>NZ_CP056284.1:0-5163773 GCF_013729795.1 Citrobacter sp. RHBSTW-00859 | reverse complement strand
GGCGGACTCCACTCGAACAAAAGTCGATAAATGACAAAGGCTGAAACATTCATGATTGTTGACGCACATCGACAAGACCCTATGCAAAGGGTGACGTGCGAATTGCTATCTGCAATTTTTACCCGATCAGGATCCATTGAAACGATCAGGACCGCGGATCATAGCGTAAACTGAGAAAGAGATCTTCTGTTTCTCACAGATTCTTCCCGATTTATCCACAGGATGATCCAGAATCGGCTAAGTGTAAACGATCCTGGAGAAGTGCTGCAGGTTTTAGCGCGCATATTGAAAAAATTAATGAGTAAAGATGCTTTACTGCTTAAACGATCTAATAAAGATCCCGAGCGATCCTTGCGCTTTATCCGCCAGCCCGTATAATTCTTACCCCCAGCGAGTAACGGTCGCCTTACGGCGTCAACGCTGCCTGTTTTATACGCGAAACCATGCGGAAAAAAGCGGGAAATAAGGAAAGAGAATTGACTCCGGAGTGTACAATTATTACAATCCGGCCTCTTTAATCACCCACACTGTGGCGTAAGTCGTTCGAAATTCGTTCGGGTATACGCAAAAGTCAGTGAATTTATTCAAGTTTAGGTAGAAATCGCCATGAAACGCACTTTTCAACCGTCTGTACTGAAGCGCAACCGTTCTCACGGCTTCCGTGCTCGTATGGCTAATAAAAATGGTCGTCAGGTTCTGGCACGTCGTCGTGCTAAAGGCCGTTCTCGTCTGACCGTTTCTAAGTAATAAAAGCTAGCCCCTGAGTGGTTAAGCTCGCATTTCCCAGGGAGTTACGTTTGTTAACTCCCACTCATTTCACATTCGTCTTCCAGCAGCCACAACGGGCTGGCACGCCGCAAATCACCATCCTCGGCCGCCTGAATTCGCTGGGGCATCCCCGTATCGGTCTTACCGTCGCCAAGAAAAACGTTAAACGCGCGCATGAACGCAATCGGATTAAACGTCTGACACGTGAAAGCTTTCGTTTACGTCAGCACGAACTTCCAGCAATGGATTTCGTGGTGGTGGCGAAAAAAGGGGTTGCTGACCTCGATAACCGTGCTCTCTCGGAAGCGTTGGAAAAATTATGGCGTCGCCATTGTCGCCTGGCTCGCGGGTCCTGATAGCCCTTATTCGGGTCTATCAACGCCTGATCAGTCCGCTGCTTGGGCCGCATTGCCGTTTCACTCCAACCTGTTCGAGCTACGGAATTGAGGCATTGCGCAGGTTTGGAGTGATAAAAGGCAGTTGGTTGACGGTGAAACGCGTATTAAAATGCCACCCTTTACACCCTGGTGGTGACGATCCCGTCCCGCCCGGACCATTTGATACCAGAGAACACTAACGATGGATTCGCAACGCAATCTTTTAGTCATCGCTTTGCTGTTCGTGTCTTTCATGATCTGGCAAGCCTGGGAGCAGGATAAAAACCCGCAACCTCAGGCCCAACAGACCACGCAGACAACGACCACCGCAGCGGGTAGCGCCGCAGACCAGGGCGTACCGGCCAGTGGCCAGGGGAAACTGATTACGGTTAAAACTGACGTGCTTGATCTGACCATCAACACCCGTGGTGGTGATGTGGAACAGGCTTCACTGCCAGCTTACCCGAAAGAACTCGGTTCTACCGAACCGTTCCAGTTACTGGAAACCACGCCACAGTTCATCTACCAGGCACAGAGTGGCCTGACAGGTCGTGACGGCCCGGATAACCCGGCTAACGGCCCGCGTCCGCTGTACAACGTCGAAAAAGACGCGTTTGTACTGGCTGACGGTCAGAACGAACTGCAGATCCCGATGACCTATACTGACGCAGCGGGTAACACATTCACTAAAACGTTTGTACTCAAGCGCGGTGAATATGCTGTCAACGTTAACTACAGCGTGCAGAACGCCGGCGAAAAACCGCTGGAAGTCTCCACCTTTGGTCAGCTGAAGCAATCCATCAATCTGCCATCTCATCGCGACACCGGTAGCAGCAACTTTGCGCTGCACACCTTCCGTGGCGCGGCGTACTCCACGCCGGATGAGAAGTATGAGAAATACAAATTCGACACCATTGCTGAAAACGAAAACCTGAACGTCAATGCTAAAGACGGCTGGGTCGCAATGCTGCAACAGTATTTCGCAACGGCATGGGTTCCGCGTAACGACGGCACCAACAACTTCTATACCGCTAACCTGGGTAACGGCATTGCCGCTATCGGCTATAAATCACAGCCGGTGCTGGTTCAGCCTGGCCAGACTGGCGCGATGACCAGCACCCTGTGGGTCGGCCCGGAAATTCAGGATAAAATGGCGGCAGTTGCACCGCACCTGGATCTGACCGTGGATTACGGCTGGTTGTGGTTCATCTCTCAGCCGCTGTTCAAACTGCTGAAGTGGATCCATAGCTTCCTGGGTAACTGGGGCTTCTCCATCATCGTTATCACCTTTATCGTTCGTGGCATCATGTACCCGCTGACCAAAGCGCAGTACACCTCCATGGCGAAGATGCGTATGCTGCAGCCGAAGATTCAGGCTATGCGTGAGCGTCTGGGCGATGACAAACAGCGTCAGAGCCAGGAAATGATGGCCCTGTACAAAGCTGAGAAGGTTAACCCGCTGGGCGGCTGCTTCCCGCTGATCATCCAGATGCCAATCTTCCTGGCGTTGTACTACATGCTGATGGGCTCCATTGAACTGCGTCATGCGCCGTTCGCTCTGTGGATCCATGACCTGTCTGCACAGGACCCGTACTACATCCTGCCGATCCTGATGGGCGTGACGATGTTCTTCATTCAGAAGATGTCTCCGACCACCGTGACCGACCCGATGCAGCAGAAGATCATGACCTTCATGCCGGTCATCTTCACCGTGTTCTTCCTGTGGTTCCCATCAGGTCTGGTGCTGTACTATATCGTCAGCAACCTGGTAACCATTATTCAGCAGCAGCTGATTTACCGTGGTCTGGAGAAACGTGGCCTGCATAGCCGCGAGAAGAAAAACTCCTGATACTAGTCGCAGGGGCGTTGGCTGAATTTGCTTGCCGCCTTCCTGCACTTGAATTATTTCGAGTATTCACGGTAAAGTTAATGCCAGAGAAGGCGGTCATTAGACCGCCTTTTTTACATTTACAAGAGAGCTATCATGAACCATAACGACACCATCGTCGCTCAGGCCACCCCACCGGGACGTGGTGGCGTGGGTATCCTGCGCATCTCCGGCCTGAAGGCGCGCGAGGTTGCAGAAACCGTACTGGGGAAACTACCAAAACCGCGCTATGCCGACTATCTTCCGTTTAAAGACGCGGATGGCAGCACGCTGGATCAAGGAATTGCCCTGTGGTTCCCCGGCCCAAACTCCTTTACCGGTGAAGATGTTTTAGAGCTTCAGGGCCACGGCGGTCCGGTGATTCTCGATCTGCTGCTCAAACGTATTCTGACCATTCCCGGGCTGCGCATTGCCAGACCGGGTGAATTCTCCGAGCGTGCGTTTCTCAATGATAAGCTTGATCTGGCCCAGGCAGAGGCAATTGCCGACCTGATCGATGCCAGCTCAGAGCAAGCCGCTCGCTCGGCGCTGAACTCGTTGCAGGGCGCATTTTCTGCACGGGTAAATCATCTTGTGGAAGCGCTCACTCACCTGCGCATCTACGTGGAAGCGGCGATCGACTTTCCGGATGAAGAAATCGACTTCCTGTCTGATGGTAAGATTGAAGCGCAGCTCAACAACGTTATCAGCGATCTCGATGCCGTTCGTACCGAAGCGCGTCAGGGCAGCCTGCTACGCGAAGGGATGAAGGTGGTCATTGCCGGTCGCCCAAATGCCGGGAAATCAAGCCTATTGAACGCGCTGGCAGGTCGTGAGGCGGCCATTGTGACCGACATTGCGGGTACGACTCGCGACGTACTGCGTGAGCATATTCATATCGACGGTATGCCGCTGCACATCATCGACACTGCCGGCCTGCGCAATGCCAGCGATGAAGTTGAACGCATTGGTATCGAACGCGCGTGGCAGGAAATTGAACAGGCCGACCGCGTTCTGTTTATGGTTGATGGCACCACCACCGACGCCGCGGACCCGGCTGACATCTGGCCAGACTTTATTGCCCGTCTGCCAGCCAAACTGCCGATTACCGTGGTGCGTAACAAAGCGGATATTACCGGTGAGACGCTGGGCCTTAGCGAAGTAAATGGCCACTCACTTGTTCGCCTATCCGCGCGTACCGGTGAAGGCGTTGACGTGCTGCGTAACCATCTCAAACAGAGCATGGGCTTTGAAACCAATATGGAAGGCGGCTTCCTGGCGCGCCGTCGTCACCTGCAGGCGCTGGCAGAAGCGGCGGAGCATCTCGAGCAGGGTAAAGCCCAACTGCTCGGAGCATGGGCCGGAGAATTGCTGGCAGAGGAACTACGTCTGGCGCAGCAGAACCTCAGTGAGATCACCGGGGAATTTACCTCCGACGATCTGCTGGGAAGGATTTTCTCCAGCTTCTGTATTGGCAAATAACGTTGTGTTGCCCGGTGGTGCGATGCCTACCGGGCCTACAGTACGCGTAAGTCGGATAAAGCAAAGCGGCTATCCGGCTACAAGTAATTTCCCATATGGAAATCACTGTTGTCCAAATGGCAACTCGTGCAGTTGACTCTCTGCCCGTATGCTTAGCGCCACATTCCTCATGAGGTCGCTATGACACGCTTTCTAATCTGCAGTTTCGCCCTGGTGTTACTCTATCCCGCGGGTATTGATATGTATCTGGTGGGGCTGCCCCGTATTGCTGCCGATTTACAGGCCAGCGAGGCGCAACTGCATATCGCGTTTTCGGTTTATCTGGCGGGAATGGCGACGGCGATGCTGTTTGCCGGGAAAATTGCCGACCAGTCAGGACGCAAACCCGTCGCTATTGTCGGCGCCCTCATCTTTATTTTCGCCTCTGCGCTGTGTTCATTCGCCGAAAGCGGTACGCCGTTTCTCACAGGCCGCTTTATTCAGGGCGTAGGCGCAGGCTGCTGCTATGTGGTGGCTTTCGCCATCCTGCGCGATACGCTCGACGATCGCCGCCGGGCGAAGGTACTGTCGCTGTTGAACGGTATCACCTGTATCGTGCCGGTACTGGCGCCGGTGATGGGGCATCTGATTATGCTGAAATACCCGTGGCAGAGCCTGTTCTACACGATGATCGGTATGGGGGTGGCCGTTTGCTTGCTGTCAGTGTTTATCCTGCGAGAATCGCGCCCAGCGACGCTCCCGGCATCTGCAGAGAAGAACCACCTATCTGAATCGCTGGTGAACCGTTTTTTCTTAAGCCGTCTGGCCATCACCACTCTCAGCGTGTCGGTGATCCTGACCTTCGTGAATACTTCGCCGGTGCTGTTGATGGAAGTGATGGGCTTTGACCGTGGTGAGTACGCCACCACGATGGCCATGACCGCAGGCATCAGTATGGCGGTCTCGTTCTCTACGCCATTCGCCCTGAGCGTCTTTAAACCTCGTGTTCTGATGCTGACCTCACAAGTGCTGTTTCTGTCTGCCGGCGTGGTGTTAACCCTTGCCAGTTCGCACATGGTGACGCTGTTTGGGCTGACCTTAATCTGTGCCGGGTTCTCGGTCGGCTTCGGTGTCGCGATGAGCCAGGCGCTGGGACCTTTCTCGCTGCGTGCGGGCGTTGCCAGCTCGGCGTTAGGTATTGCGCAGGTTTGCGGTTCCTCGCTGTGGATATGGCTGGCGGCGGTGCTCGGTCTTGATGCGCTGAATATGCTGATCGGGATTCTGATTGGCTGTAGCATAGTGAGTATCATGCTGATTATCACTGTTGCACCTAACCGGTCCACGCCAACTCATGAAGAAATCCCTCAGCAGTCTAGATCTTAATTTATTGCTCTGCCTGCAGCTGTTGATGCAGGAACGCAGTGTTACCAAAACTGCCAAACGGATGAACGTCACGCCGTCGGCGGTCAGCAAGTCGCTGTCGAAACTGCGGGCCTGGTTTGACGATCCACTGTTTGTAAACACCCCGCTGGGGCTAACGCCAACACCGCTGATGGTCAGCATGGAACAGAACCTGGCAGAGTGGATGCAGATGAGCAACCAGTTGCTGGATAAGCCGCACCATGAAGCGCCGCGCGGGCTGAAGTTTGATCTGGTGGCCGAAACGCCGCTGGTGATGATCATGTTTAACGCGCTCTCCCGACAGATCTATCAGCGTTATCCCCAGGCGACGATCAAAATACGCAACTGGGACTATGATTCGCTGGATGCAATTATTCGCGGCGAAGTGGATATCGGCTTTACTGGCCGGGAAAGCCATCCGCGTTCGCGTGAACTGTTGAGTTTGCTGCCGTTGTCGATCGACCATGAAGTGCTGTTTTCCGATCTCCCCTGTGTCTGGCTACGTGAAGATCATCCGGCATTGCAGGAAGAGTGGAATCTGGACACATTTCTGCGCTATCCGCACATCAGCATTAGCTGGGAGCAAAGCGATACCTGGGCGCTGGATGAAGTCCTGCAAGAGATGGGGCGCGCGCGCAATATTGCGTTATGTCTGCCCGGTTTTGAGCAGTCGCTGTTTATGGCCGCCCAGCCGGATCACGCGCTAATAGCCACAGCTCCGGTTTATTGCCAGCGTTATAACCAACTCCACCAGCTTCCGCTCGTGGCGCGTCCTATGCCTTTTGATGCCGCGCAGCTGGAAAAAATGCGCGTACCGTTCACCCTTCTTTGGCACAAACGTAACAGTCATAATCCTAAGATCGTCTGGTTGAAAGACACCATCAAGGCGCTTTATCGCGACATGTCCTGACGTTGCACCGCCACTTTGTTGCTAAATCGACTATTCTGGCAACAGAAATGTAAATATCGCGTAATGTATTCTATTTCAGCTTACTTTTTGGGCAGCAAAGCCTGCCTGGATGCCGCGTAAATGTTACTCTGGTAATTATCACGGACCATTAATCACGGAGCGAAAAATGGCGACACATTTTGCCAGAGGGATTCTTACGGAGGGACACCTGGTTTCAGCTCGCCTCCCTTCTCCATGTCATATCGAAGCAAGAGATCTCCCCGCTCATCGCCGAACACGTTTCCTGGCTTCCCGAAGTTTACTCGCTGAACTGATGTTTATGCTTTACGGCACCAGTACGCTGCCCGAGATTGTTACTCAGGCCAAAGGTAAGCCCATTTTTCGCGATAAGAACCTGCCGGGATTTTCGATTTCTTATGCCGGGAATATCGTTGGCGTTGCGCTAACAACTGAAGGAACGTGCGGGCTGGATATGGAACTGCAGCGAGCTACCCGCAGCTTTCACCATCCGCATTCAACGGAAACATGGCGCTTCTCCAGCAATGAAAATCTGTGGATCAATAACCAAAACGACCCCAACGAAGCACGCGCGCAGCTCATTACGTTGCGCCAGAGCGTACTCAAACTCACCGGCGATGTAAGCAATGATGATCCACACGAACTCCAGCTTTTACCCGGCGCAGGACGTCTGAAATGTGCCCATGTTGCGCAGGTTGAATCCATTTGCGATGCGGAAGATGTTCTGGTGTGGTCGGTTGCGGTTACGCCAACCATTGAAAAACTCAAGGTTTGGGAGTTTGATGGTAAACAGGACTGGAAAAGTTTGCCTGATATCCAGACCCGCGCCAATGAGCCTACGGGTCGTCTGATCCGGTTCTCTCAATTATGCGCAGCGAAGAGCCATACGCTTTGATTTAACCTTTATGATGAAACAGGAGTCACCATGTCAGAAACATTGAATGTTGTTACGTTATTGGGAAGTCTGCGCAAAGGTTCGTTTAATGGAATGGTTGCCCGTACGCTGCCCAAGATTGCTCCAGCAGGAATGGAAGTCAACGCGTTGCCATCAATTGGTGATATCCCACTGTACGATGCCGACCTCCAGCAGGAAGAAGGTTTTCCGGCAAGCGTAGAAGCGCTGGCAGAGCAAATCAGGAAGGCTGACGGTGTCGTCATCGTGACACCGGAATATAACTATTCCGTGCCTGGCGGACTGAAGAACGCCATCGACTGGCTGTCCCGCCTGCCGGATCAGCCATTATCGGGTAAGCCGGTGCTGATCCAGACCAGCTCCATGGGCGCCATTGGCGGCGCGCGCTGCCAGTACCATCTGCGTCAGATCCTGGTGTTCCTCGACGCCATGGTAATGAATAAGCCGGAATTTATGGGTGGCGTGATTCAGAACAAAGTGGACCCGCAGACAGGTGAAGTGATCGACCAAAGTACGCTGGACCATCTAACCGGCCAGCTGACCGCATTTGGCGACTACATCCAGCGTGTGAAAGCCTAAAAGAAAAAGCCCGCTGGCTGCAATGCCTGGCGGGCCGTATCCGGTTATCAAATTTACCTGATGGCGCTGCGCTTATCAGGTCTACACGCCTCGCGCAGCACCGTCTCAGCGGCAATTAATGCGCGTCGATAAACACAATCTTCAACACAAACAGCAGTGCGACAACGATGACGCACGGGCTGAGATCGCGGAAACGTCCGGTACCGATTTTCATCACACAGTAGGAAATAAAGCCCAGCGCGATACCTTCGGTAATCGAGAAGCTAAACGGCATCATCACGGCGGTAATAAACGCCGGAACGGCTTCAGTCAGGTCATCCCACTTCACGCGTGACAGGCTTGATGTCATCAGGACGCCAACGTAAATCAGCGCACCAGCGGCCGCATATCCCGGTACCATTCCCGCCAGCGGCGACAGGAAGATAACCAGCAGGAATAGCAGGCCGACAACTACCGCGGTCAGGCCAGTGCGTCCACCGACAGAAACCCCGGAAGAAGACTCGATATACGCGGTAACGGAAGAAGTACCGATAAACGCACCAGCAACCGATGACACGCTATCCACATACAGCGCCTGCTTCATACGCGGAAACTTACCCTTCGCATCCGCCAGACCGGCTTTATCCGTGACGCCAATTAGCGTACCGGAGGAGTCGAACAGGTTGACCAGCATGAACGAGAAAATTACGCCCGCAAGACCAATGTTAAACGAACCAGCCAGATCAACATGCCCGATAACGGACATTACGCTCGGCGGCGCGGAGACGATCCCGTTGTAATGGACATCGCCCAGCATCCAACCCAGCAGCGTGGTCACAATGATAGAGATCAGTACCGCCGCATGGATGTTACGTGAAGCCAGAATCGCGATGATAAAGAAGCCCAGAATACCGAGCAGTACGCTGTGGGACGTCAGGTTGCCAATAGACACCAAGGTGTCTTGGTTGGCGACGATAACACCAGCGTTTTTCAGCCCCATCATGCCGATGAACAGACCAATACCGCTGGTGATCCCCACGCGCAAACTAACCGGGATGTTGGCAATCATCCAGTAACGTACGCGGAAAATCGTCAGTAGCAGCAGACCTACCGCGCCCCAGAAGATTGCGCCCATACCGATCTGCCATGACAGGCCCATCGCGCCAACGACCACGAAGGCGAAGAACGCATTCAGACCCATAGCAGGCGCAAGTGCGACCGGCAGGTTGGCAAACAGGCCCATCAGGATGCTACCAAATGCAGCAATCAGGCAGGTGGTCACAAAGACGGCGCTGGTATCCATGCCAGCCACGCCAAGAATTTGCGGGTTAACAAAAACGATATACACCATCGTCAGGAAGGTGGTTAAACCGGCGATCACTTCGGTCCGTGCCGTCGTGCCATGTTCGCGCAGTTTGAACACGCGTTCCAGCATCCCCTGGCCAGAAGCCTGGGTTGTGTGTTGTTGACTCATTATCAATTTCCGAACAAGGAGGGAAAATTCGTCGCTATCCTATACCAAAATGCGACAATAGGGTTGGGTTATGAGCAACTTTTTTCATTGATTTTGCTTATACGGCAACGATTGCGTCGCCCAATAATGCATTACGAAAACGTTAAACTTGTTAAAACGGAAATGACATGTCCCAGATAGAAGCCGTATTTTTTGACTGTGACGGTACCCTTGTCGACAGTGAAGTGATTTGTTCTCGCGCGTATGTCAGCATGTTCCAGGCGTTCGGCATTACGCTCGATCTTGAAGAAACTTTTAAACGCTTCAAGGGGGTAAAGCTGTACGAGATCATCGACATTATCAACGAAGAGCACGGTGTCGAACTGGCAAAAGCCGAATTAGAACCGGTTTACCGCGCAGAGGTCGCACGTCTATTCGATACGGAACTGGAGGTGATTGCCGGTGCTAATGCGCTGCTGGACAGTATGACCGTCCCTATGTGCGTGGTATCTAACGGTCCGGTCAGCAAAATGCAGCACTCTCTGGGTAAGCTGGGCATGTTGCACCATTTCCCTGATTTGCTGTTCAGCGGCTACGATATTCAACGCTGGAAACCCGATCCGGCCCTGATGTTCCATGCGGCGAAAGCGATGGACGTTAACGTTGAGAACTGCATTCTGGTTGATGACTCCAGCGCAGGTGCGCAGGCGGGGATTGCTGCAGGGATGGAAGTGTTTTACTTCTGCGCCGATCCGCATAACAAACCAATCGATCATCCAAAAGTGACGACGTTTACCGATCTGGCACAGTTGCCAGCGTTATGGAAGGCGCGGGGTTGGAATATTACGCGATAGCTGAAAGGCCGGATGGCGCTAACGCTGATCCGGCCTGCATGTCTCGTAGAGCGGGTAAGCGTTAGCGCCACCCGCCACAAACATCACTCTTTCGGATCTTTGCCCGCCAGCAGCTTATCCAGCTCATCACCACCCACGTGACGGAAGTCTTGTCCCTTCACGAAGTAGAAGATGTATTCGCAGATATTCTGGCAACGGTCACCGATACGCTCGATGGAGCGCGCGCAGAAAAGCGCGGTCAGCACGCTTGGAATGGTACGCGGGTCTTCCATCATGTAGGTCATCAGCTGACGCACGATACCTTCATACTCCTGGTCGACTTTCTTATCTTCGCGATAAATACGTACCGCTTCGTCAAGATCCATACGCGCAAACGCATCCAGCACGTCATGCAGCATTTGTACGGTGTGGCGACCCAGTGATTCCAGGCTTACCAGCAGCGGCTGATGCTGTTGAGAAAATTTCTCCAGCGCGGTGCGGCAAATTTTATCCGCAACGTCGCCAATACGTTCCAGCTCAGCGATCGTTTTGATAATCGCCATCACCAGACGCAAGTCACTGGCGGTCGGCTGACGCTTGGCAATGATACGCACGCAGGCCTCGTCGATCGCCACTTCCATCATATTGACGTTCTTATCGCCCTCAATGACGCGCTTCGCCAGCTCACTGTCCTGATTGTGCATGGCGGTAATCGCATCAGAAAGCTGCTGCTCGACCATGCCACCCATGGTCATCACCTGGGTACGGATGCTTTCCAGCTCTGCATTGAACTGGCCGGAAATATGTTTATTAAGGTTAAGATTATCCACAACAAGCTCCTGAATCAGCCGTAACGACCGGTGATGTAGTCTTCAGTTTGTTTCTTCGCGGGCTTGGTGAACAGATCGTCCGTGTTACTGAACTCAATCAACTCGCCCAGGTACATAAATGCCGTGTGATCGGAACAACGCGCAGCCTGCTGCATGTTGTGGGTAACGATAACGACGGTGTAATCCTCTTTCAGCTCAGTGATCAGCTCTTCGATACGCCCGGTAGAAATAGGGTCGAGCGCTGAACACGGCTCATCAAGCAGAAGCACTTCCGGGCGAATGGCGATCCCACGCGCAATACACAGACGCTGCTGCTGACCACCGGAGAGAGAGTACCCGCTCTGGTGTAATTTATCTTTGGTTTCGTTCCACAGCGCGGCCTTGGTCAATGCCCACTGCACACGCTCGTCCATATCCGCACGAGAGAGTTTCTCAAACAGACGCACGCCAAAAGCGATGTTGTCGTAGATGGACATCGGGAACGGCGTCGGCTTCTGGAATACCATGCCCACTTTGGCACGCAGCAGAGCGATATCCTGAGTGTTGGTGAGAATATTGTCGCCATCCAGCAGGATTTCGCCTTCCGCACGCTGTTCCGGGTACAGTTCAAACATTTTATTGAACGTACGCAGCAACGTCGATTTACCACAGCCTGACGGCCCGATAAACGCCGTTACCTGGTTTTTGGCAATATCCAGGTTGATGTTCTTCAGGGCATGGAACTTGCCATAGTAGAAGTTCAAATCACGAACCTGAATCTTACCCGGGGCAGTATCAACCATACTCATTTCAATCTTTTCCTCATCATGCCTGATGGCGCGCAGCTTTCAGGCCTACAAATGTCTTCAATCGTAGGCCGGATAAGGCGTTTACGCCGCCATCCGGCACTTCGTCTTAACCGTGTTTCTTCTTCGCGAAAATGACGCGCGCCAGAATGTTCAGCAGCAGTACGCACAGGGTAATAATCAGTACCCCGGCCCAGGCCAGTTGCTGCCACTCAGCAAACGGGCTCATTGCAAACTTAAAGATAGTGACCGGCAGGTTGGCGATAGGCTGCATCATGTCGGTGCTCCAGAACTGATTGGAGAGCGACGTAAACAGCAGCGGAGCCGTTTCACCTGCGATACGTGCAATAGCCAGTAAAACGCCTGTAATGATGCCTGAGACAGACGCCTTCAGGGTGATTGCAGAAATCATCTTCCATTTCGGCGTACCCAGCGCATAGGCGGCTTCACGCAGGCTATCCGGTACCAGTTTGAGCATGTTCTCCGTGGTACGAATAACAATGGGCACCTGCAGCAGCGCCAGCGCGATAACGCCCGCCCAGCCGGAGAAGTGCTCCATTTTTGCTACCACGATGGTGTAAACGAACAGACCGACCACGATTGATGGCGCAGAAAGCAGGATGTCGTTGATAAAGCGGATCACCTCAGCCAGCCAGGACTTACGTCCGTACTCTGCCAGGTAGATGCCCGCCATAATACCAAGCGGTGTACCAAACACGGTCGCCCACAGAATTAACAGTCCGCTACCGGCCAGGGCATTCGCCAGACCACCACCAGCCGTATTCGGCGGAGGTGTCATTTCGGTGAACAGCGCCAGTGACATACCGTCAATACCGCGGGTGATCGTGGACATCAGGATCCAGATAAGCCAGAACAGACCGAATGCCATGGTCGCCATAGAGAGCGTCAGCGCGATGCGGTTCTTCAGACGACGACGCGCCTGCATTTTACGGCGGGATTCCGCAAGCGCAGCGGTGTTTTGCATTTCAAGCGTAGCCATTAGCGTGCCCCCTCGTTCTTCGCAAGGCGCATGATCATGAACTTAGACGCCGCCAGCACGATGAAGGTAATCACAAACAGAATCAGGCCCAGTTCCATCAACGCGGCAACGTGCAGTCCTGATTCCGCTTCGGCAAATTCATTCGCCAGCGCAGAAGTAATACTGTTGCCCGGCATGTACAGCGAGGCACTATCGAGCTGGTAGGTGTTACCGATGATGAACGTCACCGCCATGGTTTCACCCAGCGCGCGGCCCAGACCGAGCATCACGCCGCCGATCACACCGTTTTTGGTGAACGGCAGGACGATGCGCCAAATAACTTCCCAGGTAGTACAACCGATGCCGTAGGCTGACTCTTTCATCAGCACCGGCGTTTGTTCGAACACATCGCGCATAACCGCCGCAATGTACGGGATGATCATGATGGCGAGGATCACGCCAGCGGCCAGAATACCGATACCAAACGCCGGACCCGCAAACAGCGCGCCAACAAACGGAATGTTGGAAAGGATGTTCCCGACCGGCTCCTGGAAGTAAGTCGCAAACAGCGGGGCAAAGATAAACAGGCCCCACATGCCGTACACGATACTCGGAATTGCCGCCAGCAATTCAATAGCGATACCCAGCGGGCGACGCAGCCAACCAGGAGCAAGTTCAGTCAGGAATAAGGCAATGCCAAAACTCACCGGAACGGCGATCAGCAGTGCGATAAGCGAGGTGACCAGCGTACCGTAAATCGGGACCAATGCACCGTAGATATCGTTTGGCGCATCCCATTCTTTAGTCCACAGAAAGGAGAAGCCAAATTTCTGAATGCTTGGCCAGGAGGAGATAACCAGAGAGACAATAATGCCACCCAACATCAATAGCACAATCAGCGCAGCCAGTTTTACCAGCGCGCTGAATATCATGTCACCTTTTTTACCCGGTGGGTTCAAAGCAGGCTTGGTTGCAGCCATAAATCACTCTTTAAGTTTGGGCCAGGAAGCACGCATTTTATCGTGCTTCCCGGCTAACGTAATGCCATACCCTAAATAATTCGAGTTGCAGCAAGGCGGCAAGCTTGTGAATACCCAGGAGCATAGATTCACTATGTGACTGGGGTGAACAAGCACAGCCAACACAGCTGCGGCTCGAAGTATGACGGGTATTTAGTACAGCGCTTTACCGCTGCTGTCCTTCACGTTGGTCTTCCATGCAGCACGAATCTGATCAACCACGCTGTCCGGCAGGCTGGCGTAATCCAGGTCATTAGCCTGTTTGCCGCCATTTTTGTACGCCCAATCGAAGAACTTCAGCACTTCAGCGCCCTGCTCAGGTTTCTTCTGCTCTTTATGCACCAGGATGAAGGTGGTGGAAGTGATCGGCCACGCATCGTCACCTTTCTGGTTAGTCAGATCCTGAGCGAAGGTTTTGCTCCAGTCAGCGCCTTTTGCAGCGTTGGCAAAGTTTTCTTCGGTCGGACTTACCGGTTTGCCATCAGCAGAGACCAGCTTGGTGTACGCCAGGTTGTTCTGCTTAGCGTAAGCGTACTCAACGTAGCCGATAGAACCCGGCAGACGCTGTACGAACGCAGCGATACCGTCGTTACCTTTACCGCCCAGACCGGTCGGCCAGTTAACGGTAGAGCCGGAACCAATTTTAGATTTCCACTCTTCGTTCACTTTCGCCAGGTAGCTGGTGAAAACGAAGGAAGTGCCGGAACCGTCAGCACGACGCACAACGGCGATATTCTGAGAAGGCAGCTTCAGACCCGGGTTCAGTTTGGTGATGGCTTCATCATCCCACTTCTTAATTTTACCGAGGTAGATGTCGCCCAGCGTTTTACCATCCAGCACCAGTTCGCCGGATTTCAGGCCAGGGATGTTCACCGCCAGCACCACACCACCGATAACAGTCGGGAACTGGAACAGGCCTTCTTGCGCCAGTTTCTCGTCAGACAACGGTGCGTCAGAGGCGCCGAAATCAACGGTATTGGCCGTAATTTGTTTTACACCACCGGAGGAGCCGATACCCTGGTAGTTTACTTTGCTACCGGTCTCTTTCTGATAGGTATCTGCCCATTTGGCATACACTGGCGCAGGGAAGGTTGCACCTGCACCTGTCAAGCTCGCTGCTGCAAACGCAGAAAACGCGCTCATGGATAAGGTCGCGGCGACAACAGTTGCGACAGTGGTACGCATAACTTTCATAATGTCTCCTGCACGGTTTTCGTAAATCGTTGTTTGAGTTGCTACTGTGAGCAAAATAGGACAAACAGGTGACAGTTAAATGTACGAAATATGACAGTTTTATGACAATGAAAAACTCGGGAAGTTTTTTATCTAAAAATACATTTAAAACAGAATATTAATCACCATCATGACAATAACATTTCGCTGAAATTTTCTTTTTATGACACTGAAAACAGTAGTTGAAGATGACGGTTTGTCACATAAAGCAGGCGGGATAATTGATTAAAAACAGAACAAGCTAAAAAAATGCCCCGCTTGCAGCAGGGCATTTTCAGTTCAGTTAAGTGCGGATTACTCTACGGTAACCGACTTTGCCAGGTTACGCGGCTGGTCCACGTCGGTGCCTTTAATCAGCGCCACGTGATACGCCAGCAACTGCAACGGAACGGTGTAGAAGATCGGTGCAATCACCTCTTCCACATGCGGCATCTCAATGATGTGCATGTTTTCGCTGCTGGTAAAGCCAGCATCCTGGTCCGCAAAGACGTACAACTGACCGCCACGAGCGCGAACTTCTTCAATGTTGGATTTCAGTTTTTCCAACAGTTCGTTGTTCGGTGCAACTACGATAACCGGCATATCGGCATCAATCAGCGCCAGCGGACCGTGTTTCAGTTCGCCTGCAGCATATGCTTCAGCGTGAATATAAGAGATCTCTTTCAGCTTCAGCGCGCCTTCCAGCGCAATCGGGTACTGATCGCCACGCCCCAGGAACAGCGCATGGTGTTTGTCTGAGAAACCTTCCGCCAGAGCGGCAATGCGTTTGTCCTGAGACAGCATCTGCTCAATACGGCTCGGCAGTGCCTGCAGACCGTGAACGATCTCCTGCTCAATAGACGCATCCAGGCCTTTCAGACGAGACAGTTTCGCCACCAGCATCAGCAGAACGGTCAATTGGGTGGTAAATGCTTTCGTCGAGGCCACACCGATTTCGGTACCGGCATTGGTCATCATCGCCAGGTCGGATTCGCGCACCAGAGAAGATCCCGGTACGTTACAAATAGCCAGCGAGCCCAGATAGCCCAGCTCTTTAGATAAGCGCAGACCCGCCAGGGTATCCGCCGTTTCACCGGACTGGGAAAGGGTAATCATCAGGCTGTTACGACGCACGGCGGATTTGCGATAGCGGAACTCGGAAGCGATTTCGACATCACAAGGAATACCAGCCAGCGATTCAAACCAGTAGCGGGACACCATACCGGAGTTGTAGGACGTACCGCAGGCGATAATCTGGATATGCTCAACCTGAGACAGCAACTCGTTGGCACGTGAACCCAGCTCGCTTAAATCCACTTCACCGTGACTAATGCGACCGGTCAGCGTATTTTTAATTGCGTTCGGCTGTTCGTAGATCTCTTTCTGCATGTAGTGGCGATAAATACCTTTTTCGCCCGCGTCATACTGCAGATTCGATTCGATATCCTGACGCTTCACTTGTGCGCCAGACTTGTCGAAAATAGAGACCGAACGACGGGTCACTTCCGCGATGTCACCCTCTTCCAGGAAGATAAAGCGACGGGTTACCGGCAGCAGCGCCAGCTGATCGGAAGCGATAAAGTTTTCCCCCATCCCCAGACCAATCACCAGCGGGCTACCTGAACGGGCCGCCAGCAGCGTTTCCGGGTTACGGGTATCCATGATCACCGTGCCATAGGCACCGCGCAACTGTGGAATAGTACGCAGTACGGCTTCACGCAGCGTACCACCCTGTTCCAGTTCCCAATGCACCAGGTGAGCAATCACTTCGGTGTCGGTTTCAGAAACAAAGGTGTAACCACGGGTTTTCAGTAGTTCACGCAGAGGTTCATGGTTTTCAATGATGCCGTTATGCACCACAACAATGTGTTCAGAAACATGGGGATGCGCGTTCGCTTCTGAAGGTTCACCGTGTGTCGCCCAACGGGTATGAGCGATACCTGTACCACCATGCAGCGGATGTTCTTCCGCAGCAGCAGTCAGCATCTGCACTTTACCCAGACGACGCAGACGGGTCATGTTGCCTTCAGCATCGACAACGGCCAGACCAGCAGAGTCATAACCACGATATTCCAGACGACGTAAACCTTCGAGAAGGATTTCAGCTACATCACGCTGCGCGATAGCGCCAACAATTCCACACATATTTTTTGATTCCGAATTTAGGCATTTGCCTGTCGTTGTCGCTGACCTGTATTTGCCCTTTCCGGGCGCCCCGAGCCTTGTAGAGAGTGGGGTTATTTTTATGGTACTGCTTGTTGAGCGGAGGATTATGTTATCCCCTCATCTCTTGTCTGCCTGATGGCGCTTACGCTTATCAGGCCTACAGAACATCACCGCACGTAGGCCGCCATCCGGCAAAAATCACTTACTTCTTCTTCACCGGACGCTGCCAGCCCTGTTTATGGACCTGAGGTACACGGCTTAATACCAGTTCGTTATCGGCGACATTACGCGTTACGGTAGTGCCAGCAGCGATGGTGGCACCTTTACCCACGGTGACAGGCGCCACCAACTGAGTATCAGAACCCACAAACACATCATCACCAATAATGGTTTTAAACTTATTGGCACCATCGTAGTTGCAGGTAATCGTACCCGCGCCGATATTCACATTATCGCCAATTTCCGCATCGCCCAGATAGGTCAGATGACCAGCTTTAGAACCTTTACCCAGACGCGCTTTTTTCATTTCGACGAAGTTACCCACGTGCGCGCCTTCCTGCAGCTCAGCCCCCGGGCGCAGACGCGCGAATGGGCCGATGGTGCAAGCGGCTTCCAGATGGGCATCTTCCACCACACTGTATGGGCTAAGCTCACAACCTTCACCAATCACGCTGTTTTTGATGATACAGCCAGCACCAATCTTGACGCGATCACCAACGGTTACGTTACCTTCAATGATAACGTTAGTATCAATTTCAACATCGCGCCCGTGAATAAGCGTACCGCGAAGATCAAAACGTGCAGGATCGCGCAGCATCACGCCCGCCAGCAACAGTTTCTCTGCTTGCTCAGACTGATAAACACGCTCCAGACGGGATAACTGAAGACGGTTATTCACCCCTTCCGTTTCGCTAATACGTGCCGGATGTACCGCAGCAATTTCGCGTCCTTCCTGATATGCCATCGCAATGATATCGGTGATGTAGTATTCACCCTGCGCATTGTTATTGGTGAGTTTGGACAGCCAGCGCTTCATATCAGCGCCATTGGCAATCAGAATACCGGTGTTGATTTCCTGGATTTGGCGCTGCTCGTCAGTTGCATCTTTATGCTCGACGATACCGGTGACGTTACCGTTCTCACGCGTAATACGCCCATAGCCGGATGGATCATCCAGTTTTACCGTTAACAGGCCGATGCCGCCCTGCGGTTTAGCATCACGCAGGCTACGTAAGGTATCGGTAGAGATCAGCGGCACATCGCCATAGAGCATTAAAATGTCTTCGTCATCACCAAAGAATGGCGCTGCCTGCTGCATTGCATGGCCGGTCCCCAACTGCTCTGCCTGCAGAATCCAGTTTAGATTGCCATCTTTCAGCGTCTGCTTAAGCAAATCACCACCGTGCCCATAGACCAGATGTACGTGAGTCGCACCTAATTCATTAGCGGCATCAATGACATGCTGAACCATCGGCTTTCCTGCGAGGGTATGCAGCACTTTAGGGAGATCGGAATACATACGCGTGCCTTTGCCTGCGGCAAGGATCACGACGCTCATAGCATTATTCAACATACACGTCCTGACTGTAATTTGAGAACGAATTTATACCGTTTCACATTGAAAATACTACATTTTTTTCATCGTGAAATGGACCGAAGATAAAACGTTCAATCGGGGAAATTTCCCCTCTGATAACTCTCTATTTTCGTCTATTTCGGCGTCTTTTGTCTCCCAAAAACCAGGAGGCTGCTCTTATTAAAGCCTAGGTTAATGTTTTTGCTATTTTTTTACTGCATGAATAAAGAGTTACAAAAGAAAAGTATAATTTTATTAATGTGATTCAGCGAGAAGTAGAAAAAACAGACAGGGAAAATAGAGTTTTAAAAGGGAAGAGGACAAACGATAAAGCGGAGGAGTGGGATTTAATAACAGCTGGCGCGTGCTGATAACCGTATGAAGCATCGCGCCACAGAGCAGGTCGGGAAGACTAAACTTCCATGCTGCTGAAAAGGGCGATGATTTTATTAATCAGTTTCATGTCGGTATCCTGTTTTTATCTGAGTTAATTATGTGACACACATCACACAAAAAAGAGTCTACGCCTCATTTTTTAACCGATCAATATTTTTGTGACATAAATCACAAAATAATAAAACAGCTTTTTAGTTCCACTTTCACTGAAACAAAACCATAAAAAAAGCCAGCCTGGCAACCAGACTGGCTTTTGTGCTTTTCAAGCCGGTGTTACATCGCTTTTTTGGTCAACTCGATAACGCGCAGTTTCGCGATCGCTTTGGCCAGTTCCGCAGATGCCTGAGCGTAATCCACGTCACCATGAGAGCTCTTGATGTGCTCTTCAGCCTTACGCTTCGCTTCCAGGGCTCTCGCTTCATCGAGATCCTGTCCGCGAATCGCGGTATCAGCCAGAACGGTCACGCTGCCAGGCTGCACTTCGAGAATGCCGCCGGACAGATAGATAAACTCTTCATGACCGAACTGTTTAACGATGCGGATCATACCAGGCTTAATGGCGGTGAGCAGCGGTGCGTGACCCGGGAAAATACCCAGTTCACCTTCACTACCCGTTACCTGGATTTTTTCGACCAGACCAGAGAACATTTGCTGCTCTGCGCTGACGACGTCCAGGTGGTAAGTCATTGCCATATCACCCTCCGATTAAGGCGTTAAAGTTTTTTGGCTTTTTCCACGGCTTCGTCGATAGAACCAACCATGTAGAACGCCTGCTCTGGCAGGTGGTCGTATTCGCCTTCCATGATGCCTTTAAAGCCACGGATGGTGTCTTTCAGGGATACGTATTTACCCGGAGAACCGGTGAATACTTCCGCAACGAAGAACGGCTGGGACAGGAAGCGCTGAATTTTACGTGCGCGTGCTACCACCAGTTTGTCTTCTTCAGACAGTTCATCCATACCCAAGATGGCGATGATGTCTTTCAGTTCCTGATAACGCTGCAGCAGAGACTGTACGCCACGCGCGGTGTCGTAGTGTTCCTGACCAACAACCAGCGGATCCAGCTGACGGCTGGTGGAGTCCAGCGGGTCAACTGCCGGGTAGATACCCAGAGAGGCGATCTGACGGCTCAGTACCACGGTTGCATCTAAGTGAGCAAAGGTGGTTGCTGGGGATGGGTCAGTCAAGTCATCCGCAGGTACGTATACCGCCTGAACGGAGGTGATAGAACCGGTTTTGGTAGAGGTGATACGTTCCTGAAGAACACCCATCTCTTCCGCCAGGGTCGGCTGGTAGCCTACCGCTGATGGCATACGACCCAGCAGAGCGGATACTTCTGTACCGGCCAGGGTGTAACGATAGATGTTATCAACGAACAGCAGAACGTCACGACCTTCGTCACGGAACTTCTCAGCCATGGTCAGACCGGTCAGAGCAACGCGCAGACGGTTTCCCGGCGGCTCGTTCATCTGGCCA
Source organism: Citrobacter sp. RHBSTW-00859 (assembly GCF_013729795.1). NCBI lineage: Bacteria > Pseudomonadati > Pseudomonadota > Gammaproteobacteria > Enterobacterales > Enterobacteriaceae > Citrobacter > Citrobacter sp. RHBSTW-00859. The sequence goes on along the minus strand of NZ_CP056284.1, from coordinate 5,142,775 downwards.
TATACCAGGGATACTTTGTCCAGAACGTTGGAGTCAGTCATTTCGTGGTAGAAGTCGTTACCCTCACGAGTACGTTCACCCACGCCCGCAAACACGGAGTAACCGGAGTGTTCGATCGCGATGTTACGGATCAGCTCCATCATGTTTACGGTTTTACCTACACCCGCACCACCGAACAGACCAACTTTACCGCCCTTAGCGAACGGACACATCAGGTCGATAACTTTGATGCCGGTTTCCAGCAGTTCCTGAGAGCTGGACAGCTCTTCATAGGAAGGTGCCGCGCGGTGGATAGCCCAACGCTCTTCTTCACCGATATCGCCTTTCATGTCGATCGGGTGACCCAGGACGTTCATGATACGACCCAGAGTTGCTTTACCTACCGGGACTTCGATCGGGTGCTCGAGATCTTTGACTTCCAGACCACGACGCAGACCGTCGGAAGAACCCATGGCGATGGTACGTACGATACCGCCGCCGAGCTGCTGCTGAACTTCCAGCACCAGGCTCTCTTTACCATTCATAACCTCAAGAGCATCGTACACGCGCGGTACGGCATCCTGAGGGAATTCGACGTCAACCACGGCGCCGATTACCTGGACAATTTTTCCAGTAGCCATCTTGAATCCTCTACGAATTAACCTGGTTATACCGCGGATGCACCACCGACGATTTCGGTGAGTTCCTGAGTAATGCTGGCCTGACGAGCTTTGTTGTATACCAACTGCAGCTCTTTAATCAGGCTGCCGCCATTGTCGGTCGCGGCTTTCATCGCCACCATACGTGCGGCCTGCTCGCTGGCCAGGTTTTCTACCACGCCCTGATAAACCTGAGACTCGACATAACGACGCAGCAGGGTATCCAGCAGCGCTTTCGGGTCTGGCTCATACAGGTAATCCCAGGATTTACGCTTCAATTCATCATCATCTGATGCCGGCAGAGGCAGCAGTTGGGTGATGGTTGGCGTCTGAGACATGGTGTTAATAAATTTGTTGCTGACAACGTACAGTCTGTCCAGACGACCTTCATCGTAGGCCTGCAGCATCACTTTAACCGGACCGATCAGTTCGGACAGGGAAGGGTTATCCCCCATGCCGGTTACCTGAGCAATCACATTACCGCCAACGGAGTTAAAGAAAGACACGCCCTTAGAGCCGATCATTGCGATATCGCACTGAACGCCTTTATCGGACCATGCTTTCATATCCGCCAGCAGCTTTTTGAACAGGTTAATGTTCAAGCCACCGCACAGACCACGGTCGGTCGACACCACCAGGTAGCCCACGCGCTTAACGTCGCGTTCTTCCAGGTAAGGGTGCTTATATTCCAGATTACCATTCGCAAGGTGACCAATCACTTTGCGCATGGTCTCTGCATAAGGACGGCTGGCCGCCATGCGATCCTGCGATTTACGCATTTTGGAAGCGGCGACCATCTCCATCGCTTTAGTGATCTTCTGCGTGTTCTGGACGCTTGCGATCTTACTACGTATCTCTTTTGCGCCGGCCATGAGCTTCTCCTCAATGCCTTGCGGTCCGCCCTAAAGCAGACCGCCAGACGTTACCAGGACTGGGTTGCCTTGAAGGAATCGAGGATAGCTTTCAGCTTGCCTTCGATTTCATCGTTATAGCCACCGGACTGGTTGATCTCTTGCATCAGCGGAGCGTGGTCACGGTCAACGTAAGCCAGCAGAGCGGCTTCAAAGCTACCGATTTTCGCCAGTTCCACATCTTCGAGGTAACCGCGTTCAGCCGCAAACAGCACCACACCCTGCTGTGCTACAGACATTGGGGCGTACTGTTTCTGCTTCAGCAGTTCAGTTACTTTCTGACCGTGGCTCAGCTGCTTACGAGTAGCTTCATCCAGGTCGGAAGCGAACTGAGAAAACGCTGCCAGTTCACGATACTGCGCCAGTGCGGTACGAATACCACCGGACAGTTTCTTGATGATCTTGGTCTGCGCTGCACCACCTACACGAGATACGGAGATACCCGGGTTAACTGCCGGACGAATACCGGAGTTGAACAGGTTGGTTTCCAGGAAGATCTGACCATCTGTAATGGAAATTACGTTGGTCGGAACGAACGCAGAAACGTCACCCGCCTGGGTTTCGATAATCGGCAGAGCGGTCAGGGAGCCGGTTTTACCTTTAACTTCACCATTGGTGAACTTCTCAACGTATTCCGCGTTTACGCGGGATGCGCGCTCCAGCAGACGGGAGTGGAGGTAAAATACGTCGCCCGGGAATGCTTCACGTCCTGGTGGACGACGGAGCAGCAGGGAAACCTGACGGTAAGCAACAGCCTGTTTAGACAGGTCATCGTAAACGATCAGCGCGTCTTCACCGCGGTCACGGAAGTATTCGCCCATTGCGCAACCGGCATATGGCGCCAGGTATTGCAGAGCAGCAGATTCAGACGCGGTCGCCACAACAACGATGGTGTTGGACAGTGCGCCGTGTTCTTCCAGTTTACGAACCACGTTAGAAATGGTGGACGCTTTCTGGCCGATAGCCACGTACACACATTTGATACCGGAATCACGCTGGTTGATGATGGCATCGATTGCCATCGCAGTTTTACCTGTCTGACGGTCACCGATGATCAGCTCACGCTGGCCACGACCGATTGGGATCATGGCATCAACAGATTTATAACCTGTCTGTACTGGCTGGTCGACGGACTGACGTTCGATTACGCCTGGTGCGATAACTTCGATTGGCGAGAAGCCATCGTTATCAACCGGACCTTTACCGTCAATTGGGGAACCCAGAGTATTCACCACACGACCCAGCAGGCCACGGCCAACCGGAACTTCCAGAATACGACCCGTACACTTAACCTTCATGCCTTCGGCGAGGTCAGCGTATGGACCCATCACAACGGCACCTACGGAGTCGCGCTCCAGGTTCAGTGCGATAGCGTAACGGTTACCCGGCAGGGAAATCATCTCACCCTGCATACAATCGGCCAGGCCGTGAATGCGGATAACACCGTCACTTACAGAAACAATAGTACCTTCGTTGTGAGCTTCGCTCACAACATTGAACTGAGCAATGCGCTGCTTGATCAGTTCGCTGATTTCGGTGGAATTCAGTTGCATGCTCCAGTCCCCTTAAGACTGCAAGACGTCTGCAAGGCGCTCAAGACGGCCGCGTACGCTGCCATCAATGACCATATCACCCGCTCGGATGATTACGCCTGCCATTACAGACTTATCGATTTTGCAATTCAGCTTAACTTTGCGTGACAGACGTTTTTCCATCGCTGCACTAATCTTCGTAAGCTGTTCATCACTCAGTGCATTGGCAGAAGTGACTTCTACCTCAGAGATAGCCTCACTGGCTGCACGCAGATGAATAAACTGCTCAAGAACATCCGGGAGCGCATTCAGACGGTTATTTTCAGCCATTACCCTAATCAGGTTTTGGCCGCTTTCGTCCAGCTGCTCACCGCACACGGCGATAAACGACTCAGCGAGCGTTTCCGGCGCCAGCGCGCCAGAGAGAAGCTCTGCCATTTGTTCGTTTTTCGTCACCTCAGCGGCAAACGTCAGCATATCCTGCCAACGGTCAACGCTTTGGTGCTCAACGGCAAAGTCAAAAGCTGCTTTGGCGTAGGGGCGAGCTACCGTAATAAATTCAGACATCAGCCCCTCCCTCCTTACAGTTCAGCGACAAGTTTGTCCACGATGTCGCTATTAGCAGCTTCATCCACGGAACGTTCGATGATCTTCTCGGCGCCAGCAACAGCCAGGATAGCAACTTGCTTACGCAGTTCTTCGCGAGCACGTTTACGCTCGGCGTCAATTTCCGCCTGCGCCTGTGCCACGATTTTAGTACGTTCCTGCTCTGCTTCAGTTTTAGCTTCGTCCAGGATCTGAGCACGGCGTTTGTTCGCCTGCTCAATGATTACCTGAGCTTCCGCCTTCGCTTTTTTCAGCTGGTCGGTCGCGCTGGCCTTTGCAAGGTCAAGATCCTTATGTGCTCGTTCTGCAGAAGCAAGGCCGTCAGCAATTTCTTTTTGACGTTTTTCGATGGCAGCCATTAAAGGCGGCCATACGTACTTCATGCAGAACAGAACGAACAGGACAAACGCGATGGCCTGGCCGAGGATTGTTGCGTTAAGATTCACAGCACAATGCCTCTATCTAGTTAACGTTCTGATATTGCTCTTAATTCAAGCAACGCTTACTACGCGACAGCAAACATCACGTACAGACCCAGACCTACAGCGATCATTGGGATTGCATCCACCAGACCCATAACGATAAAGAACTGAGTACGCAGCAGAGGAATCAGATCCGGTTGACGCGCTGCGCCTTCCAGGAATTTACCCCCGAGGATGCCGATACCGATCGCAGCACCGATTGCCGCCAGACCCATCATCACAGCGGCAGCAATGTACAGCAGATCCATATTCAGGTTTTCCATGACAGTCTCCAGTTTGTTTCAGTTAAAACGTAGTAGTGTTGGTAAATTAATGCTCTTCAGATGCCATCGACAGATAGACAATCGTCAGAACCATAAATATGAAGGCTTGCAGCGTGATAATCAGTATGTGGAAAATGGCCCATGGCACATTCAGGATCCACTGTGACCACCACGGCAACAGACCAGCAATCAGAATGAAAATCAGCTCACCGGCATACATGTTGCCGAACAGTCGCAGACCAAGAGAAATTGGTTTGGACAGCAGGCTTACCCCTTCAAGGATTAAGTTGACAGGGATGAACGCCCAGTGATTGAACGGCTGCAGCGTCAACTCTTTCGCGAAGCCGCCGATGCCTTTCATTTTGATGCTGTAGAACAGAATAAGGATAAATACGCCCAGCGCCATCGACAGGGTGATGTTTACGTCAGCAGACGGAACCACACGCAGAGCCGGCAGGCCAAAGATATGCTCACCGATGTACGGCAGCAGGTCGATAGGCAGTAAATCCATCAAGTTCATCAGGAATACCCAGACGAAAATCGTCAGGGCCAGCGGAGCAATCAGCTTGCTTTTGCCATGGTACATGTCTTTCACGCTACCATGCACAAAGCCGATTACCAGCTCAATCGCGGTCTGAAATTTACCTGGTACGCCGCTGGTCGCCTTTTTAGCTACGCTACGGAACATAAGCAGGAACAACAGACCCAGAACCACCGAGAAGAAAATGGAGTCAATATTGAGCGTCCAGAAGGTGGCTGGGGGGTTGTGCGGATCCACCAGCGAGAATGTACGTAGGTCCAACTGAAGGTTATTCAGATGGTGTCCTATGTAATCCTGCGGCGTCATATTTTCTGAAGCCATGATGCCTTTACCCTTTGTTGTTAATTACAGCCGGCGCCAGTATCTGAACCACCAGCACCAAAACCCACGTAACGATCAGCGGCATGAATACCGCTTTCAAAACAGCCAACGCCACCACCAGCAAAACCAGCATAGCTAACACCTTGAAGGCTTCGCCGAAGGCGAACGTCCAGGCTACTCGGCCTTTAGCTGGTGTATGCGCCTGGTGACGCCAGGCAAATATCATAAACAACACATTAGGCAGTAACACTGCCAATCCACCGCACAATGCGGAGATGCCCCAGAAAGGGTCTTTGAGGCTAAACAGCAATCCACTTGCTATTACCGCCAGAAACTGTGTGAGCAAAAGCTTACGAGCAACGTTTCGACTCAAGAGCGACATAGACATCACGTTTTTACTCCTGCTCCCTTCGAGGTATGCCGCGTGTCGTATAAAACGTTCTTTATGGCTTAGAGTCAAGCATCAAAAAGCGGTCAAATTATACGGTGCGCCTTCGTGATTTCAAACAATAAGTAGCTAAAAAGTGAATAAATGTTTAAATATTTTTCGCTACCCCACATTTATCACTTTTAAGCAAACTGTGAACGATCATGCAAAACTGCAAATGCCGCGTAAATACTGGCGGCAAAGCGTGCACCAGATCACATATTGAACATATTCACCTTCGCATAATTTATTTACGTGGCAAATGATGCCTTTTCATCTTTTTGATATTTAAGCGTAAAAATAGCCACTATTTCAAAAACAACAGCTAACAACAAAAAAACCACGCATTGACATTTATAATAAAAAATTAACACAACGGGTGGTTCTTACGTTCTATTTTTAGCAGACTGATATTTTCACAGCTGACTTGTTTCGCTTTTAACAAAAAACGGTACGTTATAGTTATGATGCAAAACCGTAAGGCGCTAGTGAATTGTAACGACATTTAACCACACTATTCCCTATGACTTTTAACACCTGAATAGCCGTTTTTTTTCTATTTTTTTTGATAAAAATTAAATTTTGTTTGGCTTAATAACCACCAGATGACGTTCACCATCCAGTTGCGGAACGCGTAATTTTTCGACCGACTCGACGCTGAATTCTGCAGGCAACGAAGCAATTTCATCTTCAGGCAACTGCCCTTTTAGCGCATAAAAACGCCCATCCATGCCAGGCAAATGATGGCACCAACTCACCATATCAGTAAGTGACGCGAACGCACGGCTAATGACCCCATCGAACGGCGGCTCTGAAGGGAATTCTTCAACGCGACTTTGCACAGGAGTGATGTTAGTAAGCGCAAGCTCATGCTGCACCTGACGCAAGAAACGGACGCGTTTTCCCAGACTATCCAGCAGTGTGAAATGCGCTTCAGGGCGCACGATAGAGAGAGGAATACCCGGCAGGCCCGGTCCCGTACCCACGTCAATAAAACGCTCCCCCTTCAGATACGGCGCGACGACAATACTGTCCAGAATATGGCGCACCAGCATTTCGTTGGGATCCCGTACCGACGTCAAGTTGTACGCTTTGTTCCATTTGTGCAGCATATCGACATACGCAATCAGCTGATTTTTCTGGTGATCGGTAAGAGAAATACCAGCATCAGCCAGCAGACGAGAGAGTTTGTTGAGCACGGTCGTTACCTGTTCATAATCAATTTCCCGATGCGCTATAGCTTATCGGGACTACAAATTTGTAGGGCGGGCAGGCGAAGCGCCCACCGCCAAAATAGTGTTATCAAGCGCTGCGGCGCAGCATACCTTGTTTCTTCAGCCATACCAGCAGAATGGAAATGGCGGCAGGCGTTACGCCAGAAATACGCGATGCCTGGCCGATCGATACCGGTTTGTGATCGTTCAGCTTGGCGATAACTTCATTCGACAAGCCTGAGACCTGACGATAATCCAGCGTTGCAGGCAACAGGGTGTTCTCATTACGCTGTTGTCTTTCGATTTCTTCCTGCTGACGGGCGATATACCCTTCGTATTTCACCTGAATCTCAACCTGTTCCGCGGCCTGAGCATCGTCGAGCGCTGGTGCGAACGCAGATAAAGAGGTCAACTGAGCATAGGTCATATCCGGGCGGCGCAGAAGATCTTCACCGCTGGCTTCACGTGACAAAGGCGTAGCCAGGTGAGCATTCACTTCTGCTGCAGATTCCGCTAACGGATTTACCCAGGTTGATTTGAGACGCTGACGTTCCTGTTCGATACGCTCCAGCTTCTCGTTGAAACGAGCCCAGCGCTCGTCGTCCACCAGACCCAGTTCACGACCAATTTCGGTCAGACGCAGGTCGGCGTTATCTTCGCGCAGCATCAAACGGTATTCTGCGCGTGAGGTGAACATACGGTACGGTTCTTTGGTGCCAAGCGTACACAGATCGTCCACCAGTACACCAAGATAAGCCTGATCGCGACGCGGTGCCCAACCGTCTTTCTCAGCAGACAAGCGCGCGGCGTTCAGACCCGCCAACATCCCTTGCGCGGCAGCTTCTTCGTAACCGGTAGTACCGTTAATCTGGCCCGCAAAGAACAGACCCTGGATGAATTTGCTTTCCAGAGTGGGTTTCAGGTCGCGCGGATCGAAGAAATCATACTCAATCGCGTAGCCAGGACGGACGATTCTGGCATTTTCCATTCCCTGCATGGAGCGGACAATTTGCATCTGCACATCGAACGGCAAGCTGGTGGAGATACCATTCGGATAAATTTCGTTAGACGTCAGTCCTTCCGGTTCGAGGAAGATCTGATGCTGATTACGATCGGCAAAGCGCATCACTTTGTCTTCGATCGACGGGCAGTAGCGCGGACCGATACCTTCGATCACGCCTGCGTACATCGGGCTACGATCGAGGTTATTGCGGATCACGTCATGGGTTCTCTCATTGGTATGCGTGATGTAACACGGCATCTGACGCGGATGTTGAGAAGCATCGCCCAGGAATGAGAAGACCGGCATCGGGTTATCGCTGTTTTGCTGGCCGAGCACGCTGAAATCAATAGTGCGTGCATCGATACGCGGCGGCGTACCGGTTTTCAGGCGGCTGACGCGTAACGGCAGTTCACGCAGACGGCGTGACAGCGGGATAGACGGCGGATCGCCAGCACGGCCGCCGCTGTAGTTGTCCAGACCAATATGAATTTTGCCGTCAAGAAAAGTCCCTACGGTTAACACAACCGCTTTGGCACGGAACTTCAGTCCCATTTGGGTCACTGCACCCACAACACGATCGTTTTCAACAATCAGATCTTCAACTGCCTGTTGGAAGATCATCAGATTGGGTTGATTCTCGAGTGCGGTGCGTACAGCCTGGCGATAGAGCACACGGTCGGCCTGAGCTCGGGTAGCACGAACGGCTGGCCCTTTGCTGGCGTTTAGTATCCTAAACTGGATACCTGCATGGTCGATCGCTTTTGCCATCAACCCACCAAGCGCATCCACTTCTTTTACCAGGTGTCCCTTCCCAATACCGCCGATCGCCGGGTTGCAGCTCATCTGTCCCAGTGTGTCGATATTGTGTGTCAAAAGCAGAGTCTGTTGACCCATTCGCGCCGCGGCCATTGCGGCCTCGGTGCCTGCATGACCCCCGCCAATGATGAGGACGTCAAAAGGATCCTGATAAAACATGGTAATTGCCTCGCATAACGCGGTGTGAAAGTGGATTGAAGCCCGGGCCGTGGATTCTACTCAACTTTAGTCGATCGAGAAAGCCCTGGGATCCTGGGTATTAAAAAGAAGATCTTTTTATTTAGAGATCTGTTTTATTGTGATCTCTTATTAGGATCGCAACTTTCTGTGGATAAGGGCGATCCTTTGAATAAGATCAACAGGTTGTTGAGGATCATTAGCTGTGAATGATCGGTGATCCTGGCCCGTATAAGCTGGGAACAGAATGAAGGGTTATACACAACTCAAAAACTGAACAACGGTTGTTCTTGGGATAACTACCGGTTGATCCAAGCTTTTAACCAGAGTTATCCACATAAAAAAGTACGATCTTTACAAATCTCTGAGCAATGGATGCCAGGATCCCAGCCAAATTTCAGCCGGATCTTCCGGAATTTCATGTTCCAGTACGTTGATCCTGAGCGTTTCGCCGATCTGTTTTGCCCCGCAGGCTTTCAGTTCGGCTTCCAGCTTGTCGATTGCGCCGCAAAAGGTGTCATATTCACGACTGCCGATCCCGATTGCACCAAAGTGCACTTGTGAAAGGTCCGGTTTTTGCTCGCATAAGGCATCATATAAAGGCTGCAGGTTGTCAGGGATGTCTCCCGCACCGTGCGTGGAGCTAATAATCAGCCAGATCCCATCAGTCGGGACCTCTTCAAGCATTGGCCCATGCAGTATTTCGCTGGAAAAACCCGCGTCGTCCAGTTTTTCAGCCAGATGCTCTGCTACATATTCCGCACTGCCAAGCGTGCTGCCGCTGATAAGAGTGATTTCTGCCATGATCGCCCACCTTTATAAAGAGGGCGTATTGTACGCTGTGAGCGAGCTGGGATCTACCTGTGGAAAAATAGGGGATTAAAAAAAGCGATCATGGCTTGATGGTACGCATGATCGGGTTTTGCAGGACGATCAGGGTCTCCGTGGACTGAATTTCATCAATTGTTTGGATCTTGTTGATAAGTACCTGCTGTAACGCGTCGATCGACTTGCACATCACCTTTATAAAGATGCTGTAGTGCCCGGTGGTGTAATACGCTTCGGTCACCTCATCGAGGCTTTCCAGTCTGGCCAACGCTGACGGATAGTCTTTCGCACTTTTCAGGATGATGCCGATAAAGCAGCCGACGTCATAGCCCAACTGTTTGGGACTAACATCAATCCGTGCGCCGGTAATAATCCCGGCCTGCTTCATCTTCTCTACGCGAACGTGAATTGTCCCCGGGCTCACGCCGAACTGTTTGGCCAATTCGGCATAGGCCGTTCGGGCATTTTCCATCAGGGCGTCAAGAATGCCGCGGTCCAGATTGTCGATCTGATAATTTTCCATAGGTTTTTCTTATGTAGATTAATGATTCCCTCTATTTTAGACGTTAATTTTAACGAATCAAAATCGAAGTCGGCTTTTTGTTTGTTGATTATTGAATATTACCTACATTCTGTTGCTTAATCATAGGCAACAGGACACAGGAGTACACATAATGAAAACCGCTTACATTGCCAAACAACGTCAAATTAGCTTCGTAAAATCTCATTTTTCTCGTCAGCTGGAAGAGCGTTTAGGTCTGATCGAAGTTCAGGCTCCGATCCTCAGCCGCGTAGGAGATGGCACGCAAGATAACTTGTCGGGCTGTGAAAAAGCGGTGCAGGTGAAGGTTAAAGCATTGCCAGACGCTCAATTCGAAGTGGTTCATTCACTGGCGAAGTGGAAGCGTCAAACATTAGGACAACACGACTTTAGCGCAGGCGAAGGGCTGTACACGCATATGAAGGCCCTGCGTCCTGATGAAGACCGCCTTTCCCCGCTGCACTCAGTGTATGTTGACCAGTGGGACTGGGAGCGCGTGATGGGCGACGGCGAGCGTCAATTCTCCACTCTGAAAAGCACGGTAGAGGCTATCTGGGCGGGAATTAAGGCTACCGAAGCTGCGGTGAGCAAAGAGTTTGGTCTGGCACCGTTCCTGCCAGAGCAGATCCACTTTGTTCATAGCCAGGAACTGTTATCTCGTTATCCTGGTCTTGACGCAAAAGGTCGTGAACGTGCGATCGCTAAGGAGCTGGGCGCGGTATTCCTGGTGGGGATCGGCGGCAAGCTCAGCGACGGTCACCGCCATGATGTACGTGCGCCGGATTATGATGACTGGAGTTCAGCGTCCGAGCTGGGTCACGCCGGTCTGAACGGTGATATTCTGGTCTGGAACCCGGTACTGGAAGATGCGTTTGAGCTGTCTTCTATGGGGATCCGTGTGGATGCTGACGCTCTGAAACATCAGCTTTCTCTGACCGGAGATGAAGATCGTCTGAGTCTGGAATGGCACCAGGCGCTGCTGCGCGGTGAAATGCCACAGACGATTGGTGGAGGAATTGGGCAGTCGCGTCTGACCATGCTGTTGCTGCAATTACCACACATTGGTCAGGTTCAGTGTGGCGTATGGCCGGCACAGGTACGTGAAAGCGTCGCCTCTCTGTTGTAAGAATTAACGCCGCCAGCGTCTGAGCAGGCGGCTTCGCATCCCGGTATCAAAGCGCCAGATATGATCGAAAATGCGCATGATACTGGGTTTACCATGTGCTGACATCGCCACCGCGTGAAAACGGTGCTGGTGCACCCGCTGTAATTCCCCCACTTTGCTGACAACCTCATCGGGCAATCGCTGAGCGATAAAATCTGAGATCACCACCGCATCAGCATCAAACCATTCCCGACCCTGCATGCGCTCAGTAATGGCGCGAAAACAGCTGGCAATATCGGTACCACCGCGAAAGCGCTGACTTAAAAAACGGATCGCCTGTTCAATGCCCTCCGGGCCGGATAGCTCATAGCGCACTACTTCTGTTGAAAACAGCATGATGAAACAGCGTCGGTTATCGGCAAGGGCGACGCGCATTAGCGCCAGGCAAAAGGCTTTCGCACACTGCTCATTAAAGCCGCCCATCGATCCCGAAGTATCAACGCAGACGATAAACGGTCCGCGCGGTTGCTCGTCAAAATCCTGATGCACCACGGGGCGTTCCGTGACTTTCTCACGCCATGCTTCGCCGTGCAGGCGATAGGTCAACAGCTGCTTTTCCACCAGTCGTCGGTAGAACTCGTATTCCAGTTCGGTAATGCCCAGCGTGGCCAGTTCCGGCGGCAGCAGGCGCAGGATATCGTCGCTTTGCTGGATGCCATCTACTTGCTCCGGGACGGTTGCCGGTTCGCGCACCAGGGTGCGGAAGGTTTCCATTGGCGCATCTTTACGCGGTACGGATTTCGCTTCTCTGGAACGGCCTAACTGCTCAGCCAGACGCTGGAGTTCAGGTTGTTGCGTCAGGAATTCGCCATATTTCACCATCAACTGATAATCACCGCGCTTGATTTGACCTGCGCTCATATCCCACAACCGGCCTGCTGCGTTGTCATTTTCTGCCAGTACGGGTTCCAGTTGCCCGCTGAGGGTCATCCGTTCCTGTACTTCACTGAGCAAATGCTCGCGCTCTTCTTCCAGCAGTTGCTGATTCAGCGTTGTGGTTTGCACCACCAGGCTCAGGCGCCAGCGCTGGAGAAAAAGCGTATGTAGGGCAGGCGTAAACGCGCTGTTGTCATTGACCAGTTGCTGCGCTTGTCCGGCCCATGGCGAATGGAGGTGGTGCAATAGCGACAATATTTGCGGTAGCTGGACGATAAACTGCGCATGAGAGAGGAGCTGGCTTTGTTGATAGCATATAACCTCTTCCGCTAACTCCGGCGGTACATGGGTATCTTTGAGGCGGCTACGCAAAGATTCACGCCAGCGGGGAATATCGTCAGTGATCGCTTTTTTAAGACGAGGGAATTTGTTAAAAAATACCACCATCTTCGGAGAAGCCAGTAGGGCGACGATCATCTCTTCGATCATCGCTTCTTCACTGACCGCCAGCATGATGTTGAGTGTATCAAGGGTCAGCATTGTTGCGCCTGGCGGATTTGTGCCCCGACATCCTGCAGACTGGCCTCAATGCGGCCTAACCAGTCGCTATGAATAAACAGACATTTTTGCTGCTCGCTAAATGCGCTGTGCTGCTGATGCCACTCGTTATCGAGCGCTTCAAGCTCCTGTTTTATTTCAGCGGGCATACTCTCTTGTGATGTTCCGGGCAATGCCAGGCGAGAGCCTTGTAAGCTGACGTCGCGTACAACCAGGTGCTGCGCGCTATCCACTTCCATGTTCAGCGTCTGGGCAAAACCGATGCCGTTTAATTTTCCGCGGATCTCACCGCCTTTGGTTAACCACAGTTCCAGCGCGCTACGTTCGAAAGCAATATGGATTACTTCCATATCATGCAGCTTTAAGGGCTTTTGCAGTAGTAATGTCACGACGGAAGACGTGGCCTCCGGCGGTAAATCATAATGAGGACGACGGCTGAACATGCCGCCCTGACGGATCACGGTGAATGCTGTTTTATCGCTTTGCTGCTGCTGGAGCTGAATGCGGCGCTGCACAATACTGCCCAGACGGGTCAGCATGGCTTGCTGTTGCCATGCGTGTCCGGTCATCAATATTTCCAGCTGCTGCTGCATCAGATTCAGGCTTTGTGCGTCGTACCACAGGCAGTCTTTCAGCAGGATCAGGTCGATGGGAACTACCGCATCACGTCCGCTAAAGAAGGCGCTGGCCTGGAGCAAGCGAATGGCTTTTTTCCAGCGACGATCGGACACGTAGGGGGCATTCGGTAGCGTGTCCAACTGCTGGCGCAGCATGAAAATAAGCTCAAACACGCGATCGGGAAGCGTGATGGCGCCAATGTCCTTTTGCCACTGGTAATACTCTTCATCCATCACCTGTAACGATGCCGGGACCGGATTGTCGCTTTCATCCTGCTGACTTAACAGCATCGAGCGGAAGTTGGCCTTGTCCTGGACTTTATCCAGCCACAGACGAATCAGCATACGGTCGTACAGCGCTTCCAGGCTGCTGTCTGCTTCAGGCAGTTCGTTGGAGGCTGCCACCAGCAGGCGCATCGGGATTTTCTCTTCATGCGCGCCGTTGCGGAAGTGGCGTTCGTTGATGGCGGTCAGCAGGGTGTTAAGAATCGCCGGTCCCGCCTTCCAGATTTCATCGAGAAAGACGATTTCAGCTTCAGGCAGATAGCCTGCCGTTAAGCGTTCATAGCGACCTTCGTCTTTTAACGCCTGAATGGACAGCGGGCCGAAAACCTCTTCCGGCGTAGAGAAGCGCGTCATCAGATATTCGAAGGCGCGAGCATTTTGAAAGGCAAATTTCAGTCTGCGGGCAATTAAGCTTTTCGCGATCCCGGGAGGACCTAATAAGAAAACGCTCTCGCCGCTAAGTGCAGCCAGCAGACACAGACGAATGGCGTGGCTACGTTCATAAAGTCCCTTTTCCAGCGCATTGCTCAGACGGGAAATTCTTTCCGCTAATAAATGTGGGTGAGCCATAATGAAGTGGCGTCCTTTCGCCAAATGTACTGCATAAACAGCGAGTATAGATGCTTCACACCAGTGCAGTAATAGACTGAAGGTGCGCTTATTTTTCTTTGAGCCAGATTAATCTGGTCTCATTTAGGGGTACGATTTTGCGATTAATCGTGCATACTGTGCGCCTTTTTGTGGGCCAAGGGACGACGCACACATTTCTTATATATACACCAAATCAATCAAGCTGCACCAAGGCGGCAATGGAGTTTTCTTCTGGGATGGGGGGAATAACGAATGCAGCCCACGCGGAGGTGGCTTGAAAGATGATGTGTATAAACGAAAGACGAGTCTATGAGCACTGATAATAAACAATCATTGTCTGCGATTACCCTTGCGGCCATTGGGGTTGTCTACGGTGATATTGGTACCAGCCCACTTTATACGCTTCGTGAATGTTTGTCCGGCCAGTTTGGTTTTGGCGTTGAACGTGACGCCGTATTTGGCTTTCTCTCGCTGATTTTCTGGCTGCTGATCTTTGTTGTCTCCATTAAATACCTGACGTTTGTCATGCGCGCGGATAACGCCGGAGAAGGCGGGATCCTGACGCTGATGTCATTGGCCGGGCGTAATACTTCAGCACGAACAACCTCCATGCTGGTGATTATGGGGTTGATTGGCGGCAGCTTCTTCTATGGAGAAGTGGTGATAACGCCTGCTATCTCTGTGATGTCGGCGATTGAAGGTCTGGAGATCATTGCCCCGCAACTGGATACCTGGATTGTTCCGCTCTCGATAATCGTACTGACCCTGCTGTTTTTGATTCAAAAACACGGTACCGGCATGGTCGGTAAGCTGTTTGCGCCGATTATGCTGTTGTGGTTCCTGACGCTGGCGGTGTTAGGCGTGCGCAGTATTATTGGCAATCCGGAAGTGCTGCAGGCGCTCAATCCATATTGGGCGGTGCATTTCTTCCTCGAATTCAAAACGTTGTCCTTTATTGCGCTGGGTGCGGTGGTGTTGTCGATTACCGGTGTTGAAGCGCTGTATGCGGATATGGGCCACTTCGGTAAGTTGCCGATTCGCCTGGCATGGTTCTCCGTGGTATTGCCTTCGCTGGTACTCAACTATTTTGGTCAGGGGGCGTTGCTGTTAAAGCATCCTGAAGCGATTAAAAACCCGTTCTTCCTGCTGGCGCCGGACTGGGCGTTGATACCGCTCCTGATCCTCGCCGCGCTGGCAACGGTTATCGCTTCACAGGCGGTTATCTCCGGCGTCTTCTCACTGACGCGTCAGGCCGTGCGTCTGGGGTATTTATCGCCGATGCGTATCATCCATACCTCGGAAATGGAATCGGGCCAGATCTACATTCCTTTCGTTAACTGGATGCTCTATTTCGCAGTGGTTATTGTGATTGTGAGCTTTGAACACTCCAGCAATCTGGCTGCGGCGTACGGGATTGCGGTGACGGGGACGATGGTGCTGACCTCAATTCTGTCGACCACCGTGGCGCGCAAAAACTGGCACTGGAATAAATACTTCGTCTTCCTGATCCTGGTGGCGTTCTTGTGCGTCGATGTTCCGCTGTTCTCCGCGAACCTCGATAAACTGATTTCCGGCGGTTGGCTGCCTCTGACGCTGGGTCTGGTGATGTTCACCATCATGACCACCTGGAAAAGCGAGCGTTTCCGTCTGCTGCGTCGCATGCATGAGCACGGCAACTCTCTGGAGGCGATGATTGCCTCTCTGGAGAAATCACCACCGGTACGCGTGCCGGGAACGGCGGTGTACATGTCTCGTGCATTGAACGTCATCCCGTTTGCGCTACTGCATAACCTCAAACATAACAAGGTTCTGCATGAACGCGTTATTCTGCTGACGCTGCGAACGGAAGATGCGCCATATGTTCACAATGTGCGTAGGGTGCAGATTGAGCAGTTATCGCCCACCTTCTGGCGCGTGGTGGCCAGCTACGGTTGGCGCGAAACGCCGAACGTTGAAGAAGTGTTCCATCGCTGCGGTCTGGAAGGCTTAAGCTGTCGGATGATGGAAACCTCGTTCTTCATGTCGCACGAGTCGTTGATTGTTGGAAAACGACCATGGTATCTGCGTCTGCGCGGCAAGCTGTATCTGCTACTACAACGCAATGCGCTGCGCGCCCCGGACCAGTTTGAAATCCCACCGAACCGGGTTATTGAGCTCGGTACTCAGGTCGAGATTTAATCTCATCGACGCCCTCTTTCATCGCGAAAGGGGGCGTTTTGTTTTGTCCCTCCCAGTTTTCATTTCATCGAATGATAATCCTTGCGAAACGTTTCGATGACGATCACATTTTCGTAACTTCGCGGTGGTTTTATCTCCACTCTTCGCTCTACACTTATCTTCAGCGAAACGTTTCGCTAGTGGGGAAAGAAAATGAAGAAAGGCACGGTACTCAACTCTGAAATTTCATCGGTGATCTCCCGTCTGGGGCATACCGATACGCTGGTGGTGTGTGATGCAGGTTTACCCATCCCGAATAGCACAACGCGTATCGATATGGCATTAACCCAGGGCGTACCTTCTTTTATGCAGGTACTGGATGTGGTGACATGTGAAATGCAGGTCGAGGCGGCCATTCTCGCGACGGAAATTAAACAACATAATCCGCAACTCCACGAAACGTTGCTCAGCCACATTGAGCAACTGCAACAACACCAGGGAAACACCATAGAAATTCGTTACACCACGCATGAACAATTCAAAAAACAAACCGCAGACAGTCAGGCGGTAATTCGCAGCGGAGAGTGTTCTCCGTATGCGAATATCATTCTCTGTGCTGGCGTCACGTTCTGAGGCCATCATGAACGCATTACTGCAACTCAAAGGGATCGATAAAGCGTTCCCGGGCGTAAAAGCGCTATCCGGCGCCGCGCTGAATGTCTACCCAGGCCGCGTAATGGCGCTGGTGGGCGAAAACGGCGCGGGCAAATCCACCATGATGAAAGTGCTGACCGGGATCTATACCCGTGATGCCGGTTCTTTATTGTGGTTGGGAAAAGAGACCACCTTTAACGGCCCTAAATCCTCCCAGGAAGCCGGAATCGGTATCATCCACCAGGAGCTGAATTTGATCCCGCAACTCACTATCGCCGAGAACATTTTTCTTGGCCGTGAGTTCGTTAATCGCTTTGGCAAAATTGACTGGAAGAAGATGTACGCCGAAGCCGATCTGCTGCTTGCCAAACTGAATCTGCGCTTTAAAAGCGACAGACTGGTCGGTGAACTGTCGATTGGCGATCAGCAGATGGTTGAAATTGCCAAAGTGCTGAGCTTTGAATCGAAGGTCATCATTATGGATGAACCGACGGATGCGCTCACCGATACCGAAACCGAATCCCTGTTCCGCGTCATTCGCGAACTGAAATCCCAGGGACGCGGCATTGTCTATATTTCTCACCGCATGAAAGAGATCTTCGAGATTTGTGACGACGTGACCGTTTTTCGCGACGGGCAGTTTATTGCCGAGCGTGAAGTCGCCTCGCTGACCGAAGACTCGCTGATTGAAATGATGGTGGGACGTAAGCTGGAAGATCAATACCCGCGCCTGGAAAAAGCGCCGGGTGATATTCGCCTAAAGGTCGATAACCTGTGCGGCCCTGGCGTAAACGATGTTTCATTCACGCTACGTAAAGGCGAGATCCTTGGCGTATCGGGGCTGATGGGTGCCGGACGTACCGAGCTGATGAAAGTGTTGTACGGCGCATTGCCGCGCACCAGCGGTTACGTCACGCTTGATGGCCATGAAGTGGTCACCCGTTCGCCGCAGGATGGGTTGGCTAACGGCATCGTCTATATTTCTGAAGACCGTAAACGCGATGGTTTAGTGCTGGGCATGTCGGTGAAAGAGAACATGTCACTAACCGCGCTGCGTTATTTCAGTCGCGCTGGTGGAAGCCTTAAACATAAAGACGAGCAGCAGGCGGTAGGTGATTTTATTCGTCTGTTCAATGTTAAAACGCCATCGATGGAACAGGCTATCGGCCTGCTTTCTGGCGGTAATCAGCAGAAAGTGGCGATTGCGCGCGGTCTGATGACCCGACCAAAAGTCCTGATCCTCGATGAACCAACGCGCGGCGTTGACGTTGGGGCTAAGAAAGAAATCTATCAGCTTATCAACCAGTTTAAGGCCGATGGGCTGAGCATCATTCTGGTCTCCTCTGAGATGCCAGAAGTATTGGGCATGAGCGATCGAATTATCGTTATGCATGAAGGGCATCTCGGCGGTGAGTTCACTCGCGAGCAGGCCACTCAGGAAGTATTAATGGCTGCCGCTGTGGGCAAGCTTAATCGCGTGAATCAGGAGTAAAAAAGATGACTACCCAGGCTGTTTCTGGTCGCCGTTATTTCACTAAAGCATGGCTTCTGGAGCAAAAGTCGCTCATCGCTCTGTTAGTGCTGATCGCGATTGTTTCCACCATGAGCCCTAACTTTTTTACCGTTAATAACCTGTTCAACATTCTCCAGCAAACGTCGGTGAACGCCATCATGGCCGTTGGCATGACGCTGGTTATCCTGACGTCGGGGATTGATCTGTCTGTCGGTTCTTTGCTGGCGCTTACCGGTGCGGTTGCGGCTTCCATTGTAGGGATTGAAGTCAATGCGCTGGTGGCTGTCGCTGCGGCTCTGGCGCTCGGCGCTGCTATTGGCGCGGTAACCGGGGTGATTGTCGCGAAAGGCCGGGTACAGGCGTTTATCGCGACCCTGGTGATGATGCTGCTGCTGCGTGGTGTGACCATGGTATACACCAACGGCAGTCCGGTTAATACCGGGTTTACTGACAATGCCGATCTGTTTGGCTGGTTTGGTATTGGTCGTCCGTTAGGCGTCCCTACGCCTGTTTGGATTATGGGGATTGTCTTCCTCGCGGCGTGGTACATGCTGCACCACACTCGTCTGGGTCGTTATATCTATGCGCTGGGCGGTAACGAAGCGGCAACGCGCCTGTCCGGTATCAGCGTAAGTAAAATCAAAATTATCGTTTATTCCCTGTGTGGTCTGCTGGCATCGCTGGCGGGCATCATTGAAGTAGCGCGCCTCTCCTCTGCGCAACCGACGGCAGGTACTGGCTATGAGCTGGATGCTATCGCCGCGGTGGTGTTAGGTGGTACCAGCCTGGCGGGTGGTAAAGGACGTATTGTTGGGACGCTGATCGGCGCATTGATTCTTGGTTTCCTCAATAATGGTTTGAATTTGTTAGGTGTATCCTCCTATTACCAGATGATCGTCAAAGCGGTGGTGATTTTGCTGGCGGTACTGGTAGACAACAAAAAGCAGTAACAACGATTACAGGACATCTTAAATATGAACATGAAAAAACTGGCTACCCTGATTTCTGCTGTTGCGCTGAGCGCCACCGTGAGCGCGAATGCGATGGCGAAAGATACCATTGCGCTGGTGGTCTCCACCCTCAACAACCCGTTCTTTGTTTCTTTGAAGGATGGGGCGCAAAAAGAGGCCGATAAGCTGGGCTACAACCTGGTGATTCTGGACTCACAGAACAACCCGGCGAAAGAGCTGGCTAACGTTCAGGATTTAACGGTTCGTGGAACTAAAATTCTGCTGATTAACCCGACGGACTCCGATGCTGTTGGTAACGCTGTGAAGATGGCTAACCAGGCGAAAATTCCGGTTATCACCCTTGACCGCGTTGCGTCCAAAGGCGAAGTAGTAAGCCATATTGCATCTGATAACGTGCTGGGCGGTAAGATTGCGGGCGATTACATCGCGAAGAAAGCGGGTGAAGGCGCGAAAGTTATCGAACTGCAGGGTATTGCCGGTACTTCAGCGGCGCGTGAGCGTGGCGAAGGTTTCCAGCAGGCTGTTGCGGCACACAAATTTAACGTACTGGCCAGCCAGCCGGCCGACTTCGACCGCACCAAAGGTCTGAACGTCATGCAGAACCTGCTTACCGCGCATCCTGACGTGCAGGCCGTATTTGCCCAGAACGATGAAATGGCGTTGGGTGCGCTGCGCGCACTGCAAACTGCGGGTAAATCTGATGTGATGGTGGTTGGATTTGACGGTACTCCAGATGGCGAAAAAGCAGTAAATGATGGCAAACTGGCTGCGACCATTGCTCAGCTGCCGGATCAGATCGGCGCGAAAGGCGTTGAGACTGCGGATAAAGTCCTGAAAGGCGAGAAGGTTCAGGCTAAATATCCGGTTGACCTGAAGCTGGTCATCAAGCAGTAATACCGATTCAGGTCGCTCGCGGCCTGATGGAGACATAAAGACGCCATCCCCGTATCGGGTTTTGGGGATGAAAGCGTAAAAAGAAAAGCAGGGCACGCGCCACCCTAATCCGGTGGCGCACTTTGACTTGGAACACCAAATATGAAAACCGCAGGCAACCTCGTTGTTCTTGGCAGTATCAATGCCGATCACATCCTCAACCTTAACTCTTTCCCGACACCTGGTGAAACCGTAACCGGTAACCATTATCAGGTCGCATTTGGTGGTAAAGGCGCGAATCAGGCTGTTGCTGCGGGGCGTAGTGGCGCGAATATCGCATTTATTGCCTGTACGGGTGATGATGATATTGGCGAAAGTGTTCGTAAACAGTTAGCCAAAGATAATATCGATATTGCGCCGATTAGCGTAATTTCGGGGGAATCGACCGGTGTGGCGTTGATTTTTGTGAATGGTGAAGGTGAGAACGTCATTGGCATTCATGCTGGTGCGAACGCGGCACTTTCGCCTGCGCTGGTGGAAGCTCAGCATGAGCGTATTGCCAAGGCGTCTGCCTTACTGATGCAGTTAGAGTCGCCGATCGAAAGCGTACTGGCTGCGGCAAAGATTGCACATCAAAATAAGACCACGGTAGCCCTTAACCCGGCCCCGGCACGTGAACTTTCTGACGAACTGCTGGCGCTGGTGGATATTATTACCCCGAATGAAACCGAGGCTGAAAAGCTCACGGGGATCCGGGTTGAAAACGATGAAGACGCGGCCAAAGCTGCGCAGGCACTGCACGCGAAGGGGATCCATACTGTACTGATTACCTTAGGCAGTCGCGGGGTGTGGGCCAGCGTAAATGGTGAAGGTCAGCGTGTGCCTGGGTTTAAAGTGGACGCTGTTGATACCATCGCCGCTGGGGATACCTTTAACGGCGCGTTAATTACAGCGTTACTGGAAGAGACCCCGCTGCCTGAAGCTATCCGATTTGCACATGCCGCTGCGGCGATTGCGGTCACCCGTAAGGGCGCACAGCCTTCCGTTCCATGGCGCGAAGAAATAGAAGCGTTTTTAAGTCAACAGAGGTAACGCTTGGCTACAATGAAGGACGTCGCCCGCCTGGCGGGGGTTTCCACGTCGACGGTTTCTCACGTCATTAATAAAGATCGCTTTGTCAGTGAGTCTGTCACTGACAAAGTTGAAGCGGCGATTAAAGAGCTTAACTACGCGCCCTCAGCGCTGGCGCGTAGTCTCAAGTTAAACCAGACCCACACTATTGGCATGTTAATCACTGCCAGTACCAACCCCTTTTATTCTGAGCTGGTGCGCGGCGTTGAACGTAGTTGTTTTGAACGCGGCTACAGCCTGGTGCTGTGCAACACTGAAGGTGATGAACAGCGCATGAACCGTAATCTGGAAACGTTAATGCAAAAACGGGTGGACGGCTTGCTGCTGCTCTGCACGGAAACACATCAACCTTCCAGGGAGATCATGCAACGCTATCCTTCTATACCGACCGTCATGATGGACTGGTCGCCTTTTGATGGTGAAAGCGATCTGATCCAGGATAACTCCCTGTTGGGCGGGGATTTAGCCACTCAACATCTTATCGAAAAAGGTTTTACGCGCATTGCCTGCATCACCGGGCCGCTGGATAAAACTCCGGCGCGTTTGCGTCTGGAAGGATATCGGGCGGCAATGAAGCGGGCGGGGTTGCCGGTCCCGGAAGGTTACGAGATTACCGGTGACTTTGAGTTCGGCGGCGGCTTTGAAGCTATGCAAACGTTGCTGTCGCATAAACAGCGACCGCAGGCCGTTTTTACCGGCAATGATGCCATGGCGGTTGGCGCGTATCAGGCTCTGTACCAATCGGGATTGCGCATTCCGCAGGATATGGCGGTGGTGGGTTATGATGATATCGAGCTGGCGCGCTATATGACGCCGCCGCTGACGACCATCCATCAACCAAAAGATGAACTGGGCGAACTGGCCATCGATGTATTAATCCACCGGATGGCGCAGCCCGCATTACAGCAACAGCGCCTGCAACTTACTCCTGTTTTGATGGAGCGGGGGTCGGTTTAGGATTATGTCGCTCTTTAATCAGATTACGTCCATCTTTTGCTTTTAGCAGCATGAACATCAGCGCAGACACTACCGTGATAGCGCCCATCGTCATAAAGGTGTAGTGGAACTGCTCGACCGTATTGGTTCCTTCCATACCTTCATAGATACGCAGAACGGCAGCGCTGATGGCGACCCCTAAACTGATTGATAACTGCTGAGTAACGGCCAGCACACTGTTGCCGCTGCTGGCGTTTTCATCGGTCAGGTCCGCCAGAGTGATGGTATTCATGGAGGTAAACTGGGTGGACATCGCCATACCCAAAATGAACAACGGCAGGATCAACATCCAGACCGGCATGGCGGGAGATTGCAATGCGAACTGCGCAATCATCAGGCCGATAAATACCGTAACACCCACCAGTGTGGTTCTGTAGCCGAGCCGGCGCAGCACCTGCGTCACCATTGATTTCGCCAGTATTGATCCCAGCGCCGTTGGCGCCATCATGCAACCGGCTATCAGCGCCGGGTATCCAAAGCCTACCTGCAACATCAGCGGCATTAAGAAGGGCACGCACCCTGTACCCAGACGAGTGGCAAGGTTTCCGGCGATCCCGACGGAAAAAGTTCGGGTCTTAAATATAGGAAGCGATATTAGCGGCGTTGGGTGACGACGCGCGTGGCGAATGTAGGCGAGCAGTAACAGAATGCTGGCAAGAATAATGCTGAGTGCTATCCAGGTCTCGACAAGCTTCTCACCGAACAGCTCTACCCCGCTGGAAAACAACACCAGGCTCAAACCAAACAGAAAGAAACCGGTCATATCAAAACCGCGGCGCGGCGTGGTGAAGTTCGGCATATATTTGCGGGCATAGAATATACCGGCAACCCCAATTGGAATATTAATCAGGAAGATCCAGTGCCAACTGGCCCACGTGACCAGTACACCGCCCAATACTGGACCTAAAATCGGCCCCACAAGTCCAGGCATGGTTACGAAGTTAAGCACCGGAAGCAGTTCGCTGCGGGGGTAAGCACGTAATAATGCCAGACGGGCAACGGGCATCATCATAGCGCCGCCAATGCCCTGAATGATGCGGAAAATCACCAGTTCGCTTAGGGAGCTGGACAGCGCACAGGCCAGCGAACCCAGCGTAAACAGGCTAACAGCTATCATAAAGACGCGCCGGGTACCGAACCTGTCTGCCAGCCATCCACTCACCGGGATCAGCATCGCGACCGTCAGTGTGTAACTGATAATGGCCGACTGCATGGCGAGCGGAGAGCGGTTAAGGCTGTGTGCTATTGCGGGTAAGGCGGTATTGAGGATCGTGGCGTCTAGTGCCTGCATAAAAAAGGCCATGGCTGCTATCCACGGTAGCCCGGCCATACTGCGTGATTTCTTTTCTGACATATTATTTATCCGGTAGCACGTTCGGTGCTATCAGCAATGCCTGACAGGCAGCGAAGGCGCGATCGCCATCGCTCTCATCTATTGCGTCGACAATGGCCTGGTGTAAATCCAGCTTGACCACGTCGTTATAGGTAATAGAGGTAAAGTAGGTCTGGTAAACGGAATGGAAGAGTGACGCGAAGGAGATAAGGAACGGGTTCGCACTCATTTCATAGATGTGTTCATGCCAGGCGATATCAACCTCAATCCAACGCTCGCGTCTGAAGTTTCTTTTCAGCTCGACCATTTCTTCCATCAGCGTGTTGAGATGCGCTTTCTGTTCTGCCGTACCTATAGTCGCCGCCAGTAAACACGCCTGAGGCTCCAGGCTGATACGCATCACCAGAAAATGTTTAATGACCTGAGAGAAATTATCTTCTGTCATCCACCAGGTGAGCAGCTCCTGGTCGAGGAAGTTCCAGTTTGCCTGCGGCATGACGCGTGTACCAATACGCGGGCGCGGTAATACCATACCTTTTGCCGTTAACGTCTTTACCGCTTCTCTTACCGCGGTACGACTTACGCCAAACAGATCGCCCAGCTCTATTTCGCCAGGCAATATAGCGCCCGGTGCGTATTCACCTTTTAATATTCGCTGAGCCAGCTTTTCGGCCAGAACGTAGGACAGGTTTTTCTGTGCGGCTAGCTGTTGGGCATTTAACGGCATGAATGGTTTTCCTTACTTTATTTCCTATTCATTAGTATGCCACCTGGAAGTGTTATTGCGGCTGCAAAAACGGCAATTTGCTTATTTTATGGCATGTTAATGGTGGTTTTGCTGAAAAAACACGCACTCGGAAAGTTATTTTAAATTTCCCCTTGTCAGCCTGAAATAACTCCCTATAATGCGCCTCCACTGACACGGAACAACGGATTACACGCCGCCGGGTCAGCGGGGTTCCACTGAGAATCTTGCGGAGAAAAGCAAAAATAAATGCTTGACTCTGAATGAGGAAAACGTAATATACGGGACCTCGCGACAGAGCGCTAAAGCGCGTCGCAACTGCTCTTTAACAATTTATCAGACAATCTGTGTGGGCACTCGAAGATACGGATTCTTAACGTCGCAAGACGAAAAATGAATACCAAGTCTCTGAGTGAACACGTAATTCATTACGAAGTTTAATTCACGAGCATCAAACTTAAATTGAAGAGTTTGATCATGGCTCAGATTGAACGCTGGCGGCAGGCCTAACACATGCAAGTCGAACGGTAGCACAGAGGAGCTTGCTCCTTGGGTGACGAGTGGCGGACGGGTGAGTAATGTCTGGGAAACTGCCCGATGGAGGGGGATAACTACTGGAAACGGTAGCTAATACCGCATAACGTCGCAAGACCAAAGAGGGGGACCTTCGGGCCTCTTGCCATCGGATGTGCCCAGATGGGATTAGCTAGTAGGTGGGGTAACGGCTCACCTAGGCGACGATCCCTAGCTGGTCTGAGAGGATGACCAGCCACACTGGAACTGAGACACGGTCCAGACTCCTACGGGAGGCAGCAGTGGGGAATATTGCACAATGGGCGCAAGCCTGATGCAGCCATGCCGCGTGTATGAAGAAGGCCTTCGGGTTGTAAAGTACTTTCAGCGAGGAGGAAGGTGTTGTGGTTAATAACCGCAGCAATTGACGTTACTCGCAGAAGAAGCACCGGCTAACTCCGTGCCAGCAGCCGCGGTAATACGGAGGGTGCAAGCGTTAATCGGAATTACTGGGCGTAAAGCGCACGCAGGCGGTCTGTCAAGTCGGATGTGAAATCCCCGGGCTCAACCTGGGAACTGCATCCGAAACTGGCAGGCTAGAGTCTTGTAGAGGGGGGTAGAATTCCAGGTGTAGCGGTGAAATGCGTAGAGATCTGGAGGAATACCGGTGGCGAAGGCGGCCCCCTGGACAAAGACTGACGCTCAGGTGCGAAAGCGTGGGGAGCAAACAGGATTAGATACCCTGGTAGTCCACGCCGTAAACGATGTCGACTTGGAGGTTGTGCCCTTGAGGCGTGGCTTCCGGAGCTAACGCGTTAAGTCGACCGCCTGGGGAGTACGGCCGCAAGGTTAAAACTCAAATGAATTGACGGGGGCCCGCACAAGCGGTGGAGCATGTGGTTTAATTCGATGCAACGCGAAGAACCTTACCTACTCTTGACATCCAGAGAACTTAGCAGAGATGCTTTGGTGCCTTCGGGAACTCTGAGACAGGTGCTGCATGGCTGTCGTCAGCTCGTGTTGTGAAATGTTGGGTTAAGTCCCGCAACGAGCGCAACCCTTATCCTTTGTTGCCAGCGATTCGGTCGGGAACTCAAAGGAGACTGCCAGTGATAAACTGGAGGAAGGTGGGGATGACGTCAAGTCATCATGGCCCTTACGAGTAGGGCTACACACGTGCTACAATGGCATATACAAAGAGAAGCGACCTCGCGAGAGCAAGCGGACCTCATAAAGTATGTCGTAGTCCGGATTGGAGTCTGCAACTCGACTCCATGAAGTCGGAATCGCTAGTAATCGTGGATCAGAATGCCACGGTGAATACGTTCCCGGGCCTTGTACACACCGCCCGTCACACCATGGGAGTGGGTTGCAAAAGAAGTAGGTAGCTTAACCTTCGGGAGGGCGCTTACCACTTTGTGATTCATGACTGGGGTGAAGTCGTAACAAGGTAACCGTAGGGGAACCTGCGGTTGGATCACCTCCTTACCTTAAAGAACCGACCTTTGTAGTGCTCACACAGATTGTCTGATGAAAAGTAAATAGCAAGGCGTCTTGCGATTGAGACTTCAGTGTCCCCTTCGTCTAGAGGCCCAGGACACCGCCCTTTCACGGCGGTAACAGGGGTTCGAATCCCCTAGGGGACGCCACTTGCTGGTATGTGTGAGTGAAAGTCGCCGACCGAAGTATCTCAAAACAGACTTTCGAGTCTCGTTTGAGATATTTGCTCTTTAAAAATCTGGATCAAGCTGAAAATTGAAACGACACACTGTTTCATTTCTCCGTAAACAAGAAATGAAAAGCGGTGTGTCCGAGTCTCTCAAATTTTCGCAATACTGAAGTGTTTTACGAAACATCTTCGGGTTGTGAGGTTAAGCGACTAAGCGTACACGGTGGATGCCCTGGCAGTCAGAGGCGATGAAGGACGTGCTAATCTGCGATAAGCGTCGGTAAGGTGATATGAACCGTTATAACCGGCGATTTCCGAATGGGGAAACCCAGTGTGATTCGTCACACTATCATTACGTGAATACATAGCGTAATGAAGCGAACCGGGGGAACTGAAACATCTAAGTACCCCGAGGAAAAGAAATCAACCGAGATTCCCCCAGTAGCGGCGAGCGAACGGGGAGCAGCCCAGAGTCTGAATCAGCATGTGTGGTAGTGGAACGGTCTGGAAAGTCCGACGGTACAGGGTGATAGTCCCGTACACAAAAGTGCATGTGTTGTGAACTCGAAGAGTAGGGCGGGACACGTGGTATCCTGTCTGAATATGGGGGGACCATCCTCCAAGGCTAAATACTCCTGACTGACCGATAGTGAACCAGTACCGTGAGGGAAAGGCGAAAAGAACCCCGGCGAGGGGAGTGAAAAAGAACCTGAAACCGTGTACGTACAAGCAGTGGGAGCCTCTTTATGGGGTGACTGCGTACCTTTTGTATAATGGGTCAGCGACTTATATTCTGTAGCAAGGTTAACCGAATAGGGGAGCCGAAGGGAAACCGAGTCTTAACTGGGCGTTAAGTTGCAGGGTATAGACCCGAAACCCGGTGATCTAGCCATGGGCAGGTTGAAGGTTGGGTAACACTAACTGGAGGACCGAACCGACTAATGTTGAAAAATTAGCGGATGACTTGTGGCTGGGGGTGAAAGGCCAATCAAACCGGGAGATAGCTGGTTCTCCCCGAAAGCTATTTAGGTAGCGCCTCGTGAATTCATCTTCGGGGGTAGAGCACTGTTTCGGCTAGGGGGTCATCCCGACTTACCAACCCGATGCAAACTGCGAATACCGAAGAATGTTATCACGGGAGACACACGGCGGGTGCTAACGTCCGTCGTGAAGAGGGAAACAACCCAGACCGCCAGCTAAGGTCCCAAAGTCATGGTTAAGTGGGAAACGATGTGGGAAGGCACAGACAGCCAGGATGTTGGCTTAGAAGCAGCCATCATTTAAAGAAAGCGTAATAGCTCACTGGTCGAGTCGGCCTGCGCGGAAGATGTAACGGGGCTAAACCATGCACCGAAGCTGCGGCAGCGACACTATGTGTTGTTGGGTAGGGGAGCGTTCTGTAAGCCGTTGAAGGTGGCCTGTGAGGGTTGCTGGAGGTATCAGAAGTGCGAATGCTGACATAAGTAACGATAATGCGGGTGAAAAACCCGCACGCCGGAAGACCAAGGGTTCCTGTCCAACGTTAATCGGGGCAGGGTGAGTCGACCCCTAAGGCGAGGCCGAAAGGCGTAGTCGATGGGAAACAGGTTAATATTCCTGTACTTGGTGTTACTGCGAAGGGGGGACGGAGAAGGCTATGTTAGCCGGGCGACGGTTGTCCCGGTTTAAGCATGTAGGCGGAGATTCCAGGTAAATCCGGAGTCTTGTTAACGCTGAGGTGTGATGACGAGGCACTACGGTGCTGAAGTAACAAATGCCCTGCTTCCAGGAAAAGCCTCTAAGCATCAGGTAACACGAAATCGTACCCCAAACCGACACAGGTGGTCAGGTAGAGAATACCAAGGCGCTTGAGAGAACTCGGGTGAAGGAACTAGGCAAAATGGTGCCGTAACTTCGGGAGAAGGCACGCTGATATGTAGGTGAAGTGATTTACTCATGGAGCTGAAATCAGTCGAAGATACCAGCTGGCTGCAACTGTTTATTAAAAACACAGCACTGTGCAAACACGAAAGTGGACGTATACGGTGTGACGCCTGCCCGGTGCCGGAAGGTTAATTGATGGGGTTATCCGTAAGGAGAAGCTCTTGATCGAAGCCCCGGTAAACGGCGGCCGTAACTATAACGGTCCTAAGGTAGCGAAATTCCTTGTCGGGTAAGTTCCGACCTGCACGAATGGCGTAATGATGGCCAGGCTGTCTCCACCCGAGACTCAGTGAAATTGAACTCGCTGTGAAGATGCAGTGTACCCGCGGCAAGACGGAAAGACCCCGTGAACCTTTACTATAGCTTGACACTGAACACTGGTCCTTGATGTGTAGGATAGGTGGGAGGCTTTGAAGTGTGGACGCCAGTCTGCATGGAGCCAACCTTGAAATACCACCCTTTAATGGCTGGTGTTCTAACGTAGACCCGTGATCCGGGTTGCGGACAGTGTCTGGTGGGTAGTTTGACTGGGGCGGTCTCCTCCTAAAGAGTAACGGAGGAGCACGAAGGTTAGCTAATCCTGGTCGGACATCAGGAGGTTAGTGCAAAGGCATAAGCTAGCTTGACTGCGAGAGTGACGGCTCGAGCAGGTGCGAAAGCAGGTCTTAGTGATCCGGTGGTTCTGAATGGAAGGGCCATCGCTCAACGGATAAAAGGTACTCCGGGGATAACAGGCTGATACCGCCCAAGAGTTCATATCGACGGCGGTGTTTGGCACCTCGATGTCGGCTCATCACATCCTGGGGCTGAAGTAGGTCCCAAGGGTATGGCTGTTCGCCATTTAAAGTGGTACGCGAGCTGGGTTTAGAACGTCGTGAGACAGTTCGGTCCCTATCTGCCGTGGGCGCTGGAGAATTGAGGGGGGCTGCTCCTAGTACGAGAGGACCGGAGTGGACGCATCACTGGTGTTCGGGTTGTCATGCCAATGGCATTGCCCGGTAGCTAAATGCGGAAGAGATAAGTGCTGAAAGCATCTAAGCACGAAACTTGCCCCGAGATGAGTTCTCCCTGACCCTTTAAGGGTCCTGAAGGAACGTTGAAGACGACGACGTTGATAGGTCGGGTGTGTAAGCGTAGCGATACGTTGAGCTAACCGATACTAATGAACCGTGAGGCTTAACCTTACAACGCCGAAGGTGTTTTGGCGAAGAGACACGAAATTCAGCTTGATTACAGATGACATCGACATGCGAAAAGCGTGTTGATAAACAGAATTTGCCTGGCGGCTGTAGCGCGGTGGTCCCACCTGACCCCATGCCGAACTCAGAAGTGAAACGCCGTAGCGCCGATGGTAGTGTGGGGTCTCCCCATGCGAGAGTAGGGAACTGCCAGGCATCAAATTGCAGTAAACCGGGATGAATAATCCGGGTAGTGACAAAGAAATTCGGTGGAGCGGTAGTTCAGTTGGTTAGAATACCTGCCTGTCACGCAGGGGGTCGCGGGTTCGAGTCCCGTCCGTTCCGCCACTTATTAGAAAGTTAAGCCTGCTACCAAGCAGGCTTAATGATAAGAAAATTTAGGGGCGTAGCTCAGTTGGTAGAGCACCGGTCTCCAAAACCGGGTGTCGCGAGTTCGAGTCTCTCCGCCCCTGCCAGAAACAATCCTTAGCATTTTTGCTAAGGATTTTTTTTACCTGCAATTTGAATTATGCCTTCCTGCTGTTTTACTCCCGGCATCCTTGCCTATATTTTCTTTAATTTTCCAGAATATTTGTTCTCAGCAGATCGCAAATTAGTCCATTTTTATCGCTGTTTTGCAGCCAAACTGCATATAAAGGACGTGAAAGCGTTGTACTGTCGGTAACCGTATGGAGATCGCTTTTGGTTTTGGCCCAGTTGACGGGAAGCCAGCTAAAGCCCTTAATCACTGAAAGTTGCTGCCTGGCCAATTCTGCCGAACTGGTGGTGAGTACCGGCACTTCATCTCCCGCTATTAGTCCCGCTTCGTGTTGTTGAAAATCGGGTCCCCATTCCAGGCGTAAATAATTCAGCTCATCTTTGGTTTGCGACGGAGAGCTGCAATAGAGCGCCAGCGTGAAATATCCCAACAGTTGGCTGCTAAATTCGTCCATTTTGGGTGTTTCGGTAGTAATCAGTAGATCAAGCTGTCGTTCATGAAGCTGTTTTACTAACGACTGGCGCTGAGCGATCCTCGCTTCAAACTGCAGGCTGGATTGTGGCTCCTGAGATTGATACAAACGCCTCAACCAGTCATTAAGCATGCACTCCCAGAGAGATGCGCTGGCACCGATAGAAAACTCGTTATGCCGCGAGGTATTCGCGACTTCCTTACGTGCTGCCTGCCACGTATTCATCAACGTTTCGGCGTAAGGCAATAATTTTTCACCTGCAGCGGTTAAACGGATATTGTTTCTGTGTCGGGTGAACAGGTTTACACCCAATTGATTTTCCAGTTGTCTGATCCGGAAACTAACCGCTGATTGGGTCAGGTAGAGCGCTTCAGCAGCCCTGCCAAAGTGGCGTGTCCGGCTAACTTCCAGGAAAGTTTTTAACAATTCCGTATCCACAACTCGCTCCATAAAATTATTTGTCGTTATGATTTAAATCTTTTGTTTGACGCTCTGTCAAGCGTAACTAATACTCCGCGCCATAAATAGCTCGGCCAAAGAATTAGGAGCGTGCAGGATGGCGGAAAGCTTTACGACGACTAATCGATATTTCGATAATAAATATTATCCCCGCGGATTCTCCCGTCATGGTGATTTCACCATTAAAGAAGCACAACTGCTTGAGCGTCACGGTTATGCTTTCAACGAGCTGGATCTGGGCAAGCGTGAGCCGGTAACTGAAGAAGAAAAACTGTTTGTTGCGGTATGCCGT
Source organism: Citrobacter sp. RHBSTW-00859 (assembly GCF_013729795.1). Lineage (NCBI taxonomy): Bacteria > Pseudomonadati > Pseudomonadota > Gammaproteobacteria > Enterobacterales > Enterobacteriaceae > Citrobacter > Citrobacter sp. RHBSTW-00859. The sequence continues at coordinate 5,111,005 of NZ_CP056284.1, read as the reverse complement.
GGTGAACGTGAGCCGGTTACCGAAGCTGAACGTGTGTGGTCTAAATACATGACGCGTATTAAGCGTCCAAAACGCTTCCACACCTTATCGGGTGGGAAACCTCAGGTGGAAGGCGCAGAAGACTACACCGAATCAGATGATTAATAAAAAAAGGGCGAAAGCCCTTTTTTTATGTCAGTAGTTTCTGCAGATGAATGAGTAACCTGTCTATCGCTCGGTACCCAACGGCCTCCTGTAAATGCTGGCGAGAGATGTGATCACATTGTTCGATATCCGCAATCGTTCGAGCGACCTTAATCAGGCGCAGCCAGGCGCGGATAGACAATCCGAGATGCGCGAGCGTTTCTTCAAGCCACTGTGCATCGTCGCTACGCAGTAGGCAGTATTTATGAATATCCTGACTGTCCAGATGTGCGTTTAACTTATTTTGCCGCTGATACTGACGCTCTCGCGCTGCCATAACACGTTGCTTCACCGTTGCGCTATTTTCCCCTTTCATCGCGCTCTGGCTGAGTATACCGGGCGGCGGTAAGGGAATTTCGAGGGAGAGGTCGAAGCGGTCAAGAAATGGACCTGACAATCGATTTAGGTAGCGCAGCGTCTGTTCTGGGGTACAGCGGTTATGGTTCCCCTGATAATGGCCCGTCGGGCTTGGATTCATCGCAGCTATGAGTTGAAAGCGTGCGGGATAGGTTATTTTTGCTCTGGTGCGGGATAGATGGATCTGCCCGGACTCGATGGGTTCGCGCAGTGCATCCAGCGTGCGCCGCTCAAACTCGGGTAGTTCATCCAGAAACAGTATGCCGTTGTGCGCTAAAGAGATCTCTCCTGGCGCAGGAATAGAGCCTCCACCGACCATGGCGGTTAATGAAGCACTGTGATGTGGCGAGCGAAAAGGGCGTTGCTTCCACTGTTTTTTTATCGTGTCGGAATGGATCAGACTGAGTATCGCGGCACTTTCCAGCGCTTCATCGTTGCTAAGTGGAGGGAGCAGCCCTCTGAGTCGACTGGCTAGCATAGTCTTTCCCGTACCCGGCGGGCCGATGAGCAAGAGATTGTGGCCGCCTGCTGCGGTAAGCTCCAGCCCGCGTTTACCCTGTTCCTGGCCGATAACATCGCTCAGATCATCAGCTAATGCGTTAGGCGTAAAATCTGCGGATGATGGCCTGTCTAAATCATGCTTACCTTCGAGAAATGCGCATACGGTCTGCAGGTGATCGGCGATCAGGCACCCTTCGCCGTGTATCAGTCCAACTTCAGCGGCATTCTCTTTTGCGACAATAATTCGCCTGCCTGCACGAATGGCCTCGGTTGCGCTTGATATCGCGCCGGGAACGCCGCGTAGCGCGCCTGTAAGCGCTAATTCACCTACCAGCTCGTAGGTGTCGAGATTGTGGGGTGTAAGCTGCTCAGAAGCGGCCAGAAGCGCAACAGCGATAGGTAAATCATATCGCCCCCCTTCTTTCGGGAGATCGGCCGGAGCGAGGTTTATAGTTATTTTCTTTGCCGGGAATTCATAACCGCTATTAATAATCGCACTGCGTACCCGATCGCGAGCCTCTTTCACCGTCGTTTCGGGCAGCCCCACCATGGTTAAACCAGGCAGGCCGTTGCTGATATGTACCTCGATGGTAATGGCTGGCGCATTCACGCCTAGCGCGGCGCGTGTGTGAACAATCGATAGTGACATAATTCCTCCTGATAAAAGTATTATGTCGCAATACATCGCGGCAAGATTTCACATAATTACGGTTTTTAGATGCTGATTCCCGTATTTTTGCGCAACGTATAATTGCTTGCATTAAGCCTGGAATGACGCCCGCAAATGCTTTTGAATGGTGTTTGTATTGGGGATCGGGTTACCGAGGATCGCCTGAAGCGTGAAATATTTTCATTTTTGATTTTTTTGTATAAAAAACAACGGTATTTATCTAAACCGTTAACGACGTCAGAAAAACGAATAAAAAAATATCTTGTGTCATTTGCAAATTCTATGGTAACTCTTTAGGTATTCCTTCGAACAAGATGCAAGAAAATACAAAAATGACAGCCCTTCTACGAGTGATTAGCCTGGTCGTGATTAGCGTGGTGGTGATTATTATCCCACCGTGCGGGGCTGCACTTGGACGAGGAAAGGCTTAGAAAACAAGCCTTAACGAACTAAGACCCCCGCACCGAAAGGTCCGGGGGTTTTTTTTGACCTTAAAAACATACACGAGGAGCAGAAAGTGAACGGCAGCATAAAATTCTGTTTCTCAAGATTTACGGCGGGGATGTAACTATGAATGGGGCACAGTGGGTGGTACATGCGTTGCGTGCACAAGGGGTTCAAACCGTCTTTGGTTATCCTGGTGGCGCAATTATGCCAGTTTACGATGCGTTGTATGACGGCGGCGTAGAGCACCTGTTGTGCCGACATGAGCAGGGTGCGGCAATGGCGGCGATTGGATATGCCCGTGCGACCGGTAAAACCGGCGTTTGTATCGCTACTTCCGGCCCTGGCGCAACTAACCTGATCACGGGCCTTGCCGATGCGCTGTTAGATTCTGTTCCAGTAGTGGCGATCACCGGTCAGGTGGCATCACCTTTCATCGGAACGGATGCGTTCCAGGAAGTGGACGTGCTGGGGATGTCTCTGTCCTGCACCAAACACAGCTTCCTGGTACAGTCACTCGAAGAGTTGCCGCGTATCATGGCTGAGGCTTTCGCCGTGGCGAATTCCGGTCGTCCGGGTCCGGTTCTGGTTGATATCCCGAAAGACATCCAATTAGCCAGCGGTACGCTGGAGCCATATTTTACGACCGTCGAAAACGTAGAGACGTTTCCGCACGCAGACGTTGAGCAGGCACGTAAAATGCTGGCGCAGGCGCAAAAGCCCATCCTGTACGTAGGTGGTGGCGTAGGTATGGCGCAGGCGGTCCCGGCCCTGCGTGAATTTATCGCGATAACCCAAATGCCGGTCGCCTGCACGCTGAAAGGTCTGGGCGCAGTAGATGCTGACTACCCGTACTATTTGGGCATGTTGGGAATGCACGGTACTAAAGCCGCGAATTTCGCGGTGCAAGAGTGCGATTTACTGATTGCGGTTGGCGCACGTTTTGATGACCGGGTGACTGGCAAGCTGAATACCTTCGCACCGAACGCCAGCGTAATCCACATGGACATCGATCCAGCGGAAATGAACAAACTGCGCCAGGCCCACGTGGCGCTGCAGGGGGATTTAAATTCTCTGCTGCCAGCATTACAGCAATTGATGAAGATTGACGAATGGCGTCAGCACAGCGCTGAACTGCGCGCAGAACATACCTGGCGCTACGACCATCCGGGGGAAGCTATCTATGCGCCACTGTTGTTAAAGCAGTTATCCGATCGCAAACCTGCGGATAGCGTAGTGACAACGGATGTTGGCCAGCATCAGATGTGGTCGGCACAGCATATGACCTACACTCGCCCTGAAAACTTCATCACGTCGAGCGGTCTGGGGACGATGGGCTTTGGCCTGCCAGCAGCGGTTGGCGCGCAGGTTGCTCGCCCGAATGATACGGTAATCTGTATCTCCGGTGACGGTTCCTTCATGATGAATGTACAGGAATTGGGCACCGTAAAACGCAAGCAGTTGCCGCTGAAGATAGTTTTACTCGACAACCAGCGGTTAGGCATGGTGCGACAATGGCAGCAGCTGTTTTTCCAGGAACGTTATAGCGAAACCACCCTTACCGATAACCCCGATTTCCTCATGTTGGCCAGAGCCTTCGGCATTCCTGGTCAACACATCACCCGTAAAGACCAGGTTGAAGCGGCACTCGACACCATGCTGAACAGCGAGGGGCCATACTTGCTTCATGTCTCAATCGACGAACTTGAGAATGTCTGGCCTCTGGTGCCACCTGGCGCCAGTAACTCAGAAATGCTGGAGAAATTATCATGATGCAACATCAGGTCGCCGTTGAGGCTCGTTTCAATCCGGAAACGTTAGAACGTGTTTTACGCGTGGTACGCCATCGTGGTTTTCAGGTGTGCTCCATGAATATGGAAGCCGCCAGCGATGCGCAGAATATAAATATCGAATTGACCGTTGCCAGTCCCCGGTCGGTCGACTTACTGTTTAGTCAGTTAAGTAAACTGGTAGATGTTGCACATGTTGCTATCTGCCAGAGCACAACCACATCACAACAAATCCGCGCCTGAGCGCAAAAGGAAGAAAAATGACGACGAAAAAAGCTGATTACATTTGGTCTAATGGCGAGATGATTCGTTGGGAAGACGCGAAGGTCCACGTGATGTCCCACGCGCTGCACTACGGTACTTCTGTATTTGAAGGGATCCGTTGCTACGATTCTCACAAAGGGCCGGTAGTGTTCCGTCATCGCGAACATATGCAGCGTCTGCGTGATTCAGCCAAGATCTATCGTTTTCCCGTTTCTCAGAGCGTTGATGAGCTGATGGAAGCTTGCCGTGAGGTGATTCGTAAAAACAACCTGACCAGCGCCTATATCCGTCCGCTGGTGTTTGTTGGCGACGTAGGGATGGGCGTTAACCCGCCTGCGGGATACACCACTGATGTGATAATCGCCGCGTTCCCATGGGGGGCTTACCTCGGTGCTGAAGCGCTGGAGCAGGGGATCGACGCGATGGTTTCTTCCTGGAACCGCGTTGCGCCGAACACGATTCCTACCGCTGCTAAAGCAGGTGGTAACTACCTGTCTTCGCTGCTGGTGGGTAGTGAAGCGCGTCGTCATGGCTACCAGGAAGGCATTGCGCTGGATGTGAATGGCTACATCTCCGAAGGCGCGGGCGAAAACCTGTTTGAAGTAAAAGACGGCATTCTGTTTACCCCGCCATTTACCTCTTCCGCGCTGCCGGGTATCACCCGTGACGCGATCATTAAGCTGGCGAAAGATCTCGATATCGAAGTGCGTGAGCAGGTGCTGTCTCGTGAATCGCTGTACCTGGCCGACGAAGTGTTCATGTCCGGTACCGCGGCCGAAATCACCCCAGTACGCAGCGTCGATGGTATTCAGGTGGGCGAAGGCCGCTGCGGTCCGGTCACCAAACGCATCCAGCAGGCCTTCTTTGGCCTCTTCACCGGTGAAACGGAAGATAAATACGGCTGGTTGGATTCAGTAAACCAATAACAAAATTAATATTTCCCCAAAATAGTTCACGTTGCAGGAAGATGGCAACGCAGCGAGCCCCAGGAGCTTACTTTAGTAGGTGACTGGGGGGAGCGAGGCAGCCCTCAGCAGCGGCGTGAAATATGCAGGGGAAAGACAGACGGGAGTTAATCAAGCATGCCTAAGTATCGTTCTGCTACCACCACCCACGGCCGCAATATGGCGGGTGCCCGCGCACTGTGGCGCGCCACCGGGATGACCGATGATGACTTCGGTAAACCGATTATCGCTGTGGTGAACTCCTTTACCCAGTTTGTGCCGGGCCACGTCCACCTGCGCGATCTCGGTAAGCTGGTTGCCGAACAAATCGAAGCCTCAGGCGGCGTGGCGAAAGAGTTCAACACCATCGCCGTGGATGATGGTATCGCCATGGGTCATGGCGGCATGCTTTATTCACTGCCGTCGCGTGAGCTGATCGCCGATTCAGTGGAATATATGGTTAACGCCCACTGCGCCGATGCGATGGTCTGCATCTCTAACTGCGATAAAATCACCCCCGGGATGTTAATGGCCTCTCTGCGGCTGAATATTCCGGTGATCTTTGTTTCCGGCGGCCCAATGGAAGCCGGGAAAACCAAGCTCTCTGACCAAATCATCAAGCTTGATCTGGTTGATGCGATGATTCAGGGGGCAGACCCGAAAGTCTCCGACTCGCAGAGCGAGCAGGTTGAACGTTCGGCCTGTCCGACCTGCGGCTCGTGCTCCGGGATGTTCACCGCCAACTCGATGAACTGTCTGACCGAAGCGCTGGGTTTGTCGCAGCCGGGTAACGGTTCGCTGTTGGCGACTCATGCCGACCGTAAAGAGCTGTTCCTCAACGCAGGTAAACGCATCGTTGAGCTGACCAAACGCTACTACGAGCAGGATGACGCTTCAGCCCTGCCGCGCAACATTGCCAGCAAGGCGGCGTTTGAGAACGCCATGACGCTGGATATCGCGATGGGCGGCTCCACCAACACCGTTCTGCACCTGCTGGCGGCCGCGCAGGAAGCGGAAATCGACTTCACCATGAGTGATATTGATAAGTTGTCCCGCAAAGTCCCGCAACTGTGTAAAGTTGCGCCGAGTACGCAGAAATACCATATGGAAGACGTGCACCGCGCGGGCGGCGTACTGGGCATTTTAGGTGAGCTGGATCGCGCCGGGCTACTGAACCGCGACGTGAAAAACGTGCTGGGGCTGACTCTGCCGCAAACGCTCGATAGTTATGACGTTATGCTGACCAAAGACGACGCGGTGAAAAAAATGTTCCGCGCAGGTCCGGCTGGCATCCGTACCACCCAGGCGTTCTCGCAGGATTGTCGTTGGGACACCCTAGATGATGACCGCGCAGAAGGTTGCATTCGCTCGTTGGAACATGCTTACAGCAAAGACGGCGGCCTGGCAGTCCTGTACGGTAACTTCGCGGAAAACGGCTGTATCGTAAAAACCGCTGGTGTGGATGACAGCATCCTGAAATTCACCGGCCCGGCAAAAGTGTATGAAAGCCAGGACGATGCGGTTGAAGCTATCCTCGGCGGTAAAGTGGTTGCCGGCGACGTGGTGGTGATTCGCTACGAAGGGCCGAAGGGCGGGCCAGGCATGCAGGAAATGCTCTACCCAACCACCTTCCTGAAATCGATGGGTCTCGGTAAGGCCTGCGCGCTGATTACCGACGGTCGCTTCTCTGGCGGTACTTCGGGGCTTTCCATTGGTCACGTTTCTCCTGAAGCGGCCAGCGGCGGTAATATCGCAATTATCGAAGATGGCGACATGATTGCTATCGATATCCCGAATCGTGGCATTCAACTGCAACTGAGCGATGCGGAAATCGCTGCGCGCCGTGAAGCGCAAGAAGCTCGTGGTGACAAAGCCTGGACGCCAAAAGATCGTCAGCGTCAGGTCTCCTTTGCGCTGCGCGCTTACGCCAGCCTGGCAACCAGCGCCGACAAAGGTGCGGTGCGCGATAAGTCGAAACTAGGGGGATAATGACCATGGCGGATTCTCAACCCCTCTCCGGCGCTCCAGAAGGCGCCGAGTATCTCAGAGCAGTGCTGCGTGCGCCGGTATACGAAGCGGCGCAGGTCACACCGCTACAAAAAATGGAAAAACTCTCTTCGCGCCTCGATAACGTGATCTTGGTGAAGCGCGAAGACCGTCAACCCGTTCACAGCTTCAAGCTGCGCGGTGCCTATGCCATGATGGCCGGTCTGACCGAAGAGCAAAAAGCGCATGGCGTAATCACCGCATCGGCGGGTAATCATGCTCAGGGTGTAGCTTTCTCTTCTGCGCGATTAGGCGTGAAGGCGCTGATTGTCATGCCTACGGCTACCGCCGATATCAAAGTCGATGCCGTTCGCGGTTTCGGTGGTGAAGTACTGCTACACGGCGCGAATTTTGATGAAGCCAAAGCCAAAGCGATTGAGCTGTCGCAGCAGCAGGGTTTTACCTGGGTTCCTCCGTTCGACCATCCGATGGTGATTGCCGGGCAGGGTACGCTGGCACTGGAGTTATTGCAGCAGGATGCCCACCTTGATCGTGTATTCGTGCCGGTGGGCGGTGGCGGATTAGCGGCAGGTGTGGCGGTGCTGATCAAACAGTTGATGCCGCAGATCAAAGTGATTGCCGTTGAAGCTGAAGACTCAGCCTGCCTGAAAGCGGCGCTGGATGCCGGTCAACCGGTCGATCTTCCGCGTGTTGGCCTCTTTGCTGAAGGCGTGGCGGTGAAACGTATCGGCGACGAAACCTTCCGTTTGTGCCAGGAGTATCTCGACGACATCATCACTGTCGATAGCGACGCTATCTGCGCGGCAATGAAAGATCTGTTCGAGGATGTGCGCGCGGTGGCGGAACCTTCCGGTGCGCTGGCGCTGGCGGGGATGAAAAAGTACATTGCCCAGCACAACATTCGCGGCGAACGTCTGGCGCATATCCTTTCCGGCGCTAACGTTAACTTCCATGGCCTACGTTATGTTTCCGAACGTTGCGAGCTGGGCGAACAGCGCGAAGCGTTGCTGGCAGTAACTATTCCGGAAGAAAAGGGCAGCTTCCTGAAGTTTTGCCAGCTGTTGGGAGGACGCTCGGTTACCGAGTTTAACTACCGATTTGCTGATGCGAAAGACGCCTGTATTTTTGTTGGCGTCCGTCTGAGCCGTGGGCTGGAAGAGCGTAAGGAAATCCTCCAGTTGCTTAACGAGGGTAGCTACAGCGTAGTGGATTTGTCCGACGACGAAATGGCGAAGTTGCACGTGCGCTACATGGTCGGTGGGCGCCCGTCGAAACCCTTGCAGGAGCGGCTGTACAGCTTCGAATTCCCGGAATCTCCGGGGGCGTTGCTCAAATTCCTGCATACCTTGGGGACGCACTGGAATATTTCGTTGTTCCACTACCGTAGTCACGGAACCGATTATGGTCGCGTACTGGCGGCGTTTGAGTTGGGTGAGCACGAGCCTGATTTCGAAACGCGACTGAACGAACTGGGTTATGACTGTCATGATGAAACGCATAACCCGGCGTTCAGGTTCTTCCTGGCGGGTTAGCGGCAGCCATTAAAAAAGGGTTCATGTAAAAACATGAACCCTTTTTGCAACTGTATCAGCAGATTACAGCGTGATGACTTCGAATTCGACTTCGGTGTTTACATCCGCATCGTAATCCACTTCGTCGAGACCAAAACCGAACAGATTCAGGAATTCCTGCTTATATCCTGCATAGTCCGTTTTTTGCGCCAGGTTTTCGGTGGTGATCAGCGGCCACAGATCGCGGCATGCCTGCTGAATGTCTTCACGCAGTTCCCAGTCATCCATACGGATACGCTGGTTGTCATCAAGCGCCACTTTATCGCCGTACAGGCTGGTGGTCATCAGACGGTTGATCTGCTCGATGCAGCCTTCATGAATGCCCTGTTCTTTCATCAGCTTGAAGACCATGGATATGTACAGCGGCATCACCGGAATAGCAGAAGAGGCCTGCGTGATAACGGATTTCAGTACAGCAACGTTAGCGGAACCGTTCAGCGGAGCCAGTTGATTACGCAGCGCGCCTGCCGCGCGGTCGAGATCTTCTTTTGCTTTGCCCAGCGCGCCGTGCCAGTAGATTGGCCAGGTCAGGTCGGTACCGATGTAGGAGTAGGCAACGGTTTTCACGCCGTCAGCCAGCACGCCTGCTTCGCTCAGCGCGCCCATCCACAGTTCCCAGTCTTCGCCGCCCATAACGGTGACGGTGTTCTGAACTTCTTCTTCGGTTGCCGGCTCAATGCTGGCGGTTATGATCTGATCTTTGTTGGTATCGATCGCTTTAGAGGTATAAACCTCACCGATTGGCTTCAGCGCAGAACGGACGATTTCACCGGTTTTCGGCATTTTACGTACCGGAGATGCCAGTGAGTAAACCACCAGGTCAATCTGACCCAGGTCTTCTTTGATCAGTTTGATAACTTCGTCGCGACACTCGTCGGAGAACGCGTCGCCGTTGATACTTTTGGAATACAGACCTTCACGTTTTGCGGCCTCATCGAAGGCTGCAGAGTTATACCAGCCCGCGGAACCTGGCTTGGTTTCCGTGCCTGGTTTTTCGAAAAATACGCCGATAGTGGCGGCTCCGCTGCCAAACGCGGCGGAAATTCTGGAAGCAAGGCCGTAACCGGTGGAAGCACCGATGACCAGCACGCGGGAAGGGCCGTTAGCGATTTTCCCGTTTTTCTTCACATAATCGATCTGTTTTTCCACATTGACTTTGCAGCCAGTCGGATGGGTCGTTGTACAGATGAATCCACGAATTTTTGGTTTGATTATCATAATGATGGCTAATTAAGTTTGTATTTTCGCTGTCAAGTGCGCAATGACACCGTCTGTTCTGGCTTGCTAAACGTGATGGTTAACAAGCCCCCCACATCTATTATGGCACGGGACATTATACAGAAAAGGAGCGCCAATACTGAATCTACCACTGATTTTAGGCCTGACGCTGGCGCTACTCGGCGGATTTACGCTCCAGAACAATCTTCCAGAACGCGTCTATGAGCGGCTCATGCAGCCGTTTTTTCGGCGCGCAGACACCCAGCTCGAACGGTGTTTTTTCGTCGCTGCGTTCTAAAATCATCACGCGATTCCGTACCGGCTCCGGGCTATTTTCCAGCACCACTTCCGGCAGCAGAGCCACGCCGCAGCCCAGCGCCACCATCGAGACCATCGCTTCGTGCCCCCCGACCGTGGCGTAAATCGATGGGTTGCTGATTTTGTGACGGCGGAACCACAACTCGATGCGGCGGCGTACCGGCCCCTGGTCGGCCATGATAAACGGCACCGTCGACCAGTCCGGCTTATCGACCGAAACCTGATTCCGTACCGGGCAAGGCAATGCTGGTGCGATCAACACTACCGTTAAATTCTCCAGCATCGAGAATGCTACTGCGCCGGGCAGCGTCTCCGGCTTACCCGCTATTGCCAGATCGGCCTCTCCGGTGACCACTTTGTCCATTGCGTCAGCGGCATCGCCGGTGGTGAGCTTAATTTCAACCGAGGGGTGCTCGGCGCGAAAGCGGTCGAGAATTGGCGGCAGGTGGCTGTAGGCGGCGGTAACCGAGCAGAAGATATGCAGCTCACCCGACAGCGACGGTCCCTGTTGATCGAGGGTGTGGCGCAATTGTTGATACTGCAACAGCGTCTGCTGGGCAAACACTCGCAGCTCTTCGCCTGCTTCGGTCAGCGTGACAGTACGGTTATCGCGCACAAACAGCGCCTGGCCGAGATCTTCTTCCAGCCGTTGGATCTGGCGTGAGAGTGTGGAGGGGCTGACGTGCATTGCCCGCGCACTGCGGCCAAAGTGGCGGCTTTCCGCCAGATGCAGGAACATTTTCAGATCGCGTAAATCCACGGACGAGCCTCCGATTTTCTACGTTGCAGATATTGCAATGTGATGTTGTGAATATATCAATTTCCGCAATAAATTTCCTGTTGTAATGTGGGTTCATTCTCGCTGAAACGCGAACCGAACAATAAGACAGTACAACATCACGAGGTATCACCATGGCTAACTACTTTAATACACTGAACCTGCGCCAGCAGCTGGCGCAGCTGGGCAAATGTCGCTTTATGGGGCGCGACGAATTCGCCGATGGCGCAAGCTACCTTCAGGGTAAAAAAGTGGTCATCGTCGGGTGCGGTGCTCAGGGGCTGAACCAAGGCCTGAACATGCGCGACTCCGGTCTGGATATCTCCTACGCCCTGCGTAAAGAAGCGATTGCTGAGAAGCGCGCTTCGTGGCGCAAAGCGACCGAAAATGGCTTCAAAGTAGGTACTTATGAAGAACTGATCCCGCAGGCAGATCTGGTGGTTAACCTGACCCCGGACAAACAGCACTCCGACGTTGTACGTTCCGTACAGCCGCTGATGAAAGATGGCGCGGCGCTGGGCTACTCCCACGGTTTCAACATCGTCGAAGTGGGCGAGCAGATCCGTAAAGATATCACTGTGGTGATGGTTGCGCCGAAGTGTCCGGGTACCGAAGTGCGTGAAGAGTACAAACGTGGTTTTGGTGTTCCAACCCTGATCGCCGTTCACCCGGAAAACGATCCGAAAGGCGAAGGCATGGCGATTGCCAAAGCATGGGCTGCGGCCACTGGCGGTCACCGTGCAGGCGTGCTGGAATCGTCCTTCGTTGCGGAAGTGAAATCTGACCTGATGGGCGAGCAGACAATTCTGTGCGGTATGCTGCAGGCAGGCTCTCTGCTGTGCTTCGACAAGCTGGTGGAAGAAGGTACTGACCCGGCTTACGCCGAAAAACTGATTCAGTTCGGCTGGGAAACCATCACCGAAGCGCTGAAGCAGGGCGGTATCACCCTGATGATGGATCGTCTGTCTAACCCAGCGAAACTGCGTGCTTATGCGCTGTCCGAACAGCTGAAAGAGATCATGGCGCCGCTGTTCCAGAAACACATGGATGACATCATCTCCGGCGAATTCTCTTCAGGCATGATGGCTGACTGGGCCAACGACGATAAGAAACTGCTGACCTGGCGTGAAGAGACCGGCAAAACCGCGTTCGAAACCGCGCCGCAGTTTGAAGGAAAAATTGGCGAGCAGGAGTACTTCGATAAAGGCGTGCTGATGATCGCGATGGTGAAGGCTGGCGTTGAGCTGGCGTTTGAAACCATGGTGGATTCCGGCATCATCGAAGAGTCTGCTTACTACGAATCACTGCACGAGCTGCCGCTGATCGCGAACACCATCGCCCGTAAGCGTCTGTACGAAATGAACGTAGTCATTTCCGATACCGCAGAATACGGTAACTACCTGTTCTCTTACGCGTGCGTACCGCTGCTGAAAGAGTTCATGACCACCCTGCAAACCGGAGATCTGGGCAAAGCGATTGCCGAAGGTGCGGTAGACAACGCGCAGCTGCGCGACGTAAACGATGCTATTCGCGGCCATGCTATCGAGAAAGTTGGCCAGAAACTGCGTGGCTATATGACGGATATGAAACGTATTGCTGTAGCTGGCTAAGAGGCTGCCATTCGGCAAAAAAAGCCCGGTGTTTGAACACACCGGGCTTTCTATTAGTTACGGTACAGCACTTTAATGATGTGATAACCGAACTGAGTGTGCAGTGGGCCGGTTGGCTCCAGCACCGGGCAGGAGAACACCACTTTATCAAACGCCGGAACCATCTGGCCCTGGCGGAATTCGCCTAAATCGCCGCCGCGTTTGCCCGACGGGCAGATAGAGTGTTTCTTCGCCAGTTTACCAAAATCGGCGCCATTTTTGATTTGTTCCAGAAGATCGAGAGCCAGTTTCTCTTCTTTAACAAGGATATGCACTGCTGATGCTGTTTTTGCCATGGTTTGCGCTCTGAGTTGAGTGATAAATCAGGGCGCAATAGTAGCATGTAATCCGTGGTCTTCGGCGATGGGCTATGACCGATCCCCCTGGCGTCACTTTCTGCTACAATCCACATCCCCGTGTTTACAGATTGAGCAATCCTCTATGCGTTTGAACCCCGGACAACAACAAGCCGTCGAATTCGTCACCGGACCTTGCCTGGTGCTGGCGGGAGCGGGTTCCGGTAAGACGCGTGTTATCACTAACAAAATCGCACATCTGATCCGTGAATGTGGCTATCAGGCACGACATATTGCGGCAGTAACCTTTACCAATAAGGCTGCGCGCGAGATGAAAGAGCGTGTGGCGCAAACGTTGGGTCGTAAAGAAGCGCGCGGGTTGATGATCTCTACTTTCCACACTCTGGGACTGGATGTCATTAAGCGTGAATACGCCGCGCTAGGGATGAAGTCGAACTTCTCGTTATTTGATGATACTGACCAGGTGGCCCTGCTTAAGGAATTGACCGAAGGGCTAATTGAAGACGATAAACTTATCCTTCAACAGTTGATTTCAACGATCTCCAACTGGAAAAACGATCTGATGACCCCAGCGCAGGCGGCAGCCAGTGCAAAGGGTGAACGCGATCGTATTTTTGCCCACTGCTATGGTCTGTATGACGCGCATATGAAGGCGTGTAACGTCCTCGATTTTGACGATCTGATCCTGCTCCCCACGCTGCTGTTGCAGCGCAATGAAGAGGTGCGCGAGCGCTGGCAGAACAAAATCCGCTACCTGCTGGTGGATGAATATCAGGATACCAACACCAGCCAGTACGAGTTGGTGAAGTTGCTGGTGGGGAAACGCGCGCGCTTTACCGTCGTGGGTGATGACGATCAGTCGATCTACTCCTGGCGCGGTGCACGTCCGCAGAACCTGGTACTGTTAAGCAAAGATTTTCCGGCGCTGCAGGTGGTGAAGCTGGAGCAAAACTATCGTTCATCAGGGCGTATCCTGAAGGCGGCGAACATCCTTATTGCTAACAACCCACACGTCTTTGAAAAACGGCTCTTTTCTGAGCTGGGCTACGGCGCTGAGCTGAAGGTTTTGAGTGCGAATAATGAAGAGCACGAAGCAGAACGCGTGACCGGGGAACTGATTGCCCATCACTTTGTGAACAAGACGCAGTATAAAGACTACGCCATCCTGTATCGCGGTAATCATCAGTCGCGAGTGTTCGAAAAATTTCTTATGCAGAACCGCATCCCGTACAAAATTTCCGGCGGGACGTCGTTCTTCTCACGTCCGGAGATTAAAGATTTGCTGGCCTATCTGCGCGTGCTCAGCAACCCGGATGATGACAGTGCATTTTTGCGCATCGTAAATACGCCAAAGCGTGAAATCGGTCCGGCCACGCTGCAAAAGTTGGGGGAATGGGCGATGACGCGTAATAAAAGCCTGTTTACCGCCAGCTTTGATATGGGACTTAGCCAGACGCTAACCGGGCGTGGATATGATTCTCTGACCCGCTTTACGCACTGGCTGGGTGACATTCAACGTCTGGCGGAGCGCGAGCCGGTTGCCGCCGTACGCGATCTGATCCACGGCATTGATTACGAATCCTGGCTGTATGAAACCTCGCCGAGCCCGAAAGCGGCCGAAATGCGTATGAAAAACGTCAACACGCTGTTCAGCTGGATGACGGAGATGCTGGAAGGTAGTGAGCTGGAAGAGCCAATGACCCTGACTCAGGTCGTTACCCGCTTTACCCTGCGCGACATGATGGAGCGCGGAGAGAGCGAAGAAGAGTTGGATCAGGTGCAGTTGATGACGCTGCATGCTTCAAAAGGACTGGAGTTCCCGTACGTATTTATGGTGGGAATGGAAGAAGGATTTTTGCCGCACCAGAGCAGCATCGATGAAGATAACATCGACGAAGAGCGTCGTCTGGCTTACGTCGGGATTACGCGTGCGCAGAAAGAACTTATCTTCACGCTGTGTAAAGAGCGCCGCCAGTACGGTGAACTGGTTCGACCGGAACCGAGCCGTTTCCTGTTGGAACTACCACAAGATGACGTTATCTGGGAACAGGAACGTAAAGTGGTGAGTGCCGAGGAGCGGATGCAAAAAGGGCAGGCCAGCATTGCTAACATTCGGGCAATGATGGCGAAAGCCAAAGAGAAATAGGTATTTTGTAGGCCGGATAAGCGTAAGCGCTATCCGGCAGCCAGCATCTAATGCACTTCCAGCGGCCAGTGGACATAACTTTGCCACTGTATTTCCTGATCGATTAACTCTGTACCTAATGGATGATGTTCCAGCCAGCCTTCCGGTAGCGTTAACGTCAGATTCTCATCCTGAGCTTGCAGGGTGATATGTGGCACTAAATCGTCGCGACGGCGAGCGGCGAAAATGATCGCCAGGCGTAGCAAACGGCAAAGGTGCTCCGCGATGCGTGGTGGCACAGCGTTTTGCTGGTGGAGTGAAGAGAGATCGACTGGATTAGTTTGGTTGAGCAACAGCGTGGCTAACAGTTTTTTCTGCGCGGGAGTAAAGCCCGGGAGATCGAGATTACGTACCAGCCAGGCGGCATGCAGTGGCGCCTGCTTATACTCTACGCTCAGTCCTATTTCATGCAACTGACAGGCACTTTGCAGCAGTTCACGACTAATAGCTTCAAGATGCCACTCATCTTTCACCTGTTCGAGTAAATGTACAGCCAATTGCGTGACGCGATTCGCCTGATCGGTGTCGACCATAAATCGACGCTGAATATTACGCAGCGTACGGCTGCGAATGTCCTGATCAACTGGCAAGTGCAGCATGCCGTAGACCAGACCTTCGCGTAGTGCGCCGCCGGCCAGAGTCATGCATTGAATATTCAGTTCGGTGAAAATGGCGATCAGAATGGCCAGTCCGCTGGGAAAAACCAGTGCGCGTTCGAGCGTTAACCCTTCTATTTCCAGCTCTTCCAGACGACCACAATGAATGGCGCGCTGTTTAAGCTGCTGAAGCTTGGCCAACGTAATGCGCTCATCCATGCCTTGCGCCATCATGATTTCCTGTAACGCCTGGACGGTGCCAGAGGCGCCAACGCAAACTTTCCAGCCATGAAAACGCAGTTTGTCGGCGACCGGGCGCAGAACTTCGCGAGCCGCTTTCTCTGCTTCGTCAAAGTTTTCCTGTGCCAGATTACGATTGGTGAAATACCTTTCGAGCCAGGTGACGCAGCCCATTGACAGGCTGAACAGAGAGGTGGTTTGCGCGCCGGAGCCGGTAACCAGTTCAGTGCTGGCACCGCCAATATCAACGACAAGACGCTGATCGGCACCGCCGGTGGTGTGGGCAACACCTTGATAAATCAGCCGCGCTTCTTCTTCGCCGCTGATGACCTGGACAGGACAGCCGAGGATCTCTTGCGCTTTGGCGATAAACTCATCGGCGTTTACCGCGATGCGTAATGTTGCCGTGGCGACCACGCGGATTTGCGGCTGAGGGATATCCTGCAGGCGTTCAGCAAACAGGCGCAGGCATTGCCAGCCGCGCTCCATAGCTTCAGCGGAAAGAACGTTGTCGCTGTTGAGGCCAGCGGCCAGACGCACCTTGCGTTTAATACGCGTGAGTGTCTGAATGCTTCCCGCCACCTCGCGTACAACCAGCATATGAAAACTATTCGAGCCTAAATCAATTGCGGCGTACAGCGAAGTGGTTGTGAGCATATCTAACGTTAACCTGAACGACGACGATTACGCGGAGCACCACCGGTACGGCGTGGGCCATTGCCTGTGCGCGGACGCGTTAAGCGTAACGGCTTCGGCAGATCGGTCATCAGCGCATCCGGGTTATACTTGCTGACCGGGATCGAGTGACCGATATAGGTCTCGATTGCTGGTAAATTCAGCGCGTATTCTTCACAGGCCAGGCTGATAGAGTGACCGCTTGCTCCGGCGCGACCGGTACGGCCGATACGGTGAACGTAATCTTCACAGTCATCCGGCAGGTCATAGTTAAATACGTGCGTTACGGCTGGGATATGCAGACCACGCGCGGCGACATCCGTCGCAACGAGAATGTCGAGATCGCCACGGGTGAACTCATCAAGGATACGCAGACGTTTTTTCTGCGCCACGTCACCGGTCAACAGACCGACGCGATGACCGTCAGCGGCAAGGCTACCCCAGATATCTTCACAACGATGCTTAGTGTTAGCAAAGACGATGGCGCGATCTGGCCACTCTTCTTCAATCAGCGTTTGCAGCAAACGCATTTTCTCTTCGTTGGAAGGATAGAAGAGCTCTTCTTTAATGCGGTGACCTGTCTTCTGTTCCGGTTCGACTTCAACGTACTCGGCGTTATTCATCTGTTCGAACGCCAGTTCGCGAACGCGGTAAGAGAGGGTTGCAGAAAACAGCATGTTCAGACGTTGGGTGGTTGGCGGCATACGACGGAACAGCCAACGGATATCTTTGATAAAGCCCAGATCGTACATACGATCGGCTTCATCCAGCACCACGACCTGAATCGCGCCCAGGTTAATGTGGTTCTGTTTTGCATAGTCGATGAGACGACCGGTCGTGCCGATAAGAATATCGACGCCGCTTTCCAGCACTTTCAGCTGTTTGTCATAACCGTCGCCGCCATAAGCCAGGCCTAATTTCAAACCGGTGGTCTGTGCCAGCGGCTCGGCGTCAGCGTGGATCTGCACGGCTAACTCACGCGTTGGCGCCATAATTAACGCACGCGGTTGGTTCACCTTGCGATCGGCAATCGCGGGATGAGAGAGAAGATAATGAAACGTTGACGTCAGGAACGCCATCGTTTTTCCGGTACCGGTTTGCGCCTGCCCTGCAACATCACGACCTGCCAGCGTTAGCGGCAGCGCGAGGGCCTGAATGGGCGTGCAGTTATGAAAGCCTTTATTTTCAAGGGCTTCTATCACCTTTGGGTGCAGGGCGAAGTCGGAAAACTTCTGTTCTGTTAAATGTGTTTTGCTCATAGTGTGGTAGAATATCAGCTTACTATTGCTTTACGAAAGCGTATCCGGTGAAATAAAGTCAACCTTTAGTTGGTTAATGCTACATCAACACGTCGTTGATTAAGAGTACACCAACGCACCAGGCTTATTCCTGTGGAGTTAATATGAGCGATAAAATTATTCACCTGACTGACGACAGTTTTGACACGGATGTACTCAAAGCGGACGGAGCTATCCTCGTTGATTTCTGGGCAGAGTGGTGCGGTCCGTGCAAAATGATCGCTCCAATTCTGGATGAAATCGCTGACGAATATCAGGGCAAATTGACGGTTGCTAAACTGAACATTGACCAAAACCCAGGCACCGCGCCGAAGTATGGTATCCGTGGCATCCCGACCCTGCTGCTGTTTAAA
The DNA here is from genome assembly GCF_013729795.1 of Citrobacter sp. RHBSTW-00859. Taxonomy (NCBI): domain Bacteria; kingdom Pseudomonadati; phylum Pseudomonadota; class Gammaproteobacteria; order Enterobacterales; family Enterobacteriaceae; genus Citrobacter; species Citrobacter sp. RHBSTW-00859. The sequence goes on along the minus strand of NZ_CP056284.1, from coordinate 5,092,647 downwards.
AACGGCGAAGTTGCGGCGACTAAAGTCGGCGCACTATCCAAAGGTCAGTTGAAAGAATTCCTCGACGCTAATTTAGCGTAAGGAAGTCTCATGATCGGGCGACCATACTTCGAAATGATTCGGATGACTGGACGCCCGACTTGAGTCGTGCTAAGTTAGTGTTGACTTCGTATTAAACATACCTTATTAAGTTTGAATCTAGTTATATCCAATACTTCCCGTTGTTTCTCGCGCGAGAAGTGGACAGATTCCTGGCTTGTCACTCAATCCGTCTTGTCGTTTCAGTTCTGCGTACTTTCCTGTGACCAGACAGCGAACAGACATGAGTTGATGGCCGTAAACAGGCATGGATGACCCTGCCATACCATTCACAACATTAAGTTCGAGATTTACCCCAAGTTTAAGAACTCACACCATTATGAATCTTACCGAATTAAAGAATACGCCGGTTTCTGAGCTGATCACTCTCGGCGAAAATATGGGCCTTGAAAACCTGGCTCGTATGCGCAAGCAGGACATTATTTTTGCCATCCTGAAGCAGCACGCAAAGAGTGGCGAAGATATCTTTGGTGACGGTGTGCTGGAGATATTGCAGGATGGATTTGGTTTCCTCCGCTCTGCAGACAGCTCCTACCTCGCCGGTCCTGATGACATCTACGTTTCTCCCAGCCAAATCCGCCGTTTCAACCTCCGCACTGGTGATACCATCTCTGGTAAGATTCGCCCGCCGAAAGAAGGTGAACGCTACTTTGCGCTGTTGAAAGTTAACGAAGTTAACTACGACAAACCAGAAAATGCCCGTAACAAAATCCTCTTTGAGAACTTAACTCCGCTGCACGCAAACTCTCGTCTGCGTATGGAACGTGGTAACGGTTCTACTGAAGACTTAACGGCGCGTGTACTGGATTTGGCATCACCGATCGGTCGTGGCCAACGTGGTCTGATTGTTGCTCCGCCGAAAGCAGGTAAAACCATGCTGCTGCAGAACATCGCGCAGAGCATTGCTTACAACCATCCGGACTGCGTGCTGATGGTGCTGCTGATTGACGAACGTCCGGAAGAAGTTACCGAGATGCAGCGTCTGGTGAAAGGTGAAGTGGTTGCGTCTACCTTTGACGAACCAGCCTCCCGCCACGTTCAGGTTGCGGAAATGGTTATCGAGAAGGCGAAACGTCTGGTTGAACACAAGAAAGACGTTATCATTCTGCTCGATTCCATCACCCGTCTGGCGCGTGCTTACAACACCGTGGTTCCGGCTTCCGGTAAAGTTCTGACCGGTGGTGTTGATGCCAACGCCTTGCATCGTCCGAAGCGTTTCTTCGGTGCGGCGCGTAACGTGGAAGAGGGCGGTAGCCTGACCATCATCGCGACTGCCCTGATCGATACCGGCTCTAAAATGGATGAAGTTATCTACGAAGAGTTTAAAGGTACCGGCAACATGGAACTGCATCTCTCTCGTAAGATTGCTGAAAAACGCGTCTTCCCGGCTATCGACTACAACCGTTCCGGTACCCGTAAAGAAGAGCTGCTCACCACTCAGGAAGAGCTGCAGAAAATGTGGATCCTGCGCAAAATCATCCATCCGATGGGTGAAATTGATGCCATGGAATTCCTCATTAACAAGCTGGCGATGACCAAGACTAACGACGACTTCTTCGATATGATGAAGCGTTCGTAATTCAGGTCTCATCCGAAAACGCCACGTTTTTACGTGGCGTTTTGCTTTTGTGGCTGTAATCTTAACGACACAATAACGATAATACGGTATGAAGTACCAACAAGTAGAAAAAGATTCGTAATCTGTTTCTTGTGGTTGATAATTATACAAAACCATTGGGTATGAAGTCGGGTTTCCCTTCTGAATATAGGTCTTCGTGGTTATACTTCTGCTATTAATATTCTCTGAGAGCATGCATTGTGAATTTACTGACAGTAAGCACTGATCTCATCAGTATTTTCTTATTCACAACACTGTTTCTTTTCTTTGCCCGCAAGGTCGCAAAAAAGATTGGTTTAGTGGATAAACCCAACTTCCGTAAACGGCATCAGGGATTGATTCCGTTGGTTGGAGGGATTTCGGCTTACGCAGGTGTATGTTTTACGTTTGCCATTGCTGACTACTACATCCCGCATGCTTCTCTCTTTCTGGCCTGTGCTGGTGTATTAGTTTTGGTCGGCGCGTTAGACGATCGCTTTGATATCAGTGTAAAAATCCGTGCGATTATCCAGGCCGCGATCGGCATTATTATGATGTCGGTTGGCAAACTCTATCTTCTTAGCCTTGGGTATATTTTTGGCCCCTGGGAGATGGTGCTCGGTCCGTTCGGCTATTTACTCACGCTGTTTGCCGTCTGGGCGGCAATAAACGCCTTCAATATGGTGGATGGGATTGATGGTCTGCTAGGTGGGTTGTCCAGCGTTTCATTTGCGGCGATGGGATTCATTTTGTGGTTTGATGGTCAGACGAGTCTGGCTATCTGGTGTTTTGCCATGATCGCCGCCATTCTGCCTTATATCCTGCTAAATCTGGGCATCCTTGGACGTCGCTATAAAGTTTTTATGGGTGACGCGGGCAGTACACTGATTGGCTTCACCATTATTTGGATCCTGCTGGAGACTACGCAGGGCAAAACTCACCCCATTAGCCCGGTAACTGCACTGTGGATTATTGCCATTCCATTGATGGATATGGTGGCAATCATGTACCGACGTTTGCGAAAAGGCATGAGCCCTTTCTCCGCGGATCGTCAACACATACATCATTTGGTGATGCGGGCAGGGTTTACTTCCCGACAAGCATTTGTTCTGATTACGCTGGCTGCGGCGGTACTGGCGTCTATCGGCGTGTTGGCTGAATATTTTCGCTTAGTCCCTGAATGGGCCATGTTGTTGCTTTTTTTACTGGCCTTTGGCCTCTACGGTTACTGTATCAAGCGTGCCTGGAAGGTAGCGAGATTTATCAAGCGAGTGAAGCGCAGATTGCGAAGAATTCGTGAAGGCAAACCAAACTTAACCAAGTAAATTGAGGATGCGATGAGACAACCATTACCGGGGGAAGACGCCGTGAGCGCTGAAAATGAACTGGATATCCGTGGGTTGTTTCGTACCTTGTGGTCAGGGAAGGTGTGGATCGTCGGTATGGCTCTCGCCTTCGCGATAGCGGCCCTCGCCTATACGTTTTTTGCGCGTCAGGAGTGGAGCGCCACGGCGATTACTGACAGGCCAACGGTCAATATGTTGGGTGGCTTTTACTCTCAACAACAGTTTTTACGCAACCTGGATATTAAGGCCAGTCTTGCGTCCACGGACCAACCGTCAGTAATGGATGAGGCCTATAAAGAATTCATTATGCAGCTTGCCTCCTGGGATACACGCCGAGAATTCTGGCAGCAGACTGATTACTATAAGCAGCGTATGGTCGGTAATAGTAAAGCCGATGCGGCGATGCTGGATGAACTGATCAATAACATTCAGTTTTTACCTGGCGATGCGCTACGTAATACCAATGACAGCGTGAAGCTGATTGCCGAGACGGCTCCTGATGCCAACAATTTGCTGCGCCAGTACGTCGCGTTTGCCAGCCAACGCGCGGCACGTCATCTGAATGATGAGTTAAAAGGCGCATGGGCCGCACGCACTGTGCAGATGAAAGCGCAGGTCAAACGTCAGGAAGAAGTGGCAAAATCCATTTTCTCTCGCCGCGTCCACAGCATTGAACAAGCGCTTAAAATTGCTGAGCAGCATAATATTTCGCGTACTTCCACAGATGTTCCAGCTGATGAATTACCGGATTCAGAATTGTTCTTACTCGGACGTCCTATGTTGCAGGCGCGACTTGAGAATCTGCAGTCAATTGGTCCGGATTTCGATCTGGACTATTTCCAGAACAGGGCAATGCTGAACACCCTGAACGTTGGACCAACTTTAGATCCGCGTTTTCAGACCTATCGTTATTTGAGAACGCCGGAAGAGCCGGTAAAACGTGACAGCCCTCGTCGCGCCTTCCTGATGATTATGTGGGGTATCGTTGGGGCTCTGATCGGTGCTGGTGTAGCGTTAACCCGTCGCCGTACGATTTAGCAATGCCGTTGCAGTGAGGGGCTGGGCCCTCGCTGCCAATCCGAAGAGAATCGATGTGAAAGTACTGACTGTATTTGGTACGCGACCGGAGGCCATTAAGATGGCTCCTCTGGTTCATGCGCTGGAAAAAGATCCTGATTTTGAGGCGAAAGTTTGCGTTACGGCGCAGCATCGGGAGATGCTCGATCAGGTGTTGAATCTTTTTTCCATTGTACCTGACTACGATCTCAATATTATGCAGCCAGGTCAGGGACTAACAGAAATAACCTGCCGCATCCTGGAAGGGTTAAAGCCTATTTGGGCTGAATTCAAACCCGATGTGGTGTTGGTTCATGGTGATACCACAACCACGATTGCTACCAGTCTGGCCGCGTTCTATCAGCGCATCCCGGTGGGGCATGTAGAGGCTGGTTTACGTACAGGCGATCTCTATTCACCATGGCCGGAAGAGGCTAATCGTACGCTGACCGGGCGTCTGGCAATGTATCATTTTGCCCCAACAGAAAACTCGCGCCAAAATCTGTTACGAGAAGCTATCCCTGATGATCGTATTTTCGTCACGGGTAATACGGTTATTGACGCGTTGATCTGGGTTCGGGATCGCGTACTGGGAAATGAGACGCTGCGTGCGGATCTGGCCGAACGTTATCCTTTCCTGGATGCTGATAAAAAGATGATCCTGGTGACCGGTCATCGTCGGGAAAGCTTCGGTCGCGGTTTTGAGCAAATCTGTCATGCCCTGGCGGAAATAGCCGCGTCTAACCAAAATGTGCAGATTGTCTATCCGGTACACCTGAACCCTAACGTCAGTGAGCCGGTCAATCGCATCCTGGGTCACGTTGAAAATGTGGTGTTGATTGAACCTCAGGACTACCTGCCATTCGTATGGCTGATGAATCACGCCTGGTTGATCCTTACTGATTCCGGCGGGATTCAGGAAGAAGCGCCGTCTCTGGGGAAACCTGTGCTGGTGATGCGTGAAACAACGGAGCGCCCGGAAGCTATTACCGCAGGGACTGTACGTCTGGTAGGTACAGACCCACAGCGGATTGTTGAAGAAGTCACGCGTTTGCTGCATGACGACAATGAATATCAGATCATGAGCCGCGCCCATAATCCGTATGGAGACGGGCTGGCATGTGACCGCATTTTAGATGCATTAAAAAATAATCGGATATCGCTATGAGTTTTACGACCATTTCTGTCATTGGGCTGGGTTATATCGGACTGCCAACGGCGGCTGCCTTTGCTTCCCGTCAAAAACACGTAATTGGCGTAGATATAAATCAACATGCGGTGGATACCATTAATCGCGGTGAAATTCACATCGTTGAGCCCGATCTGGGGGCGGTGGTGAAAACGGCGGTCGAAAATGGGTTTTTACGTGCGAGCGCGACACCCGTAGATGCTGATGCGTATCTGATTGCGGTGCCTACCCCGTTCAAGGGAGATCATGAACCCGATATGGTCTACGTAGAAGCCGCGGCGAAATCTATTGCGCCAGTTTTGAAAAAAGGCGCATTGGTGATTCTGGAATCCACCTCACCTGTCGGGGCAACTGAACAGATGGCCGCATGGCTTGCAGAAATGCGGGCTGACCTGACTTTCCCGCAGCAGGTCGGTGAACAGGCGGACGTTAACATTGCTTATTGCCCAGAGCGCGTACTGCCGGGTCAGGTAATGGTCGAACTGATTAAAAACGATCGGGTGATTGGAGGAATGACCTCCGTCTGTTCCGCGCGCGCCAGCGAGCTGTACAACATCTTTCTCGAAGGCGAATGTGTGGTAACCAACGCCCGCACCGCAGAAATGTGTAAGCTGACGGAAAATAGCTTTCGCGATGTCAATATCGCCTTCGCCAATGAACTGTCGCTGATTTGTGCCGATCAGGGGATCAACGTCTGGGAACTGATTCGCCTGGCAAACCGCCATCCACGCGTGAATATTTTGCAGCCCGGCCCTGGCGTAGGTGGACACTGTATCGCGGTCGATCCGTGGTTTATCGTGGCGCAGAACCCGCAGCAGGCGAAATTGATCCGTACTGCACGTGAGGTAAACGATGGTAAACCGCATTGGGTGGTCGATCGGGTAAAGGCTGCCGTAGCCGACTGTCTGGCGGATACCAACAAACGGGCTAGCGAAGTGAAAATTGCCTGTTTTGGTCTGGCATTCAAACCCAATATTGACGATTTGCGTGAAAGCCCGGCGATGGGAATTGCGCAGAATATTGCGCAATGGCACAAAGGCGAAATGCTGGTGGTGGAACCGAACATCCATCAACTGCCGAAAAAACTGGATGGTCTTTGCCAACTGGCGACGCTGGACGATGCTCTGGCACGTGCTGATGTGTTGGTCATGTTAGTTGACCATAATGAATTTAAAGCCATCAAAGGCGATGCGGTTCAACAGCAGTACATCGTTGATACCAAAGGGGTCTGGCGCTAATGAAACGAATTCTGGTTACCGGTGGAGCGGGATTTATCGGCTCGGCGGTTGTGCGACACATCATTCATGATACCGAGGATGCGGTGGTTGTGGTCGATAAGCTGACCTACGCCGGAAATCTGATGTCGCTGGAGTCGGTTGCGCAGAATTCCCGTTTTGCCTTTGAGAAAGTGGATATTTGCGATCGGGCATCGCTCGACAAGGTGTTTCAACAATATCAGCCGGCCTGCGTGATGCATCTGGCTGCAGAAAGCCATGTCGATCGTTCCATTGATGGTCCGGCCGCCTTTATCGAAACCAACATTGTGGGAACCTACACGCTGTTGGAAGCGGCGCGCGCTTACTGGAGTACATTAGCCAGCGAGGAAAAATTGGCGTTTCGTTTCCACCATATCTCGACTGACGAGGTGTATGGCGATCTCCATTCCACAGATGATTTCTTCACCGAAACCACGCCGTATGCGCCGAGCAGCCCTTATTCCGCGTCGAAAGCCAGCAGCGATCATCTGGTTCGCGCTTGGCTGCGTACCTACGGTCTGCCAACGCTGATTACCAACTGTTCCAATAACTATGGTCCGTACCATTTCCCGGAAAAACTGATTCCGCTGATGATCCTCAACGCACTGGCGGGCAAACCGTTGCCGGTATACGGCAATGGTCAACAGATCCGTGACTGGTTGTATGTAGAAGATCACGCCAGGGCGCTCTATTGCGTGGCGACGACGGGCGCGGTTGGGGAAACCTATAATATTGGTGGCCATAACGAGCGTAAAAACCTGGATGTTGTCGAAACGGTTTGCAGCCTGTTGGAAGAGCTGGCTCCGCATAAACCGCAGGGCATCGCGCAGTACCGCGACTTGATCGCTTTTGTGGACGATCGCCCAGGCCATGATTTGCGTTACGCCATTGACGCTTCAAAAATTGCGCGTGAACTCGGGTGGATGCCGCAGGAAACGTTTGAAAGTGGAATGCGCAAAACCGTGCAGTGGTACCTGGATAATCAGCCATGGTGGAAACCCGTGCAGGACGGCAGTTACCAGGGCGAACGTTTAGGTCTGAAGGGCTAACAGCCTGGTTTTGCGGAGGAGACAACGCATGAAAGGTATCATTCTGGCGGGTGGCTCAGGTACTCGCCTGTATCCCATTACGCGGGGCGTATCGAAGCAACTATTACCCATTTACGATAAGCCGATGATTTACTACCCGCTATCGGTACTGATGCTGGCGGGAATTCGCGAAATCCTGATTATCACCACTCCGGAAGATAAAGGCTATTTCCAGCGTTTGCTGGGCGATGGATCTGAGTTCGGCATTGAACTGCACTATGCTGAGCAACCGAGCCCGGATGGATTAGCGCAGGCTTTTATTATCGGTGAAACGTTTCTTAACGGTGAACCATCGTGCCTGGTGTTAGGGGACAACATCTTCTTTGGTCAAGGATTCAGTCCAAAACTGCGTCATGTGGCCGCCAGAACGCAAGGCGCGACGGTGTTTGGCTATCAGGTCATGGACCCTGAACGTTTTGGTGTTGTTGAGTTTGATGACAATTTTCGCGCAGTCTCTCTGGAAGAGAAGCCGAAAGCGCCGAAATCTAATTGGGCGGTGACAGGGCTCTATTTTTATGACAGCAAAGTGGTGGAATACGCGAAACGCGTGAAACCTTCTGAGCGTGGGGAGCTGGAGATTACGTCTATCAACCAGATGTATCTTGATGACGGACATCTGACGGTTGAATTGCTTGGGCGTGGCTTTGCCTGGCTGGATACCGGTACGCATGACAGTTTGATCGAAGCGAGCACTTTTGTGCAGACGGTGGAGAAACGCCAGGGCTTTAAAATAGCCTGTCTGGAAGAAATCGCCTGGCGTAACGGTTGGCTGGATGACGAAGGCGTGAAGCGTGCCGCCAGTTCACTGGCCAAAACGGGTTATGGTCAATACCTGCTGGAGCTGCTCCGTGCTCGTCCGCGCCAGTATTGAGCCGCTTAGCTGGGAAAATACGTTCTTTGGCGTGAATAGCGCCATTGTCCGTTTTGACCAACGCGCGCCGGTTCTAACTGCGGATGCGTTGCTGCCCTGGTCGCGTGTACAAGCAAAAATACTTGCCGCAAATAGCCATGAATTAGATGCTCTGCAGCATTTGGGGTTCTCACTGGTAGAAGGTGAAGTCGATTTTGTACTGCCGGTAACGTGTGCCAGCGGCGACCCTGGTGCGCAGGTCGCGCAACCTACGGATATCCCGGTATTACGCCATCTGGCAGGACAGGCATTTGCGCAAAGTCGTTTTCGCGCCCCGTGGTATGCCGAAGATGCCAGCGCGCGTTTCTACGCACAGTGGATTGAAAACGCGGTGCTGGGGACGTTTGATCATCAATGCCTCATTTTTCGTAAACCGACTGGTGAGATTCGTGGCTATGTCTCGCTGCGTGAACTGAATGCGACCGAGGCGAGAATTGGCCTGCTGGCCGGGCGTGGTGCGGGTGCAGAACTGATGCAGGCTGCGCTTTGTTGGGCACAGGCCCGCGGTAAAACAACATTGCGCGTGGCGACCCAAATGGGCAACACCGCCGCGCTTAAACGTTATATACACAGTGGTGCGAATGTGGAAAGCACCGCGTATTGGTTATACAGGTGACACGATGATTCCATTTAATGCACCGCCGGTGGTGGGAACTGAACTCGATTACATGCAGTCTGCGATGAATAGCGGCAAACTGTGTGGTGACGGTGGCTTTACCCGTCGCTGTCAGCAGTGGCTGGAGCAGCATTTTGGCAGCGAGAAAGTGCTGCTGACGCCTTCCTGCACCGCATCGCTTGAGATGGCGGCATTGTTGCTGGACATCCAGCCTGGCGATGAAGTCATTATGCCGAGCTACACGTTTGTCTCGACGGCCAATGCCTTCGTGTTGCGCGGCGCGAAAATCGTCTTTGTTGATATTCGCCCGGATACCATGAACATTGACGAAACGCTGATTGAAGCGGCGATCACCGATAAAACCCGCGCTATTGTGCCGGTACATTACGCGGGCGTGGCCTGCGAAATGGATACCATCATGGGGCTGGCCACTAAACATAACCTGTATGTGGTGGAAGATGCCGCCCAGGGCGTCATGTCGACCTATAAGGGGCGTGCGCTGGGTACGATTGGTCACATCGGCTGCTTTAGCTTCCATGAGACCAAAAACTATACCGCAGGCGGGGAAGGTGGAGCGACGCTGATTAATGATAAAAAATTAGTCGAGCGCGCAGAGATCATCCGTGAAAAAGGGACTAACCGTAGTCAGTTTTTCCGCGGCCAGGTAGACAAGTATACCTGGCGTGATATCGGTTCCAGCTATTTGATGTCCGATCTGCAGGCGGCTTATCTGTGGGCGCAGTTGGAAGCGGCTGATCGTATTAACCAGCAGCGTCTGGCGCTGTGGCAAAAGTATTACGATGCCCTGGAACCGCTGGCGCGTGCCGGGCGTATTGAGCTGCCTTCGATACCGGAGGGTTGCGTACAGAATGCCCATATGTTTTACATCAAGCTGCGCGATATCGACGATCGCACGGCGTTGATTAACTTCCTGAAAGAAGCTGAAATTATGGCGGTGTTCCACTATATCCCGCTGCATGATTGCCCGGCTGGCGATAAATTCGGCGTGTTTGCCGGTGTTGATCGTTACACCACCAAAGAGAGCGAACGCCTGCTGCGTTTACCGCTGTTCTACAATCTGTCGCCGGTGAACCAGCGAACAGTCATTACGACCTTACTCAACTACTTTGCCTGATATGTCGCTTGCAAAAGCGTCCTTATGGACGGCGGCCAGTACGCTGGTAAAAATTGGCGCAGGTTTGCTGGTTGTGAAGTTGCTGGCGGTGTCGTTTGGACCGGCAGGCGTGGGGCAGGCGGGTAACTTCCGCCAGATGGTCACTGTGCTTGGCGTGTTGGCGGGGGCCGGCATTTTCAATGGCGTCACGAAATACGTTGCGCAGCATCATGACGATCCGGCCCGGCTCCGTAAGGTGGTCGGTACCTCTTCCGCGATGGTGCTGGGATTCTCTACGCTGATGGCGGTGATTTTTTTGCTGGCGGCCACACCTATCAGTCAGGGATTATTTGGTCATACTCATTATCAGGGGCTGGTTCGACTGGTTGCGCTGGTGCAGATGGGCATTGCCTGGGCGAACCTGCTGCTGGCGCTGATGAAGGGCTTCCGCGATGCGGCGGGTAACGCGCTGTCGTTGATTGTGGGGAGCCTGGTGGGTGTAGCGGCTTATTATGGCTGTTATCGCCTGGGAGGGTATGAAGGCGCCTTGCTGGGCCTGGCGCTGGTACCTGCGCTGGTCGTTATCCCTGCCGCTATAATGCTGATTAAGCGTGGGACTATCCCCCTGCATTACCTGAAACCCTCGTGGGATAACGGTCTGGCAGGGCAGTTAAGCAAGTTTACGCTGATGGCGCTGATTACCTCCGTAACGCTGCCAGTGGCATACGTGATGATGCGAAACCTGTTGGCGGCGCAGTACAGCTGGGATGATGTGGGGATCTGGCAGGGGGTGAGCAGTATCTCCGATGCTTATCTGCAATTCATCACCGCCTCATTCAGCGTTTACTTGCTGCCGACGTTGTCGCGTTTGACTGAAAAGCGCGACATTACACGCGAAGTGATCAAGTCGTTGAAATTCGTGCTGCCGGCGGTTGCTGCCGCAAGCTTTACCGTCTGGCTACTGCGCGATTTTGCTATCTGGCTGCTTTTCTCCGCTAAATTCACCGCCATGCGCGACCTGTTCGCCTGGCAACTGGTCGGTGATGTGCTGAAAGTCGGCGCCTATGTTTTCGGTTATTTGGTGATCGCGAAAGCGTCGCTGCGGTTTTATATCTTGGCAGAAATTAGCCAGTTCATGTTATTGACGGCGTTTGCCCATTGGCTGATCCCTGCACATGGTGCGCTGGGCGCGGCGCAGGCTTACATGGCAACGTACATTGTCTATTTCTCTCTTTGTTGTGGCGTGTTTTTACTCTGGCGTAGGCGGGTATGACTGTACTGATTCACGTTCTGGGATCGGATATCCCTCACCATAACCAAACCGTGCTGCGGTTTTTCAACGACTCGCTGGCCGCGACGAGCGAGCACGCACGCACGTTTATGGTTGCAGGTCAGGATGCCGGATTCAGTGAGAACTGCCCGGCGTTATCGCTAAGCTTCTATGGTGGGAAAAAGGCGCTGGCTGAAGCGGTTATCGCGAAAGCAAAAGCGGATCGCCAACAGCGTTTTTTCTTCCACGGTCAGTTCAACACCAGCCTGTGGTTAGCGCTGCTGAGCGGGGGAATTAAACCGGAGCAGTTTTACTGGCATATCTGGGGCGCGGATTTATATGAAGTCTCCAGTGGACTGAAATTTCGCCTGTTTTACCCCATTCGCCGTATGGCGCAGAATCGTGTGGGCTGCGTATTTGCCACGCGGGGTGATTTGAGCTATTTCGCCGAACAGCATCCGCGCGTGCGTGGCGAGTTGCTCTATTTCCCAACGCGGATGGATCCCTCGCTCAATAATATGAGCAATGCGTGTCAGCGCAGCGGCAAGATGACGGTGCTGGTTGGCAACTCTGGCGATCGCAGCAATGAGCATATTGCCGCGCTACGCGCCGTCCATCAGCAGTTCGGCGACACGGTGAATGTGATTGTGCCGATGGGGTACCCCGCCAATAATACGGCTTATATCGACGAGGTTCGTCAGGCCGGCCTGGCATTGTTTAGCGCTGAGAATCTGCAAATTTTAAGTGAAAAGCTGGAATTTGATGCCTATCTGACATTATTACGTCAGTGTGATTTGGGTTACTTTATTTTTGCCCGTCAGCAGGGGATCGGTACCCTGTGTTTGCTGATTCAGGCCGGTATCCCGTGTGTGCTCAACCGTGAAAATCCCTTCTGGCAGGATATGGTGGAACAGAATCTCCCGGTGTTATTTACCACTGATGAACTCAATGAAGGCGTCGTACGCGAAGCGCAGCGCCAGTTGGCATCGGTAGATAAAAATACAATCACCTTCTTTAGCCCGAATTATCTGCAGCCGTGGCACAACGCGCTGCGCATTGCTTCAGGAGAAACCGTATGAGCCTGATGCAATTTAGCGGTCTGCTGGTGGTATGGCTGCTCTCCACCTTGTTTATCGCCACGCTGACCTGGTTTGAATTCCGCCGCGTGCGTTTTAACTTCAATGTTTTCTTCTCGCTGCTTTTTTTGCTGACGTTCTTCTTCGGGTTCCCGTTGACCAGCATACTGGTGTTCCGTTTTGATGTGGCAGTTGCTCCGCCGGAGATCCTGCTGCAGGCCTTGCTGTCAGCCGCCTGTTTCTATGCCGTCTACTACGTGACGTATAAAACACGCCTTCGTAAGCGAGTCGAGGATAAGCCACGCAGGCCGCTATTTACCATCAATCGCGTTGAAGCGCATTTGACCTGGGTTATCCTGATGGCGATTGCATTGGTGAGCGTGGGCGTCTTCTTTATGCACAACGGATTCCTGCTGTTCAGACTGCAATCCTACAGCCAAATTTTTTCCAGTGAAGTCTCTGGGGTCGCTCTGAAGCGTTTCTTCTACTTCTTCATTCCGGCAATGCTGGTGGTCTATTTCCTGCGTCAGGACAGCAAAGCGTGGTTATTCTTCCTGGTGAGTACCGTCGCGTTTGGTTTGCTGACCTATATGATTGTTGGCGGGACGCGCGCCAATATCATCATTGCGTTTGCCATCTTCTTGTTTATCGGCATCATTCGCGGCTGGATTTCGCTGTGGATGCTGGCCGCCGCGGGCGTGCTGGGTATCGTCGGGATGTTCTGGTTGGCGCTGAAACGCTATGGGATGAACGTTAGCGGCGACGAGGCGTTTTATACTTTCCTGTACCTCACGCGGGACACCTTCTCGCCGTGGGAGAATCTGGCGCTGTTGCTGCAAAATTACCACAATATTGAGTTTCAGGGGCTGGCACCGATTGTCCGTGACTTCTACGTCTTTATCCCCTCCTGGCTGTGGCCAGGGCGGCCGAGTATTGTCCTCAACTCAGCGAACTACTTTACCTGGGAAGTGTTGAACAACCACTCAGGTCTGGCGATTTCGCCGACGTTAATTGGCTCACTGGTGGTGATGGGCGGGGCGCTGTTTATCCCGTTAGGCGCGATTGTCGTTGGACTTATCATCAAATGGTTTGACTGGCTGTATGAGTTAGGCAACCGCGAAACCAATCGCTACAAGGCGGCGATTCTGCACAGTTTCTGTTTTGGCGCTATTTTCAATATGATCGTGTTGGCACGTGAAGGGCTGGATTCGTTTGTCTCGCGAGTGGTCTTTTTCCTCGTGATTTTCGGCGTGTGTCTGCTGGTGGCAAAACTGCTGTTTTGGCTATTCGATAGTGCGGGACTCATCCATAAACGAATCAAATCGCTGCCCCGGACACAGATTGAAGGATCGTAATGACAGATAACACAACTGCGCCACTCTACTCGCTGCGCGGGCTACAATTGATTGGCTGGCGCGATATGCAGCATGCGCTAAATTACCTGTTTGCCGAGGGACATCTCAGGTCAGGAACGCTGGTGGCAATCAACGCTGAGAAGATGCTGACGGCAGAAGATAACCCTGAAGTGCGGGATCTGATCAACGCCGCTGACTTCAAATATGCGGATGGGATTAGCGTGGTGCGCTCAGTGCGCAAAAAATTCCCGCAGGCGCAGGTTTCACGCGTGGCAGGGGCTGATCTTTGGGAAGCGCTTATGGCGCGAGCCGGGCAGGAAGGAACGCCTGTCTTCCTGATTGGTGGCAAGCCTGAAGTTCTGGCGCAAACGGAAGCCAAACTGCGTGCCCAGTGGCGCGTGAACATTGTAGGCAGTCAGGACGGTTATTTTACCCCGGACCAGCGTCAGGCGTTGTTTGAACGTATCCGCGCCAGCGGTGCGCAGATTGTGACGGTGGCGATGGGCTCGCCGAAACAAGAGATCTTTATGCGTGACTGCCGGAAGACTCACCCTGAAGCGCTTTATATGGGCGTCGGTGGTACCTACGACGTCTTTACCGGTCACGTTAAGCGTGCGCCGCGAATCTGGCAGAGTCTGGGGCTGGAGTGGCTGTATCGCTTATTGTCGCAGCCAAGCCGTATCACTCGTCAACTTCGCTTATTACGCTATCTCCGCTGGCACTATACCGGCAATCTCTGACGCCCTCCCTCCTTTGATAAGTAGCGTGATCTGCTAATTACGCTACTTATTCACAACATAATCGCTGCTTTCTCGCACAATCTATTTATTTTTTGAATGCTTTAATTGCCATTTAAGCGATTTTAGGAAACCATTCGCAACAATCATTGCAGTGCCGTGGTGTTTTTGACGCCAACCGTTAAGCGGTCGGTGCCGTATGGCCTGTTATGGCATAACAAGATGTACCCATAACGAGAACCGGTAATACCGGACAGTATGCAAACACAACAAGAGGATTTATGGCCGAGAACAAACCTGAGCTACAGCGTGGGCTGGAGGCTCGTCACATCGAATTAATTGCCCTTGGGGGGACTATTGGCGTCGGGCTATTTATGGGGGCCGCTAGTACCCTGAAATGGGCGGGACCTTCGGTTCTGCTGGCATACATCGTCGCCGGGCTGTTCGTCTTTTTCATTATGCGTTCTATGGGGGAGATGTTATTCCTCGAGCCGGTTGCCGGTTCATTTGCTGTTTACGCCCATCGTTACATGAGCCCCTTCTTTGGTTATCTCACCGCCTGGTCATACTGGTTTATGTGGATGGCGGTGGGGATATCAGAGATTACCGCCATCGGGGTGTACGTCCAGTTCTGGTTCCCGGAAATGGCACAATGGATACCCGCACTGATTGCTGTCGGACTGGTTGCGCTGGCAAATCTCGCCGCGGTTCGCCTGTATGGTGAAATTGAGTTCTGGTTTGCCATGATTAAAGTGACCACCATCATTGTGATGATCGTCATTGGATTAGGGGTGATTTTCTTCGGTTTTGGCAATGGCGGTCAGGCGATAGGCTTTGGCAACCTGACCGAGCACGGCGGCTTCTTTGCTGGTGGTTGGAAGGGCTTCCTGACGGCATTGTGTATTGTCGTGGCTTCTTACCAGGGCGTGGAGCTGATCGGCATTACTGCGGGTGAAGCGAAGAATCCGCAGGTCACGCTGCGTAGTGCAGTAGGGAAAGTGCTGTGGCGTATTCTGATTTTCTACGTCGGTGCGATTTTTGTTATCGTCACTATTTTCCCGTGGAATGAGATTGGCAGTAACGGTAGCCCGTTTGTTCTCACCTTTGCCAAGATTGGTATTACCGCCGCGGCAGGGATTATTAACTTTGTGGTCCTGACGGCGGCGCTGTCGGGCTGTAACAGTGGGATGTACAGCTGTGGGCGTATGCTTTACGCGCTGGCAAAGAATCGCCAGCTACCTGCTGCCGTTGGAAAAGTTTCGCGCCAGGGCGTGCCGGTTGCCGGCGTGGCTATTTCTATCGCGATCCTGCTGGTTGGTTCGTGCCTGAACTACGTCATTCCCAACCCGCAGCGTGTGTTCGTTTATGTCTATAGCGCCAGCGTGCTGCCGGGGATGGTGCCGTGGTTTGTGATCCTGATAAGCCAGATACGTTTCCGTCAGGCGCATAAAGCGGCGATCGCCAGTCATCCCTTCCGCTCGATTCTGTTCCCGTGGGCGAACTATTTGACGATGGCGTTCCTGATTTGCGTATTAATCGGCATGTACTTTAATGAAGATACCCGAATGTCGCTGTTTGTTGGCATTATCTTCTTACTGGCCGTGACGCTCATTTATAAGGTTTTTGGCTTGAATCGTCATGGCACAGCCCAAAAATTGCAGGAATAAGCGACAAAACGCACAAACCATGACCAAACGATAATTTATTTTAAAAAAGCACTAGACAGCAGACCGAGACCTCCGTAATATCCAGCCCCGCAACGGCGCTAAGCGCCCGTAGCTCAGCTGGATAGAGCGCTGCCCTCCGGAGGCAGAGGTCTCAGGTTCGAATCCTGTCGGGCGCACCATTTAGTAAGGTGCCGGAGCTGCGGTGGTTTTAATACCGCGTAAAAGATTTGCAGTGGTGGCTATAGCTCAGTTGGTAGAGCCCTGGATTGTGATTCCAGTTGTCGTGGGTTCGAATCCCATTAGCCACCCCATTAATTTAAAGTTGTGAAATGCGAAGGTGGCGGAATTGGTAGACGCGCTAGCTTCAGGTGTTAGTGTCCTTAGGATGTGGGGGTTCGAGTCCCCCCCCTCGCACCACGACTTAAAGAATTGAACTAAAAATTCAAAAAGCAGTAAAACGGCGAGTAGCGCAGCTTGGTAGCGCAACTGGTTTGGGACCAGTGGGTCGGAGGTTCGAATCCTCTCTCGCCGACCAATTTTGAACCCCGCTTCGGCGGGGTTTTTTGTTTTCTGATTTTCCCTTCTCAGCCTTTATTTCCCCGAATTTCCTGATGTCTTAAAAAGTCCGGTTCCATTGTTTTTGCAGTGCAATCGTGGCATGCCTTGTGCAATAATATACGGGTAGATGCTCATTCCATCTCTTATGTTCGCCATCTGGCCTCATAAACTCAGGAATGATGCAGAGCCGTTTACGGTGCTTATCGTCCACAGACAGATGTCGCTCTGGCCTCATCAAACACCATGGACATAACGTTGAGTGAAGCACCCATTTATGTTGTCATACAGACCTGTTTAACGCCTGCTCCAAAAGAGCGGGCGTTTTTTTATGCATATACACCTCATCCTTCAAGTCGCCTCGAAGCATCTCGAATGATTTGGTGTATATGAAATAACGGTAGGCCCGGTAAGCGAAGCGTCACCGGGCAAGAAGGAATTACTGCGGGGGATTGTTGTTCTGCAGCGTCAACATCAGGCCATCACGACGCATGGTGGCGGCTTCTTCCGGCTGATGCAGTCTGTCCAGCGCGTCAGCAAGCCAGGCGTAGTCATAGGCATCTGGACGCTGTTTGAGAGCGGCACGGAAGGCGAACGTGGCTTCCTGCCATTCGCCGTGCTTCATTAGCGACTGGCCCAGCGTGCTCCACAGTAATGGGCGATCGCCGACGGCTTTAATCTGCTGGCGCAACACTTTTTCTATCTGTTCCGGGTTGTTGGTTTTCAGACGCGGGATCGGCAGCACCAGGCGGTCGTCATACTGGCGTTTAAGACCATCAATGATGACCTGCTGTGCCGTATCGTGATCGTCACACTCAATCAGATGTTCAGCCATTGCCACCTGCAGGGCAACCTGGTGACGGGTTTTACGGTTCTGGTTTTTCCACCATGCACGTAGCCCCTCGCTGCCCTGATCGGCGCGAACCTGATCCATCAGACCAACCCATGCCTGCTGTTCCAGCAACGCGCGGTGCTCGTCATCACCCACGTGCGCTTTTGCCATGGATGGAATGATATCCAGTAACGAACTCCATGCACCGGTACGAATGTAGGCCTGTTCAGCCAGACGCAGCACTTCCGGATGACGTGGCGTCACTTCCAGCAGTTTATCTACGCTGTGGCGTGCGGCGTGATTTTCATTACGTGCCAGCTGCAGGCGAACGCGAGTGATTTCTACCGGGATCGTATCATTTCCGGCCAGTTCGGCAGCACGCTCAAGGTGTTGGTTGGCACGAGCTTCGTCACCGCGCTGTTGAGCAGCTTCTGCCGCCAGCAGGTAATTCACTACCGGCTGTTCTGCATGATCGGCGTTTTTCGACATCAGCTTTTCAACCTGCTGATAATCGCCTTCTGCCAGCTTGAGCAGCGCCTGCTCGGTCTGCTTACGGGCGCGACGACGCTTCCGACCGACAAACCATCCGCGGGTATGCGCGCCAGTGCGGAAAATTCGGCGCAGCAGCCATTCAATCGCAAACAGGACGACCATTGCGACGATCAGAATGATCACCAGACCCGTCACGCTGGTTTCGATATTGTAATTATCCGTCTGGATCAGCACGTAGCCCTGATGACCGGCAATCATTGGACCGACAACGATCCCGGCGATCAACAGCACAAAGAGCAATAATACTTTTAGCATCATTATTCTCCTTGCGGCGCAGTTGCCGGAGTTTCAGCTGAAGGCGCAGGAGCTGCTGCAACCGGCGCTGTGGCAGGCTGTGCCAGTAAATTACGTACGCGGGTCTGCATGAGCTTGTCGAGAAGCGCCTGGCTCTGCAGCGTTTCCGGTACGTCCATGCTGATGCTTTGTTGGCTCAGTTGGTCTACCTCTTCAAGGAAAGCTTTGGTGGCTGCATCGTCGGTGTCGTAGTAGGCGCGCACCCAGGTGGAGACGTTTTCCAGCGCCTGGCGATATGTTTCCTCCTGATGACGCGGCACGGCCTGGGCGGCCACTAACAGGCGAGAACGGATATTTTCACGTAAGTAAACGTCCTGGTTCGGTGCCAGCAGCGGGACGGCGGTTTCATCACGACGGCGAACGGTGATAAAGCTGTCCATAAAGTTCTGCCAGCTTTTTTGCAGATTGACGCGCCATTCGCTGATCGAGCTGGAAAGCTCGCTGCTGTCGGAATCCATCGGCGAATCGTCGGTATCGTTGTCGGCCAGACGCAGGTTATCAATCTGGTTAGAGAGCTGATTCACTTTCAGGATAATGCCGTCATAGTCGACCTGAGTCACCGCAGAGAGGCTCGCGATATCGTCGGTAATCGCGCGACGGGCGGTAATCAGGCTTGGGTCATTCATATCCGCCAGGCTGGCGTCAGCGCTTTTCAGCAGCGCCGCGGCGGTAGTAACGTCCTGATCGCTCCATAATTTGCGACCGGCCAGTTTCACCAGAAAATCAGCCTGCGCCAGCAGCCATGTCCCGGCATCGCTGCCGGAGATAGTGGCGACTTTTTGCTGGACTTCGTCAAGCTGTTTGACCAGCGCGGCCTGCTGGCGAGCGGCTTCATCCAGCTGCGTTGCCTGCTGCTTAATAATGCCTTCCAGCTCAGCTTTTTGGCTTTCTTGCGCTTTTTGCAACGCCGTAAGCTGGTTCGCCAGCGCATCGCTGGTTGCTGTCTGCGTTGTTGCCTGCTGTTTCCCCCAACCGTACAGCCCAACGCCTGCAGCCAGCGCAATAGCAATCGCCACTGCGCTCAGAATCAGCGCCGTGCTGTTCTTACTCTTTTTTTCAGTATTGACTGGCTGTGACGTGGTTTCCACGGCCTCCCTGGTCTCTTCAACCACGGCGGAGGATTTTTCTTGTTCCGTCATTATGGCATCCCATTATGAGAGTTATTGTAATGCGCGTAGTAGCGCATCGTTGTCGGCGTTATCAGCGACCTTAATATCTTGCCAGCCCAGTTCCCGGGCGAGGTGCGCCAGACGCTCACTGACGACCAGCAGCCGACAGCGTAGTAACCAGTGCTCACGATACCACTGCGGAATGAGCGACCAGAGCTGTTGTAGCATCTCTCCGCTGGTGACAACCACCGTGGTCACACCACGAGATTGCCAGCGCATCGCTTCTTCTGCACCATCGTAATATTTTGCACTGCGTTGATAACATTCACAAAAATCGACATCAGCTCCGCGTGCTGTCAGGGTTTCACCTATCAGCTCACGGCCACCATTGCCGCGTAATATCAGCGCGCGTTTTCCCGCAATATTTTGTAATTCAGGTAATTGTAGCAAGACTTCGCTAATTTCCCGATCCAGAGGGTAGTGAATATTGAAACCGCTAACGGTATGCAGCGCCAGCGCCGTTGTGCGACCAATGGCAAAATAACGCGGAAGGGAGGGCCAGCTTTTCCCTTGTTGCTGAAGCTCGGCATCTGCAAAGGTGACGGCGTGCTGCGAGAGGGCGAAGACCAGATCGTTTTCCGTCAGCGCCGACAGTCGGGAAGCAAGCGTTGCCAGTTCCCGACCGGGCGAAAACTCGATGAGCGGAAAGCTCCAGGCCACCTGCCCCAGTGTGCGCAGACGGCTCACTAACTCTTCCCCTGCGGGAGACGGGCGGGTGACCAGAATACTCATGCGGGGGCTTCTCCGTTGTAAACTTCAGCCAGAATGGTGCGCGCACCGTTCTCCAGCAGCTCTTCAGCCAGAGAGATGCCCATCTGTTCAGCTTCCTGCGCGGCGCCGCGACGTTCTCCGCATACCATCTGCGAACCGTCAGGCGCGCCGACCAGCGCCCGCAGCCAAATCTCACCGTTAATGAGTTCTGCATAACTGCCGATAGGGACCTGACATCCCCCTTCCAGGCGAGTATTCATGGCGCGTTCGGCTTTGACGCGTAGTGCCGTCTCTTCATGGTTGAGCGGCGCTAACAGCGCCTGAGTGCGCATATCATCCAGTCGACATTCTATGCCAACTGCGCCTTGCCCGACAGCGGGTAGAGAGACTTCCGGCGGCAGAGCGGTGCGGACTCGCGACTCAAGACCTAAACGTTTTAATCCGGCGACCGCCAGAATAATGGCGTCATAATCGCCGTTATCCAGTTTGCTCAGACGCGTACCTACGTTGCCGCGCAGCGAACGGATGACGAGATCCGGGCGACGCTTTGCCAACTGGCACTGGCGACGCAAACTGGATGTCCCGACGATACTGCCTGCCGGGAGTTCATCCAGCGTGTTGTACTTATTTGAGACGAAAGCATCACGCGGATCCTCTCGCTCGCAAATGGTGACCAGTCCAAGACCGTCAGGGAATTCAACCGGCACATCCTTCATGGAATGCACGGCGATATCGGCGCGTTTTTCCAGCAGCGCGACTTCCAGCTCTTTAACAAACAACCCTTTCCCCCCGACTTTCGCCAGCGGGGTATCAAGGATCACATCGCCACGGGTTACCATCGGAACCAGTTCCACGATCAGACCGGGGTGGTTTGCCATTAAGGCGTCTTTGACATAATGTGCCTGCCAGAGCGCAAGGGGGCTTTGGCGTGTGGCAATTCTCAAAACATTGTCTAACATGCTTGTTACCGTCATTATCAATCATTGACCATCCTAACATCCTTATCAAAGGGATGTCAGCGTTACGCTCAAACGTGAGTGAGAGGAAAAGGCGCTGCATCATCACTGGCAGTGAATAATGACGAGAAACCTCCCGACCGTATGAAGGAATTTACACGTAACGAACGGTGCTACACTTGTATGTAGCGCATCTTTCTTTACGGTCAATGAGCAAGGTGTTAAATTGATCACGTTTTAGACCATTTTTTCGGCTGTACAGCATAAAAAAATATGGGCGAAAAAACAGGTAACGGTTATTTTTGACATACGGTTTATCCGAATTGATGACGATTATTGTGAGCGCTTGTGCCGCAGCAATCGACAACATGACGGATAGCAACATCAGGCGATACGTCTTGTACCTCTATATTGAGACTCTGAAACAGAGACTGGATGCCATAAATCAACTGCGTGTGGATCGCGCGCTTGCTGCCATGGGACCTGCCTTCCAGCAGGTATACAGTCTGCTGCCGACATTATTGCACTACCACCATCCGCTGATGCCGGGTTACCTTGATGGTAACGTTCCCAAAGGCATATGCCTTTACACGCCTGATGAAACCCAACGCCACTACCTGAACGAACTGGAACTGTACCGCGGTATGTCACCGCAGGATCCTCCCAAGGGCGAACTGCCTATCACCGGCGTTTACTCAATGGGCAGCACCTCTTCGGTAGGGCAAAGCTGTTCCTCTGACCTTGATATTTGGGTCTGCCATCAATCCTGGCTGGATAGCGAAGAGCGCCAACTGCTGCAGCGTAAATGTAGCCTGCTGGAAAGCTGGGCCGCCTCGCTGGGCGTGGAAGTCAGCTTCTTCCTGATTGATGAAAACCGTTTCCGCCACAATGAAAGCGGCAGTTTGGGTGGTGAAGACTGTGGCTCGACGCAGCATATCCTGTTGCTTGATGAATTCTATCGCACCGCTGTGCGTCTCGCGGGTAAACGTATTCTGTGGAATATGGTGCCGGGCGACGAAGAAGAGCATTACGACGATTACGTCATGACGCTTTACGCACAGGGGGTGTTAACGCCAAACGAATGGCTGGATCTCGGCGGACTCAGTTCGCTCTCCGCCGAAGAGTACTTTGGCGCCAGCCTCTGGCAGCTGTACAAGAGTATCGACTCCCCGTACAAAGCGGTATTGAAAACGCTGCTGCTGGAAGCTTATTCCTGGGAATACCCCAATCCACGCCTGTTGGCGAAAGATATTAAACAGCGCCTGCACGATGGCGAGATCGTCTCTTTTGGTCTCGACCCTTACTGCATGATGCTGGAGCGCGTTACCGAGTACCTCACGGCGATCGAAGACCCGACTCGTCTGGATTTAGTGCGTCGATGTTTCTACTTAAAAGTGTGTGAGAAACTGAGCCGCGAGCGCGCCTGCGTGGGCTGGCGTCGTGAAGTATTAAGTCAGTTAGTGAAAGAGTGGGGCTGGGATGACGCCCGTCTGACCATGCTGGATAACCGCGCTAACTGGAAGATTGACCAGGTACGCGAAGCGCATAACGAACTGCTCGATGCGATGATGCAGAGCTATCGTAACCTGATCCGTTTTGCCCGCCGAAATAACCTCAGCGTGAGCGCCAGCCCGCAGGATATCGGCGTGCTGACACGTAAGCTGTATGCCGCGTTTGAAGCATTACCAGGTAAAGTAACGCTGGTGAACCCGCAGATATCTCCGGATCTCTCGGAACCGAATCTGACCTTTATCCATGTGCCGCCGGGCCGTGCCAACCGTTCGGGTTGGTATCTCTATAACCGCGCGCCTAACATGGACTCGATCATCAGCCATCAGCCGCTGGAATATAACCGCTACCTCAATAAACTGGTGGCGTGGGCCTGGTTCAACGGCCTGCTGACCTCGCGTACGCATTTATTTATTAAGGGCAACGGCATTGTTGATTTGCCGAAGCTGCAAGAAATGGTCGCCGACGTGTCGCATCACTTCCCGCTGCGACTGCCAGCGCCAACGCCGAAGGCGCTCTATAGCCCGTGCGAGATTCGCCACCTGGCGATTATCGTTAACCTTGAATATGACCCGACGGCAGCATTTCGCAATCAGGTGGTACATTTTGATTTCCGTAAGCTGGACGTCTTCAGCTTTGGTGAAGAACAAAATTGCCTGGTGGGTAGCGTCGACCTGCTGTACCGCAACTCGTGGAATGAAGTGCGTACGCTGCACTTCAACGGTGAGCAGGCGATGATTGAAGCGTTAAAAACGATTCTGGGCAAAATGCACCAGGATGCCGCGCCGCCGGATAGCGTCGAGGTTTTCTGCTATAGCCAGCATCTGCGCGGTTTAATTCGCACCCGCGTGCAGCAACTGGTGTCTGAGTGCATCGAGTTGCGCCTCTCCAGCACCCGTCAGGAAACCGGACGCTTCAAAGCGCTGCGCGTTTCTGGTCAGACGTGGGGTCTGTTCTTCGAGCGCCTGAACGTCTCGGTACAGAAGCTGGAAAACGCGATTGAATTTTATGGCGCGATTTCACATAACAAACTGCACGGGCTTTCCGTTCAGGTTGAGACCAATCATGTGAAACTCCCGTCAGTGGTTGACGGTTTTGCCAGCGAAGGGATCATTCAGTTCTTTTTCGAAGAAACGGGTGATGAGCAGGGCTTTAATATCTACATTCTGGATGAGAGTAATCGGGCTGAGGTGTATCACCACTGCGAAGGTAGCAAAGAGGAGTTGGTACGCGATGTCAGCCGTTTCTACTCGTCGTCGCACGATCGCTTTACCTACGGCTCCAGCTTCATCAACTTTAACCTGCCGCAGTTCTATCAGATTGTGAAAACCGACGGGCGCGCGCAGGTGATCCCGTTCCGTACACAGCCGATTAGCGCCGTGCCGCCCGTCAGTCAGGAAAACGACACTCCGCTGTTGCAGCAGTATTTCTCGTGAGCATGATGCCGGATAAGCGAAGCGTATCCGGCAATAAAACTTAACGGAAGCTCACCTCTTCACCCGCCTGCTGTGTTGCCGCCTGTTCTAGCAGATCCCAGAACGTTTCGCCGCTACGATCGCAGATCCACTCGTCGCCTTTCAGGTCAAAGTGGTAGCCGCCCTGTTTGGTTGCCAGCCACACCTGATGCAGCGGCTCCTGACGGTTAATAATAATTTTGCTGCCGTTTTCGAAGCTGATGGTCAGCACGCCGCCGTTGATCTCACAATCGATATCGCTGTCGCCGTCCCAGTCATCCAGACGCTCTTCAATGGTCATCCACAGGGTGTCAGCAAGGCGATGAAATTCACTGTCGTTCATTTTCTTATCCTGTTTTTCGTGATGACGGCAGTATAACCTGAAACAAAACGCGTTGCAGATTACAGGCTAACTCTTGCTTTTACGCCTTCTCCTGCGATGATAGAAAACAGAAAGCATGAACTTTACAGGCAATCGATAATGAAAAACGTGTTAAAGCCACTCGCTGTCATTTTTACTCTGTTCAGCCTGACGGGCTGTGGGCTAAAAGGCCCGCTCTATTTCCCGCCAGCAGATAAAACCGCGCCGCCTCCGACCAAGAGCGTTCAGCCGCAATCACAATCCACCACGCCAGAGAAAAACGATCGTGGGATTAGTGACGGGCCTTCTCAGGTGAATTACTGACGGCAGGAATAGATGTATATTTCTGTACCCGCGTGAACGGAGTGAATGATGCAATTCTCTAAAATGCATGGCCTTGGCAACGATTTTATGGTCGTCGACGCGGTAACGCAGAATGTCTTTTTCTCACCAGAGCTGATCCGCCGCTTGTCCGACAGGCATCTCGGCGTTGGATTTGATCAACTGCTGGTGGTTGAACCTCCGTATGATCCGGAGCTGGATTTCCACTACCGTATTTTTAATGCCGACGGTAGTGAAGTGTCACAGTGTGGCAATGGCGCCCGCTGTTTTGCCCGCTTTGTTCGCCTGAAAGGGCTGACCAATAAGCGTGATATTCGCGTCAGTACCGCTAATGGTCGTATGGTATTAACCGTAACCGACGACGAGCTGGTACGGGTGAATATGGGTGAACCCAATTTTGAACCCGCGCAGGTTCCGTTTCGCGCCAACAAAGCAGAGAAGACCTATATTATGCGCGTGGCTGAACAGACAGTATTGTGCGGCGTGGTTTCAATGGGGAACCCGCACTGCGTAATTCAGGTTGATGATGTTGATACGGCCACGGTAGAAACGTTGGGGCCGGTTCTGGAAAGTCACGAACGCTTTCCTGAACGCGCCAATATCGGATTTATGCAGGTGGTAAAGCGCGAGCACATCCGGCTGCGCGTCTATGAGCGCGGCGCGGGTGAAACGCAGGCCTGCGGCAGCGGTGCGTGCGCCGCTGTTGCGGTTGGTATCCAGCAGGGCCTGCTGGCAGAAGAAGTGAGGGTGGAATTACCGGGCGGTCGACTTGATATCGCCTGGAAAGGTCCGGGTCATCCGCTGTATATGACTGGCCCGGCGGCACATGTCTACGACGGATTTATTCACTTATGAAGCAACCAGGGGAAGAACTACAGGAAACGCTCATGGAGCTGGACGACCGGGCGGTCGTCGATTACCTGCAACGTAATCCTGAGTTTTTTATCCGTAATGCCCAGGCAGTTGAAGCGATGCGTGTTCCGCACCCGGTGCGGGGTACGGTCTCTTTAGTGGAATGGCATATGGCGCGGGCACGTAATCATATCAACGTGCTGGAAGAGAATATGGCGTTGTTGATGGAACAAGCCAACGCCAATGAAAGCCTGTTCTATCGACTGTTAAATCTGCAAGCACGGCTGGTATCGGCCAGCAGTCTTGACGACATGCTGATGCGATTTCATCGCTGGGCGCGTGAGTTAGGGCTGGCTGGGGCGACGGTTCGTCTGTTCCCGGATCGCTGGCGACTTGGTGCGCCATCAAAATTCACTCATCTGGCATTAAGCCGTCAGGCTTTTGAACCGCTGCGTATTCAGCGTCTGGGCCAGTCACTGCACTATCTTGGACCGCTCAATGGCCCGGAACTTCTGGTCATGATGCCCGAGGCGAAAGCGGTAGGCTCGGTGGCGATGTCGATGTTGGGGCAAGATGGATCCCTGGGCGTGATGCTGTTCAGCAGTCGCGACGTTAATCATTACCAGCAGGGGCAAGGTACGCAATTACTGCAGGAAATCTCGCTGATGTTGCCGGAGCTGCTGGAGCGCTGGATTGAACGCGTATGACCGATTCACCCCTTTCTCAGGATGTGGCGCGCTTTTTACGCTATCTGGGCGTTGAGCGCCAGCTTAGCCCGATCACATTGCTGAATTATCAGCGTCAGCTTGATGCCATCATTGCGTTAGCCGGAGAGACCGGTCTGCAAAGCTGGCAACAATGTGACGCTTCGATGGTACGCAGTTTTGCCGTGCGCAGCCGTCGTAAAGGGCTGGGGCCAGCGAGCCTGGCGCTGCGTCTCTCCGCATTGCGCAGTTTCTTTGACTGGCTGGTTAATCAGGGCGAGCTGAAAGCCAATCCCGCAAAAAGTGTTTCCGCGCCGAAAGCACCGCGTCATCTACCTAAAAATATCGATGTCGACGACGTTAATCGTCTGCTGGATATCGACCTCAACGATCCCCTCGCCGTGCGCGACCGGGCAATGTTAGAAGTGATGTACGGCGCAGGGCTGCGTTTGTCTGAACTGGTTGGGCTGGATATTAAACATCTCGATCTCGACACCGGCGAAGTATGGGTGATGGGGAAGGGCAGTAAAGAACGTCGCCTGCCAATTGGCCGCAATGCAGTGGCGTGGATTGAGCACTGGCTGGACCTGCGGGGGCTATTTGGCAGCGATGACGATGCGTTATTCCTGTCAAAACTGGGCAAACGCATTTCTGCGCGTAATGTACAAAAACGCTTTGCGGAATGGGGGATCAAACAGGGGCTGAACAGCCACGTACATCCCCACAAATTGCGCCACTCTTTTGCGACGCATATGCTGGAGTCGAGCGGCGATCTGCGCGGGGTACAGGAGTTATTGGGGCATGCTAATCTCTCCACTACCCAAATCTATACCCATCTTGATTTTCAACACCTGGCTTCAGTGTACGATGCGGCGCATCCGCGCGCCAAACGGGGGAAATAATGCGTTTTTACCGGCCTTTGGGGCGCATTTCTGCGCTCACCTTTGACCTTGATGACACCCTTTACGATAACCGTCCCGTTATCACACGCACCGAGCAGGAAGCGCTCGCGTTTGTACAGAATTACCATCCGGCGTTGAATTCGCTGCAAAATAGCGACCGACAGCGCTTACGTCAGGCCGTTCGCGACGCTGAGCCGGAAATCTACCACGACGTTACCCAATGGCGTCACCGCGCCGTAGAGCGCGCTATGCTGGAGGCGGGATTATCAGAAGCAGAAGCCAGAATGGGGGCGAATGCGGCGATGATGAATTTCGCCAAATGGCGTAGCCGCATTGACGTCCCGCAGGCGACGCATGACACGCTGAAGGCGCTGGCCCACAAATGGCCGCTGGTGGCGATCACCAACGGTAATGCGCAGCCAGAACTGTTCGGCCTGGGCGATTACTTTGAGTTTGTGCTGCGCGCCGGTCCCGACGGGCGATCAAAACCGTTCAGCGACATGTACGCGCTGGCGGCGGATAAACTGAAAATGCCCGTGGCTGAGATTCTGCATGTGGGCGATGACCTGACGACAGACGTGGCGGGGGCCATCCGTTGCGGTATGCAGGCCTGCTGGATCAAACCGGAAAATGCCGACCTGATGCAAACCGCAGACAGCCGTTTGCTGCCGCATATCGAAATTTCACCGTTGGCATCTCTGACCTCGCTGATATAATCACCAGCAGAACTCTGTATATATACCCAGCTTTTTGGCGGATGGCGCTACGCTTATCCGCCTTACCTACTTTTACGCGGCGGTGCCAATGGACGTTTCTTACCTGCTCGACAGCCTTAATGATAAACAGCGTGAAGCGGTGGCCGCGCCACGCAGCAACATGTTGGTTTTGGCCGGCGCGGGGAGTGGTAAAACTCGCGTGCTGGTGCATCGTATCGCCTGGTTACTGACGGTAGAGAACAACTCGCCATACTCCATTATGGCGGTGACCTTTACCAACAAAGCGGCGGCGGAAATGCGCCACCGTATTGGCCAGATCATGGGAACCAGCCAGGGCGGTATGTGGGTGGGTACATTCCACGGTCTGGCGCACCGTCTGCTGCGCGCGCACCATATGGATGCGAACCTGCCGCAGGATTTCCAGATCCTCGACAGCGAAGACCAATTGCGTTTACTCAAGCGTTTGATCAAGGCGATGAATCTTGATGAGAAGCAGTGGCCGCCGCGTCAGGCGATGTGGTTTATCAATAGCCAGAAAGACGAAGGGCTGCGCCCGCACCATCTGCAGAGCTATGGCAACCCGGTTGAGCAAACCTGGCAGAAGGTGTATCAGGCCTATCAGGAAGCGTGTGACCGCGCGGGGCTGGTGGATTTTGCCGAGCTGTTGCTGCGCGCCCATGAACTGTGGCTCAACAAGCCGCATATCCTGCAGCACTACCGCGAACGCTTTACCAATATCCTGGTGGACGAATTCCAGGATACCAACAACATTCAGTACGCCTGGATCCGCCTGCTGGCGGGCGATACCGGCAAAGTGATGATCGTTGGCGATGATGACCAGTCGATCTACGGCTGGCGCGGGGCGCAGGTGGAAAACATCCAGCGCTTCCTCACGGATTTCCCGGGCGCAGAAACCATTCGCCTGGAGCAGAACTACCGCTCGACCAACAACATCCTCAGTGCGGCCAACGCCCTGATTGAAAACAACAACGGGCGTTTGGGTAAAAAGCTGTGGACCGATGGCGTCGACGGCGAACCAATTTCACTGTACTGCGCGTTCAACGAACTCGATGAAGCGCGTTTTGTGGTCAATCGTATCAAAACCTGGCAGGACAATGGCGGTGCGCTGGAACAGTGCGCCATTCTGTATCGCAGCAACGCCCAGTCGCGCGTGCTGGAAGAGGCGTTGTTACAAGCCAGCATGCCGTACCGTATCTATGGTGGGATGCGCTTCTTCGAACGCCAGGAAATCAAAGATGCGCTCTCCTACCTGCGCCTGATCGCTAACCGCAATGACGACGCTGCATTCGAACGTGTGGTGAATACGCCAACCCGCGGGATTGGCGATCGTACATTAGATGTGGTGCGTCAGACCTCCCGTGACCGCCAGCTTACGTTGTGGCAGGCCTGTCGTGAGCTGTTGCAGGAAAAGGCCCTCGCGGGTCGCGCCGCCAGCGCCTTACAGCGTTTTATGGAGCTGATCGATGCGCTGGCGCAGGAGACCGCCGATATGCCGCTGCACGTGCAGACTGACCGGGTGATTAAAGACTCCGGCCTGCGCATGATGTACGAGCAGGAAAAAGGCGAGAAGGGTCAGACGCGTATCGAAAACTTAGACGAACTGGTGACGGCAACGCGCCAGTTCAGCTACAACGAAGAAGACGAAGACTTAATGCCGCTACAGGCGTTCCTGTCTCACGCCGCGCTGGAAGCAGGCGAAGGGCAGGCGGATACCTGGCAGGATGCGGTACAACTGATGACGCTGCACTCGGCGAAAGGTCTGGAGTTCCCCCAGGTATTTATCGTGGGTATGGAAGAAGGTATGTTCCCCAGCCAGATGTCGCTGGACGAAGGTGGGCGCCTCGAAGAAGAGCGCCGCCTGGCTTACGTAGGCGTGACCCGCGCGATGCAAAAGCTGACGCTGACCTACGCCGAAACGCGTCGTCTGTACGGCAAGGAGGTTTACCACCGCCCGTCGCGTTTTATCGGCGAACTGCCGGAAGCGTGCGTTGAAGAGGTTCGCCTGCGTGCCACGGTTAGCCGCCCGGTGAGCCATCAGCGGATGGGCACGCCAATGGCGGAAAATGATACCGGCTACAAGCTCGGCCAGCGCGTGCGCCACGCTAAGTTTGGTGAGGGCACCATCGTTAATCTGGAAGGAAGTGGTGAGCACAGTCGTTTGCAGGTCGCGTTCCAGGGGCAAGGGATCAAATGGCTGGTGGCGGCCTACGCCAGACTGGAAACGGTTTGATCGGTTTGGCTTTGCCGGATGGCGACGCTGGCGCGTCTTATCCGGCCTACAGACCGGGTAACATTTTGATTTCCAGGCCGGACAAGGCGAAGCCGCCATCTGTCGGTTAATATTCTGAAATCATAGATAAATAATTCCCCTCTGCTAACCTTTTTGTATAAGGGGAAATTATTACTTTTTCGCCATCTGTTGCGTGTTGACGTCAAAATTTTGCTGGCGTAACATGCGCGCACGATTACGCTAAGAGGACATTCGCCTTGGACACACCCAGTAGATACTGGCTCATTATCCTGTCATCCAGGATCAACTCCTAAGGCTATCCCTTTTTGCTGATAGCCTTCGCGGTTGTCAGCGACCTTCTGTTTTTTCCCGTCGCGCTGAGTCAGGCTGTTTAATGGTCTGAAACCCAATTTGTTTCTGTGTGCCCTCCGAACTGTCCGATAATTTTTTGCATTGGGAGTCCCGGTCATGCTGAGCGCATTTCAACTGGAAAACAATCGTTTAACTCGCCTTGAGGCAGACGAGATCGAGCACCTGGCCAGTTCGGTTTGGGTCGATTTAGTCGAGCCGGATGACGTAGAACGAAACCGTGTGCAAAAGGACTTGGGCCAGAATCTGGCTACGCGCCCTGAACTGGAAGACATCGAAGCATCTGCGCGTTTTTTTGAAGACGAAGACGGTCTGCACATTCACTCCTTCTTCTTCTATGAAGATGCCGACGATCACGCGGGTAACTCAACCGTCGCATTTACCATTCGCGAAGGTCGCCTGTTTACTCTGCGCGAGCGCGAGCTGCCGGCATTTCGCCTGTACCGCATGCGTGCGCGTAATCAGGCGATGGTGGATGGCAACGCCTACGAGCTGCTGCTCGACCTGTTCGAAACTAAAATTGAACAGTTGGCGGATGAGATCGAAAACATCTACAGCGACCTGGAAAAACTCAGCCGTGTGATCATGGAAGGGCGTCAGGGTGATGAATATGACGAAGCGCTTTCGACGCTGGCGGAACTGGAAGATATTGGCTGGAAGGTCCGCCTGTGTCTGATGGATACCCAGCGCGCACTGAACTTCCTGGTGCGTAAAGCGCGTTTGCCGGGGAGTCAGCTGGAACAGGCGCGTGAGATTCTGCGCGATATCGAATCCCTGCTGCCGCACAACGAATCACTGTTCCAGAAGGTTAACTTCCTGATGCAGGCGGCGATGGGCTTTATCAATATCGAGCAGAACCGCATCATCAAGATCTTCTCGGTGGTCTCTGTGGTGTTCCTGCCGCCGACGCTGGTGGCTTCCAGCTACGGGATGAACTTTGAGTTCATGCCGGAACTGCACTGGAGCTTCGGTTACCCAGGGGCGATTGTCTTTATGATGCTCGCGGGTCTGGCGCCGTATCTGTACTTTAAGCGCAAGAACTGGTTGTAATGGCTGTGCCGGATGGCGGTTACGCCTTATCCGGCACTTCTTCAGCTCCGACGTACCCGTCGTTGCGTATAAATCGCATCCATCACGAAAACTGCCAGCGCCACCCAGATAAACGCAAACGTGACCATTTTATCCGCTCCCGGAACTTCACCGTAGAAAGTGACGGCCAGCAGGAACATTAGCGTGGGTCCGATATACTGGAAGAAACCCAGCGTGGACAGACGCAGGCGGGTCGCCGCGCCGGTAAAGCACAGCAGCGGAATGGTGGTCACGACACCTGCAGCAATCAGCAGCAGATTGAGCGACATGGGGTTTTGCCCCATATGGCTGGTTGGGCTGTCCGCAATGCCAAACAGATAGATGGCCGCAACGGGTAAAAGCCACAGGGTTTCGATCAGCATGCCGGTTTGTGCTTCGACGGCAATCTTCTTGCGTACCAGACCATAGAAAGCAAAGCTGAACGCCAGGCCCAACGCGATGATTGGCAGCGATCCGAAGGTCCACAGCTGTACCAGTACGCCGCAGGCGGCTAACAGTACCGCCAGCCACTGCATGCGACGAAAGCGCTCGCCGAGGAAAAGCATTCCCAGCACAATATTCACCAGTGGGTTAATAAAATAGCCCAGGCTGGCTTCCAGCATATGATGATTATTGACCGCCCAAATGAACAGCAGCCAGTTTCCACCGATGAGCACTGCAGAGAGCGCCAGCAGGAAGATCTTCTTTGGCGTTTGTAGCAGCGTTTTGATGCCCGACCACTGGCGGCTGATGCTCATCAGTACCACCATAAAGAAAAATGACCAGATGACGCGATGCGTCAGGATCTCATCCGCCGGGACATAGTAAATCAGCTTGAAGTAGGCAGGAGCGATACCCCAAATAAAATAAGCAGCAAGAGCGAGTAACACGCCCTGCCGCGTTTGTTTAGCATCCATCGGGAAAACTCATTTCAGAAATGTAACAGCAGTTTACCTTTTTTTGGGCACTTACCCCACCATATAAGTGGCGGTTGCGCTGGCAATATAAAGCTGTTCTTCGTTATGCAGTTCCACGCGCGCAACGGCGACTTTATTCCCCGCCCGCAGCAGGCTACTGGTGGCGGTAAAGCGATTTCCTCTCCCCGGGCGCAGGTAATCAACGCGCAAATCGATTGTCCCCATACGTGACATTCGCTGACGCAGTTCGTCCTCGCTGATCGTCTCATGGCGGGTCAGCGTACTGCCAACGCACACCAGCCCGGCGGCAACGTCCAGCGCCGACGCGATCACGCCGCCATGCAGAATGCTTTGCGCCCAGTTGCCGACCATCATCGGTTGATTATTAAAGGCTAATTGAGCAAATTCTTTCTCATAGCGTTCAAGCTCCAGACCCAGCGCCCGGTTAAACGGCATATGATAGACAAACATTTCACCCACTAACTTCAGCGCTTCCTCAGCAGTAAGTACGGCAGACATACGATCCCTACATCTCAATGGTTAATGAAATGTTGATATTATGCTTATTATTTGTTGTTTTCTACTTTAGGACGGGATAACTAACGAGGAACTCGCTAAGTATGTAGAATACTTGCCAGATAATTATACAATTCATCAATATTTTGGTTCAGGAGAACATTACCGATGCGGGCGATTCTGGGATGGTTACTACCAGCAGTCATGCTGCCGTTGACCGCGTATGCGCAGGAAGCGACAGTGAAAGAGATTCATGATGCACCGGCGGTTCGCGGCAGTATCATCGCCAACATGCTGCAGGAGCATGACAACCCTTTCACGCTTTATCCTTATGAGACCAATTATCTCATCTACACCAATACCAGCGACATGAACAAAGAGGCGATCAGCAGCTATAGCTGGTCCGAAAATGCGCGCAAAGATGAGGTTAAGTTTCAGCTAAGCCTGGCGTTTCCGCTCTGGCGCGGAATATTAGGCCCGAACTCGGTACTCGGCGGTTCCTATACCCAGAAATCCTGGTGGCAGCTTTCGAACAGTGAAGAGTCTGCACCGTTTCGCGAAACCAACTATGAACCGCAATTGTTCCTCGGTTTCGCCACCGACTATCGCTTTGCCGGTTGGACGCTCCGCGATGTCGAAATGGGCTATAACCATGACTCCAATGGTCGATCCGACCCCACCTCACGTAGCTGGAACCGCCTTTACACCCGGCTGATGGCTGAAAACGGTAACTGGCTGGTGGAAGTTAAGCCGTGGTACGTTATCGGCAGCACTGACGATAACCCTGATATCACCAAATATATGGGCTACTATCAGTTGAAAATGGGTTATCACCTGGGTGACGCGGTGATCAGTGTGAAAGGCCAGTACAACTGGAATACCGGCTACGGCGGCGCAGAGCTGGGGGCCAGTTATCCCATTACGAAGCATGTGCGTCTTTATACCCAGGTCTACAGCGGCTACGGCGAATCACTGATTGACTACAACTTCAATCAGACCCGTGTTGGCGTGGGTGTAATGCTTAACGATATCTTCTGACAGGTATTGAGAGTATTTTAATCATTGCAGTTTCTCTCTCAGGCGCTGAAAATAGCGCCTGTTTTTATTTCAGGCTAATGGGGTTAATGTGGCGCAGGCGGAAGTGTTGAATCTGGAAATGGGCGCTAAACAGGTTTTGCAGGAAACCTTTGGCTACCAACAGTTTCGCCCTGGTCAGGAAGAAATCATTGATACCGTGATCGCTGGTCGCGACTGCCTGGTCGTTATGCCGACCGGTGGCGGAAAATCCCTGTGCTATCAAATTCCCGCATTATTGCTTAACGGCCTCACCGTTGTTGTTTCTCCGCTGATTTCTCTGATGAAAGATCAGGTCGATCAACTGCTTGCCAACGGCGTGGCGGCCGCGTGTCTGAACTCCACCCAAAGTCGTGAGCAGCAGCTTGAGGTGATGGCAGGCTGTCGTAGCGGGCAGATTCGCTTACTGTACATTGCGCCCGAACGCCTGATGCTGGATAACTTCCTTGAAAATCTGGCGCACTGGAACCCGGTGCTGCTGGCGGTTGATGAAGCGCACTGTATTTCGCAGTGGGGGCATGATTTCCGTCCGGAATATGCCGCGCTGGGGCAGTTGCGTCAGCGTTTCCCAACTCTGCCGTTTGTCGCGCTGACCGCGACCGCGGACGAGACAACCCGGCTGGATATTGTGCGTCTGCTGGGGCTCAACGACCCGTTAATTCAGATCAGCAGCTTTGATCGCCCGAATATTCGCTACATGTTGATGGAGAAGTTTAAGCCGCTCGATCAACTGATGCGCTACGTGCAAGAGCAGCGCGGTAAGTCCGGTATTATCTACTGTAACAGTCGCGCTAAAGTAGAAGATACCGCCGCGCGTCTGCAAAGCCGAGGCATTAGCGCCGGGGCTTATCATGCCGGGCTGGAAAACGCTGTACGTGCAGAAGTGCAGGAGAAATTCCAGCGTGATGACCTGCAAATCGTGGTGGCGACCGTGGCGTTCGGTATGGGAATCAACAAACCTAACGTACGCTTCGTGGTGCATTTCGATATTCCGCGCAACATCGAGTCCTATTACCAGGAAACCGGCCGCGCCGGGCGTGACGGCCTGCCTGCGGAAGCAATGCTGTTTTACGATCCGGCTGATATGGCATGGCTGCGCCGTTGCCTCGAAGAGAAACCCGCCGGGCAACTGCTGGATATCGAACGGCATAAGCTCAATGCGATGGGGGCGTTTGCCGAGGCGCAAACCTGTCGTCGTCTGGTGCTGTTGAACTATTTTGGCGAGGGGCGTCAGGAGCCGTGTGGTAACTGCGACATCTGTCTCGACCCGCCAAAACAGTACGACGGGCTCATGGATGCGCGCAAAGCGCTGTCGACTATCTACCGTGTTAATCAACGCTTTGGTATGGGTTATGTCGTGGAGGTTCTGCGCGGAGCGAATAACCAGCGAATTCGCGAGCTGGCCCATGACAAGCTGCCTGTCTATGGCATTGGTCGTGAGCAAAGCCACGAACATTGGGTAAGCGTTATCCGCCAGCTTATTCATCTTGGGCTGGTGACGCAGAATATTGCTCATCACTCCGCGTTACAGCTAACCGAAGCCGCGCGTCCGGTACTGCGTGGTGATGTTGCGCTACAGCTTGCGGTACCGCGAATTGTGGCGCTGAAACCGCGAGCGATGCAGAAATCCTTCGGTGGCAATTACGATCGCAAACTGTTCGCCAAATTGCGGAAGCTGCGTAAAGCCATTGCTGATGAAGAGAATATCCCGCCGTATGTAGTGTTCAACGACGCCACGCTGATTGAAATGGCTGAGCAGATGCCGGTTTCACCGAGCGAAATGCTGAGCGTTAATGGCGTGGGGATGCGTAAACTTGAGCGTTTTGGCAAAGAGTTTATGGCGCTTATTCGCGCGCACGTTGATGGTGACGACGAAGAGTAGTCAGCCAGGCAAAAAAGTGCCAGGATGGTGACTCACTGAACTATTTCCCCCGCGAGTCATTTTTATGTTAACGCTATTTTTCACCGTTGCGTTGGTGCATATCGTTGCGCTGATGAGTCCTGGTCCCGACTTTTTCTTTGTTTCTCAAACAGCGGTTAGCCGTTCGCGCAAAGAAGCTATGATGGGCGTGCTGGGTATTACTTGTGGCGTCATGGTCTGGGCTGGCATAGCGCTGCTCGGCCTACATCTGATTATCGAAAAAATGGCCTGGCTGCACACCATTATTATGGTGGGCGGGGGGCTGTATCTGTGCTGGATGGGTTATCAGATGCTACGCGGCGCGTTTAAAAAACAGGATGTTGCGACTCCCACTCCGCAGGTTGAGCTGGCGCAGAGCGGACGCAGCTTTTTGAAGGGACTGCTGACCAACCTGGCGAACCCTAAAGCCATTATCTATTTTGGCTCCGTGTTCTCATTGTTCGTTGGCGATAACGTGGGAACGGGCGCACGCTGGGGGATCTTTGCCCTGATCATCGTGGAAACGCTGGCGTGGTTTACCGTAGTCGCCAGCCTGTTTGCACTGCCGAAAATGCGTCGTGGCTATCAGCGTCTGGCGAAGTGGATTGATGGTTTTGCCGGTGCGCTGTTTGCGGGCTTCGGTATCCACCTGATTATTTCGCGTTAAGTTTCTTCCGGGCCGGATAAGCGCAAGCGCCTCCGGCACCTTCATCAGGCATGCCGTGCCGAGGCTAACAAGGCGCCTATCAGCATAAACAGCGAGCCAAACACTTTGTTTAACGCTTTCATTTGCTTTGGCCCTTTAATCCAGCCAGCAATGCGCGTGGCCAGCGTCGCGTAACCGATCATCACAATGATATCGACCACGATGGTCGTGACGCCAAGCACCACGTACTGCATTAACTGCGGTTCCTGTGGCAGGATAAACTGCGGGAACAGGGCTGCAAGGAAAACGATGCTCTTGGGGTTGGTCAGATTAACAAAGACTGCGCGTTTGAACAGGCGGCTGCGCGATTGCGTATTCGCCATGGTGTTCAGATCGATAGCACCCGCCGCCCGCCATTGCTGAATACCCAGCCAAATCAGATAGGCCGCCCCCGCCCATTTCAGCACCTCAAATGCGATAACCGAACGTGAAAATAGCGTTCCCAGTCCTACACCAACCAGAACGATATGAATGCCAAGC
Organism: Citrobacter sp. RHBSTW-00859; assembly: GCF_013729795.1. Lineage (NCBI taxonomy): Bacteria > Pseudomonadati > Pseudomonadota > Gammaproteobacteria > Enterobacterales > Enterobacteriaceae > Citrobacter > Citrobacter sp. RHBSTW-00859. The sequence goes on along the minus strand of NZ_CP056284.1, from coordinate 5,055,081 downwards.
CCGGTCTGTAAACCAGCAATCGACGCGCTGGCGCCGCGATAACCGTAACTGATGGCGGTGGTCATGGTGTTGATTGCGCCAGAGCCTGGAGACAAGCTCAAAATAATAGAGGTCAACAGGTAGGCGAACCACCATTCAAAGGTCATGAGAAACTCCCGGATTGTCTATTTTTATGCCACAATACGCTACTGCCGTTAGGTTGTGTCAGCGACGGCGAAAAAAACGATTTTACTTGGTCAGCGAGGCTGGATACCCGATGTTTCAGCAGCAAAAAGACTGGGAAACAAGAGAAAACGCGTTTGCTGCTTTTTCCATGGGGCCACTGACAGATTTCTGGCGTCAGCGGGAAGAAGCGGAATTTACGGGCGTGGATGATATCCCCGTCCATTTTGTGCGTTTTCACGCAGAAAAAAACGATCGCGTCATCGTCGTCTGTCCTGGACGCATTGAAAGCTACGTGAAATACGCTGAACTGGCGTATGACCTGTTTCATTCTGGTTTTGACGTCCTCATTATCGATCACCGTGGCCAGGGGCGTTCCGGGCGTATGCTTTCGGACCCGCATCGCGGTCATGTCGATAACTTTAATGACTATGTCGACGATTTAACCGCCTTCTGGCAGCAGGAAGTGCTACCCGGTCCGTGGAGAAAGCGCTATATACTGGCGCATTCAATGGGCGGTGCGATTGCCACGTTATTCTTGCAGCGCCACCCGAATCAGTGTGATGCCATCGCGCTTTGCGCGCCGATGTTTGGTATTGTGATGCGCTTTCCCGACTGGATGGTACGCCACATTCTGGACTGGGCTGAAGGGCATCCGCGGATCCGCGAAGGTTATGCGATGGGTACCGGGCGCTGGCGGGCGCTGCCATTCGGTATGAATGCGTTAACCCATAGTCGACAGCGCTATCGGCGCAATCTACGCTTCTATGCGGATGAGCCACGGCTGCGCGTTGGCGGCCCCACCTACCACTGGGTACGTGAAGGTATTCTGGCAGGCGAACAGGTTCTGGCTGGAGCAGGAGACGACGCGACGCCGACGCTGCTGATTCAGGCCGAAGAAGAGCGTGTGGTAGATAACCGCATGCACGATCGTTTTTGTGAACTCCGCGCCGCAGCGGGTCATCCCGTAGAAGGGGGGCAGCCGCTGGTCATCAAAGGCGCGTACCATGAGATCCTTTTTGAAAAGGACGCAATGCGCTCAGTCGCGCTTAACGCTATTGTCGAATTTTTCGACAAGCATAACTCATCCAGCGGAACCCGCTTTGCCTAGAGGTTGAATTTTCTTATGTATCAGGTTGTTGCGTCTGATTTAGACGGTACGCTGCTTTCTCCCGACCATACTCTGTCCCCTTATGCCAAAGAGACGCTGAAGTTATTGACCGCTCGTGGCGTTAACTTCGTGTTTGCGACTGGCCGTCATCATGTTGATGTGGGGCAAATTCGCGATAACCTCGGCATTAAAACCTACATGATCACGTCCAACGGTGCGCGGGTGCATGATTCTGACGGAAATCTGGTGTTTTCGCATAACCTGGATCGCGACATTGCCAGCGACCTGTTTGGCGTAGTGAATGCAAACCCGGACATCGTGACCAACGTTTATCGTGATGATGAGTGGTTTATGAACCGCCATCGCCCGGACGAAATGCGCTTCTTCAAAGAAGCAGTGTTTAACTATTCACTGTTTGAACCTGCGTTACTGGAGCCGGAAGGCGTGAGTAAGGTGTTTTTCACCACCGATTCTCACGAAAGGCTGCTGCCGCTGGAGCAGGCGATTAACGCCCGCTGGGGCGACCGCGTCAACGTCAGTTTCTCTACGCTTACCTGCCTGGAAGTCATGGCTGGCGGCGTATCGAAAGGCCATGCGCTGGAAGCGGTGGCGAAAGCTATGGGCTATAGCCTGAAAGATTGTATCGCTTTTGGCGACGGGATGAACGACGCGGAAATGCTCTCCATGGCGGGCAAAGGCTGCATTATGGGCAATGCTCACCAGCGCCTGAAGGATCTGCATCCGGAACTGGAAGTCATTGGTCTTAATGCCGACGATGCCGTGCCGCATTATCTGCGTGAGCTGTTTTTGCAGTAATGTTTTTGTTCGTTAGTTGACCAGATGTCAACTTAAAACTTCGCTACAATGGGCGTACCTTTTGTTAAGAGACATCCATTGTGGCGTTACTCATCATTACCACAATTCTGTGGGCCTTTTCCTTTAGCCTGTTTGGCGAGTACCTTGCCGGTCATGTCGATAGCTATTTTGCGGTGCTGGTGCGCGTTGGGCTGGCGGCGCTGGTGTTCCTGCCATTTTTACGTACCCGTGGGCATAGCGTAAAAACCATCGCGCTGTATATGCTGGTGGGCGCCATGCAGCTTGGCATTATGTATATGCTGAGTTTTCACGCCTATCTGTACCTGACGGTTTCAGAACTGCTGCTCTTTACCGTGCTGACGCCGCTCTACATTACGCTGATTTATGACCTGATGAGCGGACGTCGTCTGCGCTGGAGCTACGCCTTCAGTGCGTTGCTGGCGGTGATTGGTGCGGGGATCATTCGTTACGATCAGGTGACCAGCCACTTCTGGACCGGCCTGCTGCTGGTGCAGTTGTCCAATATCAGCTTTGCCATTGGCATGGTGGGCTACAAGCGTCTGATGGAAACGCGGCCAATGCCGCAGCACAACGCCTTTGCCTGGTTTTACATGGGGGCCTTTATGGTGGCGGTCGTGGCCTGGTTCATGCTGGGGAATGCGCAGAAAATGCCTGCAACCACGCTACAGTGGGGAATTCTGGTCTTTCTTGGCGTGGCAGCGTCCGGCATTGGTTACTTTATGTGGAACTACGGCGCGACCCAGGTGGATGCGGGGACGCTGGGCATCATGAACAATATGCATGTGCCGGCCGGGCTGCTGGTTAACCTGGCTATCTGGCATCAACAGCCTCACTGGCCAAGCTTCATCATTGGTGCGGCTGTGATAGTGGCTTCACTGTGGGTACATCGAAAGTGGGTCGTTCCGCACTCCGTACAAACGGCAGGTGATCGCAGGCGTGATTCCGCGCTGAGCGAATAAACGCTTCCGTGACCGGCTGTCGCTGCTCGCCATCGCGCACGGCGGCGTACAGCCGACTCCACAATCCATCGCCCAGGGTTTTGGTCACCACCAGGCCCTGGCGTTCAAAACTCTCCACCACCCAGTGCGGTAAAGCTGCAATACCCATTCTGGCTGCAACCATCTGAATCAGCAGCAGGGTGTTATCCACGCTCTTCAGCGACGGACTAACGCCCGCAGGCTGCAAGAAATGCCGCCAGACATCCAGTCGACTCCGTTGCACCGGGTAAATAAGCAGCGTCTCACTGGCTAAATCCTCCGGCGTGATCTGCGTCTTGCTGGCCAGCGGATGGTCCGGCGCCAGTACCAGGCGGACTTCAAAATCGAACATCGGCGAGTAGTGCAGTCCGCTACGCGGCAGAATGTCGGATGTCAGCACCAGATCCAGCTCATCCTGTTGTAGCGCTGGTTGCGGATCGAACGTCACGCCGGATTTAAAGTCCATCTCCACTTGCGGCCAGTTGGCACGAAAATTCTCCAGCGCGGGCGTCAGCCATTGAATACAGCTATGGCATTCAATAGCGATCCGCAGCCGGGTTTGCTGCGGTTCGTTGCAGGCCTGCAGCGCACGACCAATTTGCGGCAACACCTGATTTGCTAACTGCAGCAAAATTTCGCCTTGCGGCGTAAAGCGCAGAGGCTGGCTTTTACGGATAAAAAGTCGAAAGCCAAGGCGCTGTTCCAGATCGCTGAATTGGTGAGAGAGGGCGGATTGGGTCTGATGCAACGTCGCCGCTGCGGCCGCCAGCGAACCACTATTCCGCAACGCCTGGAGCGTTTTCAGGTGTTTAATCTCGATCATGAAAGTCCTTCACTTCGGCATGAACAAATTGCGCTTGAGGAATATACAGTAACTGTCAATTATGGATGTGTAAACATCTGGATGGCTAAAATCCTTCGTCTTTTAAATTTATGGTGCGTTGGCTGCGTTTTTCCACCCCGGTCACTTACTTCAGTAAGCTCCTGGGATGAATAAACTTGCCACCTTCCTTAAATTAAAAATCAATAGGATTTACATATAATTAGAGGAAGAAAAATGACAATACTTAATCACACCCTCGGTTTCCCTCGCGTTGGCCTGCGTCGCGAGCTGAAAAAAGCGCAAGAAAGCTACTGGGCGGGAAATTCTTCCCGCGAAGATTTGCTAACCGTTGGCCGCGAGCTGCGTGCCCGTCACTGGGATCAGCAGAAGCAGGCGGGCGTTGACCTGCTGCCGGTGGGCGATTTTGCCTGGTACGATCACGTGCTGACCACCAGCCTGCTGCTCGGCAACGTTCCGGCTCGTCATCAAAATAAAGACGGCTCGGTCGATATCGATACCTTATTCCGCATTGGCCGTGGCCGCGCACCAACCGGGGAGCCCGCGGCGGCGGCAGAAATGACCAAATGGTTTAACACCAACTATCACTACATGGTGCCAGAGTTCACCAAAGGTCAGCAGTTCAAACTGACCTGGACCCAACTGCTGGATGAAGTGGATGAAGCGTTGGCGCTCGGTCACAAGGTGAAACCTGTGCTGCTGGGACCGGTAACTTACCTGTGGCTGGGGAAAGTGAAGGGCGAACAGTTTGACCGCCTGAGCCTGTTGAACGATATTCTGCCGGTTTACCAGCAGGTGCTGGCTGAGCTGGCGAAACGCGGTATTGAGTGGGTGCAGATTGATGAACCGGCTCTGGTGCTGGAGCTGCCTCAGGTTTGGCTGAACGCCTTCAAACCAGCGTATGACGCGCTGACGGGTCAGGTAAAGCTGCTGCTGACCACCTACTTCGAAGGCGTAACGCCAAACCTGGAAACCATTACCGCGCTGCCGGTGCAGGGGCTGCACGTTGACTTCGTGCACGGTAAAGATGAAGTGACCGAGCTGCACAAGCGTCTGCCTGCCGACTGGTTGCTGTCAGCGGGGCTGGTGAACGGTCGCAACGTCTGGCGTGCCGATCTCAGCGAAAAATACGCGCAAATTAAAGATATCGTCGGGAAACGTGACCTGTGGGTAGCTTCTTCCTGCTCCCTGCTGCACAGCCCAATCGATCTCAGCGTGGAAACCCGCCTTGATGCAGAAGTGAAGAGCTGGTTTGCCTTCGCCCTACAAAAATGCAGCGAGCTGGCGCTGCTGCGTGATGCGTTGAACAGCGGTGATACGGCGGCAATTATGGCGTGGAGCGCACCGATCCAGGCTCGTCGTCACTCTACCCGCGTACACAACGCCGCAGTGGAAAAACGTCTGGCGGCGATCACCGCCCAGGACAGCCAACGTGCCAACGCTTACCCGGTTCGCGCCGAAGCGCAGCGTGCCCGCTTTAATCTGCCGGCATGGCCGACCACCACTATCGGCTCATTCCCGCAAACCACGGAAATTCGCGGCCTGCGTCTGGACTTCAAAAAGGGCAACCTGGATGCAAGTAACTACCGCACCGGTATCGCGGAACATATCAAACAGGCGATTGTTGAACAGGAACGTCTGGGGCTCGACGTGCTGGTGCACGGTGAAGCCGAACGTAACGACATGGTGGAATATTTTGGCGAGCACCTGGACGGTTTCGTCTTTACCCAGAACGGTTGGGTGCAGAGCTACGGCTCTCGCTGCGTGAAACCACCGGTGGTTATTGGCGATGTCAGCCGCCCGGAAGCGATCACCGTGGAGTGGGCGAAGTATGCCCAGTCGCTGACCGACAAACCGGTAAAAGGCATGTTGACCGGTCCGGTGACCATTCTCTGCTGGTCATTCCCGCGTGAAGACGTGACGCGTGAAACCATCGCTAAGCAGATTGCGCTGGCGCTGCGTGATGAGGTAGCGGATCTGGAAGCGGCGGGTATTGGCATCATCCAGATTGACGAACCGGCACTGCGCGAAGGTCTGCCACTGCGCCGCAGCGACTGGGCGGCGTATCTGGAGTGGGGCGTGGAAGCCTTCCGCATCAACGCGGCGGTGGCGAAGGATGAAACCCAGATCCACACCCACATGTGTTACTGCGAGTTCAACGACATCATGGACTCCATTGCGGCGCTGGACGCGGACGTGATCACCATTGAGACTTCACGCTCTGATATGGAGTTGCTGGAGTCGTTTGAAGAGTTCGACTATCCGAACGAAATCGGGCCGGGCGTATACGATATTCACTCGCCGAACGTCCCGAGCGTGGAGTGGATTGAAGCCCTGCTGAAGAAAGCCGAGCAGCGTATTCCTGCCGAGCGTCTGTGGGTCAACCCGGACTGCGGCCTGAAAACGCGCGGTTGGCCGGAAACCCGCGCCGCGCTGGCGAACATGGTCAAAGCCGCGCAGAACCTACGTCAGGCGTAATTCCTTGCCGGTGGCCGGGAAGCGCAAGCGCTTACCCGGCTTACAGGAAATAGCAAGAGTTGTAGGCCCGGTAAGGTGTAGTCGCCGCCGGGCAATTAACGTTTATTTCTTCCCGCCGTATTGTGTGAACCACTCCAGCATTCTCAGCCAGCCATCTTTCGCGGACTCTTCGTGATAGCTCGGACGATAATCGGCGTTAAACGCATGTCCGGCATCGGGATAGACCACAATTTCCGCTTTTGCATTGGCGGCGCGCAGCGCCTGACGCATTGTTTCAACGGTATCTTGCGGAATACTGGTGTCCTGGCCGCCATAAAGTCCCAGAACAGGGGCGTTAAGATCGGTCGCGATATCAACAGGATGTTTCGGCGAGTTGAGAGTTTTATCGCCCACCAGTTTGCCATACCACGCTACCGCCGCTTTTAACTGCGGATTATGAGCTGCATACAGCCAGGTGATGCGTCCACCCCAGCAAAATCCGGTGATCATCAACTGGTGGGCATCTCCTCCGTTACGAGAAGCCCAACTGGCGACATGATCCAGATCGGCCAATACCTGAGAGTCAGGCACTTTGGCGACAAGGCTGCTGAGCAACGTGGGGATATCGGCAAAGTCATTGGGATCGCCTTCACGAAAATAGAGCTCTGGTGCGATAGCCAGATACCCTTCCAGAGCCAGACGGCGGCAAACGTCACGAATGTGTTCATGAATGCCAAAAATCTCCTGCACGACAATGACCACAGGCAGCGGGCCATCGGACTGTTTTGGTCGTGCGTGATACGCTGGCATATCATCGCCTTGTGAAGGTATGGACGTTACACCGGCGATAATTGCGTTATCCGGAGTGTGAACCGTGGTAGACGTCGGTGGAGATACAGCAGGTGCAAAGCCAGATTGTCGTGTTGTCATGGTATTCTCCGTACCCTTAAATATTCAGCCAAAAAGCGCATTGTTAACTATAGACACATGCAACGAACCACATTGCCTTAAACGGTCTATCTTTTGTGCAGGGCTTCCTTACATCGCATCATTTATGTGATTCAAGTCACTATTTTATGGTAATGGAATGCAATTGATTTACATCATAGTGATGACTGTCACGAAAATATGTTCATGCCTTCGGTAAAGTGTGTTTTTGCTTCTTCTGACAAAACCGATTCACAGAGGAGTTTTTATGTCTAAGTCTGATGTTTTTCATCTCGGCCTCACTAAGAACGATTTACAAGGGGCTCAGCTCGCTATCGTCCCTGGCGACCCGGAGCGTGTGGAAAAGATCGCCGCGCTGATGGATAAGCCGGTTAAGCTGGCATCTCATCGCGAGTTCACTACCTGGCGTGCTGAGCTGGATGGTAAAGCCGTGATCGTGTGCTCTACCGGTATCGGCGGTCCGTCAACCTCTATTGCCGTAGAAGAACTGGCACAGCTGGGCATTCGTACCTTCCTGCGTATCGGTACGACTGGCGCCATCCAGCCACATATCAATGTAGGTGATGTACTGGTCACCACAGCATCTGTCCGTCTGGACGGTGCAAGCCTGCACTTCGCGCCAATGGAATTCCCGGCTGTCGCGGACTTCGAGTGCACCACCGCGCTGGTGGAAGCGGCGAAATCTATCGGCGCCACCACCCACGTAGGCGTTACCGCGTCTTCTGATACCTTCTATCCGGGCCAGGAGCGTTATGACACCTTCTCTGGTCGCGTAGTGAGCCGTTTCAAAGGCTCAATGGAAGAGTGGCAGTCTATGGGCGTCATGAACTACGAAATGGAATCTGCTACGCTGCTCACCATGTGCGCAAGCCAGGGTCTGCGTGCTGGTATGGTCGCGGGGGTTATCGTGAACCGTACTCAGCAAGAGATCCCTAATGCGGAAACGATGAAACAAACAGAAAGCCACGCGGTGAAAATCGTGGTGGAAGCTGCGCGTCGTTTACTGTAATTCTCCCGTCTATTCAAAAAGGCCGACGCGTTCGGCCTTTTTATTTTGCGTAGTGCCTCGCAGGAAATTCCTTTTAAACTGGACGTTTATACAGCACAATTCTATTTTGTGCGGGTAAGTCGTTGCTGTAAGGGGGCGTTGTGGATATTTCAATTATGATGAGTGCCGTGCTGGCGTTAGCCGCTGGGCTGCTGGTGGGGTGGCTGGCAACAAAAGCGCATGCCGATCGGATCCGTGCCGACCTCATCGAAGAACGACGCGAACTGGATATTGCGCTAAGCGCCGCCCGCCAGCAGCTCTCACAGGAAGCCCACTGGCGCGATGAGTGCGAACTACTCAATAACGAATTGCGAAGTCTGCACAGCATCAACACCTCTCAGGAAGCCGATCTTCGAGAAGTCACTACCCGACTGGAAGCGACGCAGCAGCATGCGGAAGATAAAATCCGCCAGATGTTCAACAGCGAACAGCGTCTGAGCGAACAATTTGAAAATCTGGCGAACCGTATTTTCGAGCACAGCAACCGTCGTGTAGATGAGCAAAATCGCCAAAGCCTGAACAGCCTGCTTACACCGCTTCGCGAACAACTGGACGGTTTTCGACGCCAGGTTCAGGATAGCTTTGGTAAAGAGGCGCAAGAACGCCATACTCTGGCGCACGAAATTCGTAATCTGCAGCAACTGAACGTGCAGATGGCGCAGGAAGCGGTAAACCTGACGCGGGCATTAAAAGGCGATAACAAAACGCAGGGCAACTGGGGCGAGGTCGTACTCACGCGGGTGCTTGAGGCTTCCGGTCTGCGCGAAGGCTATGAATACGAAACCCAGGTCAGCATTGAGAACGACGCCCGTTCGCGGATGCAGCCAGATGTCATCGTCCGGTTACCGCAGGGCAAAGATGTGGTGATCGACGCGAAAATGACGCTGGTCGCCTATGAACGCTATTTTAATGCTGAAGATGAATACACCCGCGAGAGCGCGTTGCAGGAGCACATCGCCTCGGTACGAAACCATATCCGTTTGCTGGGGCGCAAAGACTATCAGCAGCTTCCTGGGCTGCGCACACTTGACTATGTGCTGATGTTTATCCCCGTTGAGCCTGCTTTTTTACTGGCGCTCGATAGACAGCCTGAACTGATTACCGAAGCCCTTAAAAATAACATTATGCTGGTTAGCCCTACCACGTTGTTGGTGGCATTGCGCACGATTGCCAACTTGTGGCGCTACGAGCATCAGAGTCGTAATGCGCAACAGATTGCCGATCGGGCCAGCAAACTTTATGACAAGATGCGATTGTTTGTGGATGATATGTCGGCAATTGGCCAAAGCCTGGATAAAGCTCAGGATAACTACCGACAGGCGATGAAAAAACTCTCTTCAGGCCGTGGAAACGTCCTGTCGCAGGCAGAAGCGTTTCGCAGTTTAGGCGTGGAAATTAAGCGCGAGATTAATCCTGAACTGGCTGAACAAGCCACTACGCAGGATGAAGAGTACCGCTTGCGCTCGGTCCCTGAGACGCAGCAGGATGAACCTTACCCTGATGATGAAGCGGTAAACCAGCAATCAAACTAGTCCGTTTGGGGTAGTTGAACCGGGCAGAAGGGTAGGGCAAATTGGTCCAATCTGTTACACTTCTTGAACATTTTTTGGATGAGCAGGCACTGAGATGGTGGATAATTCACAAGAAACGACGCACTTTGGCTTTCAGACCGTCGCTAAAGAGCAGAAAGCTGACATGGTGGCCCACGTTTTTCATTCTGTGGCGTCTAAATATGACGTTATGAATGACTTAATGTCATTTGGCATTCATCGTTTGTGGAAGCGCTTCACCATTGACTGCAGTGGCGTGCGTCGCGGGCAAACCGTTCTCGATTTAGCGGGCGGTACGGGCGATCTAACGGCGAAATTCTCTCGCATGGTAGGCGAAACTGGCAAAGTTGTGCTGGCGGATATCAACGACTCAATGCTCAAAATGGGTCGCGAAAAGCTGCGTAATATCGGCGTCGTGGGTAACGTTGAGTACGTTCAGGCGAATGCGGAAGCATTACCTTTCCCAGACAACACGTTTGACTGCATCACCATCTCTTTCGGTCTGCGCAACGTAACGGATAAAGACAAAGCATTACGATCTATGTATCGCGTGTTGAAGCCGGGCGGACGTCTACTGGTGCTGGAGTTCTCCAAGCCGATTATCGAACCGCTGAGCAAAGCCTACGACGCATACTCTTTCCACGTTTTGCCGCGCATTGGTTCTATGGTGGCAAGCGATGCAGACAGTTATCGCTATTTGGCGGAGTCCATCCGCATGCATCCCGATCAGGACACCTTAAAAGCAATGATGCAAGATGCCGGGTTCGAAAGCGTTGATTACTACAACCTGACGGCAGGTGTCGTTGCGCTGCATCGTGGTTACAAGTTCTGACAGGAGATTGGGGATGCCTTTAAAACCCTTAGTGACCGCCGGCGTTGAAAATTTGCTTAACACCTTTCTGTATCGTTCTCCTGCGCTCAAGTCAGCCAGAACGCGTTTACAGGGCAAAGTGCTGCGTGTTGAGCTCAAAGGATTTTCAACACCGTTAGTGCTGGTGTTTAGTGAGCGCCAGGTCGATGTGCTGGGGGCATGGGAAGGCGAAGCCGATTGCACCGTAATCACACATGCCAGCGTGTTACCGAAATTACGCGACCGGCAGCAACTCACCACGCTTATCCGCAGTGGTGAGCTGGAGGTTCAGGGCGATATCCAGGTGGTACAGAACTTTGTCGCGTTGGCCGATCTGGCGGAGTTTGATCCCGCAGAACTGTTAGCCCCCTATACCGGCGATATCGTCGCGGAAGGGGTCAGCAAAGTTTTGCGTGGTGGAGCGAAGTTCCTGTGCCACAACATTCAACGCCAGCAGCGCTATGTTGCCGAAGCGATCACCGAAGAGTGGCGTATGGCTCCAGGTCCGCTTGAGGTTGCATGGTTTGCAGAAGAAACGGCAGCCGTTGAGCGTGCGGTCGAATCTCTGGCCAAACGGCTGGAAAAACTGGAGGCCAAATGACGCCAGGTGAAGTACGGCGCCTTTATTTCATCATTCGCACTTTTTTAAGCTACGGTCTTGATGAACTCATCCCCAAAATGCGTATCACGCTGCCACTCCGGCTGTGGCGTTACACGCTGTTCTGGATGCCCAACCGACATAAAGACAAACCGCTGGGAGAACGGCTGAGACTGGCTTTACAGGAGCTCGGCCCGGTGTGGATTAAGTTCGGGCAAATGCTCTCTACCCGCCGCGATCTTTTCCCGCCACACATCGCCGATCAGCTAGCGTTATTGCAGGATCGGGTAGCCCCATTCGATGGGCAAAGAGCGAAAGAACAAATCGAAGAGGCGATGGGGGGGCTGCCCGTCGAGGAATGGTTTGATGATTTTGAGATCACACCGCTGGCATCCGCGTCTATTGCTCAGGTTCACACCGCGCGACTGAAATCGAATGGGAAAGAGGTGGTGATCAAAGTTATCCGCCCGGACATACTGCCGGTAATTAAAGCGGATTTGAAACTGATCTACCGCCTTGCTCGCTGGGTACCTCGCCTGATGCCAGACGGCCGCCGCCTGCGACCAACAGAAGTGGTCCGTGAATATGAAAAAACGTTGATTGATGAGCTGAATCTGCTGCGCGAGTCGGCGAACGCGATTCAGCTGCGACGTAATTTTGAAGACAGCCCAATGCTGTACATCCCGGAAGTGTACTCTGACTATTGCAGTCAGAACATGATGGTGATGGAGCGCATTTACGGTATTCCCGTTTCAGATGTCACCTCGCTTGAGAAGAACGGCACCAATATGAAGCTGCTGGCTGAACGCGGTGTTCAGGTCTTCTTTACTCAGGTATTCCGCGACAGCTTTTTCCATGCGGATATGCACCCTGGGAACATTTTCGTGAGTTATGAGCATCCCGAAAACCCGAAATACATTGGTATTGATTGTGGGATTGTGGGTTCTTTAAACAAAGAAGATAAGCGTTATCTGGCTGAAAACTTCATCGCGTTTTTTAACCGCGACTACCGCAAAGTTGCTGAACTGCATGTGGATTCTGGCTGGGTTCCGCCGGATACCAACGTAGAAGAGTTTGAATTTGCCATTCGTACCGTGTGCGAGCCGATTTTCGAAAAACCGCTGGCGGAGATTTCCTTTGGTCATGTGCTGTTAAATCTGTTCAACACAGCGCGCCGATTCAATATGGAAGTTCAGCCTCAACTGGTATTGCTACAGAAGACGCTGCTGTACGTTGAAGGTGTCGGACGTCAGCTCTACCCGCAGTTAGATTTGTGGAAAACGGCCAAGCCTTTCCTCGAATCCTGGATCAAAGATCAGGTCGGTATTCCGGCGCTTGTTAGGGCATTTAAAGAAAAAGCACCGTTCTGGGTCGAAAAAATGCCAGAAATACCTGAACTGGTGTATGACAGTTTGCGCCAGGGCAAATATTTACAGCACAGTGTTGATAAGATTGCCCGCGAGCTTCACGCGAATCATGTACGTCAGGGACAATCCCGTTATTTATTGGGCATTGGTGCAACATTGTTGCTCAGTGGAACATTCCTGCTGGTAAGCCGTCCTGAGTGGGGGCTTATGCCGGGCTGGTTAATGGCCGGCGGCGTCTTAGCCTGGTTGATCGGCTGGCGCAAAATGCGCTGAATTTTTCATCGCCCTAGGCAGGTCGTGTAACGTATACTACGGCCTTATTAATTCATCATCTATGACAGAGGAACATGTATGGGTGGTATCAGTATTTGGCAGTTGTTGATCATTGCCGTCATCGTTGTACTGCTATTTGGCACCAAGAAACTCGGCTCCATCGGTTCCGATCTTGGCGCGTCGATTAAAGGCTTCAAAAAAGCAATGGGTGATGATGAGCCAAAGCAAGATAAAACCAGCCAGGACGCTGATTTTACTGCTAAATCCATTACCGATAAGCAGGGCGAAGTGAAAAAAGAAGACGCCAAAAGCCAAGATAAAGAGCAGGTATAATCCGTGTTTGATATCGGTTTTAGCGAACTGTTATTGGTGTTCGTGATCGGCCTCATCGTCCTGGGGCCGCAACGTTTACCTGTAGCGGTAAAAACGGTTGCTGGTTGGGTTCGTGCTTTGCGTTCCCTGGCAACTACTGTTCAGAATGAACTGACCCAGGAGCTTAAGCTTCAGGAGTTTCAGGACAGCCTGAAGAAAGTAGAGAAAGCGAGCCTGACAAATCTGACCCCGGAGTTGAAAGCCTCAATGGATGAGCTGCGTGAAGCGGCAGAGTCGATGAAGCGTTCTTACAGTGTGCACGATCCTGAGAAAGAGAGCGATGAAGCGCACACTATCCATAATCCGGTGGTGAAAGAAGCTGAAGCGCAGCGAGAAGGGGTCACCCCTGCTGCCGCTGAAAACCAGGCCAGTTCGCCGGAGCAAAAACCGGAATCCACGGGTGCTAAAACGCCAGAGCCAACGGAAAACACTTCCGCTACGTTAATGGATGCAGAAAAGAAAGCTGTCGCACCTGTTGCCGAATCCTCCCCCTCGTCGAGTGATAAACCGTAAACATGGCTGTAGAAGATACCCAACCGCTCATCACGCATCTTATTGAGCTGCGTAAGCGACTCCTGAACTGCATCATTGCGGTAATCGTGATCTTTCTGGCGTTGGTTTACTTTGCCAACGACATTTACCATATGGTCGCGGCGCCGTTGATTAAACAGATGCCGCAGGGTGCAACGATGATCGCCACCGATGTGGCTTCGCCGTTCTTTACCCCAATCAAGTTGACCTTCATGGTATCGCTGATCCTGTCAGCGCCAGTGATCCTCTACCAGGTGTGGGCATTTATTGCGCCGGCGTTGTATAAACATGAACGCCGTCTGGTTGTTCCGCTGCTGGTCTCCAGTTCGTTGTTGTTCTACATCGGCATGGCATTCGCCTATTTTGTTGTCTTCCCGTTAGCGTTTGGTTTTCTGGCCAACACGGCTCCGCAAGGCGTGCAGGTATCAACGGACATTGCCAGCTATCTCAGCTTTGTAATGGCGCTATTTATGGCTTTCGGTGTCTCTTTTGAGGTGCCTGTCGCCATCGTGCTGCTATGCTGGATGGGCATTACGACGCCAGATGATTTACGCAAAAAGCGTCCTTATGTTGTGGTGGGTGCCTTTGTCGTCGGGATGCTACTGACTCCGCCAGATGTCTTCTCGCAAACGTTGTTGGCGATACCGATGTACTGCCTGTTCGAGGTGGGTGTTTTCTTCTCTCGTTTCTATGTCGGTAAGCGACGTACGCGGGATGAGGACAACGAGGCTGAAGAAGCAAAAGAAGCCGAAGCCACCGAGAAAACTGAAGAATAAATTCAACCGCCCGTCAGGGCGGTTGTCATATGGGAGGAAGCATGTTTGATATTGGCGTTAATTTAACCAGTTCACAATTTGCGAAAGACCGGGATGAGGTCGTGGCGCGCGCCTTTGCTGCGGGCGTAAACGGTATGCTTCTGACCGGAACAAACCTTCACGAAAGCCAGCAGGCGTTAAAGCTGGCGCAGCATTATCCGCATTGCTGGTCCACGGCTGGCGTGCATCCGCATGACAGCAGCCAATGGCAATCCTCTACGGAAGACGAGATCATCGCGCTGGCAAACCAATCGAAGGTAGTCGCTATTGGTGAGTGCGGCCTGGATTTCAATCGCAATTTCTCCACGCCGCAGGAGCAGGAACGTGCTTTTGAAGCGCAACTGCGCATTGCTGCTGAACTGCAGATGCCGATTTTCATGCATTGTCGGGATGCGCATGAGCGTTTTCTGACGTTGCTGGAGCCGTGGCTCGACAGCCTCCCAGGCGCGGTGCTGCACTGTTTCACCGGTTCGCGCCAGGAGATGCAGGACTGTGTGGACCGAGGGCTTTATATCGGTATCACCGGGTGGGTCTGTGATGAACGCCGGGGGATGGAACTGCGGGAGCTGCTGCCGTTTATTCCGGTGGAAAGACTGCTGATAGAAACCGATGCACCTTATCTACTCCCTCGCGACTTAACGCCTAAACCGACGTCACGTCGCAATGAACCGGCGCACCTGCCGCATATTCTTGAGCGAATTGCTCACTGGCGTGGGGAAGATTCTCAATGGCTGTCAGCAACCATTGATGCCAACGTCAGAACGCTGTTCGAAGTGACCTTCTAAACGGCTTATATCTTTCGAAAACCGGTATTTTTCACGCTCTGCTTAATCTCTTTATTCAAGAGGTTAAGCAGCAGCATGGAACGCGCTTCGCCATCCGGTTCGGTGAAGATCGCTTTCAGTCCCTCAAACGCCCCTTCAGTAATAATCACGCTGTCCCCAGGCTGAGGGGTTTGCGGGTCAACAATACCTTCAGGCTTGTAGATAGAAAGCTGGTGAATTACGGGGGATGGGACAGTCGCAGGCGTCGCTCCAAAACGAACGAAATGGCTGACACCACGCGTGGCGTTGATCGTGGTGGTGTGGATCACTTCCGGGTCGAACTCGACAAACATGTAATTAGGGAATAGTGGTTCACAGACTGTGGTACGTTTACCGCGCACCATTTTTTCCAGGGTGATCATAGGCGTCAGGCAGTTCACCGCCTGTCTTTCCAGGTGTTCCTGGGCTCGCTGAAGTTGCCCACGTTTGCAGTACAGTAAATACCAGGATTGCATAATAACTCTTATTCGCTTGTTCTGAGCGCTAGCATAGCAAAAGCCATGAGTTAAGTTAATTATACCCGCCTCAAAGCAGGCTGAAACCCAACGGGTATATACTCCTAGGGCTTATATGTATCGCCAGAGTTCACGCTAATTTAACAAAAATACAGCATCACAATGATGAACGCCGTATAATGAAGCGCTTACGAAGAGGCCACAATGGACGCCATGAAATATCACGATTTACGCGACTTCCTGACGCTGCTTGAACAGCAGGGCGAGCTCAAACGCATTTCGCTTGAGGTGGATCCCCACCTGGAAATTACTGAAATTGCCGATCGCACCCTGCGTGCTGGTGGGCCTGCGTTACTGTTTGAGAATCCTAAAGGCTATTCAATGCCGGTGCTGTGTAACCTGTTTGGCACACCGAAGCGTGTTGCGATGGGGATGGGGCAGGAAGATGTCTCGGCACTACGGGAAGTCGGTAAACTGTTGGCGTTTTTGAAAGAGCCGGAGCCACCGAAAGGATTCCGCGATCTGTTTGATAAGCTGCCGCAGTTTAAGCAGGTGCTGAACATGCCGACTAAGCGGTTGCGCGGTGCGCCTTGTCAGCAAAAAATCTACTCCGGTGATGACGTCGATTTAAACCGTATTCCGATTATGACCTGTTGGCCGGAAGATGCCGCACCGCTGATTACCTGGGGGCTAACCGTAACGCGTGGTCCGCATAAAGAGCGGCAGAATCTGGGCATTTATCGCCAGCAGCTGATTGGCAAAAACAAGCTTATTATGCGCTGGCTGTCCCACCGCGGCGGCGCGCTCGATTACCAGGAGTGGTGTGCGGCGCATCCTGGCGAACGCTTCCCGGTTTCGGTGGCGTTGGGGGCAGATCCTGCGACCATTCTGGGGGCCGTGACGCCCGTCCCTGATACATTATCCGAGTACGCATTTGCCGGGCTGTTACGTGGCACCAAGACCGAAGTGGTCAAATGTATTTCCAACGATCTGGAAGTGCCCGCCAGTGCTGAAATCGTGCTGGAAGGGTATATCGAACCGGGTGAGCTGGCCCCGGAAGGACCGTATGGCGATCATACCGGCTACTACAACGAAGTAGATAGCTTTCCGGTCTTTACCGTCACGCACATTACCCAGCGTGAAGAGGCGATTTATCACTCTACTTATACCGGACGTCCGCCTGATGAGCCCGCGGTGCTTGGTGTGGCGCTGAACGAAGTTTTCGTTCCTATTCTGCAAAAGCAGTTCCCGGAAATCGTCGATTTTTACCTGCCTCCGGAAGGCTGTTCATATCGTCTGGCCGTGGTGACGATGAAAAAACAGTACGCTGGTCATGCCAAACGCGTCATGATGGGTGTTTGGTCGTTTTTGCGCCAGTTTATGTACACCAAATTTGTTATTGTCTGCGATGATGATGTCAATGCACGCGACTGGAATGATGTGATTTGGGCAATTACTACCCGTATGGACCCGGCTCGGGATACGGTACTGGTAGAGAATACGCCAATTGATTACCTGGACTTTGCCTCGCCGGTTTCCGGCCTGGGTTCAAAAATGGGGCTGGATGCCACAAATAAATGGCCGGGCGAAACCCAACGCGAATGGGGACGCCCGATTAAAAAAGATCCTGAAGTAACTGCGCGTATTGACGCAATTTGGGATGAACTGGCCATCTTTAATGACGGCAAAAGCGCCTGAGGCGCGATCATTTTGCCTATTGATCCGACAGAGAGAGCGCATGGCAACCTTAAGCTGTAAAGTGACCTCGGTAGAAGCTATCACTGATACCGTATATCGCGTTCGTTTAGTGCCAGACGCGGCGTTTTCCTTTCGTGCTGGCCAGTATTTAATGGTCGTGATGGACGAAAGGGATAAGCGTCCGTTCTCCATGGCATCCACGCCGGACGAGCAAGGATTCATTGAGCTGCACGTTGGCGCCTCTGAGCTAAATCTTTATGCCATGGCTGTGATGGACCGCATTCTGAAAGACCGGGAAATCAAGGTCGACATTCCGCATGGCGAAGCCTGGCTGCGTGATGAAGACGAGCGCCCGCTGATCCTGATTGCCGGTGGTACAGGGTTCTCTTACGTGCGTTCCATTCTGCTTACTGCACTGGCGCGTAATCCAAACCGCGATATCACCATTTACTGGGGTGGGCGCGAAGAGAAGCATCTCTACGATCTCTCCGAACTGGAAGCGTTGTCTGTTAATCACCCGAATCTGCGCGTTGAGCCAGTGGTGGAACAGCCAGAAGACGGCTGGCGTGGTCGTACGGGAACCGTGTTAACGGCGGTATTGCAGGATTACGGTACCCTGGCTGAGCACGATATCTACATTGCCGGTCGTTTTGAAATGGCCAAAATCGCGCGCGATCTGTTCTGTAATGAACGCAGTGCGCGTGAAGATCGCCTGTTTGGCGACGCTTTCGCGTTCATTTAAGCGCTGTGCGCCGGAGCCCTTCCGGCGCATCCATCAATCATCTGTCTTCCAACTGGCAGGGCGCAGGCCCGGCGTCATTGCCTCTCTTTCTCATCATAATTATTTTTTAGTAAACATAATATGTCCGTCACTCAAACATAAATTGAGTTTTTGTGACAGCTCTCCATGTGTTTAGTAAACAAAATAGGCAAGCTAAACCGCATCACATTGTGAGATGCAAATGAGGAAAAACCATGAGGCTCGGACTGGATATCGGCGGGACTAAAATCGAAGCGGTGGTGATTGATAACGCGGGTGAAATTGTTTACCGCGAACGATGTGCGACACCAAAGCAGCGTTACGGTGATTTTTTCCAGGCCGTGACGGAGATGATAGCCAGGGCTATGCAGGCCATTAATCAGCCTTTATCGGTTGGCGTCGGGGTGCCAGGTGCGGTGGATAGCGAAGGTTTGATTAAGAATTCCAACATTCTGGTGCTGAATCAGCAGGCCTTTGCGCAAGATCTCGAGCGTGCATTAGGAATGCCAGTGCCCGTTACCAATGATGCCAACTGCTTTACCCTGTCAGAAGCGATGGACGGTAGTGGGCGTGGGCATAGCGTGGTATTTGGCGTGATCCTCTGTACCGGATGCGGCGGTGGTCTATGCATCGAGAACCGGTTGATCTCCGGCCCTAACGCCTGTGCCGGAGAGTGGGGGCATAATGCCTTGCCGCGCTACCACGGATCTCGGGACGGGGCTGAAGTGACATGCTATTGCGGACAGTTGAACTGTATTGAGAGCTTTATTTCCGGTAGTGGCCTGGAGCGCCAGTATATGAATCACACCGCGCAACATATGGGGGTGCCACAAATTATGCAACGGGTAGCATCGGGTGATGCAGACGCCTGTTTGTTGTGGGAACGCTATTGCGATCAACTGGCTCGCGCGTTGGCGAGTGTGGTGAATATGCTCGATCCCGATGTTATCGTGCTGGGGGGCGGGGTATCCAATATCGATTTACTGTACTCAGGCTTACAGGCGCGAGTGGCGCAGTACGTGTTTGGTAAACAGTGCCGCACACCGATCGTTCAGGCCCGCCACGGCGACAGCAGCGGCGTACGCGGCGCAGCCTGGCTGGGGGCACAACAAGCCATAGTAAATCCATGAGAGTGAAATGACGAAACCTGTACGTATCAGAGACATTGCCGATGCTTGTGGCGTCTCGGTTGGCGCTGTTTCCCGCGCGCTAAAAGGGCAACCGGGGCTGCGTGAAGAGACCCGACAGCGCATTATTTCAGTGGCGCAGCAGCAGGGTTATGATTTTTCACGCCTGCGCGCAGACAAAATCAAACGTGTCCTGTTTTTACTGCATCGCCAGCACAATATCAGCCGAGCTTTACCGTTTTACTCTCAACTGCTGCTGGGGATAGAAGATCTGTGTCGCGAAAAGGGGGTTGCGCTGAGCTTTCTCTCTATAGGTCCAGGCGATGCAGTGAGTGAGCAGGTAATGCTGCACCAGCCTGATGCGCTAATCTGCGCGGGATTTTTTGAACCTGAGTTGCTTGGGCTGCTACAACAGATGAAATTGCCGCTGGTGCTGGTGGATCTCTGGGCGCCTGGACTGCCTTGCGTGAATCCTGACAATACCCTGGGCGGCTATCTGGCCACGCAACATCTGATTGCGCAAGGCCGCAGCCGCATTGCTTTTCTTGCCAGTACGCTCGCACACTACAGCATCCGTCAGCGTGAAAAGGGCTACCGTCAGGCATTGTATGAAGCCCGTTTGCTAATGCCGCCAGAGTACGATGTCGTTGCGCCGCCGCTGCTGGATACCGAGCAATCTCTGGTGGATGCGGTTAATGAGCTACTCAGACTGCCAGAGCCGCCCGATGCCATTTTTGCCTATAACGACGCGGCAGCGATGGTTGTTCAGCAGGTGTGTGCGCAGCAGGGTATACGTATCCCGGAAGATCTTGCGCTGGTGGGGTTTGATGATATCGATGCTGCGGCCTGGTCACATCCGCCGCTGACTACCATTGCGGTTGATAAAAAACAGCTGGGGCGTGAAGCGCTGCGTTTACTGCTGGAAGAAAATCAGGAAGAGAATCTGCTGCTGCCGGTGCAGTTAGTGGTGCGTGGTAGTTCAGGGAAATAAAAAACCCGCCCCTGACAGGCGGGAAGAACGGCAACTAAACTTTCTCTCTTCGCCATTGGCACCATAACTGTGTTGGCTTCGCTCATTCACCCGAATCACTTACTATACGTAAGCTCATCGGGATTCATTCGCTTGCCGCCTTGTTCTGGCACCAATGGCTTTGAGATAACATTTCGTAGGCCGGGCAAGCGAAGCGCCCCCGGCATGCTTTGATTAAACTCGCTCAAATACCGTTGCGATACCCTGACCTAACCCGATACACATCGTCGCCAGACCAAACTGCACGTCTTTGCGTTCCATCAGGTTGAGTAGGGTGGTGCTGATACGCGCCCCAGAACAGCCCAGCGGGTGACCCAAGGCGATCGCCCCGCCGTTGAGGTTGATCTTCTCATCGATCTGCTCCATTAGCCCCAGATCTTTAATACACGGCAGGATCTGAGCGGCAAAGGCTTCGTTCATCTCAAACAAGCCGATGTCGCTGGTGGAGAGTCCCGCTTTTTTCAGCGCCAGCTTTGAGGCCGGAACCGGGCCGTAACCCATGATTGACGGATCGCAGCCGACAACAGCCATCGAACGAATACGGGCACGCGGCGTCAGACCCAGTTGACGGGCGCGGCTTTCGCTCATTACCAGCATCGCCGCTGCGCCGTCGGAGAGCGCAGAAGAGGTACCGGCAGTCACCGTTCCGTTCACCGGATCGAACGCCGGGCGCAGGGTGGAGAGCGCTTCAACGGTCGTTTCCGGACGGATAACCTCATCGTAGTTAAACTGCTTCAGCACGCCGTCGGCATCATGACCGCCGGTCGGGATGATTTCGTTTTTAAAAGCGCCAGACTGTGTTGCAGCCCAGGCGCGAGCGTGTGAACGTGCGGCGAAAGCGTCCTGCATTTCACGGCTGATGCCGTGCATGCGGGAGAGCATTTCCGCGGTCAGGCCCATCATCCCGGCGGCTTTCGCCACGTTGCGGCTCATACCCGGGTGGAAATCAACGCCGTGGCTCATTGGCACATGGCCCATATGCTCAACGCCGCCAATCAGGCACGCCTGAGCATCACCAGTCATGATCATGCGTGCCGCATCGTGCAGCGCCTGCATGGACGAACCGCACAGGCGATTGACCGTGACGGCCGGAACGGAGTGCGGAACTTCCGCTAGCAGCGCGGCATTACGGGCGATATTGAAACCCTGCTCCAGCGTTTGTTGCACACAGCCCCAGTAAATGTCATCAAGCGCGGTTGGCTCCAGCGCCGGATTACGCGCCAGCAGGCTACGCATTAAATGTGCAGAGAGATCTTCTGCCCGCACGTTCCGAAACGCGCCCCCTTTCGAACGGCCCATCGGGGTACGGATCGCATCAACAATTACAACCTGTTCCATTGTGACTCCTTAAGCCGTTTTCAGGCTGCCAACCGGGCGGGCTGGCTCAACCTGGGGATAATACGGTTCGTTATGGCGCGCTTTATCACGCAGACCGGCCGGAACTTCATACAGCGGACCAAGGTGCTGATACTGCTGAGCCATATCGAGATACTTCGCGCTGCCGAGCGTATCCAGCCAGCGGAACGCACCGCCATGGAACGGAGGGAAGCCCAGACCGTATACCAGCGCCATATCGGCTTCTGCCGGGCTGGCGATAATGCCTTCTTCCAGGCAACGCACTACTTCGTTGACCATAGGGATCATCATGCGGGCGATAATCTCTTCATCGCTGAAGTCGCGTTTCGGCTGGCTGACCTCTGCCAGCAGATCGTCAACGGTGGCATCTTCTTCTTTCTTCGGCTTGCCCTTGTTGTCTTCTTTATAACGCCAGAATCCGAGACCGTTTTTCTGCCCGAAACGGTTAGCATCAAACAGGGCGTCTATCGCATCGCGATAATCTTTCTGCATACGCTGAGGGAAGCCTGCGGACATCACCGCCTGCGCGTGGTGCGCGGTATCAATACCTACCACGTCCAGCAGATAAGCCGGGCCCATCGGCCAACCAAACTGTTTTTCCATCACTTTGTCGACTTTGCGGAAATCCGCCCCGTCGCGCAGCAGCTGACTGAAACCGGCAAAATAGGGAAACAGCACGCGGTTAACGAAGAAACCAGGGCAGTCATTAACCACAATCGGCGTTTTGCCCATCTGGCTTGCCCAGGCGACAACCTTAGCGATGGTTTCATCCGAGCTTTTCTCGCCGCGAATGATCTCAACCAGCGGCATACGGTGCACCGGGTTAAAGAAGTGCATCCCACAGAAGTTTTCCGGACGCTTAAGCGCGCTGGCCAGTTCGTTGATTGGGATGGTGGAAGTATTCGAAGCCAGTACGGTGTCCGGGCGAACCTGATCTTCGGTTTCCGCCAGTACCGCTTTTTTCACTTTTGGGTTTTCTACGACCGCTTCAACTACCACGTCCACGCGTTCGAAACCGCTATAGTCGAGGGTGGGGTGAATGGTGGAAATAACGCCCGCCATTTTCAGACCGTCAATTTTGCCGCGCTCCAGCTGTTTGTTCAGTAGCTTGGCCGCTTCGGTCATGCCCAGCGTTAATGATTTGTCGTTGATATCTTTCATGACAACCGGCACGCCTTTCCAGGCCGACTGGTAAGCGATGCCGCCGCCCATAATGCCTGCGCCCAGCACTGCCGCTTGCTTTGGCGCTTCAACATTTTTGGTGAGCTTTTTGGCTTTGGCTTTCACGAACTGATCGTTAAGGAAAATTCCAACCAGTGCGCGGGCTTCATTGGTGTGCGCCAGTGGAACAAAGCTTTTATTTTCCAGATTCAGCGCTTCTTCACGACCAAAACGGGCCGCTGCTTCAATGGTTTTTACCGCGGTAATCGGTGCGGGATAATGCTTACCTGCCGTCTGCGCCACCATACCTTTGGCGATGGTAAAGCTCATAGCCGCTTCAATTTTACTGAGTTTCAACGGCTCCAGCTTCGGCTGACGTTTGGCTTTCCAGTCGAGGTCGCCGTTAATCGCCTGACGTAATACCGCGATCGCGCCATCAAGCAGTTTGTCTTGCTTCACTACGCCATCGACCAGACCGATTTTTAGCGCCTGCTCAGCACCCACATCTTTACCCGCAGCAATAATTTCCAGCGCGCTGTCCGCACCCAGCATACGTGGCATACGCACGGAGCCGCCAAAGCCTGGCATAATGCCCAGCTTGGTTTCCGGCAGGCCGATGCGCAGGTCCGGCGTAGCCAGACGATAATCGGTCGCCAGGACACACTCACAGCCGCCGCCCAGCGCATAGCCGTTAACCGCTGAGAGAGTCGGAACAGGCAGATCTTCCAGGCGATTAAACACGCTGTTGGCAAAATGCAGCCACTGGCTCAGTTGCTCTTCAGGCACGAGGAACAGTGAAAGGAATTCGGTGATGTCGGCACCAACAATAAAGGCTGCTTTGTTAGAACGCAGCAGCAGCCCTTTTAAATTCGGTTGTTTTTCCAGCACGTCAAGCGCATGGCCCAGGCTGGCAACGGTGGCCGTGTCGAGTTTATTGACTGAGCCTGGGGCATCGAACACCAGTTCGGCGATGCCATCTTCCAGCCAGTCGAGGTACAGGGTGTCGCCTTTGTAAAGCATGTCAGTCTCCTGAATCCGCAAGGTGATCTGGTCATACCAGATGAATCGAAGTGTGTGTTTTATGTTAATAAAATGCAAATGAATGATTAAAGAAATGACGATTTGATCACGCTCGGCAGAAATCACGCACTCACAAAACGATGTGCTAAGATGCGGACACTTGAGGTCAAAAAAACAGAAGGATAGAAAATGGAATCACTGGCCGCACTCTATAAAAATCATATCGTTACCCTACAAGAACGGACGCGCGACGCGCTGGAGCGCTTCAAGCTGGATGCGTTACTTATTCACTCAGGAGAACTTGTTAACGTCTTTCTCGACGATCATCCCTACCCGTTTAAGGTCAATCCGCAATTCAAAGCCTGGGTGCCTGTAACGCAGGTTCCTAACTGCTGGTTGCTGGTGGATGGCGTGAATAAGCCGAAATTGTGGTTCTACCTGCCGGTCGATTACTGGCACAACGTTGAGCCGCTGCCGACCTCCTTCTGGACGGAAGAAATTGAGATCATCGCGCTGCCAAAAGCTGATGGTATCGGTAGCCAACTGCCTGCTGCTCGCGGCAATATCGGTTACATCGGTCCGGTTCCGGAACGCGCGCTGCAACTGGATATCGCGGCCAGCAATATCAACCCGAAAGGGGTTATTGACTACCTGCATTATTATCGTGCTTACAAAACAGATTACGAACTGGCCTGTATGCGCGAAGCACAGAAAATGGCGGTGAATGGACACCGTGCCGCGGAAGAAGCGTTCCGTTCCGGGATGAGCGAGTTTGACATCAACCTCGCTTACCTGACTGCTACCGGTCATCGCGACACCGACGTGCCGTACAGCAACATCGTGGCGCTTAACGAGCATGCTTCGGTTCTGCATTACACCAGGCTGGATCATCAGGCTCCGTCTGAAATCCGCAGTTTCCTGCTGGACGCCGGTGCGGAATACAACGGCTATGCAGCAGACCTGACGCGTACGTGGTCGGCGAAAAGCGACAACGACTATGCGCATCTGGTGAAGGATGTGAATGACGAGCAACTGGCGCTGATTGCCACTATGAAAGCGGGCACCAGCTACGTGGATTATCACATTCAGTTCCATCAGCGCATCGCGAAGCTGCTGCGTAAGCATCAAATCATCACCGATATGAGTGAAGAGGCGATGGTGGAAAACGATCTTACCGGGCCGTTTATGCCGCATGGCATTGGTCACCCGCTGGGCCTGCAGGTACACGATGTCGCTGGCTTTATGCAGGATGACAGCGGTACGCATCTGGCCGCGCCGTCGAAGTATCCTTACCTGCGTTGCACCCGCGTGCTGCAACCGGGCATGGTCCTGACCATCGAACCGGGCATCTACTTCATTGAATCGCTGTTGGCGCCGTGGCGTGAAGGGCAGTTCAGCAAACACTTCAACTGGCAGAAAATTGAAGCCCTGAAACCGTTCGGCGGTATTCGTATTGAAGATAACGTGGTGGTCCACGAGAACAATATCGAAAACATGACACGGGATTTAAAACTGGCGTAATGGACAGTTGGTTAATCCCTGCGGCGCCGGTAAGCGTCGTTGAAGAGATCAAAAAAAGCCGCTTCATTACGCTGCTCGCCCATACGGACGGCGTAGAAGCGGCGAAAGCGTTTGTTGAGTCAGTCAAAATGGAACACCCGGACGCCCGCCACCATTGTGTGGCGTGGGTGGCGGGCGCGCCCAATGACTCGCAGCAGCTGGGATTTTCAGACGATGGCGAACCGGCAGGTACGGCAGGCAAACCGATGCTCGCGCAGCTGATGGGGAGTGGCATCGGTGAGATTACCGCGGTGGTGGTGCGCTACTACGGCGGTATCCTTCTGGGTACGGGTGGGCTAGTGAAAGCCTACGGTGGCGGCGTGAATCAGGCGTTGCGTCAGTTAACGACGCAGCGCAAGACGCCATTAACCGAATATACTTTGCAGTGTGAGTACGGTCAGCTGGCAGGCATTGAAGCTTTGCTGGGGCAGTTTGACGGTAAAGTTGTTGCCAGTGATTACCAGGCTTTTGTTCGGCTCAGGGTGGCGCTTCCTTATGCCAAAGTGGATGAATTTTCGGCAAAACTGGCGGATTTTAGTCGTGGTTCATTGCAATTGTTAGCGATTGAAGAATAATCCCCACCTCATTTTAAAGAACTAAGGAAGCGGCAGAGATGCATTTTCGCGCCATCACCCGAATCGTTGGACTACTGGTCATCTTATTCTCGGGGACAATGATTATCCCCGGACTGGTAGCGCTCATCTACCGCGATGGGGCAGGGCGTGCGTTTACTCAAACTTTCTTCGTTGCTCTGGCGATCGGCTCCATGCTGTGGTGGCCAAACCGTAAAGAGAAGGGCGAGCTGAAATCGCGCGAAGGGTTTCTGATTGTCGTTTTGTTCTGGACCGTGCTGGGTAGCGTGGGTGCGCTACCGTTCATCTTTGCGGAAAGCCCTAACCTCACGATAACCGACGCTTTTTTTGAATCCTTCTCCGGATTAACCACCACAGGGGCGACAACGCTGGTGGGGCTGGATTCATTGCCACACGCTATCCTCTTTTATCGACAGATGCTGCAATGGTTCGGCGGGATGGGGATCATCGTGCTGGCGGTGGCTATTCTGCCTATTCTTGGCGTTGGTGGGATGCAGCTCTACCGGGCAGAAATGCCGGGCCCGCTGAAAGATAACAAAATGCGTCCGCGTATTGCCGAAACGGCGAAAACGCTGTGGCTTATCTATGTATTACTGACGGTGGCGTGTGCGCTGGCGCTATGGTTTGCCGGGATGCCCGCGTTTGACGCTATTGGACACAGTTTTGCTACGATAGCCATCGGCGGCTTTTCCACACACGATGCCAGCGTGGGGTATTTCGACAGTCCCACGATTAACACCATTATTGCTATCTTCTTGCTGATCTCCGGTTGTAACTATGGTCTGCACTTCTCTTTACTCAGCGGTCGCAGCCTGAAGGTCTACTGGCGCGATCCAGAATTCCGCATGTTCATTGGGGTGCAGCTTACGCTGGTGGCTGTCTGTACGCTGGTGCTGTGGATACACAATACCTACGGTTCGGCACTCACGACCATCAACCAGGCTTTTTTTCAGGTGGTATCGATGGCGACGACCGCCGGATTTACTACGGACAGTATTGCCCGCTGGCCGCTGTTCCTGCCGGTGCTGTTGCTATGTTCTGCTTTTATTGGTGGCTGTGCCGGGTCGACGGGCGGTGGCTTGAAGGTGATTCGAATCCTGTTGCTGTTTAAGCAGGGTAACCGCGAATTGAAACGACTGGTCCACCCGAATGCGGTTTACAGTATCAAGCTGGGTAACCGTGCTTTGCCGGAGCGAATCCTTGAAGCTGTGTGGGGGTTCTTCTCTGCCTATGCGCTGGTCTTTATTATCAGTATGCTGGCGATTATTGCGACCGGTGTTGATGACTTCTCCGCGTTTGCCTCTGTTGTGGCGACGCTGAATAACCTGGGGCCAGGGCTGGGGGTTGTTGCCGACAACTTTGCCAGTATGAACCCCGTGGCGAAGTGGATCCTGATTGCCAATATGCTGTTTGGTCGTCTGGAGGTCTTTACCCTGCTGGTACTCTTTACCCCTACCTTCTGGCGTGAATAATGGAGTAACACGTGAAAACACTGATTCTTTTTTCTTCCCGGGACGGACAAACGCGTGAAATCGCCGAGTATCTGGCTTCTGAACTCAAAGAGCTGGGCGTTTGGGCGGATGTCGTTAATTTGCATCGTACCGCGGAGCCTGACTGGCAAAATTATGACAGCGTGGTGATTGGCGCCTCGATTCGCTATGGTCATTACCATGCAGCTTTTCAGGAGTTTGTGAAAAAGCATGCCACGCGGCTGAACGCGATGCCGAGTGCCTTCTACTCCGTAAACCTGGTTGCCCGTAAACCGGAGAAACGCACGCCGCAAACTAACAGCTATGCGCGTAAGTTCCTGATGAGTTCGCCGTGGCGGCCTGATCGCAGTGCGGTTATTGCTGGCGCTTTGCTGTATCCACGCTATCGCTGGTATGACCGCGTTATGATCCAACTGATAATGAAGATGTCAGGCGGTGAAACAGATACCAATAAAGAAGTGGTGTATACCGATTGGGAACAGGTCGCGGATTTTGCGCGGGAAATCGCCCAATTAACCCACAAAACGTTGTCAAAATAAGCACAAAGAATAAAAAATACGCACTCGGAAGATTATTTTAAATTTTCCCTTGTCAGCCTGAAATAACTCCCTATAATGCGCCTCCACTGACACGGAACAACGGATTACAAACCGCCGGGTCAGCGGGGTTCCACTGAGAATCTCGCAGAGAAAAGCAAAAATAAATGCTTGACTCTGAATGAGGAAAACGTAATATACGGGACCTCGCGACAGAGCGCTAAAGCGCGTCGCAACTGCTCTTTAACAATTTATCAGACAATCTGTGTGGGCACTCGAAGATACGGATTCTTAACGTCGCAAGACGAAAAATGAATACCAAGTCTCTGAGTGAACACGTAATTCATTACGAAGTTTAATTCACGAGCATCAAACTTAAATTGAAGAGTTTGATCATGGCTCAGATTGAACGCTGGCGGCAGGCCTAACACATGCAAGTCGAACGGTAGCACAGAGGAGCTTGCTCCTTGGGTGACGAGTGGCGGACGGGTGAGTAATGTCTGGGAAACTGCCCGATGGAGGGGGATAACTACTGGAAACGGTAGCTAATACCGCATAACGTCGCAAGACCAAAGAGGGGGACCTTCGGGCCTCTTGCCATCGGATGTGCCCAGATGGGATTAGCTAGTAGGTGGGGTAACGGCTCACCTAGGCGACGATCCCTAGCTGGTCTGAGAGGATGACCAGCCACACTGGAACTGAGACACGGTCCAGACTCCTACGGGAGGCAGCAGTGGGGAATATTGCACAATGGGCGCAAGCCTGATGCAGCCATGCCGCGTGTATGAAGAAGGCCTTCGGGTTGTAAAGTACTTTCAGCGAGGAGGAAGGTGTTGTGGTTAATAACCGCAGCAATTGACGTTACTCGCAGAAGAAGCACCGGCTAACTCCGTGCCAGCAGCCGCGGTAATACGGAGGGTGCAAGCGTTAATCGGAATTACTGGGCGTAAAGCGCACGCAGGCGGTCTGTCAAGTCGGATGTGAAATCCCCGGGCTCAACCTGGGAACTGCATCCGAAACTGGCAGGCTAGAGTCTTGTAGAGGGGGGTAGAATTCCAGGTGTAGCGGTGAAATGCGTAGAGATCTGGAGGAATACCGGTGGCGAAGGCGGCCCCCTGGACAAAGACTGACGCTCAGGTGCGAAAGCGTGGGGAGCAAACAGGATTAGATACCCTGGTAGTCCACGCCGTAAACGATGTCGACTTGGAGGTTGTGCCCTTGAGGCGTGGCTTCCGGAGCTAACGCGTTAAGTCGACCGCCTGGGGAGTACGGCCGCAAGGTTAAAACTCAAATGAATTGACGGGGGCCCGCACAAGCGGTGGAGCATGTGGTTTAATTCGATGCAACGCGAAGAACCTTACCTACTCTTGACATCCAGAGAACTTAGCAGAGATGCTTTGGTGCCTTCGGGAACTCTGAGACAGGTGCTGCATGGCTGTCGTCAGCTCGTGTTGTGAAATGTTGGGTTAAGTCCCGCAACGAGCGCAACCCTTATCCTTTGTTGCCAGCGATTCGGTCGGGAACTCAAAGGAGACTGCCAGTGATAAACTGGAGGAAGGTGGGGATGACGTCAAGTCATCATGGCCCTTACGAGTAGGGCTACACACGTGCTACAATGGCATATACAAAGAGAAGCGACCTCGCGAGAGCAAGCGGACCTCATAAAGTATGTCGTAGTCCGGATTGGAGTCTGCAACTCGACTCCATGAAGTCGGAATCGCTAGTAATCGTGGATCAGAATGCCACGGTGAATACGTTCCCGGGCCTTGTACACACCGCCCGTCACACCATGGGAGTGGGTTGCAAAAGAAGTAGGTAGCTTAACCTTCGGGAGGGCGCTTACCACTTTGTGATTCATGACTGGGGTGAAGTCGTAACAAGGTAACCGTAGGGGAACCTGCGGTTGGATCACCTCCTTACCTTAAAGAACCGACCTTTGTAGTGCTCACACAGATTGTCTGATGAAAATTAGCAGTAAGAAAATCTCTGCAGGCTTGTAGCTCAGGTGGTTAGAGCGCACCCCTGATAAGGGTGAGGTCGGTGGTTCAAGTCCACTCAGGCCTACCAAATTCGCCTCCGTGCTGTGTTACGGCGATGCTCGCATACTTCAGTATGCTTCGCACCACCGCGCCTTGCCCGGAAACGAATTAGGGTACAGAGATTAGCATTTACGATGGGGTTATAGCTCAGCTGGGAGAGCGCCTGCCTTGCACGCAGGAGGTCTGCGGTTCGATCCCGCATAGCTCCACCATCCTTTACTGCAAAAACACAAGAAAACTTCAGAGTGTACCTGAAAAGGTTCACTGCGAAGTTTTGCTCTTTAAAAATCTGGATCAAGCTGAAAATTGAAACGACACACTGTTTCATTTCTCCGTAAACAAGAAATGAAAAGCGGTGTGTCCTAGTCTCTCAAATTTTCGCAATACTGAAGTGTTTTACGAAACATCTTCGGGTTGTGAGGTTAAGCGACTAAGCGTACACGGTGGATGCCCTGGCAGTCAGAGGCGATGAAGGACGTGCTAATCTGCGATAAGCGTCGGTAAGGTGATATGAACCGTTATAACCGGCGATTTCCGAATGGGGAAACCCAGTGTGATTCGTCACACTATCATTACGTGAATACATAGCGTAATGAAGCGAACCGGGGGAACTGAAACATCTAAGTACCCCGAGGAAAAGAAATCAACCGAGATTCCCCCAGTAGCGGCGAGCGAACGGGGAGCAGCCCAGAGTCTGAATCAGCATGTGTGGTAGTGGAACGGTCTGGAAAGTCCGACGGTACAGGGTGATAGTCCCGTACACAAAAGTGCATGTGTTGTGAACTCGAAGAGTAGGGCGGGACACGTGGTATCCTGTCTGAATATGGGGGGACCATCCTCCAAGGCTAAATACTCCTGACTGACCGATAGTGAACCAGTACCGTGAGGGAAAGGCGAAAAGAACCCCGGCGAGGGGAGTGAAAAAGAACCTGAAACCGTGTACGTACAAGCAGTGGGAGCCTCTTTATGGGGTGACTGCGTACCTTTTGTATAATGGGTCAGCGACTTATATTCTGTAGCAAGGTTAACCGAATAGGGGAGCCGAAGGGAAACCGAGTCTTAACTGGGCGTTAAGTTGCAGGGTATAGACCCGAAACCCGGTGATCTAGCCATGGGCAGGTTGAAGGTTGGGTAACACTAACTGGAGGACCGAACCGACTAATGTTGAAAAATTAGCGGATGACTTGTGGCTGGGGGTGAAAGGCCAATCAAACCGGGAGATAGCTGGTTCTCCCCGAAAGCTATTTAGGTAGCGCCTCGTGAATTCATCTTCGGGGGTAGAGCACTGTTTCGGCTAGGGGGTCATCCCGACTTACCAACCCGATGCAAACTGCGAATACCGAAGAATGTTATCACGGGAGACACACGGCGGGTGCTAACGTCCGTCGTGAAGAGGGAAACAACCCAGACCGCCAGCTAAGGTCCCAAAGTCATGGTTAAGTGGGAAACGATGTGGGAAGGCACAGACAGCCAGGATGTTGGCTTAGAAGCAGCCATCATTTAAAGAAAGCGTAATAGCTCACTGGTCGAGTCGGCCTGCGCGGAAGATGTAACGGGGCTAAACCATGCACCGAAGCTGCGGCAGCGACACTATGTGTTGTTGGGTAGGGGAGCGTTCTGTAAGCCGTTGAAGGTGGCCTGTGAGGGTTGCTGGAGGTATCAGAAGTGCGAATGCTGACATAAGTAACGATAATGCGGGTGAAAAACCCGCACGCCGGAAGACCAAGGGTTCCTGTCCAACGTTAATCGGGGCAGGGTGAGTCGACCCCTAAGGCGAGGCCGAAAGGCGTAGTCGATGGGAAACAGGTTAATATTCCTGTACTTGGTGTTACTGCGAAGGGGGGACGGAGAAGGCTATGTTAGCCGGGCGACGGTTGTCCCGGTTTAAGCATGTAGGCGGAGATTCCAGGTAAATCCGGAGTCTTGTTAACGCTGAGGTGTGATGACGAGGCACTACGGTGCTGAAGTAACAAATGCCCTGCTTCCAGGAAAAGCCTCTAAGCATCAGGTAACACGAAATCGTACCCCAAACCGACACAGGTGGTCAGGTAGAGAATACCAAGGCGCTTGAGAGAACTCGGGTGAAGGAACTAGGCAAAATGGTGCCGTAACTTCGGGAGAAGGCACGCTGATATGTAGGTGAAGTGATTTACTCATGGAGCTGAAATCAGTCGAAGATACCAGCTGGCTGCAACTGTTTATTAAAAACACAGCACTGTGCAAACACGAAAGTGGACGTATACGGTGTGACGCCTGCCCGGTGCCGGAAGGTTAATTGATGGGGTTATCCGTAAGGAGAAGCTCTTGATCGAAGCCCCGGTAAACGGCGGCCGTAACTATAACGGTCCTAAGGTAGCGAAATTCCTTGTCGGGTAAGTTCCGACCTGCACGAATGGCGTAATGATGGCCAGGCTGTCTCCACCCGAGACTCAGTGAAATTGAACTCGCTGTGAAGATGCAGTGTACCCGCGGCAAGACGGAAAGACCCCGTGAACCTTTACTATAGCTTGACACTGAACACTGGTCCTTGATGTGTAGGATAGGTGGGAGGCTTTGAAGTGTGGACGCCAGTCTGCATGGAGCCAACCTTGAAATACCACCCTTTAATGGCTGGTGTTCTAACGTAGACCCGTGATCCGGGTTGCGGACAGTGTCTGGTGGGTAGTTTGACTGGGGCGGTCTCCTCCTAAAGAGTAACGGAGGAGCACGAAGGTTAGCTAATCCTGGTCGGACATCAGGAGGTTAGTGCAAAGGCATAAGCTAGCTTGACTGCGAGAGTGACGGCTCGAGCAGGTGCGAAAGCAGGTCTTAGTGATCCGGTGGTTCTGAATGGAAGGGCCATCGCTCAACGGATAAAAGGTACTCCGGGGATAACAGGCTGATACCGCCCAAGAGTTCATATCGACGGCGGTGTTTGGCACCTCGATGTCGGCTCATCACATCCTGGGGCTGAAGTAGGTCCCAAGGGTATGGCTGTTCGCCATTTAAAGTGGTACGCGAGCTGGGTTTAGAACGTCGTGAGACAGTTCGGTCCCTATCTGCCGTGGGCGCTGGAGAATTGAGGGGGGCTGCTCCTAGTACGAGAGGACCGGAGTGGACGCATCACTGGTGTTCGGGTTGTCATGCCAATGGCATTGCCCGGTAGCTAAATGCGGAAGAGATAAGTGCTGAAAGCATCTAAGCACGAAACTTGCCCCGAGATGAGTTCTCCCTGACCCTTTAAGGGTCCTGAAGGAACGTTGAAGACGACGACGTTGATAGGTCGGGTGTGTAAGCGTAGCGATACGTTGAGCTAACCGATACTAATGAACCGTGAGGCTTAACCTTACAACGCCGAAGGTGTTTTGGCGAAGAGACACGAAATTCAGCTTGATTACAGATGACATCGACATGCGAAAAGCGTGTTGATAAACAGAATTTGCCTGGCGGCTGTAGCGCGGTGGTCCCACCTGACCCCATGCCGAACTCAGAAGTGAAACGCCGTAGCGCCGATGGTAGTGTGGGGTCTCCCCATGCGAGAGTAGGGAACTGCCAGGCATCAAATAAAAACAAAAGGCCCGGTCGAAAGACCGGGCCTTTTGTTTTATCTGTGGTCTGTCGGTGAGTGCTCTCCTGAGGAGGACAAATCCGCCGGGAGCGGATTTGAACGTTGCGCAGCAACGGCCCGGAGGGTGGCGGGCAGGACGCCCGCCATAAACTGCCAGGCATCAAATAAGTGAAGAAGCCCATCCTGCCGGATGGGCTTTTTTGCGTCTGCAGGGAGTGAGAACTGCCGGAGGTGACCTCCCGCCTTATCTGGCCTACAAAGGCGTATCACGACACAGCAGCTATCTACTTATCCATTGCGTAACAAAATCGGCAACTTGCTGTATATCGTTGATATCTAACAATGGAACATCCACCGCAAGCGGAATATCACTGGCAACCGCGATAACATAGTTGTCTATCGCCAGGTCCTCTGGACTGTGCCCGCAACCGTCGCGAAAAAGAACGATCTTAGCAACAGGTTCATGCTTAAAGCCCTCAACCAACACCATATCCAGTGTAGAAGCATCCATCCTGCTTACCAGGTACGCTAAATCCAGTTCAGGCTCTTCCGGGGTTTCTACCATTAATGCCCAACGCTGCTGGCTGGCGACCAGGGTTTGCGCTGCACCGGCTTTGCGTAGCTCATAGCTATCTTTGCCGGGCTTATCAACATCCATATTGTGATGAGTATGCTTAATCAATCCGGGACGAATGCCTCTGGCACGTAGCACCGGGATCAATTTTTTAAGCAGCGTAGTTTTTCCCGTTCCGCTCCATGCTGCTATAGCGAGTAATGGGATCATGATTTGTCCTGCCATTTTGCAAGTTCTTCAGGGGTGTTCACGTTCACGAACGCATCTTTATGATCGCTGAAATCGACAGCATGACCGCCAGCCTGGCGCATAAAGACCATGACGCGTCTTTCACCGGACTGAAGATAATCCTGTAGCAAGGGTTGCATGGTGCGGTGCATTAGCGCAATGGTCGGATGATCTCTTTCGCCATCATGCACCCAGACAACCGGTGCAGCTTTGCGCTGCTCCTTCAAACGTTTGACCAGATCGTGAGGAATATAGGGCATATCGCACGGGCAGAACAGAAACCACTCCCCCGCTTGCTGCAGGAATACCGATAGCATCCCGGCCAGTGGGCCAGGGAAATCGGCCAATGAATCAGGGATAACTTTCAGGCCGCTTTGTTGGTAAATATCCCGGTGGCGATTGGCATTAACCACCACGGTTTCGACCTGTAAAGCGAGGGTATCGGCTACGTGCCGCCAAAGAGGTTTACCGTCCAGCTCAAGCAGACCTTTATCGGTTCCGCCCATCCGTCTGGCCTTACCGCCTGCCAGCACAACCCCTGTTATTGCACTATCCAGAATCACTGATATCGCCTCTTTTAATGTGGGATTGACCCTGCTAACGTATCTGTATTGAGCCTAAGGAGCACAACCATGAAATGTAAACGTCTGAATGAAGTTATTGAACTCCTCCAGCCGGCTTGGCAGAAGGAACCCGATCTTAACCTGATGCAATTTTTACAGAAACTGGCGCAAGAGTCAGGTTTTGACGGCGAACTGGCGGATTTAACTGATGACATTCTGATCTATCACCTGAAAATGCGTGACTCGGCGAAAGATGCCGTCATCCCAGGTATTCAGAAAGATTATGAAGAAGATTTTAAAACCGCACTACTCCGCGCACGTGGCGTAATTAAAGAGTAAAAGCTTGTAATCGCCACCACCGAAAGCGCTGCGAAATGATATCCTGAATCATTCGTAGTATTTTCCGGATGATGGGATGAACGACAAAGCTTTTAATTTCCAGACGCTACACCCGGATACCATCATGGATGCACTGTTTGAGCAGGGGATCCGGGTGGACTCCGGGCTTACCCCGCTTAACAGCTATGAAAACCGTGTCTATCAATTCCAGGACGAAGACCGTCGACGCTTTGTCGTTAAGTTTTATCGCCCTGAACGTTGGTCCGTCGATCAGATCCAGGAAGAGCACCAGTTTGCTCTGGAACTGGTAAGCGATGAAGTCCCGGTAGCTGCACCGCTGGTACTAAGCGGCCAAACGCTGTTAAGCCATCAGGGTTTCCATTATGCGATCTTCCCCAGCGTCGGCGGGCGGCAGTTTGAGGCCGACAATATCGATCAGATGGAGGCGGTGGGGCGCTATCTGGGGCGTATGCATCAGACCGGATGCAAGCGTACTTTTGCCTTTCGCCCGACGATTGGCCTTGAAGAATACCTGACTGAGCCACGTAAACTTTTTGAACACGCACAGTTGATCCCATCAGGGCAAAAAGCGGCTTTCCTGAAGGCAACGGATGCGCTTATCGCGGTCGTAACCGAACGCTGGCATGCACGTTTTACCACGTTACGTCTGCACGGTGATTGTCATGCCGGTAATATTCTGTGGCGCGATGGTCCGATGTTTGTCGATTTAGATGATGCCCGCAATGGCCCGGCTGTTCAGGATTTATGGATGCTCCTCAATGGCGATAAAGCTGAACAACGCATGCAGCTTGAAACCATTATCGAGGCTTATGAAGAGTTTAGTGAGTTCGACACCTCTGAAATCGGACTGATAGAACCTTTACGCGCTATGCGTTTAGTTTATTATCTTGCCTGGCTAATTCGACGTTGGGCTGACCCTGCGTTTCCAAAAAACTTCCCGTGGTTAACCGGGGAAGATTACTGGCATCGTCAGACCGCGACCTTTATTGAGCAGGCGAAAATTCTGCAAGAGCCCCCCTTACAATTAACGCCAATGTATTAATCGGAGAAATTTGAACATGAAAAAATTATGGCTGGCGCTGGCTGGTATGGTTTTAGCTTTTAGCGCATCTGCAGCGCAGTTCCAGGATGGCAAACAATACATCACTCTGGAAAAGCCTGTTGCGAGTGAACCGCAAGTGTTGGAGTTCTTCTCCTTCTACTGCCCGCACTGCTATCAGTTTGAAGAAGTTCTTCACGTCTCTGATAACGTGAAGAAAAAACTGCCTGAAGGCACCAAGATGACCAAGTACCACGTCGAGTTTCTGGGGCCTTTGGGCAAAGATCTGACGCAAGCTTGGGCCGTTGCTATGGCGCTGGGCGTTGAAGATCAAGTAACCGTTCCGTTGTTTGAAGGTGTTCAGAAAACCCAGACCGTTCAGTCTGTAGCTGATATCCGTAAAGTGTTTGTCGACGCGGGTATTAAGGGTGAAGACTATGATGCGGCATGGAACAGCTTCGTGGTGAAATCACTCGTGGCGCAGCAGGAAAAAGCGGCGGCTGATTTACAGCTGCAGGGCGTTCCGGCAATGTTCGTGAATGGCAAATATCAGGTAAATCCGCAGGGCATGGATACCAGCAGCATGGATATCTTTGTACAACAGTATGCGGATACCGTGAAGTATCTGGTTG
This sequence comes from Citrobacter sp. RHBSTW-00859, assembly GCF_013729795.1. NCBI lineage: Bacteria > Pseudomonadati > Pseudomonadota > Gammaproteobacteria > Enterobacterales > Enterobacteriaceae > Citrobacter > Citrobacter sp. RHBSTW-00859. The sequence goes on along the minus strand of NZ_CP056284.1, from coordinate 5,017,752 downwards.
GTCAGAAGTAAAAGCAAAAGCCGGTCACTTGTGCTGACCGGCTTTTTCATATGAGGCTTTAATCGCGTCGAGCTGCGCGTCTTTCTCACTCCACAGCGTATTAAGCCATAGCTGAAACCGACGCTTGAATCCCTTATCGTTCACGTAATCACCGTGCAACTCTTCATGAATTGGCTCCAGATTTACCCGCACGACAATACGCGTTAGCTTACCGCTCAGCATATCGTAGAACGGTCGGCTGCTATTTTCCGGATAGCACAACGTGACGTTCAACATTTTATCGAACTGCGACCCCAGTACGTTCAATGCCATCGCAATACCGGCCGCCTTTGGAGGGAGCAAGTTTTGATAAGGAGAGCGGGTTTGCTCACATTTCTCTTTGGTAAAGCGTGAACCTTCGACAAAATTCACAATAGTTGTCGGGTGTACGCGAAACTTCTCGCAGGAACGACGCGTTGTTTCGACATCTTTACCGCGCCGTTCTGGATGACGGAGCAGGTAGCCACGCGAATAGCGTTTCATAAACGGCATATCCAGCGCCCAGCAGGCCAGGCCAATAAAGGGCACCCAGGCCAGTTGTTGCTTGAGGAAATATTTATTCATGGGGATGTGCTTACGGAACAGCACGCAAAGCACAACGATGTCAGCCCAGCTGTAATGGTTACAAATGAGCAGATACCAGTTTTTCTTGCTAAGACCTTCCAGTCCCTCGACATCCCACTTCAGTCGCGGATTGAGGTGTAGCAGTAGCGCCAGACCTTCACACCAGCAGTACATCATGAAATTACAGAAGACAGAAACCTTGCGCCAGACAACGGGAACGGGCAAAAGGAGTTTTACAACTCCGGCAAGGATGATCGGCACAGAACAAAAAATCGTGACCAATATGGTCAATACGATACTCAGCAACAGCGTTATCGCAGCGAGTATTCTCGTCATAATTAAATTATTCAAAAGGTTAGCCATAGATAGTGCGCTAAAGAGGCGCAAGGGGCTGATTTTATCAGAAAACGAACCAAATGATGGATCTTCCCTGAATAGAAAAAAAGGGAATATCTATCCACATCAGGATATAAGCTGTATAAATGGAATAAAATGCTACGCATTTAATTAAGCTTCTGAAATATATGTATAAAATAAATGATGTGTTAATTTTATTGCTATATTTAAAGAGCTGAAAATTATTTATTCACAAAGTTATCCACAGTCTTCTTTGCGATCAAAGCAGAAGATCTACAAAAGTTTTTCGACAAATGCGGCGAAAAACTCATGTTTTCATCCTGTCTGTGGCATCCTTTACCCATAATCTGATAAACAGGCACGGACATTATGGTTCAGATCCCAGAAAACCCACTTATCCTTGTAGATGGCTCCTCTTACCTGTATCGCGCATACCATGCGTTCCCGCCGCTGACTAACAGTGCAGGAGAACCTACTGGCGCGATGTATGGTGTCCTCAACATGCTGCGTAGCTTGATTCTGCAATATCAGCCGACCCATGCTGCGGTGGTATTCGACGCTAAGGGTAAAACCTTCCGTGATGAGTTATTCGAACACTACAAGTCACACCGCCCACCCATGCCGGACGATCTGCGTGCGCAGATTGAGCCTCTGCATGCGATGGTAAAAGCGATGGGGTTGCCACTGCTGGCCGTTTCGGGCGTGGAAGCAGACGATGTCATTGGTACGCTGGCGCGGGAAGCAGAGAAGGTGGGTCGTCCGGTGCTGATTAGTACCGGTGATAAAGATATGGCTCAGTTGGTGACGCCGAATATCACCCTGATCAACACCATGACCAATACGATCCTCGGCCCGGATGAAGTGGTGAATAAATATGGTGTTCCACCAGAACTGATCATCGATTTCCTGGCGCTGATGGGGGATTCCTCAGATAACATCCCTGGCGTTCCTGGCGTAGGTGAAAAAACCGCGCAGGCTCTGCTGCAGGGGCTGGGGGGGCTGGATACCCTCTATGCTGAATCAGACAAAATCGCGGGGCTGACTTTCCGTGGTGCGAAAACTATGGCGGGCAAGCTTGAGCAGAATAAAGAGGTAGCGTACCTCTCTTATCAATTAGCTACCATCAAAACGGATGTTGAACTGGAGTTGACCTGCGAGCAGTTGGAAGTACGTCAGCCGGCAGCGGATGAACTACTTGGCCTGTTTAAACAGTACGAATTCAAGCGTTGGGTTACTGACGTTGAAGCGGGTAAATGGCTACAGGCGAAAGGAACGAAGCCGGCGGCAAAACCACAGGAAACTATCGCCGTCGATGAAACGCCTGAGGGGCCGGCCACGGTTCTCTCGTATGATAACTATGTGACAATTCTGGATGAAGCGACGCTGGAAGAGTGGATTGCGAAGCTGAAAAAAGCGCCTGTCTTTGCCTTCGATACTGAAACTGACAGCCTGGACAACATCTCTGCGAATCTGGTTGGCCTGTCTTTTGCCATTGAACCGGGTGTGGCTGCATATGTTCCTGTTGCCCACGATTACCTGGACGCCCCCGATCAGATCGCTCGCGACCGCGCGCTGGCATTGCTGAAGCCGCTGCTGGAAGATGAGAACGCGCATAAAGTCGGGCAAAACCTGAAGTATGATCGCGGTATCCTGGCGAACTATGGCATCGAACTGCGTGGCATCACCTTTGACACCATGCTCGAATCCTACATTCTTAACAGTGTCGCTGGCCGACACGATATGGACAGCCTCTCGGACCGCTGGCTGAAACATAAAACCATCACCTTTGAAGAGATCGCCGGAAAGGGCAAAAACCAGCTGACTTTTAACCAGATAGCGCTGGAAGAAGCCGGACGTTACGCTGCAGAAGACGCCGACGTTACGCTACAGCTCCATCTCAAAATGTGGCCAGAATTGCAGCAGCATAAAGGACCGCTGAACGTCTTTGAAAATATCGATATGCCGCTGGTTCCTGTTTTGTCTCGCGTTGAGCGCAACGGTGTGAAAATCGATCCGGCTGTTCTGCACAAACATTCAGAAGAGCTGACGCTGCGTTTGAACGAGCTGGAGCAAAAAGCGCACGAGATCGCCGGAGAAGCGTTTAACCTCTCTTCCACCAAGCAACTGCAAACTATCCTGTTTGAAAAGCAGGGTATTAAGCCGCTGAAGAAAACCCCTGGCGGCGCGCCATCAACGTCGGAAGAGGTACTGGAAGAGCTCGCGCTCGATTACCCATTGCCGAAAGTGATCCTGGAATATCGCGGCTTAGCAAAACTGAAGTCGACCTATACGGATAAGCTTCCGTTGATGATTAACAAGAAAACCGGGCGCGTTCACACCTCCTATCACCAGGCGGTGACCGCTACCGGGCGCTTGTCATCCACGGATCCAAACCTGCAGAACATCCCGGTACGTAATGACGAAGGTCGTCGTATTCGTCAGGCGTTTATTGCGCCAGAAGACTACGTGATTGTCTCCGCAGACTACTCACAGATTGAGCTGCGTATCATGGCGCATCTCTCGCGTGATAAAGGTCTGCTTACCGCATTTGCCGAAGGGAAAGATATTCACCGCGCAACGGCTGCGGAAGTCTTTGGCTTACCGCTGGATTCCGTGACTGGTGAACAACGCCGCAGCGCGAAAGCCATCAATTTCGGTTTGATCTACGGGATGAGTGCCTTTGGTTTGGCGCGCCAGTTGAATATTCCGCGTAAAGAAGCACAGAAGTACATGGATCTCTACTTCGAACGCTACCCTGGCGTGCTGGAATATATGGAACGCACCCGTGCACAGGCAAAAGAGCAAGGTTATGTCGAAACGCTGGAAGGGCGTCGTCTCTATTTACCGGATATTAAATCCAGTAATGGCGCTCGTCGCGCTGGTGCAGAGCGCGCGGCAATTAACGCCCCGATGCAGGGTACTGCCGCAGACATTATCAAACGAGCCATGATTGCGGTGGACGGATGGCTGCAAACCGAGCAACCACGTGTGCGCATGATCATGCAGGTACACGATGAACTGGTGTTTGAAGTGCATAAAGATGACCTCGAAAGCGTCTCTAAAAAGATCCATCAACTGATGGAAAACGAGACCCAGATTGATGTGCCGTTGCTGGTGGAAGTCGGTAGTGGCGAAAACTGGGATCAGGCGCACTAAGGGTTTACTGAATAACGCCCCTTTTTCGTAACTAAGCAACATAAGATAGAACTTTTTGTGATGTCCATTAGAATTCCCTATGTAAGGAATGAAAAAAAATTACAAAAAGTGCTTTCTGAGCTGCTCAAAAAAGAGTAAAGTTATTCACGTAGGGTACAGAGGTAAGATGTTCTATCTTTCAGACCTTTTACTTCACGTAATCGGATTTGGCTGAATATTTTAGCCGCCCCAGTCAGTAATGACTGGGGCGTTTTTTATTGTGCGAAAGAAAAGTTTCGTACAGGCTGTAGGCCGGATAAGACGCGCAGCGGCGCTATCCGGCATATCGGTGGGTTACTCCCCGTCCTGCATCTCTTCAATCGGCGCCAGTTCACTAAACCAGCTATCCAGCTTCTGCCGAAGTTTGTCCACGCCCAGTTTTTTCAGTGATGAAAATGCTTCTACCTGTACATCACCGTTAAATGCCAGTACGGCTTCACGTACCATATTCAACTGGGCTTTGCGCGCACCGCTGGCCAGCTTGTCTGCTTTAGTCAGCAGTACCAGAACCTGAACGTTGCTCTCAACCGCCCACAGGATCATCTGCTGGTCGAGGTCTTTTAGCGGGTGACGAATATCCATCAATACCACCAGACCTTGCAGGCTCTGACGTTTTTCCAGATATTCAGCCAGCGCGCGCTGCCATTTGCGCTTCATCTCTTCCGGAACTTCGGCATAACCGTATCCTGGCAAATCGACCAGGCGTTTGCCGTCAACGACTTCAAACAAGTTGATGAGCTGAGTACGACCCGGCGTTTTAGATGTACGCGCCAGACTCTTTTGATTCGTCAGGGTATTTAGCGCACTGGATTTGCCTGCGTTGGAACGGCCAGCAAAAGCCACTTCGATACCGGTATCGGAAGGTAAGTGGCGAATATCAGGCGCACTCATCACAAAGTGCGTCTGTTGATAATTCAAGTTAGTCAAAGCAGTCCTCTCCATCAATCAGGGCTTTGCAGCGATTATACCTGAACCCCAGCAAAAGGCTGGTTTTTCGACGCGTAGGCTATGTAAGTAAAAACCTCGCACTTTGTGAGACATTGCCGATAGTTTCTATACGAGATGACAGAGTAAAAAATGACGTAACTAAAATAAATCATATAGTTAAGATAAGGCACTATTCTTAAAGTCCGAAATTGTTACCCAGGTTACTTGTACGTTTAAACCAAAGCGGTAAAGTAGCGCCCATAGCGAGGAAGCTGACAGGATAGTCGACTCAGGATGAGGGTCAGGAGCGCCAGGAGGCGAAGACACAGGATTGTCAGGGAGACAAACGTCCGGAGACGTTAGTAAAAGGAAATGGAAACAACACGGAATGTTTCAGGCTAAGGGAAAAACAGGGTGTGTTGATAGCCAACAGGGATTGTAGAGCCCGTAAGGGTTGAGAGTCAGGAAAAAAGGCGACAGATTACTCTGTCGCCTTTTTTCTTTATTTCTGCTAGATTCCGGCGCAATTATATACTGAATAAAACAGCCAAAGACGAATCATGATGAAACCAACTTCTACACCACGCGGTAAAGGTCCTGCAAAAGCGCGTCGTAAAACACGCGAAGAAATTAATCAGGAAGCTCGCGACCGTAAGCGCCAGAAAAAACACCGTGGTCATGCGGCGGGTAGCCGTGCGTCCGGTAGCGAAGGCGCATCTGGTGGCGGAAACCAAAATAAGCAAAAAGATCCTCGTATTGGCAGCAAAAACCCCATTCCATTGGGCGTGACCGAAAAAGTCACCAAACAGCACAAACCGAAGAGTGAGAAACCTATGCTTTCACCACAGGCTGAGTTGGATTTACTGGAAACAGATGAGCGCCTGGATGCGCTGCTGGAGCGTCTTGAAGCAGGAGAAACCCTGAGCGCGGAAGATCAGACCTGGGTTGATGCCAAGCTGGACCGCATCGATGAGCTGATGCAAAAGCTGGGTCTTTCTTACGATGACGAGGAAGAAGAGGAAGAGGAAGAAAAGCAGGAAGACATGATGCGTCTGCTGAAAGGCGGCAACTAACGGTTTTACACCGTGGGTCTTCCCGTCCTGCTTATAACCCTTCCGGTTATATGTTATCTGGTGTGGTTATTCGTTAAACTACAGCGGTTGTCGCGGCGACAGAAGTGGCTGCGCAACCGGCTTATCACCCGCACTGGGGTTAAGCCGGTACGCCGTACCCGCCAGAGACGCCATCGGAAGGAGTGAGCATGTCAGAGCAGTTAATAGACTGGGACCTGGCCCTGATCCAGAAATATAACTATTCCGGGCCACGATATACCTCGTACCCGACCGCGCTGGAGTTTTCTGAAGACTACGGCACAGAAGCATTTCTAAAGGCCGTGGCGCGTTATCCTGAGCGTCCGCTCTCGCTGTACGTTCACATCCCGTTCTGCCACAAACTGTGCTACTTCTGTGGCTGCAACAAGATTGTGACTCGCCAGCAGCATAAAGCAGATCAATATCTCGATGCCCTGGAACAAGAAATTATCCATCGCGCACCGCTGTTCGCCGGACGCCATGTCAGCCAGCTGCACTGGGGCGGCGGCACGCCAACGTATCTGAATAAAGCGCAAATCAGCCGTTTGATGTCACTGCTGCGTGGCAATTTCAACTTTAACGACGATGCCGAAATCTCGATCGAAGTGGATCCGCGTGAAATCGAGCTGGATGTCCTTGATCATTTACGCGCTGAAGGTTTTAACCGTTTGAGCATGGGAGTGCAGGACTTCAACAAAGAAGTCCAGCGCCTGGTGAACCGTGAGCAGGATGAGGAGTTTATCTTTGCGCTGCTGAATCATGCGCGGGAGATTGGCTTTACCTCAACGAATATCGATCTGATTTATGGCCTGCCAAAACAGACGCCAGAGAGCTTCGCCTTTACCCTGAAACGCGTGGCTGAGCTGAATCCAGACCGTCTGAGCGTCTTTAACTACGCGCACCTGCCGACGCTGTTTGCTGCCCAGCGCAAGATTAAAGATGCCGACCTGCCCAGCGCGCAGCAGAAGCTGGATATCCTGCAGGAGACCATCTCTTCACTGACCGAAACTGGCTATCAGTTCATTGGCATGGATCACTTTGCCCGCCCGGATGACGAACTGGCCATTGCTCAACGCGAGGGCGTTTTGCATCGCAATTTCCAGGGCTATACCACCCAGGGGGATACCGATCTGCTGGGGATGGGCGTATCGGCCATCAGTATGATTGGCGACAACTACGCGCAGAATCAGAAAGAGCTGAAGCACTATTACCAGCAGGTAGACGAGCAGGGGAATGCGCTGTGGCGCGGAATTGCCCTGACCCGCGACGACTGCATTCGTCGGGATGTTATTAAGCTCCTGATCTGCAATTTCCGCCTCGACTATGCTGCCGTGGAACAACAATGGGATCTGAACTTCGCTGACTATTTTGCCGAAGACCTGAAACTGCTGGCGCCGCTGGCGAAAGATGGGCTGGTGGATGTGGATGAGAAGGGGATTCAGGTTACGTCGAAGGGGCGTCTGCTGATTCGTAATATTTGCATGTGCTTCGATGCATATCTGCGCCAGAAAGCGCGTTTGCAGCAGTTCTCGCGCGTTATTTAGCCGGGTTGCCCGGTGGCGCTTCGCTTACCGGGCCTACGAAATCTCAATACGTAGGTCGGGTAAGCGAAGCGCCACCCGACAAACCCGCTAGCTGAACAGCCCAACCAGCGCCGCACACAGCACGGCGGCAACCGCAGTTTGTGGCGTATGGCTTTCAACTGCACCGCTCGATAGCAGATTTATCATTGATTCCAGCATGATGACTTCCCCCCGTTTGCCGGGCACGATCATACTTAACTCATCGGAACAGTAAAGCGCAAAATAGCAGCAATTTGCGCTCAATTATCAATCTTTACACAGTGACCGATCGTCACTCCATTCCGAGTTCTTTTAACTTTCGCGTCAAGGTATTACGGCCCCAACCGAGCAGCCGTGCCGCTTCCTGTTTATGCCCCTGGGTATGGCGTAGCGCAGTGGTCAGCAGCGTGCGCTCCATCTCCGGTTGAGCCTCTGAAAGCAGGTTTTGATGACCGGAACGTAATGCCCGATCCGCCCACTGTGCCAACAGGGTTGCCCAGCTGTCTGGCTGCATATGGGACGGTGCGTCAGGCACGGTGGTTTCAAACAGTTCGGTCGGTAAGTCCTGAATGAGTACCTCCTGTCCGGCGGCCATTACGGTTAACCAGCGACAGGTATTCTCAAGCTGACGCACGTTTCCCGGCCATGACAGACGGGTGAGCGCCGCCTCGGTTTCAGTGTGTAATTGCTTGGCTTCTACTCCCAGTTCGCGGGCGGCCTCCTGCAGGAAATGACGCGCCAGGCGTGGGATATCTTCCCGACGTTCGCGCAGTGGCGGCAGATGCACCCGGATGACGTTCAGGCGATGGAATAAGTCCTCACGGAATTTGCCTTCCTGCACCCGCAGTTCCAGGTTCTGGTGCGTAGCGGCGATAATACGTACGTCCACCTTCACAGGCGCATAACCGCCAACGCGGTAAAACTGTCCATCGGCTAATACGCGCAATAAACGCGTCTGCACGTCCAGCGGCATATCGCCAATTTCATCGAGGAACAGCGTGCCGCCGTCTGCCTGTTCAAAGCGCCCCTGACGAATCGTATTCGCCCCGGTAAACGCCCCTTTTTCATGGCCAAACAGCTCAGACTCGATCAAATCTTTCGGAATAGCAGCCATGTTCAGCGCGATAAACGGTGCTTTGACGCGCGGGCTATGACGGTGCAACGCATGGGCGACCAGCTCTTTACCGGTCCCGGACTCTCCGTTAATCAATACGCTGATTGAAGAACGGGACAGGCGACCAATAATGCGAAAGACGTCTTGCATTGCCGGTGCTTCGCCGATGATGTCGGTTGTTGGGCCGTTGATCTGAACATTACGCGGTTGCTGCTGTTCCTGATAATGGCTGATGGCGCGTTCGACCAGCGCCACGGCTTCATCAATATCAAAAGGTTTGGGCAGATAATCAAACGCCCCTTGCTGGTAGGCGCTGACGGCAGCATCCAGATCGGAGTGTGCGGTCATTATGATGACCGGAAGCATCGGATGCCGCTGTTTGATCTGTTTTAACAGCGTCAGGCCGTCCATGCCCGGCATACGGATATCCGACAGCAGTACGTCCGGCGTTTTGCTGGCCAGCGCGTCCAGTACCTCTTTACCACTCTCAAATGTAGTGCAGCTTAGTCCTGCCCCTGCGAGCGCACGTTCAAGCACCCAACGGATGGAACTATCGTCATCAACTACCCAGACTATTCCTCGTTGCATAAACGTCACCTTTATTTCCTGATAGGCAGGTAAACCGAGAACTCGGTATGACCCGGCCAACTGGTAAATTCAATTTTGCCGGAATGTTGATCAATCAAATTACGGGCGATGGATAATCCAAGGCCGGTACCGCCTTCGCGACCGCTGACCATTGGGTAGAACAGCGTGTCCTGCAAATGCGAGGGAATTCCCGGGCCGTTATCCTCAACATCAATCCGCGCCGCCAGACGATAACGCATACCGTGCAGCGTGAGCTGAAACGCGGTGCGGGTACGCAGAATAATCTCGCCGCCTTCCGGTCCCAGCGCCTGCAAAGCATTGCGCACGATGTTCAGCAAAACCTGCTCGATCTGGTCCGGGTCGTGCAGTAATTCAGGCAGACTCGGGTCGTAATCACGAATCAGCGTGACGTTTTCCGGCAGCTCCATCGAGACCAGCGCTACCACGCGCTCCGCCACTTTGTGAATACTTTCCGTGACGTGCATTCCCGGCTGTTGCGGTCCCAGCAAACGGTCGACCAGATTACGCAGGCGGTCGGCCTGCTCAATAATGACTTTGGTATATTCGGTCAGCGCCGGGTCCGGAAGCGCTTTACTGAGCAGTTGCGCCGCGCCGCGTAATCCACCCAGCGGGTTTTTAATTTCGTGCGCCAGGCCACGCACCAGATCGCGGGCAGCAATCTGCTGGGCGTGCTGGAGCTGTTCCTGGCTCAGACGGCGCTGGTTATCCATTGGCGCCATCTCCAGCAGGATAAGGCCATCAGGCAGCCTCTGAGCGGTCACAGAGAGGATGTGTGAGTGGCTATCTATCACCAGCGTCACTTCGTTATCCGTAAAGCCCTGGCCTGCTTCCAGGCTCTCTCGCATCAGCCCGATGTTTAAGGAGAAATAACTCAACAGATCGGGAAGTGGGGTACCAAACAGTTTGCGGGAGCTTTGGGCGAGCAGCTGTTGTGCCGCCGGGTTGGCGTAATGTACCGCCAGCTCATCGTCGACGAGTAAGATGCTGTTGATTAAAGAATTGAGGATCTGCCCAGCATCGGGCAGCGTGCCGGTTGCCATTCAGCAGTCTCCTGAAAAGTGTTGCACCAATTTAGTGCATTATAGCTTTTTACATCAAAAAAGCGCGAGGAAGCAGGTTGTTAGTGGAGAAAAAAGCCCATCCTGGGATGGGCTAAAAGTTCCACGGCAACTTAAAGACTCTATATTTTTCTTGCTACAGCCGCGTGGGTCGCAACAAGAAATCTACGGAGTATTGGTACTAATTAAACGCTGTAGTACAGCTCAAACTCTACCGGGTGCGGAGTCATACGCACGCGGTCATCTTCTTCGCGACGCAGCGTAATGTACGCATCGATCGCTTCATTGGTGAACACGCCGCCTGCAGTCAGGAACTCACGGTCCAGATCCAGTTCTTTCAGTGCTTCTTCCAGAGAACCAGCAACCTGTGGGATCTCTTTCGCTTCTTCCGGCGGCAGGTCGTACAGGTTTTTGTCCATGGCTTCGCCTGGGTGGATCTTGTTCTTAATACCGTCAAGGCCAGCCATCAGCAGTGCTGCGAAGCACAGGTACGGGTTAGCAGCCGGGTCCGGGAAACGCACTTCGATACGACGCGCTTTCGGAGAAGCCACTACCGGAATACGGATAGAAGCAGAACGGTTGCGGGCAGAGTAAGCCAGCATTACCGGCGCTTCGTAGCCTGGGACCAGACGCTTGTAAGAGTTGGTGGTTGGGTTAGCCAGGGCGTTGATCGCTTTAGCGTGTTTGATTACGCCGCCGATGTAGAACAGCGCCTGCTCAGACAGACCCGCATATTTGTCGCCAGAGAACAGGTTTACGCCGTTCTTGGACAGAGACATGTGGCAGTGCATACCGGAACCGTTATCGCCAAACATAGGTTTTGGCATAAAGGTCGCGGTTTTACCGAAACGGTGAGCGACGTTGTGAACCACATATTTGTAGATCTGAATTTCGTCCGCTTTTTTGGTCATGGTGTTAAAGCGGGTCGCGATTTCGTTCTGACCTGCGGTCGCCACTTCGTGGTGATGCGCTTCAACAACCAGGCCCATTTCTTCCATGATCAGACACATGGTAGAACGGATGTCCTGAGAAGAATCTACCGGAGGAACCGGGAAGTAACCGCCTTTCACGCCAGGACGGTGACCTTTGTTACCACCTTCGTATTTGGTGGAGGAGTTCCATGCGCCTTCGATGTCATCGATAGCCACGTGGGAACCGGAAATGGACGCGCCGAAACGGATGTCGTCAAACAGGAAGAACTCTGGCTCAGGCCCGAACAGAACGGTGTCTGCAATGCCGGTAGAACGCAGATACTCTTCAGCGCGTTTAGCGATGGAGCGCGGGTCGCGGTCGTAGCCCTGCAGCGTACCTGGTTCCAGGATATCGCAACGGATGATCAGGGTGGACTCTTCATAGAACGGGTCGATAAGTGCAGTAGACGCATCTGGCATCAGAACCATGTCTGATTCGTTAATGCCTTTCCAGCCACCGATTGAGGAGCCGTCAAACATTTTGCCTTCTTCAAAGAATTCGGCATTTACCTGATGAGCAGGAATAGTGACGTGCTGTTCTTTACCTTTGGTATCAGTGAAGCGTAAATCAACAAACTTCACTTCGTGTTCGTTCAGCATCGTCAAAACGTGTTCAGCGGACATACTTACTCTCCCGGATTGGTCATGGTCGTCGTGGTAACGAAGTCTTCAATTCTGCAAAAAATTGGCCGTGTCGCCGTAAAAAATATAAAGCGAAATCTGTGCCAACTTTTAAATTGCCCCTAAAAGGCGTTATCATGCGCACTATCGTGCAAAGGGGCTGCACCATGAAGGTTGTATTGCACCATTATAGTGCTTTAATGTGAACATTAAGCACCATATTGGTGCAAAGCATGTCAGATTACCCCTTTTAACGCTCCGTGAATGTGATCACAAAGAAACTCTGCAATACTTGTTTGCGGAGGATGTTTGTGATCCTGTTTTGTACTGCGATTAATCCGTGTACAATAACGCGCTATTTCTAAAATGCCTGAGGCAAAGTTGTGATCGAAAATTTGCGTAACATCGCCATCATCGCGCACGTAGACCATGGTAAAACGACCCTGGTAGACAAGCTGCTCCAACAATCCGGTACGTTCGATGCACGTGCTGAAACCCAAGAGCGCGTGATGGACTCCAACGATTTGGAGAAAGAGCGTGGGATTACCATCCTCGCTAAAAACACCGCTATCAAATGGAATGACTACCGTATCAACATCGTTGATACCCCAGGGCACGCCGACTTCGGTGGTGAAGTTGAACGTGTAATGTCCATGGTCGACTCCGTGCTGCTGGTGGTGGATGCAATGGATGGTCCGATGCCGCAGACGCGCTTCGTGACCAAAAAAGCCTTTGCCCATGGCCTGAAGCCAATTGTTGTTATCAACAAAGTTGACCGCCCTGGCGCGCGTCCTGACTGGGTTGTTGATCAGGTATTTGACCTGTTCGTTAACCTCGACGCTACCGACGAGCAGCTGGACTTCCCGATCGTTTACGCTTCAGCGCTGAACGGTATCGCAGGTCTGGATCACGAAGATATGGCTGAAGACATGACTCCGCTGTATCAGACCATCGTTGATCGTGTTCCGGCTCCAAGCGTAGACCTTGATGGCCCGCTGCAGATGCAAATCTCTCAGCTGGACTACAACAACTACGTTGGCGTAATCGGCATCGGCCGTATCAAACGCGGTAAAGTTAAACCGAACCAGCAGATCACTATCATTGATAGCGAAGGCAAAACCCGTAACGGTAAAGTCGGTAAAGTTCTGACCCATCTGGGTCTGGAACGTATCGAGAGTGATATTGCCGAAGCGGGCGATATCATCGCGATCACCGGTCTGGGCGAACTGAACATCTCCGACACCATCTGCGACCCGCAGAACGTCGAAGCGCTGCCGGCTCTGTCCGTTGATGAACCGACCGTAACCATGTTCTTCTGCGTAAACACCTCCCCGTTCTGTGGTAAAGAAGGTAAGTATGTTACCTCTCGTCAGATCCTTGACCGCCTGAACAAAGAGCTGGTGCACAACGTTGCGTTGCGCGTTGAAGAAACCGAAGATGCGGATGCGTTCCGTGTATCCGGTCGTGGTGAGCTGCACCTGTCTGTTCTGATCGAGAACATGCGTCGTGAAGGTTTCGAAATGGCGGTTTCCCGTCCGAAAGTAATCTTCCGCGAAATCGACGGCCGTAAACAAGAGCCGTTCGAAAACGTAACGCTGGACGTAGAAGAGCAGCATCAGGGTTCTGTCATGCAGGCTCTGGGTGAGCGTAAAGGCGACCTGAAAAACATGAATCCAGATGGCAAAGGCCGCGTACGTCTTGACTACGTGATCCCAAGCCGTGGTCTGATCGGCTTCCGTTCAGAATTCATGACCATGACTTCCGGTACCGGTCTGCTGTACTCCACCTTCAGCCACTACGACGATGTTCGTGCGGGTGATGTGGGTCAGCGTCAGAACGGCGTACTGATCTCCAACGGCCAGGGTAAAGCAGTTGCGTTCGCACTGTTCAGCCTGCAGGACCGCGGTAAGCTGTTCCTGGGTCACGGTGCTGAAGTTTACGAAGGCCAGATCATCGGTATTCACAGCCGCTCTAACGACCTGACAGTAAACTGCCTGACCGGTAAGAAACTGACCAACATGCGTGCGTCCGGTACTGACGAAGCAACGGTTCTGGTTCCGCCGGTTAAGATGACTCTGGAGCAGGCTCTGGAATTCATCGATGACGACGAACTGGTAGAAGTTACCCCAACCTCTATCCGTATCCGTAAGCGTCACCTGACTGAAAACGATCGTCGCCGTGCAATGCGTGGCGCGAAAGAAGAGTAATTAACGCTCTTTCTCAGGTAAGCATAAAAAAGCCGCTGATTTCAGCGGCTTTTTTTATCATCAGGAGAATTAGAAGAAATACTTTGCCCCAACACGAATCTGGTTTTGTTCGCGATGATATGGTTCAACATTGCGATCTAACCAGCGTAATTCAAGGTAGGGTAACCAGTGTTCATTGATACGATACTTAAAGGTATTGGTAATTTCCCAGTGATGATCTTTTCCATTGCTGCTATTGAAGTCATTGACTCGCATAAAATAGTGCGGTTCAAAGGTATAGGAAAATTTATCGGTAATGGTAAAGTTCCAGTAGTTGCCTATTTCATAGGTATCATTATTATCCAGCTCACCGTTTAGGTCGGTTGAACTGTAGTTATTATGGTTATATCGATTACGCACGGTAAGATTAAACCACGGTGTAAATTTATAGTTAACATCCAGATAAACAGCACCGCCTGAGCCAATACTCTTATCGTTTATTAACCCTCCAGGCTGGATTGTTAATTTATCTGTTGGTTTAAATAACGGGTACCAACCCTCTATTTCGTTATAGCCGTGTTTTAACTCATCCTTGCGTTGCATAGTGTAGGTGTTCGTAAGCATGATACCCGCACCCATATCGGAGTTATAGCCAACGCGCAGCATGACCTCCATTTGGTCGGATGCCAGGTTATATGCTTCGCGGTTTTCTACATAGGCTCCAGCGAAAGCAGAGGTTGATACCACAGAGGATAAGAGAATTATTGTCGTTAATTTTTTCATGATAAATCCATTTTTTACGCGTAGGGAGGCCGCCATCCATTGGGATGGAATAGGCGGCAATTATTTTTATACGTTTACAGCAGAGGTGTTCTTTTTATTAGTAATAGGGTCCGGTTGGATGTTGTTTTTCTTCCGTTGGCTGATTTCCTCAATAATAAAAGCAAAACGAGTCTCGTTGAGCTTATAAAAGAAGCCCATCGTGAGTGCTGCAATAATTGCAAGTCCGCAAGGCCAGAGGAAAATAAGCTGACGCAAACCAAGCAGTGTGGCATCGCTCTGGACTATATTGGGGATATAACCGATTTGCGTCAGCATGATGCCCGGCAGGAAGCCTGCGAGCGCAGCAGAAATTTTGCGAGAAAAGGTATAACCCGTATACACCGAACCTTCTGCACGGATCCCCGTTTTCCATTCGCCATAATCGACTGTATCCGGAACCAGTGCCCAGTTTAGACTGTTAACAAAAGCGGTTCCGAAGAAGGCCATGCAAGAGAACGTGACGAATAAAAATGACGTACTGCCCCAGAAAAAGTTCAGCACATCACCGATAGCCCATAGCGCCAGGCCACCGAGGTAAACCTGCTTTTTACCGAAGCGTTTTACAGCTGTGGGAACCAGCAGTACCCCAACCAGAATGCATCCCATGCTGAAGAAACCCATCCACGACAGCAGATGAATATCGTTGAGTACGTACTGGGTGTAATACACCTGGATCGCCAGCTTGATGTTGAATGCCGCCAACGTGCACAGATTGGCGACACACAGCACCAGCAGTGGAGGGTTACGGAAAATGGCGCAGAACGACTTGAGAATGCTGGGCTTATGGTGATCCGGCACGATCTCGATATAGCGTTCCTTCACACCGCTAAAACACCACCACATGCTGAACAGTCCGCAAACGGAGAAGATCAGTGCGGCAATCAGATAACCCAGCGAAGGTGAACTAACAAATAGCGCCTGAATAGGCATAAAGCCAACAGTACACAGTAACAGGCCTACGGTAGCTCCGCCCTGACGCCAGGCGGCGAGCTGAGCTCGTTCATGCGGGTTCTTCGTGATCGCGGGCACCATCGCGCCGTAGGAGCAGTTCATCAGGCTATAGAACAGCCCGAACAGCATAAACAACACTGTCGCCAGTCCGGTTTTCACCGTTAGCGTAAAATCTGTCGCTAAAAACTGCGCGCTGGCAACGACAGCAACAGGAAATGATGCATACAAAATAAAGGGCCTGAATTTCCCTTTTGCGCCAATATTACGCCTTGAGTCCAGCAACACACCGGTCAACATATCAGTGAAAGCGGTGAAGAACTTCGCCACCAAAAAGATAATCCCACCGTAATACGCCGGCATCCCTAGTTCATCGGTATAAAATTTAAGCAGATACAGCGTGCCGATACACAGCATCAAATTTGAGCCGAAGTCACCCACTCCGTAGGCGAATTTTTCACGCAGGCTCAGTTTTAGCGTTAGCGGATCATGAAAAGACATAATCGCTCCTCAATAGCGCCCCGTAGAGCGCTATTCATTATTATTATCAAACGGGTTGTTTACGCGCTTCTATCTCTTCAACGATGCGGACATACATCTTCTCGTTAAGGTTGTAGAAACAGCCCATAGCTACAATGGTGATCACCGCCAAGGCGCAGGGATAAATAAAGATCAACTGACGCAATCCTTCGACCGTACTTGCAGATTGCACCACATTGGGGACGTAGCCGATTTGCGTCAGCATCCAGCCCGGGAAGAATCCTGCCAGCGCTTGTGACACTTTACGGAAGAAGGTGAAACCGGTGTATACCGTACCTTCAGAGCGTACGCCGGTACGCCATTCGCCATATTCCACGGTATCGGAGACCAACGCCCAGTTCAGGCTGTTGACGAATGCCGAGCCGAAGAACGCCAGACAAGAGAACGCGACAAAACTGACGGAGCCGCCGCCAAAGAAGTAGTTAAGCAGATCGCCCGCCACCCAAATCAGCAAACCGCCGATGTAGACTTTTTTCTTGCCAAAACGTCTGACCATGCCAGGCATCAAGAAGACGCCGATGAAGATACAACCCATGCTAAAAAAGCCCATCCAGGAAAGGAGGATCGGGTCATTAAGAACGTACTGGGTGTAGTAGACCTGAATCGCCAGCTTGACGTTAAACGCGCCAAGCGTGCAAAGGTTGGCAATGCACAGAATAAACAGCGGCCTGTTACCGGCGATGGCGCGAAAGGATTGCAGCAATCCCGGTTTTTGCGCGGCATCAACGGGTTTCACTTCCACGTAACGTTCTTTTACCCCGGCATAGCAGAGCCACATAAACAGCAGGCCAAACAGAGAAAACAACGTGGCGGCGAAGATATAACCCAGCTGCGAGTTGCCTTCGATCAGGTTCATTACGGGAACAAAACCGACGGTACACAGCAACAGACCAAGGGTTGCGCCACCTTGCCGCCAGGCGGCAAGCGACGCGCGTTCGTCAGGATTTTTCGTAATCGCGGGAACCATCGCACCATAGGAGCAGTTCATCATGCTGAAAAACAATCCGTACAGCATAAACAGCACCGTTGCCATGACCGTTTTACCGGTTACTTCAAACGGTGTACCGACAAAGTTTGCAATCGCCAGCAAGGTAACCGGAAATGCGGCATAAAGAACGAACGGACGGAATTTTCCCTTCGGGCCGATTTTGCGGCGGGAATCAAGCATAATCCCGGTGCCCATATCGGTAAACGCGGTAAAAAACTTGGCGATGAGGAAAATGATACCGCCATAAGTTCCAGGTAAACCAAGGACATCGGTATAAAACTTGAGTAAATAGAGCGTACCAATATCCAGCAGGATATTGGAGCCTAAATCACCCATCCCATAGGCGAGTTTTTCTTTGAACGGCAAGCGTAGGGTTGCCGGATTAGAGGAAGTCTGACTCATTATTATTCTCCATGTGCCCGCGAGTTTCCCCACGGGCGAGCCGCATTAGATGTTGCGTAAAGTGGCAAACAGTGACGCCCATTCACTCTTCGCGCGATAAAACACCGGAGGCTTGCCAATAGGCGCATCCACGGTAATTTCACCGCCCTGGTAAGTTTCCCCGGTCCAGATGTTGACCCAGCTATCCTCCGGCAGATACAGAGTCCAGTTTTGCTGGCCTTGTTCGTGAACCGGCGCAACCAGCACATCCTGTCCCAGCAGGTACTGATATTTCAGGGTGTAGGTCCGCGCATCGTCTTCGTAATGTAGGAATAGCGGACGCATCACCGGCAGACCGGTGGCGCTGTTTTGCGCGACCGCCTGTTTCAGATACGGTTTAAGGGTGGTAAAGACGGTGGTCATACGAGCAAAGTGAGCGATGGTTTCAGCATCACCATCAAACTGCCAGTTATCGCCAGGGCGGTTACCTTCGTGGGTGCGCATCATCGGCGTGAAGGCGCTAAAGTCACACCAGCGCAGCAGCAGCTCTTTGCTGCGTTTCATTTCAAATAGGGTGGTGTAGCCGCCGATATCGCTGTGGTGCAGACCATGGCCGCTCATCGCCAGTGACAGCGCAGCAGGCACGACCGAGGCCAGACCGTCGTCAAGGCTCCAGTCAACGTTCTGATCGCCTGCCCACATCATGGTGGAGTATTTCTGGCTGCCGGTGTAACCCGCACGCATAAAGAACAGGATCTCGCCGAGCTTGCCAGTCTCCTGTAACGCTTCGTAGTTACATTTCGCCCACAGCGCAGGCCAGGCGTTATGCATAATTTCAGCGCTAATGCCATTGTGCAGGTAAGTGTCGGTTGGCAGGTATTCGCCAAAGTCGGCCATCCAACCGCCGCATCCCAGCTCAATCATGTTCTTTTTGATGACTTCTTTGAACCAGGCGTAGGCTTCAGGGTTGGTCAGGTCCACCACGCCGCCGTAAAACTCGCCAAACTCAACCAGATAGTCAGCGCCAGAGGCATCTTTCGCCAGATAACCGTGCGCAGCCGCTTCGGCGCAGAGATCTTTATCGCTGGCGACGTACGGGTTGATGTAGGAGAGGAATTGCACGCCTTCTTCTTTCCACTGCTTAATACGGCTATCCAACTGAGGATAGTTGTCGCTGTTCCACTTCCAGTTCCACATCACGCGTTTGCCAAAGGAGGTCATGCGGATCCCGGACCAGTCCTGCGCCCAGATGCCGTTTACTTTCACGCCTGCGTTACGCATGGTGTCCAGTTTGTTCTGGCAAACCTCAGTACCGCCTTGAATACCGAGCGTGACGCCATCGTAGATCCAGTCCGGCAGCTCCGGATGGCGTCCTAACAGCGCGGTCAGTTTTTCCAGTAAAGAGATGTAGGTGTCAGCGCATTCAAATCGTAGGGTGGTTTTGTCCTCCCACAATGCCAGTTCGTGATACTCCGGCGCGCTGAAGTCGAAATTCATATAGCAGCTGTTATCAACGTGGCAGTAGTACTTCTGCGTGCTGACGAAGGTCGGCTGCGGGAAAAAGGTCCAGTAGTAGTCACCACCAGCATTTTCTTTGCAGTCTGCCTGCCAGGTGACATAGCTATTTTTGTTACGGCCCACGCCCTGTTCGCTGGTCCACAGTGGGAACGGTTTACCGCGTAAGTCGAAATAAGAGAACTGTTCACCGCAGCCGTAAATATGATCGTCCGGGTT
This sequence comes from Citrobacter sp. RHBSTW-00859, assembly GCF_013729795.1. Taxonomy (NCBI): domain Bacteria; kingdom Pseudomonadati; phylum Pseudomonadota; class Gammaproteobacteria; order Enterobacterales; family Enterobacteriaceae; genus Citrobacter; species Citrobacter sp. RHBSTW-00859. The sequence continues at coordinate 4,998,045 of NZ_CP056284.1, read as the reverse complement.
GGCAGCCAGACGCAGCCAGATGCGGTTATGGCTGAGATCATCGTTGTGCAGATCCAGCTTCAGGCGACCCTGTTCATCGGTGGAGATGTGCAGCGTGGCGTTGATGGTGTTACCGCGACTGAAATGCACCTGCCAGCCGTCAGGCGACTCGCTGACCGTGGCGTCGGTCAGGGCAATCTTCTCATTGAGCTTGTCTTTAATGCTGAAGTTGCCGCGGAACATATCAATATCGGCAACGCCAGCGCCGATCCACAGGCAGGGGGTTTCTGTGCTGTGACGTAAAATCAGGCGCTGGTGGTATGTCAGCGTAAAGCCATTCTGTAACGTCGTTAGTTCTAAAGCGGTTGACCGTTGTTGTAGCGAATTCATTATCGTCTCCGTAAAAATAGGGTAATTCGGTAATTTTTGTTTTGGGATAAGGTTATTCGGCACCGATAAAAAAATGCATCCGATGCATCTCGCCGGGTGCCAGAGAGATAAGACTGATGCCTGAATTAAAGGCATCTGGCGGGCAGGTCATGGGTTCTACGGCAATCCCCAGACGGTGTAATTTCTCGCCGCTGTAAATCTGTAGCCACGGCTGGTCGCAACGTAAGTACGTCGTCATATTTTTCGTTGCACTGAACATGCTGACTTCCCATTCACGCCCGGACACAGGGGTTTTAAAGGTGTGATCGATCTGCGTTGCAGCGACAGGGCGCGGCGTGGTGAAATTCAGCGCGGTATTCTCAACGCGATGCGTTTCCAGGGTATCAATGTCAAAGACCTCATCTGTCGGAAGAGTGAGCGTACAGCTATCTATCTTCTCAAGACCACAGGTCAAATAGGGATGAGCGCCAGAACCATAAGGCGCTGATTCATCACCAATATTCAGCGCAGTAATAAAAATGTGCAGACCGCTTATTGCATCAAGGCGATATGTTGTTTCAACCAGTAATGAAAAGGGATAACCATAAGAGGGCGGCAGAAAAATCATCAGCGACACTTCCGATGCCGACTGCTGGTTAATCTGCCAGTCCCGCCAGGCCAACAGCCCGTGAATGGCGGTATGCGAAATAGGGTCGTTAACGGCAAGCTGGAAGGTCTTGCCGTTATGTTGATAGCAGCCGTCTGCAACGCGGTTTGGCCATGGGACTAACACTTTTCCTAAATGCGCCTGCGGCATCTCTTCCGGCTTATGTGGAATAACGATGTGACGCCCACGATGCATCAATTCTGCCAGCCCAGCGCCAACCGTGACGATTTTCGCCTCGTAGTGTCCGGCCTGAAGATGAATGGTTTTTCCACCACTATGCATGGCTGCTATCCTTGTGACTTATTTGGCGTTGATATCCAGAAGACCGGCAGCAACCGCCGGAGCAAGGCCCGGAGCCAGCGGTAGACGCGGGATTACCAGGCAGTGCAGCAGGTGATAAATGTCCTGCTTACCGTCCCAGACTTTGGTGGTCACTTTGTTGTCGGTGTCCAACTCCTGCCACCATGAACCGGTCTCGTAGTCCATCAGATAGGTGATGCAGTAATCCCACCACTTCTGGTACCAGGCTTCGTACTGGCTGTCGCCGGTGAGGGTATACAAGGCATAGGCGGTACCCATGGCTTCGACTATCGGCCAACGCACTCTTTCGCGAACGATTGGTTTACCGTCCCAGTCCACCGAATAGACAAAACCATCCGCACCGTCCGGTGCCCAGGCATCACGGATGGTGGCGTGGAACAAGCCTTTGGCATCTTCCAGCAGCCAGGCGGGAGGCGTTTCGAAGCGGGCTTCCAACGCGGCATGCAGATGCAGCATCAGACGGCCCCATTCGATCCAGTGGCCCGGCGTGCCGCCGTATGCGCGGAAACGGTGAGCAGGGTTATCCTTGTTGTAATCACGAATTGGGTTCCACTGTGAATCGAAGTGCTCATTGACGCGATACTCCCCGCTGCGGGCCACGTCGTGAATAATCACCGAAGCAATTCGCAGTGCGCGATCGAGCCATTTACGGTCATGGGTAACGTCATAAACGATCAGGAAAGCCTCGACCGCGTGCATGTTGGCGTTACCGCCACGGTAATCTTCCGTCTGGCTGAAGGCTTCGTCCCAGGACTCCAGGCACATCTGCTCGTCTTCGCTCCAGAAGTACTTTTCAATCACCTCGATGGCGTCATCCAGCAATTGTCTGGCCTGTGGATGACCGGTAGTGACCGCGCTTGCCGCGCCGAGCAAGACGAAGAAATGCTGATAACCCTGCTTGGAGGCGTCCATCACGCCTTCGTCATTTACGCTGGCGTACCAACCGCCGTAGCGTATGTCGCGTAGCGCACCGTTCAGCGCTTTAATGCCGTGATCGACGAGTTGGTATGCGCCAGGCCGTCCCATTGACGCGGCAACGGAGTAGACGTGCAGCATGCGGGCGGTGATCCACAGATGTGTCCCCATATCTGCTCTGACCTGACCACTGTTTCCCAGCCAGCCAAATCCGGTAGGTACCGCAGCGTTCTTACCAAAGTTAAAGATGCGGTCTGTTTCCTGCTCCAGCCAGCGGTTGTGGCTTAGGGTGTTAAACCATTTCATTCTGAGATCCTCTTAGCGCCGGGCCATCATTTCATCGACGATATCGCCCAGACGCTGCAACTTAGGTGCGGAAACATCACGCAGCATCAGTTCGGTATCCGGCAGACCAACCACGGATGACCAGACCGCACGTCCGGCCAGGAAGCCGGATGCGCCAGCGGTCATTGCTACGCTGACCGCGCGTGGGAACAGTTTTTCATCCACACCGGAGGAGAGAATGACCCACGGCATGTTGATGTTTTCATTCAGGCGCTGAGAGGCGCTAAGCAGCTCTTGTTGGGTTCCTTTGCCGTACAGAGGCATTTCGACCTTGTAGAGATCGGCACCGCTATCACCCAGTTCTTTCGCGGCATCGATAATGGCCTGTTCACGATCGAACTTATCGCCACGACGTGGTGGGCGAACAACCGGCTCGATGATGCTCAGCAGGCCATTGGAATGGCACAGTTCATTGAATTCTCCCACCATATCAAGACGTTGTTGGGCATCTTCATCGCTACGCCACAGCACCAGCAGTTTGAGGGCCTTGGCACCATCTTGCTTCACGGTCTGCGGGTCGATTTTTTTATCAATCACCACGCTATCGACCGGAATACCGTTACCCGGAATGAACTCATCAGCGGCCACAATCATGGCGCAGTTTTTGGCGACCGCGTTTTGCTCTACAACCTGGCGGTAGCAGAACTGCTGATCGACCAGAATGGCGGAGGCATAGGGAGAAAGGATCTTCGCCGCATTGACTTTGAAATCAGTCAGCACGCTGTCATTGACCGGGGATTTTGCACCCGCGGCGGCAAACATTAAGCGCATGGCTTCGCGCTGATCGACCGCCAGCATGGCAAACCCGCCGGAAGCTCGGGTGATATCTTTCAGGGTGTACTTGGTCATTGTTCAGTCCTTTTACTTATCAAAGTTGGGAATTCAGTCCGGCAGATGTCCGAACCTGCTCGAGTATTGCGGTCCAGTCTTCCCGGCCACGGCCAGCGGCGCGTGCCTGGTTATAGACTTCGCGGGAAGCGGCGCCGAGCGGCATCGGCACGTGCAATTGGTTGGCAACGTCCAGGGCGATGCCAAGATCCTTGTGAGCTAAATCGATCATGAAAGCCGGGGAAAGATCGCCTTTCAGCACTTTGTTCGGCCAGGAGGTAGTAAAGTGGCCTTTTCCGGCGGGGGTGCCGCTCATGACTTGCAAAGCCACATCGAAGGAGAGACCAAGTGCCTCGCACAACACGGCGGCTTCGGCAGAGAGGGCGTTTAGCGCGATACTCATGTAGTTGTTGATGAGCTTCACGCGGATCCCCATGCCGGGACCACCTGCATTGATCAATTCATTACCCATCGCCATCAGAACCGGTGTGGCGCGTTCTACTTGCTGTGCCGTTCCACCTGCCAGTAGCAACAGCGTTCCCGCTATGGCGTGATCGGAGGTGCGTCCAACCGGGCAATCCATCATATCGAAGCCTTTGGCACGCATATCGGCGATGAGTTTATCGGTTTGCAGTGGGTGAATAGTCGACATATCAATTACTAACGCCTGCTGGGAGAGGCTTTCGCAAATACCCTGCTCGCCGAACAATACGCTGCGCACCAGATCGCCGTTTGGCAGCATGGTGATGACAAATTCTGCACCTTTTGCTGCCTGAGCCGGGCTACTGGCAGGCTGTGCTCCTTTTTCCACCAGGCGCTGAACGGCATCCGGGTTAACGTCAAAGACGCTGAGTTGATGACCCTGCTTCAGCAAGTTGCTCGCCATGGGTGAACCCATCTGACCTAATCCGATAAATGCTATAACTGCCATAACGTTCTCCTGAGACGTGGATGTCATTTTTTGTCATTTAAGGTCGTTTGTTTTTGTCTGTTTTTGATCGTATTTGTAATTTATGGTCAAAAAATTGACAGCCGTCACTTTTTAAACATTTTGTGAAATTAAAATGATCCCATCTTGAAACGCCTAAGGAACGACCATGATTCGTATTGCTTGTGTAGGTATTGCCGTGATGGATCGCATCTATTACGTGGAAGGTTTACCGACTGAAGGAGGTAAGTATGTGGCGAAGCGTTATACGGAAGTGGGCGGCGGGCCTGCTGCAACGGCCGCAGTGGCTGCAGCGAAGCTGGGCGCGCAGGTGGACTTTATTGGCCGTGTGGGCGATGACGACACCGGAAATAGCTTGCTGGCGGAGCTGGAGTCCCTGGGGGTAAATACCCGCTATTCCCGGCGCTACGCGGGGGCGAAGTCTTCACAATCGGCAATTATGGTTGATGCGCAAGGGGAACGGATTATCGTTAACTATCCCAGCCCGGATTTACTGCATGATGCTGACTGGCTCAATGAGATCGATTTTACCCAGTGGGATGTGGTGTTGGCGGATGTTCGCTGGCACGAAGGGGCCAGGCAGGCGTTCACATTGGCGCGTCGGGCGGGAGTGATGACGGTACTGGATGGTGACGTAACGCCACAAGATATCCGCGAGCTGGTGGCGTTAAGCGATCATGCTGCGTTTTCTGAACCCGGTCTGGCGCGTTTAACCGGGATAAACGATCCTGAAGCCGGACTGAAACAAGCACAAACGCTCACAAATGGTCACGTTTATGTAACGCGGGGCAGTGCAGGCTGTGACTGGATAAAAAATAATACGTTGCAGCATCAATCTGGATTTAAAGTCGACGTTGTTGACACTACGGGGGCGGGGGATGTTTTCCATGGTGCGCTCGCGTTTAGCCTGGCCGGTGGCGACCTCCCGGAAGAGGCCGTCAGGTTCGCCAGCGGGGTTGCTGCGCTAAAATGTACGCGTCCGGGAGGAAGGGCCGGAATCCCTGACTGTGATCAAACCCGATCTTTTCTGTCACTTTTTGTATAAAATGCCAGGGCAATGGTTTTTCGAGGAAATTTCATGAGTCTTACCGAACTGACCGGTAACCCGCGACACGATCAACTGCTTATGCTGATTAGCGAGCGCGGTTATATGAATATCGACGAGCTGGCCAGCCTGCTGGACGTGTCCACGCAGACCGTGCGTCGTGATATTCGTAAACTCAGCGAGCAGGGATTAATTACGCGTCATCATGGTGGCGCGGGCAGAGCCTCCAGCGTGGTGAATACGGCGTTTGAGCAGCGTGAAGTCTCCTGGACGGAGGAGAAAAAAGCCATCGCGGAAGCGGTGGCGGACTACATTCCCGATGGGTCAACGGTGTTTATTACCATTGGCACCACCGTTGAGCAGGTGGCCCGCTCGCTGTTAAACCATAATCATTTGCGCATTATCACCAACAGTCTGCGTGTGGCGCACATTCTTTATAACAATCCACGTTTTGAAGTCATGGTGCCGGGGGGAACGTTACGCCCGCACAACAGTGGCATCATTGGTCCTTCTGCCTCGGCATTTGTCGCTGATTTTCGGGCCGACTACCTGGTAACCAGCGTTGGCGCGATCGAAAGTGATGGCGCGCTGCTGGAGTTTGATGTCAATGAAGCCAGCGTAGTGAAAACGATGATGTCGCACTCAAGACACATTCTGCTGGCAGCGGATCATACGAAATATACGGCTTCTGCCGCGGTAGAAATTGGTAACGTCTCTCAGGTGACCGCGCTGTTTACCGATGAATACCCAGGTCCCGCATTGCATAATTTACTCCAGTCACAACAGGTTGAAATTGTGCAGGTGAGTCCTTCACAAGATGATGCTCTGGCCGTGTAATTCCTCAGATGATGGCTCGATAAGTTCGAAGCCATCACTCTCACATAGTCAAACTTCTCCTTTCCCGCTACAGTTATTCATCCACGGCGAATAAGGAGAAGGGCATGCTCTATATCTTTGATTTAGGTAATGTGATTGTCGATATCGACTTCAACCGCGTGTTGGGCACATGGAGCGATCTGAGCCGTGTACCGCTGGCCTCGCTGAAGCAAAGTTTCACCATGGGAGAAGCTTTTCACCAGCATGAGCGAGGTGAAATAACGGATGAAGCCTTTGCCGAGGCGCTATGTCATGACATGGCGCTGCCGCTAAGTTACGAGCAGTTCTCTCACGGCTGGCAGGCCGTTTTTGTGGCATTGCGCCCTGAAGTCATCGACATCATGCATAAGCTGCGTGAGCAGGGGCATCGGGTGGTCGTCTTGTCGAATACTAACCGTCTGCACACAACATTTTGGTCGGATGAATATCCTGAAATTCGTCAGGCTGCTGACCATATTTATCTTTCCCAGGATCTGGGCATGCGAAAACCGGAAGCGCGGATTTACCAGCATGTCCTGCAGTCTGAAGGTTTTTCTGCGGAAGATGCGGTCTTTTTTGACGACAACGCCGATAATATTGAAGGAGCTAACCGGTTAGGGATTACCAGTATCCAGGTCGTCGATAAAACGACCATTCCTGACTATTTCGCGAAGTTGTTATGCTAAAAAATGTTCAGCAACAAGCCAGGCACCATACGCGTCCTGTACGGGCCTGGCTGAAGCTACTATGGCAGCGGATTGATGAGGACAACATGACGACGCTGGCAGGGAATCTTGCCTACGTTTCACTGCTCTCATTAGTGCCGCTTATCGCCGTTGTGTTTGCTCTTTTCGCCGCATTTCCGATGTTTTCCGACGTCAGTGCCCAGCTACGTCATTTTATTTTCGCAAATTTTATCCCGGCGACGGGAGACGTCATCCAGCGTTATATCGAACAGTTTGTCGCCAACTCGAACAAAATGACGGCCGTTGGGTCATGTGGGCTGATTGTCACGGCGTTATTGCTGATGTATGCCATTGATAATGCTCTGAATACTATCTGGCGCAGTAAGCGCACTCGTCCCAAAGTTTACTCTTTCGCCGTCTACTGGATGATTTTAACGCTGGGGCCGCTGCTGGCGGGGGCCAGTCTGGCGATCAGCTCTTATTTGTTGTCATTGCGCTGGGCCAGCGATCTCAACTCGGTGATTGATGACGTCTTGCGTATTTTCCCTCTGGTGCTTTCCTGGCTCTCGTTCTGGCTGCTTTACAGCATTGTACCGACTACGCGCGTGCCCAATCGTGATGCGGTTATTGGCGCCTTTGTGGCCGCCGTGTTGTTCGAGGCCGGAAAGAAAGGATTTGCGCTCTACATCACGATGTTCCCGTCGTATCAGCTCATTTACGGTGTCCTGGCGGTAATCCCCATTTTATTTGTCTGGGTATACTGGACGTGGTGTATCGTCTTGCTAGGCGCGGAAATAACTGTCACTCTCGGGGAATACCGCAAACTTAAACAAGCCGCAGAACAAGAAGAAGCAGATCAACCATGATTGCATTAATTCAGCGCGTAACCCGTGCCAGCGTCACCGTGGAGGGCGAGGTGACGGGTGAAATTGGCCCAGGACTTTTGGTCCTGTTAGGTGTCGAAAGGGATGATGACGAACAGAAAGCGAACCGTCTGTGCGAGCGCGTACTCGGCTATCGAATCTTTAGCGATGCCGAAGGAAAAATGAACCTCAACGTGCAGCAATCAGGTGGCAGTGTGCTGGTGGTTTCACAGTTCACGCTGGCGGCAGATACCGAACGTGGCATGCGCCCGGGGTTTTCGAAAGGCGCTTCGCCCGAGCGGGCAGAAGCGCTGTATGAATACTTTGTTGAGCGTTGCCGCCAACAGGAAATGAATACGCAAACCGGTCGATTCGCTGCGGATATGCAGGTTTCACTGGTTAATGATGGCCCCGTGACGTTCTGGTTACAAGTATGAACCAGCTACCGGTGTGGCCGCGGGCAACAAGAGAGAATACGACTATGTATCACCTTCGAGTACCGCAAACAGAAGAAGAGTTGGAGCGTTACTACCAGTTTCGCTGGGAGATGTTGCGTAAACCGTTGCACCAGCCCAAAGGCTCCGAACGGGATGCCTGGGACGCGATGGCGCATCACCAGATGGTGGTGGACGAAGAGGGAAATCTGGTCGCGGTCGGGCGTCTGTATATCAATGCGGATAACGAAGCCTCCATACGCTTTATGGCCGTTGACCCCTCAGTGCAGGAGAAAGGGTTGGGCACGCTGATGGCAATGACCCTGGAGTCTGTGGCGCGTCAGGAAGGGGTAAAGCGCGTAACCTGTAGCGCCCGTGAAGATGCGGTCGAATTTTTCGCCAAACTGGGGTTTGTGAGCCAGGGCGAAATTACCACGCCGCAAACCACGCCGGTGCGCCATTTTTTGATGATTAAACCCATCGCAACGCTGGACGACATTCTCCATCGCGGGGACTGGTGCGGACAGCTACAGCAAGCTTGGTACGAACATATTCCATTGAGTGAGAAAATGGGCGTGCGCATTCAGCAGTACACCGGGCAGAAATTTATTACGACGATGCCAGAGACTGGCAATCAGAACCCGCACCATACGCTGTTTGCCGGAAGCCTGTTTTCACTGGCGACGTTAACGGGCTGGGGGCTTATCTGGCTGATGCTGCGCGAGCGTCATCTGGGGGGGACGATAATCCTCGCCGACGCGCATATCCGATATAGCAGGCCAATTACCGGGAAACCTACCGCTATTGCCGATCTGGGCTCGCTGAGCGGTGACCTGGACCGTCTGGCAAGAGGCCGCAAGGCGCGCGTTCAGATGCAGGTCGGGGTGTTTGGCGATGACACGCCGGGCGTCGTGTTTGAAGGTACCTACATTGTGCTACCCGCGAAACCGTTTGGCGCATATGAAGAGGGCGGGAATGAGGAAGAGTAGTTTCTCTAGTTAAAATGCAATATTGGGTTCATTTGCTGATGTAAAATGCGGATTATGAAAATGCCATAATCCGCATTTTGATAAAAAATTGCATGTTGGCGGTGGTTGTATTGACGGGTGCCTTCCTTAATTTCAGAGCTGTTGCGACCCATCAAAGGGTTTTTCTCTAATAGTAAAAAAAGCTGCTCCATCTCAGTCGTGTATTTATCTGCATGTTGATAACCGAATTTTCTCCAGGTGTATTCATAGATAGATTCAAAGTCTTCGACTGCCCGATTAGAGAGTTTATACATTCAGACTGCGCTTCTTCCTGAGCGCGACCTCCTGTAGAGTCAGGTCGCTTGTGCCACTGTGTATCCCATCCTCCAGCGCGTCGCGTAATGCATTATTTCGCAATTCTTGTTCCTCCAGCAAACGCAATGCCGAACGAACAACTTCGCTGGTGGAGCCATAGCGCCCACTTTCAATCATTTCGTTAATAAAACGATCGAGATGCTCGCCGATTGTAATGCTGGTAGTTCTGGGCATAAGTTTGTCCTTTGTGTTATCTATTCACACAAGATAACACCCGTGGACGAAAACATAAACAACCCTAACGGCCAAGCCGCCAGGCCACATCTCGCATAACATTTCGTGCCGCCTGGCTCACTCCTGCCAGCTGGAAAAATCCGTGGATAACGCCAAGATAGCGTTGGCAGGTACACTCCACGCCCTGCTCCAGGATCCGTTGATACAGGGCCTCACCCTCATCGCGCAGTGGGTCGAATTCGGCTGTAATGATGTGCGTGGGCGGCAGACCGTTGAAGTCTTCACGCCAGACTGGGCTGGCTTCGGGATGCCGCAGGTCGGTTTGCGGCAAATACATCTCGTAGCCCGAAAGCAACGTGTCACGCGTGATAATGTAATCCTGCCCATTTCGGTCGTAGCTCTCAAACCTGGCGGTTGCGTCCAGCATCGGGTAAATCAGCATAAGCTGCGCAGGTTGCCATTGATTGGCAGCTTTCAGGCGCAGTGCAGTGACCAGCGCCAGATGCCCGCCCGCGCTGTCGCCAGCAAGCGTAATTCTGCCGCGGTCGACACCCAGTTTCTGGGCATACTTCCAGATAATATTGGCTCCCGTTTCAGCGTCGTTATGTGCAGCCGGGAAAGTATGCTCTGGCGCAAGGCGATACTGCACCGCAATGACTCGACAGCCGCTGTACCAGGCGAGCTGCCTTAGCTGGTTATCATGCGTCGCGAATCCACCACTGACAAAGCAGCCACCGTGATAATAGATAACGCAGGGGAGATTTCCCGTGGCGTCCCGCGGCGAAACAACGCGAAATGTCATTGCATCGAGTTCAATATCTTCAACCTGTACGCGGGTTTCAGTTTCTCCTGCCAGTACCGTGCTGGCAATGTAGCCTGCTCTCCGGTCATCAATATTTTGCTCGCGCGAAGAAGGGCGTCCCGCCGCGATAAATGCCTCAACCAGCTGTGCAATCCCGCTTTCCAGTGCCATTTATTATTTTCCTTATCTGTATGGATATACAGTTTTATAACCTGGATAGCCACGAATGAGAATGGGAAAAGTGACGGGTGTACGATTCTGGAAAGCGGCTCGCAAAAGTAAAAATCGTTCGCGTGAAGGCTATTTTCTCGCTTTTCTCGGGTGTATGTTGTGTGGAAATTAATCGCCAATGATATACTGGAGGTATATGTGAGTATGATGGCTGGGATGGATATGGGCAGAATTTTACTCGATTTATCAGACGAAGTGATCAAACGTCTTGATGATCTCAAGGTGCAGCGTAATCTGCCGCGGGCCGAGCTTTTGCGGGAGGCTGTTGAACAGTATCTTGAGAGGCAGGATCAAGCTGAAACGACAATTTCACGTGCTCTTGGGCTATGGCAAGGTTGTGAGGAAGATGGCGTTGATTATCAGCGTAAACTCCGTGAGGAATGGTAATGGTCACAGGATCTGCGCTTTTTGATACCAACATCCTCATCGACCTGTTTAGCGGGCGAAGTGAAGCAAAACTAGCGATAGAAACATGGCCGCCGCAGAACGCAATCAGCCTCATTACATGGATGGAGTTGATGGTGGGCGCAAAAAAATATCATCAGGAATCTCGCACACGCGTTGCGCTAGGCGCTTTTAATGTGATCGGTGTTTCACAGGATATTGCTGAACGAAGCGTGAGCATCAGGCAGGAATATGGGATGAAATTGCCGGATGCCATCATTTTGGCCACTGCGCAGATTCATCGTCTTACACTGGTTACGCGTAATACCAGGGATTTTGCAGGCATATCCGGCGTGGTCACACCGTATACGTTATAACCCGGGCGACCTGCGCCGCCCGGTAGTGCGAAGAACTTACTCCCCTTCACCCGGGAACAGGAACGGGTTGATGGAGCTGCGGGCAAAGCCCTCTTGCTCCATGTGTGCGTCCAGCATCAGTGAAGCGAGATCGTCGGCTACGGCCTCGACTTTCGGGTCTTTTTCCTGATAGAGAATCTTCAGGTAAGTCCCGCAATCGCCGCAGCTTTCAGCTTTAATTGCCGCCTGTTCGTTATCCAGCGACCAGTAGTTCAAATCACGGCTCTGCTCGCAGTTGCTGCACTTCACGCGCACCACGTGCCACTCGGTTTCGCACAGGTTGCAGTGCAAATAGCGCAGCCCCTGAGTGGTACCGATTTGCACCATGCTGGAGACCGGCATTGAACCACACACCGGGCAGTACTGACGCTGTTCGCCGTATTCCGCACGGGCTTTGCCGGGGATCAGGCTCGCCATCTGCGCCCAGTAGAGCGACAGGGCAGCCCAAATGAACGGTGCTTTGTCGCTGCTGACGGAGGCGAAATCGGAGGCAAACAGCGCGCTGGCCATCAGTTCCAGCTCCTGCTCCGAGGCTTTTTCCAGATTCTCGATCACGGCCAGCGCAGGGCCGCTCATTTCCGGCTTCAGCTCAGCAATTAGCGATTGCAGCAGTTTTTGCCAGTGCTTGTCGCGTGGCAGAACGTGGATATCCAGTGGCGGTTTGCCCTGATCGTTCGCTTCTTTGATGCGAGCGGTCAGATCCATCTGCAGCGGATGGTCGTACAACACCACTTCCTGCGCGTGAGCGATCAGCGCGGCAAAACGCAGGTAATCACCCAGCGGGTTGTTCTCGGCCAGCTCGCGCAGACGTTCAGCGCGGCGGTTATACAAATTTTTGAGTCTGGGGAATAATAACGGCGGAATCATATCCGCCGTGCGTTTCTCGCTCTTCTCCAGCTCATCTTGCGGGATTATGCGAATACTCATTCAGATGACTTTTCCTGTTTCTGGCGGACTTCACGGTACCAGCGCGGGTGATGTTTCTTCGCCCATGAACTGGTAACCCATCCTTCCACCATCGCGGTAATGGTGCCTTTCACCCAAAGGGCGGCGTAAATGTGCACCATGATAACCACAATTAACGCTACTGCGGCAAATGAATGCAGCATTAACGCGAATCGGATCACCGGGATTGAGAAAGCAGGCGCAAAATACGGACGCCAGATGACCACTCCGCTCACCAGCAACAGGACCAGGAAGATAATCGCCGCCCAGAATACGCATTTCTGGCCGAAGTTATAACGTCCCGTGTCACCTACTTCCTCGTTGACGACAATCTTACGAATATTCTTCGCCCAAAAGATATCATCCCGATTGATTAGATTGTGGTGCCAGTAACGGAAAAACATGATGATAAACGAGGCAAACGTGATCACGCCGACAAACGGGTGCACAATTCGCGCCAGTTGCGGCGTGCCCATGATGTGCATCAGCCAGTTAAAAGACGGGAAGAGAAAACCCATCCCGCTCACTGCCGCCAGAATGAAACAGAAGGCGGTGATCCAGTGGTTGATGCGTTCCGGCGCCGTGTAGCGCACGATGGTGTCACGTCGTTTCATTTGCGCACCTCGTCTTTTTCTTCATGCAGATTGTCTTCTTCCTCTTCCGCACGGTTCGGGCCTACGCCGACGTAGTGGAAGATACTGGCCGCAAATGTCGCTGCAAAGCCGACGGCTGCGAGAGGTTTCCAGATGCCTTTCCAGAACTTCACGGTGGCGCTGATTTCCGGGTTCTCCGGCAGACCGTGGTACAGATTCGGCTTGTCCGCATGGTGCAATACATACATCACGTGCGTACCGCCAACGCCTGCCGGATCGTACAGACCTGCGTTTTCGTAACCACGCGTTTTCAGCTCCGCCACGCGCTCACCGGCCAGCGTTTTCATCGACTCTTTAGTGCCGAAATGAATTGCGCCGGTTGGACACGTTTTCACGCAGGCTGGTTCTTGTCCGACCACTACACGGTCAACGCACAGCGTACATTTGTAAACGCGGTTGTCTTCCGGGTTGAGGCGCGGCACGTCGAACGGGCAGCCCGCGATACAGTAGCCACAGCCGATGCACTGCTCGGACTGGAAGTCGACGATACCGTTGGCATACTGAATGATTGCTCCTTCGGCCGGACACGCCTTCAGGCAGCCCGGATCGGCGCAGTGCATACAGCCATCCTTGCGGATAAGCCACTCCAGTTTGTCGTTTTGTTCCACTTCCGAGAAGCGCATTACCGTCCAGGATTTAGCGGTCAAATCAGCCGGGTTGTCGTACACCCCAACGTTGTTGCCCACTTCATCACGGATGTCGTTCCATTCTGAACACGCCACCTGACACGCTTTACAGCCGATACAGGTGGTGACGTCGATAAGCTTCGCCACCTCTTCCTGATGGTCCCGCGCCTGAGGCGCGGGGGTGAAACCGTTAGTGGCGGAACGACGAATGATGTCTTGCGATTGATAAGCCATAGGTCGTCTCCGTTACACCTTTTCCACGTTCACGAGGAAGGACTTAAATTCCGGCGTCTGCGTGTTCGCATCACCGACGAATGGCGTTAACGTGTTAGCGATAAAGCCTTTTTTCGCCACACCTTCGTAGCCCCAGTGAATCGGGATTCCGATAGTGTCGATATCCTGACCGTTGGCCTTCAACGTGCGAATACGTTTAGTCACCACCGCTTTGGCTTTAATGTAGCCACGGTTAGAGGAGACTTTGACGGTATCGCCATGAGAGATACCGAGCTTATTCGCCAGCTTCTCGCCAATTTCCACAAACTGCTCCGGCTGGGCGATAGCGTTAAGCAGCGCATGCTTAGTCCAGTAGTGGAAGTGCTCGGTCAGACGGTAGGTCGTACCGACGTACGGGAACTTATCCGCTTTACCCAGTGCTTCCGCGTCACCTTTAAAGATACGTGCGGCAGGGTTAGAGATAACGTTCGGGTGCAGCGGGTTAGTCCCCAGCGGCGTTTCAAACGGCTCGTAGTGTTCCGGGAACGGACCTTCTGCCATCTTATCGATAGCAAACAGGCGTCCCATCCCTTCCGGCTGCATGATGAACGGCCCAACGTTGCTGCCCGGCGCGGCGGCACTGTAGTCTGGAATATCCATCCCGCTCCATTTCGCCCCGTCCCATTTCAGGATCTGACGTTTTGGATCCCACGGATTCCCCTGCGGGTCTGCGGAGGCGCGGTTATACAGAATGCGGCGGTTGAGCGGCCACGCCCATGCCCAGCCCAGCGTATTGCCAAGGCCTGACGGATCGGCGTTATCGCGACGTGCCATCTGGTTGCCTTCCGGCGTCCAGCTACCGGCAAAAATCCAGCAGCCGCTGGAGGTGGTACCGTCGTCACGCAGTTGGGCGAACGAGCTAAGCTGTTGGCCTTTCTTGACGATAACGGCACCGGTGGCCGGGTCGGTAATGTCGGCCAGGGCTTTACCGTTGCTCTCCATCGCCACTTCTTCCGAAGCCGGTTCGTGTGGGGTGGAGTAGTTCCAGGTCATGCTCAGCACCTGTTCCGGGTTCGCGCCACCCTGTTCGGCATACATCTTGCGCAGACGCAGGAAGATACCGGCGAGGATTTCACCATCGGTAACGGCAATCCCCGGGGCATCCGCACCTTTCCAGTGCCACTGCAGCCAGCGACCGGAGTTGACGATAGAACCGTTCTCTTCGGCGAAGCAGGTGGACGGCAGACGGAATACTTCGGTCTGGATTTTCGACGGGTCAACATCGTTTGACTCACCGTGGTTCTGCCAGAAGGTGGAGGTCTCTGTGTTGAGCGGGTCGATGGTGACCAGGAACTTCAGTTTGGACAGTGAAGCCACAACCTTGTTTTTATTCGGGAATGATGCGACCGGGTTAAAGCCCTGGCAGATATAGCCATTCACTTTGCCCTGGTTCATCATCTCGAAGTACTGCAGGACGTCGTACCCTTTATCCCACTTCGGCAGCCAGTCGAAGCCCCAGCTGTTTTCCGCTGTCGCTTTATCGCCAAAGAAGGCTTTCATCATCGAAACGAAGAATTTCGGGTAGTTGCCCCAGTAGTTCACCTGGCCTTCCAGCAACGGTTTTGGCGTGTTGGCGGCAAGGTAAGTTTGCAGGTCAGTTTGTTTCTCGCTTGGCAGCGTCATGTAGCCCGGCAGGCTTTGTGACAGCAGACCTAAGTCGGTCAGACCCTGAATGTTAGAGTGTCCGCGCAGGGCGTTAACGCCGCCGCCTGCCATCCCCATATTGCCCAGCAGCAACTGGATCATCGCCATGGTACGGATGTTCTGCGCACCAACGGAGTGTTGCGTCCAGCCCAGTGCGTACAGGAACGACGCGGTTTTATCTGGGCGGCTTGTTTCTGCGATGTACTCACAGACCTTCAGGAAGTCGGCCTTTGGTGTACCGCAGATATTTTCTACGACGTCCGGCGTGTAGCGGGAGACGTGCTGTTTCAGCAGGTTCCATACGCAGCGCGGGTGTTGCAGGGTGACATCGCGTTTGGCGAAGCCTTTTTCATCCAGTTCGTAGTTCCAACTGGTTTTGTCATACTTGCGTTTGTCCGCGTCGTAGCCGGTAAACAGGCCATCTTCGAAACCGTAATCCTCACGCACGATCAGGCTGGCGTTGGTATAGGCTTCAGTGTATTCGCGGTTGAATTTTTCGTTGTTCAGCAGGTACAGCAAAACGCCTGACAGGAAAGCAATGTCAGTACCGGAACGAATCGGAGCATAGAAATCAGCCACCGCCGCGGTTCGCGTAAAGCGCGGATCGATAACAATCAGCTTCGCGCCGTTGTGAATTTTGGCTTCCATCGCCCAGCGGAACCCGACCGGGTGAGCTTCAGCGGCGTTACCGCCCATCACCACAACGAGGTTGGCGTTTTTAATGTCGACCCAGTGGTTGGTCATCGCACCGCGACCAAATGTTGGAGCAAGACTTGCTACCGTTGGTCCGTGTCAGACGCGTGCCTGGTTGTCGACCGCGAGCATACCAAGCGCGCGGGAGAATTTTTGTGTTAAATAGCCGGTTTCGTTACTGGAAGCGGAAGCACACAGCATCCCGGTGGAAAGCCAGCGGTTAACGGTTACGCCTTCGGCGTTTTGTGCAACGTAGTTAGCGTCGCGATCTTCTTTCATCAGCTTAGCGATGCGGTCAAATGCCTCATCCCAGCTAATCTGTTGCCACTTATCAGAGCCAGGTGCGCGGTATTCCGGGAATTTCAGGCGGCTTTCAGAGTGGATGAAGTCCACAAGTCCTGCCCCTTTCGGGCACAGTGCGCCACGGTTCACCGGGTGATCCGGGTCCCCTTCGATATGGAAGATGGATGCTTTGGCGTTTTTTGCTCCGTCACCGAGACTGTACATTAACAGTCCACAGCCAACGGAACAGTAAGTGCAGGTGTTACGGGTTTCGCGGGTGCGCAGCAATTTATATTGCCGTGTTTCCGCTAGCGCTACGCCGGGTGCAAAGCCCAGTGCCGCTGCCGTGGTGCCTGCCATACCGCCAGCGCAGATCTTAAAGAACTGCCTTCTGCTGACCTGCATGGTTCGCTCCTTGTTTCGACATTGTCACGTTCCCTTCGTTTTCCTATAACGCGAACGCGAGGGAAGTGGTTGTTATTTTTCTTTGCGGACGGGACCGCAAAGGTCCAGAATTGGTTGAATTTCCCTCCGTCCAGGAGGGGTTTGTAAAGAATACCACAATGTTGGTATGCGTGTTCCAATACGGTTAAAAGAAAGTGAATAAAATTATTCAAGAAAACATCAAGAATGTGACATCTCCGACAGGATCTCGTCAGTTGACCCTCTGGAAGCGCGAGGACTTGCAACATCCTCAGCCAGATGAGGTAGCTGAGGAAGTGCCTGTGGCACTGGTATACAACGGGATTTCACACGTGGTGATGATGGCATCACCGAAAGATCTTGAGCACTTCGCGATGGGTTTTTCACTTTCTGAAGGCATTATTGAGTCCTCGCAAGATATTTACGGGATGGACGTGGTGCCTTCCTGCAACGGATTAGAAGTGCAGGTTGAGCTGTCCAGCCGGCGCTTTATGGGGCTGAAAGAGCGTCGTCGCGCACTGGCCGGTCGGACTGGCTGCGGTGTTTGTGGCGTGGAACAACTTAATGATATTGGCAAACCGGTCCAGCCGCTGCCGTTTACCCAGACATTCAATCTGGCGCATCTCGATAACGCCTTAAGGCATCTCCCTGATTTCCAGCCTGTTGGGCAACTGACAGGCTGCACGCACGCGGCTGCCTGGGTACAGCCGTCAGGTCATCTGGCGGGCGGACATGAAGATGTTGGACGTCATGTTGCGCTGGATAAACTGCTGGGACGACGTGCGATCGAAGGGGAAACCTGGCAGCAGAGCGCGGTATTAGTCTCCAGCCGCGCCAGCTACGAGATGGTGCAGAAGTCGGCAATGTGCGGCGTGGAAATCCTGTTTGCTGTTTCTGCGGCGACAACGCTCGCTGTTGAAGTTGCCGAACGCTGTAACCTGACGCTGGTGGGTTTTTGCAAACCGGGCCGGGCGACGATTTATACACATCCCGAGCGTCTGATAACTGAGTAACCAGTATTCAATTAATTTGAATAAGACTGGCAAATCCTTCCGCTTTTAGTTGTGCGATGAGATGGCTATTATTTATCACATCAAGGCACGGTGCCTTAATCAAACAACTAAGTTAAAGGGTTTATATCATGAAAAGCATCAAAACTTTTGTCGCAGTTATCGCTCTGGCTACTTCTTTCGGTTCTTTCGCTGCTCAGACAGTTACCGCAACTGGTTCTACACTGGAAAGCGCTGAAGCAAAAATTGCCGCTCAGGCTGAACGTGCAGGTGCCAGCGATTATAAAATCACTCAGGCATACACCGGCAACCGCGTGCACATGACCGCTGAACTGCTGAAATAAAATACCTCAGTACTGTCGAAAGAGCGCCCTTGAGGCGCTTTTTTCATTTCCGGTATTCACTGCCTGTGCAATCCGATAAACGCGTTATAGTCTTTCAATCCCGCAATAGTTTCTGCCGGATGGCTGCTCAGCACGCTGGATAAATAACTGAAGATTTTTAGCTCATGCCGCGCCTCGGCGGCGGCACAGGCGATCAGGACATGGCTGACCGGTTCGTTATTCACCAGAATAGGGTGTGCGAGGGTAATAAAGAAACCACGAAAGCGGCGCTCCTGTTCGCTCCAGCAATGAGGAATCGCCAGGCGATTCACGATCAGGTTTTCACCTTCATGCTCCCGGGCGCAAATGCGCAGCGCTTCGTCCTCGGTGATATGGCTCTGTGCCACAAGCTGGCCGCAGATCCGGCCGATGATACTCTGCCAGCTTTCGGCCTTCATATTGGCGTAATGGAAGCTGCCCGGCTGTAAAAAGAAACGTTCGGGCTGCTGGCGGATAAAGGCCGTTGCGAGGAAGTGTTTAATCTGCTCGGTACCTGCGGCGGTGATGATGTTCTTGATAGTTAAGGTATTTTTTATAGATTCATCAAGTAAATAGTGACTATTGTTGATGATTAACAGTGGGGTGATTTCTTCACTGATGGCGCTGATTTCACTCGTATTTCGCGCAATGATCACCCGACAATTCAGAACATCTCGCTCAATGGCCTGTTGGTTGATGGTGGCGATAGCATTCTGGTCGGATAACAAAATGACCGGCTGGCGCTCGTTTTGATGGCGCTCCAGGGCGCAGGCGAAGTAAAGCCCGATGAGGTCGCTATCGAACAGTGGGATATCCAGTTTTTCACGCAACAGGGCAATAAAACGCAGACTCAAATCGAAGGCGGCAGGCCAGGTCGACTTCAGGTTGTGCATACTGCTCTGGCGATGTTCCGGTACCCAAACCGGGGCAGAGACGCATCTCAGCAGGTGGCCGGTAATATTATCAACCAGTTGGGTATCGATAACGTTCAACGCAGCGATGCCGGGAACGCTTTTTAACAACAAGGTCACCGCATCGGCAGAAATTGTCATTGCCTGCCGTTGTCTGATTTCCAGAAGGCCGATCAGTGTTCTGAAGGCGTTCTCGCCCAGGTAGACTCCCCCTTGTTCCACCGCATTTTTCAGTGAAACATACCGACACTCCGGCCATGATCCGGAGAGCTGGTTACGCAGGGCATAGACGGCCAGCACCAGACTTGCCAGGTACTCTCCCGAGATGAGCGGGAATTCATTAAGTTTTTCACATGCTGCATTGAGCCTGTCGATGTTGTCCCGGGTAATACCCGGCAGTGGAATTAAGAGGGGATCTTTTTTAAGCAGATTCGCCAACAGGATAATGCGCTTTTCTTCCGGTTCATCAATGAAATGACCGACGCCCGGGCGACTGGCAAGACAAAAGGCGCGCTCATAGCGCTGCTTCAACCGTGGGAGACGATCGGCCACCCAGGTTTCAGGTAAATTGAGCGCCGAAGCCAGCTGTACACGCGGTGTAAAGGTATTGAGCAGAAGAAAGGCCAGCAACCGGTCATCATTATCATGGCGTTGCAGAAGCTGAAAATAACCGCGTCTGTCGACAATTTCCAACTGATAGCCCGCACTGCCACCGGGCTGAATGCGGGCCTTACCGCTGAGGGTAAAATTGAGGTAGTCAATATCGCGCAGGATGGTTCTGCCTGAAACGCCAGTTTGCCGCGCCAGGTCGCCCAGCAAACACGGCTGCTGTTCAAGAAGATCCACCAATTTTAACTGGCGTTCCGAAAGCATTAACTCTCCCGGCGAAAGTCAGTAAGCGCGCGGACCTTTTCGGTCGACAGCGAGGTGAGCAGTTCCCGCACCAGCGTAAACAGCGCGTCGTAATCCGATGCGGAAATCATGCCGCTGTTGGCGTGGAGATAGCGAGTCGGCAGGCATAGTGCCGCCACCGGACGACCGCCGCCCATAACGTTATAGCGTCCACCGTCCGTCGCCCCGGTTTTCATGGTGCAAAACTGCAATGACGCACCGCTGTTTTCTGCACACGCTTTTAATGTGGCAACCAACTGCTGATTAGGGAAATAGCGCTTATCGAACAGCATCAGCCCTGGGCCCTCGCCAAGCTTGAGTGGGTATTTAATGCTGTCGATTCCGGGCACATCGCCCGCAACCGCAGTATCCAGCACGATCACCACATCGGGCTTGATATGCTCCGCTGAGGTTTGCGCCCCGCGTAGACCCACTTCTTCTTCCACGCTGCCCACGCCGTACAGGGTAATTTCAGGGTTATCCACGGTTTGTAAAAGCTCGGCCATCAGGGCGCAGCCGACACGATTATCCAGCGCTTTGCCGACGATCTTATCTTCGCCCCAGTGAGCGAAATTGGCTTCCGGGCTAACGAAATCACCGATCGCAATACCGCGGTTTTCTACTTCTTCGCGGCTGTTGGCACCAATATCGATGAACATTTCGTCAAATGTCAGAGGTTGCTGTTTCTGCTTTTCCGTTAAGGCGTGCGGTGCTACGGAGCCGATTATACCAGGGATTTTAACGCCCTTGCGGGTACGGATGGCGACCCGGTGGTTCAGCATCGACTGGCTCCACCAACCGCCAATGGTGGTGAAGCGCAAAAAGCCGCTTTCGTCGATATGCGTGACCATAAAGCCCACTTCATCCATGTGACCAACGATGGCAACCTTCAGCCCACGGTTGCCCTTGCGTGCGACAAAGCTGCCGAGGCCGTCAAAAGTGATTTCATCGACGCTGGAATCCAGCGCATTAATGAGAAGAGTGCGAACTTCCTGCTCATCACCGCTGACGGCGCTGGCTTCGCATAACTGCTGAAGTAACTCAATGTTCATGGGCAAGCTCCTGCTGTGCGGCTTTACGTTTCAGCCACAATCCTTTCAGGATGATAATTAACGAAATGTTCAGCGCCAGACCGATAGCCAGCACCAGGTAAAATGACCCCACCGGAGACATCAGGCCAATCAGCGGATCAAAGATACCTAAACCCGGCGCGAGACGTTTGATTCCAAAGGCGATGACCAGCATGCCGGTAATACCACCGGAGAGCGTATTGGCGGTAATCATCGGCAGCGGCGCGGCCAGCGCATAGGGGATTGCCGGTTCGGTGGCGACGGTGGCACCCACCACAATCGCACTGCTGGCGGCGGCCTTCTCCTGCTGGGTAAACAGTTTTGGCGCTAAATAGGTAGCGATACCTGCCGCGACGGGCGGCATCAGCGCCACCACGCCGACGATGGCGTACCAGTCATAGATATGTTTTTCCAGCAGTGAGAAGCAGAAGAACCAGGCCGTTTTATTGATTGGCCCGCCCATATCAAATGCCAGCATTGCGCCAACGAGGAAGGCTGCGCCCATTTTCATTGATGGTGGAATGGTGTTCAGGAAGTGCAGCAGCCCCCCCATGATGTCGGACATCACCGGGCCGATGACGTAATAAGTCAGTACGCCAAACACCAGCAAAGTGACAAACGGGATCAGCATGGAGCCGAGCAGCGGCTGCAACGCTTTGCCGAGCCGAACCTTGCGAAACCAAAGCACAAAGTAGCCAATTGCCAGCCCGAGTACGACCGCGCCGAGAAACCCCGCGCCGGACTGGGTGCCGAGAAGACCTTTATCGTTCGCCAGGTAACACACCAGAAACGCTGGGGCAAAAGCGGGCTTATCGGCAATCGACCACGCGATGTATGCCCCCATAATGGGGATCATAAAGGTGAAGCCCAGATAGCCGATGGATTCAACAACCCAGGTGAACGATGGCGCACCTTTCGACATATCGGCATAGGGCAAACCGAACTGCACCAGCATATTAGCGATGGCGACCAGAATACCGCCGCCAATAACAAACGGCAGCGCGGCGGAAACGCCAGCCATCAGGTGGCTCATCACGCTACCGTGCTGGACCTCCTGTTTTCCCAGCTTCACGCTGCTATCAGTGGCAAAAAGTTGTGAGTGAGTCGGTAACTGCGTAAAAATCAGGTCGATATTTTTCAGCGCCTGGGAAATGGCTATTTCATAGACTTTTTTCCCGGCGAAACGCGCCCGGTCTTCACCGCTCAGGCCGCGACCTGTAGCCAGAATAACGTAATCGGCAGCGGCAATTTCTTCACTGGTCAGTCGGTTTTCGACGCCGCTTGAGCCCTGGGTTTCGACTTTAATCGTATGGCCGAGCGAGCGCGCTTTTTGCTCCAGCGCTTCTGCCACCATATAAGTGTGGGCGATACCCGCCGGACAGTTGGTAATCGCCACTAAACGCAAGGATGACTCCATAGCCGCTTCCTTATGAGGTTAAGGTCTGATTGAGCAGGGCGAGCACCTGGTTGGTGTCGCCTTGCTTCAGTTGGTTGATGAAATCTTGATGGATAATTTTGCGGCACAGGGTGCCGATAATTTTGACCTGATCGTCCTCGCCCGTTTGTGGCACGCCGAGGCAGATCCAGCAGTTAACGTCCTCGCCGTCGCTGGCTTTCCAGTCCACTTTTTCTGATTTGCGCGCGAACAAGACGAAGGGGCGTGTGATACAGACGCTTTTACCGTGTGGGACGGCAATGCCCGAACCAAAGCCGGTGGAATGCAGCTTTTCGCGTATCAGCAGCGTTTGCAGGAAGGCGCTGCGGTCAGAGACGTAGCCATTTTGAAGCGCCATATTCGCCAGTTGCTTGAGGATGGCATAAACGCTATTCCCCTGAATATTCAGGTCAATGCAGTTAGCTGTAAGGGCTGTCATGATGGGACTCCGTTAAAAACTGTTTGATTTGATTTTAACGGTGAGATGGTGAAGAGATGAGCAGCAATATGTCAGCGGGAAGTGACAATTTGAGGCAGAGTTAGCGCCTGGTTTTGTGGGGTAAAACACATAGCGCTACAGGTGATTACCCTGATGAATATTTCGCCAGGGTAATTATATTCTTAGTGTATACCCACCATTCGTAACAGCGCGGTTACCACCGCAGCGGCAACGATCACCACGATCAGCGGCATCTTACGCCAGGCGAGAAATACCGCAAAAGCCACGCCGAGTACGCGCGCCATTCCGGCAAAGTGTTCGCCCTCGTAAAAGGTGGTCGCCAGCGCAACGGAGAACAGTAATACCGTTGCGGCGTCGGAAAGCAGCGCCTGCGAGCGTTCTGAGAACGCTAAACGGCTTCCAAGCTTGGCTCCCCCTAAACGCATTAAATACGTTCCCAGAGATAACATGGCGATACCGACGATAAACAGCGTCATGTTGCCCATTATTTTTTCCTCGTCAGTAAGCCAAAGAGTGAGAGCAAAACCGGTAAACCGACCGGCGCAAAGGGAATGGCGGCAAGCGACAACGTGGCGCCGCTACAGGCACGAATCAGCGTAGTGCGGTTTTTGAATGCCGGGACGACCAGAGCCAGCAGAATGGCAGGGAAGACGGCATCCAGACCGATGGTTTCCGGGGCAGGGAGCAGTTTGCCGACGCCTGCGCCGATCAGGGTGCCAACAGGCCAGAAAATTGCGACGCCCAGACCGCACAGCCAGTAGGCGGCTTTACGTTGCTCAGGCGTTTTTTGCGACAGGCCAAAGACCACGCTTTCGTCGTTCATAATATGACAGCCGAGGAAACTGGCAGCCCGGGTGCCTACCAGATCGCGCACGGTGACGCCGAACGGCACATGTCGGGCGTTAACCAGTAAACCGGCAGCCGCAGCCGCCAGTGGATTACCACCGCTGGCGATAATGCCGATAAACATAAACTCGGACGCGCCCGCCAGCACAGTAATAGAGAGTACAAACGGTACCCACAGCGGGAAGCCGTAGGCCATCGCCAGCGAGCCGTATGACATGCCGACTACACCGACGGCCAGACAGACTAAAAATATTGCTTTTATCGTGTCGCCTTTGAGACTGGAAAAATAATGTTTCATACCGTTTTAGCCATATCGAACGAGTTTCCATTATAATGAACGCGACCAATTGGCTTTACAAGTCGAACAATTCGTTCGATATAAAAAACATGGAGTCGTGAATGACCCAGCCCATCAGTATGATCGCGAAAAGTCTGGTGCGTGAACGTCAGCGCACTGGTTTGTCGCTGGCGGAGATTGCCCGTCGCGCGGGGATTGCAAAATCGACACTCTCGCAATTGGAAGCGGGCAATGGAAATCCTAGCCTGGAAACGCTCTGGTCGCTGTGTGTGGCGTTAGATATTCCCTTTGCGCGCTTGCTGGAACCGCAGGAGCAAAAAACGCAGGTGATTCGCCGCGGCGAAGGGACAAAAGTCGTGGCTGAGCAGGCCCACTATCAGGCCATTTTACTGGCCGCCTGCCCACCGGGTGCGCGGCGGGATATCTATCTGCTGCTGACGCAGCCGGGCGCGGATCGTATTTCACAACCGCATCCACCGGGATCGGTTGAACATATTATCGTAACGCAGGGTAAGGCGATGGTGGGATTGACGGAAGCGCCGGAGGAGTTAGGTGAGGGCGATTATATTTGTTACCCCGCCGATCAAGCGCATATCTTTAAAGCACTGGAGCCTGACACTCAGGCGATTCTGGTTTCTGAGCAGAGTTAATTGAACGCTTATTAAATAAAGGCACGGCGATTGTCGTTCGCGCCTTTATTATTTTTAATTATATTTTATTGTTATTCATATAAAATTGTTTTTATTATTTTTCGTTAATTTCAGCACTATTGTTATATCCCTCACATTCTTAATTATATCTACGTTACACATAATAAAATCAGTATGATAATAAATATTAGCCTGCACTGGTGCCACGTTTTAATGTTCTGAATTTATTTCAGTCATCGGTATCGTATTACCTATAAAAATATTTTTTGGATTTGCATGTTGCGCGTCTTCCGGTCGGAAGACGTTGGACGATCTTTATTTCAAGGAAAGCAAATAATGAAGAAATCGACGTTAGCTTTAGCAATAGGTCTATTATTAGTGGCAAATAATGGTAATGACTCCAACTTACTGATAGTGTTTTATGTTCAGATAATGCCCGATGACCTTGTCATGCAGCTCCACCGATTTTGAGAACGACAGTGACTTCCGTCCCAGCCTTGCCAGATGTTGTCTCAGATTCAGGTTATGTCGCTCAATGCGCTGAGTGTAACGCTTGCTGATTACGTGCAGCTTTCCCTTCAGGCGGGATTCATACAGCGGCCAGCCATCCGTCATCCATACCACGACCTCAAAGGCCGACAGCAGGCTCAGAAGACGCTCCAGTGTGGCCAGAGTGCGTTCACCGAAGACGTGCGCCACAACCGTCCTCCGTATCCTGTCATACGCGTAAAACAGCCAGCGCTGACGTGATTTAGCACCGACGTAGCCCCACTGTTCGTCCATTTCCGCGCAGACGATGACGTCACTGCCCGGCTGTATGCGCGAGGTTACCGACTGCGGCCTGAGTTTTTTAAGTGACGTAAAATCGTGTTGAGGCCAACGCCCATAATGCGGGCGGTTGCCCGGCATCCAACGCCATTCATGGCCATATCAATGATTTTCTGGTGCGTACCGGGTTGAGAAGCGGTGTAAGTGAACTGCAGTTGCCATGTTTTACGGCAGTGAGAGCAGAGATAGCGCTGATGTCCGGCAGTGCTTTTGCCGTTACGCACCACCCCGTCAGTAGCTGAACAGGAGGGACAGCTGATAGAAACAGAAGCCACTGGAGCACCTCAAAAACACCATCATACACTAAATCAGTAAGTTGGCAGCATCACCCAAATAATGGCTTTGCTAAAACGCAAAAAATGACTCTGGAACAGCGGCTCGAACAACTGGAGGCTCGGCTGGAAGCTGCGGAAAACCGCGCGGCAAAAGCGGAAAATCAGGTGCAGCAATTGCAGGTACAGCAGGCTGCGGAGATCCAGGAAATTAAAGTTGCTCAGGGGAATACGCCAGTCAACGGCACTACGCCCGCACAAGAGACCAAAAAGAACGCCACCACCCCTAACCTGGTGCTCTCCGGCTATGGCGATCTGAAAATCTACGGCGACGTGGAATTCAACATGGATGCGGAAAGCAACAAAGGCGTGCTGGCGGCAACCAATTCGAATGTGGGCGACCCAACCAATGAACGCTGGGATCTGAACGGACGCATCCTGCTGGGCTTTGACGGTATGCGTAAGCTGGATAACGGCTATTTCGCCGGTTTCTCAGCGCAACCGCTGGCTGACATGACGGGTTCGGTCAATCTTGATGACGCCGCTTTCTTCTTCGGTCAGGAAAATGACTGGAAAGTAAAAGTCGGTCGTTTCGAAGCTTACGATATGTTCCCGCTGAATCAGGATACCTTTGTTGAGCATTCAGGGCATACCGCCAACGATTTGTATGATGACGGTAGCGGCTATATCTACATGATGAAAGAAGGTCGTGGCCGTTCAGATTCCGGCGGCAGCTTCCTGATGAGCAAACAGCTCGATAACTGGTATTTCGAGTTAAATACCCTGCTGGAAGATGGTACCTCGCTTTATCAGGATAGCCGCTATCATGGTCGTGAAATGTCGCAGGAGAAAAACGTGGCTTATCTGCGCCCGGTCGTCGCCTGGACACCGGTGGATGCGCTGACGATTTCTGCGGCCATGGAATCGAACGTTATCAATAACGCCTATGGATATACCGATGCTCAGGGCAACTTTGTCGATCAGTCCGATCGTACCGGTTACGGTATGACGATGACCTGGAACGGTCTGAAAGCCGATCCGGAAAATGGCCTGGTGTTTAACCTGAACACCGCTTATCTCGATGCGGATAACGAAAAAGATTTTACGGCGGCGGCCAACGCTCTGTGGAAGCGCTTTGAACTGGGCTATATCTATGCTCATAACAAGATCGACGAATTTAACGGTCTGATCGATCACGATGATAATGACTGGTTCTACAATGAGGGCACTTACGATATTCATACCATTCACGCGTCTTATTTAATTCCGAACGTGATGGATATGCAGAACTTTAATATTTATCTCGGCGCTTATTATTCGATGATTAACAGCGATAACAGCAATCCGGAGAATTATACCGACGACGACGACCGTTACGGCGCGCGTCTCCGCTTCAAATACTTCTTCTGATTTTCCGTTCTCAGGCGCCTGGATTCAGGCGCTTTTTCTTAGAGCCTGGTCATCAGGCTTTTATTTTCCCACCAAGTTATTTTTGATTTTGAACTTGTCGGCGCGGTTGTAGCTACACGAGTAGTTAAATGCAGTCCCGTCTTCCAGTTTGGTGACGCCGGAGACTTTCAGCATCGGTATGCCTGAGCAGGTGCTGGGTTGTGAGGAAAAGGCGTGGATGACAAAACGAACGCAATGCTGCTGACGGGAGAAAAAGGTTTCCTCCCCCGTCAGGGGAGGAAACAGAGCGGTTAAGGCAGATAAAACACTTCTTTTAGCTCAGCGCTGACCGGGCTGTTGTCCGGGTTTGCCGGCATTACATCACGCATATGCTTCCACCAACGCTGGCAAACATCGGTGCTGGCAACGGCGTTCCAGCGATCTTCTGACTCAATCTCGACGGTGGCGAACAGCAGGTTGCGTTCCTGGTCGAGATAAATCGCGTAGTGATGGGCACCGTGCTCTTTCAGCACCGCTTCCAGTTCTGGCCAGATGGGATTGTGCCGACGTTGATACTCAACGTGCGCGTCGGCATTCACCTGCATCACAAAGGCCTTGCGGATCATAACGCCTCCAGATACAGCTCGCGGACCTCATCGCGGCTGGCAGTGCGCGGGTTACACGGCGCGCATGGATCGGCCAACGCTTTATCCAGCCAGCCTTCAATATCCTCTTTCGTCACGCCAAGGGAACTAAAACCAGCCGGAATACCTACACGCTTGCTCAGGGCACGAATCGCGGTGATGGCCTCCATGCTTGCCGCTTCGTCGCTCATCCCGCGGGTGTCCACGCCCATCGCCTGCGCCACTCGGGCAAAACGCGCCACGGCGTTCGGGCGGTTAAAGTTTTCGATGATCGGCAGCAGGATGGCATTGCAGACGCCGTGCGGCAGGTTGTGGGTCGCGCCTGGCTGGTGTGCCAGCGCATGCACCAGACCCAGACCTGCGCTGTTGAATGCCATACCCGCCAGATACTGACCAAACGCCATTTGCTCACGGGCCTCGAGGTTATGACCATCGTCGACCGCTTTCGGCAGCCACAGGTTGATCAGGCGAATTGCTTCCAGGGCGTTGGCGTCGGTGAGCGGATGCGCGCCAACGGAAACATAGGCTTCCACCGCGTGAGTCAGGGCGTCCATGCCGGTTGCGGCGGTAACGGAGGCTGGGATTTCCAGCATCACGCTGGCGTCATCCACGGCGATATCCGGGATGATGTTCGGGTCGATGATCACCTCTTTGACCTTACGGGCAGAGTCGATAATGACCGCGTTGCTGGTCATCTCTGCTGCTGTACCAGCAGTGGTATTGATGGCAACCAGCGGCACGCCCGCATTTTTCACTTTGCCCACGCCGGAGTAAGCGGTAGAAGGGCCAGGGTTGGCGGTCAGGATCTTCACCGCTTTGGCGGTATCGATCGGGCTACCTCCGCCGAAGGCGATAATATAGTCACATTCTGCCCCCTGATATGCCGTAAAACCTTTCTGTACCAGCTCTTCTGTCGGATTCGGGAACACCTCATCAAACAGGTGGTAAGACATTTGATGTTCATCCAGTGCGGCAAACAGGCTATCCAGCAGGCCCAGCTTCACCAGCTGACCATCGGTGACGATCAGTGCTTTGCCCCATTGTTTATTCGCCACGAGATTCACCATATCGGCAATCGCGCCGGCGCCATGCAGGCTAATTTTTGGCAGTGCCAACATAAAGCTCATCACTATTCTCCTTAAAAAAAATCCCTGGTGCCCGATGGCATTACGCTTATCGGGCCGACGGTGAAACGTGCATCGTCATGTAGGCCGGATAAAGCGAAGCCGCATCCGGCGTTGAGTTGGCAGGTATCAGTACAGCTCTATGGCGCTTGCCAGCGGGGTCACGCCAAAGCGTTTAGCCAGTGCTACCAGCTCTTCACGCGTGATGGTCTGCTTCATACCGCCCATCGAATAGATTTTGACTAAAACTTCGGCGGATTTTTCTGCGGTATCTATCAAGCCAAATGCTTCGTCGAGGGAGGGGCCGCTGCCGAACACGCCGTGGAACGGCCACAGTACCAGCGAGTGTTTCTGCATTTCCTCGGCGGTTGCCTGGCCGATTTCATCCGTACCCGGCACCATCCACGGCAGAATGCCGACGCCATCCGGGAACACCACCAGACACTCGGTGCTGCCTTCCCACAGTTTGCGGGTAATCAGCGGGGTATTGTTTTCCAGCACGTAGGTCAGGGCGATCAGGTTGGTAGCATGGCAGTGCATGATCACGCGGTCTTTGCCGTTCGTCGCTTTAATACGCTCGCAATGGGAGAGGAAGTGAGCCGGCAACTCAGAGGTTGGCACCGCTTCGTGGGTCAGGCCCCAAAGGATGTGGTAGCCCGCGCCGTCGCTGTCTACTTTCACCACGCCCAAATTTGCCGCGGGATCGAGCTGAACGTTACGGAAAAATTTACCGGAACCGGTGACGATAAACGGCGTGTTTGCCAGCAAAGGCATTGGCTGACTTAGCGCGATATAGCGCGGTTTTTCGTGGAAATCGGCGCTAAATGGCGCAATGTCAGCCTCATCCAGACGCAGCGTCAGGTTGCCGCCGTTACGTTCGTCCCAGCCTTTCAGCCACGCGTCGGAAGTGGCTTTGATCATCCCCTGGACGAACCAGGAATTAGTCATGTTTTGCATATTCGGTGATCCTGTTGATTGCCCGATTATTATCGGGTCTTACGTAGGCCGGATAAGTGAAGATCCATCCGGCAATCGTGTTTCATTCATTGCCGGATAGCGACGTGGGGCGTCTTATCCGGCCTGTAAGCCTGGTGTCACGGTTAGCTACGTTTGCTCAAAATCTCTTTCTCATAGGCGCGCACGCTGTCCAGCCACTGGCTTCCTGCTGGCGTGTCGTGACGCTGGCAATACATCTCCCACACGGCCTGCCACGGCAGCGATTTTTGCTCTTCCAGCAAGGCCAGACGTGCGGTGTAGTCGCCGCTGGCTTCAAGCTGACGCAGTTGTTCGGTCGGTTCTAACAGCGCGCGCAGCAGGGCTTTTTTCATATTGCGGGTGCCGATAACCCACGCGGCGATGCGGTTAATAGAGGCGTCGAAGAAGTCGAGGCCGATGTGTACGCGGTCGAACAGGTTGTGGCGGACGATCTCGCTGGCAATCGCCTGCGTTTCATCATCCAGCAGCACCACGTGATCGCTGTCCCAGCGCACCGGACGGCTGACGTGCAGCAGCAGACGCGGTACGTACAGCATGGCGGCGGAGATTTTGTCGGAAATCACTTCAGTCGGATGGAAGTGACCCGCATCCAGGCACAGCGCAGTCTGACGGCTGGTGGCGTAACCCATATAGAACTCGTTGGAGCCCACGGTGTAGCTTTCGGCGCCGATGCCAAACAGCTTGCTCTCGACGGCGTCGATATGGTGCGCCGGGTCGAGTTTTTCGCTGATCACTTCATCCAGTGCTTCAAGCAGACGTTGGCGCGGCGCTAACCGGTCAACGGTAATGTCTTTCATGCCATCCGGGATCCAGATATTCATCACCGACGGCGTACCCAACTGCTCGCCAAAATACGCTGAGACGCGACGGCTGGCTTTGCAGTGGTCAATCCAAAACTGGCGAATAGTGTCATCGGCATGGGCCAGCGTGAAGCCGTCGGCGCTCAGCGGGTGAGAGAAGCAGGATGGGTTGAAATCCAGCCCTAACTGGTTTGCTTTCGCCCACTCGACCCAGTTTTTAAAGTGTTCAGGTTTGATTTGGTCGCGGGCAACCGGCGTATCGGACTCCAGATAGATCGCGTGCAAATTCAGACGTTTTGGACCTGGGATCAGGCTCAGCGCCTGCTCCAGATCGGCGCGCAGTTCGGTGGCGTTACGCGCTTTGCCCGGATAGTTGCCGGTAGCCTGAATACCGCCTGTGAGCGAGCCTTCCGGATTCTCGAAACCGGCGACATCATCGCCCTGCCAGCAGTGCATGGAGACCGGCAGACGATCGAGCTGGCGTAAGGCCGCCTCGACATCAATGCCTACCGCGGCGAAACGCAGTTTTGCCAGTTCCCAGGCTTGTTCAAGTTGAGTGGTCATGCGCAAAGCTCCTTTGTCTGTCGTAGTGATGGAAACTGCGCCTGGTAGCGGGCAATTTCACTTTCAGGATTTGGAATGAAGGTGGTCAGGTCGTAGTTGGCACGCACCACCTGACGGAAATCATCGACGTTGTTAAGCTCGTCCAGCGTCATCAACTGGATGCCAATATTGCCGAGCGTGGAGGCCTCAATCGGCCCGGACATCACGCGAATGCCGCAGGCATCCGCGCACAGCTGGTTCAGTAGGGCGTTCTGGCAGCCGCCGCCAACGATGTGCAGTTGGCTAAATGCTGCACCACGCAGCTGTGCCAGTTCTTGCAGAATGTCAGCGTATAGCAATGCCAGGCTGTCGAAGATACAGCGCGCCAGTTCGGCGTTTTGCTGGGGAACGGGTTGACCCGATTCACGACAGGCCGCCTGAATTTCCGCGCTCATATCGTCGGGGTTGATAAAGCGATCGTCGTTCGGGTTAATCAGGAATTGGCAGGCCGGCAGCGCTTGCGTTTGGGCAATAAGCGTTGGCAGGTCGGTAATCTGGCGCTCTTTTAAAACGCGCTGGAGCAGCCACAGTCCCATGATGTTTTTCAGTACGCGGTAGCGCCCTTCCGCGCCCCCTTCGTTGGTGATGTTCGCCGCCAGCGCCGCATCGTTGGTATACGGCGTTCTGCTCTCAAAGCCCATCAGCGACCAGGTACCGGAAGAGAGATACGCACTATTTTTATCGGCCAGCGGTGAAGCGATGACCGCGCTGGCGGTGTCGTGACTGGCGACGGCCACAACCGGAATTTGGTTTTTCTGCGGGCAAATCCAGTGACCAATGACGTTCCCCGGATGCGTCGGGCGACCAAACCAGGCTTTGTCTGCCCCGGTCCACGCCAGCAGCGTGTCATCCCAGTCGTCGGTGTTGATATTGACTAACTGGGTGGTGGTGGCGTTGGTGTATTCCCAGTTCAATTTGCCGGTCAGGCGAAAGCTGAAGTAGTCGGGGATCAGCAGAGCATGTGCCACCTGCGCAAGCAGTTCTGGCTGCTGTTCAACCAGCGCACGTAGCTGATACAAGGTGTTAAACGGCAGAAACTGAATGCCGCTACGGCGGTAGATTTCACCTTTACCTGGCTGCGCCATCGCCTGTGACATAATGCCGGTCGTGCGGCTGTCACGGTAAGAGACCGGCAGACCAACACGTTGGCCGGCGTTATCGATCAATACGTAATCCACGCCCCAGGTATCAATGCCAATGCTGTCTATCCGAATGCCTTCATCACAGACTTTTTTCAGGCCAAGGCGAATATCGTTTTCCAGGCTGTCGATGTCCCAGGTGTCAAAACCGTCCGTTTTTTGCAGACAGTTAACGAAGCGGTGGATTTCACGCAGCGTCAGGGTGCGGTGTTTACTGTCGTAACGTGCGAGCATTACGCGCCCACTGGATGCGCCGAGATCGACAGCGACACAATGGCGAAAAGTCATGGCGAGGTCCTTCTGAGTTTTATTGCACTCAGTCTAAGAACCCCGAATAAAGCGTACCTTCTTGACAGTGACAGCCCCAATTAGCGGCTGGCAACATGGCAAAGGTGAACGTGATGTTGTTCACAGTTTCCACTAATAGCGCGGATTTTGGCGGATGTGACGCCTTCCGCATTTCCCGATCTTTCCCGCCATTTCTTGAAGAATTAACCGTGTTTACGCACTTTGGCGTCAAAAAATTAAGGTGAGGGTAGGAACCCTTAATTACTATTCAGCCATATTCGTTAATCAGGGGGAGCCGTCATGACCGTACTGCATTGCGTGGATTTTTTTCCGACAGGTAAAGCGCCAGTGGCTATTGAACCGCGGCTTCCTCAGCCCGCGTTTCCTGAACATCATCATGATTTTCATGAAATTGTGGTGGTCGAACATGGAACGGGGATCCATGTGTTCAACGGACAGCCTTACACCATCAGCGGCGGTACGGTGTGTTTCGTCCGCGATCATGACAGGCATTTATATGAACATACTGACAATCTGTGTCTGACCAATGTTTTGTATCGCTCTCCGGATGCGTTTCAATTTCTGGCCGGGCTGAATCAGCTTTTACCTCAGGAACAAAATGGGCAGTATCCCTCCCACTGGCGCGTAAACCAGGGCGTACTGCAGCAGGTTCGTCACCTGGTGGGGCAGATGGAGACGCTCGGCGAGGAGATGGATACGCCCACGGCGGCAAATCGCGAGATCTTGTTTATGCAGTTGCTGGTACTGCTGCGTAAAAGCAGCCTGATGGAAGCGGCGACCGATAACGATGCGCGGCTTAACCTTTTGATGGCATGGCTGGAGGATAACTTTGCCGAAGAGGTGTGTTGGGAGGCGCTGGCCGAGAAGTTTTCGCTCTCTTTACGCACTCTGCATCGCCAGCTTAAACAGCAAACAGGATTGACGCCGCAGCGCTACCTTAACCGTCTGCGACTGATTAAAGCCCGACATCTGCTCCGCCACAGTGATGACAGCGTGACTGATATCGCTTATCTCTGCGGTTTCGGTGACAGTAACCACTTTTCGACGCTTTTTCGCCGTGAGTTCGAGTGGTCGCCACGCGATATTCGTCAGGGGCGTGACCTTATAGCGGGAAGCAGCCTTCAGTAACGCGAAAGCTATCAACGTTTTTTACCGTCCGTTTGCTGATAATCATACCCTTTCATGCCGGATAAGCGCAGCGCATCCGGCAAGCGTACAGGTTGAGGTGATGTGATGGCGAATCATCTGGTTCTTTCGAAATCAGACTTTTTTGCGCATGAGCAGCAGGCTGTCGCCGTGGCCGATCGTTATCCGCAGGATGTCTTTGCTGAGCATACCCACGAGTTTTGCGAGCTGGTTCTGGTCTGGCGCGGCAATGGTCTGCATGTCCTTAACGATCGTCCGTACCGGATAACCCGCGGCGATCTGTTTTACATTCGCGCCGAAGATAAACACTCCTACACCTCCGTTAACGACCTTGTGTTGCAAAATATCATCTACTGCCCGGAGCGGTTAACGCTGAATGTTGACTGGCAAGGGGCGATCCCCGGATTTGACGGTACGCCGAGGCAGCCGCACTGGCGGCTCGGCAGCGTTGGCATGACCCAGGCCAGACAGGTGATAAGCCAGCTTGAGCATGAAAGTAATCAGCGCGATGCGCAGGCCTTTACCATGGCTGAGCTGCTGTTTGGTCAACTGGTAACTCACCTTAAACGTCATCGTTATGCCACGGATACGCTCCCGGCGACGTCAAGTGAAACGCTGCTGGATAAACTGATCACCGCGTTAGCCGGTAGCCATGAGCATGCGTTCGAACTGGATACGTTTTGCGAGCGTGAACGGTGCAGCGAACGCGTTTTGCGCCAGCAGTTTCGCAGCCAGACCGGGATGACTATCAACCATTACCTGCGGCAACTGCGCATTTGCCATGCTCAGTATCTGTTATCGCATACTGAAAAGCTGATTGGTGAAGTTGCTATGCAGTGCGGTTTTGAAGACAGTAACTATTTTTCGGTGGTATTTAACCGCGAAGTCGGGATGACGCCAGGGCAATGGCGCCATCGTAGTCGGGTGACACCATAATATATAAATGTGGTTTATATATTGCAGTGGCGTTTTGATACATATTCAGACTAAATTTGACATAATGAGTGAATGCTCTGTGCAATAAATCACAGTTGCTCTTTTATTTTTGTTTTATTCTCAGCAAACTTATTTATCGGAGTAACGTTTGTGTTGACCAACTCTATAATCATCAAAAGTCTGCTTTTAATTTTGCTATCTTGCGATCGCAAAATTAAACGTATGCTTGATTATTTTTGCTGGTTTAATTCCGTTAACGATCTGGCTGAAAATGATATCGCCGAGCAGGAGTGTATGGATACGCAAATGGCGCGCGAATGGTCCAGCCTGTGGGACTGCGCCAGCGAAGCTATCGGCGCGAGCGTACGTCAACGCTGTCATCGTCCTGCCCGTTTTGGCCTGCATTTCCCGCAGGCGCTGCTGTGCCGTCGCAAACGTGACGAGCTGGCCTTCAGTTTCCGTAACTCCAGCCTGCACCAACTGTTAGTTTGCCGCCATGCCAGCGGCGCTGACGGTGAAAGCCAGGTTTATCAATTTGTTAGTCCTATACAAAGCACAATGCGCACTTTCGCCATTGTGCTTTTTTTATTGCCTGAATCTACGAGGAATCATTATGTACATTGTTTGTGTTGCAGCTTGTCCGACCGGCGTTGCTCATACCTACATGGCTGCGGAATCGCTTGAAATCACGGGGAAAAACCGTGGGCATGAAGTTAAAGTGGAAACGCAGGGGAGCATTGGCGCTGAGAATGAAATTACGCCAGAGGATCTGGCGCGCGCTGACGCGGTCATCATTGCTGCCGACGTTGCGATTAGCGGGAAAGAGCGTTTCGATGGCATGGTGAAGCTCGAATGCAGCGTCTCTGATCCCATCAAATTTGGCGATGCGGTGTTTGAAGCAGTAGAGCAGGAGGTTGCAAATGGCTAAGTTTCAGGGGGGAGACAAACCGTCTACCGGGATAGAGGTCAAGAACGCCATTATGACCGGCGTTTCATGGATGCTGCCGTTTGTCATTGCTGGAGCGGTGCTAATGGGGATCGCCCGTATCGGCGCTTCTCTCTACGGTATTGATAACATCTGGGATGCCAGCTACGAGCAGGCCGGCATGGTGGTGCAGTTGCTGCACAAATTTGATGGTTTCGGCGGGCTGGCGCTGTCCCTGATGTTGCCGGTGGTGGCCGGCTATATCAGCTTTGCGCTGGCGAACAAACCGGGTCTTGCGCCGGGGATGATTGGCGGACTGCTGGCGAGTAACCTGGGAACGGGTTTTCTCGGCGCGCTGGCGGCCGGTTTTGTCGCGGGCTATATCGTTCGCGCCCTGAACCGCTACATCAAATTGCCGAAGGCGCTCTCCTCTGCTGTGCCTATTTTCATTCTGCCAGTCGGCGGTACGCTGCTGACCTGCGTGGTGATGGCATTTATTATCGGTACGCCGCTGGCGGCGTTGAATCACGGCATGGAAAGCTGGCTGTTATCCATGTCCGGCACGAACAAAGTGCTGCTGGCGGCGGTCATTGGCGGCATGGTTGGGTTTGATCTCGGCGGCCCGATTAACAAGGCGGCGGTAACGACGGCAATGGCGTTACTGGCCTCCGGTATTTATGACCCAAACACCGCCGCGCAGGTGGCGATTATCGTGCCGCCAATTGGTCTGGGTGTCGCTACGCTGCTGTGGTCGTCACGCTTCCCGGAATCCCTGCGTGAGGCGGGTAAAGCCTCTACGTTGATGGGGCTGATTGGTGTTTCTGAAGGCGCCATTCCGTTTGCGCTGTCAAATCCAAGAATTATTGTCGTCAACGTGATTGGCTCGGCGGTGGGGGCGGCGATGGCGGTAGGATTAGGGGCGGTAAACCATGCGCCGATCTCCGGTTTTTACGGCTGGCTGGCGGTAGAAAAATGGCCGGTTTATGTGCTCTCGATTGTCTGCGGCTCGGCGATTATCGCCTGCGGCTCACTGTTGATATTCCGTGGCCCGACAGCCACGCCTGAGGTGAGAAAAGAGACGGTGGCGCCGAAATTTAAAGCCAGCCGTTAGACGTACTACTGAATTAATATTTCCCTATGTTTAGCGCGGGTAAATATCCGTGCGGGTTACCTACGCCTTAAAACAGGAATAAACGAAATGAAAACTGTTCATTTAATTCAGCATACGCACTGGGATCGTGAATGGTATTTTACGGAGAATGATTCCCAGGCTCTGCTTTATTATTTTATGGCGGATCTTATCCAACATCTTGAAGCGGATGAATCATTAGGTCCATTTATGCTTGATGGCCAAACGGTGGTGCTGGAGGATTATTTCCAACTGGCACCAGAAAACCGCGAACGCGTGCAGGCGCTGGTGAAAGCCGGACGTTTGTTAATCGGCCCCTGGTATACACAGACCGATTTTTTGGTGGTTGGCGCTGAGTCCATCACCCGCAATCTGCTGCTGGGGCAGGCTGACTGTGACGAGATAGGGCCGAGAATGGCGGTCGGTTATGTACCGGACTCCTTTGGCCAGAGCGCACAGTTGCCCATGTTCCTTAATCAGTTTGCCATCGACCACGCGGTTATCTGGCGCGGCTGGAGCGAGTACGACACGCCGTTTACCGAGTTCCGCTGGCGAAGCCAGGGGGGCAGCGTGGTGACGACGGCGGTATTACCGCAGGGTTATGGGTGCGCTAAGTGGTTGCCGACGGATGCCAACCAGGCCTGGCCGCGCCTCTCTGCGGTTATGGAAAAGCAGGCGGCATTTAGCCGCAGTACGCAGCTACTACTGCCGAACGGTAACGATCAGTCACCGTTTGAGTACGGCGTTCCGGCAATGCTCGACACGCTGAACCAGGAACAAACGGCGTACCGCTTTATTCGCAGCGACTTTAGCCGTTACTTTGCCGCGCTGGCGGATACGCCGCTGGCGATCTTTGAGGGCGAACTGCTAAGCCCGAAATATATGCGTATCCATCGCGGTATTTTTTCTACCCGCATGGATATTAAACAGGCCAACGTCCGGCTGGAGAACTTCGTCAGCCGTCAGCTAGAACCGTTGCTGAGTGTGGCCTGGACGCTGGGGTTGCCCTATCCGCAGCGAGCCATTGAGACAATATGGCGCGAGGCGATGAAATCCCACGCTCACGATAGTATCGGTGGGTGTAACGCCGATCGCGTGAATGCAATGGTTAAGGCGCGTTTGCTCTCGGGTCAGGAAAAAGCCGAGCGCCTGTACGAGCTGAATATGCAGATGTTGGCAAACGGCATTACGGCGCAGCAACAGGGTAAAAAAATCATCGTCTTTAACGCGCTGCCGTCGGTGCGCGATGGCCTGGTGGCGCTGACGCTCTACCTACCCGGTGAGGCGTTCCGCATTGTTGACGAGCAGGGACAACCCTGTCGCTGGCAGATTATGCGTGAGACATCGCAAGATATGTCCGTCATTGTTCAGGAACTGTCCAATAGCCCCGATCCCGTCTTCTATCGGCGGTGCGATATTTTACTGGAGGTCGCATCGCTCCCCGCCTGCGGCTATACCACCCTGTATCTGCAAGATGAGTGCGCCCCCGGATTTGCTGTGCCGTCCTCGACAGAAGAGGCGCTGGAGAACCCGTGGTTACGCCTGACGCTGGAAGGCGAACAGGTTGTTCTGGTCGATAAGCGCAGCGGTAAGCGCTGGGAGAACCTTATTCAACTGGTGGACGGCGGCGATGCCGGTGACACCTATAACTATTCTCCACCAGAGGATGACTGGCGCGTTACCGGCGCAGGGGCGCTGCTTCACGCCGACTGGCAGCGCGGCGCGCTGGTGGACACGTTGTCGCTAAGCTGGTCTATCGCAGCACCGCACACGCTGGCCGACAGGCAGGAGCACCGTTGTAATGCACGACTGGATGTCAGCATGGTGGTCATGCTGGATCACCAGCGCCCGACGCTGGACCTCCAGGTTAGCGTCAACAACACCTTGCACGATCATCGTTTACAGGTGGAAATTCCTGCTGATGTCTTTACCGATGTCCATTTTGCCGATCAACCGTTTGGTCTCATTCGTCGCGCCAACCGACCGGCCACGCTGGATGTCTGGCAGCAGGAAAATTGGGGTGAAGCCCCGGCATCGCTGTGGCCAATGCAAAGTCTGGTAATGATGCATGATGGCAAGCAGGGCATCAGTGTGGTGACGGAGGGGCTGCGAGAATATGAAATTCCCGCAGAACGCCCATCGGTTATCGCCATTACGCTACTGCGTAGCGTGGGTTGGCTGGGACGTGCCGGTATGCCGTGGCGTCCGGGACGCGCATCCGGTATGGCGTTGCCTTCCCCAGACTCACAGATCCCAGGCGAATTTAGCGCCCGCTTCGCGCTCATCCCGTTGTGCGATGGTGAAAGCCCGAACTTCTGGCGTGAAGTCGAAGCCTGGCGCACACCGCCAGTTGGCTGGCTGGATTCCGGCTGGGCGCGTTTTAAAACTAATCCACACGCGCTGACATTCCCGACAGCCTACAGCCTGCTGCACTGGGAGACACCACTCCATTTCAGCACCTTGAAAAAAGCGCAACGTGAAGATGCGCTGATTTTACGCGGCTGGAACCCCGGCTCGCAGCCGCAGATCAGCTCAACGCCGGTCGCTGATGCGACAGTGTGCGAAGTTACGCTGGCGGAAAAATCGCTGAACTCATCGCATGAAACGATACCGGCCTGCACGCCGATCTCATGGCGTATTACGCCTGCAGCCAGAGGATAATATTGTGTTAAACATTCGTTTTACCTGCCCGTTGCCAAATGGTCTACATGCTCGCCCCGCCAGTGCGTTAGAGCAGCGCGTCAGCGCATTTCAGGCTCGCGTTCAAATAGGCAATCTGCGTAACCAGCGTCAGGCCGATGTCCGTAGCGTGTTGGCGATGATTGGGACCGATATTTTGTATCAGGACCCGTGTGAACTGGTGATTGAGGGCGAGGATGAATCTGCCGCGCATCAGGCGCTGACTCAGTTTGTGAGGCAAGAGTTTGCCGCGTGTGACGAACCCGTTGCCCAGACGCCGGAACGGGTGGAGCAACCTCTGCCGGTTTTTCTGGCGCAGACCCGTGCGGAGTGGGTGCGCGGTAACGGCGTGAGCGCTGGGCTGGCGCAAGGGGTGGCAATGCATCTGGGCGTGCCGGATCTGTATCAATTGGCAGAACAAGAGGCGGTGGCGGCGCCGGCTGTACAGCGAGCCGCGCTGACGGCGGCACTTGAGCAAGTACGCCGCGAGCTGCACGACGCATTACCGCATACACAGGGAGAAGCCGCGTCTGTGCTACAGGCTCATGTCAAACTGCTGGACGATGCGCTCTTCGAAACCTCGCTACTTACCGACCGTACAGCGCGCAATGCGCTGGCAGCATTGGCGATGGCGCTGGATGAACTGAGCGCGCCGCTGCGCGAAAGTCGCAGCGTTTACCTACAACAGCGGGTGCTGGATTTACAGGATTTGGGCCTGCGTCTGGCGGCGCATCTCACCGCGCAGCCGCTGATGCCGCAAACGGCATTGTCGCAAGACACCATCGTTATCAGTCCGTTTCCCATAACGCCAGGCCAGTTTCTGGCGCTGCGCGGTCCGCATCTGAAAGGTGTGGTGATGGGCGCGGGCGGGGAAACATCACATACCGTCATTCTGGCGCGATCGTTTGGGGTTCCGCTGCTGAGCGTAGAGGCGGCGGAAGCGGGGCGTATTCGCGGTGGTGAAGCGCTGCTGCTCGACACTCGCCACGGGGTGGTGGTGGTGTCGCCGGATGAGCAGGCTCTGCGGTGGTATCAACTGGAAGAGGACAAACGTCAGCGCCTTGAAGCGCGTTTACAGCCGCTTATTCAATGCCCTGGGGCGACGCAGGAGGGCGAACGGGTGACGGTACTGGCGAATATCGCGCTGGCGGCGGAAGCGGAAGCGGCATTTGCCGCCGGGGCGGAGGGGATTGGTCTGTTCCGCACTGAAATGCTGTTCTGTGAGCGAGCCGCGCCGCCTGACGAGGAGGAGCAGTACCAGGCCTATCGTCACGTGCTGGAACAGGCGCGGGGGCGTAAAGTGGTGATCCGTACGCTGGATATTGGTGGTGATAAACCCTGTGACTATCTGGCGATGCCGCTGGAGGAAAACCCGTTTCTTGGCTGGCGCGGCATCCGCCTGTATCCCGAATTTATGTCGATTTTCCGTCCTCAGATACGTGCGCTACTGCGTGCCAGCGCCGCCGGACCGTTGCACATTATGGCGCCGATGTTGACTACGCTTGCTGAGGTGAAGTGGCTGCGTGAACAGTTCCAGCAAACA
Organism: Citrobacter sp. RHBSTW-00859; assembly: GCF_013729795.1. Taxonomy (NCBI): domain Bacteria; kingdom Pseudomonadati; phylum Pseudomonadota; class Gammaproteobacteria; order Enterobacterales; family Enterobacteriaceae; genus Citrobacter; species Citrobacter sp. RHBSTW-00859. The sequence goes on along the minus strand of NZ_CP056284.1, from coordinate 4,956,505 downwards.
GCGGCGCAACTGCTGGCCGAGGGGGCGGCGGTTGGGCAGTGGTCGCTGGGTATTATGGCGGAAGTGCCATCGGTGCTTTATCTGCTGGAGAAAGCCGCCGCGTATATCGACTTTGTTTCGATTGGCAGCAACGACCTGACGCAATACTTCCTGGCCTGCGACCGGGGCAACGCGCAGGTTCGACATCTCTACAATTATTTTGATCCCGCGTTTTTACAGCTACTGAAGGAGATGACGGCGCGCGCGCAGTGGGCCGGTATTGAGATCAGCCTGTGCGGCGAGATGGGCGGCGACCCGTCGGCGCTGGCGCTACTGTTGGGCGTTGGTTTACGACAGATCAGCATGTCCTCAAGCCGTATTGCGCCAGCAAAGGCGCGCTTAATGACCTTAACCCTCGCGCACAGCGAGCAGACGCTGGAACGGGCATTAGCCTGTGAAAGTGGTCAGGACGTGGCGGTACTACTTTCGCAACAGGTGGCGGCGCAAGCAAAACCCGTGTTTGATCCCGCCCTGATCCTGCTCGATCAGGCGATTACCCGTAAAGCGGAGGCGATTAAGGTGCTCACCGATAATCTGGAGGTCGAACAGCGGGTCTTTTCCGGCTCAGCCGTTGAAGAGGCTATTTGGCAGCGTGAAGCGATTTTCTCTACCGCATTAGGATTTGCAATTGCGCTTCCGCACTGCAAATCGGCGGCGGTCGCGCACAGTAGCGTGTCGGTGATGCGTTTGAGTGAGCCGCTGGCGTGGAGCGACGAGGTGGATGTCTCGCTGGTTATCATGCTGACGGTGAGTGAGCAGGAGAAGGGCGATCATATGAAAATCTTCTCCCGTCTGGCGCGTAAGTTGATGCATGTGGAGTTCCGTGAGCAGTTGCTTGGCAGCATGTCGCCGCAGGATGTCGCCGTGTATCTGGCACAGGAAATGGCGGGATAAATCATGGTACAGAATCCTCGCCGGGCGTTCATTATGCTGTCGGCTGTCTTTTTTTACTGGGGCGTCCTGACGGCAATTAATAGCGCCACGATTCCCTTTTTCCGGCAAGTTTTTTCGCTTTCATGGCGAGACTCGATGTTGGTAAATGTGGCGTTTTATCTCGCACCGTTTGTGATTTGTTTACCGTGTTCAGGCTGGATGGCGCGTTTAGGGTATCGCAGCGCACTCTTACTGGCGTTGATACTTGCCGCAAGTGGTTCGGTGGTGATTGCCGTATCGCTCTGGCTGGCATCATTTGCCGGTTGCCTGGTGGGGATTTTCATTGTGGCGATGGGGGTTGCGGCGATGCAGGTGGTCGCAAACCCTTATGTTAATCGGCTTGGCGAGGCGCAAAGTGCGGCTGGACGCCTCAGTCTGGCGTCGTCCATCAACTCCCTCGGGGCGGCGCTGGCGCCTGTCGTCCTGGCGGTTGTTCTGGCTGGCTCTGTCATTTCAGTTCCAGGGATGTATCTCGGTTTGATGCTGGTGGGAGGCATACTGCTGGTTGCGTTATACCGTTTTTCAATTGCTGATTTTCGTGACGCGCACGAGAATATTTTTTCTGCGATTCGTGCGCTCAGGCGCTATGCGCAGTTTCGTACTGGGGTGAGTGGCATTCTTGTTTATGTTGGCGTTGAAGTCAGCATGGGTACTACGGCTCTCAGCTATCTTCACGACCCGTCTTTGGGCGGGTTTTCGCTTGCACAAGCGACCTCCTTTATCGCGTTGTACTGGGGCGGTGCATTAGCGGGTCGGTTTTTGTATGGCTTGCTGGCTCACTGTTGCCGACCTCAGTTGTTGTTTTGCCTGTGTTCTTCGGGAGCGGTACTACTAACCGTTGCCGCGATAGTTTTCGCTAACCGTTTTGGCGGCTATTGCCTGCTGGCGACGGGGCTCATGAACTCGGTGATGTATCCCATTATTTTCTCTCGCACGCTCTCCGGCCTTGATCGCTATGCGGCATCTATTTCTGCTTGCTTGATTATGGCGGGCATTGGCGGCGGGGTGCTGCCCTTTATCCAGGGGATGGTTATTGATGCTATTGGCCTGCGTTTGAGCTTTTGGGTGCCGGTTATTGGGTATCTGTTTTTATTGCTGAACGGATTTAAGCTATACGCTCGAACGGAGGTATTTTGTGAGTAACGCCATCATTATTTGGTTAATTTAAGGTAGTACAACGGAAACTGATTTTCGGTGGTATTTAACCGTAAAGTTGGGATGACGCCGAGCCAGTGGCGTCATCTCAGTACCCAACATGATTAGCTGGCCATTCCCAGACCAACAATGTTTGCCGCGACAATGATCACTACGCAGCCAAGACTTAGCACGCTGACCGGACGTCTCCCTGCATTGCTCCACTCTTTCATGATCAGGCCCACGATACCGCCGCACAGGACGTAGAAGCTCATGTGCAGCATCCAGCTCATGTAGTCATACTGTGCTGGAATTTTGGCATGGCCCCAGGCGTAAAAGAAGAACTGGAGATACCACATCAGGCCAGCAAGCGCAGAAAACAGGATATTGCTGATAATCAGCGGTTTTGCTAAAGAGAAGTCGGCTTTTACTGACAGGTTTTTCATTTTTGCCAGACGAATGAAGCAGTATCCCAGATTGATCACCGCACCACCGCCCATGATGACTACGTAGCTTGGCAGGGCGACATACAGCGGATCGATACCGAGTGTTGCAGCGGCTTCGTGCATTGGTTTAGCCGCATCCATGGCAAAGGACATCCCTGCGGAGAAAAAGCCGCACATCACCGCCAGTATCAGACCTTTTTTCAGATTGAACTCTTCGGCTTTGATGCCCATCTTGCGCTCTTTTAACTGTCCGGCGCGGGTGACAATCGCCACTCCGATCAGGGCGACCAGCACGCCGAGCAGGGTCATACGTCCGCCTGGTGTGCCAATGAGCACGTCAAATTTACCGGCAATGATTGGCGTCATTAAGGTACCAACAATTAGCGTAATGCCGATAGCGATCCCGATCCCCATCGACATACCGAGATAGCGCATAGTCAGGCCATAGTTGATATTACCAATCCCCCACATGGCACCGAATAAAAATACCGGCAGCAGGGTGGACGCACTGAATGAACTGTAATAGGCCCAGAAGTCCGGCAGAAGGATCGCGCTGACGAGCCAGGGAAGGATCAGCCATGAAACAAAACCACCTATAGACCACATGGTTTCCCAGGACCAGTGTTGTACCTTTTTAAAAGGGGCATAGAAACAAGCGGCACTAGCGGCACCGATTAGATGCCATATTATCCCCATCGTAATTGCGTTACCCATTCTGTTTCCTTTTGAATTATCGATTTGGCAGGATGAAAACACCCGTTTTGATGTTCAAAAGTCTAAAGAGTGAGCAATAGATTAACCTTCAGCATGCTGCCGTGTGATCAGTAATGCTGGCAAAATTCAGGGGATGAAAGGGATATTGATCACAAATGCGGCTCCGCCCCTCTTTTTTGAGAAGGGCGGAAATATAGAGGATTAGCAAATTCTTACTGCCTGAATACCCAGTAGCCAGGCGAGTTTTTCCAGTGCCTCGCCATGGTGTCCCAGGCCAATGCTGCAATGATGAGCTGGGCCGCCCATGCACCATTGCGTGGTGAACTCGCGAGCTGATAACGGGAAGCGATAGCGGCTATTGGTGTTGCCAATATCCAGGACTTCACCTGGCACAGCTTCACCTTCGGCATACTGTAAACGCACCCCGTTTTCGGCATCTTCAATTACCGAAAGAAAGGTCACCGGACCTGATTTTACGGTCATCTGGATAGATACACCTTTACCGGGTTTACCATGATAAACCGGCAGCGGCACCAGACTCACCGGACCATCCGCCATCAGCGGGTGTGCCGGACCGTCATGTCCCCACAAAACAGCATCATCATTAAATTCAATGCCATATGGTTCTGAGAATGAACCGCCAGCCCCCAGAAGTTGCTGAATTTTCATCGCCAGCACATTTTTGATTTCATATTCTCCCGCTACGGGAATACCACGGTGGGTAAGCAGCGTGTTGCCGAGAATGATTGAGGTGATGATGTTCTCGTAAGCGTTGCCGTTACGGCCTTCATAATAATAGGCTAGTGCACCGAGTTTATTCTGGGCAATCAGTTTATCCATGGCGCAGGCAGTGGTGAGTGCGCGGTTGAGCTCTGCAGGTTCGCATGCCGCATCCAACTGAAGTACACGGTGCATTTCCTGTCGTTTGGCATTGAGGTCTGCCTCGCTGACCTGCTCGCGATATTCCGCCAACTCACACATTTCCAATGGCTTAAAGCGTACGCCCATTTTGGCGGACAAGTTCGTCATATTGCTGTAAACGTCTACCATGCCGTCATAATAGTGCCCGAGGACGCCGACCTGACAATTTGCCAGCATTTGACGAGCGTTAAGTGCCAGTAGCCACTGCGCCGTTTGTTGCCAGACATACTCATCGCCCTGTAATGCGCCAACAATCAACTGAAAGCGGATATTCGCACGGTTAAACACGTTTGCCAGTTCGGGGGCGCTGCAGGCCTGACAGTGCGCCAGCCACTCTCCAGTACGACCTCCCCGATCGGGAATTTGACGGATTGTTGAATAAGGCAGCCCTGGCTCTGGCTGTAGGGCCAGAATAATGACCGGTTTATTGATACTCTGCACAAGCGGTAGCACCGTTGAGCTGAGCGCATAGGTGCTGATGTAAAGACAGACAGCATCGACCGGCTGTTGCTGCAACCGTCTGACAAGGGCATCGGCTTTATCGACGTTATCAATCAGGCCGCCATTAATCACGCTGGCTTGTTGCGCCGTCAGGCGCTCATCAATTGATTGCAGATAGCCCTGAAGACGTGACTCCAGGCCTGTAAACTGGGGCCAGTATGTGTCGAGGCCGATACCAAAAAGGGCAATGTTGACAGACATAGCAATATTTCCTTGTGAGATAATCTTCAGACTATGTCGTGCTTTATCTCCCATGTCCTTCATGTCGCTGCCTATTTTCTACTCAGATTGGCAAAATCAGCCTGATTTTCCCAGTGATGCTCACACTTTTACCTCATAATAGCCATGTAAAAAGTACGGCATTGATAATCATTTTCAATATCATTTAATTAACTATAATGACCCAACTGCTTACGCGGCGTTAACACTGGCCGCCCGACAATACTGGAGATGATTATGAGTTATACACTGCCATCCCTGCCGTACGCTTATGATGCCCTTGAACCGCACTTCGATAAGCAGACGATGGAAATCCACCATACCAAACACCACCAGGCTTACGTAAACAACGCTAACGCTGCGCTGGAAAGCTTGCCTGAATTCGCGAGCCTGCCTGTTGAAGAGCTGATCACCAAACTGGATCAACTGCCAGCAGACAAGAAAACCGTACTGCGTAACAACGCGGGCGGCCACGCTAACCACAGCCTGTTCTGGAAAGGTCTGAAAACCGGTACTACGCTGCAGGGCGACCTGAAAGCGGCTATCGAACGTGACTTCGGCTCCGTGGACAACTTCAAAGCTGAATTTGAAAAAGCTGCGGCAACCCGTTTTGGTTCCGGCTGGGCGTGGCTGGTTCTGAAAGGTGACAAACTGGCTGTTGTTTCCACTGCTAACCAGGATTCCCCGCTGATGGGTGAAGCTATCTCTGGCGCTTCCGGCTTCCCGATCGTGGGCCTGGACGTTTGGGAACACGCTTACTACCTGAAATTCCAGAACCGTCGCCCGGACTACATCAAAGAGTTCTGGAACGTGGTGAACTGGGACGAAGCTGCCGCGCGTTTCGCAGCGAAAAAATAAGTTCTACGCTTTAACAAGCCCCTGCAAGCAATGCTTGTGGGGGTTTTTTTGTGATCAAAATCAATATAAAAACAATGATCCACTTAAATTGAAACAAGGTTTTATTATGCGAGTGGGATCACTTTTATAGTTTCTATGAATGTCTATCTTCGTTTCATCAAGACGGGCGCATCTCATAAGCAAGATGCAATCGCCCATAAAAATTGCCCCATTTTTATGTCTACAGGTGATGGAAATGCAGATCAAACGAACGATAGAGAAAATCCCAGGCGGCATGATGCTGGTGCCGCTTTTTCTGGGCGCGTTGTGTCACACCTTTTCCCCCGGCGCCGGGAAATACTTCGGCTCCTTTACCAACGGTATGATCACCGGTACGGTGCCTATTCTGGCGGTCTGGTTCTTTTGTATGGGGGCGTCGATCAAGCTAAGCGCTACCGGTACCGTGCTGCGTAAATCAGGCACGCTGGTCATAACCAAGATTCTGGTAGCGTGGGTGGTCGCGGCGATTGCTTCACGTATTCTGCCGGAACATGGTGTAGAAGTTGGTTTCTTCGCCGGGTTGTCTACGCTGGCGCTGGTGGCCGCCATGGATATGACCAACGGCGGGCTGTATGCCTCGATTATGCAGCAGTACGGCACCAAAGAAGAGGCCGGGGCGTTTGTCCTGATGTCGCTGGAGTCTGGCCCGCTGATGACTATGGTGATTCTGGGAACCGCCGGGATCGCTTCGTTTGAACCGCACGTGTTTGTGGGGGCCGTATTACCGTTCCTGATTGGCTTTGCGCTGGGGAATCTGGACCCTGAGCTGCGGGAGTTCTTCAGCAAAGCGGTGCAGACGTTGATTCCTTTCTTTGCCTTCGCGCTTGGTAACACCATTGATTTGAGCGTGATTGCGCAGACCGGTGTACTGGGTATTTTGCTGGGCGTGGCGGTAATTATCATTACCGGTATTCCATTGATTATCGCCGATAAACTGATTGGCGGCGGCGATGGCACGGCGGGGATTGCGGCCTCCAGCTCAGCCGGTGCGGCGGTCGCTACGCCAGTGCTGATTGCTGAAATGGTTCCGGCATTTAAACCGATGGCGCCGGCAGCAACTTCCCTTGTCGCCACGTCGGTGATTGTGACCTCCATTCTGGTGCCGATTATCACTTCCATCTGGTCGAAAAGAGTTAAAGCCAGGGCGGCGGAAATTGATATTCGTAGCGCCGTGAAGTAAGCCTCTTTTGCCGGATGGTCTGTTCCATCCGGCTTAACGATTTACGCTTTGACGACAAATACCTCATCGATGGTCCGACACTCACCCTCGTTCAACTCTCCGCCGGCATTTCGTGACACACCGGTGCAATAGCCAAACTTACGCGATACCACGGTTTTGATGGTGGTGACGAAATCTTCGCCGATGGCGTAGATGGACATGTAGGTGCCAATCTGGTTCTGAATGTCGCGAAGTGCTGTCAGGTCGCCCTGTTTAAATGCTTCCCGTGCGCTGACAAACAGTTCAGGCATGACGTTGTTTAATCCTGAAATCACCCCCGCGCCGCCTGCCAGCAGGTTAGGAATGTAGTATTCGTCATAGCCGGACAACACGGCAAAATCCTCGCGTACGGCGCGGGTGGTCTGGATCATACTGCGAGTATGGGACTGGCAGTCGACGGTATCTTTAATGCCTGCGAAGTTGGGGAACTCGGCGGCGAGGGTGGCAACCAGTTCGGGCGTTAAATCGCAGCCAGTGCGCGCCGGAAAGTTATAGGCAAACCATTTACCGCTGAGCTTCTGCCCCAACTGACGGAAGTAGCTCACCAGCTGTTTTGCCGTTTGCCCGTAGTAGTAAGGCGGCAGGATCATCACGGCATCGTAATCGGCGCGATACGCTTCCTGCGCCATCAACAGCACATCATTCTGGCAGGTGGATGAGACGTTGGCGACCATCTTCAGCGAGCTCATAGCGCGGGCCTCGCGGATCAGTAACAGCTTTTCTTCGAGCGTAAAGGAGGCAAATTCCCCGATGCTACCCATCAGCAAAATCACGTCGATTTTGGCCTCGGTAAGGCGTTTGAGATGCTGGCTCAGACCGTTAAGATCGATCTTGCCGTCATTATCCATTGGCGTAATGGAAGGACACCAGACGCCAGCAAATTGCGATTGACCAGTCACGTTGTTGACTCCTTATTTGAAATGATGTTTCAAAACCAGATTACATTGATAGCATGTGTCCCTAAGTTTCATGTGAACCGTGCTCTCATTTTGAGCGACTGGGGTAAAATAAATGTGGTGTAATGGGGGAAATTTATCGGGAGAGGGAACAGATGCGATATCCGGTCGATGTTTTTACAGGCAAGGTTCGGGACTACACGGGAAGCCGTCCCAGCGCGATTGCTAAGGTCCAGGTTGACGGCGAGCTGATGCTGACCGAACTGGGGCTGACGGGTGATGAACAGGCGGAAACGAAAATTCACGGTGGGCCGGATCGCGCGCTGTGCCACTATCCGCGTGAACACTATCAGCACTGGAGACAAGAGTTTCCGGAGCAGGCAGAGCGCTTTGTCGCGCCCGCGTTTGGCGAGAATCTCTCTACTCAGGGGCTAACGGAAGAGAATGTATTTATTGGCGACATTTTCCAGTGGGGAGATGCGCTGATTCAGGTCACGCAGCCGCGCTCGCCGTGCTTTAAGCTGAATTTCCATTTTGGCATCAGCGATATGGCTAGCCAGATGCAGGATGCAGGCAAGACGGGCTGGTTGTGCAGCGTCATCGCTCCAGGCCAGGTGTCGGCGGACGCGCCGTTGATCCTGGCTTCACGCGTCAGCGACGTCAGCGTGCGGGAGGCGATTGCCATTGCCTGGCATATGCCGTTTGATGACTCACAATATCACCGTTTACTCTCGGCTGCCGGGTTATCGAAAAGCTGGACCAGAACGATGCAAAAGCGTCGTTTAAGCGGCAAGATCGAAGACAATTCCCGCCGTTTGTGGGGAAAATAAAGACATTCTGGCCATGCAATTAAATCAGGTGGTAACACCTGATTTGCCTCTCTCGTGGTTCTTATCTCTGCATACTAAGGCAGGTTAAAAAAACCTGCCTGTCACGCCATGTTTTCAGTCCATTCTTGATACCTGGCCCACAAAAAGAAACTCTGCGTTGAAAAAAAACTTGAGTATTTCCTGCACTCAAATATCTTAGCTTTAAATTGGTTTAAACCAGATGAGCAAGATGAAAAAGAAAAACAATGTTGATGTGCTTAGAGAGCGCTTTGAAAGCTGGTTAAACGAGAATAATTTGCCAGCGGGCTCTAAATTGCCTTCGGAGAGAGAGTTATGTGAGTTGCTGGATGCGAAGCGCATGACCTTACGTCAGGTTCTGATTGAGCTTGAGATCGATGCGCGTATCTTCCGAAAGAACCGCAGTGGTTGGTTTATTTCATCGAAGCGATTTATTTATAATCCCAAATCACTTTCCAGCTTTAATGCTGAAGCCTGTGCTCAGGGGCGCAAACCTTTTTGGGGTTATTTAACCAAAGAAACGATTGCGACGGTTCCGCACCATGTTGATGATGTTTTTCTCTCCTCCGGTGATCGCTATTTAGTTACCGGTTGGTGTGGTCTTGATTCGCATAAAGTGTTTTACCATGAGTCCTATATTGATGCTGATGTTGCGCCAGGATTCATTAACAAATTGGGCAATCAGTCTTTTGCCAGCGTCTGGGAAGATGCGTTTGGTCATGCTTTAAATATCAAAGAAATGATTTTTAAACCGGTCAATATGCCAGAAGTGGCCTGCAAAGAGTTGGGCGTTGCGCCTAATACTTATGGAATTTTAGTAGAAAAACATCGGGCTACCCGAGATAAAAAAGTGGTTCAGGTTGATTTTGAATACTGGCGACTTGAATCAGTGGAACTTGTTATTCGTGATGAATGAGAAAAATAATGGGAAAATGCAACCAAGAACTTCTCGCTGAGCGTGCGAGAAATATACCACTGTACCTACATGCTTATGCCTTTCATCTGAATATGCGCTATGAGAGAGTCCTTCCAGGCGATCTTCTGGATATTGCGCATCAGCAACAATTAAAGGGAGTGAAAATACATGTTGAGGATGGTGAGTCCCAATCACTGCAGAAACTAAACGATCGGCAGTTGCACGATTTTAAAGAAAAGGCCAAAAAATATAACCTCGATGTACATATTGAAACGAGCGCATCGGACAATGCGACATTGACGGATGCGATCCGTATTGCTGTGGCAACTGGCGCAACTTCAGTACGTTTCTACCCCCGCTATGAAGGACATCTCAACGATGTCATGGCAAAGATTGCCAATGATATTGCGTGGTTGTCTCAGTATGACGATTGCGGACTAAGCTTTACTATCGAACAGCATGAAGATCTGCAAGGCCATGAACTGGTGACGCTGGTTAATAATAGTGGAATGAAGAATCTCTCTATTCTTTTTGATTTTGGCAACATGATTAACGCCAATGAGCAGCCGCTTTCTGCGTTAGAAGTTATGTCCCCTCTAATCACTCAGGTGCATATCAAAGACGCAAAAATTATTAAAGAAGATAAAGGCTGGGGGCATGAGGCTTGTCGTTCAGGATACGGTGATTTACCAATGGAAGAGATGCTTAAGGCATTATTACTTTTAGGTGAGGACAAGCCGCAAGTAAATGCTTTTGGTCTGGAAGAGGAAGTTGAATATTATGCTCCGGCATTTCGTTTTGATGATGAAGGTGATAATCCCTGGATCCCATGGCGCGATGCAAGCTATACGCCGCTGCCCGACAGTAACATGATTGATGCGCGACTGGCGCAGGAAAAAGAACATGCTCTTGCTCAAATAAAGTATATCCGTGATTTATGCGACAAGTTCACAAGTAATAAATAAACTTCTTTAAATATTATTAAATGCGAAAAGGGTTATGAAAATAACTCTCTTAATTTATTAGTTATATGATTTAATTTAAATATTTCTCTCAACAAGCAATGAGGGTTTAATTATGTTCATGAACAAATGGGCAAGGCTCTGTTTTTTAATTTTAGGCGGCGGCACAATATTCAAACTTTCAAGTATGAAAGACGTTTTCTATGTGCCAATGCAAAGTGACTGGGGTTTAACTAATACGCAAATTGGTTTAAGTTTTACTGTTTATACGATTGTTCAGACAACCGGGCTTTTTCTGTCGCTCTATATCGCAGACCGTTATTCCAAGAAAATATTATTACCATTTGGTCTGATCGGCGTTGGGCTATGCGGTTTATATTTGGCGACGCTACCGTCATTTACCGGTTATCTTATTTGCTTTGCCGCAATGGCGTTCTTTGCCGATGTGGTTTATTGGCCGGTATTACTGAAAGCTGTGCGTCTGCTAGGTACGCAAGAAGAACAAGGGCGCATGTTTGGCTTTTTAGAAGCAGGACGCGGCGTGGTGGATGTTATCGTCGCTTCTGGCGCTCTGTTTGTTTTCGTCCAGTTTGGTGAAGGTAAAGCGGGGATGCAGGCTGGACTGCTGTTTTATACGGTCATTACGCTTGCGGCAGGTATTGTGACGTACTTTATTGTCGATGATGACAAAGTGAAAGGCGGCGAGAAAACCAGTGCAAACATGGAAGTCTTAAAGGGTATCAAACATGTGTTGTCCTGCCCTAACGTCTGGCTGGCTTCTTTAGGGATTTTCTTTGTTTACGCCGCGTACTGTGGCCTGACTTACTTCATCCCATTCTTAAAAGATATCTACATGCTGCCGGTAGCGCTCGTCGGCGCGTACGGCATCATCAACCAGTATGCATTGAAAATGGTGGGAGGGCCGATTGGTGGGCTGCTGGCGGATAAGGTTGCTAAATCACCTACGGTTTACCTGAAGTGGACGTTTCTGATCTCTGCTGCTGCTATGGTTGTTTTTATGCTGTTGCCACATCAAACGATGAATGTGTATATCGGTATGGCGGCGACGCTAGGATTTGGGGCGATTATTTTCTCACAGCGCGCCATTTTCTTTGCACCAATGGATGAGATTGGTACCCCGCGTGAATATGCCGGTTCGGCGATGGCATTTGGCTGTATCATCGGTTATATGCCCGCCATGTTTGCGTATACGTTATACGGCTATTTACTGGATACCAATAGCGGCATTACGGGCTATAACTATGTCTTTAGCGTGATGATTGCATTCAGCTTAATGGGCTTTATCTGTTCGACCATTCTGGTGAAGCGGATTAAAAAGCAAAAGCTAGCGGCTGCGACTGTGGCAGCATAATGTGAGAACTTCCCCGGTACGACGTTACCGGGGAAGCCTGTTAAGCGCGTTTATACAGCGGCAACCAAATTACCAGCCGTAAACCACCCAGCGGGCTGTCTTCGGCTTTCACCCAGCCACGATGCTGTTGGATTGCGGTTTCAACAATCGCCAGACCCAGACCTGTTCCGCCAGACTCGCGATCGCGCGCCTCATCGGTACGATAGAACGGACGGAAAATCTGTTCTCTGTCTTCAGGGCTAACGCCCGGGCCATCGTCGTCTACGGTGATGGTAATCCCGTCGATATCCACCGCGAAGCCAACTTCAATCTGCGTGTGTGAATAACGCAGGGCATTGCGCACAATATTTTCCAGCGCGCTTTCCAGCGCATTTGGGTTGCCGTACAGCGGCCACGGGCCCGGCGGGAAATTCACCGTGAGTGATTTACCCATCTGCTCGGCTTCAAAGGCGGCGTTATCCAGCACTTCGCCCCACAGCTGATTGGCTTTCACCGTTTCACTGACCAGCGCGTTTTTCTGCTGATTACGTGACATCACCAGCAGGTCGTTGATCATGCTGTCCAGCCGATGTGCTTCTGTTTCAATACGCTCCAGCTCTTTGCTTTCACCGCTACGACGGCGCAGCAGCGCGGTGCCCAACTGCAGACGCGTCAACGGCGTTCTCAACTCGTGGGAGATGTCCGACAGCAGGCGTTGCTGCGAGGTCATCATTCGCTCCAGCGCCGTCACCATCTGGTTAAAGCTGGCGCCTGCCGCCAGAAACTCCTGCGGACCGGCTTCCAGTTCCGGATGCTGACGCAGGTTGCCCTGGGCCACTTCATCCGCCGCGTTTTTCAACTTACGCGCCGGTTTCGCCAGACTCCAGGCAAGCCAGAGCAGTAGCGGAGAGCTGACTAACATGGTGACAAACAGCAACAACAGCGGTCGGTCGAACAACAGATTGATAAAGTCAGATTGTGAGCTGCTGGCAGGTCGAATGAGATACAGCTGGTAGTTATCTTCGCCGTCTCTGACGGAGAAAGGCCCGACCATCTCAACGCGACCGTATTTTTTCTTTTGCGGATGGTCGGCGTTATCGGCCTGACCAATAAAGTTACGAATGATCTGCATTTCGTTGCGTTCTGCGCCGATCACGCGTCCTTCCGTCGTAACAAGCAATAACCGCTGTCCTGGCGGCGCCCACTTGTCTATCGCCCGAAACAAGCGACGCCACCACATTAAATCGTTGGGTGGATCGTTCGCCAGTTCAGCTTCAACGTGTTGCTCAATCATCAACCCCTGGCGCTGCTCGCTGTCCAGTAGCTCGGTCATCTGGCGTGAATCAAGCTTGGGTAACATCAGTACCAACATCAACACCAGTGCCAGCGTCAACCAGAAGATGGCAAAGATGCGCGCGGTTAAGCTCCCTATCATGAAGCGGAGACCATCAGGTAGCCGCGACCGCGCAGGGTTTTAAACCACGGGTGTCCGTCTTTACGTTCTGGCAGCTTACGACGCAGGTTCGAGATATGCATGTCGATCGCGCGATCGAAAGGTGTCAGGCGTTTGCCCAGCACTTCCTGGCTCAGGTGTTCACGCGAAACCACCTGACCGAGATGCTGTGCCAGCAAATAGAGCAGGGTGAATTCGGTGCCGGTTAATTCCAGGGTTTGCCCGTCAAAGCTGGCTTCCTGGCGACCCGGATTAAGGCTTAACGCATCCACTTCCAGAGTCGGCGAACCGTTGTCGCTGTTCTGCTGCTGTTCGCTCCAGTGTGAGCGACGCAAAATAGCGCGGATGCGCGCGACCAGTTCACGGTCGTTAAACGGTTTGGGTAAATAGTCGTCCGCGCCCAGCTCAAGGCCAAGTACGCGATCCAATTCGCTGCCGCGAGCGGTCAGCATGATTACGGGTGTCTGGTGTGTCTGACGAAGTGCTTTCAGCGTATCAATGCCATTTTTCTTCGGCATCATGACGTCGAGCAAAAGTAAATCGATGCTGTCATCCAGAAGCTCAAGCGCCTGTTCCCCATCATAGGCAACCAGCACATCGAAACCTTCCATTTCGAGCAACTCCTTTAACAGGGAAGTCAGCTCTCGGTCATCATCAACTAACAGGATTTTATTCATTGTTTACGTACCTCCGAGGCAGAAATTACGTCATCAGGCGTCGCTAATCTATGACTTTACGTTGTTTTACACCCCCTGACGCATGTTTGCAGCCCGAATCGTAAACTGTCTCTCGTTGAATCGCGACAGAAAAGATTTTGGGAGCAAGTGATGGGCAAAGTTACCGCTGCCGTCATGGCCTCAACGCTGGCACTGAGTACTTTAAGCCATGCAGCTGAAGTCGTCACAGGCGATCACTGGCACCTGGGTGAAGGCTCCGCGCAACGCAGCGTTCAGAGCCACATGTTCGACGGTATCAGTTTAACCGAACATCAACGTCAACAGATGCGAGATTTAATGCAGCAGGCAAGACACGAACAGCCTCCTGTTAATGTTAGCGAAATGGAGACAATGCATCGCCTTGTCACCGCAGAGAAATTTGATGAACGCGCTGTGCGCGCTCAGGCAGAAAGAATGGCGCAAGAACAGGTTGCCCGCCAGGTTGAAATAGCCAAGGTTCGCAACCAGATGTATCGCCTGTTAACGCCCGAGCAGCAAGCGGTTTTAAATGAGAGACATGAACAACGAATGGAGCAACTGCGCGACGTAGCGCACTGGAAAAAAAGCTCATCGTTGAATTTATTGAGTAGTAGCAACTCACGTTCCCAGTAGTAACCCTGTTTTCCTTGCCATAGACACCATCCCTGTCTTCCCCCTCATGATGAGGGGGTTTTTTTTATCAATCACTTACATCAGTTTTCATAAAAAACAGCAACTTAAAAAAACCTGTAAGGGACTGGAAGGGCTACAAAGTTCTCCGGGTGTGGACACTATGTGGACACTCGGGCGGTCTAATTCCCTAATCGAGTATGTCGAGTTCTTTGATTTTTTGTACGGCTGCAATTAGCTCATCTGGCTTGTAATTGGAAGCATCAATTTCTTTCAACTTTCCATCATCGAGAACAAGCCGCAACTTTTTATCTTTTTTAAGATAAGCGGCTAACACACCGGCAACTGCGCCAATGGCAGCAGTGCCGAACGGTAGCAGGATGTTGATATATTCCGTTGTGCCAGCACCGAAACACATTGGCCCTCGTTGATAAGGAACGGCCACGGTGTCAAGCTCTTTGGCTAAATAGGCAATATTTCTGCCGCTGGCTCTGCAATGGATCTTGTTTATGGAACTGTTTGTCATTTCTTCAAAACTCCCTTTGCGTAAACGCATTAAACTGGTCATCCCACTTTTTAAGGGCGTTATGACCATCCTCTGTGGTTACAACTGGTCGCTTAAATTCAGGCCTGCCGGGAAAGCGCAGGCCGACGGGTTAAGCTTTGACGTCTATCAGGACGACGTTACATCGCAAGATGCGCTTATCGTCCTGGTCGATAGCAAACGGACTATGCTGCCTGATTAGTTATCAAACCGTTAAACCTCCCTTTAGTGGGTTTAACGCTACTGCGTTTTGCAGGTAATCAGGCGCAAGGTGCGCGTAGGCCATCGTCTGCTGAATGCTCGCGTGTCCGAGAATCTGCTGCAGCGCAATAATATTGCCCCCGTTCATCATGAAATGGCTTGCGAAGGTATGGCGCAGAATATGGGTTGCCTGATTGGGTGGGATATCAGGTTTCACTCTGCGTAAAATTCCGCAAAACTTCTCATAATCGACCTTGAACAATTTAGCACTGGCCTCCTCTTTAACTTTCTTCTCCAGCTCCTCAGAAATCGGCACGGTTCGCTTTTTGCCGTTTTTGGTTTTCAAAAAGGTAACCCTGCAGCTTGTTATCTGCGCTGGTTTCAGCGTGGCAACTTCTGTCCATCTTCCGCCTGTGCTCAGGCACAAAAGCGCGACCAGTAAGTCATCACCAACCAAAACACTCAACAGCTTCTCAATTTCTGATTTCTCCAGAAACGTCATTTCCGGGTTGGCTTCCGCCAGCGGCGGCAGTCCATGAATCGGATGTTGCCCGGAAAATTCATCTAGCTGGATTAGCTTGGTGAACATGCCCGATAAGCGGTACATGTCACGATTTATCGTCGCTGCGCTGATGCCATCGCGTAGACGAACAGAGCGGTAATCCATCAGGCATTTTTTATTTAACCTGCTGACCGGTATGTCACCCAATCCGCTGATGGTTTTGCGCAAATGCCCTCGCTCTTTTTCTCCGTGTTCGTGATTCTGGCCGTGATACTTCCACCATGCCTCTAACAGCTCTGACAGGGTGCGGCGGTCTGTTCGCTGGCCTGCCCATTCTTTCTGGCTGGCGTTGGCGATTGTGTATCGCTCAAATGCTACAGCCTCAGCTTTTCTTTCAAACTTCCTGCGGATGCGTTTTCCGTCGCGGCCGCGAGGTCTAATGTCCACTTCATAGCGACCATCATCGAGCTTCTTAATTGGCATAAGAAAGCCCTCCGGCGCTGTACTCACCATCTTGGTAACAAATGGTGAAAATGTAATGTTTGTAGAGAGTTAACCAGTCTGTTTCTCGGAGTGGTCTGATTCTGTTGATTCTTGCCCAATGTGTGCGAAAGCCGGTGCTATCTGACCAGCTTGCGGGGCTGTCTCATCGGTCATTATCCAGAGCGTATATTTTTTGAATAACGCCGTATTCACTATCTGCGTAACGATTTGGATCCCCGGTTCTCGATGTTCACCTTCATAGTTTTTTAGAGTGCTTATTGCCAACCCTGTTAGCTCGCAAAACTTTGCTTGAGTAAGCCCTTCCGCCTTTCTAATTGCGCGGAGCTTCTGAGACATTTTCATTTGACATGATTCCCAATTGCAGACTATATTCCCTCAAAAGGTGTGCAGATGAGAACCTTTTAAGGCGCATAAACCAGTCCCCAAAAGGACGGGGGCGACTTAGAAGGGACTGGATCTAACAAGGGTAACACGAAAGCAAAAAGGGGCTAACCAATGGAAGCCAATGATTATGTGATTCAGTACCCGCTTGACGCGGTGCATACGGTGAAGTTTGCCGAGTTGCTTGGTAAGCCAGAATCGGCAGTTACCAAGATGGTCAAAGAGAATAAATTGCCAGTTATCGAGCTTCGGGATCCAAGTAAGCCGAATGCTCGCGCCGGTGAAAAGTGGGTTTTCATCCCGGAATTTAATCGCGCAGTTCGTGAGGCGTTCTACAACCGACCGGTAGAACAGCGTGACGCGTGGCTGCTTTGGATGGGGCTTTGATTATGAATGAGCCTCGTTGCATTGCTCAGTTATTGCGTAACGAGAGCCCGAGGGCGATGGATTTCACTATCACCCACGGCAGAGGGCGCAAGGGCATCATCATCCGCACCAAAAAACCGAGCGCTATAAGCGCCGTTTTTGCTTTTCTGAAATCCCGGAGGTTCTGGAAATGCCTGTAATGACACTCGGTATCGTGGAGAAACAGCCAGCAGCTCTGCGCGGTCTGATTGGTAAATATCTGGCCGCGCCTCGCTGGCAGGATAGCTGCGACTTTTACAATCAGATGATGGAACGTGAGCGCCTGACCGTTTGTTTTCATGCTCAGTTAAAGCAGCGTCACGCGACGATGCGTTTTGAAGAAATGAACGATGTAGACCGTGAGCGATTAGTTTGCGCTATTGATGAGCTGCGTGCTGCATTTTCCAGACGTCGACAGGTTGGCGCGAGTGAGTATGCGTATATTAGTTTTTTGACGGTCAGCCAACGCCGCACTTTGTTTATGCATGCCGGATTAACTGAAAAAGAATTTAATCAGCCTTACTGGCGTATTAATGAAGATTCCTGTTATTGGCGTGATGCCTTATTTCGTGCATTGCGAGAGCTTTTTAATTTATTTGAATATGCACCAACAATATTAACTTCGGTAAAGCCTGAGCAATATCTGCATTAAATAAACAACCGTAGTTTTTTACGCACTTAATTGTGCGGGGCTTCTTTTTGTCTGGAGAAAGTCATGCATACAGTAACAGGAAAGCAGCGCAGTAACTTCTCATTAATGTTGCAACAGGCGCGAGCCGAAGCACAGGCCGATGCGGCCACGCGCTTTTCCTCTCATCTGGACGGTTTAATCCGTCATATAGCTGGCGCAGATTTGTCGCGCGTGGAGATTGTCGAGTTACTCAGTCAGGAATCCATCAAGTTCCATAATATCGGTCTTTCTCGCGGGGAGTCTCTTTAATGTCTCTGATGCACTCCGTATTACTTAATAACTGGCTAAAGATTGCGGTTATGAAAAACGGTGAATTATCGCTTGCTGACATTAAGCGCGATAAAGAAACCGGAGCAATGACGGAATCAACCATCGCTATTTATTCGAGTGAATTAAACCTCCTGACGGATGTGGTCAATTTGCTTGTGAAACGCGCCGTTTTTCATAAGCAAATCACCACCGTCGATGAATTATCGAAATTAACCATTGAGCTGACCGGTTACTGCGTCGGTGAGTTTAAAAAGCTGAACAAAGAGAGGAGCTAAATCAATGCCGGATTATATGGATCACATTCAGGAGCGACAGACGGAATCACTGACTCGCCAGATTAACGCCGCTCGGGTGAAGCCGTGCGGCGCTGCTGCGTTGGTTTGCGAAGAATGTGACGCACCAATCCCTGCCGACCGCCGTGCGGCATATCCGTCGGCGACACGCTGTGTCTACTGTCAGTCAGCGCTTGAGTCAAAAGCTAAACACTTTCGGGGGCAGGCATGAGCATTCGTATCGAGATTGGCGAGCGCTATGTCGTCACAAGTGACCGTTTTCAGTTCATTTTGCAGGAGAAAAAGACCGCCGAAACAGGGAAGAATGCCGGTAAAGAGTGGCTGGATGTTGTCGGCTATTACCCCAAATTAAACCAGCTCGTTTCTGGTCTGATTCATCACGATATTTTGAGCGGCAACGCTGTCTCTTTTGAAGCGCTGAGCGCTCAGGTTGAGCTGCTCGGTCAGCAGTGTTTACGGGCTTTTGACGCAAATGGCCGTTGATATTCGGGGGCGTTCTGCCCCTACACCGCCACCACCATTTGCAAAAGGCACCGGCAAAGAGTTTGCCGGTGTTTACTCATGGAACGCGCCGCGTGAGGCTATTGGGCTCGAGAGACCCCTTACACGTGACGAGCTGCGTCAGGTGCAAGGCGTTTTATCCAAAATTGACCGCCTGCCTTACTTTTTAAGTTCTCTGTTTACCTCGCGCTATGAATATATCAGGCGCAACAAAAGCCCTGTGCATGGGCTGTATTTCCTCAAGTCGACATTTCTGCGCCGGTTGTGGCCGCGCATTGAGCGGGTTAATCAACGTAACGAAATGAATACAGAGGCGTCGCTGCTGTTTCTTGCTGAAAGTGAGAGTTACGCGCGCCTGCCGGGGATGAACGATAAAGAGCTGAAAAAATTTGCGTCTCGTATCGCCTCGCAGCTTTTCATTATGTACGAGGAGTTAAGCGACGCATGGGCTGAGGCGCACGGTGGCAAAGAGTCGCTTTTTACCGATGAGGCTCAGGCGCACCTGTACGGTCATGTTGCTGGCGCAGCTCGTGCTTTTAATGTTGCCCCGCTTTTCTGGAAGAAATACCGCAAAGGCCAGATGACAATCCGACAGGCATTTTCCGCCGTCGCTCGACTGATTAACGATGAATGGTGGACTATCCAGCTTAAGGCGCAGCGCATGCGCTGGCATGAAGCGCTGCTGATTGCTGCAGGTGAGGTGAATAAAGACCGCTCGCCGTATGCCAGTAAACACGCCGTCCGTGATGTGCATGCACGTCGCCTGGCAAATCTTGAATACCTGAAATCCTGCGAGCTGGAAAACAAAGTTACCGGCGAACGTATCGACCTTATCAGCAAAGTGATGGGGAGTATTTCCAATCCTGAAATTCGCCGCATGGAACTGATGAACACCATCGCGGGGATTGAGCGTTATGCCGCTGCTGAGGGTGATGTCGGTATGTTTATCACGCTGACTGCACCGTCGAAGTATCACCCGACACGTCAGGTCGGGAAGGGTAAAGATAAGACTGTACAGCTTAATCATGGCTGGAATGGTGAGGCTTACACTCCGAAGGATGCGCAGCGTTACCTTTGCCGTATCTGGAGCCTGATGCGTACCGCTTTCAAAGATAATGATTTGCAGGTTTACGGTATGCGTGTTGTCGAACCGCACCACGACGGGACGCCGCACTGGCACATGATGCTGTTTTGCAAGCGCCAGCAGCGCAAAGAAATTACCGAAATTATGCGTCGTTATGCTCTCAAAGAAGATGGCGACGAGCGCGGTGCAGCTCGCAACCGCTTTCAGGCTAAGCACCTGAACAAAGGCGGTGCGGCCGGGTACATCGCGAAATACATCGCCAAAAATATCGACGGTTACGCACTTGATGGCGAGCTCGATAAAGATACCGGCAAGCCGCTCAAAGATACCGCCGCCGCTGTTACTGCATGGGCGTCAACGTGGCGAATACCTCAGTTTAAGCCGATTGGTCTGCCGACGATGGGGGCTTACCGTGAGCTGCGCAAGCTGCCTCGCGGGGTCAGTATTGCTGACGAGTTTGACGAGCGTGTCGAAGCAGCACGCGCCGCGGCTGATGGCGGCGATTTCGACCTGTATATCACCGCTCAGGGCGGCGCAAATGTCCCGCGCGACGGCCAGACCGTCAGGGTCGCCCGTAGCGTCAGTGATGAGGTTAACGACTACGAAGAGGATATCGAGAGGGTGGTCGGTATTTACGCGCCTCACCTCGGCGCGCGTCACGTTCACATTACCCGGTCATCAGAATGGCGCATCGTTCCAAAGGTTTTGGCCGTTGAGCCTTTGACCTTAAAAAGCGGCATCGCCGCGCCTCGGAGTCCTGTCAATAACTGTGGAAAGCTCACCGGCGGTGACGTTCCAGTTATGACCAAAACACCGTCTGAGCACGCCGCAGCGGTGCTAAATCTCGTTGATGACGGGGTTATCGCATGGGATGACCCCGAAGTCGTGACGGCGCTCAGAGATGCATTAAAACACGACGCGCCACAGCAAAATCGCCAGCAAAGAAGCGGAGAGCCGTTAAAACCGCATGACGTCGCCCCATCAGGCAGGCTGACTAAATCCGAGCGCGCGCAAATACCGCGCATTCGCTTTGACCTTGCGCAGCATGGCATCACACCGAAACGCTGGGAGCTTGAGGCGCTGGCGCGCGGGGCATCCGTGACATACGACGGGCAGAAATTCACATATCCGGTTGCTGATGAGTGGCCGGGGTTCTCAACAAATCAACAATGGTGATTGAAATGGCTGATTTTGCATCGACAAATAGAACCGCTAGTTTTGAGGAATGGCACGAGCAATTAATAGATTATGCAGAGCTGCGCGGCGGTAGCGCTTCTGACGCGGATGCATGGAGAGAAGATTATGATTCTGGCCGAAGTGTTGCGGATGCCTGGCATGATGCATGGGGGGATGACTGATGCATGTAATTCGAGGTGAAATACCGCAGCACCAGACCAGAAATATTAAGTTAATGGCTATCGTTCATCGCCTGCAGCAGATAATGGTCAATGAGAATTTGACCCCCGCCGAGCTGGTCGGGTGCGCCGAAATAGTCAGGGATAATTACGGCAGGCTGTACGATATTAGTAATCCGAAAATTGAGGCGTTTACACCGGCGAGAGGTCAGATTATTCCGCCGCCCCGCCGACCATAGCAAACGCCGCCGGTGCTGAAACTCGCTTTCAGTGCTGGCGGGGTTGAACAACGAGCCCCGCGAGGCGTTAGCCTGCCCCGTAGAGACCGCCCCCAACCGGCACGATTAAAGCCGGTTTTTTATGCCATTTTTCCGCGAATTTCCAGTTTTTAAGCCGTGCATGCAACAGGTGCATTGTTTTGCATGCGTCAGGCTTGCCCGTCTTGGCCGTGCGCCGCCAGTGCTGGCGCGGATCCAGAGTGGTCATGCAACTGCATTAAAACCGACCCATAAAGCGGGCAGGCGTGGCGGGGAAAGCATTGCGCGCCAGCGGTGGTGCGTAATAATAAAAATTATCGTCTGAGCGCGTCGTGATGGCGCGGTCGTGGTCGCTGTCGGTTCGTTGGTGGTCGGGTGTGGTGGTGCGCGCGTGGCGCGTCTGAGGCGTGATGGTGGCGGGGTATGAAAAAGCCGCCATGATGGCGGCTTGAGGGGGATTATTCCGGGTTGCCGAGGGTGTACTCTTTGAACCTGATGACCTCCATGCCGAGCCAGTCGTTTACCTCCCTGAACCTGTCCTGCAGGGGCGACAGCTCGTTACGCACGAATACCCTTGCCACCTTCTCAACGTCACCGAGTGAGCCGATATTCTCAGGCTTACCGCCCATGAGCTGGAACGGTACGCGGTGTGCGTCCATCAGGTCGGCGGCGCTGGCTTTCTTTATGTTGAAAAAGTCATCCTTTGTGGCGACTTCGCTCAACGGCACGATTTTGATGCCGTCCGGTTTTCCGCCGGGGGCGTAGAAAAACAGGTTCTTAAAGTTGCCGAGCCCTTTCGAGTTGCGCATCGCCTCGCGCAACGATTCGACGTCGGTCGCACTCTGCGCCGGGTCAGTCACATACATGATGTAACCCGCGTGCGCGCCGTTCTGGTAATACTTGCGGCGGAACAGCGTCGCGGCTTCATTCAGCCAGGCGGAATTAAGCGCGCTGAGATATTCGGGCAGGCCGTAAATCTCCTGATTAATATCGGGCTCCAGCAGGTGAAACACGGTATCAGGCGCGAACTCGTGCGGTAGAGTGAAGTTTTCCACAAACCAGAAAATCGAATCGTCGACCCCGCGCCGGGTGTATTTGGCCGGTGAGGCCAGCAGCTTGATTAACTGGCCGGTGACGCTGTGGCGCTGCTCAAGAAAGGCGTTGCCGAATACCAGATAGTCGAGCGCAAAGCGGCTGAAATCCTGACGGGACAGCAGCGGGTGCGGAATGTAGGTGCTAGCGAGCACGTTGCGTTTAACGTAAATCGGGGAGCTGTGATGTACAGCAGAGCGCAGGCTCTTTGCCAGCCCGGAGAAGCTGACCGGCGGCTCGTACCATTTACCGTTACTGATGCACTCGACGTAATCCAGAATGTCACGCTTATCGAGTACCGGCACCGGCTCGCCGAAGGTGAACGCCTCCATTTTTTGCGGGGTGCTGGCGGTCGTGGCGACTGTTTTGCGTGGTTTGCGCTTGCTCATGCTGCCACCTCACCCGCTGCAACAGCGAAAGACCAGTCGCAGCCAAACAGCAGACGATAATCATCGTCGCTGTATTCGCGTTTAATTTCCTCAGGCGCAAAGAGATTGCACCCGCGCTGACATGCTGCATCCAGAGTGACCGACTGACGCCAGACACCATCAGTGCAAAATACGCTGTCGCCGGTATTGATTCGCGGTGACGGTCGGTGATTGCGGAGCGTGCCATTCCATACCCGGAAAGCGTCATGATTATAAGAGGGAGAGGTGAACATCGTCAGGCTGTGGCGTTTATGGCAGGCGATAGCCGCCGCGACTTTTGCCGCTCTTAGCGGGTTATTGAACCATCCGAACTCATCAAGGTAGACGTTACCCGCCAGCGCGGCGCAATGGGATTCCTCGCCGACAAATCTAATGACCGCCCCGCCGTCGAGCTGCAGGATGTGGCCGTTACTCGTCAGGCGGACGCCGACGCGCGCCGAAAGGTTGTTCATGTACATCAGCGCCACGCGCGCATGCTCAATGGTGTGAGCAAACCAGACCTGATTATCGCCCGTTGTCAGCGCATCGAGCAGCGCCTCGCGACTAAAGAGCTGCGTTGCGCCAATCTGGCGCGATTTGGTGATGCTGCGGTCGATATTGAGTTTCCCGACACGCAACCATGTTGCCTGATAGTCAAAGCTGTCATTGTGCAGAATATCGGCCATTGCCTGAATCTGGCTTTGTGAGAAAACGTTATTTTTCATTAATTAAACTCCAGAATAGATTTAGGCTGCATGCCGCTACCGGCGGAAAGCGGTTCGTTTAACAGGGCGTGCATGGTCGCCCATGCGATATCGGCGTGACTGGCTTCCTCGGTGCGGCTGGCCTCGTAGGTGGCGCTGCGCCCGCTGCTGGTCATGGTTTTGCGGATGGACATAAACGACTGCGTGACGTCGGTTGCCCCGGCGTCGTACTCCAGACAGCCGCGGCGAATGGTGTCTTTTGCCTTGAGCACCATTGCGGTTTTCATCTCAGGCGTGTAACGGATGCCGCGTGCCGCCGGGTAGAATGAGCGCACCAACTGGAACACGCCGAGACCGAGGCCGGTTGCGTCAATGCCTATGTATTCGACGTTGTATTTCTCGGTCAGTTTGCGGATGCCCTCTGCCTGCGCGGCAAAGTCCATGCCTTTCCACTGGTGGCGCTCCAGCATGCGGAACTTGCCACCCGAGACCACCGGCGGCGCGAGTACGACGCACCCGGCGCTGTCGCCGGTGTGTGACGGGTCGTAGCCAATCCAGACCGGGCGCGAGCCGAACGGATGGTCGGCGAACGGGGCAAAGTCCTCCCATTCTTCCATCACGTCGACCATGCAGCGCTGCAGCTCCTCGAACGGGAATACCGACGCTTTATCGTCGACAAACTCGCACATAAACAGGTTTTTAAAGTCCTCATCACTGTTTTCGCGTTTGAGCTGGTCGAGGTCGAACAGGGTGCAACCACCGGCAAGGGCATCCTCAATGGTGACAATCTGCCGCCACTGGCCATCGTCGCAGAGCTGGCCACCGGCGAGCGCGCTGTGACTGATGTCGATTTCGATGCGGTCGGCAATACGGCTGCGCCCCTTGTTGAACAGTTCGCCAGACCAGAAGGGGTAAGCGCCGTGCGCCAGCGTGGAAGGTGTCGAAAAGTAGGTTGAGCGCAGGTGCTTCTGCGAGGCCATGCCCGACGCGACTTTGCGCAGCTTCTGAAAATTCGGGATCCAGAATATTTCATCGACATACAGGTCGCCGTTATGGCTCTGCGCGGTGTTGGAATTGGTACCGAGAAAAATCAGCTTTGCGCCGTTGTTGCCGATGACAATCGGGTCGCCGGTCAGGTCGACGTCGACCAGCCGCGCAAACTGGATGATGTACTCGCGGAACACGTAAGCCTGCGTTTTACTGGCCGACAGAAATATCTGGTTGTGGCCGGTCTTGAGCGCGCGCAGTAGCGCCTCGCGGGAGAAATAGAACGTCGCGCCAATCTGGCGGGATTTGAGAATGTCGCGAATACGGTGCGCCAGCCCTGCGCGGTACCACTGCAACTGGTACTCGAAAGACTGGTCGAAAAATAGTTCCTCCAGCTTCCCGATAGCCTCGTCGCTGAAAAAGTTCTTTTTCGGCTTCTTGCGCTCGCCCTTGTTGCGGTTGGCGACATTGGGGTTAAGGTCGACCTCGTTACCGGTCTGACTGTAGCGATTAACGCGCGCCAGTCGCTCAATCTGCCGCCCGAGCAGGTCAATCTCTTTGAAGTCGCCGCCTGACTTTTGCGGCTTGGCGATGAGCTGAATCAGGCGCGCCTCAAGGCTGCTTTCGACGCGGGAAATCGGTGCGATGCCGTCCCAGCCGTCGCGCTGCTTCCAGCTCTGCACGGTCGGGCGCTTGACCTGCAGCATTTCGGCAATCTGTGGCACGGAAAAACCCTGCCAGTAAAGCAGCGATGCCTGCCGTCGCGGGTCATGCAACAAGGTTGTATCGGTGGAAATGGTCATTGATGCCTCGCCGTAGTGGATTCAGGGCAAGGCTACTTAATGGCCGTCAGTGATTCGCTAAGGTGCTGTTGTGTGGGCGGTTGTCCAGTCGTCATTGGTGGTCTGGCGTGTCCTGAGTCTGGAAACTGGCGGTGACCAGTAACCCCAACCTCAGGACTCCTGACAATGGCAAAAAAAGTCTCAAAGTTCTTTCGCATCGGCGTCGAGGGTGATACCTGCGACGGGCGCATTATCAGCGCCAGCGATATTCAGGAAATGGCCGAAACCTACGACCCGCGCGTCTACGGTTGCCGTATCAACCTTGAACACCTGCGCGGCCTGCTGCCCGATGGCGTATTCAAGCGTTATGGCGATGTGGTCGAACTGAAAGCCGAGAAGATTGACGACGATTCTGCGCTTAACGGCAAATGGGCGTTGTTCGCTAAAATCACCCCGACCGATGACCTTATTGCGATGAATAAAGCCGCGCAGAAGGTCTACACCTCAATGGAAATTCAGCCGAATTTTGCCAACACCGGCAAATGCTACCTCGTTGGTCTGGCCGTCACAGATGACCCGGCGAGCCTCGGCACTGAATACCTCGAATTCTGCCGCAACGCGAAGCACAACCCTTTGCAGCGCTTTAAGGCCAACCCTGAAAACGTCTTTTCCGCTGCCACGCTGGCCGAGCTGGAATTTGAAGACGTTCCCGACACGGTGCTCAACAGCCTGGCCGATAAGGTGAAAGCCATTTTCAGCCGTAAGCAGGTCAGCGACGATGCGCGTCTGAATGATGTGCATGAAGCGGTGACCACCGTCAGCGAACATGTGCAGACCAATCTGACCGCGCAGGATAAGCGCATTTCCGATATGGAAACCGCGTTTGCCACTTTCAAACAGGAAGTGACCGGCAAGGTTGACGAAACCAGCCAGGCATTTTCCGCCCTGAAAACCACCCTCGACAAAACCGAAAGTTTCAGCCAGCCGCGACGCGCGAAAGCCAGCGGCGGTGGCGGCGATGAGCTGCTGACCGACTGCTGATAAACCGCAGACCGAAACCGGGCGGCAACCCCGCCCGATGCTGTGACTAACCGATTAATTCAAACAGGAAATACTATGCGTCAGGAAACCCGTTTCAAGTTCAATGCCTATCTGACCCAGCTCGCCAAACTGAACGGCATCAGCGTTGATGACGTCAGCAAAAAATTCACCGTCGAGCCGTCCGTCACGCAAACGCTGATGAACACCGTGCAGGCGTCATCCGCATTTTTGCAGACGATTAACATTCTGCCGGTCGCAGAAATGAAGGGTGAGAAAATCGGCGTCGGTGTGACCGGCACCATCGCCAGCACGACCGACACCTCGGGCGACAAAGAACGCCAGACCGCAGATTTCACCGCGCTTGAGTCCAACAAGTACGAGTGCAATCAGATTAACTTTGACTTCCACCTGACCTATAAACGCCTCGACCTGTGGGCGCGTTTTCAGGACTTCCAGCGCCGCATCCGTGACGCCATTGTCCAGCGTCAGGCACTGGATTTCATCATGGCCGGGTTCAACGGTACCACTCGCGCTGATACCTCAGACCGCAGTAAAAATCCGATGCTGCAGGATGTGGCCGTCGGCTGGCTGCAGAAGTACCGCAACGAAGCCCCGGCGCGCGTGATGAGCAAAATCACCGATGCTGACGGCAACGTCGTTTCTGCTGTCATTCGTGTTGGTAAAAATGGCGACTATGAAAACCTCGACGCGCTGGTGATGGACGGTACCAATAACCTGATTGATGAGATTTATCAGGATGACCCGAAACTCGTTGCCATCGTTGGCCGTAAGCTGCTGGCCGACAAATATTTCCCGCTGGTCAACAAGCAGCAGGAAAACACCGAGTCGCTCGCGGCGGATATCATCATCAGCCAGAAGCGCATCGGTAACCTGCCCGCCGTGCGCGTGCCGTACTTCCCGGCGAATGCGGTATTCGTCACCACGCTGGAAAACCTCTCTATCTACTTCATGGATGAGAGCCACCGCCGCAGCATTGATGAGAACCCGAAAAAAGACCGCGTGGAAAACTACGAGTCGATGAACATCGACTATGTGGTCGAGGCGTATGCCGCCGGGTGTCTGCTGGAAAACATCACCCTGGGCGATTTCACCGCACCAGAAGTACCGGAAGGCGGAGTGTAAGCCCATGACGAGCCCCGCACAGCGTCACATGATGCGGGTCTCGGCCTCTCAAGCCGCGCAGCGGGAACAAGCCCCGCTGCGCCATGCAACCGCCTACGAGCAGATGCTGGTAAAGCTGGCCGAAGACCGCCGCACGTTAAAAAACATCCGTTCAAACGAACTCAAAGCCGCGAAAAAGCGCGAGCTGCTGCCGTTCTATGCGCCGTGGGTCGCGGGTGTGCTGGCTGATGGCCGTGGTGCGCAGGATGACATTGTCATGACCGTCATGCTATGGCGTCTCGATGCCGGTGATATCGCTGGCGCGCTGGAAGTTGCACCCTACGCGCTGAAATACGGCCTCACCTCAGACCATCGTCGCACCACGCCTTACATGCTGGTTGAGGAGGTGGCACTTGCCGCACTGCGCCTGCGCGATGCCGGTGAGCCTGTCGACCTCGCATTACTGCTGACCACCCTCAGCCTGACCGACGGCGCTGACGTTCCCGATATGGTGCGCGCCCGTCTGCATAAGGTGACTGGCCTGACCCTGCGTGATGCCGGTCAGAACGCCGACGCGCTGGCGCAGTTTCAGCGCGCGATGCAGCTCGACCGCAATGCCGGTGTGCGCAAAGAGATTGAGCGACTGGAGCGCGCATTGAAGCCAAAGCCAGAGGCAGCACCCCGTAAAACGACTAAACCGCGCACGCGCAAACCTGCCACCAAACCGGCGGCAAAGCGCGGGCGTCCACCAAAGGCGGTAAAAACCGCCGGTTAACTGAACGCTCCCCGAGCCGGGCGGCACGCCGGTCAAAGCGGGTTTTGACCCTGACGGCGACCGGCGTCCACCGCCCAACCTAATGAGGTTGTCATGACGACAGTAATACTGAATCAGCCCGACGAACCGCAGGACGTACCGGGCGTGGTGATTCCCGCACCGGAGACGGGCGACGCAGTGATTAAAAATACGTTCTTTTTTCCTGATGTGGATCCGAAGCGCGTGCGCGAGCTGATGCGCCTTGAGCAGACGGTTTCCGATGCGCGCCTGCGCAACGCCATCAAGACCGGCATGGCGGAAACCAATGCGGAGCTTTACGACTACCGGCTGCGCCAGATTGCTGCCGGGTTTAAGACACTGGCCGACGTGCCTGACGCCGAGGAAATCGACGGCGAGAATGTGCGCGTTTTCCACTACCTCAGCGCCGTGACGGCGATGGCGACCGCCACCCTGTATGAGCGTTATCGCGGGGTTGAGGCCACCGGCAAGGGTGACAAAAAAGCCGACAGCGTCGAAACCACCATTGATGACCTGTGGCGGGATATGCGCTGGTCGGTCTCGCGCCTGCAGGATAAGCCGCGCTGCATCGTGGGTCAGCTCTGATGAAAGTCTACGCGATGCAGGGCGATACCCTCGACGCGCTTTGCGCCCGGTATTACGGGCGCACTGAGGGCGTGGTCGAGACGGTGCTGCAGGCTAATCCCGGCCTGTCTGAGCTGGGCGTCATTCTGCCGCATGGCACGGCGGTTGACCTGCCCGACGTTGAAACATCACCCACGGCGGAGACCCTGAACCTATGGGACTGAGTATGGAAAAAATCACCACGTTTATCGCCTACTGGCTGGCCGTGGGGCTGGCGTATTTCGGGGCAATGTCGCCCGAAAAACTGGCGCTTTATGTGGGTAGTCTGTGCGCCATTTTTACGGCGGCGGTGAATTTCTGGTACCGGCGCAAAACCTTTCGTTACCTGACCGAAATGGGAATCGACAAAGGGGTGACCCGTGAGCTCAATCGTTAAACGTTGCAGTGTGGCCGCAGTGCTGGCGCTGGCGGCACTGATGCCTGATTTTCGTCTGCTGAATACCTCGCCTGATGGTCTGGCGCTGATTGCCGACCTTGAAGGGTGTCGCCTGACACCTTACCAGTGTAGCGCGGGCGTGTGGACGTCAGGCATCGGCCACACTGCCGGGGTGGTACCGAAACGCGATATCACCGAGCGCGAAGCGGCGGTAAATCTGGTCGCCGACGTGCTGAATACCGAGCGCCGTCTCGCGGTCTGCGTGCCGGCCACCATGCCGCAACCTGTTTACGACGCGCTGGTCAGTTTCTCTTTTAACGTCGGCACCGGCGCAGCCTGTCGCTCGACGCTGGTCTCTTACATCAAGCGTCATCAGTGGTGGCAGGCATGCGACCAGCTTACCCGCTGGGTGTACGTCAATGGCACTAAAAACAAAGGGCTGGAAAACCGCCGCGCGCGGGAACTGGCGTATTGCATGAAAGGAGTAACCCAATGAAAAAATATTTACGTTCCCTGATGTTCGACGCCCTGCTGGCACTGGTGCTGCTTTGGGGGCTGGCATCGCCGCAAAGCGCCGCCGTCAACTTTGTTGCCGCGTGGGCGCTGTTTGGCAGTTTCATCTGCATTACGGCGAGCGTCGCCGGTGTGGTCGCTTATGAGCACTGGCTGCGAAATACGGGCAAAAGTATTCCCGTCAATCCAGACCTGATGAAGATATTTCGCGCCGTTTTTTGCCGTAAGCCCTCTCAGGGGCGGCGGGCATGGTCTCTCATTATTTTCTCTGTTACCACGGGCTGTCTGCTTGGGGCTGGCTGGATCCTTACGGCTCTGATTTACCTGATTTGTATGCTGACCTTTAAGGCCGTTCGCGAGACCTACCGCCAGCGCATTGAGGGGGCTGGCCTGTGTCCAGAGTCATTGTGATGTTTCTGGCCTCTGCGCTGGTGCTGGCTGTGCTCGGGCTGCTGTGGTTGCGGCATGAGAACGGCAATTTATCCCGCTCCTTTGAGGCGGCAAACCGCGTCGCGAGCGAACAAAAGACGACGATTGGCATGCTGAAAAATCAGCTCAGTGTTGCAGGTCAGCTCGCCCGACGTAATGAATCCGCGCAGGTGGCACTGCGCGAACAGCTCGCAAAGGCAAGCGCAGAGGCCAGCCGCCGTGAGCAGACGATAACGAGGTTACTTAATGAAAATGAAGCCTTTCGCCGCTGGTATAACGCTGCTCTGCCTGATGTTGTGCGTCGGCTGCACACCCGCGCCGCCTGCGCCAGCGCCGGTGATTGTGGTCAACGGATGCCCGAGAGTGAGCCTTTGCCCGATGCCGGGAAGTGACCCGAAAACCAATGGTGACCTGAGCGCAGATATCCGCCGCCTTGAGGGCGCGCTGATCGCCTGCGCGCTACAGGTCAAAACCGTCAAACACTGTCAGGATGAACTCGATGCAGAAGCACAAAAGCCTGCGCAAAGCGCTGATTAACGCCGTGCCGCAGCTCCGAAATAACCCCGATATGCTGCGCCTGTTTGCCGATAACGGCCATACCGATTCCCGACTGGCGAGCTCGCTGTCGTTTGAAAAGGTGTACGTGCTTAACGTGGTGGTGACCGATTTCACCGGTGACCTTGATTTGATATTCGTGCCGGTGCAGGCGTGGCTGCGTGAACATCAGCCGGACATTATGACCACCGACGACGGGCGGGAAAAAGGATTCACCTGGATTATTGATATCAATAACGACGATTCGCTCGATATCAGTATCAGCCTGAGGCTCACCGAGCGCACGCTCGTCAAAGAGGTCGACGGCGCGCTGCATGTCAGCTATGCCCCCGAGCCGCCGCTGCCTGAGCCGGTGACGCGCCCGGTCGAGCTGTACGTTAACGGCGAACTGGTGAGTAAGTGGGATGAGTGAGTTAACCGCGCTGCAGGAACGCCTTGCCGGTCTGATTGCCAGCCTGTCACCGGTGGCGCGTCGGCAAATGGCGGCTGAGATTGCGAAAAAGCTGCGTACCAGTCAGCAACAGCGCATCAAGCGCCAGCAGGCACCCGACGGCACCCCGTATGCCGCGCGTAAGCGCCAGCCGGTGCGGAGCAAGAAAGGCCGCATTAAGCGAGAAATGTTCGCCAGACTGCGCACCAACCGCTTTATGAAAGCCAAAGGCAGCGACAGTGCGGCGGTGGTGGAGTTTACCGGCAAGGTGCAGCGCATGGCGCGGGTGCATCAGTACGGGCTCAAAGACCGGCCAAACCGCAACAGCCGGGATGTGCAGTACGATGCGCGCCCGTTGCTCGGTTTCACCCGCGACGATGAGCAGATGATTGAAGACGTCATTATCAGGCACCTCGGCAAATAAATATTGTGTGAACCACCACCGGAGCCGCGCGAATTGGCGCGACTCCAGACCAGAGGCATCCTTGCACTATGAATACGTTATCCACGATACAGGAGCTCGCGCGCGCGATTCGCAACCTCATCCGCTCAGGTGTGGTGACTGAGGTTGATACCGTGCAGGGGCTGTGCCGCGTACAAAGCGGCGGGATCCAGACTACATGGCTGAACTGGCTGACCACCCGCGCCGGTCGTTCGCGCACGTGGTGGGCTCCCTCGGTCGGTGAGCAGGTTCTGCTGCTGGCAATCGGTGGCGAGCTTGATACCGCTTTCGTGCTGCCGGGGATTTTCTCCGACGATAACCCCGCCCCGTCTGCCTCGGCGGATGCGTGGCATGTGGCTTTCCCTGATGGGGCGGTCATTGAGTACGAGCCAGAGACCAGTGCGCTGACGGTCAGCGGCATCAAAACAGCCGACGTGACGGCATCGGAGTCCATCACCGCAACCGTACCGCTGGTACTGGTGAAAGCCTCGACCAGTATCACCCTCGACACCCCGGAGGTGATTTGCACCAATAAGCTAACGACGGCGACGCTTGAGGTGCAGAAAGGCGGCAAGATGAGCGGCAATATCGAACATACCGGCGGGTCACTGTCGTCTAATGGCAAGGTACTCCACACCCATAAACACCCAGGCGACAGCGGCGGGCAAACGGGGGCACCGTTATGACGGCGCGCTATCAGGGTATGAACCGAAATACCGGCCTCGGCATCAGCGACACTGAACACATCAGCCAGAGCATGCGCGACATACTGCTGACGCCGGTCGGCTCGCGGGTGATGCGCCGTGAATATGGCTCGCTTCTGTCGGCGCTGATTGATATGCCGCAAAATCCGGCGCTCAGGCTGCAAATTATGGTGGCGTGCTATTCGGCTATCCAGAAGTGGGAGCCGCGCATCAGGCTTACCGCCATCAACTTTGAGACCGGCGACGCTGGCGAAATGTATGTCGATATTACCGGGATGCGTACCGATACCGGTGCGTCAGTTTCAACCACTGTTTCACTGAGTTAAATCACTATGGCAACCGTTGACCTGAGTCAGTTACCCGTTCCCGATGTGGTTGAGGAACTGGACTATGAAACTATCCTTGCGGAACGCATTGCGACGCTGATTTCGCTCTATCCCGAAGACCAACAGGAGGCCATTGCCCGGACGCTCACACTTGAGTCAGAGCCGATTGTTAAGCTGCTGCAGGAAAACGCCTACCGTGAAGTTATCTGGCGTCAGCGGGTGAACGAAGCCGCGCAGGCGGTGACGCTGGCCTACTCCGCCGGTAACGACCTCGACGTCGTGGCCGGGAACAACAATACCGAACGCCTGACCATCACCCCGGCGGATGACATCACCATCCCGCCGACACCTGCCGTTATGGAATCTGATACTGACCTGCGACTGCGCACGCAACAGGCGTTTGAGGGATTGAGCGTGGCGGGTCCGGTCGGCGCATATGAGTATCACGGTCGCAGCGCCGACGGGCGGGTCGCTGACGTCTCGGTCGCAAGTCCGTCGCCAGCCTGCGTGACGATTACCGTACTATCGCGCGAGGGTGACGGCACTGCCAGCCCTGAACTACTGGCGATTGTTGATAAAGCGCTGAACGCCGAAGATGTGCGCCCGGTGGCCGACCGGGTTACCGTCCAGTCAGCCGAGATTGTGCCGTACCAGATTGACGCGACGCTCTACGTTTACCCCGGTCCCGAATCTGAACCCATCAGGCAGGCATCAGAGCAGAAGCTGCAGAGCTACATCAGCGCGCAGCACCGCCTCGGGCGTGATATCCGTCTGTCAGCCATTTATGCGGCGCTGCATGTTGAGGGGGTGCAGCGTGTCGAGCTGGCATCACCGCAGGCCGACATAGTGCTGAGTAAGTCGCAGGCGTCGAACTGCACCGAGTACCAGATAACTATCGGGGGCTCGGATGAGTGACCGGCTGTTACCCGTTGGCTCGTCGCCGCTGGAAGTTGCCGCCGCTGCTGCACTCTCTGAGATTCAGCGAGTGCCGGTACCGTTGCGCACCCTGTGGAACTGGCGTACCTGCCCGGTAAACCTGCTGCCGTATCTGGCGTGGGCGCTGTCGGTCGACCGGTGGGATGAGAAGTGGCCGGAGGCGACAAAGCGCAGCGTCTGCGCGTCTTCGTTTTTCGTCCATCAGCACAAAGGCACCATCAGCGCATTGCGTCGGGTGGTTGAGCCGCTCGGCTTTCTGATTGAGGTGCGCGAGTGGTGGCAGCTCGACGAGGAGCCCGGCACATTTCGCCTCGTTGTCGGTGTGCTCGACAGTGGCATCACTGACGAAATGTATCAGGAGCTTGAGCGCCTGATTGAAGACGCCAAACCGGCAAGTCGCCACCTGACCGGGCTGGCTATCAGTCTGAGCTCGACCGGCGAACTGTATGTCGGCGCGGGATGCTATCACGGCGACGCGCTGACTGTTTACCCCTACACCCCCGAGGAAATTGTCGTCGGCGGTGAATATTACCCGGCCTCGGCCATCCATTTGATTGATAACCTGAGAGTGAACGCATGACCGCAAAATATTTTGCCATTCTGACCAATCAGGGCGCGGCGCGACTGGCGAACGCGGCGGCACTCGGCACCAAGCTCAACCTGACGCAGATGGCCGTCGGTGATGCTAATGGTGTGCTGCCGACCCCTGACCTGGCGCAGACGAAGCTCATTAACCAGAAACGCATTGCGCCGCTGAACCTGCTGACCGTTGACCCGGCCAATACCAGCCAGATTATCGCGGAACAGATTATTCCCGAGAATGAGGGCGGTTTCTGGATCCGCGAGATTGGTCTCTACGACGACGACGGCATTCTGATTGCCGTGGCGAACTGCCCGGAAACCTACAAACCTCAACTGCAGGAGGGAAGCGGCCGCACGCAGACCATTCGCATGATTCTGATTGTGTCGAGCACGTCAGCAATCACCCTGAAAATTGACCCGTCGGTCGTGCTGGCAACGCGCCAGTATGTCGACGAGAAGGTCATCGAGGTCAAAACTTACACTGGCAGCGCACTAAGAATGCATGAGCAATCCCGCAATCACCCTGATGCTTCAACGTCTGAAAAGGGATTTGTGAAGCTTAACAGCAGTACGGTAAGTGATAGCGAAGCAACCGCCGCGACATCCAAGGCGGTAAAAATCGCTATGGATAACGCCAGCGCACGGCTTGCCAGAGACCGGAATCTTTCTGATCTGCCAAATATTCCGTTGGCAAGACAAAATCTTGGTTTGGGGGAGGCATCTACTCGCGGCGTCGGTACCGGAACAGGGCAATTGCCGGATATGGCAGCGTTTGGCGTGTTACGAAACGGGCAAAATTCGTGGGATACCCTGCCAAATGGAATAATTAGGCAGGTCGGAGTTGTTTCGCTGACGCCTGTAGGAAATTTCAATTCGTCAGAGTTGGGAGGTGTTACATATTATACGCACTATTATAGAGTCATTTTCCCAAAAGCCTTTCCGAATGCACAGATATCAACAATTGCTACGCTGGCCTCGTATTCATACCAGAATCAAAATCCTATGGCAGGAAAATATTTGGCCGTACATCGTGATACTGATTCGGGGCAGGATGTGTCAAAAACACGATTTACTGTTGCATATACCACAACTGTATTGGGTGAGGTGCCAACCATACATTATGAAGCTACAGGGTATTAATATGGAAAATACATTTTTTAGTCCATCTACATTAGGGTTTTATACTCATGACCAAAATATGCCGGGTGATGCTGTCGAAGTAACAACGGATGTGGGGCAGTTTTTGAGAGAGTGTGTTATCTGGGGGGCCGACTCATTCATTGTTGAACGGCAAAGGGCTTCTGTTTCTTATCCCGATTTTATGCGTGAATATGCCATAGAAAATAATGCCCCCGTCAGCTACCCGTAAAAGGAAGAGTAATGCAGGGCGGGCTGATGCCCGTCTTTTTTTTAATTTGTTTATGTGCCATCCGCTACCCATCGCCGACAAATAGCCCCTCACCAGACCAGACAGGACAATAACACTTGCCCACTAACCACGGAGTTAACCGGATGAGTGATTTTCACCACGGCGTGCAGGTGCTTGAGATTAACGACGGCACCCGCGTCATTTCCACTGTTGCAACCGCAATCGTCGGCATGGTCTGTACAGCCAGCGATGCGGATGCGGCAACCTTTCCCCTCAACGAGCCGGTACTGATTACCAATGTGCAAAGCGCCATTGCGAAAGCCGGTAAAAAAGGCACGCTGGCCGCGTCCCTGCAGGCCATCGCCGACCAGTCAAAACCTGTCACAGTTGTCGTGCGTGTTGCCGAAGGTACCGGAGAAGACGCCGAAGCGCAGACCATTTCCAATATCATCGGCGGCACGGATGAGAACGGTAAATATACCGGCATCAAGGCGCTGTTGACTGCCGAAGCAGTCACCGGCGTTAAGCCGCGCATTCTCGGCGTGCCGGGTCTCGATACCAAAGAGGTCGCAGTCGCACTTGCTTCGGTCTGTATCAGCCTGCGCGCCTTTGGCTATATCAGCGCATGGGGTTGTAAAACCATTTCCGAGGCGATGGCCTATCGCGAGAATTTCAGCCAGCGCGAGCTGATGGTCATCTGGCCTGATTTCCTTGCATGGGATACCACCACAAACGCCACCGCACCGGCATACGCAACTGCGCGCGCACTCGGCCTGCGTGCCTATATCGACCAGACCGTCGGCTGGCACAAAACCCTGTCTAACGTCGGCGTGCAGGGTGTTACCGGCATCAGTGCGTCAGTGTTTTGGGATTTGCAGGCATCCGGCACCGATGCTGATCTGCTCAACGAGGCCGGGGTCACGACACTGGTGCGTAAGGATGGCTTCCGCTTTTGGGGTAACCGCACCTGCTCTGATGACCCGCTTTTCCTGTTTGAGAACTACACCCGCACCGCGCAGGTGCTGGCCGACACGATGGCCGAGGCGCACATGTGGGCGGTCGATAAGCCCATCACCGCATCACTTATCCGTGACATTGTCGACGGCATTAACGCCAAATTCCGCGAGCTGAAATCAAACGGCTACATCGTGGACGGTGAATGCTGGTTCGACGAGGAATCGAACGATAAGGAAACCCTCAAGGCCGGGAAACTGTATATCGACTACGACTATACACCGGTTCCACCACTGGAAAGCCTGACCCTGCGCCAGCGTATCACCGATAAATATCTGGTGAATCTGGCCGAATCGGTCAACAGCTAAGGAGCCTGAAACAACATGGCACTACCCCGCAAACTTAAATATCTGAACATGTTCAATGACGGCCTTAGCTACATGGGCGTTGTTGAATCCGTGACGCTGCCGAAGCTGACCCGCAAGCTCGAAAACTATCGCGGCGGCGGCATGAATGGCGCGGCGGCGATTGACCTTGGTCTCGACGATGATGCGCTCACCGTCGAATGGTCTGTCGGTGGCCTGCCTGATGTGGCGCTGTGGGCGCAGTACGCCGCGCCGGGTGCTGACGCTGTGCCGTTGCGTTTTGCTGGCTCTTACCAACGTGACGACACTGGCGAAATCGTGGCGGTCGAGGTGGTCATGCGTGGCCGTCATAAAGAAATCGACGGCGGCGAGAATAAGCAGGGTGAAAACACCTCGACCAAACTGTCGACCGTATGCACCTATTACCGCCTCACGATTGATGGTAGCGACGTCATCGAAATCGATACCGTCAACATGGTTGAGAAGGTGAACGGCGTCGACCGTCTGGAACAGCACCGCCGCGCAATCGGGCTGTAATTCCCTGACCGGTCAGCACTGCTGGCCGGTTATTAATCCCCATTCAGAGCAGAGAAAAACATCATGGCAAAAGCACCACGTAAAACCGCTGAATTTGTTGATATGGCTGGCAATGAAATTGACACCGTAAACCCGAACGTCGTGACCCTCGACAAGCCGATTAAGCGCGCCGGTCAGACGATTGATAAAGTCACACTGATTGAGCCGAACGCCGGTACCCTGCGCGGTGTCAGTCTGGCAGCGGTGGCGCAGTCCGAAGTCGATGCGCTGATTAAGGTATTGCCACGCATGACCTACCCCGCGCTTACGGCGCAGGAGCTTACCGCAATGAACCTGCCCGATATGCTGTCGCTGGCCGCTAAGGTGATTGGTTTTTTGTCACCGGCTTCGGCGGAGTAGATTTCCCGCCCGACCTGTCGACCGATGACCTGATGGCGGATATCGCGGTGATATTCCACTGGCCGCTATCAGAGCTCTATTCCCTGAGCCTGACCGAGCTCATCACATGGCGCGAAAAGGCGCTGCAGCGTAGCGGACACCACAATGAGTAATAACCTGAGACTTGAGGTTTTGCTGAAAGCGGTCGACCAGGCGACCCGACCGCTTAAATCCATCCAGACCGCGAGTAAAACCCTGTCGGGCGATATTCGCGACACACAAAAAGGGCTGCGTGACCTGAATGGTCAGGCGTCAAAAATCGACGGCTTTCGTAAGGCCAGTGCGCAACTGGCCGTGACCAGTCAGGCGCTTGAGAAAGCGAAACGCGAAGCCGGTGAACTGGCCGTGCAGTTTAAAAACTCCACCAGTCCGACC
Source organism: Citrobacter sp. RHBSTW-00859 (assembly GCF_013729795.1). Taxonomy (NCBI): domain Bacteria; kingdom Pseudomonadati; phylum Pseudomonadota; class Gammaproteobacteria; order Enterobacterales; family Enterobacteriaceae; genus Citrobacter; species Citrobacter sp. RHBSTW-00859. The sequence goes on along the minus strand of NZ_CP056284.1, from coordinate 4,917,860 downwards.
CGCGCGCAGGCGCAGGCACTCGAAGCGGCAAAGCGTGCCGCCTCTGAGCTGCAGACGAAATACAACAGCCTGAGAACGTCTGTACAGCGCCAGCGCTCCGAACTGATGCAGGCCGGTATTAATACCCGCACCCTTTCTGCCGATGAGCGTCGGCTCAAAACCTCCATCAGCGAAACGACGGCGCAGCTTAATCGACAGCGCGAGGCACTGGCGCGCGTCAGTGCGCAGCAGGCGAAATTAAGCCGCGTGAAAGCCAGATACCAGTCAGGCAAAGAGCTTGCCGGTAATGCGGCAGCGGCTGGCGCTGCAGGTGTTGGCATTGCGGCTGCGGGAACGATGGCCGGGGTGAAATTACTGATGCCCGGTTATGATTTTGCGCAGAAAAATTCCGAGCTGCAGGCCGTGCTCGGGGTCGATAAGCAGTCGCCAGAAATGCAGGCGCTGCGCAAACAGGCGCGCCAGCTCGGCGACAATACTGCCGCCTCTGCTGATGACGCCGCGAGTGCGCAGATTATTATCGCAAAAGGTGGTGGTGATGCTGAATCTATAGCGGCCATGACGCCTGTGACTCTCAACCTGTCACTTGCGAACAGAAAAACAATGGAGGAAAACGCGCAACTACTGATGGGGACAAAAGCCGCCTTTCAACTCTCTAATGACGCGGCTGCACATATTGGTGATGTTCTTTCAACCACGATGAACAAGACCACTGCCGATTTTCAGGGGCTAAGTGACTCATTAAGTTACCTTGCACCTGTAGCGAAAAATGCCGGGGTGAGTCTTGAGCAAGCGGCGGCGATTACCGGCACACTTCATGATAATAACATCAGGGGGTCAATGGCTGGGACGGGCGGCGCGGCTGTTATAACGAGACTACAGGCACCAACAGGCAAAGCATACGATGCTCTCAAAGAGTTGGGTGTTAAAACCTCGGACAGCAAAGGCAATACGCGTCCTTTATTTACCATCCTGAAAGAAATGCAGGCCAGCTTTGAGCGAAACAAGCTCGGCACAGGTCAGAAAGCTGAATATGTGAAAACCATATTCGGCGAGGAGGCCATGAAGTCTGCAAGTGTACTGATGGCGGCAGCGGCCAGCGGAAAACTCGATAAGCTCACCGCTACGATAAAGGCCTCAGACGGTAAAACCGAGGAGTTGGTCAAGGTTATGCAGGATAACCTCGGCGGCGATTTTAAAGAATTCCAGTCTGCTTATGAGGCTGTTGGTACTGACCTCTATGACCAGCAAGAGGGCTCACTGCGCAAACTTACCCAAACGGCCACGCAGTATGTGTTAAAGCTCGACGGCTGGATCCAGAAAAATAAGGGGCTCGCGGAAACTATCGGCATCATTGCCGGTGGCGCACTGGCTCTGATTGGTATCATCGGCGGTATTGGTCTCGTTGCGTGGCCGGTTGTCATGGGGATTAACGCCATTATTGCCGCTGCTGGCGTGCTGGGTACGGTCTTTACTGTCGCTGGTAGTGCCATTGTGACCGCGCTCGGTGCGATTACCTGGCCGATTGTGGCAGTCGGGGTGGCGATTGTGGCCGGGGCGCTGCTTATCCGCAAATATTGGGAACCCATTAGCGCATTTTTCTCAGGGGTGATTGAGGGCATCATGAGTGCCTTTGCACCCGTCGGTGAAATGTTCGCCCCGCTAGCCCCCATCTTTGATGGCCTCGGTGAGAAGCTGCGCGGCGTCTGGCAGTGGTTTAAAGACCTGATTGCGCCGGTCAAGGCCACGCAGGAGACGCTCGATAGCTGCAAAAATGTCGGCGTCATTTTTGGACAGGCGCTGGCCGATGCGCTGATGTTGCCTCTGAATATTTTCAATAAGCTGCGCGGTGGTCTTGATGTAATTCTCGAAAAGCTCGGTCTCGTTAAAAAGGAATCGAGCAGTATTGATGCGGAAACAGCAAAAGCGCCGCCGGTTGGTCAGGGTGGCGGGTACATTCCGACAACCAGCTCGCTTGGCGGGTATCAGGCTTATCAGCCTGTCACGGCTCCCGCTGGTCGTACCTACATTGACCAGAGCAGCCCAACCTATCAAATCAACCTGCCGGGAGCTGGAGCTCCGGGCGGTCAGCTAGGGAATCAGTTGCAGGATGCGTTAGAAAAATATGAGCGCGACAAGCGAGCCAAAGCCCGCGCCAGCATGATGCACGATTAAGGAGGCTGATGATGATGCTTGCTCTTGGAATGTTTGTGTTTGAACGTCGCACCCTGCCTTATCAGTCGATGCAGCACTCGAAAGATTACCGCTGGGCGTCTAATGACCGGGTCGGTAAACCTCCTGCGTATCAGTTTCTCGGCGAGGGGGAAAACTCGATCCAGCTTGCCGGTACGCTTTACCCTGCTATTACCGGCGGCCGTATATCCCTGCTTGCTGTTGAGCTGATGGCCGATGAGGGCAGAGCATGGCCGCTTATTGAGGGAACCGGCAATATCTTCGGGATGTATATCGTCGATAAGGTGTCGACCACGCATACCGAGTTTTTCAGCGACGGTGCGGCCAGAAAGATTGATTTCACCCTCTCGCTGAAACGGGTCGATGAATCACTGACGGCAATGTTTGGCGACCTGAATAAGCAGGCCAGCGAGCTACTCGGCTCTGCCGGTAATCTGACTGATAAGCTGCAGGGTGTGCTCGGAGGGCTGACCGCATGATTACGGGCATGACCATTGACGCCGGTGCCAGCCTTGCACCGGCATTTATGCTGACGATGAACAGCCAAGACATTACCAGCAATTTTAGTGACCGGCTGATTTCTCTCACCATGACCGACAACAGGGGCTTTGAGGCTGACCAGCTCGACATTGAGCTCGACGACACCGACGGCAAAGTCGAGTTACCCCTGCGCGGGGCTGTGCTGACGCTGTGGCTTGGCTGGCAGGGTTCGGCACTTCTGAATAAGGGCGATTTCACTGTCGATGAGATTGAGCACCGGGGCGCGCCTGATACTCTGACTATTCGGGCTCGTAGTGCAGATTTTCGCGGAACGCTCAATTCACGGCGAGAGGAGTCATGGCACGACACCACCCTCAGTGAGCTGGTCAGCACCATTGCAAAACGCAATAAACTGACGGCCAGTGTCGCGGATTCGCTGAAAAAAATATCGGTACCGCATATCGACCAGTCGCAGGAGTCCGACGCCGTATTCCTGACCCGACTGGCTGACCGCAATGGGGCGGAGGTGTCAGTGAAAGCGGGTAAACTCCTGTTTCTGAAAGCCGGTAGTGCGATGACGGCCAGTGGCAAGCCCGTCCCGCAAATGACGGTGACCCGCAGCGATGGTGACCGTCATCAGTTTGCCATTGCCGACCGTGGGGCTTACACCGGCGTAACGGCAAAATGGTTGCACACAAAAGACCCGAAGCCGCAAAAGCAGAAAGTAACGCTGAAACGAAAGCCAAAAGAGAAGCATCTGCGAGCACTGGAGCACCCGAAAGCAAAGCCGGTCAGCAAAAAAACAAAGGCAAAAAAAGAGCCGGAAGCGCGCGAGGGTGAGTATATGGCCGGTGAGGCAGATAACGTGCTGGCGCTGACGACGGTCTACGCTTCAAAGGCGCAGGCGATGCGCGCCGCTCAGGCTAAGTGGGATAAGCTGCAGCGGGGCGTTGCGGAGTTTTCAATTACGCTGGCACTCGGTCGGGCTGATTTATTTCCTGAGACACCGGTGCGCGTGTCGGGCTTTAAGCGTGTCATAGACGAGCAGGCATGGCTAATTAGTAAGGTAACTCACAATCTGAGTAATAGTGGATTCACGACGAGCTTAGAGCTTGAGGTTAAGCTCTCTGACGTGGAGTACAAAGCGGAAGATGATGAAGGGTAGTTTTTTGTTTATCTGTTTGTTATATAAGGATTTATTGAGTAAAATTAACACATCAGCCAAACCGTTGAGGTGCTTAATATGTTTCATTGCCCGTTATGCCAGCATGCCGCCCATGCACGCACAAGCCGTTATATGACCGATACGACAAAGGAACGTTATCACCAGTGCCAGAACGTGAATTGTAGCGCCACGTTTATCACATTTGAGTCGGTGCAGCGTTACATTGTTAAGCCGGGTGAGGTTAATGCCGTCAGGCCTCATCCCTCGCCATCAGGTCAACAAACTATGTGGATGTAACCACAAACAAAAAGCCCCGCGAATTGCGGGGTTTTGTTTATTTTGACTTTGGCATTCCAAACATATGCGTTTTTGAGAGCATCACCACTTTAGCTCTGTCATCTGGCTCTTTACCCATCTCGTTACAAGTTGCGAGAGGCTGTTCGAGCACATAGCCAAATGCTTTATGTTTATTCAGTACGTGCAATTCTTTAGTTGTTTTCATGTAGGAATTCGGTACATCTTTTGTCCAAACATCCATGCAAATTCCTGAGCTTATTACCGCATCATAAATTTCAGGTGTAACTTGGTTTGCGTCCAGAACGACAGTGACGACATTGTTACTTTCTTTTATTTCAGTCGGTTGCCATAACTTTAGCTGCTTTTGCAAAGTTTTTACGGTATCCGTTTGGGCGTGGGCGGTGGTAGACAAAAGAATGGCGACGACCGCAATTATCGATTTGAGGTTGAGCATAGAGAACATCCTTATTAAACATTGGGTTAAAAATTGGTTATAACCTCTGAGGGATGAAAAACAAAGCCCCTGGCGGGCAGGGGCATTTTAGTCAATGTGGACGCTATGTGGACAGCGTATGATATAAATCCATTTATATCATTGTGTTAGGTGGTGTTTTCTGACACCATCCCTGTCTTCCCCCACATGATGTGGGGGTTTTTTTTATCAGGTACTTAGAAAAAATCCTTTTAAATCAGTCTCCCATGTAGCCGCCAGAAGCGGCTACAACGGGTTACAGTGTTTCTTGGCGTAGTCAACGTGTAGTCAAATCGTCAGCCCTCCACCAAGCGGGTTTAACGTTACTGCGTGCTTCAGATAATCAGGGGCCAAGTGTGCATAAACCATTGTCTGCTGTATGCTGGCGTGCCCCAGAATCTGCTGTAACGCAATAATATTTCCCCCATTCATCATGAACCAGCTTGCGAACGTGTGCCGAAGCACATGCGTAGCCTGACCACGTGGAAGATCGGGCTTAACCTTTTTGAGCCGTTCGCAGAAGTTTTCATAATCAACTTTGAACAGTGGCCCTGTGTCGCTGGTCTTGATCTCTTTCTCCAGATCTTCCGATATCGGAACCGTTCGCTTTTTGCCGTTTTTGGTTTTGAGGAATGTCACGCGCCCGTGATTAACCTGCTCTCCCCGTAACGTACTTCCTTCGCCCCAGCGAGCACCCGTACTGAGACATAGGAGCGCCACGCGTCGATCATCGCCGGTCAGGGTATCCAGCAATTTACCGATCTCTGATTTTGTGAGATAGGTCATGGCTGGCGGTGTTTCTTTCAGCGGTTCCAGCCCCTTGCAGGGGTTTTCCTTCCTGAACTCATCCAGCTTGATCAGTGCGCTGAACATACCTGATAGCCGATACATATCACGGTTGATTGTGGCGGAGCTGATCCCATCATCCAGCCGCTGGCTACGGTGCTGCGCTATCGTACGTTTGCTTAAACGGTTTACAGCTGGATCTCCCAGCGCCCTTATTGTTTTGCTCAGGTGCCGTTTTTCAATCTCACCATTTTCCAGCGTCTGTCCGTACAGCAGCCACCAGGTGTCTAACAACTCGCTTAAGGTGCGGCGATCTACGCTCGCGCCTAACCATTCTTTTTTGTCGGCATTGACTACTACATACCGCTCAAAAAGCACTGCCTCTTGCTTCTTATCGAAGCGCCTGCGAATGCGTTTTCCATTACGCCCGCGCGGGTACACGTCTACTTCATATTGACCACCTTCGAGCTTCTTAATCGACATGGCGAAGCCCTCCAGTAGAACAGAGTGAAATTGAGTCTATCCAGTCAGTGAAATCATTGTGCAGCGTTAGCCAGTCTTGCGGACGGAGCGGCGCGACGTTGCCGTAACTTCTGGCCCATCAAGAGAGAGAGCCGGGGCAATTTGTCCGGCGTCTGGTGCAGTGTTTCCTGTCATTAACCAGAGTGTATATTTCTCAAATCGTGGGTTTTCAAGAATTATTGCTAGGTAATCGCCAGGGATCTGCCTGCCTATAGATTCATAGTTTTTCAGGTTGTTGGCTGAAATTCCTGTTATCTCAGACATTTCTCTTCGAGACAGCCCCTCGGCTTTCCTCATAAGCAAGATTTTTTCACCGATGCTTGTTTTTTGGATCATAAGTGATCTAAACTCCTCTTTGTTGGGATTACATGTAATCCATTTTTCTGCCCGCCAGAGGCGGCTACAGCCAGCTAGAAGCGGCTGAACATCAGAGAGGATTATTACACATGAAAGACAAATACCCAGAGGGCTACATTGAATTACGCCATCCAGTGGATGCGGTGCCAGCTCCTAAGTTTGCCGAAATGATCGGTAAAACCGCCAACGCGGTTGGCGATATGGTTCGTGACGGCAAGCTGCCGGTGGTTCAGATGAAGAATCCTGAGTCTCTGACGAACCGCTCAGAGAACTGGATCTATATCCCTGAGTTCAACCGTGCGATGCGTGACGCTTATTTCAATCGTCCGAAAGAGCAGCGCGACGCCTGGTTACTGTGGATTGGGCTTTGATTATGAAAAAGCGCTATTCACAACATGGGTCACATGCCGGAAGCATTCCGGGATTGGTTCAGGTAAGCAAAAACGTTTATGTCTTTAACGGCTTCACTATCCGCAAATCACCGCGCAATGCTTTTAATCGAAGCAATTCGTATTTGATAAATAAGCGGGATGATAACGGCGGTATTGATAATTACTATGGCCGTGACTTTGCCTTAGCTGAAGCAATGCGAACAATTGAAAGGTTAAATGGTGGAGGAAGTTATGAAAATTGAAATGATTATCGGGCTTTCTCTCTTTGCTGTTCTTGTTTTGTCTTTAATTCAACTTTTAATCCTTCTGCGGAGTAAAAAAGTAAAGCAGCAAAGAATTAAGGCGCTTGCAGAATATAAAGCCCGCCGTGAAGAAGTGGAACTAAAAGCCCGTAGGCAACTGTAGCAGGTACACGATATGAACGATAACGCCCCATCACTTGCCAGCCTGTTAAAGCACGGTTGCCAGGTCACGCACTACCGCAATACACGCGGCTGGATTGAATGCCCGGACGGGCGCTTCTTTAAGCCGGAGCCAAACAAGGTCCGTTTTATTAAGGGTATGAATAAGCCTTTTGTTTATACGAGTAAGATAAATAAAGGGCTGTTAGCAACTCTGGTAAGAGCGTTAAAGAAACTCTTGTAACATCGTTGGGAGCGGCTTGCATGTTTACTGAAGAGAAAACATCTTGGGAGCGGGAAATGTTGATCCGCGAATCAATTGAAAGCGCCGAAAAAGGTTTTACCGTACAGCTTAAAAATGGTTCGCGTATTTATATAACACCGGACAGCCCGACAATTGATTTGATTGTCTATGGCCTTGAAAAGGCAATCAGGGGGAATCATGAGCGTGCACGTATGACGTTCATTGATTTTCTTTATTACTGGCATGAAAGACTGTTCAGACAGATAAAAAGAAAACCTCGCACCACTCATTAATTAACCTGCATCAAAAAACATCGGCATTTTTTGCCGGGGCTTCGTTTTGCCTTTTTCAGGAGGTCGGTATGTCGGTCAAGTCAATAAAGCTGGATAGCGGAATAAGCGATCCAGAGTTTGCAGCATTAAGCGCCAGCGCCCGCAAGGGTGAGCGTGCTCACCTTCTTGGCCTACTGCGTATTTTTGTCGGTCAGTTGAAAAAGGAAAGCGCCACCTCAGAAGAAATTTTTTCATCCCTTGATTCATGGATAAGAAATCGTGAATCAGTAACCAGTAATGAGGCTAATTAAATGAGCATGAACAAACGCAATGAATTTTTTAAAGCGATAATTGCAGGCTATGCGGCTAACCCCAACATTAAAGGTGAGCTAGCGGACAACGTGATCCGTAAAGTGTGGTCTTTGGCTGATATGGCTGTCTATCACGAAAACCGCGTCGAAGGCCCGAAGCAACGCGCAAAGCGCTGGATTAGAAAAAACTACGTCATTGTCGATACCGAGACTACTGGTTTAGGTAACGATGATCAGATCGTTGAAATCGCAATTATAGACTGCTGCGGTCTGACACTGCTGAATACGCTGATAAATCCGCAGCGTGAGATCCCCGCAAAGGCGACAGCCATTCACGGCATTACAAACGAGATGGTTGCCGATGCGCCAATATGGGCCGACATATTGCCTCAGGTTGTTGAATTAATCGGTGAGAGCTGGATCGCGTACAACGCGCAATTCGATGATCGGATGATTGAGCAGTCTTCATCTCACGTCCCTGAAAATGATTTCCCTATTTTGCTGGGTGTGCCTCAGTGCGCAATGGAGCTTTACGCTGAATTTAATGGCGATTGGGATGATTACCGCCGTAAGTATAAATGGAAAAAACTCGCTGAAGCTGCAAAGGCTCTTGGCGTCCCACCCGTTAACGGCGCACCACACCGCGCGCTTTGTGACTGCCAACTAACGCTGGGCGTAATCCGTGCCATCGCGGAGGCATCCAATGATTAATTCCCCTTTGATCTGGGCGGGCGGCAAGTCTCGTGCGATGGCTCACGTATTGGAGGTTTTACCGCAAGGTGAATGTCTCGTTGAACCTTTTGTGGGAAGCGGTAGCGTCTTCCTGAATACTGATTACAAGACCTATGTTCTTTGCGATAGCAATGCAGCGTTGATTAATTTCTTTTCGGTAGTTAAGCGTGATACCGAGGCGCTTTTATCTGCTGCGGCGAAGTTATTTGAAAATGGCAATAATGAAGAAGCGTATTACGACTATCGCAATACTTTTAACTTTGTTAATCGTGAATTCAAGTATGACCGCCGTCAATACAGTAATCAGACATTGATTGAATTCGCAGCGCTGTTTCTTTATTTAAACCGCCATTGCTACAACGGTGTTTATCGCGTTAATTTGAAAAATGAATTCAATGTACCTTTTGGTTTTCGTAAAAAGCCAATTTTCCCTGTTGCTGAGATTCAGCATTTTGCTGCAAGAGCATGGGAAAAGGGTGTGATGTTTCTACATGGTGATTTCAGAGAAACAATCCCTCTGGCAATCGGCCATTCAAATTGCGTGATTTATTGTGATCCGCCATATCTGCCAGCTAGCGAAACTGCGAATTTTACGGCATACGGCAAACCGTTTACCGATGAAGATCATCGCGTCCTGGCTGCGAGGCTTTCATACCTCTACGACATTGCAAAAATACCTTCTGTCATTTCCGGCAGTGACACCCCGGAAACCCGTCAGATTTACCACCTGTTCACCCTTAAATCATTCGATGTCCGCCGCTCTGTGGGGGCTAAAACTCGCAACCTGGCTGGCGAAGTGATCGGCGTTCTCCGCACGTCTCGCAACCGCAAAGAGGTGGCGTGATGGTTATTGATTCCATTCTGTGCCAGTTGGTCAGCAACGATGAAGACGGTATTCCGGGTCTGAATATGCTTGTCACAACCTCGGACGAAGTTGAAATAGTTTGGTTTTGCCCTGCGGAAAAAGCGGGCCTGAAAGGTTTGTGGGTGCATTGGCATCAGATGGCTTTTTTCGGGTTTGATGATGGGGTGCCGTTCTGATGGCCGCTATCGCTTACTACAACGAGATCGATCCCTTTGCCGCGCAATGGCTGCGCAACCTGATCGACGCTGGACATATTGCCCCCGGCGTTGTTGACATTCGCTCAATTGAGGAAGTTACCGCAAATGACCTTAAAGGATTCACGCAATGCCACTTCTTTGCCGGGATCGGTGTCTGGTCTTACGCTCTGCGCCGTGCCGGATGGCCCGATGACCGCCCCGTCTGGACAGGTTCATGCCCCTGCCAGCCTTTCAGCGCCTGCGGAAAGCGGCAGGGAAAAGACGATGAGCGCCACCTCTTCCCCGCATGGTTTCGTCTTATATCGGAGTGCCGCCCTGACGTTATCTTTGGCGAACAGGTTGCGAGCAAAGACGGCCTCGGCTGGCTCGACGATGTACGCGATCAAATGGAAAGATCGGAGTATGCCTTCGCAGGCTTCGATCTCTGCGCTGCGGGCTTCGGTGCTCCGCACATCCGGCAACGCCTCTTCTGGGTGGCCGACGCCGAACGCGAGCAATGTCAAAAATGCTTATCAGGATCCCCAGAAGGTCATAGCCAGAATGCTGGCGGGGCGGCAATCGAACCTTCAGGACTTTGCCTGTCTGGCGGGCTGGAACACTCCGACAGCAACGGACGGGAAGGGTGGATATGTGGGCGGAAGGATTCGGAACGGGAAGATTTCAACGGATCGGTTGGATGTGACGGCACAGCTTGCGGGTTGGGCGACTCCAACGGCAGCAATGAAAATTCGTTCACCGGAGCGGTTGCAGGGACGAACACCAGCACCACACGAAGTGGAGATACTGCCAGCGCGGTTAACGGTTTCTGGCGAGATGCTGACTGGCTCTTTTGCCATGATGGAAAGTGGAGGCCAGTTAAACCCGGACTTAAGCCGCTGGTTAATGGGCTTGCCGGACGCGTGGGCCAGTTGCGTGCCTACGGAAACGCCATCGTTGCACCGGTCGCGGAAGCGTTCATAAGTGCATATCTGGAAAGTGCGCAATGACCACGGCAACCCGTGGCCGTCGCGCCCCTTCTCCACCTCCACCGTATCCGGGTAGCACTGATAATGCTATCCCTTACGCTTATGGCGGGAACAAACCATACCAGCCGATTGGCGTTGATGTAGCGCCGGGGCTGGATGGTTTCGACTATCTCACGCCGGACGGCACGCGTAAGCATATCGCGTTCAGTGAACTGGTAGCGGAAGACGAAAAGCCGGAGCGCAGCAAGCTGCTGCGTCGCCGTCTGGCTTCTCTTCCGCAGTATATCCGCCGCCACTTTGCTGCGAAGCTGGATGCACTGGACGCGAAAGACCGCAAAGCGGCAGATCACTGGCTGGTTAATACCTTTGAGCGCCACGTATTAACGCGTATTGATAGCGTGAACAGTGTTTACCAGCCTGACACTGTGATGCCCGGCATTCTGCTGCCAATCCGCGATCAGCTTTTTCGTATGCTCTGGGCAGGGAAGAAAGAGTTAAAAAGACTGGCTTATACGCTTGCCGATATCTTTACGAGCGAGTTTATACGCGAGTCCGATCACCAATTGGCACGCACCGGAGATCCTGAGTTCGCGGCGCTTTCTGGCTATGGCCGTATTGCGTCGCTGGCGGTGCATCTGAAAACGCCGATCCCCGGCTGGACGGCGTATTGCAATGAAGAACTGGAGGCGGAGGACGCGTTACGCGCGGTTCTTCGCCTTGAGTCACCGCAGTGGTGGTTAAACCGCCTGCGCCGTATCCATGCCCGGTGGCGTGAGCATTTGATGATCGCAGCGGGATACGTCCAGAAAAAATCCTCCCCATACAGTAGCGCCCCGTGCCTTACGGAATGGCTGGCCCAGAAAAAGGCTAACCGTGAATACCTTAAGGCTATGGAACTGGAAGACCAGGACACGGGCGAGCGCATTTCTCTGATCGATAAAGTCGCTGGCAGTGTTGCCAATCCGGCCAACCGTCGCCGCGAACTCATGACGAGAATGCGCGGATTTGAAGAGCTGGCGAAGCTGGAAGGGCTGGCCGGTGACTTCTACACGCTGACAGCGCCTTCCCGCTATCACGCTATGCAGCATAACGGGCGCCGTAATAACAAATACTGTGGCGCGTCGCCGCGTGAGACACAGCAATATCTTTGCAAGGTCTGGGCGAGAACCCGCGCCGCATGGAAGAGAAAAGGGATCCGCGTTTTCGGTTTTCGTGTTGTTGAACCGCACCACGATGCAACGCCGCACTGGCACTTACTTCTTTTCATGCGCCCGGAAAAGGTCGAACAGGCGCGCGATATCTTCCGAAAATATGCCCTGAGAGAAGACGGCAACGAGCCGGGAGCGTGGGAGCACCGCCTTGAATTTAAACCGATTGAGGACGCTTTAGGCAGCGCAACCGGCTACATAGCGAAATACATTTCGAAGAATATCGATGGCTTCGCGCTGGATGGTGAGAAGGACGACGAAACCGGGGAAGACCTGAAAGAAATGTCACTCCGCGTTAGCGCGTGGGCGTCGCGCTGGTCAATTCGCCAGTTTCAGCAGATCGGCGGCGCGCCGGTCACGGTATATCGCGAACTTCGCCGCCTGGGAAATCGTGAACTTGTTTTACACCCTGAACTCGAAACCGCACGGCAGGCCGCTGATGCAGGCGAGTGGGATAACTATGTATTAGCCCAGGGTGGCCCTTTGGTAGAGCGCGACAATCTGCGCATTCGCCTGAACTATGAAACCACCGAAAACGGCAACGCCTACGGCGATGACGTCCAGCGAATCACCGGTATCTATTGCCCGATTACGGGTAATGACTCTTTGATCTTCACCCGCACCACTCAATACAAAATCGTGCCGAAGCGCCAGAGCGCTGACGGTGTGGCCGTTGACGTTGGTTTTTCAGGCGGCAACGCCGCCCCTCGGAGTTCTGTCAATAACTGTACGCGGGATCCCGCGACAGGTGCTGACGGTGTTGAACATGCCGCCAGCGAAGCTACAGGGCAGTCAGAAATGACTGTGCCAGCTGAGGGCGTGACGGTGAATTTTGATGCGCTTTCACGGCAGGAAAAGCGAGAACTGGCGCAGCGGCTTAGTGACGATGTGCGAAGTAAGCGTAAAAGACGGCCACCGGAACGGGAAGAGAGGGCCGGGCTATCCGTGAAAGAGCAGCAGATCAGTGAACTGCTGGCGCTGCGTGGGATTGATGCCAGCGCCGGAATGGTCAGATCGATGATGGCCGGTGCGTCAGTGGCGTGCGGCGATCTTGTTATGACCGTGCAGGACGGGCGGCTGGTATCGCGCAATCGCGCCGCGTCGGGGCTGGATAAGCTGCCGTCGCAGGTGATGGCGGCGAAGCAGAAAACAAGCGATCTCGTGAAAAGGATGAAAGCTGCGTTTACGGGGCGGAAGTAGAGCGTCGATCGGCATGGTCGGCTTTGACAGTGTGGTACCGAATTACCGCGATGGCCGGAACGGTCAGATTTGACGGTGCGGTACCGTATTCCGGCAGATACCGCCATTTCCGGCAGTGTTGGCCGTACATCGAGAACCGTCATTTTTAACAGTGCTGCAGGTGGTTAAAAATGACGGTGCCATCTGAGGACGAAAGAGAATGAGTTATCTGGGAAGTAAGGCGGCGAGCGGGGTTTATCAGAAAATTATTGCTGAAATGCCCCCGCATGATACCTACATTGAAACGCACCTGGGCAGTGGCGCAGTAATGTTTCACAAGCCACTTGCAGCCAGGACGATTGGAATTGATGTCGATGAAAATGCTTTTAAATTAACGCGGGAGCGCTGGTCTGATATGGGGGAAACTCCGCCCCGGTTGCATCTTTATCACGGTGATGCTGTAGGTTTTCTGGAAAGAGAAGACTTTACTCAACATGGCCGCGTGCTGGTTTATTCCGATCCTCCTTATCTGCTTGAAACGCGCACCAGTCGCGCCCGCTACCGTCATGAATATACGGTTGCCGATCATGAGCGCCTGTTAGCCTGCCTCATAAGCCTGCCGGAAAACGTCAGCGTGATCCTGTCTGGTTATCCGTCGCAGCTTTATGACGAACGGTTAACAGGCTGGCGCAGCATTGAATTTCAGGCCATGACGCGCGGCGGGGTGCGAACAGAAAAAATCTGGATGAACTACCCGGAGGGGCGCGCGTATTCCCACGCGTTTGCCGGAAAAGACTACAACGATCGGCACCGTATTAAGCGCAAAGTTGAGCGCTGGCGCGCGAAATATGCAGCGCTTCCGCCTGCTGAAAGGCTGGCGATCATGGTGGCGCTCAATGAGGTTGACGCGGGCTAGTTTTGCCGCAAGGATAATTCGTTTCAGCGGGTGATTTTTTGCGCTATCATTCCGGCAGTGGTTCACGATTATTGGCAGGAAAGGCAATTATGAGTAGTAAAAAAAATAAAATATCATCTATGGCCGCAGCGCTGGCGGTGGCTCTTGCCCCTGTTCCTGCCAGTAGCATTGTGCATCATGACGTATCAATCTCCCGGCACAGTACGTCTACGCTATCCCTCCAGGACGTAAAGGATTCTGTGGCATACCTTCCTATTGATGAGGCCACCAGTTATATGCTTAACCTGGCTGACAGGATGAAGACACACAGGGCAAACCTTCGCATCGAATGGGAAGAAAAGCAGATCCCTATTATTCTGAAAAATCAGAAAAAAGAGACTCAGGAAGGGTTTGAAAGCCTTTTCCGTCATATTGCGGTATGTGCAAGTTTTGTCGAGGCTGCAAGGGTTGCGCTGAAAAGCGTACCTGAAAGTAACGCGGAACTGAGGAAAGAGATTGTCGCTTTTGCTCGTTCCGCTGCGACGCTTCGCTATACGATTGAAGATATTTTATCCTTCATTGAAAGCACGCATGTGCCGAAGAAAACTTCAGATGCTGATCTGGGTGTTACCGCCGATCAGGTTCATGCACTTATCCGCAGTGAACATAAAAAGCTGGGCCTTGAAGATCCAACGTTCCATTAAGGCAGGGCCATGATTAAAGTCTCTGTCCACAATGATATAGAACTCCCCGCAGTTGCTCGTAAATATGCACATGCCTTGCAGTCATGGAAGAACGGCGGATCTTTACCCTCAGTTTTTGGCAACGAAGGGCAGTGGGAAGATAGCGGGCGTCTTCGTGATTCTTTTGTTTTTAAGATCCATATTCGTTTACCTGATGAAAAGCCGTGGCCTGCAAAACTACCTGCCGCCTCACGTAAATCAAACAGTTATCTTGTTTACTCCCGCCATTTCTTATATCCAGATAAGTATCAGCTAATCAGCATTATGACACCCAATGCGCATGAGTTAGCCCGTACATCCTACATGGCAGAAATTGAGCGCAGAGCAGAAGAGTTCCAATCTTCTTTTTGAGTTTTGCGACGACTATCTATCAATCCCTCACTAATCTGAAAAGCTGCCTTTTGAAGGCGGCTTTTCTTTCTTCCTGGCCTTCTTTCTCTGTTGCACAATAGTGCACAAATTTGCACAATTTTTTTGAAGCTATTTATACCCTTTCCGCCCTGTGGCGGCGCGGTCTGCCCCCGGATCGGCAAATGCACAAAAAACGAAGCAAATGTTGCGCGCAGGTGACGGGGGAACAGCCCACGCGACGGAGGGTCGGGAGGTGATGCCTTTAATTGCCATTCTCCGGCCTTTTTCGCCTTCTCCGCGCGTTTTCTCACTTCTGGATGTGTGCGGGGTAAATTGCAGATTGCGCCTGCCAGAATGGCGCTCATGCGCTCTGAGTGAGGGGGGTTAAATGCTGCGCTGAGTGGTGATCAGGTGGTAGCCGGTCATGCGGGGATTGAAAATTACTGAAGGAGAACCGCCGCAGGATGTGCGGCGGGTGGAGCGGGTTACTCGTCTTTAAGCAGAGCGTAGGGATTAAAGCGGATCACTTCCTGACCGAGCCAGTCATTGACGCCCTTCATGGCTTCCATCACGGGTAACATTTCGTTGATGGCGAAGACGCGCGCGGCCTTCTCAACATCACCAAGTGAGCCGTTGCCTTCCGGCATTGCGCCCATCAGCTGCGGCGGGATGCGGTGAGCGTCGCGTAAATCATTGCGCGTTGCTGATTTGATGTTAAGAAACTCATCCTTTGCCGATATCTGGCTGAACGGCAACAGTTGCACGCCGTCCTTGCCGCCGCCCGGCGCGTGGATCAGCACGTTTTTGAAGGAGCCTTTCCCTCTGGCCTGTGACAACGTCTTTTGCACCACCTTTATACTTTCCTGATCCACCTTCTCCGAACCGACATAGAGAATACATCCGGCATGGGATCCGTTGTCGTAATAGAGTTTGCGGAACTTATCGGCGGAATGTGACAGGCTGGCGGACAGCAGCGCCCCCATATATTCAGGCATACCGTAGATTTCCTGATGAATGTCCGGGTTCATGATGTGGCAGACTTCGCCCGCCCTGAACTCGTATTCATCCTTCCACTGCCGGATAAACCAGTAGGTATCAAGGTCGCTTCCCCGTCGTGTGTTCAGTGCCGGAACATGCTTAAGTTTGAGCGGGTCTCCCAGACGATTAGACCGACGCTCAAGATAGGCATTGCCGAAGACAAACCAGTCCAGCGCAAACGCAGAGAACGCCTGACGTGAGAGTAACGGGTGAGGGATATAGCACCCGGTCAGCACATTGCGTTTGAAGTAAAGCGCCGACTGATGCAGCGGTGATTGTGCGAACGCACGGGTTAACCCTTTCCAGTCTATTGGCGTTTCATAGTACCGGCCATTATCGACGCAACACATGCTGTCCAGCAGATCATAGCCGTCTGTTACTGAATATGGCCCGTCAAACGTGAAGGCGCTGAGCGCCGGATCGCTTCTGAGCGCGTCAGAAATATCAGGCTGTCCGGCACTGCCACTGCTGGCAGTGTGTTTGTTTTTGTAGGTGCGCTTCTTCATCAGAACTCCATAGCAAACCCGCCGCTGCCACTCTCCTGGCCCAGCGGTTCGTTAATAATGGCGAGCATATTCGCCCAGGCTAAATCACCGTGGCTGACGCCGCGTGAGCGGTCAGTGTCATAGGTGATGAATCCGCCAGGCGTCTTTACCTTGCGAACAGAGTTAAAGGCGTTGATCAGGGCGCGTTCGCTGCGGTCATATTCCCAGCGACCGGCGCGGATCAGCTGTAGCATTTTCAGCACCAGGGCGCGCTTAGACGTCATTGACATGGTGTAGGGCATCGCCATCGGGAAAAACTTCTTCACTATCTGGTAAACGGCCTCACCGTTACCGCCCGTCACGTCGATACCGACATGCTGGACGTTGTATTTGAAGGTGATGTTTTCGATAACTTTTGCCTGCTCTTCAAATTCAAGGCCGCGCACCTGCTCCGTTTCCACCGTGCGGAATTTACCGCCCGGCACCAGTGGCGGCACCACAACGCAAATCGCGCCGCTGTCACCGTTGCCGCTGCTGCCGTTGGCGTCATAGCCGATCCAGACCGGGCGATTACCCATCGGCCTGGACGCAAAAGGCTTCCAGTCCGGCCATTCGTCGTAACCATCTGCGCCGCAGCCAATCAGGGCGTTAAGGTTGAAGGCGGACTCACCATCGCGAACGAACTCGCACATGTACAGGTTGCGGAATTCATCCTCACTGTTTTCATCCTGAATTTCTTCAAGATCGGTGTACTCCCAGCCGTGGTCTATCACATCTTTCAGGGTGACAATCTGGCGCCAGGTTTTATCCGGGCATAACAGCCCGCTGTTCAGCGTTTTCCAGCCCACATCAAACGCTTTGCGCTGTGCCTTCGGGCGTTTCTCATTCCAGCGATCACCCGTCCAGAACGGGTAAGCCTCATGGGTTTCACCTGATGGCGTGGAAAAGTAGGTACGCGTCAGCCCCTTCAGCGTTGCCATCGCACCTGCAACCTTTCGCAGGTTGGTGAAGTTGCTGACCCAGAAGAATTCGTCAAATTTCAGGTTGCCCGTATATGACTGCGCTGTTGCGGCAGAGGTGCCGAGGAAGTGCAGCTCTGCGCCGTTGGACAGGACTATTTTGTCCCCGCCCTTAAGCTCAACGTCAACTTCTTCCGCCACCTTCTGAATGAATCCCCTGAACTGGTGCGCCTGACGGCGGGATGCAGACAGAAATATCTGGTTGCGCTGATACGGGTATTTCACATCATCGCGCAGCGCATCAAGCAGCGCTTCGCGTGCAAAGTACCAGGTTGCGCCAATCTGGCGGGACTTCAGTATCATGCGGTTTCGGTGGTGGCGTTGCTCATACCAGCCGCGTTGATGCCACGAAAGGGAATCAAGTATTTTCTCCCGCAGCGCGACGATCTGTTCTTCGGTGAAGTGGTTTTTCAGCTTGCGCTTGCGCGGCTTTTTACCCGTACCAGCCCCTGCCGGTTGTCCGTCAGACAGCTTTTTCAGTTGCCGGGTCAGCAGATCAATCTCCTTGAAGTCTCCCCCGGTCTTGTCTTTCTTGTCCGTAAGCTGGATGAGGCGGGCATCCATAGACTGGCTGACGCGCTGGACGGGCGGTGTTTCATCCCATTCATCGCGTTTCCTCCAGGCGTAAATTGTGTTCTGATTGATCCCCATCAGGCGCGCGATCTCCGCTGGCGGGTAGCCCTGCCAGTAAAGTTGCTTTGCCCTCTGACGTACAAAAGCGTCCTGTATCATCTGCCCTCCACCGTTTATGGAGTGAAGATTACCCCGCGCGCGATCCCGCTATCGCCCCCTTTATGGTCTGGCCTTCCTCCGACAACAAAACCTCGTTGAGACAGCAAGTTACGCTCTGCCATCATGGCCGTACAGAAACCACTCTACAGGATTATCGACATGGCTAGCGCAGCTAAACCAGCCCGTAAGAAATTCCGCGTTGCCGTCTCCGGTGCCACCGTTGACGGGCGTGAAATTCGCCCTGAGCACCTTCGTGATGCAGCAGCAAACTACAGCCCGGACGTGTACGGCGCACGCGTCAACGTGGAGCACTATCTTTCGCCTTTCCCTGGCAGTGATTTCGGCGCGATGGGGGATGTGACGGCGCTGAGTGCGGAAGATATCAGCGAAGGCCCACTCGCCGGACGCACCGCGCTTTACGCCGAAATTGAGCCTTCTGAGCGCATGAAGAAGCTGACGGAAGAAGGTAAGAAAATTTACTCCAGCATTGAGCTGCACCCGCAGTTTGCGCTTAACGGAAAGGCGTATGTCATGGGGCTGGCGATGACCGATACCCCGGCGAGCCTCGGCACCGAACGCCTGAAGTTTGCCGCGCAGCAGCGTCAGCAGGTTATGTCCTTCAACAATCAGCAGGGTGGAGCCCCGCTGTTCACCGATGCCATTGAAGCTGAAATTATCGAACTGGCAGAGCAGCGCAGCGATGAAGGTAAGCAGTGGTTCGGGCGCGTCATGGGGATTATCGGCAAAGGCCGCAAATCTGACGGTGAACAGTTCAGCCAGGTGCGTGATGCCGTGGAGAACGTCGCTCAGTCCCATGCCGATCTGCTGGACAGCTTCAACGACCTGAGCCGCGCCCGCGAGCAGGACAGCCAGGCCATCCAGAAGCTGACCTCCGATCTTGCCGCGCTGACCAGCAAGCTGGGAAGCACTGACGCCAATTTCAGCCAGCGGGAACCCGCCAGCGGTGGCGCTAACGCGCAACTGGCTGATTACTGATATTCACAAAGAGAGCAGAGAACATGGATAACAATACCCGCCAGCTGTTTGATCAGTACATCGCCCGGCAGGCACAGCTCAACGGCGTATCAACCGCCGCTGTTGCTGCAAAATTCGCTGTAGATCCGACACGTCAGCAGCGTCTGGAGCAGGCCGCACAACAGGATGATTCTTTCCTGAGCAAAATTAACGTGTTTGGCGTCAACCAGCAGATCGGACAGAAAGTCCTGATCGGCAGTAAAGGCCCGATGGCTGGCGTAAACAACAGTGTCACCAGTCGCCGCAACCCTGGCTCAAATCATTCAATGGAGCCGCTCGACTACATGTGCCGCAAGGTCAACTATGACTACGGCATCAGCTACGAACAGCTTGATGCCTGGGCGCACATGCCGGAGTTCCAGCCGCTGATAAGCAAGGCGATGGCACGCCAGATGTCGCTTGACCGCATCATGATTGGTTTTAACGGCGTGAAGTACAGCGACCCGTCTGACCGCGCCGCCAACCCACTGTTGCAGGACTGTGGTATTGGCTGGCTGGAAAAAATTCGTAAGGAAGCCCCGCACCGCGTGATTTCTAATGTGACGATCACCTCGCGCGATGAAGATAACAAGGTTGTAACGAAGGGCACCTACGGCAACATTGGCGCTGCGGTGTACGACGCCAAAAACAGCCTGATGGATGAATGGCACAAGCGTAACCCGGATAACGTGGTGATTCTGGCGGGCGACCTGCTGACGAGCAGCAATTTCTCGGCTATCAACGCGTTAAGCCAGACCAACCCGAATACCGAAATGCTGGCCGGTCAGTTGATTGTCGCGCAGGAGCGCGTAGGCAATATGCCGACCTTTATCGCGCCTTACTTCCCGGTAAATGGCGTACTGATCACGCCGTTCAAAAACCTGTCGATCTACTACCAGCGTGGCGGTCTGCGCCGGACGATCAAGGAAGAGCCGGAGTACAACCGTGTCGCAACGTATCAGTCTTCAAACGACGATTTTGTCATTGAAGACTACGGAAATGTTGCGTTCATTGACGGTATTCAGTTCGCCCAGGCCGAACCGGCAGGCGAGTGACAGAAGCGGCGGGGCATTGCCCCGCCATGACGGGGAGAAGTGACGATGTTAACACCGGCACAACGACATTTTCAGAAGGTCATGGCAGAACGCCGGGGCCAGGCGGATGAAGAATCCGATATCCAGCGCACCGCGCATGAACAAATTCTGCATCGCCTGCGTATGGACTTGTCCCGCCTCAGCGGCGTGCAGTCCGAAGAAACCAAAGCCGAAATGAAAAAATCCATGCTGCCTGAATACGAGGGATGGATTGAAGGCACGCTCGACGGCGACAGCGGGCGGCAGGATGAAGTCATTACCCGGCTGATGGTCTGGGCGATTGACTGCCGTGATTATGTGCTTGTGATGAAGCTGGGGCGTTATGTGGTGCGCCACGGGCTGACACTGCCGGATAACTTCAACCGCACGGCAGCAACATTCCTGACCGAAGAAATGAGCAAACCACTGTTGACGCTCGCGGCTGCTGATGCTGACGCTGATTTATCGTCCGGTATCGCTGTGCTTGACGAAGTGGCGGACATTGTCGCCGACAGTGATATGCCGGATGTGGTGCGCGCCAAGTTGTGCAAGGCCCGTGCGCTTGCCCGCCGTGGTGCGACTGATATCACGACCAAAGCTGAAGCGCTGGCGTTGTTCCGTGAGGCGCTGACGCGCAACCCCAGCGCCGGGGTAAAAAAAGAGATCGCCACGCTTGCCCGTGAAGTTAAGAAGCTGTCTGCGGATAGCGGTACGGGTGAAGGCGACGCGGCCAGCACCGACAAAACTGACGGTACTGCAGAGCCTGTTCCTGAAAAGACCACCACCGCCAGCGCAGCAGGTAAAGCGACGGCGCGTAAAACCACGACTAAGACGGCAACAGGAAAAGCGACAAAGCGCAAACCTGCCAGCCAGAAAAAGAATTAACGACTTCGGCCCCGTCCGACAGGCGGCGCGGGTGGAGATCTGCCCGTTTACGGTCTTTTAACCACCCGCCCACCGCCTGATTTATGGGAGATAAGTGCATGAGCAGCCTTGTGGCAAATAAGCGCATTTTACCTGCCGATAGTGATACCACCGATGTTGATGATGGTGATACCACCGTCAGTGCCGGGGACTTC
Source organism: Citrobacter sp. RHBSTW-00859 (assembly GCF_013729795.1). Lineage (NCBI taxonomy): Bacteria > Pseudomonadati > Pseudomonadota > Gammaproteobacteria > Enterobacterales > Enterobacteriaceae > Citrobacter > Citrobacter sp. RHBSTW-00859. The sequence continues at coordinate 4,896,396 of NZ_CP056284.1, read as the reverse complement.
TGGCCGGTGATTAAACTGGCCGATCTTCGTCTGGCCGCGCGTATCACTGGTGGTATCACCACATCCAGGCTGATGCACGTCACCACGGAAGCGGTAGCCCATGTCACCGCTCAGTTACTGGACTGGCGAGCCAGTCAGGTCAGCGCAGGCTTTCACACGCTGGAAGATGTGCCCTCCGTCCTGCCGTCAGGTGAGACGGAAAAGCTGATGATCAACGGTGAAAACGTGAAGGTGTACCGCTTCCGGCGTGCGGTCTATTCGATTGCCAGGGCGCTGGTACTTGAAGGCTATCGCGACGTTGATACCACGGCGAAAGGCGACAAAGACGCCGCCGCACTTGACCTGCAACGGGATGATCTCTGGCGGGATGCTCGCTGGAGTATCGCCGACATTCGCGATACACCGCGCCTCTATGCGGAGCTTTGCTGATGAAAGTGAAGGCATTGCAGGGGGATACGGTGGATTTGCTTTGCTGGCGTCACTACGGCACCACGCAGGGCGTGACCGAAAAAGTGTTATCTGCCAATCCCGGACTGAGCCAACAGGTTTTTCTTGATGCCGGTCAGGAGATTGAACTGCCGGAAATCGCGAACAAAGCGCAGCGGGAAATGGTGCAGCTTTGGGATTGAGAGGTTGCCATGAGCGACGTACCTACGGGGATGCTGGAACAAACAATGAAATGGATTGCTACATATCTGCCGACGCTCTACGCGGCAGGTGCAGCGTTGAGCATATCGGCGCTGATGAGTCTGTATGACGGCCAGTCGATGCTGAAAACCGCCACTGGTTCACTGGTCTGCGGGATTGTCACGCTGGCGGTTGCCGGATCGCTTGAATATCTGGGCCTGCCATCCAATGCCGTTACCTTCGTGGGGGCATCCATTGGTTTTATGGGAGCTGACAAGGTACGCAACAAAGTGACCGGCTTTATTGAAACCCGTATCGGAGGGGCGAAAAGTGGAAATGAGTAAAAACGGACTGGCCCTGCTGAAAAGCTTTGAGGGCTGCGAGCTTACCGCCTATCAGGATGCGGTAGGTGTCTGGACTATCGGCTACGGCTGGACTCAGCCCGTCAACGGCGTGCCGGTCGGTAAGGGTATGACCATCGCACAGGCAACCGCCGACAGCCTGCTGAGCAGCGGTGTAGTGCAGTATGAAAAAGGTGTTACAGGTCTGGTGAAGGTCGCTGTTAATCAAAACCAGTTTGATGCTCTCGTTGATTTTGCCTACAACCTGGGCGTTAACGCTCTGGCGGGTTCCACACTGCTGAAAAAACTGAATGCCGGGGATTATACGGGCGCAGCGGATGAGTTTCCGAAGTGGAACAAGGCGGGCGGTAAGGTTCTCAACGGTGTGGTTAAACGCCGTGCCGCTGAGCGGTCACTGTTCCTGTCATGAGCTGGCTACTGTCCTGCTGGAAACTTGTGCTGATCGCGGCGCTCTGTGGTCTGGCTGTCTGGTGGTTCAGCCATCAGCGTTATACAGCCGGGTACGGTGATGCCAGCGCAGAGTGGGCGCTGAGATGGAAACAGCGTGATGCTGACGATGCTACAGCACTGGCTAAGCGGCAGGCAGAGGCCAGGGAAGAAGAACAACGCCGACAGGGTGAAGTTGATGAGATCAGAAAACAAGCCAGCCAGCAGCTTGCTGGCGTCAAGGCTGATGCCGATCGTGCCCGTGCTGCTTCTCGTGGGCTGCACGACAGGGCCGATAAACTCGCCGGGCAACTGGCAGAACGTGAACGCGCCTGCGGTGCCGGTACTCCCGGCAGAAGCGAGGCAGAAACCAGCGGAGCCGTATTGCTCGCCGACCTGTTCCGCCGCGCTGACGAGCGAGCGGGAGAGCTGGCAAGAGAGGCTGATGAGGCAAGAGCCAGAGGGCTGGCCTGTGAAGCTGCATACGGTTCAATAGCGACTCAGACCAGGAGGTAGCGCCATGTTAAAAGCTGATTCACTACGCGAGACCCTGACCAGCGCTAACAAATGGTGCAGGGCCAATCCTGAAGCCTTCACTGTTTTTGTGGAAGAAGGGAATATCGAGACGACCGGCGAAACACCGTCATTTATGTACCGCTATACCCTGGTGCTGTTTGTGATGAATTTTGCCGGTGATATTGATGATTTCACGTTGCCGTTAATGGCATGGCTCTGGCACAACCAGACCGATCTGCTGCTGAACCCGGAGAAGAACCGGAACATTAAATTTACGACCCTTATCAACAACGACGACACCGCCGACATTCTTTTTGAAATGCCGCTGCGCGAGCGCGTGAAGGTCACTCTGGATGCAAACGGTATTCCTCGCGCGGAGCATTTGTCGGAACCGAAACCGCGCATCCCGTCAGCGGACGGCGACTGGAGCGCCATCTTTGAGGATGTGACGTGGGAGGCTGATGCCCATGAGTAATGATCTCTTCCGTGAGCTGGATCAGGTATTCAGCGACATACTGGCGGGCACCTCGCAGGCCGGACGTGTTCGCACCGCCCGCGCTGTTGGTCAGGCACTGAGAAAGAGCCAGCAACAGCGCATCAAAGCGCAGCAAAGCCCTGAAGGCTCGCCATATCCCGCCCGCCGTCGCCGGGTGCTGCGCTCTCAGCAAGGTATTGTTTTTGTCTGGCAGGGTGAGATCCGTCGCCTCAAAAACTGGCACGGTGGCCGGGGGAAATACGGGCGCACCATTACCGGCTTTGACGAAGAGCGCAACGATATTCGCACGTTTTACCGCAGCGATATTGAGCGTTACATCGAGATCAATACGCGCTCAGTGCGCCGCAGCACCACAAAGAAAGTGCCGATGTTTCAGCGGCTGCGCGGCTATCGCTTTCTCAAAATGCGCGCTGATGCTGGCGGCACTTCCGTGGGTTATGACGGCGTGGCCGCGCGCATTGCGCGTGTGCACCAGTACGGCCAGCGCGATCAGGTTGGGCCGGGTGCTTTTGCTAAATATCCGGTGCGTGAGCTGCTGGGCTTTACCGCTGGCGATGAGCAGATGATTACGGAACAGGTGATTAACAGCTTGGGGAGTGCCGCACGATGAGCGCCGAACTGATCCGCCTGCTGGAAAATATCCTCCGCGTCGGCGTCGTTATTGCCGTTGATGAAGAGAGCTGGCGCGTGCGCGTGCAAAGTGGCGAACTCCAGACCGACTGGCTGCGATGGAACACCACGCGCGCCGGGGCATTCAGCATCTGGGTGCCGCCTTCAGTCGGTGAGCAGGTCTGGCTGGGCTGTATTGGTGGCAACCCTGAAACAGCGGTAATTATCGGCAGTTTGTACAGTAACGATCACCCTGCGCCAGGCAGCAGCCTGAAAGAGATTGTGCTGACAGCGCCAGACGGTGCCTCTTTCCGCTATGACGCGGAGGCCAGCGCGCTGGAAGCGCAGGGCATGAAGACCGCACATATCAAAGCCTCTGCCAGTATTACGCTTGAAACGCCAGTCGTGGAATGCACCGATCATCTGAAAGCGCGGACGTTCGAACTGTCGGAGGGCGGCACGATGAAGGGCAATGTTACTCATTCTGGCGGCTCTCTTTCATCTAACGGCGTGGCGGTTCATTCTCACGTGCATGGTGGTGTGCAGGGTGGTAGCAGCAACACTGGGGGGCCGAAATGACAGTCCGTTATACCGGCATGAATCCGGACGGCACGGGCCAGCTTACCGATACCGATCAGCTGTGGAATTCAGTACGCGACATACTGACCACGCCGCTGGCAAGCCGGGTGATGCGGCGGGATTACGGCAGCATGATCCCCGATCTGCTGGATGAACCGCAAAACGAAGTGACGCGCCTGCAATGTATGAGTGCGGCGGTGATCGCCCTGACGATGTGGGAGCCGCGTATTGCTCTGAACGGCATCAATATCAGTTATTCAAAGGATGGTGCTGTCACCGCTGAACTGGTCGGCATTATCACCGAAACTATGCAGACGGCAGGCAGTGCGCTGACGCTCAGGAGTGGCAGCAATGGCAACAGTTGATTTATCGCAGCTACCGCAGCCGCAAATTATCGAAGTGCTGGACTTTGAAGTTATTCTCAGCGAGGTCAAAGCCGTCATGCTGGCGGCATTCCCGCAGGAACAGCAGGCATCCGTTGCCTCCGCGCTGGAGCTGGAATCCGAACCGCTGAACGTGATCGCCCAGGTAGTTGCTTACCGTGAAATGATGCTCAGGCAGCGGATTAATGACGGTGCGGCGGCGTGTATGTTGAGCCATGCCGTATCGTCCGATCTTGATAATCTCGCGGGCAACCTGAACACTGAACGTCTGATTATCACCCCAGAGACGGCAACCACTGACGCGGTAACGGAAAGCGATACCGCACTGCGTTTGCGCGCGCAGGCCGCGTTTGAAGGGCTTAGCGTGGCGGGGCCAACCGGCGCATATGAATATTTTGCCAAAAGTGCCAGCGGCAAAGTGGCAGACGCCAAAGCGATCAGCCCGTCGCCTGCCGTGGTGGTGGTTTCGGTGCTGTCCACCGAAGGCGACGGCACTGCCAGTGCGGAATTGCTGGCGACGGTGGATAAGGCGCTGTCTGCTGACGATAAGCGCCCCGTTGCCGATCGTCTGACCGTTCAGGCAGCGGAGATAGTGAATTATCAGATCAATGCGTTGCTGTATTTCTACCCCGGCCCGGAGTCTGAACCAATCCATACCGCCGCGCAGGACGCGCTTCAGTCCTGGCTGAATCAACAGGGCAAGATTGGGCGTGACGTTGCCCGCTCAGCCATTATGGCTGCGCTGCATGTTCAGGGCGTGCAGAGGGTGGAACTGCTGGAGCCTGCCAGCGATATTGTGATCGCCGATACGCAGGCGGCGCGGTGTGAGTCCTTCACGATCGAGACAGGGGGCACCGATGAATAACAACATGCTGCCGCCTTCGGCCAGCGGTTTTATGCGCAGTACTGAGAAGGTGACGGAACGGCTTACCGATATTCCTGTTGACCTGCGCAAGCTGTGGAACCCGGACGAATGTCCGGCTGATCTTCTGCCTTATCTCGCATGGACGTTGTCTGTTGACCGCTGGGATAAGAACTGGTCAGAACAGACTAAACGGCAGGTGATTAAAGCCTCCTGGCTGGTTCACCGTCAGAAGGGCACCATTTCCGCTTTGCGCCGTGTCGTTGAACCGTTTGGCTTTCTGCTACGAGTAATCGAATGGTGGCAGAGTGGCGAAGAGCCGGGAACCTTCAGGCTTGAAATCGGCATTCAGGAACAGGGGATTACGGAGGAAACCTATCTTGAGCTTGAGCGCCTTATTGACGATGCCAAGCCGAGAAGTCGTCACCTGACTGGCCTGTCCCTTTCGCTTCAGTCGCAGGGGTATATCGAATTCGGGGCGGGATGTTATATCGGCGATATGCTGACCGTTTACCCCTATTTTCCTGAAACCATATCCGTGGGCGGTGGTGACTACACCGGCGCGGCAGTCCATTTAATTGACACCGTGGAGATCGCAAGTGGCGACTAAATATTATGCCGTACTAACCAATGTGGGCGCGGCGAAACTGGCAAATGCCACGGCATTGGGTGCGCAGGTTGAGATCACCCAGATGGCTGTGGGCGATGGTAACGGCGTGCTGCCGACGCCGAACCCGGCACAAACAGCGCTGGTTCATGAACAGCGTCGCAAGCCGCTTAATAGCCTGAGCGTTGACCCGAATAACGATAGCCAGATTATTGCCGAGCAGGTGATACCTGAAAACGAGGGCGGGTGGTGGATCCGTGAAATCGGTCTATTCGATAAAGATGGCGATATGATTGCCGTAGCCAACTGTGCGGAAACGTATAAGCCGCAGTTGCAGGAGGGAAGCGGGCGTGTACAGGTTGTTCGCATGATCCTGATTGTCAGCAGTACCGAAGCGGTAACGTTAAAAATAGATCCGTCTGTGGTGCTGGCAACCCGTAAATATGTTGATGATGCGGTCATTGAAGTGAAGGAATATGTTGATCAGCAACTGGCGGCGCATGTTGCAGCGGCTGATCCACATACACAATATTTGCTTGAGGCGGATATTGATAAATATTTCCCTGTGGGTTTCCCACTTCCGTGGCCGCAGGCAACCCCGCCAGAGGGATGGTTAAAGTGTAACGGCGCTACATTTGATAAAGCCAAATATCCGAAGCTGGCGACGGCATACACTTCAGGTACTTTACCAGATTTACGCGGTGAGTTTTTACGCGGATGGGATGATGGGCGAGGTGTAGATTCAGGACGTGCATTACTGGCATGGCAGAAAGGGACACTGGTAGGTGGGAGGGATGATAATGATACTGGGCTGGATATTTCGTATATGAGTAACGGCACCACCGTTGATTATGGCGGCGATAAGATCCTTTCTGCGAGTTATCAAAGTGACTATCTCTGGTATATGGATTTAGGCACTGTAACTAATGCTCAACGCAGAACCGCAGTTCTCAAGGATGGATTCTATAATGTAACCCGTCCGCGAAATATTGCATTTAACTACATAGTGAGAGCCGCATAATGGCAAAGGCAAAATTAAACAGTGAATTTATTGCTACTGTGGCCGGTGATATTACCGTGTTTAACTTCGAGGGTGAGACGCGCGAATACCTTTCTTCATCCGTTGAATATCTGGCCGTAGGCGTCGGTCTTCCCGCAAACTCTTGTACTGACGCACCAGGTAAAACTAAAGCCGGTTCGGCCATTTGCCGGACAGCCGATTTGACCGCATGGGAATATGTCGCCGATCATCGTGGTGAAACGGTATACAGCACTGAAACTGGCGAAGCAGTGATCATTTCTTCGCCAGGTGATTACCCTGAAGGCACCACCACGCTGGCACCGTCAACACCTTACGATACGTGGAACGGTAGCGAGTGGGTGACGGATACGGAAGCGCAGCACGCAGCGAATGTGGAAGCGGCGGAGCAACAGAAGGCTGCGTTACTTGCAGAGGCACAAACAACAATCAGCCTGTGGCAGACCGAACTACAGTTAGGCATTATCAGTGATGAGGATAAAGCCAGCCTGATAGCCTGGATGAAATACATCAAAGCTGTGCAGGCGGTGGATACGTCGCAAGCGCCGGATATCACCTGGCCGGATAAGCCGGAATAAGGCCACGTTCCGGCACGCACTGCCAGTTTTAACCGTGCTGGCCATAAGTATCGAGTACGGTCATTTTTAACGGTGCTGTAGCACTGTCAGTTATGGTGGTGTGTTCCAGAAGATGAAGCGGGCAAATGCCCGCTTTAGTTTTATGTGGATGCCGTCAGAACAGGCCCGACAGCGTACTACTGGCAGAGTTGTAGGCGGACGTGGCTTTATTCTTCAGCCCCGAAAGCAGATCGCCAACGGACGACGCTTGCAGGCGTTCGCGTAAATCTTCATCACAACGCTGAAAGCTGATCGAGAATTCTATTTTTTTCGCCTTCCCGTAGCGGTCAAACTCTGTATGCGTGGCCTGTAGCCCGGTGAGCACATACATCCCGTAAATCTGTCCCGCGCCGCTGATTAAAGGCCAGGGACGCCCGGTATATGCCTGCGTTGCCAGAACGGTAAGAGACACGTCGCCGCCCGTAATTTCAGGGTAAAGCACCCCATCAAGGTTGATCTGCGTTTCACCAGCGCCGATGTACTGCCATTTTGCCGATCGGTTGATGCGGTCATTTTTCACATGCCGCCAGTTAAGCGAATGGCGCAACTGTTGGTAAGGTAGCGTTTTCAGTTCAAAAACGAACATCCCGTATATCATCATCATAATGTTGCTTCCCCTTAATCTCTGTCTTTGAAGCTGCCGCGATTGAGCCGCGCAAGGCGGGCCATTTCGGCATTCACCGCGTCGGCGGCAATCCGGCCAATTTCGCGCGCGTCCTGCCGGTCAACGCCGTGCAGATGTACGTGGATTTCGCCCGTAAAGCCGCCAGTGGCAACCGGTATATTGCTGGCGCTGCGGCTGACTGGCAGAAGTTCAGCCTGTTTAACGGGAAGCGATGCCGCTACCACTGCGGGGCGTGCGCTTAACCCGTTGTTCCTAACCGTGCTGGCCAGCTGCGATTCCTTCCACTCCCCACGAACGGCCAGCGCACGCGGCAGGTTTTTAAACACGATATCGCCGGGGCCGATTTTCTTCGTGTTGTCGGCTGTCGCTTTGGTGTTGCTGTCGATATTCTGCAACCGGCGCATAGTGCCGTTATCGCCGGTCAGCGGTGAGGTGGGTTGCGGTGCCCCAGGCGGAACGTTATTCACCTCAACTTTTTTCGGCGCAACCTTAGCGATATCTCCCTGAAGAAGGGCGACTTTATCCTGAAGAACGGCCATGCGCTGTGCGTCTTCGATCTTCTTCCTGGCTTTTTCGGCCTCATCTGGCAGAACGCCGAGCTTTTCAAGGATCCAGGCTAATGTATCCAGCAGCATTTTTGCGGGAGCCAGGACAAGCTGGAGCGCACCGCCCAGGACATTGCCGAACACCTCACCAGCGCTGGCGCATTTATCCAGCGTTTCTTTGCTGGATTCCATCGGGGAAAGCAGAGATTTGAACCAGTTAAAGACCTGGCTAACAGCGCTGCTTATCGCATCAAAGATAGGGCCGAACTGCGCGAAGGTCTCACGTAGCGGGGCCAGTCTTTCCATGATGCCGGTAAATACACCTGCAAAAAATGCTTTAAGAGGCTCCCAATAACGCCAGATGAGAACCCCGGCAGCAACAAACGCCGCTACTATCAGGCCAATCGGACTCAACAGCAGTGACAGCGCAGTACCCAGCACAGAGATAGCAGTTGTGATAATGCTCCATATGGTCGTAAAACCCGTGAGGCGAAGAGCAAGCATTCCGATGTTTTTAGCCAGCATTCCCAGCGCGGCACCAGGTGCAAGAAATGCCCCTGCAAGTGCGCCGCGCATAGCGGGGATGATGGTTGAAACTCCCCGCATTTTCCCTGCTAACGATCCGAGAACTGGCCCCCATCCGCGCACGCTTGCCATTGCCGGGCCGGAAGCTGTGCCGAGTGTTCGCAGAGCGGCAATCGTTCCGGTTATGCCTCTGCCCCCTGTCAGCAGGGTAAAACCTAACTGAAGTTTAGCCAGTGGCCCCATCAGCAGACCGATCGCCAGCGATGTGCCGCCAATGGCGGCGGTTAGTGCCAGAACGCTACCACCGACAACCAGCAGGGATTGTGCGAGCTTCGGATTCTCCTTAGCCCACTCCGTCATATTCCCCACAACGTCACTCAGTCCCTGAGTCAGGCCGCGAAGCTGATTGTTGACGAGATCGTTAATCTGAATGCGGAAGCCTTCCCAGGCGCTGTCCAGATTTTTGAGATCGCCATCAAGGTTATCCGCCATTATTTTTGCGGCTTTCTGTGCTTCACCTTTGGCGTTTTTCAGTTCACCCAGCAGCTTCTGAAGTTCGCCGCTCCCGGCCGACATAACCAGAGCCTGGAATGACTTAGACGCCTCTTCACCGGCAATATCTTTGAAGAATGAGAGCTTATCGGTATCCCCGTACTTGCTGATCTTTTTATAGAGATCGGTTAGAACCACTTCAGCAGGGCGCATTTTCCCCGTTGCGTCAGCGACTTCTACGCCCAATTCTTTAAGCGCGGTTTTTGCCCTGCCGGTTGGTGCGGCAAGGCGTGAAAATGTGGCCTGCAAACCTGTACCGGCGATACTCCCGCGCAGGCCTACGTTCGCCATTACGCCGATCATGGCCGTGGTCTGTTCGACGCTGACACCAAGATTGGAAAGACCTGTCCCGGCGTACTTCATCGCCTCACCGATATTTTGCAGGTCGGTGTTGGTGCGGGTGAACGCGCCAGTTAATACGTCGCTGACGCGATCCATTTCTTTGGGATCGAGGCGGAACTGAGACAGGATGTTTGAGCTAATATCGGCGCTTTCACCTAAATCCATCCCACCGGCCAGCGCCATATTAAGTACGCCAGGCAGTGCGGCCTGAATGGCCTGCGGAGTGAAACCGGCCATAGCGAGAAACGCCTGACCGCTGGCGGCGTCAGTCGTGGTGAACTGCGTTTCAGCGCCCAGCTTTTTGGCCTGCTCACGAAGTGCGGAAAAGTCAATGGAACTTTTATCTATGCGGGTCAGCGCCTGCACGCGGGACATTTCCCGGTCAAACCCAACAGCGGGGGATAAGAAGCGTCCCGCTGCGTAACCGGCAGCAGTGGCCCCGGCAACGGCCATCGTGCCACCGCCGCGAAGTTTGCCCGCTGTTTGCTGCATCTGGTCGTAGCGCGCCCGTGCCTGTGTGACAGCGGCAAGCTGTCGCCGTTCCCGCTCCAGCGTCTGGTTGTACTGTTCGGTGCGGCGTATGGCGCTCTGAATGGTGCGATCGCTGCCGACCAGCGAAACGCCGTGGCTGCGCAGCGCCTGTGAGGCAGCGCGAAGCTTGACCATTTCCTGCGTGCGTGCAGAGTTAAGGCGCTCCAGCTTTGCGGCCAGCGCTGCCATATGTGCTTTTTGCTTGTCTGTAAGCTGTGTACCTTCCCGCTGCGCCTGATTCAGGCCTTCAAGCGTCCGGCTGGCGTCGTCAATTTTGCGGGAGGTCTTTTGCACACGGTCGCGCAGACGGTTGAATGTGCGGGACTGACTGTCCAGATCTTTAATGCTGGACTGCGTTTTTTTGAGGGATTCAGACAAACCGCCCGCACTCTGGCGGGCGGCATTGACCGGGCGGGTAAGTTTATCGATCGCGCTGAACGCGACGCGGATATTAAGGCTTTTCACTGTCACTGGCTCCACTTCGGACAGCCGCCCGCTCACGCCAGGCTATGACTTCGCCCAGTTCCATCGTGAAGACTTCAGAGGGCGGCCAGTTGAAAACAACCGCGATATCAGCAACCAGATCGTCGATCAGGTCGAACCGCAGGAGTGTTACTGATTCTCCGTCTCCGCCTCGTTCGATGCTCCAGACCCCGCAGGCGTCAAAAAAGGGACGAGCGCTTCTGACAGGCTGACGAAATCGCGGGTATCCATTTCGTTAATTTCGGTCTGCTTGAGGCGCGGTGACGTTACACGGGTCAGCAGCACCGCCACTGAATCCACATCCATATTCATCACGTTGACCAGTTTCAGACCGCGCAGGGAGCCAGCCTGTTTGATTTCATCCGTGATCGCTACCTGAGTAATTTTTTCATCGCCGCGAACAACGGGTTTTGCCAGCGTAATGGCGTTATCAGTTTTCTTGCTCATTGTTGAATGCTCCAGGCGGCACGGGTGTGCCGCCACTTATCAGGTTAATCAGTTACCCATTCCCAGCGCAGACGTAATGCGGTCAGGGTAGATATTCTTGCCGTCTTTCTTGTAGATGAAGTTCAGCAGATCAAACTCAAAAAGCGGCTTGTCGTCGATAGTGAGCTTGTAATAGGTGTTTTTCATCGTGTAGCTGACGGAGGTGTCTTCTCCCTGCTTGCTTTCGCCGCCGTCCATTTCGGTGATGCGGCCGCGTAGTTCAACCTCAACAAGCAGGCTTTCGCCATCGGTGTAATACTCACCAGCGAAGCGGAAACGGGTCTCGTCGATATCGCCGCAGTAGTTCAGCAAAAGCGACTGAACCAGACCGCCAACCACCATCGTGGTGTCCAGTGCGCCACTGTCCAGACCGAGATCTACCGCAGCAGAGCCAATCATCCCGCCGCCCTGAAAGTCTTCAGTCTTACGGGTCAGTTTTGGCAGCGTCACGGAAGAGACTTTGCCAATGCAGTTGCTGCCGTTCACAAAGCAGGTGAACAGGCGCAGTTTGTGAGGAACCGCCATTTATGCACCTCCCAGCGAAGAGAACGCCGATTCAAAGTATTCATCGGTGAAGGTCTGGTACATCGTCAGATCCTCCATCGGCGGAACCGGCGTATATTTATAGCGGATGCGAACCTGACCCTGACGGAGTCCGGTTGTCGGGTTATCCAGGATATCAAACCAGCAGGAAGCGCCAATTAACCGACCCTGAGTAACCAGCGAGCTGAGTTTCCCGCTGATACCGCTGACCACGTCCTTGGCGTTGGCCGGAGTAAGCGGCTCGTCAATAGCCTCAAACTGTGCTTCCGCGATGCTGTCAGCCAGAATCTGGGCGGTACGGGTATAAACCTCAAAGATGTAATCTTTGGTATCCGTGACGCGGTTGCCCCAGAACCGGAAACCGTTACGCTTGATGAGCGTCGTGATCTCCTTGTTGTTCAGTTCGTTCGCGTCACTGTCTTCAGCCTGAAGCGACCAGAAAACATCCTGCGAAATACCCAGCACGTTGTTGACTGACACGTTGGAAAGCGATTTATGCCAGCCCTGATTGTTGTCAATCAGCGCACGCAGTCCGCAGGCATACGCCGGGGCAGGGAAGGTTTCGTTCTCTCCGGTCAGCGGGTTGTAGGCGATGAAATCAGGCCAGATCAGCATAAGTTCGCGGTAGGCGAAGGTCGCACGGTATGCAATGGCTTCAGCCATCGTCTCGCAGCCGTAACAACTGGCATAGACAAACGCGCGCAGGTTCTGCGCAATGACGCACAACGCGGAGGTCACTTCTTCAGTGTCGTAGCCCGGCGCGGCCAGAATGCGCGGACGATAACCCACCTTCTGTTCGGCAGTCAGAAACGCGTACATGCCGGTATAGCTGCCGTCTTCTGCTGTGCCCCCCATAATGAGCTGCGACTGCGTTTTAGCGCCTTCCTCTTCCGTGGCTGCGGCCACGCGCACAACGATAACCTTCGGGCTGGTCTGGTCAGCGATGGCTTTAAGAGTTTTGTACAGGGAGCCGGTTTTACCCGCCTTACCCAGCACGTTGTTAACCCGCGTCAGTAACACGGGGGTATTCAGGGGAAAGGTTTCCGCGTCGGCATCATCCGCCACGGCGACAACCCCAATGACACTGGATTCAATGTCATTGATAGCCGCCACAAGGTCGGTATTCTCCCGAATGCGGGCACCATGAAAGCGAGATTCCGCCATAGTTTCCACCATTACGTTATTGAGTTCGCAGTGATAATCCCCCATGTTTGACCGCCACTCACGCTATTGCGGGTCTGGCCGGACGGCGACAACAAAAACCGATTTGGTCTCTCCCGCGCGCGTGGGATCCTTCGCCGGAAGAAGGGGGAAAGCATGGCACTTACAGACCTGACCAAATCACTTAACGACGCCGTCAGCAGTTATAACGATTCACTTACCGAGGCGGTAAAAAGTCCGGGATTCAGCATTACGATGGGCGGCAAGGTACTGACGCAGCTTGATGATCGGATCATGTCGTTGTCACTGACGGACAACAGGGGCTTTGATGCTGATCAGCTATCTATTTCCATTGATGATAGTGACGGTATGGTTGCACTGCCGCCGCGCGGTGCCGAGCTTGCCGTATCATTTGGCTGGCTGGGTGAACCGCTGATTTACAAGGGGCTGTACACGGTTGACGAGGTATCCCACGAAGGCCCGGCAGATACCATTGGCGTTACTGCCCGCAGCGCTGATTTTCGTGAAGAGTTTAACGTAAAGCGCGAAGTCTCATGGCATGACGTGACCGTTGAGCGCGTTGTGTCGGCAATAGCGCACCGCTACGGACTGAAGGCGCAGATCAGTGAAATGCTCATGGATATTGAGATTGATCACGCCGACCAGACGCAGGAAAGCGACATGTCATTCCTTACCCGCATGGCGGAAATGTTGGGCGCAATTGCTACCGTCAAGAACGGCAGTCTTCTGTTTATCCTGCCGGGTGGTGGTGTGACCGCTGACGGGAAGGCGCTACCCTCTGCCAGCATTGACCGCACTAGTGGCGACCGGCACAGATTCCGTATTGCCGATCGGGATGCGTATACCGGCGTCAGGGCTTACTGGCTGGATCTCAATTTTGGCAAAAAGAAAAAGGTCAGTATTAAGCGCCGCAAGCCTGCAAAGCCTAAAAAAGAGAAAAGCAGCAGCCGTGAGGGCGATTACATGGAGGGCGCAGACGGTAACGTCTATGTGCTGCGCAAGACTTACCAGAATGAAGAGGCGGCGAAACGTGCGGCGGCGGCAAAGTGGCAACAGCTTCAGCGTGGCGCAGCAGAGTTTTCGATCACCCTGGCGCGTGGCCGCGCTGAGCTTTACCCGGAAATGCACGTTACGGTTAGCGGTTTTAAGGATGAAATAGACAATCAGGACTGGATTATTGCGCGTGCTGAGCACGTCATAGACGACAGCGGGTTTACCACCCGGCTGGAGCTGGAAGCAAAAATACCTGACTGGATAGCGGAAACTGAATAAAATGAAATGGAGTTCAACTCCCACAGGGGAGCCATCATTATGTTCAGATGTCCATTTTGCGGCGCTATGGCCCGCACCCGTACCAGCCGTAAAATAACCGATATGACAATCCGGCAATATCACCAGTGTCAGAATCTGGAGTGCAGCCGGTCATTCACCACGCTTAACAGCGTGGAAAGGGAAGTAACAAAACGTGCAGGTACAGCGCCGTTACCGCCTGATTTCATCCCGCGCGATGCTTTCCCCGCATCACATTACGGCAGAGACCAGCTTAATCTGGTTCTCTGACCACCGTCAAAGCGCCCCCGTAAATCCATTCAGTGCGGGGGCAACTTCAAGCAAAACGCTTTTTCCAGAGAAAATATCTTTGATAACATCGGTCAGCATATTAATAGCGATGATGGGATAGGGATATGAAAAAGGTGTTGTTAATACTGGCTTTGGTTTCTCTCGTTGGATGTAAGCCCAGCGCTGAAAAAGCTGTTGAACTAGGTAAGTCAGAAGTCGCAGCAGATGTTAGGGATCCAGATAGCGTAAAATTTAGATATCTTCGATTTATTCAGGGTGAGGATTCACCTGATGGGGCTATCGTTGGCTATGTTTGCGGCCAGATTAATGCAAAAAATGGTTTTGGGGCTTACGAGGGATTCTCTCCATTCCTTATGAAAATAAGCATGAAATCAAAGGGCACGTTTTCTAAGGGCGTCACCTACTCTGTAACGGAGAAGAAAATCTACACCCGGTTTAGTGATCCAGTGCCAGCGTCATACAAAGACAACTGCGGCCCTGATGAGTGAGGGGTGTTTCGGTAAGATGCCGGGCAGAAGCCCGGCTTTTTTATGTCGAAGTGTAGTCAAAATGTAGACGAAGATTAGAATAAATCCTTTTATTCCATTGTGTTACTGGTTGGATTCCTTCACCATCCCTGTCTTCCCCCACATGATGTGGGGGTTTTTTTTGCCCAAAATTTGTCACTCGGTTATTGCCTGACTGTTTTACTTCATCCGTTATACTAGCGGCATATCCTGGCAGGAGTGTTTATGAATCAAACCTATGGGCGGCTGGTTAGCCGGGCGGCAATCGCGGCGACCGTAATGGCATCGCTGTTACTTTTGATCAAGATTTTTGCGTGGTGGTACACCGGATCGGTCAGTATTCTGGCAGCGCTGGTGGATTCTTTGGTGGACATCGCTGCGTCGTTAACCAACCTGTTGGTGGTGCGCTATTCTTTGCAACCGGCCGATGATGAACATACGTTCGGACACGGAAAAGCGGAATCGCTGGCGGCGCTGGCGCAAAGCATGTTTATTTCCGGTTCGGCGCTGTTTTTATTCCTGACCGGGATTCAGCATCTCATCCAACCCACGCCAATGAAAGATCCTGGCGTCGGGGTGGTTGTCACCATCATTGCGTTAGTGTGTACAATCATTCTGGTCTCGTTTCAGCGCTGGGTGGTGAAGCGCACGCAAAGTCAGGCCGTTAGGGCGGATATGCTTCATTATCAGTCTGATGTTATGATGAACGGTGCAATTCTCGTGGCGCTTGGGCTGGCATGGTACGGCTGGCATCGCGCAGATGCCTTGTTTGCGCTCGGGATTGGCATCTATATTTTATATAGTGCATTACGCATGGGTTATGAGGCGGTACAGTCTTTGCTGGATCGCGCTTTACCCGATGAAGAACGTCAGGAAATTATTGATATTGTGACGTCATGGCCTGGAGTCAGCGGCGCTCACGATCTTCGCACGCGGCAGTCAGGGCCGACCCGCTTTATTCAGATTCATTTGGAAATGGAAGATAATCTGCCGCTCGTTCAGGCGCATTTAGTGGCTGAACAGGTAGAGCAGGCAATTTTACGGCGTTTCCCGGGATCGGATGTCATCATTCATCAGGATCCCTGTTCGGTCGTACCCAAGGAAGGCAAGATGTTTGAGCTTTTATAATTCGTTGTAAAAAAAGTGAACCGGGCCAGCATTTTGTGTATAAATTACCACCATTTGGCCTGACCTGAATCAATTCAGCAGGAAGTGATTGTTATACTATCTGCATATTCGTTGGATCGTTTCGATATGCGGAATCGACTTCCGGCAGCAGATTTCATTTTGCATTCCAAAGTTCAGAGGTAGTCATGATTAAGAAAATCGGTGTGTTGACAAGCGGCGGTGATGCGCCGGGCATGAACGCAGCAATCCGTGGTGTTGTACGTGCAGCGTTGACGGAAGGGCTGGAAGTCATGGGGATCCATGATGGCTACCTGGGTTTGTATGAAGACCGTATGGTTCAACTTGACCGCTACAGCGTGTCCGACATGATCAACCGTGGCGGTACATTCCTCGGTTCTGCCCGCTTCCCGGAATTCCGCGACGAAAACGTGCGTGCCGTGGCTATCGAAAACCTGAAAAAGCGTGGCATTGACGCGCTGGTTGTTATCGGTGGTGACGGTTCTTACATGGGGGCAAAACGCCTGACTGAAATGGGCTTCCCATGCATCGGTCTGCCTGGCACTATCGACAACGATATCAAAGGCACCGACTACACCATCGGTTATTTCACCGCTCTGGGTACCGTAGTCGAAGCGATTGACCGTCTGCGTGATACCTCTTCTTCTCACCAGCGTATTTCCATCGTTGAAGTGATGGGCCGCTACTGTGGCGATCTGACTCTGGCTGCTGCCATTGCTGGTGGCTGTGAGTTTGTGGTGGTTCCGGAAGTGGAATTCAGCCGTGACGATCTGGTTGCTGAAATCAAAGCAGGCATCGCGAAAGGTAAAAAACACGCGATTGTGGCGATCACTGAGCACATGTGTGACGTTGACGAACTGGCGCATTACATCGAGAAAGAAACGGGTCGTGAAACGCGCTCAACCGTACTGGGTCACATCCAGCGTGGTGGTTCTCCGGTGCCTTACGACCGTATACTGGCGTCCCGTATGGGCGCATATGCCATTGAACTGCTGTTGGCAGGTCACGGCGGTCGCTGTGTAGGTATTCAGAACGAACAACTGGTTCACCACGACATCATCGACGCGATTGAAAACATGAAGCGTCCGTTCAAAGGTGACTGGCTGGACTGCGCGAAAAAACTGTACTAATTGTTTTTTCCGCGCCTGATGGCGCTAAGCGCATCAGGCCTACAGGTTGTAAAGACTTGTAGGCCTGATGAGCCGCTAACCACCATTCGGCACAATTCCCCGCATTTATTCCCCCAAGTTATAGCAAATCTTTTTTTATTCTTTAATGTTTGAATACCTTTCTGGCACGCTTTGCTCATCACAACACCACATAAGAGAGCTGGGCGATGAACAAATGGGGCGTAGGGTTAACATTATTGCTGGCATCGACCAGCGTTCTGGCAAAGGATATTCAGTTACTTAACGTATCGTACGATCCAACGCGTGAATTGTACGAGCAGTACAATAAGGCCTTTAGCGCGCACTGGAAGCAGGAAACGGGCGACAACGTCGTGATCCGCCAGTCGCATGGCGGTTCGGGTAAACAAGCGACCTCCGTCATTAACGGTATTGAAGCCGATGTCGTGACGCTGGCGCTGGCTTACGATGTGGATGCCATTGCTGAACGTGGTCGTATCGATAAAAACTGGATTAAGCGTCTGCCGGATAACTCCGCGCCATACACCTCCACCATCGTTTTCCTGGTCCGCAAAGGCAACCCCAAACAAATTCATGACTGGAACGATCTGATCAAACCAGGCGTGTCGGTCATTACGCCAAACCCGAAAAGCTCAGGCGGCGCACGCTGGAACTATCTGGCGGCATGGGGCTACGCCTTGCACCACAACAACAACGATCAGGCCAAGGCACAAGACTTCGTGAAGGCCCTGTATAAGAATGTTGAAGTGCTGGACTCCGGTGCGCGTGGCTCAACCAATACCTTCGTTGAACGCGGTATCGGTGATGTGCTGATCGCCTGGGAAAACGAAGCCCTGCTGGCGACAAACGAGCTGGGCAAAGACAAATTCGAGATAGTGACGCCGAGTGAATCTATCCTCGCGGAACCGACCGTTTCTGTGGTCGATAAAGTCGTGGAAAAGAAAGACACCAAAACGGTGGCGGAAGCCTACCTGAAATATCTCTACTCTCCGGAAGGTCAGGAAATTGCAGCGAAAAACTACTATCGTCCGCGTGATGCAGACGTTGCGAAGAAATACGAAAATGCATTTCCGAAGCTGAAACTGTTCACCATCGACGAAGAGTTTGGCGGCTGGACGAAAGCGCAGAAAGAGCACTTCTCTAACGGTGGTACGTTTGACCAGATCAGCAAGCGCTAAATAAGTCTGTGATTTACCGACCCGGTGGCATAACGCGACCGGGTTTTTTATTTGTCATGGTTTTGCGTTACTCTTGCCCTTCAATGAGATACAGGGAACGCGTAATGAAAAAAGCAGGCTATCTTTTACTGGCGGTGATTGTAGTCGCCGCTGCTGCAGGTATCGGGTACTGGAAATTCACTGGTAACCCGGACGCATTACGCCAGATTGTTCTTCAGCAATGCCTGCCGCACCAGTTGCAGCAGCAGGATCCCACGCCGTGCGCCGAAGTGAAGCCGGATGCCGGATATGTGGTGTTCAAGGATCGTAACGGCCCACTGCAATACCTGTTGATGCCGACCTGGCGCATCAACGGAACGGAAAGCCCGCTGCTGCTGAAATCAGGTACGCCGAACTTTTTCTGGCTGGCCTGGCAGGCGCGCAGCTTTATGAGCCAAAAATACGGTCAGGAAATCCCTGACAAAGCGGTATCGCTGACCATTAACTCGCGTAGCGGGCGTACGCAAAATCATCTGCATATTCATATCTCCTGCCTGCGAACCGATGTCAGAAAACAGCTGGATGACAATCTGGCGAAAATCAGCACTCGTTGGCTGCCATTACCGGGTGGGCTGCGCGGTCATGAATATCTGGCGCGTCGCGTTACGGAAAATGAACTGGCGCAACGCAGCCCGTTTATGATGCTGGCAGAAGAGGTGCCGGATGCGCGTGAGCACATGGGCAGCTATGCGCTGGCGATGGTGCGTCAGAGCGATGAGTCCTTTGTCCTGCTGGCGACCCAGCGCAATCTGTTGTCGCTCAATCTCGCCTCCGCTGAGGAAATTCAGGATCATCAATGTGATATTCTGCGTTAACCCCACCTAATCTGGCATTTACTCCGCATGTCTGTCCCCGTATTCTTGTTGAAAAAAACAACAGGAGACAGGCATGTCGCTCTGGCTTACACACCCTCTGTTTATCCCCTCTCTGGTGATTGGCATTACCATCCTGCTCTGGGCGACGTCGCTACTGCCGGAGTTTATAACGGCGCTGCTGTTCTTTGCCGTAGCAATGGTCGCCAAAATCGCACCTGCGGATGTGATCTTTGGCGGATTTGCGTCTTCGGCATTCTGGCTGGTCTTTAGTGGTTTTGTGCTGGGTATCGCGATTCGCAAAACGGGGCTGGCGGACAGGGCGGCGAGAGCGCTGTCATCGCGATTGACCGATTCCTGGCCGTTAATGGTGGCGAGCGTGGTGCTGCTCAGTTACGCGCTGGCGTTTGTGATGCCGTCCAATATGGGGCGTATTGCGCTGCTGATGCCGATTGTTGCCGCAATGGCGAAGCGTGCCGGAATTAACGAGGGTACGCGCGCCTGGTATGGTCTGGCGCTGGCCGTCGGGTTTGGGACGTTCCAGCTTTCCGCGACGATTTTACCCGCTAACGTGCCAAATCTGGTAATGAGCGGCGCGGCGGAAGGCTCTTACGGCATCCACCTCAATTATCTTCCCTATTTGCTGCTGCATACGCCGGTTCTGGGCTGGCTTAAAGGCGCGGTGCTCATCATGCTTATCTGCTGGCTGTTCCCTGGCAAGCCCCACGCACCGCGCGATCTCACGCCAGCGGAACCCATGAGCCGGGATGAAAAACGTCTTGCATGGATGCTAGCAGTGGTGCTGCTGCTGTGGGTAAGTGAAAGCTGGCACGGTATAGGGCCTGCGTGGACCGGGCTGGCGGCGGCGGTTATCACGCTGCTACCACGGGTTGGTTTTATCAATGGCGACGAGTTTTCCTCCGGGGTAAATATCAGGACCTGCATTTACGTGGCGGGGATTCTGGGGTTGGCAATTACCGTTACCCAGACCGGCATTGGCAATGCAGTGGGCGAGGCGCTGTTACAGGTGATGCCGCTGGATGCGGAAAAACCATTTACCAGCTTTCTCGCGCTGACCGGCATTACCACCGCACTCAATTTTATTATGACGGCGAACGGCGTTCCGGCGCTGTATACCACTCTGGCGCAAAGTTTTGCCGATGCTACTGGGTTCCCGCTGCTGTCGGTGATTATGATTCAGGTATTGGGGTATTCCACACCGCTACTGCCGTATCAGGCTTCGCCGATTGTGGTGGCGATGGCGCTTGGGAAAGTGCCTGCGAGGGCGGGGATGCTGCTGTGTATCGCGCTGGCGACGGCAACATATCTGCTTCTTCTGCCGCTGGATTATCTGTGGTTTAGCGTGTTGGGTAAGTTGTAAAAAAAGCCCGATAGCGCTAACGCTTACCGGGCCTACAGTCTTGGAGGTCGGGTCAGCGAAGCGCTACCCGCCTCAACAGCATTACGCCTGTTTAGCCGCTTCTGCTGCTTTAACGATGACCGCGAAGGCATCTGCTTTCAGAGAAGCACCGCCAACCAGCGCGCCATCGATATCCGGCTGAGCGAACAGTTCTGCTGCGTTCGCTGCGTTTACGGAACCACCGTACTGGATGATAACTTGTTCAGCGATTTTCGCGTCAGCTTTAGCAATGTGGTCACGAATGAATTTGTGAACAGCCTGAGCCTGAGCAGGAGTTGCAGATTTACCGGTACCGATAGCCCATACTGGTTCGTAAGCGATAACGACGCCTTCGAATGCTGCCGCGCCCTGAGTTTTCAGAACGGCGTCGATCTGACGTGCACAGACTTCTTCAGTTTTGCCCGCTTCGTTTTCTGCTTCGGTTTCACCGATGCACAGAACCGGAGTCAGACCTTGTTCTTTCAGCACGGCGAATTTTTTAGCGATCAGCTCGTCAGACTCTTTGTGGTAAGTACGACGCTCAGAGTGACCGATAATGATGTACTGCGCGCCGATATCTTTCAGCATTTCAGCGCTTGTTTCACCGGTAAATGCGCCAGACAGGTTCAGGTCAACGTTCTGCGCGCCCAGGATAATGTGGCTACCGGCAGCGGCGTGTTTCGCCAGGTCGATATACATTTCCGGCGGAGCGATTGCTACTGCACAGCCAGCAACGCCAGCCAGTTCTTTACGCAGATTAGCAACCAGTTCGTTTACCATGTGGCGGCTGCCGTTCAGTTTCCAGTTACCCATCACTAAAGGATGTCGCATTTCATTTCTCCACGCTTGTCAGCGAATTAAGGAATATGGCCGCCCGTCAGGGCAGCATGGTCTGTGAAACAGTATAGAGATTCGTCTGCGGAAAGGCTTTGCTTTTTGTCATCAATTCGCCTTCTCAAGACTATCTGATAGTGCCAGCTTAATCGGTTCAACAGCGAAGGTCAGCCCTTTTTCACCGTTATCTGCCACAACATAGCGAATTGCGCCTTCTGTTTCGGCGTAATAGTGTTTACCTTTGCCGGCAGCGAGCAGTTTTTGCAGCTTATTCTGGCTCTGCTCTTTCGTCAGTAGCGGCGCGACGGTACGAATGACGGCGGTCATGTATTCCAGCGCTTTCGCTTTGGCCGCCTTTTGTTCTGGTCCCTGAATCGGCAACCAGGTTATCTGCATACTTTTGATTTTTAGCGTGCCGCGCTCAAGGGCGGAGGACGCATACAGGTTTTCATTGATTTTACTGGCCGCGCGGGTGAGGTTTGCCCGATCGCGGCTGCTGTCGATGGCGCGGAACTCATTCAGGATAAGCTTCGGATTCTGCGTATTAAAGTTTTCGCGAAACTGGCTAATCGACAGGTCAAAGGTCGGCGCACCCGCCAGTAAATAGGGGGCCGTGGTTGCCGTCGATGGCTCTTCCGCCCGTGCCGCAACGCTCGCGGTGAAGGCTGAAAACAATAATAAAAACAGTGTAAATCCTTGCTTCATCAATCGTACCTTTCGTTATGACTGCTCACGATTAAAACGGTAACTGTCGGGCTTGTCAAAAGGGTAAACTGTTCTGGAAGGTAATAATAAAGGAACTTACATGACCATACAGCAGTGGTTATTCTCATTTAAAGGGCGCATCGGGCGCCGTGATTTCTGGATTTGGATAGGTCTGTGGATCGTCGGAATGCTGGTTCTGTTCTCGCTGGCGAGCAAGCAATTACTCGATATTCAGACTGCGGCATTTTGTCTGGTTTGTCTGCTATGGCCGACGGCGGCAGTGACGGTAAAACGCCTGCACGATCGGGGACGTTCTGGAGCGTGGGCGCTGCTGATGATTTTGGCGTGGATGCTGCTGGCCGGAAATTGGGCGGTGTTACCCGGCGTCTGGCAATGGGCGGTTGGTCGCTTTGTTCCGACGCTCATTCTGGTCGGTATGCTCATCGATCTGGGCGCGTTCGTTGGCACCCAGGACGAAAATAAATATGGTAAGGATACGCAGGACGTAAAGTACAAAGCCGAGCGCCAGTAGTTGTCGACCGGAGAAGCGCAAGCGCCTCCCGGCAACCCTCACCAGTAGTGTTCAGCAGTCATATGGCCCGGTCGACGGCGCAGGTGTTTGGTCATCTGCCGGGTCTCTTTCAGCAGTTGCTGCGTGTCGCGTACCATTTGTGGATTTCCGCATAGCATCACATGGCTGGTTTCTTTATCCATTGGCAGCCCTACCGCCTTTTCCAGTTCACCGCTGTCAATCAGCGCCGGTACACGCCCGGTCAGCGAATCTACGGCTGTCTCACGGCTAACAACCGTCTGGATGCGTAATTTACCTTCGTAGCGCTTTTCCAGCGCCTGCATCAATGGCAGGTAGCTCAAATCGGCGGCATAGCGTGCGGCGTGGACCAGCACCAGATTTTTAAAGCGACCCAGATCTTTGCCTAGTTGCAGAATCGACAAATACGGGCCGATAGCCGTGCCGGTTGCCAGCATCCATAGCGTTTCGCAATCAGGGACTTCATCCAGCACGAAGAATCCAGCGGCCTCACTCACCACCTGAACTTCATCGCCAGGCTTTAGCGCCGCCAGTTGAGGGCTGAGTTTGCCGTCGGGAACCGTCACCAGATAAAATTCTAAGTCGGGGTTATCGGGCGCATTCACGTAGGAATAGGCGCGCTGGACGCGCTCACCGTCGATCTCAAGGCCAAGCTTGGTGAACTGACCTGCAGTGAAAGGAAGAACCGGAGCTCGCACGGTCAAACTAAACAGGGCATCGGTCCAGTTCTGCACCTTTGTGACTTTGCCTGTTACCCAATCTGCCATGGTTTTCTCCTGTCTGCTTTGATTGCCTTATCTTCGTTCGTTGGACGAAAGATTTCCAGCCCGGATGGGCTGGAAGGCTCTATTGATCAAATCAATTACAGGATGTGCGCCTGCACATCGGGATCTTTGCGATCGAGGTAGTGAATCGACTGAATGCGGCGGATCGTGCGTGATTTGCCGCGGATCAACAGCGTTTCGGTGGTTGCGATATTGCCTTTACGGCTAATCCCTTCCAGCAGATCGCCTTTGGTGATGCCGGTGGCGGAGAAAATGACGTTGTCGCTGCGCGCCATTTCATCCAGACGCAGCGCTTTGCCCGCTTCAATGCCCATCGCGGTGCAGCGGGCCAGTTCCTGTTCGCCAATACGACGGTTCTCTTCGCTGTCGCCTTTGACGTCATGGCGCGCCAACAGGCGGCCCTGCATGTCGCCGTCCAGCGCGCGGATGACGGCCGCGGAAACCACGCCTTCCGGTGCGCCGCCAATACCGTACAGCACGTCAACTTCGCTGTCAGGCATACAGGTCAGAATCGAGGCCGCAACGTCGCCGTCAGGAATGGCGAAGACGCGCACGCCCAGTTTCGCCATCTCTGCAATAACCTCGTCATGGCGTGGTTTTGCCAGGATGGTGACGGTCAGGTCACTCAGTGGTTTGTTCAGCGCGGCTGCAATGTTTCGTAGGTTGGTTTCCAGTGACAGGTTCAGGTCGATGGACCCTTTTGCGCCAGGGCCGACAATCAGCTTTTCCATGTACATGTCTGGCGCGTTCAGGAAACAGCCTTTATCGCCTACAGCCAGCACCGCCAGCGCATTCGCCTGGCCCATTGCCGTCATACGCGTGCCTTCGATAGGATCGACGGCGATGTCGACCGCATCACCGTGGCCGGTTCCGACTTTCTCGCCGATAAACAGCATCGGCGCTTCATCAATCTCACCCTCGCCAATCACGATGGTGCCGTCGATGTTGACCTGGTTGAGCATAATTCGCATGGCGTTCACCGCCGCGCCATCAGCGGTATTTTTATCGCCGCGGCCCAGCCATTTATAGCCAGCCAGCGCGGCCGCTTCGGTCACGCGTGAAAATTCAATGGCAAGTTCTCGTCTCATTGCAAACTCGTAGCTGAAAGGAATGGCGCGAAGTGTAGCACAGGGGAGGGGACTAGATTATTGATGTGTGTGCGGGGTTGCCCCCGCACGAAGATATTGCCGGACAAGGTAACGTCTCCATCCGGCAATGACGAATTACTCGTCGTGATCTTCCCACGCCATGGCGCGTTTGACCGCTTTTTTCCAGCCGCTGTAACGGAAATTACGCTCGGTGGTTTCGATGCCAGGGCGGAATTCACGCTCGATGACCGCTTTCTCCTGCAGTTCATCCAGATTCTGCCAGAAACCTACTGCCAGACCGGCAAGGTACGCCGCACCCAATGCGGTGACTTCGCGGACTTCCGGGCGCTCAACGCGCGTGCCGAGAATATCGGACTGGAACTGCATCAGGAAGTTGTTGGCGACCGCACCGCCATCGACGCGCAGGGCGTGCAGGCGAATACCGGAGTCAGCCTGCATCGCTTCCAGTACGTCGCGGGTCTGGTAAGCGATAGACTCAAGCGTTGCGCGGATGATGTGGTTGGAGTTTACGCCACGGGTCAGGCCGAAGATGGCTCCGCGTGCATACGGGTCCCAGTACGGTGCGCCAAGGCCTGTGAATGCCGGAACGACGTACACGCCGTTGGTATCTTTCACTTTGGTGGCGAAATATTCAGAGTCGAATGCATCGCTGATGAGTTTCATTTCATCGCGCAGCCACTGGATGGATGCGCCAGCCATAAATACCGCACCTTCCAGCGCGTAGTTCACTTCCCCGGTCGGTCCACAGGCGATGGTGGTCAGTAGTCCATTTTCGGACTTAACGGCTTTCTCGCCAGTGTTCATCAGCATGAAGCAGCCGGTACCGTAAGTGTTTTTCGCCATCCCTTCCTTCACGCACAGTTGGCCAAACAGAGCGGCCTGCTGGTCACCGGCAATACCGGAGATAGGAATACGAATGCCGCCTTTACCACCGATGTTGGTCTGGCCGTACACTTCAGAAGAACGACGCACTTCTGGCAGCATTGCACGCGGAATATCCAGCGCATCCAGCATCGTGTCATCCCAGTCCAGGGAGTGGATGTTGAACAGCATGGTACGAGAGGCGTTGGTGTAATCCGTTACGTGTACGCGTCCCTGCGTCATTTTCCAGATAAGCCAGGTGTCTACCGTACCGAACAGCAGTTCGCCGCGACGAGCGCGCTCACGTGAGCCTTCTACGTGGTCGAGGATCCACTTCACTTTAGTGCCGGAAAAGTACGGGTCAATTACCAGACCCGTGTTATTACGGATGTACTCTTCCATTCCGTCGCGCTTGAGCTTTTCGCAGATATCCGCGGTACGACGACACTGCCACACAATTGCGTTATAGATAGGTTTACCGGTCTCACGCTCCCAGACGATGGTGGTTTCACGCTGGTTGGTAATACCGATCGCTGCAATTTCATCGGAACTGATATCGGCTTTCGCCAGAACTTCTACCAGCGTGGAGCTTTGGGTCGCCCAAATTTCCATTGGGTCATGTTCTACCCAACCTGCTTTCGGGTAGATTTGCTCGAATTCGCGCTGTGAAACGCTAACGATATTCGCATCGTGGTCCATTACGACCGCGCGGGAGCTGGTGGTGCCCTGGTCGAGCGCAACGATATATTTTTTTTCAGTCATGATTATTTGTCCCGTAGTCACATTACTGCGAAGCTTTTTGTTGAGTGTTGGTCGCAACGTCTTTCTCTTCAATCGCGCAGACATCGCACGGTAAATGGCGACCAATCAGTTTGCGATATGCCCATGCGCCTAAAATCGCGCCGGTAATCGGGCCAAACACCGGGACCAGGAAGTAAGGGATATCACGACCACCCGTGAAGGCAATCTCACCCCATCCGGCCATCCAGGCGAAGAGTTTCGGTCCGAAGTCACGTGCCGGGTTCATCGCAAAACCTGTTAGCGGACCCATGGAAGCACCAATAACGGCGATCAACAAGCCGATCAGCAGTGGTGCCAGCGGACCACGAGGTACACCGTTACCATCGTCGGTCAGAGCCAGAATCAGCCCCATTAGAATAGCGGTAATGACCATTTCAACCGCGAAGGCCTGCACAAAATTGATATGCGGGTTCGGATAGGTCGAGAAAGTACCTGCCAGACCCAGGCTCTCGGTACTGCCGCGCACGATATGGTTAGTTTGTTCGAAATCGATGAAAAGATTGTAATAAAGCCCGTAAACCAGTGCCGCTGCGCAAAAGGCGCCGGCAATTTGCGAAATAATAAAAGGAGCAACTTTGCGTTTATCAAAACAGGCGAACAGCCAGAGTGCGATGGTTACTGCTGGATTCAGGTGTGCACCAGAAACGCCTGCGGTCAGATAGATAGCCATCGCTACCCCCAGACCCCAGATGATACTGATTTCCCACTGACCAAAAGTAGCCCCAGCAACTTTGAGTGCAGCGACACATCCCACACCGAAGAAAATCAACAACCCGGTACCGAGGAATTCAGCAATGCACTGGCCTTTTAAGGTTGATGTTTGACTCATAATCGGATCCTGAAGAGAGTTTAATGTTTATTGTATGCGAGAAGGTCACTGACATCCCCGGAGCCGGTAGGCACACTGTTAATTTATCGTTAACGCGCAAAAACGAGAAATATCGAAATTAAAATGTGTGTACTCCATCAACAAAATGAGCGTTATCGCGCCATTTCGCGGTATTTGTTATACAAAAATAGTGTGAGCTGAATCATTTCAATGATCAATTCGTTAACACTTAAGAGTTATGATAGTAATGTCACCAGGAGAAAGACGAAAAGTGTTGCAAACCGCAATCTGCGCGGGATGCCGCTGGACAGGGATGACGCGGCTTCATACAATCGGTGTTAAGTAGAGTGCGCTCGTTTTTATTAAGGCGTCGCCGGTTATCGGGACGAAGATTTTTATCCATCAACGCCTTGCAATTCAGGAGAGGTATGACGATGTCATTAGAAGTGTTTGAGAAACTGGAAGCAAAAGTACAGCAGGCGATTGATACCATCACGCTGTTGCAGATGGAAATCGAAGAGCTGAAAGAAAAGAACAACTCACTGTCGCAGGAAGTTCAGTCTGCACAGCAGCAGCGTGAAGAGCTGGAGCGTGAGAACAACAACCTGAAAGAACAGCAGAACGGCTGGCAGGATCGTCTGCATGCCCTGTTGGGGCGTATGGAAGAAGTCTAATTCTGATTTCTTTAAAAAGGCATCCATAATGGATGCCTTTTTACTATGTAGACTTTAGGATATCGTAATTCTCAAATTTCAAAGAATACGATATGACAAAAAGAAACGATATTATTGATAATTCGGATCGATTTATCACCAGAGATATTAGATATGGTCTTATCTATACAGATAATCTAGGGTGGATTGATTTAGGCCACGCTAATCCGGCAGGCGCTGAAAAATTATGGTTTGAAATGACAAGACCTTGTGGTGGTGATAGTGAATTTTATGAAGTAAATTACCATCAAAGTATGTCTAAAAGCATTCACGGTCTAAATATTAATACTGGTATATATCGTAGATTCATGGTGCGACGAGGATTGCAGGAGCGAATTCTGCAAGGTATTGCTTTGTCTATATTCTTGAGTACGTCACATCGTTTCGAATCCTTACAGGATTTTTGGCCTTACGTTTATTTAACGGATAGTGGCTATAGTGCTGAAGATTTGGTATCGAATTTATTTGGTTTTTACCAGGCTGTAAATTATGCAGATTACACATCTTATCTTCAAATATGTTCGAAAGAAAAAGCTTATCGTATCTGGGATTTCTATGGTCCTGTTGGTGAGTTTAAAAACAAAAGCGTTATTCCGTTACTCTTTCCTGACCCATTAGATAAGGATAAGAAACATGAACCCTATTCAGGGACGCTACCTTTATTCATGGATGTAATTAAACCTGTTGCGAATCCAAATTATGTTCGGGAACTCCGTATATGACGTTTCGACGATTAGGTGTTATTATTGCATTTATGCTTTTCTTTGCGCTGCTTTATTGTTATTTCATGGTGAGTGTCTTTACAAAAAAATGCTATACGCAGCATGATTTATTAATTTATCAGTTATTAACGCCGAAATTGATTAAACAGGTTCCAAGGGTATCCAGCGACTGGTTTTTTGTAAGCCATACAGATGAGGGTAGCCATCTTCAACGCAGTGAAATAGTTTTTACGGGGATACCTAAGAATGATATTCACAGAGCAGAAGAAAAATTAAACGCATACGTTGAATCTTATCCTGCAAGTCGCGAGATGATGAGTGTCGTTGTTGAAGCAAGAGCTGGGAATTATGATGTTAAGGTCATTCACTACAAATCGGATGAATGAAGAAAATAAAAGGCCATCAAACTTGCTGATGGCCTTTTTCACTTACTCGATATCGAGCGGGTCTTCGGAGAGGATTATCCCGGTGTTGTCGGCGTACAGGTGGTCGCCGGAGAAGAATGTCACGCCGCCAAAGTTGACGCGCACATCGCTTTCCCCAATACCTTCTCCTGAAGCACCTACCGGAATTGCGGCAATCGCCTGAATGCCGATATCCAGTTCTTCCAGATCGTCTACCTGGCGGACTGAGCCGTAGATGACCAGACCTTCCCATTCATTCTGTACGGCCAGTCGTGCCAGTTCGGCATCGACCAGCGCACGACGGACAGAACCGCCGCCATCGACCAGCAGAATGCGACCACGGCCATTTTGTTCGAGCAGATCGTACAGCAACCCGTTGTCCTCGAAACATTTTACCGTGATGATTTGTCCGCCAAACGACGACCGTCCTCCAAAGTTAGAGAACAGCGGTTCCACGACGTTGACATCTTCCTGATAGATGTCACAAAGCTCGGATGTATCGTATTTCATAGGCTTAACGTTCAGTTGCTGCGAGAATTTTCAGTATATCGCGCTATGTGTACTGTTGGCAAAATCATCAATTGTTAATTAGTGTCCAGATCAATAACTCTTCGTATTTTTCATTGAAAAACAGGTGATTACTGATTTTGAAAACAGCCGATAATGACCTGAAATTGCCCGTATTTCCCTCTGTAAAGTATCCCGAGGTATCTCCGGAAGATTGCTGGAGCATAAAAGAAAGCCCTATGAGAACGATCAGATTCACCAAAGCCGTGCATCAGGAACTCCCCGTTCCTGATGCCGACAAACGCCTTGAATATGCTGATAGTGTCGTTAATGAGTTGCGGCTGCGCGTTACGTCTAGTGGCAGCAAAAGTTTTTGTGTGTCCCGAAAGCGCGACGTAAAATTTTACCGTGTGACGTTGGGCAAGTTCCCGGATATGACTATTGAGCAGGCCAGAGAGCGGGCATATAGCGCCTTAAGTGAAGTAGCTACCACACGGCGTAACCCGAACGAACGGCGGCGTGAAGAGAAAAATGGGCGGTAACGCTGTCTGATGCTTTGGATGAGTACATCAAATCCCGGTTGGCTGCCGGGCGTATAAAAAAAACGACCAGCGAAAAATATGAAGACACCATCAATAATTATTCTGGTGACTGGATGGCTCTTCAACTTTCATCTCTCACGTGTGAAATGGTGGAAACGAGACACTGGATCATTACCGGGCATGGCATAGGGTTTGGTGGCCCGTTCAGGCGTGAAGAAAAAGGCAGTAAAGCCCAGGCTGATTTATGGGCACGTGTTCTGCGTGCTGTCTATCGCTATGCATATGATAGCTACCGTGATAAAGATGGCGGGAGATTGTTACCGGATCCGCCCACAACCATTTTAAGTACAAAAATGCTTTGGAATGGAAATACACGGAGAACAACTAAAATCAGAAATAATGATTTAGGCCGCTGGCTCAAGGCCCTTGATACCGTAAGACAATGGGCTATAGCAGGCTATAAAACTGATGTGTTGATGGGGGGTGAAGCCCAACCGTACGGAAATGTACGCTAAGAACGTAACCTTATGATTTTAAGTCTATAAAGTTGTTGCATTATTGGTTTGATTTACGTTGATTTGATGACCAAGTACGCTCGTATTGCAAGTAAGCGTGTTCGGGAATAGCGACGAGTATTGCAGGCAGTCTGCTAAGTGGTCTTTATTTTCAGCAGATCTGCCTGCCAATTCGATTTACCTCTGCTGCTGGTTGTAACCAACCGGGCGGCTCCAGTCATCGTCGTATTTGATATTCCCTTCGATATAAAACCACTCAATGCCTGAGTAGGTGATGGCTATATTTTCCATCATGCCCGGAGTGTGGGAACCCGGCATATAAGCATGAGCAGCATTGACGGACATGATTACGATGTTGTTAAGCGTAATTCGGTAAATCTCGTATTCGACACCCGCCTCGTTGATGTCGTAATAGTGGATTACTGCCTTTTGCAGCCGCTTACTTTGGCAGACTGCAACCGCAAAATATGGCGAGGTCTTATCAATCTCTTTGTGCAGGGTAAAAGCGTTGTGTTCGCGCGAACCCATCAGCTTGCCAGTGTTGCGGCATGTGTTTTGGTACACACCGTAACTGCTGTTCATGATTTCAATTGCACCCTCACGGCCCAGCGCCATGCAACTGCCTTTGATCAGCTGTCCATTTTCATCATAAATATACATATAAGCTGGTAATGACATTTTTAGATTTCCTTATTTTGTGCTTAATATTTGCCCGTTTCTGTCGATGAAAAAGTTGTAACGGTAATTCTTTCCGTTCAACGTGTATGAAGCCGCATAGATATAGCCCGGCGTTATCGGTATTTTTAAGCACGTTTCAGGATAGGAGAGAGCTACATGCGAATTTTCCGCCAATGTCTTGTATTCATTCCCCTGCTCAGAATAAACGCCGTATCGGCTCAGAACGTCCGATTTATTAACAGAGAAGCAAAGCGAATTATTTATAATGGGGAAACTACGCCATGGGGGAACGCTATCGCCAGCGCCACACCCAGCCAGCGCAAAAAAGGCAGGAATGAGAAAGTAGTATTTCAATGCGGGAACCTCCCTAACACTTTCTCATAGCGGGATATGAGGCTAAGGACAGGCTCAGATGGATCGTAATCCTTGAGGAGATACAAATCAGAGCGGTTGCCGAATCCATACGTTTTAAGCAGCCAATAATCAGCCACCATTGCAGCCTGCTGCTCTAAGCCGTAATCCAAGAGTATGGCCTTATCCAACGTGTAATAGTAATCAACTGCCCAAGAGAACAGGCCCCGCATCCTTACCATCATCCCGCGCTGATGCTGCCAGACGTGCATCATTTCATGTAAAAAAAGATGCTGCCCACTAACGCGATCGTTATTAACATGCGGCTGTGAAAAGTCAGGCTCATAAGTACCTTCCTGAAAGTACAACTCGCCGTTGGGCGTCATGGCGTAGTTGTTCTTTTGGAGGTTGAAAGGTAGATAGCTGCTGCGGTGGATCCAGACTTCGTTATAGCGGATGGTGAAAGCGTAGAGGGTACGGGCCAGGTTAATCTCACCAAGCGTTAACAGCCGTAACCCGCCCCGGTCTATATCGTTCATTTCCCTTATCATTGAAGACATCATCCATTGGTAAAAACACCTTAATACGCCTTAAAGTAAATTTTTTCCTGTTAAAAAATGCGGGGAATATCCGAAATTGTCAAAAACTGCGGCTACGCCGCTTCTAGCGTTAAGCCCCCTGGTTTGGGGGGCAACCGTACGAGATCGGACGCTAAAAACGTAACCTTATGAATTTAAATCTACAAATTCGTGGCGTTGTCGGTCAGGTTTACGTTGATTTGATTACTGGGTTTATTAAGACCGTTAATGCCGGAAACCGCACGGATACTGGCATTAATGGCAAAAGTAAATAAAACCCTCATTTTCTTCACTCGCCCAACCTGCATTAAAAAATGCACTTAGCGTACGCTCTCGTACGGTTGGGCTTCAGACCACGTGATCGGTTAAGTAAGCTGGGAAACGCTGATTTTAGTACTTATAGATCACGGTGTTTACCGTTCGTTGGTATCCCCGAGGTATCCCCGGAAAATATAAAAAACATGGAAAAACCTCGCGCCCCTCTATTTGTAAGGGTTGCGAGGCGTTATGCGATTCTAAAAATTGAAATTGTTAATTGATATTTGTCAGTTAAAGAGACCACTGACTTAAGAAAATTCCAACGACAAACAGCAAGTTAGTTAATAGCGCCGCTTTTACGGTGCGTTCCAGCATCGGACGCATTGCCGCAGGATCCATTTCGCGCATCACGTAACGCGCCTGTTTGAAAAGCAGCGGAGCGGCAAGGATAAACAGCCATCCCCACAGACTTTGTAGCGAAAACAGGTTAAACAGCGCCAGACAAACCAGCGTCCCCATCAGCAGGCAGGCATGGTAGCGGCGGGCATTGACGGCACCTAAACGTACTACCAGCGTGTTCTTGCCGTTCTCTCTGTCGCTGTTGATATCGCGCAGGTTGTTAACGTTGAGCACGGCAGTTGCCAGCAGGCCACAGGCGGTGGCAGGCAGAATCAGCGCCGGAATCAGCGTATGCGCCTGCAGATACCAGCTTCCCATCACGCTAAGCCAGCCAAAGAATACCAGCACGGAAATATCGCCCAGACCGATATATCCGTAAGGGCGATTACCCACGGTGTAGGTGATCGCCGCGATAATCGACAGGCCACCAAGTACCAGGAAACCGACAAAATCCGCCAGCGTGTGACAGGCCATAGCAACCAGGGCCAGACCCGACAGACAGATCAACACCACGGTAACGATCAGCGCACGCTTCATCTGCTGTTGGGTGATAACCCCTTTTTGCATACCGCGCAGTGGTCCAATGCGGTCGGGCTTGTCGCTGCCTTTGACGGCATCGCCATAGTCGTTAGCGAGGTTGGACAGAATTTGCAGCAGTCCTGCCGTAATCAATGCCAACAGAGCAACCAGCGGATCGAAGTATCCTTGCCACCATGCTAATGCCGTACCGACGATGATCGCCGCGAAGGCGAGCGGTAAGGTCTTAGGTCGTAAACTTTCCAGCCAGGCTTGTGAGCGGCTAATTTTTTGTTGTTCAGTCATATTTAGCGCCAATAAAAATGGGGCTTTATCAGCCCCATCAACAGTGATGAAAATGCATTGAACGCGATTATAGGATAAAACGGCTCAGATCTTCATCTGCGACCAGCGCATCCAGATGTTTGCTCACATATTCGGCATCAATTGTGATGCTTTGGCCGTTTAAATCGCTCGCATCATAGGAAATATCTTCCATCAGACGCTCGAGAACGGTATGCAGACGACGTGCACCGATGTTTTCGGTGGTTTCATTGACCTGCCAGGCCGCTTCGGCAATGCGTTTAATGCCCGATTCGGTGAAGTTGATGTCCACACCTTCGGTCGCCATCAGCGCTTTGTACTGGACGGTGATGGAGGCATTCGGTTCGGTAAGGATACGCTCAAAATCGCTGGTGGTCAGCGCCTGCAGCTCGACACGAATCGGCAGACGACCCTGCAGTTCCGGGATCAGGTCAGATGGTTTCGCTACCTGGAATGCGCCAGAGGCGATAAACAGAATGTGGTCTGTTTTCACCATACCGTGTTTAGTGGAGACCGTGCAGCCTTCAACCAGCGGCAGCAGGTCGCGCTGTACGCCTTCACGGGACACGTCCGGGCCGGAGGATTCGCCGCGCTTACAGATTTTGTCGATTTCGTCGATAAACACGATTCCGTGTTGCTCAACGGCGTCGATAGCTTCCTGTTTCAGCTCTTCCGGATTCACCAGTTTGGCCGCTTCTTCTTCAATCAGCAGCTTCATCGCGTCTTTGATTTTCAGCTTACGCGGTTTTTGCTTCTGACCGCCCAGGTTCTGGAACATGGACTGTAGCTGGCTGGTCATCTCTTCCATTCCCGGAGGCGCCATGATTTCAACGCCCATCGGTGCGGCCGCGAGATCGATTTCGATCTCTTTATCATCCAGCTGGCCTTCACGCAGTTTTTTACGGAACGCCTGACGCGCTGCAGAAGGTTCCTGCGGCTGCTCTGACTGTCCCCAGTTATTTTTAGCCGGTGGGATCAGCACGTCGAGAATGCGCTCTTCCGCCATCTCTTCGGCACGGAAGCGGTTTTTCTCGATGGCCTGAACGCGGACCATTTTGATGGCAGCATCGGTCAGATCGCGGATGATAGAGTCAACTTCTTTACCAACATAGCCGACTTCGGTGAATTTCGTTGCTTCAACTTTGATGAACGGCGCGTTGGCCAGTTTTGCCAGACGACGGGCGATTTCGGTTTTACCGACGCCGGTTGGGCCAATCATCAGAATGTTTTTCGGCGTAACTTCATGGCGCAGCTCTTCGTTGAGCTGCATGCGGCGCCAGCGGTTACGCAGGGCAATCGCCACGGAACGCTTAGCGTTATCCTGGCCGATGATGTGTTTGTTCAGTTCGCTGACAATTTCGCGTGGGGTCATTTCAGACATGGGGGATCCTTACGCTTTGGAGTTCAATTCTTCGATGGTATGGAAGTGGTTGGTATAAATGCAGATATCCCCTGCAATATCCAACGCTTTCTCAGCAATCTCGCGTGCGCCAAGCTCGGTGTTTTCCAGCAGAGCGCGTGCAGCAGCCTGGGCGTAGGGACCGCCGGAGCCGATGGCAATCAGATCGTTTTCTGGCTGGATGACGTCGCCGTTACCGGTGATGATGAGTGATGCAGTTTCATCCGCAACGGCCAGCAGCGCTTCGAGTTTGCGCAGCATACGGTCGGTACGCCAGTCTTTTGCCAGTTCAACGGCAGCTTTCACCAGGTGACCCTGGTGCATTTCCAGCTTGCGTTCAAACAGTTCAAACAGCGTGAATGCATCCGCAGTACCGCCCGCAAAGCCCGCGATGACTTTGTCGTTGTACAGACGGCGGACTTTCTTCACGTTGCCTTTCATTACGGTGTTACCCAGTGTGGCCTGACCATCACCGGCGATTACCACATGGCCGTTACGGCGTACGCTTACTATTGTTGTCACGAGCAGACCCCTTGGTTACAAATGCAAAACACAGGCCCCGCGCAGTATGCGGGGCGTAATGCAAGTATAGATGGGGGGGATTTTGGGGGTTTCAACCCCCAGTGGCGAGTCGAATGCAGTTTGTGTGACCAGCAACTTTCAGGCGGCTGATGGTGTTGTCGGCATTCTCTTTGCCTTTGACCGGACCAATGACCACGCGATTCCAGCCGTTATTGGTGGTAATACGTGAGTTGAAGCCTTCAAAGGCCAACTGCGCGCGCACGGTTTCTGCCTGCTCAGCGCCTTTAAATGAGCCGCACTGTACCATCCAGCGGCGTTCATCTTTTTTCTCCGCCGTCTGTTTTGGCGGCTGCGTTTCATTTGTTATCGGCGCGGCCGGCTGCGTTTTCGGCTGAGCGGCGGTGGTATGCGCAGGTGTTTGCAGTAGATCCTGATACGGCTGTTGGGCCGCAGGTTTTGGCTGCGCCTTCGGCTGCTGTACCGGTGCGGCTTGCGCAGTACGCGTTTGCTGCTGCTGGTACGGCTGTTCCGTTACCCGTTGGCGCGGCTGTTGAGCCTGCTGTTGGGTGTTATTCCACTGCTGCTGTTGCACCTGACGCTGCAGCGTTTGCTGGCGTTGTTCAGCAGTTTGTTCGTTCCATGGTACTTCGTTGAGCTGCGTTGGCTGTTGGCGCATATCGGCCTGCATTTGCGCCAACAACTGGCGCTGCTCATTGGTAAGCTGATCGGCGTTCAGTACCTCGCCGCCTGCAGACGGTTCGGTAGGCGCACGTACGCCAGGCTGACGGCTTTCCAGCTCTTTGATGTATCGCCAGCGCTCTTCCGGTTTTGGCGGGATGCCATTACCGGTGACTTTCTGGTTTTGCAGCGTTTCGGACTCTTCTTTCTTGTGATGCGTAATGAAGTAAAGACCACCGATAAAGGTCACGAGTACGGCTGCAGCAATAGCAACCATAGCGGGCGATACCGCAGGCGTATTGCGTTGTTTTTTCCGTGATGTGCTCTTCTTGCGCCGCGAAGGTGCCGGTTGGCCGCGACGTACATAATCTCGTTGTGCCACTATCGTTTCGCTGTATTTATTCGTTCGTCAGCCCGCCATGTTACTTAAGCGGCGGGCCTTTGACCAGACAGGGGAGTCCGAAAGCACTTTACTTTACGTCAGTGCCCGGGTAGTGCCCCGAATAATAAGCTCGCAGTCCAGTAAACGTGAGCCACTGCTGACGTTCTGACCTTGTAATTGATCGAGCAGTAACAGCATAGCTTCACGTCCGATATCGAAACGCGGCTGTGCGACGGTTGTCAGGGGTGGATCACAAAATTCCGTGAGCGAAATATTATCAAAGCCAATGATGGATAAATCGTCAGGTACCTTCAGACCCTGACGTTTGGCGTAAGAGAGTGCCCCCAGCGCCATGACATCGCTGTGGCAAAAGACCGCAGTAGGTGGCTGTGGAAGCTCAAGGAGTTGCTTAAGCGCATTGGCTCCCGCTTCATAGGTAAAGTCACCACGCGCGATGAAATGCGGATCGACCGTAATTCCACTGCGGCGCAATGCCTGAACGTAACCTTGCAGACGGTAATGGCACAGCGGCATATCCTCTGGTCCGGCGATACAGCCAATGCGTTTATGCCCCAGTTCCAGCAGATAGTTCATCGCGTTGAAGGCGGCGGTGAGATTATCAATGTGCACGGTGGGGAGTTCCAG
Source organism: Citrobacter sp. RHBSTW-00859 (assembly GCF_013729795.1). Classification (NCBI taxonomy): domain Bacteria; kingdom Pseudomonadati; phylum Pseudomonadota; class Gammaproteobacteria; order Enterobacterales; family Enterobacteriaceae; genus Citrobacter; species Citrobacter sp. RHBSTW-00859. The sequence goes on along the minus strand of NZ_CP056284.1, from coordinate 4,859,043 downwards.
CTCTGGCGCGAACTCGTTGGACATGACCATCGGCGGCAAGTTGCGCTGCTCTTCCACGCTGGCATCAAACGGCAGTCGCGAACTGAGCAGCACCATGCCATCGATCTGTTTGGTGATAATGAGATTGAGGAAGGTCTTTTCCTGCTGATTCTGGTGGGCGCAGTCGCCGATAAGCACCAGATATCCCTGCTCAGCGGCGGTCACTTCTATGCCGCGAATCACTTCGCTAAAAAACGGATCGCAGATATCCGGGACAATCACCAGAATGGTACGTGATTCATTACGCTTAACGTTGCGTCCCATTGATTGGGGTAAATATCCCACTTCCAGCGCTGCCTGTTCAACCTTGTTACGGGTTGACTGCGAGACTTTGTCCGGGTTCATTAATGCGCGGGATACGGTTGCCGTTGAGACTTTCGCCTTCAGAGCAACATCTTTCATCGTAGCGGCGGCAACCTGCTTATTCGGTTTCACTCTTTCTCCTCGCCAGAGAGCTGCTGGCACAGACTCGTCCTTGAATAGCCTTCATCTGAAACATTTTTATCAGATAGTTAATGGAAGCGGTTACAGAATTTTCATAAAAAGTGTGATGGATCTTTAATTTTACGATCCGCCTCGCATCGTGAAGGATTATCCCTCGATGGGATCGACATCCAGCACCCATTTTACTTTACGTGCATCGGGTAGCGTATTGATCAGCGCCAGCGTACCGCTGACGATATGCTGCAGGCGAATTCGCGACGGATGTTGCAACAAAATTTGCCAGCGATAGCGACCGCCGCGCTTGGGGGCCAGGGCGGGAACCGGGCCGAGCACCCACAGTTTGTCATCGGCAAGCGGACTGGCCTGGATCAGATTTCGCAACTGTTGTAAGAACATAGGCGCATGCTGGTTGTTATGATCTTCTGCCCGCACAATCACATGGCTGGTCCACGGTGGAAGCTGGAGCGTTTGTCGCTCGGCCAGCGCCTGCTCGGCAAACGCGTCATAACCTTTGTACAGCAAAGTTTGCAGCAGCGGATGTTCAGGATGGTGCGTTTGTAGCACCACTTCGCCCTGTTTCCCGGCGCGTCCTGCTCGCCCGGAGACCTGCGTGTAAAGCTGGGCGAAGCGTTCTGCCGACCGGAAATCTGCAGAGAACAGCGCGCCGTCAACGTCCAGAAGCGCCACCAGGGTGACGTCCGGGAAGTGGTGGCCTTTGGCCAGCATTTGCGTGCCGATCAGAATTCGTGCGCCGCCGCGATGTACTTCCGCCAGATGCTGCTCCAGCGACCCTTTACGGCTGGTGGTGTCGCGATCGATGCGTGAGATTGGCACACCGGGGAAAAAAGGGGCCAGAGCCTGCTCAAGCTGTTCGGTGCCGAGTCCAACCGGAACCATATGCGTTGAGCCGCAGGAAGGGCACTGACGTGGTATTGGGCGCTGGCTGTCGCAGTGGTGGCAGCGTAAATGGTGCTGTGCCTGATGCAGCGTGTAGTAGTGATCGCAGCGCGGACATTCGGCAATCCAGCCGCAGTCATGGCACAGCAGCGCAGGAGCAAAGCCCCGGCGGTTCAAAAACAGAATCACCTGGTTATCCGCCTGCAGGTGCTGACGCATACGGGTGATAAGCGCAGGGGCAAGTCCGGCCTGCACCTGCTGACCTTTGAGATCCAGCACGTGCTGAGTGGCGGGGCGCGCATTTCCGGCACGGCGCGTCAGGCGCAGCATGCGATATTTTTTCTGTCGCACGTTGCACAGCGTTTCCAGAGCCGGAGTGGCTGAGCCGAGAATAATCGGGATCTGCTCGCTGTGGGCGCGATAAACCGCGAGATCGCGTGCATGATAGCGCCAGCCTTCCTGCTGTTTATAAGAGCTGTCGTGCTCTTCGTCGATGACAATCACGCCGAGATTTTTAAATGGTGTAAACAGCGACGAGCGCGTGCCGATAACAATCGCCGCTTCGCCATTTTTTGCTTTCAACCAGGCCGAAAGACGTTCGCTGTCGTTCAAACCGGAGTGCAGGACTTCGACCGGCGCATTGAAGCGTTCGCGAAAACGGGCAATAGTTTGCGGCGTCAGGCCAATCTCCGGCACCATCACCAGCGCCTGTTTGCCCTGGGCCAGGACATTTTCCAGTACGCTTAGATAGACCTCTGTTTTGCCTGAGCCCGTCACGCCCGCTAATAGCCAGGCGCTAAAACTGTCCGCGGCGCTGTGAATTGCTCCGACGGCGGTGGCTTGCTCGGTGTTCAGTCGAAGACGCTCACCTGAAACCGCGTAGTGGGTACGCCAGTCGCTAAAGCCTGGTGTTTCGCTCGCCAGATCGCACAGCCCTTTTTTCCGCAGCGCCTGTAATGCGGCGTCATTAAATTCGAGCTCAGCCACCTGGTCGCGCCAGATTTTTCCCTGGCGTAGCGCAGCCAGCGCCTGCTGTTGCTTGGGAGAGCGCTTGAGGCTGTTGAGATCAATAACCTGACCTTCTTCAGTGGCAAACCAGTACCATATGGGCGCGTTTGTCGCCGGGCGTCCCTGGCGCAGCAGAATCGGCAGGGCATGAAACAGTACGTCGCCGATAGGATGGTGATAATAGTCAGCCGCCCACAGCAGCAGACGCCAGACGGAGGTCGAATAAACCGGCTCGCTGTCCAGCACTTCGAGAACGGCTTTCAATTCGCTCAGCGGCAGTTCGCTGTGCTCGCTGACGGATAGAACGATGCCCACGCGCTCCTGTTGCTTGCCAAAGGGCACGCGTACACGACACCCGGCTTTGGCGCTCATGCCTTCCGGCAGCAGGTAGTCAAAGGTGCGAGGTAGCGGAACGGGTAAGGCAACGTGCGCAACGGGCATTGAATCATCCTGACTTGAAATCTGGCGGGTTAGTATACACATTAGTGAAGGGTAGAATGCGGATCAGTTTGCATGAGCAGGTTAATTTCTGTATGATTCGCCGCCTTTGATGCAAATTGATTGCGTCAAACAATGACCATTACCCGAGAGTTTCAGGCTGTTGATGCAGCGTGAAAGGTGACGGGGAATAATTAACATCGCGTGGTGTCTGGCGTTAGGGCTGGAAGAGCGACGCGGCCTTAAACCGAGGTTTTCCCATGAAAAAAGATATTCACCCGAAATACGAAGAAATTACTGCAAACTGCTCTTGCGGTAACGTCATGAAAATCCGCTCTACCGTCGGTCACGATCTGAACCTGGACGTGTGCGGTCAGTGCCACCCGTTCTATACTGGCAAGCAGCGTGATGTTGCTACCGGTGGCCGTGTTGATCGCTTCAACAAGCGTTTCAGCATCCCAGGCAGCAAGTAAGTTTCAGCTGTCAGAAAAAAGCGCCTTATGGCGCTTTTTTTGTATCTGCGCCTGCAGACTGAAATTCGTATTGATGTATTGAATGATGTCTTTTATTTAATAAATAAAACAGTGTTTTTATTTTTACGATAAAATGTTTCAACTGGTGATCTGCGTCCTTTTTATCTTCTTGTTTTTGCCACTTATGCCAATCTTTGGCAAAATACCAAAGGTTTCTTCCTTCTTTCTAAAATACACTTTCGTGGAAATATAAAATTATTCTTATTCCTTCATCGTTTCTTCATTTATGGACGGAGCGAGATGGGCAATTTCCTAGATTTAGTGTGAAGAGGGATGGTCATGAAATTTAAATCCGCGTTATTACTGATTTCATTATTCTCTGCGGCCGCGCAAGCGGGTTATGTTGATTATCGACATGAATATTATGATGATGGTCGTAATTACGACCGTGTTTATATGTCGCATCGTTTTGCTACGGGTTTTGGTGTGGCAGTCGAGGCCATTTCACGTTCCGAAAATACGCAATCTAATGATGCGTGGAATAATATGGAAAGTAATGGCAACGAGTATACGGCAAGCTACCAGTTCACCTGGAATGACCTTGTCTGGCAGACGGGTATTGCGCTCGAAACGGGCGATAACATCGCGATTTATAAGCCTTATATTCGCGTGCAGTATAACATCAATGACCATTGGTGGACCGCGTTCCGCTATCGTCAGGAGTACATGCGCAGAAACACTGACGGCAAGGATGACCGCATGGTCTATCGTCCGGAAGCATGGCTCGGTTATAACATCAATGACTGGATGTTTGAGCTGAACGGTATTTATAAAATTGCCGATAGCGAAGATTTATATAACAACCGAAAAGACGATTACGAATATAACTTCCGTGTGGCGTATAAAATAGGCTCATGGGTTCCATTTGTTGAGGTGGGTAACGTTTCCTCGGGGTATAACACCACAACCACAGACGATCGTCAGACCCGCTATCGCGTTGGTCTCGGTTATAACTTCTGACCGTTAATACACTTCGTATCGATTTATTACGCTGAGCATCGGTATACGCATAGTTTGCGTGAATAATGTGTCTAAGGAGTTAACATCATGTCTAATGATGGAACAATGATTGGAAGCAATCAAAATATTGCCGTCAGGCCTTTCGGATTAAGAGATAAATTCGGTTATTTATGTGGTGACCTCGGAACCTGTTTTATTCTTGGGCTGGTAAATAGTTTTTTAATGATTTATTACACCAACGTACTCGGTATTTCCGGTGTTATTGTTGGTTCACTCTATTTTGTGACCAAACTCTTTGATGCGTTTGTCGACGTTGGCGTAGGGCGCTTATGTGATACCTCTAAACTGACGGCTCATGGGCGATTTAACCCCTGGGTGCGCCGCATGAAGTACCCGTTTTGCATCATTGCGGTCGTTCTGTTCCTGCCGTTTGTGCATGATTTTTCTTATACGGCGAAAATTATCTACATCTGCTGTTCCTATTTTATTTACGGTTCGCTGTTATCGACAGTGAGTATTCCGTATGGCGCCATGTCTGCGGCGATTAGCTCGTATCCGGAAGATCGCGTATCGCTGTCAACCTGGCGCAGCGTTGGGTCCGCCATCGGTGGCGGGACAACCGGCTTTTTTATTCCGATCCTGATGTACACCACTCTGGTGGACGGAAGCCAGGTGATCTCTGGGCAGCATTTCTTCTGGATTGCCATTGGTTGTTCTGTGCTGGGGTTTATCTTTTTAACGTTGACCTGTCAGTTAACGACAGAACGTGTGCGGGTGGAAAGAAAAGAGAGCATGCCGGTTTCTGTGCTGCTGAAGGGGTTGATACGCAATAAAGCGCTGATTGTTTTAGTGGTTGTGGATCTGCTGATTGTGATTAATCAGGGGTTGTCTGGTACCAACATGACTTACCTGTTTAATGACTATTTCCATAACAAAGAGGCCATGTCCGTTGCATTGCTCTTCACCTTTGGCTCTCTGGTTTTGCTGGCACCCTCGGCATCCTGGCTCACGAAGCGCTTTGGTAAGAAAGAAGCCAGCGTAGGCGCGCTGCTCTTTGCGGTAGCCATGTATGTGATTATGTACTTCACCCACATTACCGACGCGAAGGTTTATTTGGTTTTCCTGTTCCTGGCGACGCTGGGGGCCGGGTTATTCAACCTGATGATTTGGGCGTTTATGACCGATGTGTGTGATTATCACCAGTATGTCACCGGCGATCGTGAGGATGGGACCGTCTATGGCGTGAACTTCTTCGCCCGCAAGGTTGGCCAGGCGTGCGCAGGGGCTATTGGCGGCTTTATGCTGGCCATCATTGGTTATCAATCTTCGTCAACGGGTGGCGCTGTGCAAACCAGCATTGTGCAGGAAAACATCTATACGATGGCGAATCTGTTACCGGCTTTATGCCTTTTTTTGGCAGCGGTCATTCTGATTTATTTCTATCCATTGAACCGTAAAGAGACGCTCAAAATGGAAGAAACATTGAATAAGATTAATGGTATCAGTAAGTAACGTAGTGAGAAGCGGCGGGAGTAATCCCGCCTTTTCTCATCTGTCTTGAAAAATCAGTATTCCCACGTTTCCGGGTTGATACCCAGTTCACGCATGATTACCTTTGCTTCTTCCGGGATTTCATCGCTGCGCTCTTTACGCAGGTCGTCATCGTTGGGTAATGGTTGCCCGGTAAAAGCATGCAGAAACGCTTCACACAGCAGTTCGCTGTTGGTGGCGTGACGCAGGTTGTTAACCTGACGACGCGTGCGTTCATCGGTAAGGATTTTTAACACCTTCAGAGGAATGGAAACCGTAATTTTTTTGACTTGCTCACTCTTCTTACCGTGCTCAGCGTATGGGCTGATATATTCGCCGCTCCATTCAGCCATGAGATACCTAATCCTCTTTGTCATTAATATTGAGGCCAGAACCTGAGCCCGGACCATAATTGCGCGTAGTTTATCGTAGTGGCGTGGCCCTGACACGAAGTAAGCCGACGCAGATGTACGCTAATGCATATAATTTTAACGGCTATTTCCGGTTTGCTCAATCTATACGCAAAGAAGTTTAGATGTCCAGATGTATTGACGGCTATCGTAACTATGATTACTCTGGTGTCTGACTTTTCACCGACTCAGCCAGGATCTCCTCAATATGACGCGTAAACAGGCCACCATCGCAGTGCGTAGCGGGTTAAATGACGACGAACAGTACGGTTGCGTTGTCCCGCCGATCCACCTCTCCAGCACCTATAACTTTACCGGTTTTAATGAGCCTCGCGCCCATGACTATTCGCGCCGCGGTAACCCAACGCGTGATGTCGTTCAGCGTGCGCTGGCGGAACTGGAAGGTGGGGCGGGGGCAGTACTGACCAATACCGGCATGTCGGCGATTCATCTGGTGACCACGGTATTCCTCAAGCCTGGCGATCTGCTGGTCGCACCGCACGACTGCTACGGCGGGAGTTATCGTCTGTTTGACAGCCTGGCAAAGCGTGGCTGTTATCGCGTACTGTTTGTCGATCAAGGAGATGAGCAGGCGTTGCAGGCGGCACTGGCGGAAAAACCGAAGCTGGTGCTGGTAGAAAGCCCAAGCAACCCGCTGTTGCGCGTGGTGGATATCGCGAAAATCTGCCAACTGGCGCGCGAGGCTGGTGCGGTCAGCGTGGTGGACAACACTTTTTTAAGCCCGGCACTGCAAAATCCACTGGCATTAGGCGCCGATCTGGTGTTGCATTCATGCACGAAATATTTAAACGGTCACTCCGACGTAGTGGCTGGTGTGGTGATAGCAAAAGATCCGGAAACGGTCACTGAACTGGCATGGTGGGCGAATAATATTGGTGTGACCGGCGGCGCGTTTGATAGTTATCTGCTGTTGCGCGGCCTGCGTACTCTGTCACCTCGTATGGAGGTGGCGCAACGTAATGCTCAGGCGATTGTGGATTATCTGCAAACTCAGCCGCTGGTGAAAAAATTGTATCACCCGTCATTGCCGGATAATCAGGGCCATGAGATTGCCGCGCGTCAGCAAAAAGGGTTTGGCGCGATGTTGAGTTTTGAGCTGGATGGCGATGAGCAAACGCTGCGTCGCTTCCTCGGCGGGTTGTCATTGTTTACGCTGGCGGAATCGTTAGGGGGCGTTGAAAGTCTGATCTCCCATGCCGCAACCATGACACACGCGGGAATGGCGCCAGAAGCGCGTGCTGCTGCCGGAATTTCGGAAACGCTGTTGCGTATCTCCACCGGTATTGAAGATGGCGAAGATTTAATTGCCGACCTGGAAAATGGCTTCCGGGCTGCAAACAAGGGGTAAACATGAATGTGATTGCGCAGGCAGGGACGAAGGGTCGTCAACTGCACAAATTTGGTGGTAGTAGTCTGGCTGATGTGAAATGTTATCTGCGTGTCGCAGGCATTATGGCGGAGTACTCGCAGCCTGATGACATGATGGTTGTTTCAGCCGCAGGCAGTACCACTAACCAGTTGATTAGCTGGCTAAAATTAAGCCAGACCGATCGTCTGTCTGCGCATCAGGTTCAACAGGCGTTACGTCGCTATCAGAGTGAGCTTATCAGCGGTTTGTTACCTCCTGAGGTGGCGGATGGGCTGATCGGCGCGTTTATTCACGATCTGGAGCGCCTGGCCGGATTACTCGACAGCGGCGTGAATGATGCCGTCTATGCTGAAGTCGTCGGGCATGGCGAGGTGTGGTCGGCGCGTTTGATGTCTGCCGTCCTTAACCAACAGGGGCTGGAGTCAGCCTGGCTGGATGCGCGCGATTTTTTACGTGCCGAGCGCGGCGCTCAGCCGCAGGTGGATGAAGGTCTTTCTTACCCATTGCTGCAGCAACTGCTGGCGCAGCATCCGGGCAAACGCCTGGTCGTTACCGGTTTCATTAGCCGTAGCAACGCCGGTGAGACGGTACTGCTGGGGCGTAACGGCTCCGACTACTCGGCGACGCAGGTTGGCGCGTTGGCGGGGGTTTCCCGCGTAACCATCTGGAGCGATGTCGCCGGTGTTTACAGCGCGGATCCGCGTAAAGTAAAAGATGCCTGTCTGCTGCCGCTGCTGCGTCTGGATGAAGCCAGCGAGCTGGCGCGTCTGGCGGCTCCGGTTCTCCATGCCCGCACCCTTCAGCCGGTTTCCGGCAGCGATATCGATCTCCAGTTGCGTTGTAGCTATACGCCGGAGCAGGGATCGACGCGTATTGAACGCGTGCTGGCTTCCGGTACCGGGGCACGTATTGTGACCAGCCATGACGACGTTTGTCTGATTGAGTTTCAGGTTCCCACTGGCCAGGACTTTAAACTGGCCTATAAAGAGATTGATCAGATTTTAAAACGCACCCAGGTGCGTCCGCTGGCAGTGGGTGTGCATCCTGACCGCCAGTTGCTGCAATTTTGCTATACCTCCGAAGTCGCTGATGGCGCACTGAAAATTCTGGATGAAGCTGGCCTGCCGGGCGAGCTGCGTCTGCGCCAGGGGCTGGCGCTGGTGGCGATGGTTGGGGCGGGCGTCACCCGTAACCCGCTGCACTGCCATCGCTTTTGGCAACAGTTGAAAGGTCAGCCGGTCGAATTCACCTGGCAGTCGGAAGAGGGCATTAGCCTGGTCGCCGTATTGCGTACCGGGCCAACGGAGAGCCTAATTCAGGGTCTGCACCAGTCAATCTTCCGCGCGGAAAAACGCATTGGTCTGGTGCTGTTCGGTAAAGGCAACATTGGGTCGCGTTGGCTGGAGCTGTTTGCCCGCGAACAGAGCACGCTCTCGGCGCGTACCGGATTAGAGTTCGTGCTGGCAGGAGTGGTTGATAGCCGCCGTAGCCTGCTGAATTACGAAGGGCTGGATGCCAGCCGCGCGTTGGCCTTCTTCGATGACGAGGCGGTAGAACAGGATGAAGAGTCATTGTTCCTGTGGATGCGCGCCCACCCGTATGATGATTTAGTGGTGCTGGACGTCACTGCCAGCGAGCAGTTGGCGGAGCAGTATCTGGATTTCGCCAGTCATGGCTTCCACGTTATCAGCGCCAACAAGCTGGCGGGGGCGAGTAGCAGTAATAATTACCGCCAGATTCATGACGCCTTTGAAAAAACCGGTCGCCACTGGCTGTATAACGCCACCGTAGGCGCAGGCTTGCCGATCAACCATACCGTGCGCGATCTGATTGATAGCGGAGATACTATTCTGTCGATCAGCGGGATCTTCTCCGGCACGTTGTCGTGGTTGTTCCTGCAATTTGATGGCACGGTCCCGTTCACCGATCTGGTGGATCAGGCGTGGCAGCAGGGTCTGACTGAACCTGATCCGCGCGTGGATCTTTCCGGCAAAGATGTGATGCGCAAGCTGGTGATTCTGGCGCGTGAAGCGGGTTACGACATCGAACCGGACCAGGTACGCGTAGAATCGCTGGTGCCTGCGCACTGTGAAGCAGGTTCTATTGACCATTTCTTTGAAAATGGCGATGAGCTGAACGAGCAGATGGTGCAACGCCTGGAAGCGGCACGTGAAATGGGACTGGTGCTACGCTATGTGGCGCGTTTTGACGCTAACGGTAAGGCACGCGTTGGCGTTGAAGCGGTACGCCCTGAGCACCCGCTGGCGGCACTACTGCCGTGCGATAACGTCTTCGCCATTGAAAGCCGTTGGTATCGTGATAACCCGCTGGTCATTCGCGGACCGGGGGCGGGCCGCGATGTGACCGCCGGGGCGATTCAGTCAGACATCAACCGTTTGGCGCAACTGCTGTAGTTTTTGTTGCCGGATAACATGTGTAAACATCGCCCTCAATGAGGGCGTTGTATTTATCTGCCAGCGACCTTATCGCCTGAAACACCGAATGGGCAGAGTAACGGATACTTTGCTCAAATTCCGTCTGTTGCCGCAACCAGGCGAGAAAACGATGGCTTGCCGCCAGGGTTATTGACGCGCTTTCTTCAACCCGCCCCTGCGTTAACAAACACACCATTTTACGCATATCGCCTCGTTGCCAGATTTGCCACTGATTTCGCCACCATCCCTGATACGTTTTACCCAGCAATTGCCAGGGCAGCGTGCGCTTATCGCTATTCATTTCTTCATCAATAAACCACAGCGAGGCGCGATGATGGCGAAACTGTTCCGCCCATGCGGTAATCGCTGCGCCGCGCAGGAAGCATTCGTGGGCAATAATATGGGTTTTTACCTCTGGCCATAGATGGCTCAGCAGGCGGAAATGCCCATGGGCAGTAATGACCGGGCGTAAAATCGCGCCGCTGGCGTTCCGTTTAAGTATGGCGCTGCCGTACTGGATTTCATCAAACTGGCTGCGGCGTAAAAACTGGGTTTCCCGCTGACTCACTCGCTCAATGATATCGTCGTGAATGACTGTTGGCTCAGCACTGCCACGCCAGCGGTAAAGCAATGATATGCCGGCAGTGTGCGGCGTAAAGTTGCTGGAAATATGCAGAACATTGCCGCGAATAGCGTCAAAAGAGAGTAATACATAGAGTTGCTGGCCTGCACTAACGCCCTGAAAAGGGACGAGCAAGGGAATCGTCGCTATTTGTTCTGGCAAAACGATGCTGGTGGGAGGCGCCTGCTTTGGTGTCCACACTTTTTTGCAGTTTCGGCACTGGACGCGCTGGCTACCCTGGGGATTATGCCCATAGCGAATGATTTCTCGCTGGTAGCAACATGGGCAAAACTGACCACGATTAGCGGCAAAATCCGCTAAATAAGCCGACAACCAGCAACGGAACTGTTCCTCATCAAACAGCGGTGGAAGGCTGCCGCATGCCCGACAATGCAGTGCGGCATAACCCAGCCGATATTCTGGCCAGCTGTAATCAGCTGAACTCGCCAGCCCCAGATTTTTGCAGCCAAAGGATTTGCAGCAATTGATAGTGAACAGTGACGTCATCCTGTTACCAACGATTTTTAATGGTCGTTGATTTTGGCCTGCAACTATCACCGATGGATGTGAGTTTTCTCACATAAAAAAACCTTTCAGAACGTAACGTAGCGAATCTTTATATGACTGAAAGGGATTGGTTATGAAGCTAAAAATGCTTGCTGTCGGTGTTCTGGTATCTTTACCGCTCTGGGCGAGTGCCAAAGATGTCACGATTATTTATACCAACGATCTCCATGCCCATGTCGAACCTTATAAAGTGCCATGGATTGCCAATGGCACACGAGATATTGGCGGTTGGGCCAATATCTCGGCGATGGTGAAGCAGGAGAAAGCGAAAAATAGCGCCACCTGGTTTTTGGATGCTGGCGACTATTTCACCGGGCCATATATCAGCAGCCTGACCAAGGGGAAGGCGATTATCGATATCATGAACACCATGAATTTTGACGCTGTCACCATGGGTAATCATGAATTCGATCACGGTTGGGACAATACGCTGCTGCAACTGAGCCAGGCAAAGTTTCCGATCGTGCAGGGCAACATCTTTTACCAAAACAGCAGCAAAATGTTCTGGGATAAGCCTTACACCATTATTGAAAAAGATGGCGTAAAGATAGGCGTGATTGGCCTGCACGGCGTGTTTGCTTTTGATGATACGGTTTCCGCTGCGACACGTGTCGGGATCGAGGCGCGGGATGAAGTGAAGTGGTTGCAACGCTATATCGATGAGCTGAAAGGCAAAGTCGATCTCACCGTGGCGCTGATCCATGAAGGCACGCCAGCGCGTCAGTCCAGTCTGGGGGGCACCGATGTACGCCGTGCGCTGGATAAAGACATCCAGACTGCAGGCCAGGTGCAGGGGTTGGACATCCTGATCACCGGTCATGCGCATGTGGGCACGCCGGAGCCGATTAAAGTAGGTAACACCCTGATTCTGTCTACCGACAGCGGCGGCATTGATGTGGGTAAACTGGTGCTGGATTACCAGCAAAAACCGCATCAATTTACCGTGAAGAACTTCGAGCTGAAAACCATTTTTGCTGATGAGTGGCAGCCAGACCCGCAGACGAAACAGGTCATTGATGGCTGGAATAAAAAGCTCGATAAAGTGGTGCAGCAGACGGTTGCCAACGCGCCGGTTGAGCTGACGCGTGCTTACGGTGAATCTTCTTCGCTGGGAAATCTGGCGGCAGATGCGTTGCTGGTTGCGGCGGGTAAAGATACCCAGTTAGCGCTCACTAACTCGGGCGGCATCCGGAATGAAATCCCTGCTGGAGTCATCACCATGGGCGCAGTCATTAGCACCTTCCCGTTCCCGAATGAGCTGGCAACCATGGATCTCACCGGGAAGCAGTTACGTAGCCTGATGGAGCACGGCGCGGGTTTAAGCAACGGTGTATTGCAGGTGTCCAAAGGACTGGAGATGAAGTATGACAGCAGTAAACCGGTTGGTCTGCGGGTTAGCGTATTGACGTTAAACGGCAAACCCATTGAGGATGCCACGGTTTATCACATTGCCACCAATAGCTTCCTGGCTGACGGCGGTGATGGTTTCACGACATTTACTGAAGGTAAAGCGCGTAACACATCCGGCGGTTACTATGTCTCTAATGCGGTCGTGGATTATTTCAAAGCGGGAAATACGCTGACGGATGAGCAACTCAAAGGCATGCGTGTGGAAGATGTGAAACCGTAGTGAGGTCAGGCCAGCAGATATTCCGCTGGCCTTTGTTTTAACCTCTGGGGGAGGCAAACACCTCTTTTGCAGCGAACAGGCCGTTGAGTGCTGCCGGGAATCCCGCATAAACAGCCATCTGCATCATCACTTCAATAATCTCTTCCTGCGTTAAGCCAACGTGCAGCGCGGCGGCGATGTGTACCTTAAGCTGCGGTGCGGCGTTACCCATGGCGGTGAGCGCGGCGACGGTGGCAATTTCTCTACTGCGTAAATCCAGCCCCGGCCTTGAATAGATGTCGCCAAAAGGAAATTCAATCAGGTATTGGGCGAAGTCTGGCGCAATATCCTGCAGACTTTCGACTACCGCATCTCCGCCTTTTCCATCAACCTGTTGCAGCATTCTCTGACCGGTTAAATAGCGTTCTGAATCGATGATAATCACCTCGTGAGTTCGTGTACGGCATGAGGATAGAGCGCGCAGAATGATTGGGGTAATACCGTTTCCGTGATACCTTTTCGGTATGACAACATCGCCTTTGCACTCTCTGGATATCCGCCTCCTACGCTATTTTTCCGTGGTGGCGGAAGAGAACAACATGAGTCGAGCGGCGCTGCGTTTATTTATGTCGCAGCCGCCGCTGAGTCGCCACATTCGCCAGCTTGAAGAGCGCCTGGGGGTGACGCTTTTTGTCCGTCATACCCGTGGACTTACGCTGACGGAGGACGGCCAGCGCGTACTTGAAATCGTGCGCCCGCTATTGGCGCTACAGGATAAAACCTGGGCGGCGTTGAGTCAGATAGCGAAAACGGGAGAGCAATCTCTGCGCTTAGGGCTAAGTACAGCGTTTGAGCAGGGTGTTTTTGCGGCGCTTGAGTCGCAGCTTGCTACGCGTGTACAGAAGCTACATATTGTCCGTCATGGTTCGCCTGAACTGGCGCGTCAGGTGCGTCGGGGAAAACTGGATGCAGCGCTGGTGGCGCTACCGCTTGAGAATTCGGGTCTTAGCGTCACGCCGCTCGGCTGGCAAGAATCGATGATCGCCGCCTTACCCGCGCTCTGGCCAGAGGCGGCTCTGCCTTCGCTCTCGTTAACGTCGCTGAACCACCGACCGCTGTTCTGGTTCAAACGTGAACGTAACCCTGCTTTTTTTGATTACACTCGACACATTTTTCGTCGTGCTGGTTACTCTCCTGCACTTATTGAGGAGCCAATGGAACATGACGTGCTGCTGGCACGGATCGCGCAGGGTGACGGTCTGAGCCTGGTTCCGGCCTCCTTTTCCGCTATCCAGCGTCAGGGTGTGATCTTCCTTCCGCTTACTGATACAGAATTGCGGCTTAGCATGGGGTTAGCGACGCTGCCTGAGAACGTAATAAAAGTAGAGTGGCTACAGACGGTCGTGACGCAATCCCTCACCATTTCAAGCTGATGTGAATTTTTTTCACGTTGGCTGAGTATTCCTCACCTTTAACGATGATTTTTGTGTTGACGCCAGCATGCTTTTCCGTCATTTTTACATCTAGACGTCTAAACGTATAGCAGTTCACAACACAACATATAACGACAAAAGATTGATGAGGTAAGGTATGAGCTTTTTTCACGCCAACCAGCGGGAAGCCCTGAATCAGAGCCTGGCAGAAGTGCAGGGTCAGATTAACGTTTCGTTTGAGTTTTTCCCGCCGCGCACCAGTGAAATGGAGCAAACCCTGTGGAACTCCATCGATCGCCTGAGCAGCCTGAAGCCGAAGTTTGTTTCAGTTACTTACGGTGCAAACTCTGGTGAGCGCGACCGTACGCACAGCATTATTAAAGGCATTAAGGATCGCACAGGTCTTGAAGCGGTCCCGCACCTGACATGCATTGATGCGACCCGCGATGAGCTGCGTACCATTGCTCGGGACTACTGGCAAAACGGTATTCGTCATATTGTTGCCCTGCGCGGCGATCTGCCGCCGGGAAGCGGTAAACCGGATATGTATGCTTCCGACCTGGTGACTCTGCTGAAAGACGTTGCAGACTTCGATATCTCCGTTGCGGCTTACCCGGAAGTGCACCCGGAAGCCAAAAGCGCTCAGGCCGATTTGCTGAACCTGAAGCGTAAGGTTGATGCCGGTGCAAACCGCGCGATCACCCAGTTTTTCTTCGATGTAGAAAGCTATCTGCGCTTTCGCGATCGCTGTGTGTCTGCGGGAATCGATGTGGAAATTATTCCGGGCATCCTGCCGGTATCTAACTTTAAGCAGGCGAAAAAATTTGCTGACATGACCAACGTCCGCATTCCTGCGTGGATGTCGACCATGTTTGATGGTCTTGATGATGACGCGGAAACCCGCAAGCTGGTGGGCGCGAATATCGCCATGGATATGGTGAAAATTCTCAGTCGCGAAGGGGTGAAGGATTTTCACTTCTATACCCTCAACCGTGCCGAGATGAGCTACGCTATTTGTCACACACTGGGTGTAAGACCTAACTAAACAGATGCCCCAGCCCTCTACGGAGGGCTTTTTGTTGATCATTTTGATCTACATCTCTGTAACTTAAAATATAAAAGGAATTAGCTATCGAATCTGTGGGTTATTTCGACTATATCTTATCTCTGGTGGTGTATATCGTAGTCAGAACACTGTAAAGGGAGCATATAGATGAGCATGTCCGACGATAGCCAAAACGCATCAACTGCCGGTAAGTGTCCTTTTCATCAAGGCGGTCACGATCAGAGCGCGGGAGCAGGAACGAATAACCGCGACTGGTGGCCAAATCAACTCCGCGTTGATCTTTTAAACCAACATTCCAACCGTTCGAACCCGCTGGGTGAGGACTTCGACTACCGCAAAGAGTTTAGTAAACTCGACTATTCTGCCCTGAAAGGGGATCTCAGAGCCCTTCTGTCCGAATCTCAACCGTGGTGGCCCGCTGACTGGGGAACCTATGCCGGATTGTTTATCCGCATGGCATGGCACGGCGCGGGAACCTATCGCTCTATCGATGGACGCGGTGGAGCGGGTCGCGGACAGCAGCGTTTTGCACCACTGAACTCCTGGCCGGACAACGTCAGCCTTGATAAAGCACGTCGTCTGCTGTGGCCAATCAAGCAGAAATATGGTCAGAAAATTTCCTGGGCCGACCTGTTTATCCTCGCGGGTAACGTGGCGCTGGAAAACTCAGGTTTCCGTACCTTTGGCTTTGGTGCCGGTCGTGAAGATGTCTGGGAACCGGATCTCGACGTAAACTGGGGTGATGAAAAAGCCTGGCTGACTCACCGTCACCCGGAAGAGCTGGCAAAAGCGCCGCTGGGCGCCACCGAAATGGGCCTTATTTATGTGAACCCGGAAGGGCCAGACCATAGCGGCGAACCGCTTTCTGCGGCAGCGGCTATTCGCGCGACCTTCGGTAACATGGGGATGAACGACGAAGAAACCGTGGCGCTGATTGGCGGCGGTCATACGTTGGGCAAAACCCACGGCGCAGCAGCGGCATCGCACGTTGGCGCCGATCCAGAATCCGCACCGATTGAAGCGCAGGGCCTGGGCTGGGCCAGCAGCTACGGTAGTGGCGCGGGCGCGGATGCAATTACTTCCGGTCTGGAAGTGGTGTGGACGCAGACGCCTACCCAATGGAGCAATTATTTCTTCGAGAACCTGTTCAAATATGAGTGGGTGCAGACTCGCAGTCCGGCAGGCGCGATTCAGTTTGAAGCGGTTGACGCGCCAGAAATTATTCCCGATCCGTTTGATCCGTCGAAAAAACGCAAGCCGACGATGCTGGTTACCGACCTGACGCTGCGTTTCGATCCTGAGTTCGAAAAGATCTCTCGCCGTTTCCTGAACGATCCGCAAGCGTTCAACGAAGCGTTTGCCCGTGCGTGGTTTAAACTGACGCACCGCGATATGGGGCCAAAATCGCGTTACATTGGCCCGGAAGTGCCAAAAGAAGATCTGATTTGGCAAGACCCGCTGCCGCATGCGTTCTTCAACCCAAGCGAAGAAGATATCCTGAAGCTGAAGGCGACCATCGCTGCTTCCGGACTGTCCGTGGGCGAACTGGTATCGGTAGCGTGGGCTTCGGCATCGACTTTCCGTGGCGGGGATAAACGTGGCGGCGCTAACGGTGCGCGTCTGGCGCTGGACCCACAACGCGGCTGGGATGTGAATGCCACTGCGGCACGCGTTCTGCCTGTGCTGGAAGGTATTTATAAGTCTGCCCATACTGCCTCGTTGGCCGATATTATCGTGCTGGCCGGTGTTGTCGGTATCGAGCAGGCGGCTAGCGCTGCGGGTGTCAGCATCAAGGTACCTTTTGCGCCGGGTCGTGTGGATGCGCGTCAGGATCAAACGGATATTGAGATGTTTGAACTGCTTGAGCCGATTGCCGATGGTTTCCGTAACTACCGCGCTCGTCCTGACGTGTCGACCACCGAGTCGCTGCTGATCGACAAAGCGCAGCAGTTGACGCTAACCGCACCGGAAATGACCGTGCTGGTGGGCGGTATGCGCGTACTGGGCACCAACTTTGATGGTAGCCAGCACGGCGTCTTTACCGATCGCCCTGGCGTACTCAGCACTGACTTCTTCGTCAATCTGCTGGATATGCGTCATGAGTGGAAGGCGGTTGATGAGTCACAAGAGCTGTTTGAAGGTCGTGACCGTTCGAGCGGCGAAGTAAAATACACCGCAACTCGCGCCGATCTGGTGTTTGGTTCTAACTCTGTACTGCGCGCAGTGGCTGAAGTTTATGCCTGCAGCGATGCTCACGAGAAGTTCGTGAGAGATTTCGTTGCCGCATGGGTGAAAGTGATGAACCTGGATCGTTTCGATCTGCTGTAACAGACCATGCCGGATGCCGCTTGCGCGGTTCCGGCATAGTATGAACAAAAAAATCCCCGCAATTGCGGGGATTTTTATTGGTCGGTTATTCCCACTCTTGCAGGTAACGTTGACCGTACTGGTCAGCCACCAGCAGGGCAGCATACACCTGGTCCGGCGTTGCGCCGCCAGGCATGTTGTGGATGGTTTCGCCTTCGGCACAGGCAGCTTCAGCCACAATGCGCATTTTCGCCGGAATATCCTGTTTGATGTCCAGTTGCGCCAGGGTAATCGGCAGGCCAACGGAATGACACAGCGCCGCAACGGTTTCAATTTCATCGACCGGCGCGTTTTCCAGTACCAGTTGCGTCAGCGTGCCGAAAGCCACTTTCTCGCCGTGGTAATAGTGATGCGCATCCGGGATTGCCGTCAGACCGTTATGGATGGCGTGCGCCGCCGCCAGACCGCCGCTTTCAAAACCGACGCCGCTCAGATAGGTGTTGGCTTCAATAACGCGCTCCAGCGCAGGCGTTACCACGTGCTGCTCGGCAGCCAGCATCGCTTTTTCACCTTCTTCTATCAGCGTATTAAAGCACAGCTCAGCCAGCGCCAGCGCCGCCTGAGTGCACTGACCGCCCGCCATGGTGGTTGCGCCGCTGCGTGAACAGGCGCGCGCTTCGAACCAGGTCGCCAACGCATCGCCGATGCCCGCGGCTAACAGACGCGCCGGTGCGCCCGCGACAATTTTGGTATCAACAATGACCCTGTCCGGGTTATTGGGCAGCAGCAAATAGCGATCGAATTCACCGGCATCGGTGTAAATAACGGACAGCGCGCTGCACGGTGCATCGGTAGAGGCGATGGTTGGCGCAATGGCGACAGGCACGCCCATAAAGTGCGCCAGCGCTTTGGCAGTATCCAGCGTTTTACCGCCGCCAATACCAAGTACTGCGCCACATTGCGCTTTTTCTGCCACGCCACGCAGACGGTCGATTTCGTTTTGTGAACACTCGCCGCCAAACGGTGCAATCTCCAGCGCCAGTCCGGCATCCTGGAAGCTTTTTTCCAGTGCGCCCTGGGCAAAGCCTAAGACAAACTTGTCCCCAACGACCAGCCAGCGCTCTGCCAGTGGTTTGAGGTAGTTGCCAAGACGGGTAATAACATCGGCACCCTGGATGTACTTACCAGGTGATTGAATAATGCGATCCATACTTTATTTCCCTCACAGGTTGATGTGACCAAATGTATTGTTCCAGTCATGTTCAAACTTCTCTATTGCTGACTCTACCGCAGGGGTATTGAGCATTTGTTGCGCTACGTCTAATGGCAGGGTGATTGCTTCGCATCCAGCCAGTAAGCAATCCAGCGCCTGACGAGGGGTTTTAAAGCTGGCTGCCAGTACCATGCTGTTTGGCGCATGCAGTTCCAGTAACGTTTGCAGTTCTTGTACCGTGCGAATTCCGTCGCCGCCCTGCGCGTCAATACGGTTAACGTAAGGTGCGATATATTTCGCCCCCGCCAGCGCTGCCAGCAGCCCCTGAGAGGCACTGTACACGGCGGTTCCCAGCGTGGTGATACCCTCTTTTTTCAGCATCTTGATCGCGGCCAGACCTTCGGATGTCACCGGGATTTTTACCACCAGACCGGGGACCGCGTTGCTCAGACGTTTGGCTTCCTCCACCATGCCTTGTGCGTCGCGGCTCATGGTTTGGGCAAACAGAATGCCCTCTTCGCCAATGGCGTTTTGCAGGCGCGGCAGCACATCCCAGATGGATTCTTTGTTTGCTGCCACAATGCTTGGGTTGGTGGTGACACCCGCGATTGGGAAGATGCGTGCCAGACGTTCGACTTCCGCGACGTTGGCGGTATCAAGGTAAAGTTCCATACAAAAACACCCTCTTTAAAGTTCAAGTTCATGTTGCAGCAGGCTGGCGATAGCGTCGGCAGAGACGGCGTTAACCAGCGCGTTACGGAATTCTTCATGCATAATGCGCCGTGCCAGACGCGAGAAAATACGCATATGCTGGTCGCCCGCGGCGTGTTTGTTGAGCGTCAGCATAATAATGAATTGCGCATCATCATCATCCCAACGTACCGGCGCTTGCAGGCGCGCTACGCTGATAGTGGACTGCTCAATATGTTCTGATTTGCTGTGCGGAATCGCGAAGCTAAAACCTAATCCGGTAGAGAAGACCGCTTCGCGCGCCCACAGATCGGCTTCCAGTTTACGCGGATAGCGGCAACGACCTGCCAGCAGGAGGTTGTCGGTCATCCCTTTGATGACCTCCTCTTTACTACGCCAGTCGCTATCCAGCGTGATGCACTCGGCGGTAACCAGAGGGGTATCCTGTTGGGTCATGCGGAACTGGGCCAGCAGATGTTCGACCTCCAGCGACGTTCGACACGCCATTGCTTGATTCAGCAACTGACGGCAGGCGCGGCTGTCAAGTTGCGCCATCCGCGCTTTGGCGGCGGGAATGGAGGGAGCGCTCATGCTGATCTCGTCCAGACCCAGTCCCACAAGCAGCGGTAGCACTGAACCTTTAGCGCCAAGTTCGCCGCACAGGCCAATCCATTTCCCCTGCCGATGTACCGCCTGTACGGCGTAATCCAGTGCGCGCAAGAAGGCTGGATTCAGGCTGTTGTAATGGCGGGTAACTTTGGCGTTGTCGCGGTCGACCGCCAGCAGGTATTGCGTCAGGTCATTACTGCCAATACTAAAGAAATCAATTTCTTCGCAGCATTGATCGATGATGAACATCACCGACGGAACCTCCAGCATGATACCGAGCGGGATCTTCTCATCAAACGGGATGTGTTCAGTACGCAGTTGCTGTTTAGCTTCGGCCAGCTTCTCTTTGACCCACAGGATCTCTTCCATAGAGGAGATCATTGGGATCATGATTTTCAGGCTACCGTGCGCTGATGCGCGCAGGATCGATCGCAGTTGTGTGGTAAACAAAGCGGCGTATTCTTCATAGATACGCACCGCGCGATAACCGAGGAACGGGTTGGCTTCGGCAGGAATATTCAGGTAATCAACGGGTTTATCACCGCCGATATCCATGGTGCGCACAATGATGCTGCGTCCCTGCGCGGGCTCCAGCGCCTGGCAGAAAATGTTGTATAGCTCGTTCTCATCCGGGGCGCAGGTACGGTCCATATACAGCATTTCCGTGCGGAACAGGCCAACCGCTTCCGCACCGTTGCCAAAGGCTGCTTGCGCTTCCACGGAATGGGCGATGTTGGCGGCGACTTCCATGCGGATGCCATCACCCGTGCGCGCCTCCTGGGTCAGCCAGATACGTTGTTGTTCTCGAATGGCATCCTGGATACGGGCTTCCTGCTGGTAGTAACGTACGACGGATTCATCAGGGGCAACAATGACCGCTCCTGCGTTACCATCGATATAAACCGTTTGCTGCAGCCATGGCATTAAGGATTCAATATCCACGCCAACCAGCGTAGGAATGTTGAATGACCGGGCGAGAATCACCGTGTGTGAAGTGGTACCGCCGCTTTTTAACAGCAAGCCTTTCAGCAATGTTTTGTCCAGTTCGAGGAACTGGCTCGGTGTGAGCTCGTCCGCCATACAGACCGTAGGCTGGGTTAGTTTTCCCGGCGCAGGGAAACGCTGCTCTCCATAAATTTGCTGCAGAAGCTGGAAGCAGACATCGCGCACATCCAGCGCACGTTCCTGTAAATAACTGCTGCTGGAGCGGGCGAATTCATCACAAAAATGTCCGGCACTTTCGACAATCGCCTGGGCGCAGCTTAACCCGCGAGATACTCCAGCGAGCAGGTGCTGACGCAGTGAGAGGTCGCTTGCCAGCGAGCGGTGTGCTTCCAGAATCGCACTGGTTGCGCCGTCGCTGTCGAGTAACCGAAACGCAATATTCTTCATCAGCAGCGTTAAGCCGTTATCCAGCGCCACCTGCTCGGTTTCAATATCTTTAGCGGATGGGAGATTGTTAAGGGCGTTGAGATCCAGCGAAGAGAGCAGACTCAGAATGCCTCCCGCACTGCCGCTGCAGACGGTGCGAGCGCGAAAAAACTGTGGGTTTAGATTAGTGAGGGATGCAGGAAGTGGCTCCAGCTCGTTGCTTTTGGCTTCCGCTAGCGGTGCATCGCAGTGTGGAAATTCATTACGTAACCATTGGGTTAAATGCTGGTGGGCTGCCTGTTCATCAGCACCGGAAATCAGCAACTGGCAGCTATCACCTGCCAGAGTATCGGTGCCAATCAGCGCCAATGCGCTCTTGGCGTTACCCCTACGTTCGGTACGCAGGTTGTGCCACTCAATGTGCGAAGTAAAGGTGTTGCACTGCGTTTCTATGTGACTTGCCGGGCGCGCATGTACGCCATTGGGCAGCTCACAGGTAAATTCCACAATCAGGGCCATAGCCTCATCTCCCATAACGATTTCTCGCTACAGGATAAAAGGGCAACGCCTGAGCCTGCCATCTGACAAATCTGCCAAAAACTGGATAAATGTAATGTAACCATCAAAGTGAGATATCCCTCACAAGTCAGTTTGTCCTCTATAAATTCCGAGAAACTACAAGTTATGAGGCGGATCGCATTTTTGCGCTGACATTACAAAAGTCCAGCAAATGGCCTTTTTATCCACTGTTTGCGCCGCGTCGGATTGCCTATTGTTTTCCGCAACAAGTTTATGGATATGGGCTTTAGGCAGCCTGGGAGCGACTTATGAAAGAGTTGGTACAAATCCTGAAAAACACCCGTCAGCACCTGATGACGGGTGTTTCGCATATGATCCCCTTCGTAGTCGCGGGTGGAATTTTGCTGGCGGTCTCCGTCATGTTGTATGGCAAGGGCGCGGTACCGGATGCAGCGACCGATCCTAATCTCAAGAAACTGTTTGATATTGGCGTCGCAGGGCTGACGTTGATGGTGCCATTCCTTGCCGCTTACATTGGTTATTCCATTGCTGAACGTTCTGCTCTCGCCCCTTGTGCGATTGGCGCATGGGTGGGAAACAGCTTCGGCGCAGGTTTTTTCGGCGCGCTAATTGCCGGGATTATTGGCGGTATCGTCGTCCATTATCTGAAGAAGATCCCCGTACATAAGGTATTGCGATCGGTAATGCCTATCTTCGTTATTCCTATTGTCGGCACCTTTATCACCGCAGGCATCATGATGTGGGGCCTGGGAGAACCCGTTGGCGCGTTAACCACTAGCCTGACCGAGTGGCTGCAGGGTATGCAGCAGGGCAGCATCGTGCTGCTGGCGGTAATTATGGGACTGATGTTGGCCTTCGATATGGGTGGGCCGATTAACAAAGTTGCCTACGCCTTCATGCTGATTTGCGTGGCTCAGGGTGTTTATACCGTGGTGGCAATCGCCGCGGTAGGGATCTGCGTGCCGCCGCTGGGCTTAGGTTTGGCGACGCTGATTGGTCGTAAGAATTTCTCTTCTGAAGAACGTGAAGCCGGTAAAGCCGCGCTGGTGATGGGCTGCGTTGGCGTAACGGAAGGCGCAATTCCTTTTGCTGCCGCCGATCCGCTGCGCGTTATCCCATCCATTATGGTGGGTTCGGCCTGCGGTACGGTAACCGCCGCGCTGTTTGGTGCGCAGTGTTATGCCGGCTGGGGCGGGCTGATTGTTCTGCCGGTCGTGGAAGGAAAATTGGGTTATATCGCGGCGGTTGCCGTGGGGGCTGTAGTGACCGCAGTGTGCGTTAATGTACTGAAAAGTCTGGCGCGGAAAAAAGTGTCTCAGGTCGACCAGAAAGAAGACGACCTGGATTTAGATTTTGAAATGAATTAAGCGAGGAATGAGTCATGACCAAGATTATCGCAGTAACTGCATGTCCTTCTGGCGTTGCCCACACCTATATGGCCGCCGAAGCGCTGGAAAGCGCCGCTAAAGCCAAGGGGTGGGAAGTAAAGGTTGAGACTCAGGGGTCGATCGGTCTGGAAAACGAACTGACCGCGGCGGATGTGGCAGAAGCCGACATGGTGATTCTGACCAAAGACATTGGTATTAAGTTTGAAGAGCGTTTTGCGGGCAAAACTATCGTTCGTGTCAACATCAGCGATGCAGTGAAACGTGCCGACGCCATCATGAACAAGATTGGCGCACACCTTGCGCAAACCGCATAACGGTTTGTTTGCCGGAGGGTGGTTTCGACTTATCCGGCCTACTGATACGTAGGCCAGATAAGCACAGCGCCATCTGGCATCAGTTTTTCTACAGGAGTTCCTCATGACTAACCGTATCCAACGTTTAAAAAACGCTCTGTTTCAGAATAACCGCGAAATTTCGCTTGAGCGTGCGCTGCTATATACCGCCAGCCACCAGCAGACGGAGGGAGAGCCGGTTATTCTGCGGCGGGCGAAAGCCACCGCATATATTCTTGAGCACGTTGAAATATCGATTCGTGATGAGGAACTGATAGCCGGGAACCGTACCGTTAAACCGCGGGCGGGCATAATGTCGCCGGAAATGGATCCTTACTGGCTGCTCAACGAGCTGGAGCAGTTTCCAACCCGTCCGCAGGACCGTTTTGACATCAGCGAAGAGGATAAACATCTCTATCGCGATGTGCTGTATCCGTACTGGGAAAAGCGGTCGATGAAAGATTTCATCAACGGTCAGATGACCGATGAGGTAAAAGCCGCTGTCCGTACGCAGATTTTTAGCGTTAACCAGACGGATAAAGGTCAGGGGCATATCATTATTGATTATCCGCGCCTGTTGAATCTCGGGCTTGGCGAACTGGTAGCGCAGATGCGGGCGCATTGTCTGCAGCTGCCGGATAACCACTTTTATCAGGCTGCTCTGTTGCTGCTTGAGGCTTCGCAAAGCCACATTCTGCGTTACGCCCTGCTGGCAGAACAAATGGCGGAAAACTGCCCGGATGCGCAGCGACGTCAGGAATTGCTGACGATTGCGGAAAACTCCCGGCATAACGCCCAGCATAAGCCGCAAACCTTCTGGCAAGCATGTCAGCTGTTCTGGTACATGAACATTATTTTGCAATATGAGTCCAACGCCAGTTCGCTCTCACTCGGACGCTTCGACCAGTATATGCTGCCGTTTTATCAAACCTCGCTGACGCAGGGGGAAGATCCTGCACTCTTAAAAGAAATCCTCGAATCGCTATGGGTGAAATGCAATGACATTGTACTGCTGCGATCCACCAGCAGCGCGCGCTATTTCGCTGGCTTCCCAACGGGTTACACCGCACTGCTTGGGGGATTGACGGAGAATGGTCGTAGTGCGGTAAATGTACTGTCGTTTCTCTGCCTTGATGCTTATCAGAGCGTACAACTGCCGCAACCAAATCTCGGTGTGCGCACGAACGCGTTGATCGATACGCCGTTCCTGATGAAAACGGCACAGACCATTCGCCTCGGGACCGGCATCCCGCAAATCTTTAATGATGAAGTGGTGGTGCCCGCATTTCTTAACCGTGGCGTCTCGCTGGAAGATGCGCGAGATTACGCGGTAGTCGGCTGTGTCGAGCTGTCTATTCCAGGCAGAACATACGGTTTGCACGACATCGCCATGTTTAATCTGCTGAAAGTAATGGAAATCTGCCTGCATGAGAACGAAGGCAATCGCGCGCTGACGTACGAAGACCTGTTGAAGCATATTCGTGCCAAAATCAGCCACTACATTACGTTGATGGTCGAAGGCAGTAATATCTGCGATATCGGTCATCGCGACTGGGCGCCGGTGCCGCTGCTCTCCTCGTTTATTAGCGATTGTCTGGATAAAGGGTGTGATATTACCGACGGCGGCGCGCGTTATAACTTCTCCGGCGTACAGGGAATCGGCATTGCGAACCTGAGCGATTCGCTGCATGCGCTCAATGGACTGGTATTTGAACAACAGCGCTTAACTTTTGACGAACTTTTGTCGGTGCTAAAAGACAACTTTGCTACCCCGGAAGGCGAGAAAATTCGCGCCAGGCTGATTAACCGCTTCGAAAAATACGGCAACGATATTGATGATGTAGATAACATCAGCGCCGAACTGCTGCGTCATTACTGCAAAGAGGTAGAGAAATACCAGAATCCACGCGGCGGGCAATTTACACCGGGTTCATATACTGTCTCTGCGCACGTGCCGCTGGGTTCGGTCGTCGGAGCGACACCAGATGGTCGCTTCGCCGGGGAACAGTTGGCGGACGGAGGGCTGTCGCCGATGCTGGGGCAGGATATGCAAGGGCCGACGGCGGTATTGAAATCGGTCAGCAAGCTGGATAACACATTGCTTTCCAATGGGACTTTGCTGAACGTGAAGTTTACGCCAGCCACACTGGAAGGTGAGGCTGGTTTACGCAAGCTGGCGGATTTTCTGCGGGCATTTACCCAGCTCAAGCTCCAGCACATCCAGTTTAACGTGGTGAATGCCGACACATTGCGAGAAGCGCAGCAGCGCCCACAAGATTTCGCCGGGCTGGTGGTGCGCGTGGCGGGTTACAGCGCCTTCTTTGTCGAGCTGTCGAAGGAGATCCAGGATGACATCATTCGCCGCACCGCGCATCAGCTGTGAGGTTATTGACCCACGTGGCGAGGACGTCGCGCGTATATTTAATATTCAGCGTTACTCACTGAATGATGGACAAGGTATTCGTACGGTAGTCTTTTTTAAAGGTTGTCCGCATACTTGCCCGTGGTGCGCCAACCCTGAATCTCTCTCCCCACGTATTGAAACAGTACGGCGGGAGAGTAAATGCCTGCACTGTACACCCTGTCTACGTGATGCTGATGAGTGTCCCTCCGGTGCGTTTGAACGTATTGGTCGTGATATCTCACTGGATGAGCTGGAACGTGAAGTGATGAAAGATGATATTTTCTTTCGCACCTCTGGCGGGGGAGTGACGCTTTCGGGTGGTGAAGTGCTGATGCAAGCGCCCTTTGCCGTACGATTCCTGCAACGTCTGCGGCGCTGGGATGTTCGCTGCGCGATTGAAACGGCTGGCGATGCGCCAGCCAGTCGTTTGTTATCGCTGGCAAGAGAGTGCGATGAGGTGCTGTTTGACCTCAAAATTATGGATGTCCATTTGGCGCGTGAGACCATTAATATGAACCTGCCGCGCGTGCTGGCGAATTTACGACTAATGGTCGCTGAAGGAATTAATGTCATACCTCGCCTGCCGCTGATTCCGGGCTTTACGATGAATGTAGAGAACACGCAGCAGGCGTTGACGCTGTTGTCATCATTGGGCATAAAGCAGGTGCACCTGCTACCGTTTCATCAATATGGCGAACCGAAATACAACCTGCTCGGATTACCCTGGTCGATGAAAGAAGTGCCCGTCCCGTCGGCGCAAGAGATAGGTTTTATACGTAAGATGGCAGAATGCGCCGGATTTCAGGTAACAGTAGGAGGATAGTATGGCCATCGCACCTGTACGATATCTGGTTGCTGTCACCGCGTGCGTAAGCGGCGTGGCCCATACTTATATGGCCGCTGAACGGCTGGAGAAACTCTGCCAGCAGGAGAAATGGAGCATCAAGATTGAAACTCAGGGCGCGTTGGGTACCGAAAATCGCCTGACGGAAGAGGATATTAACCGTGCTGATGCGGTGTTGCTCATTACCGATATTGAACTGGCAGGAGCAGAGCGATTTACGCAGAGCCGATACGTCCAGTCGGGCATTAGCGCATTTCTGCGTGAGCCGCAGCGGGTGATGAGCGCCGTGCGAAAGCTGCTTTCTGCACCACAGCACACACATCTTACTTTGGATTAGCTTTTATCTCCGTCAGTTGGCTGTGGTATTGCCGACGATATTCTGACGGCGAACGTTCGGTATTTTTGCGAAACAGGCGGCAGAAATAGTTGCTGTCAACAAACCCACAGGTGTGCGCCACTTCTTTGATCTTCAGCTCATAACCCTTCAGTAGCGTTTTCGCGTGTTCCAGTCGCGTGTGATTCAGGTATTCGTTAAACCCGATAGCGCCCGTTTTTTGAAACAGGTGGGAGAGGTAATTGGGTGAGATGTAAAACGCTTGCGCGACGGATTCTCGGGTGAGCGGCGAAGCGTAGCGTTCATCAATATAGTCGCGAATGGCTTCGAAAAGCGCCTGACTGCGTGATGCGGTCTGGATCTGGCTGCCCAGCAGATCGCGGCAGTGGCTCAGTAAGCTCGCAACGATTAGCCTTGCGGTTTGTTGCTCCTGCGGTTGCATCTGCATTTCATTGAGCGTTTGCAGCAGGAAAGAGCCAATTCGTGGCCCACGCCGCGCGACGTGCTGGCGGGTAAGATTTTGATACTGCTTGCCGTCCCACTGGACGATGCTGAAACCCAGTTGCTGTTTGCCGAACAGAATGCTGAGCGTGGTGACCGGTGTGAGCCACTGCGGAAAGTTCCAGCTGCCAGCCGGAACGAATAGCACATCGTAAGGCAGTAACGTCGCGGATGCGCCAGTAACTCCGTTATCGGTGAACTCACCTTCCAGCACAATTTCCAACCGGGGAAAATCGACCTGATACGCCAGCTCCGGCGTTGAGCTACTGGTGCTGGCAAAATAAACCTGTCGCAGCGGCGTGGGGCCGTTAATCAGGCGGGAGAGAAGATGGCTGACGTCGTGATACATGTTAATCCCTTGCAGGCAGCAGACAGGGGAAACAGTAACCGCCATCATAAAAAAAGGCCACTCTTTAAGAGTGGCCGATACGAGTATTACTGATTACCGATTTGATCGCCGTACGGCAGGCTATCGTAATCAATCAGGGCATTCTTTTTGTACGGATTGCCAATCCAGCGGGTCGTCTCTTTGAACTGCGGGCTGGTAATGGATCGGGTCGGATCGAAACCGTCGTAGGTGAATCCCGCTAAATCAGACCAGGTGTGGATAAGCTCTGAACTGCTGTATTTACGATTCACATCCTGTGAGAAGTCACGCGGGTGTGCAGCCTGCCATTTTTCAGAGGTCCACAGCAGGAACGGTACCGTATACATATGGCGCGTCGGGTTGTCTTCATTACGACCCTGGGTTTTATGCGGTGGCGTATCGTATACCTCCTCCCCGTGATCGGAGAAGTAGAGCAGGAAGCCGTTCGGATCTGTCGCTTTATAGTCTTTGATCAGACTGGCAATGATATGGTCATTGTAGACATTCGCGCTGTCGTAATCGTTGTATGCTTCCAGCTCATCATCATCCAGGCCGGGGGGAACGTTGTCGACATTGTTATCGAATTTACCCTGACCATCCGGATAGCGGAATTTGTACTTAATATGCGTACCCAGCAGGTGCACGATGATGAACTTTTTCGGTGCCGGGTCGGCCAATACTTCTTTAAATGGCGCCAGCACGTTGCTGTCATATTCGCGCGCACTTTGCGTACGCTGCTGATTCATATAGAACTGCTTATCCGTCTGCTTAGAGAACACGGTCAGCATGGTGTTGCGAGCCGTCATCGTCTGCTGATTGGTGATCCAGAAGGTTTTATAACCTGCCTGTTTCATCATATTCATCAGAGACGGTTGAGTCAGGTACAGGTCCGGATTCTTCTCGTTGGCGAAGGTCAGCGCCTGTTGCAGGATTTCAATGGTGTACGGACGTGAGGTCACGACATTATTGAATACGGTGAAGTTAGGATCGGATTTATGCAATGCATCCAGTTCTGGCGTCGTTTCGCGCGGGTAACCATACAGGCTCATGCGACCACGCTGCGTTGACTCGCCAATGACCAGCACCAGCGTACGTGGAGCATCGCCGGAGTTATCTTTGAAGTTAGCCAGTGGCGGCAGGGCATTGTTCTCATTCAGCAGGCTATTGAGTGAGGTCAACTGCTGACGGTACTGATAATACCCGGAGATGAATTGCCACGGTGCGGCGGGCTCCATACGTGAGGCGAGACCATTTACCGTTTTTTCAAACGGCTTGTGTTTGATGAAAGTGTTAACGGCTATCGGATGCAGAATCAAACCGTATAACAATGCAAACGACACCAGATAGCGCCAGGGCGATGGAATATGAACAGGGCGCAGACGCGTCCACAGCAGAATAGCGATAGCCGTATAGGCCAGGGCGATAAGAACAATTTTTAGGCTGAAATACTGGCTGAGATATTCGCTGGCTTCGTTCGCATTGGTTTCAAACATCACGTACAGAACGCTTTGCGAGAACTCTTGTCCGTAGATGACGTAATAGCTCAGAGCAGCCAGCGAGGCCGCCCATAGCACCATGCCAATGACGGCAGCAATAATACGGATACGGTTTGGAAATAAAAATACCGGGATTAACCACAGCGAACTGAATAGCAAGGAGTCGCGTAATCCATTAGTTCCGCTATATCCGGTTAAACAAATAACGACCTGGAGTAAAGTGGAAAAAAACCAAAAATAGAGGAGCGCCCAACCCAGGGCTTTCCAGCTAAATTTAGGTTTAGACTGGAGTTGTAAGGATTGCATAATGTGAGCCTGTCTTTAATCGTAGCGCCAAGAGTAGCGACTTAATATTAAGAGGAACTTAAGCATCACGATCTTAGGATCGTGTTTTGCTGTTGATATATTCACAGTGTGAATATATTCAGGCGGGAATATATTGAAAAAGAAGCGGTTATGACAGCAGTTTTTGTTGTCGCCTTCGTACAATAGCACGAAGGCGACGAGGGGGGACGTTAGCCTGTATTACGCATGCCGGCTGCGACACCAGCGATTGTCACCATCAGCGCTTGTTCAACGCGCGGATCCGGTGCATTGCCTTGCTCTTCCGCCAGGCGTGAGCGGTGTAACAGCTCAGCCTGTAAGACATTCAGCGGGTCAGTATAAATATTTCTTAACTGAATGGACTCGGCAATCCACGGCAGGTCGGCCATCAAATGTGAGTCGTTGGCAATCGCCAGCACGACATCGATATCGGCTTCCAGGCGCTGACGCAGCTCTTCACCCAGCGGCCACAGCTCTTTTTTGACCAGGCGCTGATCGTAGTATTCTGCCAGCCACAGATCTGCTTTGGCGAAAACCATTTCCAGCATGCCAAGACGTGTGGAGAAGAATGGCCAGTCGCGGCACATTGCTTCGAGTTCGCTTTGCTTACCGTCTTCAACCACTTTTTGCAGTGCGGTGCCTGCACCCAGCCACGCCGGGAGCATCAGGCGGTTCTGCGTCCAGGCAAAAATCCACGGAATTGCGCGCAGAGACTCTACCCCGCCGGTTGGGCGACGTTTTGCCGGACGTGAGCCGAGCGGTAATTTACCCAGTTCCTGCTCTGGCGTTGCGGAGCGGAAGTAGGGGACGAAGTCTTTGTTTTCACGTACATATCCACGATAGAGCTCACAGGAAATATCGGAAAGCTCATCCATAATGTGACGCCAGTTATCTTCCGGCTCTGGCGGCGGTAACAGGTTGGCTTCCAGAATTGCTGCGGTATACAGCGACAGGCTGCTGATGGTCACTTCCGGCAGGCCGTACTTAAAGCGGATCATCTCCCCTTGTTCTGTCACGCGCAGACCGCCTTTCAGGCTGCCGGGTGGTTGAGAGAGCAGCGCCGCATGCGCAGGCGCGCCACCGCGACCAATGGAGCCACCGCGACCGTGGAACAGCGTCAGTTCGATACCGGCTTTTTCGCAGGTTTTGATCAACGCGTCCTGCGCCTGATATTGCGCCCAGGAGGCCGCCATCACGCCTGCATCTTTTGCGGAGTCAGAGTAGCCAATCATGACCATCTGTTTGCCCTGAATAAAGCCACGGTACCAGTCAATGTTCAGGAGCTGAGACATGACGTCATCGGCGTTGTTGAGGTCGTCCAGCGTTTCAAACAGCGGGGCAACCGGCATAGCAAAACCGATACCGGCTTCTTTCAGTAGCAGATGTACGGCCAGTACATCCGATGGTGTTTTGGCCATTGAGATAACATAGGCGGCAATGGAGCCATACGGGGCTTCGGCAATGACCCGGCAGGTGTCGAGCACTTCGCGGGTGTCGTTGCTCGGCTCCCAGTTACGTGGGAGCAGCGGACGCTTGGAGTTCAGCTCGCGGATCAGGAAAGCCTGTTTATCCGCTTCCGACCAGTTTTCGTAGTCGCCAATGCCCAGATAACGGGTCAGTTCGCCAAGGGCTTCAGTGTGACGGGTGCTTTCCTGACGAATATCAATACGTACCAGCGGTACGCCGAAACATTTCACGCGGCGTAGGGTGTCGAGCAATTCGCCATTGGCGATAATGCCCATGCCACAGGCCTGCAGAGACTGATAGCACGCATATAGCGGGTCCCAGAGCTGTTCATTTTGGGTGAGAAGTCCCGCAGGTTTCGGCAATTTCTCGCCTTTCAGACGGGCTTCCAGCCAGGCCTGGGTTGCCATCAGACGTGAACGCAGGGTTTTCATCAGATAACGGTAAGGTTCTGCTGCGCCTTCTTCGCCCACCAGTGCCAACAGTTCCGGTGTGGCATCCACCATCGACAGCTCAGAAATCAGAAACTGAATGTCTTTCAGGAACAGATCGGTCGCTTTCCAGCGGCTGAGTAGCAGCACGTGACGGGTGATATTCGCCGTTACGTTCGGGTTGCCATCGCGGTCGCCGCCCATCCAGGAGGTAAAGCGAACCGGGACAAAATCAACGGGCAGCTTATAGCCCAGATGCTCTTCCAGTTGTTCGTTCAGCTCGCGCAGATAATTTGGTACGCCTTCCCACAGGCTATTTTCAACCACCGCGAAGCCCCATTTGGCTTCATCAACCGGGCTTGGGCGCAGCTTGCGGATTTCATCCGTATGCCAGGACTGGGCAATCAACTGGCGCAGACGGCGCATCAGCTGATGGCGCTCGTAATCGACGAGGTCTTTGTTATCAAGTTGCTTGAGACAGGCGTTCACTTCACCCATTTTATGGATCAGCGTACGGCGGGTGATCTCGGTCGGGTGGGCGGTGAGAACCAGCTCCAGGGAGAGAGATTCGACGGCTTTTTTGATGGTGGCTTCATCGAGGTTGGGCTGCTCTTTCAGTTTACGCAGAGTGCGAGCAATCACTTCCGGGTTGCTGGCTGCTTCGCCTTTTGGCGAAATGCTGTGGTACTGCTCGGCGGTGTTGGCCAGGTTCAGAAACTGGCTAAACGCGCGGGCAACCGGCAGCAGCTCGTCGTTAGACAGGTTTTGCAGCGTAGTGAGCAGCTCCTGGCGATTGACTTCATTGCCGGCGCGGGATGATTTGGACAACTTACGGATTGTTTCTACGCGGTCAAGAATGTTCTCTCCCAGCGCATCCTTGATGGTCTCCCCCAGCACTTTGCCGAGCATACTGACATTACTACGCAACGCGGAATATTGTTCGTTCATATTAACCCAGACACCCCATCTTTAATTTATGCGTCCTGTATCTTTCGCACGACATCGGCGTTGGCTGCGCTTGCCCATCTGGTCACTTACTTATGTAAGCTCCTTGTATGAGCTCGCTTGCCGCCTTGCTGTGACACGAAATCTCTCGGACTTTGTATGTTAGCCGTCTTTTATAAAGCCACGTAAAAGTCGTGACGTCAATTGCTGCGAAATCGGTTCAGCAAACGAAAAATGACGGGAATTTACGTTATTTAATTCACATCGAATCAAATAAGCTTTGCTTATGGAAATGTTAATAAATTACCTCGCTTACCACTAAAGGGTTAGCGAGGCAATAAGCGGTTAATGCCAGCAGAAATGATGCACAACCTGGGTGATCAATTCGCGGGTTGGCTTAATAAAACGAGTTTCCAGATACTCATCCGGCTGATGCGCCTGATTAATGGAGCCAGGCCCCAACACCAGCGTCGGGCAAAGCGTCTGGATAAACGGCGCTTCGGTGCAGTAATTCACCACTTCTGTCTGTGCGCCCAGCAGTTTCTCAACCACTTGTACCAGTTGATGATCCGGTGGGCACTCATAGCCTGGAATTGGCGGATGCAGCTCCGACACCGTCAGGCGACCCGGCCAGCGCTCGCTGACCGGGGCCAGCGCATCGTTAAGTAAGCCATTGAGATCGTTAAGCGTCATGCCGGGCAGTGGGCGAATATCCATATGCAGCTCGCAGCAGGCGCAGATTCGGTTAGCAGCGTCGCCGCCGTGGATGTGACCCAAATTTAACGTCGGATACGGGACGGTAAAAGCATCATGGTGATAGCGCTCTTTCAGGTCATCGCGCAGATTCATGATATGACCGATGGCATCATGCATCAGTTCAATGGCATTCACGCCACGAGCCGGATCGCTCGAGTGACCCGATTGTCCCAAAATGCGAATCGCATTAGAGATATGACCTTTGTGCGCGCGGACAGGTTGCAAAGAAGTGGGTTCGCCAATGATCGCGCAGTCCGGGCGTAAAGCGGTGGTTTCAGAGAAATAACGCGCTCCCGCCATGCTGGTCTCTTCATCGGCAGTGGCCAGAATGTACAGGGGCTTTTTCAGTTGCGTGACGTCGACGTCACGCAGCGCGTCGAGGATAAAGGCGAAGAAGCCTTTCATATCTGCCGTACCCAAACCGTAGAGCTTATTGTCATGCTCGGTCAGGGTGAACGGATCGCGCGTCCAGCGTCCGTCGTCAAAGGGGACGGTATCGGTATGGCCCGCCAACAACAAACCACCGGCTCCCTGTCCAATGCTTGCCAGCATATTGAATTTATTGCGCGTGTCGGGAACCGGCTGGACCTCCACATTAAAGCCCAAATCTTTGAACCAGCCCGCCAGCAGAGTGATTAAACCTGCATTACTTTGGTCGAGCGCTTCTTCGGTGGCGCTAATCGACGGCATGGCAATCAGAGCGCGGTATATCTCGATAAATGGCGGTAAATTGTTTTTCATTGTTGACACACCTCGGGTCATGATAGTATCAATATTCATGCAGTATTTGTGAATAAAAATACATTAACGTTGAGCGTAATAAAACCCACCAAGTGTAAGGTGAGGTGATAAAGGCTTATATCTGGCAACAGAATCTAAGAAGGTGAGCAGCCCCGATGTTGAATACGCTGATTGTGGGCGCCAGTGGCTATGCCGGCGCAGAGCTTGTGACCTATGTAAATCGCCATCCTGATATGACCATAACCGCTTTGACCGTCTCAGCGCAAAGCAATGATGCAGGAAAATTAATCTCCGATTTGCATCCGCAGTTGAAAGGCATTGTCGATTTACCGTTACAGCCAATGTCAGATATCAGCGAGTTTAGCGCAGGGGTGGACGTTGTGTTCCTCGCAACGGCACATGAGGTGAGCCATGACCTGGCCCCGCAGTTTTTGCAGGCCGGATGCGTGGTGTTTGACCTCTCGGGCGCGTTTCGCGTAAACGACGGCGCGTTCTATGAAAAATATTACGGCTTTACCCATCAGCATCCCGACCTGCTGGAGCAGGCGGTTTATGGACTGGCGGAGTGGAGCGCAGACCAACTGAAAGACGCGAATCTGATTGCCGTGCCGGGTTGCTACCCGACTGCGGCGCAGCTGTCGCTGAAACCACTGATTGATGCCGGGCTGCTGGATCTCAGCCAGTGGCCGGTAATTAACGCCACCAGCGGCGTGAGCGGCGCGGGACGTAAGGCGGCTATTTCCAACAGCTTTTGTGAGGTGAGCCTGCAGCCGTATGGCGTGTTTACCCATCGCCATCAGCCGGAAATCGCTACTCACCTCGGTGCGGAGGTGATCTTCACCCCGCATCTGGGCAACTTCCCGCGCGGAATTCTGGAAACCATCACCTGCCGTTTGCAAGCGGGCGTAACCCATGCGCAGGTGGCTCAAACGTTGCAACAGGCGTATGGCGATAAGCCACTGGTGCGTCTGTATGACAAAGGCGTTCCGGCGCTGAAGAACGTGGTTGGCTTACCGTTCTGTGATATCGGGTTTGCCGTACAGGGTGAGCACCTGATCGTGGTGGCAACTGAAGACAACTTATTGAAAGGCGCGGCGGCACAGGCGATGCAGTGCGCAAATATTCGTTTTGGCTTTGCTGAAACGCAGTCTCTTATTTAAGGGTGCAACGATGAATCCATTAATTATCAAGCTGGGCGGCGTTTTACTGGATAGCGAAGAGGCGCTGGAGCGTCTGTTTACCGCACTGGTGAATTATCGTGAGTCACATCAGCGACCGCTGGTCATTGTGCACGGTGGTGGCTGCGTGGTTGACGATCTGATGAAGCAGCTGAACCTGCCGGTGAAAAAGAAAAATGGTCTGCGCGTCACGCCAGCCGATCAAATTGACATTATTACCGGCGCCCTGGCGGGAACAGCGAATAAAACCTTACTGGCCTGGGCGAAAAAGCATCACATCGCATCCGTGGGTCTGTATCTTGGTGATGGCGATAGCGTAAAAGTGACGCCGCTCGATAAAGCGCTGGGTCATGTTGGACTGGCGCAGCCGGGTTCGCCTAAGCTGATTAACACACTGCTGGAAGGCGGTTTTCTGCCGGTAGTTAGCTCCATTGGCGTTACTGAAGACGGACTGCTGATGAACGTTAATGCCGATCAGGCGGCAACGGCGCTGGCGGCAACGCTGGGTGCGGATCTGATCCTGCTCTCTGACGTAAGCGGTATTCTGGATGGTAAAGGCCAGCGTATTGCCGAAATGACCGCCGCGAAAGCGGAACAACTGATTGAACAAGGTATTATTACTGACGGCATGATCGTGAAGGTCAATGCGGCGCTGGATGCCGCGCGCACGCTGGGCCGTCCTGTGGATATTGCCTCCTGGCGTCATGCCGAGCAACTGCCGGCGCTGTTTAACGGCATGCCAATTGGCACGCGGATTTTAGCGTAAACTATTTTGTACCCGATGGCGGTTACGCCTTATCGGGCCTACGTGAACCGAACCTGTACGCCGGATAAGCTAAGCGCCATCCGGCGTTGAAATTCAAGATATTAAGGAAGCAAGTTATGGCACTTTGGGGTGGGCGTTTTACACAGGCAGCAGATCAGCGGTTCAAACAGTTCAACGACTCGTTGCGTTTTGACTACCGCCTGGCAGAACAGGATATTGTCGGCTCTGTGGCCTGGTCTAAAGCGCTGGTAACGGTCGGCGTACTGACTGTCGATGAACAGCTGCAATTGGAAGAGGCGCTGAACACTCTGTTGGAAGAGGTTCGCGTTAATCCGCAGCAGATCCTGCAAAGCGATGCCGAAGATATTCATAGCTGGGTGGAAGGTAAGCTGATTGATAAAGTCGGCCAGCTTGGTAAAAAACTGCATACCGGACGTAGCCGTAATGACCAGGTCGCGACCGATCTTAAACTGTGGTGTAAAGACACGGTTATTGAATTACTGTCGGCCAACCGTCAGCTGCAAAGTGCGCTGGTGGTGACGGCAGAGAATAACCAGGACGCCGTTATGCCGGGTTACACCCACCTGCAACGTGCGCAGCCGGTGACGTTTGCTCATTGGTGTCTGGCCTATGTCGAAATGTTGGCGCGTGACGAGAGCCGTCTGCAGGATTCGCTCAAGCGCCTGGACGTCAGTCCACTGGGCTGCGGCGCGCTGGCGGGTACGGCATATGAAATCGATCGCGAGCAGCTGGCCGGTTGGCTGGGCTTTGCCTCGGCGACGCGTAACAGTCTGGACAGTGTTTCTGACCGTGACCACGTGTTGGAGTTACTCTCCAACGCTTCTATCGGCATGGTGCACCTGTCGCGTTTTGCTGAAGACCTGATTTTCTTTAATACCGGCGAAGCGGGCTTTGTCGAGCTGTCCGATCGTGTAACTTCGGGTTCATCTCTGATGCCGCAGAAGAAAAACCCGGATGCGCTGGAGCTGATCCGTGGCAAATGCGGTCGCGTGCAGGGTGCGCTGACCGGCATGATGATGACCTTAAAAGGTCTCCCGTTGGCGTACAACAAAGATATGCAGGAAGACAAAGAAGGGCTGTTCGATGCGCTCGACACCTGGCTGGACTGTCTGCATATGGCTGCGCTGGTACTGGATGGCATTCAGGTGAAACGTCCGCGTTGTCAGGAAGCGGCGCAGCAGGGTTATGCTAACGCCACCGAGTTGGCGGATTATCTGGTAGCAAAAGGCGTCCCGTTCCGCGAAGCACACCATATTGTGGGTGAGACGGTGGTCGAGGCGATTCGTCAGGGCAAACCGCTGGAAGCGCTGTCGCTTGCCGACTTACAAAAGTTCAGTCAGGTGATTGGCGATGACGTTTATCCGATCCTCTCGTTGCAATCGTGCCTGGATAAACGTGCGGCGAAAGGCGGCGTGTCGCCACAGCAGGTGGCGCAGGCGATCGACTACGCGAAGGCGCGGCTGGTGTAAAAAAAAGAACCCCGTCGCTGTGAGCTGACGGGGTTCTGACTTTATGCGAAAAGGATTATTTCAGCATATCTTTCGTAACAACCAGTTTGGCGACGGTTGCCGGATTCGGTGTAACACGTTCAACGACAATGGTTTCACCTTCGGAGATGTCTCTTTCATCAGACGTTACCGTGGTGATATCTCCTGCTGCTTTGACAGAGCTGTAATAGCATTTACCGTTGTCACAACTGAAGATGTAGTTACCGTTTTTCGCGTCGCCCATCACTTTCACGACCCACGCAGAACCGTTCGCTGCTTTCCAGCCCAGCGCTTTGGCGTCAAAATCAACAACCACATTCGGTACGCCGTTGATTTTTTTAACCGTCAACGATTTCACTTCACCGGCATCCTTGACCGGATTGTTACCTTCCTGCATATCCCTCGTCACAGTGAGCTGTGCCAGGATTTCAGGATTCGGATTGGTACGTTTAACGGTGATCACTTTTCCTGGCGCTAACATGTAGGACATGCCACCGGTCCGTACCGTGCTTTGCGTGCCGTAGTTAGAACGGTAGCTGTAGTAGACACTGTTGCCGGAGGTAGAGAAGGCATATTTACCATCCACATCTACCGAGTAACTGTTACTGCCGCTCAGCTTGCTGGTATCGAAATTTACATTGATGCGCTGCTGCCCATCAAAAACATCGACATAAACCGCTTTCACATCACCGGCAAGATCGGTAGACGCTTCATCTGCGGAATTATCATGAGTAAACGGCGCAAATACCTGGCTGTATGCGTACATCGGTGCCTGCTGTGCGGTCATGCCGCTGTGCTCCGGGCTGACCTGCTTCGCCACGCCCGGCTGATCGCGCGTCATCGACCACGCGCCAATCATGCCGAGGTTGCGTTTTTTCGCGTCGTCCATCACCAGTTTCGCATCGGACAGATAGAACACTTCGCCCTGTACATCGTTGTAACCGATCATCGGGGTGGTGCCCATCATGGCGTTGATCTCTTTGTCAGATTTCTCTGGCCAGATTTTCTTCAACTGGGTGAACATGTTGTCGATAGCGGATGTGGCGCATTTACCGTGGATGTTCTGCCCTTCGGTACCGTCTGACTGACAGACGGCATTACCGTAGTCCATGGTCATTACGTTAATACCAGCCAGCTCAACGCCGACATGGCGCGCATTTTCCAGCACATACAGACCTTCAGCCGTCAGACCGGTCGGCAGAATTGGCAGGGTGTACCAGATACCGACTTTGCGACCTTCCTCTTTCCACTGAGCCTGAACCTCTTTTACTGCCTGGTTGCGGCGATCGATGGAATCCTGATCGGCCACCCATGTGCCTTCGATGTCAAAATCCAGCACGTTCAGGTTCAGGTTATCAACAATGTCGTAGTAGAGTTTTTGCAGATCTTTCACATTCTTACAGGCAGCCGCCAGCGGGGAGTTATTCGCTCCGCCAATGGAAACCATCACATCGCCACCGGCTTCACGCAGCGCTTTTATTTTACTGTACTGTGAGTAATCCTGCAGATTATAGGCCGTACCCCAGGTTGGGATGCACTGCTCGCCACTTTTCGCGACGACAAACGCCATGGTGAAGTGGGTAATGTTTTGCTCTTTCGCCAGTTTCGCCAGATCCGGAATGCTGTTCAGGCTAAAGTCAACGTATGGTGCATAAACGTGGGCAGGCCACGGATTCTTCGGCGTCCCTACGCGCTCTTTGGTGCCAGTCCAGTTGGTATAAATTGCCCATGGGTTTTTATCATACGGCATAACGCCTTTGACTTTCGTCTGAGCGACAAAAGGCATTCCCTTGTAGTACACCAGTTTGCCGGGTTCGTAAAGCGCAATGGAGTTGAGCTGAGGGGCATTCCTAAATTGTTCCTGGGTGAATTCGACCGTTGGGCCTAACGGTTTCCACGGGCGGCCATTGGTGCCGGTCGGGTTCTGGTTACCTGCAATGGAAGGATTTTCGCCAACGGTATAGTACAGTGCTTCATAAGACTGGCCGTCAACTTTGACCTCATCCCCTTTGTTGTAAACCTGGCTGGAACGCCAGTCGGGGACTGGCGTATAGAGTTTCCACGGATTGTCGGCACCTGGGGTAAAGGAATAAGCCGGAACAGGGATTGCCGCTTCATATGTCACATCCTTATAAACGACAATATCATCTTCGGCATAATCTTTTTCGGCGCTGAAGGCGTCGTGGGCGACCGGCGTGGCGCTGCCCGCATCACAGGTCGTTGGGTTGCCGTATTGGTCTATTTCCGCTTTTGTGGCATCGCGCACATAACCCCACGGATTATCCCAGTTTTCAGCGGACGCGCCCTGTGGGCAATTATCGGCATTTACATACCAGCGGTTACTATAAACTTTACTGTCAAAAATAACTTCAATGGTGTTTCCACCTGCCTGACCGCTCCAGGCTTCCAGAGCGAATGCGTTTGCGGCGCACGACATCAGGCCTGCCGCGAGAAAATATCGCGAAATAGTATTGAGTTTCATAAAAGATTCCATTCGATAAATATTAGAAAAATATGGGTGAATGTACTCTAAATAATTAGAGTGGCGAAGAAACGAGTGTTCTTGCGATTTGCCATATATTGAATATCGCGCGGTTATTATTTATGAACCTGACAGGGCGTCAAATATATAAATGATACAAAATGTTTTTGATTATTTTAATTTAATATGGTTTTAATTTAAATAATCGGATGAGAATATGTAATTTATATTTTGTATATATTTTTTTGAATGTATTCGCGCCGGGCGCAAAAAAAATGCGGACTCAAGGTCCGCAAAAGTTCACGTTGGCTTTAGTTATTTCGAGTATGAGAGAAACTCTCAAAACGGACAGTAGCTTCAAGGGTTAAAGGGGTACCGTTCCGTTTCTGTGGTGCATTATTAAACAGAAAGCTTGATAGGGATAATCGTTCGTTGCTATTCTACCTATCGCTACGAACTATCGTGGCGATGGAGGATGAATAATGAATATTCGTGATCTTGAATACCTGGTGGCGCTAGCCGAACATCGTCACTTCCGACGAGCGGCAGACTCCTGTCACGTTAGTCAGCCAACGCTGAGCGGACAGATCCGCAAGCTGGAAGATGAGCTTGGCGTCATGCTGCTGGAGCGTACGAGTCGCAAAGTGCTGTTCACTCAGGCAGGTTTACTGCTGGTGGATCAGGCGCGCACCGTGCTGCGCGAGGTCAAAGTGCTCAAGGAGATGGCAAGCCAACAAGGCGAGACAATGTCTGGACCGCTGCATATTGGTTTGATCCCAACGGTAGGGCCATACCTGCTGCCGCATATTATTCCTATGTTGCACCAGACCTTCCCAAAACTGGAAATGTATCTCCATGAGGCGCAGACGCATCAGCTGTTGGCGCAACTGGATAGCGGTAAGCTCGACTGCGTCATTCTGGCGCTGGTGAAAGAGAGTGAGGCGTTCATCGAAGTACCGTTATTTGATGAGCCTATGCTGCTGGCGATCTATGAAGATCACCCATGGGCAAACCGCGACTGTGTGCCGATGTCCGATCTGGCGGGTGAGAAACTGCTGATGCTAGAGGATGGCCACTGCCTGCGCGATCAGGCGATGGGCTTCTGCTTTGAAGCGGGTGCTGATGAGGATACCCATTTCCGGGCGACCAGTCTGGAAACGCTGCGTAACATGGTGGCGGCAGGCAGCGGTATTACCTTACTGCCCGCGCTGGCCGTGCCGCCGGAGCGTAAGCGTGATGGCGTTGTCTATCTGCCCTGCATCAAGCCTGAACCGCGCCGTACGATTGGCCTGGTGTATCGTCCAGGTTCGCCGCTGCGCAGCCGTTATGAACAGCTGGCAGAGGCCATCCGTGGGTCAATGGATGGCCATTTCGACAGTGCGTTAAAACAGGCGGTTTAAGCCATTTAGCGCTGCTACCCGATAGGCTTCCGCCATGGTTGGGTAGTTAAAGGTGGTGTTAACGAAGTATTCGATGGTGTTACCACCACCTTTTTGCTCCATTATCGCCTGACCGATGTGAATAATTTCGGCCGCGCGTTCCCCAAAGCAGTGGATCCCCAGAATCTCTTTCGTTTCGCGATGGAACAGGATCTTCAGCGTTCCGACACTCATACCCACGATTTGCGCACGTGCCAGATGTTTAAACTGGGCGCGGCCAACCTCGTATGGAACTTTCATGGCCGTGAGCTGCTGCTCGGTTTTACCGACGGAGCTGATTTCCGGAATGGTATAAATCCCGGTCGGGATATCTTCGATCAGATGCGCGGTAGCTTCGCCTTTTACCAATGCCTGGGCGGCAATGCGTCCCTGATCGTAGGCCGCCGATGCCAGACTCGGATAGCCGATCACATCTCCTACGGCATACACGTGCGGCAGCGCCGTCTGGTACATGCTGTTGACCTTCAACTGTCCGCGGCTGTCGGTTTTCAGCCCAATATTTTCCAGCGCCAGCGAATCGGTATTACCGGTACGGCCATTGGCGTACAACAGGCAGTCGGCTTTCAGTTTCTTACCGGATTTCAGATGCATGATGACGCCGTCATCGCAACCTTCAATCTTCTCGTACTCTTCGTTGTGGCGAATGACCACTCCGCTGTTCCAGAAGTGGTAAGAGAGCGAGTCGGACATCTCTTGATCGAGGAACGCAAGCAGGCGATCGCGAGTGTTGATTAAATCGACTTTGACGTCCATTCCACGGAAGATCGACGCATATTCGCAGCCAATTACTCCCGCGCCATAAATCAAAACATGGCGGGGTTCATGGTGCAGGCTCAGGATAGAGTCGCTGTCATAAACCCGGGGATGGGAAAAGTCGACATCCACCGGATGATAGGGGCGTGAACCACAGGCGATGATGAACTTATCCGCGGTCAGCGTTTCCACCGTGCCGTCGTGGCATTCAAGGGCGAGTGTGTGTTCATCAACAAAACGGGCATTTCCCTGCAAAATTTCACAGTGGTTGCGCTCGTAAAATCCTTGCCGCATACGCGTTTGCTGATTAATAACGTTATCAGCGTGGTTGAGAATATCGGCGAAAGAAGAACGAAGGAGTCGGGAGTGGTCGCTGTAAAGTGGGTTCTGATTGAATTCAATAATACGGCTGACGGCGTGGCGGAGGGCTTTCGACGGGATGGTCCCCCAGTGGGTACAGCCTCCGCCGACGTTATGATAGCGCTCAATCACCGCGACGAGCGCTCCTTGCTTAACCAGACCCATTGCAGCGCCTTCGCCGCCGGGACCGGAACCTATTACTATTGCATCGTAATCGTAGGAATGTGACATGGTCAGGCTTACCTGTTCTTATACATAAAAGCAACAGAATAGTAACATCGTTGTCGGGATAACCCAATTATCGTTGTGCTTTTTTGCGAACCCGAAGCACAAACTGCGCGTAAACAATCATTCACAAAGCCATGCCAACCGCCTAATCTCTGGTATAGTGCCAGCAAGGTATGTGGAAGGATTCAGACATCGTGATGGGCGTTAGAGCGCAACAAAAAGAAAAAACCCGGCGTTCGCTGGTAGAAGCCGCATTTAGTCAACTCAGCGCTGAGCGTAGTTTTGCCAGCCTCAGTTTACGCGAAGTCGCTCGTGAAGCGGGCATTGCGCCAACCTCGTTTTATCGCCATTTCCGCGATGTGGATGAACTCGGCCTGACGATGGTGGATGAGAGTGGTTTGATGCTGCGTCAGTTGATGCGTCAGGCGCGTCAGCGTATCGCGAAGGGCGGGAGTGTGATCCGCACCTCGGTCTCAACATTTATGGAGTTCATCGGCAACAATCCCAACGCCTTCCGTTTATTATTGCGCGAGCGTTCGGGAACCTCCGCAGCGTTTCGCGCAGCGGTCGCTCGTGAAATTCAGCACTTCATTGCGGAACTTGCGGACTATCTCGAACTCGAAAA
Organism: Citrobacter sp. RHBSTW-00859; assembly: GCF_013729795.1. Classification (NCBI taxonomy): domain Bacteria; kingdom Pseudomonadati; phylum Pseudomonadota; class Gammaproteobacteria; order Enterobacterales; family Enterobacteriaceae; genus Citrobacter; species Citrobacter sp. RHBSTW-00859. Next base: position 4,815,266 of record NZ_CP056284.1, on the reverse strand, counting down.
CCATATGCCTCGTGCGTTTACTGAAGCGCAGGCCGAAGCCATGGTCACCATTGTGTTCAGCGCCGGGGCAGAAGCACTGGATGTTGGCGCCGAGCAGCGTCGACAACTGGAAGAACGGCTGGTATTGCAACTGCGCATGATCGCGAAGGGCGCATTTTATTGGTACCGCCGTGAACAAGAGAAGATGACGCATCACTCCGAGTAACGAGAAGGACGAGCAATGAAACAGTCAGGTCAAGATAAAGGTACGCTGCTGCTGGCGCTGGTTGCTGGCTTATCGATCAATGGCACATTTGCGGCGCTGTTTAGCTCCATTGTGCCATTCTCAGTATTCCCAATTATTTCGCTGGTGCTGACGGTTTATTGTCTGCATCAACGCTATCAAAACCGCACCATGCCTGTGGGGTTACCGGGCCTGGCCGCCGCCTGTTTTATTCTCGGCGTTCTGTTGTACAGCACTGTGGTACGCGCTGAATATCCGGATATTGGCTCTAACTTCTTCCCGGCGGTTCTGTCGGTGATTCTGGTGTTCTGGATCGGCTTTAAAGTGCGTAACCGTAGACAGGAAATCGTGGAGTAATATTTGTAGGCCAGGCAAGCGAAGCGCGCCTGGCCAGGACATCATTTACTTGGCGGTCAGTAATACTCCGCACTCCATATGGTGCGTATACGGGAACTGATCGAACAGAGCCAGGCGTGAAACATTGTGCGTCTGGCTTAACGTTTCCAGGTTCTTACACAATGTCTCCGGGTTACAGGAGATGTACAGAATTCGCGGGTACGCCTGCACCATTTTCTCTGTTTCGCTGTCCAGACCGCTGCGCGGTGGGTCAACGAAAATGGTTTCACACTGGTAACTCTTCAGATCGATTCCCTGCAAACGGTTGAACTCACGAACCCCGTTCATCGCCTGAGTAAACTCTTCGGCCGCCATGCGGATAATTTGTACGTTATCAATATGGTTAGCCGCTATGTTGTATTGCGCAGCAGCCACGGACGGTTTAGCGATTTCAGTGGCCAGCACGCGGTTGAAGTTTTGTGCGAGGGCTAACGAGAAATTGCCATTGCCGCAGTACAGCTCAAGCAGGTCGCCTTTTGATCCCCTGGTGACATCAATCGCCCATTCCAGCATCTGAATATTCATGGCGGCATTCGGCTGGGTGAAGCTGTTCTCAACCTGGCGGTAGATAATCTCTTTACCCGCAACCGGCAAGCGTTCGTCAATGTAATCCTGGTCCAGCTCGATTTTGGTTTTGGTTGCCCGGCCAATCAGATGCACGTTCAGGTTTTGCGCCCGTAACGCATCCCGCAGCGCTTCAGCTTCCTGACGCCATTCATCATCCAGCTTTTTATGGTACAGCATCGATACCACCGCCTGATCGCTCAGGGTAGTGAGGTAATCAATCTGGAACAGTTTGTGGCGCAGGACGTGGTTGTTGCGAACGCCGTCGATCATTGCCGCCATCAGCGTGTTGATAAGCTCGCTGGCCGCCGGGAAACTGTCGACGCGGATACGGCTTTTGGTCTGGCTGTCAAACATGATGTGGTACAGATCATCCCCGTCATGCCACAGACGAAATTCCGCGCGCATACGGTAGTGGCTGACCGGCGAGCGAAACACTTCCGGAGCCTGTGCATAAAATGGCGTCATTAAGCTCTGCAGACGCACTACTTTTTCAGCTAACTGGGCGTCGTACTGTTCTGTCGGAAGGTGTTCGGGGGTCATGATGCGTCCTGAAAAATAAAAGTACGCGGGGATTGTAGGGATTGCTCAACAGATGTCCAGTCATTGATGATTTCCGATATTGTGATGCACGGTCTGGACACCAGGTTGTAACAAACTGTAGCATCCGTTTTCCGGTCCTGTGAGTTAAAAGGGAATCCAGTGTGAATCTGGAGCTGACGCGCAGCGGTAAGGAAGGTAGGAGATGATCGCACCTGGTGCAGACACTGCGGCTTGCCGTGGGAAGTCATCATCTCTTTAAGTTGCCTCCAAGCCCGAAGACCTGCCGGCTAACGTCGCATCTGGTTTTCATCATCGCGTACTATCGGTGGGACCTGCGGCATCCTTCTTATATTGTGGATGCTTTACAATGATTAAAAAATCGTTGCTGTGCACGGCGCTGTCCGTCACAGCATTTTCGGGTTGGGCGCAGGACACTAGCCCAGATACTCTCGTCGTCACTGCCAACCGTTTTCAGCAGCCTCGTAGCGCTGTACTTGCCCCTATCACCGTTGTTACACGTCAGGATATCGATCGCTGGCAATCCACTTCCGTCAATGATGTGCTTCGTCGCCTGCCGGGTGTGGATATCGCGCAATACGGTGGTATGGGACAAAATTCGTCTATTTCTATTCGCGGCACCAACGCCAGCCATGTGCTGGTGTTGATTGACGGCGTGCGTCTGAACCTGGCAGGGGTTAGCGGCGCAGCCGATCTTAGCCAGTTCCCAGTTTCGTTAGTGCAACGTATCGAATACATTCGTGGGCCGCGTTCGGCAGTTTATGGTTCTGATGCGATTGGCGGTGTGGTGAATATCATTACCACGCGTGAAAAGCCGGGGACGGAACTCACTGCCGGTGTGGGGAGCAATGGGTATCAGAATTACGATGTCTCAACCCAACAACAGCTTGGCGAAAATACGCGCGTCACATTAATGGGCGATTATGCCTATACCAAAGGTTTTGATGTTGTCGCATACGGTAGCACTGGCTCTCAGGCTCAGCCCGACAAAGACGGTTTCTTAAGTAAGACGCTGTATGGCGCGCTGGAACATAACTTTTCCGATACATGGAGCGGGTTTGTTCGCGGCTACGGCTATGATAACCGAACAGATTATGACGCGTATTATTATCCTGGGACGCCGTTAGTGGATACCCGTCAGCTCTATAGCCAAAGCTGGGATGCCGGGCTGCGCTTTAATGGCGAGCTTATCCAGTCGCAACTGGTTTCCAGCTATAGCCATAGTAAAGATTACAACTATGATCCGGATTATGGTCGCTATGACTCCTCGGCCACACTGGATGATATGAAGCAATATAATGTTCAGTGGTCCAACAGTATGGTGCTTGGTCACGGTAACGTAGGCGCAGGCGTTGACTGGCAAAAGCAAACCACGACGCCTGGCACCGGGTATGTCACGGACGGTTACGATCAGCGTAATACGGGTCTCTACCTGACCGGGTTGCAGCAACTGGGCGACTTTACCTTTGAAGGTGCGGCGCGCAGTGATGATAACTCCGAGTTTGGCCGTCATGGCACATGGCAGACCAGCGCCGGATGGGAGTTTATTGAAGGCTATCGCTTTATTGCGTCCTACGGTACATCTTACAAAGCGCCTAATCTCGGACAGTTGCATGGTTATTACGGCAATTCGAACCTGGATCCTGAACAAAGTAAGCAATGGGAAGGGGCGTTTGAAGGCTTAACGGCGGGCGTGAACTGGCGTGTATCCGGATATCGTAATGATATTGACGACATGATCGATTACGACCCGCATACCGAGAAATACTTTAACGAAGGTAAAGTTCGTATTAAAGGTGTGGAAGCGACCGCAAACTTTGATACCGGGCCGTTGGCACATACGCTGAGCTACGATTATGTCGATTCGCGCAATGCGATTACGGACAAGCCGCTCGCACGGCGTTCTAAAAACCAGGTGAAGTACCAGCTCGACTGGCAGGTTTATGATTTTGACTGGGGCCTGACGTATCATTACCTGGGAACGCGTTATGATACTGACTACGTAACCTACCAGCCGGTAAAAATGGGTGGGGTTAGCCTGTGGGATCTTGGCGTGTCATATCCAATCACCTCACAGCTGACAGTTCGTGGTAAAATCGCCAACCTGTTCGATAAAGATTACGAGACAGTTTATGGCTACGCAACTGCAGGACGGGAATACACCTTGTCTGGCAGCTACACTTTCTGATCCGCGTCCCACCGTGCTGGTGTTTGATTCCGGCGTCGGTGGGTTGTCGGTCTATGACGAGATCCGGCGTCTTCTGCCGGATCTCCACTATATATACGCTTTCGACAACGTCGCCTTTCCTTATGGAGAGAAGAGCGAGGAGTTTATCGTCGAACGTGTTGTTGAGATTGTGACTGCGGTCCAGCAGCGCTATCCCCTCTCTCTTGCGGTCATCGCGTGTAATACAGCAAGCACGGTATCGCTCCCTGCATTACGTGAGAAATTTGCCTTTCCGGTTGTGGGCGTGGTGCCTGCTATTAAACCGGCGGCGCGACTCACGGCGAATGGTGTGGTGGGACTGCTGGCTACGCGTGCAACGGTGAAGCGTTCATATACCCATGAGTTGATTGCACGGTTTGCTAACGAATGTCAGATAGCGATGCTGGGTTCCGCTGAGCTGGTGGAACTGGCGGAAGCGAAGCTGCACGGTGAAACCATTTCTCTGGAAGAACTGCGTCGTGTCCTGCGCCCTTGGCTGCGGATGTCGGAACCACCTGACACGGTGGTGCTCGGATGCACCCATTTCCCTCTATTACGGGAAGAACTTTTACAGGTCCTGCCCGAGGGGACGCGGCTGGTGGATTCTGGTGCCGCGATTGCGCGTCGTACGGCCTGGTTATTAGAACATGAAGCGCCAGACGCGAAATCAACTGATGAGAATGTCGCATTCTGCATGGCAATGACGGCAGAAGCCGAACAATTATTGCCCGTGCTGCAGCGTTATGGCTTTAAGACGCTCGAAAAACTGGCTGTTTAGGCTGTTTTGGTGGAAAAATACGCACTCGGAAGATTATTTTAAATTTTCCCTTGTCAGCCTGAAATAACTCCCTATAATGCGCCTCCACTGACACGGAACAACGGATTACAAACCGCCGGGTCAGCGGGGTTCCACTGAGAATCTCGCAGAGAAAAGCAAAAATAAATGCTTGACTCTGAATGAGGAAAACGTAATATACGGGACCTCGCGACAGAGCGCTAAAGCGCGTCGCAACTGCTCTTTAACAATTTATCAGACAATCTGTGTGGGCACTCGAAGATACGGATTCTTAACGTCGCAAGACGAAAAATGAATACCAAGTCTCTGAGTGAACACGTAATTCATTACGAAGTTTAATTCACGAGCATCAAACTTAAATTGAAGAGTTTGATCATGGCTCAGATTGAACGCTGGCGGCAGGCCTAACACATGCAAGTCGAACGGTAGCACAGAGGAGCTTGCTCCTTGGGTGACGAGTGGCGGACGGGTGAGTAATGTCTGGGAAACTGCCCGATGGAGGGGGATAACTACTGGAAACGGTAGCTAATACCGCATAACGTCGCAAGACCAAAGAGGGGGACCTTCGGGCCTCTTGCCATCGGATGTGCCCAGATGGGATTAGCTAGTAGGTGGGGTAACGGCTCACCTAGGCGACGATCCCTAGCTGGTCTGAGAGGATGACCAGCCACACTGGAACTGAGACACGGTCCAGACTCCTACGGGAGGCAGCAGTGGGGAATATTGCACAATGGGCGCAAGCCTGATGCAGCCATGCCGCGTGTATGAAGAAGGCCTTCGGGTTGTAAAGTACTTTCAGCGAGGAGGAAGGTGTTGTGGTTAATAACCGCAGCAATTGACGTTACTCGCAGAAGAAGCACCGGCTAACTCCGTGCCAGCAGCCGCGGTAATACGGAGGGTGCAAGCGTTAATCGGAATTACTGGGCGTAAAGCGCACGCAGGCGGTCTGTCAAGTCGGATGTGAAATCCCCGGGCTCAACCTGGGAACTGCATCCGAAACTGGCAGGCTAGAGTCTTGTAGAGGGGGGTAGAATTCCAGGTGTAGCGGTGAAATGCGTAGAGATCTGGAGGAATACCGGTGGCGAAGGCGGCCCCCTGGACAAAGACTGACGCTCAGGTGCGAAAGCGTGGGGAGCAAACAGGATTAGATACCCTGGTAGTCCACGCCGTAAACGATGTCGACTTGGAGGTTGTGCCCTTGAGGCGTGGCTTCCGGAGCTAACGCGTTAAGTCGACCGCCTGGGGAGTACGGCCGCAAGGTTAAAACTCAAATGAATTGACGGGGGCCCGCACAAGCGGTGGAGCATGTGGTTTAATTCGATGCAACGCGAAGAACCTTACCTACTCTTGACATCCAGAGAACTTAGCAGAGATGCTTTGGTGCCTTCGGGAACTCTGAGACAGGTGCTGCATGGCTGTCGTCAGCTCGTGTTGTGAAATGTTGGGTTAAGTCCCGCAACGAGCGCAACCCTTATCCTTTGTTGCCAGCGATTCGGTCGGGAACTCAAAGGAGACTGCCAGTGATAAACTGGAGGAAGGTGGGGATGACGTCAAGTCATCATGGCCCTTACGAGTAGGGCTACACACGTGCTACAATGGCATATACAAAGAGAAGCGACCTCGCGAGAGCAAGCGGACCTCATAAAGTATGTCGTAGTCCGGATTGGAGTCTGCAACTCGACTCCATGAAGTCGGAATCGCTAGTAATCGTGGATCAGAATGCCACGGTGAATACGTTCCCGGGCCTTGTACACACCGCCCGTCACACCATGGGAGTGGGTTGCAAAAGAAGTAGGTAGCTTAACCTTCGGGAGGGCGCTTACCACTTTGTGATTCATGACTGGGGTGAAGTCGTAACAAGGTAACCGTAGGGGAACCTGCGGTTGGATCACCTCCTTACCTTAAAGAACCGACCTTTGTAGTGCTCACACAGATTGTCTGATGAAAATTAGCAGTAAGAAAATCTCTGCAGGCTTGTAGCTCAGGTGGTTAGAGCGCACCCCTGATAAGGGTGAGGTCGGTGGTTCAAGTCCACTCAGGCCTACCAAATTCGCCTCCGTGCTGTGTTACGGCGATGCTCGCATACTTCAGTATGCTTCGCACCACCGCGCCTTGCCCGGAAACGAATTAGGGTACAGAGATTAGCATTTACGATGGGGTTATAGCTCAGCTGGGAGAGCGCCTGCCTTGCACGCAGGAGGTCTGCGGTTCGATCCCGCATAGCTCCACCATCCTTTACTGCAAAAACACAAGAAAACTTCAGAGTGTACCTGAAAAGGTTCACTGCGAAGTTTTGCTCTTTAAAAATCTGGATCAAGCTGAAAATTGAAACGACACACTGTTTCATTTCTCCGTAAACAAGAAATGAAAAGCGGTGTGTCCTAGTCTCTCAAATTTTCGCAATACTGAAGTGTTTTACGAAACATCTTCGGGTTGTGAGGTTAAGCGACTAAGCGTACACGGTGGATGCCCTGGCAGTCAGAGGCGATGAAGGACGTGCTAATCTGCGATAAGCGTCGGTAAGGTGATATGAACCGTTATAACCGGCGATTTCCGAATGGGGAAACCCAGTGTGATTCGTCACACTATCATTACGTGAATACATAGCGTAATGAAGCGAACCGGGGGAACTGAAACATCTAAGTACCCCGAGGAAAAGAAATCAACCGAGATTCCCCCAGTAGCGGCGAGCGAACGGGGAGCAGCCCAGAGTCTGAATCAGCATGTGTGGTAGTGGAACGGTCTGGAAAGTCCGACGGTACAGGGTGATAGTCCCGTACACAAAAGTGCATGTGTTGTGAACTCGAAGAGTAGGGCGGGACACGTGGTATCCTGTCTGAATATGGGGGGACCATCCTCCAAGGCTAAATACTCCTGACTGACCGATAGTGAACCAGTACCGTGAGGGAAAGGCGAAAAGAACCCCGGCGAGGGGAGTGAAAAAGAACCTGAAACCGTGTACGTACAAGCAGTGGGAGCCTCTTTATGGGGTGACTGCGTACCTTTTGTATAATGGGTCAGCGACTTATATTCTGTAGCAAGGTTAACCGAATAGGGGAGCCGAAGGGAAACCGAGTCTTAACTGGGCGTTAAGTTGCAGGGTATAGACCCGAAACCCGGTGATCTAGCCATGGGCAGGTTGAAGGTTGGGTAACACTAACTGGAGGACCGAACCGACTAATGTTGAAAAATTAGCGGATGACTTGTGGCTGGGGGTGAAAGGCCAATCAAACCGGGAGATAGCTGGTTCTCCCCGAAAGCTATTTAGGTAGCGCCTCGTGAATTCATCTTCGGGGGTAGAGCACTGTTTCGGCTAGGGGGTCATCCCGACTTACCAACCCGATGCAAACTGCGAATACCGAAGAATGTTATCACGGGAGACACACGGCGGGTGCTAACGTCCGTCGTGAAGAGGGAAACAACCCAGACCGCCAGCTAAGGTCCCAAAGTCATGGTTAAGTGGGAAACGATGTGGGAAGGCACAGACAGCCAGGATGTTGGCTTAGAAGCAGCCATCATTTAAAGAAAGCGTAATAGCTCACTGGTCGAGTCGGCCTGCGCGGAAGATGTAACGGGGCTAAACCATGCACCGAAGCTGCGGCAGCGACACTATGTGTTGTTGGGTAGGGGAGCGTTCTGTAAGCCGTTGAAGGTGGCCTGTGAGGGTTGCTGGAGGTATCAGAAGTGCGAATGCTGACATAAGTAACGATAATGCGGGTGAAAAACCCGCACGCCGGAAGACCAAGGGTTCCTGTCCAACGTTAATCGGGGCAGGGTGAGTCGACCCCTAAGGCGAGGCCGAAAGGCGTAGTCGATGGGAAACAGGTTAATATTCCTGTACTTGGTGTTACTGCGAAGGGGGGACGGAGAAGGCTATGTTAGCCGGGCGACGGTTGTCCCGGTTTAAGCATGTAGGCGGAGATTCCAGGTAAATCCGGAGTCTTGTTAACGCTGAGGTGTGATGACGAGGCACTACGGTGCTGAAGTAACAAATGCCCTGCTTCCAGGAAAAGCCTCTAAGCATCAGGTAACACGAAATCGTACCCCAAACCGACACAGGTGGTCAGGTAGAGAATACCAAGGCGCTTGAGAGAACTCGGGTGAAGGAACTAGGCAAAATGGTGCCGTAACTTCGGGAGAAGGCACGCTGATATGTAGGTGAAGTGATTTACTCATGGAGCTGAAATCAGTCGAAGATACCAGCTGGCTGCAACTGTTTATTAAAAACACAGCACTGTGCAAACACGAAAGTGGACGTATACGGTGTGACGCCTGCCCGGTGCCGGAAGGTTAATTGATGGGGTTATCCGTAAGGAGAAGCTCTTGATCGAAGCCCCGGTAAACGGCGGCCGTAACTATAACGGTCCTAAGGTAGCGAAATTCCTTGTCGGGTAAGTTCCGACCTGCACGAATGGCGTAATGATGGCCAGGCTGTCTCCACCCGAGACTCAGTGAAATTGAACTCGCTGTGAAGATGCAGTGTACCCGCGGCAAGACGGAAAGACCCCGTGAACCTTTACTATAGCTTGACACTGAACACTGGTCCTTGATGTGTAGGATAGGTGGGAGGCTTTGAAGTGTGGACGCCAGTCTGCATGGAGCCAACCTTGAAATACCACCCTTTAATGGCTGGTGTTCTAACGTAGACCCGTGATCCGGGTTGCGGACAGTGTCTGGTGGGTAGTTTGACTGGGGCGGTCTCCTCCTAAAGAGTAACGGAGGAGCACGAAGGTTAGCTAATCCTGGTCGGACATCAGGAGGTTAGTGCAAAGGCATAAGCTAGCTTGACTGCGAGAGTGACGGCTCGAGCAGGTGCGAAAGCAGGTCTTAGTGATCCGGTGGTTCTGAATGGAAGGGCCATCGCTCAACGGATAAAAGGTACTCCGGGGATAACAGGCTGATACCGCCCAAGAGTTCATATCGACGGCGGTGTTTGGCACCTCGATGTCGGCTCATCACATCCTGGGGCTGAAGTAGGTCCCAAGGGTATGGCTGTTCGCCATTTAAAGTGGTACGCGAGCTGGGTTTAGAACGTCGTGAGACAGTTCGGTCCCTATCTGCCGTGGGCGCTGGAGAATTGAGGGGGGCTGCTCCTAGTACGAGAGGACCGGAGTGGACGCATCACTGGTGTTCGGGTTGTCATGCCAATGGCATTGCCCGGTAGCTAAATGCGGAAGAGATAAGTGCTGAAAGCATCTAAGCACGAAACTTGCCCCGAGATGAGTTCTCCCTGACCCTTTAAGGGTCCTGAAGGAACGTTGAAGACGACGACGTTGATAGGTCGGGTGTGTAAGCGTAGCGATACGTTGAGCTAACCGATACTAATGAACCGTGAGGCTTAACCTTACAACGCCGAAGGTGTTTTGGCGAAGAGACACGAAATTCAGCTTGATTACAGATGACATCGACATGCGAAAAGCGTGTTGATAGACAGAATTTGCCTGGCGGCTGTAGCGCGGTGGTCCCACCTGACCCCATGCCGAACTCAGAAGTGAAACGCCGTAGCGCCGATGGTAGTGTGGGGTCTCCCCATGCGAGAGTAGGGAACTGCCAGGCATCAAACAAGTGAAGAAGCCCATCCTGCCGGATGGGCTTTTTTGCGTCTGTGCGGAATGAAAACTGCCGGAGGTGACCTTCCGCCTTATCCGGTCGGCGTCTGTTATTACCGGATACGGTGCCTGTAAACCTTATTCTGCCTGTGATTGCAGCCTCATCGGTTGCAAAGCAACATCCTAAGCTTCCATAACACAAGCCATCCTGCAGCATATACGGTAAACTAAGCGCGATTTTGCATCAGGAAAGCGTCTATGAATCACTCCCTTAAAGCCTGGAACACCTTCGGTATCGATCAACAAGCTAATGTGCTTGTCTGTGCCGAAAATGAGCAACAACTACTAAATGCCTGGCAATCAGCCAATGCATCACATCATCCAGTGCTAATCCTGGGTGAAGGGAGTAACGTCCTGTTTCTTGATGCCTTCCATGGAACGGTGATCGTCAACCGTATCAAGGGAATAGCGATTACAGAACAACCTGATGCGTGGCATTTGCACGTAGGCGCGGGTGAAAACTGGCATCATCTGGTAGAGCATACGCTGCAGCAAAGCATGCCCGGGCTGGAAAATCTGGCGCTGATCCCCGGCTGCGTGGGTTCATCGCCAATCCAGAATATTGGTGCCTATGGCGTAGAACTGCGGCGCGTCTGCGAATATGTGGACTGCGTAGAGCTTTCGACCGGCAAACATCTGCGCGTCAGCGCCGCAGAATGCCGATTTGGTTACCGTGACAGTATCTTCAAACATGAGTACCAGGATCGTTTCGCGATTGTAGCTGTTGGTCTGCGCTTACCTAAACAGTGGCAACCCGTTCTCACTTACGGTGACCTGACGCGTCTTGATCCTGCCACGGTAACGCCTCGGCAGGTTTTTGATTCTGTTTGCCATATGCGCACCACAAAACTGCCCGATCCAAAAGTAAACGGTAATGCGGGGAGCTTCTTTAAAAACCCGGTAGTCACCGCGGATATTGCGCAGGAGCTCCTGGCGAAATTCCCGACAGCACCTCAATACCCACAGGCTGATGGCTCTGTGAAACTGGCTGCTGGCTGGCTTATCGATCAATGTCAGCTAAAAGGCATGCGCATTGGTGGTGCAGCGGTACATCAGCAGCAGGCACTGGTGTTGATTAATGCAGGCCATGCTACGAGTCAGGATGTGGTGCAACTGGCGCATCATGTACGCCAAAAAGTCGGTGAGAAATTCAATGTCTGGCTTGAACCGGAAGTCCGGTTTATTGGCCCACTGGGTGAAGTGAATGCCGTGGAGATCGTTGCATGAAGGATAATACCGTCCCCCTGACGCTTATTTCATTATTAGCCGATGGCGAATTTCACTCTGGTGAGCAACTCGGTGAAAAGCTGGGAATGAGCCGTGCGGCAATCAATAAACATGTCCAGACGCTACGTGACTGGGGTGTTGATGTATTTACTGTCCCTGGTAAAGGATACAGCTTACCTGAACCTATCCAGCTATTAGATTCATCACTTATTTATTCTCAGCTGGATGGCGGGAATATAACGGTCCTGCCGGTTATCGACTCAACCAATCAGTACCTGATGGATCGAATTGGTCAACTGGAGTCAGGGGACGCCTGCGTCGCTGAGTATCAGCAGGCCGGTCGTGGTCGTCGTGGACGTAAATGGTTCTCTCCCTTTGGCGCCAATCTGTACCTTTCAATGTTCTGGCGACTGGAACAAGGACCGGCAGCCGCGATTGGCCTGAGCCTGGTGATTGGTATTGTCATGGCTGAGGTTTTACGCGATCTGGGCGCGGATAAAGTACGTGTTAAATGGCCGAACGACCTCTATTTGCTCGACCGTAAACTGGCAGGGATCCTGGTTGAACTCACCGGAAAAACGGGCGATGCCGCACAGATTGTTATTGGGGCGGGTATAAACATGTCCATGCGTCGTGTTGAGGAGAATGTGGTTAATCAAGGCTGGATTAATCTGCAGGAGGCGGGTATTACCATTGACCGCAATACTCTGGCTGCCCGACTGATCCGCGAGCTGCGCGCTGCCCTGGTACTGTTTGAGCATGAGGGCCTGGCGCCGTATTTGTCCCGCTGGAGGGCGCTGGATAACTTTATCGACCGCCCTGTTAAACTCATTATTGGTGATAAAGAAATATTTGGCGTATCTCGTGGAATAGATGCGCAAGGTGCATTACTACTCGAACAAAATGGCGTGATAAAACCTTGGATGGGTGGGGAAATATCGCTTAGAAGCGCTGAATAATAAGAAGGGGAGCTATGGCTCCCCTTTATTTTTTTATTTTCGTAATCTGACTTGCTCAACGGCATGATTAGCGCTTTTCGTCATGATTAAGCTGGCTCGCTCACGCGTTGGTAAAATATTCTGTTTTAAATTCAACCAGTTGATTTCTTTCCACAGCGATGTGGCCGTGTTGATTGCCTCGTCTTCCGACAATTTCGCATAGTTATGGAAATAAGAGTCTGGGTTGGTAAATGCCCCTTCGCGGAATTTCAGGAAGCGGTTGATATACCACGTCTGGAGTAATTCTTCTGGCGCATCCACATAAATAGAAAAGTCGACAAAGTCAGAAACAAATACATGATGTGGATCGTGAGGATAGTCCATCCCGCTTTGTAATACATTGAGCCCTTCGAGGATTAATATGTCGGGCTGGGCAACGGTTTTGTCGCCATCAGGGATCACATCATAAATCAGATGAGAATAGACCGGTGCCGTAACGTTGGGGACGCCAGACTTTAGATCGGAAACGAATTTAACCAGACGGTGCATATCATAGGACTGAGGAAAGCCTTTCTTCTTCATGAGCCCACGATCTTTCAACACCTGGTTAGGATGAAGAAAACCGTCAGTAGTGATCAGCTCAACCTTACGATGCTCGGGCCAGCGACTCAGTAACGCTTGCAACACACGTGCAGTCGTACTTTTGCCGACGGCGACGCTGCCAGCAATGCTAATAATATAAGGAATACGCTCGCCGTTGGTGCCTAAAAATTGCTCCAGCACAGCCTGACGCCGCAGGTTCGAACTGATGTAAAAATTTAGCAAACGCGATAATGGTAAATAAATCTCAGCAACTTCTTCCAGCGATAAGTCTTCGTTAATGCCTTTCAGACGAGCAATCTCTTCCTCGGTCAGAGTCATCGGCACGGAATCACGAAGCGCAGCCCACTGGTTGCGATCAAACTGTAGGTAAGGCGACGTTAACGCTTGCTCTTTTATACTCATACGCATGGTCTGGCTGTCATTGCTATATCAGGTCTGCGGTAAAAAACGAAATCATCCCCGGTACGCAATGGCACGCACATTTCAGTTAATTTGGACAATGGGCAGGAGGGTAACACCAGATGGGAGGGAATAATAAGAAAAAATCGTCCCCTGAAACGCAATGTGACGGCTATTCCAGATGTATAAAGATGCACTTTCTCTCTATTGATAACGGCATGCTGGAGCAAAATGCCTTCTGGGAGCGCGGCTGACGTTGGAAATTTGTTCAATTCGAAGAAGAAATAGATTATTTATCGGTCGTATAGCGCAAAATGTGAGCGATAGAACATTTTATGCAATTTTTTAGTTGCATGAGTGCGCATGTCTCCATAAAATGCGCGCTACTTGATGCCGACTTAGCTCAGTAGGTAGAGCAACTGACTTGTAATCAGTAGGTCACCAGTTCGATTCCGGTAGTCGGCACCATCAAGTCCGGTGGGGTTCCCGAGCGGCCAAAGGGAGCAGACTGTAAATCTGCCGTCACAGACTTCGAAGGTTCGAATCCTTCCCCCACCACCACTTTCTGGCAGCGTTATCGCCGCCTGAGTTGGTTAAAAAATTAATCAGCTCGAATAAAAAAGAGAGAAATCTCTTTTTTATTACAGAAAGAACTGGGTAGCCGAGTTTCAGGATGCGGGCATCGTATAATGGCTATTACCTCAGCCTTCCAAGCTGATGATGCGGGTTCGATTCCCGCTGCCCGCTCCAGACGTGCTGATATGGCTCAGTTGGTAGAGCGCACCCTTGGTAAGGGTGAGGTCCCCAGTTCGACTCTGGGTATCAGCACCACTTCACTTCTCCTTCCCGTTTCTCTCTGTTTACTTTTAAAAGCATTCAACAGCTCAGGCATATGGCCTGGTTGATGTGGTGATATCACCGATTTATCCGTGTCTTAGAGGGACAATCGATGTCTAAAGAAAAATTTGAACGTACAAAACCGCACGTTAACGTCGGTACTATCGGCCACGTTGACCATGGTAAAACAACGCTGACCGCTGCAATCACTACCGTACTGGCTAAAACCTACGGCGGTGCTGCTCGTGCATTCGACCAGATCGATAACGCGCCGGAAGAAAAAGCTCGTGGTATCACCATCAACACTTCTCACGTTGAATATGACACCCCGACTCGCCACTATGCACACGTAGACTGCCCGGGCCACGCCGACTATGTTAAAAACATGATCACCGGTGCTGCGCAGATGGACGGCGCGATCCTGGTTGTTGCTGCGACTGACGGCCCGATGCCGCAGACTCGTGAGCACATCCTGCTGGGTCGTCAGGTAGGCGTTCCGTACATCATCGTGTTCCTGAACAAATGCGACATGGTTGATGACGAAGAGCTGCTGGAACTGGTAGAAATGGAAGTTCGTGAACTTCTGTCTCAGTACGATTTCCCGGGCGACGACACTCCGATCGTTCGTGGTTCTGCTCTGAAAGCGCTGGAAGGCGAAGCAGAGTGGGAAGCGAAAATCATCGAACTGGCTGGCTTCCTGGATTCTTACATCCCAGAACCAGAGCGTGCGATTGACAAGCCGTTCCTGCTGCCTATCGAAGACGTATTCTCCATCTCCGGTCGTGGTACCGTTGTTACCGGTCGTGTAGAGCGCGGTATCATCAAAGTTGGTGAAGAAGTTGAAATCGTTGGTATCAAAGAGACTGCTAAGTCTACCTGTACTGGCGTTGAAATGTTCCGCAAACTGCTGGACGAAGGCCGTGCTGGTGAGAACGTTGGTGTTCTGCTGCGTGGTATCAAACGTGAAGAAATCGAACGTGGTCAGGTACTGGCTAAGCCGGGCTCTATCAAGCCGCACACCAAGTTCGAATCTGAAGTGTACATTCTGTCCAAAGACGAAGGCGGCCGTCATACTCCGTTCTTCAAAGGCTACCGTCCGCAGTTCTACTTCCGTACTACTGACGTGACTGGTACCATCGAACTGCCGGAAGGCGTTGAGATGGTAATGCCGGGCGACAACATCAAAATGGTTGTTACCCTGATCCACCCAATCGCGATGGACGACGGTCTGCGTTTCGCAATCCGTGAAGGCGGCCGTACTGTTGGTGCGGGCGTTGTTGCCAAAGTAATGAGCTAATTGCCGAATAACATTTGACGCAATGCGCAATAAAAGGGCATCATTTGATGCCCTTTTTGCACGCTTTCACACCAGAACCTGGCTCATCAGTGATTTTATTTGTCATAATCATTGCTGAGACAGGCTCTGAAGAGGGCGTTTAGTCCGAAACGCACCAGAGCATTTCGGTTTGGATCGCCTCGCTTACGCGGGGTGAAAATGTTTGTAGAATACTTCTGACAGGTTGGTTTATGAGTGCGAATACCGAAGCTCAAGGAAGCGGGCGCGGCCTGGAAGCGATGAAGTGGGTTGTTGTCGCTGTATTGCTGCTTGTAGCTATCGTTGGCAACTACCTCTATCGTGACATGATGCTGCCGCTGCGTGCGCTGGCCGTAGTGATTCTGATTGCCGCAGCGGGTGGTGTCGCGCTGTTGACAACAAAAGGTAAAGCGACCGTTGCTTTTGCCCGTGAAGCGAGAACCGAAGTCCGTAAGGTCATTTGGCCAACTCGCCAGGAAACATTGCACACCACATTAATTGTGGCTGCGGTTACCGCAGTAATGTCACTGATCCTGTGGGGACTGGATGGTATTCTGGTTCGCCTGGTATCCTTTATCACTGGCCTGAGGTTCTAAGATGTCTGAAGCCCCTAAAAAGCGCTGGTACGTCGTTCAGGCGTTTTCCGGTTTTGAAGGCCGCGTAGCTACATCGCTGCGCGAATATATCAAGTTACAAAATATGGAAGAGCTGTTTGGCGAAGTCATGGTGCCGACCGAAGAAGTGGTCGAAATCCGTGGCGGCCAGCGTCGCAAGAGCGAACGTAAATTCTTCCCGGGCTATGTATTGGTCCAGATGGTGATGAATGACGCAAGCTGGCACCTGGTGCGCAGCGTGCCGCGTGTGATGGGCTTTATCGGCGGTACATCTGACCGTCCGGCGCCGATCAGCGACAAAGAAGTTGATGCGATCATGAACCGTCTGCAGCAGGTTGGCGACAAGCCGCGTCCGAAAACGATGTTTGAGCCTGGTGAAATGGTTCGCGTTAGCGACGGTCCGTTCGCTGACTTTAACGGCGTGGTTGAAGAAGTGGACTACGAGAAGTCTCGTCTGAAAGTTTCCGTATCTATCTTCGGTCGTGCGACTCCGGTTGAACTGGACTTCGCTCAGGTTGAAAAAGCCTAACACCCCGATCAAAAAAGCGACGATTTAATCGTTGCACAAGGCGCGAGATTGGAATACAATTTCGCGCCTTTTGTTTTTATGGATCCTATCCGTAAAACGAATTTAATCACGGGGAGCCTCCTTGAGGCGTTATAACCCAACTAGAGGAATTTAGAATGGCTAAGAAAGTCCAAGCCTATGTCAAGCTGCAGGTTGCAGCTGGTATGGCTAACCCGAGTCCGCCGGTAGGTCCTGCACTGGGTCAACAAGGCGTGAACATCATGGAATTCTGCAAAGCGTTCAACGCTAAAACTGATTCCATGGAAAAAGGTCTGCCAATCCCGGTTGTTATCACCGTTTACGCTGACCGTTCTTTCACTTTCGTTACCAAAACGCCTCCGGCAGCAGTTCTGCTGAAGAAAGCGGCTGGTATCAAGTCTGGTTCCGGCAAGCCGAACAAAGACAAAGTGGGTAAAATTTCCCGCGCTCAGCTGCAGGAAATCGCGCAGACCAAAGCTGCCGACATGACTGGTTCCGACATTGAAGCGATGACTCGCTCCATTGAAGGTACTGCACGTTCCATGGGCCTGGTAGTGGAGGATTAAGAAATGGCTAAACTGACCAAGCGCATGTCCGTGATCCGTGACAAAGTTGATGCTACTAAGCAGTATGACATCAACGAAGCTATCGCTCTGCTGAAAGAGCTGGCCACTGCTAAATTCGTAGAAAGCGTGGACGTTGCTGTTAACCTCGGCATCGATGCTCGTAAATCTGACCAGAACGTACGTGGTGCAACTGTACTGCCGCACGGTACTGGCCGTTCCGTTCGCGTAGCCGTATTTACCCAGGGTGCAAACGCTGAAGCTGCTAAAGCTGCAGGCGCTGAGCTGGTAGGTATGGAAGATCTGGCTGAACAGATCAAGAAAGGCGAAATGAACTTTGACGTTGTTATTGCTTCCCCGGATGCAATGCGCGTTGTTGGCCAGCTGGGTCAGGTTCTGGGTCCGCGCGGCCTGATGCCAAACCCGAAAGTTGGTACTGTAACTCCTAACGTTGCTGAAGCTGTTAAGAATGCTAAAGCTGGTCAGGTTCGTTACCGTAACGACAAAAACGGCATCATTCACACCACCATCGGTAAAGTGGATTTTGACGCTGACAAACTGAAAGAAAACTTGGAAGCTCTGTTGGTTGCGCTGAAAAAAGCAAAACCGACTCAGGCAAAAGGCGTGTACATCAAGAAAGTTAGCATCTCCACCACCATGGGTGCTGGCGTTGCCGTTGATCAGTCCGGTCTGACTGCGACTGTGGCGAACTAATATTCGCCTTTACGTGGGCGGTGATTTTGTCTACAATCTTACCCCCACGTATTCTGCTAATTGCAGACGTATATCTGAGATATTCAGGCTGTGGCAAGGCAGTCAACGCCACTACAGATTGAATAGCGACAGATAGAAAAGATTTGTTCGTTGGAGCCTGGCCTAATCCAGGCCTCCGTCGAAGACCGCAGGTGTTTCGTAAGAAACTTAATGTCCTGCGTAGACGGTGACAGAACGCTAAGATTATTTCTGATACTCTGGCTTGTTTCTGCTCACCGTATTTAGACGCTCTCTCCGTTGGGGGGAGTGAAGTGAGTTCCGGAACATGAGTTCCGGCAAACATCCAGGAGCAAAGCTAATGGCTTTAAATCTTCAAGACAAACAAGCGATTGTTGCTGAAGTCAGCGAAGTAGCCAAAGGCGCGCTGTCTGCAGTAGTTGCGGATTCCCGTGGCGTAACTGTAGATAAAATGACTGAACTGCGTAAAGCAGGTCGTGAAGCTGGCGTATACATGCGTGTTGTTCGTAACACCCTGCTGCGCCGCGTCGTTGAAGGTACTCAGTTCGAGTGCCTGAAAGACACGTTTGTTGGTCCGACCCTGATTGCATACTCTATGGAACACCCGGGCGCTGCTGCTCGTCTGTTCAAAGAGTTCGCGAAAGCGAATGCAAAATTTGAGGTCAAAGCCGCAGCCTTTGAAGGTGAGTTGATTACGGCATCGAATATCGATCGCCTGGCAACTCTGCCGACCTACGAAGAAGCAATTGCACGCCTGATGGCAACCATGAAAGAAGCTTCGGCTGGCAAACTGGTTCGTACTCTGGCTGCTGTACGCGATGCGAAAGAAGCTGCTTAATCGCAGTTATCTTTGTAAAGCATCTGCTTACGTATAAACTTATTCTGATTTTCAGGAACAATTTAAATGTCTATCACTAAAGATCAAATCATTGAAGCAGTATCCGCTATGTCCGTAATGGACGTTGTAGAACTGATTTCTGCAATGGAAGAAAAATTCGGTGTTTCTGCTGCTGCTGCTGTAGCTGTAGCTGCTGGCCCGGCTGAAGCTGCTGAAGAAAAAACTGAATTCGACGTAATTCTGAAAGCTGCTGGCGCTAACAAAGTTGCTGTTATCAAAGCAGTACGTGGCGCAACTGGCCTGGGTCTGAAAGAAGCTAAAGACCTGGTAGAATCTGCACCGGCTGCGCTGAAAGAAGGCGTGAGCAAAGACGACGCAGAAGCACTGAAAAAATCTCTGGAAGAAGCTGGCGCTGAAGTTGAAGTTAAATAAGCCAACTTTTCTGGTTGCAGCCTAAGAAATTAGGCTGATGGCTGGTGACTTTTTAGTCACCAGCCTTTTTGCGCTGTAAGGCGCCAGTAGCATTTCACACTGTTTGACTACTGCTGTGCCTTTCAATGCTTGTTTCTATCGACGTCTTAATATACTGCGACAGAACGTCAGTTCTGTGTAAATCGCAATGAAATGGTTTAAGCGTGATAGCAACAGGCATTGCGGAAAGTATTCGATTTTCCGGTCAACAAAATAGTGTTGCACAAACTGTCCCTTCGTCGGACAGATGGGTCGACTTGTCAGCGAGCTGAGGAACCCTAATGGTTTACTCCTATACCGAGAAAAAACGTATTCGTAAGGATTTTGGTAAACGTCCGCAAGTGTTGGACATACCTTATCTCCTTTCTATCCAGCTTGACTCGTTTCAGAAGTTCATCGAGCAAGATCCTGAAGGGCAGTATGGTCTGGAAGCAGCTTTCCGTTCCGTTTTCCCGATTCAGAGCTACAGCGGTAATTCCGAGCTGCAATACGTCAGCTACCGCCTTGGCGAACCGGTGTTTGACGTTCAGGAATGTCAGATCCGTGGCGTGACCTATTCCGCACCGCTGCGCGTAAAACTGCGCCTGGTGATCTACGAGCGCGAAGCGCCGGAAGGCACCGTAAAAGACATTAAAGAACAAGAAGTCTACATGGGCGAAATTCCGCTCATGACAGACAACGGTACCTTTGTTATCAACGGTACTGAGCGTGTTATCGTTTCTCAGCTGCACCGTAGTCCTGGCGTCTTCTTTGACTCCGACAAAGGTAAAACCCACTCTTCGGGTAAAGTGCTGTATAACGCGCGTATTATCCCTTACCGTGGTTCCTGGCTGGACTTCGAATTCGATCCGAAGGACAACCTGTTCGTACGTATTGACCGTCGCCGTAAACTGCCAGCGACTATTATTCTGCGTGCACTGAACTACACCACTGAGCAGATCCTTGACCTGTTCTTTGAGAAAGTTGTTTTCGAAATTCGTGACAACAAGCTGCAGATGGAACTGGTGCCGGAACGCCTGCGTGGTGAAACCGCCTCCTTTGACATCGAAGCTAACGGCAAAGTCTACGTCGAAAAAGGCCGTCGCATCACTGCGCGCCACATTCGCCAACTGGAAAAAGACGATATCAAACATATCGAAGTTCCGGTTGAATACATTGCTGGTAAAGTTGCGGCTAAAGACTACGTTGACGAATCTACTGGCGAGCTGATCTGCGCAGCTAACATGGAGCTGAGTCTGGATCTGCTGGCTAAGCTGAGCCAGTCTGGCCACAAGCGTATCGAAACGCTGTTCACCAACGATCTGGACCACGGTCCGTACATTTCTGAAACTGTACGTGTCGACCCAACCAACGATCGTCTGAGCGCGCTGGTAGAAATCTACCGCATGATGCGCCCTGGTGAGCCGCCGACGCGTGAAGCTGCTGAAAGCCTGTTCGAGAACCTGTTCTTCTCCGAAGACCGCTATGACCTGTCTGCGGTTGGTCGTATGAAGTTCAACCGTTCTCTGCTGCGCGACGAAATCGAAGGTTCCGGTATCCTGAGCAAAGATGACATCATCGAAGTGATGAAGAAGCTCATCGATATCCGTAACGGTAAAGGCGAAGTCGATGATATCGACCACCTCGGTAACCGTCGTATCCGTTCCGTAGGCGAAATGGCGGAAAACCAGTTCCGCGTTGGCCTGGTACGTGTTGAGCGTGCGGTGAAAGAGCGTCTGTCTCTGGGCGATCTGGATACCCTGATGCCTCAGGATATGATCAACGCTAAGCCGATTTCTGCAGCAGTGAAAGAGTTCTTTGGCTCCAGCCAGCTGTCTCAGTTTATGGACCAGAACAACCCGCTGTCTGAGATTACGCACAAACGTCGTATCTCTGCACTCGGCCCAGGCGGTTTGACCCGTGAACGCGCAGGCTTCGAAGTTCGAGACGTACACCCGACTCACTACGGTCGCGTATGTCCAATCGAAACGCCTGAAGGTCCGAACATCGGTCTGATCAACTCCTTGTCCGTGTACGCACAGACTAACGAATACGGCTTCCTCGAGACTCCGTACCGTAAAGTGACCGACGGTGTTGTAACTGACGAAATTCATTACCTGTCTGCTATCGAAGAAGGCAACTACGTTATCGCTCAGGCGAACTCCAACCTGGATGACGAAGGCCACTTTGTAGAAGATCTGGTTACCTGCCGTAGCAAAGGCGAATCCAGCTTGTTCAGCCGTGACCAGGTTGACTACATGGACGTATCCACCCAGCAGGTGGTATCCGTCGGTGCGTCCCTGATCCCGTTCCTGGAACACGATGACGCCAACCGTGCATTGATGGGTGCGAACATGCAACGTCAGGCGGTTCCGACTCTGCGTGCTGATAAGCCGCTGGTTGGTACCGGTATGGAACGTGCTGTTGCCGTCGACTCCGGTGTTACCGCGGTTGCTAAACGTGGCGGTACTGTCCAGTACGTGGATGCTTCCCGTATCGTTATCAAAGTTAACGAAGACGAGATGTACCCGGGCGAAGCAGGTATCGACATTTATAACCTGACCAAATACACCCGTTCTAACCAGAACACCTGTATCAACCAGATGCCTTGCGTATCTCTGGGCGAGCCGGTTGAACGTGGTGATGTGCTGGCAGACGGTCCGTCCACCGACCTCGGTGAACTGGCGCTCGGTCAGAACATGCGCGTGGCATTCATGCCATGGAATGGTTACAACTTCGAAGACTCCATCCTCGTATCTGAGCGTGTTGTCCAGGAAGACCGTTTCACCACCATCCACATTCAGGAACTGGCATGTGTGTCCCGTGACACCAAGCTGGGGCCGGAAGAGATCACCGCTGACATCCCGAACGTGGGTGAAGCTGCGCTCTCCAAACTGGATGAATCCGGTATCGTTTATATCGGCGCGGAAGTAACCGGTGGCGATATTCTGGTTGGTAAGGTAACGCCGAAAGGTGAAACCCAGCTGACGCCAGAAGAGAAGCTGCTGCGTGCGATCTTCGGTGAGAAAGCGTCTGACGTTAAAGACTCTTCTCTGCGCGTGCCAAACGGTGTTTCCGGTACGATTATCGACGTTCAGGTCTTTACTCGCGATGGCGTAGAAAAAGACAAACGTGCGCTGGAAATCGAAGAGATGCAGCTGAAGCAGGCGAAAAAAGACCTGTCTGAAGAACTGCAAATCCTCGAAGCTGGCCTGTTCAGCCGTATCTACGCTGTGCTGGTTTCCGGTGGTGTTGAAGCTGAGAAGCTCGACAAACTGCCGCGCGATCGCTGGTTAGAACTCGGCCTGACCGACGAAGAGAAACAAAATCAGCTGGAACAACTGGCTGAGCAGTACGACGAACTGAAACACGAGTTCGAGAAAAAACTCGAAGCGAAACGCCGTAAAATCACTCAGGGCGACGATCTGGCACCGGGCGTGCTGAAGATTGTTAAGGTTTATCTGGCGGTTAAACGACGGATCCAGCCTGGTGATAAGATGGCAGGTCGTCACGGTAACAAAGGTGTAATCTCTAAGATCAACCCGATCGAAGATATGCCACACGATGCTAACGGTACGCCGGTAGATATCGTGCTGAACCCGCTGGGCGTACCATCGCGTATGAACATCGGTCAGATCCTTGAAACCCACCTGGGTATGGCTGCGAAAGGTATCGGCGATAAGATCAACGCCATGCTGAAACAGCAGCAGGAAGTCGCGAAACTGCGCGAATTCATCCAGCGTGCTTACGATCTGGGTTCAGATGTTCGTCAGAAAGTTGACCTGAATACCTTCAGCGATGAAGAAGTTCTGCGTCTGGCTGAAAACCTGAAAAAAGGTATGCCGATCGCAACGCCGGTGTTCGACGGTGCGAAAGAGTCTGAAATCAAGGAACTGTTACAGCTGGGTGGCCTGCCGACTTCCGGTCAGATCACACTGTTCGACGGTCGTACCGGTGAGCAGTTCGAGCGCCAGGTTACCGTTGGCTACATGTACATGCTGAAACTGAACCACCTGGTTGATGACAAGATGCATGCGCGTTCTACCGGTTCTTACAGCCTGGTTACTCAGCAGCCGCTGGGTGGTAAGGCTCAGTTCGGTGGTCAGCGCTTCGGGGAGATGGAAGTGTGGGCGCTTGAAGCATACGGCGCGGCATACACCCTGCAGGAAATGCTCACCGTTAAGTCTGATGACGTGAACGGTCGTACTAAGATGTATAAAAACATCGTGGACGGCAACCATCAGATGGAACCAGGCATGCCGGAATCCTTCAACGTACTGTTGAAAGAGATTCGTTCGCTGGGTATCAACATCGAGCTGGAAGACGAGTAACTCTCGATCAAACAGGTCACTGGTGCTGGCGTAACAGCCAGCGCCAGATTGTGCTAACTCCGACGGGAGCAAATCCGTGAAAGATTTATTAAAGTTTCTGAAAGCGCAGACTAAAACCGAAGAGTTTGATGCGATCAAAATTGCTCTGGCCTCGCCAGACATGATCCGTTCATGGTCTTTCGGTGAAGTTAAGAAGCCGGAAACCATCAACTACCGTACGTTCAAACCTGAACGTGACGGCCTTTTCTGCGCCCGTATCTTTGGGCCGGTAAAAGACTATGAGTGCCTGTGCGGTAAGTACAAGCGCCTGAAACACCGCGGTGTGATCTGTGAGAAGTGCGGCGTTGAAGTGACCCAGACTAAAGTACGCCGTGAGCGTATGGGCCACATCGAGCTGGCGTCTCCGACCGCTCACATCTGGTTCCTGAAATCTCTGCCGTCCCGTATCGGTCTGCTGCTCGATATGCCGCTGCGCGATATCGAACGCGTACTGTACTTCGAATCTTATGTGGTTATCGAAGGCGGTATGACTAACCTGGAACGTCAACAGATCCTGACTGAAGAGCAGTATCTGGACGCGCTGGAAGAGTTCGGTGACGAATTCGACGCGAAGATGGGTGCGGAAGCAATCCAGGCCTTGCTGAAGAGCATGGATCTGGAGCAAGAGTGCGAAACTCTGCGCGAAGAGCTGAACGAAACCAACTCCGAAACCAAGCGTAAGAAGCTGACCAAACGTATCAAACTGCTGGAAGCATTCGTACAGTCTGGCAACAAGCCAGAGTGGATGATCCTGACCGTTCTGCCGGTTCTGCCGCCAGATCTGCGTCCGCTGGTTCCGCTGGATGGTGGTCGTTTCGCAACATCAGATCTGAACGATCTGTACCGTCGCGTGATCAACCGTAACAACCGTCTGAAACGTCTGCTGGATCTGGCTGCGCCGGACATCATCGTACGTAACGAAAAACGTATGCTGCAGGAAGCGGTTGACGCCCTGCTGGATAACGGTCGTCGTGGTCGTGCGATCACCGGTTCTAACAAACGTCCTCTGAAATCTTTGGCCGATATGATCAAAGGTAAACAGGGTCGTTTCCGTCAGAACCTGCTCGGTAAGCGTGTTGACTACTCCGGTCGTTCTGTAATCACCGTAGGTCCATACCTGCGTCTGCATCAGTGCGGTCTGCCGAAGAAAATGGCACTGGAACTGTTCAAACCGTTCATTTACGGCAAGCTGGAACTGCGTGGCCTGGCCACCACCATCAAAGCCGCTAAGAAAATGGTTGAGCGTGAAGAAGCTGTCGTTTGGGATATCCTGGACGAAGTTATCCGCGAACACCCGGTATTGCTGAACCGTGCACCAACCCTGCACCGTCTGGGTATCCAGGCATTTGAACCGGTACTGATCGAAGGTAAAGCTATCCAGCTGCACCCGCTGGTTTGTGCGGCATATAACGCCGACTTCGATGGTGACCAGATGGCTGTTCACGTACCGCTGACGCTGGAAGCCCAGCTCGAAGCGCGTGCGCTGATGATGTCTACCAACAACATCCTGTCTCCGGCGAACGGCGAACCTATCATCGTTCCGTCTCAGGACGTTGTATTGGGTCTGTACTACATGACCCGTGACTGTGTTAACGCCAAAGGCGAAGGCATGGTGCTGACTGGCCCGAAAGAAGCTGAGCGTATCTATCGCGCAGGTCTGGCCTCTCTGCATGCGCGCGTTAAAGTGCGTATCACTGAATACGAAAAAGATGAAAACGGCGAATTCGTTGCGCACACCAGCCTGAAAGACACGACCGTTGGTCGCGCCATTCTGTGGATGATCGTACCGAAAGGTCTGCCTTTCTCCATCGTCAACCAGGCGCTGGGCAAGAAAGCAATCTCCAAAATGCTGAACACCTGTTACCGCATTCTGGGCCTGAAGCCGACCGTTATCTTCGCTGACCAGACAATGTACACCGGCTTTGCTTATGCAGCGCGTTCAGGTGCATCTGTTGGTATTGATGACATGGTCATCCCAGAGAAGAAACACGAGATCATCTCTGAAGCGGAAGCTGAAGTTGCTGAGATCCAGGAGCAGTTCCAGTCTGGTCTGGTAACCGCGGGCGAACGCTATAACAAAGTTATCGATATCTGGGCTGCGGCGAACGATCGTGTATCCAAAGCGATGATGGATAACCTGCAAACCGAAACCGTGATTAACCGTGACGGCGTAGAAGAGCAGCAGGTTTCCTTCAACAGCATCTACATGATGGCCGACTCCGGTGCGCGTGGTTCTGCAGCACAGATTCGTCAGCTGGCTGGTATGCGTGGTCTGATGGCTAAGCCAGATGGCTCCATCATCGAAACGCCAATCACCGCGAACTTCCGTGAAGGTCTGAACGTACTCCAGTACTTCATCTCTACTCACGGTGCTCGTAAAGGTCTGGCGGATACCGCACTGAAAACAGCGAACTCCGGTTATCTGACTCGTCGTCTGGTTGACGTCGCGCAGGACTTGGTTGTTACTGAAGACGATTGCGGCACGCTGGAAGGCATCACCATGACCCCGGTTATCGAGGGTGGTGACGTTAAAGAACCGCTGCGCGATCGCGTTCTGGGTCGTGTGACTGCTGAAGACGTTCTGAAGCCGGGTACGGCGGATATTCTGGTTCCACGCAACACGCTGCTGCACGAACAGTGGTGTGACCTGCTGGAAGAGAACTCCGTTGACTCCGTCAAAGTCCGTTCCGTTGTATCCTGTGACACCGACTTTGGTGTATGTGCGCACTGCTACGGTCGTGACCTGGCGCGTGGCCACATCATCAATAAAGGTGAAGCAATC
This sequence comes from Citrobacter sp. RHBSTW-00859, assembly GCF_013729795.1. Classification (NCBI taxonomy): domain Bacteria; kingdom Pseudomonadati; phylum Pseudomonadota; class Gammaproteobacteria; order Enterobacterales; family Enterobacteriaceae; genus Citrobacter; species Citrobacter sp. RHBSTW-00859. The sequence continues at coordinate 4,788,696 of NZ_CP056284.1, read as the reverse complement.
GGCGTTATCGCGGCACAGTCCATCGGTGAACCGGGTACACAGCTGACGATGCGTACGTTCCACATCGGTGGTGCGGCATCTCGTGCGGCTGCTGAATCCAGCATCCAGGTGAAAAATAAAGGTAGCATCCGTCTGAGCAATGCGAAGTCGGTTGTTAACTCCAGCGGTAAGCTGGTTATCACCTCACGTAACACCGAACTGAAACTGATCGACGAATTCGGCCGTACCAAAGAAAGCTATAAAGTGCCTTACGGCTCCGTTATGGCGAAAGGTGATGGCGAACAGGTTGCTGGCGGCGAAACCGTAGCGAACTGGGATCCGCACACCATGCCGGTTATCACCGAAGTGAGTGGTTTCGTCCGCTTCACTGACATGATCGACGGCCAGACCATTACTCGTCAGACCGACGAGCTGACCGGTCTGTCTTCTCTGGTGGTTCTGGATTCTGCAGAACGTACTGCGGGTGGTAAAGACCTGCGTCCGGCACTGAAAATTGTTGATGCTCAGGGCAACGACGTTCTGATCCCAGGCACCGATATGCCTGCTCAGTACTTCCTGCCGGGTAAAGCGATTGTTCAGCTGGAAGATGGCGTACAGATCAGTTCTGGTGACACCCTGGCGCGTGTTCCGCAGGAATCCGGCGGTACCAAGGATATCACCGGTGGTCTGCCGCGCGTTGCGGACCTGTTCGAAGCACGTCGTCCGAAAGAGCCGGCAATCCTGGCTGAAATCAGCGGCATCATTTCCTTCGGTAAAGAAACCAAAGGTAAACGTCGTCTGGTTATCACCCCGGTAGACGGTAGCGAGCCGTACGAAGAGATGATTCCGAAATGGCGTCAGCTCAACGTGTTCGAAGGTGAACGTGTAGAACGTGGTGACGTTGTTTCCGACGGTCCGGAAGCGCCGCACGACATCCTGCGTCTGCGTGGTGTGCATGCTGTAACTCGTTATATCGTTAACGAAGTTCAGGACGTATACCGTCTGCAGGGCGTTAAGATTAACGATAAGCACATCGAAGTTATCGTTCGTCAGATGCTGCGTAAAGCCACCATCGAAAGCGCTGGTAGCTCCGACTTCCTGGAAGGCGAGCAGGTTGAATACTCCCGCGTCAAGATTGCTAACCGCGATCTGGAAGCGAACGGCAAAGTGGGTGCAACATTCTCCCGCGATCTGCTGGGTATCACCAAAGCGTCTCTGGCGACCGAGTCCTTCATCTCTGCAGCATCGTTCCAGGAAACCACGCGTGTCCTGACCGAAGCCGCTGTTGCAGGTAAACGTGATGAACTGCGCGGTCTGAAAGAGAACGTTATCGTGGGTCGTCTGATCCCGGCGGGTACCGGTTATGCGTACCACCAGGACCGTATGCGCCGCCGCGCAGCGGGCGAACTGCCAGCTGCTCCGCAGGTGACTGCTGAAGATGCGTCTGCCAGCCTGGCAGAACTGCTGAACGCAGGCCTGGGTGGTTCTGACAACGATTAATCGTTGCTGACGCTAATAAAAAACCCGCTTCGGCGGGTTTTTTTATGTCGATGGATTTAAGATGTATTATGTTGGCCGGATAAGGCATCAGCTGCCATCCGGCATGATGACGCCAGGCTTACGCCTTCCGATCAGTTTACTGGTGGTAAGCGTCGATACAGTTCAATCATATCGCCTGCCAGATCCTGAATCACCATGGCATTCATCAGGTGGTCCTGCGAATGGACGGTGATGAGATTAACCGGTAGTTTGCCGGTACCTTCGTCAATTCCGATCAGTTGGGTTTGGATTTTATGCGCTTGTTTAACATACTCGCGTGATTCTATCATCGCGTGTTCTGCCCCGGCGAAATCACCTTTACGCGCCAGTTGCAACGCCGTCAGGGCTTGACTGCGCGCAGCTCCGGCGTTTACCAATAATTCCATGATGATCGTTTCTAACTCTTCCATGCCATCACTCCAATAGTTTCAGCGCTTTGTCCAGTACCGCATCGCCTTTCATCATGCCGTAATCCATCATATCGATAACGGCGACTTTTTTTCCTAGCGGGTTGGCGAGCGCCTGCAGCTTGGCCTGTTCATACTTAACCTGTGGGCCGAGCAATACGATATCCGCAGTGGCGATATTCTCTTCAAACTCAGCCACCGGGACCGCTTTGATAGTGACGTCGACTCCTTTTTTCTGGGCGGCATCTTTCATCTTTTGCACCAGCATGCTGGTGGACATTCCGGCGGCACAGCATAAAACGATGTTTTTCATAAGCAGTCTCGATCAACATGTGTGGGTTGATAATTATCGCGAGCCAGCCGCAGCAACAACTGCTTTGCAACGATTGTGTGCAAGGCATCACAAAGAAAGTCACTTTTTCTGAAACCGGTTACAAAAAGAGGCTCAACCCTACGATCTGGCCCTGATTTGGCGATTGTTGACCCATTTATCATATGCAGGAATATATAATCACTGTTAATAAAGACATGTTATAAAAAACAGTATTGACAGCATTTTTTAAACCCGTATGTTAATACTTAACAGCGGAGAAATTGTAGTTTGCTGTTAACGTAGTAAGTGTTAGTAGAGCTTTATTGGGGGTTGCGATAAAGGCCGCGAAGTATTTTTGTATGGGATAGTCGATGCTGAAAACGCTATTTATTCACCTCGACAATGCTTTCAGGCCACGTAGTTGATATATCTAATCGCAAATAGTTAGTAAAACGCGACGATGTAACGCCATGATTTAATAGTAAATGTTTGCGGTTTCTGTTTTCTGGTTATCGCAAGGGAAATAAGGCAACGCATCAAAGAGTATATGTCGCGAGGGGAAGTGTACTTGTTTAAGTCACCAGCCTTGAGTTCTATTATCAAGCGGGTGGAATGTGTTTAACGGTAAATAGAGGACGGTTTTAGTTAGTATCAATATCCAATATTATCTGTAGTAAACGTGTACATTTTAAAGTAGTACCATCAGCAGTATTAAATCGTTAAGTTTATTAATGTTAAATTTGAAGTGTGTAGTAACTTAAAGCCCTGACTGCAATGGTCAGGGCTTTTGTTCATTTTAGATCAAGTTGTTACCTGAAATGCTTAACCGCGATGGTGTAACATTTCGGCGCTAATCGATTATTAAATAAATTAATGCTTGCTTATTGATTAGAAGTAAGTCTACTATAGCGACATCGGTTTGATACACAGACCTTATGAAAGCAGTTTTAGTAAAGCAGTTCTCAGTTCAAGCGTTATCCTCAGATACTCTTCTTCATGAGCCTCCTCCCTAAGTGCCCCATAAGTTAATTTCTGCAAAACAGGCCATCTTCGCTGCTTAAGCGGCTCAAAAATATGAAAGGAAGTATCTATGTCTAACAAAATGACTGGTTTAGTAAAATGGTTTAACTCTGAGAAAGGCTTCGGCTTTATCACTCCTCAGGACGGTAGCAAGGACGTGTTTGTGCATTTCTCTGCTATCCAGAGTAACGATTTTAAAACATTAGACGAAGGTCAAAAAGTGGAGTTCTCTGTGGAGAATGGCGCTAAAGGCCCGTCTGCTGTTAACGTTGTCGCGCTGTAATCGCCGATAATTTCACTAATGCTTACGATAGCGATGAAGGCCAGAGCCTGAGCAGTTAAGTGACAGTGAAGAAAAAACCCGCGAAAGCGGGTTTTTTCGTTTTATGCGATTGCTCCGGACTTACGGCATCTGCGAAGCGCGTCCCAGATAGCTGTCCCAGTCCTTCCACACGGGCTGTAACCCCTGCGCCATTAGTGCTTCAGCAACGGCTTCTGGGCGACGGGCGTCGTGTGGGGAGAACTGTTCCAGTTCAGGATGGTTATCGGCATAACCGCCGGGCTGTGTTTTTGAGAAGGCGCTGACGTTGTTGATCGCCAGCGGGATCACATGATCACGGAACCATGGCGATTCGCGGGTGGAGAGCGACAGCTCAATTTCTGGCGTCAGTAAACGAAACGCGCAAATGGTTTGGACCAACTGTCGCTCGTCCATGATCGATGCGGGTTCAACGCCACCGGTGCATGGGCGCAGGCGAGGGAAGGAGATGGAGTAGCGGCTCTGCCAGTAATGCTGCTGCATCCACAGCAGATGTTCAGCCACCATATAGCAATCGACCCGCCAGCTGTCGGACAAACCAATCAACGCGCCAAGACCGATTTTGTCGATCCCTGCGCGGCCCAGCCTGTCCGGCGTTTCCAGTCGCCAGAAGAAATCCTGCTTTTTCCCCTTCAGATGGTGGCGAGCGTAAATCGCCTCATGATAGCTCTCCTGATACACCATCACGCCATCCAGTCCCAGCGTCTTCAGCTCCGCATATTCAGCTTCTGACAGCGGCTGAACTTCCATCTGCAACGAGGCAAACTGGCGGCGAATGGTAGGCAAATGGCGACGAAAGTAATCCATTCCGACTTTTGCCTGATGTTCACCGGTGACCAACAACAGATGCTCAAAACCCAGCTCACGGATAGCGGTACACTCTCGTTTTATCTCATCTTCGTCCAGCGTTTTGCGTTTGATACGGTTGCTCATGGAAAAGCCGCAGTAGGTGCAGTCGTTGGCGCAAAGATTCGAGAGATACAGCGGAACATAAAAGCTGACCGTGTTGCCGAAGCGCTGCCGGGTCAGGCGCTGCGCTCGCTGTGCCAACGGCTCCAGAAAGTCGGCGGCGGCAGGGGAGAGCAACGCCATCAGATCGTCGCGACTAAGCTGTGAAGCGTTGAGGGCGTGCTCCACGTCAGCGGCGGTTTTACCGTTGATACGCAGGCGGATGTCATCCCAGTCAAGCTGGCGCCAGCGGTCGCTGAACGTTTTCATACGAAGGCCTCCAGGAATCCGGTTAACGGGCTGGTGGCGCTTGCCTGCGAACTTTTGCTTCCTGGTACCGCCTGGCGCGCCAGAAGGCCCGCTTCAACCGCCAGACGGAAGGCGGTAGCCATCGTGACCGGGCAGTCGGCCACGGCGATTGCCGTGTTGACCAGCACTGCGTCGGCACCCATTTCCAGCGCCTGTGTGGCGTGGCTGGGGACGCCAATACCCGCATCAACCACCACCGGTACGGTTGCCTGTTGGATAATAATCTCCAGCATCGCTTTCGTTTCCAGTCCCTGATTAGAACCGATGGGCGCGCCGAGCGGCATTACCGCCGCGCAGCCGACCTCTTCCAGCCGCTTACACAGCACCGGATCCGCGCCGCAGTAGGGCAGCACCACAAAGCCCAGTTTCACCAATGCTTCCGCGGCTTTTAACGTTTCAATCGGATCCGGCAATAGCCAACGGGCGTCCGGGTGGATTTCTAATTTTAGCCAGTTTGTGCCCAGCGCTTCACGCGCCAGCTGGGCGGCGAAAATAGCCTCTTCCGCGGTTTTCGCCCCAGAGGTGTTAGGCAGTAGCGTCACCCCCGCCTCGATAAGTGGGGCCAGAATGGCATCGTTGTGCTGGCGCAAATCCACGCGCTTCATCGCCAGCGTCACCAGTTGGCTGCCGGAGGCGCGAATCGCCTCGACCATCAGCTGCGACGAAGCAAATTTTCCGGTGCCGGTGAACAGATGTGAATCAAACGTTTTGTCGGCAATACGTAACATATCAACCCCCTGCAATAACCTGAAAAAGCAGGATCTGGTCGCCTTCCTGCACGATTTGCTGCTCCCACTGCTCGCGCGGCAGGATCTGCTGATTGAGCGCCAGCGCCGCTCCCGGTTTAAGTTGATTTAGCGCAGTGAGCAGCCCGCTGACGGTTTGTCCCTCGGCGCACTGCATCGGCTCATCATTGAACTGAATCTGCATGTTGTCCTCCGCAGACCGGGCAGCCGCTGGCACGACGCAGCGCGAGGCTGCGCCACTGGCTGGTTTTACCGTCGAACAGGCGTAGCTCTCCATTGGGAGTTTCAATGCTGCTGAGTAATTTAATCGCCTCCAGCGCCTGCAAGGTGCCCATCACGCCCACAACCGGGCCGACGATGCCGGCGGTGCGGCAGTTGCGTTCCGGCTCTACATCATCCGGCCACAGGCAACGGTAACAGCCTTGTTCCCACGGTGGCGTCAGTACCATTAGCTGGCCGCCAAAGCCCACAGCGCTGGCGGTGATGAGCGGAGTGTTGAGCATCACGCAGGCGGCGTTAATTTCCTGGCGCGTCGCCATGTTGTCGGTACAGTCGAGCACCACGTCGGCACGCGCTACCGCATGCCGGAGCGCCTCACCGGTCAGCCGCTGCTCAAGGACGACCAGCTCGCTGTCCGGATTAAGGCATGCCAGATGTCGCTTTGCCGCCTGTGCTTTCGGGCGGGCGATATCATCGGTGGTGAACAATATTTGCCGTTGCAGGTTGCTCAGATGAACGTCATCATCGTCCGCCAACGTCAGCGTGCCGACGCCCGCTCCCGCCAGATACAGTGCCGCAGGCGAGCCGAGCCCACCTAAACCGACGATCAGCACATGGCTATCGAGCAGCTTTTGTTGGCCCTCAATGGCAATGTCGGCGAGCAGGATCTGGCGGCTGTAGCGCATAAAATCGCGGTCATTCATCGCCGGCTCCCGCAATGTCCAGTAGCTGCGCCGTGGCTGCCTGCCAGTCTGCGGCGTGGGTTATGGCGCTGACCACGGCAATACTGCCAACGCCGGTCGCCAGCACCGCTGGGGCGCGCTCAAGGCTGATGCCGCCGATAGCGACAGTGGGGTAATCCGCCAGTCGTTTACTATGGCTTGCCAGCTGCGTGAGACCCTGCGGGGCCGACGGCATCTGCTTGGTTTGCGTCGGGAAGACATGACCCAGCGCGATATAAGAAGGCTTAGCAGCCAGCGCTACGTCTATCTCCATATCATCGTGAGTGGAAACACCCAGGCGTAGCCCCGCCGCCTGAATCGCCTTCAGGTCGGTGGTTTCGAGGTCTTCCTGGCCCAAATGCACGCCGTACGCGTTGTGCTTAATTGCCAGACTCCAGTAATCGTTGATAAACAGGCGAGCGTCATAGCGACGCCCCAACTCTATGGCGGCAATGACGTCGGCTTCGACCTCTTCATCACGTTTATCTTTAATGCGCAGTTGGATCGTGCGCACACCTGCCTGCAGCAAGCGTTCAATCCATTCAACGCTGTCTACCACCGGGTAAAGCCCGAGGCGGAACGGCACGGTCGGGAAATCAGGCTGGTACATCACGCCTCCTCTTTTTTGAGGTAGATTTCGCCGCCTTTGGCGCGGAAGTTCTCCGACATATCCGCCATTCCGATTTCAATGGTTTGTGCGGCGGCGTAGTCGCGGACCTCCTGGCTGATTTTCATCGAGCAGAACTTCGGCCCGCACATGGAGCAGAAGTGGGCAACCTTGCCGGACTCCTGGGGCAGGGTTTCATCGTGATAGGCGCGGGCGGTGAATGGGTCGAGTGCGAGGTTAAACTGGTCTTCCCAGCGGAATTCGAAGCGCGCTTTCGACATGGCGTTATCGCGGATCTGCGCACCCGGATGGCCTTTGGCTAAATCAGCGGCGTGGGCGGCAATCTTGTAGGTAATCAGCCCTTGCTTCACGTCTTCTTTGTTCGGCAGGCCAAGGTGCTCTTTTGGCGTGACGTAGCACAGCATCGCACAGCCAAACCAGCCGATCATCGCCGCACCAATGCCGGAGGTGAAGTGGTCATAGCCCGGCGCGATATCTGTCGTCAACGGCCCTAAGGTGTAGAACGGCGCTTCATGGCAGTGCTCCAGCTCTTCGGTCATATTGCGCTGGATCATATGCATCGGCACATGACCCGGGCCTTCAATCATCACCTGCACGTCGTATTCCCAGGCGATTTTGGTCAGTTCGCCCAGCGTATGCAGCTCGGAGAACTGCGCCTCGTCGTTGGCATCCTGAATCGAGCCTGGACGCAGGCCGTCGCCGAGAGAGAGCGAAACGTCATAGGCGGCACAGATTTCGCAAATCTCGCGGAAATGTTCAAACAGGAAGTTCTCTTTGTGATGAGAGAGACACCATTTCGCCATGATCGAACCGCCGCGCGAGACAATACCTGTCAGGCGTTTGGCGGTCATCGGCACGTAGCGCAGCAGTACGCCCGCGTGAATGGTGAAGTAGTCGACGCCCTGTTCGGCTTGTTCGAGCAGCGTGTCGCGGAAGGCTTCCCAGGTGAGAGCTTCAGCGATCCCGTTAACCTTCTCCAGCGCCTGGTAGATCGGTACGGTACCGATCGGCACCGGGCTGTTACGCAGGATCCACTCGCGGGTTTCGTGAATATAGCGGCCGGTGGAGAGGTCCATCACCGTATCTGCGCCCCAGCGGGTCGACCACACCAGCTTCTCCACCTCTTCTTCAATGGAGGAGGTCACCGCCGAGTTACCGATGTTGGCGTTCACCTTCACCAGGAAGTTGCGACCGATGATCATCGGCTCGGATTCCGGGTGGTTGATGTTGGCAGGAATAATCGCGCGGCCCGCAGCGACTTCATCACGGACGAATTCCGGGGTGATGTTTTCCGGCAGGCGAGCGCCAAAGTTCATCCCTGGATGCTGATGGCGCAGCACTTCACTACGAATGCGCTCGCGGCCCATGTTTTCACGGATGGCGATAAATTCCATCTCCGGGGTAACCATCCCCTGACGGGCATAGTGCAACTGGGTAACGCGCTTGCCGGCTTTGGCGCGTTTTGGCGTCAGCAGGCCGCTGAAACGCAGCTCGTCCAGGCCATCGTCGGCCAGACGTTCTTTGGTATAAGCGGAGCTACGGTCGTCTAATTCTTCGCTATCATTACGCGCCGCAATCCACGGCTGGCGCAGTTTCGCCAGACCCTGCTGAACGTTAATCGCCACATCAGGATCGCCGTACGGCCCGGAGGTGTCGTACACCGGCACGGCTTCGTTCTCTTCAAACTGCGGGTTGTCTTTCGTACCACCAATCAGCGTAGGACTTAGCTGGATTTCGCGCATCGGGATGCGAATATCCGCCTGCGAACCGGTGATGTAGATACGTTTTGAGTTAGGAAAGGCGGTACCTTCCAGCGTGTCGATAAAGTGTTGGGCTTGGGCGCGCTGTTCGCGGCGTGATGGTTTAGTAGTGGCAGACATAGCTCATTCCAAATAAAAGTAAGGATATGGCTTGTCAGACGACGGATGAAGCAAGAGAGACGAACGCCAAAGGGCGATACGGTTGTAGATTGACTCTTGTTCCCTTCGCAGGTTTTAACCTGATCAGGTTCCGCGGATCCCGAATTAACGGTCTCAGCCTTTTCCACTCATGCTGCTGTGGAAAATAAGCACTCCGACAAGAAGTAACCTCAAAAAGAGGTAATGAATGTAAATTACGCGTTAATGTCGCAAATCTCAAGCAGGACGTTTGATCATGCCACTCTCGTGCATCGCATCAAAAACCAGCATGATCAGCTTATCTTCCAGCACGAACCGGGCTTCCAGCGCCTCGCCGATATCCGATAAGGCCTGTTGAAATTCAAGGAAGTTATCGTGATCAATGGCGGTCTCCAGACTGGAATCATAGTAGTCCATGATCAGTTGCATATTGGCTTCCAGGAGCGGCCAAATTTTTGTGGCTTTTAAAAGCTGCCCGTTCCCTTCCAATTTATGGAGAATACGTTCATAAATACTGAAGTGTCCGGTGGAAAGGTAATCGACCAGGCTCTGGCAAAAATCATCCAGCGCCTTTTCATTGAGCCGCATGTACGATTCTTTGCCAGGCTTAATGCCAACCAGATTGTAGTAAGCCACGAGCAGGTGCTTACGTACATGTAGCCAGCGATCAACCAGTTTGTTACTTCCTCCGACGTGCTCCGTCAGGCTTTCCAGCTGGTTTAGCATGATTGACTCCGCAAGATGGTGTTTAGGAACGGCTCACCCGTAAATGTAAAAATAATGTAAACAACATGCCTGTGAAGCAAAGGTTGCGCAAGAGATATGGATCGTATAATTGAAAAATTAGATAGCGGCTGGTGGATTGTCAGTCATGAGCAAAAGTTATGGTTGCCTCATGGCGAACTGCCTTACGGCGACGCAGCAAGTTTTGATCTGACCGGGCAGCGTGCACTTCCTATAGGCGAATGGGAAGGGGAGACGGTCTGGCTGGTGCAGCAGCAGCGTCGGCACGATATGGGGTCTGTGCGCCAGGTCATTGACCAGGATGTTGGCCTGTTTCAACTGGCCGGACGCGGCGTACAACTGGCCGAGTTCTACCGCTCACATAAATTCTGCGGTTACTGCGGTCATCCCATGCACCCGAGTAAAACGGAATGGGCGATGCTGTGTAGCCACTGTCGAGAACGCTACTACCCGCAAATTGCCCCCTGCATTATCGTCGCTATTCGCCGTGACGACGCTATTCTGCTTGCTCAACATGTTCGCCATCGTAACGGCGTGCATACCGTGCTGGCGGGTTTTGTCGAAGTGGGCGAGACCCTCGAGCAGGCGGTGGCACGCGAAGTCATGGAAGAGAGCGGCATTAAGGTGAAAAACCTGCGCTACGTCACTTCTCAGCCGTGGCCGTTCCCACAGTCTTTGATGACCGCATTTATGGCAGAGTATGATAGCGGCGAAATTGTTATTGACCCGAAAGAACTGCTGGAAGCGAACTGGTATCGCTACGACGATTTACCGCTCCTGCCCCCGCCGGGCACCGTCGCGCGTCGATTGATTGAAGATACTGTCGCCCTCTGTCGGGCAGAGTATGAGTGACACACATGTTACACTGGCGTGAAATAGCTCAAGGAATGGAAAAATGACCGAACTGAAGAACGATCGTTATCTGCGTGCGCTGCTGCGCCAGCCCGTTGATGTCACTCCGGTATGGATGATGCGCCAGGCGGGCCGCTATCTACCGGAATATAAAGCCACGCGTGCCGAAGCGGGCGATTTTATGGCGCTGTGCAAAAATGCCGAGCTGGCCTGCGAAGTTACGCTGCAGCCGCTGCGTCGCTATAAGCTTGATGCGGCGATCCTCTTTTCGGATATCCTGACGATTCCCGATGCGATGGGACTTGGGCTGTATTTTGAAGCCGGAGAGGGCCCACGCTTTACCTCACCGATCGCCAGCAAGGCTGACGTCGACAAACTGCCGATCCCGGACCCGGAAGATGAGCTGGGGTATGTGATGAATGCGGTGCGCACTATCCGCCGTGAACTGAAAGGCGAAGTGCCGCTGATCGGCTTCTCCGGTAGCCCGTGGACACTGGCGACCTATATGGTCGAAGGCGGCAGTAGTAAGGCCTTTACCGTGATTAAAAAGATGATGTACGCCGATCCAAAGGCGCTGCATCTGCTGCTTGATAAGCTGGCGAAGAGCGTCACTCTGTACCTGAACGCGCAGATCAAAGCGGGCGCGCAGTCGGTAATGATTTTCGACACCTGGGGCGGTGTGCTGACCGGTCGCGACTATCAGCAGTTCTCCCTGTATTACATGCACAAAATCGTCGACGGTCTGATGCGCGAGAACGAAGGTCGTCGCGTACCGGTGACGCTGTTCACTAAAGGCGGTGGTCAGTGGCTGGAAGCGATGGCGGAAACCGGCTGTGATGCGTTAGGTTTGGACTGGACCACTGACATTGCCGATGCGCGTCGTCGTGTAGGTCATAAAGTGGCACTGCAGGGCAATATGGATCCGTCCATGCTGTATGCGCCGCCAGCCCGCATCGAAGAAGAGGTGGCGACGATTCTGGCCGGTTTTGGTCAGGGTGAAGGCCATGTTTTTAACCTGGGCCACGGCATTCATCAGGATGTCCCGCCAGAGCATGCGGGTGTCTTTGTGGAGGCGGTACATCGGTTGTCTGAACAGTACCACCGCTAAGGAGTAATTATGGATCTTGCGTCATTACGCGCGCAGCAGCTTGAACTGGCCTCTTCAGTGATCCGCGAGGATCGCCTGAGGAACGATCCGCCGGATCTGATTGGCGGGGCGGACGTTGGGTTCGAGCAAGGGGGCGAAGTGACGCGAGCCGCGATGGTCTTACTGAAGTACCCCACGCTGGAACTGGTTGAATACACGGTGGCGCGAATCGCCACCACCATGCCCTACATTCCTGGCTTTCTCTCCTTTCGCGAAACACCCGCGCTGATGGCCGCCTGGCAGCAGCTTTCGCACAAGCCTGATCTGCTGTTCGTTGACGGTCACGGGATCTCTCACCCTCGCCGTCTGGGCGTGGCCAGCCATTTTGGCCTGCTGGTGGATGTCCCGACGATTGGCGTGGCGAAAAAACGGTTGTGCGGCAAGTTTGAGCCGCTCGCCGCCGAACCTGGAGCGTTAGCGCCGTTGTTGGATAAAGGCGAACAGCTGGCATGGGTTTGGCGCAGCAAAGCACGCTGTAACCCGCTGTTTATCTCTACGGGTCATCGCGTGAGCCAGGACAGCGCGTTAGCGTGGGTACAACGCTGTATGAACGGCTATCGTCTGCCGGAACCAACACGCTGGGCAGATGCGGTGGCATCCGAACGCCCTGCTTTTACGCGGCTTGCAGCAAAAACGCCCCATATCGGGTAAACTGCCGCTAATTTCCGTATTTGAGAACTCATCATGTTACAAAATCCGATTCACCTGCGTCTGGAGAAGCTGGAAAGCTGGCAGCACGTCACGTTTATGGCCTGTCTGTGCGAACGCATGTACCCCAACTACGCCATGTTCTGTAAGCAAACCGAATTTGGCGATGGACAAATTTACCGCCGAATTCTGGATTTGATTTGGGAAGCGCTGACGGTTAAAGACGCGAAAATCAATTTCGATAGCCAGTTGGAAAAATTTGAAGAGGCTATTCCTTCAGCAGACGATTACGATTTGTACGGCGTTTATCCGGCGATTGATGCCTGTGTGGCATTAAGCGAACTGATGCATTCGCGTCTTAGCGGTGAAACGCTGGAACATGCAATTGAGGTTAGTAAGGCTTCGATTACGACGGTTGCGATGCTGGAAATGACCCAGGCTGGTCGCGAAATGACCGATGAAGAGCTCAAAGAGAACCCGGCCGTTGAGCAAGAATGGGATATTCAGTGGGAAATTTTCCGACTTTTAGCCGACTGTGAAGAACGCGATATTGAGCTGATAAAAGGGCTTCGTGCAGACCTGCGCGAGGCTGGCGAGAGCAATATTGGTATAAATTTTCAGCAATGACACCATAAAACGTGATTTAACGCCTGATTTGTCGTGCCTGAAGGCTTCCCATCCGCCCCCGGTCTGGTCTACATTTGGGGGGCGAAAAAAAGTGGCTATCGGTGCGTGTATGCAGGAGAGTGCTTTTCTGGCATTTCCGTCGCACTCGATGCTTAGCAAGCGATAAACACATTGTAAGGATAACTTATGAACAAGACTCAACTGATTGATGTAATTGCAGACAAAGCAGAACTGTCTAAAACACAGGCTAAAGCTGCTCTGGAATCCACTCTGGCTGCTATTACTGAGTCTCTGAAAGAAGGCGATGCTGTACAACTGGTTGGTTTCGGTACCTTCAAAGTGAACCACCGTGCTGAGCGCACTGGCCGCAACCCGCAGACCGGTAAAGAAATCAAAATTGCCGCAGCTAACGTACCGGCATTTGTTTCTGGTAAAGCACTGAAAGACGCGGTTAAGTAATTCGCGTGGCAGTGAACAGTTTTATCGAAGGGGCGGTTTCGCCCCTTTTGTCTATCTGGCGTCATTCGCTTTGGCTTTCAGGTGTGCTGTTACTGTCTGCCTGTAGTCGCCACTCTGAGCTTCCTCCGTTCACGGCCAGCGGCTATGTTGGCGATCAGGGGGCGGTACGCATTTGGCGTAAAGATTCCAGCGACGATGTTCACTTGCTCTCGGTATTTAGTCCGTGGCGTAAAGGCGATACCACCACCAGTGAATACCGCTGGCAGGGTGATTCGCTCTCGCTGATAGAACTCAACACTTACAGTAAACCACCGGAACATGTCCGTATACGCTTCGATGACCGGGGCGAACTGAGTTTCATGCAGCGTGAAGTCGATGGGCAAAAGCAGCAGCTTTCCAGCGATCAAATTGCGCTTTACCGCTATCGTGCCGATCAAATCCGCCAGACCAGCGATGCGTTGCGTCAGGGACGGGTGATATTGCGTCAGGGACGCTGGCATGCGAATAACACAGTCACGACCTGTGAAGGTGAAACACTGAAGCCCGATCTGGAATCGTGGGCGATAAACCACATTGAGCGCCGCCAGAGCCATTCATCTGTAGAAGTGAGTGTGGCATGGCTGGAAGCGCCCGAAGGGTCGCAGCTACTGCTGGTCGCTAATGAAGATTTTTGTCACTGGCAGCCTACTGCCAAAACCTTCTGAAAACCTGATGCCAGGACATCGGGCCAGATAAGGTGAGGCCGCCATCCGGCAAAAACCGTTTACCAGTGGCCCATTCCCATATGGCCGCCGCGATGGTTGCCGCCACCGCCGCACCCGCCGTAGCCCATTCCCGCTCCGCGAGGTACGCCTGCCTGGGCCATTGCGACATCGCGTTTAACGCGCTGCTCATCCAGTGACTGATTCAACGCCTCCATCTCCTTTGCCACGGCATTAATTTTTGCTGTGTCTGGCGAGCTGGCTGTTAGCAACGCGTTGTACTCATAACGTTTAGAGGTCAGCTGTTGGCGTAAAGCGCTGGTCTGCGAGTAGTAATCATCATAGATTTTCTGCGCGGTAGCCTGCTGCTCAGTGGTCATTGGCGTACCGCCTCGTTGCTGCATTCCATCACCATATCCCCAGTGATTCTGCGCCAGCGCCGGGGTAGAGCCCAACGCGATAAGAGAGAGTGCAATCAGCGCCAGTTTGTTGTTCCGTTTCATGGGTCGTTCTCCTGTTGGTTAGATTACATTTCCTATTGCATCTTCCGTGCCAAAGCGGCAATCCCGGTCCCGCGGGCGTTGTACTCGTGGTCTTTACAGGGCGGCGAGTAAAAATGACTCGCCAGAACGCGCCGGCGGGTCATTTTTACCCGCTACTTTCAGCGGTTTGTGTCTGAGGGCAGGGTTATCACGGAGAAAAAATGGCATGATTTCTGCTGTATACCTGCAACGATGAAAGGAACAGGTGGGATAAAGGGAGAGCGTATGCGTCTTTATAAGGACACGGCGGCCAAGTGGTTGAGCCGACTCTTGCTGGCGGCAATCCTGATTTTGGTCGGTTGGTTTTCGATTATGACCATTCGGGACTATGGGCGGGAAAGCGGCGCCGCGCGGCAAACGCTACTGGAAAAAGGCAGCGTGCTCATCCGCGCTCTGGAGTCTGGTACGCGCGTAGGTATGGGGATGCGCATGCATCATGCTCAACAGCAGACGCTGCTGGAGGAAATGGCCGTACAACCAGGCGTGCTATGGTTTGCCGTCGTTGACGATCATGGCGTCATTATTACTCACAGCAATTCCGCGATGGTCGGTAAAACGCTCTATTCACCGGATGTCCTGCGACAACTAAGCCCCGGGGAACAAGAAAGCTGGCGGAATATTGACATGCCTACGGGGGACGGTGAAAAAACACCGGTCCTGGAAATTTATCGTCAGTTTCAGCCGATGTATGGTCCAGGACGTCATGGTATGGCGCGCTGTGCCAGCAATGACGGACAGCTTATCCCCCCCGCACAAACCATATTTATCGCTTTTGATGCCAGCGATCTGGCTGCGACTCAGGCAAGAGAGTGGCGTAACACCCTGATCGTCCTGTCTGCGCTGGCGGCCGTGCTGCTGGCCACTGTGCTGACGTTCTTCTGGTATCAGCGCTATCAGCGCTCGTACAAAGAACTGCAGGATGCGATGAAGCGTAAAGAAAAACTGATGGCGCTCGGGCATCTGGCGGCCGGGGTCGCGCATGAGATTCGAAACCCGCTTTCATCGATCAAAGGTTTAGCGAAGTATTTTGCCGAACGAACTCCGGCTGGTGGTGAGTCGCATGAGCTGGCGCAGGTGATGGCGAAAGAGGCGGACCGTTTAAATCGGGTGGTGAGCGAGCTGCTGGAGCTGGTGAAACCTGCGCATCTGACGCTGCAACAGGTGGATCTCAATGAGGTCATCACCCACTCATTAAACCTGGTGAGTCAGGATGCGGCAAGTCGGGAAATCCAGCTACGTTTTTCGGCCAGTTCCACGCTGCCCGCTATTCAGGCCGATCCCGACCGACTGACTCAGGTTCTGTTGAATCTGTATCTGAACGCCATTCATGCGATTGGTCGTCAGGGCACGATTACGGTTGAAGCGAGTGAAAGCAGCGGCGATCGCGTTAAAATCGTGGTTATTGATAGCGGGAAAGGGATTGCAGCGGAACAGCTGGAGGCCATTTTTACGCCTTACTTCACGACTAAAGCGGATGGAACCGGCCTTGGGCTGGCGGTAGTGCAGAACATAATTGAACAGCACGGTGGTACCATTCATGTGGCAAGCGTTGAGGGCAAAGGCGCAACCTTTACCCTCTGGCTGCCGACCAACGCGAAACAACAGGATTAACAAGGATGACGCGCGGAAAAATCAATATTCTGGTGGTAGATGACGATATCAGCCACTGCACCATTTTACAGGCGCTGCTGCGCGGCTGGGGTTATGAGGTCGCGCTGGCCTATAGCGGGCAAGCGGCACTGGAACAGGTGCGCGAACGCGTATTTGATTTGGTGCTGTGCGATGTGCGTATGGCGGAGATGGACGGCATCGCAACGCTGAAAGAGATTAAAGCGCTGAATTCGGCGATTCCGGTATTGATCATGACGGCGTTCTCCAGCGTGGAGACCGCCGTTGAGGCGCTGAAAACCGGGGCGCTGGACTACTTAATCAAGCCGCTGGATTTTGATCGCCTGCAGGAGACGCTGGAAAAGGCGCTGGCGCATACGCGGGAAACGGGCGCTGAACTGCCGTCAGGGTCGGCTGCGCAGTTTGGCATGATTGGCAGCAGTCCGGCGATGCGGCAGTTGATCAATGAAATCGCGATGGTTGCGCCCTCGGATGCAACGGTGCTCATTCACGGAGACTCCGGTACGGGGAAAGAGCTGGTGGCCCGGGCGCTGCATGCCAGCAGTGCCCGCTGTGATAAACCGCTGGTGACGCTGAACTGTGCGTCGCTTAATGAGTCGCTGCTGGAGTCCGAACTTTTTGGACATGAGAAAGGCGCGTTTACTGGCGCGGATAAGCGGCGGGAAGGGCGCTTTGTGGAAGCCGAAGGCGGCACGTTATTTCTTGATGAAATTGGCGATATCTCACCGCTAATGCAGGTGCGTCTGCTGCGGGCTATCCAGGAGCGGGAAGTGCAACGGGTTGGCAGCAACCAGACTATTGCGGTTGATGTCCGGCTGATCGCCGCCACACATCGCGATCTGGCGGAGGAAGTGAACGCCGGGCGCTTTCGTCAGGATCTCTACTATCGCCTGAACGTCATCACTATTGAAATGCCTGCGCTGTGCCAGCGTCGGGAAGATATTCCGCTGCTGGCCGAACATTTTCTCCAGCGTTTTGCCACACGTAATCGAAAAGCGGTGAAAGGCTTTACTCCGCAGGCGATGGATCTGCTGATCCACTATGACTGGCCGGGCAATATCCGTGAGCTGGAAAATGCGATTGAGCGTTCGGTGGTGCTGCTAACGGGGGAATATATTTCCGAACGCGAGCTGCCGATGGCGATTGCCGCGACACCGATAAAAACGGAATACAGTGGCGAGATCCAACCGCTGGTGGATGTCGAAAAAGAAGTGATTCTGGCGGCGCTGGAAAAAACGGGCGGCAATAAAACCGAAGCCGCCCGTCAGTTAGGTATTACACGCAAAACGCTGCTGGCTAAGCTCAGCCGTTAGTTTTGCTCACGTTCGATGGCGCGCCAGCCGATGTCGTTACGGCTGAAGCTGCCGTCCCAACGGATGTCGGTCATCAGGGCGTAGGCACGCTGCTGCGCCTCGGCAACGGTGTTGCCCAGCGCGGTGGCGCACAGGACGCGACCGCCGTTGGTCACCACGCGATCGTCAGCAGACAGTTTGGTGCCCGCGTGGAACACTTTACCGTCAGCGACTTCTTCCAGCGGCAGGCCGTGGATCTCATCGCCAGTATTGTAGTTGCCCGGATAGCCGCCCGCGGCAATCACTACGCCCAAAGAGGCGCGTTCGTCCCACTCAGAGGTTTTCTCATCCAGCTTGCCGTCACAGGCGGCAAGGCACAGCTCCACCAGATCCGATTTCATACGCAGCATAATCGGCTGGGTTTCCGGATCGCCGAAGCGGCAGTTGAACTCGATAACCTTCGGGTTGCCCTGTTTGTCGATCATCAGACCTGCGTACAGGAAACCGGTGTAAGTGTTCCCTTCCGCCGCCATGCCTTTTACGGTTGGCCAGATGATGCGTTCCATGGTGCGCTGATGAACGTCGTCAGTCACCACCGGTGCAGGTGAGTAAGCGCCCATACCGCCGGTGTTCGGACCGGTATCGCCGTTGCCCACGCGTTTGTGGTCCTGGCTGGTGGCCATTGGCAGCACGTGCTCGCCGTCAACCATCACGATAAAGCTCGCTTCTTCACCGTCGAGGAACTCTTCGATAACGATACGGTGGCCCGCATCGCCAAAAGCGTTACCTGCCAGCATGTCATGAACGGCGGCTTCGGCTTCCTCCAGCGTCATCGCGACGATAACGCCTTTACCGGCGGCCAGGCCGTCGGCCTTGATAACGATCGGCGCGCCTTTCTCACGCAGATAGGCCAGCGCAGGCTCAATCTCGGTGAAGTTCTGATACTCCGCCGTCGGAATGTTATGACGGGCAAGGAAATCTTTGGTGAAGGCTTTGGAACCCTCCAACTGCGCTGCACCTTCGGTTGGGCCGAAGATTTTCAGACCGGCGGCGCGAAATGCATCGACCACGCCAATTACCAGAGGCGCTTCCGGGCCAACGATGGTCAGATCGACCTTCTCATTCTGGGCAAAGCTCAGCAGCGCCGGAATATCGGTCACGCCGATTGCCACGTTTTGCAGCGCAGGTTCCAGCGCGGTGCCCGCGTTGCCTGGTGCGACAAATACCGTTTCGACTTTTGGCGACTGCGCCGCTTTCCAGGCCAGCGCGTGTTCGCGCCCGCCGTTGCCAATCACTAATACTTTCATCGTCTGCTCCGTGGATTAATGGCGGAAGTGGCGCATGTCGGTGAACACCATCGCTATGCCGTGCTCGTCGGCGGCAGCAATGACTTCATCATCACGGATAGAACCGCCCGGCTGGATCACGCAGGTCACACCGGCGGCGGCGGCGGCATCAATCCCATCGCGGAACGGGAAGAAGGCGTCGGATGCCATAGAGGAACCTTGAACTTCCAGACCTTCGTCGGCGGCTTTAATCCCGGCGATTTTTGCGGAATATACGCGGCTCATCTGGCCTGCGCCTATGCCGATAGTCATGTTCTCTTTGGCGTAAACAATGGCGTTGGATTTTACAAATTTAGCTACTTTCCAGCAGAACAGCGCATCGCGCAGTTCCTGTTCGGTCGGCTGACGTTTGGAAACTACGCGCAGTTCACCTTCGCTCACCATACCCAGGTCACGATCCTGAACCAGCAGACCGCCGTTAACGCGTTTGAAGTCCAGGCCCGGCACACGTTGTGCCCACTGACCGCAGGTCAGCACGCGGACGTTCTGTTTGGCGGCGGTGATTTTCAGTGCGTCTTCGGTTGCGGATGGCGCGATGATCACTTCCACGAACTGACGGGAAATGATGGCTTGAGCAGTTTCGGCATCCAGTTCGCGGTTGAAGGCGATGATGCCGCCGAACGCGGAGGTCGGGTCGGTTTTATAGGCGCGGTCGTAAGCATCGAGAATAGAGGTACTGACAGCCACGCCGCACGGGTTAGCGTGTTTGACGATCACACAGGCTGGCTCGTTGAATTCTTTTACGCACTCCAGCGCCGCATCGGTATCGGCGATGTTGTTGTAGGAAAGTGCTTTGCCCTGTACCTGCTGCGCGGTGGCAACGGACGCTTCTTTAACATTCTCTTCTATATAGAAGGCAGCCTGTTGGTGGCTGTTCTCGCCGTAGCGCATATCCTGCTTCTTAATGAAGTTCAGGTTCAGTGTACGTGGAAAGCGACCGGCGGCTTCTTTGCTTTCGCCGTGGTAGGCCGGAACCATGCTACCGAAGTAGTTGGCGATCATGCTGTCGTAAGCGGCGGTGTGTTCGAAGGCTTTAATCGCGAGGTCGAAACGCGTGTCGAGGGTCAGAGAACCGTCGTTGGCATCCATCTCTTTAATAATGGCGGCGTAGTCGCTGCTCTTCACAACGATAGCCACATCTTTATGGTTCTTGGCAGCGGAACGCACCATCGTCGGGCCGCCGATATCAATGTTTTCTACCGCATCTTCCAGCGAGCAGCCTTCACGGGCAACGGTCTCGGCGAACGGGTACAGGTTAACAACCACCATGTCGATAGGTGCGATGCCGTGCTGTTCCATAATCCCGTCGTCCTGACCGCGACGACCAAGAATGCCGCCGTGGACTTTCGGATGCAGGGTCTTTACGCGTCCATCCATCATTTCCGGGAAGCCGGTGTAATCGGAAACTTCGGTCACTGGCAGACCTTTCTCAGCTAACAGGCGCGCAGTGCCACCTGTAGACAGCAGCTCCACACCGCGTGCGGAAAGTGCCTGAGCGAATTCGATGATACCGGCCTTGTCAGAAACACTGAGCAGAGCGCGGCGGACTGGACGACGTTGTTGCATGGTAAATCCCCTGGATTTGACTATTACAGAGAGCGTTAGGTGAATTCTTGGCTAAAAACTCAGCTAACGCCCCTTACGGGGCATCCTTGTTGTGCGGGGGAATTGTAACGAAAACGTTTGCGCAACGCTCGCGAATTTTTAATTTTCGATTTTGACCTCTTCTTTTTCCGTTGAAGGATGCTCATATAAACAGAGAAGTGCACAAACGATCGCGTGGTTTGTGGATAACTCTGTGTGTAAATGGGTATAAGGCGGGGTTTTGCTGTGGAATGCAGCGGTCAGTCATTTTTCTGCAATTTAAGGGTTGCGGGCCGCGGGAAACTCCCTATAATGCGCCTCCATCGACACGGCGGATGTGAATCACTTCACACAAACAGCCGGTTCGGTTGAAGAGAAAAACCTGAAAATGAGGGTTGACTCTGAAAGAGGAAAGCGTAATATACGCCACCTCGCGACAGAGCGCCAAAGCGCGTCGCAACTGCTCTTTAACAATTTATCAGACAATCTGTGTGGGCACTCGAAGATACGGATTCTTAACGTCGCAAGACGAAAAATGAATACCAAGTCTCTGAGTGAACACGTAATTCATTACGAAGTTTAATTCACGAGCATCAAACTTAAATTGAAGAGTTTGATCATGGCTCAGATTGAACGCTGGCGGCAGGCCTAACACATGCAAGTCGAACGGTAGCACAGAGGAGCTTGCTCCTTGGGTGACGAGTGGCGGACGGGTGAGTAATGTCTGGGAAACTGCCCGATGGAGGGGGATAACTACTGGAAACGGTAGCTAATACCGCATAACGTCGCAAGACCAAAGAGGGGGACCTTCGGGCCTCTTGCCATCGGATGTGCCCAGATGGGATTAGCTAGTAGGTGGGGTAACGGCTCACCTAGGCGACGATCCCTAGCTGGTCTGAGAGGATGACCAGCCACACTGGAACTGAGACACGGTCCAGACTCCTACGGGAGGCAGCAGTGGGGAATATTGCACAATGGGCGCAAGCCTGATGCAGCCATGCCGCGTGTATGAAGAAGGCCTTCGGGTTGTAAAGTACTTTCAGCGAGGAGGAAGGTGTTGTGGTTAATAACCGCAGCAATTGACGTTACTCGCAGAAGAAGCACCGGCTAACTCCGTGCCAGCAGCCGCGGTAATACGGAGGGTGCAAGCGTTAATCGGAATTACTGGGCGTAAAGCGCACGCAGGCGGTCTGTCAAGTCGGATGTGAAATCCCCGGGCTCAACCTGGGAACTGCATCCGAAACTGGCAGGCTAGAGTCTTGTAGAGGGGGGTAGAATTCCAGGTGTAGCGGTGAAATGCGTAGAGATCTGGAGGAATACCGGTGGCGAAGGCGGCCCCCTGGACAAAGACTGACGCTCAGGTGCGAAAGCGTGGGGAGCAAACAGGATTAGATACCCTGGTAGTCCACGCCGTAAACGATGTCGACTTGGAGGTTGTGCCCTTGAGGCGTGGCTTCCGGAGCTAACGCGTTAAGTCGACCGCCTGGGGAGTACGGCCGCAAGGTTAAAACTCAAATGAATTGACGGGGGCCCGCACAAGCGGTGGAGCATGTGGTTTAATTCGATGCAACGCGAAGAACCTTACCTACTCTTGACATCCAGAGAACTTAGCAGAGATGCTTTGGTGCCTTCGGGAACTCTGAGACAGGTGCTGCATGGCTGTCGTCAGCTCGTGTTGTGAAATGTTGGGTTAAGTCCCGCAACGAGCGCAACCCTTATCCTTTGTTGCCAGCGATTCGGTCGGGAACTCAAAGGAGACTGCCAGTGATAAACTGGAGGAAGGTGGGGATGACGTCAAGTCATCATGGCCCTTACGAGTAGGGCTACACACGTGCTACAATGGCATATACAAAGAGAAGCGACCTCGCGAGAGCAAGCGGACCTCATAAAGTATGTCGTAGTCCGGATTGGAGTCTGCAACTCGACTCCATGAAGTCGGAATCGCTAGTAATCGTGGATCAGAATGCCACGGTGAATACGTTCCCGGGCCTTGTACACACCGCCCGTCACACCATGGGAGTGGGTTGCAAAAGAAGTAGGTAGCTTAACCTTCGGGAGGGCGCTTACCACTTTGTGATTCATGACTGGGGTGAAGTCGTAACAAGGTAACCGTAGGGGAACCTGCGGTTGGATCACCTCCTTACCTTAAAGAAACGTTCTTTGTAGTGCTCACACAGATTGTCTGATGAAAAGTAAATAGCAAGGCGTCTTGCGATTGAGACTTCAGTGTCCCCTTCGTCTAGAGGCCCAGGACACCGCCCTTTCACGGCGGTAACAGGGGTTCGAATCCCCTAGGGGACGCCACTTGCTGGTATGTGTGAGTGAAAGTCGCCGACCGAAGTATCTCAAAACAGACTTTCGAGTCTCGTTTGAGATATTTGCTCTTTAAAAATCTGGATCAAGCTGAAAATTGAAACGACACACTGTTTCATTTCTCCGTAAACAAGAAATGAAAAGCGGTGTGTCCTAGTCTCTCAAATTTTCGCAATACTGAAGTGTTTTACGAAACATCTTCGGGTTGTGAGGTTAAGCGACTAAGCGTACACGGTGGATGCCCTGGCAGTCAGAGGCGATGAAGGACGTGCTAATCTGCGATAAGCGTCGGTAAGGTGATATGAACCGTTATAACCGGCGATTTCCGAATGGGGAAACCCAGTGTGATTCGTCACACTATCATTACGTGAATACATAGCGTAATGAAGCGAACCGGGGGAACTGAAACATCTAAGTACCCCGAGGAAAAGAAATCAACCGAGATTCCCCCAGTAGCGGCGAGCGAACGGGGAGCAGCCCAGAGTCTGAATCAGCATGTGTGGTAGTGGAACGGTCTGGAAAGTCCGACGGTACAGGGTGATAGTCCCGTACACAAAAGTGCATGTGTTGTGAACTCGAAGAGTAGGGCGGGACACGTGGTATCCTGTCTGAATATGGGGGGACCATCCTCCAAGGCTAAATACTCCTGACTGACCGATAGTGAACCAGTACCGTGAGGGAAAGGCGAAAAGAACCCCGGCGAGGGGAGTGAAAAAGAACCTGAAACCGTGTACGTACAAGCAGTGGGAGCCTCTTTATGGGGTGACTGCGTACCTTTTGTATAATGGGTCAGCGACTTATATTCTGTAGCAAGGTTAACCGAATAGGGGAGCCGAAGGGAAACCGAGTCTTAACTGGGCGTTAAGTTGCAGGGTATAGACCCGAAACCCGGTGATCTAGCCATGGGCAGGTTGAAGGTTGGGTAACACTAACTGGAGGACCGAACCGACTAATGTTGAAAAATTAGCGGATGACTTGTGGCTGGGGGTGAAAGGCCAATCAAACCGGGAGATAGCTGGTTCTCCCCGAAAGCTATTTAGGTAGCGCCTCGTGAATTCATCTTCGGGGGTAGAGCACTGTTTCGGCTAGGGGGTCATCCCGACTTACCAACCCGATGCAAACTGCGAATACCGAAGAATGTTATCACGGGAGACACACGGCGGGTGCTAACGTCCGTCGTGAAGAGGGAAACAACCCAGACCGCCAGCTAAGGTCCCAAAGTCATGGTTAAGTGGGAAACGATGTGGGAAGGCACAGACAGCCAGGATGTTGGCTTAGAAGCAGCCATCATTTAAAGAAAGCGTAATAGCTCACTGGTCGAGTCGGCCTGCGCGGAAGATGTAACGGGGCTAAACCATGCACCGAAGCTGCGGCAGCGACACTATGTGTTGTTGGGTAGGGGAGCGTTCTGTAAGCCGTTGAAGGTGGCCTGTGAGGGTTGCTGGAGGTATCAGAAGTGCGAATGCTGACATAAGTAACGATAATGCGGGTGAAAAACCCGCACGCCGGAAGACCAAGGGTTCCTGTCCAACGTTAATCGGGGCAGGGTGAGTCGACCCCTAAGGCGAGGCCGAAAGGCGTAGTCGATGGGAAACAGGTTAATATTCCTGTACTTGGTGTTACTGCGAAGGGGGGACGGAGAAGGCTATGTTAGCCGGGCGACGGTTGTCCCGGTTTAAGCATGTAGGCGGAGATTCCAGGTAAATCCGGAGTCTTGTTAACGCTGAGGTGTGATGACGAGGCACTACGGTGCTGAAGTAACAAATGCCCTGCTTCCAGGAAAAGCCTCTAAGCATCAGGTAACACGAAATCGTACCCCAAACCGACACAGGTGGTCAGGTAGAGAATACCAAGGCGCTTGAGAGAACTCGGGTGAAGGAACTAGGCAAAATGGTGCCGTAACTTCGGGAGAAGGCACGCTGATATGTAGGTGAAGTGATTTACTCATGGAGCTGAAATCAGTCGAAGATACCAGCTGGCTGCAACTGTTTATTAAAAACACAGCACTGTGCAAACACGAAAGTGGACGTATACGGTGTGACGCCTGCCCGGTGCCGGAAGGTTAATTGATGGGGTTATCCGTAAGGAGAAGCTCTTGATCGAAGCCCCGGTAAACGGCGGCCGTAACTATAACGGTCCTAAGGTAGCGAAATTCCTTGTCGGGTAAGTTCCGACCTGCACGAATGGCGTAATGATGGCCAGGCTGTCTCCACCCGAGACTCAGTGAAATTGAACTCGCTGTGAAGATGCAGTGTACCCGCGGCAAGACGGAAAGACCCCGTGAACCTTTACTATAGCTTGACACTGAACACTGGTCCTTGATGTGTAGGATAGGTGGGAGGCTTTGAAGTGTGGACGCCAGTCTGCATGGAGCCAACCTTGAAATACCACCCTTTAATGGCTGGTGTTCTAACGTAGACCCGTGATCCGGGTTGCGGACAGTGTCTGGTGGGTAGTTTGACTGGGGCGGTCTCCTCCTAAAGAGTAACGGAGGAGCACGAAGGTTAGCTAATCCTGGTCGGACATCAGGAGGTTAGTGCAAAGGCATAAGCTAGCTTGACTGCGAGAGTGACGGCTCGAGCAGGTGCGAAAGCAGGTCTTAGTGATCCGGTGGTTCTGAATGGAAGGGCCATCGCTCAACGGATAAAAGGTACTCCGGGGATAACAGGCTGATACCGCCCAAGAGTTCATATCGACGGCGGTGTTTGGCACCTCGATGTCGGCTCATCACATCCTGGGGCTGAAGTAGGTCCCAAGGGTATGGCTGTTCGCCATTTAAAGTGGTACGCGAGCTGGGTTTAGAACGTCGTGAGACAGTTCGGTCCCTATCTGCCGTGGGCGCTGGAGAATTGAGGGGGGCTGCTCCTAGTACGAGAGGACCGGAGTGGACGCATCACTGGTGTTCGGGTTGTCATGCCAATGGCATTGCCCGGTAGCTAAATGCGGAAGAGATAAGTGCTGAAAGCATCTAAGCACGAAACTTGCCCCGAGATGAGTTCTCCCTGACCCTTTAAGGGTCCTGAAGGAACGTTGAAGACGACGACGTTGATAGGTCGGGTGTGTAAGCGTAGCGATACGTTGAGCTAACCGATACTAATGAACCGTGAGGCTTAACCTTACAACGCCGAAGGTGTTTTGGCGAAGAGACACGAAATTCAGCTTGATTACAGATGACATCGACATGCGAAAAGCGTGTTGATAAACAGAATTTGCCTGGCGGCTGTAGCGCGGTGGTCCCACCTGACCCCATGCCGAACTCAGAAGTGAAACGCCGTAGCGCCGATGGTAGTGTGGGGTCTCCCCATGCGAGAGTAGGGAACTGCCAGGCATCAAATAAAAACAAAAGGCCCGGTCGAAAGACCGGGCCTTTTGTTTTATCTGTGGTCTGTCGGTGAGTGCTCTCCTGAGGAGGACAAATCCGCCGGGAGCGGATTTGAACGTTGCGCAGCAACGGCCCGGAGGGTGGCGGGCAGGACGCCCGCCATAAACTGCCAGGCATCAAATAAGTGAAGAAGCCCATCCTGCCGGATGGGCTTTTTTGCGTCTGCAGGGAATGAGAACTGCCGGATGCAGCGTACCGTTTTATCCAGCCCATCATGTTGTAACCGGTGTGCAGGCCTGAGAAGCGCAGGGCACCAGGCTCTCCCGGCAGCACATTGCCTGTTACGCGAACGACGAATAGCATTCTCCTTTTTTCTTTACTGCACTAATCTACAGCAAGGAGCCGTGAAACTTTCTCAACTTGAGGATGCAGGCTCGACATTCGCATGATTCCTGGGTATCTTCAGCTATCTGGATGTCTAAACGTTTAAACGTATGTAGTGAGGTTATCAGGTTATGCCAATTCGCGTGCAGGACGAGCTACCCGCCGTCAATTTCTTGCGTGAGGAAAACGTCTTTGTGATGACGTCATCTCGCGCTTCTGGACAGGAAATTCGTCCACTGAAGGTGCTCATCCTCAACCTGATGCCCAAGAAGATTGAAACGGAAAACCAGTTCCTGCGTTTACTCTCTAACTCACCGCTGCAGGTAGATGTTCAGCTATTGCGCATTGATGCCCGCGAGTCACGCAACACCCCTACGGAGCATCTGAATAACTTTTACTGTAATTTCGAGGATATCTGCGATCAGAACTTTGACGGACTGATCGTGACCGGCGCGCCGTTGGGTCTGGTTGAATTTAATGACGTGGCTTACTGGCCGCAGATTAAACAAGTGCTTGAATGGGCGAAAGATCATGTTACATCGACGCTCTTTGTCTGTTGGGCGGTGCAAGCCGCATTGAATATCCTATACGGAATTCCCAAGCAAACCCGTACGGACAAACTCTCAGGCGTCTATGAGCACCATATTCTTCATCCTCATGCGCTGCTGACGCGTGGATTTGATGATGCGTTCCTGGCCCCGCATTCGCGCTATGCCGATTTTCCTGCTGCCCTTATCAGGGACTACACCGATCTCGAGATTTTTGCCGAAACAGAAGAGGGAGATGCCTACCTGTTTGCCAGCAAAGATAAACGTATCGCCTTCGTGACGGGCCATCCTGAGTATGACGCCCATACACTCGGCAGTGAATATTTTCGTGACGTCGAAGCGGGCTTAACGCCGGAAGTGCCCTATAACTACTTCCCAAAAGATGACCCGCAAAATAAACCGCGGGCAACCTGGCGTAGCCACGGCAATCTGTTGTTTACCAACTGGCTCAACTATTACGTTTACCAGATCACGCCATATGATCTACGTCACATGAATCCAACGCTGGATTAATCTTCTGTAACAGACGATCCTTAAGCGTTTCAGCATGTTGAATCAGGCACCTTCGGGTGCCTTTTTTATTTCCGAAACGCACCTCAATGTGTAATTAAATTTTATTTATATTATTATCAATAGGTTAATTGATAATTAAATTAAAAATGGAAATTGTTTTTGATTTTGAAATTTAAATGAGTAGTCTTAGTTGTGCTGAACGAAAACCGCACAACGATCCTTCGTTCGCATTGGGGATGTGTTTGGATCAATGACGAGGAACTACGCAATGAATCAACAGGCAACGACAACCGATGAACTGATCTTCACCAGGCCGCGTGGCGAACAGGAACAGCAGATTCTGACCGCTGAAGCGGTGGAGTTTCTGACCGAGCTGGTGACAAGATTTACGCCAAAGCGGAATAAACTTCTGGCTGCACGTATCCAGCAGCAGCAGGATATTGATGACGGTAAGTTGCCTGACTTTATTTCGGAAACAGCTTCCATTCGCGAAGGTAACTGGAAAATTCGCGGTATTCCTGATGATTTACTGGATCGCCGTGTAGAGATTACCGGACCGGTTGAGCGCAAGATGGTTATCAACGCGCTGAACGCGAACGTCAAAGTCTTTATGGCTGATTTTGAAGATTCGCTGGCTCCTGAGTGGAGCAAAGTTATCGACGGGCAGATCAACTTGCGCGATGCAGTCAATGGCACCATTAGCTACACCAACGAAGCCGGTAAAATTTATCAACTCAAACCCAATCCGGCCCTGTTAGTGTGCCGCGTTCGCGGTCTGCACCTGCCGGAAAAACACGTCACCTGGCGTGGCGAATCGATCCCGGGCAGCCTGTTCGACTTTGCCCTCTATTTCTTCCACAACTACAAAACGTTGCTGGCAAAAGGCAGTGGCCCTTATTTCTATCTACCCAAAACGCAGGCCTGGCAAGAAGCGGCATGGTGGAGTGAAGTGTTCAGCTATGCAGAGGATCGCTTTAATCTGCCGCGCGGCACAATTAAAGCGACCCTGCTGATTGAAACGCTGCCAGCCGTTTTCCAGATGGACGAAATTCTGCACGCGCTGCGTGACCACATTGTGGGCCTGAACTGCGGTCGCTGGGACTACATTTTCAGCTATATCAAAACCCTAAAGAACCACCCGGATCGCGTGTTGCCGGATCGTCAGGTGGTGACGATGGATAAGCCATTCCTCAGTGCGTATTCGCGTCTGCTGATTAAAACCTGTCATAAACGCGGCGCGTTCGCGATGGGCGGCATGGCCGCGTTCATTCCCAGTAAAGATGCGGAACGTAACAACCAGGTTCTGACCAAGGTAAAAGCGGACAAAGCGCTGGAAGCCAATAACGGTCATGACGGCACATGGATTGCCCATCCAGGACTGGCAGATACCGCAATGGCGGTGTTCAACGACGTACTCGGTGAAAATAAAAATCAGCTGTTCGTGACCCGTGAAGAAGATGCGCCCATTACCGCAGAACAATTGCTGGCACCCTGTGAAGGTGAGCGTACTGAAGAAGGCATGCGTGCCAACATTCGTGTCGCGGTGCAGTACATCGAAGCGTGGATCTCCGGTAATGGCTGCGTACCGATTTATGGGCTGATGGAAGATGCGGCCACCGCCGAAATCTCTCGTACTTCCATCTGGCAGTGGATCCACCACCAGAAAACGCTCAGCAACGGCAAACCGGTTACCAAACCGTTGTTCCGCCAGATGCTGGCCGAAGAGATGTTGGTGATTCAGGACGAACTGGGGGAACACCGCTACAGCAGCGGGCGTTTTGACGATGCCGCGCGCCTGATGGAGCAAATCACCACTTCCGACGAGTTAATTGACTTCCTGACGTTACCGGGCTACCGCCTGTTGGCCTAATTTACCCACAATTTATCCTAATGGAGCATCTGCACATGAAAACCCGTACTCAACAAATCGAAGAATTACAGAAAGAATGGACTCAACCGCGCTGGGAAGGCATCACGCGCCCCTATAGCGCAGAGGAAGTGGTGAAATTACGTGGCTCGGTCAACCCGGAATGCACGCTGGCGCAGCTTGGCGCGGCGAAAATGTGGCGTCTGCTACACGGCGAATCGAAGAAAGGTTATATCAACAGCCTCGGTGCGCTGACTGGTGGTCAGGCGCTGCAGCAAGCGAAAGCTGGTATTGAAGCGGTCTACCTTTCAGGCTGGCAGGTGGCGGCAGATGCCAACCTGGCGTCCAGCATGTATCCGGATCAATCGTTGTATCCAGCGAACTCCGTTCCGGCGGTGGTGGACAGGATCAACAACACATTCCGTCGTGCCGATCAGATCCAATGGTCAACCGGTATTGAGCCGAACGATCCGCGCTATGTGGATTACTTCCTGCCGATCGTTGCCGATGCGGAAGCGGGTTTTGGCGGGGTACTGAACGCGTTTGAACTGATGAAATCGATGATTGAGGCTGGTGCAGCGGCCGTTCACTTCGAAGATCAGCTCGCATCGGTGAAAAAATGTGGTCACATGGGCGGCAAAGTCCTGGTGCCGACTCAGGAAGCTATCCAGAAACTGGTGGCAGCGCGTCTGGCTGCAGACGTTATGGGCGTTCCGACGCTGGTGATTGCGCGTACCGATGCTGACGCAGCCGATCTGATTACGTCTGATTGCGACCCATACGATAGCGAGTTCATCACTGGCGAACGTACCAGCGAAGGGTTCTACCGTACGCATGCGGGCATTGAGCAGGCGATCAGCCGTGGCCTGGCCTACGCACCGTATGCGGATCTGGTGTGGTGTGAAACCTCCACGCCGGACCTCGAACTGGCGAAGCGCTTTGCCGATGCTATTCATGCGAAATTCCCAGGCAAACTGCTGGCCTACAACTGTTCGCCATCGTTTAACTGGCAGAAAAACCTGGATGACAAAACCATTGCCAGCTTCCAGCAACAGCTGTCCGATATGGGTTACAAATACCAGTTCATTACGCTGGCGGGTATCCACAGCATGTGGTTCAACATGTTCGACCTCGCGCATTCCTATGCGCAGGGTGAAGGCATGCGCCACTACGTTGAGAAGGTTCAGCAGCCGGAATTTGCGGCGGCTAAAGACGGTTACACCTTCGTGTCCCATCAGCAGGAAGTAGGGACAGGCTACTTCGACAAAGTAACCACCATCATTCAGGGCGGCACTTCTTCAGTGACCGCGCTGACCGGCTCGACTGAAGAATCGCAGTTTTGATCAATGCCCGGTGGCGCTGCGCTTACCGGGCCTACGAAAGGATGTAGGCCGGATAAGCGAACGCGCCATCCGGCATGACATTGTGCCGGATGGGAGAAATTGATGACGCGTGGCCTGGAATTACTGATTGCTCAGACGATTTTGCAAGGTTTCGACGCCCAGTACGGGCGTTTTCTGGAAGTGACCTCCGGCGCGCAGCAGCGTTTTGAACATGCCGACTGGCACGCGGTTCAGCAGGCGATGAAAAGCCGTATCCACCTTTACGATCATCATGTGGGTCTGGTGGTGGAGCAACTGCGCTGCATTACTGATGGCAAAAGTACCGACGCGGATTTTTTACTTCGCGTGAAAGAGCATTACACCCGGCTATTGCCAGATTATCCACGCTTCGAGATTGCGGAGAGTTTCTTTAACTCCGTCTATTGCCGGTTATTTGACCACCGCTCGCTGACTCCCGAGCGACTGTTTATTTTCAGCTCTCAGCCAGAGCGCCGTTTTCGCACGATCCCACGCCCGTTGGCGAAAGACTTTTTTCCCGATACCGGCTGGGAGTGGCTGCTTACGCGCGTCCTCAGCGATCTGCCCTTGCGTCTGCCATGGCAGAACAGACATCGGGATATCCACTACATCATCGAACACCTGACCGAAACGCTGGGGGCGGATGTGTTGCAGCGCAGTCATTTGCAGGTGGCGAACGAACTGTTTTATCGCAACAAGGCCGCCTGGCTGGTCGGGAAGTTGATTACCCCTTCCGGGACGCTGCCGTTTTTACTGCCAATTCACCGTACTGACGAGGGTGAACTGTTTGTCGATACCTGCCTGACCACGACGGCGGAGGCCAGTATCGTGTTTGGCTTCGCCCGCTCGTATTTTATGGTTTACGCCCCGCTGCCCGCCGCGTTAGTGGAGTGGCTGCGCGAGATCCTGCCCGGTAAAACCACCGCTGAATTGTATATGGCGATCGGCTGTCAGAAACATGCGAAGACCGAAAGTTACCGCGAATATCTGCTCTATCTTGCCCATTGTGATGAGCAATTTATCGAAGCGCCGGGGATCCGCGGCATGGTGATGCTGGTATTTACCCTGCCGGGCTTCGACCGCGTCTTTAAAGTCATCAAAGACAAATTTGCGCCGCAAAAAGAGATGTCGGCCGCCCACGTCCGCGCCTGTTATCAACTGGTCAAGGAGCACGATCGTGTCGGACGGATGGCTGACACTCAGGAGTTCGAGAACTTTGTGCTGGATAAACGGCAAATCGATCCGTCGCTGATGGCGCTGTTGCTACAGGAAGCCCCGGAAAAAATTACCGATCTCGGCGAGCAGATTGTCATTCGCCATTTGTATATCGAACGACGGATGGTGCCGCTGAATATCTGGCTGGAGCAGGTCGAAGGCCAGCAACTGCGCGATGCTATTGAAGAGTACGGCAATGCTATTCGTCAGCTGGCCGCCGCCAATATTTTCCCCGGCGATATGCTGTTTAAGAACTTCGGCGTGACTCGCCACGGGCGCGTGGTGTTCTACGACTACGATGAAATTTGCTACATGACGGAGGTGAATTTCCGCCATATCCCGCCGCCGCGCTACCCGGAAGATGAGATGAGCGCTGAACCGTGGTATAGCGTATCGCCGGGGGATGTCTTCCCGGAAGAGTTTCGTCACTGGCTATGCGCTGACCCACGTATCGGGCCGCTATTTGAAGAGATGCATGCTGACCTGTTCAGTGCCGACTACTGGCGAGGTCTGCAAACGCGGATCCGTGAAGGACACGTGGAAGATGTTTACGCCTACCGGCGCAAACAGCGGTTTTGCATCAGATTTGCGGCTTGATGTCCGGCAACCCTTTCTTAACGAAATCCGCCGTATGCCAGCGTGACTTCTTTCGCCGCTTTGATCGCCATGGCGCCAAACTCGGTCACTCGATCGTCGGTAATGCGCGAAATGGGTCCGGAGATGGAAATAGCGGCAAACGGCTCGCGGTGTTCATCATAAATGCACGACGCCACGCAGCGCAGACCCAGCGCATGCTCCTCATCATCAAAAGAGTAGCCGCGCTTGCGCGTTTGGGCTAAATCCTCTTTCAGATGCACCGGCGACACCAGCGTGGCGTGGGTGTATGCGTGCAGCCCTTTACGGTGCAGCAGGCCAGTCA
Organism: Citrobacter sp. RHBSTW-00859; assembly: GCF_013729795.1. Classification (NCBI taxonomy): domain Bacteria; kingdom Pseudomonadati; phylum Pseudomonadota; class Gammaproteobacteria; order Enterobacterales; family Enterobacteriaceae; genus Citrobacter; species Citrobacter sp. RHBSTW-00859. Next base: position 4,755,636 of record NZ_CP056284.1, on the reverse strand, counting down.
CCTGTTCTTCACTCAGTTGGGATAAAAACGCCTTACCCGCACCGGAGGCGTGCATCGGCAGTTTGCCGCCGATAGGCGCGGACATGCGCATCAGCTGGGTACACTGCACCTGGTCGATAATAATGGCCTGATGGTCGCTTTGATCTAATACGGCCAGGTTTACCGTCTCACCGGAGTCTTCCATCAGCTTGCGCAGGATCGGGTGGACAATCGCCAGCAAATTACGGCTTTGCAAAAAGCTGCTGCCGACGATAAACGCATGCGCGCCCACGGCCCAGTGGCCTAATTCACCCACCTGACGGACAAATCCTTGCTGCTGCATGGTGGTCAACAAACGGTGAGTCGTGGAGTTTGGCAAACCGGCCTGCTGTGCCAGCTCGGTTAGTGCCACGCTGCCGTTGGATTCTGCAATCCACTCCAGTAGCTTCAGGCCGCGGGTCAGAGACTGAACCTGCCCGGTTGCAGGCGTAGTAGCTGCGGCGGGTTTTCTACCGCGTTTCGCGGGGATTGTGGCAACCATGGCGGACTCCTTTTCTGTATCGTGGAAATCATTTTCGTTTTATTCAATTATAATGCAAGAATTCCTGTACTGATCGGATGAGTGAAGCTGAACATGTCTCATGTTGGCCGTTGTTCTCTTTTCCACCTCTCAGGTTTGTGCCAGTATGGTCTGTTGAGTTTTTTTCGGTCTGGTTGAGCGTTGTCGGGAGCGAGTGTGAGCAGCAAAGTTGAACAATTACGTCAGCAGTTAAATGAACGTATTCTGGTGCTGGACGGCGGTATGGGCACCATGATCCAGGGATATCGTCTGAGCGAAGAGGATTTCCGCGGCGAACGCTTTGCCGACTGGCCGTGCGATCTGAAAGGCAATAACGACCTGTTGGTGCTCAGCAAACCTGAGGTGATCGCCGCCATCCATAACGCCTATTTTGAGGCGGGCGCGGATATCATCGAAACCAACACCTTTAACTCCACGACGATCGCCATGGCGGATTACCAGATGGAATCCCTGTCGGCGGAAATCAACTTTGCAGCAGCCAAACTGGCGCGCGCGGCGGCAGACGAATGGACGGCACGCACACCGGAAAAACCGCGCTATGTCGCGGGCGTGCTTGGCCCAACCAACCGTACGGCGTCTATCTCGCCTGACGTCAACGACCCGGCTTACCGCAATATTACCTTTGATCAGCTGGTGGCCGCCTACCGTGAATCCACCAAAGCGCTGGTGGAAGGTGGCAGCGACCTGATCCTGATTGAAACCGTCTTCGATACCCTGAACGCCAAAGCCGCTATTTTCGCGGTTAAAACCGAGTTCGAAGCGCTGGGCGTTGAGTTGCCGATTATGCTCTCCGGCACCATCACCGATGCTTCCGGGCGTACGCTCTCCGGTCAGACAACGGAAGCGTTCTATAACTCACTGCGCCACGCCGATGCGCTGACCTTCGGTCTGAACTGCGCCTTAGGCCCTGACGAGTTGCGCCAGTACGTGCAGGAGCTGTCGCGCATTGCCGAATGCTACGTTACCGCGCACCCGAACGCCGGGTTGCCGAACGCCTTTGGCGAATACGATCTTGATGCAGACACTATGGCGGCGCAAATACGCGAGTGGGCGCAAGCGGGCTTCCTCAACGTGGTCGGCGGCTGCTGCGGCACCACGCCGGAACACATCGCCGCGATGAGCCGCGCAGTGGAAGGCTTGCCGCCGCGCCGCTTGCCGGAAATCCCGGTAGCCTGCCGTCTGTCTGGCCTTGAACCGTTGAATATTGGCGACGATAGCCTGTTTGTGAACGTCGGCGAGCGTACCAACGTCACCGGTTCGGCGAAATTTAAGCGACTGATCAAAGAAGAGAAATACAACGAAGCGCTGGATGTCGCCCGTCAGCAGGTGGAAAGCGGCGCACAGATTATCGATATCAACATGGATGAGGGGATGCTCGACGCCGAAGCGGCGATGGTGCGTTTTCTCAACCTTATCGCCGGTGAGCCGGATATCGCCCGAGTGCCGATTATGATCGACTCCTCGAAATGGGACGTCATCGAAAAAGGGCTGAAGTGCATTCAGGGTAAAGGCATCGTTAACTCCATCTCGATGAAAGAGGGGGTTGAGACCTTTATCCACCACGCGAAGTTGCTGCGACGCTACGGTGCCGCAGTGGTGGTGATGGCCTTTGACGAGCAGGGGCAGGCCGACACCCGCGCGCGTAAAATTGAGATTTGCCGGCGGGCGTACAACATTCTTACCGAAGAGGTAGGCTTCCCGCCGGAAGACATCATCTTCGACCCGAACATCTTTGCGGTCGCGACCGGGATTGATGAGCACAACAACTACGCCCAGGACTTTATCGGCGCCTGTGAGGACATCAAACGCGAACTACCGCACGCGCTGATCTCCGGTGGCGTCTCCAACGTGTCGTTCTCCTTCCGTGGTAACGACCCGGTTCGTGAAGCCATTCACGCGGTATTCCTTTACTACGCCATTCGCAACGGCATGGACATGGGGATCGTCAACGCCGGACAACTGGCGATCTACGACGACCTGCCCGCCGAGCTGCGCGATGCGGTTGAAGATGTGATCCTCAACCGTCGTGACGATGGCACCGAGCGTCTGCTGGAACTGGCTGAGAAATATCGCGGTAGCAAAACTGATGACACTGCCAATGCCCAGATGGCGGAATGGCGCAGTTGGGACGTGAAAAAGCGCCTCGAATATTCGCTGGTGAAAGGCATTACCGAATTTATTGAGCAGGATACTGAAGAAGCTCGCCAGCAGGCCGCGCGTCCGATCGAGGTGATTGAAGGGCCGCTGATGGACGGGATGAACGTGGTTGGCGATCTGTTTGGCGAGGGAAAAATGTTCCTGCCGCAGGTGGTGAAATCCGCCCGCGTGATGAAGCAGGCGGTGGCCTACCTCGAACCGTACATTGAGGCCAGCAAAGAGAAAGGCTCCAGCAACGGCAAGATGGTCATTGCTACCGTGAAAGGCGATGTGCACGATATCGGCAAAAACATCGTTGGTGTGGTGCTGCAATGTAACAACTACGAAATCGTCGATCTTGGCGTGATGGTGCCAGCGGAGAAAATCCTCAGAACGGCACGTGAAGTGAATGCCGATCTGATTGGTCTTTCCGGGCTGATTACCCCGTCGCTGGACGAAATGGTCAACGTGGCGAAAGAGATGGAGCGTCAGGGGTTCACTATTCCGTTGCTGATTGGCGGCGCGACCACCTCAAAAGCGCACACGGCGGTGAAAATCGAGCAGAACTACAGTGGCCCGACGGTTTATGTGCAGAACGCCTCGCGTACCGTTGGCGTAGTTGCCGCACTCCTCTCTGACACTCAGCGCGATGACTTTGTCGCCCGTACGCGTAAAGAGTACGAAACCGTGCGTATCCAGCATGCGCGTAAGAAACCGCGGACCCCACCAGTAACGTTACAGGCTGCCCGCGACAACGATCTGGCCTTCGACTGGGAAAACTACACGCCGCCGGTGGCGCACCGCCTCGGCGTACAGAGCGTTGAAACCAGTATCGAAACGCTGCGCAACTACATCGACTGGACGCCGTTCTTTATGACCTGGTCGCTGGCCGGGAAATACCCGCGCATCCTCGAAGATGAGGTGGTGGGAGAAGAGGCGAAACGTCTGTTCAAAGACGCCAATGACATGCTGGATAAACTCAGCGCTGAGAAGACCCTGAATCCCCGCGGCGTGGTGGGCTTGTTCCCGGCTAACCGCGTGGGGGACGACATCGAGATTTACCGTGACGAGACGCGTACGCACGTCATCAACGTCAGTCATCACCTGCGCCAGCAGACGGAAAAAGTCGGTTTCGCCAACTACTGCCTGTCTGACTTTGTTGCGCCGAAACTGAGCGGCAAAGCGGATTACATCGGTGCTTTCGCAGTTACCGGCGGTCTGGAGGAAGATGCGCTGGCGGACGCCTTCGAAGCCCAGCATGACGACTACAACAAGATCATGGTGAAAGCGATCGCCGACCGCCTGGCGGAAGCGTTCGCGGAATATCTGCACGAGCGCGTGCGTAAAGTCTACTGGGGCTATGCGGCGAATGAGAACCTCAGTAACGAGGAGCTGATCCGCGAAAACTACCAGGGAATTCGCCCGGCACCGGGCTATCCGGCTTGCCCGGAACACACCGAAAAGGCCACCATCTGGGAACTGCTGGATGTAGAAGCGCACACCGGGATGAAGCTCACCGAATCCTTCGCGATGTGGCCAGGTGCGTCGGTTTCCGGCTGGTATTTCAGTCATCCAGACAGCAAGTACTACGCCGTGGCGCAAATCCAGCGCGATCAGGTTGAAGATTACGCCTTCCGTAAAGGCATGAGCGTGGCGGAAGTCGAACGTTGGTTAGCGCCTAATCTGGGCTATGACGCTGACTGATTCACAAAACTGTCATCTTTATTTACAACAAACAGGGCACTCAATGAGTGCCTTGTCTCTTTATTACGTTTAAACCCTTATACTGAAAGAACGTTCATCGGTACTGCTTGCCGGATGGCACATTTTTGTCGGCCTGATAAGCGTGGCGTCATCAGGTGTTATGTCATCACTATGAACCTCAGGAACATATAACGATAAGGAGAACCTGATTCCGTGCTAACTCTGTTACACCTGCTTTCTGCTGTCTCTATGCTGGTTTGGGGTACTCATATTGTGCGCACCGGCGTGATGCGCGTCTTCGGCGCCCGTTTGCGTACCGTTCTCAGCCGTAGCGTTGAAAAGAAGCCGCTCGCCTTTTGTGCGGGTATCGGCGTGACGGCGCTGGTGCAAAGCAGCAACGCCACCACCATGCTGGTGACCTCGTTTGTCGCTCAGGACCTCGTCGCGCTCACCCCTGCGCTGGTGATTGTACTCGGCGCCGACGTCGGGACCGCGCTGATGGCGCGTATCCTGACCTTCGATCTCTCCTGGCTGTCGCCACTGCTGATTTTTATCGGCGTGATCTTCTTTCTCGGACGTAAGCAGTCCCGTGTGGGGCAACTGGGGCGGGTTGGTATTGGACTGGGGTTGATTTTACTGGCGCTGGAACTGATTGTGCAGGCGGTAACACCGATCACCCAGGCTAACGGCGTACAGGTTATTTTCGCCTCGCTCACCGGCGATATTATGCTGGATGCGCTGATCGGCGCTATGTTCGCGATTATCAGTTACTCCAGCCTTGCGGCGGTGCTGCTGACGGCAACGCTGACCGCGGCAGGCATTATCTCGTTCCCGGTGGCGTTGTGTCTGGTGATTGGCGCCAACCTCGGCTCTGGCCTGCTGGCGATGCTTAATAACAGCGCCGCTAACGCCGCTGCCCGCCGTGTGGCGCTCGGTAGCCTGCTGTTTAAGCTGGTGGGCAGCCTGATTATCCTGCCGTTTGTTCATCCGTTGGCAAATCTGATGGATGAACTGCCGCTGCCGAAATCTGAACTGGTTATTTACTTCCATGTCTTCTACAACCTGGTGCGCTGCGTGGCGATGGTGCCGTTTGCAGAACCGATGGCGCGTTTTTGTAAGCGCATCATCCGCGATGAGCCGGAGCTGGATGCGCATCTGAAGCCCAAGCATCTGGACGTCAGTGCGCTGGATACGCCGACGCTGGCCCTGGCCAATGCCGCTCGTGAAGCTCTGCGCATCGGCGACGCGATGGAGCAGATGATGGACGGGCTGAAGAAGGTGATGCACGGCGAGCCGCGTGAAGAGAAAGAGCTGCGCAGGATGGCGGACGACATTAACGTGCTATACACGGCAATCAAGCTTTATCTGGCGCGGATGCCAAAGGATGAACTGGCGGAAGAGGAATCACGCCGTTGGGCGGAGATTATCGAAATGTCGCTTAACCTCGAGCAGGCTTCCGATATTGTCGAACGTATGGGCAGTGAGATAGCGGATAAGTCGCTGGCTGCCCGTCGCGCATTCTCCGTGGAAGGATTGAAAGAGCTGGATGCGCTCTTCGATCAGCTGCTCAGCAATCTGCAGCTGGCGATGTCGGTGTTCTTCTCTGGTGACGTGACCAGCGCCCGACGTCTGCGCCGTAGCAAGCACCGTTTCCGTATTCTCAACCGTCGTTATTCGCATGCGCACGTTGACCGTCTGCATCAGCAGAACGTGCAGAGCATCGAGACCAGCTCCTTGCACCTGGCGCTGCTGGGCGATATGCAGCGTCTGAACTCGCTGTTTTGTTCCGTGGCCTATAGCGTGCTGGAACAGCCGGATGAGGACGATGAGCGCGACGATTATTGAGTGAGGTGGACCGGTTGGCCGGATAAGGCATTTATGCCGTTATCCGGCAACGTCGGTTAGAAGCAGTGACCTGCTTCGAGGGCAACCGCGTCTTCACCTGCTTTAAAGACGTAAGTAGTGTTCGGACCGCCAAGAACCGCCTGGCCGTTACTCACCTTAATCCAGTTTCCTTCCGGCAAACCAATTACCGTCAGCTCTGGTGCCACAACCAGAAGCTCGCGAATACGCTGTTCACGCGTTTCGCCTTTGTGGCCTTCCGGAAGCGCATTGGTGAAATGTGGGTTAATCTGCAGCGGGAACAGACCCAGGGCATCAAAACCTTTTGGATCGACAATCGGCATGTCGTTGGTGGTGCGGATGGTCTGGCAGGCGAGGTTAGAACCTGCGCTCCAGCCGATGTACAGCGCACCGCGTTTGACGACATCCACAATCGGCGCCAGCAGTCCGCGCTCGCGGCTCTCTTTCAGTAACTGGAAGGTGTTACCCCCGCCGACAATCACCAGCTCTGCGTTTTCAATGGCAGCGATCGGATCGGCAACGGTATGAATGCCAGTAACGTTGACGCCCATTGGCGCAAAGATGGCTGCCGTTTTCGCCGTGTATTCATCCCAGGTTTGCGTCACGCCAGCGAACGGAATAAACACCGCCGTACGGCGACCATTCAGCTGCTCAGCAATCAGCGGTAGCGCATGTTCCATCCAGCCTTTGCCCGGCAGCGTCGAGTTACTCAATAAAAGCAGTTCCATCATTTCTCCATGTAATCAGAAAATTACAAACCGCGCTAATGCTACCACTATCAGCGTAACGCCTTACTGATATGGCTCACGATGTTGGAAGGGGGGAAAGCCGAACGGGTTAACCACAACCTCCTGTTGGAAAAGCCCGTTCGGACTTAACAACGATCAATCTATTGAAACAGCGTCCTATTGCGTAGTGGCAAACGCCTGGCCTTCGTCCTCCCAGCCCTTAATACCACCAATCATTATTTTCACCGGTCGACCTAGCTGCGCCAACTTCAGCGCCGCACGATCGGCCCCGTTACAGTGTGGGCCAGCGCAATAGACGACAAACAGTGTGTCCTGTGGCCATTTTTTCAAGGATTCCGTATTTATCAGTCGATGGGGAAGATGAATCGCGCCAGGGATATGACAACGGGAAAAACTCTCTGCACTCCCCACTACATGTAAAAGCACAAAATCTTTGTCGTCAGCAGCCATCGCGGAATGAACGTCAGAACAATCCGTCTCCATATTCAGACGTTGCTGGAAATGGGCGATAGCTTGTGCAGATGAAGCGGCTGGAATATCAGTTACGGTACTCATATTGTTGTTTTCTCTTGTGGTGAAATCAGCTGTTGTGTTACCTCTTATCTCATCAAAAAATTAACCTCGAAACACCCTCTGACCATGACAGATTCCGCCAGGATCATGACAACATCTTCTCGCCCGTTGGTCGTTGCACTCGCTTATGACGGGTTATGTACTTTCGAGTTTGGCGTCGCAGTGGAAGTTTTTGGGCTTCCGCGACCTGAACTGGGAGAGGGCTGGTATCGTTTTGCCGTGGCTTCGGTTGATCAAGGTGAATTAAGGGCAACTGGCGGGGTTCGTATCGTTGTGGACGGTGGATATGAATTGCTGCAAGAAGCAGACACTATTGTCATTCCTGGCTGGCGTGACGTGAGCTCACCGGTCCCAGAAGCATTATGCGATGCGCTTCGTGAAGCACATCAACGCGGTTGTCGAGTCATCTCTATCTGTTCTGGTGTATTTGTTCTGGCTGCGGCAGGTTTGCTGGATGACCGTAAGGCGACGACGCACTGGCGTTACGTCAGTGAACTCCAGCGACGCTTTCCCGCCATCAACGTTGTGGAAGATGTCCTGTATGTCGGTGACCACGACGTGCTCACTTCGGCAGGTAGTGCGGCAGGGATTGATTTATGTTTGCATGTGGTGCGCACTGATTTTGGACTTGAGGTTGCCAATAACGTGGCCCGTCGCCTGGTGCTGCAGCCCCACAGGGATGGCAGCCAGACTCAGCAGCAATTGCGTCCTGTTGCCCGCAGTCGGGAAAGCCAGCGTTTTGGTCTTTTGCTTGACTGGTTACATAACAATATCGCGCAGAAGCATACCCTTGACGCTCTGGCCAGCCAGGTCGGTATGAGTCCCCGAACGTTGATGCGGCGATTTCAGGAGTCAACGGGGCTTACTCCCGCACGTTGGCTGATGAATGAACGGCTAAACCGTGCGCAGCAGGCGCTCAATACATCCCATATCAGTATTGAGCAGATCGCGCAGCAAACCGGGTTCGGCAGCGCAAACTCTTTGCGTTACCACTTTCAAAAACGATTTGGTATCAGCCCGCAGGCATTACGTAATCAGATGCGATAGCACATTTTCACGCTCTGCTTTTTTATCCCCCGCAAGGTAGGGTATATTTCGCTGTCAAAGGAGAAATTATGCTGCCCGACTCATCCATCCGATTAAATAAATACATCAGTGAAAGCGGAATCTGCTCGCGCCGCGAGGCGGATCGCTTTATCGAACAAGGGAATGTCTTCCTGAATGGTAAACGCGCCACCATTGGCGATCAGGTGATGCCTGGCGACGTCGTAAAAGTAAATGGTCGGTTGATTGAGCCGCGTGAAGCGGAAGATCTGGTTTTTATCGCGCTGAACAAGCCGGTAGGGATTGTCAGCACCACTGAAGACAGCGAACGCGACAACATTGTTGATTTCGTTAACCACAGCAAGCGCGTGTTCCCAATCGGTCGTCTGGACAAAGATTCCCAGGGGCTTATCTTTCTGACCAACCACGGCGACCTGGTGAATAAAATCCTGCGTGCCGGTAACGATCACGAAAAAGAGTATCTGGTGACGGTAGATAAGCCGGTCACTGATGACTTTATCCGTGGAATGAGTGCCGGTGTGCCAATCCTTGGCACCGTTACCAAGAAATGTAAGGTCAAGAAAGAAGCGCCGTTTGTGTTTCGCATCACGCTGATTCAGGGGCTGAACCGCCAGATCCGTCGTATGTGCGAGCACTTTGGCTATGAAGTTACTAAGCTTGAGCGTACACGTATCATGAACGTTGGTCTGTCCGGCCTGCCGCTGGGTGAGTGGCGCGACCTGACGGATGACGAACTGATCGACCTGTTCAAGCTGATTGAGAACTCGTCCTCAGAAGCCAAACCGAAGGCGAAAGCGAAGCCAAAAACCGCAGGCATTAAGCGCCCGGTGGTGAAAATCGAAAAATCGGCTGAGAAAGAGAAATCGCGCCCGGCGGCAAACGGGAAGCGTTTTACCTCGCCGGGGCGTAAGAAGAAAGGGCGTTAACGTCTGCCGCGCGTTGGCGTATTCGCTGACCAGGAAAATGATGCTTCCGCATCCGGTTTATAAGCCTGCTTTTTCTTCAACTGGCGGGCTTTTTTAGCTTCTGCTTCGCGCAAGGCCATCAGTTTATCGATGTACTCTTTCTTGATGCTGTTGGTCTCAGCGTTGGTCAGCAGTCGACCATGCGCAATGCGCGCGCGGTCGAGCAGCGTTTTCAGTTCACGCTGTTCGCGCTCGGTCATCTCTTTTTGGGTAATGCGGGGGAGTGCCATAAGGGTGCCCTCTGTTAGCCGATATTCGCAGTGTACGGCAAAGTGCAGAGGCTGGGTAGGCCGGATAAGGTGTTAGCCGCTATCCGGCCTGCCGCCGCCAATTAGCGGCGTTCTTTTTCTTCAATCGGTTTACCGGACCAGTAACCTGCCAGCAGCGAACCGGAAAGGTTATGCCAGACCGAGAACAACGCGCCGGGCAGGGCCGCAAGCGGGCCAAAGTAGATTTTGCCCAGCGCAGCGGCAAGCCCTGAATTCTGCATGCCCACTTCAATAGCCAACGTACGACAGGTTGACTCGTCGAAACCAAACAGTTTTCCGCCCCAGTAGCCGCCGAGCAAGCCTATGGTGTTATGCAGGATCACGGCGATAATCACCACAAAGCCGACAGACGCAATGTGCGAGGCGGAACCCGCCACGACGGCGCTGATGATCGCCAGGATGCACACCATAGAAAACGCCGGCAGATACGGTTCCACGGCTTTTACGACGCGTGGGAACAGATGGTGAATGACCAGTCCCAAAGCAATCGGAATGACCACGATCTGCAGAATACTCAGCAGCATACCCATCACATCCACCTGGATATGCGCGTCGACATACAGCCGTGTCAGCAGCGGCGTGGCGACAACGCCGACCAGCGTTGAAACCGATGAAATAGTCACGGAGAGTGCCACATCACCTTTTGCCAGATAGATCATGACGTTCGATGCGGTTCCGCTGGCGACGCTACCGACCAGCACCATCCCTGCCGACAGTTCCGGCGGCATATTAAATGCCAGCGCCAAAATCCATGCGGCGAGCGGCATCACCAGATAGTGCAGGAAAATACCCGCTGCGACCGGTGCGGGGCGTGAAAGTACGCGTTTAAAGTCGTCCACCTTCAGGTGAACGCCCATGCCGAACATGATCAGCATCAGCAACGCCGGTACGAATGGCCCGACAGGCGTAAAGGTGGAGGGCGTGTAATACGCAATAACAGAGAGCAGCAGCGCCCATAACGGGAACAGCCGCGTGAGAGTAGCGAGCATGTTATCTTCCTTGCGATTGAAATGTGTTGTGTTGTTATAAAAAAGCCGGGTTCGAGCCCGGCTATAGTTATTGTTTATCGCGTGATGAAATATTATTCAAACAAATTATGATGTAGCTTCTGTACCACCTGTTCAGCTTCGCTACCGGGCACCAGGAAGCACAGGTTATGGCTGGACGCGCCGTAGCAAATCATGCGGATGTTGAACGGCTCCAGTACACCAAACACCTCTTTACCCACGCCGCAGGCTTTGGACAGGTCGTTGCCAATCAACGCCACCAGCGCCAGGCCTTCTTCGACTTCAACCCGGCACAGGGCAGACAGTTCCATCAGCAGAGATTGCGTTAACAGCGTATCGCCGGTGGAGGTTGAACCGGTGGTATCCAGCGTCAGCGCCACGCTGACTTCTGATGTGGTAATTAAATCTACCGAGATATTGTGGCGTGCAAGGATGCCGAACACTTCTGCTAAAAAGCCGCGAGAGTGCAGCATATTCAGGCTATGCAGCGTCAGCAGCGTCTGCTTACGGCGTAGCGCCAGCGCACGGAACAGCGGTGGATTCGCGGTTTTATTGCAGACCAGCGTACCGCCTGCTTTTGGATCCTTGCTGGAGCCAACAAATACCGGGATATCGCTACGTACGGCCGGCAACAGGGTTGCCGGGTGCAGCACTTTCGCGCCAAAGGTCGCCATTTCCGCGGCCTCTTCAAAGGCGATTTCATCAATACGCTGCGCTGCAGGAACAACGCGCGGATCGGTAGTGTAAATGCCAGGAACATCGGTCCAGATATCGACGCGCGTTGCGTGCAGCGCTTCGGCCAGCAGGGCGGCTGTATAATCGCTACCGCCGCGCCCCAACGTGGTGGTGCGGCCTTTGCCTTCGCTGCCGATAAAACCCTGAGTGATTACCAGACCTTCGCTCAGACGCGGGGCCAACTGAAGCGTTGCCAGTTCAGCCAGCGCCGCGACGTCGGGTTCTGCGCGACCAAAACGATCGTTGGTGCGCATCACTTTACGCACGTCAAACCACTGCGCTTGCACGTTGCGTTCACGCAGGATCTCGACGAACAACAGGGTAGACATCAGTTCACCGTGGCTGACCAGTTCGTCGGTCAGGGCGGTTGAGGTCGCCAGTGACGCCGCTTCTGCCAGCGTGGTGATGTTTTCCAGCAGACGTTCAATCTCTTCACGAATTACGTTTGGATAACGCAGGCGTTCCAGAATATTGAACTGAATTTGACGAATGGCGTCGAGTTTTTCGAAGCGCTCGGTTGGCTCCAGCCCTTCAGCCAGTGCGACCAGCAGGTTGGTAATTCCAGCGGAAGCGGAAAGTACCACTACACGGACGTTAGCATCAGAAAGCACCACATCAGCGCTGCGATTCATGGCATCAAAATCCGCCACGCTGGTACCGCCAAACTTGGAGACAACTACATCAGTCATAACTACCTCGTGTCAGGGAATGAATAGAGCGACCATGGCACATAAGGCAGAACGAAAACCGGTGCAGGCGCAAATGCAAATACCGTATTTATAAATAAAATGTGTAGCTTGCACTGTCAACGCTGGGATTATGCGGATTTTTCATGCTGCGTTTCCGTTCAGTAACAGCGCTTATAACATCTATACTTTTTACCCTGGTTCGATGGATACAAGGGCGATGGCATTAAAACAATCACACTTTTCTGTGACTGGCGTTACAATCGATCTCAGTCACAATTCTCAAAATCAGAAGAGTATTGCTAATGAAAAACATCAATCCAACGCAGACCTCAGCCTGGCAGGCACTACAAAAACACTTTGAAGAGATGAAAGACGTTACTATCGCGGATCTGTTCGCGAAAGATAGCGATCGTTTCGCTAAATTTTCCGCTACGTTTGACGATCTGATGCTGGTGGATTTCTCCAAAAACCGCATCACTGAAGAGACGCTGGCTAAACTGCAGGATCTGGCGAAAGAGACCGATTTGGCAGGCGCCATCAAGTCCATGTTCTCCGGTGAGAAAATTAACCGCACTGAAGACCGTGCCGTGCTGCACGTGGCGCTGCGCAACCGTAGCAACACTCCAATCATCGTTGACGGCAAAGATGTGATGCCGGAAGTGAATGCGGTGCTGGAGAAGATGAAATCCTTCTCTGAAGCGATTATCTCCGGAAGCTGGAAAGGCTATACCGGTAAAGCCATTACTGATGTCGTGAACATCGGTATCGGCGGTTCAGACCTCGGCCCGTTCATGGTGACCGAAGCGCTGCGCCCGTACAAAAATCACCTGAACATGCATTTTGTGTCTAACGTCGATGGTACGCACATTGCCGAAGTGCTGAAGAAAGTGAATCCGGAGACTACGCTGTTCCTGGTCGCTTCCAAAACCTTCACCACTCAGGAAACCATGACTAACGCCCACAGCGCGCGCGACTGGTTCCTGGCGACCGCTGGCGACAACAAGCACGTTGCCAAACACTTCGCAGCGCTCTCCACTAACGGTAAAGCGGTTGGCGAGTTCGGTATTGATACCGCCAATATGTTCGAGTTCTGGGACTGGGTTGGCGGTCGTTACTCCCTGTGGTCTGCAATCGGTCTGTCCATCATCCTTTCTGTGGGCTTCGACAACTTTGTTGAGCTGCTTTCTGGCGCGCACGCCATGGACAAACACTTCTCCACCACTCCGGCGGAGAAAAACCTGCCGGTGCTGCTGGCGCTGATCGGTATCTGGTACAACAATTTCTTCGGTGCTGAAACCGAAGCGATTCTGCCGTACGACCAGTATATGCACCGTTTCGCGGCCTACTTCCAGCAGGGCAATATGGAATCCAACGGTAAATACGTTGACCGTAACGGCAATGCGGTGGATTACCAGACAGGCCCAATCATCTGGGGTGAGCCGGGTACTAACGGTCAGCATGCGTTCTACCAGCTGATTCATCAGGGTACCAAAATGGTGCCGTGCGATTTCATCGCTCCGGCAATCACCCACAACCCGCTGTCGGATCACCATCCGAAACTGCTGTCTAACTTCTTCGCCCAGACCGAAGCGCTGGCTTTTGGTAAATCTCGTGAAGTGGTTGAGCAGGAATACCGCGACCAGGGTAAAGATCCGGCAACGCTTGACCACGTTGTGCCGTTCAAAGTGTTCGAAGGTAACCGTCCAACTAACTCCATCCTGCTGCGCGAAATCACACCGTTCAGCCTGGGTGCGCTGATTGCACTGTACGAGCACAAAATCTTCACTCAGGGCGCGATCCTGAATATCTTCACCTTTGACCAGTGGGGCGTTGAGCTGGGCAAACAGCTGGCGAATCGCATTCTGCCAGAGCTGAATGATGATAAAGAAATCACCAGCCATGATTGCTCAACTAACGGTTTGATTAACCGTTATAAGTCCTGGCGTTAATCTGCTTCTTCCTTCGAGCCGCAGCGGTGTTGGCTGCGTTCGTTAACCCCGGTCACATAGCTATCTATGCTCCCGGGGATTAACGGTCTTGCCGCCTTGTTGCAATTCGAATGAATTTGCAGATTACTTATAAAAAAAGCCGATATTAATATCGGCTTTTTTATAATCTGGCGCCCGAATATCTACGTTTTTGCTTTACACCTTTATTGAGCTTAATCCTAAAATAATTCATTCTACGTTATCGCGTTTCTGATGTTTTCAGAATTACCGGGTATTGCGTTTCTGTTTTTATATTTTAACTTTTTGATTTTATTGATTTAATTATCTGCCGTTAATCATTTTATTTCTTGCTATCTAATTATCCTAAATTCCCGCCTGGCGTAATTTGCACACTTTGGCTTGTGTATACTCGATCTCGCCCGAAATTCTTTTGGGTAAATCTCCATTCATACAATGAAGGGAATTTGTGATGAAAAAAGTTCTGTATGGCCTTTGGGCTATATCTGCGCTTGCGGCGACTTCTGTCTATGCTGCCCCCGTTCAGGTGGGTGAGGCTGCAGGGTCGGCTGCCGCGTCGGTTTCGGCAGGAAGTTCCTCCGCAACCAGCGTGAGCACCGTAAGTTCTGCGGTGGGGGTTGCCCTTGCGGCAACCGGTGGCGGCGATGGTTCTAACACCGGAACCACAACCACCACAACCACCAGTACCCAGTAATACCGGTACGTTTAATTCTAACCACACTTCGGTGTGGTTATTTTGCCGCTGCGGAGAAATGTCGTGAAGCGACCAGCGCTGATAATGGTTTGCCTGTTATTACAGGCGTGCTCAGCCACCACCGAAGGGCTGGGTCATTCGCTATGGGATAGCGTGTTTGGTACTCCCGGCGTACAGATGACGGACGATGAAATCAAAAACATGCCCTACGCCAGCCAGTACATGCAGCTCAACGGCGGCCCACAACTGTTTGTGGTACTCGCGTTCGCGGAAAACGGACAGCAGAAATGGGTGACTCAGGATCGGGCCATTCTCGTCACGCAGTCTGGGCGCATGGTGAAAACGCATCTCGGCGGGGATAACCTGATCGAGGTGAATAATCTCGCGGCAGATCCGCTCATCAAACCAAACCAGATAGTTGATGGGGCAACGTGGACTCGCACGATGGGCTGGACCGAACATCAGCAGGTGCGCTATGCCACCGCCCGCTCGGTTTTCGAATGGGATGGCACTGACACCATTAAGGTGGGTAGCGAAGATACGCCAGTACGAATCCTTGACGAAGAAGTCACCACCGATCAAACGCGCTGGCATAACCGCTACTGGATCGACAGCGAAGGGCAGATTCGCCAATCGGAACAGTATCTTGGCGCACGTTACTTCCCGGTGAAAACCACGCTGATTAAGGCGGCAAAATCATGATGAAACGAGCCGTTGTGGCGCTGCTATTGAGCCTGAGCGCAGCGTCAGTTTTTGCTGCGGGTAGCGTTAAGGTCTTTACCTCCGCCAGCGAAGAGCCAAAGACGCTGACTGGGGCCGAACATCTGCTCGACCTGGTTGGGCAGCCGCGGTTGAGTAATAGCTGGTGGCCAGGAGCGGTTATCAGCGAAGAGCGGGCAACGACGGAAGCAGAGCGTCAGCAGCAGGCATTACTGGCTCGTCTGGCGATGCTCAGCGCTGAAGAAAGCGGTGACGATGCCGCGGCTATCAACGCATTGCGCCAGCAAATTCAGGCGCTGAAGGTGACCGGCAGACAGAAGATTAATCTCGACCCGGATGTTGTGCGCGTCAGTGAGCGAGGCAACCCGCCGTTGCAGGGCAATTACACGCTGTGGGTCGGACCGCAGCCAACGGATATAACGCTGTTTGGCCTGCTAAGTCATCCGGGTAAACAACCGTTTATACCCGGGCGCGATATCGCCAGCTATCTCGATGAGCAACGTCGGCTCAGCGGCGCAGATCGTAGCTACGCCTGGGTCATCTATCCCGACGGACGCACGCAAAAAGTCCCGGTCGCCTACTGGAACAAACGTCACGTTGAGCCGATGCCCGGCAGCATCATTTTTGTCGGGCTCTCTGATGCTGTCTGGCGCAGCACCCCGGATGAAATCAATGCCGACATTCTTCGCACCCTGACCCAGCGGATACCCGAATAATGAGAAAAACTTATCTGCTCAGCTTACTGGCGCTGGGCGTAAGCGTTGCCTGCCACGGTGAAACCTGGCCCGCGCCCATTGGACCTTCCCAGTCCGATTTTGGCGGCGTGGGACTGCTGCAAACCCCAACCGCACGCATGGCGCGTGAAGGCGAAATGAGCCTTAACTACCGCGATAACGATCAATACCGTTACTACTCTGCGTCGGTACAACTCTTCCCCTGGCTGGAAACCACCCTGCGCTATACCGATGTGCGTACCAAAAAATACAGCGGCGTGGAGTCGTTTTCTGGCGATCAGACTTATAAAGATAAGGCTTTTGATCTCAAACTTCGCCTGTGGGAAGAGAGCTACTGGATGCCGCAGGTGGCGGTTGGCGCGCGGGATATCGGCGGAACCGGCCTGTTTGATGCGGAGTATGTGGTGGCGAACAAAGCCTGGGGCCCGTTTGATTTCTCTCTCGGCCTTGGCTGGGGATATCTCGGGACCAGCGGCAACGTTAGCAATCCGTTTTGCTCATACAGTGATAAATTTTGCCATCGCGATAACAGCTACAAGCAGGCCGGTTCTATTGACGGTAGCCAGATGTTCCACGGCCCGGCGTCGCTGTTTGGCGGCGTAGAGTATCAGACTCCCTGGCAGCCGCTGCGCCTGAAACTGGAGTATGAAGGTAATAATTACCAGCAGGATTTTGCCGGCAAGTTGGATCAGAAGAGCAAGTTTAACGTCGGCGCTATTTATCGCGTCACCGATTGGGCCGACGTTAACCTCAGCTATGAGCGCGGGAACACCTTGATGTTTGGGGTCACGCTGCGGACTAACTTTAACGATCTGCGACCAAACTATAACGACAATACCCGCCCGAAATATCAACCACAGCCGCAGGATGCCATCCTGCAACATTCGGTGGTGGCGAATCAGTTAACGCTACTGAAATATAACGCCGGGCTGGCGGATCCTAAAATTCAGGTGCAGGGCGATACGCTGTATGTGACGGGTGAACAGGTGAAATACCGTGATTCGCGCGAAGGGATCGAGCGTGCTAACCGGATCGTGATGAACGATCTTCCCGATGGGATCCGCACGATCCGCATTACGGAAAACCGCCTTAACTTGCCGCAGGTGACGACCGAAACGGAGGTTTCCAGCCTCAAGCGCCATCTGGAAGGCGAGCCGTTGGGCCATGAAACTCAGCTGGCACAAAAACGCGTCGAACCCGAGGTACCGAAAACGACCGAGCAGGGCTGGTATATTGATAAGTCACGCTTCAATTTCCACATCGATCCGGTGCTAAATCAGTCGGTGGGCGGCCCGGAAAACTTCTATATGTATCAGTTGGGCGTGATGGGAACGGCGGATTTGTGGGTTACCGATCATCTGCTGACCACCGGGAGTTTGTTCGCCAACCTCGCCAATAACTATGACAAGTTTAACTACACCAACCCGCCGCAGGATTCGCATTTACCACGCGTGCGTACCCATGTGCGTGAGTATGTGCAAAACGATGTCTACGTGAATAACCTGCAGGCCAACTACTTCCAGTCACTCGGAAACGGGTTCTACGGACAGGTTTACGGGGGCTATCTGGAAACCATGTACGGCGGAGCGGGGGCAGAAGTGCTGTATCGCCCGCTGGACAGCAACTGGGCGTTTGGTGTTGATGCCAACTACGTGAAACAGCGTGACTGGCGTAGCGCGCAGGACATGATGAAGTTCACCGACTACAGCGTGAAGACCGGGCATTTGACGGCTTACTGGAATCCTTCGTTCGCCCAGGATGTACTGGTGAAAGCCAGCGTGGGGCAATATCTGGCGGGGGATAAGGGCGGAACGCTGGAAGTGGCGAAACGCTTTGACAGCGGCGTAGTGGTGGGTGGTTATGCGACCATCACCGACGCCTCGCCGGATGAGTACGGAGAGGGTGATTTTACCAAAGGGGTGTACGTTTCTGTGCCGCTGGATCTGTTCTCGTCAGGCCCAACCCGCAGTCGTGCGGCGATTGGCTGGACGCCGTTAACACGCGATGGCGGCCAGCAGCTTGGACGTAAGTTTGGTCTGTACGACATGACCAGCGACAGGAGTGAAAAATTCCGCTGATAGATGGCCGGATGGGATCTGCGCTTATCCGGCTCTATAAACGACGTAATAATTTTGCCGGATTTCCCGCATACACGCCTTTCTCGGTGATCGATTTGGTCACCACGCTTCCCGCGCCGACGACCACGCCATCACAGATAGTGACCGCCAGAATGGTCGCTCCGCTGCCGATCGAGACATCGTCGCCAATCGTAATACGTCCCCAACTGTTGCGGTCGGCATTGGGTTTTCCTTCGCGAAACATATCGTTGGCGAACATCACGCCGTGACCGATAAAACAGCGAGCGCCGAGGGTGACATATTCGCAGATGAAGGTGTGCGACTGAATTTTGCTGTCTGCGCCAATCTGCGTATTACCCTGGATTTCAACAAATGGTCCGACAAAAACGTTGTCCCCTAATGTGCAGTCGTAGAGATTTGCGGGTTCATAGATCACCACGTTCTCACCGCAGGTAACGTTGCGAACAGCGGATTGTCTGAGCTGCATAATTCATCCTGTGAAATGTGTCGTGACATACATCATTCCCTGCTGACCTTTCTTGCACAAAATATAAACAAAAAATGTAGATCTCTGTCACATTTTTGCGTTATACAGGAACCTTGCCACTGAGTAAGAGGTGCTGTTATGACGTCGCTATCTCGTCCGCGCGTGGAGTTTATCTCCACTATTTTACAGACCGTGTTGAATCTGGGGTTGCTGAGTCTGGGCCTGATCCTGGTCGTATTCCTCGGGAAAGAAACGCTGCATCTGGCGGATGTGCTGTTCGCGCCGGAACAAACCAGCAAGTATGAACTGGTGGAAGGGCTGGTGGTTTACTTTCTCTACTTTGAATTTATCGCGCTGATTGTGAAGTACTTTCAGTCAGGTTTTCACTTTCCGCTGCGCTACTTTGTCTATATCGGGATCACTGCGATTGTGCGGCTGATCATTGTCGATCATAAAGCGCCGATGGATGTGCTGATCTATTCTGCGGCGATCCTGCTGCTGGTGATCACCCTGTGGCTGTGTAATTCCAAACGGCTGAAGCGAGAGTAAAAGACAACACGCCGCAATTGGGCTGCGGCGTGTTTTGGGTAAAAATTACTGCGCAGAGGCCGGTTGGGTTTTCTCCGCCGCGGGTTCCCACAGTTCTTCAAATTTATCCACCGTCATGATCGCCAATACGGTAAAGCTAAGGTTGATCACGCCGATGGCGATAACGCCTGCGCCAAACTAATTCTGTTTAATTTGTCGAGTTTCAGGCGAAAAATTGATTTGCAGTGATGGGGAGCACGAAAGGAAATAATCGTAAGCGTAATGCAAAATAACATAAAAAAGGGCGCTCCGTAGAGCGCCGAATAACAGTCACAGGTTGGGATAACATAAGTTGAGGGTTGCAGTGGCATTGCCCGTTGCCGGGCAGTTACTTCGGTAAAACTTAACCTTTCACACCACCCGCCGTCAGTCCGTTGACCAGCCAGCGCTGTGCCAGCAGGAACACCAGAGTGATCGGAATGGCTGAAAGTACAGCTGCGGCGGCAAAGTCGCCCCACAAATAGTTCTGTGGATTGAGGTACTGCTGCATACCTACCGCAAGGGTATAGCTGTTCACATCACGCAGCAGCAGTGATGCGACCGGTACTTCGGTAATCGCGGCAATGAAAGACAGAATAAACACGACCGCCAGAATCGGAACGGAAAGCGGCAGCAACACCAGGCGGAATGCCTGCCATGGCGTTGCGCCATCCAGCGCGGCCGCTTCTTCCAGCGAACCGTCGATGGTTTCGAAATAGCCCTTAATCGTCCACACATGCAGCGCAATACCGCCGAGATAGGCGAAGATCACGCCACCGTGAGTGTTCAGACCAATAAACGGAATGTACTGGCCCAGGCGGTCAAACAAAGCATACAACGCGACCAGAGACAGCACCGCCGGGAACATCTGGAATATCAGCATCCCTTTCAGCAGGGTTGCTTTGCCCGGGAAGCGCATACGGGCAAAGGCGTAAGCGCAGGTGGTGGAAAGCGTCACGATACCGATCGCGGTAATGGTGGCTACTTTCACCGAGTTCCACAGCCATAACAGCACCGGGAACGGCGGCGGCGTCACGCGGCCATCCGCATGCTCAACGCTAAAGCCCAACGCCAGTTTCCAGTGTTCCCAGGAGATGTTTTCCGGGATCAGGCTGCCGGTGGCAAAGTTACCTTCACGCAGCGAGATAGCGATAACCATCAGCAGCGGGAACATGATCGCTGCAATGAAAATCAGCAGCAGCAAGTGCGTTGTTAAGAGACGCAGTTTCTGAGATTTGGGTTGTACCATAGCCATGTTCGTTGTCTCCCTTAATCAAACTTCATACGCGTGGCTTTCAGGTTCACGATGGCCAGCGCACCGACCAGCAGGAAGATCAGCGTGGCAATCGCCGCCGCCAGACCGAAGTCCTGACCACCGCCGCCTTCGAAGGCGATACGGTAGGTGTAGCTCACGAGCAGGTCGGTATAGCCTGCTGGCGTGGTGGTACCAAGACGGTCTGGACCACCGTTGGTCAACAGTTGAATCAGCACGAAGTTGTTAAAGTTAAAGGCGAAGCTGGCGATCATCAGCGGCGTCAGCGGCTTAATCAGCAGTGGCAACGTAATCTTAAAGAAGTTCTGGAACGGACCTGCACCATCCATCGCCGACGCTTCATACAGGTCGTCAGGGATCGCTTTAAGCAGACCCATGCACAGGATCATCATGTACGGGTAACCAAGCCAGGTGTTGACGATAATAATCATCGAACGCGCGGTGGTTGGGTCGCTGAACCAGGCCGGTTTGATGCCAAACAGCGCGCTCAGCATCATGTTGATTTCACCGAAGCTCTGGTTGAACAGCCCTTTGAAAATCAGAATCGAAATAAACGACGGTACGGCATACGGCAGAATCAGCAGGACACGGTAAATCGCTTTGCCTTTGAGAGACTCCCACTGTACGAGACAGGCCAGTACCATCCCCACGGCCACGGTGAGGATCACGGTCAGAACGGAGAAGACCACCGTCCAGACAAAGATGGCGAAGAACGGTTTCTGAATGCCTTCGTCGGTAAATACGCGGGCGAAGTTGTCCCAACCGATGGCAACGGTATAGCCTGGGCTGAGTTTTTCGTTACCCCAGCTACCGTCAGCGTTAATTGCCTGATAATAACCAATATCGTTGTTGGCGCGGTATTTTACGCCGCTTTGGCTGTTGGTAAGCGTGCCGTCATCAGCGAGCGTATAGAGTGGCTGCGTGCCGGAAAACTGGCGCAGTGAACTCATAATCACTTTGCTTTCATCCGGCAGGATGGCGGTGAGTTGGGTTAACGCCTGGCGATTTTGCGTAATGACACGCAGCGTCGCACGTTCGCCCGCTGGCAGCGCCTCGGCTTCTTTCAACTGCAGTTTCTGTTCGCCGCCAAATTTAAAGGCGTCGGAGAGATAATTCTTGCCGGTTTCTCCGTCGGTGAGGGCCAGTTGCCACTCCGTACCCGCCGGATACAGGCCGAAGTTGTAGGTTTTCCCCGCCTGATAAGAACGGTCCATCAGGACTTCCTGAGCACGTTCAAAGGTCAGTTGGTTGGTGCTGCTGTAGTTGGTAAAGGCAATTGCGATAGTACAAATTAGCGGAAACAGGACAAACAGCCCCATCCCTGCAACGCCTGGGTAAACATAGCGCCAGGCGTAGGCTTTACGGTTAGCAAAAATATACAGGCCAGCAGAGCTTAAAATCAGCGTCATGATGGCAAACAGGTACTCCCCCTGAGCATACATCAAAACAACAAGGTAACCGACCAGCAGCCCAAGCAGACCCATCACTGACCATTTCAGCCGGTCGCTTTGCCACCAGTGTTTCTTTTTAATGACATCCATGGGGATCAATCCTCTTTACGCTTTATCCTTCGCACTACCTCTTTGTTGGCTGCGGAAGCTCACCCCAGTCACTTACTTATGTAAGCTCCTGGGGATTTGCCTCCTTGCCGCCTCGATGTAGCGCGAGTGATTTCGCGTAACAACGTATTCAATAAACCTGATTCCCTAAGAAATAAGGGAAACCGTATTACTTGGTGATACGACCTTGTGCATCTTTCAGCGCGGCATCGACGGTCTGACGGCCGCTGGCAGCGTTGATCACTGCGGTACGAACGGCATACCAGAATGCGGACATCTGCGGGATGTTCGGCATGATCTCGCCTTTCTGGGCGTTATCCATGGTGGCCGCGATACGCGGGTCTTTCGCTAACTGATCCTGGAAGGATTTCAGTGCAACCGCGCCCAGCGGTTTGTCCTTATTCACTTCATCCAGACCCTGATCGGTCAGCAGGTAGTTTTCGAGGAACTCTTTTGCCAGTTCTTTGTTCGGGCTGGCAGCGTTGATACCTGCGCTCAGAACGCCCACGAACGGTTTGGACGGTTTACCCTTGAAGGTTGGCAGCAGGGCAACGCCGTAATTCACCTTGCTCTTATCGATGTTGGACCACGCCCACGGACCGTTGATGGTCATCGCGGTGTCACCTTTGTTAAAGGCCGCTTCGGCGATGGAGTAATCGGTATCCGCGTTCATGTGTTTGTTCTTGATCAGATCAACCAGGAAGGTCAGACCCGCTTTTGCGCCCGCGTTGTCCACGCCCACGTCTTTCACGTCGTACTTGCCGTTTTCAAACTTGAACGCGTAACCGCCGTCGGCGGCAATCAGCGGCCAGGTGAAGTACGGTTCTTGCAGGTTGAACATCAGCGCGGATTTTCCTTTCGCCTTCAGCTCTTTATCCAGCGCAGGAATTTCTTCCCAGGTTTTTGGCGGGTTTGGAACGAGGTCTTTGTTATAAATCAACGACAGCGCTTCAACCGCAATCGGGTAGGCAATCAGTTTGCCGTTATAGCGTACGGCATCCCAGGTGAACGGATAGAGTTTGTCCTGGAACGCTTTATCTGGGGTGATTTCAGCCAGCAGGCCAGACTGAGCGTAGCCGCCAAAACGGTCATGTGCCCAGAAGATGATGTCAGGGCCATCGCCAGTCGCGGCAACCTGTGGGAACTTCTCTTCCAGTTTGTCCGGGTGCTCAATGGTGACTTTGATACCGGTGTCTTTCTCGAATTTTTTGCCCACTTCAGCGAGGCCGTTATAGCCTTTGTCGCCGTTAATCCAGATAACCAGCTTACCTTCTTCAATCTTGGCGAGAGCCGAGGCGGAAAACATCATCGTCGTTAATGCAGACAATGCGAGGATGCGTGCGCCAGTTTTGATTTTCATAGTTCCCATCCTGTTTGGTGATTTTGCAGAGGTGGCTTAACGGTTACTAGTTTCTTTATACGACAACCTCTTTCCATCCTCCTTACCCCTACGCCCCACCCGCTCTTTATGTGATCTGTGTTACATAAATGTGAGTATTGCGTACTGGCGCACATAAAAACCCACTGATTTTTGCAGGCTGCATCACGAAATTCCTCCGCGGCGTACGGCCCGGGTCTCAGACGCTGTTCTCTCATCCTCCCGCCTCCTCCCCCATAAAAAAGCTGGGGGTGGAGGATTCACGCAGTCAAGGGATCACGCATAGTCAGCCCATCATGAATGTTGCTGTCGATGACAGGTTGTAACGAAGGGAGAAGGGCATGGCGAGCGTACAGCTGCGAAATGTAACGAAAGCCTGGGGTGACGTGGTGGTATCGAAAGATATCAATCTCGACATTCACGAAGGGGAATTCGTGGTGTTTGTCGGACCGTCAGGCTGCGGTAAGTCGACCTTGCTGCGTATGATCGCCGGGCTTGAAACCATCACCAGTGGCGACCTGTTTATCGGGGAGACCCGGATGAACGACATTCCCCCCGCCGAACGCGGCGTGGGCATGGTCTTTCAGTCCTACGCGTTGTATCCCCATTTATCCGTCGCAGAAAACATGTCGTTTGGCCTCAAACTGGCTGGCGCAAAAAAAGAGGTGATGAATCAGCGCGTGAATCAGGTCGCGGAAGTTCTGCAACTGGCGCACCTGCTGGAGCGTAAACCGAAGGCGCTTTCCGGCGGACAACGTCAGCGTGTGGCGATTGGCCGAACGCTGGTTGCCGAGCCGCGCGTATTCCTGCTGGATGAACCGTTGTCGAACCTCGACGCCGCTCTGCGTGTGCAAATGCGTATTGAAATCTCCCGCCTGCATAAACGTCTTGGCCGCACGATGATTTACGTCACCCACGATCAGGTCGAAGCGATGACGCTGGCCGACAAAATTGTGGTGCTGGATGCTGGTCGCGTGGCGCAGGTCGGCAAACCGCTGGAGCTATACCACTATCCGGCTGACCGCTTTGTGGCGGGCTTTATTGGTTCGCCGAAGATGAACTTCCTGCCGGTGAAAGTCACCGGGACGGCCATCGATCAGGTGCAGGTTGAACTGCCCAACCGCCAGCAAATATGGCTACCAGTGGACAGCCATGCGGTACAGGTTGGTGCCAACATGTCTTTAGGTATCCGCCCGGAACATCTGCTGCCCAGCGATATCGCCGATGTCACCCTCGAAGGTGAAGTGCAGGTGGTCGAGCAGCTTGGTCACGAAACTCAAATTCATATCCAGATCCCCGCCATCCGTCAAAACCTGGTTTACCGCCAGAACGACGTGGTGTTGGTAGAAGAGGGTGCCACATTCGCTATCGGCCTGCCGCCAGAGCGTTGCCATCTGTTCCGTGAGGATGGCACTGCATGTCGTCGGTTGCATCAAGAGCCAGGCGTTTAAGGTCCCCATAAAAAACGAAACGCAAAGCCATTCGAAGCTACATCGAGGCGGCAAGTAAATGAATCCCCGGGAGTGTACAAAGAGTACGCGACTGGGGTGACAGAACGCAGCCAACAAAGAGGCAGCCCGAAGGGGGACGCGTTTAAAGAAAAGCAATGATCTCAGGAGATAGAACGATGATTACTCTGCGCAAACTCCCTCTGGCGGTTGCTGTAGCAGCAGGCATTATGTCTGTTCAGGCAATGGCTGTAGATTTCCACGGTTACGCTCGTTCCGGTATTGGCTGGACAGGGAGTGGCGGTGAACAACAGTGTTTCCAGGCAACCGGTGCACAAAGTAAATACCGTCTCGGTAACGAATGTGAAACCTATGCGGAAATCAAATTAGGTCAGGAAGTGTGGAAAGAAGGCGATAAGAGCTTCTACTTCGACACCAACGTTGCTTACTCCGTCGCACAGCAGAATGACTGGGAAGGCACAGATCCGGCATTCCGTGAAGCTAACGTGCAGGGTAAAAACCTGATCGAATGGCTGCCAGGCTCCACTATCTGGGCCGGTAAGCGCTTCTACCAGCGTCATGACGTACACATGATCGACTTCTACTACTGGGATATTTCAGGTCCTGGCGCCGGTATTGAAAACATCGATCTGGGCTTCGGTAAACTGTCTTTGGCGGCGAGCCGTTCACAGGAAGCGGGTGGTTCATACGCTTTCAGCAGCCAGAATATCTATGATCGTACCAAAGACACCGCGAACGATGTATTTGACGTTCGTTTAGCGCAGTTGGCAACTAACCCGGATGGGATGTTGGAACTGGGCGTTGACTATGGTCGCGCGAATACCACCGACGATTACAGGCTGGCGGACGGCGCATCTAAAGATGGTTGGATGTTCACCGCTGAACATACCCAGAGCATGCTGAAGGGCTACAACAAGTTTGTCGTTCAGTACGCCACAGATTCCATGACCACCCAGGGCAAAGGCCTGAACCAGGGTTCTTATGGTTCTTCCACTACGACCATTGAAGATCCCGTTACTGGCGTTAAAACCAACTATGCCAACAATGTTGTGAATAACAACGGTAGCCTGTTCCGCGTGCTGGACCACGGTGCAATCTCCCTGGGCGACAAGTGGGACCTGATGTACGTCGGTATGTACCAGAACCTCGACATGGATAACGACCTGGGGACCGAATGGTACACCGTTGGTATTCGCCCGATGTATAAATGGACGCCAATCATGAGCACCCTGCTGGAAGTCGGTTACGACAACGTCAAATCTCAGCAGACCAGCGATCGCAACAGCCAGTACAAAATCACCCTGGCCCAACAATGGCAGGCGGGTGACAGCATCTGGTCTCGTCCGGCAATCCGCGTCTTCGCAACCTATGCAAAATGGGATGAAGAGTGGGGTTACATCAAAAATGGTAACGACGTAACCAAATTCGCAGCGGCAACGAACTCTGGTCTCAGCACAACCAGCCGTGGCGACAACGATGAGTGGTCCTTCGGTGCCCAGATGGAAATCTGGTGGTAATTCAGCACTAACCTGACGTAAAGACCGAAAGAGGGGCGCAAGCCCCTCTTGATTACGGTTTAGCGCGCTATTGCCTGGCCACCGCTGAACCCATGCTATCTGAGGTGATAACAATGAAAATGAAGAAAAGTCTCGTTGCCCTTTGTTTATCTGCAGGGTTATTTGCCAGCGCACCTGGCATCAGCCTGGCCGATGTGAATATTGTTCCGCAGAACACCACCGCGGCCCCATCTATTCCCACTGCGGCGCTGCAGCAGTTAACCTGGACGCCTGTTGATCAATCCAAAACCCAGTCTTCGCCGCTTGCGACAGCGGGTCAGCGTCTGGATGTCGCCGGTATTACCGGCCCGGTCGCTGCGTATAGCGTCCCGGCGAATATTGGCGAGCTCACTCTGACGCTGTCCAGTGAAGTGAATAAACAAACCAGCGTATTTGCGCCAAACGTATTAATTCTTGACCAAAACATGACGCCATCTGCGTTCTTCCCCAGCAGCTATTTTACCTACCAGGAGCCCGGCGTGATGAGTGCCGATCGTCTGGAAGGGGTAATGCGTCTGACGCCAGCGCTGGGTCAGCAAAAACTCTATGTTTTGGTCTTTACCACTGATAAAGATCTCCAGCAGACCACAACCCTGCTTGACCCGGCAAAAGCCTATGCCAAGGGCGTAGGTAACGCTATTCCGGATATTCCAGACCCGATCGCCCGTCATACCACCGACGGTTTACTGAAACTGAAAGTCAAAACCAGCTCCTCCTCCAGTGTTTTGGTCGGGCCGCTGTTTGGCTCATCCGGCCCTGGTCCTGTCACGGTGGGCAATACCGCCGCGCCTGCGGTGACCTATGCGGCTCCGGCAGCAGCCGTTGCGGCTCCAGCGCCACAACCGGTGAAGAAAAGTGAGCCGATGCTGAACGACACGGAAAGTTATTTTAACCAGGGCATTAAGGATGCTGTTGCGAAAGGCGATGTCGATAAAGCGCTGAAGCTGCTTGATGAAGCTGAGCGTCTGGGATCCAAATCTGCCCGATCCACCTTTATCAGCAGTGTAAAAGGCAAGGGGTAAACATCGCCCCGCATTGTTGATTTTGCAACAACTGGTGCGTCTCCTGGCGCACCTTTTTTTATCCTTCGGTGCTAATTGTTACACTTATGTTGCTCTGGCGATCACTTAATTGTGTTTGCTCACCCCGTAATGCATTTTCTGCGATACAATGCCTTCAAGTTATAAATCGGAGAGTAAGGCATGCCACACCCTGCGTTAACGCAACTGCGTGCGCTGCGTTATTTTGATGCGATCCCGGCGCTGGACGCCCAACTGCTCGACTGGTTGTTACTGGAAGATTCCATGACTAAACGTTTTGAGCAGCAGGGAAAACAGGTCACCGTAACGTTGATTCGCGAAGCATTCGTTGGGCAAAATGAGGTGCCTGAAGAGCTGCCGCTGCTGCCTAAAGAGTCCCGTTATTGGTTACGTGAGATCCTGTTATGCGCGGATGGTGAACCCTGGCTTGCCGGGCGGACCGTGGTGCCTGAATCAACCTTGTGCGGCCCTGAGCTGGCCTTACAAAATCTGGGGAAAACCCCGCTCGGACGTTACCTGTTTACATCATCGACATTGACCCGAGATTTTATTGAGATTGGCCGCGATGCAGCGCTGTGGGGGCGCCGTTCCCGCCTGCGGCTGAGCGGTAAGCCGCTGATGCTTACCGAGCTTTTTCTACCTGCATCGCCGTTGTACTGAGAGGAAGATAAAGATGGAGTGGAGTCTGACGCAGAATAAGCTGCTGGCATTTCACCGCTTGATGCGTACGGATAAGCCAATCGGTGCCTTACTGCTGCTCTGGCCTACGCTGTGGGCATTGTGGGTGGCAACCCCAGGCATGCCGCAATTGTGGATCCTGGCGGTTTTTGTTGCTGGCGTTTGGTTAATGCGCGCTGCCGGCTGCGTGGTGAATGATTATGCCGACAGGAAATTTGACGGACACGTTAAACGCACCGCAAATCGACCGCTGCCGAGCGGGGCCGTCACTGAAAAAGAGGCCCGAACGCTGTTCGTCGTATTGATACTGCTGGCCTTCCTGCTGGTTTTGACGCTCAACACGATGACCATTTTGTTGTCCGTTGCGGCGTTAGCGCTGGCGTGGGTTTACCCGTTCATGAAGCGCTATACGCACCTGCCGCAGGTGGTGCTGGGGGCGGCGTTTGGCTGGTCGATCCCGATGGCGTTCGCCGCCGTGAGCGAGTCCGTACCGCTGAGCTGCTGGCTGATGTTCCTCGCCAATATTCTCTGGGCGGTGGCCTACGACACGCAGTATGCGATGGTTGACCGCGATGATGACCTGAAGATCGGCATTAAATCGACCGCGATTCTGTTCGGTCAAAACGACAAGCTGATCATTGGTATCCTGCAGGTGGGCGTACTGGTGCTGATGGCGCTGGTGGGTTTGCTAAATGGGCTGGGACTGGGTTATTACTGGTCTCTGCTGGTGGCTGGCGCGCTGTTTGTATATCAGCAGAAACTGATCGTCAATCGCGAGCGTGATGCCTGTTTTAAAGCGTTTATGAACAATAACTACGTCGGTCTGGTGCTGTTCTTAGGGCTGGCGATGAGCTACTGGCATTTTTGAGTTTGGCTTAGCCTGCAAAATAAAAAACCGGTCATTTCATTTCGACCGGTTTTTTTATGCTTACTCGCCCTGTGTGGCGCTCTCGATGGTCAGACGTACATCTGACGTGACCAGTTCGGCCAACATCTGATAGATCTTCATCGTCTCTTCCGGTTCGGCATCTCCGGTATCGCTGATGAATCCCTCGTCACGCAGCGTCAGTACCAGAGAGCTGAACACGGCTTTATCGAAGAATTCCGGCGCGTTAATGCCGTGCAGTACGGAGAGGCGTTGCGCCACGGTGCGGCTCTCTTTCTCCAGCGTGCCACGGTTGATAGACGGGTTCGCGCTCAGCAGCCAGAAGGTAATGGCGTAGCGTTGCAACGTCTCGCGAGCACCCGCCGCCAACAGCTGTAGCGTACGGGAGCGGGCCGGATTGATATGCAGTTCGTCATCGTTCAGGGCGATCAGTCCCTGGCGCTGCATTTCGCTGGCCAGTTCGTCAATCACTCCGGCGAGTTCATCACGCTCCCAACGTAAGAACAGCTCTGCTTTCAGCATCGGGTACAGCGCATCAATATGCTGCTGTAGCGCGGCGCGTGAAATACGACGATGCTGAGTCACAATGGCTGCCATCAACGAAGGCAGAACCAGCATATGCGCAATGTTGTTGCGGTAATACGTCATCAATACCGCCTGCTCGCGCGGCAGAATGATGATGTCACCGATGGTGTCTTTCTCGACCTCAAACTTATTCATCTGTAAGGCATGGTCGATCAATTCACTGGCGCTCTGCGCAGGAACCGTACAATCTGCCGCGTACGGCACGTTACGCAGCAGACTCAGATAGCAGTCGAGCTGTTCAGTCAGTTGCTCACGGGTCAGAGAGCGCTGGCGGGAGGCCAACAGCGCGGTACAGCACAGGTTCATGGCATTGGCCGCGCCTGCATTGTTAATGCGTACCATCAGATCGGCGGCAATGCTATTCACCGTCGGCGTCAGCCAGGCCGGGCGGATGGACTCGATAGGATCGATCGATTCACGCCACTCCGGTACATGCTGATTGAGGTAAGTCATCAATGGCATCGGTTCGCCAAAGTTGACATACCCCTGACCCAGATTACGCAGCTTGCTCAAGCCACGCAGCATTTGCGGCAGACTCTCTTTCTCTTTCGTCGCGCCACGCAGCTCTTTCGCGTACGTGCCTACTTCCATTACGTGCTCGTAGCCGATGTAGATGGGTACGAGGGTAATCGGACGCGTACCGCCGCGCAGCATCGCCTGAATGGTCATCGATAGCGTGCCGGTTTTCGGGTCGAGCAGGCGCCCGGTGCGTGAACGGCCTCCTTCGACAAAGTATTCAACCGAGTAGCCGCGGCTGAACAACTCGCCCAGGTATTCGCGGAAAACGGTGGAATAGAGCTTGTTGCCCTTGAAGGTACGACGAATAAAGAACGCGCCCAGACGGCGGAAAATCGGACCTGCTGGCCAGAAGTTCAGGTTGATACCGGCAGCGATGTGCGGCGGAACCAGCCCCTGGTGGTACAGAACGTACGACAGCAGCATATAGTCCATATGGCTGCGGTGGCACGGAACATAGACGATTTCGTGCCCATCGTGCGCCAACTGACGTACACGCTCCGCATTGTGAACGTTAATCCCCTGATACAGACGGTTCCAGGTAAAGCCCAGAATACGGTCTGTCAGACGAATCATCTCGTAGGAGAAGTTGGCGGCAATCTCTTCCATCAGCGCAATGGCATTTTGCTGCGCTTTTTCGTGGGAGATTTTTTTACTGCGCGCTTCATCTTCTACCGCGCGAGCGATAGCTTTTGAGGCCAGCAGCTTATTAAACAGGTCCTGGCGGGCAGGGAGGCGCGGGCCGACTGCGGCCAGACGCTGACGAGCAAAGTGCATGCGCGCCACGCGAGCCAGCTTCTGAGCGATGATTTTATCTGTACCGTGTTCGTCCGCCATGCGACGCAGGGAGACCGACGGGGAGAAGCGGACAAAACTGTCGCGACCAAGCCAGGACACAGCAAAGAATTTCTGTACGCCGTTCAGCATGCGCAGCGGCGGATTGACCTCGCCTTTTTCACGCCCAGGCGCACGGCCAAACATCACCGAAACTGGCACCATTTGCACATCCAGGTCTGGATTGCTGCGGTGCAAGTCGAGATAGTTATGGAACAGCTTAATGGACTCTTCTTTCGGCGTGTAATAGGTGAACACGCGCGGGCCGCCGTGAATAAACACGTAGCGCGGCAGCAGAGTTCCGTCTATCTCCAGCGGTTCCAGGGGATCCGGGAGATCGTGCACCAGACATTGGGCACGCAGCGTCAGCAAGTCTGCTTTTGAATTGTACGGTAGGACGTACATAATGGGACGCGAAGTATCGAGCCCCAATTCCGGAGCAGGTTCTGCCGGAATAGACTTGCTTTTTACCAGGACGCTTAATGGTAAATTCAGTAATTTGTAGTAAATTCGTGGCCAGCCGGACATAAACGATGTAAAGCCTCTGGTTAATAATGCAAATGCGCTGCAAGGATATCAGAAAGTTTAGTGAATTTCTGGTGTATCCGGTCATACTTCGCGCTGCTTTGCCACACCCTGAAACAAACGGGGTAACGTTACAATGACATTGACGCTAATAATGTAAAAAGGTTCTTTTTGATGGCCAATAATACCACTGGATTCACCCGAATTATCAAAGCTGCAGGCTATTCCTGGAAAGGTTTTCGCGCCGCATGGATCAATGAGGCGGCATTCCGCCAGGAAAGCGTTGCCGTACTGTTGGGCGTAGCCATCGCCTGCTGGCTGGACGTCGATGCCATTACCCGCGTGCTGTTGATTGGTTCCGTGATGCTGGTGATGATCGTTGAAATCCTCAACAGTGCGATTGAGGCGGTGGTTGACCGTATTGGCTCTGAGTATCACGAACTTTCCGGTCGGGCGAAAGATATGGGCTCGGCGGCGGTATTGCTGTCTATTTTTGTCGCTCTGATCACCTGGGGCATCCTGTTGTGGTCGCATTTGCGATAAAGATTCCACAACTGCATAAATCTCCTGTTTTTTGTGCAGTTTGCGGTTCCAAAATCACCTTTAGCTGTATATACTCACAGCATAACTGTATATACACCCAGGGGGCGGAATGAAAGCGTTAACGGCCAGGCAGCAAGAGGTGTTTGATCTCATTAGGGATCACATCAGCCAGACAGGTATGCCACCGACGCGTGCGGAGATCGCGCAGCGTTTGGGGTTCCGTTCCCCAAACGCCGCTGAAGAACACCTGAAAGCGCTTGCGCGTAAAGGCGTACTTGAAATTGTATCCGGCGCATCGCGCGGTATTCGACTGCTGCAGGAAGAAGAAGAAGGGTTACCGCTTGTCGGACGTGTGGCTGCAGGCGAGCCACTGCTGGCGCAGCAGCACATCGAAGGCCACTATCAGGTCGATCCTTCACTGTTCAAACCGAACGCCGATTTTCTGCTGCGCGTCAGCGGTATGTCGATGAAAGACATCGGTATTATGGACGGTGATTTACTGGCTGTGCATAAAACTCAGGATGTGCGTAACGGTCAGGTTGTTGTTGCCCGTATCGACGACGAAGTCACCGTTAAGCGCCTGAAAAAGCAGGGCAACAAGGTTGAGCTCCTGCCAGAAAACAGCGAATTTAAACCTATTGTTGTCGACCTGCGCGAGCAAAACTTCACTATTGAAGGGTTGGCGGTAGGCGTCATTCGTAACGGTGAATGGCTGTAATTTTCTGTTGATTCCCTGTAGCCCGGGTAAGACGTTTACGTCGCTATCCGGCAACTTGCCCGGTGGCGCTACGCTTACCGGGCCTACACAGCATCTTTTTTCAGTACATCTAACTTCTTCTCAGGCTCTCCTGTATGCCTTTCTTTACCTCTTCTGATAAAGCACTCTGGCACCTCGCCTTACCGATGATCTTCTCCAATATCACCGTTCCCCTGTTGGGACTGGTGGATACCGCGGTGATTGGTCATCTGGATAGTCCGGTCTATCTTGGCGGCGTTGCCGTTGGCGCCACGGCGACCAGCTTTCTCTTTATGCTGCTACTTTTTTTGCGCATGAGTACCACCGGCCTTACCGCGCAGGCATTTGGCGCAAAAAATCCGCAGGCGCTGGCGCGCGCGTTGGTGCAGCCGCTATTGCTGGCGCTGGGCGCTGGGCTGCTTATCGCACTGTTTCGGACGCCGATTATCGAGCTGGCTCTGCATATTGTCGGCGGAAGTGAGGCGGTACTGGAGCAGGCCCGACGTTTCCTGGAAATCCGCTGGTTAAGCGCACCCGCATCGCTGGCGAATCTGGTGCTGCTCGGCTGGTTGCTTGGCGTTCAGTATGCGCGCGCGCCAGTTATCCTGTTGATTGTCGGCAATATTCTCAACATTATGCTCGATTTATGGCTGGTAATGGGCCTGCATATGAACGTGCAGGGAGCGGCGTTAGCGACGGTGATTGCCGAATATGCCACGCTGCTGATTGGCCTGATGATGGTACGCAAAGTCCTGCATATGCGTGGAATTTCGCTGGCAATGTTGAAGCTGGCGTGGCGTGGTAACTTCCGTCGTTTGCTGGCGCTCAACCGCGACATCATGCTGCGTTCTCTGCTGCTACAGCTCTGCTTTGGGGCCATTACGGTTCTTGGCGCGCGTTTGGGAGGCGACATCATCGCGGTTAACGCCGTTCTGATGACTCTGCTGACGTTTACCGCCTACGCGCTGGATGGATTTGCCTATGCCGTGGAAGCGCATTCGGGTCAGGCCTATGGGGCGAGGGATGGCAGCCAGTTGCTTGATGTCTGGCGGGCGGCCTGTCGACAGTCCGGTATTGTGGCTATTCTGTTTTCGCTGGTTTATGCCCTGTTTGGCGAGCAGATTGTTGCGCTGCTGACCTCGCTGCCGCAAATCCAACTTTTGGCCGATCGCTATCTTTTCTGGCAGGTGGTTTTGCCGCTAGTGGGAGTGTGGTGTTATCTGCTCGACGGTATGTTTATTGGAGCGACACGGGCTGCAGAAATGCGCAACAGTATGGCCGTTGCCGCAGCAGGATTCGCATTAACGCTACTGGCTTTACCGTTGCTGGGAAATCATGGTTTGTGGCTGGCGTTAACCGTTTTTCTCGCACTGCGTGGGCTTTCCCTGGCCTTTATCTGGCGGCGTCACTGGCGTAATGGAACCTGGTTTGCCTGAGCGGATGGTTAAAAATTCCGAATAGTAAATAAAACCCAGAATCCCTGACTACACTTATTCTCACGTCCAGCAAAAACAGCATGTGTCTGGACATGGCACTCTCGCTATTCACAACCTAACGATGAGGACTTGATGATGAATAAAGACGAAGTCGGCGGTAACTGGAAGCAGTTTAAAGGTAAAGTGAAAGAGCAATGGGGCAAACTGACCGATGATGATATGACGGTCATTGAAGGTAAACGTGACCAACTGGTCGGTAAAGTCCAGGAGCGTTACGGTTACGCGAAAGATCAGGCGGAGAAAGAAGTGACCGATTGGGAAAAACGTAATGATTACCGCTGGTAATTAACCCTTCCCTCCTGAGAGTACAAGGATGTACGCTCTCCCACCCGCTTAACGCCCAACTTTCTTCTTCACCTGAATCGTATGGTCATGCTGGCATTCGCCAGGGTGACGACATGACTCAACCTCCACACAGGCCGGGCACAGTCCATGGGCTTCAATAACGTTATGTCGCAGGGCAAAGCCCATTTTTGCTGCCAGCGTATGCATGATGTCTTCCACGCCTTCCGCGCACTCTTCTTTTACCACACCACAGCGATCGCAAATGAACATTGCGGAACTGTGGGTTGGCTGATCGAACAGATGGCAAAGCACATAGCTGTTGGTGGATTCCACCTTGTGCACAAACCCTTGTTCCAGCAGAAAATCGAGCGCACGATACACGGTCGGCGGCTTGGCCTGCGGCTCGGTTTCCCGCAACAGGTCAAGTAGGTCGTAAGCGCTGATTGCGCCTTCCTGCAGGCTCATCAGGCGCAGCACTTCGAGGCGTTGTGGCGTAAGCCGTACGTTGCGTTGCGCACAGAGTTTTTCAGCTTGAGCCAATAACTCCTGCGTGGTGGTTTTGTCCATTTGGCGCCTCGATTTGCGTGCAAGGTTAATCCCTTACTTTAACATGTTCTGTTTAAAACACCGAGATCCACCACGGTGTGCTATACCTGACCCATCGCAATACTGGAAAATAATCATGAAAAGACCCGATTGTATTCGTCACTGGCGTGAAGTTGAGGGGGCTGATGACTCCACCTATCCCGACAGCGATGAGCTGTTTTCCATAGGTGCGCCGCTTGCCCGCAAGCTGGGGTTAGGGCGACTCGGCATTCATCATGAGCGCCTGCCGCCGGGCCGACGCACCTCGTATCCGCACGCTGAAAGCGATGAGGAAGAGTTTATCTATGTGCTGGAAGGATATCCTGAAGCCTGGATTAACGGTTATTTATGGAAGCTGGAACCGGGCGACAGCGTCGGTTTCCCGGCGGGCACCGGCGTGTGTCACACCTTTATCAATAACACCAGTGAAGAGGTACGTCTGCTGGTCGTGGGTGAGGCGAACAAAAAATACAATCGTATTTATTATCCGCTTAATCCGGTTTATGCCGCCACGCGTGAGGACCGTTGGGTCGACCATCCGCCGCAGTTTTTTGGATCTCACGACGGAAAACCAGGGCGTAAATAGCGCTTGTCGGGGAGCAGGGAGGGGGAACTGCGAGGATGTGGCTCACTATCGTAACGGTCTATGCTATAGTAGCGCCCCTTTTTTAACCGGATGCTTGAATATTCGCCATGCTGCCTGAATCTCAGTCTACCGCTTTTCCCGCTCATCGTTTTTCTATCGCGCCGATGCTCGATAGGACGGATTATACAGAGAAATAGCGGTGTTGTGTGTTTTATGGGGGCCTATTGGGGACCCGATGTTTTTAATTTAATACGCAACTCTTACCAGGCATTGCATGGCGGGAATAGGTATAATGGGGTCTTTCGCCGTTCCGCTTGAGAGGCTCTAATGCTCACTTTAGACGAGATAGGTCAATCTGTTCGTAACAACATTCAGTTAGTTATTGACCATGTGGGGTTGCCTCTCGCAGTTGGCCCGATCAGTGATGAAGATTACAAGATCCTCTGTGGTGGTTATGGCGAGCTTGAGTGGGACTATATGCTCGGTGCCTATGGTAATTCTGATGACAAGTATGAATTTTGCATCAAACTTGTTCAGCAAGGAGTAGTGCAGGGGATTCCTTCAGGGGCGGCAATTTGTGTTTACGGGGTTGAAGATAAAATCTTTCGCATCCATATTGTTGAAAGGTTCTCAAGGGAAGATGAATCACACCCACTAAAAGGGCGAATGGTTTTGCTCACACTAATGAGTGCCTTTGTTTTTTGTAAGGCTGTCGAGTGTGAGGTTGTTCAAATCATTGAACCAGTTCCTGAATTGCGGCCATTTTATGAGTCGTTCGGTTTTTGTATGGAAAAGTGTGGCTACGTAATGTCTACAGCCACAGATAATCTGCAAGAGACATTTCTTAAATTCGCACAATAGATGTAGACGCCGAGTGTCTACAGATTGTAGGATATCCATCCGGATTACCTTAAAGGTACATCTGGGACAGTCGTTATGTATTCGCACTACTGAAAACGATGTCACCAATCGGAGGAACCGATTGGCACAAGTTGGCTGGACAAGCTAGCTTTAACTAAGAGGTTAGAGACGCCCTTATCGTCTCGGGAGTTTTCTATGAAAGATCAAAAAGCAACCAAGCCACAGGTTAAGTTCGACACAATGAAAGCATTCGCAGGTATGGGTGCTGCTGTTGAAGTTCTGATGAAGGCTGCTCCTAACGCGTTCACGCACGCTATTGTCTCTGGTAAAGAGCAGCAGGGTAAGCTTCGTCGTCGCAAGGCAGCATGATCATAGCTGGTGCTTTTTGAAAGCCCGCCATCTGGCGGGTTTTTCTTTTTTTATCGGTGCGGAACTCAACTATTTTTCTGTTTGTTCGTTCTGACCCTTTCCCATTCAATTCTGCCTTCTTCACGCCGCTGGTCTATATACTCAGCAAGATCCTGAATGTTGATACAGCGCTTCGCTTTCTGTGATGTTCCTACACGGTAAGTCGGGATCGGCAACTGACAGGCATTTGCTTTCGCTTCTGCTGTGTTAGGGCTCATACCGAAATACTTTTGGCATACCGCTGACAGCTCGATGTTAGGCGTGTTGAACTCAGCCATAAGTAAAAACAAAGTATTCATAGACATTCTCCATACAACCTGGCTGCACCCAGGGAAAATTACAGGTCTCTGCTGGTGGCCGGAATCAACTTCTGCCAGATCGCGGACACGTATTTTGCTTGATGTCGCGCATCGGCCAGTGCGTTATGTGCAACCCCATCGAATGGCATATCTCGCTTTGGATCGAAACCCACAACTCTGCCTAATGTGACGATGGTTCTGACGTCGTGATCGTTCCAAAATTGCCATGGACAAACCTGGTCGGCGCGCTCATATGCGCCGCGCAATATAACGTTGTCGAAAGTAGCTCCATTGCCCCAAACTTTTAAATATTTAGGGTTATCAGAATGCCGATTAATGAAATGGCTCAGTTCAAATAGGGCAGACGATATTGGCAGAGAATCATCAACACAGATTGCTGATCGTGCTTCTGGGCTTTGTTTTAACCACCACAGAATAGTGTCACCATCCGGCACTGCTCCCTGTTCCATAGCACTTTCAAGGTTAACGGCGGTGTAAAACTCCTGACCCAGTTCACCGCTTTGCGGATCGAAGAACACGGCACCAATGGAGACGATAGGGGCATTCGGTTTTTTGCCCATGGATTCGAGGTCGATCATTAAATTGTTCACGTTAAATATTCTCCTGTTTTGGTGCTGCTTTAAGCATTGCAGTGCGGCAGGCGTTCCATCCCTTGACTTCAGCGATTGCAGCTACAGCGTCTATCGCATGCATTTTCGACGCTTCTGGCATCGGCTTTTCATCCGGCACTACTGCCGCTGGCTGCGGGGAGGCCCAGAGCTTATTGACGCCATCCGGCAGATTATTAAAATCAAACGTACTGCCCGGAATCCTGCCAGCTTGAATCCAGTCGTCTCCATCAACCTCGATGAAAAATACTGGCTCTGCGTTCCTCGATGCTAGCACCTCATCAATCACATTCAACATATCAGCGAGAATGTAAGCTCTGTTCCCGCCGTTTGAGTACTGGGTATCATGCTGCAGGTGGTCGCGTATTTGGTGCAGGCGATCGAGTGATACAGGACCGTGCGCCGGGTGGTTGTTAGTTGTCATGGGGTAGTCCTTACACTGCTAATTGCAGTTGCATGTCGAATCGGTCACGCTGCTCGCAGTACGCGAGAGAGCCGGGGCTGTTATGCGATTCAATGCGCTCAACCATCAGCGCGGCGCGTGTCTCTTTGCTGGCTGGCGCATAAGCTCCTGACCAGGCTTTATCAATGCCGATATTGCGGGCGACGTTTGTGCTGTCAGCGCTGGCTAATGGTAGCTTTGTGAAAATTAGTGGGTTTAGCATACGCAATCCGTGTAACTTCGTGACAGGTTGGCTGTGAGCATCAACAACATGACGAATCAGGTCTTTCATTCTGGCTACAGCAAGGTTGGGACGCTTAACGTCATAGTCACCACATGAACCGATTGCAACGCGGGGATACTCATTGCAGAGCCTGATAAAACGCTCGTCGCTTTCATTCATGTGCCAGACAGGAACGCCGAAAAACTCCCCATGCGGCCACTCATCAAGAAGCGCTTCGTTCTCTTCCTCGCCGCCGTCGATAACATCCGGGATGATGGCGAAATCAAAGCCAGGATGATTTTTCCAGCGGGCCACAAACTCGTAGTAATCGCTCCAGTCGATTTTGTTTTTGCCAGCTGCTTTCCACGCAGTGAATGCACCGTTGTCCAGCGCGAATGACTGGCAGTATTCAGCCGCGAGGTTAATTTGCCCTGAGTGCGCGAAACTGATAAACGCATGGCGTCCTTTCCACGCTTTCATGGCGCACGTATCCGGCGTTATTGGTCCGCCGTGATAGTGAATCATCTCACTCCTCCTTCACGCCAATGCCAGCGGCGCGGATTTCGTGAATAGCGTTGTCATTACCAGCACACCATCCCTCGGCATAATCCCGGCTGAATCCGCTCATGTGCATGACTTCACCAACGCTGCGTTTTGGCAAGTTAACATCCCGCGCCTCCAGCTCAGCGATGCGATTGCGCGCTGAAATGAGTTCCACCATGTGCTCACGGATGCTGTCAGTTGCTGCTTCCAGCTTGTCCCAGTCAGGGTTGAAGCTTGCCAGCTGCGCGAGTTGCTCTTTCAGAAATTCATTGCTTTTCTGCGCGGCTTCCAGCTCATCCAGCAGCGCCAGAATGATGTCTGGGTTAGCTGCTTGGATAAACTCTCTGTTTTCCTTCGCATCTGGCCCCTCAAGATGCGCGATGATGAAGTTGCCGTTGACCTGGTCGTCAGAACTGCAAATAGCCTCCCAACCATCACCAGACTCTTTAATCCATTCGCCTGAGCTTGCCGACCGCGACTTACTCCGCAGCGCCTGTTTGTTGAGTGCTGTCATTGGGCTGCTCCCTGTCTGGCGCTATTCAATAGCTGGTTAAACATCATGGTTAGGCTGTTACTGCACCCAAACGGCATATCGTTAACACGGTATGTTGGTATGCCCTTGCGAACACCAGACTTCACGATCCGGCCGGTGCCATAGAGTTGCGATAATGCGCCAGCGATCGAAGCTGTCTTTTTGTTTAAACCCTTAGCTATTTCAGCGCTGGTGGCGTTTGGGTGAGCCTGGAGATATTCAAATACGGTCATGGCGTTTTACCTTTACGTTCCTGTTCCAGTTGCACCAGAGACTCTTTTAATGCTGCGAACGTAGCTTCCAGTCTGGTGGCGACTTCGCGCATAAGCAGTGCATGCTTTGGTGGCAACTCAGCAACGGAGGCAAAAGCCTCCGCTACGAGTTCTTTTACCTTCATGCGGCGCATTGGCGCTGCTCCATCAATTCGTTGAAGCGATTAATGAACATGCCATATGACTGGCCTGGACGAACTGGGTTGATGATGAATAGATCCGTTGGGACAACTCCCTCGAGGCAAGGCCACACGGAACCTTCGTCAATCTCAAAATCGCGGCGTTCGCTGGCAAGCATCACCAGATCGGCATATTTCACGGTTGGGTGTTGCTCAGTCGGTAGACCGAACTTCTGCCGAATGGCTGCATCCACGCGAGCTTCGATCACCTGGTAATCCGGAAGCAGGTGCTTAAGCGGGGAGGGGATGTCCTGCAGGTAGGCTTCAGCAGCATCATGAAGCAGTGCTTCTAATGCAAACTCCTGCGGAACGAGGTGGCTGGTTAAAACGCTATGCTGGCCGACGCTATAAAACTCAGGAAGATGCCCTGCAAAACGGCAGATATGAGACAAAGCGGTAGCAATATCCTCGATCACGATATCGTCCTGTTGGATATCGAGGTAATTAAAGTGTTTACCGGATAATGTCTGAATGTAGCTCATGGTTTTCTCCATATTGGCGCGCTGCACCGCGCCATTAAATTAATGAATTGCTGAATTTAGCGTGCAGCAACCCAACCCATGCTTATGGGGTAATTGTTGCCTGGTGTTTATCGCTTGGCTTCGCCGCCGAGAGAGGTTGTTAATCCGTTAATGAGAGAGATAAGCTCGCCGGTCATCAGAACAAAGTCAGCGTCGAACTGCTGAGCCGCATCCTCACGGTCGATATCGTCGTTTTGTTCTGTCAGCTCATCAGAGAACTTAAGGCGCTTGATGCTGCCGTCATCGCAAAGAACGAACTGAATGCGCTGTTGCCAGTCGATAGACAGCTTTGTAACTACTTTGCCAGCTTCCAGATGCACATGAATTTCGTCACTGACCAGAGTCTGTTTTTTAAAGCGTCCAATACCGCCATCTTCAAGAATAGCTTTCAGTTCGGCTTCATCACCCAGGCCAAAGCCAGCAGGCGCACTACCGGAACGAACCCAGTCGGTCATAGTTAGTTCGATCGGCGTTTCCATAGTCAGCGGTACCACCGGGAGAGAACCGAGAGTTTTACGAAGCAGGGCCAGTGAGTCTTCGGCACGTTTAGCGCTGGCTGCATCAACCATGATCAGACCGTCGGTGACGTTGATCCACAAACTAACAGTCGAGTTTTTGGAGAACGCCCGAGGAAGCAGGGAGTGCAACACTTCATCACGCAGCGAATCTTTCTCAGTTTTTTTGAGGCGACGCCCCTGATCGGATTCCAGATGCGACACACGCTTGCGCAGTTCTTCAGCAATGACAGGAGATGGCAGTATTTTTTCTTCCCGGCGAATAACCAACAACACTTGATTATTGACAGTGTGATGCAAGCGATCTGACAGCTGACCAAGTGGTGATACCCAACCGGTTTTTGCCATATCCTGGCTACCGCATGGAGTGAAGCGAAATAGTTCAAGCTGCTGTTCCAGCTCTTCCTGGTTGATGGTGAACTCGCGACTAATGCGATACACCAACATATTTTTGAAAAACGGATTGTTCATTCTCGGTTCCTCAACGCCTCTGCACCGGCGCTAAAAAGTTAGTTTCTCCATACACAACAGAGAAGGGCACCTGCATTGGTCGGCGGCTTGCAGAGACCGCTTTCTTTTTGCCCGGGTGGATTGGGTTATGAGCCCGTCGCCCGGTGATGCCCTTTTCTGTTGTGCCCTGAAAAAGGCTGGCGGTGACCGGACAAACGGGAAAACACCGGGCCGCCAGAACAGGGAGTTAATTGTTATTGCTTTGGCCTGCTTTTAACCACATCAGGCGCGGTGGTAGGTATCTTTGGGCGGGGTGCTAAGGGGGTGATTGACCCTGTTCCCTAACACTCCTGCTGGTTTTGGTATTCCTGGCTTGGGTATCGCCACCAGCTATAGGAATTTGACTATGAGTTGCGGTTAATCAGGCCGCGCCTCTGTTACCCCTCCCGAAGACACCTGTCTGCTGTTAAAACGTCAAATTGCGTATCAGTGGAGCAGCTGTAGAACCGCCAGTCATTTGTACCCTGACGCGGTTCACTGATGGCTTGCTGCGTTCTTCGCCGGTAAAGCTATTGAACATGCACGGTCCCAGAACTGTGCGAGGAACCCCACGTAAAACCACCACTTCCCCGGCCTTGGGGTGCTTGCGATAAGCCTTGCGCCGTTGTGCTGCATTCATCGTGTAACCCTCAGTTTTTAGTCATGCTCAGCGAATCATCCGGTTATTCATACGCCACCGGCGGCTACTTCGTGGGCGTCCTGCCTGTTCGCTGTTGATGTGATTAATGTAGGATAACTTACTATTTGGGGTCAAGTGGAAATGTTGGGTAACTTACATCTAGGGGCGAAAAAAAACCGGGTATTCCCGGTTTTCTTATAAATCCATTATTACTTGTCTTACTAATCCTACCAATCGGCAGTTGCCATTGACTTCTAAAGTCCTGTAATTGGGGTTAAGAGGTACTAGGTATTTCAGCGGCCCATCGATGACGAATTTTTTAATAGTGGCTTCATCACTGCCCATAAGCTGTGCAATAACAATTTTACCATTAGCTTGACTGGCATCACCAAAATCAGGTTCTACAACGACAATAGAACCTTCGGGAATACTTGGTGCACCTGTAGGGTTGGTCATCGAGTCGCCGCGAACAATAAGTGCAAATGCACTTTCAGAAACGGCAGCCGAAGTATAGACCCAGTCATGGATGTCCCGCTCTGTGATCGCTACGCAATTTGCCGTCCATTCCCCGGCCTGTACCCATGTGAGAACGGGAACTGACCTAATTCCGAATCTTTGCTCCGGGTCCATAGTTGGTGGCTGCTGACTTCCATCATCCTTTCCATCCAGTAACCACTGCGGTGTCTTTTCTAATGCAGCCGCAAGCGCCTGGAGGTTTTCACCACCCGGTTTGTAGTCACCGGATTCCCAACCGGTGATAGTGACGCGATTAACCCCGACGAGCTTTGCCAGGACGGATTGCGTCATCTTTAGCTCTTTTCGTCTGCTTCGGATTCGATCATTCATTTTCATGTAGGTAATCCTACCATTATCTGATGTAGGAGTGCTTGACCACTTAATGTAAGATATCCTACTATCAGTGCACTGCATTACTTAACTCCAGAGGGAAAAATGAAAAAGAATGACGTTATTTCTTACTTCGGTGGCGTAGGGAAAACCGCTAAGGCTTTGAATATCTCTCATGCGTCCGTGTCGGGATGGGATGAAATTATTCCAAAGGGACGAGCTTTTGAGATCCAAGCGCTGACCAAAGGTGTATTGAAAGTTGACCAATCACTTTATGAAAAGCGTAGCCACTCGGCTGCGTGATTAAAACCACAGAATTAAGGGGTTAACCGTGGGTAACGAACCTATTTGGAAAGTTGAACGTCAGCCTGCCTGGCTGGTGGCCGCGATTAAAAAGACGATTACCGATCTGCCTGGTGGGTATGCCGAGGCCGCGGAATGGTTGGGTGTGACAGAGAACGCATTATTTAACCGCCTTCGTGTTGACGGCGACCAGATTTTCCCGCTGGGCTGGGCAATG
Organism: Citrobacter sp. RHBSTW-00859; assembly: GCF_013729795.1. Lineage (NCBI taxonomy): Bacteria > Pseudomonadati > Pseudomonadota > Gammaproteobacteria > Enterobacterales > Enterobacteriaceae > Citrobacter > Citrobacter sp. RHBSTW-00859. The sequence goes on along the minus strand of NZ_CP056284.1, from coordinate 4,711,626 downwards.
GTTTTACAACGTGCTGGTGGTTCAACCCATATCGCTGATGCCGTTGCGCGCCATTCTCAGGGCGTATTTGTTCCGCTGGCAGATGTCGATGATCTGGATAACGCCGATGCCGCGCGCCAATCAAAACGCGACACATTGACAACTAACATTGGATCGCGTTTGTGATCGTGATTTATATGTCAGATGCTGGGAATCGTTTATACAGGGTTGAGATTCCGACATCATAAATTAGGGCCACCCTCTGACGAGTTTCGCCAGCCGCTAACAGTCTTCCAGCCTGCGCCCACTGTTCAGGTGTTAACTTAGGTCTTCGGCCTCCCACGCGCCCCTCAGCTCGCGCAGCAGCCAGACCTGCACGGGTACGTTCAACAATCAGTTCACGTTCCATCTCGGCCAATGCTCCCATCACATGAAAGAAGAAGCGCCCCATAGGTGATGAAGTATCTATGCTGTCAGTCAGGCTTTTAAAGTTGATGCCGCGCTCGCGTAGTTCTTCCACCAACCCAACCAGATGACGCATGCTGCGCCCAAGTCGATCAAGTTTCCAGACCACGAGCGTGTCACCTTCAGATAGCGTTCTGAGTACCCGTTTAAGTCCGGGTCTGTCTGAGGTTCTGCCGCTTATCTTGTCTTCAAAAATCAGCTCACATCCTGCACATTCCAGCGCATTACGCTGTAAAGCAGTGTTCTGGTCATTTGTTGACACACGTACATAACCAATAAGCATCGTTTTAGCCCCTTTAAAAGGCCGCAATAATGCCATTTGAACGCAGATATATCTCTTCCCCAAAGGCGTGGTTGACGTTTCTACGATTCTGCGAAAATGTTTGGTTGACGTTTCCACGAATTCCCCCAAAGGTTCGTTTTTGAACTGAGGACACTGCCTTACCAGCAGTTGCGCCACTCACTGAACTGGCGGCATGTGAAAAATGACCGTATCAACCGATCAGCAAAATGGCAGTACATCGGCGCGGGGGAGACACAGATCAACCTGGATGGCGTACTTTACCCTGAAATTACGGGCGGCGACGTATCTCTAACTGTTCTGGCAACGCAGGCATACACCGGGCGTCCATGGCCTTTAATCAGTGGTGCGGGGCAGATTTACGGGATGTACGTGCTGACCGGGCTACAGGCCACGCATACGGAATTTGACCGCTACGGAAAGGCGAAAAAAATAGAATTTTCGATCAGCTTTCAGCGCTGCGATGAAGACTTACGCGAACGCCTGCAAGCGTCGTCTGTGGGTGATTTACTTTCAGGGCTGAAGGATAAGGCGACCACTGCCTATAATTCTGTCAGCAGTACGCTATCGGGTCTTTTTTAGCAAATTGCTGGAAAATTATGCGGGCACAAGCCCGCTTTTTCATATACACGACCAATCATATCTGACTGTGCTGCAGCACAGTCAATAATGACGTTACTCGATATGCATGAAGTACATCCGGTGTAGTGAAGGTAGTCGATGCCGCCATTGTGCCGGATGTTAACTGGCCTGATCTCCCGGGGGGGCAGGCCATTCAATATCTGGGGCTGTCGATGTGTCAACTGATTCCAACTCATCAATATAATCCAGTATTGCGTTTACTTTTCCCTTTTCCACTGATGTCAGCGTACGCCCCATTAGCAGTTTTGTTTGCAGCAGAGAAATTGATTGCTGGGCAGCATTTGTAAGGGAAACCTTTTGTTGCTCAGCTTCATCAACTGTCATTGCGTGCTGAACAATGGGTGGTGCAATGAATTCTCCATTCTCATAACCCCAGCCGATAACTACACCATCCGGCGCAATGATCACCTCGCCAACATCTGGTGAAAACTCGGCAATTCCGTCCCAGACAATTAAATTGATAACGATATTATTCTTAACTATCGCGTAATTATTCATTATGCGTACTCCCATACAATCACGATGCCGTCGCCACCTTTCCCACCGCCGTAACCGCCACCACCGATGGCCTGCGCCCCTCCTGATCCACCTGAACCAAGTAATCCATCCAGCCCCTGACCGCCTGCGGCTCCGGCTGAAAGTGTATTACCGCTGAAGTGCGATGCGCTACCATTTCCACCCGATGGAATACCCTGAGTGATTAGCGCGGGAAACCCTGCACCACCACTTCCATTTATTGTTCCACCAGACGATGTTCCACCCAAGCCCCCCCTGGCATGGCCTGAGTATGAATTCCCGCCGTTGACTGCATTACTCACCCCTGCACTACCACCAGTGGCCATTATCGTGGCATTAAAAGAAGAATTCCCCCCGGCCCCGCCACCTGAACCTCCCGCCCCGACAATTACAGATGCAGAAGCAGGCACAATGTCAAGCCAGGATGAAGCATAACCCCCGGCTCCACCACCTGAACCTGATGATGCGGCTGTGCCAGTCCCGTTTGTTGCATTCCCCCCAGGGCCACCTGCACCCTGCACCTCAACAAAAATTGATTTTGTGCCTGGTGTTGGCGTGTATATTCCTGACGACGTGAAAATCTTCGGCGCGGCTAGCATACGTCCCACTCGGCCATTGGGGTTTGTTAATCCAAGGTTTGATAGAGCCGTAGCTATTGCCGCCGCACCATCTGTTTTAATGTCGCCAAATGGATTGGAGCGGCTCAGAAACAGTTTCTTGAGAGCGGCGAGAATCTGCGTGTTGTCCATTTTGTCCGGATCAAGCCCAGCGGCCCTGATAATATTAAGCAGCTCACTTTGAATGGCATTAAACCAGTCCGGGCCGGGATATGTCGGAGGAACTCCATTACCACCTTCAGTAAAGAAAAGCTCTGTCTCACTGGTGATAGGAGACGGTAGTGGCATAACCGGAACACCGGTCGAATTATCTACGTGATACATCAGTTATCTCCTGAAGAATAATAATATTCGTATGCTGTGCCGCCGAGACGGTATTTTGTCAGCACACACTCCAGTTCTCTTGCCCGTTCACTCAGAAGCGGTGTCATGACGTTATCGATACAGGTAAAACGTCCGCCGCTTATACCGATCACATCAATCTGTAACGTCCAGCGATAACGGGCTGGATAAAGGGGATACATGCAGCTACGCATGCAATGGTGAGGCAGAATGACAGTAACCCGGATAGTAAATCCAAGCGCGACAGCCACCGCTTCAATCTGCCACGGGGAAAGGCCACCTTTGCGGTGATACTTCTCCACGACAGCACGACGTCGATCTTCTACAGTACCGCTTAACTGCCCACACTCCGGCAGTTCAAGGTATTCCTCCCATTCTTCCAGAAGCATAAATGTTGTTTCTGGCCGCATCTCCGGTAGCAGATTTTCTGCATCAAATTCCGTCTGACTTAAACGCCTGGCTAACGCCCGTAAAAAAAGGTTTAAATCACCATCCTCATCGCGTGACCACGCTTTGCCACGTGGCATGATCTGCCATAAAGCACCCAGCCATTCATCTACGCTGTGTGCCATGTCAGTTCCCCGATAGTAATAAGTTCATTCTGATCGCAGGGAATGTCAGCAGTCAGATCCAGTGTGTAATCGGTCACGCCAGATGCTGTGCCGATAGCAGTCCTGATTGCTGAAATGGGTAACGTCTGCCCAGGTAGCAGCGTCTTCTGAAGCGTCAGCAGGCGGGACTGGACAGCTTTACGCGTGGCAGACGTATCCGGTGTTATGTCGATAACCATATTGACGGGACGGAGCACCAGTTCAACGGGCCAGACTTCTATTCCTCCAGGTTTACCAACCCATACGCCAGTCGCCGGGTCGGTATGACGGAAAAGGTAATCTTCCATATTTTTCCGGTCCTGATATTCGGGGGTAATCACTGAACGATCGTCATAAACCCATGCCAGTCCGATTGTGCAGGGGCCATGCCAGGCATCAAATGCCCACGCCCGACTGACACCAGCCATTTCTCGTGCCCAGATGACATAGTCATGCACAGCCCCACCAACAGGGGGATTGCGTTTACGGAATAAAAGCCGGTCAAGCAATTCTGGAACTGGCTCAATATCTGCACCACCGATGATGCCGCCCGTTCCCGTTAAACCAATGCTCTCCACGCCGGGAACGGGGGACATCAGGGTCAGGCTTTCACCTTCCGGAAGGTTTCCTGACGCGCCGGCATCGCTGGCCTGAATGGTTACAGTCATGACCCCATCTACAGGAACGCCGGAAGTCGTCACGGCATAAACAATACCGGTAGCGGTTTGCATCTCCGTATCATCCGGCAGAGGTGTATTCCCTTTAAATACAGCCGGTCCCGTAGCAAACGTGGCCTGTTTTCTGATGACGCCTTCGCTGGCCGCAGTCTCAATGATGGTTTCATCATCAGATTTAACGGACGGAATAATCTGGTCTTTAATCCAGCTCTGATGGTCGTATAAATCACGAACCTGATTGCTGAATGAGGTATTTAGAGCTTTCTCAACGCCTACTGGCGGAAGTTTTTGCAGCCCCAGTTCAAAGGCAATATCTTTTTCGCCGTCAGTAATAAGCTTGCGTAGCGCGGGAACGTTATAAGGCATTAGCAGTGAACTCCCAGCGTTTACTTATTTCAATCCGGAGCGTCGTTTTATCCGGGCGGGTTAAAATGACAATAAAATTAATTCGGTCATTGCCGCTTATAGTGGCTGTGACTGCTGCATTACGCGCATAACCAGACCGTAAAAGCGGTTGCATAGAAAGCAGTGCATAATCTTCCACCCGCATTCTGACGGATTCCGTCAGCTTCTCGCGATCCAGCAACCAGAGTTTCGATCCCCACGGGTAATCACTGAAGGTGTCGCCGGGCCAGCCTCGCGGGTCCGATGAGCTATCAGGAATAATGTCATCAGTATCAGCACGGACGTCGGTGAAAAGACAAATCAGAACCAGAGTGACCAGTCCTTCATCACGCGATAAACCATCATGGTTAATGGTCAGTTCACCTCTGGATAGCTGATTATTCCAGCTGATACCAATTGTCATTTCATCTCCGATGTTTTTTTGCCATCCCCGTCAATATGGAAATGCTCAAGAACAGATTTTCCGGCGACCTGAATATCCTTTGAAAATTCAGATGGGCCGTTAACTTTTAATAATTTTGTATTTATCGCAAACAATTCGCCGGCATCGTAATTAACCGATTTCCCTTTAACGTCGATAAGACCACCTTTTTTCAGGGTGATATAAGACTGACCATCACCGTGATATAACCTGACCTCTCCATTTTCCAGACCTTTTGGACGACAGCGCTTGTCTTCAACAGCGATTGCCACCAGACCTTCCCGGCGTCCCCCCACTGCCAGAATGAGTGCTTCTGAACCGACTGGCGGCACAGACGTCAGGCCGTAGTTCTGGAAACGTTCAACATCATCATTGGTGGAATCCGCCAGAGACTGGATCTGGAGGTTCTGACGCCCGAGACTGTCTGTAACGATACGAACAACGGCCCTGTCAACGAGCAATCGCAGCCGGCGTCCAATACCTTCAAGTATGCGACCGATATTTGCCGGATTCAGTCCCATGTTTCCTCCGTTTTTGCCTTTGATCTCTTGCCTTTCTTGCCTGCTTTTTTCGCACTGGTTTCAGGCATATCCATCGACTCAGGGGGAACCAGCGTCAGAACGCAGAGACGTCCGTTATCACCTTCAGTAAACGTGACGGTTTTAATCAGCCATGAGTCCTTCAGGTTCTGTACCGGGTCATCAATATCAACGCGCCTGTTTTTCTGCCATAACGGGCCTTCATCGCCATTCTCTCGCCATCCTGCCAGTGTAATTTCGGTGCTGTTGGCTTCGCCCATCATCCGCGCTTTGTACCATTCACCGCGTGTACTTGCGCCTCCGACGGTCAGGCTGTCTTCATTGACCAGAATTTTCGGGCGGTAACGGTTGATATCACCATCATCAACGATGGTCTGACGTCCTCCAATCACTTTGACAGGCTGATCGTCCCACGTGCTCCCACCCGCACTGGAGGTGCCTTTCACGATGTACTGGCTGTTTCTCTCACGCCAGCTGAACCGGCCGCGGGCTGCAAGAATATTGGTTCCAAATATCAGAGGAACGCCGGCACGCTTTGTTGATGCACGGGTGATGATCAGATTACCCAGACCATCAGCAGTCAGCAGAACGCCGCGTTGTTTAGCCAGGCGGTCAAGAAGATCGAAGGCGGTCTCTCCCTGTTCAAGCACCACGCTACCGAAGGTTTCACCAGTGTCAGTTTCACTGATAACACTGATGCCATAGGGTTTGCAGATTTCCACTGCCAGTTGCTCCAGTCGAACACCTTTCCACTGGCCGGATTTATGCACCACTGAGCTGTCAACGAGATCGCCGGTTTTATCCCGCCCCATAACGCGAATACTCATGTTTTCTGCGTCATAGCTGGGAATGAAATCATCAATATACCCCGTCAGAACCGTATCTTTTCCCAGCCTGACGATGCAGGGCATGCCCTGCTTAATCACGCGCGGTGATGCTTCTGACCATTGTGTGGTGACAGTGAGATCAAATTCGCCGGCAACAGCCTCCAGTGAGGAAGTGATGGACATCTCTGTCCATCCGTCCCACTGCTGGCCGTCAACCTCAAGCACAACCATTTCCATCAATCTGTTACCTCGACAGGTTTACCCGGAAGAACGAACGCCGGGTCTTTCAATCGGTTCCTTGACGCGATGGCGTCACGGTTCTCGGTATTACCGGTTTCACGCCATGCAATCAGAGATACCGGGGACGTTGTGGTCAGAATGACCGTTCGTGTCTGTGGTAGCTGAGCGCTTCTGACCCGCACGTCATTGACGACGGCAAAGCGCAGCTCACGCAGGGCATGCCACAAATCCCGCTGACCGTTTTCTACGGCGTACACAGCCTGTTCATTCAGTTGCTCAGCCAGCGTGTCACCCGCACTTATGGCTTCCTCACTGCTTCTGAAATCGGTGCTGGCAACGGTCTCTGCCTGTCCAGTTAGGCTGGCAACGACAATCAACTGACGGAAATGAGTGATGTTGTCCTGCATGGCATCGGTCAGCTCAGGGACAACGTCCGGAAGGCTGCTGGCAAAACCATACTTTCCGTCAGTCACTGAACCTGGTGTGACTGACATGTATTTGGGCAACTGGTGGAGTGCAGCGGCTGTCGCGCGGTCACTTGTATTTGTTGACGAAGCCGGCGACGACCACGGCGAAGATGAAGAACCGGAAAACTGTTCTCCCTGCCACCGGCTACGGAGCTGATCATAAACCCGCATTGACCACAAAGGTTCGGTCACGGTATCGCGTACACCGCTGACAAGGGTCAGAACATCATTGATAAACCCGGCGGGTTTCGCGACGGCCAGCTCAATCAGTCCGCGAAAGCGTCCGAGGCGGTCAGTCCATTCTGTGATCGCGGAGGGTAGCGTCAGCACACCCACCACCAGATTCTCCATGTCGTCCATCCACGTATCAGCCATCTCACCAAGACCATCCAGCAGGGCAAAGACATCACCATTAGCCAGGGCAGCTTTAACCTTATCCGCTGCGCTGAGTACCGTCAGGCTGGTGTTTTCTGTCGGCGCAGGGAACAGGCGTTCACCCGCCTCATATACCTCAAAAGAGATATAGGCAATGCCGCCTTCCTCAGTGCTCAGACGGTGCGTCACCTTGCCGACCTGAACTTTCTCAATGCCGAACCACGGATGGATTAGTTCACCAGGTCCCGGCATGTTCAGAACGTGCAGAAGCGCCTCCAGTTGGCTCTGGTAGTCCTTGCCAATCAGCTTGCCGTTGATTTGCTGTTGGGTCAGAACAGCACCGTTATCCTCGGTCCAGCCCACTTCTTTTTTAGGGTAGGCTCGGGGGATTGCACGGCGTCCACTGGTGCCTTCGTTATCGACCAGATAGAAGGATACGCCCCGAAATGAAGCATCTCGCAGGTCTTCCCATCGTGTTTTTCCCATTAGCCTTGTCCCACGCTGCTCACGCCAGCAGAAGCGCTGAGTTTTATATCAGACTGGTTCATGGAGACATTTTTAACGCGACCATTCCCCTCAAGGATCACACGAATTTCACCCTGTATCTCTTTCACTGTCGGGGCCAGAGGAACGGATGGCTGTGCTGATTTATCAAGCGCATTTTTGTTCTCTATTGCGGCGTTAGTGCCCCGCAGAAAATCAACGATGACACCAAACAAAGAATGGTCACTCGTTTCAGGGCGCGGTCTGTCTGCCGGGGGATTTTCAGACGCAGGGATAAACGGCGTTGCCGGTGTCATTGATGCCCACGGGCGCGGGTCAATAACCGGTTTCTCATTCGCTTTGCGTTTAGCACGATCCTTTGCCCACTGAACCATGCCAGCTTTGTCGTCATCGGTCAGTGAAGAATCATCATCAAGATAGGGAATTGTGGCCATCATTAGAGATGTTCCGATCATCCCTCCAGGAACACTAAGACGTCCTGGGCCATTGGGTTTACGAGGTTCTTTTCCATCGGGAATTAAATCACCAGGACCACCCATTCCACCTTTGCCCATGTTCACGACATAAACGGGCATAACACCGGAGCCAAAAACATCTGAGACGCCTTTAGGTATGCCTTTTCCTCCTTTTTCTGGCTGGAGAAAATCCCATGCACCTTTACCGATTTTAAATGCTTTACGTGCTGCAATGACTCCGGCAGTCGCAATGGCAATTTTCTTGCCGACTTCAAGCCAGTTCTGAACCGTCTTTTGATCTACTGAATTGATGGCATCAGCCAGTTCCTGTACCGGTCCGGCAAGATTGCTGTTAGAAAATTTCTTCCAGGTAACATTCAGGCTGGTCAGCGCCGAAGTAAAATCTTTCGCCGCATATTCAGCATCTTTCATGATGCCTGTACCATCTCCGACTACTGACTGGTATCGCTTGAGGTTTTCTGCTCCTTTACCAGAGGTGACACTGCTGATAAGTAAAATACTGTCCTGGTTAAAACCGGCTTTCAGTAGTCTTTCATTCTGCTCTTGCGATCCTTTGCTACCAGATGATTTCGCTACTTCAGCCAGAATTTCTGGAAGAGAACGCATTTTTCCATCTTTGCCATATACGTTAATTCCTGCTTTCTTCTTGAGAGTGTCAACAACCTTTGGCAACTGCAGATCACGAATAAGGTTTTCAGTCGCCGTGGCTGCTGTATCACGGTTGCCTGTGGCATCAATGGCAGATTCCAGTACAACGCCTACGTCTTTGACTCCCTTAACGCCACTCCCGCCAGCAGCGGAGTACATAGAGAAGGCTCTGACGCCTTTTTCTGCAATGTCTTTCAGCTCAAATGCGCCTTCTTTTCCCAGAAGGTTTAACGTATCCATAGCTGCAAGCGTCTGCTTTTCAGTCTGAAGACCAAATTTAGGGAACTGAGAAAACAGTCCGCCAATCGAATCCCCCTGAGAGCCTGATGCAGCAATAGAAGCGGCTATCATGCCCTTATTCTGAATACCAAAATCCAGATCGCCGGTCGTTTTGTTGACATTCTCCAGCGCCGCCAACACCTCCGAGTCATCGACCCGGAATTTGATGGCGGTTTCCTGAATGCCATCAAAGATATTGCGCATCTCATCACGAGTTTTACCGGCAGCAATACCCAGCCCGGTTAATTGTCGATCTGTTTTAGCAAATTCCCTCAGCGCTGCGCCGCTGGCAAGGCCGGCAATCATCGTTGTATAGCGATTACTGAGCATATCCAGACCACGTCCGGCAGATTCAGACGCAGCCTTCACAACAGACATTGCTTTCTGGTTACGGCTGGCAAACTCGCTCATATTAGCGCCGTACTGGCGGGCTTTGGCCGTCAGGTTCCCGGCAAGGTTAATCAGAATTTCAGTGCTTAGGCGGTTTGTCATATTGCTTCCTCAGTTGCCTGACCTGAATAAGCAACTGCCGCAGGGGCAGTTGCTCAAGCCGGTTAACATCGAAACGCTGAGAGAGGTTAATCAGCAGTAGATTGAGCGCCGCTGCCATCGGCACCATGTCGCCCCCGTTCGGCAGTCTCCCCCAGCATGTCATCCATCGCCTGACCCTTTTCAGTCAGCAACTTCAAATCTTCCGGATGCAGGGCATAAATTTGATTCATGTCCAGTGGGCCGGGGATTTCACCAATATTCTTAATCTGCCGGCGCATCATCTCCAGCCCCATCATGACCTCAGAGCAGTAGGCAACCGCCTTGCCATTATCCCCAAGCACGACGCGCTCTGAGGCCAGTTGTGATTCGATAACATCCCGTGATGTCAGCTCGCGAAGCGTCACATCCTTGTGAAGCATTTCGTCGGTAGTGCCTTTGCCTGTACGCAGACCATGTACCAGAGTGAATGTCATTTCAGCCATGTCTTACACCTTCACACACTTGACGCCGATGAAGTTAGCCGAGACCGTCCCCGCGTCTTCGTCCAGTTCTGCCGGGTTATCGGTGGCCGCGCCGGTCATCATGTAGTTGAGACCGTTGTCACCGTAAAACATGACGGTCACGTCCTCCCAGTTACTGATTTCAATCACATCGACATCGCGATCTGCAGCAATGGTCAGCTTGATGGAGGGGGCCGCCATCTTGCGGGAATTACCCCAGACTTTACCGCCGCCCATATGTTGCTGGCGGGCATAGCCTCCCGGATTCAGGGTGGATTTGCCTTCAGTTTTGATTTCACGGCCATTAATACGAATCGCCGCCATACCCAGAATGTTTGCCATGCTGGCTCCTTAAAGTTTGAACTGGATGAGACCGGCCAGAACGCGCAACTGATTCACCAGGTTCGGGTGGCAGATAAAGTTCAGACGGTTTGGATCTTTACTGTCGATAGTGACATCGAGCGTTTCTTTGTAGTCCTCAAAGTCTTCTACCAAGCCAGCCGGGATAAGCTCAGTCAGTGCAATATCCAGCAGTTCAGCGGTCGCAATCTTCGGTGTCATCACCGGCTGACCGGCATCAAGCAAATCAAGTACGTCATCATCCGCCAGCTTGTGGCGCGGATAACGGCTGGTGAAGCGGTTTTTGATGACATAACGGATGCGGCCAAGCGTTGCCGGCGACTGCACATCGAGGTATGAAATGTCGGTATCGCCATAGCGGTTCACGCGGTACATGGTGATTTCGCGCTCAATACAGACGTTATCTCCGGCATCAACAAAGTGCGTGGCGATACCGTCATGCAGCAGCAGGTTACGCTCTGGCATATCCCAGCGGATACCGCGAGCGGGCGGCTTGATACCGGTCAGGATCAGCGTCTGGAGAGGACGGGCAGGATCAAGGGCCAACTGGTATGCCGCCGTTGCGCCGTAGCTGGCGGCCCATAGCCATGACGGTTCTGGTGCGATGTTGGTGCCAATACAGGAAATCAGCCAGTCATTGCGGGTATGCCCGAATGTACCGCTCTGGGCATGCGTACCACGATAAGCAGACCACAGAATCGCCTCCATCATCTTGAGCGGCCCCCAGCGTTCTTCCAGTTCGTCACGAATGCTGTTCAGACTCTGCGTGTCGGTGTACGGGAAAATAATATCCGTGTACCAGTCATCCCCCAGAGCGGCAACAACCTCCTCAATATCCGGCGTCCCCGTGCCACCCGAAAAGGCGGTCAGTGTTGCACTGATGCCGGCAGGTGTTTGTTCTCCGGCGTAATAGTTCAGGCGCACATCGCTGTCATTTCCCGTGACACCTTTCCACTTCACGGTCAGCACTACCGTTGCAGCAGCTTCAGCTTTTGCTGTGGCGGTGACCTGAGTGGCAGGCTTTGCGGTAATCGCAGTGATGATATTGCCAGCAATGGTTGCCGCTTCATCACCGATGCTGACCCCGACCTGGACAGACACGCCATTGATCATCAGTGCCAGCGTACCGGCCTGAGTGGCGGTGCCTAGCATCGTGACTGTGGCACTCGCTGCGGCGCCCTGGGCAATATCCTCCAGTCCCATCGCATACATCTCGGTGTAGCTGTTGGCCTTACGGACCATCTTTGCCATTTCACCCAGCATGGAGCCACGGCCATAGAGTTCATCGGCCATGCTGTCGCCAGTAATACGATTCAGCGTCAACGGTAAAGCAGTCGCGCTGGCGAGCTGCTGACCCACAACCAGAATTTTTCGGGACTGTGCCGGCGCGGCACTCATCGCCATAGAGTTATCGATATCGATCCAGACCAGCGGGACACGAATATCATCAGGAATATTACCGATGGACATCATGCCTCCTTATCGGTTTTAGATGTGCGGGACTTCGGTGGCTCAGTGATATTCACATCGCCTTCTTTTTCACGGCGCAGCCAGTACGCATTGACCGGCAGTGTCTCGCCATCAGCGGCAAGGTGACTGCCATCAGCCTTACGAACGAGCAGGCCCGCCCGTGATGGCTTAATCATTTTCTTTGTCATCAGTCTGTCCTTCTCTTACGTTTATGATTTGCGGCTCATCGCTTACCGGCTGTCCGTTCACCACAATGGTTGCACCCAGTCGCAGGAATTCCGGCAGCGTGGACAGGTCTATCTCATCATCAAGACGGAATTCCTGTTCCCATGTAACGGCCCACATGGTGATCCCGAGATTGTCCAGGCCACCCGACCAGAGGTTTTCAGCGGCGATGTTCTCAGCCATACGCTCAGCCTTCATGCCCGCAGCCGCTTCACGACAGCTGATACGACGGGCAAGGCGTCCGGCAATAACCTCACAGCGGGCATCGCGCGGGTATCCCCATGAATCAGCCATCATGATGTAGGCCGCCCAGGTCACAAGGCCGGTCATGCCGCGACGGTTCTGGATATTCCTGACCCGTAAGGCCGCAATACGGATACTGCCTCCGCGCCCGGACATATAGCTTTTGACCTGATCCGGGGTGTTAAACTGACCGATGTGACGTTCCACTTTTTCAACCCGGTCTGGTTGATTTTCACCCTCAAGTTCAGCTTTCAGCCAGTTAACAATATTCTCGGCGGCACTGACCGTGCTGCCCAGGGTGACAAATGCCGGACGCTCACTCATTGCAGAACCTCATTCCAGAAATCCCCGATGACGTGCAGCAGTTCCTGACTGTTCCCGGAGGACAGGCCGAGGAATTCACGCTGCGGGATGTTTAACATACGTTTATGCGCCCCCACGGTTTGCCATACCCCGTGTTTAAGCGCCCGACCAAATGCCTGTGAGATGAGGCGCTTATGGGCTGACACAGACACCGAGCCGGAAAAACCCTCGTTATGCGTCCGGCCATAATCAAGTGGCGTACCCACACGAACGACAGAGCCGCTGACCACATACTGGATACTGTCGAGCAGGTCGCCGTTGCCCTGTAACAGACTCTGGTTGCTGTGTCGGGTTTTCGCGTAGCTGTCAGACCAGTCCTGCCATTTCTCGCCGGCAGGACTGGATTTTTCGCTGGAGATGCGCCGGCGGGTCTGTGACTCCACCACAGCGCCAATGCTCTCCAGTAGCTCCTGTTGCAGCGACTGGTCAGCCAGTCGCTCAATCGCACGGCGAATGTCCTGAAACTTCTGGTCTCCTCTGACCTCGACAGTAATTCCCATCACAGCACCCCTTTCAGGTTGTTACGGGTGAACAGACGACGGTTTTCACTGACGATGATCAGCTTTCCTGTGTCGGTCTCAGGGACCGGGGTGTCAGACGGCACACCGAGGTCACGGGTGCCGTTGGCGATTTCACGCAGGGTGCGGAGGGCTTCGTCGTAACGCTTCTGGATTTCATCGGTGATCTGATGGTCCCGTTCAGACAGCCAGTAGAACGCGATGGAGACCGCCGCCCGGCGCAACGGACTCGGCAGGGTCGGAAGGTTCAGCGGCAACTGATAACGCTTTGCCAGAAAGGAATTAATTTCTGCATCAGTGTCATCAATCGCTCGCTGGATCTTTTCTTCGTCAAGCTGCTGCGTCTCTTTGTTGATTGCCATGTTCCAGACGCGGTCACCATCGGTTGCCAGCAGGTCTTCACGCGTTACGTAGATGCCCATTATTTGCTCTCCGCGTCGGCTTCAGTCCCGGTAACGGTCGCCAGCTCGGTCACAATCAGCATCTTTTCAGCCTTCAGACGCAGGGCTGTGTCGGTACTGATCACGCAACCCTCCAGCGGCTTACCTCCGGCATCTTCCAGAATCTGTTCATCCGGGTTATCGCTGACAAACACATGCACCGTATCGTGCGGCCAGAATCGGCCTGCCCGGTGAAAGCCATTTTCCGGAATGGCGCGGACCTCCAGCACCACGACATTTTCAGCAATGCGAACAGCCTCTGAATGGTCATGGGCCAGCGTTTCCCGCCAGACATGTTTTCTCAGGTCATCACCCGTGTTTTCACCCGGTATGGTGACAAGACTGACTGTGGCCGGGATAACCGTTATTCCATTATCACCGGGTACAGGTTCCGGGTCAGATGCGACATCTGAAGCTGCAACCGTCGGTTGTGATGCCTGACTGTCATCAGTAATAACTGGTGCCACCGGTGCCGGTTGCGCCGGGACAGACGTATCCTTCGTTGCTTTGTCGTCTTTCTTTTCCGAAGTGGTTCCGGTCTTACCAGCGGCTGACTTATTAACTTTTCCACTCACTTTTTAAACCTCATTCAGGGTGGGTTTAAAGGAGGATTAACTCCTCCTTAATCCGGCGTTACGTGATTTTTTACGTAATGACGTCACGCTTTTTTGATGAAAGGTGAAACCATCAAGTCAACATCCTTGTAATAGATATTTGAACCACCACCATCAGCCGTAACCGCTTCAATCAGCGCTTTGGCCGCGCCACGGTTGTTCTTACCGACGACCAGCAATGTCGGATTCATGCCCAGTGGTTCGTCGTTAGAATCAGTGATGCCCATCATTGCGGAGACCGCGGCTTCATAGTTCGCTTTGTTCAGTGCGGCTTTTGATCCCACACAGGTCTGCCAGAAACCAAAGCCAACGTTGCTGCGGCCATCGGTCCCGTAGGCGAATTCGTTCTGAAGGAACACCCGCTCACTGGTGAGGTCATCGAGGGCGATGAAGTTAAACGGACGACGCTCCTGGTAAATGATGGGCAGCAGCGCATGCGTCGCATCAATCAGGAACCACGGTTCACCCGTATCGGTCGCCGGGTCGCCCACAACGTTCGATTTGGTGGATGCACCAACAGGGTGATCGGTATCAAAGAAATACTGACCGTCCCAGCACAGCGTATCGAAACCTTTGCACAGCAACTCAAACGACAGCTTGTCCGGGAAAATCGTGGTATCGCGGCCAAGCTGCTCAGCAATCACGGAATACTGACCAATCTGATCGTCCTCGATTTTTTCGCGCTTAACCTTGACCGAGTTTTCCCAAGTCTTGTTGGTAATGACATACCCGGCCTGAGCCAGTTCTTTCAGTTGACGCGCCCCGATCCATTCTTTGATGGTCGGGAAGTCTTCAACCCAGCCATAAGTGTTAGACGCGCCGGAACTGGGGATGACCGTGGCGATGGATCGATACTGCGGATTGACACGACCAACACCTTTGGTAAAGGCGGCGCTCAGTGCGGTGGTCAGGGCATGCAATACTTCTGCGGATACCTGCATGAATTATTTCTCCTGCTTACGAACGGAAAGGAATTCTTCTTCGCTGATGCCCATATGGCGGCACATCGCGAGGTCTTCGTCAGAAAGCGAGGCGTGACCTTCGGTGCTTTCTTTTTTGGTCGTCGTGGTCTTGCTGACAATGACCGGTGCCGCTTTCAGGAATTCAGCAAACCGCTTTCGACCTTCTTCAGAGCGGCAGGTGGCGAGATACATTTCGCGGTTGGCTGGTGCGACTTTCCCCGACTCAATGGCGCTGTCCACCAGTGCTTCTGATTCTTTGATGGCAATCTCATTGAGTTTGTTTTCAGCGCTTTCCGCACGGTTAAGTGCTAACTGGTGGGTCTCTACCGGAATGAACTTCGTCAGGTCAGGATTCTCAGCGCGGTTAAGCGCCACCTGCTCGGCGGTCTTAATCTGCTGAATGGCTTTTACTGCGTCGTCTGCTGTGGCAGTGGCCGCGAGGCCAAGCACTGTCACAATCTGGACAGGTACGGTCATCGTGTTTTCCTCAGAGTTGAGTGCGGGTAAATCAAGGTTGGGTTTGTTGGTCAGCGCGGCGCTGGACAGGCGGGTGACCTGACCGTCCGCAGTGAACCGAAAGGCCGGACTGTAATAGAGGTACTTCTTGCCGCGCAGCTGCGCCATGCCGTCATCAGTCCATTCAACGTGCGCCTCCACCACGCCATCACTGACGCGATAGCCGTCAATCCAGCCATAAGCCGGGGCTTCATCGCCTTTCGGGCCTTTCAGTTCGGTAGAGTGCTCGATATCAAACGGGAGCTTTGGATAAGCCATCGAGGCACGAATGATGGCTTCCGGATTGTTGTTCACCCACGAACGGCCATCACGCCCTGTAAAGGTTCCCGCCGGTATCATCGGCAGCCATTCCGGCAATGCATCATCGGTAAGGTCAGGAAGCTGAAAGCAGAGCGCCAGCAGTTCCGTATTGTTCGGGTTCATGGTGTTGTCCGGTCACGTTGTTTACTTCCGGACAGTGTGGGGGGGAACGGGGATGCAGGTGGATTAACCGGCTTCACTGTAAACGCGGCATGAAACCGCGTTTAAAACACGTTTAAAAACGCTGTGGCGCGTTTAACGATTTTTTCACGTGCCGTCATGACGTAATAATCGTTAATGCCGCCACGCGCGTTGTGGGATGGTTTTTATCTTTGTGGCGAATGACTGTCAAACGCGTCCTGTTTTCTGCGTAGCTGTTCATCCAGCTCGCGACTGCGGGAGATTCCGGGGTTGTACGCCCAGCCGGGATCAATCCCCTCCGGAATGGTCTCTTCTTCGCCGGTGCGTTTGTTAACCCATCTGACCGTACGCACTTCAGGGGCTTCCGTGTTGATAGTGCCGTTGGCCTTCATCTGCTCATACTCATACCGGCTGATTTGCCGTGTACCGCATTTGCATCCCCAGCCGTTCGGCCCCATGTGTGTTCGCCAGAACGGATGATCCACCGGCAGGCAGACATCCTTCCAGCGCAGATGCTCCGCACGGTGCTCACGTGAGGGGCCGACGGTGTAGACAAGATAAGGCATTGCCCGTTGGGTCCGTTCAATACGCTGCCATTGTCCCGCCGCGCGGGCTGTCCGCATGTTGGTGTCGTAGATAACGCGCATCCGGCGGTCACTGCCGAGCTGGACAGTACGGGTTTCACCGGTCAGTGGATCATCCATCAGTTGCTGTCCCCACCATCCACGTTTGACCAGCATAGGTTTAAGAACCTCGCGAAATTGCTCAAAGGTCTGGCCGCTCTCCAGTGCGTCCTCCACGAGCTGGCGAACGTCCGCCAGCAAATCAAGCTGCGTCATCTTTGCCACAGTAAAGCCGATGCTGTGTTCTTCCATCCAGACATCGCGGTAATCAAATCCCGGCTTCAGCTTTTTCGCCTTCAGCCAGGCCAGTGCTTCCTGGGGAATAATGCTGTATTTATCGCTGACCGGCTTAGCCATCGTTTACATCTCCCAGCGACCGGGCTTTAAAACAGAGCATCGCCAGCTGCGTCGCAAACTCATCAGCATCAAGTTCTTTCTGAAGCGCCGGCAGGCCAGCAAGAAAAGATTCAAAGCTGTCAGATTTCTTTGCCAGCTCAAGCACCGGACTGGTGAACGCATCGCCGGTACGCTGCCAGTCATTCATCGCTTCATCCACCATCATATCAAGAACGTCAGGCTGGCTGCGGTTAAGCGCGGTCTGCTCACGGTTCATGGCCGGTAGCGGGCTAGTCATTTGCGCCGTTGGTGTCAGAATTTTTGCGCCTTTCTCCGGTTCAGACAGCCCAAATTTGTCACGGATCTCTGACATCTGAACTTCCATACCCCGGTCAATCAGTGGCGACAGTGCATCCACCAGTACCTTAAGGTCTTCCGGTTTGCTGATGCGCAGTACGACGCGGGGGTAATGCTCCTGTGGCCCGTAATTCATATCCACATAGGGACGGACAAGGAATTCAGACAGAGTGTTGGATAACTGCCAGGCATCCCATTTGGCGATGTCCATACGCACACCATTGTGGACTTCCGCCTGAGCACGTGAACTGCCGTCATCGGTGGTCATGGTCTGCCCCAGTACGGCCTTACTAATCTGCGCGTCACACCATTCGGCCATCTCTTTAAAGAGAGTGCCACCGCTGTTACGGCTCGCCGCTTCCTGCATCTCCAGTTTCATCGAATCGGGGATTGCGCAGCCGGCATCTGATGCCAGTGATGCAATCGCATCCAGCAATGTCTGGATTTGTTCCGGGCTGGCATTGTTGCCGTATTTACCTACCACAATCGGGATGCCAAATTTTTCAGCAAACGCCCACCAGTCCCGGACGGTGTAAGACTTGAGCATATACATGACGGCCACCAGACGCGCCAGACCGTTACGCAAGGGCAGGCCGGATTTCAGGCGGGGCTTATGGACGATAAATTTCCCCGGCGACAATGGCTCACCATCAATAGGGTTCCTGTCCGTCAGTAGCCTGAAATCACGCAGGGTTTCCCGGTCAGGTATCAGAAAGCGCGGATCAACCCATTCATAATCGCGGGGTTTCCAGTGTGTGGTGCTGGTATTCCAGAGGATTTCGCAGACACCAACCCCTTTACCAAGCCCGTCCAGCAGATCGAACAGCAGCTCGGGAACCTGCGGTTGCGTCATGAGGTTACGGATATCATCTGCGATTTCCACGTCACGCGGGGAATCGCTCCCGGCCTCCACCGAAGGTTCAATCCCGGAAACCGTCAGCTTGCGCGTACGTAAAACGCTGGCGTAGTGGAGGTCACGTTCCTCCAGTTCTTCCGCCATGATGAAGAAATCACGCGCATGACCATCGGCTGCATTACGTAAGATCCCCGCAAGCCTGCCGGGACTCAGCGTACTGGCAACGCTGATACCTGTCGAAGGGGAACGTACACTCATCACCGCCGCTGCGGATTGCGTCTGCTTCAGTTCGTCCTTGTTCACAGTGACAACTTCCCCCGTGGCAGGACTGAGCAGCCGGCGAACGGCTCCGGTTAGTACGGTTAGTTGTTTAAACATCAGAGTAATCCCCGCTGATTTTTAAGACCCCGTGTGATGCGGACCTGACGGTGTTCATTACGCTCATCGGGGCGGGAAGGTTTCTTTAACTTGTGGACTTCATAACGCCGGCAGTCCTCGCGACTGGCGAGGAAACCGAGAAAAATAGCGATAGCGGAGTCACCGTGGCGCTTGCGGCCATCGGTGCCGGTAGTGCGTGCATCATCAATGCCCGGTACGCCGCGATAAAGCTGAATAGCGCCGAGGTCGGTGATCACATCTTCATGCTTTGGCAGTACCAGCTCATTGTCTTCGAATGCAGCACGGAACCGGGGCATGTTTTCCCGGTAGTATTTGACGGAAAGCTGCACCTGCTCAACTTCATCACCGTATTTTTCCGCCGCCTGTTCTGCCAGATACTGACCGTTACCCCGCGCATCGAGCTTGATGCCGTCGCGGCGGGGAAGACGATCACAGATATAAAACAGCGCCTGTTCCTGCTGTTTAAATGGCACATTGCTGAGTTCCACCAGGAACGGGACGTTGCGCGTCGTGTCATCGTTGACTGTCACCGGCGCAAACACGGTCAGGTCACCGTTACGTGCAAAGTCTTCTCCCAGACAGTGGCGCAGGTTCTGCGGCAGTTTCTCCAGTTCGGGAAGTACGACCGTCTCCAGCCATTCCTGCATGTCCACACGGCGCAGCCCGTCCGGCATCGCGTTAAAATCAGCCGTACCGGTGAAGCGCAGGACAACGGTCGGACCTCTGGCCGCGCGTTCGCGCAGGGAACGTGCGATATAGACGCCACCGCCGTTCTTCGGCTCGCAGTAGTATTCCTCGCGGGCATCTTCCTCCGTAGCCGTGTCGCTCAGCAGGTTAGCCAGCCATTCCGCTTCGGCCTCCACAGACCAGACTTTTTTTGTGACCTGACAGATGCGCTGATACAGCCCCTCAGCAATGGCCGTTTCAATATCGACATGATGGACAGAGTAGCGTTTTTTCCCGGCCCGGCTGTCGGTGATGATAGTGTTAAACAGGTTATCAATACCGTTGTGGGTGGAAATAAGGCGAACATTATTCCCCCACATTGTCAGCGCCAGCGCCGCCTTGAGTACCGCTGCAAGGTCAGCCTGGAATGCGGCCTCATCAATGATGACGTTACCCTGCATACCACGCAGGTTCGACGGGTTAGACGACAGTGCCTTGATTTTATAGCCACTGGCGAACTGGATGACATAGACCAGGATGTCTTTGTCTTCATCCTTCAGCACTTCTTCACCAATGCCGGATGCGGCGCGGTCATAGGCTTTCGCCCACATCGCACAGGCATCAATAAACTCACGAGCCATGTCTTTCGTCGTACCGACGTAGAACGTATCGCACCCGCCGGCCTCCACCGACATTGAGCCGTTCAGGGCTGCGTCAGCCGCTTCTGCCCAGGTCAGACCGGTACGACGCGACTTCTCGGCAATCTTCAGTTGAGAGGGGTCAGCAATCCACCGCTTCTGGTAGGGAAGCAACAGCTGGCTTTTGTCGAACTCACCCGACAGGATAGCGGCAGCAGACTGACTGGTCAGTGTTCTGTCCGGCGTCATCGTTGTCATTCTGCAATCCCCAGAATCTGACGTTTGATATCGGCAGCAGTCTCAGCCGACAAACCAGCTGAACGGGTTATGGTCTCTGCGGCCGCAGCGGCTTTTTTTGCAAACTCCTGCTGGATCTCTTTCTCGCGTTTGTGGCTTGCCATCGCAGCGGCTTCCAGTCGCTGGGCAACAAGAGCAAGCTGACCCAGCGCCTTTGGTTCGACAGTTTTATCGCTGTCAGCCATTTCCATTGAGGTTTCAAAAGCCAGTGTTTTAACAAACTCCAGCAGTAACTTCCCGACATCTGACGTCGGTGCAGAACCAAGCTTTGAGGCCCATATTTCAGCCATCTCGCGGGAAGCGCGAATCTTTGACCCCATCGTTTCCATGCGGCTTGCGTAGCGGTTCAGACCGGTACGACTGATTTGCATGTCCTCCGGGAGGTTATATTCGTTGATCAGCTCGTTAATAGCTTCGCGGATTTCTTCCTGGGTATGTCGTTTATCGCGCAGCATCTGATGCAGTTGCTCCCGGACCGCATCCGGGAGCAAATCAATCTTTGAAGGTCGTCCGCGCGTCTGGCGTTCACTTGCCATTCTCCCTCCTCATACGTTCAAGGAAGTCACGTTCAACGCTGGATTTGTCTTTCAGCAGCAGCTTCCAGACGCGTTTGTATTCCGGGTTGTTGTTGAGGAATGTATTCAGATACGAATCAGCGGATTCGGAGTTGTATTTTTTACCCGTCGATTTTTCAAACTGTGGTGCAATGGCTCTGACTTCAATTTCCGCACAGACGAGAATGGCGGCCATTTTCCGGATAATGTCACGCTGGCTGCTGCTCAGTGGCTTAAGGGATTTAGGCATGGCTGATATTCTCCAGTTCAAAAATACGCTCTGTCACGTCGTTAATCGCATCCGTAAAGCCAAATGCGGTGCTCCACTCCGGAGGCGCACCGGTTACAGCCTCATACATGCTGTCCAGTGCGGCGATGACCTGATCACGCTCTCCGATAAGCTGGGTTTCAGAGCGGTCCAGCCGCGCAATGCCTTCCAGTGCTTTTTCATTTGCACTGATAAGGGATTCGATAATCACAGCGGCCTGAAAAAGCGCATTCGCTGACATGCCGATTTCACCGGACTCCCGACGCTCCGCCAGACCTGACAGGCGGCGCAACTGTTCCGCCTGCTGGCGGCAGGTCATTAACATTTGAAGTATTCTGGCCCGTTCCATTGTCACTCCCGCGCACGTGGTTTTTTGACGCCGGGGACTGTCGCCAGCCCGAAGGCCACATCTTCACCGCGTCCTGTGATGCCGGCGACGTAACACCCGGAGACATCTGACAGGGTGACGAGTCCCTGTTCACGTAGCCACGCAAGGAGGGTGCGGACGGTGTCACGGGAAACCCGATGGCCGTAAGTCTGAAGGCAGGTCTGTAGAATGGATTCGTTTGCACTGTCTCCGCACTCCACCAGTGAGCGCAGAATGACCAGACGCTGGTCGCTGTTGAGGATTTCTTGCATGCTCATAGCCTCTTAATTTTTTTCCTTCAGTTCGTTTTCCAGCAACAGATCGCTGATACGTGTGGCCTGCCGGAGCATTCCGGAGAACTCCCGTATTTCGCCGCGCAGGTTGCTCATATCCAGTTGCAACTGGTGGAGTTCCTGTCGCGACGGCATCCCGTCGATGGCCTTTTCAAGTGCACTCATCCGGCTGTTAACTTTCTCCATCTCTTCCCGGCGGGCATAGGTTTTCACAAGCAGCAGGTGGATAATATTGATACCGGACATCAGTCCGGCCCAGATGACAGCCCAGTTACTTCTTACGGTTTCCCACTCCATTTATGCCGTCTCCCTGAGTGTCTGACAGTCAATGCAGGTCACTGCATCCGGCATGGCCGCCAGTCGTTTTGGGTCAATTTCTTCACCACAGTCGTTGCAGTGACCGGGAATGTCAGGAGATTCTTTAACCCTGTTTAACCGAGCATTTAATGCCCGTTCACGGTCAGCCATCTCAAGGCCGCTGGCCTTGTCCAGTTCATCCGTCATTTACCCGCCACCATCGTTTTGTGTTTGCTGGATTTGCTGTACCGGGCGAATCCGTCGAGGGTACGAAAACCGAGATACCCCAGTGCCGGCGTCGCCAGCATGAGTGCGATATCCCAGTCCGGTGATGGCATGGAGAAGGCATGACCAAAAGCACCGGATATCGCGCCAGCCTGCTGACCCACTGACATCAGCATCACATACACAATGCTGCTGTAGAGCGACAGTCTGGCCATCAGCGGTCTGGTCTGACGGACATATTCATCCGTGGCGTTGTCCCCGTTACGGATGGTTTCCTGTTGCTCATGGTGAGCAGCCTGACGGTCAGCCAGTACGGCTTTGTCCCGCTCAAGCTGGAATTGCTCAATCTGGACTTTCAGGGACTGAAGCTGAACGAACTGTTCTGGCGGCAGCGCCGCCAGTTTCTGCTCAAGCACCCGTTGCTGGTCCTGCGGGTTTATGACGCTGTTGACGTTCTCAACGATCCCCGCCACAGAATCTGCCGTTCTGGCGGTGTCGCCACCGAACCAGCCGCCCACGGTACGCAGTAACGACGGTCCGGCCTTCATCAGAACGCTGGCAACGGTAGAGATGGTCACTGGATCCATGCGAGAAGCCCCTTACGTTCAACCCACATACAGAAAAGAACGCCGATTGCAGCACCCACTGGTGAAAGAAAAATCAGGTATAACGGGATGGCATATAGCTGGCTCAGAATGAGAAGAAAAACGCCTACAACCCAGATGACCCACGCCCAGAAACGGGCATGCCGGCTGATATGCATTTCAGGTTTAAGAAGCCTGTACGGAAGATTGCCGAGAAAGATGCTGAATCCGATCAGAACCACGCCGGAGAGTGCCAGCCACCAGACCATAAATGCCTGGCGGCCTGTGAAACTACAGATGAACAGCGACAGGCCGACGAGAATGACAATGCTCCATCCGGAGCGCAAAACCTGTATCCGCGCCAGCTTTAACCAGTCGCAGCAAAACGATTTAAACATTATGTTTTTCCTTGTATCGCTGGCATTGCCAGACGATGTCTCTGATATCGACGGATGACCAGCCGCGCATGTAGTAACTGGCGTGTGTACCGTCATGACCTGCATAACTTGTCGGAACGGGGACGGGGCCACCGGCCATTCGGTGAAGAACTTCCTGCCGCAGCCGGTCACGTCGTCCCTGCTTCAGCGAAGCGTCCCATCCCTTGCCCATATCAGCTCCGGGCTACCGAATAGTGGACACCGGAAATCTCACGACAGGCGTCAGCGAGGTTGTCAAGGCGGTTAAACCAGCCGTTGAGGAACTTGCCCTGCGAAGAGTTTGCTTTGATGATGTCGGCGTAATAGCGGGAACGTTGCAGAAACAAACGGTTCAGCAGCCAGTCAGGGTCAGCACGCTCAACGGCTGCACGGGTGTTTTTACCGGCGATACCGTCAACGCTTTTGCCAGTGAAACCCACAGCTTCCTGAAGCAACTGGACAGCCTTTTTGACGCCATGCTGGACGGCAGAATCAAAGACAAACAGGGCGATATCATCCGGCCATAACTGGCAATACGCCGGATACCAGTAGTCACGGAAGTAAATCTGTCCGGCCTGTTCAACCGTTAAATCACGAATACGAGTATCAGGCTTGCCATCGCCATTAACGTCGGTCATGCCATCGGCAACACCGTCGCGTTTATCTGATATACCGAAGTTAGTTTCACCGCCACGGTCAGTGGGGTCATTGACATATCCGCGTTCTGCGCTGAGCACGAAAGCAAGAGCATTGCGAAATGCGGGAGAATCGGGGGTGTTGTTCATAAAACGGCACCTTTGGAAGTGGGTTAGATTTCCCTTCCATCATGTGCCGGACGAAAAAAAAGCCGGATTAACCGGCTTCATTGTATTGGCTATAACTTAATAGAATAAATAATCTTTGTAGCGATAGAGCAACCATCCTGATACCAACAAAAGTAGAATAATAAAACTTACGCTTTTATCAGTCTTTACTGGATATTCTTCCGCAGCGATCAATAAAGATTTCCTGTTGATCATATACCAAATAAAAGGAAGTATAAATATACTCAGCGCAGCCCAAACCACAGGGTGTATGCCTCTGCGACATCCTTTTCGCACACCGTCTCTAACAACATAACTTCCTATGTTGTTAGAAGTAGCATCAAAGAAAACCCAAAAAACACATATAATACAAACTATGTTAATAACAATCACACCAACCATATTATCACTCCATATTAAATGAGAGCTGCCTCTTACCTTGCTCTAACTTTCGCATTCTCCGGATTGCTTTATACACCGTTTTATAGGTAACACGGTAGCGCTCAACCAACTCTGTGATGTTTCTGCCGTTGAAATCGCGCCAGATTTTCATATCACGAATCAATGACTCAAGAGTCTGGCCGCGTGGGAAATAAATCTGCATGCCGCCAATCTGACAGCTAATCGCGTAAACCAGCTCCAGAGAGATACGTGGGTCAACGCCATGCTTTGTCAGTTCGCCACGCAGCAGCGTATTCAGTTCTGTCAGCAGTGCAGGGAAACGCACAGTTTCCGCCGAACTGTCATCGTCCAGGTGCTCCAGAATACTGTCGTCCTGGATATCACCAAACAGGTCGTTCTGCTTTTCGCTCATGTGCGCACCTTTCTTACTTTACTGGAATACAGGCTGTTGATGGCGTCATAACCCCGATTATCCTGAAATGCCAGGTCTCGCGGACTCAGCGCCTCTGTCATTTCTCTCAGGTGCCATTGCTTGAGGCTTTCCAGCACCATCAGAAGATTATCGCCACGGCACCATGCCAGGCTGGCGATACCTTTACCTTTGTTGGTTCTGACAGTCATCTTCGCGACGAACGAATCCAGTGCGGTATCGCTGCCATCACGGATAAACCCATCAAGATGCATCTGCCGCCAGATGCTGCGGACCTTTGCGGTGATATCTGTCTCACGATGACGGCGAGCCGGAGAACGGGGACGGGTACGTCTGAAACCCTTATCCTCCAGTACCTTCAGCACATCCTCCAGTTGGCCGACTCTCAGGTCACGACAGCTTTGCTTTCCCGTCACTCGCATCAGTACAGAACGGTAGGTGTCATCGTCCAGCTGTAGATTGCGACGGGCAACATGGATTAACTTAATCAGGGATGCGCGGCTCATCGTTACTTCTCCTTCACGCCAATGCCAGCGGCGGCAACATATTTTGCTGGGCTGGCGTTCTGGCGGTTCGAGCGGCATACCAGCGCCCAAAAATTCATTTCGCAAATTATCGCTGCCGTTGTTTCAGCCCGGCTACGGAACCCCAATTTATTCGACTTTCCGACCGAGCGTTTACGCTGACGCATTACCTTTCTCGTGTGCGCAGATTGCACTTCATCACGGCGCTGTTTTGATGCGTAAACACCTTTTGCTGGTACTTTACGCGCCTGCTTCTGATACGCAGTTAACAGGTCGTGTACGTCTGTAAATTTAGCCATGCTGTTATCGCCCCCAATCAGAAACTTCTTCCTGCACACGGAATTCAGCCTCTACCGCGTCAGCAACATCGTTATCCATCTCAAGACTCGCCGCTGCCAGTTCACGCGCAAATGCCTTCCGCCGCTTCTTGTTTCCCATATTCCACTCACGGCCTTTGAGTTCGTTATTCCACGCCCTGACCATGTAACCCATCATTGATTTAGCCATCTATTCATCCCCCTTCACGCCAATGCCAGCGGCGGTCAGTTCTGCGTCATACAGCCACGCATCAATCGGATTCAGCGAGTTTTCGATGGGCGCACCGCCAGATTGATACATCAGAGCCTTTGCACGTAAAAACAATTCACGCATAGCCTCCAGTTCTGTTATGCGTTTTTGGGCCTTGACCAGTTCATCTGCCAGTGTCCATTCTGATTTTGACAGGACGTCTATTTCACCCAGCAACAATTCCACGACTTCAAGAGTGAAACTGCGCTGGGTCTCATTGATAGTTTTAAGACGATTAATACTGGTATCGGGGCCAAATGGCGGCATTGCTTTACGTTTGCAGATATCGTCACGTATCTGCTGGATATTGATAATCGTATGCCTGGTCATTCGCTTAAACTCCATATTTAGTTGCCTGCGGGTGCACGAAGCCCCGGCAGGCATACCGTATTAAAATTCTGAGAATCAAAGAAAGTTAATTAATCAGTTACAGTTTGTTCAAATGGGATTATTTCAAAATCCTCAACATCTGATTTAATGGATATCCCTGCAATTCCCTTAACTTCATTCGGTGATGCAAGAATTGCCTCTTTATTAATTTCCTCTTTATTGCGAAGAAATTTACCCAGGCTGAATTTCTTGAGTAACGCAATAACATCTTCAACTTTGCGAATGGTGACGCTGGGTGGTCGTTTACGCCAGCGGACCTCACCCGTTGTCAGGTTAGCCGTCTTGGTCTTGCCGTCTTTCGTCAGCTCTGCACGGTTGGCTTCACACCATGTCTGAACGCCAGCCTGCAAACGCGCAAGCTCTTTTTTTAGTGCTTCAATGCCGGGCGCAACATCATTTGTCAGGGCCGCTATTTTGTCATTCAGTTCCGTTTCACGACGCAGAATGACACGGGTAATATCGCCAATCTTGCGGATGTCGCTGATTACGTCATCGCGGCATTGAGGAACGGCAACAGCAGCGGCTGATTTTGCGCGGGGCTTTTTGGGTGCTTTCATGTAAACCTCAGCTTTATTTTTCAATATATTCACGAGTGATAAGGTCAGTAAATCTCATTAGTGCATTACATCCCTCATGCTGGTTACTGGCTTCAGGGACTCCCGGCACAAGAAGCTCGCTACCTGCACGGGAATGTCTGGCATGGATATCAATTAAATCCCTGATTCGATTTTCTTCGCCAGTGATAATGGGCAATGCCCCGTTGGGTAGTGTTTGTCCGAATTCAATTAACCCCGAAGCCCAGGCATAAGCAGTAACTTTTGCCATTTCACACCTCCGTTAATTACCTCTATAAATAATGTTAAATACCTGACTACGGGACATTTCCATTTTTTCGGCGATAACCGAGATGGTCAGCCCCTCCTTATAAAGCTCACGACACAAATATGCGTCGTCATCATTTCCTGCTCTGATGCGCAGCGAAAGACCCTGCCGAATGGCGCAATTCTGCACTGACTGTTTAGATCGCCCCAGTTGCAGCGCCAGACCGCTTACACTTACCTTTCCCGCGTTCTGTTCCAGAATAAGGAGTTCTTCGCGTGACCATGCTCTCCCCGTACTCCAGCCCATACTTACCTCCAGATAACCCGGCAACCTTCCAGACTGGCTACCCAGACGGAGCGGGTGCCGCCGTTGTGTGTTTCCGATATACGGGATGCACTACGCACCAGCTCTGTTGGTGGGCAGACAATCTCCAGTAACGGGCGACGCATGAAAACCCGAACGTCAGTGACACGGCTACCACGGGAGCGAAGCCAGTTCTGAGCCGCCTCTGCCATGCTGATGTGTTCTGCAATACGTTCAGTAATCATGGTGTTATTCCTCGTTCAGATTGCTGTGACCCAGTTCCAGCATCGCAGACTGGATGTGTGACGTGCCGATGGTCTCACCCTTGCCCTGTGCGTAAATCCCCGCCAGCGGGAGGATGTGAGACAGAGAACGGAGAGCACCGGGACGACGGGCGATCATCTTCAACAGTTTCCGTTCCTCCTGTCCGCAGACCTGCCAGGCATCACAAAAACTGTCCACGTCACCGGCTGATACGGTGTTGATGACGTACTTTTTAGAGACGCGGGAGAACAGACGGGCGAAGTCCACACTGCGTTGTCCACCGGTCAGGCGGTCGTAGACTTTATGGTTTCCGACCAGCGCCAGACCAACGCCGCATTCCTCCTGGAGAATTCGCAATTCTTCAACGGCATCCAGACTCAGCCAGTCAGCTTCATCCACGACGATCAGACCACGCGTATCCGGCAGACGCTGGCGTAACAGACGGGACAATGCGCCGCGACGGTATGGTGCATCAGCAATCCCCATTTTCAGCGCCAGTTCGTACAGTGTTTCCAGTTCGTTGCTGCGGGACTTGCTGGCGGTGATATGCCAGACGTTGTTTCCTGTCGCTGCATACTGTCTGATGGCTTTTGTTTTACCAACGCCAGGGTTGCCGTAAACCAGCACAATCGTTCCGGCCAGTTGTGCCCACGTCAGGGTGGCGAGAATTTTCTGTGAGGTCGGTGTTTCAACGAAATCCGGAGCCACTGGCAGCGAGGTTTTCGCGGCAGTGTGGCTTTCCAGCCAGGTATTCAGGCTGGCGGCAACCGTATCGTTATCGCCCTTATATTTCCCGTTCAGAAACTGAGAAACCGTAGCCGTTGAGGTGCCGGTTTCACGTGCCAGAGCTGCGCCTGAAATCGCTTTGCTGTCAATTAATTCACGAATGGCACTACGCACAACATCATGGTTAATTTGCGTCATGATTATTAATCCTGTATTTTTCAAATGGCCTGTACTTAATCAGGTGTTAAAACTGATTCACTTCATTCAAAGCGGCGCTCGCAACGTCGCTTTTTTTATTTCTGCGACTGTTTCGCTTTATTAACGAACGTCTGAAAAATCACATCATTCTCGGTTTGCGTATCCTGTATTTCCTCCACACGTCTGACGGTGTTACCCATATTGAATACACGCTCAACAACATGGCGTTCAGGCAACTCTGCATGTTCTGTCTTCGGTAGCAGGTCGTTAACTTCAATCGCCGTCATACGGTTTAGTGCCTTCGTTGCTTTCTTCGTGCTGCGCATCATTTCACGACGGGCGCGGTTGTGTTCACGACCAGCCTCGGTATCACCAAACGCCACTGCGGCGCGACACTCCGCCATACAGAGGAAGCGGCCATCAAGGTCGTAACAGGCCACTTCACTGTGAAGGTTACGCGGGTCAAAACGGACTGTAATTTTGCGGGAGCGATGGCTGACAAGTTGCTCACTCCAGTAGGTGTTTTTGCGGCCAAACAGGGAGCCGCCGCTTTCCATCGTGAATTCTCCGGTTGGTTTCACGCGAACCGACTCTGCCGGCAGCATGAACTGGCGGATTTGTTCTTCAGTTAAACGGGTGATCACAGTCTGGCTGTAGCTTTGTTCAAAGGCCTGATCGAAGGACAGTTCGCCCCGGCACATTTCCGTTTTACGCTGGGTTTTCCTGTTAAACATGGCGACACCTTCACTGATAATTTCCATAAAGGTCTCAACATCAACAGCGCGGCTGCCGTAGTTTTCTGGTTTGGAACTGACATTTTCACCGGCAAATGCGCCAGCCAGTGCCGGATGTTTATCAATGTATTCACCCAGACCACCCACACCAAAGGCACGTTCTACGGGTTTAGCCTGGCCCCAGCCTTTACCACCGATAACACCGGTCCAGTGCAGCTTGATACCCAGCAGAGGGATAATCCCCATCGGGTCATCCTCACGGACTTTGAACCGGTAGCGGTTAGGAACGCCACCAGACAGCCATTTGTTCGCCGCTGCACGGGTGTTGTCTATCGTGATGTGTTGGGGTTTCCCGTAGGTTTTCAGCGTATCCATGAGTGACAGGCGGATACTGTCGCTGTTTTCTGATACATCAGCCCGCCAGCCGACAATTTTGCGGCTGTGGACGTCCTGCCAGAACCATGTTTTAGGACGAATGATTTCACCGTTAAACCAGCGGACAAACACGTTGTGCTGATAACCGTCACCATTAATCCATTCCATCGCATGCAGCTGCGCGACGGTGCGCTGTTGTGATGGGTGCATCTGCGCCAGGGCATTTTCACCTTCACGGGTGGCAACGACAATGCGCGGATCAACTTCACGTTCCAGCTTACGACGCAGGGTACGTTCAGCCGGTATGGTCCAGCCATGTGTTTCTGCGGCGATTTCCAGCCGTTCATAGCATTTGGAGAAAAACGGTGCTTCGTTGCGCAGGTAATCGCCCAGGAAGAATTGCCATGCATCATCAGAGATTTCAGCCGAACGTCCTGTCACGCGTTTTTCACGAACCCGGCGATCCAGCAGTACCGGTCCCCAGAGGTCAGGGCTGAAGTCCTTCACTTTGTAGTACAGGTTGCGCAGCGTTCCTTCACTGATTTGCAGTTGCTTGGCAGCAAGGGTAATAGCTTTGCGATTGCCAACACCTGATGCCATCAGCTCAGCCACCAGCGCGGCAGCTTTCGTGCGACGCTCTGCATGCAGTCGCTGTTCGCCTGTTGCTTTCTCCCAGGCTGACCAGAGACGCTGACGATCAAGATCATCAGCAGCCACACGTTCCGGCTCTCTCGGCAAAGTAATGAGTCCGGATGAGGTTTCAATCAAACCACGACCAGCCAGCAATTCAGCACGAACTTCTGGTGGCAATACTGATATGTGGTATTCAAATGCTTTGGTTCCAGCACGTTTACGGCGTAGCTCGCTGCGACCAGCCACTAGAGCTTCAAGTCGATTACGGATACCTGGTTCAGTATTAGGCATAGAGGATAAATCTATACTTTCTTTTACTGTAATCCACAGCTCATTCATTTACGCCACCGCCTTTTGAATTGTATTTTCATAACGACTAGGCCATATATCACTCGCTTTCAGACCTAGAAATTCCGCAATTATCTTTTCTCCTTTAGGCCAATGATGGCGGAATACGTTACGCAGCGTTGAGTCCGCCAGCCCATTCATCCGAGACAACTGACTTGTCGTCATACCTCGTTTTCTAATCGCTGCTTTGATGTCTTCTGGGTGCCAGTCTTGGCTTTTGGTCACCATTCTGCGATCCTTAAATGTTTACACACTCCGTTTAACCGGATGATTAAACGCTACGTGTAAGAGAATGGCACACAAAAGAAAGCCTGTAAAGTAAGCCGCTTTCTTTTTGCGTCTTATATTAAAGTATGAATTTGATTTAACTTGTTGATAATTAACGCAAAATCAAAAAGAAAGCTTATAGAAATTATATTTCTTTTTGTTGCGCACAAAAGAAAGGGGTGGTTATGTCTAAAGAATGGGTGACTGTCCAGGAGTGTATGGGGATTCCGGGTTTTCCAAATACAGCTCCTGCTGTGCGAAAAAGACTGGAAGATTTGGCCTGTGGTATAGAGGGAAGTAAGAGGAAGAAGGCCGGCACAAAAGCATTTGAGTACAGTATAAAAATTCTTCCTACCCATGCTAGATGTGTTTTTGATAACAGGCAGGAAGTTGATTCTGAGAATGTAAGCGATGAACCCTATCGCTCTGATTTACTTGAGTTTTGGATAATGATTTTTAAACTTCTGACACCCCGTCAACAAAAAGACTGCATCGAACTTTTCAAAAATCGTGGCATTCAAGCTTTGCTGCCAGAGATTTTAAATTCTGACGACAGCAAAGAGATTTCAGAACAATGTAATTCATATGAGCAAGTGGAGTCCGCGCCGAACCTGAGCACGCAAAACAAAGCTGGCTGATCGATTTGGCTGGCTTTATCTCTGCTCCTTCATGGTTGTATAAGTTGGTTTTAAACTCCGTAAAACCATTTTTAAATTATCTCTGCAACGATCTAAATCTATCTGTCAGGTTCAAACCTCCTTGGCGAATGATCCAAAAATACATGAGGTTTGAATTTTTTAACAGCTATTGAATCTTAGACCGTGCTAAGCCGCATCATGTAAGGCTTCCTTCCGCTTATTCCCTCGAATTCCCGGTTGTTTCCGGGTGCTCCGTTTGATCCATACATCACTGTCAGTCATCAGCCGATATCAACCAGCGCCTGATGGAGTCCATTGAATGGATTGGCCGTCATTCTAACTTTGTGCGTAAAGCTACTGCTGATGGGGTTATTGACGCAGATGAGCGCGCTCAGATTGAA
Source organism: Citrobacter sp. RHBSTW-00859 (assembly GCF_013729795.1). Lineage (NCBI taxonomy): Bacteria > Pseudomonadati > Pseudomonadota > Gammaproteobacteria > Enterobacterales > Enterobacteriaceae > Citrobacter > Citrobacter sp. RHBSTW-00859. The sequence continues at coordinate 4,679,171 of NZ_CP056284.1, read as the reverse complement.
GAGAACAGCTATCAGGTGATCGCGAAGTTTCAGGAGCACGTCACGCTGCTTTATCGAGTTTTTTGTGTCGCTGAAAAGAGTGACGCCCGCGAGTGTGCAGCTCCGGGCGCCTTGGCGAACAACTCTTCGAGTATGGAGAAATAATCCGCATGAGCAGTTTAACGGCTTTTAACCGTCTACCGCAACTCAGGATGATCCCGGTTTCGGGTACTCCGTTGTTTCGGTATGAACGCAGATTATCAAACCGCTGGGTTCCGTGTAACCACAGTAGGGCGGTTTCAATTGTGGGGGTCTACAACCGGAGGGCAAAACGCCTGTGCGCGAACTTAACCGAAGGTTCAAAGACCACCGCGGAGTGCCAGTCCGTGTTATCCGCTGGGAGCCAGAAACACAGCGCGTTATCTATCTGCGTGATGGCTACCCGCACGAATGCTTCAGCCCACTTGAGCATTTCAGGCAAAAGTTCAGGGAGATAACGGACGATCATGAGCACTAAATTAACCGGCTACGTATGGGATGGTTGCGCGGCGTCGGGCATGAAGTTGTCTAGTGTCGCGATCATGGCTCGCCTCGCTGATTTCAGCAGCGATGAGGGCGTGTGCTGGCCGTCCATTGAAACTATTGCTCGCCAGCTTGGCGCAGGGCCGAGCACTATCAGAACGGCAATCGCAAAGCTTGAAAAAGATGGCTGGCTCACGCGTACACAGCGCCGTAATGGTAACCGTAATGCTTCGAACGTGTACCGCCTGAATGTGGCGAAACTTCAGGCTGCCGCATTTTCTCAACTGTCAGATTCTGACACGTCAAAATCTGACGCATCAAAATTTGACGCCTCAAAAACTGACCCGTCGAAATCCGTCAAAAACGGCGGTTTTGACCCGTCAGAATCTGGCGGGGATCCGTCAGTAAAATCAAAACAAGATCCACAAGTAACTTCAAAACCCTCTTGTCCGGTTGCGGCGCAACCAGACCCTGAAGTCGTGATTACTGACCAGGCGATTCTGGTTCTGACCCATTTGAACCAGACCAGCGGATCCCGGTATCAGAAATCAAAAACATCCCTGGAGAACATCCGTGCCCGACTGCGTGAGGGATACAGCGTTGCAGACCTGCAACTTGTTATCGACCTGAAGCATGAGCACTGGCACGAGAACGACGAGCAGTACCAGTACATGCGCCCGGAAACGCTGTTCGGCCCGAAGAAATTCGAGAGCTATCTGCAAAGCGCTACCCGCTGGGAGCAGAAGGGACGGCCTAAACGTGCTGACTGGGGAGCGAAAAAGCGCGATGTGATGGCTTTTGGTCCGGTTGAAACAACGATTCCAGAGGGGTTCAGAGGATGACGTTAAACAAATATTGCCAGGCGCTGGTGGCACTACGTAGCCAACCAGCCCACGAATTGAAAGAAGTTGGCGATCAGTGGCGGACACCGGACCTGCTTTTTTGGGGCATTAATGCGATGTTCGGCCCGCTGACGCTGGATCTCTTTGCTGATGACGATAACGCTAAGTGCCCTGTGTGGTACACCGCCGAAGATAACGCGCTGGTACAAGATTGGGCGGAAATGCTGGAATCAATCGGCGGGGCCGCATTCGGTAATCCACCCTATAGCCGCTCTCAGTACCACGAGAAGCAGGCGATCACCGGCATGACCCACATCATGGATCACACAATGGAGATGCGTGAAAAGGGTGGGCGTTACGTGTTCCTCATTAAAGCGGCGACAAGTGAAACATGGTGGCCGGAAGACGCCGATCACATCATGTTTATTCGCGGTCGTATTGGCTTCGATCTCCCTGTGTGGTTTGTTCCTGCCGACGATAAGCAGAAACCCACAGGTGCTTTCTTTGCTGGTGCAATCGCTTTGTTCGACAAGACCTGGCGCGGCGAGCGTTTCAGCTACATCAGCCGTACCGATCTGGAGGAAAAAGGGAAGGCGTTTATGTCACTGGTCGAATTTGCCGCGGGAAAGGTTCAGCCACCAGCCACCACGGTGCCAGAGCAAGAAGAACCCATTGTAGTGCCAGCAGTATTACCTGATGTGGATTCGCGTATCTGGCCGCTTGAGGTTGGTCTGGTGTTCAACCAGGTTGAGGGGGCGAATTCTCTGGACGCATCGCAGCAGAACAAGCTGAAAGCGAACATTAACCAGCTGTGGCTTGAGCGTATGCCAACCAGCGAAATCATTACTACTGCTGGTGGACTGGTCAGCAGCATGCAGGGGGCCATCAATGCGTGAAATTATCGTTGATAACTTTGCTGGTGGCGGTGGCGCATCAACGGGTATTGAACTGGCGATCGGGCGCAGCGTGGATATTGCGATCAACCACGACGAAAACGCCATTGCGATGCACAAGACGAACCACCCTGACACACTGCATTACTGTGAATCCGTATTTGACGTGGATCCGGTAGCCGCCACCGGCGGTAATCCTGTTGGCCTGGCATGGTTTAGCCCGGACTGCCGACATTTCTCAAAGGCCAAAGGCGCAAAGCCTGTCAAAAAAGAGATACGCGGTCTGGCCTGGATTGTTCTGCGTTGGGCACTGGCTAAGCGACCGCGCGTGATGATGCTGGAGAACGTGGAAGAGTTCAAAACGTGGGGACCGTTAATTGACATCCCGCCTAAACCTGATTTGCCGGAAGCCCTTATGGCGGATTTTATTGGCCCGGTTTACCCTGGAAATAGTCGCCCAGACCCTGCCCGCACTGGAGAAACATTCAATGCATTTGTCGGCATGCTGTCCACTGGTATTCCTGCTGACCACCCGGCACTGTCAGAGGTTTGTGAGTTTCTGTCTATTGAAAGAGGTAGCGAGCAGGCGCAACAGCTGGTGGATGGGCTTGGATATGATGTTGATTATCGCGAACTGCGCGCGTGTGATTACGGAGCACCGACGATCCGCAAACGTTTCTTCATGGTTATGCGCTGCGATGGTTTCCCTATTCAGTGGCCTGCTGTTACCCATGGGGATCCTAAGTCTCTGGAGGTGCAGAGCGGCAGGCTGATGCCATGGCGTACCGCTGCGGAATGTATCGACTGGAATGTTCCGGCCCTGTCCATCTTCGACCGCAAAAAACCATTGGCTGAAAATACGCTCAAACGCATCGCTCGTGGTATCCAGCGGTTTGTGATCGAGAGCGCGTCGCCGTTCATCGTTAAGTGCAACCACACGACGACCAAAGGGAAATACGACTGTTTCCGTGGTCAGAAGCTGGACGAGCCTTTGCAAACTATTACTAAAACCCACGGTTACGCGTTAGCTGTTCCACATCTGACAAAATTCCGCACTGGCGCAACCGGGCAGCCCGTTACCGAACCTGTCCCGACGGTAACCGCTGGCACATCAAAACGTCCAGGTGGGAATGGGCATGCTCTCGGGATTGTTGAGGCTGCACTGACACCATTTCTGGCGGGTAATGGTGGTAGTGAATACCAGGCTAAACCGCGCCCGCTGGATAAACCTGCTCATACCATTCTGAAGCAATCCCGCGCCTGTCTTGTTGCGCCAGTGATAGCCCGCCAGTTTGGGGCCAGCGTCGGCCACCGTGCAGACGAACCGAGCGCAACCATCACCGCTGGTGGTGGCGGTAAATCTCAACTGGTAACGCCTACGCTGATTCAGATGGGTTATGGCGAACGACCTGGACAAGAACCGCGTGTGCTGCGACTGGATAACCCGCTGGGGACCGTTACTGCAGGCGGAAATAAATTTGCGACGGTGAGCGCGTTCCTGGCGAAACACTACGGCGGTAACTATACGGGGCCGGGTGTCAGTATGGATGAACCCGCGCATTCAGTGACCACTGTCGACCATCATGCGGTAGTTGCCTCTCATCTGGTGAAACTGCGTGGAACATGCCGCGACGGGCAACGCCTTGATGTGCCCATGCCAACAATCACCGCTGGTGGCCAACACGTGGGTGAGGTGCGCACATTTCTCGAGACGTATTGCGGGGAAAGTGACGATGAATGGCTGGTAACGATCGATGGGGTTAAATACCAGATCGTTGATATCGGAATGCGCATGTTGCAGCCGCATGAACTCTACAAAGCGCAGGGCTTCCCGGATGGATACGTTATTGATCAGGACTACCGTGGAAATCGCTATGCAAAAGATAAGCAGGTAGCCCGCTGCGGTAATGCGGTACCACCACCATTCGCCAGGGCGCTGGTGGAGGCAAATCTTCCGGAACTGTGTGCAGTGCAACAGCAGGAGGTGGCATGAAACTTGTGCTCCCGTTCCCTCCAAGCGTGAACACGTACTGGCGCGCCCCTAATAAGGGGCCGCTGGCCGGTCGTCACCTCATTAGCGCTGATGGCCGTAAATACCAGAGCGCTGCCTGCGTGGCGATCATTGAGCAATTACGACGTCTCCCGAAGCCATCGACTGAACTGGCAGCGGTTGAAATCACTCTGTACCCGCCGGATGCGCGCCGTCGGGATATCGATAATTACAACAAAGCCCTGTTTGACGCGCTGACGCATGCGGGTGTCTGGGAAGACGACAGCCAGATTAAGCGCATGCTGGTGGAATGGGGACCGATAGTACCGAAGGGAAAAGTTGAGATAACCATAACGGCATATAAAAAAGAGGTGGTTATATGTCCAGCTGTGGGTTGAATATTGGTCGTTATGGCAGTAATGTCGGAAAGTGCAAGCGAAAAGGGCGTGCAGGCCCTTCGCAACAATCAGAGTATGGAGAGAATATGAGCAATCATCATGTTATGGGCACTGCTACGCCCAAAAAAGACTCTTATCTTGTTGTTGATGGATGTTTAATCAACTCATTCGAACCAAATCTTTATAGTCTCAATGATATTCATAAGGCTTCAGGTGGGTCTGCGTCCAAAAAACCTGCGTTTTATCTCAGGACGCTAACTGCAAAAAGAATTCTAAATGCTCTCCCTGGTGAACGTTGGGAAAAGTTGCATGTTATTCGCGGTGGAGTCTTACAGGGTACTTTCGCCTCTCAGGAGTTGGTTTTTGCCTATGCCCTCTGGTTGAGCCCTGACTTTTATGTTCGCGTTCTGAGCAATCTCCCTTTTATCAGCGATCTGCGCAACGGGGAGGCAAAATGAGTCAGCTACATCAGATCATCCCGATCACTCAGGGCAATATTGGCAACCACATAACCCCGATGGTCAGCGCTAAAAGGTTACATGCCTTTCTCGGCGTTGGGCGTGATTTCACCAACTGGATTAAAGGGCGTATCAGTCAGTATGGTTTTGCTGAAAATACTGATTATGTGGTTTACGCCAATTCTGGCGAGAACCCCCTCGGTGGACGCCCAACCGTTGATTACCTGATCACCATTGATATGGGTAAAGAACTGGCGATGGTGGAGAGAAACGAGAAGGGTCGTCAGGTTCGTCGTTATTTCATCACATGCGAACAACAAGCGAAAATGCGAGTTGGTACACCATCATTACCAAATTTCTCTGATCCGGCACAGGCTGCGAGAGCATGGGCTGATGAATTTGAAGCCAGGCAGCGCGCGGAAACAGTTACCCACCAGCAGGCCGAATATATCGAGCATCTCGAGAGTCTCTTCACTGACGGGCTTTCCCCTGTACAGTTCTGTAAGCGTTTGAATGGTGTGAATACCTCCAAGATCAGTGCCTGGCTTGTCTCTGCTAACTGGCTGTACGACGACAATCCCGAAGGCCGCAGTGCACAGTGGCGTGTTCGTTCGTATGCCCGCGACAAATACCTCACCGAGAAAAGCAGTAAAGTATCGCCAAACTCTGCGGTGAGCTTTACTACCTACCAGCCCGTCCTGCTGCGTGAAGGCGCTGTCTGGCTGTACAAAAACTACCTGAAGGGGAAGCTTCCGATGAAGGTCACCTGGAACGGTAGTTTTACCCACGATAAAGATTTAGCAGGGGGTCTCCAGTGAGAGTGACCCCTCCGCACCTTCAGCCTGTATTGTCCAGGGTTAAACGGTTTGTTGAAAAACAACCTGATGGGGCAACGCTCACCCATCTGACGCACAAAGTATCAGCATATAGCTCGTTGAGCCGGAAGGATAAAGAAAACCTGATCGATATCATCCGCGAAAACAGCCTGCTCTGCATTACTGATGACGGCAGGACAACAACCCTGCATCACCCTAAGTTTGGTCATAAATCCGTGGCGCCGGTTATTGCGTCGTCGAAGACATTGAAGGAAGCCACTATGAATAAGCCAACCGTGACCCCTGAAGAATTACGCAAGCAGGCTGAAGCCCTCATTCGTGCCGCTGAAGAAGCTGAAAAAAAGGCAGGTGACCGCGCTGAAATAAAAAAGCAACTCGATCCTCTGAAGCTTGAAATCCTCCAGGCTTATGGAATGGCAAGCCGTAAGTTTGATGAGTTTGTGGATGCTATGGCGGACATGGGGAAGGCCGTACAGAAATTTAAAGATCTGACGGTATAAGGGGTGGGCATTGAGAGCCTTACTTACCCCTGAAATGGTGCCACGCCTTGGCGTGGTGCTGTTCAAGCCAGGACGGGAGTTAATGCCCCTGTTTGCATCAGGTCGCGTGCTGGTTGAACGGGAGCCAGAAAACATGGCCCGGCTTCCGTCTGGTCGGATCCCCGATGCACAGCAACCGCTACTGGATGATGCCAGCCTTCACACTTTCTTTACCGATGAACGGGTCATTACTGCTGCTGGTGGTATGTCCGGGCTTGAGTACTGGCTTCGTCAGCGCGTTAAAAAGTGCCAGTACCCTGTTTCTGACTACCATCATGCCGAGCTCACAACACTATGGCATCCGCCTGGCGCGCTGGTGGTGTGCTGGCATTGCGATAACAAATTGCGTGGGCAGACTACGGAGAGGCTGCAGGCGCTTGCCCTGAGCAATGTTGCCGAGTGGGTTATTGATACCGTACTGGTTGGGCTTGGCTACAACAAAGAGCGCTCCCTCTCTTTAGCCGAGCTTTGCTGGTGGGCTGTTCAGTCAGGTGTCGCTGATGCCGTCACTGAAGGAATGGCGCAACGGGCACTACGGTTGCCAGACGAACCATTATTATCTGTTTACCGGGAAAGTGACATCGTACCTATGCCGCCGGCCACCAGCATTATGCAGGAAAAAGTCAGGCCGATTGAAACGTTACCAGCTCGTCGATCAGACAGCCTGGATGTGGAAACCCAAAAGCCAATACTGACGTTAACCGTCGATCCGGAGTCTCCGGAGTCTTTCATGCTCAGGCCAAAACGTCGCCGCTGGATAAATGAGACGTACACCCGCTGGGTTAAAACACAACCCTGTGAGTGTTGCCGACGGCCAGCAGATGATCCGCACCATATCGTAGGGCACGGTATGGGGGGGACAGCAACAAAAGCCCATGACCTCTTCGTGATCCCTCTGTGCAGAGAGTGCCACGACGAGTTACACGCCGATGTACCGGCATTCGAGCAGAAGCATGGTACGCAGCTTGAGCTGCTACTGCGTTTTATTGATCGGGCGCTGGCGATCGGCGTAATTGCGAAAGCTTAAGTGTATGGAGCGCAAAGAAGCATGAATCAACAAGACCTGAATTTTGTAAGAATAGAATTGCGCCGCGCGCTACCTGACCTCTCTGGGGGAACAAAAGGGCAGCTTGAGGCTTTCAGTGAACACCCACCAGCAGACAAAAATGCCACCCCGCGCCGTGGAATTCATCTCGTCGAACTCGAAGGAGAGAAGGGGCCACGCTTTGTTAACTCGCTTTCCGCGCCACTGTATGTGCTGGAAACACGCAGCCGCCGCAGGCCAATGCCGCCGATAAAAGATGCGGAATTTGAGTCCGCGCCGTGGCGTAGGGCAGTGTCCGCGCTTAGTGGATACCAGCAGGCCTGGTTGCGGTACTGCTACGGTTTTGACCTTAGCTATAAGCACCAGGTGATGATGTGTGAATACGTCTGGAAGACTTATCAGAAATGCCTGGGTGAAAACTCGCTTCAGGAGCGCGTAGTAAAGAAACTGATAGGCCTGGTATGGCTGGCAGGGCAGGAAATTGCCGCAACCCGAAACAATGAAACCTATAAAGACTACGCTGGTGCGGCACTGGCCCGCATGGTTAGCGTTGACCGTTCGACATGGTTGCGTGTCTATTCAGGGCACTGGGCTGGGTTAAAGGCCGCTTTTATGCAGCTTGATGAATCAGCGTTGGCCATGGCTCTTGAATACTATGAGGAAGAAGAAGCCCTCAAAGTGGCAGAAATGTGAAGTAAATTTCACTATCTCCTTCAAACGCGCTTGCAAAATGCAACAAAATAAGCCATATTTAAAGCATATTTGATATGTTGCCAAAGTTATATAAACCCGCCGATGAGCGGGTTTTTTTATGGCAAATCAGCCATGCACGGCGCATAAAGGCGCTGGCGGTCGCAGAATGGAATTCTTCTCTTGCTGGTATCACCAACCAGAGTTATTTGTATGTCACGCAACTAATTTTAGGTAAAAGACATGCTAAATCAGGAAGATATGACAGAAACGGCAAAGGCTGTTTTCAATGAATTAAGCGATAAACCAGCAACGACTGGGGAGATTGCACAGAATACCCACCTCAGCCGCGAACGTTGTCAGCTCATACTCACACAGCTGGTGATGGCGGGGTTATCTGATTACCAGTTTGGATGTTATAAACGCCTCCAGTAATGGGGGCTTTCTGCTGTGGAAATGGGCGGCTGGTGGGTGTTAGCGCACCCGGCCAGCCATCAGCTCATGCTTTCAGGTCACAAGCTAACCAAGGCCCACTGCTTTAGCGCAAAAGCAACGTGAGCCTATCAGAGTTACGCTTACTGATCTATGAAAAATACTGTAAAAATAAACAGTGCTGAGTTAATCAACGCTGATAGCCTGCATTACGTCGCCACCCTCCCGGATAACTCTATTGATCTTATAGTTACGGATCCTCCGTACTTCAAAGTGAAGCCCAACGGCTGGGACAACCAATGGAAGGGGGACGAGGACTACTTACGCTGGCTTGATAGCTGCCTGGCTGAGTATGCTCGCGTTCTTAAACCTGCTGGCAGCATCTACCTGTTTTGCGGTCACCGACTGGCCTCAGACATAGAGATTATGATGCGTGCCCGGTTCAACGTTTTGAATCACATCATTTGGGCAAAACCATCGGGCCGCTGGAATGGATGTAACAAAGAAAGCCTGCGCGCGTACTTTCCATCTACGGAACGGATTTTGTTTGCTGAGCACTATCTTGGGCCGTACACAGGTAAAGAGGATGTTTACGAAAGGAAAAGCACAGAGCTAAAGCAGCACATTATGACGCCGCTGATTGATTACTTCCGTAATGCCCGTGAATCACTGGGTGTCAGCTCGAAAGAAATAGCTGAGGCAACCGGAAAGAAAAACATGGCGTCACACTGGTTTGGTGCAAGCCAATGGCAACTACCAAATGAAGTGGACTATAGAAAATTGCAGGAACTGTTCACGCGGATCGCTATCGATAAGCACATTCAGCAGAAGCTTGAACATCCTCACCACCAGCTGGTAGCTACCTATCAGTCATTAAACCGCAAGTATTCAGAATTGCTGGAGGAATACAAAACCCTCCGGCGCTGCTTCTCTGTTTCCGCTCTTGTTCCGTATACCGACGTATGGACGCATAAGCCTGTTCAGTTTTATCCAGGCAAACATCCATGCGAAAAACCTGCCGATATGCTGAAACAGCTCATTAGCGCCAGCAGCAGGCCGGGGGATATTGTTGCCGATTTCTTTATGGGCTCTGGTTCAACTGTGAAAGCAGCAATAGAACTTGGCCGTCGGGCGATCGGCGTAGAACTGGAGGAAGACAGGTTTATACAGACCACCGAAGAGGTGGAAAAACTGAAAAAATCATAACGATCACCACGCTTCCCCGTTGCTGTGGCGATTACCATTTTCAGGCACCGGGAATCATCCTTACTTTTATTTGAACAAAAGAGCCCGGTTGCCTGATTCCACATCCCCTCATTTCTGAGAGGAATCACAGCAATTAAGAGGGGGCTAAATGTCCGATCCGATTTCCGGTACTGGGCTGGCTGGTGGTGTCCTGACGGGGGCCAGCGTCTATGGATTTCTGTCCGGAACCGATTACGGCGTGGTGTTTGGCGCGTTTGCCGGAGCTGTATTTTACATTGCAACCACAGCGGACCTGAGTGCAGCGCGCCGACTGGCATATTTTCTGGTTTCGTATATCGCGGGGATCCTTTGTTCCGGGCTGGTGGGTTCAAAGCTGGCTCAGGCTACCGGCTACAGTGATAAACCACTGGATGCCATTGGCGCCGTAATCGTTTCTGCTTTAGCCGTCAAAATCCTGACGTTCCTGAATAATCAGGATGTCGGCTCGCTGGTGGCGCTGATAACGCGCCGGGGAGGTTCAGGTGGTACAAAATGACCCATCGGCAACTTTTAATGCATTGCTTTGTGCTGGGGTAGTGTTAACCCTGATGTTTTACCGTCGCGGCGACTCGCGACATCGACCGTGGATATCTCGTTTAGCGTGGCTGCTTACGGTTATCTACAGCGCCGTTCCGCTGGCGTATCTGTGCGGTATTTACCCGTACTCATCATGGGCCACTATCGGGGCCAACTTTATTTTCCTGTCCGTGCTGGTCGCCGTAAGAGGCAACGTGGCACGTCTGGTTGATCATCTGAGGCACTAATGAACCAATCACAATTTCAGCAGGCGGCTGGTATCAGCGCCGGGCTTTCTGCGCGCTGGTTTCCGCACATTGATGCGGCAATGAAAGAGTTTGGCATTACAGCTACGAACGATCTGGCTATGTTCATCGCCCAGGTTGGGCATGAGTCTGCGGGTTTTACCTCGCTGGTGGAAAGCTTCAACTACTCGGTAGAGGGGCTGAAGAAAACCTTTGGTAAACGCCTTACTCCTTATCAGTGTGAAATGCTGGGTCGTGTCGATGGTAAGCAGGTGGCCCACCAGCCGCAAATAGCCAATCTGGTGTACGGTGACCGCATGGGGAATAACAGCCAGGGTGATGGCTGGAAATATCGCGGTCGTGGCCTGCTTCAAATCACTGGCCGCGAGAACTACGTTAAATGCGGTGCGGCGTTGAAGCTCGATCTGATCAGCACACCAGAGTTGCTGACACAGGAGAAGCATGCAGCCCGTTCTGCTGCCTGGTATTTCACGTTACGTGGTTGCCTGATGTATTCAGGTGATGTTGTACGTGTCACGCAGATCATTAACGGTGGCCAGAATGGACTGGCTGACAGAAATAGTCGTTATAACAAAGCGCGGGCGGCGTTGCTGGTATGACAGCGATCTTTGCTTTAGTTAAGGCCCGGTGGAAAACAATCATTGTATTGTTGCTGATGGCTGGTGCGTTTCTTGCCGGGAATGTCTGGAGTGAGCGGGGCTGGCAAAAGAAGTGGGCTGACCGCAATAGCGTGGAATCTTCACAGGAAGCGAACGCGCAGACTGCCGCCCGCTGGATTGAACAAGGGCGCATAATTGCCCGTGATGAGGCTGTAAAAGATGCACAAGCACAAGCTGCTAAATCTGCTGCCACTGCTGCTGGCCTGTCTGCCACTGTTAGCCAGTTGCGCACAGAAGCAACAAAGCTTGCCGCCCGTCTGGACGCCGCAAAGCACACCGCAGATCTTACCGCTGCCGTCAGAAGCAAAACAGCCGGAGCCGACGCCGCAGTGCTCGCCGACATGCTCGGAGATATTGCAGCAGAAGCTAAGCGATATGCTGGAATCGCTGACGAACGCTACACCGCCGGGATGACGTGTGAACGTATTTACGATTCGGTGAGAGAGTCAAACAACAACCCCATAGCCTCGCAATAGCGGGGCTGTTTTATGATCACTGTCAATCATGAAAATGATAACCATTACCATTTTGGCGGGTCCTCCTGGCGGGGCGGCCTGCCACGGGGCGGCGTGCTCGCGGAAAACGGCTAGTTTTTCAGATCTAAGGTCATCATCATCATTTGCGCAGGTTATTGATCTCATTGGAGGCGATTTCGTGCAGATGTCGAATCGTTTAAAAAGTGTTCACCATCATGGACCAGGAAATTGCCACTTTAAAACTGAATATCAACCAGTTGGCGGGGATCACTGGCGTACACCGTCAGACGGTCGCCGCCAGGCTGAAAAATATTGAACCGGCACCAGGTAGCAACAGCAAATTAAAGCTTTACCTGATCACCGACATTCTGACCGAACTGATGATCCCCACTGTGTCAGCCAATATCGATGACATGCTGCCATCGGACAGGCTTTCCCACTGGAAAGCGGAGAATGAGCGACTCAAGTTTGAGCAGGATACGGGGCAGCTCATTCCCGCTGATGAAGTGGCGCGCGAATTCTCATTGATGGCGAAAGCCGTCGTCATGGTACTTGAAACCCTCCCTGATGTACTTGAGCGTGACTGTGCATTAACGCCTGTTGCGGTTTCTCGCGTGCAGAGCGTTATTGATGACCTGCGCGATCAGATGGCGGAGAGGGTGCAGGACGCTGAAGCAGAGGAGGAAGAGCCAGAGGAGGACTGATGGCAAAGCGGGCATCCGCCAGAGGCATCCGCCGCGATGTTTCCGGTATCTTACGTGCCCCGCGTCGAATGCAGGTGGCCGATGCGGTCAGTACTTATATGCGCGTGCCGATGGGGGCGGGTAACTCCGTTCCATGGGATCCGGATCTGGCACCTTACGTGATTGAACCGATGAACTGCCTGGCATCGCGTGAATATGACGCGGTAGTGTTTGTTGGTCCGGCGCGAACGGGTAAAACCATTGGTCTGATTGATGGCTGGATTGTTTACAACGTTGTCTGTGATCCGGCTGATATGCTCCTGATTCAGATGACTGAGGAAAAGGCGCGCGAGCACTCCAAAAAGCGTCTTGATCGTACATTCCGTTGCAGCCCTGAAGTGAAATCCCGACTGAGCCCGCGGCGTAATGATAACAACGTATATGACCGCACGTTTCGCGCCGGGAACTACCTGAAAATCGGCTGGCCATCGGTCAATATCATGTCCTCATCGGACTATAAATGCGTGGCACTAACCGACTATGACCGTTTCCCGGAAGACATTGACGGGGAAGGTGACGCCTTTTCACTGGCATCAAAGCGAACAACAACGTTCATGTCGTCAGGTATGACACTGGTTGAGAGTTCGCCGGGCCGCGACATACGTGACACAAAATGGCGCCGTAGCTCACCGCATGAAGCACCTCCTTCAACGGGGATTCTGGCGCTGTACAACCGTGGTGATCGCCGTCGCCTTTACTGGCCGTGCCCACATTGCGGTGAATATTTCCAGCCTGAAATGGACAATATGACAGGTTACCGCGATATCGCGGACCCTGTTCAGGCCAGCGAGAAAGCCTGTCTTCAATGCCCTGCCTGTAAAGAGCACATCACTGCGGATATGAAGCGTTCGCTCAATATGAAAGGGAAGTGGCTGCGGGATGGGCAAACCATCGACAACGATGGTGTTATCACTGGGGAAGGGCGACGCTCGCGCATTGCCTCCTTCTGGATGGAAGGCCCTGCCGCCGCGTACCAGACCTGGGCGCAGCTCATCTATAAATTTCTTACCGCTGAGCAGGACTATCAGGCCACTGGCAGCGAGGAGGCACTGAAGACGGTAATCAACACCGACTTTGGGCGTCCGTATCTTCCTCGCTCCAGCATGGAACAGCGCAAAAGTGAACTGCTTGAGCAGCGTGCGGAGGTTGTACCAAAGCGCTCTGTTCCGGACGGGGTTTGTTTCCTTATGGCGACCGTCGATGTTCAGGCGGGGCGCAACCGGCGTTTTGTTGTTCAGGTTACTGGCTACGGCAGCATGGGAGAGCGCTGGCTGGTGGACCGCTACAATATCAGGCAGTCGATGCGCTATGACGCCAATGGCGAGAGCCAGCAGATTGACCCGGCAAGCTATCCGGAAGACTGGGATTTATTGCTGACCGATGTGTTTAACAAAGCCTGGCCAATGGCATCGGATCCGACTAGGTGTATGCGGCTGATGGCGATGGCCGTTGACTCCGGCGGTGAGGATGGTGTGACCGACAACGCTTATAAATTCTGGCGTAAGTGTCGTCGTGAAGGACTCGGAAAACAGATTTACCTGTTCAAAGGCGACAGTGTCCGCCGATCCAAACTTATCTCCCGAACCTTTCCTGATAATACCGGACGTTCAAGCCGACGGGCACAGGCTTCTGGTGATGTCCCGCTTTACTTGATCCAGACCGATGCTCTGAAAGACCGGGTGAACAACGCTTTGTGGCGTGATTCACCAGGCCCTGGCTATGTGCATTTCCCTGACTGGCTCGGCAGCTGGTTTTACGATGAACTGACCTATGAGGAGCGATCGACTGATGGCAAATGGAGTAAGCCGGGACGTGGTGCAAACGAAGCATTTGACCTGCTGGTCTACGCTGATGCGCTCGCCATCCTCCACGGCTACGAGAAAATCAAATGGCCCGCTGCTCCTGAGTGGGCGAGGCGGGAAACCTGGCTGGAGAACGCGCCGCCGGAAGCTGGCGAAGCGGCATCCCAGACACCAGAACCAGTACCCACCAAAAAACGGAAGCGGAAAAAGCCCGTAACCGATGATTCTAACCCCTGGAGTACATCAGGAGGATGGTTGTGAACCGTGTTGATATTGAAGCCATGATCCAGCGATATACCGAAGCCGAAATGGCGGTGCTGGATGGCAAAACTATCCGTTTCAATGGGCAGGAAATGACGATGGAGAACCTGTCTGAAATCCGAAAAGGGCGTCAGGAGTGGGAGCGTCGGCTCTCTTCTCTTATTTCTCATCGCCGCGGGCGACCCGGTTACCGACTGGCGAGGTTTGAATGAGCCTTTTAGATGATGCGATTGGGGTCTTTTCGCCTGGCTGGAAAGCTGCCCGTCTGCAGGCGCGCGCGAAAATCAGGGCATATGAAGCCGTTACCCCGACCAGAACGCACAAAGGGCGCCGTGAAAATCGTTCAGCTGATCAGCTCAGCAAAATGGGGGCGGTATCACTGCGGGAGCAGGCCAGGTGGCTCGATAACAATCACGATCTGGTGATTGGGGTGTTCGATAAGCTGGAAGAGCGGGTGGTTGGGAAAGCCGGAATTATTGTTGAACCCCATCCCAAACTGATGAACGGTAAAATCGCCAAAAAGCTTGCAGATCAGATCCGTAATAAATGGGCAGAATGGTCTGTCAGGCCTGATGTCACGAACCAGTTTACCCGCCCGATGCTTGAGCGCCTGATGTTGCGCACCTGGCTGAGGGATGGCGAAGTGTTTGCCCAGCTTGTCAGTGGAACCGGGAATGGTCTTACGCCAGCAGCCGGTATCCCCTTCTGGCTTGAAGCGCTTGAACCAGATTTTATTCCCATGAACAGCGATGCTGCCAGCCAGCTTAATCAGGGGGTATTCGTCGACAACTGGGGCAGACCAAGGAAATATCAGGTTTATAAAAGCCTGCCCGTTTCAGGCCGTCAGCTTGATACCAAAGAAGTGGATGCGGAAAACATGCTGCATCTTAAATTTGTCCGCCGTCTGCACCAGACCCGGGGCGTATCGATGCTATCCGGTGTACTGATGCGTCTGAGTGCACTCAAAGAGTATGAAGATGCTGAGCTCACCGCCGCACGTATTGCTGCTGCGCTGGGTATGTACATCAAAAAGGGGGACGGGCAAAGCTTAGAGGAGGGTAACAGTTCTTCCGATGATGATGATCGGGAATTGATGATTCAGCCTGGCATCATTTATGACGATCTGAAACCTGGTGAAGATATCGGCATGGTGAAATCTGACCGGCCCAATCCTAACCTTGAAACCTTCCGAAATGGGCAACTTCGCGCTGTTGCAGCAGGCAGCCGACTCAGCTTTTCAAGCACAGCCAGAAACTACAACGGCACCTACAGCGCGCAGCGGCAGGAACTGGTGGAATCAACAGATGGCTATCTCATTTTACAGGACTGGTTTATTGGCGCGGTGACCCGGCCAATGTACCGCGCCTGGCTGAAAATGGCGGTGGCCGCTGGCGAGATTAAATTACCCCGCGGTCTGGATATGGAGTCGCTGTACTCGGCGGTGTATTCCGGCCCTGTTATGCCGTGGATCGATCCGGTTAAAGAGGCCAATGCCTGGAAGTTACAGATCCGGGGCGGAGCGGCAACGGAATCCGACTGGGTCCGCGCCAGCGGACGTAACCCGAACGATGTGAAGGCGCGCCGGAAGGCAGAGATCGACGAAAACAAAGAGATGGGGCTGGTGTTTGACACTGACCCTGCCAATGACAAAGGAGGCACAAGTGCCGAAGCCAAAGAACCGGGCGCACCACCGTCCGAAAGCCAGCGCAAAAAGTAATTCCTGGTTCCGTATGCAGGCCAGCGCCGACAACGAAGCGGATATTTATATCTACGACGAGATCGGCTACTGGGGGGTGACGGCGCGCCAGTTTGTGAATGACCTGAAGGCGCTGGGCGATATTACCCATATCAACCTTCATATCAATTCGCCCGGTGGCGATGTCTTTGATGGCATCGCCATTTTTAATGCCCTGAAGCATCACGGCGCGGCAATCACCGTTCACATTGATGGTCTGGCAGCTTCAATGGCTTCGGTGATTGCGATGGTTGGCAACCCGGTAATTATGCCGGAAAACACGATGATGATGATCCACAAACCATGGGGATTCGCAGGTGGCGATGCCAACGACATGCGGGATTATGCCGATCTGCTGGATAAGGTCGAGTCTGTCCTGATCCCGGCGTACGCGGAGAAAACAGGAAAAACGACCGATGAAATCGCCGCCATGCTGGACGATGAAACCTGGATGGATGGTAAAGAATGCTTAGCGCATGGCTTTGCCGATCAGGTCACTACATCTCTGCAGGCGATGGCCTGTATTCAATCAAAACGTATTGAGGACTTTGAAAAGATGCCAAACAGCATTCGTAACATGATCACCCCGCCGCGCAATACTACCCAGCGCGAACCGCAGCAACCGCAACCACAGGTGGCGGCAACGACGACCCCAGCGCCAGCGTCCACTTCTGATGAAGCCACTATCCGTGCACAGGTGCTTGCCGAGCAAAAGAACCGTGTTAACGCAATTAACGATCTCTTTGCGATGTTCGGTGGCAAGCATCATGAGCTGCAGAATAAATGCATCGCGGATCCGGAATGCACAGTGGCTCAGGCTAAAGATGAATTGCTGGCGGCGCTGGGCAAAAATGCCACTCCGTCGAATAAAACTACGGATGCGCACATTTACGCCGGGAACGGTAACTTTGTTGGCGACGGAGTTCGTCAGGCACTGATGGCGCGCGCTGGCTTCGAGAGCCTGGAGCGGGACAACGTCTATAACGGCATGACGCTGCGCGAATATGCCCGTATGGCACTGACCGAACGCGGCATCGGCGTTTCCAGCTATAACCCGATGCAAATGGTCGGTATGGCACTGACGCACAGCACGTCTGACTTCGGTAATATCCTGCTCGACGTTGCTAATAAAGCGTTACTGCAGGGCTGGGAGGAAGCGGCAGAAACTTTTGAGCAGTGGACCAAGAAAGGCCAGTTGTCTGACTTTAAAACGGCGCATCGTGTCGGTCTGGGCGGCTTCTCATCCCTGCGTCAGGTACGCGAAGGTGCTGAATATAAGTATGTGACCACCAAAGATAAAGGTGAAAGCATCGCGCTGGCCACCTACGGTGAAATCTTCTCTATCACCCGTCAGGCGATCATCAACGACGATCTGAATCAGTTAACCGATGTTCCTATGAAGATGGGCCGTGCAGCAAAAGGGACGATTGGCGACCTGGTGTATGCCGTTCTGACCGAAAACGCGAAATTGTCTGATGGTAAGCCGCTGTTCCATGCTGATCACGGTAATATTTCCGCAGGCGCGATTTCTGTAGCCAGCCTTGATGAAGCGCGCAAGATGATGCGTCTGCAGAAAGAGGGTGAGCGTCCCCTGAATATTCGCCCGGCATTCATGCTGGTGCCAGTCGCGCTCGAAACCCTGGCAAACCAGACGATCAAGTCTGCCAGTGTGAAAGGGGCGGATATCAACGCCGGTATCATGAACCCAATTCAGAACTTTGCTGAAGTTATCGCGGAGCCGCGTCTTGATGCCAAAGACACCAGCGCCTGGTATCTGGCCGCCGCTAAGGGCACGGACACCATCGAAGTGGCTTACCTGAACGGCGTTGATACTCCGTATATCGATCAGCAGGAAGGCTTCACTACCGACGGTATTGCCACCAAAGTGCGCATTGATGCCGGTGTATCTCCTCTGGATTATCGCGGCATGGCGAAATCAACCGGGAAATAATCCCTTCCACTCAAGCAGCACATCACAGCCCATCAGGGCTTTTTTTGTATCTGAATTCGGCCCCGTATGGGGCTGGATGGAGACTGAATTTATGGCGAAGAATTTTGTACAGCATGGCAAAACCATTGAGATTGCCAACACGGGCAGCGTTGCGATCCTGAGTGGTTCGCCGGTGATGGTGGGGAAAGTCGTGGCGATTGCCATTACTGATATTGCGGCAGGCCAGACAGGAGACGGTTTTGCCGAAGGTGTTTTCCTGCTGCCTAAGCTGACTACCGATGCGATCACCATCGGTGAGCAGGTTCATATCAAAGATGGCAAAGTGCAGAACGACGCGACAGGTGCCGATCTGGCCGGGGTTGCCTGGGAAGATGCAACTGCCAGTTCCGCAATTGTAGCCGTGAAAATCAATGCCTAATCCCTTTGACAGACTTGTCAGCCGCATGGATGCGGTCACGGTGAACAAAATGGGAAAGCCAGCGATCATCAACGGGGATCCCATGATTGTTATTCCGGCTGAGTTTCTGGAAGAAATGGGGCCTTTAAGCGGAACAGGGCGGTCGCTGGTGGTGTTTACCGCTGGCTACCAGCCACGCCGTAATGATGTGGTGATTTTTGAGGGGGAGGAATTCCATCTGACCCGTCACGAGCGCTTTAACGGTAAGCCGCGCATCTTTATCGAATAGGAGGGGGGATGTCGGTTAAAGGCCTGGAAAGGGCTATTCAGAATCTCAACAGCCTCAGTCGGTTAATCGTTCCTGAGGCAACTGCGAAAGCACTTAACCGTGTGGCCAGCAGAACGATAAGTCAGGGCAGCAAAACTGTAGCGAAAGAGGCAAAGGTGGATGATAACCGGAAAACGGGGCTTCCGGTTCGTCTGGTCCGGCAGCGTTCCCGTTTACGCAAGGCCCGCCACGATCGTCCAGTCGCGTCAATAAAAATCAACCGCGGTAATCTTCCCGCGATAAAGCTTGGTACTGCTCGCGTCCGGCTGTCGCGTAAAAAAGGGGCCAGAAACGGATCGGGCAGCGTCCTTAAAATCGGACCCTATACCTTTCGCAATGCGTTTATTCAACAACTGGCGAGCGGGCGCTGGCAGGTCATGCGGCGCGTAGGTAAAGCCCGTTATCCCATTGATGTGGTCAAAGTTCCTCTTGAGACACCGCTGACAGTAGCTTTCACCTCGATTTCAAAACGCCTTATTGAAAGCGACATGCCCAAAGAACTTTCCGCAGCACTGAAAAACCAACTGAGGATCCACCTGAAGCGATGAACAGACACAGCGCTATACGTGCAGCCATTCTGGCGAAACTGAAAGCTGATATCACCGATACCGTTACCTGGTTTGACGGGCGTCCCGTGTTTCTGGAGGAGCAGGATCTGCCTGCGGTGGCGGTGTATATCTCTGATGCGGAGTACACCGGTGATTCGCTCGATGAAGATTCGTGGCAGGCCGTGCTCCATATCGAGGTGTTTCTTAAGGCTTCCAGCCCTGACACAGCGCTGGATTCCTGGATGGAAGAGAAAATATATCCAGCGATGGAGGACATTCCGGGTCTTGACGCATTAATCGAAACAATGACTCCCCAGGGCTATGACTACCAGCGGGATGATGAAATGGCCACGTGGGGTTCCGTCGATTTCACGTACACATTAACGTATTCAATGTAAGAGGTATTTATGCCTACACCCAATCCACTGGCGCCCGTAAAAGGCGCCGGTACCACACTCTGGCTTTACACAGGAACGGGTAACGCTTTCGCTAACCCACTCTCGGATATCGACTGGAACCGTCTGGCGAAAATTAAAGAGCTGACGCCGGGCGAAATGACCGCCGAATCGTATGACGACACCTACCTTGATGATGAGGACGCCGACTGGAACGCGACCGCTCAGGGGGCAAAATCGGCAGGGGATACATCACTTACGCTTGCCTGGAAGCCGGGAGAACAGGGACAGAAAGAACTGGTCACCTGGTTTAACGATGGTTCTGTCCGGGTGTACAAGATTAAATATCCGAATGGTACCGTCGACGTTTTCCGCGGCTGGTGCAGCAGCCTGGGTAAAGCTATCCCGGCAAAAGAGGTCATTACTCGCACAGCGAAAATCACCAATACCGGCAAGCCCGAACTGGCTGAAGAAAGTGGTTCTGCGCCCATTGCTGTTACAGGTGTTACGCTGGATAAATCCACGGCAAGCGTCGCCGTTGCAGCGACCACCGCGCTCAATGTGACGGTTAATCCTGCCAGTGCATCGGATCCTTCGTTCCGCGTGGCAACCTCTGATGGGGCAAAAGCGACGGTATCTGTAAGCGGAAACACGATCACCGTAACGGGTGTGGCAGCCGGTAACGCTGACATTATTGTTATGACCAGCGACGGCAATTTCGTTGCAGTCTGCAAAGTCACTGTCACCGTTTCCTGAGGAGGGGGATATGTTCCTCAAAAAAGAACCATTTAACTACCTTGGCGAATCCACCACGCTGAATGAACTGTCAGCGCTTCAGCGTATTGAGTACCTTGAATTTCTGGCTGCGGAAGAAAAGACACTTGGCCATGAAAGCGACAGTATCAGCGATCAGGAAATGACTGCCCGTCTGGTGGGTTCAAACATCCGCTGCGGTGCGCGCGTGATCGCACTTTCTCTCTGGCATAATGACCCCGCAGGTCCCGACGAAGAAGCACTTTACCAGCAGGTTCTCAAAGGCTGGCCGCCGGAAGCGATCGGCAAGGCTGAAATGCAGGTTAAGTTGCTCTCCGGCATGCTCGTTCCGGTTGATGATGACAACACTGACGATCCAGGTGCCCCATCAGAGGCCGAAGGCGCAGAAGCTGTTACGGCGGAAAAGCCCTTGCCAGCGAGCTGAAATTTGTCCTGAATCTGGCGCGCGAGTTCGGGCGACCCGACTGGCGCGCCATGCTGGCTGGAATGACTTCTGGTGAGCTGGGTGACTGGCACCAGTTCTACCGGGAACATTATTTTCAGGACGCGCAGCTCGATGCGCATTTTTCCGGGCTGCTTTATTCCATCTCTTCTATTTTCTTCCGCGATCCGGAACTTACCCCCGCACATTTCAGCCTGCTTTCTCCTTCCGGCAGCATCATCAGTGATGATGAACCGGATGATGACACGCTGATGGCCGCAGCTGAGGGGATCACAGGAGGTATCCGATATGGCCCAGCAGATTAGCGATCTGGTCATCAACCTTGATGTCGACAGCGCCACGTTCAGCGAGCAGGTTGCCCGCATAAAGGGCCAACTCACAGGGATGGCTGATGATTCTGAAAAAGTCCAGACGCGAATGCAGCGCGCCTCAGAGCGACAGGTTGCAGCATTAAAAAGTGTGGGGGATGCAGGAGCTTCTGCAGCGGCGGAAATCAAATCCCGCCAGGCAGACGCCACGGAAGGGTTGGCTCAAAACTGGCAAAAAGTATCTAAATCCGTTGATGAAACACACCGCCGGGTGACAGACCTCAGCCAGCGCATGCGTGAGAATGACGGCCAGGCGGCAGTGCTCGCAAGGCGGCAGGATGAACTTGCTGCATCTTTTTTTCGCCAGATAGACAGTGTTCGCCAGTTGAACGGAGAAACACAATCTCTCGCTAATGTGCAGGCACGCTTTCGTGCCGCAAGGGCTCAGGGAAATATTACCCAGCAGGATTACCTTGCGTTGATCTCTCATACGACAGCCCGACAGAAAGAGCTTCAGATTGTCGAAGAGAAAGCAGGGATTGCACGGGCGCGTTTTCTCCGTCAACTGAAGTCTCAGGTTGTGGAGCAAAAGCTCTCCGGTACCGAACTGCTGCGAATGAAGGCTGCACAGGTTGGAGCCAGTGATGCCGCAGAAGTTTATATCCGTAAGCTTGAAGCGGCTAAAGTCGCCACGCACGGGCTGGGTCTGCAAAGTGCTGCGGCGCGTCGGGAACTTGGCGTTCTGATGGGCGAAGTCATGCGCGGTAACTTTGGTGCCCTTCGTGGTTCCGGTATTACGCTGGCCAACCGCGCCGGATGGATAGATCAGCTGATGACTTTACGCGGGCTGGGCATGGCCGGCATGGTCGGGGGGATTGCTGCGGCGGTTGTTGGGTTGGGTAAAGCCTGGTATGACGGCAGCAAAGAGTCTGAGGAATTTAATAAACAGCTAATCCTGACCGGGAACTACGCGGGTAAAACATCCGGTCAGCTTCAGGCGCTGGCGCGCTCGCTGGCCGGTAATGGTATCACTCAGCATGCCGCTGCAGGCGTGCTGGCGCAGGTCGTTGGAAGCGGCGCGTTCAGCGGTAATGACGTCAGCATGGTCAGCAATGTCGCCGCCAGGCTGCAGCAGGCTACCGGGCAGGCCGTCGACGAAACCATAAATCAGTTTAAACGCCTGAAGGATGATCCGGTTAACGCGGTCGCGACGCTCAATGATTCCCTGCATTTTCTGACGGCCACCCAGTATGAACAGATTTCCTCTGCTCAGGCGCTGGGGGATTCGCAGAAAGCAGCCGAGCTGGCAATGCGGGCATATTCTGACGCCGTTATACAACGAGCGGGGGCTGTAGAGGACAATCTTGGTTCTCTCGAAAAAGCGTGGAACTGGGTGAAGAATGCTGCTTCCGGGGCGTGGGATGCGATGCTGGGCGTAGGGCGTAATCCTGACACCGCGATGAAGCGCCAGGACTCTTTCGCTGAATGGCAGGCAGCAGAGAAAGAGTACCGCGCGCTGTCCAGCAATCTTAAAGTCGACCCAGATTATGCCGGTAACAACGTTCTGCAGAAAGCTGATGCGGAAAGGCTGAGAAACGCGCGCCAGCAGGTGGAGCTTAAAAAGCAGGCTTATGATCTGGCTGATCAGCAATATGCCCAGGAAGGACTGACAGCCGCGCGGGAAAAAATGCGGACGGATCAGCAAACTCAGGCAATCCGCAGCCAGCAGCAGTTTAACCAGTTGGTGGAATCCGGCGCGACGGCGGCAGAAAAGCGGGCTTCAGCAGAGAAAAAGCTCAGTCAGCTTATTGAGAAAAACCGTCAGGATGCGAAAGACGGTATCGCCACGCTGTGGACTGACAAGGACATTGCTGCAGCACGGGCAGGGATCGAAAAGCAGTTTAAGGACGCCAAAACCCCAAAAGGCAAAAGCTATTCAACGCCAGCCGGGGACAAAGCTGAAGAAAAAGCACAGGCCGAACTTCTCACCCTTCAGGCCCAGCTTAAAACGCTTGAGCAGCATACCAGCGTGAACGATGTTATCAGCAAACAGCGTCAGGACCTCTGGCAGACTGAAAATCAGTTCACAGTTCTTCAGGAGGCCGCTGGTCGTCGTCAGCTTACGGCGCAGGAAAAATCCCTGCTGGCGCACAAGGAAGAAACGCTCGAGTACAAGCGGCAGCTGGCCGACCTGGGCGATAAGGTTGCCAGTCAGCAAAAGCTCAACCAACTGGCCGATCAGGCCGTGAAGTTTGAGCAGCAGCAAAAGGCGGCGAGAGCGGGTATTAAGGCGCAGTCAGAAGGGGTTTCTTCACGCGATGCCGGGCGAGCAACCACTCTGGAACGCCTGCGTGAAAGCTATGCCCATAATCCGCAGGCTCAGCAAAAGATTCTGGAAGAGCAAAGAGCGACATTTAAAGATGAAGATGCTCTGCGCGCAAACTGGCTGGCCGGTGCCAAACAGGGATGGGCTGAATATCAGGATTCAGCGACAAACGTCTTTAGTTCGGTTCAGCAGATTTCACAGGCAACGTTCAGCGGACTGGCGGGCCAGCTTACCAGCCTGGTGACAACCGGCAAAGCCAGCTTTAAGGACTTCACCAGTTCGATCCTCAAAATGATTGTGTCCGTGATTAATCAGTTGCTGGTGGCTTACGCCATCCAGAGCGCGATGGGCTGGGTGAGTGGCGGTGCGAAAGCGCCAACGTCAGGCCAGTCGTTTGGTGTGCCGTCTTATCGGCCTCCAGGATACGACGTTGGCGGTTACACCGGACACGGCGGGAAGTATGAGCCTGCCGGTATTGTCCACCGTGGAGAATTCGTTTTCACCAAAGAGTCTACCAGCCGCATCGGTGTGTCCAATCTGTACCGACTTATGCGCGGTTATGCCTCGGGGGGCCTGGTTGGTGCAGGTAATATGCCGGTTCCGGCTATAGGGGGGATCAGCGTTTATGCTCCGGTCAGTATCAGTCAGCAAAGTGGTGGTGGAGAAGTCAGCCAGGCGAGTACCGCAGGAACAGCACGTCAGTTGCAGGGTATTGTCCAGCAGACTATCACCGACCGTCTGAAAAAGGAGATAAGTCCGGGTGGATTACTTTACTCAAGGGGGTAATCGTGACAGACACGTTTAACTGGCGAACACGCAAAACGGCTCAGGGAACTGAAAATGTCCGCACGCTTCAGGCTCAGTTCGGTGACGGGTATAAGCAAATAGTCGGGATGGGAATTAACGACAAGTCCGAAACATGGAACCTGGACTGGACAGGAACCCGAAGCGAGGCTGCTGTGCTACGTGCTTTTCTGATGTCCCATGTCACAGCCTCTTTCTGGTGGACAAACCCCTGGGGGGAGAAAAATCTCTATCGGGTGAAAGCTGATTCATTCAGTGTTTCATTCCCTTCCGGGATAAAAGCGACAGTAGCATTCACTTTCGAGCAGGCTTTTGCCCCATGACGTTATTTTTTTATCATGTATCATGAATGACATAACCACAGCATCAAATAACACTATGCATTAGTTTTATAAACGTCTACAGGTGATAAAAAGTGAAAAGGATATTGTTGTTAGCAATCGCGTTGAATCTCACTGGTTGTATGAATATATATAACTATCGAGGTGAGCAGCCTATAACTGCTACTTTTTTGTCTTCACATACTCCGCAGGAAACTCAGGAATGTATTCTTTCCTCTTGGCAAAAAGAACCTTTAGGGAATAGTGTTACCGCGCAAAAAACTTACGGATTTTACAGTGTGTTAGCGGTTAGTGATAATGTTGATGTTTATTATGAAAAAAATAGCGTAATAGTTAATTATTACTCTCTTCGAGGATCATTAGATCCTTGGAATGGAAAGGTTAAGAGAATAAAGGCAATTCAATCATGCTTATAGATTTTTGTAGACTCTACATAAATTAAAACCGCCTAAGGGGCGGTTTTTTTTTCGGGGGTAGGTATGAGTTTTATCAGTGATATACAACAGTTAGAACCTGGCAGTCTCATTCAGCTTGTTGAGATTGACGGGACTGACTTTGGCATGGAAAAAATTCTGCGCTTTCATGCTCATAACATCCAGGAGGAAGGCTGGGCGTCGTTTGCCGCGGATAATCTACCTTCCATAATCTGGCAGGGGCATCAGTATGATCCGTATCCATATGAGCTTAAAGGTATGGAACTTTCGAGCACGGGAGTCCAGCCGACCCCCATGCTGTCTGTCGGTAACGTCGGTAATTATGTGACGGCACTGTGTCTTGAGTATGACGACATGGTTAAGGCAAAAGTAAAGATCCACACCACGCTGGCAAAATATCTGGATGGGGCTAACTGGGATAATGGCAACCCGAATGCGAGTCCGATTGACGAGCGGGTGCAGCTTTTCTATGTGAATGCGAAAACGGTGGAAACACGAGTTCAGGTTGATTTTGAACTGTGTTCACCCTTCGACATTCAGAGTCTTCAGCTACCAACTCGTCAGATCACGCCTGTCTGTACCTGGTGCCTTCGTGGCTGGTATCGAAGTGGCACCGGATGTGACTACAACGGGACTAAATATTTTACAAAAAACGGTACACCAACCGACGACCCGTCGAAAGATGTCTGCGGCGGGCGGCGGCGGGATTGCCAGGATCGGCATGATCCGGATGCACCTCTGCCGTTTGGTGGTTTTCCGGCAGCTAACCTGCAGGGGAAATAGTGATGCGTGAAAAATTGATGGATGCCATACGCCAGCATGTCGCTGCGGAATACCCGAAAGAGGCCTGTGGGGTGATAATTCAGACTGGTTTCTCGCAGACGTTTATTCCCTGTCGCAATATTGCCGACAACCCGGAAGAAATGTTTACGCTTTCCCCTGAAGACAGGATGGGCGCAGGGGAACTGGGTGACATCATTATGATTATTCACTCACATCCTGACGTGGTGCAACTGGTGCCGTCAGAAATGGACCGCATTCAGTGCGACTGGTCTGGTATTGAATGGGGGATCATGTCGTGGCCAGATGGTGATTTTTGCACGATTTCTCCGCGGGAGGATCGTGACTATGTTGGGCGTCCTTGGGTACTCGGTTACGCAGACTGCTGGTCGCTTATCCGGGAGTATTTTCAGCGTGAGTTCGCTCTCGTTCTGGGGGACTACTCGGTACCATATGAGTGGTGGGAGGAAGGAAAGGAGCATCTCTACGACGACAACTGGCAACAGGAAGGTTTTGTCGAAGTGGCTCCCCGTGAGATGCGGCCAGGCGACATTATCATGATGAGCATCCAGGCTTCGGTTACCAACCATGCAGCGGTATATCTTGGCGATAATATCATTCTGCATCATATGTCCGGGCATCTGTCGTCACGTACCCCATATGGAAAATATTACCGCGACAGAACTGTGCGGGTGGTGAGGCATAAGGAGTTTGTGAATGCTGAAAACACTGATTCTTGACGGCAAGATGGCGAAGAAATTTGGCAAACGCCATCAATACCACGTCGCTGACCTTCGTGAAATGCTGAGAGCGATGTGCTCACAGGTGCCGGGATTTAAAAAATACATGTCAGAAGCGCATATGAAGGGGATCCAATTCGCCTTTTTCAGCGGGAAAAGCAATATTGGGCTTGAAGAGTTCGATATGACTCTGGGTAGTGATACATACCGCATCAGTCCCATTATTGAGGGGGCAAAAAATGCCGGAGTACTTCAGGTAGTGATCGGTGCAGTGGCGCTGGTCGCTGCTTTTTTTACAGCTGGTGCCAGTCTTGCTGCATGGGGGGCGGCAATGAGTGCGGGTGCAATAACCGCCACAACGGTACTGACCGGCATTGGCGTTTCAATGATGCTTGGCGGCGTAGTTCAACTACTCACCCCGCAGCCATCGTTTAACACTGGCGCCTCTTCCAGTACGGATAATAAACCCAACTATGCGTTTGGTGCGCCA
This sequence comes from Citrobacter sp. RHBSTW-00859, assembly GCF_013729795.1. Taxonomy (NCBI): domain Bacteria; kingdom Pseudomonadati; phylum Pseudomonadota; class Gammaproteobacteria; order Enterobacterales; family Enterobacteriaceae; genus Citrobacter; species Citrobacter sp. RHBSTW-00859. The sequence continues at coordinate 4,651,786 of NZ_CP056284.1, read as the reverse complement.
GTCAATACGGTGGCTATGGGGTATCCCGTTCCCGTTCTCTATGGGGAGCGAGAAATTGGCGGGGCCATTATCAGCGCCGGTATGTATTCAAGCGATCAACAGTAAGTTGACAGTTATTAACCTCAGGGCGCTTATGCGTCCTTTTTTACGGGTGAAATATGCGACTCCTCGAAGGTGAAACCATTATTCATGGCGCCAAAGGTGGCGGCGGCAAAGCGCATACGCCAGTAGAGCAACCTGATGATCTGTTGTCAGTGGCAAAACTGAAAATGCTGGTGGCGCTGTCAGAAGGTGAAATTAAGGGTGACCTGACAGCACAGCAGATTTTCCTCAACGATACTCCACTGGCTAATGATAGTGGTGAATACAATTTTCAGGGCGTGAAATGGGAGTTCCGTAAAGGCACTCAGGACCAGAGCTATATCGCTGGTATGCCGGAAGTGGACAACGAGCTTGCCGTGGGTGTAACGGTAACCACTACAGCGCCGTGGACTCGCCAGTTTTCCAATCTTTCTCTTGATGCGATCCGTATAAAACTGAGCCTTCCTGTTCAGTATTTGTATAAAGATAACGGTGATATGGTCGGGACTGTCACGGAATACGCCATTGATTTATCAACGGATGGCGCAGCATGGCAGACGGTCGTGAATGGTAGGTTCGATGGTAAAACCACAACAGAATATCAACGCGATCACCGTATTGACTTGCCGGATTCCGTTTCCGGCTGGTCCGTCCGGGTAAGACGTATCACGCCAGATGCCAGTGGTTCTAACTCAAAACTGGTAAATGCCTTTAAAGTCTTTTCTTTTGCTGAGGTCATCGACAGTAAATTTCGTTATCCCAATACCGCTCTCCTGTTTGTGGAGGTGGACAGCAGCCAGTTCAACGGCAGCGCGCCGAAAATCACCTGCAAGCCAAAGGGTAAGCTTATTAAGGTGCCGGATAATTATGATCCTGCAACGCGTACCTACTCCGGGTCGTGGTCCGGCGGTTTCAAAATGGCTTATTCAAATAACCCCGCATGGATTTTCTATGATCTGGTGCTGGATGAAATTTATGGTATGGGTACGCGCGTTGACGTATCCATGGTTGATAGGTGGGAACTGTATTCCATCGCTCAGTATTGTGATGAAAAAGTTTCAGACGGAGCAGGGGGAACAGAGCCCCGTTTTACCTGTAACGTATTCATCCAGAACCAGCAGGATGCTTATCAGGTTCTGCGCGATCTGGCTGCTGTGTTTCGTGGCATAACGTTCTGGGGTAATGAAAAAATTTACGTCCAGGCTGATGTTCCGCAAGCTGATGTTGACTGGGTTTATAATGTTTCAAATGTCATTGATGGCTTGTTCACTTATGCTGGCGGGTCTTATAAGAACCGCTACAGCTCCTGTCTTGTTTCCTGGTCTGATCCGCAGAATCACTACAGCGATACAGTAGAAGGTGTCTACGATTCAGGGCTTGTTGAGCGGTATGATGTGCGGCAGACAACACTGACCGCAATTGGCTGCACTTCACAGAGCGAAGCACACCGGCGCGGGCGTTGGGTTCTTCTTTCAAACGCGAAGGATGGCACGGTGTCGTTTGGCGTAGGACTCGACGGGTACATTCCGTTACCTGCGGAAATCATTGGTGTGGCCGACCCGTTTCGCGCCGGTAAGCAGAATGGTGGTCGAATCAGTGCGGTGAATGGCCGTCAGGTTACCCTCGATCGTGCAACTGACTACACCGTTAATGATCGGTTGGTTGTTAACCTGCCCGATGGTAAAGCGCAGACGCGGACAATCAGTGCTGTTAGCGCAGATAAAAAAACAGTGACGGTATCCACCGCATTCAGCCAGCCACCTGTTGCTGGTGCTGTATGGGCAATTGACAGTGATAATCTGGCGATTCAGTATTTTCGGGTCACATCAATAGCAGCCAGTGATGATAGTAACGGCGGCTTTACCATCACCGCGGTACAGCACGATCCGAACAAATATCGCTATATCGATGATGGTGTTCGCATTGAGTCGGCCCCAATCACCGTCACGCCGATAAGCGTCCTGTCTGCGCCGAAAAATATCGTGGTGACTGAAAGCGATCATGTGTCGCAGGGGTTGACTGTGGCAAGCCTAGATGTGTCATGGGATAAGGTTGATGGTGCAATCCGGTACATTGCTCAGTGGAGGAAGGACAGCGGCGACTGGATAAACGTTCCGGTTACCAGCGCGCAGGGATTCTCTGCTCAGGGGATTTATACGGGAATTTATGATGTGCGTGTCCGGGCGCTGAATGCGCAGGAAACGTCTTCTCCATGGGGCTACGCGGATAAGACATACCTTTCCGGTAAGGCTGGCAAGCCAGGGACGCCCGTTAATCTGGTTGCTTCTGACAATGTTGTCTGGAATATCAATATTACCTGGGCCTTTCCTGATGGTTCTGGTGATACGGCATATACCGAAATCCAGCGTTCGACGACGGGAGACCACGCCAATCCGCAGCAACTTACGCTGGTTCCTTATCCGACATCAAATTATCAGCATGGGATGATGCCGGCGGGTATCCGGCAGTGGTACCGGGCACGTCTTGTTGACCGTATTGGCAATGTTGGTGAGTGGACCGCCTGGGTGATGGGGGAAACGAGTTCTCAGGCTGATGAATATCTGGGCGACATCGGCAAAAATTTTATGTCTTCCGAAGACGGCAAGGCATTAATGGGGCAACTGGAAACAAGCCTGGAAGCTATTCTTCAGAACTCCCTGGCTGATTACGACAATGTGAATCAGCAATGGGCGCAGTATGGCGAAAACAAGGCTGGCATTATTCAGGCGTCTAAAGTCGCCGCTGACGCAGAAAAAGCAGTTGCGAAACTTGAAACTGATGTTGCGGCTCAGTTTGGCGATACAGAAGCTGCAATACAGGAAAAAATGACCGCCTATACCGATGCGTCAGGTGGTTCTGCCATTTATACCCTGAAAACGGGGATCAAGTATAAGGGGCAAAATTATGATGCCGGGTTATCGGTAGCCGTAACTATTAATGGAGTGTCTGTAGATACGCGCGTTGCTGTTAATGCAAACCAGTTTGTTGTTATGTCCGGTTCGGGAAGTAATGTTTATTCGCCATTTGCGATAGTTAACGGTCAGGTGTTTATCAGCGATGCGTTTATTCAGAATGGAAGTATAACAAGCGCCAAAATTGCTAACGCCGCAATCAACAATGCGAAAATCTCAGGTTCTATCTGGTCAGAAGGTTACAAAGTAGCAAATCAGGGGGGGTGGTGTCTTTCTAAAGCCGACAACAATCTTTCCTTTACGGGGCCGGAAGGTCGTTTGTTTGTGCAGATTGGTAAACTAACAGGAGTGGCTCCCAATGTCTGATTTTGGATTTGCCTCATGGGACGCTAACGGTGTCCCGAATAACTATGGCATTAAACCTGTAACCGTGGTGGGAATCATCGATCTTGCTTTAGGTCAGAAAACGGGAAGCTACCAGTTCAACCTCGAGCCCGGTTTAAAGGTCGGTTTTGCGGTTGGTACTCTGGAGGATAAAGGGACAATAAGTTACACAGATAAAAGAAATATTATTGCATCTGGAAACACCATAACAATACAGCCTTCAGGTAGTGATGGGATCAATGATTACCCGGCAGTCAAAGTGCAGTTAATCGTTTTTGCGGAGACTGCGTAGATGGCTAAATATGGCGCATTGATTTCATTACCTAACGGGAACCCTTTTATCACGCCTGATTCCACACCAATGACGCTTTACCGGAAAGTCACTGTAAACTCAACTTTTGGGGGAAATTTTAACAGTGCTTCGGCGTCCGTGACTATCGACGGTCAGAAGGGAGGGATTGCATTTGCAAGAACCAGCGCCCCGGCGAAGATATCTGCTTCAAAAAGTGGCAATACGTTCAGTGTTGATGCGTCTAATTACAGGGGATCGGCTTTTGTCCTTGAGGCCTATTTTTTTGCCATATATCCGCTTACCCTTCCGGCCTGGGGTGTGGCTATATGGGATGCCGAAGGGACACTGGTACTTACGAATGAGTCCCGGGTATTAAGCGACCTTACAACTATTGGTTCACCAGGTGCTGTAAGTGGTGGGCTTAACATTGATACATACATGGCAGGAAAATGGGCCGTAAATCCGATGGGGCTGGGATCTGTCATCCTCCATGCGGGTTCTGCACCAGGTGGACAGCCAATATTTCAGTCTGTTGATGTGGGGACGGGTTGCCATGACGACACTGGTGGTACAAGAATTAGGGGGCAAAGTTCAACCACAGCGAGTGGGGCCTCGATCGGATCAACGAATAGTGGCATTGTGATAACGGCGATAAACACAGCTGCATATGATTAAACTGATCGATTTAAACGATCAATTTTAGAATATTGATCTATTAAAACTATTTTTATTATTCAATGCTATTGGTTATTTTTTGTTTAAATAATTAACCTTGGTGTCGAAATGAAAAATATAATAATTCCGGTTATTGTCTGTCTGGTGCTTTCAGCGTGTTCAGGACCTGTTCTTGAGAAACAGAAACCGGTTTGTCAGGCTGAGTTTGTGTCTGGCGGGCTGCCCCAGTCGGTACACATTTACGGTGTGCGAAAAGTTGCTAATCAGACTGAGTACAGGGCCGGTTATCCATTTAACTGGCGATGGGTGAATAAAAATAACTTCACCAGTTCGAATTGTCCTCAATGAAATACAAAAATATCCCGCTCCGGCGGGTTTTTTATTATCTGAATTCAGGAGAAATCCATGTCAGCAGGAACTTTAACCCTTAATAATAACTCAGCCTCAGTTGCCGGAACTGACACCACTTTCACCACTGAGTTAGCTGCAGGTGATTTTGTTGTCGTTACGGTCGGCGGTATTACTTACACACTGCCAGTAAAGACGATCGACAGTGACACTCAAATCACCCTGATCAGCAAGTATCCCGGCCCGTCACAAGCATCCTCTGCGTGGAATGCTGTTCCACGAGCCACCCAGAACCAGGTGACCGCTGCGCTGGTTGCGCAGACAACTGAGGCGCTTCGTGGGCTTAATTACGACAAGCAGAACTGGCAAATGGTGTTCAGCACCGGTGGTGATATTACTGTGATGCTGCCTGACGGCTCTCAGTTTTCCGGACCAAGCTGGAAAAAGATAACCGACCTGCTTAAAGACACAGCAGCTGCACTCGGTAATTTATCCGACTTCTCTCAGTGCATAGCATCAGTAAATACCGCGACATTCGCCATTAGTATGAAAGGCGATATTTCCGCACCAACGACGGTTATTACGGAAGCCACACCGGCAATCAAAGCCGCGCCCTTTAATATAAAGCATATCTACTCCGGGAGCCGGGTATTTGCGCCTGCGGGGATGGCAACCATACAGAAAACAGGAGGTACGGGAAGCCAGTTCACATTAAACATGGCGTTCGGTGGTTACATTGGTTCTGCAGGGACGGCAGACTCAGCAGGCCCAATGTTGACCTGCTCTGACGGGGCTGGCTATACAAAGTACTGGCTTTTTGCGAATGGTTCCGGAGGAATCAATACCGCAAATGGGGCGATATTTCCGTCAGGTTCGGATCGACGCCTGAAAAAAGAAGCAACTGCGGCACAAACAGGTGCCCTGGACCGTGTCAGCCGGATAGAGCCTTACGAGTTCACATGGCGAGGGGATGGCCGACGAGACCGCGGGGTTATAGCCCAGCAGCTCCAGGAAGTGGACCCACTATATGTGTTTGAGGCGGGAGGTGAGGACCCGGAAAACCCTATCCTTAACGTGTCGTATCTGGCCCTGGTGTCTGACTTGATCGGGGCAGTACACGAGTTGAAAGCAGAACTTGACACGTTGAAAAAGTAAGCAATATACCACCTGAAAAACAGGACTAGTGTGCCTGACGAATCGTTAAAAAACCGTAGCCATTGTCTGGAAAGTTCAGGCTACGGGTCGATTCATAACATGATTAGAGTGCGCGCCTCGCTTCATATTACTCAGAAATAAGCCAGAACTCAGCCTCTTCAAACATTTCCTGAACAGTACGGCTTATCTGTTCTTTCTCATGCTTGCTGGCGTCAGTATTGATCGCCGGCAACGTCATCATCGGTTTCACCCGGACATCAGCATCAGGGAAGACCCGGTGAACCCTCTTAGTCAATTCGCCCAGAATGATATCTTTTGCACCGGGCAGACCATCAAAATTCCTTTTGTCATAAACGAGTTCCACGAACATTGCTTATTGCCTCTTTACTGGATGTATATACAGTATTTATACTGTGTTTTTATCCGGTATTCAAGAGAGGGCGTAAACATGGGCTTTCCTTCACCTGCGGCAGATTACGTTGAAACAAGGATCTCCCTCGATCAGCAGCTAATCAGCCAGCCCGCAGCGACTTATTTCATGCGGGCATCGCGTTCACATTTCAGGGAAGGGATAATCCAGGGGGCGCTACTTGTTGTGGACGCGTCGCTTTCAGCCTGTGATGGCTCGCTGCTGATATGTGCGATAGATGGGGAATTCAGGATCAAGCGATACCGAACTCACCCTCAGCCCCACCTGATAAATCTGGAGAACGGGAGAAGGGAAGCGCTGCCAGTAGATGATGACGGTTACAGTTCTGCACCCGCTATATTCGGAGTGATCACGTACATCATTAATGATGCCAGGAATGGAGAGTTCGACGATTGCCCAGTTATGTAATGAAAAAAAAGCCCGTTTATACGGGCTTTCGTTTAGTCATTTTTTCTGGACTTTTGCAATTGTTCAAGCCTTACATGAAGTGATTTAGGGAATAGCTCTGTGTAAACTTGCCACAGTACATTCAGCGACCTGTGGCCAGTAACTTGGGCCACTTCCTCTATACTGAATCCAGCTTCAAAAAGTCTGCTGGCGCCTTCCCTTCTAAGGTCATGATATCTTAGATCCTCAATTCCAAGAGCACTTCTTACCCTTTGGAATCCTGCCGTTACGGAACTGCTTATATAAGGGAATATTAGCTCTGACTTACGCGGCTGGCGCTGGACAATATCCCAGGCTTCTCCGAGTAAAGCGACATTCATGTGGTTCCCTTCTTTTTTACGTGGATCCTTCCTGTCTCTCACCAGCACTGATTTTTGTTTTTCATCGATATCATCCCATCGCAGACGGCAAACCTCGCCAATGCGCATGCATGATAAAACAGAAAACATCAGAATATCGACGAATGGGATTTTTGATCCCCGCCTTTGAGAACGTTGCTTCAGGCCTTCAATCAGCATGTCTAGTTCTTCAGATGCTGGTCGACGACTACGTCGATTTGATTTTCCAATTAACCCCAATTTTAGGAGGTGAGGGCGTGCCTCTTTTGCCGGATTGCTAGTATAGTTAATGCCATACACTGGCTTTGCACAATCTAGCACGCTTCCAAGATAGCTGACGTCGTGGCTTACGGTCGCTGGCCCGGCTCCTGCATTATTTCGCAATCGACAGTGCTCTATGACGTCATTTGCGGTTAAAGACAGCAGGGGGATAGCTGCAATGTCGCAGTCAACGAGCATATTAAGAACATAGCTTTTTGTTCGTCCCGCTTTGCCACCAGCGTTTGGATCATTGATGTATTTTTGCAACAAATCACGGACTGTTATTCCGGTTGCATCATCAGATGATGGGAGACCATAAAGATCCAGTTCCATAACCCTCTGGGATCCCCATGTTTTAGCATGCGCCTGTTTTGGGAAGGTTTTACTTTCTCTGAATGTGATAACGCCTTTTTCCTTAATGAGCACGGTACAGCGGTAGCGTGGAGTGCCATCAGATTTTAATCGTTTCTCTATGTTATAGTATGCCATTACTCTGTCTCGTTATTTCAGGTTCCCATAAGCGTGGGGGCCTGAGTGGGGACCTGATGAGAGAAAAATATACTTAAATGTCAAAAAATGCACGGTAATCTTGAAATGATAAAAACCAGCCAAACCAGCGCAATGCCTGAAAATACTGACAATCACTGGAATGGTCGGTTTAGTGTTGCTCCTATGCTCGACTGGACGGACAGACATTGCCGCTACTTTTTGCGCTTACTGTCCCGCCAGACGCTGCTCTACACGGAGATGGTAACCACCGGCGCGATCATTCATGGTAAAGGCGATTATCTGGCGTATAGCGAAGAAGAACATCCAGTCGCTTTGCAACTGGGCGGGAGCGATCCGGCTGCGCTGGCGCAGTGCGCAAAGCTTGCTGAACAACGGGGCTATGACGAAATTAACCTCAACGTGGGTTGCCCTTCCGACCGTGTACAGAATGGAATGTTTGGTGCCTGTCTGATGGGAAATGCGCAACTGGTCGCTGATTGCATCAAAGCGATGCGCGATGTGGTATCGATTCCGGTAACGGTGAAAACCCGTATCGGTATTGATGACCAGGACAGCTACGAATTCCTGTGCGATTTCATCAACACGGTCTCCGGTAATGGTGAATGTGAGATGTTTATCATCCACGCCCGTAAGGCCTGGTTGTCCGGGTTAAGCCCGAAAGAAAACCGCGAAATCCCACCGCTGGATTATGACCGTGTTTACCAGCTAAAGCGCGATTTTCCGCATCTGACAATGTCGATCAACGGTGGTATAAAATCGCTGGAAGAAGCGAAAATCCATCTGCAACATATGGATGGCGTGATGGTGGGGCGCGAAGCTTATCAAAACCCAGGTATTCTGGCGTCCGTTGACCGCGAGATTTTTGCTTTCACCAGCGAAGATGCCGATCCGGTCGCCGTAGTGCGTGCGATGTATCCGTATATTGAGCGTGAACTGAGTAAAGGAACCTATTTGGGGCATGTCACGCGCCATATGCTGGGACTGTTTCAGGGGATTCCAGGGGCACGGCAGTGGCGTCGCTATCTGAGCGAAAATGCGCATAAAGCCGGGGCAGATATTGAGGTTCTGGAACATGCGCTGAAGCTGGTGGCAGACAAACGTTAAGTTTTCGCCAAAAGTTAGTGAATTTCACCACGCCCTGCGCTTCGTCGCGGGGCGTTTGCTTTATAAATCAATATATTAATTTTGGCATGTTTCTTGTAAAGCTGTGGAGAGTATTTCATTTCGGGAGAGAGCCATGCTGGAACTACTTTTTGTGATTGGATTTTTTATCATGTTGATGGTCACCGGCGTATCTTTGCTGGGAGTGCTGGCCGCATTGGTGGTAGCCACTGTGGTGATGTTTTTGGGCGGACTATTTGCGTTGATGATTAAACTGTTGCCCTGGCTGTTATTGGCCGTTGCCGTGGTGTGGGTTATCAAGGCGATAAAAGCGCCAAAAGTCCCACAGTATCAGCGCAATAACCGCCGATTTTACTAAGGTATTGAGCGGTGTGTCACAACCTGCAACATTGCCTTTAGAAGCAAATAGGAATTGATTATCAAATCTGTCACTATTGCCAGGTTAACGAATTCATCGAGCTGTACCCTACATACAGCCGAACTAAAAAAAGAAAGGGCTTCCTACGGGAAGCCCTAATTCTTTCTTCCCCCTTCATAATTCAAACCGCAGGTTTGTTGGCGGCTTGAATTATTTAGCGGAAATGAGGGCGTTACGGGATCAGCAAACTCGACCCCTGTGTGGCCCGGCTTTCCAGCACTTCATGAGCACGCTGCGCGTCGTGCAGTGCGAACGTCTGGCCCGGTGCGACATCCACTTTGATCACTCCGCTGGCAATCAGCGAGAAAAGCTCATTGCTGGCTTCGGTTAATTCATGGTGGTTGGTGATGTAACCCTGGAGTGAAGGGCGAGTCACGTACAGCGAACCTTTCTGATTCAGAATGCCTAAGTTAACGCCAGTCACCGGTCCGGAAGCATTACCAAAGCTGACCATGAGCCCCCGGCGCTGCAGGCAATCCAGTGAGGCTTCCCAGGTATCTTTCCCCACCGAGTCATACACCACCCGCACTTTTTTACCGCCAGTGATCTCTTTTACACGTTCTACAATGCTCTCTTCACGATAGTTAATGACCTGCCATGCGCCGGCCTGCAGCGCAATTTGCGCTTTTTGCGCATTACCGACAGTGCCAATCAGCTTCGCACCCAATGCTTTTGCCCACTGGCAGGCAATCATACCGACGCCGCCTGCTGCCGCATGGAATAAAAATGGTTCATCGGGCTGAATTTCATAGGTCTTACGCAACAGATAAAAAACGGTGAGCCCTTTAAGAAATGAGGCGGCAGCTTGTTCAAACGAGATAGCGTTGGGCAAAATAGCGGTTTTATCAGCCGGGACGTTATGCACTGAGCTGTAGGCGCCCAGGGGAGACTGAGCGTAAACCACGCGATCGCCGGCTTTAATGTGCGTCACTTTGCTACCGACTTTACTGACCACGCCTGCGGCTTCGGTACCCAGACCGCTGGGCAGAGAAGGCGGTGGATAAAGACCACTGCGGATATAGGTGTCGATATAGTTGATCCCAATCGCTTTGTTCTCGACCTGGATTTCATTTTCCGCCGGGTCTACGGGCGTAAACTCCACAGCCTTGAGTACATCAGGGCCACCATGCTTGTGAAATTCAATACGTGTTGCCATGCTTCCTCCAAAAGAAATGTGGTAATCTTTCGACCCAATCATTATCTCGGTAACTCCATTCACTATGGCAGGAAATAAACCCTTCAACAAACAACAGACTGATGCTCGTGAGCGCGATCCCCAGGTCGCCGGGCTGAAAGTACCGCCGCACTCGATTGAAGCGGAACAGTCGGTGTTGGGCGGTTTAATGCTGGATAACGAGCGCTGGGACGATGTGGCTGAGCGTGTGGTGGCGGAAGATTTTTATACCCGACCGCACCGGCACATCTTCACCGAAATGCATCGCCTGCAGGAGATGGGAAAACCCATCGATCTGATCACGCTTGCAGAATCGCTGGAAGTTCAGGGGCAACTGGACAGCGTCGGCGGTTTTGCTTACCTGGCTGAGTTATCTAAAAATACGCCAAGTGCAGCGAACATTAGTGCCTATGCGGATATTGTCCGCGAACGTGCCGTTGTTCGTGACATGATTTCGGTGGCGAACGAGATCGCGGAAGCCGGGTTTGATCCGCAAGGCCGTTCCAGTGAAGATCTGCTGGACCTCGCGGAATCCCGCGTCTTTAAAATTGCTGAAAGTCGCGCCAATAAAGACGAAGGTCCGAAAAATATTACCGATGTGCTCGACGCTACCGTCGCGCGTATCGAACAGCTGTTCCAGCAGCCCCACGATGGTGTCACCGGGGTCAACACCGGTTATGACGACCTCAATAAAAAGACTGCTGGTTTGCAGCCGTCAGACTTAATTATCGTCGCCGCGCGTCCGTCGATGGGTAAAACGACATTTGCAATGAACCTCGTCGAAAATGCGGCGATGTTGCAAGATAAGCCGGTTCTTATCTTTAGTCTTGAAATGCCCTCAGAACAGATCATGATGCGTTCCCTGGCCTCACTCTCACGTGTAGACCAAACCAAAATCCGTACCGGTCAACTGGATGATGAAGACTGGGCGCGAATTTCCGGAACAATGGGTATTTTGCTGGAGAAACGAAACATCTATATTGATGACTCCTCCGGCCTGACGCCAACGGAAGTGCGCTCACGTGCCCGTCGTATCGCCCGCGAACACGGTGGTATCGGACTTATCATGATCGACTACCTGCAGCTGATGCGCGTGCCGTCGCTCTCCGACAATCGTACGCTGGAAATTGCTGAAATTTCCCGCTCGCTGAAAGCGTTAGCGAAAGAACTGCATGTGCCGGTGGTGGCGCTGTCGCAGCTTAACCGCTCTCTGGAACAACGCGCCGATAAGCGTCCGGTCAACTCGGATCTGCGTGAGTCCGGCTCCATCGAGCAGGATGCCGACTTAATCATGTTTATCTATCGTGATGAGGTTTATCACGAAAACAGCGACCTGAAAGGCATCGCCGAGATCATTATCGGTAAACAGCGTAATGGTCCGATCGGTACGGTGCGCCTGACGTTTAACGGTCAGTGGTCGCGCTTCGATAACTATGCTGGCCCGCAGTACGACGACGAATAACAACACTGAATCAGGTTACTCAAGCAAATACTTATCAAGGAATACAAATGCAAGCGGCAACTGTAGTCATTAACCGCCGCGCTCTGCGACACAACCTGCAACGTCTGCGTGAACTGGCTCCAGCCAGTAAACTGGTTGCGGTCGTGAAAGCGAACGCTTACGGCCATGGTCTGTTAGAGACCGCGCGAACGCTCCCCGATGCGGACGCTTTTGGTGTCGCTCGTCTTGAAGAAGCCCTGCGGTTGCGAGCGGGAGGGATCACGCAGCCCATCCTGCTGCTGGAAGGATTTTTTGATGCTTCCGATCTGCCGACTATCTCCGCGCAGCGTCTGCATACTGCCGTCCACAACCAGGAGCAGCTTGAAGCTCTGGAAGCCGCGGTACTGGCTGAACCGGTCACCGTCTGGATGAAGCTCGACACGGGAATGCACCGCCTGGGCGTGCGTCCGGAGCAGGCCGAGGCGTTTTATCAGCGCTTGACGCAATGCGAAAACGTGCGCCAGCCGGTCAATATCGTCAGCCACTTTGCGCGCGCGGACGAGCCTGAGTGCGGCGCGACCGAAAAGCAGCTCGATATCTTCAATAGCTTTTGCGCAGGCAAACCGGGTCAACGTTCGATCGCCGCGTCGGGTGGTATTCTGCTGTGGCCGCAGTCTCACTTCGACTGGGCGCGTCCGGGGCTGATTCTGTATGGCGTATCGCCGTTGGAAAACCACTCTATCGGTGCCGATTTTGGCTGCCAGCCGGTGATGTCGCTCACTTCCAGCCTGATTGCGGTGCGTGAACACAAAGCGGGCGAGCCGGTTGGCTATGGTGGAACCTGGCTGAGCGAGCGCGACACGCGTCTGGGCGTGGTGGCGATGGGCTATGGCGATGGTTATCCGCGCGCTGCGCCGTCTGGGACACCGGTACTGGTCAATGGCCGTGAAGTGCCGATCGTCGGTCGCGTCGCGATGGATATGATTTGCGTCGATTTAGGTCCCGAGGCGCAGGACAAAGCCGGCGATTCGGTTATCCTGTGGGGTGAAGGCCTGCCCGTTGAACGCATTGCTGAAATGACGAAAGTAAGTGCTTACGAACTTATCACGCGCCTGACCTCAAGGGTGGCAATGAAGTACATCGATTAAGTTCATGATGTGCCGGATAAGGCGGTTACGCCGCCATCCGGCAATATTCCTCTCAACATCCTCTCGATCTTCTCCCGCTTCCGGTTTATTGTGTTCTTAACCCCTGCCTGTAAACCTGGAGAACCACACGTGTTTCAAAAAGTTGACGCCTACGCTGGCGACCCGATTTTATCGCTCATGGAGCGTTTCAAAGACGATGCACGTAGCGACAAAGTGAACCTCAGCATCGGTCTGTACTACAACGAAGACGGCATTATTCCTCAGCTTAAAGCGGTGGCAGAAGCGGAAGCCCGACTGAATGCCAAACCGCATGGCGCTTCGCTGTATCTGCCGATGGAAGGTCTGAACACTTATCGCCATACTATTGCGCCGCTGCTGTTTGGCGCAGAGCATCCGGTTCTCCAGCAGCAGCGCGTCGCAACGATTCAGACGCTGGGCGGCTCCGGTGCGCTAAAGGTTGGCGCAGACTTCCTGAAACGCTATTTCCCTGATTCTGGCGTGTGGGTCAGCGATCCGACCTGGGAAAACCACATCGCGATTTTTGAAGGTGCTGGATTCGAAGTAAGTACTTACCCCTGGTATGACGACACCACCAATGGCGTGCGTGTCAACGACCTGCTGGCCACGCTGAACACCTTACCGGCGCGCAGCATCGTACTGCTGCATCCGTGCTGCCATAACCCGACGGGTGCGGATTTAACCCCCGCGCAGTGGGATGGTGTCATTGAGATCCTGAAAGCTCGCGATCTGATCCCGTTCCTGGATATTGCTTACCAGGGTTTCGGCGGCGGAATGGAAGACGATGCCTATGCGATCCGCGCCATTGCCAGCGCCGGATTGCCTGCACTGGTCAGCAACTCATTCTCGAAGATTTTCTCTTTGTACGGCGAACGTGTCGGCGGACTTTCAGTGGTCTGTGAAGACGCTGATGCCGCCAGCCGCGTTCTGGGGCAGCTAAAAGCGACGGTGCGTCGTAACTATTCCAGCCCGCCAAACTTTGGTGCGCAGGTCGTGGCCTCGGTGTTGGGTGATGACGCGCTGAAAGCCAACTGGCTGGCGGAAGTCGAAGAGATGCGTACCCGTATTCTGGCGATGCGCCAGGCGCTGGTTAACGTATTGAATGCGGAGATCCCTGGTCGTAACTTTGATTACCTGCTGCAACAGCGCGGGATGTTCAGCTATACCGGGCTCAGCGCTGCTCAGGTCGATCGCCTGCGCGATGAGTTCGGTGTGTACCTGATAGCCAGCGGTCGTATGTGCGTGGCCGGGTTGAATCACGGTAACGTGCAACGCGTGGCGAAGGCATTTGCCGCCGTCATGTAACCGGGTTTTTAGGCCTGATAAGCGTCGCGCCATCAGGCATTGTATTGCCGGATAGAGGTGTAATCACCTTATCCGGCCTACTTTCTTTCACCGTGCTATTGGTCTGTTTTCCAATGTGATCATGCTCTTTTTCCAGGACAAAACCAGAGAAAATCCTTCCTTTCCCTCCCCCTAAGGGGTAAGGTCAGATAGTTTTTTGACCAGTTGTTAATAAAAAAATGATAACTAACTGACTACTTAGGGAAAAATATGCGCAAGTTTACGTTGGCACTGAGTGCCGTTTGTTTATTGTTCACGCTAAATCAGCCGGCCCAGGCGTTAGTTTCTTCTCCCTCTCAGCTTAATCCAGGCACCAACGTTGCAAAACTCGCTGAGCAGGCACCCATTCACTGGGTCTCCGTGGCACAAATTGAAAACAGCCTGACCGGACGCCCGCCGATGGCCGTCGGGTTTGATATCGATGACACCGTCCTCTTTTCCAGCCCAGGCTTCTGGCGCGGAAAAAAAACGTATTCTCCGGACAGTGAGGATTACCTGAAAAATCCGGCCTTCTGGGAAAAAATGAACAATGGCTGGGACGAATTCAGCATTCCGAAAGAAGTGGCGCGTCAGTTGATTGATATGCACGTGCGTCGCGGCGACAGCATCTTTTTCGTAACCGGGCGTAGCCAGACGAAGACCGAAACGGTGTCGAAAACGCTGTCCGATAACTTTCACATCCCGGCCGGCAATATGAACCCGGTCATTTTTGCCGGTGATAAGCCGGGTCAGAATACGAAAACGCAGTGGCTGCAGGATAAAAATATCCGCATGTTCTACGGCGACTCTGATAATGACATTACCGCCGCCCGAGATGTGGGTATTCGCGGTATTCGTATTTTACGCGCTTCTAACTCCACTTATAAACCGTTGCCACAGGCCGGCGCGTTTGGTGAAGAGGTGATCGTCAACTCGGAGTATTGAGGACGTTGCTTGCGGTTGTTGTTTTTTTAAACAAATTTGCGTTGCCTGCTTTTACCTTTTGCGGACTTGCTGCACACTGAATAAAAGATGTTCTCATTAGGCAATATGCTGGTAAGGGGAATTAAGATGACGAATTCGGAGTTGCTGCAATACTGCATGGCAAAAATGGGCGCCGAGCAGAGCGTACACAGTGACTGGAAGGCCACACAAATCAAAGTCGAAGATGTGCTTTTTGCCATGGTAAAAGAGGTGGAAGAACGCCCGGCGGTGTCACTGAAAACCAGCCCGGAACTGGCAGAGTTGTTACGTCAGCAGCATAGCGATGTACGGCCAAGCCGGCATCTCAATAAGGCGCACTGGAGTACGGTGTATCTGGACGGCTCGCTGCCGGATTCGCAAATCTACTACCTGGTAGACGCCTCTTATCAGCAGGCCGTAAACACGCTGCCGGAAGATAAACGCCGGATACTGGCGCAGTCCTGATCTGTTTTCCGCAATGAGGCGCCAGCGCCTTATCCGGCCTACAAGCAATTATGCATATTTTGTAGGCCTGATAAGCGTAGCGCCATCGGCATGATTACAACAGTGGTTTGAGGAAACGGGCCGTGTGTGAGGCTTCACACTCAGCGACTGTTTCTGGTGTGCCTGAAACCAGAATTTCCCCGCCGCCGCTGCCGCCTTCCGGACCGAGATCGACAATCCAGTCAGCGGTTTTTATCACGTCCAGATTGTGCTCAATCACTACGATGGTGTTGCCCTGATCCCGGAGCTGATGCAGCACGTCCAGCAGTTGCTGAATATCCGCAAAATGCAGACCGGTGGTCGGTTCGTCGAGAATATACAGCGTTTGACCGGTACCGCGTTTGGACAGTTCACGCGCCAGCTTCACGCGCTGCGCTTCACCGCCCGAGAGCGTGGTGGCGGACTGACCCAGTCGAATGTACGTCAGACCCACGTCCATCAGCGTTTGCAGCTTACGCGCCAGCGCCGGAACGGCATCGAAGAACTCACGCGCTTCTTCAATCGTCATATCCAGCACTTCGTGGATAGTCTTGCCCTTGTACTTAATCTCCAGTGTTTCGCGGTTATAGCGCTTGCCCTTACACTGATCGCACGGCACGTAGATATCCGGCAGGAAGTGCATTTCGACTTTGATCACGCCGTCGCCCTGACAGGCTTCACAGCGTCCGCCGCGGACGTTAAAGCTGAAACGACCCGGAGTATAACCGCGCGCACGCGACTCCGGCACGCCGGCAAACAGTTCGCGCACTGGCGTAAACACGCCGGTGTAGGTTGCCGGGTTAGAGCGCGGCGTACGGCCAATCGGGCTTTGGTCAATGTCGATCACTTTGTCGAAATGTTCCAGGCCCTGAACATCACGATATGGCGCGGGTTCAGCCAGCGTGGCGCCGTTCAGCGCCGTCTGCGCAATCGGGAACAGCGTGTCGTTAATTAGCGTCGATTTACCCGAACCGGAAACACCGGTAATGCAGGTAAATAAACCAACCGGCAGCGTCAGGGTGACATCTTTCAGGTTGTTACCGCGCGCGCCGGTCAGCTTCAACACTTTTTCCGGGTCTGCCGCCACGCGCTGTTTCGGCACTTCAATCTTGCGCTTACCGCTCATGTACTGGCCGGTCAGCGACTCAGGCACGGCCATGATATCTTTTAGCGTACCTTCGGCAACCACCTGGCCGCCGTGAACGCCCGCGCCGGGGCCGATGTCGATAACGTGGTCAGCGGCGCGAATCGCGTCTTCATCGTGCTCAACCACAATGACGGTATTGCCCAGATTACGCAGGTGGATAAGCGTACCCAACAGACGCTCGTTATCGCGCTGATGCAGACCGATAGACGGTTCATCCAACACGTACATTACGCCGACCAAACCTGCGCCGATCTGGCTTGCCAGACGAATACGCTGGGCTTCGCCGCCGGAGAGCGTTTCTGCTGAACGCGACAGCGTCAGATAGTTGAGGCCGACGTTGACCAGGAACTTCAGACGATCGCCAATCTCTTTGAGAATTTTCTCTGCAATCTTCGCTCGCTGACCCGCAAGCTTCAGGTTGTTGAAGAAATCCATGGCGTGACCGATGCTCATGTCGGAAATCGCGGGCAGCGGCGTATTTTCGACAAATACGTGGCGGGCTTCCCGGCGTAAACGCGTCCCCTCACAGCTGGCGCACGGTCGGTTGCTAATGAACTTGGCTAATTCTTCACGTACCGCGCTGGATTCCGTCTCTTTATAACGGCGCTCCATATTGTGCAATACGCCTTCGAACGGATGGCGGCGTACGGACGTATCGCCGCGATCGTTCATGTATTTAAATTCGATATTCTCTTTACCGGAACCGTACAGCACCACTTTATGCACGGCAGGGTTCAGGCTGGCCCATGGGGCTTCAACGTCGAATTTATAGTGTTCCGCCAGTGACTTAAGCATCTGGAAGTAATAGAAGTTACGGCGATCCCAGCCGCGGATAGCACCACCGGCCAGCGACAGTTCCGGATTTTGGATCACCCGGTCAGGATCGAAATACTGCTGCACGCCGAGACCGTCACAGGTCGGGCATGCACCCGCTGGGTTATTGAACGAGAACAGACGTGGTTCCAGCTCCCGCATGCTGTAGCCGCAGATCGGGCAGGCGAAGTTGGCGGAGAACAGCAACTCTTCCGCTTTCGGATCGTCCATATCGGCGACCACCGCCGTACCACCGGACAGTTCCAGCGCGGTTTCAAAGGATTCTGCCAGTCGCTGGGTGAGATCGTCGCGGACTTTAAAGCGGTCAATCACCACTTCAATAGTGTGTTTCTTTTGCAGTTCAAGCTTGGGCGGATCGGAAAGGTCGCACACTTCACCGTCGATACGGGCGCGGATATAGCCCTGGCCTGCCAGGTTTTCCAGCGTTTTAGTATGCTCGCCTTTACGCTCTTTAATCACCGGCGCCAGCAGCATCAGACGTTTGCCTTCCGGCTGCGACAGAACGTTGTCCACCATCTGGCTAACGGTCTGGGCCGCCAGGGGAACGTCGTGATCCGGGCAGCGCGGTTCGCCAACGCGGGCAAACAGCAGACGCAGATAGTCGTGAATTTCGGTAATCGTACCTACCGTGGATCGCGGGTTGTGGGATGTCGATTTTTGTTCAATTGAGATGGCGGGAGACAGCCCCTCAATGTGGTCGACATCCGGCTTTTCCATCAGCGACAGAAACTGACGCGCGTACGCGGAAAGCGATTCAACGTAACGACGCTGCCCTTCGGCATACAAGGTGTCGAAAGCGAGCGAAGATTTGCCTGAGCCCGAAAGCCCGGTGACGACAATCAGCTTGTCGCGCGGGATGACGAGGTTGATGTTTTTGAGATTATGGGTGCGGGCGCCCCGAACTTCGATCTTATCCATTCATCTTTCCCGGATTAAACGCTTTTTTGCCTGGCTGCATGGTGCTACCGGCGATCACAAACGGTTAATTATGACACAACCTGACCTGAATGGATATACAGTATTGGAATGCAAAACGCAGATGCCTGTGCAACAATGTCTGTCTGGGGTTGTTTACTGGAATCGATCTCGCAACGTAGTAAAAGCGCTATTGGAAATGCTACAATCCCGCGCTTACACTTATTCAGTAACGTTTTTCAGGAGACACAATCATGGCCAGCAGAGGCGTAAACAAGGTGATTCTCGTCGGTAATCTGGGCCAGGACCCGGAAGTACGCTATATGCCGAATGGTGGCGCAGTTGCCAACATTACGCTGGCTACTTCCGAATCCTGGCGTGATAAAGCGACCGGCGAAATGAAAGAGCAGACTGAATGGCACCGTGTGGTGCTGTTCGGCAAACTGGCAGAAGTTGCCAGCGAATATCTGCGTAAAGGTTCCCAGGTCTATATCGAAGGTCAGCTGCGTACCCGCAAATGGACCGATCAATCCGGCGTAGAAAAGTACACCACCGAAGTTGTAGTTAACGTTGGCGGCACCATGCAAATGCTGGGCGGTCGTCAGGGTGGTGGGGCTCCGGCAGGTGGCGGCCAGCAGCAGGGTGGTTGGGGTCAGCCTCAGCAGCCGCAAGGTGGCAATCAGTTCAGCGGCGGCGCGCAGTCTCGCCCGCAGCAGCAGTCGGCTCCGGCAGCGCCGTCTAATGAGCCGCCGATGGATTTCGACGACGATATTCCGTTCTAATCCTTCTGCTTTTCGCTGAAAATTATGGCTACCTCAGAACTGGGGTAGCCATATGCAATTCTGTTATCAGTTCAACACCATCGGCCAGTCTGGCGGTGTATGGCTCATCACTTCAACCATTACGGTTTCAATGTTCTTCCAGATTGCGGACATATCCACCAGGGTTATGCCGAGTAATCCGGTCGCAAACCAGCAGGCAAAAACCAGCCCTAAACCGCTGCTAATGACGGCCAGGCCAATATAATCTGATTTACGAAAACGGATATTGAGCGTACTGGCTAAAAACATCAGCACTGCACTGAGTAATTGCCACCGCAGAAGAACCACGCCAGTTGTTATCGTTGCCATGAAAAACGTCCTCAGAAAGTCTGGATGCCCAGGACAGCGCGGGGGTGTTCACCGAGGGTGTAGTACTCTGGCTATCGACGGGCAATAACATGAATGAAACATCGTTTCTGTTACATGATTTTTGTGAACTATATCACATATGCTCGTTTGTTCACCAGTGTTGGGCGTATTTTTTGCAGGATGATAACCATGTTAAATATGTGGTTATATTTAAGGAAGCAATGATACTAAATAATCAATCTTAAAGATGCATTTTTGTTACCTGTTTTATTTATCCTAAATTCATCGTTAAAAAATCTAATGAATTTCTTAAATAAAGCCAGGATAGTGCTTATAAAAAATTACTCCTTGAGGATAATAACGTTATGAAATAAGCATAACTTTAAGTTTGCCTTACGGAAAAATAATATCATCATCAACTATTATCAGACTTTTACATAGAGAAGTCTGTTGCTAATACTGATAGATTCATGCAACTTAATCAGTCGGTGTTTATAGCATCTTGCCTTAATGGGTTCTGGCATATACGAAACAGGGAAACAGGGCTGACATGAATCACAGTGCGCGACGCAAGATACTGAAGTTCCTCGGAACATTCATGGTGGTATTGCTCCCCGTGGTGCTGGCGTTATGGTTTGCTCAAATCCGGGCAATGTCCGAAACCCGTAATCAACTTCGCTCTTTTGCGCAACTGGTGTTAAATAAAACTGAATTGGTGATCCAACAAGCCGATTTAGCGCGAGATATGGCCCTGTTGTATCAAGGTAAGATGTGTACCCCGGCACATCAGAAAAATATGCTAGATATTATTCGTGGTCGTTTATATATCAGCGAGCTAATTTATGCGCAGGGCGATCATTTTTTGTGCTCTACGTCGATGGCGCCGCCAGTCGCCTATATTATGCCGACCGCCGACTATAAACGTACGCCGGACATCTCCATCTATTACTATCGCGATACCCCCTTTTTCGCTGGCTACAGAATGACGTATATGCAACGTGGAAACTACGTTGTCGTCATCAACCCATTATCTTACAGCGAAGTTATGTCAGATGACCCGGACCTGTCCTGGGGCGTGTATGACACGGTAACGGGTACTTTTTTCTCTGCCAGCGAAGGGGCGCCTATTGCGCAGTTATTGCCGTTGGTGCACGGTGAAGCCTCAACCTTCCAGTTGGACGATCGCTTCTACACCAAAGTGCATTCAGAAAAACGCCCGATTGCGATTATTGTGTCGACCTCGGATAAACGCATACATTCGATTTTCTATCATGAGGCTGCGTTAACGATTCCTTTCGGGATTATCTGCAGCATCCTGATGCTGTTAATGTGGTGGCGCACGCGTCAGGAATACTTATCTCCCCGCCGCTTGTTAAAACGCGCAATCAAAAAACGTCAACTGTGTCTGCACTACCAGCCGATCATTGATATCGAAAACGGTCAGTGCGTAGGGGCTGAGGCTCTGCTGCGCTGGCCGGGCTGTGATGGTGAAGTAATGAGCCCAACCGAGTTTATTCCGCTGGCTGAAAAAGAGGGAATGATTGAGCGGATCACGGATTACGTGATTGAAGAGGTATTCAACGATTTAGGATATTTTCTGTCGGCGCATCCTCAGCTTTATATCTCGATAAACCTCTCTGCTTCTGACTTTCATTCATCCCGACTTATTGCCCTGATTACCGACAAAAACCGTGAGTACTCTGTGGCGGCACAGCAAATTAAAGTCGAGGTGACGGAACGCGGATTTATTGATGTAGATAAAATGACCGCGGTAATCCAGGCGTTTCGTCAGGCGGGTTATGAAGTGGCGTTTGATGATTTTGGGACGGGATATTCCAATCTACACAATTTATCCGCGTTGAATATCGATATCCTGAAGATCGACAAATCATTTATTAGTACGTTGTCCACCAACAGCACCAGTCACCTGATTGCCGAACATATCATCGAAATGGCGCAAAGCTTACACCTGAAGATGATTGCGGAAGGGGTAGAGACGGTTGAGCAAATCGAGTGGCTGCGCGAACGTGGCGTACAGTATTGTCAGGGCTGGTATTTTGCGAAGGCGCTGCCGCCACAGGAGTTCATGCACTGGATACAACGGTCGCCCGCCATACTGACGCAGAGCGGGCAATAATCTTACAGGCGGTGGCGGTAATCGCTGGGGGTACGATCAAACTCGCGGCGAAACACGCGTGAGAAGGTTTGTTGTGATACATAACCAAGATCCATCGCGATATCGAAAATAGGTCGCTCGGTCGTCCGCAGTTCAACAGCAGCCAGCAGGAGTCGACGCTGGCGGATATAGTCACCCAACGTCTGGCGCATCACCGTGCGGAACATTCTCTGTAAATACCACTTCGAGTAACCTGATTTTTTCGCCACCGCCTCAATGTTCAGCGGCTGATCGATATGGTCGTCAATCCATTCAATAAGGGTCTGAATAATCTGCTGATGGGACATAGGGCTGCCTCTTTTTCAGTATTCGATTCGTCGTTTTGTCTGTGGGCGAGTATAATTCCTCAAGTTAACTTGAGGTAAAGCGATTTATGGAAAAGAAATTACCCCGAATAAAAGCGCTGCTCACGCCAGGTGAAGTCGCAAAGCGTAGCGGCGTAGCGGTATCAACCCTGCATTTCTATGAAAGCAAAGGGTTAATCAGCAGTATGCGCAACAGCGGCAATCAGCGCCGATACAGACGTGATGTGTTGCGTTATGTGGCGATTATCAAGATTGCTCAACGCATCGGGATCCCGTTGGCAACGATCGGTGACGCGCTCGGCGTATTACCTGAAGGACATTCGCTCAGTGCTAAAGAGTGGAAGCAGCTCTCTTCGCAATGGCGTGAAGAGCTGGATCGACGCATTCATACTTTAGTGGCGCTACGCGATGAACTGGATGGGTGTATTGGTTGCGGTTGTTTGTCGCGCAGCGATTGCCCGTTGCGTAACCCAGGCGATCAGCTTGGCGAGAAGGGGACCGGGGCGCGTCTGCTGGAAGATGATTGATGTGAAATATCTGATGGATTGACGGATATAAAACTAAAGCGCCACAGAGGGCGCTTTAGTTTGGTTCCGGTCTTTGTCTTTCACTCTATCCCGCTGGTTCACGGGAGGGTTTCCCCCGACATCAACACCCCTCAGTCGAGCACATTAGGTGAGGTTCCGGTCTGTGTTGATAATGTAATTGTAAGCCACCTCTCTCCATTTACCAGTGAAATGGTGATTTTTTAGCCAAAAAATTTTCCGCATCTTCACCGGTTTTCTTGCGCAAGTTTGCGTGAAAAAGGCACACCAATGTTGTAATAACTCCGCAAATTTTGTTGCCAGACTGCGCATTGACGATAACGTTTGCGCATCGACTGATTATTTATTGCGCGTTATAAGAAGAAATGAGTAAAAAGCGGCAAAGTTCAGTTGAAAACCAGCGTATGATCGCTGGATAATCGTTTGCTTTTTTTTACCACCCGTTTTTTATGCGCGGAGCTAAACGTTTGCTTTTTTGCGACACCCCTATTGACGCAAACCTGGCACATGGAGAAAACGTTTAGCAGGCAGTGGATTGTCCAGCACGCATAATGACGAAAAAATAAACTCTCAGGGGATGTTTTCTATGTCTACGCCTTCAGCGCGTACCGGCGGTTCACTCGACGCCTGGTTTAAAATTTCGCTCCGCGGCAGTACCGTTCGTCAGGAAGTCGTTGCCGGATTAACGACGTTCCTGGCCATGGTCTACTCCGTTATCGTGGTTCCGGGGATGCTGGGTAAAGCCGGATTCCCGCCTGCCGCTGTATTTGTGGCAACCTGTCTGGTCGCGGGCGTCGGTTCTATTGTGATGGGCCTGTGGGCAAACCTGCCGCTGGCGATTGGCTGCGCCATTTCTTTGACGGCGTTTACCGCATTCAGCCTGGTACTGGGACAACATATCAGCGTGCCTGTTGCGCTGGGTGCGGTGTTCCTGATGGGTGTCCTGTTTACCATCATTTCCGCGACCGGTATTCGTAGCTGGATCCTGCGCAATCTACCGCAGGGTGTTGCGCACGGTACGGGGATTGGTATCGGCCTGTTCCTGCTGCTGATTGCGGCAAACGGCGTGGGTCTGGTTATTAAAAACCCGCTGGACGGCCTGCCGGTTGCGCTGGGCGATTTCGATACCTTCCCGGTGATTATGTCGCTGGTAGGTCTGGCGGTGATTATTGGCCTCGAAAAACTGAAAGTACCGGGCGGCATCCTGCTGACTATTATCGGTATTTCCGTAGTGGGTCTGATTTTCGACCCGGCCGTACATTTCTCCGGTATTTTTGCCATGCCGTCTCTGAGCGACGAAAACGGTAACTCGCTGATCGGTAGCCTGGATATTATGGGCGCACTAAACCCGATCGTACTGCCGAGCGTGCTGGCGCTGGTCATGACCGCTGTCTTCGATGCGACCGGAACCATCCGTGCGGTAGCCGGACAGGCGAATCTGCTGGATAAAGACGGACAGATTATTGACGGCGGCAAAGCGCTGACCACCGACTCCCTGAGCAGCGTGTTCTCTGGCCTGGTGGGCGCTGCACCGGCGGCGGTTTATATTGAATCCGCAGCGGGTACGGCGGCAGGCGGCAAAACCGGCCTGACGGCGATCACCGTTGGCGTACTATTCCTGCTGATCCTGTTCCTGTCTCCGCTCTCTTATCTTGTACCAGTATATGCAACGGCACCTGCGCTGATGTATGTGGGCCTGCTGATGTTGAGCAACGTAGCGAAAATCGACTTTGCTGACTTTGTCGACGCTATGGCGGGGCTGGTAACGGCCGTATTTATCGTGCTGACCTGTAACATCGTGACCGGCATTATGATTGGCTTTGCTACCCTGGTGATTGGCCGTATCGTCTCTGGCGAATGGCGCAAACTGAACATCGGCACAGTGGTCATCGCCATCGCGTTGGTGGCCTTCTACGCTGGTGGTTGGGCTATCTAATCCTCATTTGATGAAGATTCTGAAAACGGGTGGCTTTGGCCGCCCGTTTTTATTTTCACAACACTCTCGTTGTCTTTTGCGTTACTCTCAAGTAGATAGAATTGAGGCACGACGCCTCTCATCACTGATCATAAGAAACATCGCAAACAGGGAACGCATGGAAATCTTTTTCACCATACTCATCATGACCCTTGTGGTCTCGCTGTCGGGGGTTTTTACTCGCGTATTGCCATTCCAACTCCCTTTACCCCTTATGCAGATCGCCATCGGCGCCTTGCTGGCGTGGCCGACGTTTGGTTTGCATGTGGAATTCGATCCTGAGCTTTTTCTGGTTCTGTTCATCCCGCCGCTGCTTTTCGCCGATGGCTGGAAGACGCCAACCCGTGAGTTTCTGGAGCACGGGCGAGAGATCTTCGGCCTTGCGCTGGCGCTGGTTCTGGTCACGGTGGTCGGGATTGGCTTTATGATTTACTGGCTGGTGCCGGGGATCCCTCTTATCCCGGCCTTTGCGCTGGCCGCTGTCCTGTCGCCAACCGATGCCGTTGCCCTTTCCGGCATTGTGGGCGAGGGACGCATACCGAAGAAAATCATGGGTATCCTGCAGGGCGAAGCGTTGATGAACGACGCCTCCGGTCTGGTATCACTGAAATTTGCCGTCGCCGTGGCGATGGGCACGATGGTGTTTACGGTTGGTGGCGCAACGCTTGAATTCTTCAAGGTAGCAATTGGCGGTATCCTGGCCGGTTTTGTCGTCAGTTGGCTGTACGGGCGCTCCCTGCGTTTTCTCAGCCGCTGGGGTGGTGATGAACCGGCAACGCAAATCGTTCTGCTGTTCCTGCTGCCGTTTGCGTCTTACCTGATTGCGGAACACATCGGTGTTTCCGGCATCCTCGCGGCGGTCGCAGCCGGGATGACCATCACCCGTTCCGGGGTAATGCGCCGGGCGCCGCTGGCGATGCGTTTACGTGCTAACAGCACCTGGGCGATGCTGGAGTTTGTGTTTAACGGCATGGTTTTCTTGCTGTTAGGACTGCAGTTGCCGGGGATTCTGGAGTCTTCTTTGGCGGCGGCAGAAGCCGATCCGAATGTTGAAATCTGGATGCTGTTTACCGATATCGTGCTGATTTACGTGGCGCTGATGCTGGTACGTTTTGGCTGGCTGTGGACGATGAAGAAGTTTAGCCTGCGCTTTCTGAAGAAAAAGCCGATGGAGTTTGGTTCCTGGACGACGCGTGAAATTATGATCGCCTCCTTTGCGGGCGTGCGTGGGGCCATTACTCTTGCCGGTGTGCTCTCTATTCCGTTGCTGTTACCGGATGGTAGCGGCTTCCCGGCGCGATATGAGCTGATCTTCCTTGCCGCGGGCGTGATTCTGTTCTCGCTGTTTGTTGGCGTGGTGATGCTGCCGCTTCTGCTGCAACACCTGGAAGTGGCAGACCACTCGCAGCAGCAGAAAGAGGAACGAATTGCCCGCGCTGCCACGGCCGAAGTGGCGATTGTCGCCATCCAGAAAATGGAGGAGCGTCTGGCCGCAGATACCGAAGAGAACATCGACAATCAGTTGCTCACCGAGGTGAGTTCACGCGTCATCGGTAACCTGCGTCGACGCGCCGACGGACGCAACGACGTGGAAAGCTCAATGCAGGAAGAAAACCTCGAGCGGCGTTTCCGTCTGGCGGCCCTGCGTTCCGAGCGCGCGGAACTTTATCACCTGCGCGCCACGCGGGAAATCAGCAATGAAACGCTGCAAAAACTGCTGCACGATCTGGATTTGCTGGAAGCGCTGTTGATCGAGAACGAATAAACGGTTGTGCCTGATGGCGCTACGCTTATCAGGCCTACGGAATCCAATTGTAGGTCTGATAAGCGTTAAGCCGCATCCGGCATGTTACGACTCTTGCGTTAGCCAGAACCTTTCACAGCATTTGAGCCACGCCTGGGCGCTGTGCGACAGATACACACCTTCGCGCCAAATCATGCCCAACTGCCAGCGTAAATCACTCTCCAAAGGGATCCAGCGCAGCGTCTGCTTATCCAAGCGCTGGCAAATCGGCTCCGGTAAAATGGCGATCCCGACTCCGGCTTGCACCATCGCCGCCAGAAAATCCCACTGCCCACTGCGTACCGCGATGCGGGGTTTGACATTGTGCTGGTTAAACAGCTCAAGCAACTGACGGCTCAACGCGAAATCTTCGTTATAGATAAGCAGGGGATGCTCCGCTAACGCCTCGGGGGAAATGGATTCACACGTTGTCCACTGACCGGAACGGGGGACCAGCACGCAGAGCGGATGGCTAAAAAGCGGTAAGGTCGCCAGGCCGCTCTCTTCTTCAACCGGCAGCGCCGTCATCGCGACATCCAGCTCGCCATTCATCACCGCCTGCTGGACGGTTAAGCCTCCAAATTCAGATACCTTCAGCTCCACGCCGGGATAGCGCTGGCGAAACAGGCTGATAGGCCCGGCCATCAACATACCGACCATGGGCGGGATGCCGAGGCGCAGCACTCCCTTGTTGAGGTGATTAATGTCGCTGAGTTCTGCTTCGAGCTGGCGAAACTCGGCGAGGATCGCCAGGCCGCGTTCGAAAACAACCTGTCCGGTGTCGGTTAACAGCAGTCGCCGACCGTCGCGGATTAACAGCGTGCAGTTAAGCTCGTCTTCAAGGTTCTTCAACATCTTGCTGATGGTGGGCTGGGTGACAAAAAGCTTCTCCGCTGCGCGGGTAAAGCTCTGCTGACGAACCACCTCAACAAAATAGCGCAGCGTTCTGATATCCATGATTATTCCTTAAGACTATGCCTGCAATGAGTTTAATTCATTTCAGTCCTGGACGGGGGCTCTCTATACTGGCGCTCTCTACTTTTTAAGGACATACCCTCATGGCTGTGGCGATAAGCCGCGTGACGCCTGCCGTTATTCATCGACTCCAGATCCCCGTTCAGGTTCTGTTGTACGCAGGTCTATTTGTATTTGCTCAATATCTTGTCTCCTGGCTGCATCTGCCGCTTCCTGCCAACCTGGTTGGGATGGTGCTGATGTTGGCGCTGATTGTCTGCCGGGTTATCCCGCTGAACTGGATTCGCGCAGGCGCTCGCTGGTTACTGGCTGAAATGTTGCTGTTTTTTGTTCCGGCGGTGGTGGCTGTCGTCAACTATACGCAGCTGTTGTTGGTCGATGGTTGGCGCATATTTGCCGTCATTGCGCTAAGTACGTTGATGGTGCTTGGCGCAACGGCGTGGGTCGTGGATAAAGTGTATCGCTATGAAATGAGCAGGCTAAACCGTGAGTAATTTCCAGCTAAGCGTGCTGTGTCTGGTGATTACGCTGGGCATCTATTTTGCCAACAAGCGCCTGTATCGCCGTTTTCGTAAATTACCGCTGATGCCGTTAGTGTTCACTCCGGCGCTGCTGGTCCTGATGCTGGTCTTTGGGCATATCTCCTGGCAAAACTATATTGGTGAATCGCACTGGCTGCTGTGGCTGTTAGGCCCTGCGACCATTGCTTTTGCCGTTCCGGTCTATGACAACCTTGCCGTGATTAAGCGGCACTGGATGTCACTGACGGCGGGCGTGCTGACGGCAACGCTGGTGGCCGTTACCAGTTCCGTGTGGCTGGCGCGTCTGTTTATGTTGCCTGATGAAATCCAGCGTAGCCTGGCGGTGCGCTCCGTCACCACGCCATTTGCGCTGGCGGCAGCAGAGCCGTTGGGCGGGCAACCAGACCTGGTGGCATTGTTCGTGGTAGTGACCGGTGTATTCGGTATGGCGGTTGGCGATGTACTGTTTTTACGGCTTTCTATTCGGGAGGGGATGGCGAAAGGCGCAGGATTTGGCGCAGCCTCGCATGGTGCGGGCACGGCGCGCTCTTATGAGCTCGGCCAGCAGGAGGGCGTGGTCGCCAGCCTGGTGATGATGCTTTCCGGCGTGGTGATGGTGCTGGTTGCGCCGCTGGTCGCGATGGTGATGTTCTGAAAAAATGCCCCGGTCGTTCAGACCGGGGATGAGTAGGTGTGGTTAGTGCGCGCGACCTTGTTCTACGCCGTACCCGGTCTGGGAACGGATGAACTGGGCACGGAACTGCTCGCGTTCGCGATTACCTTCTTCTGAGTTATCGGTAGCAGAGAAGAACCAGATCCCGAGGAACGCTACGCTGATGGAGAACAGCGCCGGATATTCATACGGGAAAATGGCTTTTTCGTGACCAAGGATCTGGACCCAAATCGTCGGGCCAAGCACCATCAGCACCACCGCCGTCAGCAGACCTAACCAGCCGCCCAACATCGCGCCACGCGTGGTCAGTCTTGACCAGTACATGGAGAGCAGAATGATCGGGAAGTTGCAGCTGGCTGCGATAGCAAACGCCAGACCTACCATGAAGGCGATATTCTGGTTCTCAAACAGCACGCCGAGCAGGATGGCAATCACGCCCAACACCAGTACGGTGATTTTCGACACCTTCAGCTCTTCACGTTCGGTTGCGCCTTTACGGAACACGTTGGCATACAGGTCGTGAGAAACGGCCGATGCGCCCGCCAGCGTCAGGCCTGCAACCACCGCCAGGATGGTGGCAAACGCCACGGCTGAGATGAAGCCCAGGAACAGGTTGCCGCCCACTGCATTCGCCAGGTGAACCGCCGCCATGTTGTTACCGCCGATCAGCGCGCCAGCAGCGTCTTTATACGCCGGGTTAGCGCCCACCAGCATGATCGCGCCAAAGCCGATGATAAAGGTCAGGATGTAGAAATAACCCATAAAACCGGTGGCATAGAACACGCTCTTACGCGCTTCGCGGGCATCGCTGACCGTAAAGAAGCGCATCAGGATGTGCGGCAAGCCTGCCGTACCAAACATCAGGCCGAGACCTAACGACAGGGCGGAGATCGGATCTTTTACCAGTCCGCCCGGGCTCATAATGGCTGAACCTTTCGGGTGTACCGCCATTGCTTCGGTGAACAGGTTGTTGAAGCTAAAGCCGACGTGCTTCATCACCATAAAGGCCATAAAGCTGGCGCCGAACAGCAGCAGAACGGCTTTGATGATCTGTACCCAGGTGGTCGCCAGCATGCCGCCAAACAGGACGTACATCATCATCAGCACGCCAACCAGTACGACGGCGATGTGATAGTTCAGACCAAACAGCAGCTCAATCAGCTTACCTGCGCCGACCATCTGGGCGATCAGATACAGCGCTACCACCACCAGAGAACCACAGGCCGACAGAATACGGATTGGTCCTTGCTTCAGACGATAAGAAGCAACATCTGCAAAGGTGTAACGACCCAGGTTACGCAGACGCTCAGCAATCAGGAACAGGATAATTGGCCAGCCGACCAGGAAGCCGAGTGAATAGATCAGCCCGTCATAACCGGAGGTAAACACCAGCGCGGAAATCCCGAGAAACGATGCCGCCGACATATAGTCGCCCGCAATCGCCAGCCCGTTCTGGAAACCAGTGATGTTACCGCCGGCGGTGTAGTAGTCATTACGCGAACGTACGCGCTTAGACGCCCAGTAAGTAATACCGAGCGTAAAGATGACGAAAATCAGGAACATGACAATCGCCTGCCAGTTGGTTGGCTGGCGTTGGACTGCACCGCTAATAGCATCCGCCGCGTTTGCGGCGAAGGGCAGCGTGGCGGCAAGCGCCGTCAGGACTCTCTTCATGATGCTTTAACCTCGTGCAGAACCGCATTGTTCAGGCGGTCGAATTCACCGTTTGCCCGCCAGATATAGATCCCGGTCAGGATGAAGGAGATGAGGATCACACCGACCCCAATCGGAATACCCCGGGTGACGCTGGTTCCCGCGTGTAGCGGCGTACCCAGCCAGCCAGGCGCAAAGGCAATCAGTAAAATAAAGCTGATGTAAACTGCCAGCATGATGATGGACAGAATAGTGGCAAACCGTTGCCTTTTTTCAACTAACTCCCTGAAACGCGCACTGTCTTCTATCCGCTGATAAATAGAGTCATTCATCACAGAGTTCTCCAGAGGCCCCCTTCGTCTTTCACGTTGCAAGTGTGTTGGCCGCACTCGCCCACCTCAGTCACATAGTGAACTATGCTCCTGGGGATGCGCTCGCTTGCCGCCTTCCTGCAACGCGAAATCCTTTGGGGTGGGTTATTATATTTTCCCTCCCGGTCAGGGGAGGGGTAGGGGTAGGATTTGTAGGCCCGATAAGCCGCGCACCATCGGGCATTTCACGGTTATGGTTATGATGGCATCGCGATGGCCTGCTTCTCTTCGAGCAGTTTCTCTACCACGCCAGGATCGGCGAGGGTCGAGGTATCGCCCAGATTGCTGGTATCGCCCGCCGCGATTTTACGCAGAATACGGCGCATGATTTTGCCGGAGCGGGTTTTCGGCAGTGAGTCGGTCCAGTGCAGCACGTCTGGCGTTGCCAGCGGACCAATTTCTTTACGTACCCAGTTGCGCACTTCGGCGTACAGCTCAGGTGATGGCTCTTCGCCGTGATTCAGCGTGACGTAGGCGTAGATCGCCTGGCCTTTAATATTATGCGGAATACCCACCACCGCGGCCTCGGCAATCTTCGGATGCGACACCAGCGCCGATTCGATTTCTGCCGTTCCCAGACGGTGGCCAGAGACGTTCAGCACATCGTCCACACGACCGGTGATCCAGTAATAGCCATCTTCGTCACGACGCGCGCCGTCGCCGCTGAAGTACATATTCTTGAAGGTAGAAAAGTAGGTCTGCTCAAAGCGTTCGTGATCGCCGAACAGCGTTCTCGCCTGGCCCGGCCACGAGTCGGTAATCACCAGGTTGCCTTCGGTCGCGCCTTCCAGCGGATTACCCTCGTTATCGACAATCGCAGGCTGTACGCCAAAGAACGGACGGGTTGCGGAACCCGCTTTCAGCTCGGTGGCGCCCGGCAGCGGGGTGATCATGAATCCACCGGTTTCGGTCTGCCACCAGGTATCGACGACCGGGCATTTTTCGTTGCCGATCTTCTTCCAGTACCACTCCCATGCTTCCGGGTTAATTGGCTCGCCAACGGAACCCAGGATACGCAGCGAGGAGCGGTCAGTGCCTTCAATCGCTTTATCACCTTCTGCCATCAGGGCGCGGATGGCGGTCGGTGCGGTATACAGAATATTGACCTGGTGCTTGTCCACAACCTGCGACATACGCGCGGGGGTTGGCCAGTTTGGCACGCCTTCGAACATCAGCGTGGTTGCGCCGCAGGCCAGCGGACCATACAGCAGGTAGCTGTGCCCGGTTACCCAACCCACGTCAGCAGTACACCAATAGATATCGCCCTGATGGTAGTCAAACACGTACTTAAAGGTGGTTGCGGCATAGACCAGATATCCGCCGGTGGTATGCAGCACGCCTTTTGGCTTGCCGGTTGAACCGGAGGTATAGAGGATAAACAGCGGATCTTCCGCGTTCATTTCTTCTGGCTGATGTTCCGGGCTGGCTTTCTCGATAAGATCGGACCACCACAGGTCACGGCCTTCCTGCCATTCCGTTTTTCCACCGGTACGTTTGAGGACGACCACATGTTCCACTGTTTTCACGTTCGGGTTTTTCAGCGCATCATCGACGTTCTTTTTCAGCGGGATAGCGCGGCCGGCGCGCACGCCTTCGTCGGCGGTGATCACCAGACGTGAATTGGAGTCGATGATACGTCCGGCGACCGCCTCTGGTGAAAAACCACCGAAGATGACCGAATGCACCGCGCCAATGCGGGCGCAAGCCAGCATAGCAACCGCCGCTTCCGGCACCATCGGCATATAAATGGCCACTACGTCGCCTTTTTTAATGCCTAAATCCAGTAGCGTATTGGCGAAACGGCAAACATCGCGATGCAGTTCGCGATAAGTAATGTTTTTGCTTTGGGTGGCGTCATCGCCTTCCCAGATGATGGCGGTGCGATCGCCATTTGCCTGTAAATGACGGTCAAGGCAGTTTGCGGCCAGGTTCAGGGTGCCGTCTTCGTACCATTTAATCGACACGTTGCCTGGTGCGAAGGAGGTGTTCTTCACCTGGCTGTACGGCTTGATCCAATCAAGTATCTTTCCCTGCTCGCCCCAAAATGTGTCGGGTTCGTTAACGGATTGCTGGTATTTCTCTTCGTACTGCTCCGGGTTTATCAGGCAACGATCCGCAATGTTTGCGGGAATAGCGTGTTTATGTATTTGGCTCATGGCTTTTGTTCTCCTTGTAGGATGTTAATAATATGTCTCATAAACGTTAAATGTAGGGGCTTTGAGAGTTTTGTTTAGTATTTGCGCGGCAGATCACGCAATAAACGAATTGTGCAAATTAGCGGCAAACTTAATTTTGAAGGGAACTAGCAAAAATTGATTAAATCTCGCGATAACATGTAGTTATCTAAAGGATTATTGAAAAGGTGATCTGTCTCTGAATTAGACAAAAGAGTGAGGGGCAGAGGGTAATGCCAGTTAGTTAAGCATTATGCAGAACATGTGATCCCGGCTCAGGGTTCCGTTCACCTCAGCAATATCAATTCTATGAGGCTCAGACACCTGTGAACGTGCAAGAGAGGCTCACCGCCGCCTCCCTTGCATCCCTGGCTCCCGGCGGGAAAATCGTCGCTGCGCGATTCATTCGTCTTATGCCGTCTGCCTGTCGGGTCGGGGCCGAGCCTGCGTCCCTGCAGGCCGTCCCCTCTGCCCGCATCCCTGCGGGCAAACCCGGTCAGCCGTCAACGCCTCATCGATTTTCAGCCGGACCGGGGTCATCGCTGCAACGCACTGACTTCCAGTTAAATCTTTTTTGCTGTTCAGATAAAAAACGCAGGTGGTCAGGTGTGGGCTGGTCCGGCTGAAAATTGCCGACGTGTTTCCGTAAGGCCGGGAGAACCCGCAGGGATGCGGGTTCAGGGCGCGTTTTGCAGGGAGGCTACCTCGCGCCCGGCCCGGTAGCCTGGAGGAATAAACGGAGGGGACCACGAAGTGGCAATTTTCCCGCCGGGAGCCGGGATTGTTAAGGGTACGGCGATAGTACCCTTAACACGTTCACAGGTCGTATTGTCTCAGAGAAGTGATATCACTAAGGTGAACGTAGCAATACGCCGGAGGCAACAGATTCATTACCTCCGTATGTGCCACTTTCCATTATCGCTACTGCCACTCATCCTCGTTAACTGACAAGTATTAGAGGTTAGAGGGGGTATATAACTCTAAAGTGGTATTTTACATACACTTACAATTGATTAAAAACAACATTTTCAGTGTGGTTTCTTGGGTGATGCTGCCAACTTACTGATTTAGTGTATGATGGTGTTTTTGAGGTGCTCCAGTGGCTTCTGTTTCTATCAGCTGTCCCTCCTGTTCAGCTACTGACGGGGTGGTGCGTAACGGCAAAAGCACTGCCGGACATCAGCGCTATCTCTGCTCTCACTGCCGTAAAACATGGCAACTGCAGTTCACTTACACCGCTTCTCAACCCGGTACGCACCAGAAAATCATTGATATGGCCATGAATGGCGTTGGATGCCGGGCAACCGCCCGCATTATGGGCGTTGGCCTCAACACGATTTTACGTCACTTAAAAAACTCAGGCCGCAGTCGGTAACCTCGCGCATACAGCCGGGCAGTGACGTCATCGTCTGCGCGGAAATGGACGAACAGTGGGGCTACGTCGGTGCTAAATCACGTCAGCGCTGGCTGTTTTACGCGTATGACAGGATACGGAGGACGGTTGTGGCGCACGTCTTCGGTGAACGCACTCTGGCCACACTGGAGCGTCTTCTGAGCCTGCTGTCGGCCTTTGAGGTCGTGGTATGGATGACGGATGGCTGGCCGCTGTATGAATCCCGCCTGAAGGGAAAGCTGCACGTAATCAGCAAGCGTTACACTCAGCGCATTGAGCGACATAACCTGAATCTGAGACAACATCTGGCAAGGCTGGGACGGAAGTCACTGTCGTTCTCAAAATCGGTGGAGCTGCATGACAAGGTCATCGGGCATTATCTGAACATAAAACACTATCAGTAAGTTGGAGTCATTACCGGTTTCTTGTTACAAATAGGGTGGAGCAATGTCATGACAGTATTCGTGTGGTTGCTGTTATGGAAAACAATAAAAGAACCGCCATTGCAGATAATGGCGTCATCTGGATGAGACCCCTATGGCAAGGATAAAATCACGCGTACGCCGTTTCTTCAGCCTGTTATTACCTTTATTATTTATTTCTGCTGTTCACGCTGAACAAACTCCTGTACCCGCAAAAACCGTCACCGTTGAAGCGAAGAATGAAACCTTCGCTCCTCAGCATCCCGATCAATATCTCTCCTGGAAAGCCACGTCTGAGCAATCAGCCCGTGAAGATGCGCTGGCAGAAGATCCGCGTCTGGTGATCCTGTGGGCGGGATATCCATTCTCGCGCGATTACAACAAACCGCGTGGACACGCCTATGCCGTGACCGATGTACGTGAAACCTTACGTACCGGCGCCCCAAAAACGGCTGAAGACGGCCCGCTGCCGATGGCCTGCTGGAGCTGTAAAAGCCC
The DNA here is from genome assembly GCF_013729795.1 of Citrobacter sp. RHBSTW-00859. Taxonomy (NCBI): domain Bacteria; kingdom Pseudomonadati; phylum Pseudomonadota; class Gammaproteobacteria; order Enterobacterales; family Enterobacteriaceae; genus Citrobacter; species Citrobacter sp. RHBSTW-00859. The sequence goes on along the minus strand of NZ_CP056284.1, from coordinate 4,616,373 downwards.
GGACGTAGCGCGTCTGATCCAGAAAGATGGTGAAGATGGCTACTTCCACGGTAAATGGGCGCGCGGCGGTCCGGAAATTGTTAACAATCTCGGCTGTGCAGATTGCCATAACACTGCGTCACCAGACTTCGCCAAAGGCAAGCCAGAGCTGACGCTGTCGCGTCCTTATGCAGAACGCGCGATGGAAGCAATCGGCAAACCGTTTGAGAAAGCCGGTCGCTTTGATCAGCAATCCATGGTCTGCGGTCAGTGCCACGTGGAATACTACTTCGACGGTAAAAACAAAGCCGTTAAGTTCCCGTGGGACGAGGGCATGAAAGTCGAGAACATGGAGAAATACTACGACACCATCGCCTTCTCTGACTGGACCAACTCCCTGTCGAAAACGCCGATGCTGAAAGCGCAGCACCCGGAATATGAAACCTGGAGCGCGGGCATTCACGGCAAGAACAACGTGACCTGTATCGACTGTCACATGCCGAAAGTGCAAAACGCGGAAGGCAAGATCTACACCGACCATAAAATTGGTAACCCGTTCGATAACTTTGCTCAGACCTGTGCGAACTGCCACACCCAGGATAAAGCGTCCCTGCAAAAAGTGGTCGCCGAGCGTAAACAGGCTATTCATGACCTGAAAATCAAGGTCGAAGATCAGCTGGTTCATGCGCACTTCGAAGCGAAAGCCGCATGGGATGCGGGTGCGACTGAAGCGGAAATGAAGCCGATTCTGGAAGATATCCGTCACGCACAATGGCGCTGGGACCTGTCTATCGCCTCACACGGTATTCACATGCACGCTCCGGAAGAGGGTCTGCGGATGCTGGGTAGCGCCATGGATAAAGCCGCCGATGCGCGTACCAAACTGGTCCGTCTGCTGGCGACTAAAGGCATCACCCATGAAATCCCGTTACCGGATATCTCTACCAAAGAGAAAGCCCAGGCGGCGATTGGTCTGAACATGCAGCAAATCAATGCTGAGAAGCAGGACTTCATCAAAACGGTGATTCCGCAGTGGGAAGATCAGGCGCGTAAAAACGGTCGGTTAAGCCAATAACCCCATTTCGCCCCGTCAGGGGCGGATAACTCAACGGAGTGAATATGAGCGTATTACGTTCGTTATTAACTGCTGGGGTGCTGGCGTCAGGCTTGTTCTGGAGCCTGAGTGGAATCACTGCCACGCCAACGCCGCAGGAGTCGGATCAACGCTGGACGGTTACCCAACAGCGTAATCCGGATGCCGCCTGTCTGGATTGTCACAAGCCAGATACCGAAGGTATGCATGGTAAGCATGCAGAAGTCATCAACCCGAATAACAAACTGCCGGTCACCTGCACCAACTGTCACGGCCAGCCGTCACCGAACCACCGTGAAGGGGTGAAGGATGTGATGCGCTTTAATGAGCCGATGTACAACGTTGAACAGCAGAACAGCGTCTGTATGTCCTGCCACCTGCCTGAGCAGCTACAAAAAGCGTTCTGGCCACACGATGTCCACGTAACCAAAGTGGCGTGTGCCAGCTGTCACTCACTGCATCCGAAGCAAGACACGATGCAGACGCTAAGTGATAAAGGACGGATCAAGATTTGCGTCGATTGCCACAGCGATCAGCGTAACAATCCGAACTTTAACCCGGCGTCGGTTCCGTTGCTTAAGGAGCATCCATGAGTTGCTCTCGTCGCCAGTTTATCACCCGCGTCGGCGCGCTGGTGGCAGTGAGCGGGACGGCGGGACGCGTTGTGGCGAAGACGCTGAACATCAACGGCGTACGTTACGGTATGGTACATGATGAGTCACTATGCATCGGCTGTACGGCTTGCATGGATGCTTGTCGGGAAGTAAACAACGTGCCGGAAGGGGTATCGCGTCTGACGATTATTCGCAGCGAGCCGCAGGGGACGTTTCCTGATGTGAAGTATCGCTTCTTCCGTCATTCGTGCCAGCATTGCGACCATGCCCCCTGCGTTGACGTCTGCCCGACGGGGGCATCGTATCGCGATGCCGCCAGCGGTATTGTGGATGTGAACCCGGACCTTTGCGTTGGCTGCCAGTACTGTATCGCCGCGTGTCCTTATCGCGTGCGCTTTATCCATCCGGTTAGCAAAACGGCGGATAAATGCGATTTCTGTCGGAAAACCAATCTGAAAGCGGGCAAGCAGCCCGCCTGCGTTGAGTCGTGTCCGACGAAGGCGCTGACGTTTGGTAATCTGGACGATCCCAACAGCGATATCTCCCGCTTGTTGCTGCAGAAAACCACCTACCGTTACAAGCTGGCGTTGGGCACAAAACCGAAGGTCTACCGCGTTCCCTTTAAATTTGGGGAGGTGAGCCAATGACATCCGCTTCTGCATTTCATTTTGAATCACTGGTGTGGGACTGGCCCATTGCCATCTATCTGTTCCTGATTGGCATCTCCGCCGGACTGGTCACGCTGGCGATTCTGCTGCGTCGTTTCCATCCGGAGGCGGGCGGTTCTGACAGCACGCTGCTACGCACTACGCTGGTGTTAGGGCCGGGGGCGATTATCTTCGGTCTGCTGATTCTGGTGTTCCACCTGACGCGTCCATGGACCTTCTGGAAACTGATGTTCCACTACAGCTTCACTTCGGTGATGTCGATGGGAGTCATGTTGTTCCAGTTGTACATGGTGGTGCTGGTGCTGTGGCTGGCAAAAATCTTTGAAAAAGAAGTGATTGCTCTGCAACAGCGCTGGCTGCCGCGATTAGGGATCGTACAGAAAATGCTGACGTTGATTGCGCCGTTTCATCGCGCGCTGGAGACGTTAATGCTGGTGCTGGCGGTCCTGCTCGGGGCGTACACCGGTTTTCTGCTGTCGGCGCTGAAATCCTACCCGTTCCTGAATAACCCGATCCTGCCGGTGCTGTTCCTGTTCTCCGGGATCTCCTCCGGCGCGGCGGTGGCGCTGATCGCCATGGCGTTACGTCATCGTAGCAATCCGCACAGTACCGAAGCGCACTTTGTGCATCGCATGGAAGTCCCGGTGGTATGGCTGGAGATCTTCCTGCTGGCGGCGTTTTTCGTCGGTCTGGCGCTGGGCGATGACGGCAAAATGCGCGCGCTGGCGGCGGCACTGGGCGGCGGATTCTGGACCTGGTGGTTCTGGCTGGGCGTGGCTGGGCTTGGGCTGATACTGCCGATGCTGCTAAAACCTTGGGCCAACCGCAGTTCGACGTTTCATGGCGTGCTGGCAGTGTGCGGCGCCAGCCTGACCGGCGTACTGCTGCTGCGCTTTTTTATTCTCTATGCGGGTCAGCTAACCGTTGCGTAAGGTGATATCTGGACGTTCTCCTTCCTGAAGCCGGTTTTCTGGCACTGTTGTTAAGCCTCGGGGTCAACGTGTTGACCCCGCTTGCCGTGTTGGTGGGTGTCCGCCAGCGCTGGCAAGGCGTAATGCGCCTGGCAAGCGTGGGCATGTGGACGCAATTTTCGCTGCTGCTGCTGGCCTTTGCCATTCTGATATTCTGCTTTCTGACCAGCGACTTTTCGGTGGTCTACGTTGCTCAGCATAGCTACAGCCTGCTGCCGTGGGGATTAAAACTGGCGGCGGTGTGGGGCGGGCATGAAGGATCGCTGCTGCTGTGGGTGCTGTTTCTTTCCGGCTGGAGCGCGCTGTTCGCCTTGCGCTATCGGCGTGATTCCGACCTGCTGTTTCCGTTAATGCTCAGCGTCCTCGCTTTGATAACGGCCCTGCTGCTGCTGTTTGTGGTGGTATGGTCCGATCCGTTCGTGCGTATCTTCCCGCCAGCCATTGAAGGGCGCGATCTTAATCCGATGCTGCAACATCTCGGGTTAATCCTCCATCCGCCGCTGCTGTACCTGGGTTACGGTGGCTTGATGGTGGCGGCAGGCGTGGCGCTGGCCTCGCTGCTGCGCGGTGACTTTAATGCGCAGAGCGCCGGGGTGTGCTGGCGCTGGGCGCTGCCTGGCTGGTGTGCGCTGACGCTGGGGATTATCCTTGGCTCCTGGTGGGCCTACTGTGAGTTGGGCTGGGGCGGCTGGTGGTTCTGGGACCCGGTAGAAAATGCCTCCTTATTACCCTGGCTTTCCGCCAGTGCGCTGCTGCATAGTCTGTTCATCACGCGCCAACGTGGGATATTCCGCCACTGGTCGCTGCTGCTGGCGATCGTCACGCTGATTTTATCGCTGCTGGGGACGCTGATTGTGCGTTCCGGCATTCTCGTTTCCGTGCACGCTTTTGCGCTGGATAACGTCCGCGCCACGCCGCTGTTCGCGCTGTTTACCGTATTGAGCCTGGCATCGCTCGGGCTATACGCCTGGCGGGGACAGCAAGTCCGCCAGAATGCGCGTTTTGGCGGCTGGTCGCGCGAGATGCTGATTCTGGTCGCGCTATTACTTTTTTGCGCGGTGCTGCTGATTGTGCTGATTGGCACCCTTTACCCGATGATTTACGGGTTGTTCGGCTGGGGGCGGCTCTCCGTGGGCGCACCGTACTTTAACCGTGCTACGCTGCCCTTTGGCCTGCTGATGCTGCTGGTTATCGTGCTGGCGACGATCAGAAGCCGCAAAGTGCCTGTGCGTTGCCAGCTTCCGGCACTGCTGGCGCATGCCGGGGTGCTGGTGTTTGCGGCTGGGATCGTCTTTTCCAGCGGTAGTCGTCAGGAGATAAGCCTGAATCTCAGCCCCGGGCAGCAGGTGGAACTGGCGGGCTATATTTAATGAGATGGTCACTCCCTCCTTCCCGGTACTATGCTGAGGACAGGCTTTGATTCGGAGAACTATCATGGAAAACATTGCGCTCATTGGTATCGATCTGGGTAAAAACTCTTTCCATATTCATTGCCAGGATCGTCGCGGGAAGGCTGTTTACCGTAAAAAATTTACCCGGCCAAAGTTGATCGAATTTTTGGCGACATGCCCCGCTACAACCATCGCAATGGAAGCCTGTGGCGGTTCTCACTTTATGGCACGCAAGTTGGAAGAGTTGGGGCATTCCCCAAAGCTGATATCACCACAATTTGTCCGCCCGTTCGTTAAAAGCAATAAAAACGACTTTGTCGACGCCGAAGCTATTTGTGAAGCTGCATCGCGTCCGTCTATGCGTTTTGTGCAGCCCAGAACGGAATCTCAGCAGGCAATGCGGGCTCTGCATCGTGTCCGTGAATCCCTGGTTCAGGATAAGGTAAAAACAACCAATCAAATGCATGCTTTTCTGCTGGAATTTGGCATTAGCGTTCCCCGAGGAGCTGCCGTTATTAGCCGACTGAGTACCATTCTTGAGGATAATAGTTTGCCTCTTTACCTCAGCCAGTTATTGCTGAAATTACAACAGCATTATCACTATCTTGTTGAGCAGATTAAAGATTTGGAATCCCAGTTGAAACGAAAGTTGGACGAAGATGAGGTTGGACAGCGCTTGCTGAGCATTCCCTGCGTCGGAACACTGACAGCGAGTACTATTTCAACTGAGATTGGCGACGGGAAGCAGTACGCCAGCAGCCGTGACTTTGCGGCGGCAACAGGGCTTGTACCTCGGCAGTACAGCACGGGAGGTAGGACGACATTGCTGGGAATTAGTAAGCGAGGTAATAAAAAGATCCGAACTTTGTTGGTTCAATGTGCCAGGGTATTCATACAAAAACTGGAACACCAGTCTGGCAAATTGGCCGATTGGGTCAGGGATTTACTGTGCCGGAAAAGCAACTTTGTCGTCACTTGTGCTCTGGCAAACAAGCTGGCCAGAATAGCCTGGGCCCTAACGGCACGACAGCAAACTTATGTAGCATAACGGCAGAAATACACCGGTTTAAAGAATTACTGATCTGGTTTTGCGAATACTGATATTGATGATACTAACGGCCCACCGGCCTGTTGAGGAACCTGTAAAACGGAAAGGCTCATTGAAGCCGTATATTTTCTGGAGGTTCATCAGGCGCGGAACTCATCAAGGCGCGGGAATAAAATCCCATTCAGACGCCGGATAGATTCAAGCAAGCCAACTTGTCGTCAAAATCGGTGTTGCAAAAACGGGAGTGACCATAGATTCGTTTTGAGCGTCTCGACCTGGAAGCGAAAGGTAACTACACCAGTGAAAAAGCGCAGATCACGCTGTGGCAGAATGAGAAACGCATTGGCAGCCTGCAGCCTGAAAGACGCTTCTATGCCGCGCGCCGTCAACAGATGATGGAGCCGGGGATCCGCTGGAATCTGATGCATGACTGGTATGCGGTAATCGGCGAAAAAACCGGACCGGACCGTTATGCCATGCGCTTGTACGTGCAGACCGGCGTGCGCTGGATTTGGGGCGGGGGACTGTTAATGGTCTGTGGTGCGCTGCTGAGCGGATGGCGAGGGAGAAAGCGCGATGCATAAACTAATCAACGCGTTGCCGGATGGCGGCGAACGGGGTGTGAAAACGGTAGGTCGGATAAGCGCAGCGCCATCCGGCAGAACATGTTTACTCTTAGCTATCATTTTGTTTTTCATCGCCTTCGCGACACATGCCCAGGTTGTGGACACATGGACTTTTGCCAACCAGCAACAACAGGAAAAAGCGTTGTCTATTGCCAGCCAACTGCGCTGTCCACAGTGTCAAAACCAAAACTTGCTGGAATCCAATGCGCCGGTAGCGGTCAGTATGCGCCACCAGGTTTATAGCATGGTGGCGGAAGGGAAAAGTGAAGCCGAGATAACGACGTGGATGACCGATCGCTACGGTGATTTTGTGCGCTACAACCCGCCGTTGAATGAGCAAACGCTGCTGCTGTGGGCGTTGCCGTGCCTGTTGTTATTGCTGGTGGGCGTGGTGGTCTGGCGGGTGAGAAGGCGTCAGCGCGTAGAGGAGGATGTGCAATGAGCCAGTCCACCCATTCCCCTGCGCCGTTACGCCCACTCCCCGTGAAGTGGCTGACCGCTGCGACGGTGCTGATGGTTGTGGCCTGCATCGGAGGTTATCTGTTGACGCCCAAATGGCAGGCGGTGCGTCAGGAACTGACGCGGCTGGCGGACCCATTACATGCGTTCGCCGATGAAAATATTCAGGAAAAACAGCTGCTTTTGCTGCAATCGCAAATTCGTGCTAATCCGCAGGACGGTGTGAAATGGGCGCAACTCGGTGAGTACTATCTTTGGCAAAACGCGTATCATAATGCGCTGCTTGCCTACGAGCAGGCGCTGCGTGTAGGGGGTGAAAATGCTGAGATCTATTCAGCGCTGGCAACGGTATTGTATTACCAGGCCGGGCAGCATATGACACCGCCCACTCGCGAGATGATTGATAAGGCTCTGGCGCTGGACCCGACAGAGGTCACTGCGCTGATGCTGTTAGCCTCAGATGCGTTTATGCAGGCAGATTACGCCCAGGCCATTTCAGTGTGGCAAAAAGTTATGGATTTAAACTCGCCGAGGGTGAACCGGGCACAGCTCATTGACTCTATTAATATGGCGAAGTTGTTGCAGAATCGGCAAAAATAAATTTGTTTCTTTTGTGATTTGTATCATTTGGCCTGTTTAAAAAACAGGCGAACGAACAAATGAGCAAAAAAAACTCACGCCATGACTTCTTCATTTTTGAACATATTAAAATTCTTTTATAACAAAAAGTTATTCATCAATACCCCGATAAAATTGCATTTTTATGCATAAGTTCAGCCGAAGGCTCTGTTCCTGGAGGGTTGCGCGAGACAGTACGCAAATGATAATGATAATAAGCGTTAAAAAACTCCATAAACGAACGCAACACAATTCATACCCTTTCAGTATGTACTATTACCACACACCGCATGTGGAATAGCGCTCCATCGAGGAAGTCCGTTGTTATGAAAAATTTGAAAGTCAGCCTGGCATGGCAGATTCTGATCGCTATGGTGCTGGGCATTCTGCTGGGGAGTTACCTGCATTACCATAGTGACAGCCGTGAATGGCTGGTTGTAAACCTGCTGTCACCGGCGGGCGATATCTTTATCCATCTGATCAAAATGATCGTGGTGCCCATTGTTATCTCTACGCTGGTTGTCGGTATCGCCGGGGTCGGTGATGCAAAACAGCTGGGCCGTATTGGCGCCAAAACTATTATCTATTTCGAAGTAATCACCACCGTGGCGATTATCCTGGGTATCACGCTGGCGAATGTGTTCCAGCCAGGTACCGGGGTGGATATGTCGCAACTGGCGACCGTGGATATTTCGAAATATCAAAGCACGACCGCAGAAGTACAGAGCCACGCGCATGGCCTGATGGGGACAATTTTGTCACTGGTGCCAACCAACATCGTCGCATCGATGGCAAAAGGCGATATGCTGCCGATTATCTTCTTCTCGGTGCTGTTCGGTTTAGGTCTGTCTTCCCTGCCGGCAACTCACCGCGAGCCGTTGGTTACCGTATTCCGCTCTATTTCCGAAACCATGTTTAAAGTCACTCACATGGTTATGCGCTACGCGCCAGTCGGTGTTTTCGCGCTGATTGCCGTTACCGTCGCGAACTTCGGTTTTGCCTCCTTGTGGCCGCTGGCGAAGCTGGTGCTGTTGGTGCATTTCGCCATTCTGTTCTTCGCGCTGGTGGTGCTGGGGATCGTGGCGCGCATCTGCGGTTTGAGCATCTGGATCCTGATCCGCATTCTGAAAGACGAGCTGATTCTGGCTTACTCTACAGCCAGCTCCGAGAGCGTGCTGCCGCGCATTATTGAGAAGATGGAAGCCTATGGCGCGCCAGCTTCAATCACCAGCTTTGTGGTGCCGACCGGCTACTCATTCAACCTTGATGGTTCAACTCTGTACCAGAGTATCGCCGCTATCTTTATCGCGCAGCTGTACGGTATCGACCTGTCGCTGTGGCAGGAAATCGTGCTGGTGCTGACGCTGATGGTGACCTCGAAAGGGATTGCGGGTGTGCCGGGCGTATCATTCGTGGTGCTGCTGGCTACGCTGGGCAGCGTGGGGATCCCACTGGAAGGCCTGGCGTTTATCGCCGGTGTTGACCGTATCCTCGACATGGCGCGTACCGCGCTGAACGTGGTGGGTAATGCGCTGGCGGTACTGGTTATCGCCAAGTGGGAACACAAATTTGACCGCAAGAAAGCGCTGGCCTATGAGCGCGACGTGCTGGGTAGATTTGATAAGACCGCTAATCAGTAATTCATGACAGCTTGCCGGATAAGCGTAGCGCCATCCGGCAATGCAAATCATTACCCGTTTGTTAACTTATCAAACTCTTCGCAGCCGGTATCGAATCCTTCCATACAGCTCAGATTCAGCCAGTGCAGCGCCTTCTGTTTATTCTTCACGATAAAACCCTGTTCACCGTTTAAGAACATCATCCCTGCCCAGTATTCGGAATAACCGGTGCGGGAAATGGCTGAGCTTCGTTTGAAATACCACGTCGCTTTCTCATCATCAGCGGGTATGCCCACGCCGTTGGCGTAAATCAGGCCGAGCAGCATTTGTGCGTCGACGGCGGAGTCATTTTCCAGGTCTTCGGAGGCGTTTTGCAGCAAGGTAATGGCTTTAGGGTAATCGGTACGTCCAGCCTGGGTGTTGACCAGAATCCGCGCCAGGGTAAGTTCTCCCGCTTTACTGCCTGCTTTGGCTGCTTTTTCCGCCAGCGTTTTAGCCTGGGGGTAATCCAGACTGACCGGATTCGTAATTTTGATTTGCGCCAGTAGCGCACAGGCGTCGGCATCGCCGTTGTCGGCGGCTTTTTGCGCCCAATACTCGGCTTTGCTCAAATCGCCCGAACTGAACCAGGTATCGGCAAGAAAGTACTGTGCGCGACGATCCCCTGCCTCAGCGGCCTGTAAGTACTGGCTTCCTGGCTCAGTATCACTGGCATGGGCAAAGAATGTCATAAAGAACATCAATGCAATGAGTTGTTTCATTTTGAGTTTTATTTAGGGTACGGAATGAACAGTATAAAGAGATCGTATGGATAAAAAAACAGCCTCCGGGCGGAGGCTGTTGCAGAACAGTTACGTAAACGGACTAACCCATCGCGCTTTCGCGCAGGCTGGCTTTCAGCTTGGTGTACTCATCAATGACATACTGCTCGGCAGCGCGCTGATCGGCAATGCGTTCAACGTTAACGGCACAGTACTTGTACTCCGGCGTTTTGGTAATCGGGCTTAAGTTCTCGGTTACCAGCTCATTACATGCGCCAATCCACCACTGGTAGGTCATGTAAATCGCGCCTTTGTTTGGACGATCGCTGACTGCTGCACGGGTAATGACCCGGCCTTTACGCGAGTTAACCCACACCAGCTCTTCATCCTGGATGCCCAGGCGTGCTGCGTCGGCGGTGTTGATCTGGGCATAGCCCGGTTCATCCGCCAGCGCGGCCAGCGCCGCACAGTTACCGGTCATCGAACGGCAAGAGTAGTGGCCGACTTCACGCACCGTAGACAGCACCATCGGGTACTCCTCAGTGAGTTTGTCGATTGGCGCTACCCAGTCGCAGGTAAAGAACTGCGCCAGGCCGTTCGGGGTATCGAACTTCTCTTTGAAGAGATAAGACGTACCCTGGTCGGTTTCTGAGGTGTCGCGGCAAGGCCACTGGATATAGCCCAGTTCGCCCATTTTCTCGTAAGTGGCACCGTAGAAATCCGGGCACAGATGACGCAACTCATCCCAGATTTCCTGGGTGTTGTTGTAGTGCATCGGGTAGCCCATACGGGTGGCGATTTCACTGATAATCTGCCAGTCCGTTTTCAGATCCCACTTCGGCTCAACGGCTTTAAAGAAGCGCTGGAAGCCACGGTCAGCCGCGGAGAAGACGCCTTCATGCTCGCCCCATGACGTAGACGGTAAAATAACGTCTGCGGCAGCGGCAGTTTTGGTCATGAAGATATCCTGCACGATGACCAGTTCCAGATCCTCAAAGCCTTTGCGCACTGCGGAGAGTTCAGCATCGGTCTGTAATGGATCTTCACCCATAATGTACGCCGCGCGGACTTCGCCATGCGCCGCACGGTGCGGCAGTTCACTGATGCGATAGCCGGTATGTGCAGGCAGACTTTCCACGCCCCAGGCTTTAGCGAACTTCTCGCGGTTAGCCGGATCTTTCACATACTGATAGCCCGGATAAGTATCCGGTAGCGCGCCCATGTCGCATGCGCCCTGAACGTTGTTCTGGCCACGAACCGGGTTAACGCCCACGCTTGGCTTACCGAGGTTGCCGGTCAGCATTGCGAGGCTGGTCAGTGAACGCACGGTTTCCACACCCTGATAGAACTGGGTAACACCCATGCCCCACAGGATGGCCGCGCTTTTTGCCGTGGCGTACATACGAGCAGCCTGACGAATATCCTGTGCGCTAACGCCAGTGATATCTTCGACGGACTCCGGCGTGTAGCCTTCGACAATCTTGCTGTACTCTTCGAATCCTTCGGTACGGGAGGCGACGAACGCCTGGTCGTACAGTTTTTCTTCGATGATGACATGACCCATAGCGTTGAGCAGCGCGATGTTCGAGCCGTTTTTCAACGCGATGTGCATATCGGCAATACGCGCGGTTTCAATTTTGCGCGGATCGCAGACGATAATTTTCGCCCCGTTACGTTTAGCGTTAATCACGTGATTCGCCACGATCGGGTGGGAATCCGCTGGGTTGTACCCGAAGATGAACACTAAATCTGTGTTATCAATTTCATTGATAGCATTACTCATTGCGCCGTTACCGACCGATTGGTGCAGACCTGCAACCGAAGGGCCGTGTCAGACGCGAGCGCAGCAGTCAACGTTATTGGTACCAATAACGGCGCGCGCGAATTTTTGCATTACATAGTTGGTTTCGTTACCCGTACCGCGAGATGAACCGGTCGTCTGAATAGCGTCCGGGCCATACTTCGCTTTGATGGCGCTCAGACGAGTGGCGACGTAATCAAGCGCTTCATCCCAGGAAACGGATTCCAGTTTGCCGCCACGCTGGCGACGGATCATTGGGGTTTTCAGACGAGGGGTCAGGATCTGGGTATCATTGATAAAATCCCAGCCATAGTAGCCCTTCAGACACAAGGTACCCTGGTTGGTTTTCCCCTGCGCCGCTTCAGCCCGGACGATTTTGCCGTTATCGACCACCAGGTTGATTTTGCAACCTGATGCGCAATATGGGCAAACCGTGACGACTTTTTTCATCGGTCTCGCTCCAGTTAATCAAATCACGCATACGCGCTTGTCGCTTGAGTTATGCATCTTTTATGCCATGTTTTTATCAGGGGCATTAGTCGATATTACGGGCGAATTTTGCGCAAAACCCTGACGAAAAACAGGCTGTCGTCATATTTGACGTGACGAATCTCCAATACGTGACGGCCCGGCAGTGTGACCGAGGTTATGTTTCCCGCACATCCTTGTGCCTTATCGCTGTCACTCTGTGCAGAATCAATCACACTCATTTAAGTTGGCCAGAAATGGGGAAAAACAATGAAGCCAGCCATACTGGTTGTGGATGATGACATCGCTGTCTGCACGCTTTTACAGGATGTGCTGAGCGAACACGTCTTTGCAGTGACCGCATGTCACACCGGGCAGGAGGCGCTGCGCTGCATTGAGACTCAGCCGGAAATCGCTCTGGTATTGCTGGACATGATGTTGCCTGATATTAACGGTCTGATGGTGCTGCAGCAGGTGCAAAAGATCAGACCCGGACTACCGGTGGTGATGCTGACCGGGCTTGGCAGCGAGTCGGATGTGGTTGTCGGGTTGGAAATGGGCGCTGACGACTACATCGGTAAACCGTTCAATGCGCGGGTACTGGTGGCGCGGGTAAAGGCGGTACTCAGACGCGTCGGCGTGTTAACGGCAGAAAGCGGCAGCCCGCAAACCACGGGGCTTTCTTTTAACGGTTGGCATCTCGATACCGCCGGTTGCCAGTTACATAATCCTCAGCAACTGAAGGTGGAGTTGACGCAGGGGGAATACAGCCTGCTGCTGGCGCTGGCCCAAAACGCCCGCCGGGTACTTAGCCGAGAACAGTTGCTGGAACTGACGCGCAGCGACAGCGTTGAGGTGTTTGACCGCACCATTGACGTGCTAATCATGCGGTTACGGCGAAAAATAGAGAACAACCCGCATCAGCCGATGCTGATCAAAACCCTGCGCGGGCTGGGCTATGTGTTTGCCGCCGACGTTCAGCATCATGATAAGGCGGCGTAAACGTCTTATCCGGCTTACAAGGATGCTATATCGGCTTTTAACTCTGCCAACGTTTTCGCGCCGTCTATCGCGTTGGCGCACAGCAAACTGGCCCGTGCGCAGGCGTGTGCCAGCCTGACGCTGTCCGTCAGCGACCAGCGTTCATGACAGCCATACAAAAATCCGGCGCAAAACGCATCTCCCGCCCCGACGCTGCCAACGATCTCCTCCGGCGCCAGGTACTGTGACGGGATCCAGACGCCCGGCAGATCCGGCGCTTCAGCCCAGGCGCCTTCCGGACAGTGGATAACCACCCGCAGGCGAACGCCCGCATTCAGCAGTTCGCGCGCAGCGGTGGCGATGTGCGCAATATGCAACTCCCCGTTGGGCAGGCGGATCTCCAGCCCGCTGAATTCCCCGGCTTCCAGCTCGTTAATTACCAGATAGTCGAGATGGCGCAGGGCTGGCATCACCAGCGGCTGATAGCGCGGATCGCCCTTGCGTGAAACCAGATCCAGTGATGTTTCAAAGCCGTTGTCGCGCATTTGCGCCAGCAGCCGTGCGCTACGTGTGCCGTACTCCTCATCCGGCATGTCCAGACTGTCGAGCAGCAGCAGATAGCCAAGATGGAAGATTTTCATCGAGGTATCCAGTTGCTCAAAAGCGGGCAGATCCAGCAGCCGGTTGGCACCGGGCGAGTGGAAAAAGGTGCGCTGACCGCTGGGATCGGTCATCACCTGTGACATCGACGTGGGGGCGAAAGTCGTGCGCTGCACATGCTGGCGATTAACATGATACTGCTCCAGCATCGCCATGATGTAGTCGCCGTCGCTATCCTGACCGATTAACCCCACTGCCTGCAGCGGCAGTCCGGTGTGCATTTTCGCCAGCGTCAGCAGTACGTTCAGCGGCGCACCGCCCGTCGCGCGTTCGCTACGGATGATTTCCGCCAGCCAGCCGCGTTCCGGCCACTGCACAATTTGATGCACATGATCGACCAGCATGTTGCCTGCGGCGATAACGCCTCTGCGTTCCATCAGACCCGTCCCGCGCTGCCAAAAATACGCATCTGTTCTGAAACGGTATCGGTAATGGCCTCTTCAATGGCGAGCAGCAGTTCGGCGAATTCGTCGTACAGGGGCTGACGATTCGCTATTCTTGTCTCTACCGCTGACAGCGCCGCCTGCGACATGCCGGTATAGAAGTTGATTTTGTGAATGCCGAGTTCAATTGCGCGCTTGAAATCGTCGTTGCTGATGCCGGAACCGCCGTGCAGTACCAGTGGGATCGCCGCCTGCTGGCGAAGGGCCTCCAGACGCGGAAAGTCGAGCACCGGTTCGCCTTTATATTTGCCGTGTGCATTACCAATGGCGACCGCCAGCGCGTCAATCCCGGTTCTGTCGACGAAATCACGCGCCATCATCGGGTCGGTAAATAGCGACTCGTCGGCATGACCATACAACGCGCCGCCCTCATCGCCTCCCACCGCGCCCAGTTCGGCTTCCACCGATACGCCGACGGCGTGACACATCTTCACCACTTCGCGGGTTTGACGAATATTTTCTTCATACTCCAGCGTGGAGCCATCAAACATCACTGAACTGAAACCTAAGCGCAGTGCCCGAACTACCGACTCAAAGTGCAGGCCGTGGTCAAGGTTCAGCACTACCGGAATGTCATGCCGCGCGGCTTCGAACTTGACCGCTTCGACCAGAGAATCCAACGAGATATATTTAAAATGCACCTCGGCGATGTTGATGATAAACGGCGAACGTTCCTGCTTTGCCGCGGCAAACAGCGCGCGCAGGAAGTGTGAGTCCAGAACGTTAAACGCCCCTAAGGCATAGCGGTGCTCGCGGGCATGGGCAAGGCCATCGGCGAGAGATATCAACGGCATAATGCGCTCCTTGGTTAGCGGAACAGGCGATACTCATTACACAGCACCAGCTGCGCCGGTTCGTCTTCTTCAATGTCGTTATAGCGGGCGATCGGTTGCAGAAAGTGGTTATCGTGGTCGTCGTCATTAACAGAAGAAACCTCGCCGACCAGCACGTCGCCAAAACCTTCTTCCGCCCAGAAGCTGTGATACAGGCCCGGTGGCAGGCAGATGCTTTCACCCGGCGTCAGGCGCAGTTGACTGCCTGCCGCATGGGTTTGCCGACAGCCGTCAATCACCACGCTCACGTCGCTGTCCTCCGTTTGTTCTCGGAGCCCCGCATTCCACAGTTCCACAATTAAATTACCGCCGCCGCGATTGATAATGTCTTCGCGTTTGCGCCAGTGAAAATGCATCGGCGTGACCTGCGCATCGCGAACATGCATGATTTTCTCGGCGTAGCATTTCTCGTAAGGCATTCCTTTGGGCGAGCCATTACGCAGGGTAAACAGCGTTAACCCTTGCGCGGCGAAATTGTTGCCGCCAAACGCGGTGACATCCCAACCGAGCTTAAGGTCGAAAACTTCTCTCCAGGCGGCGGGATCAAGCTTGCGCCATTGGGTCGGCGGGAAACTGGCGAAAGGGGGGAGATGCACGTCGTGCAGAGAGAAAAACTGGCGCGTGTGGCCCAGTATCTCGTTGATAGCGGAACGTTTCATCGGCAGAATCCTCCTTAATATCATGCCGGATGGCGCTGCGCTTATCCGGCCTACAAAATCATACCGATCTTGTAGGTCGGATAAGGCATTTTTGCCGCCATCCGGCGTTGTTGTGGCGGGTTATTTCACCGTCCAACCCTTATAGCTGCCGACGTTGTTTTTATCGATCATCGTCACCGGGATCAGTACGGGCTCTTTCGGGGCGGGTTTCCCCTGCAATATGTCATAGCCGATTTCGACCGCTTTGGCAGCCATCACCTGCGGATCTTGTGCAGGCGTCGCCACAAATAGTGAGTTTTCCCGCTTCAACGCTTCTTCAGCGTCTGGCGATCCGTCTACGCCGACAATAAAGAATTCGCTACGTTGTGCCTGTTTTGCTGCCAGATCGGCACCGATCGCCGTAGGATCGTTAATGGCGAATACGCCGTCGATCTTCGGATTTGCCGCCAGCAGCGCGGTCATGATCTCCAGTCCGCCTTCGCGACTGCCTTTAGCATTTTGGTTATACGACAGCACCTTGATATCCGGGTGGCGTTTAAACTCTGTCTGGCAGCCTTCCACGCGGTTCTGGACGGCGGAAACCGGCGGCCCGTTGATAATGACGACGTTGCCTTTCCCTTTCAGACGGTCGGTAATGTATTTACAGGCCATTTCACCCGCCTGGGTGTTATCGGAGGTAATGGTCGCATCTGCGCCTTCCGCCGCTACGTCAACGGCAACCACTACAATCCCTGCGTCTTTCGCGCGTTTTACCGCTGGGCCGATGCCTTTGGAGTCGGCGGCGTTAAGAATAATCATGTCGACCTTGGCGGCAATAAAGTTGTCGACTTGCGACACCTGTTGTCCCAGATCGTAGCCGCTGGAAACCAGCGTCACTTTAACGCTATCACCCGCCAGTTTACGTGCTTCCAGCTCCGCGCCTTTGGTGATCTGCACGAAGAACGGGTTGGCCAGATCGCCCACCGTAACGCCGATCGATTTCAGTTCTTTTGCCTGCACAAACGGAGCTGCAGCAAGCAGTGCGCCAGCACAGAGCGCGGTGACTAAGGGCTTCAATCTCATGCTGTATTCCTCGAAGTAAGATGTTGTTGTTATGCACTTTGATGGTGTCGGGTACGGTATTTGTCGATCAGTACCGCTATGATGATCACCGCCCCTTTGATCACCAGTTGCCAGAAATAGGAGACGCCCATCAGCGTCATGCCGTTATTGAGCGTGGCGATAATCAACGCCCCTACCAGCGTGCCGGTGATGGTACCGATCCCCCCAACAAAGCTGGTACCGCCGAGGATCACCGCCGCGATGGCGTCCAGCTCGTAACCCATGCCTAAGTTGCCGTTGGCGCTGTATAGCCGCGAGGCGCTCATCACCCCGCCAAGGCCTGAGAGCACACCGCTCATGCCGTAGACGAACAGCAGCACCAGCCACACTTTGATACCGGTTAAACGAGCGGCCTGCATATTGCCGCCGACCGCATAAATATGAACGCCGAGTGTGGTGCGCCTAAGAATGAACCAGCACATCACCACCACCGCCAGCGCAATGACCACTAGCCACGGAACCGGACCAAGATAGTTGTTACCGATCCACTCAAAGCTGATATTGGAATTGATCACCGTCGTGCCGTCGGCCAGCAGATAGGCCGCGCCGCGCAGCGCCGTATACGTTCCAAGCGTGACGATAAACGGTGGCAGTCCGGCAAAAGCAACCAGCGCGCCGTTAAACAACCCCAGCACCAGACCGAGCATCAGCGCCGCCGGAATCGACAGCATGGCAAATTCAGGGATCAGCGAAACGACCATAGCCGCGACGGCGGTGGTGCCGAGAATCGAACCAACCGAGAGGTCGATCCCGCCGGTCAAAATAATGAAGGTCATGCCTGCCGCCAGCACGATGTTGATCGACGCCTGGCGGGTAATATTCAGCAGGTTGCTTTCGGTAAAAAAGTTTGGCGCGATAAAGCCAAATACCGCCACTATCAGGATGAGAATCGGCAAGATGCCGACCGTTTGCATCAGATCGCTCATCAGCAATTTTTTCGCGGAGGCGGATTTCGCCACCTGCTGGGGAGTGGTTGGATTATTCATGGGACACCGCCTGGTGATGGGAGTCGTTCACGCCGGTTGCCAGCGTCATAATATTTTCCTGGGTAATACTTTGCCCGTTCAGCTCACCGGCAATGCTGCCTTCCCGCATGACGTACACGCGATCGCTCATACCGACAACTTCCGGCAATTCGCTGGAGATCATCAGGATCGCCACGCCTTTGCGCGCCATGTCGTTCATGATCCGGTAGATCTCGCTTTTGGCGCCAACGTCTACGCCGCGCGTGGGTTCATCGAGGATCAAAATGCGTGGGCCGATCGCGACCCAGCGTGAAATCAGCAGCTTTTGCTGATTACCACCGGACAGCCCGCCCGCGCGTACCTGGGCGTGCGGAACGCGGATGTTGAGCAACTGGATGGCGTCATCGGAAATAGCCTGCGCCTTTTTGCGATCGAGCATGCCCCAGTTGGCGTCACGTTCCAGCGTCGCCATGGTGATGTTCTCTGCTGCCGCCAGCTCTAAAAACAATCCCTGCTCTTTGCGGTTTTCCGTCAGAAAGCCAATGCCGTGGTCAATCGCCTCGCGAGGGGAGTGGATCACCACCGGTTCACCGTCTACTTCAATCATGCCGCCGATGGCTTTACGCACGCCAAAAATCAACTGAGCCAGTTCAGAACGCCCGGCGCCGACTAACCCGGCAAGTCCGACGATCTCCCCAGAGCGCACCAGCAAACTGCACGGCTGGACTTTATGGCCGTCGGTCAGGTGGTGGACGTTGAGGCGCGCTTTACCTAAGGGAATATCGCGCTCTTTGTTGAACAAATCGCTTAACGGTCGGCCCACCATCATGCGCACCAGCTCAGAGGCGTTGAGTTTGTCGCGGGTCAGGCTGCCTACATATTGCCCGTCGCGCAGGACGCTGACGCGGTCCGAGAGTTCATACACCTCCGCCATGCGGTGGCTAATGTAGATAATCGCCATCCCCTCATCGCGCAGGCGCATGATCAGTTCAAACAAGCGGTGGGTTTCACGTGAGGAGAGGGCGGCAGTGGGTTCATCCATCACCAGAATGCGGCTGTTACGGTGCAGGGCGCGGGCGATTTCCACCTGCTGCTGTTCGGCGATGGTCAGCGTCATCACGCGATCGCTGGCCTTAAACTGGGCGCCGAGCCGGTCGATGACTTTTTGCGACTGCATCACCATCTCTTTACGTTGGACCAGACCGCCGCGCGACAGCTCGCTGCCAAGAAAGATATTTTCCGCCACTGTCAGGTTCGGCGCGAGCTGCATCTCCTGGTAAATCAGCGTGATGCCTGCGCTGAGCGCGTCTTTTGGCCCGCGAATGTGAAACGGCTGACCGTCGATCAGGATCTCACCGCTGGTGGCGGTATACGCGCCCGCGAGGATCTTCATCAGGGTGCTTTTCCCCGCGCCGTTCTCACCCATCAGGGCATGAATCTCACCCGGCCAGACCGTTAAATCGACCCCTTTCAGCGCGTAAAATTTACCAAACGCTTTGGCAATGTTGCGCATCTCCAGAACCGGTGTCCTGCTCATAGCGGATCTCCTGTGGGGTGGCCGATATCAGCAGTCCATCACAGGAATGTAAATGCAAAATGTCAGAAGCCGTTCATATTTGTCATATTGCGATTTTTCTTCACGGAGCGTGATATGCCGCAACCAGGACGTCACTTTTTCGCCAGTGCGCGCGGACGATTGCTGTTCTTCAATCTGCTGGTGGTGACGGTCACGCTGATGGTAAGCGGTGTGGCGGTGCTGGGGTTTCAGCATGCCAGTCAGATCCAGGAACAGGTGCAGCAGCAAACCGTTGACGACATGACCGGCAGCATGAACCTGGCCCGGGATACGGCGAACGTGGCGACGGCGGCGGTGCGGCTGTCGCAGGTGGTCGGCGCGCTGGAATACAAAGGTGAAGCGGAGCGGCTGCAGGAGACGCAACGGGCGCTGAAGCATTCGCTGGAACAGCTGGCTACCGCGCCGTTGGCGCAGCAGGAGCCGGCGCTGGTCGAGCGTATTATCCAGCGCAGCCAGGAGCTACAAAGCAGCGTGGAAGGTATGCTGCAGCGCGGGCAACGGCGACATCTGGAACGTAACGCCCTGCTCAGTTCGCTGTACCAGAATCAAAGTTATTTACGTCATCTGCAAAAGCTGACCGGCGCGCAGGATGACGTGCTGCTGGGGCAGATAGACCGCTTAATTGTTGCCGCCATTGAAACACCCACGCCGCGTTCGGTGGTGAAACAACTGGACGGCGTGATGCCCGCGCTGCCTGTGCAAAATAGCAGTCCGCTGATTACCAACATCCTCACCGACTTCAACCAGGAGTTGCATAAGCTGGAGCCGCTCTCTTCTGCGCTTGAGCAGAGCGATTTGGCGATCAACTGGTATATGTTTCATATCAAAGCGCTGGTGGCGATCCTCAACAGCGATATCAACCGGTATGCTTCGCAGGTGGCGCTGATCTCCGAACAGCGGGTAGCGCAAAGCCATCAGGAACTGCAATCTGGCGCGTTGTTTATTTTGGTATTTGCGCTGTTGGCGGTGGTGATCACCGGTTTTGCCGGCTGGTATATCTACCGTAACCTCGGTTCTAACCTGACGGCCATTTCGCGGGCGATGACCCGGCTGGCGCACGGTGAATCGGACGTTAGCGTCCCGGCCTTGCAGCGGCGCGATGAGCTGGGCGAGCTGGCCCGCGCCTTTAGCGTCTTCGCCCGTAATACGGCATCGCTGGAGCACACCACCCGACTGCTAAAAGAAAAAACCAGCCAGATGGAAATCGACCGCACCGAGCGCCAGGGGCTGGAGGAAGCGCTGTTGCACAGTCAGAAACTGAAGGCGGTAGGGCAACTGACGGGCGGATTAGCGCATGATTTCAATAACCTGCTGGCAGTCATTATTGGCAGCCTGGATCTGGTGAACCCAGACTCTCCTGACGCGCCACGGGTCAATCGGGCGCTAAAAGCCGCCGAGCGCGGGGCGCTCCTTACCCAGCGGCTGCTGGCCTTTTCGCGCAAACAGTCGTTGCATCCCCATGCGGTGGAGCTGAAAACGCTGCTGGAAAATTTGGGCGAACTGATGCGCCACTCTCTTCCGGCTACGTTGACGCTGGAGATTGAAGCCCAGTCTCCCGCCTGGCCCGCGTGGATTGATGTCAGCCAACTGGAAAACGCCATTATCAATCTGGTGATGAATGCCCGTGACGCCATGGACGGGCAGGCGGGCACGATTAAAATCCGTACCTGGAATCAGCGGGTCACGCGCAGCGATGGGCGTAAGCAGGATATGGTGATGCTGGAAGTTGCCGACCAGGGAAGCGGGATGTCGCAGGAGGTGAAAGCTCAGGTCTTCGAGCCGTTTTTCACCACCAAACAGACCGGCAGCGGCAGTGGGCTGGGGCTGTCTATGGTCTACGGTTTTGTGCGCCAGTCCGGTGGCCGCGTGGAGATTGAAAGCGCCCCTGGGCAGGGAACGACGGTCAGATTGCAGCTTCCTCGCGCGGTTGTGCCGGTGCAGACACCGGTGGAGACAATCGCACAGCACACCCCGACTCGCGGTGAAAAACTGGTGCTGGTTCTCGAAGATGAAGCCGATGTGCGCCAGACGTTATGTGAGCAATTACACCTGCTGGGCTACCTGACGTTAGAGGCCGCCAACGGCGAACAGGCTATGCATATGCTGGCGGCTTCTTCCGAGATTGATATTCTTATCAGCGACTTAATGCTGCCCGGCGGTTTAAGCGGTGTGGATGTGGTTAATCATGCGCTGGCACATTATCCACAACTGAACATCCTGCTGATTAGCGGCCAGGATTTACGTCCGGCGCATAATCCGGCGCTGCCAGATGTGGCGTTATTGCGTAAGCCCTTCACCCGGGGAGAACTGGCGCAGGCGCTGCGGCATTCGCGTAATTGAGATTCCTCCGCTACCCGCGCAAATACGCTTTGATTACCGTGGGGCGAGTTTCTTGATGAGGCTGGTTTTATGCAACGCTCCGCGACATTCTTACTTTTCACTCTGCTGATGATGACCACCGTATCGGCGCAGGCCGATATTATCGATGACGCCATCGGCAATATTCAGCAGGCAATTAACGACGCATACAAACCGGACAGCGGGCGGGATTATGACGACTCTCGTGATGAAAGCTGGCAGCGACAGATGAGTGACGATCGTCGCAGGCAGTATGATAATCGCCGCCGCCAGTTTGAAGACCGCCGCCGCCAACTGGATGACCGCCAGCGCCAGCTCGATCAGGAACGGCGTCAGTTAGAAGACGAAGAGCGCAGAATGGAAGAAGATTACGATCGTTAGCGCAATCTTTCGCTGGCAAGGTTATAGGGAGCAGAGACCTGTTAACAAGTGTTTTAGTGCGATGTAAACCTACCTCAGCACAATCTCCATTCCGTCATACCCGGCTTCAAGCCCTGTCGGTAGCGGATTCTCCATCATCCACAAATCAAACTGATGACTGATATGCGTCAGGATCACCCGTGGGCAGCGGATAACCTCGTTCAAGGCGATAACGGTATTTACATCGCTGTGATTGCGCGGCGGCTCGGCGCGCGGGGCGTGGCTGCAGTCGATGATAATCACCTGAGGCTGGTTATTGTGGAGAAACTTCAGCGTCTTGTCGGGAAGTCCGGCGGTATCGGAGAGCCACGCCACGCGGCTGTGCGCGGTCTCCAGCAGATAGCCAAACGTCAGCTTTGAATGGTTGAGCGGGAGTGGCGTCACCTGCAACCCTTGCAGATTAAACACCACGAATGGCGCGACGGTATGGCTAAAATCGAGGATGCCAGGGTGCTTAAACAGATCGTCGCATCCCTGTTCATCCGGCGGACCGTACACCGGGATAGTCGCCCCCACGCCCCAGCGCAGCGGAAACAGCCCCTGCACGTGATCCATATGGTAGTGGGTGAGCAGAAACTGCTGGAAGCTGCCTGCTGGCCAGTCGTCCATCAGATGCGGGATCCCCGCGTCCAGCAGCGTCACCGAATTGTTAAATTTGACCACCCCGCTACAAGGGCGTCGACGGTATTGTGCCTGTAAGCGTGCTCGTTGGCAGGCCGCACAGTCACAGCCAAATGCCGGCACCAGTTGCGCGCCGCCGGTTCCCGTCAGCGTAATGGTCAGACTCATGGCTCCCCCTACAACGGTTTGGTGAAGCGAAAATGGCTCATGGTATAGCCTTCGCGCTGGTAAAAGCGGTGCGCGTCAAGGCGTTGGGTGCTGGTAGAAAGCTCGGTTATTTCTGCGCCCGCTTCGCGCGCGGTGGCTTCGGCCCAGGCCAGTAACTGACTACCCACTTTTAGTCCTCGCGCCTGTGGCATCACCACCAGTTCCTGGATCTCGCCAATCCAGTTGGCGTGGTGCAGATGAAACTGCAGGTGCAGACCGATCAAGCCGACGACCTGTCCGTCGAGCAGCGCCAGCTGGTAGTGCATATTGGGATCTTGCAGATTTGCGGCGTAGCCGGCGCTAAAGGCCTGCAGGTCGAATTGGCCCTGTTTCAACTCACAGATAAGCGCGTAAACCGCATCGGTATCGTATAGCGTGGCGCGGCGTAATTCACAGACAGACATGTTTCTTCTCCTTGCATCCCATCAGTGTGAGCAGTGTATCGACAGACTGTAGCAAACTTCCATCATTGTTCAGGACGTGGCAGTCATACGGCGTGTAGCGTGCCGCGCGTTCAAGGCGGGCAGCGATTTCCGTTTCGCTCTCCCGCCCACGTGCCTGCAGGCGCTGGCGTAGAATGGCCGGGGAAACCTGTAAGCAAATGGGAAGTAAAGAAGCGCCGTAACGGGCCTGCGCCTGTGGCAGATGCGCGCGCGAGCCGTTGACCACCACATCAAAACCGGCGTGCAGCCAGAGATCAATCTCTACGCCGACGCCATAATAGAAGCCGTTGGCGTGCCAGCTCAGCGCCAGCAGGTTCTGCCCGGCGCGGGTAAAAAACTCTGGTTCGCTGAGGGCAATATGGTTTTCATTCCCGGCGTTGGCGGCGCGGGTGATGTAACGGTGCGCCACCAGCAGTTGCGCAGGTTCCTGCTGGCGAAGTTCTGCCAGTAGACTGTCCTTACCGGAGCCAGACGGCCCCATCAGCCAGATCAGTTTCCCCATAGTCAGAATACCCTTTTGCCCTGACGCCAGACGTGGTCGATATGGATGTGATCGCCTTTGCGATGCGCCAGCACCAGATCCGCGCGTTTACCTTCGGCTACAACGCCACGATCGTCGAGATTTAATGCCCGCGCCGGATTGCGGGTCACCAGACGAATGGCCTGCGGCAGCGTAAAGCGGTTGGCATCATCGTCCGCCACGCGGAATGCCGCATCGAGCAGGCTGGCGGGGTAGTAGTCGGAGGAGAGAATATCCAGCAGCCCCAGCTCAGCCAGCTTATGCGCCGCCACGTTGCCGGAGTGAGAACCGCCGCGCACGATGTTGGGCGCGCCCATCAGCACGTTCATGCCATGCTGGCGCGAGGCCTCTGCGGCGGCAAAGGTAGTAGGAAATTCGGCGATCACGCTGCCAAGTTGATGCGATTCCAGCACATGATCGCAGGTGGCATCGTCATGGCTCGCCAGCGCTATCTGGCGCTCACGACACATCTGAGCAATCGCCGTGCGGTTGGGTTGCGACCAACGTGCAGCCAGAGCTAACTGTTCTTCTTCGTAGCGGGCCATTTGCTCGTCGGTAAGTGAATACTTGCCCTGATAGTACTCGCGGTACTTCTCGCGATTGGCAAACTGACGCTGGCCGGGGGAGTGGTCCATCAGCGATACCAGCGTCACCGGCTCACGACCGACCAGTTTTTCAAACAGCGGTAGGGTGGTGTGATGCGGCAGCTCGCAGCGCAAATGCAGGCGGTGCTCGGCGCGATTGACCCCGCGCTTTTGCGTCTCTTCCACCGCGTTGATCATCTTCTCGAGATTTTCCAGACGGTCGCCACCGTCGCGCACATCGCCAATCGCCACCGCGTCCAGCACGGTGGTAATGCCGCTGGCGACCATCAGCGCGTCGTGGCTGCTCATCGCCGAGTGGGCGGGCCAGTCTACCTTCGGGCGCGGGGTGAAAAACTTGTCGAGATTGTCGGTATGCAGCTCGATAAGCCCTGGCAGCAGCCAGCCGCCTTCTCCGTCCATCGCTTGGGCCAGTTGGCTCTGACTTTCGGCAAAGGCGCGGATCGTTCCGCCCTCAATTTCCAGCGATCCTTGCACCACTTCATCTTCCAGCACCAGCTTTACATTATTGATAATCATGCTGTTGTTCCCATCAGGTGCAGGCGATCCGCGACGCGGTCGCGCACGGTTTGATCGTGAAAAATGCCGACAATTGCCGCGCCGCGGGCTTTCGCTTCTTCAATCAATGCGACGACGGCGGCGCTGTTTTTGGCGTCCAGCGAGGCGGTGGGCTCATCGAGGAGTAGAATCGGGTAATCGACGATAAACCCTCGGGCGATATTGACGCGCTGCTGTTCGCCCCCGGAAAACGTCGACGGCGCCAGGTGCCACAGCCGCTCCGGCACGTTCAGGCGGGTAAGCAGGTTAGCCGCTTTGGCTACGCACTCCTCGCGCGACACGCCGAGATCCAGCAGCGGCTGCATCACCACATCCAGCGCAGAAATCCTTGGGATCACGCGCAGGAACTGGCTGACCCAGCCGATGGTTGAACGGCGAACTTCCAGCACTTTACGCGCCGGAGCCTGCACCAGATCGACCCATTCGCCGCTGTGGCGGATGTGGATGTGTCCTTCATCCGGCAGGTAGTTGGCGTACAGCGAACGCAGCAATGTGGATTTGCCGCTGCCAGAGTGACCGTGCAGCACCACGCATTCGCCGTTGTTAACTTCCAGAGTGGCGTCTTGCAGCACCGGCAGACGCACGCCGTTTTGCTGATGCAGTACAAAGGTTTTACTGACGTTTTCAACGCGAATCGCGTTCATTTTTAGCCCCTTTAAGCTTTTTTGCGTTCGATTGCCTGATGGCGCTTCGCTTATCAGGCCTACAACCGATGCCGATCCGTAGGCCGGGTCGCGAAGCACCACCCGGCAAGACAAAATCAGTTTTGCAAAACAGATGACACCAGCAACTGGGTATACGGATGATGCGGGTCGTCGAGTACGCGGTCGGTTAACCCACTTTCCACCACCTGACCCTGCTTCATCACCAGCAAACGGTCGGCCAGCAGGCGCGCTACGCCCAGATCGTGGGTGACAATAACCACTGCCAGATCCAGTTCCACCACCAGGCCGCGCAGCAGGTCCAGCAGTTTGGCCTGTACGGAAACGTCCAGACCGCCGGTGGGCTCGTCCATAAACACCAGTTTGGGATGGGTGACGAGGTTGCGGGCGATCTGCAGTCGCTGCTGCATGCCGCCGGAAAAGGTGGTTGGCAGGTCGTCGATACGCGAGGCCGGGATCTCCACTTCCTCCAGCCAACGCTGCGCGGTGGCACGAATGTCGCCGTAGTGGCGCGCCCCAGTGGCCATCAGGCGTTCGCCGATATTGCCGCCAGCGGAGACCTGACGGCGCAGGCCATCCAGCGGATGCTGATGCACCACGCCCCATTCGGTGCGCAGCAGACGGCGACGGTCGGCCTCGTTCATGCCGTACAGCGAACGGTTCTGATACAAAATCTCACCGCTCTGCGGCGTTAGCCGTGAAGAGATCGATTTCAGCAGCGTGGTTTTGCCTGAACCGGACTCGCCGACGATACCCAGCACTTCGCCAGGCCACAGGTCAAAAGAGACATCGCTGAAGCCCTTGCCCGGCGCGTAGAGATGGGTCAGGTTGTTGACTGAAAGCAGCGGTTGCGTCATTTGCTGAGGGCCTCACTCTGTTGGCGGCAGTAGTCGGTGTCGGAGCAGACAAACATGCGTTTGCCGGTGTCATCGAGCACCACTTCATCGAGATAGCTGTGGGTTGAGCCACAGATGGCGCAAGGCTCATCCCAGCTCTGCACGGTAAACGGGTGATCGTCGAAATCGAGGCTTTCCACGCGGGTGTAAGGTGGAACGGCATAGATGCGTTTTTCGCGGCCTGCGCCAAACAGTTGCAGGGCCGGCATCATGTCCATCTTCGGATTGTCGAATTTTGGAATTGGCGACGGGTCCATGACGTAGCGGTCGTTGACCTTCACCGGATAGGCGTAAGTGGTGGCGATATGGCCGAAGCGGGCGATATCTTCATACAGTTTCACCTGCATGATGCCGTACTCTTCCAGCGCGTGCATGGTGCGGGTTTCCGTTTCGCGCGGCTCGATAAAGCGCAACGGCTCGGGGATCGGGACCTGGAAGATAATGATCTGGTCTTCCACCAGCGGCGTTTCCGGGATGCGGTGGCGGGTCTGGATCAGCGTCGCGTCTTCCGTGCGCTCGGTGGTGTTCACCCCGGTCACGCGTTTAAAGAAGTTGCGAATCGACACGGCGTTAGTGGTGTCATCCGCGCCCTGGTCAATTACCTTCAGCACGTCCGGCTCGCCAATCACGCTGGCGGTGAGCTGAATACCGCCGGTTCCCCAGCCGTAGGGCATCGGCATTTCACGTCCGCCAAACGGTACCTGGTAACCGGGGATCGCCACTGCTTTCAGAATTGCGCGGCGGATCATGCGTTTGGTCTGCTCATCAAGATACGCAAAGTTGTAGCCGGAGAGGTTAGTGGTCACGGGTGGCCTCCTGTTGCAGGCGTTTGAGCAGTTCCAGCTCGGCCTGGAAATCGACGTAATGGGGAAGTTTGAGGTGCGAAACAAAACCCGCCGCCTCAACGTTATCCGCATGCGCCAGCACGAACTCTTCGTCCTGCGCCGGTCCCGTGACCGATTCATCGTATTCGGCTGCCTGTAGGGCGCGGTCCACCAGCGCCATCGCCATCGCTTTACGTTCGCTCATGCCGAACACCAGCCCGTAGCCGCGGGTAAAATGAGGGGATTCGTTTTCTGGCGCGACAAAACCGTTGACCATTTCACATTCGGTCATCAGCAATTCACCGACGTTCACCGCAAATCCCAGCTCTTCCGGTACGGTTTCCAGTGCCACATAGCCGCTGCGGATTTCGGCGGCAAACGGGTGATTACGCCCGTAGCCGCGTTGGGTGGAGTAGGCCAGCGCCAGCAGATATCCCTCATCGCCGCGCATCAGCTGTTGCAGACGTGAGGCTCGTGAACAGGGGTAAACCG
Organism: Citrobacter sp. RHBSTW-00859; assembly: GCF_013729795.1. Lineage (NCBI taxonomy): Bacteria > Pseudomonadati > Pseudomonadota > Gammaproteobacteria > Enterobacterales > Enterobacteriaceae > Citrobacter > Citrobacter sp. RHBSTW-00859. The sequence goes on along the minus strand of NZ_CP056284.1, from coordinate 4,588,436 downwards.
GTGGCGTACGGGTAATATCATCCGGCTGAGCGCCATTATCCTCTTCACGCTTTGCCAGTCCCTGGTTGGCCAGCAGGGAAAAGACGTGCGGAGAGGCGTCCTGCGCGTCGTCTGCGCTGCGCAGGGGTGGCGTTTCGCCATTGGCCAGCAGGGTAAAATCCAGCAGGCGATGGGTGTAGTCATAAGTGGGACCTAACAACTGCCCGCCGGGAATATCCTTGTAGACCGCAGAGATTCGGCGCTCAAGGCGCATTTCTGCACTGTTAACCGGTTCGCTGACCGCCACCTTTGCCAGCGTAGTGCGGTAGGCGCGGAGCAAAAAGATGGCTTCGACGTTATCGCCGCTCGCCTGCTTCAGCGCCAGCGCTGCCAGTTCGCGGTCGGCGATACCGCCTTCGGTCATTACCCGGTCGACGGCCAGGTTCATCTGTTGTTCGATTTGCGCCACGCTCAGTTCAGTAATGGTCTCTTCGCCCCGGCGTCGGTTTTCCTGCAGGGCGTGGGCGTTGGCTATCGCCTTTTCGCCCCCTTTGACGGCGACGTACATCAGCACACCTCCACATGGGTAGTTCGCGGAATAGCCAGCAGGCGTTCGCCGCAGGTGAGGATCAGGTCGACCCCCAGCGGGAACGGATGCGGGCGTTCGGTGAGTTCGTGAATCAGGCATTCCGGTAGCTGTGGCGCGATCATGCGCTCTTCAGCGATACCGGCGCCGGTCAGACGCAGCATGCGTCCACCGCTTAAGCCAGAGACCTGCACAATCAGCGTGGCGCTGGTTTCTGGCGCGACGGCGGAACCTGCGGAGAGGGCGTTAAGCTGTTCGCTGCTGATGCGTTCGTCGGCGACGGCAAAGGCCGCCAACTGCGGCTGATCCACCAGCGATGCGTTGGTGTGAAAACGCAGATTCTGCCGGGCGATATCGTTATCCATCGACGGCGCCAGCCATACCGGCGTGTCGCCATCGACCAGGGTCAGTAGCACGCTGGTGGTTGCCAGGCCCAGTGGCTGCCAGCCGTGTTTCAGTTGATGGAGGGCGACGATCACGCCCGGCTCACTCATGGCCTTCAGCAGGCGACGAAAGCTCTGCTGAGCATCCTGAACGGGTAAATTAAAAGCGGTTTGTAAGGTCATGCGTTATCTCCGCGTACCAGCGTGAAGAAGTCGACCCGGCTGGCGTTGACTTCGGCACGGCGTGCGCTAATCAGCGCATCGCGTTCCGCTTCCAGCGGGGCAATTAAGGTTTCCATTAGGCTCTGGAAATGCGTTTGTTCCTGCAGCAGCGCGTCAATGACCGCGCACTGCTCGGCGTGTTGTTTGTTGCGGCCCAGCAGGTAGCTGTAGCCCAGCGTGCCGCTCTTCAGGCGTACCACTGCGCGGGTAAGCGTGGTATCACCGGCAAAGAAGCGGTTGCCGGTGCCGCCCATGCGAGCCTGGAGCTGCATCAGTCCGCTTTCCGGTGCGCGGATAAGTTCATAGTCTGGCGTCAGTTTGAGCGCGTGGATGCGGGCGTTCAGGGCATCGGCATTGCTGTAAGCCAGCGCGCGCATCCAGCGCTGGCGGGTCGCGGTATCGAAATGCATTCAGTGCTCCATAGTGAATTCGATCATGTCGGCGCGGGTCAGGCTGACGGAGTATTCCGCCGCGTGTTCTTCGCCTTCACGGTGGTTCAGGGTGCGCACGCACAGCAGCGGCGCCATATTGGGGATTTCCAGCACTTTGCTCTCTTTAGCCTGTGCGCGGCGGGCGCTGATGCGCGTTTGTGTGCGCAGGAGCGTCAGACCGGACTGTTCGCGCAGGTAGTCGTGCAGTGAGCCGTTGTTAAAGCCCTGCAGCAGCGGCCATAGCGTGAGGTCGGAAAAATAGTGGTCGATCTGGCACAGTGCGATACCGTTTACCCGGCGCAGGGTGCGCAGATGAATCACGTTATCGCCCTCGTTAATGCTGAGCGCATCGGCAATGTGACTGGAGGCCGGGCGCAGCACCGCCAGCAGTTTTTCGCTGGTGGGGTGGCTGCCCTGGTCCAGCAGGTTCTGGCTAAAGCGCGCCTGGGCATTAAGCGGGTAATCGAATGGGCGCATCAGTACCAGTACGCCAACGCCCTGGCGACGCTGGACCCAACCACGCTCAACCAACTGGTCAATAGCGCGGCGCAGGGTGTGGCGGTTTACCTCGTAGCGCGCGGCAAGCTGATGCTCGGCGGGCAGATAGTCACCGCAGCGATAATGATGACGAAGCTCCTGCTCAAGTCTCGCGGCAATTTCCTGATAACGCGTTGGATAACTGGTCGGATGTGTAGACAAGTGCATAGCAATCAATGCCTCGCTAATCAGATAAAGTGCTTACGCAAACGCTGGGAAAGGAAATCCAGCAGGCTGACGGTGACGATGATTAACACCATCAGGGCGCAGGTTTGCTGGAACTGAAAGCCGCGAATCGCCTCCCATAAGGTCACGCCAATACCGCCCGCACCCACCATTCCGACCACCGTGGCCGAGCGGACGTTGGATTCAAAGCGATATAGCGAGTAGGAGATAAGCAGCGGCATGACCTGTGGCAGAACGCCGTACAGAATCTCTTCAATTTTGTTGGCCCCAGTGGCGCGAATGCCTTCTACTGGACCTGGCTCAATGGCTTCTACCGCTTCCGAAAGCAGCTTGGAGAGCACCCCGGTGGTGTGGATAAACAGTGCCATTACCCCGGCGAACGGACCTAAACCCACGGCGACCACGAACAGCATGGCGAAGACCATTTCATTGATGGCGCGGCAGGCGTCCATCAGGCGACGCATCGGCTGGTAAATCCACCACGGTACGAGGTTATCGGCGCACATCAGGCCAAAGGGAATCGACAGCACAACGGCGAGGGCGGTACCCCAGACGGCAATTTGCAGGGTGACGGCCATTTCACCGAGATAGTCCTGCCACTGACTGAAGTCTGGCGGAAAGAAGTCGGCGGCGAAGGTCGCCATATTGCCGGAATCCTGGATCAGCGTGAGCGGAGCCATTTCGGCACCTTTCCACGAGACCACCAGCACGGAGAGAAGAATGGCCCAGCTCAGCAGTGAGAACCAGCTACGTTTGGGCGGGGCGACGGTGATGGTTTGCATGTTTAGCTCCGTGCGTAGGTTATCGCCGGATGGCAGCGTTTACGCCTTATCCGGCCTACAGAACATCGTCTGCCCGGTAAGCGAAACGCCACCGGGCATCAGGTTTACTGCACCGCTTTAGTCACGCTGGTCATGGCGCCCAGGGCGGCGGTCAAACGGTCAAGGTCGTCGAGCTGCGCTTTCAGCGCCGAGGTTTTGCTGGTTTTCTCTTCCTCGTTCAATCCTTTGTTGCCTTTCACGCCCTGCATCTCTTTAAACAGCGCCAGTTGGCGAATCGGTACCAGTTGCAGGTCGCTGGAGGCACGGAACGGTGCCCATCCCAGGCGTTCCAGGACGGTTTTCTGTTCCGGCGTTTTGCCGTAATTCATAAAGAAGTCGTACACCTTGTCCTTGGTGGTTTCGGAGAGGTTTTTGCGCCAGACGATCGGATCGCCCGGGATCAGCGGTGACTTCCAGATAACCTTCAGCTCTTTCAGTTTTTCCGGCGCGGAGGTTTTCAGCTTGTCGAGGTTTTCGGTGTTGTTGGTGGCGACATCGACCTGTTTGTTGGCGACGGCCAGCGCGTTGGTTTCGTGTCCGGCGTTAACGGTGCGTTTGAAGTCGCTGGCGGAGATGTTGTTTTTGGCGAAGACGTAGTAACCGGGGACGAGGAAGCCTGACGTTGAGTTGGGATCGCCGTTGCCGAATGTCAGATCCTTACGTTTGGCGATCAGATCGTTCAGGTTGTTGATCGGACTGTCTTTGTTAACGATCAACACGCTCCAGTATCCCGGGGAGCCGTCGGCAGCGACGGTTTGGGCAAACACTTGTCCGTTAGCGCGATCCACTGCTTCCATTGCTGAGAGGTTGCCGTACCAGGCGATATCAACTTTGTTAAAACGCATTCCCTGAATGATCCCGGCGTAGTCCGGGGCGAAGAAGGCGTTCACTTTCACGCCCAACGATTTTTCCATGTCCTTCAGGAACGGTTCCCACTGTGGCTTCAGGTTTTGCTGTGATTCGGTCGAAATAATGCCAAAGTTCAGCGCTTTTTCTTGCTCTTCGGCCTGCGCCGGGCTGAACAAGGTGCTGATGCTGAACATGCTGGTAAAGGCCAGCGCGGCAACGGTCTTATAGCTCATGTTGTTTCCTTAATTAGTCTTTGTTCCAGGCTATTTCACTTGCCAGCCTGGCTGCGCCAATAACGCCTGGTTTTTTAGAACTATGCAGCCTGCGCGTTCTGTTCGACGCGGTTCATGCTGCGGTAGAGATGGTCAAAACGATCGTTATCAAAATGCTGGCTGCTGCCATCAAAGAAGACGTTGCCCTGACGAAGCGCGACAATGCGTTCGCAGTAGCGCAGGGCGTAATCCACCTGATGCAGCGTGACGACCACGGTGATGCCGTCGGTCTGGTTAATGTCGCGTAGGGTGTCCATCACGATGCGTGCGGATTCCGGGTCCAGCGAGGCTATCGGCTCGTCGGCAAGGATCACTTTGGCTTGCTGCATCAGCGCGCGGGCAATCGCCACGCGCTGCTGTTGCCCGCCCGAAAGCGTGGAAACGCGCTGGTATGCAAAGTGCGCCATGCCAACGCGGGTCAGCGCCTGTAATGCACGCTGTTTCTGTTCCTGGCTAAACCAGCTAAAACAGGTGCGCCAAAACGGCGTGCTGCCGAGTGCGCCAATAAGGACGTTTTCCAGTACCGTCAGGCGGTTAACCAGATTGAACTGCTGGAAGATGTAGCCGGTGTGGGCGCGGCTTTTGCGGATATCGCGCGCCAGGCGGCCTTCATGTTGAACGGTGCGACCCAGCAGTTCGACGTGGCTACCCGGGGATTTATCACCGACGATCAAACCGCTTAAATGACGTAAAAGGGTGGATTTGCCGGAGCCAGACGGCCCAAGCAGAGCCACCATCTCACCGGAACAGATGTTCAGATCAACCGCATTGAGCGCCTGATGTTGATTGAAGGACTTGGAGAGTTTTTCGACGCGAATAATCGTTTGCATGATGCGGCCTCCCTTAAAAAGTGGCCCCATCGTGGCGGATCAATGTGACGTTTTCGTTAAGGGATGGTTACTTGGTGATGAAGAGTTGAGCGATTTTTGATGACAGTACGGGAGGGCTGGCCTCCCGTTGGATTACTCTGTAGGTTGCTGCTGTTTGACGACGTTGATCATCCACGGCACGCCATACCGATCGCTCACTTTACCGAAACCATGAGCCCAGAAGGTTTCCTGCCAGTCCATTTCGATTTTTCCGTTTGCTGCCAGGTTATCAAACCAGCGTTTGCCTTCGTCGACGTTTTGCGTGTCGAGTACCAGCGTAAAGCCAGAGTAGTGGGCATTTCCGTCGGGGGCGCTATCGCTCATCATGATGTCGCTGCCCGCAACGCGCAGGTTGGCGTGGGCAATGGCGGTATCGGGGAATTTCATGCCTGAAGGGCAACCCTCTTCGCTGTTCTGCGCCGGTTTGGGCATTTCACCGAAGTTGATTTTGTAGAGTAGCTCAGCGCCTAATGTTTTTTGGTAGTAGGCGATAGCATCAGCGCAGTTGCCTGCGAAGGAGATATAGGGACTTAACGGCATAATCTTTACCTCAGGTAAAAGAAACCAGTTAAGTGTAGTTATCGTCTGCAAAAATAAGCCAGGCGGGAAGTATGAGCTTCCCGCCTGGCAGATGAGCTGGCATCGGCCTGATTGACGTAGCGCCATCAGGCAATTTGCATCAGTTCTTTTTCACAAACTCAGATTTCAGCTTCATTGGGCCAAAGCCATCGATTTTGCAATCGATGTTGTGGTCGCCTTCAACCAGACGGATGTTCTTCACTTTGGTCCCGATCTTCAACATGGAAGAGCTACCTTTTACCTTCAGGTCTTTCACTACGGTAACGCTGTCGCCGTCAGCCAGCAGGTTGCCGTTGGCATCTTTAACGATCAGTTCGTCGCTGTCCTGAGCCGGTTCAGCATCGTTCCATTCGTGAGCGCATTCCGGGCAGATGAACATGCCGTTATCTTCGTAAGTGTATTCGGAGTTGCATTGTGGGCAGTGTGGTAATGACATGTGGATTTCCTCAAAAGTCAGCAGGGGCAAATGCGCCCAAAAATGGCAGATTGCCGAAAAAGGCCGCAATTATACATAAAATCCCTGCTTTTGTCGGGACTACTGCGCGATTATGCAAAATGATCTGCTGTAAAGACCCTTTGCTTTTACCTCAATGAAAGTATGGCGGAATATTTTTTAAGGGAAATTGCTACGCTTAGGTATTTAAGATAAGGTGAGGCGAAATATCTGATATTCATAGGTAACGTTGCTTACGGATGCCTAAGCCATTGTGATTGAATATCATTGACCCCCTTAATTTTAGTAGGGGGATTACGCGGGTATTTTTTAAAACTGAACTACGCTGTTTATCTTTCTTACTTATTACATAAGTGAGAGGCATCCGGCCAGCGGTCATACGCCAAATTTATTTTAATAATATCAGTTGGTTGTTTTGATTTTAATTATTTCTACACGTAATTATAAAAGCCAAAAAATCTATAAATAAAACGATTGGGCTAAATAAAAGTAATGCCATTTGCGTTAAGGAAGAATTTTCCATGCACACACAGACAATATATGAATTAAGTCAGGAAGCGGAACGCTTGCTGATGCTCTCGCTTGAACATCTCAGGCAATTGCAAAAATTGCCTATGACGTCGTTGGATGATGTCGCGCTAAAACAAGGAGAGCATAGCAGACAGGTGGTTCAGCCCCTGCATTTCAGCGTGCGTGGCATGGATGTCCAGCAGGCAACGCTCAATAATGAACTGCGTAAGATTACGCGTCTGGAAATGGTGCTGGCGATTGTCGGTACCATGAAAGCGGGAAAATCGACGACGATTAACGCGATTGTAGGGACCGAAGTTTTACCTAATCGTAATCGTCCCATGACGGCGCTACCAACGCTAATTCGCCATACACCGGGGCAGAAAGAGCCGGTGTTGCATTTTTCACATGTCACGCCTATCGATGCCTTAATGAAGGTTTTACAGCAGCGCGTACGCGAGTGCGATCGCCAGCGTCTTACGCAGACCCTGGAAATTGATAAGGATATGAATGTCCTGCTGCAGCATATTGAAAACGGCGTGGCATTTGAGCGGTATTATCTTGGCGCACAGCCTATTTTCCATTGCCTTAAAAGTCTGAATGACCTGGTGCGTTTGTCAAAAGCGCTGGAGGTGGATTTCCCTTTTGCCGCCTATGCCGCGATTGAGCATATTCCGGTAATCGAGGTCGAATTTGTCCATTTGGCCGGTCAGGCGAGCTATCCGGGGCAATTAACCCTGCTGGATACGCCGGGGCCGAATGAGGCCGGGCAACCGCACTTACAGAAGATGCTGAATGAACAGTTGGCGCGGGCTTCTGCGGTACTGGTGGTGATGGATTACACCCAACTGAAATCGATTTCCGATGAAGAAGTGCGCCACGCGATCATGGCGGTCGGCAAGTCAGTGCCGCTGTATGCGCTGGTGAACAAATTCGATCAGAAAGACCGCAACAGTGACGATGAAGAGCAGGTGCGGGCGTTAATTTCCGGCACGCTGATGCAAGGCGGGATTGCCCCGGAGCGAATCTATCCGGTTTCTTCGATGTGGGGGTATCTGGCGAACAGGGCGCGTCATGAGCTGATGACTCGCGGGCGGCTGCCGGATCACCAGGTGCAACGTTGGGTACAGGATTTTGCCGAAGCGGCGCTTGGCCGACGCTGGTGCACCAACGATCTTGAGGATACGGAGCACATCCGCCATGCAGCCGATCTGTTGTGGGAGGATTCACTGTTTGAGCAGCCGATCCAGAAAGTGATTCATGCCGCTTACGCCAATGCTTCGCTGTATGCGCTACGCTCAGCGTCGCATAAGTTATTGAACTATGCGCAAAGCGCGCACGAATATCTGGAGTTTCGCGCCCATGGGTTAACGGTTGCCTATGAAAAACTGCGGCTGAACATCACGCATATTGAAGAGGATATGCAGCAGTTAGAAGTGAGTCAGGGGCGGGTGAGTGATGAAGTCAGTCATGAGGTCGAGCTGGCGCTGGAGGCTGCCGCGGCCTATCTCAATGAGCAACAGACTGAGATTCTGTGCGGCATCAACACGTTCTTTATCAAAGAAAATGTCCTGATGATGTCACAACATGGCCAGGGGGCTGGCGTTTCCTCGGCAGAAATGGCCGGAGAAATGCTGGTGTTGCACGATGAAGGGCAGGCGAAAATCGTGCTGGATAAAATGCGCTCGTCCTGTGAAGTTGTCTTGCTGGCAGCGCAGGAAAGCATCAGCCGGGATTTAGCTCTGCGCTTTGAACAGCTTGAGTCGACGCTGTCCCGGGCGCTAAATGACGCCATGCGCCCCATTGAGCAGCGGGTGAAAGAGGAGCTGAACCACGCTGGTTTTCGTGCGCGGATCCGTTTTCCGGCGTTTCATGCGGCGATGTTTAATTTCAACACCCGCCAGTTGTTCAACGAGGCCATTGAGCAGGATATTCCGGCGGAAAATGCGCCGTCAACTGGCGGTGTGGTGCGTGATACCTTCTCTCGCTGGTTGAATCAGCCCAACTGGGGATGGAATGAGTACGTCGAAACAAAAACGCGTTATCTCATTGATATGGGCGCACTGCATAAGAACCTTGTGCACTATGTCACCCAGTTTTGCCAACAAATTCGTAAAGCTTTAGCTGCGCAGGTCGATATTTCCGTTACGGCAGGCATGGCCACGTTTTTTGCTGATTTTTCACTGTGTTTGACGCAATTACAGGCGAGCCTGCGTGAGAGTCTGACCCTGCGCCAGCAAAATGAATCTGCGGTGAATGCCTTGAACGAACAACTGCAGCATCGCATTACGACTGCGGCATGGCTTTATGAAGATTCCCGCTTGCTGCGCGACGATATCAATACCCTTTTTGCAACCGAGCACACATGACTAACGTGTTACTGGAAGGCCCCGGGCGGACGCTGGAGTGTGTCTACCCGAAGTTTATGGTCGATCTGGTTCAGGGAGATGAAACCAAACGTTCCGGTGGTTTTCTGCAACAGCAGCAGCGGCTGCGTGCGCGCCTGACGCAGGAGGTGCTATCCCAGACGCAACTGCGAGCATGGGTGTTGGCAGGCGTGTCCAGCGAGCATCTGGTGATGCGTCTAAAACTGGTGGAAAAACTGGCGGGCATGATCGATCCGGGCCATCTGGCGCTGGTACGGATCGCCGAAGGGTTGATGTTTTTACAACAAACCGAACACCCGCGTGGACTCTCCACGCCTGGTCTTCTGCAGCAGATAAATTCACTCGCTGACTGGTTTACCCAGCGCGGCGCTTATAAAGAGAAGGCGGTGACGCAACGCGGCCTGACGGTGCAAGCGGGCGAACATAGCGAGCAAATTTTTACCCGCTGGCGGGCTGGCGCGTATGACGGCTGGTCGTTACCTGGACGCTGTTTTGTGGCGTTAGAGGAGCTGCGCTGGGGAGCCTTTGGTGACGCCTGCCGGTTAGCAAATGCCGATGTGGTGTCAATGCTAAAAGACAACCTGCGAACGATGGCTGCTCAGGCGCTGGCGGACAGCGTGAATGCGGCCCCCGCCACGCGTCATTACTATCATCATTGGCTCAGCACGCCGGTTGTTGGCGGCTCGGCTGAGCACAACGATATGTTGAGCTGGCTCGGGGACTGGTGCGATGCGCAGCGTCATCCGGTGAGCTGGTCGGTGACGCAGCGTTGGCAAAATGTGGCGTTGGGCATGCCGAGATTGTGTTCGGCGAAGCGGCTGGTTGATGCGATGGTTGAGGAGATTTTTGCACCGTTCCCGCTCATCAATTGAGCAGGAACGGTGAGTGGGATAAAGGCAGGTTTAGTGGTGCAGGGAGTCTGCCGGGGTAGCCGCCGTCTCATTGACTACCGGGTTTTTATTAAAGCGTTTGGCATACAGCGCGGTGATAATCGGCACCAGAATCGCGGTGACTATCACGCTGGCGGCAACCAGCGCCGTAGCGGATGCGGCAACCGGTTCAAATGCCGGGTTAATCTGGGCGATAATCACCGGGTTTGCCACTGCAGCGCCTGCCGCAGAAGAGGCTGCTACGCCTGCCGTACCGTTCCCGCCACCAATAACGCGGTCAGCAATAATCAGCGGAATACCGGTGATGACGATAACCGCGACGCCCAGCAGGATGCCCAGCAGACCCGTATCAACGATGACGCTCAGGTTAATCGTGTTGCCCAGCGCGAAGCCAAAGAACGGGATCAGCACCGGCGTGGCTTTGCTGAAGAAGGAACGCAGATCGTGATCCAGGTTACCCAACGCAAAACCAATCAGGAACGGTAATACCGCGCCGACAAAATGGTGTGGTTCGAAGGAAGCCAGACCCGCGGAGCCGAGGATCACCATGGTCATTAACGGACCGGATTCCAGAGACATCAACACAAATGCGCCAGACTCTTCTTTGGTTCCGTACTGGTTCATCAGGCTGGCGTACAAACCGCCGTTGGTCATGTCCATCGCTGAAACAATTGCCAGTACCGAAAGACCGGCAAAGAACCCGGTTTGAATACCTGTATCAGGAATAAATGAAGCAGCAATCATTGCCACTACCCATGCCACGGCTATTTTAGTTAATACCAGTGTGCCGGATTTGCGTAATACCGTGCCGGTTGCTCGTAAATCAATAGATGCACCGATACAAAAAAACCACACTGCCAGAATCGGCACCGTTCCGCTGATCATTCCTTTGGTAAACGAACCGAAATACGCGCCGGTATCCGGAGCTAACGTATTTAACACTGCGCCTAATAACAGAGGAATCAACATCATTCCGCCAGGGATGCGTTCAATCGTGGCTTTAATTTTCATAAGCGTCCTCATCTCTTGTCGCAGGTAATACACGCGCAAGGAAATAAAAATTAATAAATTCAAATGGTTACTGGTATTTCTTAACAAAGAAAACAGCTATCTCTTTGTTTTATAAAATCTAACGCGGCATACGTTGAGCGTGTTGCTGCTCCCAGGGATATTGCGTCTGGAATTAGTTTGCATTCATAGGAACATTGATTCAATCAAAATAAAACGATGTTTTAGTTATCTTCATCACATATTCCGAGCAAAAGTTCCTGAGTGCTCTGATTATTAAAAAAGCTGTGATCTTTTTGTGAAGAGATTAGGTGGGTTTTTGCCTAGCAGAATAATAGTGACTGTTGTGATTGTTGGTGCAACAAAGCGATTTATTCTTGTATTTAATTGCCAGAAAATCGCAAGCATTACATGTAAAAAAGTTGACTAAGAATGACCTGATTTACGCATGTTGACGAAATGGAAATCTATATGTGAAGTTGATCACAAATTTAAACACTGTTAGGGTAAAGAGGTCATTAACCGCCCAATCAGGCGTCAACAGGTTCGGTTGTACTGCTCGTTTCTCGTCAGTGTAAGTAAACCTGCTACGCTTGTTACAGGGAATGCGTCTGTGCATTCCCCGCTCGGTGATGACCTTGACGCAGGGGCGTTGAGGGACTCGATCTGTAGCGTGACAGGGCTAAGTCTATGAGGACGAGTATGCTAAAAAGGAAAAAAATAAAACCAATTACGCTGCGCGACGTTACCATCATTGATGACGGTAAACTGCGAAAAGCCATTACCGCGGCGTCGTTAGGTAATGCGATGGAGTGGTTTGATTTTGGTGTTTATGGGTTTGTTGCTTACGCATTAGGTAAAGTGTTCTTCCCGGGGGCTGACCCCAGCGTACAGATGGTTGCTGCACTTGCCACCTTCTCTGTTCCCTTTCTGATTCGACCGCTTGGCGGATTGTTCTTCGGTATGCTTGGCGATAAATACGGTCGTCAGAAGATCCTCGCTATCACCATTGTGATTATGTCGATAAGTACCTTCTGTATCGGTCTCATTCCCTCGTATGCCTCGATTGGTATCTGGGCGCCGATTCTGCTGTTGCTGTGTAAAATGGCGCAGGGGTTCTCAGTCGGCGGAGAGTATACCGGGGCGTCGATTTTTGTCGCAGAGTACTCGCCAGACCGTAAGCGCGGATTTATGGGCAGCTGGCTGGACTTCGGCTCGATTGCCGGGTTTGTGCTGGGTGCGGGCGTGGTAGTCCTGATCTCAACTATCGTCGGCGAAGAAAACTTCCTTGAGTGGGGCTGGCGTATTCCGTTCTTCCTGGCGCTACCGTTAGGGCTTATTGGCCTGTACCTGCGTCATGCACTGGAAGAGACGCCGGCGTTCCAGCAGCACGTGGATAAACTGGAGCAGGGCGATCGTCAGGGACTGCAGGACGGTCCGAAGGTGTCGTTCAAAGAGATTGCGACCAGGCACTGGCGCAGCCTGCTGGCATGTATTGGTCTGGTGATTGCCACCAACGTCACCTACTACATGCTGCTCACCTATATGCCGAGCTACCTGTCGCATAACCTGCATTACTCTGAAGACCACGGCGTGCTGATTATTATCGCCATCATGATTGGTATGCTGTTTGTGCAGCCGGTGATGGGTCTGCTCAGCGACCGCTTCGGACGCCGTCCGTTTGTGATAATGGGCAGTATTGCGCTGTTTGTGCTGGCTATTCCGGCATTTATTCTGATTAACAGTAACGTCATCGGCCTGATTTTCGCCGGGTTGCTGATGCTGGCGGTGATCCTCAACTGCTTTACCGGGGTGATGGCGTCAACGTTACCAGCGATGTTCCCGACGCATATTCGCTACAGTGCCCTGGCCGCAGCGTTTAATATCTCGGTATTGGTCGCCGGTCTGACACCGACGTTGGCCGCATGGCTGGTGGAAAGCTCGCAGAATCTGATGATGCCTGCTTATTATCTGATGGTGATTGCGGTGATAGGTTTAATTACCGGCGTGACCATGAAAGAGACGGCTAATCAGCCGCTGAAGGGGGCTACGCCTGCCGCTTCGGATATTCATGAAGCGAAAGAGCTCCTCGGCGAGCACTACGATAATATTGAGCATAAAATCGAAGATATCGATCAGGAAATTGCTGAGCTGCAGCTTAAGCGTACGCGCCTGGTGCAGCAGCATCCGCGGATTGATGAGTAATCATGTGATTTATCATATCCACTTAAGGTTGGCTTAATCTGTGTCAGGCAAACTCTCCTCCAGAGTATCGGAGGAGAGTGTCATGAAAAACCGCATTTATGAAAGTTTGACCACCGTGTGCAGCGTGCTGATCGTCAGCAGCTTTTTGTACGTTTGGGTGAGTTCTTACTGACCTTTCTCTAATTCCACCCAAGCGCGAGTGCCGGTGGTTCCCTGACGATTTTGCAAATAGAAATGCCCGTGATGTAATTGGGTGATACGACTGACAATGCTCAGCCCCAGCCCAATCCCGCCAAAACGGCTGTCCATACGCACAAACGCTTTACTCAGCTCCCCGCATTTACTCTCATCAATGCCAGGGCCTTCATCTTCGACGGCGATAACGGCATCATGCTCTGTATTCAGGCTAATCGTAATATGGGTGCCTTCCGGGCTGTAACGATGCGCGTTCTCCACCAGATTTCGCAGCAGCATTCGTAATAGCGTCGCATCGCCACGTACGACAACGTCCGCCGTGCTTTGCGGTAGGAGCAGCGTCTGCTGACGCTGGTCCAGCATGGTGCTGAGTTCATCGTAGGAGGGCAAAATCACGTCCTCCAGCAGTTTGACGTGCTGGTAGCTCCCGGCCGAGAACGACTGTCCAACGCGGGCGAGTTGCAGCAGTTGCGACACGCTGTCCATCATTTGGTCAAGGCGGGCGATTAACGGTGAAACGTCGACCTTATGGGTTTTGGATAGTAATTCCAGATGCAGGCGAACGCCTGACAGTGGAGTGCGCAGTTCGTGGGCGACATCGGCGGTAAATAAGCGCTCGTTTTCAATGGTGCTCGTCAGCCGCGTCACCAGCTCGTTGAGCGCTGAGACGACCGCCTGGATCTCAACGGTTGAACTGTGAACTTCAATCGGAGCAAGGTTATCGGCTGCCCGCGTTTCTAACTCTTTTTGCAGATCCGCCAGCGGGCGAGTAATACGCCGCACTGCCTGGTAGCAAATCAGCAGCGTCAGGCTGACCATAAAGATACCGGGGACGATCAGGCTGGCGATGGCCTCGCGGATTTCATGCAGGATGTGGCGATCGTTGTTACGATTTTCGCGTAACGCCTGCTCAAATAGCTGTATTTGTTCGGTGCTTTCGTGCCACAACCAGAAGGTGCTAATCAACTGGAAGACCAGCAGAATAAGACCGATGGTCAGCATCAGGCGATGACGCAGCGGGAGCGGTTTTTTTAGATATTGCAGTAGCTTCACTTAGCTTTCCTCAGTGGCAACCAGCATATAGCCAAATCCCCTGACTGTGCGGATACGTGATTTACCCACTTTGTCCCGCAGGTTGTGAATGTGCACTTCCAGCGTATTGGTCGACGGTTCGTTATCCCAGCTGTAGATGTCGTTATACAGGATCTCCCGGTGTACCGGGCTGCCCGCTTTAAGCATCAGGCGCGACAGGAGTGCGTATTCTTTCGGCGTTAAGATAACTTCTTGTCCATCCATCCACACCTGGCGACGACCGATATTCAGCGTCAGGTTACTGACAATGAGTTCACTTTCACCCTGATTGTTATGACGACGCAGCAGCGCCCGGATGCGGGCATGCAGTTCTTCCAGTGCGAACGGTTTGACCAGATAGTCATCGGCACCAACGTCCAGCCCGCTGACCCGGTCTTTCACCGTATCGCGGGCGGTGAGGATAAGCACCGGCACGGTGTATTTTTTCTGTCTGATGCGGTTCAGGAAGTGCAGGCCGTCTTCATCCGGTAAGCCCAGGTCCAGAACCACCAGACTGTAATGGCCGGTCTCCAGACACTGCTCCGCGGCACGGGCCGTTGATACGCCGTCGCAGGCATAGCCTTCTGTTTGCGCGGCGAGTATCAGTCCCTGTAATAACAACGTATCGTCTTCAACAATCAGAATTTTCATTCGTTTAGCCTCCCCGGCAGGGTTGCAGAATATCATCTGCCGCCTGATATTTCTGTGTTTGCACGCCTGTTAATCCCAGCAGGGTTGAGAAGAGATTATCCTGTGAGAAGTCCTCTGAGCCTGCCCGTTTTTGCAAACATGTCTGAGAGACTTGATAGCGTTGCTGATAATCTTCTGAGAGCCACAGCAGCATCGGCACATGTTTTTGCGTATCTGGCGCAATCGAATATGGCAGGCCGTGTAAATAGATGCCATTTTCCCCTAAGGATTCACCGTGATCGGAAAGGTAGACCAGGCTGGTGGTGAAATTATCCTGATGCTCTTTCAGTATATTGATTGCTTTATCAACAATATAGTCGACGTAAAGAATGGTGTTGTCATAGGTATTGACCAACTGTTGCTGTGAACACGTCTGGATTTCGTTGGTGTCACAGGTTGGCGTAAATTTCTTGAACTGCGCAGGATAGCGGTTGTAATAGGTCGGACCGTGGCTGCCGATGGTGTGCAGCACAATCACGCCGTCGCCTTGCAGGTTATTAATGTACTCTTCCAGCCCGTGGAACAGCACGTCATCGTAGCATTCCCCGTCAATACACTGCCCTGGCAGGTTCAGCTTAGTCATATTCTGGTGCGGTACCCGGTCGCATGCCCCTTTGCAGCCGCCGTCGTTATCGTTCCACAGAACGTTAATTCCCGCCCGCTGAATAATGTCGAGCACGCCTTCCTGATGCTGCGCCAGTTCTTCATCGTAGTGCGCGCGTGGCATACCCGAGAACATGCAGGGGACAGATACTGCCGTTGCCGTTCCGCAGGATGTGGTACGGGGGAAATAGACCACATCATCTTTTTCCAGCAACGGGTTGGTCTGGCGCGAATAGCCTGACAGCGAGAAGTTATCGCCGCGTGAGGTCTCGCCGAGCACCACAATCGTCAGGTTCTTACGCTTTTCTTTCACCATCAACGGATTGCGATGGGCGTCTTCGCCAATGCGTACCAGCGGCAGGTGGGCCAGCCTCTGGTGTGAATACCAGGAAGAGGTCGCCACAATGCTGTTGGATGGGCTGAGGGATTTCACCAGTTCTTTATTGTTGCGAAACAGTGAGGCGTAATCTTTGTAGAAGAACGCGGCGACCAGCATGATCAGCAGCGCGGAGATCAGAATATTCGCGCCACGGAACAGTACGCTGCGCATGGCCGGGGCGATCGGTTTGATTCTTACCCAGCAGGCAATGAGCGCGGCGAGAATGCCGCTTACTCCGAGCGTGATGAGCATTTGCGGCGTCAGCAAAGCAAAGGTTTCGGCGGGTGTGGTGTCCATCATATTGGCGATCATCGAGCGGTCAATGATGATGCCGTAGGTCATGATGAAATATTGGGCCGATGCGCCAACCAGAATGAAAACGCAGGCCACCAGGCGATTAAGCCACAGGAATGAGGCCAGCGTCAGCACAATGTTCATGACGCTGAAAGCGACGACCGGCATCGACAAAAACACCAGCACGTTACGCACGGAATCCAGCGGCAGGGCTTGCAGCACTTGTTTATAGAACGCAATGTTCAGGAAAGTCGCAAGATAAAATGAGATCAGGAGAAGCCAGCTGATTAGCCCAAGAGTGGGTCTTTTAAACAGGTGCTTTAACATTAAGGGGGTTCCATCGACTAAGTGGTACAAATCCTCTCAAAGTAAAATTAAGCTAACCTTAAGTTCTTAATGTTGATTTCAGGAATCGCGGGGGACGGCGTTGGCCCGATGAACTTACGCCATCGGGCAACGACGACTGTTTGCGTTAGTTATTGTTTACCGGAGCATCCAATGGATATGGGTTTTTATGGATCCGATTGTAGTTCAGTGCATACAGCGCGGTGATGATCATCAGTGTGACGAATGACCACATCACCTCTTTGGCACCGGAACCGACAACGGCCCAAATGCAGTAAACAAAAGCGATAAAGGTCACCAGTAAGTACATCGGACGCGCTTTACCAAAGTGACCATGGCCGAGCAGCAGCAGCGCGGCGCAGGTGTACAGATACGGCACCAGCGTGAAGATAACGGAGACTGAAGAGACCAGACCAAACTCTTTCGCAGCGTTTGGCGACATGCTGCTGAACTGGAAGATGGTCATCAGAACGCCGACGATAATTAACCCGGCTACCGGCGTACCGGCTTTGTTAACGCGGGCAAAAATCGGTGGGAACAGGCCGTCATCGGCTGCCGCTTTGGCGGTTTGCCCGGCAAGCAGCGTCCAGCCGCCCAAGGAACCAAGGCACCCGGCCGCAGCACAGAAGGAGACAATCGCCCCAGCGGTGTCACCCAGCGCCATGCGTGCGGCATCACCGAACGGGGAGGCTGAAACACGCAGCGCCGCGTTAGGGATCATACCCATAATCGCCGTGGTGGAGAGCACATAGCAAACGGCGGCAATCAGCACGCCGCCCATGGTGGCGATAGGCACGTTACGTTTGGGATTTTTAACCACACCTGCCGCGACGGAGGCGCTTTCCACGCCGATAAATGACCACAAAGTTACGTTCAGAGTGCTTTGAATCGCACCGAAGGTGTTCATGCCGCTGACGTTCCATGCCGCCATATAGGTTTCACCCCGGAACCAGAACCAGCCGAAGACGGCAATACCGACAATTGGCACCAGCGCCAGTACCGTTGCGACGGCCTGTACACGGGTGATCATTTTTGGTCCGACAATGTTCAGCAATACGAAGATCCACAGTACCACGACGCAGGTCAACGTCAGGACCAGCGGATCTTTTAAGATGGGGAAGAAGTAGCTCAGGTAACCGACGCCAATAACCACCATGGCGATGTTACCAATCCAGCAAGCCAGCCAGTACAGGACGTTGGTCTGGTAGCCCAAAAAAGGACCGAAACAGCGGCGGGCATAAGCGTAAGAACCACCGGGACTGGAGTCTAAGGACGACATTTTCGCGTACACCATCGACAGCGCCAAAGCACCGATAATAGTGACCAACCATCCGTAGATTGCAATCCCGCCAGTTGACGCAAGGTTTGCGGGTAGCAGGAATACACCGGAACCCATAATATTCCCCGACACCATAAGGGTGACGGGGATTAAGCCCACTTTGTGAGCATCAGCATCCGTCGACATATTTAGTAACTCCTGATAAGGATAAATGACGTCTTATCATACCTCTTCAGAAGACTATTTTATGATGGCGGACTGGGGGTATCGCTAATGCTGATATTATTATGGCTTATCGCTAACTGATTAAAAATCAGGCAGCGGATGGCTCCCTATGTTGACTGACATAATGCAGAGGCGTCATCCCATAGAACTCTTTGAATACGGAAATAAAGTACGAGGTACTGTTATATCCGCACAGTTGAGAGACCTGGGAAATGTTTTTGCCGTCCATCAATAATTTATTGACGGCATAACGCATGCGACACGTGGTAATTATTTGGCTGTAACTTGTATTTTCACTTTTGAGCTTTTTCTTTAACAAACTGGGGCTCAGGCATAAGCAACTGGCAACCATGCTTAAATTCCAGTCTTTATGTATATCGCTCTCAATAATGTGATAAACGCTGTCGCTGATACGACTGCGTAGTATATGCATGAGCAGAGAAATAAACTTTTTGCTGCCGAGAAAGCGTGATAACACCGTGAACAGTAGCGATCGCGTGCGCACACTTTCACCTTCGTCCATTGTGTCCATTACGCTATATTGGGCAGCCACCCGGAAGACATCCGGCGTCAGACAGACGGCGGTCATCACTGGGTTGGCACTGCGTTGCCAGAGTGGGATCTGTGAAAGGTCTTTATTTAAAAAACGTAGATAGTCTTTAATGATATCACGGCTGATATGTACGACCAGTGCGTTATTAAGTGATGAGAAATCGATAATATTATTATCGCATGCTACCAGCGCCATATGATTAGCTTTTAAGCTGATGGCTTCTTTACCGTTAATCCTTAACCAAACATCCTTCTCCGTTAATACAACAACACAAGCTGCTCTGCTGCAAACCCTCATACCCAAACTCCAGGAATATGAACATAAAACACCGTAGCTCACCATCAGATGAACCATATCGGCTAAATTGAAATTGTATGATGAATCCAGGACCGCATTAAAATAACGTGTCTGAAATTAATTACAATGTTTGGTGGGAATTTTCTTATGTACACTTTTTTTTACGCAAGTGGAAACGTGATATTTGCGTATAAAAAAAGCGCGGGGTGGTCCCGCGCAAAAAGGTATGACAATGTTATTGTTTTGCAGCAATACTCAGGAATTACTCAAGCATGACATGTCTACCTTAAAAATCGGACTATCTATAAAATGACATTATGCTTTCACGCACATGACGTGATATACACCGTCAATAATTTCCGTTCCTTCGGTTTCATGTTCAAATCCAGGGAAGTGGTGGTCCCAGGACTGCAACGAACGTAGATAACTAATCTGCGGGCTATTGGCGTCGCCAAAGTTTTCCCCGGACAGCAGCATTGGAATTCCCGGTGGGTAAGGAATTACGGAATTCGCAGCTATACGACCCGGCAGATTTTCAATGGCCACCATCTCAACGTTATCGCTGACTATCGCGTTATAGGCTTCACGCGGGGTGATTTCAGCAACAGGCAGGCCGGAGTAGGCCGCGTTGAGTCGGCTGCCAGGGTTGTTCTCTTTCAGCCAGGCAAACATGGTGTCGCCCAGATCGTGAATGCCCATGTTGGCGTAAGTGTCAGGATGTTCCTCAACCAGTTCTGGCATCACCTGCGCCAGCGGTGTATTGGCATCGTAATGGTGTTTGAATGAGCACAGGGTATTGATCAGCGTGCCCCATTTCCCACGGGTAATCCCCATTGAGAACAGGAACATAATCTGGAAATCGGTGGTACGGGTCGGCACGATACCGTGGCGGCCAAGCCAGGCGGTGACCAGCGCTGCCGGTACGCCGCTCTCTTCCAGTTCGCCATCATCGCCCATCCCCGGAGCCAGAATACTGACTTTGATTGGGTCCAGCATGCTCCAGTTATCCGGCAGGTCTTTAAACCCGTGCCAGGATTCACCCGGACGCATCACCCAGCAGTTCTGGTCAGTGGTCAGGAGTTGGGTTGGCGCATCGGCAAAGTCATAAGTTTTGCCGGTTTGCGGGTCAGTCACCACTTCTTTGTTCCACGGTTTGAAGAACCAGTCGCCTTCGGCGGAAAATTCTTTGTACAAACGCGCCATGGCCTGACGGAAATCGACCGCTTCGTCGATCACTTCCTGGGTGAGCGACAGACCGCTGTTGCCGTCCATCATGGAGACCGCCACGTCGTTTGATGCGCAGATGGCATACAGCGGGGAGGTGGTGGCGTGCATCATGTACGCCTGGTTAAAGCGGGAGAAGTTCACGGCCCCACGACCTTCACGGACGTGAATGTAAGACGCCTGAGAGAGCGCGTTCAGCAGTTTGTGGGTCGAGTGGGTCGCAAAAACGGTAGGACCGTTATGATCGCCCGGCGCGCCACGCATAGCGTAGTGATCGGCATAAATTGGGTTAAAGCGGGCATAGCCGTACCAGGCCTCATCGAAGTGGATGCGATCGCTGGTTTGCGCGAGCAGGTCCTGGGCCTCTTTGGCGTTGTAGCAAACACCGTCATAAGTACAGTTGGTCACAACGCTGTAAGACGGTTTTTGCCCGGCCTTGCCCTTAGTCAGCGGGCTTTCGCTGATTTTTTTCTGCAATGTTTCAGGTTGCATTTCTTGCGGGTAGATAGGGCCGATAATGCCGTACCGGTTGCGACTTGGCACCATGTACACCGGTTTTGCGCCGGTGAGGATCAACCCCTGCTCGATAGATTTGTGGCAGTTACGATCCAGCACCACGACGTCGTTGTCGGTCATACAAGCCTGCATGATGGTGCGGTTAGAGCCGGAAGTCCCGACCACTACGGACCAGGAGCGGTCAGCGCCAAACACGCGGGCGGCATATTTTTCGCTCTCGCCAAATGCGCCGGTATGATCCAGCAGTGAGCCGAGCGATGCGCGTTCAATACCCATGTCGCTACGGAATAAGTTTTCACCGTAGTAATCATGGTAAAAACGACCCGCCGGCGTTTTGGTAAATCCGACACCGCCCTGGTGACCAGGCGCTGCCCAGGAGTATTCATGGATGTCGCCGTACTTCATCAGCGCGCTGAACAGTGGCGGCAGAAGCTGCTGGCGGTAACGGGTCATCGCCGCAACGGCACGTCCGGCAATAAAGTCTGCGGTATCTTCCATAATCCAGGCGAATTCATCGACAAGCTCCAGCAGGTCGCGATCCAGCGATGCGGTGGCTTTTTCGCGATCGCCCAGCAGGAAAACGGGAACGTTTTGCTGGCGCTCGTGGAGCTTGCCGATCAATTGCCTGACGTTCAGGTGCTCGTCTTGTTGTTCCATTTGATAGCTAAACATCAGGCAATCAATGGCTTCATTAGCGGCGAGGATTGCGTAACCATCGTCGAATGAGGTGGACTTAATGACGGTAACATTTTGGCGGCTTAATGCGTCAGCCAGACGTTCGACAGCGCTACCGACCCAGGTGTCCTGATGCAGAAACTCACTTTCAACAATTAATACTTTCATCATCTTTTACCCGGTTGTGGAAAGGTTGCAATTTATGGATTGCAGACACACCGTATGAATGTGACGCAGGCAAGTATTATCCTGACAAAATGGGCTGTAAAGCGGGTGATAAATAGTCTGATTTGTGTTTAATTTGTTTTTAAACAAATAGTTATGTTTGCTTGCTGGCGATTTTTCACCGCTGTTTATCGACAGGGGGAATATTTTTTTGGCTGATACTGATATCGGCGAACGATAGGGATCGTAGGCTGGGGAAACGCCGGTGGTTTCTGGCTGCTCAGCCAGCCATTGTTTGCCGGCGCTGCTGGCTCAGTTTGCGGTACTGCTGCGGCGACATGCCGACAAACTTGCTGAAAGTGTCATAAAAACGGCTGCTGGATCGGAATCCCGCGGTCAACGCGACGTCAAGAATGGTTTTATCGGTATCGCTAAGCAATGCGCGGACGTGATTGATCCGCATTGCGGTGATGTACTGCTTCATGGTGAGTTGCATCACGCGCTGGAAAATCCCCATCGCGTAGTTGGCGTTGAGCTTCACGTGTTCCGCGACGTCGTTGATAGTGAGCACCTGATCGTAGTTATCGGCAATAAAACTCAGCATCTGGCTTACGTAAAACTGGGCGTGCCGCGAAACGCTGTTTTTGTGCGTCCGCGAAGTTTTATTGACCAGGATTGGCTGCCAGCCGGAAAGGCTAAACCGCTTGAGCATCAGACCAATTTCATCAATGGCGAGCTGGCGAATTTGCTCGTTCGGGTTGCTCAGCTCCTGTTGCCAGCGCTGAACTTCAAAGGTGCTCAGCTGCTGCGACGCCAGCGATTTGATGACCATGCCATGGGTAACGTGGTTGATCAGTTCGCGATCCAGCGGCCAGGAAAGGAAAAGGTGCATCGGTAAATTGAAGATAGCCATGCTTTGGCAACGGCCCGGACACGTGAGCTGATGCGGCGTACAGGCCCAGAAAAGCGTAATGTGTCCCTGTTTTATCTGCACCACTTCGTTGTTGATGAGGTACTCAACGTCGCCATCAAACGGCACATTAATCTCCACCTGCCCATGCCAGTGACTGGCAGGCATAGCATGCGGTGAGCGCAGCTCAATATCCATCCGTTGATATTCTGAGTACAGCGACAATGGGCTGCGGGTTTGCTCTTCATCGCTGCTACACATGTGCGGATCGGGGGGAAGAGGCGATGTCGGTAATGTACTCATGGTTGCTCCATTTCCTGAATTATCAGAATCATGTCATTTGCTGCGCATTAAGGCTGAGAATCAGGGTGATGCTGCCAACTTACTGATTTAGTGTATGATGGTGTTTTTGAGGTGCTCCAGTGGCTTCTGTTTCTATCAGCTGTCCCTCCTGTTCAGCTACTGACGGGGTGGTGCGTAACGGCAAAAGCACTGCCGGACATCAGCGCTATCTCTGCTCTCACTGCCGTAAAACATGGCAACTGCAGTTCACTTACACCGCTTCTCAACCCGGTACGCACCAGAAAATCATTGATATGGCCATGAATGGCGTTGGATGCCGGGCAACCGCCCGCATTATGGGCGTTGGCCTCAACACGATTTTACGTCACTTAAAAAACTCAGGCCGCAGTCGGTAACCTCGCGCATACAGCCGGGCAGTGACGTCATCGTCTGCGCGGAAATGGACGAACAGTGGGGCTACGTCGGTGCTAAATCACGTCAGCGCTGGCTGTTTTACGCGTATGACAGGATACGGAGGACGGTTGTGGCGCACGTCTTCGGTGAACGCACTCTGGCCACACTGGAGCGTCTTCTGAGCCTGCTGTCGGCCTTTGAGGTCGTGGTATGGATGACGGATGGCTGGCCGCTGTATGAATCCCGCCTGAAGGGAAAGCTGCACGTAATCAGCAAGCGTTACACTCAGCGCATTGAGCGACATAACCTGAATCTGAGACAACATCTGGCAAGGCTGGGACGGAAGTCACTGTCGTTCTCAAAATCGGTGGAGCTGCATGACAAGGTCATCGGGCATTATCTGAACATAAAACACTATCAGTAAGTTGGAGTCATTACCGAGAATCAGGACACAAATCGGACCGATATCATTGAGCATAGTGAGATTTTGGGGCCGCATACTCTGCTTTTTGTGCAATTTTGTCCCATAAACTCAGATCCAGTATGGGACAAAGAGGCGATCTGAGTTTATGGGAATGCTCGCCAGGGAAGTCGGAAGTTTTCATCTATGCGCTGTGCCACCATGACTGTGTTCACTAATGTTCTGGAGAGTCATGATGTCTGCACCCAAAATTACCTTTATCGGCGCCGGTTCCACGATTTTCGTCAAAAATATCCTCGGGGACGTCTTTCATCGCGATGCGCTGAAATCTGCGCATATCGCCTTGATGGACGTCAATCCTACTCGGCTGGAAGAGTCACACATTGTGGTGCGTAAGTTGATGGACTCAGCGGGCGCGTCCGGGCGTATCACCTGCTATACCGATCAAAAAGCGGCATTGCAGGATGCTGATTTTGTGGTGGTCGCTTTCCAGATTGGTGGCTATGAACCTTGTACCGTTACCGATTTTGCGGTGTGTAAACGTCATGGTCTGGAGCAGACGATTGCCGATACGCTGGGGCCAGGCGGCATTATGCGCGCGCTGCGCACTATCCCGCATTTATGGCAGATTTGTGAGGATATGACCGAAGTCTGCCCGCAGGCCACCATGCTTAACTACGTTAACCCGATGGCGATGAACACCTGGGCAATGTATGCGCGCTATCCGCATATTAAGCAGGTTGGATTGTGTCACTCGGTGCAAGGGACAGCGGAGGAGCTGGCCCGCGATTTGAACATCGACCCGGCCTCTTTGCGCTATCGCTGCGCCGGGATCAACCATATGGCGTTTTATCTGGAACTTGAGCGTAAAACGGCTGACGGTGCTTATGTGAATCTCTATCCGGAGCTGCTGGCGGCCTATGAATCTGGTCAGGCGCCGAAACCGAATCTTCACGGTAATACCCGTTGTCAGAACATTGTGCGCTATGAAATGTTCAAAAAGCTGGGCTATTTCGTCACTGAGTCGTCGGAGCATTTCGCGGAATATACGCCGTGGTTTATCAAACCAGGGCGTGAGGATCTGATTGAGCGCTATAAGGTTCCACTGGATGAGTATCCAAAACGCTGTGTGGAACAGCTGGCGAACTGGAACAAAGAGCTGGAAGAGTACAAAACGGCGGCGCGGATCGAGATTAAACCGTCACGTGAATATGCCAGCACTATCATGAACGCTATCTGGACCGGTGAACCGAGCGTGGTGTATGGCAACGTTCGCAATGACCATCTGATCGATAACCTGCCGCAAGGCTGTTGCGTGGAGGTGGCTTGCCTGGTCGATGCGAATGGTATCCAGCCAACGAAGGTGGGTACTCTCCCGTCACATTTGGCGGCCATGATGCAAACCAATATCAATGTTCAGACCCTGCTAACGGAAGCCATTCTGACGGAAAATCGCGATCGCGTTTATCACGCGGCGATGATGGATCCGCATACCGCTGCGGTATTGGGGATTGAGGAGATTTATGCGCTGGTGGACGACCTGATCGCGTCTCATGGCGACTGGTTGCCGGCCTGGTTACACCGTTAACACACCATTACGCCGGGCAGAGCATCCGGCGTTTAACCTCTGACGTTTCCTCTAACAGAAGGCGGGCGCTGGTAACGGCGACCCGATACCCTATGAGCATCTCTCTGAAAACAAAACTCAGTTACGGATTTGGAGCGTTTGGTAAGGATTTCGCCATCGGTATTGTGTACATGTACCTGATGTATTACTACACCGACGTGGTGGGATTATCGGTGGGGCTGGTCGGAACGTTGTTCCTGGCGGCAAGGGTCTGGGATGCGGTAAACGATCCCATCATGGGCTGGATTGTGAACGCCACCCGGTCGCGGTGGGGAAAATTTAAACCCTGGATCTTACTCGGTACGCTGGCGAACTCATTGGTGCTGTTTTTGCTTTTTAGCGCACATTTGTTTGAGGGCACTGCGCAAGTCGTATTTGTGTGCGTGACGTATATATTATGGGGAATGACCTACACCATTATGGATATTCCATTCTGGTCGCTGGTGCCAACTATTACGCTGGATAAACGCGAGCGTGAACAACTGGTGCCGTTCCCTCGTTTCTTCGCAAGCCTGGCTGGGTTTGTCACCGCGGGGGTAACGCTGCCCTTTGTGAGCTATGTTGGCGGGGCCGATCGCGGCTTTGGTTTCCAGATGTTTACGCTGGTGCTGATTGCATTCTTTATCGTTTCTACCGCTGTTACGCTGCGTAATGTGCATGAGGTTTATTCGTCAGATAGCGAGGCAACGGCGGACAGCAGTCGTCTTGGGCTGAAAGCGATCGTTGGGCTCATCTATAAAAACGACCAGTTATCCTGCCTGCTAGGCATGGCGCTGGCTTACAACATTGCCGCCAATATCATTGCTGGCTTTGCCATTTACTATTTTACTTATGTGATTGGCGATGCAAGCCTCTTCCCGTACTACATGTCTTACGCAGGAGCGGCAAACCTGCTGACGCTGATTTTCTTTCCTCGATTGGTAAAAGCGTTGTCACGACGGATCCTGTGGGCTGGGGCATCCGTGCTGCCGGTGCTCAGCTGTATCGTGCTACTGGTGATGGCGTTAGCCGGTTTCCATAACGTCTTACTCATTGTTATTGCTGGTATTTTACTGAATATTGGTTCGGCACTTTTCTGGGTGTTGCAGGTCATTATGGTGGCGGATACCGTTGATTACGGCGAATACAAACTGAATGTACGTTGTGAAAGTATCGCTTATTCAGTGCAGACGATGGTGGTAAAAGGAGGGTCTGCGTTTGCCGCTTTCTTTATCGCAGTGATACTTGGGATGATTAATTACGCGCCGAATGTCGCGCAGTCTGCAGAAACCATTGTTGGTATGCAATTCATTATGATCGCGCTACCTGCACTCTTTTTTGTGGTGACCTTAGTCCTTTACTTCCGCTTTTACCGACTGAACGGCGACACGCTGCGCAGGGTCCAGATTCATTTGTTGGATAAGTACCGTAAGGTGCCGCAGCAGCATGAACAACCGGATATCCCGGCTATTGCGATAGTCACCCCAGGTGATGTGAAGGCGTAGCTATGGAATGGCATTCGTGGATTGGGTATTTGGCGGCTAGCCTGACGACGCTCTCATTCTTACCGCAAGCGATTAAGGTCATTACCACCCGCAACACGCAGGGTATCTCCGGTTTAATGTATGTGATGTTTGTGTGTGGGCTGGTGTTGTGGCTGATTTATGGATTATTGATTGAAGATACTGCTGTCAGCATGGCGAACTTTCTGACACTCCTGTTCGCCTTGCCGATTCTGGTTATCAAGTCTCGCAATGGGTAGGGCAGATTGCCGGATAAGCGTCAGCGCTATCCGGCAGTTTTTAACTGTCTGTTATGCCAGCCCGCCAACACGAGCACCGTGGTTAGCGCACCGAGCAGGGCGCAGAACATATCCGACTGGGTATCCCACGGGTCGCCCTGCGTCCCGAGAAAATCATCCGCTCCCTGACCCATCGCCAGCGCCGCCCACCATTCGATCAGCTCATACATCGCGCTAATCGCCAGCGCCACGCAGCAGACCAAAAATGCCAGCATTTTGCGGCCACGAACTATATTACCGCGCACTAAAATCTCTCTTGCCGTCAGGGCGGGCACTAGACCCTGGAAGAAGTGACCCAGCTTGTCATAGGGGTTACGACTGAGATCCAGCCACTCCTGAACCTGAAAACCGACAGGGACTTTAGCGTAGGTATACATACCGCCGACCATCAGAATGATGGCGTGCAAGAAAATGAGCGTGTAGAGCAATGGCGTCAGCGGGTAGCGCTTCACGGTCGCCAGCAACAGTGGGACGACAATAATGACCGGCGTAACTTCCATCAGCCAGGTGAGTTTCTCCGTGGCAGAGATACCGGTGTAGATAAGTATTAGCGCCAGGAGCAGCGCGCCAGAGTGCAAGATTGTGGAGTTCAGTGTGCGGAGCATGGCGAATTCACAAGTAATGGAAAAGGTTACTATTCCCTGTGAGCGGCAAAAATTCAACGCCAGTAAATGGGGGATAAAGTTGGCCCGGGGGGATCACTGGACTGACGCCAAAAATCTGTTGTCAGTCCAGTGCCGGGCCGAATGGGTTACTTCGCGCAGTTAGCGCATTGTTTGCTGACGATTTGCTGGAAGAAATCGTTGCCTTTGTCATCGACCAGAATGAAAGCCGGGAAATCTTCGACTTCGATTTTCCAGATAGCTTCCATACCCAGCTCCGGGTATTCCACGCATTCCAGATGTTTAATACTCTGCTGCGCAAGTACCGCTGCCGGGCCACCAATGCTGCCTAAATAGAAGCCGCCGTGTTTATGGCAGGCGTCTGTCACCTGCTGGCTACGGTTACCTTTTGCCAGCATGATCATGCTGCCGCCGTGAGACTGTAGCAGGTCAACATAGGAGTCCATACGACCCGCAGTGGTTGGCCCTAAAGAGCCGGACGGATAACCCGCAGGTGTTTTGGCCGGGCCCGCGTAGTAGATAGGGTGATCTTTCACGTACTGCGGCAGACCTTCGCCGGACTCAATACGTTCTTTTAGCTTCGCGTGGGCAATATCGCGACCGACAATGATGGTGCCGCTCAGCGACAGACGGGTAGAAACCGGATACTGAGAGAGCTGAGCGAGGATCTCTTTCATTGGGCGGTTAAGGTCAACTTTAACCACTTCACCTTCGCCTGCCTGGCGCAGCGACTCCGGAATGTACTGGGCTGGGTTATGTTCCAGTTTTTCGATCCAGATCCCTTCGCGGTTAATCTTGGCCTTGATGTTACGGTCTGCGGAGCAAGACACACCCATACCAACCGGGCAGGATGCGCCGTGGCGAGGCAGGCGGATCAGGCGGATATCGTGCGCGAAGTATTTTCCGCCAAACTGGGCGCCGAGGCCGAGTTTCTGCGCTTCTTCCAGTAGTTCCTGTTCCAGTTGCAGATCGCGGAACGCCTGGCCGTGCGCATTACCTTCAGTCGGCAGTGCGTCATAGTAGTGTGTGCTGGCCAGCTTCACCGTTTTCAGGGTGCTTTCCGCTGACGTGCCGCCAATGACGAATGCAATGTGGTACGGCGGGCATGCTGCGGTACCCAGCGTGCGCATTTTCTCTACCAAGAAGTTTTTCAGTTTGCCGGGCGTCAGCAGCGCTTTGGTTTCCTGATACAGATAGGTTTTGTTCGCTGAACCGCCGCCTTTGGCCACGCACAGGAATTTGTATTCGTCACCGTCCACGCTGTACAGGTCGATTTGTGCGGGCAGGTTGGTGCCGGTATTCACTTCTTTGTACATATCCAGCGCCGCGTTTTGCGAGTAGCGCAAGTTATCTTCAATATAGGTATTAAATACGCCCTTGGAGAGTGCCGCTTCGTCGCCGCCACCGGTCCAGACGCGCTGACCTTTTTTACCCATGATAATTGCCGTACCGGTGTCCTGGCAGGTTGGCAATACGCCTTTAGCAGCGATTTCGGAGTTTCTCAGGAACTGCAGCGCTACGTATTTATCGTTTTCGCTGGCTTCGGGATCATGGAGAATTGAGGCGACTTGCTGTTGGTGTTCAGGGCGGAGCATGAAGGAGGCATCGTGGAAGGCTTGTTGGGCCAGTAGCGTAAGTGCTTCAGGGGCTACTTTCAGGATTGTTTCGCCTTCAAACTCGCCGACGCTGACGTGATCGGAGGTCAGCAGGTAGTACTCAGTTTTGTCTTCCCCCAGTGGGAAAGCCGCCTGATAAGTGAATTCAACTTTTGACATTTGCTTCCAGCCTTTTCATTTTTCTCAGGAATTTTAAAATTCTCTGTGTCTTGACGGTGGCGTGCCGTACCAAAGCGGACAGCACGCGCACTGTAATTACAGGAAACCGTACATTGCGGCGAAGATCCAGCCAAAGACACAGGATACGCTCACGCCGATCAACCCAGGTAGAATGAAGCTGTGGTTGATAACGAAACGGCCAATGTGGGTGGTGCCGGAACGGTCAAACTGAATAGCCGCCAGATCGCTCGGGTAAGTCGGCAGAATGTAGTAACCGTAACATGCCGGAGCGGAAGCAACGATGTACGCTGGATCAACCCCAATTGCCAGTGCGACCGGAACAATCGCCGCCAGCGCCGCAGCCTGGGAGTTTACAAATTTGGAAACCAACAGCAGAACAATTGCATAGGCCCACGGATACTCTTTCACCATATTGCCCAGCACACCTTCGATTTCCGTCATGTGCGCGCCGAACATTGTTTCGGCCATCCAGGCAATACCGTACACCGCCACAATCGCGATCATACCGGAACGGAAGACTTCGTTTTTAGATATTGAAGCGGGATTGGTCTTCGTCAGGATAATAATCAGCGCACCGGTCAGCAGCATGAACATCTGGATAACCAGTACCATTGACAGCGGTTTGCCGCTGAAGGTAGGGCGTAGCTCAGAGAACGCGCCGAGCACGGCAACAACGGCGATAGCGGCAAGGAAGATCCACATGGCCAGCCAGTTGCTTTTCGGCAGCTTTTTGTCTAACAGTGTGGCGGTATCGCCATAAACGTAGTTGTGGTTTTCAGGGACGGAAATAAACTTCTGGAACTCTTCATCTTTATCCAGATCTTTACCGCGGAACCAACTGAAGATACCGATCGCCAGGATACCCAACAGGGTAGAAGGGATAGTGATGCTAAGCAGGTCGAGGAATTCAAGATGCTTGCCTTCAAACGTTACGTTACCCAGCATTGCGACCAGTGATACAACGGCCACGGACACCGGGCTGGCGATAATCCCCATCTGCGCACCGATAGAACTCGCCGCCATCGGACGTTCCGGGCGAATATTGTTCTTAATGGCAACGTCATAAATGATTGGCAGGATGGTGTAGACCACGTGGCCTGTACCGCAGAGAATCGTCAGGGTGCAGGTAACGAACGGGGCGACGATGGAAACGTATTTTGGGTTACGGCGCAGCAGCTTTTCAGCGATTTGCAGCATAACATCAAGGCCGCCGGAAGCTTGCAAGGTTGCCGATGCGGCCACCACGGCAATAATAACCAGCATTACATCTACAGGTGGTTTACCCGGCTGGAGATGGAAAACGAAAACCAGAATGACCAGGCCGATACCGCCTAATAAACCCAGCGCGATACCGCCCTTTCTGGCACCATAAAACAAACATATTAATATTATAAGAAGTTGTATACTAAATAACATTTTATTTACCCTCGCGAAAAAACCAGTCAATTTTTTGAAAAATGGATCTGTGCCACATTCTTTTTTGCCGGAATAGGCATCAAAAAATGGTCAGTATTCGATATGTCCGTATTTGCGATTAATGTTCAAATGTCTTGCTAGAATGTTTTTTTAACGTTATGGCGATATTTAGCTTTTTTCTGTGGCTTTGATCAGAGGAGAGAATCCTCAGGCGATGGGAAGCAGAGCTGGACATGGAGAGCTGCGGTTGACGCTGTAATTTATCTGTTTTGCGTTTTCCGCTATTTCGTGAACCACCGACAGAATGGGTGAGTAGGTTATTTGTGTGATCACGCTCACGCCATTTCATAATGTGATGAGGTTGGCGTGCGGATACTTTTATTTGCTCACAAAAATGTACGGTGTCCATGGTACGTAGCATGGTCTCCATTGCTACCAGTCTAGATTTTGTATGTCTGGTTAATTTCAGACTAATCCTTTATGGGTAAAAATACACACTCTGCGAGCTAGATAATACTTAATTAACTTTTGTTAGCGATTTTGAAATTAAAAACAGTGTGACGTTAATCAATATTAAAATAATACATTTAACATGCTGGATACAAATATATTTGATCTAACGCAAATTTATAATTCTGCAGCATGATTCAGAAAAGAAGGGATTTTTCATTATTTTAATAATTGTTACTTTCAAATAACAAATAATCCCAAATTGTTTTTATTGGCAATATTGTTTTAGTAATGAGTAATGTTCAGCCTGAACGCGGTAACGATAAACCGGTCTACCGGTTACGCCATAATGGATGCTGGTAAATAGGATGTGACAATTGACGAGCCAGATAAGATATTTACGGCAAGAAACGCGCGAGATATTGACCTCGTTGGCCAGTTCATCGGTGGAGAATTCCTGATCCTGATGCTCATCAATCCACTGGCACAGCGTGCGTAACGTTTGTGGCGTTAATCCTTTAGGTAAGCGCCGCGCTTCCTGTTCATTGGAGGAGCTGCCGTGAATCAACTGGTCAAGCTCAGACTGTTCATAGTACTGATGCTTTTCCATCTCGGTTTTCTTTTGTAGCCAGCCGGTCAGCGCCTCTTCAAAACGGGACGCCTGGAACGGTTTGATCAGGTAGTCAACGACACCATAGTGGAGAGAGTCTTTGATGGTGGTCGCGTCAGCGGCGGAAGAGATGACAATGACATCACACTTGCAACCTTCGCTGTGCAATACAGGCAACAGATCCAGACCGTTTTCTTTTTGCATATAAATATCAAGCAAAATCAAATCGATATGATTACCGCTATGAAAGATTATCTCTTTTGCTTTCTCCAGCGTGGAGGCTGTGCCGCAGCAATGAAAACCGGAGAGTTGCGCGACATAACGGCGGTTTAATTCCGCTACCATTGCATCGTCATCGACAATTAAGACATTGATCATCTGCTGGCCCTCTCACCATTCCACGGTAACTGTACAAAAAATTGGGTGAAGATCCCAGGTTCAGACTCGACGGAAATATTGCCGCCAACGTTTTCAACCTGTTGTTTAACAAGCGCTAAACCAACGCCCCGTTCGGTTCCTTTTGACGAAACGCCCTTCTCAAAGATGTGCTCAATGTGTTCGGGGGGGATCCCCGGACCATCGTCATTCACTTCGCAATGCAACCAGCCGTGTCGATAATGCAAGGATACGCTGATCTCGCCACCAGGTTCTTGACCTAGCGCCTCCAGGGCGTTTTCAATCAAATTCCCCAGAACGGTAATCAGCACAGCCACCTGATCTTCGTTGCTGTTTTCCGGCAACTGGCTTTCATTGCTGATCACCAGGCTATGGCCTAAATCAGATGTGCGATTAATCTTACTGAGTAAAAATCCTGCGATCACCGGGGATTTTATTTTTCCTAACAGTGAGCCAATCTCTTCTTGATAACTGTTCGCGGTCTTCAGGATGTAATTTTCAAGCTGCTTATAACTTTTCAGATGCAATAATCCCAGAATCACGTGCAATTTATTCATGAATTCGTGGGATCGTTCACGAAGTGCGTCGGCATAGTTGACCATGCCGTCCAGTCGTTGCATTAATTTTCGGACTTCAGTCTTATCTCTGAATGTTGAAATGGCCCCGATGATTTTACCGTTGCTGAGTACCGGAACCGTGTTAATTAAGAGTAGCCGATCCTTCACCATGATCTCTTCATCGCGACGCGGCGTTCCGTCATGCAGTACCTGTGA
This sequence comes from Citrobacter sp. RHBSTW-00859, assembly GCF_013729795.1. Lineage (NCBI taxonomy): Bacteria > Pseudomonadati > Pseudomonadota > Gammaproteobacteria > Enterobacterales > Enterobacteriaceae > Citrobacter > Citrobacter sp. RHBSTW-00859. The sequence goes on along the minus strand of NZ_CP056284.1, from coordinate 4,555,259 downwards.
AAAATCGACCACTTTTGACCATGCGTGGCTGAGCGTGGAGAGCTGGGCATCGTCTTGCGATTTGTGGTAATCCAGCAGCTCTTGTGCCGCCTGGTTTATCAGCGTCACTTCACCGCACTCGTCAACGGCAATGACGCCTTCCTTTATAGAGTGCAGCATCGCCTGGCGTTGTTCGAACAGATTGGAGATTTCATACGGCTCCAGACCAAACAGAATACGCTTGAGGACTTTGACAAATACCCATGTGCCGAGCAGCCCAACCAGCACGCCAAATAAGATGGACCAAAAGATGCTGCCACGGCTGTTATTGATCTGCTCAGTCACCCTGCTTAGCTCAAGACCGATCGACACGACGCCTATCTGCCGGTGATGCTCGTCATAAATAGGGGTAAATACGCGTAGGGCTTGCGCCAGAAATCCGCGATTAATGGCGACATTCTCTTTCCCTTGCAGGGCCAGCAAAATGTCATCGCCTTTAAACGGCTGACCGATTCGCTGCGCTTCGGGATGGGAGTAACGAATGCTTTGCATATCGGTGACGACGATGAACAAAAAATCGTTGCTCTTATTCACCGCCTGGGCAATCGCCTGAATACCGCTTTCCTCGGGCTTTTTCATTAGCCCCTGGCGGATCTCCGGGGAGTTTGCCAGCGTTCGTGCGACCGCAAGCGCTTTACCCGCTAATGCATCGCGCGTCATGTTGCTGATTTGCGAGAAATAAATCAGATGAACGACAAGCAGTACGGAGAAGAGTACCGCACTGACCATGAGGATCACGGTAGTGCCGAGCTTCATTGGGCGTTTGCGTATAGCAGTACGTTGCAGAGAGTGTCTCATCACGGTCCTGGAATCACGGTTTGTATGGGTATTATCGCCTGATGGGATGCGTAATTCAAAGGTGGTAGGGATGATGGGGCATGGCCTGCCTGGGCTTTTCTTCTATATATAACGTAGAGCGAGTCTCTTTTTATATAGAGATTTCCTTATCTGCTTTCACTTCTTTCAGGGAGGCTGACCACTATTTTGCTTACGATTGTGGATAACTCTGTGTGTAAATGGGTATAAGGCGGGGTTTTGCTGTGGAATGCAGCGGTTAGTCATTTTTCTGCAATTTAAGGGTTGCGGGCCGCGGGAAACTCCCTATAATGCGCCTCCATCGACACGGCGGATGTGAATCACTTCACACAAACAGCCGGTTCGGTTGAAGAGAAAAACCTGAAAATGAGGTTGACTCTGAAAGAGGAAAGCGTAATATACGCCACCTCGCGACAGAGCGCTAAAGCGCGTCGCAACTGCTCTTTAACAATTTATCAGACAATCTGTGTGGGCACTCGAAGATACGGATTCTTAACGTCGCAAGACGAAAAATGAATACCAAGTCTCTGAGTGAACACGTAATTCATTACGAAGTTTAATTCACGAGCATCAAACTTAAATTGAAGAGTTTGATCATGGCTCAGATTGAACGCTGGCGGCAGGCCTAACACATGCAAGTCGAACGGTAGCACAGAGGAGCTTGCTCCTTGGGTGACGAGTGGCGGACGGGTGAGTAATGTCTGGGAAACTGCCCGATGGAGGGGGATAACTACTGGAAACGGTAGCTAATACCGCATAACGTCGCAAGACCAAAGAGGGGGACCTTCGGGCCTCTTGCCATCGGATGTGCCCAGATGGGATTAGCTAGTAGGTGGGGTAACGGCTCACCTAGGCGACGATCCCTAGCTGGTCTGAGAGGATGACCAGCCACACTGGAACTGAGACACGGTCCAGACTCCTACGGGAGGCAGCAGTGGGGAATATTGCACAATGGGCGCAAGCCTGATGCAGCCATGCCGCGTGTATGAAGAAGGCCTTCGGGTTGTAAAGTACTTTCAGCGAGGAGGAAGGTGTTGTGGTTAATAACCGCAGCAATTGACGTTACTCGCAGAAGAAGCACCGGCTAACTCCGTGCCAGCAGCCGCGGTAATACGGAGGGTGCAAGCGTTAATCGGAATTACTGGGCGTAAAGCGCACGCAGGCGGTCTGTCAAGTCGGATGTGAAATCCCCGGGCTCAACCTGGGAACTGCATCCGAAACTGGCAGGCTAGAGTCTTGTAGAGGGGGGTAGAATTCCAGGTGTAGCGGTGAAATGCGTAGAGATCTGGAGGAATACCGGTGGCGAAGGCGGCCCCCTGGACAAAGACTGACGCTCAGGTGCGAAAGCGTGGGGAGCAAACAGGATTAGATACCCTGGTAGTCCACGCCGTAAACGATGTCGACTTGGAGGTTGTGCCCTTGAGGCGTGGCTTCCGGAGCTAACGCGTTAAGTCGACCGCCTGGGGAGTACGGCCGCAAGGTTAAAACTCAAATGAATTGACGGGGGCCCGCACAAGCGGTGGAGCATGTGGTTTAATTCGATGCAACGCGAAGAACCTTACCTACTCTTGACATCCAGAGAACTTAGCAGAGATGCTTTGGTGCCTTCGGGAACTCTGAGACAGGTGCTGCATGGCTGTCGTCAGCTCGTGTTGTGAAATGTTGGGTTAAGTCCCGCAACGAGCGCAACCCTTATCCTTTGTTGCCAGCGATTCGGTCGGGAACTCAAAGGAGACTGCCAGTGATAAACTGGAGGAAGGTGGGGATGACGTCAAGTCATCATGGCCCTTACGAGTAGGGCTACACACGTGCTACAATGGCATATACAAAGAGAAGCGACCTCGCGAGAGCAAGCGGACCTCATAAAGTATGTCGTAGTCCGGATTGGAGTCTGCAACTCGACTCCATGAAGTCGGAATCGCTAGTAATCGTGGATCAGAATGCCACGGTGAATACGTTCCCGGGCCTTGTACACACCGCCCGTCACACCATGGGAGTGGGTTGCAAAAGAAGTAGGTAGCTTAACCTTCGGGAGGGCGCTTACCACTTTGTGATTCATGACTGGGGTGAAGTCGTAACAAGGTAACCGTAGGGGAACCTGCGGTTGGATCACCTCCTTACCTTAAAGAACCGACCTTTGTAGTGCTCACACAGATTGTCTGATGAATGATGAACTTCTGAATGTACTTTCGAGTGCATTAAGAAGTTTTGCTCTTTAAAAATCTGGATCAAGCTGAAAATTGAAACGACACACTGTTTCATTTCTCCGTAAACAAGAAATGAAAAGCGGTGTGTCCGAGTCTCTCAAATTTTCGCAATACTGAAGTGTTTTACGAAACATCTTCGGGTTGTGAGGTTAAGCGACTAAGCGTACACGGTGGATGCCCTGGCAGTCAGAGGCGATGAAGGACGTGCTAATCTGCGATAAGCGTCGGTAAGGTGATATGAACCGTTATAACCGGCGATTTCCGAATGGGGAAACCCAGTGTGATTCGTCACACTATCATTACGTGAATACATAGCGTAATGAAGCGAACCGGGGGAACTGAAACATCTAAGTACCCCGAGGAAAAGAAATCAACCGAGATTCCCCCAGTAGCGGCGAGCGAACGGGGAGCAGCCCAGAGTCTGAATCAGCATGTGTGGTAGTGGAACGGTCTGGAAAGTCCGACGGTACAGGGTGATAGTCCCGTACACAAAAGTGCATGTGTTGTGAACTCGAAGAGTAGGGCGGGACACGTGGTATCCTGTCTGAATATGGGGGGACCATCCTCCAAGGCTAAATACTCCTGACTGACCGATAGTGAACCAGTACCGTGAGGGAAAGGCGAAAAGAACCCCGGCGAGGGGAGTGAAAAAGAACCTGAAACCGTGTACGTACAAGCAGTGGGAGCCTCTTTATGGGGTGACTGCGTACCTTTTGTATAATGGGTCAGCGACTTATATTCTGTAGCAAGGTTAACCGAATAGGGGAGCCGAAGGGAAACCGAGTCTTAACTGGGCGTTAAGTTGCAGGGTATAGACCCGAAACCCGGTGATCTAGCCATGGGCAGGTTGAAGGTTGGGTAACACTAACTGGAGGACCGAACCGACTAATGTTGAAAAATTAGCGGATGACTTGTGGCTGGGGGTGAAAGGCCAATCAAACCGGGAGATAGCTGGTTCTCCCCGAAAGCTATTTAGGTAGCGCCTCGTGAATTCATCTTCGGGGGTAGAGCACTGTTTCGGCTAGGGGGTCATCCCGACTTACCAACCCGATGCAAACTGCGAATACCGAAGAATGTTATCACGGGAGACACACGGCGGGTGCTAACGTCCGTCGTGAAGAGGGAAACAACCCAGACCGCCAGCTAAGGTCCCAAAGTCATGGTTAAGTGGGAAACGATGTGGGAAGGCACAGACAGCCAGGATGTTGGCTTAGAAGCAGCCATCATTTAAAGAAAGCGTAATAGCTCACTGGTCGAGTCGGCCTGCGCGGAAGATGTAACGGGGCTAAACCATGCACCGAAGCTGCGGCAGCGACACTATGTGTTGTTGGGTAGGGGAGCGTTCTGTAAGCCGTTGAAGGTGGCCTGTGAGGGTTGCTGGAGGTATCAGAAGTGCGAATGCTGACATAAGTAACGATAATGCGGGTGAAAAACCCGCACGCCGGAAGACCAAGGGTTCCTGTCCAACGTTAATCGGGGCAGGGTGAGTCGACCCCTAAGGCGAGGCCGAAAGGCGTAGTCGATGGGAAACAGGTTAATATTCCTGTACTTGGTGTTACTGCGAAGGGGGGACGGAGAAGGCTATGTTAGCCGGGCGACGGTTGTCCCGGTTTAAGCATGTAGGCGGAGATTCCAGGTAAATCCGGAGTCTTGTTAACGCTGAGGTGTGATGACGAGGCACTACGGTGCTGAAGTAACAAATGCCCTGCTTCCAGGAAAAGCCTCTAAGCATCAGGTAACACGAAATCGTACCCCAAACCGACACAGGTGGTCAGGTAGAGAATACCAAGGCGCTTGAGAGAACTCGGGTGAAGGAACTAGGCAAAATGGTGCCGTAACTTCGGGAGAAGGCACGCTGATATGTAGGTGAAGTGATTTACTCATGGAGCTGAAATCAGTCGAAGATACCAGCTGGCTGCAACTGTTTATTAAAAACACAGCACTGTGCAAACACGAAAGTGGACGTATACGGTGTGACGCCTGCCCGGTGCCGGAAGGTTAATTGATGGGGTTATCCGTAAGGAGAAGCTCTTGATCGAAGCCCCGGTAAACGGCGGCCGTAACTATAACGGTCCTAAGGTAGCGAAATTCCTTGTCGGGTAAGTTCCGACCTGCACGAATGGCGTAATGATGGCCAGGCTGTCTCCACCCGAGACTCAGTGAAATTGAACTCGCTGTGAAGATGCAGTGTACCCGCGGCAAGACGGAAAGACCCCGTGAACCTTTACTATAGCTTGACACTGAACACTGGTCCTTGATGTGTAGGATAGGTGGGAGGCTTTGAAGTGTGGACGCCAGTCTGCATGGAGCCAACCTTGAAATACCACCCTTTAATGGCTGGTGTTCTAACGTAGACCCGTGATCCGGGTTGCGGACAGTGTCTGGTGGGTAGTTTGACTGGGGCGGTCTCCTCCTAAAGAGTAACGGAGGAGCACGAAGGTTAGCTAATCCTGGTCGGACATCAGGAGGTTAGTGCAAAGGCATAAGCTAGCTTGACTGCGAGAGTGACGGCTCGAGCAGGTGCGAAAGCAGGTCTTAGTGATCCGGTGGTTCTGAATGGAAGGGCCATCGCTCAACGGATAAAAGGTACTCCGGGGATAACAGGCTGATACCGCCCAAGAGTTCATATCGACGGCGGTGTTTGGCACCTCGATGTCGGCTCATCACATCCTGGGGCTGAAGTAGGTCCCAAGGGTATGGCTGTTCGCCATTTAAAGTGGTACGCGAGCTGGGTTTAGAACGTCGTGAGACAGTTCGGTCCCTATCTGCCGTGGGCGCTGGAGAATTGAGGGGGGCTGCTCCTAGTACGAGAGGACCGGAGTGGACGCATCACTGGTGTTCGGGTTGTCATGCCAATGGCATTGCCCGGTAGCTAAATGCGGAAGAGATAAGTGCTGAAAGCATCTAAGCACGAAACTTGCCCCGAGATGAGTTCTCCCTGACCCTTTAAGGGTCCTGAAGGAACGTTGAAGACGACGACGTTGATAGGTCGGGTGTGTAAGCGTAGCGATACGTTGAGCTAACCGATACTAATGAACCGTGAGGCTTAACCTTACAACGCCGAAGGTGTTTTGGCGAAGAGACACGAAATTCAGCTTGATTACAGATGACATCGACATGCGAAAAGCGTGTTGATAAACAGAATTTGCCTGGCGGCTGTAGCGCGGTGGTCCCACCTGACCCCATGCCGAACTCAGAAGTGAAACGCCGTAGCGCCGATGGTAGTGTGGGGTCTCCCCATGCGAGAGTAGGGAACTGCCAGGCATCAAATAAAAACAAAAGGCCCGGTCGAAAGACCGGGCCTTTTGTTTTATCTGTGGTCTGTCGGTGAGTGCTCTCCTGAGGAGGACAAATCCGCCGGGAGCGGATTTGAACGTTGCGCAGCAACGGCCCGGAGGGTGGCGGGCAGGACGCCCGCCATAAACTGCCAGGCATCAAATAAGTGAAGAAGCCCATCCTGCCGGATGGGCTTTTTTGCGTCTGCAGGGAATGAGAACTGCCGGATGCAGCGTACCGTTTTATCCAGCCCATCATGTTGTAACCGGTGTGCAGGCCTGAGAAGCGCAGGGCACCAGGCTCTCCCGGCAGCACATTGCCTGTTATCCGTGCGCGGGGTTGAGTAACAGGTACTGTTGCTCAGGATCGCGGACCTCTGTACATCCCATCACGTTAAACCCCATCTTCTTATAGAACCCAGATCTCAGCTTGCTAACAGGCACGACTAATCTTACGTATGGATTTTGTGGGGGTAGAGCAGTAAAGATATTGAGAGATGATCGGTTGGAAAGTATCAGAAACTATAAAAGCAAAAACCCGCCTCTAGGGCGGGTTCTTTAAATAGTGGTGCCGGACTCGGAATCGAAAATTTCTTTTATAATATTGATATTAATATAATTTATTTGGTTTGATTAAAAATGTACCCTCAATTATACCCGCAGTCCCTTTTGATATCGAAAGGGAATCACACTCGGGATCAGGCTGAGAGCACAGAAGGAAAGTACCTGGCTATTATATCGTTAATTCTGTCAATCAGTTCCAGCCTTTTGAAAGTGATGTGTGCAGATCCCTTCTTAAAGTATTTAATGATGAACATCTCGTCTTCATAGCGCTCTTTACCCTGAACGGACTGGATGTGACCATCCAGACGAATAGTGATGTTTTCCCGGTTGTCGGGGATCGGTTTGCCGCTGAACAGGTGTAGCATTCTTTCCAGATCGGCAAGTCGATCGGCCTGTTGCCCGCTGTTCAGATGAAGCCCCCACCGGTCCCACCTCACCAGATTGTTGACGATAATTTTACTGCCAAATTTACAGGGTGAGTTGGTTTTGTAATCCCAGCTCAGTCCCCTGAAGACGTTGATCACCCCTCGCTCAAACACCTCATCCTTATTCTGGTGCAGTTGTTCGAATGTACTCAGGATATTCGCTTCACTGATTTCCGGAAAATTATCATATTCCAGTGATCGGTACCATGTGTCCCGGGCCTGCGCATCCATCAGACTCAGCATCCCGGAACGTTGCATCAGGTCACGCCAGATTTCTCGATCGAGATTGCGGGTGATGGCTTTCATTGCTGCTTCCGGTTTTTCCATCAGCCGGCAGCCACAGCGAAAATTCTGTTTCATCGCCCAGTCCAGGGCGGTTTTGCCGCCAATGCCTGCTGTCAGCACTGAGATTTCTGCCAGTTGCCGGATAAGCGTTTCGGTTTGTTGCAGTGCTGCATTCCGTACCGTCACAACGTGTTGGATACTGGTGGAGCAGATAACGTCCGTATGCCCGGTGACCACTTCCGGACGGGAGATTGTGATGTCTGACATTATCGGTTTTCCTTTTGGTTTATAAACGAAAACGCCAGCTGTATTCAGGCTGGCGTCAGGGGAATGAAGTATGGTGAGTGATATTCACCGGTTCTGGTGCAGAAGCTGCAGATGACGAAGAGCACGGACATCCTTCCGGGCCTGTTCGATGCAGGGCAACAGTGCTGCTGAATCCGTTCTATCCTCATCGTTGTCAAAGATAATTCCCGATTCGCAGTCGATATTGTCCTGTAGCCACGCAATCAGAATATCCAGTGCGGTTTCCGTGGTTAATGATTTCATGTTGTTCCTGGTTACCAATCGAAAGTGGGCTGGTCCGGCAGACATTCAGCGCTGGCATCCAGATGAATGAGACTGACGCCATAACGTTGGATGAGTGTGACAACCAGACGACGGAACGTTTTTGACAACCCCAGGCGTTTAAGCCGCAGAACCGGATATGACCACGCATCGGTACGTAACAGATATCCGCTACCTGTGAAATGAATCCATTCTGATTCACCGAAGTCACTGGTCTGGTGTGACAGCGAGTACAGCCAGGCGTTATCCTTTTCCGTGATATGTGCGGTACTGCAGCGTATGCCGGCAAGGGTTGCAAACGGTGGTAGTGTGCAGGTTGACTGTTGGTCGGATTCCTCCACCACGCGGAGTGAATAACCGTTTTCAGCGACCTTGTTAATCAGTTCAGTGAGATTAACACCATCGACATCAACGACAATTCGCCCCATGTTCAGTGCCTGCACATTAATGCTGTCGGCTTCCAACGTCAGGGCCAGTTTCATTGTTTCGCCTCCGGATGCTTCCCCTGGGTAATGTTATTTACCGTTCTGTAGTTATCGCGGGTCATCAGGCCGGTTGCCCTGCGAGCCCGGAGAATATCAATACTGTTTATTAACTGAGAGCGGGTACAGGCGCTGAATCCCGGCTGGTCGGTACGTACCAGTGCGTATTTTTCAACGAGAAAGTTCACCGCATCACACAGTGAAATGCCAGCTTCAATATGCTGCTCAATCACACGTTCATCGGCGAACGGTGTGTCATTCAGCGTAAGGCCGTAATGCTGGTCCAGCAACCGGGACAGCAGTGTCTGCCAGATGGTGACGGGAGACGGGCAGCGCGATGCCTCCCGTACGTGTGTGTCGGGTAATGTTTTCATACTGAAGATTTTCCTGATATGCAGAGATGAAAAATGGAAAAGTGGCGTGGTGAAAACACCAGGCCGGAGCAGAAGATTATTCTGATGATTTACTTTTTCGTTTCGGGCGTCGGATAAACAGCCAGATAAACGTAACCACAGGAGCCGAAGGTGTCGGCTTCGCAGGTTAAATCGTTGTGGTACAGGGTAACGCAGTGGGCATGGTGGGGGCTGAGTTCACCGGTGGTCAGCATCGATTCCATCTGGCGGATAAAGTGCGGGAATGTTTCATCCAGCTTCCGGCATTCGATGTCACTGAACTTGCCGGTGATGCTGGCCCGGTCAGCCAGATAATGCAGTCGGTTGCCTTCCTGCACCAGACGGGCTCCCAGGCGCAGTGTAATCTCCCGCTGCAGGCCCCTGGTAGGGTTGCTCATTACAGTTCTCCACTATTGTCAGTTCAGGGTGATGCACATCAGGCAGGTATAGGGCCCATTGCGGTCCTGGCGGCGTTCGGCGTATACCGCGAGGACTCCGGCGATATCCGGAACGTCCCTGCCGGTGTAATGACAGACGCTACCGTGCCACTGGTATTTGCCGGTGCAGTAGCGAAAGATTCGGGACTCAGGATGCTGGCGGTATATCGTCATTGCCCTGCGTTTACTGATAATTTTCATGTAATACCTCAAAGCAGACCGTGTTCTGCGAACGAATAGATTTGCCTGCCACCGACAATCAGATGGTCAGGGACACGGATATCCACCAGCTGAAGCACCTGAACCAGTCGCTGCGTGAGGGTTTTGTCGGCCTGGCTAGGTGTCGTCTCGCCGGAAGGATGGTTATGCGCGAGTATCACCGCCGCCGCGTTGAAGTGCAGAGCACGTTTGACCACCTCCCGGGGATGCACCTCGGTGCGGTTAATCGTGCCGGTGAAGAGCGTTTCATGGGCAATCAACTGATTCTGGTTGTCCAGATACAACACCCGGAACTCTTCCCGCTCAAGCGCGGCCATATGCAGTCGCAGCCATTCACGTACGGCGTGGGTAGAGGTGAAGGCTACGCCGGGCTCATGCAGGTGGCGGTCCAGAGCCCTGAGCGCCCGCTGAATGAGACGCCGGTCCTGTGGCGTCATCTCGCCGGGTAAAAAGGAAAGCTGTTTCATCTGTTGCTCCTTCGGTCAGTCGATAATACGCAGAATGGCGTGAGCCTCTGGATGTTGCATGGCATACTCCCGCAGGCGGTAATAGTGTGCGGTCATCGCGTCACATTCTGTACGGCAGGCATGGTGGCTATACGCAATCAGGCAGACAGCAATACCTGCTGCTTCTGCACTCATTTGGGCATCGTTACCGTTCAGGCAGTTAAACAGACGCCATGTCTCATCGTTGTCAGGCTCGGGGGACATAAATGCGCCGCCATTGCTGAGGGTGTAGAACGACCAGATACCACCGCTGTAGCCCTCACAGAAGCGGTCCATCCAGGCGAAGATATGCGGCTCCAGGAGTAGCCACTGCGGGATAGCGCCAAAGTACTGTGGCCAGAAATCGATACGCTGTTCATCGGGGACCGGCGTGACGGTCAGTTCAAATTCGGGTTGGTTAGCGGGTGCGAGGTCGTGCTGCGTCTGTGTTGTCATGGGTATGTCTCCGTCAATAAAAACGCCAGCGGCGATGGCTGGCGTATGGGGATATAAAGTGTGTTCTGGGAGGTGAATGCGGGTAAATGCTTCGCGATCAGCGGGTGGCCGTGTCTGTACGGATGCCTGAGGTGCGGATATAGCGGTTAAGACCTTCACCGGCATCCGGCTCAAAGTTCCATGCCCGCCAGACCATCCGGCCTTCAGTATCACGAACCACCAGACGGAAGTGACTGCCCTGGTCGTCTTCGAGTGTGATATTGCTGTACGTGGTAGTGACCGCTTGCGCTTGTCTCCGGGTGAAAGGCCCCGGTGGCAGCAACACGGATTGGGTCATTTTCGGGCTCCTGATAAAAGAAAACCCCGGCAGCCTGCTAGCTGTCGGGGTGGATTTGCTGGGGAAGATACTACTATCAGTCGTTGCTGCAGTCTCCGAGAGTGGACAGAACTTTCTCAGCGTTCTTCCGGTCCGCAGTGAAGGTCCCTGCTTTGTGGTCATTGACGTAGACGTCGAACTGCCCGGACTCAGAGATATTGCTGATGAAGTCAAACCAGGCGTTATCGCCGTTACGCCAGCCCAGGCTGGACGGAATAATGTACTGCTGGTGATCCATCACTACGGTGATAGTAGTGTCGTCATCGTGCGAACTGACCATCTTGTCATCGGCAAGGGTAAGAAAGACTGAATGCTGATAGAAACCATTCTGGTCCGGGTTCCCTGTGCAGTTGATGGTAAACGTCTTTCCGCTGGCTTCGGTCACGCTGTATTCCGTATTGCCCTGACCGTAACCCTGCTGCCAGAACCCCGGGATAGCAGAGGCATTAAAGCTCGCGAGCAGTACACCCGCCAGCATAAACCGACTTAGTGAAAGTATTGTCATTCTTGTCTCCTTTGTCGTTGTTTTATTCCTGGTTCTCAGGGTTTGAGGGTATCAGCAGTCGCCCCATCAGTTTGCCGTCATGGGCGTACTCAAAGTATTTTTCTTTGGTATACGGGTCCGTCACCTCCTGGTATTCCAGTTTGATGTTATCGGCAATACACAGCGCATTCATCAGTGGCTGGACGGTTTTTTCCTGCATATCCACGAGGTAGTAGTAACTGCCACCCTCGCAGCCATCGGGCGACTGGTGGGTACGTAAAACCTGCAAGGTGGGACCGGATAAGTAGTCAACCTGTGACCATTCTTCGCTGACATCATCCTGGTGGCTGACCACATCACTGAAACGCGGTGGGGTTAGATCCTTAAATTTGCTGATGGCCTTCAGGTCATCACTTCTGTTATCGCATGCGCTGAGAAACAGCGTGGTGGCAACCAGCACCAGCAGAGGCAGTGTTTTACGTTTCATTATTTTTTTCCTGAAATCAGACGAACCACTTTGGCAAAGACATAAATGCCGACGAAAATACCCACCGGCACGCCGACGAACGGTGTCAGTGCGACACTGGCCGCACCGGCTGCCCCTCCGCCCGTCAGCAGTGCGGCAACGGTGGCAAGGGTCAGGGCCGTGAGGCTGTCGGACACCCCGGTTTTGTTCAGAATGATGACGATGACAACAATGGCGATAATGGCAATAAATGGCAATAAATGGCATAGGCTCTCCCTGCGGATGAGTTGAGATAGACCTGCACTATTCCGGTGGGCTGTCGGCCGGAACAAACGCAAGCAGCGACTGCTGGATAAAGCGAAAATGGGGTAAGGCCTGAATAAACACCGGGTCTTCAACCAGACTGCACAGACTGTCGTTGCGGCGAAAAGACTCCTGCAGGGGTTGAACCAGATGGATTTCATTCAGGGTGAATACGGCGATATGTCCGTCGTGCTCTGCCACCAGATACCAGGCCTGCTGGTGGATAAGTAACCGGCAGGGAGCCAGCCGCTCACAGCGCTGCCCCTCGGCAATCAGCGTCACCCGCCTGCGCCCGGTAATGGCCTGAATCAGTCGCCAGAAAGACAATGCGCCTGATGGCGAAGGAGCCGGACTGGCGGGTGCGATTACGCAGGGAGACTCATCGCACATCAGCAGTGCGTTTACCAGACGACGGTCAAAGCCAGGGAAAAGACCGGCCATCCCGCTGCGGTGGGCAAAGATAAGCACGTCGGGCACCATCTGCGTCTCACTGCCCGCAGTACGTAAGCGGCAATATCCGGACTGATACTCCAGGTCCAGATACATCAGCCGCTCACGAAAATCACGCCGCAGCGTGCGCACCGACACACCAAACTCAGCGGCCAGCTTACGCACACTCAGTGTTTCCCCTGCCACCAGACGGCTGATTATCAGTGACAGCCTGACAGCCAGCCGGTCATGGCGGCGTTCTGCCTGTGTCATGAGAGGTTCTCCAGGAAAGTTAACTGACTGAAAATGATGTGATTACTTTAAACAGGGGGGCGGACAGGGTATGGACAACGCAGAAACTATTTTTTATTTCTGCAAAAGCCAGATGTAACGGGGGTTACAGGCTATTACCGGGAGATTGAGGCACACGAGCACGTAGCAATTCGGACAGGTGGTGTCCGATAATAACAATGTGGCAACATAAAACGTCTACTGCAGTTGTGTGAGCAGTGTTTCAGCCATCACCCACAGCGCACGGTTAAGCTTCACGTCCCCGTCAATGCCACGCACGGCACGGGTATGCGTCCGTCCGCCTTTAGCATTACGCCCGCTGAGTCCGCCCTTAATCAGGTTTTCCTGCACACGCTGGTACGTGGTCCACAGGTCATTGCTCTCATCCTGCCAGCGGCGCGGGGAGAGTATCTGCGATTCAGTAACCGGCTGGTGGTCTTCACCAAAGCGGTATGTGAGAGCGGCTTTTGCCAGTGCCTGCTGTGCCGGAGGCGGCAACAGCAACGACTGCATGGCATCCCGTTTCTCCTCCACCCGGTCAAAAATCCCCAGTACCTCATACGCGCCTTCAATCACCTGACTCACCACGTCCCCCTTGTGCGGCACCCGTACTTCGCCAAACGACTCGCCACAGACAAGGCCGTTCTGACAAACCGCACGAAATAGTCCCGGCAGCATCTGGTACGAACTGCTGCCATCGTGAGAGTTGAGCAGGATTATTTCTGGTACCTGTTTTCCATTAATCTGCCCCTCACGTCGCAGACGCAGCATGTGCTTTGTGTGTTCGCGACGACCTGGGTCACGTACACGGGTCTGACAGGCAAAGAACGGCTGGAAGCCTTCCCGCTGCAGGCTGTCCAGCAGGGATATGGTGGGTATATAGGTATAACGCTCACTACGGGATGCGTGTTTGTCCTCACTGAATACACTGGGCACCACGCGAAACAGCTCTTCGCGGGTTAACGGGCGGTCGCGACGGATAAGATTTGCTGCGCCAAAGCGCGAAGCCAGACGGGTCATAAGCAGACTCCTCATAACGGGAAAACAAATAAAAGGGATCCCCGTCGCATCTGCGACAGGGGCAGGGAAGTAACAGGGATGGGTTAAATACTCAGAAGAAGAAATCCCAGACGGCGCGGGCCACTGACACCACCGTGGTGCGCACGGCCTGAATGACAGCCCGTACCGGGGCGGGTATCAGGGGAAAGGCACTGATGCTATCGAGTACGGCCCCGATGGTTTCACCAAAATCGCTACGAGCCTGTTCCCGGACTACCGTCGTGCGAAAGGAAGACTGGAGTTGCGACACCACCGGGCTGGTGGCCTCACGTGGCAGGCACTTAATCATTCGCTCGGCCATCACCCGCAGTCCCCACTGAAGACGGACCGACACGGCACACACCGGATGTACGGGCTGGAACAGCTCATGCAGCAGACAGATTTTACGGCTGATATTCTGCTTCTGCGCCGTGGACAACGGTCCCCCACCGCTGGTGGGTTCGGCCTTATCCGACTGGCTGATAACAAACAGCACCTTATGCCGGTATACCTCTCCAATCACCTGATGATAAAAATGTTCATCCACCGCCAGCGCCCGGTCATCGGCCTTAATCAGCCACAGAACCAGGTCGAGCCGGGGGAGTTGTTCGCGGTACATCGCAGCATACTCGGTATCGCGAGCACCACTTTCGCCCACGCCGGGCAGGTCCACCAGCGTCATATAGCGGTCGCCGACTTGCAGGCGAAAGCGCAGTGGCTCACGGGTACATGCAGCCACATCGCTGACCGGTGATATATCTCCGGCAAACAGGGCATTGCACAGACTGCTCTTCCCAACACCGGTTTTACCCATAATGCCGATCACTGGCTCGTAGCGGGTTAACTGATTTATCTGCTGCAATATACGTTCAGACACCCACTGTGGCAGACCAGCGAGCGATTGCTGAAACGGCTTCAATCCTTCAGAATTGTTCATTACTACTCCTCTGAAAAATAATACAAAAACGGCAGAATCGTGAGATTCCACCGTTAATCTGGTATGTTCAAAGGGATGATATATATCTGAACATTATTAACTTGATCTACTTTTTGTCTTTTTTAGGTAATGACTCCAACTTACTGATAGTGTTTTATGTTCAGATAATGCCCGATGACCTTGTCATGCAGCTCCACCGATTTTGAGAACGACAGTGACTTCCGTCCCAGCCTTGCCAGATGTTGTCTCAGATTCAGGTTATGTCGCTCAATGCGCTGAGTGTAACGCTTGCTGATTACGTGCAGCTTTCCCTTCAGGCGGGATTCATACAGCGGCCAGCCATCCGTCATCCATACCACGACCTCAAAGGCCGACAGCAGGCTCAGAAGACGCTCCAGTGTGGCCAGAGTGCGTTCACCGAAGACGTGCGCCACAACCGTCCTCCGTATCCTGTCATACGCGTAAAACAGCCAGCGCTGACGTGATTTAGCACCGACGTAGCCCCACTGTTCGTCCATTTCCGCGCAGACGATGACGTCACTGCCCGGCTGTATGCGCGAGGTTACCGACTGCGGCCTGAGTTTTTTAAGTGACGTAAAATCGTGTTGAGGCCAACGCCCATAATGCGGGCGGTTGCCCGGCATCCAACGCCATTCATGGCCATATCAATGATTTTCTGGTGCGTACCGGGTTGAGAAGCGGTGTAAGTGAACTGCAGTTGCCATGTTTTACGGCAGTGAGAGCAGAGATAGCGCTGATGTCCGGCAGTGCTTTTGCCGTTACGCACCACCCCGTCAGTAGCTGAACAGGAGGGACAGCTGATAGAAACAGAAGCCACTGGAGCACCTCAAAAACACCATCATACACTAAATCAGTAAGTTGGCAGCATCACCCAAAAATCGATGCTCGGTACCGAAATAAAATAAAGAATGGCATCAGGAGCTACCCATGCCAGTTGCGTTACGCCTGGGTTCGGGAAGTGGGAGAAATAAACGAGAAGTCCCATTACCACATGGTACTTTTCGTGAACAAAGACACATTCAATGGACTTGGGAGCTATGGAGAAGGGGGAACGGGATTAGCCAGCCTGATACGTGAAGCCTGGCTGAGCGCTTTGCAACTAGGCCCTTACCCCGAATACCGAACGTTGGTCCACATCCCAGATAATCCCCTGTATTATCTGGATGCCAACGCCACAGACTATCGTGCGGTTTACGATAAGCTCACTTTCCGTCTGAGCTACTTTGCGAAGGAGCGCACCAAGTCATACAGCCGAGATGAACGCTCGTTTGGCTGCAGTCAGTCCTGAGGCAAAACAAACTAAGTCTATAAAGATTTTTTCAGCCTGGCTCTAATCGACTGAATCTCAGCATACTCCGCTTTTGAAGCCTTGACACGTCAGTTGTTCTTTCACCTCTGAGTGGCTACTCGCGACTGCCTGCAGGAGACTGATTATGTTATTGACCGCAAAATCCATTAACTGACTTTTCGACTTAATCTCCTTAAGTTATGTGAGAAATTTGCCGATATGAAAACATGATCCTCCAGTCGCTACTGACATGCCCTGTCAGTAGCAACTGGTAATCTCAAGGAAAAATTACAAGGAGAACGCGCATGAGCGGGCATGAGGTAATGGTACAAAGAATAACCGCTATTATTGCAGAACTTTACCAGTACAGTTTTGTATCACGTAAGAAGATGATGGACGAATTCAACATCAGTGAGCGTACTTTGTATCGTGATCTTAATCGTCTGGGCGACAGAATCGTCCCCGATGGTGATGGTATTTACAGGCTGGCTCCCGCTTACGCTAAACCTCAGGCTCTAAAAGAACAACAAAATCTCGGCCATGTTTATTATGGCGATCAGCGCCTGGTATTTACTGCGCGGACGGGAGCGCGATGTCGCATTACGCTCGTTTGCCATCGGTTCCGTCTTCGGTACTCTGGCGATTATTGGCACGCTGCAACTCGGAGACAGTTCTGCGTATGAAGTCGCGCAAGTACAACCGGTAAAACTGGCGGCGATGGAAGGGGAGTGGCAAACGGAACCTGCACCTGCACCGTTCCATGTGGTTGCCTGGCCGGAACAGGATCAAGAGCGTAACGCCTTTGCCATCAAAATTCCCGCGCTGCTAGGGATCCTCGCCACTCACTCATTAGATAAACCCGTGCCGGGTCTGAAGAATTTGATGGCTGAAACCTACCCACGCTTGCAACGCGGACGTATGGTCTGGCTGTTAATGCAGGAAATATCGCAAGGCAATCGTGAGCCGCATGTGTTGCAGGCATTCCGGGAACTGGAAGGTGACCTGGGCTACGGCATGTTGCTCTCCCGCTATGCGCCGGATATGAATCATGTCACAGCCGCACAGTACCAGGCGGCGATGCGTGGTGCAATACCTCAGGTTGCGCCGGTATTCTGGAGTTTCCGCATCATGGTGGGCTGTGGTTCCCTGCTGCTACTGGTGATGCTGATTGCGCTTGTCCAGACGCTGCGTGGCAAAATCGACCAGCATCGCTGGGTGCTGAAAATGGCGCTCTGGAGTTTGCCGTTGCCGTGGATTGCGATTGAAGCCGGGTGGTTTATGACCGAGTTTGGTCGTCAGCCGTGGGCGATACAGGACATCTTACCGACATACTCCGCGCACTCCGCCTTAACCACAGGACAACTGGCTTTCTCACTGATCATGATCGTAGGGCTTTACACCCTGTTCTTAATCGCCGAAGTCTACCTGATGCAGAAATATGCCCGTCTGGGGCCGAGCGCGATGCAGAGTGAACAACCGACGCAGCAACAGGGGTAAAGGAGAAAATCATGTTTGATTATGAAACATTGCGCTTCATCTGGTGGCTGCTGATTGGCGTGATCCTGGTGGTCTTTATGATCTCCGACGGATTTGACATGGGGATCGGCTGTTTGCTGCCGCTGGTGGCGCGTAATGATGATGAACGCCGGATAGTGATTAATAGCGTTGGTGCGCACTGGGAAGGCAATCAGGTCTGGTTGATCCTCGCAGGTGGGGCATTATTTGCCGCCTGGCCCAGAGTGTATGCAGCGGCGTTTTCCGGCTTTTATGTGGCGATGATCCTGGTGCTGTGCTCGCTGTTCTTCCGCCCGCTGGCCTTTGATTATCGCGGAAAAATCGCCGATGCACGCTGGCGTAAAATGTGGGATGCCGGTCTGGTCATCGGCAGTCTGGTGCCGCCGGTAGTCTTCGGTATCGCCTTCGGCAACTTGTTGCTCGGCGTGCCGTTTGCCTTCACACCGCAATTACGCGTGGAGTATCTCGGCAGCTTCTGGCAACTGCTGACGCCATTCCCTTTATTGTGCGGATTGCTCAGCCTTGGGATGGTGATTTTGCAAGGTGGCGTCTGGTTACAACTGAAAACTGTTGGTGTGATTCATCTGCGTTCACAGCTGGCGACTAAACGCGCTGCACTGTTGGTGATGCTGTGCTTTTTGCTGGCGGGTTACTGGCTGTGGGTCGGTATTGATGGCTTTGTACTGCTCGCCCAGGATGCTAACGGTCCTTCCAATCCGTTAATGAAACTGGTGGCAGTGCTACCTGGTGCCTGGATGAATAATTTTGTCGAGTCGCCCGTTTTGTGGATCTTCCCGCTACTGGGGTTCTTCTGCCCATTGCTGACGGTGATGGCGATTTATCGTGGTCGCCCGGGTTGGGGATTTTTGATGGCATCATTGATGCAATTTGGCGTGATTTTCACGGCAGGCATCACGCTGTTCCCCTTTGTCATGCCGTCAAGCGTGAGTCCAATCTCCAGCCTGACGTTGTGGGACAGCACTTCCAGTCAGCTGACGCTGAGTATTATGTTGGTAATCGTGCTGATATTTTTGCCCATTGTGTTGCTCTACACTCTCTGGAGCTACTACAAAATGTGGGGGCGCATGACGACAGAAACTCTCCGCCGTAACGAAAACGAGCTGTACTAAGGAGCAGGAACAATGTGGTATTTACTTTGGTTCGTCGGCATTTTGTTGATGTGTTCGCTCTCCACCCTTGTGTTGGTATGGCTGGACCCGCGATTGAAAAGTTAACGAACGTAAGTCTGATGCGGCGCATTAGCGTCGTATCAGGCAATCAATAATGTCGGATATGAAAAGCGGAAACATATCGATGAAAGCGATCTTGATCCCATTTTTATCTCTTCTGATTCCGTTAACCCCGCAATCTGCATTCGCTCAGAGTGAGCCGGAGCTGAAGCTGGAAAGTGTGGTGATTGTCAGTCGTCATGGTGTGCGTGCCCCAACCAAGGCCACGCAACTGATGCAGGATGTCACCCCAGACGCATGGCCAACCTGGCCGGTAAAACTGGGTTGGCTGACACCGCGCGGTGGTGAGCTAATCGCTTATCTCGGACATTACCAACGCCAGCGTCTGGTAGCCGACGGATTGCTGACGAAAAAGGGCTGCCCGCAGCCTGGTCAGGTCGCGATTATTGCTGATGTCGACGAGCGTACCCGTAAAACAGGCGAAGCCTTCGCCGCCGGGCTGGCACCTGACTGTGCAATAACCGTACATACCCAGGCAGATACGTCCAGTCCCGATCCGTTATTTAATCCTCTAAAAACTGGCGTTTGCCAACTGGATAACGCGAACGTGACTGACGCGATCCTCAGCAGGGCAGGAGGGTCAATTGCTGACTTTACCGGGCATCGGCAAACGGCGTTTCGCGAACTGGAACGGGTGCTTAATTTTCCGCAATCAAACTTGTGCCTTAACCGTGAGAAACAGGACGAAAGCTGTTCATTAACGCAGGCATTACCATCGGAACTCAAGGTGAGCGCCGACAATGTCTCATTAACCGGTGCGGTAAGCCTCGCATCAATGCTGACGGAGATATTTCTCCTGCAACAGGCACAGGGAATGCCGGAGCCGGGGTGGGGAAGGATCACTGATTCACACCAGTGGAACACGTTGCTAAGTTTGCATAACGCGCAATTTTATTTACTACAACGCACGCCGGAGGTTGCCGCAGCCGCGCCACCCCGTTGTTGGATTTGATCATGACAGCGTTGACGCCCCATCCACCGCAAAAACAGGCGTATGGTGTGATATTACCCACTTCAGTGCTGTTTATCGCCGGACACGATACTAATCTGGCAAATCTCGGCGGCGCACTGGAGCTCAACTGGACGCTTCCAGGTCAGCCGGATAACACGCCGCCAGGTGGTGAACTGGTGTTTGAACGCTGGCGTCGGCTAAGCGATAACAGCCAGTGGATTCAGGTTTCGCTGGTCTTCCAGACTTTACAGCAGATGCGTGATAAAACGCCGCTGTCATTAAATACGCCGCCCGGAGAGGTGAAACTGACCCTGGCAGGATGTGAAGAGCGAAATGCGCAGGGCATGTGTTCGTTGGCCGGTTTTACGCAAATCGTGAATGAAGCACGCATACCGGCGTGCAGTTTGTAATGCATAAAAAAGAGCATTCAGCTACCTGAATGCTCTGAGGCTGATGACAAACGAAGAACTGTCTAATGCGTAGACCGGAAAAGGCGTTCACGCCGCATCCGGTCACTTTACCTTCAGTTTTACTCTTTCTCGGAGTAACTATAACCGTAATAGTTATAGCCGTAACTGTAAGCGGTGCTGGCGCGTTTAATCACACCATTGAGGATAGCGCCTTTAATATTGACGCCTGCCTGTTCCAGACGCTGCATTGACAAGCTCACCTCTTTGGCGGTGTTCAGGCCAAAACGCGCAACCAGCAGGCTGGTGCCGACAGAGCGCCCCACGACCGCAGCATCGCTCACCGCCAGCATCGGCGGCGTATCGACAATCACCAGATCGTAATGGTCGTTCGCCCATTCCAGTAATTGACGCATCCGATCGCGCATCAGCAGTTCAGACGGGTTAGGTGGCATCTGACCGCGAGTAATCACATCAAAGCCTCCTTTGCCAAAATGCTGGATCACTTTGTTGAGCTCATCTTTACCTGCCAGATATTCCGACAAGCCATGTGCATTACTCACGGTAAACAGGTTATGCGAATAACCATGGCGTAAGTCGGCATCAATAAATAACACTTTTTGATCGGACTGGGCGATCACCGCTGCCAGAGTTGAACTGACAAATGTTTTACCACTGTCTGGCGTCGCACCGGTGATCATCAGAATGTTATTCTCAGTCTCCATCATAGCGAAATGCAGACTGGTTCGTAGCGCACGTACGGCTTCCACAGCAGAATCCGCCGGGTTATCCACCGCCAGGAAGGGGATATTTTTAGGGAAGGTGCGAATAAGCGGGGAAATTCTTCTCGGCTGACTCAGTCATTTCATTTCTTCATGTTTGAGCCGATTTTTTCTCCCGTAAATGCCTTGAATCAGCCTATTTAGACCGTTTCTTCGCCATTTAAGGCGTTATCCCCAGTTTTTAGTGAGATCTCTCCCACTGACGTATCATTTGGTCCGCCCGAAACAGGTTGGCCAGCGTGAATAACATCGCCAGTTGGTTATCGTTTTTCAGCAGCCCCTTGTATCTGGCTTTCACGAAGCCGAACTGCCGCTTGATGATGCGAAACGGGTGCTCCACCCTGGCACGGATGCTGGCTTTCATGTATTCGATGTTGATGGCCGTTTTGTTATTGCGCGGATGCTGCTTCAAGGTTTTTACCCTGCCGGGACGCTCGGCGATCAGCCAGTCCACATCCACCTCGGCCAGCTCCTCGCGCTGTGGCGCTCCTTGGTAGCCGGCATCGGCTGAGACAAATTGCTCCTCTCCATGAAGCAGATTACCCAGCTGATTGAGGTCATGCTCGTTGGCCGCGGTGGTGACTAGGCTGTGGGTCAGGCCACTCTTGGCATCGAAACCAATGTGGGCCTTCATGCCAAAGTGCCACTGATTGCCTTTCTTGGTCTGATGCATCTCCGGATCGCGTTGCTGCTCTTTGTTCTTGGTAGAGTTGGGTGCCTCAATGATGGTGGCATCCACCAAAGTGCCTTGGGTCATCATGACGCCTGCTTCGGCCAGCCAGCGATTGATGGTCTTGAACAATTGACGGGCCAGTTGATGCAGCTCGAGCAGGTGGCGGAAATTCATGATGGTGGTGCGATCCGGCAGGGCGCTATCCAGGGATAATCGGGCAAACAGGCGCATGGAGGCGATTTCGTACAGGGCATCTTCCATGGCACCGTCGCTCAGGTTGTACCAATGCTGCATGCGGTGAATACGCAGCATGGTCTCCAGCGGATAGGGCCGTCGGCCATTGCCCGCCTTGGGATAAAACGGCTCGATGACAGCGGTCATATTCTGCCATGGCAGAATCTGCTCCATGCGGGAGAGGAAAATCTCTTTTCGGGTCTGACGGCGCTTAGTGCTGAATTCACTATCGGCGAAGGTGAGTTGATGGCTCATGATGTCCATCTGGGATGCGCTCCGGATGAATATGATGATCTCATATCAGGAACTTGTTCGCACCTTCCTTAACAAAATTTTGGGACTGACCGAAACAAAAAGGCCAGCCCCGGAGGGCTGGCTATTCAGTACAGGGCAATGACAGGTTTCTTGATGCCGCAGGCGTGAGCGTAGCGGGTCAGTGTGTCGATGCTGGCTTTGGTGATGTTGTTTTCCAGGCGAGAAATAACCGGAGGTGTAACCCCCATGCGTTCAGCAACCTGCGCTTTTGTCAGGTTGTCATGCTTGCGCCATTCAGCAAGCAGCTCCCTGAGCTTTTCCTTACGTTCTTCTTCCTGCCATGCAGCGCGATATTCATCGTCCTGCATCCACTCGTTATGCAGTTCTTTATGGCTTACCAGTTTCATTAAGTACCTCCGCTAACCGCTTTTTGGCGAGATCGATTTCTTTCGCTGGCGTTTTCTGTGACTTCTTGATGAAAACCCGGAGCATGATGATGGTATTGCCTTTGTGGTATACCCAGATTCCCCTGGCTATGTCCGTCCCCATCGTGCGGATCTCAAAAAGTCCATCGCCCAGGGGCTTCGTGTCCGGCTCCCGCAGTAATCGGGCGTCATACTCCAGTTTGCCGATGAGACGGTCAAACTTCACCCTGATTTTTACGGGTAATGCTGTGGCTTCTTCCCTGGCTTC
The DNA here is from genome assembly GCF_013729795.1 of Citrobacter sp. RHBSTW-00859. Taxonomy (NCBI): domain Bacteria; kingdom Pseudomonadati; phylum Pseudomonadota; class Gammaproteobacteria; order Enterobacterales; family Enterobacteriaceae; genus Citrobacter; species Citrobacter sp. RHBSTW-00859. The sequence goes on along the minus strand of NZ_CP056284.1, from coordinate 4,532,216 downwards.
CGGGTGATAAACAACGCTAAACATGTGACCTCCCATTTCTATTAATATTAACCTATAGGCTAATTTCAGACAAGGTAGAATTAACCTATAAGCTAATTTTGTTGGCAGTTATCGTGGCTACCCGGTCACTACCCTGTTAGCGTGAGTTTTCGTTCCACTGAGGAACGGGGATTTATGCGCGTTAGCGCATGTAAGGCGGCAGGATGAAATGACAGGTAGCACCGAGGGTTAGCCGCCGATACCAGTGAGGGATCGAAAGGGATCGCCTATCCATCCCTTCACCCTGCAAAGCCATATTCCGCTAAAAGCGGCTCAGAGGCTTTTGTGCGCGGTCGGAGTGGTCACAACAAGGCGAAGCCGCAGTTGGGGCGTATCTCCGCGTTAGCGGGTCGTAAGAGCCGCTTACGAGCGTGTAAGCTAATTCTTCAGCGATATTTGCTGACGTATCCGGCGTGGCCGGATTTGTCCAATCCCTCGATGGCTAACAGGCGAGCTGTTAGCCATCGAGGGATTCCGTTCTGAATGCCCCGCGCTTTAGCGTGGGGAGCTACTTTTGAGGCGCTCGCGCCGATGCTGTTCGGTTATCCACTTTTTAAAGGGGATAACAGTAATGTCTTTTATTTTTTGGTTTATCTTTTAATACGTAAGTAATTAAAAGATAAACCAAAAGAGTATTTGCGCCATCTCGTTTGCACTTCATTATCACTTACCCACAAGCTATACAGCAGTTGTGGTGGGTCTACGCCGGAACCGCCGAAAAATCCGTCATTCCTGTAGGCGGGATGGGTTGGATTTCGAAAATTATGGCACTGTTGCAAAGTTAGCGATGAGGCAGCCTTTTGTCTTATTCAAAGGCCTTACATTTCAAAAACTCTGCTTACCAGGCGCATTTCGCCCAGGGGATCACCATAATAAAATGCTGAGGCCTGGCCTTTGCGTAGTGCACGCATCACCTCAATACCTTTGATGGTGGCGTAAGCCGTCTTCATGGATTTAAATCCCAGCGTGGCGCCGATTATCCGTTTCAGTTTGCCATGATCGCATTCAATCACGTTGTTCCGGTACTTAATCTGTCGGTGTTCAACGTCAGACGGGCACCGGCCTTCGCGTTTGAGCAGAGCAAGCGCGCGACCATAGGCGGGCGCTTTATCCGTGTTGATGAATCGCGGGATCTGCCACTTCTTCACGTTGTTGAGGATTTTACCCAGAAACCGGTATGCAGCTTTGCTGTTACGACGGGAGGAGAGATAAAAATCGACAGTGCGGCCCCGGCTGTCGACGGCCCGGTACAGATACGCCCAGCGGCCATTGACCTTCACGTAGGTTTCATCCATGTGCCACGGGCAAAGATCGGAAGGGTTACGCCAGTACCAGCGCAGCCGTTTTTCCATTTCAGGCGCATAACGCTGAACCCAGCGGTAAATCGTGGAGTGATCGACATTCACTCCGCGTTCAGCCAGCATCTCCTGCAGCTCACGGTAACTGATGCCGTATTTGCAGTACCAGCGTACGGCCCACAGAATGATGTCACGCTGAAAATGCCGGCCTTTGAATGGGTTCATGTGCAGCTCCATCAGCAAAAGGGGATGATAAGTTTATCACCACCGACTATTTGCAACAGTGCCGTTAAAGTTTACCGGACTGTTGCCGATAATCTTATTAACGTTGTGACAGCCCTCTACGCAACGGTAGACCCCATAGACATTGTCAGATTTCAGACCAGCCCTCACCGTCTGGTCTTTTTTGGCAGGACGCTTCGGGGTATTAAATGGTCGTGTCTGACACACTCCATTCAGGCACACTGATACCGATAACAGATCTCGTTAATCAAAATATGATTCCTCATAAATAAGTCTGGAGGCACCAGTTATTTGTCAGGGACACCGGGGTCCGAAATAACCAGCTTCATTCACGGGTAATAAAATGAAAATCAAAGACTTTAGTGTGGGTATCAGGCTGGCTGGCAGCTTCAGCCTAATTCTGGTTCTTGTCATGATCATGACAGTGACCGGAGTGGGGTACCTGAACTCTATGCTCACTTCCACCGATCGCGTGATGAATAATTATCTTCTGCAGGAGCGTATGGCGAATGAATGGCAGACCGCTATTGAATCAAACGGTGCGCTTGGACTGGTTCTGCTGACGTCGGGGGACCCGGATATCAGGACATATGCACAGCAGCGGATAAAGAAAAACTCTGCTCGCGTGGATATACTGCAGGATAAATTTAACAGGGAGCTTACTTCAGAGCAGGGTATTAGGTAATGACTCCAACTTATTGATAGTGTTTTATGTTCAGATAATGCCCGATGACTTTGTCATGCAGCTCCACCGATTTTGAGAACGACAGCGACTTCCGTCCCAGCCGTGCCAGGTGCTGCCTCAGATTCAGGTTATGCCGCTCAATTCGCTGCGTATATCGCTTGCTGATTACGTGCAGCTTTCCCTTCAGGCGGGATTCATACAGCGGCCAGCCATCCGTCATCCATACCACGACCTCAAAGGCCGACAGCAGGCTCAGAAGACGCTCTAGTGTGGCCAGAGTGCGTTCACCGAAGACGTGCGCCACAACCGTCCTCCGTATCCTGCCATACGCGTAAAACAGCCAGCGCTGGCGTGATTTAGCGCCGACGTAGCCCCAGTGTTCATCCATTTCAGCGCAGACAATGACGTCACTGCCCGGTTGTATGCGTGAGTTTACCGACTGCGGCCTGAGTTTTTTAAGTGTCGTAAAATCGTGTTGAGGCCAACGCCCATAATGCGTGCACTGGCGCGACATCCGACGCCATTCATGGCCATATCAATAATTTTCTGGTGTGTACCGGGCTGAGAGGCGGTGTAAGTGAACTGTAGCTGCCATGTTTTACGGCAGTGAGAGCAGAGATAGCGCTGATGTCCGGCGGTGCTTTTGCCGTTACGCACCACCCCGTCAGTAGCTGAACAGGAGGGACAGTTGATAGAAACAGAAGCCACTGGAGCACCTCAAAAACACCATCATACACTAAATCAGTAAGTTGGCAGCATCACCTAAAATGCTGCTATTAATTTTTTTTCTTGTATTATTAAATGTCTTTAATAGATCGGCATTGCCAAAAAAAAGACCTGTCATCCAATATATATAATTTTTGGGGGTGAGTAAATCACTTACATTGCTAACATCATAATGCTCTGTGTTTGAGTCATAAATTGGTATGAAAAGCCTAGGTAGCAAATTGCTTGAAGCTAATTGGAATATTGGTATGGTTGCATTATAAACATTGAATTTCTTTATTTCTTCAATGATCCTTTTATTCAGTTCTGTTGTAGGGGTCCATCTATTTACATTAAAGATCTTTGGATCATAAAATAATTTACTTGATCGTATTGGATTTCTGCGCACATGTTCACCTTAGTTGCGATTATTTTTTATAACAAATAAGAACGCTACCGCCCTCAGTTATAACACTGATGTGGTTTACTCCATATGTTTTAACCTTATGTTACAGCACGTTAGTTGTATCTGGAAGTTTTACGCATATACAAATTTCGATGATTTAAGGGAAAACCCTTAATTATCAATGATATGTGTTTTTGAGTGGTTATGTCTTTGGAACCTAGCTAGAAGCATACTCGTTTTGTTGTAGTTCGGATTGTTTACAGATTGGTGAGTCCTATATCTTTAGACTTTCCACTAATGGCGTGTAGAAGTCATGTGGAGCAACATATGGGTAACATAATGTAATGTAATGTAATGTGTTTGGGTGTGGGTATTGATAACATACTGTTTATAAATGATATTATCAAAAGCTATTCAACTTCCGTGCTGACATTTCACATTGATTTTTAAACTTGTTGTGATTGTATGAGTTGACAGGTTAAGTCTAAAAAAGAACTTTTAATGTAACTACATGAATAAAATCATTTATTTATTTTTTAAGCTGATTTATAAGTGGACGTAACCTGTCTAATTGACCGTTGAGAATTCGCATTCAGTTTTTAAACCTCGAATACTCAGATGGATAGACACGACAAACTTGGATACCGACTTGGATTGATACTGACGCGCCTCAACAATGGTGAGTCACTGACCGTCAGGGGCCTTGCTGACGACTTTAACGTCTGCGAAAAAACAATACGGCGTGATCTGACCGAGCGCCTTGCTTACCTGAACTTGCTCCGACAGGGTAAACAATATCGCCTGCCTAAAGGGATACTTGGACAGCGCAGCAATACGGATTTGCGTCGTTTTACCCGCATCCTCGGTATCGAAGGGCTGTTCCCACGCTGGGAAGATCGGCTACTGAACGTACTGCTGGGTGATACAGAAAACAATCCCTTTCTGATTAAGCAACGCCCTTATGAGAATTGCGGTGCTTTCATGTCCACTCTTAACGCGATTTCCGGGGCTATTCAGGCACATCAGAAGATTGCGTTTACCTATAAAGACAAGATGTTTGCGGCAACCGAGCCCTATCGTATCGTGAATGACAAAGGGCTCTGGTATCTCGCCGCCCGGCACGAAGGAACTCTGAAGAGTTTTGCAGTTTCCACGATGAACCATGTGCAGGTCAGCAATATGCGATTTAAACCCGATCCGGTTATGAGTCAGCAGGTGGAACATGCAGAAAGTATCTGGTACGGCGATGAACTCACTGAAGTGCTGATCTCTGTCTCAGCCCGTGCAGCGTATTACTTCTCCCGGCGCAACCTTTATCCTGGTCAGGAAATCATCCATACAACACCAACCGGTGATTTGCTCATTATTTCCCGTATAGCGCACTCCCGGCAGATTATTCCTCTTATCAAATACTGGTTGCCTGAGGTGGAAGTTATTAAGCCAGCTTCCATCCGCAATCAGATTATTGACGATATGCGTAGTGCGCTCAACCGATATGGTGAAATGAATGGAGAAACTTCAGATGAATAATGAAACGACTTTATACGACGATAATGATGCGGAAAACGCTTTTGAGGTGCTCGCAGTGGATTTACTGAGCGGGTTGCTGGGGGCACATGATAATGCGCAAAATGCCGAGCTGAAAGACTGGCTGGACAGTCCTTTCCCCGTTCAGCCAGAGGTTTTACTCAAACATGCCGAATTTATCTGTGAGCGATTTCTGGCAGGGGACGACAGCCACCTACTGATGCACGGCATTGATGAACAACTGGCGGCGATGACATTTTCCCGTAAGGAACGCTTTAGCCCGATGAATAAAGGGATGGTTGGATATTCTGCTCCTCGTGACCTGGATAAAGTGAATGCGTTGCTGAAGGTCATTATCACCTGGTATGAGTGCGAAATCGCCCGGCTGAAGGTGAAGTATGGAGAAATCACGCCACCGGGCAAAAAATAAACCGCACCAACGAATCATTGAGAAGGGAGAGCACAACGCTCTCCCTTCTGTTATTGATTGGCTGTCACAGTTTGACGATGCCACTTTTTAGCGCCAGCCGGACACACTTGTTAGCTTCCTGCATAATGACATCGTGCGGATACATATTCATTGCACGATACCCGTCTGATTTCGCCATTTTTCCTTCCATGCCTGCATTATCCAGAATGGCTTTCCACGCATCGCGTATTTTCTTCGAGTCCTTTTCGCCCACGCCGCCGGAAAGCGTGCCAAACAGCTCCTTGTTGTTGTCGCCAATATTTTTGTATTCCTTTGCATCAGGGTCCAGCAGCATGGCCATTTGTGTTGACTGACGGGTGGCTTCATAGCAACGGCCCGCTGTTTCCAGTGAGATTTGAGCGGCGGATGCTGAAGCCGAAGCTGCCAGAATGCATGTAGTGAGAATGATGTTTTTCATTAATTTAACCTGTGAAGAATGAACTGGTCTGAATTCAGTAAGTGATAGCGCCAGCACTGGTGTGCTATTCATCACCTTTGCGGTTGGCGGCGTTGCTGTAATAAGTGACGCATTTATCCGCGAAAGCTGCCTGCTGGTATGCCCGGGGCAGTTCATTTTCCAGCGCAGTGAAGTTTTCATTAATGGATTCCTGGTCAACGCCGTGGCGGGCCAGTTCGTTGTGCAGCCAGCTTTTGGTGAAAGCTATGTCACGTCCACTGGACTCCATCAGGGTTTCATTCCCCTTTAGCGCCAGATAGCAACTCACCCGGTTTTCAACCTGAACCAGCCCGGCATGAGCGCTGACAAGCGGGATGAGCGAGATAAACAGCGCAATAAAAATCTTGTTCATGATGTTTTTTCCTTAAATAACAGGCCATGCGGGATACCGCAGAATGAGCATATCGGGTGGGTGGGACAGGTTATGACCACAGGGGAAAGAATTTTCAGCGATGGATGAAGGCACGTCGAAGTGGTGCAGAGAGTCGCCAGCAACCCGGTGATATGGGCTCCATGATGCAGCCCATGCGGGCAAGGTCACGGCGGGCCGTGCGGGGTGAAATCCCGAACAGTTGAGTGAGCACACGGACTGACAGCGTTTTCCCCTGACAGAGCAAAATGACGCAATGGCAGAGGCGTTCGGCAAGTTTTTCAGCGCGGGCCATCAGTCCTCCCATACGCGCCAGGTATTGCCGCGTTGTAGCCTTTTCAACTGGCGATGCAGAACCACGGAGTTATCCGGTCTTCCGGTCAGGCACTCCGCTGTGAAGCGGTGGCAGTTCTCCTTCAGCAGGTGATACTGACGTCTGGAGCCCAGCGCCCGTAATGCCCGACCGGCTGCGGCAATATTTCCCACGGGCAAGCGTCCCTGACAATCGGTATAGACCGACATGGCTGGGTTCAGGCCATTCAGTCTGGCCATAAACCCTTTGCGGTCGCTGCAAAGCACTTCACCATCACCGGACAGATGCACAATCCGGTTGTTGCCGGTGTAGATACCGCTGTGGGTAACATAGCCACCTGCCAGTTCGCACCAGACGATGCCGCCTCTTGCCGGTTCATCCACCGTGTCACGAATAACATTGTCGGTGAAGCTCTCCGCCAGACTGAACAGAGGCCGGTATATCACCAGCCGGGAAATGAGCGTGAACAGCATAAAGCCTCCTTATCAGTCCGGGGAAACGGTGACGGTGAATACATCCATCGCGCAGTACGCCACAAAATTGCCCTGCCAGAGCGTCCAGAACTCGCTCAGCTCATGGTTTAGCGGCAACTCCCCGATTAGGCAGTGCCAGGCATAGCGTTGAGACCAGCTGATATCGAATTCCTTTGCCAGCTCGGCCCAGACCCGACCCTGCCAGCTAAAGTCGGTGAGGTAATCCAGCTGCCATATTTCAGGCTGCTCGCTGCGGATGAGGCGGATTTCTACCGGATGCCAGCCACCGTTTTCAGCGCTGTACTCCGGGTCACGAAAGTTCAGCACGGCACCCTGACAAGTGTCAGACAGTGGCGCGAGGTGTGTGGTTATCAGTGCGATAAACTCGCCACTCAGGGGAAGGTCAAGCGTGGGCTGATGCAGTGTGGGTGAACAAGGGGTCACAGATAATCTCCTTTATAGCAATATAAATTGGGTTGCCTTCGGCAGTGCAAAGGTCATGAGGGGGTTGGGTAAGGGCAAGGGGGATAAAAGGGGGTCAGGCAGAAGGGGAGAAGGTCAGCAGTTTTTCCAGCCGCTTTTCCCAGTCCGGGTAACAGCGATGGCTGAATGCCCCGCCTGAACCCTCTTCGGTGAGACAGATATCAGCGCAGCGAAGAATGGCGGCGAGGAAACCTGCATTGTTACGGCTGGTGCTGGTATACAGTGGTCGCAGAGCAGTGGAGGTGAAATCACCGGTTTCATGAGCTTTCAGAACGCCAGATATAGCACTCAGGGCAATCCATTCCCGGGAAAACAGACCGCCACTGTCGTTGGCAATAATGCGCAATCCCCGTTCCCCGTCCAGATTTTCAGTCATCTCCCAGTGCAGCAGGCCAGTGGAATGCGGATTAATCTTCTCGGCCTCGCCGGTAAGAACGCAGAGGTCATTCTGAGTTTCAGCATTAGAGGCTGGTGCGGATTTGGTCTTTTTCATCGGTTAATATCCTGAAGGTTGGGCCACAGCGATAAGTTCAGCGGCACCTGTAAAGGTCGCTGTCGACGGGAACAGCAGATAAAAGCCCTGCCCTAAATCACTGAGAATGGTCAGGGCAAGAAACAGCGAAGCATCCAGACGAATGACGTATTCGGCATTGCAGGCCAAATGGTGCAGATAGGTGGTCAGTTGTTCAGGAAGGTGCTCCTCCTCATCGGGGAGCAGATACAAAAGCTGGGTTTGGGTTTCTTCCCACAGCGTCGTTGCAGCAGTGAGACTGCTATCAGTGCATTTGGTGAGTTCGTTAACCAGCTGCAGTTGCTGAATAGGTGACACAGGCAGGCAGAACGCATCTGCCGGAGACTGTATAATGTGCATAGCGGTGTCCTGATTAATTAATGGGCACCAGAATAATATATGGGCGACAGGTGAATTTATTACAGGAGTGACAATGTTTAAAAAAATCACGGCAAACGACCTGATTAACAAAATGGAGCAGGATCCTGATATCATTAGCCTTAAAAAAATTAAACCTCAGGGTTTTTTGAATGTAATATATGCATTGAAAATACCGGGTATTTTTGCAGCTGCAGAAAAGGGACATTCAGTGCTTGATGTTCTAACAAAGGATGGCGCTCTGAATATCGTGGCCTTTATGTTGAATTCACTCAGTCATCGAAATGAGGGGAAAGTAGGGTATTTTTATCGAAACTTCCCTTGTAATTATATCAGCATTTATAATTCCAGTTTCGAACCAATGATTGCATCGAATGAGAAGTATATCTTCGATCTTGAAGTGATAGTTAAGACACTCATTTCAGAACTTAATGGACAAGAGTTTCTGATTAAACTAAATGAAACAGTGTTAGCTCAAGGTAACGTATTTTCATTTTTCCCGGAAAAGGAAAATAATGCATCGGAGCATATTTTTGATTTAAATTACATTAAAATGATAAATGAGCGGTTTCTGGAAGGGTTGAGTGTTTTTGATGAAAAGCTGGATACTGGAAAAACGGGTCACATTACCGACGTACTTTCACACCTTCTGGGGCTTACGACTGGATGCCAGCAGAACAGAGGGGAAACTGAAATGTGTAAATTCACTAAGCAAAAGAGTAAGGTGCACTTTTTTGAGCGAAAAGTTGCTTTCGACACGATGTTCACATTCGTTCTACTGAGAAAAGTGCTTGAAGTTATTAAGCGTGCAAACATGCTTCAGTCTGGGGTCACTAAGATAACTATGCCTGGCAGTCCGTTACAGGTACTCATTAATGAGAATTTTACACAAGATTCGTTCTTTATCATTAAAGAGCAGCGTAGGTTATTAATGAAGGTCGTTTGGTACTGTTCATTGTTGCGCCTTCAGGATAAGAAGGAAAGCATTCTGGATGAGAATGATCGCTATTTGTCACCAGATGTCATTAATCATATTTATCGCAATGTATCCTGGCTGGACTCGAACTCAACCCGAACCGCGCAGTATTTCTGGTCATTAACAAAGGATGCGATGGACGGAAAAGCACGCAGCCATATTCGCAGGATTTCGTTTAAACGGTGTTACCAGCAGCCTGTTCCATTGATTGATCTCAGCACCAGAGCGGGGATCAAAAAATTCATGGGCGAGCATTTTGACCCTGATAACGTTCTCTGGAGAACATCTAAACCTAAAAAGGCCGAGTAGGTTGCTGCCAGTTCAGAGGATTTCAGGGGGCAATTTTCACATAGTTGTGACTGGTGTGAGCCTCAGGTATTCCGTATAGGATGGTGCCGTGTGTGGCTATGTGCCGCCCGGCGCTGTTAACTCTTATCTACTTGGGGGACGTCACGGGAAATGTCATTGGCCGAGTGCATTTGGGTAAACTGGTCTGCTTAGTGGTGGTGTTTTGAACTAAAAAGTGCAGATTTAATAACGAGGACTGCAAACCTGTCATATCTTCATGTATTTATTGATATTTTTTCAGCATGATATTTTCTCCCTTCCTCTATAGTCACCGTTTAGACTAAATCTTCTGTCAGGCGTACATTTATCCTCATACCGAGGCTCACCGGAAATCAGAAACTGAATCTGGTGAGTGAATGAAACTGACAGAAGGAGAACAATGTGAATTTGTCCCACTACATTGATGTATTGCTGAAAATCTATGACCCTGGCTGAACTCTGTCATATATACCTTCAGCATACCAGAGGGTATAAGAAATCCAGCCATACCGATAAGTCTAAGATCTCGAATTATATTGTACCACAATTAGGTGACATAGAGATTTTAGATATTACGCGGCTAAAGATTCAAAGCTATATTAACGGACTGACACATCTTAAGTGTTCAACCCGTAACAGACATCTTAATTTAATCAAGGCGATATATTCATTTGCTGTGGAGTTTGGCTATATGGATATATCTCCTGTGGCCGGAATGCGGACTTATAAAGAGCCTGCATCCTTTCGAAAAACACTTGAACCAGAAGAATTTTCTTCATTAATTCGAGTCCTTAAAGAGGAAATAGTTGCAGAGCCACGCGACACGCTGAGCCTTATTATGATTCTGGCTTTCACCGGAATGCGTCTGGGGGAAGCACGTGCTGGATTGCTTGAAGATGTGAATTTTAAAAGTAATACGCTTTTCTTGAGAGACAGTAAATCTGGAGACTCCAGGCTGGTGCCACTTTGCCGTGAAGCTAAGGAAATTTTACGTATGCAGCAGAGTAAATATGGAGCGACAGGTTTAATTTTTCGCTCGATGAAGGGGGGAATGGTCAGTGAGCCTCGCAGATTAATGGCAAAGCTCTGTGAGAAGGCTGGGATTCGCAAATGCCTCTTGCATGAATTGCGCTACACCGCAGGCAGTGCAATGTTAGCGGCAACTAATAACATTTATGCCGTAAAGGTATTCCTCGGTCATCGGAATATAAAGACAACGGAGAGATATATATCATTCTTTCGCGGCCAGCAACATGAAGATGTTGAAAAGGCGATGACCCTGATGCTGAAATACTGAATGTCGCAGCAGTACATTAGAAATTAACAAAACTGGATACTTTATTCCCTTTTAGAGGGAAGGGTAATCCACAACCTAAAATCAAACCTGATAAGGATTATATTATGTCAAACGTGAACAGCAAAGCAGCAGAATACATGTTACCGGAAGGTTTTACCGAAGAGAATGGTATCGTTTATTTTTGTCATGAAGATGACGATAAGAAAAAAATTGTGTCCAGCCAATTGCTCAAACCTGTGGCGAAAGCCTGTAACCGCACCCGCAACGGTAACTGGCAAATTATTCTGAAATGCACGAATCATAGCGGTGCTGAAGCTGACATAACTATCAGCCTGAAAAAGGCTAAAAAAAATGCTGATTCTGTCATCAGTCAGCTTGCCGGGAAGGGCGTCTTTGTCCAGGACAGCAAACTATTTCTGATGTTCCTGGAAAAGTCCTGTGAGCTGAATTTGCCACTCTACCGCGTGGCTATAAGACCGGGTTTTCAGCCTGAGGAGCTGGTGTTCCAGTTTGGTCCATATCCCATTTTTGTTGCTGAACGAGAGGGGATACAGGATGTGATCCCGAATGAGGATATGGCTATTAATGATGCCATTGCTGTCTCGGGTTCGCTTAAGCAATGGCAGGAACAGATCGCTCAGAAGGTATGCGGTATGGCACCCAAATTGTCGATTCTGGTGGGGCTGAGTTCATCACTTCTCCCTCTGTTGGGCGAAAGTGGCGCAATTTTCCATCTGTGTGGTGACAGTTCGACGGGAAAAACTGCTGCGATCCAGGCTGGAGCCAGTGTGAATGGCCTTGCAGCTGAACCCGGAAGCGGTAGTCCGACCCAAATTCAGCGCTGGAACAGCACGTCAAACGGACTGGAATTACTGATGGTGATGAATAACGGAACCACGTTGTGCCTGGATGAGTTGGGTTCCTTCACCGGCAAGTTTTTTGCTGAGACGCTGTATGACGTTGTTTCTGGAGTAACGAAGTCGAGAATGGACGGCGAGACTCTGGGGATGGCCCGACAATCAACGTGGGTGCAGAATGTGCTTTCAACCGGCGAGTTAACCATTGTAGACAGAATTCGGCAGGAAAAGTCTCCTGTGATGGACGGCATGTTGCATCGCGCCTTGTCTATTCCTGTCACGGCAGAGGATTCCCGTGGCGTGAATGAAGAAATTGATGCAGCCCGACAGCGCATTGGTGAGATAAAAACCAGCCTGCTGACCTTCCATGGTAGTGCTGGTTATGAATTCATTCGTTGCCTGACGGGCTTTGCCGATGAAGAGGGTAAGTATTTTGACTGGAAAGCGACCTCTGATTTTCTGAAAGCAGACCTGGATGTCATGCTTGATGAGATGAAACGACGTTTACATGCAGGCCTGATCACCCTTAATTCTGTTGAGTGCAGGGCTCTCCAGCGTTTTGCAATCCTCTATCTTGCAGGCGCGCTGGCGTCAGAGTGGCAAATCCTGCCATGGGAAAAAGAAGAGATCGCCGATGTGGTTTACGTAGCTTTTAACCGTTGGTTGCATAACTATCGTTCTGATGCGGGCCGTAAGCAGAACGTCCTGATTACCGTTCAGAACTTCATTGCAGTGAGCCGGTCAAAATTTATTGATGCGAAAATGCCCTGTTTTGCGTCCCGTAAAACCGATACTACTGGGTATATTCTAAATGACGGGAGCTATTTGATACTGCCGGACACCCTTGAGAAACTTGGCATGAACTGGGGCTTGTCTGCGAAAAAACTGGCCCGCTTAATTGACGAAGAAGGTTATCTGACCCGCCCGGAAGGCGATCGTCTGACGACACGCCGGACCATACAAAAAGTGAACGTGACGGGGTACTGCTTATCCGCCGAATTTGCCACAGCCAGTTTCTGAATTCTTAATCATTGGATTCCACAGGCCGCCCGCACAGGCGGCCTTTCCCATTTTTATTGATTAATCACATGGCCCGGAAAATGCCAGTGCATTACCAATATGTTGCTCAATCAACTGGCCGGTTGCTTTCAGCCGCTGCGGATGCAGATGAGCATAGCGCTGTGATGACTGAATGCTGCGGTGTCCGAGCTGGGCCTGGACGTCATATAGGGTACCTCCCCGTGAAACGATTAATGCGGCGACCGAGTGCCGACAGGTGTGAATACAGACCTCCTCATCGTAGATGCCTGCCCGTCGGATAATGCGCCTGAAAGCTTTGGTGACATTGCAGACCGGTTTACCCGGAATTTTACCGCCAAACATCCATACATTGCCGCCGAAGCGGGGCAGCTCATCAATCAGCTTTACCGCCCAGTTGTTGAGATGAACCAGTCGCCCTGAGCCGTTCTTGGTTTCCGGTAGCCACAGCGTTCCCTGTTGCTTATTGTAATGTACCCATTTTGCCAGCCTCAGCTCGTCACGCCGCAATCCGGTCAGCAGTAGTAAACGAATATAAATCCCGACTACACGGCTGTTGTCCTCACTGGCAGCCTCGAATATGCGCCGGATTTCCGTTTCCGAGAAATAACGCTGGCGGGCGTTATTTTCACGCAGAAGTGGGATGTTTGCCGCCGGGTTCACCGTCACCATCTCATGATGCAGTGACCATCTGAGGAGGGCCTTTAGCAGAGCAATCACCCGGTTATTGGTGGCGGGCTGACAGGTTTCGCAGAGCGATGACTGAAGATGGGTAACGTGACGGGGCGTAATTTCATTAAGCAGCAGATTTCCCATCACTGGGGCTATATGGTCGCGAAAGCGCTGCTCATCCTTGTTCCAGCTCTTTTTATGCAGCTTTGCCCACGGGAAATAATACTGGCTGAAGGCTTCCTGAAGGGTAGGAATGGCCCGGCATTTGTCCCGCTCATAACGCGGGTCAGTGCCGGTAGCTATCTGGCGTTTCATCTCAGTGGCAATCTTTCGGGCGACAGTGACATCAATCTCCGGCCAGTGACCGATGCTGATAGCACGTTTGCGGCCCTGCCAGAGATAGCGCAGGAGAAACTTCTTCTTACCTTCTCCCTTACCAACCAGACATTTGAGCCCGCTGATTTCGGTATCGCTGTATTCCGCTTCACGGGAGGGGGCATCAGGTTCATTAGGGGGCAGGCCATCAATGAGGCGGTGAGTAAACTTAAAACGGCGTGGTGTGGACATGCAGAAGTCTCCTTATGCAGGGGTGATTAATACGTTAGTGAGGTCAGAAAGTGAGGCAGGGAGGGAAGAGTCCCGTGCCTCAGTGTGTTATGCGAGCCGTGGCAGAAAAGGCAGCATGGCTATGAACTGGCAGTGCAGGTCATGGATTGTGGGGAAAAGGAGAATCGACATTCTCCGGTCTGTTTCTGGTCTCCCCCGCAACTTGCCCGGTGGAATTTCTGGAAACGGGAGGTGAAAAAACGTTGCGCCATAACGGTTTGACGGGTAATTCCCCGTTTCCCCGTGAAAAAGATGCAGGGGTAGCATTTAATGAAAGAGACTGATAGTAAATTAGCGAAGAGATATTCATGACTAGTAATAAACAATCCATATGAATAATATATAAGTGAATGTATATATGAAATCGGCTATTGCTTTCACTGATAATTATGAGTGATTTTAATTTGTTTTTATTAATTGATGTGAATGTGATTGATAAAAATATTAATCACGCTAAGTTTCCACGTTTACATGCATAAATAATATAAATCATTTCTTGGCAGCCATTGAATTTATTGAAGATTTCCTATGAAATGATTTCTCTGTTAGAGCTATCTTTTGGTGTTTTCTTTATGGTATCTATTCAACGGGATTTTATTAAGGATTATAAAATCACGAGGTGAGAATAGTTTATCTACGAACTGTGAAAATTAAACGGGAAAACGGGAAATTTAAAGAAAAGTGTTAGTATACAAGGAATGTGTGAATCTCTGTGGCGGGAGAACAACGGGGAAATTGCGGGAAAGGGACGGGGAAAGATTCTGTAGTGATGCGGATCAGATGTTTTCTGGTTTGCTCTTGCTCATACCGTGAACAGCGTTAGTGTGGTGAGCATCGTTTGCCAAAAGGATAGCAAGCCATGAATCAAGCCTGCAATCAGGTCGAGCTGTCACCAGATTTTAATCTGATGAACAGCCCCGTTCTGGTAAACGTTCCTGACCTGTATTTAGGTATGCTATTCAGAATTTTTTCCGTAATGCTCTGTTAGCAACTTAATCATCGCGTTTTTATGATTTTTAATATTTTTTTCAGTCCAACCCTCATCAAAGTTAGTCTTGGAGCGGAAAATAGCTCTCAATTTTAACGAGTCAAATCGAGGTTTGGCTTCAAAGTCTGCTTTTTTCTTTGCGACTGATTGATTGCTATAAGATGAATTATCTCCAGGGCTCAATAGCACTAGGTTACCAAAAGAGTTTAAAGGTGTTTCAGTGAGTCTATTACCATATTCTTCTTGCTGTGGGTGAACATGTTCTACGGAGTTTTTAGAAGTAATACGATATTGTTCAAATTTGATTAGATCTTTTTCTGGCAGAACGGTATTATTTAATGATTTCCATAGTATATATTCTAGTTTTTGGAACCAATAGTGTTCAAATCCGATACCATGCGATTCGTTGAAATATGTTACCAGCTCATCCCAGGGTTTAGTCTTAGGTTTTAACCATTTAGCCTGTTTAAAACTTGCCTCTTTTTGGCTGTCTAATGCAAGAGACATTCGATTATCAATGCGTTCAAGTATCCGACATGCGCGTTTATCTTCTGTGCCGCCAACTTCTCTACGAATCAGTGATGCAATAAATGGTGTTAACCAATATTGCGCACTGCGTTCACCAGTAAAATTACGAACACTTTGCAGCATTACCAGGTCACTTAATGGTTTAGGAGACCGGTTTAAGTAGTATTTCCCTTTGGAGATGCTACGAGAAACATTAGCTAATGCAAGATGCGCATCTAGGTTATCATCCTTTTCGACCCATTTAACAACCCATGTATCAAACTGGTAGCGTACTTGCCAAAGCATTTCTATGAAATCTTTTACTGTGCATTCATCGGAATTAATAAGTGGCTCAAAGATTTCAAGTAACCTATCACTATGCAGTCTTGGAATGATATCTTTTTGTTCATTCAATGCAAGAAATACACGATAAGCATGAATAAGTAACAAAGGGAAACCAATGATTGAACGACAATATACTGTCTCGATATCCAACTCATCTGATTCCAATTGTTCTGGTACTGTGTCCTCTGGAGTAAATTGACTCTCAATTTGTTCAGCAAGTTGAGCAATGGATAATCCTGAGTCATTTTTTTTCGTTGGTTCTTCAGTAATAGTAAATTTATTTAAACTAAATGTAGAAAGCTCTTGCGGTTGAATATTTTTCCAGTCAGCTTTTTTAAATGTTTTTCTAACATTTCTTTCAAAGTAGTTTTCCATATGTTCACAGGAAACCCAAATTGCTTCATATTGCGATTTATGTGTTTTAATTCGCTTTAGTAATTTTGCCTTTAAAATGTCTGTTTGCTCTAACTGAATGCCGGTTGTATTCATCGTGGCAAACAAGCGATTTAAATCCATTTGTACGGGAACAACATTATTTACCCATTGTACTTGGCTAAAAATATATTTTCCCAATAACTCAAAATTTTGCGCCGATTGCTGTTTAAGCTTAGCGATTTCTTTGGTTAAAACAGTTAGCGCTATATCTAGTTGCTTAAGGTAGTGGTTTTGTGCAATCGATTCATCAGACGGTTTTTCAAAGGATTTTAGTCCAGCAAGACTTCCCAATAAATTCTGGACTTGCTCTCGAATTGCAAACTGCAACCTGGGTTTATTCTCATATACAATCACATCAGTCAAAAGAGTCTTGCTACCAGCAGTCTTAAAAGCAATAGCAATTAGCATCAAAGTTGTTGTGCGTTGCTGACCATCAATCAGTTCATATATTTTATGAGTGTTTTGTTCCAGCAAGGATGAAAGAACAGTGCCAATGAAGTAATTTTTGTCGCCAGCAAAGCAAGCATCTTTAATATCATTAAATAGCAGTAATACGTCATCATCACTCCAAACATAAGGGCGTTGATAGCTTGGGATTGAAAACTGATAGCCTTTATTAAGCACAGTTTCTAGTGTTAGAATCTCCGTTTTAACACCTTGTTCCTTATCCATTTCTGACCTCCAGGCCTTTTATATATTTATCAAAATTAGGACCGAATTGTGTTTTAAAATTACTTTGACTGATTGATAGGTCAAAATGCTCTATCACGCGTATAACAAAGCGTTTTTTGACAGTGTTGTCATCCTCGCCGAGTCCATTGCTATTCACCTTTAAGTCAAAACCATCCAGCTTCGAAAAAAGTTGTTCGACCGTAAAACTTGTTGCAATCCAGTCAAGTACTGGTGTTTCTTGTATAAAAGCAGGTATTGACCTTTCTTTTACGGCGGTTTGGTTCTCAATGCGACGCGAATAAATAACCCTAAATAGCTTTTTTGCAGCCACTTCTAAATTTATTTGACCAAACTGACTTATATAAAGCAATAGTGCAGTATCCAGTAGTTGTTTGAGATAACTACAGCCTTCTAGTTTGCAAATGAAATGATTATAAAAATCACTGAATCCTTTTAGTGTTGAGCTCATTTCACCGTGCAGTAGATAAGTTTGACGAAGTTTTTCAAAATACTGAAGGTAGTGAATAGTATTTACACCACTATTGAGAGGTTGCCTTAAATCATATCCCACTTGTGCTTGAGATAAACTTTCTGTGCCGCTAGCTGAATAAGTACGAGTGATGCGACCAAAGGCAGTATCTTCTCCCTTACCCGTGTTTTCTGCCAACTCATTGACAATGCAGTTTCTAATTAGCGCCTTCTGGTTATGCAGCGGATATTCTCTAAAATGCAAATACTGCCAGTAGCGCCCTCTAACCAGTAAATCAACAATATTAGACAAATCACCGAGTGCTTCCCAACGCCTGGCAAAGCGATCAATGGATAGCTTATCTTTTTCGCCAATTGCTCGCAGATGGTGTGCTTTGATGATTTGATCGCCATTCAGACGTACACCTCCAGTATTTTGAGTTTCAAAAAATTGGTAGGCTTGATCTTCAGAACGAGTGATGACTAGTGAGAACTGCAATAGATTAAAATCAATCAATTCTAGCCACTCGCCAGAATGCTGTTTTAACCAGGCAAGATTATGCACTATCTGCCGTTGACTAATTGGTGAGTTATAATGCATCGAAAAATCAGTAAATTGCCCATTAAGATGAGCCATTAATGCTAAAGTGGTCAAGCGTTGCTGACCGTCGATGATATTAAGGCTCTCACCATCAGCATGCAAAATGACACTACCTAAATAATAGGGCATAGTGCTTGAATGGGCTTGGTGTTCCGCTATATCCTTTAACAACCTCGCGATTTGCCTATCTTGCCATATATAAGGGCGTTGATACTCTGGTATAGAAAAATTGCTGCTGATTGTGTCACATGTACCGGTTTTAATTTGTTTACCTGTAAGCAGGTCAGCTACAGAGCATATTGCTACACTAACAGTCACATGAATTCCTTCTGAATGTAGATCTAAGACATCGCCCCGATGTCTTAGCTGAAGCTTTATGCAGGTAAAGCACCAGAGATAGCCCACAAGTTCTCAATCTGCCATGGGCAGATTCGATTTTTTGATTCATATTTGTTGGTATCATGATACTAAGTATGTGAAATCTCAAGCATCATAGGGCCACACAAAAGAAAGCAATGATGCTTCACTCTCCCTGACCGGACAAAGACCGGATGCTGCCTTGCTGTGATCAATTCACCAGCAGGTATACCGGCAGGAAATAGTGTTTATTGGCAGCGTGAAGACCAGCAGAGGTTGGTACAGTGACCGGAAGAGTAAGTTGTCGCTAAAGGGAGATACTCAGATGGGGCTCAAGAGGTAAAGCAGCGACATTAGTGGTCAGAATGACCAGAAATCTACCAGAATCCCAGAAAGCAAAAACCCAGCCATAGGCTGGGTTCTTTAAATAGTGGTGCCCGGACTCGGAATCGAACCAAGGACACGGGGATTTTCAATCCCTGAGTCAAAGTTAATAGTTTGTAAACAGGCGTATTTGCATACTGTAAAGAGTGTGCAAAATGAAAATACTTCCCGTTATCTCTCCCAAAGGTGGAGAAGGCAAATCCACGTTTGCTGCTTACCTTGCCGGTTTTCTTGCCGATGCCGGCCTGAACACCCTTCTTGTGGATGCAGACTATTCCCAGCCCACAGCCAGCAGTATCTTCGCGCTGGAGCATGAATCCCCTTTCGGTCTCTATGAATTGCTGATGCAGATGGTCAGTGACCATACGCAATGCATTTCGCAGACCGCCATAAAAAATCTCGATGTCATCTACTCTAACGACCCGGACGAACTGTTGCCGACCGCGATGCTCCACGCTGCAGACGGCCGTCTGCGCCTGCGTAACATACTTCAGCATCCTTTCTTTAACCGTTATGACGTCATTATTGTGGATTCGAAAGGCGCAACAGGCGTCATGACCGAGCTTTCCCTCCTTTCCTCTACCGGTAATGTGATGGGCGTTGTTAAACCCATCCTTCCGGATGTCCGTGAATTTATCCGCGGCTCCCTTCATATGCTTACCCGCCTGAAAACCTATGAAAATTACGGTATCCGCCTTCCTGATATTTCCATTCTCGTCAACTGTATCGAAAACACTCTGCTTGACCGTGAAGCAATGGACGGTCTTGCCGCCATCATTAACGAAAAACATTACGACGCCTCTGCGCTGGGCAACCGTGACGTTTATCGTTTACTCGATACCCGTATCGAGGCGCTGGATATTTTCAAACTGGGGCACGTCAAGCAGCAGCCCGTGCATCGTCTGGAATACAAAACACGCCGCAAAGGTCCGGCCGCAGCCGTCACCATGCACGACCTCGCGTCTGAACTGTTCCCCGAGTGGCAGAGCCATTTCAGTGACGTTCTGACCCGGGAGGTGCGTCATGTCTGAGATGATGATGCCCTGCTCTTATGAGGCTGAGCAGGCCGTACTGGGCGGACTGATGCTTGATAACGACCGGTGGGATGAGGTGATACTGCAAATCTCCCCGGAAGATTTGTTTTCCCGGCCGCACCGTATGGTCTTTCGCGTGATGGCCGAGCTGGCCGGAGAAGGGCTACCGCTCGATCTCATCACTATTACGGAACGGCTGGAGAACAGAGGCGACCTTGAACAGTGTGGCGGCTTTGCTTATCTGGCTGAAATGAGTAAAAACACGCCGTCTGCAGCCAATATCCTGGCATACGCCGGGGTGGTGGCGGAGAAAAGCCGCCTGCGGCAGCTGATGACTGTGGGTAACAGTCTTCTTTCCGATGTGCAAGCCCCGAAAGCCAGCTCGGCGGGCATTCTTGAGTCGGCCGAAGGTAAGTTGTTTAACATTGCCGAACAGGGAGCCATGCAGCTCAACAGTGAGACCGGTGTTAACGAGGCGCTGGATAAACTGCTGACGCAGCTGGAAAGCATGTCCGCCAGTGACGGCCTCACCGGGACACCGACAGGGTTCAGTGAACTGGACGCGATGACCTGTGGTCTCCAGCCCGGCGATCTGGCCCTGCTGGCCGCCCGTCCTTCCATGGGGAAAACGTCGCTGGCCATGGCCGCCTGCACAGCGGCCGTGAGCGCAAAACCTGACGATCACGTCTTTGTGTTCAGTCTTGAAATGCCCTCAGAGCAGCTGATGATGCGCCTGCTGGCGATGGAAGGCCGGGTGGAACTGTCCCGGCTTCGCAGCGGCAACATGGATGATGAAGACTGGGCTCGCGTGTCCGAGGCAACCGGTCGCATTATTGAGTGGAAAAACCGTCTGATCATTGATGATACCAGTTACCAGACCCCGGCCACACTGCGCGCCCGCGCCCGTCGCTATGTCCGCAAATACGGCAGACCCTCTCTCATCATGCTGGACTATCTGCAGCTTGTCCGCTCCCCCGAGCAGGAAAACCGCACGCAGGAAATAGCGGAAATTTCCCGCTCGCTTAAGGCGCTCGGTAAAGAGCTGGGCTGTCCGGTACTGGCGCTTTCCCAGCTCAACCGCCTGGTGGAGCAGCGGGCCGATAAACGCCCCAATAATGGTGACCTGCGTGACTCCGGTGCGCTGGAGCAGGATGCGGACCTCATCATGTTTATTTACCGGGATGAGGTTTATAACCCCGGCACCCCTGATGCCGGGGTGGCTGAGATCATTGTCGGCAAGCAGCGGCAGGGGCCAACCGGCACGGTAAAAGTCAAATTTGACGGGCGTTACACCCTCTTTTCGGAGTTTCAGGAAGGCAGCTATGACTTCGGTTACCGCAGCGGGAGGAAACAGGCATGAGCCGTAAAAGTTCTAATGTGGGGGCTGCCATGCTGCAGCCCGGACGCCAGTCGCAGGCGGCCGGCAATATCAGCGTCATGCCGGCGGCTGAAATGCCCATGGTCCTGACGCTCGACCAGTTAAGCCCGAATCCTGATAATCCGCGAACATCACGCAATCCGCGTTATGACGATATCAAGGCTTCCATCCGTTCGCGCGGGCTGGACACCGTGCCCAAAGTCACCCGTGACCCGGATGGTGAGCCCGATATGTACATCTTCAGCGACGGGGGTAATACACGTTATCAGATCCTGTCAGAACTGTGGCAGGAAACCGGAGAAGACCGGTTTTTCCGCGTCCATGTGTTGTTCAAGCCGTGGCCGGGACGGCTGCAGTGTGTTATTGGCCATCTGGCAGAGAATGAAGTGCGCGGGGAGCTGAGTTTTATTGAAAAAGCGCAGGGGATCCACAAAGCCCGCTCTATATATGAAGAGCAGATGGGAAAGACGGTTTCGTTGCGTCAGTTGTCAGAGCTACTGACCCGTGAAGGTTTGCCAGTCCATTACTCAACAGTCAGCCGTATGGAAGATGCGCTGAAATATCTTTATCCGTGGATCCCAGACCTGCTTGAGTCCGGGCTTGGCAGGCCACAAATAACGTCACTGCTGGCGCTCCGGCATGATGCGGAACGCGTGTGGGATGAGTTTTGCCTGATTTCAGACACAGGCGATAAATCCTTCAGCGACGTTTTTGGCCAGTGTTGTGGCCGTTTCAACTCCCCGGAACTGTGGTCTCTGGAGATGTTTCGCGATGAATTTATTGGTGATTTACTGCAGGCGTTACCCCATCCGGAACTGGACTATGACCGCTGGATGATGGAACTCGATCCTAAAGAACGCAACCGCAGACATCACTTTGGCGAGCCGGAGACGGTTGCCTTTCCCGCCGCAAACAAGTCTGTTAATGCTGATCACGCCCTGCATACCACAGGCTCAGATGAGAGTGAAGGCGTCCCGCTACCTGTCTCCAGTTCACGTCCTGAGGTCTCAGGAGGGGCTGTAACGCCCGTTCCGGGTAATGCGTCTTCTCCTTCTGAAACACCGATTAATGAGCCCCCTCGGCATGAGGTTCAGCCAGATATGTACGGTGCCGCGCCGGTTATTTCAGGTGAGAGTGGGGATGTTAGCGGGCTGGTTACCCTCTCCGATGGGTACGGAGAAGAGAATGGTGGAGAAGAGGACAATGGGGAGGATGGCCTGCTTTCTCTTTTAACACCAGAACCTGAAGTTGTCCTGCAGGATGACGCGCCGGTGAGTAATGACAGCATCTGGCATGTGCCGGCCCATCAGGACGATATCGAACACCTGCAGAATACCGCTTTTCGTCTGGCATGGGAGCTGGGTGAGGTCCTTGGCTGCGAAGATGAAATTCTTCCTCAACGCGACAAGGACATGTCTGCCGGTTACGTCGGGGCAGGTGAGGTGTGTTCTGAAGCCGCCGCATTTCTGCTGGGCCTGACCGGCGAAGCGCCTGTGCTGCATCCGGCGGCAGGGGTGTGTGGTCTGCCGGAGCTTTTCACCGGCGGCCCGGGTGAGGGGGAAGCACCTGCCCTGACAGATGAAGATGCTCTGAAACTGCTCCGCCTGATGCGCGTTATGCGCCGTCTCCGGGAGCTGCAACGCGGTCTGAAGTACGGGGAGGATAACAGTGATGAATAACTCACAGCGACAGTTGCGACTGCTGAATCTTGTCAGGAAACTGCTGAAGCTGGGCCGCAGCAACAGTAATGCCCATGAGGCAGGACTGGCCCTGCAGCGTGCCCAGAAGCTGATGGCCAGATACGGTATCAGCGAGCTTGATGCCGGCCTTACATCCGTGCGCGAAGCGTCTTCCCGCACGGCCCCTTCGGATGCTGAAAAAGTTCCGGAATGGATGGTGACCCTTGTCCGGGGCGTCTGTCATGCCTTTGGCTGCCAGGCTTATTACTCATGGCGTCAGACCTCTGCCGGGTATCGCCGTTCGGTAACCTTTTACGGATTCAGTGAAAAACCTGAGATAGCAGCCTATGCCTTTGATGTGCTGACGCGCCAGCTGAAAGATGCCACAAATTCTTATCTCAAAACCCAGAGTAAGCGGCTGAAACTGGCCACACGCCGGGCGAGAGCGGAGCAGTTCCGTGACGGCTGGGTATGTGGGGTGCGTGAGGTGATATCGGCAACTGACATCAGCAGCGAGGAGCAGCAGGTGATGAGTCACTGGCTGGAAAGCCGCAGTATGAAAACAGTCACAACCCGTGAACTGAAAGCCTGCCGCGGGGCGGATACAGCACGTTATCAGGGGTATGAAGCCGGACAAAATGCCCGTCTTCATCAGGGTGTCAGCGGCCGGGGTCCGGCAGCCATTGGTTACCGTCAGGATTAAGGGGGAATGATGAACAGTTTATCTCAGGCTGCAAACGGATTATTGATGCAGCTGGTTATGGATCTCAGAAGTGGCTATCTCCGCCGCTGCGAATCGCTGGGACTGAACCGCGAGGAAATGCAGATGCTGCAGGGGCTCTCGCTCGAAGAGCTTCACTACCTTTCCGGCAGTGAGGTGTCGATCATCAGTGTGGGCATCAATCACGGCAATCTGGTGCGCATGCTACAGCAGGCCCGGACGGAACAGAAACGACTCCAGCGTATCGATCGGGCGCTGGCGCTGGGCGGCTCCATTGAACTGATGGCCAATTACTTCGGGCTCTCCAGTACGGACGTGGCGGCCCGCCGTCGCATTGCCGGTATCGATGTCCGGCCGGGGCGCGGTAACGCACTGGGTGATGAGGAAAACGCCGCCCTGTGGCGTCAGTGGCAAAAGTCCGGCGTTGAAGACGCGGAAAGTGCTGACGGGCTGGACGTAATGATGCTGGCTGCAGAACAGATGAACGTCTCGCTGACGTCGGTCTGGCATGCCGTCCGCGGCTGGCACAAGACCCGGCAGCCTTCTCCGGCCCGAACGCCGGTAAGGAAGACGGCATGAAATACAGAATGGTTGCGCCGGGCCTGCGGGCTCCCCATGGTACGCCGCCGCAATGCTGTCAAAAGGCGTTACGTCAGGTTCGCCGTTTCCGGCAGGGGGCGCGTAATTACACCCGGCTCGATGAGAAAGGCTGCGGTTACTACAAAATCGATCTCGGCCCGTTCTGGCGTCTGCTGAGTCGCAACGAAGGCCGGACATGGCTTCTTCTCAGCCACGAACGCTATAACAGCGCCATACGGAAATAGCAGCATGACAGCCTGTTTACCCTGCACCCGTACGCGGGTGCAGTACTAAGCATACTGACAGTTCAGAACGGCCGTGATGGCGGCCGAAAAGGAAAAATAATGAGTCTGCCTGCAGAAAGCCTGATTGCTTATACGCTGGATAAAATGAATGCCCGCCTTGCGGCCAGTCCCCGGCGGGATGATGGCAGGATACGTAACGGCCTGCTGTTTACTGGAAATGTGCATGATTCCATTCCCCGCCGGCTGTTGCTCGACACGCGGTTGTCACCACTGGACAAGATGGGCTGGATGATGATCCGGCTGTATGCACAAAATAATGAGGGGGCGGTTTTCCCCAGCTATGACGAACTGCAGCTGCAGCTTGCCTCACCCGGAAAGGGGAAAGCCTCAAGGGAAACGGTAAGCCGCGTCCTGCTTATGCTGCGAATAACCGGCTGGCTCAGCCTCTGTAAACGCGTGCGGGATGATAAAGGGCGGGTGCGGGGGAATATCTATGCTCAGCACGATGAGCCCCTGACGTTCAGCGATGCGGAAATGCTCGACCCCCGCTTCCTTGATACGGTGGCGGATGCCTGCCTGAGTAAAAACCGGACTATCAGCCAGACCGCCCGCGAAGTGCTCGACGATATAAAAAACGACCCCACCATGCGCCATTATCGCAGCCATCTTGCGCTGATCGAATCGCGTCTGGACCGCCCACAGACGCCCAGCCAGATGGCGAAACATCATCACCGAATACCCTGTCCCGCACCGGGTTCGGAAACCGAACTCAGTCATAAACGGCCAGGAATCGCCGCTAAAAAACAGGGTTCGGATACCGAACTCAGTCCAGAAAGGCATAACAACTCACTAAGTTCGGAATCCGTACTGCCAGTAAAAACAGTCAGTTATGGCCGGGTTCGGAAACCGAACCATTACGTACGTAGTATCACACACAGTGTGAATAAAAATACGTACGTACCGGGTAAACCTGTGCTTCCCGACAGTCTGCATGAACTTGTTCCGGCAGAAGATATTGCCATGCTGACCGCACAGCTGCAGGCGTTGCCTGAGGAGCAGGCACAACTTGTGCTGCTCAGCCTGCAAAAGGTGATGGCACGCCAGCAGCTCAGCAACCCGGTAGGCTGGTTGCTGGCCGTGATGAAGAAAGCGCGTGAGGGCAGGTTATACGCGCCCCGTCAGGGTGGCGATATATCTGACAGTGTCGGGCAAAAAACAGTTCAGCGTCCCGAACAGCAACAATGGAAACCCGAACCACGCGCCTCTGCCCGCCCGGTATCGGAGGAAAATATCAGGGATCTGGTGAAGAAAATTCGGGAAAAAATCATAAATTCATGAGATTGCAGATTTTTACAGGCAGCGGCGCATGAAGTCTTGCACTTTTGTCAGCAAAAATGCTGGCTAAAAAGTGAGCGCTGTTGCCAGTGGCAACACTGACTAAAAAGTAAGCACTGTTGCCAGTGGCAACAGTGCTTAAAAGCCAGGCAATATTTCTTCGCCATAAAAGAGATGAAGGTCCTGCAAATTTGTAATGGTGACGATCTGATTTTAAGTTGTTCATATACCCCTCTCGCCCGGACTATCTCAAGCGTGTCAAAACTCATTACCCACTAAAGAGAGGCGTTAGACATGTCTGATGGTAAAACAAAGGGCGGAACGACCGCTTCACGAGCGGGGGCCCTACAGTCCTCTGTTAATATCCTGCTCCATACACATTATGCAATCCGGCTTTGGGAGGGCAGGAAACGTGATGCTCCGGACGATACAGGGGTGAAAAAAAAGAGGCCTGAAATAATCAGCATGCCGCAAGCCATTGCGCGAGCTGGTAATGCTTCCCGAGACTCAGCGGCAGATAATCCCTATGCCGATATGGCTCTGGTACGGCTCGAAGAAGCCCTGCAACGAGCAACACTTAAAATTAATGAAAACTTCAGTTCACTGGATGCCATATTGTCAGCCGTACCCAAAGGGGTAACGCTCTCGGAAGTTGAATCAGCCGATCCGTTAAATGTCAGCGTTTTCAGCCGTTCACCGTTAGGATACCGGTGCGTATGGCTTCTGGTTGGATATGATCAGTTAGCAATGAAAGCTTTCCAGGCTTTTCATTACGGGCTGATTTCGCGTTCGCAACGTGACACTATCCTGGACAATGGTGGCCATGCTGTTCGTCAGGTCTATGGCGTGATTCAGCCTTACCGAACACTTGCAGTGACTCGCCGTGATATTGCAGAAAAAACCACGCAAGGGCTTGTTGCCATTGAGCGAAATGGCGAACCTGATCCGGATGTGTTAAGCGGTAAAAAACGCTCTTCGTTCTCACCTCCGCTTAAAAACAACATAGCAGAGGAGGAATAATATGATTCGTCCTGTGTTCCTCCTCACCTCCTTCTTTTTACTGAGCGGATGCGCAACAACGGACTGGGCTGCGATTAATAAACAGGTCAGTGACACAGCCGCAAACCTGACAAAAACGTTGGGCGGCAACAGCAGCGGAGAAAGTGGCGGGATGCCGCTGATGAGCCCGGCAGGGCAACAGGCCATGCAGTCCGTCGATAAAACGTTCTCCGTGCCGGTCGATGTGGATACGGCAGCGGCCCGCTTAAAGCGGCACTATAAATTCATTTCCACGCAGGAGCTTGAGTCCATGCGCCAGGCAGCAAATGACGGGGACTGGAAAGCGGCGGCTGAAGATGATGCGCATCCCGTCTGGGACGCCATGCCGGGCAGCTACTACAAAATGGGCTCCGACTGGAACGGACGTGATCACCTGGATATCGAAATCGAAAAAAACGGGTCCGGCAGCAGGCTCTATGTTGTCTATCGCTCATCATCATCACAGCGCCTGGCCCGGTCCGGCGTCACGAAACTGATGAATGATGTCCGCGCTGTTGCGGCGGGTGAAAAAAGCTGATGCGGGAGGCAACACATGCAACTCTTTCTGTGTGAAAAACCCTCCCAGGCAAAGGATATTGCCCGCGTGCTGGGCATCAGCAAGCGTGAGCAGGGATTTATCAGCGGCGGTAACATCGTTGTGACCTGGGCGGTCGGCCATTTACTCGAAACTGCCAGCCCTGAAGCCTATGGCGAGCAGTATGGCAGGCCGTGGCGTGCCGATGTTCTGCCTGTGCTGCCTGAGGCCTGGAAAATGGTCGTCAAGGAGCAGACAAAATCGCAGTTCACTGTTATCAGTAAGCTGCTCAAAAAGGCCTCTGAGGTGGTCATCGCCACCGATGCCGACCGCGAGGGCGAGGTGATCGCGCGTGAGCTGCTGGAATACTGCCGCTACAGTGGCGCGGTACGCCGGCTCTGGTTGTCAGCCCTGGATGAGGCCAGTGTGAAGGAAGCACTGGGCAATATTCTTCCCGGAGAAAAAACAGCCCTGCTGTACGATGCCGGCAAGGGCCGGAGCCAGGCTGACTGGCTCATCGGTATGAACCTGACCCGCCTTTATACTCTCAAGGCCCGTGACTCAGGGGTGTCAGAAGTGCTGTCCGTCGGGCGGGTACAGACGCCGACGCTTGCCATGGTGGTTAACCGGGATAATGAAATTACGTCCTTCGTGCCAAAGCCCTGGTGGCAGGTACATGCGCTTATTGAAAAAGAGGGCGTCCGGTTCCGGGCTGGCTGGGTGCCCGTTGAGCAGTACTGTGATGAGGAAAAGCGTTGCATCAATCCTCAGGCTGCCCGGGCGGTGGGACAGCTGTGTCAGCAGCAGGGCAGGGCTGCGGTACTGGAGGTGACACAGAAGCGGGAGAAAACGGCGGCACCCCTCTGTTTTGACCTGGGCACCCTTCAGCAGGTCTGTTCCCGAAAATTCGGCATGGGCGCAAATGATGTGCTCGCCATTGCTCAGTCACTTTACGAAACCCACAAAGCGACCACCTACCCCCGTACAGACTGCGGTTTTCTGCCAACTTCCATGCAGCAGGAAATATCCGACGTGCTGGCGGCAGTGGCGAAATCCGATCCGGCTGTGGCCCCGGTACTGAATCAGCTGGACAGGCAGTTTGTCTCGCGTGTCTGGAATGACAAAAAAATCACCGCGCACCATGCCATCATTCCCACCCGACAGGCATTTGATTTGTCACGCCTCAGCGCCGATGAGCTGAAGGTCTACCAGCTGATTCGCCAGCATTATTTCGCCCAGTTCCTTCCGCTGCAGGAATCTGACGTGACGGAGGCCTCTTTCAATATCGGTGGACAGCTGTTCCGTACACGCGGGAAAGTCGGTGTGGTGACGGGCTGGAAGTCATTGTTCCTGGCTGAAAAAGATGACGATGAAGAGGACGTCGACGGTGACAGTATGGCGCTGCCGGCGCTGGCAAAAGGGGATATTTGCGCTGTCACCGGTTCTGAGGTTAAGGATATGAAAACCAGTCCGCCCAAACCGTTCACGGAGGGGACGCTGATTGCTGCCATGAAGAACGCGGCCAGTTTCGTCAGTGACCCGAAGCTGAAGAAAGTGCTGCGTGATAACGCCGGTCTGGGCACAGAGGCGACGCGTGCGGCCGTGCTTGAAACCCTCTTCAAACGACACTATCTGGAGAAAAAAGGGAAGCACATCCACTCAACGCAGATGGCCCGGGAGCTGATTGCGGCCCTGCCGGAAACGCTGACGAGCCCGGGCATGACCGCATTATGGGAGCAGGCACTGGATGATATTTCGCAGGGGAAAATGTCGCTTGCGGTCTTTATGCAAAAGCAGCTGCAGTGGACCCGTCACCTTGTCGAAAAAGGCCGCCAGGACAGTGTGAAAATTACTGCTCCCGTCACGCCTCCCTGCCCGTTATGCAAAGGACCCCCGCGTAAACGTAAAGGTAAAAATGGTGATTTTGGGGGGTGCATACGCTATCCGGACTGTGAGGGAATTATCAGTACAGGTAAGAAGAAAGCAGCGAAGCGTAAAAAAACATCGGTTAAGGCTAAAACAGAATAATCCGCGCAGTATTGAACTATTTCACTGTACAACCCCGGGCCGGGTTCTGCTATTGTTGCCAGGCTTTGATGCATAGGTGCCCCGCTGGCCACGGTGCTGTAAGGTAAACTTTAACGGGATTTACCCCCAGCAGGCCTGGCAGGAAGTTATTGCACACTAACTGACCTGTAAGACGCATGCACTCCGTGAAAACCGCGTCGGGATTATTCCCCGGAGACAGATGAGACGACCGCAGGTTAAGGCACTGACCCCAGGGCACCGGAAACGGTGCCCTTTTATTTTTACGGATCACGTTTTCCATTTTGACCGTTGACATTCAGGGAGGACGGTTTAATTATAAAAGTGCTAAACCGTCGTTCATACGACCACCAATGATTCAGTAGCCTGTGAGAATCGCCTTCGGGTGGCTACAGCGAAAGCTCCTGTAACCTGAAAGGGAGCAAACTTTGGTACATCTGCGCACCTTTGAAAGCAGATATCGCCTGTACAAGCGCATTACGACGCGGCGATGAAGGTTCCTTCAACATACCAGACTCTCAGGATTCAACCGATCCTGACCCCCGACGGGAAACCACTCCCGTCAGGGCAGATGGTTTCTCCGTCGTACCTATTTTTACCTCCATGGAGAAAACATCATGTCTGCAAACAATACTTCTGCATCTGCAAAATCTGAGTACTTCAACCTGACTATTAAAGGCATCGGGTATCTCAGCAACATCCGCCAGGTTAACCATCAGAATGGCTCGTTCCTCAGCTGCGTAATCAATGCACTGAGCGGTCCGACTGACAATCCGGCCTACGTCCGTTTTGACATTTCTGTCGCAGGTAAAGAGGCTACCAGCCTTATCGCCCGCTGCCAGAAAGCCGTCGATGAAGACAAAAAAGTCCTGCTGGGCTTTAACCTGAGTAATCCGTCCACGGACATATTTACGCTGAACAAGGGCGAGCATGCCGGCGAACAGCGTGTCAGTCTGAAAGCCCGCCTGATAAAGGTGGACTGGATCAAAATAGGCCAGGACATGGTCTACAAGACTGAAAAATCTGACTCCGTGCCGCCGCAGAATGGCTCTGCCGCACAACAAAACTACGCAGAAAACTCATTCTGATGCGCACCTGACACACCCCGTTCGCGGGGTGTTTCTTTATCCTTTACAGGAGAAATGATTATGTCCTCACGCGGCGTTAACAAGGTGATTCTTGTCGGTAATCTCGGCCAGGATCCTGAAGTGCGTTATATTCCCAATGGCAGTGCAGTTGCCACCCTTTCTCTGGCCACGTCTGAGAGCTGGCGTGATAAGCAGTCCGGTGAACAGAAAGAAGTGACCGAATGGCACCGGGTGGTTATTTTCGGCAAGCTGGCAGAAATTGCGGGTGAATATCTGCGCAAAGGCTCCCAGGTTTACATCGAGGGCCAGCTGCGCACACGCAAATGGACCGATCAGTCTGGCCAGGAGAAATACATCACAGAGGTGGTGGTAAACATTGGTGGCACCATGCAGATGCTTGGCGGTCGCCAGTCCGGCAGCGGTCAGAATACGTCTTCCCGGAATGACTGGGGCCAGCCTCAGCAACCTTCCGGACCGACTCACAGTGGCCAGGCTTCCGGCAGCAGTGCCGGTGCGCCACCGATGGACTTCGATGACGATATACCGTTCATTGGATTCGGGTATGGAGTACCAAAATCGGCAATCCATGCACTCTGAACAGCCTTTATGGCAGTTGCTCTGAACTTACACATAATCCGGTCAGCATTTAAGGATAACTGACATGCCTGTTATACTGAGGATCAACGGTTTCCGGTTCTTTTTTTATTCTAATGAAGGTAACCCGCTCGAACCTGCACACATTCACGTAATGAAAGCAGGTAGTGAAGCCAAATTCTGGTTAACGCCATCAGTGGCTCTGGCCAGTAACGATGGGTTTAATTCACGGGTATTAAAAGAACTGACGGGGATCGTTGAAGATAACCAAGCATTGTTTCTGGAGGCCTGGAATGACTATTTCAGCTAAACGGGTCAGCTTCGATGAGGCCACGATGTGGGTTGAACTCAACGACGCCCGTACCATCGGTGTGCCGCTGGCATGGTTTCCACGCCTGTTGCATGCTTCAACTGAACAGCTTAACAGCTATGAACTGAGTCCCCGTGGTATCCACTGGGACGCGCTGGACGAAGACATTTCTATTGCGGGGTTGCTTGAAGGCCGCGGCGATGTGACCCATCGTCCCCATAAAGTAGCCTGACAGCGCGCTATTAGTGAAAAACGCTGGCTTTTGCCGGCGTTTTTTTTCATCAACGGAAAATCAGTTGTTAATTGAGTGAAACCGGACTGATTCCGCACAGTGAGGGCTGTTTTATCACTGTACAGGAAAATTCCGGATGAAACGTAACACCTCTCACAACATATTTTCACCAGGCAGGCTTGCCACTGTTCTTCCCCTGCTGCTCCTTGCGGGCTGTGTTTCCCAGCCGCAAAAGTTGCAGCAACGTGAGCCTGCGGACCCGACACCCGGCACCACCGTCACCCGCAACGTTCAGCCGGTCTCTCCGGACGAGTATGCGCGGACGCCGGAAGTGGTGCGCTACGATCGTTATCTGCTGGTCAGTACCGATCCGCAGGCGGCCCAGCGTGACCCTCTCTCGCAAATTATTGATATTCGCATCCCGTCATCCCTGCATCCTACTGTGGCGGATGCGCTGCGTTACGCCCTGCGCCAGTCCGGTTATTCCCTGTGCGCGACCGGCTCCGCCAACGGCGTGCTTTACCGCCAGGCATTGCCGGCCGTCCAGTACCAGCTGGGCCCGATGCGCCTGCGTACTGCCCTGCAGGTCCTGGCCGGTCCGGCCTGGCAGCTTGAGGTGGATGATGTACAGCGTGTGGTCTGCCACAGCCTGCGCGACGGCTACCAGCTGCCGGTCTCCCAGCTTCCGCCGCCGGTCAGCACCTGGTCCACGCCTGCGCCGTCCGCCGTGTCACAACCGGCCATCAGCGCCCCTCAGTCAGTACCCGTTAAACCTGTCAGCGGAGGGTTTCTGAGAAAATGAGCGAACAGCAACCATTCCATACTGACCCCGCTCCGGCCCGTAAAAGATTCAGCTGGCGTCCCCGCCGCCGCCTCATCTGGGGCGCTGCCAGCGGTGTGGCGCTGGCCGGCATTCTGGCGCTGGGCTACACCGCCTTCAGTCTGGGCATATCGAACCTTGATGAACGCCTTGCACGCCTTGAATCTCAGGGCAGTACAGCGGCCACTGTTGAGACAGTCGCGGCCCTGCAGTCAGATGTGACCACGCTCAAAACCGGCCTGCAGGATACCCGGAAAAAACTTGGCGAGATGCAGCAGGAGCTGAGCGCAGCAGCGAAACAGGCCGGCAGCGACGACGCCGTGCGTCAGTCATTGCGAACCCTTCAGGACGCCCAGCAGGGGCTGGAAACCCGCCTGAGTGCGCTGACTGAGCAGCTGACAGCGCTGAAATCACAGCCGGCACCCGCACCCGCCGCACCTGTCGCCTCACCGGTAAAAAAAAACGAGCCTGCTGCAAAAAAGCCCCGTCCCGCTGACACACGTCGTTCTGCTCCATCCCTTCGCGTGGCCCGCACTGCGCCTTTTGTGCTGACGGGAGTGGAGAAGCGGGGGGCAGAGTCCTGGGCTGCCATCGCGCCCCGGGGCTACAGCAACCTGTCGCAGGTGGCCCTGGTCGGAGAGGGTGAAACCGTGTCCGGCTGGACGCTGGTCAGTGCCGGTTATGGTGAGGCGACGTTTCGGGTTAACGGCCGCCAGACCGTGCTCAGAGCAGAATAACGGAGCGAATGATGAAACTGAAACATACCTTTTTAGCCGCCATGCTGCTGAGTCCCCTGACCCTGGCCGCGACCACATCAGGACAGATGGATGTCAGCCGACAGGAATCAACACAACGGGCGGACTCCGCACAGCAAAACCTGCAGCAGCAGGCCGGTCAGTGGGGACTCAGTGCCGACGATTATCAGCGTTATCAGCAGCTGATGAAGGGACCCCGGGGTACCCAGTCGCCGGGTCTCGATCCGCTTTCCACCCTCGGTATCGAGGCGCAGACGCCGGCAGAGCGCCGTAAGTTTGCTGAAAAGTGGGTGAAGGAAGAGTTTGCCCGCACCCAGAAAGAGCTTGATTTCCAGCGTGAGGTGAACGCGGCCTGGCAGCGCCTGTATCCGGGCACACTGCCGGTCAATATGGGGAACGCCTCCGGCGTGGCGCACGACAGTGGCGGCCGGCTGGCGCTGTTCGTCAGGTCAAAAGACTGCGCAACCTGCGACGCGAAACTGTCTGCCGTGCTGGCTGACAACCGGCCGGTGGACATCTATCTGGTCGACAGCCAGGGCAGTGATGATGCGCTTCGCAGCTGGGCGCGGGACCATCACATTCCCGTGGAAAAGGTCCGCAAGCGCCAGATCACGCTTAACCACG
Organism: Citrobacter sp. RHBSTW-00859; assembly: GCF_013729795.1. Taxonomy (NCBI): domain Bacteria; kingdom Pseudomonadati; phylum Pseudomonadota; class Gammaproteobacteria; order Enterobacterales; family Enterobacteriaceae; genus Citrobacter; species Citrobacter sp. RHBSTW-00859. The sequence continues at coordinate 4,498,316 of NZ_CP056284.1, read as the reverse complement.
ACGGCGGCCGGTGGATGCGCTTTGGTAACGGCCTGATGCCGGTTTTACTGCAGCAGGCGGGAGACGGTAAATGGGCAATCGCAGCATTCTGACCGGCGCACTGGCGCTGGGCTTACTGATGGCGGCCGTCCCTGACGGCCATGCTGACCAGACGGTGCCGGAGGGTTACGTCCGCGTGGCCATGGCGCACGGCGTGCCCCCCGAAGCGCTTTACTCGGTATCACTGAGCGAGTCTTCGCGCAAACTTCCCCGCGGAATACGGCCATGGCCCTGGACCATCAATGTGGCAGGCAAAGGGTATCGCTATGAGACGCGCCTGCAGGCCTGGCAGGCGCTGCAGGTCTTTATGAAGAGTCACCCGCTTAAGCGCATCGATGTCGGTATTGCCCAGGTCAATCTGGGCTGGAACGGTCATCATTTTGCCTCGACGTGGGATGCGTTTGACCCTTACACCAACCTGAACGCCGCCGCCACCATTCTGCGTGAGTGCTGGGCGCGTAAGCCAGGCAGCTGGCTGGATGCGGCCGGCTGCTACCACCATCCCGCAGGTGGTCAGCCTGCTGCACGTTACCGCGCCATTGTGAGAGGGCATCTGGCAAAAATCAGCCCTGCACCCCGCATTTCTGCGCCGGCAGCTGAAGCGCCCCGCTCGGTTGCTGCGCTCACCCCCGATCCAGGCTTCGTCTGGACTGAACCCGGGAGATAACCCTGATGAAAACGCTGTCCTTACTGCTGTTTACCCTCCTTCCCCTGACCGGCCATGCTGAACTGAATGTGATTGCTGATCTGGGCGGTGAAGATGCTGCGCCGTATTTTGAGGCCGTTAATAAACAGCCCGGCATGCCCGGCGTCAGTGACGTACAGCCTTCACGCCAGCCGGACCACGGTGTTCCGCTGGCTGACGGGATGGCGGGTATGTTACCCGTTAACACACCTGAACTGAGCCCGGGGAATACAGCAGACCGGCCGCTGCAGTTGCCCGGCATCGGGGCGTTGTTTCTGATCGGGGATGATGCTCTGTCCCGTGAATGGCTGAAAGCCAATGCCGGCGCGCTGGCTGAACAGCATGCGGCCGGGATGATAGTCAACGTCACAGACATGGATACCGTGCGCGAGCTGCGCGAACTGGCACCCGGTGTCAGCCTGGCCCCGGCTTCCGGCAGCGAGCTGGCCCGTCGCCTGCAGATTGAGCATTATCCGGTACTCATCACCGATACCGGCCTGACGCAGCAGTTTAAGCCGTAATGAGCACGCCAGATATCAACGGTCTGCTGATGGCACACCCTTATGGGGCGGTCATACTGATAGTCCTTTTCCTGGTGGTGATGGCCTTTCTGAACCTGCGCTGGCGTGAGAAAGCCAGCACCCGCCGTCACCGGCGATACCGGGCAACGGCGGGGCGGGTACTGAATAAACTGACCCTCCTGCCGGGAGACGGGCAGCGTCTGACCTATCTGCGCAAAATCAGCCCCTATGTCTTTGAAGAGCTGTTGCTGTCTGCCTTTGAACGTCAGGGGCTAACCGTGGTGCGCAATGCCTCCTACAGCGGTGACGGCGGCCTTGATGGCCAGGTCATCATCGACGGCGAGCACTGGCTTATCCAGGCCAAACGGTACAGTCGTGCTGTTTCCCCCGCACATGTTGAGGACTTCGACCGACTTCTCCTGCACTCCGGCCGCCGGGGGCTCTTTATCCACACGGGCCGTACCGGAAAAATGAGCCGCACCCTTCATATGGCGTCACCGCGCCTGCGCATCATCAGCGGGCAACGCCTGCTGGCCATTCTCGCCGGGCAGGACGTCCGGCAGTATCTCTGAGGAATCTTTTATGCACATCATCCTGAACAGCCTGCGCTACGCTTTGTGGCTTGTGTTCTGTTTATTCCGTCATGCCGTTTTCGTGCCTGCCGCTTTCGGCGGTGTCTGCCTGCTCGCCTGGCTTGTTTTCGGCCATCCGGTCAGTGACCTGAACGACCAGTTGCAGAAGGAGGCAACGGCATGGCGCACCGCGCCGCCCGGACATTACATGTGGGAGGAATGCCCGGTGCCTGATAATGCGGCTCCGCCTGAGGCAAAGCCGGCAGCCTGTACCGTCACTGCCGTCTCCACAGAAACCGCGGCGAACAATTACCTGCTGTCATTGCGGGCCGTATGGATCATTTTTTTCATCCTGTCGAATGTTCTGTATGTGCTCTGGCGCTTACTGGCGGATGCCCTGCGTTACCACTCCCTTTCCTGCAGGGAAGCCGGTGCCGGGAGGGGAACGTATATCCGTATGGCCGACGGTAAAATTATAAAGGAGGCAGACGATGAGTAACCGTTACGTCATTGAGGCCCTGCTGCGTCCGGCCGTTGAGCTGAATACCGCCGTGGTATCGGGCATGGCGGCGTATGTCTGTGTGCAGGCACCCTGGGCTGTCGCTCTGGCTCCGACTGTCAGCTATGTCACCGCAGCCGGGTTTGCGGCGCTGGCCGTCACCCGCACGCATCAGGGGATGAAGATTATTCGCTACCGCCGGAATCTCCGCCGCCTGACGCGCTATGTCATGAGTACTAAACAGATCCCCGTCAGTCATCGTCGCCTGTTTCTAGGCCGGGGGTTCCGCTGGACGCAAAAACACACCCAGCGGCTGCAGGATACGCTGCGCCCTGAAGTGGCCCGTTACCTGCAGCCAAACCGCTTTTACCTGGGGGCGCGTCAGCTCGAAATGATGACAGAGCACCGTCTGCCCTGGCTGGGTAAGCTGCTGAGTGCCGATACGCCGCTGAACCCGGTGCGGCCGTTACCACCGGTGGGCGGCAATCCGGCGCTGCACGGCATCGAGCCCGACGAAAAAGACGTCACCCTGGCTCTGGGGGAGCGCGTTGGCCATACGGTGGTGTACGGCACCACGCGCGTCGGGAAGACCCGGCTGGCAGAGCTGCTAGTCACCCAGGATATCCGGCGGGGTGAAGTCACCATCGTGTTTGATCCGAAAGGCGACGCAGACCTGATGAAACGCGTCTGGGCAGAGGCCCACCGGGCCGGACGCGGGGACGAGCTGTATATTTTTCATCTTGGCTGGCCTGAAATTTCAGCCCGTTATAATGCCGTCGGGCGTTTTGGTCGCGTGTCAGAGGTGGCGTCCCGCGTGGCCGGTCAGCTGTCGGGTGAGGGGAACAGCGCGGCATTCCGCGAATTTGCCTGGCGGTTCGTCAACATCATCGCCCGTGCGCTGGTCGCCCTGGGTGAGCGCCCTGACTACACGCTGATCATGCGCTACGTGAACAATATCGCCGATCTCTATATCCGCTATGCGGAAAAAATCATCCAGGCGCAGCTGCCGGCTCTGCAGACGCAGATTGAGAATAATCAGCAGGTGCTGGGAGAGGACGACGTGCCCCGTAACATGCAGGGTCAGCCGGATGCCTTACGTATCTGGGCCATTGAGGTTGCCCTGAGTTCAGAAGAGGGTAAAAAACTCTATGATCCCATCCTTGACGGGCTGCGGTCAGCGGTACGTTATGACCGTACTTACTTTGACAAAATCGTGGCGTCGCTGCTGCCGCTGCTGGAAAAACTGACCACCGGCAAGACCGCCGAGCTGCTGTCGCCGGATTATCAGGACATTGACGACACGCGGCCGATTTTTGACTGGGAACAGATCATCCGTAAAAAAGCCGTGGTGTATGTGGGGCTCGATGCGCTCAGTGACAGTGAAGTGGCGAGCGCGGTCGGTAACTCCATGTTCGCCGATCTGGTGAGTGTGGCCGGGCACATTTATAAACACGGTATCAATGCTGGCCTGCCGGGCGGGAAAGAAGGGAAGTCCCTGATTAACCTGCACTGCGATGAGTTTAACGAGCTGATGGGGGATGAGTTTATTCCTCTCATCAACAAAGGGGGCGGTGCCGGCATGCAGGTGACAGCCTATACCCAGACGTCTTCTGATATTGAGGCACGCATCGGGAATGCGGCCAAGACGGCCCAGGTACAGGGTAACTTTAACAACCTGATTATGCTGCGCGTCAGGGAGAACCGCACCGCCGAGCTGCTGACCACGCAGCTGCCGCAGGTGGAGATTTACACCAAAACGCTGGTCTCCGGGCACCAGGACACGGCGGATGTCAATGCAGACCAGGACTTCACCTCAAGCACCCAGGACCGCGTCGGGACGGTAAAAGTCCCGCTGCTGGAGCCGGCCGATATCGTGACGCTGCCAAAAGGGCAGGCGTTTGCCCTGCTGGAAGGCGGGCAACTGTGGAAAATCCGCATGCCGCTGCCTGCCGGGGATGCTGATGATGTGCTGATGCCGGAAAGTATTGAGAAAATAGCGGAGGAGATGCGGCGCAGCTATCACAGCGGCGAATCCTGGTGGCGGGACGGTCCGGCCCTGAACGTGCCGGTCACAGGAGGGGCGAATGGCTGAGGTAAAACGTCCCCCACAGCAGCAGACGCTGCCGGAACGCAAGCACGGCATTCTGTATAATCTGCTCTGGGGCTGGCCATGGGCCCTGGTGGGCGTGGTGCTGTCCTCGCTGCTGCTGAGCCTGCTGATTGAATATATCGGCATCGCCTTCTTCTGGCCGGAAGCCGGGGCGGCGCACAGTGAAGCGGTCATGAACACCGAGCTGGGGTGGCTGTCCACAGAGTTCACCCGCAGCCTGCTGCTGTCTGAACCATCGGTGACGGTTGTGCGCTGGGTGAGCACCGCCTATCAGTGGGCCTTTGTGGACAGTGGCTTCCTGGACTGGGTCCGGCAGCAGTATGCACACCAGATGCACAGTGACAATGCCGTCACCCGGGAAATCAACAGCTGGAGCGGCTGGCTTGCCGGCTACCTGCGTGAATACCTGCTGGCCACGGTATGGATCAGCATTATCACCCTGGTACGCGTCACCATCCTGGTGCTGTCCGTGCCGTTGTTTGTGCTGGTCGTGGTGGTGGCGCTGGTTGAGGGGCTGGGGCGGCGTGATCTGCGGCGGTACGGCGCGGGGTATGAAAGTTCGTTTGTCTATCATCATGCCAAGAAGCTGGTCAAACCGGCCGCTGTGGTGCCCGCCATGCTGTACCTTTCCTGGCCCACGGCAGTCTACCCCAATCTGCTGTTGTTGCCGGCGGCTGTTCTGCTGGGGATCGCCGTAACGGTGACCACTGCGTCGTTCAAGAAGTATCTTTAAATCAGGGCTGGACGGAGGCGTGCAAAACTTGTTTTGCGCGCCTGCCGTCAGCAGACAAGCCATGAAACGACCGTTACTGGCGCGTCAGTGTCAGTTATTAAATACCGTCAGTTCTGTCACTTTGAAGCTGTCTGGCTTGTTGGTTATGCTGTCGTAGGGGGCCTGTAGCTTCCATTGCTGACCCGGCTCCAGATTTTCAGCCATCGCTGCCGTATTTCCTATTACTGCCCCATTCTGAAGCAAGTTGAATTTGACAATTACAGTCTTCACAGGCCCACCTGACACGTTTGTTCCCGTGCCTTCAATTTGCTGCAAACCATTTGCTGCTGTGGCGAAATGCAGGTCTGAAAGTTGGACTTTGCCAGTACCGTCGGCCGCAAGAACAGGGCCGGTAATCAGTGCAGTGATTAACGTGGCCTTCAGAACAGTCTTCATCATTTTCATTTTCCCTCTGTTTACCGTTGAGTTTTCTTAATATCACAATGAACCTTTATTTACAGCTAAACCTGCCACCGGCACAGACCTGCAATTAATTTTGAAATTCCTGTTTAGGGTTTATCGCTGACCCGACGCTCCCTCTTCCGCATCCTGTCCGCACCCCTTAATCCTTCTGGAGGTGCGTATGAACTCACATCGTCCGGCCATGCGGCGCAACCGTCGTGTCCCGGGCATCACTGGCCTGGTATTGCTGACCTTTCTGGCATCAGCTGCTGCACAGGCATCCGAGAAAGACGAGCTTGCGTCTGTTCAGCGTCAGCTGGACCAGGTTCAGGCGTCGCTTGAACGGGCCCGCGTGGCGGTTGCACAGGCCGACCCGGCTGACCGTGGCCGCTTTTTCTTTGATTACCGTCAGGCCACATCCGATCTCAACACCATCCGCAGCGGCATTGACCGCTATCTGGAGCCCTCCCGCGCGCAACCGCGTGACCCGTCTTTTGTGGCCGGTAATTACCGGCGGGAGCGGCCCTGATGCCCATGACATCCGAACAAACGAACGCGTTTAAAGCCGGCTCCGGCAGTCTTGATGTGAACATCCTTCATCTGCTCTGCATCGGGGCACTGCTGGCGTTTCTTTTTTTATGGGCCGCGTGGGCGCTGTCGGATGTCTGGACCGGCTGGAGTAACACCAAAGTGCGTGACGCGGCCCTGGGGCGTTTTGCCGTCCGCACCGTGCTGCTGTTGCTTGTGTGTATCTGGATGTTTGCCAGTTAACTCATTCAAAACGTTAAGTCAGGAGATGAATCCCATGCACCATTCTGAGTCTGTTGTTGCCCGCCTGCGCCGTTTCGGCAGTCGTACGCTGACCCGCGCCGGTACGCTTGCCCTGCTGGGCTGGCTCACCTGCAAACCGGCCTTTGCGGATTTGCCAAGCGTTGAAGCGCCTGAGTCCGGAGGCGGAAGCGGGCTGTCGGGACAAATCAAGGGCTACCTGCAGGACGGCATTGTTATCGGGGGGCTGGTCGTGGCGGCCGTTGCCTTTATCAACGTTGCCATTGCCGCCCTGCACACCTTCACCGAAGTCCGCAATGAGAAAGCCACCTGGACCAAATTCGGGGCCATTGTGGTGGTGGGTGTGGTGCTGCTGGTTGCCGTTATCTGGCTGCTCGGCAAGTCTGCCGACATTCTGTTGTAGGAGCCTGCGACGATGCAGACCATTCGTTTTTTACCTGACCGTCTCAACAGTGAGCCCGTGGTGTTTCGCGGGTTTACCACCCATGAGATGGGGCTGGCAGCCCTTGCCGGCGCGGGTGCGGGTCTGCTCCTGTCACTGCCGTTTATCCCGCTTGCCGGCTGGGTTGTTGTTCCCACCGGCCTGCTGGTCATGCCGCTGCTGCTCGTCTGGTTCGGCGGCCGCTGGATGGCCAGGCTCAAGCGCGGTAAGCCTGAGAACTGGCTCTGGCAGCGACTGGAGACGAAAAAACGCCGGCTGGGGATGGGCAATCCGAAACTGATAGTGGATGCCCGGGGCTGGTCAGTGAAACGTAACAGGAGAGCCTCATGAGCCGTTTTCGCCATGCGGTAAAAGACCGCGACCAGCATATTCAGACGCTGCGCATCGCCTGCGCCGTGCTCGCCTTTTTCCTTTTATTCACCTGTGCCGGCTGGATGCTGGCGCCCAGCAAGCTGACCGTGCATAACCCGCCGGATTTACGTACCGGCAGCACGCGGCCCTGGTGGGAAGTGCCACCCCCGACGGTCTACTCCTTTGCGTTCTACATTTTTCAGCAGCTCAATGCCTGGCCGAAAAACGGCGAGGTGGATTATTCCGGCAAAATCAATGCGCTGTCGCCGTATCTGACGCCGTCCTGTCAGGATTTCCTGAAAGCGGATGCAAAGAAACGCGGTGACGCCGGGGAGCTCACCGACCGCGTGCGCGTGGTGTATGAAGTGCCCGGTCGCGGTTACCAGTCACAGAGCGTGACCGTACAGGATCGCGATCACTGGATTGCCCGCCTGGACGTGGTGGCCGACGAATATTTCCATGCCGAGCCGGTCAAACGCGCCCTGGTACGTTACCCGCTTAAAGTGGTGCGCTGGGAAGGTGATGCGGAGCGCAACCCGTTCGGTCTGGCGCTGGACTGTTATGCCGGTGTGCCCCAGCGTCTGGAGGCGGCACCGCCTGCACCTAAACCGGAGAAGTCAGGAGTGTTTCAGTGATGAGTAAAAACCCCCACTACCGCGCCGGGCTGATGGCGCTGTCCTTCGCCCTGCTGCCCCTGGCAATGCTGGTATCACGTCCTGCCGGCGCAGATGAGCTGATGAAATGGGAGCGTATTCCGCTGCAGATCCCCCTGAAGGTGGGGCAGGAGCGGGTGGTCTTTGTGGACAAAAACGTCCGCGTCGGTTTTCCGCCGGCGCTTAACGGTAAACTCCGGGTGCAGAGCACCGGGGGAGCCGTCTACCTGAAAGCCGACAGCGCCTTTCCGCAGACGCGGGTGCAGCTGCAGGATGTGGAAAGCGGCGAGGTTCTGCTGTTTGATATCGCCGCCGGTGAAAAAGGGCCGACTGAGCCGGTGCGGCTGGTCTACAGCGGTGATGTCAGCACGCTGAGTCACGCCGGCGATGCGGCCGGTCAGCCAGGTGGTGCAGACCGGGCTGCTTCCGGATCAGGCTCATCTGCTCCCACCGGCAGCGATGATGGTACTCAGGCAAAGCGTAAAAAAATCCGCTACAGCGCCCCCATCCCGGTGCTGCTGACCCGCTATGCCGCTCAGAGCCTTTATGCTCCGGCACGTACGGTCGAGGCGGTCCCGGGTATTCATCCGGTCAATCCTCATCTGCCCCGACGTGTCAGCACGCTGTATCCCTCTGAACCATTAACGGTCACGCCGCTGGCTGGCTGGGGTGTGGCAAACCGCAGCGTGGTGGCACTCAGGCTCACGAACACCGGCAGCCGTAAGGTCGTTCTGGATCCACGCTCGCTGCAGGGACAGTTTGTGTCCGCCACCTTCCAGCACCGCTGGGTCGGTCCTGCCGGCACGCCGGAAGACACCACCACGGTGTATGTGGTGACCGCCGGTCGTCCGGAGAGCGCATTTATTGCTGAGCCGTCTGCGCTGCGTAAAGCGGCCCGCACGGTAAAACAGGAGGCCCGCCATGCAGATTAAATCTAATGCCCTGGTGAAAATTATCGTGCCGGCCGTGGTGATTGCCGGGCTGGCCGTGGGGCTCAAAAGCTGCAAAAACGAACCGGCAGAACAATCTCAGGCAAAACAAAGCGGCGGCCCCCTGCATAATCTCTCGCCGGATGAACTGAAGGCGCTGGGTGTGGAAGGCGACACGCCGGAGGACACCCTGCGCACGCTTATCGGCCGGCTGAACGATGTGCGTGACCGCCAGAAAACGCTGGATAAGCAGAACGCGGATTTGGTGAAAGAAAACGAGCGGTTGCGCCGACGCAATCAGGACGTTTCAGGACAGGTGAATGAGGCCGTTAATGGTCTGCGCGAGCAGTACGACAAGCGGCAGGCGCAGCTTCAGAACGAACAACTGAGCCTGACGGCGAAAATCCAGGAGCTGACCGACAAACTCAAAAAGCCTGACACCGAGAAAAAAACGGCGGACAGCGATATCCCGCTGGGGCTGGGCCTGGACGGCATGGGCAGCAGTACCGGGGGGGCGGCTTCTCAGGGCAGCGACGGCATGATGTGGGTCGCGCCGACGGACCAGAAAGAGACGGACCCGCGGGACGCGGCCAGCGGCAAGGCATCTCCTCAGTTCCCGACTTCTTTTCTGGGTGAAAATGAGCTGACCCGACAGAAAGCGGCCTATGAGGAGAAAGTGAAGGGACGTACGAATGAAAAAGGGGCGGAAGAGAGCGCAGAGCCGGTTTACACGCTGCCGGAAAATTCCACGCTGGTCGGCAGCCGCGCCATGACGGCACTGCTTGGCCGTGTGCCCATCAACGGCACCGTGACCGATCCTTATCCGTTTAAGGTGCTTATCGGTAAGGATAACCTGACGGCGAACGGCATCGAGTTACCGGACGTCGAAGGGGCGATTGTTTCCGGGACGGCCAGCGGAGACTGGACACTGTCCTGTGTGCGCGGGCAGGTTAACAGCGTCACCTTTGTCTTTTCCGACGGTACGGTACGCACCCTCCCCAGACCCGACGCCAGTAACAACGCCAGCGGGCAAAATAATAACGCTCAGGCTAAACAGGATACCGGCACCAGTGGCGGTATCGGCTGGATTTCGGATGAAAACGGGATCCCGTGCATTGGCGGCGAACGTAAGTCCAATGCCTCCACCTATCTGCCCACCATTTTTGGCCTGTCGGCTGCCGGTGCGGCGGGTGAAGCGATGAGCCAGGGGCAGTACACCACACAGAATAACGTGAATGGCATTTCCGCCACCATGACCGGCGACGCCGGACAGGCGGCGCTGGGGAAAGCCATTTCCGGCGGCATGTCTGAAACCACCGACTGGATCAAACAGCGTTACGGGATGACGTTTGATGCCATTTATGTGCCGCCTGGTGCCCGTCTCGCCGTGCATATCACCCGTCAGCTGGCCATTGATTATGAAGATAAGGGCCGTAAGGTGCGCTACGACTTCACTCTGCCGGGTGGCATCAGTGACAACGGCGGACTGGACTGAGTACACGGCCATGGCGGGACAGATAACGTTTTTCCCTCTTTCATCCGTGTGCTGGACGTTCAGCGACGGGGCAGGCTGGCATATTGACGTGATCCCTGCGTCTTCTGCGGTTCTGTTGCTGCGACCCGTAGCGCTGTTGCCTGCCGGCGCACCTTTACTGCGCTGGCGCGATGGCCAGCTTTTACTGGATATCGGCAGGTTCTCCCTGCCGCTCAGTGCCCGGGAGTGTGCCGTTTCGTGGCGCAGCCCGAAAATCCCGCGCCGGCTTTACTGCCCGCGTATGACATTACGGGAGCTGGGGCACCTGCTGAATGTCAGTGCGTTCGTTTTTATCTGCGGCGGTTACGATCCGGCCGCCTCACAAAGGAGATACCGGTAATGTACAGAACGGTTTTCATTCTGGCCCTGAGCTGTGTGATGCTCAGCGGCTGCTCAACCTCCAAAGAGGAAATGCTGCCGGCGGGCGATAACACCATGCTGGAACTGTGGAACGGGGCGGACGGTGGCGGCAGTACTTCCCGCCAGTCTGCGGCGGTCCGCGACACGCTGCGACGCCCGCTGACTGGCAGCGAAACGCAGGCGGACGCGCAGGCCGACCGCAGCTACAGCCGTACTCAGGAAAGCGAAATCACCCAGCAGTTTCCCCGGCTGCCCAACCCCGACATGGTGATGTACCTGTATCCCCATCTGGCAGACGGTAACACGCCGGTGCCGGGTTACAGCACTGTGTTCCCGTTCTACAGCCAGACGCAGTATGCCATGCCTGGCGAGCGCACGGAGGCCCTGTAATGCTTTCACTGTTTACGCGTAATAAATCCACCGACCGGCAGACGCCGGTTGATGACGGCCAGTCCGTTCAGGCAGATGAAACCCTGACCGCGGCCGTGAAGGGCCGGCAACCTCTGAAGCGCCCCGGGAAAATGACGCGCCAGGATGAGGAGAAGGTTTATCACGCCAATCCGTCCATCATTGACTTTTTGCCCTGGGCAGAATTTCTCGATGAAGAGCAGTGTCTCCTGCTCGATGACGGCGTGTCGGTGGGGGCCGTTTATGATGTGACACCGGTGGCGACCGAAGGGCGAACCGAAGAGCGCCTGGAACAGATCCGGGACTCGGTTGAGGATGCACTTCAGGACAGCTTTGATGAACATGACGTGAATCCCTGGGTCGTGCAGTTCTTCTGCCAGGACGAGGACGACACTGACGCGTACCTGGACAGGCTGCGCGGGTATGTCAAACCACATGCACAGCGCACGGCGTTTACCGACGCCTGGCTGGGTGAAATGGAGCGCCATATCCGCAGTATCTCCCGGCCTGAGGGACTTTTTACTGACTCGCTGATTACCGGCCAGCCGTGGCGCGGGCAGCAGCGCCGCACCCGGATGGTTGTTTATCGCTGGCTTGGTAAAAGCCGGGATCCGATGCCGCCGGTGGCGATGCTCAATCAGGTGTGCGACCGGGTCGTTAATGCCCTGGGCGGGGCGGGGATCCGCTGCACCCGGCAGAACGGCCTGCAGGTGCATGGCTGGCTGCTGCGGCTGTTCAATCCGTCACCGGACTGGGTGGAGAAAACCACGCTCTATCGGCAGGCTGCTTACGCAGACCCGCGCGAGACACCTGAAGGCACCGTGCCGGTCAGCAATGATTTTGCCGAAACCCTGTGGTTCACGCCGCCGGTTTCAGACCCGGAAAACGGCGTGTGGTGGATTGACAACAAGCCGCACTGCGCGGTGGCGGTGGAAAAACTGCGTACACCGCCGGAGCCGGGCACCCTGACCGGCGAGAAAAGCCGGGGTGAAAAGAAAATTAATGCCCTGATGGATATGTTTCCGGAAGGGACCATGGTGTGCATGACCGTGGTGGTACAGCCCCAGGACCGGCTTGAAGAGCAGTTTAACCGGCTGTCGAAAAATGCGGTCGGTGAGAATACCGAGTCGGGCCGCGTCCGCCAGGATGTGAAGACGGTCAAAGAGTATCTGGGCAACCGGCACAAGCTGTACCGGGCGGGGATCACCTTCCTGCTGCGCGGCGACGACATGACCAGCCTGAAGCGCAAGCGGCTGGAGCTGTCCACCGTATTGCTCGGGGCCGGTCTGCAGCCGGTACGGCCGGAGTTTGAAGAAGGTCCGCTGAACAGCTGGCTGCGGGCGCTGCCGATGTGCTTTAACCCGGACAGCGACAGAAAACACTGGTATACCCGTCTGACATGGGTTCAGCACCTGGCAGGACTTTTGCCGGTAACCGGGCGGGAAACCGGCACGGGGCACCCCGGCTTCAGCTTTTTCAACCGCGGCGGGGATACCCTGACATTCGATCCGCTCAACAAGCTCGACCGCACCCAGAACGCGCATCTGCTGTTGTTCGGCCCGACCGGGGCGGGCAAGTCGGCCACGCTGTGTGCCGCGCTCTCCCAGCTGATGGCCGTCCATCGTCCGCGGCTGTTTATTGCGGAGGCCGGGAATTCGTTCGGCCTGCTGGCCGACTTCTTTGACAGCCTCGGGCTGACGGTGAATAAAATCAGCGTCAAACCCGGGAGCGGCGTCAGTCTGCCGCCGTTTGCTGATGCTCACAAACTGGTGGAAGAAGGCCTGGCCGCCCAGGCCGTTGATGAGAGCGACCTGCCGGATATCGACACGGACGACGATGGCGAGGATGACAAGCGTGACGTTCTCGGTGAAATGGAAATCTCCGCGCGCATGATGATCACCGGCGGTGACCCGAAAGAAGAGGCTGACCTTAAGCGTGCCGACAGGGCGATGATACGTGAGGCGCTGCTGATGGCGGCACATGCCACGTATAAGGAAGGGCGGCAGATGCTGCCGTCTGACCTGCAGAAGGCGCTGTACGACATTGCCTCTGACAACGATGAGGGCGTCATCAATGTCCGCAATGCCCAGCGCAAGGCGAAAGCGGCGGAAATGGCGGAATCCCTGGGCATGTTCACTCAGGCCGGGAGCTTTGAAGCGGAGCTGTTCAACCGTGAAGGGGAGCTGTGGCCGGAAGCGGACGTGACGCTGGTCGACCTGGGGCATCTGGCGCGTGAGGGCTACGAGGCGCAGATGGCCCTGACCATGGTCTCGATGACCAACATGATTAACAACATCGCGGAGCGTGACCAGTTCCTGGGCCGGGATATTGTCTTCACGGTGGATGAGGCGCATATCGTGACGGTTAATCCGCTGCTGTCGCCGTACATGACCAAGGTGGTCAAGATGTGGCGTAAGCTCGGGGCCTGGTTGTGGCTGGCCACCCAGAATCTTAAGGATTACCCAGACATTGCCGAAAAGATGCTTAACATGGCGGAATGGTGGATTTGTCTGACCATGCCTCCGGAAGAGGTCAAAGATATCAGCCGTTTTCGCGCGCTCACGCCGGAGCAGGAATCGGTGCTGCTTTCCGCCAGTAAACTGTCGGGGTGTTATACGGAAGGCGTGGTGCTGGCGAAACGGATCGAAGCGCTGTTTCGTGCCGTGCCGCCCAGTCTCTTCCTGGCACTGGGCATGACGGAAAAAGAAGAGAAAGCCGAACGCCGGGCGCTGATGAATGAATTTCACTGCAGCGAACTGGAGGCGGCAAAACGCGTCGCGCAGAATCTGGACCGTCTGCGCGGTCTGACGGAAAAACAACAGGAGCCTGCCACGGTATGATGACACTGAAGTACCCTGAACCCACTATTCATGAGCACAGTGGCTCAGCCCTGTTCACCCTGTCGCCTCAGGGGGAGCCCGGTGTGCTCCCGGCGACCCATCAGCACCTGGTGAGGCTGCGGGCAATGCTCAGGCAGCGCCTGACCGGTCCGGTCAGAATGACCTGTCACCCGCACCGGGTGGGACTCAGCAGCAGCGTGGCCATCTATCTTGAGGGAAAGCTGAAGCAGGCGGTGAACATCCTTATCACCGTGACGGGACAGACGAGCTGGCCGCAGGAAGAGGAGTATGCGCATCCGCGCTGGTATATCACGGTGCCGGATTCGGCCGACCTGGCGTATCTGATGCTGTGGATTAACGGGCTGGACGTTTAAAACGAAAACTTGTCTTCACCAGGAGCATGATAACAAAAAGAACAGAATGCTTTTTTGATGCCGGCCGCTGGGGCCGGTTTTTTTATGACTGGCGAGTTTTAGTAAAACGGTAACGCGCGAGGTGTGGGATGAAAATAAAGTTTCCTCCTTGAAAATAGAGTTTCACCCTAAGCCAACGTGCGCTATGTTGATGATATCAACTAGGACGTTGGCTTTGTTATGGCTGGCACATTAAGACTCGAGATACGTCGAAAATTGGATAAATGTATTGCTAAGCAGTCAGGATTCCCTATAGCTCGCCTTCGGAGTAGGAGAAACCATGAAGGATGCCGTCTGGTCCGCGAGTGAAAAGTGCTGCATTGTACGTAAGGTTAAGAATCGCTGTCATAGTGTATCTATTCAGTATGTGTGCATATACAATAACGCAATTGCACAGACATATGCGGGGCGTTTTCATGCGATTCACTGACCTCAAAAGTGAGACCTTAAATCTAAGAGTTTCCAGAAAGTTCAAACAGGCCTTAAAGAAGGCAGCGGAGCATGAGCAGCGGAGCATGGTGAATATGCTTGAGGTACTCCTTTGTGACTATTGCGACCACAAAGGCATTGTGTTGCAAAGCCCAGAAGCCAGCCAAGAACTTGGTCAGGGTCGAGCAGTAACTGGCCGTAAAAAAAACGTAGGGGTTTCTATATGACTTTTCGCTATATTGGCTCCAAATCTAGACTCGTCGACAAGATAGCATCCCACATTGGGCCGCCTAGAAAGGGCGCGTTTTTTGTGGATGCTTTTTGTGGAACTGGAGCTGTAGCTGAGGCTGCTGCGGAGCATGGTTGGAATGTGCGGATTAATGATAGCTTGCACTCAGCTGTTATCTCTGCTGGGGCACGTCTTATCAGCCATGATCAGGTGACCTTCAAAAAACTTGGTGGGTACTCTGGTGCTGTTAGCAAGCTAAACGCAGTTAAGCCATTGCATGATTTTATGTGGCGCACTTATAGCCCCGCTTCGATCGATACGTGTGGAATTGAGCGTAGGTACTTCACCGAAGAAAATGCAGCTAAGATAGACGCTATGCGCTGCTTGATTGTTGAGTGGAAAGGTGCCGGATATATTGACGAAATTGAGGAGAGGCTATTGATTGCCGATCTCTTTAGTGCACTGAACCGCGTTGCCAACATTGCGGGCACTTTTGGCTGCTTCCTCTCCAAATGGACAAGCCAATCTCAAAACAAGATTGCCATGCGTTGCCGTGATCTCAAAGAAACTGGAGTGTGTGTTGAGGCTAGCGTGGGTGATGTGTTCGACGTTCCGAATGTTGCACACGACCTCGTGTATTTGGACCCCCCGTACACCAAGCGTCAATACGCGAGCTATTACCACATCCTTGAAACGGTGGCTCTTGGCGATGAGCCTGTGGTGGAGGGGGTTGCGGGACTTCGTCCATGGAAGGCCTTGGCTTCTGACTTTTGCTACAAGAGCCGTGCTCTCAAAACACTCTCGCGTCTGGTTCATGGCTTGAAGGCTCAAAGGGTACTGCTCTCGTACAGTAGTGAAGGGCACATCTGCATGCAGGACATGAAGGCTGAGCTTTCTAAGATCGGCTCGTCCACAATGTACCCTTTGGGCGCCATTGGTCGATACCGGCCAAACAAGGCAGCCAGTAGCTCGGCGTCCGATGTGAATGAGTTTTTGGTGGTCGTGAAACGGTCCATGGCACAGCTTCCCCAAGCCCAGTCAAAAACAGTTAAAGCTATCAAACCCGTTCTCGTGAGGAGCTATGCATGAGTTCTCCTCGGCCTGTTGAATCAGAGTACCTGGCCCCAGCAGAAGCGGCACTCACTCAGGCTGTGGGAGGGGAAACCAGCTTTGAGCTTCGGCTTCAAGTTTTGGAGGCAGCATCAGCGCGTTTTGGCGGGTTTGACCTAACGGCGTTTCATGAGGCTTTTGGAGTCAAGAGCAAGCGCGCAGCATCAGATCTTTTGGAGCTTGCGGTACCTGTAGCAAGTGCCATCGAGCGTTCACCTATTCACCCTGCTTTGGCACTGAGTGTCTTGGCGCGTGAGGTCTTGCATGAGCAGGATCGAAAAAGCACGGGCGCCTACCATACGGATTTTCGCCTGGCTACACGACTGGCGCAGCTCGCAGCCCCCAAGCTCACACACAAGAGCAAGGTGATTGATCCTGCCTGCGGTGCAGGAATTTTGCTAGCAGCGCTGACTCACGCAGTGTGTGGTATGGATAGAGCCAAGACGGCGCATTGGTTGGCTCACGGTGTGTATGCAGCGGATCTTTCTGGCAACTCTTTGCGTGCGGCACTGCTTGCGCTTGCTTCGTTCACTGATGATGTATCGACTCTTAAGGCTATGCGTGCCCGTTGGTACTGTGGCGATAGCTTGATGGCTGATCGCAAGGTTTGGACTGCCATGGTCCCTGAGGGGTTTGATGCGGTGATCGGCAATCCACCATGGGAAAAGGTCAAGCTCTCACGGCACGAATTCTTGAAGTCCTCAGGCACCAAGCGCCACTACGGGGCCCAAATTCATGGGCTTGATGAGGATCTGTTTGCCCAGCAGCGCAATGAGGTAGCGAACTACTCTCGTCGCCTGTTGGCTCGCTATCCCGATTTGGGTAATGGAGAGCCAGACCTATACATTGCTTTCACGGACCTCTTTTTTGAACTCTGCAAAAAGCAGGGTGTGGTGGTTGCACTAATTCCGGGTGGGCTCATTCGCTCGCAAGGTACCCGCGCCATGCGGCAGAAAATCTTTGATGCGAGCCAAAGCGTGTCCATGTCGATCATCGATAACCGTGCACGGTTCTTTACGATCGACACACGCTTTAAGTTCCTGGCCGTGGCTCTCACTAAGGCTGGCTCTGAAAAGAGCAAGCGTGAGCCCATCACTCTCATGCATGAGCGGGGCACCCCTACGGGATTGGAGATTACGGGAACTGCCACTATTGGGCGTGCAGCACTTGCGGGTGTTCGGGGCGATTTGAGCCTGCCCGAGGTTCGTAACGTGTCTGAGTGGAAGCTCTTCTCAAAGATCGGAGAAGCAGGTGTTTCGTGGGAAGAGCCTGGTTATGGCTGGACCCCGAAGTTTTGCCGTGAAGTTGATATGACCAAGGAGCGTCCTAAGTTCCTGGGGCGTGCCACGCCTGGCGCTTTGCCACTGGTGGAAGGTCGAATGGTGCAGGCGCATCGCTTTGGTGTAAAAGGCCACGTGTCAGGCACTGGTCGCCGTGCGTTGTGGGAGGCTTATGCCATCGGAGACTCACGCCTTGCCCCCCAGTTTTGGATTCGTCTCTCCGACATGCCCAGTGCTAACCAGCACCGTGCGGACGTGCTGCGTGTGGGCTTTTGCGACATTGCGGGTCAGACCAATGAGCGTTCGCTCATGGCCTCGTTAATTCCTGCTGGGGTGGTCTGTGGCAATAAGGTGCCCACGATCCTTTTCCCTGAAGACCCATCAGAAGAACGGCTGCTGGTGTGGGTGTCCATCGCTAACAGTTTTGCCTTTGACTGGATGCTTCGGCGTGTGCTCACTACGACGGTGAATTACTTCCTGCTGCAAAGCGTGCCCATGCCAAAACTCGCCAAAGATGGTTTGCCATGGAAGAGGCTGGTGAGTGCTGCACGCGAATTGCGCACACTTGACAGTGCGGGGGCTACTCGTGAAACCTACGAGCGCATGGCGCAGCTTCGTGGGGAGATTGATGCGGAAGTGGCCGTGGCCTATGGGCTCGATTTGAAGGACATGGAGTTAGTGCTCCAAGACTTCCCGCTTTTGGATCGGGGCCAAGTGGGCTTGCCAGGTGAGGCCAAGTCCACAATTACCCGAGATAATGTTTTGGCTGCAATGGCAAAACGCACAGGAAGTCTGTCTACAGTTTGGTCGCACCGTGCGATGCAGGCACGCGCGCTGGGGGCGATTGCTTATGTACCCTCTGAGTTCGCTCTGGGGGGCGAAGAAATAGAAGAAGGATCCAAAATTCATGGCTAATGGAGCGGGACAGGTTGCTCGAATTCTGTACAAGGAGATTGTTGAGGGAGATCGACGGAAAGCTGATGCGGAGTCTAATGACTCTGATTCTGGAGGGGGGGCAAGAGACTTTCGATTTCCCTACGAGGCGGTGTTGCCAGCTGTTGAGTTGATATTTCCCAATAAAATTCTCCGGGGTGGAAAGGCAGTACATCAAGGTACCTTCTTTTGGAACGAGCCGGACTCAACACAGGTTGTATCAAGAGCAGCTGAGTTTATGTCACCCACAAAGTCTCGGCCGAGAGAGGGATGGATTTCTCAGGTGCCGAAATTTTCATGTTTTGATTCGGACCGAATGCCATCAGGGGGAATTGGGAATCGCGTTTTGTTGCTTCTGATTCAGCTTCATGACCAGTCGGTTTGGCCGCACTTCGCGGAAGAAGCAACTCTTCGTGTTAAAGGCGTTTGGGATCCTTCAGTTGCTCAAGAGCTATTGAGTTGTTTGGATGCACAGCGGGCTGCTAATCGAGCCGTAATTGGCTATATCGACTTCACGAACATGCGTAGGTTCTGTAATGGTAAGTGAAAACTGCAAACAGGTGTTAAAGCTACTCGCACGTTCGCGCAACGTGCTGGTGTCTGGTGCACCTGGCACGGGCAAGTCCAAGCTCTTGGCCGAAGTTGCTTTGGCCTTTGAAACAGCCTTTGGTCTTGCTCCTGCAGGTGGCCCACCGCAGCTCAATCCCATGGGCGGCATCCCTATTCCCCCTGCTGCTGGGGTTGTTAAAGACATTCCTGCACCCACCAAGATGGACCGCAAAGTCTTTCGGACGGTCTTCCACCAAAACTCCAAGTACCGCGATTTCTTATCGGGCATCACGCCTGCGGTCAACAAGACAGCAGGAGACCCAGACTTCACCATCGTGAAGGGGACTCTGTACCGTGCCAGTGAGCATGCGAAGGGTGCCAATGGGGCTGCACTGTTGATCATTGATGAGATCAACCGAGGTCCTGCGGTGCAGGTGTTCGGTGGTGCCATTGTGGCCATTGAGTCCGATAAACGCTTGGCCTCTGATGGGGCCAAACTTGCTGAAACGCAGTTCTTTGAAATGCTCGATCCCGTCTCTGGTGATGTGATCGAATACGCACTGCCCCATGACCTCTATATCCTGGCTGCGATGAATCAGGCCGATGCGTCTGTGGAGCCCTTGGATGTCGCGTTCTTGCGTCGTTGGGAACCTATGCGCCTAGAGCCCGATGAGGCGGCTTTGCGGACGTTTTACGGTTTGGGTGCCAAGGGTGTCAATGCATTGCCTGATGTACCTGCCAGCGTGAACGATGCCTTGGAGGCTTCGGTGAGTGCCTGGATTGCTGTAAACGCGCAAATTGCTCTGGGCCGTGGTCCCGAGTTTCAGATCGGGCATGGTGTACTGATGTCGGATGTGAAGCCGCAAACATTGGGCCTTAATGAAGCTTTGGGCACGCTGTGTGTAGGGTGGGCGAAGGTGCGGGCACACGTGGAAGAGGTATTCTTCGGGGACACACGAGGAATTGCAGCGGCTCTTAATGCGCTGGATGGGCCAGCCTTTAATCCGTTCAAGCTCACCGAGACAACTTTTGCGGATGATTTACGCTTTCGTTTTGAAGGGCCCACGAATTTTGCTGAGAACAATATCTACGCAGCTCTCAGGGCATTTGCCAATCCGAGGGGGTAGCACGTGGTGAACCCCCGAACACGGCTGTCCCTTATTGAGTACGGTACACCCGTTGACCTGAGCCGTGCGATTGCTGAAGCGATTGGGGTGGATCGCACGAAGGCCAACAGCCTTTTATTGGAGGCTGGGAGCCGGATTGCGTCGAGCTTAAGGCTTAGCTACAACCCTATCAGTGTGGATGCCAAGGGCACACGTGCCATCGATTTTGCGGGCCTCATTCGCCTGGCACCTTCACTGGAACTGGAAGTTGCTCCCAAGTTTTTGGGACTCGACGACACAGATGCAGCGTGGCGCGAAGATTTCTTTTTCCTCTCCACGCTTTCACGTCATGGGCGGCTCTTGGCTTCCGAACGCTTATCGGCATCAGGTGGTACCCCAAGGGATTTGTCTACGCTAGTAGCTCGTTCCATCACGAGCATGTACGAGGCCCGTAAACGTCGGCCACTGCGCAGTTATCGTAGTGTGCGTGAAGCAGACTTCTTCATCGATGGGGATCCTGATCCGGTGGATCTCATCTTTCCTTCACCTGATGGCTTTGAGCAAGAGCTCATTCGCTTTGATCGCAAGAACGGTTGGAACGGGGATATCGTGGCAGCGGCCAGGGAGTTACTCCCTGAAGTAAGTGACCCTTCAGCCGCAAGTTCGCTGGTGCGTTTGATTGAGGACCTTTCGCCTCAGAACGTTGCTGCTAACCGTCGAAACCCCATTCCTGCACGGCACCGAGCGTGGAAGCCACTGCATGAGCTGTCTATCGATGTGCTCGGAGGCCTGGGGCTTAACTACAAGCAGGGACAGGCCCATGCACCTGGTTACTTAGTGAATACCTGGCGCGTGTGGGAAGATCTGTTAACGGTGGCCGCACGATTGGGCTTTGGTCGCAGTGCCGTAGTGCCCCAACAGGGCTATCCCTTAGGCACTAAGATCAGGATGATTACCGGTGCTGTGAGCAAGCTTTCAGTGTACCCAGACTGTGTAATTGAGCTCGATGGAACAAGGCCCAGGATGCTGCTGGATGCCAAGTACAAGGGCCACGTGGAGAAGGGACAGCTTCGCATCAGTGAAGCTGACATCTACGAAGCCCTGGCCTTCTCCAAGGCTACTGGATGCAACCTAGTGGCACTAGCCTATCCTGCACAACCAAGCGATGCCCCGCAGCCCGTAGGGACGTGCACTGTCTTTGAAAAGGCTGTGGTGGATGCCGTGCAAATCGTGGGCATTCAGATCGAGAGCCGCCTGATTTCTAGGGCGGGAGCTCTCAGATTATTTGCCGCAAACATGGCTGCTGGGGTTACAGCAGCCTTTGTGTGATTGATTCAAGGGCTTCTTCCTAACAGATTTAGCGATGGTTGATTTTACATTTAGGGGCGGTCTGAAAACGTTTAACATTGTCGGCAGCCAGGAGCTTGACTGCGCCATAACAGCAGGTTAAGTAGTTCCAAGCGTTGGCGTACCAGTATGCCTTTAAGGCTTTCTAATCGCTAAGTATGAAACTTTATTTCTACGGATCCGACCGGCAGGTGCGCCCGGCCTCTGGTTTAGGATGATAACCCCTCCTTTTTCGAACAAAAAAACACCGATCCAGGCGGCTTTTGCCGTTAGTTAGTATTAAACTTTATTTTCATCCCGCACGAGGCGCGGACATTTCATAAATGATTTGATGGGTATTACTTCACCGGGATTACGATCCTCTATCAGGTTAAACATATTATCCCTGCCATGAACTCTGCATCAGCCATCTGGTGTATGCTGCGTAAGTCAAAAAGGATGAATCGCCACGGGTTTAACAGTCACCTGGAAGGCGTCAGTCCGGAGGCCTTCGAAAAGGCCTCACCGTGAGGACAGATACTGTCTGCGGAAGCGGGGGCATTCCAAAGTGCCTGCTGCTGATCATCAAAACTTCAGCCACTGCCCGGTTTAGTCCGCCCCCGGATCCTCCTCAGACCGAGCCGTCAGTCCGACTGCGCTATGGGCCCTAACCCAAAACTGAAGTTCGCGCACCTACGCAAAATCTGTAATTACTCGACTGTTTAGCTGAGCCAAATTTTACGTATGAGCGTAGTTTTCAGCCCCGTTTTTCTCAGATTAAGCGACCAAAACAGTTTTCACACGGCTTGGGCACGCAGCGGTCAGTCAGAACAGGTAAAGCAGTGGGAAAGGAAAATTCTAAACTTGCAGATTAATTTTTGAGTTCTGAAAATGAGTTTATTGCGGCTTTTATGAACGGCCGCGGGCACGCTGACAGACGATTCAGTCTGACGGAGTCCCGATTCATGAAACTGACCCCTCTTGTTTTCCTGCCGGCTCTGCTGCCGGCATTCGCACTGGCCGGCACGGTCTTCTTCACCGACAGTCAACATCTGCCGACAAATCTGCCGCCGGACGTGCCGGTGGTCCTTCTTGATGGTCCTGACCGGCTGCAGGCCGACATGTTCGGGGAATTGCCTGCAGACCCGCAGCAGGCCGAAGCACAGGTCAGGCAGATTATGACGTCTCCTGCCTGGCAACAAAAACAGCTGCAACTAAACGATTCTTATCGGCAGGTGGTCCGGGCCTGGGAGCTGGGCATCAAAAAAGTGCCGGCTGTGGTATTTGATGACCGCGATGTGGTGTACGGCACCACGGATGTGGCCGTGGCCACTTCCCTGCGTAACCGGGGAGGTGGTCAGTGAATACAAAACCTTCCCGCATCAGAACCACGGTGTGCTCGCTGGCGGTTGCCACGGTACTGGGTACGGCAACCGCGCCGGCAGCTATTGCAGCACTTAACACCGCGCAGATTATTGCCAGCGCCGTGTCGCAAAACTGTATCAGCTGGCGTGTGAGTGGCATCTGTTACTGGCTGTTCTGCACCCCCTTTGGCTGCAAGGTGCGCACATCGGTCAAAGTCACCCACTTCATTCCTCAGACAGTCGTTTCGACCTATGTCGCTCCGGGCGGCAACCCGTGGCAGGAAATGGCGTTTGTCAGCCAGACCGCCGGCGGGTTAGAGAGTGCTGTGACCAGCGGGCTTTCCGGTGTTTCTGCCGGAGGAGCCAATCCGGCCGACATGAAAAATCCCGGCCAGCGCAAGTCTGCCGTCCGTTTCAAATATGCCGATGCGATTGGCCACCCGGCCACCTCCCTGATTGGCGGCAGTATTCCGGGCTATTCCTGTGATACCGCAGCCACCCCGTTAATGCCTTACTTCCTGAGTACGCTGGATTCGGCGGCCTGGCGCACGGGCGTGCCGGAGTCCCTCTATCCGGAGGCGCTTGTGCCCGGCCAGCGGGAAATCGGCAGTCAGGCCGCAGCAAATATGTGGGGCAACGTCTATCCCCGTTCGGGGTTTGTCAGCCAGACCGATGATGATAAAGCCTCTGCCGTGGTGGCACAGCGTGTCGCAGACATTATCACCCGCGCCGGGCAGCCGCATGTGTATCAGGTGCTCAAAGGCAACCGTCATGACGGGTACTGGCCACCGGGCGAGGTTAAGGAAAACACCGGCACACGCAATCACAAATGGCAGCGGCTGGCCCCCCACATGACACAGTCATGTGCCGTCTTCCCGGACGGGAGCCACACCGCCGCGAGCGACAACAACGAAGCCTTTGCGTTCTGGCAGCCCTACAGCTGCTGCAAACGACGCGGGCAGACATTTCTGGGCAGCACTGATATCTGATGAGGAAAACCGTGAAAAAAACACCTTCATTTTCAGCCGCTCGCGTAAGCCTGCTGCTGACCGGCTCCCTGCTGAACGTCCTCCCGGCCGCGCACGCAGCCGATGATGACAATACCATCCTGGGCATGTCCCTGCCGCAGGTGAACAACAGCGCCATCGGTTACGGCAAGTCCGTGGATGGGGCGGTGTCAGACAAACTGTTCTACACCCTCGGCGGCGGCTCGGTCATTTCCCAGCCGGCCACGCGCGGCAATATGCAGAAGCTGGGGCTGAATACCGGCTGGAGCAGTGACCTGATGTGCGGCAATTTTGACCTGAAAACCACCGTCGGCAACCAGCTCAACGGCGTCACATCAGGCTTTAAAAACCTGATGGGCGACGTGATTCAGGGGGCCACCGGCGCGGTGGCCAGTCTGCCGGCGATGGTCATTCAGCGGGCCAACCCCGGTCTGTATGACATGCTCACAAACGGCGTGCTTCAGGCCAATGTGTCATTCGACAAGGCGCAGCTCAACTGCCAGAACATGGCGAAAAAGATGATGGACTTCAGCGACAGCAGTAACTGGACGCAGCAGGCCATGATGGATGAATACAAGTCTGTTGTGAACAGCGGAGACACTGACGCGGTTCGTGCAGATGAGGCGGGGCGGAAAGTCACCGGCACGTCGGGCAATAACTGGATTGGCGGTCAGAAACGTGGGGGGGCGGGGCAGCCCGCCATCCGTGTCACCCATGACCTTGTTGCTGCCGGCTACAACATGATGAACGGTCTGCCTGTCACCGCTAATTCGACTGTCGGCGAAAGCAGCTGTAACGGTGGCGCATGCTCTAAATTCGGCAGCGCGGAAGAGGCGGCGGCCATGACCGTGAAGGTGCTGGGCGATCGTTCGATGCGCACCTGTGCCAACGCGAGCGAATGTACCAGCGGTGATGCGGATGACCAGCCCGGTACGACCGTTGCCGGCACCGGCTTTGCCCCACTGCTGGAAGAGGCAACCAAAGCCAACGCTGAGCAGCTGGTCAGGCTCGTCAACGGTACGGAAAAGCCCACGGCCGCGAATCTGGCGAAGCTGAAAACAGGCGGACTGCCGGTGACGGCCGGCGTGATTAAAGCCCTGCAGCGTGATCCGGATAACGCGGCCCTGACCGCCCGCCTTGCAGGCGAGCTGGCCATGTCTGACACGGTGGAAACGGCGCTGCTGATGCGTCGCATGATGGTTACCGGTATGTCGGAGCCGAATGCTGCCGCTCAGCCAAAGGCCATTGATACCGCCGGCCAGCGTATTGAGGCGCTGGATCGGGAAATCGCGGCGCTGAAAAACGAGATGGAGATGAAGCGTGAACTGTCACGTAATTCGGTGCTGACCATTATCGACAGGGAGAACCAGCGCGTCGAAACCAACCCGCAGACCCAGTCTGATGACAATACCGACAGTCGCTTCAACCAGATGGCAGCGCCGCAGTCGGCTGAATGAGGGAATAAGGATGCGTAAAAAAACGACTGTCAGGAAAGTCCTGACCCGTGCCGGCATTTTCCTCGCCTGCATGGCGCTGTTCATGGTGGTCTCACTGATGGTGGCTGACACCGCCATGAAACATCCGACTGAAGCTGCTGCATTCCGGAGCTGGATGCAGTCGACGCGCTACGGCTGGCTGATATGGCGACTGGCGCTGTATGCGCTGGTTGCGTGGGGCCTCTTGAAAATCCGGCATGCGCCGGGTTTGCAAGAGTCGTACAGGCGACCACTGCTGCGCATCAGTGTGGTCAGTGTACTTTTTATCGCGTTATGTGAGTACGCGATGTTTACCGGTCCGGGAGCCTGAAGATGACGACAAACAGCTATCTTGAGTATTTTCTCACGCTGCTCGGCTGGGTGATCAATAACGGCCTGTGGAATGTCCTGCTGAGTACCGGGCTTTTTGTCCTGCCGCTGGCGTTTAAGGTGGTGGGGGTTTGGCTCAGGGTCCGCGAAGAGGGGGAGGATGAAGGCAACAAGGGGATGCTGTCGTTGCCCCGTATCGAGAACGCGCTGTATGCCGGTTTCCTGGTGATGATTGCCTGCTGCGTACCGCTGATTAATGTCAGCCTCAGTACGATGCAGTACGACACAACCCGGGCAAAGAGCTGTGGTGTGTGGACGCCAAAAGCGCCGGATGAAAGCGGCTATGCCGGCGTGGTCACCAGTCTCAACGGCCAGACGGCTGCAGCACCGGTATGGTGGGTGCTGATTCATAAACTCTCAAAAGGGGTAACCCAGGCAGCCGTGGCGACCATTCCCTGCCGCCCTGACATGCGCCAGATCCGCTTTGAAGTGCAGCATACGCGTATCGACAACAAAGCGCTGGCGCAGGAACTGCAGGACTTCACCAACGACTGCTATTCGGTTGCGTTGTATCTGTGGAAGCAACAGGATCAGGGCCAGACAAAGGACAAAACCACGCTGCGTGATATCGAATGGATTGGCAGCAGTACATTCCTGAGCCGGTATTATCCTTCGTTGCAGTCCAAACTGCCCCGGGCTGCGTTCCCGTGGACCGACAGCCGGGACAGCGGCCGGCCCAATACAGGAAGAGGAGGCTATCCCACCTGCAGCGAGTGGTGGAGCAGTACGGACACCGGACTGAAAGCACGGGTGAAGGACCAGGCCGACCCCGATATGTGGCTGCGTATCTCGGCCGCAATGAAAATGTCAGGCTTTAACGACAGTGACTATCAGGAAGCCGTCATCCGTCGTCTGGTCAGCCCGGAAAGCCTGACGGTCTCACAGAATGGTCACGTGTATGCCGGCTATGGCGGCAACGCCGATTTTACCCTGGATAATGCCGCGGCGCGCGTGGCCTCCATTGGCGGTACGGCCCTCGGCAGTCTGGCCGCGTTCCCGGCGTTCGATGCGATGCGGCAGGCGCTGCCAATGGTGCAGGCCATCCTGCTGATGGCAATATATGTCATGCTGCCGCTGATCCTGGCATTTGCGGCCTACGAATTCAAAACCGTTATTACGCTGACCTTTGTGATATTTGCTCTTAACTTCCTGACATTCTGGTGGGAACTGGCGCGCTGGCTCGACAGCTGGTTGTTAACCGCGTTGTACAGTTCAGACACTCACAGCCGCTTTAATATGGCAGGGCTGCAGAACAGTACCGATGACCTTATTATGAATCTGGTTATGGGAGCGATGTTTATTGTACTGCCTGCCGTTTGGTTAGGAGCATTATCTTGGGCGGGAGTAAGAATAGGCGATGTAATCTCTGGGGCACTTAAAACTGGGGTTGCTAAACCTCAAGAAACCGGGGGAGCAGCTGTAGATTCAGTTAAAAAAAGTGTTCGTTTATAATGGCATATTAAGCGAGGCGTGAATGCCTCGCTTAATCTAGTTTCTCAGACGTAATGTCATCAGAACCCGTATAATAACCATATCCATCTTTACCATATCTGTAACCGGGGCCTGTGCTTGAATCATCATCGTCAGGAGCTGACGAGCTGACATTTTTTGCAATGAAGGTGATACATAAAAGAAAGATCAGGCATGCGGAGATCACAAAACCCACTGTCAAAAGCCCTGCTAGAGTGCCGGCAAAAACCAGAATCAAGGGTATATGGCCAATCCATGTAGGTATTCTATTTTTCTTTGCCAATGTTACGCAAATTTTATCAAGATTCAGGAGATTAACTGTAAGCGTCGTCTGAGTACCGTCTGGTCCCGAATCCAGGATCCTGTAACTTAAGCACCCACTTATTTTGCAGGTGGACACCTCATGCGCGCTAAAGAAAGACTTCCCCGGAAACACTATTCCCCTGAATTCAAAATGGAACTGGTCAGGCTGGCTCTTGAAGAAGAAGGCAGTATTGCCGCACTGGCCCGGAAACATGACGTCAATGATAACCTGCTCTTTAAATGGATAAGGCTCTGGCAGCGTGAAGGGCGGGTCTGTCGGCCCCGAAAAAACTCATCGTCGCTTCCTGCCCTGATACCCGTGCAGCTTCAGGCGGGCTCTTCTCTCCCAACCTTCGAACTACCATCCTGCTCTCCTCCCGCTACCTGCCACATAAAATGTCGGGGAGGAGAAATAACACTGACTCATCCCTCTGCTGAACTCATGAGCACTGTCCTGCGCGAACTGATGCGGGGGCCGGTATGATAAATCTTCCCGCAGGCACAAAAATCTGGCTGGTTGCCGGTATCACCGATATGCGCAACGGCTTCAATGGCCTCGCCGCAAAGGTGCAGACCGCGCTGAAAGATGACCCGATGTCCGGCCACGTCTTCATCTTCCGGGGACGCAGCGGCAGTCAGGTAAAACTGCTCTGGTCCACCGGCGATGGTCTGTGCCTGCTGACAAAGCGACTGGAACGTGGTCGCTTCGCCTGGCCCTCAGCCCGCGATGGCAAAGTGTTCCTGACGCCGGCGCAACTGGCGATGCTGATGGAAGGTATCGACTGGCGACAGCCAAAGCGGTTACTGACATCCCTGACCATGTTGTAGCGCTCTTTATCCTGGTTGTCGCAGAATAAGCCTGGTAAAATACAGGCTTATGAACGATACCTCTTCTGACGACATCCTTCTGCTGAAACAGCGCCTGGCCGAACAGGAAGCGTTGATCCACGCCCTGCAGGAAAAGCTGAGCAACCGGGAACGCGAAATAGACCATCTGCAGGCGCAACTGGATAAGCTGCGCCGGATGAACTTCGGCAGTCGTTCCGAAAAGGTATCCCGCCGTATCGCGCAAATGGAAGCTGACCTGAACCTGCTGCAGCAGGAAAGCGATACGCTGACCGGCCGGGTGGATGACCCGGCAGTGCAGCGCCCGCTGCGTCAGACCCGCACCCGCAAACCGTTCCCTGAGTCACTCCCACGGGATGAGAAGCGGCTGCTGCCGACTGAGCCGTGTTGCCCGGAGTGCGGTGGTTCGCTGAGTTACCTGGGTGAGGATGCCGCCGAACAGCTGGAGCTGATGCGCAGCGCCTTCCGGGTTATCCGGACAGTCCGTGAAAAGCATGCCTGCCGTCGGTGCGATCGCATCGTTCAGGCCCCGGCTCCTTCGCGCCCCATCGAACGGGGGATCGCCGGACCGGGGCTGCTGGCCCGAGTGCTGACCTCAAAGTATGCAGAGCACACACCGCTGTATCGCCAGTCGGAGATCTATGCCCGCCAGGGTGTAGTGTTGAGTCGTTCTGTACTGTCGGGCTGGGTGGATGCGTGTTGTCGTCTGCTGGCACCGCTGGATGAAGCCCTTCAGCACTATGTCCTGACCGACGGCAAACTCCATGCTGACGATACGCCTGTCCCGGTGCTGTTGCCGGGCAATAAGAAGACGAAGACCGGGCGCTTATGGACGTACGTTCGAGACGACCGCAACGCCGGATCAGCGCTGGCCCCCGCAGTGTGGTTCGCTTACAGCCCGGACAGAAAAGGTATCCACCCTCAGACCCATCTTGCAGGCTTCAGTGGCGTACTGCAGGCTGATGCCTACGCCGGGTTCAACGAGCTCTACCGCGACGGCCATATAAAGGAAGCCGCGTGCTGGGCCCATGCCCGCCGAAAAATCCACGATGTTCACGTCCGTACCCCGTCAGCCCTGACGGAGGAGGCGCTGAAACGGATCGGCGAGCTGTATGCCATCGAGTCGGAGCTCAGAGGTAAAAGAGCAGAGGAACGGCAGGCAGTCCGGCACCAAAAAGTGCTGCCGCTGCTGGCGTCACTGGAGGGGTGGCTGCGGGAGAAACAGAAAACCCTCTCAAGGCACTCAGAACTGGCGAAGGCGTTCGGGTATGCGCTGAACCAGTGGCCGGCGCTGATCCGCTATGCAGAAGATGGCTGGGTGGAGGTGGATAATAACATTGCCGAAAACGCCCTACGACGGGTCAGTCTGGGGAGAAAAAACTGGCTGTTCTTCGGCTCGGATCATGGTGGTGAGCGCGGTGCGTCACTGTACAGTCTTATCGGGACGTGCAAATTAAACGGCGTGGATCCGGAACGCTATCTGCATTATGTACTTGATGTCATCGCCGACTGGCCTGTGAACCGGGTGGGTGCTCTGCTCCCGTGGCGGGTTACTCTGCCTGCCTGACCAGCTTCACTTCGTCAAT
The DNA here is from genome assembly GCF_013729795.1 of Citrobacter sp. RHBSTW-00859. Taxonomy (NCBI): domain Bacteria; kingdom Pseudomonadati; phylum Pseudomonadota; class Gammaproteobacteria; order Enterobacterales; family Enterobacteriaceae; genus Citrobacter; species Citrobacter sp. RHBSTW-00859. The sequence continues at coordinate 4,468,594 of NZ_CP056284.1, read as the reverse complement.
ACGGTTCTCACTGCACGCTTACGATTAACTTTCATTTGCTTATAAAGGATTGCAAGTCTTGCTCCACGATTCCAAGCTCGATTTTTTTGAGATTGAGGCATTACATTCCTCCATACTAGGTAAGCCTTAAAGACCACTATAGCCATAGCCGATTTTTTGTGCAATTAACAAGGGCTATTAGTATCCTGTAATAGCCCCCGTTTAAACCGGACACTTCACCAGTAAGACATAGGCATAGAGCTATGTTTAAGGAGTGTCCTGTGCAAAGAATCGAAGTGATCACTGGCGAGCAAAAGCGCCGCCGTTATACTCCCGAAGAGAAAGCCCGTTTTGTAGCGCTCGCCATGCAGCCCTGACCTGCTCCCCGTTGATTAATACACCGTGATGTTAGTAATGTCTTCATATGACCCTGACCCCGAATATGCTCCAGTCATAATCAGGAATAACCGGCTTCATGTTGGCTGCATATTCAGGCAACCGGCAGACTTTTCAGCAAATTCAGATGGCGTCATCCAGCCCAGCGCAGAATGGGGACGTCTCTGGTTATAGTGTATGCGCCAGGCCTCGATTTTGCACCGTGCATCCTCCAGGGACATGAACCAGTTTTCGTTCAGGCATTCCTGCCGTAACCTGCCGTTGAAGGACTCCACCGTCGCATTGTCCGTCGGTGTTCCCGGGCGTGAGAAGTCGATTCTGATGCCTCTTTCGTACACCCATCTGTCCAGCATTTTACCTGCAAATTCAGAACCATTATCGGTTTTCAGCAACTGAGGTAAAGGACGTCTGAGCGCTATGCTGTTCAGCATTTCTGCCACTTCTGTTGAACGCAAATTCTGCCCCACGCAGATCCCCAGGCATTCGCGGGTGTACAGGTCGATAACCGTCAGCAGGCGCAGTCGTCGCCCGTCAAACAACGCATCAGAGACAAAATCCATGCCCCAGACGTGATTCGGATACAGACCCTGAGGCTGCGGTTGTCGGCGCTGGGCCGATTTATTGCGGCGTGGCCGTTTGAGACGCAGTGACAGCCCCTGTTCGCTGTAAAGCCGGTAGATCCGTTTGTGATTATCGCGCCAGCCTTCCCGCCTGAGCATCACGTGTACCCGGCGGTACCCGTAATGAACCCGGGTTTCGGTTATCTCACGGATGCGTAGCCGCAGTGCGCTGTCGTCGGCGGCCACAGAACGATATCGAAACGAGCTGCGGCTGACCCGCAGCGCAAAACAGACCTGTCTCTCACTGGCCCCGTAGCGGGCTTGCAAATCCCTGACCCATTCGCGCAGGTGTGCCAGCGTCAGCTCTTTTTTGCCAGCACGTCCTGCAGCATCGCCTTGTCGAGGCTCAGATCGGCAACCAGCCTCTTCAGCCGCAGATTTTCCTCTTCCAGTTGCCGCATATGCTTCAGCTCCGAAGGAGAAATACCACCGTATTTTTTACGCCACGTATAGAAAGTGGCATCCGAAATGCCCAGCTTGCGACAGACGTCCGGCACTGACGTACCCAGTTCAGCCTGCTTCAGGGCAAAAACAATCTGCTCTTCGGTGAATCGTGACTTTTTCATCGGCACCACCTCCGTTCAGGGGAGTGTTTATCATGCCGGAATTCTGTTTCTGAATGGAACAGGATTTTGGGTCAGGGTCAGTGGGGATAGGCCCAACGAAAACTCTGGTTAAACTGGCCCAATATGCAAGTAAACGCTGGCCAGCTACGCGAGGAGTAGTTGACCTGAGCAATATAGGGCGACAGCGAAAGTTAATGGCCTTGGTGCCAGTCGAAGAGGTCTGGGGTATTGGCCGTCGGCTCGGTAAAAAATTGCAGTTGATGGGGATTAACAATGCACTCCAGCTGTCTGAGCTGTCTCCTTCATTTATTCGTAAGCAATTTTCAGTGGTTGTTGAACGAACAGTAAGAGAACTCAACGGCATGCCCTGCCTGGGCCTTGAAGAGTTTACAGCTCCAAAGGAGCAAATCATATGCTCCCGCTCCTTTGGAGAAAAACCTACAGATGAATTCAGCATCCATCAGGCCGTCTGCGCTCATGCCGAACGTGCAGCGGAAAAGTTACGCGCAGAGCGCCAGTTTTGTAAACGAGTAGCGGTGTTCATCAGTACCAGTCCCTTTGCAGAGAATGAGTCGTTCTTTAAAATCAGGCTGTAACGGAGCTTGCTGTTCCGGCCCGTGATTCCCGGGATATCATCAAGGCGGCTGTAAGAGCTCTTGAAACAATATTCATCCCGGGGCATCGTTATCAACGCGCAGGTGTAATTCTCACCGATTTTCGCAGCGCGGCAGTATTACAACTTACCCTGTTCGATGACCTTCAGCCTCATCGTAATAGCGATGAATTAATGACACTCATAGACAGCATTAACAGCTCTGGTAAGGGTTCAGTCTGGTTTGCAGGGCAGGGCATTAAAAGTGATGCCACAGGCTGAAAGATGCGAATAGAAAGACTTTCGCCCGCTTTTACAAACAGATTGGATGATATTGTCAGAGTAAGGTAATCTTTTTTATATTTGCTCAAAACCGCACCATTGACATTACAAACTCTATACGGCAGGGTTTACAGTCTGTTACATGGTGAATAAGTCAAGCGTACTTTTCATTGACCGCTTTTTTAGTAAATATGTTTGGAGGATATGGATCGTGAGGAGTCTTACCGCCATTTTAATAATTCCTGCTCTTGTCACAGCCTGTAGCATGCAGGAAATAGCAGATACAAATAATAAAATCAGTCATGGTGCTTCAGGTATAATGAACTCTTTGAGGGGAAACTCTAACCCATCAACTGATGTTACGACACCAATGCATTTACCTCAGTCATTAAAAAAAGAATCCAAGTCTAAAAATTATACTGTAGCTGTTGATGTAGATACTGCTGCTGCCAGAATAAAAAGACATTACAAGTTTATGTCAAGTCAGGAGCTGGATAGTTTACGGAATAGCTCTAATGACGGGGCATGGAAAGCGGCCGCTGAAGATGATGCACATCCAGTTTGGGAGGCAATACCTGGTAGCTATTATAAAATGGGCTCTGACTGGAATGATAACGATCATTTAGATGTAGAAATTGAAAAAAACGGGAGTGGAAGTAAACTCTATATAACATATTCATCGGCATCTGCAGAAAGGCTATCGGGATCTGGCGTACAGAAGTTGATGAAGGAAATTCATTCCGTGGCTATAGGTGAGTGATATTTTATCGGGAAAAGGTAGTTATCATTATGTGTTAATGATAACTACCTGACTTTACCCGTGCCACTGTGCAGTGCGCCGGCCAGATAGTATTTTTCGTTCTGCCCCGGCGTCACTACCCGTTTCTGCTGTCCGCGCAACTGCCAGTCCGCACCGATTTTAGGATTAAGGTGGATATCCACTTCATCTTCATAAAATACCGGATGCTCTGCGCTGCATTCATCCAGCGCTTTGTGGATTACCGCCATCTTTTCATCTTTATGTGGGTCACGGATACGCAGAGTTGGCGCGGCCCTGCGCCATACAAGCCCCGCAGATGGCAACCAGCGGCGAACGGTTCCTGCATGTAACTGGCAACCGGTTATCTCATTGATTTTTAATGCCAGTAATTCGGTGCTCCAGCGTGAACGTTGATAACCAAAATCGCCGGGAGAATGCTTTATCAGCTCACGTAACAGGGTGCAGATATGTTCAAAAGGCCAGCGTCGGGAGCGCCCTGCGGGTAAGGATTTCAGGCCTTCAATACCTGAGTGCGTAAACCAGTTAATCCAGCGACCAACGGATGAACGGGCACAACAGAGAGTTCTGGCAACATCGCTGACCCGTTCACCCCGATGAAGCATCAGCATGGCCGTGAGTCTGCGGGCATGATTTTTATCGCGCGTTTTATGAATAGCTTTCTGCATCAGGCGTCGTTCGCCACGGGGTATTGGTGCTATGATCGGCATCGCTCAGTCCGGTTGGTGGTTTTGGTTGGTTTGGCGATTGATCAGATCGCACAATCCGGGCTGAGTTCCCTTTCAGTGATCTACTATTCCGCGCATCTATTTAGTCATTAAGAATATATTTAGATCAATAGAGGTTAATAATAAATAAAAGAATAAAAAGTTAGATAATCCGAAAATCAGAATCATAAGGCGTTGTTTTAAAATATCCATATCAACCACTTTCATCGGAGAAAACTACATATTACTCACCCAAAAAACGATGTCTACATCCATTTGACGTCGTATTTCCCTGTTGGTACTATCAAACTGTTGTACTGTCGCACTGGCGACCACCAATGCTCTTGTAGCCTGTGATGAGCGCCTTTGGGTGGCTACAGTCGCACTTAAGCTGCGACCACCAATGTTCCGGCAGTCTGTGAGGAGCGCCTTCGGGTGACTGCACAATAAAACTCTCTAAGCCTGAAAGGGAGTACATGAAAAATGTGGCAAATCTGCTCACCTTTGAAAGCAGATATCGTCTATGAAGGCGCACTATGACGCGGCGATGAAGGTTTACTGTGTAGCAAATCTGCCAGTTTCAATTCACTTCCGTTCTGTGAACGGCATCAGTTCAACGTCTTCTCATTTGCAGTGATACGCCCTGAGTTTCGTACGACTTTTGCATCGACGGATAAGGCCATTTGGTACATTTGGCCGCTTACGGAGTTGCATTAGGAGCACGAAGCTGCGCGGCGTCACTTGTGAAGTGGCGAAGACACTACCAAGTGACGCGCGCAGCGCATAACGTCTCAACCCACGTAAGACGTGGTTTTCAACGTTTTACTACCATCTGACCAACATGTAGCCCGTGTCAGTGCGGTTTTAAAATCACTTTCACATCAACGTAAGCACGACGGGAGGCCGTCTGAACGTTCAACTATCAGTAAGGAGGAAATCGACTCGGTATCGATGGCGACACTACGAGCAGTAGTGTTGGAGGCAGCTTGACGTAAGTCAGCTCTGCATAAGCAGCAAACAGATCAGAGATCTGGGGTGCCTCGCAAGAACTCAACAATTCGCCGCCCCGATGCACAGATACCAGTCGAGACGCAGGAAGCGCAACAGCAACCGTGTCGTCGGGGAATGAATTGCTGGTCTACAGATCCGTCTGCTTCTTTACAAGCAGAGGGACGTGTATGCCTTTGGAGAGAGTGAAATGTCCAGATTCAGTAAACAGCTGTGCAAACAACTCGTCACGCTTGCCCGTCAGGGGCGGGGAAGTTATAAAACGGTGGCTGACCGTTCAAGAATCGCAGAACGTTTTTCTGAACGACTGTCTGAACTGAATATTCAGATCAGGGACGTAAAACATATCAAAACTTCCCATATTGAAAAGTATATTGAGAGCAGGAAGGCAGATAGTTTATCTCTCAGGACGTTACAGAATGAGATGTCTGCTATCCGTTCTGTTTTATTATCAGCAGGAAGAAATAAACTGGCCGATCCCAGTCACATTAACCTGAGTAATCAGGCGCTCGGGATTTCTGGTGCTAACCGGGATGGAACTAAACTTCCCATTACAGACGAAAAACTTAATGCTGTGGTCAGTTTTGCCCAAAGAAAAGACGAGGGCGTTGCTCTTGCTGTGCAACTTTCCCGATATCTTGGATTGAGAACAGAAGAAACCGTTCAGTCTGCAAAGTCTTTAAAGACATGGAGGCAGGCACTGATTAATAATCATGAGCGTGTCCGTGTTGTTTTCGGGACTAAAGGCGGACGTCCAAGGGAAACGACAGTTTTTAATCGCGAAAAAGTTTTATCAATTCTTGACAAGGCAATTAGTTATGTCAGTGAACATAACGGAAAACTGATTGATAAACCCTCTCTGCATACCGCTATTGATCGCTACCGTAATATTGTAAGAGAGGCCGGAATGAATGGTAAAAATGCGCCGCACAGTTTACGTTACGCTTACTCCCGCGATGCTGTAAATCACCATATTAAAAATGGAATGAGTCGCGATGAATCCGAGGCATTAGTTTCAATGGACCTGGGCCATGGAGATGGTCGGGGGCGTTATATTAAACAAGTTTATTTTCGTAAGGAAAAAGAATAGATTGTATCGCTACTGAATTTTCAGGATGTACAGCCACAGCTCATGCAGGGCTGTGGCTTCTTTAAATTATCAATCAGTAAATTTACATGTTCGAATAGCTTTAATGCTTGATGCGCCAGCAAGTCTTACTGTTTCATTTATTGACTTTCCGTTTCTGAAAGGATTGATTGTCTCTTTTTTACTTGTTGGATTTATTTTTAATCTGATAATTGTTTTGACATGCAAAAAATATCGTTTCTTTATTCCGGGTGTGTGAGTCATTCGCATTTTTCTTGACAAGATATCCGCAAGTACTGCTGCCAGTGGGGAGTCTGGAGTTGCTGTACATGATGATGGGTGAGTTTTACCCGACATGTACGGGTAACTCGCAGTTCCCCACCCATGATAGTTTATAAAGTTATTAATGAATCAAAAATAAAAACCTTCAGCATGTAATATTGATATTAATATCTTTGACCGCGTCAATATCCATACCTGTAAAATCAGGGGGCAGTATTACCCCGAACTATTTATTTCGGCAGGATTTCTGCTGTGATATGTACTTTATTTCCCATGCGGGCTTCGGTAATATTATAATACCTGTCACCCTGCTTGTCAGCCTGCTGGCGAATTTTTTCTTCCGTCTGCTCCAGTGTATCGCCTGTTGCCGTCACGGTTTGAGCACAGACTGAAAAAGGCAGGATTATAGAGAGGAATAACGTCATGATATTTTTCATTGATAATCCCTTGATTAATAATTAAATGGATGACTTAAGCCAGGCTGCGATATTCTGGGTAATGCTGTCAACCTGTTGATGACTATTTTAATCTGTAGTCATTCAATCCTTGTAACATCAGGATGATCCTGGTGTCAGTGAAAATACGAAATCAACACGTTGGTATCATTACCCACCTGTGAACTGACGTCGGCATTTTGAATCTCACTTCGGCGTGCCCCCTCCGAATGGCGCAAAACATTTCGTGGTATGGCATGATAGCACCCGAAGAGAGTCAATTCAGGGTGGTAAATGTGAAACCAGTAACGCTATACGATGTCGCAGAGTATGCCGGTGTCTCTTATCAGACCGTTTCCCGCGTGATGAACCAGGCCAGCCACGTCTCTGCGAAAACGCGGGAAAAGGTGGAAGCGGCGATGGCGCAGCTGAACTACATTCCCAACCGCGTGGCACAACAACTGGCGGGCAAACAGTCGTTGCTGATTGGCGTTGCTACCTCCAGTCTGGCCCTGCACGCGCCGTCGCAAATTGTCGCGGCGATTAAATCTCGCGCCGATCAACTGGGTGCCAGCGTGGTGGTGTCGATGGTAGAACGAAGCGGCGTCGAAGCCTGTAAAGCGGCGGTGCACAATCTTCTCGCGCAACGCGTCAGTGGGCTGATCATTAACTATCCGCTGGATGACCAGGATGCCATTGCTGTGGAAGCTGCCTGCGCTAATGTTCCGGCGTTATTTCTTGATGTCTCTGACCAGACTCCCATCAACAGTATTATTTTCTCCCATGAAGACGGTACGCGACTGGGCGTGGAGCATCTGGTCGCATTGGGTCACCAGCAAATCGCGCTGTTAGCGGGCCCATTAAGTTCTGTCTCGGCGCGTCTGCGTCTGGCGGGCTGGCATAAATATCTCACTCGCAATCAAATTCAGCCGATAGCGGAACGGGAAGGCGACTGGAGTGCCATGTCCGGTTTTCAACAAACCATGCAAATGCTAAATGAGGGCATCGTTCCCACTGCGATGCTGGTTGCCAACGATCAGATGGCGCTGGGCGCAATGCGCGCCATTACCGAGTCCGGGTTGCGCGTTGGTGCGGATATCTCGGTAGTGGGATACGACGATACCGAAGACAGCTCGTGTTATATCCCGCCGTTAACCACCATCAAACAGGATTTTCGCCTGCTGGGGCAAACCAGCGTGGACCGCTTGCTGCAACTCTCTCAGGGCCAGGCGGTGAAGGGCAATCAGCTTTTGCCCGTCTCTCTGGTGAAAAGAAAAACCACCCTGGCGCCCAAGACGCAAACCGCCTCTCCCCGCGCGTTGGCCGATTCATTAATGCAGCTGGCACGACAAGTTTCCCGACTGGAAAGCGGGCAGTGAGCGCAACGCAATTAATGTGAGTCAGCTCACTCATTAGGCACCCCAGGCTTTACACTTTATGCGTCCGACTCGTATGTTGTGTGAAATTGTTAGCGGATAACAATTTCACACAGGATACAGCTATGACTATGATTACGGATTCACTGGCCGTCGTATTACAACGTCGTGACTGGGAAAACCCTGGCGTTACCCAACTTAATCGCCTTGCAGCACATCCCCCTTTCGCCAGCTGGCGTAATAGCGAAGAGGCCCGCACCAATCTCCCTTCCCAACAGTTGCGCAGCCTGAATGGTGAGTGGCAATTTGTCTGGTTTCCGGCACCAGAAGCGGTTCCGGAAAGCTGGCTGGAGTGCGATCTTCCTGTCGCCGATACTGTCGTCGTCCCCTCAAACTGGCAGATGCACGGTTACGACGCGCCCATCTACACCAACGTGACCTATCCCATTACGGTCAATCCGCCATTTGTTCCCACGGAGAATCCGACTGGTTGTTACTCGCTCACATTTAATGTTGATGAAAGCTGGCTACAGGAAGGCCAGACGCGAATTATTTTTGATGGCGTTAACTCGGCGTTTCATCTGTGGTGCAACGGGCGCTGGGTCGGTTACGGCCAGGACAGCCGTTTGCCGTCTGAATTTGACCTGAGCACATTTTTACGCGCCGGAGAAAACCGCCTCGCGGTGATGGTGCTGCGCTGGAGTGACGGCAGTTATCTGGAAGATCAGGATATGTGGCGGATGAGCGGCATTTTCCGTGACGTCTCGTTGCTGCATAAACCGAGCACGCAAATCAGCGATTTCCATGTAGCCACTCACTTTAATGATGATTTCAGCCGCGCTGTACTGGAGGCAGACGTTCAGATGTACGGCGAGCTGCGCGATGAGCTGCGGGTGACGGTTTCTTTGTGGCAGGGTGAAACGCAGGTCGCCAGCGGCACCGCGCCTTTCGGCGGTGAAATTATCGATGAGCGTGGTGGTTATGCCGATCACGTCACCCTACGTCTGAACGTCGAAAACCCGAAACTGTGGAGCGCCGAAATCCCGAATCTCTATCGTGCGGTGGTTGAACTGCACACCGCCGACGGCACGCTGATTGAAGCAGAAGCCTGCGATGTCGGTTTCCGCGAGGTGCGGATTGAAAATGGTCTGCTGCTGCTGAACGGCAAGCCGTTGCTGATTCGCGGCGTTAACCGTCACGAGCATCATCCTCTGCATGGTCAGGTCATGGATGAGCAGACGATGGTGCAGGATATCCTGCTGATGAAGCAGAACAACTTTAACGCCGTGCGCTGTTCGCATTATCCGAACCATCCGCTGTGGTACACGCTGTGCGACCACTACGGCCTGTATGTGGTGGATGAAGCCAACATTGAAACCCACGGCATGGTGCCAATGAATCGTCTGACCGATGATCCGCGCTGGCTACCCGCGATGAGCGAACGCGTAACGCGAATGGTGCAGCGCGATCGTAATCACCCGAGTGTGATCATCTGGTCGCTGGGGAATGAATCAGGCCACGGCGCTAATCACGACGCACTCTATCGCTGGATCAAATCTGTCGATCCTTCCCGCCCGGTACAGTATGAAGGCGGCGGAGCCGACACCTTCGCAACCGATATTATTTGCCCGATGTACGCGCGCGTGGATGAAGACCAGCCCTTCCCGGCTGTGCCGAAATGGTCCATCAAAAAATGGCTTTCGTTGCCTGGAGAGACGCGCCCGCTGATCCTTTGCGAATACGCCCACGCGATGGGTAACAGTCTTGGCGGCTTCGCTAAATACTGGCAGGCGTTTCGTCAGTACCCCCGTTTACAGGGCGGCTTCGTCTGGGACTGGGTGGATCAGTCGCTGATTAAATATGATGAAAATGGCAATCCGTGGTCGGCTTACGGCGGTGATTTTGGCGATACGCCGAATGATCGCCAGTTCTGCATGAACGGTCTGGTCTTTGCCGACCGCACGCCGCATCCGGCGCTGACGGAAGCAAAACACCAGCAGCAGTTTTTCCAGTTCAGTTTATCCGGGCGAACCATCGAAGTGACCAGCGAATACCTGTTCCGTCATAGCGATAACGAGCTCCTGCACTGGATGGTAGCGCTGGATGGCAAGCCGCTGGCAAGCGGTGAAGTGCCTCTGGATGTCGCTCCACAAGGTAAACAGTTGATTGAACTGCCTGGACTACCGCAGCCGAAGAGCGCCGGACAACTCTGGCTAACGGTTCACGTAGTGCAACCGAACGCGACCACATGGTCAGCAGCCGGACACATCAGCGCCTGGCAGCAGTGGCGTCTGGCGGAAAACCTCAGCGTGACACTCCCCTCCGCGCCCCACGCCATCCCGCAACTGACCACCAGCGAAACGGATTTTTGCATCGAGCTGGATAATAAGCGTTGGCAATTTAACCGCCAGTCAGGCTTTCTTTCACAGATGTGGATTGGCGATAAAAAACAACTGCTGACGCCGCTGCGCGATCAGTTCACCCGCGCACCGCTGGATAACGACATTGGCGTAAGTGAAGCGACCCGCATTGACCCTAACGCCTGGGTCGAACGCTGGAAGGCGGCGGGCCATTACCAGGCCGAAGCAGCGTTGTTGCAGTGCACGGCAGATACGCTTGCCGACGCGGTGCTGATTACCACGGTCCACGCGTGGCAGCATCAGGGGAAAACCTTATTTATCAGCCGGAAAACCTACCGGATTGATGGAAGTGGTCAAATGGTGATTACCGTTGATGTTGAAGTGGCGAGCAATACGCCACATCCGGCGCGGATTGGCCTGACCTGCCAGCTGGCGCAGGTAGCAGAGCGGGTAAACTGGCTCGGATTAGGGCCGCAAGAAAACTATCCCGACCGCCTTACTGCGGCCTGTTTTGACCGCTGGGATCTGCCATTGTCAGACATGTATACCCCGTACGTCTTCCCGAGCGAAAACGGTCTGCGCTGCGGGACGCGCGAATTGAGTTATGGCCCACACCAGTGGCGCGGCGACTTCCAGTTCAACATCAGCCGCTACAGTCAACAGCAACTGATGGAAACCAGCCATCGCCATCTGCTGCACGCGGAAGAAGGCACATGGCTGAATATCGACGGTTTCCATATGGGGATTGGTGGCGACGACTCCTGGAGCCCGTCAGTGTCGGCGGAATTCCAGCTTAGCGCCGGTAGCTACCATTACCAGTTGCTCTGGTGTCAAAAATAATAATAACCGGGCAGGCCATGTCTGCCCGTATTTCGCGTAAGGAAATCCATTATGTACTATTTAAAAAACACAAACTTTTGGATGTTCGGTTTATTCTTTTTCTTTTACTTTTTTATCATGGGAGCCTACTTCCCGTTTTTCCCGATTTGGCTACATGACATCAACCATATCAGCAAAAGTGATACGGGTATTATTTTTGCCGCTATTTCTCTGTTCTCGCTATTATTCCAACCGCTGTTTGGTCTGCTTTCTGACAAACTCGGGCTGCGCAAATACCTGCTGTGGATTATTACCGGTATGTTAGTGATGTTTGCGCCGTTCTTTATTTTTATCTTCGGGCCACTGTTACAATACAACATTTTAGTAGGATCGATTGTTGGTGGTATTTATCTAGGCTTTTGTTTTAACGCCGGTGCGCCAGCAGTAGAGGCATTTATCGAGAAAGTCAGCCGTCGCAGTAATTTCGAATTTGGTCGCGCGCGGATGTTTGGCTGTGTTGGCTGGGCGCTGTGTGCCTCGATTGTCGGCATCATGTTCACCATCAATAATCAGTTTGTTTTCTGGCTGGGTTCTGGCTGTGCATTCATCCTCGCCGTTTTGCTCTTTTTCGCCAAAACAGATGCGCCCTCTTCTGCCACGGTTGCCAATGCGGTAGGTGCCAACCATTCGGCATTTAGCCTTAAGCTGGCGCTGGAACTGTTCAGACAGCCAAAACTGTGGTTTTTGTCACTGTATGTTATTGGCGTTTCCTGCACCTACGATGTTTTTGACCAACAGTTTGCTAATTTCTTTACTTCGTTCTTTGCTACCGGTGAACAGGGTACGCGGGTATTTGGCTACGTAACGACAATGGGCGAATTACTTAACGCCTCGATTATGTTTTTTGCGCCACTGATCATTAATCGCATCGGTGGGAAAAACGCCCTGCTGCTGGCTGGCACTATTATGTCAGTACGTATTATTGGCTCATCGTTCGCTACCTCAGCACTGGAAGTGGTTATTCTGAAAACGCTGCATATGTTTGAAGTACCGTTCCTGCTGGTGGGCAGCTTTAAATATATTACCAGCCAGTTTGAAGTGCGTTTTTCAGCGACGATTTATCTGGTCTGTTTCTGCTTCTTTAAGCAACTGGCGATGATTTTTATGTCTATTCTGGCGGGCAATATGTATGAAAGCATCGGTTTCCAGGGCGCTTACCTGGTGCTGGGTCTGGTGGCGCTGGGCTTCACCTTAATTTCCGTGTTCACGCTTAGCGGCCCCGGCCCACTTTCCCTGCTGCGTCGCTAGGTGAATGAAGTCGCTTAAGAAATTAATGTCGGATACGGCGCGAGCGCCTTATCCGACCAACTTATCAGGACGGAATGTTAAAAATGAACATGTCGATGACAGAAAAAATAAAAGCAGGCAAGCTATTTACCGATATGTGCGAAGGCTTACCTGAAAAAAGACTTCGTGGGAAAACATTAATGTATGAGTTCAATCACTCGCATCCATCAGAAGTTGAAAAAAGGGTAATGACTCCAACTTATTGATAGTGTTTTATGTTCAGATAATGCCCGATGACTTTGTCATGCAGCTCCACCGATTTTGAGAGCGACAGCGACTTCCGTCCCAGCCGTGCCAGGTGCTGCCTCAGATTCAGGTTATGCCGCTCAATTCGCTGCGTATATCGCTTGCTGATTACGTGCAGCTTTCCCTTCAGGCGGGATTCATACAGCGGCCAGCCATCCGTCATCCATATCACCACGTCAAAGGGTGACAGCAGGCTCATAAGACGCCCCAGCGTCGCCATAGTGCGTTCACCGAATACGTGCGCAAACCGTCTTCCGGAGCCTGTCATACGCGTAAAACAGCCAGCGCTGGCGCGATTTAGCCCCGACATAGCCCCACTGTTCGTCCATTTCCGCGCAGACGATGACGTCACTGCCCGGCTGTATGCGCGAGGTTACCGACTGCGGCCTGAGTTTTTTAAGTGACGTAAAATCGTGTTGAGGCCAACGCCCATAATGCGGGCGGTTGCCCGGCATCCAACACCATTCATGGCCATATCAATGATTTTCTGGTGCGTACCGGGTTGAGAAGCGGTGTAAGTGAACTGCAGTTGCCATGTTTTACGGCAGTGAGAGCAGAGATAGCGCTGATGTCCGGCAGTGCTTTTGCCGTTACGCACCACCCCGTCAGTAGCTGAACAGGAGGGACAGCTGATAGAAACAGAAGCCACTGGAGCACCTCAAAAACACCATCATACACTAAATCAGTAAGTTGGCAGCATCACCGTGCATCGGGTAATGACTCCAACTTACTGATAGTGTTTTATGTTCAGATAATGCCCGATGACCTTGTCATGCAGCTCCACCGATTTTGAGAACGACAGTGACTTCCGTCCCAGCCTTGCCAGATGTTGTCTCAGATTCAGGTTATGTCGCTCAATGCGCTGAGTGTAACGCTTGCTGATAACGTGCAGCTTTCCCTTCAGGCGGGATTCATACAGCGGCCAGCCATCCGTCAGCCATCCGTCATCCATACCACGACCTCAAAGGCCGACAGCAGGCTCAGAAGACGCTCCAGTGTGGCCAGAGTGCGTTCACCGAAGACGTGCGCCACAACCGTCCTCCGTATCCTGTCATACGCGTAAAACAGCCAGCGCTGACGTGATTTAGCACCGACGTAGCCCCACTGTTCGTCCATTTCAGCGCAGACAATCACATCACTGCCCGGTTGTATGCGCGAGGTTACCGACTGCGGCCTGAGTTTTTTAAGTGACGTAAAACCGTGTTGAGGCCAACGCCCATAATGCGTGCACTGGCGCGACATCCGACGCCATTCATGGCCATATCAATGATTTTCTGGTGCGTACCGGGCTGAGAGGCGGTGTAAGTGAACTGTAGTTGCCATGTTTTACGGCAATGAGAGCAGAGATAGCGCTGATGTCCGGCAGTGCTTTTGCCGTTACGCACCACGCCTTCAGTAACGGAGCAGGAAGGACATCTGATGGAAATGGAAGCCACGCAAGCACCTTAAAATCACCATCATACACTAAATCAGTAAGTTGGCAGCATTACCTGGTTTTACGAATATCTCTGTTGGTACATGCGCCGGAGTAGTTCTCAGTATCGGGGCATACGTTTTCTGAAATTTATTAAGTTCTTTTAAGGCTTCCTCAGCGTTTTTACGAATATGTAATTCAATTTCTCTGCGTGTGATGTCAGTAACAAGGATACGCACTTTATCATGTGATGCAAAATTCTCCAGTTTTTCAAGAATGTATAAGCCAAACTGAAAATGCTTTCGTTCATAGGCAGATGTATCGATATAAACAAGGCGGGTAATGAGTTCCATGATCATCTTCCTGAGATGGTTGGGGGGATGGTTCAGTATAAGTCTCATCCAATACTTGTTGTATGATTCAGTACACAAGGTTATCTGCGGCTTGACAGATCTGCGTTTTGTTTTGAAAATGAACAGGCTTATACGTTGCTTTTGCAACCACCAATGATTCAGTAGCCTGTGAGAATCGCCTTCGGGTGGCTACAACAAAAGCTCCTGTAACCTGAAAAGGGGCAAAAAATTGGTAAATCTGCACACCTTTGAGAGCAGATATCGTCAATTTAAGCGCACTATGACGCGACGATAAAGGTTCCTTCTGTACTAACCAGACAGTCAGAATGTTGTTTTTTCTGACTCCCCGACGGGAAACACTTCCCGCTCGGGCAGGTGTTTCCTTTTTTTATGGAGAAACACAATGTCTGTCATCTCTTCTGCGATTTTCCCTGAACATATCCTTACTCAGCTTCAGCAGTCTGCTGACGCAGCTGTCCGGAAATTGAAATCTTTCATTTATCTGCATCGCAACAGCAACTGGTATGTCAACGGCTCGGGCAATTATGCCGTCCGTGCTCATATCTCTTCTGTCAAAGACCAGGGCGTTAACGTCTTTCTTACCGTTCGTACAGGCTGCCACCGCGCCGAGTATGTTTTTCACCGCCTGCCGGTTTCCTTTCCTGAGGGAATAACAGGTCGTCGAAACGCATACCGCCATGCCTGCCGCCAGGCACAGCATCTGGCACACCTGCGCTACCGTTTTCTTTCCGGAGGGCATTCTCATGACTGAAGCACTGCACGACGTCACTTTTCGTATTCTGTCGATGTCTGAGACGCGACGGGATGTATGTCCCGCTCAGTATGGCCCCGTAAGTGGCGTTTTCATCAGGGGCGAAATCCTCAGAGATAACGTCTCCTGTGGCGAACAGGTTTTTGTCGCACCGCTCGGTGATTGTGATCCGGCTGACCCCGAACTTTGCGTCTGGTGTCAGTATTACGGATATTCTTCCCGGGTTAAGGCCGGCGACATACTGGATGGTGTGGCCGTTTCTGGCATAAATTTCGCTGATCCACTGTCGTTAGCTGTGCTGCAACGCCTCCGCTTTAATCCTGAATATGTGTATCAGGAGCAATCTGATTCATATGCACTGCACTGATCGGCTGATGAAGGCCGTGACCGTGAAATGTTGTGGACCCTGACGGGGATATCCCGTTATTTACCTGAGGATATACCCATGCACACAGACGTTTATACGCTTAAAACTCCACTGGACACGCTCAGCTGGCTTTGCCTGCTTGAGAGTGAACTCCTGAGCATCAGGGCATTTCAGCGTCTCGATCTTCATACGGACCGGGATGAAACGAATGAACTGACGTTTCTGGAAGATTCCATCATTGGGACCGGCACAGCTTATGGCTGGTTTGTCTTTTTACTCGGGGAAGGCGATATTCCGCCTTTGCCTGATACGTCTAAAAATCTGCTCTTCACGCTGGACGAGCTGGGAAAAGAAATTAACCGGCCCTTCTGGGAGAAGGCCGTGGATGAAGGTATCCAGGATGCCCGGTGTGATCGGGCTATAGCGGCTCTCGAACGGATGTAATCAGCAGACAGAACACACCCTGACGGGGATTTACTCCCGTCCGGGGGATAAATCCCCCCTTTTTTATTCGCGGAGGATTTATCGATGAAAAACCAGTTTTCTTCGCCGGCTTCCATGTCGGTTGTCTACACCATCGAGCATGTCAGCACGGTTCCGTTGCGACACTGGCATGCTTTCGTTCTGGCCGTCACAGAAACTTTCTGGCAACTGCCGGTGCGTCTGCGTCCGGGGAATACGTATCTGCCGTCGCTTAATCGCGCGGCTGACCTGTTTCCGGTTGCTGATGTCATGGCGTTTCGTGGCGACACAGGCGGCAGTGTCTGGCCGGTCAACATGACTATAGAGCGGGAGCGCAACCGCAATACGCTGAGTATCCAGGAGCTGGATTTTCAGCATCAGCCCTGCGATTTCTTTGCACGTATTGTGATGGTCCTGCTGCATAACCTGTGTCCGGACAGCTTCCGGATACATTCTTCAGACGAGGGTCGCAGCTGGGCGTTACCGTTACGCTGGATTGAACAACATCTCGGTCTGCCTGAGCAGCCGACGCTGACCGCGCCTCAGTCGGTACTGAAAACACCGGTAGGCGAGGGCGCGTTTGATTCCCTGCTGCTGCAGCTGCTCTCCGGTGGTGAGCGGGTGCTGAGCAATGAGGACTGGAATGCCTTCGTGCTGGCGGAATTCCATCTGTACGAACTGAAGCGGGTCGCGGAAAAATCTGACTCGTTTTAAACAGTACTGACTTTAACCCCGTCGGGAGAGATGACTCCGGACGGAGCGGCTCTCCCGTTTTTACAGGAGAGCCCCATGCTTTTTTTCGACAATAAAGACCTGACTAACGTCCTGCTAACCGCCCGTATGCAGGGAGGCCAGCTTCACCTGGCAAAGGATGAGGGTGTTTATCTTATGCCGGCCACCGGTGCCTGGCAGGGCAACGATCCGGTGCCGCGTATTGCGTATGCCGCAGGGTGTCACCCTCAGAAAAATGAGGACTGGTACGACACGGCACGCCTGCTTGCCGGCGGCGATGATTTCATTGAATCACTGTCGATAAGCGACGCGGTAGCCACCTCTGTACTGTCCGGCAGGACGGACCTGAGGCTCCTGATTACCGACACACAGATACAGGTGCTCACCGCTGCGACTGACCGGGTGAAAGTGGCGCAGTATCGCCAGAAGGCCGATCAGCTTTTGGCGAGTGCAGTCTGTCACTTCAGTGCCTGTGTCGGGCCTGATGAACTCTGCCGCTGGCGTGAAAACGCCGTGCGTCTGCTGACGCAGGCGGCCTTCATCAGCTGTAAGCGGGCGAAGCCTGAAGATCATCAAACTTTTCTGAACGCCTGTGGCAGGCTGCAGGCCAGGTTATCGCAGGTGACCCCGCAGGGGGCGCTGCGAATAACCGGACGTTAATTCACCCCGGCAGGGACTTTTCCTGCCGGAAAGATTCCTGCCTCTTTCTGAACCGAAGGAGGCCCGTATGGGACTGGATATTTTTCTCTACAGCCAGCACCGGCAGATCGTCGCAGTACCGGCACCGTATCATCCGGTGTGTGAACTGAGCCGCGATTTTTCACTGATTACCTGGCTGGATAAGCACGTCGGTGAGGTGGAAAACGCGACCTGTCTGGAACTGTCACGCGAGCATATTCAGCAACTGAAAGAGAGGCTGGACTGTGCGATTGCGACATTTACAGAGGGGAATGAGGATAATCCGCTTCTTCAGCGCCGGCTGCAGTACGTTTTCACCCTGCGTGACAGGCTGGAAAGCCTGCTCAGTGATTTTGACTTTGAACATGAATACCTGTGGTTTTATGCCGCATGGTAACTGACCTCTGAATTTCCCGTCGACGGGCGTATCTCTGCGCTCGCCGGCGCAGGGGTATGCCTCTGATTAAAGGTATATCTCATGAAAAAAACGACTTCACGCAAGGCGGCTCGCCGTCCGGCAAAACCGACTGACCTTTATCGCCAGATCACCGACCGCATTGTTGTCGCGCTGGAAAACGGCGTAGCGCCCTGGCGTAAGCCGTGGCGCGCGGCTGCCGGCAGCGGTCTGGCCGGTCTGCCCCTGAATGCCACAACCGGACGTCACTACAGCGGCGTGAATGTCCTGCTTCTCTGGATGTCAGCGGAAGAGCAGGGTTTTCGCAATAACCGCTGGATGACTTACCGGCAGGCGCAGCAGGCTGGCGGGCAGGTGCGTAAGGGTGAGAAAGCCACCCTGGCGGTGGTTTATAAGGACTGGACGAAGCAGGCAGAGGATCGCGAAGGCAACCGCCTTTATGACAGTGACGGTAAACCGCTGATGGAAACCGTGCCGATGCTCAAACCCCTGCAGCTGTTCAACGCTGAGCAGTGTGAGGGGTTGCCGGCAGAGGTTGCGGCTTCACCTGAGCAACCACCGACGGTGGATGAGGACGGCATACTCTGTCCGGACGTGATGAACAGGGTGATCCGGATGTTTAACGCCACTGGGGTTAAAAACCGGATGCTGCCTCAGAACCGGGCATATTACCGCCCGCTGACGGATGAAATTGTGATGCCGATGGCTGAGCAGTTTTTTACGGAAGCGGACTGCTGGTCCACGCTGTTGCATGAGCTTGTACACAGTACCGGTCATGCGAAGCGACTTAACCGGGAGGGGATAACCTCCTCATCCCGGCAGTTCGGGGACCCGGTGTATGCCTTTGAGGAGCTCATCGCCGAAATGGGCAGCGCGTTTTTGTGTGCTCAGCTCGGCGTGTTCGGTGAGGTTCAGCACGACAGCTATGTGGACCACTGGCTGAAGGTGCTGAAATCTGACAAAAAGGCCCTGTTCCGCGCCTGCCGGCATGCCCGGGAAGCGTCGGAATATCTGCTGGCACTGCCTGAAAGTCAGGCTGTGGCGGCGTAATTAACTTATCCGGTGACGGTTATTCCGTAACTGTCGCCGTCCCGTGAGGACACCGCTCCTCACGGGGCTGTGTCCTCTTTTTTTTATGAAAGAGGAGTATTCACTATGTCCGAATGGTGTCATAACCGCCTGGAAATCACCGGTAAATCAGTCTGCATCGATGTCATGCTGCAGTGGATAAACGGCACTGACGTACCGCGTCACCGCCACGCAGTGCAGCAGAGCATACAGCTGTTTCTGGCTGGCGCGGCGGGGATACTCAAGCCGGTGCGGACCACGTCGTATCCGCCCTGTCAGGGGCTGGTCCGTGCAGGCACCGGGCTTTCCACTGCGGCCAATCAGGCGTTTGAAAGCTGGCTGGCGCTCCTGCTGAAGGATGCCATCCTCGATGCGGAAACCATCAGAGCCGTGGACCGGCTTTATCACCAGTCAGGTCTGGGCGCGCTGAAATGGGAGAATATTCCCGACCCGGCACGTGAGGTTATGGCGGAGCTGATTGCCAGACAGTATACCGACTGGTTTGGTCTGGTCAGCGCCGGCGATGAGTCTCATGCTGCAACTGCCTGGGAGCGGCTCAGCCAGTATCCTGAACGCTCCCAGCCCTGCGATATGCTGGCCGTCATACCTACGCGGCTGGCAGCAGAGCTGAACGGCTCCGGGGGGCTGATGTCCGGTGTGTCGACCACAACCAGCCTCTACTGCCGGCAGTACGGCATGGAGTGGCCGGCCGGGCACAACGTCAACTGGCAGCGCCATACGCCTAACAGTCTTACGCTGCAGATGGATATGCCCTGGCTCCCGCCGTCAGGTGAGGTTGTCGGGGAAATCTCAGCGGTGTTTGACTGCGAGGTGCGTCACAGCTACAGCGAGCCCGTGAGCGGGCTCAGCGGTTACGACTGCTATGACGGCGGTGAGCATGTTGACGGACACAAAGGCGCGTCCGGCGCGCCTCAACCCGGACAGGTGCTTTATCTCGTCAGCGATGAGCCCGCTTCACCGGCTCAGGAACCTGCATCATATCGTGAGGTCCGGGGGTAAAAGCCTGTTCCTCCGTTGACTCAGCCACGGCTCTGCCGTGGCATTTTTTTCTCAGCCGACGGCCAGTTGACCAGGATATGTATTCCTTTTTATTGTGGCTTCAAACGGAATAATTAACCATTTGAATTTAATGATAATTCTTTTTGGCGAGCTAAGGAGTTCAAATCAATACCTGCCACTTACCAAAAACAAGAAGTTTTCAACTACCATCCATTGCTAAATGTTTCAAGTCGTTCTATAAGGAATGCTCATAATTAAGCTAATTCTTAATAATGATTTCAACATGTTAATAGTAGCATATTAATATTAACGTTTCTTATGGTTTCGAATGAGGTTCTATGAACAGGTTATTGGTTATAAAGGAAGAAAATCATACAGTTAACCCTGATATGGGGCTTGTGATTCCTGTTGCTTATCTTGATGAAAATGGAAATTATGAAAAAATTGATCCTAGCGATTTTCCTAATGGAGGAATATTTATTTCCAAAGGATTTTTGAATATAAGCCAGCAGTTTGGATATGATGAATTATTTATTCTTAATGAATATTACGAAAGCAATGATGATGACTGGAAAATTAATACAAGACATCAAAAGCATTTTGGACTTGGAAGTAAAGTAGAAAGGCTCGATAAAAGCTACTTTATTCCAATTATAAAATCTGCTCTCCCCGATATAAAAACAGGTTTCCTTGGTCATGATATTGACGCCCCTAGCGCTCAATTCTTTATTGAGAATGAGGGCTATGTATATGGACCGTTTAAAGCCTCCAAACAAGATAACAATTGGCAATTATCTCCTTTATCTACACCGTCACCCTTACAGCTTAAACAAGACCATATAGCAAGGTTTGATTTAAAGGAAATTATAGCTAATGATTTTTCTTATGAGTTAATTATTAAAGGTGAAGTTAGAAAATATATTAAAAATTTGAAAGACCTCTCCAGTTTATTGTTTGAGCAAAAAGATTACATTTCAGATACAAGGCTTGTTTCTTACTTCACCAAAAATGGATTTGGAAATGGATTTTCGAAAAATAAATCTCCTTTAGGAAAAAGTGAAGCGCAAAAGTTGTCGCAAGGGATTGATGAGTATGTTAAGAAGAATAAAGTATTAGAGAATAGCGAGCGTCTTAAAAGACTTAAGGAGCTACTTGGAGAATTTTTAGATTCAAGTCCATTCGGCCAAGAGATTGTTCAAGAGTTTTTAGCAGAAAGTAGGGATGGCAGGCTTTATTTAGATGATTATTTCAGCAAAAATAAAGACCTGCTGGTTAAGCAAAAGTCTAAAGAACTAGAGGAAGTTACTCGAGTACAGAAGAGTAAATTAAATAAAGAGATAAGTGATTTAGAAAGGCTAATAACAAATAAAAAAGCAGAATTAGATTCTGAATTAAAAAATGTTGAATATGAAAAGGTCAGGGCTAGAGAAGAACTTGAGAGAATAAAAAAACAGTCTGCTGAAGATGCTCATGACCTTCTCCTTCAAAAACAGCAGGCTTTGACGGAAAAAAATGCTGAGTTAGAAGAAAACATTAAAAATGCAAGCATTAAGCTTGAACAATTCTACTCAATGGAGTCTAGGGTAAATGATTATAATTCTCTGAATGAAGAAATAAATTATCTGAAAAGGCTTAAAGAGGATATTGAAAAAGACAAAGAATCAGCTGAGAAAGCACTTAAACTTAAAAAAGCAACTTTGAACTCTCCACAGCTTCTGGAAAAAACTGTAGAGATACAAACAATACAAAACCTCAAAACTCTCTTGAATGGTGGCAGGGCAAGAGAAAGCACGCCGAAAATATATAAAACAAAGATAAATCCATCAACTATCGAACTGAATAAAGAAAACAGAAAAGAATACATTAATTACTTAGTTGATTCATTTAGCAACGATAATGGAAGGAATTTTTCATTTGATGAAATGGCGAATTTAATTATATGCTTGAATCAATCATTCATGACAATTTTATCAGGCCCTCCGGGAACAGGAAAAACCTCCACGGCTATTAGATTAGCTCAAAATATGGGCTTGACTAATGGTGAGAATACATACAATACTAGTAACTTTATTAATATTCCAGTCGGAAGAGCTTGGGTATCAAGCCGAGACATCTTAGGATTTTATAATTCCTTAAAAGACGTTTACCAGCCAGCCCGTACAGGTCTTTATGAGTTTTTGAAGAGTGATCATAATCCAGATTATTTGAAAATAATTCTACTTGATGAGGCCAACCTGTCTAGCGTCGAACACTATTGGTCAGACTTTCTAGGTATGTGTGATCCCGAAGGAAGAAATAGAAAAATTGATTCTGGCATTCCATCTGAAGACGAAAGATATATTACCGTGGCTGATGGTGTGCGTTTTATAGCAACTATTAACAATGATGCGTCAACTGAACGTTTATCGCCAAGGTTAATCGACCGGGTACCCGTAATAGGTTTAAATCACAACGCAGAATTTAAATCGAACGTTATAAGATCTTTAGCATTTGAAGGCGCTGTGAAAAACGAATGGTTGGAAAGTTGTTTTGATGTGAGCTTATATGAGTCTTCTTTTACGACGGAAGAGGAGAACTTACTTGATGAAATAATAGAAATATTAAAAGCTCCTCTTACCAGAACTACTTCTGTTAGAGTCAGTCAAAGAAAATATAATGCAATGAAGAGGTATTGCTATATTGCTAATGAAATCGAAGGGTTACAAGTTCAGCCTCTAGATTTTGCAATAAATCAGCACGTTTTGCCATTGATTGAGGGGTACGGTGCAGGTTTCAAAGAAAGATTGCACAATCTTGAGCAAAAGCTTGTGGAGTTTGATCTTCATATTTCTAAAGCAACACTTAGAAATATAATAAATAATGGTGATATTTATAGCGAATCTTACTCTTATTTTTAGGATTGTTGATTATGAAAATTAAGGTTTCAATTTTAGGGGGGAAGCGTCAGGGAGATGCTTTTGAACTGAAGTTAATCGATGAAAAAATCAACTCATCATTATTCATTCTTGAAGATGAAGCTATAGAAATAGCCTTTACGAGTGAAAACTATTACGAAAAGATTTCTTTGTTATTATACGAAAATGAAGTGGAACCTACTTTAATCGAACGTGTAGGCGAGCTTTGGACTTACAGATGGCTTCCCAAAAGGCTAGGGCGTTTTTCATATGAATGTTTTTTCCATAATTACTATGGAATAGCCGAATTAGTACTTGAAGCTCAATACGGTGAAAGGACTGAACTTTTTAGTTTTCAATCGATAGAAGTTCTGGCAAAAAAGTTAAATGCAGAGCGAGTTGATAAGATGCTGAACTATATAGCAAAAATCGATAGTAATGCTCTTTGTGCTTTTTTCAGAGTAACTCGGCGGAAAGCAGGTTTCAAAAATGGGGATACTCCTGCTGAAATTTTACTAGAACAAATTGAAAGCATTGTCGAAATAACGACAACCCTGATAAGAAAAATAATACAAAGACCTATTTCTAAATTAACAAGTCGGGAGAAATATGTTTATCCGAGTGACAACACAAATATTGATGATTTGACGCTGTCATGGCTATGTAGCAACACTGATGAGCTATTTGAAACAGATTCATATGAAAGTGCAATTTTGGAGTTTAACGATGAGCTTTATGGGGCGAGAAAGCTTATTGAGCACCAGGCAGTAGAAGATTCTGACGTTTATGAAAATCAAGTTTTGCATGGTTTTGTTATGACTTTAATTCAAACCACTTCTTCTCTTCTTTCAGGCTTCAAAAACCCTGATAAGTATCCAAATAGAATAAATGGAAGCCCTTTAGGGTATGTTAGTTTTTTCTCTCAAATACAAAAATTTCAGAAGAGTATTAATGGGCGAAAAATTTTAAAATGCAAATCAATATTATCAGATTTACATTCTCTTAAAAGGATAATGGCAGAGGTGATGCCTGCAAAAAAACATATAATCGGAGTGCCCACGTTTACAATGAAAGCCAAAAAGGATCCTTTATACCTTTCTGTTTTCAAAAAGATCGTTGACTGGTACCGATTTGGGAAACCTGATTGGAGTGTTCAAGAAGAGTTATTATCCATACAAAGCATTCCAAAATTGTTTGAATACTATTCTCTTTTCTATATAAGAGAGATATTAGGACAGCATATAGGCTCTAAATCCGCGCCCGAACCAGTTAATGAATCAATATCATTTGTTTTTAATCTTAGAAAAGGGGCTACTCTAAAATTACTATATGAGCCAAAATATTGGATGGCCACCCATCCCATGGCAGACCTAAGAGGTTTGGTTAACAGTGAAGGATGGACAACTTACAATGGTATGGTGACTCATCGTTCTTCCTCAGGGAGATTTTCTAATCGATCTCCCGACTTTGTAATACATATTAGCAATGGGAATGGTATTGACAAGTATCTCATTCTTGATGCGAAGTATACTTCTACTGATAAAGCCTTTTTACATTATTTACCTGAGTTAACGCTTAAATATCTTCATGGACTTCATTCTATTTCAGATGCAAATAGTTCCATCATTGGTTTGATTATTTTAAATCCTGATGAGAAACTACTCATTAGAGATTTCCATAATTCATCATTTGATATTTATTCGGATAGGCCAGCTATGCCATTTTTATTATGCGCTACCATTTCTCCTGGGGAAGAGTATATAAGTAATAATTGTTTCCAACATTCTCTTTTAAAGATGGTAACTCTTATGGAGCAACGTGTTAACACAGAAGGTCAAGGTCGCTACTTAATGAACGTTTTAAGTGCTTAGGGGGATTGTAAAGTTTTACATTAAATATCTCCTGAAGAATTCTATAGATAAAAATAGTGCGTGAATAGCGGAGAGAGTGAATGAAAGACCAATTAAGATAATTGATAGCGATTATTGTTAACGTCAGCGCAAGTTTGTGGATGTTGCTAACTTGTCATGTATACGTAGTATAAAAAAATAAGATCATCATTTTTACGCTCCCGCTCGGGGGCGTTTTTTATCTTTGAAAAAAGGGATCTGGTTTTTTCTCGAAGTGCACGCTTCCCGCTGTCAGGCTGTTTTTTTACATCTGCTGCTGCGGGAGAACACAGTGACCTGGAAAACAACAGCCGAACAAAACGCCATCATCGAGTGGAAGGGCAATCATCTCGTGGTGAATGCCTTTGCCGGTACAGGTAAAACCTCCACTTTAGTGAGTTACGCTGAAGCCAACCCGGAAAGTAAAATGCTTTACCTCGCCTATAATCGCGCTGTGCGGGATGAGGCTGAACGCAAATTCCCCTATAACGTAGAGTGTAAAACGTCGCATCAGCTTGCATGGGCCCGTTTCGGCAAACATTTCCGTGACCGGCTGACAGCCAGTCTGCGCATTACGGATGTGGCCAGAAAGCTCAATACCCGCCACTGGGCGCTGGCGCGGCTGGCGCTCAGCGGGCTGAACATGTTCCTCTGCAGTGCTGACCCCGAGCCGGGGCTGATACATCTGCCGTCTGAGGATGATCGCCACGGTCTCGATGCCGGTAAAATTCTGGGGGCAATACAAATCCTCTGGTATGAAATGAGCCGTACTGATTCAGTCTTTCCCGTCACGCACGACACCTACCTTAAACTGTTCCAGCTCTCTCATCCTGACCTGTCAAAACGCTGGGACACCATCCTCTTCGACGAGGCACAGGACGCCAATCCGGTGACCAGTGCATTTGTACTGAATCAGCCCTGCCGGGTCATTCTGGTCGGCGACCGTTACCAGCAGATATACCGGTTTCGGGGGGCAGATAATGCACTGAGAGCCCCGCAGCTGGTGCAGGCAGACCGGTTGTGGCTGACAGCGAGTTTTCGGTTTGGCCCTGAGGTCGCGCGGATGGCCAACATCCTGCTTGAACGTGCCGGAGAGGAAAAGCGCGTGACAGGTAACGGGGGGCAGGATGCTGTCGTCAGCAGCCTTCCGGCAGGGGCTGAGCATATTGCTGTACTGAGCCGGACGGTATCCGGCGTGATCGGCAGTGCCCTGACGGCGAGCCTTATGGAGAAAAATGTCTTCTGGGTCGGGGGGATTGAAGGCTACAAAACAGAGGAGCTGGAAAACCTGTACTGGTTCTCCGCCGATATGCCTGAAAAGATGCAGTCCCCGCGCCTCAGCCGGGACTACCGGGATTTTGATGAATACTGCTCAATAGCAAAAGCCACACAGGACGTGGAGATGAACCAGGCCATTCGTCTTCTCGATGACTTTTTCCCACTACCGCAAAAGCTGGCCATCATGCGCCGTCAGGTGGTAACCCATGAGAAAGACGCTCAGGTCACGGTTTCAACCGCACACCGCAGCAAAGGGCTGGAATGGCCGGTGGTAATGCTGAGTGAGGATTTTACTGACATTACCGACCCGCTTCTTTCGCAGGATGAGCGGCAGGATGAGACTAACCTGCTGTACGTGGCTGTCACCCGGGCCAGAAGAACGCTTGTGCTTAACGAACTGATGCGCTGGCTGAGTGATGAAGGCGGGAAAAACCGCGAGACGACGCACGAAACCGTACCGTCCGGAAATGGAGAGAGCGCCGACAGGCACGAAGAAACGGGAAAAACTTCTGAGAGTGAGTAACTGGTTTTTTATGGTGAAGCGCGGGGAGTGTCACAACACTGGGCAGCCCTATACCAGGAGAAAATCATGCGCGACAGAATCAGGACCCTTAGGTTTCTGTTTTCAAAAGGTGAACCGGAACCAGCACATCATGTATCCGCTGTCACACCTGCCGGCTACCACACTCCGCGTACGGTCGATACGCTGTGCTGTAGTCCGTTGAGAAAAACCTGCCTGCAACAAATATGGGAAAACAGCTCACTTCCGGCGGATGTTTATCACCGGTTTTATATAACGCCACTGCATGGCTTACTGGCCAGGGTACAGAATGTGCCGGCAACACAGCAGGGAAGGTGGTCGCAGTCAGACGGCTTCGGGGACCTTACGCTGCAGTTCACAACCTGTGCGGTCAGACTGGCCAAAGGATACATGTTTCCACCCGGAGCTGCGCCAGAAGAGCAGGCAGAGCAAAACGTGATGTGGAATGCAGTCATTTTCTGGTCTGCACTGTTCTGGCATTTGCCGCTCCTGGCGTCTCTGGAGGGTGAGCTGCTTGATGGTAAAAGCTGGCTTCCGGGAATAACCGTTCCGGACTCACCTTATCGATTTCGCTTCCGGGAAGCTGACAACTCCTCAGCTTTTGCAGCGCTGGCAGCAGGACAACTTGTGCCAGCAGAGGCGACAGGATGGCTGGCAGAAAATCCCGAAGCTCTGGGCAATCTTACCGGGGCCTTATGGAACCAGCATCCGGCGATGCCACTTATTAGAAGCTTAATGAAGCAAGCTGCTGAAAAGGTGGAATCGCCTTCGCTGGAGGTATCCGGGGCAAATGAGAAAGTTAACACCCTCATAGAGCCGGCCCTTTCAGTTACGCAAACGCCGTCTGATCAAGAGATTGAATCAGAACCGTCAGTAGAAGCAAAACTTAAAACTGCATCGCCAGAAGTTCCAGATTTGCAGGGTATTCAACTCGCATCTTCTATTGCACCGGTGCCGATGGCTGATGACAGCAATCTCGTCAGCAATGAAAAGGCAGGCGAGATTACGGAATGTGATCCAAACGAAACAGAGAAGGCTGATACAGAGATGCTGCTAAGTCTGTTCAGTGCAATTGCAGAGCCTGATATGACCGGGACTGAAGCATGTGATGAAGAGCCTTCAATCAGTACGAGAGCAGAAAGTGTGCCAGAATTTTCCCCCCTTAATGAACTAAGTCCCGAAGCTGATAAGCCTGAGATAAATCAGACAGTAGCAGAAGACTCTTTCCCTGAACGCGCTGTAGAGGATAACATCCCTTTACACAGCATTAACATTGACGCACAAAAAACAGTGATAAAAAAACAGACTGGCACTGAATTTGTCAGGTGGCTTTCTGAAGGACTTAAGAGCAAGCGAATTGATATTAATCAGCCTGATTCGAGGGCGCATGCAGTTGCAGGGTTCATCTTTCTCAGGGTTCCGGACATATTTTATCTTTACATCAGAGAAAGCGGAGCAGAGCTAAGCAGGGATTCCATACAAATTGAATTTGAGAAGCTGCATATTCACAGGGTGCGCAGGGGAGAGCGTTTTATTAAAGCAAAACTGTACCACTCGCCTGGCAAAGAAGGCACGTTTAAACCTGTAAGTGGATATCTTGTCAAGACTACACACCTTTTCAGAGGGGCGTCTTCCCCTGAAGACAGCGGACTTCTGTCTTTCCTGTGAAGGAGGGGCAGTCCATGAGGGCCCTTAAGGGCAGCTTGATTTAGAAAAAGGAAATGCTGTATGTCTGACAAAAACCATTATACGACATGGGAAGAATTGCTTGAGGAGTACTTCTTCGCCCGAAACCTGCGAGCTGCAACAGAATGGAGCTACGCAAAGGTTGTAAAGGGATTCCTGAAATTTACGGGGGCAGACATAACCCCATCAATGGTTACACATCATGAAGTACTCAGATGGCGGCGACATGTACTCAGAGAAAAGCAACAATCGGCGCAGACCTGGAACAATAAAATTGCACATCTCAGGGCCCTCTATAACTATGCTATGGAAAGTGGTTTATTGCCTGCGGGCAAAAACCCTTTTAACAATTGCACTGTACAGCGGGACAGAAAGAAAAAGCGGACTTTAAACCGCTCTCAGCTAACCCGCCTTTATCTGATAATGCAGCAGGCTGAAATTGAATCCAACCGGAAAATTTTCGCACGTGGCGGTCGGAGTGCGCTTTACCCGGCCTGGTTCTGGATAACCGTCCTGGATACGCTCAGATATACGGGAATGAGGCAAAATCAACTGCTGCATATTCAGCTCAGGGACGTCAATCTGACAGAAGGTTATATAGATCTGCGCCTTGAGGGGAGTAAAACGCACAGGGAATGGCGCGTTCCCGTTGTTAAGCAGCTGCGTTTGCGGCTACAGCTTCTTCTTACACGGGCAACGGAGGCTGGAGCCGGGCCAAAAGATAACCTCTTCGATGTCAGTTTTTACATTGCCGGGAAAAAGGCAAAATTTGATAGGAATGATGTGACAGTGATGCATCAAAAGATCCGCTCCTTTTTTCGCCGTCTGTCAAAGGAATGTGGTTTTGCCGTTTCGCCGCACCGTTTCAGACATACCCTGGCTACAGAACTGATGAAAGCACCGGAAAGGAATCTTCAGTTGGTTAAAGATTTACTGGGTCATCGTAGCGTAAGCACAACAATGGAATATGTGGAACTCAATATGGACATTGTGGGAAAAACACTGGAAGAAGAATTGTCGCTGCACACAGATCTCTGTGTAGAAAGGGAATTACAACTATTGACACAAAACTGATTGACTGGGATTATTGCCAGTGATCGAGAACAGGGAGCCTGCGGACACAGGCTCCCTGACTTGAGGGACTGATTCAGAAACGTTAACCAGTGCAGATACGCCTACACCGGAGGACATTCCGTAATGACCGGCCCCTGTATTAACCGCCCGTTAAGGTTCTCATCTCTTAACCAGCGTGCTTTGATGCAAAATTAGTGGTGCCCGGACTCGGAATCGAACCAAGGACACGGGGATTTTCAATCCCCTGCTCTACCGACTGAGCTATCCGGGCAACGGGGCGCATTAAACCGTATTCACGTCTGCCAGTCAATCAAATTTCGGGAAAAGATGTTCAACCGCTTAATATTACGGCAATCTGTGCGATTATGCCTGAAGTTTGCACAAAACTTCCAGGCAATTTACCTATCTGACCTTCTATATGAGCAAAGGCTGACGAAAACGTTACGCGGCCTGTATTACTCCCGCACGCTACCGCAAGTTGTGCACAAACCTTTCCGACGTTTCCAGTAACTAACGGTGCAATTGCTGCGGCAGGACCCGCTGGTGTGTCGGGCAATGAGTTGGGCGGGCGTT
Source organism: Citrobacter sp. RHBSTW-00859 (assembly GCF_013729795.1). Taxonomy (NCBI): domain Bacteria; kingdom Pseudomonadati; phylum Pseudomonadota; class Gammaproteobacteria; order Enterobacterales; family Enterobacteriaceae; genus Citrobacter; species Citrobacter sp. RHBSTW-00859. The sequence goes on along the minus strand of NZ_CP056284.1, from coordinate 4,438,499 downwards.
TAACAGAGTATTTCGCACCACCGTGGCGATGGTGCGTTTTTGTTTACTCATTTCGGCCTGGCGGGCATGCTTGCTTAGGTCAGCGCACCGCCCATACGGCACTGAGCAAAGCGCAGGATATCTTCAGCCAGACGGTGTGCCGTTTCGACATCAGCATGGCTACGATTCACCAGCATGCGGCTCAGACAGCCCTCCAGCACCAGTTCCATCTGTTTGGCAACCATTGCAGGGTCGTCAACTTCCAGCGTCGTCAGCAGCTCATGGGTGAAGTCATGTGCCGCCTTTTTTTGCTGATCGGCTAACTGATGGATCGGATGCCCGGGATCGGGGTAAAACGTACAGGCGGCGATAAACAGGCAGCCTGGATAGCGATTATTGCTCACGCATTCGGACAGCGCGGTGTAGCGTGCCAGTAATTTCTGTTCAGCGCTCAGGGTGTCATCCAGCAAAAGTTGACGCCGCCAGATATCCACCCGCTGGCTGAGGTAACGTAACGCATCGTACAGAATGGCCTCTTTGTCGGGCCAAAAGCGTTGTAGTTCATCAAGAGGATAATCGATACGATCGGCCACCATTTCCAGTGTGGTATTGGCTATCCCTTGAACCTCAAGTAATTTCAGGGCTTCTCCCAGGACATCTTCACGTTGCACGGTATTCTCCTCCGTATTTCCTGTTGCAAGTGTCGCTCACGGTTGGCGATCGCGCAAATGTGCGCTGAAGGTCGCGGCATCCATAAAGCCGGTTACCCGAGCCTCCGGATGCTCTTTCCCCTCGGCGTCAAAGAACAAAATAGTCGGCAAACCTAAAACCTGTAGATGTTTCAGCAGAGCGACATCCTGGGCATTATTTGCAGTCACATCCGCCTGCAAAAGCACCGTGTCGCCTAGCGCTTGCTGAACCTGCTGATTGCTAAACGTATACTTCTCAAACTCCTTGCAGGCCACGCACCAGTCAGCATACAGATCCAACATCACGGGCTTGCCTTTAGCTTGTGCCAGCGCTTGATTTAGCGCATCCACCGAAGCCACAGGCGTGAAGTTAAGGTGTGTCTGGGTTTGAGCATGCGGCACGCCGAACGTCCAGTCCTGCAATGGCCGAACGCTTACCAGCGCTGCAGCTAACAGGATAATCTGCACGATGCGCATCCAGGCGTGCTTTGCCTGCAGGCTGGTGATAAATGCCCAGCTAAAGAATGCGACGCCCAACAGCGACCACAGGCGAACGCCCCAGTCGTCGCCAATGATGCGTTCGAGTAAGAAGACGGGGAGCACCAGAATGACAAAGCCAAAAGCGGTTTTGACATGTTCCATCCATGGGCCGCTTTTAGGCAACAGACGATTACCGAATACGGTAATTAGCATCAGAGGTAATCCCATCCCTAGCGCGTACAGATACAGCGTGCCGCCTCCCAGCCACATGTTCCCGCTCTGAGCGATATACAGCAAAATCGCGCTTAGCGGGGCCGTTGTACAAGGAGAACAGATGAGGCCGGCAATCGCCCCCATCGCAAAGACGCTACCGGGGGAACCGCCTTGCTGACGGTTACTCATCAATGTAAGGCGTGTTTGCAGCGATGAAGGGAGTTGCAGCGTGAACAAGCCAAACATCGAAAGGGCCAGCAGCGTAAAGACCACGGCAAGGCCAATCAGGACGTAAGGATGCTGTAGCGCAGCCTGGAACTGCAATCCAGCGGCGGCAACAACCAGACCCAGCGCGGTATAAGTGAGCGCCATTCCCTGGACGTAGATAAACGTCAGCAGCAGCGCGCGTCCGGTTGATAAGCGTTGTTTGCCGCCCAGCACGATACCGGAAATCAGCGGATACATCGGCAATACGCAAGGTGTAAACGCGATGCCAATTCCGATTAGCAATGCCCACAGCGCAGAGAAGGGAAGCTGGGTTGCGGGTTGTGGTCTCTCTTGCAAAGTATCGGTGGCAGGAACTGGCGCAGCTGTCGCCCTGGTATTGGCAGACACTTCACTTAATGGCACCGTTTTAGTTTCAGGCGGATAGCAAAAACCGGCGTCGGCACAACCCTGGTATGTGACCGTTAATGTTGCGCCAGATTTAGCCTGATTGACCGTGACCGGGATAGTCAATTGTTTACGGTAAATCTCACTTTTGCCATAAAACTCATCTTCATGCCAGACGCCTGGCGGTAGTTTTACCTCGGCGATATCGGCCTGAGATGGCGTAATGCTTATCTGTTTGCGATACAGATAGTAGCCATCTTTAACCTGCCATGAGAGGTTCAGATCGTGTTGGTTTTGCTGAAAATCAAAAACAAACGCCCGATCGGCAGGAACAAACTGCGAGCGGCCAGGCGCGTCAAATAATCCGGCAAAGGTAGATGTGCTGCACAGCAGCAGGATCAGCGTAAGGATGCGTTGAGCCATGAGCGGTAATCAAAGTCTCCGTGAGTGACGGGTAAAACCAGAAGTTCAGGCGTTTGGTATGGATGATGTGACTTCAGGCAATCGAGAAGGGCTTGCTGGTGTGTGACGGTGGTTTTTAAAATCATCTGGACTTCATATTCCTGCTCCAGTTTACCTTCCCAATAATAGAGGGAAGTCGCGCCAGGCAGCAGCGTCACGCAGGCAGCCAGCTTTTCCGCCAGCACTTTGGCGGCCAGATCCTGGGCGGTTGCTTCATCCGGGGCGGTACAGAGCACCACAACGGTATCGGGGATGGAAATATCCTGACTCTTTACATCAAGCATAAACACCTCGAAAGAACAGAGTAACCAGCTAAAGAGTGGTCACTATACAACGGACGAGGGAAGGATGTTAGTTAAAGCGGGATGAGGAGGAGGAGGAACTGCAGGGCGCGAAGGCACCCTGCAGTAAAGTTTTACAGCATGAAGCTGCCCAGCAAGAAGCCGAAGCAGACAGCCAAAAGCACGCCCAGAGTACCCGGGATGAAGAACGGATGGTTAAAGACGAATTTACCGATGCGGGTTGTACCGGTGTCATCCATCTGCACCGCCGCAACCAGCGTTGGGTAGGTTGGCAGAATGAACAGGCCAGAAACAGCTGCGAAAGACGCAACAGCAGTCAGTGGGGAAACGTTCAGAGCCAGAGCCATCGGCATCAGTGCTTTAGCAGTTGCAGCCTGAGAGTACAGCAGCGCAGAAGCAAAGAAGAAAATGACAGCCAGCAACCACGGATGACCCTGAATTACGCTACCTGCAGTATCTTTGATCCAGTCAATGTTGTGAGATACGAAGGTATCACCCAGCCATGCAACACCCAGGATACAAATACAGGCGCTCATACCCGCTTTAAAGGTGCTGGAGTTCAGGATGGAGTCAGTTTCAACGCGGCAGACGATCGTAGTCAGCGTCGCGACGCTCAGCATGATGATCAGGATTGCGTTGGTGGTGTTCATCAGCGGTTTAGCGACCAGGCCGAGGCTTGGGCTGTTGATGATGGCGTATACAACTACGCAAATCACGCCCAGCAGGAACAACCAAACGGAGGTTTTCGCGCCAGCTTTGATTTCAACTTGTCTTTCACCACGTAGTTCAACCAAACCTTCTTCCAGACGCTTACGATAAATCGGGTCGTCAGACAGTTTGGAGTTGAACAGCATCGTTACCAGGAAGGACATCACCAGAACGGCCAGCAGAGTGGACGGAATGACCACGGACAGCAGGTGAATGTAGCTGATGCCATGACCTTCCATTACGGAAGACATGTAAACCACGGCTGCGGAGATTGGCGACGCCGTAATCGCAATCTGTGCAGAAACCACTGCGGTAGAGAGCGGACGGCAAGGTTTGATACCTTGTTCCTTCGCGACTTCAGCTATAACCGGCAGAGTTGCCAGAGAGATGTTGCCGGTACCGGCAAAGATAGTCAGGAAATAGGTCACGATTGGTGCAAGGATCGTGATGTATTTCGGGTTTTTACGCAGCAGTTTTTCAGTTTGATGAACCAGATAGTCCAGACCACCGGCAATCTGCATGGCAGAGATGGCAGCGATAACCGCCATGATAATGGAAATAACATCGAACGGAATATTACCTGGTTTTACGCCAATAGCGGCAAGAACCAGAACACCCAGCCCACCTGCAAATCCAATACCGATACCCCCAAGTCTGGCACCTAAAAAGATTGCCAGCAAAACGATGATAAGTTCTAAAACTATCATATTAGCCTTCCTTGTTGTTTAACAAGTTGATATTAAATTGTTGTTTTTAAGTAACTTCGAGTAAGAAAAAAGGCACGTCATCATGACGTGCCTTCTCCGGTACTACCCTACACGATTACTGTTCGCTTTCATCAGTATAACGTTTTGCTTTATAAGCAGGGTGCATCAGGTTCTGTGCAGAGAAGATATCGTCCAGTTCAGACTCGGTCAACAGACCGCGTTCCAGGACAACTTCACGTACGCTCTTACCGGTTTCGGCACAAATTTTACCGACGATGTCGCCGTTGTGGTGACCGATGAACGGGTTGAGGTAAGTAACGATGCCGATGGAGTTGAATACAAACGCTTCACAGACTTCTTTGTTAGCAGTGATACCACTAACGCATTTTTCCAGCAGGTTGTAGCAAGCATTGCTCAGAATGTGAATGGATTCAAACATTGCCTGGCCAATGACCGGCTCCATTACGTTCAGCTGCAGCTGACCTGCTTCAGATGCCATAGTAACGGTGATGTCGTTACCGATGACTTTAAAGCAAACCTGGTTTACGACTTCTGGAACAACTGGGTTCACTTTTGCTGGCATGATAGAAGAACCAGCCTGCAGTTCCGGCAGGTTGATCTCGTTCAGACCAGCACGTGGGCCAGAGGAGAGCAAACGCAGGTCGTTACAGATTTTGGACATCTTAACAGCCAGACGTTTCAGTGCGCCGTGAACCATAACGTATGCGCCGCAGTCAGAAGTTGCTTCAATCAGGTCTTCTGCCGGAACACAGGCGAAGCCAGTGACTTCAGCCAGTTTCTGTACTGCCAGCGGGGAGTATTCTTTCGGCGTGTTCAGACCCGTACCGATTGCAGTTGCACCGAGGTTAACTTCCAGCAGCAGCTCAGCGGTACGACTAATGTTTTTCACTTCTTCTTTCAACAGTACGCTGAAAGCATGGAATTCCTGACCGAGGGTCATCGGTACAGCATCCTGCAGCTGGGTACGGCCCATTTTCAGGATGTCCTGGAATTCAACAGCTTTTTGTTCGAAGCCTTCACGCAGCTGGTTCAGGGCATCGATCAGTTTGATGATGGATGCGTATACCGCGATACGGAAGCCAGTTGGGTAAGCGTCGTTGGTAGACTGACATTTGTTAACGTGGTCGTTCGGGTTCAGGTACTGATATTCACCTTTCTGGTGACCCATCAGTTCCAGACCGATATTGGCCAGCACTTCGTTGGTGTTCATGTTGACGGAGGTACCCGCACCACCCTGGTAAACATCTACCGGGAATTGATCCATGCATTTTCCGTTATTCAGGACTTCATCACACGCCGCGATGATGGCATTTGCCACACTCTTGGGAATGGTTTGCAGCTCTTTGTTGGCCATTGCCGCTGCCTTTTTAACCATTACCATACCGCGAACAAATTCAGGAATGTCGCTGATTTTGTTGTTGCTAATGTAGAAGTTTTCAATCGCTCTCAGAGTGTGAACACCGTAGTAGGCGTCCGCTGGAACTTCCCTGGTACCCAACAAGTCTTCTTCGATACGAATGTTGTTTAACATGTGAACCTTCTTTTTCAAGCTGCCAATGATTTGACTAAACACACAGGATATATGTGATTTCGATTGTTTCTCGACCGACGATTATCCCCTGCATCGGTCTGATACTCGAGATCATATGCTGGTTCAGGATTTCTACCGTAATCTGGATCACTTAAAGCGTGGAATTTACCCCTTATTTATTATTCTGTGAAATGGATCACCCCTTTAGGATTAATACTAAAAATAAGTGTACAAGCGACTTGAAATTTTGCTAACCACCTCAACATCTAATTGATGCGAGTCACATAATTCATCGGGCAGGCGTTGAAAAAAACGACTGTTATTGACAGGAGAACCCTTTGCGCTGGATACCATTACTTGCCATTTTTCTCTATTTTTACATAGAGATATCTATTTTTATTCAGGTTGCCCATGTCCTGGGTGTCCTGATGACGATGATTTTGGTTATTTTTACGTCGGTTATCGGTATGTCTCTGGTTCGTAACCAGGGATTTAAAAACTTTTTACTGATGCAACAAAAAATGGCGGCTGGTGAAAGTCCGGCTGCAGAAATGATCAAGAGCGTGTCGCTGATCATTGCTGGTCTGCTGTTGGTACTGCCCGGCTTTTTCACCGATTTCCTCGGTCTTCTTCTTTTATTACCCCCGGTGCAAAAACATCTGACGATGAAACTGCTGCCGCATTTGCGTTTTTCGCGTATGCCGGGCGGTGGTTTTAGCGCCGGAACCGGTGGCGGTGAGACCTTTGATGGCGAATTTCAGCGCAAAGACGACGATCGCAACCGTATTGATCATAAAGACGATCCTCGGGATTAAGCATCAGTATGCGGGCCGGATAAGCGTGAGCACCATCCGGCAAAATGCTTATCTGCCGGATGACGGTGTCAACGTCGCTTTATCCGGCCTGCGGGGTAAAAACAGCCACAGCCCGGCCAGCATAATCAGCGCATACAGGCTCTTCCAGCCAACCATTGCCAACAGCAGCAGACACAGTAGACCGCCAATGACCGCCAGCATGCGATACTGCCCTTTCAGTAATCGACATCCCGCCAGCATGCACAGCAAATAAATCATAATAAAGATGCCGTTAGCATAGACGATTAACGCATCGAGATTGATTTTCAGCATATAGATGCACAACGTACTGATCACGCAGCAGCCCAATACGGCGTTTAGCGCATTGCGCGGAAGGTGACGGGGAGACAGACGCGCCAGATGGCTCTCCGGCTTATATTGCGCTTGCGACCAGACCAGCCGGGCGAAGCTTTGAATATAAATGTTGAGACTGGCAAAACAGGCCAGATAACCAATGATGCAGGCGACCCACAGTGCCTGTACGCCAAATAACTGCACGACGATCTCTGGCAGTGAGGCCGCCGCCGCCATTTGCTCACCGTAGGCGCCAAAATGAAGCACGACGACGGTGCATGCCCAATAAACAGAGCCCGCAAGCAGCAGGCCGATCATCAGCGCGCGCGGGAAATCCCGCTCCGGGTTTTTGAATTCAGATGCCAGATGAGCAAACGCTTCAAGGCCAACAAAACACCAGAACATCACCGACAGCGCGGCGAACAGTCCGGGGAGCTCAATCTCGGTTATCGCAGGGAAGGGGATTTCGCCAGGTTTCACATCGCCTGCCCACCAGATGGCGACAATGAGGGCAACAATCAATCCGGCAATGACCGTTTGCAGATTAGCGCTAGAGCTGGCACCGTGGGAGCCGATATACCAAACCAATGCCAGCGTACCGAGCTCTGCCAACAGAAGCTGTTCGTCATGCCAGCCAAACATCGCCTGACCAAATCCGGCGGCAATATGTAATGCCGCAGGCAAGCCGACGGGAATCACCGACAAAAATAGCCATCCGGTGACGCGCTCCAGGCGTGAGCCAAAGGCCATACCAACAAAATGCGCCACGCCACCCGCGCTGGGAAAATGACGACCCAGTACGGCAAAGACAATCGCCACGGGAAAGACTAAAACAATCAGCACCGGCCAGGCCCACAGGCTGTTGTTGCCCGCCACCAGCGCGGCTAGCGTAGGGACGGCGAAAACGCCTGTACCTAGTAATGATGTCGACAACAGGCCAATGCCCTGAGCCAGTCCCAGCTCTTGTTTCAGTCCGCTCATAAGTTGTTATCCGGTTATGCCCATTGACCGGGCTACAGCGCAGATTTTTGATGGTATCACAATCGTATTTGCTTATGACGACGTGACTGAAATCGTTATAAAATGTGATGCGCGTCGGCGTTTTGCCGGAATTTTCTGCTGATATAAATTTTTTTTCGCTTGCCCCCTTGAAGGTACAAAGCCCCATCCCCATTTCTCTGGTCACTAGCCGGGAAACCGTTCACGGGCCGGCGTCACCCATAACTGATAAAGACTTTCTCAAAGGAGAGCTATCAATGAGTATTCGTCCGTTACATGATCGTGTGATCGTCAAACGTAAAGAAGTTGAATCTAAATCTGCTGGCGGCATCGTACTGACCGGTTCTGCAGCAGGTAAGTCAACTCGTGGCGAAATCATCGCTGTCGGTAAGGGCCGCATCCTGGACAACGGTACCGTACAGCCGCTGGACGTTAAAGTCGGCGATATCGTTATTTTCAACGATGGCTACGGTGTTAAATCTGAGAAGATCGACAATGAAGAAGTGTTGATCATGTCTGAAAGTGACATCCTGGCAATTGTTGAAGCCTAATCCGCGAACGACACTGAACATACGAATTTAAGGGAAAGAGAAAATGGCAGCTAAAGACGTAAAATTCGGTAACGACGCTCGTGTGAAAATGCTGCGCGGCGTAAACGTACTGGCAGATGCAGTGAAAGTTACCCTCGGTCCAAAAGGCCGTAACGTAGTTCTGGATAAATCTTTCGGTGCACCGACCATCACTAAAGATGGTGTTTCCGTAGCCCGTGAAATCGAACTGGAAGACAAGTTCGAAAACATGGGGGCGCAGATGGTGAAAGAAGTTGCCTCTAAAGCGAACGACGCTGCAGGCGACGGTACCACCACCGCAACCGTACTGGCGCAGTCCATCATCACTGAAGGTCTGAAAGCCGTTGCTGCAGGCATGAACCCGATGGATCTGAAACGTGGTATCGACAAAGCTGTCGCTGCTGCCGTTGAAGAACTGAAAGCACTGTCCGTACCGTGCTCTGACTCTAAAGCTATTGCTCAGGTTGGTACTATCTCCGCTAACTCCGACGAAACCGTAGGTAAACTGATCGCTGAAGCGATGGACAAAGTCGGTAAAGAAGGCGTGATCACCGTTGAAGACGGTACCGGTCTGCAGGACGAACTGGACGTGGTTGAAGGTATGCAGTTCGACCGTGGTTACCTGTCTCCTTACTTCATCAACAAGCCGGAAACTGGCGCAGTAGAACTGGAAAGCCCGTTCATCCTGCTGGCTGACAAGAAAATCTCCAACATCCGCGAAATGCTGCCGGTGCTGGAAGCAGTAGCAAAAGCCGGTAAACCACTGCTGATCATCGCTGAAGATGTTGAAGGCGAAGCGCTGGCAACTCTGGTTGTTAACACCATGCGCGGTATCGTGAAAGTCGCGGCGGTTAAAGCGCCTGGCTTCGGCGACCGTCGTAAAGCGATGCTGCAGGATATCGCTACCCTGACCGGTGGTACCGTTATCTCTGAAGAGATCGGTATGGAGCTGGAAAAAGCAACTCTGGAAGATCTGGGTCAGGCGAAACGCGTTGTTATCAACAAAGATACCACCACCATCATTGATGGCGTGGGTGACGAAGCTGCAATCCAGGGTCGCGTGACTCAGATTCGTCAGCAGATCGAAGAAGCAACTTCCGACTACGACCGTGAAAAACTGCAGGAGCGCGTAGCGAAACTGGCAGGCGGCGTTGCGGTTATCAAAGTTGGTGCTGCGACTGAAGTTGAAATGAAAGAGAAGAAAGCCCGCGTTGAAGATGCCCTGCACGCGACCCGTGCTGCGGTAGAAGAAGGCGTGGTGGCTGGTGGTGGTGTTGCGCTGATTCGCGTAGCGTCTAAGATTGCCGGTCTGAAAGGTCAGAACGAAGACCAGAACGTAGGTATCAAAGTTGCGCTGCGCGCAATGGAATCTCCGCTGCGTCAAATCGTACTGAACTGCGGCGAAGAGCCGTCTGTAGTGGCTAACACCGTGAAAGCGGGTGACGGTAACTACGGTTACAACGCTGCAACTGAAGAATACGGTAACATGATCGACATGGGTATCCTGGATCCAACCAAAGTAACGCGTTCAGCTCTGCAGTACGCTGCTTCTGTTGCGGGTCTGATGATCACCACCGAGTGCATGGTTACTGACCTGCCGAAAGGCGATGCGCCTGACTTAGGTGCTGCTGGTGGTATGGGCGGCATGGGTGGAATGGGCGGCATGATGTAATTTAATCTTCATACTTCAAGCCGCAGGTTCATTGGCTGCGTTCGTTCACCCCAGTCACTTACTCATGTAAGCATCTGGGGATTCATGAACTTGCCGCCTGCCTGCAACTTGAATTATTTGATTAAATACGTATCTCGCGAAAAATGAGAAACCCTCGGGCAGAAATGTCCGGGGGTTTTTCTTTTGGTCATCTTTTTAGTATATGATTCAGCTACGGACATAACGTCCAGCTCATTGATTATGGGGAATGACATGCACGTGAAATATTTAGCAGGGATCGTTGGTGCCGCGCTACTGATGGCGGGTTGTAGCTCCAGCAACGAACTGAGTTCAGCCGGGCAAAGCGTACGCTTCGTCGAAGAGAAGCCTGGCGCAGAGTGTCAACTGATTGGCACTGCAACCGGTACGCAAAGCAACTGGCTTTCTGGCCAGCACGGCGAAGAGGGTGGCTCTATGCGTGGCGCAGCAAACGATCTGCGTAACCAGGCCGCGGCAATGGGTGGTAACGTGATTTATGGCGTCAGCAGCCCATCACAGGGAATGCTGTCCAGCTTTGTTCCTACTGCCAGTGAAATGACCGGACAGGTTTATAAGTGCCCAAATTGATAAATGCTGTTGATGCCTGATGGCGACGCTAAATGTCTTATCAGGCCTACGATACAAATTCGTCGGCCTGATAAGCGCAGAAACATCAGGCATTTTGAGCGTTATGCGCAGACTGAGCGCGTAAATGATGCAGCGCGCGCAGGCACTGATCCTGATTGAGCTTTTGCGCCTTATCACCCGTCAACGTTCTGACAAACACCTGGCACGGTACACCAGCAAGCTTTTTCAGCCGTGGGCTGAAATCGAGAAGACGGCGAGTAATGGCTTCGGCCTCTTTGCTGCCGGAAGGGGCGCGAGTTTTTACTACCGAACCACAGAACTGGGCTTTTCCTTGATCATCTGTATAGCGGTAAATAATCGCCAGATAATGATTAAACAGGCTTTGTTTCCATTCGGGGTGCGTATAAGAGTCGTATTCCAGATTGTCGTTTGCCCGGCAATCAACATCGTACAGCGGCAGGAAATCCAGCAGCGATGTAATTCGTAGCGCTAATTCCCGCATGCCAGCATTATTTATTGCATGAATAACAGCATGGATCAGCACCCGAATCTGTAGTTCATTAACCAGTAATTCACACGTTTGTCCATCATGCAGTGTCAGAGAAAATGTTAAGTTTTCGCCTTTGTCATCCACTAACATCAGCGAATTTATGCGACGATTAATGTCGGCATTTTTTAGCTCATCTTCCTGAATCAAAGGAATATTTCCGTGCATCTTTTGGCTGACTTTATCGCATTCCTTCTCATATTGCGCATGCTCTTCTTCGCTAAGCTGATGTTTGACGGATAGCCTGCTTTCCAGGGCGATAAGCAGATCTCTTAGCCCAAGCGGAGAAAGAAAAAATAACGACGTTTTATTCCTTGGTTCTTTTATCTTTAATGCTAAAGCAATAAATTCATTATTTTGACGAATAACACCGGTATTAATGCCCTTAATACTTATAACCATAAAAGGTTCTCCCTAACCATATATTTATTAATATTATGAGTTTGGTTCTAATGATACTAATTATGAATTAATGATTTATAGCGCTAATTAAAATAGCACAGATTAAAAGCGTGGCTCCACTTGTGAGGATTTAAATAATAAGTAATCGTGGTGAGTGTCCGGAATCGGACACTCAATAATGGTTATTGTTGGCGTAGTTGCAGATCCAACGGCGTTTTACTTGGCTCTCCGCCAATTTCACGCGCCAGTTTGGGGACCATATAGCCGGAAACCAACGTCAGCAGTTCACGCATAATGTGACGTGCCTCATCGTCGCTGACCATAAAGTGGGCGGCACCTTGCACTTTGTCCAGTACGTGCAGGTAATAGGGCATCACCCCCGCATCAAACAGGGCGTTGCTCAGGTTCGCCAGCGTTTGTGCGTTATCGTTCACGCCACGCAGCAAAACGCTTTGGTTGAGTAGCGTGACGCCAGCGGTACGCAGTCGGACCATCGCCTGGTGAAACGCCTCATCGACCTCATTGGCGTGGTTAATGTGGTTGACCAGCAGAACCTGCAGGGAGGAGCGCGCAAAGCGCTGGACCAGTCCTTCAGTAATGCGCGCGGGGATCACAATCGGCAAACGGCTGTGAATGCGCAGACGCTTAATGTGCGGGATGGCTTCCAGTTGCGTGAGTAACCAGTCCAGTTCATGGTCCTTGGCCATTAGCGGATCACCACCGGAGAAGATAATCTCATCCAGCTCAGGATGCGCGCTAATGTAGTCCAGGGCGACCTGCCAGTTGCGCTTATTGCCCTGGTTTTCGGCATACGGGAAGTGTCGGCGGAAGCAATAGCGACAATTTACCGCGCAACCGCCTTTAACCAACAACAGCGCCCGATTGCGATATTTATGCAGCAAACCGGGGACCACGCTGTGCTGTTCTTCCAGCGGATCGGTCGAGTAGCCAGGTGCAGCAACAAACTCTTCCTGGGAAGTAAGTACCTGACGCAAAAGCGGATCGTCCGGATTGCCTTTTTCCATACGAGCAATAAAGGCGCGCGGTACGCGCAGGGCGAAAAGTCGTCTCGCGTCGCGTCCGGCCAACAGTTTTTCATCTGCGTCTATATTCAAAAGATGCAGAAGTTCATCAGGATCGGTCACAACATCGGCAAGTTGCGATAACCAATCTTCTCTGGATGGGGTATTTAGGGTTACAATATGCGCCATTTTGTGGCTTAGCTACCAGTTAACAATTTTCAGAGGGCCTTATGGCAACGTACTATAGCAACGATTTTCGTGCTGGTCTTAAAATCATGTTGGACGGCGAACCTTATGCGGTTGAAGCCAGCGAATTCGTTAAACCAGGTAAAGGCCAGGCATTTGCGCGCGTTAAGCTGCGTCGCCTGCTGACCGGTACTCGCGTAGAGAAAACCTTCAAGTCTACCGACTCCGCTGAAGGCGCAGACGTAGCCGACATGAACCTGACCTTCCTGTATAGCGACGGTGAGTTCTGGCACTTTATGAATAACACCACTTTCGAACAGCTGGCTGCAGACGAGAAAGCGGTAGGCGATAACGCTAAATGGCTGCTGGACCAGGCTGAATGCATTGTGACCCTGTGGAACGGTCAGCCGATCTCCGTGACTCCGCCAAACTTCGTTGAGCTGGAAGTCGTTGAAACTGACCCAGGTCTGAAAGGCGATACCGCTGGTACTGGCGGCAAACCGGCTACTCTGTCTACTGGCGCAGTCGTTAAAGTTCCGCTGTTCGTACAGATCGGTGAAGTGATCAAAGTGGATACTCGCTCCGGCGAATACGTTTCTCGCGTAAAATAAGATATCTATTTGATCTTATGGCGCAGGTTGCTGCGCCATACTTTTTCCAGGGCAGGAATGATGAAACGTCTTCTCAGTCTTGTAATGCTCATCCTTTTCACCAGCACTCTCCTGGCGGGTTGTAATACCGCGCGCGGCTTCGGTGAAGACATCAAACATCTTGGCAATTCAATCTCTCACGCCGCCAGCTAACACTCTCTCATAGTCTTAAAAACGGTTGTTTATCCATCACACTTCCGGATCTTGTCTATTATTAATGAGCTATACACAAACAATATTGGCTAGAAAAGGAAGACGTTATGGTTAAAAAGACAATTGCAGCGATCTTTTCTGTGTTGGTTCTTTCTTCAGTATTGACTGCGTGCAATACCACGAAAGGTGTTGGGCAGGATATCTCTGAGGGCGGTAGCGCAATCTCTGGTGCAGCGACAAAAGCTCAACAATAATCATGAACGGTACGACGTCACGTCGTACCGTTAATTCCCCTTCCCGGGGAGTGAGAGAAACGGCGAGAAGCGGTTCCCCATGTGCAGTTTCATGCGGATATTCCGTTTATAGGTGTAGACCGTCTTGCCATGAATGCTGAGTGCGGCGGCTATCGCATTGTTACTCACTCCATCCATCCACATCGACAATACTTTCTCCTCCTGCGGCGTAAGCAGCGGAGTCGCGTTTTCGGCTATTTCTAATGTGGGGCGAAGCTGTAGCGCCTCCTGAATCGTGTGTGAGAGCGCGTTCAACGTGGTGTGCTTGGTTAAGACCGAATGGGCGACGGATTGAGAGGAAGCCATTGAGGTGTGCTGTCTTTCAACTGATTGCAGTAAAATCAGCGGGATGACGCCGCAGCTCATGAAAAAGGGTTTAATTGGCGGACTGGTATGCGTCTCGCTAATAAAACTGTATAAATCCGCGATCACCAGATGCGGCTTCCACTGCAAAATATGCTCTTTTGCTAACAGGAGATTATTGATCCCTGACACAAGAAATGAGGAGCTGAACCTGCCAGAATGATTAAGCAAGGCCTCAATCCCTGTGCGGGTAAAGTGGCACCGGTCAATCACTAAAATTTTAAGCATAACCTTTTCGCATTCAGAAGAGAGGCAATCGACTTTCCGGATTCAGAAAGCCCTTCATCATAGAGAACTCCGATGAGTGCCAAATGCGGGAACTACGCCGCTAATTATGCTTAATTCTTGCTTTTAGCGGGCAGCGAATAAAAAGGTTGAAATTCATTTTCTCTCGGGCAAAAATGCCATTTCACACATCAGCTTTGCAGGACGACCTGCAAACGCTTCTTTCACCGGGGACGGCCCCATTGTTCTGGAGCCTGATATGTCCTGGATCGTTTTATTAATTGCAGGTCTGCTCGAAGTTGTCTGGGCGATTGGCCTGAAATATACCCACGGTTTTACGCGTTTGACGCCAAGCATTATCACTATTGTGGCAATGATCGTCAGTATCGCCATGCTCTCCTGGGCAATGCGTACGTTGCCTGTAGGAACCGCCTATGCCGTATGGACCGGTATCGGCGCAGTCGGGGCGGCCATTACAGGGATTCTGCTGCTGGGTGAATCTGCCAGCCCGGCGCGGTTACTGAGCCTCGGGCTGATTGTTGCAGGTATTATTGGCCTCAAGCTGAGCACCCACTAAGCGCCAGGCTGTTTTACCCAAATCAGCTTATTCACCTCAAACCCTTCCCGGGTCGCGATGGCCAGCATTTGCTGTTTCATTTCATCTGAAATAGTAGGGGTCCGTGAAAGGATCCACAGGTAGTCGCGATCCGGCCCGCAAACCAGCGCGTGACGATATTCCCTGTCGAGGGCAATCACGTTATACCCGCCATAAAAGGGGCCAAAAAACGAGACCTTGAGCGCAGCGCGGTTTGGGTCGCCAGTGAAGTAGGCTTTCCCCTCCGTTTTCTGCCACATTCCTCTGTCCGGGTTATAGCCCTTGTTAATAACATTGATACCGCCGTCGTCGCGCAGGCTGTAGGTAGCAGTCACTTTTTCTAGTCCGCGCTCGAATCGATGGTCGAAACGCGCAATTTCATACCAGGTGCCCAGATAGCGTGTGGCATCAAAGTTATTTACTACGGTAACACCTTTCGGTGGTGTTGGGGTGCTGCAAGCGACAACCAGAAATGCAGCCGTAACTGCAGCAACGACGGGCAGAATGCGCATGGGATTTTCCTTGCTGGATTTTTGTTAAGTGTAGATGACAGCAGGAAAAAAAGAGAAAGAAAGGAAGCCCAATATCCAGGGCCTCCTTGTCCGTTACTGCAGTTTTTCAAGAATGCGCCAGGCGGCCTCGACGCGAACAGGGTTTGGGTAGCTCTTGTTTGCCAGCATCACGATGCCAAGGTTTTTTTCTGGAACGAAAGCAACATAGCTGCCGAATCCGCCAGTGGAGCCCGTTTTATGCACCCATGAGGCTTTCATGGCAGGCGCGGGCGGGTTTACCTCAACGGCAGGAAGCGCTGCCAGTGCCACTTTGCTGTCGCTACCGCTAATTATCGAGTCGGCCTTCACCGGCCAGTTCAGCATCTCCCAACCCAGGCCCTGGTACATATCGCCAACACGCCAGTAACGTGACTGCGCAAGCTCGATGCCCTGCTGGAGCGTTTTCTCCTGAACCTGGCTGGCGTCCATGTTGGCCTGAACCCAACGGGTCATATCGATAACGCTCGATTTCACCCCGTAGGCTTCAGCATCAAGTTGGCCAGGGGATACATGCACAGGTTTTCCTTCGCGATAACCCCAGGCATAATCTTTTTGTTCGCTCTGCGGAACCGTAATCCAGGTATGCGCCAGTTTTAAGGGGTGCAGGACGCGTTTGGTCATCGCCTCTTCGTAGCTCATGCCCGAGGGTTTCACCGCCAGGGCGCCAAACAGACCAATGCTGGAGTTAGCATAAAGACGTTTAGCGCCTGGGGCCCATTGCGGCTGCCAGTTTTGATAAAAGCGTAGTAACGCGGCTTTATCCGTAACGTCGTCCGGAACCTGAAGCGGCAGGCCGCCTGCCGTGTAGGTGGCTAAGTGCAGCAGGCTGATACCTTGCCACTGCTTACCAGTCAGTTCAGGCCAGTACTGCGTGACCGGATCGCTGAGCTTAATTTCGCCGCGGGCGATAGCATCGCCGCCCAGCACGCCGTTGAACGTTTTACTGACCGATCCGAGTTCAAACAGCGTTTGTTGAGTGACTGGACGGTTATTGGCGATATCGGCTTTACCCCAGGTAAAGTAATAAGGTTTCCCCTGATAGATAATCGCAACGGCCATACCCGGAATAGCCTGCTCCTGCATCAGCGGTGTGATGGTGCGGTTAACGATATCGGCAATTTGTTGTTCTGTTTTTGCGGCGGCAAACGTGGCGAAAGAAGCTGTCAGCAGCAGCGCGCAGCATATCGATTTTTTCATCATGAACTCAGTTCCGTAATTAAAAGCGAAAGGGTGTCCGGGCCCGTCAGACGTAATCAGTGTGTTTGATTTACACCGTGTTGACAAACGGTTAAATTTAGCAGCAGATATAAGTTTTTCTAACAGGCCAGATAATGACGCGTAGCTATATCCCCCTTAACTCGCTGCGGGCTTTTGAAGCAGCGGCCAGACATCTCAGCTTTACCCGCGCTGCGATTGAGCTCAACGTGACGCATTCTGCAATAAGCCAGCATGTGAAAGCGCTGGAGCAACAGCTGAATTGTCAGCTTTTTGTGCGTGGTTCTCGAGGGTTAATGTTGACGACTGAAGGGGAAAGTCTGTTACCTGTACTTAATGACTCTTTCGATCGTATGGCGGGGATGCTGGATCGTTTTGCCACTAAACAGACTCAGGAAAAACTAAAAATTGGCGTGGTGGGGACCTTTGCGGTCGGTTGTCTTTTCCCTCTGTTGAGCGACTTTAAGCGCCACTGTCCGCATATTGATTTGCATATTTCCACCCACAATAACCGTGTGGATCCCGCCGCCGAAGGGCTGGATTATACTATTCGCTACGGAGGAGGAGCCTGGCACGATACCGATGCGCAATATTTGTGTAGCGCGCTGATGTCTCCGCTGTGTTCACCGACATTGGCCTCGCAGATTAAAGCACCTGTGGACATCCTGAAATTTCCGTTATTACGATCGTATCGGCGTGATGAATGGACGCTTTGGATGCAGGCCGCCGGAGAAGCGCCTCCGTCACCGACGCACAACGTGGTGGTGTTTGACTCGTCCGTCTCAATGCTGGAAGCCGCGCAGGCGGGGATTGGTGTGGCAATTGCACCGGTAAGAATGTTCACGCATTTGCTCAGTAGTGAACGTATCGTGCAGCCTTTTCTAACGCAGATTGATCTGGGGAGTTACTGGATAACGCGTTTACAATCTCGTCCGGAGACGCCTGCGATGCGTGAGTTTTCCCGCTGGTTGAC
Organism: Citrobacter sp. RHBSTW-00859; assembly: GCF_013729795.1. NCBI lineage: Bacteria > Pseudomonadati > Pseudomonadota > Gammaproteobacteria > Enterobacterales > Enterobacteriaceae > Citrobacter > Citrobacter sp. RHBSTW-00859. Next base: position 4,420,626 of record NZ_CP056284.1, on the reverse strand, counting down.
CGGGATGCTGCACTAATAAAAAGGCCCGCCATTGGCGGGCCTGATAATTAACGCATGCGATTAGATGGTCAGGATCCCAATAGCCGTTACAACGGTCAGGATAGCTGCCAGTCCGTAGAATACCCATTTGCCCGCAGGCACGTGGATTTTCAGGTCATGCATCGCGTGGTGCATACGGTGTAAACCACACCACAGCGGCAGAACGATCATCAGGAACAGAAACGCACGTCCGATGAAGCTCTGAGCGAATGCCAGTACGCGTTCATAGCTGAAAGCATCAGGAACAAAGCCCAGCGGCAGCATAATGCCGACCAGCAGGATCATCACCGGCGCAATGATTGCGCTCCACATACCGCCTGCACCAAACAGGCCCCAGAATACGGGTTCGTCAGAGCGTTTTGGATTTGGATTAATCATTCCGGACTCCTTACCAGAACAGGGCAACAAACAGTATTACTACTGTCGCAACCACAGTAACTGCCCAGAGACCTTTGATGATCGGCTCTGGCCCCATTTTTTCGTCTTTTACGATGATGTTGGCAGCTTTTGGCGCCAGCTCAAACCAGGTTTTGGTATGCAGCAGCGCTGCTGCCAGGGCGATAATATTCAGGATCACCACCACCGGGTTTTGCAAAAAGGCGACAAAGCCCATCCAGGACTCTGCACCATGCTTGAGTGCAAACAGGCCGATAATCAGTTCAATGCTGAACCAGACTGCCGGAACCGCCGTGCCTTCGCGCAGCATGTAAAAACGATAAAATGGCAGCTTTTTCCACCAGGTGGACGTCATTGGTCGCACATAGGGTTTGCGTTTAGTCGTCATCGTGCACTCCTTAGCGTGGTTTCAGGGTAGCGATAAGAAAGTCTTTTGAACTTTCAACTTTACCCTGCTGAATGGCCGCAGCCGGATCGACGTGTTTCGGGCAGACTTCGGAGCAGTAGCCCACAAAAGTACAGGACCAGACGCCGTTCGGGCTGTTCAACTGAGCCATACGCTCCTTCTTACCGTGGTCGCGGCTATCTTCGTTGTAACGATGCGCCAGCGTAATCGCAGCCGGTCCAATGAACTCTGGGTTCAGGCCGAACTGCGGGCACGCGGCGTAGCACAGACCACAGTTGATGCAACCGGAGAACTGATGATACTTCGCCATCTGCGCCGGAGTCTGGGTGTTTGGACCCTGATCCGGTGTACGCGGGTTACCGATGATGTACGGTTTGATCGCTTCCAGGCTTTCGATAAAGTGCGTCATGTCAACGACCAGATCGCGCTCAATCGGGAAGTTGCCCAGCGCTTCAACCTTCATGCCGTTGGTGTAATCACGCAGGAAGGTTTTGCACGCCAGTTTAGGTACATTGTTGACCATCATGCCGCAGGAGCCGCAGATCGCCATACGGCAGGACCAGCGGTAGCTTAGGTCCGGTGCCAGGTTATCCTTGATGTAGCCCAGCGCATCCAGCAGTGACGTGGTTTCATCATAAGGAACTTCGTAGAAAGCACTGTGCGGCGCGGTATCGGTTTCCGGGTTATAGCGCACCACCTCAACTTTCAGGTTTTTCATCTCAGCCATTCGCCTTCTCCTTCTTATCGGCTGCTTCCGCTTCGCCACCGTAAACACGTTTAGCCGGTGGCAGAGTGGTGATTTTCACGTCGCTGTATTCCAGGCGAGTCGTGCCGTCAGCATCGCGGAAGGCGAGGGTGTGTTTGAGGAAGTTCACATCGTCACGCTCGGTGCAGCCTTCATCCAGACGCTGATGCGCGCCGCGGGATTCTTTACGCGCCAGAGCAGAGTGCGCCATACATTCAGCAACGTTCAGACCGTGACCCAGTTCGATGGTGTACAGCAGGTCGGTGTTGAAGACGCTGGAGGTATCAGTGATACGGACGCGCTTGAAGCGTTCCTGCAGCTCTGCCAGTTTATCAACGGTTTTCTGCATGAGTTCCGGTGTACGGTAGATACCGCAACCTTCTTCCATGGACAGGCCCATTTCGTCACGGATCTTAGACCAGTTTTCGTTACCTTCCTGGTTAACCAGATCTTTCAGACGTTTTTCAACGCCAGCAACCTGCGCATCGAGCGCGGCACTGTTTGCAGCGCCAGCCGTTGCAGCACGTTCTGCAGCCTGTTCACCGGCCATACGACCGAAGACCACGAGTTCCGCCAGGGAGTTAGAACCCAGACGGTTAGCGCCATGCAGACCAACAGAGGAACATTCGCCCACAGCGAACAGACCTTTAATGCGGGTTTCACAGTGCTGATCGGTTTCGATACCGCCCATGGTGTAGTGCGCGGTAGGACGTACCGGGATCGGCTCTTTAACCGGATCGACACCCACGTAGGCTTTCGCCAGTTCGCAGATGAACGGTAAACGTTCGAGCAGTTTTTTCTCGCCGAGGTGACGCAGGTCGAGGTGAACCACATCGCCACGCGGGGTGGAAATGGTGTTGCCTTTACGCCATTCGTGCCAGAAAGCCTGAGAAACTTTGTCGCGCGGACCGAGTTCCATGTATTTGTTTTTCGGCTCGCCCAGCGGGGTTTCCGGACCCATGCCGTAGTCTTGCAGATAACGGTAGCCGTTTTTGTTGACCAGGATACCGCCTTCGCCACGGCAGCCTTCAGTCATCAGGATACCAGAGCCTGGCAGACCCGTCGGGTGATACTGAACGAATTCCATATCACGCAGCGGAACGCCGTGGCTCAGCGCCATGCCCATACCGTCGCCAGTTACGATGCCGCCGTTGGTGTTGTAACGGTAAACACGACCTGCGCCGCCCGTTGCCATCACAACAGCATTAGCACGGATCTGCATCAGCGTGCCTTCCATCATGTTCATGGCAACCAGGCCGCGAGCATGGCCATCATCAACCAGGATATCCAGAACGAAGTGTTCGTCAAAGCGCTGAATCTGCGGGAACTGCAAAGATGTTTGGAACAGCGTATGCAACATGTGGAAGCCGGTTTTATCCGCGGCAAACCAGGTACGCTCGATTTTCATACCGCCGAAGCGACGTACGTTGACGCTACCGTCTTCACGGCGGCTCCATGGGCAGCCCCATTGTTCCAGTTGCGTCATTTCAGTTGGGCAGTGGTGGACAAAGTAATCCACGACATCCTGCTCACACAGCCAGTCTCCGCCTGCTACCGTATCGTGAAAATGGTAGTCAAAGCTGTCATGATCCTGCGCGACAGCAGCAGAGCCGCCTTCGGCAGCAACGGTATGGCTGCGCATTGGGTACACTTTTGAGATCAGTGCGATTTTAGCGTTGGGATTTGCTTGTGCGGCAGCAATTGCAGCACGTAATCCCGCGCCACCGGCGCCTATAATGGCAAGATCGGCTTGAAAGGTTTGCACGACATTCCTCCAGATTGTTGTTATTTCATTCCTGCCGGAAATCAGATGCTTCATCGGCTTCAAACAGGTTATGAACGCGTTTCCACTGCTCCTTTATAGGTACAATAGTATAGTCTCAGGGATGTGCGGGAAATTTGACGTGTTCGATTTTTTTAGCGTGTCAAAGGGGGGAATTATCATTGAATTTGATTAATTTAATTACTAAACCACCCCATGTCGCTTTTTTTATCCAATTGCCAGTGTGGATTATTGGCGCGCGAAATTTGTCTCGTTAACGCGATACGAGTAGACTTCGTGCCCTTGTCTTAAATCGGAGAAACAACCATGAGCGAAACGGCAACCTGGCAGCCGAGCGCGTCCATCCCCAATCTGTTAAAACGTGCAGCAATTATAGCGGAGATTCGCCGCTTTTTTGCCGATCGTGGCGTGCTTGAGGTTGAGACCCCTTGTATGAGTCAGGCAACGGTAACGGATATCCATCTGTTCCCGTTCGAAACGCGTTTCGTCGGCCCTGGACACGCCCAGGGAATGAATCTCTATTTAATGACCAGCCCGGAATACCATATGAAGCGCCTGCTGGTGGCAGGATGCGGCCCGGTGTATCAACTGTGCCGCAGCTTCCGTAATGAAGAGATGGGGCGTCATCATAACCCTGAATTCACCATGCTCGAGTGGTATCGTCCGCACTACGATATGTATCGCCTGATGAATGAAGTGGATGATTTGCTCCAGCAGGTGCTGGACTGCTCACCTGCGGAAAGTCTCTCTTACCAGCAAGCCTTCCAGCGCCATCTGGAGATAGACCCGCTGTCTGCAGATAAAACCCAACTGCGGGAAGTGGCGGCGAAATTGGATCTCAGTAATATCGCCGATACCGAAGAAGACCGGGACACCTTACTGCAGTTGCTGTTTACGATGGGCGTTGAGCCGCATATTGGCAAAGACAAACCGACGTTTGTGTATCATTTCCCGGCCAGCCAGGCATCACTGGCGCAAATCAGTACCGAAGATCACCGCGTGGCTGAACGTTTCGAGGTTTACTACAAAGGTATTGAGCTGGCGAATGGTTTCCATGAATTGACCGACGCGCGCGAACAGCAGCAGCGGTTTGAACAGGATAACCGCAAACGTGCCGCGCGTGGCTTGCCGCAGCAGCCTATCGACACTAACCTGCTTGAAGCGTTAAAAGTGGGTATGCCGGATTGCTCTGGCGTGGCGCTGGGCGTTGACCGTCTTGTGATGCTGGCATTGGGCGCAGAGAGCCTGGCCGAGGTTATCGCATTTACCGTCGATCGCGCGTAACGTACTCTCCTTCAATACAAAGTGGCGGTGAAATGGCCACTTTGTAGCATATTTTTTCATTTACCCTCTAATAGCCACAATTTACTCCTGGATATTTGATATCGTTCAGGTATCAATTCTGTGTTGATTTTTCTATCGCTGAACTCTGAAAAGAGGGCAGTGCCAACCGGTGAGTGGCGTTTGTTAAACGCTTGCCAGAGTAAGGGATGGTTTAATGACCCAAACAATAAAAAAGATGAGCCTTATAGGTCTCATCCTCATGATATTTACGTCTGTTTTCGGTTTTGCGAATAGCCCCTCCGCATTCTATCTAATGGGGTATAGCGCGATTCCTTGGTATATATTTTCTGCATTATTATTCTTTATCCCATTTGCTTTAATGATGGCGGAAATGGGGGCTGCCTATCGGAAAGAAGAGGGCGGAATCTATTCGTGGATGAATAATAGCGTTGGGCCACGCTATGCGTTTATCGGCACGTTTATGTGGTTTTCTTCCTATGTGATATGGATGGTAAGCACCGCAGCGAAAGTCTGGGTACCTTTTTCAACCTTCTTATTTGGCGCGGACATGACGCAGCACTGGCGTTTTGCGGGGCTTGAGCCTACGCAGGTCGTCGGGTTGCTCGCCGTCGGTTGGATGATTCTGGTAACCTGCGTGGCCTCCCGGGGTATTAATAAGATTGCTCGTATTACGGCTGTAGGCGGAATTGCCGTAATGTGTCTTAATTTAGTTCTGTTGTTAGTGAGTGTCGCTATTTTGTTATTAACTGGTGGTCACTTTGCGCAGGATATTAATTTCATCTCCTCACCTAATCCGGGATATCAGTCCGGTCTGGCCATGTTGTCATTTGTTGTGTTTGCCATTTTTGCATACGGCGGAATAGAAGCCGTGGGTGGATTAGTTGATAAAACAGAAAAGCCAGAAAAGAACTTTGCGAAAGGCATTGTCTTTGCCGCGATTGTCATTTCTGTCGGTTATTCACTGGCCATATTTTTATGGGGCGTTAGCACCAACTGGCAGCAAGTATTAAGCAATAGCTCGGTCAACCTCGGCAATATAACGTATATCCTGATGAAAAGCCTCGGGATGACGTTAGGTAACGCGCTGCATCTTTCTCCTGAAACCGCGATGGTGACGGGGGTGTGGTTCGCGCGTATCACCGGGCTTTCTATGTTTCTCGCTTATACCGGCGCTTTTTTCACGCTCAGCTATTCGCCACTGAAAGCGATTATTCAGGGAACGCCGAAGGCGCTGTGGCCAGCGCCAATGACCAAACTAAATGCCGTGGGGATGCCGACGACGGCAATGTGGTTGCAGTGCCTGCTGGTGAGCCTGTTTATCCTGCTGGTTTCGTTTGGCGGCGATACGGCTTCAGCGTTCTATAACAAACTGACGCTGATGGCGAACGTCTCGATGACGCTGCCGTATCTGTTCCTCGCGCTGGCGTTTCCGTTCTTTAAAGCCCGTACGGGCCTGGAAAGACCGTTTGTTGTCTTTAAAACCCGAGCGGCGACGTTACTGGCCACATCGGTGGTTGTGCTAGTGGTGACGTTTGCCAATGTGTTCACCATCATCCAGCCGGTGATTGAAGCTGGGGACTGGAACAGCGCATTGTGGATGACCGGAGGCCCGATCTTCTTCTCGCTGTTGGCAATGGCGATTTATCAGAACTACAGCCGCCGCACGGCCAACGAGCCTGAGTGGGCGGTGGAGTAAACTTCCTGCTGAATCCGGCCTACAAAAATGATTCTTCGTAGGCCGGATTCGGCGAAGCTGCCATCCGGCATCATTTTTGTTTACAAACTCCCCGCCGGGCGACTGCTTCTGCCCGCAGAACTTAAGGTTCTTCCCGTTTGCTTACCGCCGAGGCTCTCCAGACGCATCTGGAACGGTGGGAACGGCATATCGATACCGTGCTCGCGGAAGCCTGCCAGAATCAACTGGTGGATTTCGTGGCGCAGCGGCATACGATGCCCCATCTCAGCGGCATAAATACGCAGTTCGAAGATTTGAATCCCTTGCTGCAGGTCAACCAGGAAGACTTCTGGCGCCGGGTTATCGATAACCAGCGAGCAGCGTTGTGCGGCAGTAAGCAGGATCTGCGTAACCTCCTCGCTGTTAGCCTCCGACGGTGCCGGGATGGTTAATACCACACGGGTGACCGAATCCGATAACGACCAGTTGATAAACTGCTCGGTGATAAAGGCTTTGTTGGGGACGATGATCTCTTTGCGGTCCCAGTCGCTGATGGTCGTGGCGCGGGTATTAATTTTCGTCACGCTACCGGTAAGATCGCGAATCGTCACCGTGTCGCCAATGCGGATTGGTTTTTCAAAGAGGATAATCAGGCCGGAAATAAAGTTGGCGAAGATCTCCTGCAAACCAAAGCCCAGACCGACACCGAGAGCAGCTACCAGCCATTGCAGTTTGGACCACTCAATACCGATCATTGAGAAGCCCACCAGACCGCCAATCAGCATCAGCAGGTACTTGGTGATGGTGGTGATGGCGTAACCGGTGCCGGGGGTTAAATCGAGATGTTGCAGCAGCGCCAGCTCCAGCAGCGCGGGCAGGTTGCGCACTAACTGGGTAGTGATGATAAACACCAGGATTGCGATAAGCACTGCACCCAGCGTTATCGGCTCTAAACTTTCCACACCCTGCACCGTGGAGGTGACATCCCACAACGAGATATTTTCCAGGAAGCCGAAAGCGGAATGAATTTCTGACCACAGCACAATGACCGAGAGCAGGGCGATAAGCATCAGGATAGAGCGCACCAGGCGCAGTGATTGCGCGCTGATAGCATCCAGATCCACTTCGCTTTCATCAACATCAATCGTGCCTTCAAGGCTGGTGGAATGCGCTGGTTCTTCTTCACCCCGTGCGCGCTGCGCCAGCATTTCGGCACGTCGATGCTTGGCGCGGTCAAACGCCAGCCGGCGGCGCTGGATCAGCATCCAGCGGCGGATAACGTGATACACCACCAGTAACAAGAACCAGATAGCTACGGACGTTTCCAGACGCGCCAATAAAGCTTGCGACGTGGCGAGATAGCCCACTGCCGCAGCGAGAATGGCAATCAGCGGTGCGCCCATCAGCATATTCCACAGCATGCTGTTGACCATGTTATCGCTGTTGCCCTCTTTATCGAGGTACAGCGGTATCCCGGCGCGTTTCAGGCTCAGGGTCACGACCGCCAGCGCACCGCAAATCAGAATAAAGCACAGACGCCCCAGTGAGGCGGAGAATTCCCGGTCATTGAGATTATCAAACATAATCACCGCCATGATCAGCGGCACAATCAGCCCGATACTCATCAGGTAATAGTGCATGGCTTTCGCGACGCGGTTACGCGGCCAGCCAAAGTGGGCAATGAACAGACCGTTTGGGCGCGCAAAGGTGGCGCAAATCATTACTGCCCACAGCATGGGCACCGTGGCGGTAACGCCATCCCCGATAGCGACAGCCAATGGATAAGGCCAGGCTTCCTGCAATCCGTAACCGAGCGTTGCCCACAGCACCGGCAACGGAGAAGCGACGAGTATCGACCAGAACACCGTGCGTATTGTCAGCCAGAAGTGGTCCTGGGTGACTTTCCCGACCCGGGCAGATGAACGCTCCAGAAAACGGGTGAAGTGTTTGCGCGAAGAGAGGCTAAAGCCAACCAGCACCAATGCCGCGAAAAGCGGCAGCAGAGTTTCTTTGCTGGTCAGCATCATGATGCTGGCTTTGCCCAACTGATTAAACGTATCTAATGAGATCAGACGCCGCAGATCCTGGACGATGTCGACAGGCCAGGAGAGGGAGATGGGGCTAACGTCCGAGGTCCAGAACAGATAGCGGTGCGTTGCTTCGTTGACCTCTTTTAGCGCATCTTCCAGTTGGCTGTTAGAGACTTTGAGCTTGGTCAGCTCAAGGATCAGCGTATCGCCGCCCTGTAACAAAGAGTTCAGCAGCTCACGCTGGGTGCGTAACTGGGCGTTGAGAATGCTGCTCTGTTCAGCGGTCAGCGGTTGTCCATCGGCCTGATGAATCTGACGCAACTGCGGCTGTTTGTTGAGGAGATCCTCATAGCGCATACGGTGCACGCGAAGCTGCGCCATTTCGGTATCCAACTGCTGAGGCTTGGGCATTTCCGGTAAACGGGATACCTGCGCGCGCAGTGCTTCTCCCAGCATATTTGAGACCCCAAGCCACTGAGACTGCTCTCGCAGCGTATTCAATGCCTGGCGCACCTGTAGCGTTTGGCTGGCGGCTTGACGCTGTTGCGAGGCGACCAGGTCCATACGTTGCGCCTGCTGGTTTAATGCCTGAGACAGTTCGCGGTTAACCTTGAACTGGTCGACAATACCTTCCGGCAGTCCCGCGCTGTTTTCCGCCAACAGTTCGGTGCTTTCCAGCGCTCGCTCTGCTTCACGCTGACGTTGACTGTTGAGCTGGTTGCGCAAAGCCTGCAGGTAAGTATCGAGCTGCTGGCTCTGTTTTTCCGCCAGCTCTGAGCGCATACGCGCCAGCTCCTGGCGGTTATTAGCGGAAAGCTGCGCCAGCTCCAGTTCATCGACCAGGGCTTTGAGTTTGGCGGATTCAGCCTGCATCGCCTGATTCTGCGCGGGATTAGAGTTGGCGGTACCAATACGTCGCTCAAGCTCATTTAGCTGGCGGCGGGCATCGGTTTGCTGTTGAGGAAGCTGGCTTAACGAGTCGGCGATTTCCCGGGCGCGATCCTGCTCCTGCTGGGCCTGACGACTCTTTTCCAACAGTTGGCTGCTGACCTGGAGGATCTCCTGGTTTAACGCATCGGTGGTGAGTCCGGTTGGCACATTGCGCGGTTCGTCGCGCAGGTTGCTAAGCTGCGCGCGTAATGTTGCGGACAGCTTGGGGAAGTTATCAATAACCTGCTGATATTGCTGGGCACGCTCGAGAGAACCTTTACGCTCCTCGAGGGAATTCAGCGCGGACTGGAGCGCCTCGACGGTTTCTGGCTGAGCAGGTTTCGCCGCTTTTGCCTGCTCCAGTTCCTGGGTGAGTTGTTTGGCATCGGGGGCCGTCGCAGCGTACGCCCCCAGGCTGAGGCACCAGGCCATCAGAAAAGTGATAATCAGGCGCACAGCAGCGATTCCTATGTTTAACTTTCGTCTTTTTTGTCGTCAACCAGCGGGCTGGCGTCGTGTTCTGCTTCGATCTCTTCTTTCGCAAGCGGGGCAGGTTCTGCCTCTGGCGTCACGAATGTCTCGGTCGAGATGGCCATTGGCTGGCCGATTTTGGTCACTGAAAGGTCCTGCAACTGCTCAACCAGGTTAACTTTGCCAGGCGCGAACAGGTTGATAACGGTGGAACCGAGCTTAAAGCGGCCCATTTCCTGACCTTTCAACAGCGCCACCGACCCTTCGCTTTCGCCTTCCGGCCAGGTCCAGCGTTTGATGACGCCTTCACGCGGTGGGGTAATGGTGCCAGCCCATGCGGTTTCAATACTGCCGACGATGGTCGCGCCGACCAGAATCTGCACCATCGGGCCAAATTCGGTATCAAACAGACAGATTACGCGTTCGTTGCGTGCAAACAGGTTTGGAACGTTTTGCGCAGTCAGGATATTTACAGAGAAGAGATCGCCTGGCACGTACATCATTTCACGCAGGATACCGTTACACGGCATATGTACACGGTGGTAATCGCGTGGAGATAAGTAAGTGGTCACAAACGTACCGTTGCGGAATTTGTCCGCCATCTGGTAGTTGCCGGCCAGCAGTGCTTCAAGGGTATAGCTGTGCCCTTTGGCCTGCAGCAGTTTGTCTTCTTCGATGCTTCCTAACTGGTTAATCACGCCGTCAGCAGGCATGACCAGTACGTTTGGATCGGTGTTAATCGGGCGAACGTCGTCGCGCAGTGGGCGAACAAAGAAGTCGTTAAAGGTGCGATAGCTGGCGGTGTCCGGCTTTTGCGCCTCTTTCATATCGACCTTGTAATATTTCACGAACAGATCGATAACCAGTTTAGTCAGCCATCCTGCTCGTTTGCTCGCACCCCAACCCGCCAGGCGAGTGAGCCATAGTTTCGGCAGAATGTATTGTAGCGAAAGCTTAAATGAGTTTAACAAGGTAGCCTCCAGGCCATAATTTGTTCCCGATCCGGCATACGGGCCGGATCCTGAAAAAAGGGGGACGATTCTAGCGATGCTTAGCTTAGTTGTCAGTTGTCTGTATCAGAAAAGTTTTTACGTGTTTTTACCTGCGCCATGCTTTCCAGGATGCGGTGATAATTTTCAAACCGAGTTTCGGCTATTGCCCCTTTTTCTACGGCCTCACGGATAGCGCAGCCTGGATCGGTATCATGCTTGCAGTCGCGGTATTTGCAGTGGCCCAGGTAGTCATGGAATTCGACAAAACCATGTGTGATTTGTTCCGGCTCCAGATGCCACAATCCGAACTCACGTACGCCAGGGGAGTCGATAACGTCGCCACCGTGCGGGAAATGATACAGGCGAGAGGCAGTGGTGGTGTGCTGTCCAAGGCCGGAGTTGTCGGAGACATCGTTGGTCAGGATCTCTTCCTGCAGACCGAGAAGATTATTGAGCAGGCTAGATTTACCAACGCCCGACTGACCGGCAAAAATGCTGATGCGATCGGTTAATGCTTCTTCAAGCGGTTTCAGGCCGTCTTTCGTGCGGCTTGATACCATCAACACGCGATAGCCAATGTGGCGATAAATATCCATCTGTTCGTTAACAAAGGCCATGCCTTCGTCATCCAGCAGATCGATCTTATTCAATACGATAATCGGTTCAACGTGTAGCGTTTCACAGGCTACCAGATACCGGTCGATAATATTGAGTGACAGCTCGGGTAAGATGGCTGAGACAATAACGATCTGGTTGATGTTGGCGGCAATGGGTTTCACCCCGTCGTAAAAGTCGGGACGTGTCAGTACCGAGGTACGCTCGTGTACCGCTTCAACGATGCCTTTGACATTCACGCCTTCTGCTGCTGCTTTTCCCGGGCGCCAGACAACGCGATCGCCGGTCACCAGCGAGCGAATTGTACGGCGGATGTTGCAGCGGTGAATCTCACCGTCAGCAGATTCCACGTCGGCATGCATGCCAAAACGGCTGATAACGATGCCTTCAGCGGTTTCGCCAAACAGGTTGTCGTCGTAGTCTGGCTTCTCCGTGGACGTTTTCAGACGACGCTGGTGATTGGCGTTCACACGGCGCTGTTGGCCTTTGGAGAGTTTATTCTTACTCAATCGGACTGACTCCTGGTCGCCCATAATGGGCAAAACATTTATGATACACGCAATTTTAGATGAATATAGTCACACTGAATGTGACGCTGAAGGGTGGAAAATAGCATGAGTGCCAATGAAAACAACTTGATTTGGATCGATCTGGAGATGACAGGTCTGGATCCCGAGCACGATCGCATAATTGAGATAGCCACGCTGGTGACGGATGCCAACCTGAATATTCTGGCTGAAGGACCGACAATTGCGGTGCACCAGTCCGACGAACAGCTGGCATTAATGGATGACTGGAACGTACGTACGCATACCGGTAGTGGGCTAGTGGATCGCGTGAAGGCGAGCACCATGGGGGATCGTGAAGCTGAACTGGCTACGCTGGCTTTTTTGAAAGAGTGGGTTCCAGAAGGGAAATCACCTATCTGCGGCAACAGCATCGGTCAGGATCGTCGTTTCCTGTTTAAATACATGCCGGAGCTGGAGGCGTATTTCCATTATCGCTATCTTGACGTCAGTACGTTGAAAGAGCTGGCGCGTCGTTGGAAGCCGGAAATTCTTGCTGGCTTCACCAAGCAGGGAACGCATCAGGCGATGGACGATATTCGTGAATCTGTTGCTGAGCTTGCTTACTATCGCGAACATTTTATTAAGCTTTGATTTTGTGGATGGTCGGGCGGCGCTGTGGCTTACCCGACCTACGAATATCGTTCCTGCGTGCTTGCACTGAGGTAGGATTGTCGCTAAATTAGACGACTTGCCGATAAATTCAGCATTTAAACAGAAAAACGAAAAAATCGCTTTTAGGGGGGTTGCAGCTAAACGGATTTCTCGTATAATGCGCCTCCCGTAACGACAGAGAATTACACGTTACGGCAGCAGCAAAAGCAGTACAAATTTGCGGGAATAGCTCAGTTGGTAGAGCACGACCTTGCCAAGGTCGGGGTCGCGAGTTCGAGTCTCGTTTCCCGCTCCAAAATTTGAAAGTGCTTGTAAAGCACAGACCACCAATCGCAGAATTTCGAATTGCGACAAGGCGGCAACTGAATGAGTCCTTAGGAGCTACTAAAGTAAGTGACTTAGGCGAATGAAGGCAGCCAACGCAGTAGCGGTTCGAAAGACGAAGATTAAGCGGGAATAGCTCAGTTGGTAGAGCACGACCTTGCCAAGGTCGGGGTCGCGAGTTCGAGTCTCGTTTCCCGCTCCAAAATTTGAAAGTGCTTATGTCTACAAAGCACAGACACACCCAAGCGGGAATAGCTCAGTTGGTAGAGCACGACCTTGCCAAGGTCGGGGTCGCGAGTTCGAGTCTCGTTTCCCGCTCCAAATTCTTACCCCAATAAAAATATCCACAGCGAATAAATACGTTGGGGACGTTTTGTTTCGTCATTGACATACTCTTGTAAACAGACTTATCCACAGGTTCGGGTATTATTCCTGGAATGCAAAAAACTTAGTCGGGTGAATAGTATCATTTTAACTCTTTGAAAATATAGAATTAATTATCATTTCAAATTGTTAATGCGATCACTTGACGATTTTTTCCCTCTTGAATATCAATGTGTTTTTATTTTTATACACAAGCTGTGGATGACTTAAGCGTCACGCGGCAGACCCTTTTCAATGACCCTGACCAAACGTTGTTTCTTCGGTAACTGCACTTCAACTACGCAGGCATTTCGCTTCTCGATTTGCTGAGCAACCGCCCACTCTATGTGTTCGTCGAGAAGTGGGTGCTCACCTCTGCGACTTTCCAGCGCGTGAATAACGGCTTCATCCCATGGGGCATTACCCAGCGCAACAGCGATATTTCGCAGCCAGCGCAGGTGACCAATACGACGAATAGCAGACCCCTCCGTGACTTTTAAAAACCACGCTTCGCTCCAGCTAAACAGCTCTATTAACTCTGGAGCATGAAGTTGTTTGCGTGGGTTGAAGTCATCCTCTGTCGTCAACTGCGAGTATCGGTTCCACGGGCAAATGAGCTGGCAATCATCGCAGCCGTAAATTCGATTCCCCAACAGGGGACGAAATTCTTCCGGGATCGCGCCTTCCAGTTCGATAGTGAGATAAGAGATACAGCGGCGCGCATCTACCGTGTAGGGTTCAACGATGGCCCCGGTGGGACAGATGGTCATACAGGCGACGCATTTCCCGCATCCTTCTTCTACTGGGTTGTCGACCGGCAGGGGCAAATCGATCAGTAATTCCCCGAGAAAGAAAAATGAACCGGCTGCGCGATTGAGGATAAGTGAGTGCTTACCTGTCCAGCCAAGCCCGGCTTTTTCCGCTAATGGACGCTCAAGAATGGGCGCAGAATCGACAAAAGGTCTAAAATTCAGCGAAACGCAGTGCTGTTGAATCCTCTCTCCCAGTTTTTTTAAGCGGTTACGCAGCAGTTTATGGTAGTCACGCCCAAGCGCGTAACGGCTGACGTAACCCTGAGAGGGGTTTTTTAACGTGCTGGCAAAGGCCGCATTGGCAGGAAGATAGTTCATACGTACGCTGATGACACGTAACGTACCGGGTAATAATTCGTGAGGTCGGGCGCGCATCATGCCGTGACGGGCCATCCAGTCCATCTCGCCGTGATAGTGTTTATCCAGCCAGGCCTGCAGTTTGGGCTCCGCTTCGCTGAGGTCGGTATCGGCAATACCGACCTGCTGAAAGCCAAGCTCCAGCCCCCACTGTTTAATATTTTGCGCTAACTGATTGAGATCGAGGGGCTCTGACATGACGGACCATACAATGAAGAAAAACCCCGCAAGTATACCACACTCCATTTGGCACGCCGATGACATCAGGCGGATGGAGCGAGAGGCGGCAGACAGTTTAGGACTGACGTTGTACGAGCTGATGCAACGGGCGGGAGAGGCGGCGTTTCAGGTCACCCGCGAGACATATCCAAACGCTCAGCACTGGCTGGTGCTATGTGGTCATGGCAACAACGGTGGTGATGGTTACGTGGTGGCAAGGCTTGCCAAAGCTCAGGGGCTTGATATTACGTTGCTGGCGCAGGAGAGTGATAAAGCGCTCCCTGAGGAAGCACAGCAGGCACGCGACGCCTGGCTTAACGCCGGTGGCGTCATTCATGCTGCGGATATCAATTGGCCAGATCGCGTGGACGTCATTATTGATGCGCTGTCAGGCACGGGCTTAAAACACGCGCCGCGTGAGCCTCTCTCGGCATTGATCGAACGTGCCAATCACCATCCTGCCCCTGTCGTGGCGATAGACATTCCATCCGGCCTGCTGGCGCAGACGGGCGCGGCGCCGGGCGCGGTTATCAATGCGGAGCACACCGTGACCTTTATTGCGTTGAAGCCAGGTCTGCTAACCGGTAAAGCGCGCGATGTCACCGGACGCCTGCATGTTAACGCACTCGGTCTGGACGACTGGCTGGCGGGGCAGAACGCGCCGCTGCAACGGTTTGATGCTCAACAGCTTGTACACTGGTTAACGCCGCGTCGACCCACCTCGCACAAAGGCTCCCACGGTCGGCTGGTGATCATCGGTGGTGACCACGGTACGGCTGGCGCAATACGCATGGCCGGTGAAGCGGCGCTGCGTGCAGGAGCCGGGTTGGTCAAAGTGCTAACCCGAAGTGAAAATATTGCGCCTATTCTGACTGCCAGACCGGAACTGATGGTCGATGCGCTGACGCCGCAGACTCTGGAAGAGAGCCTGGCGTGGGCGGATGTTGTGGTGATAGGACCAGGGCTTGGTCAGCAGGAATGGGGTAAAAAAGCGCTGCAAAAGGTAGAGAATTTTCGCAAACCGATGCTCTGGGATGCGGATGCGCTGAACCTGCTGGCAATCAACCCCGATAAACGTCACAATCGCGTGATCACGCCGCATCCTGGTGAAGCCGCGCGACTTCTGGGCTGTTCCATTGCAGAAATTGAAGACGATCGATTACTTTGCGCACAACGTCTGGTAAAACGGTACGGAGGCGTCGTCGTGCTGAAAGGCGCGGGTACGGTTGTTGCTGCCGAACAGGCCGAATTGGGTATTATTGATACCGGCAATGCTGGAATGGCCAGCGGCGGAATGGGTGATGTGCTTTCCGGTATTATTGGCGCATTGCTCGGACAGAAGCTTACCCCGTATGATGCGGCATGTGCGGGATGTGTCGCGCACGGTGCGGCGGCGGATGTGCTGGCGGCGCGTTATGGTACGCGCGGCATGCTGGCGACAGATCTCTTTACCACGCTACAGCGTATTGTTAACCCTGATGTGATTGACGTTTATCATGATGAATCGAGTAATTCCACTACCTGATGAGCAGGCGACTTTAGACCTGGGACTGCGGGTAGCCAAAGCCTGTGATGGCGCGACGGTAATTTATTTGTACGGCGACCTGGGGGCGGGTAAAACCACTTTCAGCCGGGGATTCCTGCAGGCGTTAGGTCACAAAGGAAATGTAAAAAGCCCCACCTATACGCTGGTTGAACCCTATTCGCTCGATAATTTGATGGTATATCACTTCGATCTGTACCGACTTGCGGACCCAGAGGAGCTGGAATTTATGGGGATCCGCGATTATTTTGCCAATGACGCCATCTGCCTGGTGGAATGGCCGCAACAAGGTAAAGGTGTACTGCCAGACCCGGACGTCGAAATACACATTGAATATCAGGCGCAAGGTCGAGAGGCGCGCATAAGCGCAGTCTCCTCATCGGGTGATTTATTGCTGGCGCGTTTAGCCGATTAACCTTAAGGGTGGCGGGATGATTTATCGCATCAGAAACTGGCTGATGGCAACACTGGTCCTGCTGTGCGCGCAGGCAGGGGCCGCCAGCCTCTCCGATCTTCAGGTGTCCAATGGCGATCAACAAGCGCGGATTACGCTGAGCTTTATTGGCGATCCTGAATACGCAGTTTCGCAGGACGGGAAACGAACCGTCGCGTTGGATATTAAACAAACCGGTGTGATTCAGGGGTTACCGCTGCTGTTTAGCGGCAATAATCTGGTGAAATCTATCCGTTCCGGCACGCCAAAAGATGCGCAGTCTCTGCGCCTGGTTGTGGATTTAACCGAGAACGGCAAAGCCGAAGCCGTAAAACGCCAGAACGGCGGCAATTATACCGTCGTGTTTACCATCAAAGCTGATGCGCCACCGCCGCCTCCACCACCTCCAGTGGTTGCGAAGCGTGTTGAAGCGCCGGTTATCGCCCCGCGCCCTGCCGAGCCTGCGCGTAATCCGTTTAAAGCGGAAAACGATCGCACCACGATGGTAACCAACAGTAATACCTCCACACGACCTGCGGCGCGCGCCAGTACCAGTAACGGCGAAAAAGTAGTTATCGCCATTGATGCCGGACACGGCGGGCAGGATCCTGGCGCTATTGGTCCCGGTGGCACACGTGAGAAAAACGTCACGATTGCCGTGGCGCGCAAACTGCGCAGTTTGCTCAATGATGACCCGATGTTTAAAGGCGTACTCACCCGTGATGGCGATTACTTTATCTCGGTGATGGGGCGTTCAGACGTTGCGCGTAAACAAAACGCCAACTTCCTGGTCTCTATTCATGCGGATGCCGCACCAAACCGGGATGCCACTGGTGCTTCCGTCTGGGTACTGTCAAACCGTCGGGCAAACAGTGAGATGGCCGGCTGGCTGGAACAGCACGAAAAGCAATCGGAACTGTTGGGTGGGGCGGGCGATGTGCTGGCAAACAGCCAGTCCGATCCTTATCTCAGCCAGGCCGTGTTGGATCTGCAGTTCGGTCATTCGCAACGCGTTGGGTATGATGTAGCGACCAGCATGATCGGCCAGTTAGAACGTATTGGCTCGATGCATAAGCGTCGTCCGGAACACGCCAGCCTTGGGGTATTACGTTCGCCTGATATCCCGTCAGTGCTGGTTGAAACCGGCTTTATCAGTAACAACAGCGAAGAGCGTCTGTTGGCGAGTGATGACTACCAGCAGCAGCTGGCCGAGGCAATTTACAAAGGATTGCGTAACTATTTCCAGGCGCACCCGATGCAAACCGGGCCTCAGGGCACACCGGCGCAAACCGCGAGTGCGGTATCGCCTGGCAACACGTTAACAAATTAAGGATTAGCCATGCCGATTCAGGTTCTACCGCCACAGCTGGCGAACCAGATTGCCGCAGGCGAGGTGGTAGAACGGCCTGCGTCAGTGGTGAAGGAGCTGGTGGAAAACAGTATCGATGCCGGTGCGACGCGCATTGATATTGATATTGAGCGCGGCGGCGCGAAGCTTATCCGTATTCGTGACAACGGCTGCGGGATTAAAAAAGACGAGCTGGCGCTGGCGCTGGCGCGTCATGCCACCAGTAAAATTTCCTCGCTTGACGATCTCGAAGCCATCGTGAGCCTCGGGTTTCGCGGCGAAGCGCTGGCCAGTATCAGCTCCGTTTCTCGTTTAACCCTGACGTCGCGTACGCAAGAACAACCTGAAGCCTGGCAAGCCTATGCCGAAGGGCGCGACATGGATGTGACGGTTAAACCCGCTGCGCATCCGGTGGGAACCACGCTGGAGGTGTTAGATCTGTTCTACAACACTCCGGCGCGGCGCAAGTTTATGCGCACCGAGAAAACTGAATTTAATCATATCGACGAAATAATCCGCCGCATTGCGCTGGCACGTTTTGATGTGACGATTAATTTGTCGCACAACGGCAAAGTGGTGCGTCAGTACCGGGCAGTGGCTGCGGATGGGCAGCAAGAGCGCCGACTGGGCGCGATTTGCGGCACGCCGTTTCTGGAACATGCGCTGGCGATTGAATGGCAGCATGGCGATTTAACGCTGCGCGGCTGGGTGGCCGATCCTAACCACACAACGGCGGCGCTGGCGGAAATCCAGTACTGCTATGTGAATGGCCGGATGATGCGCGACCGGTTGATCAACCATGCTATTCGTCAGGCCTGTGAAGATAAGCTGGGAGCCGATCAGCAGCCCGCTTTTGTGTTGTATCTGGAAATCGACCCGCATCAGGTGGATGTTAACGTACATCCCGCCAAACATGAGGTCCGTTTTCATCAGTCCCGCCTGGTGCATGATTTTATTTACCAGGGCGTGTTGAGCGTCCTGCAACAGCAGCTTGAAACGCCGCTGCCGTTGGCTGATGATGACGAGCCCGCGCCAAGGCACATCCCAGAAAACCGCGTCGCGGCCGGGCGTAACCATTTTGCCGAACCGGCCCCGGCGCGTGAACCTGCGACACCGCGTTACTCAGCATCTGCTGGCGCTGGCAGTAGTGGTGGCCGTCAGACGGGGGCCAGTTGGCCTCATGCCCAGCCTGGATATCAAAAGCAGCAGGGTGAGATTTATCAGCAACTGCTACAGACGCCGGTTCCGCCGCGTAAAACGCCGGTTTCTGAAACGCCATCAGCTCCTTTGTCCGGCAGCAGTCAGGGCTTTGGGCGGGTGCTAACCATTGTCGGTACGGACTGCGCATTACTCGAATGCGATGGTCATATTCGGTTGCTGGCATTGCCGGTGGCGGAACGTTGGCTACGTCAGGCGCAGTTAACGCCGGACCAGGGCGTCGTTTGCGCTCAGCCGTTACTGATCCCTTTACGTCTAAAAGTAAACGCTGATGAAAAAGCGGCGCTGCAAAAAGGGCAGAGCCAACTGGCTGAGTTGGGTATTGAATTTCAACTGGATGCACAGCATGTGACCATCCGGGCGGTGCCTTTACCCTTACGCCAACAAAATTTACAAATCTTGATTCCTGAACTGATAGGCTACCTGGCGCAGCAGTCCGAATTCGAACCGGGCAATATTGCACAGTGGATTGCACGTAATCTGATTAGCGAGCATCCGCAGTGGAGCATGGCTCAGGCGATTACGCTGTTAGCGGATGTTGAGCGGCTTTGTCCACAACTCGTGAAGGCGCCGCCGGGTGGTTTGTTACAACCTGTTGATTTACATTCGGTAATGAATGCCCTGAAACATGAGTGATACCCGTAAGGCGAGCCTGCCAAAGGCGATTTTTTTGATGGGGCCGACGGCCTCCGGTAAAACGGCACTGGCAATTGAATTGCGTAAAGTTTTGCCTGTAGAGTTGATAAGCGTTGATTCCGCCCTTATTTACAAGGGGATGGATATCGGTACAGCCAAGCCTGATGCAGATGAATTACAGGCCGCGCCGCACCGGTTGCTGGATATCCGCGATCCGTCCCAGGCGTACTCTGCTGCGGATTTTCGCCGCGATGCGTTAGCCGAGATGGCCGATATCACCGCCGCGGGGCGTATTCCGCTGCTGGTGGGCGGCACAATGTTATATTTCAAAGCCTTGCTTGAAGGGCTGTCGCCGTTACCGTCGGCAGATCCGGAAGTCAGGGCCAGAATTGAGCAGCAGGCGGCAGAGCATGGGTGGGACGCGTTACACCGACAGCTTCAGGAAATAGATCCGGTGGCTGCGGCGCGTATTCATCCAAATGATCCGCAAAGACTTTCCCGGGCACTGGAAGTTTTTTTCATTTCGGGTAAAACTTTAACGGAGCTGACGCAAACGTCAGGAGATGCTTTGCCGTATCAGGTGCATCAGTTTGCTATCGCCCCGGCGAGCCGTGAACTGCTCCATCAGCGAATTGAGCAGCGTTTTCATCAGATGTTGGCTTCAGGTTTTGAAGCAGAAGTCCGGGCGCTATTTGCCCGTGGAGATTTGCATACGGATTTGCCTTCCATTCGTTGTGTAGGGTATCGCCAGATGTGGTCATACATTGAAGGCGAAATTTCATACGATGAAATGGTTTATAGAGGTGTTTGCGCCACGAGGCAGTTGGCGAAACGACAGGTAACCTGGTTGCGTGGTTGGGAAGGGGTGCACTGGCTTGACAGTGAAAAGCCTGACCAGGCGCGAAACGAAGTATTACAGGTTGTTGGTGCTATCGCGAACTGAATGTGTACAATTGAAACGTATCGTGCGCAATTTTTCAGAATCGAAAGGTTCAAAGTACAAATAAGCATATAAGGAAAAGAGAGAATGGCTAAGGGGCAATCTTTACAAGATCCGTTCCTGAACGCACTGCGTCGGGAACGTGTTCCAGTTTCTATTTATTTGGTGAATGGTATTAAGCTGCAAGGTCAAATCGAGTCTTTTGATCAGTTCGTGATCCTGTTGAAAAACACGGTCAGCCAGATGGTTTATAAGCACGCGATTTCTACTGTTGTCCCGTCTCGCCCGGTTTCTCATCACAGCAATAATGCCACCGGCGGCACTGGCAGCAACTACCATCACGGTAGCAACGCGCAAGGTTCATCTGCGCAACAGGACAGCGAAGAAACCGAATAAGGTTGTTAGCTGTTTTACACACGGGGAGCCAGCGATCCTGCGTTCCCCGTTGATATATATTAAGGGGTTGACGCTTGTTTGACCGTTATGATGCCGGTGAGCAGGCGGTACTGGTACACATCTATTTTTCGCAAGACAAAGATATGGAAGACCTCCAGGAGTTTGAATCTCTGGTTTCTTCCGCCGGTGTCGAAGCAATGCAGGTGATTACCGGGAGCCGTAAAGCACCGCACCCGAAGTATTTTGTTGGTGAAGGTAAGGCAATCGAAATTGCGGAAGCCGTAAAAGCGACTGGCGCTGCGGTGGTGATTTTTGATCATGCTCTAAGCCCCGCCCAGGAACGTAACCTGGAACAGTTGTGCCAGTGTCTTGTTATCGACAGGACAGGTCTTATTTTAGATATTTTTGCCCAGCGTGCGCGCACCCATGAGGGTAAGTTGCAGGTTGAGCTGGCGCAGTTGCGCCATATGGCTACTCGTCTGGTCCGTGGCTGGACCCACCTTGAAAGGCAAAAGGGCGGGATTGGTTTGCGCGGTCCGGGTGAAACCCAGCTCGAAACCGACCGTCGTTTGCTGCGTAATCGCATTTTGCAAATACAGTCGCGCCTGGAAAAAGTTGAAAAGCAACGTGAGCAGGGGCGACAGTCGCGCAAGAAAGCGGATGTCCCAACCGTATCACTGGTGGGATATACCAACGCCGGAAAATCCACCCTGTTCAACCAGATCACCGAAGCCCGGGTTTACGCAGCGGATCAGCTGTTTGCGACCCTGGACCCAACGCTGCGCCGTATAGACGTAGCGGACGTCGGTGAAACCGTGCTGGCGGATACCGTAGGGTTTATCCGTCATTTGCCGCACGACCTGGTGGCGGCGTTTAAAGCCACCCTGCAGGAAACGCGTCAGGCGACATTGCTGCTGCATATTATTGATGCTGCAGATTTTCGTGTGCAGGAAAACATCGAGGCCGTCGACACGGTGCTCGAAGAGATCGATGCGCATGAGATCCCGACTCTGCTGGTGATGAATAAAATCGATATGCTGGATGATTTTGAACCACGTATCGACAGAGATGAAGAGAATAAACCCATTCGCGTTTGGGTTTCAGCGCAAACGGGAATAGGTATACCACAGCTTTTTCAGGCTTTGACTGAGCGACTTTCCGGTGAGGTGGCGCAGCACACGTTGCGTTTGCCGCCGCAGGAAGGGCGTCTGAGAAGCCGGTTTTACCAACTTCAGGCAATAGAAAGAGAGTGGATGGAGGAGGACGGCAGCGTGGGTCTGCAGGTTCGTATGCCGATCGTAGACTGGCGTCGCCTCTGTAAACAAGAACCGGCACTGGAAGACTATATTGTCTGACCTGACGGATATGGCCTGAAGATTTTTTCGCCTCTATACCTTGTGGGTTTTGTGCAGCATGAAGGTGGCAAGTCCTGAAATCTTCAGGAGCATAGTCAACTATGTGACTGAGATTAAGGGGCGTAGCCAACGCATCGGCAGCGCAAAATACGCAGGTATAGCATCGCATAACAAATATGGAGCACAAAAATGGCGTGGAATCAGCCCGGTAATAACGGACAAGACCGCGACCCGTGGGGAAGCAGCAAACCTGGCGGCAACCCTGAGGGAAATGGAAACAAAGGTGGTCGCGATCAGGGACCTCCCGATCTGGATGATATCTTCCGCAAACTGAGTAAAAAGCTCGGTGGTCTGGGTGGTGGTAAAGGTGCTGGTTCTGGCGGCGGTAGCTCATCGCAAGGCCCGCGTCCGCAATTGGGTGGTCGAGTCTTTACTATCGCAGCGGCAGCTATCGTCATTATCTGGGCGGCCAGCGGTTTCTACACCATTAAAGAAGCGGAACGCGGCGTGGTGACACGCTTCGGTAAATTCAGCCATTTGGTTGAACCGGGTCTGAACTGGAAACCGACCTTTGTCGACGAAGTGACCCCGGTCAACGTGGAAGCCGTGCGTGAACTTGCCGCATCCGGCGTGATGCTGACCTCTGACGAAAACGTCGTACGCGTTGAAATGAACGTGCAGTACCGCGTGACCGATCCGCAGCGTTACCTGTTTAGCGTAACCAGCGCGGATGACAGTCTGCGTCAGGCAACCGACAGCGCCCTGCGTGGGGTTATCGGTAAATACACCATGGACCGTATCCTGACCGAAGGGCGTACCGTTATTCGTAGCGATACCCAGCGTGAACTGGAAGAAACGATCCGTCCGTACAACATGGGTATCACCCTGCTGGACGTCAACTTCCAGGCAGCACGTCCGCCGGAAGAAGTAAAAGCCGCGTTTGACGATGCCATTGCAGCACGTGAAAACGAGCAGCAGTACATCCGTGAAGCAGAAGCGTACACCAACGAAGTTCAGCCACGTGCTAACGGTCAGGCGCAGCGTATTCTGGAAGAAGCGCGTGCTTACAAAACGCGAACCATCCTGGAAGCACAGGGTGAAGTGGCTCGTTTCGCAAAAATTCTGCCGGAATATAAAGCCGCACCGCAAATTACTCGCGAGCGTCTGTATATCGAAACCATGGAAAAAGTGCTGAGCAATACCCGCAAAGTCCTGGTTAACGATAAGGGCAGCAATCTGATGGTTCTGCCGCTGGATCAAATGCTGAAAGGCGGTAGTGCGCCAGCAGCAAAGAGTGACAGCAGTTCAAACCTGCTGCGTCTGCCGCCAGCAACGACGTCCGGCACTGGAGCAAGCAATACCTCGTCCACCAGTCAGGGCGATATTATGGACCAACGCCGCGCGAACGCGCAGCGTAACGACTACCAGCGTCAGGGGGAATAACGATGCGTAAGTCAGTTATTGCGATTATCATCATCGTTCTGGTAGTTCTGTTCATGTCTGTCTTTGTGGTTAAAGAAGGCGAGCGCGGGATTACTCTGCGCTTTGGTAAAGTTCTGCGTGACGATGAAAACAAGCCGCTGGTTGTTGCACCAGGCCTGCACTTCAAGATTCCGTTTATTGAATCTGTGAAGATGCTGGATGCGCGTATTCAGACCATGGACAACCAGGCCGATCGCTTTGTTACCAAAGAGAAGAAAGACCTGATCGTTGACTCCTACATTAAGTGGCGCATCAGTGACTTTAGCCGTTACTACCTGGCAACGGGCGGTGGCGATGTTTCTCAGGCAGAAGTCCTGCTGAAACGTAAGTTCTCTGACCGTCTGCGTTCTGAAATTGGTCGTCTGGACGTGAAAGACATCGTTACCGATTCCCGCGGTCGTCTGACGCTGGAAGTTCGTGATGCGCTGAACTCCGGTTCTGCTGGCACGGAAGATGAAGTCGCGACACCGGCGGCAGATAGCGCGATTGCCGAAGCGGCTGAGCGTGTTCAGGCTGAAACAAACGGTAAAGTACCGGTCATCAACCCGAATAGTATGGCGGCATTGGGCATCGAAGTGGTTGACGTGCGTATCAAGCAAATCAACCTGCCTGCTGAAGTGTCTGAGGCTATCTACAACCGTATGCGCGCTGAGCGTGAAGCGGTAGCGCGTCGCCATCGTTCACAAGGTCAGGAAGAAGCGGAAAAACTGCGTGCCACGGCGGATTATGAAGTGACTAAAACGCTGGCAGAATCTGAGCGTCAGGGCCGCATCATGCGCGGTGAAGGCGATGCAGAAGCCGCTAAACTGTTTGCCGATGCGTTCAGCCAGGATCCTGACTTCTACGCCTTCATCCGTAGCCTGCGTGCTTACGAGAAGAGCTTCGAAGGCAACCAGGACGTGATGGTCATGAGCCCGGACAGCGATTTCTTCCGCTACATGAAGACACCGAGCACTACGACACGCTAATAAAGTTCCAGCGGTTTTAAACCAGCAAAACCACCGGCATCCCCAGGGATGCGGTGGTTTTCTTTTTATAAAAGGACGATGGATGAATTCAACAATTTTGCTGGCGCTCGCGCTGGTTTTGGTGCTGGAAGGCCTGGGCCCTATGCTTTATCCCCGCGCGTGGAAGAAAATGATTTCCGCAATGGCGCAACTTCCCGAAAATACTTTGCGTCGTTTTGGTGGAGGTCTTGTGGTTGCGGGCGTTGTGGTCTACTACATGTTGAGGAAAACGATTGGCTGATCAATAAGTAGCCTATTTTGCGGATTTTCGCATGCAAAAAGTGCTGTATATCTGAAAAAGCGGTGGTAGAATCCATTTTTAAGCAAACGGTGATTTTGAAAAATGGGTAACAACGTCGTCGTACTGGGCACCCAATGGGGTGACGAAGGTAAAGGGAAGATCGTCGATCTTCTGACTGAACGGGCTAAATATGTTGTGCGCTACCAGGGTGGTCACAACGCAGGCCATACTCTCGTAATCAACGGTGAAAAAACCGTCCTCCATCTTATTCCATCAGGTATTCTTCGCGAGAATGTCATCAGCATCATCGGTAACGGTGTTGTACTGTCTCCGTCCGCGCTGATGAAAGAAATGAAAGGACTGGAAGATCGTGGCATCCCGGTTCGCGAGCGCCTGCTGTTGTCTGAAGCTTGTCCGCTGATCCTTGATTATCACGTTGCGTTGGATAATGCTCGTGAGAAAGCGCGTGGCGAGAAAGCGATCGGTACTACCGGTCGTGGCATCGGTCCGGCTTATGAAGACAAAGTAGCTCGTCGCGGTCTGCGCGTTGGCGATCTGTTTGATAAAGCAACCTTCGCTGAAAAACTGAAAGAAGTGATGGAATATCACAACTTCCAGCTGGTGAATTTCTATAAAGTTGAAGCAGTTGACTACCAGAAAGTGCTGGATGATGTGATGGCGATTGCCGACATCCTGACCTCTATGGTTGTTGATGTTTCCGATCTGCTGGACCAGGCGCGTAAGCGTGGCGATTTCGTCATGTTCGAAGGCGCACAGGGTACCCTGCTGGATATCGACCACGGTACCTATCCGTACGTAACGTCTTCCAACACCACCGCAGGTGGCGTGGCGACCGGCTCCGGCCTGGGTCCACGTTATGTGGATTACGTTCTGGGTATCATCAAAGCTTACTCTACACGTGTAGGCGCGGGTCCGTTCCCGACTGAGCTGTTTGATGACGTTGGCGAGTTCCTGTGCAAACAAGGTAACGAGTATGGCGCGACCACCGGTCGTCGTCGTCGCACCGGTTGGCTGGACTCCGTTGCGGTACGCCGTGCAGTACAGATTAACTCCCTGTCTGGCTTCTGCCTGACCAAACTGGACGTACTGGACGGTTTGAAAGAGGTGAAAATCTGTGTCGCTTATCGTATGCCGGATGGCCGTGAAGTAACGACTACCCCGCTGGCTGCGGACGACTGGAAAGGTATCGAGCCGATCTACGAAACCATGCCAGGCTGGTCTGAATCCACCTTCGGTGTGAAGGAACGTAGCGGTCTGCCGCAGGCAGCACTGAACTACATCAAGCGTATTGAAGAACTGACCGGTGTGCCGATTGATATTATCTCAACTGGCCCAGACCGTACTGAAACCATGATCCTGCGCGACCCGTTCGACGCATAATTCTGGTTATAGCGTGGCGTCGAATGGCGCTGCGCTTGCACTATCTTAGGCCGGATGAGGCGCTTTGCATCATAATCCGGCTTAAAATCACGTAAGTTCCTCGCTTTTTTCCTTCCTGAACTGAAATAAATTAGCGACCTGGCTGGTGGCTGGTTTATCATCAATGTAATTAATACCACCAGGTTTATCCGTTTTATCCCTTTTCCTGAGGTTGATGTGCAGTTAACAAGTTTCACCGATTACGGATTACGTGCGCTAATCTACATGGCGTCACTTCCCGAAGGACGTATGACCAGTATTTCTGAGGTGACAGAAGTCTACGGCGTGTCCCGTAATCATATGGTCAAAATAATCAATCAACTTAGCCGTGCGGGCTTCGTTACTGCTATTCGAGGAAAAAATGGCGGTATCCGCCTGGGTAAACCAGCTAAGGATATTGGTATTGGTGATGTGGTTCGCGAGCTGGAACCACTATCGTTGGTCAATTGTAGCAGCGAGTTTTGCCACATTACCCCAGCCTGTCGACTCAAACAGGCGCTTTCTAAGGCAGTGCAAAGTTTTCTCACGGAACTGGACAACTACACACTTGCTGATTTGGTTGAAGAGAATCAACCGCTTTATAAATTATTGCTGGTGGAGTGACGAAAATCTTCATCAGAGCTGACAATGGAGGAACCTCGATGTCACAAGATCCTTTCCAGGAACGCGAAGCAGAAAAATACGCGAATCCTATCCCGAGCCGGGAATTTATCCTCGAACATTTAACTAAACGTGAAAAACCGGCCAACCGCGATGAGCTGGCCGCTGAACTCAACATTGAAGGTGAAGAGCAGCAAGAAGCGTTGCGTCGCCGCCTGCGCGCCATGGAGCGTGACGGGCAACTGGTCTTCACTCGTCGTCAGTGCTATGCGCTGCCGGAGCGTCTTGACCTGCTGAAAGGTACCGTTATTGGCCACCGTGATGGCTACGGCTTTCTGCGCGTTGAAGGCCGCAAAGATGACCTGTACCTGTCCAGCGAGCAGATGAAAACCTGCATTCATGGCGATCAGGTGTTGGCACAGCCGCTGGGCGCGGACCGTAAAGGTCGTCGCGAAGCGCGTATTGTGCGCGTACTGGTGCCGAAAACCAGCCAGATTGTCGGTCGCTACTTCACCGATGCTGGCGTTGGGTTTGTCGTCCCTGACGACAGCCGCCTGAGCTTTGATATCCTGATCCCGCCGGAAGAGGTGATGGGTGCTCGTATGGGTTTTGTGGTCGTGGTTGAGCTGACCCAGCGTCCGACGCGTCGCACTAAAGCGGTGGGTAAAATTGTTGAAGTCCTGGGCGACAACATGGGAACCAGCATGGCCGTTGATATGGCACTGCGTACTCATGAAATCCCGTATATCTGGCCTCAGGCGGTCGAAAAACAGGTCGCCGGACTGAAAGAAGAAGTGCCGGAAGAAGCGAAAGCCGGACGTGTCGATCTGCGCTCCCTGCCGCTGGTCACTATCGATGGCGAAGATGCGCGTGACTTCGACGATGCGGTTTACTGCGAGAAGAAACGCGGCGGCGGCTGGCGTTTATGGGTGGCGATTGCTGACGTAAGCTATTACGTTCGCCCGCCGACTCCGCTGGACCAGGAAGCGCGCAGCCGTGGCACATCCGTCTACTTCCCATCGCAGGTTGTTCCGATGCTACCGGAAGTGCTGTCTAACGGATTGTGTTCGCTCAACCCGCAGGTGGACAGGCTGTGTATGGTCTGTGAAATGACCATTTCGTCGAAAGGCCGCTTAACAGGCTTTAAATTCTACGAAGCGGTTATGAGCTCCCATGCGCGTCTGACCTACACCAAGGTCTGGCACATGCTGCAGGGCGATCAGGAACTGCGTGAGCAGTACGCGCCGTTGGTTAAACACATTGAAGAGCTGCATAACCTCTACAAAGTGCTGGATAAAGCGCGTGAAGAGCGTGGCGGTATCTCGTTTGAAAGTGAAGAAGCGAAGTTTATCTTCAATGCTGAACGCCGTATTGAGCGTATTGAGCAGACGCAGCGTAATGACGCGCACAAACTGATTGAAGAGTGCATGATCATGGCGAACATCTCAGCGGCGCGATTCGTTGAGAAAGCCAAAGAGCCGGCACTGTTCCGTATTCACGATAAGCCGACGACCGAAGCGATTAATTCGTTCCGTTCGGTGTTGGCGGAGCTGGGGCTGGAGCTGCCCGGCGGTAATAAACCCGAGCCGCGTGATTACGCTGAACTGCTGGAGTCGATTGCTGACCGTCCTGACGCAGAAATGCTGCAAACTATGCTGCTGCGTTCAATGAAGCAGGCGATTTACGATCCGGAAAACCGCGGTCACTTTGGCCTTGCGTTGCAATCTTATGCACACTTCACCTCGCCGATCCGTCGTTACCCGGATCTCTCCTTGCACCGGGCGATTAAGTATCTGCTGGCGCAGGAGCAGGGCCATAAAGGCAACACCACGGAAACGGGTGGCTACCATTATTCGATGGAAGAGATGCTGCAGCTGGGTCAACACTGTTCGATGGCCGAGCGCCGTGCTGACGAAGCCACACGCGACGTCTCTGACTGGCTGAAGTGCGACTTCATGCTGGATCAGGTAGGTAATGTCTTCAAAGGCGTGATCGCCAGCGTGACCGGGTTTGGTTTCTTCGTCCGTCTTGATGAGCTGTTTATCGACGGTCTGGTGCATGTCTCCTCCCTGGATAACGACTACTATCGTTTTGACCAGGTTGGGCAGCGTCTGACGGGAGAATCCAGCGGTCAAATGTATCGCTTGGGCGATCGCGTGGAAGTTCGCGTGGAAGCGGTCAACATGGACGAGCGTAAAATCGACTTCAGTTTGATCTCCAGCGAACGTGCACCGCGCAATGAAGGTAAAACCGCGCGTGAAAAAGCGAAAAAAGGCGATGCGGGTAAAAATACCGGTAAGCGTCGTCAGATGGGCAAAAAAGTAAATTTCGAGCCGGATAGCGCTTTCCGCGGCGAGAAGAAAGGCAGAGCCAAACCTCAGGCCGATAAAAAAACGGCTGAGAAGAAAGGCGATAAAAAAGCGAAAAAGCCATCGGCAAAAACGCTTAAAATCGCTGCCGCCACCAAAGCTAAACGCGCGACGAAAAAGAAAGTCGCGCAATAACAGCCATAAACAGTAAGTCGGGCAACCTCGCGTTGCCCGCGTTACGCATAAACTATTAACGAGTACATTCATGAGTGAAATGATTTACGGCATCCATGCGGTGCAGGCTCTGCTGGAACGTGCGCCTGAGCGCTTCCAGGACGTCTTTATTCTCAAAGGTCGTGAAGATAAACGCCTGCTGCCGCTGATCCACGCACTGGAAGCACAGGGTGTTGTCATTCAGCTGGCTAACCGCCAGTTCCTGGATGAGAAAAGCGAGGGTGCGGTACATCAGGGAATTATTGCTCGCGTGAAGCCGGGTCGTCAGTATCAGGAAAACGATCTGCCGGATCTGATTGCTACGCTCGATCAGCCGTTCTTTTTGATCCTCGATGGTGTTACCGATCCGCATAACCTGGGGGCATGCCTGCGTAGCGCCGATGCTGCTGGCGTCCATGCTGTTATCGTACCGAAGGATCGTTCTGCGCAGTTGAATGCAACGGCGAAAAAAGTGGCCTGCGGCGCGGCAGAAAGCGTACCGCTGATCCGTGTGACCAATCTGGCGCGCACTATGCGTATGCTGCAGGAAGAGAATATCTGGATCGTCGGAACCGCAGGTGAAGCTGACCATACTCTCTACCAGAGCAAAATGACCGGACGTCTGGCGCTGGTGATGGGCGCAGAGGGTGAAGGTATGCGTCGTTTGACCCGCGAACACTGTGACGAACTGATCAGCATCCCGATGGCTGGGAGCGTTTCGTCGCTGAATGTTTCAGTTGCGACGGGCATCTGCCTGTTTGAGGCTGTACGCCAGCGCGGCTAAACTTATTTTTCGGAAAAAGCCATCCAGATTTGGATGGCTTTTTTTTATCTTAAACAAGTATGATAAATAGTGGAAAATGATATTCATTTTATTTATTTTTAACTAACTAATATATGGGAAATATATGGCATGGACTCCGCAGTTGCTTGCTAAAGCACTACAAACTCTTCCTGAATTAAATATAAATACTGAATATAACGAACAATCATTAATGGTCAAAATGAATGATTTTGGTGATTTGTCGCTCAGTGTTCTATTCACTTCCCGCCAAATTATTATAGAAACCGTTATTTGTTCTGTTAGTAGTATTCATGATCAGGATGAATTTAATATTTTCTTATTACGTAATCAAAAAATCCTTCCTTTGTCTTCTGTGGGAATTTCTCGCGTTCAGTATGAAGAATATTACGTCGCATTTGGCGCCCTCTCGCTTAATTCATCGTTGGATGATGTGGTTCTGGAGATGACTACGCTTGCGGATAACGCGCTGGATCTCGCTGAAATAACTGAAGAATACACTTACGAATAACAAGGAACGCTATTTATGGGAATTTTGAAAAGCCTGTTTACTCTCGGCAAGTCTGTGCTTTCGCAAGCGGAAGAGTCAATCGAAGAAGCGCAGGGGGTGCGGATGCTGGAACAACATATTCGCGATGCGAAAGGTGAACTGGATAAAGCCGGAAAATCACGGGTTGACTTGCTGGCGCGCGTGAAGTTGAGCAACGATAAATTAAACGATCTGCGCGAGCGCAAGGCCAGTCTGGAAAACCGGGCACTTGAGGCGCTGAGTAAAAATGCTAATCCGTCTCTGATTAACGAAGTTGCGGAAGAGATTGCTCGTCTGGAGAATGTCATAACCGCCGAGGAGCAAGTGCTTACTAACCTTGAAATCTCTCGTGATGGCGTTGAAAAAGCGGTTAATGCCACCGCGCAGCGGATTGCGCAGTTTGAACAGCAGCTCGAGATGGTAAAGGCAACGGAAGCGATGCAGCGTGCCCAACAGGCCGTAACCACATCGACTGTCGGCGCGTCTTCCAGTGTCTCTACGGCGGCGGAGTCGCTCAAGCGTTTGCAAACACGCCAGACAGAGCGTCAGGCCCGCCTGGATGCGGCCGCACAGCTTGAGAAAGTTGCAGATGGGCGTGACCTTGACGAAAAACTGGCAGAGGCAGGCATTGGCGCAACTAATAAAAGCTCTGCTCAGGATGTTCTGGCGCGACTGCAACGGCAGCAAGGCAAGTAATGCTGTTCACTTGGATGCCAACGGAATCTCTCAAGACTGACCTGGCCTGCTTTGATTGGGCTATTTGTAGGGCAGTACCTGTTTTGTTACCTGGTGCTGAGATTACTGGGCGAAGAG
The DNA here is from genome assembly GCF_013729795.1 of Citrobacter sp. RHBSTW-00859. Taxonomy (NCBI): domain Bacteria; kingdom Pseudomonadati; phylum Pseudomonadota; class Gammaproteobacteria; order Enterobacterales; family Enterobacteriaceae; genus Citrobacter; species Citrobacter sp. RHBSTW-00859. The sequence goes on along the minus strand of NZ_CP056284.1, from coordinate 4,388,678 downwards.
ATGCTGGTTGGTCGCCTGAGCGATTTTATCTATTACTGCTCGGTCGTGGGTTCTACGCTGGGGTTTGGCGACCTTAGTCCGCAAACAGCAGAAGGGCGAGTTTTTACAGCTCTATGGCAGATCCCAGTCAGCGTTGGATTATTCGGCGCATTAATGGGTAAGGTTATTGGCATGGTACAAGGACTGTTAGCAAAAGGAATGATGGGGATGGGGGATTATCGTCATTTGCGCAATCATATACTGGTGGTTGGCTGGCGCGGCCACCAGACGGAAAAAATGATATCGCTGCTGTTGTATGACACCCGGCGTGCTTTCGAGCGGGTGCTCCTGTGTGAATCGGATGATATTCAACATCCTTTGCAGGGGAATCACTGGGTTGATTTCATTCGTATTCGTAATTTTAATGACGCACATGAGCATGCTCGTATGGGGTTATGCACGTGCCAGAGCGCTATCATCTTTGCCCGTACGGATGAACTTACGTTTACCATCGCACTTTCGCTGGCTGATTCGATCCCTGATCAGTGCCATGTTGTTGCTTATATGGAAGATGAGCGTTACGCAGGATTGCTTGAGGTGCATTGTCCGCGCATTGAAATTGTACGCAATCTCTCTGCTGAACAAATTTCTCGATCCATTCAGGATCCTGGTTCTTCCCAGTCGGTTGCATCCATTATGAATCCTATGCTGGGCGACACGGGTTTTGCCGTACCGATTCCGGAAGAGGTGACTTCAATTCGTTATGGCAATTTAATGCGTTATATGAAGCTCCGCCATGATGCAACCGTGTTGGGCATTAGCACCTGTAAAAATGGTCGTGGTATGGAATTGAACCCGGTCATCTCGACGGAGGTAAAAGGAGGAATGTGGCTACATCTGATTGGTAATAGCCGCATTCTGGCGAAGGAGATTGCCTGGCTGGAGATCGAGGATAAATGATGACAAGTTTTTTCCAACGTTTATTTGGTAAGGCCGCTGCTGTTGCGCCAGTTCGTGGGCCGTTGGGGTTACATCTGAATGCAGGATTCACGATCGATACATTGGCGTTTCGCCTGTTAGAAGAAGCTTTATTGATTGAATTGCCGGGTGAAGAGTACACCGTTGCAGCCGTCAGCCACATTGATTTAGGTGGTGGAAGTCAGATTTTCCGCTACTACACGTCTGGAGAGGAGTTTTTGCAAATCAATACCTCCGGTGGAGCAGATATCGATGATATCGACGATATCAAACTCTTTGTTTATGAAGAAAGTTACGGGATTTCGCAAAAAAAACACTGGCAGTCTGCCATTAGCCCGTCAGTGATAGGTACGCCAACACTTAGCTGGCAGGAAGAACGTTGGCAGCGCTTTTTTAACGATGAAGAACCGGGGAATATTGAACCGGTTTATATGCTGGAAAAGGTGGAAAACCAGCAGCACGCCACATGGGAAGTGCACAATTTTACCATGGGCTACCAGCGACAGGTGGAAGATAATACCTGGGAATACCTGCTGTTAAACGGTGAAGAGTCATTTAATGAGCAGGGAGAACCTGAGTGGGTATTCTCCCGGGCGTTGGGCATCGATATTTCTTTAACATCAATCAATATTATTGGTTAATTTCAGGGACGGTTACAATGCATATACTGGATTCATTATTGGCTTTTTTCGCCTATTTTTTTATTGGTGTAGCCATGGTGATAATTTTCCTTTTTATTTATTCGAAAATAACGCCGCACAATGAATGGCAACTTATCAAAAATAATAATACGGCAGCGTCGCTGGCATTTAGTGGAACCTTGCTCGGTTACGTTATTCCGCTATCCAGTGCGGCAATTAATGCTGTTAGCATTCCAGATTATTTTGCCTGGGGTGGTATTGCACTGGTAGTTCAACTCGTTATTTACGGCGGTGTGCGCTTATATATGCCGACGCTGAGTGAAAAAATCATTAATCACAATAGCGCCGCGGGATTATTTATGGGAACCGCTGCGCTGGCGGGAGGCATTTTTAACGCCGCCTGCATGACATGGTAATGGACGATCATGGCAAGAAAACGTAAATCAGGAAGCAAAAACAAGGTGGTGGGGCATTCTGCTATTACGCGGATTAACCGCCCGATTAATCCCTTTGAAAAAAAACGTAGCCGTTACAGCGGCAAATATCTGACGCTGGCTATTATGGGCGGCGCGGCATTTTTTATTCTTAAAGGATGTGCAGACGACGCCGATACCGATAATGATGGCGACGGTAAATTTTACTCAACGGTGAGTGAATGCATTGATGATGGCAATAGCGCCACCGTTTGTACCGATGGCTGGAACAACGCTAAAGCTGAATTCTATGCCAGCTTGCCAAAGCAAATGAGTAAGGAGAGTTGTCAGGCACAGTTTGGTGACTGTTATCTCGATAGCACGGATCAGAGCTGGGTACCTGTGGTCACCGGGTTTTTACTCACCAGGATGATTCGCAAAGATCGCGATGAACAGTATGTCTACAGCAGCGGCGGTTCTTCATATGCTTCGCGCCCGGTCTGGCGTACGACTTCGGGAGAGTATGGCTGGCGTTCCGGCAGCGGAAAAAATGATACCGCTACCACCCATACTTATACGACGAAGAAAGTATCGACGGTTTCTCGTGGCGGCTATGGAAGATCATCCAGCGCACGTGGGCACTGGGGAGGTTAACGATGCTGCGACATGATGTCCCTATACGCCGGGATCTGAACCGGATCGCTTACGATCACGGTTTTGATTTTCATATCATCGACAATGAGATTTATTGGGATGAGAGCCGGGCATACCGCTTTACGCTTCGGCAAGTGGAAGAGCAGATCGAAAAGCCCACTGCGGAACTGCACCAGATGTGTCTGGACGTTGTCGAACGAGCAGTTAACGACGAACAGATTATGCAGCAACTGGCGATCCCGCCGCTGTACTGGGACGTTATTGCCGAAAGCTGGCGCAATCGTGATCCCTCTCTGTACGGCCGCATGGATTTTGTCTGGTGCGGAAATAACTCCCCGGTCAAGCTGCTGGAATACAATGCTGATACGCCAACGTCGCTCTATGAGTCGGCGTATTTTCAGTGGCTATGGCTGGAAGATGCGCGTCGTAACGGCGTTATCCCACGCGATGCCGACCAGTATAATGCCATTCAGGAACGGCTTATATCCCGTTTTGCTGAACTTTATAGCCAGGAACCCTTCTACTTCTGCTGCTGTGAAGATACCGATGAAGATCGCACTACCGTGCTGTATTTACAGGATTGCGCGCAGCAGGCAGGGCAAGAGTCGCGGTTTATGTATATTGAAGAACTGGGGCTTGGCGTCGGCGGTGTGCTCACGGACCTGGATGATAATGTCATTCGTCGCGCTTTTAAGCTCTATCCCCTGGAATGGATGATTCGAGATGAAAATGGTCCCTTGCTTTGCCATCGTCGCGAGCAGTGGGTTGAGCCTTTGTGGAAAAGTGTGCTCAGTAATAAAGGGTTGATGCCATTGCTGTGGCGTTTTTTCCCCAATCATCCCAACCTACTGCCAGCTTGGTTCGACGGAGAAGTACCGCAAATTGCGCATGGTGAAAGCTATGTGCGTAAACCCATATTCTCCCGTGAAGGGGGAAACGTCACCATTTTTGATGGTCAGCAACATGTCGTTGAACACGCTGAGGGCGACTATGCCGAAGAGCCGATGATCTATCAGGCATTTCAGGCGCTACCGCGTTTTGGTGATAGCTATACGCTGATTGGCAGTTGGATCGTGGATGATGAAGCGTGTGGCATGGGGATCCGCGAAGATAATACGTTGATCACGAAAGATACTTCTCGCTTTGTTCCTCACTATATTGCGGGCTAACCGTGCTTTTGTGATCTCTCTCCGTCGCGAATAATGTGGTTCTGACCATACTTAAGGTGACGGCCATTGACGGAGGGAGACACAATGCACTGGCAAACGCATACCGTTTTTAACCAACCTGTACCGCTCAATAACAGCAACTTATATCTGTCCGATGGCGCGCTGTGTGAAGCGGTTATCCGTGAAGGCGCTGGCTGGGATAGCGATCTTCTCGCCAGTATTGGTCAGCAGCTAGGGACTGCCGAGTCGCTCGAGCTTGGCCGTCTGGCCAATGCTTTTCCACCCGAGTTGTTGCGCTACGACTCGCAGGGTCAGCGGCTGGATGATGTGCGTTTTCATCCAGCCTGGCATTTACTGATGCAGGGATTGTGCGCCAATCGCGTACATAATCTGGCCTGGGAAGAAGACGCGAGGCAGGGAACATTTGTTGCCCGGGCGGCCCGTTTCATGCTGCATGCGCAGGTGGAAGCGGGCACGTTGTGTCCGGTTACCATGACTTTTGCCGCCACGCCGTTGTTACTTCAGATGTTACCTGCCCCCTTTCACGACTGGTTTACGCCGCTGCTAAGCGACCGTTATGACTCGCATTTACTGCCCGGAGGGCAAAAGCGTGGGTTATTGATCGGCATGGGAATGACCGAGAAGCAGGGGGGGTCAGATGTGCTAAGCAATACCACTCAGGCAGAACGTCTTGCAGACGGCTCGTATCGGCTGGTGGGACATAAGTGGTTTTTCTCCGTGCCGCAAAGCGATGCCCATTTGGTACTGGCCCAGGCAAAGGGAGGCTTATCCTGCTTTTTTGTACCGCGATTTTTACCCGACGGGCAGCGTAATGCTATCCGTCTGGAGCGGCTGAAAGATAAGTTAGGCAATCGCTCCAACGCCAGCTGCGAGGTTGAATTCCACGATGCGATTGGCTGGCTATTGGGTGAAGAAGGGGAAGGGATACGTCATATCCTGAAAATGGGTGGGATGACGCGTTTTGACTGTGCGCTCGGCAGTCATGGCATGATGCGACGTGCTTTTTCTGTCGCGATTTACCATGCGCACCAGCGACAGGTTTTTGGCAAACCATTGATCGAACAACCGATGATGCGCCAGGTATTAGGTCGGATGGCGCTCCACCTGGAAGGTCAGACGGCGTTACTGTTCCGACTGGCACGGGCCTGGGACCGTCGCGCTGATGCCCAAGAATCTCTGTGGGCCAGGTTGTTCACACCAGCAGCGAAATTCTCTGTTTGCAAGGCCGGTATGCCGTTTGTTGCAGAGGCGATGGAAGTGCTCGGCGGGATTGGCTACTGCGAGGAGAGTGAGTTGCCGCGCCTGTATCGTGAGATGCCGGTAAACAGTATCTGGGAGGGCTCTGGCAACATTATGTGCCTCGATGTATTGCGGGTGCTGACAAAACAACCCGGCATATACGATATGCTCAGCGAAGCCTTTGCTGAGGTAAAAGGGCAAGACCGACATTACGATCGAAGGGTACGTCAACTACAGCAGCGTTTACGTAAACCCAGCGAGGAGTTGGGACGGGAGATTACACAGCAGCTTTTCCTGCTCGGTTGCGGGGCGCAGATGTTGCGCTATGCCTCTCCGCCAGTGGCGCAGGCCTGGTGTCAAATGATGCTCGATACGCGTGGTGGACTACGATTGTCCGAACAGGTGCTGAACGACTTGCTCCTGCGGGCAACGGGGGGATTACGGTAGTAATATGCCTGATGGCGACGCTGGCGCGCCTTATCATGCCTACATTGAATGTAGGCCGGAAAAGTTTACGCCATCCGGCAATCTGTTAAGCATAGAGTATGGCCTGTACGCGCCAGTTGTCGGGCTGCTGGTCTTCGTACATCTGAATGATCCGATACCATGAGGCACCCTGTTCATCCGCTTTTAACGCGATTACTCGTTCTACATCCTGCGGATTCCCTGCAATGTTACTGACAGATATCAGGCCAATTTCGTTCAGGCCTGTAACGCAGTCAGCACTGGCGAACTCGGCAGACTGCGCCGTAGTACCTACCAGTCCGGCAGAAAGCAGCAGTGAGGATAAGGCAAGTGATTGTTTCATCGTCAGCTCCATTATTCGTACCCCTACACACGGCAGGGCATTCCATCGCGATCATAAACCTCAAGCTTCCTGCTGTTGGTTTATTGTGCACAGGTAAACGCATAGCGGCGCAAAGCAATGTAAAGCTGACTAAATTCCTACCCAATGTTATTTACGATACAAAATAGCCTGTGAATACCATTGGCCTGTCACGATGGTTTCATCCACTAATAAAACCACGTAGTAATCAGCTTTAGCCGCGACGGCTTTGTCACGGATCTCTGCCAGCGCATCATCCGGAGAGCCTCTTACCAGCGAGCTGACCGTTCCTATTCGCTGTAACCCATTACTCTGGTCACGGCGGATCTCCTGCGGGTGGTCGGCAACGGGCGGTGCGGGTTGCGGCGTTCCCTGTAGCACGCTACAGGCGCTTAAAAGCATCACCAGCAATAAAGAGGCAAACCGACGCATAACTCTATCTCGTTTCCTGATAGCCATAGTGTAGTGCCTTATCAATTTCCCTTTAGGGGAATGTTCCCGAAGTGTTATCTCTCACGCGATTTTCGAATGAAAATGTTGCGAAAGCGTAACCCAGTTCTCAACATTATGAATCATTGCCGAACACATTCGCTTGCGTTAAGTATTGCTGCATGGCATACCAGAAAAAAAGAGGCGACAAATGATCGAAATTGAAACACGACAGTTGGCTGGTATCCCTGTCTTGCACGCCGTTCCGGCTGGCAAACGCGAGTGTTCACTCCCTTGCATTATTTTCTATCACGGGTTTAAATCTTCAAGCCTGGTCTATAGCTATTTTGCCGTTGCTCTGGCTCAGGCCGGATTCCGGGTTGTCATGCCAGATGCGCCCGACCATGGTGCCCGCTTCAACGGTGATGCTCAGGAGCGAATGTTCCGCTTCTGGCATATATTGCAGCAAAACATGCAGGAGTTTACGACGTTACGTGCGGCGCTGGTGGCGGAAAATTGGCTATCAGATGAAAGACTTGCTGTTGCGGGGGCGTCGATGGGAGGCATGACGGCGTTGGGCATTATGGCCCGTCATTCCGAGGTTAAATGTGTAGCCAGCCTGATGGGCTCGGGCTATTTTACCCGTCTTGCACAGACGCTTTTTCCCCCTTTACGAGTCCAGACGCCAGAGCAGCAGGCGGAGTTCGATGCCGTTATCGCACCGCTCGCCGAGTGGGACGTTACGCATCAACTACAACGCCTGGCCGACAGACCGTTGCTGTTGTGGCATGGACAGGAGGACGATGTGGTGCCCGCGGTTGAAACCTTCCGCTTACAGCAGGCGCTGATTCAGGCAGGGCTGGATAACAATTTAACCTGCCTGTGGGAAGCGGGCGTACGCCACCGCATCACGCCAGAGGCGCTGGCAGCGACGGTAACGTTTTTTCGCCAGCACCTTTAAACGCGCACGATGCTTACGCCCTGAGCTTCAAGTTGTTGCAGAATCTCAGGGTTAGCATTTTTGCCGGTAATGAGCATATCGATTTGATCGGCGCGACTGAACAGCATCCCCGCGCGTTCACCGACCTTACTGCTATCGACCAGCACCACCAGTTTACCCACTACGTTAAGCATCTTCTGCTCAGCCATCGCGGTTAGCATATCGGTTTTATACAGTCCGTCCGCGGTCAACCCTTTACCGCTGGTAAACATCCAGTGTCCGGCATACAGGCTATTTTCGCTGCCTTGCGGACTAAGCGTGATGGACTGGCTTTTGTTGTATTGCCCTCCCATGATGATCACGCTGTCATGCTCCTGGTCGATCAGATAGTTCGCCAGCGGCAGATAATTGGTGATGATCTGCACCGGCTTGCCGCACATTTCACGACCAAGCAGGAAGGCGGTTGATCCGCAGTTGATCACCACGCTTTCACCCGCATTTACAAGCTGGGATGCGGCCTTGGCAATGCGAACTTTTTCATCGTGGTTTTGCGCCTGATGCAGATTCATAGGTGTCCAGCGCGGACGTTGCTGGGTGATGGCTTCTGCGCCATTGCGGACTTTCTTGAGTTTGCCGCTTTCGTCGAGTTTATTGATGTCCCGGCGTGCTGTGGCTGGTGAAATCCCCAGACGCTCAATCACGTTCTCAACGGTAACAAAGCCCAACTGCGCCAGCATATCCAGCAATATTTGATGTCTTTGTGCTTCAGTCATGAGCTATTCCGATACAAATTGATTTGAAAAGATGATATTTGAAATAGCCTGAAAATACTAAAGTAAATGGGAAAAAATGCCGGAATGGCCCGGCATTTTGTAGGGATCACAAGAAGGATTTAAACGGCAGATCCGGTTCAATCGTGAAGCAGTCATCAAAGCCGCGCGGATAGTGATATTCAAAGTTATCTTTGTCCAGCGGCCAGGTGAACTTACCGCCCACCTGCCAGATAAACGGCTTAAAGCCATACTTCAGTCGATCTTTTTTCATCTCCCACAGTACGCGGATCTCCTGAGGGTCGGCCTGGAAGTTTGACCAGATGTCATGATGGAAAGGGATCACCACTTTCGTATTCAACGCTTCCGCCATGCGCAGCATGTCGGAGCTGGTCATTTTGTCCGTAATCCCGCGCGGATTCTCACCATAGGAGCCGAGCGCAACGTCGATCTGGTGCTCGTTGCCATGCTTTGCGTAGTAGTTAGAGTAGTGCGAGTCTCCGCTGTGGTACAGCGTACCGCCCGGTGTTTTGAACAGGTAGTTTACCGCACGTGCATCCATACCATCCGGCAGCACACCTGCCGCTTTTTGATCGGCAGGTAGCGTGATTAATGCCGTACGATCAAACGCGTCAAGCGCATGAATTTCAATATCTTTCACTTTCACCACATCGCCTGGTTTTACCACGATGCAGCGCTCTTTTGGCACACCCCAACCGATCCACAGATCCACACAGGTTTGCGGCCCGATAAATGGCACGTCATCAGCGCAGTTTTGCATGACGGCGGCCGCGACATTCACGTCGATGTGATCGTTATGATCGTGTGTCGCCAGCACCGCATCGATCTGTCGAATTGCAAACGGATCAAGAACAAACGGCGTGGTGCGCAGGTTTGGCTGCAGTTTCTTCACCCCAGCCATGCGCTGCATCTGGTGGCCGGTTTTCATTAGCGGGTTACCGTGACTCTGTTTACCCGTTCCGCACCAGAAATCGACGCAGATGTTCGTCCCGCCTTCCGACTTCAGCCAGATGCCGGTACAGCCAAGCCACCACATAGCGAATGTGCCCGGGGCGACCTGCTCCTGTTCGATCTCTTCATTCAGCCAACTTCCCCACTCCGGGAATGTACTCAGGATCCATGATTCACGCGTGATGCTTTTTACTTTACTCATCGCATTTACCTTCATATTTATTCAGATTAAGTCAATTTATGATTTGTTTTGATTGATATTGACATCATTTTTTCAAGAAGGCAATGCGTTGATTTTCGCTGTTCAACGGGGAAATGTGATCAAATCACAGCGTGACAGGATGGTCTACTTGAATGTTGGTTTTGTATTTTATTGTTTTAATAGAATTTATTTTGGAAGCGATGAATTAGAAGTAAAGCCACTCTGCAAGTGTGTGAATTATTTGCGTACTGCATCACATTTAATCAAATTCAATCTTGTTGTGATTACTTTTGAAAATTAGAGTGAGGGCACAACATCCTGGGCATCTGTAATGAATGTTCAGCAACTTCGTCTACTGGAGATCGTTATGGAGATCCTCTACAACATCTTTACCGTCTTTTTTAATCAGGTTATGACCAACGCGCCCTTGCTGTTGGGTATTGTGACCTGTCTTGGTTACATCCTGCTGCGTAAAAGCGTCAGCGTTATTATCAAAGGCACGATCAAAACGATTATCGGTTTTATGTTGCTGCAAGCGGGATCGGGCATTCTGACCAGCACGTTTAAACCGGTGGTGGCGAAGATGTCCGAAGTTTACGGTATCAATGGTGCGATTTCCGATACCTATGCCTCCATGATGGCAACCATCGAACGTATGGGCGATGCCTATAGTTGGGTGGGTTATGCGGTGCTGTTGGCGCTGGCGCTGAATATTTGTTACGTACTGCTACGGCGTATTACCGGCATTCGCACCATCATGCTGACCGGCCACATTATGTTCCAGCAGGCGGGCTTGATTGCCGTCTCTCTCTTCATCTTCGGTTACCCGATGTGGACCACCATCATCTGCACCGCTGTGCTGGTGTCCCTCTACTGGGGCATTACCTCCAATATGATGTACAAGCCGACGCAGGAAGTGACCGACGGCTGCGGTTTCTCCATCGGTCACCAGCAGCAGTTCGCTTCATGGATTGCCTACAAAGTCGCGCCTTATCTGGGTAAGAAAGAGGAGAGTGTTGAAGATCTGAAGCTGCCGGGCTGGCTGAATATCTTCCATGACAACATCGTTTCTACCGCGATTGTTATGACCCTCTTCTTCGGCGCGATCCTGCTCTCTTTCGGTATTGATGTGGTTCAGGCGATGGCGGGTAAAACCCACTGGACGGTCTATATCCTGCAGACCGGTTTTTCGTTTGCCGTCGCTATTTTCATCATCACTCAGGGCGTTCGTATGTTCGTTGCTGAGCTTTCAGAAGCGTTCAACGGTATCTCTCAACGTCTGATCCCGGGTGCAGTGCTGGCTATCGACTGCGCGGCGATTTATAGCTTTGCGCCCAACGCGGTGGTCTGGGGCTTTATGTGGGGCACCATCGGCCAACTGATTGCGGTGGGCATCCTGGTGGGTTGCGGCTCTTCTATTCTGATTATCCCTGGCTTTATTCCGATGTTCTTCTCGAACGCGACTATCGGCGTGTTTGCTAACCACTTTGGCGGCTGGCGTGCAGCGCTCAAGATTTGCCTGGTGATGGGGATGATCGAAATCTTCGGCTGCGTCTGGGCGGTGAAGCTCACCGGGATGAGCGCCTGGATGGGCATGGCGGACTGGTCAATTCTGGCGCCGCCGATGATGCAGGGCTTTGCCTCCATCGGCATCGTGTTTATGGCCGTCATTATTCTGATTGCACTGGCTTATATGTTTTTCGCAGGACGCACCTTGCGCGCTGAGGAAGACGCAGAAAAACAACTGGCAGAACACTCTGCTTAATAAGGAGTTCCGATTATGACCGTACGTATTTTGGCTGTATGTGGCAATGGGCAGGGGAGTTCCATGATCATGAAGATGAAGGTGGATCAGTTTTTAACCCAGTCAAATATTGACCATACGGTAAACAGTTGCGCAGTAGGCGAATACAAAAGTGAACTGAGCGGCGCGGATATCATCATCGCTTCTACCCATATCGCCGGTGAGATTACCGTATCGGGCAATAAATATGTTGTTGGCGTACGCAACATGCTGTCTCCCGCCGATTTTGGACCAAAACTGCTGGAAGTGATCAACGCGCATTTCCCACAGGACGTAAAGTAAGGAGACGGCCTATGAAATTACGTGATTCGCTGGCAGACAATGACGCCATCCTTTTACAGGCCGAGGCCAGTTCCTGGCAGGAAGCGGTAAAGCTGAGCGTGGATCTGCTGGTTAAGGCTGATGTGGTTGAACCACGCTACTACCAGGCCATCCTCGACGGAGTCGAACAGTTCGGCCCGTATTTCGTGATTGCGCCGGGCCTGGCAATGCCGCACGGCCGTCCGGAGGAAGGGGTCAAGAAAACCGGTTTTGCGCTGGTGACGCTGAAAACACCGCTGGTGTTTAACCACGAAGATAACGACCCGGTCGACATCCTGATCACCATGGCGGCAGTAGACGCCAACACACATCAGGAAGTCGGCATCATGCAGATCGTGAATCTCTTTGACGAAGAAGCCAATTTCGACCGTTTACGTGCCTGCCGTACCGCGCAGGAAGTGCTGGATTTAATTGATAACGCCACTGCGGCGGCTGTTTAAAAGGATACCAAAATGTCATTACCTATGTTGCAGGTTGCGCTGGATAACCAATCAATGTCTTCCGCCTATGAAACGACGCGTCTGATTGCCGAAGAGGTCGATATCATTGAAGTGGGCACGATTCTTTGCATGGCAGAGGGGGTGCGCGCCGTACGCGATCTGAAGGCGCTTTATCCGCATAAAATTGTGCTGGCGGATGCCAAAATCGCCGACGCGGGTAAAATCCTCTCGCGCATGTGTTTCGAAGCCAATGCTGACTGGGTTACCGTCATCTGCTGCGCGGATATCAACACCACCAGGGGGGCGCTGGAGGTGGCGAAAGAATTTAACGGCGACGTGCAGATTGAACTGACTGGTTACTGGACCTGGGAGCAGGCGCAGGAGTGGCGTGACGCGGGCATTGGGCAAGTGGTATATCACCGCAGCCGTGACGCGCAGGCGGCGGGTGTGGCGTGGGGAGAGGCAGATATCAGCGCCATCAAACGCTTGTCTGATATGGGCTTTAAGGTCACCGTCACCGGCGGCCTGGCGCTGGAGGATCTGCCGCTGTTCCAGGGGATCCCTATCCACGTCTTTATTGCCGGACGCAGCATTCGCGATGCCGCCTCTCCGGTAGACGCTGCGCGTCAGTTCAAACGTTCCATCGCCCAACTGTGGGGATAAGGAGCGACTATGCTGTCGAAACAGGTCCCGCTCGGTATCTATGAAAAAGCGCTCCCCGGCGGAGAGTGCTGGCTGGAACGCTTGCGGCTGGCGAAGGAACTGGGCTTTGATTTTGTTGAAATATCTGTTGATGAGACCGACGATCGCCTGGCGCGTCTTGACTGGCGCCGCGAGCAGCGACTGGCGCTGGTGGCCGCTATCGCCGAGACAGGGATACGCGTACCGTCCATGTGCCTGAGCGCTCATCGTCGTTTCCCGCTTGGCAGTGAAGATGATGCGGTGCGCGAACAGGGGCTGGAGATCATGCGTAAAGCCATTCAGTTTGCGCAGGATATCGGTATTCGCGTTATTCAACTGGCGGGTTACGACGTCTATTACCAGCAGGCCAATAACGAAACGCGTCGTCGGTTTCGCGATGGGCTGAAAGAGAGCGTGGAGATGGCGAGCCGCGCGCAGGTGACGCTGGCGATGGAAATCATGGATTATCCGCTGATGAATTCGATCAGCAAGGCACTGGGTTATGCCCACTATCTCAACAATCCGTGGTTCCAGCTGTATCCCGATATTGGCAATTTGTCGGCGTGGGATAACGACGTGCAGATGGAGCTGCAGGCTGGGATGGGTCATATCGTTGCCGTACACGTGAAGGATACCAAACCCGGTGTATTCAAAAATGTGCCGTTTGGTGAAGGGGTTGTTGAGTTCGAACGTTGTTTTGCGACGCTCAAACAGAGTGGGTACTGCGGACCATACCTGATTGAGATGTGGAGTGAAACGTCGGACGACCCGGCACGTGAAGTCGCGAAGGCGCGCGACTGGGTGAAGGCGCGAATGGCCAGCGCAGGTCTGGTGGAGGCGGTGTAATGCAAAAACTTAAACAGCAGGTTTTTGAGGCCAATATGGATTTGCCGCGCTACGGGCTGGTGACGTTCACCTGGGGGAACGTCAGCGCCATTGACCGCGAGCGCGGTCTGGTGGTGATTAAGCCTAGCGGCGTCGACTACCAAACGATGCAGGTAGATGACATGGTGGTTGTGGATCTGGCCGGCAACGTAGTGGAAGGGCGCTATCGTCCTTCTTCTGATACCGCCACCCATCTGGAGCTGTATCGCCGCTATTCTTCTCTCGGCGGCGTGGTGCACACCCACTCAACGCACGCGACGGCATGGGCGCAGGCGGGTCTGGCAATTCCCTCGTTCGGCACGACGCATGCGGATTACTTCTTTGGCGATATTCCCTGCACCAGGGCGTTAACTGAAGCTGAAGTTCAGGGCGAGTATGAGCTAAATACCGGCAAGGTGATTGTCGAAACGCTGGGGGAGGTGGAACCTTTGCATACGCCTGGCGTAGTGGTGTACCAGCATGGCCCGTTTGCCTGGGGCAAGGATGCTCACGACGCGGTACATAACGCCGTGGTGATGGAGGAAGTGGCAAAAATGGCATGGATTGCGCGTGGTATCAATCCGGCTCTTAGCCCCATCGACAGTTATCTGATGAATAAGCATTTCATGCGTAAGCACGGTCCAAACGCCTATTACGGACAGAAGTAACGACTAAGTCCTGGAGCCCAATCATTCAGGGGATGTTATTGATCTGGCTGTGGGACTTTGTTGCAAAAAAAGCCCCCTGTGAAGGGGGCAAATTAAACTGCGGCAATGTTCTCGTTGGTTATTTCTGGTGCTAGCGGTAAATATCTGCACTGGCGTGCATATTTCCGTTACTACCGGGTTCCCTGGTGAGGATCACGTGGTAGTAGGTTGCGCCTTGCGCATCGGTCTCTTCATTCAGGGCCTGAGTGGCTTCACTTTCAGTGGCGAAGTTATGATTTATGTAAATGACGCCTAAGCTCTGCACATCATCCATATTCCTGGCCTGATGATTGTCAATTTTGATGGCTGCCGTTGCATTTGCACTAAGCAAAAGCATAGCCAGAAGGGTCAAAACACGGGCTCGCATATGTACCTCCTCGACTGCGGTCTCTGGTTGCCTCTCTCCTGTGAGTGATTAGCTTCTGATGTAATTTTAACCGTTACCGGCGCAGTCGATAGCGACCATTTCTGATGCAGTTGTTCAAAAAATTACCGCATAGCCATCTTTTCTTTTATTAACAGGCCGCTGGTGTGTACCGCTGCGGTGAAAAATACCTGTCTTTCGCGCATAAGCACTTACCAAATAGTCAATTTAATCGGGTGAGTACGCCGTTTATAGTGAGCCGGATAATTAATATAACTTTATGATAATAAGGCAAAAACTTATGGATACTTCATTCATGGATTTCAGCTACTTTGTGATTATGTTTATGGTCGCGCTGGTGGCAGGCTTTATTAACGTGGTGTCGGGCGGCGGTGGTTTTCTCTCGATTGGCGCACTGTTAATTTCTGGTTTACCCCCGGCGAATGCGCTGGCAACCAATAAAATTCAGGCACTGGGCAGCTCGCTGACCTCCGGGATTTATTTTTTACGCCGGGGGCATATCAACGTGCAGGAGCACAAGTATGTGTTTTTATCTGCCTTTATCGGTTCTGCGATGGGAACGACGCTTATCCAGTTCATTGAACCGGAGCTGCTGAAGAAACTGCTCCCGATCCTGATTATCGCGGTCGCTATCTACTTTATTTTTGCGCCAAATCTCAGCGAACCGAAAAGAAAGCAGCAGGTATCCCTGTTTCTCTTCTCGTTGATTGGCGGGGGATGCATTGGTTTTTATGACGGCTTTCTCGGTGCCGGGGCTGGCTCCTTTTATACCCTCAGCTATATCCTACTGTGGGGATACAGCATCGATAAGGCGCAAATTCACTCGAATTTTATTAACCTGGCATCCAACATCGCCTCGATATTGTTCTTCATTTTTGGCGGTAAAATGATCTGGTCACTGGGGCTGGTGATGTTTGCCGGGCAGTCCCTCGGCGCACGTCTTGGCGCGACGGTCGTACTAACGCGCGGCAAGAAAGTTATCCGACCCATGATTGTCATTGTCTCCATTTGCATCAGCGTCAAAATGCTGCTGGATATGTATTAATGGCGACATGATAAATAATCGTACAATTACCTTGAGTTTAGTGGCAGGCGCCAGTATTATGACGCGTCAATTTTTCAGCCGACCTTTAACACGTTCCTTGCCTCCCCGGGCCTCGGCTGACCCAGACAGGAGGCTGAATAATCCGTAAGGAGCAATTCGATGCGTCATTACGAAATCGTTTTTATGGTCCATCCTGACCAGAGCGAACAGGTTCCGGGTATGATCGAACGCTACACTGCTGCCATCACTGGTGCAGAAGGCACGATCCACCGTCTGGAAGACTGGGGCCGCCGTCAGCTGGCTTACCCGATCAACAAACTGCACAAAGCTCACTACGTTCTGCTGAACGTTGAAGCGCCGCAGGAAGTGATCGATGAGCTGGAAACTACCTTCCGCTTCAACGATGCCGTTATCCGCAGCATGGTTATGCGTACTAAACACGCTGTTACCGAAGCATCTCCGATGGTTAAAGCGAAAGACGAGCGTCGTGAACGTCGCGATGATTTCGCTAACGAAACCGCAGATGATGCTGAAGCTGGGGATTCTGAAGAGTAATTTCTGATGACCAACCGTCTGGCGTTGTCCGGCACCGTGTGCAGGGCTCCCCTTCGAAAGGTCAGTCCATCAGGAATTCCTCATTGCCAGTTCGTGCTTGAGCATCGTTCTGTGCAGGAGGAAGCCGGGTTTCACCGGCAGGCGTGGTGCCAAATGCCCGTTATTATTAGCGGACACGAAAACCAGGCCATTACTCACAGTATAACGGTCGGTAGCGCAGTGACCGTTCAGGGGTTCATCTCTTGCCACAAGGCAAAGAACGGCCTGAGCAAAATGGTTCTGCATGCCGAGCAGATTGAATTGATAGATTCTGGAGACTAGCCATATGGCACGTTATTTCCGTCGTCGCAAGTTCTGCCGTTTCACCGCGGAAGGCGTTCAAGAGATCGACTATAAAGATATCGCTACGCTGAAAAACTACATCACCGAAAGCGGTAAGATTGTCCCAAGCCGTATCACCGGTACCCGTGCAAAATACCAGCGTCAGCTGGCTCGCGCTATCAAACGCGCTCGCTACCTGTCCCTGCTGCCGTACACTGATCGTCATCAGTAATCGGTCACGGTCCATTAATACGACTTTGAGAGGATAAGGTAATGCAAGTTATTCTGCTTGATAAAGTAGCAAACCTGGGTAGCCTGGGTGATCAGGTTAACGTTAAAGCGGGCTATGCTCGTAACTTCCTGGTACCACAGGGTAAAGCTGTTCCTGCTACCAAGAAAAACGTTGAATTTTTCGAAGCGCGTCGCGCTGAGCTGGAAGCTAAACTGGCTGACGTTCTGTCTGCTGCTGAAGCTCGTGCTGAGAAAATCAACGCACTGGAAACCGTAACCATCGCGTCTAAAGCTGGCGACGAAGGTAAACTGTTCGGTTCCATCGGTACTCGCGACATCGCTGACGCTGTAACTGCAGCTGGCGTTGAAGTAGCTAAGAGCGAAGTTCGTCTGCCGAACGGCGTTCTGCGTACCACTGGTGAGCACGAAGTGAGCTTCCAGGTTCACAGCGAAGTGTTTGCTAAGCTGACTGTAAACGTAGTTGCAGAATAAGTTTTTATTCTGATTACCGCGTAAAAGCGCCGGCCTTGTGTCGGCGTTTTGCTTTTCTGTTCCCTCCGCTTTTCGCTCTGGCTATTCTTTATCCTTTTCGGGATAATCATAAAAATAAAACATTATTTCAAAGTGGTGATGGAATGGAACCAACGCACCAACCTCTGTTTGCGCGTAAAAATGTTGTCTACCTGAGCGCAGCGTTCTGCTGTCTGCTGTGGGGGAGCGCCTATCCGGCGATCAAAAGCGGATATGAGATCTTCCAGATTGCCACGGATGACATTCCTTCAAAAATTGTCTTTGCCGGCTATCGCTTCCTGTTTGCTGGATTATTGCTGCTATTGCTTGCGGTGGCGCAGCGTAAACCGATTGGCCGGTTAAGCCCGCGTCAGTACGGTCAGCTCACGCTGTTGGGACTTACGCAAACCTCGCTGCAATACATCTTCTTCTATATTGGCCTGGCGTTCACGACGGGGGTGAAAGGGTCGATCATGAACGCGACCGGCACCTTCTTCAGCGTGCTGCTGGCCCATTTTATCTATCAGAACGACAAGCTGAGCTACAACAAAGTGCTGGGCTGTATCCTGGGCTTTACTGGCGTAATGGTGGTGAACTTTAGCAGCGGACTGGATTTTAACTTCAGCCTGTTAGGGGACGGTTCAGTGGTGATGGCGGCCTTTATTCTTTCTGCCGCCACGTTATACGGTAAACGCATTTCTCAGACGGTAGACCCGACGGTAATGACAGGATATCAGTTGGGTGTCGGCGGTCTGGCGCTGGTTATCGGCGGCTACGCTTTTGGTGGCACGCTGACCGTACACGGCGCGTCTTCAGTGGCGATTCTGGGCTACCTGACGTTACTCTCTTCGGTCGCTTTTGCGTTATGGAGTATTCTGCTCAAGCATAACCGCGTGGGGATGATTGCGCCGTTTAACTTCCTGATCCCGGTTTCGGGGGCGGTTCTGTCGGCGATATTCCTCGGCGAAAACATTCTCGAATGGAAATATGCGTTGGCGCTGGTGCTAGTCTGTTCCGGGATCTGGTGGGTGAACAAGGTGAAGCGCTGACGCTTCACCTTGATGTCTGATGCGCTGTGTTTATCAGGTCTACAGGTGTGCCGGTTAACGGGCGCGAATAAAACTGCCGTTAGGTTGTCGAGTAAACAGTACCTGCTGACCATTACCGGTATCAATGGTTAATCCCGTTACCACGCCGTTGGCATTCTGCCTGATTTGTACCATCTGGCCGTCTTTCAGGTTGCTCAGCGGTTTTCCGGCACCTTCAACCTGCGCCATTGCGTATACATCGGTTGGCGGGAGGTTATGGTCACGGAATACCTGCGCCAGCGTTTTGCCCGAGTCCACGCGATAGGAGCGCCACTGCTGCTCAATTCCACTATCCTGTTGGAAAGGTTGCGTCTGCGGCTGAGATTGCTGAGCCTGCGGCTGCGCGTCTGGTTCTCCTTCCTGGATTGGCTCAGGCGCAAGCGGAGCGACCTGGCCCGGATCGTTTTGCGGGGCGACCAACTGTGCCTGCAGTTGAGCTTCGGTCGGTGGCTGCGACTGTGACTGTAAATCCAGCTGGGCAGTACGCGTAACCACAGGGGCATCGCTGGTGTCACTGGAGGGCAGCAGGAAGCCTATCACCAGCACGATAGCAGCAATTATAATGCCGCGTCGGTGCATAGGCGGTAGCGGATCCATAATGCGAAAATTGTCCGGTGCATGCCAGATTTTCGCCAGGGTTGGTTTTAATTCAAAGCGCCCGGGCATGGCTTTCCTCCTGCTCCGCGTCTCGTTCCTCGATCATAGAGTATAGATGGCTAATGCTATGATGTTCGTCATATTACCCGCTTTCGTGACGTCAACGCGGGGTATTCCTATTGTTTATGTTTCCTCGCGATTTGTCATCTGTTCCCGAGACAAAGTTTTACCGGATGCGGCATGGCTGATATGCTGCCCGCTACTTTACATCCGATGAAAGGAAATATGATGGCTAACCCGACTTTTGACACTATCGAAGCGCAAGCAAGCTACGGCATTGGTTTGCAGGTAGGACAACAGCTGAGTGAATCCGGACTGGAAGGACTGTTGCCTGAAGCGCTGGTAGCGGGTATCGCTGACGCGCTGGAAGGTAAGCACCCGGCAGTGCCGGTTGATGTTGTGCATCGCGCACTGCGTGAAATCCACGAACGCGCTGATGCAGTACGTCGCGAGCGTTTCCAGGCTATGGCGGCTGATGGCGTCAAATATCTGGAAGAAAACCGTGAGAAAGACGGTGTGAACAGCACTGAATCCGGTTTGCAGTTCCGTGTTCTGACTCAGGGGGAAGGTGCTATTCCAGCGCGTACTGACCGCGTTCGCGTGCACTACACCGGTAAACTGATCGACGGTACCGTGTTTGACAGCTCTGTCGCACGCGGCGAACCGGCTGAATTCCCGGTTAACGGCGTGATCCCTGGCTGGATTGAAGCGCTGACCCTGATGCCGGTAGGTTCCAAATGGGAACTGACTATTCCTCAGGAACTGGCTTACGGCGAGCGTGGCGCTGGCGCGTCCATTCCTCCGTTCAGCACGCTGGTGTTCGACGTTGAGCTGCTTGAGATCCTGTAAGCAGTGACTTCTGTTCCCTCCGAGGCCGGGGGGAACAAAAAAATAGCGTGAAAAGCTATAGTTACGTGGTTGTCGATATTTTATTTTGCAAATGCCTCGTTAGCGTGTATTTTTGTGAGCTGATTCGCGCTATCAGAGTGATATGACACTCACTTTAAACATTAAATTAACATTATATCTAAATCTTAGTATTCATCCCGCCAATTCTTACCTAATATCGATGAGTCCTGATAATCAGGAACGTCGTATCATAGACACACTAAAGGCCGTAGAGCCTGAACAACACAGACAGGTACAGGAAGAAAAAACATGGTAGATCAGGTAAAAGTCGACGCCGCTGAAGAGGCTTCGTCTGAACAGTCGCTACGGCGCAATCTCACAAACCGTCATATTCAACTTATTGCCATTGGTGGTGCTATTGGTACCGGCCTGTTTATGGGCTCTGGTAAAACCATCAGCCTCGCCGGACCGTCGATCATCTTTGTGTATATGATCATCGGTTTTATGCTGTTTTTCGTGATGCGTGCAATGGGTGAATTACTGCTCTCGAATCTGGAGTACAAATCTTTTAGTGATTTCGCCTCTGATCTGCTCGGGCCATGGGCCGGGTATTTTACCGGCTGTACTTACTGGTTCTGCTGGGTTGTTACCGGGATGGCAGACGTTGTCGCCATTACGGCGTATGCGCAATTCTGGTTCCCCGAACTTTCAGACTGGGTCGCCTCGCTGGCGGTGATCGTGCTGCTGCTGAGCCTCAACCTTGCCACTGTAAAAATGTTCGGTGAGATGGAGTTCTGGTTTGCGATGATCAAAATCGTCGCCATCATCGGCCTGATTGTCGTTGGTCTGGTGATGGTGCTGACGCACTTCCAGTCGCCAACCGGCGTTCAGGCATCGTTCACGCATCTGTGGAATGACGGTGGCTGGTTCCCGAAAGGTCTGAGCGGCTTCTTTGCTGGCTTCCAGATAGCCGTGTTCGCGTTTGTGGGTATTGAGCTGGTGGGAACGACCGCTGCAGAAACCAAGGACCCAGAGAAATCTCTGCCGCGTGCCATTAACTCGATTCCGATCCGTATCATCATGTTCTACGTTTTTGCGCTGATCGTGATTATGTCCGTAACACCGTGGAGCTCGGTAGTGCCAACCAAGAGCCCATTCGTTGAACTGTTTGTGCTGGTCGGTCTGCCTGCCGCGGCGAGCCTGATCAACTTTGTGGTGCTGACTTCAGCTGCCTCTTCCGCAAACAGTGGCGTGTTCTCTACCAGCCGTATGCTGTTCGGCCTGGCACAGGAAGGCGTAGCGCCTAAAGCATTTGCCAAACTGTCTAAACGCGCAGTTCCGGCGAAAGGTTTAACCTTCTCCTGTATCTGTCTGCTGGGCGGCGTGGTGATGCTTTACGTGAACCCGAGCGTGATTGGCGCGTTCACCATGATCACTACCGTGTCGGCGATTCTGTTCATGTTCGTCTGGACCATCATTCTTTGCTCGTACCTGGTGTACCGCAAGCAGCGTCCGCACCTGCATGAAAAATCAATCTACAAGATGCCGCTAGGCAAGCTGATGTGCTGGGTATGTATGGCGTTCTTCGTCTTCGTACTGGTACTGCTGACGCTGGAAGATGATACCCGCCAGGCGCTGATCGTGACGCCGCTGTGGTTCATCGCGCTGGGTCTGGGTTGGTTGTTTATCGGTAAGAAACGTATGGCAGGTATGCGTTAATTTTAGTGCCCGGTAGCGCGGTGCTTACCGGGCCTGAATTCCGTAGGCCGGATACGCGTTAGCGCTATCCGGCGATATCTTTACTCCCCGGCGAGAGCTCGCGGGAACAATACATTATTTTCCAGACTGATGTGTTCCATCAAGTCGTCGATCATCTCGTTAATGCCGTTATACATGGCTTTCCAGGTGGTGCAGGCTTCTGGCGGCGGCGTCACGTTATGGGTGATGTGTTTGATCACTTCGACCAGTTCACCGGCATCGTCATGTTCGCTTTCCATCACGCTGATTGGTCCCATCGCCTGGCTACCCATGCCCTGTTTGATCATCGGGAACAGGATCTGCTCTTCTTTCATCATATGGCTGGACAGCTCTTCATGCAGCATGGTCAGGTTTTTCGCCAGACCGCGTGGTACGTTCGGTTTATCTGCGTGAACGCGTTCAACTTTCGTGGCCTGCAGGATCAGTTCCGGCAGCTGTTCGCGGTGTCTGTCGTGATAACGCACGATGATATGATCGATGATTTCAGCCAGTGCCACGGTACGCCAGTCTTTCTCCAGCGGCTGTTCAGCCAACTGCGCGAGCTGTGCCTCAATAACGTCTAAATCCAGCTCTTTACGCGCAGCAGCGCGCGCCAGCGTTTGCTTACCGCCGCAGCAGTAATCCATATCGTATTTACGAAATAGGGCCGAAGCGCGAGGAATAGAGAGCGCCAGTTCACCTAAAGGTTGATCGCGATAAGACATTGCCGTTACCTCATTCTCAATAATATAAGATGTATTTTAAATACAACTTATGGCGAAGGATATAACCCTTTCGGGGTGCAATGCCGTTCAGTTAAGCATTATGGAGAACATGTGATTTTGGCTCAGAGTTCCGTTCACCTCAGTGGTATCACTTTTCTGAAGCTCAGATACCCGTGAACGTGCAAAGGAGGCTCACCGCCGCCTCCCTTGCAACCCAGGCTCCCGGCGGGAAAATCGTCGCTGCGCGATTCATTCGTCTTATGCCGTCTGCCTGTCGGGTCGGGGCCGGGCCTGCGTCCCTGCAGGCTGTCCCCTCTGCCCGCATCCCTGCGGGCAGACCCGGTCAGCCGTCAACGCCTCATCGATTTTCAGCCGGAACGGGGTCATCGCTGCAACGCACTGACTTCCAGTTAAATCTGTTTTGCTGTTCAGATAAAAAACGCAGGGGGTCAGGTGTGGGCTGGTCCGGCTGAAAATTGCCGACGTGTTTCCGTAAGGCCGGGAGAACCTGCAGGGATGCGGGTTCAGGGCGCGTTTTGCTGGGACGCTACCTCGCGCCCGGCCCGGTAGCCTGGAGGAATAAACGGAGGGGACCGCGGAGCGGCAATTTTCCCGCCGGGAGCCGGGATTGTTAAGGGTACGGCGATAGTACCCTTAACACGTTCACAGGAATCGTGTTTCAGAGAAACGATGAACATGAGGTGAACGGAACCCTTTCTCTGAGATAGCATGTTCATCACCTCCGCCAATACAGGCTGATGATTTCTGATACAGAGGCGTTAACTGAACGGTATTGCTTTCGTGGTGGGGTTTTTTGTGAGGAATGTCTCGAAAATTTCTTGTTTCGTTAAGGTGCTGAATCTTATTAGAAAGGAGAGGGGCGGCGAAAAAAGCCGCGCGACAGGATTAAATAAGCGCACGCCGCTGCCGATAGTTAGACCTCAGACAATACCTGCATAATAAAAGGCTACAGATGTTTAAACGAATCAAAGTGATAACCCTACTTATCACCGTGTTACTCGCCCTTGGCGCGATGCAGCTCATCTCTGCGGGCGTCTTTATTGGCGCGCTCAATAACGATAAGCAAAACTTTAACGTCTCTCAGCTTTCCAGCCAGAACGTGGCCGAGTTTACCGATGCGTGGATTAGCCTGAACCAGGCTCGCGTCACGCTCAACCGGGGCATGTTGCGTTTACAGGGAACGATGGCTAGCGAGATTAACGGCGGTCAGTTGAAGGAACTGGTGAACACGGCAAATCGCCTGTTGGCCGAATCGAAAGAGCATTACGATAAATACTACGCCCTGCCGGAAACGCCGGGGCTTGATGAACATCTGGCCGATCGACTGGAAGAGCAGTACGGCATCTATTCTGCGACGCTGGCTAAAATGAACGCGCTGCTGGCTGAAGGTAAGCTGGAAGAGATGTTCAAGCAGAATGCCGAGCAAAAGCAAACGGCCATGCAGGAAGTCTATCGGGAATGGCGTAGCGCGCAAACGGCGCTGGCCACTGCCGGGGTGCAGGACAATGAGAGTGATTACCAGAAGATAATCTGGCTGCTGTCTGCCGTGATGCTGATTGTCGTCACCGTGATTATCGCCAGCTGGCTGGCGATGCAGCGAGTGCTGCTCAAGCCTCTCCACGAAGTGATGGGGCATATTCGCCACATTGCTGCGGGTGATTTGACGCACAGCATCAACGCAGATGGCAGCAATGAGATGGCGCTGCTGGCAGTCAACGTTCGCGACATGCAGCAGGCGCTGGCGAACACAGTCAGCGTGGTGCGTGACGGGGCTGACACCATCTATACCGGCGCAGGTGAAATTGCCGCCGGCAGTAACGATCTCTCTTCACGTACCGAGCAGCAGGCCGCCTCTCTGGAAGAGACTGCTGCCAGCATGGAACAACTCACCGCTACCGTGAAGCAGAACGCGGATAACGCGCGTCAGGCGACCAGTCTGGCAAAAAATGCCTCACAGACGGCGCAGAAAGGCGGAACCGTGGTTGATGGCGTAGTGCGTACGATGGATGAAATTGCCACCAGTTCCAGCAAAATCGCGCAAATTACCAATGTTATCGACGGCATTGCCTTCCAGACCAATATTCTGGCGCTGAACGCGGCAGTAGAAGCGGCGCGTGCGGGCGAGCAGGGGCGCGGGTTTGCCGTGGTCGCTGGCGAGGTCCGTACACTGGCACAGCGTAGCGCTCAGGCGGCGAAAGAGATTAAGGCACTGATTGATGACTCGGGGAATCGGGTGAATGCCGGTACGGCGCTGGTGCATGAAGCGGGTGAAACGATGGCGGAAATTGTGAGCGCCGTGACCCGTGTGACCGACATCATGGGCGAGATAGCCTCGGCTTCTGATGAACAGAGCCGGGGTATCGATCAGGTAGGTCAGGCGGTTGCCGAGATGGATCGCGTGACGCAGCAAAACGCCTCGCTGGTGGAGGAGTCCGCTTCCGCCGCCGCCGCGCTCGAAGAGCAGGCAGCACGACTGAATCAGACCGTAGCGGTGTTTAAAGTTTAACGTCTACTCCGGCCTACAAAATAATATCTTGTAGGTCGGATTAGCGCAGCGCCGTCCGGGCCATTATGATTGTGGAACCACGACGACGCTTGGTTTCTGTGGTTTGGCTCTGACGGCTATCACCACCCCAACAATCAGCAGCGCAATGCCGCTTACCGTCAGCAGCGGCGGGAATTCCTGGCGCAGGATAAAGGTGTACACCAGGCCAGCCAGCGTTTCGAAGACAATCAGCGGGCCGAGGATCACCGTCGGCAATTTTTGGCTGGCGACGTTCCAGCACAGTGCGCCAACCCACGAACACAATACCGCAATCGCTATCATCAGGCCGATAAACACGCCCGGACGCGGGCCGAAGGGCAGGGCAAAGTCCGGCGTTTGCCCGTTCAGCCACAGGCAGGCTGCAATATAACCGAGCAGAGAAACAGGCAACGTTACCAGTGCCTGGGCCGTCGCCCACATCATCGGGTGCTTATCTGGATTCTCGCGCAGCCAGCGGGCATTACGCAGCGCATACCACGCCCAACACACTACCGAGATCAGCGCCAGCGCGATTCCAGAACCATAACGCCAGCCGCTAAAGTCGGGTAAGCCTTGATTCAGCTCCGAGATATTCACGCACAGCAGACCGATACCAATCAGCACCAGCGCAGGCGACAGACGCCACCATGATAATTTGCCGTCGCGCTGGCTGTAGAGCAGGTTAGCGAAGACCGGGATCACAACCGGCAATGTACCAATAATCATCGTTGAAACCGGCGCGCCAGTGCGCTGGATGGCGCTTGCCAGGCAAACGTAATAAATCAGATTACCCATCATCGTTAGCGCCAGCGCAGTGACCCAGTCTTTGCGCGTCAACTGACGCAAGCGCACACGTCCCAGCCAGGCAATCGGCAACGCTATCAGCCCCAGCGCTAGATAGCGCCCCATCGACTGCAATACCGCCGGGTATTCCGGTACGATCAGCGGCCCAACAAAAATTAATCCCCACATCAGCCCAGCCAGCAGGGCATACAACACGCCGCTAATCATTTTTGACATCCACATCGCTTAACAATAAGTCGAGTGTAGGCAGGAAAAATGCAGCCGTATTGTATGAGATTGCTGTTCAACGCCGGACGACTTGTTTCTGATAACGTACCGGCGTAATACCGTAGCGATGGGTAAACGCGCGGGTGAGATGCGACTGGTCGGTGAGGCCGGTTGCGGCAGCGACCTCCGCGGCGGGCATTCCGTGAGTGAGAAAACCTTTGGCTCGCCACAGGCGGATAGCCATCAGCATCTGGTGCGGCGTGACGTGGAAATGAGATTTAAACTGGCGCTGAAAATGCCAGGGACTCAGCGCTGCAACCCGCGCCAGTTCGTCGAGCGTGACCGGGTGCATATAATTATCGTGCAAATACTCGCGTACCCGTTCAAAGCGATGCGCTCCCTCCGGTAATACCGGCGCATGGCGGGCCAGCGGCTGGAACGTGTCGATCAGATCGAGTAATAGCCCTTTTTGCGCCAGCGGATCCTCAGTGTTCCACAGGCCATGGATCAGCGAGCAGATCTGGCGCGAGCGTAGCGGATCGTGACGCGTTACGTCATGAAACCACCAGTGGCGGATCCCGGTGACTTCTTCCAGAAGATCGGGCTCAAGATAGATCATCCGATAGCGCCAGCCGTCGGCGGTTTCCGCTTCGCCGGTATGTAGCTCATCGGGATTCATGGTGACGACGGAATGGGCGGGGGCCACGTACTGCGTGCCGCGATAGCGAAAACGTTCGGCTCCGGCTTCTATCGCGCCAATACCAAACGCTTCATGGGTGTGGGGTTCAAAGGCGTAACGCGAGATGTGCGCATGATACAGCTCAACGCCCGGCACCTGTGCCAGATGGCGAAAGCGGGCGCTGTCTTTCTCATCAATAAACTGCTCAGGTACACCTTGCACGTCTTCTCTCCCCACGCATCATCATGTCATTATCAGAGAGGATGCGCGGGGATGCCACCACAATTAACTAATTTTTAACACTTACACGATGCTTTTGACGCTGTCTGCCAGCGACGTGGTTGGGCGACCAATCAGTTTGCTCAGCGTATGGCTGTCGTCGAAGAGGCCACCTTTAGAGGCACCAACGTCTGAGTCAGCCAGCATGTCCGCCAGTCCGGCAGGCAGACCTACACTTTTCAGCGCGGCGGCAAAATCAGCTTCGCTCAGATTTTGATACACCACTTTTTTACCGCTCTGTTTTGCCAGTTCGGCCGCCAGCTGGCTCAGGGTCCAGCCTGCGTCGCCCGCCAGTTCATAGATTTTACCGGCATGACCGTCTTCACTGATGACGCGCGCAGCGGCAGCGGCATAGTCGGCACGGGTCGCCGAGGCGATTTTGCCTTCTCCCGCCGCCCCAATAAACACGCCGTGTTCCAGCGCGGCTGGTGCGCTGGCGAGATAGTTTTCGGTGTACCAACCGTTACGCAGCAGCGCGTACGCGATACCGGATTCAGCCAGCATCTTCTCGGTTGCGACATGCTCATCAGCCAGCCCCAGCGGGGAGCGATCGGCGTGCAGCAGGCTGGTGTAGGCGATAAATTTCACGTGGGCCGCTTTCGCCGCGTTAATCACGTTGCGATGCTGCGGGGCACGTTGTCCCACTTCGCTGGAGGAGATTAGCAGTAACTTGTCTATCCCCTGTAAGGCTGTGGTAAAGGCAGCTTCATCACTGTAATCCGCCTGACGAACGGTAATGCCCTGCTGGCTAAGCGCCGTCGCTTTAGCAGGATTACGCACAATAGCCACAATCTGGCTGGCAGGAACGGTTTTCAGTAGCGTTTCAATAACGTGTTGGCCCAGTTGGCCAGTGGCACCAGTAATCGCGATCATAGGATAACTCCTTTGGTATTGGTCTTGTGTTTAATCACATTAACACCTAAACTTACTTTTAGTAAGTACGCACAAAAAGGTTAGTATGAAAATGACAGCTTTGACGCTCTCCCAGCAATTACGTGATGGCAACTTGTTTGCCGAGCAGTGTCCCTCCCGCGAGGTGTTAAAACACGTCACCAGCCGCTGGGGTGTATTGATTCTGGTGGCGCTGCGCGACGGTACGCACCGCTTCAGCGATTTGCGCCGTAAGATGGGCGGCGTCAGTGAAAAAATGCTGGCGCAATCCCTGCAGGCGTTAGAACAGGACGGGTTTATCAATCGGGTGTCATATCCGGTGGTACCGCCGCATGTGGAGTATAGCCTGACACCGTTGGGTGAGCAGGTGAGCGAAAAAGTCGCAGCGCTGGCGGACTGGATAGAGGTGAATTTGCCGCAGGTTTTGGCAAATCATACCGTTAAGAACGAAGACGTCCCGGCATCAACGTAAACGACCCGGTCGGGCTTGCCGGATGGCGCAGTGCCACCCGGCGTGGTCTTACTTACTCAAATCCAACTGATAAATGGCGAAGCCGATGTCATCGGTAGCGACTTTCTTCAGTGGATACTGGCCTTTCTCTTTGATAAACGCAGCGGCTTTATCAGACGGTGATGTTTCAAAGCGAATATCCAGTTGTGTCTCGCTGTGAATCGGCGCCAAACGCCAGTTGTTATCTGCCGCCGGATGAATTTCGCCTGCGCTCTTTGTCTGGGAACCTATCCATGCTGCCAGCACCGAGCGGTTTTCATCTGGTGATGCAAACGCGATGTGGCTGTCGCCGGTCCCGGCAAACTTACCGCCGTAGGCGCGGTAGTTGTTGGTCGCGACGAGGAAGGTTGCGTTCGGATCGATCGGTTTGCCGTTAAAGGTCAGATTTTTAATACGCTCCGCTTGCGGGTTAATCGTCTGGCATTCACCGTCATAGCGAGCGGGTTGTGAAACATCAATCTGATAATTCACGCCGTCAATCACGTCGAAGTTATAGGTACGGAAGCCATCCCAGTTAATTAACGACTGTGGTTTGCTGCTGTGGATATCAATCTGATTAAACTGCCCGGCAGAACATTCCAGCCACTCTTTCACCTCTTTACCGCTGGCTTTCACCACGACCAGGGTATTGGGATAGAGATACAAATCAGCGGCGTTACGGAAGGTAAGCTGACCTTTTTCGACTTCGACAAAGCTGGCCGGATCGTTCTTGCGTCCACCGACTTTAAACGGCGCAGCGGCGGAAAGTACCGGTAGTTTTGCCAGGTCCGGATCGCCCTGGATAAAATGTTCCACATAGGCTTTCTGCGCATTATTCACCACCTGCACGGTCGGGTCGTCCTGAACCAGCGCCAGATAGCTGTACATGTTGTCGGCAGATTTACCGATTGGTTTGCTGACAAATTCACGCGTGGCATCGTGATCGGCTTTTAGGATCTCAACGATTTTTTGGTCTTCGCCAGCCAGTGATTTTTTGGCCGCGGCGTCATAAATCGGGCGCGCCTGCGCTTTCCCCTGCGTAACCTGCCATTTACCGCTGTCGTTATTCAGCACTAAATCCACCACGCCCAGGTGATCGCCCCACATGCCCGGCATCACCGCAGGAACGCCATTGAGCGTACCTGTTGTGATATCTGCGCCTTTGATGTTGGCAAAGTCTTTCCCCGGGAAAACGGCGTGAGCGTGACCAAACATAATGGCATCCACGCCCGGAACTTCACTGAGGTAGTAAACGGAGTTTTCCGCCATCGCCTGGTATGGGTCGGCAGAAAGCCCGGAGTGAGCAACCACCACCACGACATCGGCACCTTTGGCTCGCATTTCCGGCACGTATTTACGTGCGGTTTCCGTAATGTCATTCACCGTCACTTTGCCGCTGAGGTTGGCTTTATCCCAGGTCATGATCTGCGGCGGCACAAAACCGATATAGCCAATTTTCAGCGTCTGCTTGTTTCCTTCCTGATCGACAACCTCAGTCTCTTTGATTAGATAAGGAGTAAACAGCGGCTTTTTGGTCTTAACGTCGATGATATTGGCGTTAACGTAAGGGAACTTCGCCCCGGCTAGCGCGTTGTGCAGATACTCAAGACCGTAGTTGAATTCATGGTTGCCAAGGTTACCCACGGCGTAATCCAGCGTATTCAGTGCCTTATATACCGGATGCGTTTCGCCCGCTTTCAGCCCCTTGGCCGCCATATAATCCCCGAGCGGGCTGCCCTGAATCAGATCACCGTTATCAACCAGCACGCTGTTTTTGACTTCACCACGTGCTGCGTTGATCAGGCTTGCCGTACGAACCAGGCCAAATTTTTCAGTCGGCGTATCTTTGTAATAATCGAAATCCATCATATTGCTATGTAAATCAGTGGTTTCCATTATACGCAGATCGACGGTCGCGGCATTGACGCTGGCTGCAATCAGCGTGGCCAGAAACGTTGCACTAAACTTAATCATCAGGGGCATCCTTTTAAGATCTAAGCCACAAAAGAAAATGTATATAAATCTTCTTGCTTACAGAACTGTGAATCATGACATGAATATAGCGTTTAAAACCGCAGACGCTATCACAGTTGGCGGATCCTTTGGCGATCGGGTATAAGTAAAACAACGAGTTAACACCACGACAGAAACGAGGTGGAGAATGTTAGAACATGTATGCCAGCTTGCACGGAATGCGGGCGATGCCATTATGCAGGTCTACGATGGAATCAAACCGATGGAGATTACCAGCAAGCAGGACGATTCTCCGGTCACGGCGGCGGATATCGCCGCGCATACGGTGATCCTCGAAGGATTACTGGCGCTGACGCCGGATATTCCGGTCCTGTCTGAAGAAGCGCCTCCTGGCTGGGATGTTCGCCAGCACTGGCAGCGCTACTGGCTGGTAGACCCGCTGGACGGTACCAAAGAGTTCATTAAGCGTAACGGTGAATTCACCGTCAATATTGCGCTTATCGAGCAAGGAAAGCCGGTACTGGGCGTGGTTTACGCGCCGGTGATGAAAGTGATGTACAGCGCGGCAGAAGGTAAAGCGTGGAAAGAAGAGTGCGGCGTGCGCAAACAAATCCATGTTCGTGACGCGCGTCCGCCGTTGGTGGTGATTAGCCGCTCGCATGCTGACAATGAGTTAAAAGAGTATCTGCAACAGTTGGGTGAGCACCAGACCACGTCGATTGGCTCATCGCTGAAGTTCTGCCTGGTGGCGGAAGGGCAGGCACAACTGTACCCACGTTTTGGGCCAACTAACGTATGGGACACCGCCGCTGGCCACGCCGTTGCCGCCGCAGCCGGGGCGCACGTTCACGACTGGCAGGGGAAATCTCTGGATTACACCCCACGTGAATCATTCCTCAACCCCGGCTTCCGCGTTGCTATTTACTGAGTAATTTGTGCAGCAGGGCAATAACCTGCTGCACCTCTTCCTGCGTCAACGCACCATCTTTTGCCCACTGAACGCGTCCGTCCTTGTCAAGTACGGCGATAGCGGAGCTCTCTTCATCCAGTTGCCAGGCTTTACGCGCAATGCCATTGCTGTCGACAATAAATTGTGACCACGGGTAGAGCTTCTTATTGCTCTCCAGACTGCTGCGCACAAACATACCGGAGCCAGGAATGGCGTCATCGGTGTTGACGATCGTGGTGGTCTGGTATTTGTCGTGCGGCAGGTTGGCCGCCTTGATTGCCTCGATCAGCGTAGCATTTTTCTCTTTGGCGGAGGTGCGTCCGGCAATGTGTTGCACAATTCGCACTTTCCCTGGCAGCTGCGCGCTATTCCAGCTTTTGTAGCTAAACTTATCGTTATCGAGAATCAGTTCGCCACGATCGGCGATCCCCACCGGCGGTACGCGTTGGTTAGTCTCAAACGAATGCGCACCGGCAATCATCGGCAGCAGCAGGCACGACAGCGCCAGCAGTTTTTGTAAGGTCATAGGTTTTCCTTCTTTCTTTATTTTGCAGGTGATCCGACCACTTGGGTCTGGAATTTAATCATATGTGCGATTGATGCTTTTTCCCGCAAGCGCGATGCCAGTTTGCGGACGGGCGCACAAATCCTGCGAAAAATGAAGGCTTATACTGAAGACAGCGAAGCGTTGAAAAGATAATTCTGAATATTTGTAACCTGAAGGTAAATAAACTTATACACGCTGGAAACATGAGCGAGATAGTCTATAGTCATAGGGCATTAAAATTTGCGCCTGAGGATTGTCGGACCGATTGTGGTACCGCAAAGGCGTAATGCTCAGCAGGAGACAACAATGAAAATTTTCCAACGATACAACCCGCTGCAGGTGGCGAAGTACGTGAAGATCCTGTTTCGTGGACGGTTATATATCAAGGATGTAGGCGCTTTTGAATTTGATAAGGGTAAGATTCTTATCCCAAAAGTGAAGGACAAACTGCATTTTTCCGTGATGTCCGAAGTTAACCGTCAGGTCTTGCGTCTGCAAACTGAGATGGCTTGATCAAAGTGCTATGCGGTAGTTAAAAAAACGGCTCCTGGATGGGAGCCGTTGATGTTTCTGCAGGACGTTAAGACGCCTTTGCCTCTTCTTTTGCATCCGGCAGTTTCGGTACCAGTACGGTAGGTTTACTGTCCAGACGCGTCACCAGCAGCTGATCGATCTTGTAGTTATCGATATCCACCACTTCAAATTTGTAGCCTGAATACTTCACCGAGTCGGTGCGTTTCGGGATTTTACGCAGCATGAACATCATAAAGCCGCCGATGGTTTCATAGTTGCCGGACTGCGGGAACTCATCGATATCCAGGACGCGCATAACGTCATCAATCGGCGTACCGCCATCGACTAACCATGAGTTTTCATCGCGCGCCACGATCTGCTCTTCCAGACCCTGACCGACTAAATCGCCCATCAGCGTAGTCATAACGTCGTTGAGCGTGATAATCCCCACCACCAGCGCGTATTCGTTCATGATGACGGCAAAGTCTTCGCCTGCGGTTTTGAAGCTTTCCAGCGCTTCAGAGAGCGTCAGCGTATCCGGCACAATCAGCGTATTGCGGATCTGTACGCCACTGTTCAGCGCCATGCTTTGGTTCGCCAGTACGCGGTTGAGGAGATCCTTTGAATCGACATAGCCAATGATGTGGTCGATATCTTCGTTACACACCAGGAATTTGGAGTGTGGGTGTTCCGCCACCTTGTTCTTCAGGCTTTGCTCATCTTCGTGGAGATCGAACCAGATAATATTCTCGCGCGAGGTCATGGAAGACGGTACGGTACGGGATTCCAGTTCGAACACATTTTCAATCAGCTCATGTTCCTGCTTACGCAGAACCCCTGCCAACGCACCCGCTTCGACCACGGCGTAAATATCGTCCGAGGTGATGTCGTCTTTACGCACCATCGGGATCTTAAACAGACGGAAGATGTTATTTGCCAGACCGTTAAAGAACCACACCAGCGGGCGGAAGACGAGCAGGCAGAAGCGCATCGGGTTGATGATACGCAAAGCCACAGCTTCTGGCGCAATCATACCGATGCGTTTCGGAGTTAAATCCGCGAACAGGATGAACAGGCCAGTAACCAGCGAGAACGACAGAATAAAGCTTAACTGTTCGGACAGCTCTGGAGTGAAGTACTTCGAGAAAAGGCTGTAAAACGCCGGGGAGAATGCCGCATCACCGACAATACCACCGAGAATAGCGACCGCGTTAAGGCCTATTTGCACAACGGTAAAAAACATGCCGGGGTTTTCCTGCATCTTCAAAACACGTTGTGCGTTTACGTTGCCTTCATCGGCAAGCAGTTTAAGTTTTATTTTGCGTGATGCAGCAAGCGAGATCTCGGATATCGAGAAAAACGCACTCACGGCGATCAGGCAGAGAATGACTAAAATACTGTTTAACATATCTTATCCGACCGTTAAGGCCAGATCCTCGGAAGGGATAAATTGATAAATCCGTGTGAAATACACATTGAAAACCGGTCCGAAGGGAGTGGACCGGCAATTTCAGGAGCTAGTATAGCGTAAGGTACTGTAAAGCCGCCAGAGGGTGGCGATTATCCTTGTGGCGGCAGACAAACGCCAATCCCGCCAATGCCACAGTACCCATAAGGATTTTTATGCAGATACTGCTGGTGGTCGTCCTCGGCATAGTAGAACGGGGTTGCGGTAGTGATTTCCGTTGTAATAGTGCGCTCGTCGCCAGCGGCGGTCATTGCTGCCTGAAAACGCTCAAGGCTTGCCTGTGCCGCGACGGTTTGCTCCGGTGTTAACGGGTAAATGGCGGAGCGATACTGCGTCCCCTGGTCGTTCCCCTGACGCATGCCCTGCGCCGGGTCGTGATTTTCCCAGAACACCTGCAGCAGTTGCTCGTAGCTGATAACATGCGGATCATAGACGACGCGTACCGCTTCGGCGTGTCCGGTATCGCCGGAACACACTTCCCGATAGGTTGGGTTAGGGGTGTAGCCGCCGGTATATCCGGCCGCTGTGCTGTATACCCCGGGTAATGACCAGAATAAACGTTCAACGCCCCAGAAACATCCCATGGCGAAAAAGGCTATCTCCATACCGTCGGGCACGTTGGTCATCGAATGTTGGTTAACCGCATGCAGCGTTGCCACTGGCATCGGGGTGTTGCGTCCAGGTAGGGCATCTGCTTGAGTAACAAGATGCTTTCTATCAAATAAACTCATGGCCGTTCTCCCGAAATCAGTCATTTGGGTTAAGGTTGTAACGAGACGCGTCTTTGCCCACAATAAACGGCGTGAATACGTCTAGAGTTAAACATAAGAAATATTTGGGTTGTCGTCTGTTTTTCAACTCTTATTGTTGATTTTTTGTTAAGCCGAGGAACGGCATAGTATTTTTTTCCAGGGGTGGGAAAAAAGGATATTCAGGAGAAAATGTGCCACATATCCGTCAGTTATGTTGGGTGGGATTACTGTGCTTAAGTGGCTCCGCCGCCGCAGCGAATGTTCGCTTACAGGTCGAAGGATTATCAGGACCGCTGGAGAAAAACGTCCGTGCGCAGCTATCCACGATTCAAAGTGATGAAGTCACTCCAGACCGACGCTTTCGTGCGCGCGTTGATGATGCCATCCGCGAAGGGCTAAAAGCGCTGGGCTACTTTGAGCCCACCATTGATTTTGAGCTGCGTCCGCCGCCGGCGAAAGGACGCCAGGTGCTGATTGCCAAAGTGACCCCTGGTGAGCCGGTGCTGATTGGCGGCACCGAAGTGATTCTGCGCGGTGGCGCACGTACGGATAAAGATTACCTGGATCTGCTGAAAACGCGACCGGCAATCGGCACCGTGCTGAATCAGGGGGACTATGATAACTTCAAAAAATCACTCACCAGCGTGGCGCTGCGCAAAGGCTATTTCGACAGTGAATTTAATAAAAGCCAGCTTGGGATAGCGCTCGAACGCCGCCAGGCATTCTGGGATATCGATTACAACAGCGGTGAACGCTATCGCTTTGGGCATGTCACTTTTGAAGGCTCGCAAATTCGCGATGAGTACCTGCAAAATCTGGTGCCCTTTAAAGAGGGTGAAGAGTACGAGTCGAAAGATCTGGGCGAACTGAACCGTCGTCTGTCGGCGACCGGATGGTTTAATTCCGTGGTCGTCGCACCGGAATTTGATAAAGCCCGTGAAACCAAAGTGCTGCCGCTGAAAGGCGTGGTGTCGCCGCGAACTGAAAATACCATCGAAACCGGGGTCGGTTACTCAACTGACGTCGGTCCACGGGTGAAGACCTCGTGGAAAAAGCCGTGGATGAACTCCTATGGCCACAGCCTGACCACCAGCGCCAGCATCTCTGCGCCAGAGCAGGTTCTTGATTTCAGTTATAAAATGCCGCTATTAAAGAACCCGCTGGAGCAGTATTACCTGGTGCAGGGGGGCTTTAAGCGTACCGATTTAAACGATACCGAGCAGGACTCCACTACGCTTGCGGTTTCCCGCTACTGGGATCTCTCCAGCGGCTGGCAGCGCGCGATCAACCTGCGCTGGAGCCTCGACCACTTTACCCAGGGTAACGTCACTAACACCACCATGCTGCTCTATCCGGGCGTGATGATCAGTCGGACGCGCTCGCGCGGCGGTCTGATGCCAGTCTGGGGCGACTCCCAACGTTATTCCATCGATTACTCCAACACGGCCTGGGGTTCAGACGTTGATTTCTCCGTCTTCCAGGCGCAAAACGTCTGGATCCGCACGCTGTACGATCGTCATCGCTTTGTAATGCGCGGCAACCTCGGCTGGATCGAAACCGGGGACTTCGACAAAGTACCGCCGGATCTGCGTTTCTTCGCCGGGGGCGATCGCAGCATTCGCGGCTACAAATACAAATCTATTTCGCCTGAAGGCAGCGACGGCAAGCTGAAAGGGGCCTCGAAGCTGGCGACCGGCTCGTTGGAATATCAGTACAACGTGACCGGAAAATGGTGGGGCGCGATGTTTGTCGATAGCGGCGAAGCGGTCAGCGATATCCGCAGAAGCGATTTCAAAACCGGTGCCGGGGTCGGCGTACGCTGGCAATCGCCAGTGGGACCCATCAAGCTCGACTTTGCTGTCCCTGTGGGCGACAAAGATGAACATGGTTTACAGTTTTACATCGGTCTGGGGCCTGAATTATGAGTTTATGGAAGAAGATAAGCCTCGGCGTGCTGATTTTTATCCTGCTGTTGTTAGGCACGGTGGCGTTCCTCGTCGGCACCACTTCGGGCCTGCATCTGATCTTCAAAGCGGCGAATCGTTGGGTTCCGGGGCTGGAGATTGGTCAGGTCACCGGCGGCTGGCGGGATTTATCGCTCAAAAATATTCGTTATGACCAACCTGGCGTGGCGGTGAATGCTGGCGAAGTGCATCTGGCCGTGGGGCTTAACTGCCTGTGGGACAGCAGCCTGTGCGTCAACGATCTGTCGCTGAAAAATATCAACGTGGCGATCGACAGCAAAAAGATGCCGCCATCAGCGCCGGTTGAAGAGGAAGAGAGCGGTCCGCTTAACCTTTCCACACCTTACCCAATCACGCTTTCGCGCGTGGCGCTGAACAACATCAATATCAAAATCGATGACACCACGGTTTCGGTGCTGGAATTTACCTCCGGCCTGAACTGGCAGGAAAAAACGCTGACCCTGAAGCCAACGTCATTACAGGGGCTGCTGATTGCCCTGCCTAAAGTGGCGGAAGTGGCGCAGGAAGAGGTTGTCGAACCAAAGATTCAAAATCCGCAACCGGATGAAAAACCGCTCGGCGAAACGCTAAAAGATCTGTTCTCAAAGCCGGTGCTGCCGGAAATGACCGATGTCCATCTGCCGCTCAATCTCAACATTGAAGCGTTTCGCGGCGAGCAGCTGCGCGTGACCGGGGATACGGATTTAACGGTACATAACATGCTGCTGAAAGTGAGCAGCATTGACGGCAACATGAAACTCGATGCACTGGATATCGACTCGAATCAGGGGACGGTAAAAGCCAGCGGCACGGCGCAACTGACCGACACGTGGCCGGTCGATATTACGTTAAACAGCACGCTCAACGTCGACCCGTTAAAAGGCGAAAAGGTGAAGCTGAAGGTCGGCGGCGCGCTGCGTGAACAGCTGGAAGTCGGCGTAAATCTGTCTGGTCCGGTGGATATGGACCTGCGGGCGCAGGCGCGTCTGGCGGAAGCCGGATTGCCGCTCAACCTTGAGGTGGTGAGTAAGCAGGTTTACTGGCCGTTTACCGGCGACAAGCAGTTCCAGGCTGATGACGTCAAGCTCAAACTGACCGGTAAGATGACCGACTATACGCTGTCGATGCGTACCGCTGTGAAAGGGCAGGATATTCCTCCGGCTACCATCACGCTGGACGCCAAAGGCAACGAACAGCAGATCAATCTCGACAAACTCAGCGTTGCGGCGCTGGAAGGGAAAACTGAGCTGAAAGCGCTGGTGGACTGGCAGCAGGCGATCAGCTGGCGCGGGGAGCTAACGCTGGATGGCATCAACACGGCGAAAGCGATCCCGGAGTGGCCATCAAAACTGAATGGCCTGGTGAAAACTCGCGGCAGTCTGTACGGCGGAAGCTGGCAGATGGAGGTGCCCGAGCTGAAGCTGACCGGCAACGTGAAGCAGAACAAGGTTAATGTGCACGGTTCGCTGAAGGGTAACAGCTACCTGCAGTGGACGATCCCGGGCCTGCATCTGGAACTGGGACGCAACAGCGCCGATGTGAAAGGGGAACTGGGGGTCAAAGACCTCAATCTCGACGCGACGATTGATGCCCCGAGTCTGGATAACGCGCTGCCGGGACTGGGCGGTACGGCGAAAGGGCTGGTAAA
This sequence comes from Citrobacter sp. RHBSTW-00859, assembly GCF_013729795.1. Taxonomy (NCBI): domain Bacteria; kingdom Pseudomonadati; phylum Pseudomonadota; class Gammaproteobacteria; order Enterobacterales; family Enterobacteriaceae; genus Citrobacter; species Citrobacter sp. RHBSTW-00859. Next base: position 4,350,815 of record NZ_CP056284.1, on the reverse strand, counting down.
AGTTCGCGGTACGGTTGAAGCGCCACAACTGCTGGCGGATATCACCGCCCGGGGTCTGCGCTGGCAGGAGCTGTCCGTCGCTCAGGTGCGCGTCGAAGGCGACGTGAAATCGGCAGAGCAAATCGCTGGTAATCTCAACGTTCGCGTAGAGCGGATTGTACAGCCTGACGTGAATATTGGCCTGGTGACGCTCAATGCCAAAGGTAGCGAAAAGCAGCATGAGCTGCAGTTGCGCATTCAGGGGGAACCGGTCTCCGGGCAGCTCTCCCTGGCAGGTAGCTTTGATCGCAAAGAGCAGCGCTGGAAAGGTGCGTTAAGCGATACCCGCTTCCAGACGCCGGTCGGTCCGTGGTCCCTTAACCGCCCTGTCGCGCTGGATTATCGCAATCAGGAACAGAAAATCAGCATTGGGCCGCACTGCTGGAACAACCCGAATGCGGAACTGTGCGTACCGCAAACCATTGATGCCGGTGCACAAGGACGCGCGGTGGTGAACCTTAACCGCTTTGACCTGGCGATGCTAAAACCGTTTATGCCGGATACAACCCAGGCCAGCGGCGTTTTCACTGGCAAAGCTGATGTGAGCTGGGACACCACCAAAGAGGGGCTGCCGCAGGGGCAGGTTACGCTGAGCGGACGTAATGTGAAGGTCACGCAAAGCGTGAACGATGCGCCGCTCCCTGTGGCGTTTGAAACGCTGAATCTGACCGCCGACCTGCACAATAACCGTGCCGAGCTGGGCTGGCTGATTCGCCTGACCAACAACGGGCAGTTTGACGGCCAGGTGCAGGTGACGGATCCGCAAGGACGCCGCAGTCTCGGCGGCAACGTCAACATCCGCAACTTCAATCTGGCGATGGTGAACCCCATTTTCTCGCGCGGTGAAAAAGCGGCTGGGGTGATCAACGCCAACCTACGTCTGGGCGGTGATGTGCAAAGCCCGCAGCTGCTCGGACAGCTGCAGCTGAGCGGTCTGGATGTCGACGGCAACTTTATGCCGTTTGACATGCAGCCAAGCCAGTTAGCCGTTAACTTCACCGGAACACGCTCAACGCTGGCGGGCGTGGTGCGTACGCAGCAGGGCGAAATTAACCTGAGCGGCGATGCCGACTGGAGTCAGATAGACAACTGGCGGGCGCGCGTTGCGGCTAAAGGCAGCAGGGTTCGTATTACCGTGCCGCCGATGGTCCGCCTGGACGTATCGCCGGACGTGGTCTTTGAAGCCACGCCGAGCCTGTTTACCCTCGATGGCAACGTGGATGTGCCGTGGGCGCGTATCGTGGTACACGACCTGCCGGAGAGCGCGGTAGGGGTTTCCAGCGATATGGTCATGCTTAACAACAATCTGCAACCGGAGAAACCGCAGACAGCAGGTATTCCGATCAACAGCAACCTGAACATCCACGTCGGTAACAACGTGCGTATTGACGCCTTTGGTCTAAAAGCGCGTCTGACGGGCGATCTGAAAGTGGTGCAGGATAAGCAGGGGCTGGGGCTGAACGGACAAATTAATATTCCGAGCGGGCGTTTCCATGCCTATGGTCAGGATCTGATTGTGCGTAAGGGCGAACTGTTGTTCTCCGGTCCGCCTGATCAGCCGTTACTCAACATCGAAGCAATTCGTAACCCGGAAGCCACCGAAGACGACGTGATCGCCGGGGTTCGCGTCACGGGCACTGCCGATGAACCGAAGGCGGAAATCTTCTCCGACCCGGCGATGTCGCAGCAAATGGCGCTTTCCTACCTGCTACGCGGACAAGGACTGGATAGTGAACAGAGCGACAGCGCGGCAATGACTTCAATGCTTATTGGTCTGGGGGTTGCACAAAGTGGTCAGGTTGTGGGTAAAATCAGGGAGACATTTGGCGTAAGCAATCTGGCACTGGACACACAAGGGGTGGGTGATTCATCTCAGGTGGTTGTCAGCGGATACGTACTGCCAGGTCTGCAGGTGAAATATGGTGTGGGTATATTTGACTCCTTAGCGACACTCACGCTACGTTATCGTCTGATGCCTAAGCTATATCTGGAAGCTGTGTCTGGCGTAGATCAGGCACTTGATTTGCTCTATCAGTTCGAGTTTTAGCAATGCGAATATTTGTCTACGGCAGTTTACGAACCAAACAAGGCAACAGCCACTGGATGACCAATGCCCTGTTGCTGGGAAATTTCAGTATCGACAACTACCAGTTGTATAGCCTGGGCCACTATCCAGGCGCCGTTCCAGGAGAGGGAACAGTACACGGGGAAGTTTATCGTATTGATAACGCCACGCTGGCAGAGCTTGACGCTCTGCGTACCCGTGGCGGTGAATACGCACGCCAGTTAATTCAAACGCCGTACGGAAGTGCATGGATGTACGTGTACCAACGTCCGGTTGATGGCTTAACGCTGATTGAAAGCGGTAACTGGTTAGACCGAGACCAGTACTGATATGAACACGCCACCCTCGGGTGGCGTTGTTTTATTCTGGATTTAAAACTCCACGCGCGCGCCGAGGTTATAGCGGCGTCCTTCCACCTGTGCGGATTCGTTCCACGCGGTTGTCAGTTTCGGATCTTCATCCAACACGTTGTAGACCCCAGCCATCAGTTGCGTGTGCTTATTGAGCTGATAACGTACGCCTACGTCCACCATTGTGTAGTCATCGTATTTATAGTTATTGCCGCTGTTGCGGTTACTGCTGCGATAATTCACCGTACTCCATACGTCCAGGCTTTGCGTTGCCGCCCAGTTCAGCGACAGATTCGCCATATGGCGCGGATAATCGTTGAGCGCGTAGCCTTTGTTAACGCCGCTTTTTTGTTCGCTGTGGTTCCAGGTGTAGTTAGCGTTGGCTTTTACATCGGCGGTAATCTGCCAGTCGGCATTCAGTTCTATACCGTATACATCCGCCTCGCTGACGTTGAAGTATTTACTGACGGAATCCGCGTTGTAGCCGTTGACGGAGCACTGGTTCGTCGACGTGGTTTCACAAATAGTTTGTTCAGCAATTTTGTCTTTGAACTGCGTATAGAAGACGGTGCTGTCGAGCGATAGCGCATCTCCCGTCCAGTAGAGGCCCAGTTCAGAGTTAACGCTTTGTTCAGGTTTCAGGTCGTCGTTACCAACGGTGAGGAAGGGATAAGGTACGGTTGAGCCGTAAGGAGTTACGAAGTTGCTGGACGTCGCGCGCAGCTCCGGTTTTTTATAGCCTGCGGAAACGCCGCCTTTCAGCGCCCAGTCATTGCTAAAGGCCCAGTTACCGTACATTTTCGGCGTAATATGTGTGCCAAAATTGTCATCCTGGTCCATCCTCGCTGACGTGGTCAGGATGAAATCGCCAATGCTCCAGCCGTCTTCAGCAAACAATGCCCAACCGTTACGGCTGATTTTGGTCACCGGGTCAGATCCGGGCAGCGTTTTGTTGGCCACATCAAAGCGGTCATTCAGCTCTTCGCGCGTGAAATTCGCCCCAACGGTCAGTTTATGGGTGTCGAGCGTGAAAGTGGTTTGCGAATTGGCGACGTAGTTCTCCATCTGCACATACTGCGGGGACTGTCCGTCATAAACGTACTTCGAACGGCCTTTTTCATAGTTTATGTAGTTGGTTGTCGCGATGGTGTCGTCTGCATACCAGCCGGTATGCGTCAGGGTGGCGGCGTTACGATCGAACAGCCATGACCACGGCGCACCGCGTTTCTGGGTACGGTTTTTTTCCTGCTCACCGGTGACCACGTTGAGATCGAACAGGTTATTCTCGCTGGCGGCCAGGCCCAATGTCATATCAACGGATTTACGATTGTGTTTGCCAAAATAGTTATTGCGATCGTCATCGCGACGGTCAAGCCAGTCGGCCGCCACGCTAAGGCCGAGAACATCGGGCACAATCGGCCCCATGGTAAACAAATTCATCTGGCTGGTATTACCTAAATACTGGTGTTCCTGCAGCCAGGTATTGGCAGCAATTGCCGTGGTCCACTCTTTTGCGCCGTACGGTTTTTTGGTAATGACGTTAACCACACCGCCGATGGCGTCTGAACCGTACAGCGAGGACATCGGCCCACGGATAACTTCGATACGCTCAATGGCCTCCATTGGCGGTAAGAAGTTGGCTTCAGTACCAATATCATGTCCGTAAGGACGAGATTCACCGGTATTTTGTTTGACGCTGTTGACCATAAAAGCGGTATAGGACGGGTCCATGCCGCGGATCATAATGCTACCGGCGTTCATGCCACTGCTGTTGGTGACCGAGACACCGGGAAGGTTTTTAATGGCTTCACCGATGCTACGGTCCGGCTGAATATCCAGCGTGTTACGATCGATAACTGAAATAGTGGCCGGCGCTTCGCGTTTTTGCTGCGAGAATCCGGATGCGGTGATCACCATTTCATCTTCGCTAGTGCGTGAGGTCTCGGTGAGTTCTTCTGCCTGGGTGGGGAAAATAACACCGCCTGAGAATGCAACGATCCCTGTCAGCGTAATAAGTTGACGCGTTTTCATAATATAGACACCTGAAAAGTAAAAAATAAAAACATCACCTTGCAGCTCAAAAAAGCTGCAAGGTGCAGATAGTTTTTTAATTATTAATATTTAGAGAGATCGATTTTCAGCACGTAGTCGGGCTTCACACCTGTCATTTTTTCCGACTGTTTGACGCTGACGTACAGGGTGTTAGCATCTGCCGAGAGCGCCAGGCTGTTAGGTAATGCATTGGTTTCAATGCTTTGTTTTACCTGGTAGGTCTTGCTGTTCACAATGCTGATGCGTTTAGCATTACGGTGGGTGATATAAACTTCCTGGCGTTTTTCGTTATATATCACTGCCAGCGAGTTAATAACCTTAATTGGTGCAATAACCTTACCGGTATTAAGATCAAAAACCAGTACGTCCGCTAAATCCGGATCGGTCAGGAATGCGCGGTTATTTTTTGCATCCAGGGCAATATTCAGGAAAAAATGTTTTTTATCTGGCTCAATGGTAAAGCGATTAATAATTTGATGGTTGGTGGTATCCAGCGTAATAAGTTCGTTTCGGCCATTCACAACATACAGGCGGTTCTTATTTGCATCCACGGCCATGCCGGTCGGGTACTGGCCCATGTTCTCGAGGGTGGCGATTTTCTCGCGCTTTTGTGTGTCCACCACCCAGACTATGCCCTTTTCAGCCACGCCGGAAACGTACAGACGGTGGTGCTGTTTATCGAGCACCATTTCACGCGTATGAACAATATCTTTCGGGTTTTTGGCTTCGCTCAGTTGCAGTATCGCCAGCTCTTTACCGCTGCGGGTATCGACTAGCGTTACTGAACCTTCCAGCGTGTTGCCGACATACAGCACCTGGTTTTCTTCATCCAGCGCGGTGGCAAAGGCACGACGACTGGTGTCGATGACTTCAGTCGTCGTGAGTTTCTCCAGATCGAGTTTGTAGATAAGCCCGCTGGTTTTATCTTTATCAAACGACGGCGACGAGGCGACAAAAAGCGCATTCTGCTGGCTATCAACCGCCAGCTCATACACGCCGTTACCGACATCGCGAGTCAGAAAATCTTTCTCAGGTAGCGTCTGCGCCACGCTGGACAGGCTGGTAAATAACAGCGCTGTGGCGAGTGCCACGCAGGAATAGCGTTTCAGGGACTTCACATTGTGGAGGTACATTGACTTTTATTCACATTTATTTACATTCTGAGAATGATAATGAGATCTAATATCATTCGCAATTAAGATAAATGAAATGTGACTACCCATTCTGGTAGGTCAAAAAGAAAACAGCGAAGGGGAGAGGTGGTAGAAGTAGAAATTTAAAAACCCTTACTAACCAGAGACTGGCGTTCAGGGTTTTAAGCTAACGCGAACTTACTTCTTCGCGCGCTCGAAAGAAGCAACGATTTCAGCTTTAGCGGCTTCAGCGTTGTCCCAACCGTCAACTTTCACCCATTTGCCCGCTTCGAGATCTTTGTAGTGTTCGAAGAAGTGGGTGATCTGCGCTTTCAGCAGTTCCGGCAGGTCGGTCACATCTTTGATGTGATCGTATTCTTTGCTCAGCTTAGTGTGCGGAACCGCAACCAGTTTCGCATCTTCACCGGATTCGTCAGTCATTTTCAGTACGCCAACCGGACGGCAGCGGATCACTGAACCTGGCTCCAGCGGGTACGGAGTCGGGACAAGAACGTCTACCGGGTCACCGTCCAGAGACAGGGTGTGGTTGATGTAACCGTAGTTGCACGGATAGAACATCGCGGTGGACATGAAGCGGTCAACGAACAGGGCGCCGCTCTCTTTGTCAACTTCGTATTTGATCGGATCTGCGTTGGCAGGGATCTCGATAACAACGTAGATATCTTCCGGCAGATCTTTACCGGCAGGGACGTTGAGTAAGCTCATGTCTGTTTCCTTTAAATAAGCTATGGCAAACAAGTGGCGGGTATTATAGCCAACTCGCGCTGAATGTCTCCGCTTGTTTTCGCTTTCTCTGCGCTCATTTTCTTCTTTTTACCCCTCTCTCGTGACAGAAAAATCCATATCTTCAGCCGCATTTTTCATAGCGGGATGAAAGCGATTACAAAGTTGTGATTAACGTTTTATTTACTTTTTTGAAGTGTGATGTAACGCAATTCGTTACATGCTCAATTGTCTATAGTTTTTTCGCGACGGTTTATTAACCAACAATAATCACCCTACGAGGACGCACTTATGTGGAAGCGCTTACTTTTAGTCACAGCAGTTTCGGCAGCCATGTCGTCTATGGCAATGGCAGCCCCTTTAACCGTAGGATTTTCGCAAGTTGGCTCTGAATCCGGCTGGCGCGCCGCAGAAACCAACGTTGCGAAAAGCGAGGCTGAAAAGCGTGGTATTACGCTGAAAATCGCTGACGGCCAGCAAAAGCAGGAAAACCAGATTAAAGCAGTTCGCTCATTTGTTGCGCAGGGCGTTGACGCCATCTTTATTGCGCCGGTCGTGGCAACGGGTTGGGAACCGGTTTTAAAAGAAGCTAAAGATGCCGACATTCCGGTCTTTTTGCTCGATCGTTCCATCGATGTAAAAGACAAATCTCTCTATATGACCACAGTCACCGCCGACAACGTGCTGGAAGGTAAATTGATCGGCGACTGGTTGATTAAACAGGTGAACGGCAAGCCGTGTAACGTCGTTGAGCTGCAAGGGACCGTCGGGGCCAGCGTGGCCATCGATCGTAAAAAAGGGTTTGCTGAAGCCATCGCCAACGCGCCAAACATTAAGATTATCCGCTCACAGTCCGGCGACTTCACCCGCAGTAAAGGGAAAGAAGTGATGGAGAGCTTTATCAAAGCGGAAAACAATGGCAAGAACATCTGCATGGTTTACGCCCACAACGATGACATGGTGATCGGGGCAATCCAGGCGATTAAAGAAGCAGGCCTGAAACCCGGCAAAGATATTCTGACCGGTTCCATCGACGGTGTACCGGATATCTACAAAGCAATGATTGACGGTGAAGCCAACGCCAGCGTCGAGCTGACGCCGAATATGGCAGGTCCGGCATTCGACGCGCTGGAGAAATTCAAAAAAGACGGCACGATGCCTGAAAAGCTGACCATTACCAAGTCGATCCTCTATCTGCCGGATACGGCGAAAGAAGAGTTAGAGAAGAAGAAAAACATGGGCTACTAGTTTTGCTGCCGGTCTTCCGTAGGCCTGATGGCGTTGCGCTTATCAGGCCTACGAAAAGGCCGTGATTTCGTACCGGAGGAATGCCATGACCATCGACCCCCATCAGGAAATCCTCCGCACCGAAGGATTAAGCAAATTCTTTCCCGGCGTCAAAGCGCTGGATAACGTGGATTTCAGCTTGCGTCGCGGTGAGATTATGGCGCTGCTGGGAGAAAACGGAGCCGGTAAATCGACGCTGATCAAAGCGCTGACCGGCGTTTACCATGCAGATCGCGGCACGATCTGGCTCGAAGGCCAGCCTATCTCCCCCAAAAATACCGCCCATGCCCAGCAGTTGGGGATCGGTACCGTGTATCAGGAAGTGAATCTGCTGCCCAATATGTCGGTAGCGGATAACTTGTTTATTGGCCGTGAACCGCGGCGTTTTGGCCTGCTGCTGCGCAAGCAGATGGAAAAACGCGCGACGGAGTTGATGGCGTCATACGGTTTTTCCCTCGACGTGCGCGAGCCGCTGAACCGCTTTTCCGTGGCGATGCAGCAGATCGTCGCTATCTGTCGGGCGATCGATCTCTCCGCGAAAGTGCTGATCCTAGATGAGCCCACCGCCAGTCTTGATACCCAGGAGGTAGAAATGCTGTTCGGCCTAATGCGGCATCTGCGCGATCGGGGCGTCAGTCTGATCTTCGTTACCCATTTCCTCGATCAGGTCTATCAGGTCAGCGATCGCATTACCGTCCTGCGTAACGGCGGCTTCGTTGGCTGCCGTGAAACCCGAGAGCTGCCACAGATCGAACTGGTCAAAATGATGCTGGGTCGCGAACTGGATACCCATGCGCTACAGCGTGCGGGCCGTACGCTGCTGAGTGATAAACCAGTGGCGGCCTTTAGCGACTTTGGCAAGAAAGGCACCATCGCGCCGTTTGATCTACAGGTGCGTCCTGGTGAGATCGTCGGTCTCGCTGGACTGCTGGGATCCGGGCGAACGGAAACGGCGGAGGTGATCTTCGGTATTAAACCCGCCGACAGCGGCAGTGCGCTGATCAAAGGCAAAGCGCAGACCTTGCGATCGCCGCATCAGGCTTCGTGTCTGGGGATCGGCTTCTGTCCGGAAGATCGCAAAACGGATGGTATTATCGCCGCTGCCTCGGTGCGGGAAAACATCATTCTGGCATTACAGGCGCAGCGTGGCTGGCTGCGGCCTATTCCGCGGAAAGAACAAAATGAGATTGCCGAGCGTTTTATCCGCCAGCTCGGAATTCGCACCCCCAACGCTGAACAGCCGATCGAATTCCTCTCCGGCGGCAATCAGCAAAAAGTATTGCTCTCGCGCTGGTTACTGACCAAACCGCAGTTCCTGATCCTCGATGAACCTACGCGTGGGATCGACGTCGGCGCGCATGCCGAGATCATCCGCCTGATCGAAACGCTGTGCGCGGATGGTCTGGCGCTGCTGGTGATTTCATCCGAACTGGAAGAGTTAGTGGGCTATGCCGATCGGGTCATTATTATGCGCGATCGCAAACAGGTGGCCGAGATCCCGCTGGCTGAACTGTCCGTGCCGGCGATCATGAACGCCATTGCGGCCTAAGGAGACTATGGTGATGCCTCAATCTCTCCCTCAATCCACTCCGCCGCAACGGCGATTCCGCTGGCCAAAGGGCATGCCACAACTGGTGGCGCTACTGCTGGTGCTGCTGGTGGATAGCCTGGTCGCGCCGCACTTTTATCAGGTGATTTTGCAAGATGGTCGGCTGTTCGGTAGCCCGATTGATATTCTCAACCGTGCCGCCCCCGTGGCGCTGTTAGCGATTGGCATGACGCTGGTGATTGCCACCGGCGGCATCGACCTTTCCGTAGGCGCCGTCATGGCCATTGCCGGTGCCACCACCGCGGCGATGACGGTGGCCGGGCACAGTTTGCCGGTGGTGCTGCTTGCCGCCTTAGGCTCCGGCATTCTGGCAGGGTTATGGAACGGGATTCTGGTGGCAATCCTCAAAATCCAACCGTTCGTTGCCACGCTAATCCTGATGGTGACCGGGCGCGGAGTGGCGCAGCTTATCACCTCCGGGCAAATCGTCACCTTCAATTCGCCCGAACTGTCGTGGTTTGGCAGCGGCTCGCTCTTACTGTTCCCCACGCCAGTGATCATTGCCCTGCTAACGCTGGTGGTGTTCTGGCTACTGACGCGTAAAACGGCGCTGGGGATGTTTATTGAAGCGGTAGGCATCAACATTCGTGCGGCAAAAAACGCCGGGGTGAACACGCGCATTATCGTGATGCTCACCTATGTGCTGAGCGGTCTGTGTGCGGCTATCGCCGGCATTATCGTCACGGCGGATATCCGCGGGGCAGATGCCAATAACGCCGGATTGTGGCTGGAACTGGATGCCATCCTGGCGGTAGTTATCGGCGGCGGCTCGCTGATGGGCGGGCGCTTTAATCTGCTGCTGTCGGTGGTCGGGGCATTGATTATTCAGGGCATGAACACAGGGATTTTACTGTCGGGCTTCCCGCCAGAACTAAATCAAGTGGTCAAAGCCGTGGTGGTGTTGTGTGTGCTGGTCGTGCAATCACAACGCTTTATCAGCCTGATAAAAGGAGTGCGTGGTCATGATAAAACGTAATTTACCGCTGATGATCACCCTCGGCGTATTTGTACTGGGTTACCTCTACTGCCTGACACAGTTTCCGGCCTTTGCTTCAACCAGAGTTATCTGCAATATCCTGACCGATAACGCTTTTCTGGGCATCATCGCCGTGGGCATGACTTTCGTGATTCTCTCTGGCGGGATCGACCTGTCCGTTGGCTCGGTGATCGCGTTTACCGGCGTATTTCTGGCGAAGGCCATTGGCTACTGGGGTATATCTCCGCTGTTGGCGTTTCCCCTGATTCTGCTGATGGGCTGCGCGTTTGGCGCGTTTATGGGGTTACTGATTGATGCACTGAAGATCCCGGCATTCATTATTACCCTGGCGGGAATGTTCTTCCTGCGCGGCGTCAGCTATCTGGTGTCTGAAGAGTCGATCCCAATTAACCATCCGGTTTATGACATGCTCTCAAGCCTGGCATGGAAAATTCCCGGCGGCGGTCGCCTGAGTGCAATGGGATTGCTGATGCTGGCGGTAGTCGTCATTGGCATATTCCTGGCGCACCGTACGCGCTTTGGTAATCAGGTTTACGCGATTGGCGGCAACGCCACCTCTGCCAACCTGATGGGGATCTCAACCCGCAGCACGACCATCCGTATCTATATGCTGTCGACCGGGCTTGCGACGCTTGCTGGCATTGTCTTTTCAATTTACACCCAGGCGGGTTATGCGCTGGCGGGCGTCGGCGTTGAGCTGGATGCGATTGCCTCAGTCGTGATTGGCGGAACCCTGTTGAGCGGCGGGGTCGGTACGGTGTTAGGAACGTTGTTTGGTGTCGCCATTCAGGGGTTGATCCAGACCTACATTAATTTTGATGGCACATTAAGTTCCTGGTGGACGAAGATCGCGATTGGCATTTTATTGTTTATTTTTATTGCCTTACAGCGCGGTCTGACGGTACTTTGGGAAAATCGTCAAAGCTCGCCAGTAACCAGAGTGGGGACGGCGGCAACACCAAAGTAACATCCTGATTTTTCACTAAACATTTAAATACCTAAACTTTTTCCGGTTGTAGTCGATAGGTTCTGTACAGGTCTGTTTTAACCCTACAACCGGAAATATAACGATGCCAAAATCCCTTTCAATTCGATCAAGTTTGTTGGTGTTATTGTCTCTGCTGACGTTCCTTCTGTTGCTGACCGGCGGTATGGGGCTGTATGCCTCTACCCGTATCATTACTTCTTTGATTTACCACGGTATTATGAGCGCCTCGATGTTGGCTGCCCTCGCATTGCTGGCGGTGATTTGGTTCATGCTGCGAAATAAGTTTCTCAAGCCGCTGGATAATATGGTTGAGCAACTGGAACGCCTGGCGACGGGGGATTTGTCGCCGGTTACCGCGCTGTCGGCCAGCGCCGAATTCAACCGTCTGAACGCGGCAATGGATGAAATGCGCCATGCGCTGGGCGACTCGGTACAGCGTGTCCGTGATGCCAGTTTACAAATTGATATTGGTAGCCGTGAGCTGACGGCCGGGAACCAGCATCTGGCGCAACGTACTGAATCGACAGCCACTTCGCTGGAGCAGACCGCCGCCAGTATGGAAGAACTCACGGCGACCGTGAAACAGAATGCGCAAAACGCGGAACAGGCACACCAGTTGGCAAAATCGGTGTCGGATACCGCCGATCGCGGCAGTGAGATGGTGTGCTATGTGATTGAGAAAATGCGCGATATTTCCGGCAGTTCCAGCCGAATCGCCGACATCCTCAGCGTAATCGACGGTATTGCTTTCCAGACCAATATCCTGGCGCTCAATGCTTCTGTTGAAGCGGCGCGTGCCGGTGAGCAAGGGCGGGGCTTTGCGGTCGTTGCAGGTGAAGTGCGTAATCTGGCCAGCCGCAGCGCCGAGGCGGCAAAAGAGATCCGCACGTTAATCAGCGATTCACACACCCACGTGGGAGAAGGCAGCGAGCTGGCGCAGCAGGCGGGCGAAACCATGGATGAGATTGCCAATGAAGTGATGCGCATGACCAAACTGATGCGTGAAATTGCCAGCGCGTCGCAGGAACAGAGTCGCGGCATTGAGCAGGTGAATATCGCGGTGATTCAGATGGATGAAACGGCGCAGCAAAATGCGGCGCTGGTACAGCAATCTTCAGCGGCTACCCGCTCGCTGGAAGAGCAGTCACATGCGCTGCTCGAAGCAATGGCGGCGTTTAAAGTACAAACGGCGTAGGGGATAAATTTGCCGGATGATGGCGTTAACACGTCTCATCCGGCAAAGCGTATTACGCGTCCGGGAATTCGCGGATAAAGCGTTCTACATCTTCAACCATATGGTCGTTACCTACGAAGAAGGAGCGACGCTGGTGCAGGCTTTCCGGGGTGATATCCAGAATGCGATCTTTACCATCGCTCGCTTTGCCGCCCGCCTGCTCGGCCAGGAAGGCCATCGGATTGCATTCGTACAGCAGACGCAGCTTCCCTTGCGGGTGGCTGGCTGTGCTTGGGTACAAGTAGATCCCGCCTTTGAGCAGATTACGATGGAAATCCGCAACCAGAGAGCCAATGTAGCGCGAGGTGTACGGGCGCTGAGTTGACTTATCTTCTTCCTGGCAGAATTTAATGTACTTCTTCACGCCGTTCGGGAATTTAATATAGTTGCCTTCGTTAATGGAGTACGTGCTGCCTTTCGCCGGGAAGCGCATACGTTCCTGGCTGAGGCAGAATACGCCCAGAGAAGGATCGTAGGTGAAGGCGTGTACGCCACAGCCGGTGGTATACACCAGCATGGTGGAAGAACCATAAACAACGTAGCCCGCAGCAACCTGCTTGTTGCCTGGTTGCAGGAAATCCTCTTCCGTGACCGGCGTGCCGACTGGGGTTACGCGGCGATAAATAGAGAAAATCGTACCGACAGAGACGTTAACATCGATGTTGGATGAGCCATCCAGAGGATCCATCAGCACAACATATTTTGCGTGTTCACAGCCTTCAAAGACGACGATTTCATCTTCTTCTTCCGAGGCAATGCCCGCCACAATGTCGCGCGCCTTCAGTGCAGCTTTCAGTTTTTCGTTCGCGAACAGATCGAGTTTTTGCTGAACCTCTCCCTGCACGTTCTCAGCACCGCTGGCACCCAGGATATCGACCAGACCGGCCTTGTTGATATCGCGGTGGATGATCTTGGCGCCCAGCTTTATTGCCGACAACAAAGCAGTGAGTTCACCGGTAGCATGAGAAAACTCGTGCTGCTTTTCGACAATAAATTCACCTAACGTTTTCATAACACTTTCCCTGCAATTTATGTGGAGTAAAGCGACCGCAACAATATTAACAAATATTTCCATTGCCGCGCTTAGGTGAATCGCGCCAGCAAACTACGGAATATCCTGAAATGCGTTTCTCACTTGCCGGACATGTGCGTAAAATGTCCCCCAGATTAAAAAAGGATAGTGACGTATGCGCATTCATATTTTGGGAATTTGTGGCACTTTTATGGGCGGTCTGGCGATGCTGGCGCGCTCACTCGGTCATGAAGTAACCGGTTCGGACGCCAATGTGTATCCGCCGATGAGTACCTTACTTGAGAAGCAAGGCATTGATCTGATTCAGGGTTACGATGCCAGCCAGCTCGATCCGCAGCCGGACCTGGTGATCATTGGCAATGCCATGACCCGGGGTAATCCGTGTGTGGAAGCGGTGCTGGAAAAGAACATTCCGTATATGTCCGGCCCGCAGTGGCTGCATGACTTTGTGCTGCGCGATCGTTGGGTACTGGCGGTTGCGGGGACGCACGGCAAAACCACCACCGCCGGAATGGCGACCTGGATCCTCGAAGCCTGCGGCTATAAGCCTGGCTTTGTGATCGGCGGCGTACCGGGGAACTTTGAGGTTTCCGCGCGTCTGGGTGAGAGCGACTTCTTCGTTATTGAAGCGGATGAGTACGATTGCGCCTTCTTCGATAAGCGTTCTAAATTCGTACATTACTGCCCGCGTACGCTGATCCTCAACAACCTTGAGTTCGATCACGCTGATATCTTTGACGATCTGAAAGCGATCCAGAAACAGTTCCACCACCTGGTGCGTATCGTGCCGGGCCAGGGACGCATTATCTACCCGGAAAACGACATCAATCTGAAACAGACGATGGCGATGGGCTGCTGGAGCGAACAAGAGCTGGTTGGCGAACAAGGTCACTGGCAGGCGAAAAAGCTGACCACTGATGCATCCGAGTGGGAAGTGTGGCTGGACGGTGAAAATGTTGGCGTGGTGAAGTGGGGCCTGGTAGGCGAACACAACATGCACAACGGTCTGATGGCGATTGCTGCCGCGCGCCATGTTGGCGTCGTGCCTGCGGATGCAGCCAATGCGCTGGGCTCGTTCATCAACGCCCGTCGTCGTCTTGAGCTGCGCGGCGAAGCCAATGGCGTGACGGTGTATGACGATTTCGCCCATCACCCAACGGCCATTCTGGCAACGCTTGCGGCGCTGCGCGGTAAAGTGGGTGGCACGGCGCGCATCATCGCGGTGCTGGAACCACGCTCGAACACCATGAAAATGGGCCTGTGCAAAGATGACCTGGCGCCGTCGTTAGGACGTGCGGACGAAGTGTTCCTGCTGCAACCCCCGCATATTCCGTGGCAGGTAGCAGAAGTCGCTGAAGCCTGCGTTCAGCCTGCGCACTGGAGCGGCGATGTGGATGCGCTGGCAGATATGGTGGTGAAAACTGCACAGCCTGGCGATCACATCCTGGTGATGAGTAACGGCGGGTTTGGTGGCATCCATCAAAAACTGCTGGATGGCCTGGCGAAGAAAGCCCAGGCAGAAGAAGAGTAAAAAAATGCCCGGTGGCGCTACGCTTACCGGGCTTACGATCCGTTGTGGGCCGGATAAGGTGTTTACACCGTTATCCGGCACTTTCTCAGGAGCACGATCTCCGTTGCCATCCGGCCTTCTGGTTACGCCATACTTCTCAACGGAATGGGAAGCCTCCATATGGAAATTTATAACTCAGATCGCAGAAATTAATTTCTAAATCATAAAATCTATTTCCGCTTTTCCCTTGCTAATATCCCCTCGAGAGCCAATGTGGCGTAAGTGCCACATAATAAAAGGTGCGCTCCATGCGAAAAAATTTAACCAATAATGAACTGCGAGTTTATAAATTCTGTCAGGAGAACCCTGCTGATGTTTATAAAATGAAAATTCATGAACTGGCAGATCGCGTTTATACTACCGCGCCATCTATTTCTAAGTTGGTAAAGAAATTAGGCTTTAATAATTTCCAGGAGTTTAAGGTCAACATTCGGGACGTATTCTCCAGAACGCAAAACTCGCAGCACCATAACGCGTTTGTTAGCGAATATATACAAGAAATGCAGGGTGATGCTGCCAACTTACTGATTTAGTGTATGATGGTGTTTTTGAGGTGCTCCAGTGGCTTCTGTTTCTATCAGCTGTCCCTCCTGTTCAGCTACTGACGGGGTGGTGCGTAACGGCAAAAGCACTGCCGGACATCAGCGCTATCTCTGCTCTCACTGCCGTAAAACATGGCAACTGCAGTTCACTTACACCGCTTCTCAACCCGGTACGCACCAGAAAATCATTGATATGGCCATGAATGGCGTTGGATGCCGGGCAACCGCCCGCATTATGGGCGTTGGCCTCAACACGATTTTACGTCACTTAAAAAACTCAGGCCGCAGTCGGTAACCTCGCGCATACAGCCGGGCAGTGACGTCATCGTCTGCGCGGAAATGGACGAACAGTGGGGCTACGTCGGTGCTAAATCACGTCAGCGCTGGCTGTTTTACGCGTATGACAGGATACGGAGGACGGTTGTGGCGCACGTCTTCGGTGAACGCACTCTGGCCACACTGGAGCGTCTTCTGAGCCTGCTGTCGGCCTTTGAGGTCGTGGTATGGATGACGGATGGCTGGCCGCTGTATGAATCCCGCCTGAAGGGAAAGCTGCACGTAATCAGCAAGCGTTACACTCAGCGCATTGAGCGACATAACCTGAATCTGAGACAACATCTGGCAAGGCTGGGACGGAAGTCACTGTCGTTCTCAAAATCGGTGGAGCTGCATGACAAGGTCATCGGGCATTATCTGAACATAAAACACTATCAGTAAGTTGGAGTCATTACCGGCGTGCTGGATAAGCTCAATTACGGGATTAACGCCAGCTACGGATTAATGACGCTGCTGGTGATTATCACCTTCTCAAAGGAGTTAGTTGAAAAGCTTAATCTCAGCCAAAGTTCCGCTATTTTACCGGTGGCGATCTTCTTCTTAATGTCGCCTGGTCATATTACGACAGGATCGGGAGAAATCGTCGTCGATGCTTACGCGCTGATCGACTTTAGCTCTGAATCGATGTTCTTAGGGATTATCGTCACTGTGGTCACCATCAAGGTGGTTCAGTTTCTGGAAAACAGGGCTTTTACCATCAAGATGCCTGCGAGTGTCCCGCCAGAGATTGCCAGGTCGTTTAAATCGCTGGTACCTATCTTCTTAGTGCTACTGTTCTGGATTATCGTCAAGGTGCTGTTTGAGAACACGCCTTTTGGTACGCCGGGGAAATTTATCAGCGTCATGCTGCAACAGCCGTTGCTGTATCTGGGGAATTCCCTCTTATCGCAACTGATTGCTGAGATGATGATCAGTTTCTTCTGGTTCTTTGGGATCCATGGCGACTCTATCATGACATCCGTAATGGGGCCTATCTGGCAAACGCTCAGTGCGCAGAACCTGGCGCAAACTCAGGCCGGGCTGGTAGCGACCAACATCATTACTCAGCAGTTCAGGGATGTCTATTTGATTGCCGGCGGTACGGGTTTTACCGGGGCACTGTTGATTAGCATCTTTATGGTTGCCAAAAGTACGCGATTAAAGCAGCTCTCACGGCTGGCGGCACCGGCGGCAATTTTTAACATTAATGAGCCGGTTATTTTTGGTTTGCCAATCGTGCTTAATCCGCTGATGCTTATCCCGTTTATCATTACCCCAATGGTGCTGTGTACGGTTACTTATGTGGTTATCGCATTCGGCTGGGTTCCCCCCACCTCTGGTATCTCCATTCCATGGACAACGCCGATCTTTATTTCTGGTTTCCTCACCACCGGGATTTCAGGCATTGTTTTACAGGCCGTGAATCTGGTTATCGCCACAGCGATTTATACACCGTTCGTGAAGATTTTAGATAAGCAGTATCTGCATGAAGAGAGCCAGTCAGAGAACGCTATGGGCGAAATGCAGCCCCAGCAGTAAGGGCACAGAATCCACGCCGGATGAAGTATTTACATCATCCGGCACTTTCTGCAGACGAAGAGATTAGATTTCGTTTTCCGCCAGTTCACGCAGATACTGGAAAATCTGACGTGCTGATTTCGGCGGCTTGTTGCCTTCTTGCTCTTTCTTCGCATTGCGAACCAGAGAACGAAGCTGCTGGCGATCGGCGTTTGGCCACAGATTCAGCACTTCCGCTACCGCATCATCACCTTCGGCGATCAGGCGATCGCGCAGTTGCTCAAGCTTGTGAAACAGTACAACCTGTTGGTTGTGACGGTTTTTCAGCTTGTCCAGCGCCTGACGGATAGGATCAACATCGCGCTGGCGCAACATTTTGCCAATCAGCTGCAGCTGGCGGCGGCGACCTTCCATCTTAATACGCTGGGCCAACTCAATCGCGGCACGTAAATCCGCGTCGAGCGGGATTTTATCCAGCGCGTTTTTCCCCAGTTTCACCAGTTCCACACCCAGGTGTTTTAACTCCTCGGCGTCACGTTTTATTTCACTTTTACTAACCCAGATAATTTCATCGTCTTCGTCTTCGATGTCATCACCGGGAACGTCGTCGAGCCAGTCTTCGGGCTGCTTAGTCATGTCAGGCTCCTTAAAAAAAGAGGCTAATGTTACCAGTTAAGATGCGCACTGAAAAACGGTTCTCTGTTAGACTTCAGAGAAACTCTCTCTACATTATGGCATTTGCGATGAAAGTAATCTCACAAGTTGAAGCGCAGCGTAAGATTCTGGAAGAAGCGGTCTCGACGGCACTGGAATTAGCGTCAGGTAAGTCGGATGGCGCGGAAGTCGCTGTGAGCAAGACCACGGGTATTAGCGTCAGCACCCGTTATGGTGAAGTGGAGAACGTAGAATTCAATAGCGATGGCGCGCTGGGGATTACGGTTTATCACCAAAACCGTAAGGGCAGCGCATCGTCCACTGATTTAAGCCCACAGGCGATTGCACGTACCGTGCAGGCCGCGCTGGATATTGCACGTTACACCTCACCGGACCCGTGCGCGGGCGTGGCAGATAAAGAACTGCTGGCCTTTGATGCGCCCGATTTGGATCTGTTCCACCCGGCGGAAGTTTCCCCTGACGAAGCTATCGAACTGGCAGCCCGCGCGGAACAGGCGGCGCTACAGGCCGATAAGCGTATCACCAATACCGAAGGCGGCAGTTTTAACAGCCACTACGGCATCAAAGTGTTTGGTAACAGTCACGGGATGCTGCAGGGCTACTGCTCCACGCGTCATTCTCTTTCCAGCTGCGTCATCGCGGAAGAAAATGGCGATATGGAGCGTGATTACGCCTACACCATTGGCCGGGCGATGGGCGATCTGCAAACGCCGGAATGGGTGGGGGCAGATTGTGCTCGCCGCACCTTATCTCGCCTCTCTCCGCGTAAACTTTCCACCATGAAAGCGCCGGTGATTTTTGCCAACGAAGTGGCGACTGGGCTGTTCGGACATCTGGTCGGCGCGATTGCCGGTGGTTCGGTATACCGTAAATCCACCTTCCTGCTCGACTCGCTGGGCAAACAAATTCTGCCGGAATGGCTGACTATTGAAGAACATCCGCACCTGCTGAAAGGGCTGGCGTCGTCGCCGTTCGACAGCGAAGGCGTACGGACCGAACGCCGTGACATTGTTAAAGACGGCGTGCTGACCCAATGGCTGCTGACCAACTATTCCGCACGTAAGCTGGGACTGAAGAGCACCGGTCATGCGGGTGGGATCCACAACTGGCGAATTCCAGGACAGGGTCTAAGCTTCGAGCAGTTGCTCAAAGAGATGGGCACAGGTCTTGTGGTTACCGAGCTGATGGGGCAGGGCGTAAGCGGCATTACCGGCGATTACTCGCGCGGCGCGGCGGGTTTTTGGGTCGAAAATGGCGAAATTCAGTATCCGGTGAGTGAAATTACCATCGCCGGGAACTTAAAAGAGATGTGGCGCAATATTGTGACCGTAGGCAACGATATTGAAACGCGCAGTAATATTCAGTGTGGTTCGGTATTGTTACCGGAGATGAAAATCGCCGGGCAATGATACTCGTTAAGGCGTTAATTTTTTTAATAATAAAAAAGGAAGTGAGCAATGCGTAAACACCTGTTAGCGATCGTCGCGGCTTCAACGCTGGTTCTTGGTTCTTCTGCGTTTGCAGCCGATCTCGAAGATGACATGGGGATCCTCAACGACAACCTGAAGATCGTCGAAAAAACGGACAATGCGACTGAACTGAAAGACGCGTTGACCAAAATGCGTGCAGCCGCGCTGGATGCTCAAAAGGGAACGCCACCGAAGCTGGAGAGCAAATCCCCGGACAGTGCGGAGATGAAAGATTTCCGCCACGGCTTTGACACGCTGATCGGTCAGATTGACGGCGCGCTTAAACTGGCGAACGAAGGTAAAGTCAAAGAGGCGAAAGCCGTTGCGGAAGACCTGAAAAAAACGCGCAACGAAAACCACAAGAAGTTCCGCTAATCTACTCTTTCCGGCCTGCATAACCGTAGGCCGGATAAGACGCTGCGCCCCTGCATCCCATAAGTAAACGCTATCCCCATCACATTTTTTCATTTTTATCGTCCATTCATTGTTCGCATTTCCTTCCATTTTGCTGCTCACTCTTGCGATCTCAATCACATTCTTCCAGTGATTAATCGTGGTCCCGGCCCTTTTTGCGGCACAGATCACTATCGCTGCGCCCCTTTCCACTTCGAAGTGGAAAACAACTCGCTACAAACTTTTAACCCCCACCGCTAAGTTAACCTCAGAGCCACTAGTGGGGTAAGACGAGTGAATAACGGAGCTGTAATGAATGACATGGGGGAATCGGTGGAACTGGCCGACCGCATGCTGGCGCAGGTGTATGCCTTGCTGCGTGAACGCCACATTATTCCCAACGCTGTACAGGAACAGATGCTGACGTCGCATGTTCGCGCCATGGCGCACCGCTCGGTAACGGGTGAACCCTTACCAGAAGTCGATGCCAGCTTGTTTGATGAAATTTCTGCCGAATCAATGGCGCTTGCCCGTGACGTGGTCGCTGAGTTTGGCAATCTTCCTGAGGAAGAGGCCTGGCTGCTGTCGGTGCACTTCGAAGTCGCGAAAGACAACCTTTAAGGAGCAAAAGATGGAACAGATTACCGTAGTGATTGGCGATCGTCTGGGTAAAGGCCAGAAAGTGGCGGCAGGCGTTGAGAAAGCGGGCGGCCGTGCGGTTGTGGTGCCGGGCGTTGCGGCAGATATGAAGCTGGGTGACGTGATGAAAGCGGAAAACGCCACCTTTGGCATCTCGTTTTGCGGCAGTGGCGGCGCGGGTGCGATTACCGCGCAGACCAAATACGGCTACAAGGCGAAATACGGCATGCGCTCGGTTGATGAAGGGGTCACTGCCATCAACGAAGGTTGCAACGTGCTGGGGTTCGGTTTTATGGACAAAGAAGAACTCGGTGAGCGTCTGGTACAGGCGTGGCAAAAGAAACACGGCGCTTAAGCATGAAAGAACAATTCACCACCACGGTGAGAGTCACTGGCAAGGGCGAGGCCAAAGCGCGCGCCTTTGCCGATGCCCTGAACCACGTTCAGGCAGCGGTGATGAAAGCGTCGCCGCATATCTTACTGCGTATTGAGCCACAGGATGTGCAGGTTGTTCAAGCGCGTGAATCGGTGCGCAAAGAGGCATTTTTATTCCTCTTTTTGCGCCGGGAAAGACGCACCTTCAGCGTGGAGCTGGACGTGACCGTCAACGTGACTGCCATCAATCTCGACAAGGTGGATTTCGTTACGCAACGCTGATTCTTTATTAAAAGGCATAATTATGTTCCTGATAATATTAATAAAATCGCTCATCATCGGCGGCCTGGTTGGCGTCGGTGTCGGCGCTGGGGCTGCACGCATGTTTCATGCGCCTACCACTCAAGGGATGGGCGCGTTTCGTACTCTGGGAGAACTGAATTCCTGCGAAGGGGATCCGGCTTCTCACTTCTCGTTCGGCCTGGGCTTCTTCTTTAACGCCTGGGCTTCCTCTGTTGCGGCGGGGGCGTTCACTCAAGACGTCGACCATCGCATCATCCCCAACTGGGGCGCTGCTGCGCTGATGGTTAAAAACCGCAACGTCGGTGAAACGCTGCACGATCCCAAGCGCATGGCGATTGCCTGCGGCGTTATCGGGATGATCGTCGTGACCTTCCTGAACCTCACGGCGTCATCCGTACCGGAAGCGTTGCAGGTGACTGCCGTCAAGGTGCTGGTGCCTGCGGCTAACCTGCTGGTCAACACCGTGATGCCGGTGATCTTCTGGCTGGCGGCGATCGATGCCGGTAAAAAATCAGGCTTCTGGGCCACCGTCTTTGGCGGCGCGGCGCAGCTGATTATGGGCAACGCCGTTCCGGGTCTGGTCCTTGGCATTCTGATCGGTAAAGGCGTGGAAGAGAGCGGCTGGAACCACGTCACTAAAGTGATGATGGTGGCTATCGTCGCGCTGTTTGTCCTGAGCTGAAGTGGTCAACAAAAACTGGCCACCGAGTTAGAGTTTTTCCAGTATCGATTTTCCGATTCGTTTGGGGGTAACCCACCGTTATATTCGTGCGGTCTTAGTGCGCTGTAATATCCAACGATATAATCCGTTATGGCGTGAGCTGCCTCGCTGAAGCTTACGTAACCCACCACCGGTATCCATTCGTTCTTCAGACTTCTGAAGAAGCGTTCCATTGGGCTGTTATCCCAGCAATTTCCGCGCCGGCTCATACTCTGCCTGATCTGGTATCGCCACAATAACTGCCGGAACTGCCTGCTCGTATAATGACTGCCCTGATCGCTGTGGAACATCACCCCGCCGGGCTTACCACGGGTTTCCCATGCCATTTCCAGCGCTTTCATGGTGAGCCTGCTGTCCGGCGAGAACGACATGGCCCAGCCCACTGGTTTTCTTGCGAACAGGTCGAGAACAACGGCGAGGTACGCCCAGCGCTTACCCGTCCAGATATAGGTCACATCACCGCACCACACCTGATTTGGCTCGGTCACGGCGAACTGCCGTTCAAGGTAGTTAGGGATAGCAACATGTTCATGACCACCACGTTTATACCGGTGAGTCGGCTGCTGACAGCTGACCAGCCCCAGCTCTTTCATGAGCCTGCCAGCAAGCCAGCGTCCCATCTGGTAGCCTCTCCGGGTTGCCATTGTGGCGATGCTTCTTGCTCCGGCCGAACCGTGGCTGATGCCATGTAGCTCAAGTACCTGACTGCGTAATACAGCCCGTCTGCCGTCTGGTTTTTCAGGACGGTTTTTCCAGTATCTGTAGCTGCTGCGATGAACCCCGAACACATGGCAGAGTGTGACCACAGGATAATGCGCTCTGAGTTTCCCGATTATCGAGAACTGTTCAGGGAGTCTGACATCAAGAGCGCGGTTGTAGATTCAATCTGTCAATGCAACACCCCTTTCAATTATCTCTTTCGGTGTTTTGAACTTCAGTGTCTTTCTCGGTCTGTTGTTTAGCTGAGCAGCAACCAGATCTAGTTCATGTTGAGTATATTGGGCAAGACATGTCTTTTTAGGAAAGTACTGCCGAATTAGCCCATTTGTGTTCTCATTTGTTCCCCGCTGCCAAGGACTCTGAGGATCGCAGAAGTAAACTTTAACGCCGGTGCTGACAGTAAATTCTAGATGTCTGGCCAGTTCCATTCCTCTGTCCCATGTCAGTGATTTTCTGAGTTCTGACGGTAAACTCAGGAATTTGTCGGTAAGAGCCTGATTTACTGAGACAGAATCTTTGCCCCTGAGTCTAAGGATGATCGTATAACGTGATTTTCGGTCTACAAGTGTGGCTATATGAGAGTTTTTTGTACCTGAGACTAAATCGCCCTCCCAATGCCCCAGAGAGCGTCTGTTATCGATATTTCGGGAACGTTCGTGAATTGGTGTTCCGTTCACTATGTTAATCGTACCTCTTTCGCCTTTGCGGGTATGACGCCTGCCATGGCGAAGGCTATGCGACCGTCGCAGATGCTGTATATTCAGGTGGTGTAGCGCTTCACGGCTACGAAAGTACAGCGTTTTATAAATTGTCTCAGGTGATATTCGCAGCGTTTTTTGACGTGGTTTTGTTCGCCTTAACCATCCTGATATTTGCTCTGGAGACCATTTCATCTCCAGCTTTTCCAGAACAAGCTTTCGCAATGGTAAATTTTGATCCAGTAAGCACGGTTTTGGCCTTTTCGCCATTCTGTTGGCTCGGTTATTAGCATCAACAGCTTTGTAATAGCGTCTGCCCCGATTACGCTGAACTTCACGTGAGATCGTCGAAGGACTGCGATTCAGCGCAGTAGCTATCGCACGAATGCTCATTTTGGCTGACAAACCAGCTCGTATCTCCTCGCGCTCAGACAGTGTCAGGTGAGCTACAGCCCGCTTACGCTCATGGGGTTTTATGCCGCCAGTATCCCTTAACATAGTGAAGATCGTTCCGGGTTTTGAACCCAGGATATTCGCTATTTCACTGAAGCCTGTTCCGTTCTTCCATAGTTCAAAAACAGAGGCTTTTTCCTCTGCTGTAAATGTTCGTCTCATTCAAAAAACCTCCGCAACCCCATGTTTTCACATAACTGTTGCGTTGACCAATTGAATCTACAGTAGCCTTTTTTAATATTTCATTCTCCATTTCAATGCGTTGTAGCTTTTTCCTCAGCTCACGTATTTCGATTTGTTCTGGTGTTATCGGAGAGGCTTTTGGTGTTTTGCCCTGACGCTCATCACGCAGTTGTTTGACCCATCTTGTCATTGTGGAAAGGCCAACATCCATAGCTTTGGCGGCATCTGCCACCGTGTAGTTCTGGTCAACAACCAGTTGAGCGGATTCGCGTTTAAACTCTGCGCTGAAATTTCTTTTTTTCATTGGAGCACCTGTGTTGTTCTGAGGTGAGCATATCACCTCTGTTCAGGTGGCCAAATTCAGTGTGCCACTTCAAGCGGCTTCTTCCGCGGCTTCGACATGAAGATGATCGAATCCTTCCATCTGACCGTGCCTAACTGGCTCGAACTTATCCACAACTCGCTCAGCGGCAAATAACGGAGGCCATCATGGAACAGAATAAAGGTTTTTGGTTCGCTGACTGGTCGTTCCCGATCTTCGTTGGCCTGCTCTCCTCTGGCGTATTTGCCGGAACTCACATGTACTACCTGTACGGTATTGGCGCATTTAACGAAGTCGCTTTTGTGGCGATGCTGAAGGCGGGAATGGACACCGGCTCCTACGGGGCGGTGGCGGCATTTGGTGCAAGCTTCCTGTTTGCCCGCATCATTGAAGGTTCGCTGGTGGGGATTCTGGATATTGGCGGGGCGATTCAGACCGGGGTCGGGTTAGGTGTTCCGGCGCTGCTGCTGGGCGCAGGTATTATCTTCCCGGTTGCCAACTTCGCAGCGTCGCTGGTCACCGGTCTGGTGATTGGTCTGGCGATTGGCTACATCATTATTCTGGCGCGTAAGTTCACCATCAATCAGAGCGACTCGACCTACGGTGCGGATGTCATGATGGGGGCCGGTAACGCCTCCGGTCGCTTCCTCGGACCATTGATTATCCTCAGCGCGATGACGGCTTCTATCCCTATCGGCATCGGTTCACTGGCGGGCGCGCTGCTGTTTTACCTGTGGCAGAAACCGATCACCGGCGGGGCGATCCTTGGGGCGATGATCCTCGGGTCCATCTTCCCGATTGCCATTAGCTAACTGTTGATTTGTAGGCCGGATGAGGCGGTTGCGCCGCCATCCGGCAAAGGAGAGTGCGATGTTTGATTTACTCCTGCGCCGTGCGCGCCTCGTTGACGATACGGTGAGCGATATTGCGCTCAAAGACGGCAAAATTGCGGCGTTGGGCGACGTTGATGGCCCGGCGCTGAAAACCATCGAACTGGGCGGCGAGTACTACGTCAGCGCAGGTTGGATTGATTCCCACGTTCACTGCTATCCGAAATCCCCGATTTATCACGACCAACCGGACAGCGTCGGTATAGCTACCGGCGTTACCACGGTGGTGGATGCGGGCAGTACCGGGGCGGATGATATCGATGATTTTTATACCCTGACCCGGGAAGCGGCCACCGAAGTGTATGCGCTGCTGAATATCTCCCGCGTTGGCCTTATCGCCCAGAACGAGCTGGCTAATATGGCCAACATTGACGCCGATGCGGTGCGACAGGCGGTGAAGCGCCATCCTGATTTTATCGTCGGCCTGAAGGCGCGCATGAGCAGCAGCGTGGTCGGTGAAAACGGCATTACGCCGCTGGAGCGCGCCAAAACGATGCAAGCGCAGAACGGTGACCTGCCGCTGATGGTGCACATCGGCAACAATCCGCCGGATCTGGATGAGATCGCCGAACGCCTGACCGCGGGCGACATCATTACCCACTGCTACAACGGTAAGCCGAATCGTATTCTGACGCCGCAAGGCGAGCTGCGAGCGTCAGTGACGCGGGCGATTTCACGCGGTGTGCGTCTGGACGTTGGGCATGGCACCGCCAGCCTGAGCTTTGCGGTGGCAAAACGCGCTATCGGTCTGGGCATTTTGCCGCACACCATCAGCTCCGATATTTATTGTCGCAACCGTATCAGCGGCCCGGTGTATTCCCTGGCGAATGTGATGTCGAAATTTCTCGCCATTGGGATGTCGCTACCGCAGGTCATTGAGTGCGTTACTGCCAATGCCGCCGATGGTCTGCGCCTGAAACAGAAAGGGCGACTGCAGGTTGGTCTGGATGCCGATTTAACCCTCTTTACGCTTAAGCGCCAGCCAACCGTGCTGGTAGATGCAGAAAACGACAGCCTGCAGGCTGAACAACTGCTGGTGCCGCTTGCCGCAATACGTGCGGGCAAGGGCTATATGACCGAACAAGGGAGCGCGGAACATGCCTTCGATTTTTGAGAAATACAATTTAAAACAGGTGATTAACACCTCAGGCCGCATGACGGCGCTCGGCGTTTCTACGCCACGACCAGAAGTGGTTCAGGCCGCAATGGCGGGGATGAATCAATATTTTGAGATGAAAGACCTGGTCAATAAGACCGGTGACTACATTGCGAAATTGCTGGAGGTGGAAGGGGCAACCGTCGTCTCCTGCGCTTCGGCCGGAATCGCCCTGTCAGTGGCTGGAGTGCTGGTTAAGGACAGCGACTGGCTGCTGGAGAACCTGCACGTCGCGCCGATCGAGAACAACGAAATCGTGCTGCCCAGAGGCCACAACGTCAACTTTGGCGCTCCGGTTGGCACCATGGTGGCGCTCGGCGGCGGCAAGCTCGTGGAAGCGGGTTATGCCAACGAATGTTCCGCCACTCAGCTGGCGGCGGCCATTACGCCACGCACGGCGGCCATTCTGTATATCAAATCTCACCACTGCGTCCAGAAAAGTATGCTCAGCGTGGAACAGGCTGCGGTGGTGGCGCGTACGCATAATCTGCCGCTAATCGTGGATGCGGCAGCGGAAGAGGATTTGCAGTGCTACTACCGGGTTGGTGCGGATCTGGTGATTTATAGCGGTGCGAAAGCGATTGAAGGGCCAACCAGCGGCCTGGTGATTGGCAAAACCCAATACGTTGAGTGGGTGAAGCGCCAGACCGCGGGGATTGGCCGGGCGATGAAGGTGGGTAAAGAGGGGATTCTTGGCCTGACCTGCGCCATCGAACTGTATCTGAACGCGCAGAAAGAGAGCGGCGCGGAGATGGTCGAGAAAATGACGCCGTTCATTAATGCGTTAAACCAGCTTCACGGCGTAAGCGCCCGCGTGGTGTGGGACAGCGCAGGGCGCGACATCGCGCGCACGGAAATTAAGTTTGACGAAGCGGTAACCGGGATCGCCACAGGTGAACTGGTCGACGCACTCAAACAGGGAGAGTACGCGATTTACTTCCGTGGTTACAAAGCTAACGAAGGCATTATCGAAGCCGATGTGCGCAGCGTGGATCGCGCGCAACTGGAGATTGTGGCCCGTCGAATTGGTGAAGTGATTTCGCAGGAGAAAAAAGCATGAAACTGACCCCTAACTTTTATCGCGACCGCGTCTGCCTGAACGTGCTGGCGGGCTCCAAAGAAAATGCCCGGGATATTTACGCGGCGGCGGAAGGACACGTGCTGGTCGGTGTGTTGTCAAAAAATTACCCGGATGTCGCAAGCGCGGTCGCGGATATGCGTGAATACGCAGCGCTTATCGACAATGCCCTCTCCGTGGGGCTGGGGGCGGGCGATCCTAACCAGTCGGCGATGGTCAGTGAAATCTCCCGTCAGGTGCAGCCACAGCATGTTAATCAGGTCTTTACCGGCGTGGCGACCAGTCGCGCGCTGCTGGGTCAGCAGGAGACGGTGGTCAACGGTCTGGTCTCGCCAACCGGCACTCCGGGCAGGGTGAAAATCTCCACCGGTCCGCTGAGCAGCCAGACGCCGGACGGCATTGTGCCGGTAGAAACCGCGATTGCGTTGCTCAAAGACATGGGGGGGAGCTCGATTAAATACTTCCCAATGGGTGGCCTGAAGTGCCGTGAGGAATACATTGCAGTTGCCCAGGCCTGCGCCCGCCATGACTTCTGGCTGGAGCCAACTGGCGGTATCGATCTGGATAATTTCACTGAAATTTTGCAGATCGCCCTGGATGCCGGAGTGAGCAAAATCATTCCTCACATCTATAGTTCGATTATTGATAAGGTGAGTGGTAACACCCGACCGGACGACGTGCGCCAGCTGATGGCGATGACCCGGGCCTGCGTAGGCTAACTGACTGATGAGGAAACTGACGTGCGATTCCCCAACCAACGTTTAGCGCAGCTGTTTGGCATGCTGCAAAACGAAGCGCTTCCACAGGACGAGCTGGCGCAGCGGTTGTCGGTTTCCACACGCACCGTACGAGCGGATATCACCGCGCTAAACGCGCTGCTCAGCCAGTACGGCGCGCAGTTTGTCCTCAGCCGAGGTAACGGTTATCAACTCAAAGTTGACGACCCGGTACGTTATCATGCCCTGCAAACGCAGCGACCAGACGCGTTGCTGCGCATCCCTCGCACCAGCCAGGAGCGGGTGCACTGGCTGGTGGTTCGTTTTCTGACGTCGGCCTTTTCGCTGAAGCTGGAGGATTTGGCTGATGAATGGTTTATCAGCCGCGCGACGCTGCAAAACGATATGGCTGAGGTGCGCGAGCATCTGCAACGTTATCATCTGACGCTGGAAACGCGCCCCCGTCACGGTATGAAGCTGTTTGGCAGCGAGATGGCGATCCGCGCCTGTTTGACCGATCTGCTATGGACGCTGGCGCAGCAGGATCCACAGCACCCGCTAGTGACGCAAGAGGCACTAAATGCCGGGATCCCTGAACAGCTACAACCTGTTTTGCAGGATATTTTTGCCCGTTTTCACATTCGCCTGACCGATGAGGGGGAGCTGTTTTTGCGGTTGTACTGCGCGGTGGCGGTACGGCGGATTAGCGAAGGGTATCCCCTCCCGGAGTTTGCCGCAGAAGAAGCCGAGCAATCAGTGTGCCTGGCCACGCGGGAAATCGCAGCGGTATTGCACCGACTGGCGGATAAACCGCTTACCGTTTCCGAAGAGAACTGGCTGCAGGTGCATATCGCCGCCCGCCAGGTACAAGAGATCGCCCCCAGCGCCATCAATGCGGATGATGACGAAGCGCTGGTCAATTACATCCTGCGGTTTATCAACAGCCAGTACAACTACAACCTGTTGAATGACAAACAGTTACATGCTGATCTGCTGACGCATATTAAGACGATGATCACCCGGGTGCGTTACCAGATAATGATCCCCAATCCGCTACTGGAAAATATTAAACAGCACTACCCGATGGCGTGGGACATGACGCTGGCCGCCGTCTCGGGATGGGGAAAATATACGCCGTACACCATCAGTGAAAATGAGATTGGCTTCCTTGTGCTGCATATTGGCGTCGGGCTGGAGCGTAGTTACAACATCGGTTACCAGAGGCAGCCGAAAGTTCTGCTGGTATGCGATGCTGGAAATGCGATGGCGCGGATGATTGAAGCGGTGCTGGCGCGTAAGTATCCGCAGATAGAAATCGTCGATACTGTGACGCTACGCGACTACGAACAGCGGGAAAGTATCAGCGAAGATTTCGTAATCTCTACCGCGCGGGTTGGTGAAAAAGATAAGCCTGTGGTGATGATTGCACCGTTCCCTACCGATTATCAACTGGAGCAAATTGGCAAACTGGTGCTGGTCGACAGAACCCGTCCGTGGATGTTGAACAAATTCTTCGATGCCGCCCATTTTCGTGTGATCGACGAGCCAATGGATCAACAAACGTTGTTCAACGTTTTATGTCGCCAGTTGCAGGATGAAGGCTTTGTCGATGCGGAGTTTCTTGATTCGGTGGTTGAACGTGAGGCCATCGTCAGCACCATGCTGGGTGACAGCATTGCCCTGCCGCACGCCCTCGGTCTGCTGGCAAAGAAAACGGTGGTCTACACCATCCTTGCCCCGCAGGGTATCGCCTGGGGGGATGAAACGGCGCATGTGATCTTCCTGCTCGCCATCAGCAAAAGCGAATACGAAGAAGCGATGGCGATCTACGATATTTTCGTCACCTTCCTGCGCGAGCGCGCGATGACGCGACTCTGCGCATGCCGGAATTTCAGCGAGTTCAAAACAGTTGCAATGGAGTGTGTGAGCCGTTTTTGAGGGGTGGAAAACAGAACCTCTACTGCTGGAAATTAACGCAAGTGATGTACAACCTGGTTGCTGCTGCCGCGCCAGATTAGCGCCGGGTCTTTAAGATCCTGCACGTATTTGCCATCGACCAGCACGTTGATGAGATCGACAACCTGCATTTGCGCGGCATCGAGTTCATCGAGCTTGTAGCCGGTCCACACCCAGATGTCTTTTCCCGGACACTCAGCGCGAATGCGCTGCACCAGTTGCAGAATATCCGGCACGTTTTGTGGATGCAGCGGATCGCCGCCGGAGAGTGAGATCCCCTGACGGTGAATACGCGTGTCGTTCAGATCGGCAATGATCTTGTCTTCCATCTCTTTGCTAAACGGCTGGCCGGAATTGAGCCGCCAGGTGCTTTTGTTATAGCAACCGGGGCATTCATGCACGCATCCTGAAACAAACAGGGTACAGCGAGTGCCGGGACCGTTAACGATGTCGACAGGGTAATACTGATGGTAATTCATTAGCGCTTCTCATCCGTTTATCAATTCGCGCCATAGCTGCGTTCGTGCGCCCGAGTCACTTACTTATGTAAGCTCCCCGGGACTTACTCATTTGCTGCCTTGCTATGACGTGAATTGCGTTGCGGAAATAATGGCCCGAAAAGCGTCGCATCGCCGGGCAATAAAATCGTCTAAATTAACCGATCTGCCCGTTCCCTAAATGCTTAACGCGGCGCTTCACTTCTTCCTGCTTACCGGCGTTAAACGGACGTGCGTCCGGGCTGCCTAAATAACCGCAGACGCGGCGGGTGACCGATACGCGGGCGGCGTCGTGGTTACCACATTTCGGGCAGGTAAAACCTTTGCTGGTGCACTCAAATTCACCGGTAAAGCCGCACTCGTAGCATTCATCGATTGGCGTGTTGGTCCCGTAATACGGCACGTGCTGATAGCTGTAATCCCAGACGTCTTCCAGCGCTTTCAGGTTGTGCTGAATATTCGGGTATTCGCCGTAGCAAATGAAGCCCCCGCTTGCCAGCGGCGGGTACGGCGCTTCGAAATCGATCTTGTCGTACGGGTTAACCTTCTTTTCCACGTCGAGGTGGAAGCTGTTGGTGTAGTAGCCTTTGTCGGTCACGCCTGGGACCACGCCAAATTCGGCGGTATCCAGACGGCAGAAACGGTCGCACAGGTTTTCACTTGGCGTGCTGTACAGGCTAAAGCCGTAGCCAGTCTCGTCTTTCCACTGATCGACCGCTTGGCGCAGGCGTTCCACAATGGCGATACCTTTGGCGCGCAGCTGCTCGCTGTCATACACATGCTTGTCGCCAAACAGCGCATTGATGGTTTCGTGAATACCGATGTAGCCCAGAGAGATGGATGCGCGACCATTTTTAAAGATTTCTGACACGTCATCGTCCGCTTTCAGACGCACGCCGCAGGCCCCTTCCATATACAGAATGGGCGCCACGCGGGCCTTCACGCCTTCCAGGCGCGCAATGCGGGTCATCAGCGCTTTACGCGCCAGCACCAGACGATCGTCGAGCAGTTTCCAGAAGGTGGCTTCATCGCCATGCGCTTCCAGCGCGATACGCGGCAGGTTAAGGCTGATAACGCCGAGGTTGTTACGCCCGTCGTGAATCTGTTCGCCGTTCTCGTTTTCCCACACGCCGAGGAAGCTGCGACAGCCCATTGGCGTTTTGAACGAGCCGGTCACTTTGACCACCTGATCGTAGTTCAGGATGTCCGGATACATACGCTTGCTCGCGCACTCCAGTGCCAGCTGTTTGATGTCGTAGTTCGGATCGCCAAACTTGTGGTTCAGACCGTCACGAATCGCGAACACCAGTTTCGGGAACACTGCGGTTTTACGATTTTTACCCAGGCCGGCAATACGGTTACGCAGAATGGACTGCTGGATCAAACGCGATTCCCAGCTGGTTCCCAGGCCAAAACCAAAGGTCACGAACGGCGTCTGACCGTTGGCGGTATGCAGGGTGTTCACTTCATACTCGAGAGACTGGAATGCGTCGTAGCACTCTTTCTCGGTACGGGAATGGGCATAACCGTCGGCGTCCGGGATCTGCCAGTCTTCAGCGGTTTTACGATGTTTATTAAAGCTCTCGGTAACGAACGGCGCGAGAACTTCATCAATACGGTTAATGGTGGTGCCGCCATAAATATGGCTGGCAACCTGCGCGATAATTTGCGCGGTGACGGCGGTCGCGGTAGAGATGGATTTTGGCGGTTCAATCTCCGCGTTACCCATCTTAAAGCCCTGCGTCAGCATGCCTTTCAGGTCGATCAGCATGCAGTTAAACATTGGGAAGAACGGAGAGTAGTCGAGATCGTGATAGTGAATATCACCACGCTCGTGCGCCTGGACGACATCACGCGGCAGCAGGTGCTGACGCGCATAGTGTTTGGCAACGATACCGGCCAGCAGGTCGCGCTGGGTTGGGATCACTTTGCTGTCTTTGTTGGCATTTTCATTCAGCAGAGCAGAGTTGGTTTGCTCAACCAGACCACGAATTTCCTGGTTCAGACGGCCACGTTTTTCACGCTGGATATCACGGTCGTGGCGATATTCGATGTACGCACGGGCGAGTTGTTTGTACGGGCCAGACATTAACTGGTTTTCTACCGCTGTCTGGATCTCGTTGATATCGACCTTGCTGCGCTCATTCATCTGGCTACTAACGACTTCTGCGACGGTGGCACAGTAATCTGCGTCATCGACTCCCGCTGCTTTAGCTGCACGCAGAATGGCTTCTTTGATGCGCTCTGATTTAAACGGCACTTTACAGCCATCTCGTTTCATCACATGCGGTGTCATGATCACTCCATATTTATAAGAACAGGTTATCCACAGAGGTTGGGGAGGCCATCAGGGCTTTATTCATCTCTATTGCCAATGACTTCCCGCAATCCTGACCCACTTTATCCACAATTCCACCGTGAAGCGGTGCACTGTAGTTGTAGCAATTGTAGTCGATTAATACAACATATTGGGTCGGCGTGCATTTTAAGTTCTATATGTAGTGATTTGCATCAAGGATGTTTACGATTTATTTGATGTAGCGCAAAGTAAAAATCGGAGCGTACAGATGACGGGCACTACAGCCGATTGTAAATTGTGGGCAGAAAATTCTGATTAATTATTCAACAAAAACAGAAAGGTAAGCTGAGCGTAGGCATCAAAGCCCGGCAGCGTTATGCGTACCGGGCCTGAACATAATTGCAAGCTATTTTTGCAACCACCAGACGGCTTCAAAAGGACGCAGCGTCATGTCAGCGGGTTGGCTGGCGACCTCGGCATAGTTGTGCATCAGCACCTGCCAGTTGCCGTCGGTCTGGGTCGGCTGCCAGCTCTGGAAGGTATCGCTCAGATTAGCAATGACCAGCAACCGCTGTCCTTGCCATTCACGTTGATAGCACCACAGGTGCGGGCTGTCCGGTAGCAGATCTTGATAGTCGCCCCAGGTGATAACCGGCTCTGCTTTACGCAATGCGATCAGCTTCTGATAGGTATAGAACACCGAGTCGGTATCGCGCAGCGCTGCCGCCACGTTGATATCCGCTGCGTTATCGCACAGATTGATCCACGGCTCACCCTGGGTGAAGCCCGCGTGTTTGCTGGCATCCCACTGCATCGGCGTGCGGCTGTTATCGCGCGATTTACTGGCGAGGATCGCCAGCAGTTCTTGCGCATCGCGCCCCTGGCCGTTCAGGGCAGCAAACATGTTATGGCTTTCCACATCGCGGTAATCGGTAATCTGGCGGAAGTGCGGATTGGTCATGCCGATCTCTTCACCCTGGTAGATGTAGGGCGTGCCCTGCATACCGTGCAGCACCATCGCCAGCATTTTTGCGGCCGGAACGCGGTATTTACCTTCATCGCCAAAACGCGACACGATGCGTGGCTGGTCGTGGTTACACCAGAACAGCGCGTTCCAGGCCTGATTGTGCATGCCTTGCTGCCAGTGGCGGAATAGGGTTTTGAGCGCCACATAGTCGGGTTTGGCTAACGTCCACTTCTCACCGTTGGGGTAATCCACTTTCAGGTGGTGGAAGTTGAAGGTCATTGACAGTTCGCTGCCATCGAGTGCGGCGTACTGCTGGCAGTTTTCCAACGTGGTGGAGGACATTTCTCCGACCGTCATCAGGCCGCGGGGCGTGAAGACGTCGCGATTCATTTCACGTAAAAACGCATGCGCGCGCGGGCCGTCGGTATAAAAACGCCGCCCATCGCCGTCGGGATCGCTCGGGAAGTCCTGATCTTTAGAGATAAGATTCACCACGTCGAGACGCAGCCCGTCCACGCCGCGATCGGCCCAGAACTCGCACACTTTTTTTAGCTCGGCGCGGACCGCCGGATTCTCCCAGTTCAGGTCTGCCTGCTCCGGAGCAAAGAGGTGCAGATAGTACTGCTCGCTTTCGGCGTGCCAGCCCCAGGCGCTGCCGCCAAATTTGGAGCGCCAGTTATTCGGGAGACTGTCTGGCGTGCCGTCGCGCCAGAGGTAAAACTGACGATACGGGCTGTCTTTATCCAGCGCCTCGCGAAACCAGGGGTGCTGGGTTGAAGTGTGGTTAAACACCATATCGAGAATAATACGGATGCCGCGCGCTTTCGCCTGCGCCACCAGTTCGTCAAAGTCTGCAAGCGTTCCGTAGGCCGGATCGACAGACATGTAATCCGCGACGTCGTAGCCGTTATCAACCTGCGGCGAAATATAGAACGGCGTTAGCCAGATGGCATCAACCCCCAACGTTTGCAGATATCCGAGATGCTGCGTCACGCCGCGTAAATCGCCGGTGCCGCTGCCGGTGGTGTCCTGAAAACTCTTGGGGTAAACCTGATAGATGACGCCGTTTTGCCACCAGTGGGGAATATTCATGGTTGTTTCCTGGAAATACGATGGGGCGCAACTGCGCCCCGAAGAAAAGTTAGACAATTTGTAGTGTGCCCATACGGTGTTTACGCTGATAAACGAATGAGGTCAGTACCATGGGGATAACAATCGCAATGACCATTGCCATGCCAAATACCTGCCAGTAAGTCGGCTGGATGGAGAGGATGCCTGGCAAACCGCCGACGCCAATTCCGTTCGCCAACACACCGTTCAGGCCGCACAGCAGTCCGGCGAGACCGGAACCGATCATCGCGCACAGCATCGGGAAGCGGTATTTCAGGTTGATCCCGTACATGGCCGGTTCAGTGACCCCGAGATAGGCGGAGATCGCGGCAGGAACGGAGATTTCACGTTCATTGTGTTTGCGACTGGAGATGATGATCCCGACTACCGCAGAGGCCTGAGCGATATTCGACAGTGCGATCAGCGGCCATACCGGCGTACCGCCCATGCTCTGAATCATCTGCATGTCGATAGCCAGCGTGGTCTGATGCACGCCGGTTATCACCAGCGGGGCATACAGGAAGCCGAACAGCGCCGCGCCAATTGGGGCAAAGCTGCCGGTCAGCAGGTGACGGACCGCAAACGCGACACCGTCGCCGATCATGCGGCCAAACGGACCAATAAAGGCGTGCGCGAGGAATACCGCGAGGATCAACGAGCACACCGGGACGATCACCAGATACAGATAATCCGGGACGATGCGTTTCATGCGTGTTTCAATAAACCCGAGCGCCAGACCGGCCAGCAGTGCCGGAATAACCTGCGCCTGATAGCCCACTTTCTCAATGCTGAACAGGCCGAAGTTCCACACTTCCGGTACCTGTTGACCGAGTAGATAGGCGTTCATTAGCTGCGGTGAAACCAGGGTCACGCCCAGCACAATACCGAGGATCGGCGTTCCGCCCATTTTCTTCACTGCTGACCAGCAGATCCCGACCGGCAGATAGAAGAAGATCGCTTCGCCAATTAGCCACAGGAAGTCGTAAAGGGTTTTCAGCGAAGGGTACATCTGCGCCAGCGTCTGCCCGTTGCTCATGGGCAGATCGCCAATCACATTACGGAACCCCAAGATCAAGCCGCCGCTAATCAGCGCTGGCAGCAGCGGGAAGAAGATCTCCGCAAAATGAGAAATCAGCTGTTCGTGCCATTTCATATTCTGCCGCGCGGCTTTTTTCGCCTGCTCTTTGTCGGCGCTGGCCTGACCGGTTGTCGCCAGCAGCGCTTTGTAGTAATCGCCCACTTCGGTACCAATCACCACCTGAAACTGCCCGGCGTTGGTGAAGCAGCCTTTGACCATCGGCAACTGTTCGATCTCTTTTGGCCTGGCATTCGCAGGCTGATTCAGCACAAAACGCAGGCGAGTAATGCAGTGACTAACCGTGGCGATATTGTCGCGCCCGCCTACCAGCTCAATCAGCCGGTCGATGTCTGCTTGTTTAATTTTGCTCATTATTAAGCCCTATTGTTGACCTGCCGCCAGAGTATATCGTCGATGATTTTTTAAAAATGGGAACGTTCCCGAAACGCAGCGAAGATCACAAATTAACGCTCAGAAAGCGATCAGGATAGGGTGGAAGGAATAACGATTTGTCGTAGTTCGCTACGGCCGTTGATCTGCTCGATCAGCTGCGAGGCCGCTTGTCGTCCGGCTTCGGCATATCCTGGATCGACGGTGATAATTTCCGGATGGAGGAATTTCATTAGCGGCGTACTGCCCACGCTCGCCAGCAGTAGATTCTCAATTCGCTGCTCTTGCAGATATTTGCTGACACCAAGGGCGAGGGTGTCCGTCGCGCAGACTAAGGCAGTGGTTTCCGGGGTGATGACGTTGGCGGCCTGCTCATAACCCTGCTTCATGGCAAGACCCGGTAGCGCGGCTACAGGATGCAGTTTGTGTTTCTTACAGAACGCCAGGTAGGCTTCATGGCGGCGCTTACCGGTGGTCACGTCGCTATGGGGAACGCCAAGAAAGCTGATATGGCGATGCTCGCGATCGTATAAACGCTGCATCAGGGTGCGAATGGCGCCTTCATCGTCATAGCAGACGGAGGCAAAGCCTTTGGCATCTCTTGCCAGCAGCACCAGCGAATCCTGCCAGGAGGCGAGCATGGATTCACTTATGCCGGTAAAACCAAACAGCACCACGCCGTCAATATTGCGGCGTCTGAGCATGCCGAGATGCTCTTCAACCAGCTCGGGCGAGAACTGGCTTTCCATCATGATCGGGTCGTAACCCTGCTCATAAAAGGCGGGCAGCATGGTTTGCACGGCGAGATTTTCCGAAAGCGAGTCCAGACGCGTGACGATGATCGCCACCACCTTGTCACTTTGTCCACGCATGGCGCGTGCGGAGCGGGAAGGGGAAAAACCGTGCTGATTCATCACCGCTTCAACGCGTTCGCGGGTGTGTTCGCTCACGCCGCTTTCATTGTTAAGCACACGGGAAACGGTTGATTTTCCCACACCGCTTAAGCGGGCGATGTCTTTAATTGTCAGCCGGTTTTGCATCCTGTTTTCCCGTGTTGCGTGTGAAGTTATGCCAAATAGAGAATAACTTTACTCAAGCGCAGCGCAATGGGCAAAGTCTGGTATACGTTTGGTTTAGTTTCCATGGTTTATCATACTGCCATAATTGCCACAAACCTTATGGTTTTCTGCGTATAATCCGCAGCGCAAATCATTCACTTACCGGAGGCTATATGGATCCCGATCCCACCCCTCTCCCGAGATGGAGAAACCCCCCTTTCCGGTAAGCCTGTCTTTCACTGTCTTACCGGAGCAGTAAGACAGTGACGTTCTGACGTCCCTGTTGTGATTTTAATATTGCCATCAGGTAAGGCTTTGCCACGCCTGAAGGATTTACTGCGCCTGTTGAGACTGGCGCAGAGGGACTGCCTATGTTCAAAAATATTACTCGCCAGCTATTTGCCCGGCTAAACCGCCATTTACCACATCGTCTGGTGCATCGCGATCCGTTGCCTAATGCCCAGACCGTTGCCAGCACGCCGATCCCACCATCGCTGAGCGAACATTGTCTGAAAATGGCGCTGATGGACGAAGCCGCGCTGTGGAAAACGTTTGGCGCGCACCCGGAAGGATTAAACGCCGCAGAAGTGGAAAATGCTCGCGAATTACATGGTGAGAACCAACTGCCGGCGCAGAAGCCGTCGCCGTGGTGGGTGCATCTGTGGGTCTGCTACCGTAACCCGTTTAATATTTTGTTGACCATCCTCGGTGCGATTTCCTATGCCACCGAAGATCTGTTTGCCGCTGGCGTCATTGCTCTGATGGTCGTCATCTCCACGTTACTGAATTTTGTGCAGGAGGCGCGTTCCACCAAAGCGGCAGATGCGCTGAAAGCGATGGTCAGTAACACCGCTACGGTGCTGCGCGTTATCAACGAGAAAGGAGAGAACGGCTGGGTTGAACTGCCGATCGACCAGTTAGTTCCCGGCGATATCATTAAGCTGGCGGCAGGGGATATGATCCCGGCTGATCTGCGTGTGGTGCAGGCTCGTGACCTGTTCGTGGCCCAGGCTTCGCTGACCGGTGAATCGCTGCCGGTGGAGAAAGTCGCAACCAGCCGCGACCCGCAGCAAAGCAACCCGCTCGAATGCGATACCCTGTGCTTTATGGGCACCAACGTGGTGAGCGGCACGGCGCAGGCCATCGTGATTGCGACCGGAGCCAATACCTGGTTCGGGCAACTGGCGGGTCGTGTCAGCGAGCAGGAAAGCGAGCAGAATGCTTTCCAGAAAGGGATCAGCCGCGTCAGCATGCTGCTGATCCGTTTTATGCTGGTGATGGCGCCGATTGTGCTCATCATCAACGGCTATACCAAAGGCGACTGGTGGGAAGCGGCGCTGTTTGCCCTGTCTGTCGCGGTGGGGCTGACCCCGGAAATGCTGCCGATGATCGTCACCTCGACGCTGGCGCGCGGGGCGGTGAAGCTGTCAAAACAAAAGGTCATCGTCAAACACCTCGACGCTATTCAGAACTTTGGCGCGATGGATATCCTGTGTACCGATAAAACTGGCACCCTGACACAAGACAAAATTGTACTTGAAAATCATACAGATATATCTGGTAAGCC
Source organism: Citrobacter sp. RHBSTW-00859 (assembly GCF_013729795.1). Classification (NCBI taxonomy): domain Bacteria; kingdom Pseudomonadati; phylum Pseudomonadota; class Gammaproteobacteria; order Enterobacterales; family Enterobacteriaceae; genus Citrobacter; species Citrobacter sp. RHBSTW-00859. The sequence continues at coordinate 4,311,626 of NZ_CP056284.1, read as the reverse complement.
CAGCGAGCACGTCCTGCATTCTGCGTGGCTGAACAGCCATTACCAGACCGGGTTGAAGAATCTGCTGGATACGGCAGTGCTGGAAGGTGTGGACGAAGAATCAGCTCGCCAGCTTTCTACCCGCTGGCGGAAAATCGATGAGATCCCGTTTGACTTCGAACGCCGCCGCATGTCGGTGGTGGTCGCTGAAGAAACCGATGTGCATCAGCTGGTGTGCAAAGGCGCGCTGCAGGAGATCCTCAGCGTTTGCACCCAGGTGCGCTACAGCGGTGAGGTTGTCCCGTTAGATGACAACATGCTGCGTCGGGTGAAGCGCGTCACGGATACGCTGAACCGGCAGGGGCTGCGCGTGGTGGCGGTGGCGACGAAGTACCTGCCAGCGCGTGAGGGCGATTACCAGCGTATTGATGAATCAGATCTGATCCTCGAAGGCTATATTGCGTTCCTCGATCCGCCGAAAGAGACCACCGCGCCAGCGCTCAAAGCGCTGAAAGCCAGCGGCATTACTGTGAAAATCCTGACTGGCGATAGCGAGCTGGTGGCGGCGAAAGTGTGTCACGAAGTGGGGCTGGATGCGGGCGATGTGGTTATCGGTAGCAACATTGAAGGGTTAAGCGACGATGAGCTGGCAACGCTGGCCCAGCGCACCACGCTGTTTGCTCGTCTGACACCGATGCACAAAGAGCGCATTGTCACGCTGCTCAAGCGCGAAGGTCATGTGGTTGGCTTTATGGGGGATGGCATTAACGATGCCCCGGCGCTGCGCGCGGCGGACATTGGTATCTCCGTTGACGGCGCGGTTGATATTGCGCGTGAAGCGGCTGATATCATCCTGCTGGAAAAGAGTCTGATGGTGCTGGAAGAAGGGGTGATCGAAGGACGCCGTACTTTTTCTAACATGCTGAAGTATATCAAAATGACGGCCAGTTCTAACTTCGGTAATGTGTTTAGCGTGCTGGTGGCGAGCGCCTTCTTACCGTTCCTGCCGATGTTGCCGCTGCACTTACTGATTCAGAACCTGCTGTACGATGTATCCCAGGTGGCGATTCCGTTTGATAACGTCGACGAAGAGCAGATCAAAAAGCCGCAGCGCTGGAATCCCAGCGAGTTGGGGCGCTTTATGATCTTCTTTGGACCGATCAGCTCGATCTTCGACATTCTGACATTTTGCCTGATGTGGTTCGTCTTCCATGCGAATACGCCAGAACATCAGACGTTGTTCCAGTCTGGCTGGTTCGTGGTAGGCCTGCTGTCGCAAACGCTGATTGTGCATATGATCCGTACCCGCCGCGTGCCGTTCATCCAAAGCCGCGCCGCATGGCCGCTGATGCTGATGACGCTGGTGGTCATGGTGGTAGGCATTGCATTACCGTTCTCGCCGCTGGCCAACTATCTGCAATTGCAGGCGCTGCCGCTGAGCTACTTCCCGTGGCTGATTGCGATTCTGGCGGGCTACATGACATTAACCCAGCTCGTGAAAGGTTTTTATAGCCGCCGCTACGGCTGGCAGTAAGCACAAGATATCGGCTGCGTTGGCCCCTTAAAAAGCCAACGCAGCTGTAACCTGGCGCAGGAGGAGTATCGGAATCGCCCGATGATTCGCGCCGCAGAAAATTCATGCGTATTATTATTTCTGTTAAAAGATAATTAATTCGATAAATGTGAATGATAAGTGAATAAATTCACCTAGAATATTGTTTTTTAATATTCATATATTAAAAATTATAATTTATAAGATATGCCTTAGCACTCCCCCTCCATTCATTCCGTAAAATATCGAGAATTAAAAAATTTACATAAAAATCTATGATTGCAACATGTTGTATTTTATGTTTTTTTTAATGATCCCTTTATTCTTATTTTTATCAATTCCAATAAAAACAATGCGTTGAGATATATATTCATGGCGATGATTCGTTGTTATGAAATATGTCTTTGGATATACTCGCTTCTATATAAATTTATTTATATGGTGCCGCTGTTGCACAGGTTCGGAGAATCTGCGGCGGCATGTTTCGTCGCTATGTCGTTTTATCTATATCATTTCGCTCACATCAGAGAGAGTAACATTATGCAAAGGAAAGCTATTTCATTTTGTATTGCCCTGGCATTAAGCGGTAATACATTTGCCGCCGATCTTAACAACAACGAAGACAAAAAAAAGCAGTGTCCCGAAAATATCAGCAGCCTTTCTCAGGCTGAGCTGGCTAAACTGTCGCCGGAGTGCCAGAAAGCCACGGAAAGCTTTTTAGAGCAGAACTGGGCGTGGGTGACGGACGGTATCGCCGCGCTGGCGGCCACGGTGGGTATCGCGGCGAGCGGCGGAGGTGGCGGCGGCAGCCATTCGTCCTCCGGGTTGCCTGTTGATCCGGTGGACCCTGTCGACCCTGTCGATCCGGTGGACCCCGTTACACCTGATACCTCCACCTTCGTTTATGACAATGGCGTTACCCTTGATCGGGGCGCGAAAACCCTGACCTTTGCCTCTCTGGTGGTGAATGGCGTCACTTATACCAATACCACCTTCGCCATTACCAAGCAGGGCGACGGCTACCTGCTGACCGCACCGGACGGCAAAACCCTGACCGTGACCAGCCTGAACGTGATGGGCAATGCGCTGGTGATGCAGGGAACGTACGGCAGTAACAACCTGTTCTGGTCGTACAACCGCGCAGGAGAGCTTACCCTGGCGAGCGCAGATACCACGGTTATCGACGGCGACGGGCAGCAGAAAACGGTTGATGGCGGCTCCACCGCAGGCGGCCCGGGCGATACCGGGACGATTATCAACGGTGATGATAACGATGTTAATGTGAATGGCGATACCGGCGCTACTGGCGGCGGCACCGGCACCGACGTGGACGGCAACGGCAACACCATCAACAACGGCGGCAACAACACCGCAGACGGTGAAGGCTCCAATGGTACCGATGTTAACGGCGACGGCAACACCATCAACAACACCGGTGATAACAGCGGCACCAACGGTGGTACCGGCACCGACGTGGACGGCAACGACAACACCATCAACAACGGCGGCAAAAATACCGCAGACGGTGAAGGCTCCACCGGTACAGACGTGACCGGCGACGGCAACGACATCAACAACACCGGCGATAACGGCGCCACCAACGGCGGCACCGGTACAGACGTGGACGGCAACGGCAACACAGTTGATAACGGCGGCAACAATACCGCCGATGGCGCCGGCTCTACCGGTACTGACGTGACCGGCGACGGCAACACCATCGACAATAAAGGTAACAACACTGCCGATGGCGCAGGCTCTACCGGTACGGACGTAGACGGTAACGGCAACACCATTAACAACGGTGGCGACAACAGCGGCACCAATGGTGGTACGGGCACTGACGTGACCGGCGACAACAACGACATCAACAACAACGGCAAAAACACTGCCGACGGTGAAGGCTCCACCGGCACCAAAGCTGACGGCGACGGTAACTCCATCAATAACGGCGGCGAGAGCAGCGCCACCAACGGCGGTACCGGCACCGATGTGAACGGCGACGGCAACACCATCGACAACAAGGGTAACAACACTGCCGATGGCGCAGGCTCTACCGGTACGGATGTAGACGGTAACGGCAACACCATTAACAACGGTGGCGACAACAGCGGCACCAATGGTGGTACGGGCACTGACGTGACCGGCGACAACAACGACATCAACAACAACGGCAAAAACACTGCCGACGGTGAAGGCTCCACTGGCACCAAAGCTGACGGCGACGGCAACGACATTAACAACACCGGTGACAACAGCGCCACTGGCGGCGGTACCGGCACTAAAGCTGACGGCGACGGCAACACCATCGACAATAAAGGTAACAACACTGCCGATGGCGCAGGCTCTACCGGTACGGATGTAGACGGTAACGGCAACAAAATCATTAACGAAGGCGACACCAGCGCAGCCAATGGCGGCACCGGCACTAGCGTGGACGGCAACGAGAACGCCATCGACAACAAGGGCAAAACCACGGCGGATGGTGCGGGCTCCACCGGTACAGACGTGACCGGCGACGGCAACGACATTAACAACACCGGTGACAACAGCGCCACTGGCGGTGGTACCGGCACTAAAGCTGACGGTAACGGCAACACCATCGACAACAAGGGTAATAACACTGCCGATGGCGCAGGCTCTACCGGTACGGATGTAGACGGGAACGGCAACAAAATCATTAACGAAGGCGACACCAGCGCTGCTGCAGGCGGCACTGGCACCAGTGTGGATGGCAACGACAACATCATCGACAACAAAGGCAAAACCACCGCTGATGGCGCAGGCTCCATCGGTACGGATGTCACTGGCGACAAAAACGAAATCACTAACGAAGGAGATACCAGCGCCACTGCCGGCGGCACCGGCACCAGCGTGGACGGCAACAATAATACCGTTGATAACAAAGGAAAAACGACTGCGGACGGCACAGACTCTGCCGGTACAGATGTTGCTGGTAATAACAACATTATCAATAACGACGGCGAGAGTTCTGTGACTGGTGGCGCTACGGGGACAAAAGTCAGCGGCGACAGCAACACTATAAATCAGAATGGTAAAATGGTGGTGGGCGAGTTATCCACCGGTCTGAACGTGATAGGTAATGCAAACATCGTTAACCTGGCGTCTGACGATATGACAATTACCGGCAAGCAAGCGACGGGGGCCATAGTTGCTGGTGATGATAATGAGGTCACGCTGTCGGGCGTAATGAATGTTAATACCTCTGCAACAGGTCTGAATGTTTCTGGCACATCGGCGGATGTTAAATTATCCGGTACGGTGAATGTTACCGCGAATACGGAAGACTCACTCAGCAAACCATTGCGTTTTGCTGATGGCCTGGGCTATCGCGGCGTTGTTGTCTCGTCGCAAAATGACTCTGCACAAAACGCCACCAACGTTCTGGTTGATGGCTCTATCAACGTGAAGGATAACCGCACCGACCCGATGGCGTATCCGAATTCACCGACCGATCCGGTGCCGTTTGGCCGTGATATGACGGGTCTGGATGTATCAGGAGCCTTTAATAATGTGACGGTGACCGGATCGATTTCCCTTGATGCTACTCCTTATCACACTGAATTGATTAATAACGGCACAATTAAAGGCGCGACTAACACTTATCAGGACCATGTGAAAGGGCTGAACGTTACCGGAAACAACAATGCGGTGGTGGTTCAGGACGGTATCAATCTTAACAGTGCCATAGAAACATCCGACTGGGCCATTGCGCCGGATATGGTCGGTATTGCGGTTAATGGTGCCGGAAACCAGGTCACAGTTCAGGGGGCATCAAGCTTAACCGGTAGAAGTGCAAGTGATGGTTACATGGAGTTTGCCAGCATAACCGGCGGCGGTTTGTTGATATTAGATGATACTTCGACGCTGAACATCGCTACTAAAAATAACGGTAGTAACGCGAATATTTTTGGTACTCAGTCAATTTTGGTTGAGGGTGCCAACAGTAAATTTATAAACAAAGGCGACGTCAAGGTGACCGCCACAGGAGGGTCTTTCAACTCGCTGGCTTTTGCTAAAAAAGGAAGCATGATTGAGAACAGTGGTTCCATAACGATGGATGCAACACCGATAACCGTAAGTAATGGTTATATTGTTGACACTTTAGCTGGTTTTAATAGTGGTACTAAAATCATTAATACCGGTGATATTAATGTCATCCACAATAAGATCGCCAATCAGACATGGTACACTTTCACAAACGACTATACCCCTATAGCTAATAAGATTTCCGTTTTAGGGATTTCGGTAATACAGCCAGGTGTGACAGGTTCTAATAGTGGAACAATAACCACGACGGGAGGGAATACCTGGGCAATGGGGGCAAATATGGGTGCCACCATTACTAACGAAACCGGCGGTGTGATTGTTCACAATGCAAACTCTGCGACGCAAAACTTAACGCTTCAGTGCAACGCTAACCTGAATTGTATTTCTGCTATTGGCGGCGGTATGGTTATCAAAAGCGGAACCGCGACGAATAACGGCGCCATTACCGTCAATGACTCCGGCGTGGGGATGTATGCCAACGGCGGCACCATTATCAATAAAGGCACCATCAACCTTGAGAATACAACCGAGACAACACCTGCAGCGAATACGCAATTAATTGGCATGGCTGTGTTCAATGGCGGTGTTGCGTACAACGATGGCACCATCAATATTAATGCCGACAACGGCCAGGCGTTCTACAACGATGGCGCAGCAGGCAGCACCATCCATAACAGCGGCACCATTAATCTGAACGGCGGTGCAATGTCGTCAGATGATACACAGATGGGGTCTGCGCCAACTGACAGCAATTCTGCCCCCGCTTCTGTTCAGCGTGTGAGTGGTTATGTGTTGGGTACCAGCGCCAGCGGCTCTGTCGGTACGCTTAATGCGGGTAGTAATGCCCTGGCACTGGATTCTGTCAGCGTGGATACCGGTTTCACCGCAGGTACGGCTGCCACGACTCAGACCTTCGACAACGTCTTTACCGGGGCTGATGTGGAAGGCTTGGAAAACATTACCTCTGAAAGCGTGGTGTGGAGCGCGCAGGGTCAGAAAGACGCGAACGGCAACGTGGACGTCACCATGACCAAAAACGCCTACACCGATGTGGTGACCGACAGCAGCGTCAGCGGTGTTGCCGGCGCGCTGGATGCCGCGTACACCAACAACGAGCTGTTCAGCAGTCTGAACCTGAAAACCTCTGCCGACGTGACGAAGGCGATGAAGCAAATCAGCGGCAACAAGGCTGTGAACGTCTCCCGCGACGCCCGCAGACTCAGCAACCGCTTCGATATGCTGGCGGATGCCGCGCCGGAACTGGGTAATGGTCTGTCGTTTAACCTGGTGGCGAAAGGTGACCAGCGTGCCGAACTGGGTAAAGACACTCAGTACGACATGATGGCCCTGCGTCAGAAACTGGGCTTTGGCGATAATCAGTCGCTGACCATGGAGTACGGTATTGCCCGTCTGGACGGTAAAGGCAATGTCTCTTCCGGCAGCGACGGTATCACCGGCGGTTACAGTCAGTTCCTGGGTCTGGAGCACGCCATGCCGCTCGGTGAGGAAGGTCTCTCCTGGAACAACGCCCTGCGTTACGACGTACATCAGCTCGACAGCAAACGCGGCATTAACTACGGTGATGTCAACAAACAGGCGCTGGCGGACAGCCGTCAGCAGTACCTGGAGCTGCGTACCGAGGGTCGTAAAACCTTCGCCGTCAGCGAAGGGCTGGATGTTGTGCCATATGCTGGTCTGAAACTGCGTCACACCATGGAAGACGGTTATCAGGAGCGCGGTGCTGGCGACTTTAACCTGAACATGAACAGCAGCACGGAAACGGCGGTTGATTCAGTGGTGGGTATGAAGCTGAGCTATGCCGGTAAGGATGGCTGGGCAGCAACGGCGACGCTGGAAGGCGGCCCGAACCTGAGCTACGTCAGTACTGGCAAAAAAGCGTCCCTGCAGGGGGCGGCAGGTCAGAGCTTCAACGTTGACGACGGTCAGAAAGGTGGCAGCATCAACAGCATGGCACAGGTGGGTGTGAAGTATAACGCCGGTAACACCAGCGCCGGGGTGGACGCTTTCCACTGGAAAGAGGACAACATCAGCGACAAGGGCTTTATGCTGAATATTAAACACAATTTCTGATAACAGCCTGAGTGAGTAAAAACAGAACCGCCGGAGTGATTTCCGGCGGTTTTTTTTACGCTTAGCGACGAACGGCGATCGCTTCAATCTCGATTTTCACGTCTTTCGGCAGACGGGCAACTTCCACGCAAGAACGCGCCGGGAAAGTGGCGTTGTGCTCGGTGAAGAACGCTTCGTAGGTCGCGTTTACGGTTGCGAAATCGTTCAGGTCTTTAACGAAGACGGTAGTTTTTACGATGTCGCCCACTTTCAGGCCTGCTGCTTCAACGATAGCTTGTACGTTTTCCAGCGACTGACGCGCCTGAGCGGACACGTCTTCCGATACGGCACCGGTTTTCGGATCGACCGGGATCTGACCGGAAGTGATTACCATGCTACCCAGGTCAACGCCCTGAACGTATGGGCCGATTGCTGCTGGTGCATTTTCCGTCGCGATAGTCTTGCTCATGATTTCTCCTGAATTACAGCGGTAATAGAATGTTCCCGGCCATTATAGGGAGCCGGGAAATCATTACCAACACCAATTAATTGGCCAGCACCACATAATGCGAAAACTCTTTTTCACAGTATTTGCATTTGAGTGCGATGTCATCAGCGCGCTTTTTCACTGAAAAACTGGACGATACTGGTTCAGCATGGCTGATGCAGTTGCTGTTCGGGCAAACCAGCACGTTATCGATACGTTCAGGCAGGCTCGGACGTGATTTACCCACCACGTCATAATCGTCAATGCGGTTTACCGTTGCCTGCGGAGCGTATAGGGAGAGCTGGTTTACCTGCTCGTCGGTCAGGAACGTATTTTCGATTTTAATCAGGTCTTTACGGCCCATTTCGCCAGACGGCAGGTTCAGGCCGATGGTGATACGCTGGTCGGTTTCAGTCAGTTTGAACAACGTCAGCAGCTTAAAACCAACCTGTGCGGGAATATGGTCAATTACGGTGCCACGTTTGATGGCTTCAACCTGCAGTTTGTTATCGTGTGTCATCTCTTTTTCTCCCTTACAGTGCCAGTTCGCTATTCAGTACCAGTGCCAGTAACGCCTGGCGGGCGAAGATGCCGTTGCCAGCCTGCTGGAAATACCAGGCGTGCGGCGTCTTGTCGACGTCGGTGGTGATTTCATCAATGCGCGGCAGCGGATGCAGCACCTTCATGTTCGCTCTGGCACCGTTCAGATCGCTGGCACGCAGAACAAACTGTGCTTTCACGTTGGCGTATTCGGACGGGTCCAGACGCTCTTTTTGTACGCGGGTCATGTAGAGGATATCGACCTCCGCCATTACCTCTTCGATAGTGCCATGCAGGCTCCAGGCGATACCTTTTTCATTCAGCATATCCAGAATGTATTGCGGCATGGCCAGCGCGTCCGGGGCGATGAAGTAGAAGCGGTTACCTTCGAACTTTGCCAGCGCCTGGGTCAGGGAGTGGACGGTGCGGCCATATTTCAGGTCACCCACCATGGCGATTTGCAGATTGTCCAGGCGACCCTGCGTTTCCTGAATGGTAAACAGATCCAGCAGCGTTTGGGTGGGATGCTGGTTGGAACCGTCGCCGGCGTTCAGTACCGGCACGTTACCGGAGAACTCTGTTGCCAGACGCGCGGCACCTTCCTGCGGATGACGCATCACGATGGCGTCGACATAGGTGCTAATGACGGAAATGGTATCGGCCAGAGTTTCGCCTTTTTTGCCAAGCGACGTGTTGCTGCTGTCAGAGAAACCCACCACGCTGGCGCCCAGACGGTGCATGGAGGTTTCAAAAGATAAACGGGTGCGGGTTGACGCTTCAAAGAAGCAACTGGCGATGACCTTATGTTTTAACAGCTCTGGCTGCGGGTTAGCTTTTAATTTCGCCGCCGTCGCGAGGACCAGATTAAGGTCATCGCGGCTGAGGTCGTTTATGGAAATGATGTGTTTTTGATAGAGCGGGTTAGCCATGTTTATCTCCTGACGCCTGGGCAAAAAAAAAGCCCCTCAATTGAGGGGCTCGGAATGGGTGATCAACGGAAAGAAAAACGGCAGGCCAGCGTCCTTTTTCAGACGCGGTAAGACAAAATGTCGTACACACTGAACCATACATCCTCCCGGCAAATTGTCCGCGATTATACTCAGCTCCGTTATGGGATCAAGCGAAAAATGCACTATTTATTCATCGCAAACGGTTCTTATGAATTTTAATTCATTTTGAATAGATAATTAATCTGCTTGTGGACCAGGCCCGTTCGCTGTACCACCCGCGGCGCGACCCAGACAATACTGCTACCGGCAATGACGCCGAGAATTTCTGGCAACGCGTGATAATCGAGGATTCTGGCTACGGCGCGACCATAGCCAGCCGCCGTGTGGATGAGGATAAACTCGCTATTGTGTTCCACGCTGACCACCATTTCAGCAATCGATCGGGCAGCATCAGGCGCGGGTCGTGATTGCGGATTTACAGAATAAATTTTTTGCCCTTTTGTATTTCTTATTTTTATAGCACCGAGCAGTTTCAGCAGACGAGATACCGTTGACTGGCTAATCCCGGTGAAACCATGGTGTTGTAGATCGCGGCGAAGCGCTTCCTGAGACAGGTAGCTTTTTTCGCTAATCAGGCGCTGACAAATCGCCAACTGTTTCTGCTCTTTGGTCGAGTAATCATCGAATTCCTTCATAAAAACACCCTAAATTTATCATTTGTATCAATGCGATGGCGAAATTCACCACATTTGCAGTATCAATAACGGCTCAAACGGGCGGTTGTGCAGAAAAACGAGAGCGCGCTCAAAAAAGCCGTCGGGATCCGACGGCCAACAGGACTACAGCATCGCGCCGATACTCAGAACAACCATGTTCAGCACCGTCAGAATTAGCAGCAGTGGTGCGACCCATTTCAGGTAGCGCACATAAGGAACACGAGCGATGGCCAACCCACCCATCACAACCGCTGAGGTGGGGGTAATCAGATTCACAATGCCGGAAGCGGATTGATACGCGGTGACGACCAGATCCCTTTGCACATGGGCGAAGTCAGCCAGCGGGGCCATAATGGGCATCGTGAGCACCGCCAGGCCAGACGAGGAAGGGACCAGGAAGGAGAGCAAGACTTCCAGCCAGTAAGTCACATTGATGAAAATGGTGGTGGACAGACCGGAGACTAAATTTTCGGCGCTGTGCAAAATGGTGTGGGTGATCATGCCGTTGTCCATCACCACGACGATACCGCGCGCAATGCCGATAATCAGCGCCACGCCGAGCAGATCCCGAGCCCCGTCAATGAAGGTACTGGTGAATGCTTCTTCACTCATGCGGGCAATTACGCCGACGATAATCGCAGATGCCAGAAAAACCCCAGATATTTCCGCCATCCACCAGCCGAGCACCGCGACGCCATAAATCATCACTGCAAAGGCGGCGGCGAATATCAGCAGGATCCACTTACGCGTAGCCGTGAATTCAAGATTGGTATTGGCGCGACTACCGAGAAAATGGGCACGGTTTTCCTCCATTTTATCGGCCACGATGGAAAGCTCAGGATGGCTGCGAACTTTCCGTGCATAGCGCATGACCCATACCACACAGATAACATAGCCGACGACCAGCAGCAGAATGCGCATCAGCATTCCTTGGGTGAAGGGGATCCCGGCGGCGTTAGCGGCGATAACCGTTGCGAAAGGGTTGATTGTTGAACCGAGGGTGCCGATGCCTGTGCCAAGCAAAACGGTTGCAGCAGCAACCAGTGGATCAAAGCGCGCAGCCATCATGACCGGAACCAATAAGGTGTAGAAAGGGAGTGATTCTTCCGCCATGCCGTAAATCGTACCTCCGGCGGCGAAAAGTCCCATCAGGATGGGGATCATCCACTCTTCTTTGCCGTTCAGCCTGACCGTCACGCGTTCGATTCCTGCGTCGATGGCGCCCGTTTTGTTTACCACGCCGAGAAACCCGCCAATAATCAGGACAAACAACGCCACATCAATCGCGCCTGCGGTGTAGGTTTCGTGGTTATAAAGCCCGTCAATCGGAGCCAGCAGTACAGCCGTTAAACCTTGTGGATGCGCCTCTGTTGGGGCATAGGTACCGGCAACCGGCACTTCTTTGCCCAGGGTGGCATTCATCGCCATCTGGTATTTCCCGGCAGGGACAATCCAGGTCATAACGGCGACGAGCGCAATAAGAATAAACAGGATGGTATACGCGCTGGGAAATTTGAATTTGCCCATGATGTTCTCCGGATAGCTTGGGCATATGCCGCCAGGCGACACATGCCCGCTGGGGTTAGTCGCCGAGTGTCGCTACCATGACCGCTTTAATGGTATGCATCCGGTTTTCTGCTTCGTCGAAGACGATGGAATGCGCTGACTCAAATACCTCCTCCGTGACTTCAAGCCCTTTCAGGCCGTAAGCCGCTTCGATTTCACGGCCCACTGTGGTGTGCTCGTTATGGAAGGCGGGCAGGCAGTGCATGAATTTCACATTGGGATTGCCGGTCGCATCGATGACCTGCTGGTTAATTTGATAAGGCGTCATCAGGCTGACGCGTTCTGCCCACGCCTCTTTGGGTTCCCCCATCGAAACCCAGACATCGGTGTAGAGAAAGTCCACGTCGTAAACACCTTCCTCAACATCCTCTGTGAGCGTAATGCGCGCGCCCGTCACGCTGGCGATTTCACGGCATTCGGCAACCAGCGCCTCGTCCGGCCAGAAGGATTTCGGTGCGACCAGACGAATATCCATCCCCATTTTCGCCGCGCCGACCATCAGCGAATTGCCCATGTTATTGCGGGCGTCACCGAGGTAAGCGAAGCTCAGTTCGGGTAAGGTTTTACCCGGGGCGTGTTCCAGCATGGTCATCAGATCCGCGAGGATCTGCGTAGGGTGGAATTCATTCGTCAGCCCGTTCCAGACCGGCACACCAGCGAACTGACCCAGTTCTTCCACGATCTCCTGGCCGTAGCCGCGGTATTCAATACCGTCATACATGCGGCCTAACACGCGGGCGGTATCTTTCATCGATTCTTTATGACCAATCTGCGAGCCGCTTGGGCCAAGGTAGGTCACCTGTGCGCCCTGATCGAAAGCGCCGACTTCAAAGGCGCAGCGGGTGCGAGTTGACGTTTTTTCGAAGATTAGCGCGATATTTTTACCAACCAGCGTTTGCCTTTCGCGCCCGGCTTTTTTCGCCGTTTTTAACTCGATAGCCAAATCGATCAGGTACTGGATTTCCGTTGGGGTGTAGTCCAGCAATTTGAGAAAATTGCGATTTTTCAGGTTAACAGTCATGAAAATATCCTTATGTAGGCTGGATAAGGCTTCGCTTTACCCAGCAAAAAAAGCCTTAAGCGTTAACATCAGTGGCTTCGCGCCGAATTAGCGTGCCTTTGTCACCGGCGAGAATGGCCGAACCGTCAGCCAACGAGCCGATGCCAGCAATCCCGTGACAGTGAGAGACAAATTCCGCGCAGGCGGTGACTTTGGGGCCCATTGAACCGGCGTCGAATTGCATTTCGCTGAGCCGTTCCGGCGTAACCTGGGCCAGCGGGCGCTGGGTAGGTTTGCCCCAGTCGAGATACACCGCATCGGCATCGGTCAGGATCAGCAGCGCATCGGCGTGGATTTGTTTGGCGAGCAGGGCGGCGGAGAGATCTTTGTCGATCACCGCTTCAATACCGTGGTAGCCATCGGCTTTTTCCACCACCGGTACGCCGCCACCGCCGTTGCAGATAACCAGATGATCGCGGGCGATCAGTGTGCGAATGGCGTCACTTTCCACGATTCGTTTGGGTTGTGGAGAGGGCACAACACGGCGGAATGCTTTACCATCGGCTTTGAAAACCCAGCCTTTTTCCGCCTGTAACGCGTGGGCCTGGGGTTCGTCATAAATCGGCCCGATATATTTGGTGGGATTGCTGAAGGCCGGATCGTGGGCATCGACTTCAACCTGAGTCAGCAGGACACTAATTTCACGCTGTGGGAGCTGGTTTTTCAGGGCCTGTTGCAGCATATAGCCAATCATTCCCTGACTTTCTGCGCCGAGAATATCGAGCGGATAGGGGGTGACGTTGGCATAAGCACTGTTTTGTAACGCCAAAAGTCCAACCTGCGGGCCATTGCCGTGTACCAGAATTACGCGCCACTGCTGCGTGAGTTGAGCGAGAGTTCTTGCCGCCAGCTCAATATTCTTGCGTTGGATGTCGGCTTCCAGCGGTTCGCCGCGTTTGAGTAGCGCATTGCCGCCCAGCGCCACAACCAGGGTAGGTTTGTTTTCCATAACGTCTCCTTAAATACCGTCGCGTTCCAGCGGACAACTCATGCAGCGCGCACCGCCGCGCCCACGTCCCAGTTCGTCGCCAGGAATGGGTAAAACAGTGATGCCAGCTTTGTCGTATTTCTCGTTGGTCCAGATGTTGCGTTCATAGCCCACCACAACCCCGGGGCGCAGCGTCAGAACATTGTTCGCGTCATTCCACTGTTCGCGTTCAGCTTCGAAAGCGTCGCCACCGGTGGTGATCAGATTGATCTGGTCGAGGCCAAGTGCTTTTTCGAGGGCATGTACCAGCGTACTTTCCTGGGTGCGTTTCAGGCCGCCGCGCCCGTCTGGTGTCAAGGTCCAGCACTGGACATCCGGGCGCACCACTTCCGGGTAGACGGAGAAGGTATCGATATCGATGTGGGTCATGACGGTATCGAGGTGCATACAGGAGCGATGTTTCGGCAGTTCGACTGCGATGACGCGTTCTGCCTGGCGATGCTTAAATAGCGACTGGGCAAGGAACTCAATGCCCTGCGGCGTGGTACGTTCCGACATACCGATGAGAACTGCGCCGCGACCAATGACCAGTACATCTCCACCTTCTAATGTGGCGTGGTCGTAATTAATATTTTCATCGCCGAAATATTTAATAAAATCACCATCGGCAAATTGTGGATGCCAACGGTAAATCGCCCGCAAGTTATTAGTTTCTCGTTGACGTGCAGTTTTTGCCATCGGATTAATGGATACGCCGTTATATATCCAGCATGAGGTGTCGCGGGTAAATAAGTGGTTTGGTAATGGCTTCATAATAAAGTCATTAATATCGTGAGTATCGACCACCATATTTTTGATTGAGGCAGGAATTTCTCCGTATGTCAGCCCACCGCTTAAATGTCGGGCGAGCTCCCGGTGCTGCATATCTGCAAGCCAGGCGCGAATATCCGTGGCGAAAGCGGGGCCAAGGCGATAATCAGAAATTTGTGTATCCAGTAGCCAGCTTTTGGCATCAGTGATATCCAGAGTTTGTGTCAATAAATCAGTGAGTAACAGAACCTCAATTCCCTGTTGACGTAACGTGTTGGCGAAAATGTCATGCTCTTCTCCTGCACGTTCTACCGAAAGAACATCATCAAAAAGCAGTTCCTGGCAATTTGACGGCGTCAGCCTTTTTAGGCTGAGGTTAGGGCGATGTAGCATTACGCTACGTAATTGACCGATTTCAGACCCGACATAATGCTTTTCCATCATTATTCCTTTAATACGATTTTAAAAAATAAAGAGGAGGTGCCTGCAAATAATGTTTATTGCAGTCATGGTTTTTCAGCTGATTTCAGAATCTATATTTAGATCTTATCTGATAGAGAAACGTGATTCATTTCACAGTCAGGTCGATGTTTGGCATTTGTTGTTTAATTTATGAGATGGCTCTGAGAATTTAAAAAATAAAAACATGAATAATTGAATTACTACTCAGGAATATGTCTTGTTATTTAACTGTGTTAATTTTATGTACATATTTAAATATTCAATAAATTAAATAGCGCGTTGATTTTTATATGTTTTTTTATATTTAATGAATTTTTATGCGAATCTATTATTTTATTATTTGTACTGTAAGGTTTATTTCAAAATAAATATGGCGATGAAGAAAGATAACGAAGGAGACGTAAAATGTGATCGATGGCTGGTTTTTCTAACAAAGCTTTCTATAACAGTGAGTTAGTGACTGAGTTGAAAAGTATGAGACGAAAGTTATGCAGAGTTTATGCATAACCTGTTGCTGGCTATTAGCAATTATTTAACATCATCAGCGATAAACATGCGTTGACGCAAAATATCGGCAAATAGCAGTGGTATGGCAGACCGTTTTTTCGTATAACAACTAAAATGAAACGATGTTTTAATTAAGGGGTTTGAAATGATTGTCGGCAATATTCACAACCTGGATGCCTGGCTGCCGGAAGAGCTGCGTCAGGCGATTGAGCACATTAAAGCGCACGTGACGGATGCGACGGAAAAGGGTAAACACGACATCAACGGCGAACGTCTGTTCTATCTGATTGCTGAAGATATGACGGAGCCGTTTGCGCAGCGCCGCGCCGAATATCACGCTCGCTATCTGGATATTCAGATCCTGCTCAAAGGTCAGGAAGGCATGACTTTCAGCACGCAGCCTGCGGGCGCACCGGAAACTGACTGGTTGGCGGATAAAGATATCGCCTTCCTGCCGGAAGGCGAACAGGAGAAAACGGTGGTGCTGAACGAAGGTGACTTCGTCGTCTTTTATCCGGGCGAAGTGCATAAACCGCTTTGCGCGGTCGGCGCTCCGGCACTGGTACGCAAAGCCGTGGTGAAAATGCGGGTAGCATAAACCAGTTTGCCGGGTGCGACTTATCCGGCCTACGGAAGTACGATGGTAGGCCGGATAGGGTGCGTCAGCATCGCCATCCGGCAATTCAATCACGCAATGCTATGATTTGGAAAGCGTCGCGACCATCACCGCTTTGATGGTGTGCATCCGGTTTTCTGCCTGATCAAATACGATACTGGCGGGTGACTCAAACACCTCGTCGGTCACTTCCATGCCGCCGTGCAGACCATATTCCTGCGCCATTTGTTTGCCAAGCGTGGTTTGATCGTCATGGAACGCAGGCAGGCAGTGCAGGAATTTCACCTGCGGATTGCCGGTCAACGCCATCATCGCGCTATTAACCTGGTACTTACGCAACTGCGCAATACGTTCGGCCCATTTCTCTTTCGCTTCGCCCATCGATACCCAGACGTCGGTATAGATGAAGTCCGCGCCTTTCACGCCCGTGGCGACATCTTCGGTTAGCGTTATATTGCCGCCGTTTTTCTGTGCCAGCGCTTTACACTCCGCAACGAGGCTTTCCTCCGGCCAGCAGGCCTGGGGCGCGACCAGGCGCAGATCCAGTCCGGTTAACGCAGCGGCTTCCAGCATGGAATTGCCCATATTGTTGCGGGCATCGCCGGTGTAGACCAGCACCATCTCATTAAACGCTTTACCCGGCAGGTGTTCCTGCATCGTGAGTAAATCCGCCAGCAGTTGGGTAGGGTGAAATTCGTTGGTTAATCCGTTCCAAACCGGAACTCCGGCATATTCCGCCAGCGTCTCGACAATTTCCTGACCGTGGCCCCGATACTGAATACCGTCGTACATACGACCGAGTACGCGGGCGGTGTCTTTGATCGACTCTTTATGACCAATCTGGCTGCCGCTCGGCCCGAGATACGTCACGCGCGCGCCCTGATCGTATGCGGCAACTTCGAAAGAGCAACGGGTGCGGGTTGAGTCTTTTTCGAAGATGAGCGCGATGTTTTTACCGGTGAGTTTAGCGACCTCGGTACCGTTTTTCTTATCCGTCTTGAGCTGCGCGGCGAGCTGGAGCAGTGACGTGAGTTCAGCAGAGGTGAAATCAAGCAGTTTCAAAAAATGTTTCTGATAAAACGCAGACATAGTTCCCTCACATGGCTTAGGCCATTTATTGAATTAAAATTCAATTTATATGGATGTTTATTCATTTGCAACCTTGTTTAACAAATCTTTCCTGGAAAGGTGGAGGCAATGACAACGGTATGTGACAATAAGAGTATCGGCAGGACATTATGAGGAATGAGCCATGGCAAACCCGGAACTACTGGAAGAACAGCGTGAAGAAACGCGCTTGATTATTGAAGAGTTACTCGAAGATGGCAGCGATCCAGACGCGCTGTACACCATCGAGCATCACCTTTCCGCGGACGACTTTGAAACCCTGGAAAAAGCGGCAGTAGAAGCCTTCAAGCTGGGTTATGAAGTGACCGAGCCGGAAGAGCTGGAAGTGGAAGAGGGCGACACGGTTATTTGCTGTGACATCCTGAGCGAATGTGCTCTGAATGCCGAGTTGATCGACGCTCAGGTTGAGCAACTGATGAACCTGGCTGAAAAATTTGATGTGGAATACGACGGTTGGGGCACCTATTTTGAAGACCCGAACGGCGAAGAAGGTGAAGACGGCGACGATGAAGACCTCGTCGACGAAGATGATGACGGCGTGCGTCACTAAGTCATCTGCTGACCTACGGTAGCGTCTGCTGCCGTAGGCCAAGGATAACGTATGGATTACCTGCAAATACTTTCCCCGATCCACAACTTCCTGCACTGTAAAACGCCCCAGGCCTGGCTTGATAAAGCGCGAGCCCCGGCGAATCTCCCTCTGTTACTGACGGATCATCTCGTCTGCGAGCTGAAAGCGGCGCAAACGGCCATGCTGCTGGTGCGTAAGTATGTTGCAGATAAACAGGGATCGCAGGCGCTACTGGACTGGCTGAAACCCTATGAAGCGTATGCTTTCAGAGAAGGGGATGAACCGGATTTTATCGCGCTGAATAAACAGATAAGCAAAAGCGTAATGCCGCAAACTGACGACCCGTGGGGGCGCAAGCTGATCGACAGCATGGTTTTGCTGATCAAAGAAGAGCTGCACCACTTCTGGCAGGTGCGTGAGGCGATGATGAGCCGCAACATTCCCTATGTCAAAATTACCGCCAGCCGTTATGCCAAAGGCATGCTCAAAGAGGTGCGAACCCACGAGCCATTAACGCTAATCGACAAACTGATTTGCGGGGCTTACATTGAGGCGCGTTCTTGTGAACGGTTCGCCGCGCTGGCGCCGTATTTGGATGACGATTTACAGGCATTTTATCTTTCTCTGCTGCGATCCGAGGCGCGGCACTATCAGGACTATCTGGCGCTGGCACAGCAGGTTTCTGCCGACGATATCAGTCGTCGGGTGCGGTTCTTTGGCGAAGTAGAAGCCGCATTGATTACTTCTCCCGACGATGAATTCCGCTTCCACAGCGGCGTGCCAGCCTGACTCCCTTCTCTGACGCGCGGCGCTGATCGTCGCGCGGTTTAACCTTTCCTGTTTCCATTAGCAAAATCTGGTGGCTGGAAATCGCTCGCTGCTGCCGTAATAATCAAAACACACGAAGGGGAAATATATCCCCGCAACAGAGACTGTTTTGCATAAGGATGGTTAATGAACTGGGCACACGTATTGTTGGCGGGTTATATCGGGGCGGTGATTGCTATCGTCGTTGGCATGTTTCGCAAAAAAGGCTGGCTGGGAAAGATCTCCGGCGCGGTGGTTTTTGTGGTAGCGATTGTCGCGTGGAATCTGTTTGATGTGCACTACCTGATCCCGCGCGAAAGCCCTGATTATGGGTTGACGGACGCGCAGAAATTTGAAAATGCGATGCTGGCAATGCCTGTTTATCAGGTACTTAAAGAGCAGGAACCCGCGTTATGGCAGAATATCCTCAACCAGGCAACGCAACTGAAAGAAGCTGGGAAAAGCGAACAACAGATTATCGACGCTATTCAGCCGCAAATCCTGCAGGTACAGATGGCGCGTTTGCAGCAGGCACCCGATGCCAATGTGATTGAGTATATGAAAATTAACCTAGAGCAGATTGCTGCGGTGGCAAAAGTGGGCGATGACGAGTGTTTTCGCTTTCTGTTCCCGGCGGTGAAAGGCGGGATTAACCCGGTGCGTATTATTCCGCGGGAGCTGATGAATCGTCGTATGGCCAGCGACATGAGTATGATGCACGCGGCTTATGGCCCGAACAAACATACGGTTACGGCGCAAGAGAAACAGCTGGCGCTTCAGGATCTGCAATCCATCAGCCCGGGATTGGTACAGCGCTTTGGACCGGATATCCAGATTATGGCTGATCCGAGTAAAGGTGTGGGCAAAGAGAAAGTCGCCTGTGAAATGGTGCAGGATTTATGGTCACAGGTGCTGACGCTGCCAACCGCTCGCGCGGCTGGCGTCATTCGGCTGATGCTCTCCGCCGAAATGCAGTAACGCAACCATTGCCCCTCCGGCTGAAGTCAGAGGGGCTTTAACATCCGCACTTCGCAATCCACGTGCCCGGTACAGCCCAGCGCTTCGTTGATATGCTCAAACCCTAAATGTTCATACAGGCGGATTGCCTCGGTCAGAAACGCCGTGGTCTCCAGATAGCACTGTTTGAAACCCTGTTCACGGGCATGTTCGAGGGCCATCAGCGCCAGCTTTTTCGCCAGCCCCTGACCGCGAGCGCTCGACAGGAAGTACATTTTTTGCAGTTCGCAAATGTCCGGTTCGCTACATCCTAACGGCGCAACGCCGCCGCCGCCCACGACTTCACCGTTTTGCTCAACCACCCAGTAGGCCGCGCCCGGCTGGCTGTAAACCTGGAATAGTTCATCCAGATTAGGGTCGGCAACGGTATAGCCTTTATCGGCAGTAAGCCCGTATTCAGCGGAAACTTTGCGGATCACGCGGGCAATTGCGGCGTTATCATCGGCAGAAATTCGACGCAGCGTCGCCGCGACGGAGGTAATGGCACTCATAGCGAACTCATGACATAAAAGTGAGACATATGCAGTTAATACCACTGCGGTAAGGGGAAGCGCAAGCGAGGATAATTCAACAAAAAGCCTCTGAGCATATGCGTCAGAGGCTTTTATCGTCTGCGGTGTTGGATGCGATACGCTTATCCGACAAACAGCTTTACAGCGCGGCGATGACCGCCTGCTGCTCAATCAGCTTCGCTTTCGCTTCCGCATAACCGTCCAACTTCTCACGCTCTTTGGCGATAACTGCTTCCGGTGCGCGAGCAACGAAACCTTCGTTGGAAAGTTTGCCTTCGATACGGGCAATCTCACCTTCGATTTTCGCCACTTCTTTCGCCAGACGCGCCAGCTCATCTTCTTTATTGATGAGGCCAGCCATCGGGATCAGCAGCTCGGCACCGTCGATGATTTTGGTCACGGAGACTGGACCTTTGTCATCGGCTGGCAGCACGGTGATGCTTTCCAGACGCGCCAGGTTCAGCAGGAAGCTGCGGTTATCGTTCACACGGCGCATCGCATCAGCGCTGCAACCGCGCAGCAGCAGTTCGAGCGGTTTGCCTGGGGCGATGTTCATTTCCGCACGGATGTTACGTACGGCAACGATCGCCTGCTTCAGCCATTCGGTATCAGCCAGTGCGGCTTCATCAACCTGTGCGGCGTTATATTCCGGGAACGGCTGCAGCATGATGGTGTCGGCGGTAATACCGGAAATCACCTTCACGCGCTGCCAGATGGTCTCGGTGATGAACGGGATGATCGGATGCGCCAGGCGCAGCAGACCTTCCAGAACGGTGACCAGCGTATTGCGGGTACCGCGCAGTTCAGACTCGGAACCGCCGTTCATTACCGGCTTGGTCAGCTCCAGATACCAGTCGCAGAACTGGTTCCAGGTGAATTCGTACAGAATGCCCGCGGCGATGTCGAAGCGGAAGTTGTCCAGCGCTTCGCGGTACGCTTTGATGGTCTGGTTGAATTCAGCAAGGATCCAGCGATCCGCCAGCGACAGGGTCATTTCGCCGCCGTTGAAGCCGCAATCCTGGTCTTCGGTGTTCATCAGCACGAAGCGGCTGGCGTTCCACAGCTTGTTACAGAAGTTACGATAACCTTCCAGACGCTTCATATCCCAGTTGATGTCGCGACCGGTAGAGGCCAGCGCCGCCAGGGTGAAGCGCAGTGCGTCGGTGCCGTGCGGCTCGATGCCGTCCGGGAACTGCTTCTCGGTACGCTTGGCAATCTTCTCGGCGAGCTGCGGCTGCATCATGTTGCCGGTACGTTTCTCCAGCAGTTCTGCCAGGGAGATACCGTCGACCATATCCAGCGGGTCAATGACGTTGCCCTTGGATTTGGACATCTTCTGGCCTTCGTCGTCGCGGATCAGACCGGTCATGTAGACGGTCTTAAACGGCACCTGCGGCTTGCCGTTTTCATCTTTGATGAAGTGCATGGTCATCATGATCATGCGGGCAATCCAGAAGAAGATGATGTCGAAACCGGAAACCATCACGCTGGTTGGGTGGAACTGACGCAGCGCGTCAGTGTTTTCCGGCCAGCCCAGGGTAGAGAAGGTCCACAGTGCGGAGGAGAACCAGGTATCGAGAACGTCTTCGTCCTGGCGAAGCTGAATGTCGGCACCGAGGTTGTTTTCCTGACGCACTTCGTCTTCGGTACGGCCAACGTAGACGTTGCCGTCGTTGTCATACCATGCCGGGATACGGTGACCCCACCACAGCTGACGGGAAATACACCAGTCCTGAATATCGCGCATCCAGGAGAAGTACATGTTTTCGTACTGCTTCGGTACGAACTGAATGTCGCCGTTTTCAACCGCTTCAACCGCCGGTTTCGCCAGCACGTCGGCACGGACGTACCACTGGTCGGTCAGCATCGGTTCAATAACCACGCCGCCACGGTCGCCGTAAGGTACGGTCAGGTCGTGCGGTTTAATTTCTTCCAGCAGGCCCAGCGCATCAACGGCGGCAACCACCGCTTTACGCGCGGCAAAGCGCTCCAGCTTCTGGAACTCAGCCGGGATTTCATTGGAATAAACGTCGGACTCTTCGCCTTTGGTGTCGTACACTTCCGCGGTTTCACGGATGTCGCCGTCAAAGGTCAGAATATTGATCATCGGCAGGCCGTGACGTTTCCCGACTTCGTAGTCGTTAAAGTCGTGCGCCGGGGTGATCTTCACGCAGCCGGTGCCTTTTTCCATATCAGCGTGTTCATCGCCGACGATGGGAATGCGGCGGTTAACCAGCGGCAGAACAACAAATTTGCCAATCAGATCTTTATAACGCGGATCTTCCGGGTTGACGGCCACGCCGGTATCGCCCAGTACGGTTTCCGGACGGGTGGTGGCGACGACCAGGTAATCTTTACCATCAGCGGTTTTCGCACCGTCGGCCAGCGGATAGCGGATGTGCCACATTGAGCCTTTCGACTCGCGGTTTTCCACTTCCAGGTCGGAAATTGCGGTGCGCAGTTTCGGGTCCCAGTTCACCAGGCGCTTGCCACGATAAATCAGGTCTTCTTTGTACAGGCGAACGAAGACTTCTTTCACGGCATTGGAAAGACCTTCGTCCATAGTGAAGCGCTCGCGCTCCCAGTCAACGGAGTTGCCGAGACGGCGCATCTGGCGGGTGATGGTGCCGCCGGATTCCGCTTTCCACTGCCAGATTTTGTCGATAAACGCTTCGCGACCGTAGTCGTGGCGGGTTTTACCTTCTTCAGCGGCAATCTTACGCTCAACCACCATCTGGGTTGCGATACCCGCGTGATCGGTACCGGCCTGCCACAGGGTGTTTTTACCCTGCATGCGCTGGTAGCGGATCATGGTATCCATGATGGTTTGCTGGAAAGCATGACCCATATGCAAACTGCCGGTGACGTTCGGCGGCGGGATCATGATGCAGAAGGACTCTTTGCTTTCATCGCCGTTAGGTTTGAAATAGCCCTGCTTTTCCCAGTGCTCGTAAAGCGGCTGTTCGATATCTTGTGGGTTGTATGTCTTTTCCATTATTTCCAGGTTGCCGTATTCAGGTTAAAACCAGCCACGCGGTAAGCTTTGTAGCGATCGCGTGCCGATTGTTTCAAAGAATCTTCGTAAGGAACGAAGTCTATCACTTCTGTGAAAGCGGTGGCAAAATCTGCAAAGCCAACGCGCAAACTGATAAGCAGGTCGCGCGGGCTGCTGTTGCGTTTCTCCGGCCAGGCAATCTCTACCGGTGCGCCGCCTCTGGGGCCTTCACCTGCCAGATTATGCGGAACAAAGCTTTCTGCCGGTCTTGCCCACAGGGCTTCATCCAGTCGAAGAGCCTGCTTTTCGTTTTCGCAGGCGATCAGCACGCGCTTGCCAGCACGCCAACGTTCTGCGGCAATTTCACACACCAACTGCTCGACGGCGCTTAAGCCATCGTGTTGCGTGTCATTGTCCAGAAGATAGAAAGTTGCGTTTCTCATATATGGGGCTTCTTCTGGTGAATTTAAATGCGTTGCCATGATGCACAACCGTAGGCCGGATGGCGTTGCGCTTATCCGGCCTACGGGTCTTATTGCTTGTGCTTACCGCCTTACTCTTCGCCGTTAAAACCGGCACGATTGAGCAGGAACTGCGACAGCAGCGCCACCGGACGACCGGTTGCGCCTTTGGCTTTCCCTGAACGCCATGCGGTACCGGCGATATCGAGGTGCGCCCAGTTGTACTTACGGGTAAAGCGTGACAGGAAGCAGCCCGCGGTAATGGCGCCGCCAGGACGTCCGCCGATGTTCGCCATATCCGCAAAGTTGGACTCTAGCTGCTCCTGGTATTCATCACCCAGCGGTAAACGCCACGCGCGGTCGCCAGCCTGTTCGGACGCACCGATCAGCTCATGCGCCAGCGGGTTGTGGTTCGACATCAGGCCAGTGATGTGATGGCCCAGCGCAATCACGCACGCGCCGGTCAGGGTTGCGACGTCAATCACCGCTTCTGGCTCAAAGCGCTCGACGTAGGTTAATACGTCGCACAGGACCAGACGGCCTTCGGCATCGGTATTGAGAACTTCAACGGTCTGACCAGACATGGTGGTCAGCACGTCGCCTGGACGATACGCACGGCCACCCGGCATGTTTTCGCAGCCTGCCAGCACGCCGACGACATTGATTGGCAGCTGAAGCTCGGCCACCATGCGCATCACGCCATATACCGCTGCCGCGCCGCACATGTCGTATTTCATCTCATCCATGCCTTCGGCAGGTTTGATGGAGATACCGCCGGAGTCAAAGGTTAACCCTTTACCGACCAGCACGATCGGACGCGCGTCTTCGGATGGATTGCCTTTGTACTCGATGACCGACATCAGCGACTCATTCTGCGAGCCGTGACCGACGGCCAGATAAGAGTGCATGCCCAGCTCTTTCATCTGCTGCTCGCCGATCACGCGGGTTACAACATTTTTGCTGTAGCTGTCTGCCAGCTGGCGCGCCTGAGAGGCAAGGTAGGCGGCGTTACAGATGTTCGGCGGCATGTTGCCGAGATCTTTTGCTGCTTTAATGCCGGCGGCGATCGCCAGACCGTGCTGGATCGCACGTTCACCGCTGGTCAGTTCCCGGCGGGTCGGTACGTTGAAGACCATTTTACGCAGCGGACGACGCGGCTCGCTTTTGTTGGTCTTCAGTTGATCAAAGCTGTACAGCGTTTCCTGTGCCGTCTCAACGGCCTGACGCACTTTCCAGTAGTTATTGCGCCCTTTGACGTGCAGCTCAGTCAGGAAGCAGACGGCTTCCATTGAGCCAGTATCATTCAGCGTATTGATGGTTTTCTGAATGACCTGCTTGTACTGGCGCTCATCAAGCTCGCGCTCTTTGCCACAACCAATGAGGAGAATTCGCTCAGACAGAACGTTAGGAACATGGTGCAGCAACAGGGTTTGACCTGGTTTGCCTTCCAGTTCGCCACGACGCAGCAGTGCGCTGATGTACCCGTCGCTGATCTTGTCGAGCTGCTCTGCAATCGGAGAGAGACGGCGTGGTTCAAAGACACCCACGACGATGCACGCACTCCGCTGTTTCTCCGGGCTACCGCTTTTTACACTGAACTCCATGCACTACGCTCCTGAATCTTAAAGACAACGGCGGTGGCTACGGATAGAATTGCAAGCTTTCGTAACTCATACCCGCTGTTGCGGTGACTTCGTGTTAATCTTAACGTTATTACGGCATTGGCACGTCAGAACAATTTCTGAGAGGTGGATCCGTTGAGTATAATGATCTTAGCGACGATTTCGACGACTCAAGAGAATAAATGACGTTTAAGCCATGAAACAAGCTAAATTCCGGCAAAAGACGGGTTTTTACGGGCGTATTTAAAGTGATAATCATAAGATATCTGGTTCGGGAAACGCTCAAAAGCCAACTTGCGATCCTATTCATCCTGCTTTTGATCTTCTTTTGTCAAAAGTTAGTCAGGATCCTTGGTGCGGCGGTTGACGGTGATATCCCGGCGAATCTGGTGCTCTCGCTGCTGGGGCTGGGCGTGCCAGAAATGGCGCAACTTATCTTGCCATTAAGCCTGTTCCTCGGGCTGCTGATGACGCTGGGCAAACTGTATACCGAAAGTGAAATTACGGTCATGCACGCCTGCGGGCTGAGCAAGGCTGTCTTAGTAAAAGCGGCGATGGTGCTGGCGCTGTTTACCAGTATTATTGCGGCGGTCAACGTGATGTGGGCCGGACCGTGGTCCTCCAGACATCAGGACGAAGTCCTGGCGGAGGCGAAAGCGAACCCCGGTATGGCGGCGCTTGCTCAGGGGCAATTCCAGCAGGCGACTAACGGCGGCTCGGTGCTGTTCATCGAAAGCGTTGACGGCAGTAACTTCAACGATGTGTTCCTCGCGCAAATCCGCCCGAAAGGTAACGCCCGGCCTTCGGTGGTGGTAGCGGACTCCGGTCATCTTACCCAATTGCGCGATGGCTCTCAGGTCGTGACGCTGAACCAGGGGACGCGTTTTGAAGGGACCGCGCTGCTGCGCGATTTCCGCATTACCGACTTCCAGAATTATCAGGCGATTATCGGTCATCAGGCCGTGGCGCTGGATCCAAACGATACCGACCAGATGACCATGCGTACGCTATGGACGACCGACACCGATCGCGCCCG
Organism: Citrobacter sp. RHBSTW-00859; assembly: GCF_013729795.1. Lineage (NCBI taxonomy): Bacteria > Pseudomonadati > Pseudomonadota > Gammaproteobacteria > Enterobacterales > Enterobacteriaceae > Citrobacter > Citrobacter sp. RHBSTW-00859. The sequence goes on along the minus strand of NZ_CP056284.1, from coordinate 4,285,166 downwards.
TGCGGAGCTGACCTGGCGTATCACGTTAGTATTCACCGTATTTATGATGGCGCTGATGGTTGTACCGCTGAGCGTGGTTAACCCGCGTCAGGGTCGCGTACTGTCCATGCTGCCAGCAATGCTGCTTTATTTGCTGTTCTTCCTGGTTCAGACATCGCTGAAGTCGAATGGTGGCAAAGGCAAGCTGGATCCGGTGTTCTGGATGTGGACGGTTAACCTGGCGTATCTGGCGCTGGCGATTGTGCTTAACCTCTGGGATACGGTGCCGATGCGCCGCTTACGTGCCCGTTTTATGCGTAAAGGAGCGGTATAATGCAGCCTTTTGGTGTACTTGACCGCTATATCGGTAAAACCATTTTCACCACCATCATGATGACGTTGTTCATGCTGGTGTCGCTCTCCGGGATCATCAAGTTTGTCGACCAGCTGAAAAAAGCCGGGCAGGGGAGCTACGATGCGATGGGCGCCGGGCTGTATACCCTGCTCAGCGCGCCGAAAGATATCCAGATCTTCTTCCCGATGGCGGCGCTGCTGGGTGCTTTGCTGGGGCTGGGCATGCTGGCGCAGCGCAGTGAACTGGTGGTCATGCAGGCTTCTGGCTTTACCCGTATGCAGGTGGCGTTGTCGGTGATGAAAACCGCGATTCCGCTGGTGCTGCTGACGATGGCCATCGGCGAATGGGTGGCGCCGCAGGGCGAACAAATGGCGCGTAACTACCGTGCGCAGCAGATGTACGGCGGCTCGCTGCTCTCTACCCAGCAAGGTTTGTGGGCGAAAGATGGCGACAGCTTTGTCTACATCGAGCGGGTGAAAGGTGACGCCGAGTTAGGCGGAATTAGCATCTACTCCTTTAACGACAAGCGCCGTTTGCAGTCCGTCCGCTATGCCGCAAGTGCGACGTTTGACCCGGAGCAGAAGGTCTGGCGTTTGTCGCAGGTGGATGAATCCAACCTGACCGATCCGAAGCAAATCACCGGCTCGCAGACGGTGAGCGGCACCTGGAAAACCAACCTTACACCCGACAAGCTCGGCGTCGTGGCGTTGGATCCTGATGCGCTCTCGATTAGTGGTCTGCATAACTACGTGAAGTACCTGAAGTCGAGCGGCCAGGACGCCGGCCGCTACCAGCTCAATATGTGGAGCAAAGTCTTCCAGCCGCTGTCTGTGGCGGTAATGATGCTGATGGCGCTGTCGTTTATCTTTGGTCCGCTGCGTAGCGTCCCGATGGGCGTGCGCGTGGTGACAGGGATTAGCTTCGGCTTTGTGTTCTATGTGCTGGACCAAATCTTTGGCCCGCTGACGCTGGTGTACGGCATTCCGCCGATTATCGGCGCGTTGCTGCCAAGCGCCAGCTTCTTCCTGATAAGCCTGTGGCTGATGCTGCGTAAGTCCTGATATTCGCCCCTCCCGCTGTGCGGGAGGGGCGCCTTCCTGCTAGCGTTTTCTCCCGCCCATCAAACTCCCCAACATGCCGCGGATTATCTGATTGGTGACCTGTCGCGCCGCGCTTTTCGCCACGCTTTGTACCACGCCATCGCGCTTGCCGCCGCGCGGTCCGGTGCTGCCAAACAGAATATCCTTCAATCCACCGAGAATACCGCCGTCCACATCGATCGCTTTACCGTTGGCGGGAGGCGTATTTTGCTGCTCGGTGCTGGCCTGCACTCCATGCTGTAAACGCTCATAGGCGGACTCGCGGTCGACCTGTTCTTCATATTTACCGTACAGCGAGGAGTGATTAATCAGCCCGTTGCGCTCGTCATCCGTCACCGGTCCCATCCGCGAGCACGGCGCAATCACCATTGCTCGTTCAACCACCGACGGGCTGCCTTTAGCGTCCAGAAACGACACCAGCGCCTCGCCGGTTCCCAGTTCCTGAATGGCTTTTTCGGTATCAAATGCCGGGTTGGTGCGCATGGTTTGCGCGGCGGTTTTCACCGCTTTCTGATCCTTCGGTGTAAACGCGCGCAGGGCGTGCTGCACGCGGTTCCCCAACTGACCGAGCACGTTGTCTGGAATATCTGACGGGTTTTGCGAGACGAACCACACGCCGACCCCTTTCGAGCGGATCAGGCGGATCACCTGTTCGATTTTATCCAGCAGCACCTGCGGGGCGTCGTTGAACAGCAGGTGAGCTTCATCGAAGAAGAACACCAGTTTTGGCTTCTCCAGATCGCCTGCTTCCGGCAACTGTTCGTACAGTTCGGAGAGCATCCACAGCAGGCTGGCGGCGTACAGTTTGGGCATCTGGTAGAGCTTCTCTGCGCTGAGGATGTTGATCATCCCTTTGCCGCTGGCGTCAGTTCGCATCCAGTCTTTGATGTCCAGCATCGGTTCGCCAAAGAAGTGCGCCGCCCCCTGTTGCTCCAGCGACAGCAGTCCACGCTGAATTGCCCCGACTGAGGCGCTGCTGATATTGCCATATTGATTCTGGAAGGATTTGGCGTTATCGCCGATGTACTGGGTAATGGCTCGCAGGTCTTTGAAATCGAGCAGCAGCAGACCCTGGTCATCAGCAATGCGGAAGATAATATCCAGCACGCCGGACTGTACGTCGTTGAGGTTCAGCAAACGGGCCAGCAGCAGCGGGCCGAGGTCAGATACCGTGGCCCGCACGGGGTGACCTTTTTCGCCGAAGATATCCCACACCGTGACCGGATTAGCATGCGGTTGCCAGTCGGTAATGCCGATATTTTTCAGGCGGGCGAGCAGCTTTTCAGAGGCCTGCCCTTCCTCGGCCACGCCGGTTAAGTCGCCTTTCACATCGGCCATAAATACCGGTACGCCAATTTCAGACAGCGATTCGGCCAGCTTCTGTAGCGTGACGGTTTTACCGGTCCCGGTCGCGCCGGTAATCAGTCCGTGACGGTTGGCCATGCCTGGCAGTAAAAACAGTTCGGTGTCCGGCGTGCGGGCAATTAGCAGGGGTGCGCTCATTGAGATTTCCTCCATTTATCTTGCCTGGAGTATAGGCAATGTCCATCAAAGAGAGTATGTGATGGCCAGAGAAAATGACTTAAAGCGTATTGCCGTGATAAATCTGGTACCCCAAATCCACGGTGTTGTGGTTATGGTCGTTGTTCTTGATTTTGCTCAGCAACATCTGCGCTGCCATGCGGCCAATGTCAAAACGCGGGGTGATCACGCTGGCGAGGCTTGGGATCATCTGCCTGCCCATTTCCAGCCCGTGAAAACCGGCAATCGAGATCTGTTCCGGAACGGCCAGATCGCGCTCGCGGCACAGCAGCAGCGCGCCCATCGCAATATCGTCGTTGGTGCAAAAAACGCCGTCTAAATCCGGATGCGCGGCGAGCGCGTCCCGCATCATCTGGGTGCCGAGATGGATGGACGAAATAGAACGCGGATTGACGCGCAGCGGCACCAGATCCCGGCGCGTCATGGCATCGCAATAGCCGCGATAGCGCTGTTCATCGCGGACGTCGTCTTTCGAACCGAGATAGAGGATTTTGCTCCGCTGGCGTTTATCCAGCATGGTGCTGACCATATCAAACGCCGCCTGACGGTTATCGAAGCCTACTTCCATGTCCAGACGATCGCCCTGAATATCCATCAGCTCCACCACCGGAATGTTGGCTGAACGCAGAAACTTCATCGTGCGCAGGGTGTGATATTTCTCGGACAGGATAATGCCGTCGATATTATACGACAGCAGGTTGATCACCGACTCTTCCTCGGATTCCCGGTCGTAATTGTAGTTGGCGATCAGCGTCTGATAGTTATGGTCCGAGGTGACCGACTCAATGCCGGCCAGAATGTCAGCGAACAGCTGGTTTTGAAACGAGGGGATCAGCACACCAAGCGTATAGCTTTGCGCATTCAGCAGCATCGCGGGCGCGCGGTTGGGGATGTAATTAATCTCCTCCATAATCTGCGCGATGCGTTCGCCGGTTTCCTTTGCGACCTTTTTTGGCGAGCGAATGTAGCGGCTCACCGTCATTTTGGTCACGCCCGCCAGCGTGGCGATGTCTTGCAAAGAAATTCTGTGGTTCCTCATTTTCTCTCCAGTGCCGGGGAGCGCGGATCTGTGCTCCCCGGTGATGACCGTCTTAATGCAGAATGGCGTTCAGCGCCAGAACCCCCAGCAGCCCCATAATGGAAATCAGCGTCTCCATTACCGTCCAGGTACGCAACGTTTCCCCGACGCTGAGATTAAAATAGCCTTTAAACAGCCAAAATCCCGGATCGTTAACGTGGGAGGCAATCACGCTGCCCGCGCCGGTAGCCAGTACCATCAGCGCCGGGTCGGCGTGAGTGACGTTAATAATCGGCAGTACCACGCCTGCGGTGGTGATCGCCGCCACGGTGGCTGAACCGAGCGCAATACGCAGCAAGGCGGCGACCGTCCAGCACATCAGCAACGGAGAAAGCGATGTGCCGGTCATCAGGTGCGAGATATATTGCCCCACGCCGCTGTCGACCAGAACCTGCTTAAACGCGCCGCCCCCGGCGATGATAAACACAATCATCGCAATCGCACCGATAGAGTCGCCAATGATATCCATAATTTGCTCGATCGTACGTCCGTTACGTCGACCAAGGGTAAAAATGGCGAGCACGATAGCGATAAACAACGCGACGGCAGGGTTACCGATAAACTCAAAGAACACCCGTACGCTGTTGGTTTTCGGCAGCGTGATTTCGCACACTGCGGCGACCGCCATCAGTATGACCGGGATTACCGCGGCAAAGATACTGTTCCAGAATGACGGCATCTCTTCTTCGGTGAACAGATGCGGGTTGAATAACCCTTCCGGCGGCGCTTTCTCAAAGCGGGTCAGCAGCTTAGAAAACAGCGGCCCGGCAACAATCACCGTCGGGATAGTAATAATAAAGCCGTACAGCAGGGTGGTGCCGAGATTAGCCTCGAAAATGGTGGCAATCGCGGTCGGCCCCGGATGCGGCGGCAGAAAACAGTGGGTCACGGACAGCGCAGCTACCATCGGGACGCCAACATACAGCAGCGGCAGGCCGGAAGAGGCCACCACCGTAAACACCAGCGGCAGCAGCAGAACAAAGCCGACTTCGAAAAACATCGCCAGACCCACCACCAGACCGGTGATCACCAGCGCCCACTGCACGCGTTTCTTACCAAACGTGCCAATCAGCGTGGTGGCGATGCGCTGAGCCGCGCCGGTATCGGAAATCAGCTTACCGAGCATTGCACCGAAGCCTAGGATCATCGCCAGACCGCCTAGCGTCCCGCCGATCCCATTTTGTATTGAGTGCAAAACGGCCTGGGCATCCATCCCTTCGGCAAAACCGACGACCGCCGCCACCAGGACCAGAGCAATAAAGCCGTTAACTTTAAAACCAATCATCAGGACCAGGAGCAGCGCGACGCCTGCCGCAATTATTATTAATGGCATAATCGTTTCTCTTATATCCCCGTCATACTGCAAGTTGCAGGTGTGTTGGCTACGCTCACTCACCCGAATCACTTACTCAAGTAAGCTCATCGGGTTCATTCACTTGCCGCCGTCCTGCAACTCGAATTATTTAGGAGTGGCCAAAAATGCAGCGCCTGGGCGCTGCGTGATGTTGCGTTGTGTTGTATCAGACGGCGACCAGCATGCCGCCATCGACAAACAACAGGTGCCCGTTAACAAAATCGGATGCTTTGGAAGAGAGGAATACCGCCGCGCCAATCAGCTCCTGCGGATCGCCCCAGCGCGCGGCTGGCGTACGTTTGCACAGCCAGGCGGTGAAGGCTTCATCCTCGACCAGCGCTTTGGTCATCTCGGTTTTGAAGTAGCCCGGTGCGATACCGTTGACCTGGATATTGTGGCGCGCCAGCTCAACGCACATACCGCGGGTGAGCATTTTCACCGCGCCTTTCGAGGCGGCATACGGCGTGATGGTGTCGCGGCCCAGTTCGCTCTGCATGGAGCAGATGTTGATGACCTTCCCGGCCTGACGTTCCACCATGCGACGCGTTACTGCCTGCGAGACCAGGAACACCGCCGTCTGGTTAACGGCAATCACATCGTTCCAGTCCTGCTCCGGGAACTCGGTAAACGGATGGCGGCGCTGAATACCGGCGTTATTCACCAGCACATCGATTGGGCCAATGTCTTTTTCGATATGGTCTATGGCGGCATCAATGTCCTGTTTCTGCGTAACATTGAACGGCGCGGCAACGGCGCGGATCCCTTCCTGTTGCAGTTTGGCGACGGCGGCCTCCGCGCGCTCCGGCGTAATATCATTGACGATAATCTGCGCGCCATATTTACCCAGCCCGGTCGCCAGTAAATAACCAATACCCTGGGCCGAACCGGTGATCAGAATATTTTTGCCATCCAGTGAAAAAAGATCGTTCATTATGTTCTTCCTTATTTTGTTTCAGCAAAAACGAGCTGGACTTTCGCTGCCTGGGTTTTATCCCCGGCAAAGATCAGCGCCTGTTCAAGCTCTGTAAACGGATATTCGGCGCTCAGTAACGGCAGTGGATCGATAACGTTATTCGCCAGCCACGACACCGCAGTGTTGAACTCGGTGGTAAAGCGGAACGAGCCTTTGAGCGCGATCTCTTTGCCGATCAGCATCATCATCGGGAAGTCCGGTACCGCACCGCCCATGCCGACCTGCACCATCACGCCTTTCGCGCGGGTGACCTCCAGGCAGGTGGTGATTGAGGACGGATGACCGGAGACTTCGAAGCTGACGTCGAAGTAGCCTTTCTCTTTTTTCCACTCATCCAGCGAGTCCTGCTGCGGGTTAATCAGCGTGTCAGCACCCATCTGCTTGGCAAGCGACAGCGAGCGCGGGCTGATATCAGCACAGACAATTTCTGCTGCGCCGAGCGTTTTCACCGCGCTGACGATCAGGCAGCCGATAGGCCCCACGCCGGAGATAAACACGCGTTTGCCCTGCAGGTCTCCTGCTTCATGCGCGGCGTGGATCGCGACTGCCAGTGGTTCGGCAAAGGCCATGACTTTTTCATCGGCGTGCTGGGGGTAGGGGATGCACTGCGCGGTATCGACGGTTTTAAATCGGGTAAAGCCGCCGTCAACGTGGGGAAAATACATGGCGCTGCCAAAAAAGCGCATTTCTGTGCACTGGTTTTCTTCGTGCTGCAGACAGTATTTACAGTGGCCACAGGGCTTCGACGGATTAATAGCCACCGACTGACCTTCATGTAATTCTTTTGAGTCGCTGTGCACCACTTTACCAATAACTTCATGGCCTAAAATCATCGGTGCTTTAACGGTAAAATTACCGACTTTTCCTTCCTGATAATAATGTAAGTCGGAACCACAAATTCCGCCGCGGGTAATTTGTACCAGCGTTCCTTTATTATTCCATTCAATATTTTGGTCGGTAATGGCAACAGTTTTCTTACCCGCGACAACGCAGGATTGGGTTTTGACTTGCATAAATGCCTCACTGGTCAGGTAGTAACCTCGGCAGCATTTAAACGGTTTTGATTGTTATTATTTGTGATAAAGATCACGCTGGAAAATTGTTACACTACAATGTTACGCATAACGTGATGCGCCTTGTAAATCTGCTCAGTCGCGCCGAAAAAAGGTGAATTCTGCAATGTGGAAGGCGTAGTATCGCGCCATGGAATATGAATCTGGAGTTTTTTCAATGGCCGGGGAAAGTTATATTTTGATGGGCGTTTCGGGTAGCGGTAAATCTTTAATTGGCAGCAAAATTGCTGCGGTATTATCGGCTAAATTCATTGATGGTGACGATCTCCATCCTGCCAAAAATATTGATAAAATGTCTGAAGGTATTCCATTAACCGATGAAGACCGACTACCGTGGTTAGCGCGATTAAATGACGCTTCATACAGTTTATATAAAAAGAATGAGACCGGGTTTATTGTCTGCTCGTCATTAAAAAAACAGTATCGCGATATATTGCGGCAGGGCAGTCCGAATGTGCATTTTTTGTGGCTGGACGGCGATTACGAGACCATTCTGGCGCGCATGCAGCGTCGGGCAGGGCATTTTATGCCGGTGGGATTACTCAAAAGCCAGTTCGATGCGCTGGAGTGCCCGCAGGAGGACGAACGTGATATTGCCCGCATCGACGTGAACCATGACATCGAGCATGTGACGGAACAGTGCCGCCAGGCGGTGCTCGCGTTTCGTAACAGGCAATAAGCTCAGCCCCTTGCGGGACTGAGCCTTGCATCAGAAGTCGGCTTTCAGCACCACGCGGTAGCGGGCTTTGCCGTCACGCACGTGCTGGATAGCGTCGTTAATTCGCGACATCGGGTACAGTTCGGTGGTGGGCGACACCTTGCTGCGCCCGGCAAACTTCATCAGCTTGCGCAGTTCGAACGGCGTACCGGTTGCCGAACCGGAGATGCTGCGATCGCCAGCAATTAAGGTGAACGCTGGCACCGGCAGCGGCTTCAGCACCGCGCCGACAGTATGGAAGTTACCGCCGTAAGCCAGCGCTTCAAAATAAGGCTGCCAGTCGAGATCGACGTTAACCGTGTTAATAATGAGATCGAACTGGCCCGCCAGCGCTTTTAGCGCATCCGGATCGCGGCTGTTAACCACCTTATCCGCCCCCATCGCCAGCACTTCCTGCTCTTTCGCCGGATTGGAGCTGAACGCGGTCACTTCGCACCCCATCGCGTGTAACAGCTTAATGGCGATATGCCCCAGGCCGCCGATGCCGATCACCCCAACGCGGCTGGTGGCGGTGATATGGTGCATCAGCAGCGGTTTGAACACCGTGATACCGCCGCACAACAAGGGACCCGCCGCCGCCAGATCGATGCTCTCCGGCAGCGGGATCACCCACTGCCAGTCGGCCCGCAGCTTCTCGGCAAAGCCACCGCGATTGAGAATAGTGGGAACGGAACCTTCGAGGCAGTTAATCTGATTGCCGCTGATACAGGCGTCGCAATGCCCGCAGCTGCGCGCCGTCCAGCCAATGCCGACTCGCTGACCAACCTTCAGACCTTTATCTTGCGCCGCGCTGCCGAGCGCCGCCACGCGACCAATCACCTCATGCCCGGCAACCAGTGGATACTGAGAGAACCCCCATTCGTTGTCGATCATCGACAAATCGGAATGGCAGATACCGCAGTAATCGACCTGGACTTCGACATCTTCCGGCTTAAGCTCGCCCGCATCATATTCATAGAGTTCGAGTTCGCTGCCCGCCGCTTTTGCGGCGTAGCTTTTTATCATCGACATCGTGTTTCCCTCAGTGTGGTGTTGAACTGGAAGTGTAGAGCATAGGGAAACGGGACGCTTCGCAGAAGGGGGATTAATAAGGGGGCAAACTGTGACGATGGTTGCAGGTGAGAAAGGGAGTGCTGAAATTTTCAACACTTAGCGAGTCAGGCACACGCTGGTGCTTGCATGGTGGCGCATGACAGGTATAATCCACAACGTTTTCCGCATCCCTTCCGTGCCGGAGTGGCGAAATCGGTAGACGCAGTTGATTCAAAATCAACCGTAGAAATACGTGCCGGTTCGAGTCCGGCCTTCGGCACCATTAGTACTTCCAAGAACATCCGAGAAAGTCCATCAAACCCTTTAAAATCAATGCTTGCAGCGATTTTTCCGTCCCGAGTTGTCCGAGGTAGTCCGTTGAAATCCGGATGTCATTGGGGGCATAATTGGGGGCATCTTAACTTCGATTAGAAATGTGCCCCCAAATGAAGCTCAACGCCAGACAGGTCGAGACCGCAAAGCCAAAAGACAAAACCTACAAAATGGCCGATGGTGGCGGTTTGTATCTCGAAGTTTCGGCCAAGGGTTCTAAGTACTGGCGTATGAAATACAGACGCCCCTCTGACAAAAAAGAGGATCGCCTCGCTTTTGGTGTTTGGCCTACTGTGACACTTGCTCAGGCAAGAGCAAAACGCGATGAAGCCAAAAAGTTGCTAGTGCAGGGTATTGATCCAAAAGCCGAACAGAAAGAGGCTCAGGCCGAGAACTCGGGGGCATATACTTTCGAAACTATCGCTCGTGAATGGCATGCCAGTAACAAGCGCTGGAGCGAAGACCATCGATCGCGCGTTCTTCGCTATCTTGAGCTTTATATCTTCCCTCATATCGGCTCGTCCGACATTCGCCAGCTCAAAACTAGCCACCTGTTAGCCCCTATTAAAAAAGTTGATGCCAGTGGTAAGCATGACGTCGCTCAGCGTCTTCAGCAGCGTGTCACGGCTATTATGCGTTATGCAGTTCAGAACGATTACATCGACTCAAATCCAGCCAGTGATATGGCCGGTGCGCTATCGACAACTAAAGCGCGACATTACCCCGCTTTGCCCTCAAGCCGGTTCCCTGAATTTCTTGCTCGTCTTGCTGCTTATCGTGGTCGTGTAATGACACGGATCGCGGTCGAGCTTTCCTTACTAACTTTTGTGCGTTCCAGTGAGTTACGTTTCGCGCGTTGGGATGAGTTCGACTTCGATAAATCTCTCTGGCGAGTACCTGCAAAACGAGAAGAAATTAAAGGCGTGCGTTATTCGTACCGTGGAATGAAGATGAAAGAGGAGCATATTGTTCCACTTAGTCGACAAGCGGTGATTTTGTTAGAGCAGTTAAAGCAGATTAGTGGTGATAAGGAGCTCCTGTTCCCGGGGGATCATGATGCAACCAAGGTTATGAGTGAAAATACGGTAAATAGCGCATTGCGTACGATGGGATATGACACTAAAACTGAGGTCTGCGGGCATGGGTTTAGGACGATGGCGCGTGGGGCGTTGGGTGAGTCGGGGCTGTGGAGCGATGATGCGATTGAACGTCAGTTGAGCCATACAGAGCGTAATAATGTACGTGCGGCTTATATTCATACTTCTGAGCATTTGGATGAACGTAGGTTAATGGTGCAGTGGTGGGCTGATTATCTTGATATAAATAAGAACAAAACTATAACACCTTACGATTATGCTCTTGTTGGAAAATGAAAATTGTCGAAATTTTTAATTGTTAAATCGAGATAGCTTTGACAGTCACTCGTATTAATTTAATTTAGCAACTGTCAAAGATAATCCACTGTTTTTGGGGGCGCTTTAGGCCTTAATGTATTTTTTGGAAAGGGAATACTCTTTGTAGAAATCTCTAGTCGAATGTGATATTGAGGAAAGTGTTATTAAAGCTTTCACAAGACCTTCGCTAGAACCTTTATCTTCTAGTATCATCAGCAACTGAGATATGCTCATGAAAAATAGATTATGAAATGGTTCGGTATCAAGTTGGTTGGAATCCTTAAGGCATTGAATATGTGTTGATAATTCATTTATGTGTTCTTTCCAATTATTAAGTTTTTTATCAATGCTCGAATTGGCTCCTTTAAATGTTGCACCCAATGAGTTAGTTAAAATTGAACGAATTGTCATTCTGTCTTGAAAACTTCCATAATCATAAAGAGTTAAGGCAATTTTAATTACTCTTTGTGATTTATATATTATAGGGGAAGATCCTTCGATGTTAATTTTACCATCACATCGTAAAACGCGCTCAGCCTTGAAACATTGGCTTGTGGCATGAATCAATCCACCACCTAAATCAGACAGAATTGAGTAATCGACTCCTGACATTGATAGTCTTGTCATTCCTTTCTTTTTTATCTCAATAAAAATTATGGTGTTGTCAGTTTCAATTGTTATATCACTTTCCCCATATACCAATCCATCTTTACTAACAAAATTTCCGCTATGAAATAAAATCCCATAAGATAATAGTTTATCCTTAACAAATCTCTCGATTACATGTCCTAGTGTTGCATCGTTATGTTTATTTCTTTTGCCATCAGGAGCAATGATAGAGTTTAATGTATTATTAAGAAATGCTAAAGAAGATAAAGGTCGTGGTAATAGAAGATAGGAACTTTTCAATGGGGTCAATATATTAAAGTTATTATCAATGTTGGTGCTTTTGGGAGGGAATTCTAAAGAGTGGTTAGGGGATTTATTGAGAAGGATATTGTTAATTATAGCTGTGTTTTTTTTGGGGTCTAAATTCAATATTTTCTTTATGTTGTTATGATCAATATGAGTGATCTGATGATCTAAAGTTTTACTAAGTAATATCAACCCGCTTTTGTATATTTTCCCTATGGAAAAACCATGGCTTTTTAAAGATTTAAATTCAGATGAGTTTACTACATAGTTTAAGATTTCAGTCACGTGGCCACTGTGCATTTGGGCTATGCAATACAGGTTGTCGAACACAACTTCGTCAGATAAAAATTTGGTTAAACCATAATGGTCAACGTACCATGATTCATATGGGCTATAATCCTGAACTTCAAAGACAGCAACTATATCGGTTAATAAATTAATTAATTTGGGAAAGTTGTTCTCGCGGTTACTATCGCCAAAACTATTTGAATATTTTGTGCCTAACGCAATCAAATATGCCCATGGTATAGCAGGTAAAGGCCTATCATGACCCATAGAAAGTGAGCGATGGATATGGAATCTTTTTTGGCTGGAGTCATAGCTATTGGAAATGCTCTCAAAACATGCATGCAAGATATTACATCCACCAATTGAAGTGGCAAGTCTTCCAATCTCTATGGATAATTGGTGATGGTAATTACTGTCGAAATAAAAACTGTCTTCTATTTCGATTATTGGAAATCCGTTTTTTATTAGTCTTACACAGGAACGGCTAAAGTCAAAATATTTTGCATATGTAATTTCGAAATGTTCATCTTCACTCATAAGGCTGTTGGTGTCTTTAATTTCCCCTAAAACGCTTATTATTTCATCCCATTTAATAGTTGAGGCTTTTCCTTGCTCTTTATTTTTTGTATTGTCTCTTGATCCATCAATTAACGTGCATACATAGGACATGTATGGATTTAATGGCCTTCCATTAACTATGTGCTCATAAACTATTTTCTTTTGTAGGTATATTAGTTTCTCTCTGATTAGGTAGATATTATCTCCTGAAATGCTTTTTATTTTGACATAGCCATCCTTACTGTCTATTTGAGGGAGGGTTATATTTGTAACTAACTTATCACATAAATTTAAAAACAACTCATAGTTCATTTTTTTCTCCATGAAATAATTAATTGTGAATGTGGTTGTAATCTTGGAGGGGGGGATTTTAATTATATTAATGGGTTTTTATTTAGTTATGCAAGTTTAGGCATTAAGAAAATACTATCTTCTATAGTACCACTAATTGAAGGTTTGTTATGAGGCCTTGAACTCAGTTCAGCATTGAGTTATCAATTTTAGTTCTTAATTCTCAGAGATGCTCTCAGGTGTATTTGACAGGGTGCTGTCCTATGGTGACTGAGTTACGTGTCCGGCTTGATGAGGTGCATACGCTCCTGCCTGCGCGCGCAATGCTCTCCCCGCCACGCCTGCCCGCTTCTTGGGGCGCTTTTAATGCAGGTGCATGAAGTGGCTCAGGCCGCGCCGCGACTGGCGCTGGTCGGGAGTACAGGAGCGGGAAAACGCATGCAAAACCATGCACCCTTTGGATGCATGGCTTAATTCGGGAAAAATGGCGGGAATTACGAGGATTTTTTGACAGGTTACGGCGCGGCCAGTTCGGCGCGTCGACGGGTGTAAATCATGCTCTGTGCAGGGGTGAATTTTTCACGATTATCATCCCGCGAAGGCGCGTCAGGCCTGTATCCGATGGCCGTTAAAATATCGCTATCCTGTGCCGAATAATTAATTTCATTTCCTGCGGCCAGCCAGACGGAAAGAGCTTCTCGCAGGTATGCTACTGAACGGTCAAGCGCACGGTTTTTTATCATCGTGGGCTGGTTCTTAATTCCCATCAGCTCGGGTGCCAGTGCGGCGGCCAGCTCCGCGCCGTTCTGCTGCATAAAATCGTACAGCCGGTTACGGATGCTGATGCGCTGCACCTCCTCATGCGAGGAAATGTAGCGACCGGCGGCCTGATTAATCTCCCATTTTTTTACGTCAATAATATCTCGCAGCGTCTGTAATCTGCGGGAACCTGATGCGTTGTCATCCAGCAATAATTCCTGATATTCCTGTTCTGCGGCGGTCAGTTCGGCTTTACAGTTCAGCCACGCCGTTTTGTTCGTCTGACAGGCATCGAACGCCTGCTGTAATGTCAGGGTGGTCACGGGTTGTCTCTCCTGATTAATGGTGGAACGGTGAGCTGTAGCAGCTTTTTACCCGGCGGGGTGTAACGGGTACTGTCGGCACCGGTGCGGGTTTCTCATCGACGACCGGGGAACGGATCACCTCAAAGATGGACTCATGCGTTTTGAATGTCGCCGAGCAGTGCACATTCTGGCACTGGAGGTAACTCTCTTTGACGCTGTCAGACATATAGCGGCTGGTGCGAACGTGGGCCGCTGTGCGACAGAAAGGGCAGCGCATCATGACAGTAACCCTCGTGCTTTCAGATCGGCTTCACGTTCCTGCATTTTTTCCTGCCAGACTTTTCGCTGACCGGGCGTGGCCGCAACGTCATGCTCCATATGTGGCAGCGTGGAGGCCGCCAGCCCTGTTTTAAAAAGCACTGGTTCATCAGTCAGACGGATATTGCAGTCATTCACCGCCTGCTCAAGCCATGATTTCACCTTATGCATAACGGCATGCTCTGGTTCGACATAGCCCTGATGCCCGATGGTGTTGGCAAGCGGATTTTCTTTAACCAATATGCTGAGTTTCATTGCTCTAACGAGTGCGCCGCAGGTTTCACGTAGGGCGGCATCGAGTTCATGCTCTGCATACTGGCTGAGTACGCCGTGATGCGCCTGACGGTATGTTCTGGCCGTGCGGTCACAGTCTCCCCGAAGGCTGTCCAGCTCGAAAGACAGCACCTCAGCCATGTTGTCACATTCCAGTGCCAGCTCCCGCCGTGCCACGCGCGCAATATGGCGTTGTTTCAGCTCGTCAGTAATGACAGCACCACCGGCACGAAAGGCGGTGCGCCATGCACCGGAATCATTGCCGTTTTCCTGCTCCAGTTCAGTTTTTTGCGTTTTCACCTGGCTGATGGCCGTCGTGGTTTCGTCCATGCGTCGGGCATTGGTCAGATGTGCTTCTCTGGCCGTCTCAAGACTTTCTATTGCGGGTTTAAGGTAGTCGGGAATAACAGCGGTCTGAGTCATGTCGGGTCTCCTCTTCGTTTCAATCTGAGGAGATTCTGCCGTGCCCCGCACAACAACACGACTCATTGCAGTTGTGGCAGCTCTGGCACAAACAGCACCCAAAAACCCGGCTTGCCAGAGAAAGGTCGCAGGAAACCATTACCCATCGTTTGTTTTTTACTGTTTACTGTTCACCACTGTTCACCTTAAGAAAAAAGATAAGTAATACAGTAAATTAAGAGGTGAACAGTTGGGGGTCTGACTGTTCACCGTCTGTTCACCACTGTTCACCCTTCATTTTTTCGGCTAATCAGTCCTTTAGACCTTTTGGCAATTAAAAAATAAAAATATATGAATAATAGTAATCAGCGGTTTGCCATTTTGTTATCAATAATTGTCAACGATTGCCAAGGATTACCATTGCCGTCATAAGCGTAAAGTCAATGTTAGTTTTCATGAAAATCTCACATGACCTGAGGAAAAATATAACCATAATAAGGAGCTACCTGAAGCCGGACAGACACGACCGGCACTGTATGGACTTTGTGAGGTAGCCCGATGCACACCGCTTTTTCTTCCCCGTCTTCTGCCCCTGCCGCCCCGCTGATGCCGGTCTCTGATGCTTTTCAGGAGCGCTTTATCCGTCTGCCTGAAGTGATCCACCTGTGCGGACTTTCACGCTCCACCATTTACGACCTCATCAGCCGGGAGGCTTTTCCGAAGCAAATCTCGCTCGGGGGTAAAAACGTGGCGTGGGCGCAGTCTGAAATCAGCGCATGGATGGCAGATCGCATTGCTAAACGCAACCGGGGCTATGACGCATGATGATGGCCGCTCAGCAAAAAGCCCCTTTTTCTGGCTTGCATCCGTTGTATGTTTCCTGGTACAGTTTTCTTGCTGTCGCAAAATCGGCAGCCGGGCGTGGAAACCCGAGCAACTCGAAGGCGACACCAGACGCGCCATGCGTCTTTTTTTGTGTCGCAACTAACGCCACAGAGCGCCAGATAATGGCGTGGTGTGCGGATCGTCGTGCAGACGTCACTTTGTGTCTCCTGTCCGCAATCGCATATCATGCTGTCATGTCAATGGTAGCTCAGGCGGGGCAGCCCTCGGGCTGGCCGGTATTCTTCGAGGCCGGTATTTCCACCCCCGTCTGGGCTATCGCCACTGAGCGTGGAAACTCCGGCGATAGCAATAATTTGCTACTCGAAGGAGGTTGCCTTATGGCTACGACCCTCACTCCGTCTCACCCGCAGTTTGTCTTTGTGTTTGCCGCCGTCCGTCGCGCAGACCGTAAGCCCCGTATCTGTATGCTCCGCACCATCGCCGGTGATGAACATACTGCACGCCTTTCCCTCGTTCGCGATTACGTCCTCTCGTTTGCTGGCCGTCTGCCGGTTGCGGAGGTGCGCGTATGAAACACACCACCATCACCATTCAGGAACTCGAATGCCTGGAGCATCTGCGCAACGTCGGCCACTTCGTTAACGCCCTGATGCAGGAGCAGGACTGCGCCACCGTTCGCCGCGACCCGGCGCAGCAGTCGCAGCTCACCTCCGTGATTTACCTCATGACCGCCCAGCTCGATGGCGTGGTCGAGCAGTGCAATCAGCGCTGGCTGACCGGGGAGGGCAACGTATGAAAAAGCCATTACCGCCCGTACTCCGTGCCGCCCTGTATCGCCGCGCTGTGGCCTGTGCCTGGCTGATTGTGTGCGAACGTCAGCGCCGCTATCCCCATCTCACCCTAGAGGCGCTGGAAAGCGCCATTGCCGCCGAGCTGGAGGGCTTCTACCTGCGCCAGCACGGCGAGGAGAAAGGCCGTCAGATTGCCTGCGCACTGCTGGAAGATTTGATGGAAGCCGGGCCGCTTAAGACCGCCCCGTCACTGTCCTTTCTGGGGCTCGCCATGATGGATGAACTCTGCGCCCGCCATATCACATCGCCTGTACTGCACTGAGGGAGAAAATAACAATGAAAATGAACGTAACGGAAACCGTAAAACAGGCGTGCGGCCACTGGCCGCGCATTCTCCCGGCGCTGGGTGTGAAAGTGATTAAAAACCGTCATCAGGCCTGCCCGGTGTGTGGGGGTTCTGACCGCTTCCGCTTCGATGACAAAGAGGGGCGCGGCACGTGGTTCTGTAACCAGTGCGGTGCGGGTGATGGCCTGAAACTGGTTGAGAAGGTGTTCGGCGTATCGGCCGCAGAGGCTGCCGGAAAGGTGAATGCCCTGACCGGCAACCTGCCGCCGGTTGTCCCGGAGGTGATTGCCGCCGCAGAGGCGGAAAACGATGCTGAGCGCAAAGCGGCGGCCTCGATGGCCGTAAAACTCATGGAGAAGACCCGCACGGCTGCCGGCAATGCCTACCTGACCCGCAAGGGCTTCCCCGATAGTGAATGTGTGATGCTGACGGCCACACATAAAACCGGCGGTGTGACGTACAGTGCCGGGGATTTGGTTGTTCCGCTGCATGACCATTCCGGCGCGCTGGTTAATCTTCAGCTTATCAATGCTGAGGGTCTCAAACGCACCCTGAAAGGCGGCGCGGTGAAAGGGGCATGCCATATCATCGAAGGGCAGAAACAGGCAGGAAAACGCCTGTGGATAGCAGAGGGCTATGCAACAGCACTCACCGTGCATCACCTGACTGGCGAAACCGTCATGGTGGCGCTGTCGTCCGTGAACCTTCTTTCTCTGGCGAGCCTTACCCGACAAAAGCACCCGGGCTGTCAGATTGTCCTCGCCGCCGACCGCGACCTCAGCGGGAACGGCCAGACCAAAGCCGCAGCGGCTGCACTGGCTTGTGAGGGCGTTGTTGCCCTGCCGCCGGTATTTGGTGACTGGAATGATGCGTTTATGCAGCAGGGTGAGGACGCCACACGCAAAGCTGTCTATGGTGCCGTCCAGCCAGCCACACAAAGCCCGTTCGACACCATGAGCGAGGCGGAATTTACCGCCATGAGTGCCAGCGAAAAGGCGATGCGGGTGCATGAGCATTACGGCGAATCGCTGGCCGTGGACGCTAACGGCCAGCTCCTTTCCCGCTACGAAAACGGCATCTGGAAAGTGATACCGCCCTCCGATTTTGCACGCGACGTGGCAGGGCTGTTCCAGCGCCTGCGCGCCCCGTTCTCGTCAGGCAGAATCGCCTCGGTGGTGGACACCCTGAAACTGATAATTCCCCAGCAGGCCGCCCCGGCGCGCCGTCTGATTGGTTTTCGTAACGGGGTGCTGGATACCCAAAGCGGGATATTCAGCCCACACAGCAAATCGCACTGGCTGCGCACCCTGTGCGACGTGGATTTTACCCCGCCAGTGGAGGGCGAAACGCTGGAAACCCATGCGCCGAATTTCTGGCGCTGGCTCGACCGCGCTGCCGGTGGCCGTGCAGATAAACGCGACGTCATTCTCGCCGCGCTGTTTATGGTGCTGGCGAACCGCTACGACTGGCAGCTATTCCTCGAAGTGACCGGACCGGGCGGCAGTGGGAAAAGTATCCTCGCCGAAATCGCGACCCTGCTCGCCGGTAAGGATAATGCAACGTCCGCCGACATTGAAACGCTGGAAGATCCGCGCAAACGTGCCTCCCTGATTGGCTTCTCGCTGATTCGTCTGCCTGACCAGGAGAAATGGAGCGGTGACGGCGCAGGGCTTAAGGCCATTACCGGCGGCGATGCGGTATCTGTTGATCCGAAATACCAGAACCCATACTCAACACATATTCCGGCGGTGATTCTGGCCGTGAATAACAACCCGATGCGCTTCACCGACCGCAGCGGCGGTGTGTCACGGCGCAGGGTAATTCTTCATTTCCCGGAGCAAATCGCACCCGATGAGCGCGACCCGCAACTCTGCGATAAAATCGCGTTCGAGCTGGCCGTCATTGTGCGCCAGCTTATGCAGCAGTTCAGCGACCCGATGAGCGCCCGCGCACTGCTCCAGTCCCAGCAGAACTCCGGCGAGGCGCTCAGCATCAAGCGCGACGCTGACCCGACATTTGATTTTTGCGGCTATCTGGAAGCGCTGCCGCAGACAAACGGTATGTTTATGGGGAATGCCAATATCATCCCGCGCCAGCCACGAAACTACCTCTATCACGCCTATCTGGTCTATATGGAGGCCAACGGTTACAGGCACGTGCTGAGCCTGAAAGCATTCGGGCTGGGGCTGCCGATGATGCTGAAAGAATACGGCCTGAATTACGAGAAGCGACACACCAAACAGGGGACGCAGACTAACCTGACGCTCAGGGAGGACAGCAACGGCGACTGGCTGCCAAAGTGCGACTAACCCGCAGCAACATAACCCACCTCAGACCGGCAACAGCCGGTCTTTTTCTTTCTGACCATTGCCTCAAGGTGAACAATCCACTGTTCACCCTTCACCGTATATTCACCCTGTATCATTATGATATTTATGATAAAAATACAGAGGTGAACAGTGTGAACAGTAAAACCAAAAAAAACTTTTTACCCCTCCCTCGTCGCATGACACGGTGCATCCTGAGCGCGCACAAATTACAAAGGTGAAGAGTCGACTGTTCACTCTTCACCAACTCATCATCACTTAACTTAATGATTTTTATTGGTAAATTGTCGAGGTGAACAGTGCGAACAGTTAAAAGCAAAAAAAGATTTTTATGGCTCTTTGTCCAGGTTAGGTTCCGAGTGACGCACCATCGGAACATCAATAGGCGTCAACGGACGTCTTTTTTTGTGCCTGAAATCCAGTATCCGCAAGGCTTTCCTCGCTTTTTCACTCAACCTAAGTCAACCTGATTCAATCTACATCAACTTACTGATGCGGGTACAACTGCGGGTATATCGCGGTTCGATAATGTTTGTACCCACACAGAACCCTTGAAAGGATACTCATCATGGCTCTGAGTGATGTGAAGGTTCGTTCGGCTAAGCCTGAAGCAAAAGCCTATAAACTGACTGACGGCGACGGCATGGTTTTGCTGGTTCACCCGAACGGCTCAAAATACTGGCGGCTTCGTTATCGCTTTGGCGATAAAGAGAAGATGCTGGCGCTGGGGAAATACCCCGAGGTTTCGCTGGCGGATGCCAGGGCTCGTCGGGATGAGGCCCGTAAGTTGTTAGCTTATGGTGTCGATCCCAGTGAGAACAAGAAAGCTGTTAAGGTAGAACAAGAGCAGGAAGCGATAACGTTTGAAGTGGTAGCCAGAGAGTGGCACGCCAGCAATCAGAAGTGGTCTGCATCGCATAGCGCTCGTGTATTGAAAAGCCTCGAAGATAATCTCTTTGCTGCTATCGGTAAGCGGAACATTGCTGATCTGAAGACTCGGGATCTGCTTGTCCCCATCAAAGCGGTGGAGTCGTCTGGGCGTCTCGAAGTCGCTGCTCGTTTGCAGCAGCGTACTACCGCGATTATGCGCTTTGCTGTACAGAGTGGGTTAATCGACTACAACCCCGCTCAAGAGATTGCTGGTGCGGTTGCTACGGCGAAAAGACAACATCGTGCTGCTCTGGAACTCAATCGTATACCTGAATTGCTTCACCGTATCGATCACTATTCTGGAAGACCGTTAACCCGACTGGCTGTCGAACTTACCTTGTTAGTCTTTATCCGCTCAAGCGAACTGCGTTTTGCCCGCTGGTCAGAAGTCGATTTTGAAACGGCCATGTGGACGATTCCAGGTGAGCGCGAACTGCTGGAAGGAGTTAAACATTCTCAGCGTGGTTCAAAGATGAAGACGCCGCATCTTGTTCCCTTGTCGCGACAAGCTCTGGCTATTCTTGAAAAGATCAAAAGCATGAGCGGAAATCGTGAGCTGATTTTCGTAGGCGATCACGATCCACGTAAGCCGATGAGTGAGAACACGGTAAACAAGGCGCTGAGAGTGATGGGCTATGACACGAAAACGGAAGTTTGTGGACATGGCTTCAGGACGATGGCTTGTAGCTCATTGATTGAATCGGGTTTGTGGTCGAGAGATGCGGTGGAAAGGCAGATGAGCCATCAGGAGCGTAGCTCTGTTCGGGCTGCTTACATCCATAAGGCGGAACATCTGGGAGAACGCAGGTTGATGCTGCAGTGGTGGGCTGATTTTCTGGATGCGAATAGGGAGAAGGGAGTTAGTCCATTTGATTACCCAAAAGACAAAAAACGATAGCTATGATTTGTTATAAGTTCCTGCAGACCAAAATATCGCTAATTGGCATATGATCTCACTGGAACACATGTCGTGTATTTATGCCCGAGATGTGTCCTGAACTGAAACGTGTTGATCATACATGTCTTCCTGTCCATACGTTCAATGTTTTCCCAACTGCTGTAATTTCATTTCAGCTTGATTTTTTTTTGTTTTTTTCGCATTTTGGGATACGATTTGCATCGTTAAGCACAACGATAAGGACCATTATGATCCGTTGCCATCTTGCTCGGCTCATGGGCGAACATAAGATGCGAATAGCCGATGTTGTCAGGGAAACTGGCCTGAGTCGCAACACTATCACTTTGCTTTACAAAGAGACGGCTCAGAAGGTTGACCTGGATACATTAGAAAGGCTTTGCGTGCTTTTTGACTGTGAAATACACGATTTACTGCAAAAGGTTCCTGCTTCGCAGAATCGTACAGAGAAAAATAAATGACACTGATTAACCTAAAAGATCTCGAAGCCCATCTTTGGCATGCTGCCCATATTATCACCGGGCCTATCGATGCATCAGATTACAAAACGTACATTTTCCCTATCCTGTTTTTCAAGCGCGTTTGTGATGTATATGACGAAGAATTTGCCGATGCGATGGAGAGCGTTGAGGATGCAGAGCTTGCCAAGGGGAAGATGTTTCACCGTATTGAGGTACCTGAAAATTGCCACTGGCGTGATGTTTTTGCTGAGACTAAAGACATTGGCCAGGCATTGAAAGACTCCTTCCGTGGTATAGAACTGGCAAACCCTAAACTACATGGCATTTTTGGGGATGCCAGCTGGACCAATAAAGAACGCCTTTCTGATGAGTTGCTGGCTACGTTACTTAATCACTTCAATAAGGTGAACCTTGGCGTTTCTAGTGTCCGTGACGATGATATGGGGCGCGCATACGAGTATCTGATCAAACGCTTTGCAGACAAAGCTAACAAGAAAGCCGGTGAGTTCTATACCCCACGCACTATCGTTCGCTTGATGGTTAACATTCTTGATCCAAAAGCTGGTGAGAGTGTCTACGATCCTGCCTGTGGTACTGGTGGTATGCTGCTTGAGACTATTCATCATGTTAAAGAAAACGGTGGCGATCCGCGCTTGCTAAAAATAAAGGGTCAGGAAAAAAACCTGACGACGGAAGCTATTGCGCGTATGAACTTGTTCCTGCATGGGCAGGAAGATTTCGATATTGTTCGGGGTGATACATTACGGGAACCTAAGTTTTTACAAAACGATCGTTTAGAAACATTCGACTGCGTTGTTGCTAACCCACCATTTAGCTTAAAGGAATGGGGATACGATCTGTGGTCGAACGATCCCTATGGCCGTAAGCAATATGGTCTGGCGCCCAAAACAAATGGTGATTTTGCCTGGGTGCAGCATATGTTTGCTTCACTTAACGACAATGGACGTATGGCTGTCGTATTACCTCATGGTGTGCTATTTCGTGGCGGAGCTGAGGGAGTTATTCGAACTAAATTGCTGCAAGAAAATCGCATTGTGGCGATTATTAGTGTCGCTTCCAATCTATTCTACGGCACTGGTATTCCTGCGTGTATTTTAGTGCTGCGCAAATCACGTCCGACAACGCATAAAGATCATGTATTGATCATCAATGCTGAAGAAATCTATACCAAGGGGCGTGCGCAGAATACGCTGTCCAACAAACAGGCTGATGACATATACCAAATCTACCATGACCAGGTGCAACAGGGGCCAGACGCAAAAGAAATAGAAGGCGTTGCACGCTGGGTACCTCTGAAGGAGATTGAAGAAAATGACTTCAATCTAAATATTGCTCGTTATGTGCAAAAGCCACTCGAAGAAGAAACCATCACTGTGGAAGAGGCGCTCAAAGATTTTCAACGGAAGTTGGTTGAGCTGGAAAAAGCAGAAGAGGAGCTGGAAGCCCTGCTTATCAAAGAAGGGTTCGAGGTATGAGTACTATGAGTAACAAAAAGCTGGAAGAGCTGCTCTGGGGAGCCGCTGAATTTCTTCGTGGCCAAATTGACGCATCAGACTATAAGCAGTATGTCTTTCCCTTGCTGTTCTATAAACGCTTGTCAGATGTCTATCTGGAAGAATATAACGAAGCGCTGGAACTCCATGAAGGTGATGCTGAATACGCCGCTATGCCGATGTTTCACCGTTTCAACATTCCTGCTGAAGCTAGTTGGGAAAAGGTCCGAAATACCAGTAAAAACATTGGTGAAGAGATCCAGAATGCGCTTCGACTAATTGAAGCCAATAACCCGCGTTTACATGGTGTTTTCGGTGATGCGCAGTGGACCAATAAAGAGCGCCTGCCCGATCATCTGCTGGCTGATCTGATTGAACATTTTAGTAAAATTCCGCTGGGTATTAAATCGGTCGCCCAGGATGATCTTGGTGAAGCCTACGAATACCTGATTAAAAAGTTCGCTGATGATTCCGGTCATACGGCAGCAGAGTTCTACACCAACCGAACAGTCGTGCATTTAATGACGCGCATTATGGGATTAAAACCGGGTGAAACCGCCTATGATCCGACGTGCGGTACTGGCGGGATGTTGCTAAATGCAGTGATGGATCTTCGTGCAAGAGGAGAAGAGTGGCGCTCTGTGCACCTTTATGGCCAGGAAGTGAACCTGCTGACTTCCGCAATCGCCCGTATGAATATGTTCTTGCACGATATTGAAGAATTTGATGTGCTGCGCGGTGATACTCTGGCTGAACCTAAGTTTATTGAAAATGATCGGCTCAAGCAGTTTGATGTAATTTTTGCCAACCCTCCATATTCTATAAAAAAATGGAACCGTGACAAATTTGCCGCTGATCCTTATGGACGTAATCTCTATGGCGTACCGCCGCAGGGTTGCGCTGATTATGCGTTTTACATCCATATTATCAAAAGCCTGAAGCCAGATACCGGTCGTGCTGCCATGCTCTGGCCGCACGGTGTTCTATTCCGCGATTCTGAGCAAGCCATTCGTAAACAGGTGATTGAATCCGACATCATCGAAGCTGTGATTGGTTTGGGACCAAATCTGTTTTATAACTCTCCGATGGAATCTTGCGTGGTGGTCCTTAACTGTAATAAACCGCACGAGCGGAAAAATAAAGTGTTGTTTATTAACGGAGTAAAATATGTTACCCGCGAACGCGCTCATAGTCGCCTATCCGATGAGGATTTGGAGGTATTATGCGAGGCTTATTTTAATCCGGAGAAAAAAAACGATATAACCGCTTTGGTGGATATCGACGTTATTAAAGAAAATCTCTACAACCTGTCGATCCCACTGTATGTGCAAGCGCAAAGCAACGGAGAAGTACATAATATTGAACATGTAATTGAGGCATGGAAAGTTAGCCGTACTCAATTGAAAATACAAACTAATAAATTATTTAAGAGCCTTGCGGATCTCGGGTATAACGTTGAAAGCAAGGTGGAGCAGTAAATGACTGAGCAAAAATTACCTGAAGGCTGGCAGATGGTGAAGTTTGGTGATATCGCGAAACATATCTCTAAACGTGTTGAGCCAAGTGAAACCGATCTTGAAATTTATGTCGGCCTGGAGCACTTAGATCCTGATAGCCTGAAGATAAAACGTCATGGCGTACCGAGCGACGTTGAAGGACAAAAACTGTTGGTGAAGAAAGGCCAGATCATTTTTGGCAAGCGCCGAGCCTATCAGCGTAAGGTAGCAGTTGCGGAGTGGGATTGTATTTGTTCGGCTCATGCAATGGTTTTAGAGGCTAACCCCAGTATTATTGTACCTGAATTTTTACCATTTTTTATGCAGTCTGATGTTTTTATGAACCGGGCAGTGGCAATTTCTGAGGGGTCTTTATCTCCCACGATCAAGTGGAAGTCTTTATCTATTCAGGAATTTCCAATCCCCAAGTTTGAAAATCAAAAGTCGCTTCTTCAAACGTTAAAGCAAATTGAGAATGTGATCAGTGAAACAGAACAGCTTCACATATCATCTAAAGCGCTTTACGAAAAACTGAGTAATTATATTTTTGGCTATTCGAAGTCAAACGAGAAATATCGACGGGGCATGGCCAGAGATCTGTTTACAGTCGATAATGGATATGCATTTAAAAGTAATGAGTTTGGAAAAGGTCATATTCCAGTAATCCGAATTTCAGATATTAGCACTGATGGTTTTGTTCATTTAGAGAACTCAGTAACGGTGACTGAAAATTTAAAATACCAGAAATTTATTGTTGATAAAAACGATATTCTAATTGCAATGTCTGGAGCTACTACCGGTAAATCTGGGGTTTACATCGGAGATGCCCAGGCATATTTAAACCAACGTGTTGGTAGAGTTAGGCCCCAAAGTGAGTCTTTAAGGCCAACGGTCTATCACCTTATTAATAATAAGAATTTTCAAAAAAATATGTTGATTGATGCTATAGGTGGAGCTCAACCTAATATCAGTCCATCATCAATTGAACGACGTGAAGTATATATTATAGAAAATAAAGAAAAGTTATTGGCTATATCAAAACAACTTAATTTACTTTTAAGGCTGGAGAGTGAGCTAACTAACAAATTAGAGAACTTAAACGCAATCAAAACTAGCTTGTTGATATGATGGGGAAATATAATGTTTAACGAACAAACCGTCACAGAAAATGGAATTATCGACCGCTTAAAAGGTTTAAGCGGGGTCAAGTGGACATACTGCCACGGAGAAAATCTGCCTAAACAAGCGCAGGATATCTTCGTTGATGAGTGGCTAAAAGACGCGCTTTGTTCGTTAAACCCTGATATCGGCAGACAGCCTGACTATGCCGATGAGGTCATCTACAAACTGCGGGGAGTGGTTTTAGAAGCCCGCCATACTGGTTTGGTAAAGGCCAATGAGAACTTCCAGGAATGGTTGATGGCCGACAAAACCTTGCCTTTTGGCGAGAATGGCGACCATATCACCATCAATCTAATTGATTTTGAGCACATAGAGAACAACCACTTTGTGGTGGCACAGCAGGTCCACTATATCGCGGCCACTGAAGTCTATTTTGATATTGTCCTGTATGTGAACGGCATACCGTTGGTAGTGGGCGAAGTTAAAACCGCAACGCGGCCTAAATAGCTGCGCCTAATACCGCTACACTTTTGCCTGACCATGTTTTCCTCCGGGGAATGGGCTGGCGGTTTCCATAAAATGGCGGACCTTTTTCAGTAACTGCCACATTGAGCGGCACTGATGATTACGGGTTATCGTGTCATGAAGTGCCTGCCATAGCTGTTCCACATGATTCACCCACGGCGAGTAAACCGGCTGGTAAATTACCCTGAACTTGGGATTTGCTTTCAACCAGCGCTGTGTTTCGCGGCTTTTATGGATAATGTAGTTATCAACGATCAGCGTGATTGTTTTCGCCCGCCGGTAAGTGGCTTTCAGGTGCTTCAGCAGAGCGATAAACAGCGCTGAACTTTTGCTGTTGCCGCCCACGTAGCTGACTTTACCCGTGCCACTGTGCAGTGCGCCGGCCAGATAGTATTTTTCGTTCTGCCCCGGCGTCACTACCCGTTTCTGCTGTCCGCGCAACTGCCAGTCCGCACCGATTTTAGGATTAAGGTGGATATCCACTTCATCTTCATAAAATACCGGATGCTCTGCGCTGCATTCATCCAGCGCTTTGTGGATTACCGCCATCTTTTCATCTTTATGTGGGTCACGGATACGCAGAGTTGGCGCGGCCCTGCGCCATACAAGCCCCGCAGATGGCAACCAGCGGCGAACGGTTCCTGCATGTAACTGGCAACCGGTTATCTCATTGATTTTTAATGCCAGTAATTCGGTGCTCCAGCGTGAACGTTGATAACCAAAATCGCCGGGAGAATGCTTTATCAGCTCACGTAACAGGGTGCAGATATGTTCAAAAGGCCAGCGTCGGGAGCGCCCTGCGGGTAAGGATTTCAGGCCTTCAATACCTGAGTGCGTAAACCAGTTAATCCAGCGACCAACGGATGAACGGGCACAACAGAGAGTTCTGGCAACATCGCTGACCCGTTCACCCCGATGAAGCATCAGCATGGCCGTGAGTCTGCGGGCATGATTTTTATCACGCGTTTTATGAATAGCTTTCTGCATCAGGCGTCGTTCGCCACGGGGTATTGGTACTATGATCGGCATCGCTCAGTCCGGTTGGTGATTTTGGTTGGTTTGGCGATTGATCAGATCGCACAATCCGGGCTGAGTTCCCTTTCAGTGATCTACTATTCCGCGCAGCTATTTAGCGTGACCTGGCAAGACGGCGCCGCCGACTTTATGGGTGGCAAAAAGTACTACTGGAAAAACGTTGAATCTTTCTTTGTCCCCAACTTGCTGTGCTTTGCCAGCGAAGGAAAAACCTTTGCCTATGGCGCAATTAATGCCCGAGTTAAAGACTGGGGGCCCTGGCATAATACTGAGCTTCGTGATGAGATTCTGCCGGGATTAGCATCGGTACTCAACAGCTGCGAGAGTTTGTTAAATCCACAGACCTTATTGCAGCTACTGGAATCTTTCGCATTATTTTCAACCGTCAAAACGGGCAAAAATACGCCGCCTAAACGCGTTAAAATCCTGCCGCGTTACCCGCAATTTGAAGCAGCAAAACAAATCGTTGAGCGTGTTCGTAGAGGCTATCCAAAAAAAGGTCTTATTTGGCATTTCCAGGGGTCGGGTAAATCCTTGTTGATGCTTTACGCCGCCAAAATGCTGCGTGCCGATAATGCGTTAAAAAACCCGACGGTACTTATCGTTGTGGACCGGCGAGATCTGGACAGCCAAATTAATGAAACTTTTGGTGGGGCCGACGTTAAGAATCTGATTAAAGTGCAAAGCTGCAAAAAGTTGGGCGAATACATTGAGCAAGACAGCCGTGGCATTTTGATCACCACCATCTTTAAATTTAAAGATATCGAAATTGATGATAGCAATCCCAATGGCCTGAACAACCGTGACAACATCATTGTGTTGGTTGACGAAGCCCACCGTACCCAGGAAGGTGGGTTAGGCGAGAAAATGCGCTGGGCATTGCCCAACGCCCACTTCTATGGCCTGACTGGCACACCGATTTCTGGCATTGATCGTAATACATTCAAGTTGTTCGGTGCCGAAGAAGATCCAGGTCGCTATATGAGCCGCTATAGCTATAAGCAGTCGATCCGGGATGGCGCGACTAACCCGGTGAAGTTCGAACCTCGGCTGGCTGAACTCCGAGTGGATCGTGATGCTATAAACGAAGAGTTCGAGCAACTGGCTACCGAAAACAACCTGGATGAAGAAGAAAAGGCAGCATTGTCCAGACGTGCCGGCAAGCTGGCTATTATGCTGAAATCTCCCAGACGTATGGCTGCGGTGAGTAATGATATTGTTGAGCATTTTACCAGCCATGTTATGCCGAAAAAGATGAAAGGCATGGTTGTGGTATACGATCGCGAAGCCTGCGTACAGATGTATTACCTGCTTAGGGAAAAGCTTGGTTTTGATGCGGTTGAAGTGGTTATGAACGTTGACCAGGCTCCGGTTAAAGCTGAAGAGGGGGGTAAAAAAGATAAGCTCAACAAGGACTGGCTCAAATGGCATGACGAATTGGAGCTGCCTGTTAAACAAGCCGATTTCGAACGCTGGCAGCACATTGATGCTGAAGAGCAGGTACAGAAGGATCTGATTGAGTGCTTTAAAGATCCTGTGCATCCGTTACAGCTTATCATCGTTACCGCCAAGCTGCTTACGGGCTTTGATGCACCAATTTGCTACTGTATGTACCTCGATAAGCCTCTACGCGATCATACTCTTCTTCAGGCCATGTGCCGAACCAACCGGTTGTACGAAACCGATGATGTACGCAAGGACATGGGATTAATTATCGACTACCTCGGTGTTTTCGAAAATCTGCGTACCGCTCTGGCCTATAATCCTGAAGAAATTGAAGGGGTTGTGGAAGGAATTGAAGCATTTAAAGAGTTATTGCCGTTACAACTGAATAAATGTCTGGCCTTCTTCCCTGGTGTGGATCGTTCCATAGAAGGTTTTGAAGGTATTATGGCTGCGCAGGAATGCCTGCCGACCAACGAGAAACGCGATGAATTCGCTGCCAGCTTTGGTGTGTTATCCAAGTTATGGTCAGCTATCAACCCAGATCTTTTTTTGACCCCTTATCGTCAGGACTATAAATGGCTGGCGCAAATTTATGAATCAGTGCGTCCGGTTGGGCAGACAGGTGCGCTTGTTTGGGCTGCGCTTGGTCCTGAAACCATCAAAATGATTCATGAGCATACTGATATCAATCGTATTCGCGATGACATCGACGAGTTGATCATGGATGAGCACGCCATTTTTACCCTGACCGCTAAAGAACAGGAACAACGCGCCAAACGCTTAGAGATTGATCTTATGGGGCGTTTGCGCGGTAGCCATGATCCTAAATTTGTGGCTTTGGGCGAGCGTTTAGAAAAACTGCGTCAGGACTATGAAGCTGGTGTTATCAAGGCTATCGACTGGTTGAAAGGCCTGTTGGATGCTGCGAAAGATACCGTACAAGCCGAGCGCGAAACGGGCGAGCGCCCAGTAACTGAAGCTGATAATAAACAGGCTTTGACCAAGCTTTTCCTCGAAACACGCCCAGAAACTACCCCTAAGTTAATCGGTGATGTTGTAGAGCAAATTGATAAAATCGTGAAAGCTACCCGCTTTGATGGCTGGCAAAATTCCAACAGTGGCCCGCGTGAAATCCAAAAGGCGCTTTTGTTGACTCTGGCTCAGTTTGGACTAGGGAAAGATAAAGAGTTATTCCGGAAAGCGTATGGGTATATAGAAGAGCATTACTGAAATTTTCTTAATAAATTTATTTTTTAATTTATATGGAAGAGCTATTGGTTGCTCTTCCACTCTTTTTCCTGTTTATAGAAAGAATAAAGATACTGTATCTCTATAATGATGTTGGTTTATGTTTTTTTATGGTTAATTTAATAGAATTTTTATTTTTGTTTTATATTACAACTTTCCTTTTATTAAAAAAGTCGAACTTTTTGAGGGGTAAAATGATTCTATTATTAATATAAAAGAATCATTTTACTCAATCATAAACCTGAGGATGGAGTTTTTGTTACCATCAGATTCAATATTGTGGTAACAAAGAAGATATTTTATCTGGTTGCATCCATTCTAATCCGGAAGAACTTAAGTAACCGACAAATGTTGGGTTCTTTTTATAGTGTGAACTATTATTAGTCCATCTAAGTGCCCCATAACCGGCCATCAAACGATGTCCTATCCACCTTTCATCAATTAATTTGAAACCGCTTGGCTTATTCAACAGAAGCAGACTCCCCATAAATGCAATCCAATCTGAAGATTTTATTAATCTATTACCATATGCATGGAAAGATCTTCCGCTATTGTAGACGAAAAATGACATTTGCCAGTGCTCTGATAATTCTCGTAAAGGATTTGCATCAATAACTCCTCTGTCAACTTTACCAAAATCAATTAATGGAAAATGATAAGAGCTACCGAAACTATTGACTAATGAATGAAATGCCAATTCTTCATTTCCATTCATATCTTCAATTATGTCATATAGTGTTTTTTCATTAAATTGTTTGAATGGTAGCGTTAAGCCTGAACGATCGTCTATAAAAGACTGCGGTGTATATCTATACTTACTTAATTGCAGCGAAATATCTTGTGGTAGCTCATTTTTTTTGATGCTTAAACCAATAAGATGTTTTACCAAACTAAATGGATGTTTTTGTATATGGGTATAAAACTGCTGGAATTTATCCATATTACTTCACCTTGATACCTTTGAGAAGTTGATACATTTCCATCGAGAACTGATCAGTCATACCTGAAACAAAATCAACAATTAAATGCATTCTTAACGATAGTTCTTTTTCGCGAGAAATACTCTCAAATTTTTCAACAAACAAATCATCGCTATAATCATTGTGATTATACGGTATACCAACTATTGCGGTAGAGTATGATTTTAAATGTTTTCCTGGCAGTCGATTAAATAATCTTCTTTCAATGTGCAAATGATTATTGCGAATTTTTTTATTATTCTTTAAAATTAAAGATAAAAATTTATCTTTTGGTAGTTTTATTAAAGATGTATACTCGTCAAGTATTCCTTTTATTATAGCAAAGCCGGACAATTCCATACACTCTGCTTCTGCTGATGTAAAAAGGTAGTTTGACGTATAGTCTTTTAAAATATCTAAAAGATCATATTCAAAACTTCCTTTTGATATTATCTCTTCTTTTCGTTCTTGCTTTATAAGTTGGTGGTAATCTTGGTGATGCTGCCAACTTACTGATTTAGTGTATGATGGTGTTTTTGAGGTGCTCCAGTGGCTTCTGTTTCTATCAGCTGTCCCTCCTGTTCAGCTACTGACGGGGTGGTGCGTAACGGCAAAAGCACTGCCGGACATCAGCGCTATCTCTGCTCTCACTGCCGTAAAACATGGCAACTGCAGTTCACTTACACCGCTTCTCAACCCGGTACGCACCAGAAAATCATTGATATGGCCATGAATGGCGTTGGATGCCGGGCAACCGCCCGCATTATGGGCGTTGGCCTCAACACGATTTTACGTCACTTAAAAAACTCAGGCCGCAGTCGGTAACCTCGCGCATACAGCCGGGCAGTGACGTCATCGTCTGCGCGGAAATGGACGAACAGTGGGGCTACGTCGGTGCTAAATCACGTCAGCGCTGGCTGTTTTACGCGTATGACAGGATACGGAGGACGGTTGTGGCGCACGTCTTCGGTGAACGCACTCTGGCCACACTGGAGCGTCTTCTGAGCCTGCTGTCGGCCTTTGAGGTCGTGGTATGGATGACGGATGGCTGGCCGCTGTATGAATCCCGCCTGAAGGGAAAGCTGCACGTAATCAGCAAGCGTTACACTCAGCGCATTGAGCGACATAACCTGAATCTGAGACAACATCTGGCAAGGCTGGGACGGAAGTCACTGTCGTTCTCAAAATCGGTGGAGCTGCATGACAAGGTCATCGGGCATTATCTGAACATAAAACACTATCAGTAAGTTGGAGTCATTACCCGGGTGTCATACCAGCAGGTACACTGTTCGCTGAGTCCCCCCTCAAGAAGTCTTGCCAGTCTTTTTTCGCCGGCAGTAATTTTCTCGCTACAACTGCTTATTGTGGGAATAATGATTGCCATGTTACGCCTACCAATTCATGAAAATTATATAAATATGTTAAATTAATATTCCGAGAGATATTAATAAAAACATGAATTCATCATGGGTAATGACATTAACAGACAATATTACAAACAGAAAGCGTGATGCGAGATATTTGTTTCAGAGATATTTGCTCCCTTTCACAAATAAAAGGGAGCGGCTGTTTACTTCTTCAACCCCGCAAACGCTGCTCGGATCTCGTCTTCCGGCAGGTTAATGCCGATAAACACCAGCAGGCTGTGCGGTTGTTCGTCGCCCCACGGGCGATCCCAGTCGGCGCTGTACAGACGCTGAACGCCCTGGAACAGCAGGCGGTTTGGCTCGCCTTCAATCCACAGCATGCCTTTGTAGCGCAGCAGCTTCTCGGCGGATTCCAGCAGCAGATTTTCCATTACCCGCGACACGTCACTGATGTTTACCGGGTAATCCAGCTCGACGACGATCGAGGAGATATCGTTTTGCTTGTCGGCGATAAAGTGGAAGCGTGGTTTGGCGCTGACCACGTTCTCCTCGAGCATGAAACCGTTGGTATCGAACAGCAGGGAGAGGTCGATATCACCATGCGTGACGGTATACACCGGGGCGCGGGCGTTGATGCGCGCCAGGCGCTCACGCAGTTTCTCGCTTTCACCCGCCACGTCGGTTTTGGTCAGCAGGATGCGGTCAGCGTAGCCCACCTGCGACTGGGCTATGGTGAACTGGTTCATCTGCTCGTCGGCATGTACCGCGTCAACCAGCGCAATAACACCGTCCAACAGGTAGCGTTCGCAAATCACTTCATGGGAGAAAAAGGTCTGAATAATCGGGCCGGGGTCGGCCATGCCGGTGCACTCGATCACCAAACGGTCGAAATGGATGGCGCCTTTGTCGAGGTTGTCGAGCAGATCTAACAGTGCGTCTTCCAGCTCACTGGAGCGGGTACAGCAAATGCAGCCGTTGGTCAGGGTTTTGATCTGCGTGGCGCGGTCGCCAATCAGCTGATCGTCCACCGAGACTTCGCCGAATTCGTTTTCGATAACGGCAATCTTATAGCCGTGCTGCTCGTTGAGAATATGGCGCAGCAGGGTGGTTTTACCCGCGCCAAGAAAACCGGTGAGTAGGGTAACTGCAATCGGGGTCATTCATTTCTCCTTCTAACAGCAACTGCTTCCGCCGCTACCGTAGCGGGCTTCCTGGCGCTCGCGGAAGAATTCTTCATAGGTCATGTACGGCTTATCGGGATGGTTGGTCTTCATGTGCTCGACGTAGTTGTCGTAGTCCGGAATGCCAATCAGCATCTTTGCCGCCTGACCGAGGTATTTTTTTGCCTGACCTAAAGTACCAAACATAAACAATCCTGATAAGCGAAAAGCCCCGCCGAAGCGGGGCTGAATACGGTTAGTGATGTGAAGAGGTTTTCACGCCGCCTTCCGGCACCGGTACATACGGCGTCTCTTTATCAGAGCGACCGTTGATGGCGCGGGCTTTCTGCCAGGTACGGAACCCGTAGAAAATGATGCTGTACACCACCACCAGGAACAGAATACTCAGGCCTGCGTTGGTGTAGTTGTTGACGACGATGTGGTTCATGTTGGCAATCTGCTGAGCGGTCAGTTCGCCGCCGTTAGCAATCTTCTCTTTGTACTGATTCGCCATGAAGAAGAAGCCTTCCATCTGCGGGTTGGTGCTGAACAGTTTCAGACCCAGCGCCCAGGTGGTGCAGATAAGCAGCCATACAGCCGGAACAACGGTAACCCAGATGTATTTGGTGCGCTGCATTTTAACCAGTACCACGGTGCCCAGAACCAGTGCCACGGCAGCCAGCATCTGGTTAGAGATACCGAACAGCGGCCACAGGCTCTTAACGCCGCCCAGCGGGTCAACAACACCTTGATACAGCAGGTAACCCCACAGGCCTACGCAGCCCGCAGTACCGATGATACCCGCAACCAGAGAGTCGGTTTTTTTCAGGAACGGAACGAAGTTCCCCAGTAAATCCTGCAGCATAAAGCGGCCAGAACGGGTACCGGCATCCAGTGCGGTCAGGATGAACAGCGCTTCAAACAGAATACCGAAGTGGTACCAGAAGCCCATATCAGCCATCGGCAGCACTTTGTGGAACACGTGAGCAATACCAACGGCCAGCGTCGGCGCGCCACCTGCGCGGTTCAGAACGGACGGTTCACCGATGTCTTTCGCGGTCTGCAGGATCTGCTCAGGCGAAATGACGAAGCCCCAGGAGCTGACGGTCGCCGCCGCATGTGCGGTTACGTCTTTCAACTGCGCCATAATCAACGGGGCGTTCTCGCCGCTCATTTCATGCAGGTTCGGCATGGTGATGCCAAGGCCCGCAGGCGGGGTGTTCATTGCGAAGTACAGACCCGGTTCGATAATGGACGCGGCAACCAGCGCCATAATCGCCACGAAGGATTCCATCAGCATGGCGCCGTAACCGATAAAGCGCGCGTCGGTTTCACAGGCCAGCAGCTTCGGTGTGGTACCAGAAGCGATCAGCGCGTGGAAGCCAGAGACCGCACCACACGCGATGGTGATGAACAGGAACGGGAACAGAGCGCCTTTCCACAGCGGACCAGTACCATCAACGTACTGAGTCATTGCCGGCATTTTCAGTTCCGGGTTGAGGATAACAATCCCCACCGCCAGACCGACGATAACGCCGATTTTCAGGAAGGTAGCCAGATAGTCGCGCGGCGCGAGGATCAGCCATACCGGCAGCAGCGCAGAGATAAACGCATAGCCGATCAGGGTAAAGGTAATGGTGGTGTCTTTAAAGGTTAGTGCCGGGCCCCAGTACGGGTCGTGAGCAATCACGCCGCCGAAGTAGATGGACGCAACCAGCAGCACAATACCAATCACCGACACTTCGCCCACACGACCCGGTCGCAGGAATCGCATGTAGATCCCCATGAATAGCGCGATAGGTACGGTTGAGCAGACGGTGAACACACCCCACGGGCTTTCAGCCAGCGCTTTCACCACGATCAGCGCCAGTACCGCAAGGATGATGATCATGATTAAGAAGCAGCCGAACAGCGCAATGGTTCCCGGGATCGGGCCCATCTCTTCTTTGATCATCTCACCCAGCGATGCGCCGTTACGGCGTGAAGAGATAAACAGCACCATGAAGTCCTGCACCGCACCGGCCAGCACGACACCCGCCAGCAGCCACAGCGTACCGGGCAGATAGCCCATCTGCGCGGCCAGTACCGGCCCAACCAGCGGACCTGCACCTGCGATAGCGGCAAAGTGGTGGCCAAACAATACGTTACGGTTGGTTGGAACGTAGTTCAGACCGTCATTGTTGATGACCGCCGGCGTGGCACGCGTCGGGTCAAGTTTCATCACCTTTTGGGCGATGTACAGACTGTAGTAACGATAGGCCACCAGATAAACAGAAACTGAGGCGACCACGATCCACAGGGCACTGATGTGCTCACCCCGACGTAATGCCACTACCGAGAGGCAGAATGCACCGATGATTCCGAGAATCACCCAGGGTATGTGCTTGAATATCTTTTTCGTATCCATAGTAAAACCTGGTATCTAATTAATAATTGGCCGAAGCCGCGTGGGTTTGATCTTGTGTTTGAGGAGGTAAATTGACTGCTATGTTGGGGGGATCTTGCCAGAGAAATACGCGCGTAAAGTAAGGTAAATAAGTGAGCGGTTGTATGTCAGCTTAAGCGGTCCCAAGTGTCAGTGAGCGGTAAGCAATGGGGGAGAGTGGGGGAATTTATGTGATTGAGATCACGGCATTATAGCGTTCGCCCATCTACATGCCGTGTTTTCCAACTGACGAAGCATCTCACTGAGATACTTAGATCACGATATAACAGTAAGGCGTTTGTTCGATGTCTTTAAGCAACACATGTTTCTTACGTGATTTAGTCAGGTAATATTTTTCATCCAGATAATAGTCAATCAGTTCATCGAGGCGCTCTTTGTCTATGCGGGGTGTTACCCCTAGCGTCCAGAAGCTACGCAGCTCTAATTCCGAACGTTTGATTTTTGCGCTTTTAACCAAATCCGCAATCATATTTCTGACGCAGCTTGTCGGATCCTGGTTCTGCTTGAGCTCAAGCGCAATGTAGCTGTCCTGCGTCCATCCTTTTTTCCGCAATAAGAAATCTGCACGCACAGACAAACGCTGTGGATTTTTCCGCAGATCGCAAGCGAGGGTCTGTTCACGCCACCATTCATGACCCGTCGAAGCCAACAGATTGGCAAATTCTATTTGCATCCACACTTCCCAACCGGAGATGTTGTACTGATCGATGATATTGAGCTTTTGACGAACATCTTCACGTTCAAAAAAGTGGTGTGCGAGAGTGGATAGGTGATCAAAATCGCGATTCAACATAGAAGCATCCTTTTCTTAAAAAACGGGAATCCTACACCTAAGGCGCAACAGAACGACAAATTTTTTGCGTAATTTGACATAGGGAGCGGGATTTAATGTGAAAACGATAATTCTGTGGCAATTGCTGACACCATAAAGTTTTCTCTTTCCAGGCCGAAAACCAGAGTATCTGTCTAGCGGAAAGAGAAAACATGTTAAAACGAATGAAGATTGTTACCAGCTTACTGCTGGTATTGGCGCTATTTGGCCTTTTACAGCTCGCCTCCGGCGGCTTGTTTTTTAACTCACTTAAGAATGACAAAGAGAACTTTACCGTTCTGCAAACCATTCGCCAGCAGCAGTCTGCGCTGAACGCCACCTGGGTTGAGCTGCTGCAAACGCGTAATACCCTGAACCGGGCGGGTATTCGCTACATGATGGATCAGAGCAATATCGGCAGCGGTGCGACCGTTGCTGAGCTGATGCAGGTAGCCAGCACGGCGCTGAAACTGACGGAAAAAAACTGGGCGATTTACGAGTCGCTCCCGCGCGATCCGCGTCAAAGTGAAGCCGCGTTCCAGGAGATCAACCGCACCTATGACATCTATCACGGCGCGCTGGCGGAGCTGA
This sequence comes from Citrobacter sp. RHBSTW-00859, assembly GCF_013729795.1. Classification (NCBI taxonomy): domain Bacteria; kingdom Pseudomonadati; phylum Pseudomonadota; class Gammaproteobacteria; order Enterobacterales; family Enterobacteriaceae; genus Citrobacter; species Citrobacter sp. RHBSTW-00859. Next base: position 4,247,789 of record NZ_CP056284.1, on the reverse strand, counting down.
TCCAGTTACTGGGTGACGGGAAGATCAATGCGTTCTTTGATCAACCCACGCAGAGCTATCAGGATGGTTTTGAGAAGACATACATCAACTACATGCAGCAGAACGATCACCTGTATGACATTGCGGTAGCAGATAACAACAGCTCTTACAGCCAGGCGATGTGGGTACTGGTCTGCGTGCTGATTACCGTACTGGCGGCAATTATTGCGGTCTGGTTCGGCATTAAACTGACTCTTATCTCCCCAATGAACCGTCTGATCGACAGCATTCGTCATATCGCCAGCGGCGACCTGGTGAAGCGTATTGAGGTGGAAGGTTCCAACGAGATTGGTCAACTGGCGGAAAGCCTGCGTCATATGCAGGGTGAGCTGATGAACACCGTGGGTGATGTGCGTAACGGTGCCAACGCGATTTACAGCGGGGCCAGCGAGATTGCGATGGGCAACAACGATCTCTCCTCGCGTACCGAGCAGCAGGCTGCATCTCTGGAAGAAACCGCAGCCAGCATGGAACAGCTGACGGCGACCGTGAAGCAGAACGCCGAAAACGCGCGTCAGGCTAGCCATCTGGCCCTGAGCGCTTCTGAAACCGCGCAGAAAGGCGGCAAAGTGGTGGATAACGTGGTGCAAACCATGCGTGACATCGCTTCCAGTTCGCAGAAAATCGCCGACATTATCAGCGTCATCGACGGCATTGCCTTCCAGACCAACATTCTGGCGCTCAACGCCGCGGTAGAAGCTGCGCGTGCGGGCGAGCAGGGCCGTGGTTTTGCGGTGGTTGCGGGTGAAGTTCGTAACCTGGCCCAGCGTAGTGCGCAGGCCGCGCGCGAGATCAAGAGCCTGATTGAAGACTCGGTCAGTCGTGTGGATGTGGGTTCAACGCTGGTAGAAAGCGCTGGTGAAACCATGGATGAGATCGTCAATGCGGTAACCCGCGTGACCGATATCATGGGTGAAATTGCCTCTGCTTCTGATGAACAGAGCCGCGGTATCGACCAGGTTGGTTTGGCCGTTGCTGAGATGGATCGTGTGACGCAGCAGAACGCCTCGTTGGTGGAAGAATCCGCCGCCGCCGCTGCGGCGCTGGAAGAGCAGGCCAGCCGTCTGACCCAGGCCGTTGCCGTGTTCCGTATTCAGCATGACCAACAGCGCGCGCGTGACGTTGCTGCTGCTAAAACAGTTTCAACGGTCCAGCCGCGTAAAGCTGCGGCAACGGATGCCGGGGATAACTGGGAAACGTTCTAAGTTGGTAATGCCCGATAAGGCGTAGCCGCCCGCGGGCAATTAACGCAGCATCAGGCGCATGGCGCAGCGTAGTTCGTACGTCTGCCCGTGCGCCGCTTCGTCTTCTCTTTTCTGGCGCAGCAGTGCAGGAAGCGTCTCGTCAGCCAGCATTTCAAACCCCAATCGTGCGTACAATGGCGCATTCCACGGCACATCGCGAAAGGTGGTCAGCGTGAGCGATGTATAACCTTTCTCGCGCGCCTGTTCGGCAACATAGCCAATCAATCTGCGACCAATACCTTTTCCCTGCCACTCCAGATGCAGTGAAAGTTCAGCAATAAACAGCGATGACCCCAGCGTTTCGGCAACTAAAAAACCGACCGGATGCTCGTCGACCTGCGCCAGCCAGCTCATGCCAGCGGCGACAAATGCCCGATGCTGGTCAGCCGATATAGTCTGGTCGTCAGCAATCCACGCCAGTTCGGGGATGAGTAAAAAACGTTGCCCCGCAGATCGTTCGATGGCGGGAAGAGCGGCAGTTTCTGCCAGAGTGGTGGAGCGTAAGGTGATGTTCATTTGTCGAGCATAACATGCCCGATAAGCGCGGTGTTATCGGGCATCATGAGGATTAATCTTTACGCGGATCGCTGATGGGTTGGCGCACCAGGAAGATGTAGGCGAGGGCTCCCACCATGGTGACGCAGCCACAAATGATCAGCGCCAGACGGAAAGAGTTGGTGGTATCAACAATAAATCCGGTGACGATTGGTGCAAACGACGCGCAGATAAAGCTGGCAAAGTTCTGGATACTGCCCACGGAGGCGGTCATGCGTGAGGCGACGGCTACGTGGATCAGGCCCCAGCACGAGGTGCCGGCGAAGTGGATACAGAACAGCGCCATACCGATCAGTAAGACGGCGGCCATCGACGTTGTGGCCTGCGGCACGATGAAAGTGAAGGCCGCAGAACAGAACATCCCGGCGATAATACAAATCTTACGGCTCTTAATCGGTGCCATACCGCCTTTCACCAGCCAGTCGGTAACAAAACCGTTAATTAACATGCCGGCTGCGCCAAACAGGAATGGGATCGCCGCCATTAATCCGGTGCTTTTTAAATCCAGGTTGTAGGAGGTTTGCAGGTAGCCTGGCAGCCATGCCAGATATAACCATGCGGTGTAGTTGATGCCGCTAAAGCCCAGCATCATGCCCCACATAGTGCGGTTGCGGAACAGGCTGCGCCATTCGGCAAAGCTCAGCGGATCGCGGCGGGCATTGACGCTACCGGCGTTCAGATACGCTTGTTCAGTAGCGCTCAGCGCAATCTGCTCGCGGTTGCGATACAACATGTACCAGCCGATGGCGAGGAAAATACCCAGCACGCCGATGGTAATAAACATCCAACGCCAGCCCATCACCAGCATCATGGCAGCCAGAATCGGCGGGCTAATGGCAACACCGATGGTGGAAGCGGCGTTGAATAACCCCATTGGTCGACCGCGCTCTTTGATGTTAAACCAGTCGTTGATGACCTTTACGCCGCACGGGTTCATGGGCGCTTCGCCGATCCCCATCCCGATACGCACGAGAACAAACTGAGTGAAGCTGTGAACCATGCCAGACATCGCCTGAAACAGCGACCAGAAGAACATCCCCAGCCCCAGCATAATGCGCGGACCTTTGCGATCCAGCAGCGGGCCGCAGGGCAGCTGTGCAATACCGTAAGCGAGAGAAAACACTGACAGCAGTACGCCGATTTGCGTGGCGCTCAGCCCCAGTTCTTCACGAATCGTTAAGTTGGCGACCGACAGTGAACTGCGGTCGAGATAATTAATCACCGCAGCAAAAAATAATAAAATCATTGCTGTGGTCTGAATACGTTTTATTCGGCTACTGCGTTGCACCATGCCCTCAGGCGGAACGTTAATATCCGCAGATGACGACGTGCCAAACGAAGAACTCGGGTCGAGGGTAATATTATTTTTTTCCACGCCGGACTCCTGAACCTCAATAATTTATTTTCACACAGCCGGGCTGTGCAGTATTGAAAAATACCAGTGATGAATCAATTTGCTCATCACCGCTCACAAAAGTTTTTAATGCAGTCGACTTAGCGTGAGCATAGGCAAGCGGTATTTTTCCGGCGTTTTTATTTTTATAAAATCGTGCTCCCGGTAATGGTTTGCTGTTTTTTATCGGTACTTAATGAGCGGCGCTATGGCTTTGGTTGATGGAGCGAATCATCGATTGTTTGGCTGAATTCAAATGGTTACAGAGCGCCAGGGTGGCATCCAGGTCGCTGCGGCAAATCAGTGCGCTGAGGATGGTCATATGCTCATCAATGGCAATGATATTGCGCTGCTTGAGGTCGCTTTCATCCCACTGATAATGAAAGTGGAAAATCACGGAGATGATTTCAAGTGATTGATTAAAAAATATATTATCTGCTGCGGAGAGCAGTAGAGCATGAAACTCACGGTCTAACTGCGAGAACATACGAAAGCTGCTGCCGATGCTGTCGCGCAGGACCCGGTGACGCTCCAGCAGTGTTTTAGCCTGCAGCCAGCGCGGGTCATCGTCGGGCAGATTGAGAAAATGCTGCAGGGAATGGGTTTCCAGCATCTCTCTGAGTTCAAACAGCTGTTCCGCATAGGCCTGATCGAACTGCTTCATGCTCCAATGGCCGCGTTTTTCGTTTTTGATCAGATTGTAACGTTCGAATTTTAAAAGATATTCTCTCACCACCACCGGGCTGACCCCTGCAGCTCTGGCAAGCTGTAGTTCGGAGAAACTCTCCCCTGCGCGTAGCTGACGCTGGTTGATCATGGTGAAAAAAGCCTGCTCAAAAATCCGGTTTTGCTCAGTCATGGAGGCGGTGGTACAGGCAAAACCGTCGTCATGGTCGGGTTTACGTACGATGACATAGTGGCTGCCGACCTGGGTCAGCACGCCGCACTCGCCTAAGTGGCTCAGCATATGGCGCACGGTGGTGCGGCTGATGTTGTACATCTCCGCCAGCGCGCTTTGCGACGGGAGGGGGGAAGGGATATGACCACGCGCCATATCATCGATTATCTGGTTAATCACATTGTGGCGTAAGTTCTGTGAACGGCTCATGGCTTCTCCTTTTTGCGTATTAAAACCCGATTTAAAACATTTTTATGCGCTGGGATTCACAGATTGTGTTTCTGCTTTCTCCGGCTTTTTTATTTTCGTTGATATCTGAGGCAACAAAAAAACAGGAGAGCAGAATCATGTCTACGATGAATACGTTGATTTGCCAGGAACCTAAAAAATTAGTCTGGAAAGAGCGTGAAATACCTATTCCGGGTGAGGGTGAAGCATTAATAAAAATTAAATCAGTCGGGATTTGCGGTACCGATATTCATGCCTGGGGTGGCAATCAGCCATTTTTCAGCTATCCACGTGTGCTGGGTCATGAAATATGTGGGGAAATTGTTGGGCTGGGCAAAAATATACAGAATCTGAAAAATGGTCAGCAGGTGGCGGTTATTCCTTACGTGGCCTGCCAGCAGTGTCCGGCCTGTCTGAGCGGGCGCACTAACTGCTGCGAGAAGATTTCGGTGATTGGCGTGCATCAGGATGGCGGCTTCAGCGAATACCTGTCCGTACCGGTCACCAACCTGTTGGATGCGCAGGGAATTGATCCGCAGGCGGCGGCGCTGATTGAGCCTTATGCCATTAGCGCGCATGCGGTACGCCGGGCGGCGGTGGCTCCGGGTGAGCAGGTGCTGGTGGTTGGTGCCGGTCCGATTGGTCTGGGCGCGGCGGCGATTGCCAAAGCCGATGGCGCACAGGTGGTGGTCGCCGATACCAGTCCGGCTCGCCGGGAGCATGTGGTTTCCCGGTTGGGGCTCCCGGTTATCGATCCGTCTGCTGAAGATTTTGATGCGCAACTGCGTGACCAGTTTGGCGGTTCGCTGGCGCAAAAGGTCATTGATGCCACGGGCAATCAGCATGCGATGAACAACACGGTGAATTTGATTCGCCATGGCGGCAGCATTGTTTTCGTTGGGCTATTCAAAGGCGATTTGCAGTTCTCCGATCCGGAGTTCCACAAGAAAGAGACCACCATGATGGGCAGTCGCAACGCCACACCGGAAGATTTCGCCAAAGTGGGCCGCCTGATGTCGGAAGGCAAACTGACCGCCGACATGATGCTCACGCACCGTTACGCGTTTGCCACACTGGCAGAAATCTACGAACGGGATGTGATTAACAACCGTGAGCTGATTAAAGGCGTGATCACGTTCTGAGAGGGGAAATGCGATGAAGACATTGAATCGACGTGATTTTCCGGGGGCAAGCTACCCAACGCGCGTGATCCAGTTTGGTGAAGGGAATTTCCTGCGAGCGTTTATCGACTGGCAACTGGATATCCTCAACGAGCAAACCTTTCTGAACGCTGGCGTGACCATCGTTCGCCCGATCAATAGCGATTTTCCACCGTCGCTGAATACCCAGGATGGGTTGTACACCACGCTTATTCGCGGGCTAAACGCGCAGGGCGAAGCGGTGAGCGAGGCGCGGCTGATCCGTTCGGTGAATAACGAAATCAATCCGTATCAGGACTTCGCGGCGTTTCTGGCGCTGGCCCACAATGCGGATATTCGCTTTGTGTTTTCGAATACCACCGAAGCCGGAATTAGCTATCACGCGGCAGACCGGGTCGATGATGCGCCACCGGTAAGCTTTCCGGCTAAACTGACGCGTCTGCTGCTGGAGCGTTTTAATCATTTTGAGGGTGCAGTGGATAAGGGCTGGGTCATTATCCCGTGCGAGCTTATCGACTATAACGGTGAGGCGCTCAAAACGCTGGTACTGCAGTATGCGCAGGAGTGGCAGCTTCCCCCGGCGTTTGCCGACTGGGTGGCGACGGCAAACACCTTCTGTTCCACGCTGGTCGACCGCATTGTCACCGGCTACCCGCGAGAAGAAGAAGCCGCGCTGGAAGCTACGCTTGGCTATCACGATGCGTTTCTCGATACCGCGGAGCATTTTTACCTGTTTGTGATTCAGGGGCCGCAGTGGCTGGCCGAGGAACTGAAGCTGGTGCAGTGCCCGCTGAACATTCGGGTAGTGAGCGATATCAAACCGTACAAAGAGCGTAAGGTCGCCATTCTCAATGGCGCGCATACGGCGTTGGTGCCGGTGGCCTGGTTGTGTGGGCTGGAGACCGTCGGTGAAGCGATGCAGGATGCCGATGTCCGTCACTTTATCGAGCGGGCGATTAGCGAGGAAATTATACCGGTATTGGATCTCCCGGCGGATGAACTGCGTGAATTTGCCGACGCGGTGAGCGGGCGTTTTCAAAACCCCTACATTCGTCACCAGTTGCTTTCCATTGCGCTTAACGGGATGACCAAATTCCGTACCCGAATTTTGCCGCAACTGCTGGCGGGCCAGCAAAATGGGCGCTGGCCCGTGCGGTTAACGTTCGCCCTCGCGGCGCTGCTGGCGTTTTATCGCGCAGAGCGGGAGGGAGAACGCTATCCGATACAGGATGATGAGCAGTGGGTTAGCCTGTATGCCAGTCTGTGGCCGCGAGTTGGCAAAGATTTAACGCTGCGTGAACTGGTGGGTACTGTGCTCGGCGATGCGGCGCACTGGGGTGAAGATTTGACGTTGCTGCCCGGGCTTGCCGGGCAGGTGACGGCAAACCTGGAAATGATTCTGGTGCAGGGTATGCGCCAGGCAGTGAAAAGTCTGGAATAAGGTTGCCATGCAGCGCCCGGTGTGGTGTTGGGCGCTGTTTTTTTTCAGACAATAAATGCGGCTAGCTGTAAGGCTGATAGGCGAAGCGCCATCAGCCATTTCATGTTACGAGCCCTGAGCGACCACTTTGATTTCAACCATCCCGATCCCCAGCTTACGCGGCGAGTGGCCGAGAATATTGCCCTCGTTGGTGGCGACCGGATCGGGTGGGACAATCACCAGCGTATCGGCATCTGCCGGGTTATCAAAATGCAAGGTAGTGGTAGTGACATCATGGCCTAACACCAGCGTCTGTTCCTCGTGGCCAACGCGCACGGGAATAGGACGATTGGCATTGTCGCCGAAGGCTTTCGCGGTGATGACCAGATCGAATTTCTTCGGCAGCGGGGCCTTGTACTCGATGGTCACCTCTTTGCTGAGCTGCGCATTGGACCAGCGCCCCCAGGATTCGGGGCGTGATATGCCGCTAAACTGTTTAACCTCTTCGGGCGCGCCCGCCACGTTGAAGACGAAGCTGTCGGCTTTGTAGCGAATGTCGTTATCGACAATTTTCAGCGTATCAACGTTACCTTTGTAGCGCTCCATGTCGATCACCGTGTCTTTAAACACGGTTTTACTTTTCCATTTGGCTTTGTCGACGTGCTGCACGATTTGCTGTCCGCCTAACTGGCCTTGCGATACGCACCAGTCGGTGGAGAGCGCCAACTCCGGGGCCCATAGCTGCGCCATTTTGTAGCAGCGATCAACCCAGACAAAGTTATCTCGCGGCGCGAAATCTGCCAGTTGGAAGCGCAGCGGGGCCGAGTATTCGCTTTCCGGCAGCGGCTCGACGCGTTTGTCCGATACGCGCAGCAACAACGGCAGGCGGAAATGGCTGCCGGAGAAAGAGATCATGTTTTTGTCCTGGTCGACGGTGAACTCTTTCATCTCTTTCGGGAAATTCCACAGGCGGATGATATCGGGCTTCCACGCCAGCATTTTTTCTTTGATGTTCAGGAACACTTCAGACACGGATTCGCTCGACAAACTGCTGCGGCCAAGACCGATAAAGTTATCGCCACCGAGAATATCCAGTACCGTTGCCCCGTTATCCATCGTGTTACGCTTCACCGCCAGCGTGTCCTGCTGTGGCTGGTCGCCGCGCAGCACGAAGAACAGGTTGTTGCGATCCTGCTTGTTCAGATACTTCCATGCGGTGTTGTTCATCGCCAGATGATCGGAAGAAACCACGATAACGGTATCTTTGAACCACGGTGAGGCTTTAATCTTATTGATAAATTCGGCAATGTTTTCCTGGCTGCAGCTGACCGCGCTGAAGGATTGGTTGGCCTTCCCGTCGATGTCATAACGTTTACGGTTGCAGCTACGTGAGATAAATCCATCTGGATGATGGGTATCCACAGTCAGCGTAAACAGTGAAAAGCGCTGGCCCGAACGCGAAAGCTCTTCGAATTTTTTCCATGCTTCATCCAGCACGGTATCGTCGTAGAAGCCCCAGTCGTTGCGATAGGCCGGGTCCGCAACCACGCTTTTTAACTCTTCCGCACCGTACAGATGATCAAAACCGTGAGATTTCAGGAACACGTCTTTGCCGGCAAAGCGCAGGTTGGCTCCCTGCACAAAGTAGTTTTGATAGCCGGAGTTTTTCAGGATATCACCCAGACAGATATTGTTGGGGAAGAAGCTGGAGACCGACGCCGAGGCGTTGCCTTCAAACGGCGCAAACAGCGGAATACCGCACTGGGAGGCGACCATGCCAGCGATGGTGTAATCGGTACCCGGCAGTTGCATGGTATTGCTGAAATCCAGACCTTCGTTTTTCAACGCACCGAGTTCCGGGGTCAGATCCGGGAACGCGTCGTTGTTAAAATAGGTGCGCTCGAGGCTTTCGCCATAGATATAAACCAGATTCAGCTTCGGGTTGGGAATCGTTTTTGACGGCTCTTTATAATAGGTTGGGAAATCCGGATCGCCATCGCGCGACTGCGACTTTACCAGTTCGGTTATCTGGTGAAACGCCGGGCTGGCATCTACGGAGGCCAGCGCCAGCAGCAGGGCCAGCAGACTGTAACCCACATGATGCGGATGATGGCGACGGCGGCGCAGAATCCAGCCGAGAGCGACAAAAACGGTCGTCAGGACCAGCGCAATCCCGACACCAGGTAAGATATATTTTCCAATTCCCGCGCCGGTCAGGCTGTTGGTCAGCGTGTACAGAACCGCGTCATTGATACCGTCGCCGGTGAAATAGTCACTGGCATACAGCGTGATATTCAAGACAATAAAAATCCCCAGCACCGTTAACGTGGCAGCAAACCACCAGGTATTGCGACCCGCTTTCCAGGCGTAAATCAGCACTGAAGCGAGAAACAGAGTGATGGAGATGAGTTCTGACAACGATCGATCCTCAATAAACCGGGCAAACGCCAGGCAGGCTAATGATTTTGGGAAAGCACAATGTAATAGCGATGTTGCATTGCTGCAATTGTAGTGACATTAAATTACGTTGTTATTCAGAATTGGTTTAGATATGCGTGTTTTTTGCGGGGGATTTACTGATTATTTGACGTGTGAATTTTATGGGGAGCAGGTTGATGCCGCGCAGGATATACGCGGCATGTCGTGCGTCAGGAAATGAAGTTCATACCCTGTTTTAACACCAGATCGCAGGCCTTGGTTTTTACCTGCTTCGCCAGCGAGCTGTTGCCAATTGTGTTCAGGTCCAGTTGTTGACCATCTTTGGCGTTGAGCAGCCCCTGAATGCCGTCCATATAGTTGGTGTCTTGTTTCTGCTCCGGAGCACTGAGGCCCAGTTTATCCAGCACCTGGTTTTTGACGTTCTGCGTGTCGGTGACCGAGGCCAGTTTCTGTTTCGCGCAATATTCCAGGATCCCGGCGGCGTTATTCATGCTGCTGGAGGTCAGCGACTGATTGCTGCCATTCAGTAGACTGGTCAGGGAAGAGAGCGACGAGCCGCCCTGCGAGCCGGAGCTTTGTTTGCTCAGTTCGCTGGCCGCGCTGGAGAGCGAATCCTGCCAGGAGGCGGCGAAAGCGCTGGTCGAGATGAGCGTGCTGGCGGCAAGCGCACAGCACAGCAGACGTTTGGTTGTTTTCATCATTATATGCAACTCGTGTTATGCCTTTTCAGCGCAGTATAGCGCCGGCAGTCTTAGGAGTGGTCCTAATACGTTAATACTCTTTACCGGTTACCCGACTACGGTAGCTTTCCCAGTTAAAAATCACCCACAGGCTGTTGCCAAGGCGCATACGGTCCATTACCCGCTCGCCCAGCAGTTTGTTCATTTCATCCATATTGCTGTTGGTCAACATACCGGTCGGGCGTTTTGAAGACGAGCGGCGATCGACGATCTGGTTGATGATCACTTTTTCATAGCGGGATTCGGTCTGCACGCCGATTTCGTCGATCACCAGCAAATCGACATTGCTGAGATCGTTGAGTAGCTGTTCTTCGCTGGTTTCACGGTTGCTGAAGGTATCTTTCATGGCTGACATAATGTCCGCAACGGTGATAATCAGCACCGACTTGCCGCGCAGCAGCAGTTCGTTGCAGATAGCGGCGGCCAGATGGTTTTTGCCGGTGCCGGGCTTGCCAGAGAAAATAAAGCTGGCGATGTTGCCGTCAAACTCTTCAACGTACTGGCGAGCTTTGCTCAGGGCGTTCATCTGACCTTCGCATTCCACCCGATAGTTATCGAACGAACAGTTCTGATGCAGTGGACGAATACCGGAACGGTTGAATGTGCGCTGCATTTTCATGGCTCGGTTTTCACGGGCCAGCGCTGCGGCGCGAATTTCACCTTGCTCTTTTTGCCATGCCAGCAGCTCCTCGCCCGTTTTAAAGGCTGGCTCGACATTAGCCGGCATCATTTTTTGCAGACGTTTCATCAGGTCGCCAACGTTTTTCATCGTTATCCTCTAAAACCCGGTGGAATATGGTTGTCAGGCTCGCTGACACTGTTCACATCGCGCTTCAGCATTCCGCCATTGCTGGCCCGGCCAATCTGGATGCTGCGTGCCAGTTTTTGCTGCCACTGAATATGGTGAAAGACTTTGCCTTCGGCCTGCCAGTAGGCGACAAATGAGGCCAGTTCCTCGGCGGTGACCGGTTCTCTTAACGCCACGCCCCACAGGGCGGCCTGGCGCTGAAAGTCGGCATCGGGCTGCCAGTCAGCGTACATCGCAAATTTCCCCATTGGCACGACAACAGGAGCGGTTTGCGGCTCTTCATAAAATTGTGCATCCAGCGTCACATCGCTTCCCGGGCGTGACAGCTTCTCTTCAAGCGCCAACAACTCGGCCAGTCGTGCAGGCGTCACCGCGTAAAATGCTGGCGCGTTATTGGCGAATACGGCTACGGCACCGCCCGCAGACCTGGCCAGCACCGTATGGTGATCGTGTAGTAAGGCGTCAATGCTAGTGACGTCCGGCGTCAAAATTTTGCTGGGCATAATGTTTCTCAATACTGAACAACAACCGAGAAGGGGACTGCTTTTATAGTAACACAGAGAAGAAGGAGAGCAGCAGATGAGGGGGCGATTCCCCTCTCTGCGAGGAGCTAACAAAGCGTGCCGCTAAACACGCGGGCGTTTGCGATACAGCCATAATCCCGGTACGGATAGCCCGATAGAGAGCGCTCCGACAATCGATGAGGCTTTCAGGAAATTGGTCAACAGCGTGATCATCAGCGCTTCGCTGTAGCCAAAATGGCCGATTTTTACCGCCGAGATCATGGCGGTATAGGCAGAGATCCCAGGGAACATGGGGATCACTGCCGCAACGGTGAAGACTTTCGGATGCGCCAGATACCAGCGTGACCACTGGATCCCAATGCAGCCCACCAGTAGCGACGCCATAAAGGTTGACCATTCGATATTAAATCCTGCGCTCATCATCACCATTCGTGAACCGTGGCCGAGTGCGCCGAGTAACGCGCACCAGGGGAGCGCCCGATGTGGTACGTTAAATACCATGGCAAAACCAAGCGCAGGTATTGCCGACAGGATCATGTCCTGCATTAGCGCCAAAATGAAATCGATCACGCCCATCCGCGCAGCCCCCATAAGGTCATCGACATGACTACGCCAATGCAGGTCGCCAGCGTCAGCAGACTGGCAATAGCCCAGCGAGCGAGCCCAGTATTAATGTGTCCCTTAAACATATCCGCGACGGAGTTGATCAACGGAAAACCCGGAACCAACAGCAGCACGCTGGCGGCCATGGCGATGGTTGGAGTGTGGTTAAACGTCGGCAACGTCAGCAGCAGACCAGAAATCGAGGTTGCCACAAACGCAGTAATGCAGAAGTTGATTTGCGGGTGCAAATGCCGGGACGCCAGAATCTGGCGAATATACATCGCCACCATACTGGCGAAAAAGGTGATCACCGCGCCATCCCATCCGCCATTATTGAGTTTACAAAAGCAGGCGCAGGACAAGCCGACCATAAAGGCGACCAACCATCTTGGATAGCGCAGCGGTTTAATCTGGCTAAAGCGTTTCTCAACGCCTTTAACATCCAGCAGTTTGTGTTCCGCCAGAATAACGATGTGCTGCACCTCCGTCACGACGTGCATGTTAATTCCGCGATCCTGATTTTTTCGCGTTGAAGTCAGGCACTGCCCGTCTTTAATGGTGGTCAGGACGATGGCGTTAGAGGAGATAGCGCTTTCTACGCTATCCATGCCAAGCGCTAGCCCGAGGCGGGTGGATAGCTCGTCAACCAGCGCACTTTCTGCCCCATGCTGAAGTAAAAAAAGACCGCATTGAATACATAACCGTGTAACCGTTCGCTGTGACGACTGCTCTGTTTGCATGACTCGCTCTGACTGAAAAGGATCTCTTTGCGTGGCGGATGTCTTCTTTTTATCATGAAGCATGATCCTGTTGGCTCTGGCTAAGATCAATCTTTGCGTCGAAAAAAGATGCAGATCGTACGTCTGATGCGTTTGCACACCTCACTTGCTTATCAATAAAGACAGCGCTTATGAAAATGTAATGTTATTTATCAGGATGGAAAATACGTAAGCAACGCTAACGATCTATTGTAGTTCTTTTAATTGTACAAAGAGTGTATTCATGAGTAATTATTGGCATGATGGTTCAATAGTTTGATGCTACTGGGATTGTAGCGGTATAACTTTGTTTATAAATAAAAGCCAAGGATAAACAATTCACCTCGTCTATTGTTTAGGGTTTCCTGTTAATTAATACTTTTAATTTATCAGGGGATTTTTAATAAGTGCGAATACGGACTGGTGAGTGTGGAGGAGATATGTTGCCAGGACGCTGCAAAAACGCAATTATTATTAGTAAATTACCGATCGTACAAACCGGACTTAAAGGTGTAATGCAGGGGCAGTTCGCTGATTATGAACTTGCCTACTGCCGCTCCGTCGAAGAATTGACGTTGCTGCAGCTGCGTTGTGCCGATTTGGTGATTGCTGATTTATCCGGAGACTGTAATCATCCACGTTCAGTCTGCGAACAGTATTATTCTTTATTATCTCAATACCGCGATATTCACTGGGTATTTCTCGTTTCTCGTGTTTTTTATCCGCTGGCCATTGAATTGCTGATGTGCCCTGTCAGTTCGCTGTTATCTGATGCCGAGACGATTGAAAGTTTGGTGAATGTTATTCACGCAGGAAATAGCCGTGCCGAGAGAATTAGCAAGTCGCTGCTTTCTCCGCCCGTGATGCCAGAATTAGCAGACCATAGCGCCCGCTCAATTGTACTTACCCTCTCGGAGAGGAAAGTGCTGAGACTCCTGGGAAAAGGTTGGGGAATTAATCAGATTGCGACATTGCTGAAGAAAAGCAATAAAACAATCAGCGCCCAAAAGAACAGTGCTATGCGCCGCTTGTCGATACATAGCAATGCAGAAATGTACGCCTGGATAAACAGTTCTCAAGGATCGCGAGAATTGAATTTACCTTCAGTTTATGGAGAAACCACGGAATGGAAAGCCGAAGCATCAAAAGAAACGTTGCGCTGGTAGAGAAGTGCGCGATGAGTAGCGTCGGTATTAAGAGCCTGTTTAATACCATGCCGGATAATCAATACGAACTTCATATCTTTTCGAGCCAGCCTGCATTTAGTCAGGTGATGTTAAAAACGTCGTTTTCGGCGGTTATTTTCTCTCTCTCTGCAATCAGAACCGATCGCAGGGCTGGGTTAGCTTATCTGACGGAACTGGCTGTAAATTTTCCGCGTATTCGCCGGGTGGTGATTGCTGATGATGACGCTGAAGCACGATTAATCGGCTCTTTGTCGCCGTTGCCGTTAGATGGCGTTGTGAGCAAATCTTCTTCATTAACGGTACTGCAGGACGCGTTATTTACGGTATTGAACGGCCCCAACCGGGGAACCGAAGGTTCTAAAAACCATTGGTATATCAATCAAAGCCGTATGCTCAGTCCAACAGAACGAGAAATACTGCGCTTTATGTCGAATGGCTATTCAATGCCGCAGATCGCTGCTCAGTTAGAGAGGAATATTAAAACCATTCGGGCACATAAATTTAATGTGATGTCCAAGCTGGGCGTGAGCTCAGATGCCGGACTGCTGGATGCTGCAGATATCCTGCTGTACCTGCGTGCAGGTGAACCTGCACCTTTTCTACAGGCGGCTTCTTAGCGGGTAATGTTAGATCGTTTCGTGCCGGGTTTCGTTATCGGCGCGGAACGTGAATCATCCCTGACACACATCCACCCAGGTGGCGGAAGTCAGCTCAGCCATCCTTTCTGGCGTGATACGAACGGCGCTGTGGATGGCGCCTGCGGCGGGAAGCACTTCAGCGTAATGCTTCAACGAAACATCGCAGTATACCGAAATCGGCGTTTCCAGTCCGAAAGGGCAAACACCGCCAACGGGATGGCCCGTCGCGTTCACTACTTCATCGCTACTCAACATACGGGCTTTGGCACCGAAAGTGCTCTTTAGCTTTTTGTTATCCAGTCGGGCATCACCTTTGGCGACGACCAGAATAATGTCGTTCTTGACCTTCAGCGAAAGCGTTTTCGCGATCTGGCCTGGTTCGACGTTATGGGCTTTCGCTGCCAGATCGACGGTAGCTGTGCTCTGATCTAATTCGATAATCTCAATATCTGGTGCATATTGCGCTAAAAATTGGCGTACTGATTGCAAACTCATTCTTCTCTCCAAATCGCCTACAGGCAGCTCCATCCAGCAGAAAACCGCATGGCGTAATTTGTCATAGGGGCAAGCTCGCTGTAAATATTTTAATGTAACAACATGGCAACATTGGCAGTTTTTCGATCGTCTTCACAATCAAAGAAACCGGTTACAGTAACCGGTTGCAGAATGCTCAAATGGCGATTAATACTGAAGTTGTCACTTCCTCTGTATTACATAATAAGAGCCATCTATGAAACTGAACTCAAAATGCAGTAGCGCTGGCGTTCCTCCCGGCACGGTTGCGAAAAGCAGTAATGGGCTTTACGTGGTGGTGTTGATACCAGCACGGTTGCAGGGTTTTGCACAACGGGAGAACGGCTATGTCTACTAATCATGCTGTATTTAATGTGATTTTCCGCTTCGTTGAAAATTACGTCAGCCCTGTTGCCGGGCGCATCTCTTCACAACGTCATGTGATGGCTATCCGTGATGGGTTTATTTCGGCGATGCCCTTTATGATCGTAGGCTCGTTTCTGCTAGTTTTCGCCTATCCACCTTTCTCTCCGGATACCACCTGGGGGTTTGCACGTGCGTGGCTGGATATGGCGAAACAGTTTGAAGGCCAAATCCTCACACCGTTTGATATGACGATGGGGATCATGTCAGTCTACATATGTGCGGCTATCGCTTATAACCTGGGCAAGCACTATGTGAAGTCACATCAGCTAGATCCCTTCATGTGCGCGATGCTATCGATCATGGCTTTTTTGCTGATTGCTGCACCGAAAACCAAAGGCACTATGCCGGTTGATAGCCTTGGCGGTACGGGGATTTTCACTGCGATCCTGGTGGCTATTTACTGCGTTGAAATGATGCGCTTCCTGAAGGCGCACAACATCGGCATTCGTTTACCCGATCAGGTGCCGCCGATGATCAAAAACTCCTTCGATCTGCTGATCCCTGTGCTGGTGGTGGTGCTGACGCTGTACCCGCTGAGTCTGGTGATTCAGTCGCAGTTTGACATGCTGATCCCGCAGGCCATCATGGCCATCTTTAAACCACTGGTGTCTGCAGCGGATTCTCTGCCAGCGATACTGCTGGCGGTGCTGATCGGCCATCTGCTGTGGTTTGCGGGTATACATGGCGCGGCAATTGTGTCGGGAATGCTGCAAATGTTCTGGCTCACCAATCTCGGGATGAACCAGTCGGCGCTGGCGCAGGGCGCGCCTTTACCGCATATCTTTATGGAAGCGTTCTGGACGTTCTTTATTGTGGTTGGAGGTTCCGGCGCGACGATGGGGCTGGTGATTTGCTATCTGCGTAGCCGCTCGGCCCATCTGCGATCGATCGGGCGTTTGAGCGTTGTCCCGAGCATTTTTAATATTAACGAACCGGTGATTTTCGGTACGCCGATTGTCATGAACCCGGTGTTCTTCATTCCCTTCCTGCTGGCCCCGATGGTGAACGCGGTGCTGGCCTGGGCGGCGATGAAGCTGGATTTAATTGGGCGGGTGATTTCAGTGGTTCCCTGGACGGCCCCGGCACCGGTTGGCGCGGCATGGGCGTTAGGCTGGGATTATCGTGCGGCCATTCTGGTTGTCCTGCTGGCACTGGTGTCTGCCGTCATCTACTTCCCATTCTTTAAGGTTTACGAAAAGCAGCTATTAGCGCAGGAAAAAGAAGAAGCACAGCGTATAGAAGAAGAAAATCAGCAGGTTGCATAACTGACGGGCGAGGGGCTACGGCTCCTCGCTTACTTCAGCGTGCAGTCACCGCATTGCTGGACATCGGGCAGGCGATAGCGCTGGCAGCAGGTTCTGCGCACTAACAGTCCCTCGCGCGGAACAACGGTACGCCACAGGGGGTTATCCTGACCGCAGGAGAGTTGCTTCTCAAAAAAACAGGTTTGGCGCAGTGTGGTCAGCAGTTCTTCACCTAATAACGGCTTCATTTCCGTTAAATACCAGTGAATTAAATATCCGGTGTTGCTCCAGATAAGCTTCGCATTGATCTCGCCTGTCGCTTCCAGCGCCTGCACAACCGGCGTCAGCGCCGAGAGAATCAGCGTTTCCATGCGTTGCTGAGGAGACTGGGCCGTGACCTGGTGATCCTGATGCACGTCGATCCAGAAGCAGGCAGCACGGCCTGTTTCGTGGAATTCTACGTGCATGTGTTCAGGAGAGACGTCGATGGCCTCTTTTTGCGTCAGCAGGGCCACCATGAGCGGAGGCATCATCAGGCCGATATACCACTGCGCCCAGAGAGATATCAGCGGCTTATTTTCGCGTGGCAGCGTGGGCTGATTGCGATAAATATGGTCTGAATAGACAGCCAGCAATGAACTTAGCGTCGTTGATTGCGTCCATTCATGTAGCGTCATCGCACCTGGCACGGGCGTTTCGTCAAGACGAATGAAGTCCAGCAGGTGCTCACGGGTGTTGGCTATCGTTGCGCGTACGGCAGCAGCCAGCGAGGGCATCTTTGCAGGCAGAGGGCTACGCCAGATGACATCTTCAACGATCGGTGCGGAACGATAAGCCATGTCGATATAAGGATGTTAATCTTAATGATAATGATTGCTAATCCTATAATTGACATTGAGCGATGGCAAGATCTTTGTCGCCATCCCGGGAGACACCGCACAGATAGCTCAGGCAGAAGGGCAGTTTACCCGCAGGTCATCGCTAACCAGCGTACTGTTGCGCCCAAGGCTCTTGGCCTCATAAAGGGCTTTATCCGCTCGGGCAACAGCGGCATCAATATCCTGCTCGACCAGAGGCGCAATACCAATACTCACGGTTACGTTGGTTGCCACGCTCTCGTTAAACACGTGAGGAATTTTAAGGTCGTACACCTTCTGGCGAATACGTTCGGCGGCAGCCTGGGCCTGCTGGGGATCGACCGCGGTCAGCAAAACCATAAACTCTTCCCCACCAAAGCGCGCCACCACGTCCCGGGAGCGCACGGAGTCACGAATCGCGGCAGAGACGCGGATCAGCGCCTGATCTCCCATCATATGACCGTAGTGATCGTTATAGGCTTTGAAGTGGTCGATATCCAGCAGCAAGACGTAGTGCTTCGCGTTGCTCAAGGCCAACAGCGTATCGAGTCGGTGTTGTAGCCCCCGACGATTGTACAAACCGGTTAGCGGGTCGAGCATGCTGAGTCCGTTCAGGGTTTCCCGTTCTTCCAGCAGTTTATACATCAGCTGCTGGGCGAAGCCATCGTAGCGCTTTTGTATCACATGCTGGATGGCGATCCCGGCCATGGGCAGCGCCATAAAATAGATAATTCGCAAACCATGCTCGCTGCCATTCAGCCATAAACAGACGGCGACGGAAGGCAATGAGTGAAGCGTAAACGCGATGATATTATTGGCAAAAGCGATAGAACCAATAAACAGCACGCTGAGAAGCGCGATTAATAGAAAATAATAATCATTATGACCCAGAGCGTTATATTTCAGGAAAATATGTAATGCCCATAGCAAACCAAAAACGATTGAAATAAAAGGAAGATTAATTCTTTTATCCACATATTTCCTATGCCATGCCAGCAACAATGTACTCATCACGAGAATCAGCAATGCCGGTACTGACAACGCTTTGACGGCAAACAGGGGAAAAAAAAGCGTAAACAGCGCGGAGACTGCGTTGAGTAGCAGAAACAATCGTAAAGAGAGTTGGTATTTTTTGGTGCGCAGAGCTCGCCAGGATTGTATTGTCATAGGTAAATATTGTTAGTTATCTGCAATGTACGAAGGTGTGTTGGTAAATAAAACAAATAACGAACGGGGTATCATTCGCAGAGGTTTTTATTGTTTTTAGTTGAAAAGCTAACCGGCGAGCAATTTATCACCTTAAATTATTCATGTCATCAATCGTTAAGTAAAACTCATATAATTGATAGTGCCTCCCAGCTGACAAATGAGAAAATTTATCATATGATATTGGTTATCATTATCAATGTCATAGGTGGTACCATGTTGCAACGTACGCTGGGCAGTGGATGGGGGGTTCTGCTGCCGGGAATACTGATTGCCGGGATGGCATTTAGCGACCTGTCGGTCTACGTATGGAAGGCGATGATTGTATTAGGATTACTGTTGACTTCACTCATGCTGTACCACAAGCGTTTGCGGCATTTTGTCCTGTTGCCTTCATGTGCGGCGCTGATCGGCGGCATTGTTCTGGTGATGATGAACGGGAATCAGGGATGAACAAAACAGGGAAGAAAATCGAGAGGGAAATAAGATAATTGGTGCGAGGGGGGGGACTCGAACCCCCACATCCTAAGGACACTAACACCTGAAGCTAGCGCGTCTACCAATTCCGCCACCTTCGCACAGTCATCTTATTTTTTGATATCGCCTCGTTGGTGCGAGGGGGGGGACTCGAACCCCCACATCCTAAGGACACTAACACCTGAAGCTAGCGCGTCTACCAATTCCGCCACCTTCGCCCAGTGCGAGCAATATCAACGTGGATTATGGTGCGAGGGGGGGGACTTGAACCCCCACGTCCGAAAGGACACTAACACCTGAAGCTAGCGCGTCTACCAATTCCGCCACCTTCGCATACCATCGACACTCAAAAAAGTATCGTTACCACGGAGGCGCATTCTAGTGGTTTTCAACTTTTCGTCAATAGTTAATTGCCCAGGACGCGCTTAATTGATGTAAAAATGGGCGCTAAACGCAGGCCGTGTAAACGAAGTGCCACCCCGCATTTAGCAAACCCTGCCGGATGGCGGTGCAGGCACCTTATCCGGCATGGGATGGCCGTTCTACTTCTTCGCCTGACGCGTCATGATGGTGCGATAGACCTTGAAGCGACCGGTCTGCGCGATAACTTCGTGGAAGCCAAACACTTCATCCAGTACCTTCGGATAAGGCAGGAAGGCGTTCGCCACGATACGCAGTTCACCGCCGCTGTTGAGGTGGCGCACTGCACCGCGAATCAGCGTTTGCGCGGCATCGAGGCTGGTCTGCATCCCGTCGTGGAACGGTGGGTTGGAGATGATCATATCAAAGCGACCCGTCACGTCAGAAAAGACGTTACTGGCGATTACGTCTCCTTCAATACCGTTGGCAGCAAGCGTTGCGCGGCTGGCTTCAACGGCGGCGGCACTAACATCGCACAGGGTTAAGCGCACTTTTGGCGAGTGGCTGGCTAAGGCGACGGAGAGTACACCTGCACCGCAGCCGACATCCAGAACTTTGCCTTTGGTGTGCGGCGTCAGCGTGGAGAGCAGCAGTTGGCTGCCAACATCCAGGCCGTCACGGCTGAATACGCCCGGCAGCGTTTTGATGGTCAGATTTTCGGTCTGGTATTCATCCCAGTATTTTTCTGCATCAAAGACCGGCTGTTTTTCCAGACGACCATGGTACAGGCCACAGCGACGCGCGCTGTCGACTTTGTTCAGCGGGGCGTATTCGGCCAGCATCTGCTCTGCGCTACGTACGCCGCTGCGGTTCTCACCAACAACAAAAATATCGGTGCCCACCGGTAACAGTGACAGAATGTTCATCAACTGGAACTGGGCTTCCGGCTTATTCTTCGGCCAGTAGTAGATCAGCGTATCGCTATCGGCAACGTCATCGGCCTGGGCGACGAGGCTAAAGCGAACGTTGTCGCCCATCTGGCGGTTAAGCACCTGCCAGTGGTGAAGCTGCTGAGTGTGCGCACGGCTGGCGGCGCATTCAAAATGGGCAGGCAGGTCATCCTGCAAATCACCGGCAAACAGAATACGGCTTTGTTCGAAATCATCACTGTGGCGCAGCAAGACTTCACTTGCCGGGGTAAAAGCAGACATGGAGTGCTCCTTAAATTGTACAGCGGGGGATTATAGTTGTTTGATGGCACGGATTCGACAAATTTGCTATATTTGCGCCCCTGATAGACAGGAGTGTTTCGCTATGACATCCCGACGAGACTGGCAGTTACAGCAACTGGGCATTACGCAGTGGTCATTGCGTCGTCCCGGCGCACTGCAGGGCGAGATCGCGATTTCAATTCCTGCGCACGTCCGTTTGGTGATGGTTGCTGCACAATTACCCGCACTAACCGAACCGTTGATGAGCGATATTTTACGCGCATTAACCGTCAGCCCGGATCAGGTTTTACAACTGACGCCTGACCGCGTCGCCATGCTGCCGCAGGGCAGTCGCTGTAATAGCTGGCGGCTGGGAACCGAAGAGCCGCTGCTGCTGGAGGGCGCTCAGGTCGAGAGTCCTGCGTTTAATGAATTACGGGAAAACCCCGCGGCCCGCGCCGCGTTATGGCAACAAATCTGCGCATATGAACACGATTTCTTCCCTCGAACCGACTGATTTACCTGCAGCATTTCAGATTGAAAAACGCGCCCACGCTTTTCCGTGGAGTGAAAAAACATTTGCCAGCAACCAGGGCGATCGCTACCTCAATTTTCAGTTGAGGGTTGACGACGTAATGGCCGCCTTTGCGATTACACAGGTCGTGCTGGATGAAGCTACGCTGTTCAATATTGCCGTCGATCCTGACTTTCAGCGCCGGGGCCTGGGGCGTGAGCTACTGGAATACCTGATCGATGAGCTGGAAAAGCGTGGCATTTTGACACTGTGGCTTGAAGTGCGCGCCTCAAATGCTGCCGCTATCGCGCTGTACGAAAGCCTGGGCTTTAACGAGGCGACGATCCGGCGCAATTACTATCCGACGGCCGATGGTCATGAAGACGCCATTATAATGGCATTGCCAATCAGCATGTAAGACAAGGTGTAATGATGAAGAAGTGGGACTGGATTTTCTTTGATGCCGACGAAACGCTGTTTACATTTGACTCGTTTACCGGCTTACAGCGGATGTTTCTCGACTATAGCATTACCTTTACCGCTGAAGATTTTCAGGACTACCAGGCCGTAAATAAACCGCTGTGGGTGGATTATCAAAACGGTGCGATTACCTCATTACAACTCCAGCACGCTCGTTTTCAGAGCTGGGCTGAACGCCTGAAGGTTGAGCCAGGCCAGCTTAATGACGCCTTTATCAATGCGATGGCGGAGATCTGCTCGCCGTTGCCAGGGGCGTTTTCTCTGCTCAATGCGATTCGTGATAAAACAAAAATCGGTATTATTACTAACGGCTTTACGGCGTTGCAGCAAATCCGCCTTGAGCGGACGGGGCTGCGCGACTATTTCGACCTGCTGGTGATTTCTGAGCAGGTTGGCGTGGCAAAACCCGATCCCCGTATTTTTGACCATGCGCTGGAGCAGGCGGGCAATCCTGAGCGTTCTCGCGTACTGATGGTGGGCGACACCGCAGAGTCCGATATTCTTGGCGGCATTAACGCCGGGCTATCCACCTGCTGGCTAAATACGCACCACCGCGAGCAGCCAGCGGGCATTCAGCCGTCCTGGACCGTAGCGTCATTAAGCGAACTGGAGCGGCTCCTGTGTAAACACTGATTGCCTCCCCCCCGTTGATGGGTAAAATAGCCGCAATTTTTCGTATTCAACTTGCACGGCCTGTTGCCGTGCTTACCTAAGAAGATTTGACTATGACGTTGTCTCCTTATTTGCAAGAGGTGGCCAAACGCCGCACTTTTGCCATTATTTCTCACCCGGATGCCGGTAAAACGACAATTACTGAAAAGGTACTGTTATTCGGACAGGCGATCCAGACCGCCGGTACGGTAAAAGGCCGTGGCTCCAGCCAGCATGCGAAATCTGACTGGATGGAAATGGAAAAGCAGCGTGGTATCTCCATTACCACTTCTGTGATGCAGTTTCCATATCATGACTGCCTGGTAAACCTGCTGGACACCCCAGGGCACGAAGACTTCTCTGAAGATACATACCGTACTCTGACGGCGGTGGACTGCTGCCTGATGGTCATCGACGCCGCAAAAGGTGTTGAAGACCGGACCCGTAAGCTGATGGAAGTTACCCGTCTGCGTGATACCCCGATCCTGACCTTTATGAACAAACTCGACCGTGACATCCGCGATCCGATGGAGCTGCTGGATGAAGTCGAGAATGAACTGAAAATCGGCTGTGCGCCGATCACCTGGCCGATTGGCTGCGGTAAGTTGTTCAAAGGCGTCTATCACCTATATAAAGACGAAACTTACCTGTACCAGACGGGTAAAGGCCACACCATTCAGGAAGTGCGCATTGTTAAAGGTCTGAACAACCCGGAACTCGATGCCGCCGTGGGGGAAGACCTGGCGCAGCAGCTGCGCGACGAGCTGGAGCTGGTGCAGGGCGCGTCTAACGAGTTCGACCATGAGCTGTTCCTCGCGGGCGAAATCACCCCGGTATTCTTCGGTACCGCGCTCGGTAACTTCGGCGTTGATCATATGCTGGATGGCTTAGTGGAGTGGGCGCCTGCGCCGATGCCGCGTAAAACCGACACCCGCGTCGTTGAAGCCTCAGAAGAGAAGTTCACCGGCTTCGTGTTTAAAATTCAGGCCAACATGGACCCGAAACACCGTGACCGCGTGGCGTTTATGCGCGTGGTGTCCGGCAAGTACGAGAAAGGCATGAAAATGCGCCAGGTGCGCATTGGTAAAGACGTGGTTATCTCCGATGCGCTGACTTTTATGGCTGGTGACCGTTCTCACGTGGAAGAAGCGTATCCGGGCGATATTCTGGGTCTGCACAACCACGGCACTATCCAGATTGGCGATACCTTTACCCAAGGCGAAATGATGAAGTTCACTGGTATTCCGAACTTCGCGCCGGAGCTGTTCCGTCGCATTCGTCTGAAGGATCCGTTGAAGCAGAAACAGCTGCTGAAAGGGCTGGTTCAGCTGTCCGAAGAGGGCGCAGTGCAGGTTTTCCGTCCGATCGCTAATAACGATCTGATCGTGGGCGCTGTTGGTGTGCTGCAGTTCGACGTGGTGGTTTCACGCCTGAAGAGCGAATACAACGTTGAAGCGATTTATGAGTCGGTCAACGTAGCGACAGCACGCTGGGTAGAGTGTTCTGACGTGAAGAAATTCGAAGAATTCAAGCGTAAAAACGAAATTCAGCTGGCGCTGGATGGCGGCGATAACCTCACTTATATCGCGCCGACCATGGTTAACCTGAATCTCACCCAGGAACGTTACCCTGACGTTCAGTTCCGCAAAACGCGCGAACACTAATCGACCTTCAGGGCACGGTATCCGCCGTGCCCTACAACTTTTCCTGTCTTTTAAATCCCTTGCGGAATGTTCTTAAAACCTCTCGTTTTTCTTTTGTTTGCACGTTTTTTAGTCAATCTGGACTGCGATCACGAAATCCTGAACTATATTTAACAATGTGATGACATAAATGTCGGCGTTAAATGCTTTTTAGGCTGCCTGTTGCAGCTTCTATTGCTGATATTTATTCCACTTACAAGATTAGTTGCTGGCTCAAGCCGTTTACGGCAGAGCGCAGCTTTTAGCAAACATACAGGAATACATCGATGACAATGACAGGACTTAAGATTTCTAAAACGCTGCTGGCCGTGATGCTGACCTCCGCTGTTGCAACGGGTTCTGCTTATGCAGAAAACTCCACGACGGATAAAACGCAATCCGGCGTCGAAAGTGCGGGGCAGAAAGTCGATAGCTCCATGAACAAAGTCGGTAATTTCATGGATGACAGCACCATCACTGCGAAAGTAAAAGCCGCGCTGGTGGATCACGATAGCATTAAGAGCACCGACATTTCCGTTAAAACCGACCAGAAGGTGGTGACGCTAAGCGGGTTTGTTGAAAGCCAGGCACAGGCCGAAGAGGCAGTTAAAGTCGCCAAAGGCGTTGAGGGTGTGACCTCCGTTAGCGACAAACTGCACGTACGTGATAGCAAAGACACTTCTGTAAAAGGCTATGCGGGCGATACGGCAATCACCAGTGAGGTAAAAGCTAAGCTGCTAGCCGATGATATTGTCCCTTCCCGCAAAGTGAAAGTTGAAACCACCGATGGCGTGGTACAGCTTTCAGGAACCGTTGAATCACAGGCTCAAAGCGATCGCGCTGAGAGCATCGCCAAAGCGATTGATGGCGTGAAAAGCGTCAAAAACGATCTTAAAACTCACTAATTAGACTTAATTCGTCCTCCCGACGTTTGTCGGGAGGCGTGTTGTGCACCACACTGAAAATATCGCCGATGGGCAGCCTGAGTGCTCATATCAAGCGGTGACATTAACTATGGTAAAGGAGAAGCGCATGTTTCGATGGGGCATCATATTTCTGGTTATCGCGTTAATTGCCGCTGCACTAGGTTTTGGTGGACTGGCGGGTACCGCTGCTGGCGCAGCGAAAATTGTTTTTGTGGTGGGGATCATTCTGTTTCTGGTCAGCCTGTTTACAGGTCGTAAACGGCCCTAGCGACATCCCCTTTATTCTTCAAGTTAAAGGTGCGTTGGCTACGCGTGCTCGCCCGCATCACTTACCAGAGTAAGCAGATCGGGATTCACGCCCTTGCCGCCTTCTTGTGACTCGAATTATTTTGGGGATTAACCGTAAAGATAACTTGCTACTAAGCCAGTCCACCGGACTGGCTTTTACGGTTTTAGCATCAGGCAATTTGCGTTACTTTGTTGTTCTATTACAAAAACAACAGGAAGGCAGAGGTGGGGCAGAGAATACCCGTCACGCTCGGTAATATTGCGCCGTTATCGTTACGTCCGTTTCAACCAGGCAGTATGGCGCTGGTGTGTGAGGGCGGCGGACAAAGAGGCATCTTCACCGCTGGCGTACTGGATGAATTCATGCGCGCGCAGTTCAATCCTTTTGATCTCTTCTACGGGACCTCCGCTGGCGCGCAAAACCTTTCAGCCTATCTTTGTAACCAGCCGGGTTACGGCCGTAAAGTCATCATGCGTTACACTACCCGACGTGAATTTTTTGACCCGGTGCGCTTTGTGCGCGGGGGAAATTTAATCGATCTCGATTGGCTAGTGGATTCGACTGCGTCTCAGATGCCGCTGGCGATGGATAACGCCGAGCGCCTGTTTGCCGCAGGGAAATCGTTTTATATGTGTGCCTGTCGGGGCGATGACTACACGCCTGGCTATTTTTCGCCGAACCGGCAAAACTGGCTCGATCTTATTCGTGCCTCCAGCGCTATTCCCGGGTTCTACCGCGCAGGGGTTGCGCTGGATGGTGTGAATTATCTCGATGGGGGAGTCAGCGACGCCATTCCCGTGCAGGAAGCGGCGAAGCAGGGGGCAAAAACGCTGGTGGTTATCCGCACCGTGCCTTCGCAAATGTATTACACCCCGCAGTGGTTCAAGCGTATGGAACGCTGGCTGGGCGAAAGCAGCCTGCAACCGCTGCTGAATCTGGTCCAGCACCATGAAGCCAGCTATCGCGCGATTCAGAGTTTTATTGAGAAACCGCCGGGCAAGCTGCGTATCTTTGAGATCTACCCGCCCAAACCGCTCCATAGCATGGCATTAGGAAGCCGTATTCCGGCGCTGCGGGAAGATTACAAGACCGGACGCCTGTGTGGTCGTTACTTCTTGGCAACCGTCGGCAAGCTGCTGGCGAAAAATGCGCCGTTGCCTCGTCAGACGCCGAAGATTGTGGTGCCGGGACCGGTCGTGGTTCCACCTGCGCCGGTGGCTAACGACGCTCACGCCCCCGTGGTGACCAATGCGCCTCAGGCTAACGACACGACGTTTAATAATGAGGATTTGGCGTGAGTTATCGTTTTATTGATACGCATTGTCACTTTGATTTTCCGCCGTTTACGGGCGATGAATCTGCCAGTATTCAGGGCGCGGCTGACGTCGGCGTGCAAAGCATTATCGTTCCGGCCACCCAGGCGGCAAATTTTTCCCGTGTACTGGCGTTAGCGGAAAATTACCCTCCATTGTTTGCCGCCCTGGGGCTGCATCCCATTGTTATTGAGCAACATAGCGATGACTGCCTGGAGCAGTTGCAGCAGGCGCTGGATAAGCGTCCGCAAAAGCTGGTGGCGGTAGGTGAGATTGGGCTGGATCTTTATCGGGACGATCCGCAATTCGATAAGCAAGAGCGGCTGCTGGAAGCGCAGCTTAAGCTGGCGAAGCGTTATGAGCTGCCGGTGATCCTGCATTCGCGGCGCACTCATGACAAGCTGGCGATGCACCTGAAACGCCATGCTTTACCGCGAACCGGCGTGGTGCATGGATTTTCCGGGAGCGTGCAGCAGGCCGAACGTTTTGTGCAACTGGGCTACAAAATTGGCGTGGGCGGCACCATTACCTATCCGCGCGCCAGTAAAACCCGCGAGGTAATGGCGCAACTGCCGCTGGACTCACTGCTGCTGGAAACTGACGCGCCGGATATGCCGCTCAACGGCTTTCAGGGACAGCCGAATCGCCCGGAGCAGGTGGTCAGAGTCTTTGATGTCCTCTGCGAGCTGCGCCCGGAACCTGCGGATGTTATCGCTGATGCGCTGTATCGCAATACGACGGCGTTATTTGATTTTTAATTGCCGGACGACGGATGCGTCGCATCCGGCAATCACAGGTACAGCGCCGGGAAGATCAAATTATCCACCCCGCGCTCGCGCAATCCTTGCGCCAGTTGCTCCACATCCTCAGGCGTGGCGCTCGGCCAGTCCTTAGCTTCGCCGTACACCCCGTGCGCATGAAAGGCATTTAGCCGCACTGGTACATCACCTGAACGTTTGATAAACGCCGCCAGTGCATCGATATGCTGTAGATAATCCACGTGGCCAGGAATAACCAGCAGGCGCAGTTCCGCAAGTTTTCCCTGCCCGGACAAAAAGGTAATGCTTTGTTTAATCAGCGTGTTATCGCGGCCAGTCAACTGTCGATGACACGCGCTATCCCAGGCTTTTAAATCGAGCATTACGCCGTCGCATACCGGCAGCAGTTTTTGCCAGCCGGTTTCGCTCAGCATGCCGTTGCTGTCTACCATGCAGGTCAGGTGTTGCAGCTGCGGATCGGTTTTGATCGCGTTAAACAGCGCCACGATAAACGGCAACTGGGTGGTCGCTTCGCCGCCGCTGACCGTAATTCCTTCAATAAACAGCACCGCCTTGCGAATATGCTGCAGCACTTCATCAGCGCTCAGGGTTTGCGCCATCGGCGTGGCCTGCTGTGGGCACATGTGCAGGCAGGTATCGCACTGCTGACATACGTCGGATTGCCATCTCACTTTCCCCGCACTCAGGCTCAGCGCTTCATGCGGGCAATGCAGGATACATTCCCCGCAGTCGTTGCAGCGTCCCATCGTCCACGGATTGTGGCAATTTTTACAGCGCAGGTTACATCCTTGCAGAAACAGAGCCAGGCGACTGCCCGGCCCGTCGACGCAGGAGAAAGGAATGATCTTACTTACTGAAGCGCATCTGCTGTTCATGGCTAATCACGCGAGGTTGTCGTTCCAGAATGCGGGTATTGCGCGCGGCTTCTTCGCCCAGCCAGGTGGTGTTGGTGCGTGAACCTTCGGCGCGATATTTTTCCAGATCCGACAGGCGTACCATATAGCCGGTGACGCGGACCAGATCGTTACCACTCACGTTGGCGGTAAACTCACGCATCCCAGCTTTAAACGCCCCGAGGCACAATTGCACCAACGCCTGAGGATTGCGCTTGATGGTTTCATCCAGCGTGAGAATGTCGCTGATCCCAGCGTGATAATACGCATGATGCGGCGCGACGGTTTGCAGGTGAGTGATCGGATCCGGCTCATCGCCATAGGGCAGACGCGCGCCCGGCGTGGTGCCGATGTCAGAACTGATCCCTGACTGTGCGTGCAGCATTGCGCGCTGCTTCCAGCCAAATTTCACCGGGGTACTTTCTACAAACTCCGCCAGTTGGGCGCTGATGCGATACCCTAGCTGATTGGCGACCTCATCTTTTCCGTAGCGAGCATTCTGCCCCGCCTTATCGCACAGCAGATTCACCGCCTCCGCCAGGCCATACATGCCGAACATAGGGACAAAACGTTCGGGATCAATCAACCCTTCCTGCACCAGGAAGCTATTCTCAAAGAAATGTGATTTTTCATAGAGGAATTCACATCGTGAATCAATGATGGCGATTTGCTGCTGGCAATAGTGCGGTAGGGTGCGCGTAAAGAAGTCATCGACAGAGGTGCTGCGCTCTGCGATGGCTTTCAGATTGAGCCTGACCAGCGTGCTTCCACCCCCGGCGAGCGGCAACGAGTTGTAACAGCTGACGACGCCATACTGACCTTTTGTGAAAATTTTATCATTTTCGGGGCCGTTGGAAATGTGCGGCTTACTGCACTCGCAGATATTTTGCGCCACGTTGAGCAGCAGGTCGTCAGGTGTAATTTGCGGATCATAAATGAACGTCAGATTAGGCGAAACCTGCTTTAACTCTGCGTCTGCGCGTAAAATTGCACGGGTGACAGGCGTATCTGCGGGGCCGATATTGGCATGCATAAATGCGTCTGGCAGGGTTCTGTCGAGATAACGCCAGAAACGTTTTATTCGAATATCGATCTCATCTTGTGTTAGAATTCTAACATACGGTTGCAACAGAACGTCGAGCTGGCCGAGATAGACCGGCATCGAGGTGACTGACGGAACGTGGTGATACAGGATGGTGAGTAAGGATAACGCGTCATCAAGATCCCTGGCTCCTTCCAGTTCCAGCCATGAGGAACCGTTGGCCAGAAAACGCGCGTAGTCGGGTAAAACATAGCGCGGTTTGAACGGGGCATGACCTTCATACATATCGCAGATCACCCCGTCATCCAGCGCCTGGCGAGCCTCAGCAGGTAGTTGCGGGTAAGGCAGCGCGTTTTCAGCCTCCAGCGCCAGGAAGTGGCGTTTCTGCTCAGGGCTGAGCACCGGACTGGTCACGATTTGTTGGCAACGCTGTTGCAGCGCGAGTTCGCTTGAAGTGGGCATCGTTGATTCCTTTTTATCCCGAAGGTGTAACGCCATTGTAGAAAGCAACGCCGCCACAACCTTTGATCCGGATGCGCCTGATGCCACCGCATCCCTTCTTGAAAGGTAATTTATTTGAAGTAGATCTCATTAGAGTAATGCAAATCTGTATGTGGTTTTCATTAACTGTGATGTATATCGAAGTGTAATAGCGAGTGGATGTTAGAATACTAACAAACTCGCAAGGTGAAATTTTATACGGCGATGCCGTTGGAGAATGTTATGACCGATTTAACAGCAAGCAGCCTGCGTGCACTGAAACTGATGGACCTGACCACCCTGAATGACGACGACACCAATGAAAAAGTGATCGCGCTGTGTCATCAGGCGAAGACCCCGGTAGGCAAC
This sequence comes from Citrobacter sp. RHBSTW-00859, assembly GCF_013729795.1. Lineage (NCBI taxonomy): Bacteria > Pseudomonadati > Pseudomonadota > Gammaproteobacteria > Enterobacterales > Enterobacteriaceae > Citrobacter > Citrobacter sp. RHBSTW-00859. The sequence goes on along the minus strand of NZ_CP056284.1, from coordinate 4,217,443 downwards.
ACTGCCGCTATTTGCATCTATCCGCGTTTCATCCCTATCGCGCGTAAGACGCTGAAAGAGCAAGGCACTCCGGACATCCGTATTGCAACCGTGACCAACTTCCCGCACGGCAACGACGACATCGAGATTGCGCTGGCTGAAACCCGCGCGGCGATTGCCTACGGCGCGGATGAAGTTGACGTGGTGTTCCCTTACCGTGCCCTGATCGCCGGTAACGAGCAGGTTGGTTTTGATCTGGTTAAAGCATGTAAAGATGCGTGTGCGGCGGCAAACGTGCTGCTGAAAGTGATCATCGAAACCGGTGAGCTGAAAGAAGAGAGTCTTATCCGTAAAGCGTCTGAAATCTCCATCAAAGCGGGTGCTGATTTCATCAAAACCTCTACCGGTAAAGTGCCGGTAAATGCGACGCCGGAAAGCGCACGCATCATGATGGAAGTGATCCGCGACATGGGCGTTTCTAAAACTGTAGGTTTCAAACCGGCAGGCGGCGTGCGTACCGCAGAAGATGCACAGCAGTTCCTGGCGATTGCTGACGAACTGTTTGGCGCTGACTGGGCCGATTCCCGTCACTATCGTTTTGGGGCATCCAGCCTGCTGGCGAGCCTGCTGAAAGCGCTGGGTCACGGCGATGGTAAGAGCGCAAGCAGCTACTAATTACTCGTCATACTGCAAGCCGCAGGTGCGTTAGCTGCACTCCCTCACCCCAGTCACTTACTGTAGTAAGCGCCTGGGGATGAGCTTCCTTGCCGCTTCCTGCGACTCGAATTGTTTAGAGTAATCATTCATTGCAGTGGGTTTTCCGCTGCATTTAACCTGATTTATCGGGGGTTACCATGTTTCTCGCACAAGAAATTATTCGTAAAAAACGTGATGGTCATGCGCTGAGCGATGAAGAGATTCGTTTCTTTATCAATGGGATTCGCGACAACACCATCTCTGAAGGGCAAATCGCCGCCCTGGCGATGACCATTTTCTTCCACGATATGACAATGCCTGAGCGTGTTTCGCTGACCATGGCAATGCGTGATTCAGGAACCGTGCTGGACTGGAAAAGCCTGCAGCTGAACGGCCCGATTGTGGATAAACACTCTACCGGCGGCGTGGGTGACGTAACATCACTGATGTTAGGCCCGATGGTCGCTGCATGTGGCGGCTATATTCCGATGATCTCCGGACGTGGTCTGGGGCATACCGGCGGTACGCTCGATAAACTGGAAGCCATCCCAGGGTTTGACATCTTCCCGGACGACGCGCGTTTCCGTGAAATTATTAAAGACGTGGGTGTGGCGATTATTGGGCAAACCAGCTCGCTCGCACCGGCGGACAAACGTTTTTATGCCACCCGCGATATTACCGCGACGGTGGATTCCATCCCGCTGATTACCGGCTCTATCCTGGCGAAAAAGCTGGCGGAAGGACTGGATGCGCTGGTGATGGACGTGAAAGTAGGCAGCGGTGCCTTTATGCCGACCTATGAGCTTTCTGAAGCGCTTGCCGAAGCGATTGTCGGCGTGGCGAACGGGGCGGGTGTACGTACCACCGCGCTGTTAACCGATATGAACCAGGTACTGGCATCCAGCGCAGGTAACGCGGTAGAAGTCCGCGAAGCGGTGCAGTTCCTGACAGGTGAATACCGCAATCCACGTCTGTTAGACGTCACGATGGCGCTGTGCGTGGAAATGCTGATCTCCGGCAATCTGGCGAAAGACGATGCCGAAGCCCGTGCGAAATTGCAGGCGGTGCTGGATAACGGCAAAGCGGCAGAGATTTTTGGTCGCATGGTTGCAGCGCAGAAAGGCCCGACCGATTTCGTCGAAAATTATGCGAAGTACTTGCCGACGGCAATGCTCAGCAAAGCGGTATATGCTGATACCGAAGGTTTTGTCAGCGCTATGGATACCCGTGCGCTGGGAATGGCGGTTGTTTCCATGGGCGGCGGTCGTCGTCAGGCTTCGGACACCATTGATTACAGCGTTGGCTTTAGCGACATGGCGCGTCTGGGCGACAGCGTAGACGGACAGCGTCCGCTGGCGGTGATCCACGCCAAAGACGAAGCCAGCTGGCAGGAAGCGGCGAAAGCGGTCAAAGCGGCAATTAGCCTTGACGATAAAGCGCCAGAAATTACACCGACAGTCTATCGTCGTATTACCGAATAACTGTATACTGATCTGATCGCTTTTTTGCGGCGCAGATGTTGGAGAACAAGATGAAACGTGCATTTATTATGGTGCTGGACTCCTTTGGTATTGGTGCGACTGAAGATGCGGATCGCTTTGGCGACGTAGGCTCAGACACTATGGGACACATTGCAGAAGCCTGTGCGAAAGGCGAAGCTGACAAGGGTCGCAAAGGTCCACTGAATCTGCCTAACCTGACCCGTCTGGGCCTGGTGAAAGCTCACGAAGGTTCTACCGGTAAAATTGCTGCTGGTATGGACGGTAACGCGGAAGTGATTGGTGCCTACGCCTGGGCGCATGAACTCTCTTCCGGGAAAGACACGCCGTCTGGCCACTGGGAAATCGCGGGTGTTCCGGTTCTGTTTGACTGGGGTTATTTCTCCGATCATGACAACAGCTTCCCGCAGGAACTGCTGGATAAACTGGTCAAACGTGCCAACCTGCCGGGCTACCTCGGCAACTGCCACTCTTCCGGTACCGTGATCCTGGATCAACTGGGTGAAGAGCATATGAAAACCGGCAAGCCGATTTTCTATACTTCTGCAGACTCCGTGTTCCAGATTGCCTGTCACGAAGAGACTTTTGGCCTGGATAAACTCTACGAACTGTGTGAAATCGCTCGTGAAGAACTGACCGAAGGTGGTTACAACATCGGTCGTGTTATCGCGCGTCCGTTTATCGGTGATAAAGCGGGTAATTTCCAGCGTACCGGTAACCGTCACGATCTGGCCGTTGAGCCGCCAGCACCGACTGTGCTGCAGAAACTGGTCGACGAGAAAGACGGTCACGTGGTTTCCGTCGGTAAAATCGCGGATATTTACGCTAACTGCGGCATCACCAAAAAAGTGAAAGCTACCGGCCTGGACGCGCTGTTCGACGCCACCATCAAAGAGATGAAAGAAGCGGGTGATAAGACCATCGTCTTCACTAACTTCGTTGATTTCGACTCTTCCTGGGGACATCGTCGCGATATCGCTGGTTACGCTGCAGGTCTGGAACTGTTCGACCGCCGTTTACCTGAACTGATGGAACTGGTGGGTGAAGATGACATTCTGATCCTGACTGCTGACCACGGCTGTGACCCGAGCTGGACCGGCACTGACCACACCCGTGAGCACATTCCGGTGCTGGTTTACGGCCCGAAAGTGAAACCAGGTTCTTTAGGCCACCGTGAAACTTTCGCGGATATCGGCCAGACGCTGGCGAGCTACTTTGGTACATCGCCGATGGACTACGGTAAAAACATGCTGTGATACCCGTTGTCTTTCGCGCTGTAGATGCGTTGACTTCATTCGCTCACCCCGGTCACATAGGTAATCTATGCTCCCGGGGGTACCGAATTCGTCGCCTTCCAACAACGCGAAATCCTTAGGGTATTTGAATTCGTTTTGTCGGTTGGGTAAGGTATTGCTACCCCCTCGACAAAAACAATAAATCAAAAGGGAACTGAAGATGGCAACTCCACATATTAATGCAGAAATGGGTGATTTCGCTGACGTCGTATTGATGCCGGGCGACCCGCTGCGCGCAAAGCATATTGCTGAAACTTTCCTCGAAGATGTTCGTGAAGTGAACAACGTTCGCGGCATGTTAGGTTTCACCGGTACTTACAAAGGCCGTAAGATCTCCGTTATGGGTCACGGGATGGGTATCCCGTCCTGCTCTATCTACACCAAAGAGCTGATCACCGATTTTGGCGTGAAGAAAATCATTCGCGTAGGCTCCTGCGGCGCTGTGCGTATGGACGTTAAACTGCGTGACGTGGTTATCGGTATGGGCGCCTGCACCGACTCCAAAGTAAACCGTATCCGTTTTAAAGATCATGACTTCGCAGCTATCGCTGACTTCGACATGGTGCGTAATGCAGTTGATGCGGCAAAAGCACTGGGCGTAGACGCGCGCGTGGGCAACCTGTTCTCCGCTGACCTGTTCTACTCTCCGGACGGCGAAATGTTCGACGTAATGGAAAAATACGGCGTGCTGGGCGTGGAAATGGAAGCGGCGGGTATCTACGGCGTTGCGGCTGAGTTTGGTGCGAAAGCGCTGACCATCTGCACCGTGTCCGACCATATCCGTACTCACGAGCAGACCACTGCCGCTGAACGTCAGACGACCTTCAACGACATGATCAAAATCGCACTGGAATCCGTTCTGCTGGGCGATAAAGAGTAAGTGTTGTGATGCCCGGTAGCGCTGCGCTTACCGGGCATACAATCGATGTATGCCGGACCGCCATCCGGCATTTTCAGGCCAGCGTTTAGCTCACTGCACTGGCAATCCACGCTGACAGCTCGCGTAACTCTTTCTCCTGCTGTGGGAAATCAACCAGCAGCGCTTCGCACTCCTGTTGCAGCATATCCGCACGGTACAAACACCCCTGCAGACGACCCGCCAGCGCTTCTAACGGCGCGGGATTGAGGCTGTCGGTAAAGACCTGCGTACGGGTGATATGACCTTTTTCCACGTCGAAATGCAGCTCAACGCCGCCCCAGGTGAAACGCTCGTCCAGAAGGTGCGAGAACGCAGGCGCCTGACCAAAATTCCACTCCCAACTGCTCTGACGGGCAAAGGTTTCGGCAAAGTTCGGCAGATCCGGGGTTTTGTCCGGCGAGATAATTTCCGCTTCGACACGTTCGCCGTAGTGGGCAAAAAAGGCTTCCGTGATAGCCTGACAGACCTGTTGATGGGTGATGCCCGGCAACAGCTCCGTTAGATTCGCTACGCGTGAGCGAACCGAGGTGATGCCTTTGGCGGCGAGTTTCTTTTTATCTGGATTGAGATAGTTTGCCAGGCGGCTGAGATCGGCGTTCAACAAAAGCGTGCCGTGGTGGAATCCGCGGTCTTTCGTTTCCCGATAAGCAGAGCCGGAAACTTTGCGATCGCCGTCTGGCGTTTTCACGACCAGATCGTTACGCCCGGAGGCGTCGGCGTCTACGCCCAGCGCGTTCAGGGCATGGAGGACAATAGCAGTAGAGATGGTTTTGTCGTACTCCGGTTTACCGGCCATAAAGGTAAAGCAGGTATTGCCTAAGTCATGGAACACCGCGCCGCCGCCGCTGCTGCGACGGGCGAGCCGCACGTTGTCTTCTTCCATACGGCGGGTATTACACTCTTTCCACGGGTTTTGCGCCCGGCCAATCACCACCGTATCGGCGTTACGCCACAAGAACAGGACGCGCTGCGTGGCGGGCATCTGGCGAAAAATGCACTCTTCGACCGCGAGGTTAAACCACGGATCGTAAGAGTCTGAGATAAGCAGGCGTAGTGTCGTCATGGTCGATTTCCTTTCTGTTATTACTCTTTCTTCTCGTTATCTTCTTCCTGTACCGGTTTGTTGGCGGTCAGCAGGAAAGGGGATTGCTGCCAGCGGGTGCGCTTGCCTTGCAATAAGGTACGGGTGAGCACCACGCCAATTGCCAGTGACAGAAGCAGCATTAGGCGTAAGATGTTGGTGGTGTTATCCACCTGCTTGGCTTCGGTGGCGAGCGTGTGGGTATCCAGCGTCAGGCGTAGATAGCCCAGCGGACCATTTCTTCCCTGAATGGGCTCGACAATCTGCTGGTTAAAATAGCCCCCGGCTTTTTTGCCGTCCAACGCCAGTCGGTCTCGAACGTTGACGCTCTCACCGGTGCGTGTAATCAGGTCTCCCTGTTCATCGTAGACCCCCGCATCCAGAATACGGCTACTTTCCGTGAGCTGCGAGAGTACCGCTTTAATGCGCTTTTCATCCGGCGTTTCGGTACGCATCAGCGGGGCGACGTTCAAGGAGACCTGGCGAGCCAGCGTGCGCGCCAGCTCTTCGAGCTGCGGATTACGCTGCTGTTGGTGGCTTTGACTAAACCAGGACGCGCCCTGCATCAGAGCAACGAGCAGCGCAAGGCAGGACAATACAATCACTGCACGATGAAGTCGGAATTTCAGTTTTGTGCGAGCCATATTCCACCTGCTGAAAATTTGAGACTTAATGTTGCCAGAAGCGCTGGTTACAGGGTAGCCTCATGCGTTATTTTCCCCTGATGATTCCGACCCGAACGATTTTACAGGAGCTTTAATGCCTAACATTACCTGGTGCGATCTACCTGAAGATGTTTCTCTGTGGCCAGGTCTGCCTCTCTCTTTAAGCGGTGATGAAGTCATGCCGCTGGATTACCACGCAGGCCGCAGTGGCTGGCTGCTGTACGGTCGTGGGCTGGATAAACAACGGTTAACGCAATACCAGAGCAAACTGGGTGCGGCGATGGTGATCGTGGCGGCGTGGTGCGTTGAGGATTATCAGGTGATTCGTCTGGCGGGCTCGTTAACGCCGCGTGCGACAAAACTGGCGCATGATGCCAAACTGGATGTTGCGCCACTGGGTAAAATTCCGCATTTGCGCACGCCGGGTTTGCTGGTGATGGACATGGATTCAACGGCTATCCAGATCGAGTGTATCGATGAAATTGCCAAACTGGCGGGAACCGGCGAAATGGTTGCGGAAGTCACCGAACGCGCGATGCGCGGCGAGCTGGACTTTACCGCCAGCTTGCGCAGCCGCGTGGCGACGTTGAAGGGCGCTGATGCCAATATTTTGCACCAGGTGCGCGAAACGCTACCACTGATGCCTGGCCTGACTCAGCTGGTGTTAAAACTGGAAACGCTCGGCTGGAAAGTGGCAATTGCCTCCGGCGGTTTTACCTTCTTTGCCGATTATCTGCGTAACAAACTACGTCTGACGGCGGCTGTGGCAAACGAGCTGGAGATCATGGACGGTAAATTCACCGGCAACGTGATCGGCGATATCGTCGATGCGCAGTACAAAGCCAACACCCTGACCCGCCTGGCGCAGGAGTATGAGATCCCGATGGCGCAGACGGTGGCGATCGGCGATGGCGCCAACGATCTGCCGATGATCAAAACGGCTGGACTGGGTATAGCGTATCATGCCAAACCCAAAGTGAATGAAAAGACGGAGATTACGATCCGTCACGCTGACCTGATGGGCGTGTTCTGCATTCTCTCTGGTAGCATGAACCAGAAATGATTTAATTGCCTGATGGCAAAGTGACCGTAGGCCGGATAAGCGCCCACGCTGTCCGGTAAACGCGCTAACGAAAGAGGTAAAACGTGGCCAAAGCTCCAAAACGCGCCTTTGTTTGTAACGAATGCGGGGCCGATTACCCGCGCTGGCAAGGGCAATGCAGCGCCTGTCAGGCCTGGAACACCATTACCGAAGTACGCCTTGCCGCGTCACCAACGGTGGCGCGTAACGAGCGGCTCAGCGGCTATGCCGGGAATGCGGGCGTCGCAAAAGTGCAGAAGCTGTCTGATATCAGCCTTGAAGAGTTGCCGCGTTTTTCCACCGGATTTAAAGAGTTTGACCGCGTGCTGGGCGGCGGTGTGGTGCCCGGCAGCGCCATCCTGATTGGCGGTAACCCCGGCGCTGGGAAATCAACGCTGCTGCTGCAAACGCTGTGCAAGCTCGCTGAGCAGATGAAAACCCTGTACGTCACCGGCGAAGAGTCCTTGCAACAGGTGGCGATGCGCGCACATCGACTCGGTCTGCCGACGGCGAATCTGAACATGCTGTCGGAAACCAGTATCGAACAAATTTGCCTGATTGCCGAAGAAGAACAGCCGAGGCTGATGGTTATCGACTCCATTCAGGTGATGCACATGGCGGACATTCAGTCTTCGCCGGGCAGCGTGGCACAGGTGCGCGAAACCGCGGCTTACCTGACCCGCTTTGCCAAAACGCGCGGCGTGGCGATTGTCATGGTCGGCCACGTCACCAAAGACGGCTCCCTGGCCGGTCCAAAGGTGCTGGAGCACTGTATTGACTGCTCGGTGCTGCTCGACGGCGACGCCGATTCTCGTTTCCGTACTCTGCGTAGCCATAAAAACCGCTTTGGCGCGGTGAATGAGCTGGGCGTCTTTGCCATGACCGAACAGGGGCTGCGTGAAGTTAGCAACCCTTCCGCTATCTTCTTAAGCCGTGGCGATGAAGTCACCTCCGGCAGTTCGGTGATGGTGGTCTGGGAAGGCACGCGCCCGTTGCTGGTGGAGATTCAGGCGCTGGTCGACCATTCGATGATGGCGAATCCGCGTCGTGTGGCGGTCGGTCTGGAGCAGAACCGTCTGGCGATTCTGCTGGCCGTGCTGCATCGTCACGGCGGCTTGCAGATGGCGGATCAGGACGTGTTCGTCAACGTGGTTGGCGGCGTGAAGGTTACCGAAACCAGCGCCGATCTGGCACTGCTACTGGCAATGGTTTCCAGCCTGCGCGACCGACCGCTGCCGCAGGACTTAGTGGTCTTTGGCGAAGTGGGACTGGCGGGCGAAATCCGTCCGGTACCCAGCGGCCAGGAGCGTATTTCCGAAGCGGCGAAGCACGGCTTTCGTCGGGCGATTGTTCCTGCCGCCAACGTGCCGAAAAAAGTGCCGGAAGGGATGCAGGTCTTTGGCGTTAAGAAGCTTACGGATGCTTTAAGCGTGTTTGACGACCTATAATAAAATACCCGCCGTCTTTCCGGCGGTATTGGGTATTACGTTTATTTTTACAGCAGGAGGCTCTTGTGTCATTTGATTATCTGAAAACTGCCATTAAGCAAAAGGGCTGTACCCTGCAACAGGTGGCAGATGCCAGTGGCATGACCAAGGGATATTTAAGTCAACTGCTGAATGCCAAAATTAAAAGTCCCAGCGCGCAAAAGCTGGAGGCGTTGCACCGGTTTCTCGGGCTGGAGTTTCCGCGCCAGCAGAAGAATATCGGTGTGGTATTCGGTAAGTTTTATCCGCTGCATACCGGCCATATCTATCTTATCCAGCGCGCGTGTAGTCAGGTCGATGAACTGCATATCATCATGGGGTATGACGACACGCGCGATCGCAGCCTGTTTGAAGACAGCGCTATGTCGCAACAGCCCACGGTGCCCGATCGTCTACGCTGGCTGCTGCAAACCTTTAAGTATCAGAAAAATATCCGTATTCACGCCTTCAACGAAGAGGGTATGGAGCCGTATCCACACGGTTGGGATGTGTGGAGCAACGGGATCAAAACGTTTATGCAGGAGAAAGGGATCCAGCCTAACTGGATTTACACCTCTGAAGAGTCAGATGCCCCGCAGTATCTGGAACATCTGGGGATCGAAACCGTGCTGGTGGATCCCAAACGAACGTTTATGAACATCAGCGGCGGGCAAATCCGTGAGAACCCGTTTCGCTACTGGGAGTATATTCCTACAGAAGTGAAGCCGTTTTTCGTGCGCACCGTGGCGATCCTCGGCGGAGAGTCGAGCGGAAAATCGACGCTGGTGAACAAGCTCGCCAATATCTTTAACACTACCAGTGCGTGGGAATATGGGCGTGATTACGTCTTCTCCCATTTGGGCGGTGATGAGATGGCGTTGCAGTATTCCGACTACGATAAAATCGCCCTGGGACAAGCCCAATACATTGATTTTGCTGTCAAGTATGCCAATAAAGTGGCGTTTATCGACACCGATTTCGTTACCACTCAGGCTTTCTGCAAAAAGTATGAAGGGCGTGAACACCCGTTTGTGCAGGCCCTGATTGACGAGTATCGCTTTGACCTGGTGATCCTGCTGGAGAATAACACTCCATGGGTGGCAGATGGCTTACGCAGTCTCGGCAGTTCGGTTGACAGAAAAGCGTTTCAGTCGCTGCTGGTCGAGATGCTGCAGGAAAACAATATCAATTTTGTGCACGTTCAGGAGCCCGACTATGACGGTCGATTTCTGCGCTGCGTGGAGTTGGTGAAAGAGTTGATGGGCGAGCAGAGATAGCGTAAATGCCGGATGGCGTTGCGCTTATCCGGCCTACAAGTCGCACTAACCTCGTAGGCCGGATGAGGCGTAACGCCGCCATCCGGCGCTTAACGGTAATTACTTCGAAATACGCTTGTACTTAATACGCTTCGGCTCCAGCGCATCTGCGCCCAGCGTGCGTTTCTTGTACTCTTCGTATTCGGTAAAGTTACCTTCGAAGAACTCAACCTTACCTTCATCCTGGTAATCCAGAATGTGGGTCGCGATACGGTCGAGGAACCAACGGTCGTGCGAGATGACCATCGCACAGCCCGGGAACTCCAGCAGGGCGTTTTCCAGCGCGCGCAGGGTTTCGATATCCAGGTCGTTGGTTGGTTCATCAAGCAGCAGCATGTTGCCGCCAACCTGCAGCAGCTTCGCCAGGTGCAGACGACCGCGCTCACCGCCGGAGAGTTCGCCTACGCGTTTACCCTGATCAACACCTTTAAAGTTGAAGCGGCCTACGTAGGCGCGGCTTGGCATCTCGGTGTTGCCGATCTTCATGATATCCAGCCCGCCGGAAACTTCTTCCCACACGGTTTTGCTGTTGTCCATGGCGTCACGGAACTGGTCAACGGAGGCCAGCTTGACGGTTTCACCCAGTGTGATGGTGCCGCTGTCTGGCTGTTCCTGACCGGACATCATACGGAACAGGGTAGATTTACCCGCGCCGTTCGGACCGATGATGCCGACGATGGCGCCTTTCGGTACGGAGAAGCTCAGGTCGTCAATCAGAACGCGATCGCCGTAGGATTTACGCAGATTGGTGACTTCAACGACTTTATCACCCAGACGTGCTCCAGGTGGGATAAACAGTTCGTTGGTTTCGTTACGCTTCTGGTATTCGGTGTTGTTCAGCTCTTCAAAACGTGCCAGACGGGCTTTACCCTTAGACTGACGGCCTTTAGCGCCCTGACGCACCCACTCCAGCTCTTTCTCAATGGATTTACGGCGAGCCGCTTCCTGAGACGCTTCCTGCGCCAGACGCTGATCTTTCTGCTCCAGCCAGGAGGAGTAGTTGCCTTCCCATGGAATACCTTCGCCGCGGTCAAGCTCCAGAATCCAGCCCGCAACGTTGTCGAGGAAGTAACGGTCGTGGGTAATCGCCACCACGGTACCTTCGAAGTCGTGCAGGAAGCGTTCCAGCCACGCAACGGATTCGGCGTCCAGGTGGTTAGTCGGCTCGTCGAGCAGCAGCATGTCTGGTTTTTCCAGCAGCAGGCGGCACAGCGCGACGCGGCGGCGTTCACCACCGGAGAGGTTCTCAATTTTAGCGTCCCAGTCCGGCAGACGCAGGGCGTCAGCGGCACGCTCAAGCTGCACGTTAAGGTTATGACCGTCGTGTGCCTGAATGATCTCTTCAAACTTGCCCTGTTGCGCAGCGAGTTTATCGAAGTCGGCGTCCGGCTCGGCGTACTTTGCGTACACTTCATCCAGACCTTTCAGCGCGTTAACCACTTCGGCAACCGCTTCTTCCACGGATTCACGAACAGTATGTTCCGGGTTCAGTTTTGGTTCCTGCGGCAGGTAACCGATTTTAATGCCAGGCTGTGGGCGAGCTTCACCTTCGATATCGGTATCAATGCCGGCCATGATGCGCAGCAGGGTTGATTTACCCGCGCCGTTCAGACCAAGTACACCGATTTTGGCGCCAGGGAAGAAGCTCAGTGAGATGTTTTTAAGAATATGACGTTTCGGCGGAACGACTTTGCCGACACGATGCATGGTATAAACAAATTGGGCCACGTTGGACTCGCCTCTTTATTTATCCCGTCATACTTCAAGCCGCAGATGCGTTGGCTGTGAGTTACTCGGCTCATCCATGAGCCTCGCCCTTGCGGGCCGCTGCTCCGCAGCGTTCAAATCTGTTCCTGACAGATTTGTCGTTCCCCCCAGTCACGCACTATGTACGCTCAGGGGATTTACTCCCTCGCCGCCTTGCTGCAACTTGAATTATTTAGGGCTAATTATTGGTAAATAGTTATCAAAGGCGAAGTGTAGCCTTTTTCATTGCCCAATCCCAGCCAGCAGATCTCACTCGCAACAAAAGTAAAAAAGTGTCCGTGACGTGGCGCATTCTGCAATGTCTGGTTAGCATGAACTAATTAAGCGGCATGATGCTGCACAGACGTAACATGAGAAGAGGAAGAGCTTGTGGACAAAGCCAATCAATTTACCTGGCGCCTGCTGGCGGCCAGCGTATGTCTGCTGACGGTCAGTCAAGTGGCGCGAGCCGATTCCCTGGATGAGCAGCGCAGTCGCTATGCGCAAATTAAACAGGCCTGGGATAACCGACAGATGGATGTCGTAGAGCAGATGATGCCCGGCCTGAAGAATTATCCTCTGTATCCTTATCTGGAATATCGTCAGATTACTGACGATCTGATGAATCAGCCCACCATTACCGTTACCAATTTTGTGCGCGCCAACCCGACGCTGCCCCCCGCGCGTACTCTGCAATCACGTTTCGTGAATGAACTGGCGCGACGGGAGGACTGGCGTGGACTACTGGCGTTCAGCCCAGAAAAACCGGGTACCACGGAAGCGCAATGCAACTATTACTTTGCGAAATGGAGCACCGGGCAAACCGAAGAGGCCTGGCAGGGCGCGAAAGAACTGTGGTTGAGCGGGAAAAGCCAGCCGAACGCCTGTGACAAATTATTCGGCGTATGGCGCGCCTCAGGAACTCAGGATCCGCTGGCGTATCTGGAGCGTATTCGTCTGGCGATGAAAGCCGGGAATACCGGTCTGGTCACGGCGTTGGCTGGACAAATGCCCGCGCAATACCAAACTATCGCTTCGGCGATCATCGCGCTGGCCAACGATCCGAATTCGGTGATGACCTTTGCACGCACCACTGGCGCGACGGATTTCACCCGACAGATGGCGGCGGTGGCTTTTTCCAGCGTGGCGCGTCAGGATGCGGAAAACGCCCGCCTGATGATCCCGTCTCTGGCGCAGGCGCAACAGCTGAATGACGAGCAAACCCAGGAGCTGCGCGACATCGTCGCCTGGCGTCTGATGGGCAATGACGTTACCGATGAGCAGGCCAAATGGCGCGATGACGCCATTATGCGCTCGAATTCCACCTCGCTTGTGGAGCGACGTGTACGCATGGCGCTGGGAACCGGCGATCGTCGTGGTCTGAATACCTGGCTGGCGCGTCTGCCAATGGAAGCAAAAGAGAAAGATGAGTGGCGTTACTGGCAGGCGGATCTGCTGCTTGAGCGCGGGCGCGAGGCGGAAGCCAAAGAGATCCTGCACCAGCTCATGCAGCAGCGCGGTTTCTATCCGATGGTGGCGGCACAGCGTCTGGGTGAAGAGTACGAGCTGAAAGTGGATAAAGCCCCGGCAAACGTTGACTCTGCGCTGACTCAGGGACCGGAAATGGCACGTGTGCGCGAGCTAATGTACTGGAACCTGGACAATACCGCGCGCAGTGAATGGGCGAATCTGGTCACCAGTCGCACGAAGTCTGAGCAGGCTCAGCTGGCGCGTTATGCGTTCAACAATCACTGGTGGGATCTGAGCGTACAAGCGACGATCGCCGGTAAGCTGTGGGATCATCTGGAAGAGCGTTTCCCACTGGCCTACAAGGATCTGTTTACACGCTACACCAGCGGCAAGGATATTCCGCCAAGCTATGCGATGGCGATAGCGCGTCAGGAAAGCGCCTGGAACCCGAAAGTAAAATCGCCAGTTGGTGCCAGCGGGCTGATGCAGATTATGCCGGGCACGGCGACGCATACGGTGAAAATGTTCTCGATTCCAGGTTACAGCAGCCCGAGCCAACTACTGGATCCTGATACCAACATCAACATTGGTACCAGCTATTTACAGTATGTCTATCAGCAATTCGGTAATAACCGCATTTTCGCGTCGGCGGCCTATAACGCCGGACCGGGGCGCGTTCGCACCTGGCTTAGCAATAGCGCGGGTCGTATTGATGCTGTCGCGTTTGTCGAAAGCATTCCATTCTCTGAGACGCGTGGCTACGTGAAGAACGTGCTGGCTTACGATGCGTACTATCGCTATTTCCTCGGTGATAAGCCGGAGTTGATGAGCGACGCAGAATGGCAACGTCGTTACTGATCGTGTCGGTTGTGTTATGCTATCGTACTCGTTAAAGAGTACAAAAGGGGGAGGCAAGCACGCTTCCCCCGCAACGATGGCGATAACTTATGACTCAGCAATCACCCTATTCGGCAGAGATGGCAGAACAGCGTCACCAGGAGTGGTTACGTTTTGTCGATCTACTTAAACACGCCTATGAACAAGACTTACACCTGCCCCTGCTCAATTTGATGTTAACGCCGGATGAGCGCGAAGCGCTGGGCACGCGCGTGCGTATCATTGAAGAGCTGCTGCGCGGCGAGATGAGTCAGCGCGAGCTTAAAAACGAGCTCGGGGCGGGGATCGCCACCATTACACGGGGGTCGAACAGCCTCAAATCTGCACCGGTGGATCTGCGTCATTGGCTGGAGCAGGTGCTGCTAAAAAATGCCTGATGGCGCTTCGCTTTCAGGCCTAAGTATGTGGCGCGGTTGTGGCCGGATAAGGCGAAGCCGCCATCCGGCACAACGCTATAAATACACTGCGTTATGAAATGGGCTGAGCGCCAGAATCACCGCCTGGTGGTATACGCTTGAGCGCGTCAGCTTGCCCGCGGTAAAGACGCCGATTGCGCCCTCTTTACGGCCAATCTCATCAATACCCGTGTAGTCCGACATCACCGGACCGAGCGCTTCGCCCTGACGGACTCTGTCGAGAATGACAGCAGGCAATGGCAGCGTGGCTGAACGGGCTTCGCCGCGCTGGACGCCATTATCAATCACCACCCAACTGAAGGTCGCATCGTCGTCAATTCCCGCTTCAATAGCGACCCAGAAATCAGCCTGCGGGTGCAGACGGCGCGCATTATCAACGCGATTTCGTGCGCCAGTGCGCGTTTCCTGGTTTCCGAAAGGTTGTTCCGGCACGCCACTCTCGACGGCGACGGGTTCAATATGGCAGGATCCTTCCCCGAAAATCTCTTCAAATGCCCGCAGAATTGCCTGAATTTTGGCAGGATTGGTGGTCGCAGAGATAACCTTGTGCATAATTAAGCTCAGTTTGAAAATTCATCGCATCGCAGTATAACGGAAAAAAAGCATGTTACAGGTATACCTTGTTCGCCATGGCGAAACGCAGTGGAACGCCGAGCGACGTATTCAAGGCCAGTCAGACAGCCCACTGACCGCTAAAGGTGAACAGCAAGCCATGCAGGTGGGCGAACGCGCCCGCACGTTTGGTATTACGCATGTCATCAGTAGCGATTTAGGTCGTACACGACGCACCGCAGAAATCATCGCCCAGGCCTGTGGCTGTGATATCACCTATGACTCACGTTTGCGCGAGCTGAATATGGGCGTGCTGGAGCAACGCCATATCGATACGCTGACGTCGGAAGAAGAGGGCTGGCGTCGCCAGTTGGTGAACGGTACGGTGGAGGGGCGTATTCCGGAAGGGGAATCGATGCAGGAACTGAGCGATCGCGTCCACGCGGCGCTGGCATCCTGTCTGGAGTTGCCGCCGGGGAGTCGTCCGCTGCTGGTCAGTCACGGTATTGCACTGGGTTGCCTGGTGAGTACGATTCTGGGATTACCGGCATGGGCTGAACGTCGCCTGCGTCTGCGCAACTGTTCTATTTCTCGCGTCGATTACCAGGAAAGTTTGTGGCTGGCGCCGGGATGGGTAGTTGAAACGGCAGGGGACATCTCACATCTGGACGCCCCTGCGTTAGACGAACTGCAGCGCTAGCGGCGAATCGGAATCAGGAATTCGCAGCGCAGGTTGATCGGGCGATCTCCCGCTTTGGCATCTTCTGCCGGGTAGTATCGCTCGATATCCTGCCCTTTACGGCGCGTCAGGTTCAGCATTGGCATGCATGTGCCATAAACCGTCAGGATAAACTCCTGTACGCCGGTCCCCAGCCCTTCATAGGTAAACATCACATACTCGCCGCCCTGTAGCAGGATAGGCTGTGCCGACGGCACATAACCATTGGCCTGTTCCGGCGTCAGTGCTGTGGTGTAAAACACTTCCTGCTCATCATCTTTTTCAATGCTCGGACGCGTTTCGTTCAGCCCGTACAGCACCGGTGGGATCGCAGGAGCCTGGCTAAGGAAGTCGCGCCAGAACTGAATTCGCATTTCATGACGGAAATCTGAAATCTGCTCCAGCGAGCAGGAATAGCTTTGCGTGGTGCCAAGCAGTTGCGTATCTTCCAGCGTGACAAACTCGTGCGCAGGCATGGCAAATTCACCCAGTCGCATAGGCGGGCGAATACCAAACGCGCTCCATTCCGGCGAACGGCGATACAGCGCAGGCGTCTGGGAAAACTGTTTCTTGAACGCGCGGGTAAAGGTTTGTTGAGAGTCAAAGCGATATTGCAGCGCAATATCCAGAATTGGGCGTGCAGTCAGGCGCAGCGCCACTGCGGATTTCGATAAACGACGGGCGCGGATATAGGCGCCAATAGCATGGCCCGTCACGTCCTTAAACATTCTCTGCAGGTGCCACTTGGAATAGCCTGCTTTTGCCGCCACATTGTCAAGCGACAAAGGCTGATCCAGATGACCTTCCAGCCAGATTAATAGGTCGCGAATAATGCCAGCCTGATCCATAAAATATCCTCATCCTTTCAACAACGAGTACCTGACGTCAGGTATGAGGATAATAGCATTTTTTGCTGTTTTAGCATTCAGTGTTTTTTTTGCTCATAAATGCTTTTTTCGATCATTCGAAAGCGTGATTATTGTAATCCTGTGATCTGTATACGTTTTATCTTAGAATGTCGAATAATTACACAGAGTAACTTTTAAAAATGGTAACAATATGAAATATAAGAGCTTAATCATTTCCTCAATTCTGCTGATGTTAGCGCAGGTCGCCCATGCGGAGCAGATTGGATCTGTCGATACGGTGTTCAAAATGTTTGGGCCGGATCATAAAATTGTGGTCGAAGCGTTTGACGATCCAGATGTTACCAACGTGACCTGCTACGTGAGCCGGGCGAAGACCGGCGGCATCAAAGGTGGGCTGGGGCTGGCGGAAGATACCTCCGATGCCGCCATTTCCTGTCAGCAGGTGGGGCCGGTAGAACTGAGCGACAGAATCAAGAACGGCAAAGCGCAGGGCGAAGTGGTATTTAAAAAACGTACCTCGCTGGTGTTTAAATCCTTACAGGTCGTGCGTTTTTACGACGCGAAACGTAATGCCCTGGCCTATCTTGCCTATTCAGATAAAGTGGTCGATGGATCGCCCAAAAATGCCATCAGCGCGGTGCCCATCATGCCGTGGCGGGAATAACAAGGAAGCAAAATGCAACAACCGTTGATCTGGTTGGTTGAGGATGAGCAGGGCATCGCCGATACGCTCATCTACATGCTGCAGCAGGAAGGTTTTAGCGTGGAAGCGTTTGAGCGCGGGTTACCTGCGCTGGAGAAATCTCGCCAGCGTTGTCCTGATGCAATTATTCTGGATGTCGGACTACCAGATATCAGCGGTTTTGAACTGTGTCGACGCCTGCTGGAGCGGCATCCAGCGTTGCCGATCCTGTTTCTGACCGCGCGTAGCGATGAGGTGGATCGCCTGCTGGGGCTGGAAATTGGCGCGGATGACTATGTTGCCAAGCCTTTCTCACCGCGCGAGGTGTGCGCCCGCGTGCGTACGCTGCTGCGGCGGGTGCAGAAATTCTCTGCTCCTTCATCGACGACGCGTTGCGGCGATTTTGAACTTAATGAGCTGGCCGCGCAGATTACCTGGTTCGGCAAGCCGTTAAACCTGACGCGCTATGAATTTCTGTTGCTGAAAACGCTGCTGTTGTCGCCGGGGCGCATTTACTCACGCCAGCAGTTGATGGATTTAGTCTGGGCCGATGCACAGGACACCTTTGACAGAACGGTCGATACCCACATTAAAACGCTGCGCGCCAAGCTGCGGGCTATCAACCCTGAGCTTTCCCCCATCAATACGCATCGCGGTATGGGATATAGCCTGAGGAGCGTCTGATGCGCATTGGCATGCGTTTGTTGCTCGGCTATTTTCTGATTGTTGCCGTCGCCGCCTGGTTCGTTTTGTCGATCTTTGTACAGGAAATTAAACCAGGCGTCCGCCGGGCAACCGAAGGCACTTTGATTGATACCGCCACGCTGCTAGCTGCGCTGGCGCGCGATGACTTGCTCTCTGACTCTCCCGCCAACGGCAAGCTGGCGCAGGCATTTTCGCAACTGCATAACCGCCCATTCAGCGCCAATATCAGCGGCATTAACAAAGTCCGTAATGAATACCATGTCTACATGACGGACGCGCAGGGTAAAGTGTTGTTTGATTCCGCAAACCAGGCTGTCGGTCAGGACTATTCTCGCTGGAACGACGTGTGGTTAACCCTGCGTGGGCAATATGGCGCCCGCAGTACGCCGCAAAACCCGAACGATCCGGAAAGTTCAGTGATGTACGTGGCCGCGCCGATCGTAGACGGCGGACGTATTATCGGAGTGCTTAGCGTCGGTAAACCGAATGCGGCGATGGCGCCGGTGATTAAACGCAGTGAACGGCGGATGCTGTGGGCCAGCGCCGTATTGCTGGGCATTGCCTTAGTGATTGGCATCGGGATGGTATGGTGGATAAACCGCTCCATCGCCCGGCTGGCGCGCTATGCCGACTCCGTTACCGAGAATCGCCCCGTCCCACTGCCTGATTTAGGTAGCAGCGAGCTACGTAAACTGGCGCAGGCGCTGGAAAGTATGCGACTGAAGCTGGAGGGCAAAAACTACATTGAGCAGTATGTTTATGCGTTAACGCATGAACTGAAAAGTCCGCTGGCGGCCATTCGCGGCGCGGCTGAGATTTTGCGCGAAGGTCCGCCGCCGAACGTGGTTGCGCGCTTTACCGATAATATCCTGACGCAAAATGCGCGCATGCAGGCGCTGGTCGAAACCCTGTTACGCCAGGCGCGGCTGGAGAATCGACAGGACATTACGTTGACGCCAGTGGCGGTAGATGCGCTGTTTGCTCAGCTCAAAGAGGCGCGTAGCGTGCAACTGGCGGCAAAAAACATCACGCTTACCATTATGCCTTCATCGCTTAGCGTCGCCGCCGATCCTGCGTTACTGGAGCAGGCAGTGGGGAATTTGCTCGACAACGCTATCGACTTTACGCCACAGGACGGGACGATTACGCTGAGCGCGCATCAGCAGGATGAACTGGTCACGTTGCAGATAATCGACAGCGGCAGCGGGATCCCCGACTTCGCGTTGCCGCGTATTTTTGAGCGTTTCTATTCGCTGCCCCGTGAAAATGGGCATAAGAGCAGCGGTTTAGGGCTGGCGTTTGTCAGTGAGGTTGCGCGACTGCACGAGGGGACGGTGACATTGTGCAACCGACCACAAGGCGGCGCACAGGCCTCGTTTACGCTTCACGCTCACTTCACATAACTTCAAATTCTCCGCACATAGCTGTTCTACCTTGCTGATATTGCAAAGGAGAACGCTATGTTTAAATCACCCCTGTTTTGGAAAATAGTCACCTTAGGTGGCGCAATACTGCTGCTGTTAATTCCGCTGACGATGGTCAGGCAGATCATCGTGGAGCGATCGGATTACCGCGATGAAGTCGAAGATGCTATCCGACAGAGCACCAGCGGGCCGCAAAAGATGGTAGGACCGCTGATAGCCATTCCGGTAACGGAAATTTACACCTCACTGGAGGATGGCAAAGAAATCCAGCGTAAGCGTAGCTATATCCATTTCTGGCTGCCGGAGTCGTTGGTAGTTGAGGGGAATCAGAACGTTGAAGCGCGTAAAATCGGTATTTATGAGGGCCTGGTCTGGCACAATGATGTTTCGGTGAAGGCTGAGTTTAACGCCGAACGGTTGAGTGATTTAAATCATCCAAATATCAGCATCGGCAAACCGTTTATTGTGGTTGGTGTGGGGGACGCGCGCGGGATTGGCGTGGTAAAAGCGCCGCAGGTCAATGGAACGTCGCTGGCCGTTGAGCCTGGGACGGGGCTGGATGGACGTGCGCAGGGGATCCACATTCCGCTACCCGATGCGAGCTGGGCTGAGCAAAATCTGAGCATGGCGTTGTCGCTTAATTTGAGCGGAACCGGCGATTTCTCCGTCGTTCCGGTTGGGCGTAACAGTGAAATGACCTTAACCAGCAACTGGCCGCATCCCAACTTTCTTGGGGACTTTCTCCCGGCTAAGCGCGAAATTAGCGAATCAGGATTCAAGGCTCAGTGGCAAAGCAGCTGGTTTGCGAACAACCTCGGCGAGCGCTTTAACGACGAAAAGATTGGTTGGCTGGGCATGCCAGCGTTTAGCGTCGCCGTCGCCACGCCTGCAGATCAGTATCAGTTAACGGACAGGGCAACAAAGTATGCCATCCTGCTGATTGTGCTGACCTTTATGTCTTTCTTCGTCCTTGAAAGTATGACCAATCTGCGCTTGCACCCGATGCAGTATCTGCTGGTGGGGCTATCGCTGGTAATGTTTTATCTGCTGCTGCTGGCACTGTCGGAACACATCGGTTTTACGGCGGCGTGGATAACGGCAAGTCTGGTGGGGGCGTTGATGAACGGTGTGTATCTGCAGGCGATATTGCAGGGCTGGCGGAACAGTATTTTGTTCACCGTGGCGCTGCTGGGGCTGGATGGTGTGATGTGGGTGCTGCTACGTTCACAGGATAGCTCTTTACTGCTGGGAACCGGCGTGCTGTTGTTCGCGCTTTGTGGGGTCATGTTCCTGACGCGTCATCTTGACTGGCACTCGCTGGCACAGCCAAAAGCAAAGCCAAAATCTACAGAACTTCCAGAGCTTCAGCCTGCGCAGAGCGACGAATTTCGCTTGTGGAAATAGGGCTGTAGGGGAAATGAAAAACGGCGCATAAAGCGCCGTTTTTATACCAGTGAGGATTGAATTAATCCTGCAGGTCGCCGCAGAAACGGTAGCCTTCACCGTGAATGGTGGCGATGATTTCTGGCGTATCCGGCGTTGATTCGAAATGCTTACGAATGCGGCGGATCGTCACGTCAACGGTACGGTCATGCGGCTTCAGTTCGCGACCGGTCATTTTTTTCAACAGTTCTGCGCGAGACTGGATTTTGCCCGGATTCTCACAGAAGTGAAGCATGGCGCGGAATTCGCTGCGTGGCAGTTTATACTGCTCACCGTCAGGACCAATCAGAGAGCGGCTGTTGATGTCCAGCTCCCAGCCATTGAACTTGTAGCTTTCGACGCTACGGCGTTCTTCGCTGACAGTACCCAGGTTCATGGTACGGGACAGCAGGTTACGAGCACGGATAGTCAGTTCGCGCGGGTTAAACGGCTTGGTGATGTAATCGTCTGCGCCGATTTCGAGGCCGAGAATTTTATCGACTTCGTTATCACGGCCCGTCAGGAACATCAGCGCAACGTTAGCTTGTTCGCGAAGTTCGCGCGCTAACAGCAGGCCATTTTTCCCAGGCAGATTGATATCCATAATCACAAGGTTGATATCATATTCAGAGAGAATCTGATGCATTTCCGCGCCATCTGTCGCTTCGAATACATCATAGCCTTCTGCTTCGAAAATGCTTTTCAACGTGTTGCGTGTTACTAACTCGTCTTCAACGATAAGAATGTGCGGGGTCTGCATGTTTGCTACCTAAATTGCCAACTAAATCGAAACAGGAAGTACAAAAGTCCCTGACCTGCCTGATGCATGCCGTAAATTAACATGATCGGCGTAACATGACTAAAGTACGTAATTGCGTTCTTGATGCACTTTCCATCAACGTCAACAACATCATTAGCTTGGTCGTGGGTAGTTTCCCTCTGGACCCGACAGTGTCAAAAACGGCTGTCATCCTAACCATTTTAACAGCAACATAACAGGCTAAGACATGCCGGACACCCAATAAAACTACGCTTCGTTGACATATATCAAGTTCAATTGTAGCACGTTAACAGTTTGATGAAATCAACGTATCCAAATGTTTGCTTTCATCACAAAATTGCAATATTACAACTAGTTGCACGAGCAAATTAATAAATGTAATGAATCCAACCAGTGCGATCCATTTTAAATTAAATTATCATGGATAAACAGAGGGATATGCAACTTTTGTTAACATAAAAAGCAATAGTACACCCGGGAAATAGTTTAGCATTTTTTAATGGATGCGAAATGCTTTTTCAGTGATTTCTGTTAAAAATATGTAAATTCGCACTGCGTAATATGTTGAAGCACGTCACATTATTCCTTGCAGACTGGCCAAAAAGAGTATCGAAATGCGTTTAACAATTATTCTGGTTGCCCCCGCCAGAGCGGAAAATATTGGTGCGGCTGCCCGCGCTATGAAGACCATGGGGTTCACCCAATTACGCATCGTTGACAGCGAAGCCCACCTGGAACCCGCCACGCGATGGGTCGCGCATGGTTCTGGCGATATTATTGATAATATTAGCGTTTTTTCAACGTTGGCGGAGGCGCTGCATGACGTAGATTTTACCGTCGCGACCACTGCGCGTAGTCGGGCGAAGTTCCATTACTACGCTATGCCGGTCGAACTGGTTCCTCTGCTGCAGGAAAAATCAACGTGGATGGATCATGCCGCGCTGGTTTTTGGTCGTGAAGATTCAGGGCTGACCAACGAAGAATTGGCCCTGGCGGATGTACTCACCGGTGTACCTATGGTGGCTGACTATCCTTCACTCAATTTGGGGCAGGCGGTGATGGTGTATTGCTATCAATTAGCAGGTTTAATACAACAACCCGTCAAAAACATTGAGGTGACGGATGAGCTTCAGCTACAGGCATTGCGCGCGCGCGTTTTGCGTTTATTAGCCACGCTGAACGTTTCTGACGACATCAAGTTGACGGACTGGCTGCAACAGCGAATGGGTCTGTTAGGGCAGCGAGATACGGCAATGTTGCACCGTTTTTTACATGATATAGAAAAAAGCATCACGAAATAAAGTATCGAACTGTTTTTACTGTGTGGTGTTTTATTCTGGATTCAAGTAGGGCTGACATACTGTATTGGTCGAAACTAAAAGGGCAAGCAGTCGCTCGTGAACAAGTTTCGGAATGTGACCAATTTAAAAATTTATTGACTTAGGTCAGCAGATACTTTAACCCTAAAAGAATACAGGACAGATAATAAATAATTACAGAGCACACAACATTATGAAACGCATCAGCATCACCATTACCACAACCATCACCATTACCACAGGTAACGGTGCGGGCTGACGCGTACAGGAAACACAAGAAAAAGCCCGCACCTAAACAGTGCGGGCTTTTTTTTCGACCAAAGGCAATGAGGTAAACCATGCGAGTGTTGAAGTTCGGCGGTACATCAGTGGCAAATGCAGAGCGCTTTCTGCGGGTTGCCGATATTCTGGAAAGCAATGCCAGACAGGGGCAGGTCGCGACCGTTCTCTCTGCCCCCGCAAAAATTACCAACCATCTGGTGGCGATGATTGAGAAGACCATCGGTGGTCAGGATGCTTTAGCCAATATCAGCGACGCCGAACGCATTTTCTCTGAGCTGTTGGTGGGTCTTGCCGCCGCGCAACCGGGTTTCCCGCAGGCTCCGCTCAAAGCCTTTGTTGAACAAGAGTTTGCACAGATTAAGCACGTCCTGCACGGTATCAGCCTGCTGGGTCAGTGCCCGGACAGCATCAATGCCGCGCTTATTTGCCGTGGTGAAAAAATGTCGATCGCCATCATGGCTGGCCTGCTGGAAGCGCGCGGGCACAACGTGACGGTCATCGACCCGGTAGAGAAATTGCTGGCGGTAGGCCATTACCTCGAATCTACCGTTGATATCGCCGAATCTACGCGCCGCATTGCCGCCAGCCGTATTCCTGCGGACCATATGGTTCTGATGGCAGGATTTACCGCCGGGAATGAGAAAGGAGAGTTAGTGGTGCTGGGGCGTAATGGCTCTGACTACTCTGCCGCCGTACTGGCCGCCTGTTTGCGCGCCGATTGTTGTGAGATCTGGACCGATGTCGATGGCGTATATACCTGCGATCCGCGCCAGGTACCCGACGCCCGACTGCTGAAGTCGATGTCTTATCAGGAAGCGATGGAGCTTTCTTACTTCGGCGCTAAAGTGCTGCACCCGCGCACCATTACCCCTATTGCCCAGTTCCAGATCCCGTGCCTGATTAAAAATACCGGCAATCCACAAGCGCCCGGCACGCTTATCGGTGCCAGCAGTGATGATGACGATTTGCCGGTAAAAGGGATTTCTAACCTCAATAACATGGCGATGTTTAGCGTCTCCGGCCCTGGGATGAAAGGCATGGTGGGGATGGCGGCGCGTGTTTTTGCCGTGATGTCGCGCGCAGGCATCTCGGTGGTGCTGATCACCCAATCCTCTTCTGAATACAGCATCAGCTTCTGCGTCCCGCAGGGCGACTGCGCGCGTGCGCAACGCGCCATGCAGGATGAATTCTATCTCGAACTGAAAGAAGGCTTGCTGGAGCCGCTGGCGGTGACTGAGCGTCTGGCGATCATCTCGGTCGTTGGCGATGGTATGCGCACGTTGCGTGGCATCTCGGCGAAATTTTTTGCCGCGCTGGCTCGCGCGAACATTAATATTGTGGCAATCGCCCAGGGCTCGTCTGAGCGTTCCATTTCGGTAGTGGTGAATAACGACGACGCGACCACTGGCGTGCGTGTGACCCATCAGATGCTGTTCAACACCGATCAGGTGATTGAAGTATTTGTCATTGGCGTTGGCGGCGTGGGCGGTGCGCTGCTGGAGCAGCTTAAACGTCAGCAAACCTGGCTTAAAAAGAAGCATATCGATCTGCGCGTGTGCGGTGTGGCGAACTCGAAGGCCCTGCTGACCAACGTCCATGGTCTGAATCTGGAAAACTGGCAGTCGGAGTTGGAAAGCGCGAAAGAGCCTTTCAACCTGGGGCGCTTAATTCGTCTGGTGAAAGAATATCATCTGCTCAATCCGGTGATTGTCGACTGTACGTCAAGTCAGGCGGTTGCGGATCAGTATGCGGATTTCCTGCGCGAAGGCTTCCATGTGGTTACGCCGAACAAAAAGGCCAACACGTCGTCGATGGATTACTACCATCAGCTGCGTTTTGCTGCGGCGAAGTCTCGTCGTAAATTCCTGTACGACACCAACGTAGGCGCGGGCTTGCCGGTAATTGAGAACCTGCAAAATCTGCTCAGCGCGGGCGATGAACTGCAACGTTTCTCCGGTATTCTTTCTGGTTCGCTGTCGTTTATTTTCGGCAAGCTGGATGAAGGCATGAGCTTCTCCGAGGCCACCACCATGGCGCGTGAGCTGGGCTATACCGAACCCGATCCGCGTGACGATCTATCCGGTACGGACGTGGCGCGTAAGCTGTTGATCCTGGCCCGTGAAACCGGTCGTGAGCTGGAGCTTTCTGACATTGTTATTGAGCCGGTCCTGCCAAAAGAGTTTGATGATTCCGGTGATGTTTCCGCGTTTATGGCTAAATTGTCGCAGCTGGATGACGCCTTTGCCGCGCGTGTGGCGAAAGCCCGTGATGAGGGGAAAGTATTACGCTATGTTGGCAATATTGAAGAGGATGGCGTCTGTCGCGTAAAAATAGAAGCAGTAGACGGCAACGATCCGCTGTTCAAAGTGAAAAACGGTGAAAACGCGTTGGCGTTTTACAGCCACTATTATCAGCCGCTACCGTTGGTTCTGCGCGGATACGGCGCGGGTAACGACGTGACGGCGGCGGGCGTATTTGCCGACCTGCTACGCACCCTTTCATGGAAGTTAGGAGTCTGACATGGTGAGAGTTTATGCCCCGGCTTCCAGCGCCAATATGAGCGTCGGGTTTGATGTGCTCGGAGCAGCGGTAACTCCGGTGGACGGTTCGCTGTTAGGCGATGTGGTATCCGTTGAGGCGGCTGACCATTTCAGCCTTAACAACCTTGGTCGCTTTGCCAATAAGCTGCCGCCTGAGCCGCGAGAAAATATTGTCTACCAGTGCTGGGAGCGATTCTGTCAGGAGCTGGGTAAAAGCGTTCCGGTGGCGATGACGCTGGAAAAAAATATGCCGATTGGCTCCGGGTTAGGCTCCAGCGCGTGTTCCGTTGTGGCGGCGCTGGTCGCCATGAACGAGCATTGCGGTAAACCGCTCAACGATACGCGCCTGTTGGCGATAATGGGTGAGCTGGAAGGGCGTATCTCCGGCAGTATTCATTACGATAACGTCGCCCCGTGCTTTTTGGGCGGCATGCAGTTAATGATCGAAGAAAACGGCATTATCAGCCAGCAGGTGCCAGGCTTTGATGAGTGGCTGTGGGTCCTCGCGTATCCGGGGATTAAAGTGTCGACGGCAGAAGCGCGGGCGATTTTACCTGCGCAGTATCGCCGTCAGGACTGTATCGCCCACGGGCGGCATCTGGCTGGGTTTATCCATGCCTGCTATTCCCGTCAGCCAGGGCTTGCCGCGAAGCTGATGAAAGATGTCATTGCTGAGCCATACCGTACCCGCCTGCTGCCAGGCTTTAGCCAGGCGCGTCAGGCGGTAGCGGAAATCGGGGCGCTGGCCAGCGGCATCTCCGGTTCGGGGCCGACGCTGTTCGCTTTGTGCGACAAGCCGGATACGGCGCAGCGTGTAGCAGACTGGCTGGGTAAAAATTATCTGCAAAATCAGGAAGGCTTTGTTCATATTTGCCGGTTGGACACGGCGGGCGCACGGGTACTGGGATAATCAATGAAACTGTATAATCTGAAAGATCATAACGAACAGGTCAGCTTTGCACAGGCCGTCACACAAGGGCTTGGCAAGAATCAGGGATTGTTTTTTCCGCACGATTTGCCGGAATTCAATCTGTCAGAAGTCGATGAGATGTTGAACCAGGATTTCGTTAGCCGCAGCGCGAAGATCCTTTCCGCATTTATCGGTGATGAAATCCCACAGGAGATTCTGGAACAGCGCGTGCGTGCGGCGTTTGCCTTCCCGGCACCGGTTGCTCAGGTTGCCGCGGATATCGGCTGTCTGGAGCTGTTCCACGGCCCAACGCTTGCATTTAAAGACTTTGGCGGGCGCTTTATGGCGCAGATGCTGACGCATATCAGCGGTGACAAACCGGTTACCATTCTGACGGCGACCTCTGGAGACACTGGTGCGGCAGTCGCACATGCCTTTTATGGCCTGAAAAATGTGCGCGTGGTGATCCTTTATCCGAACGGCAAAATTAGTCCATTACAGGAAAAACTGTTCTGTACACTGGGTGGCAATATTGAAACCGTGGCGATTGATGGCGATTTTGATGCCTGTCAGGCGCTGGTGAAACAGGCGTTTGATGACGAAGAGCTGAAGGTAGCTTTGGGGCTGAATTCGGCTAACTCAATCAACATCAGCCGTCTGCTGGCGCAAATCTGTTACTACTTTGAGGCCGTGGCTCAACTGCCGCAAGAGGCGCGTAATCAGCTGGTTATTTCCGTTCCCAGCGGCAACTTTGGCGATCTGACTGCCGGGCTGCTGGCAAAATCACTGGGCTTGCCGGTGAAGCGTTTTATCGCGGCGACCAACGTCAACGATACGGTTCCACGCTTTCTTGCACAAGGTGAGTGGGCGCCGAAAGCGACACAGGCGACGTTGTCGAATGCGATGGATGTCAGCCAGCCAAATAACTGGCCGCGGGTGGAAGAACTGTTCCGCCGTAAAATCTGGCGTCTGAATGAGCTGGGTTATGCCGCTGTTGACGATGCCACTACTCAGGACACGATGCGTGAGCTGCATGAGATGGGGTACACCTCAGAACCGCATGCGGCGGTGGCTTACCGTGCGCTGCGTGACCAACTGAACCCTGGCGAGTACGGCCTGTTCCTCGGTACTGCGCATCCGGCCAAGTTTAAAGAAAGCGTTGAAGAGATTCTTGACCTGACGCTGGCGCTGCCAAAAGCGCTGGCGGAACGCGCGGACCTGCCGCTGCTTTCTCATCACCTGCCTGCTGATTTTGCTGAACTGCGCAAGCTGATGATGGCCCGCGGTTAACGGTTGTGCCCGCTGGCGCTTTGCTTAGCGGGCCTACAAAACCTGTCGGCCGGATCGGGCGTTCGCCGCCATCCGGCCTTTTTACTACTGCCCCTGGCGCTTAAACACCAGTTCGCCATTTCCTGACGCTTCTTCATCAAAGAAATAGCCTTCGCTGTTAAAGGCGGTCAGCTGTTCTGGCTGCGTTAGGCGGTTCTCAATAATGTAGCGACTCATCAGGCCGCGCGCTTTTTTGGCATAGAAGCTGATGACTTTGAACTTGCCGTTCTTCTCGTCGAGGAAGACCGGTTTGATAAGCTCCGCGTTGAGCTTTTTCGGCTTCACGGATTTAAAATACTCATCTGAGGCGAGGTTAATCACTACGCTGTCGCCTTGCGCTTCCAGCGCTTCGTTAAGTTTATCGGTGATGGTATCTCCCCAGAACTGGTAGAGATCTTTACCTTTCGCATTGGCCAGACGAATACCCATCTCCAGACGGTAAGGCTGCATCAAATCCAGCGGACGCAAAACGCCGTACAGCCCGGATAACATCCGTAAGTGTTGCTGAGCGAAGTCGAAATCCGCTTCGCTGAAGGTTTCAGCCTGCAGTCCGGTATACACGTCGCCTTTAAACGCCAGAATGGCCTGGCGCGCGTTTTCCGGCGTGAAATCAGGCTGCCAGTCATGGAAACGCGTGGCGTTCAGATCCGCCAGCTTGTCGCTAATTCCCATCAGCTTGCCAATTTGCGGAGCAGAGAGTTGGCGCGCCACGTGAATAAGCTGCTGAGAGTGATCCAGCAGTTCGGGCAATGTATGACGTGTCGTTGCCAGCGGACTTTGGTAGTCGAGCGTTTTTGCAGGTGAAATCAGAATCAGCATATCCAGTCCTTGCAGGAAATTTACTGCGACTTTAGCAAAAAAAACGACAGAATTGATCGATGGTTGCGATTGCCGCGCTATCCGCGCGGCGTCTCATCCCAGCTTTCGGGCGCAAGTTGTTGTCTGATATCAGGATAACGGCGCGGATCGAATTCTGGGCGCACCCCGAGTTTGCGTTGGCGTAGATAGTCGCAGGCGATCGTCTGCACAACCGGTGAAAGCAGCAGAATCGCCGTCAGGTTAGTGATGGCCATACACGCCATAATGATGTCCGCCAACTGCCAGATCAGCGGAACGCTGACTAACGTTCCGCCGATAACGGTGCTAACGGTGGCGATCCGTAATAGCCAGATGACGCGGATATTGTCCAGCTTCAGGAAAACGAGGTTGTTTTCCGCATAGATATAGTTGGCCACGATAGAGCTAAAGGCAAACAGAATCACAATTAACGCCACGAATCCGGCACCCCATTCTCCCGTCACTGAAACCATCGCTTTCTGGAGTAACTGGATGCCTTCCATCGGTACATAGCTGGCGTCATTACCAGCCAACAGAACAATCATCGCGCTGGCCGTACAGAGAATCAGCGTATCAACTAATACTCCGATCATTTGCACAATGCCTTGTGCCGCAGGATGCGGAGGCCAGGATGCTGCTGACGCGGCCGCGTTCGGAGTTGATCCCATTCCGGCCTCATTAGAAAACATACCGCGTTGAAAGCCGCTGGCAATGGCCTGGCTTAGTGTATACCCGGCGGCACCGGCTGCGGCTTCCTGCCAGCCAAAGGCACTTTTTATAATGGTCATGATAATGCCGGGGAGCTGTCCGAAATGCCACAGACAGATGACGATGCTGCAACCGACCCACAACAGCGCCATCATCGGAACGAACCATTGCATCAGGCGGGCAACGCCTTTAATGCCGCCAATGATTGCCAATAATGACACTATTGCCAGTGCGATACCGGTAAAGAGGGGAGGGATATCAAAAGCAAAGGTCAGCGCATGAGAGACCGAATTAGCCTGAACGCTGTTAAAAATCAGACCATAAGCAATGAGTAAAAAGATGGCAAAAAGAACGCCCATCCAGCGCATGCCCAGCCCACGCTCCATATACCACGCAGGACCGCCGCGAAACTGTCCCTTGCTGTCGCGCTCTTTATACAGTTGGGCAAGAGAGCTCTCGGCAAATGACGTCGCCATACCAATGATCGCCGAGACCCACATCCAGAACACGGCTCCCGCGCCGCCAGCGGCAATCGCCAACGCCACGCCCGCCAGATTTCCGCTACCGATACGTGCGGCAAGACTGGTGCATAAAGCCTGAAAGGAAGTTAAACCGCCCGGCTGCGGGCTGATGCTGTTTTTAAGACTTTTGCCAAACTGGCGAATATAGCGAAACTGAATAAACCCTGTACGCCAGGTGAACCAACATCCTGCGCCAAGCAGGAGGTAGATCATCACCGATCCCCAGAGTATTTCATTAATAAATGAGAAAAAATCAGGCATTAACATCCCTCTTGTTGATGCCGGTAAGCGCGAATATTCCCGTGTAAGCGCTACCAATAATCGACCAGTATATACCTTATAAGGTGATTGATTGCGGGAGTTTATCATAACAATCGTTATATCCCTTAATTGCGCATCATAGGCTTGGCGATGCGTAATCAGGGCTGAGCGGCTGGTCGGACAATCCAGGCGGTTGCGCTGAGAGTGCGTCGTGCTATCATCAGGGAAGATCGGTTACATCCCCCTAACAAGCTGTTTAAAGAGAATCGCTATCATGACGGACAAATTGACCTCCCTTCGTCAGTTCACCACAGTAGTGGCCGACACCGGAGACATCGCGGCAATGAAGCTGTATCAGCCTCAGGATGCCACAACTAACCCTTCTCTCATTCTTAACGCAGCGCAGATCCCGGAATACCGCAAGCTGATTGATGACGCTGTAGCCTGGGCTAAGCAGCAGAGCAACGACCGTGCGCAGCAGGTCGTCGACGCGACCGACAAGCTGGCAGTAAATATCGGTCTGGAGATCCTGAAACTGGTCCCAGGTCGTATCTCCACTGAAGTTGACGCTCGTCTGTCCTACGACACCGACGCGTCCATCGCTAAAGCAAAACGCCTGATCAAAATGTACAACGATGCTGGCATCAGCAACGATCGCATCCTGATTAAACTGGCTTCAACCTGGCAGGGCATCCGTGCCGCTGAGCAGCTGGAAAAAGAAGGCATCAACTGTAACCTGACTCTGCTGTTCTCCTTCGCGCAGGCACGTGCATGTGCAGAAGCTGGCGTATATCTGATTTCTCCGTTCGTTGGCCGTATTCTTGACTGGTACAAAGCCAATACCGACAAGAAAGAGTATGCACCGGCAGAAGATCCGGGTGTGGTTTCCGTAACGGAAATCTACGAGTACTACAAACAGCACGGTTACGAAACCGTAGTTATGGGTGCGAGCTTCCGTAACATCGGCGAAATCATTGAGCTGGCAGGCTGCGATCGTCTGACGATTGCTCCGGCACTGCTGAAAGAACTGGCGGAAAGCGAAGGTGCTATCGAACGTAAACTGTCTTTCTCCGGCGAAGTGAAAGCGCGCCCTGCACGCATCACCGAAGCTGAGTTCCTGTGGCAGCATAACCAGGATCCGATGGCTGTAGACAAACTGGCGGACGGTATCCGTAAGTTTGCTGTAGACCAGGGTAAACTGGAAAAAATGATCGGCGATCTGCTGTAATCATTAGTGCGTGGCCCTGATATGGGTCACGCTACCTCTTCTGAAACCTGTCTGTCCTTCCCTTCGCAGTGTATCATTCTGTTTAACGAGACTGTTTAAACGGAATAATCATGAATACTTTACGCATTGGCTTGGTTTCCATTTCTGACCGTGCTTCCAGCGGCGTTTACCAGGATAAAGGTATCCCGGCCCTTGAAGAGTGGCTGGCGTCAGCCCTTACCACCCCTTTTGAGCTGCAAACGCGATTGATCCCGGATGAACAGGCGATCATCGAACAGACCTTATGCGAGCTGGTAGACGAAATGAGTTGTCATCTGGTGCTGACTACCGGCGGAACGGGTCCGGCCCGTCGTGACGTAACGCCTGATGCGACGCTTGCCGTAGCCGACCGTCAGATGCCGGGCTTTGGTGAACAGATGCGCCAGATAAGCCTGCACTTTGTGCCAACGGCGATTCTTTCCCGTCAGGTTGGCGTGATTCGCAAGCAGGCGTTGATCCTGAATCTGCCTGGGCAGCCAAAATCGATCAAAGAGACGCTGGAAGGCGTGAAAGAAGCCGACGGTAAGGTTATCGTGCCGGGTATTTTTGCAAGTGTACCGTATTGTATACAGCTATTAGATGGGCCGTATGTGGAAACCGCACCGACTGTTGTAGCATCTTTTCGTCCTAAAAGCGCAATACGCGAAACAAATACCTGAAAGTAGCCCGATCGTGGCATAAGTACCAATGACAGTGGAGTATTGAATTGTTTACGATATAGTAATTTTTGCTTTACATATATCAACGAACAGATTCAATTACTTCACTGACTCATGGTTTGCTATGTCACAACACACTCGACCGCTGAATCGCCAGGATTATAAAACCCTTACGCTTGCTGCCCTTGGTGGTGCGCTTGAGTTTTATGATTTCATTATCTTTGTCTTCTTTGCCGCTGTTGTTGGCGAGCTCTTCTTCCCCGCAGACATCCCTGAATGGCTACGTCAGGTGCAAACCTTCGGCATTTTTGCCGCCGGCTATCTGGCGCGTCCGCTGGGGGGCATCATCATGGCGCACTTTGGCGATCTGGTCGGACGCAAGAAAATGTTCACCCTGAGCATTTTACTGATGGCGATACCGACGCTGGCGATTGGTCTGTTGCCTACTTACGCCTCAATGGGGATCCTCGCGCCGCTGCTGTTACTGCTGATGCGTATTTTGCAAGGCGCTGCCATCGGCGGAGAAGTTCCGGGCGCGTGGGTGTTTGTGGCGGAGCATGTACCGGAGCGTCGCATCGGCATTGCCTGCGGAACGCTGACTGCCGGCCTGACGGTGGGAATTCTGCTGGGGTCGGTGGTTGCGACGCTGGTGAACACCAGCCTGACGCTGCAGGCGGTGCATGATTACGGCTGGCGTATTCCTTTCCTGCTGGGGGGCGTGTTTGGGCTGGTGGCGATGTACCTGCGTCGCTGGCTGCAGGAGACACCCATATTTCTCGAAATGCAGCAGCGTAAAGCGTTGGCGCAAGAGCTACCGGTGAAGTCAGTGGTGAGCAAACATAAAAAAGCGGTAGTTATTTCAATGCTGCTGACCTGGCTGCTATCGGCTGGGATTGTGGTGGTGATCCTGATGTCACCAGTCTGGTTGCAGAAGCAGTATGGCTTTGCGCCGGCGCTAACGTTACAAGCCAACAGTGTCGCTACCATTATGCTGTGCGTCGGTTGCCTGCTGGCTGGGTTTATTGTCGATCGGGTCGGCGCCAGCAAAACCTTTATTGTCGGCAGCCTGATGCTGGCCTGTTCAAGCTGGTTTTTCTATCACATGACCGGCAGCCATCCCCAGCATTTGTTCCTGTTATACGGGCTGGTGGGGTTATGCGTTGGCGTGGTGGGGGCTGTGCCTTATGTGATGGTGCGCGCGTTTCCGGCGGAAGTCCGCTTTACCGGAATATCCTTTTCTTACAACGTGTCGTACGCCATTTTTGGTGGTCTGACGCCAATCGCCGTCACGATGTTAATGAGTGTGTCGCCAATGGCTCCGGCCTGGTATGTGCTGGCGTTATCGCTGGTAGGGCTAGGTTTGGGGATTTGGCTGCGACAGGATCTTTATTATCGCGATTCAAGCGTACAGGCAGAGTTACAGCGCTTGTAAGGAATATCCCCCCGTCAGGGGGGATAGCATCAGATTAGTGCGCTTCACCAATCGGCAGGATGGTACGGCCAAACTGTTCGTTCAGCACTTCACCCATCGCCAGGTAAATGGCGCTTGCGCCACACACTAAGCCTACCCAGCCAGCAACGTGAATGATCGCTTCGTTACCCGCAATGTTGCCCACGGCCAGCAGGGCGAACAGCACTGTCAGGCTCAGGAACACGAACTGCAGCATGCGCGCCGCTTTCAGCGTACCGAAGAACATGAACAGAGTGAACACGCCCCACAGACCGAGGTAAGCGCCCAGGAACTGACTATTGGTTGCATCCGCCAGGCCCATTTTCGGCATCAGCAGGATCGCAACCAGCGTCAGCCAGAACGAACCGTAGGAGGTAAAGGCGGTTAAACCGAAGGTGTTGCCTTTTTTATATTCCAGCAGTCCGGCAAAAATTTGCGCGATACCGCCGTAGAAAATGCCCATCGCCAGAATAATAACGTCCAGAGCGAAGAAACCCGCGTTGTGCAGGTTAAGCAGAATGGTGGTCATGCCAAAGCCCATCAGGCCCAGCGGTGCCGGATTAGCCAACTTAGTGTTGCCCATAATTCCTCAAAATCATCATTGATTGAATGGTGAAATAGTTTCCCCGAATAACGATCGCTGTCTTCGGGGCGCGGCATGATAATCAGGGGAGAGGGCACTGTCTATGATCTAACGAAGGGTAAATGAATTATTTTCCCTGTGATGGGCATCACGCTAGCCAGTTACGGCGGTGCTGCTCAGCAGAAGGCCCATAAGCAGGCTGGCGGAAAGGGTTAACACGGATTTCATGGAGTTTCTCTTTGACGGCTGCA
Organism: Citrobacter sp. RHBSTW-00859; assembly: GCF_013729795.1. NCBI lineage: Bacteria > Pseudomonadati > Pseudomonadota > Gammaproteobacteria > Enterobacterales > Enterobacteriaceae > Citrobacter > Citrobacter sp. RHBSTW-00859. The sequence continues at coordinate 4,182,847 of NZ_CP056284.1, read as the reverse complement.
AAAGTGTGTGACTTCAGACCATATTACCGTCGTCATAAAAACGATTCATGCTCGTAATCTTTTCTTTTTATTGCAATTTTCATGTGAATGGCTTTCCTAGTTTAATTGGTTGTATGAATTAATTCTGGTTGGCGACTATTCATTTTTCTCTCTTTTTGCCTTTTTTCTGCGAATTTAATGCCACAAGGCTAAAAAAATTTTTCATGCCCCCCTTGATGACGTGGGTTACGACCCCATCTTGTAGACAACCGCAGTGGTGAGTCTGAAAAAAAACGATTCAGGGTAGTTGAAACCGCACGTTTCGCCCTTATTACAGATTCACAACCACATGATGACCGAATTTTTAGTGGAGACGTTTAGATGGGTAAAATTATTGGTATCGACCTGGGTACTACCAACTCTTGTGTAGCGATTATGGATGGCACTACTGCACGTGTGCTGGAGAACGCCGAGGGCGATCGCACCACGCCTTCTATCATTGCTTATACCCAGGATGGTGAAACTCTGGTTGGTCAGCCGGCTAAACGTCAGGCAGTGACAAACCCGCAAAACACCCTGTTTGCGATTAAACGCCTGATTGGCCGCCGCTTCCAGGACGAAGAAGTGCAGCGTGATGAAGCCATCATGCCGTACAAAATCATCGGTGCTGACAACGGTGATGCATGGATTGACGTAAAAGGTCAGAAAATGGCACCGCCGCAGATTTCTGCTGAAGTGCTGAAAAAAATGAAGAAAACGGCTGAAGATTACTTGGGTGAACCGGTAACTGAAGCAGTTATCACCGTACCTGCATATTTTAACGATGCTCAGCGTCAGGCAACCAAAGACGCCGGCCGTATCGCAGGTCTGGAAGTAAAACGTATCATCAACGAACCAACCGCAGCTGCACTGGCTTACGGTCTGGATAAAGAAGTCGGCAACCGTACTATCGCGGTTTATGACCTGGGTGGTGGTACTTTCGATATCTCTATTATCGAAATCGACGAAGTTGACGGTGAAAAAACCTTCGAAGTTCTGGCAACCAACGGTGATACCCACCTGGGTGGTGAAGACTTCGATAGCCGTATGATCAACTACCTGGTTGACGAATTTAAGAAAGATCAGGGTATCGACCTGCGTAACGACCCGCTGGCGATGCAGCGTCTGAAAGAAGCCGCTGAGAAAGCGAAGATCGAACTGTCTTCCGCTCAGCAGACCGACGTGAACCTGCCGTATATCACTGCAGACGCGACTGGTCCGAAACATATGAACATCAAGGTGACCCGTGCGAAACTGGAAAGCCTGGTTGAAGACCTGGTTAACCGTTCTATCGAGCCGCTGAAAGTTGCTCTGCAGGATGCTGGTCTGTCTGTTTCCGACGTTCAGGACGTTATCCTGGTCGGTGGTCAGACTCGTATGCCGATGGTACAGAAGAAAGTTGCTGAGTTCTTCGGTAAAGAGCCGCGTAAAGACGTTAACCCGGACGAAGCTGTAGCAATCGGTGCTGCCGTTCAGGGTGGTGTATTGACCGGTGATGTGAAAGACGTGCTGCTGCTGGACGTTACCCCGCTGTCTCTGGGTATCGAAACCATGGGTGGCGTGATGACTGCACTGATCGCGAAAAACACCACTATCCCGACCAAGCACAGCCAGGTGTTCTCTACTGCTGAAGACAACCAGTCTGCGGTAACCATCCACGTGCTGCAGGGTGAACGTAAACGTGCCGCTGATAACAAAGATCTGGGTCAATTTAACCTGGATGGCATCAGCCCGGCTCCGCGCGGTATGCCGCAGATCGAAGTTACTTTTGACATCGATGCCGACGGTATCCTGCACGTTTCCGCGAAAGACAAAAATAGCGGTAAAGAGCAGAAGATCACCATCAAGGCTTCTTCTGGTCTGAACGAAGAAGAAATTCAGAAAATGGTTCGTGAAGCAGAAGCGAACGCAGAATCTGACCGTAAGTTTGAAGAGCTGGTTCAGACCCGTAACCAGGGTGACCATCTGCTGCACAGCACTCGCAAGCAGGTTGAAGAAGCAGGCGACAAACTGCCGGCTGATGACAAAACTGCCATCGAGTCTGCACTGACTGCGCTGGAAACTTCTCTGAAAGGCGAAGACAAAGCCGATATCGAAGCGAAAATGCAGGCGCTGGCACAGGTTTCCCAGAAACTGATGGAAATCGCTCAGCAGCAGCACGCACAGCAGCAGGCTGGCGCAGCAGGTGCTGATGCTTCTGCAAACAACGCGAAAGATGACGACGTTGTCGACGCTGAGTTTGAAGAAGTGAAAGACAAAAAATAATCGCCCTTTGAACGGGTAATTACTGGCACGGGCGAAGAGGTTTCCTCTCCGCCCGTGCACGCATGTTAGGGGCAGATAAAAAGAGATGGCTAAGCAAGACTATTACGAGATTTTAGGCGTTTCCAAATCAGCGGAAGAGCGTGAAATCAAAAAGGCCTACAAGCGCCTGGCCATGAAATATCACCCGGACCGCAACCAGGGTGATAAAGAGGCCGAAGCCAAGTTTAAAGAGATCAAAGAAGCGTACGAGATCCTCACCGATGCGCAAAAACGTGCGGCTTATGATCAGTACGGCCATGCAGCGTTTGAGCAAGGCGGTATGGGCGGCGGCGGCGGTTTTGGCGGCGGGGCCGACTTCAGCGATATCTTTGGTGACGTGTTTGGCGATATCTTTGGCGGCGGTCGTGGTCGTCAGCGCGCCTCACGTGGTGCTGATTTACGTTACAACATGGATCTCACTCTGGAAGAAGCCGTGCGTGGCGTCACCAAAGAGATCCGTATTCCGACGCTGGAAGAGTGTGATGTTTGCCACGGCAGCGGTGCGAAGGCGGGCACGCAACCCCAGACCTGTCCAACCTGTCACGGTTCTGGTCAGGTGCAGATGCGTCAGGGCTTTTTTGCCGTACAGCAGACCTGTCCACACTGTCAGGGCCGCGGTACGTTGATTAAAGACCCGTGCAACAAATGCCATGGTCATGGCCGCGTTGAGAAGAGCAAAACGCTGTCCGTTAAGATCCCGGCAGGGGTTGATACTGGCGACCGTATTCGTTTAGCGGGTGAAGGTGAAGCCGGTGAACATGGCGCGCCAGCAGGCGATTTGTACGTTCAGGTGCAGGTAAAACAGCACCCAATTTTCGAACGTGAAGGCAATAACCTGTACTGCGAAGTGCCGATTAACTTTGCGATGGCAGCGCTGGGCGGCGAGATTGAAGTGCCGACGCTGGATGGTCGCGTGAAGTTAAAAATCCCGGGCGAAACGCAGACCGGCAAACTGTTCCGCATGCGTGGTAAAGGCGTTAAGTCAGTACGCGGCGGCGCACAGGGCGATCTGCTGTGCCGTGTGGTGGTTGAAACCCCGGTAGGCCTCAACGACAAGCAGAAGCAGTTGCTGAAAGATCTGCAGGACAGCTTTGGCGGCCCGACCGGCGAGCAAAACAGTCCGCGCTCTAAAAGCTTCTTCGACGGTGTGAAGAAATTTTTTGACGATTTGACGCGCTAATTTACAGCTGTCTTATTAATTAAAAGGCCTTGGATTGAAGAATCCTGGGCTTTTTATTTTTGTATCGAATACAAAAATAATGAGTTAGATATAAAGAATAAATCTTCGGTGATGCTGCCAACTTACTGATTTAGTGTATGATGGTGTTTTTGAGGTGCTCCAGTGGCTTCTGTTTCTATCAGCTGTCCCTCCTGTTCAGCTACTGACGGGGTGGTGCGTAACGGCAAAAGCACTGCCGGACATCAGCGCTATCTCTGCTCTCACTGCCGTAAAACATGGCAACTGCAGTTCACTTACACCGCTTCTCAACCCGGTACGCACCAGAAAATCATTGATATGGCCATGAATGGCGTTGGATGCCGGGCAACCGCCCGCATTATGGGCGTTGGCCTCAACACGATTTTACGTCACTTAAAAAACTCAGGCCGCAGTCGGTAACCTCGCGCATACAGCCGGGCAGTGACGTCATCGTCTGCGCGGAAATGGACGAACAGTGGGGCTACGTCGGTGCTAAATCACGTCAGCGCTGGCTGTTTTACGCGTATGACAGGATACGGAGGACGGTTGTGGCGCACGTCTTCGGTGAACGCACTCTGGCCACACTGGAGCGTCTTCTGAGCCTGCTGTCGGCCTTTGAGGTCGTGGTATGGATGACGGATGGCTGGCCGCTGTATGAATCCCGCCTGAAGGGAAAGCTGCACGTAATCAGCAAGCGTTACACTCAGCGCATTGAGCGACATAACCTGAATCTGAGACAACATCTGGCAAGGCTGGGACGGAAGTCACTGTCGTTCTCAAAATCGGTGGAGCTGCATGACAAGGTCATCGGGCATTATCTGAACATAAAACACTATCAGTAAGTTGGAGTCATTACCGTTAAAAGTGATGGACTATTCTCGTTCGCCACGTCCATCAGGAAGTGCACCGGGTCAATCGGCTACGATGGATGACTGGCTGCATATCAACCAGAGCTATATTAATACAACCAATAATGTGCTGGTTTCATCAGGGCGTCACCAAAGTGCCATCTTCGGTGTTGATGTCGACTCGGGCCAACTGCGTTTTATTATGGCCGATCATGAAGACTGGGCCTCCGACTTTGAGGAATACTTGCTGACACCTGTCGATGAGTCAGGTAATCCGCTGTTTGATTTTTCTACTCAAGATGGAATTGATTTAGCGAACAGTAATTTCTGGACATGGGGGCAGCATAATATCGTAGAGATTCCAAATGCTGAGATCGGTATTCTGGAGTTTTTAGTTTTTGACAATGGAAATTATCGTTCTCGAGACGATGCCAGGAGCTTGTTGCCAAAGGATAACTTTAGCCGGGTAGTTCAGTTTAGAATAGATCTAAACACGATGACGGTAACACGCTCGTATGAATATGGGAAAGATGAGGTTGGTAGCAGGGGCTACAGCAGCTTCGTAAGTGCCAAGCATTTATTGAGCAATGGTAATCTGGTCATCCATTTTGGTGCAAGCACCATGGATGAAAATGGTCGTCCTCTATCTGCCCAACCGGGATACAGTGATATTGTGGATCCGCAAGATGGAAGTCAGGCGCTGGGGATGTTGGTATTACAAGAGATCAATAAGCAGACGAAACAGCTTCTTTTTGAGGCGACGGTAACGTCAGGTTATTATAAAAATGCTGAAGTAAATGGTGATGATTATCGTTATGATATTTCTGCTTTCAGAGTTTATAAACTGCCATTATTTTGATAAGTAAAAATGAATGCGGCCATGATTGTGGCCGCATTATGTATTAAATGATCTTACTAAAAAATCATTTGCTAATATCGTCAACACGCATTGTGTGATCAGGAACAATGTTCTTCACATGCTCCATGTAATCGATTATTGCCTGAGCGGTTTGTAATCCCTTAATGTATTTAACATTTTTACTATTGGTGAAACTAAATCCACCACCGCCTTTCCCGATAAAAGAATCCAGAGCAATAGTATAAAATTGACTGTCTTCTACCGGTTTTCCTTTAATACTAAACGAAACAATACGCTGCCCCAACGGTTTTGTGCTGTCGTATTTAAACTGTACTGTTTTTGACGCGTGTAGCGTCCCATTTTTCAAATCTGCGGCATGAGACATAATTGACCTGAGATCTTTACCGCTGATCTCCACACTCATTACATCATTGGTGAATGGATACATGCTCAATACATCACCATATGTAATGTTGCCTTTGGGTAATTCGGAACGAATACCGCCAGCATTATAGAATGAGGCATCGGCGTAAGGTACCTTATACATCAAAGCATCAGTAATTAAATTACCTGTAGTAGCAGATTCACCATAAGAACGGGTCAAAATTTCAGGTGAGTAGGCGACGATTCTGTCGGTAATTTTCTTAACTTTATTGTTCCACTCATCGATTTTTGCCTGTGTTTGCGGATCAGGCTTATAGGTATCTGCGTACATCGTGATTAGCTTACCATTGTAGCTATCCACTTTTTTGGTTTCAGGGTTCCAGTCGAGGACTAACTTGCCTAACTCAATCGTGTAGGCATTAGTTGAAACCACCAACGTATCGCCGACTTTAATGGGTTCTGGAGTACCTTTATGGGCATGGCCGGTGATCAGTACGTTCAACCCGTAGCCTTCAAGCGTTTTAGCCATTTCAACGTCAGCTTTCAGCGCACGGGCAACGTCTTCATCACCACCGCTGGATTGACGACCCGGTACACCTTCATGCGCGAGCAGTACTGTCAGGTCAACTTTCCCTTTCAATTCTTCCAGTTGTTTCTTCACATACGGTACGGGATCCTGGCAGTCAACACCTTCACGGACGCCTGCGGCAATTGCTTCATAAAATGCCGAAACGCCGTGCATCCCAATAACACCAATTTTCAAACCATTTTTTTCGACGATGGTATAAGGTGTTTTAATTAATGGTTTATCACTATTGCTGTAAAACACGTTGTTGAGCAGTACCGGAAATTTAAGTTTACTCAGTTGTGTGACTAGATTTTCATGTCCATGGTCAAACTCATGATTTCCTACCGAAACGGCATCATAGGGCATGGTATTCAAAATATCGATAATGGCTTCACCTTTGGTTAAGGTGCTGATATAAGGGCCAGTAAAATAGTCACCTGCATCAAAGAAAAAAACATCTTTATCTTTTTCTTTGGCATCCTTAACTATTTTAGAGATAGGAGCAAATCCTCCTACCTCACGTGTCTTCGACACAGAAGGAATAATCCCTGGTGTAACGTGAGCATGCAAATCATTTGTGTAGTAAATGGTAATGTCTCTGGCATCTGCAGTAAAGGTTATAGCAGATGATAAACCAATACATAAAGACAAGAGGGACAGCGAGAATTTATTCTTCACATTCATATTCATATTCCATTTATTCGATATATTGACAATTACACCTCACCGCATCTGATATATCGGATGCAGAGTTTCAAACTGGGTTATTTCTTTTTTATTTATTTTGATAGTAATCAGAACTCGAAGCCAATCATATAATTCATACGGTCACCATAATCTTTATAACCTAATTTATTATTAAAGTAACGATAGGATACCGATGCAGTCCAGCTAGGTATAAATTTCCATGTGAAAGTCACTGCGCCATTCAGACCAGTATGTCCACCTTGTTGCTCTGCATAGGCATCATTACGATCCATTTCAATTTCATTCCAGTTGGAAACAGCAAATTTTTCGTTAAACATTTCAAAATTATATGCCGCAACCCAACCAAGTACATATCCGTTAAGGCCAGTAGCCTGACCGTATTTTTTTGACGTATAGTCGTTGGATAAATTGTGTATAGCCACATAGGGTTTAATGAACCATGATTTTTCTACCAGACCAAGGTAGCCGACCCCATACATCATATTCAATTCATCACCAAACGTGTTCTCCATCGACATATAGAGTTTGGTCATCAACGTAAAATCAGAACCTTCTATCGGACGATAATGTCCGAGAAACTGAGTAACGTGGTTCCGTCCTTCGACTGGATGGTTGAGAACGTTCATTTCGTAAAATGAAGCAAATTCACCTCTGTCGAAAACGGCGCCAAAATCAGCCACCGCTTTCCACACTTCACCACGATCGACGTTTACGAAACCTTTATTCCAGTCACCATACCCGAGACTAATTTTCCCATATACGCGTTTTAGTTCAGCTGAATGACCATTAAAACAGGCTAAGATAAGGCATGCACCAAGTAGACTATTAATGTGTTTTTTGTTCATGCTCAGCTCCGTGAGGTAAAGAAAATAATAAAGTGTAATGCTTTTGAAAAAAAGGAAGTCTATTGGTTGATGTTTTGTTTGTGAGTGATAGGTGTCGCAAAAATACCAGTGTTCGAATATTAATTTGAGAAAGTGTCGGGAGGTGTTGTTTTTTTTATGCTAACTTTATGTTTTTTTGAATATAAGGCGTGTTACCGGAGTAACGCGAATATTTTTTATCGATGCTTTTGATATTCTTTTTGTATGACTTATTCGCTATTAGCAACTTAGTGCCGAGAAAACAACATATGCTGACATTAACGAGATATAGAGAGGGTGAGGGAGGTGTTTGGGATCTTCGTCACTTGTTATTGTGCAGTTTTTTAATAGAATTTTCTGGTAAGTTTATATAAATAAAAATGATACTTTAATTATTAATATAGCGTCTGCGAATGTATTTGTTTCTTTATTTTTTTTCAATCACTCTTTATTGCATGCTGATGTAATAGTGAGTGCCAGAAATCAACCGAAAATATTAAGCCTTTTGGCAAGTTTATTGCGTAATTGGTGATGTGATAATTCAAAGGAGTTGAAATGAAAAGAACTGTTGTTGCCAGTATGATCGGACTGGCCTTATGTGCCGGAAGCGTATCGTCAACCGCGCAGGCTGCTACGGATAAACGTCCTAACTTAGTCATCATTCTTGCTGACGATTTAGGCTATGGCGATCTCGCGACTTATGGCCATCAAATCGTCAAAACCCCTAATATCGACAAGCTGGCGCAGGAAGGGGTGAAATTTACCGACTACTATGCACCTGCGCCGCTGTGTTCTCCTTCTCGTGCTGGTTTATTAACGGGGCGTATGCCGTTTCGTACCGGGATACGCTCATGGATCCCTGAAGGGAAAGACGTCGCATTAGGACGCAATGAATAGACGATTGCCAATCTGCTGAAAGAGCAGGGCTATGACACGGCGATAATGGGCAAATTACACCTGAATGCCGGAGGAGATCGCACCGATCAGCCGCAAGCGAACGATATGGGATTCGATTACACCCTGGTGAATGCTGCCGGGTTCGTAACGGACTCAACTTTAGATACCGCAACAGAGCGCCCGCGTCATGGCATGGTACATCCAACCGGTTTTGTGCGTAATGGCAAGCCGATTGGTAGAGCAGAGACCTTCAGTGGAGAATTAGTAAGCTCTGAAGTTGTGAACTGGTTGGACAATAAGAAAGATGATAAGCCGTTTTTCTTATACGTCGCCTTCACAGAAGTTCATAGCCCACTGGCATCGCCGAAAAAGTATCTCGATATGTATTCACAAAACATGAGCGACTACCAGAAACAGCATCCGGATCTGTTCTACGGAGATTGGGCTGATAAACCGTGGCGCGGCACGGGAGAATATTACGCCAATATCAGCTATATGGATGCGCAGGTCGGTAAAGTAATGGATAAGATTAAGGCAATGGGTGAAGAAGATAACACCATTGTCATTTTTACCAGCGATAACGGACCGGTCACACGCGAGGCTCGTAAAGTGTATGAACTGAACCTGGCGGGCGAAACGGATGGGCTTCGCGGTCGTAAAGACAATTTGTGGGAAGGCGGCATCCGTGTTCCGGCAATCATCAAGTATGGTAAACATATTCCGCAGGGGATGGTAACGGATACGCCGGTTTATGGTCTCGACTGGATGCCGACGCTGGCAAATATGATGGATTTTAAACTGCCAACAGATCGTACCTACGATGGGCAGTCTCTGGTGCCATTACTGGAACAGAAAACGTTAGCGCGTCAGAAGCCACTCATTTTTGGTATTGATATGCCATTCCAGGATGATCCAACGGATGAGTGGGCTATTCGCGATAGTGACTGGAAAATGATCATCAATCGCGAAAATAAACCTAAATACCTCTACAACCTGAAAAAAGATCGTTTTGAAACCCTTAATCAGATTGGCAAGCAGCCTGATATCGAAAAACAGCTGTACGGTAAGTTCCTGAAGTACAAAAAGGATATTGATAACGATTCCTTAATGAAAGCCCGAGGTGAAAAACCGACGCCAGTAACCTGGGGTTAATCGGATAACAACAAAAAAATAGAGTATGCCACTTAGGGCTATGCCCGCCTGGCTCAGTATTTTTATGCTGAGCCGGGTTCTTTTATTTATGGACCTCCGTGATGCAAAGGAAAAGTTGTCAGGTAATGGTTAAGCCGACAGGATCAGTATGCAATCTGGACTGCAAATACTGTTTTTACCTGGAAAAAGAGAAGCTCTATCCAGACAGAAAAGCAAATTTCAAAATGTCAGATGAAATGCTTGAATTATTCATCAAGCAACACATTGCCGCACAGGATGTGGATGACGTCATTTTTGCATGGCAAGGTGGAGAACCGACTCTGATGGGGCGCGCGTTTTACCAGCGGGCGATTGAACTTCAGCAGCGTTACGCTGAGGGGAGAACCATAGTAAATACCTTTCAGACTAATGGCGTTTTGATCGACGAAGAATGGGCTGAGTTTTTCAAGAAGAATGATTTTCTGGTGGGGATTTCTGTTGACGGTGACGCTGCGCTACATGATGAATGGCGTGTTACTCGTTCGGGTAAACCAACACATGAGAAAGTGGAGCAGGCCATTAAACGCCTGGTACGTCACGGCGTTGAGTTTAATACGCTGACGGTGGTTAACCACACTAATATGTCTCATCCACTGCAGGTTTACCAATATCTGAAAAGCATTGGTAGCCAGTATATGCAGTTTATTCCATTAGTGGAGAGGCGTAGTGACAGCAGCGATGCCGAGTTGGCTGCACCCTGTGATAAACAAACGAAAATGATGCCGTGGTCCGTTGACTCACTTGAATTCGGCCATTTTCTCAATGCTATTTTTGATATCTGGATCCGTGAGGATATTGGTAATATTGGCATACAGATATTTGAGCAGACGCTGGCTGCCTGGTGCGGATTACCTCCGCATGTGTGCGTGTTTTCTCCAACGTGCGGCAGTGCATTCGCAATGGAAATGAATGGTGATGTTTATAACTGCGATCACTTTGTCTATCCGCAGTACAAACTAGGGAATATTCAGCATACAACGGTGCGTGCGATGAACAATAGTGAGCAAAATCGGCAATTCGGCAATGATAAAAGCCGTACCATGGCGCAAGAATGTTACTCCTGTCAGTGGCGGTTTGCTTGCAATGGGGGATGTCCTAAACACCGATTTCTCCCCTCAGTCTCAGGAGTATCGAATCAGAACTTTTTATGTGCTGGTTATCAGTTGTTTTTTTCCCATACTGCACTAGCGATGGGGGCGATGAAAACGCTCTATGAAAATAATATTTCGCCAGCAGAGATAAAAACAATATTTGTGTGATAGTAATATTCGCAGGGAGTGAATATGTTTTCTCGAATCAATGTTGATGCCTGTAAAACACCTACTTGTAAAAATATGGGTATATTAAATAGTCCGGATTATTTAACCCAAGGGAAGGAGATTCTGTGTAGAGAATGTGGATTTTTGTTCCCCATCATTTCTGAGTACTCGCTCAATCTCTTCCGTCAGTCGGCAAACCAGGCCTGGAAGGGATTGATTAAAGCTTGTCCTGGCTGCGGTAGTTCATCACTGAAAAAATATGGATTTTCCGCTCAAAGAGAGGCGCGACTATACTGCCTTGAGTGCCACAAAACGTTCGTTTCCCCAGGAGAACATAAGGCAGATATCCGTCAGGAAAACCTTGCCAGACTTATCCAGGAAGGCGCTTCGTTGTCTGATATTAGAGCGACACTTTCATTAGACAGCACGGGTCTAAACCGTGCGCTACAAAAATTATCCCGCAAGGTAAATGAGGCTGAACGAGAGTTCGTTTTTCCTGCGTTTGATCTGGCGATGAGTACGTGCGCTTTTCGGGTTAAATTTAATGGCGGCGACAACAGTTTGTATGCTCTGGTTACGGCAGAAGAGAGCAGTGGCAGGGTTATCGCTGTGACAACTAATTATTCCACGCAGCCTGTCGAAAACGAATATCAGTACATTTCTGAATACGAGGAACGTCTGCCGCCTGGGACGTTAGCGCATCTTGTCCAACGCAAAGAACTCATGACGATGCGGCGAAATACCCTATTTGATATCGACTATGGTCCCGCCACGCTTTACAAAAACGATCCCGGGATGTTGGTAAAACCGGTTCTTCCCGCGTACCGGCATTTTGAGCTGGTCAAAGAGCTTACGGATGAGCACTCCCTCAATGTTCAGCACGACATCGATCATGAGTGTTTTATATTAGGAGGATGTATGATGGCTAATCTGCAATCTGTGCGGCAAGGTCGTTGTCATATATCATTTGTAAGAGAAATGGGGGTTTCACCTCCGGATAAAGACTTTCCTTATCGAGTGTTCCTTAGTGGCGGAATACGTAATAATGTCTGGCGAGCCTTCTCAACACGCGGTTACTCTAAAGCCGTATGTAACCTCACAGGAAATAAAAAAACGAGTATGCTACGCTACGCTACCTTAACGGGCAGCACTAAATTTATTCAGTTTTTGCATACGCATCCGTTTTTCTTTCAGCTTAGCCGCCTGTCTCCTGCCAATGTTACGGTCGTACTGAATTATTTAAAATTTGAATATAATAAAAATATAATGCGATAACGGAATGTTTTTATTGATATTAATTGATACTTTTTGATTGCCTGATTGATACATCCCCAGTGTATTTATTTTGTTGTTCCGCTGTGGAACGATGAAATGAATAAATTGGACACGCATAATGAAAAAGATTATTTCCCCCGATATTAAGTTGCCTACACCTCGTCCCGCTGTTAATCAGGAGATTGACAGCAATAATGAGATGGTTCTCAGTCATACAGCTGTTTATCAAGATTGTCTGGCTCGGATCACTGATGAGAATACGTTGGAAAATGCGGTCATTGTTCTAAACCCTTATGGTACAGCCCCTTTAAGTGCATATGCCGGTGTTTGGAGTGCTGAAGAACGTACTGTAACGCTGAAAATTCAGGATCTGGCGCAAAGCGCGATACAAGTCGTGCAAGATTTTACGTTGAATGTGGGGGCGAATCTGCTGCCTGTACTTGGCCTAGTGGCAGATGTCGATAACCAACTGGCTATTTTGGTTGATGAAGTCGTTATCGCCACTTATACGATAGCAACCCAACCTTTACCTGCAACGGATTCTGCAGATGTGCAGTTAGGGTTTCCTGTTATCAATGTGACTCAACCAGTGACTGACGCCGACCTGATTGCGCCGGGCTGCTATTTCATTACGCATTTCGACCGCTATAACTATGCTCTGGATCAGGATGGTGTGGTGCGTTGGTACGTGACACAGGACTTCCCGTCATTCAATTTGGTGCGCATTGATAACGGTCATTTCTTGGCTACATCAGAAGCTAAAAACACCTACCTTGAGATGTATGAGTTCGACATGATGGGACGGCTGTATACTTTTTATATTCTGGATAACCAATTCCACCACTCAATTTGGCAATGGGACAGTAATACCATCGTCGCGCCTTCCGAATATACCTCGGGCAGACCAGATTCACTGAAGACTAATGAAGATGGCGTCTCAGTTGTGGATTTATCTACCGGGCTGGAAATTGCCTATTACGACATGGCCGCTATTCTTGATACCTCACGTACAGCGAGACCAACGGGGACGGCACCTGGTGAAGATCCGACCGCTCAGGACTGGCTGCATATCAACCAAAGCTATGTTAATGAAACGAATAGTTTGCTGATCGCTTCAGGGCGTCATCAGAGCGCTGTTTTTGGCATCAGCCTCGAGACTGAATCGCTGCAGTTTATTATGTCCACGCATGAAGATTGGAGCGAGGAGTATAAGCCTTACCTTCTGACTCCGGTCGACAGTGATGGTGTCCCTCTTTATGACTTCAGCAATCAGGATGATGTGGATGCGGCAAACCGTGATTTTTGGTCGTGGGGACAACACAATGTGACTGAAGTGGCTAATGACGAACCAGGAATGGTCGAATTTATGGTATTCGACAATGGTAACTATCGCTCTCGTGTTGATAGTAAAAGCCTGCTTCCACCAGATAATTACAGCCGGGTTGTACACTTTATCGTTGATTTGAACGCAATGACGGTAATGCGCCCTTTTGAATACGGTAAGGAGTTGGGAGCTCGCGGTTATAGTAGTTGTGTAAGCGCCAAAGAGGTGTTGCAGAATGGCAACATCGTTGTGCATTTCGGCGATTGCACATTTGACGAAAATGGCCGAGCTATCTCTTGCCAGCCGGGGGATAGCGACATTATTGACCCGCAGGAAGGAAATGAAGCATTGGGGAATTTGCTTCTGCAAGAAATTGAACCGGTAACCAAGTCGGTGCTTTTTGAGGCGACAATGACCTCTGGTTACTATAAAAACGAGGAAGTGAATGGCGTAGGCTATCGCTATGACATCACCAGTTTCCGCGTTTATAAAATGGGACTGTATGCCTGATTAGGTCTCAGTGTTTTGCGCTCTATGCCCGACATCTGTTCGGGCTTTTTTATTCGTAAAAACCGATCTATTCATCATGAATAATCTAATTTTAACGAGCTTTCTGAAGGTGTAAGATAGTATTTACGAAGTATTCACCCAATAGAGAGAATAAAAGTGAAACATCTGCATCGTTTTTTTAGTAGTGACGCCTCGGGGGGCATCATTCTGATCATCGCTGCCGTGGTTGCTATGCTGATGGCAAATATCGGGGTTACCAGTGGATGGTACCACGCCTTTCTGGAAACGCCCGTTCAACTGCGGGTTGGCGCGCTTGAGATCAACAAAAATATGCTGCTGTGGATCAATGACGCGTTGATGGCGGTGTTCTTCCTGTTGATCGGTTTGGAAGTGAAGCGTGAGTTAATGCAAGGTTCGCTGGCCAGTCTGCGCCAGGCGGCGTTTCCGATCATTGCCGCTATCGGGGGCATGATTGTCCCGGCGCTGCTGTATCTGGCATTCAACTATGCTGACCCTATCACCCGTGAGGGTTGGGCGATCCCGGCGGCAACGGATATCGCTTTTGCATTAGGCGTGCTGGCGCTGTTGGGCAGCCGTGTCCCGCTGGCGTTGAAAATCTTCCTGATGGCGCTGGCGATAATCGATGACCTCGGCGCTATTGTGATCATCGCGTTGTTCTACACCAGCGATCTCTCGCTGTTGTCGCTGGGCGTTGCCGCGTGCGCGATCCTTGTCCTGGCAGCATTGAATCTGTGCGGTGTAAGACGCACCGGTATTTATATTCTGGTTGGCGTAGTGCTGTGGACGGCCGTACTGAAGTCTGGCGTGCATGCAACTCTGGCGGGCGTGATCGTCGGTTTCTTCATTCCGCTGAAGGAAAAACACGGGCGTTCACCGGCGAAGCGTCTGGAGCATGTTTTGCACCCGTGGGTGGCATATCTGATCCTACCGTTGTTTGCCTTCGCTAACGCGGGTGTCTCACTGCAGGGCGTCACCATTGATGGACTGACTTCGGTGTTACCGCTGGGGATCATTGCTGGCCTGTTAATCGGGAAACCACTGGGTATCAGCCTCTTTTGCTGGCTGGCGTTACGCTTCAGGATGGCGCAATTGCCGGAGGGAACGAATTTCCAGCAAATTATGGCGGTCGGCATTCTGTGCGGCATTGGCTTTACGATGTCGATTTTCATCGCCAGCCTGGCGTTTGGGACCGTCGATCCTGAGCTGATTAACTGGGCGAAACTGGGGATCCTGATCGGTTCTTTGCTGTCGGCGGTAATAGGTTACTGCTGGTTACGTACCCGGTTGAAAGCTGCAGCCTGACGGGATAACCCTTTCGTGACAATTTTCAGGGAGAGTGTATGTCTCATATAAACTACAACCACCTTTACTACTTTTGGCATGTATATAAAGAAGGATCGGTGGTTGGTGCAGCAGAGGCGCTTTATCTGACACCGCAGACCATTACCGGGCAGATTAAAGCGCTTGAGGAACGCTTACAGGGAAAGTTGTTCAAGCGAAAGGGGCGTGGGCTGGAGCCCAGCGAATTAGGCGAATTGGTTTTTCGTTATGCGGATAAGATGTTCACGTTAAGCCAGGAAATGCTGGATATCGTGAACTACCGCAAAGAGTCGAATTTACTGTTCGATGTCGGCGTGGCAGATGCGTTGTCCAAACAGCTGGTCAGCAGCGTGCTGAATGCTGCAGTCGTTGAAGATGAACAAATCCATCTGCGTTGTTTTGAATCAACGCACGAGATGCTGCTTGATCAGCTCAGCCAGCATAAACTGGATATGATTATCTCCGACTGCCCGATTGATTCTACGCAGCAGGAAGGGTTGTTTTCAGTGAGGATTGGCGAATGCAGCGTGAGCTTTTGGTGCACCCAGCCATTGCCTGAGAAACCATTTCCGGCCTGCCTCGAAGAGCGTCGATTACTGATCCCTGGGCGCCGTTCGATGCTCGGGCGTAAGCTGCTGAACTGGATTAATTCACAAGGGCTGAACGTTGAAATCCTTGGCGAGTTTGATGACGCCGCGCTGATGAAAGCGTTTGGCGCAACGCATAACGCTATTTTTGTTGCGCCTACGCTTTATTCCCACAATTTCTATGCCGATGATTCAATTGTTGAAATTGGACGCGTAGAGAATGTGATGGAGGAGTATCACGCCATATTTGCGGAAAGAATGATCCAGCATCCAGCGGTGCAGCGTATTTGCAATACTGATTACTCGGCACTATTTATTTCTGCGGGTAAATAATCAAGGCGCACTCGTCATACTTCATATTGTGGGGGGGGTTACTCGGCCAGTCGGTACACTGCACCCTGCCACCTTGTGGCAGGGTCACTGGTGAGTGCTGAGCAAAGTGGATGCACCGACGCAAAAGATGTAGCAAATCAAACAGAAAGAGATTTTCTGAGACCCTCCAGCTCGCTTCTTACCCTATCTCATAACCTGTTTTATACAGAAAATGAGATCTCATCAAATCGATATCTCATGGTTTCAAAGCGTTTGTGATTAGCACCCCTCGCATAATGGGAGCATTACATAGGTGTCCCACCGGACGGATGGGACACACTATTTCTTCTATGACTCATTAACGAGGTAAGCATTATGACTAACAGCAAACTGGTACAAAATGATTCGCTCAGTACAAAAGAGTACGAGCAGAACGGATTTGTGGCGGCCACGGAAACCAATGAGTTTAGCTATACATCGGCGCGTGTTGCGAAGGTAGCCTATAACGAGTACAAGCCCAACGAGTTTAAAGTGTCCGGTTACTGGACTGACTGGTCGCAATATGACGGCCGTCTCGATGGTGATTTCGCGCCTTCCAGCTGTGGGCGCGGCGTTGACCTGGCGTTATTAGACCCCTTTGCTTACGATAAAATTACGCTGGGTTTCTGCGGGATTGTCGGCGATACCGGCGAGAAAGCGACGACCATCAACAATGCCGCAGTCGACTTCCAGCGTACGCAATGGCAACCCACTTTTGTCGATGCGTGGGGAGATGTTGCCTCCTATCGCAACTGCGGCTTTGCGGGCTGGGTAAGCAATGATTACATGGCGCTTTTCCATCAGTACGATGCACAGGGCGTTCTGGGGGGGTTACGCGATGTACAGAAAAAGAACCCGAATCTCCATCTTTCAATGAGTATCGGCGGCTGGACCATGAGCCAGGCGTTCCACTTTATGGCTAAAGATCCACATAAACGCGCGCTATTCTGCGACGGCCTGACCGATCTGTTCACCCGATTCCCGATGTTTAGCGAAATCGATCTGGATTGGGAATATCCGGGGGCACCGGGAAATACCGGTAATACCTACGATGATACTGACGCACCAAATTTTGCTGCCTTGATTAAGGATGTGAAAGCCGCGCTGAATAAAATCAATCGCAGTGATGTGAAAATTAGCGTTGCCGCGGCTGGTGACATCGAGAAACTGAAAAAAGCCAATATTCCAGCGCTCATTGATGCGGGGGTCTGGGGCATTAATTTAATGACCTACGACTTCTTTGGTACGCCGTGGGCTACCGAGCTGGCGCATCATACCAATCTCTACCCGAATGGCAGCGCGAATAACTGGAGCGTAGAGACCGCCGTTAATTATCTGGAGTCGATTGGGGTGCCGCTTAAACAGGTCTTTATCGGTTATGCCGGTTATAGCCGTAATGCTCATGATGCGACGATCCAGAGCGTATCTCCGCTGAAAGGAACTTACACACCAGGATACGGCACGACGGTCGGAACATTTGAATCCGGCTCAACGGAATGGTACGACCATATCGCAAATTATCTTGATCTGGAAAACCAGACCGGTCGCAATAATTTTATTGTTTACACCGATGAAGTGGCGGATGCGGATTTCCTGTATAACCCACAGTCTAAAGTCTTTATGTCGCTGGATACCCCACGCACCGTGAAGGCCAAAGCCGAGTACGTAAAATCCCGCGGCCTGGGCGGCCTGTTTACCTGGACGGCGGATTTGGATCGTGGCCCGCTGGTGAATGCGGCTCGCGAAGGGCTGGGCTGCGAAATGACGCGGCAAACTGTTGATATGAGACCGTTCTATTTTAAAGGTATTACGAAGTAAGTGCTCATGTCCCCCTGTAAAGGGGGACATTTTCGGCTGTCTCAATCGTGTAAAAAACATAGATAAGTAAATAAATATTGTGTATCAGGTGAATTATTATTTTGGATTGAATAAGTAAATTTATATTACATTTTATGACATTGCCTTCTTATTTTTAGATTTTTTTATGGTTTTTTACATCAGGTTTGACAATTCTCTCAGTTAGATGATTATTTTTGGTACTAAAATAACGCATCTCAATAGTTAATGGATTTTCAAATGGTTACATCATTCATGATTGGAAATGATTTATTGTTTGATACAAGTGAAATGGTTCTTCATCATCTTAAGGATGGGGAAAGTATTCATTTATCCGGCGTGAAAGGTCGCTGTTTGAAGTGTCTCATCTCACATACCCAACAAGATATAACGACAAAAAAGCAAATTTGCGATGAGGTATGGGGACAATTTGGTTTATTCGCCAGCGATAGTACGTTATTGCAGACGATTTATGCCTTGCGGCGGGATTTGCGGGATATAGAGATGACGGATTTAATCGTTACCCATCCCCGACTGGGCTACCAGATCAATCCGGCCTATAGCGTTACACCGGTTGCTGAATTAGGCGCTGAAAAAAATGAACCTGCTGCCACTGAGGTATTTTCCTGTCCTTCTGACACTGATATTCTCAGTGCCCATTATGAAATTCAGAAAAAAACCGAAGGCAAAAAAACAGACGTTGCCGTTAATCTCTCCCTGCATAAGGCGAGGGTTATTTTAGCGTTCCTGACATTTGTATTGACTACAGTATTAGTACTCCTGACAGTGTTTTTCTACAGGGAAGAGTTACGTCTTCATAATGGCGGAAAAAACTTGTATTTAAATCCTGAAACGGGAAAAGATAGTCATGGACAAAAAGGATTTATCCTGTGCCAGTGCAATAAGTACGATACAAGCGAAAATTGCAAAAATCATGAATATATATGTAAAAAAGTGACTTCATGATATTTTTCGTTACGTAATGCAACTTAAGTTTATTATGCGTTTGGTGGATAAGGCGAGAGCGTCATCTTGCCACCGAAAAGCTCAGTTAACCGTCGTTCGGCAAGATGATGCGTCCAGTGATGAGCCGGTTAGATGAAATAATGCCTCAAGTGGTGCATCACAGAATTTCCAGCAGGTCTGATTAATAGAGTTGGCAGCCAGAGAGCCATCCAGAACAAGCTCGAGTTTTGTCACCGCATCGGTGATGTAGAGATCATAATGAAGCCCATTCCGATAATTAACCAGATAACGAGTTCCGCGGAGAGTTTATGCTTTCTGATACTGGCTTTATCTGTGGAGCGAAGGACCTGAGAGACATTCAGGAGGTATTGAGTGCCGAAAAGAGGAAAGAGATTCGGGTTCAGCCCAGGTTGTATCGCATAGCGACAGGTTGAAAGTATGAAAAAGCCCCATCAAAAATGATGGGGCTTATTGTGCTACGCTTGCGCGGGTTTTTTCACAAAGCGACAACAAGCAGGCGATTAAGCCAGTTTGTTGATCTGTGCAGTCAGGTTTGCTTTATGACGTGCAGCTTTGTTTTTGTGGATCAGACCTTTAGCAGCCTGACGGTCCACGATCGGTTGCATTTCGTTAAATGCTTTCAGTGCAGTAGCTTTGTCGCCAGCTTCGATAGCTGCGTATACTTTCTTGATGAAAGTACGCATCATAGAGCGACGGCTAGCGTTGTGCTTGCGGGCCTTTTCAGACTGAACGGCGCGCTTCTTAGCTGATTTGATATTAGCCAAGGTCCAACTCCCAAATGTGTTCTATATGGACAATTCAAAGGCCGAGGAATATGCCCTTTTAGCCTTCTTTTGTCAATGGATTTGTGCAAATAAGCGCCGTTTAAATTGCAGCACTCGTTGCGTAGTGATGGCGCAGGATTCTACCAGCTTGCGGGGCGTGAATACAGCCTTTCCACGAGAAAAATTGCATTGGTGCGCCCGTGAAGGGCGTCAATTTGTTTCATAACGATGAAAACCATCCTCTTTCTGTTTCGTAGAAACAATCGCCGGTTAACGTTGAACGCGGTACAGGGTATACTTTCACGATTTTCACTGTTTTGAGCCAGACATGAAGCTGATACGAGGCATACATAATCTCAGTCAGGCCCCGCATGGGTGTGTGCTGACTATTGGTAATTTCGACGGCGTGCACCGTGGCCATCGTGCGTTGCTGCAGGGCTTACGGGAAGAAGGGCGCAAACGCAATTTACCGGTGATGGTGATGATTTTCGAGCCGCAGCCGTTGGAGCTGTTTGCGACGGACAAGTCACCTGCGCGCCTCACCCGCCTGCGGGAAAAACTGCGTTATCTGGCGGAGTGCGGCGTTGATTACGTGCTGTGCGTGCGTTTTGACAGGCGCTTCGCGGCATTAACGGCGCAGACCTTTATCAGCGATCTGCTGGTGAAGCGCCTTGGTGTACAATTTCTTGCCGTTGGTGATGATTTCCGCTTTGGCGCTAGCCGTGCGGGCGATTTCTTGTTATTACAGGAAGCGGGCGCTGAGTATGGTTTTGATATCACCAGCACCCAAACTTTCTGTGAAGGCGGTGTGCGCATCAGCAGCACCGCGGTACGTCAGGCGCTGGCGGAAGATAACCTGCAACTGGCCGAAAGCCTGCTTGGGCATCCTTTTACTATCTCAGGACGCGTAGTTCACGGTGACGAGTTAGGGCGCACTATCGGTTTTCCGACGGCAAACTTACCGCTTCGTCGCCAGGTTTCTCCGGTGAAAGGGGTTTATGCGGTTGAAGTAATGGGGCTGGGTGACAAACCTTTCCCCGGCGTCGCCAACATCGGCACACGCCCGACGGTAGCAGGCGTACGCCAACAGTTGGAAGTGCATCTATTGGACGTTGTAATGGACCTGTATGGTCGCCATATAGATGTAGTACTGCGTAAAAAAATACGCAGCGAACAGCGATTTGCCTCGCTGGATGAACTAAAAGCGCAGATTGCGCGTGATGAGTTGACTGCCCGTGAATTTTTTGGGCTAACAAAACCGGCTTAATGCCTATACGAGTTTTAAATACGGAACCGAGAATCTGATGAGTGACTATAAATCAACCCTGAATTTGCCGGAAACAGGGTTCCCGATGCGCGGCGATCTCGCCAAGCGTGAACCGGGAATGCTGGCGCGTTGGACTGATGATGACCTGTACGGCATCATTCGTGCGGCCAAAAAAGGCAAAAAAACCTTCATTCTGCATGATGGCCCTCCTTATGCGAATGGCAGCATTCATATTGGTCACTCGGTTAACAAGATTCTGAAAGACATTATCGTGAAGTCCAAAGGACTCACGGGATTCGACTCGCCTTACGTTCCGGGCTGGGACTGCCACGGCCTGCCTATCGAGCTGAAAGTAGAGCAGGAATACGGCAAGCCGGGCGAGAAGTTCACCGCCGCTGAGTTCCGCGCCAAATGCCGTGAATACGCAGCGACGCAGGTTGACGGTCAGCGTAAAGACTTTATCCGTCTTGGCGTGCTGGGCGACTGGTCGCATCCGTACCTGACCATGGACTTCAAAACTGAAGCCAACATCATTCGTGCGCTGGGTAAAATCATCGGTAACGGTCACCTGCACAAAGGTGCGAAGCCGGTGCACTGGTGCGTTGATTGCCGTTCCGCGCTGGCGGAAGCGGAAGTTGAGTATTATGACAAAACCTCCCCGTCCATCGACGTTGCGTTCCACGCCGCCGATCAGGACGCGGTAAAAGCGAAATTTGGCGTTTCTGACGTCAATGGCCCGATCTCACTGGTTATCTGGACTACCACCCCGTGGACGTTACCGGCGAACCGCGCAATCTCTCTGGCGCCTGATTTTGACTATGCGCTGGTGCAGATTGACGGGCAGGCTGTGATTCTGGCGAAGGATCTGGTTGAAAGCGTCATGCAGCGTATTGGTGCGGCTGAATACACTATTCTGGGCACCGTAAAAGGCGCCGAGCTGGAACTGCTGCGCTTTACCCATCCGTTTATGGGCTTTGACGTACCGGCTATTCTTGGCGATCACGTTACGCTGGATGCGGGTACCGGTGCGGTCCATACCGCCGGCGGCCACGGTCCGGATGACTACGTCATTAGCCAGAAATACGGTCTGGAAATCGCTAACCCGGTTGGCCCGGACGGCGCATATCTGGCGGGTACCTATCCGGATCTGGACGGTGTGAACGTCTTTAAAGCCAACGACAAAATCGTTGCGCTGCTGAGCGATAAAGGCGCTCTGCTGCACGTTGAGAAGATGCAGCACAGCTACCCGTGCTGCTGGCGCCACAAATCGCCGATCATCTTCCGTGCGACACCGCAGTGGTTCGTCAGCATGGATCAGAAAGGTCTGCGCGCGCAGTCGCTAAAAGAGATCAAAGGCGTGCAATGGATCCCGGATTGGGGTCAGGCACGTATTGAATCGATGGTTGCCAACCGTCCTGACTGGTGTATCTCCCGTCAGCGTACGTGGGGTGTGCCGATGTCTCTGTTTGTTCACAAAGACACCGAAGAGCTGCATCCGCGTGCTATCGAATTGATGGAAGAAGTGGCCAAACGCGTTGAAGTTGACGGCATCCAGGCGTGGTGGGATCTCGATCCGAAAGATATCCTCGGCGATGAAGCTGACCAGTATGTCAAAGTCCCGGATACGCTGGACGTGTGGTTCGACTCCGGTTCAACCCACTCATCCGTCGTGGACGTGCGTCCTGAGTTTGCAGGCCATGCGGCAGATATGTATCTGGAAGGTTCTGACCAGCACCGCGGCTGGTTCATGTCTTCTCTGATGATCTCCACTGCAATGAAGGGCAAAGCGCCATACCGTCAGGTACTGACCCACGGTTTCACCGTTGATGGTCAGGGTCGCAAAATGTCCAAGTCTATCGGTAACACCGTAAGCCCGCAGGACGTAATGAACAAACTGGGCGCGGATATTCTGCGTCTGTGGGTCGCTTCTACCGACTATACCGGCGAAATGGCCGTTTCTGACGAAATCCTGAAACGTGCTGCCGACAGCTATCGTCGTATCCGTAACACCGCGCGCTTCCTGCTGGCGAACCTGAATGGGTTCGATCCGGTAAAAGATATGGTGAAACCGGAAGAGATGGTGGTGCTGGATCGCTGGGCGGTAGGTTGTGCGCAAGCGGCGCAGGAAGAGATCCTGAAAGCTTATGAAGCCTATGACTTCCACGAAGTAGTACAGCGCCTGATGCGCTTCTGCTCCGTAGAAATGGGTTCGTTCTACCTCGACATCATCAAAGACCGTCAGTACACCGCGAAAGCGGACAGTGTGGCGCGTCGTAGTTGCCAGACTGCGCTGTTCCATATTGCAGAAGCGCTGGTACGCTGGATGGCGCCGATCATGTCCTTCACCGCTGATGAAATCTGGGGTTACCTGCCGGGCGAGCGTGAGAAGTACGTCTTTACCGGTGAATGGTACGAAGGTCTGTTTGGCTTAGGCGAAACCGAAGCGATGAATGACGCCTACTGGGACGAGTTGCTGAAAGTGCGCGGCGAAGTGAACAAGGTCATCGAGCAGGCACGTGCGGATAAGAAAGTCGGTGGTTCGCTGGAAGCGGCGGTTACTCTGTACGCTGAACCAGAGCTGGCGGCGAAACTGACCGCGCTGGGCGAAGAGTTGCGCTTTGTTCTGCTGACCTCCGGTGCGACGGTTGCGGATTATGCAGCGGCTCCTGCTGATGCTCAGCAGAGCGAACTGCTCAAAGGTCTGAAAATCGTACTAAGCAAAGCCGAAGGTGAGAAATGTCCGCGCTGCTGGCATTACACTACCGATGTCGGCCAGGTGGCGGAACATGCAGATATCTGCGGACGCTGTGTCAGCAACATCGCCGGTGATGGCGAACAACGTAAGTTTGCCTGATGAGTAAGCCTCTTTGTTCAACAGGACTACGCTGGCTGTGGCTGGTGGTAGTCGTGCTGATTATCGATTTAGGCAGCAAATACCTGATCCTCCAGAACTTTGCTCTGGGGGATACGGTGTCGCTGTTCCCGTCGCTTAATCTGCACTACGCGCGTAACTATGGTGCGGCGTTTAGCTTCTTAGCCGATAGCGGTGGCTGGCAACGTTGGTTCTTTGCCGGTATCGCCATTGGTATCTGCGTTATCCTGATGGTGATGATGTATCGCTCGAAGGCGACGCAGAAGCTAAACAACATCGCGTATGCGTTAATCATTGGCGGTGCGCTGGGCAACCTGTTCGACCGCCTGTGGCACGGCTTCGTGGTTGATATGATTGACTTTTACGTCGGTGACTGGCATTTCGCGACATTCAACCTTGCTGATACGGCGATCTGTATCGGTGCGGCATTGATTGTCCTCGAAGGCTTCTTACCGTCGAAAGAGAAAAAAGCCGCATAAAAAATGCCGGATGGCGCTATGCTAATCCGGCCTACAATATACTGCGATTCTTGTGGGCCCGGTAAGCGTAGCGCTATCGGGCAAACAGGCGGCAGCAATTTTAAAGAGCAACCTGCATGTCTAAATCAGTACAGAGTAACAGTGCGGTGCTGGTGCACTTCACCCTTAAGCTCGACGATGGCTCCACCGCAGAGTCAACCCGCAATAACGGCAAGCCTGCGCTGTTTCGCCTGGGCGACGGTTCTCTGTCTGAAGGACTGGAACAACACCTGCTGGGGTTAAAAGAAGGTGATAAAACCACTTTTGCTCTGGAGCCGGATGCCGCCTTCGGCGTGTCAAGCCCGGACTTAATTCAGTATTTCTCGCGTCGGGAATTTATGGACGCGGGCGAGCCAGAAATTGGCGCTATCATGCTCTTTACCGCAATGGACGGCAGTGAGATGCCTGGTGTGATCCGCGAAATCAATGGTGACTCGATCACGGTTGATTTCAACCATCCGCTGGCCGGGCATACCGTTCATTTTGATATTGAAGTGCTGGAAGTCGAACCGGCACTGGAGGCGTAAAATGCAGATCCTGTTGGCCAACCCGCGCGGTTTTTGCGCTGGCGTAGACCGCGCTATCAGCATTGTGGAAAACGCGCTGGCTATTTACGGCGCACCGATTTATGTCCGTCATGAAGTGGTGCATAACCGCTATGTGGTGGATAGCCTGCGCGAGCGCGGCGCTATTTTTATTGAGCAAATCAGTGAAGTACCGGATGGCGCGATCCTGATTTTCTCCGCTCATGGTGTGTCTCAGGCGGTGCGTAACGAAGCCAAAGGCCGCGACCTCACGGTTTTTGATGCGACCTGCCCGCTGGTAACGAAAGTGCATATGGAAGTTGCCCGCGCCAGCCGTCGCGGTGAAGAGTCAATTTTAATTGGTCACGCCGGGCATCCGGAAGTTGAAGGCACGATGGGCCAGTACAGTAACCCGCAGGGGGGAATGTATCTGGTCGAATCACCTGAAGATGTGCTGAAACTGAATGTAAAAAATGAAGGCAAATTGTCCTTCATGACGCAGACTACTCTCTCCGTTGATGACACCTCTGACGTCATTGACGCGTTGCGAAGCCGTTTTCCGAAAATTGTCGGGCCGCGCAAAGACGATATCTGTTATGCCACGACCAACCGCCAGGAAGCGGTCCGTGCGCTGGCAGAGCAGGCCGATGTTGTGCTGGTGGTCGGCTCGAAAAACTCTTCTAACTCCAACCGTCTGGCTGAACTGGCCCAACGAATGGGGAAAGCGGCGTATCTGATTGACGATGCGACCGATATCCAGGAAGCGTGGGTGAAAGAAGCTAGGTGCGTGGGCGTGACGGCCGGTGCCTCGGCGCCTGATATCCTGGTGCAAAACGTGATTGCCCGCCTGCAGGAGCTTGGCGGTGGGGAAGCTATTCCACTGGAAGGGCGTGAAGAAAACATCGTTTTCGAAGTACCGAAAGAGCTGCGTGTGGATGTTCGTGAAGTAGAGTAAGTCTTTCCGGTTACGATTATGAGAAGATGCCAGACTTAACGTCTGGCATTTTTTTATGGAGAAACCATGCGCTTACCGATCATTCTTGATACCGATCCCGGCATTGATGATGCTGCCGCTATTGCCGCCGCGCTGTTTGCCCCTGAGCTGGATCTGCAACTGATGACCACGGTAGCAGGTAATGTGTCGGTGGAAAAAACCACCCGTAATGCATTGCAACTGCTGCACTTCTGGAATGCGGATATTCCGCTAGCGCAGGGGGCATCGATGCCGCTGGTGAGACCGCTGCGAGATGCCGCTTCCGTACACGGTGAATCAGGTATGGAAGGGTATGAATTTGTCGAACATGACCGCCAGGTGATGGCAAAACCTGCCTTCCAGGCCATTCGCGATGCGTTGATGCATGCCCCGCAGCCTGTGACGCTGGTGGCAATTGGCCCCCTGACCAACATTGCGCTGCTGCTGACTCATTATCCTGAATGCATATTCAACATTCACCGTCTGGTGATTATGGGCGGTTCTGCCGGGCGCGGGAACTTCACGCCAAACGCGGAGTTTAATATTGCTATTGATCCCGAGGCCGCCGCAAAAGTCTTCCAGAGCGGGCTGGAGATTGTGATGTGTGGGCTGGATGTCACTAATCAGGCCATGCTCACCCCTGACTATCTGGCGACGTTGCCGCAGCTTAACCAGACGGGAAAAATGCTGCACGCGCTGTTTAGCCATTACCGTAGCGGCAGTATGAATACGGGGCTACGAATGCACGACCTGTGCGCTATTGCCTGGCTGGTGCGCCCGGAACTGTTTACCCTGCAGCCGTGCTTCGTGGCGGTTGAAACCCAGGGGGAATATACCTCGGGTACGACGGTGGTGGACATTGAAGGACGTTTAGGGCATCCGGCAAATGCCCAGGTCGCGCTGGGGCTGGACGTTGAGGGGTTCCAGCAGTGGGTGGCAGAGGTACTGACGCTGGCACCTTGAGGCTGTGATCCGGCCCGCAATATGCAGATAGCGATAGCAGGTTAATCGATTAATCTGCTAATCTGATCCTGTTGTTCTCCTCGGGCCGGAGACACATATGAACCTTTCTTTTATCCAGCCACCGCAGGTGGCGTGGGCAAGCGGCGCTTTAGCTGATGGCCTGTTATTGCGTAAATCCACCCGTATTGAGGATCTTCCAAACGTTTTTGCCGATGAACACGCCCGTCAACAGCTGACTGGCGAGCAGGTCGTGTATGACGTTGAGATGCTGGATACGTCTCCCGCTGAAGGTGAACTCTACACCGGCGTTACCCATCTTTACCCTGGCCGGGTCGGCTGTGAGTATTTTATGACCCGCGGGCATTTCCATGCGCGCCGCGAACAGGGGGAAGTCTATTTTGGTCTGCGTGGCACCGGTTTGCTGCTGTTGCAAACTGAGCAGGGCGACGCGAGGCTGGAAAAAGTATTCGCGGGATCTGTCCACATTATCCCCGGCTTTACCGCGCATCGGTTAATCAACACCGGGGAAGAGGTTCTGTCGGCGCTCGCCGTATGGCCAGGGATTGCGGGTCATGATTATGCAGCGCTCGCCAGCGGCTTCAGAATAAGGGTCTTTGAGGAAAATAAGACGGTTCAGGCGAAGGAGGTACAGAATGGGTGACTTAGCGCATTCTTACGGCCTGGATATGACGGTCCATCATCACCCGCTTGGTTTTAGCTATGGGGATGAGGTTACCGGGCCGATGCCGGAGATTCGTCAACTCGACCAGATTCGCGCCTCGCTGCGCGATCCGCACTGTGAAGGGCCGCAAGAGGTGTATGCCATAGCGATGGATGTGGCGCGAATGCAGGATCGAGAAGAGTTGAAAAAGCGGATGCTGTTGTTTGGCGTGGTCACCTATGCGGCGGGATGGCTGGGAGAAGAGCCGGTGCGTAGTCAGGGACATATTCATCGTATTAGTCTGCACAGCGGCTGGTCTCCGCCGGAGCTTTATGAAATCTGGCAGGGAAAAGCGATCATTTATATGCAGGAATATGTTGAGGACGACCCAGGCCGCTGTTTTGCTGTAATTGCCGGACCCGGTGAGAAAGTGTTGGTACCACCCGGTTGGGGACATGCGACTATATCCGCAGACCCGGATGTACCGTTAACCTTTGGCGCGTGGTGCGATCGTGAATATGGTTTTGAGTACGACGCCGTGCGTGCGCATAAAGGACTGGCATGGTATCCGCTGCTGCAGGGCAACAACGTTATCTGGCAGCATAATCCGCGTTACATCCCTGGACGACTGCAGGCCGTTACGCCCAGACAATATACGGAATTCTCGATTACCTCCGCACCTGTTTATCAACAATTCATCGAGGACCCGGCACGTTTCCAATTTATCTCACGCCCGGACAAGCACCCCGAGCTATGGCAAAACTTTCATCCATAAAAAAACCGGGGCATAGCCCCGGTTGTACCGTTTTCTTTGTGTTATCCCGCAAACAGGCCCGTGGCGACGCCGAGGGCGGCCAGTATCAACAGTAAAATCATCGCTTTCACTGGTGACACACCGCGCTTGGCCATCAGATACCAGGTACCAAGCACCACAATCAGCGGCAGTAACTGCGGGAAGATACCGTCCAGCATCTGTTGAACATGGATATTCACCCCATCTTTGGTAATAAACTCCAGTCCGGTGCCAAGTTTAACGTAGCTGGCCGCCACGCCCCCCATGACAAACACACCCAGCAGCGATAACGCTTCACGCAGACGGGCAGACTTGCTGCTCACCAGCATTTCCACCGAGCCAGAACCCATTTTGTAGCCTTTCAGGAATAAGAACCACGAACCGGGAATGATGATGGCCAGCCAGGCAACGGTATAAAACAGTGGCCCGAGAATGTTACCGCCGGCCGCCAGGGCCATGCCGATGCTGAGCAGGATAGGGATCAGCATGCCAGGGATCATTGAATCGCCGATCCCGGCAATAGGGCCCATCAGGCCAACCTTCAGGGTATTGATGGTCTCCCCATCGATCGGCTCACCGTTCGCTTTTTTCTCCTCCAGCCCCAGCACCATGCCGTTTACGATCGCGCCTATCTGGGGTTCCGTATTATAGAATGAGGCATGACGGCGCAGCATTTCAGTACGTTGGGCTGCGTCGGGATAGAGCTTTTTCGCCACCGGAAGCATACTCAGACAAAAGCCAAAAGATTCCAGACGTTCAAAACTCATCGATGACAAGTTGTGCATCATCCATGTGCGCCAGCAGCGGCGAAGATCTTTACGCGTAAGTGTACGTTCTTCCATCAGAATTCATCCTCATCATCATCGGCTACCGACTTTGCATTCGCGGCCTGCGGCGGTTCCGGTTTGTAGTTGTAATGGATCAACGCCAACAGCGAACCGACGATCACCAGCGCGACCATGTTGAGTTTTAAAAATACGATGCAGACAAAACCGACGAGGAAGTAGATCAGCATGGTGTAGTTTTTGATGATCTGCTTTAGCAAAATCGCGATCCCGACGGCGGGTAAAATGCCGCCCAGTACGTTCATCGTTGACAGAACTATTTTCGGCAAGCTGTCCATAAAACCGCTGATGTATTGCGCGCCGAAGTAAACCGCAATAAAAGTCGGTACAAAACGCAGGACAAAGTTTGTCACCTGTGGCCAGATGGCGCTGTTCAGGTAAATACCGCGTTCGTCACCCCGTTCCAGCGCCACATCTGCCCGGTGATTCCAGAAAGAGTTCAGTACCATCATCGCGTTAAACAAAATGGTTCCGGCGATACCGATGGTCGCCGCTAGCGCGACCGCGACCTCGGGGCCTTTTCCTGAAAGGATCCCTAGGGCGATTGCGGGGTAAGCAACAAAGTTGAGATCGGCCGGCATCGAACCGCCAGGCGTTACCATCGCGATATACACCGCCTGAACCGCGACGCCAATCATGATCCCGGTTTTAATGTCGCCGAGAATAATCCCGACCAGCATTCCAGAAATCAGCGGGCGGGTGATCAGATACCAGCCGCCGGTCAGTCCCAGAAGCCAGGGACTGCTGAGGGCGCCGAGATAGCAAAGTATGCCAATCAACGTAGCTTCGATAATCATCGTGCGCTCCTTATTTCAGCTTCTGACGTGCGTCCTGCCAGCTGTAGCAACTGGCATCAGGAACCAGGCGAAACTCAACCAGATGTCCATGTTGCGTCAGCCAGTCAAAGGCGGCAATTTCATCCCCGTTGACCGACTGATTCGGGCCGATGGTGGTGGTATCAGCACGCGCGCTCATCGGACCCACATTAATCTTGCCGTTGGCATTTTTCAGGCTGATACCTGCTTCTTCAATGCGTTTGAGCGTGACGGGTGATTTGCCAATGACGAAATAACGTTTCTCGCTGGCAATGACTTTTGGCAATTTTTCAATCGCGGTGGCCGTATCAAACAACCAAACTTTGGTGTCCTGTACGGCGCCTTTCATCACCGAAGAGAGCAAAGGGTCGGCCGCGACGGCGTCGTCTATAGCGACGATCCCATCACAGGGCAGCTCTTTGGCCCAACGTGTCACGAGCTGCCCATGGATTACGCGGTCATCGATACGTACAAAAGAAATACTCATAGTGGTTTCCTTTAAAAATCGTCGGACTGAACGGATAAAACCGGGGCGGCTTTAATCAGCGTGGGTATCGTCAGCGCCAACAGCTCGACGGCTGCGGCGTGAACATCCGTTAAATGGCAAATCTCCTCGCTTTGTAACAGCATCGGGAAATTGACCCCCGCTACGACTGCAACGGGAGGAACCGTTTGTGAAGAAAAAGCATGATGGCAGGCGACATTCCACGGCGTACCGCTTTGCATGTCACACAGCACCAGTACGCCGTCAGCGTCTTTTCCGGCATTGGTGAGAACCTGAGAGAACGTCGCTTTAAACCCTTCGATACCTGCCTGTTCACTCAGCGTGACGGGGTAAACATGCGGTAATTCTCCATAAACCATACGACCGCTGGCGAGAAGCGCGTCCGCCAGGGGACCATGGGTGGCAACAATTACGTTAATCATGCGCTTATCCTCTAACCCAGGCTTTAATCGTGGCGAGCTGTTGACCGACGCCTTTGCCAAACGGCGAAATACGATATTCTCCGACGGCGGCAGGGATGATAAAGGTCTCTGCATAGTTGACGACAAACGGGGGAAACGCACCGCTCGGGCTTTCAACAACGGCCTGCGCTCCTTCGACTAGGTTCAGGACGTTGACGCCGCCATGGGTATGGTGAGTGACCGGTGCCGTAAACCAATGGCGACGCGTTTCGATAAATTCGCGTTCGTGCATTCCGGTTCTTTCTTCCCGCCAACCCTCCCCTTCAGCAAGGGGTTCAATACGGTTGACGAGGTTGTCGTGCACCCATTGCGTGTCGCGCTGCCAGTCAATAACCTGCTGACCGTGATCCAGATGCACCGGACGCGGTAAGCCGTCTAACCCTAAGCGGCCCCAATCCCACAGCTTGAAGGTGAAGATATAGGGCGTTGCGCTGATCTCCAGCACCATGGTTCCTGCACCCGAGCAGTGTACGGTTCCGGCAGGGATCAGGAAGTGATCGTGTTTATGTGCAGGGATCTGGTTAACGAATCGTTCATCATCAAAGGTTTTTTCGCCACGACCCGCGGCCCGGAGGTCGTCGAGCATATCCTGCGGTGCGATCCCGGTTTTGGTCCCGAGATACACCACGGCGTCCGGCTCGGCTTCGAGAATGTAATAGCTCTCATCCTGGGTATAGTGCATACCAAACTGCTGTTGAATGTACTCAGTGAGCGGATGAACCTGAAAACTCAAATTCTGGCCGCCAATAGTGTCGAGGAAGTCAAAACGGATCGGGAATTCCGCGCCAAAGCGCGCGTGAACTTTTTCACCCAGCAGGGGGCGGGGACAGGTCAGCACC
This sequence comes from Citrobacter sp. RHBSTW-00859, assembly GCF_013729795.1. Lineage (NCBI taxonomy): Bacteria > Pseudomonadati > Pseudomonadota > Gammaproteobacteria > Enterobacterales > Enterobacteriaceae > Citrobacter > Citrobacter sp. RHBSTW-00859. The sequence goes on along the minus strand of NZ_CP056284.1, from coordinate 4,150,739 downwards.
AGATCCTGAGAGGGGATCTCGATCCGCACGTTGCCAAAACGCAGTAACAGGCTGTTTTCCTCGGGCACGCAATCAAAACACCACGCGTAATTGGGAGCTGAGGGATCGAGATCGAAGCGTTGTTTCATCCATTGCCCGCCCCAGACGCCTGGGTCAAAGAAAGGGGCAACGCGAAACGGTTGTTCGGTGGTTTGTTGCAGACCGGCGCGTAACGCGTTCCCGCTGACCATCGCGGGACTATTTTCTACCGTGGTATCGAGCAAATAATCGGCGCGTTTGAGTAACGGCGTTTTATGTTTGTCGAATACCCGCCATTCAATGAAAAAAGCACGTTTGTAACGACGAAGAATATCTTCATCCTGGTTTTCTGCACCCCAGTTACCCAGCCCGTTATGACGCATACGCTGTTGAATTTCCCAGCGCGGAAGATCGGCATAAACCAGTACGTCACCAGGGTGTGCCAACGCAGCGCCCGAGCCGTACACCACAACCAGCCCTGCGGTAACGGCATCAATCTGTTGGCGGAGTTGGCTGAGTTTGTCGCTATCAAAAAATTCATCCAGGTGATGACAGGAGAGAACGCCGAATACGCGATCGTCGGTAAGGTTACGCGCCAGTAAATCATGCAGGGCCTGCTCATCGCGGCGGGCGGATTCAATATTCAGCACCAGTGCGGTATCTAATGTCGTAACGAGCTGTTGCTCCAGCTCGTCTAGCCGCACGCCCGGATAGCAATCCACGATCAATACGGTTTTGGCGGCGGTAGAAACCCTGGTGTTAAGCACTGAATGAATCGACGACCAACCCTGCCAAGCCTGGTTGTCATAGCCCTGAACGTTAACCTCAGGGAATTTATTATAGGTTGTACGCATATTCTGTCTCCGTGTTGGCTTATTTAAGATTAATCGATTAACCTTATTTTCATAGTGTGGTTAACGCGATTAACCCGCCATAATCAGAATCCAGTGCGGTAAAAAGCACGTTAGCGTGATGTGAATCACACGTAAAAAGGCAATGTTTCGGTTATTCGATTAACCTTTGAAATAAACAGGAGAGATCATGACTACAGTCACGCTGGCGCAGGTTGCTGAACGCGCGGGAGTCTCCACGGCAACCGTTTCAATGGTGTTGCGTAACCGGGGGCGCATTTCTCAGGCCACACGTGACAGGGTGCTCAAAGCGCTGGACGATGCCGGCTACGTTTATAATCAAACCGCCGCTAACCTGCGTAACCGAAGCAGTAATCAGGTCGGATTGTTGTTACACGATATCACTAACCCTTTTTACGGTGAGATGACTGCAGGGCTAAGCCATGAGATGGAGCGGCATGACCTGCTTCTGTTTCTGGCAAACAGTGAAGAGTCAGGAGAAAGGCAGCAAAAATTTGTCGACTCGTTGATGCGCAATAATGCCTGCGGCATGGTGCTCTGCGCGGCGCGCGAAACACCGACCTCCTTCTTCGAGGCGCTGAAAAGGCGCAATATTCCCGCCATCATGGTGGTTCGCCCTCTTAGCGATCCTGATTTTGATTTTGTGGGAACCGATAACTTTCTCGGTACGCAAATGGCCACCACCCATTTAGTCAAAATGGGGCATAAGAATATTGCGTTTATCGGTGGTAGCCCAAGTTCCGGGAGCCGGGCACAGCGTATCGGTGGATTCACCAGCACGTTGCTGGAGCAGGGAATATCGCCGAATCCGCAATGGATAGTGGCGACGCAGGCCAGCCAGATTGACGGCGCAAAAGTGGCTGAGTCGCTTCTTATGCGGTTCCCGGAAATTACCGCCGCCGTTTGTTATCAGGATATTGTGGCGCTTGGGGTTATGCAGGCATTACGTAAAATGGGGCGTGAACCAGGGCGCGATTTTGCGCTGGTGGGGTTCGATGACATTACCGAAGCGGCGCTGGTACAACCTGCGCTCACCACCGTGTCGGTGGCCGCAAAAGAGATAGGTCGCAAGGCTGGGGAGCTACTTTATAGTCGCATTCAGGGAAATGACGAACCTCCGAAACGCATTATTCTGCCACCTGCGCTGGTGGTCAGAGAATCATGTGGTTTTCGCTGATCGTCATGCCTTTTACTGATATCTCTCCCTGTTTATCATTAAATTCTAATTATCGACGTTTTCGGCTGGCGGCGCAGCGATGTGCTGGTTAATCTGAAAACGATTTACGTAAAATTAACAAAAGAGAATAGCTATGCATGATGCACAAATCCGCGTTGCCATCGCGGGAGCCGGAGGGCGCATGGGGCGTCAGTTGATTCAGGCCACTCTTGGCATGGATGGCGTACAGCTCGGCGCGGCGCTGGAGCGCGAAGGTTCTTCTTTGCTGGGAAGCGATGCCGGAGAATTAGCGGGAGCCGGTAAAACGGGCGTTACCGTGCAAAGTAGTCTTGAGGCGGTGAAAGATGATTTTGATGTTTTCATCGATTTTACTCGCCCGGAAGGCACGCTGGCGCATCTGGCGTTTTGCCGCCAGCACGGTAAAGGGATGGTGATTGGCACCACTGGCTTTGATGACGCGGGCAAACAGGCTATTCGTGATGCTGCGCAGGACATTGCTATCGTTTTCGCCGCGAACTTTAGCGTTGGCGTTAACGTCATGCTTAAGCTGCTGGAGAAGGCGGCGAAAGTGATGGGTGATTACACCGATATTGAGATTATTGAAGCCCATCACCGTCATAAAGTGGATGCGCCGTCAGGCACTGCGCTGGCGATGGGGGAGGCGATTGCCGGGGCGCTGGATAAAGATTTAAAAGAGTGTGCCGTCTATTCGCGTGAAGGTTATACCGGTGAGCGCGTACCCGGTACGATCGGTTTTGCCACGGTGCGGGCGGGAGATATCGTTGGTGAGCATACCGCGATGTTTGCCGATATTGGCGAGCGCATTGAGATCACGCATAAAGCCTCCAGCCGCATGACCTTTGCCAATGGCGCAGTACGATCGGCAATTTGGCTGAAATTAAAGTCAAACGGTCTTTTTGATATGAAAGATGTGCTTGATTTACGCAGTTTATAACTTTTATTACCCTTCGTGATGTGGTTATTGTAATCATAACTATTTGATTACATAGGGCAATATTTTATTGCCCTTTTATTTTTTCGCTTTTTAATTTGATTTTTTATTTAATTGCCTGTTTGTTGGTGTTTTGCAGGGTTATTTTGTTATTTCAATGTAAATTTTGACCAAATGGTCCACTTTTATCTATCGCGCTTCCTGTTTTTACACTCTTTATCTTCCGCAAGCGTTTTCCACCCCAAGTTAGCTGATCTTTTTGCCTGTTAAATCGTGTGTTTTATCCCAGTGGCGTAAAATAATAATAAAAAATGCCCTTTTGGGTAGACTTTTACGTGGGCTATCTCTAGAATGCCGCCGTTTGCCAGAAATCCATAGGTAAGCAAATTTGCATTGATTCATGAGGTGTTAATGAATTAATATGCAAATAAAGTGAGTGAATATTCTCTGGAGGGTGTTTTGATTAAGTCAGCGCTATTGGTTCTGGAAGACGGAACCCAGTTTCACGGTCGGGCCATAGGGGCAACAGGTTCGGCGGTTGGGGAAGTCGTTTTCAATACTTCAATGACCGGTTATCAAGAAATCCTCACTGATCCTTCCTATTCCCGCCAAATCGTCACTCTTACTTATCCTCATATCGGTAATGTCGGCACCAATGAAGCCGATGCAGAATCTTCTCAAGTACATGCGCAAGGCCTGGTCATCCGCGACCTGCCGCTGATTGCCAGCAACTTCCGCGATACCGAAGACCTCTCTTCTTACCTCAAACGCCATAATATTGTGGCAATTGCCGATATCGATACCCGTAAGCTGACGCGTTTGCTGCGTGAAAAGGGCGCACAGAACGGCTGCATTATCGCGGGTGATAACCCGGATGCGGCGCTGGCGCTGGAAAAAGCGAAAGCCTTCCCGGGTCTGAACGGTATGGATCTGGCGAAAGAAGTGACCACCGCGGAGCCTTATAGTTGGACGCAAGGTAGCTGGACGCTGGCCGGTGACCTGCCGGAAGCTAAATCCGCCGATGAACTGCCGTTCCACGTAGTGGCCTACGATTTTGGCGCTAAACGTAACATTCTGCGTATGTTAGCGGATCGCGGCTGCCGCCTGACGGTTGTGCCGGCGAAAACCTCTGCTGAAGATGTTCTGAAGATGAATCCGGACGGTATCTTCCTGTCCAACGGTCCTGGCGATCCGGCGCCGTGCGACTACGCGATTACCGCGATTCAGAAATTCCTCGAAACCGATATTCCGGTATTTGGCATCTGCCTCGGCCATCAACTGCTGGCGCTGGCAAGCGGTGCGAAGACCATTAAGATGAAGTTTGGCCACCACGGCGGCAACCATCCGGTAAAAGATATTGATAACAACACCGTGATGATCACCGCTCAGAACCACGGTTTTGCGGTCGATGAGGCCTCCATGCCTGCCAACCTGCGCGTGACCCACAAGTCGCTGTTCGACGGCACCCTGCAGGGGATTCATCGTACCGACAAACCGGCGTTCAGCTTCCAGGGGCACCCTGAAGCAAGCCCAGGTCCACACGACGCTGCGCCGCTGTTCGACCACTTTATCGAGTTAATTGAGCAATACCGTCAGTCCGCGAAATAATCAGGAGTAAAAGAGCCATGCCAAAACGTACAGACATAAAAAGTATCCTGATTCTGGGCGCGGGTCCGATCGTTATCGGTCAGGCGTGTGAGTTTGACTATTCCGGCGCGCAGGCGTGTAAAGCCCTGCGTGAAGAGGGTTACCGCGTTATTCTGGTGAACTCCAACCCGGCGACCATCATGACCGACCCGGAAATGGCCGATGCCACCTACATCGAGCCGATTCACTGGGAAGTGGTACGCAAAATCATTGAGAAAGAGCGCCCGGATGCGGTGCTGCCAACCATGGGCGGTCAGACGGCGCTGAACTGTGCGCTGGAGCTGGAACGTCAGGGCGTACTGGCTGAGTTCGGCGTGACCATGATTGGCGCGACGGCGGATGCTATTGATAAAGCGGAAGACCGTCGTCGCTTCGACATCGCGATGAAAAAAATCGGTCTCGATACCGCACGTTCAGGCATCGCTCACACCATGGAAGAAGCGCTGGCGGTTGCCGCTGACGTCGGCTTCCCGTGCATTATCCGTCCGTCCTTCACCATGGGTGGCACCGGCGGCGGTATCGCCTACAACCGCGAAGAGTTTGAAGAAATTTGCGAACGCGGTCTGGATCTTTCCCCAACCAACGAACTGCTGATTGATGAATCGCTGATTGGCTGGAAAGAGTACGAGATGGAAGTTGTACGTGATAAAAACGACAACTGCATCATCGTCTGCTCCATCGAAAACTTCGACGCGATGGGCATCCATACCGGTGACTCCATCACCGTTGCGCCAGCCCAGACGCTGACCGACAAAGAATATCAAATCATGCGAAACGCCTCGATGGCGGTGCTGCGTGAAATCGGCGTTGAAACCGGTGGTTCTAACGTCCAGTTTGCGGTAAACCCGAAAAACGGCCGTCTGATTGTTATCGAGATGAACCCGCGCGTCTCCCGCTCCTCGGCGCTGGCGTCCAAAGCAACCGGCTTCCCGATTGCTAAAGTCGCAGCCAAGCTGGCGGTAGGTTACACCCTCGACGAACTGATGAACGACATCACCGGCGGGCGGACTCCGGCTTCGTTTGAGCCGTCCATCGACTACGTTGTGACGAAAATTCCACGCTTCAACTTCGAGAAATTTGTTGGCGCTAACGACCGCCTGACCACCCAGATGAAATCTGTCGGTGAAGTGATGGCGATTGGCCGCACCCAGCAGGAGTCTCTGCAAAAAGCGCTGCGCGGTCTGGAAGTGGGCGCGACCGGCTTCGACCCGAAAGTAAGTCTGGATGACCCGGAAGCGCTGACCAAAATCCGCCGCGAGCTGAAAGACGCGGGCGCCGAGCGTATCTGGTACATCGCCGATGCTTTCCGTGCTGGCCTGTCCGTCGATGGCGTGTTCAACCTGACCAACATCGACCGCTGGTTCCTGGTGCAGATTGAAGAACTGGTGCGCCTGGAAGAAAAAGTAACAGACCTTGGCATCAACGGCCTCGACGCTGACTTCTTGCGCGTACTGAAGCGCAAAGGTTTCGCCGATGCGCGTCTGGCGAAACTGGCCGGCGTACGCGAAGCGGAAATCCGCAAGCTGCGTGACCAACATAACCTGCACCCGGTCTACAAGCGCGTGGATACCTGCGCGGCAGAATTTGCCACCGACACCGCTTACATGTACTCCACTTATGAAGACGAGTGCGAAGCGAATCCAACTCAGGATCGTGACAAGATTATGGTGCTGGGCGGTGGTCCAAACCGTATCGGTCAGGGCATTGAATTCGACTACTGCTGCGTGCACGCCTCGCTGGCGCTGCGCGAAGACGGTTACGAGACCATCATGGTCAACTGTAACCCAGAAACCGTTTCTACCGACTACGATACCTCCGACCGTCTGTACTTCGAGCCGGTAACGCTGGAAGACGTGCTGGAAATCGTGCGCATCGAGAAGCCGAAAGGCGTTATCGTGCAGTACGGCGGCCAGACTCCGCTGAAGCTGGCGCGCGCGCTGGAAGCGGCAGGCGTGCCGGTTATCGGCACCAGCCCGGATGCTATCGACCGTGCGGAAGACCGTGAACGCTTCCAGCAGGCGGTTGACCGTCTGAAGCTGAAACAACCGGCGAACGCCACCGTGACCGCCATTGAAATGGCGGTTGAGAAGGCGAAAGAGATTGGTTACCCGCTGGTGGTGCGTCCGTCCTACGTTCTCGGCGGCCGCGCGATGGAAATCGTCTACGACGAAGCCGACCTGCGTCGCTACTTCCAGACCGCGGTCAGCGTTTCTAACGATGCGCCGGTACTGCTGGACCGTTTCCTTGATGACGCGGTAGAAGTGGACGTGGACGCCATCTGCGACGGCGAAATGGTGCTGATTGGCGGTATTATGGAGCACATCGAACAGGCGGGCGTGCACTCCGGTGACTCCGCATGTTCTCTGCCTGCGTATACCCTGAGCCAGGAAATTCAGGATGTGATGCGCCAGCAGGTGCAGAAACTGGCCTTCGAACTGCAGGTTCGCGGTCTGATGAACGTCCAGTTTGCGGTGAAGAATAACGAAGTTTACCTGATTGAAGTGAACCCGCGTGCGGCGCGTACCGTTCCGTTCGTCTCCAAGGCAACGGGCGTACCGCTGGCGAAAGTCGCGGCGCGCGTGATGGCCGGGAAAACGCTGGCACAGCAGGGCGTCACCAAAGAAGTTATCCCGCCGTACTACTCGGTAAAAGAAGTGGTGCTGCCGTTCAACAAGTTCCCGGGCGTTGATCCGCTGTTAGGGCCAGAAATGCGCTCTACTGGTGAGGTGATGGGCGTGGGCCGTACCTTCGCGGAAGCGTTCGCCAAGGCACAGCTCGGCAGCAGCTCCACCATGAAAAAACAGGGTCGTGCGCTGCTCTCCGTTCGCGAAGGCGATAAAGAGCGCGTGGTTGACCTGGCGGCGAAGCTGCTGAAGTTTGGTTTCGAGTTGGATGCGACGCACGGCACCGCGATTGTGCTGGGCGAAGCCGGTATCAATCCACGTCTGGTGAACAAGGTGCATGAAGGCCGTCCGCACATTCAGGACCGTATCAAGAATGGCGAGTACACTTACATCATCAACACTACCGAAGGCCGTCAGGCGATTGAAGACTCCAAGCTGATTCGCCGCAGCGCACTACAGTACAAAGTGCATTATGACACCACCCTGAACGGTGGTTTCGCAACGGCGATGGCGCTGAATGCCGATGCTACCGAGAAGGTGACCTCGGTTCAGGAAATGCACGCGCAGATCAAAAAGTCATAAAAAAAGGGTCCGGTGATAATTGCGCTAACCGGGCCTGCAATATAATTGGGAAAGGGTTTCTGTAAAGAAACCCTTTTTTTATCTCTCATAAGGTCATTCCTGGCCAACCGTGCTTTCATAACCACATTTTCAATGTAATAAGCACGATGTTGCTCACACTAATCAACATTCAAGTCGCATACTATCCATTATATCCACAATTTTAATATGGCTTAGTTTTTATTAATTTGGACAGGCCGTAGCCAGATTTTTAATTTGTGAAATGGTGTGCTTATGTGTGAAAAATATGTTGAAAGACCGCTTTATTTGTTAATTGCTGACTGGATGATGGCTGAAGATCGTTGGATCACAGCAAAGGAAATTTCCCGCCATTTTGATATTGAACACTGCAAAGCAATTAATACGCTCTCTTATATTCTGTCGGAAGTGGGAGAAATTGTTTGTGAAGTTAAGATGATCCCTAATCAAATTGCAGGCCGCGGCTGCCAGTGCCAGCGTTTGGTGAAAGTCATTAGTATTGATTCTCATCTCTACAGACGATTGAATCACAATTTGCAGGAAAAAAAGGTGAGTGTGGCGAAAACGCCGCGACTGCCAGCGGTTCCCCCAACAGAGCTTAACCGTGAGCAGAAATGGCAGATGATGCTCTCCAAGAGCATGCGTCGATAATGGTGATTTGCCGGATCGGCGTGAGCGCTTCTCCGGCATAAATTACCGTGCTGATTTTGGCTTTACGTCCGTCGTGCCTTTCAGTCGCGGCCGGTTTTTTTCGACCTGCGTTAATGGCAAGGTTTCGTGTAGTCCTGTTTGGCAGCGGATTGCAAGGTCCTGATACTCTTTGGTGTTCAGCCGTTTCCAGTGCAGCTCCTGGACCGTGACTTCACGCAGTACGCGAACCGGTGAACCAACCAGCATCTGCCTTGCCTCTCCCTGAAATCCGGCTTTGACAAAGCTCATGGCGGCGACAATGCTCTCTTCGCCAATCACCGCACCGTCCATAATCACGCTGTTCATGCCAATCAGCGCATCTCTGCCCACCACGCAGCCGTGCAGGATTGCGCCATGGCCGATGTGTCCATTCTCATGCACGATAGTGTCGGTGTCGCAGTAGCCGTGCATGATGCAGCCATCCTGCAGGTTAGAACCGGCTTCCAGAATCAGGCGACCATAGTCACCGCGCAATGAGGCGTGTGGACCAATATAAACCCCGGCCCCCACAATGACATCGCCAATCAGCACAGCGCTGGGATGGACATAGGCATCCGGATGAACCACCGGAATCAGGCCCTCAAAGGCGTAATAGCTCATTGTCTTATCTCGGTTTTATTGCCGGATTGCGGCGTAAATACCTTATCCGGCATAGGCACATTAACGACCTTTCCATACAGGATCGCGTTTTTCTGCAAATGCCTGTGGTCCTTCGAGCGCATCTTCCGAGTGCAGTACTGATGGATAGTGCTTCAGCACACCGCTGCGGATGTACCGGTAGCCTTCTTCCACCGGCATTTCGCTGGTTGCACGGTAAATCTCTTTCAGCGCGGCGATAGCCAGCGGGGCGCTATTTACCAGCTGCTGCGCCAGTTCGCGCGCGCTATCCATCAGTTCGCTCTGGCTGACAACGCGGTTGACGATGCCCCAGCGCAGTGCTTCTTCGGCGCTCATTCGTCTGCCGGTCATCACCATTTCGTTGACGATAGCTGGTGGCAGTAGTTTAGGTAAACGCAGTACGCCGCCGCTGTCAGGCACGATCCCGAGTTTTGCTTCCGGCAGTGCGAAGCTGGCATTTTCCGCACAGACGATAAAATCCGCCGCCAGCGCCAGCTCAAAACCGCCGCCAAACGCGTAGCCGTTTACCGCGGCGATGACCGGCTTATCGAGGTCGAAAATTTCGGTTAAACCGGCGAAGCCGCCTGGGCCAAAATCGGCATCCGGCGCTTCACCTTCGGCCGCCGCTTTTAAGTCCCAGCCCGCAGAAAAGAATTTCTCTCCGCCGCCGGTGATAATTGCTACGCGTAATTCCGGGTCATCACGAAAATTAAGAAAAGCTTCCCCCATTGCGAAGCTGGTTTTAGCGTCAATGGCATTGGCTTTAGGCCGGTCAAGGGTAATTTCCAGGATCGGGCCGTTACGGGTCAGATGTAATGATTCACTCATAGTTCATCTCCAGATAATTAGGTTTCCCGGCCGGAGGAATTCCGACCGGAGGGGTTATTTCAGATTTTTTTTGATTATTTTTCCTGAACAATTGCGCGGCAGGTCGGTTCTTATCTCCATAAAAGAAGGAACCTTGAATTTCGCCATATTGTTTTCGCAGAAGCTGAAGAACTCAGCTTCGCTTAATGTTTCACCCTCATTAAGGACGACAAAAGCTTTAATGGCTTCATCACGGATCGAGTCTTTAATACCGACAACCACAATGTCCTGAATTTTCGGATGCGCAGAAATAATATTTTCCAGCTCGACGCAGGAGACATTTTCCCCACCGCGTTTAATCATGTTGCAGCGTCTGTCGACGAAATAAAAAAAACCGTCCGCATCCTGGTAACCCGAATCACCGGTATGTAACCACCCTTCAGGTTCCAGCGCTTTGGCAGTAGCGTCGGGTTGCGCGTAGTACTCTTTGAAGATTGTTTTTCCCGGCACGCCTTTAATGCAGATTTCGCCAATTTCTCCGGCGGGCAGGGGACGGTTGTGATCGTCACGGATTTCGGCTTCATAGCTAAAACCCACGCGACCAATAGAGGGCCAGCGCCGTTTGTCTCCGGGGCGATCGCCAATAATGCCTACGATGGTTTCGGTCATACCGTAGGAGGTCAGCAGTCTGACGCCAAAGCGGTCGATAAAGGCATCTTTTTCCTGTTCGGATAAATTGAGATAGAACATCACTTCGCGCAGGTGATGCTGTCTGTCCGTTGGGGCTGCGGGTTGGACCATCAGCGTTCTGATCATCATCGGGATGCATTCGGTGACCGTCGCCTGATATCTACGCACCTGCTCCCAGAACGCCCTGGCGCTGTACTTCTCCACCAGCACAAAGGTGCTGCCTGCGGAGAATGCGGCCATGGCAGCCGTACACTGACAGTCGATATGAAAAGCGGGCATCACCGTCATATAGACGTCATCATCGCGCAGAGCGATTTGCCAGGAGGTGTAGTAGCCCGCAAAGCGCAGGTTGTAGTGGGTAATCACCACCCCTTTAGGCCGCGAGGTGGTGCCTGAGGTAAACAGAATTTCCGCCGTATCGTCAGTGGATAACGCAGGCGTATAGCACAGATTAGTCGACTGGTGGGCTTGTAGTTGGGTAAAGTGGCTCACGCCGTCGTCAACCGGAAGCTGCTCGCCAATCAGACAGATATGATTAAGCGGAGTGGTATTTTCCAGCCGTATCTGGCGGTACATAGGATAAAACTCGGCACTGGTGACCAGCAGGCTCACCTGGCTGTTTTGCAGGATCCAGGCGCTCTCTTCGCCCAGCAAGCGGGCATTAATCGGCACCATAATGGCACCAATTTTTGCCAGTCCAAACCAGCAAAAAATAAATTCCGGACAGTTATCCAGATGCAGTGCGACCTTGTCGCCCTTGCGGATCCCTAAGGAATGGAAAAGGTTCGCCGTGCGGTTTATCTCTTCATTGAGCGAGGCATAGCTATACTGCCGAACGATTCCTTCGCAGGATTCGAAAATTAACGCCGTTTTATCTCCGTACACCCCGGCCAGGTCGTCCCACATCTGACGTAAGTTTTGTCCGCCAACGATATCCATAATGCTTTATCCACTGAAATCAGGCGTGAGCGCTAACCAACCAGCAGGTCAGCGCGTCGCGTTTATTCCTCAACTCTGGCCAGGCCTTTGCCGACCAGCTCATTTATGTCTGCTTCGCTATAACCAATGTTTTTCAGAATGGCGGCGGTATCCATGCCGTGTGACGGCATGCCACGCCAGATTTTCCCTGGGTTGTTTTTAAATTTCGGCATGATGTTCGGCCCTTTGCAGGTGCGGCCGTCCATCGTTTGCCACTGAGTAATGGATTCACGGGCAACGTACTGCGGGTTGCCTTCCAGTTCAGGAATGGTCAGTACCTTCGCGCAGGCGATATTCAGCTCAGCAAAGCGCGCCTGGACTTCGGCGATGGTGTGCGTTGCCAGCCAGGCGTCCAGTTTCTCTTCCACGAGCGGGCCGTAAGGGCATTCCACGCGATGGATAAGCTGGGTGCCTTCCGGGACTTCCGGTGTGCCAAGAATGTGGGCGAGGCCAATATCCTTGAAGCACTCGTTGATTTGCGTGATGCCGACCAGCTCCATGACGATATAGCCATCGGCGCATTTATAGAGACCGCAGCCAGCGTAATACGGGTCTTTGCCTTTGGTCATGCGTGGACAAATTTCGCCGCCGTTGAAGTAGTCCATCATGAAGTACTGACCCATGCGCAGCATCACTTCGTACATGGCGATATCAATGCTTTCACCCTTACCCGTTTCGCGTACTTTGTGCAGGGCTGCCAGCGCTGCTGTCGTCGCGGTCATCCCGGAGAAATAATCGGCGGTGTACGGGAAGGCCGGCATCGGCTGATCAACATCACCGTTTTGGATCAGATAGCCGCTGAACGCCTGCGCGATGGTGTTATATGCCGGAAGATTGGTGTACTCCTCGGTACCAAACTGGCCGAAGCCGGAAAGGTGGGCGATAACCAGTTTTGGGTTATGTTCCCACAGCACGTCATCGGTAATGCCGCGGCGAGCAAAGGCCGGGCCTTTACTGGCTTCAATGAAAATATCGGTGGTTTCCATGAGCTTCAGAAACGCTTCCCGGCCTTCATCTTTGAAAATATTCAGCGACAGGGCGTGCAGGTTGCGGCGTGAGAGCTGTGGATAGTTAGGTTGCACGCGGATGGTATCGGCCCATGCGACGTTTTCAATCCAGATAACCTCAGCACCCCATTCGGCGAACATCTGTCCGGCGAACGGGCCGGCAATTTCGATTCCTGAAAAAACCACGCGTACCCCGGCAAGTGGGCCAAAGGTGGGCATTGGTAAATGATTCATAATTTTGCTCCTGGCATTTTTTGTAGGCCCGGTAGGCGCAGCGCCACCGGGCATGTTGCCGGATGGCGGCGTAAACGCCTTATCCGGCCTACGAATCGTGCTGAATTAGCGGTATTGCTTGAGTACCGCACGACCCAACGTCAGGATCTGCATTTCATCAGAGCCACCAGAAACACGGTCAACGCGCAGATCGCGCCAGAAACGCGTGATGCGATGGTTACCCGCGATACCTACACCCCCCAGCACCTGCATGGCGGTATCGACCACTTCAAACGCAGCGTTGGCGCAGAAGTATTTGCACATTGCCGCATCGCCCGAAGTAATGGTGCCGTTATCCGCTTTCCATGCCGCTTCAAGCAGCATGTTTTTCATGGAATTCAGTTTGATCGCCATATGCGCGAACTTCTCCTGAATCAGCTGGAAACGGCCGATCGTTTCGCCAAACTGCACGCGCTGATTGGCGTAGCGCGCGGCGTCTTCAAAAGCGCACATTGCCGTACCGTAGTTGGTCAGTGCGACAAGGAAACGTTCATGATCGAACTCTTCTTTCACGCGGTTGAAACCATTACCTTCCCGACCGAACATGTCTTTCTCGTCCAGTTCAACGTCGTCAAAAGTGATTTCACAGCAGCTATCCATGCGCAGACCGAGTTTCTCCAGCTTGTTGACCTTGATACCCGCTTTGCTCATGTCAACGAACCACTCGGTGTAAACAGGTTTATCCGGCGATGCACCATCTCTCGCCATAACCACGATGTACGGGGTATAGGCGCTACTGGTGATAAAGCACTTACTGCCATTAAGATAAACCTTACCATTTTTACGTGTATAAGTGGTTTTCAGGCTGCCAACATCCGATCCCGCTCCCGGTTCGGTGATGGCAGAGTTCCACATCTGCTTACCGGTGCCCTGGAATGCCATGATTTTATCAATCTGCTCTTGGGTACCTTCACGCAGAAAAGTGTTAAAACCGCCCGGCAATTGGTACAACACGTAAGTTGGCGCACCAAGACGACCCAGCTCCATCCAGACGGCAGCGACGGTAACAAAACCCGCTTCCAGTCCACCGTGTTCTTCCGGAATCAACAGGCTATCGATGCCCATATCCGCCAGTGCTTTAACAAAACGCTCAGGGTAGACGCTGTCACGATCGCACTCGGCAAAATAAGCTTCCCAGTTCTCACTGGCCATCAATTCACGAATACCGGCGACAAACAGCTCCTGCTCGTCATTTAAGTTGAAATCCATCTTTCAGCCTCTTGATCAATTGGGTTAATTAGAATTACTTGTCTTTCCAGTGCACTTTGGCGTCTTTAATAAAGGACAGCGTCACCATGATGTTGACGAAGAACAGCGGGCATCCTCCGGCGATAATCGCGGTCTGAATCGGCTTCAGCCCACCCAGCGCCAGCAGAACGATACCGATGATGCCGACCAGAACGGACCAGCCGATACGCACTAACAGCGGCGGTTCTTCACCATCGCGGACTTCACGACAGGTGGACATCGCCAGGGTGTAAGAGCAGGCGTTAATCAGCGTCACGGTGGCAATAAAGCAGAGGATGAAGAAGCCCCACATGGTGGCGGTGCTGAGCGGTAGAGCAGCCCAGGTTTCGATAATGGCGCGCGCCACACCGTGTTGTTCAATCAGCTGCGGGATATTGAGAACGTTTTTATCCATCAGCAGCAGCGTGTTGCTGCCAAGGACTGTCCACAGGATCCAGGTCGACGCGGTCAGGCCCAGCACCATCCCGAAGCACAGTTCACGGACGGTACGACCACGAGAAATACGGGCCAGGAAGATACTCATCTGGATGGCGTAAATGACCCACCACGCCCAGTAGAAGACGGTCCAGCCCTGTGGGAAGCCGCCTTTACCTATGGCATCGGTATAGAACAGCATACGCGGCAGATACATCAACAGCATGCCGACGGAGTCGGTGAAGTAGTTCATGATGAAGCTGGCGCCGCTGACGATAAACACCCAGCCCAGCATCAGGAAGCTCAGATAGCTACGCACGTCGCTGGCGATCTTGACCCCTTTTTGCAGGCCGCAGGCCACGCAAATGGCGTTCAATATGATCCAGCAGGTAATGATGATTGCGTCGAGTTGCAGCGTATGCGGAATACCGAACAGATACTGCATGCACTCGGTTACCAGCGGAGTGGCCAGACCGAGGCTGGTACCCATCGCGAATATCAGCGCCACCAGATAGAAGTTATCGACGATGGTGCCGAACAGCCCTTTCGCATGCTTCTCGCCCACTAACGGTACCAGCGTGGAGCTGGGACGGATGACGTCCATCTTGCGCACAAAGAAGAAGTAGGCGAAAGCCACAGAAAGGAAACTGTAGGTTGCCCACGGCAACGGTCCCCAGTGGAACAGGCTGTACGCCAGGCCCAGCTCTTTCGCGCCCGTGGAGTTAGGCGCGAGAGCAAACGGCGGGGTGGAGATGTAGTAGTAGATCTCGATGGAACCCCAGAACAGCACCGCGGCGGATGTACAGGAAGCGAACATCATAAAAATCCAGCTGGCGGTACTAAACTCTGGTTTTTCGTCGCCTAATTTCTTTTTGGCATACGGGCCAAAGACCAACCAGAACCAGCCGAAGAGCATGACGACCATATACCATTCAAATGCCCAGCCCCAGACATTGGTGACATAACTGAATACCGCATTAATAACGACGTTAGCGGCATCGAGATCTCTTACAGTTAGCCAACAAAGTATCCCAACTATTATTAATGGCGGAAAAAAAACCTTCGGTTCAATTCCCGATTTTCTCTTTTCATTTTTCATAAGTGAATTCCAGTGTGAAAACGAAACTTATTTAGCGTGCCCGTGCATGATCGTTTGTTTATTTATTATTAATGATTTGTTGATAACTTTTTAACCTCTGGGAGCGCCTCAGTGAGTAACCCATAATGAGTATTCATATCGGGTGGTTCTGTTATCTTCGTCACACTTTTTTATGCTGAGTAATTCGCTCAAAAATTTGATATTTTTTGTTTATAATCAATTGGTTGGCTGTGGTTTTTTAACTTTTTTAAGTGACTGGCGTTCAATATTGTTGAACCCGCAGACAATATTGAAAATTTTCATATTTGACGTGATTCTTTCAATATTGGTGAGGTGCATAACACTATTGAAAGTTACGAATTTCAATGTGTGACATTTTCAATATTGGTGATTAAGGTTTTATTTCCGAATTAAAGAGCGTGATATCTGTATTTAACACTGCCGATATAAATACGTTTCCTTCATGATTTCTGGAGATGCAATGAAGATAATTACTTGCTACAAATGCGTACCTGATGAACAGGATATTGCGATTAATAATGCTGATGGTTCACTCGATTTCAGCAAAGCGGATGGCAAAATAAGCCAGTATGATCTGAATGCGATCGAAGCGGCTTGTCAGTTGAAACAACAGTCAGGAGAGGCCCAGGTTGTGGCCATGAGCGTCGGCGGCAAAGCGCTGACCAATGCAAAAGGGCGAAAAGATGTGCTTTCCCGTGGCCCAGATGAACTGATTGTTGTTATTGACGAGCAATTTGAGCAGGCGCTGCCGCAACAAACTGCCAGCGCGCTGGCTGCTGCCGCGCAAAAAGCAGGTTTTGATCTGCTTATTTGCGGTGACGGTTCTTCCGATCTTTATGCTCAGCAGGTTGGTCTGCTGGTGGGCGAAGCGCTGAACATTCCGGCGATTAACGGCGTGAGTAAAATCCTCTCTCTTACCGACAGCACTCTGACGGTAGAGCGTGAACTGGAAGATGAAGTCGAAACTCTGAGCATTCCGCTTCCGGCGGTGATCGCGGTCTCAACGGACATCAACACCCCACAAATCCCTTCCATGAAAGCCATTCTTGGCGCGGCGAAAAAACCGGTTCAGGTCTGGTCGCCGGCAGACATTGGCCTGAACAGCGCGCAGGCATATTCCGAACAACACGTTGCTGCACCGAAGCAGCGCGAGCGTCAGCGCGTTGTAATTGAAGGTGACGGTGAAGAACAGATTGCCGCGTTTGTCGAGAATCTTCGCAAAATCATTTAATTATCAGGGGATGTTATGAACAAATTTTCCAGTATCTGGGTATTCAGCGATACCCCTTCTCGTCTGCCGGAACTGATGAATGGTGCGCAGGCTTTAGGTGAAAAAGTTAACACGTTTGTGCTGAGTGAAGCGGACTGCGCGACGGCATGCCATTTAGGCGCAGATGATGTCTGGTTACTCAGCGGTAAACCAGAAGACCGTATGATTGAGGACTACGCTGATGTGATGGCCGAAACTATTCGTCAGCACAGCGAGGGCGGGGCGGTGCTGCTGCCGAATACGCGTCGCGGCAAGCTGTTAGCGGCAAAACTGGGTTTTCGCTTGTCGGCAGCGGTCTCCAACGACGCCAGTGCAGTCGCCGTGCAGGACGGAAAAGCGGCGGTAAAACATATGGTCTATGGCGGCCTGGCGATGGGGGCAGAAACAATCGCTTCACCGTTCGCCGTGATAACGCTCAGCAGTGGAACGTTTGACGCGCAGCAACCGGATACCGCCCGCAGCGGCGAGGTGCACACCGTGTCATGGCAGGCTCCAGCTATAGCCGTTACTCGTACGGCAACTCAGGCACGTCAGAGCAACAGCGTCGACCTCGACAAAGCCCGTCTGGTGGTTAGCGTGGGACGCGGGATCGGCAGCAAAGAAAATATCTCGCTGGCGGAGGCGCTGTGCCAGACGATTGGTGCCGAGCTGGCGTGCTCCCGTCCGGTGGCGGAAAACGAGAAGTGGATGGAGCACGAACGCTACGTCGGCATCTCCAACCTGATGCTCAAGCCTGAACTGTATCTGGCTGTGGGGATCTCCGGGCAGATCCAACATATGGTCGGCGCCAACGGCGCGCAGACGATTTTCGCCATCAACAAAGATAAAAATGCGCCGATTTTCCAGTATGCGGATTTTGGCATCGTTGGCGATGCACTGAAGATCCTGCCTGCGCTGACGGCTGCTTTAGCGCGTTAAACCATTTCGGGCAGGATGCGAAGGTGTCCTGCCGCTGACAGGAGTACGTATGTCCGAAGATATCTTTGATGCCATCATCGTGGGTGCAGGTCTGGCGGGTTCGGTTGCGGCGCTGGTGCTGGCTCGGGAGGGCGCACAGGTGCTGGTTATCGAGCGCGGCAATTCTGCTGGCGCGAAGAATGTCACCGGTGGGCGCATGTATGCGCATAGCCTGGAGAATATCATTCCCGGTTTTGCTGAGCAGGCCCCCATTGAACGCATCATCACCCACGAAAAACTCGCCTTTATGACCGACAAAGGGGCGATGACCATCGACTATTGCAACGGCGAAGACGCCAAATCGTCGCAGGTTTCTTACTCTGTCTTACGCAGTAAATTTGACGCCTGGCTGATGGAACAGGCCGAAGAGGCGGGCGCTCAGCTCATCACCGGTATCCGCGTGGATAACGTTGTGCAGCGCGAGGGCAAAGTCGTGGGCGTGGAAGCCGATGGCGATATTCTGGAAGCCAAAGTGGTGATCCTTGCCGACGGAGTGAATTCTCTGTTGGCTGAAAAGCTAGGTATGGCAAAGCGCGTCGAGGCATCGCATGTTGCCGTCGGCGTAAAAGAGCTGATCGAGTTGCCGAAATCGGTAATTGAAGATCGTTTCCAGTTACAAGGGAACGAAGGGGCTGCCTGTCTGTTTGCCGGATCGCCCACCGATGGGTTGATGGGCGGTGGCTTTCTCTATACGAATGAAACGACCCTTTCTCTGGGACTGGTCTGCGGCCTTCATCATCTGAAAGATGCGAAAAAATCGGTTCCGCAAATGCTGGAAGATTTCAAACAACATCCGGCGGTTGCCCCGCTGATCGCCGGTGGCAAGCTGGTGGAATATGCCGCGCACGTCGTACCGGAAGCCGGTATCAACATGCAGCCAGAACTGGTGGGGGACGGCGTACTGATTGCTGGTGACGCTGCCGGAATGTGTATGAACCTCGGCTTTACCATTCGCGGTATGGATCTCGCCATATCCGCAGGTGAAGCGGCGGCGAAAACGGTGCTTTCCGCAATGAAGCGCGACGATTTTAGCAAGCAGTCGCTGGAGGAATACCGTCAGCATCTGGACGAAGGCCCGATGCGCGATATGCGCATGTATCAAAAGCTACCCGCTTTTCTTGATAACCCACGCATGTTTACCGCTTATCCGGAAATGGCGGTCAGTATTGCGCGCGACCTGTTCACCGTGGATGGTTCGGCACCGGTGCCAATGCGTAAAAAAATCCTGCGCCATGCGAAGAAAGTGGGCTTCATCAACCTGATGAAAGATGGCCTGAAAGGAGTGACCGTATTATGACATCTCCCGTCAACGTGGACGTCAAACTGGGCGTCAATAAGTTCAATGTGGATGAAGACAGTCCGCATATCATTCTCAAAACCGATCCTGATAAACAGGCGCTGGAGGTGCTGATTAAGGCCTGTCCGGCTGGCCTGTATAAAAAGCAGGATGACGGTAGCGTACGTTTTGATTATGCCGGATGCCTGGAATGCGGAACGTGCCGCATTCTCGGACTGGATACAGCGCTGGAAAAATGGGAATACCCGCGTGGGACGTTTGGCGTGGAGTTCCGCTACGGCTAAACCTGGTGCCGGATGGCGGCTTCGCCTTATCCGGCCTACAGGAACAATGCGTAGGCCTGATAAGCGTAACGTCATCAGGCATTAAGTTAAAATAAAACAGGACATAACCATGCAGCAGCCCAGGAACTTTGATGACATCAAATTCACCTCTATTCACCGCCGGATAATGCTGTGGGGAAGCGGTGGGCCGTTTCTGGATGGTTATGTGCTGGTGATGATTGGCGTGGCACTGGAACAGCTCACGCCAGCATTGAAACTGGATGCGCAGTGGATTGGTCTGCTGGGCGCCGGTACGCTCGCGGGGCTGTTTGTGGGGACGTCGCTGTTTGGCTACATCTCCGACAAGGTCGGGCGGCGCAAAATGTTCATTATCGATATTATCGCCATTGGCGTGATATCGGCGGCAACCATGTTTGTCTCCTCGCCCGTTGAGTTGTTGGTAATGCGCGTGCTGATCGGCATTGTAATTGGTGCCGACTACCCGATCGCCACCTCGATGATCACCGAGTTCTCCAATACCCGCCAGCGCGCTTTCTCCATCGGTTTTATCGCCGCTATGTGGTATGTCGGCGCCACCTGTGCCGATCTGGTCGGATACTGGTTGTATGATGTTGAGGGCGGATGGCGCTGGATGTTGGGCAGCGCGGTGATCCCCTGTATTTTGATCCTGATTGGGCGTTTCGATCTTCCTGAATCACCGCGCTGGCTGCTGCGTAAAGGTCGGGTGAAAGAATGTGAGGAGATGATGATCAAACTGTTCGGCGAACCGGTGGTGTTCGACGAAGAAGCGCCGCAGGAGACGCGCTTTCTTCAGCTATTTAATCGCCGTCATTTCCCGTTTGTACTGTTTGTCGCCGCTA
Organism: Citrobacter sp. RHBSTW-00859; assembly: GCF_013729795.1. Taxonomy (NCBI): domain Bacteria; kingdom Pseudomonadati; phylum Pseudomonadota; class Gammaproteobacteria; order Enterobacterales; family Enterobacteriaceae; genus Citrobacter; species Citrobacter sp. RHBSTW-00859. Next base: position 4,130,336 of record NZ_CP056284.1, on the reverse strand, counting down.
TCTGGACTTGTCAGGTGATCCCGATGTTTGCCATTTATACCTTTGGTCCGCAGATTGTGGGGCTACTGGGGCTTGGTGCCGGGAAAAGCGCCGCGTTGGGAAATGTGGTAATCAGCTTGTGCTTTATGTTGGGATGCATTCCTCCCATGTTCTGGCTTAATAGCGCGGGCCGACGACCGCTGTTAATTGGCAGCTTCATTATGATGACGCTGGCGCTGGCCGTGCTGGGGTTAATCCCTGATATGGGCGCGTGGCTGGTGGTGCTGGCGTTTGCCGTATACGCATTTTTCTCTGGGGGACCAGGAAACCTGCAATGGCTATACCCTAACGAACTGTTTCCCACCGATATTCGTGCGTCTGCCGTCGGGGTGATTATGTCCTTAAGCCGTATCGGCACCATTGTTTCAACCTGGGCGCTGCCGGTGTTCATCACCAAATACGGGATCAGTAATGTCATGCTGATGGGGGCGGGCATTTCGCTGATCGGCCTGCTCGTGTCCATCGCTTTCGCCCCGGAAACGCGAGGTCTGACGCTGGCGCAAACCAGCCAAATGACGATCCGCAGTAAACCCGTGACCAGGGCGGGTTATTAGGAGTGTTCTGTATTTTCCCTGCAACTCAGTCAGTTAGACTACAGTTAACGGGTATATCACTGAAAACGACTGAAAAGCAGGGAGAACACCATGCAAAAACATATTCTGATCACCTCTATTTTTACCGCAGCAGCACTGTTCACCGTTGCCGGTTGCTCCTCGAACCAGGCGGTTAAAACGACCGATGGCAAAACAATCGTGACCGACGGCAAACCGCAAGTCGATGATGATACAGGCCTGGTGTCGTACAAAAATGCGCAAACGGGTAAGACGGAACAAATTAACCGCGATCAGGTTAAAGATATGAGCGAACTGGATAACTAGTTCAGTTTTCTCCATTCAACCACTCAATAATATTGACTGTTAGCCTGCGGATTAACTGACTAAACTCACTGTTATTACAATAATGCAGTGAAACAGGCTAATCATGATCCTCATCATTTATGCGCATCCCTATCCGCAGCACTCGCATGCGAATAAGCGGATGCTTGAACAGGCAAGGATGCTGGAGGGCGTGGAGATCCGCTCGCTCTACCAGCTCTACCCCGACTTCAATATCGATATTGCCGCTGAACAGGATGCGCTGGCGCGCGCTGATTTGATTATCTGGCAGCATCCTATGCAATGGTATAGCACTCCTCCCTTACTCAAGCTGTGGATGGATAAGGTCCTTTCGCACGGTTGGGCATATGGCCACGGCGGGACAGCGCTCCACGGTAAACATCTGCTGTGGGCAGTGACGACCGGCGGCGGCGAAAACCACTTTGATATTGGCTCCCATCCCGGATTTGATGTGCTTTCCCAGCCCTTACAGGCAACGGCGCTCTACTGTGGCCTCAAATGGCTGCCGCCGTTTGCGATGCACTGTACGTTTATCTGTGATGATGAAACTCTGCAGGCGCAGGCGCGTCATTACAAACAGCGTCTGTTGGAGTGGCAGGAGGTTCATCATGGATAACCATACGCTAATACAGGCGCTGATTTATCTCGGATCGGCGGCGCTGATTGTCCCCATTGCCGTGCGACTGGGGCTAGGATCAGTGCTGGGGTATCTCATCGCAGGGTGCATTATTGGACCATGGGGTCTGAGGATGGTGACCGACGCTGAATCAATCCTGCATTTTGCCGAGATCGGCGTGGTGTTGATGCTGTTTGTCATCGGTCTGGAGCTGGATCCGCAACGTTTGTGGAAACTGCGGGCCTCGGTGTTCGGTGGTGGTGCGCTGCAGATGGTGGTATGCGGCGGTCTGATTGGTTTGTTCTGTATGTTCCTCGGCCTGCGCTGGCAGGTAGCGGAACTGATCGGCATGACGCTGGCGCTTTCCTCCACGGCTATTGCTATGCAGGCGATGAATGAGCGGAACCTGATGGTTTCGCAAATGGGACGCAGCGCGTTTGCCGTGCTGTTGTTCCAGGATATCGCCGCTATTCCTCTGGTGGCGATGATCCCATTACTTGCGGCGAGCGGAGCATCGACAACGCTTGGAGCGTTTGCGCTCTCCGCCCTTAAGGTGGCGAGCGCCCTGGTGCTGGTGGTGTTGCTGGGGCGTTATGTGACGCGTCCGGCCTTGCGTTTTGTCGCTCGTTCTGGCCTGCGGGAAGTATTCAGTGCCGTTGCGCTGTTCCTCGTTTTTGGCTTCGGTCTGCTGTTGGAAGAGGTTGGACTGTCGATGGCGATGGGGGCGTTCCTGGCTGGCGTGCTGCTGGCAAGCTCTGAGTATCGTCACGCGCTGGAAAGCGATATCGAGCCATTTAAAGGGCTGCTGCTGGGACTGTTTTTCATCGGCGTCGGGATGTCTATCGACTTTGGTACGCTGATTGATAATCCCTTGCGCATTATCATTCTGTTGGTCGGTTTCCTGGTTATCAAAACCGTCATGCTGTGGCTGATAGCGAAACCCTTACAGGTGCCGAACAAGCAGCGCAGATGGTTTGCCGTGTTATTAGGGCAGGGCAGTGAGTTTGCCTTCGTGGTGTTTGGCGCGGCGCAAATGGCAAACGTGCTTGATCCTGATTGGGCGAAATCTCTGACGCTGGCGGTGGCGCTGTCGATGGCGGCGACGCCGATTTTACTGGTAATTCTGACGCGTCTGGAAAAATCGGCGACCGGTGAAGAGCGGGAAGCAGATGAAATCGACGAGGAACAACCTCGGGTGATCATCGCCGGGTTTGGGCGATTTGGTCAGATAACCGGTCGTCTGTTGTTGTCGAGCGGGGTCAAAATGGTGGTTCTTGATCATGACCCGGACCATATCGAAACGCTGCGTAAATTCGGCATGAAGGTTTTCTATGGCGATGCGACCCGGATGGATCTGCTGGAGTCTGCCGGGGCGGCTAAAGCTGAAGTTATTATTAACGCCATTGACGATCCGCAAACCAGCCTGCAACTGACCGAAATGGTGAAACAGTATTTCCCGCATCTGCAAATTATTGCCCGTGCGCGCGACGTGGATCATTACATCCGCCTGCGCCAGGCTGGCGTGGAGATGCCGGAACGTGAAACCTTTGAGGGCGCGCTGAAGACCGGACGTTTGGCACTGGAAGGTCTTGGGCTTGGACGCTATGAAGCGCGTGAGCGGGCCGATGTATTCCGCCGCTTCAACACGCTGATGGTTGAGGAGATGGTGAAAGGGGAAAATGACGCAACGTCCCGCGCGGCGGTATATAAACGCACCAGCGAAATGCTGAGTGAAATTATTGCGGAAGATCGTCAGCACTTATCATTAATTTAACGCCATGGCTGGCAAGGCACGGATGAAGGTAAGCATACGGGCGACGTCGCCGATGAGCCGGAAGTGAAACCGTCAGCATAGGGTAAAAAATGTGATGTTCTGCAAACTTTACTGCTAATTGGCTGTTTTTGAACTACTGTAATGCTGGCGTACCACCTTAAATAGGTCGGTTCGCCAGCAGAACGGAAAATTTTCATGCTCATCCTCTTTCCGCCAGTCGACGAAAGATTGCGCTTTCCGTATAGTGGCGACAATTTTTTTGTATCCGGGAAACATTCAATGATCAGTCTGATTGCGGCGTTAGCGGTAGATCGCGTCATCGGTATGGAAAATGCCATGCCATGGAACCTACCTGCCGATCTCGCCTGGTTTAAACGTAATACCTTAAACAAGCCGGTTGTCATGGGACGCCACACGTGGGAATCCATCGGGCGACCGTTGCCAGGGCGTAAAAATATCGTCATCAGCAGCAAGCCTGGCACCGACGATCGCGTGCAGTGGGTGAAGTCTGTTGAGGAAGCGATCGCGGCCTGTGGCGATGAACCTGAAATCATGGTTATTGGCGGTGGGCGTGTGTATGAGCAGTTCCTGCCGAAAGCGCAGAAACTGTATCTGACACACATTGATGCGGAAGTTGAAGGGGATACGCATTTCCCGGACTACGAACCGGATGACTGGGAATCGGTGTTCAGTGAATTCCACGATGCTGACGCGCAAAACTCCCACAGCTACTGCTTCGAGATTTTGGAACGTCGTTAATGTGGATGCCTGATGGCGTTGCGCTAATCAGGCCTACAGATTGCACATTCGTTTGCCGGATAAGGTGTAAGGACCGCCATCCGGCAGACGACTATCAGGCGTTGACGGCCTCGCCGGGATCCAGATTCAGATGGCGATTTGATGGCTGTACAAAGTACTGTTTGTCTTCCCAGCGCAGACAGGTGAGATCCCCGCCCCAGCAACACCCCGTATCTAACGCGTAAATACCTTCTGGCGTGCCTTTGCCCTCCAGCGATGCCCAGTGCCCGAATGCAATGCTATAGGCTTCACTGACAGGTCCAGGAATGGCAAACCACGGCTTCAGCGGGGCAGGCGCATCTTCTGGCGACTCTTTGCTGTACATGTCCAACTGACCGTTGGGGAAGCAGTAACGCATGCGGGTAAACGCGTTGGTAATAAAACGCAGGCGCGCCAGCCCCGTCAGCTCCGGGGTCCAGTTATTTGGCATGTCGCCGTACATGGCATCAAGGAAGAATGGATAAGAGTCGCTCGACAGCACGGCTTCAACATCGCGAGCACAGTCCTTCGCCGTCTGCAGATCCCACTGTGGGGTAATCCCTGCATGCGCCATGACCAGTTTCTTCTCTTCATCAACCTGCAACAGCGGCTGACGACGTAGCCAGTTAAGCAGCGTGTCAGCATCCGGTGCCTCAAGCAGCGGCGTGAGCCGGTCTTTCGGTTTATTACGGCTGATGCCAGCAAACACGGCCAGCAGGTGTAAATCGTGATTACCGAGGACTAACCGCACGCTGTCGCCCAGCGATTTAATGTAGCGCAAAACGTCTAACGACCCTGGCCCACGCGCAACCAGATCGCCGGTGAGCCATAAGGTGTCTTGTTCTGGATTAAAGTCAACCTGGTGCAGCAAGGCTACCAGTTCATCGTAACAACCGTGAACGTCGCCAATGAGGTATGTTGCCATAGCTATTGTTTTAATGAATGAGTGTAGGAACGGCGAGTCGGAACACGGGAATGTCGATGGTAAAGGCGATCCCTTGCTCATCGATCATTTCGTAATGACCCTGCATGGTGCCCAGCGGTGTTTCAATCACCGCACCGCTGGTGTACTGGTACTCTTCGCCAGGTTCGATGTGGGGCTGAACGCCAACCACGCCTTCGCCCTGAACTTCGGTTTCACGGCCATGACCATTGGTGATCAACCAATAACGCCCCAACAGCTGCACAGGCGCTCGCCCCAAATTGCGGATAGTCACGGTATAAGCAAAAACGTAACGTTCATCATCAGGTGAGGATTGCGCCTCAATGTAGACGCTTTGTACCTGAATGCACACTCGGGGCGAATTGATCATGTTTAACTCTCCTTCGATGGCGCGTTTTCTGACAGATAGTTAGCCATCCGGCAGTATTGCGCGACAGAGATATTTTCCGCTCGCATCGCCGGATCAACGCCCAGCTCTGTCAGTACTTCAACGCTAAACAGGTTGCCGAGACTATTACGTACCGTTTTGCGACGCTGATTAAACGCTTCAGTGGTAATACGGCTCAGCACACGAACATCTTTAACGGGGTACGGCATTGTCGCGTGAGGGACCAGACGTACCACGGCGGAATCGACTTTAGGCGCTGGCGTAAATGCGGATGGCGGCACTTCAAGTACCGGGATCACATTGCAGTAATACTGCGCCATTACGCTTAATCGACCATACGCTTTACTGTTTGGCCCTGCAACCAGACGGTTAACCACCTCTTTTTGCAACATGAAATGCATGTCGGCGATGGCATCAGTATAGGAAAAAAGATGGAACATGAGCGGCGTGGAGATGTTATACGGCAGGTTGCCGAATACGCGCAGCGGCTGACCCATCGTTTGTGCGAGTTCGCCGAAGTTCATGGTCATGGCATCTTGCTGATAAATCGTCAGCTTCGGCCCTAAAAACGGGTGTGTTTGCAGGCGGGCGGCGAGATCGCGGTCCAGCTCAATGACCGTGAGCTTGTCCAGGCGTTCGCCTACAGGTTCGGTCAACGCTGCCAGGCCCGGGCCGATTTCGACCATAGCCTGACCTTTCTGCGGGTTGATAGCAGAGACAATACTTTCGATCACAAACTGATCGTTGAGGAAGTTTTGCCCGAAACGTTTACGGGCTAAGTGGCCCTGATGGACTCGATTATTCATTGGTATTAACAATCATTTTGATGGCGAGATTAAGCGCCGTAATAAAACTGCCGACATCTGCTTGCCCACGACCCGCAAGTTCAAGCGCGGTGCCGTGATCGACGGATGTGCGAATAAAGGGCAGGCCCAGCGTGATATTCACACCGCGACCAAATCCCTGGTATTTTAGCACGGGGAGACCCTGATCGTGGTACATTGCCAGCACGGCATCCGCGTGGTCGAGATATTTGGGCTGAAACAGCGTATCTGCGGGCAGCGGGCCGTTTAATTTCATCCCCTGCGCACGCAGTTCATCAATGACCGGAATGAGGGTGTCTATCTCTTCCGTTCCCATATGACCACCTTCACCGGCATGCGGGTTAAGACCGCACACCAGAATATGCGGATCGGCAATGCCAAACTTGGTGCGCAAATCATGATGCAAAATACCGATCACTTCTTTAAGCAGAGCAGGCGTAATGGCGTCGGCAACGGCTCTGAGCGGCAAATGAGTGGTTGCCAGGGCAACGCGCAGCGCTTCAGTCGCCAGCATCATGACGACTTTCTTCGCCTGTGAGCGCTCTTCAAAAAACTCGGTATGTCCGGTAAACGGGATGCCTGCGTCATTGATTACGCCCTTGTGTACCGGACCGGTAATCAGCGCCGCAAACTCACCTTGCAGACAACCATCGCAGGCGCGAGCCAGCGTATCCACCACATATTGTCCGTTCTCTACCGCCAACTGACCCGCGATAACAGGCGCCCGCAGAGCAATCGGCAACAGCGTCAACGTACCTGCTGATTGCGGTCTGGCTGGGGTATCTGGAGAGTATGGGAGGAGTGAAAGCGGTAAACCGAGCATTGCTGCCCGGTCACTGAGGAGTGCGGCATCCGCACAGACAACGAGTTCTACAGGCCACTCACGCTGGGCGAGCTGAACCACCAGGTCCGGGCCAATCCCGGCGGGTTCGCCGGGAGTGATCACAACGCGTTGAATACGAGTCATTAGTTGCTCAGAACTTTAACGTAGGCGCTGGCGCGCTGTTCCTGCATCCAGGTCGCAGCTTCTTCCGAGAATTTACGGTTCATCAGCATACGATAAGCTCTGTCTTTCTGCGCCGCGTCAGTTTTATCAACGTTACGCGTGTCCAGCAGTTCGATCAGATGCCACCCGAAAGAGGAGTGCACCGGGGTACTCATCTGGCCTTTGTGAAGATTGGTCAGCGCATCGCGGAAAGCGGGATCGAAAATATCCGCTGCAGCCCAGCCCAGATCGCCGCCCTGGTTGGCAGAACCCGGATCCTGAGAAAACTCTTTAGCCGCTGCCGCGAAGGTTGTTTTACCGCTCTTAATATCAGCTGCGATTTGTTCCAGCTTCAGACGCGCCTGTTGATCGGTCATGATCGGCGATGGCTTGAGCAGAATATGGCGGGCATGAACTTCAGTCACGGAGATGCTCTGGCTTTGACCACGCATATCGTTAACTTTCAGGATGTGGAAGCCGACACCAGAACGAATTGGGCCGATGATATCGCCTTTTTTCGCGGTGCTTAGCGCCTGGGCAAAGATGCCCGGCAGCTCCTGAATACGTCCCCAACCCATCTGGCCGCCTTTCAGCGCCTGCTGGTCGGCGGAATAGGTGATAGCCAGTTTGCCGAAATCGCTACCGTTACGCGCTTCATCAACAACAGAGCGCGCCTGACTTTCAGCCGCGTTAACCTGGTCAGAAGTTGGGTTTTCCGGTAATGGGATCAGAATGTGGCTCAGGTTCAGCTCGGTGCTGGCATCGTTTTGGTTGCCGACCTGCTGCGCCAGAGCATCCACTTCCTGAGGCAGGATAGTAACGCGACGGCGAACTTCGTTGTTACGCACTTCAGAGATGGTCATCTCTTTGCGGATCTGGCTACGATAGGTCGAATAGCTTAAGCCATCCTGTGCCAGACGGCTGCGCATCTGATCCAGCGTCATGTTGTTTTGCTTGGCGATGTTGGCAATCGCCTGATCCAGTTGCTCGTCAGAGATTTTAACACCCATCTTCTGACCCATCTGCAGGAGGATTTGATCCATGATCAAACGTTCCAGGATCTGATGACGCAGCGTGGCGTCGTCCGGTAATTGTTGACCAGCCTGACCCGCATTAAGTTTTACTGACTGCATTAAGCCATCGACGTCGCTTTCCAGAACGACGCCGTTATTGACGACGGCTGCGACTTTATCGACTACCTGCGGGGCAGCGAAACTGGTATTCGCGATCATGGCGATACCGAGAAGCAGCGTTTTCCAGTTCTTCATACTTTTTCCATTTCAATTAACCGCAAAGCGGATTACGTTGTAAATCAATCAGATCATAAAGAGCTTTGATACGGCAAAATGTTAGAACGCAACATTTGGTTGGTGCCGAGACCGTAGTTAGAACTCAGGCCGCGTAGTTCGATATTAAAGCCGATCGTGTTGTCATAAACTGCATGTTTCTGAGTGTCATCCCAGCCGTTCAGCTTACGTTCGTAGCCGAAGCGAATGGCGTAACAGCAGGAGTTGTACTGCAGACCCAGCATGGAATCCGCTTCTTTGTTCACGTTGGTATCAAAGTAGTAAGCCCCGACAATCGACCAGCGGTCGGCGATCGGGAAGCTTGCTACCGCGCCCACCTGTGAAATCCCGTTTTTATACTGCTCTGCTGTAGAGTAGTAAGACGGCAGGGTTGCCTGGATATATTCAGAGCTGGCATAACGGTAGTTCAGCTGCAGCATACGGTTTTCGTCGCGGCGGTATTCGATACTGCTGCTGCTGGTTGCAACGCTGTCCAGACGCGTGTCGTACTGGATCCCACTGCGTAAACCCCAGCGATCGGAGATGCGCCAGTAGGTGTCGCCAGCCCATACCAGTGAGCCCGTTTTGTCGTCATTCTCCCATTTAATGTTGTCATCGCCAGTGCGAGACTCGGTGAAATAGTAGATTTGACCCACAGAAATATTAAAACGTTCAACGGCTGCGTCATCATAAACGCGAGATGTGACCCCGGTCGTTACCTGGTTGGCAGATGCGATGCGGTCCAGACCGCCATAGGTGCGATCGCGGAACAGGCCGCTGTAGTCAGATTGCAGCAGGGACGAGTCATAGTTATAGATATGACTTTGGTCGCGATACGGTACATACAGGTACTGAGCACGGGGCTCCAGCGTTTGGGTATAGCCCGGCGCTAACATGTTCATGTCGCGCTCGAAGATCATCTTGCCGTCAACTTTAAACTGCGGCATGACGCGGTTGGCGGAATCATCAAGCTTGTTAACGTTACTCGGGTTGTTGTTGTACCAATCCAGGTTAGTTTGCTGATAGTGCGTTGCCAGCAGCTTCGCTTCGGTATTGATACTTCCCCAGTTATTCGACAACGGCAGATTAATTGTTGGTTCAAGGTGAACACGCGTCGCTTCTGGCATGTTGTCGTTGGAATTAACGAAATGGACCGCCTGCCCATAAATCCGGGTGTCAAACGGACCGACGTCATTCTGGTAGTAGTTGACGTCTAACTGTGGCTGAGCGGAATAGCTACTGTTGTTCTGATCGTCAAAGACCTGGAACTGCTTGGTCGAAACCGTCGCATCAAAGTTTTGTACCGCATAGCCGACGCTGAATTTTTGCGTGGCGTAGCCGTCAGTACTGGAACCGTACTTGTTGTCAAAGTCGTTAAAGTAGCTGGAATCGCTGACCTTGGTGTAGTCGACGTTAAAACGCCACACCTGATCCATTACACCGGCGTGCTGCCAGTAGAACAGCCAGCGGCGGGAATTATCATCCTTCGGGTGTTCATCCTCGTACACTTTATCGGAATTCAGATAGTCGAACTCCATCAGACCTGCGCCCGCCTGGGTGAGGTAGCGGAATTCGTTCTCCCACATGATACCGCCACGACGGTGTATATAATGCGGCGTGATGGTGGCGTCCATATTGGGCGCAATGTTCCAATAATACGGGAGATAGAACTCAAAATAGTTATTGGTAGAGTATTTTGCGTTCGGGATCAGGAAACCAGAGCGACGCTTATCGCCGACGGGTAACTGTAAATAAGGACTGTAAAAGACCGGAACCGGACCCAGTTTAAAACGGGCGTTCCAGATCTCTGCGACCTGTTCTTCACGGTCGTGAATGACTTCGCTGCCGACGACGCTCCAGGTATTGGAACCTGGCAGACAGGAGGTGAAGCTACCGTTTTCCAGAATGGTATAGCGGTTTTCCCCACGCTGCTTCATCAGATCGGCTTTTCCGCGCCCCTGACGACCTACCATCTGATAATCACCTTCCCAGATGTTGGTATCTTTGGTATTCAGATTAGACCAGCCCTTCGGCCCCTTCAGAATAACCTGATTGTCATCATAATGGACATTGCCCAGCGCATCGACGGTACGAACTGGCTCCGGCTGGCCTTCTGCCTGCTTCTGATGAAGCTGCACTTCGTCGGCCTGCAGGCGGCTGTTACCCTGTGCGATGTCCACATTGCCGGTAAACACCGCGTCATCCGGGTAATTCCCTTTCGCGTTGTCAGCAGTGATGGTGACGGGTAATTCATTAGTCTCGCCCTGTACCAGAGGACGGTCATAGCTTGGCACGCCCAGCATACACTGTGAGGCGAGATCGGCTGCCAGACCCTGATGGCTATAGAGGGCGCTGGCAATCATGGTGGCCAGAAGAGTGGGAATACGTTTTTTCATACGTTGTATTTATTGTTCCATCATCAGTAGCGTCGCGCGTGACAAACGGTCACAGCCTAACTTATCTCATCTTCACTTCGCTAGTATTAATCCTGCCCATTTTATCCCGCCACCTTTCAAGCTGCATCTTCGTTCCAGACGAATTGGTCACTGCGTTGCCGCCTTGTTGCAACTCGAAATCCAACGGGTATAGCGTTTGTGGTGTTAGGCACGGCATAGAATGACAGGTATGATAATGCAAATTATAGGCGATGTCCCACAATTGACCGCAGCCGTAAATCGGTAAAAGCACCTTATATTGTGGGACATATCCTGGCTGAGGGCAGAAAGATTTGGGGAGTCTATGCAGTATTGGGGAAAGATAATTGGTGTCGCCGTGGCCTTAATGATGGGCGGCGGCTTCTGGGGTGTGGTTCTGGGCCTGTTAGTTGGCCACATGTTCGACAAAGCCCGCATGCGCAAAATGGCGTGGTTTGCCAACCAGCGTGAACGCCAGGCGCTGTTTTTTGCCACCACTTTTGAGGTGATGGGGCACCTGACCAAATCCAAAGGTCGCGTCACGGAAGCCGATATCCATATCGCCAGTCAATTGATGGATCGAATGAATTTGCACGGTGACTCGCGTACCGCCGCGCAACATGCCTTCCGGGTGGGAAAAACGGACAATTACCCATTACGTGAAAAAATGCGTCAGTTTCGCAGCGTCTGTTTTGGTCGCTTCGATCTGATCCGCATGTTTCTGGAGATTCAGATCCAGGCGGCTTTTGCCGATGGGTCGTTGCATCCGAACGAGCGTGAAGTGCTGTATGTTATTGCTGAAGAGTTGGGGATCTCACGTACCCAGTTTGATCAGTTTCTGCGCATGATGCAGGGCGGCGCCCAGTTTGGCGGCGGATATCAGCAGCAGTCCGGCGGCGGTGGCTGGCAGCAGGCGCAACGCGGTCCGACGCTGGAAGACGCCTGCAATGTGCTGGGTGTGAAAGCGACCGATGATGCGACCACCATTAAGCGCGCATACCGTAAGCTGATGAGCGAGCACCATCCGGACAAACTGGTGGCGAAAGGTCTGCCGCCAGAAATGATGGAAATGGCAAAGCAAAAAGCGCAGGAAATACAAAAAGCTTACGAGCTAATTAAAGAACAGAAAGGCTTTAAATAATCGTTATGCCGGGTGGCAGCTAGCGCCTTATCCGGCCTACGTTAATGAATGTAGGCCGGGCAAGCGAAGCACTCGGCCTAAATGGGTCCTGCGTTTAAAAATCTGCTGGAACTTTAAACGTCATACTGTTGCCGTATTCGGGATGCGTGATAGTTAACATCTCTGCATGCAGCAGCAGGCGCGGCGCTAACGCCAGGGCCTGTGGCGGGGCGTAGAAGCGGTCGCCCAGGATCGGATGCCCTAATGCCAGCATATGCACACGCAACTGGTGGGAGCGTCCGGTAATGGGTTTGAGCACGACCCGGGCGGTGTTATCTTCCACGAACTCCACCACTTCATACTCGGTCTGCGCCGATTTTCCGGTCTCATAACACACTTTCTGCTTTGGCCGATTCGGCCAGTCGCAAATCAGCGGTAAATCAACCAGCCCCTCGGCCGGAGCGGGATGTCCCCAGACGCGTGCGACATACTGTTTCTTCGGCTCGCGTTCGCGAAACTGGCGCTTTAGCTCGCGCTCTGCCGCTTTAGTTAGCGCCACTACAATCACGCCGCTGGTTGCCATATCCAGACGATGTACGGATTCAGCTTGCGGGTAATCGCGCTGAATACGCGTCATCACGCTGTCTTTGTGTTCATCCAGACGACCCGGCACGGACAACAAGCCGCTCGGCTTGTTGACCACCATAATGTGCTCATCCTGATACAGGATAACCAGCCAGGGTTCCTGCGGCGGATTATAGTTTTCCATCCCCATGTCAGGCTCCGTTACTGATGCGTCACGACGATCAGGCGCAGGGCATCCAGACGCCATCCCGCCTGATCCAGGCTTTCCATCACCAGCTGACGATTGCTTTCAATGGCGCTGAGTTCGTCATCACGGATGTTCGGGTTAACGGCACGCAGCGCTTCCAGACGGGAGAGTTCAGCCGTCAGCTTCTCGTCCGCCTCTTTGCGCGCCGCATCGATTAGCACGCGGGCCGATTTTTCTACCTGCGCTTCACCGAGTTGCAGAATGGCATGAACATCCTGCTGAACGGCGTTGACCAGTTTACTGCCGGTGTGGCGGTTAACGGCGCTGAGCTGACGGTTAAAGGTTTCGAATTCAACCTGCGCGGCAAGGTTGTTGCCGTTTTTGTCCAGCAGCATGCGTACCGGAGTTGGCGGCAGGAAGCGGTTTAACTGCAGCTGTTTTGGCGCTTGCGCTTCAACGACGTAGACCAGTTCAACCAGCAGAGTACCGACCGGTAATGCTTTGTTTTTCAGCAAAGAAATGGTGCTGCTTCCGGTGTCGCCGGAGAGGATCAGATCCAGACCATTACGGATCAGCGGATGCTCCCAGGTAATAAACTGCGCGTCTTCACGCGACAGGGCAACATCACGCTCAAACGTAATGGTACAGCCATCTTCCGGCAGCCCAGGGAAATCCGGCACCAGCATATGATCGGACGGTGTCAGCACGATCAAATTGTCGCCACGGTCATCCTGATTAATACCAACGATATCAAACAGGTTCATGGCGAAGGCGATCAGGCTGGTATCGTCGTCCTGTTCTTCAATACTCTCAGCCAGCGCCAGCGCTTTTTCGCCGCCGTTAGAGTGGATCTCCAGCAGGCGATCGCGACCTTGCTCCAGCTGCGCTTTCAGCGCGTCATGCTGTTCGCGACAGGTTTTGATCAGATCGTCAAAGCCATCGGTGTTTTCTGGCTCAGCCAGGTAGCCGATTAGATTGTTATATACCGTGTCATAGATGGTACGTCCGGTCGGGCAAGTGTGTTCGAACGCATCCAGACCTTCGTGGTACCAACGCACCAGCACGGATTGCGCGGTTTTTTCCAGGTATGGAACGTGGATCTGGATATCATGCACCTGACCAATACGGTCCAGACGGCCAATACGCTGTTCCAGCAGGTCCGGATTGAAAGGCAGATCAAACATCACCAGATGGCTGGCGAACTGGAAGTTACGCCCTTCGGAGCCGATTTCAGAGCACAGCATCACCTGGGCGCCGCTATCTTCTTCGCTAAACCAGGCCGCAGCGCGGTCACGTTCAATGATCGACATCCCTTCATGGAACACGGCGGCGCGGATACCTTCGCGCTCGCGCAGAACCTGCTCCAGCTGAAGCGCAGTGGTGGCTTTCGCGCAGATAACCAGAACTTTTTGCGAGCGGTGGCTGGTCAGGTAGCCCATCAGCCATTCCACGCGCGGGTCAAAGTTCCACCAGGTGCCGGTGTCGCCTTCGAATTCCTGATAAATCTGCTCCGGGTAGAGCATGTCGCGCGCGCGGTCTTCCGCGCTCTTACGTGCGCCCATAATACCGGAGACTTTAATGGCCGTCTGGTATTGGGTTGGCAACGGCAATTTGATGGTATGCAGCTCGCGTTTAGGAAAGCCTTTCACACCGTTACGGGTATTTCGGAACAGTACTCGGCTGGTGCCGTGGCGGTCCATCAGCATCGAAACCAGCTCCTGACGCGCGCTCTGGGCGTCTTCGCTGTCGCTGTTTGCCGCCTGCAGTAACGGCTCAATGTCCTGTTCGCCAATCATGTCACCTAACATGTTCAGCTCATTGTTACTCAGCTTGTTGCCTGCCAGTAACATGGCGACGGCGTCGGCGACCGGACGGTAATTTTTCTGTTCTTCAACAAACTGGGCGAAATCGTGGAAGCGGCTTGGATCCAGTAGGCGCAGGCGCGCAAAGTGGCTTTCCAGGCCCAGCTGTTCCGGCGTTGCGGTCAGCAGCAGGATGCCCGGTACGCGCTCTGCCAACTGCTCAACGGCCATATATTCACGGCTGGGCGCGTCTTCGCTCCACACCAGGTGATGGGCTTCATCGACAATCAGCAGATCCCATTCGGCATCACACAGGTGCTCCAGACGCTGTTTACTGCGACGGGCAAAGTCCAGCGAACAGATAACCAACTGTTCGGTTTCAAACGGGTTGTAGGCATCGTGCTGCGCTTCTGCATAACGCTCATCATCAAACAGCGCAAAGCGCAGGTTGAAACGACGCAGCATTTCGACCAGCCACTGGTGCTGTAACGTCTCCGGGACGATGATCAGCACGCGCTCCGCGGCGCCTGACAGCAGCTGTTGATGCAGGATCATCCCAGCTTCAATGGTTTTACCTAAACCCACTTCGTCTGCCAGCAACACGCGAGGGGCATGACGACGGCCGACATCATGGGCAATGTTGAGCTGGTGGGGGATCAGGCTGGTACGTTGACCACGCAAACCACTCCACGGCATACGGTACTGTTCGCTCTGAAATTTACGTGCGCGATAGCGCAGCGCAAAGCGGTCCATACGGTCAATCTGGCCGGCAAACAGGCGATCCTGGGGTTTACTGAAAACCAGTTTGCTGTCGAGCAGCACTTCACGCAGCGTTACACCGGTTTCTTCGGTATCAAGGCGGGTTCCGATATAGGCAAGCAGGCCGTTTTCTTCTTTTACTTCATCGACATGCAGTTGCCAGCCTTCATGGCTCGTGATCGTGTCACCAGGATTGAACATCACGCGGGTCACGGGGGAATCACTGCGCGCATACAGACGGTTTTCACCCGTCGATGAGAAAAGTAAAGTGACGGTTCGCGCATCCATGGCGACAACAGTACCAAGTCCCAATTCGCTTTCTGTATCGCTGATCCAGCGTTGACCAAGTGTAAAAGGCATATATGTTCGGCTCTATATCTTTAATTGCAGGCAATACTCGTCATTTTCCGGGCTAGTCCCCGTTATTGAGAGCATACGACCCCGCTACCAGGCTAATAAATCAGTGGTAGGGGTGTTAAATGGGTCCAGGAATGGAAAGGGCGCTATGGTACTGGATGGCGGCGGTTTCGTCACGCGTCAAAATAACCCCAGTTGTCCTGTGAGTAGTGTAGCAAAATTATCGTCAATAAAGGGAAGAATTCCCTCGGCAACCGGCTGGATCTGGCGGGTCAGATAATGCTCGTAATCAAGTGCAGATAGCTGATAATCAACAGGTTCAGGTCCATTTATCGTCCAGACATATTTAATCGTGCCACGATTCTGATACTGCTGCGGACGCCCCAGTTTGACGTTCTGCTCATCGGCGAGCCGCGCGGCGCGAACGTGCGGCGGAACATTCCGCTGGTATTCGCTCAACGGGCGGCGCAGGCGTTTGCGGTACACCAGGTGTTCATCCAGTTCACCCGCCATCAGACGGTCGATAGTCTCGCGAACAAACTCTTGATAGGGCTCGTTACGAAAAATTCGCAGGTACAGCTCCTGCTGAAACTGCTGGGCCAGCGGCGTCCAGTCGGTGCGTACCGTTTCCAGACCTTTAAATACCATGCGTTGCTCAGCGCCTGACTGAATCATTCCGGCGTAGCGTTTTTTGCTGCCGGTATCTGCACCGCGAATGGTCGGCATCAGAAAGCGACAAAAGTGGGTTTCAAATTCCAGCTCCAGCGTGCTGGTCAGGTTTTGCTGCTTCAGCGATTGCGCCCACCAGTTGTTGACATAGCTTACCAGCTCCCGACCAATCCGGGCCGCATCGTCTTCCGAGTGCGCCTTTTTAAGCCAGACAAAGGTGGAGTCGGTGTCGCCATAGATGACGTCGTAACCCTGAGCCTCAATCAGCGCTTTGGTCTGACGCATGATCGCGTGACCGCGCATGGTGATAGACGAAGCCAGCCTCGGGTCGAAAAAGCGGCAGGCGGTGGTGCCAAGCACGCCGTAAAACGCGTTCATGATGATTTTCAGCGCCTGTGAGAGCGGCTTATTGCCGCGGCGTTTGGCTTCATCGCGCCCATGCCAGATCTGGGTAACAATTTCCGGCAGACAGTGCTTTTCGCGTGAGAACCAGGCGTCAAGGAACCCCTCGGTACTGTGTTCCCGATCCGGCTGTGCCATCCCTTCGATAAGTCCCACTGGATCGATCAAAAAAGTACGAATAATTGACGGGTACAGGCTTTTGTAATCCAGCACCAGCACGGAGTCGTACAAACCCGGGCGCGAGTCCATCACGTAGCCACCGGGGCTGGCGTGCGCGGGAACCTCCCCCAGATTCGGTGCCACATAGCCCGCCCGGTGCATTCGCGGTAGGTAGAGATGGCCGAAGGCGGCAACGGAACCGCCGTGCCGGTCGACCGGCAGGCCGTTTACCGTCGATCGTTCCAGCAAAAATGGCATGATCTCGGTTTTATGAAAAATACGCGTGACCAGCTCACAGTCTTTGAGATTGTAGGTGGCGAGTGCGGGCTTATCCTGGGCAAACCGGCGATCTATTTCGTCCATCCTGTCCCAGGGATTATCTATCGACTTCCCTTCGCCCAGCAGCTCCTGTGACACCGTTTCCAGCGAAAAGGATGAGAAATTCCAGAATGCGGATTTAAGCGCCTCAATGCCGTCGATAATCAGGCGACCTTTAGCCTGCGCGAAGAATACGCCGTTTTTGAAGCCATGTTCGCGCCACTCCAGCTCGCTATTGTCACGGCCAAAACGCAGGGGAATGCGGTAACGTTCAGCATGCTTTTGCAGGACGCGTAAATCGAATTGCACGACGTTCCAGCCGATTACCACATCAGGATCGTGACGGGCAATCCAGTCGTTGAGCTTTTCCAGTAACTGCGGGCGGCTTGCGACATATTCAAGTTCAAAATCCAGCGCTGAGGCATCGCCGTTTGCCGGACCGAGCATGTAGACAATACGCTGCCCACAGCCTTCAAGGCCGATACAGTAGAGTTCGCCGTGGCGCGTGGTTTCGATATCCAGCGAGACCCATTTCAGCGGCGGTCGATAGTCAGGGTTCGGCTTCAACCGGGCATTAACCAGCGTACCGTTATGTCTGTCGCCTTCAACCCAAACAGGCGAGGTGATAAAACGCTCCATCAGATACCGTTCCGGCGGACGCACGTCGGCCTCGTAGACGGTAATTGCGTTTTCACGCAGCAGCTTTTCCAGCCGCATGAGCTGGCGATGTGAGCGGCAATACAGGCCGGAAACGGGCTGGCGGTGGAAGTCTTGCAATTGCAGCGGCGTCAGACGATAGCCGTTTTCATTGCGTAATAATGACGCTACGCGAGGAACCTGACTGACAGGAATAAACGCGACCGACTCCTGAGGCGCGAGCGTGACCTGTAGCGGCCCGTCGTCTGTAGCCAGCCAGAATGTGACCTCAGTTCCCTGCGGGGTGTCCCGCCAGTGCCGGGTTAAAATAAAGCCTGCCTGCGCCACGCTGCGTACCCATTAAAAAACCAGGCATTATTATAGCCTGGTTTACACGATTTTACTGTTATTTTGTACAGTTAAAAATGAGAGCTGCGGGCAGTTATTGTGACAATAAAAGTAAAATGCCCTCCGCAGTAAAAGTGTTACAGGATAGGGTTTGGTATTTAATAAATGAATGCCTTAATTGAAAGCTCTTCCTTTAATTATTTTATTGGCCTGTCATGGCTATTTGGATCTATTATTCTTTTGTAATTATATTTGTTTCATAAATTGGAAGTCCGTTTCAGGATTTTTATGTCATTTTCGGAATCGTGCTCGTATGGTTTTGTTACTCATCCCTCGGTTCAGGAAAAATGGTTATTTTTTTTATTTGTTTTTATTCATGGTTAGTGTAACTATTTTAATCAAACACTCGGGTTACCAGGTTGAATATAATATATTTTTATGGCTTACTATTGTCTGGATAAAAACGGATTTTCGGTTCGATTTCGTCGGGAATATCTCTCTGTATAATTTGATTTTTATCGCTGAATATAATTTTATTCATCTGATAGCTCGGGTGTTTTATATCAATAGCTTGGGTGCGTAGTGTTATGGAGGCCTATTATGGATATTTATACTCAGGCGTTACAGGTAGGATATGATCACTATTTATTTGTTAATACTCAGTTATCTAACCCTACAATTAAATCAGTAAGTCAATATATTGAGTATAGAACGTGGTCAGGTCAAATTTGGCGTACTGAGGTTATTGAACGTGGGAATGCTTTCTTTCACTGGCAAGGGCATGACAGAATAAATGGTCATCGTGATACGGTGATTAATTATCTGTTGAATGGACAGCGCTGGCAGTCAACGATTACAGATTACATTTTCTTTCATTCACTGGATGGTGAAGAGGCGCAGGGACATTATGACAACGTGATTAAATACGTTTGTGCTAATAACTGTGTGTATCGAAGTGCGTTTGCGGAATATATAAAGGAATAACCAGAGAGCGCGCCACCGAGATTTCGGGCGCGCTCAGATTGTTTTCACTGGCCGTAGTAGGCTTTTGCGCCGTGTTTACGTAGGTAATGTTTATCTAACAGGGTTTGCTGCATATCCGGCAATTGCGGCGCGAGCTGGCGACAGAAGATCCCCATGTAGGCGACTTCTTCCAGCACGATGGCGTTGTGTACCGCATCTTCGGCGTTTTTTCCCCACGCAAACGGACCGTGAGAGTGCACCAGCACGCCAGGCATCTGCGAAGCGTCAATACCTTGTTTCTCAAAGGTTTCAACGATCACATTACCGGTTTCCCACTCATATTCGCCGTTGATTTCTTCCTCGGTCATTTTCCGTGTGCAGGGAATCGATCCGTAGAAATAGTCCGCATGAGTGGTACCCGTGGCTGGAATCGACTGGCCCGCCTGCGCCCAGATGGTTGCATGACGCGAATGGGTATGAACAATGCCGCCAATGGTCGGGAATGCCTGATACAGCAGACGGTGCGTTGGGGTATCGGAGGAGGGTTTCTTCGCACCTTCTACAACCTCACCGGTGGCGATACTGACTACGACCATATCTTCTGCGGTCATAACGCTGTAATCGACCCCGGATGGTTTAATCACAAACACGCCGCGCTCGCGATCGACGGCACTCACGTTCCCCCAGGTCAAGGTGACCAGGTGGTGCTTAGGCAACGCCAGATTGGCTTCCAGCACCTGACGTTTGAGATCTTCTAACATGTTGATTCCTCTGTGCCGGATGGCGGGCAAGCGCAGAGCCATCCGGCAACAACATAATTAACGTTTAAAACCGTAATAGACGTCGTTCCAGCGCAGCGCGTCCTTAAAGGCCGGCAGGCGGGTATCGTTGTCGATCACGGCGATCTCGATATCGTGCATTTCAGCGAACTGGCGCATATCGTTCAGATCCAGCGCGTGGCTGAAGACGGTGTGGTGCGCGCCACCGGCCAGGATCCAGGCTTCAGATGCGGTTGGCAGATCAGGCTGGGCCTTCCACAATGCGTTAGCCACCGGCAGTTTCGGCAGGGAGTGCGGTGTTTGAACTGTGTCGATGCAGTTAACCAGCAGGCGATAGCGATCGCCAAGATCGATCAGGCTGGCAACGACTGCCGGACCAGTTTTGGTGTTGAAGATCAGACGAGCGGGATCGTCTTTGCCACCAATGCCGAGATGCTGAACGTCGAGGATCGGTTTATCTTCCACCGCGATAGACGGGCACACTTCCAGCATGTGCGAGCCGAGCACCAGATCGTTGCCTTTCTCGAAGTGGTAGGTGTAATCCTCCATAAATGAGGTGCCGCCCTGCAGACCGGTTGACATCACCTTCATGATGCGAAGCAGAGCGGCGGTTTTCCAGTCGCCTTCGCCCGCAAAGCCGTAGCCTTGCTGCATCAGACGCTGTACGGCCAGACCCGGGAGCTGTTTCAGGCCGTGTAAATCTTCAAATGTCGTGGTAAAGGCGTGGAATCCGCCCTGTTCCAGGAAGCGCTTCATCCCCAGTTCAATACGGGCCGCTTCCAGTACGTTCTGACGTTTCTCACCGTGGACTTGCGTTGCCGCCGTCATGGTGTAGGTGCTTTCATACTCATCGATTAGCGCGTTGATTTCGCCGTCGCTAATGGAGTTCACTACCTGCACCAGATCGCCTACGGCCCAGGTATTTACCGAGAAGCCAAATTTGATCTGCGCAGCGACTTTATCGCCATCGGTGACCGCGACTTCACGCATGTTGTCGCCAAAACGGCAGACTTTCAGATGGCGGGTATCCTGTTTGGACACGGCCTGGCGCATCCAAGAGCCAATGCGTTCGTGCGCTTGTTTGTCCTGCCAGTGACCGGTGACCACGGCGTGCTGCTGACGCATACGTGCGCCGATGAAGCCGAACTCACGGCCGCCGTGCGCGGTCTGGTTCAGGTTCATAAAGTCCATATCAATGCTGTCCCACGGCAGGGCGGCGTTGAACTGGGTATGGAATTGCATCAGCGGCTTGTTGAGGATAGTCAGACCGTTAATCCACATTTTGGCCGGAGAGAAAGTGTGCAGCCAGACCACCAGACCTGCGCAGCGATCGTCGTAGTTAGCGTCACGACAAATAGCGGTAATCTCGTCAGGTGAAGTACCCAGAGGTTTTAAAACCAGTTTGCAGGGCAGTTTAGCTTCAGTATTCAGCGCGTTAACGACGTGCTCGGCATGTTGGGTTACCTGACGCAGGGTTTCAGGGCCATACAGATGCTGGCTACCAATCACAAACCACACTTCATAGTTATCAAAAATCGTCATTGTCGTGTCCTTAATGTGTCAGGGTTGCCTGGTCTACCGGGGTTTGTTGCGCCGGAGCGGCAGTCGGAAGGTATTGTTGTTCAGCGCTTATCGCCCACTGCTGGTATCGGCGGTAAAGCTGTTCAAAACGTTGAGCCTGCTCTGGTCGAGGTTGCAGCGTGTTTTCCACGGCGCTTGCCATCTGTTGCTGAGCGGCTGGGATATCGGTGTGTACTTTCGCGGCAACGGCGGCAAAGATAGCCGCACCGAGTGCGCAGCACTGGTCTGAAGCGACAATCTGTAGCGGACGGTTGAGCACGTCACAGCAGGCCTGCATGATGACCGGGTTTTTACGGGCGATGCCGCCTAGCGCCATTACGTTGTTAACCGCAATGCCTTGTTCGGTGAAGCATTCCATGATGGCGCGAGCACCAAAGGCGGTGGCGGCAATCAGACCGCCGAACAGCGCTGGCGCGTCGGTTGCCAGATTCAGATCGGTAATCACTCCTTTCAGACGCTGGTTGGCATTGGGCGTACGGCGACCGTTGAACCAGTCGAGCACCACCGGCAGATGATCCAGCGACGGATTTCTCGCCCAGGCTTCGGTTAGCGCTGGTAGCAGCTGTTTTTGGCTGGCTTTAATCTGGGTCTTCAGCTCCGGGTGCTGCGTGGCAAGCTGCTCCAGCGGCCAGCTCAGCACACGGCTAAACCAGGCATAAATATCGCCGAACGCGGACTGGCCTGCCTCGAGGCCAATAAAATGCGGCACCACGCTGCCATCAACCTGGCCGCAAATGCCTTTCACCGCGCGCTCGCCGACGCTGTGTTTGTCAGCAATCAGAATGTCGCAGGTCGACGTGCCAATGACTTTCACCAGCGTATTGGGCTGTGCGCCCGCGCCGACCGCGCCCATATGGCAGTCAAAAGCGCCGCCTGCAATCACCACGCTTTCCGGTAGCCCCAGACGCTGCGCCCACTCGGCGCACAGGGTGCCAACCGGCAGGTCGGCTGTGAAGGTATCGGTAAACATCGGGTATTGCAGATGGCGGTTGAGGATGGGGTCGAGTTCGTCAAAGAAACTGGCTGGCGGTAGACCACCCCAGCTTTCATGCCACAGGGATTTATGCCCGGCGCTGCAGCGACCGCGACGAATATCCTGTGGACGTACGGTATTAGAGAGCAGGGCTGGAACCCAGTCGCACAGTTCAATCCACGAAACCGCGGCCTCGGCAACCGCGTGGTCCTTACGGGTCACATGCAGGATTTTGGCCCAGAACCATTCGCTGGAATAAATACCGCCGATATAGCGGGAGTAATCGATCTTGCCCGGTGTGTGGCACAGACGGGTAATTTCTTCAGCTTCTTCTACTGAGGTGTGATCTTTCCACAGGACAAACATTGCATTTGGGTTTTCAGCGAACTCCGGACGCAACGCCAGTACGTTGCCGTCGGCATCGATGGGGGCCGGGGTTGAACCGGTGCTGTCAACGCCAATCCCGACCACTTCCGCACGCTGTTTAACGCTCAGTTCGGCCAGCACGGTTTTCAGCGCCGCTTCCATCGATTCAATGTAGTCGCGTGGATGATGGCGAAACTGGTTGTTTGGGCCATCGCAATACTGTCCTTCCTGCCAACGTGGGTACCACTCTACGCTGGTGGCGATTTCTTCACCGGTGGCACATTCCACTGCCAAAGCGCGTACTGAATCACTGCCAAAATCGAGGCCAATTGCAATCGCCATCGTCTTACTCCATCCAAAAATACGGGTATGGATAAACAGTAGTTAGTAGGGATAAAAACCGTCAGGCAGGATTCGCTAATCTTATGGACTAAAATGCTGTGGCATCACAAAGTGTGACGCCGTGCAAATAATCAATGTGGACATTTCTGCCGTAGTTATAGACACTTTTGTTAGCCGATTTTAACGTTGGCGCAGTACATATTTTTTACAAAGTGCTTTTCACAAGCGGGGTTGATGGTCCATTACCGCAAACACAGCGGCCCGCAGGGGCGACGGCAATGATGTCTGGCGTAATATGGACAAATTGTTTCTTAGCAGAATATAGGGAGTATTGAAATTATGGCTGAAACGCAAAACGATCCCCTGCTGCCAGGCTATTCGTTTAACGCGCATTTGGTGGCCGGATTAACCCCCATCGAGGCGAACGGATACCTGGATTTTTTTATCGACAGGCCGCTGGGTATGAAGGGCTATATCCTCAATCTCACTATCCGTGGCGAAGGGGTTATCAATAATCAGGGCAAACAATTTGTCTGTCGGCCTGGCGATATTTTGCTGTTTCCGCCCGGAGAAATTCACCACTACGGACGCCATCCTGATGCCAGCGAGTGGTATCACCAGTGGGTTTACTTTCGCCCACGCGCCTACTGGCAGGAGTGGCTGACCTGGCCGGCCATTTTTGCTCAGACTGGATTCTTTCGTCCGGATGAAGCACATCAGCCGCATTTTAACGAACTGTTTGGGCAGATAATCAACGCCGGGCAGAGAGAAGGTCGCTATTCCGAACTGCTGGCGATTAATTTACTGGAACAGTTATTGCTCCGACGTATGGAAGCCATTAATGAATCGCTGCATCCCCCCATGGACAACCGCGTGCGCGACGCCTGCCAGTACATCAGCGATCACCTGGCGGACAGTAATTTTGATATTGCCAGCGTCGCACAGCACGTCTGCCTGTCGCCTTCCCGTTTGTCGCATCTGTTCCGTCAACAGTTGGGTATCAGCGTATTAAGCTGGCGCGAGGATCAGCGTATCAGCCAGGCCAAGCTATTGCTGAGTACCACTCGTATGCCCATTGCTACGGTGGGGCGCAATGTTGGCTTTGACGATCAGCTCTATTTTTCTCGCGTTTTCAAAAAATGTACCGGCGCCAGTCCGAGCGAGTTTCGCGCCGGATGTGAATAAAAAGTGAATGATGTGTCCTGAAAGTTGTCATAACTCGCAATCTATTCAGACAATTGATGGCTTGACGAAGTTGAGACGGGTTATCAAAATCCCTGCTTCGTAAATCTGACGGACACATTATGCAAGCATTGCTGGAACACTTTATTCTTCAGTCCGCCCTGTACTCCCTGATCGCCGTACTGCTGGTGGCCTTTCTGGAGTCACTGGCGCTGGTTGGCCTGATTCTGCCCGGTACCGTGATGATGGCGGGACTGGGGGCGCTGATTGGCAGTGGCGAACTGAACTTCTGGCATGCCTGGCTTGCGGGCATCATTGGTTGCCTGTTGGGGGACTGGATCTCTTTCTGGTTGGGCTGGCGCTTTAAAAAGCCGCTGCACCGTTGGTCGTTCATGAAAAAGAACAAGGCGTTGCTGGATAAAACCGAGCACGCGCTGCATCAGCACAGCATGTTTACCATTCTGGTGGGGCGTTTTGTGGGACCGACGCGTCCGCTGGTGCCAATGGTGGCGGGCATGCTGGATCTGCCTGTCGCTAAATTTATCGTCCCGAATATTATTGGTTGCATACTGTGGCCGCCGTTCTACTTCCTGCCGGGGATCCTGGCGGGGGCGGCAATTGATATTCCTTCTGAGATGCAGAGCGGGGATTTCAAATGGTTGCTGCTGGCGACGGCGCTGTTGCTATGGGTAGGGGGCTGGTTTTGCTGGCGACTGTGGCGTAGCGGCAAAGCGGCAGTCGATCGCTTAACCGCGTATTTCCCCCGCAGCCGTTTACTGTATCTGGCGCCGTTGACGCTTGGGATCGGCGTGGTTGCGCTGGTGGCGTTACTGCGCCATCCGCTGATGCCGGTGTATATTGATATTCTGCGTAAAGTCGTGGGTTTCTGACGATTCTTTTGCCGGATGGCGCTGACGCTTATCCGGCCTGGGAAATCAATCACTCGGCTTTGATGCCCAAGAGCGTCGAGGCGCTGGCCTGACCGCTTAATAACTCATCCGTTTTGCCCTGCCAGGCGATGCGCCCGTCGGCGACCACAATCGAACGGGACGCAATTCGCGCCGCATCTTCTACACTGTGGGACACCATCAGCAAGGTAAGCTGTTTATCGCGACAGACCTCGGCAACCAGCGTTAACATCTCCTGGCGCAGGGCGGGATCGAGCGCAGAGAACGGTTCATCAAGCAGCAAAATGGGTTGTTCCCGCACCAGGCAACGCGCCAGCGCTACGCGCTGTCGCTGACCGCCGGAAAGCTCACCGGGGAGGCGCTCCAGCAGTGAGTCGATCCCCATTTGCTGGGCGATGTGATGCATTTTCTCCCGCTGCGATGCGTTCAGCTTCAATCCCGGGTTAAGGCCCAGGCCGATGTTTTGCTGCACGCTCAGGTGGCTGAACAGGTTATTTTCCTGAAACAGCATCGAAACGGGGCGACGTGAGGGAGGCGTGGCGGTGTGATCTTCACCTTCAATCAACATGGTACCGCTGGCAGGCGTGAGAAAGCCGGCGATCAGATTCAGCAGCGTACTTTTCCCGGCGCCGCTGGGCCCGAGGATCGCGACCTGCTCACCGCGCGCGATCGACAGCGTAAAGCGCATCGGCAAATGGTGATAAAGCCATGTGATATCAATCAGTTTTAACATTTCGACCCGGCAATTTCTCAATAACGGTAAACAGCGTAAAGCATAGGATCAGCAGCAATAACGCCGTAACTGCGCCATCCTGACTGCGATAAGAGCCAATCTGCTGATATAAATAAAACGGCAGGGTGCGGAAATCCTCATTACCAAATAGCGCGACCACGCCAAAATCGCCAATCGACAGCACGCAGGCAAAAGCCATCGCCTGCGCCAGCGGGCGCTTCAGGGCGCGAAGTTCAACCACTTTCAGGCGCGACCATCCCTCAATTCCCAACGACTGGCACAACATACTGTAGCGGGTGGTGACGTCCCGCATTGGGTTTTCCAGCACCTTCAGCGCGTAAGGGATCGCCATCAGCGCATTGGTAAAAATGACAATGCCGTCGGCTGATTCGGGGAGTCCAATGGTGTTATTGAGCAGCAGAAAGAAGCCGGTTGCCAGCACGATGCCCGGCATGGCGAGGATCATCATGCCGCTAAGTTCCAGCATCTGACCAGCCAGCACCTGCTGTCGGGCACGCAGTTCACGACTGCTCCATAACAGCATCATGGTGAGAACAACGCACAACGCACCTGCCGCCAGCGCAATACGCAGCGAGGTTCCCAGCGCGTGCCACAGTACAGGTTGCTTAAGAACATCCAGCATATGGCGGTTAATACCATCGACAATTACCGCCAGCAGCGGCGGCAGCAGTAGCAGCAGGGCCAGAATAATCAGCAGCGCGTCTGCCAGGCGGCTGTGCAGACGATCGTCGGGATCGCGCCAGCCCTGAACCAGCGTGGTACCGGGGGCGATGGCGCGGCTCAGACGTTGGCTGAAGAGCACCAGCGCTAAACAACAAACCATCTGGATCAACGCCAGCATGGCGGCGCGGGCGGGATCGTAATCAAAGTTCAGCGCCTGATAAATCGCCAGCTCGATGGTTGTGGCCTGCGGTCCACCGCCCAGTGACAAAACGGTGGCGAAGCTGGCGAAACAGAGCATAAAGATGAGCGCCGCGACGGGAAGGATTTGCCGACGCAGCCACGGCCATTCAACAAAGCGGAAGAAATGCCAGCCGCGCAGACCTAACTGAGCGGCTAACTGTCGCTGTTCGCCGGGAATATTCTCCAGCGACTGCAACAGCAGACGACTGGCCATCGGCAGATTGAAAAAGACGTGCGCCAGCAGAATGCCCTGCAGACCGTACGGCGAAAACGTCCATTCCAGCCCGAATGTATGCCAGATCGAGGCCAACCAGCCCTGACGACCGTACACGCTAAGAATACCGAAGACCGCGACCAGCACTGGCAGGATTAACGTCATCGCGCACAGGCGCAGCAGCGCCAGTCGTCCTGGAAAACGGCGGCGATAGAGCGCTCTGGCAAGGAAAATCGCCGGGATGACCGACAGCACTGCGGATAAAAAAGCCTGCCAGAAAGAAAAACGCACCACGTGCCACAGGTAGTCGTCTTGCCACAGTGAGATCCACTCCCCCCGTGGGGCGTTAAACCATAGCGCCAGAAACGCGGCCAGGGCAACGGCCACCATCAGCGTGGCGGCGGTAAGCCCTGGAACCAGCCAGCCGGGAATTAACGGCTGACGGCGCGTTGCCATTCGCTAATCCATGCCTGGCGTTGAGCCGCAACCTGCTGCGGCGTAAATTCCAGAGCGGTGGCTGGCTTATTCAGTTGCTCGAATCCAGACGGCAGGGCGACCTGGGTTACCGGATACATCCAGTTGCCGGTCGGAATCGCGTTCTGGAAGGCCGGAGACACCATAAACTTGAGGAATTTCTCGGCCAGTTCCGGCTGTTTGCTGGCCGCAGTACGGGCGGCGACTTCTACCTGCAAATAGTGGCCTTCGCTAAAGTTGGCTGCGGCGTAGTTGTCTTTTTTCTCGGCGATGATGTGATAGGCCGGAGAGGTGGTGTAGCTGAGTACCAGGTCGCTTTCGCCCTTCAGGAACAGGCCGTAGGCTTCACTCCAGCCCTTGGTGACCGTGACGGTTTTTGCCGAAAGCGCGCGCCAGGCCTCCGGCGCCTTATCGCCATAGACTTTCTGCATCCATAGCAGCAGGCCCAGCCCCGGCGTGCTGGTACGCGGGTCCTGATAAATGACGCGCCATTTTTGATCGCTCTCTACCAGTTCTTTCAGGCTTTTGGGCGGATTCTTCAGCTTGTTCTTATCATAAACGAAGGCGAAATAGCCGTAATCAAACGGAACGAAGGTATCGTTTTTCCAGCCGCCGGGCACGTTTACGGCTTCACTTGCTACACCGCTTTTGGCAAACAGTTTGGTTTGGGTGGCGGCTTCCAGAAGGTTGTTATCGAGGCCCAGTACGACGTCAGCTTTACTGTTTTTTCCTTCCATGCGCAGGCGGTTAAGCAGCGAGACACCATCTTCCAGCGCGACCAGTTTCAGTTCACAGTTGCAGTCAGCTTCAAAGGCTTTTTTTATTGTCGGACCCGGGCCCCAGTCAGCTGCGAACGAGTCGTAGGTATATACTGTCAGTACAGGTTTGGCGAAAGCAGGCGCTGCGCACAGCAGTAAAAGCGGAAGACATTTTTTAAACACTTTGCACCTCATAAAGTTGGGTGGCAAAGGACTTGAGTTGCAGCCTCAAATCCCTTCGCCGGCATTATCCGGATCAGGTTCGACGGGTATCTCTCAGCCCATACACTTCATCATTCACGCTGCCTCTGTGTTGGCTGCGTTACTCGGCCCATCTCCGGGCCTCGCCCCTTCGGGGCCGCTGCAAGCAGCGTTCAAATCTGCTCCCGGCAGATTTGTCGCTCACCCCAGTCACATAGTTATCTATGCTCCTGGGGACTCACTCGCTTGCCGCCTTGATGCAGCGTGAATGATTTTGTGTATGTTTTTATTTAGCACCCCGTTGAGAACGGCGTTAGTGTAATGATTTTGTTGCTATGCGGCAATCAAGAGCCGGATCTAAGGATCCGGTGGTGCAAACCACGCTGATTTAAAATCAAACCAGCCGAGGGTATTCATGCGTAACCCGCGCATACTGCGCTGTCCTTGAATGATGAGCCAGTGGTGGATCAGCGGCACAATGGCCTTTGTGGCGAGCAGCTGTTGGCACCATGCCGCCAGGCTCATTTCGCCCGTTCGCCAGCGGGCCGCATCGTTTTCCCAGTCCCGCGAGATACAGTTTTGCAGTAACGGGACTTCGCACAAATGGGCGAACAGCGAGAAATCCAGCGGTAGGGTAAAATTGGCGCTGTTGAGCCAGATATCGCTGACGATTTCACCCGCATGCCATTGATCGTAGTCGATCTCCTGAATATTTAACTGTACCTGATGCTCTGCCAGCAACGTCTTCATGATCTGCGCGATAATCCGATGTTCGATGTGATCGCGATAGTAGGTGATCGTCAGCGTTTCCAGTCCGGCGGGTTTTTCACCATGGCCGGGTTTGGCATGGTGCCAGCGGGGGAGCAAACCGTAGGCGGGAAACCACAGTCGCTGAAACTGTTCGTCGGCGTGGCAGATGAGATGGGTTGGCGAAAGAACGCGGCTAACCCAATCGCGAACCTCCTGATTAGCGCCACGGTGGGTGCGCGCATCAAACAGCAGGTAGTAGCATCCTTCCTCGAGGCGGCTTTCGATCGCCTTTTCATCCTCCGTGGGGCCTTTTAGCGTCAACCCACCGCCAGGCTCTTCACCGATATCGGGTAAAACCCAAACGTTAACTTCGTCGATCAGCGCCCGGTAGCCAAAGTAATCATCAAATGCATGAATTTTCAGTTGGTTATTGGTATTGCGCATCACCGCATAGGGACCAGTGCCAATTGGGTGGCTGGAGAAGTTGCTGAGCGTCTCCCATTCTCGCGGCAGGATCATGGCGGGGACTTGCCCCAATAGCCAGGGAAGCCAGCGGTCGGGTTGGGCGAGATGGATATCCAGCGTCCAGGCCGTGGGAGAAACGATCTGCGTGATGTGCGAGTACAGCGGCAGGGCGTTAATGCGCATCAGCGAGGTGATGACATCTTCCATTTCCAGTTCGCGGCCATGATGAAAATGAATCCCCGGACGCAGGAAGAATCGCCAGTGTAAAGGTGAAATCTGCTGCCAGTGATGGGCGATGTCCGCTTCCAGTTCCCCATTTTCCTCATTTACCCGAATTAAGGCGCTGAAGATTTGCCGGGCGATATGAGTTTCTGAACGGCGTAGCGCCGTACCGGGAAGCAGGTTGTGCATGGGACGATAATAGAGAACGCGCATGATGTGCCGCCCCTGGCGAAAACTGCGCCCCAGGTGAGAAATCAGCATTTGTCGTACGGCCGTTTTGTCACCGACCAACTGCACCAGTTGATCGATGCGATCCTGTTCCAGCAGGTCTTCTGCCCGCTGCTGCTGGAGTGCCAGCCCGGTATAGAGGAAAGTCAGGCGCGAGCGTTTACCTCGCCCAACTTCGGCTTCCCACGTTAACCAGCCGCGTTCTTGCATGGTATTGAGCAGGGTACGCATATGGCGGCGCGAACAACTCAGCAGCTCCGCCAGCTCGTTCAGCGTCGTGTCTTGCGTTTTGCCGTCACAGCATTGCCACAGACGGATGAACTGTTGTTGCAGACGACCAGAAGACATAAAAGGGGAACTCCTGCGAAAAACTCAGCAATTTTATTATCCCTATATTAAGCCAATAATAGATTCCGATGAAGCGATGAGACAACGAAGGGGTCATCTATGCGTCAGTTCTGGTTGAAATACTTTACCGCGACAGAAAAATCGTCCTGGTTGGCTTGCCTGAGCGCACCGCAGCGCTTAAAGATGCTCGAAGAACTGATGCAGTGGGAGGTGACAGCCTGACTCCTGAATTGGGAATTGCAGACATCATGTGTGACTGAGTATTGGTGTTAATCGCCGCGCCAGCAGATAATCACTGCTGGCTTTTTTTGTTTCTGCTGCGCTAAAAGGAACTGTAATGCTCTGGATTATGACCATGGGACGGCGCCTCAACGGCGTTTACGCGGCATTTATGCTAGTCGCTTTTATGATGGGCGTAGCAGGTGCATTGCAGGCACCCACGCTGAGCTTGTTCCTGAGCCGTGAAGTCGGGGCGCAGCCGTTTTGGGTCGGGCTGTTTTATACCGTCAATGCGATTGTCGGGATCGTTGTCAGCCTTGCCCTCGCGAAACGATCCGACAGCCAGGGCGACAGGCGCAAGCTGATCATGTTCTGCTGCCTGATGGCAATCGGAAACGCGCTGCTGTTTGCGTTTAATCGCCACTATCTCACGCTTATCACCTGCGGTGTGCTGCTGGCCTCGCTGGCGAATACCGCCATGCCGCAGCTGTTTGCGCTGGCGCGGGAATACGCTGATAACTCCGCGCGTGAAGTGGTGATGTTTAGCTCGGTGATGCGTGCGCAGCTTTCGCTGGCCTGGGTAATTGGACCGCCGCTGGCCTTCATGCTGGCGCTGAATTACGGCTTTACGGCGATGTTTTCCATTGCCGCAGGGATTTTCGCCATTAGCCTGGTGCTGATTGCGCTGATACTGCCGTCAGTCACGCGGGTGGAGCAACCTGTTGACGTACCGCTGGAACAGACCGGCGGTTGGCAGGACAAAAATGTGCGCATGTTGTTTATTGCCTCCACGCTGATGTGGACCTGCAATACCATGTACATCATCGATATGCCGCTGTGGATAAGCCTTGAGCTGGGGTTACCGGACAAGCTGGCCGGTATCCTGATGGGGACGGCGGCTGGGCTGGAAATTCCGGCGATGATCCTGGCGGGCTACTATGTGAAGCGCTTTGGTAAACGGCGAATGATGATCGCGGCCGTCGCGGCGGGCGTACTGTTTTATCTTGGTTTGATCTTCTTTCACAGCCGCACGGCGCTGCTGGTGCTGCAACTATTTAATGCAGTATTTATCGGTATCATCGCCGGGATAGGAATGCTGTGGTTTCAGGATCTTATGCCAGGGCGTGCGGGGTCAGCGACCACATTATTTACCAACAGTATTTCAACGGGGGTCATTCTCGCGGGAGTGATTCAGGGGGCTGTTGCGCAAAGCTACGGTCACTTTGCCGTCTATTGGGTGATTGCGGCGATTTCTGTGGTCACGCTGGTGATGACCGGGCGGGTAAAGGACGTTTGATTTTTGTAGTGCCGGATGGCAGCTTACGCCTTATCCGGCACCACAAGGACTAGCGCATAAACGCTAGCTGCTTGTCTTCGTACTCGGTGATGGCCGCTTCATGCTGCAGCGTCAGCCCGATGCTGTCCAGACCGTTCAGCATGCAGTGGCGGCGGAAGTCGTCGATTTTAAAGCTGTAGGACTTATCGCCCGCTTTCACCACCTGCGCTTCCAGATCCACTTCAAATTTAATGCCCGGATTGGCTTTCACCAGGGCGAACATTTCATCTACCTGCGCATCGCTCAGGGTCACCGGCAGCAGTTGGTTATTGAAGCTGTTGCCGTAGAAGATGTCAGCGAAGCTTGGCGCGATCACTACTTTAAAGCCGTAATCGGTCAGCGCCCATGGCGCATGTTCACGGGAAGAGCCGCAGCCAAAGTTTTCCCGCGCCAGCAGAATTGACGCGCCTTTATATTCCGGGAAGTTCAGTACGAACTCTGGGTTAGGCTGTTGCCCTTTTTCGTCCAGGAAACGCCAGTCGTTAAACAGATGAGCGCCAAAACCGGTGCGCGTAACCTTCTGCAAAAACTGTTTGGGAATAATCGCGTCGGTATCCACGTTGGCGGCATCCAGTGGGACAACCAGGCCGGTATGTTGGGTAAATTTCTCTGCCATGGTAGTTTCCTTATTTGATGCTGCGAATGTCGGCAAAATGACCGGTAACGGCGGCAGCGGCGGCCATGGCCGGGCTGACTAAATGCGTGCGACCACCGCGGCCCTGGCGGCCTTCAAAGTTACGGTTGCTGGTGGATGCACAGCGCTCGCCTGGGTTCAGGCGGTCATTGTTCATGGCCAGACACATGGAACAGCCCGGTAAACGCCATTCAAACCCGGCTTCGATGAAGATCTTGTCCAGACCTTCCGCTTCAGCCTGCGCTTTCACCGGACCAGAACCCGGCACAACCAGCGCCTGTACGCCTGGCGCAACTTTGCGCCCTTTGGCGATTTGGGCCGCAGCGCGTAAATCTTCAATACGCGAGTTGGTACAGGAACCGATAAACACTTTATCAATAGCCACTTCTGTTAACGGAATACCCGGTTTCAGCCCCATATATGCCAGCGCTTTTTCAGCCGATGCGCGCTCAACGGGATCGGAAAATGACGCCGGGTCGGGAATATTATCGTTCACCGAGATGACCTGACCCGGGTTCGTACCCCAAGTGACCTGCGGTGCGATCTCTTCGGCCTGCAGGGTAACGACGGTATTAAACGTCGCGTTGTCGTCGGTTTTCAGCGTTTTCCAGTACGCAACCGCGTTGGTAAAATCCTCACCCTTCGGTGCGTGTAAACGACCCTGCACATAGTTAAAGGTGGTTTCATCCGGTGCGACCAGACCCGCTTTGGCGCCCATTTCAATGGCCATGTTGCACAGGGTCATACGGCCTTCCATGCTCAGCGCACGGATGGCTTCGCCACAAAATTCAACGACGTGCCCGGTACCGCCTGCACTACCGGTTTTACCGATAATCGCCAGCACGATATCTTTGGCGGTAAT
Source organism: Citrobacter sp. RHBSTW-00859 (assembly GCF_013729795.1). Classification (NCBI taxonomy): domain Bacteria; kingdom Pseudomonadati; phylum Pseudomonadota; class Gammaproteobacteria; order Enterobacterales; family Enterobacteriaceae; genus Citrobacter; species Citrobacter sp. RHBSTW-00859. The sequence continues at coordinate 4,096,590 of NZ_CP056284.1, read as the reverse complement.
GCCAGGTGCTGCCGTGCCGTTAACTTCAATCTTCATGGTTTTGGCACGCCCCTGTTTCAGGGTCTGCGTCGCCAGAACGTGTTCAACTTCAGAGGTGCCAATACCAAAGGCCAGCGCGCCAAACGCGCCGTGTGTGGCGGTGTGGGAGTCGCCGCAAACGATGGTCATACCCGGCAACGTTACGCCTTGCTCAGGCCCCATCACGTGAACGATCCCCTGATACGGGTGGTTCAGGTCGTACAGTTCGACGCCAAATTCATTGCAGTTTTTGATTAATTCCTGCATCTGAATGCGCGCCATTTCGCCGGAAGCGTTAATGTCTTTGGTTTGCGTGGATACGTTATGGTCCATGGTGGCAAAGGTTTTACCCGGCTGGCGCACCTGACGGCCATGCGCACGCAGGCCATCAAACGCCTGCGGAGAGGTCACTTCATGCACCAGATGTCTGTCGATATACAACAGCGGGGTTTCGTTTTGCGCTTCGTAGACGACGTGCGCATCGAACAATTTTTCGTATAACGTTTTGGCCATGATTACACCCCTTCTGCGACGTAACGGGCAATAATGTCACCCATTTCATCGGTACCGACTGCGGCAGCGCCACGGGCTAAGTCACCGGTGCGAATGCCTTCTTCTAATGCGCGGTTGATGGCGCTCTCAATTGCGGTTGCCGCATCATTGGCGTCCAGGCTGTAGCGCAGCAGCAGCGCCAGCGAAAGGATTTGGGCGATAGGGTTAGCAATGTTTTTCCCGGCGATATCCGGAGCGGATCCGCCAGCGGGCTCGTACAGACCAAAGCCCTGCTCATTCAGGCTGGCGGACGGTAACATCCCCATTGATCCGGTGATCATGGCGCATTCGTCAGACAGAATGTCGCCAAACAAGTTGGAGCAAAGCAGCACGTCGAACTGGGATGGATCTTTGATCAACTGCATCGTCGCGTTGTCGATGTACATATGCGCCAGCTCAACATCCGGATATTCATTAGCAATTTCATTGACGATTTGGCGCCACAGAATAGACGTTTGCAGTACGTTGGCTTTATCAATCGACGTGACTTTGCGGCGACGCTGGCGAGCAGATTCAAACGCGATACGTGCGATACGCTCGATCTCGAAACGGTGATAAACCTCGGTATCAAAGGCTTTTTCATGTTGTCCGCTGCCTTCGCGGCCTTTTGGCTGACCGAAGTAGATACCGCCGGTCAGTTCGCGCACGCACAGGATGTCGAAACCGTTCGCGGCAATATCTGCGCGCAGAGGGCAAAATGCTTCCAGACCCTGGTACAGCTTAGCCGGGCGCAGGTTGCTGAATAATTTGAAGTGTTTACGCAACGGCAGCAGCGCGCCGCGTTCAGGCTGCTGGTTTGGTGGCAGATTTTCCCATTTCGGACCGCCAACGGAGCCAAACAGAATGGCGTCAGCTTGCTCACAGCCTTCAACCGTCGCTGGCGGCAGCGGCTGACCATGGTTATCGATAGCGGCACCCCCCACGTCGTAGTGGCTGGTGGTAATGCGCATGTTAAAACGGTTGCGGATTGCGTCCAGTACCTTCAGGGCTTGCGCCATCACTTCCGGGCCAATACCGTCGCCCGGCAAAACAGCAATATGATAATTCTTCGACATCACACGGTTTCCTTGTTGTTCTCGTTGTTCTGAGCTTTGCGTTGCAATTCTTTTTCGACTTCTTCGGCGCGCCAAATGTTGTTCAGCACATGAACCATCGCTTTCGCGGACGATTCGACGATATCTGTTGCCAGACCGACGCCGTGGAAGCGGCGACCGTTATAATTAGCAACGATATCCACCTGGCCCAGCGCATCTTTACCGTGCCCTTTGGCGGTCAGGCTGTATTTCACCAGTTCGATGTTGTACTCGGTCACACGGTTGATGGCCTGATAAATGGCATCGACCGGACCGTTACCGTTCGCCGCTTCGGCTTTGACTTCTTCACCGCAGGCCAGCTTGACGGCGGCGGTGGCGATGTCATTTGAGCCGGACTGCACGCTGAAGTAATCCAGACGGAAATGCTCCGGCTCTTCCTGCTGTTTATTAATAAAGGCCAGCGCTTCCAGGTCGTAATCAAATACCTGACCTTTTTTATCCGCCAGCTTCAGGAATGCGTCGTACAGGTTGTCCAGGTTGTATTCATTCTCTTTATATCCCATCTCATCCATACGGTGTTTCACCGCGGCGCGTCCGGAACGGGAAGTCAGGTTCAACTGCACCTGGTTCAGACCGATGGATTCAGGCGTCATGATTTCGTAGTTTTCACGATTTTTCAGTACGCCGTCCTGATGGATGCCAGAGGAGTGGGCAAAGGCGCCGCTACCGACAATGGCTTTGTTGGCCGGAATGGGCATGTTGCAGATTTGGCTGACTAACTGACTGGTACGCCAGATTTCCTGGTGATTAATGCGGGTCTGTACGTTCAGGATATCTTTGCGCACTTTGATCGCCATGATCACTTCTTCCAGTGAGCAGTTACCGGCGCGTTCGCCGATACCGTTCATCGCGCCTTCCACCTGGCGAGCACCGGCGTGGACGGCCGCCAACGCGTTGCCAACGCCCAGACCTAAATCATCATGGGTGTGCACGGAGATGATGGCTTTATCGATATTCGGTACGCGTTCATACAGACCAGAAATGATTGCTCCGAATTCGAAAGGCATGGTGTAGCCCACGGTATCGGGGATATTGATAGTTTTGGCTCCCGCATTAATCGCGGCTTCGACCACGCGGGCCAGATCGGCAATAGGGGTACGGCCAGCATCCTCGCATGAGAACTCCACGTCATCCGTATAATTACGCGCACGCTTCACCATGTAGACTGCTCGCTCGATCACTTCATCCAACGTGCTGCGCAATTTCGTCGCGATATGCATCGGCGAGGTGGCGATGAACGTATGAATGCGGAAAGCCTCAGCGACCTTCAGAGATTCTGCGGCAACGTCGATATCTTTTTCTACGCAGCGGGCTAAGGCGCAAACGCGGCTGTTCTTAACCTGACGAGCGATGGTTTGTACGGACTCAAAGTCACCCGGTGAAGAGACCGGAAAACCGACCTCCATCACGTCAACGCCCATACGCTCGAGGGCCAGCGCAATCTGCAGTTTTTCTTTCACACTCAGGCTCGCCTGTAACGCCTGTTCACCGTCACGTAAGGTGGTATCGAAAATAATGACTTGCTGGCTCATGGTTTAGGTCCTTGGTCTTTAGGGCGCCTTGCTTCGAGCATAAAAAAACCCGCGCAACGGCGCGGGTTTTTTGTCTTAACTGGAGCTGACTTAATGCTGAATGTCGTCCACCAGTCTACCGCGCAATGAGAATGCGTTTAGTAGTAGTAGACCGATAAAACGAGCAATATAAGTCATCAATCAAGCTCCAGGCGAATGCGATATGCTTTTAGTGGTACTGGATATGAAGACTGATGTCAACCCCATTCCCTGCAAATGCTCCCGTTAAGGGGGAAAGTTTCTGATAAACTTAAGCGAATTGTGCTGAATTTCTCAGGGTATATAAAATTAATCATCTGATCGTTGAACATGTTTTTCACGGTTTGACATATTTAAGCATATTTATTTGCATTTATGGTAACGAAGAACTGAAGATAACGCCTCGTTTGGGATTTCATATCTTTATGATTTATCAGCTTTTATAGTCATTGTGAATGGGTGAAACCAATGTGTTACCCAATAATTGATAAATTAATGTTAACTTTTAATGTGTTAATAATAGAAATGTTTAATTAAAACTTAAATACGTATTCACTGTGCGTATGATTGTGTATTCGCCACGCTTATGGTTATATTGTTTTCGAAATTTAAACATATGAATCATCGCGCAGTGACATCTGCCGCACTACGCTTGTGGTGTTCTTTTGTACATTTAGATTTGTGCCTTTATGTTTTCCTAATTTTAATGTTTTTCCTTTTTCTTATTTTATATGCATGGTAAATCATATTAACGGAGATTATTTCTGCACTCCGTCTGGGAAAAGGGAGTTTAGAGTGACAGTGGAGTTAAATATGCCAGAAGTAAAAATAATAGATAAATCTAATCTCATAGAGATGGGGAAGCCACAGCTTCGCATGGTTGATCTTAATTTATTAACTGTTTTTGATGCGGTGATGCAGGAACAAAATATTACGCGTGCTGCACATACGCTGGGGATGTCGCAACCCGCTGTCAGTAATGCGGTCGCACGCCTGAAAGTCATGTTTAACGATGAGCTTTTTGTTCGTTATGGCCGTGGAATCCAGCCGACAGCAAGAGCCTTCCAGCTGTTTGGCTCCGTTCGTCAGGCATTGCAATTAGTGCAGAATGAACTGCCTGGTTCCGGCTTTGAACCTACCAGCAGCGAGCGTGTATTCAATCTTTGCGTATGCAGTCCATTGGATAATATTCTTACTTCGTTGATTTATAATCGAGTTGAACAAGTCGCGCCGAACATTAATGTCGTTTTTAAATCTTCACTAAATCTAAATACCGAGCACCAATTACGTTATCAGGAAACTGAGTTTGTTATTAGCTATGAAGAATTCCGTCGTCCGGAATTTACCAGTGTTCCGTTATTCAATGACGAAATGGTGTTAGTGGCAAGCAAAAAACATCCGCGCATTAGTGGCCCATTGCTGGAAAGCAATCTCTATCATGAACAGCATGCCGTGGTTTCGCTCGATCGCTTCGCCTCATTCAGCCAGCCGTGGTATGACACACCGGATAAACAATCCTGCGTGGCTTATCAGGGAATGGCATTAATCAGCGTGCTTAATATTGTGTCGCAAACGCACCTGGTCTCTATTGCGCCGCGTTGGTTGGCGGAAGAGTTCGCCGATTCTTTAGAACTGCAGATATTGCCTTTACCTTTAAAATTGAACAGCCGCACATGTTATCTTTCCTGGCATGAGGCTGCGGGGCGCGATAAAGGACATCAATGGATGGAAGAACTGTTGGTCTCCGTATGTAAGAAGTAGCCGCTGGCAGAATAAATCGGGGAGTACATCTGGTTTATTCTGCTTTTGTCTTTATATCTAAAATTTTGTGCTGAACTCGACTTTTTACGTATGTCCGAAAGTGTAAAAAAATAGACTAATTGCTGTAAGTCCCCCTTTTTAAGCGATTATTTATCATATCAATTGCTTATGCTGGTTTAATTCTCCATTTATTCAATTCTAACCTCCGTTTTATTCTTATTTACTCCAGTGCCACCCCTTCGGAGTCAATTGCCATGCGTCATCATCAGCGGTTAATGTGTTGTTAAACCGTAATTCATTATAAGAGTGAGGCAAGCCATGGAGATGTTGTCTGGAGCCGAGATGGTCGTCCGATCGCTTATCGATCAGGGTGTGAAGCAGGTATTCGGTTATCCCGGGGGGGCCGTCCTCGATATTTATGATGCATTGCATACGGTCGGCGGTATTGATCATGTGTTAGTCCGTCATGAGCAAGCCGCAGTACATATGGCTGATGGCCTGGCTCGTGCCACGGGAGAAGTGGGCGTCGTTTTGGTCACTTCCGGACCAGGGGCAACCAATGCGATCACCGGGATTGCAACGGCATATATGGATTCCATTCCGTTGGTGATCCTCTCTGGCCAGGTCGCCACCTCCCTGATTGGCTACGATGCCTTCCAGGAGTGCGACATGGTGGGTATATCCCGCCCGGTGGTAAAACACAGTTTTCTGGTTAAACAAACGGAAGATATCCCGCAGGTGCTGAAAAAAGCCTTCTGGCTGGCGGCAAGCGGTCGTCCGGGGCCGGTGGTGGTGGATTTGCCGAAAGATATTCTGAATCCGGCGAAAAAACTGCCTTATAGCTGGCCGGAGTCGGTGAGTATGCGTTCGTATAACCCGACAACGACCGGGCACAAAGGACAGATAAAACGTGCTTTGCAGACGCTGGTCGCGGCGAAGAAACCGGTTGTCTATGTTGGTGGTGGCGCGGTGAATGCCGCCTGTCACGAACAACTGGGGCAAATTGCCGAAGCACTCAATCTGCCGGTTGTCTCCTCGCTGATGGGGTTAGGCGCGTTTCCGGCCACGCATCGCCAGGCGCTGGGAATGTTGGGCATGCATGGTACTTACGAAGCGAATATGACCATGCATCATTCTGATGTGATCTTTGCCGTCGGCGTTCGTTTTGACGATCGAACGACCAATAACCTGGCAAAATATTGCCCGAATGCGACCGTGCTGCATATCGACATCGATCCGACCTCAATTTCAAAAACCGTCACTGCGGATATTCCGATTGTGGGCGATGCTCGCCTGGTGCTGGATCAGATGCTTGAACTGCTGCCGCAGGAGAAATCGCAGCAGCCGCTGGATGATAACCGTGACTGGTGGCAACAGATCGAACACTGGCGCGCTCGTCAGTGCCTGAAATACGACACGCAAAGTGAAAGTATTAAACCGCAGGCGGTGATTGAAACCATCTGGCGTCTGACGAAAGGGGATGCATACGTGACCTCTGACGTTGGTCAGCATCAAATGTTTGCCGCACTTTACTATCCGTTCGATAAACCACGCCGCTGGATTAACTCAGGCGGCCTCGGCACCATGGGATTCGGGTTACCCGCGGCGTTAGGGGTGAAAATGGCGCTGCCGGATGAAACGGTGGTGTGTGTTACCGGGGATGGCAGCATTCAGATGAACATCCAGGAACTGTCGACGGCGCTGCAATATGAGCTACCGGTACTGGTGCTCAACCTTAACAACCGCTATCTCGGCATGGTCAAACAGTGGCAGGACATGATTTACTCCGGGCGTCACTCCCAGTCTTACATGCAGTCGCTACCCGATTTTGTGCGCCTTGCTGAAGCTTATGGGCATATCGGTATCCAGATTAATCATCCAGGCGAACTGGAGAGCAAGCTGGGCGAAGCGCTGGAACATGTGCGTAACCATCGCTTGGTGTTTATTGATGTCACCGTCGACGGCAGTGAGCATGTCTACCCGATGCAGATTCGTGGGGGCGGGATGGACGAAATGTGGTTAAGTAAAACGGAGAGGACCTGATTATGCGCCGGATATTATCAGTATTGCTGGAAAACGAGTCGGGTGCATTGTCACGTGTGATTGGTCTCTTCGCCCAGCGCGGATACAACATTGAAAGCCTGACCGTCGCGCCGACTGACGACCCGACCTTATCGCGAATGACGATTCAAACGGTAGGGGATGAGAAAGTCCTGGAGCAGATCGAAAAGCAGCTACACAAACTGGTGGATGTTTTGCGCGTCAGCGAACTGGGGCAGGGCGCCCACGTTGAACGAGAAATCATGCTGGTGAAAATCCAGGCCAGTGGCTATGGCCGGGAAGAGGTGAAACGCAACACGGAGATATTCCGTGGGCAAATCATCGATGTTACGCCGTCGATCTACACCGTACAGCTGGCGGGCACCAGCGATAAGCTGGATGCGTTTCTGGCAACGCTACGGGAAGTCGCCAAAATCGTGGAAGTTGCCCGTTCCGGCGTGGTGGGGCTTTCCCGCGGCGATAAAATTATGCGCTAACGCTTACCTGACCTACGCGAGATGCATTGGCTATCGGTTGCTTTTTTTTTGCGAAATCAGCAGTAACCAGAGACAAAAGCGGTTGCCGCAGTCATTATTCTGCGCTTAGATGTTAAGAAGTTTAACCCATGCCATCTCAAAGGTTATGGTTTGTACATTTTACGCAAGGGGCAATTGTGAAACTGGATGAAATCGCTCGGTTGGCCGGCGTTTCGCGAACGACTGCAAGCTACGTTATTAACGGCAAAGCAAAGCAATACCGCGTAAGCGACAAAACGGTTGAAAAAGTCATGGCGGTGGTGCGTGAGCATAATTACCACCCGAATGCCGTGGCGGCCGGGCTGCGTGCTGGACGCACACGTTCTATCGGGTTGGTGATCCCGGATCTCGAGAACACGAGCTATACCCGGATCGCAAACTATCTGGAGCGCCAGGCGCGTCAGCGCGGGTATCAACTACTGATTGCCTGCTCTGAAGATCAGCCGGATAACGAAATGCGCTGTATTGAGCATCTTTTACAACGTCAGGTTGATGCCATTATCGTTTCGACTTCCTTGCCGCCTGAACATCCGTTTTATCAGCGCTGGGCGAACAGTTCATTCCCGATTGTGGCGCTGGATCGCGCGCTGGATCGTGAACATTTCACCAGCGTGGTGGGCGCAGACCAGGATGATGCGCAGATGCTGGCGGAGGAGTTACGTAAATTCCCTGCTGAAACCGTGCTCTATCTGGGGGCGCTTCCTGAATTGTCCGTCAGTTTCCTGCGCGAACAGGGTTTCCGTACCGCGTGGAAGGACGATCCGCGTGAAGTGCATTTTCTCTATGCCAACAGCTATGAGCGGGAGGCGGCCGCGCAGTTATTTGATAAATGGCTGGAAACGCATCCAATGCCTCAGGCGTTGTTTACCACGTCGTTTGCCCTGTTGCAGGGGGTGATGGATGTGACCCTGCGCCGCGACGGGCAGTTACCGTCTGATTTAGCGATTGCGACTTTTGGCGACCACGAGCTGCTCGACTTCCTGCAGTGCCCGGTTCTGGCGGTGGCGCAGCGCCATCGAGATGTCGCGGAACGCGTGTTGGAGATTGTGTTGGCAAGCCTGGATGAGCCGCGTAAACCCAAACCAGGTTTAACGCGTATACGGCGTAATCTGTACCGTCGCGGTATTCTAAGCCGTAACTAAGTTGCCTCAATTGATGATGTCGGCGGATAAGCCTCTGACATCATCAATTATCCCGTTCTCGGAAATAACCGCATTATAATTAAGAATATTCTTTAGAATTATCTGAAATTGATTCTTCTATTATGCCGAATTAAAAATGCAACTATCCATTTTTGGGTAATTGAGACGTAACGATGCGTTACGGTTGTATTATTTTGTTACAAGCATGTAGGGATTTGCCGAATTAACAAACACTTTACTGGTGTGTTGCGACAATCTCGCCCTTATCTCGCTCCTGTGCGGCGTACAGACTGATTAACTGGTACTGTTATCTCGCTGCATATTGTCCTAAAATGCCGCTCGCGTCGCAAACTGACACTTTATATTTTTCTTTTGATGATATTCAGTTGTTTTAAACAATCATGAGTTGTTGGATTTTTTTCTTACAAATATTCATGACGTTAATTTGCTTCGTTTGCTGTACGGAATTTGTTCAACGCTGATATTAGCCGTAAACAATGGGTTTTTTGCTCCGCTAAGCGCCGTGACTTGCTTGACAAGGTTTTCCTCCGCTCCGTAAACTCCTTTAAGTGGGAATTTGTGGGATAAAGTGGTAATCGGGGGTGAGGCTGGCATGTTCCGGGGAGCAACGTTAGTTAATCTCGACAGTAAAGGGCGCTTATCTGTGCCTACCCGTTATCGGGATCAACTGCTCGAGAGCGCTACCGGTCAAATGGTTTGCACCATTGACATCCATCACCCGTGCCTGCTGCTGTACCCCCTGCCTGAATGGGAAATTATCGAGCAGAAGTTATCGCGTCTGTCGAGCATGAATCCAGTTGAGCGTCGCGTACAGCGCCTGTTGTTGGGTCATGCTAGCGAATGTCAGATGGATAGCGCTGGCCGATTATTGATAGCGCCCATTCTGCGGCAACACGCAGGGCTAACGAAAGAAGTGATGCTGGTTGGGCAGTCCAATAAGTTTGAGCTGTGGGATGAAACGACCTGGTATCAACAGGTCAAGGAAGATATCGACGCTGAGCAGTCTGTTACCGGCGCGCTGTCGGAACGATTGCAGGATTTGTCTCTATAAAATGATGGAAAATTATAAACATACAACGGTGTTGCTGGATGAAGCCGTAAACGGCCTGAATATTCGTCCAGACGGCATCTACATTGACGGGACATTTGGTCGCGGTGGTCACTCACGTCTGATCCTCTCGCAACTTGGCGAAGAGGGGCGTTTACTGGCCATCGATCGCGATCCGCAGGCGATTGCCGTTGCAAAGACGATTACCGATCCCCGTTTTTCCATCGTCCATGGTCCTTTTTCTGCGCTGGCTGATTATGTCGCCGAGCGCGGACTTACCGGTAAGATCGACGGGATTCTTCTTGATCTTGGGGTGTCTTCTCCACAGCTTGATGATGCTGAGCGCGGATTCTCATTTATGCGTGACGGTCCGTTAGATATGCGTATGGACCCTACACGCGGTCAGTCAGCGGCCGAATGGCTGCAAACCGCCGATGAAGCAGATATTGCCTGGGTGATTAAAACCTTTGGCGAAGAGCGCTTCGGCAAACGTATTGCTCGCGCCATCGTAGAGCGCAACCGCATCGAACCGATGACCCGCACTAAAGAGCTGGCGGAAGTGATTGCGGCGGCAATGCCGGTGAAAGACAAATTCAAACATCCCGCGACCCGTACCTTCCAGGCGGTGCGCATTTGGGTGAACAGTGAACTGGAGGAGATAGAGCAGGCGCTAAAAAGCTCGCTCAGCGTGCTGGCACCAGGTGGTCGCCTTTCGGTAATCAGTTTCCATTCGCTTGAAGATCGCATTGTGAAACGCTTTATGCGCGAACAAAGCCGTGGTCCTCAGGTTCCGGCTGGAATACCGATGACCGAAGCGCAGATCAAAAAGCTGGGCGGCCGTGAGTTAAGAGCACTAGGCAAGATGATGCCGGGTGAAGAAGAGGTAGCTGAAAATCCTCGTGCCCGTAGTTCAGTTCTGCGTATTGCAGAGAGGACGAACGCATGATCAGCAGAGTGACAGAAGCCCTCAGCAAAGTTAAAGGATCGATAGGAAGCAACGAGCGCCATGCCTTGCCTGGCGTGATCGGTGACGATCTTTTGCGGTATGGGAAGCTGCCACTCTGCCTGTTCATTTGCATTATTTTGACGGCGGTTACCGTCGTGACAACAGCACACCATACGCGCTTACTGACCGCGCAGCGTGAGCAGCTGGTTCTGGAGCGAGATGCGTTGGATATCGAATGGCGCAACTTGATCCTTGAGGAGAACGCGCTCGGCGACCATAGCCGTGTTGAACGGATCGCAACGGAAAAGCTGCAAATGCAGCATGTTGATCCCTCACAAGAAAATATCGTAGTACAAAAATAAGGATAAACGCGACGCATGAAAGCAGCGGCAAAAACGCACAAGCCAAAACGCCAGGAAGAACAAGCCAACTTTATCAGTTGGCGTTTTGCGTTACTGTGCGGCTGTATTTTGCTGGCACTGGGTTTTCTGCTGGGGCGCGTTGCCTGGCTGCAAATCATCGCGCCGGACATGCTGGTGCGTCAGGGCGATATGCGCTCTCTGCGCGTACAGGAAGTGTCCACATCGCGCGGGATGATTACCGACCGTTCAGGTCGTCCGCTGGCGGTGAGCGTTCCGGTTAAGGCGATTTGGGCCGACCCAAAAGAGGTGCATGACGCAGGCGGCGTAAGCGTTGGTGAACGCTGGAGAGCGCTGTCGACCGCGCTGAATCTCCCGCTCGATCAACTGGCTTCCCGCATTAACGCCAACCCGAAAGGGCGCTTTATCTATCTGGCGCGTCAGGTAAACCCTGACATGGCTGACTACATCAAAAAACTGAAGCTGCCAGGCATTCACCTGCGCGAAGAATCCCGCCGTTACTATCCTTCCGGAGAAGTGACCGCTCACCTTATCGGCTTTACTAACGTCGACAGCCAGGGGATTGAAGGCGTTGAGAAAAGCTTCGACAAATGGCTCACCGGACAACCGGGCGAACGTATTGTACGTAAAGACCGTTATGGCCGCGTCATTGAGGATATTTCCTCTACCGACAGCCAGGCGGCGCATAACCTTGCGCTAAGTATCGATGAGCGTTTACAGGCGCTGGTCTACCGCGAACTGAATAACGCCGTGGCGTTTAACAAGGCGGAGTCAGGCAGTGCGGTACTGGTGGATGTGAACACCGGTGAAGTGCTGGCGATGGCCAACAGCCCGTCCTACAACCCGAACAATCTCACCGGTACGCCGAAGGATGCGATGCGTAACCGTACGATTACCGACGTGTTTGAACCGGGGTCCACCGTCAAACCGATGGTGGTGATGACGGCGCTGCAGCGTGGCGTGGTTCGCGAAAATACCGTACTTAACACTATCCCTTACCGAATTAATGGCCACGAAATTAAAGACGTGGCGCGTTATAGCGAATTGACCCTCACCGGGGTTTTGCAGAAGTCGAGTAACGTCGGTGTTTCCAAGCTGGCGTTAGCGATGCCGTCCTCAGCGTTAGTAGACACTTACTCACGTTTTGGGCTGGGAAAAGCGACCAATTTGGGGTTGGTCGGAGAACGCAGTGGCTTATATCCTCAAAAACAACGGTGGTCTGACATAGAGAGGGCCACCTTCTCTTTCGGCTATGGGCTAATGGTAACGCCGTTACAGTTAGCGCGAGTCTATGCAACGATCGGCAGCTATGGCGTTTATCGGCCACTGTCGATCACCAAAGTTGACCCTCCTGTTCCGGGCGAGCGTATCTTCCCGGAATCAACCGTGCGTACCGTAGTGCACATGATGGAAAGCGTGGCGCTGCCCGGCGGCGGCGGCGTGAAGGCGGCGATTAAAGGCTATCGTATCGCCATTAAAACCGGTACGGCGAAGAAAGTAGGGCCGGATGGCCGCTACATCAACAAATACATTGCTTATACCGCAGGCGTTGCGCCTGCGAGTCAGCCGCGCTTCGCGCTGGTTGTTGTTATCAACGATCCGCAGGCGGGTAAATACTACGGTGGCGCCGTTTCCGCGCCGGTCTTTGGTGCCATCATGGGCGGCGTACTGCGCACCATGAACATCGAACCGGATGCGCTGACAACGGGCGATAAAAATGAATTTGTGAATAATCAAGGCGAGGCAACAGGTGGCAGATCGTAATTTGCGCGACCTTCTTGCTCCATGGGTGCCGGGTGCACCGGAGCGAGCACTGCGGGAGATGACGCTCGACAGCCGTATGGCTGCATCGGGCGATCTCTTTGTCGCAGTATTGGGTCATCAGGCGGACGGGCGTCGGTATATCCCGCAGGCGATAGCGCAAGGTGTGGCTGCCATTATTGCAGAAGCAAAAGATGAAGCTACTGACGGTGAAATCCGTGAAATGCACGGCGTTCCAGTTATCTATCTCAGTCAGCTTAACGAACGTTTATCTGCACTGGCGGGCCGCTTTTACCACGAGCCTTCTGAAAAAATGCGACTGGTCGGCGTGACCGGGACCAACGGTAAAACCACCACCACCCAATTGCTGGCACAGTGGAGCCAACTGCTTGGCGAAACCAGCGCGGTGATGGGAACAGTCGGCAATGGCCTGCTGGGCAAAGTGATCCCGACGGAAAATACCACCGGTTCAGCCGTTGATGTCCAGCATGTGCTGGCGGGGCTGGTTGCACAAGGCGCAACGGTTGGCGCAATGGAAGTGTCTTCACACGGTCTGGTTCAGCATCGCGTGGCGGCGCTGAAGTTTGCCGCATCAGTATTTACTAACTTAAGCCGTGACCATCTTGATTACCACGGCGACATGGAACATTACGAAGCCGCGAAATGGCTGCTGTATTCCACGCACCATTGCGGCCAGGCCATCGTTAATGCGGATGATGAAGTCGGTCGTCGCTGGTTGGCCAAACTTCCGGATGCGGTTGCCGTATCGATGGAAGATCACATCAACCCGAACTGTCACGGTCGTTGGTTAAAGGCGATTGACGTGAATTATCATGACAGCGGGGCAACGATTCGTTTTACCTCCTCATGGGGTGACGGCGAAATTGAAAGTCGCCTGATGGGCGCGTTTAACGTCAGCAATCTGCTGTTGGCGCTGGCAACGCTGCTGGCGTTGGGATATCCGTTAGCAGATTTACTGAAAACAGCGACACAATTACAGCCGGTTTGTGGGCGCATGGAAGTGTTCAGCGCGCCGGGTAAAACCACCGTTGTGGTTGATTATGCCCATACGCCAGATGCGCTGGAAAAAGCGCTGCAGGCGGCACGTCTGCACTGTACTGGCAAACTGTGGTGCGTCTTTGGCTGCGGCGGCGATCGCGACAAAGGCAAACGTCCGTTGATGGGCGCGATTGCCGAGCAGTTTGCTGATGTTGTCGTGGTGACCGATGACAACCCACGTACCGAAGAGCCGCGCGCCATTATTAACGACATTCTGGCGGGTATGCTGGATGCCGGACAGGCGAAAGTGATGGAAGGTCGCGCAGAGGCTGTGACAAACGCCATTATGCAGGCGAAAGAAAACGATGTGGTGCTGGTGGCCGGGAAAGGTCACGAAGACTACCAGATCGTTGGCTCGCAGCGCCTCGACTATTCTGACCGCGTCACGGCAGCGCGTCTGCTGGGAGTCATCGCATGATTAGCGTAACGCTCAGCCAACTGGCGGAGATCCTCCGCGGCGAACTGAAAGGAGCCGATCTGACTCTTGATGCGGTGACAACTGATACGCGTAAAGTTACGCCGGGCTGCCTGTTTGTCGCGCTGAAAGGCGAACGCTTTGATGCCCACGATTTCGCAGACAAGGCGCAAGAGAGCGGGGCGGGTGCGCTGCTGGTCAGCCGTCCGCTGGACACCAACCTGCCGCAGCTGATTGTTAAAGATACACGTCTGGCGTTTGGTGAACTGGCGGCATGGGTACGCGCTCAGGTTCCGGCGCGCGTTGTCGCGCTGACCGGCTCTTCCGGTAAAACGTCCGTCAAAGAGATGACCGCATCCATTCTGAGTCAGTGTGGCAACACCTTATATACCGCGGGCAACCTGAATAACGACATCGGCGTACCGATGACGCTGTTGCGCTTAAACAACGATTACGACTATGCCGTGATTGAGCTTGGCGCTAATCATCAGGGCGAAATCGCCTGGACCGTTGGCCTGACGCGTCCGGAAGCGGCGCTGGTGAATAACCTGGCGGCCGCGCATCTGGAAGGCTTTGGTTCACTGGCGGGCGTTGCGAAGGCAAAAGGTGAGATTTTTACCGGCCTGCCAGCGAACGGAATCGCCATTATGAATGCCGACAATAACGACTGGCTGAACTGGCAGAGCATTATCGGCGATCGCAAAGTCTGGCGCTTCTCCCCGAATGCGGCCAACAGCGACTTTTCGGCGGCCAATGTTCATGTGACTTCACACGGCACAGAGTTTTCTCTGCAAACGCCAACCGGAAGCATTGATGTTCTGCTGCCGCTGCCGGGTCGTCACAACATTGCTAACGCCCTGGCGGCGGCTGCGCTCTCTATGGCGGTAGGCGCGACGCACGAAGCGATTAAAGCGGGTCTGAAGGAGCTGCAAGCGGTACCGGGGCGTCTGTTCCCGATTCAACTGGCAGAAAATCAGCTACTGCTGGATGACTCCTATAACGCAAATGTCGGGTCAATGACCGCAGCGGTAAACGTGCTGTCCGAAATGCCGGGCTACCGCGTGCTGGTCGTTGGCGATATGGCAGAGCTTGGCGCGGAAAGCGAAGCATGCCACGTGCAGGTGGGTGACGCTGCGAAGGCTGCAGGTATCGACCGTGTGCTGAGTACAGGGAAACTGAGTCAGGCAATTAGCCATGCCAGCGGTGTGGGTGAGCATTTTGCGGATAAAACCGCGTTGACCGCGCATCTTAAGGCGCTGATTGCAGAACATCAGATTATGACGATTTTAGTGAAGGGTTCACGTAGTGCCGCCATGGAAGAGGTAGTACGCGCATTACAGGAGAATGGGACATGTTAGTTTGGCTGGCCGAACATTTGGTCAAATATTATTCCGGCTTTAACGTCTTTTCCTATCTGACGTTTCGCGCCATCGTCAGCCTGCTGACCGCGCTGTTCATCTCTTTGTGGATGGGCCCGCGCATGATCGCCCGCTTGCAAAAAATGTCCTTTGGACAGGTCGTGCGTAACGACGGTCCGGAATCACACTTCAGTAAACGCGGTACGCCGACTATGGGCGGGATTATGATCCTCACCGCGATTGTTATCTCCGTACTGCTGTGGGCATACCCGTCGAACCCGTACGTATGGTGCGTGCTGGTGGTATTGGTCGGTTACGGCATTATCGGTTTTGTTGATGACTACCGCAAAGTGGTACGCAAAGACACCAAGGGCCTGATCGCGCGCTGGAAATACTTCTGGATGTCGGTGATTGCGCTGGGCGTGGCCTTTGCCCTGTATTTGGCTGGTAAAGATACCCCGGCCACTGAGCTGGTGGTGCCGTTCTTTAAAGACGTGATGCCGCAGTTGGGGCTGTTCTACGTGCTGCTGGCGTACTTCGTGATTGTGGGTACTGGCAACGCGGTCAACCTCACCGATGGTCTGGATGGTCTGGCGATTATGCCGACCGTGTTTGTGGCCGCAGGTTTTGCGTTGGTAGCGTGGGCGACTGGTAACATGAACTTCGCCAACTATCTGCATATTCCCTATTTACGTCATGCCGGCGAATTGGTGATCGTCTGTACGGCAATTGTCGGTGCGGGGTTAGGCTTCTTGTGGTTTAACACCTATCCGGCGCAGGTCTTTATGGGCGACGTCGGATCGCTGGCGCTGGGCGGCGCGCTGGGCATTATTGCCGTGCTCCTGCGTCAGGAGTTCCTGCTGGTGATCATGGGCGGTGTATTCGTCGTAGAAACACTGTCGGTCATTTTGCAGGTTGGCTCCTTTAAGCTGCGCGGACAGCGCATCTTCCGTATGGCGCCGATCCACCATCACTATGAACTGAAAGGCTGGCCGGAACCGCGCGTAATTGTGCGCTTCTGGATTATTTCGCTGATGCTGGTGCTGATTGGCCTGGCAACGCTGAAGGTACGTTAATCATGGCTGATTACCAGGGTAAAAAAGTCGTCATTATCGGTCTGGGTTTGACCGGGCTGTCCTGCGTGGATTTCTTCCTGGCGCGTGGCGTGACGCCGCGCGTAATGGATACCCGCGCGACGCCGCCGGGCCTGGACAAATTACCGGAAGCGGTTGAGCGTCATGTTGGCAGTCTGAATGATGACTGGCTGCTGGCCGCTGATCTTATTGTCGCCAGCCCTGGTATTGCCCTGGCGCATCCTTCGTTGAGCGCCGCCGCCGATGCGGGAATTGAAATTGTCGGCGACATTGAGCTGTTCTGTCGCGAAGCACAGGCACCGATCGTCGCGATCACCGGTTCCAACGGGAAAAGCACAGTCACTACGCTGGTAGGTGAGATGGCGAAAGCGGCCGGTGTGAACGTGGGGGTTGGCGGTAATATTGGCCTGCCCGCGCTGATGCTGCTGGATGACGAACGTGAGCTGTATGTTCTGGAATTGTCGAGCTTCCAACTGGAAACGACCTCCAGCTTACAAGCCGTAGCCGCTACCATTTTGAACGTCACCGAAGACCATATGGACAGATATCCGTTTGGCTTGCAGCAGTACCGTGCGGCCAAACTGCGCGTCTATGAAAACGCGAAAGTGTGTGTGGTCAACGCTGATGATGCGCTGACCATGCCGGTTCGCGGGGCGGATGAGCGTTGCGTGAGCTTTGGCATCAACATGGGTGACTATCACCTGAACCGTCAGCAGGGCGAAACCTGGCTGCGAGTGAAGGGTGAAAAAGTTCTTAACGTGAAAGAGATGACGCTTTCCGGTCAGCATAACTATACCAACGCCCTGGCTGCGCTGGCGCTGGCGGATGCTGCGGGTCTGCCGCGGGCGTCGAGCCTTAAAGCGCTGACCACGTTTACCGGTCTGGCGCACCGTTTCCAGACTGTGCTTGAGCACAACGGCGTGCGCTGGATTAACGATTCTAAAGCCACCAACGTCGGCAGCACTGAAGCCGCGCTGAATGGCCTGCACGTTGACGGTACGTTGCACCTGCTGCTGGGTGGCGACGGGAAATCCGCTGACTTTACGCCGCTGCAACGATATCTGACCGGCGACAACATTCGTCTGTACTGCTTTGGTCGCGATGGCGCGCAGCTTGCCGCTCTGCGACCTGACGTTACGGAACAAACTGAAACCATGGAGCAGGCAATGCGTCTGCTCGCACCGCGCGTGAAGTCGGGCGATATGGTGCTGCTGTCGCCCGCCTGCGCCAGCCTCGACCAGTTCAAGAACTTTGAGCAACGCGGTGACGTCTTTACCCGCCTGGCGAAGGAGTTGGGTTGATGCGCTTATCTCTCCCTCGTCTGAGAATGCCGCGCTTACCGGGACTGGGTATCCTGGCGTGGGTCTTCGCGGCACTTAAAGGCTGGGTGATGGCTTCGCGTGATAAAGACGCGGACAGCCTGATCATGTATGACCGCATGCTGCTGTGGTTGACCTTTGGTCTGGCAGCGATCGGTTTTGTGATGGTGACATCGGCATCGATGCCCGTAGGACAACGTCTGGCGGGCGATCCTTTCCTGTTTGCTAAGCGTGACGCACTGTACATCTTCCTCGCCTTCTGCCTGGCGATGGTGACGCTGCGTCTGCCGATGGAGTTCTGGCAAAAGTACAGTACGACGATGCTGATAGCCTCGATCATCATGCTGCTGATTGTGCTGGTGGTGGGTAGCTCCGTTAACGGGGCGTCGCGCTGGATTGCGCTGGGGCCGCTGCGTATTCAGCCTGCGGAATTTACCAAGCTGTCGCTGTTCTGTTACCTCGCCAACTACCTGGTGCGTAAAGTTGATGAAGTGCGTAACAACCTGCGCGGTTTCTTAAAACCGATGGGCGTGATCCTGGTGCTGGCTATTTTACTGCTGGCACAGCCTGACCTTGGTACGGTGGTAGTGCTGTTTGTCACTACCCTGGCGATGCTGTTTCTCGCCGGAGCGAAACTGTGGCAGTTCATTGCCATCATTGGCATGGGGATTTCAGCGGTCGTGCTGCTGATCCTTGCCGAACCGTATCGTATTCGCCGCGTAACCTCCTTCTGGAACCCATGGGAAGATCCGTTCGGCAGTGGCTACCAGTTGACGCAATCCCTGATGGCCTTTGGTCGCGGTGAGGTTTGGGGGCAGGGCTTAGGTAATTCAGTCCAAAAACTGGAGTATTTACCAGAAGCGCACACCGACTTCATCTTCGCCATCATTGGGGAAGAGCTGGGTTATATCGGTGTGGTATTGGCACTTTTAATGGTATTCTTCGTCGCTTTTCGCGCGATGTCGATTGGCCGTAAGGCGTTGGAAATTGACCACCGTTTTTCAGGCTTTTTAGCCTGCTCAATCGGGATCTGGTTTAGCTTCCAGGCACTGGTAAACGTCGGTGCGGCGGCGGGTATGCTGCCAACCAAAGGTCTGACGCTGCCGCTGATCAGTTATGGTGGTTCAAGTTTGTTGATTATGTCGACGGCCATCATGTTTTTGTTACGTATTGATTATGAAACGCGTCTGGAAAAAGCCCAGGCGTTTACACGAGGTGCACGATGAGTGGTCAACCGAAGCGGTTAATGGTGATGGCGGGCGGTACCGGCGGGCATGTGTTCCCGGGGCTGGCAGTCGCGCACCATTTAATGGCCCAGGGCTGGCAGGTTCGTTGGCTGGGCACCGCCGATCGTATGGAAGCGGACTTAGTGCCGAAACACGGCATTGAAATTGACTTTATTCGTATCTCCGGTTTGCGTGGTAAAGGCGTCAATGCGCTGCTGGCTGCACCTGTGCGTATTTTTAATGCCTGGCGTCAGGCGCGCGCCATCATGAAGCAGTTTAAACCCGATGTGGTGCTGGGTATGGGCGGCTACGTGTCTGGCCCTGGCGGTCTGGCGGCCTGGTCATTAGGTATTCCGGTTGTACTGCATGAGCAGAACGGCATTGCGGGATTAACTAACAAATGGCTGGCGAAGATTGCCACTACGGTGATGCAGGCTTTTCCTGGCGCTTTCCCGAATGCGGAAGTGGTGGGCAACCCGGTGCGCACTGACGTGCTGGCGCTGCCGTTGCCAAAAGTGCGCCTGGCCGGGCGTGAAGGTCCGGTTCGTGTGTTGGTCGTCGGGGGATCTCAGGGCGCACGCGTACTGAACCAGACGATGCCGCAGGTTGCCGCAAAGCTTGGCGGCGCGGTGACTATCTGGCATCAGAGCGGCAAAGGCGCGCAGCAGACCGTTGAACAGGCGTATGCCGACGCGGGACAACCGCAGCACAAGGTCACTGAGTTTATTGATGATATGGCAGTGGCCTACGCGTGGGCTGATGTCGTGGTTTGTCGCTCAGGCGCGCTGACGGTGAGCGAAATTGCCGCCGCAGGTTTGCCTGCGCTGTTTGTGCCGTTCCAGCACAAAGACAGACAGCAGTATTGGAATGCGCTGCCGCTGGAGAAAGCGGGCGCCGCCAAAATTCTGGAGCAGCCGCAGTTTACTGTGGATGCCGTCGCCAGCACCCTTGCCGGGTGGTCGCGAGAAACGTTATTAACCATGGCAGAACGTGCGCGCGCCGCATCCATACCGGATGCCACAGAGCGCGTTGCAAATGAAGTGAGCCGGGCTGCCCGGGCGTAATTGTGGTGATGCCTTTTGCATCGCATGAACTAAGAAGTTAATGGCTAAAGAATGAATACACAACAACTGGCAAAACTGCGTTCCATCGTGCCCGAAATGCGTCGCGTTCGGCACATTCACTTTGTCGGCATCGGTGGTGCTGGTATGGGCGGTATTGCCGAAGTTTTGGCCAATGAAGGTTATCAGATCAGCGGTTCTGACTTAGCGCCGAATCCTGTGACGCAGCAGTTGACGAATCTGGGTGCCACGATTTTCTTCAACCATCGCCCGGAAAACGTGCGCGATGCGAGCGTGGTGGTGGTATCCAGCGCTATTTCTGCGGATAACCCGGAAATTGTTGCAGCGCATGAGGCACGTATTCCGGTGATTCGTCGTGCTGAAATGCTGGCGGAGTTAATGCGTTTTCGTCACGGTATTGCTATTGCCGGGACGCACGGTAAAACCACGACCACGGCAATGGTCTCCAGCATCTACGCGGAAGCGGGTCTGGATCCCACTTTTGTCAACGGCGGTCTGGTGAAGGCCGCTGGCGTGCATGCGCGCCTGGGTCATAGCCGTTATTTGATTGCCGAAGCGGACGAGAGCGACGCGTCGTTCCTGCATTTGCAGCCGATGGTGGCGATTGTCACCAATATCGAAGCCGATCATATGGATACCTACCATGGCGACTTCGAAAATTTAAAGCAGACGTTTATTAATTTCCTGCATAACTTGCCGTTTTATGGCCGTGCGGTGATGTGCGTTGACGATCCGGTGATCCGCGAACTGTTACCGCGAGTTGGCCGTCAAACCACAACCTATGGTTTCAGTGATGATGCCGATGTGCGCGTTGAAGATTACCAGCAGATTGGTCCACAAGGACACTTCACGCTGGTGCGTCAGGGGATGGCCGATTTACGTGTTACGTTAAACGCGCCGGGTCGTCACAATGCACTGAACGCGGCGGCGGCAGTGGCGGTCGCGACGGAAGAAGGTATTGAAGACGACGCTATTCTGCGCGCGCTGGAAAGTTTCCAGGGTACCGGACGTCGTTTTGACTTCCTCGGCGAATTCCCGCTTGAGCCGGTGAACGGTAAAGCCGGAACCGCGATGCTGGTTGATGATTATGGCCACCACCCAACGGAAGTGGACGCTACGATTAAAGCCGCGCGCGCGGGTTGGCCGGACAAAAACCTGGTGATGCTGTTCCAGCCGCACCGGTTTACGCGTACTCGCGATCTGTACGACGACTTTGCCAACGTGCTGACCCAGGTCGATGCGCTGTTGATGCTGGATGTGTATGCCGCGGGCGAAGCCGCGATTCCGGGTGCCGACAGCCGCTCGTTGTGCCGTACGATTCGTGGCCGCGGTAAGATCGATCCGATTCTGGTATCCGATCCGGCCCAGGTGGCAGAAATGCTGGCACCCGTATTAACCGGCAACGATCTGATTTTGGTGCAGGGCGCTGGAAATATCGGCAAAATCGCGCGTTCCTTAGCTGAAATCAAACTGAAGCCGCAAAACCCGGAGGAAGAACAACATGGCTGATAAAATCGCGGTCCTGTTAGGGGGAACCTCCGCTGAGCGTGAAGTATCGCTGAATTCAGGCGCGGCCGTACTGGCAGGATTACGCGAAGGTGGTGTAGATGCCCATCCGGTTGACCCCAAAGAGGTCGATGTCACTCTTTTGAAATCTATGGGGTTTCAGAAGGTGTTTATTGCGCTGCACGGCCGTGGCGGTGAAGATGGCACATTGCAGGGCATGCTGGAGCTGATTGGCCTGCCGTATACCGGCAGCGGCGTCATGGCTTCCGCGATTTCAATGGACAAACTGCGCAGCAAGCTGCTGTGGCAGGGCGCAGGTTTACCCGTCGCCCCATGGGTTGCGCTGACCCGCGCTGAGTTCGAAAAAGGTCTTATCGATGAAGCAGTTACAAAAATTTCTGCGTTAGGCTTGCCGTTGATTGTAAAGCCAAGCCGTGAAGGTTCCAGCGTAGGGATGTCAAAAGTTGAAGAAGAAAATGCTTTGCAGGGTGCATTAGTATTGGCTTTTCAGCATGATGAAGAAGTACTGATTGAAAAATGGCTCAGTGGCCCGGAATTTACAGTTGCGATACTTGGCGAAGAAATTTTACCGTCAATACGTATCCAACCCGCGGGAACCTTCTATGATTATGAGGCGAAGTATCTCTCTGATGAGACACAATATTTCTGCCCTGCTGGTCTGGAAGTCGAACAAGAAGCCTTTTTACAGGAATTAGTCCTGAAAGCGTGGACCGCATTGGGCTGTAAAGGTTGGGGTCGCATTGACGTCATGCTGGACAGCGATGGCCAGTTTTATCTGCTGGAAGCGAATACCTCTCCGGGTATGACCAGCCACAGCCTGGTGCCGATGGCGGCGCGTCAGGCGGGCCTGAGCTTCTCGCAGTTGGTGGTAAGAATTCTGGAGTTGGCGGACTGATATGTCGCAGGCTGCGCTGAACACGCGAAACGGTGATGAAGAAGAAGTAAACTCCTCACGCCGCAATAATGGAACGCGTCTTGCAGGAATACTGTTCCTGCTGACAGTGCTGTGCACCGTGTTTGTCAGCGGCTGGGTAGTGTTGGGATGGATGGAAGATGCGCAGCGCCTGCCATTGTCAAAACTGGTGTTAACCGGCGAACGGCATTACACGCGCAATGACGATATCCGTCAGTCCATCCTGGCGCTGGGCGCTCCGGGAACATTTATGACTCAGGATGTGAACATCATCCAGAGTCAGATTGAACGCCTCCCCTGGATCAAACAGGCGAGCGTCAGAAAGCAATGGCCTGATGAATTGAAGATTCATCTGGTTGAATATGTGCCAATAGCGCGTTGGAATGACCAACATATGGTGGATGCCGAAGGAAATACCTTCAGTGTCCCAACCGGTCGGGCCAATAAGCAGGTATTACCTATGTTGTACGGACCGGAAGGCAGCGCAAGTGAAGTGCTGCAAGGGTTCCGCGATATGGGGCAGGTGCTGGCTAAGGACAGATTCACCCTGAAGGAAGCGGCAATGACCGCTCGTCGTTCCTGGCAGTTGACGCTGAATAACGATATTAAGCTGAATCTGGGCAGGGGCGATACGATAAAACGTTTGGCTCGCTTTGTGGAACTCTACCCGGTTTTACAGCAGCAGGCGCAAACCGATGGCAAACGGATTAGCTACGTTGATTTGCGTTATGACTCAGGAGCGGCAGTAGGCTGGGTTCCCTTGCCTCCTGAGGAATCTAATCAGCAACAGAATCAGGCACAGGCAGAACAACAATGATCAAGGCGACGGACAGAAAACTGGTAGTTGGACTGGAGATTGGCACCGCGAAGGTAGCCGCTTTAGTAGGGGAAGTTCTGCCCGACGGTATGGTCAATATCATTGGCGTGGGCAGTTGCCCATCGCGAGGTATGGATAAAGGCGGGGTGAATGACCTTGAG
This sequence comes from Citrobacter sp. RHBSTW-00859, assembly GCF_013729795.1. Classification (NCBI taxonomy): domain Bacteria; kingdom Pseudomonadati; phylum Pseudomonadota; class Gammaproteobacteria; order Enterobacterales; family Enterobacteriaceae; genus Citrobacter; species Citrobacter sp. RHBSTW-00859. Next base: position 4,072,770 of record NZ_CP056284.1, on the reverse strand, counting down.
TCAGTGGTGAAGTGCGTACAGCGCGCCATTGACCAGGCTGAACTGATGGCAGATTGCCAGATCTCTTCAGTGTATCTGGCGCTTTCCGGTAAACATATTAGCTGTCAGAATGAAATTGGTATGGTGCCCATTTCCGAAGAGGAAGTGACGCAGGAAGATGTGGAAAACGTGGTACATACGGCAAAATCCGTACGCGTTCGCGATGAACATCGTGTTCTGCACGTCATCCCGCAGGAATACGCCATCGACTACCAGGAAGGTATCAAAAATCCGGTCGGTCTTTCCGGTGTGCGTATGCAGGCAAAAGTCCATCTTATTACCTGCCACAACGACATGGCGAAGAATATTGTCAAAGCCGTTGAACGTTGTGGTCTGAAAGTTGACCAACTGATTTTTGCCGGGTTGGCAGCCAGTTATTCCGTATTGACGGAAGATGAACGTGAACTGGGTGTCTGCGTGGTGGATATTGGTGGTGGTACAATGGACATCGCCGTTTATACTGGCGGGGCGTTGCGCCACACTAAAGTTATCCCTTATGCAGGGAATGTCGTGACCAGCGATATCGCGTATGCCTTTGGTACGCCGCCGAGCGATGCTGAAGCCATCAAAGTGCGTCATGGCTGCGCACTGGGTTCCATCGTGGGTAAAGACGAGAGCGTTGAAGTGCCAAGCGTTGGTGGTCGTCCGCCGCGTAGCCTGCAACGTCAGACTCTGGCAGAGGTCATTGAGCCGCGTTATACCGAGCTGCTCAACCTGGTCAACGAAGAAATTTTGCAATTACAAGAACAGCTTCGCCAGCAGGGTGTGAAACATCATCTGGCGGCGGGGATTGTGTTAACCGGCGGTGCTGCGCAAATTGAAGGTCTTGCGGCCTGCGCACAGCGCGTGTTCCATACACAAGTACGTATTGGCGCACCGCTGAATATTACCGGTCTGACGGATTATGCCCAGGAGCCGTATTATTCAACGGCGGTGGGGCTGCTGCACTACGGGAAAGAATCCCATTTAAGTGGTGAGGCTGAAGTAGAAAAGCGCGTAACTGCCTCGGTCGGATCGTGGATCAAGCGACTGAATAGCTGGTTACGTAAAGAGTTTTAATTTTTAAAGAGACCGACGCAAATTAACGGTCTCAGGCGACAGGCACTACACAAAGTCATTCAAGTTGCATCGCGGCGGCAACTGAGCGAATCTCCTGGAGCATAGTTTACTATGTCACGGGAGTGAGTGAAGGCAGCCAACAAAGAGGCGGCTTGAAGGATGAAGTGTAAAACGGAGAGAGAAACTATGTTTGAACCTATGGAACTAACCAACGACGCGGTGATTAAAGTCATCGGCGTCGGTGGCGGCGGCGGTAATGCCGTTGAACACATGGTGCGTGAGCGCATCGAAGGTGTTGAATTCTTCGCGGTGAATACCGACGCTCAGGCGTTGCGTAAAACGGCGGTTGGACAGACCATTCAGATTGGTAGCGGCATCACCAAAGGTCTGGGCGCGGGTGCAAACCCGGAAGTCGGTCGTAATGCGGCAGACGAAGATCGCGAAGCTCTGCGCGCAGCGCTTGACGGTGCAGACATGGTGTTTATCGCAGCTGGCATGGGCGGCGGTACCGGTACCGGTGCAGCGCCAGTGGTAGCTGAAGTCGCAAAAGATTTAGGTATTCTGACCGTTGCTGTCGTGACTAAGCCTTTCAACTTTGAAGGCAAGAAGCGTATGGCATTCGCGGAGCAGGGTATCACCGAGCTGTCCAAACACGTGGACTCTCTGATCACTATCCCTAACGACAAGCTGCTGAAAGTACTGGGCCGTGGTATCTCCCTGCTGGATGCATTTGGCGCAGCGAACGACGTGCTGAAAGGCGCAGTCCAGGGTATCGCTGAACTGATTACTCGTCCAGGCCTGATGAACGTCGACTTTGCAGACGTGCGCACCGTGATGTCCGAAATGGGCTACGCGATGATGGGTTCTGGCGTGGCGAGCGGTGAAGACCGTGCAGAAGAAGCGGCTGAAATGGCTATCTCTTCTCCGCTGCTGGAAGATATCGATCTGTCCGGCGCACGCGGCGTGCTGGTTAACATTACTGCGGGCTTCGACCTGCGTCTGGATGAGTTCGAAACCGTGGGTAACACGATTCGTGCCTTTGCATCGGATAACGCAACTGTGGTTATCGGTACCTCTCTGGACCCGGATATGAACGACGAATTGCGCGTGACCGTTGTTGCGACTGGAATTGGTATGGACAAGCGTCCTGAAATCACTCTGGTGACCAACAAACAGGTACAGCAGCCGGTAATGGATCGTTACCAGCAGCACGGTATGGCGCCGTTGACGCAAGAGCAGAAACCGGTAGCGAAAGTGGTTAACGACAATACGCCGCAAACCACGAAAGAGCCGGATTATCTGGATATCCCTGCATTCCTGCGTAAGCAAGCTGATTAAGAATTAGCTGGAATTTGGGAATTGTGGCTCTTTGTGCTAAACTGGCCCACCGAATGTATAGTACACTTCGGTTGGATAGGTAATTTGGCGAGATTATACGATGATCAAACAAAGGACTCTTAAACGTATCGTTCAGGCGACTGGCGTCGGTTTGCATACCGGCAAAAAAGTCACCCTGACATTACGCCCTGCGCCGGCCAACACCGGGGTCATCTATCGTCGCACCGACTTGAATCCTCCGGTAGATTTCCCGGCCGATGCCAAATCTGTGCGTGATACCATGCTCTGTACGTGTTTGGTCAATGAGCATGATGTGCGGATTTCAACCGTAGAGCACCTTAATGCTGCTCTGGCGGGCTTAGGTATCGATAACATCGTTATTGAAGTTAACGCCCCGGAAATCCCGATTATGGATGGCAGTGCCGCTCCGTTCGTTTACCTGCTGCTTGATGCAGGTATTGAAGAACTGAGCAGCGCCAAAAAATTTGTTCGCATCAAAGAGACCGTTCGTGTCGAAGATGGCGATAAGTGGGCTGAGTTTAAGCCGTATAATGGTTTTACGTTGGATTTCACCATCGACTTTAACCATCCGGCGATCGACTCCAGCACGCAGCGCTACGCGATGAACTTCTCTGCGGATGCGTTCATGCGCCAGATCAGCCGCGCGCGTACTTTCGGCTTCATGCGTGATATCGAATATCTGCAGTCCCGCGGCCTGTGCCTGGGCGGCAGCTTCGATTGTGCCATCGTTGTTGACGATTATCGCGTATTGAACGAAGACGGCCTGCGTTTTGAAGACGAATTCGTTCGTCACAAAATGCTCGACGCGATTGGTGACTTGTTCATGTGTGGTCACAACATTATTGGTGCATTCACCGCGTATAAATCCGGTCATGCACTGAATAACAAACTATTGCAGGCAGTCCTGGCAAAACAGGAAGCTTGGGAATATGTGACCTTCCAGGACGATGCAGAACTGCCGTTGGCGTTCAAAGCACCTTCGACTGTACTGGCATAACGACATACGCTGTCGCATAAATTCGACTGGTAAATCTGGCACTCTCTCCGGCCAGGTGAGCCAGTCGTTTTTTTATCTTTCGATTGCAAAACCACCTTATCTGAAGCGACTTTTTCCCCACCAACAGATTAAAACACCGTTCGATCGCTGCTTTCTTAAGCATATTTACCCGCGACTTGCTGTCATTACTGCTGTGGAGCGTACGCTTTAATGGTAATATTTATGCGCAAAAAAATGGTTTTGCATTTGTAACCCCAAACGCAGGGTATATCAGGTGGCAATAACGTGAGTGGAATACTGACGCGTTGGCGACAGTTAGGCAGACGGTACTTCTGGCCGCATCTCCTGTTGGGGATGGTCGCGGCTAGTTTTGGCCTGCCTGCGCTCGGTAATGCTGCTGAACCTAATACTCCCGCGAAGGCGACCGCCAGCAATCACGATCAATCTGCCAAAGTTAACTTTAGCCAGCTTGCTTTGCTGGAGGCGACCAATCGCCGCCCGAATTTTACCGTTGACTACTGGCATCAGCATGCCATTCGTACGGTCATTCGCCATCTTTCTTTTGCTATGGCTCCTCAGGCGCTGCCTGTTGCCGAAGAGCCGTTGCCAATCCAGGCGCACCATCTTGCGTTACTGAATACGCTCAGCGCGATGCTGACGCAAGAAGGCAGACCGCCCGCGACCGTGAGTCGCGTGACATATGCCCATTTTACCTCTCAGGCCGCATTTAGCGTTCCGGTCTGGATCAGCCAGCTGCAGGGTATCCGCGCTGGCCCTCAACGCCTCAGCTAAAAAAGAACCTTCCAACTTATAATTTTTGACTCCGCACCGCGGGGCGTTTGAGATTTTATTATGCTAATCAAATTATTAACAAAAGTATTCGGTAGCCGTAACGAGCGTACGCTGCGTCGTATGCGTAAAGTGGTCAATGTCATCAATGCAATGGAACCGGAGATGGAAAAACTCTCCGATGATGAACTGAAAGCGAAGACCGCTGAATTCCGCGCCCGTCTGGAAAAAGGCGCCAGCGTTGAAAGCCTGATCCCGGAAGCGTTCGCGGTGGTCCGCGAAGCGAGTAAGCGTGTGTTCGGCATGCGTCATTTCGACGTACAGCTGCTGGGTGGTATGGTGCTTAACGATCGCTGCATCGCGGAAATGCGTACCGGTGAAGGTAAAACCCTGACCGCAACGCTGCCAGCCTACCTTAACGCATTAAGCGGGAAGGGTGTACACGTGGTTACCGTGAACGACTACCTGGCTCAGCGTGACGCCGAAAATAACCGCCCGCTGTTTGAATTCCTCGGCATGACCGTGGGTATCAACATGTCTGGCCTGCCTGCGCCAGCCAAGCGTGAAGCCTACAATGCCGATATTACTTACGGTACCAACAACGAATACGGCTTTGACTACCTGCGCGACAACATGGCGTTTAGCCCGGAAGAGCGCGTTCAGCGTAAACTGCACTATGCGCTGGTCGATGAAGTCGACTCCATCCTGATCGATGAAGCGCGTACGCCGCTGATCATTTCCGGTCCGGCTGAAGACAGCTCGGAAATGTATAAAAAAGTGAACAAAATCATCCCGCACCTGATTCGTCAGGAGAAGGACGATTCCGACACGTTCCAGGGGGAAGGCCACTTCTCTGTTGATGAGAAAGCGCGCCAGGTCAACCTGACCGAACGTGGTCTGGTACTGATTGAAGAGCTGTTGGTTAACGAAGGCATTATGGATGAGGGCGAGTCGCTGTACTCTCCGGGCAACATTATGCTGATGCACCACGTGACTGCTGCACTGCGCGCGCACGTGCTGTTTACCCGCGACGTTGACTATATCGTGAAAGACGGTGAAGTTATCATCGTTGACGAACACACCGGTCGTACCATGCAGGGCCGCCGCTGGTCCGATGGTCTGCACCAGGCTGTTGAAGCCAAAGAAGGCGTAGATATCCAAAACGAGAACCAGACGCTGGCATCTATTACCTTCCAGAACTACTTCCGTTTGTACGAAAAACTGGCCGGTATGACCGGTACAGCAGATACTGAAGCCTTTGAATTCAGCTCCATCTACAAACTGGATACCGTTGTTGTGCCGACCAACCGCCCGATGATCCGTAAGGATTTACCGGATCTGGTGTACATGACTGAAGCGGAAAAAATTCAGGCGATCATTGAAGATATTAAAGAGCGTACCGCAAATGGCCAGCCGGTGCTGGTTGGTACTATCTCTATTGAAAAATCGGAAGTGGTTTCTAACGAGCTGAACAAGGCGGGTATCAAACACAACGTTCTGAACGCCAAGTTCCACGCCAACGAAGCCGCAATAGTCGCCCAGGCGGGTTATCCGTCCGCAGTGACTATCGCGACAAACATGGCAGGTCGTGGTACCGATATCGTGCTGGGTGGTAGCTGGCAGGCGGAAATTGCCGAGCTGGAAGACCCGACTCCAGAACAAATCGCGCAGATCAAAGCCGAGTGGCAGGTTCGCCATGATGCGGTATTAGCAGCAGGTGGTTTACATATTATCGGTACCGAGCGTCACGAATCTCGTCGTATAGATAACCAGCTGCGTGGTCGTTCTGGTCGTCAGGGGGATGCGGGGTCTTCTCGTTTCTATCTGTCGATGGAAGATGCGCTGATGCGTATTTTTGCTTCTGACCGCGTGTCCGGCATGATGCGTAAACTGGGCATGAAGCCTGGTGAAGCGATTGAACACCCGTGGGTGACTAAAGCGATTGCAAACGCGCAGCGTAAAGTAGAAAGCCGCAACTTCGATATTCGTAAGCAACTGCTGGAATATGATGACGTTGCCAATGACCAGCGTCGCGCAATCTACACCCAGCGTAACGAACTGCTGGACGTAACTGACGTTAGCGAAACCATTAATAGCATCCGTGAGGATGTCTTCAAAGCGACGATTGATGCCTATATTCCGCCGCAGTCTCTGGAAGAAATGTGGGATATCCCGGGTCTGCAGGAACGTCTGAAAAACGACTTCGATCTGGAAATGCCTATTTCAGAGTGGCTGGATAAAGAGCCTGAGCTGCATGAGGAAACGCTGCGCGAACGTATTCTGGCAAACGCCATCGAAGTTTATCAGCGTAAAGAAGAAGTTGTGGGCGCGGAGATGATGCGTCACTTCGAAAAAGGCGTGATGCTGCAAACTCTCGATTCTCTGTGGAAAGAGCACCTTGCGGCGATGGACTACCTGCGTCAGGGTATCCACCTGCGTGGTTATGCGCAAAAAGATCCGAAGCAGGAATACAAGCGTGAATCCTTCTCTATGTTTGCATCAATGCTGGAATCACTGAAGTACGAAGTGATCAGTACCCTGAGCAAAGTTCAGGTACGTATGCCTGAAGAAGTAGAAGCGATGGAGCAGCAACGTCGTGAAGACGCTCAACGTTTAGCGCAGATGCAGCAGTTGAGCCATAAAGGTGATGATTCTGCCGCGGCAGAAGAGCTGGCAGCACAAACTGGCGATCGTAAAGTGGGCCGTAACGATCCGTGTCCTTGCGGTTCCGGCAAAAAGTACAAACAGTGCCATGGCCGCCTGAGTTAAGAAAATAACTTACTGAAAAGGCGCAGAATTCTGCGCCTTTTTTATGGACGATAAAGATGAAAATACTGCAGATCGCCGTCGGGATTATTCGCAACCAGCACCATGAAATTTTTATAACCCAGCGTGCGGCTGATGCCCACATGGCAAATAAGCTGGAGTTCCCCGGCGGGAAAATTGAAGCGGGCGAAACGCCGGAGCAGGCGCTGATTCGCGAGTTACAGGAAGAAGTAGGCATTACGCCGACTCAAAGCTCACTGTTCGAAAAGCTGGAGTACCAGTTTCCGGACCGGCATATCACTCTGTGGTTCTGGCTGGTTGAAAGCTGGGAAGGCGAACCGTGGGGGAAAGAGGGGCAACCGGCGCAGTGGATTGCGCAAGATGCTCTGAATGCAGAAGATTTTCCGCCTGCGAATGCGCCGGTAATTGAAAAGCTGATTGCTGGATAATGGTGTTCGTAGGCCGGATTAGGCAACCCCACCATCCGGCAAATTAGGGCGGGGTTGCTAAGCTTGCCCGCCCTACGTTTTAGCTGAATTACTTCTGCTCTTCACTCCAGTCGTCGTTTTCCGACAGATCACCAGAGCTGGGGATACGTTTCTCTTCTGCGGCCCACTCACCCAGATCGATTAACTGGCAGCGCTTGCTGCAGAATGGGCGAAACGGGCTGACTTCACCCCACACTACGGGTTTGCCGCAGGTTGGGCAGTTGACGATGGTTTGTTCAGACATGTTGACTCCTTAACAGCACGCCAGATCAAAATCGAGACGCTCAGGCACCTGGCCATTCTCGCTATCCAGCGGCATAAAGCGAATAGCAAAGCGGCTCTTATGACCAGAAATTTGCGGATAAAGCTGCGAATCAAGCGGCAGCTGCAAGCGAAGCAGATCGGCATCTTCGCCGTTGTCCTGATAAAAACCATTCAAGCTGGTTTGCTTACGGAATGGCGCAGAGTTGCGAATTAAATCCAGCACCAGCGACAGTGCCTGATTGAGCGGATTCAGACTTGCAAGCCAGGTTTCAACCTGCGCGTCGCGATGCGACTGCGGTAGATGTAACCAAATATGCAGGGTCGGCAGATCGAAGCTGCAGCATCCGCCAGGAATGCTTAAACGCTGACGTACAAGGCCAATCAGACGATCTTCGCGCAGCGTCTGTCCAATACGCGGAGCCGAAATAAGAATGCTGCCCGCGCTTTTTAACTGCTGGCGCAATGCGTCGATCCTGTTTTGATCGACGCCGGGAACTTCAACCCAGGCCTGGAGTTTACGCTGTTGTCTTTCCAGCTCTTTGAGGAGTTCGGTACGGACTTCGCCGCGTTCAAAGACATCCAGTAAGTCCCCGATGTTGCGGAAAAAATGCAGTGCGCCTGCATGGTCCGCTATGGGTACATTAACGGAGAGCTGTTGGATTAAAAACTCTATGCGCAGCCATGTACGCATCTTCTCATTGAGAGGGTGTTCAAAAAGGACCTGGGTGTGCATTACGGTTTTTCCTGTGAGACAAACTGCAACGCGCATTGCAGATAGAGCGCGTGCAGGCGGGCGACATCCGAGGCGATGGCCTCCGGTGCGCCATTATTATCAATAACATCGTCTGCCACGGCCAGACGCGCTTCGCGCGTTGCCTGGGCAGCAAGAATTTGTTCAACATGCTCACGCGTGACGTCATCGCGCTGCATAGTGCGTCTGAGCTGTGTCTCGGGAGTAACATCCACCACGAGTACGCGGTTGGCTTTTTTATACAGCGAATTTTCCACCAGCAAAGGTACAACCCACAACAGATAAGGGGAGGTTGCTTGCTGAAACTGGCGCTGCGTTTCCTGCTGAATAAGCGGATGGAGCAGGGCATTCAGCCAGCTTTTCTCCTCAGGACTGGAAAAAATGCGTTCGCGTAAAATGCGTCGCTGCAACGATCCGTCGGTAGCTATAACTTCGGTACCAAAATGTTCTTCGATCGCCTTAAGGGCTGGGGTACCGGGTTCAACCACCTGGCGCGCAATAATATCTGCATCAATGACGTTTATTCCGAGGTCTGCGAACGCATTTGCAACGGTACTTTTACCACTGCCAATGCCACCGGTTAAGGCTACCGTATACCTCATAGATGCAGATCCTGGAGTTTAAGTTTGATTATCAAACAGTTAAAAGTTAAGCGTGCGACGGCGAGGTTGCTGCAGGATTAACCTACTATTCGCCAGGTAAATTTATGGGATTGTAGCGTAAAAAAAGAGAATTTCGCAGTCTTGCGCGGCATTGATTAGTGCGTATGATAGCGTCACTGGAGTTGTGAGTTTCGATTTTTCGCCATTAACCCCAGGAATCCGCACATGCGTATCGAAGAAGATCTGAAGTTAGGTTTCAAAGACGTTCTTATCCGCCCTAAGCGTTCTACTCTCAAAAGCCGTTCCGATGTTGAGCTGGAACGTCAATTTACCTTTAAGCACTCAGGTCAGACCTGGTCCGGCGTACCCATTATTGCCGCGAACATGGACACTGTCGGGACGTTTGCCATGGCAACGGCGCTGGCATCCTTCGACATCCTGACTGCGGTACACAAACACTATTCTGTTGAAGACTGGGCTGCTTTCATCGCAGAGAGCTCTGCTGATGTGCTCAAACACGTAATGGTTTCAACCGGCACCTCTGACGCAGATTTCGAAAAAACCAAACAGATTCTGGCGCTCAACCCGGCGCTGAACTTTATCTGCATTGATGTGGCAAATGGCTACTCAGAGCATTTTGTTCAGTTTGTGTCGAAAGCGCGTGAAGCATGGCCGACAAAAACAATTTGTGCGGGCAATGTGGTTACTGGAGAAATGTGTGAAGAGCTGGTACTTTCCGGCGCGGACATTGTTAAAGTCGGCATTGGCCCGGGTTCTGTATGTACCACACGTGTAAAAACCGGCGTTGGCTACCCACAGCTTTCTGCGGTTATTGAATGTGCCGATGCAGCTCACGGTCTGGGCGGCATGATTGTCAGTGACGGCGGCTGCACAATGCCGGGTGACGTGGCAAAAGCGTTCGGCGGTGGCGCGGACTTCGTTATGCTCGGCGGTATGTTGGCCGGTCATGAAGAAAGCGGCGGCAAAATTGTTGAAGAGAACGGTGAGAAATTCATGCTGTTCTACGGCATGAGCTCTGAATCAGCCATGACGCGTCACGTTGGTGGTGTTGCACAATACCGCGCTGCGGAAGGTAAAACAGTTAAGTTGCCTCTGCGTGGCCCGGTTGATAACACTGCACGCGATATCCTTGGCGGCCTGCGTTCTGCCTGTACCTATGTCGGTGCATCTCGCCTGAAAGAACTGACCAAACGTACAACGTTTATTCGTGTACAGGAACAAGAAAACCGCGTTTTCAATAGCCTGTAAGAACAGGTAGTACTATGACATGCCGGATAAGCTGTGCGCCATCCGGCATTTGAATTTATCCCACCCCGCTCATCGCATCTCCTAAATGAAAAATCGGCAAATACATCGCAACGACCAGCGTACCGATTATCAGCCCCGTAATGACCAGTAACGCAGGCTCTAGTAGTGCAGCCAGATTCTCTGCCTGAGACAATGTTTTCTCGCCGTGGTGATGGGCGAGATTACGCAGCATTGTATCCAGCGAGCCGGAAGCCTCACCTGTTCTGACCAACTGTATGCACAATGGGCTGAATTCACCGCAATTTTTTAGCGCTAACCAGACCGGTTTTCCGGCGCTGATGTCGTGATGTACCTGCGCTAAGCGTTGCGACCAGAAAGGGTTGGCCAGCGTTTCAGTGACGCTCTCAAGACCTTGCAGAAAAGGAATACCTGCATTTTGCGTTAACGCCAGAACAGTGAAGATCTGCGTGAGTTTTTGCCCTCTCACCATCGGTCCTATGACCGGGAAGCCGAGCAGCAATTTCTGGCGCAGAGTGAGCCAGTATGGCTTCTGCTTCATCAGGTGATATGCCGCACCCACTACCAGGCTGAATGCTCCCGCCAGCCATCCCCATTGGCTGCTAAAATGCGCGATGGCAATAATCCACTGAGTGAGTGCCGGTAGCGGGGTGTTAAACGACTGGTAAATAGCGGCAAACTCAGGGAGTACAAACTGCAGCATCGCGAACACCACCATCACCGCCATCGTGATAATGAAAATCGGATAGCGTAGAGCTTTTTTAACTTTATCCGCCAGTTGCTGTTGATTCTTTTGCTGGCGGGCGAGTTCAAAGCAGCAGTCGTCCAGCTTACCCGTAAGCTCTCCGGTACGGATCATTGCCTGATAAAGAGGCGGAAAAACGTGTTGCCACTGAGATAGCGAGGTGGAGAGAGAAATACCCTGTTCCATATCGTGAGCCAGCGTGCGCAGTAGCGCTTGCCATTGGCTGCTGGGATGCTGTTCAGCCAGCAAAGCTAAACTTGCCGAGAGTGTTAGCCCTGCTTTCAGCAACGTCGCCAGTTGATGTATGGTTTCAGCGCTTTTTTCACGGCTACATTGTGAGGCTTTTACACGCATACGATTAATGCGCAGCGGCGTAATATGCCGTTGCTCGAGAGCAAGTATCAATGAGGGGCGGGTATCGGCCCAAAGTACGCCTTCCAGTGGATTACCTTCGTTGCTAATACCTTGCCAGCGCCAAAGCAGTTTAGCTGACATGGGGCATGCCCAGTACGCGTACCAACTCTTCAAATGTTGTTAACCCTTGTTCGACGGCCTTGCAACCATTTTCGAAAAGCGTGCTCATCCCCAGTTGCTGAGCATTCGATTCCACTCCGTCTACGGACGTACCGTTGGCGATGCTCTGGCGCAATGCAGGTGTAACGGGGAGAACTTCAAACAATGCCGTACGGCCATAAAATCCGTGATAGCAATGTTGGCAGCCCGGAGCCTGCCAACTAGGCAGTGGCGTAGGCCAGATCGCTTCCGGGAGCATGATCGACGTTTCCAGACGTTGTCGGCAATGGGGACACAATTTTCTCACCAACCGCTGCGCAATAACGAGCGTCAGCGCGGAGGCGATCATCCAGCGTGCAACCCCCATTTGCTGCAAGCGTATAAGTGTTTCTGTAGTGGAATTGGTATGCAGTGTTGATAGAACCAGATGACCGGTTTGTGCGGCTTTAAGGGCTATTTCGGCCGTTTCGCCATCACGGATTTCACCCACCATGATAATGTCGGGATCCTGACGCAGCAGCGCGCGCAATACTCCCTGAAAAGTGAGACCGGCACGTGGATGAATTTGTGTTTGGTTAAGACCTGCAATCGGGATCTCGACTGGATCTTCCACGCTACAGAGGTTAACGTCCGGAGTGTTTCGGGTCTGCAGCGCACTGTACAGCGTGACCGTTTTACCGCTTCCGGTTGGTCCGGTGACCAGAATCAGCCCCTGAGGCTGCTGCAACGCTTGTGAAAATGCTGCCAACTGCGCGTCCTGCATTCCCAGCGCGGTGATTTCCAGCGCTTGATCGACCTGATGCAGTAGCCGTAGCACCACTTTTTCGCCGAAACGACAGGGCAGGGTGGCGATGCGAAACGAGACCGGCTCTTCTGAAATCTCAACGGTAAATTGGCCGTCTTGCGCAAGTCGGTGCTCGGCAATATCCAGACTGCCTAAAACTTTTAGTCTGGCAGTGATGGCGATACCCATCTCGGTCGTGACGTCCGGTAAAGCATGCAGTACGCCATCCACACGTAATCTGATTCGATAGTGATTTTCCGCTGGCTCAAAATGAATATCAGAAGCCCGTTGCACCAGGGCGGATTGAAACGTCTGATTCAGCAAATCTGCTGCGCTGGCGCTGCTTTTCGTGACCACTGCCGGGAGCATTTTCTGTGGCGTATGCGTGTGGCCTTCCATTTGTTGACGCGTCCAGCAGACGATGTCGATACGTCGGGTGGTGGCAAAATGCAGTGCGTCCAGCAATTCGTGGGATGGAGCGTCCACGACGGCGATGTGCACCACTTCATTGTCTGCATCCAGTAATATTCCCTGATGACGTTGGCACAGCGCCGTAAGTTGGGTGGTATTCATCTCTTTTCCTTAATTGATATCGAAACGGAAAACGTCTTCACAGGCCTGTTGCAATGCGCTGTCATTCTGGATAACGCAGTTACGGCTCCAGCCGGTAATACCGTTGGCATTGTCCCAACCCGGCGTCATGGTGATGCTTAACCCGTTCAGGCTTTCTTGTCCGCTGAGGCTGACCACCCCTTTTTCAACGCTCATGGCTGAGACATAACGGGTGGTGGCTGGAGAAGGGATGCCATTCGTTCCGGCATCACAGGTTGTTGTTCCGCCATGCTCCAGCGCACAGAGCTCAACCGCCGTGCGATAGGGAACAAAGGTTTGCAGCATGTCTGTTAACGCGGCTTTGCGCAGATAGTTTTGATAAGCCGGAATACCGATGGCGCTAAGGATGGCAATAATGCCAATGACCACCATGAGTTCGATAAGTGTGAAGCCTCGTTGCTTGTCCATCGTTCGCTCCTTGAGTTAGCTGGCGCTACTTTGGCAAACGCTCGGGGTCACGGCGAGAGGCAAAAAACAGAACGGGAAGGCGGGTTCCGAGGATTTTTATGAAATTACAGAGTCAGACAACGTATTTGCGAAGAGGCTCGAAGAAACAGCCGTATGGCGGCGTAAACGCTTATCCGGCCGATAGAAAAACCGGCGTGATGGGCCCGATAAGTGAAAGTACTATCGGGCTAAACCATCAGTAATTAGCGAAAACGCATAGAGAGATCGAGCGCGCGAACATGCTTGGTCAGCGCGCCAACAGAGATGAAATCCACGCCGGTTTCAGCAAATTCGCGCAGAGTTTCATGAGTGACGTTACCCGACACTTCCAGACGCGCCTGGCCGTTGGTGCGTTTTACCGCTTCCCGCATTTGGTCAGTTTCGAAGTTATCGAGCATGATGATGTCGGCCCCTGCTTTCAGCGCGTCGTCCAGTTCATCCAGGCTTTCTACTTCGACTTCAACCGGCACATCCGGGTGCAGCCAGAAGGCTTTTTCAACGGCCTGACGTACCGAACCTGAAGCAATAATGTGGTTTTCTTTAATCAGGAAAGCGTCAGAAAGGCCCAGACGATGATTCGCGCCGCCGCCGCATAATACGGCGTATTTCAGCGCGGTACGCAGCCCCGGCAGAGTTTTACGTGTATCCAGCAGTTGGGTTTTTGTTCCCGCCAGCAGGTCGACATATTTACGCACCTCGCTCGCCACACCCGAAAGCGTCTGTACAAAATTAAGCGCGGTACGTTCGCCGGTTAGCAGCACGCGGGAAGGGCCGTCCAGTTCAAATAGCGGCTGATTGGCCTTAATGCTGTCGCCATCTTCGACATGCCAGGTGATGTTGACATCATCGCCAGCCAGTTGAATAAAGACCTCTTCCACCCAACGTTTTCCACAAAAAACGCCATCTTCGCGGGTGATCACGGTGGCGTGGGAGCGCATCTCCGCGGGTAAAAGCTGTGCGGTGATATCGTTATTGGCATCAACTTCTCCGCCTAAATCTTCACGCAGCGCCTGAGCTACAGCGGCAGGGATATCCAGATTTATGCGTTCCAACAGCGCGTCACGTCGGTAGTCAGGGTTATAGCGGCGAGGCGGCATGATAAAACTCCAAATTGCTAACGAATCATAAGGTGGAAACATGCTACCCTGAACCTGATATGAGCACCACCAATAAGGAGATTCTGCATGTTGTTAGACGAGGGCTGGCTGGCAGAGGCGCGATGCGTTCCCTCTCCTCATTACGATTGCCGCCCAGATGACGAAAACCCTTCTCTGCTGGTGGTGCATAATATCAGCCTGCCGCCTGGCGAGTTTGGCGGCCCGTGGATCGATGCGCTGTTTACGGGCACGATTGATCCCAATGCCCATCCTTATTTTGCCGGGATCGCCCATTTGCGCGTTTCGGCACATTGTTTAATTCGCCGTGACGGTGAAATCGTGCAGTATGTCCCCTTTGATAAACGCGCCAGGCATGCTGGCGTGTCGAACTATCAAGGCCGCGAACGCTGTAATGATTTCTCAATTGGTATTGAGCTGGAAGGGACGGATACGCTGGCTTATACCGATGCGCAGTATCAGCAACTGGCAGCCGTGACGAATGCCCTGATTACGCGTTATCCGGCCATTGCCAACAACATGACAGGACATTGCAATATTGCGCCCGAGCGTAAGACCGATCCCGGGCCCTCTTTTGACTGGGCAAGGTTTCGCGCCCTGGTCACCCCCTCGTCGCACAAGGAGATGACATGACGCTGTTTACAACATTACTGGTGTTGATTGTTGAACGCCTGTTTAAGCTGGGTGAGCACTGGCAGCTTGATCACCGGGTTGAAGCTTTTTTCCGCCGGGTGAAGCATTTTTCGATGATGCGTACGGTAGGCATGGCCCTTATTGCGATGGGGGTGACGTTCCTGCTGCTGCGCGCACTTCAAGGCCTGTTGTTTAACGTGCCTTTGCTGGTGGCGTGGATCTTAATTGGTTTGCTGTGCATCGGCGCTGGCAAGACGCGTCTTCATTATCATGCCTATCTGAACGCGGCTGCTCGCGATGACGCTCACGCCCGTGAAGCGATGGCCAGCGAGCTGACCCTGATTCATGGGATTCCGCCTGAGTGCGATGAGCGTGAGTTCTTGCGCGAACTGCAGAACGCGCTGTTATGGAACAACTTTCGTTTTTATCTGGCGCCGTTATTCTGGCTGATTGTCGGTGGCCCGTGGGGACCGGTGACGCTGGTGGGTTATGCCTTTCTACGTGCCTGGCAGTCTTGGCTGGCGCGCTATCAGACGCCGCACCAGCGTTTGCAATCAGGTATCGATGCGATCCTGCATGTGCTGGACTGGATCCCGGTGCGACTGGCGGGTGTCGTCTATGCGCTGCTGGGGCACGGCGAGAAGGCGTTGCCTGCCTGGTTTGCGTCGCTGGCGGATCTGCATACTTCGCAATATCAGGTGCTTACTCGCCTTGCGCAGTTTTCTTTGGCACGTGAACCACATACCGATAAAGTCGCAACGCCAAAAGCCGCGGTTTCGATGGCGAAGAAGACCTCGTTTGTGGTGGTGGTGGTCATTGCCGTGCTGACCATTTATGGCACATTAATTTAAGCCATTATTATTGGTGGATGGCGCTGCGCTTATCCGTCGAGGAAAAAAGATTGGCCCGGTCACTTTGTGCTTGCGGGCCAATCTTTCAAAGCGTATCAGCAGGTGGGATGCCAAAATCTGGCATCTCGTTTTCGTTCCAGCGCACCAGCTTCAGACGAGTGTGGCGGTTTGGATCGTATAGCGGATCGCCCTCGATTTCAGTGTAATTTCTCGCGTGGTACACCAGCACATCTTCACCTTCCGGCGTTTGCGTAAAGCTGTTGTGCCCCGGCCCGTATTGGCGGTTTTCGTAGCTGGTGGTAAAGACCGGGCGCGGCGATTTGTGCCAGTTCTGCGGGTTGAGCGGATCGGCATTGAGATCAATCCACAATAATCCCATACAGTAGTTCTCATCGGTGGCGCTGGCGGAATAGCTGATAAACAGCTTATCGCCGTGAACCATGACGGCCGGGCCTTCGTTGACCCAAAAACCCCGGCATTCCCAGTCATACTCTGGATGACTGAGCATTACCGGCTCGCCTTTAATCGTCCATGGATTTTCCAGTTCGGCGAGATAGATATTGGAGTTTCCGGCGATATCGGGGGATTTCTGCGCCCACAGATACCACTGTTTTCCCTGATGGTTAAAGGTGGTGGCATCGAGCGCGAAGGTATCAAACTGCGTTTTAATCTGCCCTTTCTCTGTCCATTGGCCGGTCAGCGGATCGGCGTCTGCACATTCGAGCGCAAACATACGGTGCTGGAACATCCCCTGCTTGTCGAGCGCCTGTGTGTGGGCGGCGGCAAAATAGATGTACCACTTGCCTGCCAGACGATGGATCTCAGGTGCCCAGATCAGCTGGCTCATGGGGCCGTTTTCTGGTTTGCGCCAGACGACAACCGGGATAGCGGTGCGTAACCCTTCCAGCGAGTCCGCCCGGCGGATCTCCAGACGATCGTATTCGGGCACTGAAGCAATGAAATAGTAGTGGCTACCGTCACGTAAAATAAACGGGTCGGCACGCTGTTCAATAAAGGGATTTGGCCACTGATTCATTAGGCTTTCCTTACGTTTTCAGTCGTTTTTATATCGTGGTACTCATTCAGTTCACGGTAGTTGGCGCGGCGCTTTTCTAAATCTGTCTGGATTTGTTGCATAAACTCGCGGTCAACTTTCAGCAGACGAACTACGCCTGCGGTAATCAGGTAGCCTACACCCGGTATGATGGTAAACAGCAACATAATACCGTTAATGGCGGAGTCGCTTTGCGCTTTCGCCCCTGCGTCGTAGCCGTACCAGGAGAGCAGGAAACCAACCATCGCTCCGGCAATCGCCAGGCCCAGTTTCAAGAAGAACAGGTTGCCGGAGAAGCTGATTCCGGTGATACGTTTACCGGTTTTCCACTCGCCGTAATCATCGACATCCGCCATCAGCGACCAGTGCAGTGGGGATGGGATCTGATGCAGAATGTTGAGCAGGAAGTAAAGCACCATAATCATCATGGTGGCTTTAGGATCGAAGAAGTAAAACGCGCCGGAGAAAATCGCCAGGATGATATTGGTCCAGAAGAAGACTTTCAGTTTGCACCAGCGATCGGTTAACACCTTCGCCAGCATGCTGCCGATCATCATGCCCACAACGCCAAGGCTGATAAACAGCGTTGCGAACTGCGTGCTTTGCTGCATAACCCAGGTTACGTAGTACATGGTGGCGGCCATGCGAATAAAGCCCGGACAGACGTTGCATAGGGTTAACAGCAGGATTTTTACCCACTGATCGTTCTTCCATACGTCTTTCAGGTCGGCTTTTAAATCGTCGTTAGTCGGGACGGCAGGACGTACGCGCTCACGGACGGTTGCAAAGCAAAACAGGAACATACACATGCCGATGAAGGCCAGCACTGCCATCGCCATCTGATAGCCTTTAGCTTTATCTTCCCCGCCAAACCAGTCCGCCATTGGCAGCAAGGTGAGGGAGAGCAGCAGGGTTGCAATTCCTACCAACACAAAGCGATATGACTGGCAGGCGACACGTTCCTTTGGATCGTTAGTGATGACGCTGCCGAGCGAGCAGTAAGGGATGTTGATCGCCGTATAGGTGATAGAGAGCAGGAAGTAGGTGACGAACGCATAGATTACTTTGCTGTTATATGTCCACTCAGGGGTGGTAAACATGAGTACGCTAAATAATGCGTATGGGAAAGCCATCCACAAAAGCCATGGACGAAATCGACCATATTTGCTGCGGGTGCGGTCGGCCATCGCGCCCATAATAGGGTCGGTAACGGCATCTATAACGCGTACTGAGAGCAGTAACACGCCGACCAGGGCCGGTGCCAGGCCAAAAATATCTGTGTAAAAATAGTTAACAAACAACATGATGGCGCCAAAGATGATGTTGCATCCGGCGTCGCCCATTCCATAGCCGATCTTTTCTTTCACCGTGAGCTTACTGGTTTCCATCAACTGCACTCCATTAATAAGATATGGAGATAATTATTGTCTGGCAGAGGTGTTTTTGCGTTGCAGGATAACGCCAGTGATATGGACGAAACAGTCGTGAGTGGGAAAGTGTGAGGCAGGTAACAACCCCCACCTGATGCAGGTGGGGGAGGGAGAATTAATGCGCTTTAGCTACTTTGGCGGTTTTCTGTTTGCACAAATAGCCGATGCCAAGAATGGCAATCCATACCGGGATTAAGTACACCGAAATCGCCATGCCCGGCGTCATCAGCATAATCACCAGCACTGCAGCCATGAAAATCAGACATACCCAGTTACCAAGCGGATAGAGCAGCGCCGGGAAACGGGTGGTAACGCCTTGCTGCTGTTTGGCTTTGCGGAACTTCATGTGCGCCAGGCTAATCATTGCCCAGTTGATCACCAGTGCGGAAACCACCAGCGCCATCAGCAGGCCAAAGGCGGATTCCGGTGCCAGATAGTTGATCAGTACACACAGAGCCGTAACCAGCGCGGAGACCAGAATGGTGTTCACCGGTACGCCGCGTTTGTCGACGTTCATTAGCGCTTTTGGCGCGTTGCCCTGCTGTGCCAGACCGAACAGCATACGGCTATTGCAGTATACGCAGCTGTTATAGACAGAAAGGGCAGCGGTCAGAACTACGATGTTCAGTGCATTGGCAACGAAGGTGTCGCCCAGCTCGTGGAAAATAAGGACAAACGGGCTGGTATCAGCCGTGACGCGCGTCCACGGCATCAGGGAAAGCAGAACAGCCAGCGAACCTACATAGAAAATCAGGATACGGTAGATAACCTGGTTGGTTGCTTTGGGAATGCTTTGCTCCGGGTTATCGGCTTCAGCTGCGGTGATCCCGACCAGCTCCAGCCCACCAAAAGAGAACATAATAATAGCCATCATCATCACCAGACCGGTGAAGCCGTGCGGCAGGAAGCCCCCCTGGCTCCACAGGTTACTGACGCTGGCCTGCGGGCCGCCGTTGCCGCTAAACAGCAACCAGCCGCCGAACAGAATCATCGCAACCACGGCAATGACTTTGATAATGGCGAACCAGAACTCCATTTCCCCAAACACTTTCACGTTGGTCAGGTTGATGGCGTTGATCAGCACGAAGAAGGCTGCAGCAGAAACCCAGGTGGGGATCTCCGGATACCAGAACTGGATGTATTTACCTACGGCAGTCAGTTCAGCCATGGCAACCAAGACGTACAGTACCCAATAGTTCCAGCCAGAAGAGAAGCCCGCAAAACCGCCCCAGTATTTATAAGCAAAGTGGCTAAAGGAGCCTGCAACCGGCTCTTCAACCACCATTTCACCTAACTGACGCATAATCAAAAAGGCGATAAAGCCGGCAATTGCGTAACCCAGAATAATACCCGGTCCTGCAGACTGGATAACGGATGCGCTACCGAGGAATAACCCGGTACCAATCGCGCCACCCAGCGCGATTAGCTGTATATGGCGGTTCTTAAGACCGCGCTTGAGCTGATCGCCATACTGTTGACTTTCCATCATTAAACCTCGTGTGTGGTTTTACTCTTCATATTTCGAGTACTTATTTTTTGAACTACGCAGCAATGCGTGTGTAAGTTTGCAATTCCGTTTGTTGTATTTATTTGTTTACAGATGCTTTAGATAAAATGTTGCCTCAATGCTTTTGTCTTGATCAGAATAATGATATGCGAGCGCGAATGCACCTGCTTTATGCGGGCAAGATGACGAGTTGAATAAAAAGAAACCATTTGTAAATGCGAGTTTATCTACCACAAAATTTCCATTTTGAATTTTTATTCACTAATTGTGGCTAATGTGTCGATAAATAATCAGGTGAATCGGTTCAGATGAGATATTTTTTCGTTTCAATTCCGTTAAAACTACCCCGTGGTGGGTAAATTTAACATTTGTGCATAGTTACATGTTTGAAACGTTATTTCTGTAATGTTGTTAAAATATGCCCCCTTTACTGATTTCAATCAAAACCTGTATGGACAGAAGGTGAATACTTTGTTACTTTAGCGTCAAGAACATGAAATTGGTAAGACCAATTGACTCCGGGCAAATGGCTTAAGACAGGAAATCATGGCCTACAGCAAAATCCGCCAACCAAAACTCTCCGATGTGATTGAGCAGCAACTGGAGTTTTTAATTCTTGAGGGGACACTTCGCCCCGGAGAAAAACTCCCACCGGAACGCGAGCTGGCAAAACAGTTCGACGTCTCCCGCCCCTCCTTACGCGAGGCGATCCAACGCCTTGAAGCGAAGGGGTTACTGCTTCGTCGTCAGGGCGGTGGCACTTTTGTTCAGAGCAGCCTGTGGCAGAGCTTTAGCGACCCACTAGTAGAGCTGCTCTCCGACCATCCTGAATCCCAGTTTGACCTGCTTGAGACGCGCCATGCGCTGGAAGGTATTGCAGCCTATTACGCTGCACTGCGCAGCACGGATGAAGACAAAACGCGTATCCGTGAACTCCACCATGCGATCGAGCTTGCTCAACAGTCCGGCGATCTTGACGGCGAATCTGACGCGGTACTCCAGTATCAAATTGCTGTCACCGAAGCGGCACATAATGTGGTGCTGCTCCATTTGCTAAGGTGTATGGAGCCGATGCTGGCCCAGAACGTTCGGCAAAACTTCGAATTGCTGTATGCGCGTCGCGAGATGCTGCCGCTGGTGAGCAGCCACCGTACCCGCATCTTTGAAGCAATTATCGCCGGGAAGCCTGAAGAAGCGCGTGAAGCGTCTCACCGTCACCTGGCGTTTATCGAAGAGATTCTGCTGGACAGGAGCCGTGAGGAAAGCCGTCGTGAACGCGCCTTACGCCGTCTGGAGCAACGAAAGAATTAGTGATTTTTCTGGCAGAACGTTAACCAGAAGATGTTGTAAATCAAGCGCTATCGAAAGGCGCGGCAACTAAACGCAGAACCTGTCTTATTACGCTCTCTGGTGAGAACGTAATGGGACAGGTTCCAGATAACTCAACGTATTAGATAGATAAGGAATACCCCCATGTCAGAACGTTTCCCAAATGACGTGGATCCGATCGAAACTCGCGACTGGCTACAGGCGATCGAATCGGTCATCCGTGAAGAAGGTGTTGAGCGTGCTCAGTATCTGATCGACCAACTGCTTTCAGAAGCTCGCAAAGGCGGCGTGAAAGTAGCGGCAGGTGCTGGGGCCAGCAATTATGTAAACACTATTGCCGTTGAAGATGAACCGGAATACCCGGGCAATCTGGAGCTGGAGCGTCGTATTCGTTCTGCTATCCGCTGGAACGCCATCATGACCGTACTGCGCGCGTCTAAAAAGGACCTCGAGCTGGGTGGCCACATGGCATCCTTCCAGTCCTCCGCAACGGTGTATGATGTTTGCTTCAACCACTTCTTCCGTGCACGCAACGAACAGGATGGCGGCGATCTGGTTTACTTCCAGGGCCACATCTCTCCGGGCATCTACGCTCGCGCATTCCTGGAAGGTCGTCTGACTGAAGAGCAGATGAACAACTTCCGTCAGGAAGTACATGGCAAAGGCCTGTCTTCCTACCCGCACCCGAAACTGATGCCGGAATTCTGGCAGTTCCCGACCGTATCTATGGGTCTGGGCCCAATCGGTGCAATCTACCAGGCTAAATTCCTGAAATATCTGGAACACCGTGGCCTGAAAGATACCTCTAAACAAACCGTTTACGCCTTCCTGGGCGACGGCGAAATGGATGAGCCAGAATCTAAGGGTGCAATCACCATCGCGACCCGTGAGAAACTGGACAACCTGGTCTTTGTTATCAACTGTAACCTGCAGCGTCTTGACGGTCCGGTCACCGGTAACGGCAAGATTGTTAACGAACTGGAAGGCATCTTCGCGGGCGCTGGCTGGAACGTTATCAAAGTCATGTGGGGCGGTCGTTGGGATGAGCTGCTGCGTAAAGATACCAGCGGTAAACTGATCCAACTGATGAACGAAACCGTTGACGGCGACTACCAGACCTTTAAATCCAAAGATGGCGCATACGTACGTGAGCACTTCTTCGGTAAATACCCGGAAACCGCAGCCCTGGTTGCTGACTGGACTGACGAGCAGATTTGGGCTCTGAACCGTGGTGGTCACGATCCGAAGAAAGTCTACGCTGCACTGAAGAAAGCGCAGGAAACCAAAGGCAAAGCAACTGTAATCCTGGCTCATACCATCAAAGGTTACGGCATGGGTGACACCGCCGAAGGTAAAAACATCGCTCACCAGGTTAAGAAAATGAACATGGACGGCGTGCGTTATATCCGCGACCGTTTCAACGTTCCTGTGACCGATGAGCAGGTTGAAAACCTGTCTTACATCACCTTCCCGGAAGGTTCTGAAGAGCACACTTATCTGCACGCTCAGCGTCAGAAACTGCACGGCTATCTGCCTGCTCGTCAGCCGAACTTCACCGAGAAGCTGGAACTGCCTGCTCTGGAAGACTTCGGTGCGCTGCTGGAAGAGCAGAACAAAGAAATCTCCACCACTATCGCTTTCGTTCGTGCCCTGAACGTGATGCTGAAGAACAAGTCGATCAAAGATCGTCTGGTTCCGATCATCGCTGACGAAGCGCGTACTTTCGGTATGGAAGGTCTGTTCCGTCAGATCGGTATCTACAGCCCGAACGGTCAGCAGTACACCCCGCAGGACCGTGAGCAGGTTGCTTACTATAAAGAAGACGAGAAAGGTCAGATCCTGCAGGAAGGCATCAACGAACTGGGTGCTGGCGCATCCTGGCTGGCTGCTGCGACCTCCTACAGCACCAACGATCTGCCGATGATTCCGTTCTACATCTACTACTCCATGTTCGGGTTCCAGCGTATCGGTGACCTGTGCTGGCAGGCAGGCGACCAACAGGCTCGCGGCTTCCTGGTAGGGGGAACTTCTGGTCGTACGACGCTGAACGGCGAAGGTCTGCAGCACGAAGATGGTCACAGCCATATTCAGTCTCTGACTATCCCGAACTGTATCTCTTACGATCCGTCTTACGCGTACGAAGTTGCGGTCATCATGCACGATGGTCTGGAGCGTATGTACGGTGAGAAACAAGAGAACGTTTACTACTACATCACCACGCTGAATGAAAACTACCACATGCCGGCAATGCCAGCAGGTGCCGAGGAAGGTATCCGTAAAGGTATCTACAAACTCGAAACCCTCGAAGGTAAGAAAGGTAAAGTTCAGCTGCTGGGCTCCGGTTCTATCCTGCGTCACGTGCGTGAAGCAGCACAGATCCTGGCGAACGACTACGGTGTAGGTTCTGACGTTTACAGCGTAACCTCCTTCACTGAACTGGCGCGTGATGGCCAGGATTGTGAACGCTGGAACATGCTACACCCGATGGAAACTCCGCGCGTTCCGTACATCGCTCAGGTGATGAACGACGCTCCGGCAGTGGCATCTACTGACTATATGAAACTGTTTGCCGAACAGGTTCGTACTTATGTACCGGCTGATGATTATCGCGTACTGGGTACTGACGGCTTCGGTCGCTCTGACAGCCGTGAAAACCTGCGTCACCACTTCGAAGTTGATGCTTCTTATGTGGTTGTAGCGGCCCTGGGCGAACTGGCTAAACGTGGCGAAATCGATAAGAAAGTGGTTGCTGACGCAATCATCAAATTCAACATCGATGCAGATAAAGTTAACCCGCGTCTGGCGTAAGAGGTAAAAGAATAATGGCTATCGAAATCAATGTACCGGACATCGGGGCTGATGAAGTTGAAATCACCGAGATTCTGGTCAAAGTAGGCGACAAAGTTGAAGCTGAACAGTCGCTGATCACCGTAGAAGGCGACAAAGCCTCTATGGAAGTTCCGTCTCCTCAGGCAGGTATCGTTAAAGAGATCAAAGTCTCTGTTGGCGACAAAACTGAGACCGGCAAACTGATCATGATTTTCGATTCCGCCGATGGTGCAGCAGCCGCTGCACCTGCTCCGGCAGAAGAGAAGAAAGAAGCAGCTCCGGCAGCAGCACCTGCTGCGGCAGCGGCGAAAGAAGTACACGTACCGGACATCGGCGGTGACGAAGTCGAAGTTACCGAGGTTATGGTTAAAGTGGGCGACACCGTTGCGGCTGAACAGTCTCTGATCACCGTTGAAGGCGATAAAGCGTCGATGGAAGTTCCGGCGCCGTTCGCGGGCACCGTTAAAGAGATCAAAATCAACACGGGCGACAAAGTGTCTACCGGTTCTCTGATTATGGTCTTCGAAGTTGCAGGCGCAGCGCCTGCTGCAGCACCGGCTCAGGCGGCAGCTCCAGCAGCAGCGGCGGCTCCGGCAGCTTCTGGCTCGAAAGAGGTTAACGTTCCGGATATCGGCGGTGACGAAGTTGAAGTCACTGAAGTGATGGTTAAAGTGGGCGATAAAATTGCCGCTGAACAGTCACTGATTACCGTTGAAGGCGATAAAGCGTCGATGGAAGTTCCGGCACCGTTCGCGGGCACCGTGAAGGAAATCAAAATCAGCACCGGTGACAAAGTCAAAACCGGTTCTCTGATTATGATCTTCGAAGTTGAAGGCGCAGCACCTGCTGCTGCTCCTGCTGCCGCGGCTGCTCCAGCCTCTGCAGCTGCACCGGCTCAGGCTGCTAAACCAGCCGCAGCTCCGGCCGCGAAAGCGGAAGGTAAATCTGAGTTCGCTGAGAACGACGCTTACGTTCATGCAACGCCGCTGATTCGTCGCCTGGCGCGCGAGTTCGGTGTAAACCTGGCGAAAGTGAAAGGTTCTGGCCGTAAAGGTCGTATCCTGCGTGAAGACGTTCAGGCTTACGTGAAAGACGCTATCAAGCGTGCTGAAGCTGCTCCGGCAGCAGCAGGCGGCGGTATTCCGGGCATGCTGCCTTGGCCGAAAGTGGACTTCAGCAAGTTTGGTGAAATCGAAGAAGTGGAACTGGGCCGTATCCAGAAAATCTCTGGTGCTAACCTGAGCCGTAACTGGGTGATGATCCCGCACGTTACTCACTTCGACAAGACCGATATCACCGATCTGGAAGCGTTCCGTAAACAGCAGAACGCCGAAGCTGAAAAACGTAAACTGGATGTGAAATTCACGCCAGTGGTCTTCATCATGAAAGCCGTTGCCGCCGCTCTGGAACAGATGCCGCGCTTCAACAGCTCTCTGTCTGAAGACGGTCAGCGTCTGACCCTGAAAAAATACATCAACATCGGTGTTGCGGTAGATACGCCGAATGGTCTGGTTGTTCCGGTCTTCAAAGACGTGAACAAGAAGAGCATTACCGAGCTGTCTCGTGAACTGACCACCATCTCCAAGAAAGCGCGTGATGGCAAGCTGACCGCTGGCGAAATGCAGGGCGGTTGCTTCACCATCTCCAGCATCGGTGGCCTGGGCACGACCCACTTCGCGCCGATTGTGAACGCGCCGGAAGTGGCTATCCTCGGTGTCTCCAAGTCCTCTATGGAGCCAGTGTGGAACGGTAAAGAGTTTATGCCGCGTCTGATGATGCCGATTTCGCTCTCCTTCGACCACCGCGTAATCGACGGTGCTGATGGTGCGCGCTTTATCACCATCATCAACAACATGCTGTCTGACATTCGCCGCCTGGTGATGTAAGCGAAAAAGCCGGCCCGACGGCCGGCTTTTTTCTGGTAATCTCATGAAGTCAGTGAGGTTATTGTGCGAAAGACAAATCGGTTGCCGTTTGTTGTTTCAAAATTGTTAACAATTTTGTAAAATACGGGCGGATAGAACGACCCGGTGGACGACGGGTATAAATTAAGAGGTCATGATGAGCACTGAAATCAAAACTCAGGTCGTGGTACTTGGGGCAGGCCCTGCAGGTTACTCTGCTGCCTTCCGTTGCGCAGATTTAGGTCTGGAGACCGTCATCGTAGAACGTTACAGCACCCTCGGTGGTGTTTGTCTGAACGTCGGCTGTATCCCTTCTAAAGCGCTGCTGCACGTAGCAAAAGTTATCGAAGAAGCCAAAGCGCTGGCTGAACACGGTATCGTTTTTGGCGAGCCGAAAACCGATATCGACAAGATTCGTACCTGGAAAGAAAAAGTTATCACTCAACTGACCGGCGGTCTGGCGGGTATGGCCAAAGGCCGTAAAGTGAAAGTGGTTAACGGTCTGGGTAAATTTACCGGGGCGAACACCCTGGAAGTTGAAGGTGAAAACGGCAAAACCGTGATCAACTTTGACAACGCGATCATCGCGGCGGGTTCCCGTCCGATCGAACTGCCATTCATTCCGCATGAAGATCCGCGCGTGTGGGATTCCACCGATGCACTGGAACTGAAAACTGTTCCTAAGCGCCT
The DNA here is from genome assembly GCF_013729795.1 of Citrobacter sp. RHBSTW-00859. Taxonomy (NCBI): domain Bacteria; kingdom Pseudomonadati; phylum Pseudomonadota; class Gammaproteobacteria; order Enterobacterales; family Enterobacteriaceae; genus Citrobacter; species Citrobacter sp. RHBSTW-00859. The sequence continues at coordinate 4,045,926 of NZ_CP056284.1, read as the reverse complement.
GCTGGTAATGGGCGGCGGTATCATCGGTCTGGAAATGGGTACCGTGTACCACGCGCTGGGGTCAGAGATCGACGTGGTTGAAATGTTTGACCAGGTTATCCCGGCGGCCGATAAAGACGTGGTTAAAGTCTTTACCAAACGCATCAGCAAGAAATTCAACCTGATGCTGGAAACCAAAGTGACCGCCGTTGAAGCGAAAGAAGACGGTATCTACGTTTCCATGGAAGGCAAAAAAGCGCCTGCTGAAGCTCAGCGTTACGATGCGGTGCTGGTGGCTATCGGTCGTGTACCGAACGGCAAAAACCTCGACGCGGGTAAAGCTGGCGTGGAAGTTGATGACCGTGGCTTCATCCGCGTTGACAAACAGCTGCGCACCAACGTGCCGCACATCTTTGCTATCGGCGATATCGTCGGTCAGCCGATGCTGGCGCACAAAGGTGTTCACGAAGGTCACGTTGCCGCTGAAGTTATCGCCGGTAAGAAACACTACTTCGATCCGAAAGTTATCCCATCCATCGCCTACACTGAACCAGAAGTAGCATGGGTTGGCCTGACGGAGAAAGAAGCGAAAGAGAAAGGCATCAGCTACGAAACCGCCACCTTCCCGTGGGCTGCTTCTGGTCGTGCTATCGCTTCCGACTGCGCAGACGGTATGACTAAACTGATTTTCGACAAAGAATCTCACCGTGTTATCGGTGGTGCGATTGTCGGTACCAACGGCGGCGAGCTGCTGGGTGAAATCGGTCTGGCGATCGAAATGGGTTGTGATGCTGAAGACATCGCGCTGACCATCCACGCGCACCCGACTCTGCACGAGTCTGTGGGCCTGGCGGCAGAAGTGTTCGAAGGTAGCATCACCGACCTGCCAAACCCGAAAGCGAAGAAAAAGTAATCTTCCCGCTTTTGTGAAAACGCCTCTTCGGAGGCGTTTTTTTTGCCTGAAAGCTACCAGTTCTGGTAACGTTGCCGCACTGCGCCAGGGCACGTCCGGTATCAAGCTGCAAACCTGCAGCGCGCAGGGCGATCGCGCAAAATACCAGACCCGCGTTGTGTCTAATGCCAACAAAGTGAACCTGAAGTTCGAAGAAGCGAAACCGGTTCTGGAAGCGCAGCTGGCGAAATCCGTCGCTAACATCCTGTAATCTCTCGTGAGTTGGCCGGAGCCCCGGTCAACTCACTATTTGACTGGCATTCAGGGCGCTACGGGCTGCCAGTTTTTATCCAGATGATATGCGGTTAACGCCTCGGCTTTCTGCTGTGCATCAGCGCCGAGATCGGCCTGATAGACTTTATCATCACCGTTAATCATAAAACTCATAACGCCAGTGTGATCGTAGCTGACGGGCCAGGCAACCATCGCAAAGCCGCTGGTTTTATCGGGAAGGATACGGAAACGATAGCCGTGATAGCCCGTGCCAGGCTCCTGCGGACTAAAGGCCGGGCCAAGCGGGCTTGGCGCTTCGCCGGGCGAAACAGGCCAGTACAGACCATCTTTTTTCCCTTCAGAACTGACAATCTTTTGCGCGTATTTTTGGTTCATCGCAAAGTAGCTTTGCTGAGCATCTACATAGGCGTGTAATGCTTCAATAGCCGCAAGTTCGTTGCGCCCAATCTCACGGGTCAGGATCTCTTCAGCCGCTTCCTTGATATCAAATTGCCAGCCGGAAGCGGTTTTAACAACCGGGATCGGCAGTTGCCAGTCGCTGTCCCCGACCACCAGGTGTGCGGTATTGCCGTCGATGACGGTATTATGGCAGACCTTCCAGTCGCGCAGGAAGCGATCAACTGCATCAGGATCGACGCCTTCCGGTGGCAGAAACTCGCGCCAGTTTTCCCCGAGCAGGTTGTTCATCGCGCTTTCATTCTGCTCGCTTATCGCGGTTGCCAGGGCATCGGTCGCCTGGTCTGGTGTGCTGAAGGATTGCTGTGCCATCGCGGTGGTCGAAACCATGAATAACACCATTCCACTGAGTAGTTTATTTTTCATGTCGCTTCCCTTAACGATGACGGAATTCACGGTGTTCAGCACGGTCGCCGGATAGCTGGCGAGATGGCTGGTTGCGGGCGACCTGCCTGCTTTGAGCCCCTCGCTGCTGCTGCGCCTGCCAACTGGCGGAGCGACTGTCGTTGCCGCTCAGCGCATTGGCCCGCGGCTGGCTGGTACGCTGTTGAAGATTGCGCTGCTGCACGTTGCGTTGCTGCGCTGGTTGCGTGACCCGTTTCTCTTGTCGCTGAGTGGCGGCCTGGCGATGTTCATGTTGCTGAGCGTTTGCCCGTTTTGCCGTTTGCGGTTTGGTATCGTAACCACGGTAGTTATTACGCTGGGAAATTTGCTTTAGTTGTTGGCTGGATGCCTGACGCTGGGCGTCTTTCGTTCCCGTACGCGCCGTCTGGGGGAAGGTTTTCCCCGTTGATTTTTCCATCTGGCTCAACGCTGCCTGACGCTGGCTATCACGGTTGACCGGTCTTTGCTGGGTTGAGCTTAGGCCCGTAGCCGTGTTAGTGGAGTGGAAGCGGTTATTGAGCTGGCTATTAGGGTACGGCACCCCTTCGCGATAGGCCGGGTTGTGCTGCCAGGTACGGTTGGCATCCGTCAGACGCTGTCCACTGATTTTATTGAAGTTATCTACGTTGATATTGATGTTGTTATCACCGTTGCGGTTATAGCCGCCATGGTTATCCCAGTCATCGTTATGATGGTGATCCCAGTCATCGTCGTCATCCCAGTCAATATTGCTGAAGATGGCATAAGTTGTGGCGACGCCGAGGCTGAAGCCTAAACCGTTAACGAAGCTGTTGCCAAACTGCTCGCCGGGCGTTGGCGGTAGATAGGTTGGCGGATAGGCGGTGTTCGGCCAGGTACCGTAAACCGTATTTGGGTTATAGGTGGGAACGTAAACTACCTGCGGGTCGGCGGATTCAATTTTGATTACCGTTGGGCTTGCTGAGGCGGCGGTCGTGGCTGTTGTGGTCGTTGACTCGCTGGTAACGGTTTTAGCCGGAGCTGCTTTGGCCACGGTGGTAACAGTCTGCTGCGGTGTTGATTGCAACGCTCCGGTCTGTTGCGCCAGCGCACGCAGGCGTTGAACGGAATCCATAACCTCTTTCGGCTGCGCAAGGAATGCATCGCCCAGGCTCTGTACCCACGGCGGATTTTCACCCATCAGCGACATCAGCTGTGGAAACGCCACCAGCGATTTCACGCTGGGATCCCAGGGTTGGCTAGCAACGGCCTGAATGGCGGCATCACCCTGCATTTTGGGATTGTCTTTTGACCACTGCGCGGCCTGGATGACGTTGGCCGGGTAGGTTGAGGCCATCAAAATTTGCGACAGCAGTGAATCCGGATAGAGCGCGATAGGCGCAACCCACTGATCGATTTGTGCCGATGTGTACGTAGGGGCTGCGGTGGGCGCTGGTTGATCGGCCGGGGCAGGGGCCGCTACGGGAGCTGGAGCCGGTGCGGACGGTTGCTGTGCGACGGGGGCTGGAGCTGCTGGCTCCGTTGCGCGACTTTTAACGAACATCACGCCAGAGGCGGCAAACAGCCCGGCACTGCACAGAAGGACAAGCAGATGTGGCTTAAAGGGCAACTTCATAAAATGACTCCAACGAGACAAGCGCTGTGCCGTGAGGCGTTCTGTTGCCGCGAGTATTATTCACCCGTGTTAGATAGTTTTGACTTTTATTGGGGATTCACCCGACAGGTCCGGAAAAAGAGTGTGAAGATTTATTACACAATTATATCTGATGGCTGAAAAATCGCTGGAATATTCAGCATGTCGCGCTTGAAAATCAACCATTTCACATCGTTTTTAGGGAACCCAAATTACGCCCCGCCTTGTCGCTACACCATTCTTAACGATTCAGCCAATTTTTTATGTTGCTTTTTTGTAAACGGATTAACACTTAATGAAAATCCTGTTATTGTGCCTTACGCGGTACCGGGCATTTACCCTACTAACTACTGTCTCACAGGAGCGTGAAGAGAATCGCCCATCTACAAAAGCGCCGCATTATGACAATGAGAGCGAGGAGATATCGTCGTGCTAGAAGAATACCGTAAGCACGTAGCTGAGCGTGCTGCCCAGGGGATTGTGCCAAAACCGTTAGACGCAACCCAAATGGCCGCACTTGTCGAGCTGCTGAAGACCCCGCCTGTGGGCGAAGAAGAATTCCTGTTAGACCTGTTGATCAACCGCGTTCCTCCTGGCGTAGATGAAGCCGCTTATGTTAAAGCGGGTTTTCTCGCTGCCGTCGCGAAAGGCGACACCACCTCCCCGCTGGTGACTCCAGAAAAAGCCATTGAACTGCTGGGCACCATGCAGGGTGGTTACAACATTCATCCGCTGATCGACGCGCTTGACGACGCAAAACTGGCGCCGATTGCCGCCAAAGCGCTCTCTTCAACGCTGCTGATGTTCGATAACTTCTACGATGTAGAAGAAAAAGCCAAAGCGGGCAACGAATATGCGAAGCAGGTAATGCAGTCCTGGGCCGATGCCGAATGGTTCCTGAACCGTCCAGCTCTGGCTGAAAAAATCACCGTTACCGTGTTTAAAGTGACGGGTGAAACTAACACCGATGACCTCTCTCCGGCACCGGACGCATGGTCTCGCCCGGATATCCCTCTGCACGCGCTGGCGATGCTGAAAAACGCCCGTGAAGGTATCGAACCGGACCAGCCGGGCGCGGTAGGTCCGATCAAACAGATTGAAGAACTGCAGAAAAAAGGCTACCCGCTGGCTTATGTGGGTGACGTTGTTGGTACCGGCTCTTCGCGTAAATCTGCCACCAACTCCGTACTGTGGTTCATGGGCGATGATATCCCTCATGTACCGAACAAGCGCGGCGGCGGTCTGTGTCTCGGCGGCAAAATTGCACCGATCTTCTTCAATACCATGGAAGATGCGGGCGCACTGCCAATCGAAGTGGACGTTTCGAACATGAACATGGGCGACGTGATTGACGTTTACCCATTCAAAGGAGAAGTGCGTAACCACGAAACCGGCGAATTGCTGGCAAGCTTTGAGCTGAAAACTGATGTGCTGATCGACGAAGTGCGCGCTGGTGGCCGTATTCCGCTGATCATCGGTCGTGGCCTGACTACCAAAGCGCGCGAAGCGCTGGGACTGCCGCACAGCGACGTATTCCGTCAGGCGAAAGACGTGGCGGAAAGCAGCCGCGGTTTCTCTCTGGCGCAGAAAATGGTGGGCCGCGCCTGCGGTGTGAAAGGTATCCGTCCGGGCGCGTACTGCGAACCGAAGATGACCTCTGTGGGTTCTCAGGATACCACCGGCCCGATGACCCGTGATGAACTGAAAGACCTGGCGTGCCTGGGCTTCTCTGCTGACCTGGTGATGCAGTCCTTCTGTCACACTGCCGCGTATCCGAAGCCGGTTGACGTGACCACGCACCACACTCTGCCGGACTTCATCATGAACCGTGGCGGCGTGTCGCTGCGTCCGGGCGATGGCGTAATCCACTCCTGGCTGAACCGCATGCTGTTGCCGGATACCGTCGGCACCGGCGGTGACTCCCATACTCGTTTCCCGATTGGCATCTCCTTCCCGGCGGGTTCTGGCCTGGTGGCGTTTGCTGCTGCGACCGGCGTGATGCCGCTGGATATGCCGGAATCCGTTCTGGTGCGTTTCAAAGGCAAAATGCAGCCGGGGATTACCCTGCGCGATCTGGTACACGCCATTCCGCTGTACGCGATCAAACAGGGTCTGCTGACCGTTGAGAAGAAAGGTAAGAAAAACATCTTCTCTGGCCGCATCCTCGAAATCGAAGGTCTGCCGGATCTGAAAGTGGAGCAGGCGTTCGAACTGACCGATGCCTCCGCTGAACGTTCCGCTGCCGGTTGTACCATCAAACTGAACAAAGAGCCGATCGTTGAGTATCTGAACTCTAACATCGTTCTGCTGAAGTGGATGATCGCTGAAGGTTACGGCGATCGCCGTACGCTGGAGCGTCGTGTGCAGGGGATGGAAAAATGGCTGGCGGATCCGCAATTGCTGGAAGCCGACGCTGACGCAGAATACGCGGCGGTGATCGACATCGATCTGGCGGATATCAAAGAGCCAATCCTGTGTGCACCGAACGATCCGGACGACGCGCGTCTGCTGTCTGACGTGCAGGGCGAGAAGATCGATGAAGTCTTCATCGGCTCCTGCATGACCAACATCGGCCACTTCCGTGCGGCGGGTAAACTGCTGGATGCACACAAAGGCCAGTTGCCGACGCGTCTGTGGGTGGCTCCGCCAACCCGTATGGATGCGGCGCAGCTGACCGAAGAAGGCTACTACAGCGTGTTTGGTAAGAGCGGTGCGCGTATTGAGATCCCTGGCTGTTCGCTGTGCATGGGTAACCAGGCGCGTGTGGCTGACGGCGCAACGGTGGTTTCGACCTCTACCCGTAACTTCCCGAACCGTTTAGGTACCGGGGCGAACGTCTACCTGGCTTCTGCGGAGCTGGCGGCGGTTGCGGCGCTGATTGGCAAACTGCCGACGGCGGAAGAATATCAGACCTATGTGGCGCAGGTTGATAAGACGGCGGTGGATACTTACCGTTATCTGAACTTCGACCAGTTGTCTCAGTATACTGAGAAAGCCGATGGTGTGATTTTCCAGACCGCGGTGTAATACGCAAACGCGATTTGTGTAAAAACGCATCAATGCCCGGAGAAGTCTGCTTCTCCGGGCATTTTTATTTCTATTCCTTATACCCGCTACGCTTTTTTTCTGCCGCGCTGCTGCGATAATTACAGCAAGGCGCAATGCGGTATTGGCGCATTGCCAGGAGCAGAGGAAGACATTATGGATTACGAATTTCTGCGCGATATTACCGGAGTGGTAAAAGTGCGTATGTCCATGGGCCACGAGGTGGTGGGGCACTGGTTTAACGAAGAAGTGAAAGAGAACCTGGCCTTACTTGATGAAGTGGAACAGGCGGCGCATGCGGTGAAGGGCAGTGAGCGCTCCTGGCAGCGAGCAGGGCATGAATACACGCTCTGGCTGGATGGTGAAGAGGTGATGGTGCGCGCCAATCAGCTGGAATTCTCCGGAGATGAAATGGAAGAGGGGATGAGCTACTACGACGAAGAGAGCTTTTCACTTTGCGGCGTAGAGGACTTTCTTCAAGTCGTGGCGGCGTACCGCGAGTTTGTACAACAATCCTGAGATATTTCAGATATCAATGAAACCGGGTGAGACGAACCCGGTTTTTTTTCATTGAAATGATTATTTGATTTTTATTAATCATTTTAAAACTGTGATCTGCCGCATTTGCGATCTGTTTTTGATTGAATATAATCGTTATGATTTTATTTAATCACAACACAACAACAGGCGGGAAGACCATGAACATCAAGAAGGCAATAGAACGCGTACCCGGCGGCATGATGGTAGTGCCGTTGGTTATCGGTGCCATTATCAACACTTTTGCCCCGCAGGCGTTGCAGATCGGTGGATTCACCACGGCTTTATTTAAAAATGGTGCGGCTCCTTTGATCGGCGCGTTCCTGCTCTGCATGGGGGCGGGAATTAGTGTAAAGGCGGCACCACAGGCTTTGTTACAAGGCGGTACGATTACGCTGACGAAATTGCTGGTCGCAATCGCGATTGGTCTCGGGGTTGAACACCTGTTTGGTGCAGAAGGCATCTTTGGCTTGAGCGGTGTCGCCATTATTGCGGCAATGAGTAACTCCAATGGCGGGCTTTATGCGGCGCTGGTTGGGGAATTTGGCAACGAACGTGATGTCGGTGCGATTTCTATTCTGTCTTTGAATGACGGACCTTTCTTTACCATGATTGCACTGGGTGCTGCGGGTATGGCAAACATTCCTGTCATGGCGCTGGTGGCAGTTCTGGTACCGTTGGCGGTAGGTATGATCCTCGGTAACCTCGATGCCAATATGCGTGACTTCCTGACCAAAGGCGGTCCGTTGCTCATTCCTTTCTTTGCGTTTGCACTTGGGGCTGGCATTAATCTGGAAATGCTGCTGCAGGGTGGTCTGGCAGGCATTCTGCTTGGCGTGCTGACCACCTTTGTTGGCGGCTTCTTTAACATTCGTGCCGATCGTCTGGTAGGCGGAAGTGGTATTGCTGGCGCCGCTGCATCCAGTACAGCGGGGAACGCCGTCGCGACGCCGCTGGCGATAGCACAAGCCGATCCATCGTTGGCAGAGGTTGCCGCTGCGGCTGCGCCGTTGATTGCTGCGTCGGTAATTACCACCGCTATTCTGACGCCAATTCTTACGTCGTGGGTGGCGAAAAAACAGGCGCGTCAGGCGGTGCAGGAGAAGAAAGCATGAAAATGATCGTTATCGCCGATGATTTTACGGGGTCTAACGATACCGGCGTACAGTTGGCGAAAAAAGGCGCACGCACTGAGGTCATGCTTACATCGGCACAGAAGCCTTCTCGTCGCGTCGATGTTCTGGTCATCAACACGGAAAGTCGGGCGATGCCTGCAATGCAGGCCGCAGCAGCTGTACAACAGGCGTTAGCGCCATGGTGTGAAGAAGCAATAAAACCGCTGGTGTACAAAAAAATCGACTCGACATTCCGTGGCAACGTAGGGGCTGAAGTTACTGCTGCCATGCACACAGCTGGTCGGACGCAGGCCGTTATTGCGGCGGCGATTCCTGCCGCCGGGCGTACCACACTGGATGGATTATGCCTGGTTCATGGCGTACCGCTGTTGGAGACGGAATTCGCCAGCGATCCGAAAACGCCAATTCTCTCTTCACGTATTGCTGAACTGGTCGCGTTACAAAGCGATATCCCGGTACATGAGGTGTCGCTAGCGGATGTGCGTCGGGGAAGCTTGAGTGCGTTGCTGAGCGGATTCGCGACAGCAGGTGAATGTATGGTGGTGGTGGATGCGCAAGAGGAACGAGATCTCGCGTTGATTGCTCAGGCGGTCTGTGAGCAAAAACAGATGCCACTACTGGTCGGGGCGGCGGGGCTTGCCAATGCGCTACCGGCCGGAACGTTTATGCAAGAAAAGCAGGAATTGCCGGTGTTGGTTGTTGCGGGCTCAATGAGCGAAGCAACGCGACGTCAGGTGGAAAAGGCCTTGTGTCAGGACCGGGCAAAGGTGGTGGACGTTGATGCCGCACGCCTGGCAGGGTCAGCATTCGAGCAGGAAATGGCCTCCGTTATTGAGCAGGCTTGTGGGCTGTTGAGCCAACAACACCACACGATCCTGCGCACCAGTCGGCGTGCTGAAGACCGGGATATGATCGACGCGCTGTGTCGTAACGTGGAAATGAGCCGACAACAACTAGGAGAATTGCTGAGCCAGCGTCTCGGAGTGATAACGCTGCGCATTATTGAACAGGCACGTATCGGCGGCTTGTTCCTGACCGGAGGTGATATTGCCACGGCGGTCGCCAGTGCGTTGGGAGCCGAAGGGTATCGCATTCAAAGTGAGGTTGCCCCCTGTATTCCGTGTGGAACGTTTGTGAATAGCGAGATTGATGACTTGCCTGTGATTACCAAAGCGGGCGGATTCGGTTCTGACACGACCCTTTGTGATGCGCTGTATTTTATTGAGGAGATGTACCGTGGTAACTAAAACAATTGCGATTACGATGGGAGATCCGGCGGGGATTGGTCCGGAAATTATTGTTAAAGCGCTACGCGAGGATGAGCTTAACGGTGCGCCGTTAGTGGTGGTTGGGTGCCTGAAAACGCTGCATCGATTGCAGGCCCAGGGGTTGGCCGAAGGGGTGACATTTCGCGCTATTGAACAGGTCGCCGATGCCCGATTTACACCAGATACGATTCATGTGATTGATGAACCGTTGGCACAACCCGATGAACTTGTTCCGGGAACCGTACAGGCGCAGGCGGGCGATCTGGCCTATCGCTGTGTGAAACGCGCGACGGAACTGGCAATGAAGGGCGATGTACATGCGATTGCGACCGCGCCGTTGAACAAAGAAGCATTGCATCTTGGTGGACACAATTATCCCGGACATACAGAACTGCTGGCAACGCTGACGGAAAGTCGTGATTACGCAATGGTGCTGTACACAGACAAACTGAAAGTCATCCATGTTTCCACGCATATCGCTCTGCGCAAATTCCTCGATACGCTCAATGGGCAACGTGTCGAAACGGTGATTGGCATTGCCGATACCTTCCTGAAGCGCGTAGGCTTTGCGCATCCGCGTATTGCCGTTGCGGGAGTGAACCCACATGCCGGTGAGAATGGCCTGTTTGGCGATGAGGAAATCCGTATTGTCGGGCCTGCGATTGAGAATATGAAGGCGAAGGGGATGGATGTTTACGGTCCGTGCCCACCGGATACCGTGTTTTTACAGGCTTATGAAGGCCAGTATGACATGGTCGTGGCGATGTACCACGACCAGGGACATATCCCACTGAAGTTGCTCGGTTTTTATGATGGCGTAAATATCACAGCAGGTTTGCCGTTCATTCGTACTTCTGCCGATCATGGTACGGCATTTGATATCGCCTGGACGGGAAAAGCAAAATCTGAGAGCATGGCCGTATCGATCAAACTGGCAATGCAACTGGCGTAATTTACTGTTATGAAAGGGCAACACCGTCTGGATAAGATAGTGGCGTATTTGAAAAATCATACGCTGGTTACCGTGGAACAATTGGTTGATGCGGTTGACGCTTCACCAGCGACGATCAGACGCGATCTCATTAAGCTGGATGAACAGGGTGTGATCAGCCGTAGCCACGGCGGTGTTGCGTTACGACGCTTTGAAGCGGCGCAGCCGACCACGAACGAAAAGCAACTGCGTTCGCGTGCTGAGAAACGGGCGATTGCGCGTTTTGCCGCCTCAATGGTGCGCGCGGGCGATGCCGTGGTGCTTGACGCCGGTACCACGATGCTGGAATTGGCAAAATGTTTGACGCATTTGCCGCTGCGCGTCATTACCGTTGATCTACACATTGCCCTGTTTTTGTCAGAATTTCGCCAGATAGAGGTGACGATCGTCGGTGGGCGCATCGATGACAGTAGCCAGTCCTGTATTGGTGAGTTTGGCCGGAAAATGTTGCGCAGCGTCTATCCTGATATCGCTTTTATGAGCTGTAACACCTGGAGTATGGAAAAGGGCGTAACCACGCCCACGGAAGACAAAGCGGGATTAAAGCAGGAAATTATTGCTAATGCTCAACGCAAGGTATTACTGGCGGATAGCAGTAAGTACGGCGCGCATTCGTTATTTAACGTCGCGCCGCTCAGCCGCTTTACCGATGTTGTTACCGATGTGAATTTAGCGCCAAACGCGCAGGCTGAATTAAAAGCGCAATCCGTTGCCCTCACGCTGGTTCAGCCAGAGTAACGGTAATATCAACCGTGGTCGTGCCGGAGATTATTTTACGTAAGCCAACAGGCTCAGGGAGTCACGTGCCAGCGCTTTGCATTTCTTGGCCGTTGGGATGCCAATACCGCTGAGGTCGCGGTAGCTGTCTTCACCCAACGCTTTCATATTGAAGGTGTCGTAATTGCTCAGGTCCCACTGGTTTTGCTGGGCAAAAAAGACCAGTGCGCGACGAATCTGCCCATTTGGCAAATTCTGGTATCCACAGTCATTTTTCAGAAAAACAAAAACTGCCGTTAAATCGGCCATATCTTCGGCTTCGGACTCACTAAGCGCGTAGCTGTTTGCGCATACGGCCATCAGGCTGCCGAACAAAACGGTTCTGAAAAACGTCTTCATTGCTTCTACCACTGCATCACGGAATTTAAACGTTAGCACACTGCGAGCGAAGCGACGACCTTTATTATTAGCCGTTTACTTGACCTTCCCGTAAGGGGAGGGCTTATGCTTAAAAGATAGCCTGCTTAAGCTGCTGAATATAAGGAAGTGATTATGCAACGTCGTGACTTTTTAAAGTACTCCGTGGCGCTGGGCGTCGCGTCAGCGTTACCTCTGTGGAGCCGGAGCGTATTTGCTGCAGACCGTCCCGCATTACCCATTCCAGACCTGTTAACCGCAGATGCCTCTAACCGTATGCAGCTGATCGTGCAAGCCGGACAGTCGAGTTTTGCCGGTAAAACAGCCACGACCTGGGGATATAACGGTAGTTTGCTCGGGCCGGCGGTCAAGCTGAGTAAAGGGCAATCGGTGACGGTGGATATCCATAACCAGCTTGCCGAAGAGACGACGTTGCACTGGCACGGGCTGGAAATCCCCGGTGAAGTCGACGGTGGCCCGCAAGGTATTATTCCGGCGGGTGGGAAACGTTCTGTGACCTTCACACCGGATCAGCGCGCGGCAACCTGCTGGTTCCACCCGCATCAGCATGGGAAGACCGGTCATCAGGTGGCGATGGGCCTGGCCGGACTGGTGCTGATTGAAGATGAAGAGATTCGCAAGCTGCTACTGCCTAAGCAGTGGGGCATTGATGATGTGCCGGTGATTATTCAGGATAAACAGTTCTCTGCTGATGGTCAGGTTAACTATCAACTGGACATCATGACCGCTGCCGTCGGCTGGTTTGGCGATACGCTGCTGACCAATGGGGCGATTTATCCTCAGCATGCTGCACCGCGCGGTTGGCTGCGCCTGCGTCTGCTAAATGGTTGTAACGCACGCTCACTGAATATCGCGGCCAGCGACAATCGTCCTTTGTACGTTATTGCCAGCGACGGCGGACTGTTGGCGGAGCCAGTAAAAGTGACCGAACTTCCTATGCTGATGGGCGAACGCTTTGAAGTGCTGGTGGATGTGAGCGACGGTAAAGCGTTTGATCTGGTCACTCTGCCTGTGGGTCAGATGGGCATGGCGATTGCGCCATTTGATAAGCCGCATCCGGTGATGCGCGTTCAGCCGCTGCTGATTACCGCTTCCGGCACGCTGCCGGATACGCTGACATCCATGCCGGCGCTGCCATCGCTTGAGGGGCTGACGGTGCGCAAACTGCAATTATCGATGGACCCAATGCTCGACATGATGGGCATGCAAATGTTGATGAAGAAGTACGGCGCTCAGGCTATGGCGGGTATGGATCATGGCAAGATGATGGGCCATATGAATAATGACAATATGGGCCACGGGAACATGAAGCATGGCAATATGAACCACGGTGCGATGGGGAATATGCAGCATGGCGACATGGGCAACATGAAGCATGGAACATTCGATTTCCATAATGCCAACCGGATTAATGGTCAGGCGTTTGATATGAATAAACCGATGTTTGCCGCGGCGAAAGGTCAACACGAACGCTGGGTGATTTCCGGTCAGGGCGACATGATGCTGCATCCGTTCCACATTCACGGCACGCAGTTCCGTATTCTGTCTGAAAATGGCAAAGCGCCTGCTGCGCACCGCGCGGGATGGAAAGATACGGTGCGGGTAGAGGGCGGCGTGAGCGAGGTGCTGGTGAAATTTGACCACGACGCGCCAAAGGAACATGCCTATATGGCGCACTGTCATTTGTTAGAGCATGAGGATACCGGGATGATGCTCGGTTTTACCGTATAAACAGCGGCGGATAGCGGTGGCGCTATCCGCTAAATGTTTATTTCAAAAACGGATTATTACTTTATCGTCGAGTAAAAGCATTCATATACTGATGAGGTTAATCACTCATCACGAGGTATTCATGACCCTTTTGCGTAAAGTACTGACGGCATCTTTTATTATGCTTCTGGCGGTTTCGGCACAGGCTGCGATGAAGATGGAACGTCAACAGATTTCAAAACTGAATTTAAGTCTCGAAATTCCGCAGACGCTCACGCCAATGCCGGACGAAATGGCAAAAATCAAATACCCTTCTGAAAACCGTCCACAGGTGATTTACGGTGACGAACGCGGTAAAGCGTCTCTAGGTATTACCGCCGGGCGCAACGCGTTGCCTGCCGCTCAGTTGGATATGGCAAAGGATGCGACACTGAAGATGCTGACCAACTTCAAGCCGCAGGCGGAACCTGTCACGGTTGATGGACATAAAGCGTGGCTGATTACTTTCCGTTCTCAAGCGCCGGATACTGAAATTCTCAATATGCTGCTGATTACCTCGCAAAACGAGAAAGCGGTGCAGGTCTCCTTCAATATGACCAAAGATCTTGTGGCTCAGTATCAGGAAGCCGCAAAAGCGTCGTTACTGTCACTGAAGTTTGAATAAAAAAACGCCCGCTGATTAGCGGGCGTTTTCCATTTTACTTCGCGTCGTCCGGCAACGCGTATGCCACGATATAATCGCCCATCTTGGTGCCAAATGAGCCGTGGCCCCCGGCGGATATCACCACATATTGCTTACCGTTAACTTCATACGTCATCGGCGTTGCCTGGCCGCCTGCCGGAAGCCGACCCTGCCACAGTTTTTCACCGTTGCTCATGTTGTATGCGCGCAGATAGTTATCGGCAGTCGCGGCTATAAACAGCACGTTACCCGCGGTGGAGATAGGTCCACCCAGCATCGGCATCCCCATATTGAACGGCACCGGAACCGGCATTGGGAATGGCATGCTGTCCTGTGGCGTGCCAATGCGTTTTTTCCACACCACTTGATTGGTTTTCAGATCTACGGCGGAAATGTAGCCCCATGCTGGCTGCTTACACGGCAGGCCAAATGGTGAAAGGAATGGATTAAGCGTTACGCCGAACGGTACGCCGTACTGCGGCTGAATACCGGACTCCGTGCCAGTACCTTTGGCATCTTTCGGCGGCTCCATCGGATTGCCGGGACCGCGTGGGATCAGCTTAGAAACGAACGGCAGCGCCATCGGGTTGGCAATGGCTACCTGACGGTTGGGATCAACGGAAATACCGCCCCATTCGAACATGCCGAGGTTACCCGGGAACACCAGAGTGCCTTGCTCTGAAGGCGGGGTAAAAATGCCTTCATAGCGCAGCTGGTGGAACATTACGCGGCACACCAACTGGTCAAACATGGTTGCGCCCCACATATCCGCACCACTGAGATCTTTTTGCGGACGGAAACTGAGATCGGAGAACGGCTGGGTTTTGCTGACATAATCACCTTTGGCTGCACCTTGCGGCACCGGTTTTTCCGGGGCAGGCACCACCAGTTCACCATTACGGCGGTCGAGCACAAAGATATTACCGGTTTTTGCCGGGGCATAAATGACCGGAATTTTCTCTCCATTGACGTTGATATCCGCCAGGGTTGGCTGCGCCGGTAAGTCCATATCCCACAGATCGTGGTGAACGGTCTGATAGCTCCAGGCCAATTTCCCGGTCGTGGCATTTAACGCCAGAATGGCGCTGGCGTAACGTTCCTGTTCCGGTGTGCGGTTACCGCCCCAGATATCCGGCGTGGTAACGCCCATGGGTAGATACACCAGATCCAGCTTCGCGTCGTAGGCCGCAGGCGCCCAGGAGTTGGGTGAATTAAAGGTGAAGGTATGTTCATCTGACGGGATGAAATTAGGATCCTTGGCTCCGGGATCAAACGCCCATAGAAGCTTGCCGTTATTGACGTCAAAACCACGTATCACCCCAGATGTTTCGCGGGTTGAGTAGTTATCGGTTACCGACCCGGCAATAACGATAGTTTTATCGGTGATTATCGGGGGAGACGTCGGTTCGTACAGGCCCGGTGAGGTATCCGGCATATTGGTCTGCAGATTCAAAATACCTTTATTGGCGAAGGTTTCGCACAGCTTGCCGGTCTCGGCATTCAAGGCAAACAGTCGACCATCATTGACCGGCAAAAGGATGCGGCGCGGACAGTCGGCCATCACCTCTGCAGAAGCCGTATCCGGTTTGGCTTCATGATAAGAAACGCCGCGACAGGTTACGTGCTGGAAGCTGGTATTGGTATTGAGTTGGGGATCGAAATGCCACTTCTCTTTACCGCTGGCCGCATCCAGGGCGAACAGCCGCTGATGGGCGGTACACAGATAAAGAGTATCCCCCACTTTTATTGGCGTGACTTCATTGGTGATTTCACCGGGATCGTTGGGTTGTTTTAAATCCCCGGTACGAAATACCCAAGCTTCTTTCAACTGATGAACGTTGTCAGCGTTAATTTGTTTTAACAGTGAGTAGCGTTGACCTTCCTGATTGCGACCGTAAGCCGGCCAATCCTCGTCGGCAACCGCTGAGATTGCATCGGCCTGAGAGGTATCTGCACTCAGCGTGCCGTGAACCTCTTGTGGATCGTTGAAGCCAGCCCAGGTCAGGATACCGCCGCTAATCAGCAGGGCCACCACCAGCGCCGCTACTGCGCCACTGGAAGGGATAATCAGGCGATGCCAGACGAAAGGCAGGATAAGCCAGATACCAAAGAAGACCAGGATGTCGCTACGCGGCGTCAGCGCCCAGAAATCAAAGCCGACTTCCCAGACGCCCCAAATCATGGTGGCGAGAAGCAGGGCGGCATACAGCCAAAGGGCGGATCGGTTACTGCGCCACAGCAGGAGAGCCACACCGAGCATGGCAAGGCCCGCGATCGGGTAATACCAGGAGCCACCGATGGCGACCAGCCAGCCTCCACCAATCAGGAGATATAGTCCACAAAGTGCCGCAAACAGGGCGCTCAGGGTCACGATAAGCCGTTGAGAACGTACGTTGTTATTTGCCATAAAAAATACCATCACAGGTGTTATTTCTTTAATAGCAGTTAATTATAGGAGCTAAAACGCGTGATAAACGTCACATTATGAACTTTATCAACAGATGCCGCGTATGAATGCTTTTGCTGGTATACTGCGTGCCTTGCGCTTAGATGCTGACTTATTAAAAGTTAGCATTGAGTGATTTGTTTTTAAATCATATGGTTAGAGATATGAAACATACTGTTGAAGTCATGATCCCGGAAGCGGAGATCAAAGCGCGTATTGCTGAACTGGGACGTCAGATTAACGAACGTTACAAGGACAGCGGCAGCGATATGGTGCTGGTTGGTCTGTTACGCGGCTCATTTATGTTTATGGCCGACCTGTGCCGTGAAGTGCATGTCTCCCACGAAGTCGATTTCATGACTGCTTCCAGCTATGGCAGCGGAATGTCCACCACGCGCGATGTTAAAATCCTGAAAGACCTGGATGAAGACATTCGTGGCAAGGACGTGCTGATTGTCGAAGACATCATCGACTCCGGTAACACGTTGTCCAAAGTGCGTGAGATTCTGAGCCTGCGCGAGCCGAAATCCCTGGCTATTTGTACGCTGCTGGACAAACCTACCCGTCGTGAAGTGGATGTTCCGGTTGAGTTTATCGGATTCTCTATCCCAGATGAGTTTGTTGTCGGCTATGGCATTGACTATGCCCAGCGTTATCGCCATTTGCCGTACGTTGGCAAAGTGGTGCTGCTGGACGAGTAATGTCGGGAGCGCCTGATGGCGCTTTGCTTATTCGGCCTGCACGATACTTCCCCGCAGGCCGAAAAGCGACTTAAGCGTCGCTGCCGCTTGTTGGTATCTGCTTGTGATTGGTATGTTTCTGGCTGAGGTTAGACAGCCCCTGGCGATAGCGCTGCTCCAGCGTCTCGCGACTGGTGGCGGTGACGTCCAGATCGCGCAGCAGGCCATCATGAATACCGTAAGCCCAGCCGTGAATGGTAACTTTCTGACCGCGCTTCCAGGCTGAACGCATGATGGTTGAGTGGCCCAAGTTGTAGACCTGCTCCATTACATTCAGTTCGCACAAGGTGTCAATGCGACGTTCCTGCGGCATTTCGCCCAGCAGTGAACTGTGTTTAAACCAGATATCGCGAATATGCAGTAACCAGTTATCAATCAACCCCTGTTCTTTATTTTCAATAGCCGCCTGTACGCCACCACATCCATAGTGGCCGCAAATAATAATATGTTCCACTTCCAGCACATCCACCGCATACTGAACCACTGAGAGACAGTTCAGGTCGGTGTGAATAACCAGATTGGCAACATTACGGTGAACAAATAATTCACCCGGCTCAAGACCGGTTAAACGTTCTGCGGGAACGCGACTGTCGGAACATCCAATCCATAAAAAGCGCGGATTTTGTGCGTGAGTCAGCGTTTCAAAAAATCCGGGATCCTCTTCTACCAGCATCTTTGACCATAGCGCGTTGTTGCTGATGAGTGTATCTATGTCTTTCATGGAGGCTGTAACCAATTGAATTGCGTTGCGCTAATATAGGTTAACTCCTGATTTATTAAAACCAAATATCAAGCATTAGAATGTAAGGTAAGTAAAAAACCATGACCATTGCTCTGGAACTTCAACAACTTAAAAAAACCTATCCCGGTGGCGTTCAGGCGTTACGCGGAATAGATTTGCAAGTCGAAGCGGGGGATTTTTATGCGCTTTTGGGACCGAATGGCGCAGGCAAGTCCACCACCATCGGGATAATCAGCTCGCTGGTGAATAAAACCTCTGGGCGGGTGAGCGTCTTCGGATACGATCTTGAAAAAGATACCGTTAATGCGAAACGCCAGCTTGGTCTGGTACCGCAGGAGTTTAACTTTAACCCGTTTGAAACCGTGCAGCAGATCGTAGTCAACCAGGCGGGTTATTACGGCGTTGAGTATAAAGAGGCGGTCAAACGCAGCGAATTATATTTAAAGCAGCTCGATTTATGGGAAAAACGTAACGAGCGCGCGCGCATGCTCTCCGGCGGGATGAAACGCCGTCTGATGATTGCCCGCGCACTAATGCACGAGCCTAAATTACTCATCCTTGATGAACCGACGGCGGGGGTCGACATTGAGCTGCGTCGTTCAATGTGGGGTTTTTTAAAGGATTTAAACGACAAAGGCACCACGATTATTCTGACCACTCACTATCTCGAAGAAGCGGAAATGCTGTGTCGCAACATCGGCATTATTCAGCATGGCGAGCTGGTGGAAAACACCTCGATGAAGAGCCTGCTCTCTAAGCTGAAATCCGAGACCTTTATTCTCGATCTGGCGCCGAAAAGCCCGCTGCCAAAACTGGAGGGCTATCATTACCGGCTGGTGGATACCTCCACGCTGGAAGTGGAAGTCCTGCGTGAACAGGGGGTAAACAGCGTGTTCTCACAGCTGAGCGCCCAGGGCATTCAGGTATTGAGTATGCGAAACAAAGCGAACCGACTGGAAGAACTGTTTGTTTCTCTGGTGCATGAAAAACAAGGAGATCGCGCATGATGCAGCTTTATTGGGTTGCGCTGAAAAGCATCTGGGCGAAAGAGATCCACCGCTTTATGCGTATCTGGGTCCAGACTCTGGTTCCTCCCGTCATTACTATGACGCTCTATTTTATTATCTTTGGTAACCTGATCGGCTCGCGTATCGGCGAAATGCATGGTTTTAGCTACATGCAGTTTATCGTGCCAGGGCTGATTATGATGGCGGTAATTACCAACTCGTACGCCAACGTGGCATCGTCATTCTTCAGCGCCAAGTTTCAACGCAACATTGAAGAGTTACTGGTCGCTCCGGTACCGACGCACGTGATCATCGCCGGTTTTGTTGGCGGCGGCGTGGCGCGTGGCCTGTGCGTAGGGATCCTGGTAACAGCGATTTCGCTGTTCTTCGTGCCGTTCCAGGTGCATTCCTGGGTCTTTGTGGCGCTTACGCTGGTGTTAACAGCGGTGCTGTTTTCGCTGGCCGGTCTGTTGAACGCGGTTTTCGCTAAAACCTTTGACGATATCAGCCTGATCCCAACCTTCGTGCTGACTCCGCTGACCTATCTGGGCGGCGTTTTCTATTCGTTAACGTTGCTGCCGCCGTTCTGGCAGGGACTGTCCCATCTGAACCCGATTGTCTACATGATTAGCGGTTTCCGTTACGGCTTCCTGGGGATCCACGATGTTCCGCTGGTCACGACCTTTGGCGTGCTGGTGGTGTTTATCGCGGCGTTTTATTTGCTGTGCTGGTACCTGATTCAGCGCGGACGCGGCCTGCGCAGCTAAGTCTTTCTTCCTCTCCTTGCCCGGGAGAGGAAGACTTTTGATGCTTATCACCATTACGGATTTATCACCCTGATAAACTACTTGCCTGCTAAGGAGGTAGGCAATGCTAGGTTGGGTAATTACCTGTCATGATGATAAGGCACAGGATATGCTGCATCGTCTGGAGAAAAAGTACGGCCCGTTGGTTCAATGCCAGGCGGTGAGTTTTTGGCGTGGGCTTAGCTCGAATATGCTAAGTCGCATGATGTGCCATGCCCTGCATGCTACAGACTCTGGCGAGGGTGTGATATTCCTGACGGATATGGCCGGGGCCGCGCCTTACCGCGTGGCTTCGTTAATGAGCCATAAACATCCCCAGTGTGAAGTGATTTCAGGTATCAGTTATCCATTGCTTGAGCGAATGCTTTCGTCGCGGGAATCGATGAGCAGTTCTGCGTTTCGTGATAGCATCGTTGCGCTTGGCGGGCCCGAAGTCTCTAGCCTCTGGCATCAACAACAGAAAAATCCCCCCTTCGTGTTGAAGCATGATTTGTATGAGTATTAATCATTGGTATTGATGGCGCTTTTGCTACAATAGCCGGGGTTTCTCGCCTCGGTTATCTCATATGGTGATGCGCGTTCTGCTTGTTTTATTGCTCCTGTTTTCTGGCAGCATAGCTGCGGCTTTGCCTGCTCGCTACATGCAAACCACCGAAGCAGCCGCCGTGTGGGCGCAGATTGGCAACAAGATGGTGACGGTAGGAAATATTCGCGCCGGGCAGATCCTTGCCGTTGAGCCAATTGCGGCAGACTATTACGAATTTACCTTTGGTTTTGGTACCGGGTTTATTGATAAGGGGCATCTGGAGCCTGTGCAGGGGCGGCAGAAAGTTGATGATGGTCTGGGCGATCTCAATAAACCCCTCAGCAACCAAAGCCTGATCACCTGGAAAGATACGCCGGTTTATAACGCTCCGGATGTTGGTAGCGCCCCGTTTGGCGTGCTGGCGGATAATCTGCGTTATCCGGTTATCAGCAAGCTTAAAGACCGTCTCAACCAAACCTGGTACCAGATCCGTATTGGCGGCAGACTGGCCTATATCAGCGCTCTGGATGCGCAGGAAGACAACGGTATCCCGGTGTTAACCTATCACCATATTCTGCGCGATGAAGAGAATACCCGTTTTCGCCACACCTCCACGACAACCTCCGTACGCGCCTTCAGCAACCAGATGGCCTGGCTACAGGACCGCGGCTACACCACGTTGACGATGTACCAACTGGAAGGCTATGTTCGCAACAATATGAATCTCCCGGCGCGGGCGGTGGTGCTGACTTTTGATGATGGTCTGAAGTCGGTGAGTCGTTATGCTTACCCGATTCTGAAGCAGCACGGCATGAAGGCAACGGCGTTTATTATCTCCTCACGTATCAAGCGCCACCCGCAGAAGTGGGATCCGAAATCACTGCAGTTTATGAGCATCGCGGAACTGAATGAGATTAGGGACGTGTTCGACTTCCAGTCGCATACCCATTTTTTACATCGGGTTGATGCGAATCACCGGCCAATCCTGCTGAGTCGCAGCTATCACAATATTCTGTTTGATTTTGCCCGTTCGCGTCGGGCGTTGTCTCAGTTTAACCCTCACGTTCTTTATCTTTCTTACCCGTTTGGCGGCTATAACGCCACCGCAGTAAAAGCGGCAGGCGACGCGGGATTCCACATGGCGGTCACCACGGTGAGAGGGAAGGTTAAACCGGGGGATAATCCGTTCTTATTGAAAAGACTTTATATTTTAAGAACGGATTCGCTGGAGACGATGTCGCGGCTGATAAGTAATCAGCCGCAGGGGTAAGGGCTGTCAGGCAACCTGTACCGGAATGGCTTTCGCGGTGCGCTTCATTTCGTTGTCGCCTTCAAAGTAGGCCACTTTCGGGCGCCAGGTGCGGGCTTCTTCATCAGACATGGTGACGAAGCTGGCGATAATCACAATGTCGCCGACTTCAGCACAGTGTGCCGCTGCGCCGTTCACCGAGATGATTCTGGAGCCGCGTTCAGCCGCAATCGCATAGGTTGAGAAACGTTTACCGTTGGTCACGTTCCAGATATCAATAGCTTCGTTTTCCAGAATACCAGAGGCATCGAGAAAATCCTGGTCGATGGCGCAGGAGCCTTCGTAGTGCAGGTCCGCCTGCGTGACTTTGACGCGGTGGAGCTTGCCTTGCAGCATGGTGCGAATCATAACTTCTATACCCTGTCGTTTACCTTGGCTAAGCAGGCGCTACTGGCCTGCTTTGAGAAATTCTCAGGCAGTATTGCCTGATTTTTAACCCCTGTCTACTGGGCTAATGTAACGCTTTGATTATCGATCAGACGTGCCTGACCCAGCCAGGCGGCGGCCAGAATCACCGCGCGTTTACTGGTTTCCGTCAGCTCCAGCAGCGTGTCGGCATCACGAATCTGAATATCGTCGGCACGGAAGCCTTTTTCATTCAGTTCCTGCTCGGCAATGGCAATAATCTCTTCCTGGTCACGATGGCCGGCAAGCAGCTTTTCAGCGATGCCGTTCATCACTTTGTGCAGACCCGGCGCAATTTTTCGCTGCTCTGCGGTCAGATAACCGTTACGTGAGCTAAGCGCCAGACCGTCTTTGGCGCGAATAATCGGCACGCCAACGATCTCAATGTCATAACCCAGATCCGCCACCATTTTGCGGATCAGTGCGAGCTGCTGGAAATCTTTCTCGCCAAAGCAGGCGATATCAGGCTGGATCAGGTTAAACAGCTTGCTGACGATAGTGGAAACGCCACGGAAGTGGCCTGGACGGCTGGCGCCTTCCAGCATGGTGGAGAGACCGGGAACTTCAACGAACGTCTGGCCTTCCAGACCCTGCGGGTAGATTTCCTCAACGGCTGGCGCAAAAACATAATCGACTTTACGCTTGTTCAGCTTTTCACAATCTTCCTGCAGCGTGCGCGGATAGCGCACCAGATCGTCCGGTCGGTCAAACTGCATCGGGTTGACGAAAATGCTGACGATCACCACATCAGCCCGCGCTTTTGCCTCATCGACCAGCTTCATATGGCCGTCGTGCAGGTTGCCCATGGTGGGAACCAGAGCGACGCGTTTGCCTTCCTGACGCAGACGACGAATATGCTGGCGCAGCAGCGGCAGGGTTTCAATGATTAACACGACAAGACTCCTTGAGTTGCCTGAGGAACCGTAGGCCGGATAAGGCGTTTACGCCGCCATCCGGCAACATGCAGCGAACCGCCTGATGGCGCTACGCTTTTCAGGCCGATATATGGCCTGAAAAATTAGTGGAAACTGTGTTCTTCGCCCGGATAAACGCCGGACTCCACTTCAGCCATATACTGCCGCACTGCGGCGCGCATGTCGCCTGCTTCATTGAGGAAATTCTTCGCAAATTTCGGGATGTGGCCACCGGTAATACCAAAGGCATCGTGCATGACGAGGATTTGTCCATCGGTGACGTTACCTGCGCCGATACCGATAACCGGAATCGACAGCGCTTCGGTGACACGCTTCGCCAGCTCAACCGGCACGCACTCCAGCACCAGCAACTGAGCGCCAGCGGCTTCTAAGGCCAGCGCGTCATCCAGCAATACCTGCCCGGCGTCGCCGCGGCCCTGAATTTTATAGCCGCCGAAAATATTCACCGACTGCGGTGTTAATCCCAGATGACCGCAAACCGGTACGGCGCGTTCGGTGAGCATTTTTACCGTATCCGCCAGCCAGGCGCCGCCTTCAATTTTGACCATATTAGCGCCCGCCCGCATCACCACCGCGGCGTTTTCAAATGCTTGTTCCGGCGTGGCGTAAGCCATAAATGGCAGGTCGGAGAGCAGCAGACAGTTGGGAGCGCCACGACGTACGGCACGAGTGTGGTAAGCAATATCTTCAACGGTGACCGGTAGGGTGGAGTCATGCCCCTGGATCGTCATGCCCAGCGAGTCGCCAACCAGCATCACATTAATGCCTTCGTCGGCAAATAACTTAGCAAAGCTGTAGTCGTAGGCTGTAATGGTCGCGAAGCGTTTTTTCTCTTGCTTGCATTTCTGCAGCAGTGAAATGGTGGTGGGTTTCATAACATTTCCTGATGATGAAAGTCATATTTATCGGCATTCTAACAGTCACATTCAGGGGGGCAATTGTTTTAAGCAACCGTTTGGCACTAAAGTAGTAAACGCTGAAGGGGAGAGGATACTTTACCAGTGTGCAGGTTTTGCGGCACCAAGATGGGTGAGGTGCTGATGCAGGCTGATACCCTCCGGGAAGATAAGCTCAGGTGCGATTTCAGCGAGCGGCCACAGCATAAAACCACGGTTTTTCATGTCGTAGTGCGGCACGGTCAGACGTTCGGTGTTAATCACTTCATCGCCAAACAGCATAATATCGAGGTCCAGAGTGCGCGGCCCCCAGCGTTCGGCTTTACGTACGCGTCCCTGTTGCAGCTCAATGCGTTGGGTATGATTAAGCAATTCTTCGGGAGCGAGAGTGGTTTCCAGCGCCACGGCAGCGTTCAGGTAATCTGGCTGATCCTGTGGGCCTAATGGCGGTGTGCGGTAAAAGGAGGAAACAGCGACGATACGGCTGTCGGGAATGTCGCCAATCGCTTTTACGGCAGCATTAACCTGCTCCAGAGGAGAGGCCAGATTACTGCCGAGAGCGATATAGGCGATGGTCACGCGGAACCTTCACGGCGCGGGGCGCGTTTACGCGGGCGACGATGACGACGGCGTTCTGGTTCTTCGTCGAGTTCGTTGAGCATGCCTTTTTGTTCCGGCGGTGCTGAAACCTGGAATTCTCCCCACCACTGCGCCAGACGCTGCAGTTCAGCGTTGTTTTCCACTTCGGCACGCAGGGCCAGCAGATCGTAAGCGGCGCGGAACTTCGGATGCTCCATCAGCTTCCAGGCGCGTTTGCCCTGGCGACGAGACATGCGTAGCTGCAACTGCCAGATATCACGGGTCAGCGAGGTCAGACGTTTCGGGATCGCCAGCGAGCGGCAGGCTTCATCCAGTACGTCGTTCATCGCCAGTGCGAAGGCATCGTAATAAGCCAGACCGCTTTCCTGGGCAATTTTCTGCGCAGCTTCCAGTAACGGATACCAGAACATGGCGGCGAACAAGAACGCCGGGTTAACGCGCATATCATTGTGGATGCGGTTATCGGTATTCTTCAGCACCTGAGCGATGATGCGTTCCATTGGGCTGTCACCGTCTTCGGTGAAATAGCGCGTAATGGTGGGGAACAGCGGCTGGAACAGGCTGTACTCACGCAGTTTTTTATAGGTTTCATACCCATAGCCCGCCTGTAACAGTTTGAGCGCTTCTTCAAACAGGCGTGCGGGGGGAATATCGTTAAGCAGTGTTGCCAGACGCGGGATTGGCTCAGCGGTTTCCGGGCTGATACGCATGTCGAGCTTGGCGGCAAAGCGCACGGCCCGCAGCATACGTACAGGGTCTTCGCGGTAGCGCGTTTCCGGATTACCGATCAGGCGAACGATGCCCTCTTCGAGATCCTGCATGCCACCAACGTAATCACGCACGGTGAAATCGGCCACGCTGTAATACAGGCTGTTAATTGTGAAGTCGCGACGCTGGGCATCTTCTTCGATGGAGCCGAAGATGTTGTCGCGCAGCAGCATACCGTTTTGTCCGCGCTGTGAGGTTGTGCGATCGGACTCGCTGCCTTCATGATGACCACGGAAAGTTGCCACTTCGATAATTTCCGGGCCAAACATGACATGGGCCAGACGGAAACGGCGACCAACCAGACGACAGTTACGAAACAGTTTTCGTACCTGATCTGGCGTGGCGTTAGTCGTGACATCAAAATCTTTCGGCTTTTTGCCCAGCAAAAGATCGCGTACGCCTCCGCCAACCAGCCATGCCTCGTATCCGGCCTTATTGAGCCTGTACATTACCTTCAGGGCATTTTCACTGATATCTTTGCGGGAGATAGAGTGCTGCTCACGCGGGATTACCGTCATGTGTGGACGGGCGACGGCGAGCTCGGCCTCGCGCTCCTCGCGGCTTAGCACCTTGCGGCAAAAATTAGCGACTCGGGTAAAAATAGTGCACCTCGGTAGTGTCAAACTTCAATCAGAACAAGTGTTGCTGTGTAAAAATAGCGGCTAATCATAGCTCAGCATGATGCATTTGAGAATGGCGGATTTACGATCGCCGATTCTGGCACCGCTGTCAGACTCCAGTTTTCAATGGCAAACGTGAGAATCTGATCCACGCGCATCTCCTGCCACGGGATATCGGAGTGCTGGCCGAGAAAGCGCAGCGCAGCAACAATCACCGGGCGTGGATCGCCTTGCGGCAGTGCAGGTGCATGATTTTGTTTTGAAAGTTTAGCGCCTTGTTCGTTGAGCGCCAGCGGCAGATGAATATAGTCCGGCGCTTGCCAGCCGAACTGTTGATACAACGAAATTTGCCGTATCGTCGGTTCGATAAGATCGGCACCGCGCACAATTTCCGTCACGCCCTGGAAGTGGTCGTCTACCACCACCGCGAGGTTATAGGCAAACAGCCCGTCGCGACGGTGAATAATAAAATCTTCCTTTGCAAGCCGCGGATCAGCCTGAATCACACCGCGCAGTTGGTCCTTAAACTGCATCACCGGATGGCGTTGCTTAATGCGGACCGCCGCCTGTTCAGGCCCGTGGCGTAGTTCACGGCAATGACCGTCGTAAATACCGCCGACGCTTTGAATACGCGCGCGCGTACAGGTGCAGTAATAGCTCAGATCCTGCTGATGCAGCCAGGCCAGCGCCTCGCGGTAGGCGTCATGACGCTGGGATTGCCATAAAATATCGCCATCCCAGTGCAGTCCGTAATGTTCCAGCTGACGCAGAATCGTGTCTGCAGCACCGGGAACTTCACGAGGGGGGTCAATATCTTCAATGCGTACCCGCCAGGTTCCGCGACGAGCACGGGCCTGCAGGTAACTCCCGAGGGCGGCAATCAGTGAACCAAAATGGAGTTCGCCAGAGGGGGAAGGGGCGAAGCGGCCAATATAATGTGAATCGCTCATTTTGCGGGCTAACAAATAATAAGGCGGGAGAAGCTCCCGCCTGTAGTAAACGTGGTAAAAATGACCGGAATTAACCTGCCATTTGTTTTTCGCGGATTTCTGCCAGCGTTTTACAGTCGATGCACAGATCGGCTGTCGGACGCGCTTCCAGACGGCGAATACCAATTTCTACGCCGCATGATTCGCAGTAGCCGAAATCTTCGTCTTCTACTTTCTTCAGCGTCTTCTCGATCTTTTTGATCAGTTTGCGTTCACGATCACGGTTACGCAGCTCAAGGCTGAATTCTTCTTCCTGTGCGGCGCGGTCCACCGGATCAGGGAAGTTAGCCGCTTCGTCTTGCATATGAGATACGGTGCGATCAACTTCATCCCTAAGTTGATTACGCCATGCCTCAAGAATACGCCTGAAGTGCGACAGCTGGGCTTCGTTCATATACTCTTCGCCCGGTTTCTCCTGGTACGGCTCCACCCCAGCGATGGCGAGAATACTCAGGGACGATGTTTTACGGTTTTGCCCTTCTTGCATGTTGCTTCTCCTTAACACGCACTATCGATCCCCATGTTCGGGGGAAAAATCAGGTCGCTATAAATAGCAGATGCTTTTCCGGATAGCAATTATCTAAACGTAACACTTGACAACCCTGTGAGGAAAAGCGTATTTGCCCACGCGCCCAGAATACTAATTAACCGAATGTTTACACCATTACAAGGTAATGGGCAACGGCTCTTTAAGAGTCATACCATGGGCAGAAAGTTCCGCTTTATAAACCAGAATTTCTACCCCCTTAAGCTGTGCTTCAACTAATAATTGCGCATATTTTGCATCGATATGGCGCGCGGGTGAAAACCGTGTAATGGCTGAATGCAACACCGCGAAAAATATCACCGCGCGCTTGCCTTCGGCCGCTACGCTCATCAATTCCCGAAGATGTTTCTGACCTCGTTCAGTGATGGCATCGGGAAAATAACCCTGATCTTTTTCCGCCAACGTGACTGATTTCACTTCAATATAGCAGTCAGGTCGGGAATCCGCCTGTAACAAAAAGTCGATGCGGCTCCCTTCGGCGCCGTATTTTACTTCACTTTTCAAGGTGCTGTAGTCTGAAACTTCCGAAATTAACGAACGCTGAATAGCCTCTTTCGTTAATCTATTGGCCCACAGCGTGTTAACACAAATAAGTGCACCGGATTGGGTTTGCGTTAATTCCCAGGTATGTGGATATTTTCGTTTGGTATTTTCTGATGTCGAATACCAGACAGTATCTCCCGGCGTTGCGCAGCCGGTCATAGCTCCCGTATTGGGGCAGTGTAGCGTTAACGTTGTGCCATCCGGTGTGATCACATCCGCTAAAAAACGCTTATAGCGCTGAATGAGCGTTGCAGGTTGTAAAGGTGGAAAAAATTGCATGAACAGTTCCTTTGATTATTCAGTCAGCGTCCAGCGTTGCAACTGCGTGTAACGCGTGCGTCCTCGCATGAATGAGGAGGAGTAAAGCCCAAACTCCGTTACCGGAAACGACCAGCCAAACCCTGGCGGAGGGATAGATACCGCGTGACCGGCGTCACGCAGCAGCGTGATATGCGGGTGAAAAGGCTGCGGGCTCTGGTGGCACCCACTGCGTGCGGCTTGTGCCCGCAACATGTTCGCCAACTGCAGCAGCCCGCGCGGCGGCTGACGCATTCCCAACCACACGACTCGCGAGCGCAGCCATTGCCCGGCATCGTCGAGTTTGAGCGTAAAACCCGGCTGGCGAATACGCCCTGCAAGCTGCGTTAACGCATGCTGCTTCTCAGCGCTGACGTCGCCCAAAAAGGCGAGCGTCAGATGCAGATTATCGGCGGCGACGGGACGACCCGCTTCAGGGGGGAACTGCGCGGCACGCCAGTGGATTAACTGCTCCCGAACCTCGCCAGGCAATTCAATCGCAAAGAACAGCCTTTTTGGCTCAGACATGATGGATACTCGGTTATGAATTAACGCGATGCTACAATGCAGCGCGAAGAATGTTAACCCTCTGGAGTCATTTGTGACGTCGTTGCCCGTTGCCGCCGTAGTGCCTGAACTACTTACCGCCCTTGATGCCTCGTCGCAGGTTCTGCTGACGGCGCCGACCGGTGCCGGGAAATCAACCTGGCTGCCGTTGCGACTCCTTGAACATCGCGGTATCAAGGGACGGATTATTTTGCTGGAGCCGCGGCGTCTGGCAGCACGCAATGTGGCGCAGCGGTTGGCGGAATTGCTGAATGAAAAGCCTGGCGAGACCGTGGGGTATCGCATGCGTGCGCAAAGCTGCGTAGGGCCGCTGACCCGCCTTGAGGTGGTGACGGAGGGGGTTCTGACGCGCATGATCCAGCGCGACCCCGAATTGACGGGCGTTGGGCTGGTCATCCTCGACGAATTTCACGAGCGGAGTTTGCAGGCCGACCTGGCGCTGGCGCTGTTGCTGGATGTGCAGCAAGGGCTGCGTGACGATCTGAAACTGTTGATCATGTCTGCCACTTTGGACAACGGGCGTTTGCAGCAGATGTTGCCCGATGCGCCGACGATCGTTTCTGAAGGCCGCGCATTTCCCGTTGTTCGACGATATCAGCCGTTGGCGGCGCATCTGCGTTTTGCTGAAGCGGTAGCGGTAGCGACGGCAGAACTCCTGCGCCATGAAAGCGGGTCGCTGCTGCTGTTTTTACCGGGTGTAGGGGAAATCCTGCGCGTGCAGGAGCAACTGGCAACGCGTGTGGGCAGCGATGTGTTGTTGTGCCCACTGTACGGCGCGCTGACGCTTGCCGAGCAGCGTCAGGCGATTTTGCCCGCTCCGCAAGGCAAGCGCAAAGTGGTGCTGGCGACCAATATTGCCGAAACCAGCTTAACGATCGAAGGCATCCGGTTGGTGGTGGACAGCGCCCAGGAGCGCGTGGCGCGCTATGACGCGCGTACCGGTTTGACGCGACTAATTACCCAACGCATAAGCCAGGCCTCGATGACCCAGCGAGCGGGACGCGCGGGCCGTCTGGAACCCGGTATCTGCCTCCATTTGCTTGCCAAAGAGCAGGCGGAAAGAGCGGCGGCACAGGGAGAACCGGAGATTTTACAGTGCGACCTGTCCGGACTGCTGATGGAGTTACTGCAATGGGGATGCACCGACCCTGAGCAACTGAACTGGCTGGATACCCCGCCCGCCATCAACCTGCAGGCGGCAAAACGGCTGCTGCAGATGCTGGGGGCGCTTGAGGGTGACAGGCTCAGCGCCAGGGGGCAGAAAATGGCGACGTTGGGTAACGACCCCCGTTTAGCGGCTATGCTGGTTAGCGCCAACAATGACAATGAAGCGGCAACGGCGGCAAAACTGGCTGCGATTCTGGAAGAGCCGCCGCGCGGTGGCAGTACCGATCTGGCTGTAGCGTTTTCACGAAATCAGCCCGCCTGGCAGCAGCGCAGCCAACAATTACTGAAACGGCTTAACGTTCGCAGCGGACAGCCGGACAGCGCGCTGCTCCCCTCATTACTGGCGCGGGCGTTTGCCGATCGGATCGCGCGTCGGCGCGGGCAGGAAGGGCGCTATCAACTGGCGAATGGCATGGGGGCAATGCTGGATGCCGATGACGCCTCCGGACGCCATGAATGGCTGATTGCGCCGCTGTTACTGCAGGGCAGCGCTTCGCCGGATGCGCGTATTCTGCTGGCTCTGCCGCTGGATATCGAGGTGCTGATACAGGCATGCCCTGAACTGCTACAACAATCTGACACCATCGAATGGGATGAAACTCACGGAACGTTAAAAGCATTGCGTCGGTCGCGCATTGGCCAGCTAACGGTAAAAGTACAGGCGCTGGCCAAACCCTCGGAAGAGGAGTTACACCTGGCGATGTTGAACGGCATTCGCGATAAAGGGCTAAGTGTGCTCAACTGGACGCCGGAAGCCGAGCAATTTCGCCTGCGTCTGCAATGTGCGGCAAACTGGTTGCCAGAGTATAACTGGCCCGCGGTAGATGAGGATTCTCTGCTGGCGACGCTGGAGAGCTGGCTGCTGCCGCACATGAGCGGTGTGCATTCGCTACGCGCGTTAAAAGCGCTAAATGTGGGTCAGGCGTTGCGCGGTTTGCTGGATTGGTCAATGCTGCAACGTCTGGATAGTGAACTGCCAGCGCATTACACTGTGCCGACGGGAAGCCGGATTGCCATTCGCTATCATGAGGATAACCCTCCGGTATTGGCGGTTCGGATGCAGGAAATGTTTGGTGAAGCGAAGACCCCAACCATCGCCGAGGGGCGCGTGCCGCTGGTGCTGGAACTGCTATCTCCGGCGCAACGACCACTACAGGTAACGAGCGATTTGAGCGCGTTCTGGCAGGGATCGTACCGTGAGGTGCAAAAAGAGATGAAAGGGCGCTATCCCAAACATGTCTGGCCGGACGATCCGGCGAATACCGCGCCAACGCGGCGAACAAAGAAGTATTCGTAATGAAACTGTAGGTCGGATAAAGCGAAACCGTCATCCGGTATAAACACGGCAGTAAATTGAGAGATTTCTTCTTCTGTTAACTGACGGAAGAACAGAGAATCGGGCCCTTGCGCCTGAATGTTGCGGAGAAAAAGCATGGCGGGGAATGACCGCGAGCCAATTGGACGTAAAGGGAAACCCTCGCGTCCGGTGAAACAAAAGGTGAGCCGTCGTCAACTCAGAGATGAAGAGTATGACGACGATTATGATGATGATGACTATGAGGATGAAGAACCGATGCCGCGTAAGGGTAAAGGCAAAGGGCGTAAGCCTCGTGGTAAACGCGGCTGGTTCTGGCTGCTGGTAAAACTGTCGATTGTTTTTTTGGTGCTGATCGCCATTTACGGCGTTTATCTGGACCAAAAAATCCGCAGCCGTATAGATGGTAAAGTCTGGCAGCTTCCTGCGGCAGTATATGGCCGTATGGTTAACCTTGAGCCAGAAATGCCGATCGGCAAGAACGAGATGGTGAAACTGCTGGAGGCTACGCAGTATCGTCAGGTGACGAAGATGACGCGCCCTGGCGAATTCACCGTGCAGGCGAAAAGCATCGAGATGATCCGTCGTCCGTTTGATTTTCCGGACAGTAAAGAAGGGCAGGTGCGCGCGCGTCTGACCTTTGATGGCGACCATCTGGATACCATCGAGAATATGGATAACAACCGCCAGTTCGGTTTCTTCCGTCTCGATCCGCGGCTGATTACCATGCTCTCTTCGCCTAACGGTGAGCAGCGCCTGTTTGTCCCGCGCAGTGGATTCCCGGATCTGCTGGTGGACACGCTGCTGGCGACCGAAGATCGTCACTTCTATGAGCATGACGGTATCAGCCTCTATTCCATTGGCCGCGCGGTGCTGGCGAACCTGACGGCGGGGCGCACGGTACAAGGGGCCAGTACGCTGACCCAGCAACTGGTGAAAAACCTGTTCCTGTCCAGCGAACGTTCCTATTGGCGTAAAGCCAACGAAGCCTATATGGCGCTGATCATGGATGCGCGTTACAGCAAAGACCGCATTCTTGAGCTGTACATGAACGAAGTCTATCTCGGTCAAAGCGGTGACAATGAGATCCGCGGCTTCCCGCTGGCGAGCCTCTACTACTTTGGCCGTCCGGTGGAAGAGCTGAGCCTCGACCAGCAGGCGCTGCTGGTAGGGATGGTTAAAGGAGCGTCAATCTATAACCCGTGGCGTAACCCGAAGCTGGCACTGGAGCGTCGTAACCTGGTGCTGCGTTTACTACAACAGCAGCAGATTATCGACCAGGATCTGTATGACATGCTGAGCGCGCGTCCGTTAGGCGTACAGCCGCGTGGTGGGGTGATCTCACCGCAGCCCGCCTTTATGCAGATGGTGCGCCAGGAGCTACAGGCAAAGCTGGGCGATAAAGTTAAAGACCTCTCCGGCGTGAAGATTTTCACCACCTTTGATTCCGTGGCGCAGGACGCTGCAGAAAAAGCGGCGGTGGAAGGTATTCCGGTGCTGAAGAAACAACGTAAGCTGAGCGATCTTGAGACCGCGATTGTGGTGGTCGACCGCTTTAGCGGCGAAGTGCGTGCCATGGTCGGTGGGGCAGAACCGCAGTTCGCTGGTTATAACCGTGCGATGCAGGCGCGTCGTTCGATTGGTTCTTTGGCTAAACCAGCGA
Source organism: Citrobacter sp. RHBSTW-00859 (assembly GCF_013729795.1). Classification (NCBI taxonomy): domain Bacteria; kingdom Pseudomonadati; phylum Pseudomonadota; class Gammaproteobacteria; order Enterobacterales; family Enterobacteriaceae; genus Citrobacter; species Citrobacter sp. RHBSTW-00859. The sequence goes on along the minus strand of NZ_CP056284.1, from coordinate 4,012,897 downwards.
CCTATCTGACTGCGCTCAGCCAGCCGAAACTGTACCGTCTGAATACCTGGATTGCTGATGCCCCGATTGCGCTGCGCCAGCCTAACGGCCAGGTGTGGTCGCCGCAGAACGATGACCGTCGCTATAGCGAAAGCGGAAAAGTGATGCTGGTGGATGCGTTAACGCGCTCAATGAACGTGCCAACGGTAAATCTGGGGATAGCGCTGGGCCTGCCTGCCGTCACCGATACCTGGCTGAAGCTGGGCGCGCCGAAAGATCAGCTTAATCCGGTTCCAGCCATGCTGCTGGGGGCGTTGAACCTGACGCCGATCGAAGTGGCGCAGGCGTTCCAGACTATCGCCAGCGGCGGGAACCGCGCGCCGCTGTCGGCGCTGCGTTCGGTGATTGCCGAAGATGGGACGGTGCTGTATCAGAGCTTCCCGCAGGCCGAGCGTGCCGTTCCGGCGCAGGCGGCGTATATGACGCTGTGGACCATGCAACAGGTGGTTCAGCGTGGTACGGGCCGCCAGCTTGGCGCGAAATATCCTGGGCTTCATCTGGCAGGGAAAACCGGGACCACTAACAACAACGTGGATACCTGGTTTGCCGGGATCGACGGCAGCCAGGTAACCATCACCTGGGTGGGTCGTGATAACAACCAGCCAACCAAGCTGTACGGTGCCAGCGGTGCGATGTCGATTTATCAGCGTTATCTGGCCAACCAGACGCCAACACCGCTGGTGCTGACGCCGCCGGAAGATGTGGTGGATATGGGCGTGGACTACGACGGTAACTTCGTTTGTAGCGGGGGGATGCGTACGCTTCCGGTATGGACTACCGATCCTGATTCGCTGTGTCAGCAGGGTGAAATGATGCAACAGCCGACCGGGAATCCGTTCGATCAGTCAACGCCGCAGCAGCAGCCTCAACAGCAGCAGCAACAACCGGCGCAGCAGGAAAAGAAAGATAGCGACGGTGTCGCTGGCTGGATAAAGGATATGTTCGGCAGTAACTGATATTGCTCAAAACCCGCTTCGGCGGGTTTTTCTTCTTTGGTCCATTCTCAGGGCCGAATAACATTCCAGCCTAATTTATTAACCCTTTCTTTTCATCTGGTTATTTCTTAACCCCTCAGTTTTAGTAGGGACGCGTATTGCTTGCTATCTCGCCAGAGTTTCGAATATTATGCTGCCGTTATAATAATAATTCTCGTTTACGTTATCATTCACTTTCATCAGAGAAATACCAATGGCGCGTCTTAAAACTGCTCAGCCAAGTTCATCGCTGCGTAAAATCGCAGTAGTGGTAGCCACAGCGGTTAGCGGCATGTCTGTCTATGCACAGGCGGCGGTTGACCCGAAAGAAGAAACCATCACCGTAACTGCTGCACCTGCCGCACAAGAAAGCGCATGGGGGCCAGCGGCAACCATCGCCGCACGACAGTCTGCTACGGCGACCAAAACCGACACCCCGATTCAAAAAGTTCCTCAGTCTATTTCAGTGGTCACCGCCGAAGAGATGGCGTTGCATCAGCCGAAATCAGTTAAAGAGGCGCTCAGCTACACGCCAGGCGTAGCCGTAGGTACCCGCGGCGCGTCTAACACCTATGACTACCTGATTATTCGCGGATTTGCCGCCGACGGCCAAAGTCAGAATAACTATCTGAATGGCCTGAAGATGCAGGGTAACTTCTACAACGATGCGGTAATCGACCCGTATATGCTGGAACGCGCTGAAGTGATGCGCGGTCCGGTTTCCGTTCTTTACGGAAAGAGTAACCCTGGCGGCTTGTTGAACATGGTCAGCAAACGCCCGACCACAGAGCCGTTAAAAGAAATTCAGTTCAAGATGGGCACTGACAGCCTGTTCCAGACCGGTTTTGACTTCAGCGATGCGCTGGATGACGATGGTGTGTACTCATACCGCCTGACCGGCCTGGCGCGTTCCGCGAATGCGCAGCAGCAGGGCGCGGAAGAACAACGCTACGCCATCGCGCCATCATTCACATGGCGTCCGGATGATAAAACGAACTTCACCTTCCTCTCCTACTTCCAGAACGAGCCGGAAACTGGCTATTACGGATGGTTGCCGAAAGAGGGGACGGTGACTGAGCTGCCGAACGGCAAGCGTCTGCCTACCGATTTCAACGAAGGTGCGAACAACAATACCTACTCTCGTAACGAGAAGATGGTGGGCTACAGCTTCGACCACGAATTTAACGACACCTTTACCGTGCGTCAGAACCTGCGTTACGCGCAAAACAAGGTTTCGCAGAACAGCGTGTATGGCTACGGTATGTGCTCTGATCCGCTCTATACAAAGGATCCGGTTAACAGTCCTTGCGCCAGCGTTCCTCAGTCCGAGTGGGCTCACACGCTGACTCGTCAGTATGTTGACGATAATGAGAAATTGCAGAACTTCGCTGTTGATACCCAGTTGCAGAGCAAATTCGCTACCGGTTCCGTGGATCACACATTGCTGACCGGCGTTGACTATATGCGGATGCGTAACGATATCAACTCCTGGTTTGGTTGGGCTGGTTCGGTAGCGCCTTCAGATATTTATAACCTTGATCGCAGCGACTTTGATTTTGGGGCACATACTGGACCGGGCGCTCCCTACCGTGTTCTGAATAAACAGGAACAAACGGGCCTGTACGCTCAGGATCAGATGCAGTGGGATAAGGTGCTGGTCACTCTGGGCGGTCGTTACGACTGGGCTAAGCAGGACTCACTGAACCGTGTTTCTGGCGTGCTTGATTCCCGTGATGACAGACAGTTCACCTGGCGTGGCGGTGTTAACTACCTGTTCGACAACGGTGTGACTCCGTATTTCAGCTACAGCGAATCGTTTGAACCTAGTTCTCAGGTCGGGGAAAGCGGTAATATCTTTACTCCATCTAAAGGTAAGCAGTACGAAGCGGGCGTGAAGTATGTGCCGAGCGATCGTCCGATCGTGATCACCGGTGCTGTTTACCAGTTGACCAAAACCAACAACCTGATGGCCGACCCGAACGGATCATTCTGGTCAGTTGAAGGCGGTGAAATTCGCTCACGTGGTGTGGAAATTGAAGCGAAAGCGGCGCTGTCTGCCAGCGTTAACGTGGTCGGTTCTTATACCTATACCGATGCGGAATACACCACTGACACCAACTACAAAGGTAACACGCCTGCTCAGGTGCCAAAACATATGGCATCACTGTGGGGGGATTACACCCTTTATGACGGCGCGCTTTCCGGGCTGACGTTGGGTACGGGTGTTCGTTATACTGGTTCCAGCTATGGCGATCCGGCAAACTCCTTCAAAGTGGGAAGTTATACGCTGGTGGATGCGTTAGTACGTTACGATCTGGCGCGCGTCGGCATGGCGGGTTCCAACGTGGCGCTGCATGTTAACAACCTGTTTGACCGTGAGTACGTCGCCAGCTGCTTCAATACCTATGGCTGCTTCTGGGGCGCAGAACGTCAGGTCGTTGCAACCGCAACCTTCCGTTTCTAATTTCTTTTTGGGCACGCTTTGCGTGCCCGTTTTACAAGTTGGCTGCTATGCAGGAAAACAGATCCCATCCCGACACCACTTTCGCGTTGCGTAATGTCTCCTTTCGTGTGCCTGGCCGCACGCTGTTGCATCCTCTCTCATTAACTTTTCCGGTGGGGAAAGTAACCGGCCTTATCGGCCACAACGGGTCCGGAAAATCGACGTTATTGAAAATGCTGGGACGTCATCAGCCGCCGTCGGAAGGTGAAATCCTGCTCGACGAACAGCCGCTGGAGAACTGGAGCAGTAAAGCGTTTGCCCGCAAGGTCGCCTATCTGCCGCAGCAGTTGCCGCAGGCCGAAGGGATGACGGTGCGTGAACTGGTGGCGATTGGCCGCTATCCGTGGCACGGGGCGCTGGGACGTTTTGGCGTTGCCGACAGAGAGAAAGTAGAAGAAGCTATTTCGTTGGTCGGCTTAAAACCGCTGGCGCACCGCCTGGTGGATAGCCTGTCCGGCGGAGAACGCCAGCGTGCGTGGATTGCCATGCTGGTGGCGCAGGACAGCCGCTGTCTGCTGCTTGATGAGCCGACTTCCGCGCTGGATATCGCTCATCAGGTTGACGTGCTGGCGCTGGTGCATCGCTTAAGCCAGCAGCGTGGGCTAACGGTTATTGCGGTGCTGCATGATATCAACATGGCGGCCCGCTACTGCGATTACTTAGTTGCGCTGCGCGGTGGTGAAATGATTGCGCAAGGAACGCCTGCTGAACTGATGCGCAGTGAAACTCTGGAACAGATTTACGGTATCCCGATGGGCATTTTGCCGCATCCGGCCGGTGCCGCACCCGTGAGTTTTGTCTATTAATGATTGAATTACATCATATTACCCGTCGGCGTCTGCTTACGGCGATGGCGCTCTCGCCGCTGCTGTGGCGGATGAATACGGCGTCCGCCGCGGCGATTGATCCGCAGCGTATTGTGGCGCTGGAATGGCTGCCGGTAGAGCTGTTGCTGGCGCTGGGTATTACGCCGTATGGCATTGCGGATATCCCTAACTACAAGCTGTGGGTCAGTGAGCCACCTCTACCGGACTCGGTGATTGATGTCGGGCTACGCACGGAACCCAATCTCGAACTGCTGACCGAAATGAAACCCTCGTTTCTGCTCTGGTCGGCAGGCTATGGTCCTTCCCCTGAAAAGCTGGCACGTATTGCACCTGGTCGGGGATTTAACTTCAGCGACGGTAAAAAACCTCTGGTCGTTGCGCGACAATCGCTGCAGGAAATGGCGCAATTGTTCAATCTGCAGGCCTCTGCTGAACGCCATCTGACTGAGTACGATCGTTTTATTGCCAGCCTGAAGCCGCGCTTCATTCAACGCGGCGCGCGCCCTGTGCTTCTCACCTCTCTGCTTGATTCGCGGCATATGCTGGTGTTTGGCCCAAACAGCCTGTTTCAGGACGTGCTGGACGAATATGGGATCCCCAACGCCTGGCAGGGAGAGACAAACTTTTGGGGCAGCACTGCCGTGAGTATTGACCGTCTGGCTGCTTTTCAGGATGTCGATGTATTGTGCTTTGATCACGGCAACGATAAAGAGATGGCTGCACTGATGTCTACGCCGTTGTGGCAGGCGATGCCCTTTGTTCGCAGCGGACGTTTTCAGCGCGTGCCGGCCGTCTGGTTCTATGGCGCAACGCTATCAGCCATGCATTTTGCCCGCATTCTGGATAATGCGCTGGGAGGCAAAGCGTGAGTAAACGTATCGCGCTGTTCCCCATTCTCCTGCTGACGGTTCTGTTTGTTGCCGCCTGTTGGCTCACATGGGTTAACTTCTCCGTTGCGCTACCGCGCAGCCAATGGCAACAGGCTATCTGGTCACCGGATATCGATGCCATTAAACAGATGGTTTTCCACTACAGCCTGCTGCCGAGGCTGGCAATTTCGCTGTTGGTCGGTGCCGGGCTGGGACTGGTCGGCGTATTATTTCAGCAGGTGCTGCGTAACCCACTGGCGGAGCCAACCACGCTAGGCGTTGCGACCGGTGCGCAGTTGGGCATTACCGTCACGACGCTGTGGGCTATTCCCGGTGCGCTCACCACGCAATTTGCTGCGCTGGCAGGTGCTTGTGTCGTTGGGGCGCTGGTGTTTGGCGTCGCCTGGGGCAAACGTCTTTCTCCGGTGACGTTAATCCTTGCCGGACTGGTGGTCAGCCTGTACTGCGGGGCGATTAACCAGTTGATGGTTATCTTCCATCACGATCAACTGCAAAGCATGTTTTTATGGAGCAGCGGCACGCTAACCCAAACCGACTGGAGCGGCGTACAGCGACTGTGGCCACAGCTGCTGGGCGGCGTGATGCTGACTCTGCTGCTGTTGCGTCCAATGACGCTGATGGGACTGGATGACGGCGTGGCGCGTAACCTCGGTCTGGCGTTGTCGCTGGCGCGCCTGGCGGCCTTATCGCTGGCGATTGTCATCAGCGCCTTGCTGGTTAACGCGGTTGGGATTATCGGCTTTATTGGCCTGTTTGCACCGCTGCTGGCTAAAATGCTCGGCGCGCGGCGTCTGTTGGCGCGTCTGATGCTGGCCCCGCTGATTGGTGCGTTGATCCTCTGGCTCTCTGACCAAATCATTCTGTGGCTGACCCGCGTATGGATGGAGGTCTCCACCGGTTCGGTGACGGCGCTGATTGGCGCGCCATTGCTGCTGTGGTTGTTGCCGCGCCTTAGAAGTATGAGCGCACCGGATATGAATGCCAGCAACCGTATCGCCGCGGAGCGTCAGAATGTACTGATGTTTGCGCTGGCGGGCGGGGTGGTTTTGCTGCTGGCTCTGGTGGTGGCGCTGTCGTTTGGCCGCGATGCGCACGGCTGGACATGGGCCAGCGGCGCGATGCTGGATGAACTGATGCCCTGGCGCTGGCCACGTATTCTGGCGGCGTTGATTGCCGGGGTGATGCTGGCGGTAGCGGGCTGTATTATTCAGCGTCTGACCGGAAACCCAATGGCTAGCCCGGAAGTTCTGGGCATTAGCTCCGGCGCGGCATTTGGCGTGGTGTTAATGCTGTTTCTGGTCCCCGGAAATGCCTTTGGCTGGCTTCTGCCCGCAGGGAGCCTCGGGGCTGCGGTCACCTTGCTTATCATTATGATTGCCGCCGGGCGCGGTGGTTTTTCGCCGCACCGTATGCTGCTGGCAGGGATGGCGCTCAGTACGGCGTTTACTATGTTGTTGATGATGCTGCAGGCCAGCGGCGATCCGCGTATGGCGGGCGTGCTGACCTGGATCTCCGGCTCAACCTATAACGCGACGGGCGAACAGGTACTGCGCACCGGGATTGTGATGGTTATCCTGCTGGCGCTGACGCCGCTGTGCCGTCGTTGGCTGACGATTTTACCGCTCGGCGGCGATACGGCGCGTGCGGTGGGTATGGCGATCACGCCGTCACGCGTGGGGTTACTGCTGTTGGCTGCGGGGCTAACGGCGACAGCAACCATGACCATTGGACCGTTGAGTTTTGTCGGGCTGATGGCTCCGCATATTGCCCGAATGATGGGTTTTCGTCGCGCGATGCCGCATATGCTGATTTCGGCGCTGGCGGGAGGTGTGCTGCTGGTCTTTGCTGACTGGTGCGGCAGGATGGTGCTGTTTCCGTATCAGATCCCGGCAGGATTACTGTCGACGTTTATTGGCGCGCCGTACTTTATCTATCTGCTACGTAAGCAGAGTCGCTGAGGTTTATCCCTTCTATTTAGGCTGCGTCGCCATTCGGCAATAAAAAAGCCGGGTGGCGGCTTCGCCTTACCCGGCCTACGTTATTTCTGGACGTTCTCTTTTACAATTTCGCAAACACCCGGCGCGCGGCGTCGATGGTGTTATTGATATCGTCTTCACTGTGCGCGACGGACATAAAGCCCGCTTCGAAGGCGGACGGCGCCAGGTAAATCCCTTCATCCAGCATCATGTGGAAGAAACGCTTGAAGCGTTCAACGTCGCATGCCATCACATCCTGATAGCAGGTCACGGTTTCTGCATCGGTGAAGAAAATCCCGAACATCCCGCCCACATGGTTAACCACCAGCGGAATATTCGTCTCTTCGGCGGCTTCCAGCAGACCTTCCGCCAGACGCGTCGTCAGTTCGTTCAGCGTTTCATGAATACCTGGCTGGGCCACTTCGTTCAGACAAGCAAAACCTGCTGCCATCGCAATCGGGTTACCTGAAAGCGTACCCGCCTGATAAACCGGACCGGTCGGCGCCAGCGCGTCCATCACATCACGGCGACCGCCGAATGCGCCAACGGGCATCCCGCCACCGATGATTTTGCCAAGGCAGGTCAGATCCGGAACGACGCCGTAATAATCCTGCGCACCGGCCAGCGCCACGCGGAAACCGGTCATGACTTCATCGATGATCAACAGCGCGCCAAACTCATCACACAGGGCACGCAGGCCCGGCAGGAATTCTGGCAGCGGCGGGATGCAGTTCATGTTGCCTGCGACCGGCTCAACGATAATGCAGGCGATCTCCTGCGGATACTGTTCAAATGCCGCACGAACTGAAGAGAGATCGTTGTAGGTGCAGGTCAGGGTGTGTTTCGCAAAATCGGCTGGAACGCCCGGGGAGTTTGGCTGACCCAGCGTTAACGCGCCGGAACCAGCTTTAACCAGCAGGCAGTCGGCATGACCGTGATAGCAGCCTTCAAATTTGATGATCTTATCGCGACCGGTGAAACCGCGCGCCAGACGGATGGCGCTCATCGTCGCTTCCGTACCGGAGTTCACCATACGCACCATATCCATGGTCGGCACAAGTTCAGTGACCAGCTCCGCCATTTTCACTTCCATCTCGGTCGGCGCGCCGAAGCTTAAACCGCGCTCTGCGGCTTCAATCACCGCATTGCGAATTGCCGGGTGGTTATGGCCCAGTACCATCGGTCCCCAGGAACCGACGTAATCGACATAGGCTTTACCATCGACATCGTACAGATACGCGCCGTCCGCTTTTTCGATAAACAGCGGAGTACCACCCACGCCAGTAAAGGCGCGAACGGGGGAGTTAACGCCGCCAGGGATAAGTTCGCGTGCTGCGCTGTAGAGATTTTCAGACTTACTCATGGATGGGGTCCTGGTTCGTAGAAAAAGTAAATGCCCGCTATTCTAGTTATTCAGAGAAGGTTATGAAAGTTTTACGCAATTGAAACAATGCGATTTGCAGGGGATTTTCGTGAAATGTGCGAGTAGAATGCCGATTCCGTATTTGTATTACCAATTAATGATCATCTGATGAAGACTGACTCTCCCTCTTTTGAAGCACAACAAATTGTGCGTTTACGCCGCAGGGATCAAATCCGTCGACTCCTGGAACGCGACAAAACGCCGTTGGCGATCCTGTTGATGGCCGCCGTTGTCGGTACCGTGACGGGGCTTGTTGGCGTGGCATTTGAGAAAGCGGTGACCTGGGTGCAAAATCAGCGCATTGGCGCCCTGGCCCAGGTTGCGGACCATGCCATTCTGCTGTGGCCGCTGGCGTTTATTCTCTCTGCATTGCTGGCGATGGTCGGCTATTTTCTGGTTCGTAAATTTGCGCCGGAAGCGGGAGGCTCGGGGATCCCTGAGATTGAAGGCGCGCTGGAAGAGCTACGACCTGTGCGCTGGTGGCGCGTTCTGCCGGTGAAATTTATTGGCGGCATGGGCACGCTGGGAGCCGGTATGGTGCTCGGGCGAGAAGGGCCGACAGTACAGATAGGCGGGAACATTGGGCGCATGGTGCTGGATATTTTCCGCATGCGCAGCGCTGAAGCGCGACATACCCTGCTGGCCACCGGTGCGGCTGCGGGTTTGTCGGCGGCGTTTAATGCGCCTCTGGCGGGGATCCTGTTCATTATTGAAGAGATGCGCCCGCAGTTTCGCTATAACCTCGTCTCGATCAAAGCCGTGTTTACCGGCGTTATTATGTCGAGCATTGTGTTTCGTGTGTTCAACGGTGAAGCACCGATTATTGAAGTCGGGAAGCTGTCTAATGCGCCGGTAAATACGCTGTGGCTGTATCTTGTGCTGGGGCTTATTTTTGGCTGTGTCGGGCCGTTGTTCAACACCATGGTGTTGCGTACCCAGGATATGTTCCAGCGCTTCCACGGCGGTGAAATTAAAAAATGGGTGCTGATGGGCGGCGCGATTGGTGGCCTGTGCGGGATCCTGGGATTAATTAAACCGGAAGCGGCAGGCGGCGGGTTTAACCTGATTCCTATCGCCGCGGCGGGTAATTTTAGCGTCGGTTTACTGCTGTTTATATTTATTACCCGGGTGATCACCACGCTGTTGTGCTTCTCGTCCGGCGCGCCCGGTGGGATTTTTGCCCCGATGCTGGCGTTGGGCACATTACTTGGCACTGCGTTCGGTATGGCCGCGGCGGCCTCTTTTCCACAGTATCATCTGGAGGCCGGAACCTTTGCCATTGCCGGAATGGGGGCTTTGCTGGCGGCTTCGGTACGTGCACCGCTAACCGGTATTGTACTGGTGCTGGAGATGACCGATAACTATCAGCTCATTTTGCCAATGATTATTACCTGTCTTGGCGCAACACTATTAGCCCAATTTATGGGTGGAAAGCCGCTATACTCGACTATCCTTGCCCGCACGCTGGCAAAACAGGAAGCGGAGCAGGCGGCAAAAAGCCAGAGTACCGCCGCTGGCGAGAATACTTGAACGAAATACCAGGGTATTAGATAATGGCCTTAACCATTGGGTTATAATTTGCCCAATTGCCAATGTCGTTTGGAGCAAAATATGAGTGATGACGTAGCGCTGCCACTGCAATTTACTGAAGCAGCAGCCAATAAAGTAAAAAGCCTGATCGCTGACGAAGATAACCCGAATCTGAAATTACGCGTGTATATCACCGGCGGTGGTTGCAGCGGTTTCCAGTACGGTTTCACCTTTGATGATCAGGTGAACGATGGTGATATGACCATTGAGAAACAAGGTGTGGGTCTGGTGGTTGATCCGATGAGCCTGCAATATCTGGTGGGCGGCGCGGTTGACTATACCGAAGGTCTGGAAGGTTCCCGCTTCGTTGTGACTAACCCCAATGCGAAAAGCACCTGCGGGTGTGGTTCTTCTTTCAGCATCTGATTGCTGTCTGTAATACCGATGGTCTGATGGTGTAGGCCCGGTAAGCGTAGCGCCACCGGGCAATGTGCCGGTTGGCGGCGTAAACGCCTTATCCGGCCTACATGTTCTGCATCATCACATCAGCGCCCGTTATCATCCAGTGCAAACGTCGGCAATTTCAAATGCCAGCGAATGGCGGCAAGCCTAATCAGCAGGGTGACGATCATCCCCATCATACTGGCGTTTTCCAGCGATACATTAAAGGTATAAAACGCCGTCGCATGCACGATCCCGCCGATAATACATGCCGTGGCGTAGATTTCGGTGCGCAGAATCATCGGGACTTCACGAGCTAACACGTCGCGAATGATCCCGCCGCCGACACCGGTAATCACCCCCATACAGATCGCCACCAGGGGGCCCGTCCCTGCGAGAAATGCTTTATTGACGCCAATCCCCACGAACACAGCCAGGCCAACGGCATCCAGCACCGGAAGGATCCACTTCGGTAAACGTCGTGGCTGACGTACCAGCAGGATTGTCAGCATGCTGGTGATCATTGCCACCACCAGATCGGTGGGATCCTTAACCCAAAATACCGGCCCATGATCCAGCGCCATATCGCGGATCGTACCGCCGCCAACGGCGGTAACCACCCCGAGGACCAGGACGCCAAACGGGTCCATACGCAATTTTCCGGCCAGTAAGACGCCAGAGATAGCAAATACCGCGGTGCCGACAATATCCAGCCAATAGACGAGCATTTTTAAATCCTCACAACAGACCTGGTGGGGGCAGGCGCTAATTTATCTGTGAAAGCGCATTACAGAGTTGTTTTGCGGCGAGGATAATACGCGGGCTCGCGCGTTCGAACCAGTCACTATTAAGTGTAATAATGGGTATTTTTAGCTGGTTTCCCCAGTATTGTTCAATTTTCAGAGTTTCGCCTGGCCCTCCGGTTGCAACAATAGCCTGGGGCGCTCGTGCCAGGACCTGCTCACGGCTAACCTGTGGCCAGGGAACCCGACTGCCGGCAAAGATGTTTTCTCCACCGCATACCTCAAGAACTTCGTGCTGAATGGAGCCTTTTCCACTGGTAAACAGAGGATTTGCGCCAAACTGGAGAAACACGCGTTTTTTCGGTTTGTTGGCATACCGAGATTTTAGTAAAGCATAGTCATCAAGCATGGTTTGCGCCGCCTGTTTAGCCTGCTCAGGCTTTGGGCTCCACGCTGCCAGCTGGCGGAGCGCATCGGCGACCTGCTCGATGGTAACGGCGTCCACCCAGATGACCTTAATTCCCAGGGCGATCAGCTGATTCACCTGCCGCTCAGCATTTCCCCCGCGCCAGGCGACGACTAAATCCGGTTTAAGCGCCACAATGCGTTCAAGGTTCATACCTTGCCAGGTGGAAACCTCCTCGATATTTTTGGCCGCTGGCGGGTAGTTTGAGTAGCTACTGACGCCTACGGGTGTAATGCCGGCGGCAAAGGCGAGTTCGGTATTGGCAGGAGAAAGCGTCACAACACGCGGTGCGGCGTACAGGAACGCCGGAAGAGTGAAAAGCAGGGCGACCAGCGCCCTGGAGAGTAATTTAGCCATGCGCCAGTTTCTGTACCAGCGTTTCAACCATCAGGCTTGACTGTTTCGCGGCAACAACCAGGAACTCGTCAAAGCTGAGATGGGACTGCTGATCGGCGACGTCAGAGATGGCGCGAACCACGACAAACGGCACATTGAAGTTATGGCAAACGTGCGCAATCGCGGTCGCTTCCATCTCAACGGCAATGGCCTGCGGGAAGTTATGCTTAATTTTAGCCAGACCCACGGAGCCATTAATGAAGGCATCGCCGCTGACGATAAGTCCGCGAACGGCGTTCAGATTGAGTTGTGCAATGCAGGATTCTGCTGCAGCAATCAGCGCAGGATCGGCTTTAAAACCAGCTGGGCAGCCCGGTAACTGACCAAATTCATAGCCAAAGGCGGTGACGTCGGCATCGTGATAGCGCGCTTCGTCAGAAACCACGATATCGCCGACTTTCAGCGTAGAGGCCAGGCCGCCCGCGGAACCGGTGTTAATGATGGCATCCGGCTTGCAGCGTTCAAGCAGCAGCGTAGCGCCCAGCGCCGCCGCCACTTTACCGATACCTGATTTCAGTAGCGCAACCTCTGTACCGTTCAGTTGGCCGGTGTAAATTTCACAACCGCCGAGAGAGAGGGTCTGACGGTTTTCGATTTTGTCACGCAGCAGCGTAACTTCTTCTTCCATTGCACCAATGATGCCGATTTTCATAGATTTACTCGCGATAAGCCAGATTTGAGGGCATAGTCTATCATGCGCTTAAGGGGTAGCGCATTTCTCAGGCGGGAGAGGATATGGTACAGATCGATTTCCGAAAAAAAATAAACTGGCATCGTCGTTACCGTTCGCCGCAGGGCGTGAAGACGGAGCATGATATCCTGCGTATTTTCGAAAGCGATCGTGGACGTATTATCAATTCTCCGGCTATTCGCCGACTGCAACAAAAAACCCAGGTTTTTCCGCTGGAGCGTAACGCGGCGGTGCGCACGCGCCTGACGCACTCGATGGAAGTTCAGCAAGTTGGGCGCTATATCGCTAAAGAGATCCTCAGCCGACTGAAAGAACTAAAACTGCTGGAGCAGTATGGTCTGGATGAACTGACGGGACCGTTTGAGAGTATTGTCGAAATGTCGTGCCTGATGCATGACATTGGCAATCCGCCGTTTGGTCATTTTGGTGAAGCGGCGATTAATGACTGGTTCCGCCAGCGGCTGTATCCCGCCGACGCGGAAAGTCAGCCCCTCAGCGATGACCGCTGCCTGGTGGCGGCGTTACGTTTGCGCGAAGGCGAAGAGTCGCTGAATGATATTCGCCGTAAGGTGCGCCAGGACCTGTGCCATTTTGAAGGTAATGCCCAAGGGATTCGTCTGGTGCATACTTTGATGCGTATGAATCTTACCTGGGCTCAGGTTGGTGGTATTTTAAAATATACCCGTCCGGCGTGGTGGCGCGGAAGTACGCCTACGACGCATGACTATTTAATGAAGAAACCGGGCTATTACCTTTCTGAAGAACCGTATATTGAACGGTTACGTAAAGAATTATCCTTAGCGCCCTACAGTCGCTTTCCGTTAACCTGGATAATGGAAGCTGCCGATGATATCTCTTATTGCGTGGCCGACCTGGAAGATGCCGTTGAGAAAAGAATCTTTAGCGTCGAACAACTTTATCACCATCTGCATGAGGCGTGGGGGCATCACGAAAAAGGTTCCCTGTTTAGCCAGGTTGTTGAGAATGCCTGGGAGAAATCACGTTCAAATACATTAAGCCGGAGCACGGAAGATCAGTTCTTTATGTATTTACGCGTCAATACGCTGAATAAACTGGTGCCGTATGCAGCCCAGCGGTTTATTGATAATTTACCGCAGGTTTTTGACGGCAGCTTTAATCACGCGCTGTTAGAAGATGCCAGTAGCTTTAGTCAGTTGCTGGGGGTCTATAAAAATGTGGCGGTAAAACACGTATTTAGTCATCCGGACGTTGAGCAGTTGGAATTGCAGGGGTATCGGGTGATCAGCGGGTTGCTGGAGATCTATCAGCCTTTATTAAAAATGTCCCAGTCAGATTTTACTGAGCTGGTCGACAATGAAAGAGTTAAACGTTTTCCTATCGAATCACGATTATTTCAGAAGTTGTCTACTCGCCATCGTCTTGCTTATGTCGAGGCGGTTAGTAAAATATCAACGGGTTGCGCTGAGTTTTCGGTAATGGAATATTATTATCGCTGCCGGCTGATTCAGGATTATATCAGCGGGATGACCGATCTGTATGCCTGGGATGAATATCGTCGCTTGATGGCCGTAGAACAATAAATACTCATTTGTAAAGACGGCCAATAAAATTTTACTTTTTCCTTAAACTCAATTCTGGAACTTAGCGCTATAAAACGACTCTGACGTATACAGCAATTTTGCGTTACCTGTTAATCGAGAACGAAACACATGAAAAAAACCACATTAGCAATGAGTGCACTGGCTCTGAGTTTAGGTTTGGCGTTGTCCCCCCTGTCTGCCACAGCGGCTGAGACGTCGTCTTCAGCAATGACCGCCCAACAGATGCCAAGCCTGGCCCCGATGCTCGAAAAAGTGATGCCATCGGTGGTAAGTATTAACGTCGAGGGGAGCACGACGGTAAATACGCCGCGTATGCCGCGTAATTTCCAGCAGTTCTTCGGTGATAATTCACCATTCTGCCAGGACGGTTCACCGTTCCAGAGTTCACCGTTCTGCCAGGGCGGCGCGCCGGGCGCTGACAACGGCGGCGGCCAGCAGCAGAAATTTATGGCGCTGGGTTCCGGCGTAATTATTGATGCCGCGAAAGGGTATGTCGTGACCAACAACCACGTGGTGGATAACGCCACGGTGATTAAGGTTCAGTTGAGCGATGGCCGTAAATTTGATGCGAAGATCGTGGGTAAAGATCCGCGCTCCGATATCGCGCTGATCCAAATTCAGGATCCGAAAAACCTGACGGCGATTAAGCTGGCTGATTCCGACGCGCTGCGTGTGGGTGATTACACCGTAGCAATTGGTAACCCGTTTGGCCTCGGTGAGACCGTGACCTCCGGTATTGTTTCTGCGCTGGGCCGTAGCGGCCTGAACGCGGAAAACTACGAAAACTTTATTCAGACGGATGCCGCGATCAACCGGGGTAACTCCGGTGGCGCACTGGTTAACCTGAACGGTGAGCTGATCGGTATTAACACCGCGATCCTTGCGCCGGACGGCGGTAACATCGGTATTGGCTTTGCAATCCCGAGCAACATGGTGAAAAACCTGACGTCGCAGATGGTTGAGTTTGGTCAGGTTAAACGCGGTGAGCTGGGTATTATGGGTACCGAGCTGAGCTCTGAGCTGGCGAAAGCGATGAAAGTTGATGCTCAGCGTGGCGCATTTGTCAGCCAGGTGATGCCGAACTCTTCCGCAGCGAAAGCAGGTATTAAAGCCGGGGATGTGATTACCTCCCTGAACGGTAAACCGATCAGCAGCTTCGCCGCCCTGCGTGCGCAGGTGGGTACGATGCCGGTAGGCAGCAAAATTAACCTTGGCCTGTTGCGTGACGGTAAGCCGGTCACTGTGAATCTGGAACTGCAGCAGAGCAGCCAGACTCAGGTTGATTCCAGCTCTATCTTCAAAGGCATTGAAGGGGCTGATATGAGCAACAAAGGCCAGGACAAAGGGGTCGTGGTCAGCGAGGTGAAAGCGAATTCTCCGGCTGCACGGATTGGCCTGAAGAAAGGGGATGTGATTATCGGTGCGAACCAGCAGCCGGTGAAAAATATCGCCGAACTGCGCAAAATCCTCGACAGCAAACCGGCTGTACTGGCGCTGAACATTCAGCGTGGTGACAGCTCTATCTATCTGTTGATGCAGTAATCTCCCTCAACCCCTTCCTGCACAGGAAGGGGTTTCTTTTTGTGATACTTCCCACAACTCCATACTTCTCCCTCTCGCTTTGTGCAGTTGCACAATGCCGCCGCTTATTATCTTCCCTATGCTTGAGCTCTGCTCACAGGAGGGGTTTATGGCTGGCTGGCATCTTGATACCAAAATGGCGCAGGATATCGTAGCGCGAACCATGCGCATCATTGATACCAATATCAACGTAATGGATGCCCGCGGGCGGATCATTGGCAGCGGCGATCGCGAACGAATTGGTGAATTGCACGAAGGCGCGCTGCTGGTGCTTTCGCAAGGTCGGGTGGTCGATATTGACGATGCGGTAGCCCGGCATTTACATGGAGTGCGTCAGGGGATAAACCTGCCGCTGCGTCTGGAAGGCGAAATCGTTGGCGTTATCGGTCTTACTGGCGAGCCGGAACATCTGCGCAAGTATGGCGAACTGGTGTGCATGACTGCCGAAATGATGCTGGAACAGTCGCGTCTGATGCATCTGTTAGCGCAGGATAGCCGTCTGCGTGAAGAGCTGGTGATGAACCTGATTCAGGCTGAAGAGAATACCCCGGCGCTGATGGAATGGGCACAGCGATTGGGCATTGATTTGAACCAGCCGCGCGTGGTGGCGGTAGTGGAGGTCGACAGCGGTCAGCTTGGCGTTGATAGTGCGATGGCGGAGCTACAGCAATTGCAGAACGCGTTGACTACACCCGAACGTAATAATCTGATTGCGATTGTTTCTCTGACCGAGATGGTGGTGCTGAAACCAGCGCTCAATCAGTTTGGTCGCTGGGACGCTGAAGATCATCGCAAGCGCGTTGAGCAACTGATTGCCCGCATGAAAGAGAATGGACAACTGCGTTTTCGCGTGTCGCTGGGCAACTATTTTACCGGGCCAGGCAGCATTGCCCGTTCGTATCGTACGGCGCGCACCACCATGATGGTCGGCAAGCAGCGGATGCCGGAAAGCCGGAGCTATTTCTATCAGGACTTGATGCTGCCGGTGCTGCTGGACAGCCTGCGCGGCGGCTGGCAGGCCAATGAGCTAGCGCGCCCGCTGGTAAGGCTGAAAGCGATGGATAACAACGGTTTGCTGCGTCGAACATTATCAGCATGGTTTCGACATAACGTTCAGCCGCTAGCGACCTCAAAAGCATTGTTTATTCACCGCAATACGCTGGAGTATCGCCTGAACCGTATCTCAGAGCTGACCGGGCTGGATCTGGGGAATTTTGACGATCGACTGCTGCTGTATGTGGCGTTGCAGCTGGATGAGCAGCATTGATTAATTGCCTGATAAGCGTAGCGCTATCAGGCAACAATCTACTTATTTGCGCGTCAGTTTTTCCAGATCGGCTTCAATCTCGCTGATCTTGTTGGTCACGACGCTTTCCAGGTGACGTAAATCATCGAGGATCTTGCGTTTAAGATCGACTTCGCTGCGATCTCGCTGGCAGATCTGATCCAGTTCGTCGATCACGTAGCGCAGGTTGGGACTGATCTCCTGCACTTCTTTGTAACCCTGACCGACGCCATCGGCGACAACCGTTTTACGCTGACGGGGATATTTGAACTTCACGCTCTTGGCAAAAAACTCGCCTTTATCCTTCTGGAAATAGATTTTCAGGATATCGTTGTTGGCTTCTTGCCGCAGGCTGTAACGATCGATCTCTTCAGGATTAGTAATGCCCAGACTTTTCAGATTGTCATACATAGCGGTACCCTTAAGCTCACTATAACCATTGAATAATTAACGAAAAGCCTTGTTTATGCCACTCGCAGATGTAAAAAAAGCGGGCTAAGCCCGCTTTTTCAAATCGCTGTTAGTCGATGGTGCGTAACAGTTCGTTGATTCCCACTTTGCCACGCGTTTTGGCATCGACTTTCTTCACAATCACCGCGCAGTACAGGCTGTATTTGCCATCTTTCGACGGCAGGTTGCCGGAGACGACCACGGAGCCCGCCGGAACGCGGCCGTAATGCACTTCGCCGGTTTCGCGATCGTAAATACGGGTGCTCTGGCCGATATACACACCCATAGAGATGACGGAGCCTTCTTCGACGATCACGCCTTCAACCACTTCAGAGCGCGCGCCGATGAAGCAGTTGTCTTCGATGATGGTCGGGTTAGCCTGCAACGGTTCCAGTACGCCGCCGATACCAACGCCACCGGACAGGTGTACGTTCTTACCGATTTGCGCACAGGAACCCACGGTCGCCCAGGTATCAACCATCGTACCTTCATCAACATAAGCGCCGATGTTCACGTAAGACGGCATCAGCACGGTGTTACGGGCGATAAACGCGCCCTGACGCACTGCCGCAGGCGGAACCACGCGGAAACCTTCTTTCTGGAAGCGCGCTTCGTCGTAGTTGGCGAATTTCATCGGCACTTTATCGAAGTAACGGCTTTCCGCACCCTCGATAACCTGATTATCGTTAATACGGAAAGAGAGCAGGACCGCCTTTTTCAGCCACTGATGCGTGACCCACTGACCCTCAATCTTTTCTGCGACGCGCAGTGCACCGGAATCCAGTAAAGAAATAACCTGATTCACCGCTTCGCGGGTTACGGTATCTACATTTGCCGGAGTAATGTCGGCACGGCGCTCGAAAGCGGACTCAATAACGTTCTGTAACTGCTGCATTGTTAAACTCTTTCCATAATAAATAAAAACATTACCCTTTATCGTTTGGATTGAGGGCCTCTGTCAACCGTTGATGCACTTCCTGCTGCAGCTCATTATTAAGGGCGCGCCGGTCGGCGGTGGCGATTATGAATAAATCTTCTACTCGCTCGCCAATAGTTGTAATTCGGGCGCCATGCAGCGAAATTCCCAGATCGGCAAAAATCTGCCCGACCCGCGCCAGCAGTCCTGGCTGGTCGAGAGCGATAAGCTCAAGAAATGATTTTCGGTCGGTATGGGTCGGCAGAAAAGTGACCTCGGTATCGACGGTAAAGTGACGTAATTTTGCCGGCTGGCGACGCGGTTGCGGCGGCTGCCAGCTACGCTGGGTGAGCGCCTGTTCCAGCCCAAAACGGATCGCTTCGTGTCGGTCTGACGACAGCGGGCTACCGTCTGGTTCCAGCACAATGAACGTATCCATCGCCATCCCATCGCGGGTGGTGAAAATCTGCGCATCGTGGACGCTAAGGTTGCGCCTGTCCAGTTCGGCGCAGACGGCAGCAAACAGATAAGGGCGGTCAGGGCTCCAGATGAAAATTTCCGTCCCGCCTCGCGTGGCCTGCGGGCTGAGCAGGATCAGCGGCTTGCTGAGATCGTGTTGCAGCAGATGACGTGCATGCCAGGCCAGCTGATTTGGGCTGTGACGTACGAAATAGTTGGCGCGACAGCGCGACCAGATATGGTGTAGCGCTTCTTCATCAATGTTGTCCATGCGCAGTAGCGCCAGCGCCTGAAGCTGATGATGACGTACGCGCTCACGCATATCCGGCGTGTTTTGCATCCCGCGCCGTAACTGTTTTTCCGTCGCGAAGTACAGCTCGCGCAGCAAGCTTTGTTTCCAGCTATTCCACAACGTTTCGTTGGTGGCGCAAATATCTGCGACGGTCAGGCACACCAAAAAGCGCAGACGATGTTCCGTTTGCACCTCTTCGGCGAATTGCTTAATGACTTCGGGATCCTGAATATCGCGGCGCTGAGCGGTAACCGACATTAGCAAATGCTGGCGCACCAGCCACACGATCAGTTGCGTTTCGCGGGAGTTCAGACCGTGCAGTTCGGCGAATTTGAGCACATCCTGGGCGCCGAGAACCGAGTGATCGCCGCCGCGACCTTTGGCGATATCGTGGAACAGCGCGGCAATCAGAATCAGCTCCGGCTGTCGCAGACGCGGCCACAGATCCACGCACAGCGGATGGCGCTGACGGGTCTCTTCGTTAGCAAAACTTTCCAGCTTGAGCATTACGCGAATAGTGTGTTCATCCACCGTATATGCATGAAACAGGTCAAACTGCATTTGGCCGACAATATGCGACCATTGCGGCATATAGGCCCACAACACGCTGTGGCGATGCATAGGCAGCAGGCCGCGACTCACCGCGCCCGGATGGCGCAACATACTGAGAAACAGCGAACGCGCTTCCGGGATGTAGCACAGAGGCTGCGTTAAATGACGGCGGGCATGACGCAAATGGCGCAGCGTCGTGGAGTAAATTCCGCTGATCGCGCTATTACGCACCATGATGTAAAACATCCGCAATATCGCTTCGGGTTTGCGAATAAACAGGTCGTCGTCGCGCAGATCAATCAACGTGCCGCGCAGTTGAAAGTCGTCATCAATCGGACGTGGTTTTTCATCGGCGGGCAGGGCGAGGATCGCCTCGTCGAACAGTTGCAACAGCATGTGGTTCAGTTCGCTGACCCGTCGTGTGACGCGGAAATAGTCTTTCATCATCCGCTCGATAGGCTCGTTGCCTTCACCGCCGTAGTTCAGGCGTTGCGCCACGCTGAGCTGACGATCAAACAGCAGACGGTTGTCGTAACGACTAACGACCAGATGCAGGGCAAAGCGAATGCGCCACAGGATATGCAAACATTCATTCAGCTCGGCACGTTCTGCCTGCGTCAAAAAGCCGAAACCGACCATTTCATCCAGTGAGGTGGCGCCAAAATGGCGGCGGGCCACCCATTGCAGGGTATGAATATCGCGCAGGCCGCCGGGGCTACTTTTGATATCCGGCTCCAGGTTGTAGCTGGTGCCGTGATAGCGCTGGTGGCGCTGATTCTGCTCTTCAACTTTGGCAGCGTAAAACTTATCGGACGGCCAGAAACCTTCGCTAAAAATATGCTTTTGTAGCTCAAGAAACAGCGCCACATCACCAATCAGCAGGCGTGTTTCAATCAGGTTGGTAGCGACGGTTAAATCTGACAATCCTTCCAGCAGACACTCTTCCAGCGTGCGCACGCTGTGCCCAACCTCGAGCCTCACGTCCCATAGCAGCGTTAACAGTTCGCCAACTTTTTCGGCCTGCGCGTCTGGTAGCTTTTTACGACTCAGGATCAGCAGGTCAATATCGGAAAGCGGATGCAGTTCGCCGCGCCCGTAACCGCCAACGGCAACCAGCGCCAGGTCGGCAATTTGACCGAAACCGGCTTCAATCCACAGACGTTGCAGTAACTGGTCAATAAATTCGGTGCGGGCCTCAATCAGCTGCTCTGCGGAAATCCCGCTGTCAAACGCGTCACCTAACCAGTGCTGGAAAGTGTCGATATGCGCTTTAATGCCGGGGCAATTGAGATCGTGCTGCGGCCAGGTTCCGGGGTTCTGCGGTTGGCCTGGCAGGGTGGGGAGGGCAGTATTTGCGTGTTGTTCAGGAAGAGTATTCATTATGCGCCACCCATTAAAAAAGCCGGATGACGGCGTGAACGCCTTACCCGGCCTACGAAGTAGTACAATTTGTAGGCCTGATAAGATGCGGGTGCATCGCCATCAGGCAAAACATTATTCGTCGTGTGTGATGATCGCCGGGATGGTGTCATCCTTGCGTAATGTCAGAATTTCACAGCCTTTTTCCGTCACCACAATAGTATGCTCGTACTGAGCAGACAAGCTCCGATCTTTGGTTTTCACCGTCCACCCGTCTTTCATGGTGCGGATGCGGTAATCACCGGCATTCAGCATGGGTTCTACGGTGAAGGTCATGCCCGGCTGCAGTACCACACCGCCGTCGTCTGCATCGTAGTGCAGAACCTGCGGCTCTTCATGGAAGCCGCGACCGATGCCGTGACCGCAATATTCACGAACCACAGAGAAGCCTTCGCCTTCCGCGTATTTCTGAATCGCAGCGCCCAGCGTGCGCAGGCGAATACCTGGTTTTACCATCCGCAGCGCCAGATACAGGCTTTCCTGCGTGACGCGGCACAAACGCTCGCCCAGAATGGTTGGTTTGCCGACGATGAACATTTTCGAGGTATCACCGTGGAACTCGTCTTTAATCACGGTTACGTCGATGTTGACGATATCGCCGTCTTTCAGGAGCTTGGCGTCGTCCGGGATCCCATGGCACACCACTTCATTAATAGAGATGCACACGGACTTCGGATAACCGTGATAGCCCAGGCAGGCGGAAATGGCCTGCTGCTCATTCACGATGTAGTCATTACAGATGCGATCCAGTTCGCCGGTGCTGACGCCTGGCTTAACAAACGGTTCGATCATTTCCAGTACATCGGCGGCCAGACGGCCAGCGATGCGCATTTTTTCGATTTCTTCAGGGGTCTTGATTGAGATAGCCATGAATTCTGTCCATCAGTGCCGATGATATCGGCAATAATTGTTTAAGTGGTGCCAATGGTATCAGTCCGGCATACATGCTGCCAAATTGAGAATCATTCTGAACTTCGCCTTTCGTGCCACAGGTGTGTTGGCTGAAATTTTTCACTCCAGTCGCTCACTGCATGTAAGCGCCCGGAGATGCAAAAAATTGGCTGCCTCCCTGTAACACGAAATTCATCGTTCATTCAGCACGCACCGCCAACAATTATTGGTGTCGGTAGCGTATTTGTGGTATAAAGCGCGCCGGACTTCCGATCCATTTGAAGACTACACACGATGGACGGGAGCGACAAATCTCACTTTGTGTAACAACACACACGTATCGGCACATATTCCGGGGTGCCCTTTGGGGTCGGTAATATGGGATGCGTGGAGGCTTAACCCCAACTTTTATATATAGAGGTTTTAATCATGGCAACTGTTTCCATGCGCGACATGCTCAAGGCTGGTGTTCACTTCGGTCACCAGACCCGTTACTGGAACCCGAAAATGAAGCCGTTCATCTTCGGTGCGCGTAACAAAGTTCACATCATCAACCTTGAGAAAACTGTACCGATGTTCAACGAAGCTCTGGCTGAACTGAACAAGATCTCTGCTCGTAAAGGTAAAATCCTTTTCGTTGGTACTAAACGCGCTGCAAGCGAAGCGGTGAAAGAAGCTGCTAACAACTGCGACCAGTTCTTCGTGAACCATCGCTGGTTGGGCGGCATGCTGACTAACTGGAAAACCGTTCGTCAGTCCATCAAACGTCTGAAAGATCTGGAAACTCAGTCTCAGGACGGTACTTTCGAAAAGCTGACCAAGAAAGAAGCGCTGATGCGTACTCGTGAGCTTGAGAAACTGGAAAACAGCCTGGGCGGTATCAAAGACATGGGCGGTCTGCCGGACGCTCTGTTCGTAATCGATGCTGACCACGAGCACATTGCTATCAAAGAAGCAAACAACCTGGGTATCCCAGTATTTGCTATCGTTGATACCAACTCTGATCCGGACGGTGTTGACTTCGTTATCCCGGGTAACGACGACGCAATCCGTGCTGTGACCCTGTACCTGGGCGCTGTAGCTACTACCGTTCGTGAAGGCCGTTCTCAGGATCTGGCTTCCCAGGCGGAAGAAAGCTTCGTAGAAGCTGAATAATAAGGCACGCTCGTTCGAGCCCCCTTATAAACCAGGTAGTATCACGTTTGGTTAGGGGCCCTTTAGGCCCCTTTTTCACTTTTAAATCTGTGCGGTTTCATGCCGGGCAGATCAAATCTTCCGAGGATTTTAGAATGGCTGAAATTACCGCATCCCTGGTAAAAGAGCTGCGTGAGCGTACTGGCGCAGGCATGATGGATTGCAAAAAAGCACTGACTGAAGCTAATGGCGACATCGAGCTGGCAATCGAAAACATGCGTAAGTCCGGCGCAATCAAAGCGGCGAAAAAAGCAGGCAACGTTGCTGCTGACGGCGTAATCAAAACCAAAATCGACGGCAACATCGCTTTCATTCTGGAAGTTAACTGCCAGACTGACTTCGTTGCTAAAGATGCTGGTTTCCAGGCATTTGCTGACAAAGTACTGGACGCTGCCGTTGCTGGCAAAATCACTGACGTTGAAGTTCTGAAAGCGCAGTTCGAAGAAGAACGTGTTGCTCTGGTTGCTAAAATCGGTGAGAACATCAACATCCGTCGCGTTGCTTCCCTGGAAGGCGAAGTTCTGGGTAACTACCAGCACGGTGCTCGTATCGGTGTTCTGGTTGCTGCAACTGGCGCTGACGAAGAGCTGGTTAAACAGCTGGCAATGCACGTTGCTGCAAGCAAGCCAGAATTCGTTAAGCCGGAAGACGTTTCTGCTGAAGTGGTAGAGAAAGAATACCAGGTTCAACTGGACATCGCGATGCAGTCTGGTAAGCCGAAAGAAATCGCAGAGAAAATGGTTGAAGGCCGTATGAAGAAATTCACCGGCGAAGTTTCTCTGACTGGTCAGCCTTTCGTTATGGATCCGAGCAAATCTGTTGGTCAGCTGCTGAAAGAGCACAACGCTGATGTAACAGGCTTCATCCGCTTTGAAGTGGGTGAAGGTATCGAGAAAGTTGAGACTGACTTTGCAGCAGAAGTTGCTGCGATGTCCAAGCAGTCTTAATTTTTAAAGGAGCCGCCTGAGGGCGGCTTCTTTTTGTGTCTGGCTTGTAAATTCAGCGAACCGCTATAGTGGTCATGCTGAAAAGCGACATACAATGTCGCCGGAATTAATTCATCTCATTCGTTGACAGTCTCAGGAAAGAAACATGGCTACCAATGCAAAACCCGTCTACAAACGTATTCTGCTTAAGTTAAGTGGCGAAGCTCTGCAAGGTTCAGAAGGCTTCGGTATTGATGCAAGCATCCTTGACCGTATGGCTCAGGAAATCAAAGAGCTGGTTGAGCTGGGTATCCAGGTTGGCGTAGTGATTGGTGGTGGTAACCTGTTCCGTGGCGCTGGTCTGGCGAAAGCAGGGATGAACCGCGTTGTGGGCGACCACATGGGCATGTTAGCCACCGTCATGAACGGTCTGGCGATGCGCGATGCGCTTCACCGCGCCTATGTGAACGCTCGCTTGATGTCCGCAATTCCTCTGAATGGCGTGTGTGATAACTACAGCTGGGCGGAAGCAATCAGCCTGCTGCGTAACAACCGCGTTGTTATTTTGTCTGCGGGTACTGGCAATCCGTTCTTCACTACCGACTCTGCGGCTTGCCTGCGTGGTATTGAAATTGAAGCGGATGTGGTACTGAAAGCCACCAAAGTCGATGGCGTATTTACGGCTGACCCGGCTAAAGATCCAACGGCGACTATGTACGAACAGTTGACCTATGCTGAAGTACTGGATAAAGAGCTGAAAGTGATGGATCTTGCGGCGTTTACACTGGCTCGTGACCACAAATTACCGATTCGTGTCTTTAACATGAACAAACCGGGTGCGCTGCGCCGTGTTGTTATGGGTGAAAAAGAAGGCACGTTAATCACGGAATAATTCCCGTTGCGGCTAAATGCAGGTAATATTCCGCTTTAATGTCGCGGGATACGTCCCTCAAAATTAATCAAGACTATACTTGTCACATCTTGCGTGGTGGGTATGGTCTGACTGAAACAAGCTTTCAAGGATTCGTAACGTGATCAACGATATCAGAAAAGATGCTGAAGTACGCATGGACAAATGCGTCGAAGCGTTCAAAAACCAAATCAGCAAAATTCGCACGGGCCGTGCTTCTCCTAGCCTGCTGGATGGTATTGTCGTGGAATATTACGGCACACCGACCCCGCTGCGCCAGCTGGCAAGCGTAACGGTTGAAGATTCCCGTACCCTGAAAATCAACGTGTTTGACCGTTCTATGGGGCCAGCCGTTGAGAAAGCAATTATGGCTTCCGACCTCGGTCTGAATCCAAGTTCTGCGGGTTCCGACATCCGCGTTCCGCTGCCGCCGCTGACTGAAGAACGTCGTAAAGATCTGACCAAGATCGTGCGTGGCGAAGCTGAAGGCGCGCGCGTTGCCGTACGTAACGTACGCCGCGATGCCAACGACAAAGTGAAAGCGTTGTTGAAAGAAAAAGAGATCAGCGAAGATGACGATCGCCGTTCTCAGGACGACGTACAGAAACTGACTGACGCAGCTATCAAGAAAGTTGATGCGGCGCTGGCAGAGAAAGAAACGGAACTGATGCAGTTCTGATTCGCCTGTACGCTAAAAACGCCGCTTAGAAGGCCTGAGAAGGCTGGATGGCGGCGTTTTGCTTTTTTCTGTCTATATACTCTAAATAATTCGAGTTGCAGGAAGGCGGCGACGCAGGGCACCCCCGGGAGCGTACACCCGTGCGTGACAGGGGTGAACGAGGAGAGCCAACGTACATGCAACTTGAAGTATGACGAGTAAAATTCTTCTGGATGTCTGATGAAGCAATTAACCATCCTGGGATCAACTGGTTCCATTGGTTGCAGTACGCTGGATGTAGTACGCCATAACCCGGAAAAATTTCGCGTTGCTGCGTTGGTGGCGGGTAAAAATGTCGTCCGTATGGTTGAGCAATGTCTGGAATTTTCTCCTCGCTATGCGGTAATGGACGATGAAAAAAGCGCTGCGTTGGTAAAAGCAGCTCTGCTAGAGCAGGGCAGTCGTACTGAGGTTATGAGCGGGCAGCAGGCTGCCTGTGATATGGCTGCGCTGGATGATGTTGATCAGGTTATGGCGGCGATTGTCGGCGCGGCGGGCTTGCTACCGACGCTGGCGGCAATCCGCGCGGGCAAAAGCATTTTGCTGGCGAATAAAGAGTCTCTGGTGACCTGCGGGCGTCTGTTTATGGACGACGTGCAACGCCACAAAGCACAGCTTTTGCCGGTAGATAGCGAACATAACGCGATTTTTCAGAGTTTACCGCAACCTATCCAACACAATCTGGGATACGCTGACCTTGAGCAAAATGGCGTCATATCAGTTTTGCTTACCGGGTCTGGTGGCCCTTTCCGTGAAACGCCATTGCGCGATCTGGTTTCTATGACCCCCGATCAGGCATGTCGTCATCCGAATTGGTCGATGGGACGAAAAATCTCTGTCGATTCAGCCACCATGATGAATAAAGGTCTGGAATACATTGAAGCGCGTTGGTTATTTAATGCCAATGCAGGCCAGATGGAAGTGCTGATTCACCCGCAGTCGGTTATTCATTCGATGGTGCGTTATCAGGATGGTAGCGTTCTGGCGCAGTTGGGGGAACCTGATATGCGTACACCTATTGCTCATACGATGGCATGGCCAGAACGAGTGACGTCCGGCGTTAAGCCTGTCGACTTTTGCAAGCTCAGCGCGTTGACGTTTTCCGCACCTGATTACCAGCGTTATCCATGCCTGAAACTGGCGATGGACGCGTTTGAGCAAGGGCAGGCGGCGACGACCGCTTTGAACGCAGCGAATGAAATTACCGTTGCCGCATTCCTGGCGCAGCAGATCCGATTTACCGATATTGCTGACCTGAATTTATCCGTACTGGATAAGATGGATTTGCAGGAGCCACAGAGCGTTGATGACGTGCTGAAGGTTGATGCTATCGCGCGGGAAGTCGCCAGAAAAGAAGTGATGCGACGCTCAAGCTGATGATAATCCCTCCACGGAGAATCGCGCTATTTGTTAGCGTTGGGCTTCAGTGATATAGTCTGCGCCACTCGATCGCGGGTATTTGTTTTTTTTCGGTCGGGTAAGCCGTGGTTTGACACGGCTTTTTTGTGGATGCACAAAATCATTCAGGTTGCATCAAGGTGGCAAGTGGATGAGTCCCTTGGAGCATACAAAGAGTATGTGACTGGGGCGAAGATCACAGCCAACGAAGGAGCAGCCTGAAGGATGAAGCGCAAAAGGCTTCAGTATTCCTGAGTACCGTATAATCCTTTCAGGGACTAAAAACGCGTTATGTTGTCTGCAACTAAACCATTAAGCGAAAATTTGCCAGCACATGGTTGTCGCCATGTAGCAATTATCATGGATGGCAATGGCCGCTGGGCGAAAAAGCAAGGGAAGATTCGCGCCTTTGGACATAAGGCCGGAGCAAAGTCCGTCCGCCGGGCTGTCTCTTTTGCTGCCAATAACGGTATTGATGCGTTAACGCTGTATGCCTTTAGCAGTGAGAACTGGAACCGACCTGCGCAGGAAGTGAGCGCGTTAATGGAGCTGTTTGTGTGGGCGCTTGATAGCGAAGTGAAAAACCTGCACCGCCATAACGTACGTCTGCGTATTATCGGGGATATCAGTCGATTTAACTCACGTTTGCAAGAACGGATTCGCAAATCAGAAGCGATTACCGCCCAGAATACCGGGTTGACGCTAAATATTGCAGCGAATTACGGTGGACGGTGGGATATAGTCCAGGGAGTCAGACAACTGGCACAACAGGTGCAGGACGGTCTGCTGCGTCCAGAGCAAATCGATGAAGAGATGCTGGGGCAGCAAATTTGTATGCATGAACTGGCTCCTGTGGATTTAGTGATAAGGACTGGGGGAGAGCATCGAATTAGTAATTTTCTGTTGTGGCAAATTGCCTATGCCGAACTTTACTTTACGGATGTTCTCTGGCCCGATTTCGATGAACAAGACTTTGAAGGTGCGCTGCATGCCTTTGCTAATCGTGAGCGTCGTTTCGGCGGCACCGAGCCCGGTGATGAAAAAGCCTGATGGGGGTCGCTTTTGCTGAAGTATCGCCTGATTTCTGCTTTTGTTTTAATACCCGTTGTCATCGCGGCGCTGTTTTTGCTGCCGCCGGTGGGGTTCGCCATTGTTACGCTGGCCGTCTGTATGCTGGCCGCCTGGGAATGGGGACAGTTAAGCGGTTTTACCACGCGTACGCAGCGAGTCTGGCTGGCTGTTTTGTGCGGGCTATTGCTGGCACTGATGCTATTTTTGTTGCCGGAATACCATCGCAATATTCATCAGCCGCTGGTTGAAGTATCGCTGTGGGCGTCGCTGGGCTGGTGGGTCGTGGCGCTGTTACTGGTGCTGTTTTATCCCGGCTCTGCGTCGGTCTGGCGTAATTCCAAAACATTACGCATAATTTTCGGCGTGTTAACCATAGTCCCTTTCTTTTGGGGAATGCTGGCGCTACGTGCATGGCACTATGATGAGAATCATTATAGTGGCGCGCTATGGCTGCTGTATGTCATGATCCTCGTCTGGGGAGCGGACTCGGGTGCCTATATGTTTGGTAAGCTGTTTGGCAAACATAAGCTGGCGCCGAAGGTTTCTCCTGGTAAAACCTGGCAGGGTTTTATTGGCGGACTCGCTACTGCTGCCGTGATCTCATGGGGTTATGGCATGTGGGCGAATCTTGAGGTTGCGCCTGTCACCTTGCTTATTTGCTCCATCGTTGCAGCCCTGGCCTCCGTGCTGGGTGACCTGACCGAGAGTATGTTTAAGCGTGAAGCAGGTATTAAGGACAGTGGTCACTTAATACCAGGACACGGCGGTATTTTGGATCGTATTGATAGCCTGACGGCTGCGGTACCGGTATTTGCCTGCCTGTTGTTACTGGTATTCAGGACGCTCTAACGGATGGTCTTATGCTGAGTATTCTCTGGAATCTGGCTGCATTCATCGTTGCACTTGGTGTGCTTATCACCGTGCATGAATTTGGTCATTTCTGGGTTGCACGGCGCTGCGGAGTCCGCGTCGAACGCTTTTCCATTGGCTTTGGAAAAGCGCTTTGGCGGCGTACCGATAAATCAGGTACGGAATACGTCATCGCCCTGATTCCCCTCGGCGGTTACGTCAAAATGCTGGATGAGCGCGCTGAACCGGTTGCACCGGAGCTGCGCCATTACGCTTTCAACAATAAAACGGTTGGACAACGCGCAGCCATCATCGCCGCAGGTCCGATTGCCAACTTCCTTTTTGCTATTTTCGCGTATTGGCTGGTGTTTATCATCGGTGTCCCTGGCGTTCGTCCGGTTGTTGGTGAAATAACACCCAACTCGATTGCCGCACAGGCGCAAATTCAGCCGGGTACGGAACTAAAAGCGGTTGATGGTATCGAAACCCCTGATTGGGATGCCGTGCGATTACAACTGGTATCCAAAATTGGCGATGAACATACGACTCTCAGCGTGGCGCAGTTTGGCAGCAACCAGCGGCAGGACAAAACGCTGGATTTACGCCATTGGGCATTTGAGCCAGACAAAGAGGATCCTGTTTCCAGTTTAGGGATTCGCCCACGCGGTCCGCAGATTGAATCGGTGCTGTCAGAAGTGCAGGTAAACTCCGCTGCAAGTAAGGCGGGTTTGCAAGCTGGCGACAGGATCGTTAAAGTCAATGGTCAGCCGCTGACGCAATGGATGACGTTCGTGACGCTGGTGCGCGATAATCCGGATAAGCCGTTAGCGCTAGATATTGAAAGACAAGGAAGTTCCTTGTCTTTAACGTTAACCCCAGATTCAAAACAGGTTAACGGGAAGGCTGAGGGTTTTGCGGGCGTGGTGCCTAAAGTTATTCCTCTGCCTGATGAGTATAAGACTGTACGCCAGTATGGGCCATTCAGCGCCATCCTCGAAGCCTCGGATAAAACGTGGCAGTTGATGAAGCTGACGGTCAGTATGCTGGGAAAATTGATTACCGGTGATGTAAAACTGAACAACCTCAGTGGGCCGATTTCTATCGCCCAGGGGGCTGGGATGTCAGCGGAATTCGGGGTTATTTATTACCTGATGTTCCTTGCGCTTATCAGCGTGAACTTAGGGATAATCAACCTGTTTCCGTTGCCCGTTCTTGACGGGGGGCATCTGCTGTTCCTGGCGATTGAAAAGCTGAAGGGCGGTCCGGTATCCGAGCGGGTTCAAGACTTTAGTTATCGCATTGGCTCTATCTTGCTGGTGTTGTTAATGGGGCTTGCACTTTTCAATGATTTCTCTCGGTTGTAAGAGAGTGTTAGGAAGAACGCATAATAACGATGGCGATGAAAAAGTTGCTCATAGCGTCGCTGCTGTTTAGCAGCGCCACCGTATACGGTGCTGAAGGGTTCGTAGTGAAGGACATTCATTTCGAAGGCCTACAGCGAGTCGCCGTTGGTGCGGCTCTCCTCAGTATGCCGGTGCGCACAGGCGACACGGTTAATGATGAAGACATCAGTAATACCATTCGTGCTCTGTTCGCCACCGGTAACTTTGAGGATGTCCGCGTCCTGCGCGATGGTGATACCCTTCTGGTTCAGGTAAAAGAACGTCCGACGATTGCCAGCATTACTTTCTCCGGTAACAAATCGGTGAAAGATGACATGCTCAAGCAAAACCTCGAGGCTTCTGGTGTGCGTGTTGGCGAGTCTCTGGATCGCACCACGCTAGCCGATATCGAAAAAGGGCTGGAAGATTTCTACTATAGCGTCGGTAAGTACAGCGCCAGTGTGAAAGCGGTGGTAACGCCGTTGCCGCGTAACCGCGTTGACCTCAAGCTGGTCTTCCAGGAAGGCGTTTCGGCGAAGATCCAACAGATCAATATCGTCGGCAACCATGCTTTCTCGACCGACGAACTGATCTCTCACTTCCAACTGCGTGATGAAGTGCCGTGGTGGAACGTGGTGGGCGATCGTAAATACCAGAAACAGAAACTGGCAGGCGATCTTGAAACCTTGCGCAGTTACTATCTGGATCGCGGTTATGCTCGCTTCAATATCGATTCCACCCAGGTTAGCCTGACGCCGGATAAAAAAGGTATCTACATTACCGTTAACATCACTGAAGGCGATCAATACAAGCTTTCAGGGGTACAGGTGAGCGGTAACCTGGCTGGGCACTCCGCCGAAATTGAGACCCTGACCAAAATCGAGCCAGGCGAACTCTATAACGGCACCAAAGTGACCAAAATGGAAGATGATATCAAGAAGCTTCTGGGTCGCTATGGCTATGCCTATCCGCGCGTACAGTCGCAACCTGAAATCAACGACGCCGACAAAACCGTTAAATTACGCGTAAACGTAGATGCAGGTAACCGTTTCTACGTGCGTAAGATTCGTTTTGAAGGTAACGACACCTCTAAAGATTCCGTTCTGCGTCGCGAAATGCGCCAGATGGAAGGTGCCTGGTTGGGTAGCGATCTGGTCGATCAGGGTAAAGAGCGTCTGAACCGTCTGGGTTACTTTGAAACTGTCGATACCGATACTCAGCGTGTACCGGGTAGCCCGGATCAGGTTGATGTGGTCTATAAGGTTAAAGAGCGTAACACCGGTAGCTTTAACTTCGGCGTTGGTTACGGTACTGAAAGCGGCGTGAGCTTCCAGGCTGGCGTTCAGCAAGATAACTGGTTAGGTACCGGTTATTCAGTCGGCATCAACGGCACCAAAAACGACTATCAGACCTATACTGAGTTGTCTGTCACCAACCCATATTTCACCGTTGATGGGGTGAGCCTTGGTGGTCGCGTTTTCTACAATGACTTTAAAGCGGATGATGCAGACCTGTCCGACTATACCAACAAAAGTTATGGTACTGACGCAACGCTCGGCTTCCCGATCAACGAATACAACACCTTGCGTGCGGGTGTGGGTTATGTGCATAACTCCTTGTCTAACATGGATCCACAGGTTGCAATGCAACGTTATCTGGTTTCAATGGGTAAGGATCCTGACGCTGATAGCTTTAAATCAGACGATTTCACCTTCAACTATGGGTGGACATATAACAAGCTGGACCGTGGGTACTTCCCAACGGAAGGTACGCGTGTCAACCTGAACGGTAAAGTAACCATTCCGGGTTCTGACAACGAATACTACAAAGCGACGTTGGATACCGCGACCTATGTGCCGATCGATGACGATCACAAATGGGTTGTTCTGGGTCGCACGAAGTGGGGCTATGGTGACGGCATCGGCAGCAAAGAGATGCCGTTCTACGAGAACTTCTATGCGGGTGGTTCCAGCACCGTGCGTGGTTTCCAGTCCAACACCATCGGTCCAAAGGCTGTCTATTTACCGGCTAATCGTTATAACAACGATAGCGATTACGATAACGAATGTGACGCCACCAATACTTCACCGTGTAAATCGGATGATGCGGTGGGCGGTAACGCCATGGCTGTCGCCAGCCTGGAATTTATTACCCCGACGCCGTTTATCAGCGACAAGTATGCCAACTCGGTCCGTACCTCGTTCTTCTGGGATATGGGTACCGTTTGGGATACGAACTGGGATTCAGCTAAGTACTCTGGTTATCCGGACTACAGCGATCCGAACAATATCCGTATGTCAGCGGGTATCGCTTTACAATGGATGTCCCCATTGGGGCCGTTGGTTTTCTCCTACGCCCAGCCGTTCAAGAAGTACGATGGAGACAAAGCGGAACAGTTCCAGTTTAACATTGGTAAAACCTGGTAATTGTTCTTCGCAAAGGAATGTAGTGGTAGTGTAGCGATGACTTTAGGCGATCTTGCATGGGATCGCCTGGCCACGCAAAGAACTGTACCTTCGGGTGCAAATGGGATGGTAAGGAGTTAATTGTGAAAAAGTGGTTATTAGCTGCAGGTCTCGGTTTAGCGATGGCAACGTCCGCACAGGCTGCTGACAAAATTGCAATCGTCAACATGGGTAGCTTGTTCCAACAGGTTGCACAGAAGACGGGCGTTTCTGCTACGCTGGAAAACGAGTTCAAAGGCCGTGCCAGCGAACTGCAGCGTATGGAATCTGATCTGCAATCTAAAATGCAGCGTCTGCAATCCATGAAAGCGGGTAGCGATCGTACCAAGCTGGAAAAAGACGTCATGGCTCAGCGTCAGACTTTCTCTCAGAAAGCTCAGGCTTTTGAGCAGGATCGTGCGCGTCGTTCCAACGAAGAACGTGGCAAACTGGTTACTCGTATCCAGACAGCTGTGAAATCTGTTGCTAACAGTCAGAGCATCGATCTGGTTGTTGACGCAAACACCGTTGCATACAACAGCAGCGATGTAAAAGACATCACCGCTGACGTACTGAAACAGGTTAAATAAGTAATGCCTTCAATTCGACTGGCTGATTTAGCAGAGCAGTTGGATGCAGAATTACACGGTGATGGCGATATCGTCATCACCGGCGTAGCGTCCATGCAATCTGCGCAAACTGGCAATATCACGTTCATGGTGAATCCTAAGTACCGTGAACACTTAGGCGTATGCCAGGCCTCTGCCGTTGTGATGACGCAGGACGATCTTCCTTTTGCTAAGAGTGCTGCGCTGGTAGTGAAGAATCCCTACCTGACCTATGCACGTATGGCGCAAATCTTAGATACCACGCCGCAGCCCGCACAAAACATTGCACCGAGTGCAGTGATCGATGCGACGGCGAAGCTGGGTAATAATGTTTCTGTGGGCGCAAATGCGGTCATTGAGTCTGGCGTAGAACTGGGCGATAACGTCGTTATCGGCGCAGGCTGCTTCGTCGGAAAAAATACTAAAATCGGCGCAGGTTCACGCTTGTGGGCGAATGTGACGATTTACCACGACATTCAGATCGGTGAGAATTGCCTGATCCAGTCCAGCACTGTCGTCGGATCTGATGGATTTGGTTACGCGAACGA
This sequence comes from Citrobacter sp. RHBSTW-00859, assembly GCF_013729795.1. NCBI lineage: Bacteria > Pseudomonadati > Pseudomonadota > Gammaproteobacteria > Enterobacterales > Enterobacteriaceae > Citrobacter > Citrobacter sp. RHBSTW-00859. The sequence continues at coordinate 3,978,522 of NZ_CP056284.1, read as the reverse complement.
TCGCGGTAACTGGGTGAAGATCCCGCAGCTTGGTCGCGTGATTATCGGCGATCGCGTCGAGATCGGCGCTTGTACCACCATTGACCGTGGTGCGCTGGACGATACTGTGATCGGTAATGGTGTTATCATTGATAACCAGTGCCAGATTGCGCATAACGTTGTGATTGGCGACAATACGGCGGTAGCCGGTGGCGTCATTATGGCGGGTAGCCTGAAGATTGGCCGTTACTGCATGATTGGCGGCGCCAGCGTGATCAATGGGCATATGGAAATATGCGATAAAGTCACGGTTACTGGCATGGGTATGGTGATGCGTCCTATCACCGAACCTGGCGTCTATTCCTCAGGCATTCCGCTACAGCCCAATAAGGTATGGCGTAAAACAGCTGCACTGGTGATGAATATTGATGATATGAGCAAGCGTCTCAAAGCGATTGAGCGCAAGGTTAATCAACAAGACTAAAGCACCGTTTTTGCATGTCTGACTTTTCGGCCTGTCCCATTCATACGATTGCGACAGGCCGTGTTATAATTGCCTTTTAGTATATTTTGACAGGAAGAGTATTTTGACTACTAACACTCATACTCTGCATATTGAAGAGATTTTAGAACTTCTGCCGCACCGTTTTCCGTTTCTGCTGGTTGACCGCGTGCTGGATTTTGAAGAAGGTCGCTTTCTGCGCGCAGTGAAAAATGTATCTGTTAACGAGCCTTTCTTCCAGGGCCACTTCCCGGGTAAACCTATTTTCCCAGGCGTACTGATTCTGGAAGCAATGGCGCAGGCCACCGGTATCCTCGCGTTTAAAAGCGTAGGGAAACTGGAACCAGGTGAACTGTACTATTTTGCGGGTATTGACGAAGCGCGCTTTAAGCGTCCTGTCGTGCCAGGCGATCAGATGATCATGGAAGTGACTTTCGAGAAAACGCGCCGCGGCCTGACCCGTTTTAAAGGGGTTGCGCTGGTCGACGGTAAAGTTGTGTGCGAAGCAACGATGATGTGTGCCCGTAGCCGGGAGGCCTGATACGTGATTGATAAATCCGCCTTTATTCACCCAACTGCCATTGTGGAAGAAGGCGCCAGCATTGGCGCTAACGCTCACATTGGCCCATTTTGTATTGTTGGACCCCATGTTGAAATTGGTGAGGGTACCGTACTGAAGTCTCACGTTGTCGTGAATGGCCATACAAAAATTGGTCGTGATAACGAGATCTATCAGTTTGCCTCCATCGGTGAAGTTAACCAGGATCTGAAATATGCTGGCGAACCGACCCGCGTGGAAATTGGCGATCGCAACCGCATCCGCGAAAGCGTCACCATTCATCGTGGCACAGTGCAGGGCGGTGGAGTGACGAAGGTGGGCAGCGATAACTTACTGATGATTAATGCGCACGTCGCGCATGATTGTACGGTAGGCAACCGCTGTATTCTGGCGAATAACGCCACGCTTGCCGGGCATGTGTCGCTGGATGATTTTGTTATCATCGGCGGCATGACTGCGGTGCATCAGTTCTGCATCATCGGCGCGCATGTGATGGTTGGCGGCTGTTCTGGCGTTGCTCAGGACGTGCCTCCATACGTTATCGCCCAGGGCAACCACGCAACGCCATTTGGCGTCAATATCGAAGGTCTGAAGCGTCGTGGATTCACCCGCGAAGCGATTACCGCGATTCGTAATGCCTACAAAGCGTTGTACCGTAGTGGTAAAACGCTGGAAGAAGTGAAACCGGAAATCGCGGAACTGGCGAAACAGTACCCTGAAGTTCAGGCTTTCAGCGACTTCTTTGAGCGCTCAACGCGTGGTCTGATTCGTTAATGACTGAGCAGCGTCCTTTAACGATTGCCCTCGTCGCCGGAGAAACCTCCGGCGATATTCTTGGTGCAGGGTTAATCCGTGCACTCAAGGCTCGCGTTCCCAATGCGCGTTTTGTTGGCGTGGCGGGTCCGCTGATGCAGGCCGAAGGCTGTGAAGCCTGGTACGAAATGGAAGAGCTGGCGGTAATGGGCATTGTTGAAGTGCTCGGACGCCTGCGCCGTTTACTGCATATTCGCGCCGATCTCACTCGCCGATTTACCGACTTAAAGCCGGATGTTTTCGTCGGTATTGATGCGCCTGATTTCAATATTACCCTCGAAGGGAATTTGAAAAAGCAGGGCATTAAAACCATTCATTACGTCAGCCCCTCTGTGTGGGCCTGGCGACAGAAACGCGTTTTCAAAATAGGCAGATCCACCAATATGGTGCTGGCCTTTCTGCCTTTCGAAAAAGCGTTTTATGACAAATTTAACGTCCCGTGCCGCTTTATCGGTCATACCATGGCAGATGCCATGCCGTTGGAGCCGGATAAAAACGCGGCTCGCGATGTTCTGGGTATTCCCCATGACGCTCACTGCCTGGCGCTATTGCCAGGAAGCCGTGGCGCAGAAGTGGAGATGCTCAGCGCCGATTTTCTGAAAACGGCGCAGTTGTTACGCCAGCATTATCCAGATCTCGAAGTGGTAGTGCCGTTGGTGAATGCCAAACGTCGCGAGCAGTTTGAGCGCATTAAAGCTGAAGTTGCGCCGGAGCTTTCCGTACATCTGCTTAATGGGATGGGACGTGAAGCGATGGTTGCCAGCGATGCCGCACTGCTGGCTTCAGGCACCGCTGCGCTGGAATGTATGCTGGCAAAATGCCCGATGGTGGTTGGCTATCGTATGAAACCTTTCACCTTCTGGCTGGCGAAGCGTCTGGTGAAGACCGATTACGTTTCGCTACCTAACCTGCTGGCGGGAAGAGAACTGGTTAAAGAGCTGTTGCAGGAAGAGTGCGAACCGCAGGCGCTGTCGCAAGCGCTGTTGCCGTTGCTGGCGAATGGCAAAACCAGCCATGCGATGCACGACACATTCCGTGAACTGCATCAGCAGATCCGTTGCAACGCTGATGAGCAGGCGGCGGATGCGGTCCTGGAGTTAGCGCAATGATTGAATTTGTATATCCGCATGCGCATTTAGTGGCGGGTGTAGATGAAGTTGGACGTGGTCCTTTGGTCGGCGCGGTCGTCACTGCCGCCGTCATTCTGGATCCGGCTCGCCCTATTATCGGTCTTAACGACTCAAAAAAACTGTCGGAAAAACGTCGCCTGGCGCTATTCGATGAGATTAAAGAAAAAGCGTTAAGCTGGAGCCTGGGGCGTGCGGAACCACATGAAATCGACGAGTTGAATATTTTACATGCCACTATGCTGGCCATGCAGCGTGCGGTTGCGGGTCTGCATATAGCGCCGGAATACGTACTGATCGACGGCAATCGTTGCCCGGCATTACCGGTGCCATCGCTGGCGGTGGTAAAAGGTGATAGCCGTGTGGCGGAGATTAGCGCGGCGTCGATACTGGCAAAAGTCACTCGTGATGCTGAAATGGCGGCCCTGGATACGGTGTTCCCGCAGTATGGCTTTGCACAGCACAAAGGCTATCCAACCGCTTTTCATCTGGAAAAGTTGGCAATGCATGGCGCAACAGAGCACCATCGCCGTAGTTTTGGCCCCGTCAAACGCGCACTGGGACTCACGTCCTGATTCTTGTGTCGAAGGAATCTGAAGATGTCTGAACCTCGTTTCGTCCACCTGCGGGTGCACAGCGACTACTCCATGATCGATGGGCTGGCGAAAACCGGGCCGCTAGTGAAAAAGGCGGCCGCGTTAGGCATGCCTGCGCTGGCGATCACCGATTTTACCAACCTGTGTGGTCTGGTGAAGTTTTACGGAGCGGGTCACGGTGCGGGTATCAAGCCGATAGTTGGCGCAGATTTTCATGTCCGTAGCGAACTGCTGGGCGATGAACTCACGCAGCTCACCGTGCTGGCCGCAAACAATACCGGCTATCAGAATCTGACGTTGTTGATATCGAAAGCCTATCAGCGTGGTTATGGCGCAGAAGGGCCGGTCATCGACCGGGATTGGCTGGCCGAGTTAAAAGAAGGTTTGATTTTGCTCTCCGGCGGCCGCATGGGCGACGTCGGGCGCAGCCTGCTGCGCGGTAATAGCGCACTGGTTGATGAGTGCGTAGCGTTTTACGAAGAACATTTTCCAAATTGTTACTTCCTCGAGCTTATCCGAACCGGCAGGCAAGATGAAGAAAATTATCTGCATGCAGCGGTAGAACTGGCGGAAAGGCGTGGTCTTCCGGTGGTGGCGACCAACGATGTTCGTTTCCTTGAAACCGGTGATTTTGACGCGCATGAAATCCGCGTGGCAATCCACGACGGGTTCACCCTTGACGACCCGAAACGCCCACGTAATTATTCGCCGCAGCAGTACATGCGTAGCGAAGATGAGATGTGCGAGCTGTTTTCCGATATTCCGGAAGCGCTGCAAAACACCGTTGAGATAGCTAAGCGCTGTAACGTGACGGTACGTCTGGGTGAGTATTTCCTGCCACAGTTCCCGACCGGTGATATGACCACCGAGGATTTCCTCGTGGCGAAATCGCGCGAAGGTCTGGAAGAGCGTCTGGCGTTTTTGTTCCCGGACCCTGAAGTTCGCGCGCAGAAGCGCCCGCCTTATGACGAACGTCTGGAAGTTGAACTTAAAGTTATCAACCAGATGGGATTTCCTGGCTACTTCCTGATCGTGATGGAATTTATCCAGTGGTCGAAAGATAACGGCGTACCGGTAGGCCCTGGACGTGGTTCCGGTGCCGGCTCGCTTGTCGCCTATGCGCTGAAAATTACCGACCTGGATCCGCTGGAATTTGACCTGCTGTTCGAACGTTTCCTGAACCCGGAACGTGTCTCAATGCCCGACTTCGACGTTGACTTCTGTATGGAGAAACGCGACCGGGTAATTGAACACGTGGCGGAAATGTACGGTCGTGATGCGGTTTCGCAGATTATTACCTTCGGTACGATGGCGGCCAAAGCGGTTATCCGCGACGTGGGGCGCGTGCTGGGACACCCGTACGGCTTCGTGGACCGTATTTCGAAACTGGTGCCGCCCGATCCGGGCATGACGCTGGCAAAAGCCTTTGAAGCCGAACCCCAACTGCCGGAAATCTATGAGGCAGATGAAGAGGTTAAAGCGCTGATCGATATGGCGCGTAAGCTGGAAGGCGTCACGCGTAACGCCGGTAAACACGCCGGTGGTGTAGTTATCGCGCCGACCAAAATTACCGATTTTGCGCCGCTGTACTGCGATGAACAGGGGCAGCACCCGGTTACTCAGTTTGATAAGAACGACGTGGAATATGCCGGCCTTGTGAAGTTCGACTTCCTCGGCCTGCGTACGCTCACCATCATCAACTGGGCGCTGGAAATGATTAACGCGCGCCGTGAAAAGAACGGCGAGCCGCCGCTGGATATCGCCGCTATCCCGCTGGATGACAAGAAAAGCTTCGACATGCTGCAACGCTCGGAGACCACGGCGGTCTTCCAGCTAGAATCCCGCGGCATGAAAGATCTTATCAAACGGCTGCAGCCTGACTGCTTCGAAGATATGATCGCCCTGGTGGCCCTGTTCCGTCCTGGTCCGCTACAGTCGGGGATGGTAGATAACTTTATCGATCGTAAGCATGGTCGCGAAGAGATTTCCTACCCGGACGTACAATGGCAGCATGAGTGTCTGAAACCGGTACTGGAGCCGACCTACGGCATTATCCTGTATCAGGAACAGGTTATGCAGATTGCCCAGGAGCTGTCCGGATATACCCTTGGCGGTGCGGACATGTTGCGTCGTGCGATGGGTAAGAAAAAGCCGGAAGAGATGGCTAAGCAGCGCGGCACCTTTGAAGAAGGGGCGAAAAAGCGCGGCGTCGACGGCGAACTGGCGATGAAAATCTTTGACCTGGTGGAGAAATTCGCCGGTTACGGATTTAACAAATCGCACTCCGCTGCCTATGCGCTGGTCTCTTACCAGACGCTATGGCTGAAGGCGCATTACCCCGCCGAGTTTATGGCGGCGGTAATGACCGCCGATATGGATAACACCGAGAAAGTGGTCGGGCTGGTGGATGAATGCTGGCGTATGGGGCTCAAAATCCTGCCGCCGGACATCAACTCCGGGCTTTATCATTTTCACGTGAATGATGATGGCGAAATTGTCTATGGCATCGGCGCGATAAAAGGCGTGGGTGAAGGGCCAATTGAAGCTATTATTGAGGCGCGCAACGAAGGCGGTTACTTCCGCGAGCTGTTTGATCTCTGTGCGCGCACGGACATCAAAAAACTCAACCGCCGGGTGCTGGAAAAGTTAATCATGTCCGGGGCGTTTGACCGCCTTGGCCCACATCGCGCGGCGTTGATGAATTCACTCAACGATGCGCTAAAAGCCGCCGATCAGCATGCGAAAGCCGAGGCAACGGGTCAGGCGGACATGTTTGGCGTGCTGGCTGAAGAGCCGGAACAAATTGAACAGTCTTATGCTAACTGTACACCGTGGCCGGAGCAGGTGGTATTAGAAGGGGAACGTGAAACGTTAGGGCTTTACCTGACGGGACACCCCATCAACCAGTATTTAAAAGAAATTGAGCGCTATGTTGGAGGCCACAGGCTGAAAGACATGCATCCGACAGAACGTGGTAAAGTCACCACGGCTGCGGGGCTCGTCATTGCTGCGCGGGTAATGGTCACCAAGCGCGGCAATCGTATCGGCATCTGTACCCTGGATGACCGTTCCGGGCGTCTGGAAGTTATGTTGTTTACCGATGCTCTGGATAAATACCAGCAATTGCTGGAAAAAGACCGCATACTTATCGTCAGCGGACAGGTCAGCTTTGATGACTTCAGCGGCGGGCTTAAAATGATGGCCCGTGAAGTCATGGATATTGACGAAGCCCGGGAAAAATATGCTCGCGGGCTTGCTATCTCGCTGACGGACAGGCAAATTGATGACCAGCTTTTAAACCGACTCCGTCAGTCTCTGGAACCCCACCGCTCGGGGACAATTCCAGTACATCTCTACTATCAGAGGGCGGATGCACGTGCGCGATTGCGTTTTGGCGCAACGTGGCGTGTCTCTCCGAGCGATCGTTTGCTAAACGATCTCCGTGGCCTTATTGGTTCGGAGCAGGTGGAACTGGAGTTTGACTAATACAGGAATACTATGAGTCTGAATTTCCTTGATTTTGAACAGCCGATTGCAGAGCTGGAAGCAAAAATCGATTCTCTGACTGCGGTTAGCCGTCAGGATGAGAAACTGGATATTAACATCGATGAAGAAGTGCATCGCCTGCGTGAAAAAAGCGTAGAGCTGACGCGTAAAATCTTCGCCGATCTTGGCGCATGGCAGGTAGCCCAGCTGGCGCGCCATCCACAGCGTCCGTACACCCTGGATTATGTCCGCCTGGCATTTGATGAATTTGATGAGCTGGCGGGCGATCGTGCCTATGCGGATGATAAAGCTATTGTCGGCGGCATTGCGCGTCTGGATGGTCGTCCGGTGATGATCATTGGTCATCAGAAAGGCCGTGAGACCAAAGAAAAAATTCGTCGTAATTTCGGCATGCCGGCACCGGAAGGCTATCGCAAAGCGCTGCGTCTGATGGAAATGGCCGAGCGTTTCAATATGCCGATCATTACTTTCATCGACACCCCTGGGGCTTATCCGGGCGTGGGCGCGGAAGAACGTGGTCAGTCTGAAGCGATTGCGCGCAACCTGCGTGAAATGTCGCGTCTGAGCGTACCGGTAATCTGCACCGTTATTGGTGAAGGTGGTTCCGGCGGCGCGCTGGCGATCGGCGTAGGCGATAAAGTGAATATGCTGCAATACAGCACCTATTCCGTTATCTCCCCGGAAGGTTGTGCCTCCATTCTGTGGAAAAGCGCCGACAAAGCGCCGCTGGCCGCAGAAGCGATGGGGATTATCGCGCCGCGTCTGAAAGAGCTGAAGCTTATCGACTCTATCATCCCGGAACCGCTGGGCGGCGCGCACCGCAACCCGGAAGTGATGGCTGCGTCCCTGAAAGCACAACTGCTGGCCGATCTCGCCGACCTCGACGTGTTAAGCAAAGATGATTTGAAAAACCGTCGTTACCAGCGTCTGATGAGCTACGGTTACGCGTAAACTGCATTAATTCTGAAAAGGGCCACAACGCTGTGGCCCTTTTTTTTACCTGTGGTTTCACCAGGCTATGATTAACTAAGGTTTTTCCAGGAGGATCGCATGAATATCATTGCCATCATGGGACCGCATGGCGTCTTTTATAAAGATGAGCCCATCAAGGAACTTGAGCGTGCGCTGCAACAGCAGGGGTTTCAGATTATCTGGCCGCAGAATAGCGTCGACCTGCTTAAGTTTATCGAACATAACCCACGAATTTGCGGTGTCATTTTTGACTGGGATGAATACAGCCTGGATCTGTGCAGTGACATCAACCAGCTCAACGAGTACCTCCCGCTCTACGCCTTTATTAATACTCATTCGACGATGGATGTCAGCGCGCACGACCTGCGCATGGCACTGTGGTTTTTTGAGTATGCGCTGGGCCAGTCTGAAGATATTGCAACCCGCATCCGTCAGTACACCAGCGAATACCTCGATAACATCACGCCTCCTTTCACCAAGGCGCTGTTTACCTATGTGAAGGAAGGAAAGTACACCTTCTGCACGCCCGGACATATGGCGGGAACGGCGTATCAGAAAAGCCCGGTAGGCTGCCTGTTCTATGATTTCTTTGGCGGCAATACTCTGAAGGCCGACGTGTCTATTTCCGTGACTGAACTCGGCTCGCTGCTGGATCATACCGGCCCGCATCTGGAAGCGGAGGAGTATATCGCGCGCACCTTTGGCGCCGAGCAGAGCTATATGGTGACCAACGGCACCTCGACGTCGAACAAGATTGTCGGCATGTATGCCGCGCCTTCAGGCAGTACGCTACTGATTGATCGCAACTGTCATAAGTCGCTGGCGCATTTGCTAATGATGAGCGATGTGGTGCCAATCTGGCTGAAGCCTACGCGCAATGCGCTGGGGATCCTCGGCGGTATACCTCGTCGGGAATTCACCCGCGCAAGCATTGAACGCAAGGTAGAAGAGACCCCTCAGGCACTATGGCCGGTACACGCGGTGATCACCAACTCCACCTATGACGGCCTGTTGTATAACACCAACTGGATCAAGCAAACCCTGGATGTGCCCTCCATTCATTTTGATTCTGCCTGGGTGCCGTATACCCATTTTCACCCGATCTATCAGGGGAAAAGCGGGATGAGTGGCGAACGGGTGCCGGGGAAAGTGATTTTTGAAACCCAGTCAACCCACAAGATGCTGGCGGCACTATCACAGGCTTCTCTGATCCACATTAAGGGCGACTACGACGAAGAGACGTTCAACGAAGCCTTTATGATGCACACTTCCACTTCCCCGAGCTACCCGATTGTCGCGTCGATAGAAACGGCGGCGGCAATGCTGCGTGGGAATTCAGGCAAGCGGTTAATCAATCGTTCGGTGGAGCGGGCGCTGCATTTCCGTAAAGAAGTGCAGCGGCTACGCGAAGAGTCGGATGGCTGGTTCTTTGATATCTGGCAGCCGGAAAGGGTAGATGAGGCGGAGTGCTGGCCGGTAGCGCCTGGTGAAGACTGGCACGGATTTGTTGATGCTGACGCCGACCATATGTTCCTCGATCCGGTGAAGGTCACCATTCTTACGCCGGGAATGGATGAACAGGGAAATATGAGTGAAGAGGGGATCCCTGCGGCGCTGGTGGCGAAATTCCTTGATGAGCGCGGCGTCGTTGTCGAGAAAACGGGACCGTATAATCTGTTGTTCCTGTTTAGTATTGGCATTGATAAAACCCGGGCGATGGGGCTACTGCGCGGCCTGACGGAATTTAAACGCTCGTACGATCTGAATTTACGCGTGAAAAATATGCTGCCGGATCTGTATGCCGAGGATCCCGATTTCTATCGTAATATGCGTATTCAGGATCTGGCGCAGGGGATCCATAAGCTGATCCGCCAGCACGATCTCTCCGGGCTGATGCTGCGGGCATTTGATACCTTACCGGAAATGAAAATGACCCCGCACCAGGCCTGGCAGCGGCAGATCAAAGGTGAGGTCGAAACGGTGGCGCTCGATCAACTGGTGGGGCGCATTTCTGCCAATATGATTCTGCCTTATCCTCCCGGTGTGCCGCTCTTGATGCCCGGGGAAATGATCACGGCCAAAAGTCGGGCTGTACTCGATTTTCTGCTGATGTTGTGTTCAGTGGGCCATCACTATCCTGGATTTGAAACCGATATCCATGGCGCTAAACTGGGTGAAGATGGCGTGTATCGCGTGCGAGTCCTAAAAATGGCATGACGACTTGCGTGAACCCATTACGCACGAGTAATGTTCTGGCAGAAAAACGAAAGAGGCGATGACGCTATGCTGGGATTAAAACAGGTTCACCATATTGCCATTATTGCGACGGACTACGCGGCGAGTAAGGCATTTTACTGTGATGTGCTGGGCTTTACGCTAATCAGCGAAGCCTACCGGGAAGAACGTGACTCGTGGAAGGGTGATCTGGCATTGAACGGTCAGTATGTGATTGAGCTTTTTTCTTTTCCATTTCCGCCTTGCCGTCCGAGCCGGCCGGAAGCCTGCGGTTTACGCCATCTGGCGTTCAGCGTAGATGACGTGGAAAAAGCGATCGCGCATCTGGAAGCTCACCACGTGAAGTGCGAATCCGTGCGTATCGATCCGTTTACCGGCAAACGCTTTACGTTTTTTAACGATCCGGACGGATTACCGCTCGAACTGTACGAGCTGTAAGTCTTATCATTGTGGCATTAGCCTGGCAATGTGCCGGGCAATGCCATTGTAAGTAACCATCATGACGACACTCACGCTGAACACTTCACTGCTAAATTCTCAATCGATTCTGGTCGCCTTTAGCGGCGGGCTGGATTCCACCGTGCTGCTGCATCAGCTGGTACTGTGGCGAGCGCAAAATCCTGAGGTTGCCTTGCGTGCAATCCATATTCATCACGGATTAAGCCCGCAGGCAGACAGTTGGGTGCAACACTGTGAGTCGGTATGCGCACAGTGGCAGGTGCCGCTGGTGGTTGAACGGGTCCATCTTGAGGATGATGGTTTGGGCATCGAAGCTCAGGCGCGACGCGCGCGCTATCAGGCATTTGCGCAGACCTTACTACCGGGTGAAGTGCTGATGACCGCCCAGCATCTCGACGACCAGTGTGAAACTTTTCTACTGGCGCTTAAGCGCGGCAGTGGTCCTGCCGGGCTTTCCGCCATGGGCGAAAGCTCACTATTTGCCGGAACCCAACTGATCCGACCGCTGCTGGCGCAAACGCGAGAGGCGCTTGAAGCATGGGCGCGACAGCATGAATTATGCTGGATCGAAGATGAAAGTAATCAGGATGATGCCTACGATCGCAATTTTCTCAGATTGCGCGTTACCCCCTTGCTCCAACAACGATGGCCGCACTTCGCGCAAGCCGCAGCCCGTAGCGCCGCGCTGTGCGCCGAGCAGGAGAGTTTACTGGATGAACTGCTGGCCAATGATTTAGCCGACTGCGTGACTGCCCAAGGCACACTGTTACTGGCACCGTTAATGATGATGAGTGGCGTGCGGCGTGCCGCTCTGCTTCGTCGCTGGTTGGCGGGGGTAAATGCACCGATGCCTTCCCGGGACGGGCTGGAACGTATCTGGCAGGAAGTGGCGTTGGCGCGAGAAGATGCTTCCCCCTGTTTTCGTCTAGGAGAATATGAGGTCCGTCGCTATCAGTCACAGCTATGGTGGGTTAAATCGGTCGACGGGCAAAGCGAAACAGTCATCCCGTGGTCATGCCGGGAAACGCCGTTGACGCTGCCAGCCGGGTTAGGCTCGGTGCAGCTAATCTCGGCTGGCGAATTGCGCATGCCGCAAGCAGGTGAAGCGATCAGTATTCGTTTTAAAGCGCCAGGCGTATTGCATATTGTCGGGCGTAACGGTGGACGTAAATTAAAGAAAATCTGGCAGGAGCAGGGGATCCCGCCCTGGCGACGAGATACCACGCCATTGTTGTTTTACGGTGAAACGTTGATTGCGGCTGCGGGTGTTTTTGTGACGCGTGAGGGTGCGGCGGTAGATGAAGAAGGTATGAGTCTGATTTGGCATGCCTGATGGCGCTGCGATTATCAGGCCTGGTCATTTAGGCCTGATAAGGCGCAAGAAAAGCTAAGATTCGCTGACGACCACGGTACCGATTTGCGGGTGGCTGAAGCTGGCAATTTTATCGAGACGAAGCTCCCGGATTTCACCTGCGACATCTGCGACCAGATACTCCACGTTTTTGCGTGAAACCAGGTCATTCGCTTTCGCCTGCAAAACTTCGCCATCTTTTAGCGCCAGCGTCAGTAACAAATGGTTCTGGCAGGCGAGTTCAAGATTGTCGTAATCATCACAATTGATGGGTTGATACGTTTCATTCATTGACATAATCGCTCACCAGTAAGTTGGCGGCAGCATAGGCCGCTTTTTCCCTGACCGACTCTGGAAGGGCGCTGTCTGCCGCCACTTCATTAAGCACCTTCAATACGCAACCCAGCGCATCCGGGATATACCCTAAGTCTCCGCTGGCGATTTCCGCGTACCGCTTGCGTATTAACTCACAATATTTTTCCACATGCCCTCCTGTCAGCACTCTGACTTAACCGTGGATGCAAGTCTAAGCCTACGAAGATAAACTCTGTTTAGCAAGGTGACTATACCATACTCATTCAAGCAATATCAGCGCCTTGATTGAGGAGCTGTTAGCAGCCTTTTGCGGCAGTTTTCGCTACAATGAGCGCCTGATTCGAAAGGAGTTCTCTCATGGCGCTTAAAGCGACAATTTATAAAGCCGTCGTCAACGTAGCGGATCTCGACCGCAACCAGTTCCTTGACGCGGCCTTGACGCTGGCGCGTCATCCCTCTGAAACCCAGGAGCGCATGATGCTGCGCCTGCTGGCCTGGATTAAATATGCCGATGAACGGCTGCAATTCACGCGTGGCCTGAGTGCTGAAGACGAGCCTGAAGCATGGCTGCGTAACGATCATCTGGGCATCGATCTCTGGATTGAACTGGGTCTGCCGGATGAGCGTCGTATTAAAAAAGCCTGTACCCAGTCTGGTGAGGTTGCCCTGTTTACTTACAACAGCCGTGCGGCCCAGATCTGGTGGCAGCAAAACCAGAACAAGTGTGCGCAGTTTAAAAATCTCACCGTGTGGTATCTGGATGATGAACAGCTGGCGCAACTGAGTGATTTTGCTGGTCGTACAATGGCGCTGCAGGCAACTATCCAGGATGGCGCCATCTGGCTGTCTGATTCTCAGAACAATCTGGAAATTCATCTGACCGCGTGGCAGCCGCGTTGATGATTGTTATCTCCCGAAACGTCTCTATCCCTGACAGTGAGCTGGAAATCACGGCGATTCGGGCACAGGGCGCGGGCGGTCAGCACGTTAACAAGACCTCCACGGCTATCCATTTGCGCTTTGACATTCGGGCCTCAGGCCTGCCAGAGTATTACAAGGAACGTCTGCTGGCCGCCAGCCATCATCTGATTAGCAGCGATGGCGTTATTATCATTAAGGCGCAGGAATACCGTAGCCAGGAGCTAAATCGGGAAGCGGCAATCTCCCGACTGGTGGCGGTGATAAAAGAATTAACCGCGGTGCAAAAAAGCCGACAGGCAACACGTCCAACGCGCGCCTCGAAAGAGCGCAGGTTGTCATCGAAGGCGCAAAAATCCACAGTGAAAGCACTGCGTGGGAGAGTTCGTCGAACGCAAGACTGACGAGCGGGAATAAAAAATTATAAGGAATTCATAGTGAAAACAGCAATATTGTCCGTGGTCGCTGCATGCACGCTTTTTTCCTTGATCGGCTGTAACAACCGTACTGAAGTCGATGTACTACAGCCGACGCGGGCGGCAGAATTAAAACCGATGCAGCAAAGCTGGCGTGGCATTTTGCCTTGCGCGGACTGCGAAGGAATTGAAACCTCTCTGTTCCTGGAAAAAGACGGCACATGGGTGATGAACGAACGCTATCAGGGCGTGCGGGATGAACCGTCCTCCTTTGCCTCTTATGGTACATGGGCGCGCACTGCCGATAAGCTGGTGCTGACTGACAGCAAAGGTGAAAAGTCGTACTACCGGGCAAAAGGTGAAGCGCTGGAGATGCTCGATCGTGAAGGTAACCCGATTGAGTCACAGTTCAACTACACGCTTGAGCCAGTTTCCGCCAGCTTACCGGTGACGCCAATGCCGATGCGGGGGATGTACTTCTATATGGCTGACGCGGCAACCTTCACTGATTGTGCGACGGGTAAAAGAGTCTCTGTCGCGAACAATGCACAACTGGAGCGAGATTATCTGACTGCGCGTGGTGCAACGGATAAGGCAGTTCTGCTTACTGTGGAAGGGCACTTCACGATGGAAGAAAATCCTGATACGGGCACACCAGTGAAAACCTTAAGAGCGGATAAAGAAATTAAGTTTATCCCTGGCCAGAGTTGCGATGATTAATCTGCAGCTTATAAAAACTGTCCGGCGATCGCCCGGACAGTTTTTCCTTATCGGATCAATCCAACAAAACGGCTGGTTTTGATATAAATCCCTAACTTCAGGTGGCCGATATACTGTAGCTGCGTTTCAGACTTAAACGCGGAAATGTCACCTTCGCGCATATGCATCAGGTCGGAAGGGCTAATCCAACCCGGCTGCGCCATTGTTAGCGGGTGCCCGGCTGTGGCAAACGCATCGGTTACGAATTCGGAGCAAAACCACGCCTTCTTTTCTCCTTCACTGGTATTGTTCAACTGTGCTTTTGCCAGCCCGCTGACGCATTGCTGGCGAAAATCCTCTGAGAAAGGATTCAATGAACATATTTGCCGGGTCACCATAAACGGAATAAATTCGACGATGCCGCGGTAGTTATAGCCGCTATCTTTGATTTTATAAGCGAATGTTTTGATTTCTTCGGCCTGCTGCGGTGTGAGGTTGGGGACCCGCAGAGCAAAAAGCTTATCGCTGTGATTTTCAGCCTTTTTAAGCGAAATGATTTGTACTCCCGCCCCAGTCGCTTCGGCAACTTCATTATCGCCAAGGTAAACGGCGACATGGCTGACAGAAGAGGTGCTGAACGCGCGAATACCAAATGAGGTCACCCCAAGACTGGAGGAGAATAGCAGGTCGCCTGGCCGGAGGTCGGTATCCGTAATTTCATGCAGCGCTTGATCGGTAAATGAGCTTTGATGCTGGAGTTTTACCTCCCATTTCTTTGCCTGGGCATCAACAGCGGTTGCTGATGGATTTTGCTGACTGACGTCAATCGTGCAGGCTGAAAGCAGAAGACCGAAGGGGAGGAGCAGGCAGTAATACGCCGTTGGTTTAGCCATTTTATACAATCCATGTAAAAAAGGCCCTGATCCTCAGGGCCTTGTGCTGGTATTAGCCTTTAATAGCTTTGACCAGGTAGTCGACGATGTCGCCGGTTTTAATCAGCTCTTTCTCGCCGTTACGACGGTATTTGTATTCGATATCGTCGTTGTCGAGGTTACGGTCGCCCAGCACGATGGTATGCGGAATACCGATGAGCTCCATATCAGCAAACATCACGCCTGGACGCTCTTTACGATCGTCCATCAGCACTTCAATACCCTGCGCGCGCAGCTCCGCGTACAGCTTCTCAGCCAGCTCCTGCACACGGTAGGATTTGTGCATGTTCATCGGCAGAATAGCAACCTGGAACGGGGCAATGGCGTCTGGCCATACAATGCCGCGATCGTCGTAGTTCTGTTCAATCGCGGCAGCCACAACGCGAGTGACCCCGATACCGTAGCAGCCCATGGTCAGCGTCTGGTTACGACCATCTTCTCCCTGAACGGCGGCTTTCATCGCTTCAGAGTACTTGGTACCCAATTGGAAGATGTGGCCCACTTCGATACCGCGTTTGATCATCAGCGTACCTTTGCCATCCGGGCTTGGATCGCCGGCGACCACGTTACGAATGTCAGCCACTTCCGGGGTGGCCACGTCACGATCCCAGTTGATACCGAAATAGTGTTTACCGTCGATGTTGGCACCGGCAGCAAAATCGCTCATTACCGCAACGGTACGGTCGATAACCACCGGAATCGGCATGTTCACCGGACCCAGAGATCCAGGACCTGCTTTAACCAGCGCACGAATTTCTTCTTCGGTGGCGAAGGTCAGCGGGCTGGCAACCTGCGGCAGTTTTTCCGCCTTGACTTCGTTCAGCTCGTGATCGCCACGAACCAGCAGCGCAACCAGCGGGTAGCTGCTGCCTTCAACCGCTTTCACCAGCAGGGTTTTCACGGTTTTCTCGATAGGCAGGTTGAATTGTTCAACCAGCTCGGCGATGGTCTTAGCGTTCGGCGTATCAACCAGCGTCATTTCCTGTGTTGCAGCGGCGCGCGGTTCTTTCGGTGCAACAGCTTCGGCAAACTCGATGTTTGCCGCATAGTCGGAAGAGTCAGAGAAGATCACATCGTCTTCACCGCTCTGCGCCAGCACCTGGAATTCGTGAGAGGCGCTGCCGCCGATAGAACCGGTATCCGCTTGTACCGCACGGAAATCCAGCCCCATACGGCTGAAGATTTTGCTGTACGCAGCGTACATCGCGTCGTAGGTTTCCTGCAGAGATTCCTGAGAGGTGTGGAAAGAGTAGGCATCTTTCATCAGGAATTCGCGGGAACGCATCACGCCGAAGCGCGGACGCACTTCGTCACGGAATTTGGTCTGGATCTGATAGAAGTTCAGCGGCAGCTGTTTGTAGGAGCTCAGCTCATTACGGATCAGGTCGGTGATCACTTCTTCATGCGTTGGGCCGAGTACGAACGAACGATCGCCACGGTCAGCAATACGCAGCAGTTCCGGGCCGTATTGTTCCCAACGGCCGCTCTCTTCCCACAGTTCAGAAGGCTGAACGACCGGCATCAACACCTCGATCGCACCGGCGTTGTTCATCTCTTCACGCACGATGTTTTCGACTTTTTTCAGGACGCGCACGCCGGTCGGCAGCCAGGTATATAACCCGGAGGCCAGCTTGCGGATCATCCCGGCGCGCAGCATCAGCTGGTGGCTGATGACCTCGGCGTCGGCAGGTGTCTCCTTCAGAGTGGAGAGCAGATATTGGCTAGTACGCATGTTGTTACGGTTCCAGTTGAACGATCGAACAGGCTCAAAATGAGCCTGGCACAAAACAAAAGTGGTTTAGTTTACCAGCGAGAAGGGGATGTCAAAAGAGTACGCGATGCAAATTAGCGGGCTTCCAGAGCAAAGACCTCAAATCCTGACGGCGTCACGCGCCAGCGGACGTTAAAGTCCAGCAACCAGACGGCATAGGTTTTACCTTCTTCCTCGTTTTTACGGTAGGCAGGACGCGGATCCTGCGCCAGCACTTCGGCAATAAACTGACGAAGATGCGGGTAACGCTGTTCGAGCTTTGGTAGTTGCTCAGCGAGCTCTTCACTGAACGTCACGTCTACACTGGCCTGCGGCGCGTCCTGAGCATAGCTGGCGCGAGCATCAGGCAGCGATTCGGCAAACGGCAGATATGGTTTTATATCCACTACCGGCGTGCCATCAACAAGATCCAGCCCGCCGAGATCAAGGATTACGTGCTCTTTATGGCAACGGATGCCCCGCAGCTCAACCAACGACATGCCAACAGGGTTCGGACGAAACGTTGAACGCGTGGCAAAAACGCCCATTCTGGCATTGCCGCCAAGACGGGGAGGGCGCACAGTTGGACGCCATCCACCTTCCATTGTCTGGTGAAAAACAAAAATCACCCACAAATGGCTGAAGGCTTCCAGGCCGCGAACGGCATCGGCCTGGTTATAAGGTGCGAGCAAATGCAGTTCACCGTTGGCACTTTTCACCAGACCCGGCTGGCGTGGAACGGCGAACTTTTCTTTATAAGGTGAGCGGATAACGCCTATTTGCTCGAACTGAAAATGGCTCATTTCGCCGAAATGTTCAGTGCAGAACCGATGCAAACCGCCTGGCGATAGCAACCCGGCGTTCCGCTGGTTACTTCGCAACTGTGCAGCAATACCGCATTTGCTTTCATTTTAGATGCGTTAATCTGCATGCGTTTGCGTGCGGTTGGAATGCTCGGCGGAGAATCCTGGTTGGATGCCTGGCAGGATTCGCCGCTGACTTCGCCGAGATCGCGGAACGGTTTGCCAACTAAATCTTCAGCGTTAGTAATGATTCTTACCGGCGCCGCGCGCGGTGCTTTGGGTTTTTCCGGCTCCGCTTTAGGCGGGGTAGCGGTGCTTTGAACGGGTTCAACAGGGGATCTGCTTAACATAGAACAGCCGCTCAGCATGAGTGCTACTAAACAGATCGGTAAAGCACGCATAATATTTCCTCAATGAATGATCTAAACGTCAGATATTGAATCAGGTGCTTGCATAAATGACAAGACGGGCAAGCGCCCGTCCTGATGATATTACAGATTCTGGAAACAGCCTAAAATTACCAGCCCTTAACAGCACCGCCGTTGAAGACTTTGTTTGCTGCTTCGTACACTTCGTCAGACTGGTATGCCTGAACGAATTTCTTCACATTCTCAGCATCTTTATTGTCTTCACGAGTCACGATCAGGTTTACGTACGGAGAATCTTTATCTTCAACAAAGATACCGTCTTTAGCTGGGGTCAGGCCGATCTGGCTGGCGTAGGTCGTGTTGATGACCGCCAGTGCGATTTGCGCATCGTCCAGGGAACGCGGCAGCTGCGGCGCTTCCAGTTCAACCAGCTTCAGGTTTTTCGGGTTTTCAATCACGTCCAGCGCGGTCGGCAGCAGACCAACACCGTCTTTCAGTTTGATTAAGCCCACTTTTTGCAGCAGCAGCAGGGAGCGGCCAAGGTTAGTCGGATCGTTTGGAATCGCGACCTGAGAGCCTTCCTGCAACTCATCCAGTGATTTGATTTTTTTAGAGTAGCCCGCAATCGGGTAAACAAAAGTATTACCTGCGGCAACCAGTTTGTAGCCGCGATCTTTGATCTGTTGATCCAGGTACGGTTTGTGCTGGAAGGCGTTAGCATCGATATCGCCTTTGCTCAGTGCTTCGTTAGGCAGGACGTAATCGTTAAACGTGACCAGCTCAACGTCCAGACCGTATTTTTCTTTAGCCACTTTCTGCGCGACTTCTGCGACCTGCTGCTCTGCGCCAACAATAACGCCCACTTTGATGTGGTTAGGATCTTTTTCATCCTGACCGCAACCCACAAGTGCCAGAGAACCGATCAGGGCTCCAACTGCCGCAAAGGTTTTGAATTTGAACGCCATGCTTATTTCCTTTTCTTAATGAGTTTTTAGTGTTGTGTGCAACGTTATTTGTGCGTGACAGCCCGGACGATGCGATCGCCGGATAACTGAATTAAATAAACCAGAACGACGAGCAATACCAGCACTGTATTCATGACGGTAGCGTTGTAGCCAATATAACCGTACTGATAACCAATCTGGCCAAGACCACCGGCACCAACGGCACCGCCCATCGCGGAATAACCCACCAGCGTGATAAGGGTGATGGTGGCCGCATTGACCAGTCCAGGCAGTGCTTCTGGTAGTAATACCTTACGTACAATTTGCAGCGGCGTGGCGCCCATTGCACGGGAGGCCTCAATCAGCCCGGTCGGGATTTCGAGCAGCGCGTTTTCCACCATACGGGCGATAAACGGCGCGGCGCCGACGGTCAGCGGGACGATAGCGGCCTGCAGCCCAATAGAGGTGCCAACGATCATGCGGGTGAACGGAATCATCCACACCAGCAAGATAATGAACGGGATGGAACGGAAAATATTCACCAGTGCAGAGAGCGTGCGGTAGAGCTTCGCGTTCTCAATGATTTGCCCCGGCCGCGTTACATACAGCAACACGCCAACCGGCAGGCCAATCACAAAACCAAAAAAACCGGACACAAAGGTCATTGCCAGCGTTTCCCATACGCCGCGAACCAGTAGCCACATCATCGGCTCAGACATAACCCAGTACCTCTACTTTTACATGGTGTTCCTGCAACCAGTTAATGGCTGCTTGTGTATCTTCCTGTGTGCCGTGCATTTCAGTCAGCATGATGCCGAACTTCACGCCGCCGGCGTAATCCATCTGCGCGCTAATAATGTTGTTATTCACGTTAAAACGACGGGCCGTCTCCGAAAGTAATGGCGCATCAACCGAATGACCGGTGAATTCCATGCGCAGCATTGGCACGCTGTCGGCTTCTGGCTTTGCTTTTAAACGTTCCAGATAATCTTCCGGGATATCCAGGTGTAGCGTGGACTGGATAAATTTATGTGCCAGCGGCGTTTTCGGGTGGGAGAACACTTCGCTGACGGTGTCCTGCTCAATCAGCTCACCATTACTGATGACCGCTACGCAGTCACAAATGCGTTTTACAACGTCCATCTCATGGGTAATCAGCAGAATGGTGAGTCCCAAACGACGGTTAATGTCTTTCAATAATTCCAGAATCGAGCGGGTTGTTGCCGGATCAAGTGCGCTGGTGGCTTCATCACACAGCAACACTTTTGGATTGCTGGCCAGCGCACGCGCAATCGCCACTCGCTGTTTTTGTCCGCCGGAAAGGTTGGCCGGGTAGCTGTCGTGCTTGTCGCCAAGGCCGACTAAATCCAGCAGTTCTGTTACACGGCGTTTGATCTCTTCCTTTGGCGTATTATCCAGTTCCAGCGGCAGCGCGACGTTGCCAAACACGGTACGGGAAGAGAGCAGGTTAAAGTGTTGGAAAATCATGCCGATTTGACGGCGAGCTTTAGTCAGCTCGGATTCAGAAAGCGTCGTCAGCTCCTGACCGCCAACCTGAACACTGCCTTCGGTTGGGCGTTCAAGTAAGTTAACGCAGCGAATGAGCGTACTTTTACCGGCACCGGAGGCGCCAATGACGCCATAAATCTGCCCGGCAGGAACGTGCAGGCTGACTTTATTTAGCGCCTGAATGGTGCGAGTCCCCTGCTGGAACACTTTGGTGATATTCGAAAGTTTAATCATTGGTTATTTATTATCGTAATTAAGTTAGCCGTGGCATTTTCGTCTGTCTGGGACGGTCGAAGCCGTCAACAAGATGGATGTTAAGGCATCCAGACGTCTAAATCAATCTAGCTTTGCACGATGAGCACTTTCTTGCCCGCCGAAACATGCGATACTAGAGCCACATGCCTTATTCAGGAGCTATAAAAGGTGGCAAAATCTGTACCCGCAATTTTTCTCGACCGCGACGGCACCATTAATGTGGACCACGGTTACGTACATGAGATTGACGAGTTCGAGTTTATCGACGGCGTTATTGATGCCATGCGTGAACTTAAAAATATGGGTTACGCGCTCATTATCGTGACAAACCAGTCTGGTATCGCTCGTGGCAAATTTACTGAGGCACAGTTTGAAACGTTGACCGAATGGATGGACTGGTCGCTGGCCGATCGCGACGTTGATTTGGATGGTATCTACTATTGCCCGCATCATCCGCAGGGCACAGTAGAAGAGTATCGTCAGGTCTGCGACTGTCGTAAACCGCATCCTGGAATGTTGATCTCCGCCCGAGACTTCCTGCATATCGATATGGCCGCTTCCTATATGGTAGGCGACAAGATAGAAGATATGCAGGCAGCGGCAGCGGCGAATGTTGGAACGAAGGTTCTGGTGCGCACGGGTAAACCTGTTACGCCGGAAGCAGAAAATGCGGCAGATTTGGTCATAAACAGTCTGGCAGACCTGCCAATGGCGATAAAAAAGCAGCAAAAGTAAGCGCAATGGATAAAAGGTGAGCGGTTGAAACAAAAATGCATTTTTCCGCTTGTCTTCCTGAGTCGACTCCCTATAATGCGCCTCCATCGACACGGCGGATGTGAATCACTTCACACAAACAGTCGGTTCGGTTGAAGAGAAAAACCTGAAAATGAGGGTTGACTCTGAAAGAGGAAAGCGTAATATACGCCACCTCGCGACAGAGCGCCAAAGCGCGTCGCAACTGCTCTTTAACAATTTATCAGACAATCTGTGTGGGCACTCGAAGATACGGATTCTTAACGTCGCAAGACGAAAAATGAATACCAAGTCTCTGAGTGAACACGTAATTCATTACGAAGTTTAATTCACGAGCATCAAACTTAAATTGAAGAGTTTGATCATGGCTCAGATTGAACGCTGGCGGCAGGCCTAACACATGCAAGTCGAACGGTAGCACAGAGGAGCTTGCTCCTTGGGTGACGAGTGGCGGACGGGTGAGTAATGTCTGGGAAACTGCCCGATGGAGGGGGATAACTACTGGAAACGGTAGCTAATACCGCATAACGTCGCAAGACCAAAGAGGGGGACCTTCGGGCCTCTTGCCATCGGATGTGCCCAGATGGGATTAGCTAGTAGGTGGGGTAACGGCTCACCTAGGCGACGATCCCTAGCTGGTCTGAGAGGATGACCAGCCACACTGGAACTGAGACACGGTCCAGACTCCTACGGGAGGCAGCAGTGGGGAATATTGCACAATGGGCGCAAGCCTGATGCAGCCATGCCGCGTGTATGAAGAAGGCCTTCGGGTTGTAAAGTACTTTCAGCGAGGAGGAAGGTGTTGTGGTTAATAACCGCAGCAATTGACGTTACTCGCAGAAGAAGCACCGGCTAACTCCGTGCCAGCAGCCGCGGTAATACGGAGGGTGCAAGCGTTAATCGGAATTACTGGGCGTAAAGCGCACGCAGGCGGTCTGTCAAGTCGGATGTGAAATCCCCGGGCTCAACCTGGGAACTGCATCCGAAACTGGCAGGCTAGAGTCTTGTAGAGGGGGGTAGAATTCCAGGTGTAGCGGTGAAATGCGTAGAGATCTGGAGGAATACCGGTGGCGAAGGCGGCCCCCTGGACAAAGACTGACGCTCAGGTGCGAAAGCGTGGGGAGCAAACAGGATTAGATACCCTGGTAGTCCACGCCGTAAACGATGTCGACTTGGAGGTTGTGCCCTTGAGGCGTGGCTTCCGGAGCTAACGCGTTAAGTCGACCGCCTGGGGAGTACGGCCGCAAGGTTAAAACTCAAATGAATTGACGGGGGCCCGCACAAGCGGTGGAGCATGTGGTTTAATTCGATGCAACGCGAAGAACCTTACCTACTCTTGACATCCAGAGAACTTAGCAGAGATGCTTTGGTGCCTTCGGGAACTCTGAGACAGGTGCTGCATGGCTGTCGTCAGCTCGTGTTGTGAAATGTTGGGTTAAGTCCCGCAACGAGCGCAACCCTTATCCTTTGTTGCCAGCGATTCGGTCGGGAACTCAAAGGAGACTGCCAGTGATAAACTGGAGGAAGGTGGGGATGACGTCAAGTCATCATGGCCCTTACGAGTAGGGCTACACACGTGCTACAATGGCATATACAAAGAGAAGCGACCTCGCGAGAGCAAGCGGACCTCATAAAGTATGTCGTAGTCCGGATTGGAGTCTGCAACTCGACTCCATGAAGTCGGAATCGCTAGTAATCGTGGATCAGAATGCCACGGTGAATACGTTCCCGGGCCTTGTACACACCGCCCGTCACACCATGGGAGTGGGTTGCAAAAGAAGTAGGTAGCTTAACCTTCGGGAGGGCGCTTACCACTTTGTGATTCATGACTGGGGTGAAGTCGTAACAAGGTAACCGTAGGGGAACCTGCGGTTGGATCACCTCCTTACCTTAAAGAAACGTTCTTTGTAGTGCTCACACAGATTGTCTGATGAAAAGTAAATAGCAAGGCGTCTTGCGATTGAGACTTCAGTGTCCCCTTCGTCTAGAGGCCCAGGACACCGCCCTTTCACGGCGGTAACAGGGGTTCGAATCCCCTAGGGGACGCCACTTGCTGGTATGTGTGAGTGAAAGTCGCCGACCGAAGTATCTCAAAACAGACTTTCGAGTCTCGTTTGAGATATTTGCTCTTTAAAAATCTGGATCAAGCTGAAAATTGAAACGACACACTGTTTCATTTCTCCGTAAACAAGAAATGAAAAGCGGTGTGTCCGAGTCTCTCAAATTTTCGCAATACTGAAGTGTTTTACGAAACATCTTCGGGTTGTGAGGTTAAGCGACTAAGCGTACACGGTGGATGCCCTGGCAGTCAGAGGCGATGAAGGACGTGCTAATCTGCGATAAGCGTCGGTAAGGTGATATGAACCGTTATAACCGGCGATTTCCGAATGGGGAAACCCAGTGTGATTCGTCACACTATCATTACGTGAATACATAGCGTAATGAAGCGAACCGGGGGAACTGAAACATCTAAGTACCCCGAGGAAAAGAAATCAACCGAGATTCCCCCAGTAGCGGCGAGCGAACGGGGAGCAGCCCAGAGTCTGAATCAGCATGTGTGGTAGTGGAACGGTCTGGAAAGTCCGACGGTACAGGGTGATAGTCCCGTACACAAAAGTGCATGTGTTGTGAACTCGAAGAGTAGGGCGGGACACGTGGTATCCTGTCTGAATATGGGGGGACCATCCTCCAAGGCTAAATACTCCTGACTGACCGATAGTGAACCAGTACCGTGAGGGAAAGGCGAAAAGAACCCCGGCGAGGGGAGTGAAAAAGAACCTGAAACCGTGTACGTACAAGCAGTGGGAGCCTCTTTATGGGGTGACTGCGTACCTTTTGTATAATGGGTCAGCGACTTATATTCTGTAGCAAGGTTAACCGAATAGGGGAGCCGAAGGGAAACCGAGTCTTAACTGGGCGTTAAGTTGCAGGGTATAGACCCGAAACCCGGTGATCTAGCCATGGGCAGGTTGAAGGTTGGGTAACACTAACTGGAGGACCGAACCGACTAATGTTGAAAAATTAGCGGATGACTTGTGGCTGGGGGTGAAAGGCCAATCAAACCGGGAGATAGCTGGTTCTCCCCGAAAGCTATTTAGGTAGCGCCTCGTGAATTCATCTTCGGGGGTAGAGCACTGTTTCGGCTAGGGGGTCATCCCGACTTACCAACCCGATGCAAACTGCGAATACCGAAGAATGTTATCACGGGAGACACACGGCGGGTGCTAACGTCCGTCGTGAAGAGGGAAACAACCCAGACCGCCAGCTAAGGTCCCAAAGTCATGGTTAAGTGGGAAACGATGTGGGAAGGCACAGACAGCCAGGATGTTGGCTTAGAAGCAGCCATCATTTAAAGAAAGCGTAATAGCTCACTGGTCGAGTCGGCCTGCGCGGAAGATGTAACGGGGCTAAACCATGCACCGAAGCTGCGGCAGCGACACTATGTGTTGTTGGGTAGGGGAGCGTTCTGTAAGCCGTTGAAGGTGGCCTGTGAGGGTTGCTGGAGGTATCAGAAGTGCGAATGCTGACATAAGTAACGATAATGCGGGTGAAAAACCCGCACGCCGGAAGACCAAGGGTTCCTGTCCAACGTTAATCGGGGCAGGGTGAGTCGACCCCTAAGGCGAGGCCGAAAGGCGTAGTCGATGGGAAACAGGTTAATATTCCTGTACTTGGTGTTACTGCGAAGGGGGGACGGAGAAGGCTATGTTAGCCGGGCGACGGTTGTCCCGGTTTAAGCATGTAGGCGGAGATTCCAGGTAAATCCGGAGTCTTGTTAACGCTGAGGTGTGATGACGAGGCACTACGGTGCTGAAGTAACAAATGCCCTGCTTCCAGGAAAAGCCTCTAAGCATCAGGTAACACGAAATCGTACCCCAAACCGACACAGGTGGTCAGGTAGAGAATACCAAGGCGCTTGAGAGAACTCGGGTGAAGGAACTAGGCAAAATGGTGCCGTAACTTCGGGAGAAGGCACGCTGATATGTAGGTGAAGTGATTTACTCATGGAGCTGAAATCAGTCGAAGATACCAGCTGGCTGCAACTGTTTATTAAAAACACAGCACTGTGCAAACACGAAAGTGGACGTATACGGTGTGACGCCTGCCCGGTGCCGGAAGGTTAATTGATGGGGTTATCCGTAAGGAGAAGCTCTTGATCGAAGCCCCGGTAAACGGCGGCCGTAACTATAACGGTCCTAAGGTAGCGAAATTCCTTGTCGGGTAAGTTCCGACCTGCACGAATGGCGTAATGATGGCCAGGCTGTCTCCACCCGAGACTCAGTGAAATTGAACTCGCTGTGAAGATGCAGTGTACCCGCGGCAAGACGGAAAGACCCCGTGAACCTTTACTATAGCTTGACACTGAACACTGGTCCTTGATGTGTAGGATAGGTGGGAGGCTTTGAAGTGTGGACGCCAGTCTGCATGGAGCCAACCTTGAAATACCACCCTTTAATGGCTGGTGTTCTAACGTAGACCCGTGATCCGGGTTGCGGACAGTGTCTGGTGGGTAGTTTGACTGGGGCGGTCTCCTCCTAAAGAGTAACGGAGGAGCACGAAGGTTAGCTAATCCTGGTCGGACATCAGGAGGTTAGTGCAAAGGCATAAGCTAGCTTGACTGCGAGAGTGACGGCTCGAGCAGGTGCGAAAGCAGGTCTTAGTGATCCGGTGGTTCTGAATGGAAGGGCCATCGCTCAACGGATAAAAGGTACTCCGGGGATAACAGGCTGATACCGCCCAAGAGTTCATATCGACGGCGGTGTTTGGCACCTCGATGTCGGCTCATCACATCCTGGGGCTGAAGTAGGTCCCAAGGGTATGGCTGTTCGCCATTTAAAGTGGTACGCGAGCTGGGTTTAGAACGTCGTGAGACAGTTCGGTCCCTATCTGCCGTGGGCGCTGGAGAATTGAGGGGGGCTGCTCCTAGTACGAGAGGACCGGAGTGGACGCATCACTGGTGTTCGGGTTGTCATGCCAATGGCATTGCCCGGTAGCTAAATGCGGAAGAGATAAGTGCTGAAAGCATCTAAGCACGAAACTTGCCCCGAGATGAGTTCTCCCTGACCCTTTAAGGGTCCTGAAGGAACGTTGAAGACGACGACGTTGATAGGTCGGGTGTGTAAGCGTAGCGATACGTTGAGCTAACCGATACTAATGAACCGTGAGGCTTAACCTTACAACGCCGAAGATGTTTTGGCGAAAGAGAAGACATCATTTTCAGCTTGATTACAGATTACATCGACAGACCTGAGAGGTGTGTTGATAAACAGAATTTGCCTGGCGGCTGTAGCGCGGTGGTCCCACCTGACCCCATGCCGAACTCAGAAGTGAAACGCCGTAGCGCCGATGGTAGTGTGGGGTCTCCCCATGCGAGAGTAGGGAACTGCCAGGCATCAAATTGCAGTAAACCGGGATGAATAATCCGGGTAGTGACAAAGAAATTCGGTGGAGCGGTAGTTCAGTTGGTTAGAATACCTGCCTGTCACGCAGGGGGTCGCGGGTTCGAGTCCCGTCCGTTCCGCCACTTATTAAGAGCCCTGAGCTAACGCTCAGGGCTTTTTTTTCCAGCGATTTAATTATTGCTGAATCCGCAAAAATCCTCTGCATTTTTCACTCTTTTTCGGCAAAGAACTGATGGTCATAATCCTCTCAGTTAACGAACATAGTGATTAAAAAGAGGAATTCTATGACTATCCCTGCATTTGGTTTAGGTACGTTTCGCCTGAAAGACGACGTGGTTATCGCTTCTGTCAAAACGGCGCTTGAGCTGGGCTACCGTGCTGTCGACACTGCGCAAATCTATGAAAATGAAGCGGCTGTTGGTCAGGCAATTGCCGAAAGTGGCGTACCGCGTAACGAGTTGTACATCACCACCAAGATCTGGATTGAAAATCTCAGCAAAGACAAACTGATCCCAAGTCTGAAAGAAAGTCTGAAGAAACTGCGTACGGATTATGTTGATTTGACGCTGATCCACTGGCCATCTCCGGGCGATGCGGTATCCGTTGAAGAGTTTATGCAGGCGCTGCTTGAAGCGAAAGAGCAGGGGCTGACTCGCGAAATTGGTATCTCAAACTTCACTATTCCGCTGATGGAAAAAGCCATTGCTACAGTCGGTGCAGACAATATCGCGACCAACCAGATTGAGCTGT
Source organism: Citrobacter sp. RHBSTW-00859 (assembly GCF_013729795.1). Taxonomy (NCBI): domain Bacteria; kingdom Pseudomonadati; phylum Pseudomonadota; class Gammaproteobacteria; order Enterobacterales; family Enterobacteriaceae; genus Citrobacter; species Citrobacter sp. RHBSTW-00859. The sequence goes on along the minus strand of NZ_CP056284.1, from coordinate 3,950,608 downwards.
CTCCGTATCTGCAGAGTCGTAAGGTGGTTGACTGGGCTAAAGCGCACGGTATCCACATCACCTCTTACATGACGCTGGCTTACGGTAAGGCGCTAAAAGATGAAGTGATTGCACGCATTGCCGCTAAACATAACGCGACCCCGGCGCAGGTTATTCTGGCATGGGCAATGGATGAAGGTTACTCCGTGATCCCTTCATCTACCAAGCGTGAAAACCTGGCAAGCAACCTGCTGGCGCTGGACCTGCATCTGGATACTGAAGATAAAAAAGCGATCGCGGCACTGGACTGCAACGATCGTCTGGTCAGCCCGGAAGGTCTGGCCCCTGATTGGGATTAATTGCCCGACCCTCTGTACCTTTAACCCTCTTTCACAGCTCCTTCGGGAGCTGTTCTTATATACTCACTTAAAAAGTCTATAAATGCCCGAATGCGTGTACTGACCGCACGATCGCTGTAGTAAACGGCGCTGAAAGGCATTTCTACCGGCAGACGTTTATCGGCCAGCAGCTCCACCAGTTCTCCCCGCGCGATCTCTTTATCAATCATATAATCTGAAAGACATGCGATACCATTGCCGCTCAGGCAAAGCTGTTTTAACGTTTCCCCGCTGTTGGAAGAAATCCCACATTCGACCTCATGGAGCTGTCCGTCGCTACGGGCAATCGGCCAGGTATTGAGTGAAACGGGTTCGGAAAACCCCAGACACAGATGCTGCTTTAACTGTTCGACAGTCTCAGGCTTGCCAAAACGGGCAATATAGTCCGGTGAGGCAATAATCTTACGATAGCTGGTAAACAACGGACGCGCACGCAGGCTTGAGTCAGTCAGCGTACCTGCTCGTATCGCGACATCCACTTTTCGTTCAATAAGATTGATGAACGTTTCTGAGGAGACAAGAGACAACGTCATCTCAGGATATCGCTCACGGAACGGTTTGATTAGCGGCATCAGGAAATGCAGCATCACCGGCGTTGCCGCGTCGATACGCAACAGGCCGCGCGGGGTATTGCGTGACTCCATGATTTCCGTTTCTGCTGCTGCCATCTCTTGCAGTATCTGCTGCACACGCCTGAAGTAGCGTTCTCCTTCTTCTGTCAGGCTTAGCTGTCGGGTCGTTCGATTAAGCAGACTCACACCCAATTTCATCTCCAGCTTTTTTACTGCCCGACTGACTGCGGAATTAGCCTGACCGAGTTGTTCTGCCGCCCGGCTGAAGCTGCCGCTTTCCACAACGGCCACAAAAATCGCAAGTTCTTCAGAGGTTGCTTTCATTTTTGCACCTGACGCAAAATTATATTGAGATTTTGAATGTTTTTGTTATTAAAACATCCCGGCATACTGCGTGTCATCTGATTACTGATGTTACGGAGTTATTTATGCCTCTCGCATTATTTGCACTAACAATAAGTGCCTTCGCTATTGGCACGACTGAGTTTGTGATTGTTGGCCTGGTGCCGACCATTGCTCAACAACTGGCAATCTCGTTACCTTCAGCTGGGATGCTGGTTTCAATCTATGCGCTGGGTGTGGCGATTGGCGCACCAGTGCTGACCGCTCTGACCGGAAGCCTGCCACGTAAAAAGTTGCTTGTCGCGCTGATGGTCCTGTTTACGGCGGGGAATTTACTGGCATGGCAGGCACCCGGGTATATGACACTTATTGTCGCCCGTCTGCTGACGGGGCTGGCTCACGGCGTATTCTTCTCGATTGGTTCCACTATCGCGACAAGTCTGGTGCCAAAAGAAAAAGCGGCTTCCGCTATCGCTATTATGTTCGGTGGCTTAACCGTTGCGTTGGTCACGGGCGTGCCGCTGGGTACGTTTATCGGCCAGCACTTTGGCTGGCGTGAGACTTTCCTGGCAGTATCAATGTTAGGCGTGATTGCGCTGATTAGTAGCCAACTGCTGATCCCGGCTAACATTCCAGGTCGAGCGGCCGCCAGCATTCGCGACCAGGTGAAAGTGCTGACTCATCCTCGTCTGTTGCTGATTTACGCCATTACGGCATTGGGCTACGGTGGTGTGTTCACGGCTTTCACCTTCCTGGCACCGATGATGCAGGATCTGGCGGGCTTCTCCCCGGCAGCGGTAAGCTGGATCTTACTGGGTTACGGCGTATCAGTCGCTATCGGCAATATCTGGGGCGGTAAGCTGGCGGATAAGCATGGTGCGGTTCCTGCATTGAAATTCATTTTTGCCGCGCTGTTTGTTCTGCTGATGGTCTTCCAACTGACGGCTTCCACGCAGTACGCCGCGCTGGCTACCATTCTGGTGATGGGGATCTTTGCCTTCGGTAACGTACCAGGGTTGCAGGTCTACGTGGTACAGAAAGCGGAACAATTTACGCCCAATGCTGTTGATGTGGCGTCAAGGCTGAACATTGCAGCGTTTAACATTGGTATTGCACTGGGTTCCGTGATTGGCGGACAAACGGTCGAGCATTATGGGTTGGCGCAGACACCATGGATTGGCGCACTTATTGTTCTGGTGGCTTTCCTGCTGATGGGGCTGAGCGGCCGTCTTGATAAGCCCACGCACGTTGCTCTGGGGTAAATCATTGATGTAAGCGCCCACTTACAAAACAAACTGCAATTGTTCGTTGAAAGTGAGTGCTAAAATCCCTATAACAGAAGAACCAGTCCGGCTGCGGACTGGTTGACGTTACAGAGGTTTGAAAGTCTAAAGTGCGAAAAAACACCTATGCCATGCGTTATGTTGCCGGACAACCCGCCGAGCGGATTTTACCGCCGGGCTCGTTTGCGCATATTGGACAGGCATTACCCGCAGGCGTACCGTTGAGCAGTGAAGATCGCATTCGCGTGCTGGTATGGAATATTTTTAAACAGCAGCGAGCAGAGTGGCAGTCGGTGCTGAAGAATTTTGGCAAAGACGCGCATCTGGTGTTATTGCAGGAAGCGCAAACCACACCAGAACTGGTGCAGTTTGCGACCACTAACTATCTCGCTGCCGACCAGGTTCCCGCCTTTGTGCTGCCACAGCACCCCTCTGGCGTTATGACACTCTCCTCCGCCCATCCAGTTTACTGCTGCCCATTACGCGAGCGTGAGCCTATTTTACGGCTGGCGAAATCGGCGTTGGTGACGGTGTACCCGTTGCCTGACACTCGGTTGTTAATGGTGGTGAATATCCACGCGGTTAACTTTAGCCTTGGCGTTGATGTCTATAGTAAGCAGTTACTTCCCATTGGCGATCAGATTGCTCATCACAGCGGTCCGGTGATTATGGCCGGCGATTTTAATGCCTGGAGCCGTCGACGGATGAATGCGCTGTACCGCTTTGCGCGTGAAATGTCGCTGCGCCAGGTGCGCTTTACCGACGATCAGCGCCGCCGCGCGTTTGGTCGTCCTCTCGATTTTGTGTTCTATCGCGGTCTGAACGTGAGTGAGGCCTCTGTGCTGGTCACCCGCGCCTCCGACCACAACCCGCTACTCGTTGAATTCAGTCCCGGCAAACCTGAACAATAACGGTGTGTCAGGTCTGCCGTAGGGCAGGCCTGTGATGGTTGCCCTTCATATTTCACAACAACCGAAGGACAACACAATGACAACACGCTCTCATCATGACAACGTCGAAAAACAGTTTGGCTCTCAGGCTAATGCCTACTTAACCAGTGCGGTGCACGCCTCTGGTCGTGACTTGCAACGTCTGGGGGAAAGGTTGTTGGCATTTCCGCAGGCCCGCGTGTTGGATATGGGATGCGGAGCGGGGCACGCCAGCTTTGTGGCCGCGCAATACGCAAAGCAGGTAGTGGCATATGATTTATCGTCGCAGATGCTTGACGTGGTCACTGAAGCGGCAAAGGACAGAGGTCTGGAGAATATCGCCACACGGCAGGGTTATGCTGAAAGCCTGCCGTTTGAAGATAACGTATTTGACGTGGTGATTAGCCGCTATTCCGCGCATCACTGGCATGATGTCGGGCGTGCGTTGCGAGAAGTGAACCGCATTCTGAGGCCCGGCGGCGTGCTGATTGTGATGGATGTGATGTCGCCTGGCCATCCTGTACGTGACATCTGGTTGCAAACTGTGGAGGCGTTACGTGATACCTCGCACGTACGCAACTATTCCAGCGGAGAATGGCTGTCGTTAATCAATGACGCCAATCTGATTGCCGATACCTTGTTAACCGATCGTCTGCCGTTGGAGTTCAGTTCGTGGGTGGCGCGGATGCGTACGCCTGCAGCGTTGAGCGACGCGATCCGTGTATACCAACAAAGTGCTTCTGCGGAAGTGAAAGCCTATTTTGCGTTACAGGAAGATGGCTCGTTTACCAGCGACACGATAATGGTTGAAGCACATAAAGCGGGATAAATAAAAAAGGCACTGGGGGGAAACCAGTGCCTTCATTTCTACAATGCTATCAGGAGTCCGGCATACCGCTGTTTTTCACAAACAACGTTAGCTGATCGCCTGGCTGCAGATTGTTCGTATCGCTGTTCCAGCGCATCACATCCTTGATGTTAACCCCGTGGCGTTTGGCAATGCTCGAGAGCGAGTCGCCTTTACGCACACGATAGGTGATGCTATCGCTGTTGTTCGCCAGTCGCTGTGCGCTGGTACCAGCGCCCACCGTCAGATTTTGGCCTACTTTCAGCGATGATCCGCGCAGATTATTCCACTGCTTAAGGTCATTGGTGCTCACGCCAAGACGTGAAGCGACGCCAGAAAGCGTATCGCCAGAGCGAACTTTGTAGCTACGGCTGTTCAGCTGCGTGTTATCCGCAACCAACGTTGACTGCACGGCTGCAATTTCGCCTGAGGCCAGAGACTCACGCAGCTTCTCTGCATGCTTCTTTGGCACCATCACATATTGCGGACCACTGGCACCCAACGTGGAGCCTTTCACGCCTGCATTGAAGGTTTTCAGCTTGCTGACGGAAATACCTGCCATATCGGCAACCTGAGCCATTTCAACCGGGCTACTCAGGCGAACACGTGCCAACGCGCGGCTTTCGTCTGTTGTTGGCAGACGCACGCCATAGCGTTTGCTGTTTTTGAGTATATCGCTCAATGCCAGCATTTTTGGCACATATAGCTTCGTTTCCTGAGGCAATGGCAACGACCAGAAGTCAGTGGGTTTACCACGGGCTTTGTTCGTTTTAATTGCCTTCATGACACGACCTTCACCGCTATTATAAGCAGCAACGGTCAGCAGCCAGTCGCCATCAAACATTTTGTTCAGACGCTGCATCATGTCCAGTGCGGCGGTGGTGGAAGCCACAACGTCGCGACGTGCATCATAATTGCGGGTCTGTTTTAAACCATAATTGCGCCCCGTGCTCGGAATGATCTGCCAAATACCTGCGGCATTGGCGCCAGACGTTGCGTGAGGATCAAAAGCGCTCTCCACTATGGGTAGTAGTACCAGTTCCATTGGCATGTTACGTTTCTTAACCTGCCCGGCTATCCAGTACATATACGGCTCTGCCCGTAAAGTTACATCGTGGAGATAGCTCTTATTGCGTAAATACTTCTGTTTCTGTTCGCGAATCCGGTTGTTTTCCGGAATTCCCATCTTTAGCTCGTCACCAATGAAAGCCCACAAATCTTGATCAGCAGCGATAGATGTTCCGTCGTCCATCCATCGCGCCTGACTTGTAAACTTTCCTGCTTCCCCTTGACCAGCTGCAGAAAGGCTCTGTGCGTGTTGTTGGACGTTACCAGTATTCTGGCACCCAACAAGCAGGACAGAGGCGAGTAATATCGCTTTTGCCTTCATGTGTGTGTCAATAGTTGCTTAAAAGACGACCGATCATAACGGCGAAGTTTTCAAAAGGCAACCCGGAATTGTCAGAACGTATCTTTCTTTGACCTTAACCAGGCAAAACGCTCTTCAGGTTGTTGCAATATTGTTTTTTTATTTATTTCATTAATTAAATCAATATCTTCCGTTCTTAAAAAAAGATTATTTCGTCGCTCATTTTTCAGAATTACGGGGAGTGTCATTTGTTTTTTTACGCGTAACTCATTAACTTTACGATAATATTCATTTATGAACGGATCGTGCGGAAGAATGCTTAAGGCAAACTTCATGTTTGCTAATGTGTACTCATGTGCGCAACAAATCAATGTATCGTCAGGAAGTGCGTTTAGTTTTTTAAGTGATTGATACATTTGAGATGCTGTGCCTTCAAAAAGCCGACCGCAGCCACCGGAGAAGAGCGTGTCGCCGCAAAACAGGTAAGGGTGGCTAAAGTAACAGATATGTCCTAAAGTGTGACCCGGCGTAGCAATTACTGTAAATTCATGCCCCAAAACGAGTGCAATATCGCCATCTTCGACTACATGCGTCGTTCCCTTATCTTGCGTTTCAGCCGGGCCGTATACCGCGATTTGTGGGAAATGTTGCAGAAGTTCTTTCACGCCGCCCACGTGATCCTGATGATGATGTGTCAGCAGAATGGCCTCGGGAACCCAGTTATGTTCTGCAATAGCTTTCAGAACAGGTGCTGCTTCACCCGGGTCCACAATCAGACAATGTTTGTCATTATTCGACAGGACCCAGATGTAATTGTCCTGAAATGCAGGAATACTGTTAAGATTCATAGATTACCTCTCAATGCGTAACGGAAGGTTGTGATGAAACCGGCAAGGATCCCTCAAACTGTCATAGCGCCCGTTAGTTGGGATGATTTGCCCTGGGGCGAACACTATCGTCAGGCGCTGGAGCATCAGCTTAACCCGTGGTTCGCAAAAATGTACGGATTTCATCTGCTTAAGATTGGTAATTTAAGCGCAGAAATCAATTCTGAAGCGTGCGCGGTTTCTCATCAGGTAAATGTTTCTTTGCAAGGCGCTCCCATGCAGGTGACTGCCGATCCTTTACATCTGCCCTTTGCCGATAAGTCCGTGGATGTTTGTTTGTTGGCTCATACGCTGCCGTGGTGTTCCGATCCACATCGCTTACTGCATGAAGCCGATCGCGTGCTTATTGATGACGGTTGGTTGATTCTGAGCGGCTTTAACCCGGTAAGTCTGATGGGATTGCGTAAACTGGTGCCCGTATTGCGTAAAACATCGCCCTACAATAGCCGGATGTTTACCCTCATGCGGCAGTTGGACTGGCTCTCATTGCTGAATTTTGAAGTACTGCACTGTAGCCGTTTTCATGTCCTGCCCTGGAACAAGAAGGGCGGGAAAATGTTAAGCGCCCATATCCCTGCGCTGGGCTGTTTGCAACTGGTGGTTGCGCGTAAGCGAACCATTCCGCTTACGCTCAACCCGATGAAACAAAATAAAAGCAAAACGCCTATCCGCCAGGCCGTTGGCGCAACCCGGCAATACCGTAAACCAGACGTTTAAGCCTCAGCCTGATACCCAATATCATCCTGAGTGGGACGCATTGCAGCAGCGCGCGCAAGCTCATCACAGCGTTCGTTTTCCGGATGGCCCGCATGGCCTTTAACCCATTCCCATTTGATTTGATGCGGCCCCAGCGCGGTATCCAGACGTTTCCACAGATCGACGTTCTTCACTGGTTTTTTATCTGCTGTTTTCCAGCCGCGCTTCTTCCAGTTGTGGATCCACTGCGTAATGCCCTGGCGCACATACTGGCTGTCCGTGCTGAGTATCACTTCACACTGTTCTTTCAGGGCTTCCAGCGCAACGATTGCCGCCATCAGCTCCATGCGATTATTGGTGGTGAGGTTGTAGCCTTCGCTAAAGGTTTTTTCGCGCCCGCGATAGCGTAAAATCGCCCCATAACCACCTGGCCCTGGATTTCCCAGGCAAGAACCATCGGTGAAAATCTCTACCTGTTTAAGCATCTCTGGTAGACTTCCTGTTTTAGCAAATCGAAATCAAACGATAAGTCTGACATAAATGACCGTTATGAGCACTGGAATTACACGACAGATCGTCCTCGATACCGAAACCACCGGTATGAACCAGATTGGCGCCCACTACGAAGGCCACAAGATCATTGAGATCGGTGCGGTTGAAGTGGTGAACCGCCGCCTGACCGGGAATAACTTCCACGTTTACCTGAAACCGGATCGGCTGGTGGACCCGGAAGCGTTTGGTGTACACGGAATCGCAGACGAATTCCTGCTTGATAAACCTACGTTTGCCGATGTGGCCGATGAGTTTCTCGACTACATCCGCGGTGCAGAGCTGGTCATCCATAACGCATCGTTTGATATCGGCTTTATGGATTACGAATTTGCTAAGCTCAGGCGGGATATTCCAAAGACAAACGAATTCTGCAAAATTACCGATAGCCTGGCGCTGGCGAGGAAAATGTTTCCTGGCAAGCGCAACAGCCTTGATGCGTTATGCTCACGCTATGAAATAGACAACAGTAAGCGAACCCTGCACGGCGCATTGCTCGATGCCCAGATTCTGGCCGACGTTTATCTGATGATGACCGGTGGGCAGACCACGATGGCGTTCTCGATGGAAGGTGACAGCCAGCAGCAGAATGACACGGGGATCCAGCGTATTGTGCGACAGTCCAGCAAACTACGCGTTGTTTTCGCCACTGATGAAGAGTTAGCGGCCCATGAGTCGCGCCTTGACCTGGTGCAGAAGAAAGGCGGAAGTTGCCTCTGGCGGGCATAGTTTGTACGTTTTCCGTATGGAAATGACCATTCGGGTGATTTTTGCAGCAAACGATTAAAAAACGTGAGAAAAAGCGTTGACGACGCGTGAGGCAATCCGTAATATTCGCTTCGTTCCCAAGCGGAACACAACGCGGAGTGGTAGTTCAGTTGGTTAGAATACCTGCCTGTCACGCAGGGGGTCGCGGGTTCGAGTCCCGTCCATTCCGCCACTATTCAGAAAGCCTGAATCAGAAATGATTCAGGCTTTCGTCGTTTTAGCCCGCCACAATAATAATCTCATCATCACACTTTATCGACCACGTCCGTGCTATCGGGCAGGCAACACATCAGGTCATCCTTAACCCGACGCATATCCAGGGGCAGATCAACCTGCGAAGTGATTCATCACGCAGGCGAAGCGGGGGGAAAAGTTATCGCCGATAAGCACCGTTTCTTCATTCAAGTGCTTTAGCATATACAGCTTGTCGGCACGTTCGTAAGCGTCGAAGAAGAGATAATCGACAGCATCCGTTGCTTCATCATCGGGGGATTTTTCACGTCCGTTGGGAGTGAGCATGAAAACACCGGCGGTATGGCCGAGTGGTCGGGCATAGCGAAAGAACAGTTTTCGGTTCACAGCAAACTCGCCATCATCACTTTTGAGTTTCCCTTGTACTGACAATGAAAGGTGTCCGGAGTTGTAGCTGGTAATCAGCATTATTCCATGGAGTACCTTTTTTGTATCCTGGATGTCGAGTATCGACGTGAATTCCGAGGAGCAGGAAAAACTGATTTCTTGTTTTTTCGCATTCCCGGCGATAATAAAAAAAGCGATAGCCGCCAGCCCAAAAATGGCAATCACGACTGACCATAGTAAAGGAGAGTGATCGCTTTCTTGCTTCATATCATTCCTCATGATGGCGATACTGGCTGATGCAATGGTAATAGCCGAGGTTCAGCCCGCATTCAGCGGCAAACGACCACTCAACCAGATTATGGTTGCTCGCCCAGGTATTGAGATACAGATCTTTTGGGTACGAACAGTCGGGGTTAATGCCCACGGACTTGAAAATATCCAGCGCTTTCTTTTCGGTTATGGTGTCGGTGAGGGCGTTTCCTAATATATGTACACGGCATTGTTCATAGTCGATAGTCCGCAGGATAGTCGCGTCCGTCATGGCGATTTCATTGGGTATCCATGTTAACCACGCTGTCGCCAGCACGGCGATTCCGGTAATTAACGCGGTTATCGCCACAGGCCAACGGCTTTGTTTCTTTTTGTTGAGCGTCGATGCAACATTGGCAATTCTGGCGGGAGCTTGCGCTTCTTCCAGTTGCTGAATATTGATATTAGCGTCGCCCATCCGAAATCCCATCCGCGGAATTGTGACGATGAGTTCTGCAGGATGACCCGTAGACGTTATTGCTTTGCGCAGAAATGAAATGTGCTGATTGAGATTCGCATCCGTCGCTCTGGCGCCATTATGCTGAAAAACATTCAGCAGAATTTCATCACGCGAGGATATCTCTTTACCATTTTGCAACAAATAGAGCAGTAATTGTGTTGCCACATTATTCAATGTGGCCATTTCACCAGATGCCAGGTCTTTTAGGGTATTTTTATGTGGTCTGAAAACTAAGCCATCACCAATAATTACGGATTTAATTTTGTTTATTGGTATATGAGAAATCACTGATGTCTCCTTTAAAACAGGATATCTCGCATTCGAGTGGGTGAAGCAATAGCATAACATAATTCATTTATAAAAAATGGTTGTACCATAGATCGCTTTATTAATATTTATATAACAATATTTTAATATCTCTTATAGAATCCTCTTTTCTCCTTCCTCTCTTTCACTATCTTATTGTCATTACTCGCTTTTGATATCAAATTTCATTTTTACAAAAATTTCATAAATACATTTTGCCTGTTGTTCTGGCTAAATAAAAAAATAGTTGATAGATAAAAACTCTATAAAAATGATAAATGATAGATACTAACACTGGCTAAGTCGTGATTTTTGGCGGTTTTTTAGGTAAAAGATCACTCTGCAGACAGTGTGACAACATGATTCCCTGAGTTTGATTAATACCGGATTTTTGCATTGTGTCATTTTTCCGTCGACTTAATATAAGCCCCGAAACAGCGTAAACAACTGTGGACGGTATTTCGGATGGAATACCAATGAAGTTCAAAATACGGGGCGGCTTGAGATGGATTGTTTGCAAGGATATGCGCTACCGCCACCTGCAGATCAGGATTTTCCGGACATAAATTATCTGCGGAAATAGATCTTCGGAATAACTAAAAAACAGATATAAGGTTAAGTAGTAATATGAAAATGAAAAACGTGGCTGTGGCCTGTGCGCTGATGGCGGGAATGACTTTTACTGCCTCTTCTGCTTTTGCTGCAAACAATGTCGAACCGACTAACGGTAAAATTCACTTCACCGGTTCTCTGGTTAATTCCGCATGCGGTCTGGCACCAGAATCCAGCCCGGTACAGGTTAATTTTGGTGAGATCCCAACTTCTCAGTTAAAAGACAACCAACGTGCTGGCGTTAAGCATGCCAAAATCGTTCTGCAGGGCTGTGATACGACCGTCGCGAAAACGGCCACTGTGACTTATACCCCGGCAACGATTGATACAGACAACAACGCGCTGGCTGCGTTCACCTCTGGTACTGCAAAGGGTGCGGGCATCGGTATGATTGACAGTGGCAACCAGGACGTGGAATGGGGTCAAGCCGCCTCTCAGGTCAACATTACCGATGGTGAAACCGACATTGATTTCGTCGCTTACCTGCAGGCAAACAACGCATCTGCCGCGGTAACTCCGGGTGATTTCGAATCTACCGTTAATTTCCAGATCGACTACCAGTAACGATCTGCAGCAGGCGCATTAACGCGCCTGCTTAACCCTTCCTGCGAATAACTGAAAGGAAATGCGGTGATGCCTGGATGGCGAATTTTACTGCTTTTTATCTTCATATCGCCTGCATGGGTTTTGGCTGACACCAATCGTCTTGTCAGTACGCCCGGCAAAATGCGCATGCGCGGAAATATTATTGAGGCTGCCTGTTATGTCGATCCACGCGACCGGTCGCTACTGGTTGAATTTGATGATCTCTCAGCCAGAGATATTTCCGGAAAACCAGAGAAAGTATCAGCGCATGATTTCAGCATTCATTTGTTGGGATGTTCATTAGGGGATTCTCAACACCACGGGAATCTGTTTCAACGCGCCAATATTACCTTTTCTGGCGCACCGGATAGTGACAATCCAGATTATCTAAGCGTGCAATCGGAAACTGAAAATTTAGCGATAGAAATATATGACAGCAACGGACAGCAAATTCATCTGGGTGAGCCATCACCGGACTATGTGCTTAATCCAGGGAAAAACACGCTCAATTTTACGGCTTATTTGATCTCCCGCGACGGAAGAATGACATCTGGCGAATTTACTGCGGTCACGCATTTTGTTGTGAATTATCTCTGAGCTGCACTGCAATTCGGGTATCTGAAGGTTTGCGAACGAAAATGATCACGCTGAAAACAGATAAAAAACGTCTGGCGCTTTTTATTGCTCTGGTCTGTGCCTCTTCATGGGCTGAAGCGGATGAGGCCATTGAATTTAATACCGACGTACTGGATGCCAGCGACAGGCACAATGTCGATTTGCAGCGTTTTTCCGAAGGCAACTTTGTGACTCCCGGAGAATATCTGCTGGATGTTCGTATTAACAGCCAGGAGATTCCACAGCAATCGATCCGTTATATCGTCGATCCTGCCAACCCGCATAAATCCATGGCATGTCTGACCCCGCAACAACTCGAATTACTGGCGCTCAAAGAAGAAGCGCTGGCCTATATTCATCCGATTAGCGCGACCTGCTATGACATTTCCCGCCTGCCGGGTGTGGCGTTGAATAATAGCGCAGGCGTACTGGACATTATCGTGCCTCAGGCGTGGATGAAATATACCGATCCAGACTGGACGCCACCGGAACGCTGGGATAACGGCGTCGCGGGGCTGATTTTTGACTACAGCGTCTCGGGCCAGGCCACACATTATGAACAGGGCGGCGATCGTTATCGCTCTCTGTCTGGCTATGGGCAGACAGGTTTTAACCTCGGCGCGTGGCGATTTCGTGGCCAGTATCAGGCCAATTACGCTTCGGATGATAATCGCGGCCGTATCGACTGGGATCAGATCTATGCCTATCGACCGTTGCCGATGCAGGCTGCAAAACTGACGGTCGGCGAAATCTACCTGAATTCCCAGGTTTTTGATTCGGTGCGTTTCACCGGGGCTAACCTCGCCAGCGACGAGCGTATGTTGCCACCGAATTTGCAGGGCTATGCGCCTGAAGTGCACGGCATCGCCCGCAGCAATGCGAAGGTTACCGTCAGTCAGCAGGGCCGTGTTATCTATCAAACCACCGTTCCTGCAGGGCCATTTAATATTCAGGATCTGCACGGTTCGGTACGCGGCACGCTGGATGTTCGCGTCGAGGAGCAGGATGGCAGCGTACACACTTTTCAGGTCAATACAGCCGATATTCCTTATCTGACGCGCCCAGGCTATGTGCGCTACAACGCCGCGGTCGGGAAGCCATCGCGTTATAACCACGACGTTCAGGGGCCTGCGTTTTATAGCGGTGATTTTTCATGGGGGGTCAGCAATGCATGGTCGCTGTACGGCGGCGCGCTGCTGACTGGCGATCGCTATAACGCCTGGTCGATGGGGATTGGGCGGGACTTGAGCTGGCTGGGGGCGCTGTCGGCTGATGCGACGCAATCCGTGAGTCGGGTAAAGCATCAGGCTGAACAAAAAGGCATGTCTTTTAAGCTCAGCTACGCCAAAACTTTTGATGAGTACAACAGCGCCATCACCTTTGCCGGTTACCGCTTCTCACAGCGTAACTTCCGCACTTTCTCGCAGTTTCTCGACGAGCAGTATGAAAATAACAACAGTGCCGGCAACGAAAAAGAGATGTACACCATCACCGGCAACAAAACCTTCTTTGCTGACGATCCACTATTAGCGACCACGTTGTACCTGACCTATACCCACCAGAACTATTGGGATCGCGGTTCCCAGGATCGTTACGGATTATCGATGGGGCACAGCTTTTCATTTGCTGGCATCCAGGGGATCAGCGCCAACGTTGCGGCTTACCGCTCTGAGTATCAGGGCAAACGAGACGACAGTCTTTCGCTTTCAATCTCGGTGCCATGGAGCGATGGCCGCTCTATGGATTACGAATTGCAGAACAGCGGCAACCAGACCAGCCAGATGGTTTCGTATTCCGATAACCGCGACCGTAACAATCCGTGGCGTTTGCGCACAGGGGTTTCCGGTGAAGGGCGTACGGCGTTTGATGGCTATTACAAGCACCGCAGCATGATGGCGGAACTGGAATCTAACGTCAGCTGGCAGCAATCACGTTATTTCTCCGTGGGCGGCACGATGCGCGGCGGCTTTACCGCGACGCGTCACGGTGCGGCGCTGCACAACAGCCAGGCGTCGATGAATACCGCCAGAGTGATGGTTGATACCGACGGGGTGGCGAACGTGCCGCTGAACGGCGAACAGGCGCACTCAAACCGCTTCGGTATTGCCGTCGTACCGGACGTCGTTAGCTATCACAGCTTTGATACCCGTATCGATGTGGACGCAATGGACGAGGACATTTCCGCGACTAAAGCCATCGTGACCAACACCCTGACGGAAGGTGCGATTGGCTACCAGCATTTTGCCGTGGCGCAGGGGCAAAAAATGATGGCGCTGCTGCGCCTGAAGGATGGTTCGGTACCGCCGTTTGGCGCCGAAGTGTTTAACGCTAACGGCGTTAGCGTCGCCATGGTAATGGAAAACGGTATGGCCTGGATTGCGGGTGTGAATCCGGCTGAGCGTCTTTCCGTTGCCTGGGCTGGCCGTGCGCAGTGCCACTTACAGGTGCCACAACAAATCAACCCGGAAGGTAACGTGCTGTTGCCTTGTGAATAATTTCAATAACCTGAATGAATTTTGTCATGAATAATCAAGCTTTTTACTCCGTGCAGCGTTGGCTTAAACCCGTGGCCTGTGGCCTGCTTTTGATTGCCGAGATCAACACCTCATGGGCGGGTATTGCGCTCGACCGTACCCGCATGATCATCACTGGTGATGCGCGCTCAGTTAGTGCGAACTTAACCAATACCAGCCCGAGCATTCCGTTTCTGGCTCAGTCGTGGGTGGAAGATGCCAACGGAACAAAAATTACCTCGCCGCTAATGGTCTTACCGCCGCTGCAACGAATTAACGGCGGGCAAAAGGGAATTGCCCGCGTGACGAAAACCAGCGGGATCAACGCTCTGCCGCAGGATCGCGAGAGCTTGTTCTACCTGAACGTACGTGAAATTCCGCCTAAACCGGATAAGCCGAACGTGCTGCAACTGGCGATGCAGTCGCGCATCAAATTGTTCTACCGTCCGGCCGCCATTGTGCCGGAAACGCCGGGCGCCGTGTGGCAAAACCAACTGGTCTTTCACAAGCAGGGCCAGCGCTGGAGTGTGGATAACCCAACGCCTTACTTCGTCACCTTAATCGGCTTAAGCCGCAAGCCAGAAGCGCAGGGAGGCGGCAGATTGACCGACTTCCCCGGCGTTATGGTCTCACCAAAATCCTCTCTCGATTTCAGCGTCACGGACGGCAGCGTCAGCCAGTTCAGCATGATGTACGTGAACGATTTTGGCGGTCATCCCGAACTGAAATTCAGCTGCACAGGCAATGTATGTAAAGCATTGCCGATGGAGCAACAGCCCCGGTAACAGGAATCGTAAATGAAAAAGATGCTTTGCGCCCTGCTGATGGCGGGCATGGCCTGGCAGGTTCAGGCCACCAGCGGCCGCCAGGATATGAGCAACGTGTCCGGTGAGTATGGCAACGTCCGCTTTCACGGCCGGGTCTACGTGTCGCCGTGCGTGCTGGATATGGCCTCACGCGATCAGACCATCAATCTTGGTGATATTTCCGCCAGTCGGTTTCGCCAGGGCGGCGATCGCAGCGAACCGGTGTTGGTCACGCTGTACCTGAACGGCTGCTTAAAGGGCTCTGGTCATACCCTGAGGGATTTCCCCGGGCAGACCAGCGAAATGCCTGAGCTGGCGCACAGCACGGTGGAACGTGGCGTTTCGATGACGCTGATGGCCGAAGGCGCGCCGGAAAACAGTGACCTGGGGCGTATTCGTGGTGATGTGCGCGGCGCGGGCATTCGGCTACTGACCGAGCGTAATCAGCTGATCCATCTGAACCAACCGCAACGTATGTGGATCCTCAAACCAGGCGATAACGCCATTCACTTTCTGGCCACGCTGGAATCTTTTGGGCCAGAGGTGACTGCCGGAGAATTTAACGGCCTGGTGAGACTTAAGCTGGAGTATCTATGAGCGTATTACGCAAAGCGCTGTTGTGGGTTGCCCTGGCTGGCTGTCCACTGGCCGGGCAGGCATTTACACAGGGGGAAGGTGAGCCGGAGGGCGGGTCGCCGCATCAGTACGATATCGAATTGAGCTCGCTGGATGTCAGTAAAAACCACGTGGGTGGCAGAACGGATCCGTTTACCTGGAACCTGGGCAGTTGGTATGTGGTGAATTTCTATTGCGAGCAGGCTGACATCTCCCGGTCGCCGATTTACTACACCACCACGACTACGATGCCGCCTTCAAATCAGGGGGCGAACCGTTTTCGGCTAAATGAGTATCTGGATGTAGAAGTGCAGGTGTGGGTTGCCGGGGGCTATAAACAGTATGTTCAGGCGCCTTTTACCAACGTTTCAAACCGCAACAGCAATAACACTTGCAAAAAGCGCAAGGGCTACACGCGCGCCACTAACGTTGAAAGTGGTTCAAAAGGGAAAGTGACGTTTATTGTCACTAAACCCATTATCAACGGCATCAATATCACTTCCCAATCGCTGGTGGAGGTAGCCGGGCGCATGGGGAGCGCGGGACCTACGCCCACTACGGCGATTTCCCGTGTGGTGATTAAATCCGGGCTGATTACCGTACCGGACAAATGCACCTTCAACCGGGGAGACAAAATCAGTATTGAGTTTGGCGATCTGCCAGGATCCGCTGCCCGGCTCAATGGCACTAACTACAGCAAGTCGATCCCCATTCATGTTGTTTGTGAAGGCGGCAGCTTCGATCAGGGCGCGCTGAACATTAATCTTGGCGTACAAACTACCACGGCGTCAGGCACGGCGGGGTTCAACGATCATCTCCTCGGCACGCTGAGCGGCGGACAAAAGCGCGACGATCTCGGCATTATGCTTAAAGACGAGAGCGGTGGCACCGTCGTGCCCAATCAATTCTATAACGTGAAAGGTTTTTACCAGAATCAGGGCGACTGGAATCTCACCGCTGCACCGGTGGCAAGGCCGGGCGTGGGAAGCGTTAAGGAAGGTGAGTTTGAAGCCTCTGCCACCGTTGTTGCGCAGTTTCAGTAGGGGGATGCCATGAGATTTTCGGCGTTATTCGCGATCGGTGTGTTACTGCTTGGCGGCATGGCGCAGGCCGACACCAAACTGGTCGGCGGCGATATGTATTTTCACGGCACTATCAGAGCGCTGGCCTGCAGCCTGGCACCTGGAGGCGACAAGATCGAGGTCGATTTCGGGCAAATCGCGACGCAGGATCTCTATCTCTCTGGGCGCAGTAAGCCGGAAAAATTCAGCATTCAGCTACGCGACTGCAACCCTGAGGTTTTTCGCGGGATCTCGGTCACTTTCAGTGGTAGTGAGGATGCTGAACTGGACGATCATCTGGCGCTGGATAGCAGTGAACAGGGTGGCGCGACAGGGATCGGTATTGGGATGAGCGAAGAGGACGGCACGGCAATCCGCCTTGATGAGAGCACGTCAGTCAAAGAGATAACTGCAGGCTCGATGACGCTAAATTTTGGGGCGTGGGTCGCAGCAGAGCCGTCGGCGATAAAAAATCAGTCTCTCGAATACGGTCCGTTCAGCGCCAGCGGAACCTGGACACTGAACTACCAGTAGCATGATGAACGCACTGAATCGTATTGCCCCGCTGCCTGCGCAGAAATTATTGCTCGTTATTAGTCTGTTTTTCTGGTGTGGGGTAATGCATCTCTACTGGCCGAATAACGGCGGCAGCGGTCTGTCGTTGCCGCTTAATATTACGAGCTGGATTTATGCCGTTGTGCTGGCTGCAAGCGCATCAGTGCTGGTGCCTAGTCAACGCTGGCGTATCACTGTCCCCGCCACGGTTTTTTCGATGGGGGCGCTCATCCTGACGCTGCTTTGTCTGCTGACACCTGGCGTCTGGCAGTTCGAGGCGCAGCTGGTCGCAGGGGCGCTGCTGGGAGGCGTGCTCGTCTATCTGGTGACATTGCAGATTCCGCTTGCGGCAAACACCCTGACGGTACTGCTGACCTTGCTATGGGGCGCGTGCGTCATCGAATGTCTGGCGTTTTTGTATCAGTACTGGCATTTGCCGGGTGTTGATTACTGGGAGTTTGCCTGGCGACGCGGTACGCGGCCCTACGGTATTTTTCAGCAGGTCAATCTGATGGCCAGCTTCACTGCATCTGGTGTGCTGCTGTCAGCTCCGCTCTTTTTACGGCTACGCGACAGATATCGAATTGTCATCGGGGTTGCTCTGGTGATGATGGGCTTTGTGCTGCATGAATCCCAGTCGCAAACCGGCTATGTGTCTGTGGTGGTAGGTGAAGTCTTGCTGCTGGTGGTTTTCCCGGCGCAACGCCGTATGTTGTTGCTACTTCTGCTGCCGCTGGCGTTAGGCATGGTGGCGGGCACGCTCGCTCGCCATTTTTTGTCCGTTGCTACAGTCGATCACCTGACCACTTCCCAGGTGCGCTGGACGGTGCTTAAAACGTCACTGGCATTATTTGCCGAACGCCCGTGGACGGGGTGGGGCGTGGGCAGTTTTGCCGCCGTGTTTCTCGAACGTGCGGGGCCGTTGGGGCTGAGCAGCATCTCGCATCCGCACAATGAGCTGGTGCTGTGGCTGGTGGAGGGCGGCCTGGTTGGGCTGGCGGGGACGCTGTGCTTTATTACGGGAGGCTTCTGGCTGTGGATGCACGGAAATCGCTGGCGTCGCGCTTGTCTGGTGGCGGCGCTGCCGGTGGTTATTCATATGTTGACGGAATACCCCGTCAGGCAGTCAACACCACACTGGTTACTGCTGGTCCTGTTGCTTCGTTGTGCAGATAGCCCGCTAAAAGGGGCTCGTCTGACGCTTACGTCGACGTCGCTGATTCGTGCGCTGGCATTGATCTCGTTTTTAACCTTCACGCCATTGTTGCTTCTCTCACTGCACACGCAACAGCAGTTGACGCTGGCGGAGCGACAGTCAGCGCAGTGGCGTCTGGTCGAGTCGCTCCCAGTAGGAGGCTGGCTCCTTGCCCCTCGCTACCGGTTTGATGTTCAGATGGGGTATCTGCAACGGTATCAGCGTACCCGGGACGCTCGCTGGCTGGAAGCGGTTCGCCGCTGGGCGCCTGACTATGTGCGTGTTCACCCAGACCCGAATGTCTCCTTCACGCAAATCTTGCTGGCGTTACAGCAGCGCGACCTACCTGAGGCGCATCGTCTGGCGACGCGCTTTTACCTGACATACCCGAACGATCGCCGTATCCCGTGGCTGCAGGATGCACGACGTCCTTTCAATCAAAAAATGGAATGATATGAACAGATTCAGCGAACAGACCCGCCCTGGGCCAGAGCTTCCCCGCAACGCCGAGCTGCTGCGGATCACCGGGATCCGTTTGCAGCGCATCCATTTTTTTGATGATGCATCGCTGGATGTCTGTGAGGTGTTAAGTCAGGTACGCACGCCGCTACCGCTCGATCTTTTTTTCAAGCACCTTTCCATCACCGCAAAACAGCAGCTATTTCTGTGGCAAATGCGGCAGGTACTGGCACTCTCAGGAAGTTATTCGCTGAATTTATCCGTCAGGATGCTGACCTGTCTGTCGTGGATTGCGCAGCTCGCCCGCCAGGCGCATCAGGGGCGGATTGTTATCGAAATTCAGGATCCGGGCACCATGATGCGACTGGAAAAGGCAGAACAGCAGGCTGTATGCATTGCCGTCAAAACCCTGGTGCGTCACGGGTTTCGCGTGTGGTTGGATGATGTTTCGCCTGAGCTATTTTTTGTCTGGCGACTGTCTGGCATCCGTTTCGATGCCATCAAAATTGAAAGCGGAATGTTTCATCAGTTCAGGACGTCGGATTGGCAGTTAAGGGTACTGGTCAATCAATTTCGCGGGCTGGGAGAACGGGTTGTGATCGAGGGGGTGGAAACGCCGCAGGATTACGCCATTTGCCGTATGAGCGGCGCAGATGCTGTACAGGGATTTTTGTTCGAGCAGGAAGTATTACCGAAAAGCCTGAATCATTGCTGATTCAGGCCATGGTCATTATTCGCTCAGCGTCTGTGCGATATCTTTTTGCACCTGCTGGCGCTGTTCTGGGGTCAGTACTTTGTTCAGGTCGAAATAGTATTTCACGCGGTAATAACGCGCCTGCTGTTCAATATTGCTGAACGCGGAAAGCTGTTTTTTGACGGCGGCGTCATCCCATTTCCCGGACTTGATGACGTCAATCAACGCGCCGTCTTTAACATCCTTCACCGATATCTGGCTAACGTTGGTTTCAAGCTGCTGGTGCAGTTTTTTAATCTGCGCAACCTGGTCAGTGCTCAGTTTAAGGTGCTGAACTACCGGGTCCTGAGCTGGTGCGGGTACATTGGATACGTTTGCTGCAAGCGTGCTAAAAGAAGCGCCAGCCACGGTTGCCGCCAGCAAAGCCATGCGTACGAAGTTCTTCATTTCGTGATCCTGATAAGGGAATTATTAACATTGTCTGTCACTCGCTGGTGACGAGTGATTATCCTTTGCAGAATACGATGCCCGAAGCACGTCGCCACGCGAATTTGTTTTGCGGTTGGTTACGGAGTGAAACAATCCCGCTACGGAAAACGTTGTGCAGCGGGAAGAAGGCGATATCTACAGCGTGAACGGGTCAGCGTCCTGCCAGGCGGGGAACTTCTCGCGGTACTCGCGCAGCGCCGAGAGTGACAGTTCAGCGTCAATGCGCGTAGCCTGATGCGGCTCGGCGGTGGCAATAATCTCCCCCTGCGGATTAATCACCCGGCTGTCACCGCGATAATGATGGCCGTTACCGTCAGTACCCACGCGGTTACATCCTGCTACATAAGCCTGGTTCTCAATTGCCCGCGCGGTGAGCAGAACCTGCCAGTGTAGCGAACGCGGTGCCGGCCAGTTGGCGACATACAATGCCAGGTCGTAATCGTTGCGGTTGCGCGACCATACCGGAAAACGCAGGTCATAACAGACCAACGGCAGAATGCGCCAGCCGCGCCATTCAAAAATAACCCGCGCGTCACCCGCCTGATAATGTTGATGTTCATCCGCCATGCGGAACAGGTGGCGCTTGTCATAGAAATGGACATTACCTTCGGGTTCGACCAGCAAAAAGCGGTTTACCGGGCCACGTTCAGACAGGAGAGCGGCGCTGCCTGCTATAAGGGCGTTCGTCTGTTGCGCCTTAGTGCGCATCCAACTGACAACCTCTTCCTGCGGCAGCGATTTGCTTGCCGCTTCCATGGCAAATCCGCTGGTAAACATTTCAGGTAACACAATGACATCACGTCCGGTGACGGTTTCCAGTTGGCGGTCGAAATGGCGCAGGTTGGCCGGGCCATCCATCCAGATCAGCGGTTGTTGCAGCAGAGTAATTTTCAAACCGGGCACGATCGAGGCTCCTCATTGAACAACATTTTGACACTGTAGCATGAGCTCTAACGGAAATGTGGCAATAAAAAGCCCCGCATTAAGCGGGGCTAAACGTTGTGCGTGTGTCGTTACGCGGCTTCGACTTTACGCACCTTCTCTGGCAGCTTTACCGGCTGAGTCGCCAGCGCCTCGGGTTCAAAGTCATCCACGTTGATGCTACGCAGACGACTCGCTTCGGCTTTCACCAGAATTGCGGCTTCATCTTTATCAATCAGCCCTTTAGCCAGCGCATTGTGCGCCAGTTCATCCAGGCGGGTAAACGGCAGGTTTTTACCCAGCTCTTTGCAGATCCGCTGGTGGATAGGGTCGGCTGCAATCACATCCAGCAAAGCCTCTTCCAGCAAACCTACCGGGTTATGCTCGCTCGGCGTCAGGTATTGACCGCGGCCAAGGCGAGAACGGGTGGCGCTCGGAACCTGCAGAATCTTCGCGACTTTATGATCCAGCTTGTCAGACGGTGCATGGTAGTGGCGACCGGTAGGGAAGATAACCACATTCAGCAGGCCCGCGACCAGTCGGTTCGGGAAGTTTTTCAGCAGGTCGTCCATCGCCTGTTCCGCTTTGTACAACGCATCCTGAACGCCCCAGTGAACCAACGGCAGGTCTGCTTCATTACGGCCTTCATCGTCATAACGCTTCAGTACCGCAGAGGCCAGATACAGCTGACTTAATACATCGCCCAGACGCGCGGAGATACGTTCACGGCGCTTCAGGCTACCGCCCAGTACGGCCATGGAGACATCCGAAAGCAGTGCCAGGTTAGCGCTCAGACGGTTCAGATGCTGGTAGTAACGTTTGGTCGCATCGCCGGTTGGCGTGCTGCTGGTTAAGCCGCGCGTCAAGCCCAGCCAGAAGCTGCGCACTTTGTTACTACCGACGTGGCCGATGTGTTTGAACAGCAGCTTGTCGAACGCATTCACATCGTTACTCTGTGCCGCGGCCATCTCTTCCAGAACGTACGGATGGCAGCGAATCGCCCCCTGACCGAAGATCATCATGCTCCGGGTCAGAATGTTGGCACCTTCAACGGTAATGGCGATAGGCGCGCCCTGATAAGCACGGGCGAGGAAGTTGCTTTCGCCAAGCATAATGCCTTTACCGCCAGTAATATCCATTGCATCGATGATTGACTGCTGTCCACGGTGGGTACAGTGATACTTCACGATGGCCGACAGCACCGCCGGTTTTTCACCCAGCATAATACCGTAGGTAATCAGCGACGCCGCTGCATCCATCACGTACGCGTTACCCGCAATACGTGCCAACGGCTCTTCAATACCTTCCATCTTACCGATAGAGATTTTGAACTGGCGACGAATATGCGCATACGCGCCGGTTGCCATTGCGACCGATTTCACGCCGCCCGTCGAGTTAGACGGCAGGGTAATACCGCGTCCCACGGACAGACATTCCACCAGCATGCGCCAGCCCTGACCGGCCATTTTTGGGCCACCGATGATGTAATCAATCGGCACGAAGACATCTTTGCCCAGCGTCGGACCGTTCTGGAACGGCACGTTCAGCGGGAAGTGTCGACGCCCAATTTGTACGCCTGGCGTTGACGTTGGGATCAGCGCACAGGTAATGCCGAGATCTTCTTCACCACCCAGCAGTTTTTCCGGGTCGGAGAGTTTAAATGCCAGACCCAGTACGGTAGCGATAGGCGCCAGCGTGATATAACGCTTATTCCAGGTCAGGCGCATACCCAGCACCTGCTGGCCCTGCCAGTCGCCCATACAAACCACGCCGGTATCAGGGATCGCGCCTGCATCGGAACCCGCTTCGGGGCTGGTCAGAGCAAAGCAGGGGATCTCCTGACCACGTGCCAGACGCGGCAGGTAATGATTCTTCTGCTCTTCGGTGCCGTAATGCTGCAGCAGTTCGCCAGGGCCTAGGGAGTTAGGTACGCCAACGGTGATCGCCAGGATCCCGGAAACGCCGGAGAGTTTCTGCAGAACGCGAGCCTGAGCATACGCGGAGAATTCCAGCCCGCCGTACTCTTTCTTAATGATCATCGCGAAGAAGCGGTGTTCTTTCAGATACGCCCACAGTTCCGGCGGCAGATCCGCGAGTTCATGGGTGATCTGGAAGTCGTTCGCCATGCGGCAGGCTTCTTCCACTGGGCCGTCAATAAAAGCTTGTTCTTCAGCTGTCAGATGCGGCTGAGGATAGTTATGCAGTTTTTTCCAGTCTGGCTTGCCCTGGAACAGGTCGCCTTCCCACCAGGTTGTACCGGCATCAATCGCCTCTTTCTCAGTACGCGACATCGGCGGCATGACTTTACGGAAACCGCGGAACACTGGCGCAGAGATCATGGATTTGCGCATTGGCGTAAAGTTAAACGGTACGAGGAGAATGGCCAGAGGAACCAGCAGCCAGATTGACCACAGGCCAACCACGCCAAGCGCAGCTGTCCAGGCGAGCAAAATTAAGCTGCTGAGGAATAAGCTCACGCGGTGATAAAACAGAACGCTGAGCAGAACAACCGTAGCGATAATACTCAAAATCATCATAACGAAAAGCTCCCTTGCTTGTAGGAGGTCTGACCACTTGTGATGATATGGTTGTAGTGGATGTAAATTCTTTTAGCAATGTGTTTACAAAATAATTACAACAAAGCTCACATTGTTGCTGTTTTAACCGGCACAAAAAATCAAAAGCCGCAGCCATTCCTGTGGCTTGTACTTCTCGCTGGTAGCGCTATCCGGTACACTGCATCTTGTCATTTACATTCATGCTGAAGGATATCCTCATGTACCAGGATCTTATTCGTAACGAACTGAGCGAAGCGGCGGAAACGCTGGCTAATTTTCTTAAAGATGACGCCAATATTCACGCCATTCAGCGCGCGGCGGTCCTGTTGGCAGACAGCTTTAAAGCTGGCGGTAAGGTACTTTCTTGCGGTAACGGCGGTTCCCATTGCGACGCGATGCACTTCGCCGAAGAGCTGACCGGACGTTATCGCGAAAACCGCCCAGGCTACCCGGCGATCGCTATCTCTGATGTCAGCCATATCTCCTGCGTCAGCAACGATTTCGGTTACGATTATGTCTTCTCCCGCTACGTTGAAGCCGTGGGTCGCGAAGGCGATGTCCTGTTAGGCATCTCTACTTCGGGTAACTCCGGTAACGTGATTAAAGCGATTGCCGCAGCGCGTGAGAAAGGGATGAAAGTCATCACCCTGACTGGTAAAGATGGCGGCAAAATGGCGGGTAGTGCGGATATCGAAATTCGCGTGCCGCACTTTGGCTATGCTGACCGCATTCAGGAAATTCATATCAAAGTGATCCATATCCTGATCCAGTTGATCGAAAAAGAGATGGTGAAGTAAGAAGGCTATTTTATTTGCCATTTTGAATCCGGGCAGTGCCCGAAATCCTCACGTACTACGTGTACGCTCCGGTTTCTGCGCGCTGTCCGAATCTAAACTGGCTGCAACAATTACGCCTTCCCGCTTAAAGGCGTTTGTGGAGGTGATGTATGTGCGAACTGCTCGGGATGAGCGCCAATGTGCCAACCGATATCTGCTTTAGCTTCACCGGGCTGGTTCAGCGCGGCGGAGGTACCGGGCCGCACAAAGACGGCTGGGGTATTACGTTTTATGAAGGTAAGGGCTGCCGTACGTTTAAAGATCCGCAACCCAGCTTTAATTCGCCTATCGCCAAACTGGTACAAGACTATCCCATCAAATCCTGTTCCGTGATTGCCCATATTCGTCAGGCGAATCGTGGCGAAGTGGCATTGGAAAATACCCATCCATTTACGCGTGAACTGTGGGGACGTAACTGGACGTACGCTCATAACGGACAGCTCAGCGGCTATAAATCGCTGGAAACCGGTAATTTCCGCCCGGTCGGGGAAACCGACAGCGAAAAAGCTTTCTGCTGGCTGCTCCACAAGCTGACTGAACGTTATCCGCGTACGCCTGGCAATATGACGGCAGTGTTTAAATATATCGCGATGCTGGCAGGAGAATTGCGTGAGAAGGGCGTCTTCAACATGCTGTTGTCTGACGGGCGTTATGTGATGGCTTTCTGCTCGACCAACCTGTTTTGGATCACCCGTCGTGCGCCGTTTGGCGTGGCGACACTGCTGGATCAGGATGTGGAAATCGATTTTAGCTCAGAGACCACACCCAATGATGTGGTCACCGTGATTGCCACTCAGCCGCTAACCGGCAATGAAACCTGGCAAAAGATTATGCCAGGCGAGTGGGCGTTATTTTGTCTCGGGGAGCGTATAGTTTGATGCCAGCTGCGGCTGAACCACTTCGTGACTCAACGGCTTGCTGATAACGTAACGGCCATCGACGACGGAAACGGTCGGTGGCTTACGCGTTTGTTCAAAGTAATCGTAGCCAGGCTTTAGCTGCGCCCAGAATTCTTTGTAATACGAGAACTTATGGCGCTGCATGTTGGCATCGGTCATGCGGAATGGATAAATGCTAACCTGCACGCTGGACTGCCCAAATACCAGTGCGCCGGTGACAAACTGGAAAATCTCATCAATGCCGTTGTCGGTCATTGCGTAGCAGCCGACGGAAACGCAGGCGCCGTGGATCATCAGGTATTTACCTTCATAACCGTGTGCGCGGTCGTAGGCGTTAGGGAAACCAATGTTAATCGCTTTATAAAAGCGGCTATCCGGTTTCAGCTGTCCGCGCTGTACGCTGTAAAACCCTTCCGGGCTTTTGAAATCGCCCTGACGCTGTTTCGGACCTAAGCCGCCGGAATAATTGCAGATCTTATAGCTGTCGAGCAATTGATACTGTTCGCCCATCTTGACGTACAGATCCAGGGTTCGCTCTTCTTTGAAGATCTGGATATAGACGGGGGAGCCCATTAATTGCTGCTTATATTCTTTGCTGACAGGCGTAGTCGGGCTGCTGCTGCTCAGCAAACCGGCAAATGAAACGCACGGCAATAAAAGCATCGCAAGAAAAAATGCGATTTTACGCATACTGCTTATTCCTTGATAAAACGATTACACACGCCAGGACGGCAAAAAGAGTTCCCAAATCGGATAAATCTGGATCTGGAGCGCTCACATTATCACCCAGAGAGTTTTTCGCAAGTCTCTCGTGCGGCGTTTACACTTTAGATTTTCTTTATACGGAAAATTGTGCTTAAAGGCAGTCAGACACTGACGTATTTTGCGGGTTAGCGCACGTCATTTAGTCTTCTGAGTGCAGAATTCCTAATATATTGAATTTAAAAAATTAATAATTTAATAATCGAATATTAAAATGGAATGCCCGGCAATAGCGGTAGACTGCGGCGAACGTGTTTGATTAGGTAGTGTTGTTTTCATGTCTTTTGCCTCTGCGCCCCGACGCTTTTTGCCGGGTCTGCTGTCTTTGTGTGTTGTGTTGTCCTCGCCGTCTGTCGCCAAAGTTCAGCCCCTCTTATCTGACGCCCATTTAAGCTATGCGGCGCAATTACGCATGCGTAACCGCGCCCGGCTGCTGAAGCAGTACCACGCGCAGGTAAAAAAGCAGGCAAGTTATGTAGTGGAAGGTAATGCGCAAAGTAAAAGCGCGCTGCGCCAGCAAAACAGGACGCTGATTAAACAGCACCCTGAGTGGTTCCCGGGGCCACTAAAAGCGAGCGATCAACGCTGGCAGGAGCTGGCTGAGAATGACCATTTTCTCAGTAGCGATCATCTGCACAACATAACCGAAGTGGCAATCCACCGTCTTGAGCAGCAGTTAGGTAAACCCTATTTGTGGGGCGGGACCAGCCCGGAACAAGGCTTTGACTGTAGCGGGCTGATCTTTTATGCCTACAACAAAATTCTGGCAGCAAAATTGCCACGTACGGCGAATGAAATGTATCACTATCGGCGGGCGACCATCGTCGCTAATCGCGACCTTCGTCGTGGTGATTTATTGTTCTTTCATATTCACGGTAATGACTCCAACTTACTGATAGTGTTTTATGTTCAGATAATGCCCGATGACCTTGTCATGCAGCTCCACCGATTTTGAGAACGACAGTGACTTCCGTCCCAGCCTTGCCAGATGTTGTCTCAGATTCAGGTTATGTCGCTCAATGCGCTGAGTGTAACGCTTGCTGATTACGTGCAGCTTTCCCTTCAGGCGGGATTCATACAGCGGCCAGCCATCCGTCATCCATACCACGACCTCAAAGGCCGACAGCAGGCTCAGAAGACGCTCCAGTGTGGCCAGAGTGCGTTCACCGAAGACGTGCGCCACAACCGTCCTCCGTATCCTGTCATACGCGTAAAACAGCCAGCGCTGACGTGATTTAGCACCGACGTAGCCCCACTGTTCGTCCATTTCCGCGCAGACGATGACGTCACTGCCCGGCTGTATGCGCGAGGTTACCGACTGCGGCCTGAGTTTTTTAAGTGACGTAAAATCGTGTTGAGGCCAACGCCCATAATGCGGGCGGTTGCCCGGCATCCAACGCCATTCATGGCCATATCAATGATTTTCTGGTGCGTACCGGGTTGAGAAGCGGTGTAAGTGAACTGCAGTTGCCATGTTTTACGGCAGTGAGAGCAGAGATAGCGCTGATGTCCGGCAGTGCTTTTGCCGTTACGCACCACCCCGTCAGTAGCTGAACAGGAGGGACAGCTGATAGAAACAGAAGCCACTGGAGCACCTCAAAAACACCATCATACACTAAATCAGTAAGTTGGCAGCATCACCGGCGTTATGCATCAATTATTAGAGGAAAAATTAGCGTCTTATTTGAACGTTCCATATATCTCGTTGTTTTGTAATGCCACTATCGCTTTAATTGCCGCAATGCAAACACTGCGAATTAAGGGCGAGGTTATTACTACCCCCTATTCTTTTGTCGCCACTACGCACAGTATTCTCTGGAACCAGTTAACACCGGTATTTGTTGATATTGATCCACACAGCTTTAACATCAACCCGCACCTGATTGAATCGGCGATTACCGCCAAAACGGGATTGATCATGCCGGTACATGTCTACGGACAAACCTGCAATACCGCTGAAATTGAGAACATATCCAATAATTACGGTATTCCGGTTATTTACGATGCAGCACATGCTTTTGCAGTAGAAGATTGTAGCGGAAGCATTCTACGCCATGGCGATCTTTCCGTACTGAGCTTCCATGCCACCAAAGTGTTCAACACCTTTGAAGGCGGTGCCATCGTTAGCTACGATAAAAAAACAAAACAACGCATCGATTATCTGAAGAACTTTGGTATTGCTGACGAATTAACCGTTGTCGCGCCTGGCATCAATGGAAAAATGAATGAGGTTCAGTCCGCTTTTGGTCTCTTGCAATTAAAGTATGTGGATGAGGCGATAGCGAAACGCCAAAAAATCGATAAGTGTTATCGTGAGCAGTTAGCCAATACGCAAGGAATTTTCATTCCTGCAGGCAACGCTAATCATAAGAGTAACTACAGCTATTTCCCGATCCTCGTGGGTCCTGACTATAAAATGTCACGAGATGCGTTATACGATCATCTGAAAAGTCATAACATCTTAACGCGTCGTTATTTTTACCCCCTGCTCTCTAATCTCAACATGTACAAAAACATGTCTGGCGCCAATAAAGAGACGCTGCCTGTAGCAAACCAAATCGCTGAACAGGTGCTGTGCCTGCCGATTTATCCAGATATGACATCCGCTGAACTCAGCACCATTATTGAGCTCATTACCGCATGATCAATGTACTTATCTTCCCGGCGGGAACCGAGATTGGTCGCGAGATTTACCTGTCTCTGCGCAATGAGAAAAACATTAACCTGGTTTTGGCCGGTGCCGACTACGATAGCCATGCTCGCCATTATGCTTGCGGATACCATATCGTGCCTGACGTTTCGCATCAGGATGGGCTACCCGCCTTGCAGACATTACTGGTACAAGAAAGTATTGATTATATTTTTCCGGCTCATGATGAGGTTCTTCTTTTTCTGTCTGAAAACCGGGATGCACTTTCCGCCACGGTACTCTGCCCGTCGCAGGAAGCATGCCGCATCACGCGGTTTAAAAGTAAAACCTACCAGGCACTTAAGGGGACAGTCCCTCTTCCCGTTATATTCAATGATCTCAGTGAGATCAGCGGTGATGCTGCCAACTTACTGATTTAGTGTATGATGGTGTTTTTGAGGTGCTCCAGTGGCTTCTGTTTCTATCAGCTGTCCCTCCTGTTCAGCTACTGACGGGGTGGTGCGTAACGGCAAAAGCACTGCCGGACATCAGCGCTATCTCTGCTCTCACTGCCGTAAAACATGGCAACTGCAGTTCACTTACACCGCTTCTCAACCCGGTACGCACCAGAAAATCATTGATATGGCCATGAATGGCGTTGGATGCCGGGCAACCGCCCGCATTATGGGCGTTGGCCTCAACACGATTTTACGTCACTTAAAAAACTCAGGCCGCAGTCGGTAACCTCGCGCATACAGCCGGGCAGTGACGTCATCGTCTGCGCGGAAATGGACGAACAGTGGGGCTACGTCGGTGCTAAATCACGTCAGCGCTGGCTGTTTTACGCGTATGACAGGATACGGAGGACGGTTGTGGCGCACGTCTTCGGTGAACGCACTCTGGCCACACTGGAGCGTCTTCTGAGCCTGCTGTCGGCCTTTGAGGTCGTGGTATGGATGACGGATGGCTGGCCGCTGTATGAATCCCGCCTGAAGGGAAAGCTGCACGTAATCAGCAAGCGTTACACTCAGCGCATTGAGCGACATAACCTGAATCTGAGACAACATCTGGCAAGGCTGGGACGGAAGTCACTGTCGTTCTCAAAATCGGTGGAGCTGCATGACAAGGTCATCGGGCATTATCTGAACATAAAACACTATCAGTAAGTTGGAGTCATTACCCATAACGCCATTATTTGTTAATTGCTTACTTGACCAGATCTCTTGCAGATAGGGCATAAACTCTTCCAGCGGAGGCAGGACGGGTTTAGTGACAGTGATAAGGTTATGTTCTGCTTGTTTCATTGCTAAAAGTCCTGAGTGAATTGTTCACTAATCTGTTGATAATGTTCTGGTAATCTGGTCTTGAGACTAGTAAGAAGCGTGCTTTTTATTTTGCTGTCAGCAATGCTTTTTAACGCCGCAAAATACAATTGAGGTAATATCTCCAGACGAACGTCACAATAGATGATGGCTTGCATAATATGATATTGCGCTTTGTTGACTTCTTTATTGTAAATGGCCGCGATAAACCCCTGGAAATGCAACAAAGGGTCGGTTGGACTTTCAATCAACAGATCGTCAATATCTTGTTTGGCCAGCGTATGATCGGGATGGGCATATTGTTTCCAGCGGCTGTTCATCGCTTCTACCCAGGCGTCTTCATGTTTCCATTGATTCAGGATCATCATCCTGTTTCGGTACATTAATTTGCTGTTATCTCTTCTGTACCAGGTGTTATTGTCATGTCGACGGTAGTAAGCCACTAAACGCCGAGTTGAAATAAAATGCCCCTGCCGGGAAAGTTTCAGAAACATGTCCCAGTCTTCCTGCACCAGATGTGGATCGGAACGCTCAATCTTTAGGTAAGCCTCGCGGCGGATTAACGAGCCGATATAGAGACTAAGATTCCCGGAAACCAGCAGATGATGAAAAACGTCGCCATCAAGAAATAGATCGCTGTAGGGAAAACGCGAACCGTCAGGCATGATGACCTGAATGGTGCTATAGCACATTACACAGTGTGGGTTTTTCTCTAAAACATTAACCTGATGAGAGATTTTGGTAGGAACAATGAGATCATCCGAGTCGACCACGGCAATATATTTTCCCGCAGCCATGTTCATGGCTTCGATGATGGGTTTGTCGCCGGTTTTATCCTTCTGCGAATAATAGTTGGTCTCCCGCAGAATCGTTTTGCAATGATATTTCTGCTGGTATTTTTTTATGATATCGACGGACCGATCGGTAGACGCATCATCAACGATAATGACTTCGGTATTTTTCCATGTCTGGTTAAAGACGCTATCCAGCGCCTCTTCGAGGAAAGCGCTGTGGTTATAACTGGTAACGATAATACTCACTAAAGGCGTTGGCATAGCGTAATCTCTGGCGAAAATTATTGTGTTATCAACTAAATAACTTCTGTTGCAGACTAAGCAGTAACGTATTGCTCTGCTGTTGGGACGACGCATCGATGAGCTCTACGATCTCCTGAGCCGCCCGTTTCCCCGCCTGACCATCCCTAAACGCATCGCAATAATGGTGGCGAATCTCCTCCAGTGGCGCTTCCAGCGCAGCCCAGTCAAATGCGGATGACAGGGCGTGGCGCAACGTCTGTATATCCTGTGCCACCGGGAGAACATCGCGAATACGCTGATCAGCGCTGTCAGGAGTAGAGAAACTTTGTTGACCATCGAGCAGCAAGGGCATCTCTGACCAGCTCAGTAAAATGACGCGTTTATTCATATGAATGGCGTCAAAAATAAAGCCGCTGCTGTCTGTCAGGACGTAATCCGCCTGCGCGATAAGCGCCAGCAGATGCTGTGGATCGTCAATTCGGTTTTTTAAATAGCGCTGCGCCAGCGCCAGAGAGGCGGCTTCTTCCGGTCTGTGCAGGGTGCCATGATGTAGTTTGGTGACGACATTGTATTCATGACTTAACCGGCTGAGCTGTTCCGCCCAGTGAGGGAGAGAGCTTAGCGCGCCATAGGTTGGCGCATACAGGATGGTCTGCTTTTTCACATTCAGCTTCAGGCTGTTGGGCAGCGCAGTATCGTAAGTGTGATTATGCCACTCATCGAAACGGGGATTGCCCACCACTTTGGCGCTGCCACCGATATCAAGCGCGTGCTGGCTATAGTGGCTGTAACACAGGATGCGGTGATAAAAGGCGTTCCACCAGGCATGATTCCACTCTTCTTTCGCCAGGCCATACAGGGTGCGTACATGGGTATCCGCCAGCCCGTTCAGCAGTGGCGTGTAGTAAGGGCTGACCAGGCACCGGAAGCGCTGACGGTTCTCAATGACCGCTGAAAGACGCGTACCGCCGAGCGCAGGATCGTTGATGGCTTTAATCGTCGCGGTCATCTCATCCAGAAACGATTTAGGTATTTTGTCACTGACCAGCAGCGAGCAGGTATGGCCCATCGCCTGAAGCGCGGTAATGATAGGGCGATAGACCGCGTAGTGCAGCGAGGTTTCCATATAGAAGCCAATGGCATCTATCTGCGTGGATGTCGTAGGAAGCGGGTTGCTTACCAGCGTGTTGACGGTGGCGGGTTTCTTATTGATTTTGTTGAAGTAGTAACCGATGTTATCGGTTTCTTTTTTCTCAATATCGCTGTATCCCGCGCGCTGATAGCAGATGCTCGGATAACAGGAGAGCCATTTCCCTTCACGCAGCAGCGGCTGCCATTGCCCTTCGAGCGTATCTGAGAGGTCATGCTCCATCTGCTGAGCCAGCACCGGGTAATAGCTGCTGTTGACCAGATAGGCGCAAACCTTATTGCAGTCGCGGGCATGGATCATGCCATTGAGGCTTTTGAGTTCGCGGCCCTGTTTAATTTCTCCGCCGAGGATAACCACTTCCCACGGAAAACCAGGCAGCGCATTCAGAAGTGAGTTGAGTACCCGGATATGCTTTTCCTGCTTCAGGATCACGCTATCGTCTTCAAGTAGCAGGTAGTTTTTCCAGCCGTTACGCTGTGCCAGTTGCAGCGCCTGCAGATGGGACTGGCGGCGACCAGCCTGGCCGTTAGTGGCAACGGACGCTGCAAGGCGGGTGATCTTTTGCGTCGGGAAATTGAGAAACGCCAGCTCTTGCTGGATGTGTGCTAAACGATCCGGGCGTGAGTCCAGATTCACGATCACCACCTGATCGATGTAATCCCACTGGATCGGCTGATGATGGGTGGCGTTATGCAGACTTTGATACCAGTTTTTCAGCATCGGGTCGGTAATCGCCTGTGCCAGCGAGGTTTCCAGCGGCTCGCTGCTGCCCAGCACAAAGTCTTTATCGAACGTATTTTGACTGTGCGAGATACAAATAATGGTGCGCTCGCCCGGCAATTGCAGCGGGTTTGCGGTGAATTGATTAGTGAATCCTTCCTCTTCGCCTAAGTTACATTCATCATCGTAACGGTGCTTTTTTAAATAATTGCGGTGGTAGCAAAAGGTGCCGTTGAGAATGTTCTGCGGGCCAAAGCTGCGGCTTTTGAACACGCGGTTGATATGGCTATACCAGATGGGGATCTGATCGGAACCTGAAATCAACGCCCGGTGGCGCTGCATCATGTCGATGGTGTAGGAGATCTTATCCGCCGGATAATAATCATCGTCATCCATACAGAGAATATATTCGCCTAACGCCAGCGCATTGAGCATGTTGCGCTTTTTTCCCAGCGTCAGTTTTTCCGCATGGTAGATATAACGAATATTGAATTTCTCCGGGTGATTCTGCGTCAGCCTGTCAATGATTGACTGATGGCTTTGTGGGGAATCATCCAGGATCACCAGCTCCCGGCGGTCGGCAGGGTAGTCCTGATAGCGGAACATATACAGCAAATAGGGTAAAAAAGCGCCGCGGTTCCACGTGGGGGTAATGACGCTGACAAACGGTTTTTCGCGGCCAGTGTCGAGCGTTTTAACGATGCCGGTCAGGGCGGAACGTGCTTTGGAGGATTCAGACATGGTGATGTGTATTCGCGATTCGAAAAAGGACCGGGTATGCACCCGGCCAACAGGCGCTAACGTGTGATCAGGGAAAACGCCGAGAGCAGAGGATCTCCCGGCAGCATATCCAGAATATGCAGACGCAACGAGCGGGCATTCTCGCTGTTGCGCCACGCTTCAAACAGCGCGAAAAGGGCGTAGATTTCGTCATGGCTCAGCGTGGAATCATCCATTGTCCACAGGCAAAATAGGGTGCGAAGCATAAAGACGTCAGCTACCAGCCAGAAGAAGCGCAGCAGCGCGCTTTCACTCTCGTGCTGGGGGAAGGTATCGTGATACAGGCGATAAATCAGATAGTTACTGAATATCCATGCATCATGGGCAAAGTAGCGCTCATAGGTATTTAACCACTGATCCTGCAACTGCTGCTGAAGCATAGCTTCACTGTTTGCATCCTGGAGCATCAGCAGACTTACCTGCAGAGGTAAGGTCAGCTTGCGCGTGCTTTCCGGCAATAGATCCCAATTGAACTCACAACTGCCCATTTGGGTGATCAGCTCCCGCTGCAGTTGGGGCAGACTGGGCAGTTGCACGAACTGCTCCTGCAGTTTTCCGCTTTGCGCGTGGGCGGCCAGAACCTGCGGCAGCGAGGCCAGTTTTTCAAGCATAGGATCGCTGTCGCCAGGGCATTTCTCGGAAAAAGAGAGCATGATGCCCAGCGCATACAAGCGCAGTTCCGGCGACAAACCGGGGAGCGTGATGGTATGCAGAGCAGATTGATTAAGTACCTGATCGCGTGGAGATAACGCCGGGCTGTCCGCATCGGCTGCACATTGCGAGGTATGCAGCACAAAGGCGTTGGGATCGCCTAACGCAGCCTGACAGCTGGCCGGATCGGTTAATACCAGACTCTGACGTACTTCCATTTTCCAGCGCATTTCGGCCAGTAAAGCGGAATCCGGATGGTGGGATAAAAACAACCGGACAAAGTCAGGTTCATAACAATCAATCATACTCATAATGTGTTCTCAGCAATCCCTAAATTCAAAATCTGGCTACATCATTGCAATATCCATGCCTGAATTTTTATTGTGTTTATATCAATTAGTTAGAGTGTGCGCGGAAAGTCGTTTTCCGCGTCAGGGAAGGAAGGTTTAGCGCTGGTAAATAAAATCCGGCTCGGTGCCTAAAAAAGTCTGAATAAATTCATACTGGCGGATCAGCAACTCGCCGTTTTTTTCGTTGTACGCCTTGCAGCGTTTCGCTTTTTGCTCAAGGCTCTGCCACCAACCCTCTGCGGCACTTTTTTGTAAACCTGGCAACCAGCTAAATACCTGTTCCATCCCTGCACGATCGACGCTTACACCCAGCAATTGCAGGATTGAGCGGCGCTGCTGGCTGCTGTTTTGCAACTGCTCATAATGCTGTTGAATCGTCTCATTGACCGCCAACAGCTCTTCACTGGCGCGACGGATCATGCACAGACGTTGTTGTTCCAACTGGTGTCTGAGCGCGTCATATCGCGTCCCGTCCTCCCGGATACCCTGAAGCAGCGTTTTCACCTGCTGTAGCCTGGTACTCACAATTTTGGCCTCTTATTTCTGGAAAAAGCTGAGCATGTCACCAGCCAGTTGCTGGGTATCAACCTGCATGTCGCCTGCGGCCAGCATGGCCTGCATTTGCGCCACTTTGTCGTAATCAACGTCGCTTTGCGGATCGCTGTTCAGCGTTTGCTGCGCCGTTTGCAATCCCGCCTGAGTAATATCGTCGGCGGAAAGTGTCGCGGCGCTGGAGGTAGTGGTCTGCGTGCTGCTCTTGTCTGAACGCGTCTGCCCGGTTGTAGATGCAGGGCGATCGCCTGGCAGAGTCGGGGTAATTTTCATAGCAACCTCGTACATATTTCGTTGGGTTGGTTATCTGTTATTGGCTAAAAGCGACGGTAAGAGAGGAAAACTTTAATCCCATCACAAAAAATCCCTTCACTGCTCGGCCGTCAGCGTGGTGACCACGCCGATATCGTCCACCATCCCGCTAATGATCCGCTGGCTGCTGCTGTTGCGAATTTTTATCACATCCCCTTTGCGCCCGTTCTTCAACGCCACGCCCGGCATCGAGGCGGTAATTCCGGCCGTATGGGAGACGATCATCACCGGTTGGTCGCGTTTGACCAGCACCGGTTGAACCAGCTCGCTCCGGGTAATCGGTTTGCCCGGTTGCAGGGCGCGCTTGCTGGTGAGACCAATCGCCTCATCCATATTTGTCATTAATCCTTCCCGCTGGTTGCTGATATTGAATTTTTTAAGCTGCAGGTCGTTGACCGTAATTACCGTATCTCGGGCAATCAACGACTTTGGCATCACTACCGGCACCGACACGTCGGGGCGTACCGCAACGTTAAATTGCCAGCCCGCGCTGCCCGGACAACTCACCACAAAGTTCATTCGCGTCAGGGCCATTCCTGGGGATGTGCTGGAGGTGATCTGGGGCGCTGTTGCGCATAGCGCGCTGGTGCTCACCGTTGAGGGAATATAGACGTTGAACGTGTAGCGATAGTCCTGCCACTGTTGTTTTTTCGCCAGCGCGTCAATTTCATGACCGGCGGCAGTTATGACCCGCGCGTTGATCTGTTCCCGGGCGCTGTGCTGAATGGGATGGACGGCGGCATGTGCGGGTAAGACACAGCATAACGCCAGCATTATTTCCGCGGCAAAGGGGAAAGAAGGCTTCCTTATGTCGAAGGGGAATTTCATAAAGTCATTTCTCATCAATCACTTAAAAGTTGGCATACATATTGCTAATAACAGCGATATCTACGCAGGAGTGATGCAAGAAATGGGAATCAGTTTTCAGCAGGCATTGGGTGTACATCCGCAGGCAGTGAAGTTACGTCTTGAGAGGACCGAGCTACTGACTGCGAATCTGGCAAACGTCGATACACCAAATTTCAAAGCTAAAGATATTGATTTTGCCGCTGAGATGCAACGGGCAAGTCGCACAAATGTGCTGCCCGAGGCTGACGTGAAATACCGTGTGCCGATGCAGCCCTCAGAGGATGGCAATACCGTAGAGCTGAATACCGAGCAGGCCCGGTTTTCACAAAATAGTATGGATTATCAAAGCAGTCTGACCTTTTTGAACCTGCAACTTAGCGGTATCAAAGAGGCCATCGAAGGGAAATAACCATGTCGTTTACTGATATTTACCAGATTTCCGGCTCGGCGATGACGGCGCAAACCATCCGTCTGAATACCGTCGCCAGCAACATGGCGAATGCGGAATCTCCCGCCAGCAGCGAGGCGCAGGCCTATAAGGCGCGCAGCCCGGTTTTTGCTGCGGTTTACCACAATAGCCTGATGGGTGGGCATAACCGCCATGCCATTGATGGTGCCAGCGTACAGGTACAGGACGTCATGCAAAGCGGCGGAGCGGTGAAGCGTTATGAGCCGCACCATCCGATGGCGGACCAGAACGGTTTCGTCTGGTATCCGGATGTCAATGTGGTCGAGCAAATGGCCGACATGATGTCCGCCTCACGTGATTTTGAAACCGACGTTGATGTGCTGAATAACGTCAAAAGTATGCAGCAAAGCTTACTCAAACTGGGAGAAGTGTAATGAATACCCTGACTCTGTATGCCCAATCTCAGGCGCAGGCTCCTTCTTCGGAGAATACGGCGGTGGCTGAAAATAACGTCGGCGCCACGGCGCAAAGCAGCAATCTGGGAGACAGCAGTTCTTCCTCAACGTCGTCAACAACGAATACCAGCGGGACAAGCGGTACTCCAACCACGACAACGTCCACCGAAACGTCCGCGGTTGATACGTTTTTGACGCTGTTCGTGGCTGAAATTGAAAACCAGGACCCGACCGATCCAACCGATCCTACGGCCTATATCGATCAGCTCGCCTCCATGGCGCAGGTTGCCATGATGGAAGAGATGAGCGTTGAGGCAAACACTAACGCCGTACTGATGAGCAACATTCAGGTGATGGCGCTGGGGAATATGGTCGGCGACGACATCATGGTGCAAACCACCTCGCTGGATATCGAAGACAACAGCAAAGAAATCCAGGGACGCGTGACTCTGGATGACAGTTGTACCGATGTGGATCTGCACTTTACCGATGAAGCCGGTGATGACTACACCGTGTCGCTGATCCCGCAAGGTGAAACCTCCGTCGGGCCCGGCCAGGTGGATTTCGACATCAATCCTGCGGATTACGGCATCCCGCCGGGCGATTACAGCGTATCCGTGGTGACCAATACCGGAGAAGAGGAAGTGCCGATTGAGGTTACGGGAACGGTGGAAGATGTGCGTATTCCGCTCGATGGCAGCACGCCGGTGCTCAACGTTGACGGCGTTGGCGAAGTGCCTTTCACCATGATCACCCAGTTTGGCGTTCCGGACAGCACTGATGACATCACGCCGCCGGATACTGACGACGGCGGCGATAACGCCGACAGCAACACCGTGATCTGATCTCGTTTACATTACAGGAAGAAACAATGAGTTATGAAATTGCAGCGACGGGACTGAACGCCGTCAACGAACAGCTTGATGGCATCAGTAACAACATCGCAAACTCCGGTACGGTTGGGTATAAATCGATGACCACCCAGTTTTCCGCCATGTATGCCGGAACGCAGGCGATGGGCGTGAGCGTGGCGGGTTCGGCACAAAGCATCTCCACCGGCGGCTCTATGGTTTCAACCGGCAATGCGCTGGATCTGGCGATCAACGACGATGGTTTTTTTGTGATGTGCGACAGCGCCGGGAACATCTCCTATACCCGCGCGGGTTCCTTCGTGACGGACAAAAACGGCTATATCGTCAATGCGTCTGGCGATTACCTGCAGGGCTATCCGGTTGATGACAGCGGCACGCTGCAAACCGGCACCGTTACCGATATCCAGATTAAAACCGGCAACATCCCGGCGCAGGCCACGGACAGCATGACCTTCACGGCAAACTTTGACGCCAGTGATGAAACAATCGATCGCGCAACCGTGCCGTTTGATGCCAACAACAGCGATACCTACACCGACAGCTACACCACCACCGTGTATGACTCGCTGGGTAATGAGCACTCGGTTAGCCAGTACTTTACTAAAACGGCGGATAACACCTGGGAAGTGCAATACACCTTTGATGGTGAAGCGCAGAGCGGTGTACCGCCGACTACGCTGACCTTCGACCCAAATACCGGCAAGCTGACGGCTCCAACCACACCGCAAACCATCACCTTCACCACCGATGAAGCCGCACCGATTTCAATGACGATTGACTACTCCGATTGTACTCAGTACGGCTCTGATTTCTCAGTCACCACCAACGCCGCCACCGGTTATGCCTCGGCAACGCAAAACGGCGTGCAGGTCGATGACGACGGTAAAGTTTACGCCACCTACAGCAACGGTGAGCGCATGCTGCAGGGCCAGGTTGTACTCGCCACCTTCCCGGATGAGAACGGACTGGAAGCAGTGAGCGGTACTGCCTGGGTACAGACGGGCGAATCCGGTACGCCGCTGATAGGTACGCCTGGCTCCGGCTCCTGCGGCACGCTCTCCTCCGGCATGCTCGAAAGCTCCAACGTGGATATCACCAACGAACTGGTCAATCTCATGACCGCCCAGCGTAACTACCAGGCGAACACCAAGGTGATTTCCACCAGTACGCAGTTGGATCAGGCTCTCTTCCAGGCGATGTAAGGCTAAGAAATGGATCGGTTGATTTATACCGCGCTGAGCGGCGCCACCCAGACGTTACAAGAGCAGCAAATTAGCGCCAACAACCTCGCCAACGTCAACACCAATGGTTTTCGCGCGGATATGGCGATGGCGAGTAATGACAAAGTGAAGGGCGGTGGTTTTGATACGCGTTTTATGGCGAAGGAAAGTCCCAGCGGCGTCAATGACAGCACCGGCGTGGCGGAAAAAACCGAGCGCCCGCTGGACGTCGCCATTCAGGGGACGGGCTATATCGCCGTGCAGGACAAAGCCGGAAACGAGGTCTATACCCGCAACGGCAATATTCAGCAAGACGATCAGGGTCAGCTGACCATCGACGGTAACGTGGTGCTCGGAGATAACGGCCCGATTATTTTGCCGCCAAACGCGATTGCCTCTTTCGGCAGCGACGGCACGCTCTCGGTTACGCCTGACGACGGTGATGTTACCGCCACGATGGATATCGATCGGCTGAAGCTGGTGGATATCCCGGTCGCCAATCTGGCGAAAAACAGCGAGGGAATGCTGGTGACGGCGGATGGCTTACCGGCCCAGCGCGATGAAAACATCAAAGTAAGCGGCGGCTTTCTGGAAGGCAGTAACGTGTCTGCGGTAAGCGAAATGATGTCGTCCATTGCGATGAACCGCCAGTTTGAAGCGCAAATCAAGATGATGAAAACCGCTGAAGATCTCAGCGACTCCGGCAACAGGCTGCTACGCGGCTCCTGAGTCGTAGCCTTTAATCAGGGATAAAGTTTTATGAACGCAGCGTTATGGATCAGTAAAACCGGCCTGTCGGCGCAGGATGCTGAGATGAGTGCGATTGCCAACAACATCGCCAACGTCAACACCACGGGCTTTAAGCGTGACCGCGTGATGTTTGCTGATCTGTTCTATCAGACTCAGGAAGCACCGGGCGCCATGCTCGATCAAAACAACATCATGCCGACCGGAATGCAGTTCGGTAGCGGTGTGCGCATCGTTGGAACCCAAAAAACCTTCACCGAAGGGAATGTGGAAACCACCGATAATGCGATGAACGTGGCCATCATGGGGCAGGGGTTCTGGCAGGTGCAAAAGGCCAACGGGGATATTGCGTATACCCGTGACGGCAATATGCAGATTAACGCCGACGGCGTGCTAACCAACGCCCAGGGGTTGCCGCTGCAACCGGAAATTGATGTTCCCGCAGGCGCGACCAACGTGGCATTTGGCGAAGATGGCACCGTGACGGCGATCCTGACCGGCGACAGCGATCCGACCGAACTGGGGCAACTGACGCTGGTGAACTTCGCCAACCCGGCGGGGCTTTCAGCCGAAGGCGACAACCTGTATCTGGAAACGGTAGCCAGCGGTCAACCGACGGAAGGTATTCCGGGGGAAGATGGTCTGGGCACTTTGCAGGACAGCGCGCTGGAAGGCTCGAATGTGGATATTGTCAACGAAATGGTGGCGATGATTAACGTGCAACGCGCCTATGAGATGAACGCCAAAATGGTCTCTGCGGCAGACGATATGCTGCAGTTTATTAGTCAGACGCTGTAATTCAAGAATGTGAAATGCCGGATAGCGGCTTCGCCTTATCCGGCAAATTTAAAGTAAACAGGCAGAACGTGAAAAATTATCTCTGGCTGGTGGTACTGCTGCCCCTGTTAAGCGGGTGCGAATCGCAGGCCCTCCTGGTCAAAAAAAATGACGAATTCTTTGCTCCTCCCAAAACCGAGTTGCCGCCAACGGCGGATGGTCGCGCGGGAGGGGTGTTCGAAACGGGTTACAAGTGGTCGCTGACGGCAGACCGCCGCGCCTATCGGGTGGGCGACATCCTGACCGTGATGCTGGAAGAATCCACCCAGTCGAGCAAACAGGCGAAAACCAATTTCGGCAAGAACAATACCGTTGATATCGGCGCACCGACTCTTTTTGGGCATACCAAAGATAATCTTTCCGCTTCCGTGGACGCCAATCGCGATTTTAACGGGACGGCGACCTCGCAGCAGCAAAACAGTTTGCGTGGCGAAATTACGGTGTCGGTGCACTCGGTACAGTCGAACGGCATTCTGGAAATTCGTGGTGAAAAATGGCTCACCCTCAACCAGGGGGATGAGTACATTCGCCTGAGTGGTCTGGTGCGCGCCGATGATATTCAAAACGACAACTCCGTCTCATCGCAGCGTATTGCCGATGCGCGTATCTCCTATGCGGGCCGTGGAGCATTGAGCGATGCCAATGCGGCGGGCTGGCTGACGCGTCTGTTTAACCATCCTCTCTTCCCGATCTAATGCAGGATTTTAATATGCAACA
The DNA here is from genome assembly GCF_013729795.1 of Citrobacter sp. RHBSTW-00859. Taxonomy (NCBI): domain Bacteria; kingdom Pseudomonadati; phylum Pseudomonadota; class Gammaproteobacteria; order Enterobacterales; family Enterobacteriaceae; genus Citrobacter; species Citrobacter sp. RHBSTW-00859. The sequence continues at coordinate 3,908,551 of NZ_CP056284.1, read as the reverse complement.
CATAAGCGGGCGCTGGATGAAGGCGTTAAATGGCATCGTTATCGCCCTGAGCCTGGTGCTGCCCGGCACTACGCAGGCGCAATCTCTGGAGTCGCTGGTCAACGTCCAGGGGATCAGGGAAAACCAACTTGTTGGCTACAGCCTGGTGGTGGGGCTGGACGGAACCGGGGATAAAAACCAGGTCAAATTCACGAACCAAACTATTACCAACATGCTGCGCCAGTTCGGGGTACAACTGCCGGGTAAAATCGATCCGAAGGTGAAAAACGTCGCGGCGGTAGCGGTCAGCGCGATGCTGCCGCCAATGTACTCGCGTGGGCAGACCATTGATGTCACGGTCTCGTCGATTGGCGATGCCAAAAGCCTGCGCGGCGGTACGCTATTGCTCACCCAGCTACACGGCGCAGATGGGGAGGTTTATGCCCTTGCACAAGGGAGCGTGGTGGTGGGCGGGATGAACGCGACCGGGGCTAGCGGCTCCAGCGTGACCGTGAATACCCCCACAGCCGGACTGATACCGAATGGCGCGTCAGTCGAACGTGAAATTCCCAGCGATTTCCAGATGGGTGACACCATTACGCTTAATCTGAAGCGTCCCTCCTTTAAAGATGCCAATAATATTGCGGCGGCGATCAACGCCTCGTTTGGCGGCATTGCTACGGCACAAAGCTCGACCAACGTCAGCGTTCGTGCGCCAACCAGCCCAGGGGCGCGCGTTGCCTTTATGTCTCAGTTAGATGACGTCCAGGTTCAGGCAGAAAAAGTACGCGCCCGCGTGGTGTTTAACTCGCGTACCGGCACGGTGGTGATGGGGGATGGCATTGCCCTGCACGCGGCGGCGGTATCGCATGGCAGCCTGACGGTTTCCATCAATGAAAGCAGCAACGTCAGCCAGCCGAATGCCTTTGCCGGCGGTCGTACGGCGGTGACGCCGCAGAGTAATATTTCGGTGAATCACGCCCGACCGGGGATGATTACGCTGCCTGAATCCAGCAGCCTGAAAACGCTGGTTAATGCGCTCAACAGCCTCGGGGCCACGCCGGACGACATTATGTCCATTTTACAGGCCCTGCATGAAGCCGGGGCACTGGATGCCGATCTGGAGGTCATTTAATGGCTGACATCAAAGTGAATCATAGCGGGGGCATTGACGGTAGCGATGCGTTAATGGGCCCGAAAATTAAAGATAACGATTTGCAGAAAGCCGCCCAGCAGTTTGAAGCCATTTTCTTACGCAACATGCTGAAAGAGATGCGTAAAACCAATGAGATCTTCGACTCCAAAGATAACCCGTTTAACAGCGACTCGGTGCGCATGATGCAGGGGTTTTACGACGATCAGTTATGTAACAGCCTGGCCCAGCAGCACGGTATTGGGATTGCGGCGATGATCGTTAAACAGCTCTCCCCGCATCACAAAGGATAAAGGTTGCGCGGCGGCTTAAGAACTGAGGTTTTTTCGCCGCTTTTAATCGGCAAGGTTGTTAACGACAGACCGGGGAACTGACCGGCGAGGACTCTTTGATGGACATGATTAACATTGGCTACAGCGGCGCATCAACTGCGCAGGTGGAGCTTAACGTAACGGCGCAAAACACGGCGAACGCCATGACCGACGGTTATACCCGGCAGGTGGCCGTCACCAGTACCATTGGCGCCAGCTCAGGCTCGGCGAACAGCGCGGGTAACGGTGTGCAGGTGGACAGTATTCGCCGGGTATCCAACCAGTATCAGGTGAACCAGGTCTGGTATGCCGCCAGCGATTACGGCTATTACAACACCCAGCAGACGTATTTAACTCAGTTGGAAACCGTGCTCAGCGATGATAACAGCAGCCTGAGCGGCGGCTTTGACAACTTTTTTGCCGCGCTAAACGAAGCCACCACCAGCCCGGATGACTCTGCTCTGCGTGAGCAGGTGATCAGCGAGTCCGGCGCGCTGGCGCTGCGCGTGGATAACACCCTTGATTATATCGATTCGCAAAGCAGTGAAATCGTTAGTCAGGAGCAGGCGATGGTGGCGCAGGTGAATACGCTTACCAGCGGTATTGCCAGCTATAACCAGCAGAACACTGAAGCCGAAGCCAACGGGGATAACGCGTCTGCGCTCTACGATGCCCGCGACCAGATGGTTGAAGAACTGAGCGGCATCATGGATGTTCAGGTCAATATTGATGATGAAGGTAACTACAACGTCACGCTGCAAAACGGTCAGCCGTTGGTGAGCGGGCAAGAGAGTTCCACCCTCGAACTGGAGACCAACGCCGACGGCACGCAGAGCATGTCGCTGACGTTCGCCGGAACCACGTCATCCATGAACACCGATACCGGCGGCTCGCTGGGCGCGCTGTTTGATTATCAGAATGAGGTACTGACGCCACTGACGGGGACGATTAACAGCATGGCAGAGCAGTTTGCCGATGCGGTTAACACCCAACTGGCGCAGGGCTACGACCTGAACGGAAATCCCGGCGAGCCGCTGTTTATTTATGACGAAAACTCATCGGATGGTCCGCTGGAAGTGAACCCCGATATCACCGCCGATGAGCTGGCGTTTTCCAGTTCGCCGGATGAAAGCGGCAACAGCGATAACCTGCAGGCGTTGATCAACCTCTCAACCGAACCGTTAGATATCGAGGGGCTTGGTAGCGTAACCGTGGGCGAAGCCTGTTCATCAATCATCAGTAACATCGGTATTTACAGCCAGCAAAACCAGACGGAAGCGCAAGCGGCAGCGAACGTGTACTCCGAAGCACAGAACCAGCAGAGCAGCGTCAGCGGCGTCAGCATGGATGAAGAAGCGGTGAACCTCATTACCTACCAGCAAATTTACGAGGCCAACCTCAAAGTTATCTCAACGGGCGCAGATATTTTCGACTCTGTGCTGGAAATGTGTAGTTAATCTGGAGGGCTATTATCATGCGCGTGTCTACCCAACAATCCTATGTGTCTATGACGCAGAGTTTTAACGATCTTTCCAGCGATCTTTCCCACGTTGTCACGCAGATGGCGACAGGGAAAAGTATTCTGCTGCCGTCAGACGATCCTATCGCTGCGACACGAATCACCCAGCTTAACCGCCAGCAATCGGCTCTCGATCAGTATCAAACTAATATTGATTCCGCCTCGGCGGGGATGAGCCAACAGGAGTCTATTCTGGATGGAGTGAATAACGATCTGTTAGCGATTCGCGACGATCTGCTGGAGGCCGCCAACGGCACCAACACCGCCGAGTCGTTATCCAGCCTGGGGCAGGATATTCAGTCGATGACCGAAGCGATGGTCTCGGCGCTGAATTATCAGGATGAAGACGGTCACTATGTGTTTGGCGGGACGGTGAACGATCAACCGCCCATTGTCGCGGTAGATGAGGACGGTGACGGGGTGACCGACAGTTATACCTATCAGGGTAACGACGATCATCGCCAGACCACGGTGTCCAATGGCGTTGAGGTTGATACCAATGTGGCAGTCAGCGATTTCTTCGGCGATAGCCTCGACGTTCTGAACACTCTGACGTCGTTGTCGAAAGAATTACAGGATCCGTCGGTTGACCCTGCCGATCCACAGGTGCAAAGCGATATTCAAAATGCCATTGATACGGTGGATGTGGCCTCAGACGCGCTCAACGCTTCTATAGCCACCATTGGTGAAACGCAGAATACGATGAGCATGCTGAGCAGTGCTCAGACGGATATCACTACCTCCAACGATCAGCTTATCAGTCAGTTGAGCGATCTGGATTATGGCCCAGCCTCCATTACCTTTACCGGTCTGGAAATGGCGATGGAAGCCACTTTAAAAACCTACTCCAAAGTGAGTGAGTTAAACCTTTTCAGTGTGATTTAACAGTTAGCAGTAGCTCAGGAATAGTATGCAGGTCGGTTTAAATACAACATCACTCTCCGGTAGCGGAGCGCTTAATCCTTCTGTGCAGCAGCATACCGTTGCGCAGAATGCCCCTGTCCGTCAAAAGTTACCCGCAACGGCGAGTGATTACCCGGCCTCACCCCTTATTACTACCCGGCCTCAGCGCTACAGCGTGCAGCTTAACGATCAGCTCACCACGCTGCAGCAGGCTGACCACTACCTGGGTCAACTGGAGCAGCATTTGCTGGACTTTCGTCACGCTTCTCGCCGCGGCGGACAGACGTTGCAGCAGAAGGGGGCAGAACTTACCCAGTGGCTGGAAAAACGGCCAACATTGTCCGGTGATGCGGTCGACAGGCAGTTGCGTCCGGTTTTACAGGGCGAGGCACGCGTCACTTTTCACTCGCCTGAACTGGCGCAGATGCTGCAAAAAAACGCGATAAGTTCACGCATGTTCAGTGTTTCTGACGGGCGGCAGACGCAGCACTCTGCGGTGGTGGTAGGCGAGGACCTGGATCCTGGTCAATACAAAATGATGATGAGCAATGCGCTGCGCCGTGTCGGTGTACAGGTGCACGATCAGCAGGGGGCGCTGAGCTTTTCCACGACGGAGAAGCAATGGCAGCAGATCCAACAAACCCTGAGCGTACGTGATGTTGACGCGAAGTCCTCGGCGTTTACTCTGCTAAAGACATTTGCCGATCCCTCTCGTTCAGATGAGCTTCTGCAACATATCGCGCAGGGCAGTTCCCGCACTCAGGATGGGTTACAGCAGGCGCTGGATGCGATTGGCGATCAGCGCGCGCAAATGGCCGCGCAGCAGGAGAAGGCCCGGCAGCTGATTGACGGTATGGCGCGTTTTCCGCAGGCAGAAAGTGCGGTTAAAGCATCTGAATCACTGGGCGGGGTACTGGATCATGCTAATCACAATTATCAGGTTTTAGCCCAGGCGGTCAACGGACAAGCCCGGCTTTCCAGCCAGACTGTCCGTAGCTTATTAAGTTAATTCTGCTGACAAGATGTTGTCGAAAAGGTAAATGCCGAGGGGGCTGTGATTAACAGGCCTCCTACATCCTGAGTGAAGAGCAAATTTTGCTGCGGGTTTAAATGAATCCACCACGTATGAAGGTTATGCTCAACAATAAAGGAACTGAAATTTGATAAGCGGAGATCGTTATTATCCGCTTTCGCATCGCTAAAATGAAGCTCACCTTGTTGAGATGATTCTGTAGAACGATTAAGGCAAGTGGAGATCTCGAATACTGAAGGAACCTGGTTATTATGTTCCAAAGGGATGAGCGTAAGGGCCGTATCCTTGTGTTGTGGGCTCAGAATAAGTTGGTAATGTGCATTCCTTCCGGCGTTAAGATCATAATAGGCAATAACCGTGTGCTCAATGTGGGCATGGGCCAGAAAACTAAAAAATAGGGAGGAAATAGCCAGGATATAAAAAGCGTAATTATTTGCATTTTGGCATTTCATTTAACATTTTCTCCACTTCTTTAATTAAAATACCATTCATTTCGTTATCTTTATTTAGCCAGTTATCAAAGCTTAGTGCTAACTGCCAGCTATCATTGCATTGATTGCTCATCACAATATCAAGTGCGAGTTTGTTCAACGAGACCCGATAATAAAGGGTCATCGAGGCGCTATGCGCGACCAACAGTTGATTGATTTGCTCTATACCAGGAAGAATATGTTTTGAAACAAGCGATAACGATTTCTTATTCTCACCTGGATCGTAAAGATGATAGACCGTAATACGGTTGGCATTTTCAAGCGTTTCTTTAACCAGTTGTGGAGTTTCTTCCGTTTTAGTGGATGACGGCGCTTTAAAATATGAGATCAGTGCAAACAGCGACAGAGCGACAACGATAACGGGCAAGGTAATCAGAACAGCCCGATAAGGATGATGTTTGGTTGCCAGTTTTTTCTTGCTGACTTCATGTAATGAACTGTTATTTAAGGTTATTTTTTCTGTTGTTGTTGATGGCAGTTGCTCCTCAGACGCGAGGATTTCAACTACCTCAGCATTCTCTTCGGTTACCTCACTGGCGCTGTCATCAACCTTATTTTCATTAGGAGCAATGATTTCAGTTAGATAGAGTTTATTAAACAAATACCCTTTTTTTGGTATGGTTTTATAATTTCTTGTTGTTTACCATCATCAATAGCGACGCGCAGGGCGTGAACGGCTGTCGGCAGGCTATTTCCACCGACGATGCGATTCTTCCAGACAGCGGTCATTAAAAATGAACGAGATAAAACAACATCGGCATTTTTAGCTAATGTCTCTAACAGAATAAAATGGTATTCGCCCAGGCGACGTATCTCACCTGTTTCACAGTGGATTAACGCATTAAGCGAAGAGTCCATCCGCCAATTGTTGACTACAATACTCATGGTTTATTATACCCGCGCAAGATTTTTATATCCCTGGTGTCACACCGTTAAAAATCAGTGCATTAAAATTCTGGAGAAATTGAGATGTCTTCTGCCTGAGAAACAGCAGGTAAATCGGTATTGAGTGTTTTTTATGCTGTGCAAAAGAGGATTGGAAATGTAGCGAAAGTGTCTGAGACTCACAATATAAAAATACATGGCATTTGCAACCAAATGTAAAATAAAGTTATAACCAGGCTCTTTAAAACATTTTTATCTAAGCATAATCTTATTTTTATCATAAGGTTAACATAGAAGGTGCGTAATCGATCGGGTCGTTATTAGATATTTCTAATAATCTTTTAATTAAATCTTGATTGAGATCTTCCTTATGCAGTGATTGTTTTGGTGAGGAGCACGGAAAGCTAAAATAGAGGTGGGAGACGTTTTATCTCTCGCGTTAACGATGTTGTGCAAGGCGTAAAAAATTTTTCTGCAGCGCTTTAAGTTTTCCGAAGGGGTGGTCGTTTTTACAGAGTATCGAAACGAAAACGATTATTCCCAAGGAGCAGTACCATGTTATCGATTAATACTAATACCGCATCAATGTCCGCTGTTAACGCTATCAACAAAAGCAGCGCATCACTGTCTACTTCTATGGAACGTCTGGCGACAGGTAACCGTATTAACTCTTCTGCAGATGATGCTGCGGGCAAACAGATTGCCAACCGTCTGACTGCGCAGTCCAGCGGTATGGGCGTTGCGCTGAGCAACATTCAGGACGCGACTGCGATGCTGCAAACTGCAGACAGCATGTTTGACGAAATGACCGACGTACTGGGCCGTATGAAAGACCTGTCCACTCAGGCAGCGAACGGAACCTACAGCGACGAAGATTTGCAGGCGATGCAGGACGAATACGACGAACTGGGTCAGCAGATGTCCGATATGCTGCAGAACACCACTTACGGCGGCACCAACCTGTTCGGTGTTTCCGGTACCAGCAACACCGGCAAAGACGGTCTGTTCCAGGGGGCGGTAACCTTCCAGGTTGGTGCTGAATCTTCTGACACCATGACCGTTGATATCTCCAGCCAACTGGACTCTCTGGTTACCGATTTAAAAAGCGTTAGCAATTCTTTCGAAGCTGATCAGTTAGATGCGACCGGTACTGCAGGCATTTCCGGTGGTACTGAGCTGACCGCTTCTGGTTCTGCAAACCAGATGATCACTACTATCCAGACTGCAATGGACGACGTGTCTAAGATCCAGTCCAAACTGGGTGCATCTATCAACCGTCTGAACGATACCGCCGCTAACCTGACCAGCATGCAGGACAACACTGAAGTGGCGATCGGTAACATTATGGATACCGACTACGCGACGGAAGCGTCCAACATGACCCAGCAACAGGTGCTGATGCAAACCGGCATCACCATGCTGAAGCAGTCCAACAGCATGTCCAGCATGGTTTCCAGCCTGCTGCAGTAATTCCTGACTTAACGTCATTTCCAACACCGCCACCCGGCGGTGTTGTGCTTTCAGCGACCTGGCTTTTACCTGGAAACCTTCCTGGGGAAGGGAAAATTCATTTCCGCTACTAAGTTAACTCACTGAATTTTAATTGTAAAAATTATTGGCATGTATTTTGCTTTTACATAAATAACGTTGCACGGAGTCATTGATCATGAGCTATACGAGTCCGATCCAAAAATTAGCACAACAATTTGCCTACGCCGATATTGCCACCCAGGCGACGAATCTGCAGAACCAACAGAACGAGTTGAATGCTGAGAGCAGCGGTCTGGACTCGCTCAGTAACGCGCTGACTGATTTTCAGACGGCAATCGATGCGCTGAACAGCGACACCGACGGCCCACTGACGTTTTCCGCCACCACAAATAATGAGTCGAATACGGTGTCGGCAAACTCGCAGGCACAGGCGGGGACCTACTCATTTTATGTTTCGCAGTTAGCACAGGGGCAACAAACCACGTTCAGCATGAGCGACGATACTTACGCCGCGACGGGTTCATTTGAGATAACCATGGATGACGGCACAACCATGGATATTGACCTGTCTACGGTCGATGAGGATGGCGATAACTGTGTTGATGCCAGTGAACTGGTTGATGCGATTAATAACTCGGACGATAACCCAGGCGTGTCGGCGGCATTGGTTAAGACCGACGGCACGACCACCATCATGCTGACCTCTGATACCACCGGTGAGCAAAGCGGTTTTTCGGTGAGCGTTTCGGGTAACACCGATCTGGCTACGGCGGAATCCTCCAGTGAACAACAGATAACGCAAGCGCAGGACGCCATTATTCACCTCGGTAACGAGGATGGCCCTGCGATCACCAGCAGCACCAATACCTTTGACGATGTGATCCCCGGCGTGACGATGACTTTTTCTGAGGTTAGCGATCCTGATGATCCTAACGATGTGACCACTTTTACCGTCGCGGAAGACTCCAGCGGATCGCAGGCCAAAGTGCAGACCTTTGTTGATGCCTACAACACCTTGGTCGACACCATCGATTCACTGACCAGCTATGGCGATGACGACACGGCGTCCGGGGTTTTTGCGGGTGACGCCGGGATGAATTCGCTGGCAAATCAGATGGATGATATTGCTCACGCGTCTTACGGTGGCGTGTCGATTGTTGATTATGGCATCACGCTGGATTCCGACGGTCACTTACAAATTGACTCCACTCAGTTCAGCGAAGCAATGGAAGAAAACCCGGACGGTTTGACCGCTATTTTTGTCGGGGAGGACAGCATGGTCGCGCAGATGGACGACCTGATGGAAAGCTATCTGGATTCCAGCAACGGCATCATCGCCCTGCGCCAGGAAAACATTGATGACCAGCAGAGCAAAATTCAGGACGAAAGCGATCAGCTGACTGAAACCTATAACACCAACTACGAGCGCTATGTGGAAGAGTACACCAATACGCTGGTGGAAACGTACACCATGAAAATGAGTATGGCCGCGTTTATGTAACCGGCTGATTTAAGAGAAGGATTGAGAATCAACATGTACGACACGCAGGATGGTTATTCGCAATACAAAGAGATGGATCTTGCTGCGCGTACCGCAGCAGCATCGCCATTAGAGCTGGTGCTGGTGCTGTTTTCGGGGCTGATGGACGAGCTGGAACGCGCCAAAAGCCACATTGAGAACAAACGCTATGAGCGCAAGGCGCAAAGCATCAACAAATGTATCGATATTCTCAACGCCTTAACCAGCTCGCTGGAGTTTGAAACGGGCGGCGAGTTGGTGGTGAATTTGTCCCGGCTGTATGACCACTGCGTCTACCGCCTGTATGAAGCCAGCGGCGAATTGTCGCTGGAAAAAATTGATGAAGTGATCCTCATCCTGACCAATCTACGCACAGGCTGGGAAGGTCTGTCGGCAAAGCTGGGATAAGACGATGGAAAGAGAGCGTCAGCAACAGCAGCTTTATGCCCTGGTAAAAGAGATGAACGAGGCGCTGGATCGAAAGCGTTGGCGCCGATTACCCGGCCTGCATCAGCAGGTGATGCGCGTTTTTCATGACTATGCCGCCTGGGAAACCGATGCCACCGCGTTGCGAGAGGTCAAAGACACCCTGCATGCGGCGTTTGAGGTGCTGATTGCCCGACGAACGCAGCGTGCGGAAGAACTCAAAGCGCGCATGGATCAACATCAGCAAAATCAGGAAGGAATGTTGGCGTACTCAATGGTTAATTTAATTTCGGAGAAGGCATGAATCCTGTATTACTGGCCTCGGCCAGTGCGTTGGCAGAGGCCACACCGGAAAAAGCGGCTATTTCGGCCCCAACAACGTCAACGAGCGGCAGCACGTTTTCTTTACCGCGGGCCGGGCTTAACGCGGTGGCTGAACGTTTGATCGGCGCAAAAATAAACCAACAGCAGGCGTCGTTGCCTGAGCATCAACGCGATGATGCAGATCCTGCGGCCATGCAGGCATTGCTGGCGATGTTACTGGCGCAACCGGCACAGCCGTTAACGCCTGCGGCGGCGCAGAAGCAGCCTGACGGTGAGATGCTGAAAATGCTGACGCAGGCGCAAACTACGGGGGCGGGGTCTGCGCTTTTGCGCCAACTGGCGAGCGCGATGGCCGGGCAAGGAAAACAATCCATGCCGTCGGCTGAGCAGCACGCCACGGATTTATCGTCACTGTCGCCAAAGCTGCAAACGTTACTGGCATCGATCACCGAGAATTTGCCCCAGGCAACCCCGGATCAGCAGGCCAAACTGGCGACATTCTCCGCCCAGGATCTGCGCGCGATCGCGCCTGAACCTGTCTCGCTTTCGACCTCACAGCAAATTTCCGCCCGGGTGAAGTCAGCGGATCACGCCGTTCCTCGCCCGATGGCGGTGAGAAAAACGGATAGCGTAACGGTTAACCCATCGCTTGCGTCGCAAAGTTTGCTCAATACGGCGGTGCAGGGAACTCAGCCGGTAAATGCCCTGAGCGACCACAACGTGGTGTCGACGCAAGTTTCCGCGCCTACCACGCTGTCAACAGAGGAGCTCGGCGAGAAGCTCACCGCGCTGCTCAAAGACAGAATTCAATTCCAGTTGGGTCAGCAACAGCAGGTGTCGACCATTCGTCTAGACCCGCCATCGCTGGGCAAACTGGAAATTGCCGTGCAGCTGGACGCAGGAAAGCTGATGGTGCACATCGGCGCAAATCAGAGCGATGTCTGCCGCTCGTTGCAGCAATTTAGCGAGAACTTACGCCAGCACCTCACGGCGCAGAACTTCATGGAAGTGAATGTTCAGGTCTCTTCCGAGGGACAATCGCAACAGCAACAACAGCAGTCAGGTCATCAACAGGACGAGGTGACGTCGGCGCTAACGCTTAACGACGAACCTCAATTTCAACAGAACGAATCCGTTCTGATCAAAGTGTAAAAGCAAGATGAAGAAAATTGTTATTGCGTGTGTGATCAGCTCTGTCGTTGCTCTGGGTATTGCTGGTGGGGCTGGATGGGGTATTTATCATTTTATGAATAAAGGTGCGATAGCTAAGGCAGCAAAATCCACTGAGATACCCGAAGAAAATCAGGATGAGAGCAGCAGCATATTTGTTTCTCTGCCGGAAACGGTGGTTACGCTTCATGATAGTGAAGGGACAGACCGATACATGGTGGCAGAGCTGGTAATGGTCGTTGATTCAGAGAAAGACGCTGAAAAAATTAAGAAAGACGAACCGCTCTATCAAAGTATTACGGTAGATGAACTCTCGAATATGAAATATGAAGAGATTCGGGCGCTGAAGATCTCCGATATCAGAAAGAAAGTTTTTGAAAATCTGAAAATTGAATTAGCGAAACGCAAAATGGCGACACCGTATAAGGACATATTGGTGAAAAAAGTCGTGTTTCAATAAGCGACAAGCCAGGAAATAACATGATCCAGGATGCTTACGAGTCAGAAGATTTTAATGCGACGCCCGTGCTAACGCCAAAGCAAGAGAGCCATTATTTACAGGCTTATCTTCCTTTGGTGCGCAAAGTGGTGCGTCAACTTGCGCCGCAATGTACCTGCGTTATGGACAGGCAGGATATGGAGCAAACGGCGCTGATGGGATTACTGAATGCGATTCGCCGCTATGGTCAACCGGATGAGGGCTTTGCCGGTTATGCCGTCCATCGTATCCGCGGAGCCATACTCGATGAGCTGCGCAGCCTCGACTGGCGGCCTCGTCAGCTACGACAAAAATACCATCAGATTAAAGATTTGATTCGTGATGCGCGTACTCAGCTCGGGCATGAACCCTCATGGGAAGAGCTTTCCCGGTTGGGTTTGTCGTCTGAAGATTATCAGGAATATCAACAGCTGGAAGGTGCCGAGTCGCTGGCCAGCCTGGATGAATTACTGAATGGCGATATACCGATTGCGCCGCTCGAAGGGCGGGGGCTTGAAGAACAATTCGTCACGCAGGAAATGCTGGGTTATGCCCTGAGCCAACTCAGCGAAAAGGAGGGACTGGTGCTCTCAATGTATTACCAGCACGATATGAATTTAAAAGAAATCGCGCTGGTATTAGGGCTGACTGAAGCTCGAATTTGTCAAATGAATAAAAAAATCACGCACAAGATTCGTGATTGTTTATATCCAGATTAACAATTCCGAATCAACATGCGGAGGACGTAATGCAAAAGATTTTTGGTTTATTGGTGGTTTTAGGCTGCGTATTTGGTGGCTACTTTGAGGCTGGCGGACAGTTAATTGCTATCTGGCAGCCGGCAGAAATTATTATTATCGTGGGGGCCGGTCTGGGGGCGATGATTATCGGTAACCCAATGCATGTGCTTAAAGAGATTGCTCACCAGATCAAAGGCGTGGTCAGCAAAAAGAAAATGGGGCCGGAGTTCCAGCGTCAGTTGCTGATGTGCCTGTATGAACTGCTGGAAATGGTGCAGAACGGCGGTCTGCGTATGTTGGATCAGCATATCGAACAGCCGGAAGAGAGTACCATTTTCCAGAAATACCCGCTGGTACTGACCCAGAAACGACTGGTGACCTTTATCGCCGATAATTTCCGTCTGATGGCGATGGGAAAAATTGATGCCCACGAGCTGGAAGGGATCCTCGATCAGGAACTGGATACCGCGGAAGAATCGCTGTTAACCCCTTCGCGTTCCCTGCAGCGTACCGCCGAGGCGATGCCTGGCTTCGGCATTTGCGCGGCGGTGCTGGGTATCATCATCACCATGCAGTCAATCGATGGTTCCATTGCGCTTATCGGCCTGAAAGTGGCGGCGGCGCTGGTGGGGACATTCTTAGGGGTCTTCATCTGTTATAGCGTGATGGATCCGCTGGCAAACGCCATGGAACAGCAGGCGCGGGCGGAACATTCGCTGCTCGAATGTGTACGTACCGTGCTGGTGGCGCAAGCGGGCGGTAAGCCGACGCTGCTGGCGGTTGATGCGGGACGTAAACTTCTTCATCTGGCTTCCAAACCCACATTCGCCAATCTGGATGCGTGGGTGAATGCGATGCTGGAGCAAGAATAAGCATGAGGAAGGGGCCAAATCGTCGCGATCGCGGCGCGAAAACCACCATTATCCGCCGACAAATCAAAAAGAATCATGCAGGTCATCATGGGGGAGCATGGAAGGTGGCATTTGCTGACTTTACGCTGGCGATGATGGCGTTGTTTATGACGTTGTGGATTGTGAACAGCGTCAGTAAAGCTGACCGCGAAAATATCGTGGCGGCGCTGCATGGTCAGTCAATCTTTAACGGTGGCGGTATGGCGCCGTTAAATAAGCTGGGCAAGCAGCCGATAGCGCCGGGAGCGCAGAAGAAAAACGTCACGCGCAACAAACTCGATAAAACCGTCAACCCGCAGGAGACGGCGAAAATTACGGAAGAGAACGCGAAAAAGGCGCTGGATGTGAATGAAAAAGCGGTGCTGCTGAAACAAAAATCAGCCCGCGAATTGGGCGAACTGGCGACCGACATTAACGTTATCGCCCGCAATGCGCATATGGAAACTAACCTCGAGATGGAGATTGTTCCTCAGGGGCTGCGCGTACTGATTAAAGATGACCAGAATCGCAATATGTTTGAACGCGGTAGCGCCAGGATTATGCCGTTCTTTAAATCGCTGCTGGTTGAACTGACTCCCGTGTTTGACTCGCTGGATAACAAGATAATCATCACCGGGCATACAGACGCGATGAGCTATAAGAGTAATATTTACAACAACTGGAACCTCTCCGGCGACCGCGCTTTGTCGGCGCGACGCGTGCTGGAAGATGCCGGAATGCCGCAGAATAAAGTCATGCAGGTCAGCGCGATGGCGGACCAAATGCTGCTGGATGCGAAAAACCCGGAAAGTGCCGGGAACCGTCGCATTGAGATCATGGTGCTGACGCAAAGCGCTTCCGATACGTTGTATCAATATTTTGGCCAGCAGGGAGAGAAGGTTGTGCAACCGCTGGTTGATAAGCTGGACAAGCAAAAGCAGGTGACTTCTTTACGTCAACAATCTGCTCCCGTCACTCATTAATTCTGTTCTCGTCCCCCACGCAACGTGGGGGCAATTTATTCCTCAGGAAGGCAATGTGATAGATGTAACCCATATTATTCCATTGGAGATTCATACTGATAACGTCACCGATGTAGCCTGTCAGGGGGCGCATTTCGACAAGGTCTCAGGTATCTGGTACACCGAACCCCACGAGCTAAACGGGGCGCTTCGTGACTATGTCTACGACACCGACAATTTTAATATTGTCGCGCCGTACTATCTGGTGATTACCTCGAAGATGCACTGCTGGAGCTGCCACCAAATTACCCGCATCCATGGCGTGATGTTTACCCGCTTTATTAAGAAAAATCAGGATGGTCAGGGCTGGCAGTCGGTCAGGCGTAACAGCTTTTTGTTCCACATTAATTCTCTGCCTGAAGAGATAAAAAAGAACATCAAAGCCAGCAATTACTACCTCGATAAAAGTAAAACCACCGGGCTACGTTACTGGATGAATCACTGTGAAATTTGTGGTGAACGTCTGGGCGACTACGAGCTTTTCTGCGTTGAAAATGATGCCTTCCGCCTGATGACAATCGAAAAACTGCTGCGGGCAAATGTTCGCAAAGTGAATAAACTGTTTGTCAGTACGGCGGGGAATCCCGCAGAACATACGAAAAAGGATATTGTGCGTTACCTGTGCGATGCCCGCTTCGTCATGAATGGTCCGGCGTAAGGAATAATCATACTTCTCACACTATAAAAATACTGTATACTTAAACAGTGTTGTGGGAGGCGAGTAATGCGCAAAATCATACATGTTGATATGGACTGCTTTTTCGCAGCGGTGGAAATGCGCGATAACCCCGCTCTGCGTGACATTCCCATTGCCATCGGCGGCAGCCGGGAGCGCCGGGGGGTTATCAGTACAGCCAATTACCCGGCGCGCAAATTTGGCGTGCGTAGCGCGATGCCAACGGGAATGGCGTTAAAGCTATGCCCGCATCTTACCTTATTACCCGGTCGCTACGAGGCTTACAAAGAAGCCTCCCGCCAGATTCAGGCGATTTTCTCCCGCTATACCTCGCTGATTGAACCCCTGTCGCTGGATGAAGCCTATCTGGATGTAACCGACAGCACCCACTGCCACGGTTCTGCCACGCTGATCGCCCAGGAGATCCGCCAGACGATTTTTAACGAGCTGCAGCTAACCGCCTCCGCCGGGATTGCGCCGGTTAAATTTCTGGCAAAAATAGCCTCCGATCTCAACAAGCCCAACGGGCAATATGTGATTACCCCTGCCGATGTTCCTGAATTTCTCAAAACGTTACCGCTCGGCAAAATTCCCGGCGTCGGCAAAGTCTCCGCCGCGAAGCTGGAATCAATGGGATTGCGTACCTGCGAGGATGTTCAAAAATACGACCTGGCAATGCTGCTCAAACGTTTTGGTAAGTTTGGTCGCGTGCTGTGGGAGCGAAGCCAGGGCATTGACGAGCGGGACGTTAACAACGACAGACTGCGCAAATCCGTCGGCGTGGAGCGCACGCTGGCGGAAGATATTCATAAGTGGTCAGAGTGTGAGGCGATTATTGAGCGGCTTTATCCCGAACTGGAACGGCGTCTGGCCAAGGTAAAGCCGGATCTCCTTATCGCTCGCCAGGGGATAAAACTCAAGTTTAATGATTTTCAGCAGACCACGCAGGAGCACGTTTGGCCGCGCTTAAATAAAGATGACTTAATTGCGACGGCGCGTAAAACCTGGGAAGAACGTCGGGGAGGGCGAGGCGTGAGGCTGGTGGGATTACACGTCACGCTGCTGGATCCCCAACTGGAAAGACAGCTGCTGTTGGGGCTGTGACTCTGATGGATTGCCGGATAAGCGCAGCGCTATCCGGCATTTAGCGCAGAATCTTACTTCGCCGGAATCGACTTCAGCAGTTCAGTCAGCAGCGTCCAGTAGTGACCAACGCTTTCGATATGAACCTGCTCATCCGGGGAGTGCGGACCGGTGATGGTTGGCCCGATGGAAACCATGTCCATTTCCGGATACGGTTTCTTGAACAGACCACATTCCAGACCGGCGTGAATGATCTGGATGTTTGGCGTTTTGTTGAACAGACGCTGGTAGGTTTCGCGAACCAGGTGCATAACCGGAGAGTTAGCATCCGGCTGCCAGCCAGGGTATCCGCCTTTGGCCTGGGTTTTCGCGCCAGCCAGTTTACCCAGTGAATCCAGCATGCTTACCACGTAGTCTTTACCGCTGTCGATCAGGGAACGGATCAGGCAGTGAATTTCAACGTTGTCGTCAGTCATGGTTACAACGCCGACGTTCAGGGAGGTTTCTACCACGCCTTTGGCTACGTCGGAATTGCGGATAACACCGTTCGGGGTGGCGTTCAGCAAACGTACGAAGCTGTCGCGAGACTGAGTGGTCAGCGCGGCTTTGTCGTGAGTAACGGCATCCAGCAGCAGAGCCAGGTTCTTCTCTTTGGCTTCCAGTTCGTTTTTCAGGATTTCCTGGTAGGTGTTGACCAGCGCTTTTAACGCATCAACTTTATCTGCCGCCACGGCGAGGGTGGCAAAGGCTTCACGCGGAATTGCGTTGCGCAGCGTACCGCCGTTGAAATCAACCAGACGCAGATCCAGCTCTTCAGCGTGACCCGCCAGGAAGCGTACCAGCAGCTTGTTAGCGTTACCGAGACCAACGTGGATTTCGCCACCGGAGTGACCGCCTTTCAGGCCTTTCAACGTCAGCTTAAAGCTCTGGAAGCCAGCCGGGATTGCTTCACGGGACAGCGGCAGGTTAGAGGTAAAGTCGATACCGCCTGCGCAACCCATATAGATCTCACCTTCTTCTTCTGAGTCGGTGTTGATCAGGATATCTGCCTGCAGCCAGTTAGCCTGCAGACCAAACGCGCCATCCATACCTGCTTCTTCGGTCATGGTCAGCAGCACTTCGAGCGGACCGTGTACCACGTTGTCATCAGCCAGAACGGCCAGTGCGGACGCCATACCGATGCCGTTATCCGCACCCAGCGTGGTGCCACGGGCTTTTACCCATTCGCCGTCAATATAAGGCTGGATAGGATCTTTAGTGAAGTCGTGCACGGTGTCGTTATTTTTCTGCGGGACCATATCCAGGTGCGCTTGCAGAACGACCGGCTTGCGGTTTTCCATTCCTGCGGTAGCGGGTTTGCGAATCAGGATATTACCGACCTGATCGCGCTCGACGTGGAAACCTTTCTCTTGGGCCCAGCTCAGAATGTGTTCAGCGAGCTGCTCTTCATGGTAGGACGGATGAGGAATAGAACAGATTTTGGCAAAAATATCCCACAGCGGTTGCGGGGATAACTGAGACAGTTCAGACACGTTGAGTCTCCTTGGCGATGTCCTACAAAACTTGCTTGCAGGCCACAGGGTTAGCAGAATTAAAAACATCACAAGTCAGGCTTGCGCGATGCGATTGAGAATACCACTTTCTCCGCTGACGGCTAGCATAAAGCATGCAAAAAGAGGCGCGGATTCCGCGAAACACTGGTTTTTAGTGCGTCAGATCTCTATAATCTCGCGCAACCTATTTCCCCCTCGAACACTTTTTAAGCCGTAGATAAACAGGCTGGGACACTTCACATGAGCGAAAAATACGTCGTCACCTGGGACATGTTGCAGATCCATGCACGTAAACTGGCAAGCCGCCTGATGCCTTCTGAACAATGGAAAGGCATTATTGCCGTTAGCCGTGGTGGTCTGGTGCCGGGCGCATTGCTGGCGCGTGAATTGGGTATTCGTCATGTCGATACCGTATGCATCTCCAGCTACGATCACGACAACCAGCGCGAACTGAAAGTGCTGAAGCGTGCCGAAGGCGACGGTGAAGGTTTCATCGTAATTGATGACCTGGTTGACACCGGTGGTACCGCCGTAGCGATCCGCGAAATGTACCCTAAAGCGCATTTCGTCACTATTTTCGCTAAGCCGGCAGGTCGCCCGCTGGTGAATGATTATGTTGTTGATATCCCTCAGGATACCTGGATTGAGCAGCCGTGGGATATGGGCGTAGTGTTCGTTCCGCCGATCTCGGGTCGCTAATCTAAAAAGTTTTCAACGCCCGCACTGTCGGGCGTTGTTCTTTTTGTGCTGTGTCAGGTTACACTATGCCTTAGTGAGTACTCATGGAGGCTGCAATCATGTCACAGGCTAACCTCAGCGAAGTCCTGTTTAAACCCCGCTTCAAACACCCTGAAACGTCAACGCTGGTTCGTCGTTTTAATCACGGCGCGCAGCCGTCCGTACAATCGACCCTGGATGGCAAAACCATCCCGCACTGGTACCGCATGGTGAACCGCCTGATGTGGATCTGGCGTGGCGTCGATCCGCGCGAAATCCTCGAAGTGCAGGCACGTATCGTCATGAGCGAAGCCGAACGCACCGATAAAGAGCTTTACGACACGGTTATCGGCTATCGCGGCGGAAACTGGATTTACGAGTGGGCGAAGCAGGCGATGGACTGGCAACAGAAAGCCTCTATGGAAGAGGATCCGCAGGTGAGCGGACGCCACTGGCTGCATGCTTCCACGCTCTACAACATCGCTGCTTATCCGCACTTAAAAGGCGATGAGCTGGCAGAGCAGGCGCAGGCTCTGGCCAATCGCGCCTATGAAGAGGCCGCACAGCGTCTGCCGGGCACGCTGCGTGAGATGGAATTTGCCGTTACCGGCGGCGCGCCGATTACCGGCTTCCTGCATATGCCAAAAGGCGACGGTCCGTTCCCGACGGTGCTGATGTGCGGTGGCCTCGACTCCATGCAAACGGATTATTACACTCTGTATGAGCGCTACTTTGCCCCGCGCGGTATTGCCATGCTGACGCTGGATATGCCGTCGGTCGGGTTCTCGTCAAAATGGAAACTGACCCAGGACTCCAGCCTGCTGCACCAGCACGTATTAAAAGCGCTGCCGAATGTTCCGTGGGTGGATCACACCCGTGTGGCGGCCTTCGGCTTCCGTTTTGGCGCCAACGTGGCGGTACGCCTGGCGTATCTGGAATCATCACGTCTGAAGGCGGTGGCCTGTTTGGGTCCGGTGGTTCATGCGCTGCTTAGCGACCCGCAGCGCCAGGCAAGCGTCCCAGAAATGTACCTTGACGTTCTGGCCAGTCGTTTAGGGATGCACGACGCATCCGATGAAGCGTTGCGCGTTGAGCTTAATCGCTATTCATTAAAAGTGCAGGGCCTGCTGGGCCGACGCTGCCCAACGCCAATGCTGTCGGGGTTCTGGAAAAACGATCCGTTTAGCCCGGAAGAGGAGTCGCGTTTAATCACTTCTTCATCTTCTGACGGTAAGCTGCTGGAGATTCCATTCAACCCGGTGTATCGCAATTTTGACAAAGGGCTGCAGGAAATAACCGGTTGGATCAATCAGAGATTGTGTTAAAAGTTTGCTAAATTTTATCGATTTGGTAAAACAGGTGCTTCACCTAAGGAGATCGTAATGACGTTACCGAGTGGGCATCCGAAAAGTAGATTGATCAAGAAATTCACCGCGCTTGGCCCGTACATCCGGGAAGGGCAGTGCGAAGATAATCGGTTTTTTTTCGATTGTCTGGCTGTTTGCGTCAATGTGAAACCCGCCCCAGAGAAACGCGAGTTTTGGGGCTGGTGGATGGAACTGGAGGCGCAGGAAAAACGCTTCACGTACAGCTACCAGTTTGGCTTGTTCGATAAAGACGGGAACTGGACTGCGGTGCCGGTGAAAGAGACTGAAGTGGTAGAGCGACTGGAATACACCTTACGTGAATTTCATGAAAAATTACGTGGGTTGTTAACGTCGCTGAATCTGGCGCTGGAGCCTGCTGACGATTTTAACGATGAACCGGTTAAATTAACGGCATAATGAACAGTAAAATGCCGGATGGCGGCGCAACCCCATCCGGCATTTTTTTATGCTACATCAGAACTGATAAACCATACCGACAGCAACGATATCATCATTGTTGATGCCCAGTTTATTGTCGCTATCGAGCTGGTTGATTTTATAATCGACAAACGCGGACATATTTTTGTTGAAATAGTATGTTGCGCCAACGTCGATATAATTCACCAGATCCTCATTGCCTACGCCTTCAATATCTTTCCCTTTTGACAGCACATAACCCAGTGACGGACGCAGACCAAAGTCAAACTGGTACTGAACTACCGCTTCGAAGTTCTGTGTTTTATTAGCGAAGCCACCGGAAATTGGCGTCATATTGCGCGTTTCAGAATAGAACGTCGCAATATAAATATCGTTAGCATCATATTTTAAACCGGTTGCCCAGGCTTCTGCTTTATCGCCAGTCCCACGCGTTTGCAGATTCTGCTGGTTGGTACGATCGGAGTTGGTATACGCACCGCTCACCGCGAAATCGCTGCCGCCAAAGTCATAGGTAACGGAAGTACCAAAACCGTCGCCGTTTTGTTTTTTCACATCACGGTCCTGATTTTTCCCCTGGTATTGCAGGGTGAGATCCAGACCATCCACGACGCCGAAGAAGTCGGTGTTACGGTAGGTCGCCAGGCCGCTGGCGCGTTTGGTCATAAAGTTATCGGTCTGCGCGGAGGAGTCGCCGCCGAATTCCGGGAACATATCGGTCCACGCTTCCACGTCGTACAGCGCGCCGAGGTTACGACCGTAATCAAACGAGCCAAGGTTTTTTAATTTCAGACCGGCAAAGGCCAGACGGGTTTTTTGCTGGTTTGAGTCGTTTTCGGCTTTATTGCCGGCGAACTCTGCTTCCCAGCGGCCATATCCCGTCAGTTCATCGTTAATTTGCGTTTCGCCTTTAAAACCTAAACGGATATAGCTCTGGTCGCCGTCTTTGCTGTCATAATCCGTCATGTAATGCATGGCTTTTACTTTGCCGTACAGGTCCAGTTTATTACCGTTCTTGTTATACACTTCCGCTGCCTGTACGGATGCCGACGCAGTAATACCCATCACCACTAATGCCAGAGTGCTCTTTTTCATTTTCATTCCTGATTAAAAGTACGCGCTAATATTCACTGGGTGTGATCCCCGTTAAAAGACAGGAGGGTTTTTAACGTCTGGTAATGAACGTTTTATGACAAAGTAAGAATATTTTTAAAAAAGGATGTTTTTTTGTTTCTGTAATAAATGCGTCAAAATCTGCCGCTACGCTTGCTGATCCTGCGCAATAAAATTTCATGCTTTGTGCGCTGGTTGTTGGCAACCGGGGCCAGTCCTGCTAAAACGTTCGTTTGATATCATTTTCCCCAATTTTGAATGGCAGAGAATCATGAGTGACAGCCAGACGCTGGTGGTAAAACTTGGCACCAGTGTGTTAACGGGCGGATCGCGCCGCCTGAACCGCGCCCACATCGTAGAACTGGTTCGCCAGTGCGCGCAGCTCCATGCCGCAGGGCATCGTATTGTTATCGTTACCTCGGGCGCGATTGCCGCCGGACGTGAGCATCTGGGATACCCTGAGCTCCCGGCAACGATAGCCTCGAAACAGCTGTTGGCGGCGGTAGGGCAGAGCCGATTGATTCAACTGTGGGAACAGTTGTTCTCGATTTACGGTATTCACATCGGACAGATGCTGCTAACGCGTGCGGATATGGAAGACAGAGAGCGCTTCCTTAACGCCCGCGATACGCTACGCGCGCTGCTGGATAACAACATCGTTCCTGTCATTAATGAGAACGACGCCGTAGCGACCGCCGAAATTAAAGTCGGTGATAACGACAACCTTTCAGCGCTGGCGGCGATTCTGGCCGGGGCCGATAAGCTGCTGCTGCTGACCGATCAGCAAGGGCTGTTTACCGCCGATCCGCGCACTAACCCGCAGGCTGAGCTGATCAAAGACGTTCACGGTATTGATGATGCGCTGCGCGCCATTGCCGGTGATAGCGTCTCGGGTCTGGGAACCGGTGGTATGGGGACTAAACTGCAGGCCGCTGATGTTGCATGCCGCGCCGGGATTGACACCATTATTGCCGCAGGCAGCAAGCCGGGCGTAATTGGCGACGTGATGGAAGGCGTTTCCGTTGGGACGCGTTTCCATGCACAGGCCTCTCCGCTGGAGAACCGTAAACGCTGGATCTTCGGCGCACCGCCAGCCGGGGAAATTACCGTTGATGAGGGGGCGACCGCAGCGATTCTGGAGCGTGGCAGTTCATTACTGCCAAAAGGTATTAAAAGCGTGACAGGCAACTTCTCTCGTGGTGAAGTGATCCGCATCTGCAATCTCGAAGGGCGCGATATTGCCCACGGCGTTACCCGCTATAACAGCGATGCGCTGCGCCGTATTGCCGGACATCACTCACAACAGATCGACACCATCCTGGGCTACGAATACGGTCCGGTTGCTGTCCATCGCGACGACATGATTACCCGTTAAGGAACAGGCATATGCTGGAACAAATGGGCATTGCTGCCAAAGCTGCGTCATACAAGCTGGCGCTGCTCTCCAGTCGCGAAAAAAACCGCGTACTGGAAACGATAGCTGATGAGCTGGAAGCGCAAACGGAAAGCATCCTCAGCGCGAACGTACAAGATGTTGAGCAAGCGCGAGCCAACGGCCTGAGCGAAGCAATGCTCGACCGCCTGGCGCTGACTCCGGCGCGTCTGAAAGCGATTGCCGACGATGTGCGTCAAGTATGTAATCTCGCCGACCCGGTCGGGCAGGTGATTGACGGCGGTCTGCTGGATAGCGGCCTGCGTCTCGAACGTCGTCGCGTTCCGCTGGGCGTGATTGGCGTGATTTATGAAGCGCGTCCAAATGTCACCGTTGACGTGGCTTCCCTGTGCCTGAAAACCGGTAATGCGGCGATCCTGCGCGGTGGGAAAGAGACGTACCGGACGAATGCGGCAACCGTGGCGGTTATCCAAAAGGCGCTGGAAGCCTGTGGTTTACCCGCTGCAACCGTGCAGTCGATAGATAACCCGGACCGCGCGCTGGTCGCTGAAATGCTGCGTATGGATAAGTACATTGATATGCTGATCCCTCGCGGTGGCGCGGGTCTGCATAAGCTGTGCCGTGAGCAGTCGACTATCCCGGTCATCACCGGCGGCATTGGGGTTTGTCATATTTATGTTGATGATAGCGCGGAGATCGACCCGGCGCTGAAGATTATCGTCAACGCCAAAACCCAGCGTCCGAGCACCTGTAACACCGTAGAAACCCTGCTGGTGCATCAGGATATCGCTGCGCGTTTTCTGCCTGCGCTGAGCCAGCAGATGGCACAAAGCGGCGTCACGCTGCATGCCGACGACACCGCGCTGGCCACATTGCAGGCAGGGCCCGCTAACGTGGTTGCGGTGAAAGCCGAAGAGTATGACGACGAGTTTCTGTCGTTGGATCTGAACGTGAAAATCGTTACCGATCTGGACGATGCTATCACCCACATTCGCGAGCATGGGACCCAGCATTCCGATGCCATCCTGACGCGCACCCTGCGTAACGCCGATCGTTTCGTGAATGAAGTGGACTCTTCTGCCGTGTACGTTAACGCCTCTACTCGTTTTACCGATGGCGGCCAATTCGGACTGGGGGCGGAAGTGGCTGTGAGTACGCAAAAACTGCACGCGCGTGGCCCAATGGGTCTGGAAGCACTGACCACCTATAAGTGGGTTGGCTTCGGTGACGACACGATTCGTGCGTAATTGAAAACGGGCGATGCCATAATAGGTCTATGATTTTCAGGTCTGTTAAGGCATTGCTCGGTTAATTCTACTCTTTACCCCGCTACCGCATTTGTTTTCTATCCTGTGTTTTATCATCATCCGCATCAGTCTGGTTTTTAGCCATGTGCTCCCCGGCGTCGAAAAGGCGACGTATCACAGAATTTTCCCTACCAGCATGAATTTTCTGGGTCTGCGGCTCACGTATTGTTCCTATGGTCCAATCTATTAGAATCAGTCTCATTTTTATGAGGAGTCGTTGCGTGAAATCGGATATTCACAAACATAGCATTCCTGTTGTGCCACTCGGCAACCCGTTTCCCCCCCGCCATTGTTCACTGTGTCCAAAGGGCGCGGCGATTGATCGTGATAATCAATACCGATTAATAGACAAAAGAAGGAAGTTTAAAGCGGGGGAGATACTCGCCCGCCAGGATGGAGCCGCGGACATGCTTTTTGTTATTCACGAGGGGTACTGCACGTCCAGCGTGGAATGTGGTGATAACGATTTTATCAGTCGCTTTTATGTTCCGGGAGACATCATGGCGCTGGATGCCGTTGAGGGGGGTAAGTATCTGACAACGATCAAGGCTGCAACGGCTGCGGAGGTATGTCATATCGATATTGCGCGGTTGTTCAAGGCAGCAGAAAAGGAGCCGTCGGTTGCAGCGGCAGTCATCAAGTTTCTCTGCAGGGACAATGGATTCATTGTTGAAAAACTACGGCGTTATGCCAATAAACATGCTGAGGCCAGAATCGCTGCTTTCCTCGTGGAGTTTTACGAAATGCATTTACGTATTGGCAGGCCTGAAACGACGCTTCGCTTGCCATTCTCGCGGGAGGAAATTGCCAGTTATCTCGATCTTAAAATTGAAACCGTTAGCCGCTCATTAAAATCCCTCGAACATCAAAAGTTGATTAGCTTACATCGGGTCCGTACGGTAACAATTAATAGTTATTTGGGGTTAAAAGGTTTCAGCTAACCCTATCTTTGCCGTGCGTTATTTATCTCTTGATATTCCAGGAATATTCATTTTATATGGAAAATTCCTGGTTTTATTTATGTGGAATAATTATCAATTCGAATGATAATCCTACAGGTCAGCGCTATTTTTATAAGAATATTCCCTCTTAAATAAATATTTCATGAGAATTTTCTTGTGAAGTTAAAAAGTTAGCATAATTGCAACAAATAATAAGCATTACAGAGAGAGTATGTGGATGTTAATTATCTTTATGTTTTTTAAGAGTTTTACTCCTGGGCTATTTGTATGATCTTTTTGATATTTATCAAAAACATAAAAAAGATGAATTGTTTGGTTTTTATTGTTCGTGTGGATAATAATTCTAAAAATGTACGTATTTTAAGGTAATTATATCTTAGGAAACTTCTTGGATAATGTTTTTTATAGGAAAATTCTTAGTTTTTTGTAATTTTTACGTTTCAGGGTTTGTTGAGATGTTACTTAATCCAAATGATAATTTTTTGGCGCGGCAATTCTGGCTCGCAATTAATGGAACCGCTGGAGTGACTTAATAATAAGACTCGGTGGTGAGTTTGTTCTTAGGAGAAGATAAAATGAAAAAAATATTATTAGTAACATCTCTGGCTTCTGTATTTGTTGCAGCAAATGCAATGGCAGATGTTACTGCTTCTGCAACAGCCTCGTGGGACGCGACGGCAACGAAAGATACCACCAGCATGTTGGTTGTCACCCCGCTGAACTCTTTAACTTTCCAGTATGCTGAAGGGCTGAATGCCTTCAACTCTCAGGACGGTGCTTTTGATGTGACGATTCAGGGTCAGGAGACGGCAACTGATTTTGAACTGACTGCTCAGATTATTAGTAACACTCTGATCAACGCCAGTGGTGATGCTTCTACCCTGAACGTAGGGGTGGCATGGAATGGCACTGCGCTGACTAATTCATCAGATACTGTCCTTGTTAACTCCAGCTCCACTTCTGGTCTTGAAAGCTTGATGGCTGATGGCGCTTATAACGGTGCCGATCGTGTCAGCGATCAATCCAACTTCAAATTCACCATCGCGTCAGCGACTTCTGATGGTAGTCAGACAGTAGCAGATTACTCTGCACTGCCAGACGGCTATTGGACTGGCGATGTAAAAGTACAGTTCAATGCAACCTGGACGACTCCGTCTGCCTAAGTAATAAAAATTCGGGAGAATTTTTTCTCCCGAATTTATCAGGAATGGTGTCATGAAAAAATATTTACCGGCAGCGATGTTGGTAGGGTTAGTAGCATCTTTTCCCGGATGGGCAATTAATGTTGGTGAAATCACATCGATCATGACTTCTGCTGAGAGTTCATTATCGAAAGAAATTATAAATACGACAGATGCGGCGCGTTATGTCAGTGTTTCGGTAAAACAATTGTCATCACCTTTGGCGGGGGGAATCGAAATAAAGCCCGTTAATTCCGGAGAATTACTCTCTACACCTGCCAATCTTATTCTTCCTGGCCAGGCGAAGGATGTATTTCGTTTCTTTTATAAAGGACCTGCAGATGATGTCGAGCGTTATTATCGTCTGCAATGGATAGATGAGCCGGTCACCGAGAGCGCGGAAACCCGGGCGAATAAAATGGCTGTTGCAACAGCGTCGGCTGAAATTGGCACTATCCTGGTAGTCGCGCCGCGCAAGGAGCGTTTTGAATATAGCCGAAATGGCGATGTTATTACTAATACCGGCAATGTTTCGTTTCGTGTGATCGCCTATGGGGCTTGTAAAGATAAGGCTCGCGATCGGGGACGAGGCTGTCGCGAACGTTATTACATTATGCCGGGTACAAAAATAAAATTACAGTTTACCGACATTAGTAATAGCCGTTCACGCATCGGTATCTGGCACGGTAAGCAGTTTATTACAGTGAAGTGATGGTCAATAGCAGGGATAAATAAAATTACCGGAATGTAAGGATGCAGATGACAACAACAAATATTGTCGGCGGTAGCATTTGTCTTTTTCTTGCGCTGACACCAGGATTTTCACATGCAGCCCCAGTAAAAGTGGGTAATTATGTTATCCCCAGCGCTTTCGCCCGTTCACTGGAGCAGGGAATGACGGTGCCGGTATATATTCGTTACAACGAGACTGATGAGAAAAGTCAGCAAAAAGTTGCCGATGCGGTGATTTCCCTTGTTGATGGCAATATTACGGTTAAAGCCTTGGCTCTTGCTGAATTGCCCAATAATGCCGTGTTATCTGGAAAAACCCGCGCGTTGGTGGAAAAAATTCGTGATGTGAAGTTTCACGATAACACCAACATCGAGCTATCGAATGATGCACGTCTGCAACTCAATGTCTCCTCATTTCACCTGGAGATGATTGTCAGCAAAGATGCGTTAACTGAAGCGATTGTCGCACGCAGCAGCCTGCTTGGACCTTCCAGCGTGGAGACTCTCTCTAACGTCCTGAACTATAACTTTGGCACCTACTACAACGATTATCATAACGGCAGCAGTACCCGCAGCTATCTGACGATGGACAATACAACATCGCTGCGTGAACACCATGTCAACATTAACGGTTCGTTTTACGGCATAGGCGACAGCAACAGCACCAGTAAACTC
This sequence comes from Citrobacter sp. RHBSTW-00859, assembly GCF_013729795.1. Lineage (NCBI taxonomy): Bacteria > Pseudomonadati > Pseudomonadota > Gammaproteobacteria > Enterobacterales > Enterobacteriaceae > Citrobacter > Citrobacter sp. RHBSTW-00859. The sequence goes on along the minus strand of NZ_CP056284.1, from coordinate 3,881,023 downwards.
TATCGCGCGATGTATGAGCGTGATTATGACGGATATCGACTGGCGCTCGGGATGCTCGACACCTGGAATGTCCAGTCTATTGCCAGCCTGAATGCGCTGAATGGTGGGAAAATTTATGGCGTAAGCTACGGAAACAAAGGAAGTACGGTTGTTGAGAATACCTCGCTTTCGCTCACGCCAATTACCGTATTTTTGCCAGCCGCTGGCGAGGTTCATGTATTTCGTGACGGGCGTTTGCTCAGCGTACAGAACTTTAATATGGGCAGTTATGAAATTGATACCAGTCGTTTCCCGTATGGTGTTTATGATGTCACGGTAGATATCGTGGTCAATGGCCGGACAATTAATAGTCGTATCAGTCGGGTTAATAAAATCTTTGCCCGCCAACAGGCAGCCGGAATTGATCAGCTCTCATGGCAACTGTTTGGTGGCTCACTGGATTATGACCGTGTGAGTTATAAGCGAAACCACTATCAGGATTTAGGCAATGAGCAGACCTGGATTGCCGGCGGTGCCGCATCGGTGACGCTGGCGATATTGTCGGGGCTGGGCCTGAAATCTACGCTCTACGGTTTTGGCAACAATACGGTTAATGAAACGGATGTCACACTCAATGTGAATGAATACGTAAGCATTGGCAATCAGACGCTGGTAGCGAACGATTCGTCATGGCGAAACATCAGTAATATCAATCTCAATATCCCCGAGGGATATGGTTCCCTTTGGGCATCTCGTGAAGACAGTAAAATTGGCGACCGTCTGCCCATGCAGGAGCGTGACAATTATTCCATTGGTGGCACTCTTAACCTCGGAAAGTTTATTCCTCATGGCGGCTCGCTTACCGTGAGTCAGACGGAGAATCGCTACTCGGGAAATAAATACCGTAACCTGGACTACAGCACGAACCTTTATTCAGGCAAGTATGCCACGGTTGGGTTGCGCGCAGGTATTCAGCGTTATTACTACAACAACCGGAATGACGATGGGCGACAGGAACGTTATGTCAGCCTGGATTTATCGTTGCCGTTGGCGTCCTGGATGAGCATGGGCGTCTCCCGGGATCGCTATGGTAGCACTCAGGGTAATCTCAGCGCGCGCAAGCAGTATGCTGAAGGCCCCATTAAATCGGTCGGATTGTCGGCTTCGACACGCCTGAGTGGTGAGCAGTATTACGACAATAATTACTCGGTAAACGGCAATCTGAGTTATGACACGAAATATAACGCCGGCACCGTATCGGTAACGCGTTCTGCGGACAACTCCACCAATATGAACTTCTCTTCTCAAGGTTCCCTGGCGTGGGCAGGAAAAGATTTCGGTCTGAGTAAAGAGAGGCAAAGGTCAGGCATTATTGTGAAAACCGATTTGACCGGCGAAGGGAAACTGGCTGCGAAGATTAATAACCGAAATTATCTTCTCAGCGGTAAATCAAATTTCATTGCACTGCCGCCTTATGCTCAGTATAAGCTGGAGATCCTCAATGATAAAAACTCTGAAGACAGCTTTGATATTGTTTCAGGGCGCAAACAGGAACTGACGCTATATCCGGGTAACGTGGGTGTTATCAACCCTGAAGTGAAAAGTATGGTCACCGTATTCGGGCGTATTCGTTATCCCGATGGGCAGTTGGCTGCAAACACCGATATTCATAATCACATCGGTAAAACGCGTACGGATGAAAAAGGGGAGTTTGCTATCGATATCGATAAGAAATATCCGGTCATCACGTTAATTTCAGCCAATGGCAGCCTATGCGAAGCCGATCTCGATTTGGAAAAAGCACGCGGCGCAGCGTGGGTTGGTGATGTGAAATGTTCCACGCAAACCACGATGGCGCAGAGGTAATAAAATGAAAGTATTAATTAAAGTAGCTACTGTAATCTGTGCCGTGGGGAGTTTCACGCCTGCGCCTGCTTTGGCTTTAAATGCAGTATCTTCCGGCTCAGTCAGTAATAACTATTTGTTTATTGAAAATGCCATTGATAGTGAATACTTTATCACCCCCTCCGCACTCGACCCTCGTTTCAGCGGTTCAAACACGTGGATAAAATACGGTACCTCTCAGGTAAGTCTCGGGTATTTAGGTTTTGTCATCTGGACTGCGCCAGGAAATTATTATCAGGACATGTGGATTGATAATTCCCCGATTAACGGGCCTTTTCGGGGGATCCGTTGTTATAGCGGCAGCCAGTGTCCATCAACTGGATTTATTGCCGGGCAAGGCACTGATAAAAACGGCTTTTATCATGCGCAGGTAGGCTCTGTCGCAGGTGTTATTGGTGGCGCCTACGGATTCGCTTCCCTGACGGATACTGCCTATGAGTACTTTCGCAATGTGCCTACCGGTAGCAGCGAAACCTATGTGTTCAACCGTTGTTATACTTCCGTGGATTATGATTATTCTTCCGGGCAACGTTGCAAAGATCAATCGAAAGGATTATGGAATTACGTCAATTATACGTTAACCAAACGCGGTCATCTGTCACTGGTATCGACTAATGCATTTCAGGAGCTTTGGGTTGCCAGCGACGGTACGCCGAGCATCACCAAAGACACTGGTTATTGCGAGCTTGGCGTGGTTAACGGCGAAGACGGCGTGATTTGCAAAATGGTAAATTATAACCTGCAACAAACCGCCAATCTGACCGCCTCTCTGACGTTTCGCGCTTATGTCGACACGGCGATGCTTGGTTTTACGCCTGGACCGGCCACCGTGAAATACTCCGGGAATGGTTCAAACTGGTATAACTATGGTACTTCAACTGCTTATTACAACGTTTTCACGACCTCTGGAGAGTACATATATATTTTTCTGTCAAAAGTGTTCCTGAAAAAACTCGTCGATTCAGGAATTAGCATTACTAACACTCAACCGTTTACCTTCGGTTTTTATAATGGCTTAACACCTGAGTCAGGGCACTACCAGTTTACGCCTTCGCTACAGATCAATATTGTGCCGAAGGAGTATGGGATCAGTATCGTCTCTTCAGACAACACCGCTTCTGCGAGCGGCAGTGGCAAGATTGGCGACGCCGCTCCTATAGAAATAGATTACACCGTGACAGTCTCCGGTCCTCGTCAGGCTGATAGCATTACCGCGCAAGTTATCGGAGAAAGTACGACGATAAACAGTGTGCCTTACTGTCTGTTTACCTCCCCTCAAGGCGGGCTGTCAGTCCCAATCCCCGCCTTTCTGCAGTACAACAGTCAGTCGGGGGGCGTGGTGAAGAAACGAAATAGCTGTAGTGAAGCAGCAATCAATATGAGCGATGCGCAGTGGCAACAGACGCCCTGGGACGCAAATAACAATGATGATGGAAGCTACTATACTACGGATTTAAAATTGCTTTTCCCAATGAATGATTCAAGGTCGATGTTAACTGTTTCCGGTACAGATTGGGAAGGTGTCGTCAGTGCCAGTGGAGAGATAAAAGTCACGGCGAATTGGGTGGGAGTGACGCCATGAACCGCTGCCGTTTGGTGTTTAGATGGGTATTTATCTTACTTTCCGGGTTGACTATATTCTCCGCACAGGCTGTCTACCTGGAGTCGACCATTTATGAGATGCCATCGGATAAATCATTTATCAGCAAACGGATCTATAACGATAGTCAGAAACAGAATTTGTACAGTATTGGCGCAGTAAAAATTGATAAGCCTGGACCGGGAGGTGAAAACAGAAGTGCCATTGCTGAAGGCGAACTTCTGTTTACGCCGCTGAATTTTTCACTGGCTCCGCAGGCGAGTGAGTTTTTTAAGATTTTCTACCGTGGACCGCAGGATGATAAAGAACGCTATTACCGAATTCTGTTTCGTGAAATGCCGATAACGCTGTTTACCGAGCGTAATCAAGGGAAAGGAGGGCAGGCTCTCCCGGTGATCGCTATGGACACCATATTGGTTGTTCGCCCGAGAAAAATGAATCTGGCCTACACCATTGATGAGGCAAACGGAACACTGAAAAACACCGGGAATACTTTTTTTAAAATCATCGTACACCTGGGGTGCAACTCAACCGATGATGAAGCCACCATGCGTTATGTGTTGCCGGGTGAAACCTGGCGTAGTAGCGAATTGAAATCAAAAAACCGGAAATTTATCGTTGCATTGCAGAAATACATACCAGTAGGTCAGGGGTGCTTCAAACTCAATCAATAGTAAGCATTAAGTCTGATCCGATATGTCATGGTTAGATATCGAACCTATACTGTAACTATCTTTATACAATGCAGTGATCAGCTCGGCACAGATGAAATTTTAGTCATTTGCACTCAACGTCACGGTAATTAAGAGTCAGGTAGTATGAACAGTATAATTAATGAACAGGTTGAGTATGATTCCACCAGAAAAAGCCTGAAACATCGCGATACGACAATAATTCTTTCGGCGTCTACCGCGAGACTACTTGAGCTATTCATTGCCCATAAAAATCAACAAGTCCACCGCGAGTTTATCATTGAAGAAGTCTGGAAAAAGCATGGCATGGCCCCATCGGGTCATAGTCTTAATAAAAGCATCAGTATTTTGCGAAAAGCATTTAGTGAGCTGGGGGCGGGTAATCCCATTGAAACGCTGCCTCGGCAGGGATTTTTGTTCCATGCTTCGATCAGCGATGAATCGTCATCTTCCTCTGAAGATGAAACTGTGCGTTCGGTAACTGAGACGGTGAACTCATCCGTAAGACCAAAACGTAAAAACATTATTCTGTTCATTTTATTATTTGCATTTCTTGGAAGCGCTATTTTTATATTTTTAGCACTTAATTCAAGTTCCAAAAATTTTATCTATATCAGGGCAATAGATGATTGTGAACTTTATACTGCCGATGACAATAATGCTGATAAAACGAAAGCATTTTTATCTTCTGATATGTGGCGAAAAGTAAATGCGGCTTGTCATGATGGCAAGAAAACAATTGTTTTTTATGACGATAATAATTTATCAGCCGGCAATGATCTTAGAGTGAATTTGCTTGGGATTTGTACGTTAGAGAAAGGAGGGGTTGTCCGTGAATGTGAAAATTTTGTTTATTAGTGGGGCAATCTTTCTTGCAGCGATAACAGCATATTTTTTATATCGCCATCAAGAACCTGAGACGCTGACCTGCTCGGCAAAAACTTGGAGGCGCAAACTCAGAGGGTAAAAATTGAAGGTGAAGTTCTGCTGGTTTTTCGTATTTCTTCTGCTACCGAAGGGCGGGTATCTCAGATAGGAAGCCTCAATATTCAGGGTAAAAATTATGCTGTAGATCGTAATGTTATCCTGAATTTTATTGGTAAAGATCGTGATGGTTACCTGCAGACCCGTCGTGTAGCTATTGTTAAAAATAAAAATGATAATGTTCCTGATGACGTTACCGAACAACTCATGTCACGACAGGAAATTTTTTATTATAAGATCATCCATATCGCCAAAAATGTCTATGCGATCAGAGATCTGCGACGTACGTTAATGGTTTGTCGGGCAGCATGAGTAACAATAATATGTTATCCTTATGGTTTTGGTGGTTTTATATTTTGTCGTTTTTAGTATTCGTGGTTTTTTGTTTTGTCTTGCAGTGAAAATGAGCAATAGGATTTGTATTGATGAAGAATTAGGATTTTTCCTTTTTCAATAATTAAAATGGCCTTAACATTTAATGGTAATATTCATATGGATAATCGTGATTATAAAATCTGAAACTGCGTGAGATGACTTATGGATAAAGTTAATTCGCGGACTGCATTGTAATTTCTGGAGGCTAAAGGTGTTGTATATTCTCTCGTGTATAAAACGAGGGACCTGGCATGCCATAAATTTAAGTTGGTGGTAACTATGAATACGAAAAAGGTTTTTCTGCTCAGTTATGATATTTTTCTTTTCTCAGGGATAAAAGCGTGGTTGCCAAATCTGGTGTTGGTCGATGCGCGGGCATTTATTTCTGGTTCACAGTCAATTATTCCACGGTATCCATCCTGTTTACTGGTGATCGATAACCGGTTACCATTATTCCAGGTCAGGAAGTGGTTTCAGAGAAATAGCACGCAGTTTATCAATATAAACTGTATTGTTCTTCGGATGAATGAAAACCGTTCTATTAATCGGGGATATGAAGAGTATGCATTCATTAATGGACGGGAACTATCGGATCAGCTGATTTCTCAGTTGAGAGCCAATCTAATGGCTCCCAATGAGGTTGTGGAAGTCACTAAAGGTTCAGCGATATTTACGTTTCATTTGACTGAGTTTGAAGAGAAAATGCTGTATGCATCTTTCACAAAGGAAAAATTGCACGATTTTTGTCATGCTAACTCGATAACAATTAAGTCAGTGTATCGATATCGGGAACGAATTACCGCTCGTCTGGGATTTTCTCATTTTAATGAAACTATCATTTTTTTAACCAGGAATAATCTATTGCATGAAGGTTCCTCGACGAACAGTTATTCTGGTAAGAATGTAATATACGGCGAAGCATATGATGTCTCAGATTCTAGTCGACTGAGTATGGCAATAAGGAATGAAGAGATCATTCCTTATTTTCAACCCATCGTAAATATCAACGAAGATGTCTGTGGTGTTGAGGTTTTGGCTCGTTGGCCACAGGGGGATAATTATGCTATTTCTCAGCGTGAGTTTATACCGCTGGCTGAAAAAAGTGGCTTAATGAATGAGTTAACGAGCTATTTAATGAACACCGTCGCGCGTAATCTGGTCGACGGAAGCGAGGATTTCAATAAAACTTTATTCGTCTCTTTTAATGTGAGTCCATCAGGTTTAAGTAACCCCGTCTTTTATTGGGAGTGTCTTAATTTTATGGAAATAACGCAAAGGCTACCAATAAAATTGATGATTGAAATAACTGAAAACCAGACTCTCACTATTACTCCTGCAATCAAAGAGCTGATACGATCGTTGCGAAACAGAGGGGTTCTGTTTGCTTTAGATGATTTTGGGACGGGATACGCTAACCTTTGCTATCTCAATGAGTTAGACCTGGATGTTATAAAAATTGATAAAACGTTTATCAAAGCTATTAAAGAAGTTGAGCAACATATCCCTATGCTCGAGTCAATCATTCACCTTTCCGAACTCCTGGGGTTACGCATGGTGGCGGAAGGCGTTGAATATGGCTATCAGCAGCAATGGTTGGGGAAAAATAATGTTGATTACCTGCAGGGTTATCAATTTTTACCGCCAGTGACGTTTGATGATTTTATGCGTTACTACAAGCAGTCTTTAGATTTTTTTGAATCAGCGTCGGATTCTACTTTCTCAACGTAAAGCCTTTCGGGAACATCAGGGGCGGATGCCTCTGATGCAGGTATTTTTGTCGAGGTGAGTACGATAACTCCCGCCTGTCTGGTGAAGGCGATAGCCTGTTGTGAGTGAGGCATCGTTTGTTTATGTATCTAATACGGGGTATTTATAGCGGTATCAGCGTTAATTAAACCGATTCCAAGGTGAGTTCCTGGCCATGCGTCATTTCCTGACAAAATTAAGAGTCTGGTTTCCGCCGCCTCTTATCTTAGTACTTTTTCTCGTTGCGGATGTGCTGACGGCGAGTCCGCGTTTCACATTCGGCGGGGTGAATATCGTGATAAGCGCATTGCTGGCCGGCGTCAGTCTGTTGGTGATATTGCATACCGCGTGGCAGATGCGGATGAAACGTACGACCCTGAATCCGCTGCATGCACATAAATCTACCACGCTTGTTACCGACGGATGTTACGCCTGGAGCCGCAACCCGATCTACCTTGGTATGAGTGGACTCCAGTTGGCCTTTGCTCTTTGCATCGGTAGCCTGACTGGAGTACTGGCTGTACCGGTGTTTATGCTGGCGGTTGCCAGATTGCATATCGACTTTGAAGAGGAACAACTGCGAAAACATTTCGGGCTGGAGTGGGAGCGCTATGAACAACACGTTCGCCGCTGGTTATAGTAATACCCGACCACGTATAAGCATGCCTGTAACGACACGATTCGTGCGTAATTGAAACCGGATGATGCAAAAATAGGCGTTTGATTCGCAAGGCCATTGACGCATCGCCCGGTTAGTTTTAACCTTCTACCCCGTGCTCACATTCTTGGACATGTCCTTTTCAGGGCCGATATAGCTCAGTTGGTAGAGCAGCGCATTCGTAATGCGAAGGTCGTAGGTTCGACTCCTATTATCGGCACCACTAACCACGCGGGTTCACGCGATATTCACCAGCCCAGCAAAAGCGCCTTGTGCCATATTTGTGCCATTCCCCGCCAGGAATGAGTCGATTTGCATGGCGTGCTGCGTCAGGTGATTCGGTGCCAGATGTGCATAACGCTGCACCATCTCGATACTTTCCCACCCGCCCATTTCCTGTAGCGCACTGAGTGGCACGCCGGACTGTACCAGCCAGCTTGCCCAGGTGTGCCGCAGGTCATGGAAACGGAAATTTTCTATTCCCGCCCGCCTTAACGCCGCGCGCCATGCCGTGTTAGCATCAGACCGCATTTTGCGCACCGCCTTTGTTCTCGTTCCATCCGGGCGAACGGATGATTCAGTGTGAACAAAGACCCACCGGTTATGTTTCCCCAGTTGCTCCCGTAGCACCTTACAGGCCGATTCGTTCAGGGCGACCCCAATCGCCCTTCCTGCTTTCGCGTCCTCGGGGTGAATCCACGCGACCTTCCTCTGCATATCAATTTGTGACCACTCCAGATCGGTGATGTTCGACCTGCGCAGCCCTGTCGCCAGTGCAAAAATAACAACTGGCTTCATATGCTCGGGAAGCTCCCGGATCAGGTTCGCCGCTTCCTCTTTGGTTAGCCAGCGAATACGCTTATTTTTCGGCACCGGGCATTTGATGTTCGGCGCTTTGGCTATCCATCGCCATTCGTTGGCCGCGCATCGTAACAGCGCCCGGATGAAAGCAAGGTGCGTCGCCTTCGTCGCCAGCGACGCTGGTTTATCCTTAAATTCAGGAACCGGCTTACCTCTTCGCAGCAGGCTGTCCCGTTTAGCCTCCCAGTTCATTCGATGTTTGCGATTAACCATCGAACTCACCGCCGACAAGATCCTGTCTTCCGTGATTGCTGACAGGTCCATTCCTTTGAAGTGCATCCTCCAGAATCCGATCCGGCTTTTGTCATCGTCCAGGCTTTTCTTGTGCTGCTTTTCGTTAAGCCAGCGAACGCATGCTTCATCGAACGTTCGCGGTTTAAACTCCCCCATCTTATCAACTCGCCATGCTTCAGCTTTCAGCTGATCATAGAGCTCCTGCGCTTGCCTTTTGTCCGTTGTCCCAAGAGACCGTCTAATTCGACTTCCACCAGGCGTAACGAAGTCGCAGTGCCACGTACCGGCACGTTGTTTGATTGACATGCTTTATCCTCCTGCACATCAACCGCATTCACGGGTTGATTGTGGATCGGGTTCTTCACTGCCGCAATACAGTCTGTTTTGCAGATCAGATATGGGCTTTTTTTCTTATGTGGATTTTTTCGGGTAGCAGCCAGGCGACCGGACTTTATCCACTGGGCAATCGTGCCTTTATCCACTTTTAGGAAGGCGGCGGCCTCATCTCTGGTAAATACTTCTTCTTCCATCGATGTTCTCCAGTGGCCCCCAGCCGGGGCCGTCATTGTTAATAAGTGTGCCTGTGCTGGCAGGTTTCGAAGTTTACGAACGCCGATCATTGCTGTGGCGACATAGCTGGTTGCCCGGTTGACGACTTCGACAGTGACCTTCATACCATCAACCTCAACGGTGTAATTTGTCTGGTGTTTCTGCCTGCCATAATCGCCATATTTTGCGTGGTGCGCCGCCAGCGCAACATCGCAAGCGCGGCGACCGATAGGTGATTGCTTACTGCGATTAATCAGCTTCATCATCACTGCACTCCCAAAGTGGCTACGACATCACTCGCTGTTTCGCGGGTGCTGCCTTTGCTGGATATAGCCCGGCGAGCATTGACGTGGTGCAGCGTGAAGCCGTGCTGTTCGTAAAGTTCAATTACGCGCGGAGCGGTAGAATTGCTGATCACCACTTTTGCACCTCGCTGGTGGGCTGCCACACAGCTTTCCGCAAGCTCTACCTGGCTATCCCATGAGAACCCACCAGCCGCGTAGTTAGTGAAACCAGCGGTGCCGGGCAGCGGTTCATAAGGCGGATCGCAGTAAACGACGTCACCATCACCTGCCAGCGCGAGCGTGCGCCTGAAGCCTGCATTCATGAATACGCATGCGTGAGCCTTCCGCTTAAATGCCCTGATCTCTTCTTCCGGGAAATATGGCGCTTTATATTTCCCAAAGCCGACGTTAAAAAAACCGTCCAGGTTGTAACGGATCAGCCCGTTGAAGCAGTGCCGGTTGAGGTAAAGGAACGCTGCTGCGCGCTCGACCGCATCCAGCCGCTGCGCGTTGAATGCTTCACGAATTACCGTGTAGTTTTCGGCATCATTCAGATGCCTGAATGCCTTCATTGCCTCATAGATCACCGAGTCGGGGACCACCGCCAGCATCTGATACAGGTTAATCAGGTCAGCGTTGACGTCAGCCAGAAGAAAGCGTTCGTGCTTGTCTGAGTTAAGGAACACCGATCCGCCACCCACAAAAGGCTCAATAAGGCGTTTCCCTGCGGGGATCAGGCGATCCAGTGCCGGCAGCAGCGAATATTTGCCGCCAGCCCATTTAAGGAACGGGCGCTGCCAAATTCGTGATGCTGTATTGTGTGCGGGTGGCAGCTTAACCGCTTCATTGAATTGCTCAACGCAAACACTTACAAATCCGTAATTCATGCTGCACCTGCTTTTCGTTAAGTTCTTCAGCCAGTCGTTGCGCCTTCAGTGGGTTGGTAACGACATCACCCCACGGCAGCAACCATCCGTTTTTCTCTTTGAGCCAGGGAAGGCGCACCGCGCCAACCCTGATTTCGTCCTGCGCGTGCGTCATAGCGCATAGATAGAGTGAGAAGGGAACGGAAGACCGATCGGCGCAAATGGGATATCGTCGTCAAAGTCGACTGGTGGCTGACCGCTGTTCTGCTGCAAGCGAGACTGTGGTGCGCCACCAGTCTGATTTGCATAAGGGTTACCGCCATGTTGGGTATTGCGTGGGCCAGAGAATTGCGCGCCGCCGTGGATACGTTCGTCCTTGTCCTTCATCGACAGTTCAAGCGCGGCGATCGCTTCTGCCGGGGAATTTTCTGCGTGCTCGGCGTAGGTTTTACGCGTTCCCGGCTGGAAAACGTGGCGAACTTCGAACTTGTAGCCGTCGCCGCCGTCGTTTTTGGTGTACAGCACCTTCTGAAGGAACAGGCCCACCTTTTTGCCAACCAGTGCCGGGCAGTGCCATTCGATGCCGTTTTGACCCTGTACCTGCTGCGGTTGCGCCTGTTTGACCTGGGCGACCCACATAAGCGCTGATACCAGCCCCATGCCGAAAGTCTGCTGGCCGTCTTTCCCGAGGAAGTTAATGCGCAGGTAATTTGCTTTTGCCCCGTTCGAGTCCAGGCTCAGTTCGAGCGCCTGGGACTGGCTGCCATCTTTACCGAAGGTGTACACCGCAGAAACGATTTCACCCTCGTAAGCGCCGGTTTCGCTGATCCCGCCTGTTGCGCCAGCTTTCTTCGCCATCTCAGCCGTTTCGTTGTTCCACATAAAAGTCATTGGTTGGTTCATCGTTAAATCCTCAAAGTTACAATTCGGTCATAAATTCGGTGATAGCCACGTCTACGGCGTGGAGGTCGTTGTCCATTTCCGTCTGATCAGGGAACAGGTCAGGCGGCGCTTTGGCGGTGTCGTTGTCATCGCCTTTGATGAGAAAAACGTGTTTGCCGTCTTTCTTGATGGCGCGCAGCACGATGGAGAAATAGCCCTCTGGCGTCAGCTTTTCGTTAAGCATCTTCCCGGTGGTCTTCATGCGGATCTTTCCCTCGGTCTCTTCGGTGTGAGCCAGGAAATAAACACGGAAGTCGTCCGGAAGTTCGGTGGCCGCCATGATGATTCGCCAGATGTGATCTGCCATTTCGGTGAACTTGGCATAGCCGGTCTGGTACGCGCGGTTCATGTTCTCGTGCTGCATGACCACCTGGAAATCGTCGATGATCAGGACGCGGCGCGTTTTCGACTGCACCATGCGATAGATGGTGTCCAGCACCGTTTCCCAGTTATCCGAGCGCAGAACGTTACCGCGCTGTTTGCTTCCGTCTGGCAGCTGCTTGCCGTGAAGTTTCCAGCCCGCAGACTTGAACGGCAGCATTTTGGGGATGCACTGGAGCAGCATCACATCGTCCGGATTGAAGTTGCGCAGGCTGTAGGACTTGCCCGCGCCAGAGTCACCGAGGATCAGCACTGGAGTACCCATCATTTACCCCCGTTCAGCCAGTGTTCAGCCGTAAACAGCACGTCTTCGTCGTCGCTGTTGGCAACGAGCCAGCGCAGGTAACCCGGTTCTGTTTTTGCCAGCTCTGCGAACGAGACGCCTTTATGCTTACCGAAGCGGAGCGCATGCAGCAGGGAAGGGTTATTGGAAATGGCGCGCATTTCGCCCATCGTCCATTTCGCCAGGCGGCCCATATAGAGCAGCAATTCGGCGGTGACGTAGCAGTCATACAGCGCTCGGTGAGCGTAAAGCCCTTCTGGTACTTCCGGTTTCAGCCCGAGGCTGTAACGCAGGTACTGGTTGCTGTGGCTCTTGTGCTCCGGCAGGAGCGAACGCGCCAGCTTGGCGGTGCAGAGCCATGGAGCGTTCATTGCGGGAAGCTTGGCTTTATCGAACTTCGCGTTGTGGGCGACGTATGCATCGGCACCCATATAGCGGCCAATTACTTCACTGAGCAGCGGCGCGCCTTCCACCATGTCTTCGGTGATATGGTGAATCGCCATGGCCTCAAAACCGATCGCCACGCCTGGCTTAACGAGGTCGCTCATTGGGTTGCAGATCACCCCGTCGACAATATCGACGCTGGCAATTTCCACCACGGTTTCCGGGCCGCCTTCCAGCCCAGTCGTTTCGGTATCAATGACACGCAGCATTGTTAATCCCCTGTGTTCTGTAATCACAAACTGCATCGAAGTGCGCGAGCTGGTGGGCGATGGCCTCAAGGTCAGCTGGCGATAAGTGGTACATCAGGCACAGCAACGCGATAAGGTTCATCGCCTGCTGCTGTTTGGTCGTAGCCTGCATATCCATTCCTCTTAAAAAGGTTGTAAGAATCCCGCCGCTGAATAAGCCGACTGTTTGTTAAATTTGGTTTTACTGATTCCCTGCTAATGGATGGCAGGTTTACCGTGCTGGTTGAGATAGACTTCTATCTCTTCACTAGTGATTCGCAGACGTTCGAACAAAGTGAACAGATACAAGCCTTTTCCTACGTTTGCTGAAGCACGGTATGTGCGCCCCTGATACTTAACCAACATTCCAGGTAGAACACTGTTTCTTGGTAATGTTGTTGTGCCGTAATTAGCCATCTCATCCCCTTGCCGTCTTCCCGGCTGCCAGAACTTTTACCCGGGCATTCGCGTTTGAATGCGTTGTTTGGATGAGCTAACAATAGCTAAAGCGATTATTTGAGTCAATCGCTTAAACGATAATTTATTTAGCTAAAGCGATAATTTTATGATTTATAAGATTATTTATTTGATTGGGAAATGTGCGATGAAATGATATTAGCGAAGGAATTGGGGGAATTTTAATCAGGTCAGGAACAATAAAAAACCCGGCAAGCCGGGTTTATGCGAAGCGCTTGTACTCTATTGATTGTCTTAGTAGCACTTTAGCCATTACGTAGAACTGATCTTCGTCTTCTGACTCAACATACCATTTCTCGTAGATAGGGTTGTCTGAGATGACAGCAAGCCGATCTCTTTGCATCTGAAGTCTTTTGACGTGCAGAGTTTTTCCGAACACAAATACGTAAACGCCATCACCATCAAAATGAGTCACGCCAGTATCAACAAAAATTTGATCTCCTGGTGAGATGGTTCCATCCATGCTGTCGCCGTTAACAGTGATAACTTTTACATTATCTGCGGGGCGGTTTCCGAAAAGTGCGCGAGCCTGTTCAGTTGTGTATTCGATTGCTCTTATGGTTTCGATAAAATCACTGGTAACTAGCGAGCCAGGACCGGCGCTGGCCTTAACGTCAAGCACATCCACGCGGTAAACCTCATTCATAACTGGTTTAATTTGGCATAGCGTGTTTGCTTCGCGAATGCCAGATTCCAACATCTCACCTTGCCCCGTTGAAAGCCATTCAGGACGCACACCCAGAACAGATGCGATCTCTACTGTTTTTCGTGAGCCGTTCGCACCTTTAAGTAACTTATTTACGCTGGACTGAGCCATGCCTACATCTTTCGCCAGCCTAGCCTGCGTGTATCCAGCGACGTCCATTGCGTGCCCTAAGCGTTCTGAGAATCCCATAAAAGCCTCTTTTTAAGTCCTCTTTAAATAGTATCGCCAAGGCGATTGTTTGGCAAAGAATCGCATAGGCGATTGACAATCGCTAAAGTGATATACATAATCGCTTTAAACTGATAGCTGAGGTGATTATGAAGAACCCCGCAGTAGAAAAAGCGATTGCCCTTGTCGGTAGTCAGAAAGAGTTAGCTAAACGCTGTGGAAAGGCTCAATCAACGATCTGTGATTGGTTGAACGGGAAGAAGCGTATTTCTCCTGTTCATGTCCCAGACCTTGTTAATGCCGTTAACGGAGAGATTCAGGCATACGAATTTCGGCCTGATCTTCCATCCATTTTCCCACATCCAAATAACCACGCCATTTAGTCAAACCAGTGGCGTAACTCACTTTATGAGGATTATCACCCATGGAGAACGCAATCGCACGAAAGTTAGACCCGCCAGTTATCAATCCGGTTGAGATCGAAAGCGTCCTGCTCAACCGGCTTGCATCAGTGGGCCAGAAGTCTTACGCCGAGCATATGGGCATCAGCGAGTCGACAGCCAGCAGGCGTAAAGCCGAAGGGCATTTCAGCACCATGGCGAAAGAGCTGGCCTTCCTGGGGATTCAGGCCGCACCACCGGAAGCAGTGCTGGTATCGCGTGAATATCTGGCCTCAGTCGAAACGCTCGCTGATATCGGGCTGAAAGCCGAACGGGCAAGGCCGGGGCCGCTGGGGTGGGATTAAACCATGAACCATATCGAATTCATCGAAAAGCATGTGCGTGAAGAACTGCTGAAGCTCGGTTTCTCTCTGGGTGTGGCTCAGGGGGGGGGCGTTCCAGGCTATCGACATGTACAAGCGCATGAGCCAGGCAAGCAGAAAGGGGAAGATTTTTGATGATGTTTTACGGCACGCAAAACTGAGGGCGGAGAAGCAGCAGTTACCCGCTGACCGCTTTGAGAAGCGAAAAGTTAAACGGAACGCCCAGCCGGGCCTGTTCTGAAAAGGCGAAAGCCGCTGTGCACGAACACAAGCGGCTCTCAGGTGCAACAAACGTCAGTAAATTGCGAGGTTAATTCTAATGCCAAAGCGCAAAAAGTACCAGGAAAATGAGGAACGACGCCTTCAGGATTCCCCTGACGGGCTGGTGGTTGCCGCGTCAAAAAACAGGGCGTTCGCCGAACGTCTTGTTGGCGTGATCCGTCTGGCTCTCGCTACGTCGGGAGTGAAAAATGGGCGTCGTTAAGTTAGCAGACTACAGGCCGCCGCTGGAGGTCGTGGAGCATCGCGTGGCGCAGCTGGAAGATGGTTTTACTCGTGTTGCTAATGAGCTTCTCGATGCTGTCATGGCATCCGGACTAAGCGAAACAGAGCTGTGTGTCGTCCTCGCTGTTTGGCGCAAGACGTACGGCTACAACAAGAAGATGGACTGGGTTAGCAATGACCAGCTTGAGCAGATGATTGCCAAGCATCACACACACTGTTCGACTGCAAAAAATCAGCTTGTTGCCAAAAAAGTCTTGGTCCAGGAGGGGCGTAGCGTGGGTATGAATACCAGCATCATCGAGTGGAAAACAAAGATTAACGGATTCTGCAAAACATTAGCTAAACCTGCTAAGGATTCTTTAGCGGAAGTTGCTAATAAAAACTTAGCTGAAAGTGCTAAGGAAACATTAGCGGAAGGTGCTAAGGATGATGGTGAAACCTTAGCAGAATCTGCTTTTGAAACTAAGCAGGATCTGCTAACCACAAAAGACAATATACAAAAGACAATAAACAATACCCCCCTACCCCCAGAGGGGGAGTGTGTCGGGCAGGAAGAAAAACCTGTCACAAAGAAAACTCAGATCGACTACCAGGCGGTGCTGTCTGCATACAACACCACCCTGGGAGACCGCCTTCCCCAGGCAGAGGCACTAAACGACAAACGTCGCCGTGCTATCAAACGCCTGCTGACCGAACTGAAAGAGCCAACCGTCGAGGCGGTGGAGAATTACTTCGCCGCTTTCGCTGAGCGAGCACCAAAGTTTTACTTCGGTGAGAACGACAGAGGCTGGCGCGCCAGTTTCGATTATCTGTTGCGCTCTGACACCCTGCTGAAAACCAGGGAGAAAGCGCTATGACCGACATGAACATGATCCCGCAGAACATCGAAGCCGAACAAAGTGTGCTGGGCGGCATGATGCTGGATAGCGGTAGCGATCGCTGCCAGACCGCCATGTCGATGCTCAAACCAGAATCGTTCTACATCCGCCCCCACCAGGTGATTTTCGCCGAGATGCGGGAGCTGGCAGCCAACCAGAAGCCTATCGACCTGATCACCCTGATTGAGTCGCTGGAATCTAAAGGGCTTGGCGAGCAGGCTGGTGGCTTCGCTTACATGGCCGAGATATCCAAAAACACTCCCAGCGCGGCGAACATCGTTCACTACGCCATGCTGGTGCGCGAGAAAGCCATGGAGCGTTACGGCATTGACAAGCTGAACAGCGCCACCGAGCTGCTGTATTCCCGCAACGGGATGACCACCAGCCAGAAGTTTGACGCTATTCAGACCCTGTTCACTGATATCGCTGACTACGCGAAAACCGGTAACCGCCGGGGGCTCCGCGAGTTTTCGGAAGTGATGGGCGACTGGGTGGACGAGGTGGAAGCGCGCTGGAGCGACTCAGACGCAACGCGTGGACTGTCGACGGGGATTGGCTCGCTGGATGACCTGCTGCAACCGAAAGGACTGGTTAAAGGTGCTCTGATGGTGATCGGCGCACGTCCGAAGATGGGTAAAACCACGCTGTATAGCCAGCTGGCCGTCAACTGTGCCGAAGTTGAGCAGCTCCCCGCGCTGATGTTTAGCCTCGAAATGCCGGATAAGCAGATTGTGGAGCGCATGATCGGGCAGGTCAGTCGCGTGAATACCGACGTGTTTTATGGCGATCGGTACGACGACGCGCAGGTGGCAATGGCTTTTGCCGCTGGTGGACGTCTGGCCCAGACCGGAAACCTTTACGTCGACGACACGCCCGGGATCACGCTGGCGCACATCGTCGCAGAGTCACGCCGCATTAAACGCGAACGCGGCGCTGTCGGCATGGTGCTGGTGGACTACCTGACCCTGATGACCGCAGACAAGGCTGACCGTAACGATCTGGCCTACGGGATTATCACGAAGGGGCTGAAGAACCTGGCGAAGGAACTGAACTGCATCGTGGTGCTGCTTACCCAGCTGAACCGTGATCTGGAGAAGCGCACTAACAAACGCCCGATGCCGAGTGATTCCCGCGACACCGGGCAGATTGAGCAGGATTGTGATTACTGGATCGGCATCTACCGCGAAGGCGCATACGACGAAAACGCAGATCAGGCGGCTACCGAATTGCTGTTGCGCCTGAACCGCCACGGCCCGACCGGCGTTGTGTATTGCGACCAGCGCAACGGTGCGATCTACGACTGTGACCAGGCTGCTGCTGAGCAGAAACGCCGCGCGAATGATGCCAGACCCAACAAAAAGAGGGAATTTTGATGAAAATTTACATTGCTGGGCCAATGACCGGCATCCCGAAATTTAACCGCCCTGCGTTCCATTTTGAGGCTATGCGCCTGTCGTCGGAAGGCCATGTGGTGTTAAACCCTGCGACGCTTCCCGATGGCCTGAGCCAGCCAGAGTACATGGATATTTGTCTCGCGATGCTCCGCTGCGCTGACGGCATTTTCCTGCTGTCCGGCTGGCAGAACTCCGCAGGCGCAAAAGCGGAACACGCTCTGGCTCAAAAGCTGGATCTGGAAATCATTCATCAGGAGAGTGCGGTATGACCAACAAAACTAAAGAACTCGTAGCTGCCGGGCATGCGCTGGCGAAAGAGCTGCATTGCGCTGAGTCTGCCGCACTGGTGCGTGAACTGGCTACGCAACTGGATGTGCAGCGTGCTCGCGCTGATGTGTTGGCTGACGCAGAGAAGCAGAACGCCGAGCTGAAAGACGAGAACGAGTACATTCGGAATCGCTTCAAAGAGCTTGATCGGATGTTCGGTAAGAACCTGATTGTCATGCAAGCGGCTGTTATCGACTGGCGCACCACCGGCGACGCCAAGAACGGGATGGCATGGATTTTTAACACCCTGCTTGGTCCTGGTGAGCTACCCAACGAGGACGAGAAAGACGCTCAGGCCTACTTTGACCGCGAATACGCGCCACTCGACAAAGAGTTAATGGAATTGCACCAGTGGTTTTGGGAGCGCCATAAGCGCATTGAATCCAAAGGTACTGTTATTCAGGAGGCTGCCCAGTGAACGAAGTATTTGTATTGATCAAGATAACCGCGATGGTCATTGGTATTTCTGTCGCTGTGCTGGGGCTGATGTCATTCGTGATGTGGCAAAACCCGTTTCGCTTCATCAAACCGATGTTTGCCGTAAGGGTTTTGGTGGCGTTAGTAGCATACGCATGGTTCCTTTGCTTTATTCCGGGGGCATCACAATGAACAGGAACACCATCAATATCGGCGAGTCAGCATCATCGGCGCAATTACGCAGGTTGATACGTGATCGGCACGCTGCATGGTCACAGGAAACCTTTGGGGATGTTGGTCCAGTCGGTCCGCTGAAACACCTTGCGAAAGAAGCGCTGGAGGCCGCCGCCGCGCCAGATGATTTATCCGAATGGGCGGATCTCCAGTTCCTCTTGTGGGATGCCCAGCGGCGTGCCGGCATCTCTGACGGCGAAATCACAGCAGCGATGGAAGAAAAACTGAAAGTGAATATGGCGCGCCAGTGGCCTGAACCGAAGGACGGAGAGCCGCGCCAGCATATCCAGAACGATTGGCAGAGTTGTAACCATCTTCTCCCGATTGGCGAGTTACTGAAGCGCCTCAATGAGCAAACGGGCGAAGAGTGGGTAAGCACTACAGATTTAGACTATGGGAAATGGGTGAGATGTAGTGATCGCATGCCAGCAAAAAGGGTAAATGTTCTCGTTTCCGATGCTGGTGGCAACAAATTTATTTGCTGTCATGAAAACGGATTTTGGCGCGATTTTAGGGTTGGTTTTAGTCGCTATGAAATCATTCACTGGATGCCACTGCCAGCAGCACCGCAGCAGGAGGTGATGTGATGAACTCTTTCGCGAAATACACAATTATTGACTGGATTGTCCTCTTTCAGGTGGTGCTCATCTGGTTTTTTATGGCTTACAGGGCAGGGAAATGGATTTTCGGCATAGCACTTCGCAAAGGCTGGCGGTGGTGGAATCGTAAGGATGAGAAGTTGCTGGCTTTGGATTCCTTTTACGAGGCGTTTAACCTTGGGGATATCCAGCCGGGGAATGCCATGGTGGTCACCACTGAAAGTGGTATGACTATTCGCATCCACAAGCCAAAGGGGCCGGATAATGGCTAAAACCGCCGCTGAACGCAAAGCTGCCCAGCGCGCCCGGCAAGCCGCAGCTGGTGGGCGTAAATTTGAGCTCATACTTGATACGCAGGAACTGGAGATGCTGGAACGTAATTGTGTATTACGCCGCCCAGGGCGAGCGCCGTATGAAATGAGCGAATACGTCGCAATGCTGATCCGCCAGGACGATGCCCGCGTTCGTGGTCGCATTAAGTCAATCAGCGCGAACCGCTGCGGTAAATGCGGAGATGCGCTGCCGGTTAAGTCGTGTCCGTGCGACGGTGATTCGCAATGCTGGGTTACGCGTGGTTGGCACGAAACCAAATTGACGGCGTGACATGTCACAATGTAATCAATAACATACAAGCCTCTTCGGGGGCTTTTTTGTCGGCGTTAAATTGCTTTTGCCACAATGCCCAGCCATAATATCCCTGTCAGCCTGAACAACTGACACCCGGACATTCGCGCCACGGAGAACACCATGGCGCAGCACCACCAGCTTAAACACAATCGCCTGACGTTATCCGACGTCAGAGATTTGTCGTATCTGTCGCTTAACCTCTTCGGGGGTGACGCGTGAGCCAACAATTCCACCTCGTTAACGAAAGCGTTAAGCAGAACGCTATCAACTACATTCGTCAGTTGCCAGTCGACAGTAAGCGCCCGCTGATACTCGACGTCAAAGAGTCGACGCGCACCGCTATTCAAAATCGCAAGATGTGGCCGCTACTGAAAGATCTTTCCGACCAGGTTCTCTGGTTCGGCAATAAATACGATTCCGACGACTGGAAAGACCTCATCACCGCGCTGGTGGCGAAGACCAAAAAGCAGGAACAGCGAATGGCCCCCGGGCTTGATGGCGGCGTCGTGATGTTCGGCCAGCGCACCAGCAAAATGACCATTCCCCAGATGGTAGAGGTCATCGAGGCGATTTACTGGTTCGGCACCCAGCAGGGCGTCACCTTCAGCGAACAATCCCGCAATGAAATCGAGTGGGCAAAGCGTTGGGGTGAAAAATGATTACTCACTTCCATGGAACCCCTATTTGGGGGGATTCAGGCTCAGTCCACCGAATTGCCGTAACCGGGGCTGGTGCATTTGTCTCTTACGCCCGACCAGATCAGTTAGCCGCTTCAATTAACCATGCAGTAGAGGTTGGAATTGATAATGGTGCTTTCTCGGCATGGAAGCGTGGTCTCGTTATTGATTGGGTCCAATTCTATCAATGGTTGATCAACTGGTATCACCATCCGAAGGTTAAATTCTTCGTTATCCCGGATGTTGTGGAAGGCGGGGAAGAAGATAACGACACTCTGATAAAGCAGGTGCCATCAATGTTCAAGGATAAGGCGGTTCCAGTATGGCACTTGCATGAGAGCATTGATCGCTTAGTTGAATTGTGCCGAAACTGGCCGCGAGTATGCTTTGGGTCTTCTGGTCAATTCGCAGTTATTCGAACCCGCCAATGGCATGCACGTATGACTGAAGCGTTTGAGGCAATTTATTGCCGTCATAACTTCAGGACGCTGATTCATGGTCTGCGCATGCTCGATGGAAGGGTGCTGGGAAATTACCCATTAACAACAGCAGATAGCACAAATTTAGCCTGCAATGTTCCCAAATTCGACAAAAAATACCCCGAACTAACCCGTGCGATCCGGGAGGCAGATTACTCAAAAGGTTTGAGTGAGAAAGAAGTAAAAGCACTCGTCTTGCGTGGAAGATGCGCAATCATGAAAAACACCATTGAATCAGTTCTGCCACCAACTCCAGAGCGGTGGGCATCCTCGTATCGGGAGGCAGCGTAATGGCTATCTACCGTAGCAAAAAATGGCTCGCTGCTGTCGGAAAGATCGAGCAGTGCGTGTTATGCGGTTCATGGGGGACGCAGGTAGCACATCGCAATGAAGGCAAAGGCATGGGCCTGAAAGCTGATGATTGCGCCACGGCGGCGATCTGCGTTTGCTGCCACGACAGCATCGACAACGGAAGCAAGCTATCGCGCGACGAACGTCGCCAGCTTATGGACCGCGCTATCGTTCTGACCGTTATCCAGATAGCCCGCCTTGGGCTGGTGGTGCCAGCATGAAAATTTACGACATCACCACGATCGGCAAGCCCCGTATGACCCGCGCCGACAAATGGAAAACACGGCCTGCGGTCATGCGTTACCGCGCATCCTGCGATGAAGCACGTCTGCGCAAAATCAATCTCCCTGAGTCCGGCGCGCATATCACCTTCGTTATGCCAATGCCCCCGAGTTGGAGCAAAAAGAAGCGGGAACAGCTCAACGGCAAGCCGCACCAGTCAAAACCAGACTGCGACAACATGCTTAAAGCACTGATGGATGCCCTGTTTGATGATGATTCCAGTGTCTGGGATTGTCGCATTACAAAGCTATGGGGCGAGAAAGGCCAGATCATCATTCGGGAGAACGGACAATGACACGCAACGACATTAACAATTACCAGAAAGCGTCTGTTGAGCGTACCAACCCGCAAAACGCCTGGGTGACGCTAGCAGCAGCTCCACGCAGATCTTACCTGGGGAAATACCGCCGACTTACACCATCGCAAAGCCGTTGGGTTCGTTCGTTGCTGAACCACTGGGGCGGCATGTACGGTGGCAGCGGAACAGAGCACCTTTCTGGTGGCGGTGGTATGTGGTCAATGATATTGACCGGCTGGACTGGCGAGCAGCAGGAGCGGATCGCTACCGTGCTGTCTGGTCTGCGTAAAATTGGCTATACCGGCGATGCGTTGTTTGAGCAGGCGAAAGCCATCATCTGGCCGAAGAAATCACTTTCTGACCTGATCGGCAACGCCGGGGATCAAGAGGAAGCTGCATTCATGGAGGCTATCATCCTGAAGTCCTTCAAGCCGGGTAATCCCGTGTATGAGATAGGGAAGGACTATTACACCTGGCGGAAAACCATCAATGGCATGGCACGATGGATGCAGTATTACTACGCGCCGTTTCTGACCGAAAAGCAATGTATTGACCGTGTGCGCTGGTGTATTGAGTTGTTCAACTCTGCTGTCTTCTTCACGCTAAAAGATGAATTAGGCTTCGAAAATGCAAAAACTTGCGAAAAAGACTTGAAAACGAGTTTTGAAACTGCATAATTCAGATATGCTCGGACGTCAAAGGCGAAAGAGCTTACCCACCAGCGGAGATGCCTTGCGCGGAGCGGTGGGAACCACATTTAAGCCCTTGCAGAAATGCAGGGGCTTTTTTATTGGCTCAATGCCACCGGGTGAATAACGTATGTACACGGCGATCATCTGCGCTTCTGGCCCGTCCCTTACTCCCGTTGACTGTCAAATAGCTGCACGCTCAGGGCTTCCTGTGATAGCGGTTAATTCATCGTGGCGAGCCATACCGGAATGCACCCACATTTACGCTGGCGATCTGCGCTGGTGGGATGTGAACATTCCCGCGCTGCCCGATGGCCCCGAACGCTGGTCATGTAACCGGAGAGCACACACCCGATACGGAGTGAACCTCTTCCCGACAGATACCAGCGGCACATTCAATTCGGGGCAGAGAGCGATCCTGTTTGCTCACTGGCTCGGGGCCATGCGCATCATCCTGCTCGGCTTCGATTGCTCGATCTCAAACGGTAGTCACTGGCATGGAGATCACACCGCCCTTGATAATCCGACAGCAGCTAACGTGAAGCGCTGGCATAGCGAGTTTGCCAGGGTTGCGGCGCAGCTGCGTGGAAACGTCAATATCATCAACAGCAGCCGCCAGACGGCGCTTAATTGCTTTCGTCGTTTACCTCTTGAAGCGGCGATCAGCGAGGTTACATGCTGAATTCTCCGATTTACATTGATGGCATGCTGGGAATGGGAGACACCATTTACCAGCGCGCTTTCGTCAAACAGCTGCCTGCGGGGACATTCATTAAGACGGCATGGCCGGAACTTTACGAAGACCTGCCAGTTAAAGCTGTCCGAAGTGATACCACTCTGAGAACGCAGCGTAAAAATGAGTTTCGCAGCTCCGCAAAGTTTTATCTGCCGCCATCGCCACGCCAGACGAAGCGAATATTTTACGGCCCGGATGATCTGCGGCGCGGTTCGATATTCGATGCCATGCGCCGCCAGTTCGGCGTAACGCCAGCAGCGCTTGATTTGCCATCCTTTGGCCCGGCGCAGTTTACGCACCAAAAGCCGATCGCCGTTATCCGTCCGGCAACGGTTCGTTCTGAATGGCGTAGCGACTCCCGAAACCCTGACCCCGATTACCTCCTGCGCGCATCGAGAATCCTGCGGCAACATTTCTGCGTGATTAGCGTTGCGGATTTGCAGGACGGGGAAGAGTGGCTGGTGGGTGAAGAACCAGAGGCGGATCTGAAAATGCACGCTGGCGAGCTCAATATCAAAGAGCTGATGCGCCTGGTTGAGCATGCCGCTGTCGTGATTACGCCTGTTGGCTGGGCGCTGCCCGCTGCCATTGCGTACAAAACACCTGTTTACGTTGTCGCTGGTGGGCGCGGTGGGCATAACGCTCCCGAAATAGTCACCGATCCGGCGATGGATTTATCCCGTGTTGGCTGGGCTATCCCGGACAATTATTGTCGCTGCGAAGCGTGGGATCACCATTGCGACAAACGCATCTCCAACTTTGATTCAAAATTCGAGGCCTGGCTGAATGAAGTCGTTTTATCAGGAACTGAACAGCGGGCTGGTATTCCTCCCGGAGCTGGGCATCGGTCGTTATCCGGTTCCAGCGTCACGCCCGTATGACGAGCAGTATTTCGCGAAGTATCAGCAGCTGGCCGACACCGAAACGGGCAGAGCCTTAACGCAATCCCGTATTGAGTTGGTGGCGCGCCATTTTCACGGTCCTGTTCTCGACGTTGGTATCGGTGCCGGTCAGTTCGTCTCTACCCGACCGGGAACGCTTGGGTATGACGTTAATCCGGCTGGTATCACCTGGCTGAACGAGCGGGGCGCATTCGCTGACCTCTACGCCAGTCAGTGGCGCGCGCTGACGATGTGGGATGTACTGGAGCACATCGACGAGCCGGAGCTGGCGGTACAGCAGGCTACAGAGTTTGTTTTCGTGTCGATCCCCATTTTTACTGATGCCGGAGACATTCTTCGCTCGCACCATTTCAGGAAGAACGAGCACATCTGGTATTTCACTGACGACGGTATTAAGCGCTGGTTTGCTGAGCAGGGCTTCAAATGCGCCGAACAGAACACCATCGAATGCCAGTTAGGGCGCAAGGGCGTCGCTTCGTCCGCTTTCCGCCGCGTTTAGTCCCCTCTTAGCCCATTGCATTTGGGTTTATTCCAGTTTCGCACACAGCACCCGCAAACAGGCGAGGTGAACCTATGAATAGCTCTCACGGGATTTTTGAACAAACCATGAAATGGATCGCGCTATATCTGCCGTCAGTTTACGCCGGGTTATGCGCTCTGGGCATCTCCGCGCTTATCGACATACGCGCAGGGAAGCCGAAACTCTACACCGCCACTGGCGCGCTAATCTGCGGCATATTCGCGCTGGCTGTTTCCGCATTGCTGGAATACCTGGGGCTGCCTGCTAATTCAGGGGCATTCGTTGGTGCGCTCGTCGGGTTTGTTGGAGCGGACAGACTGCGTGACATGGCGCTCGCTATCGTTGCCAGACGCGCCGGAGTTGGCAGCACTGAGGAAAATAAATGAATCAATCTCAATTTCAAATGGCGGCTGGTATCAGCGCCGGGTTGGCTGCGCGCTGGTTTCAGCCAGTAGATGCGGCGATGAAAGAATTTGGCATTACAGCACCTGCGGATCAGGCCATGTTCATCGCTCAAGTCGGTCATGAGTCAGGTGGCTTTAGCGCTGTAGTTGAAAATTTGAACTACACACCATCTGCGCTGGTGGCGACCTTCGGAAAGAGGATCACACAGCAGCAAGCTGATGCGCTTGGCAGAACAACCGAACACGCAGCCCGCCAGGATGCTATCGCCAATCTGGTGTATAGCAACCGCCTGGGTAACAAAGCGCCAGGCGACGGTTGGAAATATCGCGGCAGAGGGTTAATTCAAATCACTGGCCTCGACAATTATCGCACCTGCGGGGCGGCGCTGAAGTTAGACCTCGTTACTTCACCTGAACAGCTCGAACAGGAACTTCAGGCAGCACGCTCTGCCGCCTGGTTCTACACATCCAAAGGGTGCATGACCTACGGTGCCGATATTACTCGTGTTACGCGCATCATTAACGGCGGCCTGAATGGCATTGAGGACCGTAAGATCCGCTACAACAAAGCGCGGGCGGCGCTGCTGGTATGAAAATGAGTTATTGGGTGCTCATAGTGACGTTTATCGCCTGTATTGCAGGCGGTCTTGTCTGGTCAGCGGATCACTACCATGGAAAATTCCTGGAGGCACAGCGTCGCGCTGACGATGCAGAACAGCGTGCTGATTCCTCTGAGACAATCACCGCGAATGTCCTGCGCACCGTGGCAATAACGAACATCATTCTGGAGACAAACCAACATGCTAAGCAGCAGATCGCACTGGAGTCACAGAGAGCCGAGAACGATATCAAAGCTGCTGTTGCGGATGATGATTGTGCTGTTCGTGTTGTGCCTTCTGGCGCAGTTAAGCGGCTGCACGAATACGCGAACAGTCTACGTGCCGGTTCCGGTAGTCCCGTTACCAGACAGCCTGACGGCTGAAACACCGCAGCCAGACTTACCCGACCCGTTTACGTGGGGAGCAAGTCTTGACCTGAATGTCGCATTGCTGTCAGCGCTGGCGCAGTGCAACAGGGATAAGGCTGATATCAGGATTTTCGAGAACAACAGGGCAGGACAAACCGATGGCACGATTAAACGTTGAAGTTATCCCACCAGACAGCGAGGTGCTGAACGGGATTTTTGCAGAGATTGAGCGCAAATATGCGCGTCAGCCGCTGACGCCAAAAGTAATTGATGAAATGCAACGCGAAGCGACGCGCCTTGTACGGCGAATGATAACCACAAAGGTTACGTTCGTCCGGGACTGACATTACAGAAGCCCTTCACTGAGGGGCTTCGATAATGGAGCACTGGGATTATTCATGAACAGACCACACCCACCAGCGCATTTTACGATGCCACCTGACCCGAAGCCTTACATCAGCATAATGCCCGCCATTGACGTTGGCGAGTGGCTGAATCAGCACATCCTGAGCGATGAGGGTGACCTCTACAACCCTGACCACCAGCATTTGCTTGAAGCGGATCTGTGCTTTCTCTGGGCGTCGAACACTTTCGAGAAGAAAGGGCGGTCCGTGCTGGGGCAGGCGGAAGAAGTGGCAATGCGGGCTGGAGGCTGGCAGAAAGCGCGGATGGAGCAGCAGATGTATGAATGGTTCGGCAGGGTGCCGCAGTTCATCATCACGCTGGCCGCCGATTACTGCTCGCAATGTTCCGATCTGGAATTCTGCGCGCTGATAGAGCACGAGCTTTATCACATCTGCCAAGCGACAGATGAATTTGGTGCGCCGAAGTTCACGCAGGAAGGGCAGCCAAAGCTGAAGCTGCGCGGCCATGACGTGGAAGAGTTTGTGGGCGTGGTTCGCCGTTACGGTGCGAGCCGGGACGTGCAGGAAATGATTGATGCGGCGAATCAGCCAGCGGAGGTTGCTCATCTCGATATTGCCAGAGCGTGCGGGACGTGCATGCTGCGACTGGCTTAAATACTGGACTGTATAAGACGAATGGTGATTTATGGCTGCATTAAAACCTGATGTGAAAGCCTTCATCATTCAGTCGCTTGCGTGCTATGACACGCCATCGCAGGTGGTCGAGGCTGTCCAAAAAGAATTCGGGATCAGGATCACCCGCCAGCAGGCTGAATCTCACGACCCCACGAAGGCCAGCGGTAAGACGCTCGCCAAAAAGTGGATCGAGATGTTCCACGCGACGCGCGAACGGTTCCTGACCGAAACCAGCGACATTCCGATCGCGAACAAATCATATCGCCTCCGGGTGCTTGACCGCATGGCTACCCGAACGGAAGGGATGAAGAACTTCTCCCTGACGGCCCAGCTGATCGAGCAGGCAGCCAAAGAAGTTGGCGATGCCTACACCAACCGGCTCAAAGTTGAGAGCACCGGCAAAGACGGTGGGCCAATCAGAACGGAAACCGTGTCGTTGTCTCCGCAGGAGGCTGCCGAAGCCTATAAAAAATTCCTGGGCTGAGAATGCAAATTAGAGGAATGCTCCTGTGCCGATCCCGTTCCCTTTCGATTTCCACAAACCGGACTACAACGCCGTGTTTGATTGGAGAATGGAGAGGCTGGAGCGGATCAGGAAAACCCCTGAAATGCTTCCAGCCCTTCGTCAGTTTTATCGTACTAATCCGGCCCAGTTCATCATTGACTGGGGTATGACGACGGACCCGCGAAACCTCGACTACGGACTCCCGGCTACCATCCCTTTTTTGCTGTTCCCCCGTCAGGAGGAATGGATTAACTGGATCATGGACAGGCGTTCCAGTCTTGAACATGGACTGACGGAAAAAAGCCGTGAAATGGGGCTGAGCTGGACCTCTATCGGCCTGGCCTGTTCGTTATGCCTTTTCAATAAAGAAATGGTGATCGGATTCGGCTCCCGCAAAGAGGAATACGTCGATAGCACCGGCGACCCGAAAGCCCTGTTCTGGAAAGCTCGAAAATTTGTCGAACTTCTTCCGGTAGAGTTTCGCGGTTCATGGGATGAGAAAAAGCATGCGCCTTATATGCGCGTGGAGTTTCCGGAAACCGGCGCAGTCATTAAGGGCGAGGCTGGCGATAACATCGGTCGTGGCGACCGTACCACGCTTTATTTCGTGGATGAGGCGGCTTTCTTGCAGCGTCCATTGCTCATCGATGCCGCGCTTTCCCAGACAACCCGCTGCCGTATAGACCTCTCTTCGGTCAACGGCATGAGTAACCCATTTGCTCAGAAGCGACACAGCGGGAAAATCCCGGTGTTTACGTTCCACTGGCGCAGCGACCCGCGCAAGGACGATGAGTGGTACCGCAAGGAATGCGAAAAAATAGATAACCCGGTCATCGTCGCCCAGGAACTGGACCTGAACTACCAGGCATCTGCTGAGGGTATCCTGATCCCTTCTGAATGGGTGCAGGCTGCTGTCGATGCGCATATCAAACTGGGCATCCAACCGAGCGGCCAACGCCTTGGCTCAATGGATATCGCTGACGAGGGGAAAGACAAAAACGGCTTTTCTGCCCGTTATGGTTTCCTCCTGCAGAGTGTCCACGAATGGTCTGGCGAAGGGAGCGACATATACGCTTCCGTCGTGAAATCGTTTGGTTACTGTGACGATTACGGCCTCGATGAATTCCGTTTCGATGAAGATGGACTCGGCGCTGGTGCGCGCGGCGATGCTCGCGTGATAAACGAGCTCAGGCAGGCTGAGGGTCGGGGAACAATCACTGCTACGCCCTTCCGTGGTAGCGGCAGTGTTTTCGATCCGGAAGATGAAGCAGTTCCTGGCGATAACGGTAAAGCGGCGCGCCTGAATAAAGACTTCTTCGCGAACGCCAAAGCACAGAGCTGGTGGCATCTCCGCAAGCTGTTTCGTAACACCTTCCGCGCGCTGCAGGGAATGGACTACAACCCTGACGAGATCATTTCAATAAGCAGCGAAATAGAGAACAAAGACCGTCTGCTGATGGAGCTTTCACAGCCCACATGGTCGAAAAACGCCGTCGGAAAAATTCTCGTCGACAAGCAGCCGGACGGCACCAAATCACCGAACCTCGCGGACGCAGTAATGATCAATTACGCGCCGATGGATTCCTCTCTTGATGTTTGGGCCAAACTGGCCGGAGCGTGACATGTCCCGAAAGAAACGCCAAAACGGCGCACAAAAGCCCGTTGCGACAGCTGACGGGTATAACAACTTTAAAGCCAAACTCGGCAATAACACTCAGAACATCCAGACCGGCGGCATGTACATGCCTGGGTATATCACCCGCAACCGAGTGATGCTGGAGTTCGCCTACCGCTCATCTTTCCTGGTGGGTGCTGGCGTTGACTCTATGGCTGATGACATGACCCGCAAAGGCGTGTCGATCACGTCTAAGCTGGAACCGGGGCAGAAGGGGAAAGTCGACACTTTCTGGGATGATCTCGCTATCTGGGACGGCCTCAACGATACGTTGAAATGGTCGCGCCTTTACGGCGGCGCGCTGCTGGTGGTGCTGATCGAGGGGCAGGACATGTCTACCCCTCTGAAGCTGGACCGCATCAAAGAGGGGCAATTCAAAGGCGTGATGTGCCTCGACCGCTGGATGGTTAACCCGAGTTATTACGATCTGGTGACTGATTACGGCCCCGAGTTCGGTAAGCCGAAGTTCTACAAGGTGATCACCAATCAGCAGGGAATCCCACCCTGGAAAATTCACCACTCCCGCCTGATCCGCATGGAGGGCGATTCATTGCCATTCCAGCAGGCTCAGACGGAGAACGGCTGGGGCATGTCGGTAGTTGAACGAATTTTCGAACGCATTGAGGCGTTCGATACCGCGACTGTCGGCACCACGCAGCTGATCCATAAAGCGCACCTGCGAACGTACAGCATCGAAAAGCTGAGGAATATCCTCGCCACTGGCGGCGACCTCGAAAAAGCGCTGATGAAGCACATGGACATGATCCGCGAGTATCAGACCATCGAGGGCATGACCATCATGGATGCCGCCGATAAGTTCGAGACACACAGCTACTCGTTTGCAGGTATCGCAGATGTTTTACTGCGCTTCGCAGAACAGGTATCAGGCGCGACGGGCATCCCGTTGGTCCGCCTGTTCGGCCAATCGCCAGCAGGCTTTAGCACCGGTGACGGCGATCTGGAGAACTACTACAGCCGCGTGAACTCGCTGCAGGAACGCCGCCTTCGTCGCCATATTCGCTGGCTGATGGAAATCTCGTGGCGCTCCCTCTTCGGTGAGCCGCTGCCGGAAGATTTCACTTTCGAGTTCAACAAGCTCTGGGAAATGTCGGACACAGACCGTTCGACGATGGCAAGTAATGTGACGACCGCCCTGGCTACCGCCGTTCGTGATCTGAGCATGCCACCAGCCGCCGCCCTGAATGACCTCCGAAATCTTTCTGAGGTCCTCGGCATTGGCGGCTCAATCACCGACGAGGATATTGAAGATGCGAAGTCCCAGTGGCAGGAGGATGAACCTGAAACCATCCCAGCGCCGCCGATCGGAGATCCAGTATCGAAAAAGCCTGTTGGCGATAGCAAACCAAATCGGGCAAATAGTCGATGGTTCCTACGATGGTTCACAGGTAAGCGCTGACAACATATCGAAAACGCTGGTGGACTACTCCGAGGTGATCAGCGACTGGGCCGAGCAGGTCGGGCGCAGGATGTTCATTCAGGTCGAGCGGGAAGAATGGAACCAGTGGCGATCAGTATCTGAGGAAATTGGCGCAGGCCTGCGTGATGTAGTGGGCAATACGCCCGTCGGGCAGGTGGCGCAGGATATCGTTTACCGCCAGATTCAGCTGATGAAATCCCTGCCGCTGGAAGCCGCCGATCGCGTGAAGGATATCCAGCAGCGCGCAATGCAGGCGGTGGTTGCTGGTGAGCGTCCAGAACAACTCTACGAGATGATTATGGCCTCTGGCGATGTGGCAGCCAGCCGGGCGCAGCTGATAGCCCGAACTGAGATTGGCCGCGCTACCGGCGCGCTGACTCAGGCCCGAGCGCTATCTGTAGGTTCGGAGGGCTACTGGTGGCGCATCCACGGCGCAGGCACGCGCAAATCTCATCGCGGCATGAAGGATAAATTCGTGCGCTGGGATGACCCTCCCACGCTCGACGGCATGACCGGCCACGCTGGATGTCTACCGAACTGCGAGTGCTGGCCGGAAGTGCAGGTGCCAGCGCCGAGGAAGTAAGAGCGTTTATGAAAGATAAACTCCTCTATTCGTTGTTTATTCCCCGATTGCTTCAAGGGGTGGTGTTGTAGATTGGCAATTCCAATAACCGCAATTTAGGGGATTTAAATGACTGACTGGTTCGTTTCTTATACGGCTTATGATGCCGAGTTCAATCCGATGAAGCATGGCGTTCAAATTCTACCATTTGACTCCGCAATGTCAGCGTCGGATGTGCTTGCTGCAATTGATAAGCAGCTTTGCGCTGATTTTGATATCAACCCTAATTATCTGCAATACAACGCATTTAACCGAGTTTAAAACACATTCTCGTACCAAGGCCGCCACTGAGCGGCCTTTTTATTGCCCGCAATTCAGCAGGTAACTCATGAAATATTTCTTCACCACACGCCTGGGCGAAACTCGCTACCTACAGGCGGACGGCTCGCTGCTGTGCAAAGACGTTCCGATCGCCCGAACAGGAACGCAGGTCTACTTACCGGAGGAAATCGACCTCGAACCCGACGCCAGCGGTACTGTTACGGTGTGGCGAACGGAAGACGAGGTGTTTTCCACTGAGACAATGGCGAGCTTTGAGGGCGTGGCCGTCACGTTGGGGCATCCGGAAGACGACGCCGGAAACATCGTTTTCGTTAATCCTTCCAATTTTTCTGATCTGGCCCACGGACACATTCAGAACGTCCGGCGCGGCACCGGTGATAAATCGGATCTGCTCATTGCTGACGTGCTGATTAAGCGCCAGGAAG
Organism: Citrobacter sp. RHBSTW-00859; assembly: GCF_013729795.1. Classification (NCBI taxonomy): domain Bacteria; kingdom Pseudomonadati; phylum Pseudomonadota; class Gammaproteobacteria; order Enterobacterales; family Enterobacteriaceae; genus Citrobacter; species Citrobacter sp. RHBSTW-00859. The sequence goes on along the minus strand of NZ_CP056284.1, from coordinate 3,848,627 downwards.
CAATCGACGCGGTGAACTATGGCCTGACCGACGTCAGCTGCGGCTATGACGCGCAGTACAAACAGCTGGCACCCGGTAAGGGCAAGCAACACCAAATCACAGGTAACCATCTGGCCGTCGGCATCGACCGTGGGCGCGCTGGTGGCCGCTGTGCAATCGGGGATTCCATCCCATCAACCAAAAAGGAGAAGCCTGTAATGTCATGGCTTAAAAAACTGGCTCAGGCCATTAAGACGAAAGATGAGGATGCACTCGCAAAACTCATCGATGAAGCGCCGGATATGCCGTCTGATGGCATGACTTCGATCCCCGGTTCCTCTATCACTATCAACATTCCTTCACAGGCTACGGCCTTACCAGAAGGGAACCGCACCACTACCGATGAAGATGATCCGAACAAAGGTAAAACCGGCACGGGTGATGAAGAAATTCCAGCCTGGGCGAAAGCGTTGCTGGTCCGCCTGGAAAAGCTGGAGGGTAAAACCACCGACGGCGACCCAGACCCGAACAACATGACTGGCGACGAAGACGCAGAAGAAGACCGCAAAGTAACGGGGGACGCTGCGTTTAAACGCAACCTGATCGCCGATGCGGAAATCATCTGCCCGGGCTTCCAGCCAACCGGTGACAAAGGTCTGAAACGTCAGGTGCTGAGCCACGCGATGCGTACCGGCGACAGCCTGAAATCGTTCGGTGTGAGTGATTTCGCCAAAGCGCCAAAAGCAACGGTAGATGCCGTGTTTACTGCGGCGCTGGCACTCAGCAAAGCGAAAAATCACCTCGCACCGCTTAACCAAGGAACCCGCACCACTGACAGCGCAGCCAGCACCAAGCACCTCTCCCCGGCAGAACTGAACAAGCTCAACGCCGAATTCTGGGCCAAAAACAAATAAGGTAAATCATCATGGCAGGTACTGCATATTTAACGCGGATGCCCCTGGGCATTGCCGGGGGCGTTACCCGTCCTCGTGATCTCACCATTGAACCAGTGACCCTGGATCACTCAAAGCAGTTCGCGTCGTACGGCCTGGCCGGTAAATACGTGAACGATAAATTCGTTCCGCTGGAGTCTGGCGACACCATCAGCAAAGTGAAAGGGATTCTGGTCCGTCCGTTCCCGATTACCTCGACGGCAGATCTGGCGTATATCGGCGTGAACGTGAATCAGGTCGGCGACAACCTCAAACGCGGTTATATCTGCGTTATTGCTACCGCAGGTAACGCGACAAGCGCGAAGAAAGGCGATCCGGTTTACGTTCGCGTGGCTGGTGGCACCACTCAAAGTCCGGTTGGCTCTTTCGTCCTGTCTCCGGACTCCACCGCATCAAACACGCCTCAGCTGACAAATGCAGAGGTCATGGGGCCGGGTAGCGCCGACGGCCGTATCGAAATTGCATATAACATCTGAGGGAATAATTAATGTTTACAATTGATAAGGCGACCATTGACTCCTCCGGCGCGTTTCTCGTCGGGGAGCTGGAGCGCATGGATCAGACGCTGAACATGCCGCTGACCTCCGTAAAGTGGTCACGCGACATGCCGCTGCGTAGCGATATTTCTATCGCTGATGAAGTGTCATCCTTCACTAACACCGATTTCGTCGGCGTTGGTGGTCCTAACCCTAACGGTAAAAACTGGATCGGTAAAAAATCCACCGCCGTTCCTGGTATTGAACTCGATATCCAGCCGACTCGTAACAATCTCACCCCATGGGGGCAGGAAATCGGCTGGACGGTGCTGGAACTGGCCTCCGCGCAAAAGCTGGGCCGCCCTGTTGACGTCCAGAAATACGAAGGCATGAAGTTGAAGTGGGCGATGGACACCGACGAACAGGTTTACATCGGTGATACCGAACTGGGCGTTCGTGGCCTGCTGAACCTGCCGGATGTTACCCCAGTGGCCGCCGCTGCAGCGTGGACCGCAACCACCGATCCGGATGTGATCGTTCAGGATATTAACCTCGTTCTGTCCGATGGCTGGGTTCGCTCTGGATACGCGGTGTGCCCGGCGAAAATCGGTCTGGCTCCTGAGCTGTTCGGCCTGCTGGCGAGCAAAAAGGTTTCCTCCGCAGGGAATATCTCCGTACTGGAATACGTGAAGATTAACACCATCGCGTTCCAGGAAAACGGCACACCACTGGAGATCGTCTCCATGAAATGGGCCTCCAGGCGTGGCGCTGGTGTCGCGCATCGTATCGTCGCTTACACCCAGGACGAAAAGTACGTTCGCTTCCCGATGGTTCCGCTGCTGAACACCCCGCTGGAATATCGTGGGCTGCAGCAGTTGACCACTTACTACGGCAAGCTGGGCCAGGTGGAAACTCCGTATTCCAATACGATCTCTTACCTGGACGTTCCGGCGGCCTGACCTGAAACAGGCGGGGAAACCCGCCGTTTTTTATGGAGCATTAACATGAAATACGTTGTTTCTGGTGGCGCAACCCTGAGCTTCGCTGACGGCACTAAATTTGAGCTGTTGCAGGGTATCTATGACGGTTCTTTCTTCCCCGGTAACGTAAAAGATCACTGGGCCTTTAAAGCCTACGCTAAGCCGCTGGACGAATCTGAACTGGCGGAAGAACAGAACGCCGAAGACCTCGCGGCAAGCCTGGTTCTGCTGGCCGAGGAAAATAACACCCTGAAAGCGCAGCTGGTGGTTCATGAAAACACCATCACTGAGCAGGGTAATGAAATTACCAGCCTGAAAGCGCAGCTGGATGCAGCGTTGGCAGCTGCAGGCGGTAAACCTGCCGATACCACGGACAAAACCGAGAACACCGGTGGGGACGCGAAAAATGCCAAAAAACAGCAGGCTTCCAACTAACGAGCAGTTCCGCACCGACTTCCCCGAATTCGCCGACACCACCCGCTACCCTGACCCCTCAGTAAATTTTTATCTGGGGCAGGCGGACACGCTCCTGAATCAGGACGTGCTCGGCGATCAGTTCGTCTATCTGGCTGAGCTTTTCACCGCCCACTATACGGAACTGCGTGGGAAAACACTTTCTGCGGCGAGCGCTGGCGGCGTGAACAGTAACGGATCTGCGGGTGTCGTGTCCTCCAAATCGGTGGACAAGGTATCTGTGAGCTATGACACCACCGGCGTTATTAATCCTGACGCTGGTTTCTGGAACAACACCGCCTACGGGCGGGAGTTCTACTGGTGGTGGTCTATGTTCGGCGCTGGAGGGAGACAGCTTCTGTGAAAAGCGGACTGACGGTTACCACGGATAATTCTGTCGCGGTGCTGGAATCCCTTCGGCAGCTTTCCGGTATGGATGTGCTGGTGGGCATCCCGGCAGATAGTGCGTCTCGTGAAGATGGTTCAAAAATCAATAACGCTGAAATCGGCTACCTGCAGTCGACTGGGGCAACGGTTGAAATCGACGGGACAACCGTCACGCTACCACCGCGCCCGTTTCTGGATATGGGGATCGAGGAATCGAGGCCCCGCACCACAGAACACCTGAAAGCGGCGGCCATTGCGGCGCTGGACGGTAAACAGGATGCGGCTATGCGTGAACTGGAAAGCGCCGGGCAGATCGCGCGTGATGCCTCTAAAGCCGTTATTAGTTCAGGCGATCAGTTACAGCCCCTTTCCGAGGCAACCATAAAACGCCGTCGGGCTTCAAAACCCCCGATTATTGATGACAAACCCCTGTGGGCCCGCGGTTACCTGCTGCGCTCCATCAACTACATCGTGAGGTCGAAATAATGCCGTTTCTCGATGTGAGTGAGGTTCTACTCGATCCTGATTTCGCTGATGACACTCTGGTTTGCCACCGGCAGATACAGACGGTCGACAGCGATAATTTCCCGACCAACACCCCGCAGGATATCCCGTTTATCGGGGTGGTGACCGTAGACCGCTCTCTCGAAGCCAAACGCATGGCAGCCGGCCAGAACATCAACGGGGCGATCCTGATTTTGACGCAGTTCCGGCTGACGCAGGGACAGCCAGAAACGGACACCAACCCCCGACTGGATGCTGATGTGGTGACGTATTGCGGCCGTGAATATCGTGTGACGTTCGTTGACCCGTACACCCGCTACGGTGCCGGTTTTGTGCAGGCCCATTGTGAGCTGATGGATTTCGACGGAGGGACGCCAGTTGAGTAACGACAGCACCGCGCGCGGCTACCTGACACCCGTCGGGGAAGGCCCAAAGTATGACGAAGAACTGGAGCGGGAAATCAGCCGGTGGATTCGTGGCGTGTCGGGGTTGCCAGCGAAAGTTGTTTTCTCTCGCTGGACCGACCCTCAGCCGCTTATCCCGAAGAACGGAGTCACTTGGTGCGGTTTCGGTATAACCACCGTCCCGCAGCCGTTAAGCCAGTCTGATGTTCAGGTTTCGGATGAACAATCAGAGCAGTGGACCTGGGAACAGGTCACGGTGATTTGTTGCTTCTATGGCCCTCTGGGCTCCAGCACCGCATCAACATTCCGGTCGGGGATTTTCGTAGAGCAAAATAATGCCGAACTGAATCTATCCGGCCTCTCGCTGGTGGATGCCGGGACCATCTACAACCTGCCTGAACTCATCAACAACCAGTGGGTAAGGCGGTACGACCTCACCATCACGCTGTCCCGCAAGAACACTCGCACCTACAACGTCAGGACGCTGGAAGATGCGCCCGTTTCATTTTTCGGAGACTAAATTATGCCGCAGGGATTACCTGTATCTAACGTCGTTAATGTCGACGTGATCATTGGGCCGCGTGCGGCTACTGGTCGAAACTTTGGCTCACTGCTCATTCTCGGGAGCTCGACGGTTATTCCGGTAACGGAGCGCATTCGCCTTTACTCATCCCCTGAAGATATCGGCTCTGATTTCGGCGTGGATAGCCCGGAATACGACGCTGCTACCGTTTATTTCTCACAGTCGCCCAAACCGCAACAGGTGTATGTGGGCCGCTGGGCGAAAACGCTTGTATCGGCTGAAAGCGGTTCAACGGAAACCCTGCTGCAGGCTGTGAACGCCGTGCTGAATTACACGAACTGGTACGGTCTGGCCGTGGCGGATGATGAGGATATCGACGATGCCGACTGGCTGAGCGTGGCCGCTGCTATTGAGGCTTCCAGCCTCAGCCGCATTCTGGCGATCACTACTGACGATCCGGAAACGATTAACACGACGTCGACAACCGATCTGGCCTCTAAACTCAAGGCGGCAAAGTACGGGCGCACGTTCGTGCAGTATTCCACCAGCAACAAATACGCCGCGCTGTCAGCGTTTGGCCGCGCGTTTACCGTGAATTTCAACGGCAGCAACACCACCATTACCCTGAAATTCAAACAGGAGCCGGGGATCACGTATGAAACCCTGACCACCAATCAGGCGGCGGCGCTGGATGCCAAGAATTGCAACGTGTTTGTGTACTACCAGAACGATACGGCAATCCTGCAGCAGGGCGTCATGTCCAGCGGTGATTTCTTCGATGAACGCCACGGGCTCGACTGGCTGCAGAACTACGTTCAGACCAACCTGTATAACCTGCTCTACACCAGCACAACCAAAGTCCCACAGACCGATGCTGGCGTTACGCGCCTCCTTTCCAATGTCGAACAGTCGATGGATCAGTCTGTCACAAACGGACTGGTGGCGGCTGGCGTCTGGAGCGGTGGCCCGATTGGGCAGCTGGATTCCGGCGACACCCTGACGAAAGGGTATTACGTGTACGCGCAGCCGATTTCCGAGCAGGCGCAGGCAGACCGCGAAGCGCGTAAGGCACCGGTAATTCAGGTGGCCTGTAAGCTGGCGGGTGCGGTGCATTTCGCTGATGTGCAGATCAACGTCGTTCGCTAAGGGGAAACTGAATGGCTACTTATTCTTTTATGGACGTCACGGCGTCCCTTTCTGGCCCGACCGGAGAGATTGATCTGGGTTATGGCTCTGCCAACTCAGAAGAAGGGATCACCGTCGCGATGGGCGGCCCTAAAAACACCATGACTATTGGCGCTGATGGTGAAGTAATGCACAGCCTGCATGCGGACAAAAGCGGCACGATTACCGTCAACCTGTTGAAGACCTCACCGACAAACAAAAAACTGTCGCTGGCGTATAACGCCCAGAGTCAGTCCTCAGGTACCTGGGGGAACAACGTCATTGTGATCCGAAATAAGGTGAGCGGGGACATCATCACGGCGCGCAGCGTGGCATTCCAGAAACAGCCGGATAACGCCAACGCAAAAGCAGGCAACACGATGCCGTGGGTATTTGACGGCGGCAAAATCGACCAGGTTCTTGGGGAGTTTTAACGAATGGAATGTTCAATCAAAGGCCACGATTACCGCGTGGCAAAGCTCAGCGTTTTTGACCAGTTGAAAGTCACGCGCAAACTGCTGCCGGTGCTGGCTGGGATGATGTCAGATTTCGGGAGCATTCGCTCCCTGCTGCCTGCCGACGGCAAAATCGACACCGTGAAATTCGAACAGCTGAAACCGGTGTTCGAAACCCTGCTGCCGCGAATTGCTGATGAGTTGTCGTCTCTGACCGAGGAAGACACCAACGCAATTATTCATCCTTGCCTGGCCGTGGTATCACGTAAGCATATGGACGGATGGACGCCGGTGTTTAATAGCGGCCAGTTGATGTTCGACGATATCGATCTGCTCGTCATGCTGCAGCTGGTGGCGCGGGTGGTCGCCGATTCGCTGGGAAATTTTTTGCCCGTGAGCCCTACCAGCGCGACGGCGGACCAGCCTCAGGGCTAACCCTCAACAGCCTGCCTGACGGGCTGTCTTATCTCCTTGACCCGGTTGACGCCGGGTTAATCCCTTATTACGCGCTAAAGGATGGATCAGTCGATCTGTGCGATATCGCGCTGATGAATGACCACCTGGCCGTTAAGGCAGACAACCAGCGCCGTATTGAGAAATGGAGAGAGGATAATGAACGCTGAGACTATTAAAGATTTCCTCGTCTCACTCGGCTTCGATATTGACGAAGCAGGCGCGGAAAAGTTCGATTCAGTCCTCGCAGGTACGACCGCAAACGCCATCAAAATGGGGCTGGCCGTCGAAGGTGCCGCGCTTACCGTGGTGGCTTTCACCGCTAAGATCGCCTCAGGTCTGGATAATCTTTACTGGGCATCACAGCGCACCGGCGCGACGGTTCAGGGGATTCAGTCGATTGGCTATGCGGTTTCGCAGGTGGGCGGCAGCGTGGACGCGGCGCGCTCATCTCTGGAAAGCCTCTCCCGGTTTGTGCGAAATAATCCCGGTGCGGAAGGCTTCCTTAATCGCCTGGGCGTACAGAGCCGTGATGCCAGCGGTAACATGCGCGACATGGCCGCTATCTTTACGGGTGTCGGTCAGAAGCTCAGCAGCATGCCGTATTACAAAGCCAATCAGTATGCGCAGATGCTGGGCATCGATGAAAATACCTTGATGGCGATGCGCCGTGGTGTGGGTGGTTTCTCCGGGCAGTACAGCGCGATGGCGAAGGCGATCGGTTTTAATGCTGACGAGGCGGCCAGAAGCTCTAACAAATTCATGACCTCTTTGCGCGAGTTTGGCGCGATGGCAGGCATGGCCCGTGACAAAATCGGCTCTAATCTTGCTGGTGGCCTGGCGGGTTCGCTGGACACCCTGCGCCGTCATATCCTGGACAACTTCCCGCGCATCGAGCAGACCCTGACGAAAGCCATAAAGGGCATTCTGGCGCTCGGGGACATCATCGGGCGGCTGTTCTTCCGGCTCATTGAGGGAACATCAGACCTTATCACCTGGTGGCAATCACTCGACAAACAAACGCGGGAACTGATCTCACTGTTTGGCGCGCTGACAATTGCGCTGCGCATTCTGAACAGCACGTTCTGGATGTCACCGATTGGCCTGATCACCGCGCTGGCTGCTGGTATTGCGCTGCTGTGGGAAGACTATAAAACATGGAAAGAAGGCGGTCAGAGCCTGATTGACTGGGGTAAATGGAAGCCAGAAGTCGACGCCGCGCTGAAGATGACGCGTGACCTGCAGACTACCGTCATCGACCTGACGAAAGCGCTGGCGAAGCTGCTCAACATTGATCCGAAATCATGGTCCCTGAAGTGGGATTTCAGCAATTTCATTTCGCAAATGGGCGAATTCAGCAAGATGCTGAACATGATTGCGGATCTGTTGAATGCTATCAAAGATGGGCGATGGTCTGAGGCTGCCAGCATTGGTAATCAGCTCCTGAATCAGGGTAGCGGGAATCCGAGTGCTATGCCGATGGTGACCGACAGTGCGAACAGTACCGCCGAATGGATGAAAAACACGCTTGGGTTTGATCCTCGTAGCGTGGGACGCACAGTGCGCGGCTGGTTTGGCGATGATGAACCAGAGCAGTACGGCCAGTCAGTTAAGCGACCACAGCCAACCAAAGCGGGTTCTGAGTTGCTGGGCTGGATGCAGCCGATGCTTACCAATCTGGAGCAGCTATACCGGCTTCCGGAAGGACTGCTGAAAAGCGTTGCGATTACGGAATCTGGGGGCAATCAGTTTGCGGTGTCCGGTGCTGGCGCGAAAGGTCTGTTTCAGTTTATGGACGGCACCGCGCGTGACATGGGGCTGCGCGGGAACGATGTTTTCGACCCGGAGAAGTCGGCGCAAGCTGCTGCGAAGTACCTTTCCCGGCTACTGCAGGCGAACGGTGGAGACCTGAGTAAGGCGCTCGCGTCTTACAACTGGGGGATCGGGAACGTGCAAAAGCACGGCATGGCTCTCATGCCGCAGGAAACCCGCAACTATATCCCGAAAGTGATGAGCAACATGCCCGGGAACGGTGTGCGTGTGGATCAGAAAAACACCTATAACATTTTTGGTGGCGGTGATCCGCGTTCTGTTGGTACTGAGGTTGAACGTCGGCAGCAGTCTGCAAATGCCCAGGTCATGCGCGGTAATCAAACTAAGGTGGGTTAATGGATATTCTCTCTACGCTCTTTCAACAGCAGACTCGGAAAATAGGGATGATTATCCCGAGCGTTGTTGTCTCAGAGAAGCACAACGACACGCTGGAGATAACCGAGCACCCCGTCGAGGTTGGGGCCGCCATCGCTGACCACGCCTACAAAAAACCGTCTGAAGTGGTGATGGAGGTCGGTTTCGCTGGAGGCGGATCGTTACTGGATTTTGCCAGTAACCTGACTGCCACCAGCTTACTGGGCCTGAGTCCGCAGCAGACGTATCAGGAAATTCTGGACCTGCAGGCGAGTCGTATCCCTTTCGATGTGGTGACCGGTAAACGGCTGTACAGCAACATGCTGATCCGCGCGCTGGAAGTGACGACCGACAAAACAACTGAAAATGTCCTGTCGGTCGTCCTCACCCTGAGGGAGGTTCTTATCTCGCAGACGCAGCAGATCACCGTCGCGGATAAAACCAACATGAAGGACGGGGCCAGCACGTCGGCGGTACTGAATACCGGGAACAAAACCACAAAGCCGCCAAATACCTCGCTGCTGCAAAGCATCACGGGTAATGCGGCGTCATTACTGGGGCTCGGCTAATGGCAATTCAGGAAATCCCGCTTACAGCGGATAACCAGCAATTCAGCATCATCCTTGCGGGGACCACTTGGCGGATTAGCATCACCTGGCGCGATCTGTACTGGATTATGGACCTGCAGAACGACAGAGGGGAGTCGGTAATCTCCGGTATTCCTCTCGTCACGGGTGCTGACCTGCTGGCGCAGTACGCCTATATGGGCCTCGGTTTTAAGCTGGTGGTGATCTGCGACGAAAGTACACAGGATTATCCCACGAAAACCGACCTTGGCGGCCGCAGTCATTTACTGGTATCAACGGAGTAAGCATGTCACAGAACTGGATGAGACATTTCGAGCTGCAGCTCGTGGATGAGAGCGGGCAGGGTATTGAGCTCAGCGATTTTAAAGTGACCTTCACGATCGACTGGTTCAACATCAGCAGCGCGTCCCGTGTGGGAACGTTCAAAATCTACAACCTGTCAGCCGATACGGTGAATCGCATCACCGGGCAGGAGTTTTCGAAAGTACGGCTGATTGCCGGTTACGACGGTATCGCGCCGGAGGTATCGGCCAGCGATGTCGGGACCGTTCGGGAAGTCGACGCGGCGGCCGTGGGCCAGAGTGATGGCCGCAACTACGGACTGATTTTCAGCGGTGAAATTCGCTACTCGGTCACAGGAAAGGACAGTCCGATCGATTCCTATGTCCTGATTCAGGCGGCAGATGCTGATCTGGCTTTTGCCACCAGCATAACCTCGCAAACGCTGGCAGCCGGTTATACGGTCGCAGATGTGAACCGCGCGCTGATGAAGGACTTCGAGGCCAAAGGCGCGACCGAAGGTCTGACGCCAGAAATGCCTGTAACCGTGTTCCCCCGGGGCCGGGTGCTGTTTGGCATGACACGGCATCTTATGGATAACGTGGCCGGGCAATGTGGCGCAACATGGCAGTTCGTGGACGGCCAGCGGCAGATGGTGGCGAATAACGAGTATGTTCACGACGCGATTGTGCTCAACAGCGCCACCGGGCTGATCGGTATGCCGCAGCAGACCATCGGCAATGGCGTAAACGTCCGCGCGCTGATTAACCCGAACATCCGGGTAAACGGGCTCATTCAGCTGGATCAGGCCTCTGTATTCCGCACAGCGTTGTCGAACAACGATATCGCGATGGCAGGTGGGCAGATCACAGACCAGAACACCGACGGTAATATCACGCTCAGCGGTACCACGGCGCAGCCTGCCAGCATCGCAACGGATGGCGTTTATATTGTGCGCGGGATTATGTACACTGGCGACACAAGGGGCCAGGCGTGGTACATGGATATGATGTGCGAAGCGCGTGGCGCGGCGGATCTCCGTTCGGCGACGTCTTTACAGCGGGAGGTTGGATAGTGAAAAAGTGGATTGTTATCGGACTCTGTTTTCTTCCGGGATTGGCGTTTGCTGCGAATCCTGGCGGCATCACGCTTCAGTGCGGTGGCTACAAATTAGAGTTGATCCCTGATTCACTGTTCAGAATTAATGGTGAGACCGTAACCTCCCAGAAAATTAAGACGCTCGGCAACGGCAATGGAATGAAGGCTGACATGGGCCTTATGCCAGCCAAAGACGGTAACAATTATGGTTTCGAGTTTATTCGCCGCCCAGGCACTGAAACGCGTTTCCTGAACGTCCAACTGCTTCAGAACAGCATGGACGCGCCGAAAATTATCGGATCTTTCCCGTGTAAGAAAATAGATACTTAACATCTATGCAACCCCTTTAAAAACTTGGCGAGCTTCTCTCCATCAAGCTAAAGTGAAGTTACACCATAACGAATAGTGTTGGTGCATTGACTCAGGGCACATTTAAGCAGACAATCCCATGCCCTTGTTCAAGGGAATTTTCTGCACAAAACCTGTAAAGTGAGACTTTGTGACACAGCTCAAGACACAAGAAGATAGGGATATCGAAACGACTAACCGCATAATGGCTAACATTAAGCCGTATCTTTTCTTTCAACAGGAGATTACGGATTTTGTAGCTAAGCGGATGCTGGCTCAGGCAGAAGAGATTCGAACTAAGGGGTTAAAATCTGTTGCATTAGCAACTATCTATTACTCAATGAACAACCCTGAACTAGGTTCTGAGCTAATGGAAGAGGCGCTTACTTTGCGTCCCCAAGATTGGATCACTTGGCGTCAGTATTCACTGTGTGCTTTTTGGCGTTGTGGACCAGTAGTTGCTCGCGAAATTACTCGGCGATCTCGTGAGCAGGTTATGAGCCCATTAATTGCTCGTGATGCCTTGTTTTATGCCATGAATACTGGTGACTTTGCGTTCATGCGTGAGATGTATTCTCTGCTTACCAAAACCAATATGTTGGATGAAGTCTTCTCCAATGGTTATGAAAAAGAGAGGAGCGACATGGAAAATGGAATGGGCTATTTAGAACTTGCTGAAAAAACCGGCAAGTCTGAGACAATCAAGCATCTTGCTGAAATTATGTACGATGAGTTGAATCTCGGGCAAAAACTGCAAGCCGTTAACCATTTGATCGATGTTTCGGAATATGCTGATGAAACATCGTTGCTATACGAATTGCATGTTCCTGATCTAGAACCTCAAGCTTGTGCAGCGATGAACTTAAGCTTGATAACTAAGCGTGTCCAGGATGGGGTAGTTGATTGGGAAGTTGGCGCTGTGTTTGTGAGTGAGTCAAAGGAAGATAAAGCTGATGCCTGTAACGCCTGATGATTTCTTGGATTTAGCATGTGATTTCGATTCGGCTGCAGATGAAATGCAACTCAGAAACTCTGTAAGCAGAGCCTATTACTCAGGTTATTTGCATGTCATTGACCGAGTTAAGAAGGCTGGCATATTACTTTCGGATGCACCTTCAGGCATGCATGACAAGCTAATAAATTCACTAAATGCGAATTTATGTTCAGGTTTGAACGGGGGCATGACTCCGCCAAAACAAAAGGAGCTTGCTGGCATTTTGCATCTAACTAAACAGTTACGCACCAAAGCTGATTACAAGCTTAAAGAAACAGTTACTCAGTATGACAAAGACGCTGCTATAGCAAATGCTAGAGAGATAAAGTCGATGTTACCTTAAGTTAAGTAGTAAACCGTCTATCAAGACCCGCCTCCCGGCGGGTTTTTTGCTTTCTGGAGCCTACCCAATGGCAGTATCTGACCAGACCCGCAGCGGCGACCTTGCCGAAACATTCAAATCTGAGCGGGAAACCATAAAAAACCAGATCCGCGTTGCTTTACCTGGCATCGTCCAGTCGTTCGACCCGGGTACGGTAACGGCTGTGGTGCAGCCTGCTATCCGTTCGGTTGAAACGGATAACGACGGGAACCGCATTACCAAAAATTACCCGCTGCTGGTGGATGTGCCGGTGGTATTCCCGCGCGGCGGGGGATGCACGCTAACGTTCCCGGTTAAAGCCGGCGATGAATGCCTGGTGATTTTCGCCGATCGCTGCATCGATTTTTGGTGGCAGAACGGCGGGGTTCAGGAGCCTGTCGACGACCGGGTGCATGATTTATCGGATGCGTTCTGTATCATCGGGCCGCAGTCACAAGCAAAGAAAATCGGCGGTATCAGTACCGGGGCCACGCAGCTGCGCAGCGACGACGGGAGCACCTATTTCGAGCTCAATCCCACCACGCAGAAAATTAAAATCGTAGCGCCGGGCGGTCTCGATGTTATCGCCCCCGAATCGACGTTTTCGGCGAAGGTCACGATTACCGGACTACTCACCTGGATGGGAGGGATGGTCGGCAGTCTCGCCAGCGGCACAGCGGCGAAAATTACTGGTGCGATAGAATTCTTCGGAGCACTTAAATCGAACGGTAAATCCATTGACGACACGCATACCCACAAAGGCGTTCAGACGGGAAGCGGCAATTCTGGCGGGGTGAACTGATGCGATACAGACGTGAAGACGCCGACGGCGATTACACCTTTGGCAGCGGCGATGATACATGGCTGATTAACTCACCTGAGGCCGTGGCGCAGGCTGTGAAAACGAGATTCGAATTGTGGTATGGGCAATGGTTTCTCGACACCACAGAGGGGACACCGTGGATTCAGTCCGTACTCGGTAAGCAGAAGCCAGAAACCTACAACCTGGCGATCCGTAAGCGCATCCTCGAAACACGGGGGGTGAAGTCCATCCTCTCCTTCAATACGACAGTGAATACCACGACGCGGCGCGTCCAGTTCTTCTCTGAAATAGACACCATCTACGGAACAACGACAGTAACCAGCGAGGCATAAATGGCCCTCAATTTGGACACACTCGGCTTATCGGCAACGGTAACCGCTGAGGGGATCAGTGCGCCTGACTACCAGACGATACTCGATACCCTGACGAGCTATTTCCAGCAGATTTATGGCAGTGACGCCTATCTGGAACCGGACAGTAAAGACGGCCAAATGGTGGCGCTGGTGGCGCTGGCTATCCACGACGCCAACAACACAGCGATAACAGTCTATAACTGCTTTTCACCGGCTACCGGGTACGGCGCGGCGCTGACCAGCAATGTGAAAATTAACGGTATTGCGCGCAAAGGGGCGACGAACTCCACCGTGGATCTGCTGCTCACCGGCACCGCAGGGACAATTATCACGAACGGTACCGTGAAAGACACTAATAACGTGATCTGGCGCCTTCCTGCCTCGGTAGTGATTGGCGTTGACGGTACGGTGACGGCCACTGCCACCTGCTCAAACAGCGGCGCGGTCGCAGCGCTGGCGGGAACAATTACTACCATCAACACGCCGACCCGAGGCTGGACATCGGTAACAAACCCGGCGGCGGCCACCGTAGGCGCACAGGCAGAAACCGACGCAGAGCTTCGCATCAGGCAGGGGCAGAGCGTCGCGCTACCCTCTATCACGCCGTTTGAGGGCGTTGACGGTGCGATTGCTAACGTTGCTGGCGTGACACGTCACAAGCTCTACGAGAATGATACCGGTGCTACCGATAGTAACGGGCTGCCGCCACACTCTATCTCGGCCATAGTGGACGGTGGGGACGTAACCGACATTGCCCAGACTATCCGGGGTAATAAAGGGCAGGGAACGGCGACCTACGGGACGACCTCTGTCACGGTACCGGACACTTACGGCAATCCACACGTGATCAGTTTTTCGCGCTCGACTGATGTCCCGATTTTCGGGCATATCACACTGAAAGCCTTTACGGGCTACACGTCGCAAATTGGCGTACAGATTCAGCAGGCCGTCGCGGATTACATCAACGGGCTGACGATCGGTGATTCTGTTCTGCTGAGCCGCATTTACTCCCCGGCGAACCTCGGCGTAGTCAGTGGCGGTAGTGCACGCTATTACGACATTCAGGAGCTGCTGATTGGCAAATCTGCCGGAACTGTAGCGGCGGCTAATATCAATATCGCTTACAACGAATCAGCGTCCTGTAAGCCGGAAAATATTGTTCTAACGGTGACGTCATGAGCAAATACACCGAACTGATTACTAACTACCACGCTACCAAGCCACAGTTTTTTGACCATATAGATCTGAGCACCCGCCCGCTGATTGATGTGTCCAGCACTATGTCAGGGCTTGTAACAGCCTTCGATATCGATACGGCAGTCGGCGTGCAGCTCGACACGCTCGGGATCTGGATAGGGCGCAGCAGAACGGTTAGCCAGCCGATTAGCGGTGTTTATTTCAGCTGGGATACCGACGGTTTGGGATATGACCAGGGTGTCTGGCAAGGACCGTATGACCCTGATTCGGGCTATACAACGCTGAGCGATGACACCTACCGCGTCATTCTCAAAGCTAAAATTGCGATTAACAATTGGGACGGTCGCAACGATTCACTGCCCGCAATTCTCGACGCTGCGACGACGGGATCTGGCCTGCGTATGCAGATTGTCGACAACCAGGACATGACGATATCGGTCTGGGTATTTCCGGAAACTGATATTGCCGATGTCTCTCTCGAACTGATAACAGCCATCCGGCAGGGCTATCTAACTGTAAAGGCTGCCGGTGTATGGGCTGGTGGCATTGAAACGCCTTCGGTGGAAACACCCAGCGAGGGCACAAAATTCTTTGGATTCGACATGGACAATGACTATATCTCCGGTTTCGATGCCGGTGCATGGGGGAAATTACTCTGATGGCTAAAAATGAATTTAAACCATTTGCAACCGGCTCTGGTGCTAACGTAACAACTCAGACAGACTGGGAATCATTACCTGTCCTATCTGCTGGCTTTACATCAGGGAAGGCATCAAGTGCTCAGGTGAACAAAGGTCTGAGGCAAGGAACGGCAATGGCGGCTGCTGCGGGGCAGTTTATCGCAGATAAGACCAATGAGGATGTGAAAGATGATGGTGATATTGCGGGGCTCTCTGCGCAATTAGCGAGTGCGATAGAGCAGGCAGCAACAGGACGGCTTATTGGTGTTCGCACAATAACGACATCCGGGACTTATACGCCAACCCCAGGAACGAAAAGCATCATTGTTGAGGTTCAGGGGGCTGGTGGAGGGGGAGGTGGGGTTGGTACTACTAATTCTACCAGTGTTGCAGTTGGGTGTGGAGGGGGAAGTGGCGCCTACGCTAAATCCCGTATCGCCAATTTAGACTCAGCATACACCGTAATTATTGGTGCTGGTGGTGCTGGTGGAGTAAATGGTAATGGAGGGAATGGAGGTGGCACTTCTTTTGGAACGATTACCGCAGGTGGCGGATATGGTGGTGGTTCAGGTAACTCCGCTCCTCCAATTATCCAGAATGCTTCTGGAATTCCTACAGCCACTGGTGGGAATATCATAAACTTATCTGGAAATAACCCTAGCATAGGCATGGCATTTTCTGCCAACGTCATTATTTCGGGAGGAGGTGCTAGTAGTATATTAGGGGCTGGTGGTAGCCCACACGGTACAGCAGGCATTGGTAGAGAAGCTACCGGCTATGGTGCTGGAGGTGGTGGCGCAAATGCATATCAAAATAGCAGCGCACAATACAATGGTGCATCTGGTAGCAGTGGGGTTGTTATTGTCTGGGAGTATGCATAATGAAATACGCTATTATTGAAAATAACATCGTAAAGAATTTGGTTTTATGGAACGGTAAAGGAGATTTACTTGGTGTGTCACAGCGTTATAAAGTCGATGATGACATAACTGTAAATATCGGAGATGAAGTTAGAGTCAATAATGGAGTGTTAGAAATTGTAAGCAAATATCCATTTTTCCCATTGTAATTTAAAAGATGGGGGTGTCTTCATAGTTGCCCCCACATAGATATCACTATTTTATTTGTTATTTTCTTCTAACGTTATATGTTTGATTGATTCTCTGTTGTAAGTATAAGTTATATGTATTTTCCCATTTGAGCTTTGTATAATCGCAGGATAGGAGAACTCTTTTCCCTCTTGTGATTCCAGCGTTAACACATTACCCCATGTTTTCCCGTTATCATTAGATCTGGAAATAGACAAGATGCTTCTGTCTTTCCCTGGGTTATGCACAATTAACCCTGTACCATCTCGTAATACGATGCCGTCAACACCACTATTAGTTGAGGGTATCGTGCTTTTTCTTAGCGTAGTCCATGAGTGACCACTATCTGATGACTGAGATTCCATTAATACTCCTTGATCGCTGCGAGTATACATTTTTATCTCATTATCACGGAATTTTAATAGCGTTGGTTGTATAGCTGAGGTGCCTGTAGGTTTCGATACTTCTATCTTATTAAAATTCTTCATGTTACTGGTTGTTTCTATGTGAACAAACCATCCCTTATCATTCTCCTCACTGGAAGGGAACAAAACGTTCTTTCCAGAAAGAATTGGCTTGTTTTTTATTGGCCCGTAAATTCCGTTTGGCAATGCTTGTTTTTTACTCCAACTTAACCCATTGTTGGTCGAAGTAATATATTTACCTTCCCATGTGCTAGGTGTTTTTCCTACTTTATAGAAAAGGTATGTTTTATTATGTATATTGAATAAAACTGGATTCCATGTAGGAAGCGGCTTGCCATCCTCACTGCCATAGGCAACAACGCGCGGTTTTGACCATCCGGATTCAGTCATGGAGGATTGCCAAATCTTTACGTCATCATCACCCTCTTTTGTCCCACCAAACCATGAGACAAGGATGGTTCCATTACTCATCTCTGCAATAGTGCTTGCGTGAGATTCTTTTATCAACCCCAGTGGGAAGATCAATTCTTGCTTTATAATTTTAAATGTGCTTTCAGCGTGTGCTAATAGTGATAGCTGAAAAGTTAGAAAGCCTAAAATGAAATAAACATATTTACGCATCTTTGCCATTCTATAAAAATTTAACATTATCATATGGTAACACTCCCTGATCTAAAAAAAACGCTACGTATGGAAACACGCAACGAGCATGCATAGTCTCGTCATCATGTGCCATTTTTGTGTCATACATGTAGCAGCTGTATTCACTAACTTACATCATGTGCCATTGAGTTGCGCAATGTGAATGCGGTAATGTGCATGTAAAACAGTTAGTTAAATATAATTCTACTAATTCGTAATGCGAAGGTCGTAGGTTCGACTCCTATTATCGGCACCATTAAAATCAAATTGTTACGTAAGATCTTATCATTCTCCCACCAAAAAATTATCTTAATGTAACAGCTGGTGTAAGTAAATTCTATCAACGAAGATCAATCTTATCTACTGACCAAAAAGGCCTGATAGGGCTTCGCTCACTATACATCCTTGGCTGCAGGTTTAGTTGTACACCATTCCTAAATTTAATGTGTTGGCAATGTGTTCAATAAAGCTCGAACAAATTAGCTCATTATGATCGGTTAATACTTCAACTTCTGGTTGCATGATTGTTTGTCCGTAAAAAGATAACGCGCCTGCCGGGTAGTAGCAGGCGCATTACGCAATAGGTAAACAAGGGAGGAAGTTCAGAAATGTAAATCGGGAAGGTTGTACGCAATGTTCATCGTACTACGTTGTTACGGCTTTGCCGCAACAAGCCAGTTGCCTGCCGCGCTCGCAGAATGTCTGCAGCCCGGAGATAAGGAGATTGTTCCTGCCAGCTAAATCCCTTCCTGTCGATACGAACCAGCTCGTATTTTTCTACCAGAAAATTCACGGCATCGGCTAGGGTGATACCGGCATCGATGTGTTCCTTAATCACAGCCTCATTGCAGAATGGCGTGTCGTTTATTGTCAGACCATAGTGCTGTTCCAGCAGACGTGTCAGTAACATTTGCCAGACAGCCACGGGTGACAGGCAGGGCTTCACCGCCCGCTGAGTTGTTGCAGGTAAAGTTTTCATGTTTGCTCTCGTGTAGGTAATTAACGCTGAGTGGGGTAAATGGCGATGTATACGTAGCCGCAACTGCCAAGGGTGTCGGCTTCGCAGGTTAAATCGTTGTGGTACAGGGTAACGCAGTGGGCATGGTGGGGGCTGAGTTCACCGGTGGTCAGCATCGATTCCATCTGGCGGATAAAGTGCGGGAATGTTTCATCCAGCTTCCGGCATTCGATGTCACTGAACTTGCCGGTGATGCTGGCCCGGTCAGCCAGATAATGCAGTCGGTTGCCTTCCTGCACCAGACGGGCTCTCAGGCGCAGTGTAATCTCCCGCTGCAGGCCCCTGGTAGGGTTGCTCATTACAGTTCTCCACTATTGTCAGTTCAGGGTGATGCTCATCAGGCAGGTATAGGGCCCATTGCGGTCCTGGCGGCGTTCGGCGTATACCGCGAGGACTCCGGCGATATCCGGAACGTCCCTGCCGGTGTAATGACAGACGCTACCGTGCCACTGGTATTTGCCGGTGCAGTAGCGAAAGATTCGGGACTCAGGATGCTGGCGGTATATCGTCATTGCCCTGCGTTTACTGATAATTTTCATGTAATACCTCAAAGCAGACCGTGTTCTGCGAACGAATAGATTTGCCTGCCACCGACAATCAGATGGTCAGGGACACGGATATCCACCAGCTGAAGCACCTGAACCAGTCGCTGCGTGAGGGTTTTGTCGGCCTGGCTAGGTGTCGTCTCGCCGGAAGGATGGTTATGCGCGAGTATCACCGCCGCCGCGTTGAAGTGCAGAGCACGTTTGACCACCTCCCGGGGATGCACCTCGGTGCGGTTAATCGTGCCGGTGAAGAGCGTTTCATGGGCAATCAACTGATTCTGGTTGTCCAGATACAACACCCGGAACTCTTCCCGCTCAAGCGCGGCCATATGCAGTCGCAGCCATTCACGTACGGCGTGGGTAGAGGTGAAGGCTACGCCGGGCTCATGCAGGTGGCGGTCCAGAGCCCTGAGCGCCCGCTGAATGAGACGCCGGTCCTGTGGCGTCATCTCGCCGGGTAAAAAGGAAAGCTGTTTCATCTGTTGCTCCTTCGGTCAGTCGATAATACGCAGAATGGCGTGAGCCTCTGGATGTTGCATGGCATACTCCCGCAGGCGGTAATAGTGTGCGGTCATCGCGTCACATTCTGTACGGCAGGCATGGTGGCTATACGCAATCAGGCAGACAGCAATACCTGCTGCTTCTGCACTCATTTGGGCATCGTTACCGTTCAGGCAGTTAAACAGACGCCATGTCTCATCGTTGTCAGGCTCGGGGGACATAAATGCGCCGCCATTGCTGAGGGTGTAGAACGACCAGATACCACCGCTGTAGCCCTCACAGAAGCGGTCCATCCAGGCGAAGATATGCGGCTCCAGGAGTAGCCACTGCGGGATAGCGCCAAAGTACTGTGGCCAGAAATCGATACGCTGTTCATCGGGGACCGGCGTGACGGTCAGTTCAAATTCGGGTTGGTTAGCGGGTGCGAGGTCGTGCTGCGTCTGTGTTGTCATGGGTATGTCTCCGTCAATAAAAACGCCAGCGGCGATGGCTGGCGTATGGGGATATAAAGTGTGTTCTGGGAGGTGAATGCGGGTAAATGCTTCGCGATCAGCGGGTGGCCGTGTCTGTACGGATGCCTGAGGTGCGGATATAGCGGTTAAGACCTTCACCGGCATCCGGCTCAAAGTTCCATGCCCGCCAGACCATCCGGCCTTCAGTATCACGAACCACCAGACGGAAGTGACTGCCCTGGTCGTCTTCGAGTGTGATATTGCTGTACGTGGTAGTGACCGCTTGCGCTTGTCTCCGGGTGAAAGGCCCCGGTGGCAGCAACACGGATTGGGTCATTTTCGGGCTCCTGATAAAAGAAAACCCCGGCAGCCTGCTAGCTGTCGGGGTGGATTTGCTGGGGAAGATACTACTATCAGTCGTTGCTGCAGTCTCCGAGAGTGGACAGAACTTTCTCAGCGTTCTTCCGGTCCGCAGTGAAGGTCCCTGCTTTGTGGTCATTGACGTAGACGTCGAACTGCCCGGACTCAGAGATATTGCTGATGAAGTCAAACCAGGCGTTATCGCCGTTACGCCAGCCCAGGCTGGACGGAATAATGTACTGCTGGTGATCCATCACTACGGTGATAGTAGTGTCGTCATCGTGCGAACTGACCATCTTGTCATCGGCAAGGGTAAGAAAGACTGAATGCTGATAGAAACCATTCTGGTCCGGGTTCCCTGTGCAGTTGATGGTAAACGTCTTTCCGCTGGCTTCGGTCACGCTGTATTCCGTATTGCCCTGACCGTAACCCTGCTGCCAGAACCCCGGGATAGCAGAGGCATTAAAGCTCGCGAGCAGTACACCCGCCAGCATAAACCGACTTAGTGAAAGTATTGTCATTCTTGTCTCCTTTGTCGTTGTTTTATTCCTGGTTCTCAGGGTTTGAGGGTATCAGCAGTCGCCCCATCAGTTTGCCGTCATGGGCGTACTCAAAGTATTTTTCTTTGGTATACGGGTCCGTCACCTCCTGGTATTCCAGTTTGATGTTATCGGCAATACACAGCGCATTCATCAGTGGCTGGACGGTTTTTTCCTGCATATCCACGAGGTAGTAGTAACTGCCACCCTCGCAGCCATCGGGCGACTGGTGGGTACGTAAAACCTGCAAGGTGGGACCGGATAAGTAGTCAACCTGTGACCATTCTTCGCTGACATCATCCTGGTGGCTGACCACATCACTGAAACGCGGTGGGGTTAGATCCTTAAATTTGCTGATGGCCTTCAGGTCATCACTTCTGTTATCGCATGCGCTGAGAAACAGCGTGGTGGCAACCAGCACCAGCAGAGGCAGTGTTTTACGTTTCATTATTTTTTTCCTGAAATCAGACGAACCACTTTGGCAAAGACATAAATGCCGACGAAAATACCCACCGGCACGCCGACGAACGGTGTCAGCGCGACACTGGCAGCACCGGCTGCGCCACCTCCCGTCAGCAGTGCGGCAACAGTGGCAAGGGTCAGGGCCGCGAGACTGTCGGACACCCCGGTTTTGTTCAGAATGATGACGATGACAACAATGGCGATAATGGCAATAACGGGCATAGGGCTCCTCCCTGTTGCCGGGTTGATAACAACGCTTACGCTATTCTGGTGGGCTGTCGGCCGGAACAAACGCAAGCAGCGACTGCTGGATAAAGCGAAAATGGGGTAAGGCCTGAATAAACACCGGGTCTTCAACCAGACTGCACAGACTGTCGTTGCGGCGAAAAGTCTCCTGCAGGGGCTGAACCAGATGGATCTCATCCAGGGAGAATACGGCGATATGTCCGTCGTGCTCTGCCACCAGATACCAGGCCTGCTGGTGGATGAGTAACCGGCAGGGAGCCAGCCGCTCACAGCGCTGCCCCTCGGCAATCAGAGTCACCCGCCTGCGCCCGGTAATGGCCTGAATCAGTCGCCAGAAAGACAATGCGCCTGATGGCGAAGGAGCCGGACTGGCGGGTGCGATTACGCAGGGAGACTCATCGCACATCAGCAGTGCGTTTACCAGACGACGGTCAAAGCCAGGGAAAAGACCGGCCATCCCGCTGCGGTGGGCAAAGATAAGCACGTCGGGCACCATCTGCGTCTCACTGCCCGCAGTGCGTAAGCGGCAATATCCGGACTGATACTCCAGGTCCAGATACATCAGCCGCTCACGAAAATCACGCCGCAGCGTGCGCACCGACACACCAAACTCAGCGGCAAGCTTACGCACACTCAGCGTTTCCCCTGCCACCAGACGGCTGATTATCAGTGACAGCCTGACAGCCAGCCGGTCATGGCGGCGTTCTGCCTGTGTCATGAGACGTTCTCCGTGAAAGTTAACTGACTGAAAATGATGTGATTACTTTAAAGAGGGGGTCGGACAGGGTATGGACACCACAGAAACTATTTTTCATTTCTGCAAAAGCCAGAGGCAGCGGGGGTTACAGGCCTTCCCTCGGTGAGTGAGGACCGTCAGCACGGTGCGATGCGGACAGGTGGTGTCCGATATTAACAAAGCAGCAACATTAAACGGTCACTGCAGTTGCGTGAGCAGGGCTTCCGCCATCACCCACAGTGCCCGGTTAAGTTTCACGTCCCCGTCGATACCGCGAACGGCACGGGTATGTGACCGTCCTCCTTTGGCATTACGGCCACTGAGCCCGCCCTTAATCAGGTTCTCCTGAATACGCTGGTACGTGGTCCACAGGTCATTGCTCTCATCCTGCCAGCGGCGAGGGGAGAGGATCTGCGATTCAGTCACCGGCTGGTGGTCTTCACCAAAGCGGTATGTGAGGGCGGCTTTTGCCAGTGCCTGCTGTGCCGGGGGTGGCAACAGCAACGACTGCATGGCATCCCGTTTCTCCTCCACCCGGTCAAAAATCCCCAGCACCTCATACGCGCCTTCAATCACCTGACTCACCACGTCCCCCTTGTGTGGCACCCGCACCTCGCCAAACGACTCACCGCAGACGAGCCCGTTCTGACAAACCGCACGAAATAGTCCCGGCAACATCTGATACGAACTAGTGCCATCGTGGGAGTTGAGCAGGATAATTTCTGGTACCTGTTTACCGGTAATCTGCCCCTCACGCCGCAGACGCAGCATATGCTTTGTATGTTCACGACGACCGGGGTCACGCACGCGGGTCTGACAGGCAAAGAATGGCTGGAAGCCTTCTCGCTGTAGGCTGTCGAGCAGGGAGATGGTAGGTATATAGGTATAACGCTCACTGCGGGATTCATGTTTGTCCTCGCTGAACACACTGGGCACCACGCGAAACAGCTCCTCACGGGTTAACGGGCGGTCGCGACGGATAAGGTTTGCTGCGCCAAAGCGCGAAGCCAGACGGGTCATAAGCAGACTCCTCATAATGGGAAAACAAATAAAAGAAATCCCCGTCGCATCGGCGACAGGGTTAGGGAAATAACAGGGATGGGTTAAATACTCAGAAGAAGAAATCCCAGACGGCACGGGCCACTGACACCACGGTGGTGCGCACGGCCTGAATGACGGCCCGCACCGGGGCGGGTATCAGGGGAAAGGCACTGATGCTATCGAGTACAGCACCGACGGTTTCACCAAAATCGCTACGCGCCTGTTCCCGGACTACCGTCGTGCGAAAGGAAGGCTGGAGTTGCGACACCACCGGGCTGGTGGCCTCACGTGGCAGGCACTTAATCATTCGCTCGGCCATCACCCGCAGTCCCCACTGAAGACGGACCGACACGGCACACACTGGATGTACGGGCTGGAACAGCTCATGCAGCAGACAGATTTTACGGCTGATATTCTGCTTCTGCTCTTTGGACAATGGCCCCCCACCGCTGGTGGGCTCGACCTTATCCGACTGGCTGATAACAAACAGCACCTTATGCCGGTATGCCTCCCCAATCACCTGATGATAAAAGTGCTCATCCACCGCCAGCGCTCGGTCATCGGCCTTAATCAGCCACAGAACCAGGTCGAGCCGGGGGAGTTGTTCGCGATACAGCGCAGCATACTCGGTATCGCGAGCGCCACTTTCGCCTACACCGGGTAAATCCACGACGGTCATATAGCGCTCGCCAACCTGCAGACGAAAGCGTAAAGGTTCACGGGTGCAGGCGGCCACATCGCTGACCGGTGATACCTCACTGGCAAACAGGGCATTGCAGAGTGAGGATTTACCGGCACCGCTCTTACCCATAATGCCGATCACTGGCTCGTAGTCAGTTAACTGGTTAATTTGTTGCAGAATCCGCTCTGTTACCCACTGCGGTAGGCCGGAAAGCGATTGCTGAAATGACTTCAAACCTTCAGAATTTTTCATTACTACTCCTCTGAAAAATAATACAAAAACGGCAGAGTCGTGAGATTCTGCCGTTAGTCGGGTATGTTCAGAGTGATGATATATATCTGAAGATTTTTTCAATCCCCTGCGCTTGAGGTAGCTGCGCGACTGCTGGCTCAGGCAATGAATGAGCTATAACAGGGGCATTTACTAACAGGGATTTATTGAGAGTATGAGCCGCCGTGATACACCTTAAAATCGGCTACCATCTGCGTTCGTTGGCGGAAACGGCGATGTCGCGGATGAAGATGCAGTTCGGAGAACGGTTGTCGCTGCGTGATTACGATGCGCAGGTGGGCGAGGCAAGGGCGCGGGTGAAGGCGTTGAATAAAATGACACTGATGGGTGTACCGTTCAGCGTGCGGATTGCCTGAAAGAGGGGGAACAAGGGCTTTGCCGCATCTCGAGGTAATGACTCTAACTTACTGATAGTGTTTTATGTTCAGATAATGCCCGATGACCTTGTCATGCAGCTCCACCGATTTTGAGAACGACAGTGACTTCCGTCCCAGCCTTGCCAGATGTTGTCTCAGATTCAGGTTATGTCACTCAATGCGCTGAGTGTAACGCTTGCTGATAACGTGCAGCTTTCCCTTCAGGCGGGGTTCATACAGCGGCCAGCCATCCGTCATCCATACCACGACCTCAAAGGCCGACAGCAGGCTCAGAAGACGCTCCAGTGTGGCCAGAGTGCGTTCACCGAAGACGTGCGCCACAACCGTCCTCCGTATCCTGTCATACGCGTAAAACAGCCAGCGCTGACGTGATTTAGCACCGACGTAGCCCCACTGTTCGTCCATTTCAGCGCAGACAATCACATCACTGCCCGGTTGTATGCGCGAGGTTACCGACTGCGGCCTGAGTTTTTTAAGTGACGTAAAACCGTGTTGAGGCCAACGCCCATAATGCGTGCACTGGCGCGACATCCGACGCCATTCATGGCCATATCAATGATTTTCTGGTGCGTACCGGGCTGAGAGGCGGTGTAAGTGAACTGTAGTTGCCATGTTTTACGGCAATGAGAGCAGAGATAGCGCTGATGTCCGGCAGTGCTTTTGCCGTTACGCACCACGCCTTCAGTAGCGGAGCAGGAAGGACATCTGATAGAAACAGAAGCCACTGGAGCACCTCAAAAACACCATCATACACTAAATCAGTAAGTTGGCAGCATCACCGGAAAAGGCGTCGAACTTCTTCACCATCTTTTTCCAGAACAACATAACAACAATCCTCGATTTGAAACATCGGCGCTATTTTAGTCAGCGCCGACAAATCGTAAAGTCTGTTGCCTCGTTCCGTTCCCGGGGCGGTGTAAACCTTTTTGGTCACTATGTCGTCAAATTCGATTGCCGCGAATTTGACGGGGTTGACAATGGTTTACGCCATAAACCAGTAATAAAACAGACCGACTTTCAGGCCGAGGATCACAATGTAGGCGCAGCAGTATTTCATGGTGCCAGACATAATCTGGTTGGCCTGACCGTCCATTTTGGTGGCAGAAACCGCGATGGCGATGCTTTGCGGCGAAATCATTTTCCCCCCCGTAGCGCCAGAGGTATTGGCCGCCGCCAGCCAGTTAGGATCGATATGTAACTTGCTGGCGGCAATGGTTTGCAGCTTGCCGAACAGAATGTTCGAGTTGGTATCACTGCCGGTCACGAACGTGCCCAGCGCGCCAATCACCGGGGCGAGGAAGACGTACGAGCTGCCGGTCAGATCGACAATCGACTGGGCCAGCGTGGAGATAATCCCGCTGAGATCCATCACCGTGGCCAGCGCGACGATCGCCATAATTGCGACGATAGAGTTTTTAAGCTGGAAAATCGTTTTGATAAATACTTCCAGCATCCCACGTGCGGACGCTCCCTGAATAAAACCGCCGATAATGGTCGCAAAGATGATCAGCATCCCCGGTGTGGTCGCCCATTCAACTTTCAGCGCCATCGTTTTGCCGTCAGCCAACGTGAAATGCAGCACCGAAGCCAGTTGGGATGCCGCGCCTTTTATTGTCGGGAACAGCGGCGAACACAGCAGGATAAACACAAAAATAAACAGATAAATAGAGCCAACCCGGAACAACACTTTTGCCGAGCGCGGCGTGGTTTCGCGGGTATGGCTGACCTCAATGCGCCACTCGGGATCGGTTTTCCCTTTGCGCAGGCGACTGACCATCGCCACGGCAAACAGGCTGACCAGGCTACCGGCAAAGGCGGGTAATTCCGCGCCAAGATGGATGGCGACAAAATATTGCGGAACCAGCGTGGAAATGCCGCAAATCAACGTGATCAGAAATACGCCGCGAATGGCTTTCAGGCCACCGCCAATAATGCAGACAATCACAAACGGCAGCAGGATATTAAACAGCGCGAGCTGCAAAATAATGGTTCCGCCTAAGGTATAAACCGGCAGATTAACCTGCTCTGCCAGAATAGAAACCGGGATCCCAACCGCGCCAAATGCGGTCGGAACGGTATTTGCTACGAGGGAAGCAATCGCCGCCTTCAACGGGTTGAATCCCAGCGCAATGAGAATACCGATCGGAATAGCGACCGCCGTGCCATAGCCCGCAGCGGCTTCAAGAAATCCACCAAAACACCATGAAATCAGCAGCACCTGAATACGCTTATCTTCGCTAATGCTGGCGAGAATATCGCGCAGAATATCCAGCGCTTTGGTCGCCTGCATGACGTTATAACTGAAGATAGCGCCGAGGATAACAATTACGATCGGCCATAGTCCCTTCAGTGCACCATAGCCTATCGCGGCTTTCAGATTCTGTGTGGGCATTTCCCAGAATATTGCCGATAGTGCAGCGGTGAATACCAAAGAGATCAGTACGGAATAATGGATGGGCATTTTTAATTTCAGTATTAAAAATACCATCAGCAGCAAAGGAGAGAGTGCCAGAGCAAACATTAAATATTCGTGCATTACAATTCCCGATTTACTTTTTTAGACTTAACTATATTTAGGGGGAAGGAGGCTACCTTAATAATAAAATAAAAAATGCAAACTGAATCGCTTCAGTAAAATAAAGTTACAAAGGTTAATAATTGTATAAATAATGTTATTTTTTTATTAAATATGAATAACCACTAAATATAATAATACCCATTAGAGTTAATCATTAATAGGTATGAAATGGTCTTTGCAATAAATGAAATAAGCGTTTTGGCATCCAGTAAAAGAACGGAGTATGAATTATGTGGTAGTGGTAATTTCATTACAAAATGTGAGCGGTGCCGAAAGAAATAAAATGGGGTATTGCATGTGGATATTGATTGAGGGAATATTCTGTTTTGTCGTACAAATGAACTTATGGCCATTTTCACTGGCCCTGATATAAGGAGCGGAGAGCCGCCCTCCATGAAACATACTGATAATAAGACCTTTTTGACAACTCTTACCCAATTGGTTGGCCCTGCTCATATCCTCACCGAACCGTCAAAAACTGCGCGTTACCGTAAGGGTTTTCGCTCGGGTCAGGGTGATGCTCTGGCGGTGGTTATCCCCGGCTCTTTGCTTGAACTCTGGAAAGTCCTTAGCGCCTGCGTTGAGGCCGATAAAATAATCCTGATGCAGGCGTCGAACACTGGCCTGACTGAGGGTTCGACGCCCAATGGTAATGATTACGACCGCGAGATCGTCATTATCAGCACGCTGCGGCTGGACAGTCTGCATGTGCTGGATGAGGGTAAGCAGGTGCTGGCTTATCCGGGCACCACGCTGTATTCGCTGGAAAAGGCGCTGAAGCCGTTTGGCCGTGAGCCGCATTCGGTGATTGGCTCTTCGTGCATCGGCGCGTCGGTTATCGGCGGTATCTGTAATAACTCCGGCGGTTCTCTGGTCCAGCGTGGCCCGGCTTATACCGAGATGTCGCTGTTTGCCCGTATTGATGAACAGGGACGCTTGCAGCTGGTCAATCACCTCGGCATTGAGCTAGGTCAGACGCCAGAGCAAATCCTTGCCCGGCTGGATAACAATGCGATTGAAGCCGTGCTCGTCAACCATGACGGGCGTCACGCGCACGATCACGACTATGTTAGCCGCGTGCGGGACATCAATGCCGACACGCCAGCACGTTACAACGCTGACCCGGATCGCCTGTTTGAATCCTCTGGCTGTGCGGGCAAGTTAGCGGTGTTTGCCGTACGTCTGGATACCTTTGAAGCCGAGAAGAACCAGCAGGTCTTTTATATCGGTACCAATCAGACTGATGTCCTGACTGAGATTCGCCGCCACATCCTGGCGAATTTTACAAACCTGCCGGTTGCTGGGGAGTATATGCACCGCGATATCTATGATATTGCAGAGAAATACAGCAAAGATACCTTCCTGATGATCGACAAACTTGGCACGGACAAAATGCCGTTCTTCTTCAACCTGAAGGGGCGTACCGAGGCCATACTTGAGAAGGTGAAGATCTTTCGCCCGCACTTTACCGACCGCGCGATGCAGGCTTTTAGCCATCTGTTCCCGAGCCATCTCCCGGCGCGGATGAAGACCTGGCGCGATAACTATGAACACCATCTGATGTTGAAAATGTCCGGTGAGGGTGTGACCGAAGCCCAGGCATGGTTAACGGACTATTTTAAATCGGCCGAGGGCGCGTTCTTTACCTGTACCGCGGAAGAGGGCAGTAAGGCGTTTCTGCATCGTTTTGCCGCCGCGGGTGCTGCCATTCGTTATCAGGCCGTTCATTCTGACGAGGTTGAGGATATTCTCGCGCTGGATATTGCATTACGCCGCAATGATACCGAATGGTATGAGCATTTACCGGCGGAAATTGACAGTCAGTTGGTGCATAAACTCTATTACGGCCATTTTATGTGCCATGTATTCCATCAGGATTATATCGTTAAAAAAGGCGTAGATGCCCACGCGTTAAAAGAACAGATGCTGGAATTACTGCGCCAACGCGGAGCGCAATATCCGGCGGAACACAATGTCGGCCATCTGTATAAAGCGCCGGAAAATTTGGCACGTTTTTATCAGGAAAATGATCCGACCAACACTATGAACCCAGGTATTGGTAAAACCAGCAAACATAAAAACTGGGCATGAAATACGAATGAACATTTGTTTGATATCGCGATATCAAGCGCAATAAACAGAAATGAAGCAATGGAGTAGTTATTGTGAATGTAAATTTCTTTGTTACCTGTATTGGTGACGCACTGAAATCACGGATGGCACGAGACTCCGTATTGCTGCTGGAAAAACTGGGTTGTCGCGTTAATTTCCCCGAGAAGCAAGGGTGTTGCGGTCAGCCAGCCATCAACAGCGGTTACATCAAAGAGGCGATCCCCGGGATGAAAAACCTGATCGCCGCGCTGGAAGACAACGACGATCCGATTATCTCCCCGGCGGGCTCCTGCACCTACGCGGTTAAAAGCTACCCGACGTATCTGGCCGATGAACCGGAATGGGCGCTGCGTGCTGAGAAAGTTTCCGCGCGTATGCAGGATCTCACCTCCTTTATCGTCAACAAACTGGGTGTGGTGGACGTTGGTGCCAGCCTGCAGGGCCGCGCTGTGTATCATCCTTCCTGTAGCCTGACCCGCAAACTGGGAGTGAAGGAAGAGCCGCTTACGCTGCTGAAAAACGTGCGCGGACTGGAGCTGTTGACGTTTGCCGATCAGGATACCTGTTGCGGCTTTGGCGGGACGTTCTCGGTCAAGATGGCCGAGATATCCGGTGAGATGGTGAAAGAGAAAGTATTACATCTGATGGACGCAAAGCCGGAATTTTTGATTGGCGCAGACGTTAGCTGCCTGCTGAACATTGGCGGTCGACTGCAACGGGAAGGCCAGCCGGTCAAAGTGATGCATATTGCTGAAGTGCTGATGAGCCGCTGAGGGGAAAGAGATGTCGATAAAAACCAGCGATGTAGAATTTAAACTGCGTATTCGTCAGCAGATAGAAGATCCGATTATGCGCAAAGCCGTGGCTAATGCGCAGGAGCGTATCGGCGCGAATCGGCAAAAAATGGTCGATGAGTTAGGCCACTGGGAAGAATGGCGCGATCGTGCCAGCCAGATCCGCGATCACGTTCTGAGCAACCTCGACGCTTACCTGTACCAACTCTCCGAGAAAGTGACGGAAAACGGCGGACACGTCTATTTCGCCAAAACCAAAGAAGATGCCACTCGCTACATTTTGCAGGTCGCGCAGAGTAAAAATGCGCAGAAGGTGGTGAAGTCCAAGTCGATGGTGACCGAAGAAATCGGCGTCAACCATGTGTTGCAGGATGCCGGAATCCAGGTGATCGAAACCGATCTCGGGGAATATATCCTGCAGTTGGATCAGGATCCGCCTTCGCACGTCGTGGTTCCGGCGATTCATAAAGATCGCTACCAGATCCGCCGCGTGCTGAACGAACGTCTGGGGTACGACGGCCCGGAAACCCCGGAAGCTATGACCTTGTTCATTCGTCAGAAGATCCGCGAGGATTTCCTCAGTGCCGAAATCGGTATTACCGGCTGTAACTTTGCCGTGGCGGAAACCGGCTCGGTGTGTCTGGTGACCAACGAAGGCAACGCGCGCATGTGCACCACGCTACCGAAAACGCACATTGCGGTGATGGGCATGGAGCGTATCGCGCCGACCTTTGCCGAGGTGGATGTGCTGATTACCATGCTGGCGCGCAGCGCCGTGGGCGCACGTCTGACGGGCTACAACACCTGGCTGACCGGCCCGCGTGAGGCGGACAACGTTGACGGACCGGAAGAGTTCCATCTGGTGATTGTCGATAACGGTCGCTCGCAGGTGCTGGGCTCAGAGTTTCGCGATGTGCTGCGCTGCATCCGCTGCGGAGCCTGTATGAACACCTGTCCGGCGTACCGCCACATCGGCGGGCACGGCTATGGCTCTATCTATCCCGGCCCTATCGGCGCGGTGATTTCTCCGCTGCTCGGCGGCTATAAAGATTTTAAAGACCTGCCGTACGCCTGTTCTTTGTGCACGGCTTGTGACAGCGTCTGCCCGGTGCGTATTCCGTTGTCAAAACTGATCCTGCGTCATCGCCGGGTGATGGCCGAGGAGGGCATTACGCCGAAAGCCGAGCGACGGGCGATCAGGATGTTCGCCTATGCCAATAGCCATCCGGGGCTGTGGAAAGTCGGGATGATGGCGGGCGCGCATGCGGCGAGCTGGTTTATCAATGGCGGCAAAACCCCGCTCAAGGTTGGCGCGATTGGTGACTGGATGGAGGCGCGCGATCTGCCTGATGCTGACGGCGAGAGCTTCCGCAGCTGGTTTAAGAAACATCAGGCGCAGGAGAAAAAGAATGGATAACCGTACCGCGTTTTTAAACACCATCGCCCAGGCGCTGGGTCGCCCGCTGCGCTTCGAACCGCAAGCGGATGCCGCACCGGTTAACAACTATGCCAACGAGCGCCTGACCGAGCTTAGCCCCGAGCAGCGCTGCTCTGCGTTTATCCAGTTTGCCAGCGAAGTGATGCTGGCCCGCTGCGAACTGACCAGCGAGGACCAGGCCGCAGACGCGGCACTGCGCCTGTGCGAAGAATTGGGTCAGCAGCCGGTGGTGCTGAGCGGCGACAGCCGGCTGGTGGAGCTGGGCATCACCGAACGCTTGCAGCAGGAATGCAACGCCGTGGTCTGGGATCCGGCGCGTGGTAGCGAAAATATTACCCAGGCCGAGCAGGCGAAAGTCGGCGTGGTGTATGCCGAATATGGCCTGACCGAGTCCGGCGGCGTGGTGCTGTTTTCCGCACCGGAGCGCGGGCGCTCCCTGAGCCTGTTGCCGGAGTCCTCTATTTTCGTGCTGCGTAAAAGCACCATCCTGCCGCGCGTGGCGCAGCTGGCAGAAAAACTGCATCAGAAAGCACAGGCCGGTGAGCGTATGCCATCGTGCATTAATATCATCAGTGGACCCAGCTCGACGGCGGATATTGAGCTTATCAAGGTGGTTGGGGTGCATGGTCCGGTGAAGGCGGTATATCTGATTATTGAGGATTGTTGAGGCAGGATGGAAAACCGCTCTGGCTCTGTGGGCCAGAGCGGTATCAACGTTATGCAATCATGCTGATGATCAACACGATTATCAGGCCAACCACGGAGTTTACCAGCTCCAGCAGACCCCAGGTTTTCAGCGTATCCTTCACCGACAGATCAAAGTAGCCTTTGAACAGCCAGAACGAAGCATCGTTGATATGGGTCAGCGTGTTGGAGCCAGCCGCTGTTGCCAGCACCAGCAACGCCGGGTCGACGCCCACCAGTTGACCGGTTGCCGGGTCGAGGATTGCTGCGCTAATAATCCCCGCCGCCGTCATGGCTGAGACCACGCCCTGACCCGTTGCCAGACGGATCAGCACGGTTATCAACCACGCCATGATGTAGGGAGAAATATTGCCGTGTGACATCAGCATGCCGATGGTATCGCCGATGCCGGTATCGATAATGGTTTGCTTCAGTACGCCGCCAGCCACTGACTGCCGGAGCAGGGACTGCGCTGACTCTGTAAATCCGCCGCTCTGTACGTTGGGATTGTTAATCCGAGTAACTAAGTAACACGCTATACCTTGACTCCTTATGCTTACATGCTTGCACATCGTTACGGCACAAAATTCAACTGTGGCAAAGCAAGTGCGCTGTTGCGTTCTCTTGGGAAGGTGCGAACAAGTTCCTGATATGAGATCATCATATTCATCCGGAGCGCATCCCAGAGGGACATCATGAGCCATCAACTCACCTTCGCCGATAGTGAATTCAGCACTAAGCGCCGTCAGACCCGAAAAGAGATTTTCCTCTCCCGCATGGAGCAGATTCTGCCATGGCAGAATATGACCGCTGTCATCGAGCCGTTTTATCCCAAGGCGGGCAATGGCCGACGGCCCTATCCGCTGGAGACCATGCTGCGTATTCACTGCATGCAGCATTGGTACAACCTGAGCGACGGTGCCATGGAAGATGCCCTGTACGAAATCGCCTCCATGCGCCTGTTTGCCCGATTATCCCTGGATAGCGCCCTGCCGGACCGCACCACCATCATGAATTTCCGCCACCTGCTGGAGCAGCATCAACTGGCCCGCCAATTGTTCAAGACCATCAATCGCTGGCTGGCCGAAGCAGGCGTCATGATGACTCAAGGCACCTTGGTCGATGCCACCATCATTGAGGCACCCAGCTCGACCAAGAACAAAGAGCAGCAACGCGATCCGGAGATGCATCAGACCAAGAAAGGCAATCAGTGGCACTTTGGCATGAAGGCCCACATTGGTGTCGATGCCAAGAGTGGCCTGACCCACAGCCTAGTCACCACCGAGGCCAACGAGCATGACCTCAATCAGCTGGGTAATCTGCTTCATAGAGAGGAGCAATTTGTCTCAGCCGATGCCGGCTACCAAGGAGAGCCACAGCGCGAGGAGCTGGCCGAGGTGGATGTGGACTGGCTGATCGCCGAGCGTCCCGGCAAGGTAAAAACCTTGAAGCAGCATCCGCGCAAGAACAAAACGGCCATCAACATCGAATACATGAAAGCCAGCATCCGTGCCAGGGTGGAGCACCCGTTTCGCATCATCAAGCGGCAGTTCGGCTTCGTGAAAGCCAGATACAAGGGGCTGCTGAAAAACGATAACCAACTGGCGATGTTATTCACCCTGGCCAACCTGTTTCGGGTGGACCAAATGATACGTCAGTGGGAGAGATCTCAGTAAAAACCGGAAATAACGCCAGAAATGGTGGAAAAAATAGCCTAAATAGGCTGATTCGATGTGTTTGCGGGAAAAAAATCGGCCCAGATCCGCGAAATTTTAATCAGCGAGTCAGCTTGGGAAGAAATGACCTGCTTATTCGCACTTTCCTTAACGCAAATAAATCATCTAAATAACTTATCACTTGCGCGCCATTAGCATCAATGTATAAATAATGACCATGCATGTCGCTTCTGGGGTGCACCGGCTGTTGACAAAACCATTAAAAATAGTAGCTTTGCATTGGGATTTCTCTGGTTAACATTTTGCGCTAAATCAGAATTGCCTCTTGCTAACTTTTTAATAGTGAACGACCAAAATGATAAGAATGACGCATTCTGTTGAACAGTTAGTTAGCTTCACAGAACATCTTTTTTCTCGCCCGTATTATCGCCACCTCTCTGTTCATAATACTCTCTGTGAAGTGGTCAACAAAAACTGGCCACCGAGTTAGAGTTTTTCCAGTATCGATTTTCCGATTCGTTTGGGGGTAACCCACCGTTATATTCGTGCGGTCTTAGTGCGCTGTAATATCCAACGATATAATCCGTTATGGCGTGAGCTGCCTCGCTGAAGCTTACGTAACCCACCACCGGTATCCATTCGTTCTTCAGACTTCTGAAGAAGCGTTCCATTGGGCTGTTATCCCAGCAATTTCCGCGCCGGCTCATACTCTGCCTGATCTGGTATCGCCACAATAACTGCCGGAACTGCCTGCTCGTATAATGACTGCCCTGATCGCTGTGGAACATCACCCCGCCGGGCTTACCACGGGTTTCCCATGCCATTTCCAGCGCTTTCATGGTGAGCCTGCTGTCCGGCGAGAACGACATGGCCCAGCCCACTGGTTTTCTTGCGAACAGGTCGAGAACAACGGCGAGGTACGCCCAGCGCTTACCCGTCCAGATATAGGTCACATCACCGCACCACACCTGATTTGGCTCGGTCACGGCGAACTGCCGTTCAAGGTAGTTAGGGATAGCAACATGTTCATGACCACCACGTTTATACCGGTGAGTCGGCTGCTGACAGCTGACCAGCCCCAGCTCTTTCATGAGCCTGCCAGCAAGCCAGCGTCCCATCTGGTAGCCTCTCCGGGTTGCCATTGTGGCGATGCTTCTTGCTCCGGCCGAACCGTGGCTGATGCCATGTAGCTCAAGTACCTGACTGCGTAATACAGCCCGTCTGCCGTCTGGTTTTTCAGGACGGTTTTTCCAGTATCTGTAGCTGCTGCGATGAACCCCGAACACATGGCAGAGTGTGACCACAGGATAATGCGCTCTGAGTTTCCCGATTATCGAGAACTGTTCAGGGAGTCTGACATCAAGAGCGCGGTTGTAGATTCAATTGGTCAACGCAACAGTTATGTGAAAACATGGGGTTGCGGAGGTTTTTTGAATGAGACGAACATTTACAGCAGAGGAAAAAGCCTCTGTTTTTGAACTATGGAAGAACGGAACAGGCTTCAGTGAAATAGCGAATATCCTGGGTTCAAAACCCGGAACGATCTTCACTATGTTAAGGGATACTGGCGGCATAAAACCCCATGAGCGTAAGCGGGCTGTAGCTCACCTGACACTGTCTGAGCGCGAGGAGATACGAGCTGGTTTGTCAGCCAAAATGAGCATTCGTGCGATAGCTACTGCGCTGAATCGCAGTCCTTCGACGATCTCACGTGAAGTTCAGCGTAATCGGGGCAGACGCTATTACAAAGCTGTTGATGCTAATAACCGAGCCAACAGAATGGCGAAAAGGCCAAAACCGTGCTTACTGGATCAAAATTTACCATTGCGAAAGCTTGTTCTGGAAAAGCTGGAGATGAAATGGTCTCCAGAGCAAATATCAGGATGGTTAAGGCGAACAAAACCACGTCAAAAAACGCTGCGAATATCACCTGAGACAATTTATAAAACGCTGTACTTTCGTAGCCGTGAAGCGCTACACCACCTGAATATACAGCATCTGCGACGGTCGCATAGCCTTCGCCATGGCAGGCGTCATACCCGCAAAGGCGAAAGAGGTACGATTAACATAGTGAACGGAACACCAATTCACGAACGTTCCCGAAATATCGATAACAGACGCTCTCTGGGGCATTGGGAGGGCGATTTAGTCTCAGGTACAAAAAACTCTCATATAGCCACACTTGTAGACCGAAAATCACGTTATACGATCATCCTTAGACTCAGGGGCAAAGATTCTGTCTCAGTAAATCAGGCTCTTACCGACAAATTCCTGAGTTTACCGTCAGAACTCAGAAAATCACTGACATGGGACAGAGGAATGGAACTGGCCAGACATCTAGAATTTACTGTCAGCACCGGCGTTAAAGTTTACTTCTGCGATCCTCAGAGTCCTTGGCAGCGGGGAACAAATGAGAACACAAATGGGCTAATTCGGCAGTACTTTCCTAAAAAGACATGTCTTGCCCAATATACTCAACATGAACTAGATCTGGTTGCTGCTCAGCTAAACAACAGACCGAGAAAGACACTGAAGTTCAAAACACCGAAAGAGATAATTGAAAGGGGTGTTGCATTGACAGATTGAATCTACAGTAGCCTTTTTTAATATTTCATTCTCCATTTCAATGCGTTGTAGCTTTTTCCTCAGCTCACGTATTTCGATTTGTTCTGGTGTTATCGGAGAGGCTTTTGGTGTTTTGCCCTGACGCTCATCACGCAGTTGTTTGACCCATCTTGTCATTGTGGAAAGGCCAACATCCATAGCTTTGGCGGCATCTGCCACCGTGTAGTTCTGGTCAACAACCAGTTGAGCGGATTCGCGTTTAAACTCTGCGCTGAAATTTCTTTTTTTCATTGGAGCACCTGTGTTGTTCTGAGGTGAGCATATCACCTCTGTTCAGGTGGCCAAATTCAGTGTGCCACTTCAGGGGTCGGGGAATGCGCCATTCCTCGCCTTCGTTGAGCTCATCCCGCAAATTGCCGCCAGTATGGGCGCTAACGCCGTTGCCATGATCCTGCCGATGCAGCAGGCATCGCATATGGGACGGGCCATTTCACCGGTATCCGGCGTCGTGATTGCCGTTTCCAGCGGAGCGAAAATAACCCCATTCGATGTGGTGAAGCGTACCGCCGTACCGCTGATTGTGGGGTTCGTTACTCACACCCTGATCATTGGTATTTTCTATTAACCGTACCAGCGACAAGCCAACCTCCGGTTCATTGAATCCGGATGTTGGCTTTTTGAATTAGGCAAAATTTAAAAGCGTTAATATTACTGATACCTGTATAAAAAGCCTTGCCTGCTGCTGTGAGGCTGTCTGTCGCTCAGCGGAGGATAAAATGCGATTCCATTAGGATGTTTAATGGCTGTTTAGCGTTGAAATGGGTGTTTGTCTGGGGTGTCTGGTTAAAACTATCAGGATATTTCTTCTAATCAGCAATTTTTGAAGTTTTATGATGATCATATTTTTAACAGTAGGTGGAATTGATAACCTGTGAGTATTATTAGTTTTTATCTTTATCGTATAATTCTTATTATTTATCGCTGAGCCATCCGGGTATCAATGATTAATAAGAGTGATGTGTTAAGTTTGCAATTTTATTACATAGGGATTAATTAATCTGGATCATATTTTGATGTTTTTAGTTGTAGTATTTTTTAAAATGAAATAATGCAAGATTTACATGTAATAATGATTTATTTGGGCAGGTTTAAGTGGTAAGGGATTCAGGAAAAGTTAGTACGTTACGACACCATTATCAGGATGACCTGGAAGCGTTTACCTGGAGTGCATTGGTAGCAATTGGTATCGCAATACGGGACCGTAAGATTCATTCTAAAATGTCAGAGCATCTTTTTATTATGCAATGGCTGGCCATCGCTAAAAAAAGAAAACTCTTCTCAAGGAACGTAGTCAATGAACTTCAATGGCTAATTGATGAAGGCAAGAAAAAAAGCCTCAATGCACAACTTAAATTTAAAATAGAATATCTATACTCGACTTCGAGTGGCGATGTATCGATGCAAAACGACTATTTTAAGTTTACTCATACGATTGAGGTGTTGAGAAATAATGGCTGGGAAAGCTTTCTGCTTACGCCAGAGAAATGGCGAGATCTGCATGAAAAGATTAAGGTAAGAGAAGGTAATTTTATTTTTATGGATGACACTCGGCTGCAGGCGTGTTTTGGCGTGCAGGGTGAGATTGTCAAACCCTTCTGTATCCGGGTATATGGCGATGTTGAGTTTGCAAAGTTAACGTTCATTAAACATAACCTTCCGGCTGAATTTGTAAAGCACGTTTCAAATGAGTTTTATCACTTCCATTTTCTTCTGGTAAGTAATGCTTAACTGACGATGTGAACAATGTGCTGTTAATGCAAAGAATAGATTGATCAACTTGTAAATTTATCGGATAGAAACCACGCGCCAAGGACAGCGAATGTTTACTCGAAAGTTAGTGATTGCCAACGAATGGATAAGGTTGTCTGATATTCCAGACAGTGTGTCCATTTCTTTTCGGGGCATTCTCGAGATAACTGAAAGTACAGGTGTGCCAGACGCCAGCACGCCGTTGTTACGTTTAGAAAATGAAATGGCACCGATCACCGTCGATTCGTTGTCCTGGGTGCGGGTGCCTGTCGATAGTCAGAAAGACATTACCGTTTATATCCATAAATAATATTAATGTTGAATGGTTTTGGCCTTATTTTTGCCAATGTTAGAGGGCTGCTGTTTATCGCAGTATGTCCCCGTGAGTAATTAATTTATTACCTAAGAATGAATGTGGAAACTTTCTAATAATTAACCATTTTACAGGTTAAGGTATTGCGTGATGTGTCGATAACAATTAAGTCGTAGAGGATTTTTATTGTTATGGAGATGTTTAAATGTTAAAGAATATGAGAATTAAAACCAGCCTGTTATTATTGCTGTTGTTATTTACCTTCATGCAGTTCTTTTCCAATGGATTTGAGTTAGTTGATCTCAAAGGAAATCAAAAAAATACGTTATTACTACATAACATCATTAAGGAGCAGGATACCCTGCATAAGGTCGTTGAGGCTGTTTATAAAGTCAGAAGCGTTCGTGATAATATTCAACAACATAATGCGACCGATGCCCGACAGACAGTGAATCAAATGCAAGATCAGATGGCGTATGCCAGAAAACAGTTCGATATTTTCTGGGGTATTCCTGGATTGACGGCTGACGATCCGCAAATCGGTAAAGTCATCAGAACGGCTTTTGAGCAACAAATGAATGCTGAGCAAAAGTCTATTGATACATTAAATCAGACGCTTTCCAGCAACGGTATTATTAATGCACAAGAAAATGCTAATGCGGAACTGCTCGCGGCTCGCAAAAATTTCGATAACGAAGTGACGAATTATTACAAATCAACAATGCTGATTGGTGAGAAGATCGTTGCACAAACACACGTTCAGTTTAATACCTCGATCCTGAAAGTATCCGTGATCCTGGTCATTACGGTACTTATCTTCTTTATCTGTAATTTCTGGTTGAACCGGACCATCATTCAGCCTTTAAAAATCGTTTCTGAGCATTTTGCGCGGATTGGTAAAGGCGATCTCAGCCATCCTGTTAAGGTATCGGGTAACAATGAAATCGGCATACTGTGCTTAAATTTGCATAATATGCAAAAAGGCCTGCGGGAGACTGTCAGCACTATTCGCGATGGCGTTGAGTCTATTAATATCGGTATGCAGGAAATTGCTTCCGGTAATTCCGATTTATCAACCAGAACGGAACAGCAAGCTGCGGCAGTCGTTGAAACGGCGGCCAGTATGGAGCAGATTTCAGTCACAACAAAAAATAATACTGATAAGTCACATCAGGCATCCGTCATGACCAGCGAAAGTACGGAAATGGCATTGCGTGGCGAGCGTTTAATGAGTGATATGGTTGAGAAAATTCACCTGATCAGCCGTAATGCGCAAGGCGTGAACGAAATATCCAATGTTATTGATAGTATTGCTTTTCAAACCAATATCCTGGCATTAAACGCGGCGGTGGAAGCCGCACGCGCTGGTGAGTCCGGGCGTGGGTTTGCCGTTGTGGCGAGTGAAGTCCGAACGCTTGCCCAGCGCAGCGCCTCCTCGGCGAAAGAAATCAGTGAACTGGTTGCCAAAGCGGCAATTAGCGTCAAGGAAGGGGTAGAGATAGCCGAAAACAGTGGCGCCATGATGGCGGATATTGCGAAGGCAATACGCAACATTAATGTCTTAATGGAAGATATCTCTGGAGCCTCAGGGGAACAGAGTCGCGGCATCGAACAGATCCGGGTTGCGGTAACACAAATGGAGCAAGTGACTCAGCAAAACGCCTCGCTGGTTGAGGAGATAGCCGCCACGACAGGCAGTGTGGAAGAGCAGTCGGCAATGCTATCCCAGGCTGTGGCGGTGTTCCAGGTGGAGGAAAACCAGCCTTCAGCATAATAAGTAGAGTACAAACTCGGCGGGTATCGTGGTGCGTTTGACGTGCCCGTTTATGACAGTGAGAAAGGTTGAGCTGCACACGGCTCACAGACCGCAGCTCATCAGGCGTCAATGTTGCCTGATGAGCTGCGCGAGAAGAATATCGGGAATGACGTTCTCCAGCGCGATTTGAAATCGCATCCGTCATGTTGATAATAATTCTCATTATTATTGTTGTGTTGTACAGGTAATGGTAATGTTGCTTCAGTTATCAACCGTTAATCCCATTTCCTGTGCAGAAGACAGCATGAACAACACCACCGCCCTGAATACGTCCAGACGCGTAGCCCGCACCTTCTCCGTCAGCGAGTTTATGGATTTTGGTGAGCGTTACGGGATCGATTACCGCTTTCCACTGCTGGCGCAAAAGCCGGATTTGTCGTCTTGCAGCCCCGTTCTGCAGGGTGAGGTTGAGGAGATGACGCTCCCCTGCGGGATGTGTGTCACGCACTCTGATGTGCAGGTGCTACAACCCTACGAAACCACCTCCCGCCACAGCAGTCCTCTGTATATGCTGGTGGTTCTGGAAGGCTGCGTCATCCTGACGCTCAACGGGCAGGAGCATGTGGTACGTTCCGGGATGGCGTTTAGCTCACGCCTGAGCGAGCATCAGACGATGCGTGCCCGCCATCATGCTGACTGCAAACTGCGCACGTTATCGCTCGGTCTGTATCCCGACGGCGCGTGGCGCACGGGGTTGCTCGAATCGTTGATGCGTGAGTGGGAAAGATGCGAAACGCCGACGCTTATCTGGCAGGTGCCGGGGTTTTTACTCAGCGGCCTGCAGTATGCGCAGCGGAGCACGATCGGCCATGTTTCTCGCCAACTGATGCTGGAAGGGCTGATATTACAACTGTTCGGCCATGGCCTCAGCGTGTGTCAGGTTGAGAGTGGCAAGCGGCTTGCGGCAAGCGGTGAACAGCAGCGGCTGGAGGTCGTTCGTCGTCTTCTGGAGCAGAGTCCCGAGAATGACTACACCCTCAATGCCCTGGCCCAACGCGCGGCGATGAGCCCCAGCAGCCTGCGCAGCAAGTTCCGTGCGGCCTATGGCTGTTCCGTCTTTGACTACCTGCGTGATTGCCGTCTGGAACGCGCGCGCGGCTATTTACTGGAAGGATACAGCGTACAGCAGGCGGCCTGGATGTCGGGTTATCAACATGCTACCAACTTCTCTACCGCATTTCGGCGTCGTTACGGCTTTTCGCCTGGCGATGTGCTCAAACTTTGCTAATCCATTTTTACGTTTTTCGCACGTGCCTTCCCGACAATTTGGCACTGCGCATAGGCAACCTGGCATCCTGCATAGCTATCTCCGTTAGCAAAAAGGTAATAATTCTCACTTACAATTAGACATGCCTTTGGAGATATTCATGTTCGCGAAGACTCGGTTGGCGCTAGTGGTGGGATGGGTGACCGGTAGCGTGGCTTTTCCACTGCTGGCGCAGGAAACAACAAAAAACGATACGGTGGTTGTCACCTCGCAAATGCAAAGCGGGGCCACGAAGCTCGCCACGCCGGATATTGAAACGCCTCAGTCGGTATCGATCATTACCCGTGAACAGTTTGAAGAGCAGGGCGCAACCAGCGTGCGCCAGGCCGTAAGCTATACGCCGGGGGTGTACAGCAATCAGATTGGTGCCTCCAACCGCTTTGACTATATTGTGCTGCGTGGTTTCTCGGATGGTAGCCTGGACAA
This sequence comes from Citrobacter sp. RHBSTW-00859, assembly GCF_013729795.1. Classification (NCBI taxonomy): domain Bacteria; kingdom Pseudomonadati; phylum Pseudomonadota; class Gammaproteobacteria; order Enterobacterales; family Enterobacteriaceae; genus Citrobacter; species Citrobacter sp. RHBSTW-00859. The sequence goes on along the minus strand of NZ_CP056284.1, from coordinate 3,806,106 downwards.
CGTCTATCTCGATGGCCTGAAGATGATGGGGGACACCAACTCACACAGCTCGCTGGTGGTCGATCCGTGGTTCCTCGAAGATATCGAAGTGGTACGCGGCCCGGCTTCCGTACTGTATGGCCGTTCTTCTCCGGGCGGTATTGTCGCGCTGACATCACGTAAGCCGTCGTTTGATGCCGGCGGAGAAGTGAAACTGTTTGCTGGCAACAATAACCAGCGCGGCGCGGCGTTTGACGTCACTGGGGCGCTGGATGATAACGATCGCGTGGCGGCACGACTGAGTGGAATGACGCGTTACGCAGACTCGCAGTTTGGTCCATTGAAAGAAGAACGTTATGCGATGATGCCCAGCCTGACCTGGCGCATCACCGACCAGACGCGTCTGGATCTGATGGCTTATCTGCACCGTGACCCGGAAGGCGGAAGCCACTCCGGTCTGCCGTATGACGGCACCGTGGTTCCACATTACGGGCAAAAGATCTCCAACACTTTTTACGAAGGCGAGGATGATTACGACAAATACGATCGCCGTGAAAACATGGTGGGCTACAACGTTGAGCACCTGTTTGATAACGGCTGGTCGGTGCGGCAAAAACTGCGCTACCTGCATACCGACGTTGAGCTGAATCAGGTGTATGCGGCGGGCTGGCTGAATGAAACCGAGCTTAACCGCGGCTACTCCGGCTCCGATGAAAAAATGTCAGCGATTACGCTGGATAACCAACTCGACGGCAGCTTTGATACCTGGCAGGTCAACCACCGTGTGCTGGTGGGGATCGACTATCAGGATCGCAGCAACAATACCACCGGTTACTACGGTGCATTCCCGCCGATTGACGCCTTTAACCCGGTATACGGCGCGCAGCCTGATTACATCAACATGTATGCGCGTGAGAAGCACAAGCTGCGCCAGACAGGCTACTATTTGCAGGATCAGATGTCATGGGATCGCTGGCGTATTACGCTCGGCGGTCGCTACGATCAGGTCAGCGTTTCTAACATTGATAAGATCAACGATACCCGCAGCGATCTGGATAAAAACAACTTCAGCACCCGTGCTGCGCTGCTCTATTTGTTCGATAACGGCTTTGCGCCATATGTGAGTTATTCCACCGCCTTTACGCCAACCAGCTTTGCCGATGAGAACGGCAATCTGCTGGATCCGATGAAAGGCAAGCAGTGGGAAGCCGGGCTGAAATATGAGCCGGAAGGACTCAACAGTCAGTTCAGCGCGTCGGTATTCCGTATCAATCAGACGAATATCGCCACCAAAGAAGAGCCGACCGATCCGTACCGCTCGATTGGGGAAATTGAGTCTGAAGGGGTAGAGCTGGAGGCCATTAGCCAACTGACGGAGAGCTTCCGTCTGCAGGCGGCGTATACCTATACCGACATTCGCTATAAGAAAAGCAGCCCGGAAGAGCAGGGTAAGCGCGCAGTGTACGCGCCGCGTAACCAGGCCAGTACCTGGCTGAGCTACGATGTGAAAAGCGGTCCGCTGGATGGCCTGACGCTGGGCTCAGGCGTGCGTTATGGCAACGGTATTGCCAGCGATCGCCTGAACACTCACACTCTGCCGTCCTACACGCTGGTGGATATGGCAATTGGCTACGACTTAACGAATATCGGTATTAAAGGGTTGAGCGCTCAGTTGAACGTCAACAACCTGACCGACAAGCGCTACGTTGCGGCTTGTAATTCGCTCTCATACTGCTACTTCGGTGCCGAGCGTAGCATTGTCGGCAGCGTTTCATGGAAGTTCTGAGTATCGTTTTTTAGCCGGATGGCGGCGCTGGCACCTTATCAAGCCTACAGTTGCGTGCAAATTGTAGGCCTGATAAGCGCAGCGCCATCAGGCTGGGGGATTGCGGTTATTGTGTAAAACCGTTTTGCATACAAATCTGCGCGCTGGTTCTCAGGGTAAAGGCGACTTTGTCTGGGTACTGGCTGTAATAGTTATGCTCTTCTTCCAACCCTTTCGCCTGCGCCAGACGTACCGTTTCCAGCGAGCAGGTACGATAGATCAGGTCTTTATTCATATTGGTCTGCTTTTCACGCTGTTTATCTGCGGACAGCGCCAGCCAGCTCTCGGACAGCGAGTAATCGTAGACCACCCGATTTCCTTTCGCCTGCACATTTTCAATGGTAATGAATTCGTCGATTTTCAGTCTTGGCTGCCCACGCATTTTTTTCCTATCTTCTGCTGCGGCATATTGGGCCAGCGCATTAATATCCATGCCTGCTATTTTCTGTTTATAGATATCGACATAAGCGGCGGGCTGCTGATAACGCTGAGCGTAAGCGTTTCTTAATTCTCCATCGCTCACCGTACAACCCGCCAGAAACAGAGGTAAAAGCAGCGCCAGTTTTATTTTAGTCATGATGTTATCCCGTTCATTATTGTGGTCCCAGTCGCCCATAACATAATAAAAAAATGATTACGGGTGATATTTAAGGTTGTATAAACGGGGACACGATGACACAAGTGCAATAGTCTTAAAATGGCGTTACAGGCAGGAAACCCTGCCAGAATTGGCAGGGGTTTTGAACATACTGGTAAAGAATTAATGGCCGATCATTTTTGCTTTCGGGATCAACTGGAAATACAGGTGATCCGGCACCGGCGTATCCCAGACATTGGCATATACCGCATAACCAATGGTGGCAAACAGAATCCCCAGTACCAGTATTGTCATGGCAACACCCGACAGTGCCGTTTGTCGCCATAACGTTTTACCGCTGCCTTTTGCACCCGGCGGTGTCTGCAGGGAAAAGCTCAGCGTTGAAGCCACCGGGCAGGATTCAACACACGTCATGCAGCCAGTGCATTCCACAGTACGCACCTGAATCAGTCTGTCTACCGGGATTTTCGATGGGCAATTTTTCGCGCATTTCCCGCAATCAATGCAACTGTCGGCGTTGCGGCGGATTTTAAACGGCGAGAACAGCGAGAACAGACCAAGCAGTGCGCCGTAAGGGCACAGATAACGACACCAGGCGTTGCGAATAAACAGGCTCAGGAGGCTGATAACCACCACGGAGATGAGCGTGGCGGAGCCAATATGGCGAAAGAAATCGAGCATCTTCACATCGATGATGATTCCATAGGCTGACGTCAGAAAGTACTGAATCCCCTGGGCGGGCATCGACAGGGCGATATACAAGAAAAACCCCAGCAGCAGATACTTCAGGCTGAGCAGCGGGATATCCAGCCAGCGCGGCAGCGTAAAGTTACGACCGAATAATTTTCTCCCCAGATTACCGAGCAGTTCGGAAAGCGTCCCCACCGGGCATAACCATGAACAGAAAGCTTTTTTTAACAACAGGCTAATCAGGATAAACGCAACTAACAGCAGCATTGAGGCGGCATGGATAGGCGGAAGAAAACCGGTCTCTAGCGTATAGCGGAAATTCATCAAACCCGCTATCGGCAGCCATCCCTCAATACCGCCGGGCCTTGGAATATAAACGCTGGTGCCGGCGGTTTCGAAATAGCGGACCCAATACCAGAACGCCACGCCAATATAAATATTGATAGCCAGCAGGAGAAACTGGGTGGCTTTTCGCCAGCTGCTGGCGTTGCGCCAGTCATTCCACGGCAGTTTACCCCCGGTCGTGCCTGGGCGGCGCTGCCAGCGCGTTCTCATCTTCCCGTTCATGGTTTTATAGTATCCCTCATATTTCCCCTTCTGCATTCAGAAGGCGTCATCACCGGGATATGCTAGCGCTATTCAGATTTGGTGTATTTGATTTGCATCTTATTACGCGGCTGTTATTTTCTTCATGCCAATATGCCTGAAAAATAATAACAGCCCGATATTTATCACAGGTCAGATAAATACCCTGAACGGGGTATTTATTTCTCTGCAGGGCAACGATTATTCCTGATAAACCTCAACGCGGTCGCGGCCATTACTTTTCGCCAGATAAAGTGCGCGATCGGCTTTATCAACCAACTGTTTATAGTCGGGATGATAGTCATATTCGGCAATACCAATACTGACGGTAATAGAAAACGGGTGATGCTGCCAACTTACTGATTTAGTGTATGATGGTGTTTTTGAGGTGCTCCAGTGGCTTCTGTTTCTATCAGCTGTCCCTCCTGTTCAGCTACTGACGGGGTGGTGCGTAACGGCAAAAGCACTGCCGGACATCAGCGCTATCTCTGCTCTCACTGCCGTAAAACATGGCAACTGCAGTTCACTTACACCGCTTCTCAACCCGGTACGCACCAGAAAATCATTGATATGGCCATGAATGGCGTTGGATGCCGGGCAACCGCCCGCATTATGGGCGTTGGCCTCAACACGATTTTACGTCACTTAAAAAACTCAGGCCGCAGTCGGTAACCTCGCGCATACAGCCGGGCAGTGACGTCATCGTCTGCGCGGAAATGGACGAACAGTGGGGCTACGTCGGTGCTAAATCACGTCAGCGCTGGCTGTTTTACGCGTATGACAGGATACGGAGGACGGTTGTGGCGCACGTCTTCGGTGAACGCACTCTGGCCACACTGGAGCGTCTTCTGAGCCTGCTGTCGGCCTTTGAGGTCGTGGTATGGATGACGGATGGCTGGCCGCTGTATGAATCCCGCCTGAAGGGAAAGCTGCACGTAATCAGCAAGCGTTACACTCAGCGCATTGAGCGACATAACCTGAATCTGAGACAACATCTGGCAAGGCTGGGACGGAAGTCACTGTCGTTCTCAAAATCGGTGGAGCTGCATGACAAGGTCATCGGGCATTATCTGAACATAAAACACTATCAGTAAGTTGGAGTCATTACCCAAGGGCGTGAGATGACAATGAGTGTATCTAAAGAGCCTGTATGTGGTTATTGCCGCGGTGATATAGCAGTTATGGCTGATAAAGCGGGGCTAAAATCTTTAACAATTTATGAAGAGGCTACAGGTTCTGTCCTCTACTGGCAGCCTGGCATGAAATCTCTCAAGGTTAGGGATTAAAATGAAATTTAAAATGAGTTGGACACTGGACGAAACAGGTGGCAATAAACAGATCTCAAATTGGGATATGGTATTAAATCAGTTTAAACAAATTCAGGGGAAAAAAGGAACCCTTACTCTTGATATACTGAACAGTGGCGATGATAGCGCTGAAATGCTTCAGGTCAGAACGGAGAATGATTATTACTTGATAACATTAGGTGAAATTGTCGAAGATGAATACCAAGTAAGAACGTACTGGGATTCATCTAAACCTGATATAGGAATGGTGATTCTTGGAGATTACTGGCCGGAATCTCAGCTTACAAAAGACTGTGAACTTATTGTAAAAATCTTAAAAGAGTTTTTTGATACTGGCAACGTATCAAAAGAACTTCTTAATTGAAATATAAATCCAAGACTTCAGCATCCTAAGTGGTACTGTAGTTTGCTTATATGATGGTGGCGCGATAAACCTTGTGTCACGGCAGGGCGGTAGCGTCTGTGGCCCCAAAAACGCTTAACAGCGCAAAAATCCTAGGCATAAAGTACAACAGGAAAAAGCAGTTGTAACCCACGGAAAGTACAGGGGAAAAGTGGTTACGGCGGCTGAGTTCGCACCGGAGCGAGTTGTTGTGGAGAATAACTCGCTGAGCAAGGATAAGCCCGGTATCTTTGATATCAATCCAATGCTGAAAATCGGGATTGAAGGGGCTGATGGCGAGCTACTGAAGGGTGGAGGTGGAGTCTCTAAGAATGGAAAGCCAAAAGATACTCAGATTTGGACAGAAACTAAGAAGAATGAACCAGTTTCCAATGCTTATTCACATTGGGATAAACACAAATCTGAGTTCCCAGAGTATCAGAACTCAAAACAATATGTAGATGCAGCACATAATTTTGTAACAAATCCGCCAATAGGCACACTTTCCACAACACGTAAAAACGGTGATACGATTTACTACAATCCATCGTCAAACACGTTTGCAGTCAAAAATGCTGATGGTGTTCCTAAAACAATGTTCAGGCCAGATCCCGCAGATCATGGTTATCCAACAAATTTGGACTATTTCAATGCACAAAAATAATGAACTATATATTTGCCGGGTATGTGGTGCTGAGCAATTAGATGCCCCTTGGGGCGATGATGGAGAATCACCAACATACGATATATGTGATTGTTGTGGGGTCGAGTTCGGTTACGAAGATTCAACATTGCAAGGAGTTAAGAAATATCGGCAAAAATGGCTAGATGGTGGTGCTAAGTGGCATCATAAAAAATCTGAGCCTGAAAACTGGTCTGCTGAAGAACAGTTATCTCATATCCCAGTAAAATATCTATAGTTTTAGATCCCGAAGTTGGAACCGGGATCATTTTATAAGACGTAACAATGCACTAGGTACCGTGGCCGGGCGGTAGCGTCTGCGGAGCTAAAAACGCTTAACAGCGCAAAAAGTTGCCGTTCCGGAAGTACAGCAGGTAAAATCTGTTGTAACTCACGGAAAGCACAGGGAAAAATTGGTATCCTCACTGGAGTGTACGTCGGATCGAGTTGTTGTTGAGAATAACTCAATGTCTGTGCTTGTGCCGCCTCGCGTACAGCAGGATGCATCTCTGGCATTTGATCCGAATCAGCAAGGAAAGAGCGCAGAAGAGGTCGGTGATGCAATAGATGCTTCGCATATGGGGCCTTCATGGGGAACAGAGTCAAGGTGAAACCATATGCTAAAGGTGAAGTAGCCGGAGGTGCAGGTGCCGGTTATTATTTTGATACAAGTATAGATCCATCCCAGTTTTGGTAATGACTCCAACTTACTGATAGTGTTTTATGTTCAGATAATGCCCGATGACCTTGTCATGCAGCTCCACCGATTTTGAGAACGACAGTGACTTCCGTCCCAGCCTTGCCAGATGTTGTCTCAGATTCAGGTTATGTCGCTCAATGCGCTGAGTGTAACGCTTGCTGATTACGTGCAGCTTTCCCTTCAGGCGGGATTCATACAGCGGCCAGCCATCCGTCATCCATACCACGACCTCAAAGGCCGACAGCAGGCTCAGAAGACGCTCCAGTGTGGCCAGAGTGCGTTCACCGAAGACGTGCGCCACAACCGTCCTCCGTATCCTGTCATACGCGTAAAACAGCCAGCGCTGACGTGATTTAGCACCGACGTAGCCCCACTGTTCGTCCATTTCCGCGCAGACGATGACGTCACTGCCCGGCTGTATGCGCGAGGTTACCGACTGCGGCCTGAGTTTTTTAAGTGACGTAAAATCGTGTTGAGGCCAACGCCCATAATGCGGGCGGTTGCCCGGCATCCAACGCCATTCATGGCCATATCAATGATTTTCTGGTGCGTACCGGGTTGAGAAGCGGTGTAAGTGAACTGCAGTTGCCATGTTTTACGGCAGTGAGAGCAGAGATAGCGCTGATGTCCGGCAGTGCTTTTGCCGTTACGCACCACCCCGTCAGTAGCTGAACAGGAGGGACAGCTGATAGAAACAGAAGCCACTGGAGCACCTCAAAAACACCATCATACACTAAATCAGTAAGTTGGCAGCATCACCCCAGTTTTCAGCTAATCGTGGAGAAACCTTAGCTATTGGTGGGCGTATCTCTGGGCAAATAGGGATACAGTTTGGACCATATTTCTCCGGATCTATTAATTCCGAAAGAAATAGTTCCGCAGGCTTTGGGCTCGGGATCGTTTCTAGCGAAATATCTTATGGAAAAGATGGTGTTGGTTTTAGTTTCGGAGTAGGGCCGGCTTGGGGGTGGAGCGGAATATCAACCAATGTTGCCGGTGAAAAAGTGGATATCAACGGTTCCTCTGGAACTGAATTCTTTCATCATGACTTCTACCAGGGTAAAGCAAAATGAGCCCCGATATCATCACGATCGCGCTATCACTAGCAATTTTTTTCATATCATTCTTTCACTATGCTAGAAGCAATATGCTGCCCCTAAATTCTCCAATAGGCATGAATGAATATTTTAGTGGCATATTTTTCCTTAGAAGGAAGTCCTTTAGTTTATTTATGGGGAGGATAGCGTTGCTTGTTGGTTTCCCATTATCATATGCTCTCAAATTCATTAGTGGTGGTCAGGGAGTAGCTTACTTTCCACTGATTGTGATAACTTGGTTTCTAGCGTTGTATTTTTACAAATATGCTGGCCATTTCAAGGGAGCAGTTGATGGTCGGAAGGGTTTTTTTAGCATACTATTAGCAGGAAAAACCTATGGATTTGCTGGGGCTTTGTTATGGTTTCTCAGAGCTTTATATATTGCATCAGTAATGTATGTATTATTATTTAGATAGGCTTATCACTAATGTTGAGAATAACTATCTTAGCTGGGATGAAACACAGACTTTCGATAAAGAAATGACAGCCTGTCGTGAACCCGGGGGGGACTGTGGTGATATCCAGAATAAATATGCTGTAATGAGTGCTGACAATCGACAGAAATTGCATATTGATGTCGCTGCGGATCCTCTGACGGCGCTGTCCGGGGAAGATAAATGGAATATTGAGGGTGGACTCAGCGCAGCGGGCAGACCTGGCTGGTTATATGGTTCGCTGGAAAACCAGGATGTGAGGGATTACGTCACTGACGGTAACAGCTATGACCTGAACTATCTGAACAGCAATACGTCACAAAGTGATAGGGCACTGGCCTTCTTCGGAGAGCCAGAAAATTACTGGGGTACTGTTGCCGGAGCAGGTTCATTATTAACGTCATCAGCCACGCTGGGTGAAAAAGTTGTCAGCGCCGGGTTGAGTTATGGCGCGAACGGCGCTGTTCAGATTGCAACTGGTAATTCAGGAGATAAATTTGATTATCTCAGTTTCATAATGTCAGGCTTAACAGGGGGAGGTACACCGCCATCCTGGAGGGGGAGTGGCGGCGAGGATAAATGCTCGATGGCGCTTCGCTTAGCAGGCCAGCAGGGGAATCATTATTTTTTGCTGTTTAATCACCGGAATATCCCCTAAATCATTTAATGCTCCGGGAAAAGACTTTAACTACTTTCCTTCGTTACTACACTATTTAACCTGTGGCTGTTATACCGAGCTGAATAAAAACACAGTCATTTAAATAAGGGCTGATTTATTAAATTCGAAGCGGCTCCAGAAAATAGTGTTGATATATGCAACGTATTGCAGCCAATAAAACATATCGCGAACCATGAAATAAGAATGCTATCATTCACACCAGACGCGGCAGGCAACTGCTGGCACACGCATTTACCCCGGAGCACCCGATGAACAACGACATTCCGCTAAAATTTTATGATATCGCCGACGAATACGCGACTGAAGCTGCAAAGCCGGTGAGCGATACAGAACGCGACGCACTGGCACACTACTTCCAGCAGTTGATCACTCGTTTGATGAACAATGAAGAGATCAGCGAAGAAGCGCAGCAGGAGATGGCAACCGAGGCCGGAGTCGACGCACAGCGTATCGATGATATCGCGGAGTTCCTCAATCGTTGGGGGAACGAGTAGCCAAAGACATGGCCTGTGTTTTACACTGCGCGCAAATTGAGTAGGTATACTCTACAAGTAATAGGTTTAATCAGGCGGAAACAGCAATGAACGGAACAATCACAACGTGGTTTAAAGATAAAGGCTTTGGATTTATCAAGGATGAAAACGGCGACAACCGCTATTTTCATGTGATTAAGGTTGCTAATCCTGAGCTGATCAAGAAAGACGCGGCGGTGACCTTTGAGCCTACCACCAACAACAAAGGCTTATCTGCCTACGCGGTAAAAGTCATACCCGACAGCAAATACATCTATATCGCCGGTGAGCGTCTGAAGCTCACGGCGATCAAGTCTTACCTGGTCTACAGCGAAGAAGTCCCTGCTGAGACTCGTATCGACAAAGAAAATGCGGTGCTGTCCGTTGGTGTGCTGATGAACAGCATCCGACCGAAATCAGACGTGAAGCCTGGTGAAATGCGCACGCTGAAAAAGCTGGCCATCACCACCTTCCAGGGCACGACGCTGATCTTCTCGGAAGATGAAATCGATATCGACGAGACGGTGAAACTGCTTAAGGTCTGAAGCCCTTCAGAGTGAATGAAAACCGAAATCCTGCTCTTTTTTGAAGCGGGGTTTCGGTTTAGTACTGTGTGAATGGGGTGAATTGAGAATAGCTTTCTTTGACAACTCGAATCCCACTTGCAGCAGTATAAGAATTCTTTTGATTATATTGAATTGTTTTGTAAGTATTCCAGATGATACAGTTATCCCGACAGTGACAAAGCCGAGGTCTGATGCTTACCTCATTATGAGGACATAAATATCTGTCGGAGTTGGTCACTTCGTAATGAGTTTATATGAATTTTTCGGGCGAAAGATGAAAATATATAAAATAGCGATCATTGTAGCAGGTTTGTTTATTTTGCAGGGTTGTGATAGTCAGGAAACGAAAGTTAAAAAGTTACTAAAGTGTGGTTTGGCAGTTAATGAGGTAGGTAATTCCCTGGCACAAGAAAATTACAAAAAAAATGGTGTCACTGCTATATTTGGACGCTCACCACCACATATTAGCTCTTATGACATGATGAGAATAGGTCAGGATGCCAGAGATGAGTTATGGATGAATGGCCGAAACCGTAGAGGAGAGGCCCAAAAAATAATTGAAGAGTATGAAGAGAGCTACTGTGTTGACATACACCAGGTTCCGGATGATGAAAATATTAAAAAATTAAAATTGATGTTGCGCATATGAAAAGCAGAAGGAGCGACTGTTGACGCTTCTCTTTATTGATATGACTCTGGCTTCGTAATTAGGGATAGGAACTCTTGTTCGCTGACCATAGTTCTATTATTGAGAATATCCTGGCCTCTTTACAAGAGACCAGGGTCAGCATCTGGCTACTTAAGCTTGCCTCTCAATCCTTCATAGACATCGAGTGCTTTCTGTACATTTGCCTCGTTTATCGATATCTCAGAGAAGTCGATAAACCAGGTACCGGAACTATGTTTATTAATGACAAAAAGTTTGTTGCCCTGAACAAAACGATACTCAACGTCGTATTCCTTGTTAAACGTTGAGCCAGCATCTGGGATGGTGAACGTTGTTGTTACACTCGAATTTTGTGGATCCCATTTTAAGAAGTTTGAATAAAGTGCGATCCAGTTATCAAGATTGCTTTTCGTGACATAGCCGAACTGATTAACGACATTCCCGCCGTTATAGATAACTATCATCGCATAATCGCCATCGTCGTCGAGGCGTAAAGTCCCATGAAAAGCATCATTATATTTAGGGGCTTTCGGCAACTGGATATCGATGCCCGTTTTGTACTGCGTTCAGGGGTAGTAAAAGGCTGGTTTGCCTGGTGTGGAGCATCCTGTTAAAAACATAATTAATAGTAATCCAAGTACTTTCTTCATTATCTATCCTGTTTCTTAATTATGATGAGACCGTCGGATTTACCACGTCATCCATCAGTATGTAACGTGCTTCCTGGCGCGTGTATTGATCGATTAACGGCACAAGTCGCCGGAAATGCTCACTGGCACAATGTTCATCGAGAGCCGCGTGGTTTGGCCATTCTTCGATAAAAATAAAATGCCCCGGATCTTTTTCATCAATATAGAGGTCATAAGCAATGCATTGCGGCTCTTTCTTCGTCGCCGATATTAGCTCACGGTACCAAGGGAGAACGGTTTCAATATACTCAGGTTTGATGAAATCTTCGGCAATGACCTTTAACATGCAGCCTCCTGGCAGAAAACGAATGCACACTATGTGATGAAGATATATTTAGGGCAAGACGCCACAGTGTTATATCGGTCGGTGAGTGAGTTATCTCAGCTATTAATCCGATGATCCGCTTAACTGTGATCCATCTCACCTCCCGGCAACCAAAATCTCCTGCGACTCAACGCCGTCCTCTATCTGTTTCGCCACCTTTTGTAAGGCCGGAAGATGTTTTTCTGCGGCCTGTTCGATGGTCATGGCGCTGGCCATATACACCAGATTCAGGCAGCCGATCACCCGCTGTTCACTGCGAATGGGGACGGCGATGGAGGCGATTTTCTCCTCCTGATCCCAACCGCGAAAGTTCTGGCCAAAACCGTCTTTTCGCGCACGGCTCAAAATGGCGTCGAGCTTCAGCCGTTCGCGCGCCAACTGGAACTCATCTCCTGGTCGTGAAGCCAGCATTTCAATCAGTTCCTGACGTTCATTCTCCGGGCTAAATGCCAGCCAGGTCAGGCCGGATGCGGTTTTCAGCAGCGGCAAACGACGCCCGACCATCGCCCGATGAAACGACAGGCGGCTGAAGCGATGGGTGGTTTCACGCACCACCATCGCGTCCACATCCAGCGTGGAAACGTCGGTCGGCCAGATGACCTCGCGCAGCAAATCTCCCAACAGCGGGGCGGCGAGCGCAGAAATCCACTGCTCGTCACGAAATCCCTCACTGAGCTGACGGACCTTAATGGTTAAGCGAAAGCTGTCATCGGACAGACTGCGCCGGACGTAACCCTCATCCTGCAGGGTTTCCAGTAGTCGCCTGACCGTGGTGCGGTGCAGGCCGCTCAGCTCTGCCAGCAGGCCAACGCTGGCCCCGCCGTCGAGACGATTTAACATATTTAATAACATTAGTCCGCGCGTTAACCCGCGCACGGTTTTGTATTCGGTACTGTCGTCACTTTTCATATTTATTGACAAATCTACAGTTAAAACAACGTGGTGCACTTAGTGCACATCCAGGCATGTTTTGATTGTAGCGCAAAAACTCACTTCTATACTGACCGCACAATAAAAAATTATTCACATTCTTTTAACAAAAAAACAATTGCGCCTCACCAGGGTCTGCAATTGCATTTTGTCCGAGTAGTGAGGTTCTGAAATGACAACAATAAATCCAGATATCCAACCCGCTGTGCAGCACACCGTGCAGGTAGCGATTGCCGGAGCCGGTCCGGTAGGGCTGATGATGGCGAACTATCTTGGCCAGATGGGCATTGAGGTGCTGGTGGTGGAGAAGCTCGATACCCTTATCGACTATCCTCGCGCCATCGGCATTGACGATGAAGCGCTGCGCACCATGCAGTCCGTCGGTCTGGTCGAAAATGTTCTGCCGCACACCACGCCGTGGCATGCGATGCGCTTTCTCACCCCGAAAGGGCGCTGTTTTGCTGATATCCAGCCGATGACCGACGAATTTGGCTGGTCGCGCCGCAACGCGTTTATTCAGCCGCAGGTGGACGCGGTGATGCTGGAAGGGCTGTCGCGTTTTCCCAACGTGCGCTGCCTGTTCTCTCGCGAACTGGAAGCTTTCAGCCAGCAAAATGGTGAAGTGAAATTGAACCTGAAAGCGCCGGATGGCCAGCGTGAAACGGTGAAAGCTCAGTGGCTGGTGGCCTGCGACGGTGGGGCCAGCAACGTCAGACGTTCGCTGAATGTGCCATTTGAAGGCAAAACCGCGCCGAATCAGTGGATTGTGGTGGATATCGCTAACGATCCGCTCAGCACGCCGCATGTGTATCTGTGCTGCGATCCGGTGCGCCCGTATGTCTCCGCCGCGCTGCCGCACGCGGTGCGCCGCTTTGAATTTATGGTAATGCCAGGGGAAACCGAAGCGCAGCTCAGCGAACCGCAGAATATGCGCCAGCTTTTGAGCAAAGTGCTGCCGAACCCGGACAACGTCGAGCTGATCCGCCAGCGCGTATATACCCATAACGCACGTCTGGCCGAACGTTTTCGCATTGACCGCGTGCTGCTGGCGGGCGATGCGGCGCACATTATGCCGGTCTGGCAGGGGCAGGGGTACAACAGTGGCATGCGCGATGCCTTCAATCTGGCGTGGAAACTGGCGCTGGTGATTGAGGGCAAAGCCGGTGATGCGCTGTTGGATACCTACCAGCAGGAGCGCCGCGACCACGCCAAAGCGATGATCGATCTCTCGGTGACCGCAGGCAACGTACTTGCGCCGCCGAAACGCTGGCACGGCGCGGTGCGCGACGGGGTTTCCTGGCTGCTGAACTACATTCCGCCGGTCAAACGCTACTTCCTTGAAATGCGCTTTAAGCCGATGCCGCAGTACCACGCCGGGGCGCTGGTGCGTGAAGGCGACGCGAAAACCTCCCCCGTTGGCAAGATGTTTATCCAGCCGAAGGTAACGCTGGAATCAGGTGAAGTGACGCTGCTCGACAACGTCATCGGACCGAATTTCGCGGTGATCGGTTGGGGCTGTAACCCGCTGTGGGGCATGAGCGAGGCGCAGATCCAACAGTGGCAGGCGCTGGGGACGCAGTTTATCCAGGTGGTGCCGGATACACAGATACAAACCGATCAGGATAACCACGACGGCGTTACCCGCATTGGCGATACGCAAAACCGCCTGCGCACGTGGTTTGCCCAGCACAACGCCGCGCTGGTGGTGATACGCCCGGACCGCTTTGTGGCCGCCATCGCCATTCCGCAAACCCTGGGCAGTACCCTGAATAAACTGGCGTCGGTAATGACGCTCACCCGCGTTAATGCCCACATTCCCGCTGAAAAGGTGGCCTGATATGCACGCTTATCTTCACTGTCTTTCCCACTCGCCGCTGGTGGGTTACGTCGACCCGGCGCAGGCCGTGCTCGACGAGGTTAACGGTGTGATCGCCAGCGCCCGGGCACGTATTGCGGCGTTCGACCCTGAACTGGTGGTGCTGTTTGCCCCCGATCACTACAACGGATTTTTCTACGACGTGATGCCGCCGTTCTGTTTAGGCGTAGGCGCTACGGCGATCGGCGATTTCGGCAGCGCGGCGGGGGAGCTGCCGGTGCCGACAGATCTCGCTGAAGCCTGCGCCCACGCGGTAATGAAAAGCGGCATCGATCTCGCCGTGTCCTACAACATGCAGGTCGATCACGGCTTCGCGCAGCCGCTGGAGTTTTTGCTCGGCGGTCTGGATAACGTGCCGGTGCTGCCAGTCTTTATTAACGGCGTCGCCACGCCGCTGCCGGGCTTTCAGCGTACCCGCATGCTCGGTGAAGCGATTGGCCGATTCGCCAGCTCGCTGAATCAGCGTGTGCTGTTTTTAGGCTCCGGCGGCCTGTCGCATCAGCCGCCGGTCCCGGAGCTGGCGAAGGCCGATGCCCATATGCGCGACCGCCTGCTCGGCAGCGGCAAACAACTGCCTGAAAACGAGCGCGAGCTGCGCCAGCAGCGGGTGATCA
The DNA here is from genome assembly GCF_013729795.1 of Citrobacter sp. RHBSTW-00859. NCBI lineage: Bacteria > Pseudomonadati > Pseudomonadota > Gammaproteobacteria > Enterobacterales > Enterobacteriaceae > Citrobacter > Citrobacter sp. RHBSTW-00859. Next base: position 3,790,969 of record NZ_CP056284.1, on the reverse strand, counting down.
GCGCCGCCGAGAAGTTTGTGGCCGATCAAAACACGCTGCATCCGCTTAACCCTGTCTGGGATAACCGCTTTATGACGCTGCTTGAACAGGGACGTTTGCAGGAGCTGGACGCGGTCAGTAACGAAGAACTGTCCGCGATGGCGGGCAAATCAACGCACGAAGTTAAAACCTGGGTTGCTGCCTTCGCCGCTATTTCTGCCTTTGGCAACTGGCGCAGCGAAGGCCGTTATTACCGCCCGATCCCAGAGTGGATCGCTGGATTCGGCTCCCTGAGCGCCACCACACAGAACTGAAACAGAACTGAATATGCAGGAGAACATCATGACTTACCAACCGCAAACCGAAGCCGCAACCAGTCGTTTTCTGCAGGTGCAGGAAGCAGGCGAAACGCTGCGCGTGCATTTCAATGACTGTGGGCAGGGCGAAGAGACTGTCGTGCTGTTGCATGGATCTGGTCCGGGTGCGACGGGCTGGGCGAACTTCAGCCGCAATATCGATCCGCTGGTGGAGGCTGGATACCGGGTGATCCTGCTGGATTGTCCTGGCTGGGGCAAAAGCGATGGCATCGTTAACCGCGGTTCGCGATCCGATCTCAATGCTCGCATCCTGAAAAGCGTCGTCGATCAGTTGGATATTCAGAAAATCCATCTGCTGGGCAACTCGATGGGGGGCCACAGTGCCGTGGCGTTCACCCTGAGCTGGCCGGAGCGTGTGGGCAAGCTGGTGCTGATGGGCGGCGGGACGGGGGGCATGAGCCTGTTTACCCCGATGCCGACCGAAGGCATCAAGCGCCTGAATCAGCTGTACCGCGAACCGACCATCGAGAACCTGAAGCTGATGATGGAGATCTTTGTCTTCGACACCAGCGACCTGACCGAGGCGCTGTTTGAGGCGCGTCTGAATAACATGCTGTCGCGTCGCGATCACCTGGAAAACTTTGTCCACAGCCTTGAAGCCAACCCGAAACAGTTTCCGGATTTCAGCCCGCGCCTGGGCGAAATCAAAGCCCAGACCCTGATTGTCTGGGGACGCAACGACCGCTTCGTGCCGATGGACGCCGGCCTGCGCCTGCTCTCCGGGATTGCCGGGTCTGAGCTGCACATCTACCGCGACTGCGGGCACTGGGCACAGTGGGAACATGCGGATGCTTTTAACCAGCTGGTGCTGAACTTCCTCGCACGCCCTTAAGGAACGGACATGACGAATCTTAATCTTGAGCAGTTAGCCGCCGATTTACGTCAGGCTGAGGAAAAAGGGGACGCTATCGCCCCGCTGCGTGAACTGATCGGCGTGGATAACGCCGAAGCGGCCTACGCCATTCAGCGTATCAATGTGCAGTATGACGTGGCGCGAGGGCGTCGCGTCGTCGGGCGCAAAGTGGGGCTGACACACCCGAAAGTGCAACAGCAGCTGGGCGTCGATCAGCCGGACTTCGGCACGCTGTTCGCCGACATGTGCTACGGCGACAACGACACCATTGCGTTTGCCCGCGTGCTACAACCGCGTATTGAAGCGGAGATTGCGCTGGTGCTGAACCGCGATCTGCCCAATGCCGATACCACCTTTGACGAGCTGTACAACGCCATCGAGTGGGTGCTACCCGCGCTGGAAGTGGTCGGCAGCCGTATTCGCGACTGGTCGATCAAGTTTGTTGATACCGTGGCGGATAACGCCTCCTGTGGCGTGTATGTGGTCGGCGGTCCGGCACAACGTCCGGCAGGATTAGATCTGAAAAACTGCGCGATGAAAATGACGCGCAATAACGAAGAGGTTTCCAGCGGGCGCGGTAGCGAATGTCTGGGACATCCGATCAACGCCGCCGTGTGGCTGGCGCGCAAAATGGCCAGCCTCGGCGAGCCGCTGCGTGCCGGGGACATTATTCTCACCGGGGCGTTAGGCCCGATGGTGGCGGTGAATGCGGGCGATCGTTTCGAAGCCCATATCGACGGTATTGGTTCAGTTGCCGCCACCTTTTCAGCGGCGGTTACAAAAGGAAGTCAGTCATGAGTAAGCGTAAAGTCGCCATTATGGGCTCTGGCAACATCGGCACCGATTTGATGATTAAAATTCTGCGTCACGGCGTACGTCTGGAGATGGCGGTGATGGTGGGGATTGATCCGCAATCCGACGGTCTGGCACGCGCCCGGCGTATGGGCGTTGCCACCACTCATGAAGGGGTGACGGGGCTTCTTGCGATGCCAGAATTCGCTGACATTGACATCGTGTTTGATGCCACCAGCGCGGGCGCGCACGTGAAAAATGACGCCGCGCTGCGCGCCGTAAAACCGGGGATCCGTCTAATCGACCTGACGCCCGCAGCGATCGGCCCGTACTGCGTCCCGGTGGTGAATCTGGAGGCCAACGTTAACCAGCAGAACGTCAATATGGTGACCTGCGGCGGGCAGGCGACCATCCCGATGGTGGCGGCGGTTTCTCGCGTGGCAAAAGTCCATTACGCCGAAATTATCGCCTCGATCGCCAGTAAATCTGCGGGACCGGGCACCCGCGCCAATATCGACGAGTTTACCGAAACCACCTCGAAGGCGATTGAAGTGGTGGGGGGCGCGGCTAAAGGCAAAGCCATTATCGTACTTAACCCGGCTGAGCCGCCGCTGATGATGCGCGACACGGTGTATGTGTTGAGCGAAGCGGCCTCCCAGCTTGAAGTTGAAGCGTCGATTAATGACATGGCGGCGGCGGTGCAGGCGTATGTGCCGGGCTATCGCCTGAAACAGCGCGTCCAGTTTGAAGTCATCCCGGAGGATAAACCGGTGAATCTGCCGGGTATTGGTCAGTTTTCCGGGCTGAAAACCGCGGTGTATCTGGAAGTAGAAGGTGCGGCGCACTATTTACCCGCCTACGCGGGCAACCTCGACATTATGACCTCCAGCGCGCTGGCGACCGCTGAGCAGATGGCGCAGTCACTCACCCGTCAGGCAGGAGAAGCAGCATGAACGGTAAAAAACTCTATATCTCTGACGTGACCCTGCGCGACGGTATGCATGCGATTCGTCACCAGTACTCGCTGGAAAACGTGCGCCAGATTGCCAAAGCGCTGGACGACGCGCGGGTTGATTCCATTGAGGTGGCCCACGGCGACGGTTTACAAGGTTCCAGCTTTAACTACGGCTTTGGCGCGCACAGCGATCTCGAGTGGATTGAAGCGGCAGCAGACGTGGTCAAACACGCAAAGATCGCCACGCTGTTGCTGCCGGGCATCGGCACTCTTCATGACCTGAAAAACGCGTATCAGGCCGGCGCGCGAGTGGTGCGCGTGGCGACCCACTGCACCGAAGCGGACGTGTCGGCCCAGCATATTCAGTACGCGCGTGAGCTCGGCATGGATACCGTCGGCTTTCTGATGATGAGCCATATGACCACGCCGGAGAATCTGGCGCAGCAGGCGAAGCTGATGGAAAACTACGGCGCGACGTGTATCTACGTGGTCGATTCCGGCGGGGCAATGAATATGAGCGATATTCGCGCCCGCTTCCGCGCCCTGAAAGCGGTGCTGAAGCCGGAGACAGAAACCGGAATGCATGCGCATCACAACCTGAGTCTCGGCGTGGCGAACTCGATTGCTGCGGTGGAAGAGGGCTGCGACCGTATCGACGCCAGCCTGGCGGGTATGGGCGCTGGCGCGGGCAACGCGCCGCTGGAAGTGTTTATCGCCGCTGCGGATAAGCTCGGCTGGCAGCACGGCACCGATCTGTATGCGCTGATGGACGCCGCCGACGATCTGGTGCGTCCATTGCAGGACCGTCCGGTGCGGGTGGATCGCGAAACGCTGGCACTGGGCTATGCCGGGGTGTACTCCAGCTTCTTGCGTCACTGCGAAGTGGCGGCGGCGCGTTATGGCCTGAGCGCGGTCGATATTCTGGTTGAATTGGGCAAACGCCGAATGGTGGGCGGCCAGGAAGATATGATCGTCGACGTGGCGCTGGATCTGCGCAATAGCAAATAAAAATGATTACGCGGCTGGCAACGTATCAGCCGCGACTCACCTGCATCGTGACCTCAGAGGTACATCTTATGACTACCCGTACCCCCACATCTTACCGCCTGACGTTGACCGTCGGGCTTTGCTTTTTAGTTGCCTTGATGGAAGGGCTGGATCTACAGGCCGCCGGGATCGCTGCCGTCGGTATCGCCCAGGCGTTTGCGCTGGATAAAATGCAGATGGGCTGGATCTTCAGTGCGGGCATTCTCGGGCTGCTGCCCGGCGCGCTGGTGGGCGGCATGCTGGCCGATCGCTATGGCCGCAAGCGTATTCTTATTGCCTCCGTGGCGCTGTTCGGCCTGTTCTCGCTGGCGACGGCGATTTCCTGGGATTTCTCGTCGCTGGTGTTTGCCCGTCTGATGACCGGCGTCGGGTTGGGCGCGGCGTTGCCGAATCTGATCGCGCTGACCTCCGAAGCGGCGGGCCCCCGTTTTCGCGGTACGGCGGTGAGCCTGATGTACTGTGGCGTGCCGATTGGCGCGGCGTTAGCGGCGGCGCTCGGGTTTAGCGGTCTGGCCGCCGCCTGGCAAACGGTGTTCTGGGTTGGCGGAGTGATCCCGCTGCTGCTGGTGCCGTTGTTGATGCGCTGGCTGCCAGAATCACAGGTTTATGCCCAGCAAACGCAGGTGGCCGCCGCGCCGTTGCGCGCCCTGTTCGCACCTGCTACCGCGACAGCCACGCTGCTGCTGTGGCTGTGCTATTTCTTCACCCTGCTGGTGGTGTATATGCTGATCAACTGGCTACCGATGCTGCTGGTGGAGCAGGGCTTTCAGCCCTCGCAGGCGGCTGGCGTGATGTTTGCTCTGCAAATCGGTGCGGCCAGCGGCACGTTAATTCTCGGGGCGTTAATGGACAAACTGCGCCCGGTGGTCATGTCGCTTCTGATCTACACCGGGATGTTGGCTTCGCTGCTGGCGCTGGGGACGGTGTCGTCATTGAGCGGTATGCTGATGGCCGGATTTGTGGCGGGGATGTTTGCTACTGGAGGACAAAGCGTGCTGTATGCGCTGGCTCCGCTGTTTTACAGTACGCAGATCCGCGCGACAGGCGTGGGTACCGCCGTCGCCGTTGGGCGTCTGGGGGCGATGAGCGGCCCGCTGCTGGCAGGAAAAATGTTAGCGCTCGGCACTGGAACGGTAGGCGTGATGGCAGCTTCTGCGCCGGGCATTTTACTGGCAGGGCTGGCGGTATTTTTCCTGATGAGCCGTAAATCGCAGATGCCGATCCCGACCAGTGGCTCATAAACAATCGTTCGGTTGTATGAGTGGGGAGATACGGTTCCCACTTCCGGGTGAACGCCAGCCGGCGATGACGTTGCCAGAGTTTATGTAAAGCCTGGCAACGGAGGCGTTATGAGCTGGCGGCCCTTTTTATATTTGATAATTAACCCCCACCCGATATTAAGCGCCCGGCGCGGTCATCTGCGTCTGGTGCAGGGTTGATTTTGCATTGTGTTAACAAACGCGGTATAACACACCTTCTTTGGATGTTTAGATGTCCATACGTTTGGAAGGTTATATGCAAACAACACAGCAAAATGCGCCACTGAAGCGCACGATGAAAACGCGTCACCTGATTATGCTCTCCTTAGGCGGCGTGATTGGCACAGGGTTATTCTTCAATACCGGCTACATCATCTCCACTACCGGGGCCGCGGGAACGCTGCTGGCCTATCTGATTGGCGCTCTGGTGGTCTGGCTGGTTATGCAGTGTCTGGGCGAGCTGTCGGTCGCGATGCCGGAGACCGGGGCGTTTCACGTCTATGCCGCGCGCTATCTCGGCCCGGCGACGGGGTATACCGTGGCCTGGCTCTACTGGCTGACCTGGACCGTGGCGCTTGGTTCGAGTTTTACCGCTGCCGGATTCTGTATGCAGTACTGGTTTCCGTTGGTGCCAGTATGGGTCTGGTGCGTGGTGTTCTGTGTGATTATTTTTGGCCTGAACGTTATCTCCACGCGCTTTTTTGCCGAAGGGGAGTTCTGGTTCTCGTTGGTGAAAGTGGTCACTATCATCGCCTTTATTATCCTTGGTGGGGCGGCGATTTTTGGCTTTATCCCGATGCAGGATGGCTCGCCCGCGCCGGGGCTGAGTAATATCACGGCGGAAGGTTGGTTCCCGCATGGCGGCTTACCGATCCTGATGACTATGGTGGCGGTGAACTTTGCTTTTTCGGGAACTGAGCTTATCGGTATTGCCGCCGGTGAAACGGAAAATCCGCGCAAGGTGATCCCGGTGGCGATTCGTACCACCATCGCGCGACTGATTATTTTCTTTATCGGCACCGTGTTTGTGCTGGCGGCGCTGATCCCGATGCAGCAGGCGGGCGTGGAGAAAAGCCCGTTTGTGCTGGTATTTGAGAAGGTAGGTATTCCGTACGCCGCCGATATTTTTAACTTCGTGATCCTGACAGCCATTCTTTCTGCGGCGAACTCCGGGCTGTATGCCTCCGGGCGCATGCTCTGGTCGCTGTCGAATGAACGTACGCTGCCAGCCTGTTTTGCGCGAGTAACGAAAAACGGCGTGCCGCTGACGGCGCTGTCGGTCAGTATGCTCGGCGGCGTACTGGCGCTGTTTTCCAGCGTGGTGGCCCCGGACACGGTATTTGTCGCGCTGTCGGCAATCTCCGGGTTTGCGGTGGTGGCGGTGTGGCTGAGCATCTGCGCCTCTCACTTTGTTTTTCGCCGCCGTCATCTGCAACAGGGTAAGGCATTGAGTGCATTACATTATCGTGCGCCGTGGTATCCGCTGGTGCCGGTATTGGGATTTGTGTTGTGCCTGGTGGCCTGTGTAGGGCTGGCATTCGATCCAGCGCAGAGAATTGCGTTGTGGTGCGGGTTACCGTTTGTTGCGTTGTGCTATGGTGCATATTTCCTTACTCAACCCCGTAACGCAAAACAGGAGCCAGAACATGTCGCAGAATAATCCGTTACGCGCTCTCCTTGAGAAACAGGATGTCCTGTTACTGGATGGCGCGATGGCGACGGAGCTGGAAGCGCGAGGGTGTAACTTAGCCGACAGCCTGTGGTCAGCCAAAGTGCTGGTAGAAAACCCGGAGCTTATCCGCGAAGTGCATCTTGATTATTACCGGGCGGGGGCGCAATGCGCGATCACTGCCAGCTATCAGGCGACACCGGCGGGCTTTGCCGCGCGTGGTCTGGATGAAGCGCAGTCGAAAGCGCTGATTGGCAAAAGCGTGGAGCTGGCGCGTAAAGCTCGTGAAGCGTATCTGGCAGAGAACCCGCAAGCGGGCACGCTGCTGGTGGCGGGATCTGTCGGACCTTACGGCGCGTATCTGGCGGACGGCTCTGAATACCGTGGCGATTACCAGCGCAGCGCCGAGGCATTCCAGGCGTTTCATCGCCCGCGCGTGGAAGCATTGCTGGATGCCGGGGCCGATCTGCTGGCCTGCGAAACCCTGCCGAATTTTGTCGAGATTGGCGTACTGGCTGAGCTGTTGACCGCGTACCCGCGTGCACGAGCCTGGTTCTCATTTACTCTGCGTGACAGCGAGCACCTGAGCGACGGTACGCCGCTGCGTGACGTGGTCGCGTTGCTGGCGGATTATCCGCAGGTGGTGGCGTTAGGCATTAACTGCATTGCGCTGGAAAACACCACCGCTGCGTTGCTGCATTTACACGGCTTAACGGCGCTGCCGCTGGTGGTGTATCCGAATTCGGGCGAGCAGTACGATGCCGCGAGCAAAACCTGGCATCATCACGGTGAGTCTTGTGCACAACTGGCGGATTATCTGCCACAGTGGCAGGCCGCTGGCGCACGATTGATTGGCGGGTGCTGTCGCACCACGCCTGCGGATATTGCCGCGTTAAAAGTTCAGGCCCAGGCCCGATAAGACGTAAGCCGCCATCGGGCATTTTTTGCCAGATGGCGATACGGTATGAACCGGAAACATGGGTAACACTTTATGCCGCATCCGCCAGCACAAACATGCCGTACGGATGGATTTCGAGATAATACTGCTCGCCGACGTCCGGCTGCAGACGCGTAGCGTTGACCTGCAATAAAATCTCCTGTCCGTGCCACTCCACCGTGACCTCATATTGGGGTCCCATATACGCGACGTGGCGGATCACGCAGCGCTGGCTCTCTTCGCCGCGGTCGCTGAGGGTGATCGCTTCCGGGCGCACGCCTACCATGCCCTCGCCTTGATCGCTAAAGTGCAGTGGGCGCGGCAGATGATAGCCGTAGATATCAACGTATCTGTCGCTGAAGGTGGCCGGGAACAGGTTGGCATCGCCCATAAAGCTCGCCATAAAGCGGGAGGCGGGCTGGCGATAGAGATCCTGCGGCGAGCCGATCTGCATGATGTGTCCCTTGTTCATCACCAGTACGGTATCGGAAACCGCAAAGGCTTCGCTTTGATCGTGGGTGACGTACAGCGAGGTGATATCAAACTGCTTTTGCAGCTCGCGGATTTTGTCGCGCATGCTGCGACGCAGGTTGGCGTCCAGGTTACTTAACGGTTCATCAAACAGAAGCACTTTCGGTTTGAGGATCAACGCACGGGCCAGCGCCACGCGCTGCTGCTGACCGCCGGAGATCTGATCGACAAAGCGGTCTTCAAATCCTTCCAGATCCACCATCGCCAGCGCCTCTTTGACGCGGGTTTTCACCTCCGCGCGCGACACGCCGAGCATCTTCAGGCCATAACCGACGTTCTCCCCTAACGACATGTGCGGGAACAGGGCATATGACTGAAACACCATACAGATATCGCGCTGCTGAATAGAACGATGGGTAACGTCTTCGCCATCAATGAAAATTTGTCCTTCGCTCGGTTTTTCCAGCCCGGCAACCAGACGCAAGATGGTGGTTTTACCGCAGCCGGACGGGCCGAGCAGCGTTACCATTTGCCCCTGCGGAATGGTGAGGTTGATATTGTCGATAACCGTGTTGCTGCTAAATCGTTTAGTGACGTTGCGCAGTTCAACGAAATTTTTCTGAGTCATAGTGCGCTCCATTACGCCTGGTTTTTGGCTTTTGAACGGGAGGTACGTGATTCACCGATCAGCCAGTCAAAGATGAAAATAATCGCCAGCATCACCACGATTAAAATAGAACCGTAGGCAATCGCCACGCCGTATTCGCCGTCTTCTACGCGGTTCAGGATGTAGGCCGTGGCCACGCGGGTATCCGGCGTGACGAGGAACACAATGGCGCTGACGGTGGTAATGGCGCGCACAAAGCTGTAGATCAGCGCTGAGAGGATCGCCGGGCGCAGCAGCGGCAACAGGATGTGCGTAATGGTGCGCAGGGAACCGGCACGCAGACTGAGCGAGGCTTCATCCAGCGATTTATCGATTTGGCCTAAGCCCGCAATGCCCGCCCGGATACCGACCGGGACGTTACGCATCACCATTGAGATAATCACGATGGCGGCGGTGCCGGTGAGGTATACCGGGGCGCTGTTAAAGGCCAGAATGTACGATACGCCCGCTACGGTGCCCGGAACGGCAAAGCACAGCATTGTGGTGAACTCGATGGTCTTTTTGCCTTTAAACTGCTGACGCACTACTACCCATGCGATCAGCAGGCCGAAGATGGCGGTGATCGGCGCGGCAATCCCGGCGTAGAGCAGGGTGTCGAGCAGTGAAGGCCACGCGCCGTCGCTCATTCCCTGACCGAACAGTTTGGTAAAGTTCGCCAGCGTCAGGGTGTAGTCCACGCCCCAGTTTACGGTGAAACTGCCGTAGAAAATGCTGCCATAGAGCAGGGCGTTAAAGGCAATCCACACCGCCAGCAGCGCGACCACGCTCCATACCAGCGTTACCGGCAGCGGCTGCACGTCGCCCCGATAGGATTTACCGGAAACGGTGACGTACGAGCGTTTACCAATCCACATGTACTGCACGCAGAACACCAGCAGCGAGAACAGCAACAGGAAGGCACCCAGCGTACTGGCGGCCTGGTAGTCGAGCTGGGAACCGGTGATGTAGAAGTAGATTTGCGTTGCCAGCACATCGAAGTTACCGCCAAGCACCAGCGGGTTACTGAAGTCGGCCAGCGACTGCACCACCACAATTAAAAAGGCGTTTGCCAGCGCCGGTTTTAGCAGCGGGACAAACACGCCGTTAAAGGTTTGCCAGCGGCTGGCGCGCAGGGTGTATGACGCCTCCTCCAGCGACGGATGAATGGTTTTGATCGCCCCGTCGAGGATCATAAACGCCATCGGAGTGAAGGCCAGCACCTGCGCCAGCCAGATGCCGGTAAAACCGTACAGCCAGTTGGTGTTGGTCAAACCAAACCATTCGACCATAAATTCGGTGATGTAACCGGAGCGTCCCATCATCAGCGTTACGCCTAAACCCACAACAAACGGCGGGGTGACGATCGGCAGAATCGAGAAAATACGTCCAATAATGGCGCTGCGTTTCGCAATACGGGTGGTGTAGATAGCCAGCACCAGGCCAAAGAAGGTACAGCCGACGCCGACGGCAATCGACAGCATAATCGAGTTGAGGATCACCTGAATGATATGCGCCTGCGACAGCACATTCATAAACGCCAGCGGAGCAAATTCTCCGGCGTCGTTGGTGAACATCGGAATGAAAATAGCGATACTTGGCCAGACGATAAAAATACCGATCAGCGCGACAATCGCGGTGAGCGAGCCGATGACGAAACGGTCGCCGCCCAGCCATTCCAAACGGGTGAGCGCCAGGGTCATGATCGCGCCAAGTGCCACAAACAGCACGATGGTGGCATAGCCTAAGCCGCGTCCCTCAATAGTCGCGCTGGCGACGATAAACGCCATACAGAAAAACGCCCAGCCCGCGTCAAAATAATGGCGGCTGCGCTGTTCGCGTCTGGCTTCATGGAACGGGCGCACCAGCAGCAGGCTTGGCAGCAGATACCAGAGCCAACTGATATTGAACTGTGACCAGCCGTAGGCGGCGAGAATTTCTTCGCGCGTCGATTCCAGCAGACCGTAGTCCAGGCTCCAGCTCGGCAGCAGGGCAAACGCCAGCCAGCCGAGTAAAATCCAAAGAAATATCGCATCCCGTTTTTTCACGGGATGGAGTGCAAGTGTGTGTGACATAGCGGTTCCGGTATTTCAGGCCGGATATGGCGTTGAGGCCGTATCCGGCAAATGAACGCAAATCTGGGGTTATTTACCCATCTTCACTTCGCTGACCCACTTATTGATCAGGGCTTTACGCACGTCGGTCGAGCCGTACTTATCCATGTCGTAATTGATAAGCTTCAGGTCGTCGAGCTTCAGCGAGTTAGGGGACGTCTCGGCGGTGGTGTTGGTCAGGATCTGATAGGATTTACCTTTCTTCCACGCCAGCTCCTGCGCGTCTTTCGACAGTACCCAGTCAACGAACAGTTTGGCGTTATCGAGGTTGCGCGCGCCTTTCAGGATGCTGACACCGCCGATTTCATAACCGGTACCTTCGCACGGTGAGACAAGTTCCAGCGGTGCGCCCTGTTCTTTTTCCAGCGAGTAGTCGTGCAAGAAACCGATGCCGATAGCCGTTTCGCCACGGGCGGCGTTACGCGCCGGGGCAATGCCGGATTTGGTGTACTGGGAGACGTTGGCGTTGAGCTGTTTCAGGTAGTCAAAGGCCTGATCTTCCCCCCACAGTTGGGCAAAGGTCGCCAGTGCGGTATAGGCGGTACCGGAGCTTTGCGGATCAGCAATCTGGATTTCGCCTTTGTATTCCGGTTTGGTCAGATCCTTCCAGCATTTTGGCACCGGTAGGTTTTTCTCTTTCAGGCGCTGGGTATTGACGCCAAAGCCCAGAATACCGACATAAACCGCCGAGGAGAGGTTGCCCTTCACTTTTGCCGGATCGCGGAACTTCTCCATGATTTGTTCGAGGTTTGGTGATTTATACGGCTGCAGCAAGCCCATTTCACCGGCCTGAGACTGTGGATCCAGCGTACCGCCATACCAGACATCCGCTTGCGGGTTTTTCTTCTCGGCATCCACTTTCGCCAGCGTACTGCCTGAGCCGTTGCGAATGAATGAAGTCTTCACATCATATTTTTCACCGAAGGCTTTGGTTTCGGTTTCGCACATTTCGTTGGTGGCGCTGCAATACACCACCAGACGACCCTGCGCCTGAGCTGCACTGCTGAAGGCTGCCAGCGTCAGAGCGGAGGCAATTAGGGTAGAGGTAAGCGTCAGTTTCATTGTTTTATCCTTTGACTGAGAGAAGGGGGAATGCCCGCAATGAGCAATGGCATCAGCAATAAACCCATAAAGACAGCGGCAACCGAGAGCAAACTGAACATTCCCGACCAGCCGTAGTGTTCTATGACCAGCGACAGCGGCCAACCCGCCAGCGCGGCCCCCAGATAGGCGAACAGCCCGAGAAAACCAGTAATTGAACCTGCCGCCGCTTTATGTCCGCATTCCACGGCCGCGAGGCCAATTAGCATCTGTGGGCCAAACACAAAAAAGCCCACGGTAAAGAAACACACTGCCAGTAGCGCGTAGTGGTGCACCGGCGCCAGCCACAGCGCGGCGACGGAGACCATCAGCCCCAGTGTGAATAGCAAAATCATTGGCGCACGCTGACCGCTGAACAGCAGATCCGAACCCCATCCGGCAAACAGCGCCCCCAGCAAGCCGCCGACTTCAAACAGCATTACCGTGGCATTGGCGCTGAGCAGGTTCACACCGTGGCTTTCCGTCAGCCAGATGTTGCCCCAGTCGTTGAGCGCAATGCGGATCAAATAGACCAACACATATGACACGCCGAGTAGCCAGATCATCGGATTCTTCAGCATGGTGGTGCGTAACATTTGCCACAGCCCCATCGGCGGGCTTTGCTGCTCCTGACGCAACTCCAGCGGGTCTTGCCGCCATTCCCCAACCGTGGGTAAGCCTTCTTCCCGGGGCGTGCCTTTCAGTTGCAGGGTGAGCCAGACGCCTAACGCCATGCTGATTATTCCCGGCGCCAGCATGGCTGCCTGCCAGCCCCACCAGTGGGCGGCAAAGGCGCTAATCAGCGGAATGATGGCCCCACCGATGTTGATCGACATATTCCAGCAGCCCCACCAGAAGCCGCGTTCGTTGCGCGAGTACCAGTGGGTCAATAGTCGGGCGCATGGCGGCCAGCCCCAGCCCTGAAAAAATCCGTTCAGCGTCCAGACCACCAGGAGCAGCGTCAGCGATTCACCAAAGGCGAACAGCACGTTTAAAACGCCGGTGGCAAACAGGCCAATGCCCATAAACGCGCGCTGTCCGTGGCTGTCGTGCCATAGCCCGGCGGTGAATTTCGACAAGCCATAGGTCAGATAAAACAGCGATCCCAGCAGGCCGATATCGCCTTTATCCAGACCCAGATCCGTTTGCAGCGCCGGGAGGACGTAGTTAACGCTTTTGCGCGTCAGATAAAACGCGGCGTACCCAATCACCATACACATCAGCAGCCGGGGGCGTAGCGCCCGGTATTGTTGGTCTGTTTCGCGTGATGCACGTGCATGCATGGCAGCCTCCGTTTGTGCTGACTATAGGAAAGTGAAAGCAAAATGGGATGAGATAAAGTCCGCAGTGACTAAGACTTTTTCCTGGTTAACGGCTGATTTGTTGCAAATTTGTGGGCAGGTTAACAATTACCCGCGTGCCGTTGTTCGATTCGAGCGTCAGTTCGCCGCCAAGGGCGCTGACCCGCTCACGCATCCCCTGGATACCGAACCCGGGGATTTTCTCCGCGAGAATACCTACGCCGTTGTCAGCGACGTGCAGAAACACGCGGTGTTCCTGCTGGCGCAGCGTAATCGACACTTCGCTGGCGTCGGCATGTTTACAGACGTTATTGAGCAACTCCTGCAGCAGGCGATACAGTGTGAAACGCACCGTTTCATTTTCTGGCGTATTTTCAAGCTGATAGTCAAACCAACAGCGAATGCCGCGTTCGGCAAAGGCAAATTCATTCACCAGATGATGCAGTGCATCTTTAAAGGCCAGTTCATCGAGCGCGGGCGGTCGTAGCTGGCGCAGCAGTTGGCGGGTGGAGTGGTGAATGCGCCGGGCAAGGTCGTTGATCTGATTTGCCGCTTCAAGCGTTTGCTCGCGACCCGGCGCGCGCTTGACCAGTTGCGACTGAATTTGAATGGCGGTGATGTTCTGACCAATTTCGTCGTGTAGCTCCCGCGCCAGGCTTTTGCGCGTATTTTCCTCGGTGCGGATCAGTTGTTCGGTCAGCGCGCGTCGCGCTGCCAGTTCGGCTTCCAGACGCTGGCGATAATGGTGCAGGTTTTGCGCCAGATGCTGCTGGCGGCTGATAGCGATCCCGAGCCCTATGCCCAGCAGCGCCTGGGTGGCGAGGAAAATCTCCAGCTCCAGTAAATTGCTGAACCCGACGCCGATTTGCCGGGCGATGGTGATCATCATGCTGCCGAGCAGTCCGGACAACACGCCGCCCTGCCAGCCAAATTTCCACGCCATCACCACGTTTGGTAAGAACACTACGATTAGCAGCAGGCGCTCGATCTCAGGTGACAGCACCATCTGGGTACCTATGCCAATAATGAAAAACAGACTGCACCAGATGATAAGCGAGGTACGCAGGGGAGGATTGGTGGTATCCAGTCCGAGCAAATGATAGCGGTGCTGCTGGCGCAGAAATTCATAGATCAGATAGACAAACGGCGTCAGCAGCACGCCGCCGGTAAACGATGCCAGGCCAATTAACGTTGCCGGGCTTTGGATAAACGGTGAAAGCAGGAGGGTATTGAGCAATGACGTGATCGTCACCGCGGCCAGCAGCAACGTTAAGCGCTGCCAGTAAAGGGGGAATCGGTGCCAGTATGACTGGCCGATACTCGCCGGGATCAGGCTAATCAACGGCGCAACTAGCAGGATATAGCCATTCACTAATTGCTCGCTGTGCAGCCAGAACAGCATCAGCACCGGCGGCAGTACCAGCGCGGGCCAGTAACGGCGAGAAAGCAGGATTAGCAGGGCGAGATAGACGCCGTGCGGCAGGAATAGCGCTGCCTGCTGGCCGTTGTGGGTCAGGTAAAACCCCAGCGTCCACAGCATCAGCCAGCCCGATCCCCAGGCCAGCAGAATAAACAGAGAAATAACCCAATGACGAAGGCTGCGTGACATTAATGCCCCGTCAGCAACTGGTGGTCGAGTGCAAAATGCACCAGATCGATGGTGCTGTGGCATTGCAGTTTGCCCAGCACGTTCGCACGATGAACGTGCACCGTTTTATGGCTGAGGTCGAGCTTGAAGGCGATCTCTTTTACGCTGTCGCCTTTGACCAGCAGATCAAACACTTCGCGCTCGCGCGGGGTCAGTACCTCCAGTACCTGCGCGGGCTGTTCGCCGCCGCGTAGCGCCCGTAGCGCGTCGGCGCACAGGTAATGCCCGCCCATACCAACCGAACGTACCGCCTGCACCAGTTCCTCTGGCCCGCAGCGTTTGGTCAGATAACCGCTGGCACCGGCATCCAGTGCGCTTTGCACAAACGTGGGTGAGTCATAGATGCTGAGAATAATGGCGCGAAAACCGGGCTTCTGCGCCCGCAGTCGTTTTAACAGGCTCAGGCCATTTTCATCCGGCATGGCGATATCCATCACCGCAACGTTGACGTCATCATGCAGTAGTGCAGGCCACGCCTGTGCCGCGCTGCTGTACTGGCCAGCAACGTTGAGATCGTCTTCGAGACTGAGTAATTGCGCAAAGCCGGAACGCACCACCACATGGTCATCCACCAGCACAACATGAATCATGATCTTGCTCTCTTGCCTGACAATAGCGTCTATGATGCCTGCCAGCGCCGCGCTGGCAATCCCCGTGGCGCGGATATGTAACGAATGTAACAAAATCGCAATAATTTGCCGGGTGTTGTAGGACGGATAAGCGTTGCGTATCCGGCATTGATTAATGGATGGCGGCGTGAGGGCTGAGAGAATGGCTATTTCATTGGTGGTTGATTCTCCCCTATCGAGGGGGAGAGATTTAAAACTGCCAGGTGAGATCGGCGAGAATTTGCTGGCTGTGATAGCTCTCAGCCGGCGTGTCATACCATTGTTTGCCGAGGGCAAGACCGAGAGTTAATTGATCGGTCAGCGGCTGATTGCGACGCAGGCTGATGCTTTTTAACGTTCCTTTTTTGGTGTCCGGTGACCAGTCATAGGTATAGGCTCCCGTTCCGCGGCTTACCCAGAGCTGCGTATTGCCTTTACCGTTCGGGTCGTTCAGGCGCAGTGAAACGATGTGGCTATAGCTTCCCCCAGCATCTTCAGTATCGTAATGCGTATAACGCCATGAGGTGATAAACGGTCCGGTATACAGAGATATTCCGCCTGAAAAAGCATTGACGTCCGTATCGTCAAAGTAGTTGGCATAGCGATAACCAAAGGTAAATACGGTTTTAGGCAGAACTTTTACGCTGATATCCTGCTGAGCATCGCGTCTGGCAAAAACGGGGGTGTTTTCGGCAATTGCCAGACCCGTTTTTGTTGATAACCACTGATTCCAGTTATACCAAACGGTCGCGCGGCCACGTAACGCGTTCCATGATTCACCGTTGTCGTAATCGCGTCTGCCTTCGGAAATATTGAAAACCGCGGCACCATCGTCAATCTGCGTCTTTAATTCGCTGAACATGACGGTACGGGTACCATGCCCTGCTGAATAATCAGTAAAGTCGTATCCGGCTGTCAGCTTCAGGTCGGTTGCTTCAGCCGGGAGAGAAGCCGTGCCGAGTATCAACGATACAAATAAAGTCCTTTTCATTATTCTTCACCTACGAGACAGGAGATCTCTTGTTTGAGGATATATTTACCTTTTGGCAGGTTTTTCTCGATGGTTATCCGTGGGCCAATTGTGCTTTCAGCTGCGATATATCGGCCTGGTAAAATAATGACCTGAACACCAAGCCGCGCACCGGGACCGATATAACACCCTAATTTTTCGCAGCCTGTATCAATGTCTTCACCGTCCAGCCTGACATGCACGGTTTTACCATCGAGGCGATGATTGCTGGTTCTTACCTGCGCGCCCAGGTATGCGCCTTTGCCAATAACCGAATCAGAAATAAAGCATTGGGGACCGATGGTGGCCGTCGATTCCAATACTGCGTTTTTGATTTCGGTGCCATAGCCAATACGTACTTGATTGCCAATTAAGCAACCAGGTCGAATAAAGGCGTAATTACCAATAATGCAATCGGCCCCAATTACGACAGGCCCCTGAATAACTGCACCATGACAAATTTTACTGCCAGCACCGATCGTCACAGCTCCCGCGCTTTCATCAATAACAACGCCAGGTGCAATGGATACTGACTTATTATTCTGTTCACTAAGCTTTAGATAGTTCTTCACCACCGTGGGTAGCTGTGGGGGGGTTATTGTTTGGCGCATCCACCACCGCGGTATAGCGTGTGGGTTTGTCACGTAGGGGTTCACGTCCAGTAAAAAAGGCAATAAGTCCATATACAATCCAAATTAAATAAGCCAGAAGTACGTAAAAAACAGAAAAAGGCGCAAGGAAAATAAGTTTCCAGCATCGGTGATACCAGGCACTAAATGCTCCAATTGAGCAAACCACTCCAACCCAAATAATGGGAAACAAGGAAAGCACAATCGCATGTGGGCCGATAGTGAGCGTGATGTGCTGCCATGTAATGAGATAGATTGCTACGCCATACAACACGACCAGCACCATTGGGAGTATGCTGAAGATGCCGAATCTGCTGAGGATGAGTGATTTATGCAGACGCATGCAAACGGCATAGCCCACGATCCAGCGCCGCCATCGTTTCCATTCATCGCCCAAGGTATTGCACTCCTGAGGATAAACAATGCAGCGGTTTGCCTGACGGATACAATAACCATTCGCGACCAGGGTCCAGGTCAAATCGAGATCCTCCACCTTGGTACGATCGGAAAAACCAAATTTGCGCAGCACATCAGTACGAAACATGCCGCAGGCTCCGCTAATAATAAAAGGTGCACCGCCGAGCAACTGCTGTAATGTCCGCTTCATGACGATCATCGGAAGTTTTACCGTTGCACGGATATGTGGCAGCAATCCAGCACCAGGGAGATGTGTTGAGGGGATTCCACCAACGGCATCGGCGCCATTTTCTATTTCTGCTAACATGAATCCCATACCGTCACCATCAGGAGGGACATAGGTGTCAGCATCGCTTAAAAAAACCTGCTCACAGGTAGCATAGTTTAATCCATTCATTAAGGCGCCACCTTTCCCGGTATTCTTTTGCGTCACGGTAATCAGGCGTTCTCCCCATTTTTCTTTCACTTTATGCATAATGATTTCGGTATCATCAGTGGAACCATCGTTTACACATATGACTCGATGAAAATAGGGATTTAATAACAAGTTTTCCAGCGATTGTGCCAGGCAAGGACCTTCGTTATAGGCCGGAATAATGGCGTCAATACTGTCGTTACGTAAACTAGGTTTTCGTTTTAAGGTTGTGAGGAACCAAAGTAATATACATAGGCTCATCATAATAAAAAATATTGTTTTCATATAATTAGAGAATCATTTTGTGAACAACAAAACCTTCAGATAATTCACATCCGGCCTGTTGCCCTCGGAATTGAGCTACGGTACGCAGACGTTCTGTACGCATATAATCACGTTGCTGCTGGCTTTGGTGAAATGAAAGCGCACGAAGTTTTTGAATGAAACAGTTTTCACTGACCTTTTCAAAAACTTGGGGAATAAACGTCAGCCAGGTACTGGGGGTTTCATAACCGAGAACCTGGGGAATATTTCGGCAGGCAACGATAGAAGCCTTATGTACCGCGCGATGATCCTGATGCCGGTCAGAATCATGCATAGTATAAGTTCGCACGATGTTGATTTGTTCGGGAATGTGATTTGTGATGACGTCTTCAAGTGATTTGATCATCGTATCAACAAAGTACGGTGTGCGTGTGTCCTCAAAATGAAAATGAAAAATCTGATGGCAGCCTAATGATGTTAATGCCGATTGAGATTCTGCGTGTCGGTCGGCTTTTAAAGCGCATCCTTCAGCCCCTGCGGTCATGACGACGGCAGTAACGTGATAGCCTTCTTTTATTAAGCGGGATAACGAGGCACCACATCCGAGTTCAATATCGTCCGGATGCGCACCGATTGCTAATATCCCTTTTTGGTATGATGTAACCATGAGCAAATCCTTCACATTTCTATGAGAGTGTTATCTGGGTGTTCAATGAATATAAACACAATATCTGTTTTGCAGATATTTTAAGCTCTTGTTGGAAAGACAGGATGGATTAGTGTTTGCCGTAATAAAGATATTACAGTGTGTAATTAGATAATGAAGTTATTAAATTGTACTGTAACTATACCTTCAAACAGAAGAATGGAATACATATGTCATTTTGGTATTCATTTACGAATAATTGATATTGATTGTAATGATGAATTTCAGAGGGGATATTACTTTCAGAATGAATCATAAACAGCAAGACGCTGAGCGCTGGTACTCGTTAGAATCTTTAGGCTGGCGATAAAAGGCCGGATGGTTTACGCCACCCGGCATGGAACAATAAAGTTAGCGCAGGATTTTTTTCTCAGCCAGATCCAGTGCGAAGTAGCTGAAGATCAGATCCGCGCCAGCGCGTTTGATCGAGCCTAAGCTTTCCAGCACCACTTTCTCTTCATCTATGGCACCCGCGAGGGCTGCAAACTTGATCATCGCGTATTCACCGCTGACCTGATAAGCGCCAATCGGCAGCTCGGTGCGCTCGCGGATATCGCGCAGAATATCGAGGTATGCGCCAGCCGGTTTGACCATCAGGCAGTCTGCGCCCTGGGCTTCATCCAGCAGCGATTCGCGGATCGCTTCCCGACGGTTCATCGGGTTCATCTGATAGGTTTTACGATCGCCCTTCAGCGCAGTACCTGCGGCTTCACGGAATGGGCCATAGAAAGAAGAGGCAAATTTGGTGGAGTAGGACATGATCGCGGTATCGGTAAAGCCCGCGGCATCCAGCGCCTGGCGAATCGCCTGCACCTGGCCGTCCATTGCGGCGGAAGGGGCGATGAAATCTGCGCCCGCAGCGGCGGCAACGACCGCCTGTTTGCCGAGATTGGCAAGGGTTAAATCGTTATCAACGCCGTGCTCGCATAATACGCCGCAGTGACCGTGCGAGGTGTATTCACAGAAGCAGGTGTCGGACATGACGATCATCTCCGGTACGGTCTGCTTACAGATACGCGACATGCGCGCCACCAGACCGTCTTCTTTCCAGGCATCGCTGCCGGTGTCATCGGTGTGATGAGAAATGCCGAAGGTCATGACCGAGCGGATGCCTGCATTAGCAATGCGTTCAATTTCGCGCGCCAGATGCTTCTCTGGAATGCGCATCACGCCGGGCATGGCCTCGATAGCTTTGTAATCGTCGAGTTCTTCTTCAACAAAGATCGGCAACACCAGGTCATTTAAGCTGAGTGTTGTCTCTTCAAACATAGCGCGCAGCGCAGGTGATTTGCGCAGGCGGCGAGGGCGTTGGATTAGGTCTGTCATGGTATGCCTGATGTTTGTGGAATCGAAGGCCGTAGTATACCCGAACCTGAGGGTGGGTGGTTTACGAAAGTTGGCGTTATATCTGGATTTTCCATCGTGGAAGGCTGAGTCATTAGAGCAATTTATTCACATGCATGGCAAGTTATTTATATTCATTATTTTGCTTGTTTCTGTTTTTATTATTTTAAATATCGATGCGTTTATTTGTGTAGGGCTGGTGATAATTCCTCTTTATTTATTGTTTATTTGTTTGGGTGAGTGGTGAGTTATTTATTAATTATATGTTTCAGAGGTGTTTTGTGCGGTATTTCATTGAAAGAATGAGTGTTTTTTCTTTTGTGTCAGATGAGAGGATATTCGTAGTGTTGTCCGGTTTCGGACGACTAGCAAAGAATAATTGAACCTTTACTTTGTGAAACCGCATAATCATCCCCGAGAAACATAAAATGTTTTCTTTGCATTGATAATTGATGGATTAACTATATTACGTCCCTGAGGAGGGATGACAAATGCACACTTGGAAAAAGAAACTAGTAGTCTCACAATTAGCATTAGCCTGTACTTTGGCAATCACTTCTCAGGCGAATGCTTCTACTGATATTTCTGGAACCACATACACAACGTTCACCCATTATAATGACGCATCACATGTTGATGACGTTTACTTCGATGGATATGTCGGTTGGAACAATTACGGCACTGATAGTATTTATAATGGTGATATTTATCCGGTAATCAATAACGCTACTGTCAACGGCGTTATTTCTACTTATTATCTGGATGATGGACTGTCAACTAACGGCAATTATAACAGCCTGACGATTAAAAACAGTACCATTCACGGAATGGTGACATCCGAATGTATGACCACGGATTGTACTAAGGAAGGTGCGAACAAGTCCCTGATATGAGATCATGTTTGTCATCTGGAGCCATGGAACAGGGTTCATCATGAGTCATCAACTTACCTTCGCCGACAGTGAATTCAGCAGTAAGCGCCGTCAGACCAGAAAAGAGATTTTCTTGTCCCGTATGGAGCAGATTCTGCCATGGCAAAACATGGTGGAAGTCATCGAGCCGTTTTACCCCAAGGCTGGTAATGGCCGGCGACCTTATCCGCTGGAAACCATGCTACGCATTCACTGCATGCAGCATTGGTACAACCTGAGCGATGGCGCGATGGAAGATGCTCTGTACGAAATCGCCTCCATGCGTCGGTTTGCCCGGTTATCCCTGGATAGCGCCTTGCCTGACCGCACCACCATCATGAATTTCCGCCACCTGCTGGAGCAGCATCAACTGGCCCGCCAATTGTTCAAGACCATCAATCGCTGGCTGGCCGAAGCAGGCGTCATGATGACTCAAGGCACCTTGGTCGATGCCACCATCATTGAGGCACCCAGCTCGACCAAGAACAAAGAGCAGCAACGCGATCCGGAGATGCATCAGACCAAGAAAGGCAATCAGTGGCACTTTGGCATGAAGGCCCACATTGGTGTCGATGCCAAGAGTGGCCTGACCCACAGCCTAGTCACCACCGCGGCCAACGAGCATGACCTCAATCAGCTGGGTAATCTGCTGCATGGAGAGGAGCAATTTGTCTCAGCCGATGCCGGCTACCAAGGGGCGCCACAGCGCGAGGAGCTGGCCGAGGTGGATGTGGACTGGCTGATCGCCGAGCGCCCCGGCAAGGTAAGAACCTTGAAACAGCATCCACGCAAGAACAAAACGGCCATCAACATCGAATACATGAAAGCCAGCATCCGGGCCAAGGTGGAGCACCCATTTCGCATCATCAAGCGACAGTTCGGCTTCGTGAAAGCCAGATACAAGGGGTTGCTGAAAAACGATAACCAACTGGCGATGTTATTCACGCTGGCCAACCTGTTTCGGGCGGACCAAATGATACGTCAGTGGGAGAGATCTCACTAAAAACTGGGGATAACGCCTTAAATGGCGAAGAAACGGTCTAAATAGGCTGATTCAAGGCATTTACGGGAGAAAAAATCGGCTCAAACATGAAGAAATGAAATGACTGAGTCAGCCGAGAAGAATTTCCCCGCTTATTCGCACCTTCCCTAACCGTACGGGTACCGACTATTACTACGACCGTCTGGCAATGAACGTCATCAATTCCACTATCGATGACAACTACGAACATTATACCTACAACGGTACCTATAATGACGTGGCTGATACGCACGTTGTCGACGTTTATAACCTGGGCACGGCTATCACTTTGGATCAAGAAGTTGATCTGTCTATCTCCAACAACTCTCACGTCGCGGGTATTACCCTGACTCAGGGTTATGAGTGGGAAGATATTGACGATAATACCGTCATCACCGGCGTAAACAGCGGCGAAGTGTTTAACAACACTATCGCTGTTACCGACTCTACCCTGACCTCAGGTTCCTGGTCTGATGAAGGAAGATCCGGCTGGTTTGGTAACACCAGCAATGCGAGCGACTACAACGGTAACGGTTGGAACGCGAATGATATCGCATTGGCGGTTATTGCTAATCCCAATGCAGATAACGCGATGCAGACCACCGCCACGTTTGATAACGCTACGCTGATGGGCGATGTGCTGTTCTCCAGCAACTTTGATGAGAACTTCTTCCCGAACGGTGCTGATACTTACCGCGATACCGATGCCGATCTGGATACCAACGGCTGGGATGGTACTGACCGTCTGGATCTGACCCTGAACCACGGCAGCAAGTGGGTTGGTGCGGCAATGTCCGTCCATCAGGTTGACGTTGATGGTGATGGCGTTTACGAAAGCTATGCTGAGGGTACTGAAGCCACCCCTACGCTGATTGATATCGCTGCCAACAGCCTGTGGCCTTCTTCAACTTACGGTATCGATAGCGACACATCCTCTTATGACGAAAATGGTCATGTGGTTGGCAATACCGTTTATCAGAGCGGTCTGTTCAACGTGACGCTGAACGGCGCTTCCCAGTGGGATACCACCAAAACTTCTCTGATTGACACTTTGAGCATCAACAGCGGTTCCGTTGTCAACGTGGGTGATTCTGCGCTGGTTTCTGACTCCATCACTCTGACCGGTGCTTCTGCACTGAACATCAATGAAGATGGTCGTGTTGCGACTAATACGCTGTCTATTGACAACAGTACCGTAACGATTGCTGATGATGTCTCTGCTGGCTGGAATGTGCTTAATGCCGCGCTGTATGCCAATACCATTAACGTCACCAACAACGGCGTTCTGGATGTGGGCAACAGCACCGGGAACGCGCTGCAGGTTGATACCCTGAATCTGACCAGCTACACCGACGCTTACAACCATGTTAATGCGGGTGTTTTCGACATCAACAGCGCTAACTATGTGTTGAATGCTGACCTGACCAACGATCGTACCAACGATACGCGCCAGGCTAACTACGGTTATGGCGTGATCGCGATGAACTCTGATGGTCATCTGACTATCAACGGTAACGGCGATTCCGACACCTCAGGCGATCAGTCTGAAGTTGATAACTACGGTGATCACGTAGCAGCGGCAACCGGTAACTATAAAGTTCGCATCGATAACGCCACTGGCGCAGGTTCTGTTACCGATTACAAGGGTAACGAGCTGATCTACGTTAACGACAAGAACAGCACCGCAACCTTCTCTGCAGCCAACAAAGCAGACTTGGGTGCTTACACCTATCAGGCTCAGCAGCAGGGTAACACCGTTGTTCTGCAGCAGATGGAGCTGACCGACTACGCGAACATGGCGCTGAGTATTCCGTCTGCCAACACCAATATCTGGAACCTGGAGCAAGACACCGTTGGTACTCGTCTGACTAACGCGCGTCATGGTCTGGTAGATAACGGTGGTGCATGGGTGAGGTACTTCGGCGGCAGCTTCGATGCGGATAACGGCAACATTAACTATGATCAGGATGTTAACGGCATCATGGTCGGTGTTGATTCCAAAATCGATGGTAACAACGCTAAGTGGATTGTCGGTGCTGCGGCAGGCTTCGCGAAAGGTGACATGAGTGATCGTACCGGTCAGGTAGATCAGGATAGCCAGACTGCCTATTTCTACTCTTCTGCTCGTTTTGCGAACAACATCTTTGTTGACAGTAACTTAAGCTACTCCCACTTCAACAACGATCTGTCTGCCAGCATGAGCAACGGTCAGTATGTTGATGGCAGCACCTCTTCTGATGCCTGGGGCTTCGGCTTGAAACTGGGTTATGACCTGAAGCTGGGTGAAGCAGGTTACGTAACCCCTTACGGTAGCGTATCCGGTCTGTTCCAGTCTGGTGATGACTATAAGCTGAGCAACGACATGAAAGTTGACGGTCAGTCTTATGACAGCATGCGTTATGAACTTGGTGTAGATGCGGGTTATACCTTCGCCTACAGCGATGACCAGGCGCTGACCCCGTACTTCAAACTGGCCTACGTTTACGACGACTCTAACAACGATTCTGATGTAAACGGTGATTCTATCGACAACGGCGTAGAAGGTTCTGCGGTACGCGTTGGGCTGGGTACTCAGTTCAGCTTCACCAAGAACTTCAGCGCGTACACCGATGCTAATTACCTCGGTGGCGGTGATGTCGATCAAGACTGGTCTGCAAACGTTGGTGTTAAATATACCTGGTAAAAACTTTCTTGCAGAGAAATAAAAGGTAATTTTATTTAGAAATAATGCCCGTCACGCATTTGACGGGCATTTCTTGCAAGGAATTCGCACATGCTATCTTCAAATAAACCTCTTCTTGAGTTTGGTAAGCTTGATAAATGTTTAGCGAAATATGGTAAGCACTTTGAGTGTGATAACGACAAAGAAATAATTTTTTCCAGCGATATTAATAGTGACGAAACTTTTGTTATTTTAAGTGGTGTTGTTTCCTTACGTAGAGGGGAAAGCGTGCTGGTCGGGATTGCACAGGCGCCTTTTATTATGGGCCTTTCTGATGGTGTGATGAAAACAGATGTACAATACAGATTAATAACCGAAAATAATTGTACGGGATACCACCTGCCTGCTTCGCAAACGATAAATATAATTGAACAATGCCAGCTTTGGCGTGAAGCCTTTTGCTGGTTAGCATGGCAAAATTCCATGTTTGAGTTGCGCGATCTGCAGCTGATCGGCAATAACTCCTACGATCAGATCCGCGCGACACTGATATCCATGATGAAATGGGACGACGTACTGCGTTCGCGTATCGGCGTCATGAACTATATTCACCAACGCACGCGAATTTCACGCTCAGTTGTCGCTGAGGTTCTCGCGGCATTGCGTAAAGGTGGTTATATTGAAATGAATAAAGGCAAACTGGTGAGCATTAACCGTTTGCCTTTTGAGTATTAAGTCAGGATGCAGGAATAACCTGCGGTTTGTTCCCGCTCAGCTCTGCAACCAGATCGTTGATACCGTCGCTCATATTGGTAAAGCGGGTTAGCGGAGAGCGGGTCACCACGATAAATGCCCCGACGTTTTGCTGCGGGATCATCGCCATATAGGTAATGAAGCCGCCGCCACCACCGGTTTTTTGAATAATTCCCGGTCGCCCATTCTTCGGCGCCATATAGACCCAGCCCAAACCCAGCGCATCGGCTCTACCTGGAACATCCATCCCTATCACTTTGGTTAACTGCGTACGCTGATAAATCAGCGTCTGCATACGGTCGGCCTGCTGGCTACGATGGTAAAAATCAGATGAGAGATACTGCTGCATCCAGCGCATCATATCGCCGGGCGTTGAATAAACACCGCCGCTGCCCATCGCCGCCAGGGTATTGTTGCAAGGACTGGCACCTTTTTCCGCGACCATCAGGCGTCTGCATTGATCGGGGGATGGGGTAAAAGTGGTGTCTTTCATCCCCAGCGGACGGGTAATTTTTTCTTCAAACAGCTGTGGATAAGGCTTTCCGGATGCGGTTCCCAGCGCATCGGCCAGCAGGTCAAACGCCAGGTTGGAATAAGAAGCCTGCGAACCCGGTGCGGCTTTAAGCGTGGCGGTTGAGAGATAGCTCCAGCGCTGTTCACGGGTTGGCCAGACAAACACCGGGCGCTTCGCCGCGCCGCCAGGCTGTTCGCGCGGCAGCGCGCTGGTATGCGTCGCCAGATTCACCAGCGTAATCGGCGTGCCCTGATAAGTCGGCACGCGCGCGCCAGGCGGCGCATATTTGCTCAATGGATCGTTGAGTTTAACCGTACCCTGATCGAGTAATTTCACCAGCATTTCGCTGGTCATTAATTTAGTAATAGAGGCAATTCGAATAACGGAATCCAGCTGCGGATGAACGTTATTGCCAGGGCGTGTTTCGCCGAAGCTGCGAAATACGCGCTGGTTACCATCAATCACCACGAGCGCCATCCCCGTAGCACCGCTGCCGTAAAATATATGGTCGGCATAACGATCGACGATATCAGAGGCGAAGACTGGATCGGTTATAGGCTGTGCCGCCTGGACAGATGTCAATGACGCCGCACACAGCGCGGCAGAAAAAAGCAGACTACGTTTCAACGGTGATGTCCATGAGTTAGAGAAAGTGAAAAAGGATGTCGTGCGTATGCGTATTTATACTACTCATCGGCGTATTGCAAAGCGCTTATCAGCCAATGATAGTGTGAAAAACGTAACGATGAGTAAACGCGAGCGTTTCCCGGATTACGGATGTTCGCTTTTGTGATCTCACGCTGTGATAATCTGCACTTGCTGGAACGTTGTCGAGTGTGAAAATCACAGAAACAATTCTTCATACCCGGGTGCGAACTAAGTGCCGCGGTTTTGGTCACACTTGTCGGTTTCAGCTTGTGTTTTTGGGCGTAAGCCGTCTGGCCGTCGCACTCCACGGTGGCAAATACACAGCAGTCGTCATAACGATAAGAAGTTAGCAGGAGAGCACTATGTTTAAGTCTTTTTTCCCAAAGCCGGGGCCGTTCTTTATTTCGGCATTTATTTGGGCACTGGTCGCCGTTGTATTCTGGCAAGGAGGTGGGGGAGCCTGGGTTGCACATATTACCGGCGCGTCGGGAGACGTACCGATTAGCGCGGCCCGATTCTGGTCGCTGGATTACCTGATTTTTTATGCGTATTACATTCTTTGTGTTGGTGTGTTCGCGCTGTTCTGGTTTATCTACAGTCCGCACCGCTGGCAGTACTGGTCCATACTGGGCACGTCGCTGATTATTTTCGTGACCTGGTTTCTGGTTGAAGTTGGTGTCGCCGTCAACGCGTGGTATGCGCCATTCTATGATCTGATTCAGTCCGCGTTGAGTGCGCCGCATAAGGTGAAGATTGAGCAGTTCTATCATGAAGTAGGCATCTTTCTTGGCATTGCGCTGATTGCCGTGGTCATTGGGGTGATGAACAACTTCTTCGTCAGCCACTATGTATTCCGCTGGCGTACCGCAATGAACGAACACTATATGGCGCACTGGCAGCATCTGCGTCATATCGAAGGCGCGGCGCAGCGTGTGCAGGAAGATACCATGCGTTTTGCCTCCACGCTTGAAGATATGGGGGTCAGCTTTATCAATGCGATTATGACGCTGATTGCCTTCTTACCTGTACTGGTCACACTCTCAGCCCATGTGCCGGACCTGCCCATTGTTGGACATGTTCCTTATGGCCTGGTGATTGCCGCGATTGTCTGGTCGCTGATGGGAACCGGCTTGCTGGCGGTAGTCGGCATCAAACTTCCGGGGCTGGAGTTTAAAAACCAGCGCGTGGAAGCGGCCTACCGTAAAGAACTGGTTTACGGCGAAGATGACGCTAATCGTGCGACCCCGCCGACGGTGCGTGAACTGTTCCATGCGGTGCGCCAGAACTACTTCCGCCTCTATTTTCACTATATGTACTTCAATATCGCCCGTATTCTATACCTGCAGGTTGATAACGTTTTCGGCTTGTTCCTGCTGTTTCCGTCGATTGTTGCCGGTACGATTACGCTCGGCCTGATGACGCAAATCACCAACGTGTTTGGCCAGGTGCGCGGCTCGTTCCAGTATTTGATTAACTCCTGGACAACGTTAGTCGAACTGATGTCTATTTATAAGCGTCTGCGCAGCTTTGAACGTGAGCTTGATGGCCAGGATATTCAGGAAGTTACCCATACGCTTAGTTAATAAAAAAGGAGATGTTATGTCGACGGTTTCCCGTCTTTACCCCTTGTCCGGTCTGGCCGCTCTGGTGCTGGTGGGATGTAGTAGCCAACCCGCGCAGCCGCTAAAAAAAGGGGAGAAAGCCGTCGATGTGGCGAGCGTGGTGCGCCAGAAAATGCCCGCCAGCGTGAAAGACCGGGAAGCATGGGCGCAGGATTTAGCGAAGACGTTTGAAAGCCAGAAGCTGGCGCCGACGGTTGAAAATATCTGTTCGGTGCTGGCGGTCGCGCAACAGGAGTCAAACTATCAGGCGGATCCGGCCGTTCCAAACTTAAGTAAAATCGCCTGGAAAGAGATCGACCGGCGCGCCGAGCGTATGCATATCCCGCAGTTTGTGGTGCATACCGCACTGAAGATTAACTCGCCAACGGGGAAAAGCTACAGCGAGCGTCTGGATACGGTGAAAACGGAAAAACAGCTTAGCGCCATTTTTGATGATTTTATCAATATGGTACCGATGGGGCAGACGCTGTTTGGTTCGCTTAATCCGGTACATACCGGTGGGCCAATGCAGGTCAGTATCGCGTTTGCCGAGCAGCACGCCGACGGGTATCCGTGGAAAATGGCGGGAACAGTACGTCAGGAAGTGTTCAGCCGCCGCGGTGGGCTGTGGTTCGGTACGTATCATCTGCTTAACTACCCGGCGAATTACAGCGCGCCAATCTTCCGTTTCGCTGATTTCAATGCGGGATGGTATGCCAGCCGCAATGCGGCTTTCCAGAATGCGGTCAGTAAAGCCAGCGGAGTGAAGCTGGCGATGGATGGTGACTTGATTCTCTATGGCAGCAGCGAGCCGGGCAAAACCGAGCTGGCGGTACGTAAACTGGCCGGGAAGCTGGGGATGAGCGAGAGTGAGATCCACCGTCAACTGCAAAAAGGTGACAGTCTGGCTTTTGAAGATACCACTCTGTACGAGAAGGTCTATAAGCTGGCGGAAGCGAAGACTGGGAAAGCGCTACCCCGTGAAATGCTGCCAGGCATTCAGCTGGAAAGCCCGAAGATTACACGTAATCTGACTACCGCGTGGTTTGCGAAACGCGTGGACGATCGTCGAGCGAAATGTATGGGTCAGTCATCATTATTATGACGGCGGCGCCAGCGCACGAATGCCGCGATGGCGCCAAGAATCAGACTTCCGGCAAGGAAAGGGACCAGCCCAAAAAGGGTACCGACGCCTAAGCCAATTTCAACTCGTGGGCGTCCTGTCTCTTGCATTTGCAACTGCATCAGCTGTTCATAGATGCCGGGAGCGTGGGCCAACAGATTTAAAACCTGCGCGCCTGCCCAAAAGCAAAACAGCACAAATACGGCATACGCAATGTTGCCGGGCAGGGAGGAGGTATCCCGATGTTTGCCCTTAAACAGGGATTTTGAGAGCGTAAAATCAGCCATAAAGACCTCCGGAAATAACCTGCTTTTTTTGACGTGATGCCTGGAACTGACAGTGAGTCTGACAGGTGATCGGCAATGTCAATATCAGAATGATGGTAATTTCAGGTAGAGATTATTCCTGGATCTCGGTTTTTTGCTGGTTGTCACAATTAAGTAACCTTAAGTGAAATCAAGTTACATTTCAGAAATTCCGCACAGGCCACAGACGTCTATGAGGAAATGTGCGAGGATGTGCTATCACGTTGTATTTCCACCGGAGCCGTTATGAACCTGCCTGTTAAAATCCGCCGAGACTGGCACTACTATGCCTTCGCTATTGGGCTTATCTTTATTCTGAACGGTGTGGTGGGCTTACTGGGTTTTGAAGCGCAGGGATGGCAGACCTATGCGGTGGGGTTGGTGACGTGGGTGATTAGCTTTTGGCTGGCCGGATTAATTATCCGTCGCCGCGTGGAAGATGAAGAAGAAGCAAAGGATGCCCAATAGCTATCGATCAGGCATCCAGGCGGGTTTACATACTGGTTTTCAACGCGCTATCCGCCGCATGACGTTCCAGCGCCAGTTCGATCAGGCGAGTGATCAAATCGGTATAGCCTAAGCCGCTCGCCTGCCACAATTTTGGATACATGCTGATGTTGGTAAAGCCCGGCAGCGTGTTGATCTCATTGATCACAACATCGTTCTCTGCGGTTAAGAAAACGTCCACGCGCGCCATACCGGCGCAGCCCAGCGCCTGATAAGCCTGAATAGCAATGTCGCGGATCTTATCGTTAACTTCCGGTGCGATCGCTGCCGGAACAACCACTTTGGCACCGTTATCGTCAATGTATTTGGTGTCGTAAGCGTAAAAATCACTGTTCAGCACGATCTCGCCACAGGTACTGGCCTGCGGTTGATCGTTGCCCAGCACCGCGCATTCGATCTCGCGGCCCTTGATCCCTTGTTCCACCACGACTTTATGGTCGAATTCAAATGCCAGCGCGACGGCCTGATTGTATTGCGCCTCGCTGGTCACTTTACTGACGCCAACGGACGAGCCCTGGTTGGCTGGTTTCACAAACAGCGGCAGGCCAAGGCGGGATTCCACCTCGGCAAAGCTGATGCGGTTGCGATTGGCGCGAGTGAGCGTAATAAATGGCGCGATGTTTAATCCGGCATCGCGCAGTAGACGTTTGGTCACGTCTTTATCCATACAGGCCGCAGAACCCAGGACATCAGAACCGACGAACGGCAGATTCGCCACGCGCAGCATACCCTGCAGAGAGCCATCTTCACCCAACGTGCCGTGTACGATCGGGAAAATAACATCGACCGTTGGCAGTGGCTGACCGTTTTGCGCATCGATCAACTGGTGCTCTTGTTTACCCGGGACTTGAGCCAGGCTGGTCGCGGAAGGACGCAGCGCAATATGCGCTGGATCATCTGAATTGAGCAGATAGTTACTGGCATCGCTAATGTGCCATTGTCCTTGCTTATCAATACCTAACAGCACAACGTCAAAGCGAGTCTTGTCGATGGCATCGACAATATTTTTTGCCGATTGCAATGACACTTCATGTTCCGCTGATTTACCACCAAATACGATTCCTACCCGCAACTTTGCCATCTTAAAAACCCATTCCATGAATGCAAAGCACATACATTACCACGACAAAACGCAGGTTTCCTCGGCTTCTGGCAGATTGTTTTGGTGGGCAACAGAGGAACAGATAAGCGCAAACGCGCAGAACGGACGCGGAGCATAAACCCCTGCTGATATTGTGGGGTTGATGTGAGGTATATCACAAATATGATGAGCGGGAAGATAAAATTCTAAACTGTGATATATCGCACCTGTGGACCCTTATTTGGCTAAGTAATTTGTTAAGCTGCTCGCAGTTTTCAGCTACTTATCGTTATGAGTCCCTATGGAATCCTGGAGAGTCAACCTCATTTCCGTATGGTTCGGTTGCTTTTTCACCGGCCTGGCAATCAGCCAAATCCTGCCTTTTTTACCGCTCTATATCTCCCAACTGGGGGTAAGCTCCCATGAAGCACTCTCAATGTGGTCTGGCTTAACGTTTAGCGTCACCTTCCTGATTTCAGCCATCGTCTCTCCGATGTGGGGGAGTTTAGCCGACCGTAAAGGACGCAAGCTGATGCTGCTGCGGGCCTCTTTGGGTATGGCGATTGCGATTTTACTGCAGGCCTTTGCCACTAACGTCTGGCAGCTTTTTCTGCTGCGTGGGGTCATGGGGTTAACGTCTGGCTATATTCCCAATGCGATGGCGCTGGTAGCCTCACAGGTTCCGCGCGAACGCAGCGGGTGGGCGCTGAGTACGCTCTCGACGGCGCAAATTAGCGGCGTAATTGGCGGACCGCTGATGGGGGGCTTTATTGCCGACCACGTTGGCTTACGGGCGGTATTCTGTATTACCGCGGCCTTGCTGGTAGTGAGTTTTCTGGTCACGCTGTTCTTAATCAAAGAAGGTGTGCGCCCGACAATCAAAAAAAGCGAACGCCTGAGCGGGAAGGCCGTCTTTGCCTCGCTGCCTTATCCGGCGCTGGTGATCAGCCTGTTTTTTACTACGATGGTGATCCAGTTATGTAACGGCTCAATTGGGCCAATTCTGGCGCTGTTTATTAAATCAATGGTCCCAGACAGTTCTAATATTGCCTTTCTCAGCGGGCTGATTGCTTCGGTTCCGGGCATCTCGGCGCTGATTTCTGCGCCCCGGCTAGGTAAATTAGGCGATCGTATTGGGACCGAGCGGATTTTAATGGCAACGTTAATCTTCGCCGTCGTGTTGTTTTTCGCCATGTCATGGGTCAATACGCCGTTGCAGTTGGGGATCTTACGTTTTCTGCTCGGCTTTGCCGACGGCGCGATGTTGCCCGCGGTGCAGACGTTGCTGGTGAAATACTCCAGCGACCAGATAACCGGGCGCATTTTTGGTTATAACCAGTCATTTATGTACCTCGGCAACGTAGCCGGGCCATTAATGGGAGCAACGGTTTCGGCAATGGCGGGCTTTCGCTGGGTGTTTATTGCCACGGCGTGCATTGTGCTAATCAACATCTGGCAACTGGCTATCGCGTTGCGACGTCGGCGCTGCGCACGCTGAGTACCTGATTAACAACGCTGCCCGCAAGCGTTGTTAATCCATCATTATGCATTTATATATCCAGGTGATTATTAATCCCCTTACCCTTTTATATGGAATAATTCTGCGCTAAGACTCCTTCTCCCTTATTTTGTGTTGTGATTGTTTTCGCAAAACGTTTTATTTCTTATGAAAATACAACTTTCATCCTCTAGGCAGTTGTGAGTCTTAATGATAACGTGGCCTATATTTGGTTAAGGGAATACGTAAATGAAAAATCTCGTTACTGAGTTGTTACTTAAGCTCGCCCAAAAAGAAGAAGAGTCGCAAGAACTGACGGCGCAGGTTGAAACGCTGGAGCAGGTAATCATCGAAATGCTGCGCAATATGACGTGTAACGATCGGCAGATATTTATTCGCCAAATTGAGGGGGCTTTGGCTGGAGAAGGCCGTATGCCTGCGTTTCTGACCAACGTTCATAACGCTGGCGAGAGTGTGCCAAAAGCGTTTTGAGTAATCCGTGGTGCGTCATCCACAAATTATCATAAAAGTGTCACATCAAATACTTATAGTCGCTTTGTTTTAATTTTACCGTATTTATACATGGAGAAAATAAAGTGAAACAAAGCGCACTTGCTATTGCCCTGTTACCTTTGCTGTTTACCCCGGTTATTAATGCAGAAACCTCTGCCATAGCGGTTATGGATAATCGTGCCGCTCAGGGTGATATCACCACGCCGGGCGGCGCCCGCCGATTGTCTGCCGATCAAACGGCGGCTCTGCGCGAATCTCTGAGCGATAAACCGGCCAAAAATATTATTTTATTGATTGGCGATGGGATGGGTGACTCAGAAATAACGGCCGCGCGAAATTATGCCGAAGGCGCAGGCGGCTTTTTTAAAGGGATTGATGCTTTACCGTTGACCGGACAATACACGCACTATGCGTTGGATAAGAAAACGGGTAAACCCGATTATGTGACGGATTCTGCGGCATCCGCGACGGCGTGGACCACCGGTGTGAAAACCTATAATGGCGCGCTGGGCGTTGATATTCATGAAAAAGATCACGCCACAATTCTTGAAATGGCAAAAGCGGCGGGGCTGGCAACGGGCAACGTTTCTACCGCTGAATTGCAGGATGCTACTCCGGCGGCGCTGGTTGCCCATGTGACTTCGCGTAAGTGCTATGGCCCTGGCGTGACACGTGAAAAATGCCCAACCAATGCGCTGGAAAAAGGCGGTAAAGGGTCAATCACCGAACAATTACTGAATGCCAGGGCTGACGTTACGCTGGGCGGCGGGGCCAAAACGTTTGCGGAAACCGCTGCGGCAGGCGAGTGGCAGGGTAAAACGTTGCGTGAACAAGCCCTGGCCCGCGGTTATCAGATGGTGAGTGATACCGCGACGCTGGCGGCGATTACCGAAGCTAATCAGGATAAACCGCTGCTGGGCCTGTTCTCTGACGGCAATATGCCCGTGCGCTGGGAAGGTCCGAAAGCGTCTTATCATGGCAATCTGGATAAGCCGGTTGTGACCTGTACGCCAAATCCAAAGCGTGACGACAGCGTGCCAACGCTGGCGCAGATGACGGATAAAGCGATTGAGCTGTTAAGCAAAAATGAGAAAGGTTTCTTCCTGCAAGTGGAAGGGGCGTCAATCGATAAACAGGACCACGCCGCCAACCCGTGCGGACAGATTGGCGAAACGGTCGATTTGGACGAAGCGGTACAGCGCGCGCTTGCCTTTGCGAAGAAAGATGGCAACACCCTGGTGGTGGTAACCGCTGACCACGCACATGCCAGCCAGATTGTCGCGCCGGATACCAAAGCACCAGGCCTGACCCAGGCGCTGAACACCAAAGATGGCGCGGTTATGGTCATCAGCTACGGCAACTCTGAAGAGGAATCTCAGGAGCACACCGGCAGCCAACTGCGAATTGCAGCCTATGGCCCGCATGCGGCGAATGTGGTCGGCCTGACCGATCAAACCGACCTGTTTTACACCATGAAAGCGGCGTTAGGACTGAAATAACCCGACGCCCGGCGGCAATACTTTTGCCGCCGGGTGGTATTTTTATCGTTAGCAGCCAAACTTACCTGTGTGTTGTCGTTCAGAAAAGAAGGATGCTATGAAAATTACATTATTAATGACGCTGCTTTTTGGTCTGATTTTTTTAACTACCGTCGGTGCTGCCGAGAAGACTTTAACCCCGCAACAACAGCGTATGACCACCTGCAATCAGCAGGCAACGGCGCAGACCTTAAAAGGGGATGCGCGTAAGACATATATGAGTGATTGCCTGAAAAACAGTAAATCTGCTCCGGAGGAAAAGAGCCTGACGCCGCAGCAGCAAAAAATGCGTGAATGTAACGTTAAGGCGACGGAGCAGTCTCTGAAAGGTGATGATCGTAATAAATTTATGAGCGCTTGCCTGAAGAAATCTGCGTAGCACTTACGGGTGAGCAGGTAAAATCGCTCACCCGAAATATCATACTTCCGCCACCAGACCCCTTCCTATAATTTGGGAAATTTGTTTCAGAATATTCCCAAATACAATGAATGATGAAAACTTTTATCAAAAGAAGGTCGTCCCGAATGAAGCATTTTTATCGCTTCATCAAAATGACCACCAACGTTCCGGTCTGCGATTCGCCCGACGAATCAGGCTGCCGCGAGCGGTGGGATTGGGGGGAATGTTTTTCCCTATCGCGTCGGTATTAGTTGCTCAGCCTATTACCGGTGGCTGGTGGCTATTACTGGTGGGATGGGCGTTTGTCTGGCCGCATTTGGCCTGGCAGTTGGCCAGCAAAGCCGACGATCCTCTGCATAGCGAATTTACCAACTTAAAAGCCGATGCCATTCTTGCCGGTATGTGGATAGGGATTATGGGCGTAAACCTGTTGCCATCCACGGCGCTGCTGATGATTATCTGCATCAACCTGATGGGCGCAGGCGGGATGCGAATATTCATCGCAGGCGCCGTTTTGATGATGGTTTCATGCCTGGTGACGTTACAGTTAACCGATATCTCCGTCGCTTTTAGCAGTACTCAGCTTAGCGTGCTATTGACGCTGCCGGTGCTGGTGATTTATCCGCTGCTGTTTGCCTGGGTCAGCTACCAGACGGTCATCAAGCTGGCGGAACATAAACGCCGTTTACAGGTGATGAGTACGCGAGATGGCATGACTGGGGTGTACAACCGCCGCCATTGGGAACTGTTACTGCGTAATGAATTTGATAATTGCCGCCGCTACCAGCGTGACGCCACGTTACTGATTATCGATATCGACCATTTTAAGAGCATCAATGATACCTGGGGTCATGACGTTGGGGACCAGGCGATTGTCGCGCTGACCCGCCAGTTGCAGATGACCTTACGCGGTAGCGACGTGATCGGGCGCTTTGGCGGTGATGAGTTTGCGGTGATTATGTGCGGCACGCCGGCAACCAGCGCGATTGCGGCGATGTCTCGTGTTCACGAACGACTTGGCCAAATGCGTTTATCCTGCGCGCCGCAGGTTGCTCTGCGGATCAGCGTGGGCGTTGCGCCGCTGACCGCAGAAACCGAGCATTATCGAGAATGGTTAAAGTCGGCGGATATGGCGCTCTACAAAGCAAAGAATTCCGGACGTAACCGCACTGAGGCGGCGGCCTGACGTCCGGCGGTGTTAACTCAGGAGCGGCTGAGTTTTTCCGACTGCTCCATGCACTTAATCATCGCTTCAATCACTGATGAACGAAAACCTCGTTCTTCCAGGACGCGTACCGCTTCAATGGTGGTTCCGCCAGGCGAGCACACCATATCCTTCAGTTCTCCGGGATGTTTACCCGTATCCAGCACCATCTTTGCCGACCCCATTACTGCCTGCGCCGCGAATTTATAAGCTTGCGCGCGAGGCATGCCACCCTGCACGGCGGCGTCCGCCATCGCTTCAATAAACATAAACACATAAGCCGGGGCTGAACCACTGACGCCAACGACCGGATGAATCATTGCCTCCGCAATGACTTCCGCTTCGCCAAAGCAGCGGAAGATATTCAGCACGTCGGCCGTGTCTTCTGGCGTGACTAAGGCGTTCGGCGTGACGGAGGTCATTCCGGCATTCACCAGTGACGGCGTGTTTGGCATCGCGCGAATGATTTTACGGTCATGGCCTAGCGCGCGGGCGAGCTGATCGAGGGTGACGCCAGCGGCAATCGAGACGACCAGGGAGTCTTTGTTCAGGCTGGAGGTAATTTCGCTCAGCACTTTAATCATGATGCCTGGTTTTACGGCCCCAAAAACGATGTCAGCGATTTGCGCGACCTCTTGCGCAGACTGCGCCGCATTAATACCGTACTGGTCGTGCAATGCAGCGACTTTATCGGGGGAAGGGGTGTAGACCCAGATTTGTCCGGGGAGAACCTGGCCGCTGGCGATCATGCCGCCAAGTATCGCTTTGCCCATATTACCGCAGCCGATAAAACCGATTTTCTTGTCCATTTTGTCACTCCCTATGCGTGATATTCATTGTTTTACCTGGGAAAGCTAAGCTTAGCGCGGATTGAATATGTGCAGAAGGATAAACAGCACTTTGCCTGCAAGTAAAAGCACGCGACAATGTGCAACTGCACATCAGTGGGGAGAAATTATGACAATATGGGTGGATGCCGATGCGTGTCCGAATGTGATTAAAGATATTTTGTACCGCGCTTCTGAGCGCATGCAGATGCCGCTTATTTTGGTAGCCAACCAAAGTTTGCGCGTCCCGTCTTCGCGGTTTATCCGCACATTACGTGTTCCCGCCGGGTTTGACGTGGCGGATAACGAGATTGTACGTCAGTGTAGTGCCGGTGATTTAGTGATAACGGCGGATATCCCGCTGGCGGCAGAAGTCATTGAAAAAGGTGCGGCGGCGCTTAATCCGCGCGGTGAACGTTATACCGAAGCCACGATCCGTGAGCGTCTGATGATGCGTGATTTTATGGATACGCTACGCGCCAGCGGTATTCAGACCGGCGGGCCGGACAGCCTTTCACCACGAGAC
The DNA here is from genome assembly GCF_013729795.1 of Citrobacter sp. RHBSTW-00859. NCBI lineage: Bacteria > Pseudomonadati > Pseudomonadota > Gammaproteobacteria > Enterobacterales > Enterobacteriaceae > Citrobacter > Citrobacter sp. RHBSTW-00859. The sequence continues at coordinate 3,752,820 of NZ_CP056284.1, read as the reverse complement.
AGGCAGCATTTTGCTGCTGAGCTTGATAAGTGGTGGCTGGAAGTACAGCGTAGAAAATAAAGCGTGTAATTTATTATTTACACTTTATTCATGGTGAATTCTTGTTATAGTAGGGGTTAATAGGTACAGCTACCCTATATGTAATTTTTTCTTTACGTTTTGGCGATGTACTAGTTTGGTGATATGATTATATCTTTAACCGCATCAGATCCCGCTCGCTCGCGGCTCCCTGGGGAATTTCTGTAATGACGCAACCTCTTTATCTTGTTGGCCCCCGGGGGTGTGGTAAGACAACTACCGGTATGGCGCTGGCGAAGGCTATCGATTTCCAGTTTGTCGATACCGATCGCTGGTTGCAATCGCACGTGCAGATGACCGTGGCGGAGATCGTCGAAAGGGAAGGATGGGAAGGGTTTCGTGCCCAGGAGACGAGCGCTCTGCAGGCCGTCACAGCCCCGGCAACGGTTGTTGCGACCGGCGGCGGCATCATTCTTACCGAATTTAATCGTCATTACATGCGCAGCCACGGCGTGGTTATCTATTTAAGCGCACCGGTATCAGTACTGGTTGATCGTCTGGAGGCCACGCCTGAAGAGGGATTGCGCCCAACCTTAACCGGTAAGCCGCTGACTGAAGAGGTGCAGGAAGTGCTCGCTCAGCGCGATGTTCTGTACCGTGAAGCTGCGCACTACATCGTTGATGCCACCCATAAACCTGCGCAGGTGGTGGAAGACATTCTTGAGATACTGGCGCAGGCAGCGCCACGGTTACAGGGCGGTGTCTATACTTAATGTTCATCCAGTGAAAAGGAAGAACTATGCCGACAAAACCACCTTACCCACGTCAAGCGAACATTGTTACGGTTGAAAAGGGGACGCCAGGCCAGACGGTAACCTGGTATCAACTTCGAGCCGATCACCCTAAACCGAATACGTTGATCAGTGAGCATCCTTCTGCGCAGGAAGCCATGGATGCCAAAAAACGCTACGAAGACCCCGATAAAACCTGATATTAAGCACCGTCCTGGTACGAGTCTGAAAAGTGCCAGGACGGGCGTTCATCACATTTTCTTAAATTTCGCCGTATACCGTTAAAATTGAAAATTAAGCAATAACAATCCAGTACCGGAATGATTTGGAATCTTTACACAATACACCGCCGATCAACTGCTACGCTTTTGAGCATTTGTAGCGCAGGTCAGCGCCCGGCACTTGCCCGGGATTTCACAGCAAAGTAAGAAGATGGTGGAGCAACAAATGAGTGCGTCGTTGGCTATCCTCACGATTGGCGTGGTGCCAATGTGTGAGGTGTTACCGCTCCTGACGGAATATATCGATGAACAGCACATTACTCACCACAGTCTGCTTGGACAGATGCGGCGAGAAGATGTGATGGCTGAGTACGGCGTTTCGCCCGGTGACGAGCCTTTATTAACGCTGCTCAGCGACCACCAACTTGCGCATGTCTCACGCCAGAAGGTTGAGCGCTCGCTGCAAAGTATCGTGGAGGTGCTGGATAACCAGGGCTTTGACGTGATCCTGCTGATGAGTACCGCCTCAATCGCTCGCCTGACCGCCCGCAATAGCATTCTGCTGGAGCCGTTACGTATTATCCCCCCGCTAGTGGCCTCGATTGTCGATGGGCATCAGGTCGGGGTTATTGTCCCCGTCACCGAATTGCTCAAAGCCCAGACGCAAAAATGGCAGGTGTTACAAACTCCACCAGTGTATGCCGTGGCGAATCCGATCGAAGGTACCGAACAACAATTAATTGATGCCGGGAAAGAACTGCTGGAGCAAGGCGCGGATGTGATCATGCTGGATTGTCTGGGGTTCAATCAACGCCATCGCGATTTACTGCAAAAATCGCTGGATGTCCCGGTTCTTCTGTCTAATGTGTTGATTGCCCGACTGGCTTCGGAGCTGTTGGCGTAATTTTGCGTGACAGGTGGAACGTCAGCCCCCTATATTGGTTCTCAACTTAATCACGAGATAGGGCCAGTTGTATGCTTCAAAGTAATGAATACTTTTCCGGCAAAGTAAAATCGATCGGTTTTACCAGCAGCAGTACTGGCCGCGCCAGTGTTGGCGTGATGGCTGAAGGCGAATATACCTTTAGTACTGCGGCGCCTGAAGAGATGACTGTCGTTAGCGGCGCACTGAACGTGCTGCTGCCGGGGGAAACCGAGTGGAAGGTGTATGCCGCAGGGGACGTGTTCAACGTACCGGGCAACAGCGAGTTTCATCTGCAGGTGGCAGAGCCAACATCCTATCTTTGCCGCTATCTGTAAGCATAGAAATGACGAATGGCGACATTGTGCCGCCATTCGGTAAACACGGCTTAACGTTGCGCTTCGCCGCCTAATCCTTCCACCAGACTTTTAATCAGCGCCGCCAGTTCACCCGTCATCAGGATGAAATCGGCATCAAAACGCTGAGCATAATCTTCGCGGTCAATATCTTCGTTCTGATCGCGCAGCTCGTCGCTAAACTTCAAACGCTTAATAGAGCCGTCGTCACACATCACGAACTGAATGCGCTGCTGCCAGTCGAGGGCCAGTTTGGTGACCAGTTTGCCCGCTTCGATATGCACGGCGATTTCGTCGCAGACCAGATCCTGCTTTTTCGCGCGGATCACGCCGCCGTCTTCAAGGATCGCTTTTAGTTCGGCTTCATCCAGTAACTGGAATCCCTGTGCCGTTGTACCGGAACGAACCCATTCGGTCAGCGTCAGCTCAATGGGGTTTTCCATCGTCAGCGGAACGACCGGCAGCGAACCGAGACTCTTACGCAGCAGCGCCAGCGTATCTTCGGCTTTCTTCGCACTCGCGCAATCAACCATAATCAGATCGTTGACGGTATCGATCCACATCATCGTCTGGCTGAAACGGCTAAAGGCGCGCGGCAGCAATGAGTGCAGAACTTCATCTTTCAGCGAGTCTTTTTCGGTCTTCTTGAGTTTGCGACCTTGCTCAGCTTCCAGTTTGAAAATTTTGGCTTCCAGCGCCTGTTTGATAACCGGCGACGGCAGAATTTTTTCTTCTTTGCGGGCGCAGATAATAATTTGGCCATTGGCGGTATGCGTTAATGCATCGCTGTGCGATCCCATCGGCGGAACCCAGCCCATTTTTGCCATATCCTGGCTACCGCAAGGGGTGAACGTCATTGATGCCAGCTGTTTTTCCATCTCTTCGGCACGCAAAGAAACATCGCGGCTAAGACGGTAAACCATTAAATTTTTGAACCACAGCATGATAATTTCCACGGCCTTGTCGTTAAATCCAGCGGGCATGATAGCGAATTGTCGCTATGCTTGCATTGTTAATCGGGAAGAGGAGCAAACAGTGCGTATAGGTATCGATTTAGGCGGTACGAAAACGGAAGTTATCGCGCTTGGCGATGCAGGCGAACAGCTTTTTCGCCATCGCCTGCCCACGCCGCGTGATGATTATCGGCAAACGATAGAAACCATCGCCGCGCTGGTGGAGATGGCGGAAAAGGCCACCGGGCAGTCGGGAACCGTCGGGATGGGCATTCCCGGTTCAATTTCGCCCTACACCGGAGTGGTGAAGAATGCCAACTCGACCTGGCTTAACGGGCAACCTTTTGACAAAGACCTGAGTACGCGTCTGAATCGCGAAGTGCGGCTGGCAAATGATGCCAACTGCCTGGCGGTTTCTGAAGCCGTTGATGGTGCAGCGGCGGGGGCGCAAACCGTGTTTGCGGTGATTATCGGTACAGGATGTGGCGCTGGAGTGGCGCTGAACGGACGGGCGCACACGGGCGGGAACGGTACTGCGGGCGAGTGGGGGCATAATCCGCTGCCGTGGATGGACGAAGACGAACTGCGTTATCGGCAGGAAGTGCCCTGCTATTGCGGCAAGCAAGGCTGTATTGAAACCTTCATTTCCGGAACCGGTTTTGCCACCGACTACCAGCGTCTGAGCGGTAAGTCGCTCAAGGGCAGTGAAATTATCAGTCTTGTTAATGCCCGGGATGCCCAGGCCGAACAGGCGTTGAGTCGTTACGAGCTGCGTCTGGCGAAATCACTGGCGCATGTGGTGAATATTCTCGATCCGGACGTAATCGTGCTGGGCGGTGGAATGAGCAATGTCGACCGACTGTATCAAAACGTGCCAACGTTGATTAAACAGTTTGTCTTTGGCGGCGAGTGCGAAACGCCTCTACGCAAGGCGCTGCACGGTGACTCCAGCGGCGTGCGCGGCGCGGCCTGGTTGTGGCCGCAGGAGTAATGTTCGCGTTGCCGGGTAGCGCAGAGGCTATCCGGCAGCGGGAGTCATCCGGGATACGCTGCGCTTCAGGCGACCGTAGAGCAGCAGCGACGACATTGCAGAAAACGACAGCAGCGCCGCCGGCAACGTCACGTAGTTGTAGGCAAAGCCCAGCGTCAGCATCATACCACCGCACCAGGCGCCAATCGCGCTGCCGAGATTAAAAGCAATTTGCCCCCCAGCCGCACCCAGCAGCTCACCCCCTTTAGCATTTTGCAGCAGCAAAATTTGCAGCGGCGCCGACAGGGCAAACAGGCCCGCGCAGCAAATAAAGGCGAAGAGCAGCGACGCGGCTTTGATCCCGCCAAAGGCAAAGAGCAGCAGCAGAGCCAGCACAATTACAAAGTCGGTTATTACCGCAATACGCAGCGGCGTATAGCGGCCAGAAAGGCGACCGCTCAGCAGATTTCCCAACACCATCCCCAATCCCACCAGCATCATGATGAGGGCCATCAGCGCTTCGGAAAAGCCGGAGATGAACATCATGTACGGTTTGACGTAGCTGAACCAGGCGAAAACCCCGGCGTTACCAAACATGGTGGCGGAAAAGATGAGCCACGGGGCGGGGGTTTTCAAAAAGTGAAATTGTTCGCGCAGTTTCCCTTTTGCTTCATCGCTGATGTTGGGTATCCAAAAAGTAATCGAGACCATCACGGCGATATTAAAGACGGCTATCAGCAGAAACGTGTAGCGCCAGCTAAATTCCTGGCTCAGCCAGGTGCCGATGGGAATGCCAATCAGATTAGCAACGGTCATACCCGAAACCATGCCCGCGACGGCGGCGGTGACTTTTCCCGGACGGGCCAGCTTCGACAGGATAATCGCGCCAACGCCAAAAAACGCGCCGTGTGGAAAGCCGGAAACCAGCCTGCCCACCGCCAGCATTAAATATGAGGAGGAGAGGGTGAAGATGGCGTTGCCGATCACGCACAGCGTGACCAGAAACAGCAGAATATGCTTGAGAGAAAAGCGGTTGGAAAAGAGCGCAATAATAGGCGCGCCCAGCACCACGCCAAAAGCGTAAAACGAAATCATATGGCCAGCGGCAGGGATGGTAATTCCCACGTCCCGCGCCAGCTCGGTGAGTACACCCATGATGCCAAACTCGGCCATGCCCAGCCCAAATGTCCCCAGAGCTAAAGAGAAAATGACTTTTTTCATACCACCTGCCAACAAGAAAGACGCACGATGTGCGCCATAGCGGCGAACGTTCGCCGCCAATAGAGATAGCTTGCGGATAAGCGAAGTGGAATGCCATTTCATATCCGTCTTTGTGTATTCACGATCGTGCTATGTGCCGTGCCGGATAGCGCTGGCGCATATCCGGCCTTCTGGAGCTGAGCTGCTATCAGGCATCAACTGCAAATATTTTATCGAGTTTGCTGTAGCCCAGTCCGTTGATTTTTTTGACCTTGATCTGTACCGGAATGCGTTCTTTCATCGCTTCAACGTGGCTGATGACACCAATGGTTTTGCCAGTGGCGTTGAGCGCATCGAGCGCATCCAGGGCGGTATCCAGCGTTTCGCTGTCCAACGTGCCGAAACCTTCGTCGAGGAACAGGGAGTCAATTCGCGTTTTGTGGCTGACCAGATCGGACAACGCCAGCGCCAGCGCCAGACTCACGAGGAAGCTCTCGCCGCCGGAAAGCGTACGCGTGTCACGCACGGCATCGGCCTGCCAGGTATCAACCACTTCCAGCTCCAGCGCTTCGCTGGCCTTGCGCTGCAACAGATAGCGACCGTGCAGACGGGTCAACTGGTTGTTGGCAAGCCAGACCAGATTATCCAGCGTCAGCCCCTGGGCAAACTTGCGGAATTTATCTCCCTCTTTCGAGCCGATCAGCGCGTTCAGATAGCCCCAGTCTTCGACCTGCTGTGCGACTTTCGCAATCTCCAGCATCAGCGCCTGCTGCTGCTGGCGGTTTTCACCATCCTGCTTGAGCTGCTGGCGAATTTCGCCCTGACGAGTGGTGTTCTCCCGTAGCTGCTGGGTGAGTTGCGCCAGCGCGTCGTGAAGATGTTGCACGGTGAGCGTGAGATCCACCCCGGTTGGTAGCTGTTGTTGATGAGTCGCCAGCGACTGCTGCGCCTGATTAAGCAGCGTTTGCGCCTGCTGTCGCTGGCCTTCCAGTGATTGCTTCAATTGTTCAAGACGGTTAAAGGTCTCTTCATCCAGCAGAGCGGCAACAAAGGCGTCGCGATCGGCAAAGATGCTGGCCTGCAATGCGGTATCAAACTGCGCCTGAATTTCTGCAGCGCGCTGAACCTCCTGCGCCTCCTGCTGCTGTAAGGTTTGCCACTGCCCCTGTAAAGAGAGGCAATCGTCGTGCACCTGCCGCCAGTTTTCCAGCGACAGATTCTCAATGTTTTCACAAAGCGCATCGGTTTCAGGCAGCGTTTCCAGCACCGGCGCAAGCTGGGCGATTCGGGCCTGTAATTCAGTCAGTTCGTTCTGGCGCTGCTGCCACATTTGCGCTTCGTTCGCCCGTTCGCTCAGCCATGAGGCGACTTCACCCTCGGCCGGAAGGGACAGACCATGACGGGCCAGCTCGGCGGTTAACGTTGCCTGACGCTGGTCAATATGCTGCTGGAGCTGAGTAATCTGCTCTGTGTGTGCGGTGATTTGCGCTTGCAGGGTATGACGCAGACTCAGCTGGTGAAGCTGCTGCTCGTACTCTTCCTGGGCGGCAACCCACGGGGCGATGTCATCCTGCGGTTGCAGCGTCACGTTGAGGCTGGCGGTGACGGTCTGCCACTCTTGAGTAAGTGCTTGCTCTTCCTGAGAAAGCGTTTGTACTTCGCGTTCATCGCGCTGAAGTTGCTGGGTTATCGCCTCAAGTTGACCGCGTAGCGTTGACCCCTCATCGGCCAGCGTTTTGACCTCTTTTTCCAGCGCTTCACGCCGTGTCTGATTCACACTCAGTTCGAGCGTTTGATAGCGCTCAATCGCCGGGTGCGTGGTGGAGCCGCAAAGTGGGCAAGGCATGCCGGATTGCAATAGTGCCCGCTGGCTTTCCAGATCTTTGATGCGGGCTTCCTGCTCGCAAATGATTCTCACATTGGCAAGCTGCTGATTTTTATCTTTATAGCGCTGACGCTTTTCTGTAAGCACCGCATTGCGCTGGGCCAGCTCCTGCTGACGCTGCACAAGCGTGGCGCGTAGCTGCGCCAGTTGCTTTTGCTTCGGGGCGATTTGCCCATGCAGATTACTCAGCCGCTGGCGTAACGGACGAAGCTGCACATGTTGCGCCAGCGCTTCCGTTACCTGTTGTGCCGAAAGGGTCAGCGTGGGAAGCGCCAGCGCATCGAGCTTGCGCGTGTCGTTCTCCCGCAACTGCTGCCACTGGCGCAGTTGGGCGCTGGCGTCGGACTGTTGGGCCAGCAGCGCTTTCCATCCTGCCAGTTCGCTACTCCACAAACGGAAGCGGTCATGTTCCTTCAACCAGTCGGTTAACGTTTGCTGTCCGGCGAGCATAGCGGCTGACTGCGTTTGTGCCTGCTGACGAATACGTCCGCGCAGCGCTAAGCTGCTTTGTAAGCGAGCATTCACTTCCTGAATCTTCTGCCGCGTACGGTCAATCGTAGCCGTTTGTTCCTGGATTCGCTCCCAGTGTGGGCGTAACGCTCTGGCCGGGAGTGCCAGACTCAGCGCCGCCAGTTGCGGCTGCGCGTCTTCCTGCGCCTGAAGTGCAGCCTGTAATGCCTGCTGGTGACGGTTTATCTCCACCTGTAGCTCATTTTGCCGCATGAGCCAGTTGAGGTGCTGCTGCTGGGCTTGTTGGCAGGTAAGATATTGTTTTTCTTCGTCAGTAAGTACCTGCAAACTTTCTGTCAGGGATTGCAGCTGTTCTGGCGTTAACAGCGCAACACCGCTGGCCTGGGCCTGCAATTTTTCCAGTTCCGTACGCGCTGATTTGTGCTTTTCAAATACCATGGCGGAGATTTGGCCGTAGATCTCAGTGCCGGTCAGCTCTTCCAGCAGCTCGGCGCGCTCTTTCGGTTTGGCATTGAGAAATGCGGCAAACTGCCCCTGAGACAGCAGCATCGAACGGGTAAAACGTCCGTAATCCAGCCCGGTAAGCTCGGCGGTCATCTCCAGCTTATCTTTGACCTTATCGGCGAGAATTTTACCGTCGGAGCAGCGGGCCAGCTCTACGCGAGGGACCTGCAGATTGCCCTCCGGCTGATTGCGCGCCCGGTTCTGGCTCCAGAATGCGCGGTAGGCTTCGCCCCGCACCTCAAACTCGACCTCGGCCAGACACTCCGCGGTGTCGCGGGTCATCAGGTCGTTTTGCGACTGTGACACGGTATTCAGGCGTGGCGTTTCGTGGTACAGCGCAAGGCAAATTGCGTCCAGCAGGGTCGTTTTCCCCGCACCCGTTGGCCCGGTGATGGCGAATAACCCGTTGCTGGCAAACGGTTCTGCCGTAAAATCGACTTTCCATTCTCCCTTCAGGGAGTTGAGGTTTTTCAGGCGCAGGCTGAGAATTTTCATGCTTCAGCCTCCCCGGCGAGCGTTTGTAAGGTTGCGCTAAACAGCTGGTTAAGCCGGTCACGCTGCGGTTCTTCGAGTTCTTCCAGCGCCAGGCGGCGGTCAAAAACCTCTGCCACGCTCAGCTCGCTTAACGTTTCACGTCGTTCATTGGCCATAATGCGTTCGCGTTGTTCCCGACTGCGGCGCACCAGTAGCACTTCTACCGGTAAATCTTCGGTTAAGGCCTGGATCTTACGTTGCATATCATGCAGGTAGTCGTCGGTGGTTATTTCAATATCCAGCCACACCGGTGGCTCTTGCTGCGCGCCGCGCCACTGCTCAAGCTGGGTAGTAATGGCGGCTAAATCGCCTTTCAGTACCGCAAGCTGCTGCGTAACCGGCACGGTGAGATTTTCAACGGCGCTGAGTTTCCCCGCGTCAAAGCTCACCAGATGTACACATTTGCTTTTGCCGCACTCGTCAAAACTGAGAGGAATCGGCGAGCCGCAGTAGCGAATATGTTCCGTGCCGCCGATAACCTGCGCCCGGTGAATATGTCCCAGCGCGATGTAGTCTGCCGGTGGGAAGTTTTGCGCCGGGAAGGCGTCCAGCGTACCGATATAAATGTCACGTACGGCGTCGCTTTTACTGGCACCGACGGTGGTCAAATGCCCGGTCGCAATGATGGGAAGATTGTGGTCGCCGCGCAGCGTGCAGGCATCCTGATACTGCTGCTGATAGTAGTCGGTGATTGCGCCCAGTAAATGCTGTTGTTTTTCTTGTCCTGTCAGCCCGGCCTGGCTGGTGATGATGTCGCGCGGACGTAAAAAAGGCACCGGACACAGGATCGCCCCCGGTGTACCGTCGCGTAGCGGCAGTATCTGCGGCCCATGGCCAGCGCTGGCAACCACCGTGGTGTTGAGAAACGCCAGAATATCGCGGGATTCATTGAGCGTGGCGACGGAGTCGTGGTTGCCTGCCAGCACCACCAGATGACAGCCGGTTTGCTGCAGATTGACGACAAAACGGTTATACAGCTCACGGGCATAGCTAGGCGGTGAGCCGGTATCGAAAATATCGCCTGCCACAATAATGGCATCCACCTGCTGGGATTGTGCCGTTTCCAGCAGCCAGTCGAGAAAGGCCTGATGCTCGGCGGCGCGGCTCTTGCTGTAGAAGTTTTGGCCCAGATGCCAGTCAGACGTGTGAAGGATGCGCATAAGAGTTCCATGACGATAAAACAATGGCGGGGATTATAACCCTTCACGAGTGGGAATATCTTGTCTCCGGGCTGTCATAATTCGCCGGGCTGCGTTAAACCTGGACTATCTTTTCATAAATCTGTCATAAAACTGACGCATAATGGCACTGTATTGATGGCAAACGATTTAATTACAAACAGGGCAAATCATGGCGAGACGTATTCTGGTCGTAGAAGATGAAGCTCCAATTCGTGAAATGGTCTGCTTCGTGCTCGAGCAAAACGGATTTCAACCCGTTGAAGCCGAAGACTATGACAGTGCTGTGAACCAACTTAATGAACCCTGGCCGGATCTCGTCCTGCTTGACTGGATGCTTCCAGGCGGCTCGGGTCTACAGTTTATTAAACATCTCAAGCGCGAAGCGATGACGCGGGATATCCCGGTGATGATGCTGACAGCGAGGGGGGAAGAGGAAGATCGCGTCCGAGGGCTGGAAACCGGCGCGGATGATTATATTACCAAGCCCTTTTCTCCCAAGGAACTGGTGGCGCGTATTAAAGCAGTTCTGCGTCGTATTTCACCGATGGCGGTGGAAGAGGTTATAGAAATGCAGGGGCTAAGCCTTGATCCCACCTCGCATCGCGTGATGACCGGCGAGGATCCGCTGGATATGGGGCCGACCGAATTCAAACTGTTGCACTTCTTTATGACTCATCCCGAGCGTGTCTACAGTCGCGAGCAACTCCTCAATCATGTCTGGGGAACCAATGTGTACGTGGAAGACCGGACAGTGGATGTGCACATCCGCCGCTTACGTAAGGCGCTGGAGCACAGCGGACACGATCGTATGGTGCAGACGGTTCGCGGGACGGGATATCGTTTTTCAACCCGCTTCTGACTGACAAGAATCAGGGCCTGAAGGATTAGGCCGTATAGGGAGTAAGACGTTTGCTAGAACGATTGTCATGGAAAAGGTTGGTACTGGAGCTGATCCTGTGCTGCATACCGGCATTTATCCTTAGCGCTTTTTTCGGTTACCTGCCCTGGTTTTTACTGGCGTCGGTAACGGGCCTGCTTATCTGGCATTTCTGGAATTTATTACGTTTGTCCTGGTGGCTATGGGTCGACAGAAGCATGACGCCGCCGCCGGGGCGAGGCAGTTGGGAGCCGTTGCTGTACGGGCTGCATCAAATGCAACTGCGCAACAAAAAGCGCCGTCGTGAACTGGGTAATCTGATTAAACGTTTTCGCAGCGGGGCGGAATCGCTACCCGACGCGGTGGTGCTGACCACTGAAGAAGGCGGTATCTTCTGGTGTAACGGACTGGCTCAGCAGGTTCTGGGACTGCGCTGGCCGGACGATAGCGGGCAAAATATTCTTAACCTGTTGCGCTACCCGGAATTTACACAATATCTGAAAACGCGCGATTTTAGCCGACCGATCAATCTGGTACTCAATACCGGACGGCATCTGGAAATTCGCGTGATGCCCTATACCGATAAGCAATTGCTGATGGTGGCGCGCGACGTTACCCAGATGCATCAACTGGAAGGTTCACGACGTAACTTTTTCGCCAACGCCAGCCATGAACTGCGTACGCCGCTGACGGTGTTACAAGGGTATCTGGAAATGATGCAGGAGCATCCGCTGGAAGGGACGACGCGTGAAAAAGCGCTGCATACCATGCGTGAACAAACGTATCGCATGGAAGGGCTGGTGAAACAGCTGCTGACGCTGTCAAAAATTGAGGCTGCGCCGACGCTACTGCTGAATGAGAAGGTCGATGTGCCCATGATGCTGCGCGTGCTCGAACACGAAGCGCAAACGCTGAGCCAGCAAAAACATACGTTTACCTTTGATGTTGATAACAGCCTGAACGTGCGGGGTAACGAGGAGCAGTTGCGTAGCGCTATCTCGAATCTCGTCTACAACGCGGTGAACCATACGCCAGCGGGAACGCACATTACCGTACGCTGGCAGCATGTGGCGTCGGGGGCGGAGTTTTGCGTGGAAGACAACGGTCCAGGCATTGCCGCCGAGCATATTCCACGATTAACCGAACGTTTTTATCGTGTGGATAAGGCGCGATCGCGGCAAACGGGCGGCAGCGGACTTGGTCTGGCCATCGTTAAGCATGCGCTGCATCATCACGACAGTCGCTTGAGTATCGAAAGCGAACCAGGCGTTGGGACGCGATTTAGTTTCGTGATCCCGGAACGTTTAATTGCCAAAATTAACGGTTAAGGCGCATTCGTAAGATAATCTTTCCAAAAGCCAGCGCAAGCTGGCTTTTTCTATGCGGTCAATATAACCATCCTGAATTTTACGACGTTTGGTTGTTTTTTGTTCGAACTATTACCCATACCTTTTTCTATGAAATGGTGTTTTGTGCTAACCCCATTTTTCATATCGCTATATTGTTCTGGTTTTTGGATCCCACCTTGCTTTAAAACGTTATAAGCGTTTAAATTGCGCTCCAGGTGCTGTCATACCGACTGCATTTACGCGGTAAATCGAAAAACTATTCTCCGCCGCGCCAGTCTGGGAGTGTTTCCCGCTGGAATTGAGCAAAAATGCCGCTGTATTGTCCCCCAGGGAAAGGCAAAAATTTATTATTTTCAACACCACATCCACAGGCAGTAAGACTTTATGACCCATCAGTTAAAATCGCGCGATATTATCGCTTTGGGATTTATGACATTTGCACTGTTCGTTGGTGCAGGTAACATCATCTTCCCCCCAATGGTTGGTTTGCAGGCAGGTGAACACGTCTGGACTGCGGCTTTTGGCTTTTTGATTACCGCCGTTGGCCTGCCGGTACTTACCGTTGTCGCGCTGGCGAAAGTCGGTGGTGGTGTGGACCGACTGAGCACGCCTATCGGTAAAGTCGCTGGTTTGCTGCTGGCGACCGTGTGCTACCTGGCTGTTGGACCGTTATTTGCTACGCCGCGTACCGCGACGGTCTCTTTCGAAGTCGGGATTGCACCGCTGACCGGTGACTCCGCTCTGCCACTGCTTATCTACAGCGTGGTCTATTTCGCGATTGTGATTCTGGTTTCGCTGTATCCGGGCAAACTGCTGGATACGGTTGGTAATTTCCTGGCCCCGCTGAAAATCCTGGCGCTGGTGGTCCTGTCTGTCGCCGCAATCGTCTGGCCAGCAGGCCCGATCAGCAATGCGATGGAAGCCTATCAAACTGCGGCGTTTTCTAATGGCTTCGTGAACGGATATCTGACCATGGATACGCTGGGCGCGATGGTATTTGGTATTGTTATCGTCAACGCCGCTCGCTCGCGTGGCGTTACTGAAGCGCGTCTGCTGACCCGTTATACCGTTTGGGCGGGTTTGATGGCGGGTGTGGGCTTAACGCTGCTGTATCTCGCGCTGTTCCGTCTGGGTTCAGATAGCGCAATTCTGGTCGATCAATCTGCTAACGGCGCGGCAATTCTGCATGCGTATGTTCAGCACACCTTTGGTGGCGCAGGGAGCTTCCTGCTGGCGGCGTTGATTTTCATCGCCTGTCTGGTCACCGCTGTTGGCCTGACCTGCGCGTGCGCAGAGTTCTTTGCCCAGTACGTTCCACTGTCTTATCGTACGCTGGTATTTATCCTCGGCGGCTTCTCGATGGTGGTCTCTAACCTGGGTCTGAGCCATCTGATTCAGATCTCTATTCCGGTGCTGACGGCTATCTATCCGCCATGTATCGCACTGGTTGTATTAAGTTTTACCCGCTCATGGTGGCATAATTCTTCCCGCGTCATTGCACCTGCGATGTTTATCAGCCTGATTTTTGGTATCCTTGATGGCATTAAAGCTTCTGCAATTGGCGACGTGTTACCGGCCTGGACCCAGCGTTTACCGCTGGCGGAGCAGGGGCTGGCGTGGTTGATGCCAACAGTCGTGATGGTGGTCCTGGCAGTTATCTGGGATCGTGCAGCGGGTCGACAAGTGACCTCCAGCGCACACTAATATCACTGACAATAAGTTTTAACCACGGGGCTATTAACATGGCCCCGTGGTTTTTTATTGTGTTAACAGGTTAGGAATCGATGGAAAGTAATAACAAGCTAAAGCGTGGGCTGAGCACCCGGCACATTCGCTTTATGGCATTAGGTTCAGCAATTGGTACCGGGCTGTTCTACGGCTCGGCCGATGCCATCAAAATGGCGGGGCCAAGCGTGTTGCTGGCCTATATTATCGGCGGCGTAGCGGCGTATATCATTATGCGCGCGCTGGGCGAAATGTCCGTTCATAACCCTGCAGCCAGCTCCTTCTCGCGCTATGCGCAGGAAAACCTCGGACCGCTGGCAGGCTACATAACCGGCTGGACCTACTGTTTTGAAATCCTGATTGTCGCCATTGCCGATGTGACTGCCTTTGGTATTTACATGGGCGTCTGGTTCCCGGCCGTACCACACTGGATTTGGGTACTCAGCGTGGTATTGATTATCTGCGCCATCAATCTGATGAGCGTGAAGGTGTTTGGCGAGCTGGAATTTTGGTTCTCGTTCTTTAAAGTCGCCACCATTATCATCATGATTGTCGCCGGTTTTGGCATCATCATTTGGGGGATTGGTAACGGCGGACAGCCTACCGGTATCCATAATCTGTGGAGCAACGGCGGTTTCTTCAGCAACGGCTGGCTCGGCATGGTGATGTCGCTACAAATGGTGATGTTCGCCTACGGCGGGATTGAGATTATTGGGATTACCGCTGGCGAAGCCAAAGACCCGGAAAAATCTATTCCGCGCGCCATCAATTCCGTACCGATGCGTATCCTCGTGTTTTACGTGGGGACGCTGTTCGTCATCATGTCTATTTACCCGTGGAACCAGGTCGGCACTGACGGTAGCCCGTTCGTTCTGACGTTCCAGCATATGGGGATTACCTTTGCTGCCGGGATCCTCAACTTCGTAGTCCTGACCGCGTCGCTGTCGGCCATCAACTCTGACGTCTTTGGCGTGGGGCGTATGCTGCACGGTATGGCGGAGCAGGGCAGCGCGCCGAAAATGTTCGCCAAGACGTCGCGTCGTGGCGTGCCATGGGTGACGGTGATGGTGATGACCATCGCGCTGCTGTTTGCGGTGTATCTTAACTACATCATGCCGGAAAACGTCTTCCTGGTGATAGCCTCTCTGGCGACCTTCGCAACGGTATGGGTGTGGATTATGATCCTGCTGTCACAAATTGCCTTCCGTCGTCGTCTGCCGCCGGAAGAGGTTAAGGCGCTGAAATTTAAAGTGCCGGGTGGGGTTGTGACGACCGTCATTGGCCTGATTTTCCTGGTCTTTATCATCGCGCTTATCGGCTATCATCCGGATACCCGCATTTCGCTATACGTCGGCTTTGCGTGGATTATCCTGCTGCTTGCCGGCTGGGTTTTCAAGCGCCGTCGCGAGCGCCAACTGGCTGAAGCGCAGTAATATTTTTGCCGGGTAGCTTAATGTTACCCGGCAATTTTCTCCTCCCCCACACTCCTCCCCCAATAAACGTTAAGATGATGAGTGATCCTGCACTTCGCTATGGCAAGGTGACGTCATTATCATCAAAGGGGATACGTGATGTTGAACGCCTGGCACCTTCCGGTTGCCCCATTTGTTAAGCAAAACAAAGATCAACTGACGATTACATTATGGCTGGCGGGGGAAAATCCACCCCAGCGGGTGACGCTACGCGCAGAAAACGATAACGAAGAGATTTCGCTGGGTATGCACAAGCAACGCAGCCAGCCGCAACCGGGCGTGACCGCGTGGAGAGCGGCGATCGATCTCTCCAGCGGACAGCCTCGTCGACGCTATAGTTTTAAATTACTTTGGCTCGATCGTCAGCTGTGGTTCACCCCGCAGGGATTCAGCCGTTTTCCGCCTGCGCGTCTGGAGCAGTTTGCTGTTGATGTGCCGGATAACGGTCCGCAGTGGGTCGCCGATCAGATTTTTTACCAAATTTTCCCGGACCGTTTTGCCCGCAGCCAGTCGCGTGAAGCGACTCAGGATAACGTCTATTACCACCACGCTGCCGGACACGATATTGTGCGGCGCGAGTGGGATGAACCGCTTACGGCCCAGGCCGGTGGCTCCACGTTTTATGGCGGCGATTTGGACGGCATCAGCGAAAAGCTGCCGTATCTGAAAACGTTAGGCGTCACGGCGCTGTACCTGAATCCGGTATTTACCGCGCCGAGCGTGCATAAATACGATACCGAAGATTACCGTCATGTTGATCCGCAGTTTGGCGGCGACAGGGCGCTGCTGCGCCTGCGTCACACCACCCAACAGCTGGGGATGCGCCTGATTCTCGACGGTGTTTTTAACCATAGCGGCGATTCACACGCCTGGTTTGACCGACATAATCGGGGAACGGATGGCGCGTGCCATAATCCGCAATCCCCCTGGCGCGACTGGTATCATTTCTCAGCCGACGGCGTCGCGCTCGACTGGCTGGGGTATTCCAGCCTGCCCAAACTGGACTTTGCCTCTGAAAGCCTGGTGAATGAAATTTATCGCGGCGAAGACAGTATCGTTCGCCACTGGCTGAAAGCGCCGTGGAGTATGGACGGCTGGCGTCTTGACGTGGTGCATATGCTGGGAGAGGCCGGTGGTGCGCACAACAACCTGCAGCACGTGGCCGGAATTACGCAGGCGGCGAAAGAGACCCAGTCAGAGGCGTATGTGGTGGGCGAGCATTTTGGCGACGCGCGCCAATGGTTGCAGGCCGACGCGGAAGATGCCGCCATGAACTATCGCGGTTTTACCTTCCCGATATGGGGATTTCTCGCCAATACCGATATCTCATACGATCCGCAATTCATTGACGCCCAGACCTGTATGGCGTGGATGGATAACTATCGCGCGGGTTTGTCACATCAGCAGCAGTTGCGGATGTTCAACCAGCTCGACAGCCACGATACCGCCCGTTTTAAATCTCTGCTCGGTAAAGACGTCGCACGTTTACCATTGGCGGTGGTGTGGCTGTTTACCTGGCCTGGCGTGCCCTGTATTTACTACGGTGACGAAGTGGGACTGGATGGGAACAACGATCCGTTTTGTCGCAAACCATTCCCGTGGCAGCCTGAAAAACAGGACGCTAACCTGCTGGCGTTGTATCAGCGGCTGGCAACATTACGCCACCAGAGCCAGGCGCTGCGCCATGGTGGTTGTCAGGTGATTTACGCCGAGGATAACGTGGTGGTGTTTGTACGCGTGCTAAACCGCCAGCGCGTATTGGTGGCGATTAACCGTGGCCACGCTTGTGAAGTGGTCCTGCCAGCCTCGCCATTACTGAGCGTCAGTCAATGGCAGCACCAGGAGGGCAAAGGCGTGCTTGCCGAGGATATCCTGACGCTGCCGGCGATTTCCGCCTCGGTGTGGATGGGTCATTGATATAAGCGCGTAACATCCTGGCTTGCCAGCAGCGTTTCCCGCCACCAGCGCTGCGCTAATCCATCGCGGTTATTGCGCCAGGCCATATAGGCCACGTCTTTTTGGCGAAATGAGATGACCGTTTTTTCCACCAGCTCGCCCGTGGCAAGCCACGGGTTAGCAATATGGCGGGGGAGAAATCCGCAGCCCAAGCCGGCCCGCAGTAGCATCACCTTACTGTGGAAATCATCAACGCGAATCTGCGCCTGCTCCTCCATCAGATTGGTTTGTAACGGATGACAAAAGCGGGCGCTGTCGCTAATAACAATCGCCCGGTGCAGGCACAACTGTTCGTTAGTCAGGCCATCCGGTGCTGCGGCCAGCGGATGCTCAGGCGCAACGACAAACACATTGTCCAGCGTGCCAAGCATTTTGTAGGACCAGGCCGCTGACGTAGGCGGTTCATTAATCGCCCCCAAAATAATATCTGCTCCATTATGCGTCAGCTCCTCCCAGGAGCCCGCCAGCGTATGGTGGGTGAAGTTAAGGCGGGTTTGCTTATTCAGCGCGTGAAATTCATCGATAATGGGCAACAGCGAGGCGAAAGGGAAGGAGTCGTCCAGCGCAATCGCCAGCTCTTTTTCCCAGCCTGAACTCAGCTGCACCGCCTGCTTTTCGAGATCTTTTGCCGCACTCAGTAGCAAACGTCCCTTTTCCAGCATCATCTGACCGGTGTCGGTAAATTTTGCCCGGTGACCGGAACGGTCAAGCAACTCGATATTCAAATCACTTTCCAGCTTTTGAATCATATAGCTGAGTGCTGCAGGGGTTTTAAACAGCGATTCCGCCGCCGCGGCAAATGAACCCTGTTTATCGAGTGCGTCGAGAATTAGCAAAACATCCAGATTGATGCGCATAAGCAGAAAATATCCTGAAAATTAAACCCCTCTGTTGTACCGAATGGAGAAAAACAATGCCAGTGAATAAATTAGATGAGTCATGCGCATTTTTTTGATGTTGTTTAGGATATATCGCAACACAAAATTAATAGTTTCACTGGATGGTAAGTTTTCTTTAATAACTCGTTAGAAATTTCCCGCTATACTCAACAAGCTTTCTGATTCAGGATCCTGCTGCTGACGGCAGATACAGACCGTTGCCTTTTAACTTATTGATTAAGAAGGTGTGCTATGTCTATTCGGGAACTGATTGACCCTCAAAACTCAACGCTTATTTTTATTGATCATCAGCCGCAAATGTCATTTGGTGTGGCGAATATTGACCGCCAGACTTTGAAAAATAATACCGTGGCATTAGCGAAGGCCGGGAAAATATTCAATGTTCCGGTGATTTATACTTCTGTGGAAACGAAAAGTTTTAGCGGTTATATCTGGCCGGAATTGTTAGCGGTTCATCCTGATGTTAAACCAATTGAACGCACCTCGATGAACTCCTGGGAAGATGCGGCGTTTGTGAAAGCCGTGGAAGCGACCGGGCGTAAAAAATTGATTATCTCCGCGCTGTGGACCGAAGTATGCCTAACTTTCCCGGCGCTGATGGCGCTGGAAGCGGGTTACGAAGTTTATGTGGTAACTGACACTTCCGGCGGCACATCCGTGGATGCCCATGAGCGTTCTATCGACCGCATGGTACAGGCGGGTGCCGTACCAGTGACCTGGCAACAGGTTCTTCTCGAGTACCAGCGCGACTGGTCCCGCAAAGAAACCTACGACGCCGTCATGGATCTGGTACGTGAGCACAGCGGCGCCTACGGTATGGGCGTGGATTACGCCTACACCATGGTGCATGGCGCGCCGGAACGTAAAGCCTAAATACACCTCATCCTTCATGTTGCCTCTTTGTGGGCTTCGTTTGCGAACCCCGGTCACTAACTTTTGTCAGCCTCCGGGGATACACAATCTTGCCGTTTCGATGCGCCATGAATGATTTTGTGTATTGCTTCCGTGGCCTAAGCGGGCCTGTTTCCTCTCCACAAGGAACCCTTTATGGCGCAGAACAAACATGTGACGTTGGTGATTTCCCACACCCTGCTGCCTGAACAAGCGCAGCGGTATGAGCAGTGGCTGGGGAAAATCATGCCGGTGGCGGCCGAGTTTCCCGGTCATCTGGGGGCGAATGTGATTCGTCCTGCAGATGGCAACAATCTGTGGAACATCATTATCCGCTTCGACACGCTTGAGCATCTGTATAACTGGACCCAGTCCGATACGCGCCGCGTGCTGGTCGAAGAGATTGCCCCGCTGCTGGCGGAGGGGGATAAAACCGAAATCCGAACCGAAGCGGCGTTCTGGTTTACGCCGCCCGCGCCCCATGTACGTCAGCCCAGGCGCTGGAAACAGTTTCTGATAACCCTGCTGGTGATTTTTCCCAGCACCAATCTGGTGCCGTGGTTGACCGGCATTGTGCTGCCTGCCATGAAGGGCTCGTTACTCCTGCATCTGATCAATGATGCCTGTGTGGTTGCGCTGGTGGTCTGGTTCTGGATGCCCATCGTAACCCGTCTGTTTGCCGGATGGCTGAAAAAAGCCTGACCGGTTTCTCAGGAGATTGTTATGTCTCAAACTGCCACACTGATTCTGACTCACGGAAAAATTCATACTCTCGAAAGACAAAACCCGCAGGTCGAGGCGGTGGCGATCGCCAATGGTAAGATCCTGGCGACCGGTAGCCACGATCGCATCATGAGTTTTGCCACCGACGGGACGCAGGTTGTCGATCTGCAGGGACATACGGTGATCCCGGGCCTGAACGATTCGCACCTGCACCTCATTCGCGGCGGTCTGAATTACAACCTGGAATTGCGTTGGGAAGGCGTACCGTCGCTGGCGGACGCGCTGCGCATGCTCAAAGAGCAGGCTGACAGAACGCCATCGCCGCAATGGGTGCGCGTGGTGGGCGGCTGGAGCGAATTCCAGTTTGCCGAACGTCGCATGCCAACCCTCGAAGAACTGAATGAAGCTGCCCCGGATACCCCAGTTTTTGTTCTGCACCTCTACGACAGAGCTTTGCTGAACCGTGCCGCACTGAAAGCAGTCGGCTACACCAAGGCGACGCCGGACCCGGCGGGTGGTGAGATTGTGCGTGATAGCAACGGTAACCCAACTGGGATGCTGATCGCCAAACCCAATGCCATGATCCTTTATTCGACGCTGGCAAAAGGACCAAAACTGCCGCTGGAAATGCAGGTCAACTCGACCCGGCAGTTTATGCGCGAGCTGAACCGTCTCGGGCTGACCAGCGCCATCGATGCAGGCGGTGGTTTTCAGAACTACCCGGAAGATTACGAGATAATTGAGCAGTTACACGCCAACAAACAGATGACGGTGCGCATCGCCTACAACTTGTTTACCCAGCGTCCGCAGCAGGAACTGGAAGACTTTGAACGCTGGACCGATATGCTCAAACCAGGGCAGGGGACCGACTTCTACCGTGCCAATGGGGCAGGGGAAATGCTGGTCTTCTCGGCCGCGGATTTTGAAGACTTCCTCCAGCCACGCCCGGATCTGCCGGAAGGTATGGAAGATGAGCTGGAGCGCGTGGTGCGCCACCTCGTGGAGCACCGCTGGCCGTTCCGGCTGCACGCCACCTACGATGAATCCATCAGCCGTATGCTCGACGTATTCGAGAAGGTGAATCGCGATATCCCGTTCAATGGCCTGCACTGGTTCTTCGATCACGCTGAAACGATTACCGAACGGAATATCGAGCGCGTAAAAGCGCTGGGGGGCGGGATCGCTGTTCAGCACCGTATGGCGTTTCAGGGCGAATATTTTGTCGATCGCTACGGCAAAGATGCGGTCAAACATACCCCGCCGGTGGCGAAAATGCTGGCGGCTGAAGTTCCGGTAGGGCTGGGGACTGATGCCACCCGCGTGGCCAGCTACAACCCGTGGACAGCGCTCTACTGGCTGGTTTCGGGCCGTACTGTGGGAGGGATGGCGAT
Source organism: Citrobacter sp. RHBSTW-00859 (assembly GCF_013729795.1). Taxonomy (NCBI): domain Bacteria; kingdom Pseudomonadati; phylum Pseudomonadota; class Gammaproteobacteria; order Enterobacterales; family Enterobacteriaceae; genus Citrobacter; species Citrobacter sp. RHBSTW-00859. The sequence goes on along the minus strand of NZ_CP056284.1, from coordinate 3,731,531 downwards.
GTACGATGATAACAATCGCCTGCCACGCGATGTGGCGCTGGAACTGTGGACGGCCGGTAGCGCCTGGTTCTCCAGCGAACAGGGTAAGAAAGGGCGCATCGAGAAAGACCAACTGGCCGACCTGGTGGTGCTGTCTAAAGATTACTTCAGTGTGCCGGAAGAGGAGATCAAAGGCATAGAGTCGGTAATGACCATTGTCGATGGCAAAGTGGTGTATGCTGCCGGGCATTTCACTCCGCTGGCGCCGCCGGCCATCCCGGTTGTACCTGACTGGTCGCCGGTGGTAAAAGTGCCGGGGCACTATCGCTCAGCGCCGCCTGCTGCGGCGAAAATTGGCGCACTGGTGCAGATGCACCAGTGCTGCGGCAGCTGCGGCGTACACGGCCATCAGCATGATATAGCGCGTAAATCGGCAATTCCGGTGTCAGATGACCGGGCTTTCTGGGGCGCGCTTGGCTGCTCCTGCTTCGCGTTTTAATCCCTCATCACAGCCCCTGGCCAAACGCAGGGGCTGATTGTCTATTCTGAAAAGCGGTTCATCGTGTTAACCGATATGGCGCAACTGCAACAATTTGTGTCATTCTGGTCTGTCTTTATACAGTGAAGGTGGAAACATGGATGAGCTGCTAACCCTTGGCTGCATTGTATTATTCTTCGCGCTGGTAGTGGTTCCTGGCCTCGCGATCGTGGCATTCAGACGCAGTGCGGCTGTACGTTCTGAGCTGATGGTCTTGCGCCGTCGGGTAGAGGAGCTGGAGCTGCGCGGTGTGGCGCAGACCAGCGCCGTTGAGCCAACGGCAGCAAAAGAAATTGTTCCTGCCGATGCGTCAACGGCTGCGATGAGCAGCGTATCGCCGGAGCCTGTAACTGAGCCGCCGCCTGAGCCCGTTAACCCGTGGGCTTCACAGCCGAAGCCGGATAATGCGGCGGTATCTACGCCCGACGTCGAGCGGCCTTCTGCTTTTGGCGGGGTAATGTCATCGCTGGTGCGCTGGTTTATGCAGGGTAACCCGTTGGCAAAGCTCGGTATTTTGCTCCTGTTTTTGGGGCTTTCTTTCCTGCTGCGTTATACGGTCGAACATTCTCTGTTTCCGCTGGAGCTGCGTCTGGTGGCGGCCGCGCTGTTCGCTATTGTGCTGTTGGCGTTGGGCTGGCGGTTGCGGCATAAGCAACCGATTTATGCGCTGATATTACAGGGCGGAGCTACCGGAGCACTCTATCTCACCGTGTTTGGCGCGTTCCGGCTGTGGCAAATGCTGCCAATGACGCTGGCATTTGCGCTGCTGGTGGTGATTTGTGCGGCGAGTGTGGGGCTGGCTATTCTGCAAAAGGCGCTCAGCCTGGCGATGCTGGCAAGTCTTGGCGGTTATCTCGCGCCGCTGTTGCTTTCCACCGGCGGTGGCAGTCATGTCGCGCTCTTCTCATTCTATCTTCTGCTCTCGGTCGGCATTCTCGCCATCAGCATCTGGCAGCACTGGCGGGAGCTTAATCTGCTTGGCCTGCTGTTCACCTTCGGCGTTGGCGGGGTATGGGGCCTGGAGGACTATCGACCAGAGTATTACCTGAGTTGCCAACTGTTCCTGATCGCCAACACGATTATTTTTGGCGTGCTGAGCGTGGCGTTGTCGCTCCGGGCGCAGGAAAAAGGCAAACAGATTATTGACGGCGTACTGCTGTTTGCCCCACCGCTGATCGGTTTTGGAATGCAGTATGCCATTACCCGGCATATGGCTTATGGTCCGGCGCTTAGTGCGCTGGGCTACGGTGGTTTCTATCTGGTGTTAGCAAAGTTTGCGTTGCGCCGTTCCTTTTCTCTGGGGAGACCTTTGGTATTGTCCGCCCTGGCGCTCGGTGGTGCGTTTACCACGCTTGCTATCCCGTTGGCGCTTTCAGCCCGTTGGACGGCGATGGCCTGGTCGCTGGAGGGGCTTGGGATCCTCTGGCTGGGCGTGCAACAACAGCAACGACGCATGAGTTATAGCGGTACGGCGCTGCTCGTGCTGGCCGTGGGCAGCGCGCTATGGGCGCTGGCGAACGGAACAACCGCGCTCTCAGTCATGCTGATTTTTGCCGTGCTCAGCCTCAGTTGGCTGGTTGCTGCATGGCTATGGCGCAACATTTGGATGCCGGGCAGTTGGGCGCTACTCGCTGGTGGTTTGGTTTTCTGGATTGTTGCGCTCGTTGCGGCATCGCAACTCGTTCTGAAACAGGAGCGGTGGGTACTGTCTGGCGTGCTGGCATTAATGGCGGTATCGAGCTGGGGCTGGCGAAGTATTGCGGGTCGCCTGGCGTGGCGGGAACTGGATGCCAGTAAATGGCTGCTGTGGCCGATGATGCTGGTGATGCTGATCTATCAGATCTCTGTACAGCAGATTTTTGCGGCGGGCTGGCCGAATCTGGCCTGGTGCGCGGCGCTAATTGTTGCGGTAGCGCTGCTCTGGCGTGATGCACAAATATTACCGCCAATGCTTTCCAGACTGGCGCATTTATCGTTCTTCTGGATGATTTTACTGGCGCTCGCGGTTGAGCTGTTCTGGTTCGCGCAGGGGCTGCCGTGGGGAAGGGCCGCGTGGGGTAGCGGCCTGATGATGGCTGCTGGCGGGCTGCTTATTTTCCTGATTTATCAGTCTGTTCATCGACAAATCTGGCCGTTTCGCATCTGGCCGGCCCTCTATTCTGTTCAGGCGATGGTTCCCGTTGTGCTGGTGCTGGTCAGTCTGCTCGTGCTGACGAATTTACAAGATGGCGTGGTTTATCGTCAGACTTATCTGCCGTTGCTCAACCCGCTGGAAGAGGGCGCAGCTTTTGCCCTGCTGGGCCTGGTGGTGTTTTATCGCGCGTCTGAACGCTATTTCCCGGCGCAGCTTTCGGTATGTCGCCCATGGCCGGTTGTGGCGCTGATGGCGCTCAGCTTTTGGTGGCTCAATGGTGTGCTGCTGCGCGCATTGTCCTGGTATGGCGAGGTTGCGTGGCGTGTAGACACACTATGGGATTCACGGCTGATTCAAACCTGTTTTGCTCTGTTCTGGATGCTGGCGGCATTGGTGGTGATGCTGCGGGCGACCCGGCGCCGCTCGCGTCGGGAATGGCTGTGTGGCGCGGTATTGTTGGGGATAGTCATTGTGAAACTGATGCTGGTGGACAGCGCAGGAGGCGGCGGCCTGGCGCGCGCGGTTGCGTTTATCGGCGTGGCCATTCTGGTGTTGATTATCGGGTATTTTTCACCATTACTGCCCAAAGCTGGAGAAGAAAAATGAAATGGATGAAAGCGGTGTTATGCAGCGTACTGCTGGGCGCGACAGGCGCGGCGGTAAGCAGCGATGAAGTGAAAGAGTCTCCCGCGGACTACGTAACGGGGGTGACGCTGGAAACTACGGGCACATCACCGTGGTATCGTGTTTCGCTACCTCCGGCGGTGTATCCGGGTACCGCCTGGGCGGATTTGCGCGATGTCCGGGTCTTTAACCATCTGGGGGAGACGGTGCCGTTTACTCTGGTGGCGCAGAAAACCCAGCCCGTTACGCCAGAGGCAGTGGCGCTGCGTTTTTTCCCGCTTGATATGTCACCGGTTGCGCCGCGTGAGGAGGGGCAACGAGGCGGAGACGCTATTGTTTTACGCTCGAAGAGCGGCATTGAAATTCATTTGCAAAGTGATGATGTCAAAGCGCTCGGCCAGAGCTATTTACTGACGCTCCCGGAAGAGACGAAAGATGCCTTTTCACTGGCGCAGTTACGCCTGAACTGGGACTCGCAGGCGGGCAACTGGCAGGGGAAAGCCTCGGTTTATGCAAGCAGTGATTTGCGCTACTGGCGACCCGTGCAGGAAGATGCGCCGTTAATGGATCTGACGCGTGATAACGATCGCCTGAAAATGGACACCATCAGCGCCAGCCTCACGCTCTCTGTGGAGGCGACTCGCTACCTGCTTGTGATCCTCGACTCGCAAAGTCCGGCGCTGACGTTAAACAGCGTGAGCGCGATAGCGGCCAGCAGCGAGCCGGAATCCGAGCGTATCGTGATTGAAGCCCAGGGGAATAAGGTTTCGGATGACGAAGCCGTCTGGCGATGGGCGCAGCCCCAGCCGCTGACCTCGCTTCGCATCGATCTGGAAAGTGAAGGTGTTTTACCGGTGGAACTGGCCTGGCGCAGCGCTGAAAAAGAGCCTTGGCAGCCGCTGACAAAAACCATGCTTTACAATCTGGACTGGAGGAGTTCGGAAGATATTCGTCTTTCCGGTCAGTTGGTTGAGGCCGTCCGGATGACGACCATTAACGCCCGGTTGCCAGAGAGGCTGCCTGAGTTGAGCGGCATGCGCGACAGTTATCAACTGGTGTTTAATACGCAGGGCAAAGGGCCTTATATGCTGGCGTGGGGAAACCGGGCGGCGAAAAAGGCAGATGTTGGTCTCGATATGCTGATCCCGGCGTCGCTGCGTAAATCGCAGGAGATAGATTATCTACCGTGGGCGACTCTTCAGGAGAGCGTGGCGCTTGGTGGTGAAGCGCGATTGACGGCAACGTCAGTAGCTGAGCAACAAAGCCAGTGGAAAACGTTGTTGGTGTGGGGGGCGTTAATTCTTGGGGTCGCCGTACTGGCGCTTATGGCGTGGCGAATCTGGCGTGAAGTGAAAAAGGATAATCCGACATAGACCAATAAAAAAGGCCCGCATTTGCGGGCCTCTTACGATTCATGCCAATTACAGGCTGGAAACGTTCTCGGTCAGGTATTTTGCTACGCCGTCCGGAGACGCGTTCATACCTTCTTTACCTTTTTCCCACTGTGCCGGGCAAACGTCGCCGTGCTCTTCGTGGAACTGCAGCGCGTCAACCATGCGCAGCATTTCGTCGATGTTACGACCCAGCGGCAGATCGTTAACCACCTGGTGGCGAACAACGCCGTTAGCGTCGATCAGGAAAGAACCGCGCAGAGCAACGCCCGCTTCCGGGTGCTCGATGCCGTAGGCTTTCTGGATTTCGCGTTTGATGTCAGCAACCATTGCGTATTTCACTGCACCGATGCCGCCTTTGTCGACAGGGGTGTTACGCCATGCGTTGTGGACAAATTCAGAGTCGAAGGAAACGCCAACAACTTCCACGCCGCGCTTCTGGAATTCTTCGTAACGTTTGTCGAAAGCGATCAGTTCAGACGGGCAAACGAAGGTGAAGTCCATCGGCCAGAAGAACAGAACGGTAGTTTTACCGTTGGTATGCTGTTTGAAGTTGAAGTTTTCAACGATCTCACCGCTACCCAGTACCGCAGCTGCTGTGAAATCCGGAGCCTGACGAGTTACCAGTACCATATAATTCTCCTGCAATGTTAAGGGGTTTTTGGAACGCAACGCGGGCCAGTATAGAGAGTGTTCGCGAATAAGACAAAGAGGCGCTGGCAATCAATGAGACAGGTTTTGTCTATCAATCTTTTACCGGATGGCGGCTACTGCTTATCCGGCGGCTAATACGGGCTGTAATCAAAGGGTTTTACGCTGCGCCTGTTCCATCATTTGCGGATAAAACTGCCAGAATCGTTCCTCTAACGCATCGTAATGCGTATCCAGGTCATACCATGAGTCACGCAGGGCATCGAGTCGTGGGCGGCGGCTGGCCATGCCATTCAGGACGTTCTGGATAAAATCCATGTCCCGATAGCGCTCAAGCCATTTCTCTGACCATATATAGTTGTTTAAATTGATAAAGCGCGGTGGCGATTCAGGCAAAATAGTGGTCACCTGGGTGCGTGCATAGCGGACAAAGTCCGCCAGCGGGAAGTCGGGGGATATTTCCGACCAGTGGCGCGACAGAAAATGATCCCACATTACGTCCAGCGTAATCGGCGCGACACGGCGCGTTTCGCTGCGAAACCACTCTTTGGCTTCACGCACCTGCGGCAGGTTATCGGTCATCACGTCGATACGACGGTGCATGAAGATGCCTTCCACCACGTCAGGCGAATAGTGCGTTTCCGGATTGCCCCGGACAAAGTCGGCCAACAAATTGCCGGAAAGCGAGCTGTCGGCAAGGTGAGCCAGATGCAAATGTGCAAGAAAATTCATATCCACTTCATCCTTCAAACTGCCTCTTTGTTGGCTGCCTTCACTCACCCCAGTCACTTACTTGAGTAAGCTCCCGGGGACTCATTCAGTTGCCGCCTCGATGCATCTTGAATGATTTTGTGTATAGATTATGTCTTTTAACTTGAGGGGTAAAGGTTGCAGGGAGGACGCCCCGGCACTAGACTACCCGCCTCTTATTTTAGTCTGAGTCAGTGTCATGCGCGTTACCGATTTCACCTTTGAACTACCCGAATCCCTGATTGCCCACTATCCGCAAGCTGAGCGCAGTAGTTGCCGCTTGCTGTCTTTGGACGGGCCGACGGGCGCGCTGACGCACGGTACTTTCACCGATTTGCTCGATAAGCTCAACCCTGGCGATTTGCTGGTCTTTAACAACACCCGCGTTATTCCGGCGCGTCTGTTTGGCCGTAAAGCCAGCGGCGGCAAGATCGAGGTGCTGGTCGAGCGTATGTTGGATGACAAACGTATTCTGGCGCATATTCGCGCCTCGAAAGCGCCAAAGCCGGGGGCCGAGCTGCTGCTGGGCGACGACGAAAGTATTAAAGCAACGATGGTGGCACGCCATGACGCGCTGTTTGAAGTCGAGTTTAACGACGAGCGCAGCGTGCTGGATATCCTTAACGCCATCGGCCATATGCCGCTGCCACCGTATATTGACCGTCCGGATGAAGATGCCGATCGCGAGCTGTATCAGACCGTGTATAGCGAAAAACCGGGTGCGGTCGCCGCGCCGACTGCGGGTCTGCACTTTGACGATCCGCTGCTGGCTAAGCTGCGCGATAAAGGCATTGAAATGGCGTTCGTCACGCTGCACGTGGGCGCGGGGACTTTCCAGCCGGTGCGCGTAGACACCATCGAAGATCACATCATGCACTCCGAATATGCGGAAGTGCCGCAGGATGTCGTTGATGCTGTGCTGGCGGCGAAAGCGCGCGGCAACCGCGTGATTGCGGTGGGCACCACCTCCGTACGTTCACTGGAAAGCGCGGCACAGGCGGCCAAAAACGACCTTATCGAGCCGTTTTTCGGCGATACGCAAATATTCATTTATCCTGGCTATAAATATCAGGTGATTGATGCCCTGGTAACCAACTTCCACCTGCCGGAATCAACGCTGATCATGCTGGTTTCCGCGTTTGCTGGTTATAAAAACACCATGCACGCCTATCATGAAGCGGTAAAAGCGGAATATCGCTTTTTTAGTTACGGTGATGCGATGTTTATCACGTACAATCCGCAGGCTATTTCTGAGCGTGTCGGGGAATAAATCCGCGATATGAGTATTTAAAACGTCGGACTGTTTTTCTGACGCAGGAGTTAAGATGAAATTTGAACTGGATACCACAGATGGTCGCGCTCGCCGCGGCCGCCTGGTTTTTGATCGTGGCGTAGTAGAAACACCTGCTTTTATGCCGGTCGGTACTTACGGTACTGTGAAAGGCATGACGCCGGAAGAAGTTGAAGCAACTGGCGCGCAGATTATCCTCGGTAACACCTTCCACCTGTGGCTGCGCCCGGGACAGGAAATCATGAAACTGCATGGCGATCTGCACGATTTTATGCAGTGGAAAGGGCCAATCCTCACCGATTCCGGCGGCTTCCAGGTTTTCAGCCTGGGTGATATCCGTAAGATTACCGAGCAGGGCGTGCATTTCCGTAACCCGATCAACGGCGATCCGATTTTCCTCGATCCCGAGAAATCAATGGAGATTCAATACGATCTCGGTTCCGATATCGTCATGATCTTCGACGAATGTACACCGTATCCGGCCGACTGGGACTATGCTAAACGCTCGATGGAGATGTCTCTGCGTTGGGCGAAGCGCAGTCGGGATCGTTTTGATAGCCTCGGCAACAAAAATGCGCTTTTTGGCATCATTCAGGGCAGTGTTTACGAAGATTTACGTGATATCTCCGTTAAAGGTCTGGTAGACATCGGTTTTGATGGCTACGCTGTCGGCGGTTTGGCTGTCGGTGAGCCGAAGGAAGATATGCACCGCATCCTGGAGCATGTATGCCCACAGATTCCGGCAGATAAACCTCGTTACCTGATGGGCGTCGGCAAACCAGAAGATCTGGTTGAAGGCGTACGTCGCGGTATCGATATGTTTGACTGCGTGATGCCAACGCGAAATGCCCGTAATGGTCATTTGTTTGTGACTGACGGCGTGGTAAAAATTCGTAACGCGAAACATAAAAGCGACACCAGTCCGCTCGATGCTGAGTGTGATTGCTACACCTGTCGCAATTATTCGCGCGCTTACTTGCATCATCTCGACCGTTGCAACGAAATATTGGGCGCGCGACTCAACACGATTCATAACCTTCGCTACTACCAGCGTTTGATGGCGGGTTTACGCAAGGCTATTGAAGAGGGTAAATTAGAGAGCTTCGTGACCGATTTTTACCAACGTCAGGGTAGACCAGTTCCACCTGTGAACGTTGATTAATTTTAATAATGAGGGAATTTGAATGAGCTTTTTTATTTCTGATGCGGTAGCGGCAACAGGTGCTCCGGCGCAGGGCAGCCCGATGTCTCTGATTCTGATGCTGGTGGTGTTTGGTCTGATTTTCTACTTCATGATCCTGCGCCCGCAGCAAAAGCGCACCAAAGAACACAAAAATCTGATGAACTCCATTGCGAAAGGCGATGAAGTGCTGACTAACGGTGGTCTAGTGGGTCGCGTGACCAAAGTAGCAGAATCTGGCTACATCGCTATCGCGCTGAACGACACCACTGAAGTGGTTATTAAACGTGATTTCGTAGCTGCCGTTCTGCCGAAAGGCACCATGAAGGCGCTGTAATTTATTGTTTTCCCAAAGGGAACTGCCGTGTTAAACCGTTATCCTTTGTGGAAGTATGTCATGCTGATCGTCGTTATTGTCGTCGGTCTGCTCTATGCGCTTCCCAACCTGTATGGTGAGGATCCGGCTGTTCAAATCACTGGCGTGCGCGGTGCCGCCGCCAGTGAGCAAACGCTGATCCAGGTCCAGAAAACGTTACAAGAAGATAAAATCACACCTAAGTCTGTGGCTCTGGAAGAGGGTGCTATTCTTGCGCGCTTCGACTCCACTGATACCCAACTGCGCGCACGTGAAGTGTTAATGGGCGTATTGGGCGATCAATACGTCGTGGCGCTTAACCTTGCACCGGCAACTCCACGCTGGCTGGCAGCCATTCACGCAGAACCGATGAAACTCGGTCTTGACCTGCGTGGCGGCGTTCACTTCCTGATGGAAGTGGATATGGACACCGCGCTGAGTAAGTTGCAGGAACAAAATATCGATAGCCTGCGCAGCGATCTGCGTGAAAAAGGCATTCCTTATACTACCGTTCGCAAAGAAGATAACTACGGTCTGAGCATCACCTTCCGTGATAGCAGCGCCCGTGATGAAGCTATCTCTTACCTGAGCAAGCGTCACCAGGATCTGGTTATTTCCAGCCAGGGCAGCAATGCTCTGCGTGCGGTGATGACCGATGCGCGCCTGAGCGAAGCCCGTGAATACGCGGTACAGCAGAACATCAACATTCTGCGTAATCGTGTTAACCAACTGGGTGTTGCTGAGCCGGTGGTCCAACGTCAGGGTGCTGACCGCATTGTGGTCGAACTGCCAGGCATTCAGGATACCGCGCGTGCGAAAGAAATTCTGGGCGCTACCGCGACGCTGGAATTCCGTCTGGTGAATACCAACGTTGACCAGTCTGCTGCGGCATCCGGGCGTGTACCGGGTGATTCGGAAGTGAAACAGTCTCGTGAAGGTCAGCCGGTTGTGCTGTACAAACGCGTGATCCTGACCGGTGATCATATCACCGACTCCACTTCCAGCCAGGACGAATACAATCAGCCGCAGGTTAACATCTCGCTGGATAGCGCGGGTGGTAACATCATGTCCAACTTCACCAAGGACAACATCGGTAAGCCGATGGCGACCCTGTTCGTGGAGTACAAAGACAGCGGTAAAAAAGATGCCAACGGTCGCGCAGTGCTGGTGAAACAGGAAGAGGTGATTAACATCGCCAACATCCAGTCTCGCCTGGGCAACAGCTTCCGTATCACCGGTATTAACAACCCGAACGAAGCTCGTCAGCTTTCTCTGCTGTTACGTGCCGGTGCGTTGATTGCGCCGATTCAGATTGTTGAAGAACGTACCATCGGTCCTACCCTGGGTATGCAGAACATTAAACAGGGTCTGGAAGCGTGTCTGGCCGGTCTGGTGGTGTCTATTCTGTTCATGATCTTCTTCTATAAGAAGTTCGGTCTGATCGCGACCAGTGCGCTGATTGCTAACCTGGTACTGATTGTCGGTATTATGTCGCTGCTGCCGGGAGCCACGCTGAGTATGCCGGGGATTGCGGGGATCGTCTTAACCCTTGCCGTCGCGGTCGATGCGAACGTACTGATTAACGAACGTATCAAAGAAGAGTTGAGTAACGGGCGTTCGGTGCAGCAGGCCATCAATGAAGGTTATGCGGGTGCATTTAGCTCCATCTTTGATGCGAACATTACGACGCTGATTAAGGTCATTATCCTGTACGCAGTTGGCACCGGGGCAATTAAAGGGTTCGCGATTACTACCGGTATTGGTGTGGCGACGTCGATGTTTACCGCGATTGTCGGTACACGTGCCATCGTAAACCTGTTGTATGGCGGCAAGCGCGTCAAAAAGCTGTCAATCTGAGGAGTGCGAAGTGGCACAGGAATATACTGTTGAACAATTGAACCACGGCCGTAAAGTCTGGGACTTTATGCGCTGGGACTACTGGGCTTTCGGCATTTCAGGTTTCCTGCTGATTGCGGCCATCGTGGTGATGGGCGTACGCGGGTTTAACTGGGGTCTCGATTTCACCGGTGGTACGGTAATTGAAATCACGCTGGAAAAACCGGCCGATATGGACGTGATGCGCGATGCGCTGGAGAAAGCGGGCTTTGTTGATCCGCTTCTGCAGAACTTCGGCAGCAGCCACGACATTATGGTGCGTATGCCGCCAACTGAAGGCGCAGACGGCGGTCAGGTACTGGGCAGCAAAGTGTTGAGTGTGATTAACGAATCCACCAACCAAAACGCCGCAGTGAAGCGAATTGAATTCGTGGGTCCGAGCGTGGGTGCAGACCTGGCGCAAACCGGTGCAATGGCGCTGATGGCGGCGTTAATATCCATCCTGGTGTACGTCGGTTTCCGCTTTGAGTGGCGACTGGCGGCAGGGGTAGTTATCGCTCTGGCGCACGACGTGATTATCACACTTGGGATCCTGTCGTTGTTCCATATCGAAATTGATCTGACTATCGTCGCATCGTTGATGTCGGTAATCGGTTACTCGCTGAACGACAGTATCGTCGTATCTGACCGTATTCGTGAAAACTTCCGCAAAATTCGTCGCGGTACGCCTTACGAAATCTTTAACGTGTCATTGACTCAGACGTTGCACCGTACGTTGATTACGTCCGGTACGACGTTGATGGTTATTCTGATGCTGTTCCTGTTCGGTGGTCCGGTACTGGAAGGCTTCTCGCTGACGATGCTGATCGGTGTTTCCATCGGTACTGCATCTTCTATCTACGTAGCATCGGCGCTGGCGCTGAAGCTGGGTATGAAGCGTGAGCACATGCTGCAGCAGAAGGTTGAGAAAGAAGGGGCGGATCAACCGTCAATTCTGCCTTAAACTATTAAGAGTGAAGATACTGGAATCCCGATCGCAAGGTCGGGATTTTTTTTGCCTGCGATTTGCTAGCAGTCCATTATCTTTTCCGGTCGCCATACTACTGACAGTATGCTGTCAGTAGCCCTGTCTTATAGTCCTTCCGAGATTACCCACACAGGCAGGAGGAAGTATGAATAACGTAATTAGCTGGTTTGAAATCCCCGTGGCACAAATGGAGCGCGCCATTGCTTTTTATGAGCCAGTGATGCAGGTTTCATTGCGTCGTGAGAATATGGACAGCGCGGAGCTGGCCGTATTTCCACATCAGGATCCCGCTCCCGGCGGGGCGCTGGCTAAATTTGACGGTATTACGCCTTCAGCGCAGGGCGCTATTATTTATCTGTATACGGATGATTTGGCTGCAACGCTTAAACGCGTCGCCACCGCTGGCGGTCAGTGCGTGTTTGGTCCGCTCGAACTGGGGCAGGATATTGGCACTATTGCGTTGTTTACTGACAGCGAAGGCAATCGTGTTGGTTTACATCAACCCGCGTAATATTTTCAGGACTGAGGATTAAAATGACCAGACGCGCCGACCGCTTGTTTCAGATTGTACAAATCCTGCGTGGCAGGCGAGTGACAACGGCGGCGCTGCTGGCAGAACGTCTTGAGGTTTCTGAACGGACGATTTATCGCGATATCCGCGATCTCTCTTTATCCGGCGTGCCCATTGAAGGTGAAGTGGGCAGTGGATACCGCTTAATGGCGGGGTTTGATCTGCCGCCGTTGATGTTAACGCATCGCGAATCAGAAGCGTTAATGGTAGCGATTCGGTTGCTGAAAACATGGGGCGGGGATTCACTCTCACAGGCGCTGGAATCCGCGCAGGAAAAAGTGCTGGCGATATTGCCGCCAGAGTGTCGGCGCAGAGCCGAGCAAACGCGGGTTTTCGCGCCAGATTTTGGCAATCAGCCGCATTCACGCAGTGCTTTTGATCTCTTACATCGCGCGGTTTCGGCGCAGCATGTGTTGGCGCTGCATTATCGCGACGAGTCCGGGAATCTCTCTTGGCGCGACGTTCAGCCGCTGGGGTTATTTTTCTGGGGTGAGCACTGGTTGCTGGTTGCCTGGTGCGAGAAACGTGACGATTATCGCTGCTTTCGCGTTGATCGTTGTCTGAAGATCACGCCGCTCGACAGGCATTTTCGTGAATCTGCAGATCGCTCGCTAAGTGACTTTTTACGTAAAGTACGCTGTGAAGACCAGCCATAAAAAAGCCAGCGGTTAAGCTGGCTTGTCTGCGATAAATTGGCAGGATTAGAAGTTGTAACCTACGACCAGGTAACCACCCCAACCGGTAGAACGGACGTTAAAGTTGCCTTTATTGAAGTTCAGCTCTGCATCATCATTCCATTGACCCCCGTTGTGCCAGTAACGAGCGACGACGGAATAATGCCAGTGATCGTAATTCAGCGCCAGAATATGGCTGGAAGCGATAGAGTTGTTAGTACGCGCTTTATTGCCATTAAGATCGGAGAAATCATCGTCGCCCAGATCGGATCCCCAATCGAAGTTGGTAAAGCCAATGTAGCTAAGATTACCGCCCCACAGTTCAGTGATTGGTACAAAATATTTCACTTTGAAACGATAGCCGTCCCACTCGTTTTCGTTGGCTGCACCGTAGTTCTGCCACTGATATTTGGCATACACGTTAAGAGACAGGCTCATCGGCAGACCGGTATCGATATCGGTACCCAGACCCATATACCAGGTGCTCTGGCGGCCATCTTTGTTACGACCCATATCGTAGATGTAGTTATTGGCGAAGTACCACTCTTTGAATGGACCGAAGCTCAGGTCGGTGCCGGTCAGTTTATCGATGGAGAAGCGCGGTTCAATTTCCATAAACAGCGGAGAACCGTGGTTCCAGATACCTTTCGCATCAGTGTTACCACCAAAGAAGACAGGTGCATCCATGTAACCATAGAAATCGAACCAATCTTTTTTCGCAAAAGCTTCATATTCCAGGTAGGTATCGTTGCGAATCTGCGGTCCGAAACGGGTGTGGTAGCTTCCCACTACGTTGACGCTCTGGTGCCACCAGTCGGACAGATATTGCGGTTTGTCATTTTCTGCAGCGTTGGCAGTAAAAGACGAGGAGAGCGCCAGCACTGCACCGGCTGCAAGTAATGTTTTTTTCATATGTATGCCACTGTTTGAAATCCCTTTCGGGAGTGAAAAAGGCGCAAATTGCGTTTCTAAATATTTCGTGTTTCTTCGGAGCCTATTATAAAAATCATTGTTCACAAAAATATGTGTTGTTTCACAGTTCTATCATTTACGTAATCGATTGCGTTCACGTTTGCTTACTTTAGGCGGCGAATTGTACTGGCTCCCATGAATGTTGCCAAGTTTTACCAGAAATATCGGTTATGTCAGGTGAGTAACAAAACGGGCCGGAGTGATGTTGCGGAACGCACAAAACGTCCCGCAAAAAAGTTTATTGATTAACAGGCTGGATGTCGTGGATACGAACAAATCCTAACTGGTCCGGAGAGAGGCCATTTATTTGCAGCGGAATGTCTACGTCGCTGGGAGCAAGGATACTTGCCGGGGCCGTTACCAATTGGTTCTGAACGTTCGCTTCCTGATAGTTATCCGTGGTGCCCTGAATTTGTCCATACTCGACGGTGGCGCTAAAGGCGGGTAAAGGCGTAGTGGATTCACCCTGAATACGTAATGTGAGCCGCGTGCCGTCGGCGTTCGGCGCAATATTGACAAGTGACATCCGTAACATGCCAATCTGGCTGTCCAGTCGGGCTGGTGTATTGGAACCCGGCAGCAGATAGGCTCCGCTGGTTGATTTGGCATTCAACATATTTTGTTGTGTAATTTTTACCGTTTCCTGATTTAGCTGTGTCATCTCTTTATTCAACGTGCTAACACTTTGATGCATCTGGCGTACTTCGCTTTGCTGTGCGCATGCGCTAAGACTAAAGAGACTTCCCACCAGGAGAATTCTTAGGTAACGTCTTGTCATTGTGATTACTTCCTTCATTGTCGCGATAGCATAATGGTAGTGCGCACCGAGCACGAAGGCATCGATCCTTTGTCTCAAAAGCGCTGCGCCTTTGTTGTCACGACAGTTCAGGGTAAAATAGATTTCTGTTAACCACTGAGGACAGGACGCCGTATGCATTGCCCATTCTGTTTCGCCGTAGACACTAAGGTAATTGACTCTCGTCTTGTAGGCGAGGGCTCCTCAGTACGCCGCCGTCGGCAGTGTCTGGTCTGTAACGAACGTTTCACCACTTTTGAAGTGGCTGAACTTGTCATGCCGCGCGTTGTGAAAAGCAACGATGTGCGTGAACCCTTTAATGAAGATAAGCTGCGCAGCGGCATGCTCAGAGCGCTTGAGAAACGTCCGGTCAGCTCAGATGACGTCGAAATGGCGTTGAACCATATCAAATCACAACTGCGTGCGACTGGCGAGCGTGAGGTGCCGAGCAAGATGATCGGCAACCTGGTGATGGAGCAGTTGAAAAAACTCGATAAAGTCGCCTACATCCGCTTTGCCTCGGTTTACCGGAGTTTCGAAGATATCAAAGAATTTGGCGAAGAGATTGCTCGCCTACAGGACTAAGCCATGCAGGATGAATTGTACATGGCGCGCGCGCTGAAGCTTGCTGCGCGCGGACGTTTTACCACTCACCCCAATCCCAACGTGGGCTGCGTGATTGTCAAAGATGGGGAGATCGTCGGTGAAGGGTATCATCACCGCGCGGGCGAACCGCATGCCGAAGTCCACGCTCTGCGCATGGCTGGAGAAAAAGCGCAAGGGGCGACTGCCTATGTAACGCTTGAACCCTGCAGCCATCATGGTCGTACCCCCCCGTGCTGCGATGCGCTGATTGCCGCAGGCGTGTCACGTGTGGTTGCAGCGATGCAGGATCCCAATCCGCAGGTAGCAGGTCGTGGTCTCTACCGTTTGCAACAGGCGGGCATTGACGTCAGTCACGGGCTGATGATGAGCGAGGTTGAGCAGCTTAATAAAGGCTTTCTCAAGCGTATGCGTACGGGATTCCCCTACGTGCAGCTTAAACTTGGTGCGTCGCTTGATGGGCGTACGGCGATGGCCAGTGGTGAAAGCCAGTGGATAACCTCGCCACAGGCGCGTCGCGATGTGCAACGATTACGGGCGCAAAGCCACGCCATCTTAACCAGCAGCGCTACGGTGTTGGCTGACGACCCTCAGCTTACCGTGCGTTGGTCGGAACTTGGGGAGTCAACCCAGGCGAGTTACCCGCAGGAAAATCTGCGCCAGCCTATCCGCATTGTTGTTGATAGCCAGAATCAGGTCACGCCGGAACACCGTATTGTGCAACAGCCTGGAGAAACCTGGATTGCCCGGACAAAAGATGATCCTCGTAGTTGGCCGGAGACGGTGCGCAGCCTGAAGGTGCCGGAACATAACGGGCACCTGGATCTGGTGGTGCTGATGATGCAACTGGGCAAGCAGCAAATTAACAGCATTTGGGTTGAAGCAGGTCCAACGCTTGCGGGCGCGTTATTACAGGCCGGACTGGTCGATGAGCTAATCGTGTATGTTGCGCCTAAACTGTTAGGCAGCGATGCACGAGGATTATGTGTGCTTCCAGGCCTTGAGAAACTGGCTGACGCCCCCCATTTCAAATTCAACGAAATACGCCATGTAGGTCCGGACCTTTGCCTGCATTTAGTGGGCGCATGATCTCCCGGTTCGAAAGGGAAGCAGCGCACAGATTATTATGATAAAATCCGCCCCCCTGCGGGGTCTAGTGAATCCGAAGGAAGAATATGAACATTATTGAAGCTAACGTTGCTACCCCGGACGCTCGCGTCGCCATCACCATTGCGCGTTTCAACAACTTTATCAATGACAGCCTGCTGGAAGGTGCGATCGACGCCCTGAAACGTATTGGTCAGGTTAAAGATGAAAACATTACCGTCGTTTGGGTTCCGGGCGCGTATGAGCTGCCGCTGGCAGCCTCAGTACTTGCAAAATCCGGTAAATACGACGCGGTGATTGCGTTAGGT
The DNA here is from genome assembly GCF_013729795.1 of Citrobacter sp. RHBSTW-00859. Lineage (NCBI taxonomy): Bacteria > Pseudomonadati > Pseudomonadota > Gammaproteobacteria > Enterobacterales > Enterobacteriaceae > Citrobacter > Citrobacter sp. RHBSTW-00859. The sequence goes on along the minus strand of NZ_CP056284.1, from coordinate 3,714,744 downwards.
ACGGTGATTCGTGGTGGCACCGCGCACTTCGAATATGTGGCTGGCGGTGCAAGCAATGGCCTGGCGCATGTCGCTCAGGACAGTGGCATTCCGGTAGCCTTCGGTGTTCTGACCACCGAAAGTATTGAACAAGCCATCGAACGTGCTGGCACTAAAGCTGGCAACAAAGGCGCAGAAGCTGCACTGACTGCACTTGAAATGATTAATGTATTGAAAGCCATCAAGGCCTGATTTTTGTAAGGGGAAATCCGTGAAACCTGCTGCTCGTCGCCGCGCCCGTGAGTGTGCCGTCCAGGCGCTCTACTCCTGGCAGTTGTCCCAGAACGACATCGCTGATGTTGAATACCAGTTCCTGGCGGAACAGGACGTAAAAGATGTCGACGTTCTGTATTTCCGTGAACTGCTGTCCGGGGTGGCGACTAACAGCGCGTACCTGGATGGATTAATGAAGCCTTATCTGTCTCGTCTGTTGGAAGAGCTGGGTCAGGTAGAAAAAGCCGTGCTGCGTATTGCGCTGTTTGAACTGTCTAAACGTAGTGATGTGCCGTACAAAGTGGCCATCAACGAAGCGATTGAACTGGCGAAAACCTTCGGCGCTGAAGACAGCCATAAATTCGTGAACGGCGTACTGGATAAAGCAGCACCTGTGATTCGCCCCAACAAAAAGTAATCCCGAGGCCGGCTGGATGGTGGAACTTGTTTCCGCTGCCCCCGGCTTTTTCTTTTTTTTCTGCTGAGGCATAACGTATGGCATGCGGCGAATTTTCCCTGATTGCCCGTTATTTTGACCGCGTAAGAACGTCTCGTCTTGATGTCGAAACCGGTATTGGTGACGATTGCGCACTTCTGAACATCCCTGAAAAACAGACGCTGGCGATCAGCACCGATACGCTGGTGGCAGGCAACCACTTCCTCCCCGACATTGATCCCACCGATCTCGCCTGGAAAGCGCTGGCGGTGAATTTGAGCGATCTGGCGGCGATGGGAGCCGATCCTGCGTGGCTGACGCTGGCGCTCACACTGCCTGACGTCGATGAAGTCTGGCTTGAAGCCTTCAGCGATGGCCTGTTTGAACTCCTCAATTACTATGATATGCAGCTGATAGGTGGTGACACCACGCGTGGGCCACTGTCGATGACGCTGGGTATCCACGGCTACGTCCCTGTTGGACGGGCCTTAAAACGCTCCGGTGCGAAACCGGGGGACTGGATTTATGTGACCGGTACGCCGGGCGACAGCGCGGCCGGGCTGGCGATTTTGCAGGATCGCTTGCAGGTGGCAGATGCAAAAGACGCAGACTATCTGCTTAAACGTCATCTGCGTCCAACACCGCGTATTTTGCAGGGACAAGCCCTGCGCGATCTGGCCAGTGCGGCTATCGATATTTCCGACGGCCTGATTTCCGATCTGGGGCATATCGTCAAGGCCTGCGGCTGTGGGGCGCGGGTTAACGTCGATGCGTTGCCATACTCTACGGCATTTGCCCAACACGTTGAGCCGGAACAAGCCCTGCGCTGGGCGCTCTCGGGTGGTGAAGATTATGAGTTATGCTTTACCGTACCGGAAATTAACCGTGGCGCACTGGACGTGGCGCTGGGAAATCTCGGCGCATCGTTTACCTGCATTGGGCAGATGAGCGCGGACGTGGAAGGCATTCACTTTACGCGCGACGGAAAACCCGTCACGTTCGACTGGAAAGGATATGACCATTTTGCCGCGCCTTAAAAAAGATGTCGCCAAAAGCCGCCTGAGTATGCGCAATCCGTGGCACCTGTTGGCCACCGGTTTTGGCAGCGGGCTGAGCCCAATTGTTCCAGGCACGATGGGATCGCTGGCGGCGATCCCTTTTTGGTATTTAATGACGTTTCTGCCGTGGCAGCTGTATTCACTGGTGGTCATGTTGTCTATCTGTATCGGCGTTTATCTGTGCCATCAAACGGCGAAAGATATGGGCGTGCACGATCACGGTAGCATTGTCTGGGACGAGTTTGTCGGGATGTGGATAACCCTGATGGCGCTGCCGACCCACGACTGGCAGTGGGTCGCCGCCGGATTTGTGATTTTCCGTATTCTGGATATGTGGAAGCCGTGGCCGATCCGTTGGTTCGATCGCAACGTGCATGGCGGTACGGGGATCATGATTGATGATATTGTGGCCGGAATACTCTCCGCCGGAATTTTGTATTTTATCGGCCATCACTGGCCGGTAGGTATCATTTAAATGGGCTTGCCGGATGGCAGCGTAAACGCCTTATCCGGCCTGGAAACACGATGGCGGTTTCGTAGGCCCGATAAGCGCAGCGCCATCGGGCAATGCCAGATTATTTAAATCCGACCACCGGATGCTGTTTGTACGGCGTTTCCAGCTCGGCAATCTGCTCTGGCTTCAGCGTCAAATCCACCGCATTAAGTAACTCATCCAACTGTTCCTCGCGTGAAGTGCCGATAATCGGCGCTGCCACCCCCGGTTTGCTCAGCAGCCAGGCCAGCGCAACCTGCGCACGCGTTACGCCTAATTCCTCACTGACACCGGTCAGCCGCGCGGCAATTTGCGCGTCGTTTTCATCGCTGTCACTGTATAAATTTTTACCGACTTCATCAGAAACCAGACGTGCGGTCGTTTCTCCCCAGGGGCGCGTCAGGCGACCACGCGCCAGCGGACTCCAAGGGATCACCGCGACGCCTTCCTGATAGCAAAGCGGCAGCATTTCGCGTTCTTCCTCACGGTAGATCAGGTTGTAGTGATCCTGCATGCTAACGAACTGCGCCCAGCCGTGTTGTTTCTGTAAGGCCAGCGCCTGAGCAAACTGAGACGCGTGCATGGATGAGGCGCCAATATAGCGAGCTTTACCGGCTTTCACTACGTCGTTAAGGGCTTCCAGCGTTTCTTCGATAGGCGTATTGTAATCCCAGCGGTGAATTTGCAGGATGTCCACATAGTCCATACCCAGGCGTCTGAGGCTATCGTCGATTGAGCGCAAGATTTGTGCGCGGGATAATCCTTCCGCTAAATCATCAACCTGGTGAAAAACCTTGGTGGCGACCACGACCTCTTCGCGGCGGGCGAAATCACGCAGCGCGCGGCCGACAATCTCTTCGCTGCTGCCAGCGGAGTAGCTGTTGGCGGTATCAAAAAAGTTAATGCCGCCTTCAATAGCGTGTTTGATTATCGGGCGGCTGCTTTCTTCTGGTAGCGTCCAGGCGTGATTGCCGCGATTGGGCTCGCCAAACGTCATGCAACCCAGGCAAAGGCGGGAGACCCGTAGGTCGGTTTTTCCTAAGGTGTTGTATTTCATTAATCCACTCCTGCTTAGCTCGTGATGAGTTAAGCATAGCAGGAGCGGGGAGGGGATTATGCCAGCCAGGCCTTGATTTTGGCCTCAATTCCGGCGGCATTAAGTCCCAGTTCGGCGCGAGCCTCGTCCTGAGTCCCCTGCGGGATGAAGAAGTCAGGCAGGCCAATGTTCAGCACCGGAACAGGCTTGCGATGGGCCATTAGCACTTCGTTTACGCTGCTACCAGCGCCGCCCATAATGGCATTCTCTTCGAGGGTGACCAGCACCTCGTGTTGGGCTGCCATTTCGAGGATCAACGTTTCATCCAACGGTTTCACAAAGCGCATATCAACCAGCGTGGCGTTCAGTGACTCTGCGACCTGAGCGGCTTCCGGCATTAGGGTGCCGAAGTTGAGAATCGCTACTTTCTCCCCGTGACGCTTCACGATGCCTTTGCCGATTGGCAGATGTTCCAGCGGCGCCAGCTCAACGCCCACCGCGTTACCGCGCGGATAACGTACGACCGTTGGACCGTCGTTGTAGTGATAGCCGGTGAACAGCATCTGGCGACATTCGTTCTCATCGCTTGGGGTCATAATGACCATTTCCGGGATGCAGCGCAGGAAAGAGAGGTCGAACGCCCCTTGGTGGGTTTGTCCATCAGCGCCAACGATACCTGCCCGGTCGACGGCGAACAGGACCGGCAGTTTCTGGATGGCGACATCATGCAGTACCTGATCGTAAGCGCGTTGCAGGAAGGTGGAGTAAATAGCCACGACCGGCTTATAACCGCCAATCGCCAGACCGGCTGCAAACGTCACCGCGTGCTGCTCGGCAATCGCCACATCAAAGTAGCGGTCCGGGAACTTACGTGAGAACTCCACCATACCGGAGCCTTCGCGCATCGCCGGGGTGATCGCCATCAGCTTATTGTCTTTCGCCGCGGTCTCACACAGCCAGTCACCGAAGATTTTTGAATAGCTCGGCAGGCCGCCGCTGCTTTTCGGCAGACATCCGCTGGATGGATCGAATTTTGGTACCGCGTGGAACGTAATCGGATCTTTTTCCGCCGGCTCGTAGCCACGACCTTTTTTGGTCATGATGTGCAGGAACTGTGGACCTTTGAGATCGCGCATGTTCTTAAGCGTGGTGATAAGCCCCAGCACGTCGTGTCCGTCCACCGGACCAATATAGTTAAAGCCCAGCTCTTCAAACAGCGTACCCGGCACAACCATGCCTTTGATGTGCTCTTCGGTACGTTTGAGCAGTTCTTTAATCGGTGGTACACCGGAGAACACTTTCTTCCCGCCTTCGCGCAGCGAGGAGTAGAGTTTGCCTGAGAGCAGTTGCGCCAGGTGATTGTTCAGCGCGCCGACGTTCTCTGAAATCGACATTTCGTTGTCGTTGAGGATAACCAGCATGTCGGGTTTAATATCACCCGCGTGGTTCATCGCTTCAAATGCCATGCCTGCGGTGATTGCACCGTCCCCAATCACACAAACGGTACGGCGTTCCTTGCCTTCTTTCTCGGCGGCAACCGCAATACCGATACCTGCGCTGATGGAGGTTGAGGAGTGCCCAACGCTCAGTACGTCATATTCGCTCTCACCGCGCCATGGGAATGGATGCAAACCGCCTTTCTGCCGAATGGTGCCGATTTTATCGCGGCGGCCGGTCAGAATTTTGTGCGGGTAAGCCTGATGTCCCACATCCCAGATTAACTGGTCAAACGGGGTGTTGTAGACGTAGTGCAGCGCTACGGTGAGTTCCACCGTGCCCAGACCAGAGGCGAAGTGCCCGCTGGAACGGCTTACGCTGTCGAGCAAATAGCGGCGCAGTTCGTCGCAAAGCTTTGGCAGGCTCTCTTTTGGCAGCAGGCGTAACTCCTGAGTGGAGTCGACCAGCGCCAGGGTCGGGTATTTGGCTATATCAAAACTCATCGCAAGCTCATGGGATATGTTGGTTTATTTATCACGCTGGATTATGTAGTCCGCTAGCGCTTCCAGTGCCGAGGTATCGAGTGACTGTGCGGCCAGCAAACTTAGCGACTGGCGGGCATCCTCAATTAAATCCCGGGCTTTATTCTGGGCTTGCTCAAGACCCAGAAGTGCAGGATAGGTACTTTTGCCAAGCTGCTGGTCAGCACCCTGACGTTTACCCAATGTTGCAGTATCGCCTACCACATCCAGGATGTCATCCTGAACCTGGAAGGCCAGACCGATGCTTTCTGCGTACTTGTCGAGTATTGCCAGGCATTCTCGCCCTTTATCGCCAGCGCTTAACGCACCCAGACGCACGGCGGCGCGAATCAATGCCCCGGTTTTATGGCGGTGAATACGCTCCAGCGCATCCAATTCTACCTGATGGCCTTCAGCGTCCAGATCCAACGCCTGACCGCCGCACATACCGGCGATACCGCTGGCCTGGGCCAGTTCAGAGATCATCGCGATGCGGTCACGGTCAGAAACTTCCGGCATCGGGGCGTCGCTGATAATGGAGAACGCCAGCGTCTGTAGCGCATCTCCGGCCAGGATCGCATTCGCCTCGCCAAATTTTACGTGGCAGGTCGGCAGACCGCGGCGCAGGTCATCGTCGTCCATCGCGGGTAAGTCATCGTGCATCAGCGAATAGGCATGGATACACTCGACGGCGGCAGCGGGAGCATCAAGCGTACTCAGGCTGACGCCAAACATCTGACCGGTCGCATACACCAGAAACGGGCGCAGACGTTTACCGCCTAATAATGCGCCATATTGCATGGTTTCGACCACGGGAGTGTTCTGAAAGGGCAATGGCGCGATAAAACGGCTCAGTGCCTGGTTGGCCTGCTCAACGCAAGCCTGTAGCTGCTGCGTAAAATCCATTTACTCATTATCCGGTGTGAAAGGCGTAAGGGCGGCGTCTTCAGTATCTGATAGCAGGATTTGTACGCGCTGTTCAGCCTGCTGCAACTTGACCTGTCCCTGACGTGCTAACTGTACGCCACGTTCAAATTCGTTCAGCGCTTCTTCCAGCGGCAGGTCGCCGCTTTCCAGACGGGTAACAATCTGTTCCAGGTCGCTCAGCGCTGTTTCAAAACTGGCTGGCGCTTCATTTTTCTTCGGCATAATGAATGTCTGACTCTCTGTATTGGCAGCACAAGGCTATGGTAACGGACTCGCACTGATAAGCAAATAACGCACAATGGTAAGGCGATGTGCACAGGATGACCATGATGGTGGTATACTTGCGCGCCTGGATGCAGCCGCAGGGTATGGGCTGCTGTATTTTTTTCCATTACAAGTCATTCAGACTTGCCAAAGAACCATTGCCGCCATGAAGTTTATCATTAAATTGTTCCCAGAAATCACCATCAAAAGCCAATCTGTGCGTTTGCGCTTTATAAAAATTCTGACAGGGAACATTCGTAACGTTTTAAAGCACTATGATGAAGACCTTGCCGTTGTCCGCCACTGGGATCACGTTGAGGTTCGCGCTAAAGATGAAAGCCAGCGCCTGGATATTCGCGACGCGCTGACCCGTATTCCGGGGATCCACCATATTCTCGAAGTTGAAGACGTGCCGTTTACCGATATGCACGATATTTTCGAGAAAGCGCTGGTGCAGTATCGCGATCAACTGGAAGGCAAAACCTTCTGCGTACGCGTTAAGCGTCGCGGTAAGCATGAGTTTAGCTCTATTGAGGTGGAACGCTATGTTGGCGGTGGACTGAACCAGCATATTGAATCCGCGCGCGTGAAGCTGACGAAGCCGGACGTGACGGTTAATCTTGAAATCGAAAACGACCGTCTGCTGCTGGTTAAAGGCCGCTATGAAGGTATTGGCGGTTTCCCGATCGGGACGCAGGAAGATGTACTGTCGCTGATTTCCGGTGGTTTCGACTCCGGCGTGTCCAGCTATATGCTGATGCGTCGCGGCTGCCGCGTGCACTACTGCTTCTTTAATCTCGGCGGCGCAGCGCATGAAATCGGCGTTCGTCAGGTGGCGCATTATCTGTGGAACCGCTTTGGTAGCTCGCATCGCGTGCGTTTTGTCGCGATCAACTTTGAGCCGGTGGTTGGCGAGATCCTGGAGAAAGTCGACGACGGTCAGATGGGCGTGGTCCTTAAACGTATGATGGTTCGTGCAGCGTCGAAAGTCGCTGAGCGCTACGGCGTACAGGCGCTGGTAACCGGTGAAGCGCTGGGCCAGGTGTCCAGCCAGACGCTGACCAACCTGCACCTGATCGATAACGTTTCTGACACCCTGATCCTGCGCCCGCTTATCTCCCATGATAAGGAGCACATCATTAATCTGGCGCGTGAAATTGGTACTGAGGACTTTGCCCGTACCATGCCGGAATACTGCGGTGTGATTTCAAAAAGCCCGACGGTGAAAGCGATTAAAGCGAAGATTGAGGCCGAAGAAGAAAACTTCGATTTCTCTATCCTCGATAAAGTGGTTGAAGAAGCGAACAATATCGATATTCGTGATATCGCCCAGCAGACGCAGCAGACCGTGGTGGAAGTGGAAACCGTGAGCGGCTTCGGCCCGAACGATGTGATTCTGGATATCCGCTCTGTGGATGAACAGGATGACAAACCGCTGAAGGTTGACGGTGTGGACGTCGTTTCTCTGCCGTTCTACAAACTGAGCACCAAATTCGGCGATCTAGACCAGAGTAAAACCTGGCTGCTGTGGTGTGAACGCGGGGTGATGAGCCGTCTGCAGGCGCTGTATCTGCGCGAGCAGGGCTTTGAAAACGTGAAGGTATATCGCCCGTAGTGACTTTTGCCTGAGGGTGCTGCGCTTATCAGGCCTGCAAGCTGTATATTTTGTAGGCCTGATAAATAGGTTACGCTGCCATCCGGCAATATAACAATATTATTCAAAACGGATGGGGAGCTTTTTCCCGTTCGACTCCCAGACACCCTGATAGACGCCGTCTTTTAACTCCAGCGTTATCTTCTCTTCCGATTGTTCAGCGGCAGAGGTCTTCAGTACATAATGTTGATTGTAGGCTGTGTCGCATTTACCGTTTAATTCAATCGGTGCGCCAAATTTCTGGTAAAAGTAAGCCCCTTCAAAAAAATCACCGTATTTGCAGTCGACCTTCAACACAATACGCATGCTTTTTCCCAACGTGCCGTACATGACCTTGCCGTCAATGCCGGGCGCTGGCGAAACCGGTGTTGTTCTCTTTGCGGTAGTCAGATACTGGCCGTAAGGCGTGACCTGATTATGCAGTTCAACGGTCGGGATTTTCGTGGTGAAATCGCCCAGTTCGTCACCCGCGCGATTGGCGTGGTTGCTACAACGTCCATTCAGGAAAGCCAGATGGTCTTTTTGCAGGGAGAATTTGTCGATGTAGTACAGACCGTCGGTGTAGGTTGCACACGATGCGTAGAATTCGGCAAAGCCAGAATCTCCACCGTCTTCTTTTATTTGCTCCGGCTTTTGTGATTTCTGTGCGGCAACAAAGGTATCAATTTGGCTGCGGATATCTTTTCTGATACGGGTGTTCAACTCGTTCATCGTGGAGCGGGAAAAGAGGTCGTTAAGGGTAATTGTCGCGCCGTTGGCTAAATCGAAGCTGATCGGTACATTGTACGACTCGCAATACGCCCCGCAGCCTTCGACAAACATGTTGAGGGTCAACACTTTGGCGTCGCGATACTCAACCGTGTAGTCAAGGTTTGCGGTGGGATTCATCTCTGATTTCGCAAACTGATTCACGGTCGCTTGTGGATTATTTCCCGGTAGCTGATTGATAAAGCTTGTGAAAATATAATCGTTAATGCGTTTTGCAACCTGTGGGTTATCCGTTGAGGTAAACCACGGCACGCGATATTGCATCTCAGTGCTTGCGGGATAGCGATACTCAAGGCTCTCAATTTCAAGTTGAGTCGCACTGGCGTAGCCGGAAAGGAGCAGTAAAGCCACTCCGCTCAGATATCCTTTCATCATAATTCCTTGAATGCGAGTGGCCTGAAGATTACTCGTAGTAGTTATAAATTCCTGCAGCCATCACCAGTTGTGATGCCACTTCGTAAGCCTTTTCGCGACTCACCAGGAGATCAATGATTTTTAAACCGAAATCGATTGAGGTTCCCGGTCCCTGGCTGGTTAACAGATTGACGCGCGGATCCCATACGACGCGCTTATCCTGCCACTGGTCAGTGGGAATATTGTCTTTCAGCGCCGGAAAACCGGTCATGTTACCGATGGGAAAAATATCGTGTGGGACGAGGACTGTGGCGGCAGCGGCGCAAATTGCCGCGACAATGCGCCCGGAGCGATGAAACTGTTTCACGGTTTCGACAAGCAGAGGGCTGTCGCGAAAACACTCGGCGCCTTTAATACCGCCGGGCAACACGATAATGTCGAAATCCCCGTCAGCAACTTCCACTAATGGTGCATCCGCCAGTAGTTTCACGCCGCGTGAGCACACGATCGTCAGGCCGCCATCGCTGGCAACGCTGGCGGTCGTGACCTTAATTCCGCCGCGAACCAGCAGATCGATAGTGGTGACCGCTTCGGTCTCTTCACTACCAGGGGCGAGACATACCAGTGCTTGAGCGCTCATACTCACTTTCCTTTCTCTTAACCATTTCAAACAGGCGGGCATTTTCCGGTACGGCGATGCCGTGCGCGCGGGCGCGTTTTAACAAATAACCGGTAATGTAGTCGATCTCAGTATGGCGCAGGGCATGTATGTCTTGCAGCATTGATGAGATATTTTCCGCCGTACTGTCAATCACTTGCTCAACATAATAGCGTAAATCATCTGCTGATGTGTGGTGGCCTTCGCGTTCAATGACCGCCGCCACCTCCTCGCAGATGAGCGCTATTTTTTCAGGATGATGGCGTAACTCTCCATTTGAGCAATCCCATAATGCGGTCAGCGGGTTAATGACGCAGTTGACGGCCAGCTTGCGCCACAACTCAGCGCGAATATTGTTGTGCCAGGCGACGTCCGGCAGCACCTCTTGCAGGACTTCAGCCAGATAACTGAAATCACCGTCTTGTTCACGCGCCGGACCAATCCTTGTTGTTCCCTGAGCGACATGAATGATCACGTTGCCGTCACGGCGTGCCGCGTGGGTTGTGGTGCCCATCAATAGAGGTTGCTTAATGTTATGCAACTCTTCAATCGTCCCCATACCGTTGTGAATCAGCAGAATGGGAGTGGTGTCAGGCAGAATGGAGGCCAGGCCTTTGACCGCATCAGAAACCTGCCAGGCTTTCAGAGTGACAAGCAACAGGTCGCTTTTCGCCAAAAAATCGGGGTCGTTTGCCGTCAGGGATTCATTGAATACTGACCCATCCGTGTCGATCAGGTTAACGCTGCAATAGGGTTGCGGTACGCGTAGCCACCCCTGAACCTCATGTCCATGTTTGCACAGCGTGGTTAGCCAAAGCTGTCCTAACGCTCCACATCCCAGTACGGTAATTTTCATTCTTCCTCCTCACCTGCAACATCACCAGGTGTTAATCCATATCGGCCGTACCCCATTATTGTTCGCAGGTATCAGTACCACGTACAATTAAAGGATACAGCCTAGTATAGCGCTGTCTGTTGTGTAACTTTGCAGGTATTATGCTTCGCATCAAAAATGAAGGGAGAGGAAAAGATGCCATCTTTCGATATTGTTTCTGAAGTTGATCTTCAGGAAGCCCGTAACGCGGTAGATAACGCCAGCCGCGAAGTGGAGTCACGCTTTGATTTTCGTGGCGTTGAAGCGACTTTTGAGCTGAACGAGTCGAATAAGACGATTAAGGTGCTAAGCGAGTCTGATTTCCAGGTCAATCAGCTGCTGGATATTTTACGTGCCAAGCTGCTGAAACGTGGTATTGAAGGCACTTCGTTGGACGTACCAGAAACCTTCGTGCATAGCGGTAAAACCTGGTTTGTTGAAGCTAAGCTGAAACAGGGCATTGAAAGCGCGGTGCAAAAGAAAATCGTTAAGCTGATCAAAGACAGCAAACTGAAGGTGCAAGCGCAGATTCAGGGCGAAGAAATCCGCGTGACTGGCAAGGCGCGTGACGATCTGCAATCCGTTATGGCGCTGGTTCGCGGCGGCGATCTCGGCCAGCCGTTCCAGTTTAAGAACTTCCGCGATTAAGTCGTAATGCCTGATGGCGCTACGCTTATCCGGCCTACAGGTTGCACACGCTATTTGTAGGCCGGGTCAAACGATAGTCGCCATCTGGCACTCTTCACGCCTGGCTGATGGCCTGTTCAACCTCAAATCGATTCGTCACTTTGCTGTCGATTTTCACGTAAGCCGAATGCTCTTTCGCTACAATTAACACTTCGCTTATCCCTTCTTTAGCCAGCAGACGCTGCTTAAGGGTGTCATCTGCGGCAATCTCAGGTGGGATTTCCACTCGCAGGCTACTGACATATGGCGGCTCTTTCATTGTGCTTGCCACCAACAACCAAACTGCCGCCAGAAGCGCGCCGGCCAGGAATACCGCCTGACCATCAAACATTTCGACCACCCAACCGCCGAGCGAACCGCCAATCGCCACGCCAAGAAACTGGCTGGTGGAGTAAACGCCCATCGCCGTGCCTTTATAGCCAGCCGGAGACTCTTTGCTGATAAGCGAGGGGAGGAGGGCCTCCATCAGGTTGAAGGCGAGGAAGAATATCTGAACGCCCGCAATCAGCCCCCAAAAACGCACGTTAGCGCTCCATAATACAATCTCTGCGATAAGGATCAGTAACACGCAGGCGAGGAATACGCGCTTCATCCGCCGCTTCACTTCTGCGTAGATGATGAACGGCACCACGGAAACAAAGGACAGCAGCATCGTCACCAGATAAATTTTCCAGTGTTCTGCGGCGGGGAAACCGGCTTTCGCCAGTTGGCCCGGTAAGGCGACGAAAGTGGACATCAACAAAATGTGCAGACACATGATGCCAAAGTTGAGCTTGAGCAGTTTGGGCTCCGCTAGCACTTTGCTGAAGCTGCCTTTTACCATGCCAGATTCGCGGTTCAGCACGTGGCTGGTGCTATTGGGAACGACCCAAATGGTTAGCACGATGCCGGTGGTTGCAAGAGCCGCAATCATCCAGAACAGCGCGTGTAGCCCCAGCGCATGGGTAACGATCGGTCCTAGCACCATCGCAATGGCGAAGGTGATACCAAAGCTGACGCCGATAAACGCCATCGCTTTGGTACGGTTTTGCTCACGGGTTAAGTCGGAAAGCAGCGCCATCACGGCGGCGGCAATCGCGCCAGAGCCTTGCAAAGCGCGACCGAGAATAATGCCCCAGATTGAATCGGAGAGGGCGGCAATCACGCTGCCGAGAACGAACACCGCCAGCCCGCCGACGATAAGCGGCTTACGACCGATTCGGTCAGAAAGCAGACCAAAGGGGATCTGGAAAACGGCTTGCGCCAGACCATAAATGCCAATGGCAAGGCCAATTAGCGCTTCACTGGCACCCTGTAGCGCCATACCGTACGTGGTCAGAACCGGCAGAACCATAAACATGCCAAGCATGCGCAACGAGAATACGGTCCCTAAACCCCAGGTGGCGCGCAACTCACCGGGCGTCATTTTGTAATCGTTCATTCCCACCTCTGTATTAATTTCGCGCCTAGTGTAAAGCGGGGAAGGAGTGCGGTAAACCTCTACGATATGTGGAATTGTGTAGTGGGAAAATCGAAATAATTACAGATGCAACTAATTTACTTGTGATAATTACAGGTGTAGTCTTTTTGTGGTTATTTCTAATGGAAAGAGGGAAAAGGAAAATGGCGATTCCGGGCAATATGTGGATTTATGACGATGGTGGTGCGCTGATTAAGGGCGGGTGTGATGTAGAGGGAAGAGAATACAGTATTGAATTTAAAGGCTTTCATCACAATTTGTCTATTCCCACTGATAACGGTACAGGCAAGCCAACTGGCACACGCCAACATTCACCGATGATGATCGTCAAAGAGTTTGACTACTCTAGCCCGTATTTATACAAAGCTGTCGCTTCTGGTCAGAATCTTAAGTCTGCAGAGATTCGTTGGTACAAAATCAATGATGCCGGTCAGGAAGTTGAATACTTCAATATGTTTCTGGAAGGGGTGCGGATTGTCTCCGTTTCTCCCTCGATGGCTGGTCCAGAGGACATGAATAATAACCATCTTGAAACCATAGAATTACGCTACGAAAAAATCACCTGGAAGCATTGCGACGGGAACATTATCTATACCGACGCATGGAATGACCGGCAGACGGCATAATGGGGGATAGAATGGACACAACTGAAGAGGCGAATGGAACCTATTGGTATCATGGTCACAGCAATCTGTCCGCTGGCGAATTGTTCGATCTCATCTTTCTGGAACAGTTTTGTGATGAGTTAGGTATTGGTATTGAATCGGGAGCCGCTATTCTGGCTGGTCAACCCTGGTTGAAGACGAGACAAAAACCTTACGGGGCTATTGAAGGAACAAGTGTTGTTTCCAAATACGGGAGAATGCTTCTGAAAGATGCGCGGGTACCATTTGGTATTAAAGTCCCCACCCCGGTGGGGTTAAGGGTACAAAGCACTAACAAACTCGCTGCTGTGATTGCTCGTTATGTACCCTGGCTTGGGTGGATTGGTCTTGTAAATGCACTTGTGCAAGTATCCAGAAAGACTCAGATAAAATACAACTTAATTGCTCGCTCTAAAGATCGCATTCAGTGGACATCATTCTAATGAGTATTCAAGACGATGTGTTAAAGCTTTTCAGGGAAGAAATACCTGGGTATTTGGATGAAAACTGGAAAGAGGTTCCTTTAGAACTCGACTCAGATTTGTTTGATGCCCCCGGTGATGATCTTCACAGTGCTCTGGATCGATATGAGAAAGAGTTCAAAGTCGATTTATCATGTGTGAACTGGAAACCTTATTATCCATGGCACAATCTGCCACTATTCACTAGATGGTTCAAAGCTAACCGGGAAGAAGTGGAAGCAACACGCATACCGCTAACCGTAAGGATGTTTGCTGAGTCGGCTGAAGCGGGGAAATGGCTTTATGACTGAATAACATCCCTGCCAATAAAAAAGGGTGCCGGAGGCACCCTTTTCGTATCAGCAGATCTTTACCAGACGTAAGTCAGCAGGTTCTGCGAGTTTGGCACCATAAAGTCAACGGACATCATCACGGAAAGCGCGGTAATGGCGATGATGGAGAAACCGAACAGCTTGCGTGCCCAGACCCTGTCATCTTCCACTTTATAACCGCGCAGCGCCATGCCCAACCACCAGACGCTCACCGCCGCAGCAACAATCAGGTATTTATAACCAGCATAGCCGCCCAGGGTTAGCATCAGCGTGGCGATAGCAAACGCCACGATGTACAGCGTGATATGGTTCTTCGCGACCGAAATACCTTTCACCACCGGCAGTACCGGGATGTTGGCTGCCTGATAATCCTTAAAGCGGAAAATCGCAATCGCGTAAGAGTGCGGCATCTGCCACAGACTGAAAATAGCCAGCAGAATCAGCGCACCACTATCGAACTCACCGGTTACGGCGCAGTAGCCAATCACCGGCGGCGCAGCGCCGGAGAGTGAGCCAATCAGCGTGCCATAAACGGAATGGCGCTTCATGTACAGGCTATAGACGCCCACATAGACCACGAAGCCCATTACCCCCAGCCAGCAGGCCAGAGGGTTCGCGCCAAACCACAGCAGCATAAAGCCAGCAATACCCAGCAGGGTGGCGTATACCAGCGAGACCGCAGGGGAAATCAGACCTTTAACCAGCACGCGGTTTTTGGTCCTCTCCATCTTCCTGTCGATATCCCTGTCGATGTAGTTGTTAAATACACAACCCGACGCCACAACCAGTGACACCCCAACCAACGTGTAGATAAACAGGGGATAATCAATGCTGCCTTTCGAGGCCAGCAGGAATCCCCCAATCACCGAGATCAGGTTGCCAAAGATGATGCCTGGTTTTGTTACTTGCAGGTATTGCTTAAACATCATAATCGCCGCTCTTAGTGCATCATCATGTTGTAGTTAAGGTTCCACATAATCCAGATGGAGCCCACAACCAGGATGGCGATGATTAGCACAGTAAAGACAAAGGCTGTCATGTTCCAACCTTCATCAGATTTGCTATTCATGTGCAGGAAGCACACCAGGTGCACCAGAATCTGTACCACTGCCATTGCCAGAATAGTTCCCAGAATGACGGCTGGAGAGGCAGAACCTGTCATGACCATCCAGAACGGAATAACCGTCAGGATTATCGACAGGATAAAACCTGTCATGTAGGTTTTTACGCTGCCATGGGATGCGCCGCCGCTCTCGTTAGAATGACTCATTACATCGCCCCCATCAGATAAACAACAGTGAACACACAGATCCACACCACATCCAGGAAGTGCCAGAACAGGCTCAGGCACATGATGCGGGTACGGTTAGTACTGGTCAGGCCGCGACGAGCAACTTGCACCATCAGCACTGCCATCCAGATAAGACCGGAGGTGACGTGCAGACCGTGCGTGCCGACCAGCGCGAAGAACGCAGACAGGAAGCCGCTGCGATCCGGGCCCATACCGTTAACAATCAGGTGATGGAATTCATAGAGTTCCATCCCGATGAATCCGGCACCGAACAAGAAGGTCAACGCCAGCCAGGAGATAACCTGGCTCTTGTTGTTCTTGTACATGGCGATCGCCGCCATGCCGTAAGTAATAGAGCTGAATAACAGCAGGAATGTTTCAACCAGAACGAACGGCAGTTCAAAAATGTCCTTACCTGTTGGGCCACCAGCGGTGCCGTTCACCAGAACGGCATAGGTTGCAAACAGAATAGAGAACAGAATGCAGTCGCTCATCAGGTAGACCCAGAATCCGAAGATCTTGGTCTGGCCTGCATCGTGGTGCCCGTGTTCGTGCGCGTGGGCAGTCGCGTGCGTTAAAGTATCAGTTGCCATTTTTCAGCCCTGCCTTAGTAATCTCATCGAAATGCTGGTTTTCCAGTTTTTCGACTTCCGGGACCGGCACGTAGTAATCCACGTCTTCATCAAAGCTTTTCACAATCCAGCTGATGATCATGCCTGCGAAGCTTGCAATCGCCAGCCACCAGATATGCCAGATCATGGCGAAACCAAACAGTGTTGCGAAAGCGGTAATGACGATACCGGCACCGCTGTTTTTCGGCATATGAATTTCTTCATAGTGCGCAGGCTGCTTGTACGCTTCACCTTTTTCTTTCATTTCCCAGAAGGCATCACGCTCGTGAACGTGCGGCACAACGGCAAAGTTGTAGAACGGAGGCGGGGAAGAGGTTGCCCACTCCAGCGTACGACCACCCCATGGGTCACCGGTCAGGTCGCGGTTCTGCTCGCGGTCGCGAATAGAAACGAAGATCTGAATCAGCTGGCACAGGATACCCAATGCAATCAGCGCGGCACCGCAGGCGGCAACGACCAGCATCGGATGGAACTGCGGGTCAATCTGCTGGCTGAGGCGACGGGTCATCCCCATAAAGCCCAGCACATACAGCGGCATAAACGCCACGAAGAAGCCGATGATCCAGAACCAGAATGCGCGTTTACCCCAGGTTTCGTTCAGCGTGAAGCCAAACGCTTTTGGCCACCAGTAGGTCATACCTGCGAAGCATCCAAATACGACGCCGCCGATGATAACGTTATGGAAGTGCGCAATCAGGAACAGACTGTTGTGCAGCACGAAGTCCGCACCCGGAACCGCCAACAGTACGCCGGTCATGCCGCCGACTGAGAAGGTAACGATAAAGCCAATCGTCCACAGCATCGCTGAGTGGAATACGATACGACCCTGGTACATGGTGAACAGCCAGTTGAAGATCTTCACCCCGGTCGGGATGGCGATAATCATGGTGGTAATACCGAAGAAGGCGTTAACGTTAGCGCCTGCACCCATGGTGAAGAAGTGGTGCAGCCAAACAACGAACGACAGAACGGTGATACAGACGGTTGCCCACACCAGTGAGGTGTAACCAAA
This sequence comes from Citrobacter sp. RHBSTW-00859, assembly GCF_013729795.1. NCBI lineage: Bacteria > Pseudomonadati > Pseudomonadota > Gammaproteobacteria > Enterobacterales > Enterobacteriaceae > Citrobacter > Citrobacter sp. RHBSTW-00859. The sequence goes on along the minus strand of NZ_CP056284.1, from coordinate 3,697,494 downwards.
CAGACGTTTACGTGAGAAGGTTGCAGCGATTTCGGAGAACACACCGAAGACCGGCAGAACCAGAATGTACACTTCCGGATGGCCCCAGGCCCAAATCAGGTTGATGTACATCATCATGTTGCCGCCCATATCGTTGGTAAAGAAATGGGTGCCCAGATAGCGATCCAGGGTCAGCAACGCGACGGTAACCGTCAGGATTGGGAAAGACGCGATAATCAGGATGTTCGCACACAGCGATGCCCAGCTAAATACCGGCATCTTGAACATGGTCATTCCTGGCGCACGCATCTTAATGATGGTCACAAAGAAGTTGATCCCGGTTAGGGTTGTACCAATACCGGACAACTGGACTGCCCATATCCAATAATCGACCCCGACGCTTGGACTGTACTCTATTCCCGAGAGTGGCGGGTACGCCAGCCAACCGGTCTGTGCGAATTCACCCACGCCCAGAGACAGGTTAACCAGGATTACGCCGACAACGGTGAACCAGAAGCTCAGGTTGTTCAGGAACGGGAATGCAACGTCACGTGCGCCGATCTGCAGCGGAACCACCAGGTTCATCAGACCGATAACAAATGGCATTGCCACGAAGAAGATCATAATCACGCCGTGAGCCGTGAAGATCTGGTCGTAGTGGTGAGGTGGCAGGAAGCCCGCTTCACCTGCAGAAGCCAGCGCTTGCTGACTACGCATCATGATGGCGTCGGCAAAGCCACGAATCAACATGACGATTGCGACAATGACATACATGATGCCAAGGCGTTTGTGGTCAACCGAAGTTAGCCACTCTTTCCACAGGTAGGTCCACTTACCGAAGTAAGTGATTAGGCCCAGTAAGGCCGCACCACCGATGATAATGGCAGCGATCGTAACCATGACAATTGGTTCATGGAACGGCACTGCATCCAGCGTCAATTTTCCGAACATCGTATTCTTCCTCGGCCCCTTAGTGAGCGGATTCCGCGTGGCTCATGTCCATGCCTTCCATTCCTTCGTGTGCGCTGTGCTCACCTTCGGGTTGGGTCATGTCCATGCTCTTACCGTGAGCCATAAATTTGTTAATAACGTCTTTAAACAAATCTGGTTTCACGTTGGAGAAGTATTCCACCTGGTTGTATTCGCTTGGCACAGCCACTTTTTCGAACGCAGCCATGTCGCTCATGGTGTTCGTGGACTGTTTAGCTTTAGCAACCCATTGGTCGAATTCGGCGCGGTCCTTTGTTGCGATAGCCTTGAACTTCATACCGGAGAAGCCTGGTCCGCTATAGCTTGCGGAGATACCATCATAAGTACCGACTTCGTTGGCGATCAGATGCAGTCGAGTCTGCATTCCGGCCATGGCATAAATCTGGCTACCCAGACGCGGGATAAAGAAGGAGTTCATCACGGAGTTGGACGTCACTTTGAACTCAACCGGAGTATTCGCCGGGAAGGCGATTTCATTCACGGTAGCGATACCTTGTTCCGGATAGATGAAGAACCATTTCCAGTCCATGGAAACCACTTCAATGGTAATGGGCTTCTCGTCATGCGCCAGCGGTTTGCTTGGCTCAAGAGCGTGAGTAGTTTTCCAGGTCAGTACTGCAAGGAAAATGATGATTAAGATCGGCACCGTCCAGACCACAGCTTCCACTTTATTGGAGTGTGACCAGTTCGGGCTGTACTTCGCATCTTTATTGCTTGCACGATACTTCCAGGCGAAACCAACAGCCATCAAGATGGCAGGAATAACGACAATCAACATCAGGCCAAATGCCGTCAGTATCAGAGAACGTTGTTCCAGTCCAATCTGTCCTTTAGGGTCAAGCAGCGCAGAATTACAGCCACTGAGTAATGCAGTGCCTGCAATTAATGACAACCATCCCAAACTTTTATTGTATTTCCTGAGTCTCATTTAACGACCTCAATTCCACGGGACCGGGTGGCGTTTAAAGTGTGAGGGCATTTTACGGGAAGGTTACATTACTGTAAACATCCTTGGGTCTGTGCTACTGGGTTCTGCCGGGCATGTCACATATGTTGCAATATATGTCGTTTTGACTTTAAGAACCTGTTGCAACATCACGTTATAACGAAAGCGGGCAAGCGGGAGACGTGCTGAGGGCAATTGGTATAACCAATACGAAAATAAAACAATTGTTTAACAATTGATTATCAATAAAAAGACAATTGCAGAACAAAAAATAAATCTGTAGTGGCTGAATCGAGTAAGGGAAATAGTATATATAAAAGGCGTCAATAATTTCCAAATTCTTTGGCGCACAAAATAACAAATAATATTTTTAATAATTGTTGTTTATTTAGCCGTTATAATTACGCAGGGTGATTACAACGGCGATATTAATGTGGATTTTTACGCCAGGCGGGTTTTGCGCAGTGCCAGATAATCCAGCAATCCACCAAAAACGACCCCGCAGACCGCGACCACCACCGAGATTTCCAGCAGTTCCGGCAGGAAGGAGAAGTGGGTGTAATCCAGCGCGTTCATGGTTAACAGCAGCAGCCAAACCACCAGCAGACAGCAGCCCGCAACCAACGTCATTAATGCCAGGCTGTACGCACCACGAAATTCCGTGCGCGGAATGAAGCTCTCATTTTGCCAGCTATGTTCCAGAGTCTGACGACAAACCAGCAGCAGTATGAGGCCGGGGATAGCGGCAAACACAGAGAACAAATAAAACGTTGGCCACCCGTGCGCTTCAACAAACCAACCTGCTACCGGGCCAACGTAAACGCGACCAACGGCGGAAAGCGCGGAGAGCAGAGCGAACTGGGTCGCTGAGAAGGACTTATTGCACAGCGTCATTAATAAGGCGACAAACGCTGCAGTACCCATGCCACCACACAGGTTTTCAAAGAAGACGGCGGCGGCCATACTGAACATGTGTTTGTCAGTGATGGACAATAACCAGTAGCCCGCATTCGACGCCCCCTGCAGGATGCCGAAAATCAGCAATGCGCGAAACAGCGAAAGGCGTTGCATCAAGATCCCGCCGTACAGCGCGCCAACGATGGTTGCCAGCAGTCCGAGCGTTTTATTCACCACGCCAACTTCACCCGCATCAAATCCGACGCCGCGGATTAAAAAGGTTGTAGTCAGGCTCATGGCAAAGGCATCCCCGAGCTTATACAGAACGATAAGCAGCAGAATTAGCCAGGCGTTGTTACGACCAAAGAAGTCGCGCAGCGGGGCCACAACCGCTTGCTCCAGCGTTTTGGGCACCGGAATGGCATCAGTCGGTTCGGGCGCTAGCAGGGTAGCGATGATGCAAGGTATCAGCAGCGCCGCCATCAGCCAGTACATTCCTTGCCAGCCCAGCCAGCGGTCGGCCATCCACAGAGCCAGCCCACCGGAAACCAGCATCCCTAAACGATAGCCCAGCACGCTGATAGCCGCGCCAGTGCCGCGTTCTTCGGCGGGTAGCACGTCGGTTTTCCATGCGTCAAAGACGATATCCTGCGATGCCGAGCAAAACGCGATCACCACCGCAAGCGCGGCCATCCAGCGTAGCTGCGTGCCAGGCTCCAGAAAGCCCATCGCGGCGATAGAAATCAGTAACAGCACCTGAGTTGCCAACAGCCAGCCACGGCGTCGACCTAAAAACGGCGGCGTGTAGCGGTCCATTAGCGGAGACCAGAGGAACTTAAACACGTAGGCCTGGCCGACCAGAGAAAAGAAACCGATAGTTTTAAGATCGATATTCTCGACTGTCATCCATGCCTGAAGCGTACCCGAGGTCAGTGCGAGTGGTAAACCGGAGGCGAATCCCAGTATGAGCAGGATAGCTGAACGTGGTTGCTGAAAAATACGTAAGTAATGACTGGACATGGGCTTCTATAGGCCCGACGAACGCCGGGCCATATGGGCAGAAATTAACGAGCGTTCTGCTTGATGAAATCGTGAACGCTGGTGTCCTGAGACATATCAGCGATGGTATCGGTCAGCACGCTGTTAACGGCGTCAGCGATATTTTTGTTAGAGGCCTGCAGTGCGCCTTCAACAGAATAGCTTGCGCGGTAGTTTTTGGTCATCTTGTTGCCGTTAGCTGCAGTCGCAATGATGGCGATGTCTGCCTTGGTGGCGATGTTATAGCGCACGCTACCCTGGGACACGTCTGCATACAGCTGGCTAACAATGATTTGCAGGTTAACAGCACCGTTTGGCCCAATCATATAACCGCGTGCGGTCATCTGTTTTTCCAGTACTTCTTGTAGCAGGAAGCGCAGATCGCGGGACGCGGTCAGGGTAACAAGCTGGTTGTCACGGGTAACTTTTGCCAGCGCCTGATCCTGACGCTGGTCGGCACCGTTGATGCTAACGGTCACACCCATCAGGCTCGGGTCCTGCTGTGGCAGGGTAATTTTCGGGGAAACTTCAATAGTGGTCGGCGGCGTTGCGCATCCAGCTAACATAAACAGCGCGACAAACGGGACGAGGATTTTTTTAAACATGCCAGGGCTCTCAGCGAATCTAAATTGTATGGTTGGAGAAAATTCCCGCCATCATAACATCGCCAACGATGAGGGGAAGTGGGTAACGCATGTAAATTCATTGTGTTGTCAGTTTTATGTCTTTGTGGAGACCATAAACGGACTTTTTGCAATAAATCGAAGTGAGGATTTAGTGAACTTCATCCATTTGGCTGAGAAAATCAGACAAACGCTAATTTTTTGTTGCTAAGGTGTAATGAAAGCGGTAAAAGCGGCTAGTATTTAAAGGGATGGGTGACATCTCAGCGTTGTCGGAGGAAAAACTTCATGATGATTCGTGAGCAAATAGAAGAAAAATTAAGGGCAGCGTTCCAACCCGTGTTCCTCGAAGTTGTGGATGAAAGCTATCGTCACAATGTCCCGGCAGGTTCTGAAAGCCACTTTAAGGTTGTGCTGGTTAGCGATCGCTTTACAGGTGAGCGTTTTCTGAATCGTCATCGGATGATTTACAGCACCTTAACGGTGGAGCTTTCCACAACCGTTCATGCACTTGCCCTGCATACCTACACCATTAAGGAGTGGGAAGCGTTGCAGGATACGATTTTTGCATCGCCTCCGTGTCGTGGGGCGGGAAGCATCGCGTAAAAACGGATTTGCAACAACCGACGCTTTTCCAGTATGTTGCTACAGATTATGTGAAAACGGCCTGCGGGCCGTTTTGTTTTGTCTGAATTCTGGGGCAGTCGTACAGTATTCAGACAAAAATTAGCCGGGAATTGTGAAAAAAGCCGCAGCAACGCGCGATAACCGTTCTCGACTCATAAAAGTGATGCCGCTATAATGCGCGTCTTATTTTTCGGAATGTCTTCGGGATGATTCTGACGACAGGGAATGTGATTGCTTATGAGAACATCCCAGTTCCGCGAAGCCAACAACCTGTGCTTGCGGAGAAGAGTTGACCGAGCACTGTGATTTTTTGAGGTAACAAGATGCAAGTTTCAGTTGAAACCACTCAAGGCCTTGGCCGCCGTGTAACGATTACTATCGCTGCTGACAGCATCGAGACCGCTGTGAAAAGCGAGCTGGTCAACGTAGCGAAGAAAGTGCGTATTGACGGTTTCCGCAAAGGAAAAGTACCGATGAATGTTGTTGCTCAGCGTTATGGCGCGTCTGTTCGCCAGGACGTTCTGGGCGACCTGATGAGCCGCAACTTCGTTGACGCGATCATCAAAGAAAAAATCAATCCGGCTGGCGCACCGAACTACGTTCCGGGCGAATACAAACTGGGTGAAGATTTTACTTACGCGGTAGAGTTCGAAGTTTACCCGGAAGTTGAGCTGACTGGCCTGGAAGCAATCGAAGTTGAAAAACCGGTTGTTGAAGTCACCGACGCTGACGTTGACGTGATGCTGGACACCCTGCGTAAGCAGCAGGCTACCTGGAAAGACAAAGACGGCGCTGCTGATGCAGAAGACCGTGTAACCATCGACTTCACCGGCTCTGTAGACGGCGAAGAGTTCGAAGGCGGCAAAGCGTCTGACTTCGTACTGGCGATGGGCCAGGGTCGTATGATCCCAGGCTTTGAAGAAGGCGTTAAAGGCCACAAAGCTGGCGAAGAGTTCACTATCGATGTGACCTTCCCGGAAGAGTACCACGCTGAAAACCTGAAAGGTAAAGCCGCTAAGTTCGTTATCAACCTGAAGAAAGTTGAAGAGCGCGAACTGCCGGAACTGACTGAAGAATTCATCAAACGTTTCGGCGTTGAAGATGGTTCCGTAGCGGGTCTGCGCGCTGAAGTACGTAAAAACATGGAACGCGAGCTGAAAGGCGCTGTGCGTAACCGCGTTAAATCTCAGGCGATCGAAGGTCTGGTAAAAGCTAACGACATCGACGTTCCGGCTGCTCTGATCGACAGCGAAATCGACGTTCTGCGTCGTCAGGCTGCACAGCGTTTTGGCGGCAACGAAAAACAAGCTCTGGAACTGCCGCGTGAACTGTTCGAAGAACAGGCTAAGCGTCGCGTAGTTGTAGGTCTGCTGCTGGGCGAAGTGATTCGTACCAACGAGCTGAAAGCTGACGAAGATCGCGTTAAAGGCCTGATCGAAGAGATGGCTTCTGCTTACGAAGATCCGAAAGAAGTTGTTGAGTTCTACAGCAAAAATAAAGAGCTGATGGACAACATGCGTAACGTCGCTCTGGAAGAGCAGGCTGTTGAAGCCGTTCTGGCGAAAGCGAAAGTGACTGAAAAAGCCACTTCCTTCAACGAGCTGATGAACCAGCAGGCGTAATTCGTCTCTTATTTAGCACGAATTTCGTACGCAAGCCCGTCACCTTTTGGTGGCGGGTTTTTTTTTGTCACGGATTTTGCATGGGAAGAGTGCGAAAACAGCGTTTCAGTGTTAGCGTTACAACAAAAGATTGTTATGCTTGAATTATGGCGATGTCGTACCCATTACTGAGGGACTAGCTGATAATCCGTCCATAAGGTTACAATCAGCACAGCAGGTTTTTTCAAATTTTATCCAGGAGACGGAAATGTCATACAGCGGCGAACGAGATAACTTTGCACCCCATATGGCGCTGGTGCCGATGGTCATTGAACAGACCTCACGTGGTGAGCGCTCTTTTGATATCTATTCTCGTCTACTTAAGGAACGCGTCATTTTTCTGACCGGCCAGGTCGAAGACCATATGGCTAACCTGATCGTGGCGCAGATGCTGTTCCTGGAAGCAGAAAACCCAGAAAAAGATATCTACCTGTACATCAACTCCCCTGGTGGAGTGATCACTGCCGGGATGTCTATCTATGACACCATGCAGTTTATTAAGCCGGACGTCAGCACCATTTGTATGGGCCAGGCGGCCTCAATGGGCGCGTTCCTGCTGACTGCCGGGGCGAAAGGTAAACGTTTTTGCCTGCCTAACTCTCGCGTCATGATCCACCAGCCTCTGGGCGGTTACCAGGGCCAGGCAACGGATATTGAAATTCATGCCCGTGAAATCCTGAAGGTAAAAGGGCGCATGAACGAACTTATGGCGCATCATACGGGTCAATCTCTTGAGCAGATTGAACGTGATACCGAGCGCGATCGCTTCCTCTCCGCTTCTGAAGCGGTAGAGTACGGTCTGGTCGACTCGATTTTGACCCATCGTAATTAATGCCCAGCGCGCAGGTGTACCGCTATAATTACCTGGAGCGGCACAACGCTGACTAGCGTCTTGCGCCTGAGAATGGCATTTGCGTCGTCGTGTGCGGCACAAAGAACAAAGAAGAGGTTTTGACCCATGACAGATAAACGCAAAGATGGCTCGGGCAAATTGTTGTACTGCTCTTTTTGCGGCAAAAGCCAGCATGAAGTGCGTAAGCTGATTGCCGGACCATCCGTGTATATCTGCGACGAATGTGTTGATTTATGTAACGACATCATTCGCGAAGAGATTAAGGAAGTAGCACCGCACCGTGAACGCAGTGCGCTGCCGACGCCACATGAAATTCGCAACCACCTGGACGATTACGTTATCGGTCAGGAGCAGGCGAAGAAAGTGCTGGCGGTCGCGGTATACAACCATTACAAACGTCTGCGCAACGGCGACACCAGCAATGGCGTCGAGTTGGGCAAAAGTAACATCCTGCTGATTGGCCCGACGGGTTCCGGTAAAACGCTGCTGGCTGAAACGCTGGCACGCCTGCTGGACGTTCCGTTCACTATGGCCGATGCCACCACGCTGACCGAAGCTGGTTATGTGGGTGAAGATGTTGAAAATATTATTCAGAAACTACTGCAGAAGTGCGATTACGACGTGCAGAAAGCACAGCGCGGGATCGTCTATATCGATGAAATCGACAAGATTTCTCGTAAGTCTGACAACCCGTCCATTACCCGTGACGTTTCTGGCGAAGGCGTACAGCAGGCGCTGTTGAAATTGATCGAAGGTACGGTTGCTGCCGTTCCACCGCAGGGAGGGCGTAAACATCCTCAGCAGGAATTCCTGCAGGTTGATACCTCCAAGATCCTGTTTATCTGTGGCGGTGCCTTTGCCGGTCTGGATAAAGTCATTGCTAACCGTGTTGAAACGGGCTCCGGCATTGGTTTTGGCGCAACGGTAAAAGCGCAGTCTGATAAAGCCAGTGAAGGTGAACTGCTGTCGCAGGTGGAGCCGGAAGATCTGATCAAATTTGGTCTGATCCCTGAATTCATCGGGCGTCTGCCGGTTGTAGCGACGCTGAGCGAACTGAGCGAAGAAGCGCTGATCCAGATCCTGAAAGAGCCGAAAAACGCCCTGACCAAGCAGTACCAGGCGCTGTTCAATCTTGAAGGTGTTGATCTGGAATTCCGTGAGGAAGCGCTGGATGCTATCGCCAAAAAAGCGATGGCACGTAAAACCGGTGCTCGTGGTCTGCGTTCTATCGTCGAAGCCGCGCTGCTTGACACCATGTACGATCTGCCTTCTATGGAAGACGTAGAAAAAGTGGTGATCGATGAGTCGGTGATTGGCGGCCAGAGCAAGCCATTGCTGATTTACGGTAAGCCGGAAGCGCAGCAGGCATCTGGCGAATAATTCATCAATTCATACAGACATTTAATTAATAAGGGGGGATTTTATCTCCCCTTTTATTTTTCCGTAAACATGGCGTTGAATGTGTGGGAAACATCCCCATATACTGACATACATGTTAAAGGTGGTGTGGAGCACAGTCGTACCACCTGATTACCTGGCGGAAACTAAACTAAGAGAGAGCTCTATGAATCCTGAGCGTTCTGAACGCATTGAAATCCCCGTATTGCCGTTGCGCGATGTGGTGGTTTATCCGCACATGGTCATACCCTTATTTGTAGGGCGGGAAAAATCTATCCGTTGTCTGGAAGCGGCTATGGACCATGATAAAAAAATCATGCTGGTTGCCCAGAAAGAAGCGTCAACGGATGAGCCGGGTGTAAACGATCTTTTCACCGTCGGGACCGTGGCCTCTATTTTGCAGATGCTGAAACTGCCTGACGGCACCGTAAAAGTGCTGGTCGAGGGGTTACAGCGCGCGCGTATTTCAGCGCTGTCTGACAACGGCGAGCACTTCTCTGCGAAAGCGGAGTACCTTGACTCGCCTGCTATTGATGAGCGCGAACAGGAAGTGCTGGTGCGTACCGCTATCAGCCAGTTCGAAGGCTATATCAAGCTGAACAAGAAAATCCCACCCGAAGTGCTGACGTCGCTGAACAGCATTGACGATCCTGCACGTCTGGCGGACACCATCGCTGCGCACATGCCGCTGAAGCTTGCTGACAAGCAGTCCGTACTGGAGATGTCCGACGTTAACGAACGTCTGGAATATCTGATGGCGATGATGGAATCTGAAATCGATCTGCTGCAGGTTGAGAAGCGCATTCGCAACCGCGTGAAAAAGCAGATGGAAAAATCCCAGCGTGAGTACTATCTGAACGAGCAGATGAAAGCCATTCAGAAAGAGCTCGGCGAGATGGATGATGCGCCGGACGAAAACGAAGCGTTGAAGCGTAAAATCGACGCGGCGAAAATGCCGAAAGAGGCAAAAGAGAAAGCGGAAGCAGAACTGCAGAAGCTGAAAATGATGTCTCCGATGTCAGCGGAAGCGACCGTAGTCCGTGGCTACATCGACTGGATGGTTCAGGTGCCGTGGAATGCGCGTAGCAAGGTCAAAAAAGATCTGCGTCAGGCTCAGGAAATCCTCGATACTGACCATTACGGTCTGGAACGTGTCAAAGACCGTATTCTTGAGTATCTCGCGGTTCAAAGCCGTGTGAATAAAATCAAGGGGCCGATCCTGTGCCTGGTTGGGCCGCCGGGGGTAGGTAAAACTTCTCTGGGACAGTCCATCGCTAAAGCAACCGGACGTAAATACATCCGTATGGCGCTGGGCGGCGTGCGTGATGAAGCTGAAATTCGCGGTCACCGCCGGACCTATATTGGTTCGATGCCGGGTAAACTGATCCAGAAAATGGCTAAAGTGGGCGTTAAAAACCCGCTGTTCCTGCTTGATGAGATCGACAAAATGTCTTCCGACATGCGTGGCGATCCGGCTTCCGCACTGCTTGAGGTGCTGGATCCAGAGCAGAACGTGGCGTTCAGCGATCACTACCTGGAAGTGGACTACGATCTCAGCGACGTGATGTTCGTTGCGACCTCTAACTCCATGAATATTCCCGCACCGTTGCTGGATCGTATGGAAGTGATCCGTCTGTCCGGGTATACCGAAGACGAGAAGCTGAACATTGCTAAACGTCACCTGTTGCCGAAACAGATTGAGCGTAACGCGCTGAAAAAAGGCGAGCTGACGGTCGACGATAGCGCCATTGTGGGCATTATTCGTTATTACACCCGTGAAGCTGGCGTGCGTAGTCTGGAGCGTGAAATTTCCAAACTGTGCCGTAAAGCGGTGAAACAGCTGCTGCTCGACAAGTCGCTGAAACATATTGAGATCAATGGTGACAATCTGCACGACTACCTGGGCGTACAGCGCTTTGACTATGGCCGCGCGGACAACGAAAACCGCGTTGGTCAGGTAACTGGTCTGGCATGGACGGAAGTGGGCGGCGATCTGCTGACCATCGAAACCGCTTGCGTACCGGGTAAAGGTAAGCTGACCTACACCGGTTCTCTGGGTGAAGTCATGCAGGAATCCATTCAGGCTGCGCTGACCGTGGTGCGCGCGCGCGCGGAAAAACTGGGCATTAATCCGGACTTTTACGAAAAACGCGACATCCACGTTCACGTACCTGAAGGGGCGACGCCGAAAGACGGTCCAAGTGCGGGTATTGCCATGTGTACCGCGCTGGTTTCTTGTCTGACCGGTAACCCGGTTCGCGCCGACGTAGCGATGACCGGCGAGATCACCCTGCGTGGCCAGGTTCTGCCTATTGGTGGTTTGAAAGAAAAACTGCTGGCAGCACACCGTGGTGGTATTAAAACGGTCTTAATTCCAGACGAAAACAAACGTGACCTGGAAGAGATTCCGGACAACGTAATTGCCGATCTGGACATCCATCCGGTGAAACGCATTGAGGAGGTTCTGACGCTCGCGTTGCAAAATGAGCCCTCCGGAATGCAGGTTGTGACCGCAAAATAGTGACCTCGCGCAAAGAGCACTAATAAAAACAGGGCTGGCAGGCCATTTCGGACTTGCCAGCCTTTTTTTGTATAGCTAATTTAGATGACGGATTGGGCTTGCCATCATTAACGGGTGTTGTAAGGGCATGGCAGGCCTGATATAACTGCTGCGCGTTCGCACTTTGAAGGATTCAGGTGCGATATAAATTATAAAGAGGAAGAGAAGAGTGAATAAATCTCAACTGATCGACAAAATTGCTGCAGGGGCTGATATCTCTAAAGCTGCGGCTGGACGTGCGTTAGATGCAATTATTGCTTCTGTTACCGAATCTCTGAAAGAAGGTGATGACGTAGCGCTGGTAGGTTTTGGTACTTTTGCCGTTAAAGAGCGTGCTGCCCGTACTGGTCGCAACCCGCAAACAGGTAAAGAGATCACCATCGCCGCGGCTAAAGTACCGGGCTTCCGTGCAGGTAAAGCACTGAAAGACGCGGTAAACTAAGTGATTTCCCCTTTGGGGATGTGACGAAGTACAAGGGCGCATTGACTGATGTGCCTTTTTTATTTGTAATTCCGGTACTTTCTACGCGTTGTGGGCTGACAATTGCCCCTGTTTCTTGTCACAATAGGCCTTTGTACGCAGCGTTCAGGAAACGCTATGCTGCGTGAAGCATATATACTCAAAATCCTTGCCGCCGCTGTGGTGACAACGCGCAGGCGGCTTGAGAGATAACGCGTATAGTCATCTACAGCGGAGTGTGGTTACACCATGATGGACAGCTTACGCACGGCTGCTAACAGTCTCGTGCTCAAGATTATTTTCGGTATCATTATCGTGTCGTTCATTTTGACCGGCGTGAGTGGTTACCTGATTGGCGGGGGCAATAACTTCGCCGCCAAAGTGAATGGCCAGGAGATTAGCCGCGGGCAGTTCGAGAATGCGTTCAACAGCGAACGTAACCGCATGCAGCAACAGCTGGGCGATCAATACTCCGAGCTGGCTGCGAACGAAGGCTACATGAAAACGCTGCGTCAGCAGGTGCTGAATCGTCTAATTGACGAAGCGCTGCTGGATCAGTACTCCCGCGAGCTTAATCTCAACATCAGCGACGATCAGGTTAAACAGGCTATTTTCGCCACGCCTGCGTTCCAGGTGGACGGTAAATTTGATAACAATCGCTACAACGCGATTGTTAATCAGATGGGAATGACCGCAGACCAGTATGCTCAGGCATTACGTAATCAGCTTACTACCCAGCAACTGATTAACGGCGTTGCCGGTACGGACTTCATGCTGAAAGGCGAAACGGACGAGCTGGCGGCGCTGGTCGCACAGCAGCGTATCGTTCGCGAGGCGACAATTGACGTTAACGCACTGGCCGCGAAGCAGTCTGTTACCGAGCAGGAAGTTGCCAGCTACTACGAGCAGAATAAAAACAACTTTATGACGCCGGAACAGTTCCGCGTGAGCTACATCAAGCTGGATGCTGCTGCTATGCAGGAGACGGCCAGCGATGCTGATATTCAGGCATATTATGACCAGCATCAGGATCAGTTCACTCAGCCGCAGCGTAACCGCTACAGCATCATTCAGACCAAAACGGAAGATGAAGCCAAAGCGGTACTGGACGAGCTGAACAAAGGCGGTGATTTCGCTGCGCTGGCAAAAGAAAAATCTGCTGACATCATCTCTGCCCGTAAAGGCGGCGATATGGGATGGCTGGAAGATTCCACCACCCCGGATGAGCTGAAGAATGCCGGTCTGAAAGAGAAAGGCCAGCTGTCAGGTGTGATTAAGTCTTCCGTTGGTTTCCTCGTTGCGCGTCTTGACGACGTACAGCCTGCGCAGGTTAAACCGCTGAGCGAAGCCCGTGACGACATTGCGGCGAAAGTGAAGCAGGAAAAAGCGCTGGATGCCTACTATGCGCTGCAGCAGAAAGTGAGCGATGCCGCCAGCAACGATAACGAATCCCTGGCGGGCGCGGAGCAGGCGGCGGGTATGAAAGCGGTTGAAACGGGCTGGTTTAGCCGTGACAGCCTGCCGGAAGAGCTGAACTTCAAACCGGTCGCTGACATCATTTTCAATGGTGGTTTGGTTGGTGAGAACGGTACGCCTGGCAGTAACTCCGACATCATCACCGTGGATGGCGATCGCGCGTTTGTATTGCGAATTGCAGAGCACAAAGCTGAAGCCGTTAAACCACTGGCTGAAGTGAAAGATCAGGTAACTGCGCTTGTTAAGCACAATAAAGCAGAGCAGCAGGCGAAGCTTGATGCCGATAAACTGCTGGCGGATCTGAAAGCTGGTAAAGGCGATGAAGCCATGAAAGCGGCGGGTCTGAGCTTTGGCGAAGCGAAAACGCTGAGCCGTACGGGTCAGGATCCGCTGAGTCAGGCGGCCTTTGGCCTGAGCCTGCCGGCGAAAGACAAACCGAGCTACGGCGTGGCGAACGACATGCAGGGTAACGTTGTACTGCTGGCGCTGGACGAGGTGAAAGCCGGTTCTATGCCTGAAGAGCAGAAGAAAGCGATGGTTCAGGGGATTACCCAGAACAATGCGCAGATTGTCTTTGAAGCGCTGATGAGCAACCTGCGTAAAGCCGCAAAAATTAAAGTCGGTGACGCACTGGAACAGCAGCAATAACCGAGGCTACTCGCAAAAAATTGCAAAAAGTTGTATCAACCAAAGGCCGCTTTCGCGGCCTTTTCCATTTCTGATATTTGCCGTTTGTCTGCCGTTCTGCACCTCGCTATCGTGATTCCACTGTTAACAAACAAGGAGAAAACAGTATGAAACATGGAATCAAAGCCCTGCTTATTACCCTTTCATTGACCTGTACCGGTATGGCTCAAAGCGCACTGGCTGCAGAGCCAGTCGCCAAAAGCCAGGCGACTCAAGCCAAAGTGGATGCTACGGGGGTAGCACAAAGCAAAGCCACGCAACCGGCTAAAGCGAGCGATGATGAAGGCACCAGGGTAAGCATCAACAGCGCTTCTGCGGAGGATTTAGCGCGAGTCATGAATGGCGTAGGTCTGAAGAAAGCACAGGCGATTGTGAGCTATCGTGAGGAGTACGGGCCGTTTAAAACGGTGGAGGACTTAAAGCAGGTGCCGGGCATGGGGAGTTCGCTGGTAGAGCGCAATCTGGCAGTTTTAACACTTTAATAACTTGCAGAGTGCTGAAAGTTTGCCAGACTGTAGAGGTCATACCAGTTATGACCTCTTACCCTGAAGTGTGTTCCTATAAAAACAACGTAAGGCTCCTGCGCTATGCAAACACAAATCAAAGTTCGTGGTTTTCATCTTGATGTCTATCAGCACGTTAACAATGCTCGCTATCTTGAGTTTCTGGAAGAAGCCCGCTGGGATGGCCTGGAAAACAGCGACAGCTTTCAGTGGATGACCGCACACAACATCGCTTTTGTGGTCGTGAATATTAACATTAACTACCGCCGCCCTGCGGTGCTGAGCGACCTGCTGACCATTACCAGTCAGGTGCAACAGTTAAATGGCAAAAGCGGTGTGTTGAACCAGACTATCACCCTGGAGCCGGAAGGACAGGTGGTGGCAGACGCGTTGATTACCTTCGTCTGTATTGATTTGAAAACGCAAAAGGCGCTACCGCTGGAAGGGGAGTTGCGCGAAAAACTGGAGCAGATGGTGAAGTGATGGAAGGAAGCCTGACGGCGCTTCGCTTATCAGGCTTACGGCGATATTGACCACGGTGAATGTCGAAAGCCGGATAAGGTGCGTGCACCGCCATCCGGCAAAACGATCACTTTAGTCCTGTTTTCTGCTTCATTGCCGCCATCACTGCTGGTTTATCTGCCAGATAATGGTTCAGGCCGTTGGCGCGCAGATTACAGGCCGCGCAGTGACCGCAACCGTCACCTTTGATGCCATTATAGCAGGTCAGCGTTTCTTCGCGTACCAGGTCCAGCTTGCCCCAGTAATCGGCCAGTGCCCAGGTTTCGGCTTTATCGATCCACATCAGCGGGGTTTCAAAGCGGATATCTTTCGCCATTCCCAGGCTTACGGCATGGTTCAGGGCTTTGACGAACTCATCGCGGCAGTCCGGATATCCAGAGAAATCCGTTTCACAAACGCCGGTAATGACCGCCTCCGCCTGCACCTGATACGCGTAAATCGCCGCCAGCGTTAAAAACAGAATATTGCGTCCTGGCACAAAGGTATTAGGAATGCCGTTCGCATCCGGTTCGTAATCGGGTACCGGAATGTTATCGCGGGTCAGGCTGCTGACGGCCAGTTCGCTGAGCAGTGTTACATCAAGTACCTTGTGCGCACGCGCGCCAAGTTTTAAGGCCAGGTCACGTGCGACATCAATCTCAGCGCGATGGCGCTGACCATAATCAAAGGTCACGCAGTGCACTTCATCATACTGATGCAGCGCTTGCGCCAGACAGGTTGTGGAGTCCTGACCCCCACTGAATACAACAACGGCACGTTTCATGGTTTTTCCTGACAAATAACGAAACCCTTATGGTAGCGCCTGGGCGTGTCGCCGACCAGCTTCTTCACGCCGACGGAGGCGGTAGCCAGGCTTCGGTAAATTCAAACCAGCCGCGAGGATTCAGGCGTACGCCGTTCACGCCCGGCGGAGCGCTAATACGATAGTGATAATTGAACAGCGGTGTCAGGGTCGCGTCATGCATTAGCGAGGCGAAAACGTGTTGTAAAGCCGCATGACGATCGTCCTCATCGGCCTGAATTTGCAGGGCATCCAGGGTGGTTTGCAGATGAGTATATGCCGGTGAGCTCAATACATGTGACCAGAGCTGATCGCAGCGCAGCCACTGTTCGAGGGTATATTCAGGTGCTTCGCCAATCAGCCTGTCTCCCATCATCAGGTCGGCCTGGGCTAAAGGATGGTCGCCATCCCAGTTTTTAGCATTATGAAAAATAAGCGTTAATTCACAGCCGAGTAGCGCCAGCGCCTGGCGAAGCTGTTCAGCCATGGCGTGCAACTCTACCGGCAGGTGATAGGCCAGCGTAAGTTTTTCCGGTAGCGGCACGTCGTCCAGTTCATCCCATTGGGGGATCGTCCATCCCGGCAGCAGCGCATTGCTTGGCGTGATCAGGTTTTCATCCACGTCAAGCGTTTGTAGCAGGGAAGATCGGTGGATAATATTGACCAGGCGACGGGCCTGCTGCGTATTCAGCCGCGCGCTTTTTCTGAGCGTGAGATAGCAGAAACCGAGGCTGATCCCGCTGCTTACCTGGCTTAGCATGGGAAGCTCTTCGGGTTTACCAATTGCAATTTGAACCGGATGGCGACAGCTGGTGCCCAAATCCTGGGAGAAAAGCTGCGGGGTTATCCAGTATTCAATGGCTTTTAGTAGCGGATGACTCAGGTGGTAGTGATCGTGACTCTCGATGCGCACCAGGTCAGGGGTAAACAGCGTCAACCGGAACGGACCGGTACCAACAAACGGGAATTCGGGATGTGCCAGGTGACTGCTGTAGCTTGCCAGACGATGCGCCAGCCAGAAGTCTGGGCGATGCAAAATAAAGGTTAGGCACTGGGGATGCGTCACCTCAATGCGCTTTACGCTGATAAACAGCTTGTTTAACGCGGGTAGCTCTAACAGCTTCAGCAACTGTTGATGTAGCTGTGTGCTGCTGACCGCATCGCCGTTATGCCAGTACAGGGTGGAGCGAATATAGAAATCCCAGCGCTGGCCATCGGCGGAGATATTCCAGTGGTGGGCTAAATCTCCGCAGGGGCGTTGCGTAATACTGTCGAACCGGGTCAGGCCCGAGAATATTTGTCCGGCGAGGTGTTGTTCTGCGCGACCAGGGAGAAATCCAGGGTGCAAAGGGTCGAGCTGGCGGTAATAGGGGATGCGCAGGGTTGGCGTGTCGTTTTGCCACTGACCGCCCATAAACGGCTGGAGCAGCGTTCTTAATTCTCCCGGCGCCAGCTGAGCCAGCTCAAGTACGCTAAGTTGCTCCCCCTTTTGCAGCGCTTGCTCCATCATAATGCTGCGTAGCGAATCTGGCGTCACCAAAAAGCGCAGCTGCCCGCGTTTCCCTCGCCCCGACTGGGCGTGCCACTCCAGCCAGCCAGCATCCTGCGCTTGCTTCAGCAGGGTACGCACGTGGCGCTCGCTGCAAAAACAGCGTTCTGCCAGCTCCCCGACGGTCACCGACTGCGGTTCTCCCGCCGACGGCTGCCACAGGCGTTGGTACTGATTCAGGCGATTCAACAATCTCATATACACGTCATCCTTCAAGCTGCCTCTTTGTTGGCGGCGTTAATTCACCCCAGTCACTGCATGCTCCTGGCCTTTCATTCACTTGCCGCCTGGATGCAACTTGAATGATTTTGTGTAATAAACCCGGAACAATTAATTTTATCTATTCACTATTACTTCCGTATATCTCAGGTGATACTGAATCACAAGTTAACCGCGTCACAGTGTGGAGAAAGAAATGGCTCGTCTGGCTGCATTTGATATGGATGGCACCCTTTTGATGCCGAATCACCATTTAGGTGACGAAACGCTTTCAACGCTGGCGCGCCTGCGTGAACGCGAGATCACCCTGACATTTGCCACCGGCCGCCATGTGCTGGAGATGCGCCATATTTTGGGGGCTATCTCACTGGACGCCTTTTTGATTACGGGTAACGGCACGCGCATTCACTCTGTTGAGGGCGATGTATTGCACCGTCAGGATCTGGATCCGACTGTGGCGGATATCGTGTTACATCAGAAGTGGGATACCACAGCCAGCATGCATGTCTTTAATGACAAAGGTTGGTTCACCGGACAAGAGATCCCATCGCTGCTACAGGCGCATGTGTATAGCGGATTTCGCTACCAGATCGTCGATGTGAAACGTATCCCGGCTCATCAGGTAACGAAAGTCTGTTTCTGTGGGGATCATGACTCCCTGATCCAATTACGCATTCAACTGAATGAGGCGCTGGGTGAGCAGGCAAATCTCTGTTTTTCCGCGGTTGATTGCCTTGAGGTGCTACCGGTGGGCTGTAACAAAGGATCGGCGCTGGCGGTACTAAGCGACCACTTAGGTTATTCAATGGCCGAATGTATGGCGTTTGGCGATGCCATGAACGATCGCGAAATGTTAGGTAGCGTTGGGCGCGGCCTGATTATGGGTAACGCGATGCCACAACTGATTGCTGAACTGCCGCATTTGTCGGTGATTGGGCATTGCCGCAATCAGGCGGTGTCACACTTTTTGACGCATTGGCTGGACAATCCGCATCTACCTTATTCCCCCGAATGAGAGATCCCTTCCAGCAAGCCAGACTTCGCGTCTGGCTTTTTTTTTATCCCATTAATGGGTGTTCAGAAGCCGGGTGAGTTCCGCTTTCCACTGCGTTAAATCACCGATGTGCGTGTCGATCCACTGCGGGTTGTAGTAGGTTTCAAGATAGCGTTCGCCGCTGTCGCACAGCAGCGTGACCAGTGAACCGCTTTCTCCGGCATCGCGCATACGGGCGGCAAGTTTCAGTGTTCCCCACATGTTGGTGCCGGTTGAAGCGCCGACTTTGCGGCCCAACTGCGTTTCCAGCCAGTGTGCGGTGGCCACGCTTGCGGCATCCGGTACGCGCAGCATTTCATCGACTACGTCAGGAATGAAGGAGGGTTCGACACGTGGGCGGCCGATGCCTTCGATTTTGCTTCCTACCGGGCTGCGTAACGTTGCATCGCGATCCTGCCAGAAGGGCAGAAAGACTGAGTTTTCCGGATCCACCACCATCAGGCGGGTGTCGTAGCCCTGACAACGAATATAGCGGCCAATGGTTGCAGAGGTGCCGCCGGTTCCGGCGCTCATCACAATATGGCGGGGGCCGGGGTTGGGCTCGCACTGCATCTGACGGAAGATGCTGTCAGCAATATTGTTATTGCCACGCCAGTCGGTAGCGCGCTCAGCATAAGTGAACTGGTCCATGTAATGACCGTTCAACTCACGCGCCAGTTGTTCAGAGGCCGCATAGATTTCGCAGGCGCTTTCCACGAAATGACAGCGACCGCCGTAAAATTCAATCTGTTCAATTTTACGCTTCGCCGTACAGGAAGGCATGACGGCAATAAACGGCAGCCCTAACAGTCGGGCGAAATAAGCCTCAGAGACCGCCGTTGAACCGGACGATGATTCAATGATGGTGGTGCCTTCTTTAATCCAGCCATTGCACAATCCGTACAGAAACAGTGAACGCGCCAGACGATGCTTCAGGCTCCCGGTGGGATGCGTGCTCTCATCTTTTAAATAGATCTGAATGCCCGGGAACGCCGGTAGCGACAGACGAATGAGATGCGTATCCGCAGAACGCTGATAATCCGCGTTGATTTCATTGATGGCGTTTTTAACCCAGGAGCTATTCATCATTAATAGATATCCATTTGTCATTTTGTGCCAAGAATAGCGAAAAGCACGGAAAAAATTGTTGCCATTTAGCCTTTAAAATAGAATGTAAGGAGAAAATTCTTCTCTGTGGAGTGGATATGTTAGACAAAATTGACCGTAAGCTGCTTAGCTTACTGCAACAGGACTGCACCCTTTCTTTGCAGGCGTTAGCAGATGCCGTTAATCTGACTACCACCCCCTGCTGGAAACGCCTCAAACGGCTTGAAGATGACGGTATCCTGCTGGGTAGAGTCGCCCTGTTGGATCCAGAAAAACTGGGGCTGGGGCTGACCGCGTTTGTGCTGATTAAGACTCAGCATCACAGCAGTGAATGGTATTGCCGCTTTGTCACCGAAGTCACCGGTATGCCGGAGGTTCTGGGGTTCTGGCGTATGGCAGGGGAATATGATTACCTGATGCGAGTGCAGGTCGCCGATATGAAAAGCTACGATGAATTTTATAAGCGCCTGGTGAACAGCGTACCGGGCCTGTCTGACGTCACCTCCAGCTTTGCGATGGAACAGATTAAATACACAACTGCTCTCCCGATTGAATAACTCTCCCGGCGCTTATTGCCGGAAATCTTGTCAGGATATAACGCGTGCGATTATTTGCTCAATTAAGCTGGTACTTCCGCCGGGAGTGGCGTCGCTACCTCGGGGCGGTGGCCCTGCTTATCATCATCGCTATCCTTCAGCTTATTCCGCCGAAAGTGGTCGGGATCATTGTGGATGGCGTGACGACTCAACGCTTCACCACCGAGCGGCTGCTGATGTGGGTGGGAACAATTGCCCTGATTGCAGTGGTGGTTTATTTGCTGCGCTATGTCTGGCGCGTGCTGCTGTTTGGCGCATCCTACCAACTGGCGGTTGAGCTGCGGGAAGATTATTACCGTCAGTTGAGTCGCCAGCATCCAGAATTTTATCTGCGTCACCGCACGGGCGATCTGATGGCGCGTGCGACCAACGATGTCGATCGGGTCGTATTTGCCGCCGGAGAAGGCGTGCTGACGCTGGTAGATTCGCTGGTAATGGGATGTGCGGTGCTGATCGTGATGTCAACGCAGATAAGCTGGCAGTTGACGTTAATTGCGCTGCTGCCGATGCCGGTGATGGCGTTGATGATCAAACGTTACGGCGATCGACTGCATAACCGCTTTAAGCTGGCGCAGGCGGCGTTTTCCAGTCTCAACGACCGTACTCAGGAAAGCCTGACCAGTATTCGCATGATCAAGGCCTTCGGTCTGGAGGATCGGCAATCGGCATTATTTGCCGCCGATGCCGAAGATACCGGTAAGAAAAACCTGCGCGTGGCGCGCATTGACGCCCGTTTTGATCCCACGATTTATATCGCCATTGGCATGGCTAACCTACTGGCGATTGCTGGGGGAAGCTGGATGGTGGTGCACGGTTCGCTGACGCTCGGCCAGCTCACCAGCTTTATGATGTATCTCGGTTTGATGATTTGGCCGATGCTGGCGCTGGCATGGATGTTTAACATCGTCGAACGTGGCAGCGCGGCGTACAGCCGTATTCGCGCCATGCTGTCTGAAGCGCCGGTGGTGGATGACGGCACTGAACCGGTACCGGAAGGGCGTGGGGAGCTGGCGGTGGCGATTCGTGAATTTTGCTACCCGCAAACGGCACATCCGGCGCTGGAAAATGTGAACTTCCAGCTTAAACCTGGGCAGATGTTGGGCATTTGTGGGCCTACCGGCGCGGGGAAAAGTACGGTGCTGTCGCTGATTCAGCGTCATTTTGATATCACCCACGGCGATGTGCGCTTTCATGATATCCCCTTAACGCGATTACAACTGGATAGCTGGCGCAGCCGGCTGGCAGTTGTCAGCCAGACGCCATTCCTGTTTTCGGATACCGTTGGCAATAACATCGCGTTAGGACGCCCTCAGGCCACGCAGGAAGAGATCGAGTATGTGGCACGCCTTGCCAGCGTTCATGAGGATATTTTACGTCTTCCGCAGGGCTACGACACCGAAGTGGGCGAACGTGGGGTGATGTTGTCTGGTGGGCAAAAACAGCGTATTTCTATCGCTCGAGCGCTACTCCTGAACGCTGAAATCCTGATTCTGGATGATGCGCTGTCGGCGGTAGATGGTCGTACCGAGCATCAGATCCTGCATAACCTGCGCCAGTGGGGCGAAGGCAGAACCGTCATTATTAGCGCCCACCGTTTATCGGCCCTGACGGAAGCCAGCGAGATTATCGTGATGCAGCATGGGCATATTGCCCAGCGCGGCGAGCATGATGCGTTAGTGCAGCAGCCTGGCTGGTATCGCGATATGTACCGCTATCAGCAACTGGAAGCGGCGCTGACTGATGCACCAGAGATAAACGAGGAGGCGGCTAATGCGTAGTTTTGGGCAATTATGGCCGACCCTAAAAAGATTGCTGGCGTATGGCTCTCCATGGCGAAAACAGCTGGCTATTGCGGTAGTCATGCTGTGGGTGGCGGCTGCGGCGGAAGTCAGCGGTCCGCTGCTGATTAGCTATTTTATCGATAACATGGTGGCGAAGAATAATCTGCCGCTGGCGATGGTCGCCGGGCTGGTTGCGGCATATATCGGTCTGCAACTGCTGGCGGCTGGCCTGCATTACGCGCAGTCATTGTTGTTTAACCAGGCGGCAGTTGGCGTAGTACAACAGTTGCGCACCGACGTAATGGACGCTGCGCTGCGCCAGCCGCTCAGCGCCTTTGATACTCAACCCGTCGGGCAGCTAATCTCCCGCGTGACCAACGACACTGAAGTTATTCGCGACCTGTACGTGACAGTGGTAGCAACAGTCCTGCGCAGCGCGGCATTAATTGGCGCCATGCTGGTAGCGATGTTCAGCCTTGAGTGGCGTATGGCGTTAGTGGCGATGGCCATTTTCCCGGCCGTGCTGGTGGTGATGGTGATTTATCAACGCTACAGCACCCCGATTGTGCGCCGGGTTCGCGCTTATCTGGCGGATATTAACGATGGCTTTAACGAAGTCATCAACGGCATGAGTGTTATCCAGCAGTTCCGCCAGCAGGCGCGATTTGGCGAGAGAATGGGCGAAGCAAGCCGCTCGCACTATATGGCGCGTATGCAGACCCTGCGACTGGATGGTTTTTTGTTGCGCCCGCTGCTTAGCCTTTTCTCGGCGCTGATCCTCTGCGGATTGCTGATGCTGTTCAGTTTTACCTCTGGCAGCTTGATCGAGGTTGGCGTGCTATACGCGTTTATCAGCTACCTCGGCCGTTTGAACGAACCGCTGATCGAGTTGACAACTCAGCAATCAATGCTGCAGCAGGCGGTTGTCGCCGGTGAGCGAGTGTTCGAACTGATGGATGGGCCACGTCAGCGCTATGGTGAAGATGAGCGACCGCTAAAGAGCGGGGACATTGAGGTGGATAACGTTTCATTTGCCTATCGCGACGACAATCTGGTGCTGCAAAATATCAGTTTGTCCGTGCCTTCGCGCAGCTTTGTGGCTTTGGTCGGACACACCGGCAGTGGTAAAAGCACGTTCGCCAGCCTGCTGATGGGTTACTACCCGCTGACGCAGGGGGAAATCCGCCTTGATGGACGGCCGCTGTCTTCACTGAGCCACGGTGCGTTACGTCAGGGCATCGCCATGGTGCAGCAGGATCCGGTGGTGATGGCAGATACCTTCCTGGCGAACGTCACGCTGGGCCGCGATATTTCAGAAGAGCGGGTATGGCAGGCGCTGGAGACCGTGCAACTGGCAGAACTGGCGCGAGGTCTGAGCGAGGGGATTCATACCCGGCTGGGCGAGCAGGGCAATAATCTCTCCGTTGGTCAAAAACAGCTGCTGGCGTTGGCGCGGGTGTTGGTTGAAACGCCACAGGTGTTGATCCTCGACGAAGCGACGGCCAGTATTGACTCCGGTACTGAACAGGCCATTCAGCAAGCTCTGGCGGCGGTACGTGAACACACCACGCTGGTGGTGATTGCGCATCGGTTATCGACGATTGTCGATGCGGACACCATTCTGGTGCTGCATCGCGGTCAGGCGGTTGAGCGTGGTACGCACCAGCAATTACTCGCGGCGCAAGGCCGTTACTGGCAGATGTATCAGCTGCAACTGGCGGGTGAAGAGTTAGCCGCCAGTACGCAAGACGATTCTGTTATCGCCTGATGGCGCGGCGCTTACCCGGTCTGCGGCCAGCGCGGTCTCGTAGGCCGGATAAGGCGTTTACGCTGCCATCCGGCAATCAACAATCTGGTGCAAAAATGTAACGCACTATGCACCGTTATAGTGCGTTTTTTCTTTTTCTCTCCCGGAAGTACCCTGAGAACCTGAATCATCCCGCCTTTTTCATTTCTGGCACATCCCTTGCAATATTCCTCTCGTGTATCTGCAGCCACTACTGAATTCTGACTGGAGGGGATCTATGAAGCTGGTTACCGTGGTAATCAAACCGTTCAAACTGGAAGACGTCCGTGAAGCATTGTCGTCTATTGGTATTCAGGGGCTGACCGTCACCGAAGTGAAGGGGTTTGGCCGACAGAAAGGTCATGCTGAGCTGTACCGTGGGGCTGAATATAGCGTCAATTTTCTGCCCAAGGTGAAGATTGATGTGGCGATTGCCGACGACCAACTGGATGGCGTGATTGATGTCATCAGTAAGGCGGCATACACCGGAAAAATTGGCGACGGCAAAATCTTCGTCGCCGAGCTGCAACGTGTGATTCGTATTCGTACCGGCGAAGCCGACGAAGCCGCACTGTAACGTCTGGCACACAGTGATAGGAAACCAAAAAATGAAGATAGCAACGATGAAAACAGGTATTGCTTCACTGGCGCTGCTGCCGGGACTGGCGATGGCGGCACCGGCTGTTGCGGATAAAGCGGATAACGCTTTTATGATGATCTGTACCGCGTTGGTGCTGTTTATGACCATCCCTGGCATTGCGCTGTTCTACGGCGGTTTGATTCGCGGTAAGAACGTGCTGTCGATGCTGACTCAGGTCACGGTGACATTCGCTCTGGTTTGTATTTTATGGGTGGTTTATGGCTACTCACTGGCATTTGGTGAAGGAAATAATTTCTTCGGCAACTTCAACTGGGTATTGCTGAAGAATATTGCGCTGACGGCGGTAACGGGGAGCTTCTACCAGTACATTCACGTTGCTTTTCAGGGCTCGTTCGCCTGCATCACCGTTGGGCTAATCGTCGGTGCGCTGGCTGAACGTATTCGCTTCTCCGCGGTGCTGATTTTTGTGGTGGTATGGTTAACGCTGTCGTACATCCCCATTGCCCATATGGTCTGGGGCGGCGGCTTGCTGGCTTCCCACGGCGCGCTGGATTTTGCCGGCGGAACGGTTGTGCACATCAACGCGGCGATTGCCGGTCTGGTAGGCGCGTATCTGATTGGCAAACGTGTCGGTTTTGGCAAAGAAGCTTTTAAACCGCATAACCTGCCGATGGTCTTCACCGGTACCGCTATTCTCTACATTGGTTGGTTTGGCTTTAACGCTGGTTCAGCGGGTACGGCAAATGAAATCGCCGCACTGGCCTTCGTCAATACCGTGGTCGCCACCGCTGCAGCCATCCTCGGATGGATCTTCGGTGAATGGGCGCTGCGTGGTAAACCGTCTCTGCTGGGCGCCTGCTCTGGCGCCATTGCGGGTCTGGTGGGCGTAACACCTGCATGTGGCTATATCGGTGTCGGCGGCGCGCTGATTATCGGTGTCGTTGCGGGTCTGGCAGGCCTGTGGGGCGTGACCATGCTGAAGCGTTTTCTGCGTGTGGACGATCCGTGTGACGTGTTTGGCGTTCACGGCGTGTGCGGCATTGTCGGCTGTATCCTGACCGGAGTTTTCGCTGCCAGCTCTTTGGGAGGCGTGGGCTTTGCCGAGGGCGTGACCATGGGGCATCAGCTGCTGGTGCAACTGGAAAGCGTGGCTATCACCATCGTTTGGTCTGGCGTGGTGGCTTTCATTGGCTATAAGCTGGCGGATATGACGGTTGGTTTGCGCGTACCGGAAGAGCAGGAGCGCGAAGGTCTGGATGTAAACAGTCACGGCGAGAACGCTTACAACGCCTGATTCTCAATTTGCCGGATGGCAACGCTTTTGCGCCACCATCCGGTAATTCTCAATTGCGATTACGCATTACCCCTTCCTGTACGGTAGAAGCGACCAGCACGCCATCCTGGGTATAAAACTCTCCGCGTACAAAGCCCCGGGCACCGGATGCCGAAGTACTCTCGACGTTATACAGCAGCCATTCATTGATATTAAACGGACGGTGGAACCACATGGAATGGTCAATGGTGGCGATCTGAATCCCTTTTTCCAGGAAGCCAATCCCGTACGGTTGCAGCGCAACAGGCAGGAAGTTCAGGTCTGAGACATAACCCAGCAGATACTGATGGACGCGCAGATCGTCCTGCAGCACGCCGTTAGCTCGGATCCATACCTGGCGCGTCGGAGGTGCGACGTGACCTTTTAGGGGGTTATGAAACTCGACAGGGCGTACTTCCAACGGACGATCGTTGATAAATTTTTCTTTCAACAGCGGCGGCAGCAAATGCGCCACTGAGCGGGCAATTTCCGTTTCTGATTTCAGCTCATCGGGACCCGGCGCATCTGGCATGGTTTTCTGATGTTCAAATCCGTCTTCCGGTGCCTGAAAAGAGGCAGTCATGTAAAAAATGGGTTTACCATTCTGGATCGCGGCAACGCGGCGCGCGCTGAAGCTGTTACCATCACGCAGGACTTCCACATCATAGATGATGGGCTTTTGGCTATCGCCGGGGCGTAAAAAGTAGCTGTGAAAAGAGTGTACCAGCCGCTCTTCCGGTACGGTTTCTTTTGCGGCATATAGCGCCTGACCGACAACCTGTCCCCCAAAAACCTGACGTAACCCTAAGTCTTCACTTTGGCCCCGAAAGAGTCCTTCTTCAATTTTTTCCAGATTTAACAATGTCAGCAAATTTTTCAGTGCCAGACTCATACGTGCTCTCCAGGTGATATCGATGTCGCAGCGAGGTAGGCAGAGTATAACGCAATTTTAAAAGTGGTCCGATGGGTGCAATTGTCTGAATTACTGGCCTATTACAGGCAAAAATAGCTGTCTTGTGCCACACTTAGTCACGTTATGTTTTTGTTAACCACTCTTCTGGCGAGGAAAGTTCTCGCTGGTGCATAGATGATAAGGAGAATTTAATGAAACTCGTGCACATGGTAAGTGGTTTAGCGGTTGCAGTCGCTCTGGCGGCCTGTGCCGATAAAAGCGCTGATATTCAGACACCTGCGCCAAGCCCTAATACGTCAATTTCTGACACACAGTCTAAAATTCAGCAGCCAAATGTCTCCGGTACAGTATGGATCCGTCAGAAAGTGGCCTTGCCACCCGATGCGGTGCTAACCGTTACGCTGTCAGATGCTTCACTGGCCGATGCGCCGTCAAAAGTGCTGTCGCAAAAAGCGGTTCGTACTGAAGGTAAACAAGCGCCATTCAGCTTTGTATTACCGTTCAACCCGGCAGATATTCAACCTAACGCCCGTATTCTGTTGAGTGCGGCTATTACGGTAAATGATAAACTGGTCTTTATTACTGATACCGTTCAGACGGTCATCAATCAGGGTGGGACTAAAGCTGACCTGACGTTGGTCCCTGTACAGCAAACAGCAGTACCGGTTCAGGCGAGCGGTGGGGCTACTACCACGGTTCCGTCAACGTCACCAACCCAGGTGAATCCGTCATCTGCGGTTCCGGCTCCCACGCAGTACTAAGGTCGTTGTAACCCTCTCCGCCTGGAGAGGGTTAGTACACCCAGCGATAGCGCTGTAAATCGATCTGTCCGCTTCCTGAAACCACTATTCCTTCTGCTAGCAACGCCTGACGTTGTCGTTGCAGGTCGGGACCTGTCAGCGAAATGGCCCCATGGCGATTGACCACCCGATGCCAGGGCAGGGCGCTGCCTTCGGGGAGACGCTTAAGCACGCCGCCTACCTGACGCGCAGCGCGCGGCGATCCCGCAAGCCGGGCAACATCGCCATACGTGGTGACGAAACCTTCGGGGATTGAAGCGACAATTTGCCAGACGCGTTGGGGGAAAGAGTCCTGTATATCCATCATTTATTCCTGCGCTAATCCTCCAGCATAATGCCGAATGGCGAAGGAGTGAAGCCGCATTGCACAAGAAAACAGCATCCGATGCTGGATGGGTTGCAATTACAGGGTGCAGCAGTGATAATGCGCCTGCGCGTTGGTTAACAACGCTCTCAATGGGGGCTCTGTTGGTTCTCCCGCAACACTACTCTGTTTACCAGGTCAGGTCCGGAAGGAAGCAGCCAAGGCAGATGACGTGTGTGCCGGGATGTAGCTGGCAGGGCCCCCACCCAATTCTGCCGTCCGGCAATTTCTCTTCTGTTTATCTTCTTTTCTTTGTCATCGTATCGTCATTTTATTGTCATCAAATACTGTCACTGTGTTTTGGGGATGTTATTTGAGTTTTTGCCGCCGCCATTGCGCTGTAATGACATGGTCTTACATCCGGTGTGTTGTGGCTGACCACAAGGATTTTCTACGATGTCGACCGCTGTATTGAATGTCAAAGTTGATGAGGCGCTAAAAGAAAAGCTTCGCCATTATGCTGAAGTGCATAATGAAAATTTGAGTATCGCCACGGAAAAACTGCTACTGATCGCGTTTTCCGCCATTGAAGAGGTGGGAGTCTCCGCTGAGGATATCGATAGCCAGCATACGGAAGAATCCGTAGTTGATGCACTGACTCCTAAAGAAATCAAAGCATTGCGAAGATTACTGAAGAAGAAAAAATGAAACAACAATCGCTCTCAACCGCCTGTAATTACGGCGAAGCCTGTGAAATGCTGCGCTCCGGTTATGTGAAACACGTTCGTCTGAGCTGGAATGTCGGCAGCGATGAGTTCTTCCGTATTGCCTCCGACTGGTGTGATGCCGGGGCAAAAATTAAGAAAGACGGTGAGAATTTCGTGATTTCCTTGAAGGGTTTTCCGGTTCCTCCTCAGCGGTAGTATTGCCAGGACCTCCTCGTCCATCACGGCATTCAAGAGCGAGTCCTTTAACTCGTCGTTTAGATTATTTTACGCATTTTCCCACTGCTGGCCTGCAAGCGCAGGCTATCCCAAATGGGTTGCAACACTCTGAAGGCGGCACACGCTGTGTCATCCGGCAACGTGAAGGGCATACGCAAAAATCGGTCGAATGCGCCATCAAGGCCGAACCGTGTACCGGTTCCCAACTGAATGCCTGCACTTTCGGCGCGCGTGGCAAAGAGCGTCGCCAGCGTATCAGGCAGTTCAACCCAGAAAGAGAGTCCTCCTTGTGGCTGGGTAAACTGCCATTCCGGAAAATGTGAGTTCATCAGGCGCGAGCACAGGTCTCGCTGTGATGTGAGTCGGCGTCTTCTGTCAGGAAGAAAGTCCTCGGCGTTATCCAGCAGCCAACTGGTGGCGAGTTGTTCAAGCACTGGGGAGCCCAAATCGAAAGTGTCGCGGGTTTGGACCAGCGCGGCAATGGTACGCGCCGACGCCCGAATCCAGCCCAGACGTAATCCGCCCCAAAAGCTTTTCCCTGCTGAACCGAGCAGGATGATTGGGGCATCGCGATTGAATGCGGCAAGCGGCGGTGGCGGTGGGGCGTCATACCACAGGTTCACCATGGTCTCATCGACCACCAACGTCGTGTGGGTTCTTTCAGCAATATCCGCCACGACCTGGCGAGTAGCGGTGTCCATACAGCGCCCGGTCGGGTTGTGAAAATCCGGCATCAGATAGGCCATTCTCGGTGCAGTTTGCGCGATGGTGGCGACCAGACCCGCCGTATCCCAACCGTGCTCGGGCAGCGACACGCCGACGGGGCGACATGACGCCCCTTGTATTGCTGCAATGGCCAGCGGATAAGTGGGGTGATCTACCACTACGCGATCGCCGGGGCCGGTGAGTAAACGCAGGATCAGTGCCAGACCGCTGACCGCGCCGTTCACGACCATTATTTCGTCGGGCTGCGTCGGGAGTCCGCGTTCGCAATAATGCCGGGCGATGGATTCACGCAAAACCGACAGTCCCTGCGGTAGATACCCGGAGCTCAGCAGATGCTGCGGCATTGCGAACAGTGCCTGCTGGTAAGCCTGATGAATTTCAGGACCGGCACTCAGCGCTGCCGTGGACAAATCAAGCGCTGTGCCAGTGTTGGTCCGCGTTGGCACATGGCGAATGTGTTCCGGCAGGATCACCCGTGAACCGCTACCATGTCGGCTTTCCAGATATCCCTCCTCACGCAGTTGCGCCATGGCGCTGGCGACGGTGGTTCGGCTGACTTGCAGAACGGCAGCGAGCTCACGTTCACCGGGCAAGCGGCTATCCAGCGCCAGTCGTCCATCGAGGATCAGCAAACGTAACGCTTCTGCCAACTGTCGCCAGATGGGCGTTCGCGAGGGACTTTCCTGCCAGTGTCCGAGCAGGCGTTGCAAAGACTGGCTTCCGTAACGGCGAGATGACATAGCAGTCCACTTTTTGAAAACTGGACATTAATCATAGTGCCAATTGCGGTGAAGATGAAAGTTATCTGAGAGTAAGAGGGGAAGAACATGCTGCGTCGTTTATTTCAGCTGTTTATCGGGCTGACGCTGTATGGTGTGTCGACGGCGATGTTTGTCCGTGCCGATTTAGGGGCCGATCCGTGGAACGTGTTTCACCTGGGGGTGGCAAATTTACTGTCGATGAATATCGGCGTGGTGATTATTGCCGTGGGTGTGTTGGTGCTTCTGGCGTGGATACCGCTACGCCAGCGCCCAGGGTTTGGCACGTTGAGCAACGTGATTATGATTGGGCTGGCGGCAGATGTCGCGCTGCTGGTGATTCCGGGATTTGAATCCCTGCTGGCGCGCAGCGGGCTGCTGGTGTCAGCGGTGATACTGAATGCGTTAGCAACCGCTCTGTACATTGGTGCCGGTTTTGGCGCGGGCCCACGTGACGGTCTGATGACTGGAATTCACGCGCGTACCGGCTGGCCAGTACGACGAATTCGAACCGCAATTGAAGTGTCGGTGCTGCTTATTGGTTGGCTGTTGGGGGGAACCGTTGGGTTTGGAACGGTGCTGTATGCACTGGCTATTGGGCCGCTGATTCAAATTTGCCTGCCATGGTTTTGCCATCAGCCGCAGGCGCGTATTCGTATCAGGAATGCGCCTGGGGCACGATCGCCTACTGGCGACTAAACTTAACCTCGACTGACGCGGCCGGAATCGGCTTGTCGCGCAGTACACTTCGGAGGTTTTTCTCATGAAGTATGTTGATGGCTTTGTGGTTGCCGTACCCGCTGAAAACAAGGAGGCGTACATTGCGATGGCGGCAAAAGCAGCTCCGCTTTTCAAGGAGTTCGGTGCATTGCGCGTGGTGGAGTGCTGGGCAGATGATGTCCCCGACGGCAAACTGACCGATTTTCGCATGGCTGTGAAAGCGCAGGATCATGAAGAAGTGGTATTCAGCTGGATTGAATACCCTTCCAAAGAGGTCCGCGATGCGGCGAATCAGAAGATGATGTCCGATCCCCGTATGAAGGAATTCGGTGAATCTATGCCATTTGATGGCAAGCGAATGATCTACGGTGGATTTGCGCCCATTATGGAAGAGTGATGTGACTGGCTGTGCGGCGTGCCGCCAGCCATCTCAACATCAACAGCCATGCTAAAGACGTTTTTCTGCCCACAGAATAAATTCCGCTTTCGGCAGCGCTTTACTGTAGAGCCAGCCCTGACCGTACTGCACGCCGTGCTGGCGTAGCCAAGCTTCCTGATTCTCGGTTTCAATACCTTCTGCCACCATCTCCAGCTTCAGCGTTTTCGCGATCTCGATGATATGCGGCGTGACGTTGTTGTACTCCAGCGCATCGACGAACGATTTGTCGATCTTCAGGATATCCACATCCAGATCCTGCAAATAGCTAAGACTTGAATAGCCGGTACCAAAATCATCAATATAGATCGAATGGCCCGCCTGTCGGTATTTAGCAATAAACGGCGCGCTGTTTTTTGGGTCGGCAAATTCGCGTTCGGTCAGTTCCAGCGCGATTTGTGCAGGCTTAAGTTGCCAGTGGTTCACCTTCTGGCTTAACAGAGCAGGAAGTGTTTCGGAGGTCAGATCGGCTGACTCAAGGTTAATGGATATATGCTGGTGGGGATATTGACGCAGCCATTTTCCTAAATCGTCAAATACGCTTTCAATAATCAAACGGGTGAGCGGCTCTGAAAGCCCGGTCTCTTGCGCCAGTGCGACGAAAATCTCAGGCGACAGATAGCTCCCGTCGGCCTGTGGCCAGCGAGCCAGCGCCTCTGCCCCGACCACTTTCCCCGTTTTGAGCGAGATAATCGGTTGGTAGTAGACCTTGATATCCCGATGCTGGATAGCGTCCTGCAACTGGTGATGAGGGGACTGCAAACGGCGCAAAATACGCAGAATAAAGGCTGCGGTGAGTAAGCCGAGAAGGATCCCTGCCGGCAGCCAGATTAGCGCTTGTCGGTGCCAGCTCTTTTGCAAAGGTACAGTGGATGCCCAGGTTACAACCGTAATGCCCAGTTCGGGGAAGGGGCGGGCGTTATAAATACTGCCGTCTTTCTGCAGATGGGTAATCGAATGCTCTAGTTGCACATGTTGTAAAACATCCGGTGGCAGATCGGTGCTACTGGCTACCACCGTGTTACGCGCGGTACCAATGATAGCGACTTCAATCGGCCATGAGCCAAACGGGATGACATCAATAAAAGAACCGGGATCGATCATCACGACGTAATGCTTGCTACCTAATGCCGCCATAAAACGCTTGATGCCCAAATCGTTTTGCATGGTCAACCATGCGTGGTAGCCATCGGGCGTGATTTTCATTGCTGGAGGAAACGCGGCTGCCCGGCTTCTTTTTTCCAGGGATGAGCATTGTGGAACGTTATCTTTGAGGTACAGCACTTCCTGAATATAGCGATAGCTATATGACAAACGACGCATTTCAAGCAGATGCTCTTCACTACAAGGTTCACCCTGAAAAGCTTCAATATGGCGCAACGCTTTTTTGGCCTGTTCACCTACGCGTTCCGTACGTAATGCGACTCGGGTTGAGAACATATCGAGTTCATCGATAAATTTCGTTTCGACCTGACGATGCGCCAGCCACAGGCTTAAACCTACGGGCGCGAGGATGGAAAGAAACAGCACCCCAGTCACCAGGCTTATCAGATGTCGTGTTATCACAGTGATATCCTTATTAACACAGCGTAGGGAAAGTATATCCGAAAGCCGAAAAAGCTATTCGATTGGCATCATATATTTACGGCCACTTATCATCCCGTTTAACTCTTAATCGCGTAAACCAGGTTGTGATTTATACAAGAGTGGTGTATTTTGATAGTTATGTTATAACGTAACAAATTGAGGTTACCATGAAGCCGGATATTCATCCTTTTTACCGTACTGTGGTGTTTCACGATACCAGCGCCAATGAATTTTTTAAGGTCGGCTCGACCATTAAAACGGAACGTGAGATTGAGTTTGAGGGGAAACTTTACCCGTACGTGACCCTGGATATCTCTTCCAAATCGCATCCGTACTATACCGGGAAACAAAAAACCTTTGATAACGAAGGCAGTGCAGCACGTTTCCAGAAACGTTTTGGTCATTTTATTGGCACTAAGCGAGGTTAAGATGCAGGTACTCAATTCACTTCGTAGTGCAAAACAGCGTCATCCTGACTGCCAGATAGTGAAACGCAAAGGGCGTTTGTACGTAATCTGTAAAACGAATCCGCGCTTTAAAGCTGTTCAGGGGCGTAAAAAAAGACGTTAGTTTCTTTACCAACATTTCAGGGATTAAAGTGCGTTTCCTTCACCGGGACGCACTTTTTTTATCTGCGTTGAGATGTGGTTACTGGCTGGTCTGGGGACGGGTTAGCGTAAATACATCGTAGAACGAGAGTTCTCCCTTACGCGATATCATCTTTTGCAGCTGCGCTTTATGTTCGCTATCGACGGAAGGTGAGTGCAGGATGGTATCGATGAGTGAAGGGGGGACAAAGCGCGTGTTATACCATTCCCCGTTATAGCAAACTCTGAAATCCAGTACGTCGATATCTTCAAAGCGGTATCGCGGCGCAACGTCGAAAAAGAAAAACGCGTTGAGTATGACGAACAGAACCACCAGCAGCCATACTGAATCGACTAACGTTTCTGACTGCAGCATCACCGCCAGCGTGGCAAACCACGCAACATACATGCCGATGAACAGGCCGGGATGTTTGCGAATAAAGCTGATGCTAAAGCGCGGTTTGTTGTCGCGCTTTTCGCGAATATTTAAGTCGTCGATGGTTTCGGTAAGCAGGCGCTGTATTTCTGTCATCTCTTGCCTTTGTAGTGTCTGCGATATTCAGATGCGATCGCCCTATTTTAAAAGGGGATATCTTGTGAAGAAAGTAACAGATTAACCACAATTTAGCATAACAGTTACATTTAAGATCACAGCGTTTTGATAATCCTGGCGGGATTGCCCCCAACCACGCAGTTTGCCGGAACGCTTTTCGTGACCACCGCGCCTGAGGCCACAACCACGTTATCACCCAACGTTACGCCAGGGTTTATCACTGCGCGTCCACCTATCCAGACGTTGTTGCCAATAGTCACGGGTTTGCCGAGCTCCATGCCACTGTTTCGCTCGGTGGCATCCAGCGGGTGGGTGGCGGTATAAATATGGACTCCTGGGGCTAACATGCAGTTGTCGCCAATATGGATCGGGCAGACGTCGAGCATAACGCAGTCGAAGTTGGCGTAAAATTCTTTACCGAGATAAATGTTATAGCCGTAATCACAACGAAAAGAGGGTTCAATGTAAGCCCCTTCGCTCTGGCCCAACAGCTCATGCAGGATAGCTTGTCGCGCATTTTTTTCATCGGGAGCGGTGAGATTGTAGCGATGGGTCAACTGACGAGCGCGTAGTCGGTCGTGGCGCAATGTTTCATCCGCCGGGCGATAAAGTTCACCGGCGATCATTTTTTGCTTTTCATTACTCATTACGAATTTCCTGTGTACTGGAGGTCATTTCAACACAGTAAAACGCAATGCAAACAAGGGGAACGTTCCCATTTCTTCGTTGTGATCGTAGTCACGTGATTTGATTTAAATAACCATTGTAAATACGAAAATGGTCAGCCAGACAAATGTACCGCTATACCTGACTTAACCCGTGAGCAATTAGCGAATGAATTTCCAAACAGAAGTTGGAATCTTGTCGTAGAGCTTATTCATGGTCAATTCAGCAAGGCGGTGATCTGCTGCTGAGTAAAATACAGCCAGTTCGTTGTCGGACAATTCATATTTATTTTTTTCAATAACGCGCTCAAGTGTGTCAATTGTCTGACAACGTCGCAGGCGCATCAAATAATCAGTTTTAGTTAATGGTTTATCGGACATAAATCTTACCTATGATTGTAATAATTTTTAACAAGACAAACTAACAGGATTAGCCCTGGTGGCATTGACAAAACAGCGAAACAGTCGATTACCTGACTTCCGCCATTTCTGCAGATCCTGCGTATTAATACCATAACTGCTGAACAACATAAAAGTGTCATCCAGGTATTCATCTATCTGCGCGACCAGCTTATTGTCCTCATTGTACTTAATTTTATAATTAAGTGCGAAGGTTGCAATATGCTCTATCAGTTCATTGAGCTGCAAGCTGGTGGCAGAGGTAGGGTCATTAACCCAGCCATGGTTACTTTGTTCAAGGTTTGCAAGACAGTCATGATACAGGGTTTCGCAGAGAAATTTAAGCTGCGCGATATCATGTCTTTTGGGTGAGTATTCATCCATAACGCATCCCCTTCTTCGTGGCTTAAACTAACCGAACACCTTCGGGATGGATACAACAGACTACCTGGAACTTGCCCGCGACTCCTGATGATTTAACTATAATCTAGTCTAAAAAAGATTTCATCGTCATATCACGAAAAATTACAATTATGCAAACTTATGATGTCAGGTCATTTTTACATTTTAACAGATAAATGCGGTTATTCGGAATCGGACAATTTCTTTATTCTTCGGGCAATCATCGAGTTATCTTGATTAGGTTTAGCAACGAAAGGTAACAATCGACAATGTGAACCGCTTACCAAGAATAATCTTAATATTTATTAAAGTAAATAAGAACTCTCAATGATTTTTAAGAATAGCCTTTAAGGCTACAGGGATTATATCGCTTATTTACCCTGGAGAAAATAAACGAAATAGCAATAAGTGATTTTTATGATTTTTCCAGAAAAAAGGCCGCTTGCGCGGCCTTATCTTTAGAGATCTATCAATGATGGTCTACTGAGTGGCTATGCTCAAGATCTTCACTTTTGCGGCTAAAGCGGCGGCGTACCACCACAAAGAACACCGGAACAAAGAAGATAGCCAACACGGTTGCCGTCACCATCCCGCCCATTACGCCAGTACCAACGGCGTTCTGCGCGCCGGAGCCTGCGCCGGAGCTGATAACCAGCGGCATTACGCCCAGAATAAAGGCCAGCGATGTCATCAGGATCGGACGTAAACGCATGCGGACCGCATCCAGCGTCGCCTCTATCAGACCTTTACCCTCTTTATCCATCAAGTCTTTGGCGAATTCGACGATAAGTATCGCGTTCTTCGCCGACAACCCAATGGTTGTGAGCAGGCCTACCTGGAAGTAAACGTCGTTGGTCAGGCCGCGGAACGTTGCCGCCAGCAATGCACCGATAACACCTAACGGTACCACCAGCATGACGGAGAACGGAATTGACCAGCTCTCGTACAATGCCGCCAGACACAGGAATACGACAATCAGTGAAATGGCATACAGAGCAGGGGCCTGGTTGCCGGACAGTCGTTCCTGGTAGGACATACCGGTCCAGTCATAGCCGATACCGGATGGCAGTTTGCTGGCCAGTTCCTCCATCATTGCCATGGCTTCACCGGTACTTTTACCCGGTGCGGCCTGGCCTAAGATTTCCATGGAAGGCAGACCGTTATAGCGTTCCAGACGTGGTGAACCATATTCCCAACGTGAGGTAGAGAAGGCGGAGAACGGTACCATCTGTCCATCGCTGCCGCGGACATACCAGTTTCCAATATCTTCCGGCAACATACGGTATTTCGCTTCAGACATGATGTAAACTTTCTTCACACGACCACGGTCGATGAAGTCATTTACGTAGCTTCCGCCCCATGCTGCACCCAGCGTTGTATTAATATCACTAATGGATACACCCAGAGCCTGCGCTTTTTCCTGATCGATATCGATCTTGAACTGCGGCGTGTCTTCCAGACCGTTAGGACGTACGCCGACTAACAGATCAGGATGTTTCGCAACTTCACCAAACAGCTGGTTACGCGCCTGAGTTAGCTTCTCATGACCTAAACCTGCCTGGTCAATCAGCTGGAAGTCGAAACCGGTCGCGGTCCCTAACTCCACAATCGCTGGCAGGTTAAAAGCAAAGACCATCGCGTCTTTAATCTGCGAGAATGCGCCCATCGCACGTTGAGTAATTGCCTCAACCTTGTTCTCCTCGCCTGGACGTTCACTCCAGTCTTTCAGAGACACGAATGCGATACCGGTGTTCTGACCACGTCCTGCAAAACCGAAGCCGTTAACGGCAAACACCGATTCAACGTTCGCTTTTTCTTTGGTCAGATAGTAATCCGTCATTTCGTCCAGCACCTTCTGGGTACGCTCTTGCGTTGCACCCGCTGGCAACTGAGCCATTGACAGGAATACCCCCTGGTCTTCATCCGGCAGGAACGAGCTTGGCAGACGAACGAACAGATAGGCCATACCCACGACGATGATCAGATACAGCGCCAGATAACGACCGGTGCTGCGCAGAATTCCGCCCACGCTGTCGGTGTAATGGTGCGTGCTCTTATCGAACATGCGGTTAAACCAGCCGAAGAAACCTTTTTTGCCTTCTCCGTGATCGCCTTTAGCAACCGGTTTGAGCATGGTCGCACACAGGGCAGGGGTCAGAATCAATGCCACCAGGACTGATAACGCCATCGCCGAAACAATGGTGATGGAGAACTGACGGTAAATTGCACCGGTAGACCCCCCGAAGAAGGCCATCGGAATAAATACCGCTGACAGCACCATGGCGATACCAACCAGTGCGCCCTGAATCTGGCCCATCGATTTACGCGTTGCTTCCTTCGGTGGTAGCCCTTCCTCAGCCATTACACGTTCAACGTTCTCGACCACAACGATGGCGTCATCCACCAACAGGCCGATGGCGAGCACCATCCCGAACATCGTCAGCGTGTTTATTGAGAAGCCGAAAATCGCAAGGACGGCAAACGTACCCAATAGCACCACCGGCACGGCGATAGTCGGAATCAGCGTCGCGCGGAAGTTCTGCAGGAACAGATACATTACCAGGAACACGAGGATGATGGCTTCCGCCAGCGTTTTCACTACTTCGTGAATAGAGATTTTCACGAACGGCGTGGTGTCATACGGGTAAACGATCTTCAGACCTGACGGGAAGAACGGTTCCATCTTCTTCAGTTCATCGCGGATAGCGTTTGCAGTGTCCAGGGCGTTAGCGCCTGTCGCCAGCTTGATACCCAGACCGGATGCCGGTTTACCGTTGAACTTCGCAATGATGTCGTAGTTCTCGCCACCCAGTTCGACTTTCGCTACGTCACGCAGACGCACCTGGGAACCGTCCTGATTCACTTTCAGCAGAATTTTGCTGAACTCATCGGCGGAGGTTAGACGGGTTTGCGCGATGATCGAAGCGTTAAGCTGCTGGCCTTTCACCGGCGGCGTACCGCCTAACTGACCGGCTGCAACCTGGGCGTTCTGCGCTTTGATGGCGCTGATCACATCAACCGGCGTCAGCTGGAAGTTATTCAGTTTGTTCGGATCCATCCAGATGCGCATCGCGTACTGGGAACCGAACAGCTGAACATCACCCACACCTGAAGTACGGCTGATGGCGTCCTTCATGTTGGCGCCCACGTAGTCGGAAATATCCTCCTGCGTCATGGTGCCGTTGGTGTTGATAACGCCGACAACCATCAGGAAGCTACTGGATGATTTCTCAACGCTCACACCCTGTTGTTGTACTTCCTGAGGCAGAAGCGGCATTGCCAGCTGCAGTTTGTTCTGCACCTGTACCTGCGCGATATCCGCATCAGTACCAGACTGAAAGGTAAGCGTGATCTGCACGGTACCCGTGGAGTCACTGTTTGAGGACATGTACATCAGGTTATCGATACCGTTCATATTCTGTTCGATAACCTGCGTAACAGTATCCTGTACTGTTTTGGCATCAGCGCCAGGGTAGGTCGCGGAGATCGTCACTGCTGGCGGTGCAATAGTCGGATATTGCGCTACCGGCAATTTGAGGATCGCGAGCCCCCCTGCCAACATGATGATAATGGCGATCACCCACGCAAATATTGGGCGATCGATAAAGAAATTAGGCATGTCTTAACGGCTCCTGTTTAAGTTAAGACTTGGACTGTTCAGGCTGGCTACCGCTTGCAGCTTGCTGGTTGTTTTCAGCGGTGATTTCCTGCGCTTTTACCTGCGCGCCAGGACGTACTTTTTGCAGCCCAGTGACAATCACGCGGTCGCCCGGTTTAAGTCCATCAGTGACTAACCATTTGTCGCCAATCGCTTGTGCGGCGACAATTTGACGGGTTTCAACTTTGTTGTCTGCACCGATAACCAATGCACTGGCATCGCCACGCGGTGTGCGGGTAACGCCTTGCTGTGGAACCAGTAATGCAGTTGGGTTAGTCCCTTCTTCCAGACGAGCACGGACGAACATACCCGGCAGTAAGGTGTGATCCGGGTTAGGGAAGATTGCGCGTAACGTAATCGACCCGGTGGTTTGATCTACCGTGACATCAGAAAATTCCAGCGTACCGGACTGCGGGAATTTAATGCCGTCATTGGTCACCAGTTCGACTTTCGCTTTACCGTTTTCTTGCTTCAGCGTGCCGTTGACCAACTCTTGTTTCAGGCGCAGGAAATCGTTGCTTGACTGCGTCACGTCCACATAGATGGGATCCAACTGCTGAACGGTTGCCAGTGCGGTTGCCTGACCGTTTTGCACCAGAGCGCCTTCAGTAACGGATGATTTACCAATGCGGCCGCTGATCGGCGACGTCACTTTGGTATAAGCCAGATTGATGCGTGCAGTTTCTACCGCGGCTTTCGCGGCGACAACGGAGGCGTTCGCCTGCTGTGCGTCTGCCAGTGCACTATCGTAATCCTGTTGACTGATGTACTTAGTACCCAACAGTTTCTGATAACGTTTGACCGTCAGTTGAGCGATATTTGCTGCGGCTTGTGCTTTTGCCAGATCGCCTTTTGCGCTTTCATAAGCGGCCTGGTAAGTAGCAGGATCAATCTGATAGAGAGATACACCCGCTTCGATGTCACCACCTTCCGTGAAATTACGCTTCAGGATAATACCGCTAACCTGAGGACGAACTTCTGCAATGCGATACGCACTGGTGCGACCCGGGAGTTCGGTTGTTATCTGTAGAGGTTCAGTTTTGAGCGTAACAACTCCAACCTCTGGCATCTGCTGGCCCCCTTGTTGGGCCTGTTTGTCGTCACATCCTGTTAGCGCTAAGCTGCCTGAGAGCATCAGAACGACTGCCAGAGGCGTTAACCCTCTGTTTTTGTTCATATGTAAACCTCGAGTGTCCGATTTCAAATTGATCAATGGCTGAAAGCCCATAAACCCATTGCTGCGTTTATATTATCGTCGTGCTATGGTACATACATTCACAAATGTATGTAAATCTAACGCCTGTAAATTCACTGACCTATGGCACGAAAAACCAAACAACAAGCACAGGAAACTCGACAGCACATTCTCGATGTCGCTCTGCGTTTGTTTTCGCAACAAGGGGTATCATCCACCTCGCTTGCGGAGATCGCAGCAGCCGCTGGTGTCACGCGCGGCGCGATCTATTGGCATTTCAAAAACAAATCGGATTTATTCAGTGAAATCTGGGAGCTAGCAAAACCTAACATTGATGAGTTAGAGACTGAGTATCAGGCAAAATTCCCCGACGATCCACTATCAGTATTAAGAGAAATTTTAATTTACGTTCTTGAAGCTACCGTGACAGAAGAACGCCGACGTTTATTGTTGGAAATTATATTCCACAAATGCGAATTTGTCGGGGAAATGGCCTCAGTTCAGCTAGCTCAACGCAGTCTGTGTATTGAAAATTACGACCGTATCGAACAAACATTGCGGCACTGCATGAACGCCAACATGCTGCCGGAAAATCTGAACACGCGTCGCGTGGCGGTGCTGCTGCGTAGTTATGTTACCGGAATTATCGAGAACTGGTTATTTGCCCCTGAATCTTTTGATCTGAAAAAAGAGGCTCGGGAATACGTCGCCGTGCTGCTTGAGATGTGTCTTCTCTGCCCAACCTTGCGGGTTAATGTAACGGAAACCTGTTAACTCTCTGGGTCTGTCCCAGGAATTCTCCAGGTCATTTTGCCTCCTGCTATTCTGCCGGTCACAGCCGTGATATTCTTGCCGCTTGACTATTTTCGGTCACTTTTCCGGTTCAGAAACCTTCATTCTCATGACTATGTTGCAGCTCTATAAACGTTCACAGCATCTTATTGCTATTACCATTCTTTTCTTCATTCTTTTGCTATCCTGCCAGTCATCTGCATTTGCGCGGGCGCAACAGAGTGGTGAACTGCCGACGAAAGCGGATATTCAGAGCCAGTTAGACACGCTGAATAAACAAAAAGATCTCTCCGCACAGGATAAGCTGGTTCAACAGGATCTCATCGATACCATTGCCACGCTGGATAAAATCGATCGTGTGAAGGATGAAACCGTACAGCTTCGGCAAAAAGTTGCCCAGGCGCCGGAGAAAATGCGTCAGGCGACGGATGCGCTAAATTCGCTTAGCGATGTCGATAATGACGATGAAACGCGAAAAACGCTGAGTACGCTCTCCTTACGACAGCTTGAGTCGCGCGTGTCGCAGGTCCTGGATGACCTGCAAAGCTCGCAAAACGATCTGGCCGCTTACAACAGCCAATTGGTATCGCTGCAGACACAGCCAGAGCGTGTACAAAATGCGATGTACACCGCGTCGCAACAGATGCAGCAAATCCGCAATCGACTCGATGGCACCACTGTGGGAGAGGCGGCTTTACGCCCCAGCCAGCAGGTGCTGCTGCAGGCGCAGCAAGCATTGCTGAACGCGCAGATCGACCAGCAGCGTAAGAGCCTCGAAGGGAATACCGTTTTGCAGGATACCCTGCAAAAACAACGCGATTATGTGACGGCGCACAGTAACCGCCTTGAACACCAGCTCCAGCTCCTGCAAGAGGCGGTGAACAGCAAACGACTGACGTTAACCGAAAAGACGGCACAGGAAGCGGTAACGCCGGACGAAGCCGAGCGTATTCAGTCCAATCCGTTAGTGAAGCAGGAACTTGATGTTAACCATCAGCTCAGCCAGCGCCTGATTGCCGCGACTGAAAACGGCAACAGCCTGATGCAGCAAAATATCAAGGTCAAAAACTGGCTTGACCGCGCGCTGCAATCCGAACGCAACATTAAAGAGCAGATCGCCGTTCTGAAAGGCAGTCTGCTGCTGTCGCGCATTTTATATCAGCAACAACAAACGCTGCCGTCGGCGGATGAGCTTGCCGATATGACCAACCGGATCGCCGATTTGCGTCTGGAGCAGTTCGAAGTTAACCAGCAGCGCGATACGTTGTTCCAGAATGATGCGTTTGTCGCCAAACTGGAAGAAGGGCACAGCAACGACGTTAACCCTGAAGTCCATGATGCCCTGCTGCAGGTCGTGGATATGCGTCGTGAACTGTTGGATCAGCTAAATAAGCAGCTGGGCAACCAGTTGATGATGGCGATTAATCTGCAAATCAACCAGCAGCAGTTAATGAGCGTGTCGAAAAACCTGAAAGAGATCCTCACGCAGCAAATCTTCTGGGTTAACAGTAACCGTCCGATGGACTGGGACTGGATCAAAGCCTTCCCGCAAACCCTAAAAGACCAGTTTAAGTCGATGAAAATCACGGTGAACTGGGAAAAAGCCTGGCCCGCCGTATTTATTGCGTTCCTGGCAGGGCTGCCGCTGCTGCTTATCGCCGGGTTAATCCGTTGGCGTTTGAAGTGGCTGAAGGATTATCAGGCAAAATTAGCCGCCGCGGTGGGGAACCTGCGCAATGACAGTCAGCTTAATACGCCAAAAGCGATTCTGATCGATCTCATCAGAGCCTTGCCGGCGTGTCTGATTATCCTCGCGGTGGGTCTGATTCTGCTGACTATGCAACTGAATATTAGCGACCTGCTGTGGGCGTTCAGTAAGAAGATGACCATCTTCTGGCTGGTGTTTGGTCTGTGCTGGAAGGTGCTGGAAAAAGATGGCGTGGCGATACGTCATTTTGGCATGCCAGCGAAGCAGACCAGCCACTGGCGTCGCCAGATTGTGCGTATTAGCCTTGCGCTGTTGCCGCTTAACTTCTGGTCGGTCATTGCTGAGCTGTCGCCGCTTAATTTGATGGACGATGTGCTTGGCCAGGTGGTCATTTTCCTCAACCTGCTGCTGATCGCCTTCCTGGTATGGCCAATGTGCCGCGAAAGCTGGCGTGACAAAGAGTCGCATGGTCTGCGTCTGGTCACTATTACCGTGCTGTCTATTATTCCGATTGCATTAATGGTGCTGACGGCGACAGGGTATTTCTACACCACGCTGCGCCTGGCGGGCCGCTGGATTGAAACGGTCTATCTGGTTATCCTCTGGAATCTGCTGTACCAGACGGTACTGCGAGGGTTGAGCGTAGCGGCTCGCCGTATCGCCTGGCGTCGTGCGTTAGCGCGTCGTCA
The DNA here is from genome assembly GCF_013729795.1 of Citrobacter sp. RHBSTW-00859. Classification (NCBI taxonomy): domain Bacteria; kingdom Pseudomonadati; phylum Pseudomonadota; class Gammaproteobacteria; order Enterobacterales; family Enterobacteriaceae; genus Citrobacter; species Citrobacter sp. RHBSTW-00859. Next base: position 3,653,673 of record NZ_CP056284.1, on the reverse strand, counting down.
GAACCTGGTGAAAGAAGGGGCCGAAGGCGCAGAGCCGCAGGAAGAACCGACTATTGCGCTGGAGCAGGTTAACCAGCAAACGCTGCGTATAACCATGCTGGTGATGGTTGCCCTGTTTGGTGTTCTGTTCTGGGCCATTTGGTCTGATTTGATCACCGTGTTCAGCTATCTCGACAGCATAACGCTCTGGCATTACAACGGCACCGAAGCGGGTGCGGCAGTGGTGAAAGACGTCACCATGGGCAGCCTGTTGTTTGCGATTATTGCGTCAATGGTCGCGTGGGCGCTGATCCGCAACTTACCCGGCCTGCTGGAAGTGCTGGTGCTCTCGCGACTGAAGATGCGCCAGGGGGCTTCTTATGCGATCACCACGATCCTGAATTATGCCATCATCGCCATCGGTGCGATGACGGTCTTCGGATCGCTCGGCGTCTCGTGGGATAAGCTACAGTGGCTGGCCGCTGCTCTCTCGGTTGGTCTTGGTTTCGGCTTACAGGAGATTTTCGGGAACTTTGTTTCCGGTCTGATTATTCTGTTTGAACGCCCGGTACGCATCGGCGATACCGTGACCATCGGTACGTTCTCCGGAACGGTCAGCAAGATCCGTATCCGTGCCACCACCATTACTGACTTCGATCGTAAAGAGGTGATTATCCCGAACAAAGCATTCGTGACGGAGCGTTTGATCAACTGGTCGCTCTCCGATACCACCACGCGTCTGGTGATCCGCATTGGCGTGGCCTATGGTTCGGATCTGGACAAAGTGAAGAAGGTGCTGTTGCAGGCGGCGACAGAACACCCGAAAGTGATGCACGATCCGGAGCCTGCAGTGTTCTTTACCGCCTTCGGCGCCAGCACGCTGGATCATGAGCTGCGTTTATACGTGCGTGAATTGCGCGATCGTAGCCACACGGTTGATGAACTTAACCGGGCGGTCGATCGTTTGTGTCGTGAAAATGACATTGATATCGCCTTTAACCAGCTCGAAGTTCATCTGCATAACGCGAAAGGTGACACCGTGACCGAGGTTAAGCGTGACATCATTAAAGGTGACGATCCGACGCCTTCGGTAGGTTAACAGAAATAATCATCAGGCCTGCGAGCTTCGATTCATTCGTAGGCCTGATAAGTGCAACGCCATCAGGTTTTCAGTTACCGCTCTTTTTTAGATAAAGAGAGCAGTTTCTTCTCGTAATCCTGCTTCACAATCTCCAGTGCTTTCAGAACTGTTTCAGGCTCCATCTGATTCTCTTCAAGCAGGACAATCAAATCGACGGCCAGTTTGACTTCATCTGGGGCGTTCTCTAATGACATAAATTCTCCGGGGATTAGCGGGTTAAACGCGCCAGCACATTATCTATTCTTGCCAGTGCATGACGACAGCGTGCCAGTCGTGCCTCGAATGCCTCTACTTCGCGATGCAGTTTTTGCTGTTCTTCAAAGCCCGTAACCTGTGCCAGGCGTTCTTTACGTTCACGCGTCATTTCAACCAGGCGGCGCTCAAACTCCTGGTGTTGAACTCGCTTACGCTGCCAGCGCGCCAGGCCAGGAGAGGCGCTGTCCCACTCCCGGAGCGACCAACTGGCGGTTTCACGTGAAATCGCCTCTAACTGTGAGGCAAGGTGTTCCGTAAGCCAGGTAATTTGTGGTAGTTGTTGCTGTTCAACTGCGCGACGTAGAGCAGTGAGATTATCATCAGCTTCATCCAGACAGGCCTGTAGCAACGTGCTGCGGGTGTGAAACAGATGCCTGTCAAAGCGGGCGCTAAGCGTGGCATGGTGTGCCAGTGGGGCACAACGCTGCCGCAAGCGGTTAAGCTGGTTTTCGAGCGTCTGAAGCAGCATGACGGTTTTTACGACAACACTCCGATGAAAATGAGAACTGTTATGATAAAGTAGCGATTCTCTGTGTTAAGTATTCATATTATGCAACGCATTATTCTAATCGTCATAGGCTGGATAGCGGTAGTGTTAGGAACGCTGGGCGTTGTATTGCCTCTGTTGCCGACAACGCCGTTTATCTTGCTGGCCGCCTGGTGTTTTGCTCGCTCGTCGCCGCGTTTTCACGACTGGTTGCTGTACCGTTCGTGGTTCGGCGGGTATCTGCGCCACTGGCAAAAACACCGCGCGATGCCGCCGGGAGCAAAGCCGCGCGCTATTTTGTTGATCCTGGTAACGTTTAGTATTTCACTGTGGCTGGTCAATATGATGTGGGTACGCGGCCTGCTGCTGGTTATTCTCGCCTGTTTACTGATTTTTATGTGGCGGATCCCGGTGATTGATGAAAAACAACAAAAGCAGTAAAGCGCAATAAACGCTGTTGCAATTGTCTCTCACAGCCAGTAAATTCGACCGTTTTCGAGCACAGGCGCAGGTGGTCAAAGGTTAAGCAAATATAACCTTGGCTCTTATACAGACACAAAATCATTCAAGATACGTCGAGGATGAAGTGTATAGTGCGCCGTGAAGTAATACTGTATTAATCAGGCACAAACTTATGACCGCGACTGCACAGCAGCTTGAGTTTCTCAAAAATAGCATCAAAAGCATCCACGATTACCCAAAACCGGGCATTCTTTTTCGTGATGTCACCAGTTTACTGGAAGACCCGAAAGCCTACGCCCTCAGTATTGAATTGCTGGTTGAACGCTACAAAAATGCGGGTATCACTAAAGTGGTTGGTACCGAAGCGCGTGGCTTCCTGTTTGGCGCGCCGGTAGCGTTGGGTCTGGGCGTTGGTTTTGTTCCGGTACGTAAACCCCGTAAGCTTCCGCGTGAAGTTATTGCTGAGAGCTATGAGCTGGAATACGGCACCGATCAACTGGAAATCCACGTTGATGCCATCAAACCAGGCGATAAAGTCCTGGTTGTGGACGACCTGCTGGCAACCGGCGGCACGATTGAAGCGACCGTGAAACTGATCCGCCGTCTGGGTGGTGAAGTGACCGATGCTGCATTTATCATTAACCTGTTTGATCTGGGCGGCGAGCAGCGTCTGGAAAAGCAGGGGCTGACCTGTTATAGCCTGGTTCCATTCCCGGGCCACTAATTTCGGGCTATCTTATCTCGGCAGATTAATACCGAGACACACAACCTCGCCGTCGCTGCGAGGTTGTGTTAGCATTATCTCCCTGTGAATCCACCCTCCAGCCTTTCAGAGCCTGCCAATGAGTTATCAGGTCTTAGCCCGAAAATGGCGCCCACAAACCTTTGCTGACGTCGTCGGCCAGGAACATGTGCTGACGGCACTGGCGAACGGCTTGTCGTTAGGGCGTATTCATCATGCTTATTTATTTTCCGGCACCCGTGGCGTCGGGAAAACGTCAATCGCCCGTTTGCTGGCGAAGGGATTAAACTGTGAAACCGGCATCACCGCTACGCCGTGCGGCGTGTGCGATAACTGCCGTGAAATCGAGCAGGGGCGCTTTGTCGATCTGATTGAAATCGACGCCGCCTCACGCACCAAAGTCGAAGACACCCGTGACCTGCTGGATAACGTCCAGTACGCGCCAGCGCGAGGTCGCTTTAAGGTCTATTTGATCGACGAAGTGCACATGCTGTCGCGCCACAGTTTTAACGCCTTGCTGAAAACGCTCGAAGAGCCGCCCGCGCACGTTAAGTTCCTGCTGGCGACTACCGATCCGCAGAAGCTGCCGGTGACTATCCTGTCGCGCTGTCTGCAATTCCATCTTAAAGCGTTGGATGTCGAACAGATTCGCCATCAGCTTGAGCATATCCTCAAAGAAGAGCATATCGCCCATGAGCCACGTGCGTTGCAACTGCTGGCTCGCGCCGCGGACGGCAGCCTGCGCGATGCGCTGAGCCTGACCGATCAAGCGATCGCCAGCGGCGATGGTCAGGTCTCGACCGACGCGGTCAGCACCATGCTTGGTACGCTGGACGACGACCAGGCGCTTTCGCTGGTTGAAGCGGTTGTGGCTGCGGACGGCGAACGCGTTATGACGCTGGTGAACGATGCCGCCGCGCGCGGTATTGAATGGGAAGCGCTACTGGTTGAAATGTCGGCTCTGCTGCATCGTATTGCCATGGTTCAGCTTTCACCTGCCGCACTCGGCAGCGATATGGCCGCTATTGAACAGCGTATGCGCGAACTGGCGCGAATCGTCCCGCCAACCGATGTGCAGCTTTACTACCAGACCCTGTTAATCGGGCGCAAAGAACTGCCGTATGCGCCGGACAGGCGAATGGGCGTTGAAATGACGCTGCTACGTGCGCTGGCTTTTCATCCGCGCATGCCGCTCCCGGAGCCTGAAGCCCCACGACACTCGTTTGCCCCGGTCGCACCCACTGCGGTGATGAACCCGACGCAGGTGCCGCAGCAGCCTGCGGCAGCGCAACAGCAACAGAATGTGCCGCTCTCCGATGCTACCAGCCAGGTGCTGGCGGCACGCAGCCAGCTGCAACGCGCTCAGGGAGCAACCAAACCAAAAAAGAGTGAACCGGCAGCCGCTTCCCGCGCGCGGCCGGTGAATAATGCTGCGCTGGAAAGACTGGCTTCGGTGTCGGAACGTGTTCAGGCGCGTCCAGCGGTCTCTGCACTGGAAAAAGCGCCAGCGAAGAAAGAAGCGTATCGCTGGAAAGCGACCAATCCTGTTGCAGAAGTCAAAGAAGTCGTCGCTACGCCGAAAGCGCTGAAAAAAGCGCTTGAGCATGAAAAAACGCCAGAACTGGCGGCAAAGCTGGCGGCTGAGGCCATCGAACGCGACCCGTGGGCCGCACAGGTAAGCCAGCTCTCGCTGCCTAAACTGGTGGAGCAGGTGGCGCTTAATGCCTGGAAAGAAGAGAATGGCAACGTGGTTTGCCTGCACCTGCGTTCCACGCAGCGACACCTTAACTCCAGCGGCGCGCAGCAAAAACTGGCCGAAGCATTGAGTTCCTTAACAGGGTCAACGGTTGAATTGACCATCGTTGAAGATGATAATCCAGCGGTGCGCACGCCGCTGGAGTGGCGTCAGGCAATTTATGAAGAGAAACTCGCGCAGGCGCGTGAGTCGATTATTGCGGATAATAACATTCAGACGCTGCGTCGTTTTTTCGATGCGGACCTGGACGAAGAGAGTATTCGCCCCATTTGATCGTCAGCCATTACGGTTTGACGGTCGTCATCCCTTAACGTGATTGAGAGAGAAGCCTATGTTTGGTAAAGGCGGTCTGGGTAACCTGATGAAACAGGCCCAGCAGATGCAAGAAAAAATGCAGCAGATGCAGGAAGAAGTCGCCAAGCTGGAAGTGACCGGCGAATCTGGCGCGGGTCTGGTAAAAGTAACCATCAACGGCGCGCATAACTGCCGTCGTGTGGAGATCGATCCAAGCCTGCTGGAAGACGACAAAGAGATGCTGGAAGACTTGGTTGCTGCGGCATTCAACGACGCCGCGCGCCGTATTGAAGAGACGCAGAAAGAGAAGATGGCCTCTGTTTCCTCCGGAATGCAGCTGCCGCCTGGCTTTAAGATGCCGTTCTGATGCAAACCAGCCCGCTGTTAACTCAGCTTATGGAAGCGCTGCGCTGTCTGCCGGGCGTTGGCCCGAAGTCTGCGCAGCGCATGGCGTTCACGCTGCTTCAGCGCGATCGCAGCGGCGGGATGCGTCTGGCGCAGGCGTTAACGAAGGCGATGTCGGAAATCGGCCACTGTGCCGATTGCCGCACATTCACAGAACAGGACGTCTGCAACATCTGCTCGAACCCGCGTCGCCAGGAAAATGGTCAGATTTGCGTGGTGGAGAGTCCGGCGGACATCTACGCCATTGAGCAAACCGGGCAATTTTCCGGACGTTACTTCGTGCTGATGGGACACCTGTCACCGCTGGACGGTATTGGCCCTGATGATATCGGGCTGGATCGTCTTGAGCAGCGGCTGGCATCTGAGCAAATCAGCGAACTGATCCTGGCGACCAATCCCACGGTCGAAGGAGAGGCGACCGCCAACTATATTGCTGAGCTTTGCATGCAATATGACGTTGAAGCCAGCCGTATCGCCCATGGCGTTCCGGTTGGTGGCGAGCTGGAAATGGTTGATGGCACCACGCTGTCGCACTCTCTGGCAGGACGACACAAGATTAAATTCTGAACAAACGGAGGCCGCGACGGCGGCTTCCGCTTGAAATCCTTCCCGCTTGTCCCCATTTCACCCTCAACCTGTTTTTACCATTGAAAATGGCATTGTTGAGGTAGACCTACATGAAAGGACAAGAAACTCGTGGTTTTCAGTCAGAAGTAAAACAGCTTCTGCACCTGATGATCCATTCTCTGTATTCCAATAAAGAAATCTTCCTGCGTGAGCTTATCTCTAACGCCTCGGATGCGGCAGACAAGCTGCGTTTTCGCGCACTGTCTAACCCGGACCTGTATGAAGGTGACGGTGAGCTGCGTGTGCGTGTTTCCTTCGATAAAGATAAGCGTACGTTGACCATTGCCGATAACGGCGTGGGGATGAACCGCGATGACGTTATCGATCATCTGGGGACCATTGCGAAATCCGGTACTAAATCTTTCCTTGAATCCATGGGATCCGATCAGGCGAAAGACAGCCAGTTGATCGGCCAGTTCGGGGTTGGCTTCTACTCTGCGTTCATCGTGGCGGATAAAGTCACCGTGCGTACCCGCGCAGCGGGCGATAAACCGGAAAATGGTGTGTTCTGGGAATCTGCGGGTGAAGGTGAGTACACCGTTGCCGACATCACCAAAGACGATCGCGGCACCGAAATCACGCTGCATCTGCGCGAAGGCGAAGACGAGTTCCTTGATGACTGGCGCGTACGTTCCATCATCAGCAAATATTCCGACCATATCGCGCTGCCGGTAGAGATCGAAAAATCCGAAGAGAAAGACGGCGAGACCGTGGTTTCCTGGGAAAAGATCAACAAGGCGCAGGCGCTGTGGACCCGTAACAAGTCGGAAATCAAAGACGACGAGTACAACGAATTCTACAAACATATCGCGCACGACTTCACTGATCCGCTGACCTGGAGTCATAACCGTGTGGAAGGTAAGCAGGAGTACACCAGCCTGCTGTACATCCCGTCTCAGGCTCCGTGGGATATGTGGAACCGCGATCACAAGCATGGTCTGAAACTGTACGTTCAGCGCGTGTTCATTATGGACGACGCCGAGCAGTTTATGCCGAATTACCTGCGCTTTGTGCGTGGCCTGATAGATTCTAACGATCTGCCGCTGAACGTTTCTCGTGAGATCCTGCAGGACAGCACCGTCACCCGTAACCTGCGTAGCGCGCTGACCAAACGCGTACTGCAGATGCTGGAAAAACTGGCGAAAGACGACGCAGAAAAATACCAGACCTTCTGGAAACAGTTCGGCCTGGTGCTGAAAGAAGGCCCGGCGGAAGACAACGCTAACCAGGAAACGATCGCTAAGCTGATGCGCTTCGCGTCCACGCACACTGACTCCTCCGCACAAACCGTGTCGCTGGAAGACTACGTGTCGCGTATGAAAGAAGGGCAGGAGAAAATCTACTACATCACCGCAGACAGCTATGCGGCGGCGAAGAGCAGCCCGCACCTGGAACTGTTGCGTAAGAAAGGCATCGAAGTGCTGCTGCTTTCTGACCGTATCGATGAGTGGATGATGAACTACCTGACCGAGTTCGACGGTAAGGCATTCCAGTCCGTAGCCAAAGCTGACGAGTCCATCGACAAGCTGGCGGATGACGTTGACGAATCGGCAAAAGAAGCGGAAAAAGCGCTGACGCCGTTCGTTGAGCGCGTGAAAACCCTGCTGGGCGATCGCGTAAAAGAAGTGCGTCTGACTCACCGTCTGACCGACACGCCGGCCATCGTTACCACCGATGCGGACGAAATGAGCACCCAGATGGCGAAACTGTTCGCTGCTGCCGGCCAGGCCGTACCGGAAGTGAAATATATCTTTGAACTCAACCCGGACCACGTGCTGGTCAAACGCACGGCGGATACCCAGGACGAAGCACAGTTCAAAGAGTGGGTTGAACTGCTGCTGGATCAGGCGCTGTTTGCTGAACGCGGCACGCTGGAAGATCCAAACCAGTTCATTCGTCGTATGAACCAGTTGCTGGTGTCCTGATAGCCGTAAGGTAATGCCGGATGATGCTAACGCGTGTCCGGCTTACACCATCTCGTCGATCCCTGGCCGGATACGGTGTTTACACCGCGATCCGGCATTTTCTCTCCTCATTTTTAATTTTCCCACCGTTAACCGTTTCAGCGTCGGGCGTCTTCCTTGAGCCAATTGCGTGATGGTGGTATCGTTTAGCGCTTTTTAAAAAATATCGACAACCTTTAAGGGGATTTTCGTAATGCGTATCATTCTGCTTGGCGCTCCGGGCGCGGGTAAAGGAACTCAGGCTCAGTTCATCATGGAGAAGTATGGTATTCCGCAAATCTCCACCGGTGATATGCTGCGTGCTGCCGTGAAATCTGGCTCCGAGCTGGGCAAACAAGCGAAAGACATCATGGACGCCGGTAAGCTGGTGACTGATGAGCTGGTGATCGCGCTGGTAAAAGAGCGTATTGCTCAGGAAGACTGCCGTAATGGTTTCCTGCTTGATGGCTTCCCGCGTACTATTCCGCAGGCTGATGCCATGAAAGAAGCAGGCATCAACGTGGACTACGTTCTTGAATTCGACGTTCCGGACGAGCTGATCGTTGACCGTATCGTGGGTCGTCGCGTACACGCTGCTTCTGGCCGCGTTTACCACATCAAATTCAACCCGCCTAAGGTTGAAGGCAAAGACGACGTGACCGGCGAAGAGCTGACCACCCGTAAAGACGATCAGGAAGAGACCGTACGTAAGCGCCTGGTGGAATACCATCAGATGACCGCTCCGCTGATCGGCTACTACTCTAAAGAAGCGCAGGCGGGTAACACCAAATACGCGAAAGTTGACGGCACCCAGGCTGTGGCTGACGTTCGCGCAGCGCTGGAAAAAATCCTCGGTTAAGTTTTAGCGCAGTCAATGCCGGATGGCGGTGTCAACACCTTATCCGGCCTACGATTTTATGTAGGCCTGATAAGCACAGCGCCATCAGGCAAATTCTCGTCTTACCTTTCACAGCAATTAGTTCTTCTTTATCGCTTTTCCGCTACAATTATCAACAATTTGAATCGATAAGAGGCGGTAATGCGTCAGACGAAAACCGGTATCCTGCTGGCAAACCTCGGCACTCCCGATGCCCCAACCCCCGAAGCCGTTAAGCGCTACTTGCGCCAGTTTTTAAGCGATCAACGCGTAGTCGATACGTCACCTGCGCTGTGGTGGCCGCTGCTGCGTGGTGTGATTTTGCCGCTGCGTGCACCACGCGTGGCAAAGCTGTACCAGTCAATCTGGATGGAAGACGGTTCCCCGCTGATGGTCTACAGCAAGGCGCAACAGCAGGCGCTGGCACAACGTCTGCCACATACGCCTGTCGCGCTGGGGATGAGCTACGGTTCACCGTCGCTTGAAAGCGCGGTCGATGAACTGCTGGCAAGCGGAGTTGAACACATGGTGGTGTTACCGCTGTACCCGCAATATTCCTGTTCTACCGTGGCGGCAGTCTGGGATGAACTGGCGCGAATCTTAGCGCGTAAACGCAGTATTCCTGGTATCTCATTTATTCGTGATTACGCCGATGACAGCAGCTACATTGATGCGCTGGCCAAGAGCGCCCGTGATTCATTTGCTCAACATGGTGAACCCGATTTGCTGCTGCTTTCCTACCACGGCATTCCGCAGCGCTACGCCGATGAAGGCGATGACTACCCGCAGCGTTGTCGCGATACGACTCGTGAGCTGGTTTCAGCGCTTGGCTTGCCGCCGGAAAAAGTGATGATGACCTTCCAGTCTCGCTTTGGCCGTGAACCGTGGTTGACGCCATATACCGATGAAACGTTAAAAATGCTGGCGGAGAAAGGGACCCGACATATCCAGGTCATGTGTCCGGGCTTCGCGGCTGATTGTCTCGAAACGCTGGAAGAGATAGCGGTGCAAAACCGGGAGATTTTCCTTGAGGCAGGCGGTAAGCAATATGAGTATATTCCGGCGCTGAATGCCACACCGGAACATATCGAAATGATGGTTAAACTGACCGCAGCCTACCGTTAAAGCTGCGCTCTGAAGTAACGTGCGCCCTCCCGCAACGCATCGTCGGCGGTTTTCATCATCCGCGAATAGTGCAGGAAGGCGTGCAACGTGCCGGGGTACATTTTGTACTGGCAGGGCTGCTGATGCGCCTGTAGCGTCTGGAACAATAAGCGGCTATCGTCAATCAGCGGATCAAACTCCGCACCGGCGATAAAGCACGGCGGTACGTCGCGCGTCAGGTCGTTATTAAACAGGCAATAGTACGGTGATTCACGATCGTCGGCGCTACGCAGGTACGCGTTTTCGTACATCTGCAGATCCTCGCGGGTTAAACCATCCCAGGCGCCGCCCATTAGCCGTCGGCTCAGTGAATCCTGCAGGCCGTAAAGCCCATACCACAACAGCACGCCAGCCACTTTGCCGCAGGCAATTTGTTTATCCCGCAACCACAACGCGCTGGCAAGCGCCAGCATGGCCCCGGCGGAATCGCCCGCAAAACCAATATGATTCACATTAAGGGAATAATCGCCAGCGTGCTGATAAAAGTACTGACACACGGCGACAATCTCTTCGATGGCTTGCGGGTAGCGGGCCTCTGGCGCAAGCGAATAGTCGATGCCAATTATCGTGCACTGCGTATAGCGCGCCAGTAAACGCATAATGCGATCGTGGGTATCCAGATTACCGAGAATAAAACCGCCGCCGTGCAGGTAATATAGCGTCGCCTGGCTATGGGGCTGCGGAGCGTAAATTCGTGTGGCAACGGGGCCGCATGCGGTGGAAATAACACATTCTCGGGTATTCATCTGTGGGGCATCGGCATTCCACAACTGCCGTTCATGAATGTAGTGTTTACGCTGGGCCACGAAGTCATCGGCAGCGGGCCACGGCGGCAAATCTTCGCGATGAAAATTCACTACACTTTTCATTTCATCCGAAATGTTGTCGAGTACGGGGATCTTGTTTTCCGGCTTCATAAAGCGCTCCTTGTGAAGGTGAGTTATTGTAGAAATTCATCCCGGATAAACTGCGATCTCACCGTCCGATATTGAAACTCAGCGCCGCATCGCATGCGCAGCGGGGAATGTGCTACCATGCATCGCTCAGCTAACCACCCGTAAAATCGACCATGAAATTTCCCGGTAAACGTAAATCCAAACACTATTTTCCCGTCAGCGCGCGCGATCCGTTGCTGCAACAAATTCAGCCAGAAAATGAAACCAGCGCAGCCTGGGTGGTGGGTATTGACCAGACGCTGGTGGATATTGAAGCCAAAGTTGATGATAACTTTGTAAAACGTTATGGATTAAGCGCCGGGCACTCTCTGGTGATTGCAGATGATGTCGCTGAAGCGCTCTACCAGGAACTGGTACGTGAAAATTTGATCACCCATCAGTTTGCGGGCGGTACTATCGGTAATACGATGCACAACTACTCCGTGCTGGCGGATGACCGCTCGGTGCTGCTGGGTGTGATGTGCAGCAATATCGAGATTGGCAGCTATGCGTATCGCTATTTATGCAATACCTCCAGTCGTACCGATCTGAACTACCTGCAGGGCGTAGATGGACCGATTGGTCGCTGCTTTACGCTGATTGGCGAGTCCGGTGAGCGTACCTTTGCAATCAGCCCTGGGCATATGAACAAGCTGCGGGCGGATAGCATCCCTGAATCGGTGATTGCCGGCGCGTCCGCGCTGGTGCTGACGTCCTATCTGGTGCGCTGCGAGCCGGGCGAGCCAATGCCGGAAGCGACCATGAAGGCGATCGAATTTGCTAAAAAACACAATGTACCGGTGGTACTGACGCTGGGCACTAAATTTGTCATTGCCGATAATCCGCAGTGGTGGCAGGCATTCCTGAAAGAGCATGTCTCAATTCTGGCGATGAATGAAGAAGAGGCCGAAGCGCTGACCGGCGAAAACGATCCGCTGCTGGCGTCCGACAAGGCGCTGGATTGGGTGGATCTGGTGCTGTGCACAGCGGGTCCGGCGGGTCTTTATATGGCGGGCTTTACGGAAGAAGAAGTCAAACGTAAAACCCAGCATCCGCTGCTGCCTGGGGCCATTGCCGAATTCAACCAGTACGAGTTTAGCCGCGCCATGCGCCATAAAGATTGTACTAATCCGCTGCGTGTGTATTCGCACATCGCGCCGTATATGGGCGGCCCAGAGAAGATCATGAATACCAACGGCGCTGGCGACGGCGCGCTGGCGGCATTACTGCATGATATTACCGCTAACAGCTATCACCGCAGCAACGTGCCTAACTCCAGCAAGCACAAGTTCACCTGGCTGACCTATTCGTCGTTAGCCCAGGTGTGTAAATATGCGAATCGCGTGAGTTATCAGGTGCTGAACCAGCATTCCCCGCGCCTGACGCGCGGTTTGCCGGAACGCGAAGATAGCCTCGAAGAGTCGTACTGGGATCGTTAAATCATGCACATGCCGGATAAGCGATAGCGTCATCCGGCAACGACATCAGCCAGTAACGACCACCTCACCTGCAGGCGGCGTTTCAATCAGCTCCAGCATGGTACGGGCGATTTCACGCTCACCCATGACGACCTGATTGGCGCCGCGTTCGGTAATGTATTCCACCTCGTCGTCATAATGCGCGCGGGCGATAATCTCAATCGACGGGCTCTTCTCGCGTGCTGAAGCGACAATTTCACCTGCTTCATAGCCATTGGGAATAGTCAGCAGCAGCCAGCGTGCGCAATCCAGATGCGCCAGATTCATAATTTCTTCGTTGGCGGCATTTCCCAGCACCGCGCGGATCCCGCGCTCGCGCAGTTCATCCACTCGGGTGCGTGAGGTTTCGATAACTACCAGCGGGATCCCCGCAGCCATCAATTTCTCGCCCAGCAGGCTACCGACGCGCCCAAAGCCAACCAGCAGGGCGTGATTGCAGATATCCACCGGAATTTGCTTCTCTTCTTCAATAGCCTCTTCCAGCGTCTGTTCTTCCAGCGTTTCTGTTTTGGCGAGATATTTTTCTAACACCGCGAACAGCACCGGGTTAAGCATGATGGACAGGATCGCCCCCGCCAGCACCAGATTCTGTCCGGCCTGCGGCAGCAGATTTAACGCCATGCCCAGACCCGCCAGGATAAAAGCAAATTCACCAATCTGCGCCAGGCTGGTGGCAATGGTGAGCGCTGTGCGTTGGGAGTGACCAAACAGGCGCACCAGGAAATAGGCGGCAAGGGATTTACCAAAGATGATAATCGCCAGCGTGCCCAGCACCGCCAGCGGCTGCTGAATCAGAATCATGGGATCAAAGAGCATCCCGACGGAAACAAAGAACAGTACGGCGAACGCATCGCGCAGCGGCAGGGTGTCATGCGCCGCACGGTGACTCAGTTCAGATTCGTTCAGCACCATGCCGGCGAAGAATGCCCCCAGTGCAAAGGAGACATCGAACAGCTCCACTGCGCCAAATGCGATACCTAATGCGAGGGCGAGGACTGATAGGGTAAACAGTTCGCGTGAGCCGGTTGCGGCGCTGCGGGCCATAATCCACGGTACCAGGCGGCGACCGACCAGCATCATAATTGCGATAAACGCCACTACCTTACCGATGGTAATGCCCATATCTACGGCCAGCGAGGCAAAGCCGACATCTTCTTTTTCCAGCATTCCAGCGACGGCTGGCAGGAGAACCAGCGTCAGCACCATCATCAGGTCTTCGACAATCAGCCAGCCAATGGCGATTTGCCCGCGCTGACTGTCAATGAGCTGCCTTTCTTCAAGCGCACGCAATAGCACCACGGTACTGGCGGTTGAAAGACACAGACCAAACACGATCCCTACCATCAGCGACCAGCCCATCACCGCTGAAAGCGCCATGCCCAGCAGCGTTGCCACCGCTATCTGGGCAATCGCGCCGGGAATGGCGATAGACTTTACCGCCATCAAATCCTTCAGCGAAAAGTGCAGCCCCACGCCGAACATCAGCAGGATTACGCCAAGCTCGGCCAGTTCAGGCGCTAGCTTGGTATCAGCAACAAAACCAGGTGTAAATGGACCGGCCAGAACGCCCGCTAACAGATATCCCACCAGAGGAGAAATACGTAGTTTATTGGCAATCATGCCTAATATAAAAGCGAGCACAAGGCCGCCGACAATGGTGGTGATAAGCGGGGTGGCGTGATGCATTCCGTCTCCTTTGGTTGCTGTGATAATCCTGAAAACTCAAACGACGAGTAATAGTTTATGACAATTTTGATGTTTTTGTTTGTGAATAATTATTGAATTTTGATGAAAATAGGATTTTAGACGTAAAAAAGCACGGATCGGAAAAGTACAGCGGTATGTGAGAGGCAAAGGCTGATGGCTACTGTAAGTCTGACGGCCAAAATTTACTTTTGGCCGTCAGGAAATCACGCTTTATGTCGGTTATCAGGTAAGAATATGGTCAGTATCCCCAGTAGTGGCAGGAAAGCACATATTTTGTAGACCAAATCGATGCTGGTATGGTCGGCAATCAGCCCTAACACCGCGGCTCCCAAGCCGCCCATGCCGAAGGCAAAACCGAAAAATAGCCCAGAAACCATGCCGATACGGCCAGGAAGCAGCTCCTGCGCGTAGACCAGAATGGCAGAAAACGCCGATGCGAGGATAAAACCAATGATCACGGTTAAAATCCCGGTCCATTCCAGCGTTGCGTAGGGTAAAAAGAGGGTAAAGGGTGCTACACCGAGGATAGAGCCCCAAATAACATATTTTCTGCCAATTTTATCGCCCAATGGTCCACCAATCACCGTCCCGGCTGCGACGGCAAACAGGAAGGCAAACAGGTGAAACTGGGCATTTTGTACCGATAATCCGAATTTTTGCATCAGATAAAAGGTGTAATAGCTGCTGATGCTCGCCATATAGAAGTATTTGGAGAAAATCAGCACCAACAGGATGCTTACCGCCAACACCACTTTATTCCGTGGTAACGGATTCACGATGGCGACTTTCGGTTTTCCTTTACTCATCCGGTGCTGCGCGGCATACCAACGGCTGATTTGCGCCAGAACGACAATCGCTAATAACGCAGCCAGCACAAACCAGGCCACATTACCCTTACCATATGGCGCGATGATGACAGCCGCCAGTAACGGTCCCAGAGAGCTACCGAAGTTGCCGCCAACCTGGAAAATTGACTGGGCAAGACCGTGACGACCGCCGGAGGCCATTCGCGCCACGCGGGATGATTCCGGGTGAAATACCGAAGAGCCGGTACCAACCAGCGCTGCGGCGAGCAGGACCATATGGAAACTGCCGGCCATGGCCAGCAAAACAAGCCCACTCAGCGTGAAGCACATCCCAATGGGCAGCGACCACGGCATTGGGTATTTATCCGTCCAGTAACCCACAACCGGTTGCAGCAGTGAGGAAGCAAGCTGGAAGGTCAGGGTAATCATCCCTATCTGCATAAACGTCAGCGAGAACTCTGACTGCAATAGCGGATAAATCGCCAGGATCAGCGACTGGATCATATCGTTTAGCAGATGGGAGAGGCTGATTGCCCCTAAAATGCCAAATGAGGTGCGTGCTTTAGCAACCGACGCTGACGCGCCAGCCACTGGCTGGGTTGGTTCACTTATTGCCATAGAAAGTCACTTCTGTTTGGGTTGCGATTATGAGGGTAATCTAATTTGTTATTATTACCTGACTAACATACCTGCGGAAGGTGTTTGAAGGAAGTCTCATTTCTGAAAACATTTTCGGCTATTATTTTCAGTAGCTGTAATTTTATGCCCGAACTAATTCGACTTACAGGCAGGCGGCAAACGCGAGAGTCCCAGGAGCTTATTGCATAAGCGACAGGGGGAAGTGAGCGCAGCCAACGCACATGTAATTTGAAGGATAACGGGTATGGCGGTTGATATTGAGTCAGGGAGTGAAATATGAAGTTTTTAAAACGGGGCGTGGCGCTGGCGTTATTAGCCGCATTTGCGCTGGCAGGTCAACCTGCACAGGCGTACGAAAAAGATAAAACCTACAAAATTACCATTCTGCATACCAACGATCATCACGGTCACTTCTGGCGCAGCGAATACGGTGAATACGGGCTGGCGGCACAAAAAACGCTGGTGGACGGTATTCGTAAAGAGGTGGCTGAGGAAGGAGGCAGTGTACTGCTGCTTTCCGGTGGCGACATTAATACCGGCGTACCGGAGTCTGATCTGCAGGATGCGGAACCTGATTTTCGCGGAATGAACCTGATTGGCTATGATGCGATGGCGGTCGGAAACCACGAGTTTGATAATCCGCTTAGCGTATTGCGCCAGCAGGAAAAATGGTCCAAATTCCCGTTTCTCTCGGCCAATATCTATCAGAAAAGCACCGGCGAGCGTTTGTTTAAGCCGTGGGCCATCTTTAAGCGTCAGGATTTAAAAATTGCCGTACTCGGTTTGACCACTGACGATACGGCGAAAATTGGCAACCCAGAGTTCTTTACCGATATTGAGTTCCGTAAACCTGCTGATGAAGCCAAACTGGTTATCCAGGAACTGAATATGGGGGAAAAGCCGGACATCATTATTGCGACCACCCATATGGGACATTATGACAATGGCAATCACGGCTCGAACGCGCCTGGCGACGTAGAAATGGCGCGCAGCCTGCCGGCGGGATCGCTGGCAATGATTGTGGGTGGTCACTCGCAGGATCCGGTATGTATGGCCGCGGAAAACAAGAAGCAGTTTGATTACGTACCGGGTACGCCGTGTGCGCCAGACAAGCAAAACGGGATCTGGATTGTGCAGGCGCATGAGTGGGGGAAATACGTGGGGCGGGCGGACTTTGAGTTCCGCAATGGCGAAATGAAAATGGTTAACTACCAGCTCATCCCCGTCAACCTGAAGAAAAAAGTGACCTGGGACAACGGTAAAAGTGAGCGCGTACTCTACACCCCGGAAATTGCAGAAAATCAGCAAATGCTTTCTCTGCTGACGCCGTTCCAGAATAAAGGTAAAGCGCAGCTCGACGTGAAAATTGGTAGCGTCAATGCGCGCCTCGAAGGCGACCGTAGCAAAGTCCGTTTCGTACAGACCAACATGGGGCATTTACTGCTGGCTGCGCAAATGGCGCGAACCAGCGCTGATTTTGGCGTGATGAGCGGCGGCGGTATCCGTGACTCCATCGAAGGCGGTGATATCACCTATAAGAGCGTGCTGAAGGTGCAGCCGTTCGGTAACATCGTGGTGTACGCCGACATGAGTGGGAAAGAGGTGATTGACTATCTGACCGCCGTGGCACAAATGAAGCCGGATTCCGGGGCCTATCCGCAGTTTGCCAACGTCAGCTTCGTGGCGAAAGACGGCAAACTTAACGATTTGAAAATTAAAGGCGAACCCGTTGATCCAGCCAAAACCTATCGCATGGCAACGCTGAGCTTCAATGCCACCGGCGGCGATGGCTATCCGCGAATTGATAACAAGCCTGGCTATGTGAATACCGGGTTTATTGATGCGGAGGTGCTGAAAGAGTACGTACAGAAGAACTCACCGCTCGATGCTGGTGCGTATGAGCCGAAGGGCGAGGTAAGCTGGCAGTAACAGGGCAATTTAGGGCATCATTTTATCCGCTCCTCCGGGCCGCCCTTCATGGCGGCCCAATAATCCTACTTATTACCTCTATGCTCCGGTTCTTGCGCGCTGGCCGAGTCCAAACTGTCTTCACCAATCACGCCCTGTAATCGCAGTAGGCGCAATCGCCGTATCACCGGGCAAAAGACAATTAATCACGGCGTGCGATATCGGCGAATTTCGCATCCAGAATTTTCGCCAAATCGCCTGCTGCCAGTTCAATATCCAGCCCGCGTTTGCCGCCGGACACATAAATGGTGTCAAACGTCTGGGCGGGAGCGTCGATGAGCGTCGGCAATCTTTTTTTCTGTCCCAGCGGGCTGATGCCGCCAATCAGATACCCGGTGGTTCGCTGCGCGATCATCGGATCGGCCATATCGACCTTTTTGGCTCCCAACGCCCTGGCGACTTTTTTGAGATCCAGTTGACCGGCTACCGGCGTAACGGCAACCGCCAGGTGCTTCATATCGCCATTCACGGCAACCAGTAGCGTTTTGTAGACCTGGTCCGCATTCAGACCTAACTTGCGTACCACTTCGTCACCAAAGTTCGTCTCGGACGGATCGTGATCGTAGGTGTGGATCTGGAAAGAAATTTTGTTTTTTTCGAGTAATTTAACGGCGGGTGTCATAGCAATTTTCCTGGCCCAGACAAAATACGACACAAGCATACGCCTGATGTCTGTCTAAAAAATAGTACCATCTTGCGCAATAGTGTTGGCAGGATGATGACTTTGAGCGACAATCGAACTACACCGATGCTTTAAGCGTCGGGATCATAATAATGATGAAATTCCTCTTTGACGGGCCAATAGCAATATTGGCCATTTTTTTACCGTAACATCTCCGGCAAATTTCCTTCTCCATACAAATGCAGCGCGCCAACGGCTACAACATAGTGACCGGCAGGCATCGCCCTGAGTCGATCGCGCCAGGCCGCATTACGCTGATGCATTAAAACGTCATACAGCGACTGGCTAAAAGTATTGGGTAGAGTGAGTTCGCTATTGCGTGGCGGCGTTTTAAGCCACCAGCCCATCATCTGTTGTAGCAGTCTGGCATTGGTATGCCAGTGCGTCAGGGTATCGTCCAGCAGAGCCAGTCCGTTATCGGGTAACTGACATAACAGCTCGATTTGGCTGGATGCGCCTTCCAGCTCGATTATGGGTTTATGCACCTGTTTTGCCGCATTCAGAAGTTGGTAATCAATGCCGTATTCTGCCCGCAACCCCAACTGCTGCGCCTGCGTTGCCTGCAAGACCATGGCGATTTGCCACAGCGGCTGGGTAGACAGCAGGGAAGAGGAAATACCCAGCTCGTCGGAGACTTTGTGCAGATTATCTAGCAGCTCTGGGCTGATGCGCTCTTCCAGTGCGGCAAAGGTCGGAAGGTTGGCAAACGGCGCGTCGTCGCCGGAAACATTGGCTTCGACAATGAGCGCATCGGCACGCTGGAGCTTTTTGAGTAATTTGGCAGGCAGAGGCGCCATATCGCGGCTGCCCATGTGAATACTGCCAATCAGATGAAAATGGCGGTTTCCGGGCAAGGAGATGTCGATGGCAGGCCAGGTATAGTGGTTGCCGCGTAGCGCGGTGAAAAATGATTTTACCCGGTACAACAGATCCATACGGCCTCCCTAAGTAGACTTCCATGCTAGCGCGTGGTCCTGGAAGGTGCAAATACACTTCATCATTCGCTCAGCCTCTTTATTGGCAGCGTGCAAAAACCCCAGTCACATAGTTGGCTATGCTCCTGGGGTTTTTATACTTGCCGCCTTGAGGCAACGCGAATGATTTGGGGCCCCGTTCAGAGCGACATCCGGTAAAGGCTTACTCTTTAGGTTTGAAGCGCAGCAGTCGGTTAGCGTTGCTCACCACGGTAATGGAGGAGAGCGCCATCGCCGCCCCGGCAACGACCGGGTTGAGCAGTGTTCCGGTGAACGGCCACAAAATCCCGGCGGCAACGGGGATACCGATGCTGTTATAGATAAACGCGCCGAGCAGGTTCTGCTTCATATTGCGCAGCGTTGCCCGGGAGATAGACAGCGCATCTGCAACGCCCATCAGGCTATGGCGCATCAGCGTAATCGCGGCGGTATCAATCGCCACATCGCTGCCGCCACCCATGGCAATCCCTACGTCAGCCTGAGCCAGCGCAGGCGCATCGTTGATACCGTCACCGACCATGGCAACCTGACGCCCCTGGCTCTGCAGACGTTTAATCGCCTCGGCTTTACCGTCCGGCAGAACGCCAGCAATCACCTCATCAATACCCGCCTCTTTGGCAATGGCGTTGGCGGTCGTTGGGTTGTCGCCGGTGAGCATCACCAGACGATACCCGGCGCGGTGCAGACGCTGGAGTGCTGCCACGCTGTCGCTACGCAGAGGATCACGTACCGCTAACAGCGCTGCCGCTTTACCGTCAATCGCTAACAGTACCGGGGTTGAGCCTTGGGAAGCCTGAGCGGTGATTTCAGCCTCCATTTCAGTGGTATCTACCTGCTGTTCATTGAGCAGCGCCTGGTTTCCCAGCAGCAGCGAATGACCTTCCGTTTCGCCACTGACGCCTAAACCGCGCAGCGTACGGAAACCGTTGACCTGCGGCAGCGTGACATCACCTGCTTTGTCCAGAATCGCCCTGGCTAACGGGTGGCTGGAACCCTGTTCAAGGGCCGCTGCCAGACGAATTGCCAGCGCTTCGTCGGTATTGGCAAACGTTTTGATGGCGACAACCTGTGGTTTGCCTTCAGTTAGCGTCCCGGTTTTATCAAACACGATGGTATCGAGCGTGCTGGCGCGCTGCAGCGCATCGGCATCACGTACCAGCACCCCAAATTCAGCGGCACGCCCAACGCCGGAAATAATCGACATCGGCGTTGCCAGACCCAGCGCACAAGGGCAGGCAATAATCAGGACGGTGGTGGCGATTACCAGCGTATAGACAATCTGCGGCGCCGGTCCAAAGAAATACCAGATAGCCGCACTGACCAGCGCAATGGCGACCACGACCGGAACGAACACCGAGGAGATGCGGTCGGCCAGTTTGCCAATTTCCGGTTTGCTGCTTTGCGCCTGGCGCACCATACGAATAATGCGCGACAGCGTGGTGTGACTGCCAACAGCGCTGGCGCGGAACAGCACGCTACCGTCCTGTACGACCGTACCGGCGTGGACGCTATCGCCTGCACCTTTTTGCTGTGGAATCGGCTCACCGGTCAGCATGGCCTCATCCAGCCAGGCTTCACCCTGAGTGATTTCGCCATCAACCGGAACGCGGTCGCCGGTGGTCAGGCGCAGTAACATTCCAGCCTGCACCTCTGCCAGCGGCACGTTCTTTTCACCTTCGTCAGTGACGACCCGCGCGGTCGGCGGCGTCAGATCGAGCAGTTTTTCCAGTGCTTTAGACGAGCGTTGGCGAGCCCGCGCTTCCAGCATGTGTCCGAGGTTAATCAGACCGATAATCATTGCACTGGCCTCATAATAGAGGTGTCGTGCCTCCATCGGGAACCATTGTGGCCAGAGGTTGACGCTCATGGAATAGAGCCATGCCACCCCCGTACCCAGCGCCACCAGCGTATCCATGGTCGCGGTGCCGTTCATCAGGCTTTTCCACGCATTGCGGTAAAAGTGACCGCCCGCGAAAACCATCACGGCAAGCGTTGCCAGACCAATCATCAGCCACAGGCTGCGGTTGTCGTCGCTCACCATCATGTTGTCGCCAATCATGCCCCATACCATGACCGGGATACCCAGGAGCAGCGCGACGGCTGCCTGCCAGCGAAAACGTTTCATGGTTGCCACGGCGGTTTCTTGCTGACGCTCGCGACGCTTAGCATCATCTTCAATCGCTTCTGCGCCGTAGCCCGCTTTTTCAACCGCCTGTACTAAATCTGCGGCGGAGGCACTGCCCATTACCAGCGCAGTGCGTTCCGCCAGGTTTACCCGTGCCTGCGTGACGCCCGGTACACTTTGCAATGCATTTTGTACGCGGGTCACACAACTGGCGCAGCTCATGCCGTTTAACAGCAACTGTTGGCTGTCATCATCAGCCGTAGCTGCCGGAAGCTCGGAAGGGACCGCTGCCAGTGCTTCCGACGGGATTGATGACTCCGTCAGCGGTTTAGCCTTTGGGTGGCTTAACTCCGCGCCGTAACCGGCTTGTTTAATGGTTTCAATCAGCGCTTCTACGCTGGCGCTCCCGGTAACATGCGCTTCTGTCACGGTGACATCCGCTTGCTCAACGTCCGGACGTTGTTCCAGACTTTCTTTAACGCGTTTTACGCAGTGACCACAGGACAGGCCGTCCAGGGTTAGATCGATTGTTTGAGACATAACCAACTCCTTTTTTGCAGGATTAACTGACTGTGATAAAGGTTAAACCTTACAGCAAGGGGAAGGTCAAGGGCGTTTTTAGAAAAGGTGAAAAAAGGGTGTAAAGGGAGAAAAACGGGAACGCCACGTCAGGGGTTCCCGGTCTGTTATTGATTGAGGACGATAATCGGCGTTCGATGCTCCGGTTCATTTATGACCGTGAGATCGGCACCGTACAGCGCGTTCAGCGACCGTTGCTTCAGAACATCCTGCGGATATCCGTTATCAACTATCCTGCCGCGTTCCATCAATACCACACGGTCGGCATAGCGCGCCGCGAGGTTGAGATCGTGCAGGACGCAGCAGACGTTAAACTGTCGTTCACGCACCAGACGACGTAGCAGACGAAAAAGGTGCTGCTGGTGGTGAATATCCAGCGCGGAGGTGGGTTCATCCAGAAACAACCATTTCGGCCCAGGCTCGGGCTCCCAAAGCTGAACCAGCAGGCGCGCCAGCTGTACCCGTTGTTGTTCTCCTCCCGAGAGATGCCGGTAATCGCGTGCGGCCAGCGTCTGGCAATCACACAATGCCATGATGTACTCCGTTTCATCGCCCGTGTTGCGCGTACGATACGGATGTCTGCCCATGCGAATGACCTCCTGAACGCTAAACGGGAAGGCCATATGACTATTCTGACGCATCACGGCACGGGTTTTTGCCAGCTCGGTGATTGACCACTTGTCCAGCGGCTTGCCAAACATGCTACAACGCCCACTGTGGGGCTGCAGATATCCCGTAAGCTGGCGTAGCAGCGTCGACTTCCCGGCTCCGTTCGGGCCAAGAATCGCGATGATCTCTCCATCAGGTAGCGTCAGGGAAACGTCGTCGGTCAGTCGTCTTCCCTGAATGTGGTAGACCAGATTTTCAGCGACGATCATGACACCCTCCGGCTACGCAGTATTAACCACAGGAAATACGGTCCACCGATCAGGCTGGTTAACAGGCCAACGGGCATTTCGGCTGGCTGAACAAGTGTGCGGGCCAACGTGTCGGCAATCAGAAGTAAACAGGCACCGGCCAGCGTAGAGCAGGGAATCAACCAGCGATGATCGGCGCCGGTCGTCATTCTGATCAGATGTGGGATCACCAGGCCAATAAAACCAATTACGCCGCTGACGGAAACCGCAGCGCCAACCAGGAGCGAACTGAGCAACAGTAACTGCTGCCGCTTACGTTTGACGTTTACGCCGAGGTAATGCGCCTCTTCATCACCCAACTGCAGTAAATTAAGCGTTCCCGCCATGCAGACGGTGACAACAATGGCTGGAAGAATAAACGTGCTGGCAACCAACAGCGTTGGCCACTGGGCCTGGCCGAGATTTCCCATCATCCACAATGTAAGTTGACGTAGCTGCTGCTCGTCGCCCACATAGCTCAGTACGCCAATAGCCGAACCGCACAGGGCATTGATAGCGATACCGGCTAACAGCAGTTGCATCATTCCACCGTGGTTATGACGCTGGCTTATCAGGAAAATAATCGTGCAGACCACCATGCTGCCAGCGACGGCAAAAATCATCTGCTCATACAGCACCAGCACTACGGGGAACGAAAATGGGATAACTATCGCGATGCCGACCATCAGCGCGGAGCCGCTGCTGACGCCAAGCAGGCCAGGATCGGCCATCGGATTGCGAAAAAGTCCCTGCATGATGACCCCTGCCGTCGCCAGCGCAGCACCGACCAGAACGGCCAGCAGCACGCGAGGCAGGCGGATGTTTAACCAGATATCACGATATTCGTCGTTGAACAGAGCGCTGAAGCTAATGTTCAGCGCCCCCTGGCTGGCACCGAAGAGCATCAGAGCAACCAGCAAAAGAGAAAGACCCGTCAGGATGCTGACGGAAGAAAGCGAGTCCTTAAGCACGTAACGCTCCATAACGTCTTTGCGGCGCGGAGTTCCCGCGCCGTGAGGGGTTTACGCGGGTTTCAGTCCCGGCTCAACCAAACTGTAAATCTGGTTATTAAGTGCTGGCGCAGTGGCCAGTTCGTGAATATGCTTCGCAACATCTGCACGCATTACAAAGCCGTGACACTCCTGAGCCTGTATTCGTTGCGCCTGGCCGGTGGCTGCACCGTTCAGCAAACCGCCGGGGCGGAGAATGGCGTAGTCCAGTCGACTGGTTTGTAGCCAGCTTTCAGCCAACGATTTTTCCCGTACAGCCTGACCAAATGCGGCCTTTGCGCGTGAAGAAAGAAAAGGCCAACTGTCACCGCAGCCGAGTGAGGTCACCAGAATCATGCGCTTGATCTCCGCTTTTTCTGCTTCATCAATGACGGTTCTGTGCGCCAGATAATCCTGGGCGCCGCCCATGGAGGAGATCACCGTGGCATGTTGACCCGCTGCGCGACAGGCACAGGCGGTGACCTGACTATCGCAGGCGTCGCCGATGAAGACCTGCACACCTTTTTCCTGCAACCCAGCAGCGACCTGTGCGTTGCGAACGACGGCAATCACCGGACGTTGTTCCGCCAGTGCGAGTTCAAGCGTTTTCGCTCCGACGCCGCTACCACCCGCACCAAAAATGAGCCATGGAGCCATCAGGCATGTTCCTTTAAAGATGAAGACAACGCGTGAAAGGCGCTGACCTGTTCGGCCAGTAGCTGTCGATGTTCATCCCGACCGAGGAAAATTTTGAACATCGCGCTACCCGCCTGGTTAAAGAAGAGAATGGACGCGGTGTCCATTCCCATAAATTTGCGTTCAATCAGGGCAATATGCGTACAGTTTTCTGCCTTGATATGACCGGTCATGCCTTTTTTGCCGCGCAGGTTGAAGTAGCCATGACGGTGGAATCCGGAAGGTAATTCACCGGTGAATTCCAGAATGACATCAGCAGTATGGACCAGGGTGGTGACTTTGCCCCATTCGCTGACGGTTTCCCAGACAGTATCAAATTGATCGCCGGAAACCAGCGTCGGGGAGGGGAGGTTTTTCACCACCTCCAGCAGCGTGGTGTTGTACTGGGCAGCGATAGCTTCCAGCGTACCGTCCGGTTCAGTTTTCAAAAAATCCTGTAAAGAGACATGGCTCATAATTCACTCCTGGTATGGTTGTTCTACCGCAATGCGCGGCGCGTTAAGTGCCTGAATAAGTTCATCAAGAGACTGCAAAATATTGCTTGCCCAAAAACGCCCTTCATTGGTCAGGCGCACGCAGGTGCTGGCATCTCGCGTCAGTCCTGCGTGATGCCATTGGGTCAGTAGCGGGGTTAGTTTTTGTGCATGAGGCGTCAGTTCATCCAGCGGAACGCGGGCAGTTTCAATGCCCGCCTGGAGAGTGTGTCGCCACTGGAAACCACGCTCGGCGGTACGCATCATCATCATTAGCGGTTTTTTCCCGGCGGCGATAGATTCATGCCATGTTGTCAGATTGCGCTCGACCATCCAGGAATAGCCATTGACTGATCCCCCGGCGCCTGAGCCGAATGCCAGACAGTCCGCTCCCTGTTTAATCAGCAGGTTGTACAGATTGCGTTCACGCGTGGTACGCGCCCAGTGGCTGTTGCTGATGCAGCGCCAGCCTGCGCTGTCCATGAAATCGCAACCCTGAAGATAGAGATCGCGACGTTCGGCGGGAGAGGGAACGGTTGTGCGCCCGGTTTCAACTGCTTTGCCAAGCGGTGTATTGGGGATCAGGTTCAGCGCATAAAGATCTACGCCGTCGAGGCCGATGTCACGGGCAATCGCCAGATCGTCGCCCCACAGTTTTGCATCTTGTCCTGGCAGACCAAACAACAGATCGCATACCACGGCGGCACGATCCCGTTTTACCAGCCCCTGCATAAAGGCAATTGCGGTCGGGCCGTCTGAGGTGCGCGCCATTTTCTTGCGGATCCGGCTGTTAAAAGATTGAATACCGATCGAAAACCGATTGGCGCCAGCGTCAAGGCAGGCATCAATTCGCGCATCGTCAAAATTGAGCACTCGTCCCTCAATGGTAATTTCGCAGTCCGGTGCCAGCGGTAACTTTTCACGCAGCGCGGTGATGATTCTGCCCAGATCCCGTGCTGACAGCGCGGAAGGCGTACCGCCGCCAAAATAGACGGCGTGAATTGGGGCTGACTGATGTAATGCGCTATCGGCTTCCATCTCGATTTCGCGCAACAGCGCGTTGGTGTAGCGGGCGCAGTGATCTTCTTCGAACCGGTTTTGATAAAAACCACAGAAAGTACAATGCGTTGCACAAAAAGGGATATGCAAGTACACCAGCCGTTTACGCGGCGGGGTAGGCTGGCTGATAACATCCTGCCAGGTTTGTGACAATAGCTCTTTGGCAATCGGGATCGCCCCGCGCCATGGCATTGTGGCGCGGCGATCCTTAAAGGGCTGACTTCCCTCAAGCGCAAAATGCGCGGTGAGATCCAGCGAGTGTTCAGTTTTCATTCTTTTTTATAAATCCAGTTAGTGAGGCCAGAATTGCTGGTGCAGGGCTTCAACCGCATCGGCGACGCGAGGCCCCATTCCCAGAATCAGCGCCTGGTCTACCGCCACAATGCGCTGATTTTTCCAGGCCGCAGTGTGGGTAATACCGGCAATCGCGCTCAGACGAGCCAGATCGCCATCCACCATTTGCGACGTCACCACGATCACCTCCGGGTTGGCGGCGATCAGCGACTCTGCGCTGTAACTTTTATACTGCGCGTGGGTGGCGACATTTTGTGCGCCCGCAAGGGTCATAATGGCATCGGCAACGCTGCCCTTGCCGGCGACCTGCGGCGCGCTGCCGCCAGCGGAGAGAATGAACATGGCTTTGACCGGCGCATTTTTCGCCGCCACGCTGTGCTGAACACGATCCAGACGTTGATGCAGGCGATTGACCAGCGCTTCACCTTGTTCAGGAATGCGCAGCGTTTGAGCCAGCTCCCGAATGTTGGCGTACATCTGCTCGACGGTGGCCGGTACGCGCGGCAATGTAACGACGTTAACTTTCTGCGCCCGGAGCTGATCCAAAACGATTTGAGGGCCTGCATCCTGCCAGGTGATAAAGCTGTCCGGGTGCAGCGATAAAATGCCCTCGCTGCTTAACTGCTTCCAGTAGCCGATATGCGGGAGCGCGGCAGTTTCAGGTGGGTACGAGGTGGTTTCATCGACGCCAACCACCCGGTTGCCGACGCCCATGGCGTAAATCAGTTCGCTAAGCGAACCGCCCGCCACCACCAGGCGGTCAGCGGACTGGGCGCTGAAAACACAGGCGAGGCTCAGTAAGCCAATCATGAGTTTTTTCATCGTCAGAAATTCCACGCAAAGCCAACAGCGGCATTGAAACCAGCGTCTGGGATAGATTCATGCGCGGTTCTGTAACGCTTGTCGGTCAGGTTGTTGAGCGCGAGGTTGACCTGATACTGGTCCTGCGGACCAAACTCGGTGTTGAATGCGAGGTTAAGCGTGGCCCAGCCTGGATAGTTTATTTCCGTGGTGCCGGTATTATCTTTGGCGCGGGACGCCGCGCGAATAAAGACATCGGACGTCACGTTAGCGACATTCATCAACCAGGTATGTTTCAGGCCAACGCGCCCGGTCAGCGTGGGTTCGCCGGTATCCCAGGTTTTTATGGTGTTGCCTTCGTATTGACGGCGAATGAGATTACCGCTCAGGTAGGGGGAAACCGCCCAGCCGTTGTATTCTGCGGTTAATTCCATGCCCCAGGTTTTGGCACGATCGATGTTGTCGTAGTAGTAATAGCCGCCGCGGGAAGAGGTGGTGTTGCCGTTGCAAACGGGTTGGCCTGAACAGGCCAGACTGGCGATATAGTCTTTGGCTTCGGAGTAATAAATGGCGCCGTCAATCAGCCACATATTCCCTTTATACCGCGCGCCCAACTCATAGTTATTTGAGTGTTCCGCCTTCAGGTTTGGGTTGCCGTAGGTAACGCTGCCGCCGGCGGATGTCTGCATGAACAATTGAGTAAGCGTGGGGAAGACATAGCCCTGGGCGTATGCAGCCCGAAGTTCAAGATCTTCAAAGCCGGAATAGCGCAGGCTGGTCGAGGTCACCAGTTCATCATCGTGAACGGAATTTCCCCCGGTGGATTGCCAGGTGGTGCCGCTGCTTTGGATAGTTTGCGTATCGTTGCGATTGAGTTTCGAAGACAGCCAGTACTGACGTGCGCCCACGGTCCACGTCCAGTCATCGGCAAAGCGCCAGTCGTTTTGCGCGAACAGTGAGGTGTTGCTTTGTTCTGCTTCGTTATATGACAGGGTACGGGTTTGCGTATCGAAGAAGCCGGTAGCCGCGGTCTGGCGTGTACTGCCGTCCGTGTCCTGTTTTATTTTGTCATGCTGATACTGGGTGCCAATCACCAGCGTGTTGTTAGCTGGAAGGGAGATATTGCCCTGCAGCGTTACACCCTGGGTATATTGTTTGTCGTTGGTATTGGTTTGATTGCTTACCGTCAGCGCTTTAATCATCGGGCTGGGGATAATCTGGGTCGTTTTGACCCGGTTTTCAAATTTGCGCTCTATTGTCTGGGTGTATGCGTCAAAATGGATGTTCCTCAGGTAATCCCCGTCGGCCGCGTAGTCGTAGAAAAGACCGATTTTCTCGCGTTCCAGCTTAGGAATTTTGACGCTAAAGTCGTCGAACTGACCTTCGGGATCGTCAAACCAGGTTTGAGTGGATAGCTTATAACGGTCGAGTGAGAGCCCAATTTTGTGGCGATCGAGGTTGTAGCCAAGCCACACTCCCTGACCGTTATTACGGAAGTTGGTGTCGGGCAATCTTCCGTCAGGTGTATCGCGATCCCCCTGGTCGGAATAGCTGCCATTGATGCGGTAGTCAAAGTTACCGATGCTTCCCCAGGCTGCCGCTGACTCTTCCCATCCTGCCGTTGCGGAGTTATAAACAGCCTTAACGCTACCACCCAAAGGCTTATCGCCGCCTTTTTTGGTAATAAAGTTCACGACGCCGCCAATTGCCTGCGAACCATAGAGGACAGAATAAGGGCCTTTGACCACTTCAATACGTTCCAGCGCGGATTCGTCAATCAGTAAACCGGCTCCGTAGTTTTGTCCGGCACGTTGGTAGCTGACGACCTGGCCGTCTATCAAAATCAGCACCCGCGAAGAAGCTTCGCCACGGATACGAATTTGTTTCCGACCTGCGAGAGCGTTATCGGTAACTTCGACGCCGGGGATATCTTGTAAATCATCAGCAAGAGAAACGCTGGTGGAGTTTTGTAGCGTCTGGCGATCGATAACCTGAATGGTTGCCGGGCTATCCCAGAGACTACTTTCTGTGCGGTTAGCCGTAACGATCACCGTATCTTCGTCGGACGTTGAACCGTGTGTTGGAGAGGTCGCTGCAAAAGTAGCGCCGGACATGCATAATGTCAGGGCTGAAAGAATAAATGGCCTTTGGTTAATCCGTGGCAACATAAGAGAACCTTTATTGAATGTAAATGATCATCATTATCATTCGCGTTTGTATATAAAATTGTTTCCCTTTGTTCAAGATGAAAGGTGCAGAACCGATACATCTTTTGATTTGAGTCAATTTTGCGTGGTCAATAAATGCTGAAATGTGATCTGAATCGGATATAACGATGTGAATTAAAAGGATTTGTGCATCGCTGTGATGGTGGAAAATGCGCGGGGTTCTTGGGTAAAGGATTACGGCAATGTGGGCTATAATGTGGCTCAGTACCAACAAGATCAGCGGGGGAAATGTGAATATTAGCGATGTTGCGAAAAAAACCGGTTTAACCAGCAAAGCGATACGCTTTTACGAAGAAAAGGGGTTAGTGACGCCGCCGCTGCGTAGCGAAAATGGCTATCGCACATACAACCAACAGCATCTGAATGAGCTTACGCTGTTACGACAGGCACGACAGGTTGGTTTTAACCTGGAAGAGTGCGGCGAGTTGGTGAACCTGTTTAACGATCCGGCGCGTCACAGCGCAGATGTGAAAAAGCGTACGTTAGAAAAGGTGGCGGACATTGAGCGCCATATCAGCGAGCTGCAGGCTATGCGCTTGCATTTGTTGGCGCTGGCGGAGAGTTGCCCTGGCGATGACAGCGCCGAATGCCCGATTATTGATAATCTCTCCGGCTGCTGCCACCATAAAGCGAAGGCTTAACGGAGTGGCGGATTAAGCATAAACACCACCGTGCCACGGTACCACGGTGATTTCTCAAGCTGCGCTTCAGCCTGCGGGTCCCGGCTACCGTTTTGTACGAGCCCCAGCTTAAATGGAATGCGCAGACGACTGAGGGCGGGCAGATACGCCTGATAATTCGGTACCGTGTGACGTCCCTGATAGCTCTGGACCACCAGTTCATCGACCGCCAGCGCGTTCAGCGTGGCGACGTCGCCCGTTTTTGCCCAATCCAGTAGTCCGGTTACGCCAAGTGCAAACTCGGTCGGTAGCCGTTGGCGTAACTGCTGCAGAAAGTAGGCGTAATCGGCAAGCTGATGGGTCGCCGCGTCAAAATCAACCTGCAGGCCGATGACGTGATTCCCGGCCGCCTGCCAGCGTTGCATCAAGCGTATGATGCGCGCCGGGATCTCCTCCGGTACGTCGAGTGTGGTAAAGCGCACGGTCAACCAGATAGAGGGGAAAGTCAGGCGATTAACCGGCAGTCCTAGACGCTGGAACACCACGTTACCTGAACGTACCAGGACTTCGCCCTGATGCAGATAGACTGTTTGTGCGTTTTTCAGCTCGTCACTGGCCTTCACTCCGGACCATAGCCAGAAGGCCGGATGTTCACGGGCGGCGACGATTTCCGCCGCCTGCGCCTGGCCGAGTAGCAGCGCAGTTACCAGTAGTATTTGAGTTTTTGCGCCCACGGACTTCCCGGATACTGCGTTTTCAGTTGGGTGAACCAGCCTTTACGCTGTAGTTTATCTACTTCCTCACCGCCGCACTCGTTAGAGCCTGACGGCGCATAGCACATGATGGCGCGATACAGCGCAAAGCTCTTATCTTCAACCTCTGCTTTTGGCGATGTGATCACCTGCTGGTAGTAGCTTTGTCTGTCGAACTGGCCGAACGGTTTCTTGCGCGAGATTGCTGATTCAAGCACATCGTTGCCGGAACTGTTTTTCCATAAATCAACGTGGGTTTGCGTAGTGCGGAAAAATTCGCCTAAGCAGTTCAGGGCGTGGGCATCATGTGCTTGTTTGCTCAGAACCGTTACCGTTTCATTGAGGCTGCGACAGGTATAACCGCTCTCGGCAGAGTCGCCGTTCCAGTCGAAAATACTCAGATTAACGTCATCAAACGCTTCGCCAATGACCGGCGGCGTAATGGCGCTGGCCAGTTTTCTGTCATTCAGCCAGTCGTCAAAGCGATGCTCAGTGAGATCCCGCACCAGCAGCGTATGCAGGGCGATGGTACGCTCTTCGTTATTAGGACCGTGGACGGCTTGCTGGCGCAGTAGTTCAGGCGTGGCCTGGGTTTTCAGCACCTGCGAGCGAAAGCGCAGGTTGGTTACTGCGCTTTCTGGGGCGAAAATTGCCGCCACGTCGCCGCTATAAACCAGCGTCGCGGCTAGCTTAGCCTGCACATACTGCTGCTGTTCGTTGTCTTGGCTGAGCTTCAGCAATGTCTGCCAGAAATCACGTGCCGTGGTCCATTTCTGCTGGCCCATCAGCGCTTCGCCGTACAGCACCTGTTCGCTGAAGGCCAGCGTATCGTGGGCCGGAAGTTTCTGCGCCGGGGTAACTGCCGAAATAATCGCCGCGTAGTTGCCCGTTGCCAGCCACAGATTCAGCTGCAGATCGCGCCATAGCGGCAGTTTTTGGCTCTGCTCAAACACCGGTTTGCTGGCGTCAAGCTGGGCCTGCGTCAGCGTTGGTTTGTTGTTGTTATTCAGGCGCAACGCGCGCAGCAGTTCGATATAGCTGACAAGCGGCGCATCGGGGAAAGCCTCCACCACGGACTGTTCGTAGAACGCCATGCCGTAGACATTATCGTATTCGATGACGATCTCACGCAGTTGCTGTGCGTCAGCCGATTGCTGAAGCGTCTGCTCATACAACCCCGCCAATTGCGGCCACGCCTGTAAATACCAGTTGATACGACGCAGCATACCGTGCGAGGAAGCGGCGTACAGGCCTTGTGGGTAGTGTTGCAGATAGGCTTGCGCCAGCGTCTGAGCCTGAGAAGCGTCCTCGCGGTTAATTTTTGCGATATCAAAATCGCCGTACTCGCCCACGCTGTTCTGGCTGCTTTTGTTCAACGCCGCACGTATCAGCATGTATTGCGCGGTCTCAGCCAGCCACGGACGATCGCTTTTGGCTAGCTGAGCGAAATCCTGTTCGGCGCTGGCATAATCACCGGCATAAAAACTGGCGGCCGCTGCCAGATAGCTTTTGTAGGACTGAGCTGGAGAATCTGCCGGGAGAGTGGCAAGCGATGACTCAATCTGCTCGCGGGTTGCCCCGGATAACAGTCCTGTACGCGCCTGGGCCAGGGCCTGACGCTGATTTGCCGTTAACGTTGAGTCGGCCAGCAGTGCGGCAAAAAACGCGCTGACGCTCGCGGTATTATTCGAAACATGACGGTTCTCAAGCTCAGCGTCGTTGACGTTTATTTCGTCTGCGCTAATGTTCAGTTCGGCTATCTGTCGGGACAGGGTGCTGTCTTCGGCAGATACCTGCGCTGCGGCTGGCTGTGGGGCAATGTCATCCCACTGCGGATGATACGCAAAATAGAAATCGCGGGAGCGGGTGATGTCCGCAGGCATCGACTGCACCGGCAGAGCAAATGATTTCTCCTGGCTCAGCAGCCGCAGCAGGTTATCGCGGCTGTCGTTTTCCGGGTTGAAGGTGGGCGTGCCTTTCAGCAGGCAGCTGTCGTCGCTCCATTTGCAGTCTTCCATATCGAAAGAGGCGAATACCTGCGGGGCGGCGACCAATAATGAGCAAAGGGCAAAGGCAAGGGGTGTCTTCCTGACCATAGTCTTATTTCCTGTCTTTTTAGTGTGATACCGCTGTAATAATCAGGGTAATTCCCTCAACGGCAATAACTTCAACCTGCGTTCCGGCGCTCAAATCGTCGCGGGCGCTGACGGGCCATGAGCTGTCGCCGACGCGCATATGTCCGCGGCCATTGACCAGGGCGGTTTCCAGAATAAATCGACGGCCAACCAACTGTTGCCCGCGCTGGTTAAGATGGCTGTCGGCGGGTTTCTGATCTTGTACACGCCTTGCCAGCCACTTCCACCACAGCCAGGCCGCCAGCAGGGTGAGTACGGCGAACATCGCCCCCTGCCACGCCCAGTCAAGCGGGATAAGCCACACCACCAGGCCGGTAATCACCGCCGCCACGCCGCTCCACAGCAGATAGCCGTTACCGCCCAGCATCTCGGCGGCGAGTAGCAGACCGCCGAGGCTGAGCCAGAAGATGTGCGGGTGCACCAGAATCATCGCTATCATGATTTTTTCCGTTCGCTGGCGCTGTCTTTCACCAGTTCGGCTATCCCGGCAATGGACCCCATCAGGCTGCTGGCATCCAGCGGCATCATCACCACTTTGCTGTTATTCGACGAACCGATGTGCTGCAGCGCTTCGGTGTATTTCTGCGCCACGAAGTAGTTCACGGCCTGAATATCCCCGGCGGCAATGGCCTCCGAAACCATCTGCGTCGCGCGGGCCTCGGCTTCTGCGGAACGTTCACGCGCTTCAGCCTGTAAAAATGCCGACTGGCGTTCACCTTCCGCTTTGAGGATTTTCGACTGCTTCTCACCTTCGGCCTTGACGATTTCTGCCTGACGGATCCCTTCCGCTTCAAGAATATAGGCGCGCTTGGTGCGTTCGGCTTTCATCTGCGCGTTCATGGCGTCGATAAGTTCTGCTGGGGGACGCACATCGCGGATTTCAATACGGGTGATTTTAATGCCCCAGGGATTCGTGGCCTCATCAACGATATGCAGCAGGCGCGTGTTGATGTTGTCGCGCTGGGAGAGCATTTCATCGAGTTCCATCGAGCCGAGAACGGTACGAATGTTGGTCATGGTCAGGTTGATGATCGCCAGTTCCAGGTTGCTGACCTCATAAGCCGCTTTTGGCGCGTCGATCACCTGAATAAAGCAGACGGCATCGATCGCGACGTTGGCGTTGTCTTTGGAGATGACTTCCTGAGAGGGGATATCAAGCACCTGTTCCATCATGTTGATCTTACGACCGATGCGGTCCATGAACGGTACAACAAGGTTTAGACCCGGTTGCAGGGTTTTGGTGTAACGGCCAAAACGCTCGACCGTCCACTGATATCCCTGCGGGACGATTTTGACGCCAGCACCGACGATGACCAGCGCGACAAAAATGAGAATAGGAATAAAAATGAGCATTGATGAAACCTCCTGTTGTGTTGTCCTTTACTGCCTCATTAGTCAAATTATACCCGATTTATCAGGGTGGGCTCCCCTATAATAAATTACAGGGATAGACTGTCTGCACGAAAGAGGTAAAAAAGGGATTGGTAATGGACGAAAGCAGCATTCTGCTTCAGTTAAAAAATGTCGCATGGCAGGCAGGGGCGACGCAGGTTCTCAATAACATCTGTTTTAATCTCCGGGCCGGAGAATTTAAGCTGATTACCGGCCAGTCTGGTTGCGGTAAAAGTACGTTACTCAAGATAGTGGCGTCATTAATTAGCCCGACTGCCGGTGAAATTCTCTTTGAGGGCAAGGAGATAAACACTCTTAAGCCTGAAACATATCGCCAGCAGGTCTCTTATTGTGCGCAAACGCCCGCGTTGTTTGGTGACACCGTTTACGACAACCTCATTTTCCCCTGGCAAATCCGCGATAAACGTCCGGAGCCGGATGTGTTTCTTGCCGATCTGGCCCGTTTTGAGCTACCCGAAACGATCCTCAAAAAAAACATCAATGAGCTGTCTGGCGGCGAAAAGCAACGCGTCTCGTTAATTCGTAATTTACAGTTTCTGCCAAAAATCCTGCTGCTTGATGAAATTACCAGCGCGCTGGATGAAGCCAATAAACGGAATGTGAACGAATTAATTCACCACTATGTTCGCGATAAGAATATTGCTGTGCTGTGGGTGACGCACGACAAAGATGAAATTAATCATGCGGATAATGTCATAACCCTTCAACCGCACGCCGGGGAAATGCAGGAAGTAAGCAATGAACGAGCATAATATTACCAATGAATCACTGGCGTTAGCGATGATGCTGGTGGTGGTCGCGATACTGATCAGCAACAAAGAAAAACTGGCGCTGGAAAAAGATATTCTCTGGAGCGTTTGCCGGGCGGTGGTTCAGCTTATTATCGTTGGTTATGTG
Organism: Citrobacter sp. RHBSTW-00859; assembly: GCF_013729795.1. Taxonomy (NCBI): domain Bacteria; kingdom Pseudomonadati; phylum Pseudomonadota; class Gammaproteobacteria; order Enterobacterales; family Enterobacteriaceae; genus Citrobacter; species Citrobacter sp. RHBSTW-00859. Next base: position 3,618,395 of record NZ_CP056284.1, on the reverse strand, counting down.
CTGAAATATATTTTCGGCGTTAACCACAGCATTCTGACCTTATTGATGGTGCTATTTATCTGTTTCAACGCGGCCTATAACGCGCAAAAGCGCAGTAAATATATTGATAAAGCTTTTCTCTCGTCATTTATCGCCATCACGGCGGGGGCGGGGTTAACGCTGGCGGTGCTGGTTCTGTCAGGCTCTATCGAGTTTACCCCAATGCAGGTGATCCCAATTTCCGGCATGATTGCAGGCAATGCGATGGTTGCGGTAGGGCTGTGTTACAACAATCTGGGGCAGCGGTTTAACAGCGAACAGCAGCAAATTCAGGAAAAACTCAGCCTCGGTGCGACGCCGAAAGTGGCCTCCGCGCCGCTGATTCGCGACAGTATTCGCGCTTCGCTGATCCCGACGATCGATTCAGCGAAGACCGTGGGACTGGTGAGTTTACCGGGGATGATGTCCGGGTTGATCTTTGCAGGTATTGATCCGGTAAAAGCGATTAAGTATCAGATTATGGTGACGTTTATGCTGCTTTCGACCGCCAGTCTGTCAACCATTATCGCCTGCTACCTGACCTATCGGAAGTTCTATAATTCACGTCACCAACTGGTGGTGACGCATTTGAAAAAAACCTAATGGAGTACCGGATGGCGCGGGCCTACGGGGAGATTGTAGGCCCGATTAGCGCAAGCGCCATCAGGCAAATGCAGCGGATTAGTACAACAGCGCGTACAGCTGGCGGCGGTATTTCGAGGCCAGCGCATCGCCGGTGCCCAGTGCGGCAAGGATCTCCTGGAAGGTTTTACGCGCCTGACCGTCGGCTGCAGTGAGATCTTTCTTCAGGTGACTGAACAGCAATTCCAGCGATTCCTCGTTACGTCCAACCTGGTGTAACTGAATGGCCAGTTGAGTTGCCAGCGCCGCATCCTGTGGATTGCTGGCGACCTGCTGCTGCAACTGTTGGATTTCAGGCGTATCAGCCGCCTGCTTCAGCAGTTCGATCTGTGCCACCAGGCCCTGATAACGGGTGTCCTGATCCTGCAACGGGATAGTTTTCAGCACCGCTTCGGCTTCGTCTGGACGGTTCAGGGCGATTTGCGTTTCCGCCAGCAGCAGGCCAATTTCGCTGCTCTGATTGGAGATCTGCCAGGCTTCTTTCAGCAGCGGCAGCGCATCAGCGTGATTGCCGGCTTCGATGAACTCGATCGCCTGGCGCGCTTTCAACTCTTCTTCGCTCGGTAACACTTTCTCCAGCAGCGCGCGAATAACTTCTTCCGGCTGCGGGCCCTGGAATCCATCTACCGGCTGACCGTTCTGGAACAGATAAACCGTGGGGATCGCGCGCAGACCAAACTGGGAGGCGATCATCTGCTCGGCGTCGCAGTCTAACTTGGCGAGAATAAACTGACCGTTGTACTGAGCAACAAGGCTCTCCAGTACCGGCGTTAATTGCAGACAATGCTGGCTGCGCTCAGACCAAAAATAGAACAGGACCGGCGTGGTCATCGACTGTTCAAGGGTCTGCTGGAGGTTCGATTCGTTAATGTTAACAATATTCTGTGTGGACATGGAGTTACTCTCTTTTGTCGATTTCTTGTTACATGGGGGCTGACGCGCGTGCTTCAACTCAACCGTGTAAAATTTTGTCCATTATGCGGCCTGGCAACAGGCGCTTCAGTAGCATAACTGCCCAGGTCACCAGCGTAACCGGATAACGCAGCTTTGGTTTGTCGCTCTCAAACGCATGACGCACTTTGGCGACAACCGCTTGTGGCCCCAGCGTAAAACGCGCGGCAATTCCGGGGTTTTCCACGGGAGCATCGCTCTGGGTCTGGTTGACGTTTTCGGTAAAGCGGGTGCGAATAGGGCCAGGCTCAATCAGGCTGACCTTAATCCCGCTGTGGCGCAGCTCCATACGCAGCGCGTCGGACCAGGCTTCCAGCGCATATTTGCTGGCGGCATAGGCCCCGCGCCCCGGCGTTGAGATCAATCCCATTACCGACGAGGTCATCACAATTCGTCCTTCGCCGTGGGGTAGCATGGCGGGTAACAGGCGCATGGTAAGCTGATGTGCGCCAAAGAAGTTGGCGGAAAACTGCTGTTCCATCTGCTCGCGGCTGATGGTGGGCAGTGGGCCATAGACGCCGTATCCGGCGTTGTTAAAGATCCCATACAAACGATTATCGGTCAGGGCGATCACCTCATCAGCCGCGCGATCTACGCTCTCGGGTGAATCCAGATCCAGCAATATGCCGGTGAATCCCATGCTGTTCATACGCGCCACATCGTCAGGTTTGCGACAGCCCGCCAGAATTTGAAAACCCTGGCGCTTTAGCTCAAGCGCGCTTTCCAGACCGATTCCGCTGGAACATCCTGTTATTAAGACCGATTTTTGCATAACTTTACCTGTCAGGATCTCCGTTGTTTTACGAGTCGTGATTTACTAGAGGAGTGAGATGTTGCGCCATCCAGTCGGCAATAAACGGCTGGGCGTCACGGTTAGGATGAATACCATCATCCTGCATCCACTGGGGTTTCAGATAAACCTCTTCCATAAAAAAGGGCAGCAGAGGTATATCAAACTCTTTGGCGAGTTTTGGATAAATCGCGCTAAAGCTTTCATTATAACGGCGACCGTAGTTTGCCGGCAGACGAATTTGCATCAGCAGCGGTTCGGCATTTGCTGCTTTCACATCCTGCAGAATCGTGCGCAGGGTTTGTTCGGTTTGCGCAGGCGAAAAACCGCGCAGACCGTCGTTGCCGCCAAGTTCGACCAGCACCCAGCGCGGCTGGTGCTGCTTCAGTAGTGCAGGCAGACGGGCCAGCCCCTGCTGCGAGGTGTCGCCGCTAATACTGGCATTCACCACCGGCGTTTTGGTTTGCCATTTATCATTAAGTAGCGCAGGCCACGCGGCGCTGGCGGACATACGGTATCCGGCGCTCAGGCTGTCACCCAGAATTAATAACGTGTCCGCTGCGGCGGCGCGGAAAGTTAACAGGACCAGGAACAGGAAAGGCCAATGCCAGCGGAAAACATTGTTGAAGTTCATCATCTTAAGAAATCCGTCGGTCAGGGTGATCATGAGCTATCCATCCTTACCGGAGTTGAACTGGTTGTCAAACGCGCCGAGACCATTGCGCTGATTGGCGAGTCGGGTTCAGGAAAATCCACACTGCTGGCGATCCTCGCCGGGCTGGACGATGGCACCAGCGGTGAAGTCAGCCTGGTGGGGCAGGCGCTGCACACCATGGATGAAGAAGCCCGGGCACAGCTGCGGGCGCGACACGTGGGTTTTGTCTTTCAGTCATTCATGTTAATTCCGACCCTTAACGCGCTGGAAAACGTCGAGTTGCCCGCGTTGTTGCGCGGCGAAAACAGCGGAAAAAGTCGCGACGGGGCAAAAACGTTGCTGGAGCAACTGGGGCTGGGAAAACGTCTTGATCATCTTCCGGCCCAGCTTTCCGGCGGGGAGCAGCAGCGCGTGGCGCTGGCGCGGGCGTTTAACGGTCGCCCTGACGTGCTGTTTGCCGATGAACCGACGGGCAATCTGGACCGCCAGACCGGAGACAAAATCGCCGACCTGCTGTTTTCTCTGAACCGGGAACATGGCACCACCCTGATTCTGGTGACCCATGATTCTCAACTGGCGGCGCGTTGCGATCGGCGTTTACGCCTGGTGAACGGACAGTTGCAGGAGGAGGCATGATTGCACGCTGGTTCTGGCGCGAATGGCGCTCGCCTTCATTACTGATTGTCTGGCTGGCGCTGAGCCTGGCCGTGGCCTGCGTGCTGGCGCTGGGCAATATCAGCGATCGTATGGAAAAAGGGTTGAGCCAGCAAAGCCGTGAGTTTATGGCGGGAGATCGGTCGCTGCAAAGTTCGCGTACCGTGCCGAAAGCGTGGATTGACGAGGCGCGACAGCGTGGCCTGAAAGTGGGCGAACAACTGACCTTTGCCACTATGACCTTTGCCCGGGATACGCCGCAGTTGGCGAACGTCAAAGCGGTGGATGATGTGTATCCGATGTATGGCACGTTGCAAACCAATCCGCCGGGACTGAAACCTCAGCCTGGCTCGGTGCTGCTGGCTCCGCGTCTGATGGCGTTGCTGAACTTAAAAATCGGTGATTCCATCGACGTGGGTGATGCCACGCTGCGCATCGCCGGGGAAGTGGTGCAGGAGCCGGACGCCGGTTTTAATCCGTTCCAGATAGCGCCGCGCCTGATGATGAACATGGCGGATGTCGAAAAAACGGCGGCGGTCCAGCCGGGGAGCCGGGTGACCTGGCGCTATAAATTTGGCGGGACACCGCAGCAACTGGAAGCCTATGAAAAATGGCTGCTCCCGCAGTTAAAGCCTGAACAGCGCTGGTATGGGCTGGAGCAGGATGAAGGGGCGCTGGGGAAATCACTGGAGCGTTCGCAACAGTTCCTGCTGCTGTCGGCGCTGCTAACCCTGCTGCTGGCGGTCGCTGCGGTTGCCGTGGCGATGAGCCATTACTGCCGCAGTCGTTACGATCTGGTGGCTATTCTGAAAACCCTTGGCGCGGGCAGAGCACAGTTGCGCAGGCTAATTGTTGGTCAATGGCTGATGGTGCTGGCGCTGTCTGGCGTGACCGGAGGGGTATTCGGGCTGTTGTTTGAACGCGTGCTGGTGGTATTACTTAAGCCGGTACTGCCCGGCGAACTGCCGCCTGCCAGTCCCTGGCCGTGGCTATGGGCATTAGGCACCATGACGGTCATTTCTCTGCTGGTGGGGTTACGCCCTTACCGTTTGCTGCTGGCGACTCAGCCACTGCGGGTACTGCGCCGTGACGTGGTGGCAAACGTCTGGCCGCTGAAGTTTTATTTGCCGGTGGTATTGATAGTCGTGATTGCCCTGCTCGCCGGACTGATGGGCGGAAGCCCGCTGCTGTGGGCCGTGCTGGCCGGAGCGGTAGTGCTGGCGCTTTTGTGCGGGGTGCTCGGCTGGATGCTGCTCAACGTGCTGCGTGGCCTGACGCTCACCTCGCTGCCGCTGCGTTTAGCGGTCAGTCGGCTGTTGCGCCAGCCGTGGTCAACGCTCAGTCAGCTGTCGGCATTTTCGCTTTCCTTTATGTTGCTGGCGCTGCTGCTGGTATTGCGTGGCGACCTGCTCGACCGCTGGCAGCAGCAAATGCCGCCGGAAAGCCCGAACTATTTTCTCATCAACATTGCCACCGAACAGGTGGTTCCACTCAAGGCTTTCCTGGCTGAGCATCAGGTGATCCCGGAATCGTTCTATCCGATTGTGCGGGCGCGTCTGACGGCGATCAATGAGAAGCCGACCGAAGGCAATCACGATGAGGCGCTGAACCGTGAGCTTAATCTGACCTGGCAGGATACCCGACCGGATCATAACCCGATCGTTGCCGGAAGCTGGCCGCCAAAAGCGGGCGAAGTCTCGATGGAAGAGGGGCTGGCGAAACGGCTGAACGTCAAGCTTGGCGATCGGGTGACCTTTATGGGCGATACCCAGGATTTCAGCGCCACGGTCAGCAGTCTGCGCAAAGTGGACTGGGAAAGCCTGCGCCCCAACTTCTTCTTTATCTTTCCCTCCGGCGCGCTGGACGCTCAGCCGCAAAGCTGGTTAACCAGCTTTCGCTGGGAGAACGGCAACGGCATGCTGACGCAGCTTAACCGCGAATTCCCGACTATCAGCCTGCTGGATATTGGTGCAATCCTCAAACAGGTGAGCCAGGTGCTGGAGCAGGTGAGCCGGGCACTGGAGGTGATGGTGGTGCTGGTTACCGCTTGCGGTATGTTGCTGCTATTGGCGCAGGTCCAGGTCGGAATGCGTCAGCGTCATCAGGAACTGGTGGTCTGGCGCACGCTGGGCGCGGGTAAGAAGCTATTGCGTACCACGCTATGGTGCGAGTTCGCCATGCTCGGAATGGTCGCCGGACTGGTGGCTGCCATCGGAGCGGAAACCGCACTGGCGGTGCTGCAAACCCGAGTGTTTGATTTTCCGTGGGAGCCAGACTGGCGACTGTGGGTCGTGTTGCCGCTTTGTGGGGCATTGTTGCTCTCGCTATGCGGCGGATGGCTCGGTTCACGTCTGCTAAAAGGCAAAGCGCTGTTCCGTCAATTCAGTAGTTAATTCATATTCGTGATGATTACGCACCGGTTTTTTTAATCGGTGCGTTTTTTTATCTATGTAGCACAAATTGATAACTCATTGATATTTAACAGCACAGAACAATAAAAACCCGACAACACGAGTGTATTAATAAACGTTAATATTTGTATGCTGAATAATTGGCAGGCTATCTATCAAGGTACAAATAATGACTATAAAAAAAACGGCGCTGGCGGTATCGATCGGCGCAGCAGTGGCATTAACGACGTTCGCCTCCCAGGCGGAAATCACGGTCCTGAAACAAGATCCACAGGCGGGCAACCCGCTGAGCCGTCTTAACTTCACCGTCGGCGGGAGTATTCGTCCGCAGTTCCAGAATATGGCCGGTGACGATGGTAAGAATGGCTACAAACGTAATGGCTTCGACGGCGGGACGCGTTTCCGCTTCGCCGCTGATTACTATCTGTTTGATGACATCAGCTGGGTGAGTTATTACGAGCTGGGCGTAAACTTCCCGGCAATGTTCAACTGGGATAATCACTATGCTAACGGCGCCAACGATACCACGCGTCGTATGTTGTACACCGGTCTGAAGAGCGCGACCTGGGGTACGCTGACCTTCGGTCAACAGAACAGCATTTACTATGATGTGGTTGGTGCGAAAACGGATATCTGGGACTACGATATGATCGGTCAGGCACCAGGTAACGGTATCAATGGCGACTATGACGGTTCCTATCGTACGCGTAAGTCACTGAAGTATAAGAAAACGGTTGGCGATGTTGATCTCTACGCATCTTATCTGTTCAGCGATGATTACAACCCGAACAACGGTCTGCGCTACAAGCGTAAAGGCGGTGGCTCGCTGGGTGTGGATTATCACATCACCGATGACCTGACCTGGGGTACGGCGTGGAACTACACCCGCGCGGAAATGCGTGGCGACACCAGCAAAACCTACGATCAAAACATCGTCGGTACCGCGCTGAGCTGGAAACCGGACAACTGGACCTTCTCGATGGGCGGCGGTTGGTATCAAAACTTCATGACCACCAAAAAAGTCTCCGTTAACGATTACTTTGCCGGTGATGCCTGGGGTCTGGAATACTTCGCGGGTTACACCTTCCCTGTTGGTCAGTATGCGCTGAAATCCGTTCAACCCTACGTTATGGGCGACCGTATTGAATACGTGAATGGTCGTAACTACCTGCGTACCGACAATGGTGTGGGTATCAGCTTCCAGCTGGACTACGGTTTCCGTGTGGATTACGAACACGTCTTCACCTCCAGCACCGACAATCTGGGTGATATGAACCTGGTTCGTCTGCGTTACGATTTCTAAGTCAATTTCCCTGCCAAAACCGGATAACCAGAAGGTTATCCGGTTTTTTACTATCCTTTGCTGAAAAACACATTAGTACCTTCAACGTACATTCAACGACATATCCCGCAACATCATGAAATAATTTCAAGGACAGCAGGTTGTGATCTGTGTCATGTTAACAATCAGCCTGTTAACAGGCCAACAAGAACAACGCCGCAAGAACGGCGTGAGACATGACACCACAACGTTAAAATGGAGAAATTATGGGATTGCGTCAGAGTTTACGCGTCGCGACCGGAGCGCTGTTACTGGCCTGTGGATTACAACTTGCTCATGCGAACAGTGACCCGCATACCATCGTGTTTGGCGTCGCACCTGGTCCGTACGGCGATATGGTGAAACAGGCCATTGCCCCTACGCTGAAAGAGAAAGGCTATAAGGTAGTGGTGCGCGAATTCAGCGACTACGTGCAGCCGAACATGGCGCTTTCCAACGGCAGTATTGATGCCAACTTGTTCCAGCACTCGCTCTACTTTGACAAATTCACCGCTGATAAAGGACTGAAGCTGAGCAAGCTGATTGTGGTCCCGACGGCCGGGATGGGTTTTTACTCACATAAAATCAAAAGCCTGGATGAGTTAAAAAAAGGGGATGTGATCACGCTTTCCAATGATCCAACCAATCTGGCTCGCGGTCTGCGTTTCCTGCAGTCTATTGGCCTTATTACCATCAAAGACACTATCGATCCGACTAAAGCCTCTGAGCGCGATATCGCCAGCAACCCGAAAGGGCTGGTGTTTAAACCGCTGGAAGCGGCACAACTGCCGCGTACCCTGGACGGTGTGACCGGCGCGCTGGTCAACGGTAACTTTGCCGTGGCGGCGAAACTGGATCTCGCCAGCGCCATCAAGCAAGAGCATCTTGATGAAAATCTAAAAAATATCATAGTGGTACGCAGTGAAGATGCGGATAAACCGTTCGCGAAAGATATTGTGGCGGCGGTGAAATCTCCGGCGTATCGCGCGGTGATCGACGATCCGCAAAATATCTACAGCGCCTTCCAGAAACCGGAATGGATGTCGGCAGCCCAATAATCGCTGCGCACAAGGTTAACAGGGGCAGCGGCGACTGCCCTTTTCGCATTTCTGAGGTGGCTATGATTGAGATAGAAAAGGTTTGCGTGGATTTTAGCGCAGGCCGTGGACCATCAACCCGGGCGGTTGATGACGTCAGCTTGCGCATAGGCGCAGGCGAGATATTTGGCATTGTCGGGACCAGCGGCGCGGGGAAAAGTACGCTGCTGCGCACCCTGAACGCCTTAACGCGACCAAGCCTGGGAAGCGTAAAGGTTAACGGCGTAGAAATTTCCGCGCTGGAAGGGGCGCAACTACGTAAAGCCCGTCAGCGTATTGGGATAATTTTTCAGCATTTTAATCTGATGCATACCCGTACCGTGGCGCAAAACGTCGCTTTCAGCCTGAAGGCTGCCGGATGGGAGCGCAGTAAAATTGGCCCACGCGTCAGCGAAATCCTGACGCTGGTGGGGCTGTCTGACAAGGCAAACCGCTTTCCTGTGCAGCTCAGCGGCGGGCAAAAGCAGCGCGTTGGTATTGCCCGTGCGATTGCCAATCACCCCGATGTGCTGCTGTGTGATGAACCGACCTCTGCGCTGGATCTGGAAACATCGGCCACTATTCTGGCATTGCTTAAGCAGATCAACCAACAGCTGGGGATCACGATCGTGCTGATCACTCACGAGATGAACGTGATCAAATCGATTTGCGATCGTGTGGCGGTGATGTCCGGCGGCAAGGTGGTGGAGTCCGGTGAGGTGTTTGACGTTTTTGCTCACCCGCAGCACGCTTTCACGCAGCAACTGGTGTCGCATACCCTCAATCTGACGCTACCCGAACGGTTGCGCCAGCATTTGCCTGGCCAGTTGCTGAAAATTCTGTTCATCGGCGATTCGGCGGAACAGCCAGTGTTGTCAGAAGTCGCGGTTAAATTTGGTGTGGCGGTGAACATTCTGCACGGCAAAATTGAATATATCGGCGAGCGTGCGCTGGGGATTCTGGTGGTGCAACTGACCGCGCCGCATAACCCTTCTGCGGTGGATGTCGCCGTGGAACATATTCGTCAACGCACGGCACAGGTGGAGGTGATTCGTGGATGATTTATTGCCTGATTTGACGCTGGCGTTTAATGAAACCTTTCAGATGCTAAGTATCTCTACGGTGCTGGCGATTATTGGCGGTCTGCCGCTCGGTTTTCTTATTTTCGTCACCGACCGGCATTTATTCTGGCAAAACCGTTTTGTGTATCTGCTCAGCTCCGTGCTGGTGAATATCATCCGTTCGGTGCCGTTTGTGATCCTGCTGGTGCTGCTGCTGCCGCTCACCCAGTTTTTACTCGGAAATACCATTGGGCCGATTGCGGCCTCGGTCCCGCTCTCGGTGGCGGCAATCGCTTTTTATGCCCGTCTGGTCGACAGCGCACTGCGCGAAGTCGATAAAGGCATTATTGAAGCGGCGGAAGCCTTTGGCGCCAGCCCGATGCGCATCATCTGCACCGTTCTGTTACCTGAAGCGAGCGCGGGTCTGCTGCGTGGGTTGACGATAACGCTGGTGAGTCTGATCGGTTACTCCGCGATGGCCGGAATCGTTGGTGGCGGTGGGGTAGGCGACCTGGCGATTCGCTTTGGTTATTACCGCTATGAAACCCAGGTCATGATCGTCACCGTGGTGGCGCTGATTATTCTGGTGCAGGTCGTTCAGGTGCTGGGCGACTGGCTGGCGAAACGCGCGGATAAGCGCGACAGACACTGATCACTGTGCGTTAAGCCAGTCGGCAACGTCCTGCCATGTGCCGCGAAAGACGACTTTCGCGGCTTTCTTTTCCAGTTGATAACGATACATCGGGTCGTAATACTCGTTGAGCAACGGCACCAGCCAGCCCATATGGGCGTCGGTACTGCCCGTCGCTTGCTGTTCGCGCAGAGCCACGTCGAGCAGGGCCGTCAGCTCGGCAAAACGTTGTAAACCCAGACGGCGGCGAATAGCAAACAGGCCGTGGTGCAGATACTCGCTATACTCCTGCCAGCCCTGACTCTCGCCATAAGCATGGGTAAAATCGTGGTGCATCCGCACGAAATACTCTTCACGCAGTCGCTCCAGACGACGCTCAAAAGGATCGTCCACCACTGCAATAGATGCCTGGGTCATGCGTTCACGCAGGCACTCAGGAAGATGATTAGCCCCGATCATGCGGCCTTCATCTTCCAGTACCCACAGACGCAGATCCTGACGGCTGTCGGTTCTGAGCATTTCGACCGCCAGCAGGTTTTCAAAACTCGCCTGACTCAGCTGCGGTTCAACGGTGCGACCAAACGAGGAACCGCGATGGTGCGCCAGACCTTCGAGATCCACGCCGTTCGGCTGCTGTTGCACCAGCTGCGTTTTACCGTTCCCGGTACAGCCGCCAATTAAGACGATCGGCTTTTGCACTAACTCTTCAGTCAGTTGAATCGCCGCCTGACGCAGGGCTTTGTAGCCGCCGTGTATCAGCGGGTAGTCAATCCCGGACTCGTGCAGCCACTGTTGCACAATGTGCGAACGCTGACCGCCGCGCGCGCAGCATAAATAACCCGCAGGATTTTGACGACAGGCATCCAGCCAGGCCTTCATACGTTGTTGGCGAGTCTCGCCGCAGACCAATTGATGGCCGAGCGTGAGGGCTGCCTCGGGTCCCTGACGTTTATAACAGGTACCCACGGCGGCACGTTCGTCATCGTTCATTAGGGGAAGGTTGATTGCGCCCGGCATTGCGCCTTGCAGAAATTCGACGGGGGCGCGTACATCGATTATAGGCGTACCAGCGAGCAAAATTGCGCGATAGTCCGTTCCATCGTTCATGTGTGATCCTGAAAATACAAAAACAGCAATGGAGGGGATTTTACGCGCCAGAGGAGGGGCCGGGGAAGGATAAAATCAAATCCCCGGCATTAATGGCTTATTTCAGCGTTGACTGCACCCAGATAATACCGCTGGCATATTCCGGCGGCAGCAGGGGGATAAGCGCTTCCAGCGTCGCACTAAGACGCGCGGTATCGCTGTCGCTCAGGTTCAGGTGTCCCACTTTACGCCCTTCACGCACCTCTTTGTCATACCAGTGCAGATGCACCAGCGGCAGCTTCAGCCAGTCATAGTTCAGGTCGCTACCAATCAGATTTACCATCACCGAAGGAGTGTTCACTACCGGCGTGGGTAACGGCAGGTTGGTAATGGCGCGCAGGTGCAGCTCAAACTGGCTGATGCTGGCACCGTTTTGCGTCCAGTGCCCGCTGTTGTGCACGCGTGGAGCCAGTTCGTTAATCAGCAGACCTTCCGGGGTGATGAAACATTCCATCGCCATCACGCCGACATAGCCCAGCTCCTGCATGATGGCAGAGAGCATCGCTTCGGCCTGTTTCTGCTGTTTGGCGTTAGCCTGCGGGAAGACCACGCTGGTGCGCAGAATGCCGTCCTGGTGCAGGTTATGGGTCAGCGGATAGAAGACGGTGCTACCGTCGTGCGCACGAGCGCCAACCAATGAGACTTCACCAGAGAAGTTGATTCCCTGCTCAACGATGCACTCGCCGTAGCAGTCGTCCGGCAGTTGTTCGGTTTCATTTGCGCGCAAACGCCACTGCCCACGACCGTCGTAACCGCCGACGCGACGTTTCACGATCGCCAGCTCACCGAGTTTGTCGAATACTGCAGGCCATTCGCTTTTATCCGCCAGCAACTGCCACGGCGCAGTTGCCAGGCCGAGCTTGTCAAAAAGCTGCTTTTGCGTCAGACGGTCGGCAATAATCGGGAAAACGTCGCGGTTGACAAATGCCGGGTGGCGCGCGAGCTCGCGGGTGAGCGCCGTTTCCGGCCAGCGCTCAATCTCAGCGGTGATCACGCTTTGCTGAAAAGGGACCGCTGCTGGTTCGGCATCCAGCCCGACGGGCCAGACCGCAATGCCCAGCGGCTCACCGGCCTGGCGCAGCATGCGCCCTAGCTGACCGTTACCGAGTACGCAGACCTGCTTCATGCCGCACCTCGCGGGTCCGGATTCTCCAGCACCTCGTCGGTTTGTGCTTTGCGCCAGTCGTTCAGACGCTGGTGTAATGCTTTGTCGTGTGTTGCCAGAATTTGTGCTGCCAGCAGGGCCGCATTTGCCGCGCCCGCTTTGCCGATAGCCAGCGTTCCGACCGGAATACCGCGCGGCATCTGTACGATGGAGTAAAGGCTATCTACGCCGCTCAGCGCCGCGCTTTGCACCGGGACGCCTAAAACAGGCACCAGCGTTTTCGCCGCAATCATGCCTGGCAGATGTGCAGCGCCACCAGCACCGGCAATAATCACCTGATAGCCGTTCTCTTCTGCGCTTTCGGCGAAGCTAAACAGTTTGTCAGGGGTGCGGTGGGCGGAGACGACTTCAACATGATGCGGCACGTTCAGAATTTCGAAGATTTCGGCGGCGAACTGCATGGTAGCCCAGTCGCTTTTGGACCCCATCACGATGGCGACACGCGCCGGGTTATTGCGGGAAGACATGCGTCTGAAAACTCCTGTGATGCACTACACTCGACTTTTGAGGCCACAGAGAATAGCATAATTCGCCGTCAAGGAAAACGATTGCGCGCTTTACACTTCACCCTTCAGGCAGCCTCTGTAGCTGGCTGCATCTCAACGAGTTTTGTGTAAAGAGGAACTGGATATCTGCGGAATTAAAACGGAAATGCGATCAGTTCAACGTCATCTGGCGTGGCTTTGATCATCGACCCTTCGGTGTGCCATGCGCCTAATACCACGCGGAAAGCGGGTTGCTCATTGGCCGTAAGCTCGTGGACTGCCGGGCGGTGGGTGTGGCCGTGAATTAACCACTGGACCTGATGCTTTTCCATCTCGGTGATGACGGCCTGCGGATTCACATCCATGATCGCCAGTGACTTGCTGCTGTTGGCCGCTTTGCTGTTGGCGCGCATTTTCGCGGCGATACGTTGGCGAACGAACAGAGGTAAGGAGAGGAACAGCTTCTGTAGCCAGGGTTGATGTACTTTGGCGCGAAACGCCTGATAGCCTGCATCGTCGGTACACAAAGTGTCGCCATGCATGATCAATACCTTGCGGCCATACAGGTTGAGTACTTTTTTCTCAGGCAGCAAGCTCATGCCGCTTTCACGGGCAAAACGTTTGCCGAGCAGAAAATCTCGATTGCCGTGAATAAAAAAGCAGGGAACGCCGGAATCAACCAGTGATTTTATCGCCGCGGCTATTTCATGATGCAGTGGGGTTGGGTCGTCGTCGCCAATCCAGGCTTCAAACAGGTCGCCGAGAATGTACAGTGCATCAGCTTTTCGCGCATCACCGGCTAAAAAACGCAGAAAACCGGCGGTGATCGCCGGTTCTTCTGTGCAGAGGTGAAGATCTGCAATAAACAGTGTCGTCACGATTACTCGCTGACGGTCACGTTTTCGATGATGACGTCTTCTTTTGGCACATCCTGGTGCATACCGCTGCGACCAGTGGAAACGCCTTTGATTTTATCAACCACGTCCATGCCTTCAACAACTTCGGCAAACACGCAATAACCCCAACCCTGCATGCTTTCGCCGGAGAAGTTCAGGAAGTCGTTGTCTGCAACGTTGATGAAGAACTGTGCGGTTGCGGAGTGCGGAGCCTGAGTACGCGCCATCGCCAGCGTACCACGGGTGTTTTTCAGACCGTTGTTCGCTTCGTTTTTGATCGCTTCTTTCGTGGCTTTTTGCTTCATGCCCGGTTCGAAACCGCCGCCCTGGATCATGAAACCGTTAATAACACGGTGGAAAATGGTGTTGTTGTAAAAACCTTCGCGGCAGTAGTCCAGGAAGTTTTTAACTGTTTCAGGCGCTTTATCATCAAACGTTTTGATTACGATATCGCCGTGATTAGTGTGGAAAGTAACCATTTTTGCATCCTGTTCCGATAGATTGGTGCTTCGACCCCGTGAAGGGTCAGAGTTAGGGGTGTGTTATAGCATAACCGCAAGCTGCGATCACCTCGCAAAGTGTGCTGCTTCCGGTCTAAATTATGGGTATTATACAGACTTTACTATCCACACACGTCTACACGGAATCTTCGATGTTAAAAATCTTTAATACACTGACGCGCCAAAAAGAGGAATTCAAACCTATTCATGCCGGGGAAGTCGGCATGTACGTGTGTGGTATTACCGTTTACGATCTCTGTCATATTGGCCACGGACGTACCTTCGTTTCTTTCGACGTTGTCGCGCGCTATTTGCGCTTCCTCGGCTATAAGCTGAAATATGTGCGCAACATTACCGATATTGATGACAAAATCATCAAGCGCGCGAATGAAAACGGTGAGAGCTTTGTGGCGTTGGTCGACAGAATGATCGCGGAAATGCATAGCGATTTCGACGCACTGAATATTCTGCGCCCGGATCTGGAGCCGCGCGCTACGCACCATATCGCTGAGATCATTGAAATCACTGAACAGCTGATTGCCAAAGGTCACGCTTATGTCGCTGATAACGGCGACGTGATGTTCGACGTGCCGACTGACCCGAACTATGGTCAGCTGTCACGCCAGGATCTGGATCAGCTGCAGGCGGGCGCACGCGTTGATGTGGTTGATGTGAAGCGCAACCCGATGGACTTCGTGCTGTGGAAAATGTCCAAAGAAGGCGAGCCGAGCTGGCCGTCTCCATGGGGCGCGGGTCGTCCTGGCTGGCACATCGAATGTTCGGCGATGAACTGCAAACAGTTGGGCAACCATTTTGATATTCATGGAGGTGGTTCGGATCTGATGTTCCCGCACCATGAAAACGAAATCGCTCAATCTACCTGTGCGCATGACGGTGAATACGTTAATTACTGGATGCACTCCGGAATGGTGATGGTTGACCGGGAGAAAATGTCCAAATCGTTGGGCAACTTCTTTACCGTGCGTGACGTGCTGAAATACTACGACGCCGAAACCATTCGCTACTTCCTGATGTCTGGTCATTACCGTAGCCAGTTAAACTACAGCGAAGAGAACCTGAAGCAGGCGCGCTCTGCACTGGAGCGTCTGTATACCGCGCTGCGCGGCACCGATAAGTCCGTTGCCCCAGCCGGTGGCGAAGCCTTTGAAGCACGCTTCATTGAAGCGATGGACGATGACTTCAATACGCCGGAAGCCTACTCCGTGCTGTTTGATATGGCGCGTGAGGTTAACCGCCTGAAGGGTGAAGATATGGCGGCGGCTAACGGTATGGCTTCGCATCTGCGTAAGCTTTCCAGCGTGCTGGGCCTGCTGGAACAGGAGCCCGAAGCATTCCTGCAAAGCGGTGCGCAGGCGGATGACGGTGAAGTTGCTGAAATTGAAGCGTTAATCCAGCAGCGTCTGGATGCCCGTAAAGCCAAAGACTGGGCGGCAGCTGACGCCGCGCGTGACCGTCTCAATGAGATGGGTATCGTGCTGGAAGATGGCCCGCAGGGCACTACCTGGCGCCGTAAGTAATGATATTGATTGCCGGATGGCGGCTCGCGCCCTGTCCGGCAATCAATGTACGAATGTCGGTCGGATAAGACGCTTGTCGTATCCGGCAAATTAATATTTCCGATACCACCACAGCACACCCATCATCATAACTCCCGGTAGCCATACCCATATCAACTCCGAAATTATCACCTGGTGCCCGTATGGTGTGGCGTAGCGTGATAGCGCAAACGGGGCGACTTTAATCACCTGCCACGGTGCAAAGAAGCGTTCATCCGACCACGGCCACAGCCAGCCGACGCCTTTGCCGCCAGTGGTGACCGAATCCAACAGGCTGTGCGACAGCAGTGAAACCGTCAGGAATAGCCAGCAGCGAATTAAGCCTGCCTTAAACCATCGTCGACCCATCCATACGCAGAGCAGCGGCACTACGAAGGCGAACAGCAGCGAATGGGTAAAACCGCGGTGACCAAACACGTTGCCGTAGGCGACGCCAAGCTTAAACGACAGTACGTCGGTATCCGGCAACATAGCCAGAATGACGCCAGTAAACAGTAATTGCGGGGGGATGACTTTACGCCCGAGACCTAATCCTAAACAGAGTGGAACGGCAGCGTGGGTAACGATTGTTGGCATGATGATCGCTTCGTGTGGAAAAACAACATGCTAACAGTTCACTGTGAAGTGGTGATGAAGTCATTATCTGAAAAGGAGAGAGGAAGTGGCCGGACAGGGGTTAACCTCATCCGGCACCTGGGATCACGCCACGACGTTAATGCTGTGGCCTTCAAAGCTGACGGTCTGTCCGGCAACGATTTTGCAGCGTTTACGCGTTTCTACAGCACCATCGACCTTCACTAACCCTTCGCCAATAGCAATTTTTGCCTGGGCGCCGCTTTCGCTCCAGCCTTCCAGCTTCAGTAAATCGCAGAGTTCAACGTGTGGGTGTTTACCCAGTGAAAATGTGGCCATCTTAAACGTCCTTTACATCATGATATTCAACACACGCCTGCAGCGTGTTTTCGATAAGTGTGGCGACCGTCATTGGGCCTACGCCGCCGGGTACCGGCGTGATGTATGACGCGCGTGCGGCAGCATCTTCAAAGACCACATCGCCAACAACCTTACCATTCTCCAGACGGTTGATGCCGACATCAATCACAATCGCACCTTCTTTTATCCACTCGCCGGGAATAAAGCCAGGTTTGCCGACGGCAACAATCAGCAGGTCTGCATGCTCTACATGGCGACGCAGATCTTTGGTGAACCGGTGGGTGACGGTGGTGGTGCAGCCAGCCAGCAGCAGCTCCATGCTCATCGGGCGGCCAACAATATTCGACGCGCCAATAACGACCGCATTCAGACCGTAGGTGTCGATATTGTAACGCTCAAGCAGAGTCACAATACCGCGCGGAGTACACGGGCGCAGGCGCGGCGCACGCTGGCACAGGCGACCAACGTTATACGGGTGGAAACCGTCAACGTCTTTATCCGGCGCAATACGCTCGAGAACTTTAACGTTGTCGATACCCGCAGGTAACGGCAGCTGGACCAGAATACCGTCGATGGTGGTATCTGCATTGAGCGTATCGATCAGCTCGAGCAGCTCCGCCTCGCTGGTGGTTTCAGGCAGGTCATAGGAGCGGGAGACAAACCCCACCTCGTCACAGGCTTTGCGTTTACTCGCGACATAAATCTGCGAAGCCGGGTTGCTACCTACCAGCACAACAGCCAGGCCTGGGGCGCGTAATCCAGCCGCTAAACGCGCCTGAACTTTTTGAGCAACCTCAGAGCGCACCTGCTGCGCAATCGTTTTACCGTCAATAATCTTTGCTGCCATCAGAGAGAGGATTCCGTCTGTTACGTTAAATCGAAGGGGATGCCGCTATTTTGTCAGAAGCGGGACGTGCTGTCAGTTTTCGTTTGCATTTTTACGTGTGCCAGGGGGTGTCACGATCTGCGAATGGGGTCAGGACAGAGGCATAAGCCTTACGGATAATTAATGAGCATGCTAATTAAAATTAACGTGAATGAAACAACTCATCACCCTGGTATTTTCAGGGGTAATGCGCCATAAACCAGTCTGTTACGGTTAATTATGAGGGATTTTACCTCATTCCCACACAGATTTTTCCTAGGTCCCATTAAGAATTAGCCAGGGTCATTAAAAGGATTTGCAGGTATTTTTCATTAATTGAAATGTTTAATTTATCGCTGTGACGAATAGTCATATTCGCGAGGAATAATTAGTGAATCAAATACTCAGGAGAGTTGGGGTAAAAGGTTAGCTAATTCTCATGCGATATATATCTTTACAGGATGCAGAGATAATTAGCCTGACATTTAATGTCGATAATGATTCAAACGGATCCCGCAGGATGCTGGAGCCGGATGTGTGTAATTCAAGGGAAATCCATGAAACGTAAATTAATGACCTCTTCTGTTATTGCCAGCCTGATGTTAGTCGCCGGTGCAGCGGTTGCAGCCGATCCGGTAAGCGTTAGCGGCGGTACTGTGCATTTTGAAGGTGAACTGGTCAATGCAGCCTGTGCAGTCAGTACTCAGTCATCCGATCAGGTTGTGACGTTAGGCCAGTATCGTACTGCCAGTTTTGCCGCAGTGGGTGACACTACAGCACAAATTCCGTTCTCTATCGTGCTGAACGACTGTGACCCGAACGTTGCCGCAACTGCAGCCGTTGCTTTCTCTGGCCAGTCCGATAATACCAATAACAACCTGCTGGCCGTCTCTTCTGCAGACAACGGTACCACTGCGGGCGGTGTTGGGATTGAAATTCTGGACAATACGTCCACCGCGCTGAAGCCGGATGGCGCAACCTTCTCTACCGCTCAGGCGCTGGTAGAAGGGACCAACACCCTGCGTTTCTCTGCGCGTTACAAAGCCACTGCCGCAAGCGCAACGCCGGGTCAGGCAAATGCCGACGCGACGTTCATCATGAAGTACGAATAAGCCGTTTTGATTTGCGCAAGGATGACGTTCGCCTCAATGGATGAGGCAATATCCGGGGATGATGAAGGATGCGGCAGATGATAGGGAAAGGCGTGGCGCTGGCGGGAATGCTGTGCGTAATGCCTGTGCTTTCACATACGGTAATACTGGAAAGTGGCCGCGTTCACTTACGGGGGCAGCTCGTCAACGGCGCCTGTACGGTCGCCACTGACAGTCAGGATATGCGGGTGCAAATGGGGCAGTATCGCACCAATGCTTTCTCTGGGACGGGAAGCTTCGCCTCTACCAGCGTACCGTTTTCACTGCGCTTAACGTCGTGCAGCTCCGATGTTTATGACCATGTTGGGATTGCGTTTGCGGGCGTGACGCCAGCGGAAGATCCGCAGGTTTTTCTTGCCAGCGGTGATGCGTCTGCGGCTTCGGGGATTGGTCTGGCGTTATTTGACGAGCGCCAACGGCAAATTATACCGAATGCCCTGACGCTTCATTATGCGCCGATTATAACGCAAGAGATGACGTTTCATTTCACTGCCCGCTATCGGGCTGTCTCGGAAAATATAACGCCGGGAACGCTTCGCTCAGACGTGTGGTTTACGTTGGTTTATCCCTGATTTATTTCCCAACGATAATCGCGGTAATGACTCCAACTTACTGATAGTGTTTTATGTTCAGATAATGCCCGATGACCTTGTCATGCAGCTCCACCGATTTTGAGAACGACAGTGACTTCCGTCCCAGCCTTGCCAGATGTTGTCTCAGATTCAGGTTATGTCGCTCAATGCGCTGAGTGTAACGCTTGCTGATTACGTGCAGCTTTCCCTTCAGGCGGGATTCATACAGCGGCCAGCCATCCGTCATCCATACCACGACCTCAAAGGCCGACAGCAGGCTCAGAAGACGCTCCAGTGTGGCCAGAGTGCGTTCACCGAAGACGTGCGCCACAACCGTCCTCCGTATCCTGTCATACGCGTAAAACAGCCAGCGCTGACGTGATTTAGCACCGACGTAGCCCCACTGTTCGTCCATTTCCGCGCAGACGATGACGTCACTGCCCGGCTGTATGCGCGAGGTTACCGACTGCGGCCTGAGTTTTTTAAGTGACGTAAAATCGTGTTGAGGCCAACGCCCATAATGCGGGCGGTTGCCCGGCATCCAACGCCATTCATGGCCATATCAATGATTTTCTGGTGCGTACCGGGTTGAGAAGCGGTGTAAGTGAACTGCAGTTGCCATGTTTTACGGCAGTGAGAGCAGAGATAGCGCTGATGTCCGGCAGTGCTTTTGCCGTTACGCACCACCCCGTCAGTAGCTGAACAGGAGGGACAGCTGATAGAAACAGAAGCCACTGGAGCACCTCAAAAACACCATCATACACTAAATCAGTAAGTTGGCAGCATCACCGATAATCGCATCAAAGGTATTTTTAGCTATGTTTAATTATCTAAAATCAGGTTTTATCCTTTTACTGGCCTTATTTTCTGCTGCCAGTGTTCAGGCTGCCGGAGGCATTGCATTAGGCGCCACTCGCGTTATTTATCCGGCCGATGCCAAACAAACGTCCCTGTCTATTAGCAATAGCGATACCAAAGAACGTTACCTGGTTAATTCATGGATTGAGAATAGCGCAGGTGCTAAAGAAAAATCGTTTGTGGTTACGCCTCCGCTGTTTGTCAGTGAACCCAAAAGCGAAAACACGCTGCGTATCATCTATGCCGGTGAACCGTTGCCCAAAGACCGTGAGTCGCTGTTCTGGATGAACGTAAAAGCCATTCCGTCAGTCAATAAAAACAGCCTTGAGGGCAAAAACGTTCTGCAACTGGCGATTCTGTCACGCATCAAACTTTTCGTTCGTCCGAATAATCTGCCGCAAATCCCGGAAGATGCGCCCGGGATGCTGACGTTTGCTCGTTCCGGCAACCACCTGAAAATCAACAATCCGTCAGCGTACTACGTCACGTTGGTCAATCTCAATGTGGGGAAAACGAAGGTCGATAACGTGATGGTTGCGCCGAAAAGCGATGCGCAGGTCCTGCTACCCACGGGCGTTCAGGGCAACGTTACGTTCCAGACGGTCAATGATTATGGCGCTGTAACCCCGGCCAAAACGGTAAGTGTGCGTTGAGATAACGATGAATAAGACAACGTATTTTCCTGGCCTGTTACCGGGGGTTACGCCACCGCTGGCGGGGGTGGCGTTGTCCACGCTGGCGGCGCTCTTTCCCTCTCTAAGCTATGGGGAAAGCTATTTTAATCCGGCCTTTTTATCTGCGGATACGGCAACCGTGGCGGATTTATCACGTTTTGAAAAAGGCAATCACCAGCCTGAAGGCGTTTATCGCGTGGATATCTGGCGCAACGATGAGTTTGTTGCCACTCAGGATATTCGTTTTACTACCAGTGCGGCAAAAGCCGGGGAGAAGTCCGGTGGGTTGATGCCGTGCTTTGGACTCGACTGGGTGAAGCGCCTTGGCGTCAATATCGCCGCGTTTCCGGCACTCAGTAAGGATCCGAACGATACCTGTATCAATCTACCTGAGGCGATTCCCGGCAGCGAGATTGCGTTTGATTTTTCTACCCTGCGCTTAAACGTCAGCCTGCCACAGGCGTCAATGTTAAACAGCGCGCGCGGCTATATTCCACCGGAAGAGTGGGATGAAGGGATCCCGGCCGCGCTGGTTAACTACAGCTTTACCGGCAGCCGCGGCAGTGATACTGACAGTTACTTCCTCAGTATGCTCAGTGGTCTGAACTATGGCCCCTGGCGGTTGAGAAACAACGGTGCGTGGAGCTACTCCAAGGGCGACGGATACCACTCACAAAGCTGGAAAAACATCGGTACATGGCTTCAGCGCGCAATTATCCCGCTGAAGGGCGAACTGGTGATGGGCGACAGCAACACTGGCAACGACGTTTTTGACAGCGTCGGGTTTCGCGGTGCGCGGCTCTATTCCTCAGACAGTATGTATCCCGACAGCTTACAGGGCTACGCGCCTACCGTGCGCGGCATTGCGCGTACCGCAGCGAAACTGACCATTCGTCAGAATGGCTATGTGATTTATCAAAGCTATGTTTCACCCGGCGCTTTCTCGATAACCGATCTCAACCCAACGTCATCCAGCGGTGATCTTGAGGTCACGGTGGATGAGAAGGACGGCAGTCAGCAACGCTATACGGTGCCGTACTCCACCGTTCCCTTATTACAACGAGAAGGGCGTTTTAAATATGACGTTGTCGCCGGGGATTTTCGCAGCGGCAATAGCCAGCAATCTTCACCGTTCTTTTTTCAGGGAACATTAATTGCCGGGTTACCAGAGGGCTATACCGCATACGGTGGTACGCAGTTGGCCTCTCGTTACACCGCGGTGGTTTTAGGCACCGGTCGAAACCTGGGGGACTGGGGGGCGGTTTCTGTCGATCTCACCCATGCGCGCAGCCAACTGGCGGATGACAGTACGCACCAGGGGCAGTCGCTACGTTTCTTGTATGCGAAATCGCTGAACAATTTTGGCACTAACTTCCAGCTGTTGGGGTATCGCTACTCAACGCGTGGCTTCTATACCCTCGACGATGTGGCGTATCGCAGTATGGAAGGCTATGAGTACGAATACGACAGTGAGGGCAATCGCCACGACGTGCCCAATGTGACGAGTTATCACAACCTGAGCTACAGCAAAAAGGGCCGTTTCCAGATCAACATTTCGCAGAATCTGGGGGATTACGGATCGCTGTATATCTCGGGTAGTCAGCAGACGTACTGGAATACTTCAGACACCAATACCTGGTATCAACTAGGCTATGCCAGCGGCTGGCAGGGGATTAGCTATTCACTCTCCTGGTCGTGGAATGAATCGGTTGGCATCTCCGACACCGACCGTATTCTGGCGTTCAATATGTCAGTACCGTTCAGCCTGCTGAGCGGACGGCGTTACTCGCGTGATAACGCCCTCGATCGCACCTACGCCACCTTTAATGCCAACCGTAATAGCAACGGACAGAACAGCTGGCAGAGCGGGATCGGCGGTACGTTGCTGGATGGGCGCAATCTGAGCTACAGCGTGAATCAGGGGCACAGCAGCACCAATGGCTATAGCGGAAATGCCAGCGCCAACTGGCAGGCGGCCTACGGTACGCTGGGCGTGGGTTACAACTACGACCGTGACCAGCATGACTACAACTGGCAGCTCTCCGGCGGCGTAGTGGGGCATGCGGACGGCATTACGCTCAGTCAGCCTCTGGGCGATACCAACGTGCTGATTAAAGCGCCGGGTGCGCAGGGTGTACGGATAGAGAACCAGACCGGCGTTCAAACCGACTGGCGCGGATACGCGGTGATGCCATATGCCACCGTCTATCGCTATAACCGCGTCGCGTTAGACACCAATTCCATGAACAACAATACCGATGTGGAGAATAACGTCAGTAGCGTAGTGCCAACGCAAGGGGCGCTGGTGCGGGCGGCGTTTGATACACGAATCGGTGTGCGGGCGCTGATTACCGCCAAACATGCCGGTAAACCAGTGCCGTTTGGCTCCGTCGTGCGTGAAAACACCAGCGGCGTGACCAGCATGGTGGGTGAAGACGGGCAAATCTACCTGAGCGGCTTGCCGCTAAAAGGCGAGTTGTTGATCCAATGGGGGGAAGGCGCAAACGCGCGCTGCGTGGCGCGCTATGCCTTGCCAGAGGAGAGCCTGAAACAAGCGGTAACGCTCACGAACGTGACGTGCGAATCTCCGTCAGCACGACAGGAATAATACGATGAAACGACAAACGGGTTTGTTACTGGGAAGCGCTTTACTGCTGATGGCCCATTCGTCCTGGGCGACGGTCTGCCAAAACTCGAATGGCACGCCAACGGATGTTTTTTACGATCTGTCGAATGTCTTCAACAGTAGTAACAACCAGCCGGGACAGGTGGTGACGTTACCGGAAAAATCTGGCTGGATTGGCGTGAATGCCACCTGTCCGGCCGGGACAACGGTAAATTACACCTATCGAAGCTATGTCACTGAACTTCCGGTTCAAAGTACCGAAGGCGGCTTCCAGTATCTGAAGCTCAATGACTACCTGCTGGGGGCCATGAGCATAACCGATAGTTATGCCGGGTTATTTTATCCCCCGCGTAATTACATTCGCATGGGGACTCACCCAAACGTACCTAAGCAGCAGCCTTTTGGCGTGATGGATTCAAAGCTGGTGTTTAAGCTCAAAGTAATCCGCCCGTTTATTAACATGGTGCCGATTCCGCGGCAGACGATGTTCAGCGTCTATGTCACGACCAGTACCGGAGATGCGCTAAGTGTGCCGGTTTATACCATCAGCTACAGCGGCAAGGTGGAGGTTCCACAAAACTGCGAAGTAAACGCCGGGCAGATTGTCGAGTTTGATTTTGGTGATATTGGCGCATCGCTGTTTAGCAAGGCAGGAGCGGGAAACCGGCCTGAAGGCATCAATCCGCAGACCAAAACGGTAGCGATAAAATGCACCAACGTCGCTGCACAGGCCTACTTAACCATGCGTGTAGAGGCCGAGAAAGCCACCGGGCAAATGATGGTATCTGACAATCCCGATTTAGGTTTTATTGTCGCCGACAGCAGCGGTAAACCGCTGACGCCCAATAATCTGTCCAGCACTATCCCGTTTCAACTGGATGATAACGCCGCGGCGAGCGTGGGTATTCGAACATGGCCGGTTAGCGTAACGGGCAATAAGCCTACCGAAGGACCTTTCACAGCCCGTGGCTATCTGCGAGTGGATTATGACTAACAAGCAAACGCCAGCCGCAGGGAAACGCCTGGCAATGGTGTGCCTGCTGACATTCAGCTCGTTGTGCCATGCCGCTTCGTCGCTGGGGGAAATCAATATTGAACTGCGCGGAAACGTGGTGGACTTTACCTGCGCGGTAATTGCCAGCGACAGCAATAAGTCCGTGGAGCTAGGCACCTGGCCGACCAAGCAGCTTCAGACCAGCGGAGATACCACTCAACCGGTCGCGTTTACGCTGAAGCTAGAAGGCTGCCCGCCGGGTTCCGCTTCGATAACGTTTTCCGGAACTCCGGCCCCGGGCACGACGTTGCTGGCGCTTGATGACGCAGTGATGGCGCAAAAGGTGGCGATCGAACTGCACGACAGCGACCGTACGCGATTGCCGCTCGAGCAGGCCAGTCAGACGGTGGGGATTGATGAGAACGGCAATGCCACGCTGACCTTTTTCGCAAACTATATCGCGTTAGCTGCTGGGGTTCAGCCTGGCATTGCCAGGGCTGATGCCACGTTCATGATTAACTATAACTAATCAATGCGCTAACAAAACACTCCCGAACGAAATCTCGCCGGGAGTGTTATTACATTAATTCATGCATTTTTGCGTAATCGATCAGCTCAACGATGGTGTGCAACCCGAGCTTGGAGTAGATATTAGCCTTGTGAGCGCTAATCGTTTTATTGCTGAGTAACAACTGCTCAGCAATTTCCTTATTGGATAGCCCGTTTGCCAGATAACGCAAAACGGTAACTTCACGGTTAGAGAGCGGCATGTCATGTAAGACGCCTTTTTGTGCATTTATATTGTTAATGAAATTAAGGGTATCCGAAGGAAAAAAGGAATATCCCGATAAAATCATTTTTACCGCATTGTAGATATCATTGAGATCCTTTCGTTTACTGACAAACCCATTTGCACCGGCCCGGATAGCACGCCCGGCATAAAACGACTCGGATTTTGAGGACAGAAACAGTACCCGAGTTTTCTCCTGCAATGACTTTATTCTTTTGAGTAATGTAAACCCATCAGAACCAGGCAGTTCAATATCCAGGATGACAAGATCGACCGGGTACGTGCGCAGATGTTCTATTGCCGTACGGCTGTCATCGGTTTTCAACACTACCTGAATATTACTGTTTTTCTCGAGTAGTACTTCTATCGACATTCTGACAATAGGGTGTTCGTCCACAATGATAACGGATGCTGGTTTCATTGTTGTATGCCTCAAACTGTTTGCGTATCTTGCGAATTTGATAAAACATCAGGCGTTATAATATTGTCAAATAGCCAAGAATTGTTCTGAGGGAGAGCCGAATAAATATTATTTTATCCTTGTTTATTCGGTTGTTCTTCTGCAGGGTGATGCTGCCAACTTACTGATTTAGTGTATGATGGTGTTTTTGAGGTGCTCCAGTGGCTTCTGTTTCTATCAGCTGTCCCTCCTGTTCAGCTACTGACGGGGTGGTGCGTAACGGCAAAAGCACTGCCGGACATCAGCGCTATCTCTGCTCTCACTGCCGTAAAACATGGCAACTGCAGTTCACTTACACCGCTTCTCAACCCGGTACGCACCAGAAAATCATTGATATGGCCATGAATGGCGTTGGATGCCGGGCAACCGCCCGCATTATGGGCGTTGGCCTCAACACGATTTTACGTCACTTAAAAAACTCAGGCCGCAGTCGGTAACCTCGCGCATACAGCCGGGCAGTGACGTCATCGTCTGCGCGGAAATGGACGAACAGTGGGGCTACGTCGGTGCTAAATCACGTCAGCGCTGGCTGTTTTACGCGTATGACAGGATACGGAGGACGGTTGTGGCGCACGTCTTCGGTGAACGCACTCTGGCCACACTGGAGCGTCTTCTGAGCCTGCTGTCGGCCTTTGAGGTCGTGGTATGGATGACGGATGGCTGGCCGCTGTATGAATCCCGCCTGAAGGGAAAGCTGCACGTAATCAGCAAGCGTTACACTCAGCGCATTGAGCGACATAACCTGAATCTGAGACAACATCTGGCAAGGCTGGGACGGAAGTCACTGTCGTTCTCAAAATCGGTGGAGCTGCATGACAAGGTCATCGGGCATTATCTGAACATAAAACACTATCAGTAAGTTGGAGTCATTACCCTTCTGCAGAACAATGAATTTGTGGAAAATCCATTTCACACCGGGAAAACTAACAATTAATCAGGAAACTGTGGGGATTATACCTGCTCTGCTCATTCGGAAAAGACTTACAACATCCTGGTTGTTAATGTCAGTTAGGATATTCTGAAAGATCCAGATGTGTTAATGACTATTGGTATTATTTATCTGTGGTTCGAATTATGGCAGATTGAAAATTTTTTTTAAACAGTAAAAACGACACAATAAACCAATTGTTTAGGTTTTGTTAAGGCTGCAATAGGACTATTTTTTATTGAAATGCACAGGATCAGTAAGGTTAAGTGTGAGTGTGCCTCCAGGCATAATACCAGGAATAGTTGTAAATATTAAATATTTGTAAAAATTAGATCTTTTTTCTTATTCAATAATAAGTAATTTCCTAAAAAATCTTATAGCACAATGAGTTATGGTGTTAAATTAAATGGGGAGAGGTAACGTTGAGACGGTGTATCAGATGCAAAAAACGCTGCCTGCTGGGTAATCCAAGGCGCGTAATCAACTGGTTCAGGCGATAGATGATGCGGTGGTAGGGTTGTTCCTGTAACAATGCAATCTTTTTTAAGGAGTTACCCTGCAATAGTAAGGTAATCAGCTCCCAGTCGAGCTGATTTATACGCCTGGAATGAATATAGTTAAGAACCGGAGATAATAAGGCATGGCGCATCTCGGGGAGGCGCAAATTGCGTGGCAAGATATAAAATGGACCGGACAGTGAAATAAATGTAGTGAGGTCTTCATCGCGACTGGAAAGCATTATGAAGATTTGGATGTCATTATGCTTCTTAATTAGCTGGCGCAGGCTTTCAAGTATATCGAAATAAGGGGTTGTTAAGCTTTCAATGTCAATCACTAACTGGCTAATTACCGGCTCTTGCATGCTGAGCAAGGTCGATTCAACGCTCTGGAAGATCGCCGTGCGAGTACCTGAGAATAAATGTCGACTCAGCGCATAGGCCAGATAGTAGTCTGTCGTAATTATCGCCTGAGATATAGTGCCGTCCGGTAAGGTGTATTCGAGTTTTTGTGCCAGATACTCGATCCGGTCAAATACCTGTGAGGTACAGTGGGGAAATTGCCAGCTACAGTTAGCGTTTCGTATACGGCGATAGCGGTCCCGGCGTTTTGCACTGTGCATCCTTTTCCATTCCATTTCTGTTGCGGCAGGTCTGGATAAATTGCTGACTACAGGAATCCCTGAACCAAACTTTTGTCAGCGCAAAGGTGAGTTGACTTGTGCCGTTGGGTTTCAGTGCTTCAACAATCATCAGACTGGCAATTGCGTACTCCATCAGAATAATCTGCCGGAAGTTTTCTGATGTCTTACTCAATGCCCAAAAGATCGTTTTATCCAGTTCAACCTCTCTCTGAGATTAGATAAAATATTACCGGGTGTGTCTTTCTGTTGCCCCGGAAATAGTATGACCGGATTATTCTCGCAGCCTGAAGCCAGGTACAGTAGGAGCCGATGCTTAATCCATGATGAGATATTTCTCAATAAAAATTAGGCAGAGATACCCCGTCTAATTTTGCAGAAAGTTCAGATGTGCGCGGATGTATCTTAAGAATTGCTGATCGTTTTTCACATGCAGCTTTTTCATAATGCTGCGGCGGGTCGCTTTGGCCTGGATATCACTGACTGAGAGCAGATGAGCCGTTTCGGCTAACGTATACCCGCTGGCGAGAAACATTAAGAACTGGCGTTCTTCGATAGAAAAGTTGCGGGTGGTGCAGTAATGGCAGATAGTCGCGGGCACGCTAGTGCGCAGTGCGCGTTTTTGCAGGATGAGGACCAGTTTTTTGGTTATCTCGTCTACGTCATCTTCCCTATAAATCAGTGGCAACATGTACAGGCAGGGGCGGAACATCAGCTTATCTTTGTCGTTTTTGCTACAGATGACCACCCGGTGTTGGCGCCTGGTGTGGACAGGAACCATGTAACAATCGGCGCTGAGCCAATCTTCATCCAGTGAGATAAACGCGATTTCAGCGCGATCGATATCTTCGACAGGTAAAAAGCTAATCTCCTGATGCCACTGATTTGCCAGATGGGAGATGATGATTTTCAGTCCATGTTCGAAGTGACTGTTTTCTTCCTTGATGGCGATACTTAACATTAAAGAGTTCCTGACCACTGGAGAGGGGATAAAGGAATGTTAAGCAAAATCATAAATATTCTAAATACATGTATCCCTAAATCTGACGTTTTGCGGGCTGAGTTGTTACCAGGTGATTTCCTGGATACCTTTGAACGAGCAGAAAAAATCAACATTCGTACACTTCGCCAGCAACCGAAACAAAAGGCATTGACTCAGCAAGCGCTGACCGTATAATTCACGCGTTTCATCTGCATGAAGTAATCACTTCGCAATGCGCCCTTAGCTCAGTTGGATAGAGCAACGGCCTTCTAAGCCGTAGGTCGTAGGTTCGAATCCTACAGGGCGTACCATCTTCACTTCTACTGACCTCTCTCAAAGTCTACTAAATCCAGATACAGCAAGACATACAGCAGGATTTCATTATCCCAACGTCTAGTACCATCTATTGAAATCTACGCTCATATGGGGGTACATTCGGGGGTATATATAGGTTCAATGAAGTGAGATACCCCCAATATGAAGCTAACAGCCCGCCAGGTAAGCACTGCAAAGCCAACAGATAAACCATATAAACTGTCTGATGGTGGTGGTTTGTATCTGCTCGTTAACCCGAACGGTTCCAGGTACTGGCGCATGAAATACCGCTATGCAGGTAAAGAGAAGCTGCTATCCATTGGTGTTTATCCTGATGTGACGCTTGCTGAAGCCAGAGATAAACGTACGGAAGCCAAGCGTGTACTTGCAGCAGGTGACGATCCCTCTGAAGTTAAACAAGCCGCCAGAGAAGCGAAGAATCTAGCAATTAATAACAGCTTCGAGCTTTTGGCGCTTGAATGGCATGAGCATAAGAAGCCGAACTGGTCTTCCGGGTATGCTGAGGACATTCTTGAATATCTACGAAAGGATATATTCCCGTATGTCGGAAAGAAGGCCATTACCGAAATTAAGCCGATGGACATGCTGTCAGTGTTGCGCAAAATGGAAGAACGAGGAGTACTGGATAAGCTCAAGAAAACCCGTCAGGCATGTCGGCAGATTTTCACTTACGCGATAATTACTGGCAGAGCAGAGGTAAACCCTGTAACCGATCTGGCCGGCGCACTAAAATCACCCAAGCAAAATCACTTCCCGCACCTACTCCCCGTCGAACTTGGTCCATTTATTCACGCAGTGAATGCCTACAGTGGTAGTAAAGTGACACGCATTGCGACATTACTGCTTATGTACACCAGTGTCAGGACCATTGAACTCCGCGCCTCAGAGTGGGCTGAATTCGACCTGGACAATGACTTATGGCAGATCCCCAAGGAACGCATGAAGATGCGCCGTCCTCACCTTGTACCACTTTCTAGACAGGTTAAATCTCACCTGTTGGAGCTAAAAGAGATAACCGGCTGGGGTAAGTATGTCTTCCCTGGCCGCAACGATGCTCATAAACCAATGAGTGAGGCCAGCATTAACCAGGTGATTAAACGTATAGGTTATGGCGGAAAGGCTACTGGCCATGGTTTCAGACACACGATGAGCACCGTTTTGCATGAGGAAGGATTTGACTCTGCATGGATAGAAACTCAACTGGCGCACGCTGACAGAAATACTATCAGGGGCACCTACAATCATGCTCAGTACCTTGACGGTCGGCGAGAGATGCTTCAGTGGTACGCTGACTATCTGGATGAACTGGCGGGTAAGGCTGCTGGGTAAACTGTTTATTCACGTGTAAGAGAAAAGTATTCGTTCCACTTGTTCCAGTTGTTCCATATGTATATTTATAAAGATAACTAACTGTTTTTATTAATATACATTCTCTTTGGCTGGAACAACTCTGGAACAACTTTTAGTGGTTTTGGTACAACTATCTAGTGAGGGGATATTCATATTTTGTGATTAGAAAAGTGCTGGACATGTAGACAGTAGTGATTTATATTTGCCACTAGTAGACGTTTGGTGCTCTTTAAAGATATTGGTTCTCTCTTACAAAAGGGAGATTGTGCGCCCTTGTGCATTGTTCTTTAATAATATTGCGTCTGTGAGAAACACAGATCGTGCCCTGAGAAAGGGCATCACCATCAAGTCATTTTTCTTATATATCTGTATGCCTGCGTGGCTGACAAAGCAAAAGTCGCTAAAGCATCACTGCTCTTTTCACAATGGCATTCCTGCCTACGTCGCTGAAAAGCGAATGCTCTTTAAAAAATGAAGCCTCAGAAGCTGAGGATAAAGCAACATAACTTGTTATGCTTGCTATGAAAATATTTAACAACCCCTATCTAATACTACTAACTACACGTGCTTGCATGATGTGGTTTTAGACATATTCACAAATCGGAACCATAAATAGAAACCTGTCACCTGGTGACTAGGTTCTTTTGTTGTGTCCGAATCATAGGAAAATAACATGGTTAAACACTATAAATTCATTCGTCTTTCTGAGGTACTGATTAGCAGGCTACAGTAAAGCGTGGATTTACCGACTGCTCAAAGAAAACAGCTTTCCACAATCTGTAAAAATTGATGCTTTTTCAATGGTGTTTATTGAAAGTGAGGTTGGTGAATGGATTAATCAGAGACTCTCTGAGTCACGTCAAGCCATGGTATTATAACAGTACTTGATTATTTCCTGTATACGCCTTCATTTTACTAGTTATGCATACAGTCAGATCTAGACATGTTTACGCCAGTAGACGATAATTCTGTTGTTTTCACAGCATCACCAAGATCAAGATTGAGAATTAAGAATTAACGCCTGAGGGCAAATCAAAGGGAGAGGAAGTGCATGTCGTTTTTTGGGGTTATCAATCGTGAACGCAAGGATATCGTTCCACTCAAAACATTCGTGCTTGAACTCTCAAAGCAGGAACAATGCTCCCCCCAAGAAATTTCGGCTATTATTCTAAGGGAATACAGAAAAGAGTTTCCAGAGTATGAGCCTTTTGATTTTTATTATCATGATTTAGTTAATTCATTTGTTAAAGTTGGAAAACACCACTGTATAGGATTGCTTGGACACTGCTCCTCTGTCGATGGATTTGATGAGGTTGAGCTATTTTGCCCGGTCGAGAATAGAATTACCGGATTAATGGATATGAGAGAAATAATAATTAAGGCACCAGAAATGGCTATGTTCCTTATGGATGTGGGTGTTGGCATGCCTGATTGTATTAAACATGTTCGCAAAGATGTAATGGATGCTTATAGCAGGAAGAATGCCATCCAATACACACGCCCACCAGAACCTTATAAACAAGATGAACAACCTGAATGGTCTAAATTCCGCGGTCGTGATACAGCTTTGACTTTAATCTCAGGGCTGTCGATGGCTCTATGTAAAGGTCACGCTAATTGCACGATAAACGGGAGACCAAATAAATCAGCTATAGCTAACGTGGCGACAAATAGTTTAATTGATGCTGGTTTTTTGTCCGAAACAGTGAGCGATCGCCAAATCAGAACCCTTCTTGCCTCCGCTTTGAAACACGCTGATTTCCAAGATACCGACAAATAGTTCTATTCAAAAACTACCAGCGGAACAAGCAATGCCTCTTTGATGAGTGAATGAGGCTTCCATTTTGCCGTATTTTCATTTTTACGCTTCCAAAATTATTTATTGAAACTTCCAAAATCACCATTGCAGAGTATGTGACTTCCAAAACAAATCATCTTAGAGTTTTTCTCTGGCGTTCGGCTTCCAAAACATAGAGTGTTCACTTCCAATTATTTTTCTAAATAATTCTCCAACTTCCAACATGTTGTCGATTTCCGTGATGTAATTTGTCATATGCACCGCAACAGACACTACGAGGTAAACATGTCGCAATCCTTTATCCGCCTATCAGAAGTTCAGCGCCGCACTGGCTACAGCAAAGCTTGGATCTATCGACTTATGGGGCAGGGTAAATTCCCTTCCTCTGTCAAAATTGGCTCTCGCTCAATTGCCTTTGTCGAAAGTGAAGTTGATGACTGGATTAACCAGCGCATCGAAGAATCGCGCAAGGAGGTGGTTTAATCAATCTTGAACACCCTATGTGCATTTGTTGCGTGTCGTTGCGTTCGCATCTGTTTATGATCCGATTGTCGCGACAGTTACCAACTAATTAACGACAGGTAAATAGCCATGAATAAATTAAATGTCCTCTACGGGCAGGGACTCGCTCAATCTGAAATCGGTCAGGCAGCTATTTCTGCACCTACTATGAGCAGTCTTGAAATGGTCGATTACATCAATGCAAATCGTAAAGCAAAAGCTAAATCGGAAGGGTTGACCTTTCCCTGCAAGAAATATCGCAAGCTCGAACACCGAAGCTTCATGAAGAAGGTGCCCAAAGTTCTCGGGGATGCAGCTGCAAAATTTTTTGCAACTGATACCTATATCAACGGTACCGGCGGTGTTGTGGAGAGGGATATTTGCAATTTTCCTAAGCGTGAAGCCTGCCTCATGGCAATGAGCTACAGCTACGAGCTGCAAGCGCAAATCTTCGATTACATGACAGAACTCGAGCATAACATTAACGGTGATCTCGTCTATACCATTCAGCAAATGGAAAATATCGTGTCATCTGCTCGAAAAGCATCTGATGAGGATTCGTCTGATGCTGGACGCCGATTACGCCAACGGCAGGATGATTTGCCTTTACTCGATAAGGCCGAAAAATTGGTGAAGGATTTTCGCCAGTTTTCGTTTGAGCTGATTGGTGGCGGGAAAGTCGAGGTATCTGAATGAGCGGCTTAACTATTGGCGCATCCCGTGTTCACAAAGAAAAAGGCAACGCTGCGAACGTTGCCTTTGAAAACCAGATCAATCACTGGACTGGATCATCTTTTGATTTTTTACGCTGTCGGCGTTTGATTTCACCTTTTGCTGCAGTAACTAAAAAACCAGCTGTACTCTCGCCTTCCTCCTTGAGTGATTCTATATCTTCCATCACTTCATGGGGGATTCGTACGGTGGTCATTTGTGATTTTCCGTTCTTTGCACCTGTTGCCATTACTGACGCTCCTTGTGGTTGGTGTATGTCAGTATACGCAAAAAAAAGATTAAAAAAAGACTTGCGGTGTATTTCACCTTGGGGTAGCCTTTCTTTCATGGGTGAAATACACCTTGAAGTATTCGAAGCCCAACTCGGACGGCAATCCGGTTGGGCCTCTAACCACAACGTTAGTTGGAGTAACATTATGGCATGTTCACATGATACCCAAACTCGCCCGGAATTCACATACCTGTTTCTGGGAACTCCGTCAGATAAAACCAACACCACGCCTGTTGTCCTGCGTGCTGAAGCCAACAATGAGCAACAGGCCCGCTCACATTTCCCCGGCTGGAATCTGGTATTCGCTGCGCAGATCCGCACTAAGGCTCCATGTCGCCTCCAGTTGATGGAAGGTGGTGATCACTTCTCCTGGATTTTCGAACAGCGTTTTGACGCCTGCACATCTGGTGTTCAGGAGGTGGCGCATGTCTGAACTCACCAAAACGGATGCGCTTATCGAAATTGAGGCACTTGCGCGTGCGGCTCAGTTCCTGACTGATACACCAGCACGCATTGAACTGGCAGGGATCCTTATGTCGCAGATTGAGAAAACCGCGAAAAAAGCGCAGGAGGCCGGGAATGAGTGACATCCTCAAAATCATTGGTCAGCACGTTCAGCTTGAGCGTCAGGGCAAAAACTATGTTGGGCTTTGTCCATTCCATCACGAGAGAACGCCATCATTCACGGTCGATCCTGCTACTCAGACATTCCGTTGCCTGGGCTGTGGTGCCCACGGTGATGTGGAAGAGTTTGCGAAGCTGATGCTGGTGAAAGGGCTGAATACTGTCACGACTGTGAACCTTCACGTTTCACCCGGTTTCACAGGGCGCGTGGTGGTTCAGCTCAAAGAAGGCCGTCATGTGTGCGATTACCCGCTGGTTAATGGGGAGCATGTTGCAACGCTGCCATCGTTCCTCGAAATGGCCTGTCGGGCTGGCTGGTCTGTCACACCTGAACAAGGGGTATGCAATGCGCAACGTTAAAGTCGGGGTTGGCCTTGATGCTTTGCATAAGATTCAGGCGCTTGCATCTGCCGCGGGATTTCTCACCTCCAGTGCGGACGAAGAGCAGTTGTGCCTTGAACTTATCGAGCTGATTGAAAAGATCGCCCGTGAAGCTGTGGAGGCTGACAATGGATAAGCCACATATTTACCGTACTGATAAGGATGTGTTGACCAACCTGCAACGCTCTCTGGATCTGATGAATTGTGCTACTCGCATTCTCGGTTCTGGGGAGAAGAATCTTCAGATGTACGTGATATCACTTGTGGATGTTGCAACCCATCTGACGCAACAGTCAACGAACGCACTGGATCTTGGTGAGCAGGCGGGAAATGAACACGAGGTGTGCAATGGCTGATAAAACTGAATTAATGGCTGGCTTTAGCGCGGATGAAACTTCCGGCGAAATTGATTCGGATACGCTGCTGGAAATGGTGAACGAAACCCGCGTTGAATGCGGTGAAAAACCGATTCGCAATAATGTCTTTATCGATCGCATTAAGGATGAACTGGTTGGGGAGTTTTACAAAACTTTTGTAAAACCTCAGGGCAGTAAGGGTGGACGCCCGTCTGAGGGGATCATCATGCAGATAAAGCAGGCTCTCCGCGTAGCTGCCCGTGAGTCAAAGGCGGTGCGCCGTGGACTGGTCGACAAGCTTGAAGCGCGTTATCAGCCTGCGCCCGTGCAGCGCGAACTGTCCACCATGGAAATTCTCCAGATTGCGATGGCGTCAGAGCAGGGGCGCCTGGCAGAAAAAGCTCGTGCTGACGAAGCCGAGCGCACCAAAGCCGAAATCGGCAGCCGCCGGGAAGCAACAGCGATGGCAACTGCATCTGCTGCCGTGCGTAAATCGAAACAACTGGCAGAACGCCTGGGCGAATCAGGGAAGCATGCCACGGTGAAAGCCGTGAAAAGTGTCACTGATATTGAGTATGGCTGGCGTCCACTTAAAAAGTGGTGTCAGGAGAACGGGCTGGAACCCCATAAAGTGCCGGACGCGCAGTTTGGCTTTGTTAAATCATGGCCGCGTGAGGCATGGGTGGCTGTGTATGGTGTTGATCTCATCGATTTCTGGGGAGAGCCGGTATGAGAAATATCGAACAGTTACTGACACGCTGTGATTTAGATAAAGAGGACGATGAAACCCTGTCCTGTATTCGCATGCATTCCGAAGGTGCATATGAAGGGATTATGTCCGGGCTGGGTTCTGTCGGCAATATCCTGTTCTGGGCCTGTGATAATAAAGAATACACAGGTGAAATGGCTAAAGAGGATTTGCGTAATCTGGGCGAAATGATGATGTATTTGCCGGGTATTGCTTCTGCTCTGAAATTTAATGCAGATGAAGCGGATTTCAGTATTCGTGAACGCAGGCAAAATATCGAGAAATAACTCCAGCATAGCGACATAAATTTAATCCGGAAAATAACGGCCATCAGGTCGGGGAATCACTCATCCTGATGGCAGGAGAACAGTAGTTATGAAAACGTCAAATAACTCTCTTGAATTAAACCGAAAACATATTGCCGATGCCTTTATTCATTATTGCCGGTTGCGTAATAACGGTTCGGCAGTACTTAACCTGATGGTGAAAAGACAGGTCGTAGCTCTCGATAATCTGACAGAGTCAGCCATCAGCAGTTGCCTCATCAATAGTATCGAACTCCAGTGCCTGCGTAAGTTTGGCAGTGATAAAGGACTACAGATGCTGAACGACACTTACGCTGGGATGTTGACGAAAGACTGCAGTCGCCTCACATCTGAAGGTGTTGAGTTTATGAATGAGGTTATGAAAGAGGCAGTGACTGCCGCACTGGATAATCCGAAAGATAATAGCTTTGGACTGGAGATTTATCATGCGTAAAACACAAAGTAATTATTTCTCTGGTGAAAACAGTCAGACAGAAAAATATATTCTGATGAGCCGTCTGGAAGCCGAGAAAAACGTAGTCCTTTATTTCCATCGCCAGCAGAGCGGAGGCAATACTGCCGTCCCGGAAACTGATATTCAGAAACTCGACAGCGGAGAGTATGACACGGATTTAGTGAATGGACTGCGTCTGGTTGCCTCCCTCTGGCACGGTATGCACGCCGGGGATTTTATTTTGAGTAATGAGCAGAATCTGATGCTCTGGCGCTGGGTGGTGGCCGCCGTATTTGTCTGTGAAATGTTTGATACCAACGGAACCGTCGAAGTGAAGAATGAACGGGGAGACTTGGAGGAAGTCGGTAATGACTCCAACTTACTGATAGTGTTTTATGTTCAGATAATGCCCGATGACCTTGTCATGCAGCTCCACCGATTTTGAGAACGACAGTGACTTCCGTCCCAGCCTTGCCAGATGTTGTCTCAGATTCAGGTTATGTCGCTCAATGCGCTGAGTGTAACGCTTGCTGATTACGTGCAGCTTTCCCTTCAGGCGGGATTCATACAGCGGCCAGCCATCCGTCATCCATACCACGACCTCAAAGGCCGACAGCAGGCTCAGAAGACGCTCCAGTGTGGCCAGAGTGCGTTCACCGAAGACGTGCGCCACAACCGTCCTCCGTATCCTGTCATACGCGTAAAACAGCCAGCGCTGACGTGATTTAGCACCGACGTAGCCCCACTGTTCGTCCATTTCCGCGCAGACGATGACGTCACTGCCCGGCTGTATGCGCGAGGTTACCGACTGCGGCCTGAGTTTTTTAAGTGACGTAAAATCGTGTTGAGGCCAACGCCCATAATGCGGGCGGTTGCCCGGCATCCAACGCCATTCATGGCCATATCAATGATTTTCTGGTGCGTACCGGGTTGAGAAGCGGTGTAAGTGAACTGCAGTTGCCATGTTTTACGGCAGTGAGAGCAGAGATAGCGCTGATGTCCGGCAGTGCTTTTGCCGTTACGCACCACCCCGTCAGTAGCTGAACAGGAGGGACAGCTGATAGAAACAGAAGCCACTGGAGCACCTCAAAAACACCATCATACACTAAATCAGTAAGTTGGCAGCATCACCGGATTTCACGCATGCCTAGCCAGGGATAAATTGATTCACCCAAAAAAATAGCCTTAGACATAACGATCTCCTTGAAATTTTGGTGCAGGCGGTCGCCTCTTTTTTTAGTCTAAAAAAAGAGTTTCTTGCGACGCATGAAATGTTAATTAAATCTCGTATGACGTTCTTTGGTGTGAACGCATCCTTATTTATTGCAGATTCAACAGATATTTTCTGTATTAATTTGAATCATTAACTATTCTTAAAGTAGATATTACACTTTGTTAAAATTTAAGATAAATCGTTTATTTCAGCTCTGAGTAAATGATTGATAGATTTCGCTTATGGATCACGCGAATAATGTTTCAGCCATTTCTATAAAGACAGGGTATTCCTATTTATACTGGAGGGGATTTATATGAAAAATCTTATATTTCAAACAGATAACCATTCTTCTTAATGGGACTATTGGCAGGTAGGAGAATTCTTAATCAAGGCCAGGATAAAGAGAGAGGGAGAGCGGTGGGAGAGAGAAATATTGTCTTATTTGCAGTTATCGACCTAAAATTCGAGCATTTAAGGTGATAACTCTGACCTATCTTAATAACTAAGCATTTTGTGCTATTTTTATCATTTGGTGCTTAATCTTCAAACCTCCCTTGAAGATGTTGTATTTTCTGCTTGCTATCGCTGATAGCGCTTACCCCGCCAACAGCTCCTGCTCAACCTGTTGCACCTGTTGTTCCAGCGTATTGCGGATTTCCGTAAGCGCCCGTTGTTGATCGGAGAAGTAAGCCTCTTTATCCGTCACGGAGGTGGCAAGGCGCCAGGCGTTCTCAGCTTCCAGTTCGGTAATCTCTTTGAGCAGAGCGTTAATTTGTTCTCTGAGCTGCTGTATTTTGCTGCGTAAATGCTGCAGATCGTTCAATCGGTCACTCGCCATCATCGGTTCGAGGCCGCTTTGCAATTGAGTCAGTAGCGCCCGAACGGCAGCAAGGTCGGCATTTTGGCGCGCCTGGTTAAGCTGCACCATCATCTGATGCGCTTTCTCTTTCAGATCGTCCGCCACCACGTCCGGATGACAAAGACGGCTGGCCTGACGCCACAGGCGTTTTAACTCATTACGCTCTTCAGAAGAAAGCCGTTGGTCACGGCTAAAACGATGTTGCGCATCCTGCTGCTGCTCCTGATATTCATCATATTCATGGCTGGCTTCTTCCTGTGCCTGACGGGCTGCGCTGTCGTCCTGGCGAGAAAAGTCGTTTTCCAGCTCACGAATCTCCGCCAGCAGGGCGGTAATAAGCTCCGTTTGTTGCTGAATTCGTTGACGTGTTTCC
The DNA here is from genome assembly GCF_013729795.1 of Citrobacter sp. RHBSTW-00859. Taxonomy (NCBI): domain Bacteria; kingdom Pseudomonadati; phylum Pseudomonadota; class Gammaproteobacteria; order Enterobacterales; family Enterobacteriaceae; genus Citrobacter; species Citrobacter sp. RHBSTW-00859. The sequence goes on along the minus strand of NZ_CP056284.1, from coordinate 3,579,141 downwards.
ACCGATTCGTGCGAATCTGAATTCTGGTTCATCCAGAGCTGCTTAAGCCTGGCCAGTTGATCAACAGCCTGGGAAATATAGTGCTGGCAGGATTGATAGTCTTGTTCCCGGCGTTTTCGCTCCGCTTCCTGTTTGCGCTGGGCGCTGGCGGCGAGCTGTTTACGCAACTCGAGGATCCGGCTCATCAGCGGCCCAAGGCGAAGATGATACAGATCGTTGAAATCATCGAGGATTTGAATGCGCGTGTTGCGCTTATCGATCAGGTCACGCAGCTGTGTTTCGAGCGCTTTTAGTTCCAGTTTACTGGCGGCAATGGCAGGATCCTGCCACGTTGAGACTGCCCGTTGAGATTGCAGCCAGGCCGTGATTTCACGTAGGGCATCACTAAAGCGCCGTGCTTCGAGCGCCTGAACGATGACGCCTGGCAAGACTGACATAGGCTCATTTTTCAGATGATCTACCTGCTGGAAAATAATCTCCTCATCTTCCAGTTCAATAGCGCTTTTGACGATTTCCAGTCGTTTGATGATCTTATTCATGACAGTCGTTGCCTGGCCTGGCTCAAAAACGAGTGGCTGAAACACAGCGGGTTCACCCGTTTGAAAATGTTAGAAAAACAGTAAAGCGCATTCTGTGGCCTGCGATGCCTTTTCGTCCAGAATAATTCACTGTAATTATGAACAAACGCAATGCCACGGGCACAGCGGGTCCTTATTGCGCCTTGCGACAACCAGGTTGAAATGTTAAAAGAAGCCCCTTCAATAAAAACGACACAGGGGAAGGGCGTGAAAAACGCGTCAACTGCATCTGACACCAGCGTGTCTGATGCCGCGTCAACGAATGAGCCGACGCTTCAGAGGGGGTTGCAAAACCGCCATATTCAATTAATTGCGCTGGGCGGCGCAATTGGTACCGGCCTGTTTTTGGGCATTGGCCCGGCTATTCAGATGGCGGGACCTGCGGTGTTACTGGGTTACGGTGTTGCCGGGATCATCGCTTTTTTGATTATGCGTCAACTGGGCGAAATGGTGGTGGAAGAACCCGTTTCCGGATCGTTTGCCCATTTTGCCTATAAATACTGGGGACCGTTCGCGGGATTTCTGTCCGGCTGGAACTACTGGGTGATGTTTGTGCTGGTTGGCATGGCGGAACTGACCGCGGCTGGGATCTACATGCAGTACTGGCTGCCCGATGTCCCGACCTGGATTTGGGCCGCGGCATTCTTCGTGATCATCAACGCGGTTAACCTGGTCAACGTACGTCTGTATGGCGAAACGGAATTCTGGTTTGCGCTGATTAAAGTGCTGGCCATTATCGGCATGATTGGTTTTGGCGTGTGGATGCTGTTTTCCGGTCACGGCGGGGAACATGCAAGCATTGATAACCTGTGGCGTTACAACGGCTTTTTTGCCACCGGCTGGAACGGGTTGATCCTGTCGCTGGCGGTGATTATGTTCTCCTTTGGCGGACTTGAGCTTATCGGGATTACTGCCGCAGAAGCGCAGGATCCGCAGAAAAGCATTCCAAAGGCGGTAAACCAGGTGGTGTACCGTATTCTGCTGTTTTACATCGGTTCTCTGGTGGTGCTGCTGGCGCTGTACCCGTGGGTGGAAGTGAAATCCAACAGCAGCCCGTTTGTGATGATCTTCCATAATCTTGATAGCAACGTGGTGGCTTCAGCGCTGAACTTTGTCATTCTGGTGGCTTCGCTGTCGGTATATAACAGTGGCGTCTACTCTAACAGCCGTATGCTGTTTGGTCTCTCTGTCCAGGGGAACGCGCCGAAGTTCTTAACCCGCGTCAGCCGTCGCGGCGTACCAGTGAATTCACTGATCCTCTCCGGTGCTATTACGTCTCTGGTCGTACTGATCAACTATGTCCTGCCGCAAAAGGCCTTTAGTCTGCTGATGGCGCTGGTTGTGGCGACGCTGCTGTTGAACTGGATTATGATCTGCCTGGCCCATCTGCGATTCCGGGCGGCGATGCGTCGTAAGGGACGTGAGACGCAGTTCAAAGCGCTGCTGTACCCGGCAGGGAACTACCTGTGTATTGCTTTCCTTGGCATGATTCTGGTGCTGATGTGTACGATGGACGATATGCGCCTGTCAGCTATCCTCCTGCCGGTGTGGATCCTGTTCCTGTTCGTTGCCTTCAAACTGCTGTGTCGTAAGTCCCGCTAAGTGTCTACCGATCCCATCGTCAGGATGGGATCGGATCTTCTCTCAATGTTTATCGTGACCGCTCTCGCAATTTTGCCTTTGCTGGCAGGATCTTTATTTTGTAATCGATTACTTTTCTATTGAATCTATTTTGTAATCGATTACTTTTTAAAGGTGAGGCAAAAAATGGTGTCAACAACCGAAAGTAGTGGAAAACAGAACGTACAGTACCGGCTGCTGGTACCCCGGCTGTCGCTAATGATGTTCTTACAGTTCTTTATCTGGGGAAGTTGGTCCGTCACGCTGGGGCTGGTGATGAGCCAGCACAACATGTCGCTGCTGATTGGCGATGCGTTTTCAGCCGGGCCCATTGCTTCTATTCTGTCGCCGTTCGTCTTAGGGATGCTGGTAGACCGCTTCTTTGCCTCGCAAAAGGTGATGGCGGTGATGCACCTTGCAGGCGCGGCGATCCTCTGGTTTGTTCCGCAGGCATTGGTGGCGCAAAACGGTGCGCTGTTGATTGGTCTGCTGTTTGGCTACACGTTGTGCTACATGCCAACGCTGGCGCTTACCAACAACATTGCTTTTCATAGCCTGTCGGATAAAGACAAAACTTTCCCGGTGGTGCGGGTGTTTGGCACCATTGGCTGGATTGTCGCGGGGATTTTTATCGGCGTAACCGGAATCTCGGATACTACCGGAATCTTTACGCTGGCGGCGGTTATTTCTGTGATTCTGGCGCTCTACAGCCTGACGTTGCCCAACACGCCAGCACCGGCGAAAGGACTGTCGGTAAAAGTGCGCGATCTGTTTTGTGCGGATGCTTTCGCCTTACTCAAGGTTCGTCACTTTTTTGTCTTCTCGCTCTGCGCGACCCTTATTTCTGTACCGTTGGGAACCTATTACGCATATACCGCGTCGTTTCTTGCTGATGCGGGCGTTAGCGATGTCAGTACGGCGATGTCGTTTGGTCAGATGTCTGAAATTTTCTTCATGCTGGTGATCCCGTTCCTGTTCAGGCGTCTGGGCGTGAAATACATGTTGTTAATCGGGATGTGCGCCTGGTTTGTGCGCTACGCATTCTTTGCCCTCGGCATCAGCGAAGAGGGCCGATTCCTGCTGTATCTCGGCATTCTGCTGCACGGCGTGTGCTACGACTTCTTCTTCGTGGTCGGCTTTATTTACACCGATCGTATCGCCGAGGAGAAAGTAAAAGGTCAGGCGCAAAGCATGATCGTTATGTTTACCTATGGGATCGGTATGCTGCTTGGTTCGCAAATTTCAGGCGCACTTTACAACCGTCTGGTGGCGGGGCAAACGGTGCCTCAGGCGTGGACCACATTCTGGTGGATCCCGGCAGTGGCTGCCGCAGTGATTGCCGTGATTTTCCTTTTCTCTTTCAAGTATGACGACAAAGAGCAGGCGTAATTTTCAGGAGGGGTTATGAAAACCATCAAGGGGCCTGGCATTTTTCTGGCGCAATTTATCGGGGATCGTCCCCCATTTAACACCCTGGAAGGCGTGGCAAAATGGGCGGCGGAGCTGGGCTATAAGGCATTACAAATCCCGTGTAATCACAAGTCTTTGTTTGATGTCGAACAAGCAGCCATAAGTCAGGCCTATTGTGATGATATTCGTGGGATGCTGGCCGGGCATGGGCTGGTGATTAGCGAACTATCTACCCATCTTGAAGGCCAACTGGTTGCCGTCCATCCGGCTTACGATGACGCTTTTGACGGATTTGCTCCGCTATCTGTACGCGCTAATCCGCAGGCCAGGCAGGCGTGGGCCATCGAAACCCTCCACCAGGCCGCTGCGGCTTCGCAAAGGCTGGGGCTGACGGCGCATGCTACGTTTTCTGGTTCGCTCGCCTGGCCCTTCTTTTATCCGTGGCCACCGCATAACCGTCAGCGCTTTGAAGAGGCCTTTCTGGAGCTAGCGCGCCGCTGGAGACCCATTCTCGATCGCTTTGATCATCATGGGGTGGATGTTTGCTTTGAGATCCATCCCGGTGAAGATCTGCACGATGGCGTAACGTTCGAGCGCTTTCTGGCGCTGGTTAATCATCATCCTCGCTGCAACATTCTCTATGACCCGAGCCATCTGTTATTGCAGCAGATGGATTACCTTGGGTTTATCGATGTTTACCACTCGCGCATTAAAGCGTTTCACGTCAAGGACGCTGAGTACCATGCCAGTAGCCGCAGTGGTGTCTATGGCGGTTATCAGCCGTGGCTCGATCGCGCTGGGCGTTTCCGTTCCCTGGGGGACGGTCAGGTCGATTTCAAAACCATCTTCAGCAAGCTCACACAATATGATTTCCCTGGCTGGGCGGTACTGGAATGGGAGTGTTGCCTGAAAGACGCGCAAACCGGGGCGCGTGAGGGGAGCGATTTTATACGCCGCCACATTATTCCGGTTTCTTCACGCGCATTTGATGATTTCGCCGCTGGCGATGAGGTACGCAAATGATACAGGTTGGCATTATTGGCAGCGGTTTTATTGGGCCTGCACATATCGAGGCGTTGCGTCGACTCGGCGGTGTGAACGTGGTGGCGCTCTGTGATAGCTCGCTGGCGGTTGCCCAGGAACGTGCAGATGCTCTTCATATTCCTCAGGCGTACGGCAGCGTTGAGGCGCTGCTGGCGCATCCCGGACTGCAGGTGGTGCATAACTGTACGCCGAATCATCTGCATGCCGACATCAACCGGCAGATTTTACGCGCGGGTCTGCACGTGTTTTCAGAAAAGCCGCTGTGTATGACGCCTGATGAGGCTCGTGAACTGGAAACGCTGGCGGAGCAGGTAGGAGTGGTGCACGGCGTGAGCTTTGTCTATCGTCAGTTTGCGATGGTACAACAGGCTGCCAGCATGGTCAGGCGCGGTAGCGTGGGGCGTCTGTTTGCCGTCCAGGGGAGTTATTTGCAGGACTGGATGCTGCTGGAAACTGACTACAACTGGCGGGTCGATGCCAAACAAGGCGGCAACTCACGGGCGGTTGCGGATATCGGTTCCCACTGGTGTGACACGGTGCAATTCGTCACTGGAAAACGTATTGTCGAGGTGATGGCCGATCTGGCTATCGTCTGGCCGGTACGAAAAGCCAGCATCGCCGGTAACGCTACGTTTGGCCAGCAAACGGCTGACCTGCAATTTGAGGATAAAGCGGTGACGACGGAAGATTGTGGATCGGTGCTGGTACGTTTTGACGATGGTAGCAAAGGCTGCTTTAGCGTTTCACAGGTGAGTGCCGGGCGCAAGAATCACCTGAGCTTTGAAATTAACGGTAGCCAGAGTTCACTGCACTGGGATCAGGAAACGCCGCAACAGCTTTGGGTCGGGCACCGTCAGCAGGCGAACCAGATCCTGACCGATGACCCAGGATTGATGAATGCGGATGTTGCTGCCAGTGCGCACTTTCCGGGTGGGCATATTGAGGGCTGGCCGGATGCGTTCAAGAATATGATGCAGCAGTTCTATCAGGCGGTGCAGGCAGGCAAAATGCCCGCGACGGCTGAGCGTCGATTTGCGTCATTTTCTGATGGTGCGGATGTGATGTATATCATTGATGCGATTATAAAAAGCCATCAGCAGCAGCGCTGGGTATCAGTGCAGCGCTAAACACGCACCCGGTTCGCCGGGCAGTGATTTTATGGTAGCCTCAACGTAAAGCCTAAACCGCAGGACTTGTCGTCGTTATGTCTATTCAAAAAATCGCCCAGCTTGCCGGTGTGTCGGTGGCGACGGTATCGCGTGTGCTGAATCACAGTGATACCGTCAAAGCCAAAAATCGCGAGCGCGTGCTACAGGCTATTAAAGAAAGCAATTATCAGCCCAACCTGCTGGCTCGTCAGCTGCGTACGGCACGCAGTTCGATGATTCTGGTGATGGTTTCCAACATTGCCAACCCTTTTTGTGCAGAGGTTGTTAAAGGCATTGAAGAAGAGGCGGAAAAGAATGGCTATCGCATTTTGCTGTGTAATTCCGGCTCGGATACCGCCCGCTCAAAATCGGCGCTAAAGCTGCTGTCGGGGAAAATCGTTGATGGCATTATCACCATGGATGCATTCTCAAAATTACCGGAACTGACCACGCTGATTGGCGACGCTCCCTGGGTTCAGTGCGCGGAATATGCTGATAAAGGCGCGGTTTCCTGCGTAGGGATTAACGATGTTGACGCTGCGCAGTCGGTAATATCTCACCTGGTGGAAAAGGGCTATCGACGCATTGCGCTAATCAATCATGATCTGAGTTATAAATACGCCCGGTTGCGCGAACGTGGCTATAAAGCGGCGCTGCATGCGCTGTCGCTTGAGTATCAGGCCGTAGAATACGCCAGCGAATTAAGTTCCAGCGCAGGAATTGCGGCGATGAAAACATTGCTTGCCGCAGAGGTGAAACCCGACGCGGTGTTTGCCGTATCGGACACGCTGGCCGCTGGCGCGATGCGTGCTATTCTCAATGCCGGATTACAGATCCCGCAGGATATCGCCGTCGTGGGATTCGACGGTACGGAACTGGCAGAAATGGTTTCCCCACAGCTTTCGACCATTGAGCAGCCCTCGCGGGATATAGGCCGCAAAGCGGTAGGATTGCTGCTGAATAAAATAGAAAATCCTGACGCGCAGACGGAAAGGGTGATGATGGACTGGCGCTATATTTCACGCGCCAGTACCTGAGCGTTAGCGTTGAAACGCGCCTGACAGCGCGCGAATATCATTTCCGGTGGGTGACTGATGAATGCGCAAGCCAAATTCTTCGATTACGGCGAATATATGGTCGAAAATATCAGCCTGAATACTTTCATATTCCAGCCAGACCACCGTATTGGTAAAGGCATAAATTTCGATCGGTAAGCCGTGATCGTCTGGCGCAAGCTGGCGCACCATTAACGTCATATCTTTGCGAATCCGCGGATGATGACGCAAATATTCGTTCAGATAGGCGCGGAAGGTGCCAATATTCGTCATCCGACGGTGGTTTAATACCGATTCAGGCGCATCTAACTGCTGATTCCACTCGTCAATTTCCTGATGGCGCGTGGTCAAATACGGTTTCAGCAGGTGCGCTTTATGCAGCCGCTGACGCTCATCCTCATCAAGAAAATGAATGCTGGTAGCATCAATGCTGATGCTGCGTTTAATGCGTCGCCCACCGGAAGCCGACATCCCACTCCAGTTTTTAAATGAGTCCGATACCAGTGACCAGGTTGGGATAGTGGTGATGGTGTTATCCCAGTTGCGCACTTTTACGGTGGTTAAGCCAATATCAATCACCGCGCCATCTGCGCCGTATTTAGGCATTTCCAGCCAGTCACCCAACTTCAACATATCGTTGGCTGAAAGCTGTATTCCGGCCACCAGCCCGAGGATCGGATCTTTAAACACCAGCATTAACACGGCGGCCATGGCACCCAGACCGCTTATCAATATTGCCGGTGACTGACCAATCAGCAGGGAAATCATCAATATTCCGACGACAATAGCGCTGATGAGCTTGATGCCCTGAAATATGCCTTTTAGCGGCAATTGCGATGCGGCAGGGAATTTTTGCGACAGATTGAGAATGACGTCCAGCAGGGAAAACAAGGACAACAGGGCGTACATCATGATCCACAGCTGTGCGCAGGTTACTAATATTTCTGCTGCTTCACTGCCTTTCTGTAACCAGAGTGCGGCCTGTATATTGACAATGATACCCTGCAGGGTGAATGCCAGCCGGTGAAATAACTTGTTCTGCGTGATGATTTGTAGCCACAGGCGGGAGCTGGCGTTGGCGCGCTTTTCAAATGCGCGTAATACCACCCAGTGCAAAATAACGTGAACAATAATGGCGGTGATAAAAATAATGCCAAAAATCATTACCAGTGAGGTGGTGTGATTTATTTCAATGCCGAGTTCTTCTACCTGAGATATCAATTCCTGCATAACGTCTCCTTAATAAACAGCGGTCTATGATGACCGCTGTGTAGAGCTTATGCAAATGCGGGGATTAAACTTCCGTCAGTGTTGTTTCCAGCGGCAGACGAGATTTTGGCAGCGCGGCGTTGAAATCTTCTACGCTGTGATGACCCACCGGGACCACAACTACGCTGGTGAAACCTTTTTCTTTCAGGCCAAATTCTGCATCCATCACCGCCGCATCGAAGCCTTCGATCGGCACCGCATCCAGACCCATCGCCGCCACGCCCAGCAGGAAGTTACCGACGTTCAGATACACCTGTTTTGCCATCCAGTGGTTGTCATCTTTCAGCTCTTTGCGATGCATGTCGGCAAAGAAGGTGCGGCCTTTGTGGTTTGCGGCTTTGGCTTCAGGGGTGGCGAAACGGCCATCGCGCTCTTCTTGATCCACCACGCGCTCCAGCCAGGCATCGTCCATCGCCGTTTTGGCGCAGAACACCACGACGTGGGAAGCATCCAGCATTTTACGTTCGTTGAATACAAAGCCGCCGGCTGCGGATTTCGCTACGCGCGCTTTACCTTCGTCAGTGCTGGCAACGATAAAGTGCCACGGCTGAGAGTTGGTGCTGGACGGACTAAACTGCAGCAGCGTTTTTAATTTTTCGGCCTGCTCAGCGGTCAGTTTTTTATTCGGATCGAATGCCTTAGTGGAGTAACGTTTTAAGGCGACAGAAACAATATCCATAACTACTCCTGGTGATTTTTCATACCCTGCGGGTGCGTTTTGTTTCAGTAGGGTACAGGGTTAGCAAGAAAAAGATAAGACAGGAAAATGCAAAAACACTTATCGGAGTTAACGATAAATCAACCTGGACGCAGGCGTTTTTGATCCCGCTTCGCCAGGCCGTCTACGACGCGATGCCATGAATCATTTACCAACTCCGTCAGTAATGACTCGGTAATGTCGTCGCCTGGGTAGACCGATATCCAGTGCTTTTTATTCATGTGATAGCCGGGTTCAATGCTGGGGTAGATCTGCTGGTTTAACAGTGACTTTTGCGGATCGGCTTTCAGGTTAACCAGCGGGCGTCCGCGAAGCTCTGAGACCAGCATAAAAATTTTGCCGCCGACTTTGAAGACATCGTATTCCGGGCCGAATGGCCAGCAGTGCTCGGTAAAAGGCAGTTCGAGCGCAAGGCGCTTTGCACAGGCATGTAAGGTCTGGCCGTCCATTATTTTTCCTCACGGGTGAGTGCGCGCCACATCGCCTCAAATCCCATCGAAATATATTCTTTTGCGCGAGCCGCGTCGCGGGCGGCGAACTCCATGGTGGTCTCTGCCAGAGAAAGAAACAGCGCGTCGCCAAAGGCGCGATACTCGTCAGACATAAACTCAGGTCGTACGGATCGATGACAAAGATCGCGCAGTTCCGGGAACATATCGTCAGCCTGCTGTTCCGTTTCTTTGCTGATTTTCTCGCTGACGGCCAACTGGCGAATCGTGCGATGCCCGCAGGTATGGTTCAGGCCCCAGCTAATGTAGCTGTTCCAGATGTAGTGGGTCATGGTTTTGGCATCGGTCACCGATCGATCCAAATTTGCCATCATCGACTGACAAAGGTCTTGCTTCAAAAAGAGGTAAAGCTCGTTGATCAAATCATCTTTGGTCGCGAAATAGCGAAACAACGTCCCCTCCGCAACCCCTGCATTGCGGGCTATCACGGCGGTAGATGCCGCAATGCCTGATTGTGCAAATGCTGTGGTTGCAGCTTCCAGTAATGCCAGTTTTTTGTCTTCACTCTTCGGACGAGCCACTACACTTTACCCTTAAGTCTGTAAAAAACATGATTGAATCACGGCCTTTGCAGCACCGCAACGGCGAATGTCAAAGATTGAAAATCATCTTGACGGCGAACTTTCGATTTCTATAATGAGTGCTTACTCACTCATAATCAAGAGTCAGTCGCGCAAACCAGCGGAAAGGGGCGCGTTTAAGGTCAGGATATGAAGCGTCTCACAGTTTGTGTGGTTGTTATTATGCTAATTGCCGCAGCTGCAAGTTTACCGTTTGTACTTAATGCCGGGTTTGGTCAGGCCCCGCAAGGGGCACAACTGAGTTTGGTTGAACAGTCACCTCACTATCGTGATGGACAGTTTCATAACCAGGTGCCGACACCGGGCTATACCGGTAACAAAGGCATGCTGGCGGCCTGGTGGGAATTTCTGGTCGCTAAGCGTGATAATGCGCGCCCGGCGCAGCCGTTACCGCTGGTGGCAACCGATCTCGCTGGACTTTCGCCACAGCAGGATACTCTGGTCTGGCTGGGCCACTCCTCATGGTATTTGCAGCTGGCGGGTCAACGTATCCTGATTGATCCGGTATTTAGCAATTATGCCGCACCGTTTTCATTCCTGAACAAAGCCTTTGCCGGGGATTATCCGTGGACTGCGCAGACGATGCCGGAGATCGATCTGCTCATTATCTCGCACGATCACTATGACCATCTGGATCTCGCCACTATCAAGGCGTTAATGCCGAAAATTAAGCGAGTGATTACGCCGCTCGGCGTAGGGTCGCATCTGCGTTACTGGGGGATGCGCAGCGAGATAATCGAAGAGCGGGACTGGAATCAGTCCGTCAGAGTGACGGATTCGCTGATCGTTCATGTGCTGCCTGCTCGTCATTTTTCGGGGCGCGGTATCAAGCGCAACCAGACGCTATGGGCGAGCTTCATGTTCGAAACGCCGGAGCAGAACGTTTATTACAGCGGAGATTCCGGCTATGGACCGCATTTTAAAGCCATCGGTGAGCAGTTTGGCTCGGTTGATTTGGCGATTATGGAGAACGGTCAATATGACCAGGACTGGAAGTTTATTCACATGATGCCTGAAGAGACGGCGCAGGCTGCGGCCGATCTGCATGCGAAAGCCGTGTTGCCAGGGCATGCCGGCCGTTTCGTTCTGGCGAAACATACCTGGGATGATCCCTACAAACGACTGGCGCTTGCCAGCCTTCGTCAGGATTACCGACTACTGACGCCAATGCTGGGTGAACCGGTAATACTGTCCGAACCGGACCAACCGTTTACGGCCTGGTGGCAACAGGCGACTCAATGAATACAGGGGAGAGCATGATGACGATTTCTGCTCAGGTCATTGATACGATTGTTGAATGGATTGATGATAATTTGAATCAGCCATTGCGCATTGATGATATTGCACGCCATGCGGGATATTCCAAATGGCACCTGCAGCGTCTTTTTATGCAGTACAAAGGTGAAAGCCTCGGGCGCTACATCCGCGAGCGTAAGCTGCTATTGGCGGCGCGCGATCTACGCGATACCGACCAGAAAGTGTATGACATCTGTTTGAAATACGGATTCGATTCGCAGCAGACCTTTACGCGAATTTTCACCCGTACGTTCAGCCAGCCGCCGGGCGCGTATCGCAAAGAAAATCATAGCCGAACGCATTAACGGCAAAGGGTTCTCGCGGGTCTAATCCGCCAGCGAGAACCAGCGCCGCCAGATAAAACGCAGTACAAAATATTCAATCACCCCCAGCAGTAAAAACCACAGACAAAACAGCAAAGTATAAAATTGGTTGAGATCCATCAGATGAAAGGTGGCGACGAGTTTTTGCGCCAGCACAATTCCCAGTGAGGGGGCGGGCAGCAGCAGGCAAGACAAAAAAGCCAGCAGCAGGATCCCTGCGGCGGTCATCAGTGATTCAAGCGGGTGTTTCATGGCATTGTTAAACTTGAGTTAAAAAGCCATTGTCCGGGATCTCTGTGGGCAACGCAAACGCCACGCTTACCGCCCGGCCCAAATCTCACAATGTTTTTTCACCAGACCACTCAGAGATCCGCCGTCGGCGACGAAATCACGCATGCTCTGCGCTTCATCATGACCATTTTTAACTTGCAGGCGTAAGGATTCGATCGCGCTGGTCGCGCCTACTTTGTCCGCAGAAGCGGCGACATTCTCCAGTAGCCGTAGCGTGTCATCTGACAGGCGGTGCCCATCGCCGGTATTGACGTCGGTGATGATTCCCGCCATGCCAAAGCGGCAGGCCTGAAAACGGTTAAATTTATACAGCAGGTAATCACGCTCCTGGTGCTTGAATGGCCGTTTAGTGAGCAACCAGTGGGCGGTAGCCTGAATAAGTCCCGCCATATTGACTGCGTGTTCAAGGGTTAGCGGAGTGTCCATGACGCGAACCTCTACGGTACCAAAGTGCGGGCTGGGGCGGATATCCCAGTGTAAATCTTTAATGCTATCAATCATGCTGGTGTAAGCCAGTCGACGAAATAACCCCTCGAATTCCTGCCAGTTATTCACCCACGGCATCGGGCCATTATCGGGAAATCCAGAGAAAATATTCAGCCGCGCGCAGGCAAACCGCGTGTCGGACGTTTGCATATAAGGTGAGGCGGCAGAGAGCGCAATAAAATGGGGAACAAATCGCGACAGGCCGTGCAGGAGGTAAATAGCATCATCGCCGTTTACACAGCCGATATGCACATGTTGGCCGAATACCGTCGCCTGCTGAATAAGATAGCCAAAATTTTCCAGGTTGCGCCGATAGCGTTCGTCATCGCAGACTTCCTGACGTTGCCATTTTTGAAATGGATGCGTACCGCCGCCACAGATGGCGAGGTGATGCTCGGCAGCAACCCGCGAGATTATCTGCTGCATGGCGGATAATTCAGCACTCGCCTGGTCGATATTGCGACAAACCCCGGTCGCCATCTCCAGCATACTTTCAGTGATATCGTGCTTTACTTCTCCGGCGGTGAGCTGCGGCTTTACGGCGTCAATCAGTCGGGAAGAGTCCTGGCTCAGGTCGTAGCCCGGAGGATTGACCACCTGCATTTCCAGTTCAATACCTAACGTAAAAGGGTCAGAAACATGAAAATCGGGTAGGGACATAGTGTTCTCTTCAGCGTTGATTTTTAATCAGTATAGACGCGTCATCTTGCAAGCTGCATATAGAAGGGCCGCTGATTTTCTGTTCGTTGTCAGAAATCCCCCCGCGATGCTTTGAAGGCGAAATGGCCGGTGTTATAACTATTTTTTACTTCGCAACAGGGGTTGAATCGTGCCGGAAATTAATCTTTATGGACAGACCGTCGGCGATATTGTGCCTGACTGGAATGGTGCCGCCGTACTGCCGCGGGAAGAACTTGCAGGGCAATATTGTCGACTGGTTCCCCTGGATGCCGACAGCCATGCCGCCGATCTGTTTGATGCTTACGCGCAGGCGCCAGACGATCGCGACTGGACCTGGCTTGCAAGTTCTCGTCCCACGAGCGTTGAGGCCACAGCTTGCTGGGTAGAGGGCAAATCCACGGATGCATCTCTGGTTCCCTATGCTGTCATTGAACAGCGTTCCGGTCGTGCGGTGGGACTGGTGTGCTTTATGGCGATCGAACGGGAGCATGGTTCGGTTGAAATTGGTCATGTAACCTGGTCACCGCGCATGAAAAATACGGTACTCGGCACCGAAAGCATCTGGCTGTTGCTGCGCCAGGCGTTTGCGTTGGGCTATCGTCGCGTGGAGTGGAAATGTGACTCTCTGAACACGGCTTCCCGTCGGGCGGCGGAGCGCCTTGGGTTTATCTTCGAAGGACGTTTTCGCCAGAAGATTGTGCGCAAGGGGCGTAATCGCGACAGCGACTGGTTATCGATGATTGATAGTGAATGGCCCCAGTGCGACGCTGTTTTGCAGCGCTGGCTGGCTGCCGACAACTTCGATGAAAAAGGGCAGCAACGCCGATCGCTGGCGGCGTGTCAGCAACAGTAGCTCGCTTTTGAAGAATTAACAGTGCGCCCACAGTCAGTTATGGCTGCGGGCGCATTTATCATTAGCGTTGATTTATTAACGGGTTTGCCAACGGGTGCGTTCGACGGCTCCTTGCCATTCATGCCAGCGTTTTTGCAATCTCCCATGGCGCGCCATGTTTGGCTGGAACGATACGTGATCGGGCAGATAATCTCGCAACTGGCTGGTAGATGCACCCTGCAGCTTCTTGCGTGCCAGCAATCCGGCACCGATAGCGGAAAGTTCAGGGATATCGCTGCGCATCACCGGACAGCCCAATAAATCGGCTTGATACTGCATTAGCCAGTCATTTTTTGTTGGCCCGCCATCAACCATTAACGCGCTGAGTCGAAAACCGTTGTGCTGACGCATCGCTAAAACAACATCGGCAATCTGATAGGTAATCGACTCCAGTGCCGCACGTACCAGATGTGCGCGTTTCACTCCGCGGCTGAGACCGTGAATCAACCCCCGGGCATCTTCATCCCACCAGGGCGCGCCCAGCCCAGTAAGTGCCGGAACAAAATAGACGCCCAGCGTGGAGTCAACCGTGGCGGGCAGCGTATTGAGCTCATGAAGCAGTTGCTCTTCCGGTAATTCGCTTAGACCTGTGCTATCGGCCATCCATGCGACGGCATCTCCCGTATGCGGAATATTACCTTCCAGTCCGTAGACCAGGGTGTCACCGTCATGCCAGGCTATGGTCGTTGCCAGCGCGCTCACCTCGGACTGCGCCGAGAATACGGGTGCCATAACGGAAGATCCGGTGCCATAGGTCGCTTTGACGCAGCCTTCCATACCCAGCCCATGGGCAAAAAGCGCAGCATGAGAGTCGCCAATCATCGCCAGAATAGGGATTCCATCAGGTATCCTCTCCAGACCTTTTGTTACGCCAAAATGGTGGCTGGAAGGGCAAACTTCGGGCAACGCCTGCTGCGGAATACCGAATAGAGCCAACATCTCGTTATCCCATTGTCCGCTGTTGAGATTGAGCAACTGCGTGCGTGAAGCGTTGGAGATATCGCAACGAAATTCCTCGCCGTGCGTTAAGTTCCACAGTAACCAGCTATCGATGGTCCCGAGACATATTTCCCCTTGCTGTGCGAGCGTCATACCGTTGGGAACTGACTCCAGCAGCCAGCGCATTTTAGAGGCGGAAAAGAGTGGGGCAACGGGTAATCCGGTGATGGATTTTATGTACGCCTCGTGCCCCTGTTCACGTAATGCACGGCAAAAATCGGCCGTGCGCGAACATTGCCAGGTGATAGCAGGGCCGAGAGGGCGACCGCTGGCACGATACCAGCCTATCGCCGTTTCACGTTGATTGCTGATCGCCAGCGCTGCGACGCGTTGTGCGCCGACGCAGGTAATGGCTTGTGCCACAACATCCAGTGATGCGTCCAGAAGTGCATCACCTGACTGCTCAACCCAGCCTTCACGGGGCGTGTGGATCGCCAGCGCGCGGGAGAACTTCGCGACCACGTTTCCCTGACCATCCAGCGCTACGGCTTTGGCATTGGTGGTGCCTTCATCAAGCGCAATAATAATGTCTTTTTGTGCTGACATTGTTTTCTCCAGCCCTTCGGTTTCCCTGAGTATTAGCGATGGAAAAAGGTATCCACCCCGAGATAGCGGGTGAAAGCTTCATGCAGTACCTCTGCGCTGGCGGAATGGTTCATTGCCACGTGATGCTCAAAGCCATTACGACAAATCCAGGCCAGTAGATTCTCCAGATGAGGTACCTGGATTACCGCTCGGCAGCCGACAGTGTCCAGCGGATCGTCAACCGATAGCCCTTCGCCGACGTAGGCTTTGATTTCGCCGGTTAAATCGTCGGTACTCAGGCGGAAGTAGGTCAAGGCACCGCTTTTCATACGACCGTGAACTGCACCGCAGGTGTTCTCTTTACCGACGGTGGTACCGATGATATCCGCCGTCCCCATCTTCGGGCTGTCCAGACTGGCTGATGCGAAATTACCGCAGTGAAAAAGAACGCATTTATCACGATCGTCGCCGAAATTATTATTCCAGTCGGCAATGGATGCTGGACTTAAGTTGCTGCTGGCGAGGGCGTACATTGACAACGCGCCCATCACATCCACTTCGCAGGCACTGGGCATTAACTGCCCGGACATCACGCTCATGATTGAGCACACGTTGATGCCTAAATTTTCCTGCAGCGAGGTCCAGCACTGGATGGCAGTCGTATCAATATCATTAGCGATGACCCATTCGCTGATAACGACAAACAGTTTTGCCATGGTGACCAGTTTGTCGGCTGGAATGGCGCTGGCGTCGGCGTTATCCATCAACAGGCGGCGTTTTTCATCCACCCGGATATCGTCGTCGCGCAGTCGTTTGATGCGGGTAAAGACTTCAGACAGATCCAGTGTTTCGACGGCAATACCCAGTCTTTCGAGCAATTTTTCGCTGTAGCGGACGGTGTTAAACCCGGCTGGACGTGCGCCGATAGCGCCGACGCGAACTCCGCGCATGCTGGCGACCACGCGACAGATTTGTTCGAAACGTTTCAGGTCTTGTGCAAACACCTCGCCTGACAGGTCGCAGACATGCTGGGTGGTTAGCGTAAACGGAATACCGTACTGGCGCATGTTATTGCACAGGGAGATCTTGCCGCAGAAGCTGTCACGGCGAGTGGCAAGCCCCATTTTATCCAAGTTGTCTTCCTGCGCCTGGATCAGAACCGGGACATCTAAACCGGAAAGTCGCAGCGTTTCCGCTATCGCTTTTTCATCGCCAAAGTTCGGCAGTAGTACCACCACACCGTGGATCTTGTCGCGGTGAGCGCGGAAAAGTTCAGCACAAACTTTCGCATCCTGACGGGTTTCAACACCGCCGAGTTCTGTCTGCGTTTCGTTGAGCATTATGGTGTTAATGCCCAGCCGCTCAAAGAGCACGCTGGCTTGTTCGCGGGCTTCAGCAACCAGATAGCTCGGGAAAAATCCCCGATTGCCAATAATCACCGCCATGGTCAACTGATGAGGAATTCGTGACATCGCTTTCTCCAGTAAGTGTTCTGTTGTTATTGTTTTATCGTGTTGCCAGCAACAGTGCGGTGGCGTTTTTCACGACACCCGCCGCGTCAATTTCATGGTGCGCGCGCGTTGCTGCACGATCGGCTGCGATTGCATATTGGCCATCGGCAATCCCCAATCTACGCAGTGGAATAGCACAGCCAGCTTCTGCCAGCACTTCAGCCACCAGACTTCCCACGCCGCCATTAATGTTATGTTCTTCCACGCTAACCACTGCCTTGCAGTGGGTTAAAGCTGCCAGTAACTGTTGGGTATTGCAGGGACGAATTGACGGTACACTGATTACGCTGGCGTCAATACCCGCCTGTTCCAGCACTGTGGCAGCCTCGACAATTTCATGCACAGTTGAGCCCATTGCCACCAGTGCGACATCTTTTCCTTTGCGCAAAATATCGATATTACCCGGCGCGAACTGGTAGTTTTCGTCGTGTAATTCGGGTAAGGCTTTGCCATCCAGGCGAATATAAACCGGACCTATGTGGCTTAAGGCGTAATCGAGAATCTGTCGGCATTCCACCGGACAGGACGGGGCGTAAATCTCAATATTGCCAAAACCGCGTAGCACGGAAATATCATCAATGCTGTGGTGCGTACTGGCGAGCGGTCCGTAGCTGGCCCCTGCGTTCAGGCCAATCAACTTCACGTTGGTATTGTTGTAGCAAATGTCGACTTTAATTTGCTCATTGGCCCGTGAAATCAAGAAGGGCGCAGCGTTACAGGTGACGGCGATTTTACCGCCCAGCGCCAGTCCGGCAGCAGCACCGACCAACGTCTGTTCGGCAATACCCACGTTGACCAGACGATCGGGAAATTCCTTCATAAATGGGGCGATTTTTGCTGTTGATGTTGAGTCAGCCACCACTGGCACAACATCCATTCCACGTTTGACCGCAGCAATTAACGTGTTCACCATGACGGTGGCGAGGTGTTCGCTATTACGCATCTTTCAGTTCCTCCAGCGCCAGTTCAACTTCTTCTCCTTTTGGCACGCGATGGTGCCATTCCGGGCGGCCCTGGATAAAAGAGATCCCGGCTCCTTTGGTGGTGTGTGCAATGACGACATATGGCTTGCCTTCAGGGGGTAATCCTTCCAGCGTGCGTACCACATCACTCATATCGTTCCCGCGACACTCTGTGACTTGCATACCGAAGGCTCGCCATTTTTCATCCAGCGGATCGGTGTTCATGATCTCTTTGGTTGATCCGGCAAGCTGGAGGTTATTTTTGTCGTTGATGATAATCAGGTTATCCAGTTTATAGTGGGCAGCGACCAGTGCTGCTTCCCAGTTGCTGCCTTCGGCCAGTTCACCATCACCGGTGACGACAAACACCCGGCGTTTGCTGTTGCTGCGTTTAGCCGCCAGCGCAATCCCTACTGCAACCGGCAGACCGTGACCTAGAGCTCCGGTATTCAATTCAATTCCTGGCGTTTTATGTTTTACCGGATGCCCCGGCAGATGCGAATCGGCGTGTTGATAGGTCGCCAGCCAGTCCACAGGAATAAAACCGGCTTCTGCCAAGACACAGTAGTAACCGCCCACAGCGTGACCTTTTGACTGGATGTAGATATCGCGCTCGTCGCTCTCTTTAATCTCCGGGGAGCAATTCAGGATGCGAAAATAGAGTGCTGTCAGCAGTTCAACCTGCGACAGGTCTGCGCCAGTGTGCCCGCCAGCCGGGCTTTCAGCATTCAACACGATAATGCGGCGACGCACGGCACGTGCTTTCTTTTCTAGCTCTGGTATTGAGAGCGAAAACGGATTCATAAGACACCTCTTGAATGTTTAATCTTAAACGAATAAATATTCCGTGTGAGTGCAGTAGTGCAACTGTCTCTCTACCCACTACGTAATCTGCAGATAAAACAGTCAGTCGTTATTGGTTAGAATAAATATTCACTACTGATTTATTATTCACGATTAAAGATATGCCTTGTCTGGCGGTTTGTCTACGGCTTGTGCCACCAAATTTTGGAGAAAAGAGAAAAGGATCACACTAACGTGATAACTGGAAAGGTACTGATGACTTGTTATCTATTCAGGTATGAATAAAAATAACAGGCAGTTTATCAGGGGGAATGCCATGTCAAAGCAGGATGAACAGCGGTTGCTGGTTAAGATTGCCACGCTTTACTACGCCGAAAATAAAAAACAGTCTGAAATCGCCACGCTGCTGCATTTGTCGCAGTCCTTTGTCTCCCGTGCTTTAACGCGTTGTCAGAAAGAAGGGCTGGTGAAAATCACCGTCGTACAGCCGACCAATATCTTTGTGGCGCTGGAAAAAGCCATTGAAGAGCAGTTTGGTATTCGTCAGGCGATTGTCGTGGATGTCGGTGACAACCCCAGCAATACGCAAATTAAGCATGCTATTGGCAGTGCGGCGGCGCATTACGTTGAAACCCGCCTGCGAGCCGAGGACTTGGTTGGAATTTCCTCCTGGAGTAGCACCATTCGCTGTATGGTCGATGAGATGCACCCGCAAAATATCCGTGCGGCGGGGGTGATCCAACTGCTGGGCGGCGTAGGGCCGAATGGTAACGTGCAGGCCACGATTCTTACGCAACAGTTGGCAGCGCACCTTGGCTGTCCGGCCTGGCTGCTGCCTTCACAAAGTATTGAGCATTCGGTTGAAGAGCGTACACGGTTGGTTAACAGCCCTGACGTTGCCGCGGTGGTTGAAAAGTTTGCTGAAGTGGATGTGGCAATTGTCGGTATTGGCGAACTGGAGCCTTCTCAATTGCTGAAAAACTCAGGCAACTACTACAACGAAGAAATGTTGCGACTGCTCGCCGAGCGCGGCGCAGTAGGCGATATCTGTCTGCATTATTACGATGCAGCAGGTAACCCGGTACTCAGCCATGAGGAAGACCCGGTCATCGGAATGGAGCTTTCGCAGATTCGGGAGTGTAACCACGTGATTGCTTTGGCTGGTGGTGTGGAAAAACAGAATGCGATACGCGGGGCATTGCAGGGGAATTATATTGACGTATTGATCACCGACTACCCGACAGCCCGCAGTCTGGTGAAAGGGTGATGTCACGGTGAGTTAAACAATTGACAGCCCCAGGAGGCCCCTGGAGCTGTCTGGTTGTGCATATCAGACTTTTCAGAGGGGATTACTGACTTTCCATCGCCGCCTTTTGTGCTACCACCGCGGCTTTTTGCTGCATCCGGTTTTGCATCTGGTCGATGATGACCGCGACGATAATCACGATACCTTTAATCACCATTTGCCAGAACTCGCTGACGCCCATCATCACCAGACCATCGGCCAGAAAACCGATAACGAAAGCGCCAATCAGCGTGCCTAAAATCGTGCCCCGTCCACCGGCCAGTGACGTACCGCCGAGAACCACTGCGGCAATGGCGTTCATCTCAAATGCCGTACCGTTGGCCGGATGACTGGCGGAAAGCTGTGCCGAGACCACAATTCCAGCAATCGCGGCACACAGTCCGGATAGGGTATACACCCAGATTTTCACCTGTTTTACTTTTACCCCTGACAGCTCAGCAGCGCGCTCGTTATCCCCGATGGCGTAAACGTGGCGACCAAAGGGTAGACGACGAGCGACGTAAGCAATGACCAGTGCCAGCACAATCATCATCCAGATGGCCCACGGAATCCCAAACAGTGTACCGGCACCAATCTCATCAAAACCGGTATTGCCGAGCTGCGGATTGCCGGAAAGCCCGGGAAAGGTTTGCCCATCGGAGGTCAGCATCGCCGCCCCGCGCAAAACGTACATGGTTCCGAGCGTACAAATAAACGGTGCGACGTTATAGTGGGTGATGATCCAACCATTCGCCGCGCCAATCAGCCCACCAATCAACAAGACGACAGGCACAATCACCCAGACGCTGGGGAAAATTGCGATGCCGAACATTGGCAATACAATGCCTTTAGTGATTAGCCATCCTGCGACCATGCCGCACAGCCCAAGCGTAGCGCCAATTGAGAGATCAATCCCGGCGGTAATAATGACAAACGTGATCCCCAGCGCCAGAAAGGCGTTAATGGCGATATGCTTGATCATAATGACCATGCTGCCGCCAGAGAGAAATCCCGGTACGGTGAAGGCAAAGAACCCGACGATTAAAAACAGTGCAATAAAAGTGCGCAGTTTTAGGATTAGTAGCAGGATATTTTCCCGAGAGAAGGCGACTGTGGAGCGAGGCGCGATGGTGGCGGATTGTAGTGTTTTCATATCAGAACCCCTGAGCACTTGCGGTTACCAGCGCCGATTCTTCGGCACGATCGCGGGCGATATCGGCAGTTAGCTTGCCGCCGGACATCACCAGAATGCGGTCAGAAACCGCCATAATTTCTTTTAAATCTGAGGTGGAAAAGACCACAGCAATACCTTGCTGGGAAAGCTGGACCATCATGCGGAACACATCGGCTTTCGCCCCGACATCGATGCCGCGTGTGGGTTCGTCAAGAAAGAGAATTTTGGGATTGGTGAGCAGAGAGCGACCAATCACCACTTTTTGCTGGTTCCCTCCGCTCAGCGCCTGAATTTCAACCTCTGGCGAGGAGACTTTTATCGACAGATTGCCAATTGTGCTGGCGACCACGGCCTCTTCATCTTTGCGGGCAATGGCAAAACCACGTTGCAGACGCCGCCAAAGGCTGGCAATGGTCAGATTGGTGGCGACGGATGAAATGGGGAAAATCCCCGTGCGCTTGCGATCCTCCGGCACCAGACTCATTCCCATACGGATGCGATCGGCGGTGGTTAAGCGCTGCGGGACCGGTTTGCTGTCGAGCCACAGTTTTCCGAGGTAGTTGCGCTCAGTACCTAACAAGCACTCGAACAATTCGGTTCGCCCAGCCCCCATAAGTCCATAGATACCGACAATTTCACCGGCATGAACGTTAAAGGTGACGTCATTGACGACTGCGCTGCCAGCGGTATTCACGCAGGTGATATGTTCAGCTTCCAGAACCGGAGCTCCAAACGTGCGGCCGGGTTCGAGAAAGTTGCTTACCGGATCACTGCCCAGCATCTCGCGCACAATCCACGGGACATCGATGTCGATAACCTTGGCTTCGGCTTGAAATTTACCATCGCGTAAAATAGTGATCACATCGCCAATTGCCATCAATTCTTCGAGACGATGGGAGATATAGATTATCGACACACCCTGGCGAGTAAGTTCACGGATCACGCGAAACAGAATCTCGACTTCAGTTTTACTGAGCGCTGAGGTGGGTTCATCAAGAATCAGGATATCTGCATCTTCAGCCAGTGCTTTGGCGATTTCGACCAGCTGTTGCTGCCCTACTTTGAGATTGCCAACCAGGTCGCGCGGTGATATCGGCTGATCGAGCCGGGTTAATAATTCCGCGGTGCGTTTCTCTTGCTCGGCCTCATTGATGGGGGCCACGCCTTTTTGAATCTCCCGACCGAGGAAAATGTTTTCCGCGACGGTGAGGTTCTCAAACAGGTTTAACTCCTGATGCACCATACCAATTCCATGTGCCGCAGCATCCCGGGTGCTGGCAAAGCGCACGGGATTTCCATTGAGCGACATCTCACCGCTACTGGGTTGCTGAACGCCAGCGAGGATCTTCATCAACGTCGATTTCCCCGCACCATTCTCACCAATAATCACATTCACCTTGCCACGCCAGACCTGATAATCGACGCTGTCCAGCGCAATTGTGCCGGGAAACAGCATTGAAATGGCATGCGTGCGCAGGATGATGTCATCCGCTGAGGTATTGCGCATTAGTGAGCCTCCTGTTCCAGCGTCAGTGCTGCTGCGTTTTCCGCTTTTCCAGCATTCAACGTCACGGCGAACAGCACCGTGGCAGTCTTCCCTTGCCAGCTAGTGTCAACGGCGGGTAACTGTTTCGCCGCTTCACGGTTATAAGCCCGTGACAGTTGGGCAAACTGAACCTGGTTAGTAAAATCTTCAAACTTGAAACCACTGGCATCGCGAATAGCATTGCCACGCATTACCGGGCCAATCTGAATCGTGACGGGCATATCATTGACCCTCACCACGATGGTGTGCTCTCGCCCATTGGTGGTGTCGACGCTATCAATCTGGCTGGTCAGGCGTACAAACACGCTTTCGGGAGCGGGTGAGGGGGCCTTCAGGCGAGTGGTCAGCGCTGAAGCATCCAGAACATGTTGCTGTGCCGCTTCCAGGACGCGGGATTGCCAGGTTTGTTGCGCGATCTGATCGGGAGTCTGGTTGTCGAAACTGGCTTTGGCCTGAGGATCGGCCGGGATAATTGGTTTGCCGTTTTCGTCGAGGTCAACTACCGTACAGGCCGTCAGCAACAGGGTGGCGCATCCAACCAGCGCGGCACCCCATTGTGTTAACGACATAGTGCCTCCGCTTAGTGGCTCAGGTTGAACTTGTTCAGCTTGCTGGCATTGGTTTCGTCAATCAGCACGCAATCCATGAGCTGTTTTTCTTCTTTCTGGGCTTTGCCGTTTTTCAGATAGTAATCCGCCTGCTCAACAGCCATTTGTGCCTGCTGCCAGCCGGGCTGCAGTACTGTCGCTTTAATATTGCTTTTATTAATGATTGAATCGCGGGTGTAGTCGCTGCCATCAAAACCGACCACGATGACATTATTTTTCCCCGCCGCTTTTAGTGCGGCTTCTGCACCCAGCGCCATAGTGTCGTTACCTGAGATCACGCCTACGATATCTGGGTTGGTTTGCAAAATGGCTTCCATTCGGGTAAAGGCTTCGGTTTGGCTCCAGTTTGCCGTCTGCTGGGCTACCATTTTCATGTCCGGATAGTCATCGAGTACATCGTGATACCCCTGCGAGCGTACATGGGCGTTGGTGTCGGATTGACGTCCCAACAGTTCAACGTACTTCCCTTTTCCGTCCAGTAACCTGGCGAACTTCTCTGCGCCGAGCTGTGCGCCTTGATAGTTATTCGACACGATTTGCGCCACCGCGATACCGGTTTTATTGATTTCGCGATCGATCAGAAAAGCAGCTACACCCGCTGCTTTGGCTTTTTCCAGCGGCCCTACGGTGGCATCTGCACCCGCATTATCGAGAATGATCGCTTTTGCTTTACGAGCAATAGCAGTCTCAATCAGTTGGTTTTGTTTATTGACGTCATCATCATGAGAGGCAACCAGCGTGGCGTATCCCAGCTCTTTTGCTTTGGCGACTGCACCGTCGGCTTCGGCTTTAAAAAACGGGTTATCGTGAGAAGGGGTAATAATCGCAATCAGTCCGTTGTCGGCAGCATACAGCGAACCCGATGTGGTAAGGATCGAGGCCAGTAATACGGATTTAATCAAGGTCTTGTTCATCTCTTTCTCCACTTTGAATATTTATTCAAATATGATTTATTATTCAAGTTAACGATAAGTCGAGATAATCGAACTGTCTACGATTTGCGCAGCTAATTTCTTAAAAAGAGAAAAGGATCACGATCCTGATGGTGAGGATGGAAATAGCGTCACGATATTTTTATCACGCTGAAACCAATGAACGTGAACTTCTTGATTGCCGAGGTTTGCCGAAAATGACGGCATGATTTGTAATGTTAATTGCTGAGTCGTGAGTGCGGTGATTTTTGCGCTGGTGAAACCTGGTAGCCCCGATGCCTGATTGGAAAACGCCTTATACAGGCTCTCCTTTGCGCTGAATACCAGGGTTAAGGCGAGCGGAAAGGGCAGGCAGGTATGCTGCAAAATCTGATGTTCGTGGTTATCAATAATACTATCAGCCAGCTCAACTGCGGTTTGTGGTGTAAAAATAGCTTCTATATCCAGCCCAATGGGATGCGTTGATACGACCGCCAGCGCCGTTGTTGCGCTATGGCTGATGCTGCCAAACAGATCCTGCGGCCACAATGGTTGGCGTTGCACACCGATGCCGGGCACGGTTTTGTGGCCAAATTCACGCAGTGCGTGGACTGCGGCAATGCGCCCCGCTAAGTGCTCAGCTTTACGCTTACGCCCACTGAAGTGGAGCTGAGTGTGGTGGGGAAGCCAGAGCAGGTCGTGCTCATGGAAAGTGTCGGGATCAAATTCGACAATGTGCAGCGTATGATCTGCGAAAGGGAGCTGGATGTGCGTTGTGTGCATGATTTCTTACGGTTTCCCTCTCCCCGCAGCGAGGAGAGGGAAAAACGTTATCAGAAGTGTGTGTTAACGCTCATGAACCACGTCCGGCCCGGTTCGTTATAGGTGTATGCGCCAGCGCCCGCCATGTAATAGCCAGTTTTGTTGTCGCTGGTGGTTTGGGCATTACCTTCACGCCACAGACGTTTGTCGAAGACGTTATCCACGCCGCCGGTCAGGCTGACGTTTTTCGTCACATCCCAGGTCGCACTCAGGCCGACAATGCTGTACGGACTCACTTCCTGGGCTGAACTGCCAGTCACCGGTTTCCCCTGGTAATCGTATTTTTTCGGCTGCTGTTTGCCGTACCAGGTGAAGGTGGATTGCAATGACAGATCTTCGCGTGCCTGCCAGCTCAGGGTTGAGTTCAGCGTGTATTCAGGAATAATCGACAGGCGTTCGCCGGTCTCTTTATTCTTACTTTGCAGCATGTAGGTAATGTTGTTGGTCCAGGTTACGGTCTCGCTAACCGGCACGTTCAACGTCCCTTCCAGACCTTCCACCACCGCTTTAGGCACGTTTTCCCACTGATAGATATCGGTGTAGGTTGTTGTTGTTTTACCTGTGGTCGGGTTTTGCTGGGTAATCGATGTTCTGCTTAACGGTACGGTTCCTGCTTCAATCTTGTTGCGATAATCGTTGCGGAACCAGGTTACTCCGGCCAGCCAGCCATCACGTTTGAACTCCAGACCAATCTCTTTGTTGATACTGGTTTCGGCCTTCAGATCATCGTTGCCCATCATGTAGCAACCAATACCGGTCGCTGAGCCGGTGGCGTAGCAACCCTGACCTTTACTGTACAGAATGTAGTTCGGGTTGAGCTGATACAGGCTTGGCGCTTTATAGGCGCGCGCAATCCCCATCTTCAGGGTGAAGTCATCGCCCAGACCTTGGGAAAGGTTCAGGGACGGACTCCAGTTATCGCCCACAATGCTGTGATGATCGAAACGCAAACCTGGCGTCAGCATGGTGCTGTCGGTCAGTTCCATATTGTTTTCAGCAAACAGAGAGAAAATCTCTGCGTCTGAGTACGGGCTGCGGTTGGTGCTGCTGGACCCAGGAATATTACCGCCCATAAAGGTCTGAGTATTGGAACTCATGTCCTTCATGCGCTGCTGGTTCCATTCGGTACCGAGCGTCAGATTTTGGTTAACAAACAGGTCGAATGGAATGCTAATTTCGCTGTGCAGGGTGACATCCGCCAGGTCAGTGTCGGTAAAATGATTACTGTTAAATAGCCCTTCAAGACCTCCTGCCAGACCTTCACCCAAACGGGAGTTGCGGGTATGTTCGTATTGCGCCCAGTTACTGGTGGTAATGCCATTGTCCCAGCCGCCGTTCCACGTCAGCGCATAGTTCTGACGGTACATACGGTTGGTTTCTTTACCGTAGTATTTTTTTACCAGTCCGTTGGTTTTGTTATCGTTGTTGGTGTTCTGGGTGTCGCCAGCGTATAGATTGCCCTGGCGGCTGTAGCCGGCTTCAAACTCCAGCGATTGCATTGGCGCAAAATCCCACCGCAGTTGGCCGTTGATATCTTTGTTTTTTACCCCTTCACGACCCGCTGGCATGGTATCTGCGTAGTCGCCCGTACGTGCAGACTGGTGACCATCGTTAATATCCCACGCGTCGGCCTGGGTTTTATCGAGATTACCGTACAAACGGAAGCTGAAATCCCCGCCCAGCGGACCGTTCAGGCTAAAGTTGGTGCGTTTGGTTGAACCTTCGTCTTTATGTTCCGGGGCGTTGAAATAGGTATCCCAGGAGCCGTGCCATTCGTTGCTGCCTTTTTTGGTGATGATATTCACCACGCCGCCAGCCGCACCGTTGCCATAGCGTGCCGCGGCAGGACCGCGCAGCACTTCAATACGTTCGATCATTTCTGGTGGCACCCAGGCAGTATCGCCGCGGGTATCACGCTCGCCGCGCCAGCCCTGACGCACAGAGTTACGGCTGGTTACCGGTTTGCCGTCGATCAGAATCAGGGTGTTTTCCGGCCCCATGCCGCGAATATCGATTTGGCGGTTGTTGCCGCGTTGACCGCTGGTTGAGTTACCGGTCAGGTTGACGCCTGGCATGGTACGGATGATTTCCGACACATCGCGAGCGGGAGGATTCTTACGAATTTCATCAGCGGTAATGGTTGAAACGCCCGGTGCCTGCAGGTTCTGCTGGGCGGCGGTAACCACGATGGTGTCTTCATGAGAGACAGCGGCGCTATCGGTTTGATCTTCTGCCATCGCTGGCAGGGCTACCCCGTAAATCCCTAAATTGACCAATAAGGCCAGTGAATGAATCTTGTTGTTCATTGTATGTCCTGCTGTTCTTTTAGCCACGAGTACCAATGTGCCGTGGTGCGGCATTTGGTCTGATGTCGCCCGCATCCGCGTAAACCCTCCATTCCAGAAAAAGTACGCAGCGCCAGGCCGGTTTATAAGTGGTGAAA
Organism: Citrobacter sp. RHBSTW-00859; assembly: GCF_013729795.1. Taxonomy (NCBI): domain Bacteria; kingdom Pseudomonadati; phylum Pseudomonadota; class Gammaproteobacteria; order Enterobacterales; family Enterobacteriaceae; genus Citrobacter; species Citrobacter sp. RHBSTW-00859. The sequence goes on along the minus strand of NZ_CP056284.1, from coordinate 3,551,650 downwards.
AACTGTGCGCGCTTCCCACAGCGCGACAATACGCTATTGCAAATGCAAATAGTTATCAATAATATTATCAATATATTTCACGCTAGATCATAAAATTTGACAATAAACATGGGGTTATGGCGGTGACGACGTTAAAGATGGGAAGCGAGGCGTGGTGGCAGTCAAAAAAAGGCCCGGAGTGGGAGCGTGAAGACAACGGAAATTATCGGGTAACCTTCTGGTGGCGCGACCCGCAGGGAACGGAAAAAGAGTCAGCCATTCACCGCGTATGGGTCTATATCACCGGCGTCACCGACCACCATCAAAATGCCACCCCGCAGTCGATGCAACGCATTGACGGAACAAATGTTTGGTGCTGGAGTGTTTCCCTCAGCGCCAACTGGCGCGGCAGTTACTGTTTTATCCCAACAGAACGAAATGATATTTTTGCCGCGCAGACGCCGGGCGAAGCGCCTGACCGAACCGTGCTGCGTGAAGGCTGGCGGCAATTGTTGCCGCAGGCCATTGCCGATCCCCTCAATCCGCAGAGCTGGCAGGGCGGTCGTGGTCATGCGGTGTCTGCGCTGGAAATGCCTGATGCACCCGTACAACCGGGATGGGATCGACCTGAAAACCCCGACTCGCCCGCAGTTTGCCTGCAATGGCGTAGCGCCAGACTCGGCAATACACGCCGCGTGTGGGTGTTTACCACTGGTGAAGCTCAGCCGGAAGCGCGTCCGCTGGCTATCCTGCTGGACGGACAGTTTTGGGCACAGAGTATGCCGGTCTGGCCTGCGCTGACTTCACTCACCCATCGCGGACACCTCCCGCCCGCCGTTTATCTCCTGATTGATACCATCGACACGGCTCACCGCAGCCGCGAACTGCCGTGTAATGCGGATTTTTGGTTGGCAGTACAGCAGGAGTTATTGCCGCTGGTGAAGACCACGACCGCGTTCAGTGACGACCCGCAGCGTACCGTCGTCGCCGGGCAAAGTTTTGGCGGGCTGTCATCGCTGTATGCCGGGCTTAACTGGCCCGCGCGCTTTGGCTGCGTGCTCAGCCAGTCGGGCTCTTATTGGTGGCCGCATCGCGGTGGTCATCAGGATGGGGCGATCGTTGAGCAACTGAAGAGCGGAAAGATAAGCGCCCAGGGGCTGCGTATTGTCCTGGAAGCCGGGATCCGCGAGCCCATTATTTATCGCGCAAATCAGGCGCTATATGCCCAGTTACCCTCTGCACCACAGTCTATTTTCTGGCGTCAGGTTGATGGTGGACACGATGCGCTTTGCTGGCGCGGCGGACTGATGCAAGGGCTGATCACGCTCTGGCAACCGCTTACCGACACGATTTAACCGGACGATGTTCCACGACAGGAGTTGAGTATGGAATTCAGTAACCCCTTCGATAATCCGCAGGGCCAGTTTTACATTCTGCAAAATCCCCAACGTCAGTTTAGCCTTTGGCCGCAGCAATGCTCACTTCCTGCTGGCTGGACGGTCGCGTGCGAACCCCAATCACAGGAAGCCTGCCAGCAATGGCTGGATGCAAACTGGACCACGTTGGCGCCAGCGAACTACGTCGATGTGCAGGAGGCTCCATGACTCAACGTTTACCGTTAGTTGCGGCTCAGCCGGGGATCTGGATGGCGGAAAAACTCTCCACATTGCCCTCAGCGTGGAGCGTGGCGCACTACGTAGAATTAACCGGCGAACTGGACGCACCGTTGCTGGCGAAAGCGGTAGTGGCGGGTCTGGAGCAGGCCGATACCCTACGGATGCGGTTTAGCGAAGATAACGGCGAGGTCTGGCAATGGGTAGACTCTGCGCTTGCCTTTGCGCCACCAGAAATTATCGATCTGCGCGAAAAATCCGATCCGCATGCGGCAGCGCGCGCCTTGATGCAGGCAGACCTGCAGCAGGACATCCGTGCTGATGGCACTAAGCCGCTGGTTTTTCACCTGCTCATTCAGGTGGGAGAAAAGCGTTGGTATTGGTATCAGCGTTACCATCATCTGCTGATTGATGGCTTCAGTTTCCCTGCCATTACCCGCCAGATAGCCGCAATTTACCGCGCATGGCTGCATGGCGAGCCCACGCCGGAATCACCTTTTACGCCATTTTCTGAGGTGGTGGAAGAGTATCAACAGTATCGGCAAAGCGATGCCTGGCAACGCGACGGCGCCTTCTGGACCGAGCAGCGAAAGCAACTCCCACCTCCTGCTTCGCTGTCTAACAAACCCCTGCCAGGGCGGTCGGCCAGCGCGGATATTATTCGTCTGAAGTTAACCGCGCCTGAAGGGGAGTTTCGCCGGCTTGCGGCACGTATGCCAGACGTTCAGCGTGCGGATCTGGCCCTTGCGCTGGTGGCGCTGTGGCTCGGACGTTTATGCAGCCGAATGGAATATGCCGCCGGGTTTATCTTTATGCGGCGTATGGGCTCGGCGGCGCTCACGTCCACCGGACCGGTTTTAAACGTCCTGCCATTTGGCGTGCAGTTGAATGCGGCAGAAAGCTTGCCTGCACTTGCCCAACGACTGGCCGCACAGTTGAAGAAAATGCGCCGACATCAGCGATATGATGCTGAGCAAATTGTTCGCGACAGCGGGCGCGCAGCCGGTGCCGAACCGCTGTTTGGCCCGGTACTGAACGTGAAAATATTCGACTATCAACTGAATATTCCTGGCGTTCAGGCGCAAACCCATACGTTGGCGACAGGTCCGGTGAACGATCTGGAGCTGGCGCTGTTCCCGGATGAAAACGGCGGGCTGAGTATTGAAATCCTGGCCAATAAACAGCGCTACGATGCCGCGACGCTGGCGCAACATGCATCACGTTTAACCGCGCTTATCGCGCAGTTTGCCGACAATCCGTCGCTATGCTGCGGCGATGCCGGGATGCTGTTGCCGACAGAACATGAGCGGCTGGCGAAGATTAACGACACGACCGTGGCGATTCCGTCCACCACGCTGAGCGCGCTGGTGGCACAGCAGGCCGATAAAACGCCGGATGCCCCGGCGCTGGCTGATGCCCGCTATCAGTTTAGCTATCGTGAAATGCGCCAACAGGTTGTGGCGCTGGCGCGCCGCCTGCGCGAGCGTGGCGTACAGCCTGGTGACAGCGTTGCCGTGGCATTACCGCGTTCCGTGTTCCTCACGCTGGCGCTGCACGGTATTGTTGAGGCGGGAGCCGCCTGGCTGCCATTGGATACCGGATACCCGGACGATCGCCTGCGGATGATGCTCGAAGACGCGAAGCCAAAATTGTTGATCGCGACCGAAGAGCAACTGGCGCGCTTTAGCGATATTCCGGAGCTGGAAAGTCTGTGCTACAACGCGCCGCTGCCAGAAGAGGATGCTGCACCGCTGGCGCTATCTCAACCTAATCATACGGCCTATATTATTTTTACTTCCGGTTCTACCGGCAGACCAAAAGGGGTGATGGTTGGGCAAACAGCCATCGTTAACCGTTTGCTGTGGATGCAAAATCACTATCCTCTGACCGCGGATGATGTGGTGGCGCAAAAAACGCCGTGCAGTTTTGACGTCTCGGTATGGGAGTTTTTCTGGCCGTTTATTGCCGGGGCAAAACTGGTCATGGCAGAACCTGAAGCGCACCGCGATCCGCTGGCGATGCAGCAGTTCTTTGCGCAGTCAGGGGTGACGACCACGCACTTTGTTCCCTCTATGCTGGCCGCTTTTGTTGCTTCACTGACGCCGGAAACCGCGCGGGAGAGCTGTGCCTCGCTGAAACGGGTATTCTGCAGCGGCGAAGCCTTACCTGCAGATTTATGCCGCGAATGGGAACAGTTGACTCATGCGCCACTGCACAATTTATACGGGCCAACGGAAGCGGCGGTCGATGTGAGCTGGTATCCGGCCTGGGGGGACGATCTCGCTGCCGTAACGGGCAATAGCGTGCCGATTGGCTATCCGGTATGGAATACCGGTTTACGGATCCTGGACGCCATGATGCGCCCGGTGCCCTTTGGCGTGGCAGGTGATCTCTATCTGACGGGGATCCAACTGGCGCAAGGATACCTGGGGCGAGCGGATCTAACCGCGAGCCGCTTTATCGCCGATCCATTTAACCCTGGTGAACGCATGTACCGTACCGGGGATGTGGCGCGCTGGCTGGAGAATGGCGCAGTGGAATACCTCGGGCGCAGCGATGACCAGCTTAAAATTCGCGGACAGCGCATTGAGCTCGGTGAGATTGATCGGGTGATGCAGCAGCTGCCAGATGTCGAACATGCCGTAGCCCACGCCTGCGTATTCAACCAGGCGGCGGCGACAGGCGGCGATGCACGACAGTTGGTGGGGTATCTGGTGTCGCAATCGGGGTTACCGCTAGATACGTCTGCATTGCGGGAAACTCTGCGTGAAAAACTGCCTGCGCATATGGTGCCGACGGTATTGTTGCAACTGGCGGAGCTGCCGCTGAGTGCAAACGGTAAACTGGATCGTAAAGCGCTGCCGATGCCGCAGTTGACGTCGCGTACGTCAGGACGTGCGCCGCGAGCAGGGACTGAAACCGCCATCGCGCAGTCTTTTGCGGCTTTGCTGGATTGCGAGGTTAATGACGTAGAGGCTGACTTCTTTGCGCTTGGCGGACATTCGCTGCTGGCGATGAAACTGGCAGCGCAGTTGAGCCAGATTTTTGAGCGTCAGGTAACGCCTGGGCAAATAATGGTGGCTTCTACTGTTGAACAACTGAGTGCACTGCTGGAGAGCAATGATGATGAAAAGTCGCAGCGTCTGGGATTCGAGACGCTGCTGCCGCTGCGTGAAAGTCATGGCCCAACGCTGTTTTGCTTCCATCCGGCGTCGGGTTTCGCCTGGCAGTTTAGCGTGCTGTCGCGTTACCTCAGTCCGCAGTGGTCGATTATTGGCATTCAGTCGCCGCGACCGGATGGCCCTATGCAGACGGCGGAAAACCTTGATGCGGTATGCGAACATCACCTGGCAACGCTGCTCAGCCAGCAGCCTCATGGTCCCTATTATTTATTAGGCTACTCGCTGGGGGGGACGTTGGCGCAGGGAATCGCCGCACGCTTACATGCCAGAGGAGAGACAGTTGCATTCCTGGGGTTGCTGGATACCTGGCCTCCGGAAACGCAAAACTGGCAGGAAAAGGAGGCCAATGGGTTGGATCCCGCGGTACTGGCCGAGATCGAGCGTGAACGTGAAGCGTTTCTGGCAGCGCAGCAGGGGAATGCGTCAGAGGCCTTATTTAATGCTATCGAAGGCAACTACGCCGATGCGGTTCGCCTGCTCACCACGGCACACAGCGTGCCGTTTGCTGGTCACGCCACGCTGTTCGTTGCTGAGCGCACTTTAGTGCCGGGTGTCAGTCCTGAACGCAGTTGGTCACCGTGGATATCCAGTCTGGATGTATATCGTCAGGACTGCGCGCATGTCGATATCATAACCCCTGAAGCGTTTGAGAAGATTGGGCCTGTCATGCGTGACCTGCTCCAAAATATCCAATAAACGTCATCGGGTCAGCGTGTTAAACGCTGACCCGTGTAGTCATCTCTATAGAGATGACTGGGTATGAATTTTCGGTGTACGCCCAAGCGGCACCACTAACGGCGTTCCGGCAACCGGATCGTCGATAATCATACAGCGCAGACCATAGATTTTTTCAATAAGCTGCGCGGTGACGATCTCCTTCGGCGCACCCTCGGCAACAATTTTTCCGTCACGCAGCGCAATCAGATGTGTCGCATAGCGACACGCCTGATTAAGATCGTGCAGAACGGCGGCCAGCGTATACCCTTTCTCCCGGTTTAGCTCACTCAGCAGCTCCAGCAGATCGATCTGATGGCTGATATCCAGCCAGGTGGTAGGTTCGTCGAGCAGCATAATCGACGTTTCCTGCGCCAGCACCATCGCAATCCATGCGCGCTGGCGTTGTCCACCGGAAAGGGTATCCACACTTTGTGACGCAAGATGAGTGATTCCCGTCGCCTGCATTGCGTTTGAGACCGCGATTTCATCCTCATTTCGCCAGCGAGTAAACAATGGCTGGTGCGGGTAGCGCCCACGGGCAACCAGCTCCTGTACCGTAATATCACCCGGCGTGGTGGCGTTCTGCGCCAACAAACCTATTCTGCGAGCAACCTCTTTGCTGGCATAGTGCTGGATATGCTCGCCGTCGAGCCAGACCTTACCGTGCGCGGGCGTCATCAGACGACTAAGCGTGCGCAGTAGCGTTGATTTTCCGCAGCCGTTTGGCCCGATAATTGCGGTGAAGTGACCGTCTGGAATCGACACATTGAGGTTTTCCGCTACGGTAAATTTGCCATAACCCAGTGTTAACTGGTCGCCACGCAAACGGGCTACTGATTCGATCATTTTTTGCGGGACTCCTGAATTAACAAGACGATAAGATAAATACCGCCGAGGCTTACGGTGACAACGCCCACCGGAAGCTGATAAGGCATAAACAGCTGTTGGGCGCATAAATCCGCCATCAACAGCAGCAACGCGCCACACAGCGCCGACAGGGTTAATCCCCAGCGCGATGTGCCGCTAATCCGCCGCGCGATATGTGGGGCGACAAGGGCAATGAACGAGATAGGGCCAGCCAGCGCGGTGGCTGCAGCGGTCAGTACAACCGCAACCAGCATCATCATCAGACGTGAGCGCTCTACGCTGACGCCAAGCGCACAGGCGCTGTCATCACCCATTTCCAGTAAACGCATCCGGCGCACCAGCAGCGTGGCGCACACCAGCATAAGGATAATCAGTGGGGCAGAAGGCCAGGTTTTGGCCCAGGTCAGGCCATTGAGCGATCCGGCGTTCCACAGTCCGGCGGTCAGCGCGGTTTCTAATGATGCCTTCAGCAGTAGCCAAGTGTTGAACGCAACCAGCATGGCGCGTATGCCGATCCCAATAATAATCAGCCGGAAGGTGTCGATACCATTGCGCCAGGCGAGCGCCCAGACCACCAGAGACGTCAGGACCCCGCCAACCATGGCCGCAAGCGCGATAGCGGTGAGATGCTGTCCGAACAGCACCATTGCCACCAGCACACCGCTCCAGGCACCGGTATTGAAACCCATCACATCCGGGCTGCCCAGCGGGTTGCGCATCAGCGACTGGAATATTGCACCGCTCACGCCGAGCGCCGCGCCAATCAATAGCGCCATCAGCACGCGCGGCAAACGCCATTCGGTCACCACCAGCGTAATACTGCGCGGCGCATCGCCAAGCAGGGCGGCAATAATTTGCTGGGTTTCCAGCGTCACGACGCCGCTACGCAGGCTCCATAAGCCAACGGCGAGACAACCTACAACCAGCAGCAGGCTGCTGACTATCAGGCGGCGGGAGAGGTGCATCATGCGCCACCCCCGCGCGGTTTCCGGCGTACCAGAAAGATAAGCACCGGCGCGCCGATAAATGCGCTGACCACTGAAACGCGCAGTTCGCCGGGGACAATCAGGCGACCGATGATATCGGCAATTAACAACAGAGAGGGGGTTGCCAGCAGAGTAACGGGCAGCGACCAACGGTGATCTGCCCCCACCAGCCAGCGCGCCATATGCGGCATCATCAGGCCGATAAAGGCGATAGGGCCAACAATCGCGGTCGCACTGCCGCACAGTACGGTAATCACCAACAGGCCAATAAACTGCGTGCGAGCGACTTTGCTGCCAAGCGCGGTGGCGGTGTCGCTCCCGAGGCTCAGGCTATTCAGAGCACGGCTAAGGAACAACGCGATAGCCGCGGCAATCAGTACCGGCACCAGGACGACCTTCAGCGTTTGCAGGCTGCGGATATCCAATGAACCGGCCTGCCAGAAACGCAACTGATCGTAGACATCCGGGTTGAGCAGGGCGATTCCGGTGGATAATCCTTCCAGCACCGCGCCCAGCGCAACGCCCGCCAGCGTCAGACGCACCGGGCTTAACTGCCCGCCGCCCTGGCTGCCGGTAAATGCCACTATAAGCGACGCGGCCAGCGCCCCGGAAAAGGCCATCAACAGTTGTTCTTGCGCAGAGGAAAAGCCGAACAGCGCGGCTCCCAGCACAATAGCGAAGCTGGCACCGGAGTTAACGCCCAGAATGCCGGGATCGGCGAGAGGGTTACGCGTGAGCGTTTGCATTAATGCACCAGCCAGACCCAGCGCCCCACCGGCGAGAAGCCCCGCCAGCGTGCGCGGCAGTCGCGCGTCCAGCACGATGGTGCAATCAGCGCTTTGACAACTGCTGGTAAGTGCATCCAGCACCACGGAGGCAGGTAGCGACTTGGCGCCAATAACCAGACTTAATACCGTGGTGAGAACAAGTAATAACAATAGTCCGGGCACGGCGAAGGCACGTGTCGCGGAAACAGAGCATGACATATCAACTTCCCTGATAATGATAGTAATTATCGTTATCGATCTTATTTGGATATGTTAGCATGTGCAGCCATCGAATGGATATTGAAAAAGTACCTGGTAAGGCTCTGTAATGAATCGACAATCCTGGCTGCTCAATCTCAGCCTGTTAAAGACCCACCCTGCATTTCGCGCCGTCTTCCTCGCCCGTTTTATTTCCATTGTCTCTCTGGGGCTACTCGGCGTGGCGGTTCCGGTACAGATCCAGATGATGACCCAGTCGACCTGGCAGGTAGGTTTGTCAGTGACGTTGACCGGCAGCGCAATGTTTATTGGTCTGATGGTGGGCGGGGTGCTGGCCGACCGCTATGAGCGTAAAAAAGTGATCCTGTTGGCTCGTGGAACCTGCGGAATCGGCTTTATTGGTCTGTGTCTGAATGCGCTGCTGCCCGAACCGTCGTTACTGGCGATTTATTTGCTTGGCTTATGGGACGGTTTTTTTGCCTCGCTGGGCGTGACCGCGTTGCTGGCGGCAACACCGGCGCTGGTTGGGCGGGAGAATTTGATGCAGGCCGGGGCGATTACCATGTTGACGGTACGTCTGGGTTCGGTTATTTCGCCGATGCTTGGCGGGGTATTGCTCGCTACCGGCGGCGTGGCCTGGAACTACGGTCTGGCGGCCGCGGGCACTTTCATTACCTTGCTGCCGTTGCTGAGCCTTCCCGCGCTGCCGCCTCCGCCGCAGCCGCGCGAGCATCCGCTAAAATCGCTGCTGGCAGCATTTCGCTTTCTGCTTGCCAGCCCGCTGATTGGCGGCATTGCGCTGCTTGGCGGTCTGTTGACTATGGCGAGCGCCGTGCGCGTGTTGTATCCCGCGTTGGCGATTAACTGGCAAATGTCGAGTGCGCAAATAGGTCTGCTGTATGCGGCCATTCCTCTTGGCGCGGCGGTGGGCGCGTTGACCAGCGGGCAACTGGCGCACAGCGTGCGTCCGGGACTGATCATGCTGGTATCGACCGTGGCTTCGTTCCTGGCTATCGGTCTGTTTGGGTTGATGCCGGTCTGGGAGCTTGGCGTTGTCTGCCTGGCGCTGTTCGGCTGGCTGAGTGCGGTCAGCTCTTTGTTGCAGTACACCCTGTTACAGTCGCAGACGCCAGAAGCGATGCTCGGGCGAATTAACGGTTTGTGGACTGCGCAGAACGTTACAGGAGATGCGATCGGCGCGGCGCTGTTAGGGGGGTTGGGGGCGATGATGACACCGGTTGCTTCAGCAAGCGTAAGTGGGTTTGGGCTGGTGATTGTCGGTCTGCTACTGCTGCTGTTACTGGGAGAAGTGCGCCGATTCCGACAAATGCCTGTGAATGCCGGATAGCGTTGTCCTCTACGGTTTGTAGGCCGGATAAGGCGTTAGCCGTATCCGGCGCTGGCGATTAAAAGAGAGCTGACAGACGTTGCAGCAGCAGGGTCGCGCTGTAGTAGTCGAGACGGAAGGTTTCCGTACCCAGGGCGTAAACACGTTTATTCTGCACGGCAGGCAGATGCGCCAGCAGCGGATTAGCATAAATGGCGTCGGCATCTTTGTTGTCGCCAGCGAACAGGAACAGCGCTTCGCCGTTCAGGCCAGCCGCCAGGTTCTCACCGCCAAGCTGGATGATATCGTGGCGTTTGCCCTGACTCTGGCTGGTGTGCAATCCGGCAGGCAGCGGTGCCAGGGTGAAACCTAACTGCTCCATCAGCTTGCCCTGCGCCGACTCAGGCGTCCACAGGTTGGCGCTGTGCGCTGCAGCGGTGTATACCAGCGCGCTGACCGGTTGCGGCGGTAGGGTAATACGCTGCTTGACCGCCTGCAGTTGCTTATCAAACTCGGCAATACGCGCAGCCGCCTGTTGCTCCTGACCGGTAATTTCACCTAACTGCGTCAGCAGCGCCTGCCAGCTTTTGTCGTCGTAATTAATGATTAGCGTTGGCGCAATGGTGGACAACTGATCGTATAGCGCGAGGGCTGAATCTCCCCCGGTGGCGCTGATTAGAATCAGATCCGGCATTTGCGCCGCCACGGCCTCAGCGCTCGGTTCGCCGATATACAGGCGGCTCAGTTTGCGCGCTTTTGCCACTTCGCTCCACTGGCGTAAAAAGCCCTGTGCATCGCCGATGCGATTGTTCGGCGTAGTGGCGCCGCTGGCGATGACCGGGGCATCAATTGCCAGCAGCGAGCCGGTGAGGGTGACGCTGGTGGAGACAATTCGCTGCGGCTTATGTTCCAGCGTATGCGTACCACGACTGTCGGTAACCTGACGTGGCCAGTCGGCGGCATAACCTGAAGAAATTCCTGAAATAGACAAACCTGCCAGTAAGAGCACGGTGCGGCAAAAAGAGGGGAGACTCACGAATCAGCATCCTGTTATCAGTATAAGTAATGCTTCTCATTTTCATTGTTAGTGGACAAGGATGCAAGCCAAAGTCGCACATTGTGCTGCCACAAGAGTTGACATACCGCCGCTTTGCTTTTAGGTTAGCGACCGAAAATATAAATGATAATCATTATTAGAGCTTTTATCATTTTTGGAGGATGATATGGAAACGTCACTGGCCGAGGAAAAAACGCAGACTATGCCGACGCTCGCTCCCGACAGTTTTTTCTTTATGTCGCCGTACCGTAGTTTTACGACGTCAGGATGCTTCGCCCGCTATGCGGAACCGGCAATTGATGGCGATTCGCCAGACAGCCCTTTCCAACAAAAAATGCATGCACTGTTTGCTGATGCCAAAGCGCAGGGTATCGCTAACCCAATCATGGTCGGGGCGATTCCTTTTGACACCCGCCAGCCGTCATCGCTGTTTATTCCCCAGTCGTGGCAGACGTTCTCCCGAACGGCGAAGCAGCAATCATCTCGTTACTTTAACGCGCATCAGTCGCTGAACGTTGTTGAACGTAAATCGATCCCAGAACAGAACTTCTTTGAAGATATGGTCGCTCGCGCGGCTGCGCTGACGGCAACCCCGGAAGTCGACAAAGTGGTGTTGTCACGCCTGATCGATATCACCGCTGATGCCAATATTGACAGCGGGGCGCTGCTGGAGCGCCTGGTGGCGCAAAATCCGGCGAGCTACAACTTTCACGTTCCCCTTGAAGACGGTGGCGTATTGATTGGCGCCAGTCCGGAACTGCTGTTACGCAAAGAAGGCGATCGTTTCAGCTCATTACCGCTGGCAGGCTCGGCACGTCGTCAACCGGACGATGTGCTGGACCGTGAGGCGGGCATCCGCCTGCTGGCGTCCGAAAAGGATCGCCATGAGCACGAACTGGTGACGCAGGCCATGAAAAATGTCCTGCGCGATCGAAGCCGTGAACTGCAACTCCCTTCTTCTCCGCAACTGGTCACCACGCCTACGCTCTGGCACCTCGGCACGCCGTTTGAGGGTAAAGCCAACGCGCAAGAAAACGCCCTGACGCTCGCGTGCCTGCTGCATCCGACGCCTGCGCTGAGCGGTTTCCCGCATCAGGTTGCGCGCAAACTTATCGCCGAGCTGGAGCCGTTCGATCGCGAACTGTTCGGTGGCATTGTCGGCTGGTGTGATGCCCAAGGCAACGGCGAATGGGTGGTGACGATCCGTTGTGCGAAGCTGCTGCGTAATCAGGTACGTTTCTTTGCCGGTGCCGGGATTGTTCCGGCCTCGTCTCCGGTTGCGGAATGGCGTGAAACGGGAGCCAAACTCTCCACGATGTTGAATGTTTTTGGACTGCATTAAGAGCCTTATTGACCAGGCCTCTAAGGAGCGATAATGAGTATTCCTTTCACCCGTTGGCCGGAGGAGTTTGCCCGCCGCTATCGTGAAAAAGGTTACTGGCAGGATTTGCCGCTGACCGACATTCTTACCCGTCACGCCGACAGCGACCATACGGCGGTGATCGATGGCGAACGCCATCTGAGCTATCGCCAACTGAATCAGGCCACTGACAATCTCGCCTGCAGCCTGCGCCGTCAGGGGATCAAACCCGGTGAAACCGCGCTGGTACAACTGGGCAACGTGGCTGAGTTGTATATCACTTTCTTTGCGCTGCTCAAGCTGGGCGTAGCCCCGGTGCTGGCATTATTCAGCCATCAGCGAAACGAACTTAACGCCTATGCCAAACAGATCGAACCTGCGCTGCTGATTGCCGATCGTCAGCATGCGTTGTTTAGCGGGGACGATTTTCTTAACGCTTTTGTGGCTGAACACAATTCAGTGCGCGTGGTGCAACTGCGCAATGACGAAGGCGAACACAATCTGCAAACGGCGATAAGCCAGCCTGCGACTGATTTTTCCGCCACGCCATCGCCTGCTGATGAGGTGGCCTATTTCCAGCTTTCAGGCGGGACTACCGGGACGCCAAAGCTGATTCCTCGTACCCATAACGATTACTACTACAGCGTGCGTCGCAGCAATGAGATTTGCCGCTTCACCGGGGAAACGCGTTATTTATGCGCGATCCCGGCGGCGCATAACTACGCGATGAGTTCGCCTGGCGCGTTGGGGGTATTCCTGGCTGGCGGCACCGTCGTGCTGGCGGCTGACCCGAGCGCCACCCTGTGCTTCCCTCTGATTGAACAGCATCAGGTTAACGTCACGGCGCTGGTGCCGCCAGCGGTGAGCCTGTGGTTGCAGGCAATTGCGGAGTGGGGGAGCAATGCGCAATTGGCTTCGCTGACGCTGCTACAGGTCGGTGGGGCACGGCTTTCCGCCTCGCTTGCGGCGCGTATTCCGGCGGAGATTGGCTGCCAGCTGCAGCAGGTCTTCGGCATGGCGGAAGGGCTGGTGAACTACACCCGTCTGGACGACAGTCCTGAACGCATCATCAATACCCAGGGCCGCCCGATGTGTCCCGATGATGAAGTCTGGGTAGCAGACGCTGACGGCAACCCTTTAGCCCAGGGAGAAACCGGGCGTCTGATGACGCGTGGCCCATACACCTTCCGCGGCTACTTCAAAAGTCCTGAGCACAATGCCAGCGCCTTTGACGCCAACGGTTTTTACTGCTCCGGCGATCTGATCGCCATCGATCGAGATGGCTACATCACCGTCCAGGGACGTGAGAAGGATCAGATCAACCGCGGTGGAGAGAAGATCGCTGCAGAAGAGATTGAAAACCTGCTGCTGCGCCACCCGATGGTGATCCATGCCGCGCTGGTCAGTATGGATGACGAACTGATGGGCGAGAAAAGCTGTGCCTGGTTGGTGGTAAAAGAGCCGCTGCGAGCGGTGCAGGTGCGTCGTTTTCTACGCGAACAGGGCGTAGCGGAATTTAAATTACCTGACCGCGTTGAGTGCGTTGAGTCGTTACCGCTGACTCCGGTTGGGAAAGTAGATAAAAAACAATTACGTCAGTGGCTGGCATCACGTTCACTGGCCTGAAGGAGAATAAGAGATGGCAATTCCTAAACTGCAGGCTTATGCGCTACCCACGGCGCTTGATGTTCCGGTGAACAAAGTGGACTGGGCGTTTGACCCCGAACGCGCCGCGCTGCTGATCCACGACATGCAGGACTATTTTATCGGCTTTTGGGGCGATAACTGCCCGATGATGGAGCAGGTCGTCGCTAACATCGCCGCACTGCGTCAGTACTGCAAAGAGCATAACATTCCGGTGTATTACACCGCTCAGCCGAAAGAACAGAGTGATGAAGACCGCGCTCTGCTCAATGATATGTGGGGACCGGGACTGACGCGTTCGCCGGAACAGCAGAAAATCGTAGAGGCGCTGGCGCCGGATGAAGCGGATACCATTCTGGTGAAATGGCGTTACAGCGCATTTCATCGCTCGCCGCTGGAACAGATGCTTAAGGAGACCGGACGTAATCAACTGATCATTACCGGCGTGTATGCGCATATTGGCTGTATGACCACCGCAACGGACGCCTTTATGCGCGACATCAAGCCGTTTATGGTTGCCGATGCGTTGGCAGACTTTAGCCGTGACGAACATCTGATGTCGCTGAAATACGTGGCGGGACGCTCCGGGCGTGTGGTGATGACTCAGGAATTATTACCGACGCCGGTACCGGCCAGCAAAGATGCGTTACGCAGCATTATTCTGCCGCTGCTCGATGAGTCCGAAGAGCCGATGGATGACGAAAACCTGATCGACTACGGACTGGATTCCGTGCGCATGATGGCGCTGGCGGCGCGCTGGCGTAAGGTTCATGGTGATATTGACTTCGTGATGCTGGCGAAAAACCCGACCATTGACGCCTGGTGGACGCTGCTCTCTCGCGAGGTGAAGTAATGTCTGGATTTGACTTCGCAGGGAAAACCGTCTGGGTAACCGGCGCGGGAAAAGGGATTGGCTACACCACGGCGCTGGCGTTTGTGAAAGCGGGTGCTGAGGTGACAGGATTCGATCGTGAATTTTCTCAGAATAACTACCCGTTTGCCACCGAAGTGCTGGATGTGGCGAATGCTGAACAGGTGGCTGAGGTGTGTCAGCGCGTCCTGCAAACGCGCGAGCGGTTGGATGTGTTGGTCAATGCGGCGGGTATTTTGCGTATGGGGGCCACCGATGCGCTGAGCATTGAGGAGTGGCAGCAGACGTTTGCGGTTAACGTTGGTGGGGCGTTCAATCTGTTTCAGCAGACGATGGCGCAGTTTCGTCGCCAGCAGGGCGGGGCAATCGTGACCGTCGCGTCGGATGCGGCGCACACGCCGCGTATCGGTATGAGCGCATACGGTGCGTCAAAAGCCGCGCTGAAAAACCTGGCACTGACCGTCGGACTTGAACTGGCAGGCAGCGGTGTGCGTTGCAATGTGGTTTCGCCAGGCTCGACCGACACCGACATGCAGCGTACGTTGTGGGTCAGCGATGACGCGGAGCAACAGCGCATTCGTGGGTTTGGCGAGCAGTTTAAGCTCGGCATTCCACTGGGGAAAATCGCTCGTCCACAGGAAATCGCTAACACTATTTTATTCCTCGCTTCCGATCTGGCGAGCCACATTACGCTTCAGGATATCGTGGTGGACGGCGGCTCCACGCTGGGGGCATGACGATGATCTGGAAACGTCATTTAACGCTGGATGAACTGAATGCCACCAGTCAGAACACGATGGTGGCGCATTTAGGCATGGTCTATACCCGACTGGGGGATGATGTGCTGGAAGCCGAAATGCCGGTGGATAGCCGGACGCATCAGCCGTTTGGTCTGCTGCACGGCGGCGCGTCGGCGGCCCTGGCGGAAACATTGGGTTCGATGGCGGGTTATCTGATGACTCGCGACGGACAGTGTGTGGTGGGTACGGAACTGAACGCCACGCACCATCGGGCGGTTGCGCAGGGGAAAGTGCGCGGCGTTTGCCAGCCGTTGCACCTCGGGCGTCAGAGTCAAAGCTGGGAAATCGTCATCTTTGATGAGCAGGGACGACGCTGTTGCACCTGTCGTTTAGGCACTGCGGTGATGGGGTGAGTCGCCCGACAAAGTAAAATGAAATTGCAGGGTTAACGGCTAAATGAAGTGATCCAGTTAACAATGCAATGTAAATACTCAGTGATACTTCGGGTTTACATGGTTGTCAGGTTGTTAAATTCAGAAAAGATGTTATAGAAACAAAATGTAACATCTCTCTGACCAGGACAACGGAAAACCAAGTATGAATAAATCAGGGAAGTACCTCGTCTGGACAGTGCTCTCCGTTATGGGAGCATTTGCCCTCGGCTATATCGCATTAAATCGTGGCGAACAGATCAACGCGTTGTGGATAGTCGTGGCGTCGGTCTGTGTCTACCTTATCGCTTACCGTTTCTACGGCCTGTACATCGCGAAAAATGTACTGGCGCTGGACCCGACGCGTATGACGCCTGCCGTGCGTCATAACGATGGTCTGGACTATGTTCCTACCGATAAAAAAGTGCTGTTTGGCCACCATTTCGCGGCGATTGCTGGAGCGGGTCCATTAGTTGGACCGGTGCTGGCGGCGCAAATGGGCTATCTGCCGGGTATGATCTGGCTGCTTGCCGGGGTGGTACTGGCGGGGGCGGTGCAGGACTTTATGGTGCTGTTTGTTTCTACCCGTCGCGATGGGCGTTCCCTTGGCGAACTGGTGAAAGAAGAGATGGGCCCAACGGCGGGCGTCATTGCGCTGGTGGCCTGTTTTATGATCATGGTGATTATCCTCGCGGTACTGGCGATGATCGTCGTGAAAGCGCTGACCCACAGCCCGTGGGGAACCTACACCGTCGCCTTTACTATCCCGCTGGCGATCTTCATGGGGATTTACCTGCGTTATCTGCGCCCGGGCCGCATTGGTGAAGTGTCGGTCATCGGTCTGGTATTCCTGGTGTTTGCTATTATTTCCGGCGGCTGGGTGGCTGAAAGCCCGACCTGGGCACCGTACTTTGACTTTACCGGCGTACAGTTGACCTGGATGCTGGTGGGATACGGCTTTGTCGCCGCCGTACTGCCGGTGTGGCTGCTGCTGGCGCCGCGTGATTATCTCTCTACCTTCCTGAAAATCGGTACCATTGTTGGTCTGGCGGTAGGGATTCTGATCATGCGTCCGACGCTGACCATGCCTGCGCTGACCAAGTTTGTTGACGGTACAGGCCCGGTCTGGAGCGGTAACCTGTTCCCGTTCCTGTTTATTACCATCGCCTGCGGTGCGGTCTCTGGTTTCCACGCGCTGATTGCCTCCGGCACCACGCCGAAGATGCTGGCGAATGAAGGTCAGGCCTGTTTTATTGGCTACGGCGGGATGCTGATGGAATCCTTTGTCGCCATTATGGCGCTGGTGGCGGCCTGCGTTATCGACCCGGGCGTCTATTTTGCGATGAACAGCCCGATGGCTGTACTGGCACCTGCCGGAACCACCGATGTGGTTGCGTCAGCGGCACAGGTTGTGAGCAGTTGGGGCTTTGTTATCACGCCTGATACGCTGCATCAGATTGCGAACGATGTCGGCGAACAATCCATTATCTCCCGCGCAGGCGGTGCGCCGACGCTGGCGGTGGGCATGGCGTATATTCTGCATGGTGCGCTGGGTGGCATGATGGATGTGGCGTTCTGGTATCACTTCGCCATTCTGTTTGAAGCCCTGTTTATTCTGACGGCGGTAGACGCCGGTACCCGTGCCGCACGCTTTATGCTGCAGGATCTGCTGGGCGTGGTGTCACCGGGTCTGAAACGTACCGATTCGCTGCCTGCGAACCTGCTGGCAACGGCGCTGTGTGTGCTGGCCTGGGGTTACTTCTTGCACCAGGGCGTGGTGGATCCATTGGGTGGTATTAATACCCTGTGGCCACTGTTTGGTATCGCCAACCAGATGCTGGCCGGTATGGCGTTGATGCTTTGCGCGGTGGTGCTGTTCAAGATGAAACGTCAGCGCTACGCGTGGGTGGCGCTGGTGCCAACGGCCTGGCTGCTGATTTGTACCCTGACCGCCGGCTGGCAGAAAGCGTTTAGCCCGGATGCGAAAATTGGCTTCCTCGCCATCGCTAACAAGTTCCAGGCGATGATCGACAGCGGTAATATTCCGGCGCAGTACACTCAGTCGCAGCTGACGCAGTTGGTGTTTAACAACCGCCTGGATGCGGGTCTCACTATCTTCTTCATGGTAGTCGTTGTGGTGCTGGGTCTGTTCTCCATCAAAACTGCACTGGCAGCACTGAAAGAGGACAAACCTACGTCGAAAGAAACGCCATACGAACCGATGCCTGAGAATGTCGAAGAGATCGTGGCGCAGGCGAAAGGCGCGCACTAATATTCTCTTAACCAACGAGCCCTCTCCTGAATGGGGAGGGCGTTTGTTCGACAGGGAAACACTATGTTTGAAACGCTCTCTAAAGCCGGGAAGTATTTGGGTCAAACCGCCCGATTAATGATAGGTGTGCCGGATTACGACAACTATGTTGAGCATATGCGCGTCACGCATCCGGACCTGACGCCAATGACCTACGAAGAATTTTTCCGCGAACGCCAGGATGCGCGCTACGGGGGGAAAGGCGGCGCACGCTGCTGTTAATGCTCTTCATCATTCAAGCTGCAGGTGTGTTCACCCTGGTCACTTACCTTTGTAAGCTCCAGGGTTTCGCTGCGTTGCCGCCATCAGGCATCTCACACCATAATCACACCGTAAACGATTCTACTTTTTCGAAGGCTGCGCGCAGCGTCTGTGGCGTTAACGTTACCGGCAGCGCATGAATGGACTCCACCGGGCGCAGGGTGTGCGCAATCACGTTGTCGATTTCAGCCCGGTTGTTGATGTCTACTTCCAGTTGAGCCAACCGGGTTGGCAGGTTGAAGCGCTGGTAGGCGGTAATTAACTGCGCCAGCACATCATCTTGTCCCAGCAGCGCGCTCTGCACCAGTATGCCGTACGCCACTTTGGTGCCATGCAAAAACTTCTCGGTCTGCGGGAGCACGGTCAGGCCATTATGTACCGAATGCGCTGCCGCCACGCGGGTGTAGCGCTCACCCAGACCGCCGACCATGCCGCCTCCGGCAATAATTGCATCCACCACATCGCAAAATGTGCGGCTTAACGTGCCTTGTTGCTTATCGACCAGCGCCTGTTCGCTGCTTTCCAACAGGACGTCGCGGATCGTCTGCGCAGCATGGATACCCAAACGCACGGTCAGAGGCAGGTTTTCCGGCTCAGGCGCGAGCACGACGGCCTCGTACCATTTCGCCAGCGTGTCGCCGATCCCCGCCAGTAAGTATTCTTCAGGCGCATTGAGAACGATCTCTGGCTCGACCAGCACGAGGAAATTGGCGTCAGCGAAAATTTCGAAATGCAGCGCCTGGCCTGCATCGTTGTACCAGACGGAGAGCGGTGTCCATGCGGCGCAGGTCGCTGCGATAGTAGGAATACCGACAAAAGGCAGACCCAGACGACGAGCCAGCGCTTTGGCCGTGTCGAGCAATGTCCCGCCGCCCACACCAATCACCACGCTGCGATTCTCTCCTGACTCTTTTGCCAGTTGAGTAACATCGGTTTCGCTGCAATGTCCCGTAAACAGCAGGTGCCTGGCATCGGCAAGATGAAATGCCTCAGGCAGATAAGGGCGGGCCGCGTCGATGGCGCGTTCACCGTAAACCCAGACGGCGCGTGAGAGTTGCTCTGCGGTGAAAAAATCGTTGAGTCTTGACAGGCTGCCGGGATGGGAAAAATAGTTGGCCGGGCCGGTGACGACGCGAATCTCGGTATTACTCATGTTGTGTTGTCCTTTTGGCTGTCCTGTCAATGCAGGTTATTTTTATATAGACGTCTGAACGTCTTGATTGCCAAATACTAGCATCGTGCTATAGTGGCTTCAACCACAACATCACACGCTGGGATAACAATAATGAGTAATAACCCGCTGATTCCGCAAAGCAAACTGCCTAATCTTGGCACCACTATCTTCACGCAAATGAGCGCGCTGGCGCAGCAGCATCAGGCCATTAACCTCTCGCAGGGATTTCCTGATTTTGACGGGCCACTCTTTTTGCAGGAACGTCTGGCGTATCACGTCGCGCATGGCGCAAACCAGTATGCGCCGATGACGGGCGTACAGCCGTTGCGCGAAGCCATTGCGGATAAAACCGCGCAGTTGTACGGCTACAAACCTGATGCGAATAGTGAAGTGACCGTGACGGCGGGGGCCACAGAAGCGCTGTTCGCCGCTATTACGGCGCTGGTGCGTCCTGGCGATGAGGTGATTTGTTTTGACCCGAGCTACGACAGCTATGCGCCCGCGGTCGAATTATCCGGCGGCGTAGTTAAACGTATCGCGCTGCAACCGCCGTCTTTTCGCGTCGACTGGCAGGAATTTAGCGCTGTACTCAGCGAACGTACCCGACTGGTGATCCTTAACACGCCGCACAACCCTTCCGCCACCGTATGGCATCACGCCGATTTTGATGCCCTGTGGCAGGCAATTAAAGAACGCGAGATCTTTGTCATCAGCGACGAAGTTTATGAGCACATTTGCTTCGCCGGACAAGGACATGCCAGCGTGCTGGCGCATTCACAGCTGCGCGAACGCGCCGTTGCCGTTTCATCGTTTGGGAAGACCTACCATATGACCGGCTGGAAAGTCGGCTACTGCATTGCGCCTGCCGCCATTAGCGCTGAATTACGCAAGGTACACCAGTATCTGACGTTCTCAGTGAATACGCCGGCTCAGTTGGCGCTGGCGGATATGCTGCGGGAGGATCCAACACACTATCGTGAGTTGCCAGCCTTTTATCAGAAAAAACGCGATGTGTTGGTGAACGCGCTGCGTGACAGCCGACTGGAAATTTTGCCGTGTGAAGGCACCTATTTTCTGCTGGTCGATTACAGTGCCGTCTCCACGCTTAACGACGTTGAGTTTTGCCAGTGGCTGACCAAAGAAGTGGGCGTTGCCGCGATCCCGTTGTCGGTTTTCTGCGCCGATCCTTTCCCGCATAAGCTGATTCGCCTATGTTTTGCCAAGCAAGAATCGACGCTGCTGGCGGCAGCCGAACGTCTGGTTGCGCTGTAGTTATTTTACTGTCCAGGCTTTGGAGAAGCGACGGTCGGCAAATAACTCTTGCAGACCGTTAATTTGTTTCAGACGTAAAACCTCATCGTCGTCCATACCTAACTCTTTACTGATTTTCTCTTCGCTCCATCCCAGTAGCGATAATTCACGAACGATTTCCGACATGGCATGAATTTTATGCCGCCCACGGGCACGGTTATGACGAATTGTCGCTGCCATGCGTTCATGGCGTTCACGCTGTAAACAGGTGACCGGCAGGTAGCCATGCAGGCGTGATTTCAGCGACGGTTTGCTTTTTCCTAGCTCATGACGGTGGAAACCATCGACAATTTCGTACTCTTCCGCCGTGGAGTGAACCACCACGATGGGCTGCGTGAATCCGTCTGCTTCGAGGGATTTCTGCAGCAGTTTTTTCTCCGGAGGCGCAACGTTATTAGGGTTATAGTCATTGGGTGATATATGCTCATTTTTAATCCATAGTACACAATCTACTGGCTCTTCGCGAAAAGGGCTGACGCTGTGGATAGCCATTCTGAATTGGTTGATTGCTTCAATTCGCTCTTCTTCTGACAGCCCAGAAAGAAAACCAGTGAGTTCTTGAGTTAGTCGGTGTTGCATAAGATTCCCCATTGCTGGCGTTTTATTTTCATGCGTTCATTATAACGTTGGTAGTTTTTGGGTTTTGTGGGGCTGAATGACAGCGCCCGGCACCAGTAGTCGTTATTCAGCAGGACTTTACAGATACGCCGCCACGACGGAATATCCGCTGAGCCAATATCTTTTTCCTGAGTTTGCGGGATATTGTCCATGCCCTTTTTCTTATACCACTGCAAATAGATGGCGATTTTATTGCGATAATGCTCAGCGGTCTTTTCCGGCATGCTATTGAGTAGCAGCATGGCGTATTCCTGCCAGTTTAAATGTTCGGGTTTTAATATTTTGCGGTGCCCGTAAAAATGGTTGTCCTGACCGGCATAAATTCCGCCACTTTTTACACCGCTGACACGGGCACACATGGCTGCCCAGCGCTCGGGTTCAATGACGTGATATAGCCATAATCCCTGACGCTGTTCCGGGCCAAAGGGCTCACAAATACGCATGTAACGTGTTGGGACACCGGCCTGATACATGAGATTGTATAAGGGATTGCACGACATTCTGGTTTTTGCGAACCAGGTCCAGATATCGGCAGTTTTCCAGTCATAAATCGGGTAAATATACCAGGTATGCCCGCCGGGGGCGCTGGTGGTCCAGGGTTTATCATCGGCAAAGCGCTGCTTTTGCGAATTGGCAATGGCGACAAAACGATTATATGACTCATCGGCGCGGATCCCGACCATCATGCCGGCTGGACGTTTCTCTGAATACCAGTCAGCGAACTCGCGAACAAATTGTTCAAAGGTCATGCCGGGTTGATAGAAGGAGAAATACTCTGGATCGGTTATGGCATCCGTGGGAGGCTGGCGAACCCACGGAGTACCTGGTTCCCAACACTGCCATTCTGGCTGAAATTGAGAGAGGGAATTCTGGGTGGTGAGCGGTAAAGCCACCCAATAAAAGCGCTCGATGACATCAGAATAACGTGCACGAAGCGCCTCAACATAATCAATAGTGCAGGAAAACTGGGCTTCCCAGTCGATAAATAGTACATCAATTTTTTTATGCAGTTGGCGTGCAAGCATAGCTGTCAGATGTAACATCAGTCCTGAATCTTTCCCGCCGGAGAAAGAGACACAAACCCGAGGCAGAGTTTCCAGCGCCCAGGTTATGCGCTCCAGAGCGGCGTCCAGCACGTTTTGAGCAAGCGGGATTTTATAAATAGACATATTAAGCTCATATCAGAATTATTATTCAAAACAATAACAAATGCTGACAATAAGATATGCTAATTTTTTTCAGGTGCAACGTTTTAATACATTCATGGTTGTTTTGAATTGCCTTTATTCATAAAAATATAAAATGAATAGCTAAAGCTCTATTTGTTAGTCCTCTGGTCATTTTTATCATTTATTTTATTAATTAAATTAACGAAGCCAGTATTGTTGAGTGATGCTCTGTTATACATCAAAAATAAATTTATTTTTGGTAAGGGGATATCGATACAGATCTCTTTTAAATTAAATGAGCCGGTATATTGTTCGTAAACATCCCTTGGTAGCAGACCTATGATATCTGTGTTTGAAATAATATTAATGATCGTTATTAATGAGTCGCTGCGGAAACCAATATCTCGATTAGCCAGCAAGGCGCTGGTTTTTTGCCAGTATTCTTTAACGCCAGGGTCTTCAGAGATAAGTTGCGTGAACTGTTCTTTTAATATTGTTTCAAGCGTGCTTTCTCCATTAATTCTTGGATGGTTTTTGTTGCAAACTAATATTGTTTCAGCAGTTTTAAATGGTGAGCATATTATCGAGCGATTACTCACTGGGGCGGTAGCAATGACTAAATCTGCTTTTCTGTAAGCCAACAGATTTTCCGTACTTTCAGCAGTGATGAGTATGTTATGGTGCTCAATTTCGACATGTGAGTCTTCTCTGAGAAAATGAATAACTTCCTCGATGTTGATAATGGTTGGCAGTTGTGGACAGTAAATAATGAATTTTTTCTTCAGACTGGAGTTATTCATGATGTTTATTGTCTGCTCCAGACTGTTGAGGTTTTTCTCAAGATGATGATGGAGGTTAATCCCCATAATCGTTGGCGTTAGGCCTTTTCCGGAGCGGATAAACAGTGGGTCATTAAATTGTGTGCGTAGCCGTTGCAGTGACTGGCTAACGGCAGAGGGGGTAATATACAAAGTTTCAGCAGCTTTAGTGATACTCAAATGTTGATAAATACACTCAAAGATAACCAACAGATTGAGATCGAACTTTTTGAGGTCATAGAGGTTAGCCATGCATACCTTCCTGTGATGGTCATGTTTTGAAAGATTTAATTTTGAAATATTTTAAGTTGTGATTATTCTTGTGATTTATGTTTGTGTGCTTAATGAATTATTAATCTAAACTAAAATAGCACATATTGCATAATTTTGAGCGAAAAAGTTAATTTAAATGAGTGATTGACATGAAAATGATAACAACCACTCATTTTGTTACTTTTATTTATTACCCATGATAATGTTTAATTTCTCCTTATCCGGTAAGCCGACTTCCTGTTGTAACGTATCGTCTTTACTCATGTAATAGATAGCCGGCGTGACGTTGGCGCCTAAATCATCCATCAACTTTTGATTGATATTCAATACCTTCATCTGCTCCGGTGAAATGGAGGTCGGGATTTCTAGCTTCATATTCCCACCAGATGCCTCATAGTCATGCCAGGTCTTGGCCGGATCTTTTGCGGCCAGAATCGCAGCGGCGGTAGCCGGGCTTTCGGGTTTAATTACGCCAACCAGTATTGTGCGCAACTGAACTTTACCTGAGTCTACCCACGGGCGAGCCTTTTGCCAGAACTGTTTGCAATAGGGACAGAAGGGATCGGCAAACACATAGACAATGACTGGAGCCTCTTTTTTCCCGTCCAGAATCCAGGATGTTTTTTCCATTCGCTGCCACATTTCGCGTCCGGCAGGGGCGTAGATCTCTTTTTCTATCAGCGTATTACTGAGGTTTTCACCTTTTTCGTTATACATATAACCGGAAATGGCGTGTTTGCCGTCAGGCGTAACATAGATAGTAACGCCCATATCCTGGTATTTTCCCAGGTAGCCCTTCATTCCACCCGGCGCGTCGAAGGGTTTGAGAATAGTAATGCCCTGTTTCTCAATAGCTTTAACGGGGGCAGGAAGTTCTTCGGCGTGCACCACGGCAGGAAGAAGAGTTAAGAGTAAGGTACGTTTAAACATTGATTTTCCTTATAAAATCAGAAGGAAAGGGGACTAAGTTGCAAAACCTATCGCAGCCATAGGTAAGATCGACCGTCTGTCGATTGCCCTTTCTTGAGTGGGGTGATGTAATCCCAATCGCTGTTACGACCTTTGTTAAGGTAATGTAGAGCGCAACACATAGCCAGCCCTGCTGGCACTGACGTTACCTGCGGGTAGCTCGGGTAATGAGGCTCCCTGCAAAGGGGGCCTTTTTTACTTTTATCTTTAGGTTCACAACATGAGTTTGAGTGGGTTGTTAGTTAACGCTTATTGATTTGATAAAGGAAACGCATTAGCCCTGCGAAGAGATTTTCGTTAACTTATCTCTCAACGAAAACACGGAGGAAGTACAGATGTCTTTGATTAATACCAAAATTAAACCTTTCAAAAACCAGGCGTTCAAAAACGGTGAGTTCATCGAAGTAACCGAGAAAGATACCGAAGGTCGCTGGAGCGTCTTCTTCTTCTACCCGGCTGACTTTACTTTCGTTTGCCCGACCGAGCTGGGTGATGTGGCTGACCACTACGAAGAACTGCAGAAACTGGGCGTAGATGTCTATTCCGTATCTACTGACACCCACTTCACCCACAAAGCATGGCACAGCAGCTCTGACACCATCGCGAAAATCAAATACGCGATGATCGGCGACCCGACTGGCGCCCTGACCCGTAACTTCGACAACATGCGTGAAGATGAAGGTCTGGCTGACCGCGCAACCTTCGTTGTAGACCCGCAGGGTATCATCCAGGCAATCGAAGTTACCGCTGAAGGTATCGGCCGTGATGCGTCTGACCTGCTGCGTAAAATTAAAGCCGCACAGTACGTTGCCTCTCACCCAGGTGAAGTTTGCCCGGCGAAATGGAAAGAAGGCGAAGCGACCCTGGCTCCATCCTTAGATCTGGTCGGTAAGATTTAAGTCGCATAGTTTGTTGGCCGGATAAACGCAGTGCATCCGGCCATTCCACAGGCGCAAGTTTGCGCCTGTTTCATTCCAGCACCATGACGCAAGTTGCATTAATGCAGTCCCGCAAAGTCGGCTTGCATGATGATGTTTTCAGAGAGGGAAGAAGAATGCTCGACACAAATATGAAAACCCAGCTCAAGGCTTATCTTGAGAAACTGACCAAACCTGTTGAGCTGATTGCTACGCTGGATGACAGCGCTAAATCGGCAGAAATCAAGGAGCTGCTGACTGAAATTGCTGAACTGTCAGAAAAAGTCACCTTTAAAGAAGACAATACTCTGGCGGTACGTAAGCCATCGTTCCTGATCACCAATCCAGGTTCTCACCAGGGGCCGCGCTTTGCCGGTTCTCCGCTGGGCCATGAGTTTACCTCCCTGGTGCTGGCGCTGCTGTGGACCGGTGGTCATCCGTCAAAAGAGGCGCAGGCGTTGCTGGAGCAGATCCGCGATCTCGACGGTGATTTTGAGTTTGAAACCTATTATTCGCTTTCCTGTCATAACTGTCCGGACGTGGTACAGGCGCTGAACCTGATGTCGGTACTGAATCCACGCATCAAGCATACGGCGATTGACGGCGGTACATTCCAGAACGAAATTACCGATCGCAACGTGATGGGCGTTCCGGCGGTGTATATGAACGGCAAAGAGTTCGGTCAGGGGCGTATGACGCTGACTGAGATCGTGGCGAAAGTAGATAGCGGCGCAGAAAAACGTGCGGCACAAGAGCTGAACAAACGTGATGCTTATGACGTGCTGATTGTCGGTTCCGGTCCTGCGGGGGCGGCAGCGGCAGTGTACTCTGCACGTAAAGGTATTCGCACCGGTCTGATGGGCGAACGTTTTGGCGGTCAGGTTCTTGATACCGTTGATATTGAAAACTACATCTCGGTACCGAAAACCGAAGGCCAGAAACTGGCGGGCGCGCTGAAAGCACACGTTGATGACTATGATGTTGATGTGATCGACAGCCAGAGCGCAAGTAAACTGGTTCCGGCGGCGCAGGAAGGCGGTTTACATCAGATTGAAACGGCATCCGGCGCGGTGCTCAAAGCACGCAGCATTATCATTGCCACCGGTGCGAAATGGCGCAACATGAACGTTCCGGGCGAAGAGCAGTATCGCACCAAAGGCGTAACCTACTGCCCGCACTGCGATGGCCCGCTGTTTAAAGGCAAGCGCGTTGCGGTGATTGGTGGCGGCAACTCCGGTGTTGAAGCTGCTATTGATCTGGCAGGCATTGTTGAACATGTGACGTTGCTGGAGTTCGCACCTGAAATGAAGGCTGATCAGGTGCTGCAGAATAAGCTTCGCAGTCTGAAAAACGTCGATATTATTCTGAATGCGCAAACGACAGAAGTGAAAGGCGATGGCAGCAAAGTCACCGGCCTGGAGTATCGCGACCGCGTGAGTGGCGACGTTCACAGTGTGGAACTGGCGGGTATCTTTGTACAGATAGGTCTGCTGCCAAACACCAACTGGCTGGAAGGTGCCGTCGAGCGTAATCGCATGGGTGAAATCATCATCGATGCCAAGTGCGAAACCAGCGTGAAGGGGGTTTTCGCCGCTGGTGACTGCACCACCGTACCATATAAGCAGATCATCATCGCGACCGGTGAAGGCGCGAAGGCCTCATTGAGTTCGTTTGATTATCTGATTCGCACGACAGTAGCATAAAAAAGTAAGACTCACCTGCAATGCCAAAACCGTCAGCCATCCGCTGGCGGTTTTTTATTTCCACGCTTTCAGATTGTCAATTCTTGAAATAATAAACCGTGTAACACATTCATTTAATGAGTCTGACCATTAGTTTCATCAAAGAAAGATGAGGCGTTTTCTTTATTATATCAACCTGCATTACGTTTTCATTGTCACCCCTGTCAGGCGTTAACCTGGCAGGGGTTTTCTTTAGCAAATTAGAGACTATTAACGTACAACCAGCACTGGCAGAGTAGCGTGGCGAACAACGCTGGAAGCGTTTGAGCCAAGCAGATGAGTGCTGATTGATGGGTTGCGCGATCCAATGACGACCACATCCGCATTCAACTCTTCACCCAACTCGTTGACGACGTCACGTACGCTGCCAAAGCGGACGTGTTGTTTAATACGGGAAGGATCGATGCTGAAGTGACCGACCATCGTTTGCAGACGAGTTTCCGCTTCGTGTTGTAGATGCTCTTCAAAACGACGGACATCGGCTGCAAAGCGGTGCAGGCTTAAGCTTGCTGAGCCTGGCAGCACATGCAGCAGATGAATAACCCCGTTTTCCTGTGCCAGAAATTCTGCATGGCGAATAGCCTTATCGCTCAGTTCCATTTCGAATACATCAACAGGCATTATGATTGTGTTGTACATAAACATTCTCCTTGTCATTACATGAACACATATCAGCATAGTATTAAAAATGATTCTGTCAGTCACGACACAGATTTATGTTTTGCGAACAGGAGATAAGGTGAGGGTCAGGAGTTGGGGCTAACCGGAAAGAGGATGCGGATGCATCCCCTGTAAGATAAAGCGAGTGGCTTTGATAAGACAGAGTTAGCGCAGGTAGTCGCCCGCAGCTTCAGGTTGGTACTCAAGCTCAATGACTTCGAGGTGTGTTGAGGTCCCGCCTGGTAGTTCCCAGTGAATGGTGTCGCCAACGCGCAGGCCCAGAAGTGCAGCGCCAACAGGTGCCATTACCGAAAGCTGTGTGCTGCTGTCAGTCATATTGGCCGGATACACCAGGGTACGCACACGGACTTCGCCATCACTCAGATTGCGGAATTTCACGCGGCTGTTCATGGTCACGACATCGTGCGGCATGGTTTCTGGTGAACACATTTGGGCACGATCCAGCTCGGCGTTCAGGGCGTCGGCAATCGGTAAACCAGCAAACGCAGGTTGCTCCAACAGGCGGTCAATGCGTTCCGCATCGAGGTCGTTAATGATGATAGTTGGTCTGGACATTTGTTACTCCATGTCGTCGATACTGCGGGTGCGCAGGTAAATAATCCCAAAAGAAAACCCTCACCGTCAGGCGGCAAGGGTTTAGCTTTTATGATGATACTGAGACTTACCCCTGGTTTGAAGTGATTTAGTTCACATTCAGGCAAATCATCAATATTGTTGCGTATGGTGTGATTTTAGCCGAAAAACGCGATCGTTCTCCAATTTGCATTATGCTTTTTAAGCGCTCGCTGCGGGCGCGTCAAACAACTCAGTGTTCCGCGACAGGAGATCTCATGAGCCAGTACGACAAACTTACCTTGAAAGACGGCAGCTATTTGCATTTTAAAGATTGGGGAAGTGGGCAGCCTATCGTCTTTAGCCATGGCTGGCCGCTGACGGCAGATGCGTTTGAGGATCAGATGCTGTTCCTCGGGTCGAAAGGATTTCGTGTGATCGCCCATGACAGGCGTGGGCATGGGCGCTCAGCCCAACCCTGGGATGGTCACAATATGGATCAGTATGCTGACGATCTGGCTGAACTTACCGCGCATCTCAATCTTAAAGATGCCGTACATGTCGGACACTCTACCGGGGGCGGGGAAGTGGCGAGGTACATTGGACGCCATGGAACGCAGCGGGTAGCCAAAGCGGTGTTAATCGGCGCGGTGACGCCCATAATGATCAAGACCGACTTTAACCCAAATGGTGTGCCGAAAGAGGTGTTTGATGGCATCCGTGAGGGAGTGATAAACGATCGCGCTGCCTTCTTCTATGAACTGACAGCTGCATTCTATGGCTACAACCGCCCGGACGTAAATGCGTCGAAAGCCGTTCGTGAAAGCTTTGTTGAACAGGGCTTACAAGGTTCCATCAAAGCGTTGTACGACTGTATTCACGCGTTTTCAGAAACTGACCTGCGTGAGGATCTCAAAAAGATGACTATCCCGACGCTGGTGATCCATGGTGATGACGATCAGATTGTCCCGTTTGAAACCTGCGGAAAGGTTGCGGCGGAAATACTGCCGGACGCGCAGTTGAAGGTGTATGTTGGCGGTTCGCATGGCATTTGCACTACCCATAAACAACAGATCAACGGCGATCTGCTCAACTTTATTCAATCGTAATCTTTAGCGGATTGTTCTACGCTGATCTTCTTTTTCCAGGGAGATGAGCGAAGCATAATTTGTGCTGCGCTGATGTTAACTTCAACAGAGAACGCTATGTATTTCTATCAACCATCACAAGGACACGGCTTACCGCATGACCCGCTGAATGCCATCATTGGACCGCGCCCTATTGGCTGGATTGCCTCCCGCGACAGCGACGGTCGGCATAACCTTGCACCGTACAGTTTCTTTAACTGCTTTAATTATCATCCGCCGATTATCGGTTTCGCCAGTAGCGGCTGGAAAGATAGCGTGCAGAATATTATCGACACCGGTGAGTTTGTCTGGAATCTGACGACTCTTGAGCTGGCCAGCGCGATGAACGAAACGTCAGCCAGCTTGCCTCACGGCGAGGATGAGTTTTTTGCCGCCGGGCTTAGCAAAGCAGATAGTCGGATAGTCAGCGTGCCGCGCGTGGCGCAAAGCCCGGTCAATTTTGAGTGTCGCTTATCGCAAAGTCTGCAACTGACCACCGCTGATGGTTCGCCTGTTGAAACCTGGCTGGTGCTGGGAGAAGTGGTGGGTATCCATATTGATGAAACGCTACTGGAAGGCGGCATCTACCAGACGGCGAAAGCAAAACCGGTACTGCGTGCGGGCGGGCCAACGGCGTATTATTCGATCAGTGAAACACACCGCTTTGATTTAATTCGCCCGGATGCCCGTTCAAAACGCTAACCATATGGACCGACGCCAGCTTGCCGCGCCGGTCGTTATTTTCAGTATCCCACTTTGTCGATAATAAACTTTTTACCGCAGTTACCCGGATGCGGTTGCGGTAAGAATGACTGTGCGGATAACGTCTGGTTAATGGTGTCGGCTTTCAGGGACAACTGGATTTCTGTGAGATAGGCCGGATTGCCGTGGCAGCTTAGCTTCACGGCTTTGACGTTCTCTCTGCCCCAGCTTTTAGCGACGGCGGCGTCAAATGCGCTGCGGCTGACGGTTTTGCCGTAGTTTTCCGCGAGGAATTTGCCAGCCTCGCTGTTCTTAACCTCATTATTCATCCGTACCATCGTGCCGAAGTATGCGTCGGGATCAAAACCGAAACAGGCGCCATGTTTGGCATATTCGTAACGTTCCAGACAGGATCTCCCGCCGGCACCGGGCATTACGGCACTGAGTTTTGCCGCGCTTTCCAGTGACAGGCCCGTGTCGGGAGCCGCGCATTTACGGCTGGCGCGCGCTTCAGGCAGGTTGGGGATAGGGCGAGTCGCGCAGCCAAAGCGCATCCAGCGGCGGTTGTCTACTCCACGGGCGGCGATGGATTTTGGCAGGCTGGGCCATAAACCGTGAACGGTCAGGAAATCTGCTTTGTCCGCGCTCTCTTTTTGCAGACGACATTCGTCGGGCTCTTGACGATTTCTCTCGTGTTGGCTCTGACAAAATCCGGTTTGCCAGGAGAGGGCCAGCACGTAGCTGTCAAAATCAGCGTACTGTTTTGCCTGAAGTTCATCGGCCTGAGCCGCAGAAACTGGGAGCAGAAGTGCTGCCAGCAGCGAAGAATAACGCCATGTTGATGTCATGATGATTTCGGATACTTATATAAATTCTGAATATCATCTATTTAATCATAAAAAATGCCAGTCAGGTTTAGCTGACTGGCATCATTTTCATCAGGCGGGAACCCGAATGATTAGCTCCACATTGCCAGAATCGGCCAGCCGACCAGCAGAAGCATAGAGATGTAGATAACGCCGAAGATAGCACCCAGACGCCAGTAGTCTTTGGACTTCACATAACCGCAGCCGTAAATAATAACGCCAGGGCCAGTTGCATACGGAGTCAGACAGCCCATGATACCGATGGACAGTACCAGCAGGATACACAGGTGTTCCATCGGAACGCCCGGGATGCCTTTGCCGACGGCCAGAATAACCGGCAGCATGGTGGCGGTGTGTGCGGAAAGGCTGGCAAACAGGTAGTGAGCAAAATAGAACACCAGCACCAGAACGATCACGGTCGCGTTAGGCGAGAAGCCTTCCAGGTGCGAGCTCATCGTGTTGGCGAACCAGTCGATGAAGCCTGAACGGGTTAAACCATTCGCCATAACGACCAGCGTGGCGAGGTTAACCAGGGTGTTCCATGCGCTGTTATAACGGGTGATGTCTTTCCACGGGACAACGTGCAGCGCCAGCATCAGCGAGACTGCCAGCAGACCCACAGCGGTCGCATCAATCAGTTTACCGCCAAAGACCCACAGACCCAGGCTGAGCAGAACCAGACCGATCAGGGTCAGCTCTTTACGCGTCAGTTTACCCATGGTTTTCAGTTCATCACCAGCCCACGCGGCAACTTCAGCACTGTGAGTAACTTCTGGCTTGTAAAGAACATAGGACAGCCACGGAGCAACGATCAGCAAAATAATACCAACCGGCAGGAAGCTGAGGAACCATTGCAACCAGCTGATTTGAATACCGGCAATTTTATTGACGAATTCCAGACCCAGCACGTTAGGTGCAGCACCGGTAACGAACATAGAGGAGCTCAGGCTGGTACTGATTACCATCATCCACATCAGATATCCGCCGATACGGCGCGCGGACGGATCGTTCGGGAATGATTTAAACAGCGGCGGCAGGTTTTTGATAACCGGGAATACGGTACCACCGGTACGCGCGGTGTTGGACGGTGTAAACGGCGCCAGCAGAATGTCGATGATGACAATCGCGTAGCCCAGCGTCAGGGTGCGCTTACCCATGAATTTTACCAGGAACAGCGCGATACGACGACCCAGACCGGTGACTTCATAGCCCAGCGCGAAGATAAACGCGCCAAACACCAACCACACGGTAGTGCTGGAGAAGCCTGCCAGACCCCATTTCAGCGCTTGCTTACCCGCTTTAAACGCCGGGTCGGCCAGCTCTGAAGCATCAAACAGCAGATAGTTGCTGCCGATGACACAGATCGTTACGGCGATAAAGCTTATCGCTGTTGCCGGGATTGGCTCCAGGATCATCCCGACAATCATTGCCACGAAAACGGCAAAATAGTGCCAGGCCTGCGGGGGCATTCCATCAGGGACAGGGATAAGAAACATGACGCCCATTACGACCAATGGGGCCAGTAATTTCCATATTTTATCTTTTGCTAAAGACATGTGTGTGATTCTCCGGAAAGGATCTTTAATTGTGATAATGATGAACTTGTGAAATCTGAGCTAAGAACCAGGTGACGATCAGCAGATCGGCGCAGCCTCCTGGGCTGAGGTTGCGTTCAATGCACTGTTGGTCGAACTGGCGCAGGTATTCGAGATCGGCAGGGGTGCGAATCCCCCCTTGCTGCAATAGAGTTGTGGCCTGCTGCTGTAGCCAGCGCAGACCTTCTGCGCCGCCACGTGAAGCCACGTTGGTGTCGCCATTGATAGACATCAGCAGCAATAACGTGTCGAGTAGCGCCAGTTCAGGATCGCGGCCCTGAGCCAGCAGTGCGCGGTAGTGCGGCAGGGCATGCTGGATGACTAGCGGGTATCCCGCTTCGGCTTCGCCCCGTGCGCCGGTTAATCCCAGTTGCTGATAAAGACGTTGGCCAGCCGTGAGTTGTTGATTGTTCTGGCGCAGTTCGCGCTCGGTCAGGCCACGGCAAAATGTTGCTGCCGTTGAGCAAAGGGTTTCAGCGGTAACAGTCAGTTGGAGCTGGTGCAGGCGGCCAATGGCGGCACACAGCAGCCCCAGTGAAAAGATGCTCCCTTTATGGGTGTTTACCCCCTCGGTGGCGCGAAACATATCGGCTTCGCAGGCCATACCCAGTGGGCGCAGTCCTTTCAACACATCTTCGGGCGACAGCTGTGCGCTAAACGCCCCATATTCAATAAAACGCGGCAGCCAGGCCTGAATTGCTTCAGCGCTGCGATGAAAATCTTCCAGCGCCATATCTTTATGTGCGCCGTTGTTAATACGATCCACCAGACCCGGTTTGGGCGACAGGTTGACTTCAGTCAACATGGCCCGCCACGCAAGCGTTGCGTAAGCGTCAGGCAGATCCAGAGGAAGGACTGCGTTATTGGTTGATGTTGCGGGAATCGGCATCATGCAGCAGTGCCTCCATCTGAGAGAGTAAGTCGGAAAGCGCGTGGGTTTTACCCCGCGCGCATTCGGCAGCGCTTTGCTCGCACAGCAGACAGCGGCGGGCAGGGAGTGCGAAATGACGTCGGGACAGAATTTCCCCATCAGGGGTCAGGACATCGATGTCCCATAACCGTCCCAGCGGATGTGAATGCTCAAGTTCAATCGTGGCGAGCTTGAGATCGTGGGCCGGGGCCTCAATAGACAAAAGACCTTCCGGACCGCTGGCAGAAACCAGCGCCGTTTGCTCCCTGATAATCCAGGTGGATTTTTCCGCCAGCGCGAGCAGGGCGGTTACGCCGTGATTAAAGATGCGACGGGTTAATGCGCTGTCTTTAATCGGACCCGGTACGACCACGGTAAATGAGACCAGTGGCGCGTGATGACGCGTCAGCCAGGCATGTTGCCTTGCTTGTCTCTCATCCCGGCTGGCGAGCAGCTCGGGAATCGAAACCGCGTGTTGGGTGGCGTGTTCAGGGAGCAGGCGCATGGCTTATTCCTTCACCTGATGCACAACGTCAATCACCGAGCCATCGCGGTAACGCACAACGGCAATCACGCGGTCGGTGAATTCGATAGCGCGTGGCTGACCGGTGAGCTGCTGTGCACGTTCGCGCAGCCATTCAATGGACACCACTTTCATACCGGCTTCTTTCAGACGTTCAGCCAGTTCCGGACGCGCAGGGTTAACGGCGATACCGTGGTCAGTGACCAGGATGTCTACGCTGGAGCCCGGGGTTACGCAGGTCAGGACGTTATCAACCAGCGTCGGGATGCGTCCGCGAACCAGCGGAGCGACAATGATGGAAAGCGCAGCGGCAACCGCAGTATCGCAGTGACCGCCGGATGCGCCGCGCAGTACGCCGTCAGAACCGGTCAGTACGTTAACGTTGAAGCTGGTATCAACTTCCAGCGCACTCAGCACCACGACGTCCAGACGATCGACGGAGGCGCCTTTTGAGCCCCAGTTGGCATACTGGTTGGCACTGATCTCAATGTGGTTTGGATTGCGGGCCAGCGACTCAGCCGCGTTACGGTCAAAGCTCTGTACGTCCAGCAGTTTGCGAATCAGGCCTTTTTCGTGCAGGTCAACGATGGTAGCGGTGATGCCGCCCAGCGCGAAGTCAGCACGGATATCGCGGCTGCGCATCTTGTCTTCCAGGAAACGAGTAACGGCCAGAGAAGCGCCGCCGGTTCCTGTCTGCAGTGAGAAGCCTTCATTGAAGTAACCGGAGTTAGCAATGACGTCTGCCGCGCTACGGGCGATTAACAGTTCACGCGGGTTGGTGGTCATGCGTGTCGCATCAGCACCGATTTTGTCCGCATCGCCGACCTGATCGATCTGTACAATCAGATCCACTTGATCCTGCGTAATGCTGGCCGGGTTATGCGGATAGGTCAGCAGCTGTTCAGTCAGCAGGACAACCTGTTTTGCATTTTCGGCATCGACGCGGGCATAGCCCAGTGAACCACAGCACGCTTTACCGGTATAGCCGTTAGCGTTACCAAACTGGTCACAGGACGGTACGCCGAGGAATGCCACATCAATGCTGAGTTCGCCACTTTGCACCAGGTGTACACGGCCGCCATGGGAGTGGACCTGCACAGGCTCGGCCAGCAGGCCACGGGAGATCTCTTCCGCCAGCGGGCCACGCAGCCCGGAGGTGTAAATACGGCTGACCACGCCCTGACGGATGTGCTCAACCAGCGGAGCATGGCAGTCGCTCAGGGAGCTGGAGGCCAGCGTCAGATTTTTAAAGCCCATTCTGGCGATGGCGTCCATCACCAGGTTAATCGTCAGATCGCCACCGCGAAAAGCGTGGTGGAAAGAGATAGTCATGCCATCCTGTAAACCTGAACGACGAATGGCGTTTTCCAGGTTAGCGCACAGCTTCTTGTCGCGCGGTTTTTGCGCCTGTAATTCTACTTTTGCGGTGCTCTGATAAGCGGAAAGCTCACTTTCTGCATGACGGCTCCAGGTCGCCACGCGATCCTGGCGTTGAGACTGTTCGATTTTCTGCGTCATTTTTTTGCCTTATTCTTCGCGAATGCCGGAAAGTTCTGCACGGGAGATAACCAGAAGGGCGCGCTCGATAACCGGGCTGTCGACCATTTTGCCGTTCAGGGAAACTACGCCACGGCCTTCGCGAGCGGCGGCTTCAGCGGCTTCCACGACCAGGCGCGCGTGAGCCAGCTCTTTGCGTGTCGGCGCGTACAGGTTGTGCAGGAGCTCGATCTGGCGCGGGTTGATGAGCGACTTACCGTCAAAACCCAGTTGCTTGATGTGTGCGGCTTCAT
Source organism: Citrobacter sp. RHBSTW-00859 (assembly GCF_013729795.1). Lineage (NCBI taxonomy): Bacteria > Pseudomonadati > Pseudomonadota > Gammaproteobacteria > Enterobacterales > Enterobacteriaceae > Citrobacter > Citrobacter sp. RHBSTW-00859. The sequence continues at coordinate 3,515,581 of NZ_CP056284.1, read as the reverse complement.
GCAGGAAACCCGCTTCGTTGTTGGCATCGGAATAAACGGTGTCGAACGCCTGAATGCCGGCAGAGCGTGCCGCCTGCAAAATAGAGCAGCGGGCAAACAGCAGTTCAGTCCCTTCCGGAGAGCGCTCAGTACGCAGGTTACGCACATAATCTTCCGCACCCAGTGCAATACCGATCAGGCGCTCGGAAGCGTGGGCAATTTCTACCGCGCGGGTAATGCCTAACGGCGATTCGATGGCAGCTAACAGACCGGTACTGCCGGGCTCACGGCCACAGGCTTTCTCGATACGCAGGATTTCGCTTTCGATGTCGATGACGTCCTGCGCGGTATCGGTCTTCGGTAAACGCACGATGTCAGCGCCGCCGCGTACCACGGCTTCGAGATCGTTAATGCCCCATTCGGAGTCGAGGGCGTTTACGCGCACGATAGTTTCAACGTCGTGATACAGCGGATGCTGCAGCGCGTGGTACACCATACGGCGAGCAGTATCTTTCTCGCGCAGCGCGACGGAGTCTTCCAGGTCGAACATCAGCGCATCTGCCGGATAGATGAACGAGTTGCTGACCATGGCGGCATTGGCGCCCGGTACGAACAGCATGCTGCGGCGGGTACGGGGTTTACGTTGCTGCAAAGATTCACTAATCACTGGCAATCCTCCCATGGCAGTGCAGGAATACCGCCAGCGCGGGCCAGTAGTGCTTCCAGTCGCGCACGTAAAATGCAGTCCAGTGCGCCTTTATCATCAACATTTAATTGCACGCCGCGTACGTTGTAGCGGGACAGAACGTCCAGAATGGTGGCCCGGATGGCATCACCGAACTGCTTTTCGACGCTACTGTTAACCTGCAGGTCAATATCCTGCGAATCGAGTGGGGCGATGCGAATCATCACATCACCGGACTCGAGTGTGCCTGCGACGGCTGCCTGGTTTATTTTCATTTTTCACCTGTTGCTAATGCGGGGGTATTTTGGCGGACTGCCGCACCCGATGAGGCCCGCTCAACCATGCTTTGCAGATAGTGCAGCGTGGCGTCAGGGACCAGGGATGCGATAGCCGTGAGATCTTTTTTAACCAGCAGCTTGCGCACCCAGGAGGCGGAAATCGGCATCTCCTGGAAGCACAGCCGCTCAATTTCCACCAGTTCAATCGGTGGGGCGGGAAGCGTTGGGGTCTCCAGCCAGTAGCGCATATCGTTGTTGTACTGGGAGGTGACGGTGCAATACGGCTCGGTACCGACGAAGCGGTGCGTGACGCCAAGAGCCGGGGCCAGATACTGGCGGAAGATTTTCAGGTCTATTTCGGTATAGCAGTGGTTAATAACGCTCTGCTCTTTGATGAAGTAGCACGGGAATGTGGCGCGGGAAATGATGTATTCCGAACCGCGATGAACGGTTAAACGTGGAATGTCTTTTGTCCCTTTAAGCACCAGATCCAGTCGGTCTTCATACGGAAAACGCGAGGTATCTTCTTTCACCAAAAACAGATGCAGCCAGTCACATTGCGCGGCTGCTTGTTGGATCAGAAAACGATGTCCGTTGGTGAAGGGGTTGGCGTTCATGACGATACAACCAATTTTTTTCCCTTCATGGCGCTGTTTCGCCAGTGATTCAGCGTAGCGTTTCAGACGTGTGGTGCTGTTTTCCATCAGCACCATAATGCCGGGAACGCTGGTCAGCGTAGAAAAACCGCACTGCTTAAACAGCGACTCGTACTCGGTTTTGGTATAGATGAAGAGGTGAGTACAGTGGCGCTCATAGGCGAGGTTGATTAACTCGGTCGCCAGCGTCAGCGCTAAGCCTTCACCCCTTACGGATTCGCAGATGGCGACGCACTTTATGATATTGCCGGCAATGCCACCGCAGGCAATCAGGCGGTCATCACGGGTGACGGTGATAAATACTTCGACAGTTGTATCAACGCTCAAATCATTCTCTTTCAGAAATTGCGCGATAGCCGCCATCTTTTTATTTTCTGAGCGTTTAACTTGCGTGAATATATTATTACCGAACATAGTGAATAGAGCCCCGATGCTATATTTGTTACTGGGTTTCTGTTTTTGTTGCTCTGTTTAGCAACCTGATAACTTCTTGTTTGCAATTGAAGGGAATGTTTTTTTATTACGGAGTATTTCTTTTTTTCCCTGCTGCATACATCGTAAGGAGTATTTTGGAGGTAATTTTTGATTTATTTCACAATAAGTTAGAAGGTTTTAATGTGTTTTATGGTTTTAAGTTTTTTAATTAATTTAACTCCGAAATAGCGTGTGGTTTTAATTTGTTTAATTGATTTAAGGTGGGGAATCTGCAACGATCCTGTTTTATACCGCGACTTGCAAATAAAACATTTTTATTACAACTACAATGAGAAATAAGTTTCGGGTATCGTCGCTGAGGAAGAAATATGGCAGAGCAGAAAAATAAAACACGGTTTCCTTTTTTTCGCAGTCTGGCGTTTCCATTGCGTATCTTTCTGCTTATTTTGGTCGTTTCTGTTTTTATTATCGCCGCGTTAGCACAATACTTTACCGCCAGTTTTGAAGATTATCTGGCAACGCATGTCCGCGATATGGCGATGAACCAGGCCAAAATCATCGCCTCTAACGACAGTATCATCGCGGCGGTGAAGCATCGTGATTACAAGCGTCTGGCGACCATTGCCGACAAACTGCAGAGCGGGACTGACTTCGACTATGTGGTGATCGGGGATACCAACTCTGTCCGCCTTTACCACCCAAATCCGGAAAAAATTGGCTACCCGATGCAGTTCACCAAACCCGGCGCGCTGGAAAGAGGGGAAAGTTACTTTATTACCGGCAAAGGGTCGATTGGGATGGCGATGCGCGCCAAAACGCCCATCTTTGATGACGATGGCAAAATCATTGGCGTGGTCTCAATTGGCTATCTGATCAGTAAGATCGATAGCTGGCGATCGGACTTTTTACTCCCAATGGCAGGGGTGTTTATCCTGCTGTTGCTGGTACTTATGCTGCTCTCCTGGTTATTTGCCGCCCATATTCGCCGGCAGATGTTGGGGATGGAGCCTAAGCAAATCGCGCGGGTAGTGCGTCAGCAGGAAGCGCTATTCAGCTCGGTATATGAAGGTTTGATCGCCGTGGACCCTGATGGGTATATCACCGCAATAAACCGCAGCGCGAGGAAAATGCTGGGGCTGTCTTCGCCTGGACGAAAGTGGCTTGGAAAACCGGTTAGTGAGGTGGTTCAGCCGACTGACTTTTTCACCCAGCAGATTGCGGAAAAACGACAGGACGCGATGGTGAACTTTAATGGCCTGAGCGTTATCGCTAACCGTGAGGCGATTCGCTCCGGCGATGAACTGCTTGGGGCAATCATCAGTTTTCGTAGTAAAGATGAAATTGCTACTCTTAATGCGCAATTAACGCAGATCAAACAGTATGTAGAGAGCCTGAGAACGCTGCGTCATGAACACCTTAACTGGATGTCGACCATTAATGGCCTGCTGCAAATGAAAGAGTATGACCGGGTGCTGGCAATGGTGCAGGGGGAGTCGCAGGCGCAACAGCAACTGATTGACAGCCTGCGCGGCGCGTTTGCCGATCGTCAGGTAGCCGGTCTGTTGTTTGGCAAGGTGCAGCGTGCGTGTGAACTGGGCCTCACTATGACTATCGTTCCTGGCAGTCAACTGCATCAACTCCCTGAGGGGCTGGATAGCACAGAGTTTGCAGCAATTGTTGGCAATCTGCTTGATAATGCATTTGAAGCGAGCTTGCGCACCCAGCAAGGCAACAAGATCGTCGAACTCTATTTGAGCGATGAAGGGGATGACGTGATCATCGAAGTTGCCGATCAGGGATGCGGTGTACCGGAAGCATTGCGTGAAAAAATATTTGAACAGGGTGTGAGCACCCGTACCGATGAACCAGGTGAACATGGCATCGGTTTGTATCTGATTGCAAGTTATGTGAGGCGCTGTAACGGGGTGATTACACTCGAAGATAACTCCCCCTGCGGCACCTTATTTTCTTTATTTCTTCCGAAAGTGAAAAAAAATAATGACGGAACCATTAACGCTATTGATCGTTGAGGATGAAACGCTACTGGCGGAAATGCATGCTGAATATATCCGCCATATACCCGGCTTCAGCCAGATTTGGCTGGCGGGTAATCTTGCGCAAGCGAGGATGATGATTGAGCGTTTTAAGCCCGGTTTGATTCTGCTCGATAACTACTTGCCGGACGGCAAGGGAATTACGTTGTTGCATGAGCTAACCCAGACGCGTTATCCGGGGGGCGTGGTGTTTACCACGGCGGCCAGCGACATGGAAACGGTCTCCGAGGCCGTGCGCAGCGGCGCGTTTGATTATCTGGTCAAACCCATTGCCTACGAGCGCCTGGGACAGACGCTGACGCGTTATCAACAGCGCAGACGCATGTTGGCCGGTAATGACAGCGCCAGTCAAAAGCAGATTGATGAAATGTTTAATGCTTATGCGCGCGGCGAACCGAAAGGCGATTTGCCGACCGGAATTGATGCGTTAACGCTGAATGCGGTGTTGAAATTATTTGCCGATCCGACGGTACATCATACTGCGGAAACGATCGCCCAGGCGCTCACTATCAGCCGTACCACCTCCAGGCGCTACCTGGAGTACTGTGCCAGCCGTCATTTGATTATTGCGGAGATTATTCACGGTAAGGTGGGGAGGCCGCAGCGTATTTATCACGGCGGCTAATTCACGTCATCCTTGAAGCTGCCTCTTTGTGGGCGGCGTGAAGAAACCCCAGTCACATAATTATCTATGGTACTGGGGATGTCTTCACTTGCCGCCTTGATGCAGCTTAAATGATTTTGCGTATCAAGGTCAGATGCTGACAGTTATCGTTAACCGCCAATCAGGGCGGACGTCGCCGGCACCATCACTTCAGTTGCGATAATCACAACCAGCAGTCCAACCAGTACCGGAACCGAGGTACGTTTCACTACTTCGAACGGAGAGATCTTTGCCATCCCTGCGACAGCGACAACCACACCGGAGACCGGAGAGATTGTGCGTCCAAGGTTTGATGCCTGCAGCATCGGGATAGCAAGGTAAGCCGGGTTAATGCCAGAAGAGTGCGCCAGTTTCGGGATCATCTCAACGAAGGCATAGAACGGTGCGTTACCGGACCCCGTGGTCATTGCCGCCAGCATAGTCAGGATCACCAGTACCAGCATCAGAATAATGCTCGCGGAGCCAAACGAGGTGGCGATAGAAATCAGACTCTGAATAAAGCCGATTGTGCTCAGACCCTGGGCAAAAACGCCCGCCGCGACTAACAGCATCACCACGTTAGCAAAGGCATCCGCCATACCACGGTAGGCGACTTCCAGACCCGAGAAAACCTTCTGGGTGTTGAATCCTCGTACGAACTCCAGTACAGCAGCGATGAGCATGCACAGCACCAGAATCGTAATGATATGCAGCTGTGGGCCCCATTTTCCATCGAAAATCAGGACGCCAACGATCGGGGTAAATGGCAAGATGGCGTAAAACGACGGGGCGGTAGTGGTAATTTCAGCCACATCTAACATTTCATGAGAAATGTTCTCTTTTTTATCCAGATAACGCTGCCAGAAAAAGTGGGCAATCGCCATAGCAATGATGGCGGCAATGGAAATTGGCAGCGTGGTTTTAAACGCGAAATCGATCAGCGGCATTTCCGCGGCTTTTGCAGCCAGCACTACATCACCGGATGTTGGCGAAAGAATAATAGCGGCTGGGGAGGCGCAAATGGCCGCTGCGGCGCCACGGCTAATCCCAACGTTAACCATGACCGGGAACAATGTCGCCATCAGCAATACGCCCAGACCGGTTGCTGAAGAGACCGCCAGGGACATCAGGCAGGCGACAAAATAGGCGGCAATCATAAGCAGATAAGGTGAATTGATATACTGCAGCGGCTTAGAGGCCAGCTTAACCACCATATCATTCGCGCCAATATGCGTCATGTAGGCGGCAAAACCACACAGCATCATAATCATCATGCCGAGATCGCCGCCACGGCTCATCAGCAAAATTTTAATATATTCAACAATGTCTGTTGCCGTATAGCCCGTTGTTGCTGCGCTAGACGGCAAAACTTTATGGCCCATCAACGCACTGATAATCAGCAAAACCAGACCGCCGACAAACAGTACGCCTGTCGCGGAATAACCTTTAATGATGTAGCGCGCTACACCCACAATAACCACAACCCCAATAAGGAGTTCAATAAATGTCAACATTGTTTCCCCTGTCGCATTGCTGCCCAGAAAGTTAAAAAACTAAAAAAAGTAAAAAGTGGTGACAGAATGTGCCTAATAAACCGATAACTCTTGCTGATTGAAATCAATAAAAATACGGATTCAAGCGATGGCTAAGCCGTTTTTTCAGCATCGCGATTAAAAAAAGAATATCACAATAAAAAACTGTGAAGCGCAGCGTTGGTGTGTGTGTTTTGTGGTGATATTGATGCTTTATTGTTAATTTATTGTGATGTTATTTAACTCTCGCCGCAGGAAAGCACAATTTATTGGCAATAAAGAGAAAATAGTTCCTATGAAATGGCTCAGTAAATAAAGGGGTAGGTTATAGGCTGAGGAATATTCTGATTTTTTATTTGCGCATTTTTGTTAAGCTGACATTAAGGTTGGGTTTGCTAAAATTAATAATAAATCCCAGGATGGTAATTAAGTTGTGATTTTCGCTAAACGATATTTTCTCATTTTTTCATTTATTTTTATTCAGTTAGCTTTCACTTCCCAGGCTGCTGCTGAAGATAAAGGCTGGTTTGCTACTTTTAAAGATAATGTCAGTGAAACCTGGCAGCAGCCGGAACATTATGATCTGTATGTACCTGCTATTACCTGGCATGCGCGTTTTGCCTACGATAAAGAAAAAACGGATCGCTACAATGAACGGCCGTGGGGTGCAGGATTTGGTCAATCCCGTTGGGATGATAAAGGTAACTGGCACGGACTTTATATCATGGCGTTTAAGGATTCCTACAATAAATGGGAACCCATTGGCGGCTATGGCTGGGAAAAAACCTGGCGACCGCTGGCTGATGAAAACTTCCATACAGGTCTCGGCTTTACCGCCGGTTTCACCGCGCGTGATAACTGGAACTACATTCCGGTACCGGTGCTGTTACCTCTGGCATCAATTGGTTATGGCCCGGCAACGTTTCAGATGACCTACATTCCTGGAACGTATAACAACGGCAACGTCTACTTTGCGTGGATGCGGTTCCAGTTTTGATGGACTACCTGTATTGTCAGGTAGTTTATTGGAAAGTCTTTTAAAAACATAGTGATAGGAAGTTTAACTGAAAAATAACGCGACATTTATCACTTTTTGATAAAGTTCGACTGGACAAAGTGCACCACAATTGTTGTACTGATACCCGACACAGCATTTGTGTCTATTTTTCATGTAAAGGTAATTTTGATGTCTAAGATTAAAGGTAACGTTAAGTGGTTTAATGAGTCCAAAGGATTCGGTTTCATTACTCCGGAAGATGGCAGCAAAGATGTGTTCGTACACTTCTCTGCAATCCAGACCAATGGTTTTAAAACTCTGGCTGAAGGTCAGCGTGTAGAGTTCGAAATCACTAACGGTGCCAAAGGCCCTTCTGCTGCAAACGTAATCGCTCTGTAAGCATACGACAGCAAGCATTCAAAACCCGCTTAATTGCGGGTTTTTTTCGCTTCAATGTGCGGGAGAAGCAGATACCAACCAGAATGCCAGGGCGGTCATCGCGAATGATCCCAACAGATTAACCAGTACATTCACCATAGCCCAACCAAAGCGTCCTTCCTGCAGTAAAAACACTACCTCAGCAGAGAAAGTGGAAAACGTTGTCAGTCCCCCGCAAAAGCCTGTAGTAATCAGCACCTTCCACATTGGGTCAATATTTGTCATGCGATTAAACCATGCCAGACCCATACCAATGATAAATGCGCCAAGTAAGTTTGCAGCCAGCGTACCGAATGGAATGGCCTGATGCAGCGGGTTAAACCGCATACTCAACATCCATCTTGCTACGCTACCTGTGCCACCACCGATAAAAACTGCTAAAAGGAGTTGTAACACTGCGTAATCCTGCTATTTGATTGTATAGAGGGTGAGTGTAACGCTGAATAATTGTTGTTGGCGAGCTTAACAAAGTTTTCTGGAGGGAATATGTTCGTTGCAGCAGGGCAATTTGCCGTGGGACCTTCATGGGAAAAAAATGCAGAAACCTGCGCCTTACTGATGTCTCAGGCTGCAGGAGAGGGGGCGTCGCTACTGGTATTACCGGAGGCATTGCTGGCGCGTGACGATTTAGACCCTGACCTGTCAGTGAAATCAGCTCAGCTTTTGGAAGGTGGGTTTCTTACGCGTTTGTTGCGAGAAAGCGCACAAAATGAGATGACGACAATCCTGACGATTCATGTTCCCTCTGTGCCTGGCCGGGCATTTAACATGCTGGTGGCGCTACGGGCTGGTCGGGTAGTGGCCCATTACGCTAAATTACATCTCTATGACGCCTTTTCGATTCAGGAGTCACGTAATGTCGATGCAGGGGACGCCATAGCGCCGCTGCTGGACGTAGGCGGATCAAAAGTAGGGCTAATGACCTGCTATGACCTGCGCTTCCCTGAGCTGGCGCTGGCGCACGCGTTGCAGGGGGCTGAGATTCTCGTTTTACCTGCGGCTTGGGTGCGGGGATCGTTAAAAGAGCATCATTGGGCCACGCTTTTGGCGGCAAGAGCGCTGGATGCCACGTGTTATCTGGTTGCGGCTGGAGAATGCGGCAACAAGAATATCGGCCAAAGCCGGGTCATCGATCCCTTTGGCGTGACTATTGCGGCGGCGGCTGAAACGCCCGCGCTCATTATGGCCGAGGTTTCCGCCGAGCGGGTCAGGCAGGTCAGGGCACAACTTCCGGTGTTAAGTAACCGACGCTTTGCGCCACCGCAATTATTATGACGTTTTTTTAAACAAGGCTTGATTCACCTTGTTACAGATTGCTATTGTGTGCGCGCGTCGAAAGGCCGTTAATATTCTCAGGTTAATATGGCGCTTTATGTAGCCTGGTTTAAGTCAAGAAGGTATCTATGGGTGAGATTAGTATTACCAAACTGCTGGTGGTTGCCGCACTGGTTGTTCTGCTGTTTGGTACCAAGAAGTTACGTACTCTGGGTGGAGACCTGGGGACGGCAATCAAGGGCTTCAAGAAAGCAATGAACGACGATAATGCCGATGCCAAGAAAGAGGCTGATGGTAGCGTTCAGGCTGAGAAGCTTTCTCATAAAGAGTAATACTGCAAACTCTGCATGAAAAAAACCGGCGATTTGCCGGTTTTTTATTGCTGATATGTAAGTGAGTATTACACGATTACTTCACTTCCAGCCCTTTGGCCTGCATGTCAGCATGGTATGAAGAGCGCACGAATGGACCGCAAGCAGCGTGGGTAAAGCCCATAGCCATGGCTTCTGCTTTCATCTCATCGAACTCATCCGGGCTTACATAGCGTTGAACCGGGAGGTGATGGCGGCTTGGCTGTAAATACTGCCCCAGCGTCAGCATGGTCACGCCATGGCTGCGCAGGTCGCGCATGACCTCAATGATTTCAGCATTAGTTTCACCCAGACCCACCATCAGACCCGATTTGGTCGGAATCTCCGGGTGCGCTTCCTTGAAGCGTTCCAGAAGCTTCAGCGACCAGTAGTAGTCAGCCCCAGGGCGTACATTACGATAAATACGCGGTACGTTTTCGAGGTTGTGGTTAAACACGTCCGGCGGCGTGGCTGTGAGGATATCCAGCGCGCGATCCATACGGCCACGGAAGTCAGGCACCAGCGTTTCGATTTTAATCGACGGGCTTTTCTCACGAATCGCGGTGATGCAGTCAGCAAAGTGCTGAGCGCCGCCGTCACGCAGATCGTCGCGGTCAACGGAGGTAATCACGACATAGCGCAGCGCCATGTCCGCAATCGTCTGAGCCAGTTTTAACGGCTCGTTGGCGTCAGGAGCAACCGGACGGCCATGGGCAACGTCACAGAATGGGCAACGGCGAGTACAGATTGCGCCGAGGATCATAAAGGTTGCTGTTCCGTGATTGAAACATTCAGCCAGGTTAGGGCAGGAAGCTTCTTCGCAGACAGAGTGCAGGCCATTTTTGCGCATTGCCGCTTTGATGCCCTGGATGCGAGTGGAGTCCGCTGGCAGTTTTATTTTCATCCATTCCGGTTTACGCAGCAGGGCTTCACGCTCTGTTGCCACATTTTTTACCGGGATAAGAGCCATCTTATCGGCATCGCGGTATTTAACACCGCGTTCCATCACAATGGGTTTACTCATAGCTTGCGTGTTCCAGTTGCGAATTACGAAGGAAAGCGTTTCAATTCAAGGGAATGTTGCATTTATCAACTATTTTTGAATTAGTGATACGCAGTATATCATTGAAACGGGCCAGAAAGCAGCCTGACAGGCTGGCAAAATGTAAAATAGTTGTTGTTTTGTGCCATTTGCCACAACATATGCCGTGGCAAACTATGACCGTATTTTCAGTCCGCAATGTACTCGTGCGGTGGGTTACCCAACAGCGCGAAGATGTTGGCCAGCAGGCGGGGGCGAATGCTCTCGGTCGTGGCCGTGCTATCCCACTGCGATACTTTCGCCATCTCCATCCCGGCATAACCACAAGGATTGATACGCAGGAAAGGCGACAAGTCCATATCCACGTTGAGCGCTAAGCCGTGAAATGAACATCCTTTACGGATACGTAATCCCAAAGAGCAGATTTTCTTCTCACCCACGTATACGCCAGGCGCATCGGCTCGCGGGTGGGCGTCAATGCCTATTTCCGCAAGGGTATTCACGACGGTTTGCTCCAGCAGCGTAACTAGTTCGCGAACGCCAAGTTTACGACGCTTCAGGTTCAACAGCACATACATGACTTGTTGGCCTGGCCCGTGGTAGGTCACCTGACCGCCACGATCGCTCTGGATCACCGGAATATATCCCGGCATCAATACGTGCTCAGCTTTACCTGCCTGACCCTGGGTGAAGACAGGATAATGCTCTACCAGCCAGATTTCATCATGACTGTTTTCATCACGGGTATCGGTAAATTCATGCATGGCCAGAGAGACTGGCTCGTAAGGTTGAAGACCGAGCTGGCGGACCAGAATTTTATCCTGATACAAAACGGCATCTCCGTAGAGAATGTTAAAGAGGGGAAAAGTATATCACAGGGGGGAGGGGTTACCCGAGCGGGGATGCAGCGGGTAACCGACAGGTTTTTACAGCACCATGCGTACGATATCGATATTGCCTAATTCTTCGTACAGCGTTTCAACCTGCTCAATGTGTGTAGCAGTGATGGTGATTGAGACCGAGTGGTAGTTGCCTTTGCTGCTCGGTTTTACCGTCGGAGAGTAATCACCTGGCGCATGGCGCTGTACCACTTCAACCACCTGATCAACCAGCTCAGGCAACGCCTGCCCCATTACTTTGTAAGTAAATGGAGTAGGGAATTCAAGCAGTTCGTTAAGTTTGGTTTTCATGTCAGCTCCGGCGTTACATCAAAAAATAATAACTCCCACTGCGCGTGGGAGTTATCTGGATACCTAGTATATGGGGACGTAAATCACACTTTCAAGTGTTCGATTTTTAGCCAAACCAGTGATGGAACATTAATTTAATGTAATCAATGATTTTCCCAAAGAAGTTGCCTTCAGGGATTTCCTGCAGCACCACCAGCGGACGCTGTTCAATGGTTTTGCCATCTAACTGGAAGTTGATAGTGCCGACAACCTGGTTTTTCTGCAGCGGGGCGTGCAGTTCAGTGGTGTTCAACACATAGCTGGCTTTCAGGTCTTTCATGCGGCCGCGCGGAATGGTCAGGTAGACGTCTTTATCAACGCCTAACGACGCACGATCGGTGTTACCAAACCAGGCAGGTTCTGAGGCAAATTCTTTACCCACTTTCAACGGGTTCACGGTTTCGAAGAAACGGAAGCCCCAGGTCAGCAGTTTTTTACTTTCGGTTTCTCGGCCTTTATAGGTGCGACCACCCATAACGGCGGAGATCAGACGCATCTGGCCTTCGGTTGCGGATGCAACGAGGTTATAGCCAGCCTTATCGGTGTGACCGGTTTTGATACCGTCGACATTCAGGCTGTTATCCCACAGCAGGCCGTTGCGGTTTAACTGACGAATGCCGTTAAAGGTGAACTCTTTTTCTTTATAGATAGAGTATTCGTTAGGCACGTCGCGAATCAGAGCCTGACCAATCATCGCCATGTCGCGAGCCGAGCTGTACTGACCGTCAGCATCGAGACCATGAACGGTCTGGAAGTGGGTGTTTTTCAGGCCCAGCGCATTCACATAGCTGTTCATCAGGCCGACGAAAGCATCCTGGCTACCGGCTGCGAAGTCTGCCATCGCCACGCACGCGTCGTTTCCGGATTGCAGGTTAATACCACGGATCAGCTGAGAAACAGGAACCTGCATGCCTGGCTTGAGGAACATCAGCGATGAACCTTTGAAGACCGGGTTGCCCGTAGCCCATGCGTCATTGCCGACGGTGACCAGATCGGTTTCTTTGAATTTCCCGGCTTTCATCGCCTGGCCGATGACGTAGCTGGTCATCATTTTGGTCAGACTGGCGGGGTCGCGGCGAGTGTCTGCGTTCTGTTCTGCCAGAACTTTACCTGAATTGTAATCAATCAGGATATACGACTCCGCATCGATCTGCGGAACACCCGGGATCATGGTTTTAATATTCAGGTCATCGGCATGGGCAGCAGAGAGAGAGGCTGCGCAGAGAGCCGCGGTGAGCGCCATACGCTGCACGAAACGAGCGGAAAAAGTGGTCTTCATGGTCTGAACTACGACGTCCGTGATGAAATTAAAAAAAGTGCCCTACTATAGCAAATGCATAACTGGCAGGCATCTGACTTTCCGCGTGACTTTGTTAATGTCATTTACAGAAACTGACAGTTCAGATACCTGATTTACGTTATTACACGCCGGTGATGAAGGACTGTAATTGCGCCTCGGATTGAAGACGCTGCTGCAATGTGGAGGCTTCAGCTTTGCTGGCAAACGGCCCCATCTGGATACGCCAGACTGCGCCGTTTTGTACCACCCGGCCAGGAACGCCAAACTGCTGGCTTAAACGCTTTTGATACTGCTGCGCGCGCGACTGCTCGCTGACGGCGCCAACCTGAACCACATAGCGTCCGTTGGCAGTTGCCGCAGGCGCAGGGGCTGTGACGGCTGCTGGTGTTGTTGCCGGCGCGGTTGACGTGACCGGTGCGGTGGTTGTCGATTGCGGCACCGGAGTCGGCTCGCTGCTTTCCAGCACGCCTGATGCGAGCGTGGTTGGCGCACCGAGGAATCCACTGCTGTTTACTGGCGCACCGGTTGGATCATCGCTTTTCAGCGTGGAATTGCTGATCGGACGAATATCGCCTTGCGGCTGACCTGCATCCGATGGCGAAGGCATGCTTCCCATATTGCCGCCACCGCTTAAATCAGGACGCGCAGGCAAGGCATAAGTTTGTTTCGCGACCGTGGTACAAGCCATACCCGGTCCGGACAATGAACCATCCGGGGCGACGATGATTGGGTCGATACGCACTTTAGTGTTGTTGGAGGTGTTCAGACGATCGGCTGCGGCGCGCGAAAGTGAAATCACGCGATCGTTGCCATAAGGCCCGCGATCGTTAATGCGCACGACGATCATCCTGCCGTTCGCCAGATTGGTAATTCTGGCATAGCTGGGGACTGGCAGCGTCGGATGCGCAGCGGTCAGCTGCATCGGATCGAACGCTTCGTCAGACGCGGTTAAGTTGCTTCCTGGTTCCGCATCATAGATAGCGGCAAGTCCGGCCTGGCTAAAGCGGGAGGGATCCTGCACGATTTTGTAGCTTTTACCATCACGCTGGTAGTCCTGATTCGCCGTTGGGTTCAGGGGTTCAAAGCGCGGATCGGCCCCGCTGATTTCAACAATCGGACCATTACACACCGCAGGCTGCGGCGCGACAGCAACCTGTTGCTGACCATCATCACTCGAACACGCCGCGAGCATTCCTGCTGCGATGCAGATACCAAGCCACTGCTTACGCATTGCGTACCCCTTACACGCTTTTCGACAACATTTTTCTATGGGTGTGGATCGACATAACAATCCCGAACCCGGCCATCAGCACGATAAGTGCCGAGCCTCCGTAACTGACCAGTGGGAGTGGAACCCCAACCACGGGCAGAATACCGCTCACCATACCAATATTTACGAAGACATAAACGAATAATATCAACATTAAGCCACCCGCCATGACGCGACCAAAGGTGGTTTGCGCGCGGGCAGCGATCCATAATCCGCGCATAATCAGCAAAATGTAGAGCGTCAACAGAATCAAGATCCCCACCAGACCCAGCTCTTCCGCTAAGACAGCAAAGATAAAGTCGGTGTGGCGTTCGGGTAAAAACTCAAGCTGCGATTGTGTACCATGCAGCCAGCCTTTGCCGCGTAACCCGCCGGAGCCAATAGCAATTTTAGACTGAATTATGTGATAACCCGCGCCCAGCGGATCGGTTTCCGGGTCGAGCAGCATCATGACGCGCTGACGCTGGTAATCATGCATCAAGAAGAACCACAGTATCGGGATAAACGCCGCGACCAGAACCACCGCAACGCCGATTAAGCGCCAGCTCAAACCAGAAAGGAACAAGACAAACAGACCGGAAAGGGCGACCAGAATTGAAGTGCCGAGGTCTGGTTGGGCGGCGACCAGCAGCGTGGGCATAAAAATCAGCACCAGCGCAATGGCGGTATTTTTTAGCGATGGTGGGCAAACGTCACGGTTAATAAAGCGCGCAACCATCAGCGGCACGGCGATTTTGGCAATTTCAGAAGGCTGAAAACGCACGATACCCAAATCCAGCCAGCGCTGCGCACCTTTGGAAATGGCGCCGAAGGCGTCTACCGCCACCAACAGAATGATGCAAAAGATATAGAGATAGGGCGCCCAGCCCTCATACACCCGGGGGGGAATTTGCGCCATCACTACCATGATGACCAGGCCCATTGCGATCTGGCCGACTTTGCGCTCCATCATGCCAATATCCTGGCCGCTGGCGCTCCAGATGACCAGTGAGCTGTAAACCAGAAGAGCCAGCAAAATAAGCAACATTGTGGGATCGATGTGGATTTTGTCCCAGAATGTTTTTTTGTTCGGATTATCCGTCACGATTATTGGTCCTCCGCTGCTGCAACCGCTGGGTTTTCCGCAGGCAGATTGGTGTTGTTGTCGCCCAACATAATATGGTCAAGGATCTGGCGCATAATGGTACCCACTGCCGGACCCGCACCGCCGTTTTCAAGGATCATGGCGACAGCGACCTGGGGTTTATCATAGGGGGCGAAGGCCGTCATCAGCTTGTGGTCACGTAAACGCTCGGCGATCTTATGCGCGTTATAGGTTTCATTAGCTTTCAGGCCAAAGACCTGCGCGGTACCGGATTTCGCCGCAATTTTGTAAGGCGCGCCAGCAAAATACTTATGTGCAGTTCCGTTAGGGCGGTTCGCAACACCGTACATACCGTCTTTCGCGATTTCCCAGTAACCAGAATGAATATCGCCAACGGGCGGTTCGTGCGGCTGTACCCACGGCACCTGCTTGCCGTTTTCTGCCGTGCTCATCAACAGATGCGGGACTTTTATCAAACCGTCGTTGATAAGGATCATCAGCGCTTTACTCATCTGGATTGGGGTTGCTGTCCAGTAACCCTGGCCGATGCCGACGGGAATGGTATCACCCTGATACCATGGCTTTTTAAACCGTTTTTGCTTCCACTCGCGGGTTGGCATATTGCCGGAGCGTTCTTCGGCAAGATCGATGCCCGTATATTTGCCGTAGCCAAATTTGCTCATCCACTCTGAAAGCCGGTCAATCCCCATATCATAGGCGATTTGATAGAAAAACGTATCCGCGGACTCTTCCAGAGAGCGGGTGATATTCAGATGGCCGTGCCCCCACTTTTTCCAGTCGCGGTAACGTTTTTCAGAGCCCGGTAGCTGCCACCAGCCCGGATCGAACAGGCCGGTATTGCGGGTGATGACACCTGCGCTTAACGCAGAAACCGCAACGTAAGGTTTAACCGTCGAAGCAGGGGGGTAAACACCCTGTGTGGCGCGGTTAACCAAGGGGGTGTTCGGGTCATTGAGCAACCCGGAATAATCTTTACTGGAGATACCATCCACGAACAGATTCGGGTCATAGCTCGGCATAGATACCAGCGCCAGAACGCCACCGGTACGCGGGTCGGTAACCACCACGGCGGCACGGCTGCCCGCCAGCAGCGTTTCAATATACTGCTGGAGTTTCAAATCAAGGGTGAGATAGATATCGTGCCCGGCCTGCGGCGCCACTTCTTTCAGCTGGCGAATGACGCGGCCGCGGTTGTTCACTTCAACTTCTTCATACCCGGTTTGGCCGTGAAGCACGTCCTCATAATAGCGTTCAATACCCAGCTTGCCGATGTCATGCGTTGCCGCGTAGTTAGCCAGTTTGCCGTCTTTGTCCAGGCGGTCTACGTCTTTATCGTTGATCTTCGATACGTAGCCAATTACGTGGGTCAGCGCAGAGCCGTATGGGTAATAGCGGCGTTTATAGCCTTTAACTTCGACCCCAGGAAAGCGATATTGATTCACGGCAAAGCGTGCGACCTGAACTTCAGTCAGGTTGGTTTTTACCGGAATTGAGGTGAAACGGTGTGAACGGGCGCGCTCTTTTTTAAAGGCAGCAATATCGTCGTCCGTCAGGTCTACGACGTTACGCAGCGCGTCGAGGGTATCCTGAATGTTGTCTACCTTTTCCGGCATCATTTCTATCTGATAAATGGTGCGGTTAAGGGCGAGAGGAATTCCGTTGCGGTCATAAATGATGCCGCGACTCGGCGCGATAGGCACCAGTTTGATGCGGTTTTCGTTCGAACGGGTCTGATAATCAGTGAAGCGAACGATTTGCAGATTATAAAGGTTGGCGATCAGCACGCCGGTTAGCAGCAAAATCCCCAAAAAAGCGACCAGCGCCCGGCGCACAAACAGCGCGGACTCAGCCGAATAGTCGCGAAAAGAATTCTGTAGTTTCATCCGCTGCTTAATCTACTCAAGAATCAATGATCACTCACGGTGATAAGGATGGTTGGTGGTAATGCTCCACGCCCTGTACAGACTCTCCGCGACCAGAACCCGAACAAGAGGGTGTGGAAGGGTTAATGCAGAGAGTGACCAGCTTTGTTCCGCTGCCGCTTTACAGGCAGGAGAGAGACCTTCAGGCCCGCCAATTAACAGGCTGACGTCACGACCGTCCAGTTTCCAGCGCTCCAGTTCGGTCGCCAGCTGCGGCGTGTCCCAGGGTTTACCCGGGATATCAAGGGTGACGATGCGGTTTTTGCCTGCGGCAGCCAGCATCTGCTCACCCTCTTTGTCGAGAATGCGTTTAATGTCCGCGTTCTTGCCGCGCTTTCCTGCCGGGATTTCGATCAGCTCAAAGGGCATATCTTTCGGAAACCGACGGAGATACTCGGTAAATCCGGTTTGTACCCAGTCAGGCATTTTCGTACCCACAGCGACAAGTTGCAGCTTCACGCATTAACTCCAGAGTTTTTCCAGTTCATACAGGCGACGACTCTCTTCCTGCATCACGTGGACAATCACATCGCCGAGGTCAACGACGATCCAGTCAGCGACATTCTCGCCTTCCACGCCGAGCGGCAGCAGGCCAGCAGTGCGGGACTCCTGAACCACGTGGTCTGCAATAGACATAACGTGACGGCTGGATGTACCGGTGCAGATAATCATGCAATCAGTGATGCTGGATTTGCCCTGAACGTCTAAGGCGATGATGTCTTGACCTTTCAGGTCATCAATTTTGTCGATTACAAAATCCTGGAGTGCTTTACCCTGCAAGTGTTCCCCCTGGGTGAAAAGAGTTAAAAACGTCCGTTAGTATACCTGAACCAGAGGCGATATCGGGACAAATGTCTCCGAATGCGCTTGTGAAGTGCGCTATCATCCCACCCCACGCTACAGAATGCATCGCCATTTTTGTAAAACAATTTCTGCAAAGCTCTGAAGGGCGGGAAAAGTCAGGCTGCGGAGAATAACAGCCTGTCATGGGGTGTCAATGGGAGAGAGGCCCTTCGGCATAAAAAACAGCGCTTTCACTCCCCGTCGCGCCATACGGCCTGGCTGTTAAGCACTTTCAGAACCGCAAAATCGTCACAAAAATCAATTGCGCTCCAGCAGCCTTGTTCGACGCGGAAATGCCACATTGCCGCAGCGGGCATGGACAGCAGACGGGCGATCAACACGCTCAGCACGCCTTGATGACTCACCACCAGCAGATTTTGGCACGCTTTATAATCAGCAAGCTGGGCAATGAAACGTTCCACTCGCTGGGAAAACGCCTGAAAACCTTCGCCATTGGTGGGCGTCGCATTCTGCCAGTCGTTACACCACACGGCGTAATTTTCGGCGTCTTCGCGCGCCAGATCGCGATGGTGACGCATTTCCCAGTCACCAAAAAACATCTCATTAAGCTCAGGCATGTTGCGCACAGGAACTTCACGTTCTGCCAGAATCAACTGCGTTGTATGGCGGGCGCGTTCCAGTTCGCTGCACAGAACGTTGTCGACAGGGACATTGCGTAACAGCGTACCCAGCGTTTGCGCCTGAGCGATCCCCCGTTCCGTTAGCGGTGTGGGGGCGTGGCCGCTATATAAACCAGCGACATTGGCTTCGGTTTCGCCATGACGTACTAACCAGAGTCTCATGTTTTCCTCGTGAGGCTATTCGCACAAAATATGATGTTTGCCCTGATTGCGCAGTGATTTTTCACTAAAATACCCTTTTTTACGTGGAGCGGCACGATGTCTTTATTGAAGAGCGCACATGGCGGTAACACCCGAGAAGCCGCCGAATTGTTGGGCATCTTGCCTGAGCAGTTGCTGGATTTTAGCGCGAATATTAACCCGCTGGGTATGCCAGTAAGTTTAAAACGGGCGATTATCGACAATCTGGACTGCACGGAGCGTTACCCGGATATCGATTACGCGCAACTGCATGCCGCGCTGGCGGAGCATCATCAAATTCCGACGTCGTGGATCCTGGCCGGGAACGGTGAAACCGAATCCATTTTTACCCTGGTGCATGGCCTGAAGCCACGCCACGCGATGATCGTGACGCCCGGATTTGCGGAATATCGTCGGGCGCTGCAATGGGGAGACTGTACGATCCATGAGTTTGCGCTGTGCGAAGACGATGGTTGGCAGCTTACCGATGCGATCCTCGATGCGTTAACGCCTGAGCTGGACTGCCTGTTTCTCTGTACGCCCAATAATCCCACCGGGTTGTTGCCCGAAACCCGCCTGCTGCGTGAAATTGCCACGCGTTGTGAGTCGCTGGGGATCGCCCTGATCCTTGATGAAGCGTTTATCGATTTTATTGCCGGGGAGTCGGGGTTTATCCCGTTACTGCACGAGAACCCGCATATTTGGGTGCTACGTTCGCTCACCAAGTTCTATGCGATCCCGGGATTGCGTCTGGGGTATCTGGTCAACAGTAACGAACAGGCCGTTGCAAAGATGCGCAACCAACAAATGCCGTGGTCAATTAATGCGTTTGCTGCCCTGGCAGGCGAGATTATCTTACGCGATAGCGCGTATCAGCGGGCGACGTGGAAATGGCTGGAACAAGAGGGGGAGCGGTTTGATCAACAACTGCAAGATCTGCCCGGCCTGACGGCGTATCCCGGCCGGGCAAATTATCGTTTATTACGCTGCGATCGTGCGGATATTGATCTGCAACTTGCGTTGCTGAAACAGCATGTCTTGATTCGCAGTTGCGCCAATTATCCGGGGCTGGATGCACGCTATTATCGGGTAGCCGTTCGCAGCCAGGAAGAGAATAACCACCTGCTGACGGCCTTACGCAAGGCGCTTAGCGGTACAGTCCCTGTTGATTGATATAGTCAAGCACCGCGTCTGGCATCAGGTCGTCGCACGGCTCGCCCTTTTCCAGGCGCTCACGGATGAGCGTGGCGGAGATGTTAAACCACGGCGTTTCGGCCAGGTAAATCTTCCCGCAAGGCAGGTTGTGCAGGTCATCTGCTGAATGGGTCAGATGATCCTCCAGCCATTGCTGGTGTTTTTCCTGCGCCATTTCGAGTGGATAGCCCGGACGTCGGCACACGATGAGGTGGGTATTACCCAGAATCGTGTGGTAGTCATGCCAGGAAGGGAAGGTAAGCAGCGAATCCTGACCAATGATAAACGCTAACGGCACGTTTGGGCCTTGCTCCTCGCGCCACTCTTTTAGCGTTTGCGCGGTGTAGGAGGCGGTATCGCGTTTCAGTTCGCGTTCATCCAGGGAAAATAGCGGTTTATCAGCAATGGCCAGTTCAACCATACGCTTACGTTGCTCACCGGACGCTTCGGGCTGCGCACGATGTGGCGGCACGTTATTGGGCATGATGATGACCCGGGAAAGGCCAATCAGATTCGCCAGAATTTCAACCGGTTTAAGATGACCGTAATGCACCGGATCAAAGGTGCCACCGAACAAAGCCTGTAATGATTTCATATCAACCATCAATAAAAACATCGGCCAGCGATTTATGACAGAGCAAAAGGGAAAGCCCCTCAAGTTCCGCCCACACTGACTGACCATAGTCTTGTTTAAGCGTAATTTCCGTACGCGTTAAAAGCGTAACAGCCTGACGCAGTTGCGCCGGGTTCAGCCGGTTTAAGGCATCTCCCATCATGCCCCGGCGATTTTGCCACACCCGGTGTTTATCAAACAACGTGCGCAAAGGCGTATGGGCCGACTGCCGTTTTAAGTTAACCAGCAACAGCAACTCACGCTGGATCGTACGCAGCAAAATAACCGGCTCGCTACCTTCCAGGCGTAGCTGCTGCAGAATGTGCAGCGCGCGTTTGCTTTTACCCATTAGCAGCGCATCTACCCAGTGGAATGGGGTAAAGTGCGCGGCATCGTTAACCGCTTTCTCTACGCGAGGCAGCGTTAGTTTGCCGTCAGGCCAAAGCAACGCTAATCGTTCCAGCGCTTGCGCCAGTGCTAACAAATTACCTTCATAGCAATAGCACAACAGCTGATTGGCTGCGTCATCCAGTTGCAGGTTGTTAAGTTTCGCCCTGGCGGCAACCCAGCGAGGAAGCTGTGCTTGTTCCGGCGTCTGGCAGCTTACCTGAACCGCGTTATTTGCAAGCCCCGTATACCATGCGGCGTTTTCCTGTGCCCTGGTGAGTTTGTTGCCGCGAACTATCAGCAGCAGATCGTCATGTAACAGAGTGACGAGTGACGCGAGCTGTTCATTAATGGCGGCATTAGGGCCATTTTCAGGCAACTGCAGAAGCAGGGTTTGACGGCTGGCAAACAGGCTCATCGCCTGGCAGAGTGAAAAAATCTCTCCCCAGTCGGTGCTGTTGTCCAGAGTGAAGGCGTGGTGTTCTTCGAATCCTTGCGTTGCGGCAGCCTGACGGATGGCATCCTGGCTTTCCTGCAATAAGAGGGGATCGTTGCCCAAGAGTAAATACGCCGCGCGCAGCCCTTCATTGAGCTGTGCGCGGAGTTGTTCAGGGTACAACTTGAGCATCAGTTACCCAGCGTGGTGGAGACACGCGCCGGAGATGACGCAGGCGCTGCGGTTTTATTCACCGCAGGCTCAGCATCAGCATTGGATGACTGAGTATCGGCCAGATGTACGCTTGGCAGCTTACGAATCAACTGTTCAGCCGCTTTGTCATACATCTCTTTGATGATCATGTCCTGCTCGTTATCTTTCGCCAGTGCAGCCTGTGGGTTGTCAAAGAACGAACGATAAACTTTGGCGCTGATTGGGTAAATATCATGACCTGGAATCAGCACAGTAGCACTTACGGACATCACCATCTGGTATTCAGCCGTTTGACCGTTCTGGAATACCGATGCCGTATCCTGCGAAAGGCTGACCGCACCCAGACGTAAGGACGTCACATCTTTACGCATAGTACCGTCTTCAAGCAGCGTAACGCCGTTCAGACGCAGCTGATTACGCACCGCGCGGCTTAACGGGCCGTTCGGATCGCCAGAGTTCAGGATCATGGTTTTCATTGAGGGTGGAACCTGCGTAGTACTACGCAGATGCCAACCACACCCGGCGGTGACAAGCACCGCCAGCGATAACAACAATGTTGTCAGAAGTCGCACGCTTCCTCCCGCGCTTAGCCAACGACCAGATTGAGGAGTTTACCCGGTACATAAATCACTTTACGTACGGTAACGCCATCAAGATATTTTGCCACCAGATGCTCCTGGCCAGCACGTTCACGAACCTGCTCTTCAGTGGCGTTTACCGGAACGGTGATTTTGCCACGTACTTTGCCGTTTACCTGAACCACAACCAGCGTTGAGTCTTCAACCATTGCTGCTTCGTCCGCCACCGGCCACGGCGCGTTGTCGATATCGCCTTCGCCTTTCAGCGCCTGCCACAGGGTGAAGCAAACGTGTGGGGTGAACGGGTTGAGCATGCGTACAACAGCCAGCAACGCTTCCTGCATCAGGGCTCTGTCCTGCTCGTCTGCCTGCGGTGCTTTCGCCAGCTTGTTCATCAGCTCCATAATCGCCGCAATCGCGGTGTTAAAGGTCTGACGACGACCGATATCATCGGTGACTTTAGCAATGGTTTTATGCACGTCGCGACGCAGCGCTTTTTGATCTTCGCTCAACACATTAACGTTCAGGGCAGCAAAATCTCCCTGGGACGTATGTTCGTAAACCAGTTTCCAGACACGTTTCAGGAAGCGGTTCGCCCCTTCAACGCCGGATTCTTGCCATTCCAGCGTCATATCAGCCGGAGAAGCGAACATCATGAACAGACGTACGGTGTCGGCGCCGTAGCGTTCAACCATGACCTGCGGGTCGATACCGTTATTTTTCGACTTGGACATCTTGCTCATGCCGGTATACACCAGTTCATGACCTTCTGCGTCCTTAGCCTTGACGATACGACCTTTTTCGTCACGCTCAACGATGGCATCAACCGGAGAAACCCAGTTACGTTCGCCGTTGGCGCCAACGTAGTAGAACGCATCGGCCAGAACCATCCCCTGACACAGCAGCTGTTTAGCTGGTTCATCAGAGTTGACCATGCCTGCGTCGCGCATCAGTTTGTGGAAGAAGCGGAAGTAGAGCAGGTGCATGATGGCGTGTTCAATACCGCCAATGTAGATATCAACCGGCAGCCAGTAGTTCGCCGCGTCGGAATCCAGCATACCTTCCTGATACTGCGGGCAGGTGTAGCGCGCGTAGTACCAGGACGACTCCATAAAGGTATCGAAGGTGTCAGTTTCGCGCAGCGCAGGCATACCGTTAACGGTGGTTTTCGCCCACTCCGGATCGGCTTTGATTGGGCTGGTAATGCCGTCCATGACTACGTCTTCCGGCAAAATAACCGGCAGTTGGTCTTCTGGCGTTGGCAGGACGGTACCGTCTTCCAGCGTCACCATCGGAATCGGCGCGCCCCAGTAACGCTGACGGGAAACACCCCAGTCACGCAGACGATAGTTAACTTTACGCTCACCCACGCCTTTAGCTACCAGCTTGTCAGCAATAGCGTTGAAGGCCGCTTCGAAGTCGAGGCCGTCAAACTCACCGGAGTTAAACAGCACGCCTTTTTCGGTCAGCGCTTGTTCAGACAGATCCGGCTCTGCGCCTTCAGCAGTCAGAATTACCGGCTTGATGGTCAGGCCATATTTGGTCGCAAATTCGTAATCGCGCTGATCGTGACCCGGAACGGCCATAACTGCGCCTGTACCGTATTCCATCAGCACGAAGTTTGCCGCCCAAACCGGGATCTCTTCGCCAGTCAGCGGGTGAACGGCTTTGAAACCAGTGTCGACGCCTTTCTTCTCCATGGTCGCCATTTCGGCTTCAGCAACCTTGGTGTTGCGGCATTCGTCAATGAAGGCAGCCAGTTCTGGGTTATTTTCAGCGGCTTTCTGCGCCAGCGGATGACCTGCAGCAACGGCCAGGTAGGTCGCACCCATAAAGGTGTCCGGGCGTGTGGTGTAGACGGTCAGCGTGTTGTCGTAACCGTTCACATCGAAGGTGATTTCCACGCCTTCAGAGCGGCCAATCCAGTTGCGCTGCATCGTTTTCACGGTGTCAGGCCAGTGATCCAGATTATCCAGGTCGCGCAGCAGTTCGTCAGCGTAAGCGGTGATTTTGATGAACCACTGCGGGATCTCTTTACGCTCAACTTTGGTATCGCAACGCCAGCAGCAGCCGTCGATAACCTGTTCGTTCGCCAGTACGGTCTGGTCGTTCGGGCACCAGTTAACGGCAGACGTTTTCTTGTACACCAGCCCTTTTTTGTACAGCTCGGTGAAGAACTTCTGTTCCCAGCGGTAGTATTCCGGGGTGCAGGTCGCCAGCTCACGGCTCCAGTCGTAACCGAAACCCAGCATTTTGAGCTGGTTTTTCATGTATGCAATGTTGTCATACGTCCACGGTGCCGGGGCGGTGTTGTTTTTAACCGCAGCGCCTTCGGCAGGCAGGCCGAACGCATCCCAGCCAATTGGCTGAAGTACGTTTTTGCCCAGCATACGCTGATAGCGAGCGATCACGTCACCGATGGTGTAGTTACGTACGTGGCCCATGTGTAGTCGACCAGAAGGATAGGGAAGCATAGACAGGCAGTAATACTTCTCTTTGCTCTCGTCTTCGGTAACTTCAAATGTGCGCTTCTCATCCCAGTGAAGCTGTACTTTGGATTCTATCTCTTCCGGGCGGTATTGCTCTTGCATGGCAGCCAGTGGTCCTGTTTTCAATACAGCTACAAACGTAGCTCTAGATGTGGTGTTTTAGATCCGCATAGCATAGCCCAAACGCCCGCGCCAAAACAGCCTTTCGCGCATTCAACGTTGAATTCCCGTAAGGATAATTCTTGCACGAATTTACACACTCTGTGGACAGTCTTGCAAAGCGTAGCGTAAATAACGTCTATTATTATAGACAGTTAACGACCCAGGAGGCGAAGCGATGAACAAGGTTGCTCAATATTACCGTGAACTGGTGGCTTCACTGAGTGAACGCCTGCGTAATGGCGAACGCGATATTGATGCGTTGGTGGAACAGGCGCGTCAGCGCGTTATGCAGACCGGGGAGTTAACGCGCACCGAGGTGGAAGAGCTCACCCGGGCCGTCAGACGCGACCTGGAAGAGTTTGCTCTGAGCTATGAAGAAAGCCTCGATGAGGAGACCGACAGCGTCTTTATGCGGGTTATCAAAGAGAGTATCTGGCAGGAACTGGCCGATATTACCGATAAAACGCAGCTCGAATGGCGCGAAGTGTTCCAGGACCTCAGCCATCACGGGGTTTATCACAGCGGCGAGGTGGTCGGGTTGGGCAACCTGGTGTGCGAGAAGTGCCACTTCCATTTAGCGGTGTACACTCCTGATGTGCTGCCGCTATGCCCGAAATGCGGACACGATCAGTTCCAGCGTCGACCGTTTGAGCCGTGATTTTCACCTGAGAGCCGCTAACGCGGCTCTGTGAGGTATTGCGAATGTGTTACGCCACAACGCGTTGATTCCAGGCATCCGTATAGATGATATTTCCATCGCAATGCTTCCATGTGATGCTTTCATAGCGTAGCAGAATGGTTTCAAGATGTGTCCCGGTTGAAGCTCCAGGATAAAGATCTGCGGTAATGGATGTGATTTTCACATTGTTTAGAATGATATTAAAATACTCCTTTTCCATTCCAGCTTCGGTGAGCGTGTACATTTTTATCGTTGCGCATTTAAGTGTCGCTCCTTCGCTTTGAGCCTTATATAGCAGGGGAGTTACACGATCAAATTCTTTCTGAAATTGGATTGGAGCATGAATGCGCGTACCAGTTAGCCGCCCTGTATTACCATCTGTTGGAATATTTACATTATGGGTAAGGGATTTTATTTCTATAGCACCTACTCGATCAGAGACCAGAGACGAACCTACAAGCGGGGAACCATTAGTATCAACTAACCAAAGGTAAGCTGGATTAGACATTATAAATTCCTTTTATGGATTGGCTTAATAAATATATAATATTGGGTTATTTAAATTTTTCGAATTTTTCTGTAATGAACGGATAAAACCAAAAAATAACAATAATACTGATTAGCATTAGCTCCCACCAGTATTCAGGAAATAAATATAACCAGAGTACGGCAAAAAAAATCAAGATTGCTGGGAGTACAAGGTTATAGAGTACAACTGATATTAGACTCTTAAACATCGAATCTTTCCATGATTTCGTCGGCAAGCTGATCGAGGTTAGAATAGATACCAGCATGAACTTTCTGAATTATTTCTGAAAGAGCTGGCTCAACGAAGTAATAGAGCATCTCCAGCTTTGCTTGGTAAAGAATCCAATAATAACTTGGATCTATTGCTTTCAGTGCCCGGGCTGCCATAGCTGCTTTTTGCTGAAACCCATAGACCTGCAGAAGATAAACGCCAACTGGCATTTTACCAGCCAGTTTTTGCGCAACGGCTTTTGACAGAAACTCTGACTGTGCAATAGCTTCCGCCATAGCTGAGGCTACAGCAAACCGCGTACCACTTGCCACTGTTATACGAGCAGCAAGGTTTGCTGCGTTGCGAACCATCTTTTGGGCAGATCCTTCTTTGTTACCTTCTTTAACATCTTTGCTCACGGTCAGGAAATATAAATACAGCATATATGTAATAACATCACGGTATCTGAATATAGACATGATGGAATAAACAGTCCTTATCTCTTCAGATTTCAATTCCTGACATACATCATTATATCTGGGGATTAAACAGCTCGAATACCAGCTAGCTCTTTCTATTCCTGAATAAATATCAGAGGCGATACCTTTTGCGGCCTGTATCGTATTTGTGAATCCATTCTCAATATATATGGATAACTGCCTGTCATTCTGAAATCTTACCCTGAGATAATCTGAAGCATTCATTCAATGTTCCTCTGATTTGTTGTGCCGGATGTTGCATGATACATTAATCTGCTGGGGGATTTATTCAGTATTACCTGACAAATTAATGAAGTAACGCAGTATTCACGTTCGCTATTAGCTAACAGTAAAATCGCTATGATTCAACATAGCGATCTTACTCAATGATAAATTTCAGGCGTAAAATTTCAGACGCTCCGCTAGCAAATCGACAAACCCCTGGCGATCCACGTCCACCATCACGGTGGCGTTTGGCTTATTGCCGCTCAGGAAGTAGTAGTCAACCACGGTCATTCCCTGGGTGTATTTGCCCTGAGTTTCCACACCAACCCAGCGTTCAACGGTGGTAAACAGTTCAGGTTTCAGCAGCCAGGCAATGGTGCATGGATCGTGCAGCGGCGCGCCAATGAATCCCCATTTTTCATCTTTGTGATATTCAAAGAAGAAGTCGAGTAGTTCAGCAACGATTGTCGAAATGGGATTGCCGATAGCGCGGAACCGTTCGGTATCTTCACGATGTATTTGCGCTTTATGCGTGACATCTAGTCCAGCCATCACCACCGGAATGCCCGACTGGAACACGATCTCAGCGGCTTCTGGATCCACGAAGATGTTGAACTCGGCGGCGGGCGTCCAGTTTCCGAGGCCCATTGCACCACCCATGATCACGATACGGGCGATTTTGGGGTGCAGTTCAGGATGGCTATTCAGTAGCAATGCCACGTTAGTTTGCGGCCCGGTGGAGACAATCGTCACCGGTTCCTGACTGTTACGCAGGGTTTTCGCCATCAATTCCACGGCAGTACAGTCCTGTGGAGCAAAAGCGGGTTCAGGCAGCGCCGGGCCATCAAGCCCGCTCTCACCGTGGACGTTATCGGCAATTATCAGGTCGCGCATCAGCGGTTTGACTGCGCCACCGGCCACTGGGATATCCGTGCGGTTGAGCAACGTTAACATACGCAATACGTTACGCAGTGTTTTGTCGGGGGTCTGGTTACCGGCAGAGGAGGTTATCGCTTTCACATCCAGTTCAGGTGAAGCGAGGGCGAGAACAATTGCGATAGCGTCGTCATGACCTGGATCGCAATCAAACAGGATAGGAAGTGCCATTGTTGCTCCTTGTAAGTGGGACTTTGTGACAAGGTTAACGCTGGGCTGTGCCTGTTTCGAGAAGTGAAGAGATAAATCGTGAGGTGGCGCGCACATGGAGGTGCGCGCCAGCAAAATTAGTGCAGGATTTTCGCGAGGAAGTCTTTGGCACGGTCTGATTTTGGATTAGCGAAGAACTCTTCTTTCGGTGAGTCTTCAACAATCTTCCCTTCATCCATGAAGATCACCCGGTTCGCCACTTTACGCGCAAAGCCCATTTCGTGGGTAACCACCATCATGGTCATCCCTTCATTGGCCAGTTCAACCATGACGTCCAGTACTTCGTTGATCATTTCTGGGTCGAGTGCTGATGTCGGTTCGTCAAACAGCATAGCGATAGGATCCATGCACAGCGCCCGGGCGATGGCGACACGCTGTTGCTGGCCCCCGGAGAGCTGAGCTGGAAACTTCTCGGCATGCGCTGACAGACCAACGCGTTCCAGTAACTTTTGCGCTTTGTCGCGGGCCGGCTTTTTATCGCGTTTAAGCACTTTTACCTGCGCCAGAGTCAGGTTCTCAATAATCGACAGATGCGGGAACAGTTCAAAGTGCTGGAACACCATGCCAACGCGAGAGCGCAGTTTGGCCAGATCGGTCTTTTTATCATTCACCACGGTACCATCAACGGTGATGACGCCCTGTTGTACCGGCTCCAGCCCGTTCACCGTTTTGATAAGCGTTGATTTACCTGAACCTGACGGGCCGCAGACCACCACCACTTCACCTTTTTTCACTTCCGTGGAGCAGTCGGTCAGCACCTGAAAGTGACCATACCATTTAGAAACATTTTTCAGGGTAATCATTAAACTGTCCTTTTCTTCAAATAGCTGACCAACAACGATGCGCTCAGACTGAATACAAAATAAACGGCGCCAGCAAACAGGATCATTTCAACCTGCGTGCCGTCACGCTCGCCAATGGTGGAGGCGGTACGGAAGAAGTCTGCCAGACTCAATACATAGACCAGCGAGGTATCCTGGAAGAGTACGATGCCCTGGGTAAGCAGCAGCGGCACCATCGCGCGAAATGCCTGCGGCAGAATGATGAGCTTCATCGACTGCCAATGGGTCATCCCCAGCGCCAGCGCGGCACTGGACTGCCCGCGAGAAATACTCTGGATACCGGCGCGGATAATCTCGGAATAGTACGCGGCTTCAAACATCGAAAATGCGACCATCGCTGAGATCAGGCGAATATCGGTTTTTGGCGACAGACCCAGCACGTTTTGCAGGAAGCCGGGCACAATCAGGTAGAACCACAGCAGCACCATCACCAGCGGAATGGAGCGGAATACGTTGACGTAGCCCTTCGCAAACCAGGCAATTGGCGCGAAGCTGGACAGACGCATTACCGCAAGGATGGTCCCCCAGACGATACCAATGACGACTGCCGTGACGGTGATTTTCAGCGTGATGATCAGCCCATCCAGCAGATACGGCAGGGAAGGGACGATAGAACTCCAGTCAAATTCGTACATTATTTGCCTCCCAAATTGCCAGGCAGGCGGATTTTGCGTTCGACGAGATTCATCACCAGCATGATGATGGCGTTAATCAGTACGTAGGCCAGAGTGATGGCCGTAAACGATTCCCATGCGTGGGCGGAGTAATCCAGTAGTTTTCCCGCTTGCGCAGCCATATCGACCAGGCCGATAGTGGAGGCGATCGCGGAGTTCTTTACCAGGTTCATCATCTCCGAGGTCATTGGCGGAACAATCACGCGGTAAGCGTTTGGCAGCAGAACATAGCGGTAGGCCTGCGGCAACGTCAGCCCCATCGCCAGCGCGGCATTTTTCTGCCCGCGAGGCAGAGACTGAATAGCGGCACGAACCTGTTCGCAGACGCGCGCAGCGGTAAACAGCCCCAGACAAAGCATGGATGAGAGGAAGAACTGAATGTTGGGATCCAGTTCTGACTTAAACCACATCCCGATGTTTTCCGGCAGCAGTTCAGGAATGACCAGATACCAGGTAAAAAACTGGACAATGAGCGGAACGTTACGAAACAGCTCGACGTACAGCGTTCCGATCCCGGAAAGGAAACGATTTGGTACGGTACGTAAGATGCCGAATAAAGAGCCGATGAGGAAAGCGATAACCCAGGCGGTGATAGATAACGCGACAGTGACCTGGAAACCACTCCAGAGCCAGCCGAGATAGGTGGTGTTGCCGAACGGGGCTTGTTGTAAAAAAATACCCCAGTTCCAGTCTATAGACATAAATCTACTCCAGAAAAAAAAGGGTAGCAGCGCTACCCCCGAAGATTGTTATTCAGCGTTTTGCGGTTTTCAGGCCTGATGGGGAACGACCATCAGGCTTATAGTCTGTCCGTGCTGAGTAGCAATCGAGAGGGAGGGGAAGCCTCCCTGATTACACTTCATCCTTCAAGATATCTCGTTGTTGGCTGCCTTTATTCATCCCGGTTACTTACTCATGTAAGCGCCCGGGAATTCGCTCAGTTGCCGCCTCGATATAACTTGAAAGGTTTTGTGTACTCTTCTAATTAATTAGTTAAGCGCTTTATCATTCGGTTCTTTGAACAGGGCTTTCATCTCGTCTGACAGTTCGAAATTCATGTTCAGGTTCTTCGGTGGAATTGGATTTTTAAACCACTTATCAAACCATTTCTCAGCTTCGCCTGAGGTCTGCGCCTTGGCGATAGTGTCATCCATCAGCTTTTTGAACTGAGGGTCATCTTTACGCAGCATGCAGCCGTAAGCTTCCTGAGACTGTGGCTTGCCGACGATCTCCCAGTTGTCTGGTTTCTTCGCCTTCGCGCGCTCGCCAGCCAGCAGGGCGTCATCCATCATAAAGGCAACGGCACGGCCGCTTTCCAGAGTACGGAAAGAGTCACCGTGGTCTTTCGCGCTGATGATGCGCATATCCATTTTTTGTTCTTCATTCAGCTTGTGCAGCAGCACCTCTGAGGTGGTACCCGAAGTCACGACTACGGCTTTACCTTTCAGATCGGCGAAATCTTTGACGTCGCCGCCTTTTTTCGCCAGCAGACGAGTACCAACAACGAAAATGGTGTCAGAGAAAGCCGCTTGTTTTTGGCGCTCGACGTTGTTGGTGGTGGAGCCACATTCAAAGTCGAAGGTGCCGTTTTGCAGCAGCGGGATACGGTTTTGTGAAGTAATCGGGATCAGTTTCACCTGCAGGTCAGGCTTGTTCAGCTTTTTCTTCACGGCTTCAACGATCGCGTTGGAGTAATCCTGTGAATAACCGACCACTTTTTGCTGGTTATCGTAGTAAGAAAACGGTACCGATGATTCACGGTGGCCGACCACAATCACGCCGTTTTTGGCGATCTTGTCCAGCGTGCTGCCTGCCGCTGGTGCTGCGTCTTCTGCGTGCGCCAGACCGGCGGACATTCCCATGACCAGCATGGCAGTGGCGAGCTTACGTAATTGCATATCCAACTCCTTTATCGTCTGCGCCAGGGACGCATTGATACCCATTGTGATGTTGTTATTGTTTGCTACTAAAACGTGCAGTCTTGTATATGTTTGTTAACATTTAGTTTGGATGAATGTAAAGAATTTGCTGTTTTATTGTTTATTTTTGCGAGGTGCGCCGCACCATTTGGGGGCAAAAATATCTTGTTGCACTTTTCAGGTGCTACCGGCGCTCAACGTTGGTGCGACTAGGTTGCACATTCAGCCAAAACTGCATTTGTCTTGTAGAACAAAGCAATAGACGTGCCAGAATGGGGAGCGGGAAATGTTTTGTGGGCCGGATAAGCGAAACGTTATCCGGCCGGGGAAGGAAGGTTACTTACGACGCTGGCGCAGGCTCATTACCACCGCACCAAAGCCAAACAGCGCGGTAAGCAGCCAGAGCGGCCAGTTACCGGTACGGGCATAAGGGGTTAAGCCCGTCGTTGGCGTCACGCTGGTGGTCAGGACCTGGCGGGTAAACTGCGGGATCATCGCCTGAATCTCACCCTGTGGACCAATCACCGCCGTAATACCGTTGTTGGTGCTACGCAGCAGAGGGCGCGCCAGCTCGAGGGAACGCATACGCGCCATCTGGAAGTGCTGCCACGGGCCGATGGATTTACCAAACCAGGCATCGTTGGAAATCGTCAGCAGGTAGTCCGTATCCGGGCGGAAATTATCCCGTACCTGTTCGCCAAGAATGATTTCATAGCAGATGGCAGCCGTCAGCTTAAAGCCGTGCGCATGCAGCTGTGGCTGCACATAAGGCCCCCGGCTGAAAGACGACATTGGCAGGTCAAAGAACGGCGCTAACGGGCGTAGGATCGATTCCAACGGGACGAATTCGCCAAACGGTACCAGATGGTTTTTGTTGTAGCGGTTGCTGGAGTCGTAACTGTACGGGCTGTCTTTACCCAGCGTGATGATGGTGTTGTAGGTGTCGTAACGATTCTGCTTGTTCAGACGTGCGTCAACGATACCGGTAATCAGCGTGCTGTTTTTCGATCTCAGCAGGTCATCCATCATGCCCAGAAAACGCTGCTGATTAATTTCCAGGTCCGGAATAGCGGATTCTGGCCAGATGATTAGCTGTGATTTGCCCATCTCAGGCTGGGTGGCGTCGAGATAAATCTTCAGGGTGTTGAGTAACTGACCTTCATCCCATTTGAGCGACTGCGCAATGTCACCCTGCACCATCGAGACCTGAGTGGTTTTTTCCGGCTCAAGCGTGTACCACTGGATATAGCGCAGCGGAAAGGGCAGAGCAAAGAGCACTAGCGCGGCAATCAGCGGCTTCCAGTGACTCGTCACCAGCGCCAGCGCCAGCAGGCCGCTAACCACCATCAGCAGGAAGTTAATCGCCTCAACGCCCATTACCGGAGCCAGCCCTTTTAACGGACCGTCGATCTGACTGTAGCCGAACTGTAGCCACGGGAAGCCGGTCAGTACCCAGCCGCGCAGGAATTCGGTTATTTGCCAGACGACTGGCGCGGCAATCGCCACGCGTATCCAGGTGGTTTTCGGCCACAGACGCGCCAACACGCCGGCAAACAGGCCGGTGTAGAGGGAAAGGTATGCGGCAAGCAGAACCACGAGGAACACATTAATGGGGCCTGGCATACCGCCAAACTGCGCGATGCTGACGTAAACCCAGTTGATGCCGGAGCCAAACAGCCCCAATCCCCAGAAGTAGCCGATTGCGGCAGACTGGAGCGGACGGCGATTGAAGGTAAGAGCCTGCAGGCCCATCAGCGAAACGATCGCAGCGGGCCAGATGTCATACGGAGAGAAAGCCAGCGTCCCGCAGGCACCGAATAATAACGCCAGCAGCAGGCGAATGCGCTGGCGTTCAATTAATGGGGCAAATGCCATGTAGTCTTAGATCCAGTTTCGGGTTTATTCGTCCAGTTTGGGCTGGGGTGAGTCGTCCGGAATTCTGACATGAACCTGAATAATACGACGGCTGTCGGCCATTGCCACTTTGAACTGGTAACCATCAATGTCGATAGTCTCTCCGCGCGCGGGCAGATGACCAAAGGCCTGCATGACCAGCCCGCCGATGGTATCTACTTCTTCGTCGCTAAAATGGGTACCGAAAGCGTCGTTGAAGTCTTCAATCGGCGCCAGAGCGCGAATGGTCCAGGTGTGGCGACTGAGCTGACGGAAATCGATATCGTCTTCTTCGTCGTACTCATCTTCAATTTCACCCACGATCAGTTCAAGGATGTCCTCAATGGTCACCAGACCTGAGACACCGCCGAATTCGTCGATGACGATAGCCATATGATAACGCTGGGAGCGGAACTCTTTCAGCATGCGGTCAACTCGCTTGCTTTCAGGTACGACAACCGCCTGGCGTAACACTTTCTCCATGCTGAAGGCTTCGGCATCGCTGCGCATAAACGGCAGCAGATCTTTGGCCATCAGAATCCCTTCAATGTGATCTTTGTCTTCGCTGATCACCGGGAAACGCGAGTGGGCAGACTCGATAATGACATCGAGACATTCGTCCAGGGTCTGGTTGCGTTTCAGGGTAATCATCTGAGAGCGAGGGATCATGATGTCGCGCACGCGTTGGTCCGCAATATCCATCACCCCTTCGAGCATATCGCGCGTATCTTCATCGATAAGGTCGTTTTGCCCGGAATCACGGATCAGCTCCAACAGTTCGTCGCGGTTTTTTGGTTCACCGTGGAAAAGTTGGCTCAGTAACAGGGAGAAAAATCCCTTTTTGCTGTTTAAGGTGTCACTACTGTGTGAATTGTCGTCGCTCATGGCGTCGTATGGGTTCTCATGTTAGTTAATACAAAGCTCGTCATGCGTATATTCAGCTGTTGACGGCATGTCTCTTCATCGTACTTCAAACCAGGTAAGCCGGATAAGGCGCAATACCTGATGGCGGCTGCGCCTTATCAGGCTTACAAGATTTCGAAATGCTTATTCTTTCTCGGCAATGTACGGATCCTCATAGCCCAGAGCAAGCATAATCTCTGTTTCGAGGGATTCCATCTCTTCCGCTTCATCGTCTTCGATGTGGTCGTAACCGAGTAAATGCAGGCTACCGTGCACCACCATGTGCGCCCAGTGGGCCTCAAGCGGTTTGCCTTGTTCCTGCGCTTCTTTCTCGACTACCTGACGGCAGATGATCAAATCGCCCAGCAGCGGCATTTCAATGCCCGGCGGGGCTTCAAACGGGAAAGAGAGTACGTTGGTTGATTTATCTTTCCCGCGATAGGTCAGGTTCAGCTCGTGGCTTTCCGCGTCATCGACCAGACGAATGGTAACTTCAGACTCTTCCTGAAACTGTGGGATCACCGCATCCAGCCAACCTTGAAACTGACTTTCTGTTGGTAAACCGGATTCGTCTTCACATGCCAGCTGTAAATCGAGAATAACCTGACTCATTTTTGTTCCTGCTCCTGAGCTTCGCGTTTGCGTTCTGCAGCCAGCTCGGCTTTGCGTTTCTGTTCTGCTTCTTCCCAGGCTTCATACGCCGTGACGATACGGGCGACCACCGGGTGGCGAACCACGTCTTCGCTATGGAAGAAATTAAAACTAATTTCGTCGACTTCAGCCAGCACTTCAATGGCATGACGCAGACCGGATTTGGTGCTTCGCGGCAGGTCAATCTGGGTGATATCGCCGGTGATAACCGCTTTGGAGTTAAAGCCGATACGGGTCAGGAACATTTTCATCTGTTCGATGGTGGTGTTCTGGCTCTCATCAAGAATGATGAACGCATCGTTTAATGTACGACCGCGCATGTAGGCCAGCGGCGCAACTTCAATGACGTTACGCTCAATCAGCTTTTCGACCTTCTCAAACCCGAGCATTTCGAACAGTGCGTCATACAGCGGTCGTAAGTAGGGATCGACTTTCTGGCTGAGGTCACCCGGCAGGAAGCCGAGTTTTTCGCCCGCTTCCACTGCCGGACGGGTCAGCAGAATTCGACGGATCTCCTGACGCTCAAGCGCATCGACCGCAGCGGCAACCGCAAGATACGTTTTACCTGTACCCGCAGGGCCAACGCCAAAGGTGATGTCGTGGTCGAGGATATTCGCAATGTATTGTGCCTGGTTCGGCGTACGCGGCTTAATTACCCCGCGCTTGGTTTTGATGTTCACCGCTTTGCCAAATTCCGGCACGCTGTCTGCGCTTTGCTCAAGCACTCGCGCTTCTTTAATTGCCAGATGAATTTGTTCAGGCTCAATGTCCTGCGTCTGACCACGCATTGGGGCAGTATCGACGTACAGGCTACGTAAAATATCTGCCGCCGCGGTGACGCAAATTGGGCGACCGGTCAGCTTAAAGTGGTTATCACGGCGGTTAATTTCGATGCCGAGGCGACGTTCCAGCTGCTTGATGTTGTCATCAAATGGGCCGCAAAGGCTCAACAGGCGGGCATTGTCTGCGGGTTCAAGGGTGATTTCGCGAGTGTCTATGTTCAAACTGTTCCTCTTTTGCATGTCTTGCCGGACGCTGAACATTTACCGGCATCTAAGGAAATTATTCACGCCATGGGGGAAAGGCGCAAGCATTGCGATAAATATGGGGATGATGAGGTAGATTACAAGGCCCGCCGGGGCAGCGAGCCCAGAAGAGTAAGCCCGATAAGCGTAGCGCCATCGGGCATTTAAGATTAAGGCTGATAAATACCGACGCCCAGATCGTTTTCTTTGCGGGTACGCGCAATAACTGACTCAGGGGATTCAGCGATGCGCAGACCCATTTCGTCTTCGGTGCGCACCACTTTACCGCGCAGGGAGTTCGTCCAGACATCGGTAATTTCTACATCCACGAACTTACCGACCATTTCCGGGTTGCCTTCAAAGTTCACCACTCGGTTATTTTCGGTACGGCCAGACAGTTCCATGATGCTTTTACGCGATGTGCCTTCAACCAGAATGCGCTGGGTCGTGCCGACCATGCGACGGCTCCAGGCCATAGCTTGCTGGTTAATACGCTCTTGCAGAATATACAGGCGCTGTTTTTTCTCTTCTTCCGGCACGTCGTCAACCATATCGGCGGCAGGGGTGCCAGGACGCGCAGAGAAGATAAAGCTGTAGCTCATGTCAAAATTGACGTCTGCAATCAACTTCATGGTCTGCTCGAAATCCTGCGTGGTTTCGCCTGGGAAGCCAACGATGAAGTCGGAGCTAATCTGGATATCCGGACGCGCTGCGCGCAGTTTGCGGATGATCGCTTTATATTCCAGCGCGGTATGGGTGCGTCCCATCAGGTTCAGTACGCGATCTGAACCGCTCTGTACCGGCAGGTGCAGGAAGCTCACCAGTTCTGGCGTGTCACGATACACTTCAATGATATCATCGGTGAATTCGATCGGATGGCTGGTGGTGAAGCGGATACGGTCAATGCCATCGATCGCCGCGACCAGCCGCAGCAGATCGGCAAAAGATCCGATCGTGCCGTCGTAGTTCTCACCGCGCCA
Source organism: Citrobacter sp. RHBSTW-00859 (assembly GCF_013729795.1). Classification (NCBI taxonomy): domain Bacteria; kingdom Pseudomonadati; phylum Pseudomonadota; class Gammaproteobacteria; order Enterobacterales; family Enterobacteriaceae; genus Citrobacter; species Citrobacter sp. RHBSTW-00859. Next base: position 3,478,500 of record NZ_CP056284.1, on the reverse strand, counting down.
GGCGTTCACGTTTTGTCCCAGCAGGTTCACTTCACGCACGCCTTGCGCCGCAAGCTGGGCGATTTCAAACAGGATGTCGTCCGCCGGACGGCTCACTTCCTCACCGCGGGTGTATGGCACCACGCAGTAAGTACAATATTTATTACAACCTTCCATGATTGACACGAAAGCGCTTGGACCTTCAGCACGCGGTTCCGGTAGGCGGTCGAATTTTTCGATCTCCGGGAAACTGATATCAACCACCGGGCTACGGGTGGTACTTCCACGCACTTTGTTAATCATTTCCGGCAGACGATGCAGGGTTTGCGGCCCAAAAATAATATCGACATAGTGCGCGCGTTGGCGAATATGGTCGCCTTCCTGAGACGCAACACAGCCACCGACACCGATGATCAGCTTGGGGTTTTTCTCTTTTAACAGCTTCCAGCGGCCCAACTGATGGAAGACTTTTTCCTGAGCCTTCTCACGGATAGAGCAGGTATTCAGCAGCAGCACATCCGCTTCTTCGGCCACGTCGGTCAGTTGATACCCATGGGTGGCATCCAGCAGATCGGCCATCTTCGATGAATCGTATTCGTTCATCTGACAGCCCCAGGTTTTAATATGGAGTTTTTTGGTCATCGACTTGCTCTTGCGAAATTGTGGCTGAAATGCAGGGCGCATAGTGTACTGCTTTGGCGCGGTTGTGACCAGTATGACGGATGTCAGCCTCAAGGGGTAAAAAATCCTGTAAACTTACACAATACATGTAACAGGATAATTGACCATGACAAATCAACCAACGGAAATTGCCATTGTCGGCGGGGGGATGGTCGGCGGCGCGCTGGCGCTAGGACTGGCGCAGCATGGATTTACGGTAACGGTCATTGAACATGCCGTTCCCGCGCCGTTTGTGGCTGACGGACAGCCTGATGTCAGAATTTCGGCCATCAGCTCCGCCTCCGTGTCGTTACTGAAAGGGCTGGGCGTCTGGGATACGGTTCAGGGGATGCGCAGCCATCCTTACCGTCGTCTGGAAACGTGGGAATGGGAAAATGCCCATGTGATGTTTGATGCCGCCGAGCTTAAGCTGCCCTTGCTGGGCTATATGGTGGAAAACACGGTCCTGCAACAGGCGCTCTGGCAGGCTCTGGACGTTCACCCCAAAGTCACGCTGCGCGTGCCTGCGTCGCTGATCTCTCTGCATCAACATAACGATCGGCATGAGCTTGAGCTGGCTGGTGGCGAAAAAATCAGCGCGAAGCTGGTCATCGGCGCCGATGGCGCAAATTCTCAGGTGCGGAAAATGGCCGGGATTGGTATCCATGCCTGGCAATATGCGCAGTCCTGTATGTTGATAACCGTACAATGCGAGAATTCTCCGGGAGACAGCACCTGGCAGCAATTCACCCCTGACGGTCCGCGCGCATTTTTACCGCTGTTTGATAACTGGGCCTCGCTGGTGTGGTACGACTCACCGGCGCGTATCCGTCAGTTGCAAGGTTTGAATATGTCGCAACTGCAGGCGGAGATCGCCAAACATTTCCCATCGCGACTCGGTAACGTTACGCCTGTGGCAGCGGGGGCATTCCCGCTAACGCGCCGTCACGCGCTGCAATATGTGCAGCCAGGACTGGCGCTGGTGGGTGACGCCGCGCATACCATTCATCCGCTGGCGGGGCAGGGCGTTAATTTGGGGTTCCGTGATGTGGATGCGCTGATTGACGAGCTGGTGAATGCGCGCAGCTACGGTGAGTCCTGGGCAAGTCAGCCGGTGCTGAAGCGCTATCAGAACCGTCGCATGACTGACAATTTCATCATGCAAAGCGGCATGGATCTGTTCTACGCAGGATTTAGCAACAACCTGCAGCCGCTGCGTATCATGCGTAATCTTGGGCTAATGGCCGCAGAGCGCGCCGGCGTGCTGAAACGCCAGGCACTCAAGTACGCGTTAGGATTGTAATTCAGACAGGCCTACAGAGAACGTTGTAGGCCTGGTAAGCGTAGTGCCATCAGATAATAAATGCAGAAAAGCAAAAAGCTCGCCGAAGCGAGCTTTTTTAATATGGCTGGGGTACGAGGATTCGAACCTCGGAATGCTGGTATCAGAAACCAGAGCCTTACCGCTTGGCGATACCCCAACGGGTGCATCCACAGAATGGACGACTTTTTGAAATTGGCTGGGGTACGAGGATTCGAACCTCGGAATGCTGGTATCAGAAACCAGAGCCTTACCGCTTGGCGATACCCCAACAATTTTTTGGATTTACCGAACGAGTCGATACGTCCTTAATATGGTGGCTACGACGGGATTCGAACCTGTGACCCCATCATTATGAGTGATGTGCTCTAACCAGCTGAGCTACGTAGCCAGATATTATCATATTCTTCGATGGCTGGGGTACCTGGATTCGAACCAGGGAATGCCGGTATCAAAAACCGGTGCCTTACCGCTTGGCGATACCCCAATGACCGTTGCGGTGAACCGCTACATCGAAGAAAAAATGGCTGGGGTACCTGGATTCGAACCAGGGAATGCCGGTATCAAAAACCGGTGCCTTACCGCTTGGCGATACCCCATCCGTGCAACGCTTACGGGTGAATGGTGCGGGAGGCGAGACTTGAACTCGCACACCTTGCGGCGCCAGAACCTAAATCTGGTGCGTCTACCAATTTCGCCACTCCCGCAAAAAAGATGGTGGCTACGACGGGATTCGAACCTGTGACCCCATCATTATGAGTGATGTGCTCTAACCAGCTGAGCTACGTAGCCATCTTTTTTTCGCGTAACCTTATCGGCGTTGCGGGGCGCATTATGCGTATTGAGCCTTGAAGCGTCAACCCCTTTTTCATTGAAAATAGCTGGAATGTGACTGTTTGGTTAGGTTGCGAACAGCATGACGCAATATTCGGCAATTATTAGTTATTAATTGTTTTTTTGCACAGAAAACAGACATAAAAAAGAGCCCCGCAGGGCCCTTTTCTAAGGATTAACTTATTTATAAGCGGACTGATGTACGCCAACCGCACGACCAGAAGGATCGTTCATGGTTTTAAACGCCTCATCCCATTCGATTGCTTTGGCAGAAGAACAGGCAACAGACGGCCCGCCAGGTACACATTCCGCAGCGCTCGCAACCGGGAACAGCTCTTCGAAAATCTCACGGTACAAATACGCTTCTTTAGAAGATGGCGTGTTGTAAGGGAAACGGAAGCTGGCGGTTTCCAGTTGTTGGTCAGAAACTTGCTCAGCGGCCACCTCTTTCAGGGTATCAATCCAGCTGTAACCGACACCATCGGAGAACTGCTCTTTCTGACGCCATGCAACGCTTGCTGGCAGGTAGGATTCAAAACATTCGCGCAGAACATGTTTTTCCATTTTGCCGTTGCCGCACATTTTGTCCTGCGGGTTGATGCGCATCGCCACATCAAGGAATTTCTTATCCAGGAAGGGCACGCGAGCTTCCACTCCCCAGGCCGACATAGCTTTGTTGGCGCGGGCACAGTCGAACATATGCAGCGCCTGCAGCTTACGCACGGTCTCTTCGTGCAGCTCTTTTGCATCTGGTGCTTTGTGGAAATAGAGATAGCCGCCAAATACTTCGTCAGAACCTTCGCCCGACAGCACCATTTTAATGCCCATAGCTTTAATTTTACGCGACATTAAGTACATCGGGGTCGAGGCGCGAATCGTCGTAACATCGTAAGTTTCGATGTGATAAATCACGTCGCGGATAGCATCCAAACCTTCCTGCACGGTGAAGTGGATCTCATGGTGTACAGTACCCAGATGGTTCGCCACCTCTTGCGCGGCTTTCAGGTCCGGAGCGCCTTCCAGGCCTACGGCGAAGGAGTGCAACTGCGGCCACCAGGCTTCGCTACGCTCCTGATCTTCAACACGACGCGCGGCGTATTTTTTGGTGATTGCGGAAATGACGGATGAATCCAGACCGCCGGACAGCAATACACCATAAGGAACATCTGACATCAGGTGGCTTTTCACTGCATCTTCCAGTGCCTGACGCAACTCGTTTTTATCGGTAACGTTGTCTTTTACCGCATCGTATTCAAACCAGTCGCGCTGATAGTACTGACGAATTTCGCCGTCTTTACTCCATAAATAGCTACCGGCCGGGAATTCTTTGATCGTGCGACACACGGGAACCAGGGCTTTCATTTCAGACGCAACGTAGAAGTTACCGTGCTCGTCGTAACCCATATACAGCGGGATGATCCCGATATGATCGCGACCGATCAGATAAGCGTCCTGCTCGCTGTCGTACAGAGCAAAAGCAAACATGCCTTGCAGGTCATCCAGAAACTCTGGGCCTTTTTCCTGATACAGCGCAAGGATAACTTCGCAGTCGGAACCGGTCTGGAACTGATAGCGATCGCCGTATTCAGCGCGCAGTGCCTGATGGTTATAAATTTCACCGTTAACCGCCAGGATATGCGTTTTCTTCACGTTGTACAGTGGCTGAGCACCGGCGTTGACGTCGACGATGGACAGACGTTCGTGCGCCAGAATGGCGTTATCACTGGCGTAAATACCCGACCAGTCCGGGCCGCGATGGCGCATCAGACGAGACAATTCCAGGGCTTTTTTACGCAGTTCAACTGCGTCAGTTTTAATATCGAATACGCCAAAAATAGAACACATAACCTTCTCCGTTAACCTGTTGCGTGATGCTTTTTATGTTTGCTTGATAAAGAAAATGCCGCAAAGCTGGAGAGGGCGCAAGTGAATTACGGGTCAGAAAATAAAAAACGCAATGGTCATTGTGGATTGGTGAAAAAAGATTACAGAATAGACGGGTTTATTAATGAATCGATAATTTTATGGCGGTTTTATTAAATGGAAGGATTTCTTCTGGCCGGATATGACGCGGGGGCGTCTTATCCGGCTTACGCATCAAATCACATCAATTTCCGCAACGGACGGGTAAATCCAGCTTGGTCTGAACGGCATGCTGTCAATGTCGTCGAGCGTCGAAACGCCAGACAATACCAGGATGGTTTCGAGACCCGCCTGGAAGCCCGCCAGAATATCGGTACGCAGGTTGTCGCCAACGATAACGGTCTCTTCCGAATGCGCCTGCATTTTGTTGAGCGCCGCGCGAATAATCCACGGGCTGGGTTTGCCCACATAAAACGGCTTGCGGCCAGAGATTTTTTCGATACCGGCGCACAGCGCACCGCAGGCAGGATAAAAACCGCGTCCGTGAGTATCCGGGTTTGTGGCGATGAAACGCGCACCGTTGGCCACAAAATATGCCGCTTTATGCATCATGTCCCAGTTATAGGATCGCGTCTCGCCAACAATCACAAAATCGGGGTTCACGTCAGTAATAGTAAACCCGGCTTTATACAGCTCGTGAATTAACGCACCTTCACCTACCACGTAGGCCTTTTTCCCTTCCTGGCGGCGAAGAAAATCAGCGGTAGCCATGGCGGAAGTATAAAAGACGCTATCAGGGACATTCACACCCGCGGTGGCGAAGCGGTTTGCCAAATCCTGTCCGGTCTGTGAAGGATAGTTAGTCAGCAAAACTAACGGCAGGCCTTTTTCCAGGATCCCAGTCAGAAATTCTGCCGCACCCGGTACGGCAACATTGTCGTGCATCAGCACGCCGTCGATATCACAAATTACATTCTTAATGGCCATGGACAATCCGACATCAAAAAAAGAAGGCATTACTATACACAAAATACACTAAATCATTCGAGTTGCATCAAGGCGGCACAAGTCTGAGAACCCCGGGAGCTTACTGAAGTAAGTGACTGGGGTGAGCAGATGCAGCTAACGCAGAGGCTGCTTGGTATTAGCTTTCCAGCAAACGTTGCAGCAATGTACCGTTGAGCATCGCACGCTTCACCAGCGCAAAGGCGCCAATGGCTGAGCGGTGATCCAGCGTGGAACGAACCACCGGTAAATTGTGGCGAAACGCTTTCAACGCCTGCGTGTTGATACAGCTTTCTATAGCAGGCAGCAGCACTTTGTCAGCCTCGGTAATCTCGCCCGCAATGACGATTTTTTGTGGGTTAAACAGGTTGATGGCGATGGCGATGGTTTTACCCAGGTGACGACCAACGTGCTCAATGACTTCTGATGCCAGGTTATCGCCTTTATTAGCCGCCTTACAGATGGCTTTAATGCCGCAATCATCCAGCGTGAGTCGGCTTGGATAACCCTGTTTCAATAAGTTCTGCACGCGGTGTTCAATAGAGGCATTGGCGGCAATTGTTTCCAGACAGCCGAAATTACCGCAGTGACAGCGCTCACCCAGCGGCTCTACCTGAATATGGCCAATCTCACCCACGTTGCCATTGCGACCAATAAAAATTCGGCCATTGGAGATGATTCCCGCCCCGGTTCCGCGGTGAACACGCACCAAAATGGAGTCTTCGCAATCCTGGCTTGCCCCGAAATAGTGCTCGGCCAGCGCCAGACTGCGAATATCGTGACCGACAAAGCAGGTGACCTTAAAGCGTTTTTCGAGTGCTTCGACCAGCCCCCAGTTTTCGACCTGAATGTGCGGCATATAGCGGATGACGCCGCTTTCAGGATCAACCAGGCCTGGCAGAATGACGGAAATCGCAACCAGCTCGCGGATTTTCCGCTGGCAGTTCTCAATAAAGGTGGCAATGGTGTTGAGCAGCGCATACTCCAGCGTTTCCTGGGTGCGCTCCGGGAGGGGATAATGCTCTTCAGCGACCACTTTACTGCTCATATCATAGAGCGTGAGCGTAGTATCGTGGCGGCCCAGGCGTACGCCAATCGCGTGGAAATTGCGGGTTTCGGTGACGATAGAGATAGCGCGGCGGCCCCCGGTAGAGGCCTGCTGATCGACTTCTTTGATCAGCCCGCGTTCAATCAATTGACGCGTAATTTTCGTTACGCTGGCGGGGGCAAGCTGGCTTTGCTCGGCAATTTGAATTCGCGAGATTGGCCCATGCTGGTCAATCAGGCGATAAACCGCCGCGCTGTTAAGCTGTTTTACGAGATCAACATTACCTATTTGAGCTTGTCCGCCTGGTGTCATTCTTTCTCTTACTCAGTAACGACCTCGTTGCCATTAACGATGGTCTTGATAATTTTAAAGTCGTGCGTGAACGCAGTCAGGTTGGCTACTTTGCCTGGCGCGATGCTGCCGAGTTGTTTGTCGACGCCAATGGCGCGAGCAGGGTAGAGCGTTGCCATACGTAAGACTTCGTCGAGAGCGATATTCGCATGTTCGACCAGATTGCGTACGCCTTCAATCATGGTTAATGATGAGCCGCTCAGTGTACCGTTCTCATCAACGCACAATCCATTACGGTAGTATATTGTTTTACCAGCGAAAATGAACTGTTCAATGTTTGCACCTGCTGGTGCGGTTGCGTCGGTGACCAGGCACAGCTTGTCGCCTTTCAGGCGTTTGGCATTACGAATGTTAACGTAATCAACGTGGAGGCCATCGGCGATGATACCGCAGTAGATATCGGCTTCATCAAGAATAGCGCCCGCCAGACCTGGTTCGCGACCGGTAATGTACGGCATCGCGTTGAACAGATGCGTCGCAAAGGTGATACCTGCGCGGAACCCGATTTTTGCTTCTTTTACCGTTGCATTTGAGTGACCCGCAGAAACCACAATACCCGCATTCACCAGCTTGGTAATGACCTCTACCGGGACCATTTCTGGCGCCAGCGTTACTTTGGTGATCACATCGGCATTATTGCACAGGAAATCAACCAGCGCAGCGTCCGGTTGACGGACAAATCCCGGATTATGGGTGCCTTTTTTCACCAGATTCAGCCACGGACCTTCCAGATGAAGTCCTAGTGCCTGATTTGGGTGTTTCGCCAGGTATTCACGCATGACGCGAACGCCTTGTTTCATCAGGTCATCGCTGGTGGTGATAAGCGTTGGCAGGTAGCTGGTGCAGCCAGATTTTTCATTGGCTTTCTGCATGATTTCCAGCGTTTCAACGGTCACGGCTTCTGCCGTATCGTTAAACTGTACGCCGCCGCAGCCGTTTAGCTGTACATCGATAAAACCGGGGGAAACAATGGCCCCATTCAGTGAGCGCTGTTCAATTCCTGACGGTAACTCAGCCAGTGGGCAAACGCTGTCAATCAGGCCATTGGCGACAACAATCGCATGGTCATCAAGAATTTCGTGACCGGTAAAAATCCGGCCCTGGGTTAAAGCATACATTCCGACCCCCGATTTCAAAAAATGCCGCCCTGCAACTTATCGACAGGGCGGAGATATCAATTACAGACCTTTAATATTTTCCGCTTCTAACTCGTTAAAGTATTTCAGCGTCTTCACTTTCAGTTCCATGGTGGAAGGCTCATCGCAGACCACAACGGCTTTCGGATGCAGCTGCAGACAGCTGATGGTCCACATATGGTTAACGTTGCCTTCAACGGCGGCTTGCAGCGCCTGCGCTTTCTGGTGGCCCAGTACCAGGATCATCACTTCTTCAGCATCCAGCAGGGTGCCCACGCCAACGGTCAGCGCATATTTAGGCACCTGGCTGACGTCGCCGTCAAAGAAGCGTGAGTTCGCAACACGCGTGTCGTGAGTCAGCGTTTTGATGCGGGTACGGGAAGCCAAAGAAGAGGCTGGTTCGTTGAACGCGATGTGACCATCGTTGCCTACGCCGCCCATAAACAGGTGGATTTTACCGTAAGAACGGATTTTCTCTTCATACTGACGGCATTCTGCATCAATATCCGGTGCGTTACCATTGAGGAGGTTGATGTTTTCTGCTGGAATATCAACGTGATCAAAGAAGTTGCGATGCATGAAGCTATGGTAGCTTTCCGGATGCTCTTTCGGCAGGCCAACATATTCGTCCATATTGAACGTTACAACATGCTTGAAGCTTACCTGGCCCGCTTTGTGCATTTCAACCAATGCTTTGTAGGCTGTCAGCGGAGTACCGCCAGTCGGCAGGCCCAAAACGAACGGACGATCAGCCGTTGGTTTGAACGCGTTAATACGGTTAACGATATGGCGAGCAGCCCATTTGCCGACTTGTTCAGCGGTATTCAGGGGGATCAGTCTCATTCTTCACCTCAAAAGTAAATGTAAGCAATTGGCGGATTGAGTCTCTGTGCAGTATTAAGCGTAACCTGGTTTTGCATCGGTAAGGATCAATCCGTTTCGATTTTTTGAATGATAAAATAAGTTTTCGTAGTTAGCCAGTGGAAGGGAGGGTTAATAACGATATTTGGTGACTGGAATCACAAAAAACACGCATTTAATTTGCGATACGAATTAAATTTTCACACACTCTGAATGTAGATGAATGGTTAATATTGTTGTTCCAGAATCTTGCTGTCAGGAATGGTCGCACAATAAAAATATGGCTTCAAAGAAGCCTAATCGGGGTCTCGTAGGGGGAATAAAATGAATATTTTAGGTTTTTTCCAGCGGCTGGGTAGGGCGTTACAGCTCCCCATCGCTGTGCTGCCAGTCGCGGCACTGCTGCTGCGATTCGGCCAACCAGATTTACTTAACGTACCCTTCATCGCGCAAGCGGGTGGGGCCATCTTTGATAACCTGGCGTTAATTTTCGCTATCGGTGTGGCTTCCAGCTGGTCAAAAGACAGCGCGGGTGCTGCAGCGCTGGCGGGTGCGGTTGGTTATTTCATATTGACCAAAGCAATGGTTACCATTAACCCGGCCATCAACATGGGCGTGCTGGCAGGTATCATCACTGGTCTGGTCGGCGGTGCGGTATATAACCGTTGGTCTGGTATCAAACTACCTGACTTCCTGAGCTTCTTTGGCGGCAAACGCTTCGTGCCGATCGCCACTGGCTTCTTCTGTCTGGTGCTGGCTGCTATCTTCGGCTACGTGTGGCCGCCGGTGCAGAACGCCATCCATGCGGGAGGTGAGTGGATCGTAGGCGCTGGCGCGCTGGGTTCCGGTATCTTTGGTTTCATCAACCGTCTGCTGATCCCAACCGGTCTGCATCAGGTGCTGAACACCATCGCCTGGTTCCAGATTGGTGAATTCACTAACGCTGCAGGTACCGTATTCCACGGTGACATCAACCGCTTCTACGCGGGTGACGGCACTGCGGGTATGTTCATGTCTGGTTTCTTCCCGATCATGATGTTTGGTCTGCCGGGTGCGGCGCTGGCAATGTACTTCGCCGCTCCGAAAGCACGTCGTCCGATGGTTGGCGGTATGCTGTTGTCCGTTGCGATCACCGCGTTCCTGACCGGTGTTACCGAGCCGCTGGAATTCCTGTTCATGTTCCTGGCGCCATTGCTGTACCTCCTGCACGCACTGTTAACGGGTATCAGCCTGTTCGTTGCAACACTGCTGGGGATCCACGCGGGCTTCTCCTTCTCCGCAGGGGCTATCGACTACGTGTTGATGTACAACCTGCCGGCGGCGAGTCAGAACGTCTGGATGCTGGTCGTGATGGGCTTGGTGTTCTTCGTCATTTACTTTGTGTTGTTCAGCGCGGTTATTCGTATGTTTAACCTGAAAACGCCGGGCCGTGAAGATAAAGAAGACGATATCGTTACTGAAGAAGCGAACAGCAACACTGAAGAAGGTCTGGCTCAACTGGCAACCAACTACATTGCAGCAGTTGGCGGTACCGATAACCTGAAAGCGATTGATGCCTGTATCACTCGTCTGCGTCTGACCGTTGCCGACTCCGGTCGCGTAAATGATGCGATGTGTAAACGTTTAGGCGCATCTGGAGTGGTTAAGCTGAACAAGCAAACTATCCAGGTCATCGTGGGTGCGAAGGCCGAATCTATCGGCGACGAAATGAAGAAAGTTGTCGCGCGTGGCCCGGTGGCTGCAGCGTCTGGTGAAAGTGCGCCAGCAGCAGCGGCTCCGGTTGCTAAACCGCAAGCTGTAGCGAACGCTGTAACCGTTGAAACTTTAGTTTCTCCGATTACCGGTGACGTGGTTGCGCTGGAGCAGGTACCTGATGAAGCCTTCGCCAGCAAAGCTGTAGGCGACGGTGTGGCGGTGAAGCCAACGGATAAAATCGTGGTTGCTCCGGCTGCCGGCACCATCGTGAAAATCTTCAACACTAACCATGCGTTCTGTCTGGAAACCGTTAAAGGCGCGGAAATCGTGGTCCACATGGGCATCGATACAGTAGCGCTGGAAGGTAAAGGCTTTAAGCGTCTGGTTGAAGAAGGTACGGAAGTGACTGCAGGTCAACCGATTCTGGAAATGGATCTGGAGTTCCTGAACGCTAACGCACGTTCCATGATTAGCCCGGTTGTGTGCAGCAACAGCGATGATTTCGGTGCTCTGGTCATTAAAGCCGAAGGTCATGTGGTTGCTGGTCAAACACCACTGTATGAGATTAAAGGTAAATAACTGCTCCTGAGTAAAGTGAGTTAAGTGCCTTAAGCGGCGGGGTATATTCCTCCGCCGCTTTTTTTTGCAGCAAATACCCTCATATATCCTGTTGAAACACCTTTTTTGTGCAACTAATAGTTGTCTCCTGACGTCGCTTATAAGATCATGTTCCGTTATACGTTGTTTACGCTTTGAGGAATCCACGATGAGTGAGGCTGAAGCCCGCCCGAGTAACTTTATTCGTCAGATCATCGATGAAGATCTGGCCAGTGGTAAGCACACCACTATCCATACACGTTTTCCGCCGGAGCCAAATGGCTATCTGCACATTGGCCACGCGAAATCCATTTGTCTGAACTTTGGCATTGCGCAAGATTACCAGGGCCAGTGCAACCTGCGTTTTGATGATACGAACCCGGTTAAAGAAGATATCGAGTACGTTGAGTCGATTAAAAACGACGTTGAATGGTTAGGTTTCCACTGGACTGGCGATATTCGCTACTCTTCGGATTACTTCGATCAGCTTCACGCCTATGCGGTAGAGCTTATTAATAAAGGCCTGGCGTACGTTGATGAACTGTCAGCGGAGGAGATCCGCGAATACCGCGGCACTCTGACGCAGCCAGGTAAAAACAGCCCGTTCCGCGATCGTAGCGTCGAAGAGAACCTGGCACTGTTCGAAAAAATGCGTACCGGTGGTTTTGAAGAAGGTAAAGCCTGCCTGCGCGCGAAAATCGATATGGCTTCGCCGTTTATCGTGATGCGCGATCCGGTGCTGTACCGTATTAAGTTCGCCGAACACCACCAGACCGGCAACAAGTGGTGCATCTACCCGATGTACGATTTTACCCACTGCATCAGCGATGCGCTGGAAGGCATTACGCATTCACTGTGTACGCTGGAGTTCCAGGATAACCGTCGTTTGTACGACTGGGTGCTGGACAACATCACCATTCCGGTTCACCCGCGCCAGTACGAATTCTCGCGCCTGAATCTGGAATACACCGTGATGTCCAAACGCAAGCTGAACCTGCTGGTGACCGACAAGCACGTTGAAGGCTGGGACGATCCGCGTATGCCGACGATTTCTGGCCTGCGTCGTCGTGGTTATACTGCTGCCGCTATTCGTGAGTTCTGCAAACGCATTGGCGTGACCAAGCAGGATAACACCATTGAGATCGCTTCTCTGGAGTCCTGCATTCGCGAAGATCTGAACGAAAACGCCCCGCGCGCGATGGCAGTTATCGATCCGGTGAAACTGGTTATCGAAAACTACCCGCAGGGCGAAAGTGAGTTGGTTACCATGCCTAACCATCCGAACAAACCGGAAATGGGCAGCCGTGAAGTGCCGTTTAGCGGTGAAATTTGGATCGATCGCGCAGACTTCCGCGAAGAAGCGAACAAGCAGTACAAGCGTCTGGTGATGGGCAAAGAAGTACGTCTGCGCAATGCTTACGTGATCAAGGCTGAACGTGTAGAGAAAGATGCAGAAGGGAATATCACCACCATTTTCTGCACCTACGATGCCGACACCCTGAGCAAAGATCCGGCTGATGGCCGTAAAGTAAAAGGTGTTATTCACTGGGTGAGCGCGTCCCATGCGCTGCCGATTGAAATCCGTTTGTACGATCGTCTGTTTAGCGTGCCAAACCCAGGTGCGGCGGAAGACTTCCTGTCCGTTATCAACCCGGAATCGCTGGTCATTAAGCAGGGCTACGGTGAGCCGTCACTGCAGGCTGCGATTGCAGGTAAAGCGTTCCAGTTTGAGCGTGAAGGCTACTTCTGCCTGGACAGCCGCTATGCAACGGCTGACAAGCTGGTATTTAACCGTACTGTAGGTCTGCGCGATACGTGGGCTAAAGTCGGCGGGTAATTCCTGCCACACTGCCTCAAACGCCGCCAACGCGACGTTTGAGGCGGATTTTTCTGTTTTATTTATGCTGCATTAACGCCTGAACCCGCTGCTGGCTGCGTTCCAGCACCACCGATGTCTCCTGCTTACCCACCGTCGCCTGATTGACCATTTCACTGAGGATCATGGAGCCGGTAATATCCCCCATCCGCGTAAAGTTCTTCTCGCCGACCGATCCAAAGACCTGCATATTCGGGTACTGGGCAATCAGCTGTTCAGGGAGAGTTCCAAAGACTTTGACGGCAGGGTTGTCCTTCCAGTTGACGTTTTGCGCGGCGGCCTTCGTCACTGGCAGCATCGCCCCCGGCGACATCAATACCCAGTCAGCCGCGTTCTGCGCCTGTCCCATAAAGCTGACAAATTTTTCGGCGGCTTTCGTTTCTGCCTCAGTCTGACCGGCTGTGAGCGTTAATGATGTGATAACGCCAAATACGGCAGGTGATTTTTCGCTCGGCACGACAAAGCCTAAATCCGCCAGTGAACCATCCTGATAAATCGCTGGCAGGATATAGGTCGAATAGACCGCCATCGGCGCGGTGCCGTTCATAAAGGCGTCTTTGATCTCTGTTACGTTGTTCGAGCCAGGCATGGTATAGCGGGCCAGTTCGCGATAATAGTTCAGCGAGGCCTGCATTTCCGCTGAGTTAACCGTGATGTCGCCGTTTGCGTTGAACACATTGGCACCGTTTGAAAGTGCGAACTGAGAGAAGGTTTGTTCGCTCATGACGCTTTCAGCCGTCGGCAGCGCGATGCCATATTTTTTACTGGTGCTGTCGGTCAGCCTGCGTGCCGCGTCCAGCAGTAGCGTCCAGTTTTTGGGTTCGTCGATTCCCGCTTTAGCCAGTACCGATTTCCGATACCAGACTCCCTGCAGCCAGGCGCTGATCGGCACGCCGGTATAGGCTGTTCCGTCTTCGGTTCGAACAATGCGCAGCACGCCGTCGTAGAAGGCGCTTTCGCCTTGCCTGTCGATCAGCGTTTTCACCGCTTTGTGGTCGATAAGCTGCTCTTTATCCATGACTTTGGCATAGTCATGGCTGACCTCGACGACCTCCGGCAGTGATCCTGAGCGGGCAAGGGTAATGATTTTGGTATTATAGGCATCCTCTTCGACGGGAACCTGCTTCACAATAATATCCGGATTCTCTTGCTGAAAGCGGTTGATGATCCCGGCAATGACGGTCTGGCGCTCCTGCTCAACGGCGGAGTGCATAAATTCGATGGTCACCTGCTGCGGTTTATCCTCACAGCCTGAAAGCAAAACGGCGGTTATCAGCGCCAGCATTGTTTTTGGTATGTTCATTTTTAATCCTTTGTTGTCGTCCATTTCCGTTAATTAACAACTGGCACTGATATGGATAGCGTCCGTCGACAGCGCACCTGCACAAATCAGTAAACCGATCCCGCCATCCATCAAGGCTTCGTGTTCAGCGTCCTCCACGTGCAGCGTTTTACCGTCAACGGTCGCGGAGATAATCTGCCCGTTGACGCTGATATCGAACGACACAGGGCGCTCGTACACGTCGGACAAAGCCGCTTCTGCCAGAATTTTGGTGCTGGTGTCGCGCACGCGGACGATTTGGAATTTTCCGTCGCGCAGGATGCGCGCGGCGTAATAGCGCCTCATCCCCTGCACCCGAAAAGCCAGACCGCCGTACTCCCCTGAATGCAGCGTAATGTCACTCTGAACGCGGTAGTTATCCCACTGCCGCGTTCCGTGAATAATCAATCCCTCGTCGTACTCTTTGGAGATGCGAAAGCTGGTGGGATAGTGGCGTGAAAAGAGATCCACGCCGTTTACCCAGGCTCGCCACCAAAAATTAGTTTCCCCTGTGGGTTTACGCAGGGTCAGCTCAGGTGCGCCGTCCCAGCGCATACTGTCGATGAGCAGGCGACCGCGGGCAACGCGGGCATCTGTGCTGATTGTTACGCCAATCTCGCCGATCGGTTGGCCCTGGCAGTCCGGGAGATCCAACGCCAGCGTTAGCGATTCACCCGGGGCTATGCTCTGCGCGTCGCCGTACTGGGGCGTCAGCTGATTGTTGTCATCATAAACCCGGTAGCAGAGCCGCACGTTTAACGCGGATGTGTTATCTGGTGGCGCAATCAGGGTGGCCTGAAGACGCTGGCCTGGGTAGATAAGTGGGGTAGCCATTAAATCGTAGCTGCGCATTTCCACGATTTCAGGCGGGGTAAAGGTTTGCGTGGTCACGCTGGCATGAAGTCCGGGCGCAAGATGGCGATAGTGCAGACTCAACATCTGCCGCCCCAGGTGCGCCTCATTCTTAACCTCAACCGCGGCCGCATTTTCTTCATTAAGCCAGCGGAAACCCTGCACGCTGCCCGGTAGTGAGAAATGGTACTGCGCGCCGGATTTTTTGGCTTCAGGGCGCGGCAGACCGGCAATCTGGTGTCCCAGCCCGACCAGGTAATCGGTGATCCGCACGGCGTTGTTTATGGAGAACCCCCCGTCGGCTGAGGAGATCAGCATTCTGTCCGCCAGCGGCCCGCGCCAGTCCGGGCCTGCGTCAATACCCTGGAGTCCCAGCATAATGCCGGACAGACAGCCGACATTCCCCGCATTGCAGTCAGTGTCCCATCCTGACGTATTGACAATGCACTGGGCCTGCTGGAAGTCGTCCGGCGCGTAAAGGATCGCCATAATCATCAGCGCATGATTAGGGATGATGTGACAATTGCTGGGATATTTGTGATAGCCATAGTTGTCGTCGATTCGCTGGCGGGTCGTCTGCCAGTCGTTATCTTCCCGTCGCCAGCGACGGATATCGCCAACCAGCTGGGCTATTTGCGACTCTGCCGGGATCACGGATAGTCCGACGTCAATAAGCTGTTCGATCTCCTGGCAGATAAAGGCCTGTGATTCCATCGCCGCCCAGAGCATAGCGGCATACACCGCTTCACCGTCATGGCTCACGCTGGCGGCATTTTTGGCAAGTTCTGCCGCCAGACGGGGTTGTCCCGGTGCGACAAGCGCCCAGCTATCAATAAAGATTTGTGCGCCAATCTGTTCGGCAATCGTTTTCCCGTTGGTCGCAATGGCTCCGCTTAGCGGAGCCGGAATGCCTTTTTTGAGATTCAGCCAGGCGGTGTGTTCCGTCGAATTACCGTTGCCGCCCCACCAGAGAATGGTGCGTTTATCAATGATGTAATTAAGCCAGCAGTGACCCATCTGTTCCGCGCTCAGATCCGGCGGCAGGGCATAATCTTCCAGTGCGCGGATAAAGGTAAAGGTTCCGGCGACATCATCGTCGGTGACAACCAGCGGACGGTTAAATTTTTCGTGGACGTAATACTGGATCGGCCCCAGCTCCTGCATAATTTTTTCGTAGGTCCACCCTTCGAAAGGGCGGCCAAGGTAGACGCCGATTAATTTCCCTAACACCCCTGCATAAACGCGCGACTCATAATCTGAAGGCAAATCCATCTGTTTGATCCTTGTGTGGTGTTTTATCAGCCGTTCAGGCGGATTCTCTTTTTACCAGGCCCCAGGGCATTTCTGTGGTGCTGCCCTGGAGCGGTACGGTGATATCGGTTTGCGCCAGGAGGAGGGCGGCCGCTTTTTGCCCAAGCTGCTCCGGGTACTGGGCGATAGTGGTCAGGGAAGGGGTCACCAGCCCGGCGGCGGGAATATCATCGAACCCCATCACCGCAAGCTGCTCCGGGATCGTGATGCCTTTCTCCCTTGCGGCACGCATCACGCCGATAGCCATTAAATCGTTGGCGGCGAAAATCGCATCCGGGAGCGTGCCGTCATTAATCAGCTGCATCGCGATCTGATAGCCGCTCTGTTCGTTAAAACCTGGCAGAATTTTGATGCGCGGAAGGCGGCCAGCCTGGGTCATCGCCTGGCGATATCCTTCCACTCTGGCAGGCTCAGGACCGCCAGCGCTGGCGATCATCGTGATATTTCGGTGCCCCTGTGCCAGCAGATATTCGACGGCGCTGCGCGCGGCAGCGGCGTTGTCGATATAAACATTATGCAGCGGTAGCGGGCCGTTTTTTTTCATTCTGGCTTCAATACGTGCAATCGGGATCCCTGCCTGAAGATACGGGGCAAAATCTTTCATCCCGACGTTAAAAAATGTCCCCACCACGGCGTCGACCCGCCCCTGCGCTGACCAGCGCAAAAAATGCAGCTCTCTTTCCCGTAATCCATCGGTGCTGGCCACGATCGCATCGTAGTGATACCTATCCGTCACCGACTGAACGCCACGGACGAGTGAGGCATAAAAAGGGTTGGCGATATCCGGCACGATGCAGGCGATCGACATGGTTTTATTGGTTTTCAGCGCTTGTGCAAAACGGTTCGGTATATATCCCAGCTGATTAGCCGCTTGCTCAACCCGGCTCACTGTCTCCTGTGGGTAGGTGTGATTTCCTTTGGTGAGTACCACGGATACCACTGCCTGTGAAACGCCAGCCAGGGCCGCAACGTCTTTCTGCGTGATGCGTTTTGTCATTTATTTATCAACTTATACGTATAACCTGCATCTTTGAATAATGGGACACCCGGTAGCTGTCAATAAAAACCTTATAAAGTGAGTGTATTTGTGTGGAAAATCCGAGGACGGTCACATCAACGACGGAGAGTGAATTCAGGAGCTCGAACGTTCTGTTTGCAGAGCGAATTAATGACGTTCGAGAATTAATTTGTTTTGCGAATGCAAAGATAATTATTAAGGGTTGAATTATATATATAATAATAAAATTGAAGATATCTATATGTATATAAAGTGTTTTTTCTTGTTTTTGTGACTTTTTTTACTCCCAAAGCAAAATGTAACAGAAAACAAGAAAATATGTGCGGTTGCTCATACTATTACATACTCCTTACAGAAAGAGATTGATAATTCGCGTCGCGAAAAATAGTCTATTCATTGTAGTCACTGAGGTTTTCTCAGCGCTACTTTTTTAATTTTTGTTTTTTCGCTGTCCGCTTTTGTCGACAGCATTTTATACCCAATGGATTTCGAGTTGCATCAAGGCGGAGACGCAGCGCGTGCGCTGTCCCCGAAGGGGCGAGGCCAAAGGCCGAGTAAAGCCAACACCGATGCAGCTTGAAAAACGAAGGGTTATACGTCAAAGAGGATTAACATATGCGTACGTTTAGTGGCAAACGTAGTACGCTGGCGCTGGCTATCGCCGGTATCACAGCAATGTCGGGTTTCGTTGTCGCTCCCCAGGTACACGCCGAAGGATTTATTGATGACTCAACCTTAACCGGCGGCATCTATTACTGGCAGCGTGAGCGTGACCGTAAAGATGTGACCGATCACGACAAATACAAAACCAACCTTTCTCACTCCACCTGGAACGCTAACCTCGACTTCCAGTCCGGTTATGCGGCTGATATGTTTGGTATTGATATCGCAGCATTTACCGCTATTGAAATGAACGAAAGTAGCGAAAGCGGCCATCCAAACGAAATTGCATTCTCGTCAAAAAATAAAGGCTATGATGAAGATTACTCCGGCGATAAGAGCGGAATTAGCCTTTATAAAGCAGCAGCCAAATTTAAATTCGGCCCAACCTGGGCGCGCGCCGGTTACATTCAACCAACCGGACAGACTCTGTTGGCTCCGCACTGGAGCTTTATGCCAGGTACCTATCAGGGTGCTGAAGCCGGAGCCAACTTCGACTATGGTGATGCTGGTGCACTGAGCTTCTCCTATATGTGGGCCAACGAATATAAAGCACCATGGCACACTGAAGTCGATAAATTCTATCAGGCTGATAAAAAGACCAGCGTAGATTATCTGCACTCAATCGGCGCGAAATATGACTTCAAAAATAACCTGTTGCTGGAAGCCGCATTTGGTCAGTCTGAAGGCTACGTCGATCAGTACTTTGCAAAAGCCAGCTATAAATTCGATTTAGGCGGTAACCCGTTTACCACCAGCTACCAGTTCTACGGCGCGCGCGACAAAGTTGATGATCGCACCGTGAACGATATTTATGACGGTACGGCCTGGCTGCAGGCGCTGACCTTTGGCTACAAAGTGGCGGAAGTGGTTGACCTGCGTCTGGAAGGGACCTGGGTTAAAGCGGACGGGCAGCAGGGGTACTTCCTGCAGCGTATGACCCCGACCTACGCCTCATCAAACGGTCGCCTGGATATCTGGTGGGATAACCGTTCCGACTTCAACGCCAACGGCGAAAAGGCTGTCTTCTTCGGCGCAATGTATGACCTGAAGAACTGGAATTTGCCGGGCTGGGCAGTGGGCGCGTCCTACGTTTACGCATGGGATGCCAAGCCATCAACCTGGCAGATCAATCCGGATGCGTACTACGACAAAAACCGGACTATCGAAGAATCTTCTTACAGCCTGGATGCGGTCTATACCCTGCAAGAGGGGCGTGCGAAGGGCACCATGTTTAAACTGCACTTCACCCAGTACGACAACCATTCAGACATTCCGAGCTGGGGCGGTGGTTACGGCAACATCTTCCAGGATGAGCGCGACGTGAAATTCATCGTTATTGCTCCGTTCACCATCTTCTAATGCCAACAGCGGCAGGCCGGGCGCCTGCCGCATCGTTGAGGAAAGTGCTATGAAAAAACTGATACTCATCGCTGTTATGGCATCCGGGCTGGTGGCTTGCGCGCAATCCCCGGCACCAAAAGAAGACAGCCGTCTGAAAGAAGCCTACAGCGCGTGCATTACTACCGCGCAAGGATCGCCGGAGAAAATCGAAGCCTGCCAAAGCGTGTTGAATGTGCTGAAGAAAGAAAAGCAGCATCAGCAGTTTGCCAATGAAGAAAGCGTACGCGTACTTGATTATCAGCAATGCATCCAGGCTACGCGCACGGGTAATGGTCAGTCCGTTAATGCTGATTGCGACAAGGTCTGGCAGGAAATTCGTAGCAAGAATACTGCGCAGTAAATCGAAAAATGAAACAGACAACGGGCGGAGAGTTTTCCGCCCGTTTGCATTTCAGGGTTTATATTCCACCGGTTGATAATTACGACTCAGCCGGACAAACAGCATTGCCGTGGCGGCGAGCCCGCAAAGTGCCGCACACATCAGCCACCACCCCGGTGAGCTTTTATCCCCGGTTAGCTGGACCAGCGCTGTGGATATGACTGGCGTAAGGCCGCCAAAAATCGCCGTGGCAAGACTGAATGCCAGTGAAAAACCCACCGTACGCACATAGACAGGCATCACCTCAGTGAGTGCGGCGACCATTGCCCCGTTGTACATACCAAAAAAGAACGAGAACCAAAGCAGAACCAGCGTCATGCGCGTGAAATCTGGCGCGGCGGTGAGCCAGTGCATAACCGGCCAGGTGGTGATCAGTGCAAGGATGGTAATCCCCATCAACACCGGACGACGACCAATTCGGTCAGAAATCGCCCCGCCAATCGGCAGCCAGATAAAATTAGAAATACCGACCAGCATGGTGACGATCAGGCTGTCGCGAGCGCTCAGGTGAAGTACAGCCCTACCGTAGGTCGGTGTGTAAACGGTAATAAAGTAAAACGTCGTTGTGGTCATCGCCACCAGCAGCGTACCCGCAGCGATGAGACGCCAGTTTTTGATGATGGTAGTAAAAATTTCCCTGGTGTCGGGACGGTGCGTACGTTGTAAAAAGGCGTCTGTTTCCTGAAGCGAGCGGCGGAGCACGAAGATCAAAGGAATAATCATGCAACCAATAAAGAATGGAATACGCCAGCCCCATTCAGAGATCTCATCGTGTCCCAGGGTGGCGTTCAGGCCGTAACCAATCAGAGCCGCCACCACAATGGCGACCTGTTGACTGGCGGACTGCCAACTGGTGTAGAAGCCTTTATTGCCAGGGGTGGCGATTTCAGAAAGATAAACCGAGACGCCGCCCAGCTCCACCCCTGCAGAAAAGCCCTGTAATAATCGACCGAGTAATACCAGGACAGGGGCCAGCAGACCAATACTGTGATAACCGGGTACCAGGGCAATCAGCAGGGTACCGCAGCCCATAATCGCCAGCGTCACCATCAGTCCTTTACGGCGACCAATTCTGTCGATGTAAGCACCCAGCACTATTGCGCCAACAGGCCGCATTAAGAAACCTGAACCAAACACGGCGAAAGTTAACATTAGCCCGGCAAATTCACTCTCTGCAGGAAAGAAGGTCTTTGCGATATAGGTGGCGTAAAAACCGAACAGAAAAAAGTCAAACTGTTCGAGGAAATTACCGCTGGTTACCCGCAGTATTGCGCCGAAAGTTCCGGCGCGCGATGGTTGTTGTGTCATTGGGTTTGCTCCACTGTCTTATCATAATATTTATAGAGGTAAGAGATTGCGGGTTAGTCGCCTGCGACCCCCGCCTGTTTGCCGCGCCGTTTCTCAATCGCCCACTTGAGTAAGGCTGCGCAGCGGTAAAATCCGTGGGCAAATTTTCCATAAGGAATGGTCAGAAAGAGCGCCATGACCACGCCGAGGTGAATGGCGAGCAAAATAGCCATCCAGGAGGTGTCTCTTCCCGCCAGCAGCGCTAAACCGGTCAGACTGGTCAGGAGCAGCAGCAAAATAAAACCGCGATCCATCGGTTTTTGCCGTGCGTCGCCATGCAGCGGTGAGCGCTTAAAATTGAGCCATAGTAAGCCAGCTGGGCCGACAACCAGGCCAATGCCGCCCAACGTGCCCAGCATTACCGGAACGCTGAAGAACGGATAGGGCGCTTCTATACCTGCAAAGTAGTGATAGCCCGTTGCCACCACGGTGGCGGCAAAGCAGAGCATAAAACCGTAGAAGGTGAAGTGATGGAAACGGCGGCGCATCAGGGTGAAGGCATCATCTGCTTCGTTACAACCTTTGCCATGCCCACCATCGAGATACTTCAGCGTCAGCGCATTGTGTGAGGCTTCAGCAATTTCGGCGGAACGCGGCACACCCGGAGAGATTTCGCGCCAGAAGCGCAGAACGCCCGCCATCAGCAGACCTATCGCCAGAATAAATACCGAACCAAACATCCATGCGAACAGGTTATGCGGGAAAATCTGATAAAAATCCCCGGCTAACGGAGGAGGGAATAACGAGCCCTTTAAACTCATGGCGAGGAGTAAAAACAGGATCAGACCGAAAACCAGTGCCAGCGTCACGGTGATGCCTGCGCGACGATAAAGCGCGCCAAAGGCGGCGGGTTGCGCGTAGTGCTGATAGGTTTCGAGCCGCACTTCCGCCATCGCCTTCGGTACGTTGATGGCAAATTCATGAGGTGGGGCGTACTGACACGCGTGCAGGCAGGCGCCGCAGTTATGGCACAAGTTAGCCAGATAATTGATATCCGCTTTACCGAATTCCAGGCGCTGAGTCATTGCCGGGAACACGGCGCAAAAACCTTCACAATAGCGGCAGGCGTTACAGACCTGCATCACACGTTCAACTTCTGCTTCCGGCTCGGTGATAATTTGTGCTTCGATGATCAGTTTCTCAAGCTGCTTCATGACGTGCCTCCTTACGTGCTGCCAGCGCGGCTTCTTTTCCGGCAATGCGGCCAAAGGTTGTCCCGATCGACATGCCCACGCCAGCGGTGTAACCCTTGCCCAACACGTTGCCCGCCATCATCTCTCCGGCGACGAACAGGTTGCGGCTTGGCTGCCCGGCAAAGTGTACGGCAGCGCGTTCGTTCACTTTTAACCCAAGATAGGTGAAGGTGATCCCTGGCCGCAGGGCATAGCCGTAGTAAGGTGGCTGGTCCAGCGGTCGCGCCCAGTGTGTTTTCGCGGGGGTTAACTTCTTCGTCGTGCAGTTGTCCAGGACGGTATGGTCGAACTGACCTGGCTGGCAGGCGTTGTTGTACGCCGTCACGGTGTGGGTAAAGCGTTCGGTATCCAGCCCCAACTGATGCGCCAACTCCGCCAGCGTATTCGCCTGTGCGCCGGGGAATACCGGTGGCATAAAGTGGCCGATGGCTTTACTGTCGATAATGGAATAGCCAATCTGTCCTGGCTGTTGGGCGACCAGGCGTCCCCAAATGGCGTAGCGTTTGGGCCAGAAATCTTCGCCTTCATCATAAAAACGTTCTGCGTCACGGTTGACTACAATGCCGAGTGAAACGCAGTCCACGCGGGTGCAAATCCCGCCATCATATAATGGCGCTCTGGCATCAATGGCGACGCAGTGTGACTGGGAGGGGGCGCCGATGATGTCCGCCCCGGCATCCATCATAAATTTAAGCAGTACGCCCTGATTAAAGCGCGTGCCGCGAATCAGGAAGTTATCCGCAGGCCACTCGCCGCGGGCGTTCTCTCCCCAGGCTTCGCGCAGCCATTCGCGGTTTGACTCAAATCCGCCAGCGGCAAGCACGCAGGACTTAGCGGTTATGCGCTCTTCGCCTGCCAGCGCTGCCACAAACTCACCGTTATGCAGTTCAAGCGCCTGCACTGGTGTGTTATAGCGGATTTGCACGCCTAACTTTTCTGCGCTGCGATAATAGGCATTCACGAGGGCTTTCCCGCCCCCCATAAAAAAGGCGTTGGTTCGCGCTACGTGTAAAGCGCCGGAGAGAGGAGGTTGAAAATTAACGCCGTGTTGGCGCATCCAGTCGCGGCATTGTGAAGAGGTGCGGATCACCAGACGCGCCAGGGCTTCGTTAGTATTTCCCTCGGTGACGCGCCGTAAATCCTGCCAGAACTCCTCTTCAGGATAGCTTTCCACCAGCACATCCTGCGGCGCGTCATGCATACAGCGCAGATTACGCGTGTGTTGAGAATTTCCCCCGCGCCATTCCCGTGGAGCCGCTTCGAGCAGGAGTACCGAAGCTCCTTGCTCCCGGGCGGTTAGGGCAGCACATAACGCGGCATTGCCACCGCCAATCACCAGAACATCAACCATCGTATACTCCATTACCATTTAACTAATTGTTAAATTTGTAATTGAAATGTATACGCACAGCTTGTGCGGGCGCTATGACGAAGTGCTAAAGAGGGCTTTAGTTATTGTAAAGGATGGCGCCTGGCCAGCTTCCTGCTTCCACCAGTTGATGCATCACTTTTGTTAACACCACGCGGGCGGCGAGGCCCGCGGGGGTTAGCTCATCGTCCGAGAGGCTGACCAGAAAGTTGGGGCGACTCAGTATTGGATTATGGACGCCGATCACTCTTAGCGTCTCTTTATCGAGATGGGAAATCGCCGCGCCGGGCTGGAGAGTAGCGCCGATTCCACTGCGAACGGCGCGCATTAGCAGCGCCAGACCATCAATTTCTGTGGCGATCTCAATGCGCAGCGCGTGTTCCTGACAAATTGCTTCCAGCCTGCCGCGCAGACCGTGGCCTGGGCTGGGCATTATCAATGGGATACTTGCCAACTGGGCTGGCGCAATATTGTCATCGGCAATATCGGCCAGTAAGGCATGAGTCCCAATCAAAAACAGGCGCTCTTCGAGAATCGGTCTGGCGCTCCAGCGCAGGATCTTTTCTTTCTGAAATACCACGGCCAGATCAATCTGGCGGGTATTAATCATCCGTTCCAGGTTGCCAGAGAGGCTTTCCACCACATGCAGGCGGACATCACTATAGCTTTCCCGCATGGCGTTAATAAAAGGCATGCCGAGAACGGAAGCGGTACTGGGGGCCATACCGACGCTGACGTGCCCGGAAAGCCGGGACTCTCGCGCGGCGAGGATTGCATCGTCTGCGTGGCGGAGCGCCAGTTGCGCCTGGGAGTAAAAAGCCAGTCCGGCGCTGGTGGGCGTCACGCCACGCGAGGTGCGCTGCAGCAGGCGAATAGCGAGTTCGTTTTCCAGGCGGGACATTTGCTGGCTGAGTGCCGAAACCCCAAAATTGAGATCGAGCGCCGCGCTACCCATGCTGCCGGTTTCTACAATGCGAACAAAATAGCGTAGCTGGCGAAGTTCCATTTCGACTCTCCGGGAAGGGACTATTGATTTTACATTAAAGCAACACAGGAGTGGAGGGAAGGGGAAAAGGGGTGATAACGCCCATAAAAAAAGCCAACCGAATGGTTGGCTTTTCAGAAAGCATCACATTATTTACCGTCGTGAGCATGCTCATCTTCGCGGCAATCGCCTTCGGCGCAGTGACCGTAAAGATAGAGGCTATGGTTGGTTAAACGAATACCATGTTTAGCCGCAATCTCACGCTGGCGCGCCTCGATGGAATCATCGCTGAACTCGACCACTTTGCCGCAGTCGAGGCAGATGAGGTGATCGTGATGATGCTGTTGAGTCAGTTCGAAGACGGATTTACCACCTTCAAAATTATGGCGGGTCACGATACCGGCATCATCAAACTGGTTCAGCACGCGATACACGGTCGCCAGACCAATTTCTTCACCCATATCGATCAGACGTTTGTATAAGTCTTCCGCACTGACGTGATGGTTATCCGGTTCCTGAAGAACTTCCAGAATTTTTAAACGAGGAAGCGTTACTTTCAGGCCAGCCTTCTTTAATGCGGTATTGTTGTCAGTCATGCGGAATCTGTCCTGTAGCTAAACGATTCACTTCATTAACAGAAGTGACAGAAATTGCACTTGAGATAATGCGATTCATTATAGAACTGCCATGGCTAAATGAAAACTGCAAGTCTCTGGCATATATTGTTAATCAAAACGTGGTATCGCCGACAAACACACTGTGCAATACCCGATTGGCATCCGGCCATTGTACAGGGTCAGACGAAAAAGTTACAAATTTGTAGCAATTATTTTGATTGGTTTTATCTATTGATGTGGCGCAGATGGAAATCTGCGCCACACAAAATCAGGCATTGATGATTTCGTCGAGGTGCAGCTCCTCAGAGATCTGCTTAACCCA
The DNA here is from genome assembly GCF_013729795.1 of Citrobacter sp. RHBSTW-00859. Taxonomy (NCBI): domain Bacteria; kingdom Pseudomonadati; phylum Pseudomonadota; class Gammaproteobacteria; order Enterobacterales; family Enterobacteriaceae; genus Citrobacter; species Citrobacter sp. RHBSTW-00859. The sequence goes on along the minus strand of NZ_CP056284.1, from coordinate 3,452,496 downwards.
TTTTTCTACGCGTTCGGCGGTCAATTCAGGCTGGCGATCTTCATCAATGGCCAGACCCACAAAGTGGTCGTCGTCAGCCAGGCCTTTGGACGCTTCAAAGTGATAACCCGCCGTTGGCCAGTGACCAACGATGGTTGCGCCGCGCGGTTCGATGATGTCGCGAATTGTACCCAACGCATCGCAGAAATATTCTGCGTAATCTTCCTGGTCGCCACAGCCGAACAATGCAACCAGTTTGCCGTTAAAATCAATGTCTTCGAGGGTAGGGAAGAAATCGTCCCAGTCACACTGCGCTTCACCGTAGTACCAGGTTGGAATGCCGAGCAGCAAAATGTCATACCCTTCGAGGTCTTCTTTGCTGCTTTTTGCAATGTCATGTACATCGGCAACGTCTTTACCAAGCTGTTTTTGAATCATTTTTGCGATGTTTTCGGTGTTACCGGTGTCGCTGCCGAAAAAGATGCCAGTGATTGCCATGAGTAAAATAACCTCTTGAAACTTATTGAAATGGTGGTGGCGCATTGCCCACGGATAAGGGCAATCATAGCAGAACAGTCAGGCATGCGGAAACAGCAAACACGCAGGACTGCACTCTGTGCTACACGATTTATGATTTAGAGCAGAAATTCAGACTAAGCCTGACCGCGCAATGCGCTGAGTTGGTTCATCAGCATCTCTTCGATGAGTTCACTGCGACTCATGTTGCGCGCCTCGGCCAGCTCGTTCAGAGCGTCAACAGCATCAGCGTTCAGTTTCAGTTCGACACGCTTAAGCCCGCGAACTTTATCGCGTTTAAGCTGATTACGTTTGTTAATACGTAACTGTTCATCACGCGAGAGCGGATTAGTTTTGGGTCGTCCCGGGCGACGCTCCTGCGCGAACAGATCTAATGTCGTACGGTCCGTTTGTTCTTTGGCCATGATCTTGGTGACTTCGGGGAAACAATCAGCCAGGCGTCTGCCCGGATGGATAGCCCGCCATAATACATCAGCAGGGGAGACACGCCAACGCCCACGCGCGTAATCACGCGCAGACGCTGAGTTTTTAATCAGTTAGCCTGCTCGCTCAGATAACGACGGATGGCGCGCAGTACCGCCTCCGGTTTTTCGGCATGCACCCAATGGCCCGCGCCTGCAATAACGTGCGCCCGAGCCTGCGGGAATTGCGCCAGCAGCTGTTCGCGATACGCTTCGGTTACATAAGGTGAGTTGCCTCCGGGGATAAACAGCGCCGGGTGTTCCCACGCCGGGATGGTCTCCCAGCCGACAATATGAGGATATTGCTCCCACAGCACGGGAACATTAAAGCGCCATTCGCCGTCCACGAAGGATTTGAGCAGAAACTGGATCACGCCTTCCTCTTGCAGATGCTGGCGCATGACGCTCGCCGCCTGCTGACGCGAAGAGGACTGCGCGTCAGTTACTGCGTTAATGGCAGCAAAAATCTCATCGTGACGGCGAACATGATAGTCAACGGGAGCAATGTCGATGGCTACCAACCGTTCGACCCGTTCCGGGGCCAACGCGGTTAACGCCATGACGGCTTTGCCCCCCATCGAGTGACCAATAAAGATCGCTTTTTCGATCTGTTGATCGTCCAGCGTATCCAGCAGATCTTGCGCCATGGCCGGATAATTCATCTCAGGTGAACGCGGGGAGAGGCCATGATTTCGCATATCAACCTGGATGATATCGTGATCGGCCACCAGATCGCGCGCCAGGATCCCCAGGTTATCCAGACTGCCAAACAGGCCGTGCACCAGGACGATGGGAGAATTATTGTGCAGCTTTTGCGCAGATTGCGCTCGGATATTCAATTTCATGGCAAAGTTCTTTTTTTCACACTCACGGGTTAGGGTATCATGTTGACCATTCTGCCACATGGCTGCAACAACTACGGTTACTCTGAGTTTTGCCAGCCACCAGGCTTGACGCTATCCGCTGTTGGGATTTGCCTTTACACTACGCGTGTTGACCCCAACAACTTGTATTCAGCTAAACACTGCACTGGATTAAGATGAAAACGATTGAAGTTGATGATGAACTCTATAGCTATATTGCCAGCCACACCAAGCATATCGGCGAGAGCGCATCCGACATTTTACGGCGTATGTTGAAGTTTTCCGCCGCATCACAGCCTGTCACTCCGGTAGTAAAAGAAGTCCGCGCTGTGCAAGCTGTCGTGGAAGCGAAGCCGGTTAACCCCGTAAAAGATAAAGTGCGCGCGATGCGTGAACTGCTGCTGTCCGACGAATATGCGGAGCAGAAGAAAGCAGTAAATCGCTTTATGCTGGTGCTGTCTACACTCTATTCACTGGATCAAAACGCGTTCGCCGAAGCAACGGAATCGTTGCATGGTCGTACGCGCGTTTATTTTGCAGCAGATGAACAGACGCTGCTGAAAAATGGTAATCAAACCAAACCGAAACACGTGCCAGGCACGCCGTACTGGGTGATCACCAATACCAATACCGGCCGTAAATGCAGCATGGTTGAGCACATCATGCAGTCAATGCAATTCCCTGCGGAATTGATTGAAAAGGTTTGCGGAACAATTTAATCCTTGCATTAGAAGGACCAGGCAATGGCAATCCACAACCGTGCAGGTCAACCTGCGCAACAGAGTGATTTGATTAACGTCGCCCAACTGACGGCACAGTACTATGTACTGAAACCAACAGCAGGGAACGCTGAGCACGCCGTCAAGTTCGGTACGTCCGGACATCGCGGCAGCGCAGGTCGTCATAGTTTTAACGAGCCGCATATTCTGGCTATCGCTCAGGCGATTGCTGAAGAACGTGCGAAAAACGGGATCACTGGCCCGTGCTACGTGGGCAAGGATACCCACGCGCTGTCTGAACCGGCTTTTATCTCTGTACTGGAAGTGCTGGCAGCGAACGGCGTGGACGTCATCGTGCAGGAAAATAACGGCTTTACGCCAACCCCTGCCGTGTCGAATGCTATCCTGGTCCACAACAAAAAAGGCGGCCCGCTGGCTGACGGCATTGTGATCACGCCATCCCACAACCCGCCGGAAGATGGTGGCATTAAATACAACCCGCCAAACGGTGGTCCGGCAGATACTAACGTCACCAAAGTGGTGGAAGACAGGGCTAACGCTCTGCTGGCTGATGGTCTGCAAGGCGTGAAGCGTATGTCGCTGGACGCTGCGCTGGCATCTGGTCATGTAAAAGAGCAGGACCTGGTTCAGCCGTTTGTTGAAGGACTGGCCGACATCGTCGACATGGCGGCGATCCAGAAAGCGGGCCTGACGCTGGGCGTCGATCCGCTTGGCGGTTCCGGTATCGAATACTGGAAGCGTATTGCCAAGCACTACAACCTGAACCTGACTATCGTTAACGATCACGTTGATCAGACTTTCCGCTTTATGCATCTCGACAAAGATGGCGCAATCCGTATGGACTGCTCCTCCGAGTGCGCGATGGCGGGACTGTTGGCGCTGCGTGACAAGTTCGATCTGGCCTTTGCCAACGATCCGGACTACGACCGTCACGGTATCGTCACCCCGGCGGGCCTGATGAATCCGAACCACTACCTGGCGGTGGCGATCAACTACCTGTTCCAGCATCGTCCGCAGTGGGGCAAAGACGTTGCCGTTGGTAAGACGCTGGTCTCTTCGGCGATGATTGACCGCGTAGTGAATGATTTAGGGCGTAAACTGGTCGAAGTTCCGGTTGGCTTTAAGTGGTTCGTTGACGGTCTGTTTGACGGCAGCTTTGGCTTTGGTGGTGAAGAGAGCGCGGGCGCTTCTTTCCTGCGTTTTGACGGTACACCGTGGTCAACCGACAAAGACGGCATCATCATGTGCCTGCTGGCGGCAGAAATTACCGCAGTGACTGGTAAGAATCCGCAAGAGCACTACAACGAACTGGCTGCCCGCTTCGGCGCGCCAAGCTACAACCGACTGCAGGCAAGCGCGACCTCCGCGCAGAAAGCGGCGCTGTCTAAGCTGTCTCCGGAAATGGTGAGTGCCAGCACGCTGGCGGGCGACCCGATCACGGCACGTCTGACGGCGGCACCGGGTAACGGTGCTTCTATCGGCGGTCTGAAGGTGATGACTGACAACGGCTGGTTTGCTGCGCGTCCGTCAGGTACTGAAGACGCTTATAAAATCTACTGCGAGAGCTTCCTTGGTGAAGAACATCGCAAGCAGATCGAAAAAGAAGCTGTTGAGATTGTCAGCGAAGTGCTGAAAAACGCGTAAGTCTTGTTTGTACTGACGCGTTTTGTAGGCCCGGTAAGCGTTAGCGCTACCGGGCTTTTTTATGCCAGGATTTAACTATGCTTATTTTTCAGTTCAAAACGCGGTGATACCAGGCCATACAGCGTCCAGCCGAGGAAGGTCACGATAGAACCATAAAGCATTGCTTCTTCGCCAGAGGAGTAGAGCGCATAGAAGCTGTACAATGCGCCAACAAACGCCACGAAGTTTGCCGGTTTCGCTTTCGACGACGGAACATTCGCCATTTTTTGAATAATTACCAGCGCGGCCATCGACAGAATATACGGAATGATGTTCGTTACCACCGCCAGGTTGACCAGCACGTTGAACTGACTGTTCAGTGACGGGCTGATAGTCATCAGCGATAAACCACTCTGGATGATCACGATAGCCAGCATCCCCTGTACCGGCGCGTCTACTTTGGTCACGCGAGAGAAGATTTTAGGGAAGTAACCCCCATCAGCCGACGATTTGAATACCTGAGCGATAGTGAACTGCCAGCCCAGCAGTGAACCGCAGCAGGACATCACCATCAGCGCCATGATCACCTTACCGACTTCCGGGGTGAACATTTGTGCGAAGGCTAAACCGAACGGTGCTGTAGAGTTAGCCAGATCCATATTCGGCACAATCCCGGCTATCACGTTGGTGGAGATGATGTAAATCACCGCCGCGCCCAGCGTACCGCCCAATACGGCGATGGGCACGTTGCGTTCCGGATTGTCTACCACTTCAGCGTTGGCGCAGGCCGATTCCAGACCCAGAAAAGCCCACAAGGTCATCGCAATGGAAGAGCCGACAGCCGTGAAGAACGGGACGTGGTGTGGATTCCAGGAGTTAGCGTACAGCGTCGGACTGAACCAGAACCAGCCGATGATACACAGACCGACAACCGGAATAATGACGCCCCAAACGGTGATGCTGCTGATCTGCCCGGTAATGCGCGCCCCGCCAAAGTTAGCCACGGTACAGATCCACAGTACACCAATGGTTGCCAGGCCAATCTGCACCGGTGTCAGTGTGGCGCCAAACAGCTCGGTACCGTAGCCAACGGCGGAGATGGCGATAGCCACGTTGGCGATTAACAGCGAAACGCCATAAGTGTAGTTCGCCATAAAGTTACCGGATTTGCCAAAGGCGTATTCAGCGTAACCACCCATACCACCGGATTTACGGCTGAACATACCGCATTTTGCGAAGGCCCAGGCCAGCGCCATTGAACCGACAGCAGTCACCAGCCACGAGATGATCGAGATAGTACCGACTTCCGCAAGCTTGGTGGGCAACATGATGATTCCGGATCCCATCATATTAACCATGGTCAGGATAGTGAGCTGGACGACGCCCATTTTGTTGGATTTGGCTTTGCTCATAACATTTCCCCTTTCAACAGAGCGTGTTGCGCGCTTTGTTGCTTAATCACGTAGCACCACACCTGTTTACGACCGTCTTGTTCTTCGATGTAGACACCCTGGAGTTCAGGCGCAAAACCCGGTAGCAAATTGATTCCTTCTTCCAGTGCGCTGAAGTAACGTAATACTGAACCGCCCCAGATTTCACCCGGAACCACACACAGTACGCCCGGAGGATAAGGCAGCGCGCCTTCTGCCGCGATGCGACCTTCAGCGTCCGGCAGACGCACCAGTTCAACTTCACCACGCAGATATGCATAGTTGGCATCCTGGGGATTCATGCTGACGCGCGGGAAATGTGCCTTACGGAACATCTCTTTCTGGAGCTGCTTCACGTTGTGACGCGCATACAAATCGTGCATCTCCTGGCACAGCTGGCGCAGGGTGTAACCGGCGTAACGGGCTTCATGCTGCTTGTAGATCGAAGGCAGAACCTCGGCTAGCGGGGCATCGGCTTCCAGCAGTTTTTCGAAACGTACCAGCAGGGCGACAAGCTGCTGCAACTTCGCCATATCTTCTGCGGGGGTCAGCAGGAACAGGATGGAGTTGAGGTCGCATTTTTCGGGCACCACACCATTTTCGCGCAGGAAGTTAGCCAGAATGGTAGCCGGAACGCCGAAGGTATCGTATTCGCCGTTACGTGCATTAATACCCGGAGTGGTGAGCAGCAATTTGCATGGATCCACAAAGTACTGGTGTTCGGCATACCCTTCAAAAGCATGCCAGTGTTCACCGGGGACAAAATGGAAGAAACGCAGGTCGCTGGCGATTACAGCGGTGGGATAAGCCTGCCACGGTTTACCCTCTACTATCTCCGGCACGAACGGGCGGATATGGTGGCAGTTTTCCAGGATCAACTTACGAGTATCAATTCCGTTGACGACGCAGTCCATCCACATGTTGCGCCCGCTGACGCCTTCATGCATTTTGGCGTTGATGTCCAGTGCGGCAAAGAGCGGATAGAACGGGCTGGTGGAGGCGTGCATCATGAACGCGTTATTCATTCGTTTATGAGGCACGTAGCGAGACTGGCCTTTAATATGGCTGTCTTTTTTGTGGATCTGCGAAGTCTGAGAGAAGCCTGCCTGTTGTTTGTGCACTGACTGGGTGACCAGAATGCCGGGGTCATTTTCGTTAAGATCCAGCAACAGCGGAGAGCAATCGGCCATCATCGGAATAAACTGCTCATAGCCAACCCACGCGGAGTCAAACAGGATGTAGTCGCACAGATGACCGATCTTATCCACCACCTGACGGGCGTTATAGATTGTGCCGTCGTAGGTACCTAACTGAATCACGGCCAGACGGAACGGACGCTCATCTTTCGAACGTTGTGGCGCAACTTCACTCACCTGTTCACGTAGATAGCCTTCTTCAAAGCAGTGCGCGTCGATCCCGCCGATAAAGCCGTACGGGTTACGCGCGGTTTCCAGATATACCGGCGTTGCCCCGGCCTGCAATAACGCGCCGTGGTGGTTTGACTTGTGGTTGTTGCGGTCGAATAACACCAGATCGCCTGGGGTGAGCAATGCGTTAAGCACCACTTTGTTCGATGAGGAGGTCCCGTTCAGTACAAAGTAGGTCTTATCCGCGTTGAAAACTTTAGCTGCGTGCTGTTGTGCGATGCAGGGAGAGCCTTCGTGAATCAGCAGATCACCCATTGCGACATCGGCATTACACAAATCGGAGCGGAAAAGTGTTTCGCCGAAATATTCGACAAACTGATTACCCGCAGGATGGCGACGGAAAAACTCGCCCCCCTGATGACCAGGACAATCAAAGGCGCTGTTACCCTGATTGACATAGTCGACAAGCGCACGGAAGAACGGCGGACGTAACTGCGTTTCATAATGGCTGGCGGCGGTTTCTAACTGCCGGCCATAAAAGGCGGTACGGGCTTCATTACATTCGAATACACCTGAGATCCGCGGCAGATGTTCAGATGGAACACGTTCTTCATTTTCGGTGGCGATAAAAACAGGAATTCCATAGCCGGTGGCGTCAATTTCATCGAGTTTTCCACGTTCAATATCATTGATGGATAACACGATAGCAGCAACATCAATAAAATTACTTTCATCGATATTTACGCAAGAACGCTGCGTAGAAAAACAATCAGGACAGGAACGGCTTACGGCAATTTTTAATTCTGACATTTTCATCTCTTTATTTTTAGGTAATAGCAGGTCCTCAATTTCTCAAATGAGAAATTGATAACTCCGGAAAAAAAAGCAAAGTCATACCGCTGATAAATAAATCAGTAAATTGCTTTTTTGAAGATGCAATAAACCCTAACCGGTCCGGTCACAGGTAATACAGGGTTATGCAGGGAGAGCACTGCGGATACAGGCGTTAGCCTGCGATACAGAGAGTCAGGAAGACCTGTATACTTGAGTGCCCTTAGTCGGAAGACTAACGGGCATTAAAGAAATGAAAGTCGAAACTGTTGCGGTGGGCAAACATCATAATATGCGTTGTTCGCCTTATATGTGGCATTGTACGGCTATTATTTTCCATTTTAGTTACCTTTACTGGATAAGTGGAAGGTGCGGGTATTTTATCCAGGAAATGGCTATGAACTGTGAAGAAGATCAATAAAAAACGATCGTTTATAAAATATTTAGTCGCCATTTATGCATAGTGCGGGACAAGATGCTGTTTTGTTGTTTATATGTTATTTATTTGTATTTTATTATTTTTTTACAATATTCTACTGGCTGCATAATAAGTATTATGCAGTGGAGTGAGTAATGAAAAACATATTTATTAATTAATCAGAAAAAATGAATAAGAATTCACGGCATAAACCGATAGCCAATTCCGGTTTCGGTCAGAAAATGACGCGGACGGGCCGGGTCCTGTTCCAGCTTCTGGCGCAGGTGTCCCATATAAATACGTAGATAATGACTGTGTTCGACGGAGTTTGGTCCCCAAACCTGATTTAACAACTGGCGTTGCGTCAGTACCTTCCCGGCATTATTTAGCAGAACCGCTAACAGACGAAACTCAATCGGCGTCAAATGAATTTCCTCGTCACCACGGTGAACGAGGCGCGCGGCAATATCCACTTTGACGTTGGAAAAATGTACCACCGGTTCGGGAGACGCACCGCTGGCGTGGCGACGCAATGCCACGCGCAATCTCGCCTGTAGCTCGCCAATACCAAAGGGTTTACTGAGATAGTCATCGGCACCGGCATCCAGCGCAGCAATTTTATCGCTTTCCTCACTGCGGGCTGAAAGCACAATCACCGGAATCGCGCTCCATTGTCGCAGGTCGCGAATAAAATCAATGCCGTCGCCGTCCGGCAGGCCGAGATCGAGAATGATGAGATCGGGTTTTCGCGTGGCGGCTTCCAACAGACCACGTTGCAGCGTTTCCGCTTCATATACACGCAGGCCATCGGCTTCCAGCGCGGTGCGCAGAAAGCGGCGAATGGCATGTTCATCTTCAACAATCAGTACGTTCGTCACATATCCTCATGAAAATCTTCAAGTTCAGGGGGAATTTCCTGGGGCAGTGTAACACGAAAACAGGCTCCTCCTTGCGCGCGATTGTGGACCGAAATAGTACCGCCGTGCACGTCCACAATAGCCTGACAAATTGCCAGCCCCAGCCCAACGCCGGGCACCGATGACTCTTTATTTCCCCGGGAAAATTTGTCAAAAACGCGCTGTTCCATACCCGACGGAATACCCGGCCCATTATCCCAGACGTCCAGTTGCAGATGTGCGCCATCGACGCTGGCATTAATACCGATTTGCGCCTGTGGCCCCGCGTATTTGACGGCGTTTTCCAGCAGGTTAATCAGCACCCGTTCAAAGAGCGGACCATCGACGTGAATCAATGTTAACGGTTCAGGTAACGACAGATTTATTGGAGCAGATAGACCGGGCTCCAGCATCTGCAGGGCGCTGCCGACCACCTCTTCCAGCGTTAACCACTCCTTCTTAAGATTAAAGCCGCCAGACTGAATTCGCGCCATATCCAGCAGGTTATTAACCAGTCGGGTAGTATTCAGAACGTGCTGGCGAATCTCACTGGCCTGGCGCGCGTGCGGCGATCCCTCGCTGGCCAGATCCAGTGTTAAGATTTCCGCCTGACCGAACAACACCGTCAACGGCGTGCGCAAATCGTGGGACAGAGCAGCGAGCAGGGCGTTGCGAATGCTTTCGCGCTCGCTGGCAAACCGGGCCTGCTCTTCGCTGGCGGTCAGCGTCAGACGCTCCAGCGCACTGGCTACCAGTAGAGTGAAGGTTTCCAGCAGGCGTTGCTGTTCGGGGATCATAAGCTGGCGTAAATTTCCCGGTTCGACTACCAGCAGCCCATGCGTTTTATCGGCGCTTTTTAACGGTAAAATCTGATACGGCACGCCCGGTAACGTGTCGGTGCCTGCACCGGCCGGTTGCCCTTTGTCAAAGCTCCATTGGGCAATAGCGTCATCCCACGGCGTCATGCCCTGTTGATGGGTGAGCGGGGCCAGCTTGCCGTTCTCACCGGGCAGTAAAACCTGGCTGCGGGCCTGAAACGTTGAAGCGATAAACTGTTCACTGGTGGCGGCGATATCCGTCTGACTCCGACCGACGGCCAGCGCTTTCGACATCTCATACAAATGACGCGTACGCTGTTCACGATAACGCGCAACCCGCGCCTGATAACGCACCCCGGCGGTCAGATTACCAATAACCAGCCCTACCGTTAGCATTACGGCAAAGGTGAGCAGGTACTGAACGTCTGAAACGGCCAGCGTCCCGCGTGGGGCAATAAAGAAGAGATCGAAGCTGGCGACGTTAATAAAGGTTGCCAGCACTGACGGCCAGCGTCCGTAAAAGAGTGCGATAACCACCACACCCAATAAATAGATCATCACCAGGTTGGCGGCGTCAAAGGCCATTAGCCACTGCATGGCGATTAGCGTAATGATGGCGCACAGCGCAACGGCAACCACACAACCCTGAATTTGTACCCGCCATTTATCCTTAAAGGTGCGACTATCAGCCGTTTGCAGCACAGGGCGTGAAGGGGGCTCATCGAGCGCAACAATCATCAGGTCGAGATCCGGTGCGCGATGAGCGAGTTTGTCGGCAAAGGAATCGCTACGCCACCAGCGACGCGTAGTCGGACGCCCGAGCACAATTTTTCCCAGATTATGCTCACGGGCATAGTGGATGACCGCTTTGTCTTCGGCGGGGTCGGAAAGGGTGGCTGTTTCTGCGCCTAACTCCTGAGCCAGCCGCAGAGCGCTTAAAATTGCGCGGCGTTGTTTTTCGGGCAGTCGGTGCAGCGCTGGCGTTTCGACATACACCGCATGCCAGACGCTGCCGAGACGCGCCGCCAGACGTGCGGCGGCGCGTACCAGTTTTTCACTGCCGGTATTGTGCCCAATGCACAGTAAAATAGCGTCGCGGGTATGCCAGACTTTCTCCTCTCCCGGACGTCCTCGCCAGGCGCACATCTGATCGTCTACCCGATCAGCCGTGCGGCGCAGGGCAAGTTCACGTAGCGCGATCAGATTACCTTTGCGAAAGAAATGCTCAATTGCTCTTTCTGCCTGACCGGCGATATAAACCTTGCCTTCGTTCAGGCGCTGGCGCAAATCGTCGGGGGGGAGATCGACCAGCACCACATCGTCGGCGGCATCGAAAAAAGGGTCGGGTACGGTTTCACGAACCTGAATGCCGGTAACGCCGCTGACCACGTCATTGAGACTTTCCAGATGCTGCACGTTAACGGTAGTAAAGACATCAATCCCGGCTTCCAGCAGCTCTTCAATGTCCTGCCAGCGCTTAGGATGCCGTGAGCCTGGCGCATTACTGTGCGCCAGTTCATCCATCAAAATGAGCGCCGGACGGCGAGCCAGCGCCGCGTCAAGATCGAACTCATTGATATGGCGGCCGTGACGCGCTTGTCGCTTTAGCGGCAGGATGCTGAGGCCGTCCAACAGCGCGGCGGTCTCTTTGCGTCCATGGGTTTCCACCACGCCAATCAGCACATCTAACCCTTGTGCCCGCAGTCGCTGGGCCTCTGCCAGCATGGCCCAGGTTTTGCCGACGCCAGCACAGGCACCGAAGAAAATTTTCAGTTTTCCCCGGTGCGGGGCCGTGGTCTGCTCCAGCAGGCGATCGGGGTCGGGGCGTAAGGGTTCGTTATGCATGTCCTTTTTCTCAGTGCTTATCCAGCGCTAAATTAAGTTCCACCAGGTTCACCACCGGCTGACCAATAAAACTGACCAACGGCTTGTGCGTATATTGTGCAACCAACCGCGTAACCTCTTCAACGCTGAGGTTGCGAGCCTGCGCCACGCGGGGAATTTGCCAGGCCACCGCGGCTGGCGTCAGGTTGTTATCCAGCCCGCTGGAAGAAGCCGTTACCAGCTCTACCGGGACGGCAGGATTGGCCTGCGGGTTGGCGGCACGCAGTGCGGCAATCCGGCTTTGCAGCTGTTTATCCAGTTCCGGGTTGCTGGCTGCCAGATTACTGCCGCCTGAAGCCATTGGATTATAGGGCATTTCAGCTGTGGCAGACGGACGCCCCTGAAAATAACCGGCAGCGGTAAAATGTTGCCCGATGAGCTCTGAGCCGCGAACAACCTGACCTTCGCTAAGAAGCGAACCGTTAGCCTGGTGGGGAAACCACCACTGCCCCAGCGCGGTCGTCAGCAACGGGTAAGCCCCGCCGGTGATAAGCATCAGGAAAATCAATGTTGATAATGCAGGACGTAATCCACTCATCTGAAACCTCACACCAGACCCAGCAGGGTCAGCAGTAAATCAATCGCTTTGATACCGATAAACGGCACAACCAAACCGCCCAGACCATAGATCCACAAATTGCGGCGCAACATCGCGGATGCGGACAAAGGTTTGTAGCTCACGCCTTTTAGCGCCAGCGGGATCAGAAAGACGATAACCAGCGCGTTAAAGATAACCGCGCTGAGGATCGCCGAGTCTGGCGAATGCAGTCCCATCACGTTCAGCGCATTGAGCTGCGGATAGGTGGCGGCGAATGCGGCCGGGATAATAGCGAAATACTTCGCGACGTCGTTGGCAATACTGAAAGTGGTCAGCGAACCGCGCGTCATCAGCATTTGTTTACCAATGTGCACTACTTCAATCAGTTTGGTGGGGTTGGAGTCGAGATCCACCATGTTACCTGCTTCTTTCGCTGCCTGGGTTCCAGAGTTCATGGCGACCGCAACGTCGGCCTGCGCCAGGGCAGGAGCGTCATTGGTTCCGTCGCCGGTCATTGCCACCAGACGACCTTCCGCTTGATACTGACGAATCAGCGCCCGCTTGGCTTCCGGCGTGGCTTCAGCTAAGAAGTCATCCACTCCGGCCTCAGCGGCGATCGCGGCAGCGGTCAGGCGGTTATCGCCGGTGATCATCACCGTTTTAATCCCCATTTTGCGCAGTTGAGCAAAACGTTCTTTGATCCCGCCTTTCACAATATCTTTCAGCGCAATCACACCCAGTACGTGGGAGCCTTCGGCAACCACCAGCGGCGTTGCGCCAAGGCGAGCGACGCTTTCGACCTTCTGCTCCACATCGGCGGGAAAGTGGCCGCCGTTGGCTTCAACGTGCCGACGAATGGCATCGACCGACCCTTTGCGGATCATTCGGTTGTCGATGTTGATGCCGCTCATCCGGCTTTGGGCGGTAAACGGCACAAAGGTAGCGTGCAACGATTGCACGTCGCGAATACGCAGATTAAAGCGCTGTTTTGCCAGGATCACGATGCTGCGGCCTTCCGGCGTTTCATCGGCCAGCGATGAAAGCTGTGCGGCGTCGGCCAACGTTTTTTCGTCCACGCCGTGGGCGGGCAGAAAATCCGAAGCCTGACGGTTACCCAGCGTAATGGTGCCTGTTTTATCCAGCAGCAGTACGTCTACGTCACCTGCCGCCTCTACTGCACGTCCGCTGGTAGCGATGACATTCGCGCCCAGCATGCGGCTCATCCCGGCGACACCAATCGCTGAGAGCAGTCCGCCTATCGTTGTAGGGATCAAGCACACAAGCAAGGCAACCAGCACCGTGATGCTGACCGCACTACCACCCCAGGCGGAAAACGGCCATAGCGTGGCGGTCGCCAGCAAAAAGATAATGGTCAGGGCAATCAGCAGGATCGTCAGGGCGATTTCATTGGGCGTTTTACGCCGCTGCGCGCCTTCAACCATGGCGATCATCCGGTCGAGGAACGTTTCACCGGGGTTTACGCTGCATTCGATAACCAGCCAGTCGGAGAGGATGCGGGTCCCGCCGGTGACGGAAGCGAAATCGCCACCGGATTCACGAATCACAGGCGCAGATTCACCGGTAATGGCACTTTCATCTACTGATGCGCCACCTTCAATGACCTCGCCGTCACACGGGATAATATCGCCAGCTTCCACCAGCACGATATCCCCTTTCCGTAAATCATCGGCAGGAACGTGATCCATTGCCGCGCCGTATTTGGGTTCGCGAAGTTTACGGGCAAAGGCGGTTTTTTTGACTCCCTTTAGGCTGTTAGCCTGAGCTTTACTGCGACCTTCTGCCAGCGCCTCAGCGAAGTTGGCGAACAGAACGGTAATCCACAGCCACAGACTTATCGCGCCGGTAAACCACGGGCTGCCCTGCATATGACCTGTTGCCATCGCCACCGTTAACAGGGTTGTTAACAAACTGCCCAGCCAGACGATAAACATCACCGGGTTACGCCACTGGGTATGTGGGCTTAATTTTTTCACGGCGTCCATCAGCGCCTGTGCGACCAGAGAGGGTTCGAACAGCGCCAGTTGCTTGCGACTCATAGTAATGTGCTCCGCATCACTCAGTGTAATGACAGGTATTCTGCGACCGGGCCAAGCGCCAGGGCAGGAACAAAGGTGAGAGCGCCAACCAGTAACACCGTACCGATTAACAACCCGACAAACAGCGCGCCGTGGGTAGGTAGCGTGCCTGGGCTTGCTGGCTGGATCTTTTTACTGACCAGCGACCCGGCAATAGCCATCACGGGGATGATCACGCCGAAGCGACCGAAGAACATGCACAGGGCCAGCAGGCAGTTCCAGAACGGGCTATTGGCGCTTAATCCGGCAAAGGCGCTACCGTTGTTGTTCGAGGCTGACGACACGGCATACAGGACTTCACTAAAGCCGTGAGGACCTGGATTAAGCATGGCGCTGCGCCCGGCATCGCTCATCATGGCGATCGCTGTCCCGAGCAGGACCAGCGTAGGGGTGACCAGAATCGCCAGCGCGGTCATTTTCATTTCGCGCACGTCGATTTTCTTACCCAGATACTCCGGCGTACGGCCAATCATTAACCCGGCGATAAATACCGCCAGCAGCACGAACAGCAGCATGCCGTACAGACCTGAACCCACACCGCCGAAGACCACTTCACCAATCTGCATCAGCCACATAGGTACCATGCCGCCCAGTGCGGTAAAGGAGTCATGCATCGCATCGACAGCCCCGCAGGATGCTGCTGTGGTGACGACGGAAAAGAGACTCGTGGCCAGCACGCCAAAGCGGCTCTCCTTGCCCTCCATGTTGATATTGCTGTCGGCACCGAATGCCATCAGGTGCGGGTTGCCCTGAACTTCGGCCCACATCACGACGGCAACGCAGACTGCAAAAATCAGTGACATGGCCCACAGTAAGGTCCGCCCCTGACGACGATCGCCCACTACATCACCAAAGGCAAAACACAGCGCGGTGGGAATTAAGAAAATAGCCAGCATCTGTACCAGATTGGTTAGTGCGGTTGGGTTTTCAAACGGATGCGATGAGTTAGCGTTAAAGAATCCCCCTCCGTTAGTGCCGAGCATCTTAATCGCTTCCTGTGAGGCGACTGGCCCCATTGGCAGCAGCTGTTTCACCCCTTCAAGGGTGGTGATGGGCTGATAAGGCAATATGTTTTGCAACGTACCTTGCTGAATGAAGAACAGGGCAATGAGCAACGCAATAGGGACGAGGATCCACAGCGTAATGCGAACCAGATCGACCCAGGCGTTGCCCAGCGTGTTCATACTCTGGCGTGTGAAAGCGCGGGTCAGGGCAAAAATCACCGCAATTCCGGTCGCCGCAGACAGGAAATTCTGCACGGTCAACCCGGCCATCTGGCTGAAATAGCTTAAGGTGGTTTCGCCAGCATAGGATTGCCAGTTGGTATTAGTGACAAAACTCACCGCCGTGTTGAGCGCCAGATCCCACGAAAGCCCTGGCAGTTGCTGGGGATTTAGCGGCAGCAGGTTTTGCGCCATTAGCATCGAAAACAGGACCAGCAGGCCCAGCGCATTGAGAGCGAGGATAGCCAGCAGATACTGCCGCCAGTTCATCTCTTGCTGCGAGATGCCCAGACCGCGCCAGAGTAAATGCTCCGCGCCAACCAGGCCCGGCAGGGGCGTATTGTTGATCAGTCGAGCCAGCCCAAATCCCAACGGTCTGGCGATGACAAATAGCACCAGCAAGAAACTGGCAATGAGTAAAAATCCTTGGGCTGCCATCAGAACGCCTCCGCATTGATCAGGGCATAGACCAGGTAACCTAATAATAAAAAGACCAGCACAATGCCGGTTATCACGCCTGCACTCACAGTGCACCTCCAGTGGCATAAATGTGATAACCAGAGCGTAGGTTTTTGCTTGCAAAGATTTCGCAAAAATCAGCGGGTAGGGTGTAAAAAAAGTATAAAAATGGCAAAAACCATTATTTAACTAATGTTTAGTATTAATTTAACTTTTATGTAACTTAATTACGGTTTTAAGCTAAACGGAGCATCAATAGATAAAAATAAGTGGTCGGATGAGTAGCAAAATTACACACAAGGCGGTATTATTTTCATCAGTTAACCAAGTTTATTTTTCCGGTGCTATTCACCGAACAGATATATGGGAGAGGGTTATGGACTTTTATAAAGAATATCCAGCACACATTGTTTTCTTGCGCCGTACCTTTGCCGTAGTGGCGGGCGTGCTGGCGCTACCGGTCATGCTGTTCTGGAAAGACCGCGCTCGTTTTTACAGCTACCTGCACCGCGTCTGGTCTAAAACCAGTGATAAACCGGTGTGGATGGAGCAGGCTGAAAAAGCCACCTGCGATTTCTACTAAGTTATCGTTCTTGCTCAAGAAAACCGCTCACAGTAATGTGGCGGTTTTTTTTATGCGCCGACGTCTACACTTGTCGGTGTAATAGATAACGAGTGGCAATGATTAATTTATATCCGGGAGTATTATGACCACCCATCTGGTCTGGTTTCGACGTGATTTACGTCTGCATGACAACCTCGCGCTGGCGGCGGCTTGTCGGGATCGTACTGCGCAGGTCATCGCGCTATATATCTCTACTCCTGAGCAGTGGAAGGCGCATGAAATGGCCCCACGTCAGGCGGCATTTGTGAGTGCGCAGTTGAATGCGTTGCAGACGGCGCTGGCGGAAAAAGGCATCCCGCTTCTGTTTGATGAAGTTGCAGATTTTGCGACCAGCGTGGAAACCGTCAAAAACGTCTGCGCACAGCATAGCGTCAGCCGATTGTTTTATAACTATCAATACGAAATAAACGAACGTCAGCGTGATGTCGCCGTTGAGAAGGTACTACCCCATGTGGTGTGTGAAGGGTTTGACGACAGCGTGTTCTTGCCTCCGGGGGCGGTCATGACCGGCAATCACGAAATGTATAAAGTCTTTACACCGTTTAAAAATGCCTGGCTGAAGCGGATTAAAGAGGGTATTCCAGAATGCGTTAGCGCGCCGAAGGTGAGAGAAAGCGGCGCTCTTGACGCTCCGTTAACATCAATAACGCTGAGCTATCCGCAGCAAGATTTTGATGCGCAGCGGTTTGTGGCAGAAGAAAAACTGGCTATCGCGCAATTACGCCAGTTTTGCCAGCAGGCCGCGAGAGAATATGAGCAACAGCGTGATTTCCCCGCGGTTGACGGTACCAGTCGATTATCCGCGAGCCTGGCGACAGGGGGATTGTCGCCGCGCCAGTGCCTGAATCGACTGCTCGCGGAGCAGCCGCTGGCGCTTGAAGGAGGGGAAGGCAGCGTCTGGCTGAACGAACTTATCTGGCGTGAATTTTATCGTCATCTGATGACTTACCATCCGGCGCTGTGTCGGCATCAACCGTTTATCCGTTGGACCGATCGCGTGCAATGGCAGAATAATCCGGCACATTTGCAAGCCTGGCAAACAGGGAACACGGGATACCCGATTGTGGATGCGGCGATGCGTCAGCTCAACGCCACTGGCTGGATGCATAATCGATTACGCATGATTACGGCCAGTTTTTTAGTGAAAGATCTGCTGATCGACTGGCGTAAAGGCGAGCAATATTTTATGTCGCAACTGATCGATGGCGATCTGGCGGCCAATAACGGCGGCTGGCAGTGGGCGGCCTCAACCGGGACCGACGCTGCACCGTATTTCCGTATCTTTAACCCCACGACTCAGGGCGAAAAATTTGATCGCGACGGCGAGTTTATCCGCCAGTGGCTGCCGGAACTGCGCGATGTGCCGGGTAAAGCCATTCATGATCCGTGGACGTGGGCTGAAAAAGCGCAGGTTACGCTTAACTATCCTCGTCCGATTGTCGATCATAAACAGGCAAGACTGGCGACGCTGGCGGCCTATGAGGCGGCGCGTAAAGAGTAGGCATGGTGGATTTCAGCGTAATGCTTTCCAGCAGAATGAACATGTTGCAGTCGGGAGCTTTTAGCGCTGAAGCGTGCTCTCAGTACAGTGAATACCCTGCTGCATAAGTTTTCCCTCAGCAGTAAATTTCCGTCATCTTCATTCAGATGACGGAAATTAATGACAACGCCAACGACATCAACACCGCACGATGCGGTGTTTAAAACGTTTTTACATCATCCCGAAACTGCGCGGGATTTTCTCGACATTCACCTGCCAACTGAACTGCGGACGCTTTGCGATTTGAATTCGCTGAAGCTGGAGTCAGAAAGCTTTATTGAAGCGGATTTACGTTCGCGCTACTCAGACGTGCTCTGGTCTTTGCACACTCGCGACGGCGACGGTTATGTCTATGTGGTTTTAGAGCATCAAAGTTCAGCCGAGCCGCATATGGCTTTTCGTCTGTTGCGTTATGCGATGGCGGCGATGCAGCGCCATCTGGACGCAGGGCATAAGGAACTGCCGCTGGTGATACCGATGCTGTTTTATCATGGCTGCCGAAGCCCTTACCCGTACTCATTGTGCTGGCTGGATGCCTTTGCCGACTCCGTGGCGGCAAGACAACTTTATTCCAGCGCATTTCCGTTGGTGGACATAACGGTGGTACCCGATGATGAGATCATGGCTCACAGGCGAATGGCGCTGCTGGAATTAATGCAAAAACATATCCGTCGGCGGAATTTGATGGGACTGGTAGAGCAACTGACCACGCTGCTACTTACTGGATGCGCTAATGACACGCAATTACAAGCGATGTTTAATTACATTCTACAATCTGGCGATGAATCTCGCTTTAATGAGTTTATGCAAGAGATGGCACAACGGATCCCCCAACACAAGGAGAGGCTAATGACTATTGCAGAGCGGTTACGGTTAGATGGATTACAGGAAGGACTACAACAAGGACTACAACAAGGACTACAACAAGGAAAACAAGAAGCGGCATTGCGTATAGCGCAAACCATGTTGGAGCAGGGAATAGAACGCGAAATGGTAAAACTGGTGACCGGTGTTTCAGAAGCGGATTTGGCTGTAAACCATGCATAATCTCCAGAAAAACAGGCCCGAATCTTATTACATCTTCGGGCCTGTAAACTCAGGACTCTACCGCCAGCGGACGATTTCTGAACTTCAGCGACTGGTACAGCCAAATCAGCAGCACCAGCACCACACAGGCCAGCGCGCCCCAGGTTATTTCGCTAAAGACATCAATATATGCATTGATGGAATAGTTGATAGCGCCCGCTGAGTCAAACGAACCTTGTGAGGTCTGATCGGCGATAACGCCGGCCAGGTAGTTGGCGATGGCTCCGGAAAGCAGCATGTAAATACCCGTTAATACGCCGGTCACTCCTGGGATCTCGATACGTGTAATCTGAGACATAGCCACCGGATCGATAAACAGCTCGGCAAAGCCCATGACCGCCAGCCCCAATACCATCAGCGGCATGGAAGAGTGACCGTAAGCCGCAGACCAGCGGGCGCTCAAGGTCAGAATACAGAATCCGGCGCTCATTAAACCGAGGCCAAGGGCAAATTTACCCCAGATACGGACGGTACGATTACCGCTAACGCTTTCTTTGACCACCCAGGCCAGCACGATACCGCACAGCATAACGGCAAAGGCGTTAACCGACTGGAACATCGCGGTAGGGACGGAATATCCCAGAATATCGCGGTTAACGAAGCGGTCGATATACAGGCTAATCGAACTGCCGCCCTGTTGAGCAAAGGCCCAGAACAACAGACTGAAGAAGGTCAACGTAACGATAAGCCCCAGCTCTTTGCGCTGTTTCTGGGTCTGCGCCTGGCGGTAAATCTTCGCCAGAACCGCCAGACCAATAACAGTAGCAACGATCAGTCCGTAAACGGACCACTCTTTCCAGAACAGAACGGTAATCAGCAGCGGTGCTGCAACCAGCAGAACTAATAACCAGGCCCAGTTTGGCAGCATATATTTTTTCGCACACAAGACGGCCTTGTTGACGCCGGTGGTATGGGCGAAATGGCGATTACCGCATACGAAAATCACCAGCCCCGCCAGCATGCCAATCGCCGCCAGCGCAAAGCCCATCGCCCAACTGTACTCTTCCTGCACGTAGCCGCAGGCAATAGGCGCGATGATTGAACCAATATTACCGGCAGCGTAGAGCAGAGAGAATCCACCGTCACGGCGAGGGTCTTCAGGCTGATACAACTCGCCCAACAGGCAACTGATGTTGGATTTAAACAGACCGTAGCCACAGACAATAATCGCCAGCGACAAATAAAGGAACGTCGGGGCCATTTCGCTGGCGCCCAATACCAGATGCCCCACTGCCATTAAAAATGCGCCGATCATCACCGCCATTCGATTGCCGAGCACTTTATCGGCCAGGTATCCCCCAAGAATGGGCGTGACGTAGACCAGCGAGCAGTAGGCGCTGAACAGTTCATATGCGTGATTATCGTCGTACTTAAGCTGGTTAGTGAGATACAGGATCAGCAATGCACGCATGCCGTAAAAACTGAAGTATTCCCAAATTTGTAGCGCAACGACGTAATAAATCGCCCGTGGTTGAGATGCTTGTTTATTCATTCTTTTCTCGAAGTAAATGCCTCGCGACAGGCTGAACGTGCTGCGCGAGTGTGTTTCCTTAAAGTTTTAACTTTGATACAGATCTGATTATTTTTGCAATATGCTGTCTGATTGCATAAATATACATGAATTAGATTGCGTGGGGGTAAGCAAATTGCGTTCAAATCGGGTGTGATTGTTTCTTGATGTGTCAGTGAAATGTCTATCGACGAACGCAAGCGGGAACGCTATTTTAACCTAAGCTGTGTTGCTGATTGGGCAGGCAGAATTTATGACTACGAGGACGATGATGAAAAACACCGAACTGGAACAACTGATCAACGACAAACTGAACAGCGCCGCCATTAGCGACTATGCGCCGAATGGTTTGCAGGTTGAGGGCAAAGAGACGGTGCATAAGATCGTGACCGGCGTGACCGCAAGTCAGGCGTTACTGGACGAGGCGGTACGTCTGCAGGCGGATGCGGTCATCGTTCATCACGGTTATTTCTGGAAAGGCGAATCTCCGGTTATTCGCGGTATGAAGCGCCATCGTCTGAAAACGCTGTTGGAAAATGATATCAACCTGTATGGCTGGCACCTGCCGCTGGATGCTCACCCGGAACTGGGTAATAACGCGCAGCTGGCAGCGCTGTTGGGGATCACCGTCATGGGTGAAATCGAGCCGCTGGTGCCATGGGGAGAACTCTCCATGCCGGTTCCGGGGCTGGAGCTGGCATCGTGGATTGAAGCGCGTTTAGGCCGTAAACCGTTATGGTGCGGTGATACCGGGCCGGAAAAAGTTCAGCGCGTCGCCTGGTGTACAGGGGGCGGTCAGAGTTTCATTGATAGCGCAGCCCGGTTTGGTGTCGATGCCTTTATCACCGGTGAAGTTTCAGAGCAAACCATTCACTCAGCCCGCGAGCAGGGGTTGCATTTTTATGCTGCTGGTCACCATGCGACCGAACGCGGCGGCATTCGCGCATTGAGCGAATGGCTGAATGAAAATACCGATCTGGACGTAACCTTTATCGATATTCCTAATCCAGCGTAATAAAGAGGGACGAAAGTGCAGCGAGCGCGTTGTTATCTGTTAGGTGAGAGTGCGGTGGTTCTTGAGCTGGAACCTCCCATTACGCTGGCGACTCAGAAACGCATCTGGCGTCTGGCCCAGCGTTTGGTTGATGCCCCGAATGTGCTGGAAGCTATTCCGGGAATGAACAATATCACGGTTACCCTGCGCGACCCGAAAACGCTGGCGCTGGATGCGATTGAACGCCTGCAGCGCTGGTGGGAAGAAAGTGAGGCGCTGGAGCCGGACTCGCGCTTTATTGAAATTCCCGTGACCTATGGCGGTGAGTTCGGCCCCGATCTGGCAGAGGTCGCCCGGCACAGTGGATTAAGCGACAAGCAGGTCGTCGAACTTCATGCGTCGGTTGATTATGTGGTGTGGTTTATCGGTTTTCAGCCGGGATTTCCCTATCTCGGGAGCTTACCTGAACCGCTCCATACTCCGAGGCGTGCGGAACCGCGTCTGCTTGTTCCGGCAGGTTCTGTGGGTATTGGCGGATCCCAAACGGGGGTCTATCCGCTTTCCACGCCAGGCGGATGGCAATTGATTGGCCGTACCTCCGTTGCGTTATTTGATCCAAAACGGCAGGAGCCGATTCTGTTAAGGGCTGGCGATACCGTGCGTTTTGTCCCGCAGAAGGAGGGGATATGTTAAACATCATTCGCGCTGGCATGTACACCTCAGTACAGGACGGGGGACGCCATAGTTTTCGTCAATCCGGAATCAGTCACTGTGGCGCGCTGGATAAACCGGCGCTGAACGTTGCTAACCTGCTGGTGGGTAATGATGCGAATGCCGCTGCGCTGGAAATCACACTGGGGCAACTGGTGGTGGAATTTGAAAACGATGGCTGGTTTGCCCTGACCGGTGCGGGATGTGAAGCGCACCTGGATCGTACTCCCGTATGGAGCGGATGGCGGCTGCCGGTGAAAGCCGGCCAGCGTCTGACGCTAAAACGTCCACACCACGGCATGCGCAGCTATCTGGCGGTAGCGGGCGGTTTTGATGTACCCGAAGTAATGGGCTCGCGCAGTACCGATCTCAAAGTCGGAATTGGCGGGTTGGAAGGGCGTCTGCTGCGTGATGGCGATCGGCTGGCAATTGGCGCATCGACCCGGCAATTCAGCGGGCCGCAGGGCGTAAAACAGCTGATGTGGGGCAACCACATTCGTGCGCTGCCCGGGCCTGAATACCAGGAGTTTGACGAAGTATCGCAGGCTTCTTTCTGGCGCTCCCCGTGGCAACTGAGTCCGCAAAGCAACCGTATGGGGTATCGTCTGCAGGGGCAGTCGCTGACGCGCACGACCGATCGCGAGCTATTGTCGCATGGTTTGCTCCCTGGCGTAGTGCAGGTTCCGCATAATGGTCAGCCCATCGTGCTGATGAACGATGCTCAGACGACGGGCGGCTATCCGCGTATCGCCTGTATCATCGAAGCGGATATGTATCATCTGGCGCAGATCCCGCTCGGCCAGCCGATTCATTTTGTGCAGTGTTCGCTGGAGGAAGCGCTTAAGGCGCGCCAGGATCGGCAGCGTTATCTGGAACAGTTAACATGGCGACTTAACAATGAAAATTGATCTCAACGCAGACCTCGGTGAGGGATGCCCTAACGATGCAGCGCTGCTGCAACTGGTGTCATCAGCCAACATCGCCTGTGGGTTTCACGCCGGTGATGCGCAGACGATGCTTTTAAGCGTGCGCGAAGCGCTAAAAAATGGCGTAGCGATAGGCGCGCATCCGAGTTTTCCGGATCGGGAAAATTTTGGCCGTAGCGCCATGACCCTGCCTGTGGAAACGGTGTATGCGCAGACGCTGTATCAAATTGGTGCGCTGGCTGCCATCACGCGTGCGCAGGGCGGCGTAATGCGTCATGTTAAACCGCACGGTATGCTTTATAACCAGGCGGCGAAAGATCCTCAGTTGGCGGATGCTATTGCTAAAGCGGTTTATGCCTGCGATTCGTCGCTGGTTCTGGTAGGACTGGCGGGAAGCGAACTGATTCGTGCCGGAGAACGCTATGGTCTGGTAACACGTCAGGAGTTTTTTGCCGATCGGGGTTATCAGGCGGATGGCAGTCTGGTGCCGCGCAGCCAGCCGGACGCATTGATTGAGGATGAAGAGCAGGCGCTGGCGCAAACGCTAGAAATGGTGCAATCCGGCAGAGTAAAAAGCCAGAGTGGAACGTGGGCGAGCGTGACAGCCCAGACGGTATGCATTCACGGGGATGGTGAGCACGCACTCGCTTTTGCCCGTCGCTTGCGAGCCGCATTCAATGCATGCAATATTCAAATTAGCGCATAAATTTATTCATACAAAACAATAATATATTACACAATAACATATACAGGACTGAATTATGGGAGAGGTAATTTCTCTCTGGCCATTGACGGGGATCGCCGTCATCGTGGTCGGATTTCTTTTACGTTTTAACCCGGTATTGGTGGTCATTATTGCCGGGATCGTCACGGGGCTGGCGGCGCATATGCCGGTAGCCACTATCCTTGAGAAGCTGGGTGAAGGTTTTCTTAACACCCGCAACCTGCCATTTATCCTGCTGATCCCGCTGGCGGTTATTGGCCTGCTGGAACGCCACGGACTCAAAGAGCGTGCTCAGGCGTGGATTGCAAAAATCCGCAGCGCCACCAGTGGTCGTCTGCTTATTGTCTATCTGTTCATTCGCGAAGCGACCGCTGCGTTAGGGTTGACCAGTCTGGGGGGGCATCCGCAGATGGTGCGTCCGCTGCTGGCGCCGATGGCGGAAGGAGCCGCAGAGAAAAATCACGGCGAGATACCTGGGGTGGTACGTTATCGTCTGCGCGCCATGTCAGCTGCGACCGATAACGTCGGACTGTTCTTCGGTGAAGATATCTTTGTTGCCTTCGGCGCCATCATTTTTATGCACAACTTTATGCTGGAGTCTGGTGGGATCCAGACCGAACCGCTGCATATTGCCTTGTGGGGGATCCCAACGGCAATTTGTGCATTCCTGATCCACGGTACGCGTCTGTGGCGTCTGGATAGCTATTTGCAACGTGAGGTGGCGAAAGCGAATGCCGCAGCGAAAGGGGGAGCGAAATGAATTTTCAACAAAGCTATCTCTACTGGCTGGCGGGAGCGGTATTACTGATTGTGGCGCTGATGTCCTGGCAGGACAAAGCGAACCCGCGTCGCTTCACCACCGGCCTGTTTTGGGGCATATACGGCGTACTGTTTCTGCTTGGCGACTGGACATATTCGCTGTTTGGCGACAAACGCACGGTGCATATTGCCGTTGGCGTTGCGGTGGTCGTGCTGGCCCTGATCGCCGGTTTTGGCGGCGTGAAGCTGGGAAGCTACCATCAACGAACGCAGCAACAGCGCGAAGTAAGCGCCAGTCGTCTGGGTAACCGCCTTTTTTTCCCGGCGCTGGCAATTCCGGTGGTAACGGTTATTGGCGTGCTGATGTTCAACCATATTCCGGGCTTACAGAATGCGCTGTTTGGGCCGGGTAATCACGCCACGCTGGTGACGCTCTTTTCTATGACCGCAGGCTCGTTGATTGGTCTGGCGATGGCAATAAAAATGACCCATGAGCGGGTTCATCAACCGATTCAGGAGGCGCGCCGTCTGCTGGACTCCATCGGCTGGGCGTTCATCCTGCCGCAGATTTTGGCCACGCTCGGGCTGTTGTTTACGGCAGCGGGCGTAGGCAGCGGTATTTCCTGGCTAACGCAAGAATACCTGGCGGTGGATAGCCGCTTTATCGCAGTGGCGGTGTACACCCTCGGCATGGCATTGCTGACGATGGTCATGGGCAATGCGTTTGCCGCTTTCCCGATCGTGACCGCTGGAATTGGGATTCCGATCCTCGTGCTGCAGCACGGCGGCAATCCGGCAGTAATGGCGGCAATTGGTATGTTCTCTGGCTATTGCGGGACGTTAATGACGCCGATGGCGGCAAACTTTAACATTGTTCCTGCAGCGCTGCTGGAGCTGCCGGATAAAAACGCGGTGATTAAAGCGCAGGTGCCAACCGGCATACTGCTGTTGCTGGTCAACGTGTTCCTGATGTATTTCCTGATGTTCTTGTAAGGAGACAGGATGAAAACAGTACTCATCACGGGATTTGAACCCTTTGGCGGCGAGTCAGTTAACCCTTCCTGGGAAGTGGTCTCGGGCCTCGACAATGCTATCATCGGCGGATGCCGCGTCGTTGCCCGCCAACTGCCGTGCGTCTTTGGCGAGTCTCTTGCCGTACTCAATGGTGCGATTGACGCGCTGTCGCCATCACTGGTGCTGGCGGTGGGGCAGGCGGGTGGGCGCACGGATGTCACCGTGGAGCGCGTGGCGATCAACGTTGACGATGCGCGTATTGCGGATAATCAGGGTCAACAGCCGGTAGATGTGCCGATTGTGGCCGATGGTCCGGCGGCGTGGTTTAGTTCGTTGCCGATCAAAGCGATGGTTGTTGCCATGCGCAACGCGGGAATTCCGGCTTCGGTTTCCCAGACCGCGGGCACTTTCGTGTGTAACCACGTGATGTATGGCCTGCTGCATAAACTACGTGATGTTCCGGCGGTAAAGGGAGGATTTATTCATATCCCTTATTTGCCGCAACAGGCTGCACAGCACCCCGGGGCGCCAAGTATGGCAGCGGACACGGTGCGCCGGGCGCTGGAAGTTGCGATTGCCACCGCGTTGCAGGTGGAGAGTGATATCGCAGTGACGGGCGGTGCAACACATTAAAAAAGGACAGTATTATGCCTGAAGGCCCGGAGATCCGCCGCGCGGCGGATAACCTGGAGGCGGCAGTCAAAGGCAAACCCCTGACCGATGTCTGGTTTGCCTTTGAGCAGCTAAAACCGTATCAATCTCAACTGATTGGGCAGAGTGTTACCCAGCTTGAAACGCGGGGTAAAGCATTGCTGACCCATTTTTCTAATGGATTGACGCTGTACAGTCACAATCAGCTCTATGGCGTGTGGCGAGTGGTGGATACCGGCAAAATACCGCAGACTTCGCGGGTTCTGCGTGTCAGGTTGCAAACACACGACAAAACTATTCTGCTCTATAGCGCCTCTGATATCGACATGCTGACGCCGGAACAGCTCGCTACCCATCCGTTCCTGCAACGGGTTGGGCCGGACGTTCTGGATTTACGTTTAACGCCCGATGACGTGAAAGCGCGTCTGTTATCCCCGCGTTTTCGCAATCGCCAGTTTTCTGGCCTGCTGTTGGACCAGACGTTTCTGGCGGGATTAGGTAACTACCTGCGAGTAGAGATTCTCTGGCAGGTAGGGCTGACCGGGCAGCATAAAGCGTCGATGCTCGGAGATGAGCAGTTGGATGCGCTGGCGCATGCGCTGCTTGATATTCCTCGTTTGTCCTATAACACCCGCGGGCTGGTGGATGAGAATAAACATCACGGCGCGCTGTTTCGCTTTAAGGTCTTTCACCGGGATGGTGAAGCCTGTGAGCGCTGTGGCGGAACCATCGAAAAAACGACGCTCTCTTCACGACCCTTTTACTGGTGTCCAGGATGTCAGCACTAAGCGGGATGCTTTGGCGCGTGTAGCGAAATAAACCGCGCCACCGCCGGGCCAGTCAATAAAATACTGAATAGCCGCAGGGTTTGCATCGCCATGATCAGCGCCATATCGGCGTGACTCCCCGCGGCAATCACCGCAACAGAATCCACGCCGCCTGGACTGGTCGCCAGATAGGCGGTAAGAAAATCTATCTGCATGTAATGCGCCAGTCCCCAGGCCATAGCGGCGCAGATCGCCATCAGGGAAAAAATGGACAAGAGGATTTGCGGTAAGGGGCGCAACGCCATTAAAAAGATCTGCTTGTCAAAGCCCAGGCCAATTTGCCAGCCGATGGCCATATAGGCAATCGCGAGCAACCATTCCGGTAGTTCGATCACCATCACGCCACCAGCATTCAGCAATGCGCCTGCCAACATCGGTAGCAACATGACGCCAGAGGGGATACGCAATACACGTCCGGCCGTACCGGCAACGGCGGCCAGCGCCAGGGTACTGAACAGATTGCTGCTCAGCGGCGGAAACCAGACAATTTGCTCACTGACCGTTTGGGCCTGGTCGCCCATCATCACTCGGGTGACCAGTGCCGCCGCACCAACCACCAACAGTACGCGCAGATACTGCATAAACGCCACCAGCCGGATGTCGGCACCATATTCCTGCGCCATCGCCACCATTGCCGCCGCACCGCCAGGTGATGAGCCCCATGCACCGGTGTTTCCCGGTAGGTTACTGTAGCGAACCAGCAGCCAGCCGATTACCGCGCTGCTGATAAGGGTCGCCAGCAGGATGATAATCACCATCGGCCAGTGGGCCGTAAGGGTCGTTAAGATTGAGCCCGTCAGGTTTTGGGCAATCATGCAGCCGAGAATCGCCTGTGCGCCAAGAAATGTGCAGCGGGGAGGGTGCAGTGAGATGCCGCGCATACTGAATATGATGCCGACGATCATCGAACCGAGCAGCAGCGGTCCTGGAAGGTGTATAAACAAAAAGAACAGGGAAAGAAGGAGCGATAGCAGAAACAACAGGCTCCACTGCAAAACAGGCATCCCATGCTCCTGAGTGAAATGACGGAAATCTCAGTAAATCATAGAGAAAGCATGATGAGAATAAAATAATATGCATCAAAAAAACAGGTCGGATTCTGGCTTCAATGCCTTGTCCGACCCGGGAGAATTAATGGCTGTAAGCCGGACAGGCGCCGGCGCCATCCGGCAGACAATTAACGCTTAATATCAGACTTAAAATCGCGCTTGTCGTAGCCGGTGTACAGCTGACGCGGACGAGCGATTTTCATGCCGTCGGTGTGCATTTCGTTCCAGTGTGCAATCCAGCCCACGGTACGCGCCATGGCGAAGATAACGGTGAACATGGAGGACGGAATACCCATCGCTTTCAGGATGATGCCGGAGTAGAAATCTACGTTCGGGTAGAGTTTCTTCTCGATGAAGTACGGGTCGTTGAGCGCAATGTGTTCAAGTTCCATCGCCACTTCCAGCAGATCATCTTTGGTGCCCAGTTCTTTCAGTACTTCATGGCAGGTTTCACGCATGACGGTGGCGCGCGGGTCATAGTTTTTATAAACACGGTGACCAAAGCCCATCAGGCGGAAGGAATCATTCTTGTCTTTCGCGCGGCGAACAAATTCCGGAATGTGTTTAACAGAGCTGATTTCTTCCAGCATTTTCAGCGCAGCTTCGTTTGCGCCGCCGTGTGCTGGTCCCCACAGGGAAGCAATACCGGCCGCGATGCAGGCAAACGGGTTAGCGCCAGAAGAACCGGCGGTACGAACGGTAGAGGTTGAGGCGTTCTGTTCGTGGTCAGCGTGCAGGATCAAGATACGGTCCATTGCACGTTCCAGAATCGGACTCACTTCGTATTTTTCGCACGGCGTGGAGAACATCATGTTCAGGAAGTTACCGGCGTAGGAGAGGTCATTACGCGGGTACACGAACGGCTGTCCGATGGAATATTTGTAGCACATCGCTGCCATGGTCGGCATTTTGGACAGCAGACGGAAGGCGGCGATTTCACGGTGACGCGGATTATTCACATCCAGCGAGTCGTGGTAGAACGCAGCCAGCGCCCCGGTAACACCACACATAACGGCCATCGGGTGAGAGTCGCGGCGGAAACCGTGGAACAGGCGGGTGATCTGTTCGTGGATCATGGTATGGCGAGTGACTGTGGTTTTGAACTCGTCGTACTCCTCCTGCGTCGGTTTTTCGCCGTACAGCAGGATATAACACACTTCCAGATAGTTCGACTCGGTCGCCAACTGATCAATCGGGAAGCCGCGATGCAGCAAAATACCTTCGTCACCGTCGATGAAAGTAATTTTGGATTCGCAGGATGCGGTAGAGGTGAAACCTGGGTCAAAAGTAAACATCCCTTTTGAGCCAAGACTACGAATATCAATAACATCTTGACCGAGCGTACCTTTCAGCACATCCAGTTCAATAGCAGAGTCACCATTTAGAGTGATTTTTGCTTTAGTATCAGCCATTTACGGTCTCCTTAGCGCCTTATTGCTTAAGACTGCTGGAACTCACATTTGCCTTCGTACATCAATGAACCGTTACCAGTTTGTTATTTGGCTCGCCGCTCTGCGAAAGAGGGGATAACCTGGGTACAGAGCTATGGGCGCTTGCAGGTAAAACGGTCTTTTCATGGCGAATAAACTGCAAATCAAGAACTTAGCAATCCGAATTATTAAACCTGTCTATCACTAATAACTGTCCTGACTGTATTGGTCAATACTTCCACACTGTTACATAACTAAATGTCCGGTGAAAGAGTGACCCCATAACTTTTACGCATTATATGCTTTTTCTGGTGTCGTTTGTAACAACTTTGTTTAATGATTGTCAAATTAGATGGTTAAAAATTAAAATAATGTTGTTATCGTGACCTATGTCACTGTTCGGGATAAAACCCGACAAACTATATGTAGGTTAATTGTAATGATTTTGTGAACGTCCTATACTGCCGCCAGGTCTCCGGAATACCCTGCAATCCCGAGCCAACCAGCGTTGTAACGTGTCGTTTTAGCATCTGGAAGCAGTGTTTTATATGACGCGTAGTTATAGTAAGGACGCTGTCTGACCCGCACGCAGACCGGAGGAAGGAAATCCCGTCGTCTTTCAGGCTACAGGTGTCTTCATCTTCTGTACCCGAAGTCCAAAGGGAATAATAAGAACAGCATGTGGGCGTTATTCATGATAAGAAATGTGAAAAAACAAAGACCTGTCAATCTGGATCTACAAACGATCCGGTTCCCAATCACGGCGATAGCGTCCATTCTCCATCGCGTATCCGGAGTGATCACCTTCGTGGCGGTCGGGATTCTGTTGTGGTTATTGGGTACCAGCCTTTCCTCCCCTGAAGGTTTCCTCGCGGCGTCATCCATTATGAATAACTTCTTTGTGGAGTTAATTCTGTGGGGGATCCTGATTGCGCTGGCATATCACGCCGTAATGGGCATTCGCCATCTGTTGATGGATTTTGGCTATATCGAAGAAACCCTCGAAGCAGGGACACGTTCCGCCAAAATTTGTTTCGTTATCATTGTCGTGCTTTCACTTCTCGCAGGAGTCCTCGTATGGTAAGCAACGCCTCCGCATTAGGACGCAACGGCGTACATGACTTCATTCTGGTCCGTGCTACCGCTATCGTTCTGACGTTATACATCATCTATATGGTCGGCTTCTTCGCCACCAGCGGCGAACTGACGTTTGAAGTCTGGACCGGTTTCTTCTCATCGGCATTCACCAAAGTCTTCACCCTGCTGGCTCTTTTCTCCATCTTGATTCATGCCTGGATCGGCATGTGGCAGGTGTTGACCGACTACGTTAAACCGCTGGCCGTGCGCCTGATTCTGCAACTGGCTATCGTCGTTGCGCTGGTGGTTTACGTCATTTATGGATTTGTTGTGGTGTGGGGTGTGTAATGAAACTGCCAGTCAGAGAATTTGATGCTGTTGTGATTGGTGCCGGCGGCGCAGGTATGCGCGCGGCGCTGCAAATTTCCCAGAGCGGTCAGACCTGTGCGCTGCTCTCCAAAGTGTTCCCAACCCGTTCCCATACCGTATCTGCGCAAGGTGGCATCACCGTTGCGCTCGGTAATACCCATGAAGATAACTGGGAATGGCACATGTACGACACCGTCAAAGGGTCGGACTACATTGGTGACCAGGACGCTATTGAATATATGTGTAAAACCGGTCCGGAAGCGATTCTGGAGCTGGACCACATGGGGCTGCCGTTCTCTCGCCTCGATAATGGCACAATTTATCAACGTCCGTTTGGCGGCCAGTCGAAGAATTTCGGCGGCGAGCAGGCGGCACGTACCGCGGCAGCGGCAGACCGTACCGGCCATGCGCTGTTGCACACGCTGTATCAGCAGAACCTGAAAAACCATACCACCATCTTCTCCGAATGGTATGCGCTGGATCTGGTGAAAAATGCCGATGGCGCGATTGTTGGTTGTACCGCGCTGTGTATCGAAACCGGTGAAGTCGTTTACTTCAAAGCTCGCGCAACCGTGCTGGCGACCGGCGGTGCTGGCCGTATTTATCAGTCCACCACCAACGCCCACATCAACACCGGTGACGGCGTCGGTATGGCTATCCGCGCTGGCGTGCCGGTGCAGGATATGGAGATGTGGCAGTTCCACCCAACCGGTATCGCTGGCGCGGGTGTTTTGGTAACAGAAGGCTGTCGTGGTGAAGGTGGCTACCTGCTGAACAAACACGGTGAGCGCTTCATGGAGCGTTATGCCCCGAATGCGAAAGACCTGGCGGGTCGTGACGTGGTGGCGCGTTCCATCATGATCGAAATCCGCGAAGGTCGCGGCTGCGACGGTCCGTGGGGGCCGCACGCCAAACTGAAACTCGACCACCTGGGTAAAGAAGTTCTGGAGTCCCGTCTGCCGGGTATTCTCGAACTGTCCCGTACCTTTGCTCACGTTGACCCGGTGAAAGAGCCGATCCCGGTTATTCCAACCTGCCACTATATGATGGGCGGTATTCCGACCAAAGTCACCGGCCAGGCGCTGACCGTGAATGAGCAGGGCGAAGATGTGGTGATCCCAGGGCTGTTTGCCGTCGGTGAAATCGCCTGCGTATCGGTTCACGGTGCTAACCGTTTGGGCGGCAACTCACTGCTTGACCTGGTGGTATTTGGTCGTGCTGTGGGTCTGCATCTGCAGGAATCTATCGCAGAGCAGGGTGACCTGCTGGATGCAACCGAAGATGAAATCGACGCTTCTCTGGCGCGTCTGAATCGCTGGAACGGTAACCGTAACGGTGAAGATCCGGTGGCAATTCGTAAAGCGCTGCAGGAATGTATGCAGCATAACTTCTCGGTATTCCGCGAAGGCGATGCGATGGCGAAGGGCCTGGAAGAGCTGAAAGCGATTCGCGAACGCCTGAAAAATGCCCGTCTGGACGATACCTCCAGCGAGTTCAACACCCAGCGCGTTGAGTGTCTGGAGCTGGATAACCTGATGGAGACCGCGTACGCCACTGCAGTATCTGCAAACTTCCGTACCGAAAGCCGTGGCGCGCATAGCCGCTTCGACTTCCCGGAACGTGATGACGAAAACTGGCTGTGCCATTCCCTGTACCTGCCAGAGTCGGAATCCATGACACGACGTCAAGTCAATATGGAACCGAAGCTGCGCCCGGCATTCCCGCCGAAGATTCGTACTTATTAATGCGGAGACAGGACAATGAAACTCGAGTTTTCAGTTTATCGCTATAACCCGGATGTTGATGACGCTCCGCGCATGCAGGATTACACCCTGGAGGCGGAAGAAGGGCGCGACATGATGCTGCTGGATGCGTTGATGCAGCTGAAAGAAAAAGATCCGTCGCTGTCGTTTCGTCGCTCCTGCCGCGAAGGGGTCTGCGGCTCCGACGGTCTGAACATGAACGGCAAAAATGGACTGGCCTGTATCACACCTATTTCTGCGCTGAATCAGCCGGGCAAGAAAATTGTCATTCGCCCGCTGCCAGGTTTACCGGTTGTGCGCGATTTGGTGGTAGACATGGGACAATTCTACGCACAGTATGAGAAGATTAAGCCTTACTTGTTGAATAATGGGAAAAATCCTCCGGCTCGTGAGCATTTACAAATGCCAGAGCAGCGTGAGAAGCTCGATGGGCTGTATGAATGTATTTTGTGTGCATGCTGCTCAACGTCCTGCCCATCATTCTGGTGGAACCCGGACAAGTTTATTGGCCCGGCAGGCCTGTTAGCCGCGTATCGCTTCTTAATTGATAGCCGCGATACCGAGACCGACAGCCGTCTGGAAGGTTTAAGTGACGCTTTCAGCGTTTTCCGCTGTCATAGCATCATGAACTGCGTCAGCGTATGTCCTAAAGGGCTGAACCCGACGCGCGCCATCGGTCATATTAAGTCGATGCTGCTCAAACGTAGTGCATAAGTAGTTGTAGTTGCCGGGGAAGAGATTCCCCGGCCGTGCAGGGAAACCTCTAAAAACTGCCACATTGATAGCAATAATCGCAGCCTGAACGACGACGATTATTAGACAGTTTTTAAAGGTTCCTTAGCGGACGCAGATGACACGACAGTCCGCAACAAGTGAACCCCGGCACGCACATCGGTGTGCGTGGTAGTATCCACGGCGAAATAAGCATACAAATGCTTAAGGGATCACGATGCAGAACAGCGCTTTGAAAGCCTGGTTGGACTCTTCTTACCTCTCTGGTTCTAACCAGAGCTGGATAGAACAGCTCTATGAAGACTTCTTAACCGACCCTGACTCGGTAGATGCTAACTGGCGTTCGACGTTCCAGCAGTTACCTGGTACCGGAGTCAAACCGGATCAACTCCACTCAAAAACACGTGATTATTTCCGTCGACAGGCGTTGATTACCCCACGTTACTCTTCTTCTATTTCCGACCCTGATGCCAATGTGAAGCAGGTTAAAGTCCTGCAGCTCATTAACGCCTATCGTTTCCGCGGTCATCAGCATGCGAATCTCGATCCGCTGGGACTGTGGCAGCAAGAAAATGTGGCCGATCTGGATCCCTCCTTCCACGATCTGACCGATGCGGATTTCCAGGAAAGCTTTAACGTGGGTTCTTTTGCCGGTGGCAAAGACACGATGAAGCTGAGCGACCTGGTTGTCGCGCTGAAACAAACCTACTGCGGCCCGATTGGCGCCGAGTATATGCACATCACCAGCACCGAAGAAAAACGCTGGCTTCAGCAGCGTATCGAGTCTGGTCGTACTGCGTTCAGTAGTGAAGAGAAGAAACGCTTCCTCAGCGAACTGACCGCAGCGGAAGGTCTGGAACGCTACCTGGGTGCAAAATTCCCGGGCGCGAAACGCTTCTCGCTGGAAGGCGGTGATGCGTTAATCCCAATGCTCAAAGAGATGATCCGCCACGCCGGTAACAGCGGTACCCGTGAAGTGGTACTGGGTATGGCGCACCGTGGTCGTCTGAACGTCCTGGTTAACGTGCTGGGTAAAAAGCCGCAGGATCTATTCGACGAATTTGCGGGCAAACATAAAGAACACCTCGGCACCGGTGACGTGAAGTACCACATGGGCTTCTCATCGGATATCGAAACCGAAGGCGGTCTGGTGCATCTGGCGCTGGCGTTTAACCCGTCGCACCTGGAAATCGTTAGCCCGGTGGTTATCGGTTCCGTACGTGCACGCTTGGATCGTCTGGACGAGCCGAGCAGCAATAAAGTGCTGCCAATCACCATTCATGGTGATGCGGCAGTAACCGGGCAAGGCGTGGTTCAGGAAACCCTGAACATGTCGAAAGCGCGTGGTTACGAAGTGGGCGGTACCGTTCGCATCGTTATCAACAACCAGGTGGGCTTCACCACCTCTAACCCGCTAGATGCACGTTCTACACCGTACTGCACCGACATCGGTAAGATGGTTCAGGCGCCGATTTTCCACGTGAACGCGGATGACCCGGAAGCGGTCGCTTTCGTAACGCGTCTGGCACTGGATTTCCGTAATACCTTTAAACGCGATGTCTTCATCGATCTGGTGTGCTACCGCCGTCACGGCCACAACGAAGCCGACGAGCCAAGCGCAACCCAGCCGCTGATGTATCAGAAAATCAAAAAGCATCCAACTCCGCGCAAAATCTACGCTGACAAGCTGGAAGCGGACAACGTCGCTACGCTGGAAGATGCGACCGAAATGGTCAATCTGTATCGTGACGCGCTGGACGCAGGCGAATGCGTGGTGAAAGAGTGGCGTCCAATGAATATGCACTCCTTCACCTGGTCTCCGTACCTCAACCACGAATGGGATGAAAACTACCCGAACAAAGTTGAGATGAAGCGTTTGCAGGAGCTGGCAAAACGCATCAGCACCGTGCCTGAAGCGGTGGAAATGCAGTCGCGTGTTGCCAAAATTTACGGCGACCGTCAGGCCATGGCCGCAGGCGAGAAGCTGTTCGACTGGGGTGGCGCAGAGAATCTGGCTTACGCCACGCTGGTTGATGAAGGCATTCCGGTACGTCTGTCGGGTGAAGACTCTGGCCGTGGAACCTTCTTCCACCGTCATGCGGTGATTCATAACCAGGCGAATGGTTCAACGTACACTCCGCTGCAGCATGTGCATAACGGGCAGGGCACGTTCCGCGTATGGGACTCCGTGCTGTCTGAAGAAGCGGTGCTGGCATTCGAGTACGGTTATGCCACGGCAGAACCGCGCACCTTGACTATCTGGGAAGCGCAGTTCGGTGACTTCGCCAACGGTGCGCAGGTGGTTATCGACCAGTTCATCTCTTCCGGCGAGCAGAAATGGGGCCGTATGTGCGGTCTGGTTATGCTGCTGCCACACGGCTATGAAGGTCAGGGTCCGGAGCACTCTTCCGCGCGTCTGGAACGTTATCTGCAACTTTGCGCTGAGCAAAACATGCAGGTTTGCGTCCCGTCTACCCCGGCACAGGTTTACCACATGCTGCGTCGTCAGGCGCTGCGCGGAATGCGTCGTCCGCTGGTAGTGATGTCACCGAAGTCGCTGCTGCGTCATCCGCTGGCGGTGTCCACGCTGGACGAACTGGCAAATGGTACCTTCCTGCCAGCCATTGGCGAAGTAGATGAACTTGATCCTAAAGGCGTGAAGCGTGTCATGATGTGTTCTGGTAAGGTTTATTACGACCTGTTGGAGCAACGCCGCAAGAACGACCAAAAAGATGTCGCCATTGTGCGTATCGAACAGCTCTATCCATTCCCGCATAAAGCGGTGCAGGAAGCGCTGAAACCGTTTGCTCATGTACATGATTTTGTCTGGTGCCAGGAAGAGCCGCTCAACCAGGGCGCATGGTACTGCAGCCAGCATCATTTCCGTGAAGTAATTCCATTTGGGTCAGCTCTGCGTTATGCAGGTCGCCCGGCCTCTGCCTCTCCGGCAGTAGGATATATGTCCGTTCACCAGAAGCAGCAACAAGATCTGGTTAATGACGCGCTGAACGTCGATTAAATAAAGGATAAATAATGAGTAGCGTAGATATTCTTGTTCCCGACCTGCCTGAATCCGTAGCGGATGCAACGGTTGCAACCTGGCACAAAAAACCGGGCGATGCAGTACGTCGTGATGAAGTACTGGTAGAAATCGAAACTGACAAAGTGGTACTGGAAGTACCGGCATCAGCGGACGGTATTCTTGATGCGGTTCTGGAAGATGAAGGGACAACCGTCACTTCTCGCCAGATCCTCGGTCGCCTGCGTGAAGGCAACAGCTCTGGCAAAGAGACCAGCGCCAAGTCTGAAGAGAAAGATTCTACTCCGGCACAACGCCAGCAGGCGTCTCTTGCTGAACAGAACAACGATGCCCTGAGCCCGGCGATCCGTCGCCTGCTGGGTGAGCATAATCTCGAAGCCAGCGCCATCAATGGCACCGGCGTCGGTGGTCGTATCACGCGTGAAGATGTTGAAAAGCATCTGGCCAAAGCACCGGCTGCGAAAGCAGAAGCCAAAGCGCCGGCCGCCGCGCCTGCGCCACAGGCTCAGTTGGGCGCTCGTGGCGAAAAACGTGTTCCGATGACCCGTCTGCGCAAACGCGTAGCTGAGCGTCTGCTGGAAGCGAAAAACTCCACCGCCATGCTGACCACGTTCAACGAAGTCAACATGAAGCCAATCATGGATCTGCGTAAGCAGTACGGTGACGCGTTCGAGAAACGTCACGGTATCCGTCTGGGCTTTATGTCTTTCTACGTGAAAGCGGTTGTTGAAGCGCTGAAACGCTATCCGGAAGTGAACGCGTCCATCGACGGCGATGACGTGGTGTACCACAACTACTTTGATGTCAGCATGGCGGTCTCCACGCCGCGTGGCCTGGTCACGCCGGTCCTGCGTGATGTGGATCTGCTGGGCATGGCTGACATTGAGAAAAATATTAAAGAACTGGCAGTTAAAGGTCGCGACGGCAAGCTGACGGTCGACGATCTGACGGGCGGTAACTTCACCATCACTAACGGTGGCGTGTTCGGTTCCCTGATGTCTACCCCGATCATCAACCCACCGCAGAGCGCCATCCTGGGTATGCATGCCATCAAAGATCGTCCGATGGCCGTAGACGGCAAGGTTGAAATCCTGCCGATGATGTATCTGGCGCTGTCTTATGACCACCGTTTGATCGATGGTCGTGAGTCAGTAGGCTTCCTGGTAACCAT
This sequence comes from Citrobacter sp. RHBSTW-00859, assembly GCF_013729795.1. Classification (NCBI taxonomy): domain Bacteria; kingdom Pseudomonadati; phylum Pseudomonadota; class Gammaproteobacteria; order Enterobacterales; family Enterobacteriaceae; genus Citrobacter; species Citrobacter sp. RHBSTW-00859. The sequence goes on along the minus strand of NZ_CP056284.1, from coordinate 3,414,335 downwards.
TAAAGAGTTGCTGGAAGATCCGACGCGTCTGCTGCTGGACGTGTAGTAAATAAGAGTATCACCTGCCCCGTAGGTCTGGAGGCTTATCAGGCCTACGGGTAAAAGATAACGATTACCTGAAGGATGGACAGAACACATGAACTTACATGAATATCAGGCAAAACAACTTTTTGCCCGCTATGGCTTACCGGCACCGGTGGGTTATGCCTGTACTACTCCGCGTGAAGCTGAAGAAGCTGCATCTAAAATCGGCGCAGGCCCGTGGGTAGTGAAATGTCAGGTTCACGCTGGTGGCCGTGGTAAAGCGGGCGGTGTGAAGGTTGTGAACAGCAAAGAAGACATTCGCGCTTTTGCTGAACACTGGCTGGGTAAACGTCTGGTCACTTACCAGACAGACGCCCATGGTCAACCGGTAAATCAGATTCTGGTTGAAGCAGCGACCGACATTGGTAAAGAACTTTACCTCGGCGCAGTTGTTGACCGTAGTTCCCGTCGCGTGGTCTTCATGGCCTCTACCGAAGGCGGCGTGGAAATTGAAAAAGTGGCGGAAGAAACGCCGCACCTGATCCACAAAGTAGCGCTCGATCCGCTGGCCGGTCCGATGCCTTATCAGGGTCGTGAACTGGCGTTCAAACTGGGTCTGGAAGGAAAACAGGTTCAGCAGTTCACCAAGATCTTCATGGGTCTGGCGACTATCTTCCTTGAGCGCGATCTGGCGCTGATCGAAATCAACCCGCTGGTGGTGACCAAGCAGGGTGATCTGATCTGCCTCGACGGCAAACTGGGCGCTGACGGCAACGCGCTGTTCCGCCAGGCTGACCTGCGTGAAATGCGCGATCAGTCTCAGGAAGATCCGCGTGAAGCACAGGCCGCACAGTGGGAACTGAACTACGTCGCTCTGGACGGCAACATCGGTTGTATGGTTAACGGCGCGGGCCTGGCAATGGGCACCATGGACATCGTTAAACTGCACGGCGGCGAACCGGCTAACTTCCTCGACGTTGGCGGCGGTGCGACCAAAGAGCGTGTAACCGAAGCGTTCAAAATTATCCTCTCCGACGACAATGTTAAAGCCGTACTGGTTAACATCTTCGGCGGTATCGTACGCTGCGACCTGATCGCGGACGGTATCATCGGCGCGGTAGCAGAAGTGGGCGTTAACGTTCCGGTCGTGGTACGTCTTGAAGGTAACAACGCTGAACTCGGCGCGAAAAAATTGGCTGATAGCGGCCTGAATATTATTGCAGCGAAAAGTCTGACGGATGCAGCTCAGCAGGTTGTTGCCGCAGTGGAGGGGAAATAATGTCAGTTTTAATTAATAAAGATACCAAGGTTATCTGCCAGGGCTTCACCGGTAGCCAGGGGACATTCCACTCTGAACAAGCGATTGCTTACGGTACGCAAATGGTCGGCGGTGTTACGCCGGGCAAAGGCGGCACCACGCATCTGGGTCTGCCGGTGTTCAACACCGTACGTGAAGCGGTAGAAGCGACCGGCGCAACCGCCACCGTTATCTACGTTCCGGCTCCGTTCTGCAAAGACTCCATCCTGGAAGCTATCGATGCAGGCATCAAGCTTATCATCACCATCACTGAAGGTATCCCAACGCTGGATATGCTGACCGTGAAAGTGAAACTGGATGAAGCTGGCGTACGCATGATCGGCCCGAACTGCCCAGGTGTTATCACCCCAGGCGAATGTAAAATCGGCATCATGCCGGGCCATATTCACAAGCCTGGTAAAGTCGGTATCGTTTCTCGTTCCGGTACGCTGACCTATGAAGCGGTTAAGCAGACCACCGACTACGGTTTTGGTCAGTCTACCTGTGTGGGTATCGGCGGCGACCCGATCCCAGGCTCTAACTTCATCGATATCCTGAAGCTGTTCCAGGAAGATCCGCAGACCGAAGCGATCGTCATGATCGGTGAGATCGGCGGTAGCGCGGAAGAAGAAGCGGCGGCGTACATTAAAGATCATGTGACCAAGCCGGTTGTGGGTTACATCGCGGGTGTGACTGCGCCGAAAGGTAAACGTATGGGGCATGCTGGTGCGATCATCGCAGGTGGTAAAGGTACGGCGGATGAGAAATTCGCTGCGCTGGAAGCCGCTGGCGTGAAAACCGTTCGTAGCCTGGCCGATATCGGCGAAGCGTTGAAAACAGTGATTAAGTAAGAAAAAAAACAGCCCTGACTCTCTGCATAGTCAAGGGCTGGTCCCGTTTCGACATGGTTGGCCATCTGATGATGGCCTTTTTTTGGCCTGTAATTCAGCTTTCAGCCAGTGTTTTCAACCAGCGAATTCCGCTTTCCGGCGAGGTCATTACCGGCACCGGCGGGGAAGGGAGCTGCTGTAAAACGCGCGCCATCGAGGCCTGCGCCAGCATCACAACATCCGCCTGGGTAAAGGCGCTCTGTAACCCTTCACTGACGATACGGTCATGGGTATCCATATCTCCCGCCAGCAGCGCGTGGAATGCCTCCTCCATTAATATAGGCGTGATGGTTCGCGATTTACCGCTCTGCTGCACTTTGCGCTGTACGTAATCCAGCGTTGGCTTCAGCGTGGTTGCCACGGTCGCCAGTACGGCGATCCGCTCACCTTTTTCAATCGCCTCTTCCACCATTGCGCAGTCAATGCGCGCGAGCTGCAGTGGGGTCATAAACTGGCATTGCTCCACCGCAGTACCAATTGAGGAGCAGGCGGTAATAAAGATATCGCAGTCCGCCTTTTCGGCAATATGTACATAATCGGCGATGCGGGCGGCAATATTGGGCGTCACGCCCTGGGCCTTCATTACCTGCTTGATCATGGATTCTTCCACCAGGTGCATGACTTCAACATCCGGCATGATGTCGGCAATCAGCTGTTGCATCATCGTAAGCGTGGCGGCACTGGTATGCAGCATGGCGACCTTTTTCATTGGGCAATCTCCTTAAGTAACGTTTCCGCGACGGCCAGCGCCGCATCATGATCTTCCTGCGCGGATAAACCGCCTACCGCGACGGCCCCAAGGCATTTTCCTTGGTGCAGAATCGGGATCCCGCCCGGCAGCGCCGTAAACAGCGGGTCGGCAAAATAACCAATATCCAGTTGCTCTTTCTGCAGTCGCTGTAAAAATGCCTGCGTGGTACAGCCCAGGCGGCTACTGGTGCGTGCTTTGCGCTGGGTTAACTCGATGGTTAACAGTTTGGCGTTATCCATCCGCGCAAAGCTGAGTAGTTCGCCATTGGCATCGCATACGGCCACGCTTAACGGGCGTTTTGCGTAACATGTTTCGGCAAGGTCGAGCGCAGAGGCCACGGCGCGCAGGGCATGCCCCAGAGTGAGAGTTGTCATCGTGATTATCCTTTTGACAGATTTTCGCAAGCGGGTTGAACGGGATCTTTGGCTGCGGCGGCCTGCGCCTGTTTGGCGTCTTTCTTGCGCCAGTAGTTCGCGAGCAGCGAGCCGCTGACGTTGCCAAGCGGAGTCATCACCGCCGAGGCCAGGCCAACCGTTGCCAGTTTGCCCATCGCTGCGGCAAGCCCGGACGCCATGCCGCCGTTTTGCAGGCCGACTTCAAAGGCTACGGTGCGGGCAGACTGTACGTCCATGCGGAAGATCCAGCGGCTCATCAGATAGCCAATCAGGAAGCCGCCGAGGTTATGCATCAACATGGCGAAGCAGAGCAGGAAGCCGACCTGCACCAGGTTCTCGCGCCCGGCTGCGGCTGCGGTGGTCGTAAAGAAAATGATCCCCATCATTGAGATGGTCGGCATGATTTTCTTCACGCCCGCCACGCGGCCATACAGCCAGTTGTAGAACAATGCCCAGACGAGACCGCCTGCCACGAAGTTGAGCACCACTGCGTACATTTGCGCGTCGGCGCTGGCGTGACCAAACAGCGCGTCCCAGCCGCCAGCAATCATATACAGCAGCCAAAGAGCGCCGATCCCGGCCAGCATCTGGACGACACGGCGTCCGCGCACGCCCGCATAGGTTTTCAGATAGTCATGCAGAATTGCCGCGCCGATGGGGATCAATACGATTTTCACCACATCCATTACCATTGCGGTGAGCTGGATATCGATCATCGACCCCGCCAGCAGATTGACCCACAGCGGCGTCATCACCGTCGCCGCCAGCGTTGAGACTGCAGCGATCGAGACCGCCAGCGCCAGGTTGGCGTTCGCGATATAGACCATGACGGTAGAGGAGAGTCCGCTTGGGCAGGCGCCAATCAGCAGAATCCCGACCGCCACCTCAGGCGGAAAGTTAAAGATAAGCGTAATGCTCAGGCCGAGCAGAGGCATGATGACGAAGTGGCAGAAGGTGCCAATAAACACCGCCCACGGCATTTTGGCGACGTCAATAAAATCCTGGATCGTTAGCTTAGTGCCCATGCTAAACATGGTGGCCTGAATGACGAGGAACACGATCCATTTATGGGTGATATTGAAACCGCCCCAGACGATCAGATCCGTTGACCAGGTCATGGCGGCGACAAACCCGGCGATGATCCATAGCGTAAACTGATAGCTGCGTAGACCCGGCCAGTAGCCTGCACCGGCGGCGAATCCTGCGGTGAACATCACCAGCCCTGGCTGCCAGAGCGCCGCGGACTGGATTAGCGCGCCGATAATCGCCAGCGCCGCGCCCGCAACGCTGATGCCGAGTCCGGTTTTGTGAATAACAGTGGTCATAGTCATGTTGAAATGTCCTTGCTGTTGTTATTGCTGCCGGGATGGAATAGATAACATGTGCCGCGCAATTTCTGGCGTGGCGACTTTTTTATCCATGCTGCGAATGAGCGTGGCGAGTTTGGCAACCTGCTGGTAATTATGCTGTGCTTTTTCTTCAGCGCTTAAATAATAGCTATCCTCAAAGCCGATTCGTACTTCACTGGCCCCCATGCCGACGGCGGCGGCAATAATATCGAAGTTCTTTCTGCCAAAATGAGTAATACCCCATAAGGCATCACGCGGGATCATGCTACGCAGAGCAATTAAAGCGTCAATGGTTGCTGGCGTACTGCCGCGATGGCCGAGGACGATATTAAAGAGCATGGGTTTTTGGAATTTTATTTTATCTTCAAGGTTCAGGATGTTATTAATCATGCCAATTTCAAAAACTTCAAATTCTGGAATAATATTGCGCTCTACTATTTGCCGGGAGCAATATTCCACGTCCGGACCGGGATTAAAGTACACCGCATCTCCGAGGTTGACGGAACCGACGTTCAGCGAAGCCATCTCTACGCCGGGGCAGGAGAGTGGCGCGCAGCGTTCGGCGATGGACATTGAAGAGACGCCGCCGGTAGACGCCTGAATAATCAGGTCTGAATGGCGCATGACGCTATCAATGGTCGCCTGAAAATCGGTGGTATCCGGCGTCAGGCGACCCTGTTTATCGCGAACATGTAAATGCACGATGGACGCGCCATGCTCTACGCTGGCGAGTATTTCCTGCGCCAGTTCTGCGGGTATAACTCTGGGGCAATCCGCGGCAACGGGTGCCAGCGAAATAATAACAGTATCCGACATATTTTCCTCCGGTACAGAGATATTTAAATTATAGGTAAGGCGTTATCCAGTTTAATGAGTCGGGCCCTGATGTTGATGGTTGATATTCACAGCCAATCCAGCCCTGGTAATTCATTTTTCTAATAAAATCGAATAGCCATGTTTCATTTAATTCACCTGTTCCCGGTTCATGGCGATAGGGGACAGAAGCAATTTGAAAATGTTTAATTAAGGTGAAGTAGCGTTCAATATTTTTTGCCACATTGCCATGAATTTTCTGACAGTGGTAAATATCAAACTGTAAACCGATATTTTTCTTGCCAACCTCTTGAATAATAGATTCGGCCAACGGAAAGCTGTCAATAAAATAACCGGGCATATCCTGAGAATTTAACGGTTCAATCAGCACATCGATTTCCGCTTCAGCCATCATATCGCAGGCGATACGCAGCCGGTTGGTCAGGAGAGTGCGCTGAGCGTGAAGCGTCAGATCGTCGCAGCGCGAACCGGCCATAACGTGAACCCGACGACAGCCCAGCGCCGTGGCGTAATCACGCGCCACGTTGAGGCTATGGTGAAATTCCGGGTCTCGACCGGGCTGCGCGGCCAGTCCCCGCTCACCTTGTGCCCAGTTACCTGCCGGTGCGTTCATCAGCACCACCGGCAGGGATGTTTCCCGCTGTGCAGCGTGCAAATGCGCCAGCGGGTGCTGCCAGAGAAATAGCCCTTCAACGCCGCGAAAACCAGCCGCCTGCGCCGCCGCAAATCGCGCCGCTATTGGTAAATCTGTAAACAACCAGTCGAGGTTAGCCGCTAACTTCAGCATGGCGCGCACCCTCCCGGTTATCAACCAGATGCAGCTTAACGCCCTGGCTGGCAAGAGTTTGCTGGGCGTTTTCCGGTAACCGGTTATCAGAAATAATGTCGGTTAACTGTTCCAGCCCACAGATATGGAACATGCCGTATTTGCCAAACTTACTGCTGTCGCAGACCAGCACCCGACGCCGGGAAACGGTGAGTACCGCTTCTTTAACCGAGGCTTTCCCTTCGCTCGGCGTCGACATGCCGCGTTCGGTATCCCACGATGAGGAGCTCAGAAACGCCACGTCAATATTAATGGTGCGCAGAAAACTGGCGGCGCTTTTTCCAAGGCATGAGCGGTTACGCTGATCCACCAGACCACCGGTGTGATAGAGCGTGATGTGCGGCATATCCATCAGATAGTGGCTGATGGAAAAATCGTTGGTTACTACCGTCAGATTGAAACAATGGCTGGCGGCGACCGCTTTCGCCACTTCAAACAACGACGTTCCGGCATCCAGATACAGCGTTTGTCCGGGCTCAATGAGCATGGCGGCGAGCTGGCCCATTTTACGTTTCACGTCATGATTCAACTCGGCTTTTTCCCGCCATGGCAGCTCGGATTTCAGCAGGTTATTGAGCTTCACTCCGCCGTTAATGGCGATAACTTTGCCTTCTTCTTCCAGCAACTGGATGTCGCGACGCACGGTCATATGCGATACGCTCATCAAATCTGCCAGTTCATTAAATGAGGCGGCATTTTTTTCGTGCACGTAGCGGTAGATAAAATCACGTCGTTGCTCGGGGATCATTATGTCACCTCACGCTTGCCGGGAATGTTCAAGTTCGGCCACCGCTTCTTCTGAGAGCGGAACATAGCCAAGCGGTTTTAACGTAAGCCAGATGCGGGCGCTGTCTTCCAGTTCTTCAGCGTTAAACACCGCCTCACGCAGCGAGCGACCGCTTACTACCGGCCCGTGATTGGCCAGCAGCGCGGCCGTATGGTCTGCCGCGATTTCACTCAGTGCGCTGGCAATGCCTTCATGGCCAGGCTTGAAATAGGGCAGCAGCGGTAACTGCCCGACGCGCATCACATAGTACGGCGTTAACGGCGGCAGGCAGTTTTTCGGCGTGGTGCACGGCAGGCAGGAGAGCGCGGTCAGCCATGGAGAATGCAGGTGCACGACCGCGCCGCAGGATGGCCGATGTCGATACCACGCCAGATGCATGGGCACCTCTTTTGAGGGTTTGTCGCCGCTAAGATGAACGCCGTTGGCATCCAGCCGACTTAGCGTGGCAGGATCAAGCTCGCCCAGACAAGAGTTGGTCGGGGTCACCAGATAGCCGCCATCCGGCATTTTGACGCTAAGATTGCCGGAACCGCCGCTGCTGTAACCGCGCATAAACAGGGAACGGCCATAGTGGACGAGTAGTTCGCGCAGTTGGTGTTCACTCACCGAATTCATAATGCGTACTCCTGGGCAGTAAAAAAGAAATCGTCGTCACCAAAGTTGCCTGACTTCAGCGCCAGCGCCAGACCGGAGGAAAATACCCACGGCACGCCTGGCGCAATGGCTTTGCCGACGGACAGACGCTTCACCTGCAAGGCTTCCACAACGGTGCCGGAGGTTTCTCCGCCCGCGACGATAAAGGTGTTTACACCCGCAGTTCGTAGCTTTGTGCTCAGCCGGGCAAAAGCGTGTTCGATTGCCTGGCTGGCGACCTGTTCGCCGTGCTCCTGTTGAATACGTTTGAGTACGTCTGGCGGCTGGGTGGCGTATATCAGTGGCGCTAATGGGTCGCTGATATGCGTCATCGCCCAGGCGCTCAGTTCATCGGTGTAGCGTTCGGCATCAGACAGGCAGCGGGACACATCAAGCAAACGAGACGCTGCCGCGGCCTTATAGCGATTAACCTGACGATTGCTCATTGCCGAACAGCTACCGGAGAACACCACCGTTTTGGCAGGCAGTGGAAAAGAGTCCGGCGGCATGGATTGCTGGCCTCCGCTGTAGGCGGCCAGCGCGCCGCCGAGCCCGGAGCCCCCGGCTAACAGAGGGCTGGCATGGAGAGCTTGCGCCAGCGTGTTGAGATCTGCTTCATCCAGCGTATCGACGATAACGTGACGCGTACCTTCAGCCTGAAGTTGGGCCAGGGCGTAAGTGACCGCTTCCACACCTTGACGCAGGGTCGTGAGGTTGATGCAACCAACCGCGCCTGGCGTTTGCGCGCTCAGCAGGCGCGGCAGGCTGGCATCGTTCATTGGATTGAGAGGATGCTTTTCCATTCCGGATTCGTTAAGCAGTACACCGTGTACAAAAAGATGACCATGCACCACCGTGCGTCCGTTTTGCGGCAGAGCGGGGCAGTGGACGATCAGCGGAACCTGCAGGTCGTTCATCAATGCATCGCTGACCGGGCCAATATTGCCTGTTGGCGTGGAGTCAAACGTCGAACAATATTTAAAATAAATCTGGCGGACACCTGCATTTTGTTTCAGCCAGCGGGCACAGGACAGGGATTGGGTGACGGCCTGTTCTGCGGGTAATGAGCGGCTTTTCAGCGAGATGACGATAGCGTCAACCTCTTCATTCCAGCATTGCGCGGTATCGGGCATACCGGGCAGAAGCGCGACGCGCCACCCCTGCTGCGCCATAAAGCTTGCAATGTCCGTTGCGCCGGTAAAATCGTCGGCGATAACGCCTGTGGTGACGGCCATGGATCAACTCCGTTCAGATTGTTTGCTAATTGAACATATTATTCAGGAGGGCCTTTCACATTCACATGATGATTATCACAAATAAGCACATCATCGATTCAGATTAAAAACGGGTAATTTATTGAAAATAATGAAGTTAGGTGTTGAGTGTTGCGAAAAGAGTTTCACAAGAGAGTGTGAAGATTCGTTAATCTTTGAGAAAGCGAAGTCGCGGTGTGCTGCAGAGTATTATCGTGGTCGCTATAATTTTCTTGCCAATTGATCATAATCATCTGCACAAATGAGATTATTTTTTGCGGTGAGCATCATTCTTTCCTGAGGCTAATTTTTGCATATTAGCGGCCTTAATATTATTAATGCCGGAGGATAACGTGCCGCTGAAAATCCAGGATGACTATTTACAACGTTTTTTCTCTATCGCAGAACTCTTCTCCCGAGCCACTGGGTTAGCCACAGTCGTCGTTGATATTAACGGTATAGCGTTGTCTAAATGTCATAATTTTAATTCGTTTTGCACATTAATGCGTGCGGATGAGCGCTATCGAGCAGGTTGCCAAAAGTGCGACAAGTACTGTGCTTTTGAGGCATTAAAACAGCTTAAACCCAGAATACTCACCTGTCATGCAGGGCTAAGCCTGTTCTCGATGCCATTAATCCATGAGGGACACCTTTACGGTTTTATTATCTGCGGGCAGGTGCGGGTAAAATATCAGGAATATAAAACTATCGCTATTGATAACAAAAACTCATGGATTAATAACCCCGAAATTAAAGCTGAGTGGGGCCAGTCTGCGGTGGTGGATAATAATGTGCTGGTGGCGTCGGCAAATTTGTTAAGTTTTATTGTTGATAATTTTGAGAAAGAACAATTGATCTCTGAGAAGATTGAGGTTCCGGCAACCCGATACGCTCATCATTATTTCACTGAGCCTTCACGTCACGAGAAAAAACTTATGGCGGCGCTGCGTTATATTGACGAGAATTTGTATGGTGAATTGTCTTTGGAATCTGTCGCGGCTCATGTGTGCTTAAGCGCGAACTATTTCAGCCGGTTTTTCAAGAAACGCCAGGGTGTTAATTTTAAAACCTGGGTGAGTCAGAAAAAAATGCAAAAAGCAGGGGAGTTATTACACGATCCGGTTCATTCCATAGACAGTATTGCCAGGAAACTGCAATACGCGCAAACCAGTTACTTTTGCCGCGTTTTCCGGGCGGCGCATCAAACGTCGCCCCAGTCTTTTCGTCACGCCAGACTTTCGCAGTAAAGATTGTCTGGCAGCGTGATGGCTTCAGGTATAAAAGAGAGCCGATCGCTCAGGGTCACCACATCTCCGATTACAATCAGCGCTGGTGGAACAATATTAGCTTCCTGCGCCTTGCTCAATAATGAACCGAGCGTGCAGGTCAGGCGGCGTTGATTTTCCCGGGTCGCGGACATAATTAGCGCGGCGGGCGTGTCTGCTGATTTCCCGCCCATCAACAGCTCTTCACAGATAAACGCCAGATTGGCGATACCCATGACGATGACCAACGTGCCGTTAAGTTTCGCCAGTTGACGCCAGTCCTGCTGCTGATTGCCTTCCCGCGTGTGGCCAGTCACCACGTGAAAGCCGGAGGCAAAATCGCGATGCGTCACCGGGATACCGGCATAGGTCAGGCCGCCAATCGTAGAACTAATACCCGGTACAACTTCAAAAGGGATGCCCATTTCAACCAGATCCTCAACTTCTTCAGCCCCACGGCCAAATACATACGGATCGCCACCTTTGAGGCGCACAATGTTGTGGTGTGTTTGGGCATACTGGACCAGCAGTGCGTTGATTTCACCCTGGGGAACGCAATGGAAGCCTGGATTTTTGCCGACATTGATAAGCAGGCAGTCAGGTAATGCCCATTCCAAAATTTTAGGATTGACCAGCCGATCGTAAATAATGACGTCGGCCTGTTTAATGCACATCATTGCTTTGAGGGTCAGTAATGAAATATCACCAGGACCTGCTCCAACGAGCCAGACCTTTCCGAAAGTTTTCACAATGTGTCCTTTATCACGTCTGTCAAAAAATGGCACAAACGACATCAATAAATGATTAAAAGCAGTCGTTTGCCCGTAAGTTATAAAGTGAAATTATCCAGGATTAGCGCATGGATAATATTGATTAATCTCGCAAAGTTTTTTCTGCAATAAACAAGAAGACTTGAAAAATTATTAAGAACTTATTGGCACTATTTACTTAGGTTTAACCTTATTTAAATTGTGTTTATTGTTGTGCTTGAGTATTATTGGTTAATATTTATCCGCCATCAGTGTGAGCAAATCATGGATTGGATCAATGACATCAATGGAGAAAATAAAATATAACTCTCGGTGCTTATCTGGGTGCCTTGAATTATTTTTTATAAATTAAACTATTTTTGTACGCTGCATATGGAAGAGGTTATGAGAGGAAAAATACCCAAGACGGAGTTGCTGGTAACTTTTGAAGTGGTTGCGCGTCACGAAAGTTATACCCGGGCAGCTGAAGAGTTGGCGTTAACACAAAGTGCTGTTTTCCGCCAGGTGAATGCACTGGAGGATTTTCTTAATACCGCGCTATTTAATCATGCCAAAAAACGTATTTTTTTAAATGCGGCCGGCAAACACTATTTAAGTATCGTTAAAGAAACGTTAAATAAACTCGAGCGCGATACGACCACAATAATGACCTGGCAACCGACCGTACAGGTTATTGAGCTGGCGGTAAATCCGACGTTCAGTACGCATTGGTTGATCCCCAACCTGCGCGAGTTTAACAAACTCAATCCTGATATTATCGTGAACATCCATTCGCTGGCGAATATCGGTGATTTTCTTAATCGTGAGTATGATGCGGCAATTATGCGCGAAGATTTCTACTCACCGTGGTCAGAGGTTGAGTACCTGTTTGAAGAGGAAATTCTGCCAGTTTGCAGCCGCTGTTTGCTGGCCGAACCGGAACGGAAACTGTCAGTCCACGAACTGCTGAACGAATACCCGCTGTTGCACCAGAGTACGCGAATCAAAGGCTGGCAGGAATGGTTTGCGCTGTCCAACGTCAGCAGCCCGCTGGTAAATAAAGGCCCGAGATTTGATCTGTTGTCGATGTTGATTGCGGCGGTTCGTTCTAATCTGGGGGTTGCGCTGCTTCCTCGTTTTGCCATTCAGCACGATCTGGACAATGGAGATATGGTCATTCCTTGCGATGTTCCGATGCGCACCGGGAACCGTTTCATTATGACGTGGCGTGAAGAGAAATCGGAGTCTGCGCATTTACAGACATTTCGTAACTGGTTGCTCAGTAAGTCCGTGGTGTCGGCTGCCTGATGGTGGTTTGCGCTTTATCAGGCCTACAACGATTGGTAGGCCGGATAAGACGCGTTAGCATCGTTATCCGGCAAAAGAACGGCTACCAGTCGATTCCAATCTGTGCCTGAATCCCGCGGTCAAACGCGTGCTTGACCGGGCGAATTTCACTGACCGTATCGGCCAGTTCCAGTAACAGTGCATGGCATCCGCGCCCGGTCACGATGACGCTTTGTTCCGCAGGGCGATTTTCGATGGCGCTGATAACCTCCTGGGTGTCCAGATAGTGGTAAGCCAGCATGTAGGTAAGCTCATCCAACACCACCAGATCGTACTGCGGATCAGCCAGCATGCGCTTACTTTCCTGCCAGACTACCGTTGCCGCCTCGATATCCGCTTGCCGATTTTGGGTTTCCCAGGTAAATCCGGTGCCCATAATATGAAATTCGACACCGAGCGGTTGCAGCGTGTTGTACTCGCCATTATCCCACTGGCCTTTAATAAACTGCGCGATGCCAACGGTTTTTCCGTGACCAACCGCGCGCGTTGCCGTACCAAAGGCTGCGGTGGATTTTCCTTTACCGTTGCCGGTGAAGACAATCAGGATCCCTTTCTTCTCCGTTGCCGCCGCCATGCGGGTATCAACCTGTTCTTTCAGTTTCTGCTGACGCTGGCGGTGTCTGTCATTATTGGCTCGCGCTTCCATGGTGACTCCTTAATGTCCTGCCGGACAGGTTGCGCAGCGATGCTGCTGCTCAAACTGGCTAAAGAAGTTATTGCCTTTATCATCCACTAATACGAAGGCCGGCATATTTTTAACTTCCATCATCCACACCGCTTCCATTCCCAGCTCGGGATATTCAAGGCAGTGCAGGCTCTTCACGTACTGCTGCGCCAACAAGGCTGCGGCGCCGCCAATGCTGCCAAGGTTAAAACCACCATGTTTGCGACACGCATCCGTGACTTGCGCGCTGCGGTTGCCTTTCGACAACATGATCAGACTGCCGCCCGCGGCCTGGAAAGCATCGACGTAACCGTCCATGCGCCCGCCGGTTGTGGGACCGAGCGAACCGCAGGCCAGATTACTGGGGGTTTTAGCCGGGCCCGCGTAATAGACGATATGGTTTTTCATGTAATCTGGCATCGGTTCGCCGTTATCCAGGCGCTCTTTGATTTTGGCATGCGCGATATCGCGAGCCACAACAATCGGGCCGTTTAACGATAAACGCGTCCCAATTGGCAGAGTGGTGAGATCCTGCAGGATCTTGCGCAACGGACGATTCAGATCCAGTTGTACGGTCTGGGCGCCATTTTCTACCCGCTGTGAATCGGGAATAAATTTGCCCGGATTATGCTCGAGTTTTTCCAGCCAGATTCCGTGTTTGTTGATTTTGGCCTTGATGTTGCGGTCGGCTGAGCAGGAGAGAGCCATGGCGATAGGGCAGGAGCCGCCGTGGCGTGGCAGGCGGATCACCCGGATATCGTGGGCAAAGTATTTGCCGCCAAACTGCGCGCCGATGCCAAACTCGCGACTGGCGTTGAGCAGCTCGGCTTCCAGCGCCGTATCGCGGAATGCCTGACCCAATTCGTTCCCGCTGGTGGGCAGGTTATCGTAATATTTAGTTGAAGCCAGTTTAGCAACTTTCAGCGTCTGGTCGGCGGACAAGCCTCCAACGACGAAAGCGATGTGATACGGCGGGCAGGCGGCTGTACCCAGTGATTTCATTTTTTCGATCAGAAACGCGGTGAGCTTTTCCGGCTGCAGAATAGATTTGGTTTCCTGGAACAGCGCCGCTTTGTTAGCAGAGCCGCCGCCTTTGTTGACGAACAGGAAACGGTATTCGTTACCCGGCGTGGCGCTGATGTCGATTTGCGCCGGCAGGTTAGTCTGGGTATTGACCTCGGTATACATGTCCAGCGGGGCATTTTGCGAGTAACGCAGGTTGTTTTCGGTGAAGGTGGTGTACACGCCTTTGCTTAATGCTTCTGCATCATCGCCGCCGGTCCAGACATGCTGTCCTTTGCAGGCCACAATGGTTGCCGTCCCGGTATCCTGGCAGTTGGGCAGGACGCCTTTGGCCGAAACCTCAGCATTGCGTAGCAGTTGCAATGCGACGTACTTATCGTTACTGCTGGCCTGCGGATCGTGCAGAATGCTGGCTATCTGTTTTAAATGTCCGGCGCGCAGGAAAAATGAAGCCTCATAAAATGCCTGCTGGGCTAATAAGGTTAGCGCTTCTGGCGCAACCTTAATCACTTCCTCTCCGTCTAACTCCGTTACCGCAACGTGCTGGTTACTCAGTAATTCATATTCGGTATTATCTTTACTCTGAACAAAGAGTTCCTGCCAGACAAATGGTTTAGACATGTTTACATCTCACCTTTTAGTTAATATGTCGGATGGCGCTCACGCCATCCGTAATTGCTTAATGCGCTAAAAAGACATTGGCTTTTGTCGCTTCGGCGACATATTCGATCGTTTTCTGGGCGCGAACGCTGTTACCGGCTTCATCCAGCGGCGGAGAATAGACGGCAATCGCATATTCGCCCGGGACAACGGCGACCATGCCGCCGCCGACGCCGCTTTTTGCCGGGATACCCACGGTGTAGAGCCATTTACCGCTGCCGTCGTATAGTCCGGCAATCGCCATTTCTGCCAGCACCTGCGGAACATATTTTTCATTCAGCAACTGCTTGCCGTTGAATGGAGATTTGCCTTTGTTCGCCAGTACTGCCCCCATTTTGGCCAGTTGCTCAACGGTGATATCCACCGAGCACTGACGGGTATAAATTTCGACAGCTTCGTCGGTATTGCCATAGAAGCTGTTATAGGATTCCATCAGCTTCGCCAGCGCCTGATTGTGCTGGTTGGTTTCCATCTCGGATTTAAAGACCGGCTCATTAACCGTGAGCGTGGCGTCGGCCCAGACGTTCAGGTTGTCGAGGATTTTGTTCCAGCGATCGGTTTTGTCTTTGGCTTCAATCAGGCTAACGGTGCTCATCGCCCCGGCGTTTACCAGCGGGTTCTCAGGCGCGCCTTTGGTCAGCTCAACCGCTAAACCGGAGTTGAAGGGCATGCCGGTGGCATTGGCCCCGAGTTTATCTAGCACCACCTGAGGGCCGTGCTGTTCCATGGCGAGCGCCATGGTGAAGATTTTGCTCAGGGATTCCATGGGGAAGGGTTTGTTAACATCGCCAACCTGGTAGATCTTGCCGTCCACCGTGGCAATGGTGATGGCAAAGTTATTCGGGCTGTAGGTCGCCAGGGCAGGGATGTAGTCGGCGACTTTTCCATCGTGGTTACTTTTATATTTTTGATGTGCCTGGTCGATAAGCTTTGCGTAATCCGGCGTGGTTTGCGCGAGAGTCGTTGCGCTAAACAAAACGCTGAAGGAAAAAATACTCACGCCGAGAAGAGTTTTAGTCATGGTGCAATCCTGTTGGTGTGCTCATCATGGTGCCGGATGGCGGCTTACCGCCTTATCCGGCCAACGGATAGTTAAACGTTATGCAGGCCGGATAAGCGCAAGCTTCATCCGGCAATAACGTCGTATCAGGACAACGCGACTTCTGTTTCGGTAACCGGACGTTCCTGTTCCGGGGTCTTCACTGGTGCAGTGCCACGACAACCCTGGCCGAAGTGTTCACCTTCCCAGCGACCTACAATGGCAGCACCCATTGCGTTACTCATGACGTTGGTAGCAGAACGACCCATATCGAGGAACGGATCGACGCCCATCAACAGGATCAGACCAGCTTCAGGAATGTTGAACTGGTTCAGGGTTGCGGCGATAACCACCATTGATGCACGCGGTACGCCCGCCATCCCTTTAGAGGTCAGCATCAGGATTAACAGCATGGTAATTTGCTCGCCCATGCTCAGCTCAATGTTGCACGCCTGAGCAATAAAGACGGTGGCAAATGAGCAGTACGCCATGGAGCCGACCAGGTTAAAGGAGTAACCGATAGGCAGAACGAAGCTGGCGATTTTTGAAGAAACGCCGAATTTTTCCAGCTTGTCCAGGGTGCCAGGGAAGGCGGCTTCTGAGCTGGAGGTAGTAAAGGCCAGCAGTGCAGGCTCGAGGATTGATTTGGTCAAACGCGCGATGCAAGGCCCGACTATCATGGTTGACAGGCCAATCAGGATTGCCCACAGCATACCCAGGGTCAGATAGAATTCACCCATGAAGATCCCGGCGCTGACCATTACACCCAGACCACGTTCGGCAATCAGACCAGAAATAGCGGCAAAAACGGTCAATGGTGCAAACAGCATGACGTAGCCCGTCAGCTTCAGCATCACGTGTACCAGTGAATCCAGAACCTTCACGATAGGCTCGGCTTTTTCACCAATCGCGGCCAGGCTGCAACCGAGGAAAATTGAGAACACCACGATCTGCAGAATTTCGTTACGCGCCATCGCATCGACAATACTGGTCGGTACCGCGTGCGAGATAAACACTTTCAGCGTGAATGGCTCTGACTTAACGGCGGCAACAGCCCCGACGTCATGTGGCACGAAGTTGATCCCCGCGCCTGGCTGGAAGATGTTAACGATAACCAGACCCAGTGCAATTGACACCAGAGAGGCGCAAATAAACAGGAAGAAGGTTTTCGAAAATATACGTCCCAGCGTTTTGGCATCGCCCATTTTGGCAATACCAACAACCAGAGTTGAAATAACCAATGGCGCGATAATCATTTTTACCATGCGTAAGAATATAGTGGTAAAAATAGAAATATCTGCTGCATAGGATTTTGCGGTTTCAGCCGCGGCCATATTATTTATGGCCACCCCGGCAATCATGCCGAGTATCAGGCCTAATATGATCATCTTCGTTAAACTTATTTTCTTCATGTGTACTCCATCGGATAAAGGCTGGTAATTGGAATTGTGTAGGGTGGCGTGCGCCTGAGCCTGGACAGCAGCTCAGACGCACGCCTGTTGTGACCAACCGCATGAATAATTCGAAGCACTGTGATACCGCTGAATTCTGTGCTCCAATGGTTGTTATTGTGTTTTTTGTTACAAGTCGAACTCAATACTTAATAATGGAGCGTGTTGCTGCGCACCATAAACATCATTGTCACCGACGTTGCCGGAAATAATATCGCGCGGCATGACGATTTTTACGGCATTCGCCGGATCGAACCACACGATATTGTGAATAAAATCAGGTTCAACATTATATAAACTGGCAATAAGCTGCGGCGTCAATTGCTCGCAGGCTTTTACCCGCTGATAGTCTTCCCTGGTTTTAAATAAAATATCTAAAACCAGTTCGTACGGTCCGGCGTTTTTGGAGCGAATAACCTGCGCCAGTGAACAAATTGAGTGTTTCATGCCTGAACTCCTTCTGGCGTCACCTGTTCAATGTGAAAATCAAATCGCAGCGCATCGCTCGCTTCAATCAGGTGATAGATCGAGAACTCATACACCGGTCCACTTTGAATATCAGATGGCGAGAACGGGAAGGCGAGGTTGCCCGCAGTCGCAATGCGATTTTCATAGCCGTAGTGCAGCAGGGTAGAGCGTACCAGCGAGCAAACGCTGTTGGCGATATCCTGCGTCGGCGCAACGACATCCAGTAAAATCCCCAGCTCATGACCGGCGGTTTTCATCGGTTCATGGTTGCCCATCACACCGTTCTTACCATACAGGTGGAACGTCATGCGGATACTGTCGTCATTCAGTGAGAGGTTACGCGCCACGCTTGCCTGTACCTCTTCGAGAATGGTGTCAATCCCGGCAATCATAATTGGGTCGCGCGTTCCGGCGATGGTCAGGCAACGGAAGCCAACCTGACGCGCGCCTTCCAGTTTCAACGCATACGGTGTTTCTTCATGACGTGAACCACTGACATACACTTCGCCCTCGTTAACCTGGGTAAAGGTGCACGCTTTCAGGTTCAGCACGCCGCCTGGTCCTGGCAGGAAGTACGGATCGGACTTCTCATACAGGGTGTGCGCCGCAGCGGAAGTTTCAGTGAACTTACGCTTGGGATTGAACGCCTTCAGCGTAAAGCCGTTGTCATCAATGATCCCCATCGCACAATCTGAGCCGGAGCCAGGGGTGGCAGCAATGGCAGCACACTCAAGGATCTTCCCGCAATGAAGTGCCAGACCTTCATCAAAGCCCTGCATTATTGGCAGCGCGGCGAAGCAGGCCGGATCGTAGGCACGTCCGCCCAGCACCACCTGCGCGCCAGCTTCGAGCGCACGCTGAAAAGGCTCGACGCCCATCTGCGCGACAATGTAGGTGCTCTCTTCAATTGCATCGTGAGTCAGTTCAGGCACAAAATCGAGCGCGGTGATTTTGCCGTTATCCAGCGCCTGATGAACGATTTCTTTGTCGACATCAGACGGGATTAACGCCATTGAGAAGGACAGTTTTTCTTCCTGTGCGATCTCATGGATTATCTGGCGACACCACTCCAGATGCGGAGCTGCGCCAGAACCACCGGCCGTGCCGATCACTACCGGGATGTTGTTCTTCACGCCTGCCACGATCATATAGCGCAGATCGCGTTTCACACCGGCCCGGTCGGTAAAGGGTTTACCCGCCCCCAGATAGTGGGGGCCTGGATCGGAGGAACCTGCGTCAACAGCAATAAGATCCGGTGACTCTTCCATGGCTTTACGAAAACTTTCTTCCGGGAAGCCATAACCCAGGATAGCCGTAGGCGATAAGATCTTAAATGTGCGTGCCATCTCTTAATCCTTAGTTTGCAACAGCGCGATGGTGCGGTTCATTTCGTTAAACACGATGTTGAGACCTTCATCGAAACCCATACCCGGCTTGATCAGCATGCGCATTGGACGCGCAGCCAGCGCGACGTGTACGCAGGTACGCGCACTGATTTCCGTTTCGTTACAGGTACCGCCCTGATAGGCTTCCATTCCGTGTTTGTTGCAATACAGCACCGCATCGACGATGTTGTGAATACCGCCCAGATCCGGGGTCTTGATCTGCACCATGTGGCAACTGCCCGCGTCGGTGAAGTCCACGATATCCTGATAGGTGTTACACCATTCATCCGCAACAATTTTCACGCCGGAACCCAGACGGGTAAGCTCCTGAGTGATCTCGGTGAGCATGCGGATCTGATCCGGCTTGTTACCGGCATCTACCGGGCCTTCAATGTACAGCGGCAGGCCTTGAGCTTCGGCTTCCAGGCTGGCGATGTATTCGGCGCAACGCACCGGATCCATATCGAAGATCAGACCGATGGTGCCGTAGACATCAATATGCAGCGTCGGGTGATAGGTTTCGTTGGTGCGCAGGCTCAGGATGCGGTTAGACAACCAGCGGACGTACTCACGCAGTTTTTCGCCTTTGAAGCCCAGCTTCTCTTCTACGTTATTGATCAGCGCATGCGGCAGGACGTCCACACCTTTGAGGATCATCTTGTCGACGGCGATATAACGGTCGTCGCCGCTCTGGCCAAATAATGGAATGGCTTCCGGGACGCACGGCAGTTGCCATTCATCACAAACCACTTCTGCTTTCAGACGACCGGTAGCCAGTGCCGCCGCGTCGAGCAGCGCCTGAGACAGACCATAACGTACGGCGGTATGCAGTAGATGGCCGTCAATACGCAGTTCGTCAAAGAAACGGGCGTTGGTCAGGAACGAATCAACGTCACGGCCTTCCAGCAGCGGTTTGATGTGATCGTTAAGGAACGGAATGAAGTTTTCAGCCAGGAACAGCGGATCGCGTCCACCTGCACCTGAATATTGCACCGCTGCACAATCGCCCACCGCTACCGCGCCGTTTTCCAGAATCAGCTGTACGGATACGCATTCACCCGCCTGACGAACAGACGTAAATCCAGGCGTTACCGGAGCGCCGGTATAGATAAACCCGTCATGACCGGCGCCGTTTTTGATGGCCTGCTGATCGTCAAAATAAAATGAGGAGTAGCCAGCTGTGAAAAGGGCCTGTTTAATTTTCATTATGGTCTTCCTATTAATTTACTGTGGGATACGGCGTTGATGTCATCAATGACCATCTGGAAAGAAGGCTTGCGGCCTTCGAAATGCGCGCGCTCTGCGACGTAGTCGTGGTGCAGGGCGAGAATGTCTTTCGGCAGCGGAACGGAGCCGGCTTCGAGAATACGGATGGCGCCTGTGTTATCGCGAACAGGCAGGATCTTACCGGCGTTACAGGCGGCAGGCGCGAAAGGTACATCCAGTACGCCTGCTTCAAAGGCCAGCACCGTACCGCGCGCAATGTCGCCATTGCCCAGTTCGAAGACTTTCTTCAGCACCGCGCGGACTTCGCTCTTAATCAGATCAACTTCCTGCTCCACGGCAGCGCACTGCGGGAATTTCTGGTCGCTGACCATGTTGAGCATCTGGCGCGAAGCTTTCAGACCCTGGGCGTTCGCTGCCGCCGTTGGGATACCGAACGCTTCGTGCGGGCTTTTGGTGATCACTTTGGTGGCACCTGACATACCGGCAACCGCTGCGCCCCAGGCAATAACGGAGAAGGCTTTTGCTTCATCTTCCGGGAATCCGCCCATCCACTGGTGGAAAACGGTACTCAGTTCGTAATCGTCAAAACCGTGGTTATGGAAATATTCGTGGGAAAGTTCGCGCAGCGCCTGAATCGCTGCAATATCCTGCGTTAGGCTACCGACCTGGCCGTAGCCAACGGTAATTGACTTGACGCCTTGTTCCAGAGCCAACAGACCTTCGATAATCGCCACCGAGTGGGACATAAACGGTGGGATCAGGGTGCCGGTCAGTGGGCCAAACGGTTCACGGTTGATACGAATACCGTTCTCTTCGTACAGGCCCATCAGGCGGTCGCAGTACTGCCAGTCGCGGATGGATTTTTCCAGAGTGACACGTTTAGCGTAAGGAATGTTGTAGGAGATGCCGCCGCCTTCGTAGCTGGTAAAGCCACTGGCCATGGCGATTTCTGCCAGCAGGCGCGCATCAGGCGTGCCGTGACGAACCTGGATCGGTTTTTCCAGCGCTTCAGTCATACGACGGCAGGCAGCAACCCCGTGATTGACGACCGGTAAACCATTCAGCTTGGAAGTACCTGCTTCGATAGATTTCTGGATCCCGACAGCGGCTTCTTCATAGCGGTTCAGACGGGTATAGGCATCGATAGTACTCGGCAGGAGGTCGCACTCTTCCTGCAATGTTTTGAGCAGCGCAATATGCTCATCCATTAATGCTACGCCTGCGCGCGGCTGGCTCAGGGTTTTCCCTTCCTGATCGGCCTTCAGCAGAGCAAGGGAGAAGCGCTTTTTATCCGGAATTGATTGCTGGTACTTCACGCCATCTTCGAAGTTCTCAACGTCTTTGCCGGTTTCCCAGGTTTGTAATACCTGATGCCTTTCGGTCATGAATTCGTCATGGGTCAATTTTTTATTTCGAAGTTCCATTCGTAGCTGCCTTAAGTTTTATAGGGTTAAACACTGAATGCTGGTGCGAGCAGCGGCTTGCGGGTACAGCCTGGCGACGTTTGCCAGTAGCGGGAGCAGGCCATTTGAATCGCGGTAATACTCAAACTGATTCGGTAACAAAATTCTTTTACCCTGGTCGTCCAGCTCCCGGTATTTGAGCCAGCTATGGATATCGAACTGGCTGGCGCGAGAGAGCCATCCCCCTGAACCGACGACTTTGCGTACGGTGGTGAGATCGCGACCCATCTGTAAATCCACGTTACCCACGCAGGTGCAAACCTGCTTTTTAGTGCCCGCGTGGCGCTCAGCGGCATAGCCCACGCACAAACCTGCCAGCAGGGTGTCGAAATATTTCTCCTCCTCGCTGAGCGGCAGGTAATCCGGTTGCCCAACCAGATGACGCAGGTAGCGGTAAAACGCTTCCTCGCGCTGCGGTTGTTGGGCGAAGATGACTTTCACCATATCCTGCGTGCTTTCTCCCACCACGACGGCGGAAACGCGCATTCCCAGGTCGCCTTCAACGGTACGTTTGACGAACGGTTCAGGAACACCATGCAGGACGGTATCGGGGGAGAGGGTATTCGCGCTGGCCGAATAGACATCCGTGGTGGCTCCGCCCATATCAATCAGCATGAATTCCTTCCATGCGCTGTCGTAATCGCTAATGGCTTTGACTAACTCATATACCGTCCATGGCGTCGGCATTGGCTCTTCGCCGGTTTCGCCGACGATGACGTCCAGACCTTTACCTTTGACAATGCGTGACAAGAACACATCGCAAATCGCCTGGCGCGCGGCAAACGGATTCGGGTGATCGAGATCAGGCAGAATGTTGTCTACCGTGGTCAGATCTTTATGTCCCAGAATCGTTTGTATTTCGTCCTGAATGTCCCGGTTTCCGGCGTAGATAATGGCGCAATCAAGCGTTGAGCCTGCCAGCGCATGCGCATTCGCCAGGCCGTAGCTTTCTTCGCCACCGTCTGTACCACCGGTAAACAACAGAATGTCTGGCGGTGATGATTCCAGCTCCTGGATGTCATGCCGGTTCAGTTTGTACGAATAATATTGCGCGATTTTCGCTCCTGCCGAATGGGCGGTAACTTTTGCTGATTCCAGCGTAATGGAAGGCACCAGCCCCATTGCTGCAACGGCAAGTCCACCCTTGGCCGAGGAGGAGTATTTCAACTGCACTTCACCACTTTTCAGTAACGGGCGAGCATCGGCAACGTTCAGCACCTGATTCAGGCTGGCAAAAAAACCGTCTGCCAGATGATGTGTGGTGGTTGGGGTCAGGACATGGTTTACCAGGGTTAATTCCTCGCCTTCATGGGCGAAGAGGGCAGCCTTGGTCCATGTCGAGCCGATATCGACAGAAACTGTTTGCATCAGATAGCCTCTTCCAGGCAACGCTGCTCGAGGCCATTGTGTTGGCGAATATCATTGGTGATAAGCGCGCAGACATCTTCCAGGTCGTGGCTCGGTGCGAAGACGCGGTTAAAACCCATCTCCTTAAACTTCACTTCCACATCGCCGAAGTCATGTTTACCAACTACCAGGTTGCCACCGACGTACAGCAGAATGTCGCCGAGGCCGCGTTCGATGCAGCGCTCACGTAACCCGAGGCAGTCAATGTCGCCATGACCGTAGATAGAGGACACCACGATGGCATCGGCGCCTGTTTCAATCGCGGCATCAATATATTCATCCTGGCTCACCATCACCCCGAGGTTGATTACGTGAAAATCATGAGCAGTAAAAACGCGATCCAGAACTTTATTACCTACTGCATGGCAGTCAGCACCGATGACGCCAATAACAAGTGTAGATTTCTTCATGGGTAATCCTCTGTAGGGCTGATGGTCAATAAGTGAAAATTATTTTCTAATATTTAGAACATGGCTTGTGACAACCTCTTAATAGGGTCGGAGTTTCTGTGTAAGCGGAAAAGGAAGCAATTGATCTATTTTCAAAATATCCTGCGCAAAATGATTGTTATATTTTTTATTTGTAAAAAACCTTGTTTATCAGGTGGTTGGGTTTTGTTTTTTGCGGCTTTTTTTAATTTACCAGGAAAATGACAAATAAATGACTTGCCATGTTTGTGATCGAAATCTTATTTTGTTGTGCGTCTCATTCATGTGTCATTTTTTATAATTTAAAAAATTATCTTTACTAAATAACTTGTGAACGGGATAACGGTTTTTTATTTTTTAATCTTATATGACATAATTATATTTTGTTAAATTTAAGATAAAAATGATAATGAATTGTTTGTGGCATATTTAAACGTTGCCACATAAGAGAAAAAGAGAAGTGAGTGATAACTTTCAGTGATGCTTTAAGCGAAACGCCTGCGCTGTGCTGAGGACGTCAAACCCAATGCGTCTGTCAATGAGGTACGCTTTCGCTTCCATTTGAGATAGTTACATCTTGGTGTTAATTATAAGTAAAATTTAAATGAATAATTTGTATGAAATAACAATTCCATGACTTGCTAAACAAAAAACTGTGAGCTACCCGGCAATAGTGACTCTTTATCTGCTGGCAATTTTGTCAGTCGGGCGGGTTAAAAGATCGTGTAGATTTAAATAAATATCCTATCATTTGTAGTAACGGCAATTACTCATTGAAAAACATACCGTTAACATGGCGTTCACTAGTCGCCTGACTGTTAAACACTATTAACATTAAATTTGAAAATTGATTTAAATCAATGTTTAAAACTTGGTAAACAGCCTCAAAAGAGGTTAAATTGCTGCAGATCAAATTGGTCTGAAAGTGATAAATTAGCTATAAATTGATCACTATCGAAAAATGCAAATTTACCTCGATAAAAACCTGTTTATTGTAAGGATTTTACGGCGTAATATAATTGCGGGATCAATTTGAGTGTTTTATTAACATGTTTGTAACCTTTCATCATTGTCCTTTCTTCAAATGAGAAGAAAGAGCAGCGGCGGAGGGAAGCAGATAAATTTGTATTGGGGCATGCGTGTGACCCTTTCTAACGGGGTTCACTCTCGGAGTCTTCATGCGATGAGCAAGGAGTCATGATGTTAGATATAGTCGAACTGTCGCGCTTACAGTTTGCCTTGACCGCGATGTACCACTTCCTGTTTGTGCCACTGACGCTAGGTATGGCGTTCTTGCTGGCCATCATGGAAACGGTCTACGTCCTTTCCGGCAAACAGATTTATAAAGATATGACCAAGTTCTGGGGCAAGTTGTTTGGTATCAACTTCGCTCTGGGTGTGGCAACCGGTCTGACCATGGAGTTCCAGTTCGGGACTAACTGGTCTTACTACTCCCACTATGTAGGGGATATTTTCGGTGCGCCGCTGGCGATCGAAGGTTTGATGGCCTTCTTCCTCGAATCCACCTTTGTAGGTCTGTTCTTCTTCGGCTGGGACCGTTTGGGTAAAGTCCAGCATATGTGCGTCACCTGGCTGGTGGCCCTGGGTTCTAACCTGTCCGCACTGTGGATTCTGGTTGCGAACGGCTGGATGCAAAACCCAATCGCCGCGGATTTCAACTTTGAAACCATGCGCATGGAGATGCTGAGCTTCTCTGAACTGGTGCTCAACCCGGTAGCACAGGTGAAATTTGTTCACACTGTGGCATCTGGTTATGTTTGTGGCGCGATGTTCGTTCTGGGGATCAGCTCCTACTATATGCTGCGCGGTCGTGACTTCGCGTTTGCTAAACGTTCTTTTGCAATCGCCGCCAGCTTTGGTATGGCTGCTATTCTGTCTGTTATCGTTCTGGGTGATGAATCCGGTTACGAAATGGGCGACGTGCAGAAAACCAAACTCGCTGCTATTGAAGCAGAATGGGAAACGCAGCCTGCACCGGCTTCCTTTACCCTGTTCGGTATTCCGGACCAGGATGCGCAGGAAAACCATTTTGCGATTCAAATTCCTTATGCGCTGGGCATCATTGCCACCCGCTCTGTTGATACACCGGTCATTGGTCTGAAAGACCTGATGGTGCAGCACGAAGAGCGCATCCGTAACGGGATGAAGGCGTATCAACTGCTGGAAGAACTGCGTGCGGGTACTACCGATCAGGCCGTTCGCGACCAGTTCAACAGCATGAAGAAAGACCTGGGTTATGGTCTGCTGCTGAAACGCTATACGGATAACGTCACCGACGCGACCGAAGCGCAAATTCAGCAGGCAACGAAAGATTCTATTCCTCGCGTTGCGCCGCTCTACTTCGCTTTCCGTATTATGGTGGCGTGCGGCATTCTGATGCTGGCAATCATCGCAGTGTCCTTCTGGACCGTGATTCGTAACCGTATCGGTGAGAAAAAATGGCTGCTGCGCACCGCGCTGTATGCGATTCCTCTACCGTGGATTGCCATTGAATCCGGTTGGTTTGTTGCAGAGTACGGCCGCCAACCGTGGGCGATTGGTGAAGTGTTACCAACAGCCGTAGCGAACTCTTCGCTGACCGCTGGCGACCTCATCTTCTCGATGCTGTTGATTTGCGGCCTGTATACCCTGTTCCTGGTGGCTGAACTGTATCTGATGTTCAAGTTCGCACGCCTTGGGCCGAGTAGCCTGAAAACCGGTCGTTATCACTACGAGCAGTCCACTGTGACTTCTCAGCCGGCACGCTAAGACAGGAGTCGTCAAATGATCGATTATGAAGTATTGCGTTTTATCTGGTGGCTGCTGGTTGGCATTCTGCTGATTGGTTTCGCGGTCACTGATGGCTTCGACATGGGGGTGGGCATGCTCACCCGTTTCCTCGGTCGTAATGATACCGAGCGTCGAATTATGATTAACTCCATCGCCCCGCACTGGGACGGTAACCAGGTTTGGCTCATCACCGCGGGTGGCGCACTGTTCGCTGCCTGGCCGATGGTGTATGCCGCTGCGTTCTCCGGTTTCTATGTGGCGATGATCCTGGTACTGGCGTCTTTGTTCTTCCGTCCGGTCGGTTTTGATTACCGCTCCAAGATTGAAGACATGCGCTGGCGCAACATGTGGGACTGGGGCATCTTCATTGGTAGCTTCGTTCCACCGCTGGTTATTGGCGTGGCGTTCGGCAACCTGCTGCAAGGGGTTCCGTTCCACGTAGACGACTACATGCGTTTGTACTACACCGGTAACTTCTTCCAGTTGCTGAATCCGTTTGGTCTGCTGGCGGGTGTCGTGAGTGTTGGGATGATCATCACCCAGGGCGCGACCTATCTGCAGATGCGTACGGTAGGTGAACTGCATCTGCGTGCGCGTGCAACATCGCAGGTTGCGGCACTGGTCACTATGATCTGCTTCGCGCTGGCTGGTGTGTGGGTGATTTACGGTATTGACGGTTATGTTGTGACCTCAGCACTGGATCATCATGCCGCCTCTAACCCGCTGACCAAAGAAGTGGCTCGCGTGGCTGGCGCATGGATGGTGAACTTTAACAATGCACCTATCCTGTGGCTGGTTCCTGCACTGGGCGTAGTTCTGCCGCTGTTGACCATCCTGACTTCTCGTATGGAGAAAGGGGCATGGGCGTTCGTCTTCTCTTCACTGACGTTAGCCTGCATCATCCTGACGGCTGGTATCGCAATGTTCCCGTTTGTGATGCCATCCAGCACCATGATGAACGCAAGTCTGACCATGTGGGATGCAACGTCCAGCCAGCTGACGCTGAATCTGATGACGTATGTAGCTTGTGTGTTCGTTCCGATCATTCTGCTGTACACCGGCTGGTGTTACTGGAAGATGTTCGGTCGCATCACCAAAGAAGATATTGAAAGCAACACCCACTCTCTGTACTAAGTAAGGAGCTTAAAATGTGGTATTTCGCATGGATTTTGGGAACGCTTCTTGCCTGTGCATTTGGGATAATCACAGCGCTGGCGCTTGAGCACGTTGAATCAGGCAAAGCCGGACAAGAAGATAGCTGATGACCAACATTATCGCGATGCAGTATAACGCGATGGACAAGCGCCCCTTGCGGGCGCTTTCCTTTGTGCTGGCAATCGTGTTGGCTGGTTGCATATTCTGGGATCCGTCACGTTTCGCGGCCAAAACCAGTGAGCTGGAAATCTGGCATGGTCTCCTGCTGATGTGGGCGGTCTGCGCAGGCATCATTCACGGCGTTGGTTTTCGTCCTCGCGCCGTACACTGGCAGGGCATTTTCTGCCCGCTAATCGCAGATATCGTCCTGGTTGTTGGTCTGATTTTCTTCTTCTTTTGAATAAGAAACATCCTTAAATATTTATGGGCTTGCATAAGCCCATAAATTTTTACTCTCCGTTTACTTTCCCCCATTCCAAACCACCATTCCCGCGCGTATAGTAGCGAAGTTTGAAAGCATTAACCTAAGGTTGTGCCCTGGAGTTGTGTGCGGTGGCGACACTGGACCATCAGGACGCAACTTAATTGCATTACCGGGATGTAAAGTGAATACAGCGCGATATACAACGACATTCTTGAAGCATCGCGGCGGCAAGAACGCGAGTCACCAGGCGCTTACAAAGTTAAGCGACCGGTGTGAGTGGGCGAAGCCAACAAAGAGGCAGTAAGAATGAACAAGTATATGTTTCGATGGCCGGTTCGTGTCTACTATGAAGACACCGATGCCGGTGGGGTGGTATACCACGCCAGCTACGTCGCTTTTTACGAAAGAGCACGCACAGAAATGCTGCGTCATCATCACTTCAGTCAGCAGGTCCTGTTGGCCGAACGTGTAGCCTTTGTGGTGCGCAAGATGACGCTGGAGTATTTTGCGCCTGCCCGGCTCGACGATATGCTCGAAGTCCAAACCGAAATTACGTCAATGCGTGGCACCTCATTGGTTTTCACGCAACGCATTGTCAACGCAGAGAACACCGTGCTGAATGAAGCCGAAGTTCTGATTGTTTGCGTTGATCCACTCAAAATGAAGCCTCGTGCGCTTCCCAAGTCTATTGTCGCGGAGTTTAAGCAGTGACTGACATGAATATCCTTGATTTGTTCCTGAAGGCAAGCCTTCTGGTTAAACTTATCATGTTGATTTTGATTGGTTTCTCAATCGCATCCTGGGCCATTATTATCCAGCGGACCCGTATTCTTAATGCGGCTTCACGTGAAGCCGAAGCATTTGAAGACAAGTTCTGGTCCGGCATTGAATTGTCGCGCCTGTATCAGGAAAGCCAGGGGCGTCGTGATAACCTGGTGGGCTCGGAACAAATTTTCTACAGCGGATTCAAAGAGTTTGCGCGTCTGCATCGGGCGAATAGTCATGCGCCGGAAGCGGTCGTTGAGGGGGCATCCCGTGCGATGCGTATCTCGATGAACCGTGAACTGGAAACGCTGGAAACGCATATTCCATTCCTCGGCACCGTCGGCTCCATCAGCCCGTATATCGGTCTGTTCGGTACCGTTTGGGGGATCATGCACGCATTTATCGCGTTAGGCGCGGTAAAACAGGCAACGCTGCAAATGGTCGCACCGGGTATCGCGGAAGCATTGATTGCAACGGCTATCGGTCTGTTTGCGGCAATCCCGGCGGTTATGGCTTACAACCGACTGAATCAGCGCGTAAACAAGCTGGAACTGAATTACGACAACTTTATGGAAGAGTTCACCGCGATTCTGCACCGCCAGGCGTTTACCGTTAGCGAGAGCAACAAGGGGTAAGCCATGGCCAGAACGCGTGGACGAGGTCGTCGCGAACTCAAGTCCGAAATCAATATTGTACCGCTGCTCGACGTACTACTGGTGCTGTTGCTGATCTTTATGGCAACCGCGCCGATTATTACGCAGAGTGTGGAAGTCGACCTGCCGGATGCGACCGAATCGCAAGCTGTCAGTAGTAACGACGAACCGCCGGTCATTATTGAAGTTTCCGGGATAGGGCAATACAGCGTGGTCGTTGAGAAAGATCGTATGGATCAACTGCCGCCGGAGCAGGTTATCGCGGAAGCGAAAAGTCGCCTGCAGACCAATCCGAAAACGGTCTTTTTAATCGGTGGTGCGAAAGACGTGCCTTATGATGAAATAATTAAAGCGCTGAACTTGTTACACAGTGCAGGCGTAAAATCGGTTGGCTTGATGACGCAGCCAATCTGATGACTGCGTTTTGCTGGCTTGAAAGATAGCGCGTAACAGGCGAACAGTTTTTTGGGAACCGAGAGTGTCAAAGGCAACCGAACAAAACGACAAGCTCAAAAGGGCGATAATTATTTCAGCGGTGCTGCATGTCATTTTATTTGCAGCGCTGATCTGGAGTTCGTTCGATGAGCACATTGATGCTTCAGCCGGCGGCGGTGGCGGTTCGTCCATCGACGCCGTTATGGTCGATCCTGGCGCCGTTGTGCAACAGTACGACAGGCAGCAGCAACAGCAGGCAAGTGCTAAACGTGCAGAAGAGCAGCGTGAAAAACAGGCGCAGCAGCAAGCTGAGGAACTTCGCGAGAAGCAGGCGGCCGAGCAAGAGCGACTGAAGCAACTTGAAAAGGAACGTTTAGCCGCGCAGGAAAAAGTGCGCGAACAGGCGGAACAGCAGAAACAGGCCGAAGCCGCCGCCGCGAAAGCGCAAGAGCAACAGAAACAGGCTGAAGAAGCTGCGGCGAAGGCTGCTGCAGACGCGAAGGCCAAAGCTGATGCTCAGGCGAAACAAGCGGCAGATGCCGCGAAGAAAGCCGCTGCGGACGCACAGAAAAAAGCAGAGGCTGAAGCCGCTAAAGCCGCTGCTGATGCGAAGAAAATTGCCGAAGCACAAGCTGCTAAGGCTGCCGCAGACGCTGCGAAGAAAGCTCAGGCTGAAGCCGCTAAGCAAGCAGCAGCCGAGAAAGCTGCTGCGGAGAAAGCAGAAAAAGCCGCTGCCGCGAAAGCTGCCGCTGCTGAAAAGGCTGCGGCTGATAAGAAAGCCGCAGCGGAAAAAGCAGCAGCAGATAAAAAAGCTGCAGCCGAGAAAGCCGCTGCCGATAAGAAAGCTGCGGCAGATAAAGCGGCGGCTGCGAAAAAGGCTGCGGCCGAAAAAGCAGCTGCAGCCTCTGGCGTTGACGACTTGTTGGGTGACTTAAGCTCCGGTAAGAATGCACCGAAATCAGGTGGTGGAGCGAAAGGAAACGGTCAACCGGCGAAAGATAGTGGTACAAGTGGTGCAAATGGCGGTGCATCTGGCGCTGATATCAGTGCTTACGCATCTCAAATTCGTAATGCGATCCAGAGCCGTCTGTATGGTGCCGATTTGTATGCGGGTAAATCTTGCGTATTACATATCAAGTTAGCACCCGATGGTCTGTTACTGGATGTGACCGAAGAGGGCGGAGATCCGGCATTGTGCCAGGCTGCGCTGACGGCTGCGAAAACAGCCAGAATTCCTAAACCGCCTAGCCAGGCTGTTTATGAAAAAGTCAAAGATGCCAAGCTGGACTTTAAACTGTAATAACGTCCCTGAGAATTCAGGGGAAACGGTCTAAGGTTGAGACAGCGTTCTGGTAGTTTTGTGTATTTGAGTTTGTTAACATTCTGCTAAATTATCGTGGGCTTTCCGTCCAGATAAGGGAGATATGATGAAGCAGGCATTACGAGTAGCATTTGGTTTTCTGATGCTGTGGGCAGCGGTGCTGCACGCAGAAGTACGTATCGAGATCACCCAGGGGGTGGACTCGGCACGCCCGATTGGTGTTGTCCCCTTCCAGTGGGCAGGGCCGGGTGCTGCACCTGAAGATATCGGTGGTATCGTAGGTGCTGACCTGCGTAACAGCGGTAAATTTAATCCGTTAGACCGTTCTCGCCTGCCGCAGCAGCCGGGTACCGCTCAGGAAGTTCAACCTGCCGCATGGTCTGCGCTGGGTATTGATGCCGTGGTAGTAGGTCAGGTTACGCCAAATCCGGATGGTTCCTACAGCGTTGCTTATCAACTGGTAGATACCGGTGGCGCACCGGGTACCGTACTGGCACAGAACACCTATAAAGTGAACAAGCAGTGGTTGCGTTACGCGGGCCATACTGCAAGTGACGAAGTGTTTGAAAAACTGACCGGTATTAAAGGTGCATTCCGTACCCGTATCGCTTATGTTGTTCAGACGAACGGCGGCCAGTTCCCGTACGAATTACGTGTATCCGACTACGATGGCTACAACCAGTTCGTGGTACACCGTTCTCCGCAGCCGCTGATGTCTCCGGCATGGTCTCCGGACGGTTCAAAACTGGCATATGTCACTTTCGAAAGCGGTCGTTCTGCGCTGGTTATTCAGACGTTGTCTAATGGCGCGGTTCGTCAGGTAGCGTCGTTCCCACGTCACAACGGTGCACCTGCGTTTTCTCCGGATGGCAGCAAACTGGCGTTTGCCCTGTCTAAAACCGGTAGCCTGAACCTGTATGTCATGGACATTGGTTCCGGTCAGATCCGTCAGGTGACGGATGGTCGCAGCAACAACACGGAACCTACCTGGTTCCCGGACAGCCAAAACCTGGCCTTTACCTCTGACCAGGCCGGTCGTCCGCAGGTATATAAAGTTAACGTCAACGGCGGTGCTCCGCAGCGTATTACCTGGGAAGGTTCGCAAAACCAGGATGCGGATGTGAGCAGCGACGGTAAGTTTATGGTAATGGTAAGCTCAGCCAATGGTCAGCAGCACATTGCCAAACAAGATCTGGTAGCGGGTGGCGTACAAGTCCTGTCGTCAACGTTCCTGGATGAAACGCCAAGTCTGGCACCTAACGGCACTATGGTAATCTACAGCTCTTCTCAGGGGATGGGATCCGTGCTGAATTTGGTTTCTACAGATGGGCGTTTCAAAGCGCGTCTTCCGGCAACTGATGGTCAGGTTAAATTCCCTGCCTGGTCGCCGTATCTGTGATAATAAATAATTGATTAATAAAGGAATCATTGAAATGCAACTGAACAAAGTGCTGAAAGGGCTGATGATTGCTCTGCCTGTTATGGCTATTGCAGCGTGTTCTTCTAACAAGAACGCCAGCAATGACGGCAGCGAAGGCATGCTGGGTGCCGGCACTGGTATGGATGCAAACGGCAGCGGCAACATGTCTTCTGAAGAGCAAGCGCGTCTTCAGATGCAACAGCTGCAGCAGAACAACATCGTTTACTTCGATCTGGACAAGTACGATATCCGTTCTGACTTCGCTGCAATGCTGGATGCTCACGCTAACTTCCTGCGTAGCAACCCGTCTTACAAAGTCACCGTAGAAGGTCATGCGGACGAACGTGGTACTCCTGAGTACAACATCTCTCTGGGTGAGCGTCGTGCGAACGCCGTTAAGATGTACCTGCAGGGTAAAGGCGTTTCTGCTGACCAGATCTCCATCGTTTCTTACGGTAAAGAAAAACCTGCAGTACTGGGTCATGACGAAGCGGCTTACGCCAAAAACCGTCGCGCCGTACTGGTTTACTAAGAGAATTGCATGAGCAGTAACTTCAGACATCACCTGTTGAGTCTGTCGTTACTGGTTGGCATAGCGGCCCCCTGGGCCGCTTTTGCACAGGCGCCAATCAGTAGTGTCGGCTCAGGCTCGGTCGAAGACCGTGTCACTCAACTCGAGCGTATTTCTAACGCTCACAGTCAGCTTTTAACCCAACTCCAGCAACAACTCTCCGATAATCAGTCCGATATCGATTCCCTGCGTGGTCAAATTCAGGAAAATCAATATCAACTGAATCAGGTTGTTGAGCGACAGAAGCAGATATTGCTGCAGATGAATAATCTTGGCAGCGGTAGTGCGCCTGCGGCACAGTCTACAGGGGGCGATCAGAGTGGGGCGGCAACCCCTGCACCTGATACGGGAGCTGCAGCAACGTCAGGGGCTCCCGTGCAAACTGGCGATGCGAATACCGATTACAATGCAGCGATTGCTCTGGTGCAGGATAAATCCCGCCAGGATGATGCAATTGAAGCATTCCAGAACTTCATCAAAAAGTACCCGGAGTCTACTTACCTGCCCAATGCGAATTACTGGCTGGGTCAGTTGAATTACAACAAGGGTAAAAAAGATGATGCTGCGTTCTATTTTGCTTCGGTAGTTAAAAACTTCCCCAAATCACCTAAGGCTGCAGACGCGATGTATAAAGTCGGCGTCATCATGCAGGACAAAGGTGACACAGCAAAAGCTAAAGCGGTTTATCAGCAGGTTATCACTAAATATCCTGGCACTGATGGCGCGAAACAAGCGCAAAAACGCCTTGGCGCGATGTAATGACCACCATGCGACCAGAAATCGTGTTATTTCTGGTCGTGTCGTGTGATTCCTAAGCAGTTGAGTTATTTACATCGAAATTTTTGTTGCGCTAAAATCTGAAATCAGTAATATATGCCGCCGTTGCCAAGGGATATCAAACAGCCCGAAAGCGGCGATAAAAGTGGGGCGTTAGCTCAGTTGGTAGAGCAGTTGACTTTTAATCAATTGGTCGCAGGTTCGAATCCTGCACGCCCCACCACTTAATGCAGTATCCAGCGTAGTATCGGGTGATTAGCTCAGCTGGGAGAGCACCTCCCTTACAAGGAGGGGGTCGGCGGTTCGATCCCGTCATCACCCACCACTCGGGGCGTTAGCTCAGTTGGTAGAGCAGTTGACTTTTAATCAATTGGTCGCAGGTTCGAATCCTGCACGCCCCACCAACTTTAACATTGTACTCAGGTGTTAAACGTGAAGGATAACGTTGCTTTAGCAACGGCCCGTTAGGGCGAGACGAAGTCGAGTCATCCTGCACGCCGCCATATCAATTGTTATATTGGTGTCGAGTAAAGAATTTTTCAGGTGACATCCGAGCGGGTCGTTAGCTCAGTTGGTAGAGCAGTTGACTTTTAATCAATTGGTCGCAGGTTCGAATCCTGCACGACCCACCATCCTGAATAATTGAAGCAGTAAACCCCATACGGGGGCGTTAGCTCAGTTGGTAGAGCAGTTGACTTTTAATCAATTGGTCGCAGGTTCGAATCCTGCACGCCCCACCAGTGTAAAAAGGCGCCCTAAAGGCGCCTTTTTGCTATCTGCGATTTATAAGATTGCCTGATGTCCTTTGCTTATCAGTCTACAGACGACATTACTCGCGTTGGCCGGATAAGACGTCAGACGCCATCCGGCATTCATCACACGCAATTATTGTGACTTTTCTGCGCCAATCCGCTATCTTGTTTAGCATACAAAACAAATCAAACCGAATATGGCGTGCGTCACGCTTTTAATCGGTTATTTCGTTAAGCCAGTGAAACGAGAAAGCAAGATGAGCGTGATGTTTGATCCAGAAGCAGCAATTTATCCGTTTCCGCCGAAGCCAGTA
Source organism: Citrobacter sp. RHBSTW-00859 (assembly GCF_013729795.1). Taxonomy (NCBI): domain Bacteria; kingdom Pseudomonadati; phylum Pseudomonadota; class Gammaproteobacteria; order Enterobacterales; family Enterobacteriaceae; genus Citrobacter; species Citrobacter sp. RHBSTW-00859. The sequence continues at coordinate 3,379,343 of NZ_CP056284.1, read as the reverse complement.
CCGCTAAGTGTGGATGAAAAGCAATTTTATCGTGAAAAAATCAAGCGCCTGCTGAAAGAGCGTGATGCCGTTATGGTCGCGCATTATTACACCGATCCTGAAATTCAGCAGTTAGCGGAAGCAACCGGGGGCTGTATTTCTGATTCTCTGGAGATGGCGCGGTTCGGTGCAAAGCATTCTGCCTCTACACTGCTGGTTGCGGGCGTGAGGTTTATGGGAGAAACTGCCAAAATTCTCAGCCCGGAAAAGACCATCCTGATGCCGACCTTACAGGCGGAATGTTCATTAGATCTGGGCTGTCCGATTGACGCTTTCAGCGCATTTTGCGACGCGCATCCGGATCGTACCGTGGTGGTTTACGCCAATACCTCTGCTGCCGTTAAAGCACGTGCGGATTGGGTCGTGACTTCCAGTATCGCGGTTGAACTTATTGAACATCTTGATAGTTTAGGTGAAAAAATCATCTGGGCTCCGGACAGACATCTGGGCAACTACGTGCAAAAACAGACCGGCGCAGACGTGCTCTGTTGGCAGGGGGCCTGTATCGTCCACGACGAGTTTAAAACCCAGGCTTTAACACGCATGAAAGGGCTTTACCCTGATGCCGCGGTGCTGGTGCACCCGGAGTCCCCTCAGTCTATCGTTGATATGGCAGATGTGGTTGGCTCAACCAGCCAGCTCATCAACGCGGCTAAATCGTTACCGCATAAGCAGTTGATTGTGGCGACTGACCGGGGCATTTTTTACAAAATGCAGCAGGCCGTTCCGGATAAAGAGCTGCTTGAAGCTCCGACGGCTGGCGAGGGGGCAACCTGTCGCAGCTGTGCGCATTGTCCGTGGATGGCGATGAATGGCCTGAAAGCGATTGCTGAGGGCCTGGAACATGGCGGCGCGGCTCATGAGATACATGTTGAGGACTCGCTGAGAGAAGGGGCGCTGTTGCCGTTAAACCGTATGTTGGAATTTGCGGCTACACTTCGAGCGTAATTATTTATTTTTGCTCTGGGGGAAAAGATGGACTTTTTTAGCACGCAGAACATTCTGGTACATATTCCGATTGGCGCGGGTGGTTACGATTTGTCGTGGATCGAAGCCGTGGGGACGATCGCCGGGTTGCTGTGTATTGGCCTGGCGAGCCTTGAGAAAATCAGCAATTACTTCTTCGGTCTGATAAACGTCACGCTGTTTGCAATTATTTTCTTTCAGATCCAGCTCTATGCCAGCTTGTTGCTGCAAGTTTTCTTCTTTGCCGCAAATATCTACGGCTGGTATGCCTGGTCCCGGCAAACCAACCAGCATGAAGCGGAACTGAAAATTCGCTGGCTACCGCTTCCAAAAGCGATCGGCTGGCTGGCGGCTTGCGTGGTGGCGATCGGCCTGATGTCGATCTATATCGATCCGGTCTTTGCGTTCCTGACAGGCATTGCAGTGAATATTATGCAGGCATTGGGATTACAGGTTGTTGTGCCTGAACTACAACCCGATGCATTCCCGTTCTGGGACTCCTGCATGATGGTGCTGTCGATTGCGGCGATGATCCTGATGACGCGCAAATACGTTGAAAACTGGCTGCTGTGGGTGATCATTAACGTTATTAGCGTTGTGATCTTTGCCCTGCAAGGCGTATATGCCATGTCGCTGGAATATATGATCCTGACGGTTATCGCCCTGAACGGTAGCAGGATGTGGATTAACAGCGCGCGTGAGCGGGGTTCCCACGCGCTTTCTCATTAATGGTGATGATGTGAATGGCCGGACACGCCCTGATACAGGTGACAGTCCGGCCCATTGCACGGCTGATACTCCATCTGGATTGTGGCGTGTTCAATCTGGTAGTGATGGATAAGGAAATGCTGAATACGCTCCAGCAACGCATCGTGATCGTGTGGCGGGATCACCTGAACATGCAGCGTCATTACCGGTTTTTCGCCCACCATCCAGACATGGACATGGTGAACGTTGCGGACTTCAGGAATATCCCGGCTGAGATGGCGCTGCAGTGCGGCGATATCCAGCGTCAGCGGGGCACCTTCCAGTAATTCATTAACGCTATCTTTTAGCAATCGCCAGGCGCTACGCAGCACCAGCACGGAAACCAGAATCGAGAGAATTGGGTCCGCGGGTGTCCAGCCCGTCCAGATAATAATCAGCGCAGCGATGATTGCCCCGACCGAGCCGAGTAAATCGCCCATCACATGCAGCGCCGCGGCGCGGACGTTCAGATTTTTCTCTTCACTGCCGCGATGTAAAACCCAAAAAGCGAGCACGTTGGCCAGTAGACCCGCGATAGCAATAACCATCATCATGCCGCCAGCCACGGGGCGAGGCGTCTGGAAGCGCTCAATCGCCTCCCAGACGATTAAAATGGTGATAACGACCAATGCGATGGCATTAACAAATGCGGCCAGCGTCGTGAGCCTCAGCCAGCCGAAGGTGTGTCGTATTGTGGGCGGGCGACGGGAAAACCGGACGGCCAGCAGCGCGAAAAGTAGTGCCGCAGCATCCGTGAGCATATGCCCGGCGTCGGCCAGCAAGGCCAGTGAACCAGAAAGTATTCCACCCACCACTTCAACCAACATAAATCCGGCTGTAATGCAGAATGCGAACATCAGTCGGCGGGCATTATTGTCCTTGGGTTGCTCAGAGGAAGTATGAGTATGTGCGTGCGCCATTATGCCATCCCTTTGTTATTCTCATCTTTACTGTATGCCATCATACCGTTTTTGGGATGATAAAATTAAAAAGGAGAGCTATTGCTCTCCCGTTATTAGCTTTAATTTCAGCGTTACTGCGTGGTGCCATCAGTTTTTGTGTCAACATCATTGTTGATTCCGTTTCCGGTCTCAACCTTCTTATTCACATCAGGGCAGCGACCGTCCTTACACATAGTGTTTTTGTGCATCTCATCTTTGGTCATCCCTTCATGGTTCATTGATGAACCGTCCGGGTGCAGCATTGTGCCACCTGAATTCACGTTACTGTTGTCGACATTATTTGGCGCCACGTTTTCGCGGGCGTCTGGGGCTATTTGTCCTGCATCAGCCGAGGAATTTGCCTGACCGTTATTGGACTGCGCGTTGCTTTCTGCAGCCAGTGCCGCGCCGCTGGCGAGGCTGAGTGTAGCGGTAAGGAAGAGTGAAGCCAGCTTTGTCATATGCATAATATGCTCCTGTTAAGGTCGATATGTCGGATAACGTCTTCCAACAGTGCATGTGCCAGTTACATCATTAATATGTGGTTAATCAATATGTGGTTAATCGTTTTGCTATGGAAATTAAAACCAGCATAGAATCTTGAAATCTATGAAAATTAAAGCTGTTACAGTTAGAAATTGTAGTTTGGATCTCGTTTTTCGCTACTTTATTGCGTTTTTTTGGCCAATTCCAGGATTAATCCGTCCAAAGTGTAAAACCCCGTTTACACTTTATGATTGAAGATATAGATTGGAGGGATTGCATTCATTTATATAAGTATGGCAACGCTGGAATAATCATGAATTATCAGAACGACGATTTACGCATTAAAGAGATCAACGAGTTATTACCACCAGTCGCACTGCTGGAAAAATTCCCCGCTACTGAAAATGCCGCCAATACGGTGGCTCATGCCCGTAAGGCGATTCATAAAATTCTGAAAGGGAGCGACGATCGCCTTCTGGTGGTGATTGGGCCGTGCTCTATTCATGATCCGGCAGCTGCCAAAGAGTATGCCACTCGTCTGCTGGCGCTGCGCGAAGCGTTAAAAGGTGAGCTTGAAATCGTCATGCGCGTCTATTTTGAAAAACCGCGTACCACCGTTGGCTGGAAAGGGCTTATCAACGACCCGCACATGGACAACAGCTTCCAGATCAATGATGGGCTGCGTATTGCGCGTAAACTGCTGCTGGATATCAACGACAGCGGATTGCCGACTGCGGGTGAATTCCTCGATATGATCACCCCACAATATCTCGCCGATCTGATGAGCTGGGGCGCGATTGGGGCACGTACAACAGAATCTCAGGTGCACCGCGAGCTGGCATCGGGTCTGTCCTGCCCGGTTGGTTTTAAAAACGGTACCGATGGCACCATCAAAGTGGCGATTGATGCAATCAACGCTGCAGGGGCACCGCACTGCTTCCTGTCTGTCACCAAATGGGGTCATTCAGCGATCGTGAATACCAGTGGTAATGGCGATTGCCATATCATTCTGCGCGGTGGCAAAGAGCCGAACTACAGCGCTCAGCACGTTGCGGACGTGAAAGAAGGCTTGGTCAAAGCAGGACTCTCTGCGCAAGTGATGATCGACTTCAGCCATGCCAACTCCAGCAAGCAGTTCAAAAAGCAGATGGATGTTGCTAAGGATGTTTGCGGACAAGTCGCCGGTGGCGAAAAAGCAATTATTGGCGTGATGATCGAAAGCCATTTGGTGGAAGGTAATCAGAATCCGGATAGCGGTGAGCCGCTGACCTACGGTAAGAGCATCACCGACGCCTGCATTGGTTGGGAAGATACCGATGCGGTGTTGCGTCAACTGGCGGATGCGGTAAAAGCGCGTCGCGGTTAACCAAGTCCCGTAGGCCTGAGAAGCGTAGCGCCATCAGGCATTCCGGTGCAGACTATCGGATGGGGCGATGCCTTATCCGGCCTACATTTTCTGGTAGGGCCGAAATAAAAAAGCGTGGAGAAATCCACGCTTTGTCTTTAACTTACCGCGAAAATTACTTCGCTTTACCCTGGTTCGCAACGGCCGCCGCTTTTGCTGCGATCTCGTCAGCGTTACCCAGATAGTAGTGTTTGATCGGCTTGAAGTTTTCGTCGAACTCATACACCAGCGGTACGCCGGTCGGGATGTTCAGTTCAAGGATCTCATCTTCGCCCATGTTATCAAGGTATTTAACCAGCGCACGCAGAGAGTTACCGTGAGCGGCGATAATTACGCGCTCACCGCTTTTCATGCGCGGCAGAATGGTTTCATTCCAGTAAGGGATAACGCGATCTATGGTCAGCGCCAGGCTTTCGGTAACCGGTAACTCTTTGTCGGTCAGCTTCGCATAACGCGGATCGTGACCCGGGTAACGCTCGTCGTCTTTGGTCAGTTCCGGCGGGGTAACCGCAAAGCCGCGACGCCACTGCTTAACCTGCTCATCACCGTATTTTTCCGCGGTTTCTGCTTTGTTCAAACCCTGCAGCGCACCGTAATGGCGTTCGTTCAGTTTCCAGGATTTCTCAACCGGCAGCCAGGCCTGATCCAGTTCGTCCAGTACGTTCCACAGGGTGTGGATGGCACGTTTCAGCACGGAGGTATAAGCAAAATCAAAGCTGTAGCCTTCCTCTTTCAGCAGTTTTCCTGCCGCTTTTGCTTCGCCCACGCCTTTCTCGGACAGATCAACATCATACCAACCGGTAAAACGGTTTTCGTTGTTCCACTGACTTTCACCGTGACGTACCAGAACCAGCTTAGTTACAGCCATACATTCACTCCTATAAATCATATCGAATGATAATAATTCTCATTATATTGCCGTAATGTGTAAGCGGCAATGCTTACGCATAACCATAGCGAAAATAGCGCTACAGTGTAAGGTTCTTGTGAACTCAAGGTTGCGATTTTGTCTTTGAGTGGTGGGGATTTGAGCGGTTCTACTGTGATTAACAAGCACCAGGCCCGAAAAGATACGTCATCGGGCCTGGGAGGGGAAACGATCAAGCTGGAATAAACTGATATTCCGTCACGCTGGCATACTCTTCACCCGGACGCAGGAAGCAATCCGCCTGTGGCCACTCAGGGTGGTTCGGGCTGTCCGGCAGAAATTCACTTTCCAGCGCCAGGCCTTGCCAGTCTTCGTAGGCCTCTGGCCCGCGGGAAGGTGTACCACCGAGGAAATTACCGGAGTAAAACTGCAATGCCGGGGCTGAGGTGTAGACCACCATCTGCAGTTTTTCATCCTGTGACCATAACTGAGCGACCGGCGTACGCGCGTTGCCCTGTGCCTGAAGCAGGAAGGCGTGATCGTAACCTTTCACCTTGCGCTGATCGTCATCGGCCAGAAATTCACTACTGATGATTTTAGGGGTGCGGAAATCGAACGTGCTACCGGCGACGGATTTCAGTCCATCATGCGGGATACCCATTTCGTCAACCGGTAAGTACTCGTCCGCCAGAATTTGCAGCTTATGCTGGCGCACATCCGTTTTATCGCCGTCGAGGTTAAAATAGACGTGATTTGTCAGATTCACCGGGCAGGGTTTATCGACCGTGGCACGATAAGTTATCGAAATACGATTATCATCAGTCAGGCGATACTGCGCGGTGGCGCAAAGATGGCCTGGGAAGCCCTGATCGCCATCGTCTGACGTTAAGGCGAACAGCACCTGACGGTCATTCTGATTGACTATCTGCCAGCGACGTTTGTCGAAACCGTCTGGTCCGCCGTGCAGTTGGTTATTGCCCTGACTTGGCAGTAATTCAACGGTTTCGCCAGCAAAGGTATAGCGGCTGTTGGCGATACGGTTCGCGTAGCGGCCAATCGAAGCCCCCAGAAATGCAGCCTGTTCCGGGTATTGTTCCGGACTGGCGCAGCCGAGTAATGCTTCGCGCACGCTACCATCGCTAAGCGGAATACGCGCAGAGAGCAGGGTCGCGCCCCAGTCCATGAGCGTGACTACCATCCCTGCGTCATTGCGCAGGGTGAGCAGGCGAAACGGTTGACCGTCCGGAGCCTGCACGGGGATTTCGTTTAACATTGTCCGGCTCCTTGTGAAGGTTTGCAGACGTAGAATGTTTCTTTAATACCGGTTTTTGCCTCGTACTGTGCTGCGACAGCCTGCTGTACGGCAGGAACCAAATCTTGCGGGATCAGCGCCACGATGCAGCCGCCGAAGCCGCCGCCGGTCATCCGCACACCGCCTTTATCACCGATGGTCGCTTTGACAATCTCTACCAGCGTATCAATTTGCGGCACGGTGATTTCAAAGTCATCGCGCATTGAGACGTGAGATTCCGCCATCAGCTGGCCCATGCGCAGCAGGTCGCCTTTTTCCAGTGCCTGTGCGGCTTCAACGGTACGCGCATTTTCCGTGATGACGTGGCGCACGCGTTTGGCAACAATCGGATCCAGCTCGTGGGCGACAGCGTTAAACGCTTCGAGGCTGACATCACGCAGCGCTGGCTGCTGGAAGAAACGCGCGCCAGTTTCACACTGTTCGCGACGGGTGTTGTATTCGCTACCGACCAGCGTGCGTTTAAAGTTGCTGTTGATGATCACCACCGCGACGCCCTCAGGCATAGAAACGGCTTTGGTGCCCAGCGTACGGCAGTCGATCAGCAGCGCATGATCTTTCTTGCCAAGTGCGGAGATCAGTTGATCCATGATGCCGCAGTTACAACCGACAAACTGGTTTTCAGCTTCCTGGCCATTCAGGGCAATCTGCGCGCCGTCGAGCGGCAGATGATAGAGCTGCTGGAATACCGTACCAACAGCGACTTCCAGTGAGGCAGAAGAGCTTAAGCCCGCACCCTGCGGGACGTTACCGCTGATCACCAGATCCGCGCCGCCAAAGGCGTTATTGCGCTTTTGCAGATGCTTTACCACGCCACGCACGTAGTTTGACCACTGCTGGCTGTCGTGGGCGATAATCGGCGCATCGAGAGAGAACTCATCAACCTGATTGTCGTAATCAGCGGCGATGACGCGTACTTTTCGATCGTCGCGCGCCGCGCAACTGATGACGGTTTGATAGTCGATTGCGCAGGGCAGAACGAAGCCGTCGTTATAATCGGTATGTTCGCCGATCAGGTTTACACGACCCGGTGCCTGAATAGTATGGGTGGCAGGGTAGCCAAACGTTTCTGTAAACAGAGATTGTGTTTTTTCTTTCAGACTCATTATTTACACTCCGGATTCGCGAAAATGGATGTCGCTGACCGCACGCAGTCGCTCAGCCGCTTGTTCTGCAGTCAGATCTCGCTGGGTTTCTGCCAGCATTTCATAACCGACCATAAATTTACGCACGGTCGCGGAACGCAGCAGCGGCGGGTAAAAGTGCGCGTGCAACTGCCAGTGTTCGTTTTCTTCACCGTTAAACGGCGCGCCGTGCCAGCCCATGGAGTAGGGGAATGAGCACTGGAACAGGTTGTCGTAACGACTGGTCAGTTTTTTCAACGCCAGCGCCAGGTCAGCACGCTGCTCGTTGGTCAAATCGGTAATACGCAGCACATGCGCTTTCGGCAGCAGCAGCGTTTCGAACGGCCACGCGGCCCAGTAAGGGACAACCGCCAGCCAGTGCTCAGTTTCAACGACCGTACGGCTGCCGTCTGCCAGTTCACGTTGGACGTAATCAACGAGCATCGGCGCGCCCTGTTCGGCGAAGTATGCTTTCTGTAGGCGATTTTCACGTTCAGCTTCGTTGGGCAAAAAGCTGTTGGCCCAAATTTGACCGTGCGGGTGCGGGTTCGAGCACCCCATCGCCGCGCCTTTATTCTCAAATACCTGCACCCAGGGATAGGTTTTCCCTAAGTCTTCGGTCTGCTCCTGCCACGTTTTTACGATTTCTGTCAGCGCAGGGATGCTGAGTTCTGGCAGCGTTTTGCTGTGATCGGGCGAGAAGCAAATTACGCGGCTGGTACCGCGCGCGCTCTGGCAACGCATCAACGGATCGTGACTGTCTGGCGCGTCCGGGGTATCGGACATCAGCGCCGCAAAATCATTGGTAAAAACATAGGTCCCGGTGTAATCCGGATTTACATCACCGGTCACGCGCGTATTGCCAGCACACAGGAAACAGTCCGGGTCATGTGCAGGCAGTACCTGCTTAGACGGGGTTTCCTGCGCCCCTTGCCACGGACGTTTGGCGCGATGCGGTGATACGAGGATCCACTGCCCGGTGAGCGGGTTAAAACGGCGATGTGGATGATCGACAGGATTGAATTGCGTCATGATTGGTCCTTAATCCGAATATCCTTGCGGGTGGCGTGACTGCCAGTGCCAGGTGTCTTGTGCCATTTCATCCAGTGTGCGGGTCACGCGCCAGTTGAGCTCGCGATCGGCTTTGCTGGCATCTGCCCAGTAAGCCGGAAGATCGCCATCACGGCGCGGGGCGAAATGGTAATTAATGGGTTTACCGCAGGCTTTGCTGAAGGCGTTGACCACGTCCAGTACGCTGCTGCCGATGCCTGCTCCGAGGTTGTAAATATGCACACCCCGTTTGCCCGCCAGTTTTTCCATCGCGACGACGTGGCCGTCGGCGAGATCCATCACGTGGATGTAGTCGCGAACGCCGGTGCCATCTTCAGTTGGGTAGTCGTTGCCAAATATGGCAAGGGACTCGCGGCGGCCTACGGCAACTTGTGCGATGTAAGGCATCAGGTTGTTGGGAATACCTTGCGGATCTTCCCCCATATCGCCCGACGGATGAGCACCAACCGGGTTAAAGTAGCGCAGTAAGGCGATACTCCAGTCGGGGTGTGCTTTTTGCAGGTCGGTCAGGATTTGTTCTACCATCAGCTTGCTTTTGCCGTACGGACTTTGCGGCGTGCCGGTGGGGAAGCTTTCAACGTAAGGAATTTGCGGCTGATCGCCATAGACGGTCGCGGAGGAGCTGAAAATGAAGTTTTTCACGTTGGCGGCGCGCATTGCATTCACCAGACGCAGGGTGCCATTGACGTTGTTGTCATAGTACTCCAACGGCTTGGCAACGGATTCTCCAACGGCTTTTAAACCCGCAAAATGAATGACCGTGTCAATGGCATGATCGTGCAGAATCTCGGTTATCAGCGCTTCGTTACGGATATCCCCTTCCACGAAGGTCGGCTGCTTGCCACCTAAACGCTCAATGACGGGCAAAACGCTGCGTTTGCTATTGCAGAGATTGTCCAGGATCACCACCTCGTGACCGTTTTTCAACAACTGCACGCATGTGTGGCTTCCAATGTAACCGCTACCACCTGTAACCAATACTCTCATAATTCGCTCCGTTAAGCCTATGGTATGCAATAACCATAGCATAACAAAGATGCGAAAAGTGTGACATGGAATAAATTAGTGGAATCGTTTACACTCCATAAGTTTCACGCATTTTTAATGGTTATTTTATTTTAAATCATTATGTTAGGTTGCTATTTCAGCGTTTGTCTGAAAAAAAGCAGAAAAAAAGGGCGTGATAAACGCCCTGCAATGAAAACTAACGCAGAGACGTTAGTCGATAGGCGTAGATGTCGTTCTCGGGCACAAACTCCAGTCGATGGGTTATGCAGGCTGGGGCATCTTCGGCGTGGTGAGAGACGAACAGCAGTTGAGTTTCACCTTCACCGATTAGCACATCCACAAAACGGCGAATCAGTTGGCGATTGAGCGGATCTAACCCTTGCAAAGGCTCGTCAAGGATCAACAACGTCGGGTGTTTAACCAGCGCGCGAACAATCAGTGCCAGCCGCTGCTGTCCCCAGGAAAGACTATGAAATGGCGCATCCGCGGTACGTTTATCGAAGCCAAGGATATCCAGCCACTGTTGCACCAGCTTGTGCTGCCTGTCGGAAACGGCCTGATAGATGCCGATTGAATCAAAATAACCAGAGAGAATAACGTTGCGAACTGTGGTACTCACCCGGTAATCCAGATGCAGACTGCTGCTGACGTAGCCGATGTGTTTTTTGATATCCCAGATAGTTTCACCGCTGCCACGGCGACGGCCAAACAGGGTCAGGTCGTTGCTGTAGCCCTGGGGGTGATCGCCGGTGATTAAACTGAGCAGAGTTGATTTTCCCGCTCCGTTGGGGCCGACGATTTGCCAGTGTTCCCCCGGATTTACCTGCCAGCTCAAATGGTGAAGGATAGGGCGATCGTTATACGAGACCGTGCCATCGTTAAGCACAATTCGCGGCTCGTTATCTGACAACGTACGGCGCACCGAAGGCTCGTCCGGTTCAGGTAACTGAATTCCTTCCAGCCGCTCGCTATGGGCAAGCTGAGCGATTAATGCTTGTTGCAGAAGGTCGGTTTTTGCGCCGGTTTCTGTCAGTGTGCAATCGGCAAGTACGCCAGCAAACTGCACGAATTCGGGAATCTCATCAAAGCGGTTAAGTACCAGCACCAGCGTAAAGCCGGCCTGATGCAACTCCGCGAGCAGTTCTGCTAACTGACGGCGTGACGCCACGTCCAGCCCGTCAAAGGGCTCATCAAGGATCAGTAAATCCGGCGCGGACATTAACGCCTGACAGAGCAGGGTTTTGCGTGTTTCACCGGTGGAAAGGTATTTGAAACGCCTGTTGAGAAGGGAAGAAATGCCAAACTGCTGCGCCAACGCAGCGCAGCGGGCGGGATCGTTGATCTCATCCTGGATGATTTCGGCGGTGGTGCGCCCGGTGTCGTCTTCACCGGGACTAAGAAGATCGGTGTTGTTTCGCTGCCACTCGTCGCTGACTAGCTTTTGTAGCTGCTCAAAGGAGAGTCGGGTAATACGCGTGAACTGACAGTGGCGCTCGCCTTTCAGAAGCGGCAGCTCACCCGCCAGTGCGCGGGCCAGCGCGGATTTCCCGCTCCCGTTAGCGCCAACAAACGCCCAGCTATCACCCGCGTTTAACGTCAACGCATCTAACTGGAGCGTTTTTGTGTCGCTAAGACGAAACGTGCCTTGCGAAATTTGCAACGATGACATTTTGTATCCCATTATTTGCAGCGATTAATAACAGGGATACGTGTTCTTCAGGCTGATGTCAATCTACTCAGCACAGCGTGGCGATAATCACTCTGTCTGCATTAAACCATGCGGTGACGTTAGCACCTTCTTGCAGCGTTGCGGCGTCTTGGGCCGGAACGGTGGCGCACAGCGTCTGGCCGTCTGGTAACGTCATCAGCACTTCACACTGTTCCGCACCGCGTTCAATATGGCTAATCGTGCCCTGCAACTGGTTATCGGCGGCCTGAGCGATGGCGTCGTCCTGAGTGATTCCTACCCACGGCGCTTTCAGCAGAATCAGTACTTCTTTGCCTTCCTCAAGACCCAGACGCTCGCCGCTTTGCGCAGTGATCGCCACTTTCAGGCGCGTTTCGCCATCGGCCAGCAGGACGTCGACATGCTGCTGGACCTGATCGTGGTCGCGGGCGGTGATTGTGCCAAACCATTGGTTACGGGCGCTGGTTTGCAGTGAAAATCGAGAGATAGCCGCCAGCAGGCTATTGAGCGGTAGCGCATCGTCATCGCTCAAAACATCAAAGGCTTTTTGTTGGATCTGCGCCAGCAAATCATACAACTGAATTAAGCGTTGGCCGTAGCGCGTTAATACCGCGCCGCCGCCGCCTTTGCCGCCGGTGGCGCGCTCAACCAGCGTCTGCTCGCTGAGTTGGTTCATTTCGTTAATCGCATCCCAGGCGCTTTTGTAGCTAATACCTGCATCCTTCGCGCCCTGACTGATGGAGCCGGAAAGCGCAATATGCTTAAGCAGAGAAATGCGACGGGGATCGGCAAACAGTTTTTGCTGAAGTTTCAGCGTAAGAAGGATTTCGGCCTGCATCACAAGCTCCTGGCAAAAGAGGGTATTGTGACGGAAAACCGGGCTTGAGCAAAGTCGACCGCACAAAAGGGGAGTGCTTTTCTGCGTTATGTGGTTAGAATACAGCTAAGGACTACATCTGGAGTTGACCATGTTAGAGTTATTGAAAAGTCTGGTATTCGCCGTAATCATGGTACCTGTGGTAATGGCCATCATTCTGGGTCTGATTTACGGACTGGGTGAAGTGTTCAACATTTTCTCCGGTATCGGTCAAAAAGACCAGTCCAGACAGAATCATTGATTCCCCAAACGCCCGCTCAGTCGGGCGTTTATATTTTTTACGCCTTCCAACCCGTTTTCTCTGTCTAGCGTTTCTCAAGATCCTGCTTTCCCTGCCGATATTTTCTTCGTGTAACCTCAAATTGGTATCAATAACCACTGGGAAAATCCTGGTTTACTCGTTATATTTGCGACTACATAACGAAACGCAAAGGAGTTACAGATGGCACGTACATGGTTACGCTTGTTTGCCGGGGCAACACTTTCTCTTACTGTTGCCGGGCATGCGCTGGCGGATGAAGGAAAGATTACTGTTTTCGCAGCGGCTTCACTGACTAACGCGATGCAGGATATTGCGACGCAATACAAAAAAGAGAAGAACGTTGACGTTGTCTCTTCTTTTGCGTCTTCTTCCACGCTGGCGCGCCAGATTGAAGCAGGCGCTCCGGCCGATCTGTTTATCTCTGCCGATCAGAAATGGATGGATTACGCGGTAGACAAAAAGTCGATTGATACCGCAACGCGTGAAACGCTGTTGGGTAACAGCCTGGTGGTTGTCGCACCGAAAGACAGTGCGCAGAAAGACTTCACCATCGACAGCAAAACCAACTGGACCCGTTTGTTAAATGGTGGGCGTCTGGCCGTTGGCGATCCGGAACATGTTCCGGCGGGCATTTATGCTAAAGAAGCGCTGCAAAAATTGGGGGCATGGGATACCCTGGCCCCGAAACTGGCACCTGCCGAAGATGTGCGCGGTGCGCTGGCGCTGGTAGAGCGTAACGAAGCGCCGCTGGGGATCGTCTATGGTTCCGATGCTGTCGCCAGCAAGGGCGTAAAAGTTGTTGCGACTTTCCCGGAAGATTCACACAAAAAAGTGGAATACCCTATCGCAATTGTTGATGGGCACAAAAACGCAACGGTCAGCGCGTTCTATGATTACCTGAAAGGACCGCAGGCTGCTGAAATCTTTAAACGTTATGGATTTACGACCAAGTAATGATACTGACCGATCCTGAATGGCAGGCCGTTATACTGAGCCTGAAAGTTTCTTCCCTGGCTGTGTTGTTTAGTCTGCCGTTTGGGATCTTCTTTGCCTGGCTGCTTGTGCGATGCAAGTTCCCGGGCAAAGCGCTGCTCGACAGCGTTCTGCATTTGCCGCTGGTACTGCCGCCGGTCGTGGTGGGCTATCTGCTGTTGGTCGCCATGGGACGCCGCGGATTCATTGGCGAATGGCTGTATGACTGGTTTGGCATTACCTTTGCCTTTAGCTGGCGCGGTGCGGTACTGGCTGCGGCGGTGATGTCTTTCCCGCTTATGGTACGGGCTATTCGTCTGGCGCTGGAAGGTGTCGATGTCAAGCTGGAGCAGGCGGCCCGCACGCTGGGCGCTGGACGCTGGCGCGTATTTGTCACGATTACTTTACCGCTGATGCTACCCGGCATTATTGTCGGTACGGTGCTGGCGTTCGCGCGTTCTCTCGGGGAATTTGGCGCAACGATTACCTTTGTCTCCAATATTCCTGGCGAAACCCGCACTATCCCGTCGGCGATGTATACCCTGATCCAGACCCCCGGCGGCGAAAGCGCGGCGGCAAGGTTATGTATCATTTCTATTGTGTTAGCGCTGATTTCACTGCTGATTTCTGAATGGCTGGCGCGTATTAGCCGTGAACGGACGGGGCGGTAATCATGCTGGAACTTAATTTCTCCCAAACGCTGGGGACGCATTGCCTGACGCTCAACGAAACGCTGCCAGCCAGTGGGATCACCGCTATTTTTGGCGTTTCCGGCGCGGGTAAAACCTCGCTGATTAACGCCATCAGCGGCCTGACGCAGCCGCAGTCCGGGCGCATCGTGCTTAACGGTCGGGTTTTGAACGACGTCGAGAACGGTATCTGTTTAACGCCCGAAAAACGCCGGGTGGGCTATGTTTTCCAGGATGCGCGCCTGTTTCCGCATTATAAAGTGCGCGGCAACCTGCGTTACGGTATGGCGAAAAGTATGGCCGGACAGTTTGATAAGCTGGTGGCCCTGTTGGGCATTGAATCGCTGCTTGACCGTCTGCCTGGCGGTCTTTCTGGCGGTGAAAAACAGCGCGTAGCCATCGGTCGGGCGCTGCTTACCGCGCCGGAACTGTTGTTGCTTGATGAGCCGTTAGCCTCGCTGGATATCCCGCGTAAGCGCGAACTGTTGCCTTACCTGCAACGCCTGGCGCGTGAAATTAATATTCCGATGCTGTACGTCAGCCACTCGCTCGATGAAATCTTGCACCTGGCAGACAAAGTGATGGTGCTGGAAAACGGGCAGGTCAAAGCGTTCGGTTCGCTGGAAGATGTCTGGGGCAGCAGCGTGATGCATCCGTGGCTACCAAAGGAACAGCAAAGCAGCATTCTGAAAGTCAGCGTGCTGGAACATCATCCACATTACGCAATGACTGCACTGGCGCTTGGCGATCAGCATCTATGGGTCAATAAGCTGGATCAACCGCTGCAAACTGCGCTGCGTATTCGTATTCAGGCATCTGATGTTTCGCTGGTGCTTCAACCGCCGCAGCAGACCAGTATTCGTAACGTGCTGCGGGCGAAAGTCGCGCAGTGCTATGACGATAATGGTCAGGTGGAGGTTCAGCTTGAAGTGGGCGGTAAAACGCTGTGGGCGAGGATCAGCCCGTGGGCCAGGGATGAACTGGGTATCAAACCTGGCCTGTGGCTGTACGCGCAAATTAAGAGCGTGTCGATTACCGCGTGATTACAGCAGGTGGGAGTAAATAAATTTCGCGATGCTGTCGGTGGTGTTGTCACCAATTACGATGTTGGCGCGGGCTTTGACCGCGTCGTCCGCATTACCCATCGCCACGCCGGTACCTGCAGCTTCCAGCATGCTGATATCGTTAAAGTTGTCACCAAAGGCAATGACGTTTTCCATTGACCCGCCCTGTGCTTCAATCCACTGGGTAAGGCGTCGTCCTTTGCTGTTGCCTTTACGGGCAATGTCGACCTGATCGTGCCAGGACCATTCACACTCCAGCCCCAACTGTTGTTCAACATGCTTACCAAACTGCTGCAGTTTCGGAATATCTTCGTCGGTGAGGGCAAATTTCCAGACGGCGTTAACGTCATGTGCGGCCTGCGCCAGCGAAGGGACCTGGGTGAAGGTCGGGCGCTGTTCCGGCGGCAGGGTTTGCGCCCAGTTAGCGGTACGCACCACATGCCCGGTTGGGCGCTCATACAGCATGGCCTCATCCACATACATCAGTCCGTGGATCTGATGTTCATCCAGCATTTCGATCAGCTCTAATGCCTGGTTTACCGAAAGGGGATCGGATTCCAGTACCGTTTTTGCCTGATAATCATACAAGTAGGTGCCGTTGCAGCAAATTGCAGGTGTATCGAGCGCCAGTGCCTGATAAAAAGGATGAATAGCAACGTGATGGCGACCTGTGACAATGATAAGTTGGTATCCTGCTTCTCTGGCGCGCGCGAGCGCTTCAACAGAGGATGGCAGTAAGGTTTTTTTCGGAGTCAACAGGGTACCGTCTAAATCCAGGGCAATCACGCGTGCGGTCATAGTTATTTCCAGATTAAGGTTGAGAATTTTGTCTGCTGGAATGGTACACCGAGACGGGAGCCGGACAAAATTCTGCGCCTTAATTAAGCATTCACCGTTAAATGCGTCTACCTTAGGCGTGTGTCAGGCAATTGCAGCCACCTGCCAAAAAGCAAAGGAGTATTCATGAAGCAAACCGTTTATACCGCCAGCCCTGAAAGTCAGCAAATCCACGTCTGGAGCCTGAATCATGATGGTTCTTTGACGCTGACGCAGGTGGTTGATGTGCCGGGTCAGGTACAGCCGATGGTCGTCAGCCCGGATAAGCGCTACCTCTATGTTGGCGTGCGCCCGGAGTTTCGCGTGTTGGCTTACCGCATTGCGCCTGATGACGGTGCGCTGACCTTCGCGGCGGAGTCTGCGCTGCCGGGTAGCCCGACGCATATTTCTACCGATCATCAGGGACGTTTCGTGTTTGTCGGCTCTTATAACGCCGGGAGCGTGAGCGTCACGCGTCTGGAAGATGGCCTGCCGGTGGAACAGGTTGACGTGGTTGAAGGTCTGGACGGCTGCCACTCGGCCAACATCTCACCGGATAACCGTATCCTGTGGGTTCCGGCGTTGAAACAGGATCGTATCTGTCTGTTTGAGGTAAGCGATGATGGACATCTGGTGGCGCAGGAACCGGCTGAAGTGACCACCGTTGAAGGCGCGGGCCCGCGTCATATGACGTTCCATCCGAATAAGCAATTTGCCTACTGTGTGAATGAGCTGAACAGCTCCGTTGACGTCTGGGCGCTGAAAGATCCGTACGGCAAGATTGAGTGTGTGCAGACGCTGGATATGATGCCGGCTGATTTCACTGATACCCGTTGGGCAGCGGATATTCACATTACACCGGATGGTCGTCATCTGTACGCCTGTGACCGCACCGGCAGCCTGATTACGATCTTTAGCGTGTCTGAAGATGGCAGCGTGCTGACCAAAGAGGGTTTCCAGCCAACTGAAACTCAGCCGCGCGGTTTTAATATCGATCACAGCGGTAAATACCTGATTGCCGCCGGACAGAAATCGCACCATATTGCGGTGTATGAGATTGCTGGCGAGCAGGGGCTGCTGGCAGAGAAGGGGCGTTATGCAGTGGGGCAGGGACCGATGTGGGTCGTGGTGAACGCCTACTAACGCCATCAGTCAGAGCAGGAAAAGCCTGTTCAAAGATAAAAAGGCGAGGTTCACATCCGTGTGAACCTCGCGGGTAAAATAAGTTATTTCAACGGATAAATACACTTAGCATCGACCCAGGGGAAACATTTTAAATCCGTCTTTTCTAATTGAAAATAAATCCCCGTGTCCTCAGGTGTGTCCCAGTCTGGGTATCGAGAATTATAGAAAAGCTTCACCTTGAGAACGTCAATATTTGTGAAATCGATTTCATCTGCATCACCATGAATAGACGTAGCACCGACATCCCAATATCCATCCGTATCGTTATTGGGGGGCGTCGAAGGGAAAGTAGCCGCAAACATTTCCATTCCCATTCCTGGCTTGGCATGCCTATCCGATCTTAATATCTTCATTTTCTTGCCCTGCCCTGTGGGGACATATTTTACAGCCGCAATAGGGAAGGTATAAAAGGCGTCATTTTTAAACACTCTCTTATTCGTATGCTGGAAACCAATGACTTCAATGACGAGATATTCCAGATCGTTACTTGATATAAGTATGTCTTTAGGGACTTGATGTCCATCCTGGCCACCGCAGAATCGACTGCCTGCTTTCTCACAGGGGGCTTCGCTTTGGGAAAAAAAGATCGCTGAGAGCCGGACATTAGGATCGTCCACCTCATCCTGCTTATTCGCCGGTGGATACTCGTAACCGCCATAGCGATGTCTAAAGAACCGTGTCGCTCTTTGAAGTTTATCGGGGACCTTGCCCTGAATATAAATACCATTGTCAATCTCGAGATAACTATAAAGCAAACCTTCAAGGTGTTCTGACGAAGCCTCCGAATTACCTCTAAGTTTGTCTCTACTGTTATCACATTGCCTTTCCTCTTTAAATGGACAACGCGGTAAATTTGGTGCAGTAACACTAAGATTATTACGACCTTTATCCTGATCGTACCCTTTCGTTTTCCAGTACACGTTCACGCCAAACGATTGTATAGCCTCAGTACTAAATTGCCGACTAAACGTCTCTGCCGTTACCCGAACGGTAAAATAATGTGGCCCCAGTGAGGCCGGCGTGCGTGTCAGAAAACCAAAATTTGCACTGAGGTCGTCTCCTGAATTGGGAGCATTATTCGAAGATATTGCACTTGTGCTAAAAAGCAGCATTGCCGAGATCAGCCCTGCCGATAAAACAGTCCTTTTCATTTGTCACTCCCTCTTTATGCGACGGAAATAATCTGATATTTACCACTGCGCAACAGCACGACCTGATAGTCGCCAAACACCATACTGCCTGGTGCCACGGTGCGCGTTTTGTTGTTAAACCGGACGGTAATCCGGGTTCCGCCCGGTCCCTGAGAAACCAGCACCACCCGAGGCTGAGCGTCGGATTTTTCTTCCGTGGACGCCCGTCCGGCGCGCGCCAGCATCGGGGTGTTGTTCAGCAAGGGCTGCGGGTCGAGCGCCACGCCCCGCCAGGCAATTTCCAGATGCAGATGCGGACCGGTGCTAAAACCGCTGCTGCCGGATGCGGCGATCTCTTCGCCCGCCGTCAGCTTTTCGCCCTTACGCACCCGCGCAGAGGCGAGATGAAAATAGCGGCTCAACCAGCCGTCCGCATGACGGAGAGTGATAAAGTACCCGGTGCCGCGACCGTAGCCGCTCTCCACCACTTCGCCGTCGGCAATTGCATGCACGCTGCTGCCGAATGGCACAGGAATATCCATCCCTTTATGCTGCATCATGCGCCCCAGCACAGGGTGCAGGCGTTGTCCAAATCCTGAGCTGATCTGGCGCTTCGCCACGGGCCAGATAAAGCGTACTGGGGCGTTATCATCATCCACCGCCGCAGCGCTGGACGGCATCCTCAGGTTCTCTTCTGACCACACTTGCGCCGCCTGTAATGACGGAACGAAAGCCTGCTGCCAGGCCTGCTCGCAGCTGGTCGTCGCCAGTGGCGCCATTGTCAGCCATATGCTCCATATCAGACACGACACGATCGACCCCCGTCAGAGCAGCAGTAAAAACGCGACCAGCGCGATAGCCGGACCGAACGGAATATAAAAGCGATGTTTGTCATCCTCTTGCGTATAAAAGAACCGCACGCAGGCGTAAAACAGCAGTCCGGTCAGCGCCGAAAAGCAGAGTAATTCCGGCAGGCGCTGCCAGCCAAGCCATGCCCCGCAGGCGGCGTAGAGCTTGACGTCGCCGTAGCCCAGACCGTCACGTTTGCAGAACGTCTCCCACAGCTTCATCACGCCCCACAGCAATAGCCAGGCGATGGCGACGCCATAAACCGCGTCCTTCACCCGCACCATGGAGTAGCCCGATGCGGCAAGCAGTAGCCCGCCCCAGAGCACGGTGAAGACCAGCGCGTCTGGCAGAATCAGATGTTTAAAATCGATAACCGCCGCGCTGTAGAGCACCATAAACAACAGCGCATATGCCAGCGCGAGCTGAGGAGACCATTGCGGCAGGTAAAACCAGGCCAGCGCCCCCCATACCAGCCCCATCGCCAGTTCAGAAACCGGATAAATAACCGGGATCGCAATGTTGCACTGGCGGCATTTGCCCTTCAGTAACAGCCAACTGAGAACCGGAATATTATCCCAGGGCTTAATATCCGATTTACAGGCAGGGCAGTGCGACGGCGGCCACCACAAATTAACAGCCGCCCCTTCTGAATCATCCTCATCTATTACGCCAAGCATCAGCGGCAGACGATAAATAATCACGTTGGCTAAGCTGCCAAACAGCAATCCAAGTGGGATAAAAACAGCCACCATCCATGGCATTAACAGTTCCATGATTTAATTTTCCTAAAAAGAACCGCTGGCGCCCATCGCCGCCAGCTTGTCGCTGAGCGAAAATAACGCGGCAAAAACCCAAATAACGCAACCGCCTAATATCAACGTGGAGAGCGCTTTTAATAACCCGGAAAGTTTATTGATATATTCCCGAATGTGTTCACGTGATTTATTCGATACCGCCAGCAGAACCTCATTAAACGAAGGTAGCGCGGCGTAAAGACTGATATTGAGCAGCGTTTCCGTGTTCAGTAAACCCGAGTTGAGCGCTTCTCCATAGCTGACGCCCGCCGCCATTTTCTTCTGCATCCCGGCCAGGTGCCAGCGCAGCCAGCGGCTGGAGTTCAGGCTAATAATGCTGAGCGCATCGTTGAGCGGAATGCCGTTTTTTAACATCAGCGCCAGGTTGTTGAGAAAAATAGAGGCAGTCAACTGCTTATACGTTGAGAACGGCATAATTCGGTCAAGAAACTGATTACGAATATTCCCGGTCATTTTGCCCATTGCTATTTTGATCACGGTAACCAGCGCAATAAAACCAATGAGGATATATATCCACAGCCCTTTACACAGCGCCATCCCAAAAATATAGAGCGCGCTGGTGACGCCAGGCCATTTTTCAACCGGTACAACGCCTTCAAAAGCCGGGAACACCTTATAGGCATAACCGCCTATCACCACCAGCGACAGGACCAGCATAATGAGCGGGAAGGTGATGGCGCCGACGATTTTCTTGCGCAGTTCATCATTATAATTAATCACGTTTACCAGGGTGATAAAGCCGTCGGCAAGGCTGCCACTGCGCTCCGCCGCGTTAATCACGCTCAGTTCAGATTCAGGGACCAGCCCCTCGAAAACCATCGCAATGGAGGTGGTTTTCGCCATTTTGCTTGTCAGATCTTCCAGACGTTTAGCAAATCCTTTGCCGAGCAGTTTTTCCCCTTCCGCGCGTAATTTTTGCAACGCGTCATATAACGGAAGTTCAGCGTTAATCATGTCTGCGCAAAACTGATAAAGATAAATACGCTGTTTCTTACCGAATTTTTTCAACTATTACCTCCAGCTCTTCCTGAACGACTTGCCCAAACTCCATTTGAAACCAGGTCGCGCACACGCGTCCCTGAAGTACCGCCGCCATCGTTTTTTCTTTAATTTCGAATCCTTCGCTCAGGCCGGTCTGTTTTAATCGCTTCGCGCGCCAGACGGTATAAACTTTAAGCCATTTCTGTTCAGCAATGGCCTCCAGCTCGTCATACACCGGCAGCAAATACTCCATCACCAGCTGGCGTCCGCCAATACCGGTGTGTTTGCAGTCCGGACAGCCTTCAGCGTTTTTTTCATAAAGCTGGAACTCACGTCCCTTAATGGCAGTGGTCCGTAACGACGTTTTACACTGCGGGCACAGTACAGGTATTAGCTTCTGGCACTGTAAGCCCGCAATAAAACCCGGCGTTGAAAGTTTATCGCTGGTAATACCTAGCGCGGATAAGCGTTGCAATAACGAAACGATGTTGCCTGCGTGCACGGTGGTAAAGCAGTAGTGACCACTTTCCACCGCCCCGGCCAGCGCGTTAGAAGAGATATTGTCGCGAATTTCCCCCACCATCAGTACGTCCGGGTCGCGACGCAGCGAGGATTTGATCGCCGAATGGAATCCTCCGGATTCGCCGCTTAATACCGAACTTTGCGTCGCGCCATAGATCTGATATTCGACCGGATCTTCTACGGTCAGAAAACAGCCGCGATTGTCATAGCGGTTGATCTGCATCCACTCCATCAGATTTTTCAGGGTAGTGGATTTCCCCGAACCGGTTGTTCCGGCAATAATATAAGCCCCGTAGGGGTTACTCAGGATCCTTTTGAGGTCGCTAATTTCCTCATCGGAAACGCCAAGCTTATCCAGGCTCGCGACGCTGGCTCTGTCCAGACCCGATGGAATAATACGCAATACCGCGTGATAGCAATCGCTGGTCTCGCCAAATATCGGATAGTGCGCATAGCGGAAGCGGTAGCTTTTCCCCGCCAGCGAATAGAGGATATTGGCGTTTTGCGCAATATTGCGGTTCCAGGTGGTGTCGCGGGTGCTTGCCTCAACGTTGTAGAGCACGAACACCAGCTCATCGCAGCGTGACGCCTTCATCTGTATAAACGGACAAAGCACGCCGTTAATGCGCAGCTCAATATTCGCCACCATATCATTACGGGTGATGTGCAAGTCGCTGGCCTTCAACGCCACGGCCTTTTTCAGCATCTCTTCCAGCGCAAGCTGTGTGTTACTGCTTTCCTGTTCAAGCAGCTTACTTCCCGCCGACAGCAGTTGTTCAACGATCAGGTAATAATTTTTCTCAGTAACCTGCGCTATTCCCTTAACCTGAATATTATGGGAAACCTGCAGGCGGTGGCACACCGCCTGCATTGGCGCCAGATTATCAATCAAAGGCGTGGATACCAGTAACCAGGCTTCATCCGCATGTTCAGCAACCAGAATATCGCCGTCATACTCCTGGAATTGCC
Organism: Citrobacter sp. RHBSTW-00859; assembly: GCF_013729795.1. NCBI lineage: Bacteria > Pseudomonadati > Pseudomonadota > Gammaproteobacteria > Enterobacterales > Enterobacteriaceae > Citrobacter > Citrobacter sp. RHBSTW-00859. The sequence continues at coordinate 3,356,561 of NZ_CP056284.1, read as the reverse complement.
ACTCCTGAGAATGAATGTTCTCCTCGTTAAACTGGATATAATCGATCACTTACCCACAACCTCGACCGTCACGTCATTTGCCTGGTTATGACGCGCAATATAGTCATAACCGCCGTAGCTAAAACGCTGATTCAGCGGCACCATCTTCACGCCGCCGTCGGCGCCGGCAATCGCCACGCGTTTTTGACCCGCGATTTCGGAAATCAGCAGCGGCCGCAGCCCAGGCGCAGATTCTGACGTTGCTCCTGGGGAAGCGCTAATATAATCCATTGTGCTGGCGGTGCTCACCGGCATAACCGCCGCGCTACCCTCCTTTTTCTCACCGCGCAGCTTACGCAGCTCGCTGCGGACTTTTTCCAGCGCAAGCTGATTCACCAGCTCACGGTACTGGCTCTCGAAGTTGAAATCTTTTTCTATCATCTCAACAACGTGATCCTGCATCGGCGATACGTCGCTTAACGGTGGCGTGCCTTTCGCTTGTACAACCTCCTGCGCAGGGATGATTTCTGCCGTATCTGCGGCGTAAAGAGCAGGTGAAAGCGTCAACACTATTCCCGCAATAATTAATTTCCCTTTTTGCATGCCAGTCCTCCGGTAACAAGCGTTGATTTTTCATTGAATACGATTGATTTGATAATAAACGCGTCGGCAAAGGGTTGTTTATTCAACACCAACGACACGCCTGAGAAATCCATTTTGGTCGGTGAGGTGATCGTCCAACCGGCGAACAGCATGCCGAATGACGTTACCGCACTTTTCAGCTCGCTTTCATTTTTCTCGACGGCAGAGGAGGGCATCCCCGTTAATACCAGTTCGGTATTTCGTCCGCCTAATGAGTTCCAGGTGCTGATATAACTTAATACATCGGTACAGACCGGCAGATTGACCGTATTTTTACTCTGCCACGCGCTGAGCCATGGGTGTTTATTCATCCCGGACTCAACGCCCGTATAGTCCAGCGTGTTTTTTGAAAAACTGGGCGACCAGGTTTTGCCCCAGAGATTAATATCGGCCACGCTAAATATCCGCCCTGGATTCAGCGCATAGCTGAGTGAGCAACCCGTACTGGTACATTCAATACTTTTTGGCGCAAAGCCCACCTGCGACAGTTTTTTATTCGCCAGCAAGAGCTGCTCCAGCAGCAGGCTGGCATCAGAAATGCTGCCGCCCGTGAGTGACTTGCGATAAAAATCTTCGATAGCTTTGATTTTTTGCTGGCGGGCAGCCTGTTCAGCCTTGACTCTGGCCAATCGTTCCTGCTCCGGTTTCCAGATAAAATAGTAATAGCCCGATCCGCCGCCGCCAGCTAATAAAATCAGTAGCGTAACGACCCAGACGATAATATTACCTCCTCGCCCGGTAGAACCGCCCCCTATATTACGACGCTTCCAGAAATAGAGATTTTCAGAGACCGCCACGTTCTCATCCTTTTATAAATAATTTCAGTAGTGTCATAAACACCAGTAAAAATACGATGCCGCCTGCTATCAGAGCGCCGATCATCATCTGTCGCCGCTTTTTCTGCCGCCGCTGATGTCCAGTACAGCCTTCAATCACCGCCTCAATGTGCTGTTCCGTTAAATGAATTAACGGTAGCTCCGCATACTGTGGCGATTCTTTCAGCTGCTCTTTCAGCTTCATCCAGAAGCGTCTGGAGACCAGACGATCGCTGCCCGAAACGGGAACACCGTGCGAGATAATCAGGAAATAGCAGCTTTCCGCCTGCTCATAATAATAAATACCGTCACCGTACAGGGCTTTCATCCACAGGGCGAAAGGCTCATATAAGGTGGAGTGTTTAGTACAGAAACCTGTAACCATTTCCCCTTCATCAGACTGGCCCGTTAACTGGCGATGGGTTCGCCGCAAATGTGCCAGCCAGTCAAGATAATAAGGTTCGTGAGAGGCAGGCTCGTAGCTCCAGACCAGATCAATTAATACCCGATTTTCTGATAAGTGCTTAAGCATGATGCCCTCATCGGGTCTGCGTTGGGGCACGGTAATTATCAATACCGACTACCATAACCACGGTTTCGACATGATCGCTGTTGGTAACCGAGCCTGCCAGCACCGACCATCCCTGACCGTCAGCATCCTCTTTCGCTTCGTATTTGCTGACCAGCAGCAGGCTACCCGGCGTAATTGTGGAAATGTTAAACATTTCCGTCGTGCTTACCGACGGCAACTGAACTTCATCAAAGGTATCGATTGAGTTGAGGTAGCGCTTGGTAAAGCCGCTGGCCACTTCAATTCGCCCGTCGGTTAAGATACGCGGGGTAAGAATAAAGCTGGTGCCGGTGACCAGTTCCGTGGTTTCCACCTCCGTGCTGACGTCTCCTGAATTGGAATCTTCTTCCCTGGTGCGACTGGAGACATAATATTGCGACGTGGTCATGTTGAGTGGAATAGGGATGTTATTACGGGTAATAAACGAACCGCTCTGGATCACCTTACTGCCGGTGAGTTCGTACAGGGCATCCAGTTGAGAGCTGATATTCATATGCTGATTGGTCCAGCCTGCGGTTAAGCCGCCGGAGAGCTTCATCAGCATTTCTGAGCTGTCGATACCAAAAGAGGAGGTCCCGTCGTTGAAGGTCATATTGACCCCACCGCCCAGCTCTTTCGTTTTGCGCTTATCAAGGGTAAATATTTTGTAAGTCACGACAAACTGACGGGTATTATCCGCCTGGAATTTCTTCAGCGACTCATTCAGCGCGTGATACTCCGAAGGGCGCGCGGTGATCGTCAGAATCGAGGCGTCTTTAAAAATACTGTAAACGCCGCTGGAGACGAATTTTTCCGCCATATCCTCAACGTCGTCCCAGAAGCTGGATTCAAATTTGGTTTCGGCTTTGCCTTTCAGACCGCCGCCGGTAGTGGCTTCATTACCGGACAGGTCGAGACTGGTCTCAAACTTGTTGTCTTCGCCGTAAAAATCCAGCTTCAGCACATAGTTCTGGAAATAAGAGACGACCAGCACGCCGTTGTTATCCAGCACTGGGTTCACGTCATATAGTGCGGAAATATAGCGGGTAAATTCCTCAAACGTTCCGTTGAACTTAACGCTACGGAACTCAGGTTCCCCCGCATCCGATTTTCCACCGGGAATGGAAGTATTAATACGGTAGCTAATACCGGTTTGCGCGGTCACCGCCTCAAGAATTGTCGCCAGATCGGTAGGCTCGTAAGACTGAATACTCACCTGCTTACGCAGCAGCGCCTGTTTACGGGAGTTATATTCAACCTTTTTGCCCAGATAAGGCTCGTTATATTTCATATAACCGGTCGTTTTCATTTCATCCGGAGTGGTCGGGTTGCCGGTTTCCTGCTGGACAATACTTTTATCGTACTTGGTATCAATAGACGTACAACCCTGAAGAGCCAGCGTCAACGCCAGAAGCGAAACTTTAATTTTCATAGCATTATTCCCTTGCTTAATTACTGCTCATCAATGATCAGTACGTTATTCGCCTGGTAGTCTTTTATCACCAGCCCGTAGTTTTCTGACGTAAATACTTGTCCAAGCTTAACCAGCACATCCTGTATTGATTTACCCTGCAAATGAATTGCCTTGTAAATAACAAAATCAGTTGAGCTGTTCCAGAGCAGCTTATAGCCATTTTGCTGCGCCCATTTTGAAAGCTGCTGGCTTAATAACTCCTCCTCCAGTAAATCAATTTTTATTTCCACTACTGGCGCACTGACAGGTGCGACGCTTTTCACCGTATCATCCCCGGAAAAGGGATTTCGCGGCGTGGTTGTACTTTCTTTCACTGGCGTGGTGGTTAACATCCCTGCGTCAATTTTTTGCCCGGCTGGTGCGCTGGCGGCAAAACTTCCCTGGCTGCCTAATAATGCGGACACGGCAGCCCCAATTATCCATGTTTTTTTCATCTTACTCTTCCAATGATTAATAGGTGATTCTTTCATGGTCCGGAATATCAAGTTTATTACCGTTTTCTTTATAAAACTTAAGATCGTTATCTTCCGCAACAAGAGAATGGAGCATATACTTATTCGGCACCGCCTCATCCCAGGCGTAACCTTCGGATGAAATCATTCCCCCTTGCGGGATCGTGCTGCACCACTGGTTAATCACCACTGAGAGAGACTGCGGATTCATTTTATTGATACCATCACCATCGGGATTAATCATTGCCGAGGTGGCGCTGATTAACCAGAAGGGGGCGGGGTCGTCCCTGGTACCTGCACCTTTGAACCAGTCTTCCGCGATCCAGTCCTCAAAGGTTCCGTTTTTGTCCCTTTTCACCGGATCGTTGGCAGGGGCTGCAGTATCTTTGTTAACCACTATATTGGCCTGGATCGCAACACCCGCTACCGCTCCCACTTTGTTGCGGGTTTTAACGGTATTCAAACGCGTTGCCCCCTGCTGGGTGTAGTCAGTATAACCAGTGTCTGTTTCACCAGTGTCTGTTTTACCATTCTGATCTGCCGCGACCGATGATATGGCGACCGACAGGCGGGGATAGAGGCTTCGCAGCGTGGTGTTACCGTCTTTATCGATACCGGTTACTTTAGGACACGTTTGCAACGGTAAACGAATCACGCCTGGCTCACTTAAGAGACCAGCGTAATTTGCACTATCATTTGCGGCTGTATAAATAGCATCAGCCCCTGTCGGACCTTCACCCCGCGGATAATCGTTTTTAAATGACTGATAAAAAGTGGTGGTGGGCGTCACCAGCTCATACTGACCACTGAAGGCATCAGAAAATACGCGTGTGCCATCATCATTACCCTGTTGCCCATCCTTAAGCGCGTTTGCCTCTACTTGATCGTAAGCCACATGCCATTTCTCCGGATGCCTGCGCGAAGTATTTTCCATCACGATATTGGCGTACAGCGTGCCGGTGGTGCCTTTGAGTGAACTCGGCGAAGCAGGTTCCGCCTCGCTACCGTCTGTTTTATCCGCACTGGTACGCAGGTGCAGAATGCGATCGTCCGGGTTATCCGTGCCAGGATTGACTCCGTTGCTATTCATTGCCGCCAGGCACAGCGTGCTCTTGTTTTGCTCTCTGCTCCAGCACATCGCCGGTTCGTTTTTATCTTTGCCTTCCGCATCGCTGCTGGTAATCAGCAGGCGGTCTTCATCAATCGCCGTAATACACGGTCCGGCTTCATCTTTGGCATCGTTCCAGCATAGTTTGGCCGTTGGAACGGAACCATCGGCAGAGATATCTTCACTGCTTTTGTCGAAGCTTAAGCGAATGCCGTAATGTTTATTTGCATCGAGCCTGTCCAGATTGTTGGGAATGTCACCCATCTGCAGCGGCTGGCCTGCGGCCGTTGTTACCAGTTTAAAATTACCGCTACCCTCGATTTCAAACACCACCGCCTGCAGATAGCTGAGATCGACGCCTTTCAGCGCTTTTTCCAACGGTTTAATAAACCCGGCAAAATGGAGACCTTCGTTCTCAACCTCGTTCTGGTAGGCGAGATAGAAGTCGACACGTTCAATACCAGGCCCGATGGTGCCGGCTTGCCGAATGTTGTTGACGAAATCCACGCGTTCCAGCACTAGCTCCAGCGATTCTGCTCCAGGGCGCAGTTCACACGGCAGCATGGACTCCGCAAGGGCGAAGGGCAGTTTCCCTTTCGGGTTATTGCCATTTTTACATTCACTGCCCAGAAACAGATAGCGAGAACCCCGGGTGGGCGATACCTGGGTTTGCGTTGATACACCAACAGACCAGCCGGAATAAAACTTGTCTGTATCCGGGTGATGCTGCCAACTTACTGATTTAGTGTATGATGGTGTTTTTGAGGTGCTCCAGTGGCTTCTGTTTCTATCAGCTGTCCCTCCTGTTCAGCTACTGACGGGGTGGTGCGTAACGGCAAAAGCACTGCCGGACATCAGCGCTATCTCTGCTCTCACTGCCGTAAAACATGGCAACTGCAGTTCACTTACACCGCCTCTCAGCCCGGTACGCACCAGAAAATCATTGATATGGCCATGAATGGCGTTGGATGCCGGGCAACCGCCCGCATTATGGGCGTTGGCCTCAACACGATTTTACGTCACTTAAAAAACTCAGGCTGCAGTCGGTAACCTCGCGCATACAGCCGGGCAGTGACGTCATCGTCTGCGCGGAAATGGACGAACAGTGGGGCTACGTCGGTGCTAAATCACGTCAGCGCTGGCTGTTTTACGCGTATGACAGGATACGGAGGACGGTTGTGGCGCACGTCTTCGGTGAACGCACTCTGGCCACACTGGAGCGTCTTCTGAGCCTGCTGTCGGCCTTTGAGGTCGTGGTATGGATGACGGATGGCTGGCCGCTGTATGAATCCCGCCTGAAGGGAAAGCTGCACGTAATCAGCAAGCGTTACACTCAGCGCATTGAGCGACATAACCTGAATCTGAGACAACATCTGGCAAGGCTGGGACGGAAGTCACTGTCGTTCTCAAAATCGGTGGAGCTGCATGACAAGGTCATCGGGCATTATCTGAACATAAAACACTATCAGTAAGTTGGAGTCATTACCCACGCGATCAATTTAAACCTGCGTTGGTGAAAATATTACCTGTGTGAAGAAAAGACGTTGAAAGCGGTGAAGGGGGCTGGCGGGAGTGTTCCCGCCAGCGGTTTGATGGCTGTGATTACTGCTTCGGTTCGGCAACCACTTTGCTACCGATACCGCGGTTGTTGTATTCCCACATGCGGTTGAAGTTGGTGTCGTTCAGGTTGCGCTGGATTTCACCTTTGTCATCTTCTGCACCGGTATTACCGGCAAAAGGACGCTTCGAGATAACGCTGTCAGCCCATGGTTTTGCCATGTTAAAGCCTTCGTTGATCACGCTGTCGCGGATAACGACCTGACCGTTAGTGTTTGAATCGACATCCAGCGAGCGGCCCAACTGTGCCACGCCATCACCACTCGCCGTGAAGCGGCTATTTGTGGCGAGGAAGCCGTAGTAGATGTTTGACAGCGTCGCGGGTGCAAACACATAGGCTTCCTGCTGAGTACGGGAGTTCACAACGCGGAAATCGGTGTTATCGAACACCACGGCGCCGCGACCGGAAACAATATCCACATCGCCTTCAATGTAGCTGTTGGTTACCAAAGTACGCGGTTGACGATCGTTTTCCAGACGGTTTTGTACGCCGCTGTTGGTCACGAAAAACGTATTCTGGCGACCGAGGATGTTGACCTTATTGATCTGCACTTTATCGCCATCGGTACGTAGCGCAACGGCCGGGTGATTACCCGCATCAACGCTGTCACCCAGATTGTTTTCGATGGTCAGGTTCTGCAATTGCAGACCATTATTTTGCGACCAGACGACGGCAGAACACATCACGCCAATATTCGTGCCGCGCTTGTTCTGGCAATTATCAAACATATACCACGCCGGTTTACCCGGCATGTATTTACCGCCCGGGTTCACCGTACGACGCCAGTCTGCGGTGCTCATGTCACCATCAATAGCCTGGCCAATTTTCACATCCAGCGGTTTTTCGCCCATACCGTACAGCGTCAGACTCCCCGTTGCTGCCGGGATATATACCGTGCCCTGATACTCGCCCGGCATAATCGCGATGTACTGACGTTTGTTAGTACGTTTGATGATTGCCGCATCAACCGCAGCCTGAATGCTGGTATGGGTGACGCCCTGAGTCCCAGCCGGGCCAACCACGAAGTCAGGCTGTGCAGGCAGAGAAATAGCAGAAGGGCTCCACGGCGCGGTGTTTGGCGTCAGCGCGGAAAAATAGTGCGCAGCAACGAAGTTTTTCGCTTCATTGGCCGACAAGATCGGGCGCGAAGAGGTACCTGGCGCGGTCTGATCGGAAGGAATTTGATCGGGCGGCGTAGAGCTACAGGCGGTCAGCGTCACGCCAAAAGCCATTGCCAGCGCCAGACGGGAAACTGATGATATGTTCACAGGTTGCTCCGGGCTTTGAAAGTTATCCATTGAAGCCTGCTTTTTTATACTAAGTTGAGCGAAACGGGAAGGTTAAAAGGTAAAAAGTTGTTTTTATCGCCGTAATGCCCGGCGCGGAGAGTCCTTATATCACAAATACATAACAATTACGGTCCTTCAGGTTGACAACATCCATATAATCAAAAATAAATGTCTATACAACCTATGACAAGTGGTGAGTCGAATGCAGCAATTCTTCCCTGATGATGTTATCTGGCGCAATGTTCGTCTGGCGACCATGGATCCCGAACGTAACACCCCGTATGGGCTGGTGGAGGGTCATGCGCTGATCGTCCGTCAGGGGAAGATTCGCGATATCGTCCCGGAGTCATCGCTCTATCTCACACATGACAATACCTTTGATATGCAGGGCAGGCTAATTACACCTGGCCTGATTGACTGTCATACGCATCTGGTCTTTGGTGGAAACCGCGCAGGTGAATGGGAGCAGCGGCTAAACGGTGTCTCCTACCAGCAGATAAGCGCCCAGGGCGGGGGTATCAATGCCACGGTATCAGCGACCCGCAGCGCCAGTGATGAACAACTCTTACATCTAGCGCATCAGCGTATGGAACAGCTGATCAAAGAAGGCGTTACGTTGCTGGAAATAAAATCCGGTTACGGCCTGGATTTGCAGACAGAAGAGAAAATATTGCGCGTGGCAGCGGCGCTGGCGGCGGAGAATATCATTGAAATAAGCCCCACGCTGTTGGCTGCCCATGCGACTCCAGCAGAATATCGGGATGATCCTGACGGCTATATTACGCTGGTGTGCGAGACCATTTTGCCGCAGCTGTGGGAACAAGGGCTGTTTGAGACCGTCGATCTGTTTTGTGAAAGCGTGGGTTTTTCGTTGGCGCAGAGCGAGCGGGTGTTTCAGGCCGCGCAGGCGTTGGGCATCCCGATTAAAGGCCATGTTGAACAACTGTCATTGCTGGGTGGCGCACAGCTGGTAAGCCGCTACCACGGGTTATCCGCCGATCATATTGAATATCTCGATGAAGCGGGCGTAGCGGCGATGAGCCAAAGCGGTACGGTCGGCGTGCTGCTGCCCGGCGCATTCTATTTCCTTAAAGAGCAACAGCGTCCGCCGGTGGCGTTGCTGCGTCAGTATCAGGTACCGATGGCGGTGGCGACAGATTTTAACCCCGGTACCAGCCCGTTTATCAGCCTGCACTGGGCGATGAATATGGCCTGCGTTCAGTTTGGCTTAACGCCGGAAGAAGCATGGGCGGGTGTCACCCGTCATGCGGCCCGGGCGCTGGGACGTCATGCCACTCATGGTCAATTGAAGGCCGGGTTTGTGGCCGATTTTGTGGTGTGGGATGCAACTCTCCCGGTCGAGATCCTGTATGAACCGGGGCGTAACCCGCTCTACCAACGCGTATTCAAAGGACAAATAGTATGACTCACTGGCAACCTGTTTCACCTGCGCTGTGGCAGGGACGTGATGACCGCGCCGAATCGCCGAATGCGCTGCGCCTGTTTCAGACTATTACGCTGAGCCCGACATTTAGCCCAGAAATGTATCGCGAGAAGATAGCGCTGCTTGGGTTTGCCTGCGACGAAGGCGTGAAACGTAATCAGGGCCGGACGGGAGCCGCCGGAGCGCCCGATGTGCTGCGCAAGGCGCTGGCGAATTTAGCCAGCCACGATGGGCATCATCGGCTGGTAGATCTGGGAAATATTGTGGCCCAGGCCCCCGACCTTGAGGGCGCGCAGCAGGCGCTACGCAATGCGGTGCAGCGCTGTCAGCAGGAGAATATACGTACCTTTGTTCTGGGGGGAGGACACGAAACCGCATTTGCGCACGGCGCAGGCGTGTTGGATGCGTTCCCGCAGGCGAAAGTGGGGATCGTCAACTTCGATGCGCACCTCGATTTGCGCCATGCCGATCAGGCTACTTCCGGTACACCGTTTCGCCAACTGGCGCAGCTTTGCGATGAACAGCAGCGTGAATTTCACTATGCCTGTATCGGCGTCAGTCGGGCGGCAAACACCCAGGCGCTATGGGATGAGGCGCAACGGCTCGGTGTGACCGTGGTGGAAGATCTGTACTGTGCAACGGCGCAGGCGCAGTTAGCGCAGTTTGTCGCCAACCTGGATGTTATCTATCTGACTATCGATCTCGACGTGCTGCCGGTGTGGGAAATGCCCGGCGTGTCGGCGCCCGCTGCGCTGGGCGTACCGTTGGCGACGCTGCTGAATCTGATTGAACCCCTGTGTCGTAGCGGTAAACTGCAGGCGGTGGATATGGTTGAATTTAATCCACGCTTTGACGATGATGGCAGAGCGGCGCGCGTTGCGGCGCGATTAGGTTGGCAAATCGCGCACTGGTGGCACTGATATACCTGATGGCGTTGCGCTTATCAGGTTCGGGTAATGTCTGTAAACTGTACCCACTCACATTCTCAGCTTAAGGAAGGCTTACGCATGCTCCCATCCCGTTCTGCTCCGGCACCTTTTTACGAAAAGGTCAAACAGGAGATCAGCGAAAAGATTGCCAGCGGTATCTGGCAACCTCACGATCGCATTCCCTCTGAGGCGGAGCTGGTGGCGCAGTATGGTTTCAGCCGCATGACCATCAACCGGGCGCTGCGTGAGTTAACGGATGAAGGGTTACTGGTTCGCTTGCAGGGCGTAGGGACGTTTGTCGCCGAGCCGAAGGGCCAGTCTGCGCTGTTTGAAATTCGCAGCATCGCGGATGAAATCAACGCCCGTCAGCATCAGCACCGCTGCGAGGTGATCACGCTTGAACGAACCCAGGCAAGCGCGCAGCAGGCTTTGGTGTTAAACGTCAAAGAAGGCACCTCCATTTTTCACTCTGTCATGGTGCACTACGAGAACGAACTGCCGGTGCAGATTGAAGATCGCTGCGTGAATGCCGAAATTGTGCCAGCGTATCTGGCGCAGGATTACAGCCAGACTACGCCGCACGCGTATCTGTCGCTGATAGCCCCTTTAACGGAAGGCGAGCATATTGTTGAAGCGGTCCGCGCCAGTGCCGAAGAGTGCGCGCTGCTGAATATCAAAGAACACGATCCCTGCCTGCTGATCCGCCGTAAAACCTGGTCTGCGTCATCCATTGTCTCTCATGCCCGTTTGCTCTTCCCGGGTTCCCGCTATCGCCTGCAAGGGCGGTTTATGTCCTGAAAAGCGTGATTGCTGCCGCAGTATAATAAAATTGTATCTTTTTTGTTAAAAGCACGCTTGCGACAACTTGTATAGACAAGTATATGTTACTTATCTGTCCGATCGTTCGCGAGGAGTGCTCTACCATGTCTCATAGCAAGTACCGTCAGCAGGATATTCGTGCCCCACGCGGCACCACGTTAACGGCCAAAAGCTGGCTGACCGAAGCGCCGCTGCGCATGTTAATGAACAACCTGGATCCCGATGTGGCGGAAAATCCGCATGAGCTGGTGGTATACGGCGGGATTGGTCGCGCCGCGCGGGACTGGGAATGTTATGACGCCATCGTCAACGCGCTGACCAAACTGGAGACCGATGAGACCCTGCTGGTCCAGTCCGGTAAACCGGTTGGCGTTTTCAAAACCCATGACAATGCGCCGCGCGTGCTGATTGCCAACTCCAACCTGGTGCCACATTGGGCTACATGGGAACACTTCAACGAGCTGGACGCCAAAGGGCTGGCGATGTATGGCCAGATGACCGCCGGGAGCTGGATCTACATCGGCAGCCAGGGCATCGTGCAGGGGACTTATGAAACCTTCGTTGAGGCCGGGCGTCAGCATTATCAGGGTAACCTGAGCGGACGCTGGGTGCTGACCGCCGGGCTGGGCGGCATGGGGGGGGCGCAACCGTTAGCCGCAACGCTGGCAGGTGCTTGCTCGCTGAATATTGAGTGCCAGCAAAGCCGGATCGATTTCCGTCTGCGTACCCGCTACGTGGACGAGCAGGCGACATCGCTTGACGACGCGCTGGCACGTATCGAAAAGTACACCCGCGAGGGTAAAGCGGTCTCCATTGCGCTATGCGCTAACGCCGCCGACGTTGTGCCGGAACTGGTGAAGCGCGGTGTGCGCCCGGATATGGTCACTGACCAGACCAGCGCCCACGATCCGCTGCATGGTTATCTGCCGTCCGGCTGGAGCTGGGAAGCGTATCAGGCGAAAGCGGTGTCCGATCCGCAGGGCACGGTACAGGCGGCGAAACGCTCAATGGCAACACACGTTGAGGCAATGCTGGCGTTCAACAAAATGGGTGTGCCGACGTTTGATTACGGCAATAACATTCGCCAGATGGCCAAAGAGATGGGCGTGGAAAACGCCTTTGATTTCCCTGGTTTCGTCCCTGCTTATATTCGCCCCCTGTTCTGCCGCGGCATTGGCCCGTTCCGTTGGGTGGCGCTTTCCGGCGATCCGCAGGATATTTATAAAACGGATGCCAAAGTGAAAGAGATCGTGGCTGACGATAAACATCTGCACCACTGGCTCGATATGGCGCGTGAGCGGATTAACTTCCAGGGATTACCGGCGCGTATCTGCTGGGTCGGTCTGGAATGGCGTCAAAAACTGGGGCTGGCGTTTAATGAAATGGTGCGCAGCGGCGAAGTGTCTGCGCCGATTGTTATTGGCCGTGATCATCTGGATTCCGGCTCCGTCGCCAGCCCGAACCGCGAAACCGAGGCCATGCGCGACGGTTCTGATGCAGTATCCGACTGGCCGCTGCTGAACGCGCTGCTTAACACCGCCAGCGGTGCAACCTGGGTGTCACTGCATCACGGTGGTGGGGTAGGAATGGGCTTCTCCCAGCATGCCGGGATGGTGATTGTTTGCGATGGCACTGATGAAGCCGCAGCGCGTATCGCCCGGGTATTACATAACGATCCGGCTACCGGGGTGATGCGCCACGCCGACGCCGGGTATGACATTGCGGTGGAATGCGCCGTCGAAGAAGGGCTGAATTTGCCGATGGTCGCGGCGACGCAGGAGAAACGCTGATATGAACACCATGACATTAACGCCGGGTCATCTGAGCTTTGCGCAACTACGCGACATCTGGCAGCAGCCGGTCAAACTGAGCCTGGATGCCGGGGCGATTGATGCGATCAACGCAAGCGTCGCCTGCGTCAATAATATTGTCGCTGAAGGCCGTACGGCGTATGGCATTAATACCGGCTTTGGCCTGCTGGCTCAGACCCGTATCGCCACGGAAGATTTGCAGAATTTACAGCGTTCGCTGGTGCTTTCCCATGCGGCAGGCGTTGGTGAGGCGCTCGATGACGCGATGGTTCGCCTGATTATGGTGCTGAAAATCAACAGCCTGGCGCGGGGTTTTTCGGGTATTCGTCTCAGCGTGATTGAAGCGCTGATTGCGCTGGTGAATGCCGAGGTGTATCCGCTGATCCCGGCGAAAGGGTCAGTGGGCGCATCGGGCGACCTGGCACCGCTGGCGCATATGTCTCTGACGCTGCTGGGCGAAGGTGAAGCGCGCTGGCAGGGGGAATGGCTTCCGGCGACCGAAGCGCTGAAAAAGGCCGGGCTGGAGCCGATTACGCTGGAGGCGAAAGAAGGGCTGGCGCTGCTCAACGGTACCCAGGCTTCCACAGCCTTTGCGCTGCGCGGGTTAATTGAAGCCCAGGAGCTGTTCGCGTCTGCGACGGTATGTGGGGCGCTGACCACCGAAGCCGTTTTGGGCTCTCGTCGTCCGTTTGATGCCCGTATTCATGCCGCACGAGGACAGCGTGGGCAGATTGATGCCGCAACGCTGTACCGCCACGTGTTGACCGACACCAGCGCGCTTTCTCAGTCGCATCATAACTGTGAAAAAGTGCAGGATCCGTATTCTTTGCGCTGTCAGCCGCAGGTGATGGGGGCGTGCCTGACGCAAATGCGTCAGGTAATGGAGGTCTTGCTGGTAGAAGCCAACGCGGTTTCCGACAACCCGCTGGTGTTTGCCGAAGAGGGCGATGTCATTTCCGGCGGCAACTTCCATGCTGAACCGGTGGCGATGGCGGCAGATAATCTGGCGCTGGCGATTGCGGAAATCGGGGCGTTATCAGAGCGACGGATTGCGCTGATGATGGACAAACATATGTCGCAGTTGCCGCCGTTCCTGGTGAAAAACGGCGGGGTGAACTCCGGCTTTATGATTGCTCAGGTAACAGCGGCCGCGCTGGCGAGCGAGAACAAAGCGCTGGCGCATCCGCACAGCGTGGACAGCTTGCCGACCTCCGCCAACCAGGAAGATCATGTGTCTATGGCGCCGGCAGCGGGCCGCAGGTTGTGGGAGATGGCGGCGAATACGCGCGGCGTGATTGCCGTGGAGTGGCTGGCGGCGTGTCAGGGGATTGACCTGCGTGAAGGGTTAACCTCAAGCCCGCTGCTGGAGCAGGCGCGCCAGGCTCTGCGCGAGCAGGTTGCCCACTATACGCAGGATCGCTTTTTTGCTCCGGATATTGAGTGCGCAACCGAACTGTTAGCCCAGGGGACGTTGTTGAAATTGTTGCCTGAATTTCTGTAGAGAAGCCTTGTTTAGTAGGCCGGATGCGGCGAAGCCGACATCCGGCACAACACAGCTTAACTGAACATCGCCGTAATCGAGGCGCTGGCGAGCGAGTGGAAGTGAACGTTAAAGCCAACCATCGCGCCGCTGGCGTCCTCATCGACATCAATACGCTCCACATCCAGCGCGTGAACCGTAAAGATATAGCGATGGGTTTCCCCCTTCGGCGGCGCAGCACCGCCATAACCTGCTTTACCAAAATCCGTACGGGTCTGAATCACCCCATCCGGCAGCGCAACCAGCCCGGAGCCGAAGCCTTGCGTGAGTACGCGGGTATCTGCTGGCAGATTTACCACCACCCAGTGCCACCAGCCGGAGCCGGTTGGCGCATCAGGATCGTAGCAGGTCACGACAAAGCTTTTGGTCCCTGCTGGCACGTCATCCCACGCCAGATGCGGGGAAATATTATCCCCGTCATACCCCATGCCGTTAAAGACGTGGCGATGCGCAAGCTTTTCGCCATCGCGCAGATCGTTACTGATTAGTTTCATGCTGACTCCTCTCGTTAGCCAAAAAGTGTAGCCAGAAACCGTAGAGCTTACCGCTGATTAATCGCTAAAAAATGTTGCACTGCGCACTGCCTCGTTTACGGCCTGGGTCAGACGACGCAACTGATTGGGCTGAATAATGTACGGCGGCATCAGATAGATCAGTTTGCCAAACGGTCGTACCCACACACCCTGTTCAACAAAGAACTTCTGTAACGCCGCCATATTCACCGGATGCGTGGTTTCGATCACACCGATGGCGCCGAGTACGCGCACGTCGGCTACCCAACTGGAGTCTGCCGCAGGGGCGAGTTCTGTCCGCAGTTGCGCTTCAATAGCCGCTACCTGTGAGCGCCAATCGCCGGTTTCGAGTAACGACAGGCTGGCGGAGGCGACGGCGCAGGCCAGCGGATTACCCATAAAGGTTGGGCCGTGCATGAAGCATCCGGCTTCACCGTTGCTGATGGTTTCCGCGACCTGACGCGTGGTCAGGGTGGCGGAAAGGGTCATCGTTCCGCCGGTTAACGCTTTGCCGAGGCACAAAATGTCCGGAGTTATGTTGGCGTGTTCACAGGCAAAAAGCTTGCCTGTACGACCAAATCCGGTGGCGATTTCATCGGCAATCAGCAGGATCCCTTCACGGTCGCACATCTTACGGATGCGTTTTAACCATTCGGGATGATACATGCGCATGCCGCCAGCACCCTGCACAATCGGCTCAAGGATCACCGCCGCAATCTCGTGGCGATGCGCGGCCATCAGGCGGGCAAAAGGCACCATATCCAGTTCGTCCCACTCGCCGTCCATGCGGCTTTGCGGGGCGGGCGCAAACAGGTTCTCCGGCAGATAACCCTTCCACAGACTGTGCATCGAGTTGTCGGGATCGCAGACCGACATCGCGCCGAAGGTATCGCCGTGATAACCGTTTCGAAATGTCAGGAAACGCTGACGGGATTCGCCTTTGGCTTGCCAGTATTGCAGCGCCATTTTCATTGCTACTTCTACGGCGACCGAACCTGAATCCGCGAGAAAAACGCACTCCAGCGCCTCTGGCGTCATCGCCACCAACTGGCGGCACAGCGCAATGGCCGGGGCATGGGTAATGCCACCAAACATCACATGTGACATGGCATCAATCTGCGTTTTCATCGCGGCGTTCAGCTGTGGGTGATTGTAACCGTGGATCGCCGCCCACCAGGACGACATGCCGTCTATCAGCCTCTCACCGCTGGCTAAAATCAGTTCGCAACCTTCGGCACGCGCCACCGGATAAACCGGTAACGGGGAGGTCATGGAGGTGTAAGGGTGCCAGATATGGCGTTGGTCAAACGCAAGATCGTCCGTTGTCATAATCGACTTGTAAACCAAATTAAAAAGATTTAGGTTTACGAGTCTACACCAAACTCATAACGAAACGTATACCAATATGGCTCATTCTTCTCGCTGGACAATGTCGCAAGTCACCGAATTATTTGATAAACCGCTGTTGGATCTGCTGTTTGAAGCGCAGCAGATTCACCGTCAGCACTTTGATCCGCGGCAGGTTCAGGTCAGTACGCTGCTGTCGATTAAGACCGGTGCCTGCCCGGAAGACTGCAAATACTGCCCGCAAAGCTCCCGCTATAAAACCGGTCTGGAAACGGAACGTTTGATGGAGGTTGAACAGGTACTGGACTCAGCGCGTAAAGCGAAACAGGCCGGTTCAACGCGGTTTTGCATGGGCGCGGCGTGGAAGAATCCACACGAACGCGACATGCCTTACCTGGAACAGATGGTTCAGGGCGTAAAAGAACTGGGGCTGGAAGCGTGTATGACGCTGGGTACGCTGAACGAAAATCAGGCCCAGCGGCTGGCCAATGCGGGTCTGGACTACTACAACCATAACCTCGACACCTCGCCGGAATTCTACGGCAATATCATCACAACCCGGTCGTACCAGGAGCGCCTGGATACGCTGGATAAAGTGCGTGAGGCGGGCATTAAAGTTTGCTCCGGCGGGATTGTGGGACTGGGGGAAACGGTGACTGACCGCGCGGGTCTGTTGCTGCAATTAGCGAATCTGCCAACGCCGCCAGAAAGCGTGCCGATCAACATGCTGGTGAAAGTGAAAGGCACGCCGCTTGCCGATAACGACGATGTGGATGCCTTTGATTTTATTCGTACTATCGCCGTAGCGCGGATCATGATGCCGACTTCATATGTCCGTCTTTCAGCCGGACGCGAGCAAATGAACGAACAAACCCAGGCGATGTGCTTTATGGCCGGGGCTAACTCGATTTTCTACGGCTGCAAACTGCTGACCACGCCGAACCCGAACGAAGATAAGGATTTGCTGCTGTTTCGCAAACTGGGCCTCAATCCGCAGCAAACGGCGGTGCTGGCGGGTGATAACGAACAGCAGCAACGCCTGGAGCAGGCGCTGCGTAACCCGGATACCGACGAATACTACAACGCGGCAACCGTATGACCTGGCAGCAAAAAATAGTCGATGCGTTAACGGCGCGTCGTCGTGCTGATGCGTTGCGTCGGCGCTATGTGGTGACGCAGGGCGCCGGTCGCTGGCTGCAGGCCGACGGTCGCCAGTATCTGAACTTTTCCAGCAACGACTACCTTGGCTTAAGCCACCATCCGCATATTATCTGCGCGTGGCAGCAAGGCGCTGAGCGTTTTGGCGTCGGCAGCGGCGGCTCGGGTCATGTCAGCGGTTATTCCGTTGCTCATCAGGCGCTGGAAGATGAGCTGGCGCAATGGCTCGGCTATTCACGGGCGCTGTTGTTTATCTCCGGTTTTGCCGCTAATCAGGCGGTTATTGCCGCGCTGATGGGCAAAGAGGACAGGATTGTTGCTGACCGGCTCAGCCATGCCTCACTGCAGGAGGCTGCCAGCCTTAGCCCTGCCGTGCTACGTCGCTTTACCCATAACGCTCCGCAACATCTGGAACGTCTGCTGACTACCCCCTGTCCGGGGCAACAACTCGTGGTCACTGAAGGTGTGTTCAGCATGGATGGCGATAGCGCACCGCTGGCGGAAATTCACGCGGTAGCAGAGCGGCATGGCGCATGGTTGCTGGTGGATGATGCGCACGGGATTGGCGTCAGCGGTGAGGAAGGGCGCGGTTCGTGCTCCCGACAGCAGGTGAAACCCGAGCTGTTAGTGGTGACGTTTGGCAAAGGGTTTGGCGTCAGCGGCGCGGCAATCTTGTGCTCAGACAGCGTGGCCGATTATCTGCTGCAGTTTGCCCGTCATCTGATCTACAGCACCAGTATGCCTCCGGCCCAGGCCCAGGCCTTGCGTGCCGCGCTGGAGGTGATCCGCAGCCGCGAAGGCGATGAGCGCAGAGAAAAACTGGCGATGCTGATCCAGCGTTTTCGCGCTGGGGTGAATACGCCGGACTTAACGCTGGCGCAGTCAGACAGCGCCATTCAGCCACTGATCGTGGGCGACAATCATAAAGCCTTGCAGCTGGCGGAGGCATTACGTCAACAGGGATGCTGGGTGACGGCTATTCGCCCACCGACGGTGCCGGTTGGTACGGCCAGGCTGCGGCTTACGCTGACCCAGGCGCATGAAGTCCAGGATATCGATCGCTTACTGGAGGTGCTACATGGCGCAGGTCAATAAGCAGGCGATTGCTGCCGCGTTTGGCCGCGCGGCTACTCACTATGAGCAACACGCGGAACTCCAGCGTCAGAGCGCCGATGCGTTACTGGCGCGACTCGATGGTCGGGCATTCTCTCAGGTTTTAGATGCGGGCTGCGGACCCGGGCGTATGAGCCGTTACTGGCGGGAGCAGGGGAGCGAGGTCTGCGCGCTGGATCTGTCGGCGCAAATGCTGACTGAAGCACAGCGTCACGATGTCGCCCACCGCTATTTGCTGGCGGATATTGAAGCCATTCCGCAGGCTGCTGCTACTTTCGACCTCGCCTGGAGCAATCTGGCCGTACAGTGGTGCAGTGACCTGCGCGGCGCGTTACGTGAGCTTTACCGGGTGGTGCGTCCTGGCGGGACGGTGGCGTTTAGTACCCTGGCGCAGGGGTCAATGCCGGAACTTCGTCAGGCGTGGCGAGCGGTTGATGAGCGGGAGCACGCCAATCGTTTTTTGCCCGTGGAGCAACTGGAAAACGCCCTGCATGGGTGGGACGTTGAATACCAGTCTCATGCCGTCACGCTGTGGTTTGACG
The DNA here is from genome assembly GCF_013729795.1 of Citrobacter sp. RHBSTW-00859. NCBI lineage: Bacteria > Pseudomonadati > Pseudomonadota > Gammaproteobacteria > Enterobacterales > Enterobacteriaceae > Citrobacter > Citrobacter sp. RHBSTW-00859. The sequence goes on along the minus strand of NZ_CP056284.1, from coordinate 3,337,419 downwards.
ATGCGCTGAGCGCCATGCGCTCGCTGAAGGGCATTGGCGCGACGCATTTGCATGATGGCCGCGAGCCGCGCGTCCTCACCCGCTCACAGCTGCGCCAGCTACAGTTAGCCTGGCCCTGCCAGCAGGGGAAATATCCGCTGACCTATCATCTATTTTTGGGAGTGATTCAACGTGACTAACACTTTTTTTGTCACCGGGACGGATACCGAAGTGGGTAAAACTATCGCCAGCTGCGCGTTGCTGCAGGCGGCGGGGCAGAGGGGATTGCGAACCGTCGGCTATAAGCCAGTGGCGTCGGGCAGTGAAATGACGGTTGAAGGTCTGCGTAATAGCGATGCCCTGGCATTACAGCGCAACAGCGTTGTGACGGTGGACTATGCGGCTATCAACCCCTATACCTTCGCGGAACCTACCTCACCGCATATCATCAGCGCGGACGAAGGTCGCCCCATTCAGGCCTCTGTAATGTCTGCGGGTTTACGCGCGCTGGAACAACAGGCTGACTGGGTGCTGGTGGAAGGTGCCGGCGGGTGGTTTACGCCGCTTTCGCCAACGCTGAGTTTTGCTGACTGGGTGAAAACAGAGCAGCTGCCGGTTATTCTGGTGGTTGGCGTTAAGCTCGGCTGCATCAACCACGCTGTGCTGACCGCCCAGGCGGTGCAGCAGGCCGGACTGACGCTTGCCGGATGGGTCGCCAATGATGTGACGCCACCTGGCAAGCGTCATGCTGAATATATGGCAACGCTCAGGCGTGTGCTTGCGGCTCCGCTGCTGGGGGAAATTCCCTGGCTGGCAGAAGAGCCGGAGCGGGCATCAACAGGACGTTATATCGATCTTAGCGTTTTGTCTGTGGCGTCACCCAATAGTTGATTAGCGGGTTGCTGAGCTGTGTGATTTGCCCCTGAGCCACGTTGCGCCCACGGTGTAACAGGCAGTAGCAGTCAGCGACCCGACGAATAAACGGCAGGCTCTGCTCCGCGAGCATTATGGCGATGCCGAGCTCATGGCTTAATCTTACAACCAGGTTCCCCAGCTTGTGGATATATGCCTGGCCACTTCCCCGCGTGGGCTCATCGAGGATCAGCAGGCGCGGGCGTGTGACCAGCGCGCTGGCGAGCGCAAGCTGGTGCTGATCATCTTCCGATAATGCCGCCCCTTTGGCCTGACGCAGTACGAACAACTGTGGAAACAGGCGGTAAATATCACTGCTGTTCATCGTTTCGCTTTCCTCAACCGCCTGGCGCGCAATATGCAGATTTTCCTCTACCGTCAATTGCGAAAAAATCCGTCTCTCTTGTGAAACGTAGTTAATGCCCAGCGCGATGCGATTTGCCGCCGGAATGGGACTCAGGTCGCGCGGTGGTGCGCCAGCCTGATGCCAGAACATGGTGCCGCTTTCGATCGGTAAATTGCCGATAATGCAATTGGTCAGCGTAGTCTTTCCCATCCCTGGAAGCCCCAACACACCGGTACATTTACCGGGCAGCAGGTCGAGATCCACATCCCATAGGGAGTGTTGATTACCGTAATAATGATTCACTGCGCGAAGACTCAACATAGATTCCTCCAGCATGATGCTATCCGCCCTACGTACAGGTCGTCGGAAGAAAATTGCAATTCTCTTGCCAGAAGAGGGATTGGGGTCAAAAAACAGCAGGAGAGTGTGCCGCGCAGGCGGTAACGTCTGGCTGGCCGGAGGGCTGGCGTTGTTTTGTGCACATTGCCAGTGCCTGGCGGTGTCGTAATGGTGCAGGCAAGAAAATGATGAAAATGCGAGCAAGATCCCGGCCATTCCAGGCCGCTTCGTTAGCTGATAAATATCAAAAAATAGCGATAAATTTTTTTTATCCCTCCGGAAAAGGGAGTGAGGGCGTTTTTGCCAGGCTACAGTCCATACGGGCTGGAGGCAGTTATCCACTATTCCTGTGGATAACCTTGTGTATTAGAGTTAGAAAACACAATGTAAGCGAGAGAAGACGCGGCCTGCGACTAAATTGATGCGAAAGACGGCTCGGGATAATAGTCATTAAATTACAGAATGTTAGATAAAATCAATGGCTGTCGCAGAAGTGTCATGCGTTGCCACAAAACTTTCATCGGGCGGCTTGACAAATGTTAAAAAAGTCATTGCTTTGGGGATAACACGTTTTTGCTGGTGTTTTATCTTGTCTGAGGCCAAATTTTAGCCTGCGGTCACGGTCATTCTGATGGCGTATCAGAAATATTCTGGTGCGTTACTGTTTTTTCATCCAGTATATTTTACTGGCAAAATATACGACTGCGAGTAAAATTACACACCTGCCCGCCCATTGCTTCAGGTAGCTGCTCATGAGTAAACCGTTCAAACTAAATTCCGCTTTTAAACCCTCTGGCGATCAGCCTGAGGCTATTCGCCGTCTGGAAGAAGGGCTGGAGGATGGTCTGGCGCATCAGACGCTGCTGGGGGTGACGGGCTCGGGGAAGACATTCACCATCGCTAACGTAATTGCGGACTTGCAGCGGCCTACCATGGTGCTGGCTCCCAATAAGACGCTGGCCGCGCAGTTGTACGGTGAGATGAAAGAGTTCTTCCCGGATAACGCGGTGGAGTATTTCGTCTCCTACTACGACTATTATCAACCGGAAGCCTACGTACCAAGTTCTGACACCTTCATCGAGAAGGATGCCTCGGTTAACGAACATATTGAGCAAATGCGTCTGTCGGCGACCAAAGCGCTGCTGGAACGTCGGGATGTCGTTGTCGTCGCGTCAGTTTCCGCTATCTATGGTTTGGGCGATCCGGATCTGTATCTGAAAATGATGCTGCATCTGACGGTGGGGATGATTATCGACCAGCGTGCGATCCTGCGCCGCCTGGCGGAACTGCAATATACCCGCAACGATCAGGCATTTCAGCGCGGAACCTTCCGCGTGCGTGGTGAAGTGATCGACATTTTCCCGGCTGAATCCGACGATATCGCGCTGCGCGTGGAACTGTTTGATGAAGAGGTCGAACGTTTATCGCTGTTTGACCCGCTTACCGGGCAGGTTGAATCCACGATTTCGCGCTACACCATCTATCCTAAAACGCACTACGTGACGCCGCGCGAACGTATCGTGCAGGCGATGGAAGAAATCAAAGTGGAGCTGGCAGAGCGGCGTAAGGTCCTGCTGGCAAATAACAAACTGCTGGAAGAACAGCGGCTAAGTCAGCGTACGCAGTTCGATCTGGAAATGATGAATGAGCTGGGTTACTGCTCGGGGATTGAAAACTACTCCCGCTATCTGTCCGGGCGTGGCCCCGGCGAGCCGCCGCCGACGCTGTTTGATTACCTGCCTGCCGACGGCCTGCTGGTGGTGGATGAATCCCACGTCACTATCCCGCAAATTGGCGGTATGTATCGTGGTGACCGGGCGCGTAAAGAGACTCTGGTCGAATACGGATTCCGTCTGCCGTCGGCGCTGGATAACCGTCCGCTTAAATTTGAAGAGTTTGAAGCGCTGGCCCCGCAGACCATCTACGTCTCAGCGACGCCGGGCAACTATGAACTGGAGAAATCCGGTGATGACGTCGTCGATCAGGTAGTACGACCGACCGGCCTGCTGGATCCTATCATTGAGGTACGCCCGGTGGCGACGCAGGTTGACGATCTGCTGTCTGAGATCCGCATCCGTGCGGCGATTAACGAACGTGTGCTGGTCACTACGCTCACGAAACGGATGGCAGAGGATCTCACCGAATACCTCGAAGAGCACGGTGAGCGGGTGCGCTATCTGCACTCAGACATCGATACCGTGGAACGTATGGAAATCATTCGTGACCTGCGTCTGGGCGAGTTTGACGTGCTGGTGGGTATCAACCTGTTACGTGAGGGTCTGGACATGCCTGAGGTCTCACTGGTGGCGATTCTGGACGCAGACAAAGAAGGGTTCCTGCGTTCTGAACGTTCGCTTATTCAGACCATCGGTCGTGCGGCGCGTAATATCAACGGGAAGGCTATTCTCTACGGCGACAAAATTACCGCCTCAATGGCTAAGGCGATAGGTGAAACTGAACGCCGTCGTGAGAAACAGCAGCTCTACAACGAAGAACACGGTATTACGCCGCAGGGGCTGAACAAGAAAGTGGTCGATATTCTGGCGCTGGGTCAGAATATTGCGAAGACTAAGGCGAAAGGCAAAGGGAAGTCACGCGCAGGCGCGAAGTCTGAAATTGTCGAACTGGATATGACGCCAAAAGCGCTGCAGCAGAAGATTCATGAGCTGGAAGGGCAGATGATGCAGCATGCGCAGAATCTTGAATTTGAAGAGGCTGCGACAATCCGCGACCAGTTGCATCAGCTGCGCGAGTTGTTTATCGCGGCATCGTAAGATTGTTTCCACTTTCCAATTCGCCATCGCGTAAATGCCATGGCGATTGGAAAAATACAGAATGTATTATCATTTATAATTATATTATTCGTTTTTCTATTGCCATTTATTATTCTTAAAATTAATGCGCTCACTCTAATTTATTTTTTGCTGAATTGATTTTTGTTTTTCAGCTTTGTGAACCTCATCGTTTTATTCTTTACATTTCTGACGATTCTTTCAGCATTTTGGCAGCAAGAAAAAGGCTGTCATTGTTCCTTTTTTTATAATTGTCCTGTTATAGAAATTTCCCTGACGAAAATATAAAGGAAAGTTATGAAAGAGATAATATGCAATTACGCTGAGAATGATTATGCCGTTCAGGACGCCATGATATGTTCTGGAGTTGGTGAACAACACCAGAAAAATTATGGTGCAGTCAGCCCTCCGTTAGTAAAAACCAGTCTGTTTGTGCAGCAGAGCTATCAGCAATACTGTGATGATATGCAACACGAAGCTGAACGTTACATCTATTCCCGGGGGCTTAACCCAACAACGGAACTGTTAGAACATAAACTGGCAGCGTTGGAGCGTGGAGCGGCCTGCAAAGTTTTTGGATCGGGCATGGGTGCGATAAGCGCAACATTGTTTGGCCTGCTGAAAAGTGGCGACCATATTATTCTGGTGAATAATGTTTATGGACCAACAGTTGTGCTGGTGAAGCAAATGCAACAACGCTTTGGTATTGACTATGACATTGTTCTCAGTGGCGATGTTGAGGATATTCGGCAGAAAATAAAGCCGAATACTCGCATGATATACACGGAATCCCCAGGAACAATGACCATGCGAGTTGTGGATCTGCAGATGATAGCAGGGTTGGCGAAAGAGAATAATATTATTACTGCCATTGATAATACATGGGCTACGCCACTCTTCCAAAAGCCATTGACTCTTGGTTTCGATTTAGTGCTCCACTCTTGTACTAAATATATCGGCGGTCACAGTGATTTAACGGCGGGTGCTGTGGTAGGCGCAAAAGTCTATCTTGATATTATTCGTGATTTTTCACATCAGCTTCTTGGCGCAGTGCTGGCCCCGGATAGTGCATGGCTAGTGATTCGCGGTTTACGAACGTTGCCGCTGCGCATGAGACAACATCAGAATAATACCTATGCAATTCTTACTTTTCTCAATAGCAGAGCAGAGGTTGAGAATATCTGTCATCCTCTTATGGCTGATGCAAAACAACGTGAAATTGTTTCACAACAAATGTTTGGTACTTCTGGCCTCATTAGTTTTGAACTTAAAGATGGCAGTTTTGAAAAAGTTAAAGCCATTATTGATAGTTGTAGAATTTTCAAACCGGGATGCAGTTGGGGGGGATATGAAAGCCTGATTATTTCTCCAAATCGCGGTTATAACCAGGATGTAATATGCAAAGATGGGATGGCGCCTGGTTTAATTAGGATTTCAATTGGACAAGAATCTCCAGAGATGTTAATCGCGGACTTAGAGAATGCGTTTGATTCTATAAAAACATATTAATAGCGGGAAAATAACATGGTAAGCACAAATAAGCAACCGAGCTTTTATGCAGCATTGATGTTATTAGTGGCTATTTTCCTGGTTTTCTTTATAGGTATTGGGGTTTTAAATTACCCAGTTGAATTTATCTTAATTGTTATTACGATTATTACAGGTTTTTTTGCCAGATACTATGGCGCGGGCTGGAAGGAAATTCTCCAGACTTTTATAGAAAAAATAAAAGATGCCGTCCCTGCGATGTTAATTTTACTGTCGATCGGTATGTTGATTGGATGCTGGATGGTTAGTGGTACCATTCCGTTAATGGTCTATTATGGCCTGGAAATTATCAACCCAGCTTACTTATATCTTACAGCTTTTTTAGTGACGGTTTGCATCTCGACATTTACAGGCACTTCATGGGGTTCCGCAGGAACAATTGGTGTGGCGTTGGTTGCCGTTGCTGCGGCGATGAATGTGTCATTGCCGATTACTGCTGGAGCCGTTATCTCCGGTGCCTACTTTGGTGATAAATTATCTCCTTTATCAGATACCACAAACATGGCCGCGTTAGCTGCGGGGGCTGAGCTTTATCAAAGTATTAGAAATATGTTGTATACATCGGTTCCTGCTTTTTTGTTTGCCTGCCTGGGGTTTTATATCGCGGGGTTAGATTTAAATGTGGTAAATTCAATCCAACTAGATACTATCCCGGTCATGAAAAAAACGCTAAACTCATTATTCTGGCTTAACCCTTTATTAATATTACCGACATTGCTGGTCTTTATTGGTGCGATAAAAAAATGGGATACCATTACTGTCTTGATCGCATCTTCTTTTTTTGCTCTGGCAATATGCGCAATTTTTCAGCCGTTTACCATGATGGACCTCGTTCAAGCATCGATTAATGGCTTTAATACCAATATGATCAGCAATTTTTCAGATGTCGCGATGAATGAATCTACGACTAAAAATATTAATATATTGCTTAATCGTGGCGGTATGTATTCAATGGTTAGCCCAATTGTGGTTATGCTTTGTGCATTTATGTTCGCTTCGGCACTTGATGTTTCTGGCGGCCTTAATGTACTGCTTGGGCGACTGGTTCAGAAATTAAAAACGGTGACCAGTACTTTGTTGGCGACAATGTTCACAAGTTCTTTATTAGTTGCCTGCACTGGCAATGCAGTCATCAGTTTCTTTCTGGTGAAGAATATTTATGATCCTTGTTTTAAAAACAAAAAATTGCATATAGTTAATATGTCCCGATCAATGGAGTCTGGAGCCACGCTACTTGAAGGGCTTTTCCCTTGGACAATATCTGGTATGTTCATGGCGAAAACGCTGGGGGTGGCGACGCTGGATTATGCACCCTGGGTTTTGTTCAATTTAAGTTGCCTGGTTATGGCCGTATTCTTTGCCATTCTTGCCCGGTGGTCTAATTTTGGCACAAGATACGAAGAGCCAATATCCGCCGAGCATGTACCTGTGCTGAGAGGTTAATGCAGTAAGCTACAAGTACAATCCTCATTACGATGAGGATTGTATGCTAATCACGCACTTGGGATTACCCCAGCGCCTGTACCGCTTTCTCCAGCGCGTAATGCAATAGCTGGCGGTCATGGCGGTAGGGAATGTCGCTGGCTTCCAGCACTTCCTGAATAACAACGCGGTCGGTAACGGTGGATACATCCACTTTCGGGCCTACAACCACCGCATCAATTACTTTCCTGCCAACGTACTGTTCAATGATTGCCAGCTTATCGTTAAGCGTCAGGCTGGCTGCTGGCAGGCTTAATTCACGACCCAGATTGCCGATGTAGACCATCGGGGCAGGTGTGCGACGTAATGCCTGCGCCAATTCGTCGAGCAGCAGGAGCGGCATCAAGCTGGTGTAAAAACTGCCGGGTCCGATCAAAATCAAATCCGCTTCGGCGATAGCTTCAACTGCCTCCCGCGTGGTGGGGACTTTTGGCGACAGCATCAGTTCCTGAGGCGGGATGGTGAGCTGATCGATATTCACTTCGCCATAGACTTCATGTCCCTGATCGTCGATAGCCATCAGATCCACCGGCAGCTCCGACATCGGAATTAAATGCGCGTCAACTTTCAGCAGACTACGAATTAAATTGATGGCTTCCAGAGGCCGCACACTGAGGTGATCGAGCGCCTTTAACATCAGATTTCCGAGGTTATGCCCGGAAAGCTCACCATTACCGCCAAAACGATACTCAAACATGGCGGATGCAACGCTGGGTTGAGTAATTAACTGGTTCAGACAGTTACGCATGTCTCCCCAGGCAATTCCTCCTTCAGAGCGACGAATACGACCTGTCGACCCGCCGTTATCGGTCGTGGTGACGATCCCCGTCAGGCGTGAACCTAAAGGGGAAAGAGAGGAGAGAACGCGTCCCAGTCCATGCCCTCCGCCGAGAGCGACAACGCGGTCCAGATCTGCCAGCGTGCGAGTGCGCATATATTTTCCTGATATCAATTGATCGGCGCTACAGTAACGTAAATAGTGTGTTTTCAGCAATTATCCAGGCGGAATCTGGCGTAATTTTTTTCTGCGATCTACTCCTTTCTGACGAGATGCACCTGCCGGCAAGATGATGTATATCAATGCAAAACTGTGGTTTTTGCTTATTCTGTAGCGAAATTGCACGATCATGTCGCTATGTATGTGTTTATACAACGAAAGTGTACATGGCAAAAGCGTCATTTACACGCTAGTATCGGCATAACCACAATGTACTCTGAATAATTTGAGTTGCAGGAAGGCAGTGAGGGAGAAAATCCCCCGTAAGCGGACATAAGTACGTGACTGGGGTGAACGAACAAAGCCCACGCTTCTGCAATTTGAAGTATGACGAGAATAAACACTCTAGCCTCTGCACCTGGGTCAAATGATACGGTGCTTTGGCCGTGACAATACTTGAATAAGTTTGTCACCAGGGCGTAGGAAGAAATGACTACGTCTCCCGTATTTGGAAAGGTGTACATGGGCTCTCAACTTACCGATGCTTTCGCACGTAAGTTTTACTACTTACGTTTGTCGATTACCGATGTGTGTAACTTTCGTTGCACCTACTGTCTGCCGGATGGCTATAAGCCCGGCGGTGTCACCAATAACGGCTTTTTGACCGTTGATGAAATTCGCCGCGTCACGCGCGCGTTCGCCAGTCTGGGAACGGAAAAAGTGCGTCTAACAGGGGGCGAACCTTCATTGCGTCGCGACTTTACCGACATTATCGCCGCCGTGCGCGAAAACCACGCCATCCGTCAGATTGCGGTGACCACTAATGGTTATCGTCTGGCGCGTGATGCTGCTGCCTGGCGCGATGCCGGACTGACCGCACTTAACGTCAGCGTCGACAGCCTCGATGCCCGTCAGTTTCACGCCATTACCGGGCAGGACAAATTTCAGCAGGTGATGGCAGGCATTGACGCCGCTTTTGATGCGGGTTTTGAAAAAGTGAAAGTCAATACCGTGCTGATGCGCGATGTAAACCATCATCAACTGGACACCTTCCTGGCGTGGGTTCAGCCCCGTCCTATCCAACTACGCTTTATTGAACTGATGGAAACGGGTGAGGGCAGCTCTCTCTTCCGTAAACACCATATCTCAGGCCAGGTCCTGCGCGATGAGCTGCTGCGTCGCGGCTGGATCCACCAGATCCGACAGCGCAGCGACGGCCCGGCTCAGGTTTTCTGTCATCCTGACTATGCTGGTGAAATTGGTCTGATCATGCCTTATGAGAAAGACTTCTGCGCCACCTGCAACCGTCTGCGCGTTTCCTCTGTCGGCAAGCTGCATCTGTGTTTATTTGGTGAAGGCGGCGTAAGCCTGCGTGATTTGCTGGAAGATGACGCTCAGCAGTCGGCGCTGGAAGAACGCATTTCAGCCGCGCTGCTGGAGAAAAAGCAGACTCATTTCCTGCATCAGAACAATACCGGTATTACGCAAAACTTATCTTACATTGGCGGCTGATCGCTAAAAGGAGTTTTTCATGAGTCAGGTAAGCGCTGAATTTATCCCGACACGCATTGCTATTCTTACTGTTTCCAACCGTCGCGGCGAAGAAGATGACACCTCCGGCCATTATCTGCGTGACTCGGCGCAAGAGGCGGGTCATCAGATTGTCGACAAGGCGATTGTCAAAGAGAACCGCTACGCCATTCGCGCCCAGGTTTCTGCATGGATTGCCAGTGAGGATGTGCAGGTTGTGCTCATTACAGGCGGCACGGGCTTAACCGAAGGGGACCAGGCGCCAGAAGCGCTGCAACCGCTGTTCGACAGAGAAGTCGAAGGGTTTGGTGAAGTATTCCGTATGCTGTCGTTTGAAGAGATTGGCACCGCGACGCTGCAATCCCGGGCGATTGCCGGAGTGGCCAACAAAACGCTGATTTTCGCCATGCCTGGGTCGACTAAGGCGTGTCGTACCGCATGGGAAAATATCATTGCGCCGCAGCTCGATGCCCGTACGCGTCCGTGTAATTTCCACCCACATTTGAAGAAATAAGTATGTCGCAACTGACTCATATTAACGCCGCTGGCGAAGCGCATATGGTGGATGTCTCCGCCAAAGCGGAAACCGTACGCGAGGCGCGTGCAGAAGCATTCGTGACCATGCGTAGCGAAACGCTGGCGATGATTATCGACGGCAGCCACCATAAGGGCGACGTTTTCGCCACGGCGCGTATTGCCGGTATTCAGGCCGCCAAACGGACCTGGGATCTTATCCCGCTGTGCCATCCGCTGATGTTGAGCAAGGTTGAAGTTAATCTGCACGCCGAGCCGGAACACAACCGCGTACGCATTGAAACGCTGTGTCGCCTGACCGGGAAAACCGGCGTCGAAATGGAAGCGTTAACGGCGGCCTCCGTGGCAGCGTTGACCATCTACGATATGTGCAAAGCGGTGCAAAAGGATATGGTGATTGGTCCGGTGCGTCTGCTGGCTAAAAGCGGCGGTAAATCGGGAGATTTTAAGGTGGATGCGCATGATTAAGGTTCTTTTCTTTGCTCAGGTACGGGAATTGGTGAACACGGATGCGATAGAGGTCGCCGCTGAGTTTGCAACGGTAGAAGCGTTGCGCCGGAGTCTTGCGGCAAAAAGCGATCGCTGGGCGTTGGCGCTGGAAGACGGCAAGCTGCTGGCAGCGGTAAACCAGACGCTGGTCAGTTTTGACCATCCCCTTAATGCGGGTGACGAAGTGGCTTTCTTCCCACCGGTAACCGGAGGCTAAGATGGCTGAAACGCGAATTGTTGTTGGTCATGCGCCGTTCAGCGTCGGGGATGAGTATCCCTGGCTGGCCGAACGCGATGAAGATGGCGCGGTGGTCACTTTCACCGGTAAAGTCCGCAATCACAATCTCGGCGATAGCGTGCAGGCGTTAACGCTGGAACACTATCCGGGAATGACCGAAAAAGCGCTGGCGGAGATTGTCGACGAAGCGCGTGCGCGCTGGCCGCTGGGACGAGTAACGGTCATTCATCGCATTGGCGAACTGTGGCCGGGTGACGAAATCGTTTTTGTTGGCGTGACCAGTGCGCATCGCAGCAGCGCGTTTGATGCCGGGCAGTTCATTATGGATTATCTGAAAACCCGCGCACCGTTCTGGAAGCGCGAGGCCACGCCAGAAGGTGAGCGCTGGGTTGATGCCCGCGACAGCGATAAGCTAGCAGCAAAACGCTGGTAGAGTACAATTGGTGTAGGCTCATACTGATTCAGGAGATTGTCATGGACCGATTCCCACGATCCGATTCTATTGTACAGGCCCGTTCCGGCCTGCAAACGTATATGGCGCAGGTGTACGGCTGGATGACCTGCGGATTGTTGCTGACGGCGTTTATCGCCTGGTATGCGGCAAATACGCCCGCGGTGATGATGTTTGTCTTCTCCAGCAAAATCACCTTCTTTGGACTGATCATCGCCCAGCTAGCGCTGGTGTTCGTCCTGTCCGGCATGGTGCAAAGGCTTAGCGCGGGAATGGCGACCACGCTGTTTATGCTCTATTCGGCATTAACCGGGCTGACGCTATCAAGCATTTTTATCGTCTATACCTACTCGTCTATCGCCAGCACCTTTGTGGTCACCGGCGGGATGTTCGGGATCATGAGTTTGTACGGCTACACTACCAAACGCGATCTGAGCGGCTTCGGCAATATGCTGTTTATGGCGCTGATCGGTATTGTGCTGGCCTCGCTGGTTAACTTCTGGCTGAAGAGCGAAGCGCTGATGTGGGCGGTGACCTATATTGGGGTGATTGTGTTTGTCGGCCTGACCGCTTATGACACGCAGAAGCTGAAAAATATCGGTGAGCAGATCGACCTGCGTGACAGCTCAAATCTGCGTAAATACGCAATTCTTGGGGCCTTAACGCTGTATCTGGACTTCATCAACCTGTTCCTGATGCTGCTGCGTATCTTCGGCAATCGTCGTTAATTCTCTGTTGCCGGATGGCGTAAGCCGCCATCCGGTGAATCATTTCGCCATCGCCTTCTCGTTTTTTACCCGCAACTTTTTCGCCCGACTCTCCAGCAGCAAATAGCACATCAGCGCCAGCAGCAGCGGAATAAAATAGTACAGCACGCGATACGCGAGCAGGGCGGCAATGATTGTCCCCTGAGAGGTATTCTCTCCTGCCAGCAGCGCCATAAAGACCGCCTCCAGCACGCCAATCCCCGCCGGAATATGCATGATAACACCGGCAATACTGCTCACCAGTAGTACGCCCAGCACGAAGAAATAGTTGATATTCTGACCCAGCAACAGCCAGATAATCGCCCCCATTACCATCCAGTTAGTACCGGATATCGCCATTTGCGCGAGGGCAAATTTCCAGGAGGGCAGTACCAGTTTTTGGCCCTTGATGGTGATGTGGCGATGTTTAGCGAAAGCGCAAAACCACAGATAAACAACAATCATCAGCAGCAGCGCAATGCCTAAGAGGCGTAGCGTACCTTCATCGATATACCAGTGCGCGGGCAGTTCAACGACGCCGAAGGTGAAAATAAAACCGCCCAGCAGAATATAGCCCAGCCAGTTGGTGGTAATGCTCAGTGAAAAAATTCGCGTAATTGTGCTCCCCGGTAATCCGAGACGCGAGTAGAGACGATAACGCATCCCAATACCGCCCACCCAGGTGCTTAACGTCAGGTTGAAGGCGTAACAGATAAACGACACCAGCATGACCTGGCGTTTTGCCAGCTTGTGCCCGCAGTAGTAGCGCCCGAGCAGGTCATAGCAGCCGTAAAGTAAATAACTGACAATCACCAGCCCTACGGCGCTGAGCAGGGCGATCCGATTGTAATCGCGAATTACCGTCCACACTTCCTGCCAGTTGACCTTACTGGCATAAACGACCAGCAATACGATGACCGCAATAAAAAATAGCCATGTGAGGATCTTTTTCGCTAAGCGCCAGCGTCGGTGGTTTTTTGGCATCAGGTTTCCCCTCCTGCATCCTCAGTTGGAATACGATCCTGGGTTTCCAGAGTTGGCTGTGCGGGTGGTTCTACCTCGGCCAGATGCGGGGTATGCGCCGGTAGCCAGCCGACCAGCGCCGGGAAGTGGCGTAAAAAGTGGAAGGCCAGCACGCTTTTGGTCAGGTTCCACCAGGTGCGTTTTGGCAGCATTGATTCATCAACTCGCTTGCAGTCCTGCGCAATAATGGGGTTCAGGTTGTCACGCAGGGTCTGGTTAAACGTGCGGTCATGAATAATAAGATTCGCCTCCAGATTGAGCGACAGACTGAGCGGGTCGAGATTGCTGGAACCTACCGTCGCCCAATGATCGTCCATCAGCGCGACTTTACCATGCAGGGGCTTACGCCGGTATTCATAGACATGGACGCCGCCTTTAACCAGATAGTTATACAGCAGGCGGGCACCCACTTTCACAATCGGCATATCCGGTTCACCCTGGACGATGAGTTTTACCCGAACGCCGCGTCGCGCAGCTTTTCGTAGGGCATGCAGCAGGCGATAACCCGGAAAGAAATAGGCATTGGCAATGATCACTTCCCGCCGGGCCTGGGTCAGCATTTTCAAATAGTGGCGTTCAATATCATCGCGATGCTCTTCGTTATCGCGCCAGACAAACAGCGCCTGCGCTTCGCCTGGCCGATGATTCTCAATTGCCCGGTGATGACGTCGCCACCAGCGTCGTACGGCGCTCTGTCCTGGTAAGTTATCCAGCACGAATTTCAGGATGTCGGCCACGACTGGACCTTCCACGCGAACGGCGTAATCCTGCTTGGCCTCGGGACCGTAATCAGACATGTGTTCAGCGGAATAATTAATACCGCCGACAAAGGCAACACGATCATCAATGACCACAATTTTGCGATGCATACGGCGAAAGAGATTGGTGCGCATACCGAACAGACGCGGGCGCGGATCGTAGTAGCGGAAAACAACGCCTGCTACGGTCAACTCTTCGACAAAACTGTCGCTAAGATCCGGCGAGCCGTAACCGTCCAGCAACACCTCTGCTTTGATTCCGCGCTGGGCGGCTCCGAGCAAGGCGGCATGCAGCTGTTTTCCGACCGCATCTTCAAACCAGATAAAAGTCTCAAGGATAATTTTTTGCTGTGCCTGTGCAATGGCGTCAAAGACGGCGGGATAGTATTGATCGCCGTTTTCCAGCAGTTGAATTTGATTGCCTTCACGCCAGCCATTTTTCATAAATGAATCTCCGCACTCAGGGGGGCATGATCGGACAAATGTCGCCAGTGACGCAGCGCCAGCGTCGTTGGGGTACTGGCATTCGCGTTTTTCACATAGATCCTGTCCAGACGCAGCAGGGGAAACTGCACCGGAAACGTCCGCGCCGGGCGACCGTGGGCGCGGGTAAAAATCTCGTCAAGGCCGGCCCTGGCTTTCAACGGGTGATTGGCCGTTTGCCGCCAGTCGTTAAAATCTCCGGCGATCACCACAGGCTCCGCGTCGGGCAGGGCATTGACCCAGTCAGCCAGCATAGCGAGCTGGGCCTGACGGTGTGCTTCACGCAAACCGAGATGCACGCACATGACATGGATTGGGTGCGAGAGCATTGGCGGCGCGATGCGGCAGTAGAGGACCCCGCGCTTTTCACTCGCGCCGACGGACACATCGCGATTTTCATAATGTTCAATAGGATAACGCGACAACACCGCGTTACCGTGATGCCCTTGCGGGTACACGGCGTTACGCCCGTAGGCGAAGTCGCTCCACATCGTGTCCGCCAGAAATTCGTAGTGGGTGGTATCCGGCCAGTTCTCAATCTGCAGCGAGTGAGCATCGTGCGCGCCCATAACTTCCTGCAGGCACACAATGTCTGCCCCGACCGTTCTGACAGCCTCCCGTAGTTCAGGCAAAATAAAACGCCGGTTGAAGGCGGTGAACCCTTTGTGAGTATTAATGGTGAGCACATTGAATGAAAATTGAACTCCCGATCCGCTCATGAGCCTCCCGTTGGCGTCACTTCCTAAATAAAATAGTGTAGTCGTCGTCACAAAAAGATGCGGTGTTGCGGAATTTTCCGTAAAGTCCGGTACTCTGAATAATTAGTTGAAAATCCTTCAGGAGAAAAGCCATGAGGTGGCAACAACGTGTTCGTGTCGCAACGGGTCTAAGTTGCTGGCAGATTGTGTTGCATTTACTGGTAGTGGCGTTGCTGGTAATGGGCTGGATGAGCGGTACGCTGGTGCGCGTCGGCCTGGGATTATGCGTCGTTTACGGCGTAACGGTTTTATTAATGCTGGCCTTGCAACGTCACCATGAACAGCGCTGGCGCGACGTAGCTGATGTGCTGGAAGAGCTGACTACCACGTGGTATTTCGGTGCCGCGATGATCGTACTGTGGTTGCTGTCGCGCGTGCTGCAAAACAACGTCTTGCTGGCCCTGGCGGGGCTGGTGATCCTTGCCGGACCCGCCGTGGTCTCGCTGTTGGCGAAAGACAAAAAGCTACATCACCTTGCGTCTAAACATCGCATACGCCGCTGAGCCGGTCGTGGCCGCTATTACCAACAGCGGCCACAAACTTCCCCACACAATCTGCAGACTCGCATCCTTCAGGTAAATCTGTTTCGTGATGTCCGTAAAATGGCGGATTGGGTTTATCCACGTCAGATTCTGTAGCCAGACCGGCATATTTTCGACCGGCGAGACGTAGCCTGAAAGTAAAATCGCCGGCATCATAAACACAAACACGCCGATAAACGCCTGCTGCTGGGTGGCGCACAGTGATGAAATCAGCAGACCAAAGCCGACCAGCGACAGCCCGTAAATCACCATCGTGAAATAGAACAGCGCCAGTGAACCGGCAAACGGGATGTGATAAGCCCAGATGCCGATCGCCAGCACAATGGTGGCCTGAAACGTTGCCACAATTAACGCGGGCACCGCTTTACCGATGAATATCTGCCAGGTGGTAAGCGGGGAGACCAGCAGTTGATCCAGCGTGCCCTGCTCGCGCTCGCGGGCAACCGAGAGCGAAGTGACGATCATGACGCCGATGGTGGTGATCATGGCGATCAGCGACGGAACCACAAACCATTTGTAATCCAGATTCGGGTTATACCAGTTACGCACCACCAGCTCGCTGTTGTTCGGTTTCGGCTTGCCGTCCATCAGCTCCTGCTGATACTCCTTAACGATTTGTTGCAGGTAATTCGCGGCAATTTGCGCACTGTTAGAGTTACGCCCGTCGAGAATAATCTGCATGGGAGCCTGCTGAAAGGTATCCAGATTACGCGAAAAGTTGGCCGGGAAGCGCACCAGCAACAGGGCTTTTTGCGTGTCGATGGTGGGCTGGATCTCCTGCGGGCTTTTCAGCAGCAGAACGTGCGTAAAGGCGCTGGCGCGAGCGAAGCGCTGGGTTAGCTCCACCGAATGTTTACCGTTGTCTTCGTTATAGATAGCGATAGTGGCGTTGGTGACTTCCAGCGTGGCCGCGAACGGGAACAGAATAACCTGAATCAGCACCGGTAAAATCAGAATGGCTCGCGTCTGCGGTTCACGTAACAGCGATTGCAGCTCTTTACGAATTAATGTCCATAAGCGATGAAACATGCCCGTCCCCTTAATCCAGCCGACGTTTGGTTTTAAGCCACGTCAGGCCAATAAACATCACCGCCGAAGCGATTAAAAACAGCACGTTGATAATCAGCACCACCGGAATATTTCCCGCCAGAAACAGGCTTTGTAGGGTGCTGACGAAATAACGAGCCGGAATAATATAGGTTACTGCCCGGATAATCGCCGGCATGCTGTCTATCTGGAAGATAAAACCCGACAGCATAATCGAAGGCAGGAAGGCGGCGTTTAGCGCGACCTGCGCGGCGTTAAACTGATTGCGGGTGATGGTGGAGATAAGCAACCCCATGCCGAGCGTGCTGAGCAGAAACAGACTGGTAATGAAAAACAGGATCAGCAACGAACCGCGATAAGGCACGCCGAGAATGAACACCGACACCAGCATACACAGCAGCATCGCCAGCATGCCCAGAAAGTAATAGGGGATCAGTTTGCACAGCAGCAGTTCGACGCGGGTGACTTCGGTAGACAACAGCGCTTCCATGGTTCCGCGCTCCCATTCGCGCGCCACCACTAATGAGGTGAGGATAGCGCCAATAACCGTCATGATGATGGTTACCGCCCCGGGAATAATAAAATGTTGGCTGATGGCCGCCGGGTTAAACCAGTAGCGGGTCTGCACGTCGATCAAAGGTTCAAATGATTCTCCGCGATCTTCCGCCCGCTGTTGTTGCCAAATCTGCCAGATGCCTTCGACATAACCCTGTACAAAGTTAGCGGTATTCGGTTCACTGCCGTCGGTGATCACCTGGATCGGCGCCACGTCGTTGGGTCGCGCCATCTGCTGGGCGAAATCCACCGGGATCACCACCAGCCCGCGAATGCGCCCGGCCTGCATTTTCTCAATCAATTCCTGACGGTTATCGCTGATGGTGGCGTCAATATACGGTGAACCGGTCATGGTATGGGTAAAATCCAGCGCCTCTTCGCTTTGCTGTTCGAGCAAAATCCCTACCCGCAGCTTGCTGGAGTCGAGGTTGATCCCGTAGCCGAAGATAAACAGCAGCAGCAGCGGGATCACCACCGCAATCAGCCAACTGCTGGGATCGCGGACGATCTGGCGCGTCTCTTTCACGCACAGCGCGCGTATGCGACGCCAGGAGAGAACGGAGTTACTCATGCGTATGCTCCTTATCCCAGTCATTGATTAGCGTGATAAAGGCCTGTTCCATGGTCGGGTCTGGCGTCTCACTGTCAGCAGCCTGAGCTTTCAGGTCGTCCGGCGTACCGCTGGCAATCAGTTTGCCGCGATACACCAGCCCGATGCGATCGCAGTATTCTGCCTCATCCATAAAGTGGGTGGTCACCATCACCGTGACGCCTTTTTCCACCATACTGTTGATATGTAACCAGAACTCCCGACGGGTGAGGGGATCGACCCCGGAAGTGGGTTCATCGAGGAACAGAATGTCGGGTTCATGCATCAGCGAACAGGCCAGCGCCAGGCGCTGTTTAAAGCCCAGCGGCAGTTCGTCGGTGGCGTGGGAGGCGATACTCTTCAGGCCGAATGCCTCGCTCATCCGCTCGATTTTCTCCTTCTGCGCCCGACCGCGCAGGCCGTAGACGCCGGAGAAAAAGCGCAGGTTCTGTTCAACCGTCAGGTTGCCATACAGGGAGAATTTTTGCGCCATATAGCCCAGATGCTGGCGCGCTTTACCGGAGCTGACCTTCAGGTCCATGTCCAGCACCAGCGCTTTACCCGAGGTGGGGACCAGCAGGCCGCACATCATTTTAAAGGTGGTGGATTTGCCCGCGCCGTTGGGGCCTAACAAACCAAAAATCTCGCCGCGCTGCACGGCAAAGTCTACGTGGTCGGTAGCGGCAAAATCGCCAAATTTTTTGGTCAGCGCTTTGGCTTCGATCACCGTTTCACCTGGCGTGCCTTCCACGGTATGCAGGATAGCGCCCAGCGGGGACTCCGATGTTCCGGCCCCGCCGAGTAAATCGATAAAGGCATCCTCGAAGCGGGGGGCGGTTTCGTTGATGGTTATCTTCGGCATGCCGTCAGCGTTTTGAATCTGCTGGGCCGTCGCTTCTTTTTTCAGGATTAAGCGGACGGATTTCCCCTGAATCATCCCGTCGCTAACCTGCGGCAGTTTTAACGTGCGTTGCAGCAGTCGGCGGTTATTTTCCTGCGAACTGCTCATCAGGAAGCTGCGACCCGACATGGTTTGCGTAAGCTGAGTGGGATCGCCCTGATACAGCAATTCACCTTCGTTCATCAGCAGCACATCACGGCATTGTTCAGCTTCATCCAGATACGAAGTGCTCCAGAGGATCAGCATGCCGTCCCCGGCCAGCTCATGAACCATTTGCCACAGTTCGCGACGGGAAATAGGGTCGACGCCCACGCCAGGCTCATCCAGCAGTAACACGCTGGGTTCACCGACCAGCGTACAGGCAAGTCCGAGCTTCTGCTTCATGCCGCCGGAAAGCTTGCCGGCCAGTCGTCCGGTAAACGGCCCCAGCGAGGTAAATTCCAGTAGTCGGGCAAAGGTTTTTTCTCGCGCTTCACCGGTAACGCTACGTAAATCTGCATAGAGATTAAGGTTCTCCATGACGGTCAAATCTTCATACAGACCAAATTTCTGCGGCATGTACCCCAGTACCGCATGCAGCGCGCTGTCGTCTTTGATGGGATCAAAACCAATTACCGTTGCGCTACCGGCGTCGGGTTTCAACAGCCCTGCCAGCATTCGCATCAGCGTGGTTTTGCCAGCGCCATCCGGCCCGACCAGCCCGGTCACGTAGCCCGCATGAACGGTACAGTCGAGCGGGGCGACGGCCGGTTTATCCATTCCGGCAAAGTTTTTCGTCAGTCCATTCAGCGTAATGACGGCGTCATTCATGCCGTGCCTCATCGCTGAACTTTATCGTTACCGGCATTCCCTGGCGCAGCGCATCGTCCGCGTCGGTCACCACAATACGCAGGCGATAAACCAGGTCGGTGCGCAGGTCAGGGGTCTCGACTGTTTTTGGGGTAAACTCGGCGGTGGGCGACACGAAGCCGATTTTACCGTGATACGGTTTGTCCGGACGGCCATCGGTGTAAAGCAGGATTTCGCGTCCTGGCTGCGCCTGGCTCAGATTTCGTTCATCAACGTAGGCGCGAACCCATACCGGACGCGTGAGTGACAGCGTCAGTACCGTGCCCCCTTCGTTCAGCATGCTGCCGGGTTCGACCGCACGGGTGAGTAACGTGCCGTCAGACGGGGAGGTCAGCGTGGTGTCATGCAAATTAAGCTCTGCCTGGGCCAGCTCGGCCTGAGCTTGTTCGAGCGTGGCTTTCGCCTGCTCAATGTCCTGCACACGATTACCGCTGCGGTATTGGGTGAGTTTATCCTGTGCGGATTTCAGAGAGGCCAGCGCCTGATCGCGTGATGAACGGGCGTTTTCCAGATCGTTGGCGGAGATAGTGCGGCTTTTCCACAATCCCACCTGCCGATTGTAAAAGTTTTGCGCGTAATCATAGGCTGCCTGCGCCTGTTTGACTGCCGCTGCGGTTTGCGCGATCTCCTCTTCACGATACCCTGCCAGCATCAGATCGTATTGCGCCTGGGCGGCGGCAACATTCGCTTTTGCCTGCATTAATGCGTTTTCGTACGGTGCACGGTCCAGTTCGCCCAGCACCTGACCGGCGGTAATGGCATCGCCTTCGTCAACCGCCAGCGAGGCCAGCCTGCCGCCGACGCGAAAACTCAGGTTGACGCTACGGATATCGACATTGCCGTACAGCGTCAGACCGTTATCTTGCCGACTTTGATACCACCACGTTCCACCGGCAATCACGGCAACGAGGGCCGCGATGACCAGCCCGAGAACGACAGGTTTTTTCATGACTCCAGACTCCTTTGCGTTAAACCTTGCAGAATAAGATCGATGTGACAGGTGATCGTTTGGTCAATCAGCGCCGTTTTATCCTCATCAAATTGTGACCAGCCCGTACGCAACAGAATGGTTTCTTTCCCCAGACGAAAGGCCAGTACCTCGCCGAGTAGGGCGTGGGTGTGCAGGATCATTTGGGTATCGTTGGCATCGCCGCCGGTATAGGCAGCAATCAGGCGCGTCAGGTGAGTATGTAGCGGATTGATAACCTGGTCGTGCACCAGTTGATAAGCCGCGGTGGGGGAAAGCTGTTCGCGCGAAATAAATTTGCTCAGGTTAACGGTATCGTCCTGGGTTAACAGCATGATCATATTTTTGCAGGCGCGGAGGATCAGTTCGCGCATCGCGCCACGATCCGGTTCCGGCTGAGCAAACAGACGCTCGGCTTCTTCAGCGTGCGGGCGAAACTGTGAGCCGATAAAATCCGCAATCCACTGGGCGCAGGCGAGATATAAATCCTCTTTTGAGCCAAAATAGTAGGTGATGGCAGCAATATTTTGCCCGGCCTGCGCGGCGATATCGCGCGTTGTGGCGTGCAGACCATACTCGCCAAACTGCGCCAGCGCGGCGGCAATGAGCTGATTTTTCGCCTGTTCACCTTTGGTTGTCATGGTGGGTGTATTCATAGCACGACTCAGATCTTAATCAATCGATTGATTAAGATTATGACTGATGTGTAACCTTGTCCAGTCCGGACCGTTATTTTTCAGCGCAGGGATAATTTATGCGGCATATCACAAAAACTGCTACACTCCGCCCCTTCATGACATTGTGGTTTTTGTCATCTTTATTATATGTATCTCCCTGAAAACGACACCGGTAACGGTCAGGGGGGTTCGGAGTTGTTATGTCTTTTGATTCCCTTGGTTTAAACCCTGATATTTTACGTGCCGTTGCCGAGCAGGGTTACCGTGAACCTACCCCTATTCAGCAGCAGGCGATCCCTGCCGTGCTGGAAGGCCGCGATCTGATGGCTAGCGCCCAGACCGGTACGGGGAAAACGGCAGGTTTTACCCTGCCGCTGTTGCAGCACCTGATTACCCATCAGCCGCATGGCAAAAGCCGTCGTCCGGTGCGTGCGCTGATCCTTACGCCAACCCGCGAACTGGCGGCCCAGATTGGCGAAAACGTACGTGATTACAGTAAGTATCTGAATATTCGCTCGCTGGTGGTCTTCGGCGGCGTGAGCATTAACCCGCAGATGATGAAGCTGCGCGGCGGTGTGGATGTGCTGATCGCCACGCCTGGTCGTTTGCTCGATCTGGAACACCAGAATGCGGTGAAACTGGATCAGGTTGAGATTCTGGTACTGGATGAAGCTGACCGCATGCTGGATATGGGCTTTATTCATGATATCCGTCGCGTTCTGGCGAAATTGCCGGCAAAACGCCAGAACCTGCTGTTCTCAGCAACGTTCTCTGATGATATTAAGTCGCTGGCCGAAAAGCTGCTGCACAATCCGCTGGAAATCGAAGTGGCGCGCCGTAATACCGCGTCAGAGCAGGTGACTCAGCACGTTCATTTCGTTGATAAAAAGCGTAAACGTGAACTGTTGTCGCAGATGATCGGTCAGGGCAACTGGCAGCAGGTGCTGGTGTTTACCCGTACCAAACATGGTGCGAACCATCTGGCGGAACAGCTGAATAAAGACGGCATTCGCAGCGCGGCGATCCACGGTAATAAATCTCAGGGGGCGCGTACGCGTGCGCTGGCTGATTTTAAATCCGGTGATATTCGTGTGCTGGTGGCAACCGATATTGCCGCGCGCGGTCTGGATATTGAAGAGCTGCCGCACGTGGTGAACTACGAGCTGCCAAACGTCCCGGAAGATTATGTGCACCGTATTGGTCGTACCGGTCGTGCGGCCGCTACCGGCGAAGCGTTGTCTCTGGTGTGCGTTGATGAACACAAGCTGCTGCGTGACATCGAGAAGCTGCTGAAAAAAGAGATCCCGCGAATTGCGATGCCAGGCTACGAGCCAGACCCGTCCATCAAAGCCGAGCCGATCCAGAATGGTCGCCAGCAGCGTGGCGGCGGTGGTCGCAGTCAGGGTGGCGCAGGGCGTGGCCAGCAGCCGCGTCGTCAGGATGGCGGTGCGCCAAAAGCGAAACCGCGTAGCGGCGAAGGCAAACCGGCGGGCGATAAGCCTCGTCCACCGCGCCGTCCGCGCAAACCGTCTTCAGCGCAGTAATTGCGAGCCCGGCCGAAAGGTCGGGCTTTTCTTTTTGCGACACGTATCAGAAAGTGCCACAATAGTGGCTGTTTATACAGTATTTCAGGTTTTCTCATGGCACTAACGGCTGCGCTAAAAGCGCAAATTGCCGCCTGGTATAAGGCGCTTCAGGAACAGATCCCCGACTTTATTCCCCGTGCGCCGCAGCGGCAGATGATTGCTGACGTCGCGAAAACGCTCACTGGGGAAGAAGGGCGGCATCTGGCAATTGAAGCGCCGACCGGGGTGGGGAAAACGCTGTCGTACCTGATTCCCGGTATTGCCATAGCGCGTGAAGAACAAAAAACGCTGGTGGTCAGTACCGCCAACGTTGCTTTACAGGATCAGATCTACAGCAAAGATTTACCGCTGCTGCGCAAAATTATCCCCGATCTGCGTTTTACCGCCGCGTTTGGTCGCGGGCGTTATGTCTGCCCGCGTAATTTAGCGGCGCTGGCCAGTAGCGAACCCAATCAGCAGGATCTGTTGGCCTTTCTCGATGATGACCTGACGCCCAACAACCAGGAAGAACAAAAGCGCTGCGCCAGGCTAAAAGGCGATCTCGACAGCTACAAGTGGGACGGGCTGCGCGATCACACGGATATCGCTATCGACGACGGACTCTGGCAGCGCCTGAGCACTGATAAAGCCAGCTGTTTGAATCGTAACTGTCACTACTATCGTGAATGCCCCTTTTTTGTCGCCCGCCGTGAGATTCAGGAAGCCGAAGTGGTGGTGGCTAACCACGCGCTGGTGATGGCGGCCATGGAAAGCGAAGCTGTTTTGCCGGAGCCGAAGAACCTGCTGCTGGTTCTTGATGAAGGTCACCATTTGCCGGACGTCGCGCGTGATGCGCTGGAGATGAGCGCAGAAATCAGCGCCCCCTGGTATCGACTGCAGTTGGATCTGTTTTGCAAATTAGTGGCCACCTGCCTGGAACAGTTTCGTCCAAAAACCACGCCGCCGCTGGCGAATGCCGAGCGTCTGAACGGTCACTGTGAGGAACTGTATGAGCTGATTTCATCGCTCAATAACATTCTTAATCTGTACATGCCTGCGACCCAGGAGGCGGAACACCGCTTCGCGATGGGCGAACTGCCTGCGGAAGTGATGGAGATTTGTCAGCGTCTGGCGAAGCTAACAGAAATGCTGCGCGGTCTGGCGGAACTGTTCCTCAACGATCTCAGCGAAAAAACCGGCACCCACGATATTGTGCGTCTGCATCGGGTTATTTTGCAGATGAATCGGGCGTTGGGCATGTTTGAGGCGCAAAGCAAACTGTGGCGGCTGGCTTCGCTCGCGCAGTCGTCAGGCGCGCCGGTGAGTAAATGGGCGACGCGCGAAGTGCGTGACGGGCAGATCCACGTCTGGTTCCACTGTGTGGGGATCCGTGTGAGCGATCAGCTTGAACGACTGCTGTGGCGCAGCGTACCGCATATTATCGTGACCTCCGCCACGCTGCGTTCGCTCAACAGCTTCTCGCGTTTGCAGGAGATGAGCGGGCTGAAAGAAAAAGCAGGGGACCGGTTTATCGCGCTGGATTCACCGTTTAATCACGTTGAGCAAGGCAAAATCGTCATTCCGCAGATGCGCTACGAACCGTCAATTGATAACGAAGAGCAGCATATCGCGGAAATGGCCGCCTATTTCCGCGAACAGCTGGAAAGTAAAAAGCATCAGGGCATGCTGGTACTCTTTGCCAGCGGTCGGGCAATGCAGCGTTTTCTTGAGCACGTTACCGATCTGCGTCTGCTGTTGCTGGTACAGGGCGACCAGCCGCGCTATCGACTGGTGGAGCTGCACCGCAAGCGGGTGACCAACGGCGAGCGTAGCGTACTGATTGGGCTGCAATCTTTTGCCGAAGGTCTGGATTTGAAAGGCGACTTGCTGACCCAGGTGCATATTCACAAAATTGCTTTTCCGCCTATCGACAGCCCGGTGGTGATCACCGAGGGCGAGTGGCTGAAAAGCCTGAACCGCTACCCCTTTGAGGTGCAGAGCTTGCCCGCAGCGTCGTTCAATTTGATCCAGCAGGTTGGGCGACTCATTCGTAGCCACGGCTGCTGGGGAGAAGTGGTTATTTATGACAAGCGTTTATTGACCAAAAGCTATGGCAAGCGTTTACTGAACGCATTACCCATATTTCCTATAGAGCAACCTGCTGTGCCAGACGTTATAGTAAAACCAAAAGAAAAAGCGAAACCCACGCGTCGCCGTCGGCGTTAACGATGCGAGCAACAGGCAAGGAGTTATCGATGGATTACCGCAAAATCATCAAAGAGATTGGGCGAGGAAAAAATCACGCGCGTGACCTGGATAAGGATACTGCTCGCGGACTGTATACCCATATGATGAACGGCGAGGTGCCCGATCTTGAGATGGGCGGTGTACTGATTGCGCTGCGCATTAAAGGCGAAGGCGAAGCGGAGATGCTGGGCTTTTACGAAGCGATGCAGAACCACACCATTCGCCTGACTCCGCCAGTGGCCAAACCCATGCCGATTGTCATTCCCAGTTACAATGGCGCGCGCAAGCAGGCAAATTTGACTCCGCTGCTGGCGATTTTACTGCATAAGCTGGGCTTCCCGGTGGTGGTGCACGGTGTCAGCGAGGATCCAACCCGCGTGCTGACTGAAACCATTTTCGAACTGATGGGGATTGCGCCGACGCTGCATGCCGGGCAGGCGCAGGCAAAGCTGGATGGTCATGAGCCGGTGTTTATCCCGGTGAGTGCGCTGTGTCCTCCGCTGGAAAAACAGCTGGCGATGCGCTGGCGAATGGGCGTGCGTAACAGTGCGCATACGCTGGCTAAATTAGCCACGCCGTTTGCCGAAGATGCCGCGCTGCGTCTTTCCAGCGTTTCTCACCCGGAATACGTGTCGCGCGTGGCGAAATTTTTCGGCGATATCGGTGGGCGTGCCCTGTTGATGCACGGTACCGAGGGTGAAGTGTACGCCAACCCGCAGCGCTGCCCGCAGATAAGCCTGATAGATTCGTCCGGCGTGCGAGTGCTACAGGACCGGCAGAGCGAGATGCCCGATGAGCCGGTCCCACTGCCGGTGGCTAAAGACCCGGAAACTACCGCGCGCTGGATTGAGCGTTGTCTGGCGGGCAGTGAGCCGGTTCCGGCATCGCTGAAAATCCAGATGGCCTGCTGCCTGGTAGCAACCGGTGAATCCGCGACGCTGGCTGAAGGACTTGACCGCGTCGAGCAAAGCTTCTGATTTTTCTTTCTCCCGACGGGTCATTTGCCAGTCCCGTCGGTTCACGCTTTCCGGCAACGTGAAATTTCTGCACGTTTATTGATCTCCTGAGCGCTGTGGCGCAGCATAGTTTGTTGAAAAATAAGAACCACAATCAACACGCGACACAACAGGAGATAACAATGAACACTGGACATCGCTTCCATGTGCCAACGCTGCACGCCTTTATCCAGGCCGTTTTTCACCAGATGGGAAGCAATGAGCTGGAGGCGCGGCTGGTGGCCGATCATCTGATAGCCTCTAACCTCGCCGGCCACGACTCCCACGGTATCGGCATGATCCCAAGCTATATTCGCTCATTTTCGCAGGGACACCTGCAGATCAACCGTCATGCCAAAGTGGTCAACGATGCGGGAGCGGTGATTACGCTTGACGGCGACTGCGCATTTGGTCAGGTGGCGGCCCACGAGGCAATTACGCTTGGGATCGAAAAAGCGCGCCAGTACGGTATCGCTGCCGTGGCATTACATAATTCGCACCATATTGGACGCATTGGCTACTGGGCAGAGCAATGTGCGGCGGCGGGTTTTGTTTCGGTGCACTTTGTGAATGTGGTAGGGATCCCGATGGTCGCACCGTTTCATGGCCGCGATAGTCGATTTGGCACCAACCCCTTCTGCGTGGTGTTCCCGCGTAAAAATACGTTCCCGTTGTTGCTGGACTATGCAACCAGCGCCATCGCGTTTGGCAAAACCCGCGTGGCATGGCACAAGGGTGAGCCGGTGGCTCCGGGATGCCTGATTGATGCTAATGGGGTACCCACAACCGATCCCGCCGTAATGCAGGTCTCTCCGCTGGGGTCGTTGCTGACCTTCGCCCAACACAAGGGTTATGCGCTGGCGGCAATGTGCGAAATTATGGGGGGAGCGCTTTCTGGTGGTAAAACCACACATGAAGAGAGCCTGCAGACCAGCGCGGATGCCATCATTAACTGTATGACGACCATCATTATGAATCCGGAACTGTTTGGCGCGCCGGACTGCGACAACCAGGTCACGGCCTTTGCTAAGTGGGTGAAAGCGTCCCCCCATGCTGAAGATGCCCCGATCCTGTTGCCAGGGGAGTGGGAGGTGAATACTCGTGAAGAACGGCTGGAGCAAGGTATTCCGCTGGATGCCGGAAGCTGGCAGGCGATTTGCGAGGCGGCGTTGCAAATAGGGATGCCAGACGCCGTGTTGCAGGAATTCCGTCAACGACTGGAACACTAAGCAAAAAAAAAGCCCGTCCAGTGGCGGACGGGCAAACAAAGGGTAACAAACAGGGTCAATGAGGGTTGGAGCATTGGGTCGTACAGGTAATCTTTCGGTTATTTATAGATAACCGCGGTGCCGCTCATTTTGTCTTTGCCGATAGCGGAAGTGATGCTGTAACCCGTTGCGCCAGCAGCAGTCGCTTTTTCAGCCAGTTTTGCTTCCAGGCCGTCCAGCGTGGTGGCGCCGTCAGCAGATACCACACCAATTTTGTTCATGTTTTGCGCCTGAGTAGAGGAAACTGGCTCGGCAGCGAAAACGCCAAATGACAGGGTAGACAGAGCGATGGCGGCAACAGCAAATTTGATATTTTTCATGATTAATTTCTCGCAGGTTTGTTCTGTTAGTCAGTGTTCTTTAAGAAGACGTTGTTTCGTCGATGTGAGAAGTATCACGTTTTTTTATGCGAGATAAAATCGAATAGAATTGACGACATTAATCAAAAAAATTGAATGACAAATAACTTATTGAATATTAATAAATTCGAAAGAGGGATTTACAGTTCTTGTCATTGCGCTTTACAGAGAAACCGACAACGGCACAATTTGCTACACAGAGTGCAAAAAAGCGTGCTCGTAAAGGAAATCGTATGCGCTGAAACTTTCGGTAAAGATAAGTCAACGTAGCTGGCTGTCTTTCGAACCTCTGCGATTATATCCTGAAAATGCAGCGCTATGTGAATCTTTATCCTGCTGGCATGTGATGCACAAGCGTACGCCGGGCACGGCCTCCCGTCTGGCCTGAGGGATTGGATTACCACATTCTTCGCATTCATACAGACTTTCCCCCGTCGGTAACTCACCGCGGGCGCGGGCAACAGCATCTTCAATAGTATTGTTGATCTGTTCGTTAACAGCGTCGTCATTTGCCCATCCGGATGCCATACCTACCTCCTGCTGATGTCTACAGAATAAGTATAGCGAATGTGATGGCTGAAAAACGACCACGCGTCAGCGGTATCAGATTTCAGACCATTCGCGCAGCAGGTTATGGTAGAGATTGAGAAGCGACAGGATCTCGCTACTCTCCCCATGACGTGTCTTCAGGGACTGGATGTTTTTATCCAGTTCAAAAAGCATGGCGCGATTTTTATCGTCCCGGATCATCGACTGGAGCCACATAAAGGATGCCACCCGAACCCCACGGGTCACCGGCGTAACGCAGTGCAGGCTGCTGGAAGGGTAAAGTACCAGATCGCCTGCCGGAAGTTTTACCGCATGCTGGCCGTAGGTGTCATTGACCAGCAGCTCTCCTCCCTCATAATCGTCGGGATTACTCAGGAATAAGGTGGCGGAAAGATCTGTGCGCATCCAGCCGTTTTGCGGATGACTACGCACCGCGCCGTCAACGTGAAAACCGTAGGTCTCGTTGTCCTGGTAGCGATTGAACAGCGGTGTGGAGAGCGTTTTCGGTAATGCAGCGGCGAAGAATAACGCGCTGTTGTTCACCGCGTTTTGTACCGCCTGTTGTAAAACGCCGTAACGTTCACTTTGCGTATTCACCTGCTGGTTGTTTTTAACCTGCGCGCCCTGAGCGCCCGTGGTTGCGCGGCCATCAACCCAGTCGGCAGCGTCCAGCTGTTCGCGAAACCAGGCGACATCCTGCGCCGACAGAATGCCGGGAATGTGATACATCATCAGTGTTTCTCCTGAAAGTGGGGCTTACGCCCCACGTAAAAGATCAGAAATGCATATTTGCCGTGAGCAGGAAGGTTCTTGGCTCACCCGGATGGTAACGGTATCCACTCTTATTAATGGAGGATACATAATCGGTGTCGAACAGGTTATAGACGTTCAACTGGAAATCGAGATTGCGATTCACGCGATAACCCAGTTTCGCGTCGGCGACCCAGTAACCTTCGGTGTAGGATGGCGTACCCACGGCCCCGTCGGAACCGCGATGCATACTGCCCACGTAGCGAGCGCCCGCGCCAACAGAGATATCATCGGTAGCCTGATACTGGTTCCACAGCGTGAACGCATGTTCTGGCGTATACGGCAGAGATGAAGAACCATCCTGAGCAACGTTTTTGCCGCTGTGGATCGTCGCGCGCTGCTGGGTGTAACCCCCAATAACCTGCCATGCGGGAGTGATGTTCCCTGCTACCGAGAGTTCGTAACCTTCAACGCGCTTCTCCCCGTACTGGGAATATGTGCCGTCGTCGTTCTGCTCAACTTCGTTCTCAATATCCGTACGGAAAATCGCGGCAGTTAACAGCAGGCGCTTATCCAGCACCTCCCATTTGGTGCCGATCTCGCTGGTTTTCGCTTTCTGCGGTTTGAAATCGGTACGGTTCGCACTGTTACCGCTTCCGCCCTGAGCGAGGGCAAAGTTGCTGCCGCCCGGCGGTTGCTGAGAAACGGCGTAGTTAATGTAAACGTTACCGTTATCGGTCAGGTGATACAGCGCGCCCGCTTTCCAGTTCACCAGATTGCCTGATTTGGCAGTATCCACGGTGGTGACCGGAGAACCTTTCGCCACGCCTGTCGGACACGCGACCGCGCCGCGACCAGAAGCGCCGCAAGCGGTGGCGCTGTCATATTCCGTGCGGTAATTGTCGAGGCGAATACCACCGTTTAGTTCAAACTCACGGGTAATCTGTAGCGTATCAAAGGCGTATACACCGAAGGTATCGGTTTGCCCGTTAGCATTAGCGCCGTTACGAGATAATCCACCGATATTCACATTGCTGTCGGGATGATAGATATTTACCGGCGGCGGGGTGATCGGGTTTACACCATAGTTGGTTTGCGTTTCACGCGTTAGCTCCACGCCGGTGCTGATGTCGTGACCGATGGAGCCCGTGTAAAATTTTGAGGTCAGGTTGGTCTGGTTGGTCAGGATCTTATTGCTGACATCTTTGGTATTAGCCAGGCGTGACCAGGTCCAGGTGTCGACGCTGCTGGTGGGTTGGGTGATGTTAGTCGCGCCGCCCATCACCGCCGTCATCAGATAATCCTGCTTAATGCGTGACCAGCGGGTGGTGTTGCGAATAGTGGTGCTGTCGTTCAGATCATGTTCAAAACGCATCGTTGCGGTATCGGTCGTTGAATCGTCGTAATCCGAGTTGGTACCGTAGAAGTTATGCGTATCCACTTTTCCTGACTGATTCAGTGCAGCAGTCCCCGCGGAAGGTGCGGAATATCCCGGCAGACCGATGGTGGGGACACCGCCATCCGGGGTGTTGTGCTGGGTGACATGCAGATAGTTCAGATACAGTCGGTTCTCAGTGCCTAAGCCAAAGGCGAGAGAGGGGGCCACACCATAACGTTCATTCTTAACGTTATCGCGACCGGCATCATGCGTTTTTTCACCCATCAGGTTTAACCGTGCAGCGGTGGTCTCGCCGATGACCTGGTTAATGTCCAGCGTACCACGGCGGAACCAGGCGCTACCGACGCTGGCCGAGGCATCGATCCCTGAGTCGGTGCGCGGCTGTTTGCTGATCATATTGATGGAGCCCGTTGGTGCGCTACGGCCATAGTCGGTGCCGGAGGGGCCTTTGATCACTTCAACCTGTTCGGTATTGAAAGTGTCGCGCGTAACGCTGCCAATATCTCGGATACCGTCGATATAAATACTGTTCGAGGTATCCGCACCACGCATGTACACCGCGTCACCGGTGGTGGAGTTACCGTTCTCACCGGCGAAAAACGCGCCAACGCCCGGTACGTTTTTCAGCGCATCGGTCAGATTGGTTGCACCTTGATCCTTAATCACCTGCTCAGAAATCACTGTCATGGTGCGGGTTGTATCCGCTAGCGGGCGGGAGAACTTAGGGTCGGCAGACTGCGTTGGGGCGTATAACGAAGGTTTGGCCGCTTCAACAACCAACGTATCTTCTTGTTTTTTATCTTGATCGCCCGCGGCGACAGCCTGAGCTACCGGAGACAGGCCAATACACAGACCGGCAAAAAAAGTCAGTGAATGAAAACTACTGGCAGGCAAATTGCGATTTTTATCCATGTTAGTGAGTGACTTATTATTTTTTGAGTAGACGGTTTCACTCGCGCGAAGGGACATCTCTGTGGATGTTATACCCTGCAGGCCTCGCGGGAGTGAATGTGTAATTGATAATGATTTTGATAAGCATTACTAATCAGTGCGACGTTTTAGCATTCATTAATTCAAAAATAAATACATTTATTTACATTGGATTCAAAATTGCTACACGATGATTACAATTTGAGCGGTGAACGACGTGAACAGTAGGTAGCAAACTGCATTCGGGGTGAATGCAGTTGGGCTAAGGTGAGGGACTACTTATAGATAGTTGCGCTGCCGTACATCTGGTTTTTACCGCCCGCAGAATTGACGACAAAGCCTTTTGCGCCTTGCTCTTTCGCTTTCTCTGCCAGCTTGTCTTCGAGATCGCTCAGGTTAGAGGCTCCGGTAGCGAAAACAGTGCCGGAAGCTTGTAGCTGGCCGGTTTGAGGGCTGGTGTAGGGCTGTGCAGCAAAGGACGCAAATGTCATGCCGGTCAGTACGGTAGCGGCAAGGAATGTGAGGCATTTCTTCATGGTGATATCCTCTGAGAAACAACAGGTCGTGCCTGATAAGTTTAGGCCGTCAGAGGATGACATTTACCGCAAAAAACTGGTGATGAGCCGTCTGTTTTTTGAACAATCAGCAAGCCATCAAATAGGTATAAAAAAAGCAAATTTCCTTGCTGTGTGTTTACCGCGTGGCGTTATGCGGGTATCTTACGCCGCTGTTAAAAGGAGAATGCTATGCCCCCCCAGAAACCGGGATTACACCCACGCAACCGCCACAATGGCCGTTATGATCTTGCGACTTTATGCCAGGTTACACCCGAGTTGACGCAATTTCTCACCCTCACGCCAGGCGGCGAGCAGAGTGTTGATTTCGCGAATCCGCAGGCAGTGAAGGCGCTCAATAAAGCACTGCTGGCGCATTTTTATGCGGTGAAAAACTGGGATATTCCAGACGGTTTTCTGTGCCCGCCGGTTCCTGGTCGCGCTGACTACATTCATCATCTGGCCGACCTGTTAGGTGAAACCAGCGGAACCATTCCGGCAAATGCGAGCGTGCTGGACGTGGGAGTTGGGGCAAACTGTATTTATCCGCTGATCGGCGTGCATGAATACGGCTGGCGATTCACCGGCAGTGAGACCAGTAGCGAAGCGTTTAACAGCGCTCAGGCGATCGTAAACGCCAATCCGGGGTTAACCCGTGCTATTCGTCTGCGTCGCCAGAAAGATGCTACGGCAATCTTCAACGGTATCATTCACAAGAATGAGCAATATGAAGCCACATTGTGTAACCCGCCTTTCCATGATTCTGCGGCTTCAGCCCGCGCCGGAAGCGAGCGCAAACGTCGTAATCTGGGGCAGGATAAAGATGATGCGCTGAACTTTGGCGGGCAGCAGCAGGAGCTGTGGTGTGAAGGCGGTGAAGTGGCATTCATCAAAAAAATGATCGCCGAAAGCCAGGCCTTTGGCCGTCAGGTGATGTGGTTCACCACGCTGGTTTCGCGCGGTGAGAATTTGCCTCCGCTGTACCACGCGTTAACGGATGCGGGTGCGGTGAAAGTGGTTAAGAAAGAGATGGCCCAGGGGCAAAAGCAGAGTCGCTTTATTGCCTGGACCTTTATGGATAACGATCAGCGTCGCCGTTTTATGGCGCGTAAACGCTAAAGCGTTGGCTCGGTTGGCGGCAGCGGTTCGCTTGCTGCCGACGCAGGGCCATTCACCGGTGCAGGCAAGACCTGATAGGTCTGTACCGGCGCGCGTACGTTGGCCAGATCGAAGTATTTCTTCACCTGGCTGTCGAGCGCGAAACGTACCGTCCACTGTTTCAGCGGTAATGTGGTAAATGAGACCCGTAGCGTGAAGGCCGTATTGGTTAACCCCACAATCCCGGCAAACGACGGCTCGCCAATAATCAGCCCGCGAATATCGTCCTGTTCCATCACTGCAGCCACAGCGTCTTTCAACGCCTGATTCGCTTTATCTGCATCCTCATGGCGGTCTACGTCGTAATTGGCGACGACCGATCCAATCCCGCGCACAAAGTTGGCGAAGGTCGTTATCGATGACCAGGGAATGATATGGTACGCCCCGGTGTCCTGACGGACGCCCACAGAGCGGATGGACATCCGTTCAACCGTACCGGTGAGTGGACCGATAGTCACCAGGTCACCTGTGTTCATGCCATTTTCGAACTGAATAAAGATCCCGGTAATAATATCTTTTACCAGCGTTTGCGAGCCGAAAGAGATAGCCAGCCCCAGCGCCCCGGCCCCGGCCAGTAAGGGCGCGATATTGACGCCAATTTCG
Organism: Citrobacter sp. RHBSTW-00859; assembly: GCF_013729795.1. Classification (NCBI taxonomy): domain Bacteria; kingdom Pseudomonadati; phylum Pseudomonadota; class Gammaproteobacteria; order Enterobacterales; family Enterobacteriaceae; genus Citrobacter; species Citrobacter sp. RHBSTW-00859. The sequence continues at coordinate 3,303,570 of NZ_CP056284.1, read as the reverse complement.
GATAGCACAATCATGATAGTGATCGTGCTGATGATCACCGCCAGCGCGTTGCGAAACAGCGTCAGCAGGGTGCGGGTACGAGCGCTGGGGAGCGGGCGGCCGTGAATATCGGAAGCCAGACGATTTTCAATCAGGCTGGCAAGGATCGTCCAGCCGATGGCGGAGAAGAATAAAATCAGCGCGATACGGATCAGGATATCCACCGTTTTTTCTCCTGCGCCGTAATGCAGCCAGTTCCAGAAGTCGAACAATCCCCAGGCATTCAGTAGCAGCATTACCGCGACGCACACCGTCAGGATCCTGGCCACGCTTAACGCCGTCGACAGCCAGCCATTCAACCGTTTTTGTAATTCCGGATAGCTGCGCTGGGTGTGTGGCGAAAGGGTAATAGTCTTGGCTATCCAGCGGGAAAGCATACCGGAAACAAAGGCGGCGATCCCAATGATCACCAGACTGCGCAGCGTAGCGCCCATCATGAATTTCAGGCTGTTGCCAGGATCAAACAGCGAGAAGAAAAACAGCACAATGAAGTAGGCGCTGGCCAGCCAATGCCATACCAGCGCAAAGGCGCGGATAAACAGGCTGAAAAACGCTAACGATCTTTCCGCCAGATTCAGCAAATGCTGCGTTATCTCTTTCTTGTTTCTGAAAATCAGGTACAGCGCCCATAGCGTGATACACAGCATGATGATGACGTTGGCCATCGCGCCGACCTGCACGTTGACCTGATTCGAGATAATGGGCACGGCAACGATAAGTCCGTATCCAATCAGGCTGCTCAATGAACTTAAACGGCGATTCCAGTAGCGCGCACCGGCATCCTGAATGTTAAACGGGCGCAGTTCGGCCACCGTCGGGCAAAATATCAGGCGTAGAATGGCTTTGAAGAACTCAATCAGCGCAAAGGCATTGAGAAACAGACTTTGCTGAAAGGCGATAGTGCGGCTACCGGCGTTCATTCTGTCGCTCAGTATCTGCCCGACAAACAAAGTCAGCGCCAGCAGAAGCAAATCGATAATGAATGCGCCGACGATCATCGCCGGAAGCTGGAGCCAGTTGCTGCGTTCGCGGTTTTTCCGTCGTGCCCATTGCCCCATTTTGCGATACAGCGGCAGCGCGCACAGGCGAAGCAGCCAGAAAAAACCGAACACTGACGCCGCCAGCATTAAAAAATGGGTCAGGGCATTGGTGAACGTTTGCGGGTTGAAGGTCTTGTGTGGTGCATCGGTAATATTGCGGTAAAGCTGAGCAAAGCGGCTGGAGAGCGCCTCACCGTAGTGGCGGGTGACATCCGTGACGTTTTCCAGCACCGTTTTTTCTTCCGTTAACGTGGGCGGAACAATGGTTGGCACCGGCTCGGCAGGGGGCGCTGTCGCCACTTTGCGTAACTGACCGATCAGTTCCTGGCGCGAGGCGTCATTTTCCAGCACATCAGCCAGTGCGCCGTAGGCCGCTTTCTTCTGTTCAACATCCGGCTCTTTCGCCGGCGCGGTTTGCGCGTTGGTTGACGTTGGCGTAGTGACGCCAGGTATCGTCACCGCCTGAGTCGGGAGACTCACCAGACAAACAAAGATGAACAGGATCCAGCGCATGACTCCTCCCATGAGAAAATAAATTCAAAAGGATAAGTATAGATGTCAGGGCGGGGGAGAAATGAAATGAGAGGATTCTGGTGAAAAACCTCCCTTCAGGCGAAGGGAGGGAGAGCTATCAGGAAACGTGCTGCAAGAATTCCTGTAAACGTTGGCTGGGCGGATTTTCAATCAGGGCCTGCGGATTACCGTCTTCGGCAATACGTCCCTTATCGATGAAAATCAGGCGTGAAGCCACTTTTTCGGCAAAGCCGATTTCGTGGGTCACAATGACCATGGTCATCCCTTCCTCCGCCAGATCCTGCATAACTTTCAGAACTTCGTGGCGCAGTTCCGGGTCCAGCGCTGAGGTTGGCTCATCAAACAGCATCATTTTAGGCTTCACCGCCAGCGCACGGGCGATCGCCACACGCTGCTGTTGACCGCCAGACAGTTCAGAAGGGTAGTGATGCGCACGCTCGGCCAGACCTACTTTCGCCAGCAGCTCTTTAGCCAGTTTCTCGGCCTGTTCTTTATTCGCCCCGCGTACGCGCTGCGGTCCGAACATGACGTTTTCCAGCGCCGTCAGATGCGGGAACAGGTAGAACTGCTGAAACACCATCCCGGCTTCCTGGCGGATTAACCGCTCGTCTACCTTTGGATCGTTTACCTTCAGACCGTCGACGATCAGATCGCCAGAGGTTATCTCTTCCAGTTTGTTAATGCAGCGCAGCAGGGTTGATTTACCGGACCCGGATGGCCCGATAATTACCACCACTTCGCCCTGCTGAATGTTCAGGTCAATATTGTGCAGCACCTGGGTTGGGCCAAAGTGCTTAGAAACGTTTTTAAATTCAATCACAGGATTTTCATCCTTCTTTCCAGACGACGCAGAATGAAGCTCAGCACCAGCGTAATGATCAGATAGAACACCGCAACGGCGCTCCAGATTTCCAGTGCGCGGAAGTTACCGGCAATGATTTCCTGGCCCTGACGGGTCAGTTCAGCGACGCCAATGACAATAAACAGCGAGGTATCTTTAATGCTGATGATCCACTGGTTGCCCAGCGGTGGCAGCATACGACGCAGCGCGAGAGGTAAAATAACGTGGCGGATAGTCTCTGTACGTGAAAGCCCAAGCGCCAGTCCGGCTTCGCTGAATCCTTTATGGATTGAGAGCACCGCGCCGCGGGTGATTTCCGCAATATAGGCGCCGGAGTTGATCATGATGGTGACAACAGCGGCGCTAAAGGGATCAATGCGTAAATCGTTAAATGCCATTGGCAGGGCAAAGTAAATAAACATCACCTGCACAACGATTGGCGTACCGCGAATGACTTCGATAAACACCAGCGCTACGTGGTTGGCTATCCAACCGCCGAAAGTACGCGCAAACCCTGCTGCAAGCCCGATTATCAGACCGCCTGCCAGACCGAGGACCGAGATCCACAGGGTCATTTTGGCGCCTTCAATCAAAAGCGGGATGGCGGGCCAGATGGCACTCCAGTCAAACTGCATATTTCGTTCCTGTTACCGTGGTGAGAAAAGTAATGAGCCATAACGCGATGACTCAAAATTGCAGGCCCGGCGGCGCTGGCGCTACCGGGCGTTACAGAACGTTCTTGTTATTTAGGTTCGGTACCGAACCATTTTTTGTAGATTTCGTTGTATGTGCCGTTCTCTTTCAGCGTTTTCAGCGCGCCGTTCACTTTCTCACGCAGTTCATCGCTGCCTTTCGGGAAGGCGATACCGTACTGCTGGGCTTCCAGGGATTCGCCTACAGCTTTGAACTGACCGTTGCCAGCGGTTTTGATGAAGTAAAGAATGTTTGGCGTGTCGTGCAGCACGGCGTCTGCGCGGTTGGTGCCCAGTTCCATATATGCGTTATCGATATTCGGGAACTGACGCAGATCTTTGGTTTTGATGTTAGCTTTCGCGTAATCAACGGAACCCGTGCCGCTCTTCACAGCGACGACTTTACCATCCAGATCTTTCACGCTTTTCACGTCGTTATTATTCGCTTTGACCATCACTAACAGACCGCTTTTGTAGTAGCCGTCAGAGAAGTCGATCGCTTTTTTACGCTCATCAGTGATGGTGATACCCGCCAGCGCCAGGTCGATATTCTTGGTTTGCAGAGCCGGGATGATGCCGCTGAAATCCATTGGTTTCAGTTCATAATCCAGCTTCAGTTCTTTGGCCACGGCAGCCCACAGATCCACATCAAAACCAACGTATTTGTCACCCTGTTTGAATTCGAACGGTACAAATGCGGTGTCGGTTGCGACAACCAGTTTCTTATCTGCGGCATGGGAGGACACCGCAAAAGCCAGGGTAAGTGCAGCCAGTGAGACTTTTAATACAGACTTCATAGGATTTCCTTTTATATCCACGGGGCGATCCCCTGCGAGAACATATGGCTTAATGAAAAAATCGTGCCAGTTTTGCAACTCATTGTTTTAACAAGAGGGTGTCTCGTTTCTCTGCACAATAAGTAGGGCAAAGCGGGTAATCTGCACTGTTTTGGGGCACCCATTTGGTGCGTACCTGACACAGTGCAAACGGTATGACTATTTAGCGTAAAAATTGTTGATAAAACAATCTTTCGTTAACGATTGTGTGAAGTGATTATTACAAATAATTTACTTTGGAGTGACGAACGATCAATGTCATGCACCATAGATGTGCAAAACCCCCGCCAGGGCGAGGGTTATATAGGTAATTCTTATGTCTGCTGTTATTCAATGTTGGCTTCGATAAACCACAGGAATTTGTCGAGGTCGCGTGAAGCGGCGGTGAAGATATCTGCTGTATCTTCGTCTTTTGCTTCGCTAATGGCTTTACGGACGCTGTTAGCGACGACGGCATAACGATCGGCCAGCTCTTTTAAGTGGTCCTGTACGCTATGGATATCCAGCGGATAGCTTTTCAGAGGCGTTTTGCTGTTAATAACCTGGGTGGTACCCAATGCCACACCGCCTAACTGTACGGCGCGCTCAGCCATGGTATCGAGGTGGTCGGTCAGGGCAGTACGGAAGCCATCGAGCATTTCATGCACAGCAATGAAGTTCGCGCCACGCATGTTCCAGTGAGCCTGTTTGGTGATCAAAGACAGGTCGATGAACTGGATCACTTGCTGATTCAGCAGCTCTACGGTCGCTTTCTTTTCGCTATCTGTTACATCGTTGCGGGTATAAAGGAGGGCAGATGCTTTTGTTTTTACCAGTTTTGCGGTACTCATATTTTCATATCCTCTTGATAATTATGTCCCAGCTCTTCAACGGGAATAAGTATAGCGTGAATTTTGGATTTATTTTTCTGGTGTTACCTATCACTTTAATAGCAAAGAGAGGGGTAGATATGAAATAACTAATAAAATCATATAGATATGATGTTTGTTAATGGAGGTGTGTTATTTTTATGTTAATGTAAAAATTTCAAGAAATATGCAGATGAGAAAATTATATTTATTAGAATAATTATCACGCAGATTTACAATTGGATATTCTGCATGATTATGCAAACCATGCAGAATATTAAGTGGTTAATTCACGTCAACTTGCTTAATTTGTGGTTCTTTGCGAATAGTGAGCGTCGAACCCATTGATGCGACAATAATGGCGCCCAGAGCGAGCGTCTGGACAAGCGTCAGCGTTTCACCGAGGAAAATCATTCCTGAAACCGCAGCCAGTGCGGGTTCCATACTCATCAGAGTACCAAAAGTGCGTGTTGGCAGCCGCGTCAACGCAATCATCTCCAGCGAGTAGGGAAGCGCAGTGGAGAGGACCGCAATGGCCAGGCCTAACGGCAGAATGGACCAGTGCCACAAGGCATCCCCAGCCTGGAGCGCGCCGATGGGTACAAAAATCAGCGCCGCAATTAATGACCCTACCGCAACGGTCGCCGGACCATGTTCCGCGCCGGCACGCTGCCCGGTAAGAATATAGATTGCCCAGCAGGCGCCAGCGCCCAGCGCCAGCGCAGCACCGGTTAAATCCACGTGAGAAACGTCCTGACCTAACGGCAGCAGGAACCAAAGCCCGAGTACAGCCAGTGCAACCCAAATGAAATCCACCGGACGTCGGGATGAAAACAGTGCTACCGCGAGCGGGCCGGTGAACTCCAGCGCTACGGCAATTCCCAGCGGGACGGTCTGGATTGACAGATAGAAGAGATAGTTCATCCCGCCCAGAGACAGACCATAAAACAGCAGCGGCAGGCGTTGTTCTTTGGCGAATCGCAAACGCCAGGGTTTAAAGAAGGCAATAAGGATGAGGGTGCCCAGCGCAAGGCGCAATGCGGTAACGCCCGGCGCACCGACGAGTGGGAATAGCGATTTTGCCAGAGATGCTCCGCTTTGAATGGAGGACATAGCAATAAGCAAAACCAAAATAGGCAACCAGACTGGCGCTTTACGTGACGACCCCGGCATCCTTTCTCCTGTCAAATGATAATTACACGCCTTCATCTGCGCGACGTTGCAAATTTGCTACGACACGGATGACGTGATGTATAGAAAAGTAAAACAGCGAGTGTAATGGAAATACGCACCGCTGGTTGAGTATTCGTTGAAAAAAAAATTGCTCAGTTCCGTACAATGGCATGAAAGTGATGGATTAATAATCTGTGTGATTAGGAATATTCTGGATGAATGTGCCATATTGTGCGCGCAATAATGGCATTTTTGGTTAGAAAAGTGATGTTAATTGAAAGAGATAGCGGGTTTCTGAAACGTTCTGTTACATGAAAGACCCTGTTAGACATCGCGAATCGCAAAGAGTTTCCCATCAATTTTTGGTATATTTAAAACTTAGGATTTACTTGAAGCACATTTGAGGTGGTTATGAAAAAAATTGCATGTCTTTCAGCACTGGCCGCTGTTCTGGCTTTCTCCGCAGGTACTGCTGTAGCTGCGACTTCTACCGTTACCGGTGGTTACGCTCAGAGCGATGCTCAGGGCGCAGCGAACAAAATGAACGGTTTTAACCTGAAGTATCGCTACGAGCAGGACAGCAATCCGCTGGGTGTTATCGGTTCCTTCACTTACACTGAAAAAGATCGTACCGATGCGTCTGGCGACTACAACAAAACCCAGTACTACGGTATCACTGCTGGCCCGGCTTACCGTCTGAACGACTGGGCAAGCATCTACGGTGTAGTGGGTGTTGGCTACGGTAAATTCCAGAACGCAGCATCCCCGGCTGATAACCACACCACCAGTGACTACGGTTTCTCTTACGGTGCTGGTCTGCAGTTCAACCCGATCGAAAACGTTGCTCTGGACTTCTCCTACGAGCAGAGCCGTATTCGTAGCGTTGACGTTGGCACCTGGATCGCTGGCGTGGGTTACCGCTTCTAATCACTTCGGTGATACAAAAAATCCGCCTCTCGGGGCGGATTTTTTTTGTGCGCAATTCAGAGATTAACGAGATTTGATCTCAAAGATGTCGGTACCCAGATGGTTGTAGTCCACCTTCTGCAATTTGAAGTTGGTGATGTACACCGGGCCAGCCTTTTTCTCTGAAATAAAGCGATAGCTGTTGGTGATTTCCTTCGCGCTTATCCCCGTCCACTGCGAGAAAAAGCTGAGGAAATCATTGGCGGAGCGACGGGCTTTAATCACCCGGTGCGCTTTATCATCGCTCGACAGCACCATAAATGGTACCTGGAAATTCTGCTGGAACTGATCGTCATGCGCCAGGTACTGCACCTCTTTCCCCCGCTCTTTAAACGCGAGGCCATGATCGGAGAAATAGACCATCGAGAAGCTGTTACCGCTGTTACGTAACTGATCGTAAAGCTGGCGCAGCAGGTCATCCGTCTGCGTCATCGTGTACAGATAGCAAGATGTCTCTTTCGACTGGACGAAAGTCTCGTATTTACCCTGCGTACGGTCGCAGGCCTGCGGATGCGAGCCCATTAAATGCAGCACGATAAGCTGTGGCTGAGTGCGCTCGGTTGCCAGCACCTGGGCGGTCATCTTCAACAACGCTTCGTCACGGGTATTTTTATCCGCTTCGAAATCACCGCTTTTGAGAAACTGAACTTCATCAGCTCGCTTCGCAATGCTGGCGATGGCCGTATCGTATTCACCAATCTGTCCCTGATTGGAGAACCACCACGTCTGGAATCCCGCGCGGTTGGCCAGAGTGACAAAGTTATCCTGGAACTGGGGTTTATTGTCGACCACCCGATTCAGCGTCAGGCCGAGTGATTTTTGTGTCGAACCGCTTGCCGCAATGTAATCCGCGAAGATGTAGCCGTTAACGGAACTGGCAAACGGGGTGTTATCCCAGTGGCCGCCAAAAGCGCCTAACGCATCGCGGCGGGCGCTTTCGCCGATGACCACCACGTAGGTATGATACTTCGGCTTCACGGCGGTTACCGTCCAGCTGTCTTTCACGCTCGCCAGCTTCGCCATACGCTCTTGTTCGTCGAGCACTTCGTTGTTATTAACGATAACGTCCTTGGCAAAGCGGAAAACCGGATAGCCGGTGTCTTTCAGCTTGAACACGCCGCCCCAGGCCAGGTTTTGCACCGGGGTCACAAAGAACGCGACAACGCTGAACAGCAAACAAATGCTGTCGAACTTGTTCCAGCTACGCTGCGGCACCTCTTTTTTACGGCGTACGGCGATAACACCGAGGGCGAAAATAAACACCCCAACCAGATAACTGTACCAGGGGAAGATGGTCAGGATTTCAGTAGACTCTTCCATATTGGTTGAGTGCAGCGCCAGCAAGGTATTGAAGTTCGGCGAACCGTAAGCCTGGCCAAACGGGAAGTACATTGCCGCTACCAGCGAGCAAATGCCAATCAGCACTTTCTGCGCACGCGGCGCGCTGCGCCACAGCAGCATCAATATACAGGTGAAAGCAACGCTATAGAGCAGGCTAAGCGGATAGCCCAGCGCAAGGTTGATCAGCAGAGACTGTAAGAAATAGAGGCCAGTCCACGGACTAATCGCCCGGCTACGAGCAATGATTGAATCTTTGAGGGTTAAATTCATATGCCACTGTTACAAAAACGCCATGTGCTTACCCTGGCGCTAAGGGTCATTGCCTGCCTGAGAGAGCGAGAAGGGGGATAGGGTCCGCATCCGCGAGCCGCAATATATGCAGGGCTGCGAAAAGATAGAGTGTGTGCAAGAGAAGGTCAACTACTACTAAGAAATTGTTTTGCGAGGGGCGTGGCAAAACTGACAAAAAGAAGGGTTATTGGCACGAAAACGATCACCGTATCCGAGTTACGGCAGGAAATGAAGCGGCGTACCGCGACGCCGCATTATTTATCTGCAGGTTTATCCTGCTCTGGTTTGCTGTTAATCATGTCGCACAGCATAGAGATCAGCATTAACCGTACTTTAAAGGGAGAGTGGCTAAACACGCGTATACACCTCTTAAATTCATTCATATAAACCTCCTGACTTCACGATCCCATCAGTCCTTGAGGGATGTCTTTATTATATACAGATATAGCACAGGCTATATTATATAGCTATTGCTAAAACGTTAATTTTTTGTGCCCACGCAACTCTGGTTTACAATGAGCGTTCTCTAATCAGATGCCGTTAACGCGTCACAGTAACGAGGAAGCAGAATGAGTCGTCGCGCAGGTATGCCAACAACAAAAAAAGTGACGCAATTGGTGAATGTCGAAGAACACGTTGAAGGATTTCGTCAGGTCCGGGAGGCACATCGCCGTGAGCTGATTGATGACTACGTAGAGCTGATTTCCGATCTCATTATTGAGGTGGGTGAAGCGCGCCAGGTAGATATGGCAGCACGGCTTGGGGTTTCCCAGCCGACGGTTGCTAAAATGCTTAAGCGTCTTGCTTCAGTTGGGTTGATTGAAATGATCCCCTGGCGGGGCGTGTTTTTAACCGCAGAAGGTGAGCGACTGGCTCAGGAGAGTCGGGAGCGTCACCAGATTGTGGAGAACTTCCTGCTGATGTTAGGTATCAGCCCGGAAATTGCCCGTCGCGACGCGGAGGGAATGGAGCATCACGTCAGTAAGGAAACGCTGGAGGCTTTTAGCCGGTTTACGCAACAGCAAGGCACAGGCTCTGAATGAGTTTTCCTTTACTATGCGCCTTACAGCGCGATCGCTTTTTTCAGCTGTTAATCATCGTCGGGGTTGTACTGAGCCTGTTCGTGCCATTTATGCCAAGGTCGTGGCCGGGGGCGATAGACTGGCACACGATTATTACGCTTAGCGGCCTGATGTTACTGACCAAAGGCGTGGAGCTAAGCGGTTACTTCGATGTGTTAGGGCGCAAGATGACCCGGCGCTTTAACACCGAACGTCAATTGGCGATATTTATGGTGCTGGCGGCGGCGCTGCTGTCGACGTTTCTGACCAACGATGTTGCGCTGTTTATTGTTGTTCCGCTGACGATCACCCTGAAAAAATTGTGTGCCATTCCTGTAAATCGCCTGATTATCTTTGAGGCGCTGGCGGTAAACGCCGGATCGTTGCTCACGCCAATAGGTAATCCGCAAAACATTCTGATGTGGGGACGCTCCGGCTTATCGTTTACCGCGTTTACCTGGCAGATGGCGCCGCTTGCGGGGACCATGATGCTGACGCTGGTGGTGTTGTGCTGGTTCAGTTTCCCGCATAAAGCTTTGCATTATCATACCGGTACGCGCGCGCCTGACTGGCAACCGCGCCTGGTGTGGAGCTGTCTGGGGCTGTATATCATCTTCCTGGCGGCACTGGAGTTAAAACAAGAGCTGTGGGGCCTGGCGATCGTCGCGGCAGGATTCATGGTGCTGGCTCGCCGCGTGATCCTCAGCGTGGATTGGACGCTGCTGTTGGTGTTTATGGCGATGTTCATTGATGTGCACTTGCTGACGCAGCTCCCGGCCTTGCAGGAGATTACCCACCAGATTGGCACGCTTTCAGCGCCGGGGCTTTGGTTGACGGCCATTGGCCTGTCGCAGTTTATCAGTAATGTTCCCAGCACGATTTTGCTGCTGAACTACGTCCCGCCAACGCTGCTGCTGGCCTGGGCGGTCAATGTGGGCGGTTTTGGGTTGTTGCCGGGATCGCTGGCGAATCTTATTGCTTTACGGATGGCAAACGATCGACGGATCTGGTGGCGTTTTCATTGGTATTCGGTGCCGATGCTAATATGGGCGGCGCTGGTAGGGTATGGTTTATTGCAGGTGATGTGAGGATGGTGCCCGATGGGGCTGGCGCTTATCGGGCCTACAGGTTAAGTAGGCCCGATAAGGCGAAAGGGCAGTTTTGATGCTTAGTTCAGACGAACCGGCATACCTGAACGGTTCTGTACCGCCTGCTCAACGACGGCCTGATCGACGTCAGACTGACCGGTGATGCTGGTAATGCTCTTGTTCAGCGTAATCGGTACGATTTCCCCGCCTTCGAACTGTGCTTCAGTGGTAGACAGTGGGTTGTGTACCTCGATGTAACGGCTGCCGTCTGGTTCAGTCGTGGCTTTTACCGGCTCATCGATAAACTGTACGCGGGTGCCGACCGGCACATTTTCAAACAGGAATTTGATGTCGTCGTTACGCAGACGCACGCAACCGTGGCTGACGCGTAAGCCGACGCCGAAGTTAGCATTGGTGCCGTGGATGGCGTACAGGCGACCGATATACAGCGCGTACAGGCCCATCGGGTTATCCGGACCTGCCGGAACAACAGCTGGCAGCGGTTCGCCCGCAGCGCGGTATTCCGCATGCATTTTTGCCGTTGGCGTCCAGGTTGGGCCCGCTTTTTTACGTTCTACTTTGGTGGTCCAGTTGATTGGCGTGTCTTTGCCCAACTGGCCAATACCGATCGGCAGAACAATAACGGTGTTGGTGCCTTTCGGGTAGTAGTACAGACGCATTTCAGCGCTGTTAATAACAATACCTTCATGCACGGTATCCGGCAGGATCAATTGCTGAGGTATGTTCAGGACGGTGCCGCCCTTCGGCAGGAAGGTATCCACGCCCGGGTTGGCTTCCAGCATATTAGACAGACCCATCTGATACTCCGCCGCAAAATACTCCAGCGGTTGGGTGTTGCCTTCAGGAATAGTGATGACCTGGTTTTGGCCGATCAAACGGCTGCCATCGGTAGGCAGCGGGTACGTGACGGCAGAAGCGGTGTTACAAAAACCAACTATTGCGAGTGCCGCCGCGAAAAGCGTTGTTAATTTCATATTCATGTTCATGTATGCGAGATTCAGTGCCAGGCAGGCTAGTGGGTTGAGATTTATGTAGTGTTGGGCACGCATTATATGTGCAATCTGAGCAACAAGGAATTCGGATGTGTACTAAATCACATTTTTTTCCTTTTGCTTTCACTTTATCCCTTCAGCATCAAGGCGCGATCTTATTGCAGACTTATGGCATAATAAGCGGTTCGTCACATATTTCTTTCTCTTTCAGGATACGCCAGTGTTAGTTTCCAGCAACGTCACCATGCAGTTCGGCAGTAAGCCGCTGTTTGAAAATATTTCCGTCAAATTTGGCGGCGGCAACCGTTACGGCCTGATTGGCGCGAACGGTAGCGGTAAATCCACTTTTATGAAAATTCTCGGCGGCGACCTCGAACCGACGCTGGGCAACGTTTCCCTCGATCCGAACGAGCGTATTGGTAAGCTGCGTCAGGATCAGTTCGCCTTTGAAGAGTTCACCGTGCTTGACACCGTGATCATGGGTCACGGTGAACTGTGGGAAGTAAAGCAGGAGCGCGATCGCATTTACGCCCTGGCCGAAATGAGCGAAGAAGACGGCTATAAAGTTGCTGACCTTGAAGTTCAGTATGGCGAAATGGACGGCTACTCTGCGGAAGCGCGTGCGGGTGAACTGCTGCTGGGCGTAGGTATTCCGGTAGAACAGCATTATGGCCCGATGAGCGAAGTCGCCCCCGGCTGGAAGCTGCGTGTGCTTCTGGCACAGGCGCTGTTCTCTAACCCGGACATTCTGCTGCTCGACGAACCAACGAACAACCTGGATATCGACACCATCCGCTGGCTGGAGCAGACGCTGAACGAGCGTGACAGCACCATGATCATCATTTCGCACGACCGTCACTTCCTGAACATGGTCTGTACGCACATGGCGGATCTGGACTACGGCGAACTGCGTGTTTATCCGGGTAACTACGACGAATATATGACGGCGGCAACCCAGGCGCGTGAACGTCTGCTGGCTGATAACGCCAAGAAAAAAGCGCAGATTGCCGATCTGCAATCCTTCGTCAGCCGCTTTAGCGCCAACGCATCTAAATCTCGTCAGGCGACTTCTCGTGCGCGTCAGATTGATAAGATCAAGCTTGACGAAGTGAAGGCGTCCAGCCGTCAGAACCCGTTCATCCGCTTCGAACAGGATAAGAAACTGTTCCGTAACGCGCTGGAAGTGGAAGCGCTGACGAAAGGGTTTGATGAAGGTCCGTTGTTTAAAAACTTTAACCTGCTGCTGGAAGTTGGCGAGAAAATTGCCATTCTTGGTGCCAACGGCGTGGGTAAATCAACCATGCTGAAAACGCTGGTCGGCGAATTACAGCCGGATAACGGTACCGTGAAATGGTCTGAAAACGCCCAGGTTGGTTACTACGCTCAGGATCATGAGTACGAATTCGAAAACGATCTGACGGTCTTCGAGTGGATGAGTCAGTGGAAACAGGAAGGCGATGATGAGCAGGTAGTACGTAGCTTCCTTGGTCGCTTGCTGTTCAGCCAGGACGATATCAAGAAACCTGCTAAAGTGCTGTCCGGTGGTGAAAAAGGACGCATGCTGTTCGGTAAGCTGATGATGCAGAAACCGAATATCCTGGTAATGGATGAACCGACCAACCACCTGGATATGGAATCTATCGAGTCGCTGAACATGGCGCTGGAAATGTACCAGGGTACGCTGATCTTCGTTTCTCACGACCGTGAGTTCGTCAGTTCGTTGGCAACCCGCGTGATTGAAATTACGCCGGAACGCGTAATCGACTTCACCGGTAACTACGAAGATTACCTGCGTAGTAAAGGTATTGAATAAGTCTCTCCCCGCACTTTTCTGAAAAAAAGTTCTGCTTATTAATCTTAGCCACAATTGTGGCTAAGATACTTTCCATAACTACCTACACAGGGAAAGGAAATAAGTCAGATGGAACCGCTTTCTTTAGCCAATCTTAAATTAAACTTACTAAGTTTAAACAACAGCAACGAGCATCCTTTCATTTTACGTGAAGATGGCGATGATATTGTTGCATCCTGGAATATCGTAGATGCTGAGTGGATAGATTACTTCAGTCAATACGGATTGCAAAAACAATATGAGTTAAGACTGTTCTTCGATGAAAGTAAAAAGCAGATTAGCTATCGGGAAAAAACTACCGATGTGGAGTGGGATTCAGATTTGGGTGGGTTCAGATTGAGCAAATCTGTCCAAATCGGGCAACGTCTTGAGTTTTCTGCTGGGGGATCCTTGGGGGAAAAAAGAAGATGGTAGCTTTGGTAAAATTGATGGCTACAAATTTGCATCAACGGAAATTACCGACCCTGTTTTTGATATAGTTCGTGATGCTGGATGGCTGGTTCGTGGTGTGTTAGCAGACAAGAAAAAAAGGAAATTTGTTATTGCGGGAGCGGTGATTGCCGCACTAATTATTTTTATTGGTATTGGCACTTTCCTTTTTTCCACGATGGGTGATTTGAAGGATGCTGCGCGAACAGAGATAGATTTGCTCCGTAATGGACAATATGTTCAGGCTTATCAGGCAAGCTCTTCTTTTCTGCAAAGAAAAATGAACAGCGAGGATTTTAAGCTTGTAACCGAGTCTGTTCATTTTGATGATATTAGCGAATACAGTTTCGATAGTTTCAATGTAGTAAATGATGTTGGTTCTTTGTCTGGAAGCGTAGAGTTTAAAAACGGAGAGTCTGGCGAGATTAACGTTACAATGCTCAAAGAAAATGATAAATGGAAACTGGCAGCAGTATCAATAGAATAAAAAAATATCCGGTTTTTGTCATGTAGTGAAGAAAACCGGACTGTTTTAAAGGCGTTGGAAGGGGACGGATTATTCCATCCCCAGCGCACGCTTGCCATGGATATTCAAATCATCCAGCGTGAAGCGTCCTTCCCAGTGAGTTTCATAATCCTCGCGTGGGAAATCACCTGGCGATACGCCTTTTTCCAGCGCGGCCTTCACTTTATGGGCGTAGGCCAGATTCTTTTCGCACATCGGTGCGGCAGGGATGTACATCACGTTGCCCCAACCCTGCTGATTTTCTACCGGCGCGACGGAGTGGATCACATCGCAATGCCACCAGACGGAGTCTCCGGCGTCCAGTTGCGGAATGCTGGTTAACGCTTCAATCAGCAGCGGATGCCATTGCGCAGAAATCGGCAGAACTCTGCCGGGCGCTACGCCGCAAAGTTCATCTTCCGGCACATCGTCAAGCAATGGGCGTAACAGTACCCAGGCCATTGCTTCAGGGATAGGGACCACGTGCAACAACCCCTGACCTGGCAGCATATCAGAGAGTGCAGTCCAGCCCTGGAAGGTACGGAATACTGAACATTTGGTGGTGTTATCCACCGTGTACTCTTCTACTTCAGTGCGATGCGCGGCCTGCCACGGGTCGTAATCTTCCAGCTTACCATTGAAAACATTAGCAAAGACCTGCTGATATGCCGGCAGAAGCCAGCGTTCCAGCGCACCGGAATCCGTATGCGCGCCCAGCCCTTTGGACGTCGTTCCCGGTGGACGACGGCGTATGCGGTCGGGGTAGATAATGCTGACATCCGGGTTAAACCATTGCTTACCTTCGCCTGCAAATGCCCAAAGACGGTTGAGAAATGACTGCGCATTTGCCATTTCTTCACTCTGACGGGCCTGCATCTGCGCCTGGGACCAGTAGATGGGGTAGATTTCAGGCCGCGATGCGCTCAGGGTACCAAAGAAATTATCGCCCGGTCCTTGGTAAACGTCGTCAAAATGGTTGCGGTCCAGATAGTCCAGCATTGACCTATCCCAATCGAGGGCTTGTTCGCGAGAGAAATGGCCTTTAATGACCGCGCATCCGCGACGCTTAATTTCTTCACGCTGCTCAGTACTCACGCGACCTGCCTTGATATCCGCATAGGACAACACAGGCCATACCGGAGAGCCTTGCGCTTTGAGGGCGTTGATTTCCGCCACGCGATTAACAATGGCCTCGCTCAACTGATTGAAAATCGACTGAACATCTCCAAGCTGTTCACGCAATTGCTTTTTCATCTGCCGGATTGCCGCTTTGTGATCGGTGGGCAACGTGTCGCTGGTAAAAGTAAAAGCCATATCCACCTCGCATTAACTTTCATTCGAAACTTATTTAACTTACAGGTGATAATATAAGTTAAAATTTAGTTAACGCAAGTTTAAAATTTGATGGTGTGAGAAACATGAAAAAGCGTGGAAACCGGGGCAAGGGGATACCCCGGTTGGGCAGGATTAGCAATTAAAAGGGGAAGTGTTATCCAGCACCGCCTGAATCACGTTCAGCGCGCCCTGATGGTTATTGTCGTCGGTCTGATAGCGGGCAATCGATTTGATACTCTCTGCCGCATTGGCCATGGCGAAAGAGTAGCGCGCCATTTTCAGCATTTCTGCGTCATTGCCGCTATCGCCAATGGCGACCACGTTTTGCGGGGACAGGTTCCAGCGCTTTAGCAGACGGCTGATTCCGTTGGCTTTATGCAAACCTGGAATGATCAGGTCGATAAATCCAAAGCCGCTGGTGACGGGCTTCATTATACCGTCAAGGGCAGAATGAAGGTGATCGATCACTAATGGGATTTGTTGGTCCGGTAAATTCAGCGAGAACTTGAACAGCACATCATCGATGTCCTGATAATCCTTCACGGGTTTCAGGCGATGGTAGTGTTTTGACATCAATGCGACAAAGGACTCGGGGGCATTTTCGCTAACGTAGGCGCTTTGCAGGCCACAAGCCACAAAGTTGAGATGCGTATCTTTGAGCAGTTCGCCAATGACAATGCGGGATTCGTGGCGGGTCAGCTCACCGTGAAACAGCTGTTTGCCATGTTCAAAAACTAACGCCCCGTTCTCGGCAACAAAAGAGATCTCATTTTTGAGTTCCGGGAAAAAGGAGATCAGTTGGTAATACTGATTGCCGCTGGCCACGACAAATTCAATATCTCGTTTTTTCAGTTCCTGATACTGCGCCATAAAACGTGCATGATCGTATTTTTTGGCGTCGTCGAGAAAAGTTCCGTCCATATCGGTGACGATAACTTTGATGGTCATACTTGCTCCTGGCTCATAACTGCGACCAGAAACATTTTAATAACAATGTGAGCTAAAGCACAAATTTATTTCATTCGAAAGAAGAATACCCGGCAAGCGAAATGCCGCCGGGTAAGGGGGATTACAGCATATGTTCAGTACGTGCGATGATATCGTCCTGCGCATCTGGAGACAGCGCGGTGAAGAAGGCCGAATAACCTGCTACACGGACCACCAGGTCACGATACTGATCCGGGTGCTTTTTGGCTTCCAGCAGCGTTTCACGGGAGACAATGTTGTACTGAATATGCCAGCCTTTGTGCTCTTCAAAGAAGGTACGCAGCAGGATCATCAGCTTTTGCTTATCGGATTCATTCTCCAGCGTGGCCGGGTTCAGCTTCTGGTTTAACAACACGCCGCCGAGGATTGAACCGGTCGGCAGTTTACCCACCGAGCCAATTACCGCTGTTGGGCCGAGATGGTCCGTTCCGGAAGCCGGGCTTGCGCCTTCTGCCAGCGGAGTGTGCGCCTTACGACCATCCGGTGTGGCCATCGTTGCCGCGCCAAACGGTACGTTTGCGGAGATCGATGAGGTACCCGCGTAGTAATTGCCGCCAACCGGGCCACGTCCGTAACGCGGATTATGATACTGTTTCAACTCATTGATATAGGTCTGATAAGCGCGGGCCAGCAGCGTATCAACGCTATCGTCATCGTTGCCGTATTTCGGTGCGCCGTTGATCAGCCGCTGGCGTAATTGTTCGTGGGTCAGACCGTCAAAATCGTCGGCCAGCGCGGCGGCCAGCTGTTGCTGACCGATAGCGCCTTGTTCAAAGACCAGTTTCTTCACCGCAGCCAGGCTGTTGCCGAGGTTGGCAATACCCACCTGCAAACCCGATACCCAGTCGTATTTCGCACCGCCTTGCTTAATGCTTTTCGCGCGTTCAATACAGTCATCTACCAGCGCAGAGCACAGAATATCGTGTACGTTCTCTTCCAGCATGGTGTCGACAACATACTCAATTTCGATAGATTTACGCGTGTAGTAGCGAATCTGCGCATCCCAGGCGTCCATCACTTCGTCGAAATTGTTGAAGTTACCAGCCGAGAGCGCTTTTTCCTGTGGCAGAAATACTTTACCGCTGGTGGCATCGCGACCACCTTCCAGCGCTGCCAGCATCACGCGGGCAAAGTTAATAAAGCTCATACCGGTACAGCGGTAGCCCCATTTGCCGCCAACGGCGGTTTCGATGCAACCAATGGCCGCATAGTCATAGGCGTCCTGCGGTTCAATGCCAAGCTTAATGAATTCAGGTATGACGATTTCGTCGTTATTAAAGGCAGGCATCCCGAAGCCGCAGCGGATCACCTGTACACAGGCATCCAGGAAATCATTACTCATCCCTGCATGATAACGCACGCTCAGGTTTGGCTGAGTAGAACGCAGGCGACCGCAGGATTCCAGAATGGCGTAGGAGAGCGGATTGACAGCATCCATTGCCTGACCGTTGACCAGGTTTTGGCCACCAATGGTCACGTTCTGATACAGCGGGCTACCCGCCGAGGCTTTCGAATGGGAGCCGGAGCGGATTTTGTTCACTTCCAGCAGTTTCAGCCAGCAGCTGTGTAGCAGCTCAATGGCGTGCTCACGATCGAGGCTCTGGTTCAGTTCTACGTCACGACGGTAGAACGGATAGAGGTACTGATCCATGCGACCAAACGACACTGAGTGACCATTCGATTCAATTTGCAGGATCAACTGGATGAAATAGCACAACTGCAGCGCCTGCCAGAACGTTTTTGGCGGCTCATGGGCGATAACATCGCAGTTGTCCGCCATGGTCAGCAGTTCATCACGACGACTGGCGCGAGTTTCCGTGGCCGCCATTTTACGTGCCAGCGCGGCAAAGCGCTCAATGTGCAGACTGACGGCCTCCAGCACGGTATCAATCGCTTTCAGAAACTGATCGCCATGAAGGTCTTCCAGACATGTCAGATTGATGCGGGAACGACGTTCATCAACTTTGTGGCGCAGGCCGTCGAGACCCTTTTCCAACAGCAGCGGGAAGTTTACCGCCAGGTGTGCGTCACCGGAGGTCATGTTACCTTCAGCTTTGATAATGCCGGTTTCCAGCAACCCTTTCTGCTCGTCCGTAAACATCCCGTAGCAGCGATCCTGCACGGTCTGACCACGCCACCATGGACACACCTCGTGCAACACGCGTTTGTTCTCTTCGCTTACCGCAAAGCCCGCGCCCGGCCTGTCGGCGAGGTCATCGATCTCTTTTTCAATCCACGACACGGTGTATTCCGGGAAGATTGGCGCGGCACGCACTTCGCTTGCCTGGTTACCAATGATCAGTTCGTCATGCTTGATCCAGATGGTGCGTTCCGCCAGATGATGGGCCAGCGCCAGCGCGCGGCGAACCGGGATAGGTTTATCCAGATGCTGTTGATACATCTCGGTATAGTGCTGGGCGCGCTCGGTACAAACCGGCGGCTTCACGATGTGGATCAGGGCCGTTTTATGCGCTTTGATACGGTCGCTGAGTGTGTCCAGTTTCAGAGTGGTCATGGCGATTATCCTCGTAGGGTCGCGGTTAAACCTTTAAGGCTGGCGTACTGCTGGGCAAATTCGAGCAGCGCAGGCGCATCAAGCGGTTTATCCGGTGCGTTGTAGGGTTGACTGAGTAAGTGGTATTTGTTGATGCCCAGCGTGTGGTAGGGCAAAAAATGGATCTCATCGACGTGAAGCTCGTCGGCAGCAAAATCGGTAATGGCCTGAATAGCGGCTTCGTCAGCGTTGAACCCCTGAATCAGGGGGACGCGGATAACCATTTTTTTACCGGCGGCGGCCAGTTTTTTCAGATTTTCCAGTACGCGAGAGGCGCTGCCATCGGTCCACTGTTTAAACGGCGCGTCGGCGACATGTTTTAAATCGGCCAGGAACAGGTCGACGTCAGGTAATGACGGTTCAATATACTTCCACGGGACATGCAGACAGGTTTCAACCGCTGTATGAATACCTGCATCGTGGCTGGCTTTGAGCAGCGCTGCCGCCAGTTCTGGCTGCATAAAGGGTTCACCGCCAGACAGGGTGAGACCCCCGCCGCTGCGATCGTAAAACGGTTTATCACGCACTACGGTCGCCATGATGTCGTCCACGCTTTTTTCCTCTCCGCAGACGGTCAGCGCCTGGGTTGGACAGCAGTGGGTCAGCGCCGTGAGCGCATCATCGGTCAGTTTTTCGCGATGAATCAGCAATCCGTTCAGCGCGCGTTCAATCACCTTCGGTGCGGCCTGAGCACAGAGATCGCAACCGTCGAGGCACAAACGTGCGTCATAGAGCAGATCCTGCGTGCGGGCGCGGCTTTCCGGATTCTGGCACCACCGACAGCCCAGGGAGCATCCCTTAAGGAACACCACAGTACGGATACCGGGACCATCATGTGTGGAATAGCGCTGGATATTGAAAATCATAAGCGGCCTCTCATCTTTCGTATAAAGATTAAATTACTTTCGAATGAAAGTTATATTGACGTACGTCAACTAACCGTGAGGTTTCGCCGTGCTACCTTTTATTCATGCTAATTATTCGTTTGAGGAAAGGTTATGGAACTCTATTTAGATACGTCTGACGTTGACGCGGTAAAAGCTCTGGCGCGGGTTTTTCCGCTGGCAGGGGTGACCACTAACCCAAGCATTGTGGCGGCAGGTAAGCAGACGCTGGAGGTGTTACTGCCGCAACTGCAGGAAGCGATGGGAGGGCAAGGACGCCTGTTTGCTCAGGTAATGGCGACCACCGCCGAAGGCATGGTCAGCGATGCGCGTAAGCTGCGGGCAATCATTGCGGATATCGTGGTCAAAGTGCCGGTCACGGCAGAAGGTCTGACGGCCATTAAATTGCTGAAAGAAGAGGGGATCCCGACGTTGGGTACCGCGGTATACGGCGCTGCTCAAGGGCTATTAGCTGCGCTTGCGGGGGCCGAATACGTTGCGCCATACGTTAACCGTGTGGATGCGCAGGGGGGGGACGGCATTCAGACGGTGACCGATCTGCAGACCTTACTGAAAATGCATGCCCCGCACGCCAAAGTACTGGCCGCCAGTTTTAAAACGCCGCGTCAGGCGCTGGATTGCCTGCTGGCAGGCTGCGAGTCCATCACGCTGCCGCTGGATGTCGCTCAGCAGATGATTAGCTCTCCGGCCGTTGATGCTGCCGTAGCGAAGTTCGAGCACGACTGGCAGAGCGCATTTGGACGCACTTCTCTGTAAGTCTGTTTTGCCGGATGGCGGCTGACACCTTATCAGGCCTACACAATGCGCTGTTGTAGGCCTGACAGGAGGCGTTAGCATCGCTCTCTGGCAATAGTGTGGTGCCGACGATTTCTCTGCTAACTCCCGCAGACCTCACAGGTGGGATTGCGCATCAGCTTCATTTCGCGAAACTGGCAGGTCATGGCGTCGTACATGACGATTTTTCCTGAAGCCGGTTTACCGTAGTTAGCCAGCAGCTTAATGGCTTCCATCGCCTGTAACGAGCCGATCACGCCGATCAGCGGGGCCATCACTCCGGCCTCTACGCAGGTCAGGGCGTTTTCACCGAACAGACGGCTCAGGCAACGGTAGCAGGGCTCTCCTTCCTGGTAGGTAAATACGGTAATTTGTCCTTCCATGCGAATTGCCGCACCGGAAACCAACGGAATCCTGGCGGCGAAGCATCCGGCATTCAACTGATTGCGGATGCTGACATTATCCGTACAGTCCAGCACCAAATCGTGTTCGGTAATAAGCGTGTGAATCTCGCTCTCGTCCAGCAGCGCATTCACCGGTGTAATGGCGATATAAGGGTTAATCCGCGCCAGTGCGTCGCGGGCGGATAGCACTTTTGGCTGTCCAACGGTCGCATCGCTGTGCAGCGTCTGGCGCTGGAGGTTCGACACGGAGACCGTGTCAAAGTCGAGCAAGGTTAAATGCCCGACGCCAGCGCCTGCAAGGTACTGAGTTGCTGCACATCCCAGTCCCCCCACACCAACGACCAGTACCCGCGCCTCCTTGAGCGCTTCCTGACCTTCGAAATCGAAGCCGCGCAGAATGATTTGCCGGTTATAGCGCATCATCTCCTGGTCGCTGAGTTCTGCCATTACAGGCCTCCAAACAGTGCGTTAAACGGCTCGACCTCAACCCATTCGCCGGCTTCGACGTTACCGCGATCGCGCTCCAGCACGATAAAACAGTTACCCTGGCTAAAAGAGCTAAAAATATGCGAGCCCTGGTGCCCGGTAGTGGTGACTTCCAGTTCGCCTTCAGCGGTACGCTGCAATACACCGCGCTGAAAATCCAGACGGCCAGGTGTTTTCTTCAGGCGTGAAGCGGTGCGCACGCGCTGGCGAGGCGGTAGTCCACAGGCGGTGTTGCCGCTGAGTTTCGCCAGGAGCGGTTGTACCAGTTGATAGAAGGTGAGGGCCGCAGACACTGGATTACCCGGCAGACCGCAAAACCAGCTGTTGCTCAGTTTGCCAAACGCGAACGGTTTGCCCGGTTTGATGGCCAGCTTCCAGAAGGCAATTTCTCCCAGCTCTTCCAGAATAGTTTTAGTGTAATCCGCTTCGCCTACTGAAACGCCACCGGAGCTGATGACGACATCGGCCTGGCTGTCGGCTTCGATAAACGCGGCACGCAGCGCGTTGGGATCGTCGCGAATAATCCCCAGGTTGATCACTTCGCAGCCCAACTGTTGCAGCATCAGGTGAACGGTCAGACGGTTAGTGTCATAAATCTGCCCGTCTCCCAGCGGCTGACCTGGCAACTGCAGTTCATCACCGGTGGAGAACAGCGCCACGCGGACTTTGCGCACTACGGGAGCATCGGCAACACCGAGCGAAGCCAAAACGGGAAGCTCGGCGGTTGTCAGGCGAGTCCCGGCGGGAAACACCACCGCGCCGTTTGCAATATCTTCACCGCGCAGACGAATATTTTGCCCGCGGCGGACTTCGGCGGTAAAACGCACCCCGTCGTCAGTTTGTTCCGTTTGCTCCTGCATCACCACTGCTTCACAACCAGCAGGCACCGGGGCGCCGGTCATAATACGGATGCAGGTTCCCGCAGGCCACTCGCCATGGAAAGGCTGACCGGCAAAGGCTTTACCCGCCACCGCAAGCGGCTGATCAGATTGTAAATCGGCTAATCGTACCGCATAGCCATCCATTGCTGAGTTATCGAATCCCGGTACATCAATGGGGGAGACAACGTCGGTGGCCAGAATACGGCCAAAACATTGAACCAGCGGCAGCGTTTCGACGGCGGTGAGCGGGGTAATACGCGAAAGCATCTGAGAGAGAGCCGTTTCAAGCGGCATCAGTCCGGCGGTAAATTCCATGAGAAGACTCCTGCGGGGCAAAATCGAATCTGCTCATTATGTCAGAAAATGGACGCGGGCAGTATGCTACCTCAGACTTAGAATCAGATCTGGTAAAGGTTTTGTGCCAGGGATAGCGCTGCAGGAAGAATGCAGTATAGACTCAATATTTCCGCTCTTTTTTCCCAGGGGGCTAAATGGCCAATATTATTCCAGACGCAATTCGACGACAGGTGGAGGCCGCCAGTGCGTGCATCCGTCAGATTTTCGAGGGGAATCTCATTGCCCTTCATTTGTATGGCTCTGCGGTTGAAGGCGGCTTAAAACCCCAAAGCGACATTGATTTATTGGTCACCCTGCGTGAACCCATAAATGCCCGACAAAGAAAAAAACTGATGCAGGATTTGCTGACCATTTCAGCGCCTCCCGGCACCTCCGGGCCATATCGTGCGTTGGAAGTGACCGTTGTTCTGCACTCGCAGATCGTGCCGTGGCGATTTCCACCGGCGAGAGAAATGCAGTTTGGCGAATGGCTGCGTGATGATATTCGCGCTGGCGTGTTTGAACTGGCAATGGTGGATGCTGATCTTTCTATTCTGCTGACCCAGGCCCGGCGCGCCAGCGTACCGCTGTTCGGTGAACCGGCTGAGATGTTATTTAACGTCATTCCGTTTAGCGATGTATTGCAAACATTTCGGCATATCCTTGAGATGTGGCAGAAACCGGCTGATTTAGAGGGGGACGAGCGTAATATCATCCTTGCTCTGGCACGTATCTGGTATAGCGTGGTTACGGGTAATATTGTCGCTAAAGATGAGGCCGCATCCTGGCTTCTGCCGCAATTACCCGCTGAGCATGCTGATTTGCTGCAAGCAGCGCGTGCGGAATATCTGGGGTTAACCAAACATAACTGGGCAGCGTGTATGCCGTCTGTAGAACGCTTTGTATTTTATGCAAAAAAACAGATTACCGATCGGCTTGAATAATTTAGCACCAACGTCGAGAGATCTCCTTTCCGTTAAACACATCTGAATGGCCTGATGAGACGGGGTGTGAGGTGCGAGCCTTTACCTTTACATGACGTCTGCATCTTTCTATATTCAAAAATCGAATCAATAAGTCACCGAAATTCTGATATTTATAACCCTCCAGTACCCGCCACCTAATGGACGAATAAAATGGGTAAAGCAGTCATTGCAATTCACGGCGGCGCAGGGGCTATCACCCGCGCGTTACTGAGCCAGGAGCAAGAATTGCGTTATATACAAGCGCTGTCGGATATCGTTGAAACCGGCCAACGGATGCTTGAAGACGGTCGTAGCGCACTGGATGTGGTCACCGAAGCCGTGCGTTTGTTGGAAGAGTGTCCGTTGTTTAATGCCGGAATTGGCGCGGTGTATACCCGTGATGAAACCCATGAACTGGACGCCTGTGTGATGGACGGTAATACGCTAAACGCGGGAGCCGTCGCCGGGGTTAGCCATCTGCGCAACCCAATTCTCGCGGCACGCCTGGTGATGGAACACAGCCCACACGTCATGATGATAGGTGAAGGGGCTGAAAACTTTGCCATTGCGCAGGGTATGGAGCGCGTTTCGGCGGATATTTTCTCGACGCCAGAACGCTACGCTCAACTGCTGGCAGCGCAATCGGCGGGTGAAACGGTGCTGGATCATAGCGCGACCCCGCTGGATGAAAACAACAAAATGGGTACTGTGGGTGCGGTCGCGCTGGATATGTTTGGCAATCTGGCGGCGGCAACATCGACCGGCGGAATGACCAATAAATTACCGGGTCGGGTAGGTGACAGTCCGCTGGTCGGCGCTGGCTGTTATGCCAATAACGCAAGTGTGGCCGTTTCCTGCACCGGAACCGGTGAAGTCTTTATTCGTGCGCTGGCGGCCTATGACATTGCGGCGTTGATGGACTATGGCGGCCTGAGTTTATCGGAGGCGTGCGAACGCGTAGTAATGGAAAAATTACCGGCGCTCGGCGGTAGCGGCGGTTTAATTGCCGTCGATCACGAGGGCAACGTCGCCTTGCCCTTTAACAGCGAAGGCATGTACCGTGCCTGGGGATATGCAGGCGATACGCCAACCACCGGTATTTATCGGGAAAAAGGAGATACCGTTGCCACACAGTGATGAGCTTGACGCCTGCGACGTGCTGGCAGTCAGCAACCTGAACATTGCCTTTGAACAGGAGCAACAGCGCATCAGTGCGGTGCGTAATCTGTCATTTCGCCTGAAGCGTGGTGAAACGCTGGCGATAGTGGGTGAATCCGGTTCAGGAAAGTCGGTAACAGCCTTGTCGCTGATGCGTTTGATTGAACAGTCAGGCGGCGAGGTGAGCTGCGATGAAATGCTCCTTCGACGCCGTAACCGACAGGTTATTGAGCTGGGTGAACAGAGCGCGTCGCGGATGCGTCACGTGCGTGGCGCAGATATCGCCATGATCTTCCAGGAGCCCATGACATCGCTTAATCCGGTATTTACCGTGGGTGAGCAGATTGCTGAGTCAATCCGTTTGCATCAGGGGGCCAGCCACGAAGAGGCGATGGTGGAAGCGAAACGGATGCTCGACCAGGTGCGTATCCCCGAGGCGAAGGCTATTTTATCGCGCTATCCGCACCAGCTTTCTGGCGGCATGCGCCAGCGGGTAATGATCGCCATGGCGCTATCGTGTCGCCCTGCGGTTTTAATTGCCGATGAACCGACTACCGCGCTGGATGTCACTATTCAGGCACAGATCCTGCAACTGATAAAAGTGTTGCAGCAGGATATGTCGATGGGAGTGATCTTTATTACCCACGATATGGGCGTCGTAGCGGATATTGCCGATCGCGTGCTGGTGATGTATCAGGGCGAGGCGGTAGAAACCGGCAGCGTTGAGCAGATTTTTCACGCTCCCCAGCATCCTTACACCAAAGCGCTGCTGGCAGCCGTGCCGCAGCTTGGGGCGATGACCGGACAAGCGTACCCGCGCCGGTTTCCACTCATTTCGTTACACGATCCCAGCCATGTAGAACCACAGACTGAACAGGATACCGTGGTTGAAGGCGAGCCTATTTTGCAGGTACGTAATCTGGTGACGCGTTTTCCGCTGCGCAGCGGCATTCTTAATCGGGTGACCCGCGAGGTGCATGCGGTGGAAAACGTCAGCTTTGACCTGTGGCCCGGGGAGACGCTCTCGCTGGTGGGGGAGTCAGGCTGCGGGAAATCCACCACCGGTCGGGCGCTGCTACGTCTGGTAGAGTCTCAACGCGGGGAGATTGTTTTCAACGGACAGCGTATCGATACCCTGGCCGCCAGTAAGCTACAGCCGCTGCGTCGGGATATTCAATTTATCTTCCAGGACCCCTATGCTTCGCTCGATCCGCGTCAGACCGTGGGATATTCCATTTTAGAACCGCTGCGGGTGCATGGGCTACTGCAAGGCGATGCGGCGGCAAAACGGGTTGCATGGCTGCTGGAACGCGTAGGATTGCTCCCTGAGCATGCCTGGCGCTATCCGCATGAGTTTTCCGGTGGTCAGCGTCAGCGTATCTGTATTGCCCGGGCGCTGGCGCTCAATCCCAAGGTGATTATTGCCGATGAGTCAGTCTCGGCGCTGGATGTCTCAATTCGCGGGCAAATTATCAACCTGTTGCTCGACCTCCAACGAGAAATGGGGATTGCGTACCTGTTTATTTCCCACGATATGGCGGTGGTGGAGCGGATCAGTCATCGGGTGGCGGTGATGTACCTTGGGCAAATCGTCGAGATCGGCACCCGACGCGCGGTGTTTGAAAATCCGCAGCATCCGTACACCCGCAAACTGATGGCGGCAGTCCCGGTCGCCGATCCCTCACATCACCGGCCCCAGCGCGTGCTGCTGTCGGATGATATCCCCAGTAATATCCGCAAACGCGGTGAAGAGATTTCCCCCGTTTCACTACAGCAAGTTGGCCCGGGGCATTATGTTGCGCGTCCGCAACCAGAAAATGCGCTTTCGCGTTTATAACAGGCAGGCAGGGTTTAAGGAGAATAACATGACAAAAATTGTTGCTCGAAAATGGCTGGTTGCTGTGGGAGTGGCCTCTGCGCTGGCCGCCACACCTGGCTGGGCCGCCAAAGATGTAGTAGTGGCGGTAGGATCCAATTTCACCACCCTCGATCCCTACGACGCAAACGACACGTTGTCGCAGGCGGTAGCGAAGTCGTTTTACCAGGGGCTGTTTGGCCTTGATAAAGAGATGAAGCTGAAAAATGTGCTGGCGGAGAGTTATACGGTTTCTGATGATGGCCTGACTTATACCCTTAAGCTGCGACAGGGTGTGAAGTTTCAGGACGGCACCGACTTCAACGCCGATGCGGTTAAAGCTAACTTCGACCGGGCCAGCAACCCGGAAAACCATCTGAAACGCTACAACCTGTATAAGAATATCGATAAAACCGAGGTCGTCGATCCGTCGACGGTGAAGATAACGCTGAAGCAGCCGTTCTCTGCATTTATCAATATTCTGGCGCACCCGGCTACGGCGATGATCTCTCCCGCCGCGCTGGAGAAATACGGCAAGGAGATCGGTTTCCATCCCGTGGGGACCGGGCCGTATCAGCTTGAGACCTGGAATCAGACGGATTTTGTAAAGGTTAAGAAGTTCGCGGGTTACTGGCAGCAAGGGCTGCCAAAGCTGGATACGATTACCTGGCGTCCGGTGACCGACAACAACACGCGTGCGGCAATGCTGCAGACCGGGGAAGCGCAGTTTGCCTTCCCGATCCCTTACGAGCAGGCGGCGCTACTGGCGAAGAATAAAAACCTGGAACTGGTGGCCAGTCCGTCTATTATGCAGCGTTACATCAGCATGAACGTCACGCAAAAACCGTTCGATAACCCGAAGGTGCGTGAAGCGCTGAATTATGCCATCAACCGTCAGGCGCTGGTGAAAGTGGCGTTTGCCGGTTACGCGACGCCAGCAACCGGCGTTCTCCCACCGTCGATCGCCTATGCGCAAAGCTATACGCCATGGCCATACGACCCGGCAAAAGCGCGCGAACTGCTGAAAGAAGCGGGTTATCCGAACGGTTTTACCACCACGCTATGGTCTTCTCATAACCATAGTACCGCGCAAAAAGTGCTGCAATTTACCCAGCAGCAACTGGCGCAGGTGGGCGTTAAGGCTCAGGTGACGGCGATGGATGCCGGTCAGCGCGCGGCGCAAGTCGAAGGTAAAGCGCAGAAAGAGAGCGGGGTACGCATGTTCTACACCGGCTGGTCTGCCTCTACGGGTGAAGCAGACTGGGCGCTGTCACCGCTGTTTGCATCTCAAAACTGGCCGCCAACGCTGTTTAATACGGCGTTCTACAGCAATAAGCAGGTGGACAGTGATTTAGCGGCAGCGTTGCAAACCAACGATCTGGCCCAGAAAGCGAAGCTGTACAAGGATGCGCAGGATATTATCTGGAAAGAGTCGCCTTGGATCCCACTGGTAGTGGAACAACTGATTTCGGCGCACAACACCAGATTGACCGGGTTCTGGATCATGCCGGATACCGGATTTAGCTTTGATGATGCGGATTTAAAATAAGCTATTCATCCGGCCCCGCCACGCAGGGGCCGGCGAAGGGAGTGTGATGCTTAACTATGTTTTCAAGCGCCTGCTGGGGTTGATTCCAACTCTGTTGATTGTAGCGGTGCTGGTATTTTTATTTGTTCACCTGCTACCCGGCGATCCGGCCCGGCTGATTGCTGGACCGGAGGCTGACGCTGAGGTTATCGAACTGGTGCGTCAGCAGTTGGGTCTGGACCAGCCGCTGCATATTCAGTTCTGGCATTACATTACTAACGTGTTGCAAGGCGATTTTGGAACCTCAATGGTTTCTCGTCGCCCGGTCTCCGAAGAGATAGCCAGTCGTTTTATGCCATCGCTATGGCTGACCATTGCCAGCATGGCGTGGGCGGTGTTATTCGGCATGACGGCAGGGATCATTGCTGCTGTATGGCGCAATCGTTGGCCGGACAGATTGAGTATGACGCTCGCCGTCACCGGGATCTCTTTCCCGGCGTTTGCGCTCGGCATGCTGCTCATGCAGATATTCTCCGTTGAGCTTGGCTGGTTACCCACCGTTGGCGCTGATACCTGGCGGCACTATATCCTCCCGTCTATTACCCTGGGTGCGGCGGTGGCTGCGGTGTTAGCCCGGTTTACCCGCGCTTCGTTTGTCGATGTGCTCAGTGAAGACTATATGCGTACCGCGCGGGCCAAAGGGGTGAGTGAAACCTGGGTGGTGTTAAAACATGGTTTGCGTAATGCGATGATCCCGGTGGTCACCATGATGGGGCTACAGTTTGGCTTTTTGCTTGGCGGCTCAATTGTGGTTGAGAAGGTGTTTAACTGGCCAGGGCTTGGGCGGCTGTTGGTGGACTCAGTCGAAATGCGCGACTATCCGGTGATTCAGGCCGAGGTGCTGTTGTTTTCTCTGGAGTTTATTCTTATTAACTTAGTGGTGGATGTGCTCTATGCCGCCATTAATCCGGCTATCAGGTACAAGTAAGGATGCGATTTTTTAACTGGCGCCGACAGGCGATTTTAAATGCGATGCCCCTTGTTAAGCCTGAGCAGATACGCACGCCGTGGCATGAATTCTGGCGTCGTTTCCGTCGCCAGCGCATGGCGATGTTAGCGGGGTTATTTGTCGTGCTGCTGATAATGGTGGCGATTTTTGCTCGCTGGTTAACGCCATTTGATGCCGAGAATTACTTCGATTATGACCGTCTGAATGACGGACCGTCGATGCTGCACTGGTTCGGCGTTGACTCGCTGGGGCGGGATATTTTTAGCCGCGTGCTGGTGGGGGCGCAAATCTCGCTGGCGGCGGGGGTCTTTGCCGTATTTATTGGCGCAGCGATTGGCACCGTGCTGGGTCTGCTGGCGGGATACTACGAAGGCTGGTGGGATCGACTGATTATGCGTATCTGCGATGTGCTGTTCGCCTTTCCGGGCATTTTGCTGGCGATAGCCGTGGTCGCTGTGCTGGGCAGCGGCATTGCAAACGTGATTATTGCCGTGGCCATTTTCTCCATTCCGGCCTTCGCGCGGCTGGTGCGCGCAAATACGCTGGTGTTAAAGCAGCAGACCTTTATTGAATCCGCGCGCAGTATTGGTGCCAGCGATGCGACCATCATCTTCAACCATATCTTGCCGGGTACGGTTTCATCGATCGTGGTCTTTTTTACCATGCGTATTGGCACGTCGATTATCTCTGCCGCGAGCCTGTCATTTCTGGGATTGGGTGCGCAGCCGCCGACCCCGGAGTGGGGGGCAATGCTCAATGAAGCCCGCGCTGATATGGTGATCGCGCCGCACGTGGCGATTTTCCCGGCGGTGGCGATATTCCTGACGGTGCTGGCGTTTAACTTACTCGGAGATGGTCTGCGCGACGCGCTGGACCCGAAAATTAAAGGATAAATCACAGGGCCGGATAAGACGTAACGCTTATCCGGCCTACAGTTGGGTTGCGCTTATTTAAACGCGGGTGCCCCACAGATCGTATTCATCAGCGTTTTCGACCTTCACGCGGATGATATCGCCAGGTTTCACCTTGGTTTCGCCATTCAGGTATACCGCGCCGTCGATTTCAGGGGCGTCAGCCATGCTGCGGCCAATCGCGCCTTCTTCGTCAACTTCATCAACGATAACCAGAATTTCGCGGCCCACTTTTTCCTGCAAACGTTCAGCGGAGATTTGCTGTTGCAATTGCATAAAGCGGTTCCAGCGTTCCTCTTTCACCTCTTCCGGGATTTGGTCCGGCAGGTCATTGGCGCCAGCGCCTTCTACC
This sequence comes from Citrobacter sp. RHBSTW-00859, assembly GCF_013729795.1. Classification (NCBI taxonomy): domain Bacteria; kingdom Pseudomonadati; phylum Pseudomonadota; class Gammaproteobacteria; order Enterobacterales; family Enterobacteriaceae; genus Citrobacter; species Citrobacter sp. RHBSTW-00859. The sequence goes on along the minus strand of NZ_CP056284.1, from coordinate 3,272,581 downwards.
GGGCTGTATTTAAAGCAGCCCACGCGGTCCAGACGCGCTTCCTTCAGGAAGTCGAGCAGCATCTGGAAGTCTTCTTCCGTTTCACCCGGGAAACCGACAATGAAGGTTGAGCGCAGCGTCAGTTCAGGGCAGATTTCACGCCACTGCTTGATGCGTGCCAGTTGTCTGTCCACGGAGCCTGGGCGTTTCATCAGCTTAAGAATACGCGGGCTGGCATGCTGCAGCGGGATGTCCAGGTACGGCAGGATTTTCCCTTCCGCCATCAGTGGGATCACGTCATCAACGTGCGGGTAGGGATAGACGTAATGCAGACGAGTCCAGATCCCCAGTTTTGATAACTGCTCGCACAGATCAACCATGCTGGTTTTGACCGGCTCGCCGTTATGGAAACCGGTGCGATGCTTCACATCCACGCCGTACGCGGAGGTATCCTGAGAAATGACCAGTATCTCTTTCACGCCCGCATCCACCAGACGTTTGGCTTCGCTGAGGACGTCGCCAATCGGACGGCTCACCAGATCGCCACGCATCGACGGAATAATGCAGAACGTGCAGCGGTGGTTGCAGCCTTCAGAAATTTTCAGATAGGCATAATGACGCGGAGTGAGCTTGACGCCCTGTTCAGGAACCAGGCTCAGGAACGGGTTGTGCTTCGGTTTGGGCACATAGTGGTGAACGTGCTCCAGAACCTGTTCGTAGCTATGCGGCCCGGTGATTTCCAGCACCTTCGGGTGGACTTCACGGATCTGATCGACTTTCGCGCCCAAACAGCCGGTGACGATCACCTTGCCGTTTTCGTTCAGCGCTTCGCCGATTGCTTCCAGCGACTCCTGAACCGCGCTGTCGATAAAGCCACAGGTGTTAACGATAACCATATCCGCGTCGTCGTAGCTTGGCACAACGTCATAGCCTTCGGTACGAAGTTCGGTCAGGATGCGTTCAGAATCGACGAGGTTTTTCGGGCAGCCGAGGGAGACAAAGCCGATTTTCGGCTGGTGGGTTACATTGCTCATAGCGTAAAAATTGTTCAGTTATTGGAATATTCAGGGCACGGATTCTACAGAGTTCTGAATAAAAATTGTATCGCAATCTCATACCATCAGTCGCCACGCCCGGCGTGGAATTAAAGATTATTTGTAAATAGTGTTAATTTTCGGTGATGGATTGATCCTGGACACGACTTTGTTCAAAAAATGACCATACTATTAAGTTGCACCATAGTTGGAAAGAGGAGGAACAAAGTATGGTTGTTGACAGACTGAGAACCGATCTTCTCAACAAATTGATAAACGCCCGTGTCGAACTTGCCGCTTATCTGCTGTTGAGAAAAGCGAAAGGCTACATGTCAGTCAGCGAGAGCGATCGTCTGCGTGATAATTTTTTTGTACTGAATCGCGAATTGCACGAGCAATCACAGCTTCACGGTATGCATCTTGATCAGGAAGAGTGGAATGCCCTTCATCGTGCTGAAGGGGCGTTAGCCGCCGCCGCTGTTTGTCTTATGAGTGGACATCACGATTGTCCAACCTTTATCGCCGTTAACGCAGAGAAACTGGAAAACTGCCTGACAACGCTGACGCTAAGTATCCAGTGTTTGCAATCTTATTCAACGCTGGAACACGTCTGAATCAGGGGGAGGGCGCTCCCCCTTTTCGTTAAGATTATGTAAATGTGGCAGGATAATTCCCCTTGCTGGCTACGCTTTATGCAGAGCCATTAAGGAGGTGTTATGCGTCGACTCTTTCTCTGTGCTGTCCCACTCGCGCTATTTTCCTCTTATGCCGCCGCGGTAGAGGTGGAAGTGCTGCAAACGAAACTCGATCATCCGTGGTCGCTGGCGTTTTTACCCGACAATCGCGGCATGCTCATTACGCTCAAAGGCGGCCAGCTTCGACTTTGGCAGTCAGGGAAGGGGCTTTCCGACCCGCTGACCGGCGTACCCAAAGTCTGGGCGAATGGTCAGGGGGGATTGCTTGATGTGGCATTAGCTCCGGATTTTAAACAATCCCGCCGGGTGTGGCTTAGCTTTGCTGAAGCTGACAGTGAAGGTAACGCCGGGACAGCGGTTGGTTACGGACGACTGAGCGACGATCTCAAACATCTGCAAGGGTTCCAGACCATTTTTCGCCAACAGCCGAAGCTCTCCAGCGGAAACCATTTTGGCGGACGTATGGTTTTTGATGGCAACGGTTATCTGTTTATTGGTCTTGGTGAAAATAATCGACGTTCTACCGCCCAGGATCTGGATAAGCTGCAGGGCAAGGTCGTACGACTGACCGATGAGGGAAAAATTCCGCCGGATAATCCGTTTGTGAAGCGGGCAGGAGCACGGGCAGAGATTTGGTCATATGGTATCCGCAACCCGCAGGGGATGGCGATGAATCCCTGGAGCGATACGCTGTGGCTTAATGAGCATGGTCCACGCGGGGGCGATGAAATCAATATCCCGGAGAAAGGGAAAAACTACGGCTGGCCGCTTGCGACCTGGGGCGTTAACTACAGTGGTCTTAAAATTCCCGAAGCAAAAGGCCCAATTGTTGCTGGAACAGAGCAACCCATCTTTTACTGGGAAAAGTCACCGGCGGTCAGCGGAATGGCTTTTTATAATAGCGATACCTTCCCACAGTGGCGGCAGAAGTTATTCATTGGCGCGTTGAAAGATAAAGAAGTGATCGTGCTGAGCGTCAAAGGGAATGCCGTCACCGAAGAGGGTCGTCTGTTGCAGGAAAGGGGACAACGGATCCGTGATGTGCGCGTCGGACCAGACGGGTACTTATACGTACTAACCGACGAGTCCGACGGGGAATTACTGAAAGTGAGTCCCTGATTGAGTTAGCTGACCGGGATCATTACGACTTTTTGAAACGCCGGACGTTCGGTCAGTTGCTGATACCAGTTCTCCAGATGTGGGCGTGGGGTCCAGCTCAGGCCAACGTTGAACAGGTTATAGATAAACGGCGCAACGGCGATATCGGCAGTGCCAAATTCAGCCCCGGAGAACCATGGCTGGTCCGACAGCGCGTTATCCAGAATAGCAAACAGGTTATCGCACACCTGACTACCCGCCTCGATTGCCGCCATATCGCGTTTCTCGGCAGGGGTTCTGACCAGGCCAAACAAGATAACCCGATGCGCAGGACTTAGCGTCTGGTTTGCCCAGTCCATCCATTTTTCACCGACGGCGCGCGCGGCCGGGGCGTCAATCCACAAACGCTTTTGTCCGTACTGAGCTGCCAGATAGCGGACAATGGTATTGGATTCCCACAGAACAACGTCCGTTTCATCATCGCGTAGCAGCGGGACCAGTCCGTTCGGGTTGAGTGCCAGATAGTCGGCATCGCGGTTACCGCCATGCTGTCCGCCCGCCAGAATTTGGTTATACGGCAGTTCCAGTTCCTCGAGCGTCCACAATACTTTTTTTACGTTGGTCGAGTTATTGCGACCCCACAGTGTAATCATAGTAACCCCGCAAATTAATTGAGCAGCTTTATGGCTGCAGATGCCATCTGACTAGCCCACATGGTGGGGTAAACCTAATATTTACGCAACAAAGTCTAAAAAAATCGTGCCAGGAGCAGCGCAGCGCGGTGTTATTGCATAAACTTTAAAAACTTTACCAACTTACGGTTTCTTTAAGCTCGTTAGTGCGTTATTACTCACCGCACTTATTTTACACGTCATCCATCAGACCTTTTCTGCATGGGTTGGCCAGGGTCGCTTGGCTGGTTTTGTGTAAACACGGTGTGGTATGACGTGGTTTTTTGGAATGGATACTCGGGTGGCATTTATGACGCAATACTTCTCTTCACTTCGCAGCTTTGCTGCAGGTTCTGCACTCTTAATCCTTTTGTCGCCGAGCGTACAGGCGGCGGAGCAACCAACGGCCCCACCGAGCGTCGACGCGCGCGCGTGGATCCTAATGGATTACGCCAGCGGTAAGGTTCTGGCGGAAGGTAATGCTGATGAGAAACTGGATCCTGCCAGTCTGACCAAGATCATGACCAGCTATGTAGTCGGTCAGGCGCTGAAGGCCGGGAAAATTAACCTCAACGACATGGTCACTGTGGGCAAAGACGCCTGGGCGACCGGTAATCCGGCCCTGCGCGGTTCGTCGGTTATGTTCCTCAAGCCCGGCGATCAGGTTGCAGTGTCCGATCTGAATAAAGGCGTTATTATCCAGTCTGGTAACGATGCCTGTATCGCACTGGCTGATTACGTTGCGGGCAGCCAGGAATCCTTCATTGGTCTGATGAACGGCTACGCGAAAAAACTGGGGCTGACCAATACCACTTTCCAGACCGTGCATGGCCTGGATGCGGCAGGACAGTTCAGTACCGCACGTGATATGGCCCTGCTCGGGAAGGCGCTAATCCACGATGTACCGGAAGAGTACGCTATCCACAAAGAGAAAGAATTTACCTTTAATAAAATCCGCCAGCCGAACCGCAACCGTTTGTTGTGGAGCACCAACCTGAACGTGGACGGTATGAAAACCGGTACCACGGCCGGGGCGGGATACAACCTGGTTGCTTCCGCGACCCAGGGGGATATGCGCCTGATCTCCGTGGTGTTGGGGGCGAAAACCGACCGTATTCGTTTTAATGAGTCAGAAAAGCTGCTGACCTGGGGCTTCCGCTTCTTTGAAACCGTTACGCCGATTAAACCGGATGCCACTTTCGTGACGCAGCGCGTCTGGTTTGGCGATAAGAGTGAGGTTAATTTGGGCGCCGGAGAAGCGGGCTCGGTGACTATCCCGCGTGGTCAGCTCAAAAACCTGAAGGCCAGCTTTACCCTGACCGAACCACAGTTAACCGCGCCGCTGAAGAAAGGCCAGGTTGTGGGGACTATCGACTTCCAGTTGAACGGGAAATCCATCGAGCAGCGTCCACTGATGGTGATGGAGGCCGTGGAAGAGGGGGGATTCTTTAGTCGCATGTGGGACTTTGTGATGATGAAATTCCACCAGTGGTTTGGCGGCTGGTTCTCTTAAGCTTAGCGTTTGCCGGATGACGCTATCGCCATCCGGCAGTATCGCTTAATACATCAGTTTGATACGTTGCGCTTTCGCGTGCTCAACAAACGCCTCGTCAGGACGGCTATCGCTGACGATGGTATTAAAGCGTTTTACTTCACCCATCCGCGCAGGACGCACCTTACCAAATTTGCTGTGATCGACCACCAGCACGTGATGCTGCGCCATCGACATCGCCCAGTGTTTCACCGGTAGCTCTTCCAGGTTAAAACAGGTCGCGCCTTTCTCAATATGAACGCCAGCTGCGGAATAAAAAGCGATATCCGGGCACAGGTTGTTCAGCGTTTCCTGGAAATCAAGCGGTTTGAAAATTGCGTTGCTGGCATGGAATTCGCCACCACACAGAATGACGCGGCACTGCGGTTTTTCCTGCAGCACCAGAAACGTATTCAGCGAGTAGCAGATTGCGGTGAAAGGCAATTCATTGTCGATAGCCTCAATGATCCACGGCGTGGTGGTACCACAGTCGAAAAAGATAGTCTGATGTGCCTGCACGAGGCTTGCCGCCATCTGGGCGGCACGGCGCTTTTCATCTACCAGTCGGGATTTTTGATCGCTGATTAAATAGTGATTGGCGCTGCGGGGTTCCAGAACAATATAGCCCCCGAGCAAGACGACGGGAGCATCGTGATTATTCAGGTCGCGACGAATGGTCATCTCAGATACGCCCAGCAGCGTCGCGGCTTCTTTGAGGTGTAATTTATCGCTGCGTTTCAGCGCCTGCAGTAATTGACCAATACGCTCGTCGCGTCGAGTTTCCATAGTTCCCCTGGAGAGTAGAATAAGTGCTCAGTATCGCGCTTAATACTACTCTTTTTACCGTGGGTTAGTCACGCACCCAGCCTTTACGGATGGGCAGAGCGAAGCAGGCGCGATAGCCATTTTGCAAGCCGAGGTACAGGGGCTCGCCAAACCGCTGCCAGATCATCTGGGCGCTCAGGCAGCCAATCAGCCCGACGAGTAATCCTCCCAGCATATCCAGCGGCCAGTGTACGCCAAGGTAGACCCGCGACCAGGCAATCGCCACAGCAACGACCATCAGCAGAGCGCCCGTCCACAGGCGATGCCAGAACAGGAAAGCCAGTGCAAAGGTAAAGATAACCGTACCGTGATCGCTCGGGAAAGAGTCATCCGCCGCATGATGCAGGAAGTTGTAACCGATGTGGTTAACAAACGGACGATCGTGAGGGAACAGATGCCCCATCAGCCATGAAATCGTCAGACCGACGATCAGCGCAATCGCCATTTTTATAACTAACTGGCGCTGGAGAGTAACCTGGGCCCGCGGCCCCCAAAGCCAAAGCACAACGGCTAACAGCGGTACGATGTTAATCAGGTCTTTGGCAATAAAAATGGCAAGCGATATCATCCATTGCGCAGAGTCCGGCGTGGCATTGATGAGATAAAAAAGTGAGTTGTTCAGATTTTCCAGCATAACGTCCAGACTCAGTGTAATCGTTAAAAAGGCCCAAGAGGGGAGAGCATAAAATTGCTTTCACGGGATAAAAAGCGGTCTTGTCTTATTTGTCTGTTAAATGACTATTTTTCAGACAATTAATGAGACTTATTGAACATGATAGCGGTCTCAACTTAAATTAACCTTAACGCAAAATGTTCCTGAGCAAATGAGTGTAAAAATGTGCGCAATTTGCTTTCAAATCACATAATTCACTATCACCAGTACGGCGCATTTATTACACTTTGCGCGATTTTTCTATAGTTAAGAGACTGCATGCAGAACCGTTTATCTTCAGGCGCCCGTTTGGGGCGTCAGGCATTACTTTTCCCTCTCTGTCTGGTGCTTTACGAATTCTCTACTTATATCGGCAACGATATGATCCAGCCCGGAATGTTGGCGGTGGTGGAGCAATATAATGCCGGATTAGATTGGGTGCCCACATCCATGACCGCCTATCTGGCTGGCGGCATGTTTTTGCAGTGGTTATTAGGACCGCTGTCGGATCGAATTGGACGTCGCCCGGTGATGTTAACCGGCGTGCTCTGGTTCATTGTGACCTGCCTTGCAACCCTGCTTGCGCAGAATATTGAGCAATTTACCTTCCTGCGTTTTTTACAAGGGATAAGCCTGTGCTTTATTGGCGCGGTGGGTTACGCCGCAATTCAGGAATCCTTTGAAGAAGCGGTGTGCATAAAAATTACCGCGCTGATGGCAAACGTAGCGTTGATTGCGCCCCTGCTGGGGCCGTTGGTCGGCGCAGCCTGGGTACATGTTCTGCCGTGGGAAGGGATGTTTATCCTGTTTGCTGCCCTGGCCGCCATCTCTTTTTTTGGTCTGCAACGCGCGATGCCGGAAACGGCAACCCGGCTTGGTGAAAAGCTGTCGATTAAAGAGCTGGGCAAAGATTATAAGCTGGTGCTGAGGAACGTGCGCTTTGTTGCAGGCGCGCTGGCATTGGGTTTTGTCAGCCTGCCGTTACTGGCGTGGATTGCGCAGTCCCCGATTATTATCATCAGCGGTGAACATCTCAGCAGCTACGAATATGGCCTGTTGCAGGTGCCGATTTTTGGCGCGTTGATTGCCGGTAACCTGGTACTGGCGCGCCTGACCTCGCGAAAAACCGTACGTTCGCTGATTATCATGGGCGGCTGGCCAATCGCCGTCGGGCTGGTGATTGCCGCTGCGGCCACGGTGGTGTCATCCCATGCGTATCTATGGATGACGGCGGGTTTAAGCATCTATGCGTTTGGTATTGGCGTGGCGAATGCGGGACTGGTACGTCTGACGCTGTTTGCCAGTGAAATGAGTAAGGGCACGGTTTCTGCCGCCATGGGTATGTTGCAGATGCTGATTTTTACCGTCGGTATTGAGCTGAGTAAACACGCTTATCTGCTCGGAGGAAACGGCTTGTTCAGCCTGTTCAATCTGGCAAGCGGCGTACTGTGGGTGATTCTGATGGTTATCTTCCTGAAAGATAAACGGGTAGGGGATTCACGGGAAGGTTAAAGCCCGGTTGCCCGGGCCAGGCAAAAACTTAGTGGTGATCGTCAATCTGGTGTTCGATGATCATTCCTTCACCGACGCTTGCAACATGTCGCGCATAAGGATGTGCGCGATAGACAGGCGCCGGGGCAGGCGCCGGAGCAACATACACCGTTTGTGGCGCTGTGGTAACGCTGACCGCCTGCGGAACGCTGACGGAAGAGGGCACTACCACCACCTTATAACCGCTTGGTACATCAACGGTAACGCTTTGCGCAAATGTTGTCCCCGCAAAACCCAGTAACAATGTCGCTATCAGTACACTTTTCTTCATAATCCGCTCGTCTGAATATTCACTGGAGGTAATAATCCAGCGGGTTAATTTGAGGCGGATTATGAATAGATCATGCCATCATTTTGTTGCCGTCTGTGCTGAGGCGTTATTGCGTAAACGGTGCTTCATTCTTTAACACGCGGTCGATAATATCCAGCACGCCCTCTTCGTTGTTCGACCCTGCGCGATATTTTGCCGCCTGGATAACCGGCTCATGGGCGTTCGCCATTGCAAAACTAAATCCTGCCTGACGCAGCATCTCAATATCATTGCCGCCATCGCCAAACACAACAACCTCATCGTCGGTAATATTCCAGCGTTGTTGCAGCAGACGCAGACCGTTTGCCTTATGCACACCGGGTATAATTAAATCGATGCTGCCGTAGCCGGTATGTACCGGCACCATAATGTCGCCAATCGCCTCATGGAGGTCAGCCTGCACCAGGGGGATACGATCGTCTGAAATATTTAGCCCGAACTTGAAAAAAACGTCATTGAGGTTGTCAAAATTATCCACAAATTCAAGACGATGATAATACATGGCGGAGACCGTCTTATGCTCATCGCTGTACCGCTTCAGGGTATAGGCGCTATTTTTACCGCAGGCGATAATGTCGATGTCCGTACGTGTCAGCAGATGTTCCACAATGGCCTGGAAATCGTCTTTTGCCAGCTCGCCGTTAAAGACATCTTCCCCTTCACTGACCACCCATCCGCCGTTTTCGGCGACAAATGAGATTTCACTGGCCAGTTCAGGGAAAAAGGAGATGAGCTGGTAATACTGGTTGCCGCTGGCGACCACAAAGCGGATCCCTTGTTCTTTCATCTGACGGTATTGCGCCATAAAGCGCTCACGATTATAGGTTTTTTGGTCGCTTAAAAATGTGCCGTCCATGTCGACTGCAATCAGTTTGATACGCATTAGCTGTTCTCCATCACAGTGGTGTTTTTGAGATCCGGTTTTGCCACCGCTTTCGCGACGATGGCGGCGACAAGCACCAGCGCCAGCACCACCAGCATAGCGCTACGCAGGCCGTAGTGTTCACCCAGGTAGCCCAGCAGCGGTGGTCCAACCAGGAATGCCAGATAGCCGGTAGTGGCGACAACGCTGACGCGGGTTGGCGCATCGGGGCCGGTGTCGCTGGCAGCCGAAATGGTCAGTGGGAAGCCCAGTGATGCGCCGAGTCCCCACAGAATAACGGAAACACCCGCCACCCAAGTGCTGTCGACAAAAATAATCAGGCTAATCCCAAGAGCCCCCATAAGCGCACTGGCGCGTACTACCGCGACGCGGCTGTAGCGGTCGATGAACCAGCCGCCAGTAAATCGTCCAACGGTCATACCCAGCGTAAATCCGGCATAAATCAGCGAGCCTGATGTCGGGCTAAATCCATGTCCGTCCACCATCAGTAGCGGAAGCCAGTCGTTGGCGGAACCTTCAGCAAATGCCATTGCAAGCACCACGACGCCAATCAGCAATAGCTGAATATCGCGATAAAAAGGCAGTCCTTTTTCGCCGGAGTGAGACCCGTCAGCGGCATTTTTACCCGTGCCGTCAGGAATGGCTTTGATGGCGATGAAGATAGGGGTGATAGCCACCATCGCCGCCAGCAAGATATGCGCGGTCGCCGGTACGCTGAAGGCGGTAAGCATCATCCCGACTCCGGCACCCGCTAGCGTTCCCAGGCTGTAAAAACCGTGCATCATCGGCAGTACGGTTTTATTCATTTCGCGCTCAACAGCCGCACCTTCGACGTTGATGGCAACTTCTGCTGCGCCAAAGCTGGCGCCGAACACGCCCAGACCAAATGCGAAAAGCCATGCGGAATGCAGCCAGAGCGCTACGCTGAGGATTGCCATTCCGAGGACTGCGCAAGACATGGTGGTGCGGATCACTTTACGCGTGCCAAATCGTTTCACCAGCCAGGCCGAACAAAGAATGCCACTCATCGAACCAATTGAGAGTCCAAACAGCACCGCGCCCATTTCGGCGGTTGAGATGGAGAGGATATCTCTGATGGCAGGGGTACGCGTTGCCCAGGAGGCCATTAATAATCCTGGTAAAAAGAAGAACGTGAACAGTGCCCAGGTGCGACGTCTTAAGGCTTTGCGTGATGAGATGCCAGTCATGAATTCGAGCCGAAGAAAAGAGGAAAGAAGACAACCTTAGCAAGGTTGTGTACATTTGTACACAAATGCAAGAAGAGGTAATGCAGTGCGACGTGCGAACGATCCGCAGCGGCGGGAAAAAATAGTTCAGGCGACTCTGGATGCGGTAATAGCCCATGGTATTCATGCGGTTACACATCGGAAGATTGCGACAATTGCTCAGGTGCCCTTGGGTTCTATGACCTATTACTTTTCGGGAATTGATGAGCTTTTAATGGAGGCGTTTGACCGTTTTACTGACAGGATGATGCTGCAGTATCAGGCTTTTTTTGCCGACGTTGCGGATGCGTCGCAGGCTTGCCATGCGATTACCGATATGATTTACAGCTCCCAGGTCACGACACCCGATAACATGGAACTCATGTATCAGCTGTATGCCTTCGCCAGCCGTAAACCGGCACTAAAAACGGTGATGCAAAACTGGATGTTACGCAGCCAACAAACGCTGGAGCAGTGGTTTGCTCCGGTTACGGCGCGGGCGCTGGATGCGTTTATTGAAGGGATGACGCTGCATTTTGTCACGGACAAAAAGCCGCTGCGGCGAGAAGATATCTTGCTGATGGTGGAGCGTATTGCGGGGTTGCCCGCGACGGTCAGTTGTGCGTAGCGCCGCCTGTAATATTCACCACCGTTGCGGTGATTGCTCCGGCATGGTCTGAAGCCAGAAAGGTCATTACCTCAGCGATTTGTGCAAGCGTAGGCAGACGCCCAAGCATGGTACTTTGCGCCGCACCAGCTAACCATTGTGCGACGGTAATACCCATTGACTGCGCTTTAGCGGTAAAAATTTCCCCGGTATAGGAACCGGCCTGAACGGCATCCACAATCGCATGCGAGCGCACGCCGACGACCCGAATATTCGCCGGCCCCAGTTCGCTGGCAAGCGCTTTAATAAAGGCCTCTGTTCCCGCACAGCCAACGATGTGTCCCAGATGTCCAGGCATCGCCATCGGGGCCGCAGGCGCAACAACGGTGAGAATGACGCCCGCACGATTGCCGCTCATGTGTGGCGTTACGGCTTTTGCGATATTGAACTGCGCCGAGAGGAAAGGGGTGATACCGCTCATAAACTCAGAAAGGGATAATGCCTCGATGCGTTTGCCTTGTTCATGCATAAAGCCGGTTGCGTTAACCACCACATCTATTCCACCGGTTTGATGCGCAAGGTGAGTAACTTGTTTTGAGGTACCGTATTCGTCGAGGACATCGGTGACAAAGGTTTCGACGGCACCGCCCGCGGTTCGAATGCTACTGGCCGCCCAATCCAGCTTTTCCTGACTGCGCGCGCCCAGATACACATGAGCGCCTTCACGCGCCATAGCATGCGCAACTGCACTGCCTATAGCGCCGCTGCCACCGAAAATTACCGCGACTTTGCCTGCGAGTAACATAGCAACCACCTATTACCATTTAGCTTTGACTAAAAGTATGTGTCATAACCAGCATGCTGCAAATGTGACAGAGAGTTTCGGGGGAGGGAGTCAGCGATCGCAAAATTCAGGCAACAAAAAACCCATCAACCTTGAACCAAAACGGCGGGGTTGATGGGCTCCACAAATTGGGGACATCAAAGAAAAGCAGTGGCAATAGTTATGACTGACGTCTTGAAGAAAAGTTCTGCTTACCTGCAAAAAATTTTCGTTTAAGAGTAAATTTCAGCGCTAACCAAGCCCAGGCCAGACAATGACGATGAGTGTCCCCGCTAATGTCAGCAGTACGTTGGCAATTGCGTAGGTCCCGGCATAGCCTAATGCGGGGATGTTGCTGCGTGCCGTATCGCTGATGATTTCCATTGCCGGAGCGCAGGTACGCGCGCCCATCATGGCGCCAAAAAGCAGGGCGCGGTTCATGCGCAATACGTAAGCACCGAATAAGAAACAGATGACAACCGGCACCAGGCTGACAACCAGGCCGGCAATCAGCATTTGCCCACCCACGGCGCCAAGGCCATTGCCAATGCCGCTGCCCGCGCTTAAACCGACGCCTGCCATAAATACCATCAGGCCAAACTCTTTGACCATGTTCAGCGCCCCCTGTGGGATATAGCCAAACGTTGGATGGTTGGCACGCAGGAAGCCCAACATGATCCCGGCGAACAGCAGTCCAGCCGCATTCCCGATGCCGAAGCTGAAATTACTGAACTGGAAGGTGATCATCCCGATCATCAGACCGATGATAAAGAAGGCGCAGAAGGCCAGCAGATCGGTCACCTGACTGTGAATGGAAATGAAGCCGATACGATCGGCAATGGTTTTGACGCGGCGAGCATCCCCACTGACCTGCAGCACGTCGCCTTTATTAAGCACGACGTTATCATCGATAGGCATTTCAATCTGGCTACGGATCACGCGGTTGAGAAAACAGCCGTGATCGGTCAGCTTTAACTGGGCCAGGCGGCGGCCAACGGCATTGTGGTTTTTCACCACAATCTCTTCAGTGACGATGCGCATATCGAGCAGATCGCGATCGAACACCTCTTTACCATTACGGAAACTGGGATCGAGGCGGGCATGCGCATCCGGATAACCCACCAGGGCTATCTCATCACCCATTTGCAGTACCGCGTCGCCATCCGGATTGGCCAGAATGCCGTTGCGACGGATGCGTTCAATGTAACAACCGGTCTGGCGATAGATACCCAGCTCGCGCAGATTTTTGCCATCGGCCCATGCCACCAGTTCCGGGCCAACGCGATAGGCACGAATTACCGGCAGATAAACCTTACGGTTGGCATCAGTGTCCAGACCTCGTTCACGTGCGATTTGTTGGGCGCTGGTTTGCAGATCCTGATGCTGAAGTTTCGGCAGGTAGCGCGCGCCAACAATCAGACTGACCAAACCAATCAAATAGGTGAGCGCATAACCGAGGCTCAGGTTATCGAGGGCGGTTGAAAGCGATGTCCCCGACATTCCGGAATGGCGCAAGGTGTCACCCGCGCCGACCAGCACCGGCGTTGAGGTCATCGAGCCGGCCAGCATACCTGCCGTCAGGCCGATGTCCCAGCCAAATAGCTTACCCAGCCCCAGGGCGATCAGCATGGCGCTGCCGACCATCACCAGAGCAAGCATTAGATAATTTTTCCCATCGCGAAAAAAAATCGAAAAAAAGTTGGGACCGGCTTCGACGCCGACACAAAAAATAAACAGCATAAAGCCGAGATTTAATGCATCGGTGTTAATACTAAAGTGCTGTTGACCTAATAATAGGGACACCACTAAAACGCCAATGGAATTACCGAGTTGGACTGAACCCAGACGTAATTTACCCAGACACAGGCCCAGTGCCAGGACCACAAATAATAACAGGATGTAATTCCCATTTAACAAATCTGCGACGTTTATATTCACGGAGACTAACTTCTTGTTTACTAGTAAGCTATTGAAAGAAATGGCAATTTACGCTAATGTTTTTGCCAGAAATTAAGGGGCGACAGCTTCGTACACAGCCCCAAATAATGCAGCATAACAATATATGCGGTTAGTTTAATCTCATTACGTATCAACGGCTATAAGAATCGTGTGAGTGTGTTTTTGGCATGGAATGCCTGGTTACTTTATCTGACTGGACGCCTGCGGGCGAAAAGAGTGTTCGATAGAGAATGTGTCAGGAGGAACAATTGAAACATAAGCAAAGTTGGGCGGGTGCGGTCTGCTGCTTTGTGCTCTTTATTGTGGTGTGTCTTTCATTAACGCTGAACGTGAAAGGGGCATTCAGAGCGGCAGGGCATCCTGAGGTCGGATTGTTGTTTTTTATCCTGCCTGGTGCTGCAGCAAGCTTTTTCTCCCATCGTCGGGAGGTGCTCAAACCCCTTCTTGGTGCCATGTTTGCGGCGCCGTGCTGTCTGTTACTGATGCGGTTCGTTTTTATGCCGACGCGTTCGTTGTGGCAAGAGCTGGCGTGGTTGTTTAGTGCGGTGTTTTGGTGCGCGCTTGGCGCATTGTGTTTTTTGTTTATCAGCAACTTGTTCAATCAGCATCATCGACGGAAAAAGAACTGAAGACGCCCTCCAGCGGAGGGCGTAGAAACGGCGATCAGGCGAACAGATTCATGTTCTCTTTTGCCCACGCTTCAAAATCCGTGCAGCCGCCGATGTGTTTTTGATCAACAAAAATCTGCGGAACGGTTTCAACTGGCTTACCTACCGTCTTTTCCAGATCGGCTTTCGTAATACCTTCGGCATGGATATCAATGTAGCGGAAGTTAAAATCGTCATGCTCATTGCTTAATTTTTCTGCTAATTCTTTTGCGCGCACGCAATACGGGCACCCTGGGCGACCAAAAATAACGGCAAACATCTCTCTCTCCTCGAACTTATCAGGCCGGATGGCAATACTTGTTATGATGCCGCGATTTGTGACAGATGAAAAGCAGGTTCAGCCTGTTGCTTTGATATCCTCAAGCTATAACTGTTAAACACGACAAGCCGGAACGTTTTATAATGAAAGCCATTTCGCCGGGAGGCCGCTTATGCGCACAATTGGTGCATTACCCAAAAGCGTATTGATGCTGGAAATAATCGGGATGGTTTTGTTATCGCTGGCGCTGCTATCGCTTAACGATTACCTCACTTTACCCGCACCGCTTGGCAGTCCGTTAGCCTGCGTGGTGATGATATTTCTGGGTGTGCTGCTGATGCTTCCCGCCGCGGTGGTATTAACGTGGCGTATTGCTCAACTGGTTGCGCCGCAGCTGATGTCACGAACCCCCGGTGATTCTTCACGTTCAGACAGAGAAAAAGAGATGACGCCAACCATTGATTTACTTCGTAGCCACCGTTCCATTCGCCATTTCACCAATGATGCCATTTCGGATGCGCAGCGGGAGGCGATTATTGCCGCCGCTCAGGGGACCTCAAGCTCCAGTTTTTTACAATGCACAACCATCGTTCGCATAACAGATAACGCCCTGCGTGAATCACTGGCTATTTTATCCGGCGGACAAAAACATGTGGCGCAGGCCGCTGAGTTTTGGGTGTTTTGCGCTGACTTTAATCGCCATTTGCAGATTTGCCCTGACGCGCAACTCGGGCTGGCGGAACAGCTGCTACTGGGCGTCGTTGATACCGCGATGATGGCGCAAAATGCGCTGACGGCGGCAGAGTCTTTGGGGCTTGGCGGCGTGTTTATTGGCGGTCTGCGAAATAATATTGAGCCGGTCACTGAACTGCTGAAGCTTCCGCAACATGTTCTGCCGTTGTTTGGGCTATGCCTCGGCTGGCCTGCTGATAACCCGGATATCAAGCCGCGACTGCCAGCGTCGCTTGTGGTGCACGAAAATCAGTATCAGCCACTCAACAAAGACGTTTTGTCGCAATATGATGAGCAGCTCGCGCAGTACTATCTGACCCGCGGGAGCAATACGCGTCGTGACACCTGGAGCGACCATATTCGCCGCACCATCATTAAAGAAAGTCGTCCCTTTATCCTGGAATATTTGCATAAACAGGGATGGGCTACGCGCTAAAGATTTTAACGCAGTGTATGATACGCCAGCTTTTACCAGGTCATTCAGAGAGGTGCAGGGTGAAAATTGCCATTTTGTCCCGGGACGGAACGCTCTATTCTTGTAAGCGCCTGCGTGAAGCGGCGATGCAGCGTGGTCACCTGGTTGAAATTATCGATCCCCTTTCTTGCTATATGAACATCAGCCCGGCGGCGTCCTCTATTCATTACAAGGGCCGCCAGCTTCCTCATTTCGATGCAGTGATCCCAAGGATTGGTTCAGCGATTACCTTTTACGGTACCGCGGCGTTGCGCCAGTTTGAGATGCTGGGTAGCTATCCGCTGAATGAGTCGGTAGCGATTACGCGTGCGCGCGATAAGCTGCGTTCGCTGCAGCTGCTGGCGCGTCAGGGAATCGATTTACCCATCACCGGGATTGCTCACTCTCCGGACGATACCAGCGACATGATTGACATGGTTGGCGGCGCGCCGCTGGTGGTGAAACTGGTTGAAGGTACGCAGGGGATCGGCGTGGTACTGGCGGAAACGCGCCAGGCTGCAGAAAGCGTGGTGGATGCCTTTCGTGGGTTGAATGCCCATATTCTGGTTCAGGAATATATCAAAGAAGCGAAAGGGCGAGATATTCGCTGTTTCGTGGTGGGTGACGAGGTGGTGGCCGCCATTGAGCGCCGGGCCAAAGAAGGTGATTTTCGTTCTAATCTCCATCGCGGTGGGGTTGCCACTATTGCGAATATCACGCCGCGCGAAAGGGAAATTGCGCTCAAAGCCGCTCAGACAATGGGTCTGGACGTTGCTGGCGTTGATATTCTGCGTGCTGAACGTGGGCCGCTGGTCATGGAGGTCAACGCTTCTCCTGGCCTGGAAGGGGTGGAGAAAACCACCGGAATAGACATTGCCGGCAAGATGATCCAGTGGATTGAGCGTCACGCTACGCCTGAATTTTGCCTTAAAATCGGCGGCTAAGCACAATATCGATTGCGATCGTAGTATGACACGCTCTTTTTGCGTAAGCTGTGCCGGTATTTTTTTCATCAATAGAGGTCGCACATTATTATGACATCACTGGTCGTTCCCACTCTGGATACGTTGCGTCAATGGCTCGACGACCTGGGCATGAGTTTTTTTGAATGCGATACCTGTCAGGCGCTGCATTTGCCGCACATGCAGAATTTTGACGGCATCTTTGATGCAAAAGTTGATTTGGTCGATAACGTCATTCTGTTTTCCGCGATGGCAGAAGTCAGACCTTCTGCACTACTGCCGCTGGCCGCCGATCTGTCTGCGATTAACGCCAGTTCACTGACGGTGAAAGCCTTTCTGGATATGCAGGATGATAATCTGCCAAAGCTGGTGGTCTGCCAGTCTTTATCCGTTATCCCGGGCGTGACGTTTGAGCAGTTCGAATATTTTGTTCGCCAGAGTGAAGAGCAAATATCGATGGTGATCCTCGAGGCCGGTGCGCATCAGCTGTTATTTAACGCTGAAGAAGATGCGCAAAACAGCAACGCCGAAGTTCATTTCCTCCATTAATTCTTCCTGAATCTGGACATATATTGCGCAGCCGCTGCCAAAGCGGTTGCGTATTGCCTGTTTTTATTCTGCATTTAACCGTTCATTAAAGAATTATTCACCTCCATTCAGCGCCTTCCGCTGTATGTCATAGACAATTCATGCATAAAAAATTGATAAAAGACGTTTTTTAATCTGGGCTATATCCACAAATCCTGGCTAAAGTTATTCTTGCGAAGCTGATCAACGTCATCATTCAAACAGCCCCTTGTGGCCTGACCTGTGGCCACAATGCATATTGAATGCATGGGGGGATACCAGCGCGCAATAGCGGCGTGAGGAGAGTCCTCTCTTTTCATGGGTGCCGCTTGAAAGAATATGCACGTTTCTTGCATATCATTAGAGTGTGACATTTTTGTTCGTTTGTTAACGAACTTTCAGAAGGAAAGAGATTATGACCGCCTTAAATAAACGATGGTTACCAGGCCTGGTTGCGGGTGCTCTGATGGCCATCTCTGCTGGCACGCTCGCTGCTGAACAAAAAACGCTGCATATTTATAACTGGTCTGATTATATTGCCCCGGATACGGTGGCTAATTTTGAAAAAGAGACCGGAATTAAAGTTATCTATGACGTATTTGATTCCAATGAAGTGCTGGAAGGTAAGCTCATGGCTGGCAGTACCGGCTTTGACCTTGTCGTTCCATCCGCCAGTTTCCTTGAGCGTCAACTGACCGCGGGCGTCTTCCAGCCGCTGGATAAGAGCAAATTGCCTGGCTGGAAAAACCTCGATCCTGAATTGCTGAAGCTGGTGGGTAAACACGATCCGGACAACAAGTTTGCGATGCCGTATATGTGGGCAACAACCGGTATTGGCTATAACGTGGATAAAGTGAAAGCGGTACTGGGGCCAGATGCGCCGGTTAATAGCTGGGATCTGATCCTCAAGCCAGAAAATCTGGAAAAACTCAAAAGCTGCGGCGTCTCTTTCCTCGACGCGCCCGAAGAAGTGTTTGCCACCGTGCTGAATTATTTGGGTAAAGATCCAAACAGTACCAAAGCGGATGATTACACCGGACCGGCAACCGATCTGCTGTTGAAACTGCGCCCAAATATTCGCTACTTCCACTCCTCGCAGTACATTAACGACCTGGCAAACGGTGATACCTGCGTGGCGATTGGCTGGGCCGGGGATGTATGGCAGGCGGCAAACCGGGCGAAAGAAGCGAAAAATGGCGTCAATATTTCCTTCTCAATTCCTAAGGAAGGTGCGATGGCCTTCTTTGATGTGTTCGCGATGCCAGCCGATGCGAAAAACAAAGACGAAGCCTACCAGTTCCTCAACTACCTGCTGCGCCCTGATGTAATTGCGCATATTTCTGACCACGTGTTCTATGCCAATGCCAACAAAGAAGCGACAGCACTGGTCAGCCAGGACGTTCGCGACAACCCGGGCATTTACCCGCCTGCCGATGTCCGCGCCAAGCTGTTCACGCTGAAAGTACAGGATCCGAAGATCGACCGTGTACGTACTCGCGCCTGGACGAAGGTAAAAAGCGGGAAATAACCCGATGTACGGGACGTGACCCGGCAGGATTTACGCCTGCCGGGCAGTGTTGATCCCGGACACATATAACCCGGCAATACGCACCACCGTGGTGCGTTATTTGCACCGTTTCTTTGTTTTATGCCGGAGAGCGCCTAATTGAATGATGCAACCCCACGCCCACAAGCGAAAATCCGCAAGGCGCTGACCCCGCTGCTTGAAATTCGCAACCTGACCAAGTCCTTTGACGGTCAGCACGCCGTTGATGACGTCAATCTTACTATCTACAAAGGTGAAATATTTGCTCTGCTCGGGGCGTCCGGCTGCGGTAAATCGACCCTGTTGCGGATGCTGGCGGGATTTGAACAGCCAACAACCGGGCAAATTATGCTTGATGGCGTCGATTTAGCGCATGTTCCGCCTTATCTGCGTCCGATTAATATGATGTTTCAGTCCTATGCACTGTTTCCGCACATGACGGTAGAGCAGAACATTGCCTTTGGTCTCAAGCAGGACAAGCTGCCGAAGGCTGAAATCGCCAGCCGGGTGAGTGAGATGCTGGGCCTCGTGCATATGCAGGAGTTCGCCAAACGTAAGCCGCATCAGCTTTCTGGCGGTCAACGTCAGCGCGTGGCGTTGGCGCGTAGCCTGGCGAAACGCCCGAAGCTGCTGCTGTTGGATGAACCGATGGGGGCGCTGGATAAAAAGCTCCGTGACCGCATGCAACTGGAAGTGGTGGATATCCTTGAACGTGTCGGCGTGACCTGCGTGATGGTGACGCACGATCAGGAAGAAGCCATGACGATGGCGGGCCGCATTGCGATCATGAACCGTGGCAAATTTGTCCAGATCGGCGAGCCTGAAGAGATCTACGAGCATCCGACTACGCGTTACAGTGCAGAATTTATCGGTTCGGTTAACGTCTTTGAGGGGCTGCTGAAAGAACGTCAGGAAGATGGTCTGGTTATTGAGTCTCCAGGACTGGTACATCCGCTGAAAGTGGACGCAGACGCTTCCGTTGTCGATAACGTCCCGGTGTATGTTGCGCTGCGCCCGGAAAAAATCATGCTCTGCGAAGCCCCTCCGCCAGAGGGATATAACTTCGCGGTAGGCGAAGTGGTGCACATTGCCTATCTGGGTGATTTGTCGGTGTACCACGTACGTTTGAAAAGCGGCCAGATGCTGAGCGCTCAGCTACAAAATGAACATCGTTATCGCAAGGGATTACCCACCTGGGGTGACGAAGTCCGTTTATGTTGGGATGCGGACAGCTGTGTGGTGTTGACGGTTTAAGGAGCGAAGATGAGTACACTTGAACCTCCGGCGCGCGTGGATAACGTGGGGCGTTTCACGCTGTTTATGTCGCGGCTGCAAATGAAGCACGGGCGCAAGTTGGTCATCGCGCTGCCGTATGTGTGGCTGATGCTCCTGTTTCTGCTGCCATTTCTGATCGTCTTCAAAATCAGTTTGGCTGAAATGGCGCGGGCTATTCCGCCGTATACTGACCTCATTTCATGGGCTGACGACCAGTTATCCATCACCCTCAATTTAGGCAATTTCCTGCAACTGACGGACGATCCGCTCTATTTTGATGCGTACCTGCAATCTTTGCAGGTAGCGGGGGTTTCGACTGTCTGTTGCCTGCTATTGGGATATCCGCTGGCATGGGCGGTCGCGCACAGCAAACCCTCGACACGCAATATTCTGTTGCTGCTGGTGATCCTGCCGTCCTGGACGTCATTTTTGATTCGCGTATACGCCTGGATGGGGATCCTGAAAAATAACGGTGTCCTGAACAACGTTCTGATGTGGCTGGGCGTTATCGACCAACCGTTGACGATTCTGCACACCAATCTGGCGGTCTATATCGGTATTGTTTACGCCTATTTGCCCTTTATGGTGCTGCCGATTTATACCGCGCTGACGCGTATTGATTACTCGCTGGTGGAAGCGGCACTGGATTTAGGCGCCCGACCATTGAAAACCTTCTTTAGCGTGATCGTGCCGTTGACCAAGGGCGGGATTATCGCTGGGTCAATGTTGGTGTTTATTCCGGCGGTTGGGGAGTTTGTTATCCCGGAACTGCTGGGCGGCCCGGACAGCATCATGATTGGGCGCGTGCTTTGGCAGGAATTTTTCAATAACCGTGACTGGCCGGTGGCTTCTGCCGTCGCCATTATTATGCTGCTGTTACTGATTGTGCCGATCATGTGGTTTCATAAATATCAGCAAAAAAGCGTGGGGGAACACGGATGAATAACTTACCGGTCGTTCGCTCGCCGTGGCGTATTTTTATCCTGGTACTGGGTTTTACCTTCCTGTACGCGCCGATGCTGATGTTGGTTATCTACTCGTTTAACAGCTCCAAGCTGGTGACGGTCTGGGCGGGGTGGTCAACGCGTTGGTATGGTGAGCTTTTCCACGATAGCGCGATGATAAGCGCCGTCGGCATGAGCTTAACGATTGCCGCCTGCGCTGCGACGATGGCGGCAATTCTCGGTACCATCGCCGCCGTGGTGATGGTGCGCTTTGGTCGTTTTCGTGGATCAAATGGTTTCGCCTTTATGATCACCGCACCGCTGGTGATGCCGGATGTCATTACCGGTTTGTCGCTGCTGCTGCTGTTTGTGGCTTTGGCGCACACCATCGGCTGGCCAGCGGATCGCGGTATGTTGACCATCTGGCTGGCGCACGTCACATTCTGTACAGCGTACGTGGCGGTAGTGATTTCCTCGCGTTTACGCGAACTGGATCACTCCATTGAGGAAGCGGCGATGGATCTTGGTGCCACGCCGCTGAAGGTTTTTTTCGTCATCACGCTGCCGATGATTATGCCGGCGGTGATCTCAGGGTGGTTACTGGCCTTTACGCTGTCGCTCGATGACCTGGTCATTGCCAGTTTTGTCTCTGGTCCTGGCGCCACAACGTTACCCATGCTGGTGTTCTCCAGCGTACGTATGGGGGTCAATCCGGAGATTAACGCGCTGGCGACGTTGATACTTGGCGTGGTAGGAATTATCGGATTTATCGCGTGGTATCTGATGGCGCGAACAGAAAAACAACGGATTCGCGATATCCAACGTGCAAGACGCGGCTGAAAAAACTAAAATCTGCCAACCTGTCTATACGGCGCAGCTGCGGTGGCTGCGCCGTTTTCATGGAAGACGACGCGTTGGGATTTTTTAAGAAATCATCCACATCACATGCCCGTTTAAACGTCCCTACTTTAGTGCAGGTGGCGGCGCTGGCTATTATCATGATCCGCTGTCTCGATCTGTTGATGATTTTTAATACGCTCGGGTTTCGCGGAACCAGCGAGTTTATTCATCGCAGCGTCCAGTCCTGGAATTTGACGCTGGTGTTTCTGGGTAGCCTGGTGCTGCTGTTTATCGAAATTTACTGCGCATTTTCGCTGGTTAAAGGTCGGAACTGGGCACGCTGGGTCTATCTACTGACCCAGATTATCGCCAGCGTCTATCTGTGGGCGGCCTCATTGGGCTATGGATATCCGGAACTGTTCAGTATTGCGGGAGAGTCCAGATGTGAAATCCTGCATACGCTGGTGATGCAAAAATTGCCGGATATGCTGGTGTTGCTACTGCTGTTTGTTCCTGCGTCCAGCAGGCGGTTCTTCCGCTTGCAATAACGTGTATAATCTTCGCCCCCTGTTAATTTTTAGGTTTTTGTATGCAGTGCGCACTTTATGACGCCGAACGCTGCCGCTCTTGTCAGTGGATAACGCAGCCTGTCGCCGATCAACTCTTCGCCAAAACAGCCGATCTGCAGAATCTGCTGGCCGATTATCCGGTCGGAGAATGGTGCGCGCCGGTCAGCGGCTCGGAGAGCGCTTTTCGTAATAAAGCCAAAATGGTGGTCAGCGGCAGCGTGGAAAAACCGCTGCTGGGGATGTTGCATCGTGACGGTACGCCGGAGGATTTGTGCGAGTGTCCGCTCTATCCTGAGTCTTTTGCGCCGGTGTTTGCTGCACTTAAACCGTTTATCGCCCGTGCGGGGTTGACGCCCTATAACGTGGCGCGCAAACGCGGGGAGCTGAAATATCTGCTGTTAACGGAAAGCCGGTTTGATGGCGGTATGATGCTGCGTTTTGTTCTGCGCTCCGATGCGAAACTGGCACAACTGCGTACGGCGCTGCCATGGTTACAGGCGCAGCTTCCGCAGTTAAAAGTGATCACCGCCAATATTCAACCTGTGCATATGGCGATTATGGAAGGGGAGAGCGAAATCTTCCTGACGGAACAACAGGCGCTGGCTGAACGCTTTAACGATGTGCCATTGTGGATACGCCCACAGAGCTTCTTCCAGACCAATCCTGTGGTGGCTGGGCATTTATATGCCACGGCGCGCGACTGGGTGCGTCAGCTTCCGGTTAATCACATGTGGGATCTGTTTTGCGGCGTCGGGGGTTTTGGTTTGCACTGCGCCACGCCGCAGATGAAACTGACGGGTATTGAAATTGCGCCAGAGGCCATTACCTGCGCGAAACAGTCGGCGCAGGAGCTTGGGCTGCAGAATCTGCATTTTCAGGCGCTGGATTCAACCCAGTTTGCTACCGCGCAGGGAGAAGTGCCGGACCTGGTGCTGGTGAATCCGCCTCGTCGGGGGATTGGGAAGCCGCTGTGCGATTTTCTCTCCCGCATGGCACCGCGTTTTATCGTTTACTCCAGCTGTAATGCACAAACCATGGCAAAGGATATCCGCGAGTTGCCTGGATATCGCATTGAACGCGTCCAACTTTTTGATATGTTCCCACATACCGCGCATTACGAAGTGTTAACTCTGCTCAGCCGACAATAACCGACATGCCTGATGGCGCTACGCTTATCAGGCTACGCAGAGATGTTGAAATGTAGGCCCGATAAGGCGCATGCGCTGCATCCGGCAAATGCAACATGCGAAAAAAAAGCCCGTACTTGCGTACGAGCTCTTTCTCGAATATGGCGGTGAGGGGGGGATTGACTCGCTTCGCTCGCCCTTCGGGCAGCCTGTTCGCTGCGCTCTCAGTCTGTCCAACTGGCTGCGCCAGTTGTCGACCCCCGGTCGGGGCTTCTCATCCCCCCGCAGGCGTGCAACATGCGAAAAAAAAGCCCGTACTTACGTACGAGCTCTTTCTCGAATATGGCGGTGAGGGGGGGATTCGAACCCCCGATACGTTGCCGTATACACACTTTCCAGGCGTGCTCCTTCAGCCACTCGGACACCTCACCATATTGTATTGCTGCCTGACCGCTTGGGGGGCAACGGGGCGCTACTATAGGGAGTTGCGCTAAAACGGTCAAGCAGAATTTACGTGTTAACTCTCGTTTGGTTACGCAATGTACATATTCCTCCGCCCGGACAGGCGCGGAGAATATGATTAGCGCTGAGAGTCCAGTTTTTCGCCGTTGGTCACGACTTCCTGGGCCTTGCTATAGCTCTCGATCAGCAACTGATAAGCCGGGAAGATTTTGGTATACACTTCCGCCCATTCAGCGGCGTCTTCACGGTTCCATGTCCCCTGAATTTCAGAAGCGACGGCGGCGGTATCCATCGGTATCACGCCAGCCTGAACAACACGTGCCAGGGTGATTTCCTGTGCCATTTTGCTGTAAGTACCGGAAGCGTCGATCACTGCGAAGACCTTGTAGCCCTCCGCAACCGCGCTGATGGCCGGGAAAGCCATGCACACGCTGGTGATCGTACCGGCGATAATCAGCGTCTTACGACCCGTAGCTTTGACCGCTTTCACGAAGTCTTCGTTATCCCAGGCGTTGATTTCGCCTTTACGTGCTACGTATTGGGCATGTGGCGCATTGGCATGGATCTCTGGGATCAACGGGCCGTTAGGCCCCTGCGGTACCGATGCCGTGGTAATTACCGGCATCTTCGCCAGGGTTGCGATTTTAGCCAGCGCGGCGGCACGCGCACGCAGTTCCGGCATGGGCATATCGCCGACGGTCTGGAATAGCCCACTCTGATGATCGATAAGCAGCATGACGGAATCATTCACATCGATGACCGGACGTGAACCATTAAAGTTTGCAGGACTGGACATATTCTTCTCCTTCGATTCAGATTTGGCCAAAGCGGCCGGCGTTAAAGTCGCGGACGGCTTCAGCGATTTCTTGTTTCGTATTCATCACAAACGGGCCGTAACCTACAATCGGCTCGTTCAACGGTTCGCCAGACAACAGCAGCACGCTGGCGTCGCTGGTGGCTTCAATGTGTAGCGTTTTCCCCTGCTGACTTAGCACTACCAGTTGCGCTTCGCTGGCAGGCGTGGTGCCGTTTACGGTGATATTCCCTTTTAATACCACCAGAGCGGTGCTCCACCCTTCAGACTGGGACAACGTCAGCGGATGATTACGTTGCAGGCGCATATCCCAGACGTTCAGCGGTGAAAAGGTGTGTGCCGGGCCTTTCGAATCCTGATAGCTGCCCGCGATCACGCGAACGCTGCCTGCATCATCGGGCAAGGCGACGGTGGGAATAACATCGCTGCTGATGCCCTGATAACCCGGTACGGCCATTTTGTCTTTTGCCGGCAGATTGACCCACAGTTGCACCATTTCCAGTTCACCGCCCTGACGGGTAAATTCCGGGGAGTGGAACTCTTCGTGTAATATTCCTGCACCAGCGGTCATCCACTGCACATCGCCAGGGCCGATAATGCCGCCGCGACCGGTTGAATCACGGTGTTCAACTTCGCCGCTGTAAACGATAGTCACCGTCTCAAAACCGCGGTGAGGGTGTTCACCTACGCCGCGTTTTTCGTTACCCGGCGTAAACGTATGCGGACCCGCGTAATCAAGCAGCAGGAACGGGCTTAATTGCTCAGCATGAGACTGGTAAGAGAACATCGAGCGAACCGGAAATCCATCGCCAACCCAGTGTGGGCGAGGTGCGGTGTAGACGCCTGTTACTTGTTTCATATGTGTCTCCTCAGTGGCGTTGTTATGATGTAAATAAGCTTATATTCATGACAGCGAGCTGAGTAGTAGCTAAAATAGCTCTCACTGTCTCAAAAATAGGACAATGAAATGACAAGGCCGGATCTCAATGATTTTGCATGGTTTGTGCATGTTGTAGAGGAAGGGGGATTCGCGGCGGCGGGTCGGGCGCTTGATGAACCAAAATCAAAACTGAGCCGACGAATAGCGCAACTCGAAGAGAGGCTGGGGGTACGACTGATTCAGCGAACCACCCGGCAATTTAACGTGACTGAAGTCGGGCAAACCTTTTACGAACACTGTAAGGCGATGCTGGTGGAGGCGCAGGCGGCGCAGGATGCCATTGCCGCGTTACAGGTTGAACCGCGTGGCGTTGTGAAGCTGACTTGTCCTGTCACATTGCTGCATGTGCATATCGGGCCAATGCTTGCCCGTTTTATGGCACGTTATCCTGACGTATCAGTACAACTGGAGGCCACTAACCGTCGTGTTGACGTCGTTGGAGAAGGTCTGGATGTGGCGATTCGCGTCAGACCTCGGCCATTTGAGGATAGCGACCTGGTGATGCGCGTCCTGGCGGACAGAGGACATCGCTTGTATGCCAGCCCACAGTTAATTGAGCAGATGGGGGCGCTACACTCTCCGGCAGAGCTGACCCGTTGGCCAGGTTTGAGTCTGGCCTCTGGTAAACATGTGCATCGTTGGGAATTATTCGGCCCGCAGGGCGCGCGGGCGGAGGTGCATTTCACGCCGCGTATGATCACCACCGATATGCTGGCGTTACGCGAAGCCGCAGTCGCCGGCGTAGGTGTTGTTCAACTTCCACAGTTGATGGTAAAAGATCAATTAGCTGCGGGTGAGTTGGTGGCGTTGCTCGACGGTTGGGAACCTAAGCGAGAAATTATTCACGCAGTCTTTCCATCACGCAGGGGATTATTACCGTCAGTGCGCGCATTAGTGGATTTCTTAACGGAAGAATATGCGCGGATGATTGAGGATTAAATACCAGGCTTCAGCCCACAAAAAAGGCCGGTTAAACCGACCTTTTATTATCTGGACGCCATTCGGGCGTTAAAAACAATCAGCGACTACGGAAGACAATGCGGCCTTTGCTCAGGTCGTACGGGGTCAGCTCAACAGTCACTTTGTCGCCCGTCAGGATGCGGATATAGTTTTTACGCATTTTACCGGAGATGTGTGCAGTAACCACGTGACCGTTTTCTAACTCTACGCGGAACATGGTATTAGGTAACGTATCGAGAACGGTACCCTGCATTTCAATATTGTCTTCTTTGGCCATCTAATCCTCTGGGGTATCACTACCGTAATTTGAACCGGCAAGATAATGCCGAAGTTCTTTTAATAAGTAAAGATTTGTGCGTTTAAAACACAGCAAATCGGGTTTGGCGCATTACTCTATCCACACACGGCAAAGCCGCACTTAAAGCGCAACGTGTAAGGGAACGAGGAGATAAACGATAGGCGTTGCCTGACGCGAACTGTTCCTTAACGGCGGCGGGGTAATGGGCTAAACCAACTCTGCGCGACAATTATAACACCCCGACAAAAAATGTGCCGAAAACATTCACTCCTGAGGTGAAAATAACGTCCTGGGAATCCAGAAATGGCTCGGTAGCCGCTGCTGGCGCAGTCTGCTCAGGTGCTCAAGGTACTCCCGACGCGGTGTTTCGACGGCGCCCAGCGAGGCTGTGTGGCTATTTAATACCTGGCAGTCGATTAATTTTCCGCCCTGACGGATAAATTCAGCGCAAAAAACAAGCAGTGCGGTTTTCGACGCATTTTCCTGACGGCTGAACATCGATTCGCCACAAAACAGCGTACCTTGCGCCACGCCATACATACCGCCCACTAATTCATTTTGTCGCCACACCTCAATTGAGTGGGCATGCCCCAGTTCGTGCAGCCGATGGTAAGCATCCACTACATCATGCGTTATCCAGGTGCCTTCTTCCCGGTCATTCGCGCAGCCTTCAATCACCTGACCAAACGCGTAATTGAGCGTCACGCGATAAGGCGAATTTTTATGAAAGCGTTTCATGCTGCGGCTGAGGTGAAATTTCTCGGGCCAAAGAATGGCGCGCGGATCGGGCGACCACCAAAGGATAGGGTCGCCAGGTGAAAACCATGGGAAAATACCGCGCTGATAGGCCATCAGCAGGCGGGCAGGGCTGAGATCGCCGCCAAGCGCCAACAAACCGTTAGGCTCGCGTAAAGCGCCTTCCGGTGACGGGAAGGCTATGGAATGGCGGGACAGTTGCACCAGGCGCATGACAGCGAAACTCCACTACGCGAGTTTGATCGTTCAATAATAGCTTACAGACGTTGCTTAAACTGGTAATAACGCCCCTGCCTGGCTAACAGATCTGCGTGATTACCTTGCTCAATAATTTGTCCGTTGTCCATTACTATTATTTGATCAAAACGTGACAGCCCACGCAGACGATGTGTAACCATTAATACGGTTTTGTTGCGCATGACATCGCTAATTAATTCAAGCATTTGACTTTCCGTTGTGGCATCCAACCCTTCGGTGGGTTCATCCAGCAGCATCAGCGGAGCATCGTGCAATAAGGCGCGGGCGATAGCCAGACGACGGAGCTCGCCGCCAGAAAGCTGACGACCGCCTTCGCCCAGCCATGCGTTGAGTCCATCATCCTCAAGCAGTTTGTCCAGACCGACGCGGCGCAACATCGCGGCTAATGCGTCATCCCCGGTGTGCGGTGCCGCCAGTAACAGGTTATCGCGAAGCGTAGCGCTGAACAGATGCACGCGCTGTGGCACGACGCTGATACTCTGGCGCAGTGTGGCTTCACTAAGGGTCGCAATTTGCTGTCCGTTAATCAGAATCTCGCCACTCTGCGGATCCCATGCGCGGGTTAGCAATTGCAATAACGTTGACTTACCACAGCCGGTGCGACCGAGAATCGCAATGTGTTCACCGGGGTTGGCTTGCAGGGAAAGTGTATCGAGTGCCTTTTGCGCCTGTCCTGGATAGCTGAATGATACATCGCGTAGCGTAAGGGTTACCTGCTCTGAAACCGAGGAACCCGCATCCGGGAAGGTCACTTCTGGCTGCTGTTCGGTCAGTTCGGTGATGCGCAGCGCAGAGGCAATAACCTGGCCGAGATGCTGAAATGCGCCGGTGACAGGCGCTAGCGCTTCGAACGCGGCTAGCGCACAGAAGACAAACAGCGCGATCAGTGCGCCTGGCTGGGTGTTATCGCCCACGCCGCCTGAGGCCATCCATAGCATCATAATCACTGCCAGCGCGCCGACTAACAGCATGACCGCCTGCGACAACGCCGTTAATTCAGACTGGCGTCTCTGGGCTTCGTGCCACTGCAGCTCGGTGGCTTCCATTTGAGCGCGGTAACGTTCACTGGCGCCAAAAATGGTCAATTCAGCCTGGCCCTGTAGCCAGGAGGTTAACTGCTGACGATATTGCCCACGCAGATGCGTCAGACTTTGTCCGGTGCTTTTGCCTGCCTGATAAAAGAGTGGGGGCAGAATAAATAAGGTCAGCAGCATAATACCGCCGAGGGTGATAGCCAGCGTGAAATCGAGAACGCTTAGCCCCAGCGTGACCACCATGATGACGACAAAAGCCCCTACCAGCGGGGAGATCACGCGCAAGTACAGATGATCGAGCGTGTCGACATCAGCCACCACGCGGTTAAGTAATTCACCCTGTCCATAGCGGGACAGGCCCGCAGGGGAGAGCGGCAGCAGTTTGCTGAAGGTATAAATACGCAAATGCTGCAGCACACGGAATGTTGCGTCATGGCTGACCAGTCGTTCGAAATAACGCCCCGCGGTGCGGGTGATCGCTGCGCCGCGTACGCCTGCGGCAGGGAGCATATAGTTAAAGCTGTAAATCCCGGTGACGCCAACCACCGCAGAAGCCGACAGGAACCAACCTGAAAGCGTCAGTAAGCCAATACTTGCCAGCAGCGTGACGATCGCCAGAACGATCCCCAGCGTTAACATCCATTTGTGACGTTTATACAGCGTCAGATAAGGTAGCAAAGCGCGCATTTAGATGTCCTCCTGACGATGAGCCAGTAATGTCGCAAAAGCCCCGTTGGCTGAGCTAAGTTCGGTCCAGGTACCTTGTTCAACGATCTGTCCGTCGTGCATCACCCAGATAGCGTCCCAGTCGGCAAGATCTTCCAACTGGTGCGTCACCATCAGCGTGGTCTGGCGGCGAGATGCCGCGTTTAACGCCTGCATCACGCGTTGTTCGCTGTGCGCATCAAGACTGGCGGCGGGTTCATCCAGCAGCAGTAACTGACAGGGATTGAGTAAGGCGCGAGCAACGGCAACGCGCTGCGCTTGCCCGACGGAAAGTCGGGCCGCCTGATCGCCGACTGGCGTATCCACACCCTGCGGCAGCAGCGGTAAAAACTCGCTGACCCAGGCGCTGTCGAGTGCGGCTTGTAGCTGTTCTTCGCTGGCATCGGGGCGAGCCAGCAGAACGTTTTCGCGTAACGTGGCGGCAGGAAGCTGCGGATTTTGCCCGACCCATGACAGCTGTTTACGCCAGGAATCAGGTGACAGGTCGCGAAGTTCAAAGCCGTTAATTCGCAGCGATCCCCGATAAGAGAGGAAACCGGACAGGACATTAAGCAGCGAACTTTTACCGGAACCGCTGCGTCCAACCAGCACTGCGCGTTGACCGGCTGCCAGGGTAAAGTTGAGCGGGCCGGCCAGCACTTTACCTTCCGGCGAAGTGATAATCAGATCGTGTGCCTCAATTGAAACGGCGTCTTTCGTCGCCAGCTCAATGTCGCCACGCTCTGGATGAGCCAGCGGGGTTTCCATGAAGGTTTTCAGACTATCAGCTGCACCAACGGCTTGCGCTTTGGCGTGATAAAACGTGCCCAGATCGCGCAGGGGCTGGAAAAACTCCGGCGCCAGAATGAGCGCGAGGAAGCCTGCTGCCAGCGTGACGCCTGTCCCATAGTGGCCGAAATCTAGCTCTCCGAGGTAGGAAAAACCGAAGTAAACCGCCACCAGCGCAATAGACAGAGAGGTAAAGAACTCAAGGACACCGGATGACAGGAACGCCAGGCGCAGGACTTCCATGGTGCGCTGGCGGAAATCTTGCGACGCAGCGCGGATGCTTTCCGTTTCGGCTTCACCGCGACCAAATATTCTTAGCGTTTCCATGCCCCGCAGACGATCGAGGAAATGACCGCTGAGGCGGGCAAGAGCCTGAAAATTGCGGCGGTTAGCATCGGCAGCGCCCATTCCGACCATTGCCATAAATAACGGGATCAGCGGGGCTGTTCCGAGCAGAATAAGGGCGGCTACCCAGTTTGACGGGAATACCGCCGCCACAATCAATAATGGGACGCATACGGCCAGCGCCATTTGCGGCAGATAACGTGCATAGTAATCATGCATATCGTCAATCTGTTCCAGGATCAGCGTGGCCCAGCTTCCGGCCGGTTTGCCCTGTATCCAGGCCGGACCAGCCTGTTGCAGACGGTCAAGCACCTGGCGGCGAATTTCAAAGCGAATATGTTGCCCTGCGTGAAACCCGACCCGTTCGCGTAACCAGACGACCCATGCCCGCAGGATGAAAATCAATACCAGCACGATGAACGGAAGCAGCAGCGCCTCTCGGGGAATATTGGCCATGATCATATGGTCCAGAATGCGGGCCATGAGCCAGGCCTGAGCGACGATTAACAGACCACTCACGAACCCCAGCAGGCGTGAAATGTTCAGCCATCGTTGGGAAATTACACTTTGCTGTTTTAACCAGCGGGTCAGCTCTTTTTGACGGGTTTTATTCATTGCACGCTTAGCAGGTGAGTTATTGGAATTTTTGGGCAGGGCAATGTTACAACGAGGCAAAAATAAAGGCGACTTATAGTCGCCTTTTTTACTTTTGTTACTGATTTGTAAAACTTATTTGCAAGCGTCCGCCAGACCGTCGAGATAACGTTCTGCATCAAGCGCGGCCATACAGCCTGTGCCCGCAGAGGTGATCGCCTGGCGATAAATATGATCCATCACGTCACCGGCTGCGAAGACCCCTGGAATGCTGGTTTGTGTGGCATTACCGTGAATACCGGACTGAACTTTGATGTAGCCGTTTTCCAGTTCAAGCTGACCGTCGAAAATGGCAGTATTCGGGCTGTGACCGATAGCGACAAACAATCCGGCAACGTCAAGTGACTCCACATTGTCAGTGTTTTGCGTATCGCGCAGGCGCAGCCCGGTTACGCCCATTTGATCACCGGTTACTTCTTCCAGCGTGCGGTGGGTGTGCAGCACGATGTTGCCGTTTTCAACTTTATCCATTAAACGCTTGATGAGGATTTTCTCAGCGCGGAAACTGTCGCGACGGTGAATCAAATGCACTTCAGATGCGATATTCGCCAGATACAGTGCTTCTTCAACCGCAGTGTTGCCACCGCCAATCACCGCAACTTTTTGGTTACGGTAGAAGAAACCGTCGCAGGTCGCGCAGGCGGAAACGCCGCGGCCTTTGAATGCTTCTTCTGAAGGCAAGCCCAGGTAACGTGCTGAAGCGCCGGTAGCGATGATCAGTGCGTCACAGGTGTACTCTCCGCTATCGCCGGTCAGACGGAAAGGGCGGTTTTGCAGATCAACTTTGCTGATGTGATCAAAAATGATTTCTGTATCAAATTTGGTCGCATGTTCGTGCATACGCTCCATCAGCAGCGGGCCAGTGAGATCGTGCGGATCGCCAGGCCAGTTTTCCACTTCTGTTGTTGTGGTCAGTTGACCACCTTTTTCCATACCGGTAATCAGTACCGGTTGCAGGTTAGCGCGTGCAGCGTAGACCGCAGCGGTATATCCCGCAGGGCCTGAGCCCAGAATAAGAAGTTTACTGTGTTTGGTTACGCCCATGAGATCCCCATAGTTGTTGGCAGGCAATGAGCAGGATTGTAGGGAATTTACAGGCGTAAAAAAAGAGTATGGCGATTTTGTTAACAATTTGTGTAATAGCAGAAACCGATGAGCGGGGGAATAAGTCGTAATACTATAACGATTTCTACTAAAAATCGGTCAGTTATAAGGTGATAAAATGACGATTTTCCATCGCTGCGAATGAATAACTGGCATGTTGTACTAAAAATTGATGTTTTGCTTTGACAATCACCTGCTGTTTTGCGAAAACAGTCAAGGAAGAAAAAAAATGTGTCATGTATGTGCTGCATAATCATGCATGTAGTTACCATGTTTACCGTGTTAGCGAAATCTACGCATGGTGTGGACAGATGCCATTCGTGATGTCGATAGCCGCCGACAGGCAACGGTCTTCTCACCATAAGCCCAGGCATTACAAACCGAAAATCCCTCTGGGTTGCGGTTTATTTTGATGGGTAGCGGCTCTGAACAGTGATGTTGGTAGAGTCAGGCAGGAGTAGGGAAGGAATACAGAGAGACAATAATAATGGTAGATAGTAAGAAGCGCCCTGGCAAAGATCTCGACCGTATCGATCGTAACATTCTTAATGAGCTGCAAAAGGATGGGCGTATTTCTAACGTCGAGCTTTCTAAACGTGTGGGACTTTCACCAACGCCCTGCCTTGAGCGTGTGCGTCGGTTGGAAAGACAGGGTTTTATTCAGGGCTATACAGCGCTGTTAAACCCGCATTATCTGGATGCATCACTTCTGGTTTTTGTTGAGATTACTCTGAATCGTGGCGCCCCGGATGTGTTTGAGCAATTTAACTCTGCAGTACAAAAACTTGAAGAAATTCAAGAGTGTCATTTGGTTTCCGGTGATTTCGACTATTTGTTGAAAACACGCGTACCGGATATGTCGGCGTACCGTAAGCTGTTGGGGGAAACCCTGCTGCGTCTGCCTGGCGTGAATGACACACGTACTTATGTCGTAATGGAAGAAGTCAAACAGAGCAATCGTCTGGTAATTAAGACGCGCTAACACGGAACAGGTGCAAAATCGACGCAGTTTGATTACACTCCTGTTAATCCATACAGCAACAGTGCCGGGGCAACCCGGTGCTGTTGTCCGTTTTAGCATCGGGCAGGAAAAGCCTGAAACCTGGAGAGCCGTTTTTGAGCCAGGAATACACTGAAGACAAAGACGTCACATTGACGAAGTTAAGCAGCGGGCGCCGACTCCTGGAAGCGCTACTGATCCTTATTGCCCTTTTTGCCGTCTGGTTGATGGCTGCCTTACTCAGCTTTAACCCTTCGGATCCCAGTTGGTCGCAAACCGCGTGGCACGAACCTATCCATAATCTGGGGGGAATACCCGGAGCATGGCTGGCAGACACACTGTTCTTTATTTTTGGCGTCATGGCCTACACCATTCCCGTCATCATTGTCGGCGGCTGCTGGTTTGCATGGCGACACCAGGCCAGCGACGAATACGTCGATTATTTTGCCGTTTCGCTGCGTATTATTGGCGTTTTGGCGCTGATCCTTACCTCCTGCGGGCTTGCCGCAATCAATGCCGATGACATCTGGTATTTCGCCTCTGGCGGCGTGATCGGCAGCCTGCTCAGCACCACGTTGCAACCATTACTGCACAGTAGCGGCGGTACGCTGACGCTATTGTGCATTTGGGCTGCGGGATTAACGCTATTTACCGGCTGGTCATGGGTGAGCATTGCGGAAAAACTGGGCGGCTGGTTACTCAATATCCTGACGTTTGCCAGCAACCGTACCCGTCGCGACGATACCTGGGTCGATGACGAAGAATATGAAGATGAAGATGAGTCTTTCGACACCGCTGATGGCAAACCTCATGAATCGCGTCGGGCGCGTATTCTGCGCGGTGCGTTAGCGCGCCGTAAGCGTCTGGCGGAGAAATTTACCAACCCGCTTGGCCGTCATACTGATGCCGCGCTATTTTCCGGCAAACGCATGGATGATGAAGACGAAATTGAATACAGCGCTCGTGGCGTGGTTGCCGATCCTAACGATGTGCTGTTCTCCGGTAATCGTGCGACGCTGCCTGAATATGACGAACTTGACCCACTGCTGAATGGTCATTCGGTGACAGAGCCAGTTGCCGCCGCAGCGGCAGCGACAACGGCAGCTCAGGCCTGGAGCGCACCGGTTGATCCGCTGCTGCAAACATCGCCAGTGACCAATACCGTTATGGAGCAACCGGCCCCAGCCGTAGCCTGGCAAGCCGTGCCTGGCCCGCAAACCGGTGATGCGGTGATTGCGCCAGCGCCTGAGGGTTATCCTCAGCCAGCCCACTACGCACAGCCACCAGTGCAGCAGCAGTATGAACCATGGCAGCAGCCGGTAGTGGAGGAGAGTCCGCAGCCGCAGGGATTTACCGCGGAG
The DNA here is from genome assembly GCF_013729795.1 of Citrobacter sp. RHBSTW-00859. Taxonomy (NCBI): domain Bacteria; kingdom Pseudomonadati; phylum Pseudomonadota; class Gammaproteobacteria; order Enterobacterales; family Enterobacteriaceae; genus Citrobacter; species Citrobacter sp. RHBSTW-00859. The sequence continues at coordinate 3,237,314 of NZ_CP056284.1, read as the reverse complement.
CACAACTGGCAGCCGGAACCTGCTTATCAGCCGGATCCCGTGCAGCAACCTGTTTATCAGCCGGAATCAACCTTTCAACAAAACGCCGCGTTCCAGCAGCCTGCGATTGAACAACCGCCTGTAGTGGAACCAGAACCGGTGGTTGAAGAGGTTAAACCGACTCGTCCGCCACTCTACTATTTTGAAGAAGTTGAAGAGAAACGTGCACGTGAGCGCGAGCAACTGGCCGCCTGGTATCAGCCGATTCCAGAGCCTGCTCAGGAGCCCGAACGTGTTAAGCCATCTATGCCGACGGCAGCATCCATACCGCCCGTTGAGTCAGTTGCTGCCGTTGCGCCGCTGGCCGCTGGGGTGAAAAACGCCGCTTTAGGGGCGGGTGCGGCTGCCGCAGCACCTGTCTTTAGTCTTGCGGGTAGCGGTGCACCGCGTCCACAGGTGAAGGAGGGGATTGGTCCGCAGTTACCGCGTCCGAATCGTGTGCGCGTACCTACTCGTCGGGAGCTGGCGTCATATGGCATAAAACTGCCGTCACAACGTATGGCTGAAGAGAAAGCGCGCGAAGAGCATCTTGATACAGATGCGTACAGTGACGAAGAAATTGACGCAATGCAGCAAGATGAGCTGGCGCGTCAGTTCGCCCAGTCGCAGCAGCACCGCTATGGCGAGGAGTATCAGGATGATGCCAGTCAGACTGATGATGATTCCGCCGCAGAAGCAGAACTGGCTCGCCAGTTTGCCTCTTCCCAGCAGCAGCGCTATTCCGGTGAACAGCCTGCCGGAGCGAATCCGTTCTCGCTTGATGACTTTGAATTTTCGCCAATGAAAACGCTGGTGGATGATGGTCCGCATGAGCCGCTATTTACTCCAGGCGTAATGCCGGAGCCTGCGCCGCAGTACCAGCAGCCTGTCACACCGCAGCAGCATTACCAGCAGCCAGCGCAGCCTGTCGCACCACAGCAGCATTATCAGCAACCAGCGCAGCCTGTCGCAGCGCAGCAGCATTATCAGCAGCCAGCGCAGCCTGTCGCACCGCAGCAGCATTACCAGCAGCCAGCGCAGCCAGTCGCACCACAGCAGCATTATCAGCAGCCGGCGCAGCCTGTTACAGCGCCGCCGCAGGATAGCCTGATCCATCCGCTCCTGATGCGTAATGGCGACAGTCGTCCGGCGCACCGTCCAAGTACGCCGCTGCCATCGTTGGATCTGCTCACGCCGCCGCCGAGTGAGGTTGAGCCGATAGATACTTTCGCTCTGGAGCAAATGGCTCGTCTGGTGGAGGCTCGTCTGGCGGACTTCCGCATTAAAGCCGATGTGGTGAACTACTCACCTGGTCCGGTTATTACCCGCTTTGAGCTTAATCTTGCTCCTGGAGTTAAAGCGGCGCGTATTTCCAACCTGTCGCGAGATCTGGCGCGTTCATTGTCGACCGCAGCGGTACGCGTGGTCGAGGTAATTCCGGGCAAACCGTATGTCGGGCTGGAGTTACCCAACAAAAAACGTCAAACCGTTTATCTGCGCGAAGTGTTGGATAACGCCAAATTCCGTGATAACTCATCTCCGCTGACCGTGGTACTGGGTAAAGATATTGCGGGCGAACCGGTGGTTGCCGATCTGGCGAAAATGCCGCACCTGCTGGTGGCAGGGACAACCGGTTCCGGTAAGTCGGTTGGGGTGAACGCCATGATCCTCAGCATGTTATACAAGGCGCAGCCGGAAGACGTTCGCTTTATCATGATTGACCCGAAAATGCTGGAACTGTCGGTTTATGAAGGCATTCCGCATTTGCTGACTGAAGTTGTGACCGACATGAAAGATGCTGCCAACGCCCTGCGCTGGAGCGTCAATGAAATGGAACGTCGCTACAAGCTGATGTCGGCGCTTGGCGTGCGTAACCTTGCCGGTTATAACGAAAAAATTGCTGAAGCCGCCCGTATGGGACGTCCGATTCCGGACCCGTACTGGAAGCCGGGCGACAGTATGGATGTTCAGCATCCGGTGCTGGAAAAACTGCCGTATATTGTTGTGCTGGTGGATGAATTCGCCGACCTGATGATGACCGTGGGTAAAAAGGTGGAAGAACTGATTGCTCGTCTGGCGCAAAAAGCGCGTGCGGCGGGGATCCACCTGGTGCTGGCGACCCAGCGACCGTCGGTTGACGTTATCACTGGTCTGATTAAAGCGAACATCCCAACGCGTATCGCCTTTACCGTGTCCAGTAAAATTGACTCGCGTACCATCCTTGACCAGGGCGGAGCGGAATCGCTGTTGGGTATGGGTGACATGCTTTATTCCGCACCAAACTCAACGATCCCTGTGCGTGTACACGGCGCCTTTGTACGTGATGAAGAAGTTCACGCTGTGGTTCAGGACTGGAAAGCGCGCGGTCGTCCACAATACGTTGACGGCATAACGTCTGACAGCGAAAGCGAAGGCGGCGGTGGCGGCTTTGATGGTGGCGAAGAGTTGGATCCGCTGTTCGATCAGGCGGTAAACTTTGTCACCCAGAAACGCAAAGCCTCAATCTCCGGCGTCCAGCGTCAGTTCCGTATCGGTTACAACCGAGCGGCGCGTATCATCGAACAGATGGAAGCGCAGGGAATTGTCAGCGAGCAAGGGCATAATGGTAATCGTGAAGTGCTGGCTCCACCGCCCTTCGAATGATTGCAAAGTTAAGTAATTCAGTATTTTCTACTTTCCTCATGCTGATTTTTGGCCTGAAATGGATAGCAGAGGGATCTCCCCGTTGGGAGTGACGTATTTTGAGGAATAACGATGAAAAGAATCGCAATCACCTGTGCATTATTGTCGAGCTTTGTGGTGAGCAGCGTCTGGGCAGATGCTGCCAGCGACCTGAAAAGCCGCCTGGATAAAGTCAGTAGCTTCCATGCCAGCTTTACTCAGAAGGTCACGGACGGTAGCGGTGCGGCGGTGCAGGAAGGTCAGGGTGACTTATGGGTTAAACGTCCCAATCTGTTTAACTGGCATATGACGCAGCCTGACGAGAGCATCCTGGTTTCCGATGGTAAAACGCTGTGGTTCTTTAACCCGTTTGTTGAGCAGGCGACTGCGACATGGCTGAAAGATGCCACGGGCAACACACCGTTCATGCTGATTGCGCGTAACCAGGCCAGCGACTGGCAGCAGTACAATATTAAGCAAAATGGCGATGATTTCGTGCTGACGCCAAAAACCAGCAGCGGTAACCTTAAGCAGTTTACTATCAATGTTGGGCGTGACGGGACGATCCACCAGTTCAGCGCCGTTGAACAAGACGATCAGCGCAGCAGCTATCAGCTGAAATCTCAGCAGAATGGTGCGATTGAACCCTCTAAATTCACCTTTACCCCGCCGCAAGGTGTAACGGTTGACGATCAACGTAAGTAGAGGCGTGTGAGTGAGCAATCTGTCGCTCGACTTTTCTGATAATACTTTTCAGCCGCTGGCCGCGCGTATGCGGCCAGAAAATTTAGCGCAGTATATCGGCCAGCAGCACCTGCTGGCTGCTGGCAAACCCTTGCCGCGCGCTATCGAGGCCGGGCATCTGCACTCCATGATTTTATGGGGACCGCCGGGGACCGGGAAAACGACGCTTGCCGAAGTTATTGCCCGTTACGCTAACGCCGATGTCGAACGAATTTCGGCAGTTACGTCTGGCGTGAAAGAAATTCGTGAAGCGATTGAGCGTGCGCGTCAGAACCGTAACGCGGGTCGACGCACGATCCTGTTCGTGGACGAAGTTCACCGTTTTAATAAAAGCCAACAGGATGCGTTTTTACCGCATATTGAAGACGGTACCATTACGTTTATTGGCGCCACCACTGAAAACCCCTCGTTTGAGCTCAACTCGGCGCTGTTGTCGCGTGCACGCGTTTATCTACTGAAATCGTTAACTTCCGACGACATTGAACAGGTACTGGACCAGGCGATGTCAGACAAATCGCGTGGTTATGGCGGCCAGGATATTGTTCTGCCGCCAGAGACGCGTCGGGCTATTGCCGAACTGGTTAATGGTGACGCGCGGCGGGCGCTGAATACGCTGGAAATGATGGCCGATATGGCCGAAGTTGATGATTCCGGCAAGCGCGTATTGAAACCAGAATTGCTCACCGAAATTGCCGGTGAACGTAGTGCGCGTTTCGATAATAAAGGCGATCGTTTTTACGATCTCATCTCCGCATTACACAAGTCGGTACGTGGAAGCGCCCCAGATGCGGCGCTTTATTGGTATGCGCGAATTATTACCGCTGGTGGCGATCCGCTGTACGTTGCCCGTCGCTGTCTGGCGATTGCCTCAGAAGATGTCGGCAATGCCGATCCCCGCGCCATGCAGGTGGCGATTTCCGCATGGGACTGTTTTACCCGCGTGGGACCCGCGGAAGGCGAACGCGCGATTGCTCAGGCGATTGTTTATCTGGCCTGTGCGCCGAAGAGTAATGCGGTTTACACCGCCTTCAAAGCCGCGCTGTCTGATGCCCGCGAACGTCCGGATTACGACGTGCCGGTTCACCTGCGCAATGCGCCGACTAAGCTGATGAAAGAGATGGGCTACGGTCAGGAGTATCGTTATGCCCATGATGAGCCTAATGCCTATGCCGCCGGAGAAGAGTACTTCCCGCAGGAAATGGCACAAACGCGCTATTATCGCCCCACAAACAGAGGTCTTGAAGGCAAGATTGGCGAAAAGCTCGCCTGGCTCGCCGGACAGGATCAAAATAGCCCTATAAAACGCTACCGTTAGTGTTATCGTTGCGGTAATGTTGTCTCTGTATCCCTGTGACCGCAGGCTGTGGTCACTTTCTCCTATTTTAATTCGATAAGCACAGGATAAGCATGCTCGATCCCAATCTGCTGCGTAATGAGCCAGACGCAGTCGCAGAAAAACTGGCAAGCCGGGGCTTTAAGCTGGATGTAGATAAGCTGCGCGCTCTTGAAGAGCGTCGTAAAGTTCTGCAGGTACAAACTGAAAACCTGCAGGCAGAGCGTAACTCGCGATCGAAATCCATCGGCCAGGCAAAAGCGCGCGGGGAAGATATCGAGTCTTTACGTCTGGAAGTGAACAAACTGGGCGAAGAGCTGGATGCCGCGAAAGCTGAACTTGATACCTTACAGGCCGAGATCCGCGACATTGCGCTGACTATTCCTAACCTGCCAGCGGACGATGTTCCGGTGGGTAAAGATGAAAATGACAACGTCGAAGTCAGCCGCTGGGGTACTCCGCGTGAGTTTGATTTCGAAGTGCGCGATCACGTTACCTTGGGTGAAATGCACACGGGTCTTGATTTCGCCGCGGCGGTTAAGCTGACCGGCTCTCGTTTCGTGGTCATGAAAGGGCAGATTGCGCGTATGCACCGTGCGCTGTCTCAGTTCATGCTGGATCTGCATACTGAACAGCATGGCTATAGCGAAAACTACGTCCCGTATCTGGTTAACCACGACACGCTGTACGGTACAGGCCAACTGCCGAAATTCGCTGGCGATCTATTCCATACCCGTCCGCTGGATGAAGAAGCTGATAGCAGCAACTATGCGCTGATCCCAACGGCAGAAGTTCCGCTGACCAACCTGGTGCGCGACGAAATCATCGATGAAGATGCGCTGCCGATCAAAATGACTGCGCATACGCCGTGCTTCCGTTCTGAAGCAGGTTCTTACGGTCGTGACACGCGTGGTCTGATCCGTATGCACCAGTTCGATAAAGTTGAGATGGTGCAGATTGTTCGCCCGGAAGATTCGATGGACGCGCTGGAAGAGATGACCGGCCATGCCGAGAAGGTCCTGCAACTGCTGGGTCTGCCGTATCGCAAAATCATCCTGTGCACTGGCGACATGGGCTTCGGCGCATGCAAAACTTACGATCTGGAAGTGTGGATCCCGGCGCAGAATACCTATCGCGAAATCTCCTCTTGCTCCAACGTGTGGGATTTCCAGGCTCGTCGTATGCAGGCGCGTTGCCGCAGCAAATCCGACAAAAAGACCCGTTTAGTGCATACTCTGAACGGTTCCGGTCTGGCGGTTGGGCGTACGCTGGTTGCGGTAATGGAAAACTATCAGCAGGCTGATGGCCGCATTCAGGTTCCGGAAGTATTACGTCCGTACATGAATGGCCTGGAATTCATCGGTTAAGTTACCTTTCTCTGCTAAAAAAGCGCCTCAGGGCGCTTTTTTTATGCCCGTTTGACGTCGGACAATAACGACTACTCCCATAGAGGTAATACTGACTTCGAATGAAAGTCAGTATTTTTCTCTGTCTTTTAGCAAATTCAGTTTCTACCAGCCCGTATATCGATATTAACGTTATATAAAAAACTATACATCGAATGTTTGTATTTTGTTTATTGTGAGCAGCAGAGTGAGCCACTATGAAAACTAAGATCCCCGATGCCGTGCTGGCAGCTGAGGTTACTCGCCGCGGTTTGGTGAAAACGACGGCGATAGGCGGACTGGCGGTGGCCAGTAGCGCGTTTACCCTGCCATTTACCCGTATTGCAAATGCTGCAGAAGCCCTTAATCCGACGCCGATTAATGAGAAAGTGATCTGGAGCGCGTGTACGGTAAACTGCGGCAGCCGCTGCCCGCTGCGTATGCATGTGGTCGACGGTGAAATAAAGTATGTCGAAACCGACAACACCGGCGATGACAACTATGACGGTCTGCACCAGGTACGCGCCTGTCTGCGTGGTCGATCCATGCGTCGCCGAGTCTATAATCCCGATCGTCTGAAATACCCGATGAAACGCGTTGGTAAGCGTGGCGAAGGAAAATTTGAGCGCATCAGTTGGGATGAAGCCTACGACATCATTGCCAGCAATATGCAGCGTCTTATCAAAGACTACGGCAATGAGTCTATCTACCTGAACTACGGTACCGGTACGCTGGGTGGCACTATGACGCGCTCGTGGCCGCCGGGTAAAACGCTGGTAGCACGGTTGATGAACTGCTGCGGCGGCTATCTTAATCACTACGGTGACTACTCTTCAGCGCAAATCGCTGCCGGGTTGAACTATACCTACGGCGGCTGGGCTGACGGTAACAGCCCGTCCGATATTGAAAACAGCAAGCTGGTGGTTCTGTTCGGTAATAACCCTGGTGAAACCCGTATGAGCGGGGGTGGGGTAACCTATTACCTTGAACAGGCGCGACAGAAATCCAATGCCCGCATGATCATTATCGATCCCCGTTATACGGATACCGGTGCGGGGCGTGAAGATGAATGGATCCCGATCCGTCCTGGTACTGATGCGGCGCTGGTCAATGGTCTGGCGTATGTCCTGATCACCGAAAACATGGTTGACCAACCGTTCCTCGACAAATACTGCGTGGGTTACGACGAGAAAACCTTACCGGCCGACGCACCGAAGAACGGTCACTATAAGGCGTATATTCTTGGGCAGGGTAAGGATGGCATTGCCAAGACCCCGGAGTGGGCGGCGCAGATTACCGGTATTCCCGCTGAACGTATCGTCAAACTGGCGCGTGAAATAGGTAGCGCTAAACCGGCATACATCAGCCAGGGGTGGGGGCCGCAGCGTCATGCTAACGGTGAAATAGCGACCCGCGCCATTTCTATGCTCGCTATCCTGACCGGTAACGTTGGGATCAACGGCGGCAACAGCGGGGCGCGTGAGGGCTCATACAGTTTGCCGTTTGAGCGTATGCCAACGCTGGAAAACCCTGTTGAAACCAGCATCTCGATGTTCATGTGGACGGACGCGATTGAGCGAGGCCCGGAGATGACGGCCCTGCGTGACGGCGTACGCGGCAAAGACAAGCTCGATGTTCCTATTAAGATGATCTGGAACTATGCCGGTAACTGTCTGATTAACCAACACTCTGATATTAACCGCACGCATGAAATCCTCCAGGACGAGAAGAAGTGCGAGATGATTGTCGTCATCGACTGTCATATGACTTCCTCGGCGAAATACGCGGACATTTTGCTGCCGGACTGCACCGCCTCCGAACAGATGGATTTTGCGCTGGATGCCTCATGCGGGAACATGTCCTATGTGATTTTCACCGATCAGGCGATCAAACCACGCTTCGAATGCAAGACTATCTACCAGATGACCAGCGAACTGGCGAAGCGCCTTGGCGTCGAGCAGCAGTTTACAGAAGGTCGTACTCAGGAAGAGTGGATGCGCCATCTGTATGAGCAGTCGCGCAAAGCGATTCCTGAACTGCCTACGTTTGAAGAATTCCGTCAGCAAGGGATCTTTAAACAGCGCGATCCGCAAGGACATCATGTGGCGTACAAGGCATTCCGTGAGGATCCTAAAGCCAATCCGCTGACCACGCCGTCAGGTAAGATCGAAATTTATTCGCAGCAGCTTGCCGAGATCGCGGCAACCTGGGAACTGCCGGAAGGTGATGTAATCGATCCGCTACCGATTTATACCCCAGGCTTTGAAAGCTTAAACGATCCGCTGGTGGAGAAATTCCCTTTGCAGCTGACCGGCTTCCACTATAAGTCTCGCGTTCACTCGACCTATGGCAACGTCGATGTCCTGAAAGCATCCTGCCGCCAGGAAATGTGGATCAACCCGATGGATGCGCAGCGACGCGGTATAAACAACGGCGACAAGGTACGTATCTTTAACGATCGTGGTGAAGTGCATATCGAGGCGAAAGTGACGCCACGTATGATGCCCGGCGTGGTGGCATTGGGCGAAGGGGCCTGGTATGACCCGGATGCAAAACGCGTGGATCAGGGCGGTTGCATTAACGTCCTGACGACCCAGCGTCCGTCTCCTCTCGCAAAGGGGAATCCGTCACACACGAACCTTGTTCAGGTTGAAAAGGCGTAAGGAGTAACCGATGACAACCCAGTATGGATTTTTTATTGATTCCAGCCGTTGCACCGGTTGCAAAACCTGCGAACTGGCCTGCAAAGATTTCAAAAATTTAACCCCGGAAGTCAGCTTCCGCCGCATTTATGAATACGCAGGCGGCGACTGGCAGGAGGACAACGGCGTCTGGCATCAGAACGTCTTTGCTTATTACCTCTCCATTGCGTGTAACCACTGTGAAGATCCGGCCTGTACCAAGGTTTGTCCGAGCGGTGCGATGCACAAACGTGAAGATGGTTTTGTCGTTGTCGACGAAGATGTGTGCATTGGCTGCCGGTATTGCCACATGGCATGTCCTTACGGCGCGCCACAGTACAATGCTGAAAAAGGGCATATGACTAAATGTGATGGCTGCCATGAGCGCGTCGCTGAAGGCAAGAAACCTATCTGCGTGGAGTCCTGCCCACTGCGTGCGCTGGATTTTGGTCCGATTGAAGAGTTGCGCAAAAAACACGGTACTTTGGCTGTGGTAGCGCCACTGCCGGGCGCGCACTTTACCAAACCAAGTATTGTCATCAAACCTAACGCCAATAGCCGCCCGACCGGGGATACTACAGGTTATCTGGCCAATCCGAAGGAGGTGTAAGATGGGAAGTGGATGGCATGAATGGCCGCTGATGATCTTCACTGTCTTCGGACAGTGTGTAGTTGGTGGCTTTATCGTTCTGGCGCTGGCGTTGATGAAAGGGGACTTACGCCCTGAATCGCAGCAGCGCGTGATTGCCTGCATGTTCGGGCTGTGGGTATTAATGGGCATTGGCTTTATTGCTTCTATGCTCCACCTGGGCTCACCGATGCGCGCCTTTAACTCACTCAATCGTGTAGGGTCTTCTGCGTTGAGTAATGAAATTGCCAGCGGCTCAATCTTCTTTGCCGTTGGCGGCATCGGCTGGCTGCTGGCAACGTTGAAAAAAATGTCGCCCGTATTACGCAATCTGTGGTTAGTTGTCACCATGGTATTGGGCGTGGTTTTTGTCTGGATGATGGTGCGCGTGTATAACACCATCGATACCGTACCGACCTGGTACAGCATCTGGACGCCGCTGGGCTTCTTCCTGACGATGTTTATGGGCGGTCCGCTGCTGGGATATCTGTTGCTGAGAATTGCTGGCGTGGACGGTTGGGCGATGCGCCTGTTGCCGGCTATTTCAGTGCTTGCTCTGGTCGTGAGCGCCATCATGTCTGTAATGCAGGGGGCTGAACTGGCGACGATCCACAGTTCCATTCAACAGGCGTCTGCGCTGGTTCCGGATTACGGCTCGCTGATGGCGTGGCGGATTGTCGCTCTGGCATTAGCGCTGTGCTGCTGGATTGTACCGCAAGTGAAAGGCTACCAGCCTGCAGTTCCGCTGCTTTCCGTCGCGTTTATTCTGCTGTTAGTCGGCGAGTTGATTGGTCGTGGCGTGTTCTACGGGCTGCATATGACCGTCGGTATGGCGGTTGCCAGCTAAATGACAAACCGGGGCATAGCCCCGGTTTTTTACTTCTGTTTAGTTAACGTGTCGTAGCTGGTCATCAGATTGCGATAATCAGGAATGTGATTAGAGAACAGCGTCGCCAGACCTTCGATATCGTTGCGCCAGTCGCGATGCAACTCACATGCGACACCAAACCACGTCATCAGTTGAGCACCGGCCTGGGACATCCGATCCCATGCTGAATGGCGAGTAATTTCATTAAACGTACCCGACGCATCGGTTACGACAAAGACATCAAAACCTTCTTCAATAGCCGAGAGCGCAGGGAAAGCAACGCAAACTTCCGTCACGACACCGGCAATAATCAGCTGTTTTTTACCGGTCGCTTTCACTGCTTTCACGAAATCTTCGTTATCCCACGCGTTAATGTTTCCGGGGCGAGCAATATAAGGCGCATCGGGAAATTGAGCTTTCAGTTCCGGTACCAGTGGCCCGTTTGGTCCTGTCTCGAAACTGGTTGTCAGAATGGTTGGGAGTTTGAAGTATTTTGCTAAGTCGCCGAGGGCAAGCACGTTGTTTTTAAATTTATCGGGATCGATATCCCGAACCAGAGAGAGCAGGCCTGCCTGATGGTCGACCAGCAGTACTGCCGCATTATCTTTATCAAGTCTTACGTAAGGTTTAGTCATGATATTTCTCCTGTTCAGCATCAGTGGGGGAAATTTGATGAGTTTAAGTCTACAGAAAGAACGATATATGGATTAGATACCTAAATAAGAACTCACTGTTCTATTTTGAAGACAATGCAGATCTGCATCCCGCATAGAGTTTAGTAAGAAATAAAAGTAAGGGGAGTCCATGAAATTTTTCGACTGAACGCAACGCGAGATTTTTGTTTTAGATCAATAAAAACAAGCAGATGTGTTTTTGTGTTTTTTATCTATTCACATTAAGAATCAGTAATGCAAATCGATCGTCCGGAAAGCGCCTCAGCCCTTTGATTGCGCCGATTGACAATGTTTTTGGCAGTGGCATGATGCGCATGAAATTTGAACTTCCTCACGGTTTTTATTCATGTCCATCTATACCCGTCCCGTCATGCTGTTGCTGTGCGGGCTGCTTCTGCTGACCCTGGCGATCGCCGTGTTAAACACGCTCGTCCCGCTTTGGCTCGCCCATGAAAATTTGCCCACCTGGCAGGTAGGTGTGGTGAGTTCTTCCTACTTTACCGGCAATCTGGTAGGGACGTTGCTGACTGGGTATTTAATAAAACACCTTGGTTTTAATCGCAGCTATTACATTGCCTCGCTTATTTTTGCCGCGGGCTGTATCGGCCTGGGGGTTATGGTGGGATTCTGGAGCTGGATGACCTGGCGTTTTATCGCCGGTGTTGGCTGCGCCATGATTTGGGTGGTAGTGGAAAGTGCGCTGATGTGCAGCGGGACTTCGCGTAATCGCGGACGCTTGCTTGCCGCCTATATGATGATCTATTACGTGGGGACTTTTTTAGGCCAGCTACTAGTTAGTAAAGTATCAACAGAATTGATGAACGTCCTGCCGTGGGTGACGGGTACGATCCTGGCTGGCGTTTTGCCATTGCTCTTTACGCGCATTGCCAATCAGCAGGGTGATGAACAGCAGTCTACTCCTATTACCTCCATGCTGAGGCTGCGTCAGGCGCGTCTGGGCGTTAACGGCTGTATTATTTCCGGGATTGTGCTGGGGTCTTTGTATGGCCTGATGCCGCTGTATCTCAACCATCAAGGGGTGAGCAACGCCAGCATTGGTTTCTGGATGGCGGTTCTGGTTAGCGCTGGTATTCTGGGGCAATGGCCGATTGGCCGCCTGGCAGACAAGCTGGGGCGCCTGCTGGTTTTACGCGTCCAGGTCTTCGTGGTTATCGTCGGAAGTATCGCCATGCTGAATCAGGCGGCGATGGCGCCTGCGTTGTTTATGTTGGGTGTGGCAGGTTTTACCCTCTATCCGGTGGCGATGGCCTGGGCCTGTGAAAAGGTTGAACATCATCAGCTGGTCGCCATGAATCAGGCATTGTTATTAAGCTATACCGTTGGCAGCCTGCTTGGTCCTTCATTCACCGCAATGCTGATGCAGAATTATTCCGATAATCTGTTATTCATTATGATTGCCAGCGTATCGTTTATTTATCTGCTGATGTTGTTGCGTAGCGCCAGACATACACCGACTCCGGTGGCTCACGTATAAAGCGCGCCAGACGGTATGCAAGGCAAAATGTTTGCATACCGTGACTCATTTTCCCATTGCGGGTATGCCGGAAGTTGCGAGGTATTCGCATGCTTTCAGCGTGCAGTGAAGTTGCGCCTGACTGGTCATACTCGTCAGCTGTTGTAAATGCTCCCCTTCATCCAGCCAGCAAACCAGTTTTTGAATCATTTCAATATGTCGGGTGCTGCTGGCAGCCGCCAGGACAATAATTAACCGCACATCTGGATGCCCTGGAAAAGGCACCGCCTCTTTCAGACACAAGAGCGACAAATGTGTCTCACTGCTTATCACTCCTTCTTCCGGACGAGCGTGCGGCAGGGCAAACTCAGGGCTTAAGATGTACCACGGACCCAGTTGTTCTGTTTCACGGATGATTGCCTGAGCGTAGGCGGACGTAATCGCGCCCAGTTCTTCCAAAGGCTGGCAAGCCAGCGTCACGGCCTCCTGCCAGGAGTGGCATTGTTCACGAAACTGACAGGCAGAAAATAGCGCAGATGTCATTGTGTTCTCCTTATTTCAGAGCAGCAGACCGCATTGCGGTCTGCCAACCCGAACTATCTCAGGGCTTCAAAGAGTGCGGTCGCCGAAATACCGTATTTCTCTTTCAACTGGCGGCTATTGCCTGATTCCGTAAACGTATCTTGTGTCCCCAGTCGGATTAATCTCGTGGTTAATCCTTCCTCCGCCAATACTTCAGCAACCTGTCCGCCAAGCCCACCGGTGATCGTGTGATTTTCAATCGTTGCGATCTGCGGGCAGTTGGCAATCAGTTGCAGAAAGCGCTGGCGGTTAAACGGTTTTAGCATGGCGACGTGAATCAGCTTGCCACGTTTTCCCTGGGCGTACAGCTGCACATAACCTGCGCTTGCCTGCTCCAGAACGGTCCCTTCATAGAGAATGGCGAAGTCATTGCCTGAGTCCTCCACGGCGGCGATATCGGTCACTCGCGGAACGGCAGATTTATCGCGCACGGGCATAGGTTCTCGGGCTACGCGAATATAGACCGGACCGGGAATGTTTACTGCCTGTTCAAATGCGGACTCAACTTCTTCAGCGTCGGCAGGCGTTAGAATTGTGAGCCCCGGCAGTACGCGCGTCAGGGCCAGATCTTCCAGCGCATGATGCGATGCGCCGTCAGGTCCATCATCCATTCCTGGGTGGCTACCAACTAATTTAATGTTAGCTTTGGCGTAGCACGCCTGGCGCAGTTGAGTCCAGGCGGTGCCTGTCACAAACATCGCAAAGTTAACGTAGAACGGAATATTTCCTTCCAACGCCTGGCCAGTGGCAAAGCTCATTGCCGATCCTTCCGCAATACCCATTTCAAAGAAAGCGTCTGGATAGACGGCCTGGAACTGGTCAGTGCGGGTGGAGCTGGCTAAATCACTATCAATGGCGACAATGGGATAGCCCTTTTTTTTCAGGGCAATGAGTGCGTTACCAATTTCATCACGTGGGGCTTTCATCACTGCAACTCCTCCATAGCCTGCTGATATTGTTCGGTGGTTGGGGTTTTTGAATGCCAGTCACCGTTATTTTCCATATAGCTAACGCCACTGCCTTTAGTGGTATGCGCAATAATGGCGACAGGTTTTCCTTTCAGATGGCGTGAGAGCATCAGCGTGTCGGCAACCTGATGCATATCGTTACCGTTATGGAGTTCGAGTACGTGCCAGCCGAAAAGACGCACTTTGTCGGCCAGAGGTTCCAGATTCACCACCTGATTCACGGGGTCGTGGGAGGAAAAACCGTTGTAGTCGATAATCGCCACCAGGTTATCCATCTTCATATGGCCTGCCTGTTGTAGCGTCTCCCAGATTTGCCCTTCGTGCATTTCGCCATCGCCAATGATGGCGAAAACGCGCTGTGATTCCCCCCGCTGTTTTTTGGCCGCCGCCATACCAAAGGCAATGGATAATCCCTGGCCCTGCAGGCCGGTTGTTGCATCGACTTCGGGCAGAGATTTGATGCTAGGGTGCCCCTGTAAACGTGAGTTAATTTGTCGAAAAGTATTAAATTCGCTGCGCTCAATTTTGCCTTTTTGATGCAGCATGGCGTACTGAGCAGCAACCGCATGACCTTTGCTCATGACCACGCGAGCGCGAGGGGTGCAGGAGAAGTCCACCTCTTGATCGTAAATCCAGGTCAGAATGTCGATGATGGACAATGCACCGCCAGGATGGCCAATGCCTGATTCATAAATCATGGTGACAATATCCCGGCGAGCAGCCAGCGCATGGGATTTTAATTCGTCAATATTCATGTTCATTCCTTATCAGGGCAACATTTTGCCGATGTAATAAACCACTAAGCCGAGGGCGACAAAATCTGTCTCCGGGAAGCTAGTACCGGACAAACCCACCGATTCCATGATGGGATAGATGAGTGCCGGGCCAATACCAATTAATATGCCAGTGACAAAGCTACCGGCGATGGCCCCTTTCCAGCCTCCTGACGCATTACCGAAGACGGCGGCGGTAGCACCAATGAAGAAGTAGGGGATGGCGACGGGGATAATGACCGTTTGCCCAATTAATGCGAGTACCCCCATAACCACCAATCCACCCACAAAGGAAGAGATGAAACCTAAAACGGTGGCGGTTGGGGCATACGGAAAGACGACTGGGCAATCCAGTGCGGGTTTGGCGTTCGGGATAAATTTTTCAGAGATGCCCAGAAATGCCGGGACTATTTCTGACAACAGCAAGCGAACGCCGGTGATGATGATATAAAGCGATGCGGTAAACGTGAGTGACTGGAATAGCGGATAAACCAGCCAATGCATTCCACCGGCGGCGGCCGTTACCGCTTCTTTGCCTGCGGCAAGCGCCGCGATGTAATAGAAAATACTGACAGAGATGGACACGGAGACGATGTAGTCTTTAAAAATCCCCAACCATCCGGGAAGATTTAGCTTTTCTGTTGACTGCTTAGGATCACCCACTTTCGAACCGATCCATCCCGATAGCGCGTAGGCCAGAGTAACGTAATGACCCATCGCGATTTCATCATTACCGGTAATCTTACGCATCCACGGCTGAGCGATAGCTGGATAGACACAGGCCGCAAGCCCCAGCAGTATGGAGCCGACGATAATTGTTGTCACATCGCTGTAGCCAAGCGCCTTAAGCGTAACGGTTAAGAGGGCAGACAGATACAGATTATGTTGGCCCGTCAGGAAGATGTATTTGAACGGCGTTACGCGGGCAAAAAACAAGTTCCAGCCGAAACCAACGACCATGATGAGTGAAACGCACATGGCAAACTTGGTTTGTGCCAGCCCAGTTAACGCTTCGGCTAACGGCATCACACCTTTCAGACCGAATCCATCGCTGAATAAGGTCTGAAAATTACCTAAGGATGTCACCGCAATCCCTGCTCCGCCGGCAAATACCAGAAATCCGACGATGGTTTTAAAGGTACCTGAAAGCACTTTTTCGATGGGTTTACGCTGGATAAGCAAACCAATTAGCGCAATAAAGCCAACTAAAAGTGGGGTTACACCCAAAATGTCGAATACAATGAACTTTAGGAGATCCATATTTCCCCCGGAGAGGTTAGTTGTTTTGAACAACGCTGGTGAGCGCAGATTCCATTTCTTCGCTGTTCATCAGATCGGTGATACCGATTGCTCTGAACCCGGCGGCTTCTACCTCATCGGTCAGGTCGCTCATGGTGATCACGAAGTCGATGTTTTGCCAGGTTCGTAGCCCTGACAGGACATCGTGTTCAAGATCGATATCCCAGCCATGTTTATCGATGACTTTTTGGGCTTTGATTTTCAGCATTAGCGAACTGCCCATACCGGTACGACAGACGATTAGACCTTTCATTAGACGTTCTCCTGTTTGTAAAAATAATTATTTTTAATTATCATTGGTGCGATAAAAATTATTATCGCAAAGCCGGGCAAAGTATGTGACAGCATTTGCATTTTGTGCAAAAAGGCGAAAAATGAGTCAGATAGATACTAATTTATTGATTAACATAAGAAATGGGGCTTCAGAGCTTAGTCCGATCCTGGAAAAGGTAGGGCGTTTTATCACTGAAAATCCTGATTTTGTGATGCGGCATACGATAACCGAGCTGGCCGATTCTATTGATACCAGTGAGGGGAGCATCACTCGTTTTTGCCGCGCCTTTGGTTTTAAGGGGTTTTCTGATTTCAGAACGGCTCTTGCACTGGAGCAAGGAGCTGCACGGCCGAATGATGGAGGAAGTGAGGAGACGGCGGCGGTACTGGCGAGCGTTTGTGACAGTAATGCCATCATCGACAGCAAAGAGTTGCAGGCGGTTGCGACCTGGTTAAATCAGCTCAG
Organism: Citrobacter sp. RHBSTW-00859; assembly: GCF_013729795.1. Lineage (NCBI taxonomy): Bacteria > Pseudomonadati > Pseudomonadota > Gammaproteobacteria > Enterobacterales > Enterobacteriaceae > Citrobacter > Citrobacter sp. RHBSTW-00859. The sequence goes on along the minus strand of NZ_CP056284.1, from coordinate 3,220,487 downwards.
TAATATTGCAATTTATTCGGTAGGTACTGCGGTGCCGGTGGCGTTATTCCTGCAAATCAATCTGGTGCAGATGGGGAAAATAGCCAGTTATATCGACCGATTTTATCCGGCGGCTATCTCTCCGTTGGCGGACAGCCAAAAAACAGGGATTATCGTTATTCATACAGAACAAGTCTCTACCGATATGATGCAGTCGCTGACGCTAGCGAAGGAACAAGGCATAAAAATTCTCTCGTTAACTCGCGGATCGTTTGCTCCATTAAATCGGCTTTCTGACTGGAATTTGCAGGCGGCGGTTGCGTTACAGGGGGAGGGTGAGTCTGGTTTTGCTGAAATTGCTGGTGCGATGATGGTGGCAGATCGCATACTCAGTGCTCTGGAAGAGCAGGATGAGCGTTACGTGCAGTGTCGTAAAGCACACCAGAAACGTATTTTCTCTATTGAAAGCGTGACCAATAAACTTTCAGAATATTTTATGTCGTAGGCATCGAACGTTGGCGTCGCGCTACTCAAGCAGAGCGCTGCGACGCCGTGGTCGTCATTAGTACATCACTTTATGACCATACTGCTCAAGAATGCCTTTCACGCGCTCCATGGTCTCTTTCTTCGGTGGCTTAACACCGTCAAGTTTGTACTCTTCACCCATTGCCACCCATTTGTGTTTGCCCAGCTCATGGTATGGCAGCAGTTCGATTTTCTCTACGTTGCCCATATCGCGGGTAAACTCGCCCAGGCGGTGCGCGGAGTCGTCATCGTCAGACCAGCCAGGCACAACGACGTAGCGGATCCACACCTTGATGTCTTTATTGGACAGGTAACGTGCAAACTCAAGCGTGCGATGGTTAGATACGCCCACCAGATTCTGATGGATTTCATCATTCATCTGTTTGAGATCGAGCATCACCAGGTCAGTGACTTCCAGCAATTCATCGATCACCGGATCGTAGCGGCGAACAAAACCGTTGGTATCCAGACAGGTATGAATACCTTCTTTTTTACAGGCACGAAACCAGTCGCGTACAAATTCAGCTTGCAGGATAGCTTCGCCACCGGACGCTGTCACACCGCCACCGGAGGCGTTCATAAAGTGGCGGTAGGTCACGACCTCTTTCATTAACTCGTCGACGGTGACTTCTTTGCCGCCGTGCGTATCCCATGTGTCACGGTTATGACAATACAGGCAGCGCATCAGGCAGCCCTGGAAGAAGGTAATAAAACGGATGCCCGGGCCATCAACAGTGCCACAGGATTCAAAGGAGTGAATGCGACCAATAACTGACATTGCGGTGTTTCTCCAGGTGTGGCCCATCCGGGGCCAGTGTTAGTGCACAGTTATTAACTGTGTCGAGTCTGTTTTGGCTGCTATCCATAAGTATAGATAGCTGACAAAGCAGGCTATTAAAAAGGCCCCACTTACGTGGAGCCTTTATTGTACGCTTTTTAAAGTACGATTTCAGTCAAAACCAATTACATGGTCTGAGTGAAGGTACGAGTAATAACGTCCTGCTGCTGTTCTTTAGTCAGGGAGTTAAAACGTACTGCGTAGCCAGAAACACGGATGGTCAGCTGCGGATATTTTTCCGGATGTTCCATCGCATCCAGCAGCATTTCACGGTTCATGACGTTCACGTTCAGGTGCTGACCACCTTCGATGGACGCTTCGTGGTGGAAGTAACCATCCATCAGACCAGCCAGGTTGGTCTTACGAACTTCGTCGTCTTTACCCAGTGCGTTCGGAACGATAGAGAAGGTGTAAGAGATACCATCTTTAGCGTAAGCAAACGGCAGTTTAGCAACGGAGGTCAGAGAGGCAACAGCACCTTTCTGGTCACGACCGTGCATTGGGTTAGCACCCGGTCCGAACGGCGCGCCAGCACGACGACCATCTGGGGTGTTACCGGTTTTCTTACCATAAACCACGTTAGAGGTGATGGTCAGAACAGACTGAGTCGGGATAGCGTTACGATAAGTAGTCAGTTTCTGAATTTTCTTCATGAAACGTTCTACCAGGTCAACCGCCATGTCATCAACGCGAGAGTCGTTGTTACCAAACTGCGGGTATTCGCCTTCGATTTCGAAGTCGACAGCCAGACCGTCTTCGTCACGAATCGGTTTAACTTTCGCATATTTGATTGCAGACAGGGAGTCAGCAGCAACGGACAGACCAGCGATACCACACGCCATGGTGCGGATAACGTCACGGTCGTGCAGCGCCATCAGAGAGGCTTCGTAGCTGTACTTGTCGTGCATGTAGTGGATAACGTTCAGTGCAGTGACGTACTGTTTAGCCAGCCAGTCCATGAAGTGATCCATGCGCTCCATAACTTCGTCGAAGTTCAGAACGTCGCCTTTGATCGGTTCAGATTTAGGACCAACCTGCATTTTCAGTTTTTCATCAACGCCGCCGTTGATTGCGTACAGCATGGTTTTCGCCAGGTTTGCACGCGCACCGAAGAACTGCATTTGTTTACCAACAACCATCGGGCTTACGCAGCAAGCGATAGCGTAGTCGTCGTTGTTGAAGTCCGGACGCATCAGGTCATCGTTCTCGTACTGCAGAGAAGAGGTGTCGATGGACACTTTAGCGGCGAATTTCTTGAAGTTCAGAGGCAGTTTTTCAGACCACAGAACGGTGATGTTCGGCTCCGGAGAAGGACCCATGGTGTACAGGGTATTCAGGAAGCGGAAGCTGTTTTTGGTAACCAGAGTACGGCCATCAACGCCCATACCACCGATAGATTCAGTTGCCCAAATCGGGTCACCGGAGAACAGTTCATCATATTCAGGGGTGCGCAGGAAACGAACCATACGCAGTTTCATGACCAGGTGGTCAATCATTTCCTGAGCGTCTTGCTCGGTGATTTTGCCTGCTTTGATATCACGTTCGATGTAGGCATCCAGGAAGGTGGATACGCGACCGAAGGACATTGCTGCGCCGTTCTGAGATTTAACCGCGGCCAGGTAGCCGAAGTAAGTCCACTGGATAGCTTCCTGAGCGTTGGTTGCCGGACCAGAGATATCGCAGCCATATTTAGCAGCCATTTCTTTGATCTGACCCAGTGCGCGGTGCTGTTCAGCAATTTCTTCACGCAGACGGATAGTGGCTTCCAGGTTTACGCCGTTTTCCAGATCGGACTGCAGAGAGACGAACTGAGCGTATTTGTCTTTCATCAGGTAGTCGATACCGTACAGCGCAACGCGACGGTAGTCACCGATGATACGGCCACGGCCATAGGCATCTGGCAGACCAGTCAGAACACCGGATTTACGGCAGTTCAGAATGTCTTTGGTGTAAACATCGAATACGCCCTGGTTGTGGGTTTTGCGGTATTCGGTGAAGATTTTTTTCAGCATCGGGTCCAGTTCGCGATTGTACGCTTTGCAGGAACCTTCAACCATTTTGATGCCGCCAAACGGAATGATCGCACGTTTCAGCGGAGCTTCAGTCTGCAGACCAACAATTTTCTCGAGCGCTTTGTTGATGTAGCCAGCGTCGTGAGAAGTGATGGTAGAAGCAACGGAGGTGTCAAAGTCAACAGGCGCGTGAGTGCGGTTTTCCTGTTTAACGCCTTCCATCACGCTGTCCCACAGTGCAGTGGTCGCATCAGTTGCGCCAGCCAGGAAGGACTCGTCACCCTCATACGGAGTGTAGTTTTTCTGAATGAAGTCACGGACGTTTACTTCATTCTGCCAATCACCTTTGGTAAAACCTTCCCAGGCTGTGGCTAACTTTTCATTAAGCTCGGACATGTAACACCTACCTTCTTAAGTGGATTTTTTATTTACTGCGTGTAATGGGCATCATCAGATTAATGATGATCGTTACCACGCAGATAAATGACCCAGTATGTCAACCCGACCAACAAACCGCCGCCGATAATGTTGCCGATCGTAACCGGAATCAGGTTATCGGTGATGAAATTCATCACGGTCAGGTGAGAAAAATTCTCCGGAGAAGACCCAACAGCGGTCCAGAATTCCGGGGTGGCGAAATCGCGAATTACAATACCCATAGGGATCATAAACATGTTTGCGATACTGTGCTCAAAACCGCTGGCAACAAACATTGCGACCGGTAATACCATGATAAACGTTTTGTCCATCAGGCTGCGACCCGAATAGCTCATCCATACTGCCAGACACACCATCAGGTTCGCCAGGATGCCAAGACTTACCGCCTCAACAAAAGTATGGTGCACTTTGTGGTCGGCTGTTTGCAGGACGTTGAGACCCCACGCGCCGTTAGCGGTCATATACTCGCCAGAAAGCCACATGAGTAACACGAAGATCAGGGCGCCAATCAGATTGCCGACATAAACGTTAAGCCAGTTTTTAGCCAATTGGCCCCAGGTGATGCGACCACTGGCTTTCGCTACGACAATCAGTACGGTTGAGGTGAAGAGGTCTGCACCGCAGACAACGCAGAGAATCAGCCCCAGGGAAAAGCAGATACCACCTACTAGCTTCGCCATGCCGAAAGGCATTGTGCCGGTACCGGTTGTGGCGGTGATATAGAAAACAAAGGCAATTGAAATGAATACACCGGCAGTAATTGCCAGATAGAACGTCTTAAGCGGATGTTTCGTTGCTTTATAGACGCCTGCTTCTTCGGCAACTTTGGCCATTGCAGCAGGAAGAATAAGATCAAAAGGGTTGTCAGCTTTCACACTAACTCTCTCTTTATTAAGTCGGCGACGAGATACTAACAAAGCATTATAGATGAGAATTTGATATAGATCATATCTCGCCTGGCTTATAGGCCCGTAAGGCGCATGGTTTTTATGCGATTACGGTGTAACTTGTTGATTATCCAAATAAAAATAAATTTTAAAAATTATAAAGTGAGTTGAATTTTTTCTTTCTGTCTCCTCTGGGGCGGTTAATTAAAATGGAGTAATTGAGATAAAAAACCACATTAATAAGCTAATTTTCTTAATATCAACTACTAATATTTAACCTTGTTTTTACATTTATTTTTTGATTTGACCAAAATAAAAAACAGGGCGCATTAAGCGCCCCGTAATATAGCCCAGACAATACCTTTAGCCTACTCAGCGCAGGCTGATTGTCACTATTTTGACCAATGTGCTGCTTTCGCGCGCTGCAGTTTTTCGTAAGCTTTCAGCAGAGACTGATGCGCCGGGAAAGCCTGCAGATCGCTATCAACAGTTTGAAGCCCGTAGAACGGCGCTTCGCCACTTAATGCTGCACTTGCGGCTTCAACCGCCTCGGCACCGTACATGCGAACAAACGCGTTCAGATATTGTAGCGGCAGACGATCTTCTTCCTGAGATAGCAACAGCAGCGTTTGCAGACAGCGGTAGTAGTTGGCACGTTCAGCGCTAAAGACAGAGGCGTTGAATTCCATCGTCCATTCTGTCCAGACCAGCGCCTGCTCCAGGTCGCCGCCGGCCAGCGCCAGCATCACTTTAAGCTCGCCAATGCGCAGGGTGTACCAACCGTTATCCGCACCGGTTGCCAGACCGAGCAGCTCGCGTACGCGGGTGAAGTCGTCAAAGCCTTCCTCATCCAGTTGTTCGATCAGATTGAGATAGTCTTCTTTATCCCATTCACTGCCCGGGAGCGAGAGAATAGTGTCACGCAGATGGGCGCCCATGGCGTTATTGGCTAACCACAGATCTTCAGCCGGATAGATGTCAGACATTCCCGGAACAATAATGCGGCACGCGTAAACGCTCAGGTGCTCGTAGTCGGCGATATACACTTCTTTATCTTCAGCATTGAAGATGGCCATCAGGGTGGCGAACTCTTCTTCGGTGGTACCGGAGAAATTCCAGTCAACGAACGGATAGTCAGCATCCTGCTTGAACAGATCCCAGGAGATCAGGCCGCTGGAATCGATGAAGTGGGTTTCAAGGTTAGTGTGTTCAGCCACTTCTTCGTCGTCAAAGGTTGGTGGGGTGAAGACATCAAGATCTTTCAGACCACGGCCCTGCAGCAGTTCAGTGACAGTACGCTCCAGCGCAACGCCGAAATCCGGGTGCGCACCGAAGGAGGCAAAGCAGGTACCATTGGCCGGGTTGAACAGGACAACGCAAATCACCGGATACTTGCCGCCCAGCGAGCCATCGTAGGCGAAAATTGGGAAACCTTCCGCTTCCAGTTTGGCGATGGACTCCACCACTGCCGGGTAGCGCGCCATGACTTCGGCCGGGATTTCCGGCAGGCTGATGCTTTCCGCAATAATACGGTTCTTCACATGACGCTCAAAGACTTCAGACAGGCCCTGAACGCGCGCTTCGTTACGGGTGTTACCCGCAGACATGCCGTTAGAAACGTACAGGTTGCCAATAATGTTCATCGGAATATAGACGGTCTGGTTATCCGACTGACGGGTAAACGGTAGGCCGCAGACCCCACGTTCTTCATTACCGGATTGCAGATCGATAAGCATGCTGCCAGTCAGTTCGTTGTCTGGATCGTAAAACGCACGCAGACGAGCATCCAGCAGACCTTCTGGTACGTCGTCTTCTTCAGTCAACGGGAACCATTTTTCGTTCGGATAATGCACGAATGGGCCGTTGGCGATGGTTTCACCCAGCCAGAAATCCGCAAAGAAATAGTTAGTCGACAGACGCTCAAAATATTCGCCCAGCGCGGAAGCCAGCGCCGCTTTCTTCGTCGCGCCTTTACCGTTGGTGAAGCACAGCGCGCATTCTTTGTCGCGAATATGTACAGACCAGACGTTAGGGACGGGATTCAACCACGAGGCTTCTTCAATTTGAAAACCAAGGTCGAGCAATTTTTGCTGGAAGCGAGCGATGGAGTCTTCCAGAGCGGCATCTTTGCCGGGGATAAATGTATGCGTCATGAAAATCACTTTTGTCGTACGGAAAGCGCGCAATGATACGGGTTTTAAATGAATGGCGCTATCGTCGCCGGAGTTCAGACGTAAATAAAAGTATTAGCTATGCTTTCCTACAGCCAACCACGTTTAGAGCATAATAATGAAAGCTTTCGATTTACACCGAATGGTACTGGATAAGGTGCCCATGGATTTTCTGGGAGAAGTTGCTCTGCGCAGCCTCTATACCTTTATATTGGTTTTTCTGTTTTTAAAAATCACCGGACGTCGCGGCGTACGCCAGATGTCGCTTTTTGAAGTGCTGATCATCCTTACGCTGGGGTCCGCGGCGGGAGACGTGGCATTTTATGATGATGTCCCGATGCTGCCGGTGCTGGTGGTCTTTATTACGCTTGCCGTGCTGTATCGGCTGGTTATGTGGCTGATGGCGCATAGCGAGAAAATGGAGGATTTGCTGGAGGGCAAGCCCGTTGTGATCATTGAGGACGGCGAGCTGGCATGGTCGAAGCTCAATAGCGCCAATATGACGGAATTCGAATTCTTTATGGAATTGCGTTTGAACGGCGTGGAGCAATTGGGACAGGTGAGACTGGCCATCCTGGAGACAAATGGGCAAATCAGCGTCTATTTCTTTGCCGATGAAGACGTAAAGCCGGGGCTCAGTATTTTGCCTAAACGTTGTACACAGCGATTTAAAGTGATACCTGAGGCTGGGGACTATGCCTGTATACGGTGTAGTGAAGTGGTGCAAATGAACGCCGGAGATCATCAATTATGTCCACGCTGTGCAAATCCAGAATGGTCGAAGGCCAGTCGGGCAAAACGGGTCACCTGACAGCGAAAATCTCGGTTTTTACCCGTCAATCCGATAGATTCTGTTGTGTGACCAATGACACATTTTTACCCTGGCCAGTTTTACCCATTGCGGCGCGTGTCACTGAATGATAAAACCGATATCCACAGGAATAACTTATACCAATGTCTGTCACCGGATTATCGCCAATGACAGGATGTTGATTGGACAACAACACAACGTGGTGAGGGGAAATGGCTCAGGTCTTCAATTTTAGTTCAGGTCCGGCAATGTTACCGGCAGAAGTACTTAAACTGGCTCAACAGGATCTTCGCGACTGGAACGGTCTTGGCACGTCGGTGATGGAAATTAGCCACCGTGGCAAAGAATTCATCCAGGTCGCAGAGGAAGCGGAGCAGGATTTTCGCGATCTTCTCAGCATCCCCTCCAACTATAAAGTGTTGTTCTGCCATGGCGGTGGGCGCGGGCAGTTCGCGGGTATCCCGTTAAATATTCTGGGTGACAAAACCACGGCGGATTACGTTGATGCCGGTTATTGGGCCGCCAGCGCAATTAAAGAAGCGAAAAAATACTGTGCGCCAAACGTTATCGACGCCAAAGTCACCGTTGACGGACTGCGTGCTGTTAAGCCAATGAGCGAATGGCAGCTTTCTGACAACGCGGCGTATTTGCACTATTGCCCGAATGAAACCATTGATGGCATTGCGATCGATGAAACGCCGAATTTTGCCAGCAATGTGGTGGTTACGGCGGATCTGTCCTCTACCATTCTTTCCGCACCTCTTGACGTGAGCCGTTATGGCGTAATTTATGCCGGGGCGCAGAAAAACATCGGCCCGGCCGGGCTGACCATTGTCATCGTACGTGAAGATTTGCTGGGTAAGGCTCATGTGTCATGCCCGTCAATCCTCGACTATACCGTGCTGAATGACAACGACTCCATGTTCAACACACCGCCAACCTTTGCCTGGTATCTGTCTGGCCTGGTCTTTAAATGGCTGAAAGAGCAGGGCGGTGTTAACGCGATGGATAAAATTAACCAGCAAAAAGCGCAACTGCTGTACGGCGTAATCGATAACAGCGATTTCTACCGTAACGACGTGGCAAAATCGAACCGTTCACGCATGAACGTACCGTTCCAGCTTGCTGACAGCGCACTGGATAAACTCTTCCTGGAAGAGTCTTTTGCTGCGGGTCTGCACGCGTTGAAAGGGCACCGTGTGGTCGGCGGTATGCGCGCGTCCATCTACAATGCAATGCCGCTAGAAGGTGTAAAAGCGCTGACCGATTTCATGGTCGATTTCGAGCGCCGCCGCGGTTAATCTGCTGTATTTTCATCCCCACAGCCAGTCTGTGGGGTTTTTATGTCTGTTTTTGAGAGTCGAGTTTCATGGAATCCCTGACGTTACAACCCATTGCGCGGGTGGATGGCACCATCAATCTGCCTGGATCCAAAAGTGTTTCTAACCGCGCTTTGCTGCTGGCTGCATTAGCAAATGGCACCACTGTCCTGACCAACCTGCTGGACAGCGATGATGTCCGCCATATGCTTAATGCTCTGAATGCGTTAGGAATTAGCTATACCCTTTCTGCCGACCGTACGCGTTGCGAGATTATCGGCAATGGCGGCGCGCTGCATGCCGAAGGCGCAGTGGAACTGTTCCTTGGCAATGCCGGAACCGCAATGCGCCCGCTGGCCGCTGCGCTATGTCTGGGCAGCAATGACATCGTGTTGACGGGCGAGCCGCGCATGAAAGAGCGCCCGATTGGCCATCTGGTTGATGCGTTACGCCAGGGCGGAGCCAACATTGAATACCTGGAGCAAGAAAACTATCCGCCTTTACGTCTGCGCGGTGGCTTTACCGGAGGACAGGTTGAGGTAGACGGCAGCGTGTCCAGCCAGTTCCTGACTGCGCTGCTGATGACTGCGCCACTGGCGCCGCAGGATACGACGATCGCCATTAAAGGCGAGCTGGTATCTAAACCTTACATTGATATCACACTGAACCTGATGAAAACGTTTGGTGTTGAAATTGAGAATCAGAACTACCAGCGCTTTCTTGTGCAGGGTCAGCAGCAGTATCAGTCACCGGGTGCATATCTGGTTGAAGGCGATGCTTCTTCCGCTTCCTATTTTCTCGCAGCGGGAGCAATTAAAGGCGGTACGGTAAAAGTCACCGGGATTGGCCGCAACAGTATGCAGGGTGATATCCGCTTCGCTGATGTGCTGGGAAAAATGGGCGCGACCATTACCTGGGGCGATGACTTTATTGCCTGTACTCACGGTGAGCTGAACGCGGTAGACATGGATATGAACCATATTCCCGATGCCGCGATGACCATCGCCACGGCAGCGCTGTTCGCTAAAGGCACCACGACCTTACGTAACATCTATAACTGGCGCGTCAAAGAGACCGACCGCCTGTTCGCGATGGCGACCGAGTTGCGTAAAGTGGGTGCGATCGTTGAAGAGGGCGAAGACTATATTCGCGTTACACCACCGGCGACGTTACAGTTTGCGGAGATCGCGACCTACAACGATCACCGCATGGCGATGTGTTTCTCGCTGGTGGCGTTGTCTGACACGCCGGTGACCATTCTGGACCCTAAATGTACCGCCAAAACCTTCCCGGATTATTTCGAACAGTTGGCGCGTATTAGTACACCTGCCTGATCCTCACATCTGACGATCGCGCTCCGCATATTCGTGAGCGCATCGCTGCAGATAAAAAGTAAATCAGTGTCATCTTCCGGGCTGGTTTCTCGCCAGCCCGCTATAATTGCGCAATTCTTCCTCACATCGTTACAGACTAATCGGGTTTTTACACTCTGTGTTAACGATTATTAGCGTTGGCGCGTATAATGCGCGGCGTTCACGTTAACGTATGCCCGTTTAAGGAGAAAAAGATGACGGCAATTGCCCCGGTTATTACCATTGATGGCCCAAGTGGTGCAGGAAAAGGCACCTTGTGCAAGGCAATGGCGGAAGCATTGCAATGGCATCTGTTAGATTCAGGCGCGATCTACCGCGTACTGGCGCTCGCAGCGTTGCATCACCATGTTGATGTCACATCTGAAGATGCTCTGGTACCGCTTGCCTCACACCTGGATGTGCGTTTTATCTCAACGGACGGCAACCTGGAAGTCATTCTGGAAGGTGAAGATGTCAGCGGCGAAATCCGCACCCAGGAAGTAGCGAATGCCGCATCTCAGGTCGCTGCGTTTCCTCGCGTACGCGAAGCGCTGTTACGCCGCCAACGCGCGTTTCGTGAAGCGCCCGGCCTGATTGCCGACGGACGAGACATGGGGACCGTGGTGTTCCCGGATGCACCAGTGAAAATTTTCCTGGACGCCTCCTCGCAAGAACGTGCGCATAGACGTATGCTACAGTTGCAGGAAAAGGGCTTTAGTGTTAACTTTGAACGCCTTTTGGCCGAGATCGAAGAACGCGATTTCCGCGATCGTAACCGTGCTGTAGCGCCGCTGGTTCCCGCTGCTGATGCTTTAGTTTTGGATTCAACCCGATTAAGCATTGAGCAAGTGATTGAAAAAGCGTTACAATACGCGCGCCAAAAACTGGCACTCGCTTAAGTGCGACCGAATTTGTAGTACCCCCGTTGCAATGGATTGACAGCGGGTATGTTAAACAACCCCATCCGGCATGGAGCCAGGTGGACGTTAAATATGAAACCTGAAGATTAAACATGACTGAATCTTTTGCTCAACTGTTTGAAGAATCCTTAAAAGAAATCGAAACCCGTCCGGGTTCCATCGTTCGTGGTGTTGTTGTTGCTATCGACAAAGACGTAGTACTGGTTGACGCTGGTCTGAAATCTGAGTCCGCCATTCCGGCAGAGCAGTTCAAAAACGCCCAGGGCGAGTTGGAAATCCAGGTTGGTGACGAAGTTGACGTTGCTCTGGATGCAGTAGAAGACGGCTTCGGTGAAACCCTGCTGTCCCGTGAAAAAGCTAAACGTCACGAAGCTTGGATCACGCTGGAAAAAGCTTACGAAGAAGCTGCAACCGTTACTGGTGTTATCAATGGCAAAGTCAAGGGTGGCTTCACTGTTGAGCTGAATGGTATTCGCGCGTTCCTGCCGGGTTCCCTGGTAGACGTTCGTCCGGTCCGCGACACGCTGCACCTGGAAGGCAAAGAGCTTGAATTCAAAGTAATCAAGCTGGATCAGAAGCGTAACAACGTTGTTGTTTCCCGTCGTGCCGTTATCGAATCCGAAAACAGCGCAGAACGCGATCAGCTGCTGGAAAACCTGCAGGAAGGCATGGAAGTTAAAGGTATCGTTAAGAACCTCACTGACTACGGTGCATTCGTTGATCTGGGTGGCGTTGACGGCCTGCTGCACATCACCGACATGGCATGGAAACGCGTTAAGCATCCGAGCGAAATCGTAAACGTTGGCGACGAAATCACTGTTAAAGTGCTGAAGTTCGACCGCGAGCGTACTCGTGTATCTCTGGGCCTGAAACAGCTGGGCGAAGATCCATGGGTAGCTATCGCTAAGCGTTATCCGGAAGGTACCAAACTGACTGGTCGCGTGACCAACCTGACCGACTACGGCTGCTTCGTTGAAATCGAAGAAGGCGTTGAAGGCCTGGTTCACGTTTCCGAAATGGATTGGACCAACAAAAACATCCACCCGTCCAAAGTTGTTAACGTTGGCGATGTAGTGGAAGTTATGGTTCTGGATATCGACGAAGAACGTCGTCGTATCTCCCTGGGTCTGAAGCAGTGCAAAAACAACCCATGGCAGCAGTTCGCGGAAACCCACAACAAGGGCGACCGTGTTGAAGGTAAAATCAAGTCTATCACTGACTTCGGTATCTTCATCGGCCTGGACGGCGGCATCGACGGCCTGGTTCACCTGTCTGACATCTCCTGGAACGTTGCAGGCGAAGAAGCAGTTCGTGAATACAAAAAAGGCGACGAAATCGCAGCTGTTGTTCTGCAGGTTGACGCAGAGCGTGAGCGTATCTCTCTGGGCGTTAAACAGCTCGCAGAAGATCCGTTCAACAACTGGGTTGCACTGAATAAGAAAGGCGCAATCGTAAACGGTAAAGTCACTGCAGTTGATGCTAAAGGCGCAACCGTAGAACTGGCTGACGGCGTTGAAGGTTACCTGCGCGCTTCTGAAGCTTCCCGCGACCGCGTTGAAGATGCAACTCTGGTTCTGAGCGTAGGCGACGACGTTGAAGCTAAATTCACCGGCGTTGATCGTAAGAACCGCGCAATCAGCCTGTCTGTTCGTGCTAAAGACGAAGCTGATGAGAAAGATGCAATCGCAACTGTTAACAAACAGGAAGATGCTAACTTCTCTAACAACGCAATGGCTGAAGCTTTCAAAGCAGCTAAAGGCGAGTAATATCGAGTGCTCCTAAATCCTTTGTGCTGTTAACAGCACAAAGGGCGACGAGTAGCTTGACAGATTACAGGATTCGTCCTGTAATCAATGACAAAGGGCGGCTAAGGCCGCCCTTAATCAATGCAGCAGCTAATTATGCCTTTAAGGAACCGGAGGAATCATGACCAAGTCAGAATTGATTGAAAGACTTGCAACCCAGCAACCTCATATTCCCGCGAAAGCGGTTGAAGATGCAGTTAAAGAGATGCTGGAACATATGGCCTCGACTCTTGCGCAGGGCGAGCGTATTGAAATCCGCGGTTTCGGCAGTTTCTCTTTGCATTACCGCGCACCGCGCACCGGACGTAATCCGAAGACCGGCGATAAAGTGGACCTGGAAGGAAAATACGTTCCGCACTTTAAACCAGGTAAAGAACTGCGCGATCGCGCCAATATTTACGGTTAAGTTTTTAGCGAGACTTAACGCCGAGAAAAGCACCCGCATGGGTGCTTTTTTCATTTCTGCCAACCCATCCTGGAATCTCCATCCCAGTTAATTTGCACGTTACAAGCGCCGCTAAATGTTAGCGGAATGCATACCGTATAACGCTAAATTGGCACCAGACAACCGTCGAACATTACTGCACACTTCCTGCTACAGGGAGGTGACTGATGAAAATAACAACGGTTAGTACGAGTGCATTATTCGGCATTCTCCCGCTTATGCTATTACCTGCGTTACCTGACATGCTGTGCATCGGCGTTATATTTGGTCTGGCAATTCTGCTCTGTCTTATTTCTCACAGCCCTGTACGTTTCGCCGGATTAACCCTGCTATTTTTTCTTTGGGGAGTTCAGGCTGCGAAAGATGCGCTGTGGGCCGGTAATACGCTGCCTGCAAAAAGTCAGCAGGCCATCGTGCGGATAACCGGAACCGATAATATGACAACGCACTACGGCCAGATCACGCATCTGCAGGGGAAGCGGGTATTTCCTGCTATCGGAATTACTCTGTATGGGCAGTACCTACCCGGCAACGTTTGTGCGGGCCAGACATGGGCGATGACGTTGAAGGTTCGTGCTATACACGGTCAATTGAACGAGGGCGGGTTTGATAGCCAGCGTTACGCATTGGCGCAGCACCAGCTGCTGACGGGAAGATTTTTGCAGGCTTCGGTTATCACACAACAATGCAGTTTGCGTTCGCGGTATCTCTCCTCGTTGAAAAGCGCGCTCGCTGACTATCCCTGGCAGCAGGTTATACTGGGCCTGGGAATGGGGGAGCGCTTGTCCGTGTTACAAGCGGTGAAAACCATTATGCGTGATACCGGTACGGCCCATTTGATGGCTATCTCCGGGCTGCATATTGCATTTGCCGCACTTCTGGCAGCAGGATTAATTCGCGCGGGGCAATTTTTTATGCCAACCAGATGGATTTGCTGGCAGGTTCCGTTAGTTGGCGGGATCGTCTGCGCAACATTCTATGCCTGGTTAACAGGGCTACAGCCCCCGGCATTACGTACGGTTGTTGCGCTACTGGTCTGGGGAGGGCTAAAACTCAGCGGCAGGCAGTGGAGTGGATGGTCGGTGTGGATCTGCTGTCTGGCAGCCATTCTGGTGGTGGATCCTGTCGCCGTTCTTTCACAAAGTCTGTGGTTGTCTGCTTTTGCCGTTGCGGCGCTGCTGTTCTGGTATCAATGGGTTCCGATGCCGGATTGGCCGCTGTCTCGCGTTGGACGCCAATTTCTGGCGCTTGCTCATTTGCAATTGGGAATTACGCTCCTGCTTCTGCCTGTGCAAATCGCGATGTTTCACGGTTTTAGCCTGACCTCATTTCTGGCGAATTTGTTTGCTGTACCGCTGGTTACGTTTATTTCCGTACCATTGATATTAGCAGGCATGATCGTGCATTTAACCGGGCTGGCGATGGTTGAGTCGAACCTATGGTATTTAGCGGATCGCTCCCTCGCGCTATTATTTTGGGGGCTCAGGAGCCTGCCTGAAGGGTGGATCAATATTGATGCACGTTGGCAATGGCTTGCATTTGTACCCGGACTCCTGCTCATCGCATATCGGCTGAACGCGTGGCGAACTATACCGGTAGTTTGCGTCACTGTGCTCCTTTTACTGAGCGCCCCGTTCTGGCGAACGCTACGTACTGATGTCTGGCAAGTGCATATGCTGGACGTCGGGCAGGGACTGGCGATGGTCATTTCGCGCAATGGGAAAGCGATTCTTTACGATACCGGTCTGGCATGGCCTGAAGGCGATAGCGCGCAACAGCTGATTATTCCCTGGCTACGTTGGCACAACCTGGAGCCAGAAGGCGTTATTTTAAGCCATGAGCATATGGATCACCGGGGCGGGTTGCGTTCGCTGCAGCAAGCCTGGCCGTCGCTATGGATAAGAAGCCCATTAGGTTGGGAAGGGCATCTCCCGTGTTTACGCGGGGAGCGCTGGCAATGGCAAGGGTTAACCTTTAGTGCGCATTGGCCCGTGCGTGGAAATAAAGATCTGGGGAATAACCACTCCTGCGTGGTTAAGGTCGATGACGGGCATCAGAGTATTCTGCTGACCGGAGATATTGAGTCTCCCGCTGAACAAAAAATGCTCAGTCACTACTGGCAGCATCTGCAGTCTACGGTGATACAGGTTCCACATCATGGTAGCAATACCTCATCGTCGCAGGCGCTGATTCAGCGGGTCGGCGGGCAGGCCGCGTTAGCCTCCGCATCCCGTTACAATGCCTGGCGTCTCCCGTCCAGGAAAGTGAAGCAACGTTATCGGCAACAAAATTATCAATGGTTGGATACACCCCACCAGGGGCAGATTACGCTGGATTTTTATCAAAAAAACTGGCGAATAAACAGCTTGCGGGATCAGATTTTACCTCGTTGGTATCATCAGTGGTTTGGCGTGTCGGAGGATAACGGGTAGAATATGCGGCTATTCTAACAAATGCTGGTTTTTTGAATGCATAACGATAAAGATCTCTCTACGTGGCAGACGTTTCGCCGACTATGGCCAACCATAGCGCCTTTTAAATCGGGTCTGATCGTGGCGGGTATAGCGTTAATCCTGAACGCGGCCAGCGATACCTTCATGCTATCGCTCCTTAAGCCATTACTGGATGATGGTTTTGGTAAAACGGATCGCTCGGTGCTGCAGTGGATGCCGCTGGTGGTCATTGGACTAATGGTTCTTCGCGGATTCACCAGCTATGTCTCCAGCTACTGCATCTCATGGGTATCAGGCAAAGTGGTCATGACCATGCGTCGCCGCCTGTTTGGCCATATGATGGGCATGCCGGTCTCCTATTTTGATAAACAGTCTACAGGTACGCTGTTGTCACGTATTACCTATGATTCAGAGCAGGTCGCGTCATCGTCCTCCGGCGCGCTGATCACCGTGGTACGTGAAGGGGCTTCAATTATTGGCCTGTTTATCATGATGTTCTATTACAGCTGGCAGCTGTCATTGATCCTGATTGTACTGGCGCCAATTGTTTCAGTGGCGATTCGTATAGTTTCCAAGCGTTTTCGTAGCATCAGTAAAAATATGCAAAACACCATGGGGCAGGTTACGACCAGTGCGGAGCAGATGCTAAAAGGCCACAAAGAAGTTCTGATTTTTGGTGGTCAGGAAGTCGAAACTAAACGCTTTGATAAAGTCAGCAATAAGATGCGTTTGCAGGGCATGAAGATGGTTTCCGCCTCTTCTATCTCCGATCCTATCATCCAACTGATTGCGTCTCTGGCTCTGGCCTTCGTGTTGTATGCAGCCAGTTTCCCAAGCGTAATGGAAAACCTGACTGCAGGGACAATTACGGTTGTCTTCTCGTCAATGATTGCGTTGATGCGTCCGTTGAAATCGCTGACCAACGTCAACGCACAGTTCCAGCGCGGTATGGCGGCCTGCCAGACCTTATTTACGATTCTGGATAGCGAGCAGGAAAAAGATGAAGGTACGCGCGAAATCGAACGCGCTACCGGCAATCTCGAGTTCCGCAACGTGACATTCACCTATCCGGGACGTGAAGTACCAGCGCTGCGCAACATCAACCTGAATATCCCAGCGGGGAAAACCGTTGCCCTGGTTGGCCGTTCAGGTTCAGGGAAATCCACCATCGCCAGCTTGATCACGCGCTTCTATGATATTGATGAAGGGCAGATTCTAATGGACGGACACGATCTACGTGAATATACCCTGGCATCCCTGCGCGATCAGGTCGCGTTGGTTTCGCAGAATGTGCACCTGTTTAACGATACGGTTGCCAACAACATCGCCTACGCGCGTACCGATTTGTACAGCCGTGAGCAGATCGAAAAAGCGGCGAAAATGGCTTACGCCATGGATTTCATCAATAAGATGGACAATGGCCTGGATACGGTGATTGGCGAAAACGGCGTCCTGCTATCTGGTGGTCAACGCCAGCGTATCGCTATTGCCCGCGCCTTGTTGCGTGACAGTCCGATTCTGATCCTTGATGAAGCAACGTCGGCACTCGATACCGAGTCTGAACGCGCGATTCAGGCTGCTCTGGATGAGCTTCAGAAAAACCGTACCTCCCTGGTGATTGCTCACCGCCTTTCTACCATTGAACAGGCGGATGAAATCATCGTGGTGGAAGACGGTATTATTGTTGAGCGCGGAACCCATAGTGAGCTGATTGAGCAGCGTGGGGTGTATGCACAATTACATAAAATGCAATTCGGTCAATGATCGCTCGAATCTGGTCTGGTGAGTCGCCGCTGTGGCGACTGTTACTCCCGCTCTCCTGGCTGTATGGCCTGGTGAGTGGGGGGATCCGCTTATGTTACAAGCTTGGGATTAAACGCGCGTGGCGTGCACCAGTCCCGGTTGTGGTGGTCGGAAACCTGACCGCGGGCGGCAATGGCAAAACACCAGTGGTGATTTGGCTGGTTGAACAACTGCGTCAACGTGGGATTCGCGTGGGCGTGGTGTCGCGTGGTTATGGCGGGAAAGCGGCTGCTTACCCGCTGTTACTGACCGCAGATACCACTACGGCAGAAGCGGGTGATGAACCTGTGCTGATCGCCCAACGTACCGGCGTGCCCGTAGCGGTATCCCCGGTAAGATCGGATGCGGTCAAAGCCATTTTGGCCCAACACGATGTGCAGATGATTGTGACGGACGATGGGCTACAGCACTACCGTCTGGCGCGAGATGTTGAAATCGTGGTTATTGACGGAGAACGTCGGTTTGGCAATGGCTGGTGGCTTCCCGCGGGTCCCATGCGGGAACGCGCAGGCCGGCTTAAATCGGTGGATGCGACTATCGTTAACGGTGGCGTTGCGCAGCCAGGGGAAATCCCTATGCGACTTGAACCGGGGCAGGCCGTTAATTTACGTACGGGTGAACGCCGCGATGTGTCGCAGCTGTCCAATATTGTCGCCATGGCGGGCATTGGCCATCCACCGCGTTTTTTTGCCACGCTGGAAGCATGCGGTGCCAGCGTGCAAAAAAGTATTGCGCTGGCAGACCATCAGTCTCTGACCTACAGTGACGTCAGTGCGTTTGCAGACGCCGGGCAAACGCTGGTGATGACGGAAAAAGATGCGGTTAAGTGCCGTGCATTTGCCGATGAAAACTGGTGGTATTTACCTGTTGACGCTCATTTGTCAGGCGATCGGCCTGATATGTTGCTGGATAGCTTAATCTCGCTGACTCGCTAACTGATTCACGCTGCGGCAGCGAATCATTTATGAGGCCATAAATGTCGTTGCCGCGTCTTTCTTTGACGGATGCCCGTCATCTTCACCTTGCCGCTCAAGGGCTGCTGAAAAAAACACGCCGTCGGGCAACCCCAGCAGATATTCTTGCTACCATTTCGCGCATGTCGTTACTGCAAATCGATACCATCAATATTGTGGCGCGCAGCCCTTACCTGGTGCTGTTTAGTCGGTTGGGTGATTATTCGCCCCAGTGGCTGGATGACGCATTGCAGCGGGGCGAACTGATGGAATACTGGGCGCACGAGGCCTGCTTTTTGCCGCGTAGCGACTTTATGCTGATACGTCACCGCATGCTGGCCCCGGAGAAAATGGGCTGGAAATATAAAGCGGAGTGGATGAAAGAACATGCGCATGAGATTGAGCAACTGCTCCAGCACATCCAGCATAACGGACCAGTACGCTCTGCCGATTTTGAGCATCTGCGCAAGGGGGCCAGCGGTTGGTGGGCATGGAAACCGCATAAGCGTCATCTTGAAGGCCTGTTCACCGCCGGGAAAGTGATGGTGGTGGAACGGCGTAATTTCCAGCGAGTGTATGATTTAACCCATCGCGTCATGCCGCACTGGGATGATGAACGCGACCGGCTTTCACAGGAAGAAGCAGAAAGCCTCATGCTGGATAACAGTGCCCGCAGTCTGGGGATTTTTCGCGAACAATGGCTGGCAGACTACTATCGCCTGAAGCGTCCGGCGCTAAAAAACTGGTGCAACGTACGTGCACAGCAGCAACAGATTATTCCTGTCGATGTCGAAGGGTTAGGAACCCTGTGGCTGCATAGCCACCTTCAGCCGCTGCTGGAGCAGGCATTGACGGGTAAATTAACGGCAACGCATAGCGCAGTATTATCACCCTTTGATCCGGTGGTCTGGGATCGTAAACGGGCAGAGCAGCTATTCGATTTTAGCTATCGGCTCGAATGTTACACGCCAGCACCGAAACGTCAGTATGGTTATTTCGTCTTGCCGCTGCTGCATCGCGGGCAGTTAGTTGGGCGGATGGATGCCAAAATGCACCGCAAAACGGGCGTACTGGAAGTGATTTCGCTCTGGTTACAGGATGGCGTCAAACCTGGGGTTACTTTGCAAAAAGGATTGTTTCAGGCGGTTGATGATTTTGCCCGCTGGCAGCAGGCAACACGTGTGACGCTGGGACGCTATCCTGAAGGTTTATTTGCTGATGCGCGCCATGGTTGGGAAATAGACCCAGCACGGTAAGCGATTATGTTAATATTTACGGATTCACAATCCGGTCCATCTGGAGGAACTATGGATCATCGTCTGCTTGAAATCATTGCCTGCCCGGTATGCAATGGCAAACTCTGGTTTAACCAGGAAAAACAGGAACTGATTTGTAAACTGGATAACCTTGCTTTCCCACTGCGTGATGGCATTCCCGTGTTACTGGAAACCGAAGCTCGCGTTCTGACTGCTGATGAGAGTAAATCATGAGTTTTGTGGTCATTATTCCTGCGCGTTATGCGTCCACACGTTTGCCGGGCAAGCCGCTACTGGATATCAATGGCAAGCCGATGATCGTGCATGTGCTGGAGCGTGCGCGTGAATCTGGCGCTGAACGTATTATTGTTGCGACCGATCACGAAGATGTCGCTCGCGCGGTAGAAGCGGTGGGGGGGGAAGTATGCATGACCCGCGCCGATCACCAGTCCGGTACGGAGCGTCTGGCGGAAGTCGTCGAGAAATGTGGCTTTAGCGATGATACCGTTATTGTGAACGTACAGGGTGATGAGCCGATGATCCCGGCGGTCATTATTCGCCAGGTCGCTGAGAATCTGGCACAGCGACAGGTCGGTATGGCGACCCTTGCTGCCCCGATTCACAGTGCGGAAGAGGCATTTAATCCGAATGCGGTGAAAGTCGTTCTGGACGCCGAAGGTTATGCGCTCTATTTTTCACGCGCGACCATTCCGTGGGATCGCGACCGTTTCGCTAAAAGCCTGGAAACGGTGGGTGACACCTTCCTGCGACATCTGGGTATTTACGGCTATCGCGCTGGTTTTATCCGCCGTTATGTTAACTGGCAGCCTAGCCCGCTTGAGCATATTGAAATGCTGGAGCAACTACGTGTGCTGTGGTACGGCGAAAAAATTCATGTTGCCGTCGCAAAAGAAGTACCCGGTACCGGCGTAGACACTGCCGAAGATCTTGAGCGCGTTCGCGCCGAAATGCGTTAGTTTTTCTCACGACACTCCCCCTGATGACGCGAATTTTTGGGAGGAGTGTCATATCGTTACGCTTTCCCGCCATTTTTCTTTTCATCAATTGATCTCATCCGGGTGACATCTGTCTGCACGACGCTCATTATGAAAGCAGTAGCATTTATGAGGGCAATCCGAAATGGAACAGTTGCGTGCCGAACTCAGTCATCTGTTGGGTGAAAAACTCAGTCGTATAGAATGCGTGAATGAAAAAGTGGATACGGCCCTGTGGTCACTGTACGACAGCCAGGGAAATCCGATGCCACTGATGGCGAGAAGTTTCACCACACCGGGTATGGCGCAGCAGTTGGCATGGAAAACCTCCATGCTGGCGCGCAGTGGTACGGTGCGTATGCCCGTCATTTATGGGGTCTTAACCCACGAGGAACATCCCGGTCCTGATGTGCTACTGCTTGAGCGTTTACGTGGAGTGCCGGTGGAAGCGCCTGCCCGAACGCCCGAACGTTGGGAACATTTAAAAGATCAGATCGTAGAAGGACTGCTGTCATGGCATCGGCAGGATAGTGCTGGCTGCGTGGGAATGGTGGATAACACGCAAGAGAATATCTGGCCATCCTGGTATCGTCAGCGGGTTGAGGTGCTGTGGACCACGTTAAATCAGTTCAACAATACCGGGCTAACGATGCAGGACAAGCGGATCCTGTTTCGCACGCGTGAGTGTTTGCCTGCCTTATTTGAAGGATTCAATGATAACTGCGTGCTGATCCACGGTAATTTCAGTTTACGTAGCATGCTCAAAGACGCCCGTAGCGATCAGCTTCTGGCTATGGTGGGACCGGGGTTGATGCTGTGGGCGCCAAGGGAATATGAACTGTTCCGCTTGATGGATAATGCGCTGGCGGAAAGCCTGCTTTGGCAATACCTGCAGCGCGCGCCAGTGGCGGAGTCATTCATCTGGCGGCGCTGGTTGTATGTGTTATGGGATGAAGTGACGCAATTGGTCAACACCGGACGCTTTAATCGTTCCAACTTTGACCTGGCAACGAAATCATTGCTGCCGTGGCTCGCATGATAAACATGTGAACACCTTATCAGGCAACATTCCTGTCAATGTTCCGATCCTTTCAGCCACTGCCAGATACGTCCCAGGGTTTCGTAACCAACGCGATCGCTGTGCATCAACCAGACGGGTGAGGGTATAGCGCGCTCCCACGGATTAAGCGGTGAATCAATTGCTAACTGATTGGCTGGCGCTGGCAGCGGATGCAAGCCGGCCTGCTGGAAGAAGATCATCGCCCGCGGTAAGTGGGAGGCAGAGGTTACCAGCAGGAACGGCGCATTGCCGATGGTCTTCTTTACCGCTGCGGCTTCTTCTTCGGTATCTTTGGGGTGATCCAGGGTGATGATTTCATCGGCTGGCACCCCCAGCGACTGCGCTACGCGGGCGCCAGCTTCTGCGGTACTGACGTTATTCGTCTTTGCAGCAGCGCCGGTAAAGATGAGCTTCGATCCCGGGTTTGCGCGCCATAGGCGAATACCTTCATTCAGACGTGGAAGGCTGTTGCTGATCAGATTTGAACTCGGCGCCCACAGCGGATTCCAGGTATACCCTCCGCCCAGCACCACAATATATTCCACTTTTTGCGAACCTTGCCACGTTGGATAACTGTCCTCAATCGGTTTCAACAGTCTGTCGGCGACGGGCTGTAAACTAAGGAGTAACAGTGCCAGCCAACTCAGGCTAATACACACTTTCCCTGTT
The DNA here is from genome assembly GCF_013729795.1 of Citrobacter sp. RHBSTW-00859. Taxonomy (NCBI): domain Bacteria; kingdom Pseudomonadati; phylum Pseudomonadota; class Gammaproteobacteria; order Enterobacterales; family Enterobacteriaceae; genus Citrobacter; species Citrobacter sp. RHBSTW-00859. Next base: position 3,197,796 of record NZ_CP056284.1, on the reverse strand, counting down.
TTTTGAAAGCGACTGAACCAGACCAGCGCCAGGCCAATACCCATCATAATTAGCATCAGTGGCAGCGGCAGCATCATACCGCCAATCACTTTCTTCAGCGTAAAAAGCATCCTTTTTGGTTCCTTTTTTAACCATACAGCAGGGGATCTGCAGGGATATTACACCAGGAAGGTTCATTCTCGGCGTGGGTGTGACAAAATAGCGGTTTTACTTAGTCACCCTAAAGCCAGTATGCGGAGAGCCCGATGCGGGATCGCAATTTTGATGACATTGCAGAGAAGTTTTCCCGTAACATTTACGGCACCACCAAAGGTCAATTAAGACAGGCTATCCTTTGGCAGGATCTGGATCGATTACTGGAAACGTTCGGTGAGCAAAAACTGCACATTCTGGATGCCGGTGGTGGTGAAGGGCAAACGGCCATCAAAATGGCGCAACGAGGACATTTCGTCACATTATGCGATCTGTCTGGCGAGATGATCGCCCGAGCGCAACAGGCGGCAGAGGCAAAAGGTGTGAGCGGGAACATGCATTTTATACAATGCGCCGCTCAGGATGTTGCTTCGCATTTGGAAAGCCCGGTTGATCTGATATTGTTTCATGCTGTGCTGGAGTGGGTGACAGATCCGGTCAGCGTGTTGCAGACTCTGTGGTCAGTATCGCGTCCAGGCGGCGCGCTGTCGTTAATGTTCTACAATGCTAACGGTCTGTTGATGCATAACATGGTCGCAGGGAACTTTGACTATGTGCAGGTGGGGATGCCGAAACGTAAAAAACGCACGCTTTCACCGGACTACCCACGCGATCCGGGGCAGGTCTACCAGTGGCTGGACGAGATCGGTTGGCAGATAACCGGTAAAACGGGCGTCCGTGTGTTTCATGATTATCTGCGAGATAAACATAAACAGCATGACGACTTTGAAATGTTACTTGAGTTAGAAACGCGTTATTGCCGCCAGGAACCGTATATCAGCCTTGGGCGCTATATTCATGTCACCGCGATTAAAAGTTCGGCCCGAGCCGCAGATGCAAGGATAATTTATGAGTGAATTTTCCCAGACAGTCCCCGAACTGGTTGCCTGGGCCAGAAAAAATGACTTCTCCATCTCTCTGCCGGTAGACAGACTTTCGTTCCTGCTGGCGGTCGCGACCCTGAACGGTGAGCGACTTGACGGCGAGATGAGTGAAGGTGAGTTGGTGGATGCGTTCCGCCATGTGAGTGATGCGTTTGAGCAAACCAGCGAAACCATCGGCGTACGCGCCAACAACGCGATCAACGATATGGTGCGTCAACGTCTGCTGAACCGCTTTACCAGCGAGCAGGCGGAAGGCAACGCTATATATCGTTTAACGCCATTGGGAATTGGCATCACGGATTACTACATTCGTCAGCGCGAATTCTCTACGCTGCGTCTTTCAATGCAGCTGTCGATTGTTGCTGGTGAACTAAAGCGCGCGGCGGATGCGGCAGCGGAAGGTGGCGATGAGTTCCACTGGCATCGCAACGTCTACGCGCCATTGAAATACTCGGTGGCGGAGATTTTCGACAGTATCGATCTGACCCAGCGCATCATGGATGAACAGCAGCAGCAGGTAAAAGACGACATCGCACAGTTGCTTAATAAAGACTGGCGGGCGGCGATCTCCAGCTGTGAACTGCTGCTCTCTGAAACGTCTGGTACGCTGCGTGAACTGCAGGATACGCTGGAAGCGGCGGGGGATAAGCTACAGGCTCACCTGTTACACATCCAGGACGCCACGATGACGCATGACGATTTGCATTTCGTCGATCGGCTGGTGTTTGACTTACAAAGTAAGCTCGACCGCATTATCAGTTGGGGTCAGCAGTCCATTGATTTATGGATCGGCTACGATCGTCACGTGCATAAGTTTATCCGTACCGCGATCGATATGGATAAAAACCGCGTCTTTGCCCAGCGTTTGCGCCAGTCCGTGCAGACATATTTTGACGATCCGTGGGCGCTAACCTATGCCAACGCCGATCGTCTGCTGGATATGCGTGACGAAGAGATGGTGCTGCGTGACGAAGAGGTCACCGGCGAGCTTCCGGAAGATCTGGAATATGAAGAATTTAACGAGATCCGTGAACAGTTGGCGGCGATCATCGAAGAACAGCTAGCTATCTACAAATCCAGACAAACACCACTGGATCTCGGTTTGGTCGTGCGCGAGTATCTGGCGCAATACCCACGTGCGCGTCATTTCGACGTCGCGCGCATAGTTATCGATCAGGCGGTACGCCTTGGCGTAGCGCAAGCAGACTTCACCGGACTGCCAGCCAAATGGCAGCCGATTAATGATTACGGAGCCAAGGTACAGGCGCATGTCATTGACAAATATTGAACAAGTGATGCCGGTAAAGCTGGCGCAGGCGCTGGCGAATCCGTTATTTCCGGCGCTGGACAGCGCCTTACGTTCGGGCCGCCATATCGGTCTGGATGAACTGGATAATCATGCCTTCCTGATGGATTTTCAGGAATATTTTGAAGAGTTTTACAGCCGCTATAACGTGGAATTGATCCGTGCGCCGGAAGGGTTCTTCTACCTTCGCCCGCGTTCAACGACGCTCATTCCCCGTTCGGTCCTGTCTGAACTGGACATGATGGTCGGTAAAATTCTTTGCTATCTCTATCTCAGCCCGGAACGCCTGGCGAACGAAGGGATTTTTACCCAGCAAGAGTTGTACGACGAGCTGCTAACGCTGGCTGATGAAGCGAAGCTGCTGAAACTGGTGAACAACCGTTCAACCGGTTCAGATGTTGATCGCCAGAAGCTACAGGAAAAAGTTCGTTCTTCGCTAAACCGTCTGCGCCGTTTAGGCATGGTGTGGTTTATGGGTCACGACAGCAGCAAATTCCGTATTACGGAATCAGTCTTCCGCTTTGGCGCGGACGTGCGCAGCGGTGACGATCCGCGCGAAGCGCAGCGTCGCTTAATTCGTGATGGCGAAGCGATGCCGGTCGAGAACCGCCTGCAGCTCAACGATGAGCCCGAAGAGAATCAGCCGGACAGTGGAGAAGAAGAATAATGATTGAACGCGGTAAATTTCGCTCACTTACGCTGATTAACTGGAATGGTTTTTTTGCCCGTACGTTCGACCTTGATGAACTGGTTACCACGCTGTCCGGCGGTAACGGTGCGGGTAAGTCCACCACCATGGCGGCATTTGTTACAGCGCTCATTCCGGACTTAACCCTGCTGCATTTCCGTAACACCACCGAAGCCGGTGCAACCAGTGGTTCACGTGATAAGGGCCTGCACGGTAAGTTGAAAGCGGGCGTCTGTTACTCAATGCTCGACGTCCTCAACTCGCGCCATCAGCGCGTGGTGGTGGGGGTGCGTTTGCAACAGGTTGCTGGTCGCGATCGTAAAGTGGATATCAAACCGTTTGCCATTCAGGGGCTGCCGATGTCGGTGCAGCCAACCCAACTGGTGACGGAAACGCTGAATGAACGCCAGGCGCGCGTGCTGTCCCTCTCTGAGCTGAAAGAGAAGCTTGATGAGATGGAAGGTGTGCAGTTTAAACAGTTCAACTCAATCACCGATTATCACTCACTGATGTTCGATCTGGGCATCATCGCCCGTCGTCTGCGTTCCGCGTCTGACCGTAGTAAATTCTATCGTCTGATTGAAGCCTCGCTGTACGGCGGGATCTCCAGTGCCATTACCCGTTCACTGCGTGACTACCTGCTGCCGGAAAACAGCGGCGTACGTAAAGCCTTCCAGGATATGGAAGCTGCGCTGCGTGAAAACCGCATGACGCTGGAAGCGATTCGCGTAACTCAGTCTGACCGCGATCTGTTTAAGCATTTGATCAGCGAAGCGACTAACTATGTGGCCGCGGATTATATGCGTCACGCCAACGAACGTCGTATCCATCTTGATAAAGCGCTGGAATATCGTCGTGAGCTGCATACTTCACGTAAGCAGCTGGCCGCGGAGCAGTATAAGCACGTGGATATGGCGCGCGAACTGGGCGAGCATAACGGCGCGGAAGGCGATCTGGAAGCTGATTACCAGGCCGCGAGCGATCACCTGAATCTGGTGCAAACCGCTCTGCGTCAGCAGGAAAAAATTGAACGCTACGAAGCGGATCTCGAAGAACTGCAGGTCCGTCTCGAAGAACAAAATGAGGTGGTCGCGGAAGCCGTTGACCGCCAGGATGAAAACGAAGCCCGCGCAGAAGCCGCGGAACTGGAAGTGGATGAGCTGAAAAGCCAGCTTGCCGATTATCAGCAAGCGCTGGACGTCCAGCAAACGCGAGCCATCCAATATACCCAGGCGATCCAGGCGCTGAATCGGGCGAAAGAGCTCTGCCACTTACCGGATCTGACCGCCGACAGCGCTGCTGAATGGCTGGAAACCTTCCAGGCTAAAGAGCAGGAAGCCACTGAAAAACTGCTGACGCTGGAACAAAAAATGAGCGTGGCGCAAACCGCGCACAGCCAGTTCGAACAGGCTTATCAGCTGGTGGCGGCTATCAATGGCCCGCTGGCGCGTGGTGAAGCCTGGAGCGTGGCGCGTGAACTGCTGCGGGAAGGCGTTGAACAGCGCCACCTGGCGGAACAGGTTCAGCCGTTGCGTATGCGACTCAGCGAACTGGAGCAGCGTCTGCGCGAACAGCAAGATGCCGAGCGTCTGCTGGCTGAATTCTGCAAGCGTCAGGGTAAACAGTTCGATATCGATGAGCTGGAAGCGCTGCACCAGGAACTGGAAGCACGCATCGCCGCCTTGTCGGACAGCGTCTCTTCTGCCAGCGAACAGCGTATGACGTTGCGTCAGGAGCAGGAACAACTGCAGTCTCGTATCCAGCACCTGATGAAACGTGCGCCTGTCTGGCTGGCCGCGCAGAATAGCCTGAATCAGCTTAGCGAGCAGTGTGGCGAAGAGTTTACCTCAAGCCAGGACGTGACTGAGTATCTGCAACAACTGCTGGAGCGCGAGCGTGAAGCCATTGTTGAGCGTGATGAAGTCGGTGCGCGCAAAAATGCAGTTGATGAAGAAATTGAACGTTTAAGTCAGCCGGGCGGGGCGGAAGATCAGCGTCTGAACGCGCTGGCGGAGCGCTTCGGTGGCGTTCTGCTGTCAGAAATCTATGACGACGTTAGCCTTGAAGATGCGCCGTACTTCTCTGCGCTGTACGGTCCTTCGCGTCATGCCATCGTGGTGCCGGATCTGTCGCTGATTACCGAGCAGCTTGAAGGGCTGACGGATTGTCCGGAAGATCTCTATTTCATCGAAGGGGATCCGCAGTCGTTTGATGACAGCGTTTTCAGCGTTGATGAGCTGGAAAAAGCGGTAGTGGTGAAAACCGCCGAGCGTCAGTGGCGTTATTCCCGCTTCCCGACGGTGCCGATTTTTGGCCGTGCAGCGCGCGAAAGCCGTATTGAAACCCTGCATGCCGAGCGTGAAGGGCTGTCTGAACGTTTCGCAACGCTCTCCTTTGACGTCCAGAAAACCCAGCGTCTGCATCAGGCGTTCAGTCGTTTCATTGGCAGTCATTTGTCGGTGGCGTTTGAAGCCGATCCGGAAGCGGAAATTCGCCAACTGAATGGCCGTCGCGTTGAACTGGAACGGGCGCTGACCAATCATGAAAATGATAATCAGCAAAGCCGTATGCAGTTTGAGCAGGCGAAAGAGGGGGTCTCCGCTCTTAACCGCCTTCTCCCGCGTTTGAATCTGCTGGCGGATGACACGCTGGCCGATCGCGTGGACGAAATTCGTGAGCGCCTGGATGAAGCCCAGGAAGCAGCGCGTTTTGTACAGCAACATGGCAACCAGTTAGCCAAACTGGAACCGATTGTTTCGGTCCTGCAAAATGACCCTGAGCAGTTTGAACAACTGAAGGAAGACTACGCGTATTCCCAGCAGATGCAGCGCGATGCGCGTCAGCAAGCTTTTGCTCTGACCGAAGTGGTGCAGCGCCGGGCGCACTTTAGCTATTCCGACTCTGCTGAAATGCTTAGCGGCAACAGCGATCTGAACGAAAAACTGCGTGAGCGCCTGGAACAGGCGGAAGCTGAACGTACCCGCGCCCGTGAAGCGCTACGCAGTCACGCTGCACAGTTAAGCCAGTACAACCAGGTCATGGCGTCGCTGAAAAGCTCCTATGACACCAAAAAAGAGCTGCTTAACGATTTACAACGTGAACTGCAGGATATTGGCGTTCGTGCGGACAGCGGTGCCGAAGAGCGCGCGCGTATTCGTCGTGATGAACTGCATGCGCAGCTCAGCAACAACCGTGCGCGCCGTAACCAACTGGAAAAAGCGTTGACCTTCTGCGAAGCGGAGATGGAAAACCTGACCCGCAGGCTGCGCAAGCTGGAACGTGATTATTTTGAGATGCGCGAGCAGGTGGTTACCGCGAAAGCCGGATGGTGTGCGGTGATGCGGATGGTGAAAGATAACGGCGTTGAACGCCGCCTGCACCGTCGTGAGCTGGCGTATCTTTCCGGTGATGAACTGCGCTCGATGTCGGATAAGGCGCTTGGTGCGCTGCGCCTGGCGGTTGCGGATAACGAACACCTGCGTGATGTACTGCGCATGTCTGAAGATCCAAAACGTCCAGAGCGTAAAATTCAGTTCTTTGTCGCGGTTTATCAGCATCTGCGTGAGCGTATTCGCCAGGATATTATCCGTACCGATGATCCGGTTGAAGCGATCGAACAGATGGAGATTGAGCTGAGCCGTCTGACGGAAGAATTAACGTCCCGCGAACAGAAACTGGCGATCAGCTCTCGCAGCGTGGCGAATATCATTCGTAAGACCATTCAGCGCGAACAGAACCGTATTCGCATGCTGAACCAGGGGCTGCAAAGCGTGTCGTTTGGCCAGGTAAACAGCGTTCGTCTGAACGTCAACGTACGCGAGACGCATGCTACCTTGCTGGACGTACTTTCCGAACAGCATGAGCAGCACCAGGATCTGTTTAACAGCAATCGTCTGACCTTCTCTGAAGCGCTGGCGAAGTTGTATCAGCGTCTGAATCCGCAGATTGATATGGGGCAACGTACGCCGCAAACCATTGGTGAAGAACTGCTGGATTACCGTAACTATCTGGAAATGGAAGTTGAAGTTAACCGTGGCTCTGACGGCTGGCTGCGTGCTGAATCTGGCGCGCTGTCAACCGGTGAAGCGATCGGGACCGGGATGTCTATTCTGGTGATGGTTGTGCAAAGCTGGGAAGACGAAGGGCGTAGACTGCGCGGGAAAGATATTTCTCCTTGCCGTCTGCTGTTCCTGGATGAAGCTGCGCGACTTGATGCACGCTCTATCGCGACTCTGTTTGAACTGTGCGAGCGTCTGCAAATGCAGCTGATTATCGCAGCCCCAGAAAACATTAGCCCGGAGAAAGGCACCACCTACAAACTGGTGCGTAAAGTCTTCCAGAACACCGAACACGTTCACGTGGTCGGTCTGCGCGGGTTTGCGCCTCAGTTACCTGAGCCGCTGCCTGGCACCGAAGATGCCTCCTCGCAGGCAAGCTAAATAAAAGGCGGCTAAATGGCCGCCTTCATTTTTTCCGGAAATTCTCAATAACTGGTGTAATTTCTTTAAACTTCTTTACATTAGGTTAGGCAAAAATTTTTTCATGTTTATATACTAAAGGTAAGCCTAACGCGTCACAGGCTTGCTCGTCATACTTCAGCTTGTATTGGCGTTTTACAGGTTCGGCCCCGCCAAAATAAGGGGAAGACATACGGCCTGGCTACTCAAAGTATGATAAAAAAACAGGGGGCAAGGGATGTTGCTTAATAAAATGTGTGGTCGTCGGCTGTCGGCAATTAGTTTGTGCCTGGCCGTAACATTCGCTCCACTGTTCAATGCGCAGGCCGATGAGCCTGAAATGATCCCTGGCGATAGCTCAGCGACCGTCAGTGAACAGCCAACAGCGTTATCGCAGCCGCAGGCTCAATCTTCCGCGACGGCTATCATGGCAGGTATCCAACCACTGCCCGAGGGCGTGTCAGTTGATAAAGCCCGCGCCGAATTACAATCTCAACTTCCAGCGGGCTTCACACCGGTTTATATGAGCCAACTGGAACTGCTGTATGCCGCACGCGAAATGAAACCGATGTGGGATAATCGTGATGCGGTAAAAGCCTTTCAGCAACAGTTAGCTGAAGTGGCGATTGCCGGCTTTCAGCCGCAGTTCACCACCTGGGTCGCTTTACTGACTGACCCTGCAGTAACCGGTCAGGCGCGAGATATCGTGCTCTCAGATGCGATGATGGGGTATCTGCACTTTATTGCCAACATCCCCGTCAAAGGCAATCGCTGGCTCTATAGCGATAAGCCCTATGCGCTGACGACGCCGCCGATTTCCGTGATCAACCAATGGCAAGTCGCGCTGGATAACGGTCAACTGACTTCGTTTGTCGCCAGCCTGGCACCGCAACATCCGCAGTACGCAGCAATGCATGATTCGCTGCTCAAGCTGGTGGGCGATACGCGGCCCTGGCCGCAACTGACCAGTACCGCGACGCTGCGTCCGGGGGAGTGGAGTAAGGATATCCCTGCGCTGCGTGAAATTTTGCGCCGTACCGGGATGCTGGAGTCTGTTGTCAGTACGGCTGCCAAAGAAGGCCGTAGCGCTTACGATCGTGAACTTGTTGACGCGGTTAAGCGTTTTCAGACGTGGCAGGGGCTTGGGGCCGATGGCGCGATTGGCCCTGCCACGCGTGACTGGCTGAACGTGACGCCCGCTCAACGTGCGGGCGTACTGGCGTTAAATATTCAGCGCTTGCGCCTGCTGCCGGGTACGCTGTCTACCGGTATCATGGTGAATATTCCTGCCTACTCGCTGGTGTATTATCAAAACGGCAATCAGGTACTGGCCTCGCGCGTTATCGTCGGACGTCCCGATCGTAAAACGCCGATGATGAGCAGTGCGCTGAATAACGTGGTCGTTAACCCGCCGTGGAATGTGCCGCCGACGCTGGCCCGGAAGGATATTCTGCCTAAGGTTTGGAATGACCCGGGGTATCTTGAGCGTCACGGCTATACCGTAATGCGCGGCTGGAACAGCAAAGAGACGATAGATCCGTGGCAGGTTGACTGGGCCACCATCACCGCCTCCAATCTGCCGTTCCGCTTCCAGCAGGCTCCGGGAGCGCGTAACTCGCTCGGACGCTATAAATTCAATATGCCGAGTTCGGACGCTATTTATCTGCACGATACGCCGAACCACACTCTGTTCCAGAAGGATTCGCGGGCGTTAAGCTCCGGCTGCGTGCGCGTGAACAAGGCATCTGAGCTGGCGAATATGCTGCTACAGGATGCGGGGTGGAATGATACGCGCATCTCGGATGCCCTGAAGCAAGGGGACACAAGGTACGTGAATATTCGCCAGAATATCCCCGTCAACCTCTACTATCTGACCGCATTTGTTGGCCCGGATGGTCGCACGCAATATCGTACAGATATTTACAATTACGATCAGACAGCGCGATCCAGTGCACAAATTGTGTCAAAAGCTGAACAATTAATCAGATAAATGAAGCAGTTCGAGGAAAATAATTGTCGTAAGTTATGCTGGAAACGGGGCGAAATGGCTGCAAGCCCCGTATTTCCTGGGGTTGGGAGCCTTGACGTGGACTACTTAGCCAGATAAGGTTTCCCGCGTGCGCTAGAGCATACATACGATAACATTGACCTTGTAGACCTTAAAACCATGGACAAATTTGACGCTAATCGCCGCAAACTGCTGGCGCTTGGTGGTATTGCCCTCGGCGCTGCCATCCTGCCTACGCCTGCGTTTGCTACACTCTCTACCCCACGTCCGCGCATTTTGACTCTGAATAACCTGCATACCGGTGAGTCAATAAAAGCAGAGTTTTTTGATGGCAGGGGCTATATTCAGGACGAATTAGCTAAACTTAATCACTTTTTCCGTGATTTTCGTGCGAATAAAGTGAAATCCATCGATCCGGGATTGTTCGATCAACTCTTCCGTCTGCAGGGCCTGCTGGGCACGCGTAAACCCGTACAGCTTATTTCTGGTTACCGCTCTATTGATACCAATAATGAATTACGTGCGCACAGCCGCGGTGTGGCAAAGAAAAGCTACCACACGAAAGGGCAGGCCATGGATTTCCATATTGAAGGCATCGCATTAAGTAATATTCGCAAAGCTGCGTTATCTATGCGCGCAGGTGGTGTAGGATACTACCCACGCAGTAACTTTGTGCATATTGACACCGGACCGGCGCGTCATTGGTGATCCATAAGCTTAATGAAACAGGAGCCGTATGAACTATCGTATTATTCCGGTCACTGCATTCGCCCAGAACTGCTCGTTAATCTGGTGTGAGCAAACCCGTCTGGCTGCGCTGGTCGATCCCGGCGGCGATGCTGAGAAAATCAAACAGGAAGTCGATGCCAGTGGCCTGACGCTAATGCAGATCCTGCTCACCCATGGTCATCTTGATCACGTAGGTGCGGCGGCTGAACTGGCACAGCATTATGGTGTACCGGTTATTGGTCCGGAAAAAGAAGATGAGTTCTGGTTACAAGGACTTCCTGCTCAGAGTCGCATGTTTGGCCTGGGCGATTGTGAGCCGCTGACGCCCGATCGCTGGTTGAATGAAGGCGACCGGGTAAGCGTGGGTAACGTGACGTTGCAGGTACTGCATTGCCCGGGCCACACGCCGGGACATGTGGTCTTCTTTGATGAACAATCAAAGCTACTGATTTCTGGTGACGTGATTTTCAAAGGCGGCGTAGGGCGCAGCGATTTTCCTCGCGGAGATCATAGTCAATTGATTGATTCGATTAAACGTAAACTGTTGCCGTTGGGCGATGACGTGACGTTTATTCCGGGTCACGGCCCACTTTCGACGTTGGGCAACGAACGGCTACATAATCCGTTCCTGCAGGATGAAATGCCTGTCTGGTAACACCGCAGATAAATGAAAAAGGCCGCTATTGCGGCCTTTTTAGTACGCGATAGATTACAGTACTGCGACAATCGCTTCGCACAGCGGCGCCATGTTATCTGGCGTCATTCCTGCTACGTTCACACGTCCGGAAGCGACGGCATAGACACCAAACTCTTCACGCAGACGCAGAACCTGCTCTTTGGTCAGGCCGCTGAATGAGAACATGCCGTTCTGTTTGATGATAAAGCTGAAGTCGCGATTCGCACCTTTCTCCTGCAGCGTATTCACAAACAGCAAACGCATGCGTTGGATGCGTTGACGCATATCAGTCAGTTCCTGCTCCCAGATAGCGCGCAGGGCATCGTTGCTCAGGATGGTTGCCACAACCGACGCACCGTGTGCTGGTGGGTTGGAATAGTTGGCACGAATGACGGATTTCATCTGGCTAAACGCGCGGTCGACGGTTTCAGCATCGGCTGCAACCAGAGTACAGGCGCCTACGCGCTCATTGTACAGACCAAAGTTCTTGGAGTAGGAGCTGGCGACGATCAGCTCTTTGTGCAGCGCAACGAATGCGCGCAGACCTTCTGCATCTTCTTCCAGACCGCGGGCAAAGCCCTGGTATGCGAAGTCAAACAGCGGCAACCAACCTTTTTCGACAGAAAGCTGAGCCAGCATTTGCCACTGCTCCAGCGTAGGATCGATACCGGTCGGGTTATGGCAGCAGCCGTGGAATAACACCACGTCGCCAGCCTGCGCTTCGCTGAGGCTTGCCAGCAGCGCATCAAAGTCTAATGAGTGGTTCGTGGCATCGTAATAGTTGTATTCACGAACTTCCAGACCGGCAGAGTTAAAGACGCTCTTATGGTTTGGCCAGCTTGGATTGCTCACCCATACGCGTTTAGCTGAGGTGTTTTTTGCCAGGAAATCAGCGGCCACACGCAGTGCGCCAGTGCCGCCAGGGGTCTGTGCTGTACGCGCACGTTTGTCGTTGATAAGCGAACTTTCTTTACCAAACAGTAATTCCTGAGTGCAGCGACCAAACTCTGGAATACCGTCGATGCCAAGGTAATTTTTGGTGGTTTCATTTTCCAGAATATATTGCTCGGCTTTTTTAACGCTGGTCAGTACCGGCGTTTTGCCTGTCTCATCTTTATATACACCGATCCCAAGGTTTATTTTTCCTGGGCGGTCATCGGCACGAAACAAATCAGCCAGACCCAAAATGGGGTCGGCAGGAGCGGCAGTAATGTTCTCAAACATGACGAGGTTCCATAGTGATTACAGAAGGGAAGTCCGCTATCAGGTTAACGGTAGATTTACAAAATGCCAACCGTTACTGACGAAAAGCCGAGGTGTTTTTTTAAGACGCAAGAATCCGCTAGCAGAGATAAAAAAACAGGACCGAAGTCCTGTTTTTTAGGCATTTAACAAAGAGGTCTGCTATTAGAACTGGTAAACGATACCCACTGCAACGGTGTCGTCAGAGCCTACGCCCAGTTTGTTGTCAGAATCGATCTGGTTGATGATGTAATCAACATAGGTGGACATGTTTTTGTTGAAGTAGTAAGTCGCACCCACTTCGAAGTAGTTCACCAGATCTACGTCGCCGATTCCTTCGATGTCCTTACCTTTAGATTTGGTATAGGCGAGGGACGGACGCAGGCCGAAGTCGAACTGGTACTGAGCAACCAACAGGACGTCTTCAGTTTTGTTAGCATAACCGTTAGCGATACGGGTTGCGTTACGGGTTTCGCTGTAGTTCGCCGCCAGGTAGATGTTGTTAGCATCGTATTTCAAGCCGGTCGCCCACTGCTCAGCTTTGTCGCCGTGGCCACGCAGAAGTGGGTTTTGCTGGGCATCGGTACGATCAGCCGCGCCATACGCACCTACGATACCAAAGCCTTCGAATTCGTAGCTAACAGAACCGCCAACGCCATCACCGTTAGAGCGACGAACGTCATCACGCTCGTTTTTGCCCAAGTACTGAACAGCGAAGTTCAGGCCTTCAACCAAACCGAAGAAGTTAGAGTTACGGTAAGTTGCGAGACCGCCGTTACGCTGAGAGAAGAACTGGTCGGAAGCAGCAGTATCACCACCGAATTCTGGCAGCATATCGGTGTAACCCAGAGCATCGTAAACGACGCCGTAGTTACGACCGTAATCGAAGGAGCCTGCATCACCGAATTTCAGACCGGCAAACGCCAGACGGGTTTTGTTGCCATTCTGAGCATCATCACCGCCTTCAGAGTTATTGCCGCTGAACTGGTATTCCCACTGGCCGTAACCAGTCAGTTGGTCGTTAATCTGAGTTTCCCCTTTGAAACCAAGACGGGCGTATGTCTGATCGCCATTAGGTGCGTAGGCATTGTCACCGTTGTGCTTGGAAAAATAGTGCAGACCTACTGCTTTACCGTACAGGTCTACTTTGTTGCCATCTTTGTTATAGATTTCTGCAGCGTTAGCTGCCCCGGCTACCAGCAGAGCAGGGATAACCACTGCCAGAATATTGCGCTTCATCATTATTTATTACCCTCATCGGTTTTTATATGACACCTGCCACTGCCGCCAATAATTTCCGTCAATAAAAATTTACGGAACTATTGATGAGAGTTTGGTGTCTTTATGTGTCTGACAGGCATCTTTCCATTCAAACTATCGTTTCGCTACCGTCAAAGTGCTACAAATATAAAGATTTGGTTTCAAAAAGAAAAAGTGTGTAACAAAATGTTATTTTTGTGCAACTTTGTGAACAACTTCAAATTTCAGATGTCCGTGCGCTAAAAATCACCACTTCTATTTCTATTTATATGATTTTCTTATATTTAATTTAGATAAACTCCTTTTTTCTCTGTTCTGCCATAAAGTTCATGGTTTACAGATGGCTATTTCTGGACGTCTGGAATGCCGTGCAAATGGTTAAAAAATGTACTATTTAATCAGAAAATGCTAATCCACAATAAAAATGATGATTATTTTTTGTTCAAATATGTTGCGGTGAAATATTACGTAACAGGAAGGGGGAAGGCGAAGGGTTGTGTTAAACGCGGGAGGGGGATCCCAAAACGTGAAGCGGTGACAAAAAAAGCCAGCAATGCTGGCTTTTGTATCAAAAATGCAGGGTTAGAACGTGGCGTTACGCGGGGTTCGCGGGAACGGAATAACGTCACGGACGTTCTGCACGCCGGTAACGTAAGCGATCAAACGCTCAAAGCCCAAACCGAAGCCGGAATGTGGAACGGTACCGTAGCGACGCAGGTCGCGATACCACCAGTAATCTTCTTTATTCAGACCCATTTCCAGCATACGGGCATCCAGGACGTCCAGACGCTCTTCACGCTGAGAACCACCGATGATTTCACCGATTCCTGGAGCCAGTACGTCCATTGCTGCAACGGTTTTACCGTCTTCGTTAAGGCGCATATAAAACGCTTTGATATCTTTCGGGTAGTTTTTAACGACGACCGGCGCTTTAAAGTGCTCTTCAGCAAGGTAACGTTCGTGCTCAGAAGACAGATCCACACCCCAGTAAACCGGGTTTTCGAACTGTTTGCCGCATTTTTCCAGAATGCTTACCGCGTCGGTGTAATCCACCTGCGCGAAGTCAGCCTCAATGAAACGTTCCAGGCGTGAAATCGCGTCTTTGTCGACACGTTCGGCGAAGAATTTCATATCATCCGCACGCTCAGCCAGTACGGCTTTGAACGCGTACTTCAGCATCGCTTCAGCCAGGCCTGCAACATCGTTCAGGTCGGCGAAAGCCACTTCCGGTTCCAGCATCCAGAACTCTGCCAGGTGACGACTGGTATTAGAGTTTTCTGCACGGAACGTCGGGCCAAAGGTATAAATTTTGGACAGAGCACAGGCGTAGGTTTCGCCGTTCAGCTGACCGGAAACGGTCAGGAAGGCTTCTTTACCAAAGAAGTCTTTGTCGAAATCGACTTTGCCCTGATCGTTACGCGGCAGGTTTTCCAGATCCAGCGTAGACACGCGGAACATTTCACCGGCACCTTCGGTGTCGGAAGCGGTGATCAGCGGAGTCGATACCCAAAAGAAACCCTGCTCGTGGAAGAAGCGATGCAGCGCTTGCGCCAGCGTATGACGTACTCGCGCGACAGCACCAATCATGTTGGTACGTGGACGCATGTGCGCCACTTCACGCAGATACTCAATGCTGTGACGCTTAGCCGCCATTGGATAGGTATCAGGATCTTCAACCCAGCCGGCTACTTCAACCTCAGTGGCCTGAATTTCAAAGCTCTGTCCTTGTCCAGGTGATGCAACGACTTTACCCGTTACGATAACTGAACAACCCGTCGTCAGGCGCAGTACGTCCTGATTGTAATTGGGCAGAGAATTATTGATGACGGCCTGTACAGGATCAAAGCAGGAACCGTCATAAACGGCGAGGAAGGAGATGCCAGCTTTTGAATCTCGGCGGGTACGCACCCATCCGCGCACGGTGACTTCGCTGTCAACGGCTACGCGGCCCTGGAGTACGTCGGCTACAGGCACAACGCTCATAATATTCTCTCTGTTAATAGTCGGATATATAAACACATGTCCACCCGTAATGGGGGGATACCTATGTTACCTGGCATCTGCAATCAGACAAGCAGAATTCGTAGCTGGAGTGAAAGATTTCGGAAATTAGCGTGAAAAGGGAGCCAAACTGGCTCCCTGAAAGGTTTAACTGGCTTTTTTAATATGCGGCAAATCGAAGGCTTTGCGTAGCGCGCGCACGAACGCTTTATCGTGGCAGATGGTTTTACCCGGGCTATCAGATAACTTCGCCACAGGTTTGCCGTTACATTCCACCAGCTTGATTACAATATTGAGCGGCTTAACCTGGGGAATATCACAGGTTAAACGTGTGCCAATACCAAAACTCAACTGCACACGAGAAGAGAAGTGGCGGTAGAGCTCAATCGCTTTTTTCAAATCGAGGTTATCTGAAAACACCAGCGTTTTGCTCAGCGGATCAATGCCCAGTTTTTGATAATGGGCGATGGCTTTTTCACCCCATTCCACTGGGTCGCCTGAGTCATGGCGTAAACCCTGATAGCGGGTTGCAAACTCGACGCCAAAGTCGCGTAAAAACGCATCCATGGTGATGCAATCGGTCAGCGCAATGCCGAGTTGGTCAGGGTATTCATTTAACCAGGCGGCCAGGGCAACGCGCTGGCTGGTGGCAAGCTCAGGGCTGATTTGCTGATGAGCCTGGAACCACTCATGCGCCTGCGTGCCCATTGGGGTTAATGACAGGCGGCGGGCCAGATCGTAGTTACTGGTGCCGACAAACCAGGGCTCTCGCTGCAGGCGTTTAACAATAGCCTGCTGTACTTCACGTGAAAAACGACGACGCGTACCGAAATCCATCAGATGGAAGCGGGACATATCGACATCTTTCGTTAAAGCAGAGAATTCTACTAGTTTGCTTTCCAGCTCATCGAGTGCCTGCGGGACGCCTGATTCGGGCGAACGGTAACGGTGTACCATCTCGCTGATAACCGCTAGCAGCGGGACTTCCCACATGATCACTTCACGCCACGGCCCGGTTAAGCGGATGTTCAGCTTACCGTTATCATTGGTGACGCAAACCTGTTCCGGGTTATAGCGGAAATCACGTAACCAGGTGAGGTAATCAGCTTTAAAGAAAGGCAGGCCGGAGAGCCACTGGTACTCGTCCTCCTGCAGTCGCAGGTGTTGCATAGCATTCACCTGCTCACGAATAGAATCGGCATAAATACCGAGCAGGTCATCGCCACGGCAACGAAATTCAGCCGCTACTTGTACATCATAGTAGTGGTGAAAAACGGCTTGCTGCATATGCAACTTATAAGCGTCTGTATCCAGCAGCGAGTGCAGAACAGGAGAAGCGAATTGTGTCATAGGTGCGCAGTAGCATCCTCTCACGGGAGCGTTTAGTACAATAAACAACTAAGAAAACCGCTGGAGTATACCTTGTTTAGCGATTTATTGAACCCCGATCACACCATAAGCTGTCTTTCTGGTCGAGGGCAATTCGTGCCGCGTGTTATAAAAATGTAGCAAAAAGGGTGTTTGTGCCTGAAAAGATGAACATTCTGCGTAGCGCGATTTACGCAACAGGAATAGACTGAAGCCGAGACTCTACCAAAGATGCTAAAGGTTTTTTATGACACAACAGCCACAAGCCAAATACCGTCACGACTATCGTGCGCCGGATTACCAGATTACTGATATTGACTTGACCTTTGACCTGGATGCTGAAAAAACCGTGGTCACCGCCGTGAGCCAGGCTGTCCGTCATGGCGCGTCCGATGCGCCCCTGCGCCTGAATGGCGAAGATCTGACCCTGGTGTCGATCCACGTGAACGACGAGCCGTGGGCAGAGTATAAAGAAGAAGAGGGCGCTCTGGTCATCAGTCAACTGCCAGAACGTTTCACGTTGCGTATCGTGAATGAAATTAGCCCGGCGGCCAATACCGCGCTGGAAGGACTGTACAAGTCCGGCGACGCGCTGTGCACCCAGTGTGAAGCGGAAGGGTTCCGCCATATTACCTGGTATCTCGACAGGCCGGATGTCCTGGCGCGTTTTACCACCAAAATTATCGCCGATAAAACCCAATATCCGTTCCTGCTCTCCAACGGTAACCGTGTGGCGCAGGGGGAACTGGAAAATGGTCGTCACTGGGTACAGTGGCAGGATCCGTTCCCGAAACCGTGTTATCTGTTTGCGCTGGTAGCCGGTGATTTCGACGTCCTGCGCGACACCTTTACCACCCGTTCCGGGCGTGAAGTGGCGCTGGAACTGTACGTCGATCGCGGCAACCTGGACCGCGCGCCGTGGGCGATGACCTCACTGAAAAACTCCATGAAATGGGATGAAGAGCGCTTTGGCCTCGAATATGACCTCGACATTTATATGATTGTCGCGGTCGATTTCTTCAACATGGGGGCGATGGAGAATAAAGGTCTGAACATCTTTAACTCCAAATATGTACTGGCACGTACCGATACCGCCACCGACAAAGACTACCTCGATATTGAGCGCGTCATCGGTCACGAATATTTCCACAACTGGACCGGCAACCGCGTGACCTGTCGCGACTGGTTCCAGTTGAGCCTGAAAGAGGGATTAACCGTGTTCCGCGATCAGGAGTTCAGTTCCGATCTCGGCTCACGCGCGGTAAACCGGATCAGCAATGTGCGCACCATGCGCGGCCTGCAGTTTGCCGAAGATGCCAGCCCAATGGCGCATCCTATCCGTCCGGATATGGTCATTGAAATGAACAACTTCTATACCCTGACCGTGTACGAAAAGGGCGCTGAAGTTATTCGTATGATCCACACCCTGCTCGGTGAGGCTAACTTCCAGAAAGGGATGCAGTTGTATTTTGAGCGTCATGACGGCAGCGCTGCAACCTGTGATGATTTCGTGCAGGCGATGGAAGATGCGTCCAACGTCGATCTTTCGCATTTCCGCCGCTGGTACAGTCAGTCCGGTACGCCGATTCTGACCGTGCATGATGACTACAATCCATCCACTGAGCAGTACACGCTGACTATCAGCCAGCGCACGCCGGCCACGCCGGATCAGGCCGAAAAACAGCCGCTGCATATTCCTTTCGCCCTCGAGTTGTATGACAACGAAGGGAAAGTGATCCCGCTGCAAAAAGGCGGGCACCCGGTGAATTCCGTACTCAATGTCACCCAGGCTGAGCAGACGTTTGTCTTTGATAATGTCTACTTCCAGCCGGTTCCGGCACTGCTGTGCGAATTCTCCGCACCGGTAAAACTGGAATACAAATGGAGCGATCAGCAGCTGACTTTCCTGATGCGTCATGCGCGTAACGATTTCTCTCGTTGGGACGCGGCGCAAAGCTTGCTGGCGACCTATATTAAGCTCAACGTAGCCCGCCATCAGCAGGGACAGCCGCTGTCGCTGCCGGTACACGTGGCCGATGCATTCCGGGCGATTTTGCTGGATGAGAAAATCGATCCGGCACTGGCGGCAGAGATTCTGACGCTGCCTTCGGTGAATGAAATAGCTGAACTGTTCGACATTATCGATCCGGTGGCGATAACGGAAGTACGTGAAGCGTTAACTCGCACGCTGGCGGCCGAACTGGCGGATGAATTCCTCGCCATCTATAACGCTAATCATCTTGATGAGTACCGCGTTGAGCATGCCGATATTGGCAAGCGTACGCTTCGTAATGCCTGCCTGCGTTTCCTGGCCTTTGGCGAAACCCATCTGGCCGACACGCTGGTCAGCAAGCAGTACCGTGAAGCAAACAATATGACCGATGCGCTGGCGGCGCTGTCCGCGGCAGTCGCGGCGCAACTGCCTTGCCGCGACACGCTAATGCAGGAGTATGACGATAAGTGGCATCATGACGGTCTGGTGATGGACAAATGGTTTATCCTGCAATCCACCAGCCCGGCGAGAAACGTGCTGGAAACGGTACGTGGCTTACTGAAGCACCGTTCCTTCAGTATGAGTAACCCGAACCGAATCCGATCTCTGATTGGCGCCTTTGCGGGCAGCAACCCGGCGGCATTCCATGCGGAAGATGGCAGCGGCTATCAGTTCCTGGTCGACATGCTGACTGAACTCAATAGCCGTAACCCGCAGGTGGCGTCACGTCTGATTGAGCCGCTGATTCGCTTAAAACGGTATGATGCAAAACGTCAGACGCAGATGCGCGCGGCGCTGGAACAGTTGAAAGGTCTGGAGAATCTCTCCGGCGATCTGTTCGAGAAGGTAACCAAAGCGTTAGCCTGAAACGTTGACCTGTCGTTTTGTAAGCCGGAATAGGCGGTAACGCCGCCATCCGGCAAAAGGCCCGGTGGCGCTTGCGCTTACTGGGCCTGATTTTTCTGAATGCTTATCCATGCCGGCGGATCGGCTGTTCCGTTTCGCTACGCTGCATTACCCGGTTCAACACTTCTGCTTCCAGCTCTGCCAGACGCACCGAACCAATCCGGCGTGGTCGCGCAATATCCACCGTTAAATCCAGTCCGATTTTTCCATCTTCAATAAGCAACACGCGATCGGCCATTGCCACCGCTTCACTGACGTCATGGGTGACCAGCAGTACGGTAAAGCCGTGCTCTTGCCATAAAGAGACAATCAGCTCCTGCATTTCAAGGCGGGTTAAGGCATCCAGCGCACCGAGGGGTTCATCCAGCAACAGCAGACCGGGACGATGAATTAATGCCCGCGCCAGGGCCACGCGCTGTTTTTGTCCACCGGACAGGGCAGCAGGCCATTCCTGAGCACGATTCTCCAGCCCAACTGCGGCCAGCGCGTCCCGGGCCGCATCGCGCCAGTGACCTTTCAGACCCAGACCCACATTATCGATAACCGTCTTCCAGGGTAGCAGACGCGCATCCTGAAACATCATTCGCGTATCCTCCTGAATTTCTGCCAGCGGGGTGGTTCCGGCAAGTAATGCACCTGAGGTGGGAGACTCCAGCCCAGCCAGCAGACGCAGTAGCGTGCTTTTTCCTCCTCCGCTGCGGCCAACCACGGCAACAAACTGTCCGGCCTGAATGTGCAAATCTAACTGATTGAGCACCGTATTGGCGGCGTATTGTTTCGTCACGGCACTCAGTAAAAGCGGCGTGCCTTGGTTCAGGCGTGCGGTATTCATACGGTAGCCTCCTTCACATGGTAAGCCGGGTTCCAGCGCAGCCAGATCCGCTCCAGCCATTGGGCGCTGACGTCGGCAAGTTTGCCGAGCAGGGCGTAGAGAATAATGGCCACCACGACCACATCGGTTTGCAGAAATTCGCGGGCGTTCATTGCCAGGTAACCAATGCCGGCATTGGCTGAAATGGTTTCCGCGACAATAAGCGTCAACCACATCAGCCCGAGAGCAAAACGCACGCCAACCATAATCGAGGGCAGGGCGCCGGGGAGGATCACATGAATAAATAGTGAAAAACCAGACAGCCCATAGCTGCGAGCCATCTCTATCAGACCGCGATCGATATTGCGGATCCCATGCCAGGTGTTGATGTAAATCGGAAAAAGCGTGCCCAGCGCGACGAGAAAGATCTTGGCGGATTCATCAATGCCGAACCACAAAATCACCAGTGGGATCAGCGCCAGATGCGGCACGTTACGCAGCATCTGCACCGAAGTATCCAGCAGGCGTTCTCCCCACCGCGAAAGACCGCTAATCAGTCCCAGCGTCAGGCCAATCGATCCGCCGATGGAGAAGCCTACCAGCGCGCGCCAGGAGCTGATCGCCAGATGCTGCCAAAGCTCGCCGCTGGCGGAAAGCGTCCAGAAGGCTTCGACAACGCCCTCCGGAGAGGGCAGGATGCGGGTGGACAACCAGCCCATTGATGATGCGAGCTGCCAGAGCGCGACCAACCCAACCGGTAAAAACCAGGGCGCGAGGCGCAGTAACCACCTGTTTTTCGGCGTTGCCATCAGCAGGCTCCTTAGCTTTGCGCGATTTTGCGTGGGATAAATTCGTTTGCCACCGCTTCGCCTTGTTGATGCTGGCGCTGCGGCTGCGGAATTTCTGGTATAGCGACATCCAGATGTGGGAACAGCAGCTCGCCAACCTTGTATGCCTCTTCCAGATGTGGATACCCGGACAACACAAAACTGTCGATTCCCAGTGCGGCATACTCGTTGATACGCGCCGCGACCGTCGGACCATCTCCGACCAGCGCGGTACCCGCGCCACCGCGCACCAGTCCTACTCCTGCCCACAGGTTCGGGCTGATTTCCAGTTTGTCGCGTTTACCGTTGTGCAGTGCAGCCATTCGCTGCTGACCAACCGAATCTGTTCTTGAGAAGGCGGCCTGGGCTTTGGCAATGGTGTCGTCATCCAGATGGGCTATCAGACGATCCGCTGCCTGCCACGCCTCTTGCGTTGTCTCCCGGACGATCACATGTAGACGAATACCAAAGCGGATCTTGCGCCCGAGCGCCGCCGCTTTGGCCCGCACCTGTTCAATCTTCTCTTTCACCTGTTCTGGTGGCTCGCCCCAGGTCAGATAGAGATCAACCTGCTCGGCAGCAAGATCTTGTGCGACATCAGACGAACCGCCGAAATAAAGCGGTGGCCGGGGTTGTTGTACAGGAGGGAAAAACAGTTTCGCGCCGCGGACATGAATGTGTTTGCCGTTGAAATCCACGGTTTCACCTTGCAGCAAACGCCGCCAGACCTGAGTGAATTCAGCAGAGGCTTCATAGCGCTCGGTGTGATCAAGGAACACGCCGTCACCCGCCAGCTCTTGTGGATCGCTGCCGGTTACCAGGTTGAATAACGCCCGGCCGTTAGAGAGTCTGTCGAGCGTCGCGGCCTGGCGGGCGGCGACCGTCGGCGAGGTTACGCTTGGACGAAGCGCGACCAGAAACTTTAATCGCTGGGTGACTGGGATCATCGACGCGGCGACCAGCCAGGCATCTTCACAGGAGCGACCGGTTGGGATCAGAACGCCAGTAAATCCCAGACGATCGGCTGTTTGCGCAATTTGTTGCAAATAACCGTGATCGACCGGGCG
The DNA here is from genome assembly GCF_013729795.1 of Citrobacter sp. RHBSTW-00859. Classification (NCBI taxonomy): domain Bacteria; kingdom Pseudomonadati; phylum Pseudomonadota; class Gammaproteobacteria; order Enterobacterales; family Enterobacteriaceae; genus Citrobacter; species Citrobacter sp. RHBSTW-00859. The sequence goes on along the minus strand of NZ_CP056284.1, from coordinate 3,175,381 downwards.
AGAACCTTCTTCCGTTCCCAGATAATGACCGTCACCGTGGGTGGGTAAAAACCAGAACATGTTCAGACTCATAATTTTTCTCCTGCCTGCTGAGTGGGTTGCCAGATACGCTGGCGAATATCGATTTTTTTCGGCACCAGACGGTTGTCATAAAACAGATCGGCGGTTTGTTGTTGTAGGGCGGCAACAGAGGCGCTGACGGGCGTAATGGTGGTTGGCGGACGGTGATCCAGATAAGACGCAATTACCGGCTCGGGCAGGCCCATGGTTTTAGCCAGCAGAGTAATACTTTGCTGGCGTTGGCTGAGAGTTAACGCATCCGCCTGGCTAAAGGTATCCAGCACGCCAAGAACAAAAGCGCTATTTTTTTCGGCATAAGGACGTGCAGCGAGATAAAACGAACCGGTCTGCTTGAGGTCTGAGCCGTCTTTCAGCACGCGCACATCACCTTGCAGTAATGCGGCCGAATAGTAGGGATCCCAGATAGCCCACGCATCCACGTTTCCTTGCTGGAAGGCCGCTCGCGCATCGGCGGGGGTCAGATAAGTCGGTTGAATATCGGTAAATTTCAACCCTGCCTGTTGCAGCGCCCGGAGCAGTAAATTGTGGGCGCTGGAACCTTTCTGGAAGGCGACTTTATGCCCTTTGAGCTGCGCAACGCTCTGGATCGGGCTATTTTTCGGCACCAGAATCACTTCGGCTTTCGGTTTGGGTGGTTCGACGCCCACATAAACCAGATCGGCTCCGGCGGCCTGGGCGAAAATTGGCGGAATGTCACCGGTACTGCCGAGATCGATACTGCCGATATTGAGTGCTTCCAGCATTTGCGGTCCAGCCGGGAACTCAATCCACGAGATTTTGGTCTGTGGGTAGCGTTTCTCCAGTAGCTGATGACTTTTTGCCAGCACCATGCTGACGCTTCCTTTCTGGTAGCCAATGCGCAGGGCATCCGGAGCCGATTCTGCGGCATGCGCCAAGGATGACAGTGACAGCAGCCCGGTTAATGCCAGCCATGAGGTGTGACGCTTGAGCAGATTAAGCATGGGCGGCACCTCGCAGGGCGTTCAGTTGCGGGAGTTGGACATCGCGACGATGCAACGCCAGCCAGAAAGTGTCGAGCGCACTGTCCAGGCGCTGCTGCAGGTTGGGCGTAAACTGCGGTTTATGCTGATAATCGATGACCTGCGAATCATCGGCAAACACGCCGTGCAGGATCTCCTGAGCCTTTAACGCGCTCAGCACCGGTTTCAGCGCGTAATCGACGGCCAGTAAATGCGCCACACTGCCGCCAGTCGCCAGCGGCAAAACCACTTTTCCTTCCAGCGCCCGCTCGGGGAGCAGATCGAGCAGCGTTTTCAGTGCGCCAGAGTAAGCGGCTTTGTAGACCGGCGTTGCGACAATCAGCCCGTCAGCATCCTGCAGTTGTTCGATAAATGTTTTCAGCGCCGGACTGTCAAAACGGGCATAGATCAGGTCTTCCGGGGCAAAGTTGTGCAGGTTCCAGTGAAAGACTTCGACATCCTGGCCGTTCAATTTTTCTCGGGCATATTCCAGCAACGCGCTGGAGCGAGAGGGAAAGCGTGGGCTTCCCGCCAGAGTGATGACGCGCATAATTTTATTCTCCCCTTATAATCAATTGTTTGCTTTTGATTAACATTGATAACAATTTGTGCAGTCTGGCAGAGAGACTTTGTTTATCGAAATGATTTATACGGGATAGAAAAGTTGAAAAATGAATAAAAAGGAGGAAGCAGGAAAACGATTGCTATTTATTGCCGCAGGTCAATTCCCTTTTTGCTCGCGATCGCACATAATACGCCCCCGGTTTGCACACCGGGAATCCAGGAGAGTTCATGTACTACCCCTTCGTTCGTAAAGCCCTTTTCCAGCTCGATCCAGAGCGCGCTCATGAATTGACATTCCAGCAATTACGTCGCATTACCGGCACGCCGCTCGAAGCGCTTGTCCGCCAGAAAGTACCCGCAAAACCGGTTACCTGTATGGGGCTGACGTTTAAAAATCCACTCGGGCTTGCTGCCGGACTGGATAAAGACGGGGAGTGCATTGATGCGCTCGGCGCGATGGGATTTGGTTCCATTGAGATTGGTACCGTGACGCCGCGTCCTCAGCCGGGTAATGATAAACCACGTCTGTTTCGTCTGGTCGATGCAGAAGGTTTGATCAACCGCATGGGGTTTAATAACCTGGGGGTTGATAACCTGGTTGAGAACGTCAAAAAATCGCATTTTGACGGTATTCTGGGGATTAATATTGGTAAGAATAAAGATACTCCGGTAGAGAACGGCAAAGATGACTATCTGATTTGTATGGAAAAAGTCTATGCTTATGCTGGTTATATCGCGATTAATATCTCTTCACCGAATACGCCGGGATTACGTACGCTGCAATATGGTGAGGCGCTGGATGATCTTCTGACGGCAATTAAAAATAAGCAAAATGATCTGCAAGCGATCCACCATAAATATGTTCCAGTGGCGGTTAAGATCGCCCCGGATCTTTCTGTGGAAGAACTGATCCAGGTTGCTGATAGTTTAGTTCGTCATAATATTGATGGCGTAATTGCGACTAACACCACTCTCGATCGTTCTCTCGTTCAGGGAATGAAAAATTGCGATCAAATGGGTGGCCTGAGCGGTCGACCGTTACAATTAAAAAGTACAGAAATTATTCGCCAGTTGTCTCAGGAATTAAAAGGTCAGCTGCCGATTATTGGGGTTGGTGGTATCGACTCAGTAATCGCGGCGCGTGAGAAAATAGCTGCCGGTGCTTCCCTGGTACAGATTTATTCGGGCTTTATTTTTAAAGGCCCACCGTTGATTAAAGAAATCGTCACCAATATCTGAATGCTACCTTAATCACAATCCAGGGCTTTATTTCTGGCCCTGGTTGTTTTATATTCCTTTACTGTTGCTTATTTAAACATTCTGAGCTTTTATTATTAAGGCAATAAACGAAGCGGCAAAAGGATACTGTCGTAATGGTGATGATTAAGGAAAGGAGAGAAACTGATGCGAATTAAACCCGACGATAACTGGCGCTGGTATTATGATGAAGAGCACGATCGTATGATGCTCGATTTAGCCAATGGCATGTTATTCCGTTCGCGTTTTGCTCGTAAAATGCTCACTCCGGATGCATTTTCTCCGTCGGGTTTTTGTGTTGATGACGCCGCGCTTTATTTTTCGTTTGAAGAAAAATGTCGCTACCTGGATTTAGCCAAAGAGCAAAAGGCGGAACTGGTGCTTAATGCGCTGGTGGCGATTCGTTACCTTAAACCGCAAATGCCAAAAAGCTGGCACTTTGTCGCACACGGTATTAACTGGTCGCCAGTCGTGGGGGATGCTGCTTGTGTGGATTTAAGCGATACGGATGAACAGGTAAACCTGTTAGTGGTTGAACCGGGTGAAAATGCCGCGCTTTGTCTGCTTGCACAACCTGGTGTGGTTATTGCCGGGCGAACAATGCAACTTGGCGACGCGATTAAAATAATGAATGACCGACTGAAACCGCAGGTTATTGCCGACAGTTTCAGCCTTGAACAGGCGGTTTAACTCTCCAGCCTGATTGTCGTTTTGGGAACGCAACTGCAGCACAGAATCGTCCCGTCATCCCCAATCGCTGATTTTTTCAGCGGACTAACTTCGCCTTCCAACAGTCGAATTCGACAGCATCCGCAAATTCCTGCCCGGCATGAATAGGGCACCCTGATACCCTGGTTTTCCAGCTGTTCAAGCAATACCTGCTGATTATTTCCGCGAAAGGTCTGGCCCTGCCAGTCAATAAGTACCGTGGCATCGGGCTGTTGTTCCAGTGCTGTATCGTCTGACTCCGTCGCACCGTAAGCTCTGGCGGGACCGGTTGCCAAAATTTCTACCTCATCGCCGACGCGAATAACGCCACTGTTGCGTGCGATAAGATTCTGGCCGAAATCAACGTCGCCGTTATCCACCGCTGTCCGGAAGGTTTGCAGCGTGGCGAGCGGCTCGCCAGACGGATGTTTCTGGCCTTTTTCTGGGCTAACGGTAGTGAAAATGCAGCGGCTACAGGGTTTTGCCACATCAAAAATGACGTCGCCAATGCGAATCACTTTCCAGGTGTCTTCTGCCCAGGCGTCAGCCCCCGAAACCACCAGATTGGGGCGAAACTGTTCCATTTTGACGCTTGCCGGACAGCGCTGTTGCACATCGCGCAGAGATGCTTCGTTGGCCAGCAGGTAGGGATAACCATCGGCAAAGGACAAAGGAACATCAGCGTGGCGCTTCACCCGGCGTGTCAGTTGCGGACCCACCCAGCGCAACTGCACGTCACGGGAGAAAAAGCCGCTCAGCCACAGGTTGATAGCCGCTGGCGCAATACGCGCGGTAAAATGATTTCCCCACACTTCAGTCGGCGCATCCTGGGTGGCGAAGTCTGCGAATCGCACGAGCGCGCTGCTGCCGTCTGGAGCCGTGAGATGAAGTCCATCGTGGAAAGGGGAAGGGGTAAAGCGGACCATTTGCGGGAACTGTCGGGCGGTAATGAACGTCCCGTCGGGTTCGGTAATCATAAATATACGATCCAGGGCGAGACCGCTCACGTCTGCCAGGGCGTGCGTGAGTCCAATTCCACGCATTGATTTAACCGGATGAATAAAAAGTCGGGTCAACGTTACCACTGCACAGCCCCTTGAACGAAAATAAGCCTTCAACTTTATGACATACAGCCCATATTAGCTATAATGCGCAGCAATTTTCTAGGAGTAAAAGTGACATTATGAATTCTCTGTTTGCCAGTACGGCCCGTGGGCTGGAAGAGCTGTTAAAAACTGAACTGGAAAACCTCGGCGCGCTGGAGTGTCAGGTCGTTCAGGGTGGGGTCCATTTTAAGGGCGACACGCGGCTTGTTTACCAGAGCCTGATGTGGAGCCGCCTGGCCTCGCGCATTATCCTGCCGATGGGAGAGTACAAGGTCTACAGCGATCTTGATCTGTACCTCGGCGTTCAGGCAATCGACTGGACAGAGATATTTAATCCTGGTGCTACGTTTGCCGTCCATTTTAGCGGCCTGAACGAGACCATTCGTAACAGCCAGTACGGCGCGCTGAAGGTCAAGGATGCGATTGTCGATGCCTTTACCCGCAAAAATCTGCCGCGTCCGAATGTGGATCGTGAATCTCCGGATCTGCGAATCAATGTCTGGTTGAACAAAGATACCGCCAGCATTGCGCTCGATCTGAGCGGTGACGGTTTGCATCAGCGCGGTTATCGCGATCGCGCGGGTCAGGCGCCGATTAAAGAGACGCTGGCCGCCGCTATTGTTATGCGTTCTGGCTGGCAGCCGGGCACACCGTTACTCGATCCGATGTGCGGCTCCGGCACGCTGCTGATTGAAGCGGCGATGTGGGCAACCGATCGCGCGCCGGGCCTGCACCGCGGGTACTGGGGCTTTAGCGGTTGGGCACAGCACGATGAAGCCGTCTGGCAAGAGGTTAAAGCCGAAGCTCAGGTGCGTGCGCGTAAGGGGCTTGCTGACTATACTTCGCACTTCTATGGCTCCGACAGCGATGCGCGCGTGATTGAAAAAGCGCGTAGTAACGCCCGCCGCGCAGGTATTGCCGATCTGATGACATTTGACGTTAAAGATGTCGCCAAACTGAGTAATCCACTGCCGAAGGGACCGTATGGTACGGTGATCAGTAACCCGCCCTACGGCGAACGTCTGGATAGCGAACCGGCGCTGATTGCCCTGCATAGCTTGCTGGGCCGTACGATGAAAAACCAGTTTGGCGGCTGGAATTTGTCGCTGTTCAGCGCCTCTCCGGATTTGCTCAGCAGCCTGCAATTGCGCGCTGATAAGCAGTTCAAAGCGAAAAACGGTCCGCTGGATTGCGTACAGAAAAACTATCACGTTGCAGAGACCACTGCGGACAGCAAGCCAGCCACGGTCGCGGAAGATTATGCCAATCGCCTGCGCAAGAATATCAAGAAGCTGGAAAAATGGGCTCGTCAGGAAGGAATTGAATGCTATCGCCTGTATGATGCTGACCTGCCGGAATACAACGTTGCAGTGGACCGTTACGGTGAGTGGGTCGTGGTTCAGGAATACGCTCCGCCGAAGACGGTCGATGCGCAAAAAGCACGTCAACGTCTGTTCGATATCATTGCCGCAACGTTGTCGGTCCTGGAAATCGCGCCAAATAAACTGGTGCTGAAAACTCGTGAGCGGCAGAAAGGGAAGAACCAGTATCAGAAGATGAATGAGAAGGGTGAATTCATTGAGGTAAGCGAGTACAACGCGCGCCTGTGGGTCAACCTGACAGACTATCTTGATACCGGTTTGTTCCTCGATCACCGTATTGCGCGCCGTATGCTGGGCCAGATGAGTAAAGGTAAGGATTTCCTTAACCTGTTCTCCTACACCGGCAGTGCCAGCGTTCATGCCGGACTGGGCGGTGCGCGTAGTACCACGACAGTTGATATGTCGCGTACCTACCTGGAGTGGGCTGAGCGTAACCTGCGCTTGAACGGCCTGAGTGGTCGCGCTCACCGTTTAATTCAAGCCGATTGCCTGGGCTGGCTGCGCGATGCCAATGAACAGTTTGATCTGATTTTCATCGATCCGCCGACGTTCTCTAACTCAAAACGTATGGAAGACTCTTTTGATGTACAGCGCGATCATCTGGCGCTGATGAAAGATCTGAAACGTCTGCTGCGTAAAGACGGTACGATCATGTTCTCCAACAACAAGCGTGGGTTCCGTATGGATCTCGACGGTCTGGCTGAACTGGGATTAAAAGCACAAGAAATCACCCAAAAAACGCTTTCCCAGGATTTTGCCCGTAACCGTCAGATCCACAATTGCTGGCTGATTACCGCAGCCTGAAAGGATAAATAAATGTCATTGATCAGTATGCATGGTGCATGGCTGTCGTTCAGCGATGCGCCGCTTCTTGATAATGCAGAACTGCATATCGAAGATAACGAACGCGTCTGTCTGGTTGGCCGTAATGGCGCAGGTAAGTCGACGCTGATGAAGATCCTCAACCGTGAACAGGGTCTTGACGACGGGCGTATTATTTATGAGCAGGACCTGGTTGTGGCGCGTCTGCAGCAGGATCCGCCGCGTAATGTTGTGGGCAGCGTCTATGACTTCGTTGCCGAAGGTATTGAGGAACAGGCTGAATATCTGAAGCGTTATCACGATATTTCGCGCCTGGTGATGACCGATCCCAGCGACAGAAACCTGAATGAAATGGCGCGGGTTCAGGAAATGCTCGATCACCATAATCTGTGGCAGCTCGAAAGCCGCATTAATGAAGTGCTGGCGCAACTGGGACTGGATCCTAACGCCGCGCTTTCTTCGCTTTCGGGCGGCTGGCTGCGTAAGGCGGCGCTGGGCCGCGCGTTAGTGAGCAACCCGCGCGTACTGCTGCTGGATGAACCAACTAACCACCTGGATATTGAAACTATCGACTGGCTGGAAGGGTTCCTGAAATCCTTCAATGGGACTATTATTTTCATTTCCCACGACCGTTCATTTATTCGCAATATGGCGACGCGTATTGTCGATCTCGACCGCGGCAAGCTGGTGACCTATCCGGGGAACTACGATCAGTATCTGCTGGATAAAGAAGAAGCGCTGCGGGTGGAAGATCTCCAAAACGCGGAATTTGATCGCAAGCTGGCTCAGGAAGAAGTCTGGATCCGTCAGGGCATCAAAGCGCGTCGTACCCGTAATGAAGGCCGCGTGCGGGCGCTGAAAGCCATGCGTCGCGAGCGTGGCGAACGTCGCGAAGTGATGGGCACGGCGAAGATGCAGGTCGAAGAGGCGAGCCGCTCTGGCAAGATTGTCTTCGAAATGGAGAATGTTGATTACCAGGTTGATGGAAAGCAATTGGTAAAAGATTTCTCCGCGCAGGTGCAACGTAGCGACAAGATTGCGCTAATTGGACCTAACGGCTGCGGTAAAACAACGCTGCTGAAGCTAATGTTAGGTCAGCTTCAGGCTGATAGCGGACGCATTCACGTCGGCACGAAGCTGGAAGTGGCGTATTTCGATCAGCACCGCGCCGAACTGGATCCGGATAAAACCGTGATGGACAACCTTGCTGAGGGTAAGCAAGAGGTGCTGGTTAACGGTAAACCTCGCCATGTGCTGGGCTATCTCCAGGATTTCCTGTTCCATCCGAAACGGGCGATGACGCCAGTACGTGCGCTCTCTGGTGGGGAACGCAATCGCCTACTGCTGGCGCGTCTTTTTCTCAAACCCAGTAATCTTTTGATTCTCGATGAACCAACGAACGATCTGGACGTCGAAACGCTGGAACTGCTTGAAGAGCTGATTGATAGCTACCAGGGCACCGTGCTGCTGGTGAGCCACGACCGTCAGTTTGTGGATAATACCGTAACCGAATGCTGGATCTTCGAAGGCGGTGGTAAAATTGGTCGTTATGTCGGCGGTTATCATGATGCCCGCAGCCAGCAATCGCAGTATGTGGCGTTTAAACAGCCAGTTGCGAAAAAAACAGAGGAAACCGTTGCTCCTAAAGCAGAAATTGTCAAACGCAGCACGAGCAAACTAAGCTATAAACTGCAGCGCGAACTGGAGCTGCTCCCCGCGCTGCTTGAAGAACTGGAAGCTAAACTGGAAGCATTACAAGCTCAGGTAGCTGACGCCGCTTTTTTCAGTCAGCCGCATGAGCAAACGCAACAGGTATTAGCTAATCTGAACGAAGCTGAACAAGAACTTGAGCAAGCCTTTGAGCGCTGGGAGTATCTTGAGTCTTTGAAGAACGGCGCATAATTTAAAGGAGCACATATGTGCGAACATCACCATGCCGCGAAGCATATTCTGTGCTCGCAGTGTGACATGCTGGTGGCGTTACCTCGCCTTGAGCATGGTCAGAAAGCGGCATGTCCACGATGTGGCACTACGTTAACGGTTGAGTGGGACGCGCCACGGCAGCGTCCTACCGCCTATGTGTTAGCAGCATTATTTATGCTGCTTTTGTCAAACCTCTTTCCCTTTGTGAATATGAATGTTGCGGGGGTGAGCAGCGAAGTGACGCTGCTGCAAATCCCCAGCGTTCTCTTTTCGGAAGATTACGCCAGCCTCGGTACCTTCTTTATCTTATTCGTTCAGTTGGTTCCCGCTTTTTGCTTGTTGACCATTTTGCTGTTGGTGAATCGGGTTCATATGCCTGAGCGGCTTAAAACATGGCTGGCGCGTATTTTGTTTCAGTTAAAAAGCTGGGGAATGGCAGAAATTTTCCTCGCGGGCGTGCTGGTGAGCTTTGTTAAGCTGATGGCCTACGGCGATATCGGCGTGGGCAGCAGCTTCATCCCGTGGTGCATGTTTTGTATGCTCCAGTTGCGGGCTTTTCAGTGTGTGGATCGCCGTTGGCTGTGGGATGATATTGCCCCTATGCCAGCCATTAAGCAGGAATTAAAGCCTGGTGTGCCCGGCATCCGACAAGGATTGCGTTCCTGTTCCTGCTGCACCGCTATTCTTCCGGCAGACGAGCTGGTATGCCCACGCTGTCAGACGAAAGGTTATGTGCGGCGTAAAAACAGTCTGCAATGGACATTGGCATTACTGTTTACGTCGATCATGCTTTATCTTCCTGCCAATATTCTGCCGATCATGATCACCGATCTGCTCGGGTCAAAGCTGCCTTCAACGATACTCGAGGGCGTGGTTTTAATCTGGAGCGAAGGCTCTTACCCGGTGGCTGCGGTTATCTTTATCGCCAGTATTATGGTGCCGACGTTGAAAATGATCGCCATTGCCTGGCTGTGTTGGGATGCCAAAGGGCACGGCAAACGCGACAGTGAACGAATGCATTTAATTTATGAGGTTGTAGAATTTGTCGGTCGCTGGTCAATGATCGACGTTTTTGTAATTGCCGTACTCTCTGCGCTGGTGCGCATGGGAGGGTTAATGAACATTTATCCTGCAATGGGTGCTTTGATGTTTGCTTTAGTCGTCATTATGACAATGTTTTCTGCGATGACATTTGATCCCCGTCTGTCGTGGGACCGTGAACCAGATCATGAGGAGTCCTGACAGCATGGAATCTAAAAGTGGGGAAGCCAAAGTGCAAAAGGTAAAAAACTGGTCGCCCGTGTGGATATTCCCTATAGTCACTGCCCTCATTGGCGCGTGGGTCCTGTTTTATCACTACAGTCATCAGGGGCCACAAGTCACGCTGATTACCACCAATGCCGAAGGTATTGAAGGGGGCAAAACGACGATTAAGAGCCGCAGCGTGGATGTCGGCATCGTCGAGAGCGCAACCCTGACTGATGATTTGACCCATGTGGAAATTAAAGCTCGTCTTAACTCCGGAATGGAAAAGCTGCTGCATAAAGATTCTGTCTTTTGGGTGGTGAAGCCGCAGGTTGGGCGTGAAGGTATCAGTGGGCTCGGCACGCTATTGTCCGGGGCTTATATTGAACTGCAGCCTGGCAATAAAGGCAGCAAGCTGGAAAATTACCAACTGCTGGATTCACCGCCGCTGGCGCCGCCAGATGCGAAAGGGATCCGTGTGATTCTGGACAGCAAAAAAGCCGGTCAGTTGAGCCCGGGCGACCCGGTTCTGTTCCGTGGTTATCGTGTAGGTTCGGTTGAAACCAGCACATTTGATGCGCAAAAGCGTACGATTAGCTACCAGCTATTTATCAATGCGCCTAACGATCGTCTGGTGACCAGCAATGTGCGTTTCTGGAAGGACAGTGGGATCGCCGTGGATCTTACTTCGGCAGGTATGCGCGTGGAAATGGGATCTCTCTCCACGCTGTTTGGCGGTGGCGTAAGTTTTGATGTGCCAGAAGGGTTGGAACAAGGCGAACCGGTCGCACAACAGTCTGCGTTTAATCTTTATGACGACCAAAAAAGTATTCAGGATTCACTGTATACCGATCATATTGATTACCTGATGTTCTTTAAAGATTCAATTCGTGGCCTGCAGCCCGGCGCGCCACTGGAATTCCGTGGCATCCGTTTGGGTACGGTAAGTAAAGTACCTTTCTTCTCACCGAATATGCGTCAGGTCTTCAACAATGATTACCGCATTCCGGTGCTGGTACGTATCGAACCAGAACGTCTGAAGGCACAGCTGGGAGAAGATACTGATGTTGGCGCTCATCTGGCTGAATTGCTTAAACGCGGATTACGGGCATCGCTGAAAACCGGGAACCTGGTGACTGGCGCTCTGTATGTCGATCTCGACTTCTACCCGAAAGAACCGCCGATTACCGGTGTGCGCGAATTTAACGGTTATCAAATTATTCCGACCGTGAGCGGTGGTCTGGCGCAGATCCAGCAGCGACTGATGGAAGCGCTGGATAAGATTAACAATCTGCCGTTGAACCCGATGATTGAGCAGGCGACCAATACGTTGTCGGAAAGCCAGCGTACGATGAAGCATCTGCAAACCACGCTGGACAACATGAATAAGATCACGTCCAGTCAGTCGATGCAGGATCTTCCGGCGGATATGCAGAACACGCTGCGCGAACTGAACCGTAGTATGCAGGGCTTCCAGCCGGGTTCCGCCGCCTACAACAAGATGGTGGCGGATATGCAGCGTCTTGATCAGGTGCTGCGAGAACTGCAACCGGTACTGAAAACGTTGAACGATAAGAGCAATGCGCTGGTATTTGAAGCGAAGGACAAAAAAGATCCAGAGCCGAAGAGGGCGAAACAATGAAAAAGTGGCTAGTGGCGATGATGGCGGTCTGGCTGACGTCATGCAGCTCCAGCGGAGAAAATAAAAGCTATTACCAGCTTCCTATCGCGCAAGGGGGCGTACAGAGCTCAGCTAACCAGGGTAACCGTCTGCTGTGGGTTGAACAGATTGCGGTCCCGGACTATCTGGCGGGTAATGGGGTGGTTTACCAGACCAGCGATGTGCAATATGTGATAGCGAATAATAATCTCTGGGCCAGCCCATTAGATCAGCAATTGCGCAATACCCTGGTTACGAACCTCAGTATGCAGTTGCCTGGCTGGGTTGTCGCTTCGCAGCCGCTGGGAAGCACTCAGGACACGTTGAACGTTACCGTGACCGGCTTCCACGGTCGGTACGATGGTAAGGTCATCGTGAGCGGTGAATGGCTGCTGAATCACCAGGGGCAGTTGATCAAGCGTCCATTCCACATCGAAGCTGTACAGACTAAAGACGGCTACGATGAGATGGTGAAGGTTCTGGCCAACGCCTGGAGCCAGGAAGCGACGGCAATTGCTCAGGAGCTGAAACGCATCCCTTAAGCTTAAATAATTGTAAATTATGCCGCCCCTGGTTCATTGCCCGGGGCGGTTTTTTTTATTTTTTTAGCCGTGGAGATAGCTGTTCTGACAGACTATTTTTGTACAAATGATTTTGCGGGTAGCTCACAAATATGACACTGGCGTGAATTTTGCGCATTGACGAGCCTGATGTTTAGGGGTATTCGTTTTAGTGTGATTGCACACTTAGTAATCACTGTTTTCTTTTCCACCAGACCCAAAAGATGAGGGAAACGAGGCATGAAGAGACAAAAACGAGATCGCCTGGAACGGGCACATCAACGTGGATATCAGGCCGGCATTGCCGGACGCTCAAAAGAAATGTGTCCCTATCAGACGCTGAATCAGAGGTCATACTGGCTGGGAGGCTGGCGAGAAGCCATGGGGGATAGGGTTTTAATGGCCTGATTCTGTCTCTTTAGATAAAAGAAACCTCCGCAGAGCGGAGGTTTCGCCTTTTTGCCCACCAGACAAAACGAATAGACGTTAATGTCTGGCTGCTAAGCTGACCTTGATTAGAACGCGGAAGTGTCCTGGAACAGACCCACTTTCAGATCGTTTGCGGTATAGATCAGACGACCATCAACCAGCACTTCACCATCAGCCAAGCCCATGATCAGGCGACGATTAACGATGCGTTTGAAGTGAATGCGGTAAGTCACTTTCTTCGCAGTCGGCAGAACCTGGCCGGTGAATTTAACTTCGCCTACGCCCAGCGCGCGGCCTTTACCTTCGCCGCCCAGCCAGCCGAGATAGAATCCAACCAGCTGCCACATGGCATCCAGACCCAGGCAGCCCGGCATCACCGGATCGCCGATAAAGTGGCATCCGAAGAACCACAGGTCCGGGTTGATATCCAGTTCAGCTTCAACATAACCTTTGTCAAAGTTGCCGCCGGTTTCGGTCATCTTGATGACACGGTCCATCATCAGCATGCTTGGTGCAGGCAGTTGTGGCCCTTTTGCGCCAAACAGCTCACCGCGACCAGAGGCAAGAAGGTCTTCTTTTGTATAGGATTCGCGTTTATCTACCATGTTCTCTGTAAGCCTTATTTTATTGAAGCACGCAGGATAGCTAACACGTGTACGCTGAACAAGTCCGATCAGTTCGGAATAATCCAGTTCAGCCAACGTAGCGGCCAGGGAAAACGGTGACGACCTTCCTGCTGCGTTGCCGTAGCAATACGCTCCTGGATAGTTTGCATCAGCGTTGTTTGGCCTTCACCATCCCACACCAGATTTAATAACAGTGGCAGCGCATCGGTCACGTCGTCCACCGCCCATATAGTGAATTTTTCTTCTTCTACGGCCTGTAGCAGAGCGGGCTGCAGGCTCAGGTGTCTGACATTCGCTGAAGGAATGATAACGCCCTGTGTGCCTGTCAGCTCACGCTGCTGACAGATGGCGAAGAAGCCTTCAATTTTCTCGTTCAGACCACCAACAGGTTGTGCCCGACCAAACTGATCGACAGAACCGGTAATGGCGATGCTTTGATTAACAGGAACGTCGGCGAGGGCGCTAATCAATGCGCAAAGTTCTGCCATGGACGCGCTGTCGCCGTCCACTTCGCTATAGGATTGCTCAAAGGTCAGCGAGGCAGAGAAGGGGATTTGCTGTTCAAGCTGGAGTTCCGACATCAGGAACGCCTGCATAATCATCATACCCTTCGCATGAATATTTCCGCCAAGCTCGGCTTTGCGCTCAATATCCGTAAATTCGCCGTCGCCAATATGAACCACACAACTGATACGAGAAGGCTCACCAAACGCGCGGGGGTGGCCAGGAAACTCAATCACCGACAGGGCGTTGATTTGGCCAATACGCTCGCCTTCCGTCTCGATCAGGATCTGTTCCTGCAGGATCTCATCCTGCATTCGTTCGGCGAGGAAACCTTCCCGCCATTCACGCTGGGTCAGCATCAGGCTGAACTGCTCAGCGTTGCAGGTTTCGCCCTCGCATAACGGGGCCACTTCTTTGAACTGCCGGGTGATCCACAGCGGGTTAAGCGGCAATGTATCCTGTTCGCCGGTATAACGAACGGCTTCACGGATCAGCACTTGCCAGGCATCAGGGGCCGGGTAGGGCAAATTGTTGCGCGTAGCGGTATGTGTTACCCACTGACACCACTGCGTCATGGTTTCGGCATCCACTATCTGCAGATTATCTTCAAACTCGCTATAAATAGCCTGCTCAGCCAGCTCCGGCTCCATGTCCTGGAAGTCTGCCAGTGATTCACGTTCACCGACTAATACCACTTTGAGTTTAAGCGGCATAGGTGGAACGGAGACGGGCAGCGGGCGAGACTCATCAAAAGCTACCCAGTCAAAACGCTCGTGGCTGACAATGGCTTTCAGGCGCATCCACAGCAGCGGTTGGGCCAGTAGCGTGCGCAACGAAATAACCAGCACACCACCGTTGGCCTGATGCACAAGGCCTGGCTGTAGGGTAATTTCGCCATTGAACTGACGCAGACAGCCAAACAGTTGTTCGGCTTCAACCCAGTCAGCGCAGACTACCTGGGTTAATGTCGCAAAATTGTCTTCTGCTGTCTCAGCTGCACGATAGCGGATAGTGTGACCGGAGATATCATAATGACCTCCGGTGAGACTTCCGGCATCCGAGTGCAGAGGCCGCGCGGCCTGTGCAATAAGGTTGATGTACTCAAGCTCTTCCGGTGCTTTTACCAGCATGAACGAAGACGTCGTCCAGTGCTGAAGAAGCTGCTCCAGCGCAAATTGTAAACGTGGCTGAGTATCACTAAGTAAGGTATCGGTGTCGTCAGTGACGTGCGGCTGTGCAAATACTTCCTGATAACTATCGGTGTCAGGAACCAGATCACGCCATGCAAGTTTCGTAATGGTCAAAGTTGATGTTTTTTAGTCTGTTGTAAAAAACGAGATTATACCGTAACCATCATCACTGCACACGTGGAAAGCGCTGTGAAACGAATGCGATGACGCGCGACAGTTCACAGGCTGGATATTCTTTTCTTCAGATGCCGAAAAAGCTGATATTCTGATAAGAGTTACACGGTAACATTGAGATCGCAATGAAATATCAACAACTTGAAAACCTTGAAAGCGGCTGGAAATGGAAGTATCTGGTGAAGAAGCATCGTGAGGGGGAATTAATCACCCGTTACGTAGAGGCCAGCGCTGCCGAAGAAGCCGTTGATTTGTTGCTAACCCTCGAAAATGAACCGGTTCGGGTCAATACCTGGATTGAAGAACACATGAACTCTGCGCTGCTAAATCGTATGAAACAAACCATACGGGCGAGGCGTAAGCGGCACTTTAACGCGGAGCATCAGCATACGCGAAAGAAATCTATCGATCTGGAATTTATGGTCTGGCAGCGCTTAGCGGGGCTTGCGCAGCGGCGCGGCAAAACGCTTTCTGAAACCATTGTGCAACTGATTGAAGACGCAGAGCATAAAGAGAAGTACGCGAATAAAATGTCGACATTGAAGCAGGATTTACAGGCGCTGCTGGGAAAAGAATAACCACAGAATGGCTAAATGTGTTGTGTACAGGCGTGCTTTGATTGATAAAAAGTGAAAAAAAACCCCGCAAAGCGGGGTTTTTTCATAAGACGAAAACTTAAGCCTGAGGCTGAGTTACAACGTCTTTGATACCTTTAACTTCGATCTCAACACGACGATCCGGAGCCAGGCAGTCGATCAGTGCAGCGCGAGCTTTCACGTTGTCACAAGTGTTGCCAGTAACTGGGTTGGATTCGCCCATGCCACGTGCAGAGATTTTGTCAGAAGGAATACCTTTAGAGATCAGGTAATCAACAACGGACTGAGCACGTTTCTCGGACAGACCCTGGTTGTAAGCGTCAGAACCGATGCGGTCAGTGAAGCCCAGAACCACTACGGAACCGTCTTTCGGATCCAGGTTGCTCAGCTGGCTGTACATCTGATCCAGAGCCTGCTGGCCTTCTGGTTTCAGAGTTGCTTTGTTGAAGTTGAACAGAACGTCAGACTTCAGAGTGAAGTGTTTGGTCTGTACTTCTGGAGCCGGAGCCGGAGCAACAACTACTGGAGCTGCTTCTTCCTGCTGACCGAAACGGTAGGAAACACCAACGCTCAACAGACCGTTATCCGGACGACCGCCAACGGTGTTCGCGTCACCGATGTTGTTGGTCCACTGGTATTCCAGACGGGTAGCGATTTCAGGAGTAATTGCATACTCTACGCCACCTGCGAATACTGGGGAAACACCAGTGTCGTGGTCTTTGAAGCCTTCGTTGTTTTTAGCGTCTGCACGCCAAACCATACCACCCAGACGGGTATAAACGTCCAGATCGTCAGTGATTGGGTAACCCAGTTTAGCGGTCAGCTGAACGCCCTGAGCTTTGAAAGCGCCATTATTGTGGGTAGCATCGGTGGCGCCTTTGTACGGCATACGACCTAACCAGTCGTAACCCATTTCGAAACCAACGTACGGGTTAACCTGGTAACCACCGAATGCACCAGCACCCAGTTGGCTTTCGTGGGTAGGACCGGAGTTGTTGATCTGGTTGTTGCCAATATCATGGTACTGAGACCAGCCCAGTTTAGCACCAGTGTACCAGGTGTTATCTTTCGGAGCGGCCTGCGCCACGGTAGCGAAACCAGCCAGTGCCACTGCAATTGCGATAGCTGTCTTTTTCATTTTTTGCGCCTCGTTATCATCCAAAATTCGCCATGAATATCTCCGAAGAGAGATAACACGGTTAAATCCTTCACCCGGGGACCAGTTCAATAGTTACTCTACCGATATCTGCGGCTTATGCCGAGCACCCCTGGCGATGTAAAGTCTACAACGTAGTTGAAAACTTACAAGTGTGAAGTCCGTCAGGCATATGAAAAAAAAAGGCTTGTGTACACATTATTTAACATTTATAGATGAATAAATGTACTGAGGATTTCCTGAAAACCGCTTCAGACAGGCCTTCAGCCGGAAAACGCGTTACAGCTCAATGGCAAATTAAAACATGAAAAAAAATTCCAGGATAATTCCTAATTTTACTCAATGATACAAATTCGAGTGAATTTTTAGCCCGGAATGCTGTCTCCCCGCAAGTGTCTGAGCGCGAACAGGACGCATGATAAATCCCATCGCATTACCTTCATCTGCCGCTTTTACCAGCTCGGCATGTTCATCTTCGGTTAATTCTTCTGTCAACCAGCCGATGACGACGCTGTAGTTACCCGTGCGCAGCGCACGAACCATCGATTCTAGCGTATTGCAGGGGGAGAGCTGGCTGATTTGCATGACTTTGGTCAATGGAAGCCCGGCCGACTGCACCCACTCACGGCTTAATTTTTGCTGAGGCGTCAGCCACAGCTGCCAGCGTGATTGTTGCCCTAACTGTTGCAGCAGGGGAAGCAGCAGGAGCTGCGTCATCATGGGCTGGTCCTCGCGATAGACCACTTCACTGATAAGCCCAGCGGTAGCGTTCTCTGCTGAAACGCGCGCAATGCTGCTCGATGCGGAAGAGAACGACGAAGAACGATTTGCATAACCTGAAGTGTACATAATCAATCCAGCCCTGTGAGTTACTGTATGGATATACAGTAACCCCGCCATCAATAAAGATCAACCTAATTTTCGGAAACAGGTTCGCAATTTTTAGTCATCATCACGGGAAAAATAAAATTCATCTTGCCCCATACGCATAAGTTGCCTATTTTCGTCATTAACGGATCTGCTACTGCAAATTATTTGCTTACGTTATGATTTAAAAGGATTTTTATGAAAGAAAAGTCTTATGCAAGAATCTATAAATCACAAGAATATCTGGCTTCTCTGGGAACAATTCACTACCGCTCACTGTTTGGCGGCTATAGTCTGACGGTTGGTGATACGGTCTTTGCCATGGTTGCCAGCGGTGAGTTATATCTTCGCGCCTGTGAGCAGAGCGCCCAGTACTGTGTAAAAAATTCTCCTGTCTGGCTAACATTTATCAAGCGCGGACGTCCGGTTGTACTCAATTATTACCAGGTGAACGATACCCTGTGGCAGAACCAGCAGCAGTTAGTGTCGCTATCACAATTTTCACTCGATGCAGCCGTTAAGGAAAAACAGAGTCGCTTTGCACAACATCGCCTGCGGGAATTACCGAATATGACGTTTCATCTGGAGACCTTGCTAAATGAAGCAGGAATTAAGGATGAGGGGACATTGCGATCGTTGGGAGCTCAGATGTGCTGGTTGAAACTTCGGCAAAATAACCCTGCCTTAACGGTAAAAATACTCTATGCCCTTGAAGGAGCGGTTGACGGGGTGCATGAAGCCGCGCTCCCGGCGACGCGTCGCCAGGAGCTGGTGGAGTGGGTGAGTTCTCTTACGCCGGAACCGGGGTATTAGATGGCAGCACAGCAATTTGTTGCTGTAATCGCCGAATCTCTGGGAGCAGGGCAATCAGTAACCCAACTTGCTGTACGACCAGCGGCTCTTTACTGTCCGGACGTGGCTCGAGATGCTGAATTCGCTGCTTCAGATCTTCCAGTGCCTGGTATACGCGCTGCTCATCAGCAGGTTGATGGTGAAGCGCATCATCTACATAGCAGACGGCATCATCCAGCAATGCCAGGACGTCAGGATTGGTTAACTGCTCGCGATGTGCGCCGAGGGCGGAAATATAGCTGGTAAACGTATGGTTAAGACACAGCAAGCGGAACGCCGTTTCGCGTGTTTGGGCCGTGACATCCGGTTCACTCGACATGTTCGACACCACCGAAGCAAGTTCCGCATCACGATTGTGCGCGTCACGGCGGGCGATACGGTATGCCAGACGATTATCACGCCCCTGATGATATTGTTCGAGAATAGCATCAAGATAACGACAGTTAGCGTCAGTGGCCCGTTCAATCACTCGCGGCAGATTCCGAAAACGCCAGTCTGGCCAGATAAAGCTGACAGCAGCCCAGGCGATGGCACAGCCGATCAACGTATCGATGACGCGCGGAAGTGCAACTTCAAAACCTTCACCGAGCAGGTTAAAGCACAGCAGCACCAGCAGCGTGATAAACATGGTGGCATGCGCGTACTGGACGTTACGAAAGGCAAAAAATAACACGCCGGTGATCACCAGAAGGATCAATTGCCCTTCGAGAGAAGGTACAAACCACAGGATCGGTAACCCAATGGCGATCCCGACTAATGTGCCGATTATCCTTAGTGCCAGACGATGTCGGGTGGCGTTGTAGTTTGGCTGGCAGACAAACAGACTGGTCAACAGGATCCAGTACCCGTGGTTCATTCCGGTTATCTGGATAATGGCATAGCCGAGGCAGAGCACCAGCGACATGCGAACAGCATGACGAAACAGGGCGGACTCAGGCGTGAAATTACGGCTCAGACGCAACCAGATATCACTGAACCCATGCGGGCTGTCATCGGCAAGCTGATTTTCAGACTCATTGCGCGAAAGTACCTGAGCCTGTATGGATTCAATGGTAGCCAACTGGGCATCAATGGCCCGCAGGTTTGACAGCAAAAATCCTAACGTGTTGAGCAGGTCTGAAGGCTCACCACTCGCGCGCATGCGCTCAAGTGCAGCATCAATATGGGTGAAGACGCGCTCAAAGTGCGGATCGTGCTGATAAGGCGTGCGTAATAAAATACAGCGAGACAGTTGCGAACACGCTTGCCCCTGCATCGACATCAGGCGCTGGAAGCGAAACATCACGTCGCTGTGGCGGAAATGGTCGCGCAGCGTTTGGTACTGAATATGCGAGGAGCTTGCGCGTTCGTGAATATCCTGCGCCACAAAATAGTAATGTAGCGTGCGACGTGTTCCTCGCTGTCCGCGGTCGCCGCGCAGGCGGGTCAGCAGTGACACCTTTGTCTGGTTTAGGGTCGCCATCAGTTGCCCATTCGCAAGAGCCAAATCATACAGCGGCGCCTGGCTTTCATCTTCTATGTCGGGATCAAAAAGACGCGATTTCAGTTCCAGATAGTGCGCTAACTGTTCATAGCTACGCGCCAGATTGTCCTGCAACGGGCGAATAGGGAACAGAAGATGTCCGGTCAGGGTTAACAGGTTGTACCAAATGGCGCCCGCGAGCAGCAGGATTGGTTGCTGATACCACTGATCGTAAAGCGAGGTGCCGAGCATCGTGTAAATGGCGATCAGCAACGCGCCAAAGGCGATGGTTGCATAGCGCTGCCCTAATCCCCCCAGCAGTATAAAGCCGCTGGTGGAGAGCGTTAACCCAAGGGCAAACAGCCATGGCCATGGGAAGAGCAGTTCGACTGAGGCCGAGGCAATGAAAAAGCACACCAGCGTGATGATCAAATTGCGCAGGCGGCCTGCAAGACGATCGTCCAGGTCAGTAAGCGCGGCAGCGACCATACCCAGCGTGAGCGGGATGGTCAGCTTAACGTCACCCAGCCACCAGGGCAGCGCTGTTGTGCCGCAAAGCGCGATAAAAATCCGCACGTAGTACAGCCAGGTGCTGTTCCAGGTATAGCGTTTGAGCAGAGGACTTAACATAAAGGCCATCGGTCCTGATTATTCGAAGCGACGACGCGCGTTGGCTTCACGCGCTGCGCGTGCAACTTCAACTGACACTACCCGGCGACCCACCGGCCACAGTGCAATCGCCGCGATTTTGAAATTCGCAATGCCAACCGGGATACCAATAATCGTAATGCACTGGGCAATACCGGAGACAATGTGCATCAGGCACAACCACCAGCCGAAGAAAATCAGCCAGAAAATATTGAGCACGGTGCCTCCGGTATTCAACAGGACGTTTTTGCCCGCTGGATTAAGCTCATCGACATGAATCGCTTCGTTACCGTAGGGAAACAGCGAGAGTCGGGTAATTTCCCAGCATGAGCGGGTCAGGGGGAGAGTAAAAATCAGCACAATACTGACCAGCGTAGCCAGTAACCAGGCTAAGGTGGTGGCGAATCCCCCGAGCACAAAATTTAAAATATTCAGAACAGTACGCATAAACCCTCGGTTAACTCTGGTTTTCTGTGAATTCGGCAATTGTAACGTTTTTTTGGGCTGGAGCACGTTTTCTCTGGCGGTTACACTGATAAGCAAACCTCTTCGTGTGGATCCGCTTGAGTCTTATGGAACTGAAAGCAACTTCTCTTGGAAAACGTCTGGCACAACACCCTTACGATCGGGCTGTTATTCTCAATGCCGGGATTAAGGTTTCCGGCGATCGTCACGAGTATCTTATTCCCTTCAATCAGTTACTGGCTATTCATTGTAAACGCGGCCTGGTATGGGGTGAGCTGGAGTTTGTGCTCCCGGATGATAAGGTGGTTCGTCTTCACGGCACTGAATGGGCTGAAACCCAGCGCTTCCATCACCATTTGAATTCGCTCTGGCAGCAGTGGAGTCAGGAAATGAGCGACGTCGCTGCGGGAGTTTTACAGCAGCAGTTGGAGGCGATCGCCACCCGCACCAGTGAGAATAAATGGCTGACGCGCGAACAGACGTCAGGACTACAGCAGCAGATCCGCCGCGCCTTTGCCGCATTGCCGCTCCCGATCAACCGGCTGGAAGAATTTGAAAATTGCCGTGAGGCGTTACGTCAATGCCAGGCATGGTTGAAGGACATTGAAGCTTGTCGCTTACAGCACAACCAGGCGTATACCGATGCCATGCTGGAAGAACATGCCGATTTTTTCCAGCAAATTGAGTCCTCGCCGCTGAATCCGGCCCAGGCGCGGGCGGTGGTGAACGGCGAACAATCATTACTGGTTCTTGCGGGGGCCGGAAGCGGCAAAACATCCGTATTGGTCGCCCGTGCGGGCTGGCTACTTGCGCGAGGGGAAGCGGCGGCCGAACAAATCCTGCTGCTGGCGTTTGGACGCAAAGCGGCCCAGGAGATGGACGATCGCATCCGTGAACGTCTGCATACGGAAGAGATCACCGCGAGGACGTTTCATTCACTGGCGTTGCACATTATTTCGCAGGGGAGCAAAAAAGTCCCGACGGTTAGCAAGCTGGAAAATGATGTTGCCGCGCGTAGCAAACTTTTTATCACGACCTGGCGTCAACAGTGCAGTGAGAAAAAGGCACAGGCCAAAGGCTGGCGGGAATGGTTAGAAGAAGAGATGCAGTGGTCTGTACCCGAAGGTAACTTCTGGGATGACGAAAAATTACAGCGCCGGCTGGCTTCCCGGCTGGATCGTTGGGTTAGCCTGATGCGTATGCATGGCGGAGCGCAGGCGGAGATGATCGCCAATGCTCCGGAGGAGATTCGCGATCTGTTCAGTAAACGCATTAAGCTGATGTCTCCCCTGCTCAAGGCCTGGAAGGGCGCCCTGAAGGATGAGAATGCCGTCGATTTTTCCGGGTTGATTCATCAGGCCATTGTCATTCTGGAAAAAGGCCGGTTTATCAGTCCGTGGAAACACATTCTGGTCGACGAATTTCAGGACATTTCTCCTCAGCGTGCCGCCCTGTTAGCCGCACTGCGCAAGCAAAACTCACAGACTACGCTGTTCGCCGTAGGGGATGACTGGCAGGCGATTTACCGGTTTAGCGGAGCACAGCTTTCGTTGACCACCGCATTCCAGCAAAACTTCGGTGAGGGCGACCGTTGTAATCTGGATACGACTTACCGTTTTAATAGCCGCATTGGTGAAGTCGCAAACCAGTTTATCCAGCAAAACCCTCATCAGCTTACGAAACCGCTCAACAGTCTGATGGTAGGCGATAAAAAAGCCGTCACGTTGCTCGATGAAAGCCAGCTGGATCTGCTACTGGATAAGCTGTCGGGATTTGTGAAGGCAGAAGAGAGAATTCTGGTGCTGGCGCGATACCATCATCTGAAACCTGCCAGTCTGGAGAAAGCAGCTACCCGCTGGCCTAAGCTACAGCTGGATTTCATGACTATCCATGCCAGTAAAGGACAGCAGGCAGATTACGTTATTGTTGTGGGGCTTCATGATGGGAATGACGGTTTTCCCGCCCCGGCCCGCGAGTCGATTATGGAAGAGGCGTTGCTTCCGGCGGTGGAGGATTTCCCGGATGCTGAAGAGAGACGCTTGCTGTATGTGGCGCTAACGCGTGCACGGCATCGGGTATGGCTGCTGTTTAATAAAGAAACACCGTCGTGCTTTGTTGATGAACTTAAACAACTGGATGTTCCGGTAGCAAGAAAACCCTGAATAGCAGGCGGCAATTGCCGCCTGCCCGGCGTTTATTTGAGGCGCTCTGCCAGATAGCGGGCGTAATCTGGGATCAAGATGTCCGTTGCATCGTTGAAGTTTGGCGACTGGATAATAAAATCGGCGGTCGACACGTTGGTGGCAACCGGAATGTTCCATACCGTCGCCAGACGCAGCAGGGCTTTGACATCAGGATCGTGAGGTACGGCGTTAAGCGGGTCCCAGAAGAAAATCAGCACATCAATTTTCCCTTCTGAAATCAGCGCACCCACCTGCTGGTCACCCCCCATCGGACCGCTCAGCATGGCGTTGACGTCCATTCCCGTTGCGCGTTGGATTAAGTTTCCCGTCGTTCCTGTGGCGTACAGAACGTGCTTTTCCAGCAACGGCTGGTGGCGTTCCACCCAGCTCATCAACATCTTTTTACAGTGATCGTGTGCAACCAGCGCAATATGTTTACGCGCTGGCAATGTGCGAGTTGTTAATTCCATAGTACAGCTCCCAAGTTAACCTGGTTACAGAGTACTGGAAGCTCTTGACGCTGCAAGAGAAAGACAAAAAAAATGCGTATGCGAACATAAATGTCATGAAGGAGGCTGTTTCTGAGCCCATTGCAAAAAGTTACTTCGCGTTTGTGCGTCGGCCTGCTGGTACCAATATTTTAAGCGCTGTTCGGTCAGCGTTTGCGACTGAGGCGGCACGCGATCCAGTTCAGATACCCCGGAAAGCAGCGAGCTGTCATCGGCCATCATCGTAGCAAACTGCGGTAATGACGCATGTTTAGCCGCTTTGTTATAGCGTTCAGTTTCCATTTCATAATTCACGATTTTCGCTGTGGATGTGATTGACAGAATATCCAGCTTGACGGGGATAGGCATGGAGTCCCCATCCAGCAATTCCACACGTGGAACGTCATCAAAATGCGCTGTATCCCGCTCATTGTTCAGACGCGGGAGGTGGAAATTAACCTGGCTGACGAGTTGCGTATCAAAGCTGATGACCAGCGGAGGCGAAATATACAGACGTTCTTCGTGGCTGGACAAGCGAATGGTTTTTTCTACGCGAAATACGAGCTGGTGGCGACCATTTTCCAGCTCGATACTGTCGGCGCCACGCAGTAATGAGCTGGAGACTTTTTTTCCGTCCAGCACCAAAAGGTCAATATCATTAGACAGGCGTAATGAGGTAGCAAAAACGGTTACCGGCAAACACAGGGCAATTAAGGCTGTCACAATGCCGGCTTTCATAGGTTTCTCCTGTCCAGAAAATAGCTGCAAACATGTATCTAAATTTTTCGATAATCACGTTTACTAACATATAGACATATTTTTGAGTTTAGCTCTCATACGCCAGTATGGGATGAATGGTTGCGGGGGCAGGTTTGTCGTACACTTTGTTAAACAGCCTGGAGGAAAACGATGAAAGAGACCGATATTGCTGGCATTTTGACATCTACCCGTACGATTGCACTGGTTGGCGCAAGCGATAAACCCGATCGCCCAAGCTATCGCGTGATGAAGTATTTACTCGATCAGGGCTATCACGTTATTCCCGTTTCACCGAAGGTTGCCGGGAAAATGCTGCTGGGGCAGCAGGGCTATGCAACGCTGGCGGATGTGCCAGAGAAAGTGGATATGGTCGATGTCTTCCGTAATTCTGAAGCGGCGTGGGGCGTCGCTCAGGAGGCTATCGCCATTGGCGCAAAGACACTATGGATGCAGCTTGGCGTAATTAACGAGCAGGCGGCCGTGCTGGCGCGTGATGCGGGGCTGACGGTGGTGATGGATCGTTGCCCGGCGATTGAGATCCCGCGACTGGGACTGGCGAAGTAAAGTTTGACTGTCGCCGGATGAAACGCACAGGCCCGATAAGCGAAGCGCCATCGGGCCTGTGTTAATATCAATTACGCAGGCGCGGAGCCTGAAGCTGTTTACGGATTGTGCGCGCCAGTTCATCCATTGACGGTTGCTCCGGATGTTCTTCCTGTAGCTCGCTACTCAGTTGCGCTTCGGCCAGATACGTATGCACTGGCAGACCATTATCGTCTTCCATCACCACGTGATACCAGGGAGCGGCGCGAAGTTCGCTGTTAACCGCCAACTCATCGGCTGACGGCTCATCAAGCGAATATTCCGGGTCGATATCCACGACCACTCCGAGGTAACCTAACAGGGAATGGCGGACCTGCTGGCCGATACCGAATTTGCTGGCAATCATAGTCACCTCCCGGGAAATAGATACCCTCTATGTAAGGGTAATATTCCACTTTTCAAGTTACATGATGCGACAGGCAAACCCTTTCAGATACAGCCCTTCCGGGTAGGTAGCGATCACCGGATGATCGGCGGCCTGACGGAACTGCTCTATAAATTGTACATCACGACCAGCATCTATTGCGGCATCAGCGATGATTTTCTGAAATAAATCGGTCGTCATCAGCCCGGAGCAGGAAAATGTCAGCAGTACGCCGCCTGGGTTCAGCAACTGAATAGCCAGCATATTGATGTCCTTATAACCGCGGCAGGCGCCCATCAACTGGCTTTTGTTTTCGACAAATTTCGGCGGATCCATCACGATGACATCAAATTTCTCACCGCGATCGCGATAGGCGCGCAGCAGTTTGAACACATCATCTCGCACGAACTCGGCTTTACTCAGATCCAGCTTGTTCAGTTCCACGTTCTGGCGGGCAATATCGAGTGCTTCCTGAGAGGTGTCGACGCTGACCACCTGACGGCATCCGCCCATTAATGCTGAGACCGCAAAGCCGCCGGTATAGGAGAAACAGTTCAGGACACGCTGGTTTTCCACATAACGACGCGTCGCCAGGCGGCTATCGCGTTGATCGAGGTAATAGCCGGTTTTGTGACCGTGCTGAATATCAACCAGCAGCTTCATCCCGTGCTCTTCGATAGGCAGCAGAGCAGGCGGCAGTTCGCCCGTGACGGGCCCTTGGGTCAGCGCCATACCTTCTTTTTTACGCACGGCCACATCGCTACGGTCATAAATAGCGCAGTCCGGGAAAACAATTTGCAGAGCACTAATCAGCGCGGCGCGTTGGTATTCAGCACCCGCGCTGAGCAACTGTAATACCAGGAAGTTGCCGAAGCGGTCAATAGTGACACCTGGCAGGCCGTCGGATTCTCCGGCGATCAGACGGTAGCTGTCCAGACCGTCCTTTTTCGCCAGCCAGTCACGCCATGTCAGCGCCTTCTGCAGACGACGGGTAAAGAAATCAATGTCGATGGATTCAGACTTATCGAAGGTCCAGACGCGCGCACGGATCTGCGACGCCGGAGAGAACGCACCGCGCGCTATCCATTTCCCCTGGTGGTCAACAATATCAACGGTTTCACCGAGGTTGGCTTTACCTTCCATACGTGCGACAGCACCGGAAAATACCCATGGATGGCGGCGAAGTAATGATTTTTCGCGCCCCTTGGCTAACACTAAACGAGGATAATGTGGAATTGTAGATTCAGTCATGCGGAGCAACCTCTCACAAACAGTGACGCGGGTTGGATGAAAGTACCAACCTGAAACCATTAAAATAAAATGGCGCGTAGAGTAGCACAGATGATGAGGTCAATCATCAGCGTCTGGCGCTACTGCATGATGGTATGGCGGGAGCTCTGCTTATCGAGCGACGGTTTAATCTCACTGAACAGGTGCGACAACTTATTCAGTTTTCCCCTGCTAATCTATGGACAGCTCAGGAGATTGCCGGTTATCTGTCCATCGGTACCTGTTCTTTCATTTATGTTGATAAGGAGAACCGCAATGTCGAAAGTCTGCATCATCGCCTGGGTCTATGGCCGGGTTCAGGGGGTAGGATTTCGCTACACCACCCAGCATGAAGCGCAACGGTTGGGGTTGACCGGTTATGCGAAGAATATGGATGACGGCAGCGTAGAAGTTGTCGCCTGTGGTGAAAGCGATCGGGTGGAACAACTGATGAAGTGGTTGAAAGCCGGGGGACCGCGCAGCGCCAGGGTTGATCGGGTTCTCAGCGAACCGCACCGCCCTGGCGACGAGCTAAAGGGATTTAGTATCCGCTATTAAATACATTTCACCGGTTTCGGCAGGCCGGCAATTTTAGTTGCCTGCTTAGCTGGGCCTTTCGGAAACAGGCGATAGAGATAACGGCTGTTGCCTTTTTCTTCGCCAAACTTGTTGGCCATCGCTTTTACCAGCATGCGGATAGCGGGGGAGGTATTAAACTCCAGATAAAACTCGCGAACGAAACGCACCACTTCCCAGTGTTCGGGGGAGAGAACGATACCTTCGTTTTCGGCGATTTTCTCCGCTAGCGGCTCGCTCCATTGCGTGGTGTCTTTCAGATAGCCTTCGCTATCGGTCTCAATTTCATGGCCTGCAAAAATGAACATAGTGCTCTGTCGATAAAGTAAAAACCGCCCTTAGTTTAGCAAATAAGGGGCGGCGTGAGAAACCTCGACCTACAGAAGAAGCTGTAGCAGATTGTTGGCATTAAGCTTCTTCAGCGCGTTGCATTTATACGTCGAAACCTGTTTTTCGCTAATCTGCGTCATATGCGCAACATGTTTTACCGATTGACCGTTAACCAGCCTGTCGAGAACATTGAACTCCATGCCAGTCAGGCAGCAATTCAGACTGCGTACCCGACGGGGCTCTTTAGCAAGCAGATACGCAGCATCCACGACGGCAATTCTGTCATCAATGATATGTAAGGTCAGCGTGGTAAAACGCTTTCGTAAATGCGTGGCCAGTGCCCAGCCTTTTTCATTGCACACCAGATAAACCGTTCCCTCCCAGCGCCTGGCCTCCAGTTGAAGCAGAATGTCGACTAGCGCCAGATGCGTCCTCGCGACGGAAAAGCGGCAACGCACAACGAGGGTGTCGCAGGCCAACAGCGAACGGCGCCACTGTAACGCGCCGCTCTCAACTTGAGTGTGAGCGTTACGGCGCAGAAGGGCGTAGCGCAACCCTTCGGCATAAAAACGATTATTATCAAGAATGACGTAATTCACGGCGGCCTCTTTATAACGTACTGGGTGTGTAGATGATGCGTAGCGTGCCGGTGTAATCCCCGGCGTTTTTACTGCTGGCTGCAAACGCTGGGGTTTTCAGAACAATAGGGGCAGGTACGCACAGTACGCTCTCACGTCCGCCGGGCAGGACGACCTGACGCAGATGCTGCGGATCGTTGGTGCCTTGCCAGACCAGGGTTTTACCGTTGGCGACGGTTTCGGTTGCGCCCGTGACGGGATTAGTGACGAAAACCTGATAGTCGAGACGATCCCGCGCATCGGTCTGACTTCCGCCGCGTCGCCGGATTGAAAATGCCTCTTCAGCACGGTCCGTTGAGGGGAGTCCGTCGTCCTCAAACCGAAGATAAGTGCGGGTGCTGGTACTGTTTTTGCCGTCGTACAGGCACATATCCAGCGTGTTTTCACCCTGAATTTCACTGCCACCCGGCCGCCCCGGGAAGTTGGTCAGGTTGAGGTTAACGACAGGCGTTGAGTGCGGAAATGCCGGCAGATAAATCTGCTGATTACCCGGATCGACAACCTCAATGCGCATCGTGGCCTGCCAGCTAGCAATGGCGCGATAGCCTGGACATCCGGTATTGGGGTCAGCGAAGTTCCCGCCGCAGTTGCCACTATCCCATTGACGCAGGTTCTGCCTCAGCGTTGCGGTCCAGATACCCGGCAGAGCGAGCTTTTCCAGTTCGCTTTTCACGATATAGAAATCGAAGTAGGGTTCTCTGGTCCAGTTTGCAACAATCTCTGTCCCTCCCGTGATAAAACTGGGATAGGTAAAGACTTTATTATTGAAAAACATGTAGTGGTCGCCATAGACCTTAAGATCCACCGTTTTGCTGGTAAGGGCATGCGTAAAACGTAAATTGATGGCATAAGGTGTCCCCGGGTTCGCCGTGAACCAGGCCGGGGCGGTCATGCAGGCGCCAACTGCGGAGTCGGTACGGGACAGACACGTCAGAGTATTACGTCCCCACTTTTGCGGATCGGCGACATCATAGCCGCTCGGTTCATGAACCCAGATATCAAAGCGCGCGGGGGGGGCCATGCGATCGAAACTGATATCGACGCTGGTGTTTCTTCCGGCAGGGGCCGCTGCCTGGGTCTGGCCCGCCCACAGGCTTAAAAAAAGTAAAATAATTAAGTGCTTGTTCACATCATTTCCCTTTTGTGATGTTGTCTGCATTCATGGCAGTTGGACCCGTTGGTACCGATCGTCCGGCGAGCATCAGCTGTGCCTGTTGCTGGACAGTATCCGGCAGGGCAGAGAAGGTTAATTCCCGGCAAGGGATCGACCCGACGTAACGCACGACGTCGCGCATAGTCTTTACATTCAGCTCGCACTGATAAAACTGCTGCTGACGCACCAGGTAGAGGTTATGCAGCAGAGCGTCGCTTTGAGCGCTAAACCCGCCGTTGCCAAGGTCGCTCCAGCCGTTAACGTTCAGTGGCACGCCGCCGATAAACGGCGAATGTTGCTCGTCAGTTAACTGGCCGAGCCAGGTGTAGCTTGCCGTGGTTTGCACGTCCCGGCGGAGCAGTTTGCCTGGCACCATAAACAACGTTCTGCTGCCTGAACCTTGTGTGATTTCACTGCTGGCACCCCGCGAGACATCCAGCGATTCGTTAATCGTCAACGTAGTCTGCTGATAGCCCGGCACGGCGAAGAGGGCGCGGCTATTGCCTGGAATGTCTGCACTGCCGCCGTTATCCAGCGACACGGCAATGCTCGGATCCTGGGAATCTTCTGGTGTGGCAACGTTAACCGCGATGGCTGAAGCAGGACGTCCGTCGCTCCAGCGGCCCAGCCACAGACCAGAGCGCGACAGCGCAAGCGTGGAGTTGTAATTGCCGCTGCTGCTCAGGGTATGGCGCCGATCCTGACGATCCCAGACATCGCTGACTGTCAGGCTCCCGTTGCCATATCGTCCGCCCTGGCGCGTGTAGGCAGAGGTATTGAGTGAATCGCTGTTAATACCTGATGCGCTAAGTCCATACTCATTTTCACCACGTGCGTCGGCATACCAGTTGTGCGCCACGTTATAGCTCAGCTGGTTTTTATCATGCTGCTGGTGCTGCCATGTCGCGCCCAGAGAGGTATAGCTTGTCGCATTGCCCTGACGGTTATGCGCCATTGACAGACTCACGCTCAGGTAGCCGCCTTTATCCCTGCCTTCGCGCGAGTCATCGTTACGCATGAAAAGGTTAATACTGCTGTTGATGTTCAGACCGCGCGTGCTGAAAGCCGTACTCAAGCCACCCTGCCAGGCCCGCGTGCGTGAGCGGGTCATATAAACCGACTCCCAGGGCAAGCCTGCATCGTGGCGATCGTCACTGTCCGGGAGTTCCCGACGAGAAACGTACCGTCCTTCGTTGCGGTTATCCGAATATCCCAGGCTGGCGTACCAGGTACCGACAGGGACGGAGAACATCACCGACAGGCTTCGGTAACAGCCATTTACGGCGTCATATCCCGCGCTTCGGGTATTGCAGTTTTCTGCTGATAACGCGTTGCGATAGAAGCTCAGTGAAAAACCGTCGTTATAGCTGATTTGCTGAATATTGCCGCGTTGTCCTTCGCTGCCGTAAAGGTAGCTAAACCGGGTCGAGAGTACGCCATCGATCGGACCCGCATTGAAACCACGACTCCAGTCGAGTGCATTTTCCAGAAAACGTTGGTTTTTCTTTATCGCTGCGCCACTGGTGAGTGCCAGCGTTGGAGTGACAGGCAGGCGGACACCCGCCTGCGCGACCGCGCTACGTTCATCGTTTTGATTGTTATTGTCGGTTTCGCCCGCCTGCAGGAACCACTCGACGCGGTCAAACGGCGTAATACCGGTGCGGGTAAACGGTATCTGCTCGGTACGTGTCAGCCGGTTATTTTCATAGACGGACAGCGTCACGGTATAGCTCCCATCGGGGAACGATCGCGTGTCCAGAGTCTGGGCCCCAGCATTGAGATAAAAACTGGCCAGCAGCTGATTGCCCCGGCGGGCGTCAATACGCGCATCATGGGAAAGCAGCACGGTGATAGGGGTACCCTTTGACTGCTGAACCGGATTAATCCATGCCCTTGTCGAGCCTGTGCGCAGGCCGCGAATTTTGCCCAGCGGCAGTTGGCTGAGGTTGATATTCCCACCAGCATTACTGAACAGATCGCGGGTATCCATCTCGCCTAACTGAATATAGTACTGACGCCAGATATCCTGGCGAAACCAGGCATTGTTGACGGTTATTTCTTGTTGCTGCTGGTGCCTTGAACGCTGCCCCAGCCAGGTCCAGTCGAGATTAAAGTAGCCGTCCTGCGTCATGGCCAGCGCGCCATTGCCCTGAACAGTGGCTGACTGGTAATCCCTGTCGGCAACAAAATTGATATTTTGTTGATGGATCAACGCATTCTCAGTGCCCTGCGTAGGCTGATACCACTGGTTTTCTGTGGTCTGTTTAGGCAGAAATTTCTTGTCCAAAAACAGGCTAATGCGCGCGTTATTCTCATCATAGATAATGGCCGCACGATGGGTATCAATGTAATCACATCCCGTTGCGGAGCCATTGCTGCTGCACGCCAGGTTGCCGTTACGGGCAAGTGGAACGGCGAGAGCTGCGGACACGGTGGCAACGAGGGCAGGAGCGTCATTAAACTGACGTTTGATAGCCGCGACCACGGTTTCGGGTGCGACAAAACTTACCGATTCAAGTGTGATATCCGTTTCAAAAAGGCCAAGCGATTCGCCATAGAGGTTAACCTCTATCCACAGGCGCTGCGTTTTCGCCAGATCTTCGAAACCTGCCGGGACGGCCATCTCGGCGCAGGCGAGTTGGATGGATGCGGGTAATAAAGCAACTAAGAGGAGAGTATTTCTGTGAAACGCCATGACCAAGCCTCGACATCATCCTGACGTCAGAGGGTGGGCACCCTCTGACGTTATCCCTTATGTACTGTGGTGTTACGCACCGCCTTCCGTGGTCGTCGCCTGCGTCAGCATCAGGCTGACAACGCCGCTGTACTGACCGGTTTTCAGAATGCCTTTGGTGGTCTGAGAAATGGTCAGTGGCAGTACCGCTGAACCGTTTTCAATGCTGCCTGGGAACAGTTCAGTTCCGGTAAATTCGGCATCGGTGGTAGACAGTGTTTTATCACCCAGAATCACCGTCATCGGTACAGTCTCGTCGCCATCCATATTGGTGAGCTTAGCTGCGCTAACGAGGCGCACTTTGACATTGCTGGTGGCTGAGTTCGACCACACCTTGGTGTTCAGGCGGTAGCTTTCCAGCCCACGACCTGGCAGGTACTGCATGTCGATGCTGGCCGGCAGTGGCGTGTTATCGGCCTGAGTCATATCCAACTGTGAGTCAACGCTGGCGTTGACGGTAATATCTTTTTGAATCGCCAGCGCGCTAAAGGACGAGGCCATCGCGGCAACAATCATCAGAGGTTTAATATAGTTACGCATTGATATCTCCATATTTACAAATGAGCACCTTGGCTCTTTAAACAAACTACGTGGGTTTTTACTGTGCCGTCGTGTTATTGCACGACGGGTAAATCAGCTTCTTCAGCGGTTTTATTCACCCAGTTGAAGTAGCGGAACTTATATTTCTGACCCTGTTTCATAGTGAGCGTTTTTAATTTCCGTTCAGTGTCCGGATAAATCGTCGCGTCTTCTTTTATCCATTTACACGATGAAACAGCATCACAAATACCAATCTCTCTGAGCGGCACACGCAATGTGCCGTTGTTTTTTAACGTTCCCCGGCGAGGGTCAATCGACAGTGAAATTACGTTTTCTTCTGGAGCAATGTGGACCAGTGCACCCCAGATCACATTGACACCTAATGTCGCCATTGCTGCAGGGGGTTCTGCCTTGCCCGGAATAATGCTGTCAGGTTGTTTTACCCCTTCAAAATAGACACGCCAGGTGGTCTCTTTTTTCGGCGGTATAAGCGATACCAGACGAACAACGCGCATCGCGCCTGCAGCTAGAGCAAATTTCTCGGGCGTAACCACCACGCCACCTTCTTTCCACGAAGCGACGTCAATTTCTTTTTCCTTGGCCGTTCCGGGATTAAGAATTTTCTTTTGCCTCACCCGAATGAACTGAATATCATCCGTTTTTGAAGCCACCTTAATTTGCGCCGCACCGGATCTGTCTACATTCAGCTCCATGGGATACACGCTCATATTGGCCATTGTCATTTCTGAGAAAAATGGCAATGACAGCGCGGCGACATAAAAGGCGGTTGTCATGCTCACTCTTTTTTTCTGTTTCACAATCAGTCTGCCTGCTCTGAGTTTAAAGGCGGCGCGTTAACACCAGGACACCGTCTGCTTTCGTATCGCTTCAGGGCAGGGAAACTTTAACCAGAACAGCGATTTGTGAAAATTTGTATTAGTTAACTCGTTATATACAGTTTTTTATCCTGCTTTTCTGGCTTTAAGGTTGTATAGTTAAGCGAAAATACCGCGGCCAAGGATGGGAGGAAAATTCCTTCTGATGAAAAAATAAGCAGGTCAGGGGGCGGTTTTCATATCGACGTACCAGGGAATAAAAAGCATGCGGTAACAGCCGAGAATAAAAGATGTTTTTTATATGCAATAATTCGTTGTTATTTGATCCTGAAGCACATGCAATAAGTCTTGTTGGACAACCCGAGTCTGTATTAACACTTTCGGCGCCAGCCGTTCGTCTTTTACAGGAATTCATTAAACACCGAGGACGCGACTTAAGCCGGGAGGAATTGATCGCTCGCGTGTGGGAAGAATTTGGCTTTACGCCATCAGGAAATAATCTCAATAAAGCGGTAAGCGAACTGCGTAAAAGCTTCCAGTCTCTGGGAGAGGGGCACGAATTGATCGTCACTGTCCCGCGCTATGGTTTCCGTTTTGATGCTGATGTGATTTTTCAGCCTGGAGAGAAAATTCAAGCCGTTGATCCGCAACCCCCCTCAGCGCAACAAGACGTTCTGCCCCGGCGAGTATCCCTGAAAAAGTGGTTCAGAATAGGGGCATTGATTGCCGTGCCGTTGGGAGCGATCTTTTACGTTAGCCGCCCGCAGGAGATAACTGTTCCGGCGAAATTAAAGCCGGTCCAGGAAAAAATCGCGCGTTGTAGTATCTGGGTTATCGAAGATCATGGACGGCCGTTAGTGCTATCAAAATTAGCTGAGCGACTGGAGGCCAATGACGTGGCTTGCGAGCGCGAGGAGTATGCTATTTATTTTTTCAGCGCCCGTTTTTCGCTTGCAACTGCTGATGAACTGTTTATCGGGGCCTGCCCGGTCAATAAAACACGTCTGTGCAAGACCATTCGCTATAAAAACGGGGCTGGAAAATGAAAATAAGGCTTCTTTTTGGACTGGGCGGAGCCCTGGTCGGCGGCGCGCTGGCGCTGTTTTACTATTGCGGCGCGACGGGAAAAAGCGATGTGCTGGCCTGCAGCACTGAATTTAACTTTACGCGCAATGAAGGGAAAGCAAGTGAAGTGAAGGTAAATGCCCTTGCTCAGTTCTATTTTCATCGGGACGGTACAGGGTTGACCACCTATAAAGGTGCGGCAAGAGCTGGCGGGCAAAATTTTATCGTTGACAGGGATGTAGACTTTACGTGGGAGCAGCGGGACGATGACAACGTCATTGTATTGACCTACACCAAAACCTGGCTTCGCCACAATGACAATACGCCGAATGCCCAATGGGGGAGTTTCGCCTATCCGACCTCACGCTACTACCTGACGATCTCTGAACTTTCACCTGCTGTGTGGCTTATTCAGGACCGGCGCTATCCTACCTATATCTGCCGGGGTCAATAAGGTATAAAAAAAGAGAATGCCATTGGCATTCTCTTTTTTCGTATCAGTGATGCTGCTTAATCGCGGCTGGCGAAGCCCAAAATGCTCAGCAGGCTGACGAAGATGTTGTACAGCGAAACGTACAGGCTGACGGTGGCACGGATGTAGTTGGTCTCACCGCCACGGATGATATTACTGGTTTCAAACAGGATTGCGCCTGAAGAAATCAGAATAAACACCGCGCTGATCGCCAGATGTAAAGCCGGCAACTGCAGGAAGATATTCGCAACCATACCAATCAGCACCACCACGATCCCTGCCATCAGCATACCGCCGAGGAAGGACATGTCTTTCCGCGTGGTCAGCACGTAGGCTGAGCAGCTGAAGAAGACCAGCGCCGTACCGCCCAAAGCCATGGCGATAACATCACCCATGCCCGCAGACAGGTATGTGTTCAGGATCGGTCCCAGAATGTAGCCCAGGAAGCCGGTGAAAGCGAAAGCTGACAGAATACCAACCGGTTTATCCGCCGTTTTATAGGTCAGGAACATCAGACCATACATACCCACCAGCGTCAGGATAAGCCCCGGAGAAGGCAGCATCAGTACGGTACTGGCAGTCGCAGTGAGCGCCGAAAACGCCAGCGTCAGGCTGAGCAGGAAATAGGTATTGCGCAGCACCTTATGCGTGCTGAGTAGCGATGTACGATCGCGTGAAGAACTAATAATACGATCCATGAGTCACTCTCTTATGACAGATGTAATTAATGATGGAGGATAATGAAATCAAGGGGAATGACACAGCGGTTTTACCCATCTTTACGCATTTTAACCCGCCAGGCTTAAGCATATTATTTCAACAAAAGCTCCCGAATTAGATGTTAGCACTATATGTGTAAAAATGCCTGTTAGATATCTGCCAGGTAACTGAAAAATATTGCGTTATTCCTGTTTCTCTCTGACAGTGACAGCGGTGTCTACATAAAACAGAGCAATAAGGTAAAGGGAATGATTCAACATAAATCGAAGATATTGACGTTTACGCTGTTGACTGTCTGTTTGATGTCTATCAACGGCGCGGCGATGGCGGCAAATGTTCCTGCAGGAACAATACTTGCAGAAAAACAGGAACTGGTCAGAAACAATGGCAGTGAGCCAGCGTCGCTGGATCCGCATAAAGTCGAAAGCAACGTTGAGTTTAATTTAATCAGCGATATGTTCGACGGACTGGTGGCGGTTAAGTCGGATGGGTCTATCGAACCCCGGCTTGCCGCGTCCTGGGAGAACAAAGACAACACCGTCTGGACCTTTTATTTACGTCCGGGTATAACCTGGTCAGATGGGTCTGCCATTACCGCACAGGATGTCGTCTGGAGCTGGCAGCGTCTGGTCTCACCGCAAACAGCTTCACCTTATTCCTCGTATCTGGGCAATATGCACGTAGCAAACGCCCTCGATATTGCCCAAGGGAAAAAAGATCCCGCCGCTATCGGGGTCAAAGCCCTGGATGATAGCACGCTGGAAATTACCCTGACGCAGCCAACGGCGGCGTTTCTGGCGATGCTGGCGCACCCGTCACTGGTTCCGCTGGATAAAGTGCTGATCGGCCGCTTTGGTGATAAGTGGACCCGGCCAGAACATTTTGTCTGCAGCGGGGCGTACAAGTTATCGCAGTGGGTAGTCAATGAGCGCATCGTTGCCGTGCGTAACCCGCATTATTGGGACGATCGGCACACCGTCATTGATAAGGTCACTTATTTGCCCATCAGTTCAGAGTCCGCAGACGTTAACCGCTATAAGGCCGGCGAAATCGACATTGTGTATAGCGTCCCGGTCAATCAGTTCGCGCAGTTGAAAAAGACGATGGGCGATGAACTCCATGTCTCACCTCAGCTTTCAACCTATTACTATCAGTTCAATACGACTCGAGCGCCGTTTAATGACCCGCGCGTGCGCCGGGCGCTGAATATGGCGTTAGATAAAGACATCATCGCACAAAAGGTGATGGGGCAGGGGCAACGCGCGGCGTGGGTTATCAGCCAGCCGGAAATAGGGGGAGTGCAACTGCATGCGCCGGAATATGCGGCGTGGCCGCTCGAAAAACGCATTACCGAGGCTAAGAAACTGCTGGCTGAAGCTGGTTTTGGCCCTGAGCATCCGCTTAGCCTAAATCTGCTCTATAACACCTTCGAAACGCACCAGCGTATTGCCATTGCCGCATCGTCAATGTGGAAGAAAAACCTCGGCGTAGAGGCGAAGCTGCAAAATCAGGAATGGAAAACCATGCTGGATACCATGCACACCGGTAATTTTGACGTCGTGCGCTACGCATGGATCGCCGATTATGATGATGCCTCAAGTTTCCTCAATATTTTCCGTACCGGCGATAGCGAGAATACCACCAGGTACAGCAATCCCGCTTTTGATGACGCGATGCGCAAGGCGGCGAAAGCAACTTCGCTGGAGGAGCGAGGCAAATACTACCAGCAGGCTGAAGACCTTTTAGGAGAGGATGTGCCAGCGATTCCGGTTTACCACTATGTCCGCACGCATCTTGTGAAGCCGTGGGTGGGAGGATTTGCGCCAGATAACTGGGGAAATTACTACACCAAAGATATGTTCATCAAAAAACATTAAGCGCTGTAGCCAGTATTTGTGCTGAATAAACGGTCAATCTGTTGTTATTTCAGTCGATTAACAATATTTTGGCTGTTTTTCAGGCAAACGAACGCATTGGTGCTTTACAGGTCCGTTCGGGATGTTTATAGTGCGCCTCATTGGAAGCGTGGCCGAGCGGTTGAAGGCACCGGTCTTGAAAACCGGCGACCCGAAAGGGTTCTAGAGTTCGAATCTCTACGCTTCCGCCAAATTAAACAAGGGGTTACCGAAAGGTAGCCCCTTGTTATTTTCGGCTATTGGAATATCTTGTTGGAATATTTTCCTCATCTGTCAGAACTTAGACGAAAAAAATCCCGCCGAAGCGGGAGATTTTTAGGCTTGGATTAGTCGTTTAAACAGCAACTGTTTGACGTCTTGGCGGTGTGATAAAATTGCATGTGCCGTAATCGTTGAACCATCTACCGAATACAAAACTCTATAACCACCTGCAGTGTTACACTCACGATACTTTGCAACCCCAATCTTGATCAACTCCGGGCAAACTTGGCAACCGAGGGGAAACTGGCTGACCTGTTTCTCAAACTGCTCAAGAATGTCGGTAATCACGGGTTTCACTTCCACGTCAACGTGATGCAGATAGTTGGCAATGTCATCAATGCAGGTTTTGACTGTATGCGTGTATTCGATTTTGACGCTTTCCATTACAGGATCCTTATATCAGTATTCTCTCATATAAGCCCATCCAGTAACTGCTCCTTCGAAAGTACCTTACCGTCAGATTTATCTTTCTCAGACAGTGTGAGTAGCTTCAGAAGAGCAATAGCATTTTCCCGCTCCTGCACTTGTTCATAAGACTCGATAACGTACGCGGGAGTGCCATTTTGTGTTACTAGGATCGGCTCAGATAAATTGAGAGAAGCTGCGTTTTTCTTAACGAAGCTAATAGTCTCAATTCGCATCGCACTTTCCTTTATCAGTTATGGGAGTCTTAATTTAGTCTAAATTTGATCTAAATGCAACGGTGTTGTTTTTCAATGAATGGAGCGTCCAACGTCGGCGTCACCTTCACTTTGCGGTCGTAAACCAGCACATGATTTCCGTTTTATGACCAGAAAATAGTTGCTTGTCCCGGCTGGAACCTGCGTAGTCCGAAATCTCCTTTGCTCTAATGTCGTGGAAATTGCGGTCGAACGGAACGCTGGCTTTCTGCTCTGCAGTTCGTTTCGCATCGTCCACCAGTTATTTAACGTTTTCGGGATCACACGAGTGCCTTTGTTTGTCGTCACAACAAACTCACCGCCGGTACCGAATGTATTCCGCGCCAACAGCACTTTTAAACGAAGAGACTAATAGATTAGTATCCGTAAATAACTCATCGTGATAAAAATCACTGTTATTAAGATCATCTATTGCAGTGAATGTTTACTTCTAATGAATAATTTCAGTTAATTTTTATAAATTCCTAAAGTTGTTAAAATCACGGATTCGCTCTGGCACTGTTCGCGCGTAGTGATACGGTGCGATTTTTCCAGGCATGGAGTTGTAAAATGAAACGAGTGGCGATGTGTATTTTGGGAGTGTTATTTTTATCGGGGTGCAGTCAGCGCGTTGCTGATCTAACGGTGGCAAGCACTAAAAATTACAATATGAACGGAGGACAATTTGTCACCGGTAATCGTGTTACCGGGGAGGATAGTTCCGCGATAGTTATTTTCCCTCTCGGTATGC
The DNA here is from genome assembly GCF_013729795.1 of Citrobacter sp. RHBSTW-00859. Taxonomy (NCBI): domain Bacteria; kingdom Pseudomonadati; phylum Pseudomonadota; class Gammaproteobacteria; order Enterobacterales; family Enterobacteriaceae; genus Citrobacter; species Citrobacter sp. RHBSTW-00859. The sequence goes on along the minus strand of NZ_CP056284.1, from coordinate 3,135,807 downwards.
CAAATGTTAAGGAAGCAGCGGACAAGGCTATTGAGAAAGATCGTTGCGCTGTGGGATTAACTAATGTTGTTGTCGAACACTATATGTACGCATTTTTATTTGGTGTTCAGGGGTTTACGGTTGAAGGCAACCTGATACTGGATAAAACCCTGCCAGGGTGTTTTAACGCTAAATAGATAATAATTTTAAATAACTAAAACCTCGCTCCGGCGGGGTTTTTTATTGCCCGGAGGAAATCATGTCAGAAGACCTGGGAGGCATTTATTACACAGTAAATGCCCAGACCGCCCCTTTATTGATCGCACAAAAAGAGGTTGATAGCGCGAACAAAAAAATGCTGTCGGGTTTTGACAAAACTGATAATTCCGTAAAAAAAGTCAGTGCCTCATTTGGCAAATTAAGCGCCGTTGCATCAGCGGTAGCGACCGCATTATCAGCAAACGTTGTTGTTGAATACGAAAACGCATGGACTGAATTAAGCAACAAACTGGTTAACGCCGTCAAAGCAAATGAAACGCTGGATGAAGTAACCAACCGTGTTTTTAAGGCCTCACAGGATATGGGGCGAAAAGCCATGCAGTCTCAGAAAAACGATCATTTTGTGCAGAGTATCCGAACTGAAGTCGACAGGTACATTCAGGAGCGCCAACCAGAGGCGCCGCAACCCATGCAGGCAATTATTGCCGTTCTTGAAGAATCTCTGCCCGGCGATGATTTAAAATTTGTGGCTGAAAATATTACTGTGCAGCCGGATTTTTTACGCAGTCAGGATGGAAAAGATTTTACTGGGAATACTGGTGAGGGAATTAAGAAAAAGGGGGAGCAGTGGCACTAATACAACCCCGGCCGCCAATGCCGGGAACACCACCTGATGATGGTGATTATGATGAACGGGAATTGATAGCCATGGAAGGCAGATTTCTTTGAAAGTGTTGGTATACTATCTTCAAGGTTGTGCCTAACATGTTGTTTTTTTCTGGGTACAAAGTTCGTACAATTTACCAAGAAAAATATCATGTCATTGATTTTATTGAAATTGTCATCGGTCTTGAAAACCGGCGACCCGAAAGGGTTCTAGAGTTCGAATCTCTACGCTTCCGCCAAACATAAACCCCGAGCTATTTAATAGCTCGGGGTTTTTTCGTTTTGTGCAGTTTATGTCATGCCATCTTTCACCAGCCTTAGTCGCGCAAGGGCAACTCAGCGCTGCTGCCCGGCGGAAAGCTGACGAACTGAATCATCTTCATATCTGGCAATGCCTACATGAGCGAACGCCTTTTCATTCGTCGTAATATCCATAGCAGCCCCAGCATAAAGGCCAGGTAGCCCATAACGTAATATCCCTGCTGTCTTCGTTCTGCGAGCGTTGGGTCGGCTGCCCATGCCAGAAAGGCGGTAACATCCCTGGCATATTGCTCTTCCGTTTCAGCTTGTAGCGACGCCGGGCGCCATTGAATCTCTCCGCTGGTCAACGGTTTCGGCATGTTAATCACGCCGCCGGGAAAATAGCGATTAGCCTTCAGTTCAGGGTCGGTAGGTTGATAACCGGTTAGCAGTGCGTAGACGTAATCTGCTCCCTGGTCCGTGTAGGGCAGAAAAGCATCCAACAGAAATTGCGGGAATCCGCGATCGTATGAGCGGGCACGTACGATATAGCTCAGGTCAACGGGGGAAGCACCATTGTTAAGGTATCGTGCTTCCTGCTCGTTTAGATACGGCGAGATGAAGCTGTCATTTAGCGTCCCGTCTCGCTCACCAATCTGGCCGTCATCCTGAAGCTCAGGAAACTGATAGCCGCTGGCGATACTTCTTGCTTCTTCAGCCGTGAGTTCCGGACCGCCGGGCCTGGTCAACGACCGAAAGCTAAGGTGCTTTATGCCGTGACAAGCGCGACACTTCTCTTCATAAACCTGCAGGCCACGCCGAAGCTGCGCTTTATCATACTGGCCATTGATGCCGCTGAAGCTCCATTCCTGCCGTTCAGGCGTGGCTTCCTGCGCATAGGAGGAACCCAGTCCCAACAGAGAAAAGGACAGAATGCTGATTTTCAATAGTTGTTTCATCATCAGTCCTGTTTTTCCAGAAAACGACGGCAAGGTAATACGATTAAAAACCAGGCAAACCAAATGAGAGTCGAAAGCTGCGATGCGGCACGGATCCAGCCCTCTTCGTTACGGAAACCGTCAATAAGATCGGGGCCAACCAGCGCTTTCGACCCTAACCAGCCTAAAAAGCAGGCATTAATGACCCACAGCCAGAATCCGCATTTAACCAGTTTGCTGTAATGGCGAAAACGAGCCCGGGAAGTATCAAGCCAGGGAAGGAAATAGAAAATCAGTACCGAGCTGCACATTGCGGCTAAGCCAACGAATTCATTTGGGAAGCAACGCAAGATGGAGAAGAAGGGGAGAAAATACCATTCCGGCGCAACAATCGCGGGTGTAACTGTTGGGTCCGCAGGAATAAAATTATCGGCGCTGCTCAGATAGTGCGGCGCGAAGAATAAGAACCAGGCGAAGATCATCAAAAAAAGGATGATTTTGATGGCATCAAGATCGGTAATTTTGTAATCGAACAGCAGGCTCCTGGACTCTTTCTCGCTAAACCTCTTTTTCATCGCCTGCGCAAACGCCGACTGTACGGTGCGAATATGAAAAACCGTTGCTCCAACAATCACAAAGGGAAGAATAAAGTGGAGAACAAAAAAGCGGCCAAGCATCGGCGTTCCCGGAGTATGGCTGCCGACTAAATATGCGTAAAGGGTATCACCCACCAGCGGAATGGCCTGGGCAAAGCGGGTAATTACCGTGGCCGCCCAGTAGCTTTTTTGCCCCCAGATAAGGCTATAACCAAGAAATGCGGTCATCATCAGCAGGATATACAGCGTCACGCTAATCATCCACATTGTCGTCCAGGGCTTGCGGTAAACGCTGTAGTACATGCCACGAAAAATATGCAGATAACAGGCAAAGAAAAAGAGCGACGCGCCAATAGCATGCATGTTGCGTAACAGTTCTCCATGGCGAACCGCACGCATAATATGAATAATGGAGTCAAATGCCAGCTCGGCCGTCGGCACGTAAAACATTGCCAGCACGATACCCGTAAGGATCTGCACACCGAGTATAACCAGCAGGATGGCGCCGATTGCGAATACCCAGAGTCCGGCAATCGAGCGAGGAAACGGGATACGCCAGCGAAGCGAATAGACGCGCTCACTCCTCATTTCAGGCTTCCTTCGTGCCGATACGCACGGCCTGACCATCCGAATGAATAACATAGTCCGGGATTGCCAGGTTGGTCGTCGCGGGGCCGCGCGTCACGCGCCCGGAGGTATCAAACTCTGAGCCGTGGCACGGACAGATCCAACCCACGCCTCCAGGTCGGGCGTTGGGTACGCACCCGGCATGTGGGCAATACCCTTGAACCACCAGCCATTGAGGATGAGTAGCAGAGACCCTCTCGCTGTCCGGTTGTGGGTCGATAAGCGTATGCCAGTCGGCACTTCTGGCAGTAATAATCTCATCCTGGGTGCGATGGTGAATAAGAATCAGCTTTCCCTGCCATACGCGTCTGACGGTTTGTCCAGCAGCAACCCCCGCAAGAGAGACATCAATCGGTTCATTTTCCGCAAGAGTCTTCTCATCCGGACCCAGGACCGAAACCAGCGGCCAGACGGCAGCAGCGACGCCTGCCGCACCGACGAATTTTGTCAGTTTACACAGACATTCCCGGCGCTGTTCCTGGATTTCGCCATCTGCAAGTTTATTCTCTGTCACCTCGTATTTCTCCCTGAGCATCGCGGATTAACGTTTGTCGATACGCGCGTAAATTTCCTGAAAGCGCTTATCAGCAATACCCGGCGCTTTGAATGCCCGATAGCTTGCTGGTAACGTGGCATCTCCAACCTTTATCAGCATCACCATGCCCTGAGCGTAATGCGGTGTACATTTGATGCCGTAAAATCCGGCATTGTCATAAGTTACTTCGATCTCTTCATCGATTTTTCCCAAAAAACCGGGATAGTTAGCCGGAGACAATTCAGCGATTGAAGCCGCGTTGTGACTCTTATGTTTACGGATAAACTTCACCGTATCCCCGGGCTGGATCTCCAGATAATCCGGCTCATAGACCATTGGTCCCGCAGACCCACGATTTTTCATCAAAACGTCGTGAGTTTGTGCGAAGGTTGAAGAGGCGAGGGCGAGTAAACATAAAACTTTCAGACTCTGTTTGAGATATTTCATCGATTCTTCCTTAAAATTCATCCGGTCTTTGATAACGGATAAAACAGTTTTCAGCGCCTGTTTCATGTTCAACAATGGCGTCGATACCAAACCAGGCATGGAGGTTTTCACGGGTAAACACGGCGCAAGGAGTCCCCTGCATCGCCATATGCCCGGATGTCATGACGATGATGCGATCGCAGAACATCGCGGCATGATTGAGGTCGTGCAGAGCGGCAATGACCGTGAGCTTTTCACGTTTAACCAGACTAAGCAGGCCAATCTGATGTTGAATGTCGAGATGGTTGGTGGGTTCATCCATCAGTAACAACTGCGGCTGCTGCGCCAGCGCCCGGGCGATATGCAGGCGCTGTTTTTCTCCCCCGGAAAAGGTATGCCAGCATCGGTGCTGTAATTCACGGAGATCGACCTTCTCCAGCATAGTTTGCACGATATCGTCATCTTTGGCGGACCAGGGCGAGAGCAGGCTAAGCCAGGGCGTGCGCCCCAGAGAAACGGCTTGTAAAGCGGTAAGACGCTCGCTGGTTTCTGCCTGTTGTTCGACCAACGCCACCCGCTGCGCAAGGTGACGCCGCGAATAATGCTGGAGCGCCTTTTGCTGCAGGGTGATACGCCCGGAAGTTGGCTTCAGCAAACCGGCCAGCAGTGAAATCAGTGACGTTTTGCCCGAGCCGTTGGGACCGATGATGCCGACAAACTAGCCGGGCGTTACGCTGAGTGAAATATCTTCAACAATCGTCTTACCTTTTACCTTCCAGTACAAATTACAGGCTTCAATAACGACTTGCGCAGAGGCAACGAGTGGCTGTACGAGATTCACCGTCATTTGTTCTGGTTTCCTCTAATCAGAATGATTGAAAACGCAGGAGCGCCAACCAGAGCCGTGATCACGCCTATTGGGAGTACCTGACCGGGTAGTAACGTGCGGGAAATAACATCAGCGATAATGAGGAAAATAGCTCCGGTAAGCGCACTAACCGGCAGCAGTCGATGATGCTGGTTGCCGACCAGCAGACGAGCAGCATGAGGGATCACCAGACCGACAAAGCCGATCGCACCCACAATGGAGACCATAATCGCCGTCATGCCGGTGACGGCGGCAATCAGTACTGCACGGGTACGTTTTACCGGAATGCCCAGCGATGCCGCAGACTCCGCACCAAAGGAGAAAGCGTCAAGATGGCGGGCATAACAGAAGCACAGCGCGATACCGACCAGAGCGGTAGGAATGGCTAAGACAACATCGGGCCAGCGTACACCGCTCAAATTGCCCAACAGCCAGAACATAATACCGCGTGCTTGCTCGGCGTTTGCTGAGCGGGTAATGATAAGCGACGTGATCGCATTGAAAAGCTGGGAGCTGGCGATCCCGGCAAGGATGATTTGGGTTGTCACACCCCCACCTTGTCTACCGCCAGCGGCCATCGCCAATAGCGCAACGAACAGAAATGCCGTCAGCGCACCAATGAAAGCGCCCAATGACATACTGATGATGCCAGCCCCAAGTCCAGTGAGAGCAATCAGCACCGCTCCGGTGGACGCTCCGGCAGAAATCCCCAGTAGATAGGGTTCGGCGAGAGCATTGCGTAGCAGCGACTGTAACACTACGCCGGAAACAGCCAGGCACGCGCCGCAACTGGCCGAGACCAGCGCTCGGGTCAGGCGGTAGTTCCAGACGATCCCTGCATCCAGCGCATCGACAGGATAGTGTGTATCAAAAAGATGATTTGCCAGCGTGCTGAGAACATGCTGCCAGGGGATAAGCGTTTCGCCGATGGAAATCCCCGCCAGCAGTACGCCACACATTAGCGCACTGACCCAAACGGCATGCCCACTGACTCTCACCGCAAGCTGACCAACAGCGCGACGCATCCTGCGTGAATCACTCATGATTATCTGCGTTCCTGAGTAACGGAGATGCGCTACACCGTGCGAGGATATAGCGCAAAACGTAGATTAATGAGCAGCCTGCGGATGTGCTAAGCCATATTCAACAAGGGCATCAGCCAGTTTTTCCACACCATCAATAGTTCTGATCCCGGCATTCATGGTCTGTACGTCAATGACCGGTAGATGGTTTTCTTGGACGGCAGGAACCAGTTTGGCGACAGGATCGGACTTGAGGTATTCCATCTTGACCTTCCAGTCATCCGCCGGGAAACGGCGACGGCTCATCTCACCGAGCACAATGAGTGAAGGATTCGCTTTTGCGATGGTTTCCCAACCCACCGTTGGCCACTCTTCAGCAGAATCAATCACATTCTTCACTCCCAGCGTTTGGGCGATCCATGCCGCCGGACCAAACTTCCCGGCAACGTAAGGGTCAAGCTGGAGATCGGCGCTTGAGAACCAGAACACGGCGGAAACATTCTCATCCATTCCGGTAATTTTATTTTTCGCTGCGGCTTCACGTGCTTTAAGGCTGGCAATCAGCGCCTCGCCTTTATCCTGAACATCGAAGATTTTCGCCAGATCGGCGACTTCCTGATACACCATGGCAATATCAAACATGCCCTTACGGACACCATCACCACCATCTTCGTTATCTTTCGCACAGTCAGCTGGCGCGGTGTAAACGGGAATTTTCAGTTCACTAAACTGTTCGTAAGAGGCAACCGTGCCAGCAGGGCCGATTTGCCACTCAAACTGACTGGCGATCAGATCCGGTTTTTTCGCCACGATCCCTTCAAAGCTTGGAATATTTTGCGCGATAACGGCGACTTTTTCATTTGCTGTTTTATAAGCCTCCAGTACCGGGCCAAACCACAGCGAAGTACCCACGACGCGATCGGCCAGCCCCAGTGAATAGAGAATCTCGGTACTGTTCTGACCCACCGTCGCCACGCGCGTTGGTGCCTGATTGAAGGTAATATCGCGGCCACAGTTTTTAATCGTCAGAGGATATTCGGTTTTTGCTGCCTCGGAAAAACCGGAAGTAAGCAGGAGAGCAGTCGTGCCAAAAATAGCCAGAAGCGTTTTTTTAGAGAAGTAAAAGGTAGAATTAGCGTGCATTATCATCGTCCCGTTGATGCCAGAATCTTAAGGTCTGGTCATGGCTTATTTCATTCCATATATCGGGAGGAGACATGAAGATAGATGACATTGAATCGTGAAATTTAAGAATGAAGATATGCAAAAAATGCAAATAAGCTTTACTCAGCCAAAATCTTATTCATAAATACACTACCGCTTGCGTCAAATAATTCATCCCATGGACCATCCCGTCCACTCAATGGCATATACCTTTGACAGCAGGTCTCCTGACTCACGGTAATCAGAATATCGGCCTTCCCATAAAGATGAACTTTACAGTGACCTGTGGTTTATGAGCCACACAGGGATATTCTGCATCCGCCTACAGTTGCGGGGGCAGTTATGGAATTGAATTGAATAATTCTCACCATATTCCTATTCATATACAAAAATGTAATGAAATGCTGTCGAAAGCGACTCTAGCGGCAATTGTTAACAAGGTCAACCATAGAGGGTAAGGGATAAAAGGTAGTGGTGTAGAAAAAAATACCCATTTAATACAGTGAGTTATGATTTTGTTGGTTACTGCGATGTTGTAAATGAAAATAGCAACAGGAAGCTAAATGAGAATTGGTTGATATTGATCAAATTACACGCATGCTGAAACTTCTGTGTATGAAACATATTGATCACCATCAAAAGTTCCGCATATCAGCACTTGACTCTTTTTTGTGTACTCTCCATATGTACCAATTGCCATTCATCCTGCATATCCATAATCACGTTGAAATTGTTACGCAACCAGAAATAATACCCTCCGGGTAAAAAATGATGTGTGTGGAGATACAAAATCTTATATTGATGTCGCTGACAGAATACCTCAGCTAAAGCAAACAACTGACTTCCGATCCCCTGTCTGCGGTAGCGCTCATCCACGTAACAACGACAAATTTCCGCCGTTTCAGCCAAGTTATAGCGACCACGTAGTTCAGTAATACGATCATCATATTGACATACCGCCAGTGTAGCGATTAATTCCTGGTTTTCACTCCACGCGCAAAGCAATGAATTCCTTTCCTGCAAGATATACTGTTGTGCGAGATCAAAGAGATCTTCTTCGGCAGAAGGCATGGCTCTACCGGCATTGAAGAATAAATTAAGATGCTCAACAAGAAACGACTGAACAGCAGGAATATCGGCGGGAGTCATCTCACTAAACCTAAATGGGATCATGGCAGCATAACTCAAATTTAGAACGGAAAATGATAATAACAATAAGACCACTTTAAAAACAATATTGAGCAGTAAGAGACAGACTCGCAATTGCATACGGAGCTATTCTCATTACGGGTTATAAATGGGTGTTTGGGCGGCCACCACAGAGTGCAATCAGGCAGAAACACTTAACAAAACTCTTCGCGCAGAAGGTCAGGCTGTCGCGAGAACTAAGGTTTTCAGCGTCCTCTTGGGATAGAAAAAAGAATTGCATCTTATTGGGCTGCCAGGCATTTGCAACTGGGGCTGCATTTTTTTCTTCATTACCTGGATTGCCCTAATAGAAAAGCATCTGACATTTTGTTTTTGAAAACGACGTCTCAAAACATATCTGTATTCATTCTCTAAGCAGAATATTATAGAAACTAAATTATGAGTGGTAAGAGTAAATGTCACAATAAGGTGATTTACAATATAGATTATTTCATACTGTTATAGTTGATTATGGTTAGGGTTTAGAGTATCTTTAATCTAATCGTACATTTTCAAATAAAAGTAGACAATAACAGTATGAAAACCAGACTCTATAATTTTTCAGAAGACACAAATGAAATTTTTGTTTTTAGATGGACTCGGAAGCACTATGAATTTTGGGTGATGCTGCCAACTTACTGATTTAGTGTATGATGGTGTTTTTGAGGTGCTCCAGTGGCTTCTGTTTCTATCAGCTGTCCCTCCTGTTCAGCTACTGACGGGGTGGTGCGTAACGGCAAAAGCACTGCCGGACATCAGCGCTATCTCTGCTCTCACTGCCGTAAAACATGGCAACTGCAGTTCACTTACACCGCTTCTCAACCCGGTACGCACCAGAAAATCATTGATATGGCCATGAATGGCGTTGGATGCCGGGCAACCGCCCGCATTATGGGCGTTGGCCTCAACACGATTTTACGTCACTTAAAAAACTCAGGCCGCAGTCGGTAACCTCGCGCATACAGCCGGGCAGTGACGTCATCGTCTGCGCGGAAATGGACGAACAGTGGGGCTACGTCGGTGCTAAATCACGTCAGCGCTGGCTGTTTTACGCGTATGACAGGATACGGAGGACGGTTGTGGCGCACGTCTTCGGTGAACGCACTCTGGCCACACTGGAGCGTCTTCTGAGCCTGCTGTCGGCCTTTGAGGTCGTGGTATGGATGACGGATGGCTGGCCGCTGTATGAATCCCGCCTGAAGGGAAAGCTGCACGTAATCAGCAAGCGTTACACTCAGCGCATTGAGCGACATAACCTGAATCTGAGACAACATCTGGCAAGGCTGGGACGGAAGTCACTGTCGTTCTCAAAATCGGTGGAGCTGCATGACAAGGTCATCGGGCATTATCTGAACATAAAACACTATCAGTAAGTTGGAGTCATTACCGAATTTTGCATGGATAACGATATCTTTTTGAATCATAGAGGTAAGAAAGTTTATAAAGAAAGAAATTTGTTACTGTTCTCGAAAGGTGACAAAATTAGAATTGAAGCTGATGTTATTGCTGAACAATATTCCACAATGCCAGTAAAAAGTTTTTCTAGCGTTGGTGCGTTTTCATTTCCAACCTGTTATTTTCCGGGTAATGTAAATATCGGAAGATTTTGTAGTATTGCATCAAACGTAAAAATCATGGGAGGGAACCATCCTATGAATCGTTTTACAACTCATATGCTTACTTATAATGGCGAGTTTGATAAATATGCTGCCAACGAGTTCGGACAAAACTGGGTATTGAAACCATTTATTACAAAGCCTAAAAATACAACGATTGGCAATGATGTCTGGATTGGCAATGATGTCGTTTTAAAAGGTGGTATTTCAATTGGTGATGGTGCTGTTGTTGCAGCAAATTCCGTTGTTACTAAAGATGTGCCTCCATATGCTATTGTCGCAGGGGTTCCTGCGAAAATTATCAAATACAGATTTGAGTCAGATATTATTGAACAGTTGTTAAAAATAAAATGGTGGAACTATAATTACACCGATTTACCCGATAACAGCAAGTGTGATGATATTATAAATTTTGTCACTGAAATGAGCACGTTGATATCGAATGGCACTATAAAAGAAAAAGCATATAAAAAATTTAATCTTACCGAAATATTTACAACTCTTTAGTTTAATATGTCATTGTTGGGACTGTTATCCGGCGAAAGCAAAATGAGATAAGGACAACACGATGACAAAAGTTAGCATCTTGCTAGTGATGAGCGTTTTGCCATTGTCAGCATACGCAGCAACGACCGGACTAACCAGACTGGCACCGAGCGTCTGTGTAGAAACGATCGCTATTTCGGGCCAGATGGTAAGCGTAGCGGGAAAGTGAATACTCGTTACACCGCTCTATTGTTCAGACAGAACGATAAATCCTGATAGTCCTGCGCGTTTTCACTGCCTGCGCGGCGGGGACGCTGTTTTCTGCTTTTCCATCTGCCCGCAACACTAACTCTCAGAAATGAGAGGCCGATCCTCTGAGCAGGACTTTTGTCCTCAATCCTCTGCAAACCGCTGGTTACAATCCCTGCATATCTTCAATACACATAATTCAGGAATTGTTATGACTGCACATATTAATGCCAAAGCGGGTGATTTTGCGCCAACCGTTATTATGCCGGGCGATCCGCTTCGCGCTAAGTTTATTGCTGAAAATTATCTAATGGATTACCGCGAAGTCACCAATGTACGCAATATGCTGGGCTATACCGGTCTTTATTTTGGGCAACCTGTTTCGGTGATGGGACATGGCATGGGTATTCCGTCAATGACGCTTTATGCTCATGAACTGGTACATGACTTCGGTGTACAGCGAATTATTCGTGTCGGCAGTCTGGGGGCAACACAACATCATGTCAAAATGCGAGATATTATTCTTGCCGTCGCCGCCGGAACGGATTCCGTCACAAATTTAAAACGTAGCGCGGGCTACACGATGGCGACATCTGCCCATTTCCCATTATTGCAGCAGGCGTGGGCATTGGCGCAGAAGGCCGGTATTGACGCTAAAGTCGGCAATGTCTTCAGTGGCGATCTTTATTACGATCCTGACGAAAATTTAATACCTGCACTGGAAAAGTTTGGTGTGCTGGGTGTGGATATGGAAGTGGCAGGGTTATACGCTTTAGCGCATCAGTTTAATATTGAAGCGTTGGCTATATTAACCGTATCCGATCATTGCCTGACAGGAGAAGAAACAACGGCGGAAGAACGGCAGTTAACCTTTAAAAATATGATAGAGCTGGCGCTAAATACAGCTGTTACGGCTTAGCATCAGCATTTAAATGAACCAATCAGAGATGGCATTATATGAAGAATAAAATAGCACTTACGCTGATTAGTTTTCTGGCAAATTTTATTATGGCAGGATTTGCCAGTCAGTTTGGCATGCTGATTGAACCGATTGCAGTACGCTACAGTGCCGATGTGAATACCGTCGCCTCGATATTTTCGTTGCTTAACGGTGGGGCTTTAGCCGGGACCATCGCCGCCTTTTTCCTGATTGAGAAAATCGGCGTTAAGCGTATGACGCTCATTATCTATTCGATAGTGTTCCTCTGCGCTCTCGCAATGCACTTAAGCCCTGGCTTATGGCCGGTGATGGTCGCCATGACCCTGGTGGGTTTCTGCGGCGGGATTGGTCTGTGCGTGGCGGGAACGATCGTGGTGTCGGTTTGGCAGGATCGCATTCAAAGTACGATGCTGGTGGTGCAGGACGCCACCTTTAACGTCGCGGGCGTAGTTTTCCCGCTGATTACCACCTTCGCCCTGACGCACAATATGTCGTGGAGTTACAGCTATCTGAGCGTAGGCATAGTGGCCTTACTCACGCTGGGCGTTGTGGCTCTCACCCGCTTTACCGCCTGTGAAACGGCTCCTGCAGCGGATAGCGCAGACCCGGTGAAATCCGAGTGGAATCCAGGGATTATCAGCGGAGGCATTGGCCTGTTCTTAGGTATGTTGGCGCTGTATACCTTCCTGACCTGGGCACCATTATTTGTGAAGAACAAATTTGGTATTCCCTTCGAAGAAGCAGGTAATATTATTACGCAATACTGGGGTGCTGCGCTGGTCGGCGCGTTAGTCTCAACCGTTATTGTTTCCCGCGTAAAGATACATTATTTCTTGCTTAGCATTATTTTGTTAGCTTGCGTTATTACCACCATCATTGTCACGAAGGAAAATATCTCCGGGCTTGATTATCTGGCCTATAGTTACGGGTTTGTCTGCGCAGCACTGTATAACTCCTTTATTGCCTACGGGGTTTCTTTCGTGAAGCGCGCGAGTAGCCAGAACGTTTCTTATATTTTAATTAGCGGTAGTGCTGGCGCCATGTTCAGTCCGGCGATCAGTGCGTTAATGGAAAAAACTATGGGATTGCAGAAAATTATGTATGCAATACCGGTGTTGTATTTAATTATCTTTATTATGTTGATGGGTACATTAAAACTCAAACGTAATTAAACACAGTAATAACGCTTACCTCTTTAATTAGATAGCCCGCCGTCACGCCATTTAACTGGTGGGGCGACACTCAACTTTGCTCAAAGGAATTGAAAATGCTGAAGAAAAATAAATCAATGATGAAAAAAACAGTTCTGGGTGCGGTAATTGCGATGTGCTGTACGCAAGCGCTTGCGGCTGATTATGCCGATGGCAACATCCGCAAAAATGATTTTAACTGGATGCAGATGAACTTAATGCAAAGTGTGGATGCGAAAGTGCCTTATGGTATTCGTAATGACACCTATCTTGAGCTGGAGTTTGGCGCACGATCCGGGATTATCGATCTGTATGGTTATGTGGATTTCTTTGATATTTTGGATCGCGAGCAGGACGATCGTCACGGGGGGGATAACTTCTTTGCCAAGATATCTCCACGTTTTTCCCTCGACGCCATTTTTAATAAAGATTTATCCGTTGGGCCATTTAACGAATTCTATATCGCAACGGTAAATAACATTGGCGACCGGGAATTATTCGAGCATTACGTTGGTCTCGGCACTGATGTTAAAGTGCCGTGGTTTGGTCTGGTGGGAATGAACATTTATGCGCACTATGTACGTGAAAATTACGGTGCGGATAACGAAGGCAAGTGGGATGGTTACATGTTCTCGACCAACTGGTCGACGCCGTTCTATACATTCGCCAACGGCAGTTATTTGAACTATCAGGGTTACTTTGACTACCAGTTCGCCGCGAACAAGATTGCTAACCAGCCGTTATATAGCAATAACGCGATTGAATGGTATAACGGCATCTACTGGCATTCAGAGCATTATGCAGTAGGTTATGGCTTAAAATATTTCCGCAACATGGCATTGATGGAAAACCACGGTGGAGCAGGGCGTACCACCGGACTGGGTCACTATTTCAACCTCACCTATAAGTTCTGATTGCGCTGAAATGACACACCAATGCTCCGTTTGCCAGGGTTGGTGTGTCAGTCAATGATGTCATTGCCGAGAAATTTACGCAGCCCATCCAGATCCTTAATTTCCAGTCCTTGCTTCGTGCGCGTTACCAGTCCGGCATCCGTCAGCGCTTTCACCGCCCGCCGATAGACCCGGTCGGTGGTGCCGAATCGCTCAGCTTCCTGGTATTTTTTATGAAAACCATCCATTGGCTGCTTGTCCTGATGCTGGCGATACAGGTCATACGCTACGTTATGTACGATAGGGTAGAGCATCCGGTGCAGGAAGATTTCCAGCATATCCTGATAATCAACGGCCATTGCGCTGGCGAAAAATATCGCCAGTCTGGGGTGCTGGTTCAGCGCTTCCTCCAGACGGTCACAGTTGCATACCGCCACGGTCAGCGGTTCTTCGGCTACGATATCAAGCTGGCAACGATACCCGGTAAAAAACTCCATTTCGCCAAACAGTTGCTCATCACATTCCATTGCACCCAGTTGAAAACGGCGACCATTCTCCGCGCTATAACGCAGAGAAATTCTTCCTGACTGCACCATGATAAGTCGATCGACTACCTGTCCCTGGCGGTAAAGATAGTCATCTTCCTGGATAATCTGTGTTTCAGAGAGCAACTCCTGGAATATCTTCTCAATTAAGGCATCATCTTGCTGCCAGATATTGTGAAAACGACCTTTTGTGAGGGGCTTAAGCTGCATGGCTCAACGTCTTATTGTTTGAGATAATTCTTATCGCTGACTGTATGCCATCTGCTGCGCAATGTCATTAAGAGCGGGTTGCGGATAATAAAAGGGCCAGCACCATGCTGGCCTTGACACACTAAGGATGGCTGATAAAGCGAGACAATCGCTGGCGCAGCAGGCGGTTTTCCTGCCGCAGTTGAGCGTTCTCTTCCAGCAATGTCAGCGCAACGGCAATTCCCGGCCAGTCAAGTTCCAGCTCCTGACGCAGGCGTATCGCGCGACGCATGACGTTCAGCGCATGATCGTCAAAAGTCTCGTCTTCATGAGGTTCTATCACCCCTAAGCCGACAATCTCATGTAGCTCTTCTTCTGACACACCGGTGTACAGACAAAACTCGGTAATGGTAAAGGTGACGGTGACGTTAGCCATTATGCTTTCCCCCACTCTTTGCGCGGATCAAAGGTCTTTTGTGCATCCGCCAGCTGCTGCCACAGGGCGGCGCTGGCGTCGTCAGGTTTCGGAGGCATGACGATTTTGATCACCGCATACAAATCGCCGGTATGTTTTTTACTTACCAGACCTTTGCCCTTAATGCGTAACCGCTGCCCGGCCTGGCTGCCCGCAGGAATGGTCAGCAGGATGCTCTCTTTTAACGTCGGAACGGTTACTTTCGCGCCCAGCGCGGCTTCCCACGGCGCCAGGGGAACGACCACTTCCAGATCCTGATTAACGATATCGAACAGCGGATGTGGCGCGATATGAATCACCAGCCACAAATCACCGTTTGGCCCACCGTTTTCACCGGGGGTGCCCTGGCCTTTCAGACGAATACGCTTACCGTTACCGACGCCAGCCGGAATTTTCACATTCAACGTTTTAGGAATTTCACGTTCGACCATGCCGAACGCATTGT
The DNA here is from genome assembly GCF_013729795.1 of Citrobacter sp. RHBSTW-00859. Classification (NCBI taxonomy): domain Bacteria; kingdom Pseudomonadati; phylum Pseudomonadota; class Gammaproteobacteria; order Enterobacterales; family Enterobacteriaceae; genus Citrobacter; species Citrobacter sp. RHBSTW-00859. The sequence continues at coordinate 3,120,311 of NZ_CP056284.1, read as the reverse complement.
AAACCGGCAGGGTGTAACTGATCGTGCGGCTATGCTCAGTAAGCGTTTCTTCGAGGAATACGGCGACTTCAATTTCAATATCGTGCCCGCGGCTGGCATGACGCTGGCGAGACTGTTGCGCATGCTGACCAAAAATGGAGGAGAAGATATCGTCGAAATCTTCGGCGTTATAGCGTTGATTCTCTCCTTGTTGGAATTGACGGTTGAACTGTGGGTCGTTGCGGTGCTGCCACAACTGGTCGTACTCAGCGCGTCGCTGTTCATCACTCAGGACTTCCCAGGCTTCAGCAACCTCTTTAAACCGGGCCTCCGCGTCAGTCTCTTTGCTGACATCAGGATGATATTTACGGGCGAGTCGACGATAGGCGGTCTTGATTGTCTTGAGATCGTCTGTCGGTTTCACGCCCATAATGGCGTAATAATCCTTTAATTCCATAGCGTTCTCTCGTGTAAATCAACACTTGCAGAAGGTGAACCCTGACAACAGGTATCACCGCTAAGTTTAGGGTAATCCTGATAACGGAGAATGCCAACCGGGAAGGGAGGATATTGCTATAAACGATGCGGGCGTTGCACCACCAACAGCGCTTTTTAACGTTATGGCGTCTGTTGTGTGGTGCGAATAGAGAGATTAGCTAAACATCAGGATTTAGTGATCAGGAAGCGGACCGTATCAGCATAGTTTTGTACGAACGCGTTAAGGTCATCAGATTTCAGTCCTTTCGGATTGATCATATATTTACCGTTGATAAAAATGGCGGGCACCCCGGTTAAATCTACGGCTTTAGCCATTTCTTGCTGTTTGGCGGTTAGTGATTTTACGGCAAAACTATTCCATGCGGCATCATAATCACTGGCACTGACGCCCGCGCTGATAAATACGTTACGAATATCGTCCGCCGATTTAATGGTTTGTTTTTTCTGCACGGCATCAAAAAGCAACGGTTTGACTTTATCTTGCACGTTCAACAGCATGGCGACGGACCAGGCGTGCGTCATGTCCTGCCCCAGAGGGCCTAAAAAGTCGACGTGGTATTCGGTGAGTTTGACGTCAGCAGGCAAAACTTTTTTCACGTTATCAGTGATTTCAAAAACTTCATCGTACTGATAGCAGGAAGGACAATAGAATGAGAAAAACTTCAGCGCTGCCGGGGCTGAAGCGACGGGTTTTTCAAGTGAGATAAACTCTTTGCCGTCGGTAAATGGTGCTGCCTGAGCGCTAACGGTAAAAAGTAACCCAATCAGGGGTAATAAATATTTTTTCATTTCCATATACTCTAAATAACATTCAATAAACAAATTTTCTGCGAATGAATACGCTATTCATTGCGTCGGGCTATAATACGATAATCACCTAAAAATGCGCTGACCCTTACTTTCATTTACGCATCAATACGTAGCGGGACAGTATTTATGTACTGTTCTGCGAATATCCTTTGGTACTCTTCGTAAATAGTGAATGATCACTTCCGTGATATTTTCGTAATTACTTTGGCAATGTTATATTGTAATAAATAAAAACGGAAATATGATTAATTATCATTTAATTTATAAAACGTGAGCAGCAACGCGTTGCGCTATGTTCTGTCAACGCAGCCGTAAGATTCTCTTTTTCTTGTAGCGTGTGAATGAATAGGGTAAGTGTCTGAGATGAGCAACCAAAATGGATATCGCTATGATTGACCACCTGGATCATCTGGTATTGACCTCCAATAATGAAGAGGCATGCGTTCGTTTTTATGTCGAACTTTTAGGGATGAGGCTGGAAACCTTCGCGCAAGGGCGGAAAGCCTTCGTCTTTGGCAATCAGAAAATTAACCTCCACATTCGGGGAAAGGAGTTTGAACCCAAAGCTTACGCGCCAACGCCGGGGGTGCTGGATTTGTGTTTTATCACCACGCGTGCGCTGGAAGAGGTGATAGCCACGTTTCAAACGCACGGGGTCGATATTGTTGAGGGGCCGGTTGCACGAACCGGTGCGATGGGACCGATTCGCTCGGTTTATGTCAGAGATCCCGATCTCAATCTGATTGAAATCGCGGTATATCCTGCTGATGACAGGACATAACTTTACAGCGCAAAGGTTGCCAAAACCTGGTGAGTGGTTAAGATAACTCGCATCAATCAGTGAGGGTATAATGGCGAAACGTCAACGGATGGGATGGTGGTTCCTCTGTCTGGCATGTGTTGTGGTGATGGTTTGTACCGCACAACGCATGGCGGGTCTGCACGCGTTGCAGATGGACACCGTTGCCACAAGCGTGGTCGTAAGCGCACAAGCGCAGACCGATGAGGCCTCGTCCGTTACCCCTTGTGAACTGAGCGCGAAGTCATTACTGGCGGCGCCCCCGGTACTGTTCGAAGGCGCTATTCTGGTGCTGTGTCTGCTACTGTCGCTGCTGGCGCCAGTGCGGGCGTTTCGTCTGCCTTTTTTCCCACCGCGAGCCATCTCGCCGCCCACACTAAGGGTACATCTGCGATTTTGCGTCTTCCGTGAATGACAGAACAGCCGTTGCTGACTGTTAGATAATTATTCACGGAGAAAATATATGATGACTGTTTTCAGGCAGGCGCTGCTCTGTCTGTTATTGCTATGGCTGCCCGTATCCTGGGCGGCTGAACCCGGCTGGCTGCGTTCACCCGATAACGATCACGCCAGCGTGCGGTTACGCGCTGATACGTCCTCAGGCGGCGAAACTCGTCTGTTGCTGGATGTTAAACTGGAGGACGGCTGGAAAACCTACTGGCGTTCGCCGGGCGAGGGAGGCGTCGCGCCATCTATCGCCTGGCAAGGGGAAATGCCTGCGGTCGACTGGTTCTGGCCAACCCCTGCACGCTTTGAGGTCGCTAATATCACGACCCAGGGCTATCACGATAATGTGACATTCCCGATGGTTGTGCGCGGCAGATCGCCCGCCACGCTTAGCGGTGTTTTGACGCTATCCACCTGTAGCAACGTTTGCCTGTTGACGGATTTTCCTTTTTCCGTGACCTCCACGACCCAGGACCCGACTTTTGCGCATGACTATGCGCAGGCAATGGGGCAGATCCCGCTTGCCAGCGGCCTGACCGATACTTTGCGCGCTGGCGCACGGGCCGGCGAGCTGGTCGTCGAGGCTCACCGCGCGGGAGGCTGGACTGCGCCTGGGCTGTATCTGGACGCCGTTGATGATGCTGATTTTGGCATGCCGCAAATTCACGTCGCAGGTGAGACGTTACGCGCCACGGTACCTGTTCATGACGGTTGGGGGGAAGGCGCGCCGGATTTACGCGGTAAGTCGGTCACGCTGGTGCTGGCAGATAACGGTGTTGCCCAGGAAAGTCGTCTTGCGATTGGCGAAGCCCCGGTTATTGAGAACGCCTCACTCCCATTGTGGCAGGTGGTGCTAATGGCGCTGCTGGGCGGTTTAATCCTCAACCTGATGCCCTGTGTGTTACCGGTTCTCGGCATGAAACTGGGCTCTATTTTGCTGGTTGAGGAAAAAAGCCGTCGCCAGATCCGCCGTCAATTCCTCGCATCGGTAGCCGGGATCCTGGTCTCCTTTATGGCCCTGGCGCTATTGATGACAGTGCTACGTTTAACCAATCAGGCGCTGGGCTGGGGGATCCAGTTTCAGAACCCGTGGTTCATTGGCGTCATGGTCGTGGTGATGCTGACGTTCAGCGCCAGCCTGTTCGGGTGGTTTGAATTCCGCCTGCCTTCGGCGATGACCACCACGCTGGCGACTCGCGGTGGCAACGGCTTGTCGGGACATTTCTGGCAAGGCGCATTTGCGACCCTGCTCGCCACGCCGTGCAGCGCCCCGTTTCTCGGAACGGCGGTAGCGGTGGCATTGACCGCTTCGCTGCCAACGTTGTGGGGACTGTTTATCGCACTCGGCCTGGGGATGAGCTTGCCGTGGCTGCTGGTGGCTCTGCGTCCCGGTCTGGCGCTGCGTTTGCCGCGTCCGGGACGCTGGATGAATATTTTGCGGCGTCTTCTCGGTGTCATGATGCTGGGTTCGGCTATCTGGCTTGCGACGTTGCTGCTCCCGCATTTAGGGCTGGCCGGACACGCTAGCGCTAAAGAAAGCGTGAACTGGCAACCGCTTAGCGAGCAGGCGATTGAGGATGCGCTGGCGCAACATAAGCGTGTGTTCATTGACGTCACTGCCGACTGGTGCATCACTTGTAAGGTGAACAAATACAACGTGTTGCATAAAGATGACGTACAGGCCGCGTTGCAACAGCCGGATGTAGTGGCGCTGCGCGGCGACTGGACGCTCCCTTCTGAAGCCATCACCGAATTTCTGAAAAAACGCGGCCAGGTTGCTGTGCCGTATAACCAAATTTATGGCCCCGGTCTGCCGGAAGGCCAGGCGTTACCAACGTTGTTAACCCGCGATGCGGTATTGCAAACGTTGACCGACGCCAAAGGAGCAACCCCATGAAAATAATGATTGTTCTGCTGTTAACCCTGTTTTCTGCCGTCAGCGTAGCGAAAGAGCCTGCACCGTTTACACCGGAACAGGAAAAGCAAATTGAAGCATTAATCCAGGAGGCCCTGTTTAACGATCCCAACAGCCCGCGGATTGGCGCTAAGCAGGCGAAACTGACCCTGATAAACTTCACCGATTACAACTGCCCGTACTGCAAGCAACTGGATCCCATGCTGGAAAAAATTGTGCAGAAATATCCTGACGTGGCGGTAGTGATTAAACCGCTGCCGTTTAAAGGGGAAAGTTCGGAACTGGCGGCGCGGACCGTGCTGACTACCTGGCTTGAGCATCCGCAGCAGTTTCTGGCGCTACATGAAAAACTGATGCAGAAAAAGGGTTACCATACCGACGTCAGTATCAAACAGGCGCAGGAAAAATCGGGAGCCAGTCCGGTGGCGTTGGATGCCCAAAGTGCTGAAACGCTAAGCACTAACCTGCAACTGGCGCGACTGGTGGGCGTGCAGGGCACCCCCGCAACGATTATTGGTGATGAGCTTATTCCCGGTGCGGTGCCGTGGGAAACCCTTGAGGAAGTGGTCAAAGAAAAGCTGGCGGCGGCAAATGCTCAGTAAACTGCGCCGCTGGCTGCGCGAAGGGCTGATCTTACTGGCGCTGTTGGCAGGGGCGATGCTGCTGATGGATGTCTGGCGCGCGCCGCAGCTCCCTGGCTCTTTTGACAGCACGCCTTTGCAAACGCTGGATGGTGAAACCGTCACGCTGGCGGCGCTCAGCAAAGACGAGCCGGTGCTGCTTTATTTCTGGGCGAGCTGGTGCGGCGTTTGCCGCTTCACGACGCCGGAAGTCGCCAGGCTGCGTTCGGAAGGGGCAAACGTGATGACCATTGCGTTACGCTCCGGCAGTGAAGCTGAGGTGTCTCGTTGGCTGTCGCGTAAAGGCGTGGACTTTCCGGTCATCAATGATGCGAACGGGGCAATTTCCCGCAGTTGGGCGATTAGCGTCACGCCCACGCTGGTGGTAGTGTCACAAGGTCGGGTGGTGTCAACAACCAGCGGCTGGACCAGCTACTGGGGCATGAAGCTTCGGCTGTGGTGGGCCAAAACGTTCTGATAATGTGCCGGGGAAACCCGGCATTTTTATATTATTACCCGTAAGCGGGAAGACATATTTCGTTGCCTGGCGAAGCGAGTGCCGCGATTAACGTCCAGAATGGGTCATCTTCTCTTTTTCAGGAAAGTGCAACATGACGAGTTCGTTAGCGTTTGGGCCCGCTCTGGTGATGATGATTGCCGCCACGTTTGTCCTCGCCGGGATGGTAAAAGGCGTCACTGGTATGGGATTGCCCACCGTGGCTATGGGGATCCTCGGATCGCTTATTTCGCCGGTTGCGGCGGCGGCCATGCTGCTGTTGCCTTCGCTGATTAGCAATCTGTTTCAGTTTGGCGGTGGCGGAAATACGCGTCAATTAGTCAAACGACTGTGGCCAATGTTATTGACGGTGGTGGTGGCGACACTGCTTGCCAGCGCCTGGATTACCGGCGGCGATACCACCCGTACCCAGTTTGCGCTTGGCGTGGCGCTGGTGGCTTACGCTATCTGGACGCTGGCCGGAAAGAAAATCGCAGTGGCTCCGCAGCATGAAAAACCGTACTCCCTCGTCATAGGATTTGTTACTGGCTTATTGACTGGTGGAACCGGTGTGTTTGTGATGCCCGCCGTGCCCTGGATCCAGTCATTGGGTTTTGAGAAGGATGAACTGGTTCAGGCGCTCGGGATCTCTTTTACGTTTTCGACATTGGCTTTGGCGCTTGGTCTGTGGTGGCACAACGCGCTGCCCGTACAGTCGTTGAGCTTATCGGCTTTGGCCATTGTTCCCGCGCTGATTGGTCAGTGGTTAGGAACCCGTGTACGACGGGTTATTTCTCCGCTCGTGTTTAAACGTTGTTTTCTGTTTTGTTTGGTCGGGTTGGGTATCGAGATGATGCTGCGTGCGGTGTGACCTGTGCGCTGACTTTAGAACGCTTTCATGGCATCGTTAATTCAGACATTCAGGGTCAAAGAGGTCGCTATGGCATCAGTGATGTTAAGTGAGGAAGAGAGCGCTCTGGAGTCGCGAATGGCGCTCACCGCGGCGGCGATGGCCGATAAATCGCGCTCGCGAATGTTGTGCGCCCTGATGGATGGCCGCGCCTGGACCGCGACCGAGCTCAGCGCAGTGGCGGATGTGTCAGCGTCAACCGCCAGTGCGCATCTGGCGCGTCTGTGCGAACAACGTTTTGTTGTGGCGCTCGCGCAGGGCAGGCATCGTTATTTTCGCCTTGCAGGCTCCGATATCGCTGAACTGCTGGAGCGCCTGATGGGCGTGGCGTGGGCTACATCTACGCCACGAAAAATCACGACGCCGCCAGGCTTACGACATGCCCGAACCTGCTACGATCATCTTGCTGGCGAGGTGGCGGTGAGGCTGTTCGATACGCTGGTTTCCCGTCAATGGTTAACGCCGGATGGTGAAACGCTGACGTCTCTTGGGCAGGAAAAACTGGCACAAATGGGGATTGTCCTTGCTGCGAGCGCATCGCGGCGGAAATTAACCTGCGGTTGTCTGGACTGGAGTGAACGACGTTACCATCCCGGCGGCGTGCTTGGCGCATCGCTGCTACGCTGGCTGATTGAAAAACGATGGATAAAAACGGAGCTGAGTGGTCGCCGCGTCACCTTCACCCCGCATGGCATTCGCAAATTAGAAACCGAGTTCGGTATTAAAACGACACCATAGATGGTGCGTTTTGCGAAAGCGTTCCGGGAAATATGTCATATTTCTGTCACACTCTGTTGTGATTGATAACAACAAGAGGTCGTAGGGATGAATAAATCGTTAATCGCCGCAGCCGTGGCAGGGGCTGTATTAATGTCAACCGCCGCGCAGGCGCAGACCGCGCCGGAAGGCTATCAGCTTCAGCAAGTATTGATGATGAGTCGGCATAACTTACGCGCACCTTTAGCCAATAATGGCAGTGTTCTTGAGCAGTCCACCCCCAAACAATGGCCAGAATGGGATGTCCCCGGCGGACAACTGACCACCAAAGGCGGCGTGCTGGAAATCTATATGGGCCACTATATGCGAGAGTGGCTGGCAGAGCAGGGGATGGTGAAATCGGGCGAATGTCCGGCGCCGGGTACGGTTTATACCTATGCTAACAGCCTGCAGCGTACGGTCGCGACGGCGCAGTTCTTTGTCACCGGTGCTTTCCCGGGTTGCGACGTCCCGGTCCATCATCAGGAAAAAATGGGCACCATGGATCCCACCTTTAACCCGGTGATCACCGATGATTCCGCCGCCTTCAGCCAGCAGGCGGTTCAGGCAATGGAGAAAGAGCGTAGCCAAATGCAGCTCAACGACAGCTATCAGTTGCTTGAGCAAATGACCGACTACAAAGACTCTCCGTCCTGCAAAGAAAAACAGCAGTGTTCCCTGACCGATGCCAAAGATACGTTTAGCGCGAAATATCAGCAGGAGCCTGGGGTTTCGGGGCCGCTGAAGGTCGGAAATTCGCTGGTTGATGCCTTCACGCTGCAATATTACGAAGGCTTCCCGATGGATAAGGTTGCCTGGGGCGAGATTAAATCCGATCAACAGTGGAAGGTTCTGTCGAAGCTGAAAAATGGCTATCAGGACAGCCTGTTCACCTCCCCGGAAGTGGCGCAGAACGTCGCCAAACCGCTGGTGAAGTATATTGATAATGCGCTGGTTACTGAACGCGTAAAAGCGCCAAAAATAACCGTGCTGGTGGGGCATGACTCAAACATCGCATCGCTGCTCACCGCGCTGGATTTCAAACCGTACCAGCTTCACGATCAGAACGAGCGTACGCCGATTGGCGGGAAGATTGTCTTCCAGCGCTGGCATGACAGCAACGCGAATCGTGATCTGATGAAAATCGAGTACGTGTATCAGAGCTCACAGCAGTTGCGTAATGCAGACGTTCTGACTCTGAAATCCCCGGCGCAACGCGTAACGCTGGAGCTGAAAGGGTGTCCGATAGATGCGGATGGCTTTTGCCCGATAGATAAGTTCGACAGCGTGTTGAATGAGGCGGCTAAGTAAAAGAAAAACTCCCCCGTGTTCGCGGGGGAGTCTGAGCGCTAGACGTTTTTGCGTTCGATAGTCTGTTCACCCCAAAAGAGCGAATCTTTGTCTGTTTTCTTAAAGGCTTTGATGAGCACCTCGTCGCTACCTTCTTCCCAAATTTTTTCCGCCAGTTTCTCGTCATAATGCGCGACTTCAAAAATGGCTTCGGCTATTTCCGGCGATGTATTGCGCAGACTTGCCCATTCGCCGACGCGATGGGCTTTCGCTTCTTGAGTTGGCATTCGAATCCTCCTGTTGAAGATTAGCCGTTGAGTTTTACTGCCAGACCTGCGACATATTCACCCTGATAGCGGGCGATAGATAATTCTTCCTGACTTGGCTGGCGAGAGCCGTCGCCTCCGGCGATGGTGGTTGCGCCGTAAGGGGTACCGCCGCGAACTTGAGAAACATCAAACAGCTCTTGCGCCGCGTAACCGATAGGCACAATCACCATCCCATGGTGAGCAAGCGTAGTCCAGGTTGATGTAATGGTTTGTTCCTGACCGCCGCCGGTTCCTGTCGAGCTGAATACGCTGGCGAGTTTGCCGTACAGGCCGCCTGAAGCCCACAGCCCGCCAGTCTGGTCGAGGAAGGTGCGCATCTGACCGGACATATTGCCAAAGCGTGTGGGGGTACCAAAAATAATGGCATCGTAATCTGCCAGTTCTTGCGGGGTTGCGACTGGTGCGTTTTGTGTTTTGCCGCCAGCTTTGAGGAAAATCTCCGGCTGCATGGTCTCTGGTACGCGCTTAATAATCACTTCCGCGCCATCAACCTTATTTGCGCCTTCTGCGACTGCATGGGCCATAGTTTCAATGTGTCCGTACATGGAATAATAAAGCACCAGAACTTTTGCCATTTTACACTACTCCTCGAGTTAACCGTGTCCGTAGCGACTCGCTACCTACCTTTAAAGATATGACGTACTGTCAGGAGTGCAAATTTCACAATCACTTCTTTGATTTATAACAATTTTTATAACAACTTCTCTTGTTGCAAAATGATACATATTTAACCGGGTGGAATTTGGTAGTCATAAGAAAGACTTATTGATTTCTCGCTGTGATTATTTCTCTATCACCACCAATCCTGTTGCAGGATATTACAGTTAGCGGCTGCTCAGGCCACGCTTCACTATGCTTAATCCCACGCAGTTATTTTCAGGGTATCGCCCGTAACGCTGCGTGAGGTATCACTCCTCAGTACCTATGCAATATGATGTCTAATCAATGACGGAGGTCAGTAATGGCAAACCATCGAGGCGGTTCCGGCAACTTTGCGGAAGATCGCGAAAGAGCATCAGAAGCAGGTCGAAAAGGTGGCCAGCACAGCGGGGGCAATTTTAAGAATGACCCGCAACGCGCTTCAGAGGCAGGCAAAAAAGGGGGCAAAAATAGCCACGGCAACAACAAATCGTAATTGCCGGGCTAGCTGTCAGATATGCCGTGACGGCTGAGGATCAGAGTCAGACGTTACGTAGCCACCCACCGCCGCCGGTTTCTTCCGGCGGTTTTTTTTGTCTGCAAGGTTGAACTGTAACAAAACGCAACGCAGACTAACGACATTCAGTTAATCGGGTGTCTCATGTCATTACTTTCTCGTTATTCCTTCTCTGTTAAACCTCAGGAAGCGATCCTCATTGTGATCACTATGTTCTGGGGTGGCACGTTTTTGGCCGTGCAATATGCCGTTACCCTGAGCGGACCTTTTTTCTTTGTCGGCGTGCGTTTTGCCACCGCTGCGCTGGCGGTCGCGCTTTTGTCACTACGCTCATTGCATAAACTGACGTGGCTGGAAGTCAAAGCAGGCGTTGCGATCGGTATCGCAATTGCGTTGGGCTATAGTCTGCAAACCTGGGGACTACAGTTTATTCCCAGCAGTAAATCGGCATTTATTACCGCGATGTATGTGCCGTTGGTACCGCTTTTACAATGGCTGTGTCTGGGGCGTATGCCCGGCCTGATGCCGTGTGTCGGCATTGTGCTGGCCTTTATCGGGTTGATTTTTCTCGCCGGACCAGGAGGCAATTTGCTGGCTTTAGGTGAAGGAGAGTGGATCACACTCGCCGGCGCGGTGGCGATTGCGGCAGAAATTATCCTGATTAGCGCGTGGGCGGGAAAAGTGGATGTGCGGCGGGTAACGGTGGTACAACTGGCAACCGCTTCGATAGTGGCGTTTATTGCGATGGGACCGGCCGGAGAGACCGTACCCCCGATGTCTACGGGATTGCTGGTGGTGGCGCTGGGGTTGGGGATTTTCAGTGCGATTATTCAGGTTACCATGAACTGGGCACAGCGCAGCGTTTCGCCGACGCGCGCGACGGTCATTTATACCGGTGAGCCGGTGTGGGCGGGGATCTTTGGTCGCCTGGCGGGGGAACGCTTACCGCTACTGGCTTTGCTCGGCGCAGCATTCATTATTGTTGGCGTGCTGGTCAGCGAACTGAAGTTCAAAAAGAAAAAAGGGGTAGTGCAAGAGGCACCGCCGGAGTCGCTTTAATTTAACCATTCACCGCGTGATTTGGTATGCTGACGCCCTCACAAGAAGGAGAGGGCGCATGGTCCAACGCGCAGAGAAAAAAACAGGTAAGCGCTCGCAGGCCGTCAGTGCAAAACGCCAGGCCATATTAACCGCGGCATTAAATATCTTCTCCCAATATGGGATCCACGGCACGCGTCTCGAACAGGTCGCTGAGCAGGCGGGTGTGTCAAAAACGAATCTGCTTTATTACTTCCCGTCAAAAGAGGTGCTCTATATTGCCGTTTTGCGGCAAATCCTCGACGTCTGGCTGGCTCCGTTGAAGGCTTTTCGCGAAGACTTTGCGCCGCTGGTGGCCATTAAAGAATACATTCGCCTTAAGCTGGAAGTGTCGCGCGATTACCCTCAGGCTTCACGACTGTTTTGTATGGAGATGCTGGCAGGTGCGCCTTTATTGATGGCTGAATTAACGGGCGATCTCAAAACGCTAATTGATGAGAAATCGGCGCTGATTGCCGGTTGGATCAAAAGTGGGAAACTGGCTCCGGTCGATCCGCATCATCTGATTTTTATGATTTGGGCTTCAACCCAGCACTACGCCGACTTTGCCCCACAGGTAGAGGCGGTAACGGGCGCAACGCTGCGTGATGAAGCCTTTTTTAACCAAACGGTGGAGAGCGTGCAGCGGATGATTATTGAAGGGATCCGCGTGCGTTAACTGGCTGGCGGTAACGGACAGCTTAAATCGCCCTCTTCGCACTGTAAGAGTGAGGCGAGAAACGCTTCACGCTCGTTGGTTTTATCCGTCAGGCACTGGCTGGAAATCATCGCCTGGGCGCTACCGCCTTCGGTGCCGGAACTGATTAACGCGCAGTCCGCATCGCGCAGGGTTATCCATGAGATTTGCGCTTTTTTCAGTAAATCGCGCTGGGTCGGGGCGGCGCGCTTAAGCGCATTCTGATAAGTGTCATTAAGTTTGGTGTCGGCCGCCTTAAACTGCTCTGCCGCACAGGTGTTCATCTCAATCTGAGTGTTCGCGTTGGCGCAGTCATCCGCCAGCGCCTGGCCGCTCAACAGCAGCGCTGCACATGTCAGTACGATTCGTTTCATGCTTCCCTCTGGATCCATAAAAAAAGGCCCCGTTACCGGAGCCTTAATTAACCACAACCTTAGCCGATTGTCATCAGGCTGGCGTTCCCCCCGGCAGCGGCGGTATTGACGCTCAAGGAGCGTTCAATGTACAGCCTCTCCAGCAGAATATTGCTTTCGCCACGGGCAAAGCCCTGGACTGATACAATCGCCCCTTCGCGGGCAGCTACCGCTTCGCACAGGGAACGCAGTTGATCGGAATCGCCGTGGAAAATAACGGCATCAAACGGCTGCGTGGTTATGTTGTCCGCTTTGGCAAACTGAATGCGCCCGGAGACCGCGGCAGGCAGACGTTTTGCCAGTTCACGATGGAACGCATCATCTGGCCACAGGATTAAGCTACCAACGGAAGCTACGGCCGCAATCTGTACCAGCGCATCCTGTTCATCATCGGCGATACAGAGTACGCGTTCACGCGGCAACAGCGTCCAGGTATTGCGCTCGCCAGTGGGTCCTGGCAGCAGACGCTGAGTACCGGCCTGCGCCAGTTCGCCAAACTGCTGGCAGAGCGCATGCAGTGAGGGTCGATCGGTTGCCCATTCGCTGAGCGCTTCCAGCGGCTGAACGAGTGCAGCTTTAAGCTGCGCATCGACCGGGTAGTCGGCATCCTGGCGGGCAAACGTAATGCCTAACGCATTTTCCGGGCGGTTAGCCAGCAGGCGATACAGATACAGCGGTCCACCTGCTTTTGGCCCGGTACCAGACAAGCCTTCGCCACCGAATGGCTGCACGCCGACGACGGCGCCGACCATATTGCGGTTAACGTACAGGTTCCCCACGTGTGCCGATCCTGTGACCTGGGCGATGGTTTCATCGATACGGGTGTGTACGCCCAGCGTCAGGCCGTAGCCGGAGGCATTAATTTGCTCAATCAGGTTGCCCAGATTGTTACGGGTGTAGCGCACGACGTGCAGTACCGGACCAAACACCTCTTTTTGTAATTCGTCGAAGCTTTCCAGCTCGATCAGCGTCGGAGCAATAAAGGTACCGGTTTGCCATTCACGCGCATCGTCGCTGTTTTCGCGCACGGCCTGAAACACCGGACGTCCTTTGGCGCGCATGGCCTGAATATGGCGTTCAATATTGGTTTTGGCTTCTTCATCAATTACCGGCCCAATATCGGTGGTCAGGCGACCTGGATTACCCATGCGACATTCCGCCATCGCGCCGCGCAGCATTTTCAGCGTATGGTCGGCTACATCATCCTGCAGACACAGGACGCGCAGCGCGGAGCATCGCTGTCCGGCGCTGTCAAACGCTGAAGCCAGAACGTCGACCACGACCTGTTCCGTCAACGCGGAGGAGTCGACAATCATTGCGTTCATCCCACCGGTTTCGGCGATAAGCGGGATTGGACGCCCCTGAGCATCAAGGCGGGTGGCAATATTGCGTTGCAACAGCGTGGCGACTTCCGTTGAGCCGGTAAACATGACGCCGCGTACGCGCTCATCGGAAGTGAGCTGCGCCCCGACGGTTTCACCCTGACCAGGCAACAGTTGCACCACGCCCGGCGGTACACCCGCTTCGAGCAAAATAGCGATGCCCTGGGCGGCAATTAACGGGGTTTGTTCCGCCGGTTTCGCCAGCACGCTGTTACCCGCCGCCAGCGCGGCGGCAATCTGCCCGGTGAAAATAGCCAGCGGGAAGTTCCATGGGCTGATACAAACCACCGGTCCTAATGGTCGATGGGTTTCATTATCGAAATCATCGCGAACCTGACCGGCATAATAATGCAGGAAGTCTACCGCTTCGCGCACTTCCGCAATGGCGTTGCTGAAGGTTTTACCCGCTTCGCGTACCAGGATGCCAATCAGCTGCTGCATCTGACCTTCCATCAGAACGGCGGCACGATGCAAAATGGCGGCGCGCTCTTGTGGCGGTGTGGCGAACCAGATCGGCGCGTTATTCGCTGCGTTCTGTAACGCCTGTTCTACTTCAGCGTGAGTCGCCTCACGCACGTAACCGACAATGTCTTTCGGCTCGGCCGGGTTAACGACTGGCGTCATTTCTCCGTCAGCAACCGGGTGCTCCAGAATGGGTTTAGCGTGCCATTTTTGTAGCGCGCTGTTGAGCAGGGCAGAGGACAGCGAGGCCAGACGATGTTCGTTAGCTAAATCCAGCCCGCCTGAGTTTTCGCGGCCTTTACCGTACAGGTCGCGCGGCAGGGCAATCTTCGGATGCGGCAGACCGGCCTGACCTTCTTGCTGCGCCAGTTTTTCAACAGCCTCGACCGGATCGGCAACCAGTTCATCCAGCGGCAGGGTCGTGTCGGCAATGCGGTTGACGAACGAGGTGTTGGCGCCGTTTTCCAGCAGACGACGCACCAGGTACGCCAGCAGCGTTTCGTGCGTGCCGACCGGTGCATAAATGCGGCATGGACGGTTCAGTTTGCCATCCGCAACTTTGCCGGTGACCTGCTCATACAGCGGTTCGCCCATGCCGTGCAGGCACTGAAACTCGTACTGGCCTGGATAGTAGTTTTGACCGGCTAACTGATAAATCGCCGCCAGCGTATGGGCGTTGTGGGTGGCGAACTGCGGGTAGATCAGATTCGGTACGGCAAGCAGTTTTTTCGCACAGGCCAGGTAAGAAACGTCGGTGTACACCTTACGGGTGTAGACCGGATAACCTTCCAGACCGTCCATCTGGGCACGTTTAATTTCGCTATCCCAGTAGGCGCCCTTAACCAGACGGATCATCAGGCGGCGGCGGCTGCGCGTGGCGAGGTCAATCAGGTAGTCGATAACATACGGGCAGCGCTTCTGGTAGGCCTGGATAACAAAACCGATCCCGTTCCAGCCTGCCAGTTCGGGTTCAAAGCACAGTTTTTCCAGCAGATCGAGGGAGATCTCCAGTCGGTCAGCCTCTTCGGCGTCGATATTAATGCCGATGTCGTACTGACGTGCCAGCAGAGTAAGCGATTTCAGACGAGGATAGAGTTCATCCATTACGCGATCATACTGCGCACGGCTGTAACGCGGATGCAGTGCCGACAGCTTGATAGAAATACCTGGCCCTTCGTAGATACCGCGCCCGTTAGAGGCTTTACCAATGGCGTGGATCGCCTGCTGGTATGAAACCATATAAGCCTGTGCATCGGCGGCGGTCAGGGCCGCTTCGCCCAGCATGTCATAGGAGTAACGGAAGCCTTTTTCTTCCAGTTTACGCGCGTTAGCCAGCGCTTCAGCGATGGTCTCCCCGGTGACAAACTGCTCGCCCATCAAGCGCATGGCCATGTCGACGCCTTTACGCACCAGCGGCTCACCGCTCTTGCCGATAATACGGTTGAGTGAGCGTGAGAGGCTGGCTTCGTTATGCGTAGAAACCAGACGACCGGTAAACAACAGCCCCCAGGTCGCCGCGTTGACGAACAGAGACGGGCTGCGGCCAATGTGCGACTGCCAGTTACCGTTGCTGATCTTGTCGCGGATTAATGCATCGCGGGTCGCTTTATCTGGAATACGCAGCAAGGCTTCGGCCAGACACATCAGCGCGACGCCTTCCTGTGAAGAAAGGGAGAATTCCTGCAATAAACCTTGTACCATCCCGGCGCGGCCGCTGGCGGTCTTCTGGTTACGCAGTTTGTCTGCCAGATCGTATGCCAGCTTATGCGCCTGCTCGGCGATAGGCTGCGGCAGACGAGCCTGCTCCATCAGCATCGGTACGGCGTCAGTTTCGGCGCGGCGGTAAGCGGCGGTGATTGCCGCGCGAGAAACTGACTGCGGCAGGATCTGTTCAGCAAATTCCAGGAAAGGCTGATGCGCTTCATTTTGCAGCGTGGTCGACTCATCGCCCTCATTCGCAGCACCTGCCAGCAGGGCCGGTAGTTCAGGAAGCGCGTCGTCATTTTCCAGTCTTTCGAGATAATTAAAAATGGCTTGTTTGATCAGCCAATGTGGCGTGCGATCGATTCGTGATGCTGCTGTTTTAATACGCTCGCGAGTGGCGTCATCCAGCTTAACCCCCATCGTGGTGGTTCCCATGCCGTTTACTCCTGTTGTACTGAAATACGGGTCTGATAGTTACCGAGAAATATCCACTATGTTGCAACTTTGTGCAACCGTGTTAAATGTGACTTGGTTTGCAAGCTTGGAAATGAATGAAATGTTAATAAACGTGAGTGTTTTGACGGGGGCTATAAAAGTTGCCGAATCTTTTTCTCTGCGGTAGTTAACACTTTTAAAAGGTGCAACCGAAAAAAGTGTGAGAGAGTGCAACCTACAGAAAAATGCTATCTACTCTGGATTAAATTTGATGTAAATGGTGTGTTAAATCGATTGTGAATGACCATCGCTTCCGGCAGGATACGGTCGCCCTGGTAAACATAGATATCTTTGCCACGTTCCGGCAGGGTAATAAAACGGCAAGCCACGGCATTGCTGATACATAATTTTGGAGAGTTTTGATGGCTATTAGCACACCGATGTTAGTGACATTCTGTGTCTATATTTTCGGCATGATATTGATAGGGTTTATTGCATGGCGTTCAACCAAAAACTTTGACGATTACATTCTGGGTGGACGCAGTCTGGGTCCATTCGTGACCGCGTTATCCGCCGGGGCATCTGACATGAGCGGCTGGTTGCTGATGGGGCTGCCTGGCGCGATTTTCCTGTCGGGGATTTCAGAAAGCTGGATCGCTATTGGCCTTATTTTGGGCGCGTGGATCAACTGGAAACTGGTGGCCGGACGTTTACGCGTGCATACCGAATACAATAACAATGCGCTGACGTTACCGGATTACTTTACCGGTCGCTTTGAAGATAAAAGCCGTATTCTGCGTATTATCTCCGCGCTGGTTATTCTGCTGTTTTTCACCATCTATTGTGCTTCCGGTATTGTGGCAGGGGCGCGTCTGTTTGAAAGCACCTTTGGCATGAGTTACGAAACAGCGCTGTGGGCAGGGGCGGCCGCGACGATTATTTATACCTTTATCGGTGGTTTCCTGGCGGTAAGCTGGACCGATACCGTCCAGGCCAGCCTGATGATCTTCGCCCTGATCCTGACGCCGGTAATGGTAGTCATTGGCGTGGGTGGGTTTGATGATTCGCTGGAAGTGATTAAACAAAAGAGCATTGAGAACGTGGACATGTTCAAAGGGCTGAATTTTGTTGCCATTATTTCCCTGATGGGCTGGGGTCTAGGCTATTTCGGTCAGCCGCATATTCTGGCGCGCTTTATGGCGGCTGATTCTCACCATAGCATTGTTCATGCTCGCCGCATCAGTATGACCTGGATGATCCTGTGTCTGGCAGGTGCAGTTGCCGTTGGCTTCTTTGGTATCGCTTACTTTAACAACAACCCACAGCTTGCCGGTGCCGTTAACCAGAACGCCGAACGCGTGTTTATTGAACTGGCGCAAATCCTGTTCAACCCGTGGATTGCCGGTATTCTACTGTCTGCGATCCTCGCTGCGGTGATGTCGACTCTGAGCTGCCAGCTGCTGGTGTGCTCCAGCGCAATCACCGAAGACTTGTATAAAGCGTTCCTGCGTAAAAATGCCAGCCAGAAAGAGCTGGTATGGATTGGTCGCATCATGGTGCTGGTTGTGGCGCTGGTGTCTATCGCGCTGGCGGCGAACCCGGAGAACCGTGTGCTTGGTCTGGTAAGCTACGCCTGGGCCGGCTTTGGCGCGGCGTTTGGTCCGGTGGTTCTGTTCTCCGTAATGTGGTCGCGTATGACGCGTAACGGCGCGCTGGCCGGGATGCTCATCGGTGCGGTGACGGTAATCGTCTGGAAGCAGTTTGCCTGGTTGGGTCTGTATGAAATCATCCCAGGCTTTATTTTCGGCAGCATCGGTATTGTGGTCTTCAGCCTGTTGGGTAAAGCGCCTTCAGCCGCTATGCAGCAACGTTTTGCCGAGGCTGATGCGCATTATCACACAGCTCCGCCATCGCGTTTACAGGCAGAGTAATCCGCCTCGCTCCTTAAGCCCGCCGCGTGCGGGCTTTTTTATTTGTCCCCGCTGCAAAACCGCCCTAATCGTTACCCGCCTAACTGTTTACATTAAGTCATCATTCTCAAAACATTCTGCTTGAGTTTTTCTTTACTGTAATGATAATCACTATCACTGTAATTTACTTTTCTTTTCATCAATTGACTGAGAATAACGTTTAAGGGTTCTTCGCATGTTTGTTCCATTTCTTATTATGTTGCGCGAAGGGTTAGAGGCCGCGCTGATAGTCAGCCTGATTGCCAGCTACCTGAAACGGACTCAGCGTTGTCGATGGATTGGTGTGATGTGGATTGGTGTTCTGCTGGCGGCGGCGTTATGCCTGGCGTTAGGCGTTTTCATCAATGAAACCACCGGTGAATTTCCGCAAAAGGAACAGGAGCTGTTTGAAGGCATCGTGGCGGTCATTGCCGTGGTGATCCTCACCTGGATGGTGTTCTGGATGCGTAAAGTTTCGCGCAACGTCAAAGTCCAGCTTGAACAGGCTGTCGATAACGCGTTGCAACGCGGCAATCATCACGGCTGGGCGCTGGTGATGATGGTCTTTTTTGCCGTTGCCCGTGAAGGGCTGGAATCGGTGTTCTTCCTGCTGGCGGCATTCCAGCAGGATGTAGGCATTTGGCCACCGTTAGGTGCGATGCTGGGGCTGGCCACCGCGGTGGTACTGGGTTACTTGATTTACCTCGGCGGCATTCGCCTCAACCTCGGGGCATTCTTCAAATGGACCAGCCTGTTCATTTTGCTGGTGGCCGCTGGTCTTGCCGCTGGGGCCATCCGCGCGTTCCACGAAGCCGGGTTATGGAATCATTTTCAGGATGTGGCGTTTGACATGAGCAGCGTGCTTTCAACGCATTCGCTGTTTGGCACATTGATGGAAGGTATTTTCGGCTATCAGGAAGCGCCGAGCGTCAGTGAAGTCGCCATTTGGTTTATCTACCTGATTCCGGCATTGATTATGTTTGCACTGCCGCCGCGTTCAGGCACTACGGCATCGCGTACCGCACCCTGATAAAAACGCGATGCAGAATACTCCTTAGTTACAACATACTTATTTATAGGGATAGGTTATGACGTTTAATTTTCGCCGTAGTGCGCTGCAGTTGGGTATTGCCGCGCTGTTTGCCTCCGCTTTTTCTGCACAAGCCGCCGATATCCCGCAGGTGAAAGTCACGGTTAATGACAAACAGTGTGAGCCGATGACGATCACGGTTAACGCTGGGAAAACGCAGTTCATCATCCAGAACCACAGCCAGAAAGCGCTGGAGTGGGAGATCCTTAAAGGGGTTATGGTGGTTGAAGAACGTGAAAACATTGCGCCGGGCTTTAGCCAGAAAATGACAGCTAACCTGCAGCCAGGTGAATATGATATGACCTGCGGTCTGTTGACCAACCCGAAAGGCAAACTAATTGTAAAAGGTAGCGCAACGGCGGATGCCGCGCAGGGCGATGCTCTGCTGAGCCTAAGTGGCGCGATTACTGAATACAAAGCCTATGTGACAGCCGAAACTGCACAACTGGTTGCGGGCACCAAAGCATTCACCGATGCGATTAAAGCTGGCGATCTGGAAAAAGCGAAATCGCTGTATGCGCCAACCCGTCAGCATTATGAGCGTATTGAACCGATTGCTGAACTGTTCTCCGATCTCGACGGCAGCATCGATGCACGTGAAGATGATTATGAGCAAAAAGCCGCCGATCCTAAATTCACCGGCTTCCACCGTCTGGAGAAAGCGTTGTTCGGCGACAACACCACCAAAGGTATGGACAAGTATGCCGACCAATTAAACCGCGATGTTCTTGACCTGCAAACGCGTATTAGCGAACTGGCCTTCCCACCGTCAAAAGTGGTTGGCGGGGCAGCAGGACTGATTGAAGAAGTCGCTGCCAGCAAAATTAGCGGAGAAGAGGATCGCTACAGCCATACCGATCTGTGGGATTTCCAGGCCAATATCGATGGCGCGCAGAAAATCGTCGATCTCCTGCGCCCTCAGTTACAAAAATCCAATGCTGAGCTGTTGGCGAAGGTGGATGCGAACTTCAAAAAAGTCGATACCATTCTGAGCAAGTACCGTACCAAAGACGGTTTTGAAACCTATGACAAACTGACCGACGCCGATCGCAATGCGCTGAAAGGGCCTATCACGACGCTGGCGGAAGACTTGTCGCAATTACGCGGTGTTCTGGGTCTGGATTAAGCAAAATGCAGCAAGATAATGAAAACGGCGTGAGCGAACCTTCACGCCGACGTTTACTGAAAGGGATGGGCGCCCTGGGTGGGGCGCTGGCGCTGGCGGGTGGATGTCCGGTTGCCCACGCGCAAAAACCACAAAGCGCGCCGGGAACGCTGTCCCCTGATGCGCGTAGTGAAGCGCAGCCGTTTTATGGTCAGCATCAGGCAGGGATCCTGACGCCACAGCAGGCATCGATGATGCTGGTGGCGTTCGATGTTCTCGCCAGCGATAAGGCTGATCTGGAACGCTTGTTCCGCTTGCTGACCGCCCGATTTGCGTTTCTGACCACGGGCGGGCCGGCACCGGATACGCCGAACCCGCGTTTACCCCCTATGGATTCCGGTATCCTCGGCGCATACATTGCGCCAGACAACCTGACGATGACGTTGTCAGTCGGCGCCTCGCTATTCGATGAACGTTATGGCCTGAAATCGCAGATGCCGAAAAAGCTGCAAAAAATGACCCGCTTCCCGAATGATTCGCTGGATGCGGCGTTGTGCCATGGTGATTTGCTGCTGCAGATTTGTGCCAACACGCAGGACACCGTTATCCATGCGCTGCGCGATATCATTAAACATACGCCCGATCTCCTTAGCGTGCGCTGGAAACGTGAAGGGTTTATTTCCGACCATGCCGCGCGCAGCAAAGGCAAAGAGACCCCGGTCAACTTGCTTGGCTTTAAGGATGGCACCGCGAATCCGGACGCGACGGATGCGAAGTTGATGCAAGACGTGGTGTGGGTTACGGACGGGCAGGGCGAACCTGTCTGGGCGCAAGGTGGTAGTTATCAGGCCGTCAGGCTCATTCAGTTTCGCGTCGAGTTCTGGGATCGTACGCCGCTGAAAGAGCAGCAAACGATATTTGGTCGAGATAAACACACCGGCGCGCCGCTGGGTATGCAGCACGAGCATGATGTGCCTGACTATGCCAGCGATCCCGAGGGTGAGGTGATTGCGCTCGACAGTCATATCCGCCTGGCGAATCCGCGCACGAAAGAGACCGACTCCAGCCTGATGATGCGCCGTGGCTACAGCTATTCGCTCGGTGTGACCCCATCCGGTCAACTGGATATGGGACTGTTGTTTGTCTGCTATCAACACGATCTGGAAAAAGGCTTTTTGACTGTGCAGAAACGCCTCAACGGTGAAGCGCTGGAAGAGTATGTCAAACCAATTGGTGGGGGCTACTTCTTTGCTTTGCCGGGTGTCAAAACCGCAGATCAATATCTGGGACAGTCTCTACTCGAAGCCTGATGATTACGCCCCGTTGTACAGCGGGGCTTTTCCTGACATCTGTATGAATGAACAAATTATTTTTTATGATCGGTACGAGACTGAAATAATTCTGTCATCTCTCTGCAAGAGACTGTCTCTGGTGATTAGATAGAATTTAAGTTAACAGCAAGTAAAAATATTGTTGCATTAACGAAAGATTATGATGTAATTATAAGAAACAGCGGTAGTTCCCGGCGGTGATAGTCGTTCACTATGGAGATCGCGATGGAAAAGTCCTGTATTGGACACATTTTTCACAGTAGCTGCAGTACGTTACGCGGACGTTTCTCTTCCGGTAGCCACCTCGTCACCGCTAAATCTCTCTCCCTTTCACTTCTTATCTTCGTAACTGACACCTTGTACGGTGCGCGTAGCCGTGTGTGGCGTCTTATCCGAAAGCAAGCAATGGCTTACAAGGAAGCCAACCCTCAGATGTTCGTGCGCATAATCGTGCCGCCAACGGCGCGTGTGATGTATACCTACAACTCAAGGTGCTATCCATGGGAAGACAAAAAGCAGTGATCAAAGCTCGTCGTGAAGCAAAACGTGTGCTGAGGCGGGATTCGCGTAGCCATAAACAACGTGAAGATGAATCGGTCACCTCGCTTGTGCAGATGGGCGGCGTAGAAGCGATTGGTATGGCGCGTGATAGTCGCGACGCCACGCCAATCACGGCGCGGAATGAAGCTCAGGCCCAGTACCTGAATGCTATTGAGAGTAAACAGCTGATCTTCGCTACAGGTGAAGCCGGGTGTGGTAAAACCTGGATCAGCGCGGCAAAAGCAGCAGAGGCCCTGATCCACAAAGACGTGGACAGGATCATTGTAACCCGTCCAGTTCTGCAAGCTGATGAAGACCTCGGCTTCTTACCTGGAGATGTTTCCGAGAAGTTTGCGCCTTATTTTCGTCCAGTGTATGACGTGCTGGTGAAACGTCTGGGCGCCTCCTTCATGCAATATTGCCTGCGGCCTGAGATTGGTAAGGTGGAAATCGCGCCATTCGCCTATATGCGTGGACGCACATTTGAAAATGCAGTGGTCATTCTTGACGAGGCTCAGAATGTTACTGCAGCACAGATGAAGATGTTTTTGACTCGCCTCGGGGAGAATGTGACGGTGATTGTGAATGGGGATGTGACCCAGTGCGATCTACCCGCCCACGTTCGCTCAGGGCTAAGCGATGCGCTGGCCCGTTTCGAAGAAGATGATATGGTTGGGATTGTTCGTTTCAATAAAGACGATTGCGTCCGTTCGGCACTCTGTCAGCGGACGCTCAATGCTTACAACTGATAAGTACTCCGTCTTCAAGGCCCGGGAAACCGGGCTTTGTTATTTGACGTCAGCAGATTACTTTCTTTTGCTGCTCCAGTAGTTGGCGCAGGCCTGGTCAAACAGCTGGTTATTTTCGTCTATTTTCTTTAGCGCTTGTGCCAGAAAGGTCAGCAGGTCATCCTTATAAATCCCGCCTACCGTAGTTTCTTTTCGTAAGATCCCATTGCTGGTGTAGGTTTTTTTAATGGTGACGTTATGCCTGACGTTGCAAATAACCGTTCGCTGATACTCTTCGTAGAATCGGCTGTCAGGATCGAAAAACGTATTTATTTCATTCGGTGTACGTTTGAGGATTTTTCGCGAGAAAACCTTCAACGGAATAAATCCTGCTTCGTCTGCCTGCGACATGATCTCATCCAGCAAAGTTCCTTCTATGTTTAACATGCCGTTATTTTCCTGATTGCTTGAGAAAGCGGTTGTTACAGCATAAGAGTGGTTTGGATAATGTGCAACGGGGCGGGGGATGATGCTTGATAGCACGTTGCTTATCAGACCTACAGGTTAACGCTATTCAGGACGGGTCACATGCGAAAAAAAAAGCCCGTACTTGCGTACGAGCTCTTTCTCGAATATGGCGGTGAGGGGGGGATTGACTCGCTTCGCTCGCCCTTCGGGCAGCCTGTTCGCTGCGCGCTCAGTCTGTCCAACTGGCTGCGCCAGTTGTCGACCCCCGGTCGGGGCTTCTCATCCCCCCGCAGGCGTGCAACATGCGAAAAAAAAGCCCGTACTTACGTACGAGCTCTTTCTCAAATATGGCGGTGAGGGGGGGATTGACTCGCTTCGCTCGCCCTTCGGGCAGCCTGTTCGCTGCGCTCTCAGTCTGTCCAACTGGCTGCGCCAGTTGTCGAACCCCGGTCGGGGCTTCTCATCCCCCCACAGGCGTGCAACATGCGAAAAAAAAGCCCGTACTTGCGTACGAGCTCTTTCTCAAATATGGCGGTGAGGGGGGGATTCGAACCCCCGATACGTTGCCGTATACACACTTTCCAGGCGTGCTCCTTCAGCCACTCGGACACCTCACCATATTGTTGTCCCTGTGCTACCGGAACGGGCGCTAATTTAGGGAAATACCGCTCCGGCGTCAATCAACTTTTTGAAATAAACGTGCATTTACACAAACTTCAATCAATATGTAGCTTAAATAAGCGGGAATTGTTTTTTTTGCCAGCACCCTAAAATTTGCTACTCTGATGTTCCCTCGAAAAATGATGATTATAAGTGCGAGTACGTTCCGCATAACAATGTTCAGGAGACGCTATGGATATAATTTTCTATCACCCAACATTCGATACAACCTGGTGGCTTAATGCGCTGACAAAGGCCATACCTGGCGCGCGGGTCCGTGAGTGGAAGGCAGGTGATAATGCGCATGCTGACTACGCGCTGGTCTGGCATCCTCCGGTTGAAATGCTCGCCGGACGAAAATTAAAAGCCGTATTTGCGCTGGGTGCGGGCGTCGATTCTATTCTCAGTAAACTAAACGCTCATCCGGAAATGTTGGATGCGTCGATCCCGCTTTTCCGTCTGGAAGATACGGGGATGGGCCTGCAAATGCAGGAATATGCGGTTAGTCAGGTATTGCACTGGTTTCGTCGCTTTGATGACTACCAGGCATTAAAAAACCAGGCGAAATGGCAACCGTTGCCAGAATATACTCGCGATGAGTTTAGCGTCGGGATCATGGGCGCTGGTGTTTTAGGTGCAAAAGTTGCAGAAAGTCTGCAAGCATGGGCGTTCCCGCTACGCTGCTGGAGTCGTACGCGTAAATCCTGGTCTGGTGTGGAAAGCTTCGCCGGTACCGAGGAACTGAGCGCGTTTTTGAGTCAAACTCGCGTGCTGATCAACCTCCTGCCTAATACGGCAGAAACCGTAGGCATTATTAACGCTGATTTACTCAGCCAATTGCAGGATGGCGCTTACGTGCTCAACCTGGCGCGCGGCGTTCATCTCAATGAAGACGATCTTCTGGCATCGCTGGACAGCGGCAAAGTGAAAGGTGCCATGCTGGATGTCTATAGCCGTGAACCGCTGCCGGAAACCAGCCCGCTATGGAAACATCCGCGTGTGGCAATGACGCCGCATATCGCCGCGGTAACACGCCCGGCAGAGGCGGTGGACTACATCTCCCGTACGATTTTGGACCTGGAAAGTGGGAAATCCGTAACGGGTCAGGTCGATCGCGTTCGGGGATATTGATGGTAACCCGGCAAGTGCCGGGTTTGAGCTAATAAATGGCGACGATACCTGCTATCCTTGACGGAAAATGACTACAGGAGAGAGTTATGTATCCCGTTGACCTGCATATGCATACCGTCGCCAGTACCCACGCCTACAGCACCTTAAGTGATTACATCGCCGAAGCCCATCGCAAAGGCATCAAGCTGTTTGCCATAACCGATCATGGACCGGACATGGCGGATGCGCCTCATCACTGGCACTTTATCAATATGCGCATTTGGCCTCGTATCGTCGATGGCGTAGGGATCCTGCGCGGCATCGAGGCGAATATTAAGAATATTGAAGGCGAAATCGACTGTTCAGGTCCGATGTTTACCTCCCTGGATCTCATCATTGCGGGCTTCCATGAGCCGGTTTTTGCACCTCACGATAAAGACACCAATACCCAGGCAATGATAGCCACGATGGCCAGTGGTCACGTGCACATCATCAGCCATCCGGGGAATCCCAAATATCCCGTTGATATCACAGCGATTGCGCAGGCGGCGGCAAAATACCAGGTCGCGCTGGAAATCAATAACTCCTCGTTTTTGCATTCGCGTAAGGGGAGTGAGGACAATTGTCGCGCGGTCGCTGCGGCGGTGCGTGATGCCGGAGGCTGGGTGGCGTTAGGGTCGGATTCACATACCGCTTTCACACTGGGTGAATTTGGTGAATGCCGTAAAATTCTGGATGATGTAAATTTCCCGGAAGACAGAATTTTAAACGTCACCCCTAAACGCCTGCTGGCGTTTCTGGAATCGCGAGGCATGGAGCCGATCGCGGAATTTGCTGAACTGTAATTGTTACTAACTGGAATATATCAATGAACGAGTTTTCTATCCTGTGTCGTGTACTGGGCTCGCTGTTTTACCGCCAACCGCAGGACCCTTTACTGGTTCCCCTATTTACCCTGATTAGTGAAGGTAAACTGTCCGCCAACTGGCCGTTGGAACAGGACGAACTGCTCACTCGTCTGCAGAAAAGCTGCGATATGCCTCAGTTGGCTGCGGATTACAACGCGCTGTTTGTCGGCGACGAGTGTGCGGTGCCGCCTTATCGTAGCGCCTGGGTAGAAGGGGCGAAAGAATCCGATGTTCGTGCATTTCTTTCTGCTCGCGGAATGCCGCTGGCAGATACGCCTGCAGATCATATTGGCACGCTGTTGCTGGCGGCTTCATGGCTTGAAGACCAGTCTGCGGAAGATGAAAGTGAAGCACTCGAAACCTTGTTTGTGGAATACCTGTTGCCCTGGTGCGGCACGTTCCTTGGCAAAGTTGAAGCGCACGCAAACACACAGTTCTGGCGTACCATGGCACCGTTAACGCGTGATGCCATTGGCGCGATGTGGGACGAATTGCAGGAAGATACTGAAGAATAAATGTGATTTAAATCTCATTAAACTGCAACTCAATTTACATCATTGCATGAATTGTGTGCACGATCTCATTCGCATGCCGTTTTTCTGCTAAGATACGCGGCATGAACATACTTCTCTCAATTGCAATCACAACGGGCATTCTCTCTGGGATTTGGGGATGGGTGGCCGTATCTCTTGGTTTACTCAGTTGGGCTGGCTTTCTGGGCTGCACGGCCTATTTTGCCTGTCCGCAGGGTGGGCTGAAAGGGCTGTGGATCTCGGCGTGTACGCTGCTAAGCGGTGTGGTGTGGGCGTTGGTGATTATTAACGGTAGCGCGCTTGCCCCGCATATGGACATTATTGGTTATGTCATGACGGGAATTGTCGCGTTTCTCATGTGTATTCAGGCAAAGCAATGGTTGCTTTCATTTGTGCCGGGCACCTTTATTGGCGCATGCGCAACGTTTGCAGGGCAGGGTGACTGGCAGTTGGTCGTGCCTTCTCTGGCGCTGGGGCTGGTATTCGGCTATGCGATGAAAAACAGCGGATTGTGGCTGGCATCTCGTCGTGAGAATCGGCTATCGTCGACGCTGACCAGTAAATAAAAAAAGCGTGAGGGTTTTCCTCACGCTTTTTATGCTGTATCGACCACTCAGGATTCCGGAGGTACCGACAAATGGCGGTATTTAACCAGGATGTCATTATCAACTTGTTTCTTATCCTGCAAATCCCACAATCCGCGATCAATCCCGTCATTAATCAGGAAGATAACGCCGGTTTCAATTGCTGACATCAGACAAAGCATAACCGGTTCGTTAGAGGTGTAGCCAATTTCACCTTCCAGCAGTCGCTGGTAGTCAATGAAGCGGAATACCCCAGCCTGCACTTCATAAGACAAGATAGTTTTGCTGGTATTCACCGATGAGAGGATTTCACCAGTACTAACGTTAACCACACGCAGGTTGACCGCTATCTGGTCGAGCTGGTACTGCGTATCGGCGCCAATACCGAAATAGCGCGCACCAACGCCACCCGATTTAACGTTGCTTTCATAACCAATAATTGACCCTTCTACCATGATGTTTGCCGCGGTCAGAGACTGCAGAGGGATCCGGTTATTAATGGCAACGGTGCCGTTTTCCTGAGCCGCACGAATGATTTTTCGTTCGTTAAGCAAGTTTTGCAATCCCTGACGTTCCAGCGGAACGAACCAACGAGAATCCTTCAATGCGGTGACAAGCATCGCCGTGGCGCTTTGCGGGACGGCGGTTGAGAAGTTACTTGCCGGATAAGGTTTAAACTGGCCAGTCTCATCCTGAATATTGTATACCGAGACAAATATCTTACCTGTAGGCATGGGCAGGTGCGTCAAGTCTTTATAGCTTTGGGCTCGGGGCATTAATGTCGGCTTAGCGGCTTCTTGCGGCGGGGCTGTTAAACATCCGCTGAGTAAAATTACTGCCACCATGATAAGTAAGCGCTGCATGATTTTTTCCTTTCGTGGCTATAATTTAGAAATCGGTCGACTGATTTTGTAAACCCGACACTTCAATAGTCGACGTTCTCCCCGTTTTCCTGTCCGTGACATTCAGTTGCAGTTGTCCATCCCGGTTGGCGATATCAACGATAAAATCGCTGGTTACCATCCTTCCCGGCTTACCGGTATTGATATTGGTAAGTAAGCCACCGAGTATTTGTGACTGGATCGCCTGGGTAAAGTTATCCAGCGCTGTTGGGGTTTCAATCCCGTAGTCGCCGGCACTCGGATCCTTATACGAGTTTTGCGCCTGGGCGCTGTTCAGTAAAAAAGAGCCGTTATTTGGGTTACCACCAAAGTTAGGATTGCGGAACTGGAACGTCATATTTCCGGCCCAACTTAATGGTGAAATCAGCATGAGCAAAACCACTGCATGTTTGACACGCATGAAAGCCTCCGGACAAAATCATGTTTTAGAATTCATCGCGCGCTAAATCGCTCGTGCTTAATAGTGTTTGATCTATTTGCCGACGATTTAATGCTTCCTCTGTTTCTGCCAATGCAAAGACCACAATTTTGTCGAAGTCTCTTTTCGTCGGGAATAAAAAAGTCTGGAAGATAACGTCCTGATTGACCGTTATGGTGATCCAACTTCCCCAACGTGCACTGGGTCTTTCATTAATGGTTAAGTTTCCTGTGTACTTACTTTCCCACTTGTCACTAAAGGCCCGGTAAAAATCATGGCCAATGGAAGAGACAGTGTGGTCGGTTAACAGTCCGGGAACCTCCACCTCTACAGCCGCGTGTAGATTCCCGGCAGCAAGGAACAAATTTGCTGCCACAATCCAGGTCAAATAGCGTTTCATGGCTTTATCGCCTGAGGTTATCATTGGCCCACGAGACCGCCTGCGTACGATTTTTGACAGCTATCTTTTTGAAAAGATTATAAAGATGTGTTTTCACCGTATTTTCACTAATAAATAGTGAACGCGCGATTTCAATATTTGAGGCGCCGATACGCAGTTTATTAAGGATCTCTTTTTCACGGTGCGTAAGTAATGCCGACTCCGTGCTGTTATAGCGGTAGTTCCCGGAATGCGTGATCAGGTAGCTGGCAAGCTTTTGCGAAAAGTAGCATTCGCCCCGCAACACACCCTGCAAACCGCTGACTACACGCTGCTCATCTTCAGTTGCGTAAAATACGCCATTGATATGCGGCCAGTTTTCAATATCCCGGTAAGGATAATCATCTGGGGTATTCAACAATAAAGTTTTTATATTGTTGTTTTTTCTGCTCAAATTATCTTGCCAGTAATGGATCAGTTTTTTATCTGCCTCCATCATATCCAGTAAAACAATGCAGCTGGAGGATATATCATCCAGAGAACGTTGAATATTATGTAGTTTTCCGGTTAACGCCAGCGATTGCTTTAAATGCTGTAATAACGCAGTTGCCTGCAGGGATGGTTTAGTGATCAACAATAATGTATGACCATGAATACTATGGACTTCATTAAACATGATGAAACTCCACTTTTTTAGTCGCACACCTGACAGTTGCCTCTACTAAAATAGAGGCACCAGAAGTACTGACAGATGTTGCACTGCTGTGTAGAAATAAAACTTCGACCCAACGGGGTGAAAATATTAAAACAAATGGACTTCAACTGATTTCAATCTAGCTATTACAAATCTTAAAGCAAGTGTTAAACATGTTACATAATGTAAATTTATATATTAAAATGTGATTTTTGCGTTTTTGTGGAGTTTAGATTTGATAGTAAAGTTGTACATTTTAGCGTTATTGCATAGATTTAAAAAATCATACAAATTATAATATCTTATTGAATTTTAAGAAATAAAATTATAATTAGATGGTTTTAGATTTCTAATGAATTTTGATTTTTTTGTCTCACTTTAAGTTGAACAATTTTAGATAGAAAAAAATGACACTTGTCACGACTTGTACCGAGGACAATCCCACTACCGTCTGCAAGGCCCAGAAAACGCGGGAAACGCGTTTTTTTGTTACTGCATAGAAATTCAGTCATTGGGTTACAAAAGAAATAAAATCCAGAGCTATAACGGTGTTAATTGCTGTTAATTAGTACTTTGGGGTGAATCTGGATATAAAAATACAACTGGTGGGTGAGTTATTTAAAATGTTTCAACGGACATACTCTTCATCGTAACGTGGCGTTAACAAATGTAAGTCACGTTAACAATAATTTGAGTGGTAAATAATTTAACCTTATGTACGACCAGGTCCAGGGTGACAACATGAAAAACAAGTTGTTATTTATGATGTTTACAATGCTGGGTGTGCCTGGGATTGCATCCGCTACAAGTTATGATTTAGCTAACTCAGAATATAACTTTGCGGTAAATGAATTAAGTAAGTCTTCATTTAATCAGGCAGCCATTATTGGTCAGGTTGGCACTGCGAACAGTGCAAATACTCGACAGGGGGGCTCGAAGTTATTGTCGGTTATTTCGCAAGAAGGTTCTGGTAACCGAGCGAAAACAGACCAGACGGGGTCATATAACTTTGCATATATTGATCAAACGGGTAGTTCCAATGACGCGAGTATTAAACAAGGTTCATACGGTAATACGGCGGTAATTATCCAGAAAGGTTCTGGTAATAAAGCCAATATTACTCAGTACGGTACACAAAAAACAGCAGTTGTGGTGCAGAGACAGTCGCAAATGGCAATTCGCGTTACTCAACGCTAATCCATTAACGACGATTAAATCAATCCGATGGGGGTTTACCATGAAACTTTTAAAAGTGGCAGCATTCGCAGCAATCGTAGTTTCTGGCAGTGCTCTGGCTGGTGTTGTTCCGCAATGGGGCGGCAATCATCATGGTGGCGGTAGTAATTATGGCCCAGACTCTTCACTGAGTATCTACCAATATGGGTCAAACAACGCTGCGAATGCTCTGCAAAGTGATGCGCGTAAATCAGATGTCACCATCACACAACAGGGGCGTGGTAACGGGGCTGTAGTTGGTCAGGGCGCTGATGACAGTACCATTAGCCTGAAACAGACTGGCTTCCAGAACAATGCCACTATCGATCAGTGGAATGCTAAAAATGCTGATATTAGTGTAACCCAGTTCGGTGGCCGTAACGGTGCGTTGGTTAATCAGACCGCTTCTGACTCCAATGTGCTGATTCAGCAAGTTGGCTTCGGCAACAACGCTACAGCTAACCAACACTAATTCAGTTTTCTGACTGATAATAAACAGGGCGTGAGCCCTGTTTTTTTTCGGGAGAATATGATGCATACGCTATTACTCATTGCCGCGCTGGCAAATCAAATAACATTCAATACAACTCAGCAAGGTGATATGTACACCATTATTCCTCAGGTGACGTTAACCCAACCGTGCGTATGTGAGGTACAAGTCCTTGCCATACGTAAAGGGCAGGGGGGACAAAGCCAGTCGCAGCAGAAAATAAGCCTTTCGGTCCCTGCTAATCGACCGATTGAATTAACCAAACTGAGCTTTAATATTTCATCTGAGGACTCGGTCAAAATTATCGTTACCGTTTCAGATGGGCAGTCTCTGCATCTGTCGCAACAATGGCCTGACTCAAACAGTCACCCATAATTTTTTGCTGTATTTGCATTAAGGGTGTGGCTGGGAATGCGCTGCTGTTCTATGAATATAGAAGCGTGTGAGCGTTTGTATTTGATCGTTAATCGTAGCGGTGAAGGATCATTTCGATCCCTCAAAGATGGCTAATCATTGAGGAACCCTTATGTGTACATTATTAAAGCGTATTTTAAGTACCAGTTTATGTGCTTTTTCTCTTTTAACCCTCCCTGCAATTGCGCAGCAAATCACAACCGGCGGGGTTATTCATTTTCGCGGAGCGATAGTTGAATCACCTTGCGACGTTAACAGACAGCAGCAGCAAATTGAATTGTCATGTATCCGCAACGGCACCAACCAGAATAGTCTTTACAACCCGCAGCAGCTCGCGACAGCCCCTCAGAATGTGCAGGAAATTGCCACAGTCAAAATGCACTACCTCAATGAACAGAAAAACATGGCGATTCTTAATATTGAATATAAATGACTCGCTGTGGCGTAGATATGCACACTTACGGTTAAAAAGAGAGATTTAAGGGAAAACCCTGCTGTACACTTAACGAATGGTGTTTTGTCAGGGGGAACTTATGCAATCACGTGTTCATGTGTTACATGGCGATATTACGACTGTCGCTGTTGATGTGATTGTCAATGCGGCGAATTCATCGCTACTGGGAGGCGGTGGCGTCGATGGCGCAATCCATCGCGCTGCCGGACCAGCATTGCTGGAGGCCTGCAAACAGGTTATCCAGCAACAAGGAGAATGCCCGACAGGGCATGCGGTGATCACTCTGGCGGGGGCGCTTGCGGCAAAAGCGGTCATTCATACCGTAGGACCCGTCTGGCAAGGGGGAGGTCATCATGAGGCCGAACGCCTCGAAGAAGCTTACTTAAACACCCTGCAACTGGCCCTGGTCAATGGTTATCACTCCATTGCTTTTCCGGCGATTAGCACCGGGGCTTATGGCTATCCACGCGCCGCAGCGGCAGAAATAGCGGTGAAAACGGTGCTGAAATTTATTACCCGCCGCGCACTTCCTGATCAGATATACTTCGTGTGCTTTGATGACGAAAACGCTCAACTTTATAAGAGATTGCTAACACAACAAGGCGATGATCACACGGACTGATATGACGCGACTTGAGCGTGCCATCACGCCCCTTTGCGAAGACCACCCGGGAGAATGCGGCATTCTTGCGTTGGATGACAGCCTGGATGCGTTTGCTGCTCGCTATCGGTTAACGGAAATGGCGGAACGTACCCTGGATGTGCAGTATTACATCTGGGAAAACGACATGTCCGGGTTATTGCTATTTTCCGTACTGCTGGCCGCAGCGAAGCGAGGCGTACGGGTGCGTTTGCTGCTGGATGATAACAACACGCCGGGTTTGGACGACACGCTGCGTCTGCTGGATAAGCACCCCAATATAGAAGTTCGCCTCTTCAATCCGTTTTCCTTTCGCATCCTGCGCGCGCTGGGCTATTTAACCGATTTTGCCCGGCTTAATCGGCGCATGCACAATAAAAGTTATACCGCTGACGGCGTGGTGACTCTCGTTGGTGGGCGTAATATTGGCGATGCCTATTTTGGCGCGGGTGAGCAACCGCTATTTTCCGACCTGGACGTCATGGCTATCGGGCCGGTTGTCAAAGATGTGGCGGATGATTTTGAGCGTTACTGGCACTGCCGCTCGGTTTCAACGTTACAAAATGTGCTTGAGATGTCCGAGCCAGATTCTGTACAGCGTATTGAGCTACCCGAATCCTGGTATAACGATGATATTACCCGCCGCTATCTGCATAAGCTGGAAACCAGCCAGTTTATGTCCAGTCTCGATCAAAGATCGCTGCCGCTGATTTGGGCCAAAACGCGTTTGCTGAGCGATGATCCTGCAAAAGGAGAAGGGAAAGCGCCGCGCCACTCGCTATTACCGCAGCGTTTGTTTGACGTAATGGGCTCGCCGACTGAACGTATTGATATTATTTCTGCCTACTTTGTGCCGACGCGTGCCGGTGTGGCGCAGCTCCTGAGACTGGTAAGAAAAGGCGTCAAGATTGCCATTTTAACCAATTCACTGGCGGCGAATGATGTGGCGATCGTCCATGCGGGCTATGCGCGCTGGCGAAAAAAACTGCTGCGCTACGGTGTAGAATTATACGAACTTAAACCGACCCGCGATCGCGTCTCGGTCGTTCACGATCGTGGATTAACCGGGAATTCAGGGTCCAGCCTGCATGCGAAAACGTTCAGTATTGATGATCGCAAAGTGTTTATCGGCTCGCTTAATTTTGATCCTCGTTCGACGCTGCTCAATACGGAAATGGGATTTGTGATTGAGAGTGAAGTGCTGGCCGAATTGATTCATAAACGGTTTATGCAAAGCCAGCGTGATATGGCCTGGCAGCTACGCCTTGACCGTTGGGGGAGAATTAATTGGGTCGACCGACTGTCTGGCAGTGAACAGGTCCTGAAAAAAGAACCCGCCACAGGATTCTGGAAGCGGGTTCTGGTAAAGCTGGTGTCCGTGTTACCCATTGAATGGCTGCTTTGAACCACACAATGATTGAGGGAAAAACTAGCCGGCTACGGCCTTGTTTTTATCCTGCTTAACGGGCGGTTTACCCGAAAAGAGAAACTTCAGCACCGGTATGCGTAAATGGATTTCGTACAGTATTACCGCAATCCCAACCACAAACAGCAGACCGCAGAGAAAACCCAGCAGATTCGACGTGATATGCGGTGTGATGTAAGCGCCAAAAAACAGCGTTAACGGGTGGTGCACCAGATAGATAAACAGCGACGCGTTGACAAAATAGGTCACGCGGGCAGACTGGAAATTAAGCAAACGGTGACCCAACGAAAAGACGACGTTCACCATCCACAGTCCCATGACCATGGTAATGACATATTCGGTTTCATACATCCAGGCATCGCCGTTGCCGTAACGCTGATTGAGCAGGTATGCCACAAATGCGAATGCAGCACCGAGCGTGCAACCGCGTGACGGTGTGGTAAACAGCGCTTTCAGATTCGGGTTGATAAACGCCAGTGCGCCGAAGATAAAGAACGGCGCATAGAACAGCGTTTGCATAACGATAAAATTGAACATGCCATCGCTGAGAATCGAAGGGTAGAGGATGAAAATTGTCCTTCTGACGGCAGCGTAACCGACACCTAACAAGATGAAGATCAGCGATAATTTAGTCATCGACACCGCCGGGGCGCTGGCGGCGTCGCTACGCGTCAGTCTGTTTTTCATCTGGGTGAACACCCACATGCTCACGGTCGTTAATACGACCAGAACCAGTAAAAACCACAGATGGGAAATCAGCTCCCAGGCCAGCGCATTGTATTTATCGTAGCCGCTGAGAGTATGCCAACTGTCAGCTTTTCCCTTTACGTATTGCAGCATGATAAATTGCGGCAGCGTAAGTAATGGAATCGCGGTCAGCATCGGGATCCCCACGCGTTCTACACGCACCTTCCACCAGCGTTTTAGCGGATAGCGCAAAAATAGCATGTAGGAAAAATAACCCGAAATGACAAAGAAGACTTGCATGCGAAAAGCATGGATAAAGTCGTTAAACAGGGTCAACCACCACGACGGTTCCGCGCTGTTCACGTGCCAGGTGTGGGTCGAGTAAATCAATGAAATATGGAATGGGATTCCTAACAACATTAGCCAGGCACGGATGGAGTCAAGAAAATATTCGCGTGGTGGTGATACAGAGCTCATAGACAGTTATGTATTCTCAGACTTTTCGTCTTATCCCTAAGACGAATAATGGTTACATTCGAGGGCAACCCTACACGAAGTCCAACAACCTGTCTCCAGGATAAGCACGCAAAGTGAAAACAGGTAGTTGAACCTGATTAAACCATGAGCCAGCGCGCGAACAATACAGGGATTCAGTTGTCGGAATACCCGATTATCCATTAAAATGGATCGGATCAATATAAGCACACAAAGGGGGAAGTGCTTACTAATTATGAAACATAAACTACAAATGATGAAAATGCGTTGGTTGGGTGCAGCAGTTATGTTAACGCTGTACACATCATCGAGCTGGGCGTTCAGCATCGATGATGTTGCAAAACAAGCTCAATCCTTAGCCGGTAAAGGCTATGAGGCGCCAAAAAGTAACTTGCCCTCCGTTTTCCGCGACATGAAATATGCGGATTATCAGCAGATCCAGTTTAACCGCGATAAAGCCTACTGGAGTAATCTCAAGACCCCATTTAAGCTCGAGTTCTACCACCAGGGGATGTACTTCGACACGCCGGTCAAAATCAACGAAGTTACCGCTACAGCGGTGAAAAGAATCAAATACAGCCCGGATTATTTTAATTTTGGCGATGTTCAGCATGATAAAGACACGGTAAAAGATCTCGGTTTCGCCGGGTTCAAAGTGCTGTATCCGATCAACAGCAAAGATAAAAACGACGAAATCGTCAGCATGCTCGGTGCCAGCTATTTCCGTGTTCTGGGGGCAGGGCAGGTCTACGGTCTGTCTGCGCGCGGTCTCGCGATTGATACCGCTCTGCCTTCTGGCGAAGAATTTCCCCGCTTCCGTGAGTTTTGGATCGAGCGTCCGAAACCGACTGACAAACGTTTGACCATTTATGCCTTGCTGGATTCTCCGCGCGCAACCGGAGCGTATCGCTTTGTCATCATTCCGGGTCGTGACACGGTAGTCGATGTTCAGTCCAAAGTTTATCTGCGCGACAAAGTGGGCAAGCTGGGCGTGGCACCGTTAACCAGTATGTTCCTGTACGGACCAAACCAGCCTTCTCCGGCGACCAACTATCGTCCGGAACTGCATGACTCTAACGGTTTGTCGATCCACGCTGGCAACGGCGAGTGGATTTGGCGTCCGCTGAATAACCCGAAACATCTGGCGGTGAGCAGCTTTGCGATGGAAAATCCGCAAGGTTTCGGCCTGCTGCAGCGTGGCCGTCAGTTCTCGCGTTTTGAAGATATCGACGATCGTTACGATCTGCGCCCAAGCGCCTGGATCACGCCAAAAGGTGATTGGGGTAAAGGTAAGATTGAGTTAGTTGAAATCCCAACTAACGATGAAACGAACGATAACATCGTTGCGTACTGGACGCCGGATCAACTGCCTGAAGCTGGTAAAGAGATGAACTTCAAGTACACCCTGACGTTCACGCGTGACGAAGACAAGCTTCATGCCCCTGATAGCGCCTGGGTCCAGCAGACTCGTCGTTCAACCGGTGATGTAAAACAGTCTAACCTCATTCGTCAGCCTGATGGCACCATCGCGTTTGTGGTGGACTTTACCGGCACGGATATGAAAAAGCTGCCGCAGGATACCCCGGTTACCGCACAAACCAGTATTGGCGACAACGGCGAGATCGTTGAAAGTACTGTGCGCTACAACCCGGTCTCTAAAGGTTGGCGTTTGGTATTGCGCGTGAAAGTGAAAGATGTGAAGAAAACCACTGAAATGCGTGCTGCCTTGGTCAATGCCGATCAGACGCTGAGTGAAACCTGGAGCTACCAGTTACCTGCCAATGAATAAGACAACTGAGTATATTGACGCAATGCCGCTTTCGGATATCGAAAAAGCGGCACTGCCGAAAACTGACATCCGCGCCGTTCATCAGGCGCTGGATGCCGAGCATCGTACGTACTCGCGCGAAGATGATTCACCGCAGGGTTCGGTGAAAGCTCGCCTGGAGCAGGCGTGGCCTGATTCTCTGGCCAAAGAGCAGTTGGTTAAGGACGATGAGGGGCGCGATCAGCTGCAGGCGATGCCAAAAGCAACGCGTACCTCTATGTTCCCCGATCCCTGGCGTACCAACCCGGTTGGCCGCTTTTGGGATCGCCTGCGCGGGCGCGATGTGACTCCGCGTTATCTTTCGCGTTTGACGAAAGAAGAACAGGAGAGCGAGCAAAAATGGCGTACGGTTGGCACCATCCGCCGCTATACGTTGTTGATCTTAACGCTGGCGCAAACGGTCGTCGCAACCTGGTATATGAAGACGATCCTTCCGTATCAGGGTTGGGCATTCATTAATCCTGTTGACATGATGGGGCAGGATTTATGGGTCTCCTTTATGCAACTGCTGCCCTACATGCTCCAGACCGGCATTCTCATTTTGTTTGCCGTGCTTTTCTGTTGGGTTTCAGCAGGATTCTGGACCGCGCTGATGGGCTTCCTGCAACTGTTGATTGGGCGAGATAAGTACAGTATCTCCGCCTCAACGGTTGGGGACGAACCGTTAAATCCCGAGCACCGGACCGCGTTGATTATGCCGATCTGTAACGAGGACGTTGACCGCGTATTCGCGGGACTTCGCGCCACGTGGGAGTCGGTCAAAGCGACGGGCAACGCCGAGCATTTTGATGTTTACATCCTGAGCGACAGCTACAACCCCGATATCTGCGTAGCAGAACAAAAAGCGTGGATGGAGCTGATTGCCGAAGTGCAAGGCGAAGGGCAGATTTTCTACCGTCGTCGTCGTCGTCGCGTGAAGCGTAAAAGCGGCAATATTGATGACTTCTGCCGTCGCTGGGGAAATCAGTACAGCTACATGGTGGTGCTGGACGCTGACTCCGTGATGAGCGGTGACTGTCTGAGCGGGCTGGTGCGCCTGATGGAAGCGAATCCAAATGCCGGGATTATCCAGTCTTCACCGAAGGCTTCCGGTATGGATACGCTGTATGCACGCTGTCAGCAGTTTGCGACCCGTGTTTATGGTCCGTTGTTTACCGCTGGACTTCACTTCTGGCAATTGGGGGAATCGCACTACTGGGGGCATAACGCGATTATTCGCGTGAAGCCGTTTATCGAACACTGTGCGCTTGCGCCGTTACCGGGCGAAGGCTCGTTTGCGGGTTCGATTCTCTCCCATGACTTCGTCGAAGCGGCGTTGATGCGTCGTGCCGGCTGGGGCGTGTGGATTGCTTACGATCTGCCGGGCTCTTATGAAGAGCTACCGCCGAACCTGCTGGATGAACTCAAGCGTGACCGTCGCTGGTGTCATGGCAACCTGATGAACTTCCGTCTGTTCCTGGTGAAGGGGATGCACCCGGTTCACCGTGCGGTGTTCCTGACCGGCGTTATGTCCTATCTTTCCGCGCCGCTGTGGTTTATGTTCCTCGCGTTATCGACCGCATTGCAGGTGGTGCATGCGTTGACGGAACCACAGTACTTCCTGCAACCGCGCCAGCTGTTTCCGGTATGGCCGCAGTGGCGTCCTGAACTGGCGATCGCGCTGTTTGCTTCTACGATGGTGCTGCTGTTCCTGCCGAAGCTGCTGAGTATTTTGCTCATCTGGTGTAAAGGGACGAAAGAGTACGGCGGGTTTATCCGCGTCACGCTGTCGCTGCTGCTGGAGGTTCTGTTCTCCGTGCTGCTGGCGCCGGTACGTATGCTGTTCCATACCGTCTTCGTCGTGAGCGCCTTCCTCGGTTGGGAAGTGGTGTGGAATTCACCGCAGCGTGATGACGATTCCACCCCGTGGGGTGAAGCATTTATGCGTCACGGTTCTCAGTTACTGCTGGGGCTGGTGTGGGCGGTAGGTATGGCCTGGCTGGATCTGCGTTTCCTGTTCTGGCTGGCGCCGATTGTCTTCTCGCTGATCCTGTCGCCGTTTGTTTCCGTGATTTCCAGCCGCTCCACGGTTGGGTTACGTACCAAGCGCTGGAAGCTGTTCCTGATCCCGGAAGAGTATTCTCCGCCGCAGGTGCTGGTTGATACGGATACCTATCTGGTGATGAACCGCAATCGTACGCTGGACGACGGCTTTATGCATGCGGTGTTTAACCCGTCATTTAACGCACTGGCAACGGCAATGGCGACTGCACGCCACCGCGCGAGTAACGTGCTTGAGATTGCCCGTGACCGCCATGTGGAGCAGGCGCTGAACGAAACGCCGGAGAAACTAAACCGTGACCGCCGTCTGGTGCTGTTGAGCGATCCGGTGACGATGGCGCGTTTGCACTATCGCGTCTGGAATTCACCTGATAAGTATTCTTCGTGGGTGAATTACTACCAGGGACTGACCCTGAATCCGCTGGCGCTCAGGAAAAAGTAAGCGTTAAGTAACGTGAAAATACCGGCCTGGTGCCGGTATTTTTTTATACTAAATAAAAGAGCCGTGAGGTATCAGGTGCGAATATTGGCAGTAGCAATCATGGTGTGCTTGCTGAGCGGATGCGGCAGTATTATTAGCCGAACTATCCCAGGGCAAGGGCACGGAAACCAATACTATCCTGGCGTGCAATGGGATGTCCGGGACTCCGCGTGGCGCTACGTCACCATCCTCGACCTGCCATTTTCGCTGGTGTTTGATACCTTGCTGCTCCCGCTCGACATTCACCACGGACCTTACGAGTAGCTATCGCTCATCCCATTCATCGGCCGCGGTCTGACCCTCTTCAGTATCCAGGGGAGGTTCCAGCTGGAATTCACCTTCATCCCATTCGTGAAGCGTGTTTTCTTCCTGCCACTCCTGACGGATTTCAATTTCATCATAGTCGCCATCAAAAACGCTTTGGGCCGCTTCACCACTCAGCATTGGCAGGCATTCACCCTCGCCCTCATCCTCATCAGCAAAGAATTCCGCCTGCCACATAATGTCACCATCCTGTAGCACGTATTTTTGTACGCTTAGCTGTTGAACGCTGGCTTCGTCGGGCTCAAGGTCAGGGTTATCAGCCAGAAATTCTTCACGAGCGGCATCAATGGCTTCTTCCAGCGTGGCATACATGGTCATCAGAGTCTCCCTTTGATTTAATGAAGTATTCAGGGAAATAATAGTTGATTCTCCGATATTGCAAGTATGAATGCACAAAAATCATCCCGTAGCCTCAGTGCTCCGGCGACGGCGCAGACTATTCCACGAGTAGAAAGCGTTAAACAGTACGACGCCCGCGGTCACGCAGAAGACGGCGCGAAAACCGTAGTTGGCGGAAATTGCCGCCCCCATTAACGGTCCCGTTACGTTACCGATATCGCGAAATGACTGGTTATAACTGAAAATACGCCCGGCGATCTGATTGGTTGAGTTATAGACCAGCAGCGTTTGTACTGCCGGGAGCAGAGCGCCGTCAGCGGCCCCCAATAAAAAGCGCAGAACGGCAAGTTGCCAGGGCGATTGTACAAACGACATTGGAATAAGCAGCAGCACGGAGATGACCAGAGCAACAATCAGGATCTTCTCCGGGCCAATTCGATCACCTAATTTGCCAAGTCGCGGGGCGCTGATTAACGCAGCCACGCCCGGTACGGAAGCAATCATCCCGCTGATAAAGGCGATGTTACTGACGTTGCCAGCCAGCTCTCGAACGTACAGCGTCAGAATTGGCGCGATGGACCCGGTTGCCACCTGGATTATCAGCGTTGTGACAAACAGGCTCAGCACCAGTTTGGGATTTTTTAACGAGGCCACGACTTCGCGAATGTGCAGCATCTCTTTCTTGCTCACCGGTTGGAAACGTTCGCGAATAAAAAATAGCGTCAGGATAAAACAGAGCAGCAGTACGCTGGCGGTGATGAAAAATACCGGGCGTAGTCCGTACTGATCCGCGAGCAGCCCGCCTGCCAACGGTCCGAGCAGTGCGCCGCTGACGCCGCCGGTGGAAAGCGTTCCCAGCGCCCAGCCGCTTTTATTGCGCGGAACCTGGGTGGCGATCAGCGCATTGGCGTTGGGAATGAAACCGCCGAGCAGACCCAACAGGGCGCGCAGGACCAGGAACTGCCAGATATTTTGCGCCAGCCCCATCAGCAGCATCACAATCGCCATACCCAATGCGGAACGCAGCAGCATGATTTTTCGCCCTTTGCGATCGGCAAGGCCACCCCAGAAAGGAGAGGCGATGGCGGAAAAGAGAAAAGTGATGCTGAAGACCAGACCTGACCACATATTCAGGGCGCTATGACCCGTGACGCCGAGGCTCTCGACATAGAGGGGCAAAAAGGGCATAACCAGGCTAAATGCTGCACCGGTTAAAAAACAACCCAACCAGGCAACGGTGAGGTTACGTTTCCAGTTTATGGGAGCATCTGAGGGTGACATAGCGTTCCGCAGTGTGGCGCGCTGTTTGCGCTATCGATTGAATATAAGCAAGCAGGCTAATTATGCGCCTGGTAGATAGTTGCTGCAATGCGGATAGCAGTTAAACCTAAAGCGGGCAGGGAAGGTGTTGCAGTCCACAGGACTGCAACCGTGCTTTAGTACAGGGAAGGTGAACCTTCAGGACGCGTCTTGAAACGACGGTGTAGCCACATATACTGCTCTGGGGCCATCATGATGCATTGCTCAACAATCTTATTCATCCACGCTGCCGTAGTCTCCGCGTTGTCTAACGGCGGTGAACACTCCGGAGGCAGCATAATCAATTGATAACCTTTACCGTCAGGTTTGCGGCGGGGAACAAACGGTACCAGGCAGGCATTCGACATGCGTGAAAGCATCCAGGTCCCGGAGGTTGTTGCGGCCTGTTCAACAGCAAAAAGCGGGACAAATACGCTGGCGCGGGGACCGTAGTCATGATCCGGTGCATACCAGACCACTTCGCCTTTTTTCAACGCTTTAATCATTCCTTTCAGGTCTTTACGATCGAGCATGGATTTATTAGAGCGCATACGGCCCCAGGTTTGTAGCCAGTCGAGCAGTGGGTTGTCGTTAGGGCGATATACGCCTATCCCCGGCTCCTGCAAACCAAACTGACGCGCACCCAGTTCAAGGGTCAGAAAGTGCAGACCCACTAACAAAATTCCCCGCTTTTGCGCCTGAACGTCGCGGATATGTTCCATCCCGATAACTTCCGTCCAGCGTGAAATGCGCTTGTCAGACCAAAACCAGGCCATTCCGGTTTCCATCACGCCCATGCCCACGGACTCGAAGTTCTTGATGATCATCTGCTGGCGTTCCTGCTCGCTCATTTGCGGGAAGCACAGTTCCAGATTACGGGAAACAATTTTTGCCCGACGTTTCATCAAACGTAATGCCA
The DNA here is from genome assembly GCF_013729795.1 of Citrobacter sp. RHBSTW-00859. Classification (NCBI taxonomy): domain Bacteria; kingdom Pseudomonadati; phylum Pseudomonadota; class Gammaproteobacteria; order Enterobacterales; family Enterobacteriaceae; genus Citrobacter; species Citrobacter sp. RHBSTW-00859. The sequence goes on along the minus strand of NZ_CP056284.1, from coordinate 3,077,686 downwards.
GACGACCTAATGCGCAGCCCAACTTGTAAAGAACCGGGTAGGGTAACTGCACGATTAACCAAAGGATGCCAATGCCCAGCCAGGTTAACCAATAACGTGGATGCAGTAACGCAGCCGAAAACTTGGGTAAATTCGTCATGTCTATCCTGTCTTCAAACGACCAATTGCCTGTATTGTCGCATTTTTTCGCGCATATCAAAAATTTGTGACGGGAGAACGGTGATTAAACCAGCAATTGTTGTTGCACTTTTATATTGGAGTAAGAAATGTAGCGTAAAATGTGTGGATGTAAATTGGCGGTGTTTGCTTTATTATGCCGCCGATTTTCATTTTCTCCCTATTTGCAGGATACGTACACCATGCCAGTGTTACACAACCGCATTTCGAACGATGCGCTCAAAGCCAAAATGTTGGCTGAGACCGAGCCGCGCACGACGATCTCATTCTATAAATATTTCACCATCGCCAATCCTCAGCACACGCGTGATGCGCTGTACCAGATGTTCACTGCATTGAACGTCTTCGGGCGCGTTTATCTTGCCCATGAAGGAATCAATGCGCAAATCAGCGTACCGCAAAGCAACGTCGAGGCATTCCGCCAGCAGCTTTATGCGTTTGATCCCGCATTCGCCGGGTTACGTCTGAATATCGCGCTGGATGATGATGGTAAATCGTTCTGGGTGCTGCGCATGAAAGTGCGTGAACGCATCGTGGCGGATGGTATTGACGATCCGCAATTTGACGCCAGCAACGTAGGTGATTACCTGAAGGCGGCGGAAGTAAACGTCATGCTGGACGATCCTGACGCGGTATTCATTGATATGCGCAACCACTATGAATATGAAGTGGGCCATTTCGAGAATGCGCTAGAAATCCCGGCAGACACGTTCCGCGACCAGTTACCGAAAGTCGTTGAAATGATGCAGGCGCATAAAGATAAAAAAATCGTTATGTATTGCACGGGCGGGATCCGTTGTGAGAAAGCCAGCGCCTGGATGAAACACAACGGATTTAGCAAAGTCTGGCACATAGAGGGTGGTATTATTGAATATGCCCGCAAGGCACGTGAACAGGGGCTTCCTGTGCGTTTTGTCGGTAAAAACTTCGTTTTTGATGAGCGTATGGGCGAAAGGATTTCTGAAGATGTTATTGCACATTGCCATCAGTGCGGAACGGCGTGCGACAGCCATACTAATTGCAAAAATGATGGCTGCCATCTGTTGTTTATCCAGTGTCCGGCCTGCGCGCAGAAGTATAACGGCTGCTGTAGCGAGTTGTGTAGCGAAGAGAGTAAGTTGCCGGAAGAAGAGCAACGTCGTCTTCGCGCCGGACGTGAAAATGGCAACAAAATCTTTAATAAGTCACGCGGTCGCCTGAATACCAAACTGGGTATTCCGGATCCTGCGCAATAGTCATCATGCCGGATGGCGGCTTTAGCCCCATCCGGCAACTCATACGTTACTTCTGTTGGACGCCTTCCACTGAGATGATCAGATCGACTTCCTGAGACGCCGGGCCGAGATCGGTGGTGATGTTGAAGTCCTTCAGCTTAATTTTACCTTGTGCTTCAAAACCTGCACGCGTGCCACCCCACGGATCGCCGCCCTGACCAATCAGCTTCGCATCCAGCGTAACCGGTTTAGTGACGCCGTTCAGGGTGAGATTACCGGTGATATCCAGGTCGTTCCCCTCTTTCTTCACGCTGGTAGAGCTAAAGGTCGCCTGCGGGAATTTGGCCACGTTAAGGAAATCTGCACTGCGCAGGTGCTTGTCGCGTTCGGCGTGATTGGTGTCAACGCTGTTGGTGTTGATGGTGACGTTAACCTTATCGGCTGCGGGATTTTTCTCATCAAAGGTAAAAGTCCCGTCGAAATCTTTAAATGTGCCGTACAGCCAACTGTAACCCAGGTGCTGAATACGGAAATTAACAAAGGCATGCTGTCCTTCTTTGTCAATTTTGTAATCTGCCGCCACGGCTGACCCGGTGGTGAATAACAGAGAGGCGAGTGTAAGTCCCAGCAGGTTTTTTTTCATTTTAAGCTCCATAGTCAGATGACGATTTTCCCAACATGCGATTCAGGGTATCGTCGTTATCGATAAAGTGATGTTTCAGGGCCATCAGTCCGTGCAGAAGCGATAAAACCACCATGGTCCACGCAAGCCACAGGTGCAGACTACCAGCGAGGTCGGCCTGAGCGCCCGCATTGGCAAGGGTGGCAGGAATGTCGAACCAACCAAATACGCTTATCGCTTTGCCATCAGCGGTGGAAATCAAATACCCGCTGATGACAATTGAAAAGAGCAATGTGTATAGCGCGAGGTGACCCAGTGCCGCCGCGATGCGGGTGAAACGGGAATAACTTGCCAGCGCAGGAGGAGGAGGGGAGATCAACCGCCAGACGACGCGGATAACCAGCCCCATCATGAGCACAACGCCGATGCTTTTATGCAGTTCAGGGGCCTGGTGATACCAGCCGTCGTAATAGCTGAGCGTGACCATCCACAATCCCAGCGCAAACATGCCATATACAGCAATCGCAATCAGCCAGTGCAAAGCGGCAGACACCACGCCATAGCGTTGTGGAGTATTATTTAATTGCATAAGTGCACCGTTAGATATTTCACAAGTGAATGAAAATGGCGCGTAAAAGACATTAATGCAACTAATAAATAACAATAATGGTGATATTTGTTTCTGATTCAATAAAATTGTTTGAATTATGAAGTAATCATCAAGGAATTAGTGGGGGGATGATGTGAAGCCTTGGTTTGTGGGTGTTTAAGGTGTTTTTCTTGTTCAGTTAATTGCAATGAAAATTAAGTTAATATCAGTTTATGTCAATTAGTGTCAGTGTTGCGGATTCAGAAAAACATAATATATATCACATCCATAATTGCCAGCAGCGACCATAAAATAATGTAGAGCATAAGATGCTCGCGAATATTATTAACCAGATAGTGAAAGATGCGGCGCATCAACGTTATTCCTGTCATTAAAAATGGCCTCACCAACGAGGCCATTCATTTATTATCGCTTAAAACGACTTAGCCTGAAGGGCGTCAGGTCAAAGTCAGACGATTTGTCCTGGGCGAAGTCTGCCGCAATCTCTCCGAGGACGGAGGCAAACTTAAAGCCATGTCCGCTCAGCCCGGTGATGATCAGCGTGTTGTCATGCTCCGGTAGAGTATCAATAATAAAGTCTTCATCTGGTGAGTTATCATAGGTGCAGGACGCACCGTGCAGACAGCAGCCTACGCCTGGCAGAATTGTGCGCAGGAATGGGAAGGCTTCAGAACCATCGCTGGCTACAGCGGCAAACGGCTTGCGCTCTTCTGCCGAATGAATTACCTGTCCGCCATTGTGCTTACCAATTTTTAGCTCGTCGTTTTCTGCCGGGAAACCGTAGAATTGATCGCCATTTGGTAGCTCCCCGGTGAAGGCAGGGAAGTTATTCTTAACGCTGAAACGCCCATCGGCTTGATACCAGGCGAACACTTTGCGTACCGGTTGTATCGGTAGTTCAGGGACTAATGCCTGTACCCAGGTTCCGGCGCTGATCACCGCTTTTTGCGCGTGATAGTCACCATCGGCGGTTTCTACCGTGACGCCATCATCACTATGACGAATTGCGCTGACCGGGCATTTAAATAGCTGCGCACAGCCTGCTTCTTCCGCCAGACGGATCCAGGTTTTAATCGCTAACTCACTACGTAAAAAACCAGACTCCGCTTCAAACAGACCGATATAGTTTTCAGGTACGCGAATCTCTGGCCAGCGCGCCATAATGGCTGCTGCATCCAGTTGTTCAACATTGAGTTGCCACTGTTTTGCGCTTTGCGCCGCGGTCGCTAAGAAGGTTGAATCTGCCGGACCAAGGTTGATGACACCAGAGCGCACAAAAATCGGTTCTTCATTTTGGGTGGATAATTCATCCCATAATGTTTGCGCACGCAGCACCAGCGGAACATATTTTTCACCTTCGCCATAGGCATGACGAATTAATCGAGTGTCGCCGTGGTGGCTGCCCTGCTGATGCGGTGGCATATGCGCATCGATCATCAGAACCTTCAGACCGGCGCGAGTGGCATAGTATCCGGCTGCGGCGCCCACGGAACCGCTGCCAATTATGATTAAGTCGTATTTCATCCGCTTCTCTCTGCAATCGCGATAGTAGCAGGGTAAATAAGTGACCCGGAATATTCAACCTGGAAATAAGAAAGGCACCGGAAAGGTGCCTTTTGATGGTTGGATGTATCAGATTTAATGTCGCTGATACTCATTTACCTGGTAATCGCCGGATTCAATTTTAGCGATTCCTGCTTCTAATATCGAAATAAATTGCCTGGCAACATCAGTGGTTAACCAGAGCGTTTGACCAACTTCAGTCCCATCCGGGTCAGGACGATTCGGGGTCTGGTAGTGCAAACGCAGCATCAGCGCATCGTAGCTATCAACAGTGCTGATGTCCCATCCTACTAACGGATGAGTCTGAATGACTTCATTATTCTTTTCCATCATGCCCCCTAATTCGTGTTACTAGACAACGGTTTTCGAGGTTCAATGCGTTTTTTCTGAAGCAACTTCAGTATATCAATAAATAAGGGTATTCATTGAAAATTTAAAGAGGTAAGCACATAAAATTTTCGTTTTCAGCGTTATCTGACTAACAAACCGACATGTTATTCATTTTTTTTAAGCATGTTGCACAATTATTTTGGTGTTGTGGTTAAAAGATAGACAGGAATTTATTATTAAAATATCAGTTTGCCAGAAGGAATGAACTATTGATTAAAAGATGGTGTGTATAAAAAAGCCGGGGCGACCCGGCAAACAAACATCACTGCATATCATTATTTATTCATTGATGAACCAGTCATCCGCGCTTTCCCAGGTCTCCTGGAGGATCTCGCTGATGCGTTCTTTATCCTCTTTGGTGGCACCAATAACCGACAGATTGTTTGCGCTGGCATAACGGACGGTAACGTTACCTTCGTTATCCGGAAAATGGTGCTGAATACGGCGGGAGAGTTCACCTGCCAGCGCGTCAATTGCACCAGCAGGTAAAGGTGAAGTTTTGGCAATAGTGACTTCAATACGCATAGTAGCCCCCTGTAGAATATACTGTTTATTTATACAGTTATTCTCACCAGTTGGCTACACTTTTTTTAGCTTTTCACGGACCAGTGTACCGTTTCGCCACCCAGGAAAGGCACCAGCGTATCATCTTGCAGCGCAATGCTCTCCGGGACCTGGTGCTCCACGCGTTCCAGCTCAATAAAGGTTTCATTCACCGGCAAACCGTAGAACTGTGGGCCATTGAGTGAGCAGAAGGCTTCAAAATGGTCCAGTGCATTCATCTCTTCAAATACGGTGGCATAACTGCCCAGTGCGGTCGGCGCATTAAAGCAGCCCGCACAGCCACAGCTTGACTCTTTGCGATGACGCGCATGCGGCGCTGAGTCGGTACCGAGGAAGGCGCGGTTAAACCCGCTGGCGACCAGCTCACGCAGCGCCTGTTGATGGACGTTACGTTTGAGTATCGGCAGGCAGTACAGATGTGGGCGAATCCCGCCGACCAGCATGTGGTTGCGGTTAAACATCAGGTGCTGTGGCGTAATGGTCGCCGCCAGAAGGTCGTTGCCGTCGCGCACGTATTCGGCAGCATCTTTAGTCGTGATATGTTCGAACACCACTTTCAGCGCAGTTAAACGCTGACGCAGTGGTTCCATTACCGTTTCAATAAAGCGCGCCTCGCGATCGAAAATATCGATATCCGCATGCGTCACTTCGCCGTGCACCAGCAGAGGCATACCCAATTTTTCCATCCGTTCCAGCACTGGCATGATGGCATCAATAGAGGTTACGCCATGCGTCGAGTTGGTGGTGGCATTGGCCGGATAGAGTTTTGCAGCGGTAAACACGCCTTCATTGAATCCACGTTCCAGTTCATTGGGATCCAACGTATCCGTTAAGTAGCAGGTCATTAATGGCGTGAAGTCGTGTCCGGCAGGAACCGCGTCAAGAATTCGCTGGCGGTAAGCGGTAGCCGCGTCCACCGTGGTGACGGGCGGAGCCAGGTTCGGCATGACAATGGCGCGGCCATAAACTTCGCTGGTATAGGGCACGACAGTTTTTAACATGTCGCCATCGCGAAAGTGAAGATGCCAGTCGTCTGGGCGGCGGATCTTTAAAACCTGGGATGGTGCAGTCATCAATATGCTCCGGCTGAGGATAGTCTTTTTTGCCGGAAACAAAGGATAAGCGGAAACGTTTTCGTTTGCACGAAAAAAAAGGGCGCATCGGCGCCCTCTGTCATATTAGTCGGTGAACGGGATAATGATTTCTCCCGGTTTCACCTCAATGCCTTTCGCCAGTTTTTTCGCCAGCGCTTCCCCCTGGCTGCTGTCATCCCGTAGAATGTATGCCGGCTGCTGGTTGAAATAGTTGCGCAGCGACTGATTTAAATAAGGCATCAGCGTTTGCAGTACCGACTGCATTTTTTCCGGCGTGACGGTAGCGTCCACGACTTCCATTTCTTGCAGATAAATCGCGCCTTTTTCTTTATTGAAAACCGGTAAGGCTTTTAGCTTCAGCTTCATGGTCGCTTTCTGACTGCCAAACAGGGAGTTCATGTCCAGGTTGGCGTCTCCGGTCAGCGTCACTTTATTGGGTTCTTCACGGCCTATCTGGCTGGCGAGATTGTTCAGTACGATATGTGCTTCAGCGACGCCAGGCAAACCGATATCTTTTGAAAAGTTATTATTCTTCGCCAGGGCCTGATTAATCTCTTGCTCGCTAACCGTGTATTGCGTGAGTTGATTACAACCAACCAACAGGCCGCTGACAATTAGTGCAGCGGCAAAAAAAAACTTTTTCATGGGGTTCCTCAACATGATGCTTGTGGTGTAATCGTGACACAAAGCATCATCGAGCACCAGCGCTGCGGGTAACAGCAGAAAAAACTGAAAAAAGCACGTACGCCAGATTGGCTATCAGGCGTCAGGCTCCAGCATACCACGCGTTGGGCGTTTGAGACTGAATTGCCAGCCCAGCGCCAGGAAAGTGATGAAGCCGATAATACCGAGCATCATCCAGGGCAGCTCAGGTTGTGCCAGGGTTTTACCCATGTCAAACAGCCAGCCGCCGCCGATATAACCAATGGCGCCGCCGATGGCGAGTCCCAGTCGACTGAAACCCATATAGCTTCCCCGGGCACGTGCATTTGCCAGCGAGGCGCTCAGGGTTTCACGCGCCGGTTCTGCGATGATTGAGCCAATATAGAACGTGCAAATCAGGGTGAACAACTGCTGCAAATTCCCGACCAGGCCGATGGGCATCATGCTTAAAGACATCACCAGCAGACCGGCCATCAGGCGATGCTCAAGGCGAAAGCGTTTTTCACTCCAGCGGGCAATCGGGTAGAGCAACGTTAAAGAGAGGCACGCCTCGATGGCATACATCCATTTCACAGCGGCCGGTGAGCCAGCGATGTCGTTTACCATTATTGGCAGCATCAGCATCACTTGTACCGCCAGCATGTAATAGCCCGCCAGCGTCAGCACATAAGTGACAAAGCGCTTGTCATGCATCACGTGGCTCATTCCTTCGCGCACCGGAATTTTCACCGTTGACAGCTTCCATGCCGGAAGTAGCCAGGCGTTAAACGCCGCGCACAGAACGAACAAAATTGCGCCGGTGGCACACACCAGACGGAAATCGTATTGCAATAACCAACTGCCGAGCAACGCGCCAACCACGGCCCCGGCGCTATCCTGCATCATCAGAATAGAGAAAAAACGCCCGCGCTTTTCCGGACGGATCAGTTTGACCACCAGCGCCGAGCGGGGAGGGTCGAACAACGTGCCGCCCAGCCCGGAAAGAAAGCAGGAAAACCATAGCAGCCACGGTTCATGGGCAATGCCCATGGTGGCGAATCCGGCAGCGCGCATCAGCATGCCGGTGACGATCATCGGTTTTGCCCCGAAACGGTCAGCAATAGCACCGCCGAAGATACCTAAACCTTGCTGGATAAATTGACGTAATCCAAGCGCGATACCGACCATCACGGCGGCCCAGCCCATTTGATCGACGAAACGAATTGAGATCAGCGGGAACACGACGAAGAAACCCAGCACGACCAGCATGTTATCGATAAGAAGGAAGTATTTACCCAGGTTCCTTGCCTGCGAGACTTGCGATATTTCCCCTCCAGGGAAAAACTCGTCACTCTGGATAGAGTTTAAAAGATAAGCACCTCCTATTCTGCGGTGTCGTCATCGCTTTTCCCACCCTTCGTGGGACAATATTTTTTTATCAAAAGTCCGTCTTGATAGAGAGTTTTCATCAAAATGTGTGAATAATTCAAAAAATGGCATTTTGCTCTTTTCACAGGGCGTATTTGCGCAGGTATAGTAATGCGAATAGCGTATTGAAGACGTTACGGGAAGGAGTAGGTATAGAATGTTTGGCTATCGCAGTAACGTGCCAAAAGTGCGCTTAACCACGGACCGCCTGGTCGTGCGTTTAGTGCATGAGCGTGATGCCTGGCGTCTGGCAGATTATTACGCAGAAAATCGTCATTTCTTAAAACCCTGGGAGCCTATTCGCGATGAAAGCCACTGTTATCCGTCAGGCTGGCAGGCGCGTCTGAGCATGATCTCTGAGTTTCATAAACAGGGCACCGCTTATTACTTTGCGCTGCTCGATCCGGAAGAAAAAGAGATTATTGGCGTCGCGAACTTCTCGAACGTCGTGCGGGGATCTTTCCACGCCTGTTATCTCGGTTACTCCATTGCGCAGAAGTGGCAGGGGCAGGGGCTGATGTATGAAGCCTTAACCTCGGCCATCCGCTATATGCAGCGCACGCAGCATATTCACCGCATTATGGCTAACTACATGCCACATAATAAACGCAGCGGTGACCTGCTGGCGCGACTGGGTTTTGAAAAAGAAGGGTATGCCAAAGACTACCTGCTGATTGACGGGCAGTGGCGCGATCACGTGCTGACGGCGTTGACCACATCAGAATGGACCCCCGGCCGCTAAGTTTCAGATGCAGCCATGATTAATGGAGAAGACGATGAAATACGAATTAACCGCCACCGAAGCACGGGTGATTGGCTGTTTATTAGAAAAACAAGTGACTACGCCTGAACAGTATCCGCTCTCCGTAAACGGAGTCGTAACCGCCTGCAATCAAAAAACGAATCGTGAACCCGTGATGAACCTGTCGGAATCCGACGTGCAGGATCAGCTTGATAACCTGGTGAAACGGCATTTCCTGCGTACGGTGAGTGGCTTTGGTAATCGCGTCACGAAATATGAGCAGCGTTTCTGCAACTCTGAGTTTGGCAATCTTAAGCTCAGCGCGGGGGAAGTCGCGCTCATTACCACGCTGTTGCTGCGCGGTGCTCAAACACCTGGTGAACTGCGTAGCCGCGCCTCCCGGATGTACGAATTCAGCGACATGGCCGAAGTAGAGTCGACACTGGAGAAACTGGCAACCCGGGAAGATGGTCCTTATGTCGTTCGCCTGGCGCGTGAGCCGGGCAAACGTGAAAGCCGTTATATGCACCTGTTTTGCGGTGACGTTGATGAAGCGATGGCCACCACAGATGAACTTCCGGCAGCTTCGGGCGATCTACAGGCGCGCGTTGACGCGCTGGAAACAGACGTCGCGGAGCTTAAGCAGCGGCTTGATTCCTTGCTGGCGCACTTGGGAGACTGATGTGAATAAATTACGTATCGGCGTTGTCGGGCTCGGCGGGATTGCGCAAAAGGCCTGGCTGCCCGTGCTGGGCGCTAGTGCAGACTGGACGCTGAAAGGGGCATTTTCACCTTCGCGGGAAAAAGCGCAGCGTATCTGTGATACCTGGCGGATACCTTACGTTGATTCACTGGTTAATCTGGCGCAAACCTGCGATGCGGTTTTCGTCCATTCCAGTACCGCAACGCACTATGCGGTGGTCAGCGAACTGCTGAATGCCGGGGTTCACGTGTGCGTGGATAAACCGCTGGCGGAAAACCTGCGCGAGGCTGAACAATTGGTGGAGCTGGCCGAGAGGAAAAAGCTGACGCTGATGGTGGGGTTTAACCGTCGATTTGCGCCGCTGTATCAGGATCTCAAATCCCAGTTGGGCAATGCGGCGTCCGTACGCATGGATAAGCACCGGACGGACAGCGTCGGGCCGCACGATCTGCGCTTCACTCTGCTGGACGACTATCTGCACGTTGTCGATACCGCATTGTGGCTGGCGGGAGAGAAAGCGCAGTTAAATAACGGTACGCTGTTAACCAATGACTCCGGCGCGATGCTCTATGCGGAGCACCATTTTTCTGCCGGGCAAATGCAGGTAACGACCAGTATGCATCGCCGCGCCGGTAGCCAGCGCGAGAGCGTGCAGGCGGTGACGGATGGTGGCCTGATTGACGTCACGGATATGCGGGAATGGCGGGAAGAGCGCGGGCAAGGAGTGGTGCACAAGCCGGTAGCAGGCTGGCAAACTACCCTGGAACAGCGTGGTTTTGCCGGATGCGCACGTCATTTCATTGAGTGCGTGCAAAATCAGACGGTTCCCCAGACGGCAGGTGAGCAGGCGCTCCTGGCCCAGCGCGTTGTCGAAAAGCTGTGGCGGGAGGCAATGGCTGAATAACCCCCTGTAACATCTGGCGGTAGTAATTCATTGTAATCCAGGTACTATATGCCAACTCAAAAATAACACCTCTTTTCAACCATAGGCTGGTTTGTCGGCCTGATAAGACGCTACGGCGTCGCCATCAGGCACAGCAAAAGTGCCGGATGGCGGCGATCATGCCTTATCCGACCTACGGGCAGGTTTGTCGGGGTTTTGCCTCAGAGTCTGGAATACAACATAGATGAATTTATTAAAGTCGCTGGCAGCCGTCAGCTCGATGACGATGTTTTCACGTGTGCTGGGTTTTGCGCGTGATGCGATTGTCGCCAGAATCTTTGGCGCAGGGATGGCGACTGATGCCTTTTTTGTGGCGTTCAAACTTCCTAACCTGCTGCGCCGAATCTTTGCTGAGGGCGCTTTTTCGCAGGCGTTTGTGCCTATTCTTGCCGAATATAAAAGTAAGCAGGGTGAGGATGCGACCCGCGTCTTTGTCTCTTACGTTTCCGGGCTGTTGACTCTGGCGCTGGCCGTGGTGACGGTCGCCGGAATGTTGGCTGCCCCGTGGGTGATTTTAGTCACCGCACCTGGGTTTGCCGACACAGCGGACAAATTTGCGCTGACCACTCAACTGCTACGGATCACCTTTCCGTATATTCTGCTGATCTCGCTGGCTTCGCTGGTGGGTGCGATCCTGAATACCTGGAATCGCTTTTCCATTCCGGCGTTTGCGCCGACCTTTCTGAATATCAGCATGATCGGTTTCGCGCTGTTTGCTGCGCCTTATTTTCACCCTCCGGTGCTGGCGCTGGCGTGGGCCGTTACCGTTGGCGGCGTGCTACAGCTGATTTATCAGCTTCCGCACCTGAAGAAAATTGGCATGCTGGTGCTGCCGCGCGTGAACTTCCGTGATGCGGGGGCGATGCGCGTCGTCAAGCAAATGGGCCCGGCGATCCTTGGGGTATCTGTCAGCCAGATTTCACTGATCATCAATACGATTTTCGCTTCGTTTCTGGCCTCTGGCTCAGTGTCATGGATGTATTATGCTGACCGTCTGATGGAGTTTCCGTCTGGCGTACTTGGCGTCGCGTTGGGGACTATCCTGCTGCCCTCGCTATCCAAAAGTTTTTCCAGCGGTAATCATGATGAGTATTGCCGTCTGATGGACTGGGGCCTGCGTTTGTGTTTTCTGCTGGCATTACCGAGCGCCGTGGCGTTGGGGATTCTGGCCAAACCGCTGACGGTTTCTCTGTTCCAGTACGGTAAATTTACCGCCTTTGACGCCGCGATGACGCAGCGCGCGCTGGTGGCATACTCGGTAGGTTTGATTGGCTTGATCGTGGTGAAAGTGTTGGCCCCTGGTTTTTATTCGCGCCAGGATATTAAAACGCCAGTCAAGATTGCCATTGTCACGCTGATTATGACCCAGGTAATGAACCTGGCATTTATTGGGCCGCTGAAACATGCCGGGCTGTCGCTGTCGATTGGTCTGGCGGCGTGTCTGAACGCTTCACTGCTGTACTGGCAACTGCGTAAACAGAAAATTTTTACCCCACAACCGGGTTGGGCCTGGTTCCTGGCGCGACTGGTGATTTCTGTGCTGGTGATGTCGGCGGCGCTGGTTGGGATGCTCTACATCATGCCGGACTGGTCGCAGGGAACGATGTTATGGCGTCTGCTGCGTCTGATGGCCGTTGTGGTGGCAGGTATTGCTGCTTACTTCGCTGCGCTCGCGGTGCTGGGCTTTAAAGTGAAAGAGTTTGTGCGCCGGACGGCGTAACCGATTAATGCCGGATGGCGGCATGACGCCGTATCCGGCCTACAAAACGCGTAGGCCTGATAAGCAAAACGTTATCAGGCTAGCATCAGATAGAGAATTTTTTCCCGCCGCGGTGCGCAGCAGAGGTTTGACCGTTTGCGCCATACAGCGCCGGTTCCTGGTGCGGTTTCAGCACTTGAATCGCTTGTTGATTGCGCTCGATCTGCCCTTCCAGCAGCCAACCGTTGTGCTGGTTGAGTTCGCGTAGGTCCTGTGTTTTCCGGGTAATGGTCTGCCAACGCTCGGCAATTTCATCATTGGCGCTGCGCGTGGCGTCATGCTCCAGACGGCGCTGCTGCTCCAGATAATCAAGGGTTGCCAGCAAAGAGCTTTTTTCTTCTGTAATACGCTGTAGCTGGCTGCCGTTAATATATCCTGCGGAAAGCTGCTGCTGTTCAGCATCCATTACCGTTTTCAGGTCATTGAGGACGGTCGTCATCTGGTCAAGTATTTCTGACAAACGAGTCATACTTTATTTACTCTGTAAGTAGCTCTGCGCCTCGCGGATCAGCGAGTCGGCAATTTTTCCGGTGTCCATTTTCAGCTCGCCATTACGGATTGCGGTTTTGAGTGCTTCCACGCGTTCCATATTGATGTCATTGGTGCCGGGCTGCATCAGTTTGGCCTGGGCGTCGCTCAGCATGACGCTGGTGCTGGTGGTGGCGGTGGTTTTTTCCTTCCGCGTTTTTTGTACCGGCGCATCGCTGGTTTCACGTGGCTGAACGGTACTTACTGGCTTCAATGGTGAGGTACGATCAATGCTCATTTTGTTTATCCTCATCGAGGGGTTACGCTATAGCGGCCCGCTGTAATCATTGGTTGTTTATCTATCGGCACACGCTAAAAAATCTTTAACCTATTATAGGTTAATAAGAATATTCCCATCAGAATCGACGACACCGCTCACCACCTGGCCTGAAATCATCCGTACTCGGGCATTCTGGGCGACGGCGGCATTGTTCAGCGCTTTACCTTCGGCATTCACCCGAAAGCCATCTCCGTTGGCGATAACCAGGACGCGCTGACCAGCCTTGATTCGCCATGCCTGGCGCAACATGGAAAGCTGTATCGGCTGACCAGGCACCAGATCGCGCAGGCTTACGGCATCCTGCACCTGATTCATATCCAGCACGGCGCGCGGAGGGAGTTGGTCCAGTCGACCTCGTTTCAGCGTTACGCTGGCCGAAGTCAGGGCGCTACCCCGAGCGACGGGCGCGGCGGCAACAACGTAGTTTCCCGTGGCCTGCACGTTCACCTGCAGATAACGTTTCTCGTTGGCGCAGCGCGCCAGCACGTTCACATTACCCCACAATTTTGCACTCCCGGACACGCTTAATGCTGGTTGTTCGCAGCTCGGCAATAAGTTTGGCGACGTTCGGATAGTAACGACGACCTCATCGCTAAATCCGGCCAGTCGCTGGGAAAACCATGCCGTCAGCTGTGAATTCAGGTCTTGCGCCAGCGTCATAGGACTGAACAGCAGTGCTGCCACGACGACTCCACGTTTAAACGTTTGCATCAAAACCTCGCGCTTTTTCAGGTAGTGACAGGATTCTACCTGTGTGACGCAGTCATCAACGCAACAAATAGCGACGCATTTTGCGTTTATTCCGGCGATAACGCGCGCGTAATGGGATTTAAGCTGTCGGTTGAATTTTGTCATTTGCGGAGGAGATATGCTCGATAAGCTCGACGCCGCCTTACGTTTTCAACAGGAAGCGCTGAATTTGCGCGCCCAACGCCAGGAAGTATTGGCGGCCAACATAGCCAATGCCGACACGCCGGGGTATCAGGCGCGCGACCTGGATTTCGCCAGTGAATTAAAAAAAGTCATGGTGCGGGGACGGGAAGAAACCGGCGGTGTCTCGTTGACGCTGACCTCTGCACAACACATTCCGGCCCAGACCGTTTCCGCTCCTTCTACGGAACTGCTCTACCGCATTCCTGATCAGCCGTCTCTCGATGGCAACACGGTAGATATGGACCGGGAGCGTACGCAATTTGCAGACAACAGCCTCAAGTATCAAATGGGGCTGACCGCGTTGGGTGGACAAATCAAAGGCATGATGAACGTGCTGCAAGGAGGGAACTAATTCGTGGCGCTGTTAAATATTTTTGATATCGCAGGCTCTGCGCTGACGGCTCAGTCTAAGCGCCTGAACGTGGCGGCCAGCAACATGGCGAATGCGGATAGCGTCACCGGACCTGACGGTCAGCCGTATCGCGCGAAGCAGGTTGTGTTTCAGGTTGATGCCGCGCCAGGTGCGGCAACCGGTGGCGTAAAAGTCGCTGACGTCATTGAAAGCCAGGCGCCGGATAAGCTGGTTTATGAACCCGGTAATCCGCTGGCCGATGCGAACGGTTACGTAAAAATGCCGAATGTGGACGTCGTCGGCGAAATGGTCAACACCATGTCAGCCTCGCGTAGCTACCAGGCAAACGTCGAAGTGCTCAATACGGTGAAAAGCTTGATGCTCAAAACGCTGACGCTAGGCCAGTAAAAGGAGGCGCACATGTCTATTGCTGTAAAAATGAATGACCCGAGCACGACGGGTGTGAATGACGCAACGGGGAAGAGTTCACTGACGGGCAGCAACGCCGCGGACCTGCAAAGCAGCTTCCTTACGCTGCTGGTTGCACAGCTGAAAAACCAGGATCCAACCAACCCGCTGCAAAACAACGAACTGACCACCCAGTTGGCGCAAATCAGTACCGTGAGCGGAATTGAGAAACTGAACACCACGCTGGGATCGATCTCCGGGCAGATCGACAACAGTCAGTCGCTGCAGGCCAGTACGCTGATTGGCCACGGTGTCATGATCCCAGGCACCACCATCCTGACCGGTAAAGGTACGGAAGAGGGCGCAAAAACCACCACTACGCCGTTTGGCGTTGAACTGCAGCAACCGGCAGATAAGGTTACCGCAACCATTACCGATAAAGACGGCAAGGTGGTACGCACCATTGATATTGGTGGGTTGAAAGCGGGCGTTCATACCTTTACCTGGGACGGCACCATGACCGATGGCACGGATGCGCCAAGCGGTTCTTACAACGTGTCAATTGCTGCCAGTAATGGCGGAACACAACTGGTGGCTCAGCCGCTTCAGTTTGCGCTGGTGCAGGGCGTTATTCGCAGTAACGGCGGTAATACGCTGGATCTGGGCACCTATGGAACCACCACCCTCGACGAAGTACGGCAGATCATTTAAGCCTTCACACTTATCAGGAGTAAGTCATGGCCTTTTCACAAGCGGTCAGCGGTCTGAACGCTGCAGCGACCAACCTCGATGTCATTGGTAACAACATCGCCAACTCCGCCACCTACGGTTTTAAATCCGGTACGGCCTCTTTTGCCGATATGTTCGCCGGTTCTAAAGTGGGTCTGGGCGTTAAAGTTGCGGGTATTACCCAGGACTTTACCGACGGTACCACGACCAACACTGGTCGCGGGCTGGATGTCGCTATCAGCCAGAACGGTTTTTTCCGCATGGTAGACAGCAACGGTTCCGTTTTCTACAGCCGTAACGGTCAGTTCAAGCTCGATGAAAACCGCAATATCGTCAACATGCAGGGGCTACAACTGACGGGCTATCCGGCTACCGGTACACCGCCAACGATACAGCAAGGTGCTAACCCGGCGCCGATCACTATCCCGAATACGCTGATGGCGGCTAAAACCACCACAACTGCGTCAATGCAGATCAACCTGAACTCCACTGACAAGGTGCCAACGAAGACCCCGTTTAATCCAAGCGATGCGGATTCCTACAACAAAAAAGGCACCGTTACCGTTTTCGATAGCCAGGGTAACGCCCATGACATGAATATTTTTTATGTCAAAAATGCGCAGAGCAACACTTGGGAAGTTCATACACAGGATGCTTCAACCGGAGACGCTGCAAAATCAGCAGGGTTTATGCGCTTTAATGAAAATGGTGTGTTCTTAGGGATTAGCGCCACAGCCGCCGAGGCGGTACCGACGCCTCCTACCGTCTGGCCAAAGGAAATCAACATCACAACCGGGCAGATTAACGGTGCTGATGCGGCAAATTTCTCTCTGAGCTTCCTGAACTCCATGCAACAGAACACTGGCGCCAACAACATCGTTGCCACGAATCAGAATGGCTATAAGCCGGGCGACCTGGTGAGCTACCAGATTAACAATGACGGTACTGTGGTCGGTAACTACTCCAACGAACAGCAACAGGTTCTGGGGCAGATCGTGCTGGCAAACTTTGCCAACAACGAAGGTCTGGCTTCTCAGGGTGACAACGTCTGGGCAGCCACGCAGTCTTCCGGCGTGGCGCTGCTGGGTACTGCAGGCGAGGGTAACTTCGGCAAGCTGACCAACGGCGCGCTGGAAGCATCAAACGTGGATTTGAGTAAAGAACTGGTGAATATGATCGTCGCCCAGCGTAACTATCAGTCGAACGCGCAGACCATCAAAACCCAGGACCAGATCCTCAACACGCTGGTCAACCTGCGCTAAGCGCCTGACGGGATGGCTTAATGGATCACGCAATTTATACCGCCATGGGCGCGGCCAGTCAGACGCTGAATCAACAAGCGGTGACGGCCAGCAACCTGGCAAACGCCTCAACGCCGGGTTTTCGTGCGCAACTCAATGCGCTGCGCGCGGTTCCCGTTGAAGGATTGTCTTTACCGACGCGTACGCTGGTGGTGGCCTCCACGCCGGGGGCCGATATGACGCCGGGTCAGATGGACTATACCTCACGTCCGCTGGACGTGGCGCTGCAACAAGATGGCTGGTTGGCTGTGCAGACCGCGGACGGTAGCGAAGGATATACCCGAAATGGCGCCATTCAGGTAAGCCCTACGGGGGAACTGACCATTCAGGGACACCCGGTGATTGGCGAGGCCGGACCAATAGCCGTACCGGAAGGTTCAGAAGTCACCATTGCGGCAGACGGCACGATCTCGGCGCTCAACCCTGGCGATCCGGCTAACACCGTTGCGCCAGTTGGGCGACTGAAACTGGTGAAGGCCACGGGGAGTGAAGTGCAACGTGGCGATGACGGTATGTTCCGTCTGACTCAGGCCGCGCAGGCTACCCGTGGCGCTACGTTACAGGCCGACCCCAGCATTCGCGTTATGTCGGGTGTGCTGGAAGGCAGTAACGTTAAGCCGGTAGCCGCGATGAGTGACATGATCGCCAACGCCCGTCGTTTCGAAATGCAAATGAAGATTATCAGTAGCGTGGATGATAACGCGGGTCGCGCCAACCAACTGCTGTCGATGAGTTAATACAGGACATTTTATGATCAGTTCATTGTGGATCGCCAAAACCGGCCTGGATGCGCAGCAAACCAACATGGATGTGATTGCCAACAACCTGGCAAACGTCAGCACCAACGGATTTAAGCGTCAACGTGCCGTGTTTGAAGATCTGTTGTACCAGACGATTCGCCAGCCTGGCGCACAGTCTTCTGAACAAACCACACTGCCGTCTGGTTTGCAGATTGGTACCGGTGTGCGCCCGGTCGCGACCGAGCGTTTACACAGCCAGGGGAACCTGTCGCAGACCAACAACAGTAAAGATGTGGCGATTAAAGGGCAGGGCTTTTTCCAGGTCATGCTGCCTGATGGCACATCCGCCTACACCCGTGACGGTTCTTTCCAGGTGGATCAGAACGGCCAACTGGTGACTGCGGGTGGTTTTCAGGTTCAGCCGGCTATCACCATCCCGGCTAACTCGCTCAGTATCACCATTGGACGCGACGGTATCGTCAGCGTAACCCAGCAGGGCCAGGCAGCACCGGTTCAGGTTGGGCAGCTTAACCTGACTACTTTTATGAACGATACCGGTCTGGAAAGCATTGGTGAGAATCTGTACACCGAAACGCAGTCATCCGGTGCGCCGAATGAGAGCACTCCGGGGCTGAACGGCGCGGGTCTGCTGTACCAGGGTTATGTTGAAACCTCTAACGTCAACGTGGCGGAAGAGCTGGTAAACATGATCCAGGTTCAGCGCGCTTACGAAATCAACAGTAAAGCGGTATCGACCACCGATCAGATGCTGCAAAAACTGACGCAACTCTAAAGTGTGGCCCGGTGGGGTGAAAGCCTCACCGGCACACTGATTTTGAAGATGACCGCAATGCGAAAATACGCGCTTCACCCATACCCAATTTTAGCCCTGTTGGTGGTTTCACTGACAGGATGCGCCTGGATCCCGGCCACGCCCCTCGTGCAGGGCGCAACGTCTGCCCAGCCTGTTCCTGGCCCGACGCCGGTGGCGAATGGATCAATCTTCCAGTCGGCCCAACCGATTAACTACGGTTATCAGCCACTATTCGAAGACCGCCGTCCGCGCAATATTGGCGATACGTTGACCATCGTATTGCAGGAAAACGTCAGCGCGAGCAAAAGTTCTTCGGCTAATGCCAGCCGCGACGGCAAGACAAACTTTGGCTTTGATACCGTACCGCGTTATTTGCAAGGACTGTTTGGCAACGAGCGTGCTGACGTAGAAGCTTCAGGCGGTAACACCTTTAACGGTAAAGGCGGCGCGAACGCCAGCAATACCTTCAGCGGTACCCTGACCGTAACGGTCGATCAGGTACTGGTGAATGGCAACTTACATGTTGTGGGTGAAAAACAGATCGCCATTAATCAGGGCACTGAATTCATTCGCTTCTCCGGGGTCGTTAACCCGCGCACCATCAGTGGCAGCAACTCCGTACCGTCAACTCAGGTTGCGGACGCACGTATTGAGTATGTCGGCAACGGCTACATCAATGAAGCGCAGAATATGGGCTGGTTGCAGCGTTTCTTCCTTAACTTGTCGCCGATGTAAGCGAGGTAGCCAGTGTTTAAATCTTTAGTTGGAATGGTACTGGTGCTGATAACCACCTTTGCGCATGCCGACCGTATTCGTGACCTGACCAGCGTTCAGGGCGTGCGGGAAAACTCGTTGATCGGTTATGGGCTGGTGGTCGGTTTGGATGGCACGGGTGACCAGACCACCCAGACGCCGTTTACTACGCAAACGCTCAACAACATGCTTTCGCAGTTGGGAATTACCGTGCCAACCGGCACCAATATGCAGCTGAAAAACGTGGCGGCGGTGATGGTGACCGCGCAATTCCCGGCCTTTGGTCGTCAGGGGCAAACCATTGACGTGGTGGTCTCTTCCATGGGGAACGCCAAAAGCCTGCGCGGCGGAACGTTGCTGATGACCCCGCTGAAAGGGGTCGATAGCCAGGTATATGCGCTGGCGCAGGGGAATATTCTGGTAGGCGGTGCAGGCGCGGCTGCGGGTGGCAGTAGCGTGCAGGTAAACCAGCTCAATGGCGGACGTATTACCAACGGCGCGACCATCGAACGTGAATTACCCAGCCAGTTCGGCGGCGGTAACACCATTAATCTGCAGCTCAATAATGAAGATTTCACTATGGCGCAGCAGATAACCGACACCATTAACCGTTCGCGCGGCTTTGGTAGCGCCACTGCGCTGGACGCCCGGACGATTCAGGTACGCGTGCCAAGCGGCAACAGTTCGCAGGTGCGTTTCCTTGCTGACATCCAGAATATGGAGGTGAACGTCACGCCGCAGGATGCGAAAGTGATTATCAACTCGCGCACCGGATCCGTCGTTATGAACCGTGAAGTCACACTGGATAGCTGTGCCGTCGCGCAAGGCAACTTGTCGATCACGGTAAACCGCCAGGCGAACGTCAGCCAGCCGGATACACCGTTTGGCGGTGGACAGACCGTGGTGACACCTCAAACCCAGATCGATCTGCGCCAGAGTGGCGGTTCGCTGCAAAGCGTGCGTTCCAGCGCCAACCTGAACAATGTTGTGCGTGCGCTTAATGCGCTAGGGGCAACGCCGATGGATCTGATGTCCATTCTGCAATCGATGCAGAGCGCGGGATGCTTACGCGCCAAACTGGAAATCATCTAATGATTGGTGACAGCAAACTGCTGACCAGTGCCGCCTGGGATGCGCAATCACTGAACGAACTGAAAGCGAAAGCGGGTCAGGACCCGGCGGCGAATATCCGCCCGGTTGCCCGTCAGGTTGAAGGGATGTTCGTACAAATGATGCTGAAAAGCATGCGTGAAGCGCTGCCGAAAGATGGCGTTTTTAGCAGTGATTCGACACGTTTGTATACCAGCATGTATGACCAACAAATTGCGCAGCAGATGACCGCAGGTAAAGGTCTGGGACTGGCTGAAATGATGGTTAAGCAGATGACTGAAGGGCAGGCGCAACCCGCAGACGATGCGCCGCAGGTGCCAATGAAGTTCTCCCTGGAAACGGTGACCAGCTATCAAAACCAGGCGCTGACGCAACTGGTCCGTAAAGCCATTCCCCGCGCGACGGAAAGCAATGATGAGCCGCTGTCAGGTGACAGTAAAGACTTCCTCGCCCAGCTATCGCTGCCGGCTAAGCTGGCAAGTCAGCAAAGCGGGGTTCCGCATCATCTGATTCTGGCGCAGGCGGCGCTGGAGTCCGGATGGGGGCAGCGACAAATCCGTCGTGAGAACGGTGAACCGAGCTTTAACATTTTTGGCGTGAAGGCTTCGGGAAGCTGGAAAGGCCCAACCACCGAAATCACCACCACCGAATATGAAAACGGCGAGGCGAAAAAGGTGAAAGCCCGATTCCGCGTCTATAGCTCTTACCTTGAGGCACTGTCGGATTATGTCGGTCTGATATCGCGTAACCCGCGCTATGCGGCGGTAACCGCCGCTGCTACCGCCGAGCAGGGGGCACAGGCTTTGCAGAATGCCGGTTACGCGACTGACCCTAACTATGCGCGTAAATTAACCAGCATGATCCAGCAGTTGAAATCGATGAGCGAAAAAGTGAGCAAAACCTACAGTACGAATATCGATAATCTCTTTTAAATAGCTCAAGTCTACCAACCTGCTGCCGATAATAACGAGTATTGAAGGATTACAAGGAACCTCCATGTCCAGCTTGATTAATAACGCGATGAGTGGACTCGCCGCAGCGCAGGCCGCGTTGAATTCTGCCAGTAATAACATCTCCAGCTATAACGTTGCCGGATACACCCGTCAAACGACAATTATGGCGCAAGCGAACAGCACGCTGGGTGCGGGGGGCTGGGTTGGCAATGGCGTCTATGTTTCTGGCGTACAGCGCGAGTATGACTCCTTTATCACGAATCAGTTACGTGCCGCGCAGAACCAAAGCAGCGGCCTGACAACGCGCTATGAACAAATGTCGAAAATCGACAATCTGCTCTCCAGCAAAACCAGTTCCATTTCGACCTCAATGCAGGACTTTTTTACCAGCCTGCAAACGCTTGTCAGTAACGCGGAAGACCCGGCGGCGCGCCAGGCGCTGATCGGTAAAGCTGATGGTTTAGTCAACCAGTTCAGAACAACTGACCAGTATCTGCGCGATCAAGACAAGCAGGTTAATACTGCGATCAAGGCCAGCGTTGACCAGATCAACAACTATTCAAAACAGATTGCCAGCCTCAACGATCAGATTTCCCGTCTGACCGGCGTCGGCGCGGGCGCATCGCCTAACGATTTACTCGACCAGCGCGACCAACTGGTCAGTGAACTGAACCAGATTGTCGGTGTTGAAGTCAGCGTTCAGGACGGCGGGACTTACAACATAACCATGGCGAACGGCTATTCACTGGTGCAGGGCAGCAATGAACGCCAGCTGGCGGCTGTGCCCTCCAGTGACGATCCCAATCGAACCACAGTGGCCTACGTCGACGGGGTTGCCGGCGAGGTTGAAATTCCCGAAAAACTGTTGAATACCGGTTCATTGGGCGGGCTGTTGACCTTCCGTTCTCAAGAGCTTGACCAGACGCGTAACACGCTGGGCCAACTGGCGTTGGCGTTCGCCGATGCGTTTAACACCCAGCATAAAGAGGGTTTTGACGCGAACGGCGATCAGGGTAAGGATTTCTTTGCTATCGGTAGCCCGGCAGTATTCAACAACGCTAAAAATACAGGAACAGGATCGTTAAGCGCGAAGATTACCGACAGCTCTGCTGTACAGGCGACCGATTATAAAATCGTTTATGACGGGACGGACTGGCAGGTTACTCGCCTGGCGGATAACACCAGCTTCAAAGCTACCGTTACCGGTGGGAAGATGTCCTTTGACGGGATGGAAATCACCGTAAATGCTGGCGCAAAAGCAAATGACAGCTTCACAGTGAAACCTGTCAGTAACGCCGTTGTTGATATGAAAGTCATGGTGACCGATGAGTCGAAAATCGCCATGGCCCAGGTCTCAAAAAATGATCCGGACCCGGATATTGATAAGGGAAAAAGCGATAACCGTAACGGTCAGAAACTGCTGGATCTGCAGACCAAAGCTACCGTGGGTAATAAGACCTTCAACGATGCCTATGCCACGCTGGTAAGCGATGTCGGGAACAAAACCGCGACGCTGAAAACCAGCGCCATTACCCAGAACAACGTGGTAACGCAGCTTTATAAGCAGCAGCAGTCTATTTCCGGCGTCAACCTCGACGAAGAATACGGTAACTTACAGCGCTACCAACAGTATTACCTGGCTAACGCGCAAGTGCTGCAAACTGCAAATGCGCTGTTTGATGCACTGATTAATATTCACTAAGGGAGAGGGACACAATGCGTATCAGCACCCAGATGATGTACCAGCAGAATATGCGTGGCATCACTAACTCTCAGGCTGAATGGATGAAGTTCGGCGAGCAGATGTCAACGGGCAAACGTGTGATCAACCCATCTGACGATCCGATCGCCGCCTCGCAGGCCGTGGTGCTTTCTCAAGCACAGGCGCAGAACAGCCAATATACGCTGGCGCGTTCATTTGCGACGCAAAAAGTATCGCTGGAAGAAAACGTACTGAGTCAGGTAACGACGGCAATTCAGACCGCGCAGGAAAAAATTGTCTATGCTGCGAATGGCACGTTAAGCGATGACGACCGTGCATCGCTGGCCACCGACCTGCAGGGGATCCGCGATCAACTGATGAACCTGGCGAACAGCACCGACGGTAATGGACGCTATATTTTTGGCGGATATAAAACAGAATCTGCACCGTTTGCTCAGGCAGATGGCGCTTACAGTGGCGGTACAACAAATGTGACCCAGCAGGTCGATGCCTCCCGTACCATGGTGATTGGTCATACTGGCGATAAAGTATTTGTTAATCTGACCAGCAATGCCGTACCGGAACCTGGCGGCGGTACTCAGGAAAAGAACCTGTTCAAAATGCTGGATACCGCTATTGATGCGCTCAAAACCCCGATTGAGGGCAATGACGCGGCAAAAGCTACCGCCTCTGCAGCCATTGATAAAACCAGTCGTGGCCTGAAAAATTCACTGAATAACGTGCTTTCTGTTCGTGCAGAATTAGGGACTCAGCTCAGCGAGTTAAGTTCACTGGACTCACTGGGCGCCGATCGCGCATTGGGCCAGACTCAGCAGATGAGCAATCTGGTGGATGTTGACTGGAACGCAGCGATTTCGTCCTACGTGATGCAGCAGGCCGCACTGCAGGCATCGTATAAAACGTTTACCGATATGCAGGGAATGTCGCTATTTCAGCTGAACCGGTAACACCTTTTTGAACATATCATGAAACTGGATATGTTTGTCTGCCCGCTCCTTTAACACCCCGGAGCGGGCATTTTTTTAGGCCACTGTTATTTTCTCAGCGACAGATTACCCGTTAATCTTATTACCCGCGCAATCGCACCGCTAAAGATTGCCAGCGTAACCACGCCTTCTCAGTTTGCCAGTGCGTAGAGCAGAGATAAATAAATATCCTCCGGCATAGCCGGAGGTTTTTCGGATGCGCCTATAAGGCTCTGTTACCAGCCGCGCCCTAACAGGCGCATACGATCTGACATTTGCATCAGACTTCGTTACTTACGGCCCGTAAACGGGCTACCCGGATAAGCGATCGATAACTGCTCACCCATTTTATCTTCTGCAAGCTGGTGCTTTATGTATTCCTGTATCTTCACCGTGTTCTTACCCACCGTATCTACGTAGTATCCCCGGCACCAGAACTCTCTATTCCTGTACTTGAATTTCATATCCCCAAACTGTTCATACAGCATCAGACTGCTTTTCCCTTTCAGATACCCCATAAAGCCGGATACGCTCATTTTGGGTGGGATTTCCACAAGCATATGGATATGATCCGCACAGCATTCCGCTTCCAGGATCCGCACGTTTTTCCACTCACACAGCTTTCTTAAGATGCTGCCTATCGCCCTGCGTTTCTCCCCGTAGAATGCTTGTCTCCGGTATTTGGGCGCAAAAACTATGTGATATTTACAGTTCCATCGGGTGTGCGCTAAGCTCTTTTCGTCCCCCATTGGGACCCCCTTTTGATTTCTTGTTAAACATTTGCAGTTGCCAGACCGCAATGTGTTTTAACAAATCAAAAGGGGTTTTAATAACTGGCCCAAAGCTGAAAGCTTTCCGGAACCCCCAGCCTAGCTGGGGGTTTTCTGTGCACAAAAAAAAGCCGACCCGAAGGTCGGCTTTGATGTTGATTATGACTTACTCAACGGGCTGCGGGCGCGTTGCTGGCGCAGTCGCCTGGTGCGTGGCGCTGTGTCCACCTGCGGCACCTTTACCTTCAAAGGTGAATTCCGGGCGTTGCCAGTCACTATGACGCGGCGCTTCAGGCACATACTCTGGTGCCGGAGCACGGGTCATCGGGGCGGCCGCGTGGCTGTGAAGATGTTCTGCGTCAACGCGGGTTGCGACAACTTCAGCCTTAGCGACTGCGTCTTCGACGACAGGTGCTGCAACAACCTCTTGCGGCGCGGCAACTTCTTCAACCACTGGCGCTGTTTCCACAACCTCGGCAATCTCTTCAGCCACTTCAGGCTGAGAAATAACAACCTCCGCAGATTCTTCGACAACCGGCGCAGCCACGATTTCAGCGACAGGTTCGGCTTTCGCCGCGGTATCCTCAGCAACAGGCGCGTCAGATTCAGCGATAATTTGCGGTTGTTCCTCGACCGGAGTAGCGATGACTTCCGGATGGGTGGTTTCAACGACGGTAGCCTGAGGTTCAGCAATGACCACCTCTGGCTGTACGGTTTCAACCGACGCAGGGGCGTTCACAATATGCTCAACGGCAGCTGCAGCAACCTGAGGCTCTACGGCGACAGGTGCAGTTTGCCCCTGAACCGTTTCCTGCTCGCGCTGCTCTGCAACCTGCTGATCCTGAGGACGAGCAACAGGGTAGCGGATCCAGACTTTACCGGACGCTAATTCTGGAGATGCGCAGGCAACCGTTAACGGCATCGGCGACTGAACCGGGTAACGCTCGTCACGATAGCGACGACGGCGTTGTCCACTGACGCGCAGATGGCGAGGTGAGCGACGGGAACGGCGCGGCATACCATTAGAGTCACGCGCTTCGCTGTTGTCTTCCTGCTCAGTCGCAACGACGGCAGGGAGATCAACTTTCGCCAGTTCAGTACGCTGTGCCGGTACGGGCTGTTCAGTTGGCTGAGCGACAGCCGTTTCAGTGACCACCTCGGCAGTCGCGACTTCGGCTTCAACAGCCGGGCTGTCTGTGTAACGAACTTTCTGAGTCAGCTGACGCTGTTTACGGCGAGTCTGAGGCTGACGAACGCGCTCTTCCTGCTCGGTATCCTGCGCAGGTTGTTCTGCCAGGTTCAGCTCTTTAACTTCCTGCTGCGCCTGACGCTTATCATCGTTGCGACGGCGGTTGCGCTCGCGACGCGGAGCCTGCTGGTCATCACCGGATTTCGCTTTGTCGGCGACCTCAGTAGACTGCTGGCGGTTATCGCGTGCTTCCGCATTTTGCTGCTGCGACTGACGGCGGTTACGGCGGTTATCTTCACGGTTTTCACCGCTTTCTGAACGCTCGTTACGGTTATCACGCTCGCCACGGTTGTCGCGATTATCACGACGATCGTTACGGTCGCGACGATTGTTCTGACGCGGTTTACGACGATCCTGCTGGCGATCGGTTTTCTCTTCAGCTTTCGGCGCAGGTTGTTCAACCGGTTTCACTTCTTCGCTACCGCTGAAGATGGACTTCAGTGCGCTGAAGAAACGGCTAATCAAACCTGGCTGTGCGGCGACGGTCGCGGTCGCTGATGCGGCTTTAGGCGCGGCGGCCTTCGCAGTAGGTTCCTGCAAAGCAGGGGCTGGCGGCACCTCTGGCATAGCAAAGGTGGCCAATGCCGGCTGCTCTGGCTGTTTACGCTCGACGAACTCTTCTTCCGTCGGCAATGCCATCGCTTCTTCATGCAGTTTCGGCAGCAGGTAGCTCAGGGTTGGTGTTTCTTCCCCTTTGCGTACGCGCAGCACGGAGTAATGCGGGGTTTCCATCTGATCGTTTGGCACAATCACACAGCGCACGCCATTCTGACGCGTCTCGATGGCATTTACCGCGGTACGTTTTTCGTTGAGCAGGTAGGATGCGATCGGCACAGGAACAATAGCGTGAACTTCCTGCGTATTTTCTTTCAGCGCTTCTTCTTCGATCAGACGCAGAATAGACAGCGACAGTGATTCGTTATCACGTACGGTACCCGTGCCGGAGCAGCGTGGGCATACGTGATGGCTGGATTCACCCAGCGACGGGCTCAGACGCTGGCGGGACATCTCCAGCAGGCCGAAGCGAGAAATATGGCTGATCTGAATACGCGCTCTGTCCTGGCGCACGGCTTCACGCAGACGGTTTTCAACCGCACGCTGGTGACGAACCGGCGTCATATCAATGAAGTCGATTACAATCAGGCCGCCGAGGTCGCGCAGACGCAGCTGACGAGCAATTTCATCGGCTGCTTCAAGGTTGGTGTTGAACGCAGTTTCTTCAATGTCGCCGCCGCGGGTCGCGCGTGCGGAGTTGATATCGATAGCGGTCAGCGCTTCTGTGCTGTCGATAACGATTGAGCCGCCGGACGGCAGACGCACTTCGCGCTGGAACGCGGACTCAATTTGAGATTCGATTTGATAGTGGCTGAACAGCGGGATTTCACCGGTGTACAGTTTGATTTTGCTGCTGAAATCCGGACGACCCAGCGCGGCGATGTGCTGACGCGCCATCTCCATAACTTTCGGGTTGTCGATGAGGATTTCGCCGATGTCCTGACGTAAGTAGTCACGGAATGCGCGAACGATAACGTTGCTTTCCTGATGGATCAGGAACGGAGCAGGGCGGCTGTCAGCGGCTTTTTGAATCGCTTCCCAGTGCTTCAGGCGGAAACTCAGGTCCCACTGCAGCGCTTCGGCAGATTTGCCGACACCTGCGGTACGCACGATAAGCCCCATGCCGTCAGGCAGTTCCAGGCTTGCCAGCGCTTCTTTTAATTCGGTACGGTCGTCGCCTTCAATGCGACGGGAGATGCCGCCCGCGCGCGGGTTGTTCGGCATCAGAACCAGATAACTACCTGCCAGGCTGATAAAGGTGGTCAGCGCAGCGCCTTTATTGCCGCGTTCTTCTTTATCGATCTGAACAATGACTTCCTGACCTTCGCGCAACACGTCTTTAATGTTGGGACGACCATGGGAGTTGTAGCTAGCGGGGAAGTATTCGCGGGCAATTTCTTTTAACGGGAGGAAACCGTGACGTTCAGCGCCGTAATCAACAAAAGCAGCTTCCAGACTCGGTTCAATACGGGTAATTTTGCCTTTATAGATGTTGGCTTTTTTCTGTTCGTGTCCAGGACTTTCGATATCCAGATCGTACAGACGCTGCCCATCTACAAGGGCGACACGCAACTCTTCCTGCTGAGTCGCGTTAATTAACATTCTTTTCATCGTAACTTACTCATTATTCTTACATTGACGACTAAGCTGCGGGCAGAGTAATGCCTTTCCGGGTGTGAACCGATGGCCTCGTGTCTATTCGCGTCGCCAACCTCACGGTTATCGTCAGCTCAAAGAGGCGCAGAGTGTCGGTTGCCTGTATTTCATACGGAAACACAGCGCAATTATCAGGGGAACAGTCTGGGTGTTACTCTCCAGAGAAGCTTCCATTGTGCTTATCGTCTTTCACGCTGTGGGTGCGTTGGCTTCATCTTCTTACCCCAACCACTTACAGGAGTAAGCACCTGGGGTTCCCAGACTTGCCGCCTTCCTACAACGCGAAATCTATAGAGCACTTACCGGTAAGGACTGCAACCCGCAGCCCGCTAACTGCCTGAAAGATCAATACGTCTTACGCCATTGCTGCGTTGATGATCGGTCGGGCAAAATTGGGTCATTCCGGAAAAGGTCTTGTTTTAACAAGATTCAACACGGAAACAACCTCATTATTCCACTGCTAACCTTGTTATAGCAAGATGACTTTTGCCATTTATCACCCGGTTACTCACAGTTTTTTCACTTCCGCGTAGTGATTGCTTTAATAACCACCAAATCGGCGATGTCAAACTTAAGTAATAAGGTATAGCAGTTAATATAAGCATAGAAAAATGTGTGGCGCGAATCTTGATGGCTATTTAAAATCGGCCCCCATGAAAACAGAGACTCCAGCCGTAAAAACAGTTGCCATTACTGCCGACGAAGCAGGGCAACGCATCGACAACTTTTTGCGCACCCAACTCAAGGGCGTGCCGAAAAGTATGATTTATCGCATTTTGCGTAAAGGCGAAGTGCGGGTGAACAAAAAACGCATTAAACCCGAGTACAAACTCGAAGACGGGGACATTGTGCGTATTCCACCTGTACGTGTCGCTGAACGTGAAGAAGAGGCCATTTCACCGAATTTGCAGAAGGTCGCGGCGCTGACCGATGTCATTTTATATGAAGATGACCACATTCTGGTGCTTAACAAGCCTTCAGGTACGGCCGTGCATGGTGGAAGCGGGTTAAGCTTTGGCGTCATTGAAGGCTTACGTGCGTTGCGCCCCGAAGCGCGTTTCCTTGAGCTGGTGCATCGCCTCGACCGGGATACCTCCGGCGTGCTGCTGGTGGCCAAAAAACGATCTGCCTTGCGTTCGTTGCATGAACAACTGCGTGAAAAAGGTATGCAGAAAGATTACCTCGCGTTGGTACGCGGCCAGTGGCAGTCGCATGTCAAAACCGTGCAGGCCCCGCTGTTAAAGAACATTCTGCAAAGCGGCGAGCGTATCGTGCGGGTGAATCAGGAAGGCAAACCATCGGAAACACGCTTTAAAGTGGAAGAGCGTTATGCGTTTGCTACGCTTGTGCGCTGCAGTCCCGTGACCGGACGCACGCACCAGATTCGCGTGCATACGCAATATGCCGGACATCCGATTGCCTTTGACGACCGCTATGGCGATCGTGAGTTCGATAAGCAACTGGCGGATACCGGACTGAGCAGGCTCTTTTTGCACGCCGCAGCGTTGAAATTTACTCATCCGGGGACGGGTGAAGTAATGCGTATTGAAGCGCCAATGGATAAGCAGTTGAAGCGCTGCCTCGAGGTGTTACGCAGTAAAGGCTGATGCGCATTGATATTATCGCGCATTACCTGTAGGCCTGATGGCGCTGCGCCTATCAGGCCTACAGGATTGGCCTGTACAGCCGTCAACCCGTCAGGCTTTTAACGGGTTCATATCTTCTCGTCGCAGCATTTGACACAGTGCGATTAGCGGCAAACCGATTAAGGTATTTGGGTCGCGACCTTCCAGGCGCTCAAAAAGTGCAATGCCCAATCCTTCGCTTTTAAAACTACCGGCACAATGCAGCGGGCGCTCTTTGCGCACGTAATCTTCAATTTCCGTTTCGCTTAAGTGACGAAAATGGACGTCGAACTGTTCAACTTCAGTTTGTAAATGTCCGGTCGCAGAATTATACAGCGCCAGTCCGGTATAAAACGTCACAATATTGCCACGGGCTTTGAGTAACTGCTGGCGTGCATTTTCTTCTGTTAACGGTTTGCCGGTTATTTCACCATCGAGAACACAAATTTGATCGGAACCAATAATAAGATGCGATGGATAACGGTGGGCGAGAGATTGCGCTTTTTTCTGCGCCAGTCGCAAGACTAAGTGCCGGGGGGCTTCGCCCGGTAACGGCGTTTCATCAACCTCTGGTGCTGCGCATTCGAACGGGATTGCCAGTTTTTCTAGTAAAGCGCGACGCCAGGGAGAGGTAGAAGCAAGAATAAGTTGAGGCATATTTTTTCCCTCGCATATAGCGTATTGATGAGAGCCATTTTAAACTATGGACTTCGTCCTACAAGCTGGCTGTAATGGCTTGTGTTGAGCGATTTTAAGTCGATGACCCGCAATGTGTGCGAATTATTGGCAAAAGGCAACCACAGGCTGCCTTTTTCTTTGACTATATGACGTTACAAAGTTAATATGCGCGCCCTATGCAAAAGGTAAAATTACCCCTGACTCTTGATCCGGTTCGTACGGCTCAGAAACGCCTCGATTATGAAGGTATCTATACTTCTGATCTGGTTGAGCGTGTCGCCGATTCTGTAGTCAGTGTGGACAGTGATGTGGAATGCTCCATGTCGTTCGCTATCGATAACCAGCGCCTTGCCGTTATAACCGGTGATGCAAAGGTGTCGGTTACGCTCGAATGTCAGCGTTGCGGGAAACCGTTCCCACTTCATGTTCACACAACATATTGTTTTAGTCCTGTCCGTTCTGACGAGCAGGCTGAAGCACTCCCGGAAGCGTATGAGCCGATTGAGGTTAACGAATTCGGTGAAATCGATCTGCTTGCAATGGTTGAAGATGAGATTATCCTCTCCTTGCCGGTAGTTCCGGTGCATGATTCTGAACACTGTGAAGTGTCCGAGGCGGACATGGTCTTTGGCGAATTGCCTGATGAAGCGCAAAAACCAAACCCATTTGCCGTATTAGCCAGCTTAAAGCGTAAGTAATTGAGGAGTAAGGTCCATGGCCGTACAACAGAATAAACCAACCCGTTCCAAACGTGGCATGCGTCGTTCTCATGACGCTCTGACCGCAGTCACCAGCCTGTCTGTAGACAAAACTTCTGGTGAACAACACCTGCGTCACCACATCACTGCCGACGGTTTTTACCGTGGCCGTAAGGTAATCGCTAAGTAATCACGCATGACTCAATGACTTTCCTGCTACGGTGAGAAAGACAAAGAGTACACGCGTGATGAAGCTTAGTGAGGCTTTCCCCGGGTAACTGGGGAAACACCTAACCGGGCAGCGACGATACCTTGACACGTCTAACCCTGGCGTTAGATGTCATGGGGGGAGATTTTGGCCCTACCGTGACAGTGCCTGCAGCATTGCAGGCACTGAATTCTAATTCGCAACTCACACTTCTTTTAGTCGGGGATCCCGATACAATCACGCCATTACTTGCCAAAGCTGACTTCGAACAACGTTCACGTCTGCAGATTATCCCTGCTCAGTCAGTTATTGCCAGTGATGCCCGGCCCTCGCAAGCTATTCGCGCCAGTCGTGGAAGCTCAATGCGCGTTGCCCTGGAGCTCGTGAAAGAAGGTCGAGCGGAAGCCTGTGTGAGCGCCGGTAATACAGGTGCGCTAATGGGTCTTGCGAAGTTATTGCTCAAACCCCTTGAGGGGATTGAGCGTCCTGCGCTGGTGACGGTTTTACCCCATCAGCAAAAGGGCAAAACGGTGGTGCTGGATTTGGGCGCCAACGTGGATTGTGATAGCACGATGTTGGTGCAATTTGCCGTCATGGGTTCCGTGCTGGCAGAAGAGGTGGTTGGAATTGCCAATCCCCGTGTTGCGTTGCTCAATATCGGTGAAGAAGAAACCAAGGGTCTCGACAGTATTCGGGATGCTTCTGCAGTGCTAAAAACAATCCCTTCTATCAATTATATCGGCTATCTTGAAGCCAATGAGTTACTGACTGGCAAAACTGATGTGTTGGTCTGTGACGGCTTTACAGGTAATGTCACATTAAAGACGATGGAAGGTGTTGTCAGAATGTTCCTTTCACTGCTGAAGTCTCAGGGTGAGGGCAAAAAACGGTCGTGGTGGCTGCTGTTATTAAAACGTTGGTTACAAAAAAGCCTGACAAGGCGATTTAGTCACCTCAACCCCGACCAGTATAATGGTGCCTGTCTGTTAGGATTGCGCGGCACGGTGATTAAGAGTCATGGTGCGGCCAATCAGCGAGCATTTGAAGTCGCGATTGAACAGGCAGTGCAGGCGGTGCAGCGACAAGTTCCTCAGCGAATTGCCGCTCGCCTGGAATCTGTATACCCAGCTGGATTCGAACTGCTGGACGGTGGCGAAAACGCAAACTCGCGAGCACACAGATAACCGTGCGTTTGTGAATGCTGCCAACGTATCAGCGATTTGCTCGTGGCGGTATATAACCAAAAAGTGACTGAGCGTACATGTATACGAAGATTATTGGTACTGGCAGCTATCTGCCTGAACAAGTGCGTACTAACGCCGATTTGGAAAAAATGGTTGAGACATCTGATGAGTGGATCGTCACTCGAACAGGTATCCGTGAACGCCATATTGCAGCGCCAAATGAAACAGTTGCGACGATGGGCTTTGCCGCCGCAAACCGTGCAATTGAAATGGCGGGCATCGACAAAGAACAAATTGGTCTGATTGTGGTTGCCACCACATCATCCACACACGCATTTCCAAGTGCGGCATGCCAGATCCAAAGTATGCTGGGGATCAAAGGCTGTCCGGCGTTTGACGTTGCAGCCGCTTGTGCCGGTTTCACCTACGCCCTGAGCGTTGCCGACCAGTACGTTAAGTCTGGCGCAGTGAAGCATGCTCTGGTGGTTGGCTCAGATGTCCTCGCTCGTACCTGTGATCCAACCGATCGCGGGACGATCATTATTTTCGGTGATGGCGCAGGTGCCGTTGTACTGAGCGCATCAGAAGAGCCCGGCATTCTTTCTACGCATCTGCACGCTGATGGTCGCTATGGCGAACTGTTGACGCTGCCTAATGCCGATCGCGTGAACCCGGAAAACCCGATCCACCTGACGATGGCGGGTAACGAAGTATTTAAAGTCGCGGTGACCGAGCTTGCACACATCGTTGATGAAACGCTGGAAGCAAATAATCTCGATCGTTCTGCACTGGACTGGCTGGTGCCGCATCAGGCAAACCTCCGCATTATTAGCGCAACCGCGAAAAAGCTGGGTATGTCGATGGATAATGTTGTCGTGACGCTCGACAGACATGGCAATACCTCCGCGGCCTCCGTACCGTGCGCGCTGGACGAAGCCGTCCGCGACGGGCGTATTAAAGCTGGGCAGTTGATATTGCTTGAAGCCTTTGGGGGGGGATTCACCTGGGGCTCTGCGCTGATTCGTTTCTAGTATAAGGATTTAAACATGACGCAATTTGCATTTGTGTTCCCGGGGCAGGGTTCCCAGACCGTTGGGATGTTGTCTGAAATGGCAGCAAACTACCCAATTGTTGAAGAAACTTTTGCTGAAGCATCAGCTGCGCTGGGCTATGATCTGTGGGCGTTGACTCAGCAGGGGCCGGCCGAAGAGCTGAATAAAACCTGGCAGACGCAGCCAGCACTGTTGACTGCCTCTGTTGCGCTTTATCGCGTATGGCAGCAGCAGGGTGGTAAAACACCTGCGCTGATGGCAGGTCACAGCCTGGGCGAATACTCTGCGCTGGTGTGTGCGGGTGTTATCGGTTTTGCCGATGCCGTACGTCTGGTTGAACTGCGTGGCAAATTCATGCAGGAAGCGGTACCGGAAGGCACTGGCGGCATGTCTGCTATTATCGGTCTGGACGACGCTGCTATTGCTAAAGCGTGTGAAGAGTCTGCCGAAGGCCAGGTGGTTTCACCGGTAAACTTTAACTCACCGGGTCAGGTGGTTATTGCCGGGCATAAAGAAGCCGTAGAACGTGCCGGCGCAGCCTGTAAAGCTGCTGGCGCTAAGCGTGCTCTGCCACTGCCGGTCAGCGTTCCTTCTCACTGCGCGCTGATGAAGCCTGCTGCTGAGAAACTGGCTGTTGAACTGCAAAAAATCACTTTTAACGCGCCGACTGTTCCGGTTGTGAACAACGTCGACGTGAAGTGCGAAACAGATGCAGACGCTATTCGCGATGCGCTGGTTCGCCAGCTGTACAGCCCGGTTCAATGGACTAAAACCGTTGAATTCATGGCGTCCCAGGGCGTAGAGCACCTGTATGAAGTTGGTCCGGGCAAAGTTCTGACCGGTTTGACGAAACGTATTGTTGACACCCTGACTGCTTCGGCACTGAATGAGCCGGCGGCATTATCTGCGGCGCTAGAGCAATAAAAGAGGAAGACCATGAGTTTTGAAGGAAAAGTCGCGCTGGTTACCGGTGCAAGCCGTGGCATTGGCCGCGCAATTGCTGAAACACTCGTTGCCCGTGGCGCGAAAGTTATCGGTACTGCAACCAGCGAAAGCGGTGCGCAGGCCATTAGCGATTACTTAGGTGCAAATGGTAAAGGTCTGATGTTGAATGTGACCGATCCGGCATCTATCGAATCTGTTCTGGGAAATATTCGCGCAGAATTTGGTGAAGTCGATATCCTGGTCAATAATGCCGGGATTACTCGTGATAACCTGTTAATGCGCATGAAAGATGACGAGTGGAACGATATCATCGAAACCAACCTGTCATCTGTTTTCCGTCTGTCAAAAGCGGTAATGCGAGCTATGATGAAAAAGCGTCATGGGCGTATTATCACTATCGGTTCTGTGGTTGGTACCATGGGAAATGCGGGTCAGGCTAACTACGCTGCGGCGAAAGCGGGTCTGATCGGCTTCAGTAAATCACTGGCGCGCGAAGTTGCGTCTCGTGGCATTACTGTAAACGTTGTTGCTCCGGGCTTTATTGAAACGGACATGACGCGTGCGCTGTCTGATGATCAGCGTGCGGGTATTCTGGCGCAGGTTCCTGCGGGTCGCCTTGGCGGCGCTCAGGAAATCGCCAGTGCGGTTGCATTTTTAGCTTCTGACGAAGCAAGTTACATCACAGGTGAGACTTTGCACGTCAACGGCGGGATGTACATGGTTTAACCACGAGATAAAAAAATTTGCGTTATTAGGGTGAATGCCCTCAAAATAACGTAAAATCGTGGTAAGACCTGCCGGGATTTAGTTGCAAATTTTTCAACATTTTATACACTACGAAAACCATCGCGAAAGCGAGTTTTGATAGGAAATTTAAGAGTATGAGCACTATCGAAGAACGCGTTAAGAAAATTATCGGCGAACAGCTGGGCGTTAAGCAGGAAGAAGTAACCAACAATGCTTCCTTCGTTGAAGACCTGGGCGCAGATTCTCTTGACACCGTTGAGCTGGTAATGGCTCTGGAAGAAGAGTTTGATACTGAGATTCCGGACGAAGAAGCTGAGAAAATCACTACCGTTCAGGCTGCCATTGATTACATCAACGGCCACCAGGCGTAAGTGAACATCTCCAGGCGGTCATTCGACCGCCTGAGTTTTATCTTTTTATCCCACTTGAATTATTTTCCCTCCCTGGAGGACAACCGTGTCTAAGCGTCGTGTAGTTGTGACCGGACTGGGCATGTTGTCTCCTGTCGGCAATACCGTAGAGTCTACCTGGAAAGCTCTCCTTGCCGGTCAGAGTGGCATCAGCCTGATCGACCATTTCGATACTAGCGCCTATGCAACGAAATTTGCTGGCTTAGTAAAGGATTTTAACTGTGAAGACATTATCTCGCGCAAAGAACAGCGCAAGATGGATGCTTTCATTCAATATGGAATTGTCGCTGGCGTTCAGGCCATGCAGGATTCTGGTCTCGAAATTACGGAAGAGAACGCTCACCGTATTGGCGCCGCTATCGGCTCTGGTATTGGCGGTCTCGGATTGATCGAAGAAAACCACACCTCTTTGGTGAATGGCGGTCCACGTAAGATCAGCCCGTTCTTCGTTCCGTCAACGATTGTTAACATGGTGGCAGGTCACCTGACCATCATGTACGGCCTGCAAGGGCCAAGCATCTCCATTGCGACCGCCTGTACTTCAGGTGTGCATAACATTGGTCATGCAGCACGTATCATTGCATACGGCGATGCAGACGCGATGGTTGCGGGTGGTGCAGAAAAAGCCAGTACCCCGCTGGGTGTGGGTGGTTTTGGCGCGGCACGTGCGCTGTCTACACGTAATGATAACCCGCAAGCGGCAAGCCGTCCGTGGGATAAAGAGCGTGATGGCTTTGTGCTGGGCGACGGCGCAGGCATGGTGGTACTGGAAGAGTACGAGCATGCGAAAGCGCGTGGTGCAAAAATCTATGCTGAAGTCGTTGGTTTTGGCATGAGCAGCGATGCTTACCACATGACGTCACCACCGGAAAACGGTGCGGGCGCTGCGCTGGCAATGGTCAACGCACTACGCGATGCGGCTATCGAAGCGGGTCAGATCGGCTATGTCAACGCGCATGGCACGTCTACTCCTGCTGGCGATAAAGCCGAAACCCAGGCAGTGAAATCTGTCTTTGGCGATGCGGCAAGCCGTGTGATGGTAAGCTCCACTAAATCCATGACCGGACACCTGTTGGGTGCGGCGGGCGCGGTAGAGTCTATTTTCTCTATCCTGGCGCTGCGCGATCAGGCTATTCCGCCAACCATCAACCTGGATAACCCGGATGAAGGTTGTGACCTGGACTTCGTACCTCACGAAGCGCGTCAGGTTAGTGGTCTGGAGTACGCACTGTGTAACTCCTTCGGCTTTGGCGGGACTAACGGTTCGTTGATCTTTAAACGCGTTTAGTTATAAACGATGATGCTGGACATTTTATGTCCGGCATCAGATTAAAGCGACATGTTCATCCTTTGTATTACTTCTCCTCTGTCCCCCAGCTTTTGCCAGGAAATTTCACACTTCCCTTTTTCAGGACACCAGTCATTGGCTCGCTGACTAAACGGCGGCACCATTCCCCCCTGATACATTTTACCATTGATCTGTAATGCCGATAGCGTCACGTACCAGGGGGAATCGTTGCTGACGGTCACACGTTTGTTATGGCGTTGCCACGTTAACGGTTTACGCTTCGACACCGGTGTCGTCGGCATCCCCGTCGGTCGCCAGAGTATTTTTATCTGCTGACTTACGGCGATTTTTACCGGAGACACCAACCCTTCGCTGCTGTCTGTCGGTGGAATAGCTGCCACAGAGAGCCAGAATAAACTTTCCCGATCGCCTGGCAGCGAATCATCCACATAAATGATTTTAATCTGCTGCTCGTCTCCACCATTAACTACTACTAGCGGTGGTGTAGCAATAAACGGTGATTTTTGCGGCTCGGTGGTAGGGCTCAGCTGCCCGGAAGTGCTGAATCCGTTATCACTGACAATTTTGCTTTGTACCAGAAAAGGTTCTTTTTCAGTATTTCGCAGCGCGACGACCAGCGTGTTATCCTCCTGCGGGAAGATAAAACGTGTGCCTCCAACCACCAGGCCGCAGTTCGCGTGATAGGGGAACAGTAGCAGAGTCGTTAGTACCCAGAGCAACTTCTTCATGATTATGGCCATGTCAGTGAAAGCTTAGCGCTGGCGTTCGCTTCACCAGGCTCTAACGGGACGCTAAGTGCGACGTACTGTGCATAAAACTGGAGTGTTTGGGTGTCGGCGTCCGGTATCAGAGAGTAAAGCTGGCCGCCATTTGTGTTGTCATTTAAGTTGATAGGTGTCTTGCTCTTATCCAGAATGCGGATTGCCAGCTGGCTGATAGAGAAGTCGTCCAGCGCCAACAGAGCGCTATCCCTGGATGCCCCGGTGCCGGTAAACGCTATCTGGACTTCTCTCATATCTGGGCCACAGTTTTCAAGCTGGACGGTAAATTCTACGGGGGGGCTAACATCGTTGACGTGATCAAAATTTAGCACCAGATGCGTCCCCATCGGGACGTCTTTGGTTTTGTCTGCCAGTGCGACCTCACAGGTGCTGTCAGTGATCCTGCCGATGAGCTGTAACTGAAATGAGTCCGTTTCAACAGCATAAGAACTGAAAGAGAGGCTTAGCCAAAACAGGCAAAGTGCGTACTTCATTTTTTACTCCTCATAACGCAAAGTCACCCACAAGATAGCGTTCGCCTCTCCAGGCGTAACCTGGTCCTGGGTCGCACGATAGCGAAGTTTCAGGGTAGGCAGCGGTGTATCACCCTTCTGCATAGGGACTTTAACCACATCACTGTTCAGTGCGATGCGCTGATCGCTGTTATCGAGAATTTCAATGGCAACACCGCTGGCGGTTCTGCTGCCATCTTTGGTCGTTATCTGCAATAGCTCCGTATCTGCCGAGTCCCCGGTTCCTCCGAGGATCATGCTGATGGCGTTAGTCGAGTTTGGGTTAAGCTGGCAGTTCTCAAGCGTGATATTCAGGGGGACGGAGGGTGAAACATCTCCGGTATGAGTGAATAATTTTCTTTCATGCTCGCCCAGATTAATCACTCTGTTGTAGTCGCTTGTTTTGACATCGCAGGAGCGCGCCAGAATGTTTCCTGTGAAATAGAGGGCACTACTGCCAGCTTGAGTGTCAGCCTGACAGCATGAGGTAAAGGTCAGCGCAATCAGTAAGTTATAAATAGGTATTCGCATTTAAATATCCCTCCTTATGGCACATACACATCCAGTAACGCTGTGGCTGAATAGCTGCCAGGGGCGGGATCCTCCGACGATACTTTTACTGGCCATGATTTCAGCGTGATTGTTGCTTCGCCGTTGTGCGTATCTAACAGGAAAGGCACGCGTATCGAGGGGTCGCTTGTCAGGAGCTGCGTTTCCGGGCTCTGGGCTGATTGCGCCGAGAGCATGATGCCGATATTGTCGTTAGTGGTTTTAATCGCGCCATAGCCACCTGCGGCGGCAGTGGCTTCCATCCCGAGACTGAGCTGCTCTGTTGCGTGAACATTGTCACAGTGGGCTTTCACGGTGATCACTTTGGGTTCATAGGTGTCGGGTTTTGCCCCCGGTACTTTAAAGTCTCCCGCCCATGCATTACCCAGATCTATCGACAGCGTTGATCCGGCGTTGATAGTACAAGACTGCGGCACGATGATTGAACCCGAGACAATAACTTGTACCATAGGAGAGGGGCCGTAAGAGCCTTTGGTATGTGAACCCCACAGCTCAGCGACAACTGTTGGTGGGATGACGATACGAGACGAGGCGAGTTCTTTTTCTATCCGCACTATAATATATCCCTCACCCCCGCTGCTCCAGTGGGAACCGGGTTTGGAATGATCGTCAGGCGCCAAATTGCTGGCATCATTCAGCGGCACGCGCAGCTCACCATGGCCAACAATATATATGTGTGTTTGGACAGAAAGCGTGTTATCGGTACCTGGGATGTAATAGAAACGGGCATTGCCAGGAGCTTCACTTGTAAGCTGTGGGCCTGGGTTGGCTTTAAACCAGGTTTCGGTTTTTACGCCAGGTTCGTTGTCGCACCAGCCGACGTATGTCCCTCCCTCATCCCAGTCCTTGCGGATTGTTTGTCCAGGGGTGATCTTCGTGACATCGCTGACCGTTGTATTGAGTGAGAAAATATACTGGTGAGCGGTTCCTATTCCCGGTGTTCTGGTATCAGAACCCGCAGCACACCAGCCGGTGTAGGCGAGTACGCTGTGGGAAAAGCCAACGCTCATGATAAGCGCCAGGCAGGGAAGGGTGGCTTTTAAGATTCTCTTCATTACTGACACTCCACCTGTAGTTGTAACAACGGCGTATCGTTGGCTGATAGCTGATAATTTGCCTGGCAGCGCTGGTTGGTGTTTTTACCCCAGCTTGCTTTCAGTATTCCCTGCGCGGCAAGGCCGCTCATAAAGACTTGCCCGTCATCGCCAACAATACTGGTGTTGTCGTTTTCTTCGCCGGTTACCGTTGCACCGAAGGGAATCGGTTTGCCGTTGTGAGTTAGGGTGATCAGCGCGCGCGCGCCCACTTTGGCGTTGAATTCGGCGCGCACGATGGCTCCTTTGGTGGGAACGACATACTGGACGTTGTGGGTGATCTCTACGTCATCGTTGATATCCGAAGCGCGCAGGGCGATACGGTTCTGTCGCCAGGCGGTCGCCCAGGGGATCACCGTATAACCGCGGGAGTCAGTTTTAATTCCCGTGGCATTTTCCAGTGCCACACCCTCCGCCCCTGGCGCTTTGATAAGCACGTTGGTATCGCCGAGTTCCTGGCTTAAGGTGATGCCGTTAGCGTGTACCAGGGCACTGCCCTGAATTCCATAGCTGAGCTGATTGCCGTGAGTGTCGTAGCTATACGCAAGGTTGGTTTGTGCTCTGGCACCCCGGTAGCCCAGACTGGCATTACCACCGTAGCTGGTGTTCTGGTTGCTGACGTTCTGTCTGATGTTGTAGTTCAGGTTACTGTCTTTGAGCAGCGTGCCGGAGAGCCCCAGGCTGTTGCTACTGTTACCATTACTGTCCGTATTGTTGCTATAGCTAACCCAGGCGAGGTTGCGGGCACTGCTGTAATCATCCGAAGCGGGTAAAAATGCACTCAATGGGACAGAGAGGTTAATGAACAGGATACGGTCGTTGCTGCTGCCGCTTATCTTGTTATAGCTGTAGGTTACGCTGTAGGTCAGCTTGTCGAGCGTACCGTTGTAACCGGTCTGGATATTGCGGGTTGACGCACTGGAGTTCCAGTAATCCTGATTATCCGCACTCACGAACACGGATCCCCATTCGGCCAGTGATTGGGAAAGTGTGAACTGAAACTGCGAGCGTTTATTCTGGCCCAGGTTCCAGGTGTTGAGTACGGTGCGGTCGTCGTCTTCATTCCATGATGCTTTATCCCCCGACATTCTGTTCCATGTCGTGTCCTGTAGGGTATAGAAGCCGCGTGTGGAATATCGGTATCCCGCCAACTGAATGTGGGTATTGGTCTGCTCTAGCGTTTTGGAGTAAAGGAAACGATACGATTCACCACTGTGTCTGGAGTCATCGATCAGGGTGCTGTCGGCGTGAGTCACGTCCACAGAGATAGCGCCTAAACTTCCCATATTCATACCCAGACCGAGCGCCTGTGAACGATATTTGTCTGACCACTGCATGCCGCCATACAGCGTGGTGTTATAGGGAAGCCCCCAGAATAACTGGGCCCACCTCCGGATTATCCTGATGGTTGTCGTTCGACTGGTACTGACCGACCGCAATGTTGTAGTTGACTCTCCCTTCGCGCTGCAGCATTGGAACGGCGGCGTAAGGGACGATAAAGCTGCTTTGGCTGTTATCCGACTCTTTGATAGTTACTTCCAGATCGCCGCTAGATGCCGCCGGATAGAGATCGTTAATCACAAAAGCACCCGGTGGAACATAAGTTTGGTAAATCACATAACCGTTTTGTTTTACGCTGACCTGGGCATTACTTCTGGCCGTACCATGAATGGTCGGTGCAAAGCCCTGCAAGCTGTCTGGATACATGCCATTTTCAGATTCCAGTTGTGCACCGCGTAAGTTAATGCTGTCAAAAAGCTCGCCAGAGGTCCAGGTGTCGCCCAGCATCAGTGTGCTGCGTAGCGCGTTAATACTGCGTGTTAACGTGGTGCTGATATGCTGAAAATTACCGCCAGAGGAGTTGCTGCTGCTGTTTTGGTTGTTCCAGGTGGAGTAGTCGCGCAGGCGCCAGGGGCCTAAATTGAGGCCACTTTGCAGATTGAGGAAGTTATCGTCACCGGACATCCCGCCGCTACCGGTGCTGCCGCTATACTGGTAGTTAAACCGAAGCGCGGTGATACCGTCATCCCACTCCGCAGGGTCAATATAACCACGGGCGTTTTGCTGTATCAAAATCTGTGGCACGGTGATTTTGAGCACCTGGCGTCGAGTGTCGTAATTCACCGTCGTACCATCGATTTGATGAGTGATAACCTGGCATGAGCCCTCTGCGACCGGTTTTTTCCCGGGGGGAGGTTTGATACCTAACATTTTAAATTCAGCGTCGCTAAAGCAGGGCTCTAACGTGCCGTTGTTAAGCTCAAACGCGATATCCTGGGTGCCGGTATGCTCATTATTAAGCCACAGCTCAACGTGGTATTTTCCAGGCGGTTGCGTTGCGCCTTGTTCAAAAAGGTCGAGCGCCGCGACGGCAGAGGGGTCGTTAGATAAAAATGCCGGATCAAAATGGAGTTTATCCGCCCCTGCGCTATCGCTTGCGCAGAGCAAAGCGATAGCAGAGAGATGGCAACCGCATAAAAAGGCGGCATTACGATGAATTTTCATTTCATCGCCCTTGTGATAACAGGCGTATAGGAACCGTAATCATTCACAGTCTGGAAAGAAACTGCCCCTTTTGCCCCGACGGGGAGTGGCAGATAGGTCTCTTTAAACGGTTCAATGGTATTACTGGGCAGTTTTGCGGCGCCGACCTGAACATTGACCAGGCTAAGGTAATACGGTGTCGGATTATTGATGATTAGGTCAGCGTTGTCGCGGCGGAACTGCAACATCCCCGGCGCATCGCTAAACTTCACTGACAGATCATGTGGACGAACTAGCAGACGAATACGGTTCTGAATGGCAATTTTCAGTGAGTTTCCCTGTTTTTCGCTTTCAGAGGAGGGAATTGCTTTTACATTAATCCAGTAAAGCGTTTCGCGATCGTCCGGGAGTTTTTTCCCGGTATAAATGATGCGTAAACTGTTTTCATCTTGCGGATTCATAACAAATAAAGGCGGTGTGATAATAAAATCATTAACTTTATTTCTGGAAAAGTCTTCAATAAAGGATTGCACCAGGAAGTGTTGTTTGGGGCTGGTATTACGCACTCCGAGCATTGTTTGTTTTTCACCCGACGCGATGACAATTCGTGAACTATTTAACCCAATGCCGCCGACGAGTGATGTATCCGCTGAACTGGCATTTGGGAGAGAGAACAAAATAAATAGGAAAATGAGAAGGCGATGTAAAATAAGCATAGTCCTGTGCCTTAATATATGTAATCCGTTACTTAACAGTTGAGGGTGATGAAATAAATCCCCCTTCGCAACAAGTGGCCCTCTGATGCTCTGTCATGAAGGGGGGGGCGTTAGTTAAACGTTACGTCGAAAGTGGCGGTAGCTAATACATCTCCGATACTTACCGTTGATTCCGTTGCAATATAGTCGGCTTTAAAGGTTTGCTCGCCAGTTGCTGCTCCCACTGGAATAATGAGCGGGGTTGTAGTGCTTTCGTTAATTTTAACGGGAGTTGTGCCATCGTTTTCGAAGAGCGCCACGCCGACGCCAGTTGCTGCATCGCTGGCCGCGATATTTTTCAGCACCTCGCTATTACTGGTATCAGTCTCGCCTTTAAATTTAAAGGTTACATCTTGCGCCTGACTGGTATCACACTGCTCCAGATGAATCGTAAACTCAGCCGGTTGGCTGCCGACCTGTCCTACAGAGGCAATTGAAGCGCCAGAGCCATAGAACTGGTTTTTTGCAACGTCATTCAGTGTAACGTTTTTGCTATTATCGCTCTGTGCTACTACGCAAGGTGGAGAGACAACTTTACCATTAAAATTAATGGTTCCGGCATTTACTTCAGTAACCGAAGCATTTGCTAGTGACGCAGAACCAATTAAAGCGATACCTAATAAACTATTTAAATGTTTCATTTCCATTTGACTAATCCTTATCGAGTGGAGTAATAGGTTCGGTTTTGAGCATAACAATACATGGCTTACA
This sequence comes from Citrobacter sp. RHBSTW-00859, assembly GCF_013729795.1. Classification (NCBI taxonomy): domain Bacteria; kingdom Pseudomonadati; phylum Pseudomonadota; class Gammaproteobacteria; order Enterobacterales; family Enterobacteriaceae; genus Citrobacter; species Citrobacter sp. RHBSTW-00859. Next base: position 3,033,673 of record NZ_CP056284.1, on the reverse strand, counting down.
TATAGGCATGGTAGGTGCTAATGATAATATTATATATCGTGCTGCTTCGGTAATACTATAGTGACTTGTTTTTTTGTTTTCAATTTGTTTTTTTCTTTCTGAATGTTAATGACTTGGATTGTATTTGTCGTGATTATATCTTGTTGTTTGATTATTAGTTGTTTGGATTAATTTTAATTATTAATTGGTTCTGCAAATGTGATTTGGAATGCCTTGTTTTCATTCAAATAAAAAGCGGGGATCTGGGGTGTTTGATTTAAATGGAGAGTCGTTTTGCTTTATGATTTTTAGCGAGATAGGGAGAAATATAAAGGGGGGTTTTTAATGTTCATAATTTTTGTGAATGTATATTTATGGTTCTTGCATGCCAAAATCAGTCTTTCCTATTAGGTCAGTCACGATGCGCAATGGACCAGGCGATGCTTGCATAAAATGGTCATGAAAGGCACTCTTGACGAAGAGAACGAGGAGAAAGCATGTTTGTAATTAACGGCCAGCCTGCTGAAAATCTTGCTGTAACTGATAGGAGCATTCAGTTTGGTGACGGGTGCTTCACCACGGCTCGCGTGGTGAACGGGCGTGTTCAGTTGCTGGAAATGCATCTGCAAAGGCTGCAGAAAACGTGCGACGTACTGATGATCCCTTTTACGGCATGGTCTGATTTGCGCCAGGAGATGCAGACGATTGCCAGGGCTGATAATACCGGAGTGGTCAAGGTCATCCTAACCCGCGGAGCCGGATCACGGGGCTACGGCCTGGCGGGATGCCATACCCCTACGCGAATTGTTAGCGGAACCCCTGCTCCGACGCATTATGCCACCTGGCGTCAGCACGGAATAACTCTGTCGCAAAGCTTGGTGCGATTAGGACGAAATCCGTTACTTGCTGGCCTGAAACACCTTAATCGACTGGAGCAGGTGCTGATCCGCGCTCATCTTGAGCAGACAAACGCCGATGAGGCGCTGGTCCTTGACAGCGAAGGGTGGCTTACGGAATGCTGTGCCGCGAATTTATTCTGGCGCCGGGGAATGGATGTGTTTACCCCGTGTCTTGATCAGGCGGGCGTTAACGGTATTATGCGCCAGCACATTATCAGGCAGCTCGCCGCTTCGCCATATCGGGTGGCGGAAGTTACCGCTCGCCTTGAGACGCTGGTCGATGCGGACGAAGTTTTTATCTGCAATGCACTGATGCCGATTGTTCCGGTGCAAAAATTTGAGGGCCAACGCTGGCCGTCGCGCGAACTTTACCAATATTTAGCCCCACTGTGTGAGTTGTCTGATTAGCATGAAGAAATTGTTAGGCGTTTTATTATTGTTGCTGGTAGTGATGGGTATCGCTGCCGGGTTCGGCGCGTGGAAAGTTCGCCAACTGGCGAACAGTACGCTACTCATCAAAGAAGAGGCTATTTTTTCCCTGAAGGCAGGCACCGGGCGTCTGGTGCTGGGCGAGCAACTTTATCGCGAAAAAATCATCAATCGTCCGCGTGTGTTCCAGTGGCTGCTGCGTGTGGAGCCCGAACTGTCGCATTTTAAAGCCGGAACCTACCGTTTTACGCCCGACATGACGGTACGGGACATGTTGCAGTTGCTGGAAAGCGGTAAAGAGGCGCAGTTCCCGTTACGTCTGGTTGAAGGGATGCGTCTGAGCGACTACCTCAAACAGCTGCGTGATGCGCCGTACATCAAACATACGCTGAGCGATGATAATTACGAGACCGTTGCTCAGGCGCTGAAGCTGGAAAACCCGCAATGGGTGGAAGGCTGGTTCTGGCCAGATACCTGGATGTATACCGCCAATACAACTGACGTGGCGTTACTAAAACGCGCACATCAGAAAATGGTTAAAGCGGTAGACTCCGTCTGGGAAGGGCGCGCTGAAGGCCTGCCTTATCAGGACAAAAATCAGCTGGTAACCATGGCCTCTATTATCGAAAAAGAGACTGCGGTTGCCAGCGAGCGTGACCAGGTGGCTTCCGTCTTTATTAACCGCTTACGGATTGGCATGCGTTTACAGACCGATCCGACGGTGATTTACGGGATGGGGTCACGGTATAATGGCAAGTTGTCGCGTGTGGATTTAGATACCCCGACCGCCTATAACACCTATACCATTACAGGGCTGCCGCCTGGCCCGATTGCCATGCCGGGAGAGGCCTCATTGCAGGCCGCGGCGCATCCGGCAAAAACGCCGTACCTCTATTTCGTGGCTGACGGTAAAGGCGGTCACACGTTTAACACCAATCTTGCCAGCCACAACCGGTCCGTGCAGGATTACCTGAAAGTGCTTAAGGAAAAAAATGGGCAGTAACTATATCGTCATCGAGGGCCTGGAAGGCGCCGGAAAAACCACTGCGCGTAACGTGGTGGTAGAGACACTTGAGCAACTCGGTATTCGTGACATGGTTTTTACCCGCGAACCGGGGGGAACTCAGCTCGCTGAGAAACTAAGAAGTCTGGTGCTGGACATTAAGTCGGTGGGTGACGAGGTCATCACTGACAAAGCTGAAGTTCTGATGTTTTACGCCGCGCGCGTACAGCTGGTCGAAACCGTTATTAAACCTGCGCTGGCAAAAGGCGCATGGGTAATTGGCGACCGTCACGATTTGTCGACCCAGGCGTATCAGGGGGGCGGACGCGGCATCGATCAAAACATGCTGGCAACCCTGCGCGATGCTGTGCTCGGTGATTTTCGCCCGGACCTGACGCTCTATCTGGACGTGACTCCAGAAGTCGGATTGAAGCGTGCCCGTGCGCGCGGCGAGCTGGATCGTATTGAGCAGGAATCTTTCGATTTCTTTAATCGCACCCGCGCGCGCTATCTTGAACTGGCTGCCAAAGATGCCAGCATTCGTACCATCGACGCTACGCAGCCGCTGGAAGCTGTGATGGCTGATATCCGCAATACCATCACTCAGTGGGTGCAGGAGCAGGGCGCATGAAATGGTACCCATGGTTACGACCAGATTTTGAAAAACTGGTAGCCAGCTACCAGGCGGGTCGTGGTCACCATGCGTTACTGATTCAGGCATTACCCGGAATGGGTGACGACGCGCTGATTTACGCGCTCAGTCGCTATTTAATGTGCCAGCAGCCGGAAGGGCATAAAAGCTGCGGACACTGCCGGGGCTGTCAATTGATGCAGGCGGGGACGCATCCTGATTACTATTCGCTGCTGCCGGAAAAAGGCAAAAGCACGCTGGGGGTTGATGCGGTACGTGAAGTGAGTGAAAAGCTGTACGAGCATTCACGCCTTGGCGGTGCGAAAGTGGTGTGGATCCCTGATGCTGCCCAGTTAACTGATGCTGCTGCCAATGCTCTGCTAAAAACGCTGGAAGAACCGCCAGCACAAACCTGGTTTTTCCTCGCCAGCACAGAGCCTGCGCGATTGCTGGCGACATTGCGCAGCCGCTGCCGGTTACACCATCTTGCGCCGCCGGCTGAGTCGTACGCAATCTCCTGGCTCGCCCGCGAAGTGACCGCATCTCCAGAAGCTCTGTTGAGCGCATTACGCCTGAGCGCGGGTTCGCCTGGTGCGGCACTCTCGTTGTTACAGGCTGAAAGCTGGGCGCATCGCACAGATTTTTGTGCGGCACTGGCAAACACATTAAACGCAGGTGACTGGTATATCCTGCTCGCGGCGTTAAACCACGATCAGGCCGCCGCCCGTTTACACTGGCTGGCAACGTTGTTAACGGATGCCTTGAAGCGTCCGTATGGGGTTTCCCATTTAACCAATCCTGACGCGCTGGACCTGATATCTTCTATCGCAGAACGGTTATCCGTCGCCCGGATACAGGCGATACTCGGTGACGTTTGTCATTGCCGTCAGCAGTTGCTGAACGTAACAGGCGTAAACCGTGAACTGGTGTTAACCGATCTTATCCTGCGTATTGAGCATTACCTGCAACCAGGCACCGTACTGCCTGTTCCCCATCTTTGAGAGAGACATTATGTTTTTAGTCGACTCACACTGCCATCTTGATGGCCTGGATTATCAATCTCTGCATAAGGACGTGGATGACGTGCTGGCGAAAGCAGCCGCACGCGATGTGAAATTCTGTCTTGCCGTCGCGACCACTCTGCCAGGATACCGCAGTATGCGCGAACTGGTCGGTGAACGTGACAATGTGGTGTTCTCCTGCGGCGTGCATCCGTTAAATCAGGATGAAGCCTATGATGTTGAAGACCTGCGCCGTTTTGCCGCCGAAGAGGGCGTTGTGGCGATGGGGGAAACCGGGCTGGACTATTTCTATACGCCGGAAACAAAGGTGCGCCAGCAGGAATCTTTTATCCATCATATTCAGATTGGTCGTGAGTTACAAAAGCCAGTTATCGTACATACCCGCGATGCGCGGGCCGATACGCTGTCTATTCTGCGCGAAGAAAAAGTGACGGATTGTGGTGGCGTACTACACTGTTTTACAGAAGACAGAGAAACGGCGGGCAAATTGCTGGACCTCGGATTTTATATCTCGTTTTCCGGCATCGTCACGTTCCGTAACGCAGATCAGCTCCGTGATGCCGCCCGCTATGTTCCTCTGGATAGGTTGCTGGTTGAGACGGATTCTCCCTACCTTGCGCCTGTTCCGCATCGTGGAAAAGAGAACCAGCCTGCCATGACCCGTGACGTTGCGGAGTATATGGCCGTAGTGAAAGGTGTTGCCGTTGAAGAACTGGCGCAGGCAACCACTGATAACTTTGCCCGCCTGTTTCACATCGACGCTTCTCGCCTGCAATCCGTTCGTTAACTGACTTTTTTTAAAGCTCGTAATTAATAAGCAAAGCGAGTAAAGTTCACCGCCTCAAAATGGGCGGTGGATAACAGGTTTGACACATTCAGATACGCATTTTATCGGAATGTGCGGATTTTACGGCCATCCACGACTGAATTGTGATAGCCGTCAAACAAAAACAAACTGAATTATTTTACTCTGTGTAATAAATAAAGGGTACTTAGATGCCCTGTACACGGCGAGGTTCTCCCCCCTCGCTAATGCGTGAGAACGTAGAAAAGCACAAATACTCAGGAGCACTCTCAATTATGTTTAAGAATGCATTTGCTAACCTGCAAAAGGTCGGTAAATCGCTGATGCTGCCGGTATCCGTACTCCCGATTGCAGGTATCCTGCTGGGTGTCGGTTCCGCTAACTTCAGCTGGCTGCCAGCCGTTGTATCGCACGTAATGGCAGAAGCAGGCGGTTCTGTTTTTGCAAACATGCCGCTGATTTTTGCCATCGGTGTCGCGTTAGGCTTCACCAATAACGACGGCGTATCTGCACTGGCATCCGTTGTTGCCTACGGCATTATGGTTAAGACCATGGCTGTTGTTGCGCCGCTGGTTCTGCATTTACCTGCTGAAGAGATCGCAGCTAAACACCTTGCTGATACGGGTGTTCTCGGGGGGATTATCTCCGGTGCGATTGCAGCGTATATGTTCAACCGTTTCTACCGTATCAAATTGCCTGAGTATCTTGGCTTCTTTGCGGGTAAGCGCTTCGTTCCTATCATTTCTGGTCTGGCCGCTATCTTCACCGGTGTGGTTCTGTCCTTCATTTGGCCGCCGATCGGGACTGCTATTCAGACGTTTTCCCAGTGGGCTGCATACCAGAACCCGGTCGTAGCCTTCGGTATCTATGGCTTCATTGAACGCTGCCTGGTGCCGTTTGGTCTGCACCATATCTGGAACGTTCCATTCCAGATGCAGATCGGTGAATACACCAACGCTGCGGGCCAGGTATTCCACGGCGATATCCCTCGCTATATGGCGGGTGACCCGACTGCGGGCAAACTGTCTGGTGGCTTCCTGTTCAAAATGTACGGTCTGCCGGCTGCCGCTATCGCTATCTGGCACTCTGCTAAACCAGAAAACCGCGCGAAAGTGGGCGGTATCATGATCTCCGCGGCGCTGACCTCGTTCCTGACCGGTATTACCGAACCGATCGAGTTCTCGTTCATGTTCGTGGCACCGATCCTGTACATCATCCACGCAATTCTGGCTGGTCTGGCATTCCCGATCTGTATCCTGCTGGGTATGCGTGACGGTACGTCGTTCTCCCACGGTTTGATCGACTTTATCGTTCTGTCCGGTAACAGCAGCAAACTGTGGCTGTTCCCGATTGTCGGTATCGGTTATGCGATTGTTTACTACACCATCTTCCGTGTGCTGATCAAAGCGCTGGACCTGAAAACTCCGGGTCGTGAAGATGCTACCGAAGACACCAAAGCGGGTGCGTCCGGCGAAATGGCTCCGGCCCTGGTTGCGGCATTCGGCGGTAAAGAAAACATCACTAACCTCGATGCGTGCATCACTCGTCTGCGTGTCAGCGTCGCTGACGTTGCCAAAGTGGATCAGGCTGGCCTGAAGAAACTGGGTGCGGCGGGCGTTGTAGTGGCGGGTTCCGGTGTTCAGGCTATCTTCGGTACTAAGTCCGATAACCTGAAAACTGAAATGGATGAGTACATCCGTCACAGCTAAGCAGTAAAAAGTTGGGGAGAATTAAGGCAGCCTGCGGGCTGCCTTTTTTAATGCATTAATTGGCCTGAACGCGAATCGGCGCAGTGGCGGCGAACAACCACGGACGAGCCTCTGCGTTCACGCGTGGGGATAACGTCTCTCTGACCTGCTGGTGGTAATCATCAATCCACTGCTTTTCAGCCTCACTTAGCAGATGCAGTTCAACCAGACTTAAATCAATTGGCACCAGCGTCAGCGTTGAGAAGCGACAGAAGCCAGGACGACTGTTGATAATCTCCACCTGATTCTCAATACGGATCCCATATTCTCCGGCCAGATAATAACCCGGCTCGATGGTAATGATATTGCCAGCAACCAGAGGCCAGGGGTTTACTTTTTTGGCAATGCGATGGGGCTGCTCATGGATCAGGAGCTGATGGCCTACGCCGTGTCCCGTACCGTGATCAAAATCCAGACCCAGATCCCACAGCGCTCGACGGCTAAAGGCATCCAGTTGATGACCCTGAGTGCCGCTGGGAAATTGCAGCGAGATAAGCGACAAAAAGCCTTTCAACACAGCGGTGTAATGCAGACGACGCTGCGGATCCTGTGGACCAAACGCGAGGGTGCGCGTTGTATCCGTCGTACCATTATGGTACTGGCCGCCGGAATCATTCAGATACATGGCCTGAGAGGTAATGGGCGTATTGGTTTTTTCGCTGGAATGGTAATGGCACATTGCGGCATTGCTGGCTGAGGCCGAAATCGTGTTGAAGCTTTGCTCGATAAATCCCGGCTGCTGCTGGCGAAATTCCAGTTGCCTGGCCTGCGCTTCCAGCTCAGTGACCGGATTGCCTGCCGCTTCGCGCAAGGGAACTTCATGCGTAAGCCATGCCAGAAAGTTAACCCAGGCCGCGCCATCTTGTTCATGGCATTCCCGATAGCCCGCCAGTTCAACGTCATTCTTGTGCGCTTTCATCAAGGTGATGGGATCGGGTGCCCATAAGACTTCGCCACCGTGTTCTACAATGGCAAAATGCAGCGCGACCGGGGCGTAGTCTTTATCGACCAAAAAGCGTTTCCCTTTGGCCAACTGCTGGCAGCGGGCAAGAAAACTCTCTTGTGGGGCCAGCGTGAGCGTATTCAGCAGTGCAGCAGGGAGCTGCTGGGTTTTGTTGCTATCCACAAACCATTCCAGCTCGCCGCTGCGATGGAGCAGGGCGAACGAAAACGGCACTGGCACCATTGGCAGATCGGAACCGCGCACATTCAGCAGCCAGGCAATGTTATCCGGCAGCGTGATCGCCAGAACGTCGGCCTGTTGTTGCGTGAGCAGATCCACGACGCGGGCTCGTTTTTGTGTGCTGCTTTCCCCGCTGATTTCAATGGGCATTTCACGAATGATGCCGCAGGGTGCTGCCGGGCGGTCAAGCCAAACCTGGTCGAAAGGATCTTGCTCAAGAGACACCAGCTCGCAATGGGTCGCCGACAGTGCTTCAAACTGGCTGTTGACCATCAGCAACGGTTCAAAACCGATACGCGCGCCCGCAGCAACGTGAGACTGCAAATAGTCGGCCAGCGGTTCGTCATGTAAATGGTGAATTTCAAAATCATCCAGCGAGACTTCATTGCGCACCTGGACCTGATAGCGTCCATCGACAAACATTAATGCGCGGTCGCGCAGGACCAACGCGAGACCAGCGGAGCCGCTAAAACCGGTCAGCCAGGCCAGCTTATTGTCATGCGGTGTACAATCTTCGCTTTGGTGAGCGTCGGCGCGCGGAACAATCATGCCATCCAGCCCTTGCGCTAACAGCAGGTTGCGCAGAGCGGAAAGAGGAGTTGAGTTGTGCATAGTTACCTTCAGGCCTTAACGGAACGGCGGTTCGTTGAACGTACGTAATTTACGGGAGTGCAGTCGATCGCCTTCAGCACGCAGACGATCGATTGCCCGGATACCTATTTGCAGGTGCTCGGAAATGGCACCTTCATAAAAACGGTTGGCCTGACCAGGCAGTTTGATCTCGCCGTGCAGCGGTTTATCGGAAACGCACAGCAGCGTGCCGTAAGGGACGCGGAAGCGGTAGCCCTGGGCGGCGATAGTGGCGCTTTCCATATCAATAGCCACCGCGCGACTGAGGTTAAAACGCAGCGCAGAAGCGGAATAGCGTAACTCCCAGTTGCGATCGTCGGTGGTGACGACGGTACCGGTACGCAGGCGCTGTTTAACCTCTTCGCCGGGCATGCCGCTGACTTCTTTGGTGGCGTCATACAGTGCGCGTTGTACTTCCGCAATGCTCGGAATCGGAATATCCGGTGGTAGTACGGCATCCAGCACATGGTCGTCACGCAGATAAGCGTGGGCCAGAACATAGTCGCCAATCGCCTGACTTTCACGCAGGCCGCCACAGTGTCCAATCATCAGCCAGACGTCAGGGCGCAGGACGGCCAGATGATCGCAAATGGTTTTGGCGTTAGACGGGCCAACGCCGATATTGACCAGCGTGATCCCCTGACCGTCGGCGGTGATTAAATGCCAGGCGGGCATCTGATGTTTCTTCCAGGCGAGATCGGAGATGGCCTCTTCCGGAGCTTCCGTTTCAGCGGTGATCCAGATCCCGCCCGCGCATGACAGCGCGATATAGGGGCTGTTCGGATCGAGGATCTGGCTGCAACCCCAGCGCACGAACTCATCGACATAGCGGGTGTAGTTGGTGAACAGCACAAATGGCTGGAAATGTTCAACCGGCGTTCCCGTGTAGTGACGCAGTCGTGCGAGCGAAAAATCTACTCGTCGGGCGTCGAAGTGCGACAACGGGGAGAATTCCGCCGGATGATAGGTACCATCGGCTGTTTCATCGCCAATTTGTGACAACTCGGTAGTGGGGAAATGGCGCGTTAATCCGGCGCTCATTGAGCGGTCGAGCGTCAGTTCAGAACCGTCGATCACATAGGGATAAGGGATTTCATGCTGCGACGGTTCGACGGAGATATGCGCATCATAATCCTGATACAGCAGCGTGAGTTGTTCTTCAAGATAGGGACGAAAAAGCGACGGACGGGTGATCGTAGTGGTATAGCTGCCCGCATGGGTAAAACGGCCATAGGCGCGGGTTTTCGGGGGATTGGTGGCGCTGCCATCCCAGGTGACACAAAGCGATGGGTAAACAAAAAGACCATTATGGCGGGCGATTATGTCAGGGAGCGTCCCTGTTTCAATGTACTTACCAATGGCGCTACGCAGTGCTTTAACCGACTGCTCGTACAGTGCGTCCAGTTTATCCAGAGCCTGAGTTGGGGTCAGGCTGGAGCCCTTATTGTTCATGTCTGTCTCCTTGTTCCACAGATGTACTGCTCTCCCGATAGTATGTCACAGGAATATGAAACAAAAGTCAGACGTTGAGGAAGATTGTGCGAAGGCCGAATGACCTTCGCATCAGGGCTTAACTGTGCTGCTTATCCCGCATCAGCAATGCAGTGGCGGCGGAAATAAGACACCCGGCCATCAGATAAATGGCCACGCTGTGCCAGTCTCCGCCCGAGAATGTCACCAGTGCCGCAGCAATGAAGGGGGTAAAACCACCGCCAACCACACTTGCCACCTGATAGCCAACGCCTGCGCCGCTGTAGCGATAACTTGCGCCAAACAAACCGGTAAACATAGGCTGCTGTACGCAGACCACCATATCGTGCGCAATATTGGCCAACATAATCGCGAAGAACACGATCCAGAAAATAGACTGTGCTTCCAGCGCCATAAAGAACGGGAAGGCGCTCAGCGTACCGACCAGTGCACCGGTAATGTACACGCGCCGTCGACCAAAGCGGTCGGCAAGCCAGGCAAAGCAGGGGATGGTCAGACAGCTCAGTCCTCCCACTAACAAACCGATATTCAGAAACAGCTCGCGCGGTAGGCCCAGGTTCTGCGTAGAGTAATTAAGGGCAAACGCGGTGACGATATACATCGTCAGCAGTTCACATAAGCGCAAGCCGATAATTTTTAAGAATGCGCCCGGATGACGGATTAACGCCTCGACCACCGGTAACCGCTTTTTCTCTGGTTGCGCTGCCTGTTGCTGCTGTTCGAATTCGGCTGATTCATCCATTCTGTTACGCATCCACAACGCGCCCAAAACCAGTACGATGCTGAACAGGAACGGAATACGCCAGCCCCAGCTCAGGAACTGCTCATCGGTAGTTTGCGAGCTAATCAGTGAGACCAGACCGGTAGAAAGCAGCAGTCCGACGCCGTAACCGACCTGAACGCCACTGCTGTAGAAGGCTTTTTTATTTTTCGGCGCGCTTTCGACCGAGAGCAACGCCGCGCCGCCCCATTCACCACCAACGGCGAATCCCTGAATGGCGCGTAGCGTCACCAGCAGCACAGGGGCCCACCAGCCAATAGTGTCAAAAGAAGGAATAATCCCTATCAGCGCAGTGGCAATCCCCATCATCCAGACGGTGAGCATCAGCATGCGTTTACGGCCAAGGCGATCGCCAAAGTGGCCGAAGATAACCCCGCCTAACGGACGGAACAAAAATCCGACGCCAAAGGTGGCAAATGCGGCAAGTGTTCCCATTGCCGGGCTAACCTGCGGGAAGAACTCGCGATTAAAGACCAGTGCGGCGGTGATGCCATAAAGCAGAAAATCATACCAGTCGACCACGGCGCCAGCGAAGCTACCAAGCGCAGCGCGTCGGGCACGATGAAGCGAAGAGACGTCCTCTTGGGGACCCGCGGAGGTGAGAGTGGAATCCATAGTTATCCTGTCTGTACTGTCTTTTAGTTATTAGTATTTGAATTGGGCTACACACATTGCAGTCGATATATTAACGACCGTTATGAGATTACCGCGACAGACGGGAAGAGAAAACGATTATCTCCCTCACCAGAGGGTTACATGAAAAATAAGACGAATGAAAAACAGAAAAGCAAAAAGCCCGCTTAAAAGCGGGCTTCTCTAAATTTGGCTCCTCTGACTGGACTCGAACCAGTGACATACGGATTAACAGTCCGCCGTTCTACCGACTGAACTACAGAGGAATCGTTTGAACGAGGCGCATATTAGCGAGGGCGATGAGGCTTGTCAAAGGGGGAAATACATTTGTGCGTTCGTTTGCTGACAAAATCAGCAAAGCGGCGATCTTTCCGTCTTTTTATGCTTTTGCCCCATTCTGGTGCGCGTCTACCTCTTCCAGGGCAGCCAGAATGAGAGATTCAGGTGTGCAAAAAGTCCATTCTTCACCTTTGAGCCTGACTTTACGCGGTTTTAACCGTAAAACACGGCTGCTGACTAAACTGGCAAGCATCTTGCAATCCTGAATTTAATGACTGCCAGCACGGGTTCTGGTATTCCGACAGGAGGCAAAATGAACTTCAGACGACTGAAATATTTCGTGAAAATCGTCGATATTGGTAGCCTGACCCAGGCAGCGGAAGTGTTGCATATCGCGCAACCCGCGCTGAGCCAGCAGGTTGCTACGCTGGAAGGCGAACTGGATCAGCAACTGCTGATTCGCACCAAACGCGGCGTCACACCGACGGAAGCGGGGAAAGTGTTGTATGCCCATGCGCGGACGATTTTACGTCAGTGCGAGCAGGCGCAACTTGCGGTCAATAACGTGGGTCAGACCCTGGGGGGACAGGTCTCTATTGGCCTGGCACCGGGGACGGCGGCGTCAGCCATCACTATGCCGTTATTACAGACAGTACGAGCAGAGCTGCCCGATGTGCTGGTCTATTTGCATGAAAACAGTGGGGCGGTGCTGAATGACAAGCTGCTCAGCGGGCATTTAGACATGGCGGTGCTCTACGAGCGCTCACCCGTGGCGGGTATCAGCAGTCAACCGTTGCTTAAAGAGGATCTGTACCTGGTCGGGACGCGTGATTGCCCGGGGCAAAGCGTCGATTTAGCCGCGGTGGCGCAGATGAATCTGTTTTTGCCACGGGATTACAGCGCAGTTCGCCTGCGTGTAGATGAAGCTTTTTCGCTTCGTCGCCTGACGGCCAAAGTGATTGGCGAAATTGAATCTATCGCCACCTTAACGGCTGCCATCGCCAGTGGGATGGGCGTCACAGTGTTGCCTGAGTCGGCGGCCCGTTCATTATGTAATGCCGCTAACGGCTGGATGGCGCGGATAACAACCCCATCGATGAATCTGCCATTATCGCTGAACGTCTCAGCCAGAGGGAGCTTATCGCCGCAGGCACAGGCCGTGAAGGAGATCCTGTTGTCGCTGGTAAGCCGTCCGGCACTGGAAAACCGCGAGCTACAGCTGGTCAGCTAAACCTTATTCCCTCCAGGAATAAGATGCGGGTTTTTATTATTTGTTACGCCGGGCATCAGACTTTAACAATAGCGTAATGTCTGATGCGCCCGGAGCGAAAAGTGAATTTCCAGCAACTTAAAATAATCCGCGAGGCGGCCCGTCAGGATTACAACCTGACGGAAGTCGCGAATATACTGTACACCTCGCAGTCGGGAGTCAGCCGACATATTCGTGAACTTGAAGATGAACTTGGCATTGAGATTTTTATCCGTCGCGGTAAACGCCTGCTGGGCATGACCGAACCGGGCAAAGCCTTGCTGGTTATTGCCGAGCGTATTCTGAATGAGGCCAGCAACGTTCGCAGACTGGCGGATCTGTTTACCAATGACACGTCCGGTGTACTGACGATTGCCACCACGCATACACAGGCACGCTATAGCCTGCCCGCGGTGATTAAAGCCTTTCGTGAGCTCTTCCCTGAGGTGCGTCTGGAACTGATCCAGGGTACACCGCAGGAGATTGACGTACTGTTGCAAAACGGTGGGGCAGACATCGGGATTGCCAGCGAGCGACTTAGCAGCGATCCGCTGTTGGTAGCTTTTCCCTGGTTTCGTTGGCACCACAGCCTGCTTGTACCTCACGACCATCCCTTGGTGAAAACGTCTCCTCTCACACTGGAATCTATCGCCCACTGGCCATTAATTACGTATCGTCAGGGGATTACGGGGCGTTCCCGTATCGATGAGGCATTTGCCCGTAAAGGGTTAGTGCCGGATATTATCCTCAGCGCCCAGGACTCGGATGTGATTAAAACCTATGTGTCGCTGGGGCTGGGAATCGGGCTGGTGGCAGAACAATCCAGTGGAGAGCAGGAGGAGGGGAGCTTAACCCGTCTGGATACCCGGCACTTATTTGATGCAAATACCGTCTGGCTGGGCCTGAAACGCGGGCAACTGCAGCGCAACTATGTCTGGCGATTCATTGAGCTATGCAACGCAGGGTTATCCGTCGATGAAATCAAGCGCCAGGCGATGGAGCCAGATGAAGCCGTGATTGATTATCAGATATAATGCAAAAAGCCTGCTTAGTTTCCTAAGCAGGCTTCTTAAATATGGCTCCTCTGACTGGACTCGAACCAGTGACATACGGATTAACAGTCCGCCGTTCTACCGACTGAACTACAGAGGAATCGTGTGAACGAGGCGAATATTAGCGATGCCACTCAGCGTTGTCAAAGCCTGAATAGATAAATGCGATCGTTTGCTGAAATATTCCCCATTTCGCCGCTTATTCAGACGCAACCGGTTGTTTTATGCACTTTTCACGCTCGGGGCGAGGATATTTCCATAACCAGCGGCCTGTGACCATACGCCAGTAAAATAACGCGGCGCGCACGGCCCAGTCGAAGAACATCCCTAACCAAACGCCGACTACGCCCCATCCTAATACAATTCCCAAGGTGTAACCCGCCACAACGCGACAGCCCCACATGCCCAACATCGATACCCACATCGCAAAACGCACATCACGCGCGCCCTTAAACCCTGATGGTAGCACCCAGGATGCTGCCCATATCGGCATAAACGCTGCGTTGAGCCAAATTAGGATGACTATGACCTCTTTTACATCCTGATCGTGGGTATAAAATGAGGCCATAACGCCGGCAAAAGGGGCGGTTAGCCAGGCGATGGCGGTTAAGCCGATTGTTGATAGCCAGAATATATGGCGTAACTGGATTTCCGCTTGGGCAATCTGACCATTTCCCAGACGCCTGCCGGTAATGATTGTCGACGCGGAGCCTAAAGCATTCCCCGGCAGGTTGATGAGCGCGGCGATGGAAAATGCAATGAAGTTTCCGGCAATTACGCTGGTTCCCATGCCGGAGACAAACATCTGCGTTAACAGTTTACCGCCATTAAATAGCACTGACTCAATACTTGCCGGAATACCGATCCCCATAACTTCCCAGATAATGGCGAGATTGAGCGGCTTAAAATAGCTTTTGAAGGGAATACGCAGCGCCGGATTAAAACCAATCATCAGCACCCAGATAATGGCGAACGCACCGATGTAGCGTGAAATGGTCAGCCCGAGTCCTGCCCCCACAAATCCCAGCCCTTGCCAGGAAAAGACCCCGTAGATCAGGATGCTACTGATGATGATATTTAGGATATTCATACCGCCATTAATCAACAGCGGAATTTTGGTATTACCGGCTCCGCGGAGTGCGCCGCTACCGATCAAAGCAATAGCTGCCGCCGGGTAGCTGAGCACCGTTAGCTCCAGATAGGTGAGTGCCAAAGCCTTAACATCGGGGGTTGCTTCACCGGCGACAACGTCAATAATCTGTTCACCAAAATAGTGAATGACCGCTGCCAGCACGGTAGCAAAAATCGTCATGATCACCAGCGATTGTCTGGCTGCTGCCCTTGCCCGTCGACGATCTCGTTTTCCCAGGCTAAATGCTACCACCACCGTGGTTCCCAGATCGATGGCGGCAAAAAACGCCATGATGACCATATTGAAACTGTCGGCGAGACCAACGCCAGCCATTGCTTCTTTTCCCAACCAGCTAACAAGGAAGGTACTCAGTACGCCCATCAACAGTACACAGGTGTTTTCCAGAAAAATGGGGACCGCAAGCGGAGTGATTTCGCGCCAAAAGAGAACCTTATAACTCTTGCGTTTGGCATACCAGGGCGTGCGGGAAGCGACCTGGCGTAAGGCAGCGGAGACGTTCAAAGTGGACCTTAAAGAAGAAAGTTGAAACCTCATTTCAAATGATGAGGGAGAAACCAAAAAGCTGCAAAGTTTTTTCCATTTAAAATGTCTGGAAATGCAACAAACTGTCGAGAGAAGCATCAATTGAAACTTTTTCGGGGAAATGGGGTTTGACAAAATTTTTTTCGCCGCTAAGATAAGCCTCCACAACGATTCCTCTGTAGTTCAGTCGGTAGAACGGCGGACTGTTAATCCGTATGTCACTGGTTCGAGTCCAGTCAGAGGAGCCATATTTAAGAAGCTCGCTTAAGGAAACTTAAGCGAGCTTTTTGTTTTCTCAGTCCAGTGCATCCACCTGACGAGCAGGTGGAGCGTGATGGGTTTCGAATCAGAACTGATAGCTGGCGGTGACGCTGACGTTGCGCGGCTCGCCATAGACGATAGATCCGTCGACATTGGTGTCGTAGGTTTTATCGAACAGGTTATTGAGGTTACCCTGCACAGAGAAGTTTTTCGTCACCTGATAGCGGGTGAATAAATCGACCAGGGCGTAGCTTCCCTGTTCCGCGCGGAATGTGCCATACGGCGTGACCGTATTGCTATAAACACGATTCTGCCAGTTAACCCCACCGCCCACGGTCAGTTCCGGCATGGCTGGCAGGCGATAACGGGTAAACAGTTTTACTGTGGTACGCGGTAGGTTCGGGTTTACCGCATTGCCTTCGTTGTCTTCAGCAACATAGCGTGTCGCGCCGAACGTCATCTGCCAGTTATCGGTGATCGCACCGTTAACTTCGAATTCGACCCCTTTGCTGACCGTTCCATCCATCGCTCTATAGGCCGTGTCGCCATTGCTACCGGCAATTGGTACGCCGGTTGATTGGCCCACGTTATCCTGTTCAATGCGGAACACCGCGAGGGTGGTGGTTAAACGGCTGTTCATCCAGTCGGACTTCAGGCCAAGTTCATAGTTATTGCCGGTAATTGGGGAAAGATATTTACCGGAACTGTCGCGCTTGTTCTGCGGCTGAAAGATTGAGGTATAGCTGGCGTACGTAGACCAGTTATCGTCAATGTCATACACCAGGCCCGCATACGGCGTGGTGTGGTTTTGTTCCATGCTGTAGGCGAGGGTGTCGATACGCCAGTTGGTATAACGCGCGCCGACAATCAAATGCAGTGGGTCGGCCAGCGAAATACGTGTTGCGGCGTAGAGCGATTTCATGTGCGTGGTATCGTCCTGGGCCAATGACTGCGGGATCCAGTTGGTTTCCGGGAAGTTACCATCGAAGGTATAGAAACTGCCGATTTCGTTGGGGAATACGTTCGCCCACGCGGTTTCGTAACGGTTATTCTGTTTGCTGTAGCTGCCGCCCAGCATCAGATTATGCTGACGACCAAACAGGTCGTAACCGCCGTCGGCGAACAGATCGACGGCATCTACCTTACGCTTGCCGCTGTTCCAGCCGGTACCTCCGACGTAGTCATAGCCCGGACCATAGCTGCCATACGGGCCAATCAGCGTACCATCGGCTTTATTGACATAGGCATCGACGTACATCATTTTACTGTCGAACTTGACCTCGGAGTGGGTGGCATTCATGGTCGCCTGCCAGGTATCGGCAAAACGTTGCTTGATGGTGACAAACACTTTGTTGAAGTCTTTATCGTTGTACGCCCAGTCCGGCGCAGTGCTGCGCGAGCGGTCATAGCTGTTTTTGCTGCCGTCGGTATTCCAGCGCGGCAATCCACCCCATGTTGGGCTGTTGATATCAATGCGCTGGTATTCATAACCCACAGACAGGCTGGTGGTGTCGCCCAGATCGGCATCGACAATCCCGGAGAAGAACATTTTTTCGCTATTGTAGCGATCAAGCCAGGCGTCGTTATTCTGGTAGCCTGCCACGATGCGCCCGCGCACGTTGCCCTCTGCCGTGAGCGGGCTTTGAAGATCGGTCACATATCGTTGTTTATTCCAACTGCCATATTCCGCAGAAACATTACCGGTGAACTCGCGGCTGGTGGCATGCTTACGGATCATATTAATCGACGCTGAGGGGTTACCCGTCCCGGTCATTAGCCCGTTTGCGCCACGGACCACTTCGACACGCTCAAAAAGGGCCGTGTCGGAAAGGGCATCACCGAGATTCCAGCGGGATTCAAAATAGGTCGGAATCCCATCGACCATATAGTTATCAATCTGAAATCCGCGAGAGTAATAGCTACTGCGATCTGAATCCGCCTGACTTCTGCTTATCCCCAACGTGTTGTCCATCACATCGCCCAGCGTTTGCAGTTGCTGATCTTCCATGCGCTGCTGACTGATAATGCTGACCGATTGCGGAATATCGCGCTGCGTCATCTGCATTTTGGTGCCAGCAGTCGTTGATTTAACGCTGTAATCCTGCTCCTCGCTGGTTGTAGCTGGAGCAGAACCCTCAACGATAACCGTCTCCTCAGCAGGGGCTGCGAGGCTGGTGGAAGGCAATAGTGCTAACGTGATGCAGGCTGCCAGTACAGAAGGGGCAAGCCCCGGTTGGCGTTGGTCATCCCCGTTGTGTGTTGTGAAAGACATCGAAAAGTCCTTGATAATTATTAATATTAAGTTCGAATCACTGAGGTTGTGATGAACCCTTTGGTTGTAAATTATTAAGTTTGCATATGAATGCAAATGCGAAATATACGCATTCACATTCAATGTGTAAACAGATGCTACGGCATAAATGAAATGTTGTTTCAGTACTATGCTTCAGCAATAGCGACGGGAAATGGTTATAAGAACAGCAGTGGCAGGGCTTTTTGCTTAAAAAATCGAGGGTTAAAGTTGAAAGAGCGTGAGTAACTCGCTCATACTCTATACTCGCAGAGTGACCCGGCGTAGCATGGCATAACGCTTGGGCTGTTAATGAAAAAGGAAAACGTCGTGGCAGAAGAAACTATATTCAGCAAAATTATCCGTCGTGAAATTCCGTCAGATATCGTGTACCAGGATGAACTGGTCACTGCGTTTCGTGATATTTCCCCTCAGGCACCTACGCACATTCTGATCATTCCTAACGTCCTGATCCCGACCGTCAACGATGTGACAGCGGAACACGAGCAGGCGCTGGGTCGCATGATCACCGTAGCGGCGAAAATCGCCGAGCAGGAAGGCATTGCTGCGGATGGGTATCGTTTAATTATGAATACCAATCGTCACGGCGGTCAGGAGGTGTATCACATTCATATGCACCTGCTGGGCGGGCGGGCGCTTGGTCCAATGCTTGCGCATAAAGGTCTGTAAGCATGACCAGAGGATGCATTGCACTTTCACTGAGCTTGCTGCTACTGGCTGGCTGTCGGGCACATCCTGAAATTCCGGTAAGTGATGAACAGTCGCTGGTGATGGAATCAACGATTCTGGCGGCGGGCATTACAGCAGAACAGCCGACGTTAACCACGTCTGATATTCAGGCCTCAGCATCCTCGCGACTTTATAACGAAAGACAAGAACCCGTTACCGTTCATTATCGGTTTTACTGGTATGACGCCAGAGGACTGGAAATGCATCCTCTGGAAGCGCCACGCAGCGTGACTATCCCGGCTCATTCGTCGGTGACGCTGTACGGCAGCGCCAATTTTTTGGGGGCGCACAAGGTTAGACTTTATCTTTATTTGTAAGGGGTGAATCTTGATGATCAAAATGAATCGCTACGCACTGATTGCCGCGCTGGCGATGTTTCTCTCTGGCTGTGTGGCGCAACGTGAGCCCGCCCCCGTAGAGGAAGTGAAGCCGGTGCCGGAACAGCCCGCGCAGCCGCAACAGCCGGTGCCGGTTGTACCAACGGTGCCAAGCATACCGCAGCAGCCGGGTCCGATTGAGCACGAGGACCAAACGGCGCAGCCGACGCCACGTCAACGTCACTATGACTGGAACGGGGCTATGCAGCCGATGGTCGGTAAAATGCTGCAGGCTGACGGCGTCAAAGCGGGAGGCGTTCTGCTGGTTGATAGCGTGAATAACCGGACCAACGGCTCGTTGAACGCCGGTGAAGCCACCGAGACCTTGAGGAACGCGCTGGCGAATAACGGCAAGTTTACCCTGGTTTCCGCCCAGCAGTTGGCTGTCGCCAAACAGCAGTTAGGTCTGTCGCCGAACGACAGTCTGGGAACGCGCAGCAAAGCGATTGGTATCGCCCGTAACGTTGGCGCACAGTATGTGCTCTATTCCAGCGCCTCCGGCAACGTCAATTCGCCGGCGCTGCAAATGCAATTAATGCTGGTACAAACTGGCGAGATAATCTGGTCAGGTAAAGGTGCCGTACAGCAACAATAACCGGCTGACGCGCGACGAGGTGTTGTCGCGCTATTTCCCGCAGTATCATCCCGTCGTAGCCAACCAGAGCGGCCTGAGCGGCGGGAGCTGCATCATCGAACACGATACCCACCGCTTAGTGTTGCGCTGTCATCACGACCCTGACGCGCCGGAATCGCATTTCTTACGCCACTATCACGCGTTAAAGCATCTGCCTGAAAGCCTTGCGCCGCGCCCCCGCTTTTATATACGTGGGTGGATGGCGGTCGACTTTTTTCACGGTAAGGTTGAATCCAGATTACCGGACGCCGACGAACTCGCTGGCTTATTGTATCATCTGCACCAACAACCCCAATTGGGCTGGCGAATCAGTCTGCTGCCGCTACTCGAACAGTACTGGCAGTGTGGCGATCCGGCGCGTCGCACGCCATGCTGGTTGCGAGCGTTGAAGCGGCTCAGGAAAAGCGGTGAGCCTCGACCTTTGCGTCTGGGGCCTCTGCATATGGATGTCCACGGTGACAACATCGTACGTACAGCATCAGGGCTGCGGCTGATTGACTGGGAATATGCCGGAGACGGTGATATCGCTCTGGAGCTGGCGGCGGTTTGGGTCAACGACGAATCTCAGCACCAACGGCTGGTTAGCGCCTACGCCCAACGAGCGCACATTGAACAAAACGCGCTGTGGCGGCAGGTCAGACGATGGCGGCCCTGGGTCATAATGCTGAAAGCGGGGTGGTTTGAGTATCGCTGGCGACAAACCGGCGATCGACAATTTATCAGGCTGGCCGATGAAACCTGGCGGCAGCTAATAATGAAAGGATAAGGAGAGCAGTGTGGGCCCAGTAATGTTGGATGTCGAAGGGTATGAGCTGGACGCTGAAGAGCGTGAGATTCTGGCGCATCCGCTGGTAGGTGGGTTGATCCTCTTTACCCGAAATTATCATGACCCGGAACAGTTGCGTGAATTAGTGCGCCAGATTCGCGCGGCATCACGCAATCATCTGGTGGTGGCGGTAGATCAGGAAGGCGGTAGGGTACAGCGTTTTCGCGAAGGATTTACGCGTCTGCCCGCGGCCCAATCCTTTGCTGCGCTGCACGGTCTGGAAGACGGCGGCAATCTGGCTCAGGACGCCGGATGGCTAATGGCCAGCGAAATGATCGCAATGGATATAGATATCAGTTTTGCGCCGGTGCTGGATGTGGGGCATATCAGCGCGGCGATTGGCGAACGCTCTTACCATGCCGATCCGCGGAAAGCGCTGGCTATGGCGACCCGCTTCATTGACGGTATGCATGCTGCTGGCATGAAAACTACCGGTAAACATTTCCCCGGGCATGGGGCAGTGACGGCGGATTCGCATAAAGAAACCCCAACCGATCCACGTTCAGAAGCCGAAATTCGTGCAAAAGATATGTCCGTGTTCCAGACGTTGATTACGGAAAACAAACTCGATGCCATTATGCCTGCGCACGTCATCTACAGTGACGTGGACCCGCGTCCGGCGAGCGGTTCGCCACACTGGCTGAAAACGGTGCTGCGTCAGGAGCTTGGTTTCGATGGCGTCATTTTCTCCGATGATTTGTCGATGGAAGGGGCGGCGATTATGGGAAGCTATGCGGAGCGTGGTCAGGCATCGCTGGATGCGGGTTGCGATATGATCCTGGTCTGCAATAATCGTAAAGGCGCGGTCAGTGTGTTAGATAATCTGTCGCCGATCAATGCAGAACGTGTTACACGTTTGTATCATAAAGGTTCATTTTCACGTCAGGAACTGATGGACTCGGCACGCTGGAAGACGGTAAGCGCCCAGCTCAACCAGCTTCATGAGCGCTGGCAGGAAGAGAAAGCAGGTCATTAACGCAAGTTTGGCGAGGATGCGATGATTATCTATTTACACGGTTTTGACTCTAACAGCCCGGGCAACCACGAAAAGGTGTTGCAGCTGCAGTTCATCGACCCGGATGTCAGGCTGATTAGCTACAGTACGCGGCATCCTAAACATGACATGCAGCATCTACTGAAAGAAGTGGACAAAATGCTGCAGCTTAATGTGGACGACCGTCCGCTGATTTGTGGCGTGGGGCTCGGGGGATATTGGGCTGAACGGATTGGTTTCCTGTGTGATATTCGTCAGGTAGTGTTTAATCCCAACCTGTTCCCGTATGAGAACATGGAAGGAAAAATCGACAGGCCTGAAGAGTATGCCGATATCGCGACAAAATGCGTGACCAATTTCCGCGAAAAGAATCGCGATCGCTGCCTGGTGATCCTGTCACGTCATGATGAAGCGCTCAATAGTCAGCGTTCGTCAGAAGAGCTGCATCATTTTTACGAGATAGTCTGGGACGAAGAGCAGACGCACAAGTTTAAGAATATCTCCCCGCATTTGCAGCGCATCAAAGCGTTCAAGACGTTAGGTTAATCCTCAATGAACGTGTAAAAAACCAGCCTCCGGGCTGGTTTTTTGTTCTTAAAGTTCGTGTTGTCTATCTTTTCAGCATCAAAACTTGATACACATCAATTTTGGTATGACCAATGCACCGTTCGTGTTATTCTCACTCTCGAAGAACATTTTCATTATCGTAACTTGTTGTTAATTAAAGGCTATACCTATAACTTTTAATTAACAATTGGTTAATAAATTTAAGGGGGTCACGTTGACTACACCATTAAAAAGAATCGTGATTGTCGGCGGCGGTGCTGGCGGACTGGAAATGGCGACGCAGCTGGGTAAAAAGCTGGGGCGCAAGAAAAAGGCCAAAATCACGCTGGTGGACAGAAACCACAGCCATTTATGGAAACCGTTGCTGCATGAAGTCGCGACGGGTTCCCTGGACGAAGGCGTGGATGCGCTGAGCTATCTGGCGCATGCCCGTAACCACGGTTTCCAGTTTCAGTTGGGTTCGGTGGTGGATATCGATCGCGAAGCGAAAACCATTACTCTTGCCGAGCTGCGCGATGAGAAGGGCGAGCTGCTGGTTCCTGAGCGCAAAGTCCCGTATGACACGCTGGTGATGGCGTTGGGTAGTACCTCCAACGATTTCAATACGCCGGGTGTCAAAGAAAACTGCATTTTCCTGGATAACCCGCATCAGGCGCGTCGTTTCCACCAGGAGATGCTGAATCTGTTCCTGAAGTATTCCGCGAATCTGGGCGCTAACGGCAAAGTAAATATCGCCATTGTCGGCGGCGGTGCGACGGGGGTTGAACTCTCAGCCGAGCTGCACAATGCGGTAAAACAGCTGCACAGCTATGGTTACAAAGGGCTGACCAACGAAGCGCTGAACGTTACGCTGGTAGAAGCCGGTGAGCGTATTCTGCCTGCGTTGCCGCCGCGTATTTCCAGTGCTGCGCATAATGAGTTAACCAAACTGGGCGTACGCGTACTGACCCAGACGATGGTAACCAGCGCTGATGAAGGCGGACTGCATACCAAGGATGGCGAGTACATTGAAGCCGATCTGATGGTGTGGGCTGCGGGGATCAAAGCGCCAGACTTTATGAAGGACATTGGCGGTCTGGAAACCAATCGTATTAACCAACTGGTGGTTGAGCCGACTCTGCAGACCACGCGCGATCCCGACGTGTACGCGATTGGCGACTGCACTTCCTGCGCTCGCCCGGAAGGTGGTTTTGTGCCGCCGCGCGCTCAGGCTGCGCACCAGATGGCAAGCTGCGCAATGAACAACATTTTGGCGCAGATGAACGGCAAGCCGCTGAAAGCGTATCAGTACAAAGACCACGGCTCTCTGGTTTCACTTTCTAACTTCTCTACCGTGGGTAGCCTGATGGGCAACTTGACCCGTGGTTCGATGATGGTAGAAGGGCGTATTGCGCGCTTTGTGTACATCTCACTGTACCGCATGCACCAGATTGCTCTGCACGGTTACTTTAAAACCGGTCTGATGATGCTGGTTGGCAGCATTAACCGGGTGATCCGCCCGCGTCTGAAACTGCATTAATACGGCTTATGGCGTCGGATGATTGTACTTATCCGGCGCCTTCCTTCAGAGTTCTCCGAATCATCCTGCCTTCGCTCCTCCTCGTGCTATTTTCATCCGTAATCTGATTGGCATTCCTTACCTTCTGTTGCAAAGTTGTTGCTAATAGCAAAAAAGGAGGAAGTCCCGTGAATAAATCTATGTTGGCGGGTATAGGGATTGGCGTAGCTGCTGCGCTGGGTGTTGCAGCGGTGGCCAGTCTTAACGTTTTCGAGCGTGGCCCACAGTATGCACAAGTTGTCTCTGCAACACCGATTAAAGAGTCGGTAAAAACACCGCGCCAGGAGTGTCGGAACGTGACGGTCACGCACCGTAAGCCGGTACAAGATGAAAACCGTATCGCGGGTTCCGTGCTGGGTGCGGTTGCTGGTGGCGTTATCGGCCATCAGTTTGGCGGCGGACGCGGTAAAGATATTGCTACCGTGGCCGGTGCTTTAGGCGGCGGTTATGCAGGTAACCAGATCCAGGGTTCGATGCAAGAAAATGATACGTACACTACTACGCAGCAGCGTTGTAAAACGGTGTATGACAAATCTGAAAAAATGCTGGGCTACGACGTGACGTACAAAATTGGCGATCAGCAGGGGAAAATCCGTATGGATAAGGACCCCGGCGCGCAAATTCCGTTGGATAACAACGGACAGTTGGTACTAAATAACAAAGCGTAAAATAGCATTATCCTGAACATTAGCCCCCCATTCGCTCAGGCTGGGGGGCTTTTTTTATCAGAAGGTTAAGGCGTAGTTCAGACCAAACGTGCGGCCCCGGCCCTTGTATTCATACAGTGACGGGCTACCGTAGGTTGGGCTGTACAGCAGTGGCGCACGTTGTCCCCACAGCGTGGTGTACTCTTCATTCAGCAGGTTTTCCACGCTAAAGGTCAGTTTACCCAACGGGAGCTGATAGCTGCCGATAAAGTCCATCGTGTTATAGCCGTCCAGCTTATTGCCGCTGGCGTCCGTCAGATCAAATGTTTGCTGGCTCTGTACGCGCAATGTCCACGGTTCAGGTGCCCAGCCGACCCACGCGGTGGCTTTGGACGGGGAAGCCAGGGTGACATCCCATTTCTGCCACTTACCGTTTTGCTTCACTTCCGATTTAATGACGTTGAAGTTGCCGCCCAGACTCCAGTCCGTATCCGCAATGAAATAATCCACCGCACCTTCAAGGCCATAAATGCGGCGATCGTCGGGCTGGACGTTAATGGTCATATCGCTGCGGTTGATAACGATCGATTTATCCGAAGTGGAGTAGTAAGCGGCCAGCTGCGTGCGCAGACTGTCGCCAGTGTAGCGCCATCCCAGTTCGTAGGAGTTAACTTTAATCCCCTCCAGGCGTGAGTCCGCCACGTTGACGCTGCGCTGGAGCTGGTAATGATCGCCAACCAGGGAATAGGTGCCGTTACCGTAATATTTCCCCGGGTCCGGAAGCTCCACGCCCTGAGAGAAGTTAAACCATGTCTGCTGACGGTCGGTCAGGTGGGCGAGGATACCGGCGTTAAACAGGAAATTATCGTAATCGGTTTTACCGCCAGGAATGGTATCGGCGGAGTTTGCCAGGCCGGTGGCAATTCCCTGTTGTTGGGCATAGCCAACGAAATCATCCACCCTGTTTTCGGTCCATTGATAGCGCACACCGCCGCTGAGGGTAAAAATGTCGTTAATGTCATAGCTGTTCTGCAGGAAAGGCGCGAAGTTGGTGATGCTGTAACCGGGGTAACGCCCGGTGGTATAAGCGGTTCGGTTGTCCATACCGCCGGAGGGCAGGGACCAGGCCAGATCGAAGAATTTCTGATTGGAATCGAAGGTTTCGTGATCGGCATCGACACCCCACGTCAGCTCCCAGTTATCCATCAGCTGGCTGTTGAGGGTGATTTTGGCACCAAACTGGTCTGTGTCCTGCTGCGATGCGGAGAAACTGGTGACCTTGCCTTTGCTTAGCGTAGGGAAGGGGTAGAATTTCAGCGATTCGTCACGGTAATAGATTTGGCTGACCAGGTTCTGGCCGAAGAAATCTGCGTCTGAATACTGCAGGCTGATCAGATGACGCTCGGTGCCGGGAATACGATCGGAATTCAGTCCGCTGCTGGTATAAGCCTTACCGTTTCCCGTCACGGCGGACATGTTCTCGCCAAGATCCAGTCCGTAATCGTCATCCCCCTGGCTCTTATAATACTGCGTAACCAGTTGTAACTGACGGTTGTCGTCAAGCTCAATCGTTCCGGTGCCCATCACGTCCAGACGATCGGAGTGCTGCAGGCCGGTTTGGGTGTTATCCAGCAGCAGGGCATCGTGATTGCCGTCATACCAGCCGCCAAACCGTTGATACGCGACGGACATGCGCCCGGAAGCGCGATCGGTTCCTCCGCTCACCGCCGCGGCAACGCGTTCATCATGATCGTTACTGTTATTGAAGCCGCTTTTACTCCCCAGTTCGAGTTCTACTTCACGCTCCGGCTGGCCTTTTTTGGTGACAATGTTGATTAACCCACCGGTACTGCCGCCACCATACAGTGAGGTAGCGCCTGAGATGACTTCAATGTGTGCGATGTTAAACGGATCAATAGAATCAAGTTGACGACTGTCAGTACGCTAGGAGTTCAGACGGACACCGTCTATCAGTACTACGATGGCACGACCGCGCATATTCATGCCGTAGTTTGTGCGCCCTTGGCTGCTGACATCGATTCCTGGGATTAACTGAGCAAGAACATCTTTGAACTCTTTCCCCCCCTGAACCTGCTGTTCAATCTCGCTTCCTTCAATAACCCAGGTCGTTTGCGCCATTTCTGCCACGGTGCGTTGACTACGGTTGGCACTGACGATGAGGTTATCTTCCTCAGCCGCGATGGCTGGGAGAGTTAAAGACAACAAGAGAGGATTGAGCACCCAGAGACGCTTATGCATTTGTATTCCTTTTAAAAAAGAGTCGAGCTGTTTTTGTTATGGCGGTAGAGAAACCGATGGTTACATTGTGAAACAGGCGTTAAAACAAATGCGAATATTGCTGATAATAATTGTTGTTATCAATACATTTTACAAAAAATGATCGGATAAGATGATGAAAACACTGAATAATGTAGGGGTAATCCGCGGGAATCTAACCGGGGGCTTAATCAGCTCCCGGTGGTGTCAGTACTGCGGGGAAATAGCGGGAAAGGGTTAAACTTTGATAAGTTCAGGCCACAGTCGCAGAGTCGTGTGTGCGATCTGCATCAGTTTTTCAAACGTCGCGCCTTCACGGGCGCTGATCGACATACCCTGTAAAATACAGTTCAGGTATTCGGCCAGTTTTTGTACGTCGCAATGGGCCGGAATTTCGCCTCGTTGCTGGCGCTGGTGAAGGAACTGGGTAAGTGTCTGTTCCTGCATGGCATGGCGGGATTTCACCGTGTGCGCAATATCCCGGGAAGAGGCCGCCAGTGTCGCAGATGTGTTAATCATGAAACATCCCGCCGGGGTGTCTTTACTGGTAAAGCAGGTCGCTATTGCGGTGAAATAGTCTTCCAGCGCGCACTCAAGACTTTTTTCTTCACAAAATAACTGGGCTTCATGTTTCGCCGCGAAGCGAGTGATGTAGCGGTCCAGTACGGCACGAAACAACCCCTCTTTATTGGTGAACTCCGCATACAGCGTGGGCGCTTTTGCGCCGGTTGCTTCTACCAGATCGGCGAGCGATGTCGCTTCATACCCGTGCTGCCAGAAGAGTGTCATGGCCTTATCAAGCGCGGCTTCCCTGTCGAACACTTTTGGTCGGCCACGGCTTTTTTTAGCACAACCTGTCATTTCAGTTGTCATGGCGCCGATGTACCTTTGTTGGGTTTATTGAATAACCATTATAAAAATATTCGACTGCACACTCCAGCGGATTAACGATAAAAATAATTTAACGCTATTGATATGAAAAATAAGGTCTTTGTATTTTATATAACGATCATTATAAAAAAATGTTGACGTGTGACCTGGATCACATCTATGATTTACCTATCGATCGTTAAGTTAATCTTTGCGACACACATTCATCTGCTAAAGGTCACTATCATGAAAAACGTAAAAACTCTGTTTGTTGCTGCTGTTCTTAGCTCACTCTCATTTGCAAGCTTTGCTGCCGTTGAAGTTCAGGCCACACCTGCGGGCCAACAGAAAGTCGGTACTATTTCTGCGAATGCGGGGACTAACTTAGGTTCTCTGGAAGATCAACTGGCGCAGAAAGCGGATGAGATGGGGGCGAAGTCTTTCCGTATTACTTCCGTTACCGGTCCTAACACCCTCCACGGGACTGCAGTTATCTACAAATAAGATTTAACCCATCGCAATGCCACTGCGAGTTAAATAAAAAACCCCCGAGGAATAAAATCCAGCGGGGGTTTTTTATGCGCTGAATTACAGCGGTTGTTGAGCAACGTCGTGATGACGGGTGACATCGACCGGCATGCCTGAGCGAATCTCCATCGCATGTTCCATGACGGCAGAGTCCGTTTGCGCCGCATTCTTAAACGTCTGCATGGATGCGTTCAGCACGATCGGCAGCAATTGCGGGTCGTCATTGATTTTTTCGGACAACGGCTGATGTACTTCAACCAGGCGCACGCCGTTAGGTTCAACAGATGCTTTGATTGGCGTATTGATAATATTGACCTTGGTTCCTGGCTTCACCTGACGGAACAGAGTTTCGATATCACCGTCGCGTAGACGAATACAGCCGGAACTGACGCGCATTCCGATGCCAAAGTCAGCATTAGTTCCGTGCAGCAGGTACACACCGCCGTATGCCGCTAAGCGAATGGCATGATGGCCCATCGGGTTATCCGGCCCGGCAGGCACCACGGCAGGAAGGTCGATCCCGTTCGCTTTGTATCGCGCGCGGATATTTGCCGTAGGCGTCCAGGTCGGGTTGGCACGTTTATCAGAGATGGTGGTTACCATTGTGGGCGTCAGCGTGTCACCGCCTAACTGGCCAATACCAATAGGATACACGGTCACCGAATTTGTCCCTGGCTGGTAATAATAAAGACGCAGTTCGGCGAGGTTGATAACAATGCCTTCGCGTGGCGCATCCGGCAGCAGGGTTTGTAACGGAATAGTCAGCACGCTGCCCGGGCGTGGTACGTAAGGGTCAACGCCGGGGTTGGCCTGTAGCAGCGCCAGAAAGCCGACATTGTATTTTTTCGCAATCGCTTCCAGAGAACCGCCATTGTCTTCGACAACGTGAACGGCATTCTGACCCACCACGCGGCTTCCCGGTGGCGGCAGCGGCCAGGTATTTGCCTGGGCCGGAAGTGCTAACGCGAAGGTCGCGGCAAGCGTAAAAAATGCTAACCAGCGAGAGAGTCGTTTATTGTTTAACATCACCATAAATCCATTGTTTTTACGTGGTTTTTATTATGTAAAAGTAAACAAGAATTATGGCGGTTTGCAGTGTCGGGAAGTGCAGGGAAGTGCAAAGAGTTTGTAAATTCATCAGGCCGGGTGAGTGGAGGACTCACCCGGCTTGACGCTAGGCTACGGCGTTCTCTTCAAGCTGGCGCATAAACTGGCGAACCCAGTCGATCCGTGCTTTACGCTCGCCCAACTCCTGCATGAATTTCAGGCGTGTTGGACCATCCAGACGGAAGTGTTGCGGTTGTTTTTGCAGTAAACCAATTAGCCAGACCGGGTTAACGTGGTTTTTCTCGGCAAACTCAATAGTACCGCCTTTTTCATTGCCTTCGAGCTTTCTGATCCCCAGTTTCTGTGCCTGCTGGCGTAAACGGGCAATATCCAGCAACGTCCGGGCCGGGTCGGGCAGCAGGCCAAAACGGTCTATCAGCTCGACCTTAATTTCTTCCAGCTCGGTTTCGCCTTTCGCACTGGCAATGCGCTTATAGAACGACAGTCGCGTGTTGACATCCGGGATATAGTTATCCGGCAGAAGCGATGGCATGCGCAGTTCGACTTCGGTTTGCTGGCTGGTGAGATCTTCCAGCGACGGTTCACGCCCTTCTTTGAGCGCATCGACAGCGTTTTCCAGCAGCTCCATATACAGTGAGAAACCGATGCTTTCCATGGAGCCACTTTGATCTTCGCCCAGCAGTTCCCCAGCGCCACGAATTTCGAGGTCGTGGGTCGCCAACGCAAAACCTGCACCTAAATCTTCCAGCGAGGCGATGGCTTCCAGACGTTTTTGTGCGTCGGTGGTCATCGCTTTTGGATGCGGCGTTAGCAGCCAGGCGTATGCCTGATGGTGTGAGCGTCCCACACGACCCCGTAGCTGATGCAATTGCGCTAAACCGAAGTGGTCAGCTCGTTCAATGATGATAGTGTTGGCAGTGGGAATGTCGATCCCGGTTTCGATAATGGTGGTACACACCAGCACGTTAAAACGCTGATGGTGGAAATCGTTCATCACGCGTTCCAGTTCGCGCTCGCGCATTTGCCCGTGGCCGATACCAATGCGCGCTTCCGGCACCAGTTCCGCTAATCGGTCAGCGGTTTTCTGGATATTTTCGACGTCGTTAAAGAGATAATAAACTTGTCCCCCGCGCATAACTTCACGCAGGATAGCCTCGCGTACCACCAGGTTGTCATATTCGCGCACGAAGGTTTTGACCGCCAGACGACGAGCGGGCGGTGTGGCGATGATCGACAGATCGCGCATGCCGCTCATCGCCATGTTGAGCGTGCGCGGAATTGGCGTTGCCGTCAGAGTCAGAATATCTACATCCGCGCGCATTGCCTTGATACGCTCTTTGTGGCGAACGCCGAAACGGTGCTCTTCATCGACAATCAGCAGCCCCAGATCTTTTAGCTTCACATCCGCTTGCAGCAGTTTGTGAGTGCCGATGAGAATATCGATTTTACCTTCGGCAACCTGCTCCAGAATCTGCGCTTGCTCTTTGGCGCTACGGAAACGGGACAGCATCTCAATGCGTACCGGCAAGTTGGCAAAGCGGTCGCGGAAGTTGTCGAAGTGCTGCTGAGCGAGCAGAGTGGTCGGTACCAACACGGCAACCTGCTTGTGATTCTCTACGGCGAGGAAGGCGGCACGCATCGCGACTTCGGTTTTACCAAAGCCGACATCGCCACACACCAGGCGGTCCATGGCCAGCGGTTGACACATATCGCTGAGTACCGCGTTGATCGCCTGCGCCTGGTCCGGCGTGGTTTCAAACGGGAAGCTGTCGCAAAACAGCTGGTACTGTTCACGGTCATGCTTAAAGGCAAAGCCTTCTTTCGCTGCGCGCTGGGCATAAATATCCAGCAGCTCTGCCGCGACATCGCGGACTTTCTCAGCGGCTTTCTGTCGGGCGCGTGACCAGGCATCACCGCCCAGTTTATGCAGCGGCGCATTCTCTTCCGCGCCGCCGGCGTAGCGGCTTATCAGATGCAGCGACGACACCGGCACATACAGTTTGGCGTCGTTGGCATAGGTGAGCATCAGGTATTCACCGGTAATGCCGCCTGCTTCCAGCGTGGTCATACCGGCATAGCGACCCACGCCGTGCTCCAGATGCACCACTGGCTGACCGGGATGCAGCTCCGCGAGGTTACGAATTAACGTATCCGGGTTGATGGTGCGACGAGAATCCTGGCGGCGGCGCGCCACGCGTTCACCGAGCAGATCGCTTTCACAAATCAGCGCCAGATTGCGTTTGCTATCGATGAAGCCGTGCTCGGCTGAGCCAATCATCAGATAACGACCGTTGCCTACGGCTTCGTCGAGTCGCAATATCCGCTTCGGCGCGACTTTGATGCGGGCGAGCAGTTCGCCTAGTGCTTCCCGGCGTCCTTCACTTTCCACCGAGAAAATTACCGGACCGGTAAAGCCTTCAAGGAATTTACGTAATGCATCTAACGGTGCTTTTTGCTGTGCCTGAACGGCGATATCCGGCAGTTTCTGGAACCCGAGGTTGGTATTCGCCGCTTTCTTCGGCAGACTCTCGGTTTTCAGCTGAACACGCGGCCAGCGTTTAAGTTCAGAAAACAGCTCATCAACCCGCAGCCACAGCGATTCCGGTGGCAGAAGCGGGCGCATCGGATCAACGCCGCGATTCTCAAAGCGTGACAGGGTATCGGCCTGGAAGCGTGCAGCGCTGGTCTCGATATCGCCAGTATTTACTAATAACGTATTGGCGGGGAAGTAGCTGAACAGCGGCGGCAGCGGCTCGCTGAAAAACAGCGGCTGCCAGTATTCAATCCCCGTAGGTAACGTGCCTTTGCTGACCTGTTGATAAATATGCTCGGCGTCGCGTTTTACCTCAAACGTATCACGCCACTGACTACGGAACAGCTCGATGGCCGTTTTGTCAGTCGGGAATTCGTGTGCGGGCAGCAAATTAATGGCATCGACTTCTTCCAGCGTGCGCTGAGTGTCAGTATCAAACAAACGCAGGCTGTCGATTTCGTCATCAAAGAAATCCAGACGATAAGGCAATTCGCTGCCCATCGGGAACAGATCTAACAACGCGCCACGCGTGGCGTATTCGCCGTGTTCCATGACCTGATCAACATGGCGGTAGCCAGCACTGTCCAGTTGTTCGCGCAGGGCGTCGCGCGAAAGCCGCTGGCCTTTTTTCATGACCAGCGCATGACCGTGCAGATAGTTGTGCGGACAGACACGCTGCATCAGCGTATTTACCGGAACGATCAGCACGCCGCGCTGCATGGCGGG
The DNA here is from genome assembly GCF_013729795.1 of Citrobacter sp. RHBSTW-00859. Taxonomy (NCBI): domain Bacteria; kingdom Pseudomonadati; phylum Pseudomonadota; class Gammaproteobacteria; order Enterobacterales; family Enterobacteriaceae; genus Citrobacter; species Citrobacter sp. RHBSTW-00859. The sequence continues at coordinate 3,001,278 of NZ_CP056284.1, read as the reverse complement.
CAGTTGATACAGCGTGGAGAGCCGTGAGGAGATAATCTCCTGATGGGGAGAAAAGCTGTCATAGGGAAGCGTTTCCCAGTCGGGCAGGTTCATCACCATCTGGTCAGTAAACTGACGAATTTCATCATGCAGACGCAAAGCATTTTGCATGTCCGGCGCGATCAGCACCACTGGACCCGCGTGACGTTCGGCGATTTCGGCGACCAGCGTTGCGCAGGCTGCACCCGTAAGCTCACCCAACTGGCGCTGATCGGAAGCGCCCGTTGGGAGCGTGTAACGATGTTGTTCAGGCATTCGGTTGTCAGGATCTCGTTTAGATATACATCTGATAAGCAATGTTCTTTATTATCCGTGATCGTTTCTCATAAGCAAATTGATTCGCCCCCAAATGGGGGCAAAAGCGCGTAGGGGTTAGCGCGAGGCGAGCGATAAAGAGGGCGGGGAAAAGAGCAGATCGGCCACGGTTTTTTGTGAAATCTTACGCACCAGCAGGCCAAACAGGGTGCACAGCAGCATACAGGCGAACGGATACACCAGTAGCAGGGCCAGCTCCGCGTATGCAGGCCAGGTGGCATGATTGATTTTGGGGATAAGCGTTAAGCTGAACAGCTCAACCAGAATACGGTGTGTGGTGTAGATGGCGATGGTATTGGCGCCAATCACGCTTAACGGACTGGACGCGCGTATACCAAAGTGGAGCTCGAACTGATAAAACAGCTTCATGATCAACACAATGGAAAGGAGAGAAAGCAATAGCGAGACATTTGCCAGCCACGCGACGACGGCGACGATTGTGCAACCCAGAACAATGACCGCATGACGGCGCAGGGGCACCTCCTTGATCCACGCCATCAGCGTTGCGCCAAACCATGCGCCGAGGCTATACCAGGGCAAATTGCGAATCACGCTGTTCATTCCCCACCACGGGGTCGGGAAAAAATTGATCGCCACGCTCAGCGCCACAAATAATGCTAACAACGGCATCGCCCAACGGCTGAAAATTTTACACAGAACAAAATAGACAATCAGCGCGTACAGATACCACAGGCTGGTGCTGGCGGTCAGCATCCCGTGGGTAAAATCCGCAATCGAATCCGCATAAGCGGCGTTGGCGGCATGGGTCAGATCGCGCTGCGGGGCGAGCCAGTTATTGAGCGCCACCAACGCCAGCCATTGCACCACTCCCCAAAGCACCAGCACCCAGGCGATACTCCAGATCCGTTTATCCACGCAGGTTGTCCACGGGACGTTATCGATGTAGCGGCGGATCAGATACCCCGAAATAAAGAAAAACACCGGCATGCGAAACGGTGCCAGGTACAAATTGAGGTAAATCCAGCATTTGCTCAGCACCTCTGACAGTGGATGCTGAAAAGTGGTGAGGTGCGGGTAAAATGTGATCACCGAGTGGTAAATCACCACCAGGCAAATGCATAACCCCTTGATTTGATTAATCCATAGTTCTTTTTTATTCATTGAGACGGCGCATCCATATTGATTGCAATAGCCTGCCATCCTGCGCAACCCGCTGTGCGCTGTAATGCGTAACTGTCTGCATTTTGTTTTTTTAGGATAAAGGTCAGGGATCGGGGTTGTAGGGAAGAGGGACAACTTTAGCGGTTTGATTTATTTATACTTTTAAGAATAGTGCTGACGAACACTTACGGTTCAGTCATTTACCCATTCCGCTTTCGCTTATATACTCGTGACTTTGCTAACAGCAACCAGACGGATTTCATGTACCAACCTGTCGCTCTATTCATCGGCCTGCGTTATATGCGTGGGCGTGCAGCAGATCGCTTCGGTCGCTTCGTTTCCTGGCTCTCCACCATTGGCATTACTCTCGGGGTAATGGCGCTGGTTACGGTGTTGTCGGTGATGAACGGTTTCGAGCGCGAGCTGCAAAACAATATTCTTGGCCTGATGCCTCAGGCCGTCCTCTCGTCTGAACAGGGTTCTCTAAACCCGCAACAGCTACCGGAAAAAGCGGTGGTGTTGAACGGCGTCAACCGCGTTGCACCGATAACCACGGGGGATGTGGTACTGCAAAGTGCGCGTAGCGTGGCAGTCGGCGTGATGCTGGGTATTGACCCGGCGCAAAAAGATCCATTAACGCCATATCTGGTCAATGTGAAGCAAACAGATCTGCAGCCGGGTAAGTATAATGTCATCCTCGGAGAGCAGCTTGCCGGGCAACTGGGTGTTAATCGTGGCGATCAAATTCGCGTGATGGTGCCCTCAGCCAGCCAGTTTACCCCGATGGGGCGTCTGCCGAGCCAGCGTCTGTTTACGGTAATTGGCACCTTCGCCGCCAACAGCGAAGTCGACGGCTACCAGATGCTGACCAACATCCAGGATGCGTCACGTTTGATGCGTTACCCGGTGGGCAATATTACCGGCTGGCGTCTGTGGCTCAACGAGCCGTTAAAGGTTGATACGCTGAGCCAGCAAACGCTGCCGCAAGGTACCAAATGGCAGGACTGGCGCGAGCGCAAAGGGGAATTGTTCCAGGCCGTGCGTATGGAGAAAAACATGATGGGGCTGCTGCTTAGCCTGATCGTGGCGGTGGCGGCATTTAATATTATTACCTCGCTGGGTCTGATGGTAATGGAGAAGCAAGGGGAAGTGGCGATTCTACAAACGCAGGGGCTGACGCCGCGGCAGATAATGATGGTGTTTATGGTTCAGGGGGCCAGTGCCGGGATTATCGGCGCGCTGCTGGGCGCGGTGCTGGGCGCATTACTCGCCAGTCAACTGAACAACCTGATGCCAATTATCGGTGTGCTTCTGGATGGGGCTGCGCTGCCGGTCGCCATTGAGCCGCTGCAGGTTATCGTCATTGCGCTGGTGGCGATGGCCATCGCGCTGCTGTCTACGCTTTATCCTTCCTGGCGCGCTGCCGCCACTCAACCCGCTGAGGCTTTACGTTATGAATAAGATCCTGTTGCAATGCGACAACCTGTGCAAACGCTATCAGGAAGGCACAGTGCAGACCGATGTACTGCACGATGTCAGTTTTTGCGTCGGTGAAGGTGAGATGATGGCGATTGTCGGCAGCTCCGGTTCCGGTAAGAGTACGTTGCTGCATCTGTTAGGCGGGCTGGATACGCCAACTTCCGGCGATGTCATTTTTAGCGGTCAGCCGATGAGCAAACTCTCGTCGGCGGCGAAAGCGGAACTGCGCAATCAGAAGCTGGGCTTCATTTATCAGTTCCACCATCTGCTGCCGGACTTTACCGCGCTGGAAAACGTGGCGATGCCGTTGCTGATCGGCAAGAAAAAACCGGCTGAAATCACCGAGCGCGCACGGGATATGCTGAAAGCAGTAGGGCTGGACCATCGTGCCAGCCATCGTCCGTCTGAACTGTCAGGCGGTGAACGCCAGCGCGTGGCCATCGCTCGTGCGCTGGTGAATAACCCGCGCCTGGTACTGGCGGATGAGCCAACGGGTAACCTTGATGCGCGTAACGCGGACAGCATTTTCGAGCTTCTGGGTGAGCTGAACCGCTCTCAGGGCACGGCATTTTTGGTGGTGACACACGATCTGCAACTGGCGAAGCGCATGAGCCGCCAGCTTGAAATGCGCGATGGTCGCCTGACGGCTGAACTGAGCCTGATGGGAGCTGAGTAATGGCTTCGCCTTTATCGTTATTGATTGGTCTGCGTTTTAGCCGTGGTCGGCGGCGCGGCGGCATGGTCTCGCTGATTTCCGTGATTTCCACCGTTGGCATTGCGTTGGGCGTAGCGGTGTTGATCGTCGGCTTAAGCGCCATGAACGGATTTGAGCGTGAGCTTAACAACCGTATTCTGGCCGTGGTGCCGCACGGTGAGATTGAAGCCGTGAATCAGCCGTGGAACAACTGGCAGGAAGCGCTCGACAAGGTACAGAAGGTACCAGGCATTGCTGCTGCGGCGCCTTATATTAACTTTACCGGGCTGGTGGAGAGTGGGGCGAACCTACGCGCAGTGCAGGTGAAGGGCGTTGACCCGCAGCAGGAGCAGCGTTTAAGCGCGCTACCCTCGTTTGTGCAAAACCACGCATGGGATAATTTCAAAGCGGGTGAGCAACAAATCATTATTGGTAAGGGAATTGCCGATGCGCTGAAGGTGAAGCAGGGCGACTGGGTATCGATTATGATCCCTAACGCCAGTGCGGATCATAAGTTACAGCAGCCTAAACGCGTGCGTTTGCACGTCACGGGGATCCTGCAACTGAGCGGTCAGCTCGATCACAGTTTTGCCATGATCCCAATGGAAGATGCGCAGCAATACCTGGATATGGGATCCAGCGTTTCCGGGATCGCGCTGAAAGTGAACGACGTGTTTAACGCCAATAAGCTGGTGCGAGACGCGGGTGAAGTCACCAATAACTATGTGTACATTAAGAGCTGGATCGGTACTTACGGTTATATGTATCGCGATATCCAGATGATCCGCGCCATTATGTATCTGGCGATGGTGCTGGTGATTGGCGTGGCCTGTTTTAATATCGTTTCCACGTTAGTGATGGCGGTAAAAGACAAGAGCGGCGATATTGCGGTATTAAGAACCCTGGGGGCTAAAGATGGCCTTATCCGTGCCATTTTTGTCTGGTACGGCCTGCTGGCGGGGCTGTTCGGTAGCCTGATAGGCGTCGTCATTGGGGTGGTTGTCTCGCTGCAATTGACGCCGATCATTAACGGGATTGAGGCGCTTATCGGCCATCAGTTCCTGTCCGGCGATATCTATTTCATTGACTTCCTGCCATCGGAATTACACTGGCTGGATGTGATTTACGTGCTGGTGACAGCACTCGTGCTGAGTCTTTTGGCAAGTTGGTATCCGGCGCGTCGCGCCAGCAATATTGATCCTGCGAGAGTACTTAGCGGCCAATAACAATATATACACGAAAGCATTCATGCGGCGGTAAGGCGGCAAACCGAAATCTCCATGAGCATAGACAACGATGTGACTGGAGGGTGAGTGCGCAGCCAACCCCAAGGCATCTTGAAGGATGACGTGTATCAAGGAGCGGTGATGTATTACGGATTTGACATCGGCGGAACCAAAATTGCGCTGGGCGTGTTTGATAAGCAACGTCGTTTGCAATGGGAAACACGCGTCCCTACGCCTCGCGACAGCTATGACGCTTTCCTTGATGCGGTCTGCATTCTGGTGACGGAAGCGGACCAGCGGTTCGGCGTTAAAGGTTCGGTAGGCATCGGCATTCCTGGCATGCCGGAAACGGAAGACGGCACGCTGTATGCGGCCAACGTTCCTGCTGCCAGTGGTAAGCCGCTCCGCGCCGATCTCAGCGCTCGCCTTGACCGCGATGTGCGTCTGGATAACGATGCTAACTGTTTTGCTCTTTCCGAAGCCTGGGATGACGAGTTCACCCAATATCCACTCGTGATGGGGTTGATCCTCGGCACCGGTGTTGGCGGCGGTCTGGTGCTTAACGGGAAATCTATCACCGGGCGCAGCTATATCACCGGCGAGTTTGGTCATATCCGTTTGCCAGTCGATGCGCTGACGTTGATGGGCTTTGATTTCCCATTGCGCCGCTGCGGGTGCGGTCAACTGGGATGCATCGAAAGCTATCTTTCCGGCGGTGGATTTGCGTGGTTGTATCAGCATTACTACCATCAATCGCTGGATGCCCGTGAAATTATCGCGCTGTGGGAGCAGGGTGATGAACAAGCACGTGCCCATGTTGAACGCTATCTGGATTTGCTGGCGGTGTGCCTTGGGAATATCCTGACTATCGTCGATCCTGATTTGGTGGTGATTGGCGGAGGCTTGTCGAATTTTACCGCTATTACGACGCAACTGGCGGACCGACTGCCACGTCATCTGCTGCCGGTTGCCCGGGTGCCGCGTATTGAGCAGGCGCGGCACGGTGATGCGGGCGGGATGCGCGGAGCCGCTTTCCTACATCTTACCGATTAATACAAAGAGGTTGTTATGCTGTCGCGCCGGGGTCATCGGTTAAGCCGCTTTCGTAAAAATAAACGCCATATGCGCGATCGCCTGCGTCAACGAATCTTTTTCAGAGACAGAGTGGTGCCTGAATTGATGGAAAAACCAAGAGTGCTGGTACTGACGGGAGCGGGAATCTCCGCTGAGTCAGGAATTCGAACCTTTCGCGCGGCGGATGGTCTCTGGGAAGAACATCGGGTAGAGGACGTTGCGACTCCGGAAGGATTTAGTCGTAATCCGCAACTGGTCCAGTCGTTTTATAACGCCCGTCGTCGTCAGTTGCAACAATCAGAAATCCAGCCTAACGCGGCGCATATCGCGCTGGCAAAACTCGAAGCCGAGCTGGGCGACCGTTTTTTACTGGTGACGCAGAATATTGATAACCTGCATGAACGTGCGGGCAGCCAGAACGTAATCCATATGCACGGCGAACTGCTCAAGGTTCGCTGTTCTCAAAGCGGGCAGATTCTGGAGTGGACTGGCGATGTGACAGCGGAAGATAAATGCCATTGTTGCCAGTTTCCGGCGCCACTGCGCCCGCACGTGGTGTGGTTTGGTGAAATGCCGCTGGGCATGGATGAAATTTATATGGCACTGGCAATGGCCGATGTGTTCATTGCGATTGGTACATCGGGCCATGTATACCCGGCAGCGGGGTTTGTGCATGAAGCTCGACTACATGGGGCGCATACGGTAGAGCTAAATCTCGAACCGAGCCAGGTAGGAAGCGAGTTTGAAGAGAAGTATTACGGTCCGGCAAGCCAGGTGGTGCCTGAGTTTGTTGAGAAATTATTGAAAGGACTGTGATTTTTATGCCCGATACGCGCAGCGCCATCGGGCATTCCTTACAACGCTGAATTAACGTCCTGCTTTCAGCTTCTGATAATACTCTTCATAGATAGCGCTGGCGGAACCGACATCGTTCTGCCATTCCCCTTTGTTGATGGTTTCTGCATCAGGGTAGAGGGTTTTATCGTTCGCGACTTCAGGGCTTAACAGCTTACGTGCTGCCAGGTTTGGCGTCGGATAACCGATGGTTTCCGCGACTTCTTTCGCCACGTCCGGGCGTAGCAGGAAGTTAATCAGCTTCAGCGCAGCTTCTTTATTTTTTGCGTTCGCTGGAATAGACAGGCTGTCCATCCAGAAAATCCCACCTTCTTTCGGCCATACCACTTCCAGCGGAGTACCTGCCTGACGCGCAACATACGCGGAGCCGTTCCACACCATCCCCAGATTGACTTCGCCTTCCATATACGGGTTGGCCGGGTTGTCAGAGTTAAATGCCGCGACGTTAGGCATCAGCTTCTTCAACTCGTTATAGGCGGCTTCAATCTCTTTAGGATCGGTGGTATTGCCGGAGTATCCCAGCTTGCGCAGCGCCATCTGGAACACTTCACGCGCATCATCCGTTAACAGCAGGCTACCTTTGTACTCCGGTTTCCACAGATCGGCCCAGCTGGTTACTGTTTTCGGGTCGATGGCATCGCTATTGATGCCAATGGCCGTCGCACCCCAGATATACGGGATAGAGTAGTCATTGTTGGGGTCGAATGGTTTGTTGAGCATTTCCGGATCGAGGTTGTGGAAGTTGGTCAACGTCGACTTGTCGATCTTCTGGATCATGCCTTCTTTGCGCATTTTATCGACGTAATAGGTGGACGGAACCACCAGATCGTATGCGCCGTCTTTATAGGTTTTGAGCTTGGCGTACATGGTTTCGTTCGACTCGTAGGTCGAATAGATAACCTTAATGCCAGTCTCTTTGGTGAACTGCTCCAGCAGTCCAGGCGGGACATACTCGGTCCAGTTATAGAAATAGAGCGTGTTGTTGTCATTAGCGTGAGCGGCGCTCATGCCCAGTGCCAGAGCACCCGCCGCGAGCAGGTGGCGTGACCATTTTTTCATCATTTAACGTCCCCTGAATTAAGGGCCTTAGCGGCCCTTGGTTTTATCACGTGCAATAAGCTGGCTGGCAATCACCATAACCAGCGACAGAACCAACAAAATGGTCGCCAGCGCGTTCACCTCTGGTGATACGCCGACTTTTACCATTGAGTAGATTTTTAACGGCAAAATTTCATAACCAGGCCCGGTGACGAAGGACGACACGACGACATCATCCATCGACAACGTAAAGCTCAGCAACCAGCCGGCAGCCACTGCAGGCATTGCCAGAGGCAGTATAATCTTGCGCAGAATAGTCACTTCACTGGCGCCGAGATCTTTGGCGGCTTCAAGCATTCGTACATCAAAACCTTTCAGACGTGAGTAAACCGTCACCACCACAAAAGGTAGACAAAAAGTGATATGCGAGAACAGCAGTGACCAGAAACCCAGTTGAATGCCGATCAGCATAAACAGCACCAGCAAAGAAATCGCCATTACGATATCCGGCGACATCATCACCACGAACAGCATGCCGCTGACAAACGGTTTACCGCGAAAACGGTAGCGGTACAGTGCAACCGCTGTGAGTGAGCCGATCAGCGTGGCAAACGTGGCGGATAGCACTGCCATCGTCAGCGAGTGTTGCGCTGCCTGTAGCAGGCTATCGTTGTTCATCAGCAGGCCGTACCATTTGGTGGTAAAACCTTGCCAGTTGATGCCAAAGCGCGAGCTGTTAAAGGAGTTCACAATCAAAATAATGATTGGAATATACAGATACGCGTAGATGGCGGTCATAAAACCGCCTCTGAGCAGCCGACCGATCATTCGCGTTTCACCTTCTTGTTCAGAAGGCGCGATGTTTTCAGAGTATTGAAAATAATCAACTTTTTCTCTTCTCCAAAATCTCTCCAAAACTTCCCGCCAAAACAGATAGCCAAAAAGAAGCAGCTATCACTAAGGCCGCGAATTTTACAACAATTTTTAGGATGATCGGGAAAAAAAGGCCATTTAAATGACCAGCTTTACTCATTGCTGACTGCGAGTGGCGGTATAGCAATCGGTTCAGGGAACTATTAGCGCACGCTGCCGCTGTGGTGGTAAAGAGGAGGTACTTGACTGCAAAGCCACGAAAGAGCATGGCGTCCCAGTGTTTGAAACCTGTGAACGCTGCAGGGAGCATGCTTAACGAAGGGTAACGAAATTGACGGGAATAGTGGTTTTTTGGATATCAATTTCCTGGCCCGGTGGTAACAAAAAACAGAAAACACCAGAACGGCGTTTTACGCTATCTACAGCGTAAATTTCTTGAATCACCCTGTTTTACGACACAAGAATTTACCTTTAATGACACCGTCAAAGAAACGGCCTTTAGATTGCACTGTGAGAAAAGAGTTATAGATGCTTTCAGGAACGCCCACATACTGGAAAGTTGAAGAATTTACGAACCCAATCTCCAGTATCTTTTCTAATGGGTAGTAACCAATAAATTTTATTTTTGATGAAATCATTGCCTGTCGTTGCATTTTTTCTCCTTCAAATTTTTTAATTTTCCTTCTCTGATAATACACTGATATGAAACAAAAGGAGCATAGTTTTGTAAATGTTATGGCTATTTCAGAATTTACTGGTTGGATGAAATGATTTTCTTTGTTGCTTTAATTTCCTGAACTGCGAAAAATAGCACGAAAATTTGTTGCTGGATTTTTACGGATTGAAATGAGATTTCCTTTAAGTGACTGATAAATATATTCTATTTTATTTTTCGTTATCCAGGGGACGACCGGCTGTATGTTATTGCTGGTGAACAGAACTCATTGATTATGCTGTCTCAGTTTCCATTTCTAAGATTTTGCGAAAAATTAAATGAAAAAATAACTTGCTATTGTTTGTGGGGTGTGTGATTAATGAGGGGTTGGTTAGGTACACAGACCCATTAAAGCGGTTTAGTAAAGCAGTTCTCATCTCAAGCGTTATCCACAGATAATCCTTTCTTTTGAGCCTTCTTATCGTTACTAATTAGATTGTGTGCGAAGCCCTTTTCGCCGTAAGGCTACATAGAATTTAAGGAATTACCTGTGTCTAATAAAATGACTGGTCTAGTAAAATGGTTTAACGAGTCTAAAGGTTTTGGTTTTATTACCCCTGACAATGGTAGTAAAGATGTGTTTGTACACTTCTCTGCTATTCAGAGTGGTGGCTTCAAAACGCTGAATGAAGGCCAAAAAGTTGAGTTCAGCATTACTGCTGGTGCAAAAGGGCCGTCAGCTGAAAACGTTGTAGCTGCCTGATATTTCTCCTGATGTAAACTAATATACGATAGCGAAGACGGTGAATGCCTGAGTAGATATATTAGTTTTTCAGAAACTCAACATCTGTCAACATAAAGCTGAACAGATGTCTGAGTCTAATCATTGGGTAGAACAGTTGAAATGATTATTTTATGAATGTCATTTGTTGTTTTACCTCAGTAGTTTTTCTTGCACGCTTAAGTGCATTCGTAAAAGCTAACAACATCCAAAAAATCGCTGGTGCTATAATATAAAGAAAATTATATTATTTTAGATTCCTCATGTGAACTGATAAGAAATATTTATTTTTTATTGCTTTTAATAGTGAGTTGTAACCTGATACTGAAAACCAAGAGAAATTATTAGTTAAATAGATCTTTTGGATATCACTGCGGTAGTGAGTGTTGTAGCAAATAAAGGCTAACATCATGACCGACCATATTTATTTTAAGTGCCCTTGTTGTCATGGGTCACAGTACAGAACTTCCCATTTTGATGTGACTGAGAAAAATCCCTTTGGTGCAAAGTGTATTTTTTGTAAATCATCAATGATCACACCTGATAACTATGCGCCATATACTTCCAGTAAATCAAATGAACAGGTGTTGCGAAAGTAACATTTGGCTCTGACCTTCCAGTTAAGGCGGCAAGATTCATTATCATTGCCAGGCACTGGTTTAAGTCCAACAAGGGCCGTCAGTCAGCTACTACCTCATCGAATTGAGCAGGCGACTTTTGAACTTGCAGGAGACGAGGGTTTGATCCTCTATGGTTACACCATGAATAAAAACCTCGTTCTAACGGGGTTTTGTCATTTCAGGGTTATCCGTGCAACATACAAGTAAGTTGGGCAAAGAATTGTATTTTTTGTTTTGCTATTAACATCATGTCTGATATGTAACGGTATTACTAATAACCATATAAAGGGCAACGCATTGAGAATCATACAAAACCATATTATGGCCCAGGAAATTGGTGAAACAGTTATCCAGCTACTTGAAAATGGAAAAAGGGTTACGACAGGGAATATCATTGATTTGCTCGAACGGAAAAGTCATGCCTTGCACGGTCAAGAGGCCGATGAGATAAGAGAAATATTGATATTTATCAGGAAAAAATCTGTTCTGTAAACGAGTTATAAATCACGTACGGTGCTCACGGATTATGGTTTCTCAATCAAAGACCTACTGAGAGGCATCCAGCCTGGTAGTGCAAAAATCTTCTTTTCTGGCCCACACAATAAAATAGGCCTTTTTCATTACTAAAAGATAGGTTGTGATATCTGGACGGTGTGAGGCAATAATGATTACATATTTGTCGATTGACATTGAAATTAATTTTTTTCTGTAAGCGCTTTTGTGATTAGGGTTGATAGTGCTTCAAGTTGGATAGCAAGCTGAATGCTCAACCAAACATATCCGTGAACGGCGCTTTCAATGATTTCCTCGCCCTCATTGGCGAGTAAAAGACAATGCAACTCTTTAGTAATTTCGAGAAGATGCTCGCTATTTGATGCTATCGGCGTTGGGTTTCCTTCATGCAAGGCATGTGCGAGGGTGTTGAGGGTGCTACGGGTCATTTGTTCCATATCTGACAGCGTGTGAGTATTCAATATGAGAAATCGACTGCCACGGGATGCCCAGTGGGCATTTATCTGAAATTTTTGCGCCGCAATCATATCGCGGGTTATCGATTGAATTTCTTCAAGTAGACTCTTCGCAATCTTTGTTTCTTTATTTACTGGTGTAATAAGGCTGCGCATTTTTACTACATTATTCAACGCACGTGTTTGAAGTTTGGTCATTCTCGGGGGCGCAAGAACGTTTCGGGAGACTCCCGCAGTTGTTATTTTTAGATAATCAGAAAGAAAGTCGGCAAGTTGTATACGCCAGTTAATGAATGCTCTTTGGGGAAAAATGCTGGTAAACAACATCGCCAGAATGCATCCTATAATAATGTTGGTGCTTCGCCACAATGCTGTTTGTAAGTCTCCTGCAGGAGCGCTGCTGACAACCGCTAGCGTGATACCAATCAATAATGCGGCATAGGGACGTTTACTCATGGCCAGAAAACCACAAAGGAAAGCTGCGCATCCACACCACAGCATCATCATAGTGAGAGAATACATTTCAATGTGTAATGCGATGATCCCCAAAATCGCACCCCCTACAGTTCCCGCCATACGTTCAAGTGCCCTGGGTATCACATTGCCCATGTAACTAATTGGTCCCATGACCACAACCAGTGTAATCAGGGGCCAGGAGTGGTCTGGTAAATTCAACATTCTTATCAATAAGAAAGTTATAACAAATGCTAAAGCAATACGGATCCCATGAACTACGCGATAGTTGCGGTAAATCTTAAGTTCTAAAGGACTTATCGGTTTATTCCGTTCAATGGAAAAAATATTGTTTTTCATTGGTTAAAATCTTTAACATAGACAGAATTATAAAGAATGTTCAGATATACACTGAAAAAATAATCTCGTCTTACTTTTTTAACTTATAAAAAAGGAGGGCGATGCCTGACATAGGTTATTGTTAATCAATTGCTAATGCAGTAGCGAAAGAAGACGTAATTTTTGGTGATGCTGCCAACTTACTGATTTAGTGTATGATGGTGTTTTTGAGGTGCTCCAGTGGCTTCTGTTTCTATCAGCTGTCCCTCCTGTTCAGCTACTGACGGGGTGGTGCGTAACGGCAAAAGCACTGCCGGACATCAGCGCTATCTCTGCTCTCACTGCCGTAAAACATGGCAACTGCAGTTCACTTACACCGCTTCTCAACCCGGTACGCACCAGAAAATCATTGATATGGCCATGAATGGCGTTGGATGCCGGGCAACCGCCCGCATTATGGGCGTTGGCCTCAACACGATTTTACGTCACTTAAAAAACTCAGGCCGCAGTCGGTAACCTCGCGCATACAGCCGGGCAGTGACGTCATCGTCTGCGCGGAAATGGACGAACAGTGGGGCTACGTCGGTGCTAAATCACGTCAGCGCTGGCTGTTTTACGCGTATGACAGGATACGGAGGACGGTTGTGGCGCACGTCTTCGGTGAACGCACTCTGGCCACACTGGAGCGTCTTCTGAGCCTGCTGTCGGCCTTTGAGGTCGTGGTATGGATGACGGATGGCTGGCCGCTGTATGAATCCCGCCTGAAGGGAAAGCTGCACGTAATCAGCAAGCGTTACACTCAGCGCATTGAGCGACATAACCTGAATCTGAGACAACATCTGGCAAGGCTGGGACGGAAGTCACTGTCGTTCTCAAAATCGGTGGAGCTGCATGACAAGGTCATCGGGCATTATCTGAACATAAAACACTATCAGTAAGTTGGAGTCATTACCAGTTGAGTTTAGTGCTGAACAGGGACCTAAAGGCCCCTCAGCAGTTAATGTCGTGGCTGTATAAGGTAACTGTTATTACACATCATATTCACTTCAGATGCCCGTATTGCCACGGATCTCAGTACAGAACGTCGAGCTTTGATGTTACTGAAAAAAATCCTTTCGGAGCAAAATGTATTTTTTGCAAATCGGTAATGATTACATTTGACAATGTTGCGCTATACATTCGTTCTGGTCAGACTTCGTTAGATTTTAGAAAATAAAGTTCAGGTTCCTTATGGAGCCTTTTTTGTATGCTAAACCGTTCATCTTTGTACGAACCATCACGGTATCATTATGAAAAAAGTAATCGTTTTTTTTAACTCAGAACCGGCAGTTGTTGTATCCGTAATGAAGGGAATTACTTCGATAATGCGTGAGTTTCCCAATGGGGAAAAAGCACACCTGTCCGTGATGTCAGCAGGATTTCCATCTCTGACAGGAGACCATAAAATAGTTTATGTTGCCTCTGATCGCGATGTCAGTTCCGAAGAGATTCTCGAGGCAGCATCGAAGCTTTTGAAGTGACATCTGATTGTTTCTTTACCGACCGAGATAGTAGTCCAGTGGTTTGCAGATGTTTTGCGCTTTACTTGTATGAAGATTGTACTGCAACCTCTTGATTATTGAGTCTTTCCATTCTATCTTTTAAACATGTCAGCGCTGTTATAAGTGCTCCACGGGGAATGTTACATACTTGGCGTTGATACGTTAGAGATCAAGAGAGGTAAATAATGAACGTCGAAGAGTTAAAAACAAAAACTGAAGCGGATATTTCTGAATTCATTACAAAAAAAATTGTTGAACTCAAAAAAAAGACAGGAAAAGAAGTTTCCGACATCCAGTTTACTGCTCGTGAAAAAATGACTGGGCTTGAAAGCTATGATATTAAAATTACATTGATCTAATTGTTAAAAGACCCAGCTTGAATGAAAAGCATTATCTTAAAAGGTAATGCTTTTTTATTACTGTCAAAAAATTTGGATGTTGTCAAAACCTTCATTTTTAACCATAGAGACAAGGCCTGACTTTTTAATGGGGCCTTTCCGATGCCAGCCCGCGCTATCGGGCTACTGCTGGCTCAGGGCAGGGAATGCACTTGTCGAATATTTCGTGGTCAGTGTGTATCACATTGAGGGGAGTGGGGTGACGTAGTAGCCTGCGAATGGGTTAATTATCATTTCGGTCGGGATTGTTAGATAACCCAACTCCTACTTTTACCGCAGCAAACAACATAATGCACAGAGCGGTAATGACGGTAAATACCAATGAAAGGCTGGTAATCATAAATTTTCTTCATTTCAGATGGATTTGATTATTAGACTAAGACATAAAGGAAAAGTTCAGGGTAAATATAATAGTATTTCCCGGAAAAAATATCGAAGCGGGTCATTGTATACCAGAGCGGGCTGCAGGGAGCCGTATCCAAGAGTGGCGGGTCAACGGTCTCAACGGCCCCTGTGGCTGCAAATATCTATCTTGGCAAACGTCGTCACCTACCCTGTGATATCCCCCTTTTGGATAAAAAATAGGAAGATAAATTAAATGGTTAAATTTTATCCAAACGTGGTACAGTGAATCTCATTCATCGAAAGGGTAATCATCATGTCTCTCATCGATTACGCAATGAAGTACCTCGGCGGCGTATCGACGACTACTGTCATCTGCCCGGCCTGCGGCTTACGTTCATCCCAATCTATTTCTAAAATTCGCCTTAAGCAGACAATGCTGTGCCCTGGCTGTAAAACACTGTTTGTTTCACCACGATAACCCTGACACTTAGTTGCACCTAAACCCGGTGTTCTATACTTAAGTCAAATCCCGGCAGCTGTTAAATCCCTGATGCCTTACGCCCATCCTGAGAGAACGTTTCTGAACTGATTTCGCAACTGCTCCTGCATGCTAACTCTGCATCAGAGCAATGCTATGAAAATGAACCCCAGGGCGTGGTTTAACCGCTCCCATATTTCGATGAATGCTACCGAAAGCGTAACGTTTTCGGCGAACGATCCTGCCGGTGAAAGCACGCTGCAGTCAGAACTCTTTTCGACCGCCCAGATGGAACGCTACGGTCAGAAGCTCGCACGGACCCATAAATTATCGCCGGATAAACATCCTTATTATCTTCTAAAAAGACTCGGCGAGAATGAGGCCATCATCACCCAAAGCTGTTATGAGCTTAACGCGGGTAAAAAGACCAGCATCATGCCTGCCGGGGAGTGGTTGCTGGACAATTATTATCTGATTGAGGAACAAATCCGCACTGTCCGCCAGCACTTGCCGAAAAGCTTTGGTAAAGGTCTCCCGTCGCTGATGTCTCCGCTGAATTGCCCACGAATTTACAATATTGCATCAGAGGCCATTGCTCACGGTGACGGGCGCTGGGATGCCGCCAGCCTGACCAGCTATCTCACCGCCTATCAACAGGTGACCCCGCTGACATTAGGTGAAGTCTGGGCGTTACCGGGAATGCTGCGCCTGGCGCTGATTGAAAATCTTCGTCGTATCAGTATCGAAGTGATCAAAGCGCAGCAGGACAGAACGCTGGCTGATATGTGGATAACAAAGATTTTCGGATGTGCAGAGAATGCCCCTGGCGATTTAATCATGGTGGTTGCCGATATGGCACGCTCCCGACCTACGTTAACCAGTGCGTTTGTCGCAGAGCTGGTGCGGCGCCTGCAGGGGCATGGCAATGCGCTGTCGTTACCTCTGACCTGGGTTGATCAGTGCCTTCGGGAACAGGGGATCACCACCGACGTTCTCATACATAATTTCAATCAACAGCTTGCCGCCAGCCAGCTATCTGTCAGTAACAGTATCGCGGGTCTGCGATTACTGAGTGAAACGGATTGGGCTGATTTTGCCGAAACGATAAGTGTCGTCGAACAGGCATTACGCAATGATCCTGCCGGTATCTATCCTCGGATGCACTTCAATACCCGGGATCATTACCGGCACGTTGTTGAGGTACTGGCCAGAGACAGTGGTCTCAGCGAGCCTGACGTTGCTGACAGGGTGCTGACGCTTTCAGGAAACAGTGCTCCCGATACACTGGAACATCATATTGGTTATTATCTCGCAGGCGAAGGTCGGCAGGCGCTGGAAATTCATCTGTTAGCAGACACCTCAAGGCTCATGCGCTTGCGGCACAGTTTCAACAGAATAACCCTGCTGTCATGGCTTGGAAGCCTGGCGTTGTTGACAACCGCAACGACCGCGGCAATTTTGCACGAAACAGCCATGCAGGGCGCAGACTGGCTGCTGATCGCGGTGATATTCCCTCTGATTATCGCTGTAACTCAGTTGATGAGCGATTTACTCAGTGACGCCACCACCCGTTTTCGCGTTCCTCGCCCCTTGCCGCGGATGGATTTCTCAACCGGCATTCCCCTTGACAGCGCCACTCTGTTAGTCATCCCCTGCATGCTGACCAGCCACGCAAGTTTCAGCCAACTCCTCACCAGTCTTGAAGTCTGCTGGTTGGGGAATGAAAACGAAAATCTCAGGTTTGCGCTGCTCACTGATTTCGCTGATTCTGCAAATGAACCCTCGCCGGAAAGCCAGATGCTGCTCAGACAGGCGATCGCTGATACGCAGGCGCTGAATCGCCGCTATCCCTCCAGCCGCCCACGTTTTTACCTGCTACACCGCCAGCCTGAATGGAACCCCGCTGAAGGAACGTGGATGGGCTATGAACGCAAGCGGGGAAAACTGGCGT
Organism: Citrobacter sp. RHBSTW-00859; assembly: GCF_013729795.1. NCBI lineage: Bacteria > Pseudomonadati > Pseudomonadota > Gammaproteobacteria > Enterobacterales > Enterobacteriaceae > Citrobacter > Citrobacter sp. RHBSTW-00859. The sequence goes on along the minus strand of NZ_CP056284.1, from coordinate 2,984,034 downwards.
TACTGAACAGCTGGTTGCGCCATCCGGGGACACAATTCGTCAGCATTGCAGACATGCCTGCTAACCTTTTACCGGGCCACATTAAATACGTCATTACCCTGGACAGTGATACGGTGCTGCCGCGCGATACGGCGCACAAACTGGTCGCGACGATGGCGCATCCGCTGAATACGCCAGAGTATGATCCGGTACGCCAGAGGGTTGTCAAAGGATTTGGCATTTTACAACCCGGCCTTGCGGAGGAGATACCACGCAACGGTCAGGGACGTTACGCCGCCATGCGCAGCAGCATACCGGGCAATAATCCCTATTCGATGATGTCTTCGGATATCTATCAGGACCTTTTTGGGGAAGGATCGTTCGTGGGGAAAGGGATTTACGATGTTGACATTTTTATGCAGGCCACGGCCAACACCTGCCCGGAAAACCTGGTTCTCAGCCATGATCTACTCGAAGGATGCTATGCACGTTCGGGTCTGCTGAGTGAGGTGTTACTCTATGAACAGTACCCGAATAATTATCTGTCGGATGTTGCACGCCGTTCACGCTGGATCCGGGGTGACTGGCAACTGCTTAACTGGCTGAAACCACGTGTCAGAAGAGCCGATGGAACCCGGACCAGGAATCCGCTGACTGCGCTTTCTTACTGGAAATTACTCGATAATCTGCGTCGCAGTCTGGTCGCCCCCTCATTACTGGTATTGCTGTTCTTCACCCTGCTCGGGGTACCTAATCCGGTTTACTGGCTGGGCGTACTGTCGCTGATATGGCTGTTGCCAACCATCCTCTGCATCACCCATGACCTGCTGCATAAACCTCTGCGTCGCCGCCTGAAGCCGCATCTGTTACTGGTAGGGGCGGGCGCGCTGAAGCGTTTGTCAGGTATCGGCCTTAATTTTGCGATACTGCCGCATGAAGCCGGATATTCGCTAAAAGCGATCGCCGTGACGTTATGGCGATTGGGGATCAGCAGGCGTCACCTCAGCCAGTGGGTCAGCCACAGCCAGGACAGCAATCAGGCCGGACCCACTGTCGCGCGTTTTTATCAGGCGATGTGGCTGAATGTTGCATGTGGTGTGATGCTGATAATACTGACCGGACAATTTGCTCCACAACTGCTGGGGATTGCGTTGCCGATCGGTTTGTTATGGTGTGTGGCACCGCTGCTGATGAGCTGGCTGAGTCGCCAGCCTGCGCGTAAGGTGTTTTCGCCCAATCCGGAACAAAAACAGCTGTTGCGCCAGACAAGCCGTGAAATCTGGGCGTTTTTTGAAACCTTTGCCACAGAAAAAGAGAACTGGCTTCCGCCTGATAACTACCAGGAAATACCGCAGCCGACGGTGGCCCATCGAACTTCTCCTACCAATATTGGTCTTTCCCTCATGGCTAACCTGACGGCATGGGACTTTGGCTACCTGCCCGGCGGGGAAGTGCTCCGGCGCGTGTCGCTCACGCTCGACACAATGGATAAAATGGAGCACTACCGGGGCCATCTCTACAACTGGTATGACACTCGTACGCTGGCCCCCCTCAGCCCACGCTATATCTCAAGCGTTGACAGCGGCAACATGGCAGGGCATTTGTTGACACTGCGTGCAGGGCTGTCCGCCATGCGTCATCAGCCAGTTTTAAATCGCCAACAGATACTGGCAGGGCTGAACGATACGCTGGATATTCTGGAAAAACAGTGGGGTCAGAACCCGCCTGACAGCTTGCGGTTGCTGCGAAAACACTGTCTGAGCGCGGTGTCGCTCTCTCCGCAGACATTTTTCAGCGAGCTGAAAAATATGCGCACCCAGTGCAATCACCTGAACACGCTATGCCATCAGGGATCTCCTCTTCAGATGCGTTGGGCAGGACATCTGGAGCATCAACTGGTTCAGCTTTGCCATGAGTGGTCGCTGCTGCTTGGTTGGTTACCTGCATCCTGGAACGAACAGACGCTGCCGACTTTGTGCGAGCTTGCGCGCGCAACATTTACTGGTGTAGGAACCCCCCCGGCGTCAGCGACGGAGCAGGCCCGGATGCGACTCAATATTATCACTGAACTTGAACAACGGCTGGATGAGCATGCCCGGATGGATTTCGCCTTTCTGTACAGCGAAGCAACCAGTCTGCTCAGTGTTGGCTATAACTGTGACACGAATATGCCTGACAAGAGCCACTACGATCTTCTACCGTCTGAAATCCGCCTGACCAGCTTTCTTGCCATTGCCACTAATCAACTGCCTCTTAAAAGCTGGTACGCGCTTGGGCGACTGTTCACCACCATTGACAATGAAACAGCCCTAATGTCATGGAGCGGGTCAATGTTTGAATACCTGATGCCGAATCTGGTAATGCCCACCTGGCCTGGCAGCCTGCTCGATGAAATGAGTCAGTCGGCGGTAATGCGCCAGATTCATTGGGGGAAAGAACGCGGAGTACCGTGGGGCGTTTCAGAGTCTGGTTATCATGCTTTTGATGTTCAGCATAATTATCAATATCAGGCATTTGGTGTGCCGGGTCTCGGCCTGCGCAGGGGGCTTGCCGATGACATGGTTGTCGCCCCTTACGCCACACTGCTGGCGTTGATGGTCTCCCCACAGAAAGCCTGTGAGAACCTTTTCAGGCTGCAAAAAAATGGCGCACATGGTGAATACGGTTTTTATGAAGCGCTGGACTATACTCCCTCACGCCTCGCAACCGGTCAGCTCTATGCGGTGGTTCAGTCCTGGATGGCGCATCACCAGGGCATGGCGTTTCAGGCGCTGGCTCATGTGCTACTTGACGCCCCGATGACTGAACGCTTCATGTCCAGTACGGTCTTCCGATCAGCGAGCCTGCTGTTACAGGAACGCGTGCCGGATGCGGTCGATCTGTACAGCCCACGCCGTCATTTTGAATCTCATGAGGGCAGGGTCAAACCCGTTCGCTATGAACCCCGTATTTTCTATGGCGTGGACACGCCGGCCCCGGATATTCAACTGCTGTCCAACAACCATTATCATCTGATGTTGACCACGGGCGGCGGCGGCTATAGTCGCTGGAATAATATTGCGCTCACGCGCTGGCGCAGTGATACCACCCGCGATAACTGGGGAGCCTTTTGCTATATCCGCGATATACAGACGGGGAATGTGTCGAGCAATACCTGGCAACCGACAGCCCACACCAGCGGGCATGACGAGGAAGTGATATTCACCGATGCGAGTGCTGAATTCAGACGCACTTTCGATGGGCTCAGCGTCAAAACTCAGGTTGTGATCTCCCCGGAGGATGATATTGAGTTGCGACGACTCACACTGATTCATCGTGGTCGCCAGCCCCGCTCTCTGGAACTGACAACCTATGCCGAAGTAGTACTGGCGCCTGAAGCCAGCGATCTGGCACACCCGGCATTTAGCAATTTGTTTATTCAGACGGAACTGGATCCTGAGCGTGACGCTATTCTTTGCCACCGGCGCCCGCGTTCACCGGGTGAAGCGAGTCCCTGCCTGTTTCACATGATGGTGGTGCATGGCGATAACCGTCATAACGTTTCGTTTGAAACAGACAGGGCAAAATTTCTTGGTCGTGGCAGAAACCCTGCGGATGCCCAGGCAATAAAGGCAGGCGGGGCGCTCAGCAACACGTCGGGGTCAGTGCTGGATCCGATCCTGGCAATACGCCACACCATCACTCTGCAGCCGGGGCAGCCGGTCACGATTGATATCATTTATGGCATCAGCGAGACCCGCCAGCAGAGCCTGGCGTTGCTGGAAAAATACCGCGATTACCCTATCGCTGATCGCGTCTTTGAACTGGCCTGGTCTCACAGTCTGGTGGTGTTACGCCAGATGAACGCCAGTGAAGATGATGCCACTTTGTTTAATCGTCTTGCCAGCGCGGTGCTTTACCCTGTCCAGGAGCTGCGCGCCGAAGGCCAGGCGATCAGCCGCAACCGGCGTGGTCAGTCCGGTCTGTGGGGCTGGGCAATTTCAGGCGATCTGCCGATAGTGCTGATCAGTATTACCAGCGAGGAAAGTATTGCTTCAGTGACCACACTGATTCAGGCGCACCGTTACTGGAGACAGAAAGGACTGGATGTTGATTTGGTTATCCTGAATAACAGTCCCGGCGGCTACCAGCAGGGCTTACAAAATCAGATTATGGACTTAATTTATGCCGGGTCTGAAGCCAGCCTGCTGGACAAAACGGGCGGTATTTTTGTTCGTAATGGCGAGCATCTCTCTGCTGAGGATAAGTTGCTTTTGATGAGCGTGGCCTGTCTTTATCTTGATGACCGCACAGGCAGTATTAATGAGCAGCTTAATCAGCGTACTCATACCCTGAAACCTCAGGCCAGAGCACTCATTCCACGAGCTGTGCGCGAGCGTAATCAACATACGGACTGGAGCCCCGATATCAGTCAGTTATGCCATTTCAATGGGTACGGTGGATTTTCTCAGGATGGTCGGGAATATCAGATTGTCCTGCGGGAAGATGCGCAGACACCGGCTCCCTGGTCAAACGTACTGGCAAATGCCCGTTTTGGCACTGTGATTTCAGAGGCGGGACAGGCCTACTCCTGGTATGAGAATGCACATGAATACCGGTTGACACCGTGGGAGAACGATCCGGTGAGCGATCGCAGCGGCGAGGCGTTTTATCTGCGCGATGAAGAGAGCGGTGAGTGTTGGTCACCGACGGCTTTACCTGTTCGCGGACATGGTGATTACCTGACCCGCCATGGTTTCGGTTACAGCGTGTTTGCCCATCGAGAGAATGGTATAGACAGCGAGCTGACGGTCCTGGTTGCCGAAGAGACGCCGGTTAAACTGGCGCTCCTGACGCTCAGTAACTCTTCGGGGCGGACACACAAACTTTCCGTCACCGGCTATGTGGAGTGGACGCTCGGAGGAACACGAACTCGCTCAGCCCCTCACATTGTGACACATGCGGCCAGACCGCCTGGCGGCTGCGGAGTGCTGGCGAACAACTTTTATGGTGATAACGGTAGCGGTCGTACTGCCTTTTTTGCCGTCAGCGGTAATGACTGTTCGTTGACCGGGGATCGCCGGGAGTTTATCGGTCGTAATGGTTCTCTACACGCCCCGTCGGTCATGAAGCTACGCAGGCTTTCAGGTAAAACGGGCGCCGGTCTGGATCCCTGCGGGGCAGTACAATCGGCGGTAACATTAATTGATGGCGATCAGAGGACGTTTATTTTTATCCTCGGCGCAGAGGAGAATCATATTCGAGCTCAGGAGACGCTTGCCCGTTATATGAATGAGGAGACGGTCCGCGAGGAGCTGAACCGGGTTCACAACCACTGGCACAATATGCTCGATAAAATCGTGGTTAACACCCCCGACACATCGGTAAATTTACTGGTGAATGGCTGGCTATTGTACCAGACGGTAGTCTGTCGCCTGATGGCTCGCAGCGGTTACTACCAGTCCGGCGGCGCATTTGGTTTTCGCGATCAACTGCAGGATACGCTGGCGCTGAGTCATGCTGATCCGAACCGGATGCGAGAACAGATAATCCTGTGTGCATCACGGCAATTTATTGAGGGTGATGTACAGCACTGGTGGCACCCGCCACACGGCAACGGGGTGCGCACCCGCTGTTCCGATGACTATCTGTGGCTTCCGCTTGCCGTTTGCCACTATGTTGAAACGACGGGGGATATGGATGTACTGGAAACACGTATCCCTTATCTGGAGGGACGTCCGCTTCAGCCTGGTGAAGAGTCTGCCTATGATACGCCGGTGATCAGCGGTACCGAAGAGACACTCTGGTTACACTGCGTCAAAGCCATTAAGTATGGACAACAGTTCGGGGAGCATGGTCTGCCGCTGATGGGGGCGGGTGACTGGAATGACGGCATGAACCGGGTGGGGATCGAAGGCAAGGGTGAAAGCGTCTGGCTGGGCTTCTTCCTGTTCGACATTTTGCAGCGGTTTGCGGCGCTGGCTGATCGCAGGCTGGATGAAAGTGTCACCTCAATGTGCCGTTCACAGGCTGTGCGCCTGCAAAGTAATCTCGAAGCCCACGCCTGGGATGGGGAATGGTACCGGCGTGGATATTTTGACGATGGTACTCCCCTGGGGTCGAAAGCCTCACAGGACTGCCGGATTGATGCGATTGCCCAGAGCTGGTCAGTATTGTCCGGGGCCGCTAGCCCGGGACGGTGCGCAAAGGCCATGCAGGCGCTGGACAAACACCTTGTGGATAGCGAGGGGGGACTGATAAAACTATTAACGCCGCCTTTCGATGGGCACGGTCCAAATCCGGGTTACATACAGGGCTACCTGCCTGGTGTGCGGGAAAACGGAGGGCAGTATACACATGGCGCTATCTGGGCTGTGATGGCATTTGCCCGAATGGGGAATGCCGAACGTGCCTGGCAACTCTGGTCCATGCTCAGCCCGATAAATCATACTCTGAATGCGAACTCAGTCGGGATTTATAAAGCCGAGCCTTATGTCATGAGCGCTGATGTCTACAGCGTCGCTCCCCATATCGGACGTGCCGGATGGAGCTGGTATACCGGTTCATCAGGCTGGGCCTGGCGTTTACTTACCGAGGAATTACTGGGGATAAAACGTTCCGGTGCTGACCTTACGGTTCATGCCCGGTTGCCGGATGGGTGGCCGTCTTTTTCTATGACTTATCAATATGGCGAAAGCCATTATCAGATTAGTGTCTCACACGGCGATGCAGAATATCGCGTTACATTGGATGGTGTTCTCCTCCCTGATGACAGAATACCGCTGCGGGATGATGGACAAAACCATACGGTTGAGATTATTCAGAACTGACACTGAGTCCGGACGCGCATTAACGTCTGCCGTTAATGCGCTGATTATCCCTGAGAACCTCAATCGCTGTCTGCATGGCGATTTTGTCATCTCGTTTTTTTTGCTTGTCCTGCATGACCTGAAGGTATTCCAGCAAAGTTCGGGTATTAATAGGTCGGCCCTGTTTGCCGACTGCCAGCACGGCTTCGCCAAGAATAATTTTCACTGGTGGCAACTGGGCCGGGTACCAGTCAAGGGTGTCTTCTGATTTCATGATAAATTTCTCACGGAAGGGTATTATATCATAAATCAGACGTTTATTTTTCAATATCTGATATCCTGATTTAATCATAAATTAACATAACTTAAGCCAGTTATTTTTATATTAAGGCGTATAATAATTACTGTGTTCCTCAGAGAATTATTTATGTCTTATACAAAAGGACTCAGGCACTTTAAAGAAAGACCGGTGCATGTTGCCTGCCCGGTATGCGCATACAGAGCCGATCAGAAAGCAGGTAAATTAAGAAAAGATGCGGTTCTGGAGTGCCCTGCCTGCGGGCTGTTGTTCAGACCATCAGAATGCTGGTGTATCGGCGGCTGATCGGCTTCTGCCACCTAACGTGAGTGATATTGGGAAATGACAATATTGCTCCTGTACTGTAGTTTGAGAGGATATGATGATGAAATCTAAAAAATCTATTTTTATTGAAGGACATATCCTTTCGAACAGCTGTCATGGGCAGGTTGGTCAATCTTTCTGTATCCACAGGGCCAAGTTTAATAATGGTAAATATGCGATTATCCGGGAAGCATCCGGAATATGTTTCAAGCCTGGCGAAATTATTCAACGAAACGATTGCGAGTGGTTTTATAACCTTACCAAAATTCGCCTTCTCTCATTTGAGTACCTTGAAGATGATGAATCCAGAAGACAATTTCTTGAATATCGATAATAAATTCATGCGTATCATGACGGCATATTTTTGCGGGTTTACAATTCCTTTCTGATTTTACAAATCTTATCCCCGTTCGTGACCTGGCATGCAGTTTACTTGAGGGTAAAAAGCATGCCATGATCATTTTAACTTACTGAGTAATAGCGGTTAACTATCAATGTCGCTAACCTTCTTGTTCAGCAAGCGGGAGGCGCGCCAGTAGATCAGCAGCATCAGACCCATGACGATGGTCAGCGTAATGCTGGTGGCAGCACCGAACGGCCAGTCGCGGATGTTCAGGAACTGAACTTTAATCACGTTGCCAATCAGCAGGTTTTTCGCCCCACCCATTAAGTCGGAAACGTAAAACAGCCCCATTGCGGGCAGCATAACCAGCAGGCATCCGGCGATAATTCCCGGCATCGTTAACGGAATAATGATGCGGGTGAAGGTCTGAAGTTTACTGGCGCCCAAATCGCGCGCGGCTTCCAGCAGCGGTTTATCGAGCTTTTCAATGCTGGAATAGAGCGGCATCACCATAAACGGCAGCAGGATGTACACCAGGCCGATAATCACCGCGCTGGGGGTAAACATGATGCGAATGGGGGTATCGATCACGCCGAGCCACAACAGAAATTCGTTGAGGTAGCCCTTGGTACTGAGGAATATTTTGAGTCCGTAGATGCGAATAAGCGAGTTGGTCCAGAACGGAACAATCAGCAGGAACAGCAGCAATGGACGCACTTTTTCCGGCAGTTTCACCAAAAACCAGGCAAACGGATAGCCGAGCACCAGACAGGCGAGCGTGGCAATCAGCGCCATATTGAGGGAGTGAACCAGTACCTCAAAATAGAGCGGATCGAGCAGGCGTGTATAGTTTTCCAGCGTAAAGACCATTTTGACGAAATTGGCGTCGTCGCGGGTCAAAAAGCTGGTGCCGATGATCATCAGGTTGGGCAGAAAGACAAATAACACAAGCCAACCGACAATGGTGACGATCACCACACTCTGGAATTTACTTGTGTTCTTCATCAGCCAGTACGACCTCCCAGCTTTCTACCCAGTTAATCGCCATTTTCTGATCGAGAGAGTGGTCAAAGTCAGGATCGTCTTCGTTGAAGAATTCACTGACCATCACCATCTTGCCATTTTCCAGTTCCACAACCGACTCCAGCGTCATGCCCTTGTAGTTGCGTTCACGCACGTAGCCGATCAGGCCTTCGATATGATTGTCGTCGTTGATTTCATCAACGCGCAGATCTTCAGGGCGTAACAGGACGTGCAGCTTCTGCCCGGGAATCACCGCGAAGTTGACATAAATATTGCACTCACGACCTTCAACGTTAGCACGAACGCGCTGTTCGTCCAGACGTTCTATCACCGTCGCGTTAAACATATTGATCTCACCGATAAACCCGGCGACGAACAGGTTTTTCGGCTCTTCGTAGATTTCGCGGGGCGTACCGTCCTGCTCAATCTTGCCATCGCGCATCACCACGATACGGTCTGACATGGTCAGCGCCTCTTCCTGATCGTGAGTGACAAAGACAAAGGTGATACCAAGCTTACGTTGCAGCGCTTTCAGTTCGTTCTGCATCTGCTTGCGTAGTTTGTAGTCCAGCGCAGAGAGAGATTCGTCTAACAGGAGTAAACGGGGTTTATTGACCACCGCTCGGGCAATCGCTACGCGCTGCTGCTGTCCACCGGAGAGTTGATGCGGTTTTCGCTGGGCGAACTCTTCCAGCTGCACCATGCGCAGAGCTTCGGTAACGCGGGGAGGAATGTCGGCTGCGGGCGTTTTTTGCATGCGTAAGCCAAAGGCCACATTCTCAAAAACGGTCATGTGGGGAAATAACGCATAGCTTTGGAAGACGGTGTTCACGTAGCGGTTTTCCGCAGGAACGTGAGTGATGTCCTGGTTGTCCAACATGATATGACCGGAATCAACCGTTTCCAGACCGGCAATCAGGCGAAGAACGGTTGTTTTACCGCAGCCAGAGGGGCCAAGCAGCGTGAGAAACTCGCCATTATTGATGGTCAAATCCAGGCTGGAAATCACCTCTTTGCCATCGAAACTTTTGCGAATTCCCGCTAATTGCACCAGTGGAGAAAGCGAACGCGGTTGTTTATTCAATTTTTTACTCTGTCCCATGTAAACGCAACGGATGGCTGACCGCTGCGGGGTTCGTGGTTAACCACCTTGATGACTCTTAATGAGGGCCATTATTCTACGGCAAACCATGGTAATCGCCAATCCTTGTTGCGAATTACTGACTTAGCCCTATAGTCAGAGGGGATGTCAGGGCGAAATATTCTCACTTGCGGGGATAAAAGTGACCTGACGCAATATTTGTCTTTTGTTGCTTATTGATAATGTTGTCACAAAAAGTGAGGGTGACTGCATGGATAAACTACTTGAGCGTTTTTTACACTACGTGTCGCTGGACACCCAATCAAAATCGGGCGTGCGGCAGGTACCCAGCACCGAAGGACAGTGGAAATTATTACAACTGCTCAAACAACAGCTCGAAGAGATGGGGCTGGTTAACATTTCACTGAGCGAAAAGGGGACGCTGATGGCCACGTTGCCCGCTAACGTTGCTGGCAATATTCCCGCGATCGGCTTTATTTCCCATGTGGATACCTCACCGGATTTCAGCGGTAAAAACGTTAATCCGCAAATCGTTGAAAACTATCGCGGCGGCGATATTGCGTTAGGCATTGGTGATGAAGTTCTGTCGCCGGTGATGTTCCCGGTGCTGCATCAACTTCTGGGTCAGACGCTGATCACCACAGACGGTAAAACGCTGCTGGGCGCGGATGATAAAGCTGGCGTGGCGGAAATCATGACCGCGCTGGCGGTGCTCATCCAAAAAGATATTCCGCACGGTGATATCCGCGTGGCCTTTACGCCGGACGAAGAGGTTGGTAAAGGGGCGAAGCATTTTGACGTTGCGGCATTTGATGCGCAGTGGGCCTATACCGTTGACGGCGGTGGCGTGGGAGAGCTGGAATTTGAAAACTTCAACGCCGCGTCGGTTAATATCAAAATTGTCGGCAACAATGTCCATCCCGGTACCGCAAAAGGGGTGATGGTGAATGCACTGTCGCTGGCTGCTCGTATTCATGCTGAGGTTCCGGCAGACGAAAGCCCGGAAACGACGGAAGGCTACGAAGGCTTTTATCATCTGGCGAGCATGAAAGGGACGGTCGTTCGGGCGGATATGCACTACATCATCCGTGATTTTGACCGCAAGCAGTTTGAAGCGCGCAAACGCAAGATCATGGAGATCGCCAAAAAGGTCGGCAAAGGGTTACACCCGGATTGCTATATCGAACTGGTGATTGAAGACAGCTACTACAATATGCGCGAAAAAGTGATTGAGCATCCGCACGTGCTGGATATCGCTCAGAAGGCGATGCGCGATTGCGATATTGAGCCGGTGCTGAAACCTATTCGTGGCGGCACCGACGGCGCGCAGCTGTCGTTTATGGGGTTACCGTGTCCGAATCTGTTCACCGGAGGCTACAACTATCATGGTAAACATGAGTTTGTAACTCTGGAAGGAATGGAAAAAGCGGTGCGGGTGATTGTACGTATTGCGGAGTTAACCGCAAAGCAGCAGTAAATTTATCGATAGATGCCGGATAGCGCTTCGCTTATCCGGCCTACAGTATTTCACTCCAAAAGGCCTGATAGGACGCGCTAGCGTCGCATCAGGCACCGTTCGTATTATCCTTCGAAGAACCAGTATCCGCTGTTAACCAGTGCGGCAAGCATGGCAAGGAAAGACGGATCTTCCAGCGCATCCTCAAAGTTCTCGGCCGTCAGAACAATATGGCTGGCAAGTGCTTCCAGGGCAGGGCGATGCGGTGAATCAATTTTCTCACCGTTGGCGTAGACGTCATCGCCGATGCGCAATACGCGCAATCCGCCCAGACGCACTAACACATCCCCTTGCTTCAGGGCATCGTAAATTTCGTCTGGCTGATACGGCGGCTCCGGTGGAGCAATATCCAGCTCATGACGAGACTGAGATATAAACTCGCCAAACCACTGCTGGAAATGTTCCGGCTGATTAATCAGTCCGAGCATCATTTCACGCAGCTTGTCCATTTCCTGCGGCAGAACGTCAGCCGGATGATCGCGCGGCGGCAGGTCAGGATCGCTGTAATACGTGCTACCCAGCTCACGTTGCAAAACGTAATCGGCGAAGCCGCTGATCAGTTCGCGAGTATTCGGCGCGCGGAAACCGACCGAATAGTTCATGGCGTTTTCCAGCGCATAGCCTTCGTGCGGGAATCCTGGTGGAATGTACAGGATATCGCCGGGTTCCAGCTCTTCATCGATGATGGCTTCAAACGGGGCGACCTGCAGCAGGTCCGGGTGAGGGCAGTGCTGCTTCAACTGCAGTTTTTCGCCCACGCGCCAGCGACGTCGCCCGGTTCCCTGAATAATAAACACATCGTACTGATCAAGATGTGGGCCAACGCCGCCACCGGGTACGGAGAAGGAGATCATCAGATCGTCAATCCGCCAGTCCGGCAGTTCGCGAAACGGACGCATCAGCGCGGCGGTGGGTTCATGCCAGTGATTGACCGCCTGTACCAGCAGCGACCAGTTGTTCTCGCCGAGATGATCATAGCTTTCGAACGGACCGTGGCTAACCTGCCATTTACCGTCCTGGTGGCTGACGAGTCGGCTGTCGACTTCGCTTTCCATTGCCAGTCCAGCCAGTTCGTCAGGAGAGAGTGGATCAATAAAGTTGTTAAACCCGCGTTTTAAGACCACCGGGCGTTTCTGCCAGTGGCGTTCAAGAAAATCGGGCCAGTTAAGTGTGAGTTGGTATTCCATAATGAGCATCCCGCAGGCTGGTATCTGCAACCGATTATAACGGATACTTAACCGCAAGCGGGAAATCAGTACATATTTATTACATGCGGCGATTACTCGTCTATCTGCCCCGGCTGCTGGCGGCCAAAAATAACTTCCATGCGCGCGCCACCCAGCAGGCTATCGCCTGCAATAATCTGCCCGTCATACTGTTCGGTGATTTCTCGCGCCACCGCCAGTCCAACGCCTTGACCTGGCCGTAGCGTATCGACACGCTGTCCACGGTCAAACACCACTTCCCGTTTGCTTTGCGGAATACCAGGACCATCATCTTCAACCAGAATGTGTAGCTGATCCTCGGACAAATGCGCTGAAATCTCGACAAACTCCAGACAATATTTACATGCGTTATCCAGCACGTTGCCCATCACTTCGACAAAATCGTTCTGTTCGCCCACAAAACTGATTTCGGGTGAGATATCGAGATTTATGTTGACGCCTTTACGCTGATACACCTTATTTAGCGCCGAGGTGAGTTTATCCAGCAACGGCGCGACTGGATGCAGTTCGCGGCTAAGCAGCACGCTGCTGCCACGCATGCTGGCGCGATGCAGGTAATAGCCAATCTGCTGGGAAATACGGCTGATTTGTTCCAGCATGATGGGTTCCGCGTCGCTTACGTTCATTTTTTCATTACGCATCGAGCGGAGCGTACTCTGTAATACCGCCAGCGGTGTTTTCAGGCTGTGGGTGAGGTCTGTTAACGTCGTACGGTATTTGTCGTAGCGCTCGCGTTCGCTTTTTAGAAGTCGATTAAGATTGCGGACCAGGCTGGTCAGTTCGCGCGTGGTGGCGGGGTTTAACATCTCTCGATGATGTTCCTCAAGCTCACGGACTTCACGCGCCAGCGATTCGATGGGCCGCAGACTCCACCAGGCGGCTACCCATAACAGCGGAATGACCAGCAACAGATTGGCGACCAGCACATAAATAAACCAACTCCATACCATATACGAGCGCTTTAGCTCAATAGGAATGGTATCGACAACCACTATGGTCAACTGTGGCATTCTGGCAGTGGCGGGGTAGACGTTCACGGCGACCGAGTGGGTCATTTCGGCATCGTCATCATCTTCTCTGACTTCTTTTAGCTGCTGCTGAGCGGAATGATCTTCGCCCAGTAAGGTGCTGGTGGCATCTACATTGGCTTCAATCTCATGAAAACCGTTCGCTTTTAGCCATTCCGGTTGGATACTGTGCGTCAGCCAGGGAACATTGCGCTGCGCCCACAACAACTCACCGTCTTCGTTATAGATCAGCGACATTGTTGGGCTTTGCATATCGAGATTCTCAGGCAGCTCGACGTTTATCTTACCGTTCTCCCATTTTGCCAGGGTATAGAACAGGTTACTTTCACCCCGCAGCAGGCGGAACGTTGTTTTATCAAAGCTGACGCTGTAACCCACCAGGGCAACCATGCCGTAGGCCAGCGAAAGCACCAATACCACGCCCGCGGTTGCCAGTAAAAAGCGCAACCGCAGTGATAACGGGAAAAAATGACGCAATAATTTATTCATTAGCGCAGTTCAAAAAGATATCCCTGGCCACGCACGGTGGTGATGACATCATCCGGGTATTGCGCCTGTATTTTTTTACGCAGACGCCCCATCAGAACATCAATGGTGTGGCTTTCACGTAGCTCGGCATCCGGGTAAAGCTGTAACATGAGCGAATCTTTACTGACCACTTTGCCGTTATTACGGATAAGTGTTTCCATAATGGTGTATTCGAACGCCGTGAGCTTGATAACTTCATCATTGACGGATAACTCGCGCCGAGAGAGGTCCACCTGGAAAGGAGGAAGAGAGATAATCTGCGATGCCAGACCGCTGTTGCGACGCATCAGTGCCTGCATGCGCGCTGCCACCTCTTCGATATGAAACGGTTTTGTGACGTAATCGTCGGCTCCGGCGCTGAGTACTTCCACCTTGTCCTGCCAGCCTTCACGCGCGGTTAACACCAGAATCGGCAACGAAACCTCATTGCTACGCCAACGGCGGATCAATGACAAACCGTCTTCATCGGGGAGTCCTAAATCAACGATCGCAATATCCGGCAGATGTTCATTCAGATAATAGTCCGCTTCCTTCGCATCTTCTGCATCATCCACCTGATGCCCTAAATCCTGTAACTGAACCTTGAGGTGGTGGCGTAATAAAGCATTATCCTCGACAACCAGTACGCGCATCATCGTTTCTCCCTAAAATAACGGTATAAATAGTTTAACGCTGATTATGTGGCTGTGGGGATAAACATTTAATAAACCGCGGGAAGGGAAGCATTTCGCTCATGAAATAAAAAGCCGGATAAGGCGATAGCCTCCATCCGGCTAAAATACGCATTAGCTCGCCTGTTTTTTCATCATGCTGAAGATAAACAGCAGCGCAGCACACAGCACCACGGAAGGACCTGCCGGGGTGTCATAGAAGGCCGAGAAGGTCAGCCCGCCTGTAACCGCTATCATTCCCACACCAACGGCAACCCCTGCCATCTGTTCTGGCGTACGGGCAAAGCGACGGGCGGTTGCCGCAGGGATAATAAGCAGCGAGGTGATAATTAACGCCCCGACAAATTTCATCGCCACGCCAATAGTTAATGCTGTGACCAGCATCAGCAGAAGCTTAACGCGTTGCAGTTTCACGCCATCCACAAATGCCAGATCCGGACTGATGGTCATCGACAGCAGGTTGCGCCACTGCCAGAACAAAATCGCCAGAACGATAACCACCCCAATGGCGATGGAAATAAGATCTTCCGGCGTCACGGCGAGCAAATCACCAAACAGGTAGGCCATCAGATCCACACGGATGTTAGACATCAGGCTGACGACAACCAGCCCTAATGACAGTGCACTGTGGGCCATAATGCCCAATAAAGTATCGATCGCGAGGTGGGGGCGTTTTTCCAGCCATACCAGACCGCCTGCCAGCATCAAGGTGACGACGATGACTGCATAGAAAGGGTTTACATCCAGCAGCAGGCCAAAGGCGACCCCCAGTAGCGAAGCGTGGGCCAGCGTATCACCGAAATAAGACATTCGACGCCAGACCACAAATGAGCCGAGTGGGCCAGCGGCACAGGCCAGCATGATCCCGGCTAACCAACCGGGTAATAACAATTCAATCATGAGTGACCATTTCCCCGGCGTAAGACGATACGACCCTGTAAATCGTGGCGGTGATTATGATTATGACGGTAAATTCCGAGTTGTTCGGCACCGCGTTGTCCGAACATTGAGATGAATTCCGGGTGCATGGAAACCACTTCCGGCGCACCAGAACAACAAATATGATGGTTCAGGCACAGTACCTCATCGGTTTTTGCCATCACCAGATGCAGGTCATGAGAAACCATCAGTACGGCGCAATCCAGTTCACGTCGCAACTGATCGATAAGATCGTACAGTGCGACCTGCCCATTGACATCCACGCCCTGGGTTGGCTCATCAAGCACCAGTAGCTGAGGTTTATTCAATAAAGCACGGGCCAACAGGACGCGTTGTGTCTCCCCGCCAGAGAGTTTTTGCATCGGCGCATTCATCAGATGTCCGGCCTGAACACGCTTCAGTGCCGGAAGGATATCTTCTTTTTTGGTGCCGGGACGCAGGCGCATAAACCGACTTACCGTCAGCGGAAGCGTAGTATCGAGGTACAGTTTTTGCGGCACATAGCCAATCCGCAATCGACCATTACGCTTGATAACTCCCTCATCAGCCTCTACCAGCCCTAATACAACGCGCACCAGCGTAGATTTCCCGGCACCATTTGGGCCGAGAAGCGTCAATATTTTACCGGGTCGAAGTTCAAGCGATACGTCAGAGAGGACGCGGCGTTGACCATAAGAGACCGAGACATTTTCCAGTGAAACCAAAGTCGTCATATCAATTTTAGTCTTGCAGAAGTTATAGAATGTTATAATATCACAATTCTCACATTCATTACGATGATTGGTCGCATTATGTTACATAAAAATACGCTTCTTTTCGCAGCATTATCCGCTGCTCTTTGGGGTAGTGCAACACAGTCGGCAAATGCCGCTGTCGTGGCTTCTCTTAAGCCGCTGGGGTTTATCGCTTCAGCCATTGCTGACGGGGTTACTGACACCCAGGTTCTGCTGCCTGACGGGGCTTCCGAACACGATTACTCATTACGTCCTTCAGACGTAAAACGCTTACAGGGCGCGGACTTAGTCGTTTGGATTGGACCTGAGATGGAAGCGTTTATGGAAAAATCAGTCAAGAATATTCCTAACGCAAAACAGGTAACGATTGCGCAGCTCAATGACGTGAAGCCGTTACTCATGAAAGGTGCTGACGACGATGATGACGATCATGGACATAATGATGCCGGCAGTGAAAAAAGTGACGAGCATCACCATCACGGCGATTACAACATGCATCTTTGGCTTTCCCCAGAGATAGCACGGGCCTCAGCGGTTGCAATCCATGAAAAATTAGTGGAACTTATGCCGCAAAGTCGAGCCAAACTTGACGCCAACCTGAAGGATTTTGAGGCACAATTAGCCGCAACCGATAAGCAGGTAGGTAACGAGCTCGCGCCGCTCAAGGGAAAAGGTTACTTCGTTTTTCATGACGCCTATGGCTACTACGAAAAACACTACGGACTAACACCGCTTGGTCACTTTACCGTGAACCCTGAGATTCAACCTGGTGCGCAGCGTTTACATGAAATAAGAACACAGTTGGTTGAGCAAAAAGCAACCTGCGTTTTTGCTGAGCCACAGTTCAGGCCAGCGGTCGTTGAAGCCGTCGCGAGAGGGACATCCGTTCGAATGGGAACGTTGGATCCGCTCGGAACGAATATCAAACTGGGAAAAACAAGCTATTCAGCGTTTTTGAACCAATTAGCCAACCAGTATGCGAGCTGCCTGAAAGGAGATTAATGAGGAAGTGATTACGTGCAACAGATAGCCCGCTCTGTCGCTCTGGCATTTAATAATCTGCCGCGGCCCCATCGCGTTATGCTGGGGTCGCTTACCGTACTGACATTGGCCGTCGCTGTCTGGCGGCCCTATGTTTACCATCCTGATTCTGCACCTATCGTCAAAACTATCGAGCTGGAAAAAAGCGAGATTCGTTCACTATTGCCTGAGGCCAGCGAACCTATCGATCAGGCCGCTCAGGAAGACGAAGCTATCCCACAGGACGAACTGGATGACAAAACGTCTGGTGAAGCCGGCGTGCATGAGTATGTTGTCTCCACGGGCGATACGCTGAGCAGTATTCTGAATCAGTACGGCATCGATATGGGTGACATCAGTCAGCTCGCGGCTTCCGACAAACAACTGCGTAACCTGAAAATTGGTCAGCAACTTTCCTGGACGTTAGGCGCGGAAGGTGATTTGCAGCGCCTGACCTGGGAAGTCTCCCGTCGTGAAACCCGTACTTACGATCGCACCGCGACGGGTTTCAAAATGAGCAGCGAAATGCAGCAGGGCGATTGGGTTAACAGCCGAATCAAAGGCACCGTGGGCGGAAGCTTCGTCGCCAGTGCCAAAGATGCCGGACTGACCAGCTCTGAAATCAGCGCAGTGATTAAGGCCATGCAGTGGCAGATGGATTTCCGCAAACTGAAAAAAGGCGATGAGTTCTCGGTACTGATGTCTCGCGAAATGCTGGACGGTAAACGCGAGCAAAGCCAACTGTTGGGCGTACGCTTGCGTTCTGAAGGTAAAGATTATTACGCAATCCGTGCTGAAGACGGTAAGTTCTATGACCGCAACGGTACCGGACTGGCGAAAGGCTTCATGCGTTTCCCGACGGCTAAGCAGTTCCGCATCTCTTCCAACTTTAACCCGCGTCGTCTGAACCCGGTGACCGGACGCGTTGCGCCGCACAAAGGTGTCGACTTTGCGATGCCGCAGGGGACGCCGGTGCTGTCGGTGGGTGATGGCGAAGTGGTTGTAGCGAAGCGCAGCGGCGCAGCCGGATACTATGTTGCGGTTCGTCATGGTCGCACCTATACCACACGTTATATGCACCTGCGTAAGTTGTTGGTCAAACCAGGACAAAAAGTGAAACGTGGCGATCGTATCGCGCTGTCTGGCAATACCGGGCGTTCAACGGGTCCGCATCTGCACTACGAAGTCTGGATCAACCAGCAGGCAGTGAATCCTCTGACGGCGAAACTGCCGCGCACAGAAGGTCTGACCGGGTCGGATCGCACCGATTACCTGGCACAGGTGAAAGAGGTTGTTCCTCAGTTGCGTTTCGATTAATTAACACGTTGACAGAGCCGGTACGCTATGCGTGCCGGCTTTTTTATTTTGTACGGCGCATCGCGCGCCGCTACACTATCAGCAGATCTACTTTTCGCCGCACCAGACACTGGAAGAGCATGGAAACGAAAAAAAAGAATATTGAATATATCCCTGAGTTTCACAAATCATTTCGCCATCCGCGCTACTGGGGTGCATGGCTTGGTGTGGCGGCGATAGCAGGCATTTCGTTAACGCCAGCATCATTTCGCGATCCAATTCTGGCAAAGCTCGGAAGAATGGCCGGGCGGCTGGGAAAAAGCTCGCGTCGCAGAGCACTGATCAATTTATCCCTCTGCTTTCCTGAGCGCAGCGAAGCTGAGCGTGAAGCTATTGTCGATGAGATGTTTGCGACTGCACCTCAGGCGATGGTCATGATGTCGGAACTCGCCATACGCGGCCCGGAAAAAATTCAGCATCGGGTTGACTGGCAGGGGCTGGAAATCATCGAAGAGATGCGTCGCAACGATGAAAAAGTGATTTTTCTGGTTCCTCATGGTTGGGGCGTAGATATCCCAGCGATGCTGATGGCTTCCCAGGGACAGAAAATGGCTGCGATGTTCCACAATCAGGGAAATCCGGTATTCGATTTTGTCTGGAACACGGTGCGTCGTCGTTTCGGTGGTCGTTTGCATGCGCGTAATGATGGCATCAAACCGTTTATTCAGTCTGTACGTCAGGGATATTGGGGATACTACCTGCCGGATCAGGACCATGGCGCTGAGCACAGCGAGTTTGTGGATTTTTTTGCTACCTATAAAGCCACGTTACCGGCGATTGGCCGCCTGATGAAGGTGTGTCACGCCCGTGTGGTGCCGCTGTTCCCGGTATACAATGGGAAAACGCATCGCTTAACGATTCAGGTTCGTCCTCCGATGGATGACATCCTGACGGCGGATGACCACACCATTGCCAGACGAATGAACGAAGAAGTGGAAATCTTTGTGACGCCGCATCTCGAGCAATACACCTGGATTCTAAAACTGCTTAAGACGCGCAAACCCGGTGAAATTGAGCCTTATAAGCGCAAAGATCTTTATCCGAAGAAATAAAAAAAAGCCTCTCAAACGAGAGGCTTTTTTACATCAAACGGGGCGTTACTCGACGGTCAGAATACGCGTGGTATTCGTTGAGCCAATGGTGCTCATGACATCGCCTTGCGTCACAATGACCAGGTCGCCGGAAACCAGATAGCCTTTATCGCGCAGCAGGTTCACTGCTTCACTGGCGGCAACGACGCCGTCAGTTTCGCTGTCAAAGTGAACCGGGGTGACGCCGCGATACAGGGAAGTCAGATTCAGCGTACGTTCATGACGAGACATCGCGAAAATCGGCAGACCAGAACTGATGCGTGAGGTCATCAGTGCAGTACGACCGGATTCCGTCATTGTGATGATAGCGGTAACCCCTTTCAGGTGGTTAGCGGCATACATCGCTGACATGGCAATCGCTTCTTCAACGTTATCAAACTGCACGTCAAGGCGGTGTTTAGAAACATTGATGCTCGGGATCTTCTCAGCACCCAAACAGACGCGCGCCATAGCCGCGACGGTTTCAGCAGGGTACTGACCTGCTGCAGTTTCTGCAGAGAGCATAACGGCATCGGTACCGTCGAGGACGGCGTTAGCCACGTCCATCACTTCCGCACGGGTCGGCATTGGGTTGGTGATCATCGACTCCATCATCTGCGTGGCGGTAATGACCGCACGGTTCAGCTGACGTGCGCGGCGAATCAACGCTTTCTGAATACCTACCAGCTCAGGATCGCCAATTTCAACGCCCAGGTCGCCACGCGCCACCATCACCACGTCGGAGGCAAGGATGATGTCATCCATCGCATTCTGGTCGCAGACGGCTTCTGCACGTTCTACCTTGGCGACAATTTTCGCATCGCAGCCAGCGTCGCGCGCCAGACGGCGGGCATAGTTCAGATCTTCGCCGCAGCGCGGGAAGGAGACGGCCAGATAGTCAACGCTGATTTGCGCAGCGGTGACGATGTCGGCTTTGTCTTTTTCGGTCAGGGCTTCAGCAGAGAGACCGCCGCCCAGTTTGTTAATGCCCTTATTGTTGGACAGCGGGCCACCGACGGTAACTTCGGTGAAGACTTTCATGCCCTGAACTTCCAGCACTTTAAGTTGTACGCGGCCGTCGTCGAGCAGCAGGATATCGCCTGGGACGACGTCAGCAGGCAGTCCTTTATAATCAATACCGACTTTTTCTTTGTCGCCTTCGCCTTTGCCGAGGTTGGCGTCTAACAGGAACTTGTCGCCAACGTTAAGAAATACTTTACCTTCTTTAAAGGTTGATACGCGGATTTTAGGTCCCTGCAGGTCACCCAAAATAGCTACATGACGTCCCAGTTTTGCGGCAATTTCACGGACTTTATCCGCCCGCAGTTTGTGATCTTCTGGAGAGCCGTGAGAAAAGTTCATACGTACGACGTTCGCACCCGCGGCGATAATCTTTTCAAGGTTATTATCGCGGTCAGTTGCCGGGCCTAACGTGGTAACGATTTTGGTTCTGCGAAGCCTTCTGGACATGTAATACTCCGTTGACTGAAACAACTTGGTGTTGCGTGAACATTAATCCGGTCGTTCTCAAATATTAACGGTAAATGAACGACCCGGATGATAAAAGGGTAGAACATTGTTATTGCTTTTAGCGGTCATCACTCTTGATGAGTAATTCTTTATCAAAACGCGATTCCTTGAGCGCTTCCTTGACACGCTTCAAGTTATCTCTAAATTTTGCCCCACGGCGCAAAGTAAATCCTGTAGCCAGCACATCTATCACGGTCAGTTGAGCAAGTCGAGAGACCATGGGCATATAAATGTCAGTATCTTCCGGTACATCGAGAGTAATTGCCAGCGTTGCTTCACGCGCCAGTGGCGTGCCGGGAGAGGTGAGGGCGATAACCATGGCGTCATTTTCCCGCGCCAACTGCGCCAGTTCCACCAGACTTTTGGTTCTTCCGGTATGAGAAATAAGCACAATGACGTCATCGTCGCAACAATTCATGCAACTCATGCGTTGCAGAACAATATCGTCGGAATAGATTACCGGTACGTTAAACCGGAAAAATTTATTCATTGCGTCATGCGCCACTGCGGCAGAAGAACCGAGGCCAAAGAAGGCAATTTTTTTCGCCTGAGTTAATAAATCTACGGCCCGGTTTACCGCTGCGTTATCCAGTGACTGGCGGACGTGGTCGAGGCTTGCCATCGCTGACTCGAAGATTTTCCCCGTGTAAGATTCTACGCTGTCATCCTCATCCACATTGCGATTAACATATGGGGTGCCATTTGCCAGACTTTGCGCCAGATGCAGTTTAAAATCAGGGAAGCCGCGGGTATCCATGCTGCGACAGAAACGGTTCACCGTCGGTTCGCTGACATTGGCTTCCACAGCAAGTGTGGCGATGCTTGAATGGATTGCCCGCTCGGGAGAGGCAAGAATAATGTCGGCGACTTTACGCTCTGACTTGCTCAACTGTTCCAGTTTTAACTGGATTTTTTCCAGCATATTCATGATGTAGGTAGACTCATGGGTCATGGGCAAAAACGATTTCAATGATACGGAGAAACCGGGGCATAATTTCGTGTATAGATATTACCCCTGCTAATGCAGCAACGGGGCAAAATGGACAGAATAGTTGTTGTTTTTTTTCATTACATGATCGGAGTCGGGTTTTCTTACGTCTTCAGGGGTACGAAAAAAGACGACTTTTTTGTCCAATTTGCGACGACAAATGCCCATAAAGCGACTGTTCGCGGTAACAGCACGGCTGGATAAGCGTTTACGGTTTCCGGATTCACGTAAAAGCAGTACAGTGCACTGTAATAAAATTACAACCAGTGTCTGGCAAAAGCACCAGGCACTTAATTGAGGAGAATGACATGGCGGTAACGCAAACAGCCCAGGCATGTGATCTGGTCATTTTCGGCGCGAAGGGCGACCTGGCGCGGCGGAAATTGCTGCCTTCCCTGTATCAACTGGAAAAGGCCGGCCAGATTAACCCGGAAACCCGTATCATTGGGGTAGGGCGTGCCGACTGGGACAAAGCAGCCTATACCAAGGTTGTGCGTGAAGCGCTCGAAACCTTCATGAAAGAAAAAATCGACGAAGGTTTGTGGGAGACTCTCAGCGGTCGTCTGGAGTTTTGTAATCTGGACGTCAATGACACCGCCGCGTTTAGCCGTCTGGGCGAAATGCTGGATCAAAAATCACGTACCACCATTAACTATTTCGCGATGCCGCCGAGCACCTTTGGCGCGATCTGCAAAGGCCTGGGTGAAGCAAAGCTGAATGCTAAACCAGCCCGTGTTGTGATGGAAAAACCGCTGGGTACGTCGCTGGCAACATCCCGTGAAATCAACGATCAGGTCGGCGAGTATTTCGAAGAGTGCCAGGTTTATCGTATCGACCACTATCTTGGCAAAGAGACGGTCCTGAACCTGCTGGCACTGCGTTTTGCCAACTCCCTGTTTGTGAACAACTGGGATAACCGCACTATCGATCACGTAGAAATTACCGTGGCGGAAGAAGTGGGTATTGAAGGCCGCTGGGGCTATTTTGACCAGGCAGGTCAAATGCGCGACATGATTCAGAACCACCTGCTGCAGATCCTGTGCATGATTGCGATGTCTCCGCCGTCCGATCTGAGCGCCGACAGCATTCGTGATGAAAAAGTGAAGGTACTGAAATCGCTGCGTCGTATCGATCGTTCGAACGTACGTGAAAAAACGGTTCGCGGTCAGTACACCGCGGGTTTTGCCCAGGGCAAAAAAGTGCCGGGGTATCTGGAAGAAGAAGGCGCGAACAAGAGCAGCAACACGGAAACGTTTGTGGCGATCCGTGTGGATATCGATAACTGGCGCTGGGCGGGAGTTCCGTTCTACCTGCGTACCGGTAAACGTTTACCGACGAAGTGCTCTGAAGTGGTGGTTTACTTCAAAACGCCTGAGCTGAATCTGTTCAGAGAATCCTGGCAGGATCTGCCGCAGAACAAGTTAACCATCCGTTTGCAGCCTGATGAAGGTGTCGATATCCAGGTACTGAACAAAGTACCGGGTCTGGATCACAAGCATAATCTGCAAATTACCAAGCTTGATCTGAGCTATTCCGAAACCTTCAACCAGACGCACCTTGCCGACGCCTATGAGCGCCTGCTGCTCGAAACAATGCGCGGAATACAGGCGCTGTTTGTGCGTCGTGATGAAGTTGAAGAAGCATGGAAGTGGGTCGACTCAATTACCGAAGCCTGGGCGATGGACAACGACGCGCCGAAGCCGTATCAGGCAGGGACCTGGGGCCCGGTTGCTTCTGTGGCGATGATTACCCGAGATGGTCGTTCCTGGAACGAATTCGAGTAAAATATCATCTAGCCCATAGGTGTTATTTTACCGGTAACATGATCTAACACAGATTGTAGAATAATTTTTGCACTTTTAAGCTCCGCGTGGATTCACCCGCGGGGCTTTTTTTATTACACTGCCTGAAACGATTTTGCCCCTGAGCTACGGCCAACAAGCGATTCAGATGTTTTTACCCAACTGAAACACATTGTTGATCCAACGCTCTGACAGATAAATTTTAGGAGCCTCTATGAATCCGAATTTGTTACGCGTAACACAACGTATCGTCGAACGTTCTCGTGACACACGTTCCGCCTACCTCGCCCGTATTGAACAAGCGAAATCAACTACCGTTCATCGCTCGCAACTGGCATGCGGTAACCTGGCGCATGGTTTTGCTGCGTGTCAGCCGGACGATAAGGCCTCGCTGAAAAGCATGCTGCGTAACAATATCGCGATCATTACCTCCTATAACGACATGCTTTCCGCGCATCAGCCGTATGAACACTATCCGGCCATCATTCGTAAAGCACTGCATGAAGCCAATGCAGTAGGCCAGGTTGCTGGCGGTGTACCTGCAATGTGCGACGGTGTGACCCAGGGACAAGATGGGATGGAGCTTTCGCTGCTCAGTCGTGAAGTGATTGCGATGTCTGCTGCAGTGGGCCTTTCCCACAACATGTTCGACGGCGCGTTGTTCCTCGGCGTGTGCGACAAAATTGTCCCGGGCCTGGTAATGGCTGCGCTGTCATTTGGTCATCTGCCGTCAATCTTTATTCCTTCCGGTCCGATGGCGAGCGGTCTGGCGAACAAAGAAAAAGTGCGTATCCGTCAGCTGTATGCTGAAGGTAAAGTCGATCGCATGGCGCTTCTTGAATCCGAAGCGGCGTCTTATCACGCTCCAGGTACCTGTACGTTCTACGGCACGGCGAACACTAACCAGATGGTAGTGGAGTTTATGGGTATGCAACTGCCTGGCTCCTCATTTGTACATCCTGATGCGCCGCTGCGTGAAGCGCTGACAGCGGCAGCAGCCCGTCAGGTAACACGCCTGACCGGCAACGGCAATGAATGGATGCCGATCGGTAAAATGATCGATGAAAAAGTGGTAGTGAACGGTATTGTGGCGCTGCTGGCGACCGGGGGCTCTACCAACCATACGATGCACCTGGTGGCTATGGCGCGTGCGGCCGGGATTCTGATTAACTGGGATGATTTCTCCGATCTGTCCGATATCGTGCCGCTGATGGCGCGTCTGTACCCGAATGGTCCAGCAGATATTAACCACTTCCAGGCGGCGGGTGGCGTACCGGTGTTAATGCGTGAACTGCTTAATGCGGGTCTGCTACATGAAGATGTGAACACCGTTGCCGGATTCGGTTTATCCCGCTACACCATGGAACCGTGGCTTAACGAGGGTGAACTGGACTGGCGCGAAGGGGCGGTGAAGTCTCTGGACAACAACGTGATCGCCACCTTTGACCAACCATTCTCCCACCACGGCGGCACCAAAGTGCTGAGCGGTAATCTCGGGCGTGCGGTGATGAAAACGTCGGCGGTACCGGTAGAAAACCAGATTATTGAAGCGCCGGCAGTTGTCTTTGAAAGTCAGCATGATGTGTTACCCGCGTTCGATGCGGGTCTGCTTGACCGGGATTGCGTGGTGGTTGTGCGCCATCAGGGACCAAAAGCGAACGGAATGCCAGAATTACATAAACTCATGCCGCCACTTGGTGTATTATTGGACCGTTGTTTCAAAATTGCGTTAGTTACCGATGGACGACTTTCAGGTGCTTCAGGTAAAGTGCCTTCAGCAATCCATGTAACCCCGGAAGCCTATGATGGCGGGCTGCTGGCAAAAGTACGCGATGGCGACATCATTCGTGTGAATGGACAGACAGGTGAATTGACGCTGCTGGTGGATGAAGAGGAACTTGCCTCCCGTCAGCCACACATTCCTGATCTCAGCGCATCGCGCGTGGGTACGGGACGTGAAATGTTCAGCGCGTTGCGTGAAAAGCTGTCCGGTGCGGAGCAGGGCGCAACCTGTATCACTTTTTAAGACTTATTTTGTAATCAGGCGAGAGAAAACTCTGATGAAAAACTGGAAGACAAGTGCAGAAGCAATCCTGACCACTGGCCCGGTTGTACCGGTTATCGTGGTTAACAAGCTGGAACACGCGGTGCCAATGGCAAAAGCGCTGGTTGCAGGGGGCGTGCGCGTTCTGGAAGTGACCTTACGTACCGCATGTGCGATGGACGCCATTCGCGCGATCGCAAAAGAAGTTCCCGACGCTATCGTGGGTGCGGGTACCGTACTGAATCCACAACAGCTGGCTGAAGTCACTGAAGCGGGTGCGCAGTTTGCTATCAGCCCGGGCCTGACCGAGCCGCTGTTGAAAGCTGCAACTGAAGGCACTATTCCGCTGATCCCAGGCATTAGCACCGTTTCTGAACTGATGCTGGGTATGGACTACGGTTTGAAAGAGTTCAAATTCTTCCCGGCGGAAGCAAACGGCGGTACTAAAGCGCTGCAGGCAATTGCGGGTCCGTTCTCTCAGGTCCGTTTCTGCCCAACCGGCGGTATCTCTCCAGCGAACTACCGTGATTACCTGGCACTGAAAAGTGTGCTGTGCATCGGTGGTTCCTGGCTGGTTCCGGCAGATGCCCTGGAAGCTGGTGATTACGCACGCATTACCAAGCTGGCTCGTGAAGCAGTAGAAGGCGCGAAGCTGTAATAACGCAAAATGCCCGGTAATCATTACCGGGCCTGCGAGTCTGAAACGGGCCATCTGGCCCGTTTTTTATCCTGCGACTTTCACCTGTGCCGCCGCGTCTTTCGCGCGTGTCACCGCGTCTTCAATACTCTGCGCTGTTGCCAGCACAACGCCCATACGACGGCTCCCGTCGATGTCCGGCTTGCCGAAGAATCTGACTTGCATACCTGTGCCCACAGCGGCCTGTACGTTATCAAACGTGACATTCTGGCTGGTAAGCTGCGGCAGAATAACGGCGGAAGCAGAAGGCCCATACTGACGGATTGCGCCAACCGGCAGACCGAGAAATGCGCGTACATGCAGGGCAAACTCAGACAGATCCTGCGAAATCAAGGTCACCATACCCGTGTCGTGAGGGCGAGGGGAAACTTCGCTGAAAATGACCTCATCACCGCAGACAAATAGCTCTACCCCAAACAGACCGTGGCCGCCCAGCGCCAGCACCACCTTACGGGCAATCTCCTGCGCTCGAGCCAGCGCCAGGTCACTCATCTGCTGCGGCTGCCAGGATTCGCGATAATCGCCATCTTCCTGACGATGTCCTACCGGTGCGCAGAAATGTACGCCATCAACGGCGCTGACGGTAAGCAGGGTGATTTCAAAATCAAAATTCACTACGCCTTCGACGATAACGCGTCCGGCACCTGCTCGGCCGCCTTGTTGAGCATAATTCCAGGCTTCAGTGAGTCGATCGGCGGAACGAATAAAGCTCTGTCCCTTACCGGAGGAACTCATTACCGGCTTCACGATGCAGGGATAGCCGATTTCGGCGACGGCCTCGCGAAAGCGGGCTTCGCTGTCAGCAAAGCGGTAAGAAGAGGTCGGTAGAGATAATTCTTCGGCGGCGAGACGACGGATTCCTTCGCGGTTCATGGTCAACTGCGTCGCTCGGGCGCACGGCACGATGTTGTGACCGTCTTGTTCCAGTTTTACCAGCATATCCGTGGCAATCGCCTCTATTTCCGGCACGATATAATGTGGTTTTTCACGCTCGACGAGCTGGCGTAAAGCATCGCCATCCAGCATGTTGATTACGTATGAGCGATGGGCAACGTGCATGGCTGGCGCGTCGGGGTAACGATCCACGGCAATGACTTCCACACCCAGGCGTTGGCATTCAATCGCTACCTCTTTACCCAGTTCACCTGAACCTAATAACATCATTCGCGTTGCTGCGGGACGCAGCGCTGTGCCTAATAACGTCATAAATTAATCCCCTGTTTTATCTGGGCGCAGTATATACGAAAACGTTTGCGTCTGTCTTTATTACCAGGTTGATTTCAAGGCGCAAAAAGAATATACTGTACATAAATACAGGTAATTTAAGAGGCTGCAAAAATGGCGGTTGAAGTTAAATACGTAGTCATTCGGGAAGGTGAGGAAAAAATGTCGTTTACCAGCAAAAAGGAAGCCGATGCGTATGACAAAATGCTTGATACAGCAGATTTGCTCGACACATGGCTGGAGCAATCGCCGGTAGCGCTGGAAGACGAGCAGCGCGAAGCGCTTTCCCTGTGGCTGGCTGAGCAGAAAGATGTGCTGAGCGCCATTCTGAAAAACGGCAAGCTGCCCTCTCCGCAGGCGGTCGAAAACGATGCGCACGCTGAGGATGATACTCAGGCTGCCTGAAACGACTTGCGCTCCTGACGTTTTGTACCATGCTTTTCCCTGAATCATTGTGCAATCCCTGACGTCTTTTCACGTTGCAACAGGCAACCTGAAGGACGAAGGGGAGATTAAGGAGAAAAGAATGTATAAAAAAAGAGCGTTGTTGAGCCTGCTGTTGTTATCTGCCAGCGTATCTGTATTTGCGGCAAATATGGAAAGCAAGAAAGTTCAGTTCCCCAAGTGCGAAGGACTGAATGCTGACGGTATCGCGGCGAGCGTGAAACGTGATTATCAGCAAAATCGCATCGCGCGCTGGGCTGACGATCAAAAACGCGTCGGGCAAGCCGATCCTGTCGCCTGGGTCAACACGCCCGATATTACGGGCAAAGATGGGAAATGGTCAGTTCCCCTCACGGTTCGCGGTAAAAGCGCGGATATTCACTACCAGGTAAAAGTCGACTGCAAAGCCGGAACGGCGGAGTATCAGTCGCAGTAACGAAGGTAGAAGGTATTTGCACTTCTTTTGATGACCTGAACACTTCCTGACATCCCCTCGGGTACGCTTTGATGATTATTCGTCTGTACTTGAGGGGCAACATGGCTAACTGGCTGAATCAACTTCAATCTCTTCTTGGGCAAAAAGGATCTTCCGCGTCATCTTCTGGTGAGCAAGGGCTGAGTAAACTTCTGGTTCCCGGCGCGTTAGGCGGTCTGGCAGGATTACTGGTTGCCAACAAATCTTCACGTAAATTACTGAGTAAATACGGCACCAGCGCGCTTCTGGTGGGCGGCGGTGCGGTTGCCGGTACCGTGTTATGGAACAAATACAAGGATAAGGTTCGCGCGGCGCATCAGGGTGAGCCGCAGTTCGGTGCACAAAGCTCGCCGCTGGATGAGCGAACCGAACGACTTATCCTGGCGCTGGTTTTTGCGGCGAAAAGCGATGGTCATATTGATGACAAAGAACGTACCGCCATTGAGCAGCAGCTCCGTGAAGCAGGCGTGGAAGAGCAGGGCCGTGTTCTGATCGAACGCGCCATTGAACAACCGTTAGATCCTCAGCGCCTGGCACAAGGGATCCGCAACGAAGAAGAGGCGCTGGAAATATACTTCCTGAGCTGTGCGGCGATTGATATCGACCACTTTATGGAGCGTAGCTATCTGAACGCGCTGGGCGATGCGTTGAAGATCCCGCAGGATGTTCGTGAAGGCATTGAACAGGATCTCAAGGAACAAAAACAGGCTTTACCGGGTTAATTACTTACCGTTAAGGCGCATGTTTCGCTTGCATCATTGCTGTCTTTTGCCACCCTTATAGGATGTTTAAGCAAAAGAACAATGACATGCTACCAAAAGCTTCTCGTATCCCCCACGCCATGACGAATCATGGCGATACCTGTGTTGATAATTATTACTGGCTGCGAGATGACACCCGCTCGCAGCCAGAAGTGTTGGATTATCTGCAACAAGAAAATGCGTATGGCCGCCAGATTATGGCCTCGCAGCAGGCATTGCAGGATCGCGTCCTGAAAGAGATTATCGACCGTATCCCGCCTCAGGATGCTTCCGCCCCCTATGTGAAGAATGGTTATCGCTACCGGCATATTTATGAGCCGGGGTGCGAATATGCCATTTATCAACGTCAGTCTGCCTTCAGTGAAGAGTGGGATGAATGGGACACCTTGCTGGATGGTAACCAGCGCGCGGCCCACAGTGAGTTTTATACGCTGGGGGGACTGGCGATATCTCCGGATAACACCATCATGGCGTTGGCCGAAGATTATCTCTCTCGTCGGCAATATGGCGTGCGTTTTCGCAATCTGCAAAGCGGTAACTGGTATCCGGAAGTGCTGGAAAACGTTGAAGCGGATCTGGTCTGGGCGAATGACTCGCAAACATTCTATTATGTGCGCAAACACGCAACGACGCTGCTCCCGTATCAAGTGTGGCGGCATACCGTCGGCTCGCCGTCATCAATGGATGTGCTGGTGTATGAAGAAGCCGATGACATGTTTTATGTCAGTCTACATAAAACCACCTCGTTACATTATGTGGTTATTCATATCGCCAGCGCGACCACCAGTGAGGTTTTGCTGCTTGACGCAGAACTGGCGGATGCCGAGCCGTTAGTCTTTTTAGCGCGACGCAAAGATCACGAGTACAGTCTCGATCACTATCAGCATACGTTTTATCTGCGTTCCAACCGGCAGGGTAAAAATTTCGGTCTGTACCGTACCCGTGTGCGTGATGAACAAGCCTGGGAGACGCTGATCCCGCCGCGCGACAGCGTCATGTTGGAGGGCTTTACGCTGTTCACAGACTGGCTGGTGGTGGAAGAGCGTCAGCGGGGCTTAACCAGCCTGCGACAGATTAATCGTAAAACGCGCGAAGTGGTCGGTATCGCTTTTGATGATCCGGCGTATGTGACATGGCTTGCCTATAATCCAGAACCTGAGACATCGCGCCTGCGTTATGGCTATTCCTCCATGACCACACCGGACACGCTGTTTGAACTGGATATGGACACCGGAGAGCGTCGCGTACTCAAACAGACGGAGGTCCCAGGATTTGATGCGGCGAACTACCGTAGCGAACACGTCTGGATCACCGCGCGTGATGGCACCGAGGTTCCGGTTTCGCTGGTTTACCATCAAAAGTATTTCCTGAAAGGGAAAAACCCGTTACTGGTCTACGGCTATGGCTCGTATGGCGCCAGCATGGACGCCGATTTCAGCAGCAGCCGCTTGAGCTTACTGGATCGCGGCTTTGTTTATGCCATTGCTCATGTGCGTGGCGGCGGCGAGTTAGGACAGCAGTGGTACGAAGACGGTAAGTTTCTGCTCAAGAAAAATACCTTCAATGACTACCTCGACGTCTGCGACGCGCTGCTAAAAATGGGTTATGGCGCGCCTTCGCTGTGTTATGGCATGGGGGGGAGCGCCGGAGGAATGTTAATGGGTGTTGCCATTAATGAGCGCCCGGAACTCTTCCATGGCGTTATTGCGCAGGTGCCTTTTGTCGATGTGGTGACCACGATGCTGGATGAGTCCATTCCCCTGACGACCGGTGAGTTTGAAGAGTGGGGGAATCCGCAGGACGAAGAGTATTACACCCACATGAAAAGCTACAGCCCGTATGACAATGTTACAGCGCAGGCTTATCCTCATCTGCTGGTTACGACGGGATTACACGACTCCCAGGTGCAATACTGGGAACCGGCAAAATGGGTGGCAAAACTGCGTGAGCTGAAAACGGACGATCGTCTGCTGTTACTCTGCACGGATATGGATTCCGGGCATGGCGGAAAATCCGGGCGTTTTAAATCATACGAAGGCGTGGCCCTGGAATACGCGTTTTTGATCGGACTGGCGCAGGGGACTCTGCCTGGGTATGCGTCTGCTCAGGCGTTATCCAGATAGTGCTTCAGCGTTAAGCGCAGCTCCGGGCTCATACTGTCGAGGTTATTAAATAACCAGCGCAGATAGCCCGGATCGCGTTCAGCCACTTCTGATACAGGTTTTCCGCGGTACTTGCCGAAAGTGAAAGTAGTAAGTAACGCAGGACGGCCGGTAATATCGACCATCTGTTCTGCTGACCAGCCTGACGTTTGTATGATGTCGATCAGCAGTGCCGCGGTGATGTAGCAGTCGTACAGGGCACGGTGATGATGCAGGCCAGCTGGCGTCTGCACGCTCAGCTTGCGCGATTTATACAGCGCCATGTTGCTGTATTTGATTCCTGGCCACAAACGACGGGAGAGTTTCATGGTGCAAATCCACTCCCCGGGCATGTCGGGTAATACGCGGCGATCAAAACTTGCATTGTGCGCCACGTACCATTCGCTGCCGTAATATTGTGGGATGACATCTTCAATCCACGGCTTATCGGCCACCATCGCTTCCGTAATGCGATGAATTGCCATCGCCTGAGGGCTGATGGGGCGGTCAGGACGCACCAGGTGGCTCATGGGATTGACTATTTTTCCGTCAACCACATCGACAGAAGCAATCTCAACAATGCCTCCCTGCAGACCACAGGTTTCTGTATCTATTATGCGCAACATGCCATGCTCCTGACCCAAAACGATTAGCGTAAAGGAATGATATCACCTTGCCAACCCCGTGGCGTGCGTTGACCGGTTAAGAGTAAGGAACCGCTGTCTGCGCGAACAATCAATCGACCTTGCTCATCCCATAACGCGCTGCTGCCACGCGCATTTGCCATTAATACCGCAATGGCAAATTTATGCGAGAAACTCTGTAGACGAGATGTGGAGGAGAGCAATTCGGGCTCACTGACAGACTGACTGCTGGTGAATAGCGAGTACGCCGGGTCGATATCGATACCTTCCGGCTGGCTATCCACAACGCTGATGGCATTTTGCTGTCTGGCGATACAGGCCCCGTGGCTCTGATGAAACATTAAGGGGGAGGTCATCCAGGGAGAGAAAAGCGCGATACCTTTTACGAACCGATTGTTATGTTCTACCGATAGCCCCGCAATAATCGTCATGCGATAAGTCACGGCTGCATGCGCGATAGGTTCTAACAACGCTTCATCGGGTGGGGCAGGGAGCGCGTCATTCTCATCAATACAACCCAACAGGGAAAGGGAGGGGAAAACCAGCAATTCACATTGGCATTGAGCGGCTGCCTGAATGAATTGCAGGTGATGCGCGACATGTTCGGTAACTGAGGTCTGAAGAGGTTCGTACTGTGCTGCTGCGATTTTCCAGTGTGACATAATGATTTCCTTTTCATAGTGTCTACAACCATCTTTAAAGTATAGATTAAGAATATACTTATACTGTAGCAGGCATCATGTAAGGAATCGTAACGTAATATAAGTTTTATTTAACTTTAGGCTCGTAGGGTAAACGTGAAAGGGAAACGGATGCCAGACGATGTGCGATCAGTCTTTCCCGAAACCAGTCGCGTAAATGTTCGGGCTGTTCACGCTCAACGACTTCGGCAACAACCGGCATGTTGTATCGCTCTTTAAATGCGACACCCGCCGCGGCCAGGTCAACATTGACCTTATCCATTTCAGCTTGCTCAAGTTTGGCCAGATTGATGTTCATGGGCTTCTCCTTTTCTCTGTCTTTCGGCGCGCAAAGTTACTAAGAGTGTGCATTAATGGCAAGACCGAAATGATGATTCTCGACTCGATCATTGTAGAAGGTTATTCTCTATAGATTAGACATAACAAAAAGGAATAGTTGAAATGGCTTCATCTGCATCTATGCTTCGTAACGCTCTCATCGTACTCGCCAGCGTTCTGGCAACTCCCGCCGCCCTGGCTCATGCTCACCTGACAAAACAAAGCCCGGCGGCTAATGCCGATGTTGCGGTATCTCCTCAGGCGTTGACGCTGAATTTCTCAGAAGGTGTCGAGCCGGGATTCAGCGGCGCAACGCTGACAGGCCCAAACAAAGAACAGATCAAAACGGGCAAGGCATCACGCAGTGAACAGGACAAAACACAACTGATTATTCCACTTGCTCAAACGCTTGAGGCCGGAAAATATACTGTCGACTGGCACGTCGTCTCCGTGGATGGTCATAAGACAAAGGGGCAATATACCTTTAGCGTGAAATAACCGATGCTGGAATTTACCTGGGTTGCACTACGGTTTATCCATTTTACCACGTTGATGCTGGTCTTTGGCTGTGCGCTCTACGGCGCATGGTTGGCTCCCGTTTCGGTTCGTCGTTTAATGATGCGTCGTTTTTTGCGTCTGCAACGACATGCCGCAGCGTGGAGCTTTATTAGCGCGACGCTGATGCTGGCGATCCAGGGTGGTTTAATGGGCTCAGGCTGGCGGGATGTTATTTCTAGTGACATATGGGGTGCCGTGTTGCAAACGCAGTTTGGCGGCGTCTGGTTATGGCAGATTATCCTCGCGCTGGTCACGCTGGTGGTGGTAATTATAGTACCGCGCAGCATGCCGCGACTGCTGTTAATGCTGACGATTGCGCAGTTTATTTTGCTGGCTGGCGTCGGACACGCGACGCTGCATAGCGGTATCGCAGGGGCAATCCAGCAGGTTAACCACGCCTTGCATTTGGTATGCGCAGCCGCCTGGTTCGGCGGTTTGCTGCCCGTACTTTACTGTATGCAAATGGCGCAAGGTCGCTGGCGGGAACAGGCCATCAATACTATGATGCGTTTCTCTCGCTACGGGCATCTTTTCGTTATCGGAGTTTTACTTACCGGCATCCTGAATGCGCTGTTTATTGTTGGTTTTTCTGTTCCCTGGCACATGGCTTACGGGCAACTGCTTTTGTTAAAAGGTGCTCTGGTGATGCTAATGGTGGCGATTGCGCTGGTGAATCGGTATGTTCTGGTACCACGCATGCGGCAGGATAACCGCAGTATGACACTCTATTTTGTTTGGATGACTAAGCTGGAATGGGGAATTGGGGCCGTTGTGCTGGCGATTGTCAGCCTGTTTGCCACCCTCGAACCTTTCTGATTGATGGATTGGCAAAACGCATGAAAAAAATCATTATCTCGTTATTACTACTGGCAAGTTCAGGGGCCGCGCTGGCTGCGCCACAGGTCATCACCGTCAGCCGTTTTGAGGTTGGCAAGGATAAGTGGGCGTTTAATCGGGAAGAGGTGATGCTGACCTGCCGTCCGGGTAACGCGCTGTATGTCATCAATCCCAGTACGCTGGTGCAATACCCATTGAATGATGTTGCCAGACAGCAGGTAGATAGTGGGAAAACTACGGCGAAGCCAATCGAGATTATCCAGATTGACGACCCGGCGAAACCGGGCGAAAAAATGAGCCTCGCACCGTTTGTGGAGCGTGCAGAAAAGCTCTGCTAATTGTCAGATGTAGCGTTCTGATTTCCAATAAAAAACCGCAAGGCTCTCTCAGGAGAACTTGCGGTTTTTACGTTTGGATGTGTGACAATCGTCCTTTTTTTCAGGCCACTTTAGTCGCGGACTGGAAAACCTGGCGCTGTCATCTATTCTTAAATGGCAG
Organism: Citrobacter sp. RHBSTW-00859; assembly: GCF_013729795.1. Lineage (NCBI taxonomy): Bacteria > Pseudomonadati > Pseudomonadota > Gammaproteobacteria > Enterobacterales > Enterobacteriaceae > Citrobacter > Citrobacter sp. RHBSTW-00859. The sequence goes on along the minus strand of NZ_CP056284.1, from coordinate 2,948,427 downwards.
GGTAACTTAGCCTGCATTAATGCCAACTTTTAGCGCACGGCTCTCTCCCAAGAGCCATTTCCCTGGACCGAATACAGGAATCGTATTCGGTCTCTTTTTATCGGGCTTTAATTTCAGTCACTTAGGACTCCATGTCCGAAAATGTCCGAAATTTGTCCGAATTCTAATATTCGGTCTTTATTCGTTATACCACACCATTTTTAACATTCACAATTCATTTACGAAGAAAAATTAGATCAGCACATACTCTTTTTTTCTCGTATCAAGATACTTCTCCGTCATTTTTTCTGACTTGTGCCCCAGCAGTTTTTGCGCAAAATCCTTCCCGAACTCCTTCTCATACATCCTTCCCGCCAGACTCCGAATTTCATGAAATGAAGGTGGGTTTTCTGAAAACTTTAAACCAGAAAAATTTCGTGCTTTCACAAAACCTTTTGTCAGACTGTCCAGGTTTATGCTTCCGTCTTCACTGTTTTTTCTGATCCCGGGGCTTATCAAGAAATCGCATCGACTGACAAGCCGGCAGCGATCGATGACGGTCGACAGTCTCAGGCCGGATGCTTTCAATGTCAGTGAAAGAGGGATAGCCAGGCAAGACCCGGTTTTTTGTTGTTCGATGTACAGTCGGTCATCTTTAATGTCACTGAAGCGCATCCGGGCGACGTCCTCACGTCGCTGACCGGTAACCAGGGCGAGATCCATCGCCAGGCCGAACCATGCTGGCATTCGCTCTGCACCAGCACGAACGGCCATAAACATTTCATATTCCAGGCGCTCGCGCAGCACTTTAATTTTCGGTGCTCGAGTTGGGTCAACGGGATTGGAATCAACACGCCCTTCCACAACGGCCTCACGGAAAACATCAGACAGTACTGATCGCATGGTTCCTGCCATTGTTGTTTTGCCGCACTCCGTCCAGCGTTCAATAAACTCGGCCACATCGCGGGTGGTTATGTTGGCCAGTATCATTACGCCAAAGTATTCTCTAATGGTCGCCAGCTGCCCGGCACGAACTTTGTAAGTATTGGCCGCCAGCTTGCGTCGCTGCAGGATAATTTCGTACCGATCGAGCCAGTTGGCCATGGTGTATTCATTAGTACCTTTCAGTTGTTCGAGTAGGGCGATTGGAGTGTAATTTTTATCGATGTAGTGATTTGCTTCGATGGCCTGGGCGATCGCTTCCCTGCGCGAAATCTTACCCAGAGATATCTCTTTTCCGTCGACGGGATTGCGCCAGGAATATGACTTCCTGGCTTTACGATAGGTCAGATTCTTAGGCAAATTAGCGTCATACTTGTCCGGCCTCGCCATCGATAATCCTCTCTATCAATCGCCCTTTTAACGGGTATCTGCTCTGATTTGAGTTAACAGTCTTACAGTATTTATTTGGCCTGATAAAAATGGCATCGGGCCTGACTTTGTACTCTGTTCCCTCTTTTTCCGGAGGCGGGTAAATATTACCGTTACGCGCCCATTTTCTGAGGGTTCCTATCTGCGGAGGCTCTTCATAGCGTTCTTCAGCCCAGCGCTCGAGTGATAAAAGTTTCATATGCACCTCGATAGCCAGCTGCGATCATACGTGACGCAGCAGGCGCAGGTTGATTGTCAAAAATCAGTCAGGTTTACCGCTGGTTTAACCCGGCGCCGCTTTTTCCTGACTTTCGGCCTTATCGTTGGCTTTACGATTTGTGGTAGTGCTGGCGGTAAAGAATGGGCATGTTCGCTAATACGCTTACGATCCCCCATCATCCACACGAGTCTTGCTGTCCAGTCTCGCCCGTCATCACAGACGTGCAGAGAGCGAATCAGGGCTTCATCGCCGGTTAAGTTCTCTGTCACTGCTCCGCCTCCGCACTTATAACCCCAGCGGCCAACGCTGCGGCCATGTGCGGCAATTCGTCAAAATCGCCGCGGTATGCCGGGTTTGCACACATCCCCTGCAGAGCTGCGAGCGTCAGTTGCTGGCGATAGGTCAGGGTGGTAAACGGTTCACCATTGGTGAAATCGCTACTCGGTGCGGAAACAGGCAGTTCAGGTTCTTTCTTCGGTTTGGCGGTGACAGATGGTGGATCCATCACTATCGGTTTTGGTGGCACTGGTCGGCGATATTCCACTATCGCATCGAGGGCGATCTTCTGACGCGAGGCAGCATCATCAGACCAGCTATCAAGAATTGTCGTTGCGACATCGTGAATTTCTTCATCGTTGAAATTAGGGGACAGGCAAAATTCAGTTGTTGCGATATCGATGATCAGCAGAGGAAGAACGTCAGCGATAATATGGCCAGTACATGCCACAACGCCTTCCGCTTCTTCCTTGCCCATAATGTCAGTACGTCCCGAAAGCAGGTCGTTCAGCGCGTGGGCAATCTCAATTTCATGATCATCCAGAAGTGGGCGATCGTCTTCCTGTTCGGTTACTTCCGTTTTTTCACCCTCATTTGAGGCGCTATTGGCAAATGCTGCATCCAGTTCCCTGTCGAGTTCTGCAGCGCGAGCCGGGCAGACTGCTGGTGGTAAATTTTCGTCCTGTAACGTCTGTTCGGTTTTACCATCAGATTTTGCTCCATCATTTTTTTGTGGCAGTGGTGCTAATGTGCGGCCACAGGCGATATCAATGACCAGCGGTGGTGGATTAACGCAGTCAAAACCCGCAATGCAGTTATCGATGTATTGGCGAAGTTCGCCGGGGTAAATATGAAGTTTTTCATCAGCGGTTTTGATGATGGCCACGATGGAAGCCGGGTGATAATCATGAATACCCGGTGTACGTGAAAATGGCGCACACCAGTCATCAATCTCGACATCTTTACTGCACAGCATGGTATTGATGCGCATTTCAATGCCAACTGGAGGGCTGCACACGTCGAAATCCATGGATCGGGATAATTTTCCCATGGCTGTGCGATAGCGCAGTCTGGTAGCAAGTTCGCTCATGGTCGGCTTGTCACTGCTCCTGGTGCCAGTCTGAACACACTTTTCTGGCTCGCGTTTATCGGGCGGGGTATCAGCCCATTGGGTAAACAGGTTTTTATAGTCTGGCCATTTAGCATTGTCGCGCGCCTTCTGACGCACCCAGGCCAGGCATTCGGTCTGTTTTTCAGGAAGCATGGCAAGAATGCGGGGTTCTTTGGCAAGACCCTCTGCCTGTTCACGTAAAGGGCTAAATTCATCATCATTCAGCATGTCGATTAACTGGCCATACTGAGAAGGGGTGATTTCATCAATGGCACCAAACACCGCAAGGCAGTATGCGCGGGCCAGCACATCCAGCTCTTTCACTGGTTTCATTTTTTCTTCTGTCGCGTCAGCATTAAGTTGTTCATTTCTATCAGCAAGCTCTGGCTCAACTATGATGCGCTCTGGTTCGCCTTTCTCAGCATTCCAGACAATTTCACCAGTGAAGAGGTCGGTATAGAACTGCCCTTCAACAGTGCAGAACATTCCCTCCTCTACTTCCCATACCTTGGGAGCAAAATAATCATCAGCATAATCTGGCGCGAACTGTATAAAATCTGCATGCAGTAATGTTTTTGCTATTGTTTTATTCTTGGCTTGTTTAAAAGCAACATAAACCGGAAGCGTACTATCTTTTTCAAGCGCGCTTTTTTTCGGTTCGAATCTCCCGCCAAATTTTTTTAATCCAGTTGTCATAATAACCTCAATAATGTTTATGTGAATGGCGCGCATTGCTTCTGCTTAAATTGCAGCGCCGCGGTTCATGAATTTGTTTGTAGGAGATAGCATGCTCAAGGCTACAGAAATAAGCAGTCACTACTCTCTTATGCATTCTTTTTGTTGATTTATACATGGAGTCATCAGAACTCCATTTTTTGCAATACGGACAGCACTCAAGTGTCACTTACCCTCCCTGCATAGCTGGCTATGACAGGACAGTCATTGATGGATATAGTTAGCCCTGCCAGTTAAGGCATAAATAAAAACTCTCTTAATTGTTTGAAGTTATCGAAGGGGGTAAATAAAATCTCAGCGTAAAAACTCGCTAATATTAACCCTCTGGTCGTTAACTATTTTGGTCATTACTTTGATGAAGCACATATCTAGCACCGCCTCATCTTTATATTTTTGAACGCCGGTTATATCAGCCACAGCCTTTTTATATTCAGCTTCAGCTGTACGTTGGGCAATATCTTCGCTGGTAAATTTAACCATTGGCACGCACCATCCTGAGTAGATGTTCAGTGTGATCAAGAGCAGCCTTCTGTTGTTCGTACAGTGCTTCAAGTTCAGTTGTCAGGTGGTCGCGAAACGCAGGAACGGTTAACTGGTGAATAAAATTACTTACTGAGCTTTCCACATCAGGATCCCCGTCCGGTATAACTGGCTGTAAATTTCTCATAAACCCTCCGGTAAAAAAGGTGCCCATCGTGGGTGATGGGCAAAGACCACGCGGCACACACAGCAACTAATCACATCTGCAAGCGCACTCCGCCTGTTTCACACCTGTCACCCATAACTGGTAAGTGAAGGAGTGCACTTTCATGTTGTGAGTTGTGCTGCCGGGACTCGAACCCGGATAACGTCTGGCCAGCCGCATGAGATAACCCAGGTTATGATCCTTGGTTAGTGCTCAACTCCTCCTTCAGGAGGCGCTCTACCAATTAAGCTACAACACAACGAAAAGAGCACTGCCGGTGTCCGAATCGAACGAACCTTTCCCTGCCCAACCCTCCCAACCGAATGGGACTGTCTGGAATCGAACCAGCACTTATGCCTTGCTCGTCAATGCTCTCATCGTTGCGTGCTGGTCTTTCCCAGCCGTCAGCGGTCTACTTCCCGCCGTCACTGCCGTCACTGCCGTCGAGAGTGCTGGCATCTCACTGACCTGATAACTCCCAGGATCAACTGGAGTGGTTGTTATCGCGACCAAAGCGCCACTGTCCAGGACATTTATAAGGACCGTCTCCAAGTGGTAACTCTTCCAGTCCCGGTAAGGATCCTGCGAGATGCTTACCATGACCGGCTGATATTCCCTGAAAAAAGCTGGCGGTAACCGGACTATTACGGGAAAACACCGGGCCGCCAGAACAGGGTTCTACTTCTTATTGCTTTGGCCTGCTTTTAACCACATCAGGCGCGGTGGTAGGTATCTTCGGGCGGGGTGCTAAGGGGGGGATTGACCCTGTTCCCTAACACTCCTACTGGTTTTCGGTATTCCGGCTTGGGTATCGCCACCAGCTATAGGAATTTGACTACGAGTTGCGGTTAATCAGACCGCGCCTCTGTTACCCCTCCCGAAGACACCTGTTTAGCGTTTAAAACTTAAAATCTGTTTCCCCTGTATCGCTAGGGTAAGCGGAACATTTTGATTCTGAGTAATCACTGCGTGTGGTTACTTGATGAGATAAGGTTAAGATTACTAACCAAGTTTGGCAAGCTATTTTTGGTGATAAAACTCAACAAAAGGAGCGTAAGAAGATAACTTACTGAAAATGATTATTTTTTCTCTGTTCGTTTGCGGGCTTTTAGGAGTTCTTCGAAGAGCTGGTTGAAGTTTTCAACTCGAGCCCGGAGATTTTGAATTTGAGCTAGTTGCTCTGATTCTGGCAAAGATCGATAGAGCTCAAGCATCTCTTGTTCATCAGCGCTTAAAGTTCTCTGCTCTTCAATTGAGACTGGTTCTGGCGGAGTCTGGTCTTCATCACCAAACAAAATCCAAGTAGGGCTGCACTGTAACACCTTAGCAAGTGCATGCAGGTTCTTACCTGAAGGCTCTGTGTTGTCACTTTCCCATAGTGAAATAGTGGCGTGCGATATCCCGAGAGCTTTTCCAAGATCTCGCTGCGTTAACCCAACGTCTTTGCGTCGACGTAATACTCGACGGCCTAAAGTTTCACTATTCATGTTTAGATATCTTAATTCTTCTTGACTAAAGAATTCTCACCAAATAACCTTGTTAAATAAACTCAACAAACGAGGTTGCTTAATGTACAAAATTGATGCCGTGAAATTTTTCGGCACAAACACTCAAGTGGCACATGCTGCTGGCGTCGACCGCTCTGCTGTAAGCCAGTGGAAAGAACTTGTTCCCGAGCGCTGTGCTCAGCGTCTCGCAGATGCCTCAAATGGCGCTCTCCATTACGACAAAGACGTTTATGACCGTTACCGCCAGGCCAAACGCCTTGGTAAACAGAATACCTGCACAACCAAGAAGGAATCTGATTGATGAAAATCAACGAGATCAAATTGCTGGCTATCGAGCTGGAAGAGTGGGCGATGAAGGATGGCAGGAAAGGGGGCTGGAAAAAGATTGTCCCGCTGATTACCTCGCATCACTACGGTGATTTGCTGGACAGCCTGGCGGATGTCGTTGATCCGTCAGAGTATGCGCGTCGCCTGCATAACAATACGCAGATAATCCAGCGGGCATTTCGAAATGACACGCCGAACTATCGTGGTCAGGCAGCTGCGCTGGCACCAGCAATCAGGGCTGCGATGGATGCAGAGCTGGCTGGCCAACATGACTTACATAACCTGGTGGCCATTGCGAACCGCGAGTGCATCGAGGCGACCAGCGCGGTGCTGACTGGTAAGCCCATGCAGGTTATCCGCAAAGAAACGGCAGAGGCAATTCAGGCGCTGGCCGATCTCATTCCCGGCGTCAGCATCCAGTTCAACCATATTGGTCCGCGTGCGGCGTAACAGGAGGCTCCCATGCTTGCCCAGGAATTAGTAGCCCGCATGAAAAATGCGATGAAGCACAAAGTACCGGCGGAGACAGTCGATCGCAGCGCTGAACTGATTCCGGGGATGAAATATCGCAACGAACGCGGACGCATGGTGACGGTAATGAGAGTTTCTCATCTTCGGGTTATGTACCGATACGAAGGTTATCAGGACATCTGCGAGACAGGCCGGAGAGAGTTTGATTTGAAATTTAGAAAGGTGCAGTCGTGAGCAGCAAATTACACGGTCTTGTTTGGGAAGGATGCGCTCCTGCTGGATTGGGAATTTCCCGCGTTGCGCTTATGGCCCGCCTAGCTGATTACAGCAATGCTGACGGCGTATCGTGGCCAGCGATTGAGACGCTCAGGATTGAGATCGGCGCTAAAAGCGATACGACAATAAAAACTGCGTTAGCTGAGCTTGTTAAAGGCGGCTGGATTAAAAAAACAGAACGCAAGCTGGGCGGAAGAAATCTGACAAATGTTTATCAGATTGATATCGCAAAACTGGAAGAAGCGGCAGCAGAGGGGCGTAAAAAAATACGGGAAGTGAGAGCCAAAAAGAAAGGTTCCCGTTGCCTGCCAGCAGGACAGGAAGATAAGGCGTCAATTTTTGACCCGTCAAATAATGGCCCCTTAAAAGAGGATAGTAAGGGGGCAGATTTTGACCCGTCAAAAATTGAGGGGTCAAAAATTGGTGAAAACAGCGATTTAACCCCCCCAAAAATTGACCCCGATCCGTCATTAAAACCTGATCCGTCATTAAACCCCACACATAACACGCTAGGTGGAGAGGTCGAACCAGTTAATAACAACCCGGTTCCTGAATACCCTGGACAACCTGGTATGAATTTTCCCGCCGGAGAGTCATTTGGGAAGGTCCCAATGACCATTGACTGGAAACCGTCGGCTGACTTCCGCCAGCGCGTTGGATTCTGGGGCATAACGATTCCGAATGGACTGAACCTCAGAGCCGAGCTGAACAGCTTCATTGCCTACTGGCAACCAGAGAACAAAGTTTTTTACCAGTCGCAGTGGGAGCAGAAATTTGCCCGCCACCTGCAACAGGCCAAACCCACGAAACCGCGAGGTAACTCACATGCAGGACTGGATCCAAACTCCACAGCAAACGCAGCTGTACAGCGAGCACGCGCAGCACGCGCTGCACAACTCCGCGCTCGAGGAGAAGGCGTGGAAGTTCTGGGTTCTCATGCTGGAAATTTACTCCAGCCGGTGGGAAACCAAAAACGGATCGGCTCCGTCGGACCTATGGATTGCTCAGATTGGGAATTTGACCAGCGACCGGATGACGAGCGTCTGTAACGCGATGGTTGCTCGCTGTGCAGCGGGTAATTCATGGCCACCTGACCTGGCTGAGTTCGTGACGCTGGTGGCTGACTGTGAGGGTGGGAAGCTTGGACTGAAGGTTTCTGACGTTATGGCGGAATACAGGAACTGGCGCAACGAATCTTACCGTTACGCCAGCACTGAGGAATATTTCATTGCCCGCGAATGTAATCCGGTCCTGTACCAGATTTGCACTGAACTTCGCCGAACCGGTGTTGAGCGACAAATGACTCAACCCGAGCTGGAGAGACTGGCAGCGGACCAACTGGCGAAGTGGGAAAAACACCTGGAGGACGGCAAACAGATCCCTCCGGTAAGAAAACAGATTGCGGCGCCACGCCATCCGGCAGGACCGACACCCGCGCAGCAGCTGCTTGAAGAATACAAACGCCGTAAAGCGGCTGGCTTAATTTAACCTGGAGAATGTTATGGAAACCATTTTAGACGTACTGAAAGCGATGGAAAAAGCGACTGCCCGTGAAATTGCGGCGCGCATGAAAATTGAGCCTGCGGCGGTGATCGGGATGCTACGTGAACACGAAGAGCGTAACGAGGTTGTTCAGGCTAACGGGTACTGGAAAGTTGCTATCGGGGAAGTTAAATCACAGCCCACGGCGGCCAGTTCTGTCAGCAAAACACCGGCAAGTGTATCAGTCAGCGACGTCATCGCATTACTGGCGGAACATGGACCACAGACATCTCTGGAGCTGGCAACACTGGCAGGTATTGAGTCAAAACGTGTGGCACCAATGCTGACCCACCACATGACAAAAGGGCGGATCATTCGCGAAAAAGTGGGCAGCAAGTTTGTTTATTCGGTGCCGGCTGCTGGACCAGTGAAAAACAAAAGCTCTGCACAACGGGAACCGGAGATATCAACTCCACCGGTACCAGAAAAATCCGTCACTGAAATTGTCGAGGAAATCCCCGCTTTCGTCAGCCGTCCTGATGATCTGCTGATCCCAACGGTACGCGGTATCTCAAGTGAAATTCGGCGCACAAAAGCGAAGCTGGCCAACCTGGAAAAACTTCGGGAAGCCGTTCGCAGCATTCGCAAACACGGTGCGCTGATGCAGGAGCTGGCGCAATGAAACAGTCTGAGTTACCACGCTGTCCTGAGTGCGGAAACATGCCTGAATACGCGTTGAAGCCTAATCATATGGGTTGGGTTTGGGGCGGATTGAAATGCCCATATGATCATTACCGTGTGAATTTGAACGGTCCAGCGGGCAGCCGCGCGCAGGCAGAAAAAAAGCTGGCGCCACAGTGGGTTGAACTGGTCGAAAAAGTTAGCAGAGAGGCTGTGCAATGAGCACTATTACCAGAGAACGCCTTCTAAAAATCCAATCGTGGCGCGAAACATATGGACCTGGTAGCAACATTGTGCTGCCAGCAGAAGAAGCGGAAGAGCTGGCGCGTATAGCGCTGGCCTCACTCGATGCTGAGAAAAATAAGTGCTGTCACGGTGCTCTCGATAATGAGGATGGTGTCATTACCTGTCGGTCATGCGGTAGGGAGTGGAATGTATGAACAATAGCGAATTAACAAACGAGCAGGTCGTAATGCTGCAATTAAGGATCATGAGCGCTTTATCGTTTTACCGCCAGCGACCAGAGAAAGAGGCAAAAAATATGGCTGACCTGCTTATGTTGTGTGGTGCAGCTGCAAGCGAGCTACAGGAACGCCGCAAAGCTGATAGCGAACGTGAACAAGTTCGCAGCGCCCACACCGAATGGTCACAGGCTACTTTCGGTGACGTAGGTCCTGTTGGTCCACTTAAGCATCTTTCCAAAGAAGCGCTTGAGGCTGCTGCTGAGCCAGGCGACCTTAGCGAATGGGCTGACATGCAGTTCTTGTTATGGGATGCGCAACGACGTGCCGGTATCAGTGATGAGCAGATTACCCTAGCGATGGTAGAAAAGCTGGCGGTTAACAAAGAGCGCGAATGGCCTGAACCGAAAGATGGTGAGCCGCGCCTGCATATCAAAGCGGATCAGCAGCAGGGAGAAAAATGATGGGGTTACGCCTGCAATACGCAACTAAACGGATTGCTGAACTCGAGGATCTGTTGCTGGTTGATGTTCCTGATACTGTATGGCCAGCCGAGGTAAAAATGGTTTTTTCTCAGGTTGAAAACGTTGAGGCGCTCCCGCCACATCAGCAGCGCCGCCTTAAGCATCACATCAACCGCATGTGGCTGGAGAAAATGCCGGTACCGTCAATTGTTACAGCGGCCCGTTCGCTGGCATGCGCGATGGGGAAATACGCGTGAGAGAAATCATTGTCGATAATTTTGCTGGTGGTGGCGGTGCATCAACCGGTATTGAAATGGCGATCGGTCGTAGTGTTGATATAGCAATTAACCATGACGAGAACGCCGTGGCGATGCACACAACGAACCACCCTGATACATTGCACTACTGCGAGTCTGTGTATGAGGTTCGCCCAAAGGTAGCTACCGCGGGTCGTCCGGTGGCGCTGGCGTGGTTTTCTCCTGATTGCCGCCACTTTTCTAAAGCTAAAGGCGCTAAACCTGTCGAGAAAGCGATCCGCGGACTGGCCTGGGTTGTACTGCGCTGGGGGCTTGATGTGGAGCCGCGGGTAATGAAACTGGAGAACGTCGAAGAGTTTAAAACGTGGGGGCCATTATTACGCGAATTGCCATTCATCAGTCACGCGGATCGCTTCCTTGATGAATTTATCGGACCACCTGAACCAGTTGAACAGCGTCCTGACCCGGCGCGTATGGGGGAGACCTTTAACGCCTTTGTCGCAATGCTGACGACAGGTATTTCTGCATCACATCCGGCGCTGGCTGAATGTTGTGAGTTTCTGAATATTTCGCTTGATAGCGAGGATGCCGCACGGCTGGTTAAAGGTCTGGGCTATGTTGTGGAGTATCGCGAACTGCGCGCCTGCGACTATGGCGCACCGACAATCAGAAAACGTTTCTTCATGGTCATGCGTCGCGATGGGAAGCCGATTGTGTGGCCAGAACCAACACACGGAGATCCGAAATCTCCTGCGGTTCAATCGGGCAGGCTTGCGCCATGGCGTACAGCTGCGGAGTGTATCGACTGGTCAATTCCGGCCCCATCGATATTCGGGCGCAAAAAGCCGCTGGCAGAAAATACCCTGAAGCGGATCGCGCGCGGCATACAGCGCTTTGTTATCGACAGTGCGTCGCCGTTCATTGTGAAATGCAATCACACCAGCACCAAAACGAGTTACGACTGTTTCCGTGGTCAGGCGCTGGGCGAGCCTTTGCAAACCATTACTAAAACCCACGGTTATGCGTTAGCCGTACCGCACCTGACAAAGTTTCGCACTGGTGCAACCGGCCAGCCCGTTACCGAACCGGTACCGACGGTTACCGCTGGCACATCAAAACGCCCTGGCGGGAATGGGCATGCTCTTGGTTTGGTAGAAGCCGCGCTGACCCCGTTCCTGGCTGGCAACGGCGGCATTGAATACCAGGCTAAACAGCGCCCGCTGGATAAACCTGCTCATACCATTCTGAAGCAATCCTGCGCCTGTCTGGTTGCGCCGGTTATCGCCCGGCAGTTCGGTGCCAGCGTCGGCCACCGGGCCGACGAGCCAAGCGCGACTATCACAGCGGGCGGTGGTGGCAAATCACAACTGGTGACGCCGACGCTGATTCAGATGGGATATGGCGAGCGCCCCGGGCAGGAACCGCGCGTGCTGCAACTAGACAATCCGCTGGGTACCGTTACTGCTGGCGGCAATAAGTTCGCGACGGTGAGCGCATTCCTGGCGAAGCATTACGGTGGGAATTACTCCGGGCCGGGCGTCGGTATGGATGAACCCGCGCACTCAGTGACTACTGTCGACCACCATGCAGTTGTTGCCTCACACCTGGTGAAATTGCGCGGAACATGCCGCGACGGGCAACGCCTTGATGTACCCATGCCAACGGTCACCGCTGGTGGCCAGCACGTTGGCGAGGTAAAAACAACTCTTGCGGTCGATGAATACGACGAACACCGCGCGCAGCAAACACTGACGTTCCTGCGCAAATACTGCGGTGAGGATTGCGACGGGCTGGTGACAGTTGACGGCATAACTTACCGCATAGTTGATATTGGCATGCGTATGCTGCAACCGCACGAGCTATACCGCGCGCAGGGCTTCCCGGAGTGGTACATCATCGACCAGGACTATCGGGGCAAGAAGTACGCGAAGGATAAGCAGGTTGCCCGCTGCGGTAACGCGGTGCCACCGCCGTTCGCTGAAGCATTGGTGCGGGCAAACCTACCGGAGTTGTGTGACAGAAGAGGTCAGGCTGCATGAGCCTAGATGATAACTATGTTCACATAAGTGAGTTGTTAACGATGAATATTTGCCTTTGTAACTGCTCAAAAAGCATGCCCCATATCGTGGGGGGCGAATACTACAGCAATAAAAGGAAAGTGGCACAACCAACACGTTATGATTTTGTGCAAAAAGTGCTATCTCTGCAAAATTAACATATTCGTCATTGCTGCTTGTTATGCGTGTATCGTCTATCTACATCACACAACTAAAGGTTGAAAATCGGCGAACGTGTATGGAACGTGAATACGCGTCTTTCAGAACGTCGGCGAACGTGACGACTTCTTTAGCGTTCGCCGATTGCTCAAGTATTACCGATGGTATTAAATAGACTTCAATAGCCCTGAATAGTCTTCAGTGGCTATGATTTCTTTGGATGTACTTTACATCCTTTAAGTTGATAAAGCACTGCCAGACGTGCATGAGGGGAAAATCATGGGTCACGCATTAAAAAAGGCAGATCGCTTGTACATTCCGCCTCGTGACAAATCTACGGTGGCGAAACCTCGTGCAGCGATCAGCGAAACATGTTCACATACTGATCAGGTAAAAAATGCCTTTGAGTTTGGTTTTGCTCGATATGAAAAGGCAATGGAAGATCTTTCTAAAGTCTGAGTGATTACGGATGACAGAGCACGTTGAAGGGGTTAACTATCTTTCGCTTGAAGATATTGTTTACATCAATAAAGCTCTTATCGAGACTCAGACTCCAAATGAACCTGTAGGTGTTCTTAATCAGAATAATCTCAGTTCATCTCAATCAAGACCAAGCACAATCAGATATTATGAGCAGACAGACGACATGTTTCGCCTGTCTGCTGTTCTGATCGAGAGTCTTATTCAGAACCATCCCTTTGCGAATGCTAACAAGCGCACCGCCATAATGGCTGGTTACGTTTTTCTGCTGCTGAATGGCTATGAACTCACGGCACCTGGAGATGAGGTTGTCATTATTGCTGAGGGCATAGCTCGTAAAGATTATTCGGTAGATGATTTGGAAAATTGGCTCTGCCACTGGTCACGCGAATACGACTCACGCTCTTTATGCTCGACAAGAACGAATCCGGTTCAGACTCTCATAGCAACATCGAAGTACATACGAATCATATCAAATGAATAACCCGCTACGGCGGGTTTTTTCTTGCCTATTCTGCGTTACCCTTCTGAATCAATAAGTTCTGAATGCTAGGAAAAACCCAGTGTATACAACGGTATGGCTTTGGCGAAAAGTGCTATTAACCACTTGAATATGAGCTTCAATAGGTATACTGTATGAATGTACAGTATATTGATGTAGAGGGAATTATGAAGATAGAACTTACCATCAACAAATCAAAAGACCTGCCGCGTGGCGCCATACCCGCACTTGAGAAAGAGTTGCTTAAACGACTTCAGAATCAATATGAAAATTGTTCTCTGGTTATCCGCAGGGCTGGCGGCGATAGCCTGACAGTTTTCGGTGGCGACAAGGGCGATAAAACGAAGGTGGAAGAAATCCTCCAGGAAACATGGGAAAGCGCCGACGACTGGTTTTTCAGTTGATCAATCCTCTCAGGCGGCATTGACCGCCATTTGTTACGCCTGATTGCTAAATTTCTCGTTGCGCGCCGCGCTACTGTTAAGAGGCAATTTCCGTTGGCTTAACGGTGTGGATATCACCGCAAGGGGCATCTCATGCAAATTCCGGATGATTTAATTCCCGGACTGCCGGAGCATACTGGCCCGGTTCTGATTTATGTCGTAAAGGGCAGGGCAGAAAGGGGATTCATGCTGCGCAAAGATGAATTTGTTACGTCTTTGCGGGCACTGGAAGAAGCAAGAAAGAAAGCTGGCCTTCCTGTTTCAGATGTCTGATAAGTTGGGTTATACTCGAATACGGGTCTGAACAACCCTCTGAGTAACACTGCGCCAAACGGGAAATCACGATGGCGCATAAAACTGAAATATCCCAATCATACCGTTCCTTCGTGAGCGGTGTCTTTGTTCGTGCTGGCGGTGCAGCATGAGCAGATCAAAAAATAAAGCTGAAAAACTCCATTTATCCCGCGTTGCCGATTTGCATTGTATTGTCTGCCGCAACGAAGGGCTGGGAGATACCCCCGCTGAAATCCATCATTGCAGCTCCGGTACCGGGATGTCTGTTCGCGCAGATAATTTTCACGTAATTCCTCTCTGTCATACCCATCATCGTACCGGTGGTCATGGTGTGGCCATTCATGCCGGGCGCCAGTCCTGGGAAAACAAATTCGGCACTGAAACAGAGTTGCTCGTGCAGGTTCTCTACGAGTTGGGGGAATCGGCTCATGCCTGAATATAAAATCATGCCAGTCGGTAAGCCCAGGATGACCCGCGCTGACAAATGGAAAAAGCGCCCCGAGGTTCTGCGTTACCGGGCTTTCTGTGATGAAGTTCGTCTGCAGGGTATTGAGCTGCCGGAAAGTGGTTCGCATGTCACCTTCATCCTTCCGATGCCAGCGAGCTGGAGCAAAAAGAAACGGGCTGAGTTCAATGGTAAACCGCACCAGGTTAAACCTGATTTCGACAACATGATGAAAGGCCTGATGGACGCTATTTACGAAAATGATGCTCATATATGGGATGCACGGGTATCAAAATTATGGGGTGAAACAGGGAGAATTATTATTGAGGAGCTAAAAGCATGACGCCACGCCAACGCAGACTACAGCAGTCAGCATTTGAAAAAGCAGCAGCTGCGCCGCGTAAAAGCTGGCTTGGTAAATGCATTCTTCTGACGGGGATTCAGTCCGGATGGATTAAATCCCTGCTCACTACATGGGGCGAGGGTGTGGGAGGAAAAACAGCACCTCGTATGCCGCGGGGCCATGCGTGCTGGAATGTGCTTAAGGGACGGAACTGGTCAGATAAGGCGCTTGAGCGTTTCACTGCTGCGTTGAATCAGGCGAGAGAAGAGGGATTCCGTGGACAGCAGGCAATGAACAGGGCACACAGCATTCTCTGGCCGCAGTCACCTGCCAGTGTAATTGACGAAGCCCTGCATAATGATGATGTCGATTTTGTTGAGCACTGCGTGCTGCAGGCGCTGGATATAAACGATCCGGTTTATGTTGTTGGTCTTCAGTATTACACCACCCGAAAAAAAATCGCAGATATCGCCCGGGAACTGAAAATGATTGCCCCGTGGTTAACTGACAGAGCTGCGCGAGAACGCGTGCGTTGGTGCCTGGAAATATTCAGAGCAAAAACATTCCTAGCTGTGCGTAATCAGATGCAAGCTGGGGATAGTTGATTGACAGAAATCAGGATCCGGGGCTATATTCTCGCTGCGCCAGCAAAATCTGGCGTCGGGATTGGCGTCCTGGAATACTACCGCGACAACGACACGCCGCGAGCGTGTTTTTTATTGTCGCTTGCATAGTCACATCTTCGCATTATGGTGGGCTGTGTGGGGGAGCCGAGAGGCTCGCCGGAAGGTAGACCGGTTACGCCAACCCTGCACAGTTCACCACCCCTGATTGGCGTCAGTCGTGGTGAGTTTAATCATCTACCGGAGGAAGTCACTATGACTACTCGAATAAATGCAGAAAACCTTTCCCCTATTACTCATAACCAGATTGCAGTTATTACAACTGAGTTATTGGCTCAGGTTTATGGCACGGAAGCTATTCGCATTCGTCAGAATCACAAACGAAATGATGATCGTTTTATTGAAGGGAAACATTTCTTCCATCTGAAAGGATCTGACTTAAAAGCATTTAAGGACAGAGTATCTCAAAGATACTCTGTTGATAGCGACAGGGTGACTTTAAGTCACTCAGTTGCAAAACACACCCGTTCCCTTATCCTCTGGACAGAGCGCGGCGCCGCCCGCCACGCAAAGATGCTCGAAACCGATCAGGCATGGGAAGTTTTCGAGAAACTGGAAGATCATTATTTCAGCACGCATAAAAAATCAGATCTGCCTGCTGTTGGATATGGTCCACTTAACATCGATATCCTGCTGGCCATACGAGATGATAAAGTTGCGTTTATCAATCAGCACAGAGCTGGAACGCTGATTACTGTAGAAGAAGCATTAACACTCCTGCGGGCCAGAGGATGGTTGGTCATGCCAAAAGAGGAACTGGCCAGGAGGCTGATGGATCTTTGAATACCTGACATCTAATTAGCAAAAAATGCTTATTTTTGCTGGTGAACTTGAAAACGCGTCAGAAAAGTGAATAATCAATTCATGCTTGGCAGAGCTGCGCCACGATGGCAGCGACGAAAAGCGAACAATTTGAATATAACGAGAACCCCGCCAGCGCGGGGTTTTTGCTTTCCGGCGATACGACAGGGGTATTCGCGAACGTGCTACGGCACAGTACCCCTGTCATATCGTCGATCCATAATCGTCCACAAGAAAATAAGGCCTCGCAATTATGCGGGGCTTTTTCATTTCAGGCTCACGGGTATCACTCACTGCGTGCTTTGTTGATAAATCCAGCCCGTGAAGCCTGACCCTTTCATCACACACAGCGCCATCCGAAGAATCGGAGGTGAGGCTATGACCAGAATGAGCACCATTTACAGCAGACTTTCATATGGATCAGGAACCACGCTTGCCGGCTGCGGTGTATCAGCGAAGGCATACGCCGAAACAGCTAAAACAGCAAAAGAGGTATCCTGGATGTTGGCCGACAGAATTGCAGGGTTAAGCCTGAGCGACTGGGCAATTATTGTCGGTATCGCATGCACTGTTATCACTTGTGCAGTGAACTGGTATTTCCGCTGGAAAGAACGGGAGGATCGGCGCAATGGGTATGCCACCAAAGCTGAGGAATAAGCTGAGCGCAGCGGTCGTTGGTTTGATTCTTGCCGGGGCTTCCGCGCCCGTGATTCTCGATCAGTTTTTGGATGAGAAAGAGGGTAATAGTCTGACGGCGTATCGCGACGGCGGTGGACTCTGGACTATTTGCCGTGGCGCCACGATGGTTGATGGCAAGCCAGTAGTTCAGGGCATGAAGCTGTCTGCTGAAAAATGCGCTCAGGTAAACGCCATTGAGCGTGATAAGGCACTGGCGTGGGTTGAGCGAAATATAAAAGTTCCGCTGACCGAGCCGCAGAAAGCTGGTATCGCTTCTTTCTGCCCTTACAACATTGGCCCCGGGAAATGTTTCCCGTCTACGTTCTATAAGCGAATAAATGCTGGCGACCGTAAAGGCGCATGTGAGGCGATTCGCTGGTGGGTTAAAGACGGTGGCCGCGACTGTCGTCTGACCAAAGGCCAGAAAAATGGCTGCTATGGCCAGGTAGAACGACGAGACCAGGAAAGCGCGCTGACGTGCTGGGGGATAGACCAGTGAACCTGCGCTTTCAGTTCATTGCTATTTCGTTGCTGGTGGCCGTTGCATTCATCGCCGGTAGCGTATGGAGCAGCCGCGGTTGGGAAAAGAAGTGGGCAGAGCGTGACAGCGTGGAATCATCGCAAACCGCGAACGCGCAGTCCGCCGCCCGCATGATTGAACAAGGGCGAATTATTGCCCGTGATGAGGCTGTGAAAGATGCACAACAACAAGCGGCAAAAGCTGCTGCCACTGCTGCTGGTCTGTCTGCCACTGTTAGCCAGTTGCGCACCGAAGCAACAAAGCTTGCCACCCGCCTGGACGCCGCAAAGCACACCGCAGATCTTGCCGCTGCCGTCAGAAGCAAAACAGCCGGAGCCGACGCAGGATTGCTCGCCGACATGCTCGGACGCCTTGCAGAAGAAGCTCGATATTATGCTGGACGAGCTGACGAAAGCTACCGCGCTGGAATGACGTGTGAGCGGATTCATGACTCGGTGAGAGAGTCAAATAACCAACAATGAGCTTCGCAATCAGCAGTCGCCAGATGAAAGAAAATAAGCATGTACTGGCTATTGAGCATGAGTACATTATGCATCCACATTTGCTAGTTGGACGACAGTAATTGGTTAATAATTGAACGGAATGCGGTATGATAAACCACATTCATTAAAAGGTCAGCCATCATGTCATTCTTCGATTACGCAATGCAGCGTGTTGGGCTTGTAGCCAATATGACTGTCACGTGTCCGATATGTGGACATAAATCCACACACTCGACCACGAAAGTACGCCAGCAACAGGCGTTACTTTGCCCTAAATGTAAATCGCTGTTTGTCATTCACAGGTAGTGGGTCGCGATACAAATAACCCCAGGCCTCGCAATTGCGAGGCTTTTTTATGCGTATCACACATCCACATGTAAAAGGAAAAATACCATGAGTAACAAAATTATTACGCTATCTGGCGCTGCTAATGAAGTGCTTTATGCGCTCTTTTTCCGTGGCGCGTTGCTGTCAGGTGACCTGCCGTCTAAATCTGGTGCCGCTGAATTACGCGAGCTGGGTTTTGCTGAAACCAGGCATACAGCAACTGAATACCAGAAAGAAAATCACTTTACCTTTCTGACATCAGAAGGGCAGAAATTTGCCGTAGAACACCTGGTCAATACGCGCTTTGGTGAGCAGCAATATTGCGCTTCGGTGACGCTTGGCGTTGATATTTATACCTCCGCTGCACAGAAGGCAATCGACGAGCTGGATCAGCGCATTCGTGACACCGTCTCCTTCGAACTTATTCGCAATGGAGTGCCATTCATCAACGACGCCACTATCGCCAATGGTGCGATCCACGCAGCGGCAATCGAAACACCTCAGCCGGTGACCAATATCTACAACATCAACCTTGGTATCCAGCGCGATGAACCGGTGCAGAACAAGGTAACCATCAGCACCAATGAAATAAGTATTCATGCAAACATTGAAGAGGTTCTGCGGAATGCTCTGGCAGCCAATGAAGAGGTTGAGCGCTTGCGAGATGCTATGAAGAACGCTGCTAACGAAGGTGTACAGCAGGCTTTAGTGGCGGTAGAAAGAGATTTCAAAAGTAACGGTAAACTCCGTCGCCTTCTTGGGATTTAAATAGCAGGAGGTCATATGCGTCTCACTGTATTAGATGACGATCCCGGCAGAAAAATTAATCTCGCTCAGGAACGATACACCGTTTATCTCGACGGTGTAGAGGTTAAGCATGTCTTCACTGCTGATGATGAGAAGGGAGAAGCAATCGCAGCCGTTCCTGATGAGCGTGGTTATATGACGACAGAGAACGGTGAAGTGAAGCGGCATACGCTTTACGGTTCTGTGAGGATTGAACCATGCCAGCGTTAATCCCTCGCGCATGTCGCAAGAGAGGTTGTCCCGGTACGACAACGGATCGCTCTGGCTACTGTCAGCAGCATCGCAATGAGGGCTGGCAGCAGCATCAGCAGGGTAAGAGTCGCCATGAACGTGGCTACGGCGGCAAGTGGGATATCAAGCGCACCCGCATCCTGAAGCGTGATAATCATCTGTGTCAGAACTGCCTGCGTACTGGACGTGCTGCCGCGGCCACAACCGTTGACCATATCAAGGCTAAGGCACATGGGGGTACCGATGATGATTCGAACCTTGAAAGCCTGTGCTGGCCCTGCCACCGCTCGAAAACAGGTCGCGAGCGCTTTAAATGATAGTAATTATCATAAACAGGTATGAAGGGGAGGGGGAGGTCAAATCCCTGTAGCCGGGCGCCCAAAGGACCGCCGCCTAGCCTTTCTTCATATCGCCGCAGGTTAGAAAACTTTTTTTGGGGTCTCCCAGCCGATGATTAATAGGAGTTTTCGATTATGTCAGGACCGCCGAAAACCCCTACCCATCTGCGTTTGGTGAGGGGTAACCCATCCAAACGACCAATCAACAAAAATGAGCCACAGCCAGCTAAAGGGGTCCCCCCAGTTCCCAAGCATTTCGACAAGCAGGGGAAGTACTGGTTTAAGCGGATGGCTGAAGAACTTGATGCCATTGGCGTCATATCTCAGCTGGATGCCAGGGCTCTGGAGTTGCTGGTAGAGGCATATACGGAATACCGCCATCATTGTGAAACGCTGGATCGGGAAGGTTATACCTATGCGGTATACAGCGATGATGATGCTGATGAAGGGAAAGAACGAGAAATACGCATGATCAAGCCGCATCCTGCAGCCATGATGAAAGCTGATGCCTGGAAGCGACTCCGCGCGATGTTAGCGGAGTTTGGTATGACTCCTTCCAGCAGGTCTAAGGTCAGTAAAGACAAACCAGACGATGATGATCTGTTAAGTCAATTTCTTAATTCGAGGGACTGATGGCAAAAGTTACTGATGGCATACGTTACGCCGAACGCGTCGTTGCCGGGGAGGTTATTGCCTGTGAATTTGTCCGTCTTTCCTGTCAGCGATTTCTTGATGATCTGAAGCACGGTGAAGAACGTGGCATCTATTTCAGCGAGCCCCGCGCACAACATATCCTCAATTTTTATAAATTCGTGCCTCATGTTAAAGGAGCACTGGCAGGCCAGCCGATTGAGCTGATGGACTGGCATGTTTTCATTCTGATCAACATCTTCGGTTTTGTTATCCCACTGGTAAATGAAGAAACAGGCGAAGTCGTGCTGCGTAATGATGGCAGTGGCCGTCCTGTGATGGTCCGCAGGTTTCGCACGGCATATAACGAGGTAGCCCGTAAAAACGCCAAGTCGACATTATCCTCTGGCGTTGGTCTCTATATGGCTGGCGCCGATGGTGAGGGCGGGGCAGAGGTTTATTCCGCAGCGACAACGCGGGATCAGGCTCGCATCGTTTTTGAAGATGCGAAAAACATGGTTAAAAAAGCGAAACCCACACTTGGGCGACTGTTTGAATTCAATAAACTGGCGATCTACCAGGAGCAGACAGCATCCAAGTTTGAACCGCTATCTTCTGATGCCAACAATCTTGATGGCCTCAACATCCATTGTGGCATCGTCGACGAACTTCATGCGCATAAAACCCGTGATGTCTGGGACGTTCTGGAGACTGCAACCGGCGCACGATTGCAGTCTCTTCTGTTTGGCATGACGACAGCTGGGTTTAATAAAGAAGGGATTTGTTACGAGCTGCGCGATTATGCCATTAAGGTGCTGCGTGGCTATAACAGCGAAGTGGAAGGCGCGGTTAAGGATGATACCTTTTTCGCCATCATCTTCACCCTGGATAAAGATGATGATCCGTTTGATGAAACGGTCTGGCAAAAGGCTAACCCCGGGCTGGGTATCTGTAAGCGCTGGGATGACCTTCGCCGCCTGGCTAAGAAGGCCAAAGAACAGGTTTCCGCCAGGGTTAACTTTTTCACCAAACACATGAATATCTGGGTGACCGCTGAGTCAGCCTGGATGGACATGATTAAGTGGGAAAAATGTGAGTTTATAGCCCCCCGTCATGAGCTGAAAACCTACCCGATGTGGGCTGGCGTGGATCTGGCCCATAAGATTGATATTTGCGCAGCAGTAAAACTCTGGCGGGCAGACAACGGTCACGCGCATGCAGACTTTAAATTCTGGTTACCCGAAGGGCGGCTGGAAAAATGTTCCGCTCAAATGGCGCAGATGTATCGCAAATGGGCTGAGCTTGGGAAGCTGGAACTGACCGATGGTGATGTTATTGATCATGCGCAGATTAAAGCTGATTTTCTGGAATGGATTAGCGGCGAAAACCTGAAGGAAACGGGGTTCGACCCGTGGAGCGCAACGCAGTTTAGCCTGGCTCTGGCAGAAGAGGGCGTTCCGCTGGTGGAGGTTCCGCAGACGGTCAGAAACTTTTCTGAGTCAATGAAAGAGGTGGAGTCTCTGGTTTATGGCGGGCGTTTTCATCACAGCAATCATCCGGTTATGAACTGGATGATGTCTAACGTCACCGTCAAGCCTGACAAAAACGACAATATTTTTCCGAACAAATCCACGCCAGAAGCGAAAATAGACGGGCCTGCCGCCTTGTTTACCGCAATGAGCCGCATGCTTGTAAACGGCGGCGAACAACAGGACAGCCTCTCTGACCATCTGGAAAGTTACGGCGTCCGTTCATTATAAAGAGGCAGTTATGATCCTGATGATTCTCGCCCCGCTGATCGGGGTGATGGGCGCTATTTTGCTTTCGTTTGGTGTATGGATGATTTATCCGCCAGGAGGTTTAATCAGTGCCGGTATGCTTTGCCTTATCTGGTCATGGCTGGTTTCCCGCACGCTTTCGCTGGCCGGGAAAACATTGCGAGGAGGGACTGACTGATGTTTTTCCCCGGAATGTTCAAAAAAAGTGATGCCCCTGTCACTACTGCGGCAGAACTCGCTGAAGCAGTGGGAATGACTTACGACACCTATACAGGGAAAAGGGTAAGCAGCCAGAAAGCCATGCGGCTTACAGCGGTTTTCGGTTGCATCCGTGTTCTTGCTGAGTCGATGGGCATGCTGCCCTGTAACCTTTACAAGGTAACCGGAAACAGTAAACAAAAAGCGACTTCCGAAAGGCTGCATAAATTACTGACGATGAAGCCAAATGATTACATGACCCCCCAGGAATTCTGGGAACTGGTCATTGTCTGTCTTTGTCTTCGTGGTAATTTTTACGCCTACAAAGTAAAGGCGCTTGGCGAGGTGGTGGAACTTCTTCCCATTGATCCTGGATGCGTGGAACCGAAGCTTAACAGCCAGTGGCAACCGGTTTACCAGGTAACATTCCCCGATGGCTCAACAGATGTGCTTGGGCAGGATGATATCTGGCATGTCAGGACGCTTACCTTTGACGGGCTGGTGGGACTGAATCCTGTTGCTTACGCAAGAGAGGCAATATCTCTGGGAATGGCAACAGAGGAGCATGGTGCGCGGTTGTTTTCAAATGGCGCGGTTACCTCTGGTTTACTCCGTACTGAGCAAACGCTGACCGATGAGGCTTATGCGAGGCTGAAAAAAGATTTTGAGGATCGCCACCTCGGGCTGAGCAACGCGCACAGACCGATGATTCTCGAAATGGGACTGGACTGGAAATCAATGGGACTCAATGCTGAGGACAGCCAGTTTCTTGAGACCAGAAAATTCCAGCTTGAGGAGATATGCCGCCTGTTCCGGGTCCCGATGCACATGGTGCAGAACACTGATCGCTCGACGTTTAACAATATTGAAAATCTCGGCATGGGGTTTATCAATTATTCGCTGGTTCCGTATATGACCCGCATAGAGCAGCGAATCAACATCGGGCTGGTGAAGGAATCAAAGCAGGGTGTGTACTACGCAAAATTCAATGCCGGCGCATTGCTGCGCGGGGATATGAAGTCGCGATTTGAGGCGTATTCAACAGGCATTAACTGGGGTATTTACTCACCAAATGACTGCCGGGAACTTGAAGAACTTAACCCACGCGCAGGCGGAGATATTTACCTTACGCCAATGAACATGACGACGAAGCCGTCAGACAGCAGCAAGAACAAAACAACCGAGGAACAACATAATGCCGATGACTAAACAGCGGCTGGATATTCCGCTACAGCTAAAGTCTGTCAGCGACAGCGGGGAGTTTGAAGGCTATGGCTCTGTTTTTGGCGTAAAGGACAGCTACGATGATGTTGTCGTGCCAGGCGCTTTTTCGGCCTCCCTTCAGGCATGGAAAGAAAAGAATGCTCTCCCTGCATTACTCTGGCAGCACCGTATGGATGAACCCATCGGTATTTACACTGAGATGAAAGAGGATGAGGTTGGCCTTTATGTTAAAGGCCGGTTACTCATTGATGACGATCCTCTTTCGAAACGCGCACACGCCCACATGAAGGCCGGTTCTTTAACCGGCCTTTCTATTGGTTACATGCAGAAAGACTGGGAATATGACCGTGTTAAGGGCGTGTTCCTTCTCAAAGAGATCGACCTGTGGGAAGTCAGTCTCGTCACGTTTCCGTCGAACGATGAAGCGCGTGTAAGTGATGTCAAAAGCGCATTTTCCCGCGGAGAAATCCCTTCTCAAAAAAGTATTGAACGAGTCCTGCGCGATGTTGGGCTCTCACGCACCCAGGCTAAAGCATTCATGGCCGGGGGTTATAGCTCACTTTCACAGCGTGATGTTGATGAAGTGAGTACCGCACTGGATGCACTGAAAAACATCAAATTTTAATCAGGAGTTAATTATGTCAGTTGACGTTAAAGACGTAGAGCAGGTCGCGCAGGAACTGCAGGCGAAGTTTGATGCGTTCAAAGAAAAGAACGATAAGCGCCTGGAAGCAGTTGAACAGGAAAAGGGCAAGCTGGCGGGAGAGGTTGAAACCTTAAACGGCAAGTTGTCTGAACTGGATGAACTTAAATCTGCGCTGGAAGAGGAACTGAAGCAGGTTAAACGTCCAGCCGGTGGTTCTCAGAGCAAAGCCGCAAGCGAACATAAAACCGCCTTCATTGGTTTTATGCGTAAAGGTAAAGATGACGGGCTCCGCGAACTTGAACGCAAAGCTCTGCAGGTTGGTGTGGATGAAGATGGTGGTTATGCTGTGCCGGAAGAGCTGGATCGCACGATCCTTAATCTTCTGAAAGATGAAGTGGTGATGCGCCAGGAAGCGACAACCATTACAGTCGGCGGCGCTAACTATAAAAAACTGGTTAATCTCGGCGGTACGGCTTCGGGATGGGTTGGTGAAACGGATGCCCGCCCGGAAACCGATGCGTCTAAGCTCGGCCAGATTGAGCCGTTCATGGGGGAAATTTACGGTAACCCGCAGGCCACTCAAACCATGCTGGACGATGCTTTCTTCAACGTCGAAGACTGGATCAACAGCGAACTGGCAATTGAATTTGCAGAGCAGGAAGAAATCGCCTTTACCAGCGGGAACGGGACGAAGAAGCCGAAAGGTTTTCTGGCATACGCCTCCACGCTTGATCCGGACAAGACTCGTGCATTTGGTACTCTCCAGCACATTCTCTCTGGCGCTGCGACGGGTGTAACGGCTGATGCGATCATCAAACTGGTCTACACGCTGCGCAAAGTGCATCGCAATGGCGCGAAGTTCATGATGAACAACAACAGCCTGTTTGCTATCCGAATCCTGAAAGATTCAGAAGGCAACTACCTGTGGCGTCCAGGTCTGGAACTGGGTCAGCCTTCATCTCTGGTTGGTTATGGTGTGGCAGAGAACGAACAGATGCCGGATATCGCTGCTGACGCTAAAGCAATTGCATTTGGCAATTTCAAGCGTGGTTACACCATTGTTGACCGCATTGGCACCCGTATTCTTCGTGACCCCTACACCAAAAAACCATTCGTTGGTTTCTATACCACCAAACGCACCGGGGGAATGCTGGTGGATTCTCAGGCCATTAAACTGCTGCAGATCGGCACTGGCGCTTAATTCTCTGGGGCTTCGGCCCCGATTTTCGAGGTGATATATGCCTGAATTACTGCGTGAACTTAAGTGGTCCCCAGATGGTTGTATTGTCGAATCCATTCCCGCTGGGGTGTATTCGGACGGTGAGCTACCTGTCCGCGCTGAGGAAATTGCTACCGAACTCGGTATTATCAAATTTGGTGATGGCGATGATCATGTTCCTGCAGAGCCAGAGCCAGAGCCAGAGAAAACAAAACGTGGGAAGGCCAAATGAAACCGTCTATTGCCGAATTACGGCAGCAATGCCGGATAGACAGCGATGATGTTTCTGAAGATCAGACACTGGCGATATATCTCAGTGCAGCAAAGTCCCATGCTGAGAAAATTGTAAACAGGGCTCTATACGATACTAGCATCCCGGATAGTGACCCTGATGGCATCATCATCAGCGACGATATCAAGCTGGCGTTAATGCTTCTTGTCAGCCACTGGTATGAGAACAGAGAGCCGGTAAATATTGGCAATATTACAAGCACATTGCCGTTTGGTGTTCAGGCTCTCCTGGGGCCGCACCGGAAGCACCCGGGAACATAAGGAGGGATTATGCAGGCAGGTCGATTACGCCATCGCGTTACTATCCTGAACTTTGCTTCTTTTCGCGATACGACAGGCCAGCCGGTTGAGGAGTGGCAAGAGGGGAAAACTATCTGGGCGGAAGTGCTGGGGATCAGTGGCAGGGAGCAGTTGCAATCAGGCGCTGAAACGGCGCAGGCAACGATCCGGGTGTGGGTCCGTTTCCGGCGTGATGTGACTGCTGCATCAAGATTAAAGGTGCTGACAGGGCCATTCAAAGGCGCGGTACTGAATATCATTGGTCCTCCCATACCCGACAGTAAAGCCACCAGGCTGGAAATACTCTGTAAAAATGGAGCGGAAAAATGATTGATATCAGTCTGGATTTTTCTGGCCTTGAAGCGATTTCCCGCGATCTGGAATTACTGAGCCGCGCCGAAAACAACAAAGTCCTGCGTGATGCCACTCGAGCTGGGGCTGAGGTTCTGAAAGACGAGGTGATAGCAAGGGCGCCTGAGCGAACCGGTAAACTGAAGAAAAACGTTGTGGTGCTGACGCAGCGATCCAGAAAACGCGGTGATATCTCTTCCGGTGTTCATATTCGTGGTCGAAACATGCGAACGGGTAACAGCGATAATTCAATGAAAGCCTCCGATCGACGTAACGCGTTTTACTGGCGATTTGTCGAAATGGGCACAGTGAATATGCCCCCACATCCTTTTGTCCGTCCTGCATTTGATACCCGCGAAGAACTTGCAGCGCAGGTTGCCATGAAACGCATGAATCAGGCTATTGATGAGGTGCTGAGCAAATGACGGAAGATGACCTTTATCTTTTGCTGAAACCGCTGGCCGGAGGGCAGGTTTATCCCTACGTTGCGCCGCTCGGCAGTGATGGTCAGCCCTCGATATCGCCGCCCTGGGTGATTTTTTCGCTTATTTCTGATGTGACCGCCGACGTTCTCTGCGGTCAGGCCGAATCCGGGATATCAATCCAGGTGGACGTTTACTCACTGACTCTTAAAGAGGCGCGAAATCTTCGTGATATAGCGCTTCAAGTGGTTAAGCCACTCAATCCCACCAATATAAGCAAAACCCCTGGTTATGAGCCAGAGAACCGGTATTACCGGGCGACGCTGGAATTTCAGGTCACTGTCTGACAAATCCATTAACTCACAAACCCGCTACGGCGGGTTTTCTATTTTCAGGAGACAAATATGTCCTCACTGTATGAAAAATCGCAGGGTACAAAAATTCAGATCACCTCTGCGCCAGCGACACTGGATACGATTGGTGCTGCAACATGGCTGGATTTGCACTGTACTATCAAAGAGGTCCAGTTTACTGGTGGTCAGAAGCAGGACATTGATGTCACCACTCTGTGCTCCACCGAGCAGGAAAACATCAACGGCCTGGGCGCTCAGTCAGAAATCTCTATGTCCGGTAACTTTTATGTTAACCCGGCACAGGATGCGCTGCGTGAAGCTTACGATAACGACACCACGTATGGTTTTCGGATTGTCTTCCCCTCTGGTATTGGCTTCCAGTTCCTGTCTGAAGTTCGTCAGCACACCTGGTCTTCAGGGACAAACAGCGTGGTGGCCGCAACGTTCTCGCTACGCCTGAAAGGTAAGCCGACGAAAATTGATAACGCGCTGCGCCTTACCACCGATCTGCCTGACACCAAATCCGTTACCTCTGGTGCGGCCTTGTCACTGACGATTGTAGCGGCTGGAGGAACAGCACCTTATTCCTACGTCTGGAAGAAAGGCGGCAGCGCGGTTAGTGGACAGGCGACAGCAACGTTCAATAAGGCAAACGCTGCTGCGGGTGATGCCGGTGATTACGTTTGTGAAGTTACCGACGCTTCCACGCCTGCGGGAAAAGTTACTTCAGCAACCTGCGTCGTAACGGTAGCGTAATTCATCTTCTTAAATCAGGGATAAAAAATGGCTAAGAGTCTTAAAGAACTGGCGCTGGCTAAGATGTCAGGCTTTCGTCATAAAATCATTACGGTCCCTGAATGGGGCGGTGTAAAGGTTGTTCTGCGGGAACCTTCTGGCGAAGGGTGGCTACGCTGGCAGGAAATTGCAAAATCTGGCGCTGATGAAGAAGGCGAGGTGTCTGTATCAGAAAAAGCACACCGTAATCTTTGTGCTGACGTGGTGTTGTTCATTGATGTCCTTTGCGATACCAACAAGCAACCGGTATTCAGCGTCGATGAAGAAGACCAGGTTCGTGAAATTTACGGGCCCGTTCACTCACGCCTTCTCAAACAGGCGCTTGACCTCATCAACAGCGCGGACGAAGCGCGGGAAAAGTCGCAACCCCCGGCGTAAAGTTTCTGATGGCGCTTGCGCTCCGCATGGGGCGCACGCTCTCAGAGCTTCGGCAGACCATGACGGCAAGCGAGCTGCTGATGTGGATTGAATTCGACAGACAAAGCCCCATCGGCGATATTCGTGGTGATATTCAGGCAGCTCAGATCGTCTCTGCTATCTACGGCTCACAGGGGGCGAAAGTACCGCTGGACGATGCGATCCTGCGCTGGGGTGGTGATGAACAATCAGCACCGAAGGATCCGTTTGCAGGGCTTGAGGCTGCATTAACAGCAGCAACTCAGTGACATTTATTCAGTAAGATAATAGGATTTACCTCATTGATGATGTTTAGGGGAAAGTCATGGAAATCTTACTTATTTCAATTGTTATTGGTCTAATACCTGCATTGATTGCAAGTAGCAAGGGTCGCTCTTTTTTGGGGTGGTGGATTTATGGGGCTCTGTTATTCATTGTTGCCTTAGTTCACTCTTTAGTTATTAAAAAAGATGTACAGTTTGAAGAAAAAGAGAAGCTGGAATTTGATGGTATGAAAAAATGCCCATTCTGTGCTGAATTAATAAAAAAAGAAGCCATCAAATGCAAGCATTGTGGTAGTGATTTGTTATCAAGTGATCATCCCACAAAAACCGATGAAGAATATCTTGAGGAAGCCCGACGAAAAGTCTGGGAAAAATAATAATACAAACCGCTTCGGCGGTTTTTTTGTTTCTGGAGAATGAATAATGGCCACCTTGCGAGAACTGATTATTAAAGTATCCGCAAATTCACAATCTTTCCAGACAGAAATTTCTCGCGCTTCACGTATGGGGCAGGATTATTACAAAACCATGCAGAATGGTGGTCGTCAGGCGGCCGCTGCATCAAGAGAGACGCAGAGAGCTCTGGCAGAAGTAACGAACCAACTTAATTCTGCAAAATCCTCTGCGATGGGGCTTGCTGGTGCTTTCGCTGGTGCATACGCCACTGGGCACCTGATATCCCTTGCGGATGAATGGAGTTCGGTTAATGCACGATTGAAACAGGCCTCGCAATCAACTGATGACTTCAACCAGTCACAACGCTCTCTGATGGATATTAGCCAGCGAACAGGAACCGCATTTTCAGATAACGCAAACCTGTTTGCTCGCTCAGCTGCATCAATGCGTGAATTCGGCTATAGCTCCGAAGAAGTATTAAATGTTACTGAGGCTATTTCTACCGGATTGAAGCTTTCTGGCGCAAGCACAGCAGAGGCGAGTTCTGTTATTACCCAATTCAGCCAGGCACTAGCTCAGGGGGTTTTACGTGGTGAGGAATTTAACTCAGTTAATGAGAATGGTGATCGTGTTATCAGGGCTCTTGCCTCTGGGATGGGGGTCGCTAGGAAAGACTTAAAAGCAATGGCTGATGCAGGTCAACTTACTGCTGACAAGGTTGTTCCGGCATTAATCAGCCAGCTCGGATCACTTCGTGAAGAATACAACGAAATGCCGCAGACTGTATCTGCGGCAACAACAAAAATTGAAAACGCTTTTATGGCTTGGGTTGGCGGCGCAAATGAAGCAAGTGGTGTTAGCCGGACATTGACAGGCGCATTAAATGGGATTGCAGATAATATTGATGAAGTTGCAACTGCCGCAGGTGTTCTTGTTGCTGTTGGCGCAGCGCGTTGGTTTGGAGACATGGCATCAGGAGCGTTTTCAGCAACATCAGGGTTATTAAATGCAGCAAAGAGTGAGATTGCGCTTGCTGAAGCGCAAGTTAGAGGTACTCAAATATCCACGGCTCGCGCTCGTGCAGCTGTGTATCGGGCACAACAAGCTTTAATTGCTACCAGGGGAACTGATGCTCAGGCAGCAGCGGAGAAAAGGTTATCTGATGCTCAAGCATCATTAACCAGAAATATTTCGGCAAGGACCGCAGCGCAGGAAGCCCTAAATAATGTGACATCATTAGGCTCTCGGTTGATGGGGGGCGCTCTTGGGTTGGTTGGCGGGATTCCTGGTTTGGTTATGCTGGGAGCTGGTGCATGGTACACCATGTACCAGAATCAGGAGCAAGCTCGCCGATCCGCACAAGACTATGCAAATACTATTGATCAGATACGCTCTAAAACAAAAACCATGTCATTACCTGAGGCTTCAGATAATGAAGCCAAGACCAGGCAGGCATTAGACGAGCAAAACCGGCTTATTGATGAGCAGGCAAAAAAGGTTAGGCAGTTACGGGAAGAAATTTCCGGTTACCAGCACATGTTGGCTAACCCTGGCCCTACAGTTGCAGGTTACATGGTTAACCATCTTAAGAGCATAGATGATGCCACTCGAGGTCTTTCTGATGCCACTAATGCTTTAGCTATTGAGCAAGAACGCCTGGCACAGATGCAGGCTAAATCGCAGTCTATTCAGGAGGTTCTTGAGGGGGTAGAGCATCGTCGTATTGCGCTTATACGTCAGCAGGCAGCAGAACAGAATTCAGCCTATCAGTCATTATTAATTATGAACGGCCAGCATACAGAGTTTAACCGTCTGCTAGGGTTGGGAAATGCACTGCTTATGTCTCGCCAGGGACTGGTTAACTCTCCGTTAAGGTCACCTCAGGCTGACCTAAATACTAAACAGGTGGATGCGATTGAAAAAAGTAGGCGTGAACTTGAATTATCTCGCCGTAAAGGTGAGGAGAGAGAACGCTTACGATTAAGTTATTCTGCTGATGATCTTGGCTTCGCTTCTAATGACCCTCGTTACCAGACCAGCCGTCAGGAGTTAATTAACAATGGCTTAGAAGAGTGGCGGAATAATCAGGCTAACAAGTCGAAAGCAAAAGGTGGAAAAACAGAAGCCGAAAAAACAGCGGATACTTACGACAAACTCATTAAGCAGCAGAAAGAGCAAATCGCTCTGGCTGGTCAGAATACCGAACTGGCAAAACTGAAATATCAGGTTAGCCAGGGGGAGCTTACTTCTCTCACCGAAGCGCAAAAACAAACCTTATTGCAGAATGCAGCGTTGATTGATCAGCAAAAAATCCGCGAACAATTAGCGGCGTATGAAGCTAACCTTGCTGATTCGAATACCAGTGCCAGGGCATCTAACCAGGCAGAACTTACCGGGTATGGTCAGGGAAGCCGAATGCGTGAACGGATGCAGGAAGTGCTGCGTATCCGGGAAGAGTTTCAGCAAAAGAACGTTGATCTGCAGCGCCAGTACCAGTCAGGTGATATTTCTGAAGACCTATACCGTCAGGAACTGGCACTGAATAAACGTTATCTCGATGAACGGTTACGAGATCAGGAAGCTTACTACTCAGCCTCTGACGCTCAGCGCAGTGACTGGACAACGGGTATGCGTGAAGGTTTTGCAAACTGGGCTGACACTGCTTCTGATTACGCATCTCAGTCTGCTGACCTGGTGAATAACGCAATGTCCGGGCTGGTGGGTAACATTTCTGATGCACTGGCCGGTAATAAGGTTGACTGGGAAGACTGGGCCAGTTCGGTGCTTCAGTCTATGCAGAAAATTATCCTAAATGCGATGCTGGTGGATTCTTTACGCTCTGCCAGTAACAGCGGTTTTTTCAGTTCAATCGGCGGCATGTTTGGAGCGGGTGCTGGCGCTGCATCTGGCAGCACTCCTTCAGGCGCTTATAACTCGGCCGCATCTGGCATAAAGCTGAATGCGAAAGGTGGCGCATATGCTTCTGAAAGCCTGAGCGCTTACAGCAACAGTATTGTTAGCACACCGACATATTTTGCTTTTGCAAAAGGCGCTGGGCTTATGGGGGAGGCGGGGCCGGAAGCCATTATGCCCCTGACACGATCAGCTGATGGTTCGCTGGGTGTTCGCATGGTTGGTAGTCCGGGTTCCACGTCAGGTGGCGGTGATACGATTATTCATCAGCACTTCAACATATCTGGTAACGGGGATGCGGCACTGAAGCAGGCTATGCAGGAAGCTGCGCGACAGGGCGCGAATGACGGTGCGAAACAGGCCAGACAGGATATTTTGAATGATTTTTCAAATCGCGGCCAGGCGCGGCGCTTACTTGGCGTGTAATGCATTATTAATATTCATTAAGCCGAAAGGCGGGGGACAGTTATGACTTTAGAACAACGAGTTGAGTCACTTGAATTTAAAGTAGGGTTTCCGAAAGAAAAAGGAGTAAGAATTTCTTTCGGAGAAAATTTGACGATGTCATCTACGCAGCGCATTGGCAGTAACGTGTCAGTGAAAATTGGCAAAGAAAACGTCGCTACCATTCAGTACAGCGAAGACTTAACGCCAGAATTTACGCTGGAAGGGTACAATCAGCGGGCAAAAGAATATGCTCAAAATGTTATCGCGAAGATTATTGAAGCGGCCCAGAAACAGACCGCTGAATTAAAAGTAGCATTTCACTCATCACAATTTGGCATTATGAATTAAATGCGAAATTGTTCGAGTTGTTTTGCTAGGTCGTTCATTGCTGGATTATTAAGTTGCCTTAATTCTTTCAGAAAAGCTTCTCTCATTGGGTCTTGTAACTTTTGAAAAATAAGGCCAACAGCAACCTTTAGTGCAACAATTTCAGCGCCAAGAGACTCAAGGTTACTTGTGTTAGCACTAATTTCCAGCTTTTCAATAAACTTTATTGGTTGATCCATTTTCTAATTCCTTGTCAGAGGTAATCAGCCATCCCTCCCTTTTTTAGTGCGCCAGTATCCCACTACTGACGGGCTGAGTAACAACCATAACCAGGTATGTAAATCAGTAACATCCTGACAAATGATCAGTAGCGCCCCCGTGCGCAGAATAATGCAGGAGAATCTATGGCTGTACTCGAATGGCCGGAAGATGTCTGTCCCGCGTCGCTGACATGGCGACCTGAGAGTAATACCAAAACCTTTCGCTCCCCATTCAATGGCTCATCGCAGACAGCACGCTTCCCCGGTACCCGCTGGGTATGTTCTCTGACTTTTAATAACCTGACTGACGAAAAATCCAGGCGCATTGATGCTCTGGTGGCTTCGCTCGATGGCGAGTATGGCAGGGTAAAAGTCCGTGACTGGGGCAGAAGTGGCAGAGCGCCTGCTGGTGCGCCCGTTGTTGATGGGGCAGATCAGACGGGAGTTCAACTACAGAGTAAGGGCTGGACACCGGGAGCAGTGGTTCTCAGACAGGGAGATTACTTCACTGTTAACGACGAGCTGAAGATGGTTACAGCCGACGTGACGAGCGCGGCGAACGGTACCGCAATGATTGCCTTTGCGCCTATGTTACGTAGCTCGCCACCTGCTAATGCTGCCATTGAAGTTGCGAAACCCTACGGTATTTTCAAACTGAAAGATAACCAGCAGGGTGCAGGTAATCGTGTGCCGGGTGTTTTTACCAGTTACGCGCTGGAGCTTGAGGAGGCATTTTAATGCTGTATTCCCCCTTTTCGGATTCGATGGTGGACTGGTTATCCCGCGACAGGGTGACGGTCGCGATTGCCGCTAATATTCAGTTTGAATCCGGTACCGTCTATGTGCATTCCGGTACCGGGACACTGGTTCTCGGCGGCTATGTCTATTACGGCATGGGGCGCATGGGTTCTGTTGATGATGCCAGTGAAACCAGCACAACAAGCCCGACCCAGGTCAAAATGACCCTTTCAGGCCTGGATATGGCCCTCTTTGCCACCACGCTGAATGAGCGATGCGTGGGCAGAAATGCCGAAATCTATCTGGTGGCCATGGATGATAACGGTGTTGTCCAGGTTGCCGATCTCCTGTTCAAAGGGAGGGTATCCAGTACGGGGGCGACCGCTGGCGGGACGAACGCCCTGCAGTACACCATCAGTAATATTTTTGAAGACTGGCAGCGTCCTTTCCCCGATCGCTATACCGATGAATCGCAGCAGGCCGCTTATCCCGGTGACCGCATATTCCGGTATGTGGCGCAGATGTCTGAACGTTCGATTTACTGGGGCAGTAAAAAAGATGCACCAGGATTTACCTATAAGTGAGGAAGCATGAAGCATCCGGACTGGCATAACAGATTAATTACCGTAATAAGGGCCGCTGAAAAGCGGCCTTTTTTATGGGGCATTCATGACTGCTGCCTGTTCGCGGCGGACTGCGCTCAGGCCATGTGCGGCGAGGATTTTGCGGCAGGCTGGCGCGGAACCTACGACAGCGAGCATGGGGCGAAAAAGGCGATATTGCGCGGTGGCGGTTCGCTTGAAAAGGTGCTGGCCCGTTATCTCGATGAGGTGCCGGTGAAGCTGGCGCAGCGAGGGGATATTGCCGTGGTTGAAAATGCCGGGGCGCGATGTGCCGGGGTGGTGTATTCCGGCGTGGTATGGGTTCCTGGCGAAAATGGTCTTGTCAGTCTGCGGGTTAAACCGCTGAGTGTCTGGAGGGTGCGTTAATGCCTGCTGCTGTTCCTATTGTTGCCACCATTGCCGCAGGTGTGGCGGCGGCAAATGAAATGTATGCCATTGCGATGGTTATCACCGTCGCCGCACAGATTGCCACTCAGGCGCTGACCAAGACCCCGTCGCTGAATTCCTACCGTGATACGTCTGAACGCAAACAGGTTCTGCGCGCTGCGGCCAGTGCCAAAACCGTTGTGTATGGTCGCTCCACATCAGCAGGCACTCTGTTCTTTTCCGAAGAACAGGCTGGCGAACAGGATGATGGCGAAATGCTTCATCTGGCCATTGCCCTGGCAGGACATCCGTTATCCGGTGTACAGACTGTCTGGCTGGGTGATGAGCCTATCAGTAGCTATCCTGAGCATGCCTTTTTCGAGCTGCACACCAACCGCCAGACGGCGGACCCCTACATGCTGGAAAACTGCCCGTCATGGAAAGAAGACATGATCGGTAAAGGACTCACCTGGCTGCGTGTATCCCTTAAATTCAATGCTGAAAAATTCCCGGCAGGCATCCCTAACATCAAGGTCGAAAAACAGGGGCGGGCTATTTATGACCCCCGCACCGGGTTGACGGGTTACAGCAACAATGCGGCGCTGGTTATCCTGGACTATTACCGCAATTACCTGAAAGTACCCGATACCGATATTCTCTGGGACCAGTTTAAGGAAGCGGCGAACATCTGTGATGAGGATGTGATTACTGGCGGTAATACCATTGAGAAGCGATATACCATCAACGGTGAGTTCGATCTCAGTGAAAACAAGGTCAGTATTCTGGAAGGGATGCTGGCAGCCTGCGCCGGGGATGTAACGTATACCGCGGGCAAACATGGCCTTCTGGTCGGGGCTTATTATGGCCCTGCGACAGAGGTGATCACTGAGAGCCAGCTGGCCGGTGATATCGAAATCATGCCGGAAGTCTCTCAGGCGGAACGTGTTAACACTATCAAGGGGACATTTGTCGATCCGCAGCAGGGGTATACCGAAGCGGATTTCCCTTCTGTATCTGTCAGTGAATGGGTGACGGAAGACGGCGTGGAAATATCGCAGGATATGAAGCTGCGATTTGTGACCTCTGAATTTCAGGCCCAGCGTCTGGCAGACGTGAAGTTAAAGCGCACCCGTATCGCCAGAACCATGAACGTTACGTTAAACCTGAGCGGGTATCGTTACCGCCCGGGAATGTATGTGAAGGTGAATTTCCCGTCTATCGGTATCGTGAATGTTGAGATGCGGGTAACTGACTGGAAGTTCGGCGTTCAGAATGGCGTACAACTGACACTGAAGCAGGAAATAGCAGATGTCTGGGGCGATGCCATCGGTAAACCGATCGAGCGACCGCCGTTTACTCAGTTGCCATCAGGCGGCGTGGCGCAGCCGCAGAACCTGAAATACACCGTAGAGGAAATTGGTCAGGTCGTACAGGGTATTTTGTCCTGGCAGAATATCGGGCAGGTGGTCTACAACAAAGTGATCATTCGTCGCAATGGTCAAATGGTTATGTCCGTCCAGGTTCCGGGAACGTTCACGCGTCTTACCGGGTTACCAAAAAATACCTACACAGCCCACGTTATTGCCGTAAACCAGATGGGGGCAGAGTCGCCGGAAGGGTATCTTGAATTCAGTATTGAAGCCCCGCCAGCACCTTCCCATGTTGATATTGAGCAGGGCTTCTTTGCGGTCACGCTGATCCCGCGTCTGGCGGCAATTACCAGTGTTTCCACACAGTTTGATTTCTGGACGTCAGGAGAAACGAAGCTGCCTGATGCCTCAACAGCCACCGTGGAAGCGAATGCCAGCCGTGAAGGGATGGGAACCACCTGGACCAGCAATCAGCTACAGGTTGGACATACCTATTACTGGTATATCCGGACAATTAACGCCTTTGGTGCATCCGGTTTTGTCGAAGTACCTGCGCTGTGCTCTATGGACACTGGCAGTCTCATGGACCTCATTGATGATGGCATTCAGAAATCAGATGCGTTCCAGAACGTTAAGGCCGGTGTCGATACGAACCTGGAAGGCATTATGGAAAATGCGCTGGCAAATCATGGCACTGTTGAACACCAGTGGGTTCAGTATGGCGAAGTTCGTGCTGACATCCTGGTGGTTAAAACAACCGTTGCTACAGCCGAGCAGGGACTCGCTGACCTGTCCACCTATGTTCAGGCATCAATCGGACCAGAAGGCAGTCTGACGGCTGCGGTTAACCAGAAACTTACCGCCGAAGTAAATATTGATGGAACGGCAAAAGCTTCTTATGTCACTAATCTCGGCATTGTCAGGAATGGAGTGAAATACAGCACCGGGTTCGGTATGTCGATTGAGCCATCGGGGAACAGCTATAAATCCACAGTGGTTTTTGCTGCTGACCAGTTTGGTATTTATTCCGGAAGTGATCCGGGGAATTACACTGCTGCATTTTTTGTCTATAACGGGCAAGTATTTATCCGTGATGCGCTAATTCAGGACGGGAGTATTACTAATGCCAAAATTGGCAACTATATCCGGTCCACATCTTTCGTTCCTGGTCCTTCTGGTGCTGGGTGGAATGTCGATAAAAACGGAGACTGTGAATTTCATGGGCAGTTTTACGCAAACAGTGGCCAGTTTGCATTTAACGGTACGAATAACACAGTCGTTATCAACGGTAATGGTGTGACCGTCAATTTGTCTGGTGGTGGACGGGTTGTCGTCGGGAGGTGGTCATAATGCCGGAAGGTATTCTGATTGATTACAACGATGGCCGTCCGGTGATGGCAATTACTGCGGGGCTTCGCGCCCCCAGTTTTTGTACATCGTTCTCAGGCTGGTCATCCCAGTTTATGCAGTACCCGGTCAATACACCGCTTGTTCCTGGTTCACAGGCTATCGTGGTGCCAACCAATCCCATTTACATCTATTCCTTTGCTGAATTTGATGTGGCCATAATGAGCAGCGTCACCCGAAACGGTGATTCAGGGGTGATTATCGGGGCTGAGACAATCGGTGGGAAAAGCATTGTCCCTGACTGGTCAGGCTACGTTATGGAGCTGCTGCCTGCGGCGACGTATAACGAAGGATTACTGGTCTCAAACTCGACTGACTTCACCGCTATATCCAATCAGGCGGCGCTGATGACCTGCGCTTATTCCGGGCGCATTACGGTTAGCGGCAGCGCTACGCTTCCGGTCAGCGGTATTCCTTTCGGCAAATGGGATAACCCGAATGTGTCGGTGGGGTTTGATGGCACCAGTATCATCGTTCGCGATATTTCCTACACAGGGCGGGACGACGTGGCCGGAACGGCGACGATAGACCTGGTGATATTCAACCAGACAGCACCAGTCGGCGGAGACGGTATTACGATGACCAACGCGGCAGGTCAGGTCACGTTCTCCACGCTGAAACGCCCCTTTGTGTATGACCGACAAATCCAGATCACCGATGCTTTCCAGAATATTGGCGGCGGGTTCTGCCAGATAGTCTATACCGGCGTGCAGGTCCGTATGGATGGTGGTTACGGAAATATACGGACGAAGGGGGTCGTGATGTCCGGTGGTAATGTCAGGTCAGCCTACAACAAAGTTTTTGCTAACCACAACTCCGGTTCATGGGATATGAGCCGGAACAGAAATATCACCATGCCCATTCTCATTATTCCGAACATGTACTGAGGAAAACCCATGTCAGCAGGAACCTTAACCCTTAACAATAACTCAGCCTCGGTTGCCGGAACTGACACCACTTTCACCACTGAGTTAGCTGCAGGTGATTTTGTTGTCGTTACGGTCGGCGGTATTACTTACACACTGCCAGTAAAGACGATCGACAGTGACACTCAAATCACCCTGATCAGCAAGTATCCCGGCCCGTCACAAGCATCCTCTGCGTGGAATGCTGTTCCACGAGCCACCCAGAACCAGGTGACCGCTGCGCTGGTTGCGCAGACAACTGAGGCGCTTCGTGGGCTTAATTACGACAAGCAGAACTGGCAAATGGTGTTCAGCACCGGTGGTGATATTACTGTGATGCTGCCTGACGGCTCTCAGTTTTCCGGACCAAGCTGGAAAAAGATAACCGACCTGCTTAAAGAAATAGACCCCGACCACCTGCAGTCCCTGGCTGACCAGATATCAGCTGATGCGGGACAAGTTGCTGTCGATAAAACGGCCGCAGCGGCAAGCGCATCAACAGCTTCAACAGCAGCATCGACTGCAACCACGAAAGCGGGAGAGGCGGCTACCAGTGCTTCAACTGCAACCACGAAAGCCGGAGAGGCAGCCACCAGTGCATCGACCGCAACCACAAAAGCGGGAGAGGCGGCTACCAGTGCGCAGCAGGCCCATGACACAGCAGCTGCACTCGGTAATTTATCCGACTTCTCTCAGTGCATAGCATCAGTAAATACCGCGACATTCGCCATTAGTATGAAAGGCGATATTTCCGCACCAACGACGGTTATTACGGAAGCCACACCGGCAATCAAAGCCGCGCCCTTTAATATAAAGCATATCTACTCCGGGAGCCGGGTATTTGCGCCTGCGGGGATGGCAACCATACAGAAAACAGGAGGTACGGGAAGCCAGTTCACATTAAACATGGCGTTCGGTGGTTACATTGGTTCTGCAGGGACGGCAGACTCAGCAGGCCCAATGTTGACCTGCTCTGACGGGGCTGGCTATACAAAGTACTGGCTTTTTGTGAATGGTTCCGGAGGAATCAATACCGCAAATGGGGCGATATTGCCGTCAGGTTCGGATGGACGCCTGAAAAAAGAAGCAACTGCAGCACAAACAGGCGCCCTGGACCGTGTCAGCCGGATAGAGTCTTACGAGTTCACATGGCGAGGGGATGGCCGACGAGACCGCGGGGTTATAGCCCAGCAACTCCAGGAAGTGGACCCACTATATGTGTTTAAGGCGGGAGGTGAGGACCCGGAAAACCCTATCCTTAACGTGTCGTATCTGGCCCTGGTGTCTGACTTGATCGGGGCAGTAAAGGAGTTGAAAGCACAGCTTGATGCGTTGAAAAAGTAAGCAATACACCACCTGAAAAACAGGACTAGTGTGCCTGACGAATCGTTAAAAAACCGTAGCCATTGTCTGGAAAGTTCAGGCTACGGGTCGATTCATAACATGATTAGAGTGCGCGCCTCGCTTCATATTACTCAGAAATAAGCCAGAACTCAGCCTCTTCAAACATTTCCTGAACAGTACGGCTTATCTGTTCCTTCTCATGTTTGCTGGAGTCAGTACGTTCGCTATAAAACGGAAAAAATTGTCCGAAACTGGTCCGAATATGTCCGAAATTTTGGCTAACTATATGATTTTTAGTGCCTGAAAATACACCTTTATTTGTGCGTTTTTAATACTGGTGGTCGGTTATTGCATTGAAAATAAATGAGAAAAAATAATTTTGGAAAAAACAGGAATCGTATTCGGTCTCTTTTTGTGTACTTTATAAACCAAAAGGTTAGAATGCACGGTGCCAAAACACACGAAATTCTTTGTGCGGCATTTTATGCCTGCTACAACAATCTAAACATTTTTGCCCCCATATCCAAGTACTTTTCTGTCATTTTTCACTTTGGTCTTGGACTCGGTGCTATCTGCATCCCTTTATGCAAATGTTCTCGTAACGTGGCAGATGGATATGATTTAAATGTTGTACTATTGAAAATGACAGTATATTAATTTTTTCATAGCCATGGGGATATCGGATAAAGTTAATTGGTAATAATCTAAGGATTATGATTTATTATGAACGGGTTATAGCGATAAAATTATTAAAGATGGAATGGATATATGAATGACTCAGATGGTTGGTAATGACTCCAACTTACTGATAGTGTTTTATGTTCAGATAATGCCCGATGACCTTGTCATGCAGCTCCACCGATTTTGAGAACGACAGTGACTTCCGTCCCAGCCTTGCCAGATGTTGTCTCAGATTCAGGTTATGTCGCTCAATGCGCTGAGTGTAACGCTTGCTGATTACGTGCAGCTTTCCCTTCAGGCGGGATTCATACAGCGGCCAGCCATCCGTCATCCATACCACGACCTCAAAGGCCGACAGCAGGCTCAGAAGACGCTCCAGTGTGGCCAGAGTGCGTTCACCGAAGACGTGCGCCACAACCGTCCTCCGTATCCTGTCATACGCGTAAAACAGCCAGCGCTGACGTGATTTAGCACCGACGTAGCCCCACTGTTCGTCCATTTCCGCGCAGACGATGACGTCACTGCCCGGCTGTATGCGCGAGGTTACCGACTGCGGCCTGAGTTTTTTAAGTGACGTAAAATCGTGTTGAGGCCAACGCCCATAATGCGGGCGGTTGCCCGGCATCCAACGCCATTCATGGCCATATCAATGATTTTCTGGTGCGTACCGGGTTGAGAAGCGGTGTAAGTGAACTGCAGTTGCCATGTTTTACGGCAGTGAGAGCAGAGATAGCGCTGATGTCCGGCAGTGCTTTTGCCGTTACGCACCACCCCGTCAGTAGCTGAACAGGAGGGACAGCTGATAGAAACAGAAGCCACTGGAGCACCTCAAAAACACCATCATACACTAAATCAGTAAGTTGGCAGCATCACCAGCCAGGCGTTATTATGAATTCAATGCATATAAACAAGAAGTTTTTAATAGCCTGCTTCTAAGGACCATTAATGATAAATCGTTTGTCATGAAAGCTATGGCTTCATCGGAGGTTCCTCATGACTTACTTTCACGAATAC
Organism: Citrobacter sp. RHBSTW-00859; assembly: GCF_013729795.1. NCBI lineage: Bacteria > Pseudomonadati > Pseudomonadota > Gammaproteobacteria > Enterobacterales > Enterobacteriaceae > Citrobacter > Citrobacter sp. RHBSTW-00859. The sequence goes on along the minus strand of NZ_CP056284.1, from coordinate 2,906,855 downwards.
TTGACTGTTACGATTTAAAGCCAACACCACTTGTCGTTATTACAGCGAATGGGATTAAAATGGATGCCCGATTACATATCCATAAATAATTATGTCTCGGATATAAATAGAAACGTCCCCGCCTTTCTGATGTATTTGCTAAAATTAAAGTTGCATGAGAACTGTGTACAGGAGGTCAAATGGGACTGCCTGACAATGCTTATCAAAGAGTGGAAGCGACGCGCTGGCGACATGTTTGGGTGGTCGGGGATATCCACGGTTGCTTCTCATTATTGATGGCGAAATTGCGCCTGTGTCATTTTGATCCGTGGCAGGACCTGCTGGTTTCAGTGGGGGATGTTATCGACCGCGGACCTGACAGTTTGCGTTGCCTGAAACTACTGCGTAAACGCTGGATTATCGCGGTCAGAGGGAATCATGAACAGATGGGGCTGGACGCGCTGGCAACCGGGGAGCAATTCCTGTGGTTTATGAATGGCGGTTCGTGGTTTGCGCAGGCGGAGCAGCCAGCGGCGACAACCGCTCTTGAAACGTGTCGGCAATTACCCTGGATTCTGGAGCTGCGTTGCCAGAACGGCATACACGTTATTGCTCACGCAGATTACCCTGATGATAATTATCAGTGGCAAAAAGAGGTCGATTTACAGCGGGTACTGTGGGATCGCACAAGGCTGATGAATAAAGGCAACGGCATTCGCGGCGCGGATCACTTTTGGTTTGGCCATACGCCTCTGCGTCAGCGACTGGACCACGAGAATCTGCACTATATTGATACCGGTGCGGTGTTTGGTGGCGAGTTGACGCTGGTGCAACTGCAATAATCAAAAATCGCTGTATTCCTGGGCCGGACGCCAGAAGCTGTCTATGTAGTCATCCGCGGGTAAACATCCGCCGTTACGAATACGCTGATCGTCCATCGATATCAGGCACTGCTGCTCAGTTTTGTAGACATCAACAACGATATCTTCACAACCGCCACCCAGGTAGCACACAAAAAGAACCAGCGTGAACATTCCATCCTCAAATGGTAAAGCCATACCTGTAGTGTAGAAGATGTTGATAGATGAGGGAAATTAACCAAGAAATAACCCGTCTGGCGACGGGTTCTTTTTGAATCAGGCAAGGCGCATGATCCAGGCATCTGACTTACGATCGTAGTGCTCGCGAAATAGAACTGAATGTTCTCCGTTAAGAAGGGCCGGGACGCTGGTGTCGGCATCCCAGGCATCAAGTTGCATGCATAAATCCGGATCGGATTTACATGGAATGGTTAACGTTCGGTCCCCTGGCGATTCGCCATGTAACTCGGCGTCGTCGATTTCAAAAGCGCCAATGCGCACACTGGTTTTCATCATCGTGCTCTCCGTTTATTTGCTGGTTGTGGTACGACCAGTTAGGCCGTCCATTTTTCAGCGTAGTCAACGTTAGCAAAAGCGCCAGTAAAAACGTGCGTTATCCTGTAAAGAGTTTGCCATCCCGGACAAGATCGCGCGGGTAGCTATTCTTTAATCGCGATCCAATACGTTTCGCCAGGCCAATCGGCTGATGCTGGAACGTAACCAGCACATCGTCGGTGGTCGGTGCGGTCTGCGGGTAGACATCCCGTCCGCGGTACCACTCTTCGGCTTCGGCAAGGGTCAGTTCGAACGCATGGCTGTGATTTGTGCTGGCGAGAGCAATGACGGCTTCATGCTGCCAGCGGTACCCTTTATTGTGCGTTTCAGCGAGTTTGATGCCGAGTCGGGAAAAGCGGACTTTGCCGATCAGGGGTTCAATCTCGGTTGGGAATAGCCAAATCTCTTTATCACGCTGCCACAGGCGCAGAGTGTCTTCCCACTGCAATCCACAGGCGTTAGCGGCCTGAGTGACAAGCGCGGATTCACGCCCTTTAAGCGGGCTGAACGGGAAGTTACCGACTTTGTATTTTGGCGTCGGTAGTGCAGGGATCGCGGCAGTTTTGCGCAGACGCGCGACGAAAAAACCTTCACAATCGTAGATCTGCGGGAACACATGCAGGAATCCTTCCGGGGTCAGGGCGCGTTCAGCCTGCGGGAATAAATCGCCCAGTGGTAAAAACTCGACGGCGTCCGGGTAGGTCTCAATCAGCCACTGCATAATGTCTTCATTTTCGTCACGGTTCAGCGTGCAGGTCGAGTAAACCAACGTGCCGCCGGGACGCAAGGCATGAAAGGCGCTGTCGAGAAGTTCGCGCTGGGTTGCGGCAATTTCCAGATTACTTTCTGGCGACCAGTTTTTTAGCGCATCGGGATCTTTACGCACCACGCCTTCACCGGAACACGGCGCGTCCAGCAAAATGGCATCGAAGGCTTCTGGCAACGCTGCGCCAAATACCCGCCCGTCAAAATGGGTTAGCGCGACATTGGCTATCCCGCATCGGCTGATATTGGCATGCAGGACTTTGACGCGACTGGCGGAAAACTCATTTGCCAGAATCGCGCCCTGATTTTTCATTTTTGCGGCAATTTGCGTGGTTTTGGAGCCGGGGGCTGCCGCGACATCCATCACGCGATCTGGAGTGTTACCATCGGCAAACAGCGCGGCGACCGGCAGCATTGAGCTGGCTTCCTGAATATAAAACAGGCCGCTTAAATGTTCCGCGGTACTGCCGAGCGGTACTGACTTTTCATCATCGCGTTCGATCCAGAAACCTTCAGCGCACCAGGGTATCGGAGTGAGCGACCAGTTGTAAGGTGCTGTCAGAGTGAGGAAGTCGGCAACGGAGATTTTCAGCGTATTGACGCGGATGCTGCGACGAAGCGGACGCTGGCAGGCAGCGAGAAAATCATCAAATGAGAGCGTGGAAGGCATTGCTTCACGCATTTGGTTTAGAAAGGCGTCGGGAAAATAAGCCACTTGGTACCACCGGCAAAAAAACAGGTGCGCAGTGTAGCATAAGTGCTCCGGCGCGAGTATGTACGCCGGAGCAAGGGGAGAGATTAACGTGGCAGGGCGGTTCCCCATTCACGCCACTCTTTTGGTTCGCTTTCGAGCAGCAGGAAGTGTTTACCTGCCTGCGCTTTCGGGGCCAGCGGCGTACCCGGTGGCGTAGCGAAGGCGATTCCGCCGCGAATGAACTGATTGAAGGTACCGGTCTTCACGACGCCGCCGGTCAAACCAAAGTCGAGATTGTATCCGGATGCCAGCCAGAACACGGAGTTGTTCCGCACCAGATGCTGATAACGCTGGCTAATGCGCATCGCCACCATCACGCGGTCAGAAAGCGAGCCCAGCGTCAGCCCGGTGACGGTCCCCACTTCAATGCCTCTGAACAGGACCGGCGTACCGATATTCAGCGAACCTGCTTCCGGTGCTTCTACCACAATACTCAGACCATCGAGGTAACGAGAGTCGGTAATGGTGGCTTCCTGCAGTTCAAAATCACGGCGCGGGTTACCGCGTCCTGGTTCAACGTTAATATACGGCTGTAAGATCGTATCCAGATGCTCGACGCCTGCCGCTGAGATTTGCGGTGTGATCACGGAGAAGCGGGTACCGCTACGGGCAAAAGTCTGCACGTATTCCGGATACAGAACCGCTTTTGCCTGAACTTCGTTACGGGCGGTGATGAGCTCAAGCGTCTGGATCTGGCCGATATCGATCCCCAGGTAGCGAATTGGCATGCCGGCCGCGAGTTTACCGGCATCGAACGCGTGCAGGGTTATCTGCCCGCCCACTGCACGTGCAGCGGTTTCGGAAGCATACAGAATACGCTTGTCGCCTTTTCGTTGGCTGGCGCTGGCGCCGCTGAGGTTATCGAAGCTAATCGCCCCTTTGAGCGCTCGCGACAGGGGAGATGCCTGTACGGTCAATCCGCTACCGTTAAGCTGAACCTTTGCCCCGCCTTCGGCCCAGAATACGCTGTTGCTGGTCAGCAGGTTGCGATATTCCGGTTTGATATGCAGATCGATATCAAACGCATCGGCGCGTGGGCGAACGCTAATCACTTCACCGACCTCGAATTTGCGGTATAACACCACCGAACCGGCCTGCACATCAGGCAGCGTTTCGGCGCTCAGGCTGAGCGTGGTAGTTGGCAGATCGCTCAGACTGTTTTCAATCGCTTTTTCCAGGTTGGCATACAACGGGTAGCTTTTTTTCATTTCACCCTTGGTACCGGGCAAAATACGAATGCCGCCGCTGAGCCATTCGCTGGCGCTGGCGCCAAGGAATTCCACGCCATCAAGCCCGACCTTGACGTCAACGCGGCTGTTGACCACAAACTTACTGTCACCTTGCACCAGGGCGCGATGCTGTGGTTCGATGGCAACGGTAAATGAAACACCTTTGCCAGAGAGCGTGCGATCAATCACCTGACCGACCTGTACGCCGTGAAGAATCAGCGGCTGACCGGCATCAATACCGTAACTCTCCGGCGCGGTCAGCGTAAGCGTCATGACGCCCGGATCGTGTAACAACGACTTCTCAGCAGGAATAACCGCAAACTGGTTACGCGGCTCGCCCTCGCCAGGTACCAGCTCGAAAGTTTTGCCCGTCAGTAGCGAACTGATATTGGCATCGTTTAACGATAATTTAGGACTGTGTAATTCAATCCGCGTATTGTCGCGCAGCAGCGTTACGACGCTGGGATCGACCGTCATTTCGCCGGTCACTTTACCGCCCGGATTTAAATCCAGTTTGGTCAGTTGCCCGACTTCTAATCCTTGATACATCAGCGACGTTGAGCCGGCCTTGAGTCCATCGCCGCTGGGTAAATCTAGCTTGACGATCACTCCCCGCTGGCTGTGCGCGAGATCCTGATACAAACCAAACGTGTCATCGGCCACCGCGGGTTTAGAGTCTTCGGGCGAATCAAAAGCAATGGCGCCATTGACCAGCGCCGCCAGACTCTCCAGCTTGATCTTCGCTCCGCTGAGGCTGACATCCGCATTCACACCGGACACGTTCCAGAAACGGCTGCCTTTTTTCACCAGGTTGGTAAAGCGACGTTCGATCAGCACGTCGATGGTTACGCCCTGATGATTTGGGTTGATGGTGTAGTCATACACCCGGCCCACCGGAATCTTGCGGAAATAAACCAGCGAACCGCTATTGAGCGACCCGAGGTCAGGGGCGCGCAGGTGCAGCATCAAATCGCCATTATCCAGACGATATTTTGGCTGCGTATCGAGGGCGACGAAATGATCTTCCGGCTCGCCGGTTCCGGGCATCATGCCGATATAGTTGCCGCCAACCAACGCATCCAGGCCAGAAACCCCCGCCAGCGACGCTTTCGGCGTGACTAACCAGAACTGGGTATCTTTGCGCAGAGCATCTTTCATGGTCGATTTGATGCTGACGCGCACTTCAATTTTGCGTAGATCTTCGCTGAGGTTGATATCCTGCACGGTGCCCACTTCAACGCCCTGATAGCGAACGGGAGTACGGCCCGGCACAATGCCGTCAGCAGACATAAAGTCAATGGTTACGGTATTGCCGCGATCTTCATAGCTTCCCCAGATTAGCCATCCTGCAATCATCAGCGCGATGAACGGCAGCAGCCAGAACGGAGAGATACGGCGTTTAGTTTTAATCTGCGCTTCAGTCTGCGAAGCGGGCGTTTCCTGACTCATGTGCATCCCAAAGTAAGCGGCTGTCCAGCCATTCCACAGCAAGAATAGTCAATATTACCGCTGCGCCGAAATAAAACGCAGCTGGCCCCATAGTAAAAGCAAGTATCTGATCGCGATTAATCAGCGACATGGTTAAAGCGATAACAAAGAGATCCAGCATCGACCAGCGACCAATCCAGGTCACCATACGCAGCAGTTTGATGCGGGTACGCAATCCTTGTTCACATCTAAAATGGATGCTGATGAGCAACGTAAACATCACAATCACTTTGGTGAATGGAACCAGAATACTGGCGATAAAAACAATCGCCGCTACGCCAACGTTGCTGTTCGCCAGGGACATTATGCCTGACAGGATCGTGTCTTCCTGGCGGCCGCCATTGACATAAATTACCGAGATGGGCAGCAGATTAGCAGGTAAAAGCAGGACGATCGAGGCCAGCAGAGCAGCCCAACACTTTTGGATACTTTGATTCCTGCGCCAGCGTAACGGGATATGACAGCGAGGGCAGCGACCTCGGGCGTCCGGATAACCTGTAAAGTGGCAGCCGAGGCAGACGCGAAGTTTTTCATCGGGCCGACGGGCTGGTCTTTGCGGATAGAAACGGTCCCAAAGCTGCTCAACGTTAAGGTGCGACAGCGTCAAAACACTGAGGATCACCAGCGCAATAAAAGCAAACAGACCTACACCGGGTTGCAAAAAAGCATAGTCCTGAACTTTGATTGATGCGACGCCAATGCCCACCAGATAGATATCAAGCATCACCCATTCTTTGAGCCTTTCCAGCATCAGCAGCACTGGGCGCAGGTTCATCCCAAGAATATTGCCAAACCACAGATAAGCGATTGAGGTCACGAGAATGATGGGCGCGCCGGCAACGCAAAAGAGTACAAAGGATGCGGTGAGTGGGTCGCCTTGTCGGGTCATTTGCCAGATGCCTTGCAGCACATTGGCGTCAATGCGCACACCTAATAAATAGATGTGCAGGAGCGGTTCTCCCCAGGCAAAGGGCATCAGCAGCAGCATGGTGAAAGCCATAGCCGCCAGTCGTGTTAATGACCAGTCGCGTCCGTCACGAATTTTTGCCTGACAGCGTGGGCAAAATGCACTTTGATGCGAACGCATTTTAGGCAAGCTAAAGATCAGGTCACATTCAGGGCAACGATGGTAATGCGCACGAGGGAGTGCATCACCAATGGACCTGATGGCTATTTTTTTAGTCGGCGTGATGCGTGGTGTCGTTAAGGCCATGTATCGCGAATCAAATTGTTGAAGTAATGTTATCTTAACTCATGACGGGAATGATCTTGAGCATTAACGCATTTAATGTTTATTTTAGTAGGCTGCAGCTTTAAGTAAGACAACTAAGTGATCACATAATGAACAAAACAGAGCTATACACGGATCTGAACCGTGACTTTCAGGCATTAATGGCAGGTGAAACCAGTTTTCTGGCAACGCTGGCAAATACCAGCGCGTTGTTGTACGAACGTCTTGCAGAAGTAAACTGGGCCGGTTTTTATCTGCTCGAAAACGATACGCTGGTGCTGGGACCTTTCCAGGGAAAAATCGCCTGCGTGCGGATCCCGGTAGGACGCGGGGTGTGTGGGACCGCAGTAGCGCAGAACCAGGTTCAGCGCATTGAGGACGTTCATGCTTTTGACGGACACATCGCATGTGATGCCGCCAGCAACGCTGAAATCGTCCTGCCAATCACCGTCGAAAATCAGATAATCGGCGTGCTGGATATCGATAGCACGGCGTTTGGCCGCTTTACTGACGAGGATGAACAGGGGCTGCGAACGCTGGTGGCACAGCTTGAAACCGTGCTTGCAACGACGGATTACAAAAAATTCTTTGCGCGCGTCGCAGGATAATCAACGGATAACGTAGCAATTACTGATGACGTCATTATAATGTCGCCTGTTCATGCCTGCGCTTGTTGGCTACGTCCGTTGTAATCAGGAAATTTCATGGAAAATCAACCTAAGTTGAATAGCAGTAAAGAAGTCATCGCGTTTCTGGCCGAACGCTTCCCGCAGTGTTTTAGTGCGGAAGGCGAAGCGCGCCCACTGAAAATTGGCATTTTTCAGGATCTGGTAGAGCGTGTTGAGGGCGAAATGAACCTCAGCAAGACTCAGCTCCGCTCTGCCTTACGTCTCTATACTTCAAGCTGGCGCTATCTGTATGGCGTTAAATTGGGCGCAACGCGTGTTGATCTCGACGGCAACCCTTGTGGTGAGCTGGATGAGCAGCACGTTGAACATGCTCGCAAACAGCTGGAAGAAGCTAAAGCCCGCGTTCAGGCGCAACGTGCAGAGCAACAGGCGAAAAAACGCGAAGCAGCCGCTGCTGCCGGTGAAAAAGAAGACGCACCGCGTCGCGAGCGTAAGCCGCGTCCTGCACCGCGTCGTAAAGAAGGCGCTGAGCGTAAACCTCGCGCTGAGAAACCAGCAGCAAAAGCACCGCGTGCTCCTCGTGAAGAACAGCATACCCCGGTATCTGATATTTCAGTACTGACGGTAGGGCAGTCTCTGAAGGTGAAAGCAGGTAATAATGCGATGGATGCCACCGTATTAGAAATCACCAAAGATGGCGTCCGTGTACAGCTGAATTCGGGTATGTCTTTGATTGTACGCGCAGAACACCTGGTGTTCTGAAACGGAGGCCAGGCCTGGCATGAACACTTTTTTTAGGCTTACTGCGTTAGCTGGTCTGCTTGCATTAGCAGGCCAGGCACTTGCTGTGGAAGATATCACGCGTGCCGATCAAATCCCCGTTTTAAAGGAAGAAACCCAGCATGCGACGGTAAGTGAACGTGTGACATCGCGTTTTACGCGTTCGCACTATCGCCAGTTCGATCTGGATCAGGCGTTTTCGGCAAAAATTTTTGACCGCTATTTGAATCTGCTCGACTACAGCCACAACGTGCTGTTGGCGAGCGATATCGAACAGTATGCAAAAAAGAAAACGGTCCTTGGCGATGAACTGCGTACCGGCAAGCTGGATGTCTTTTACGATCTCTATAATCTGGCGCAAAAACGCCGATTTGAACGTTATCAGTACGCTTTAAGCGTACTGGCACGTCCAATGGATTTCACCGGTACCGACACCTTTAACCTCGACCGGAGCAAAGCGCCATGGCCGAAGAGCGAAGCAGAGCTTAACGCGCTGTGGGACGGCAAGGTTAAATTTGACGAACTCAGCCTGAAGCTGACCGGCAAAACCGATGCGGAAATTCGTGAAACGCTGACGCGTCGCTACAAGTTTGCGATTCGCCGTCTGGCGCAGACCAACAGCGAAGATGTGTTCTCTCTGGCGATGACGGCTTTCGCCCGTGAGATCGATCCGCATACTAATTATCTCTCTCCACGCAATACCGAACAGTTCAATACTGAAATGAGCCTGTCTCTGGAAGGTATTGGCGCGGTTTTGCAAATGGATGATGACTACACCGTCATTAACTCCATGGTGGCGGGCGGCCCGGCAGCCAAGAGCAAAGCAATAAGCGTTGGTGACCGTATTGTCGGCGTGGGTCAGACCGGTAAGGGAATGGTCGACGTGATTGGCTGGCGTCTGGATGACGTTGTTGCGCTGATCAAAGGACCCAAAGGCAGCAAAGTTCGCCTTGAAATCCTGCCTGCCGGTAAAGGAACCAAGACGCGCACCGTCACGTTAACGCGTGAACGTATTCGTCTCGAAGACCGCGCCGTGAAAATGTCCGTGAAAACCGTTGGCAAAGAAAAAGTCGGCGTACTGGATATCCCAGGCTTCTATGTTGGCCTGACGGATGATGTCAAAGTTCAGTTGCAGAAGCTGGAAAAACAGAACGTCAGCAGCGTCATTATCGATCTGCGCACTAACGGTGGCGGCGCGCTGACCGAAGCCGTTTCGCTCTCAGGTCTGTTCATTCCTTCCGGCCCGGTGGTTCAGGTTCGTGACAATAACGGTAAAGTGCGTGAAGACAGCGATACCGACGGCGTTGTGTACTACAAAGGCCCGCTGGTAGTGTTAGTCGATCGCTTCAGTGCTTCGGCATCAGAGATTTTTGCTGCGGCAATGCAGGATTATGGTCGTGCGCTGATCGTTGGTGAACCGACTTTCGGGAAAGGCACTGTACAGCAGTATCGCTCTCTGAACCGTATTTATGATCAGATGCTGCGTCCGGAATGGCCGGCGCTGGGTTCTGTTCAGTATACGATCCAGAAATTCTACCGTGTAAACGGTGGCAGTACGCAGCGTAAGGGCGTTACGCCGGACATCATCATGCCGACAGGTAATGAAGAAACGGAAACCGGTGAGAAGTTTGAAGATAACGCCCTGCCGTGGGATAGCATTGATGCTGCGACCTACACCAAATCAGAGAATCTGACGCCATTCGGACCTGAATTGCTAAAAGAGCACAATGCGCGAATTGCCAACGATCCTGAGTTCCAGTACATCATGAAGGATATTGCGCGTTTCAATGCGATGAAGGATAAACGCAACATCGCTTCTCTCAATTATGCTCAGCGTGAGAAAGAGAATAACGAAGATGACGCAATGCGTCTGGCGCGTATCAACGATCGGTTTAAGCGAGAAGGTAAGCCGCCGCTGAAAAAACTGGACGATTTACCGAAGGATTACCAGGAACCAGATCCCTACCTGGATGAAACGGTAAAAATTGCGCTTGACCTGGCGCATCTTGAAAAAGAAAAGCCAGCGGAACAGCCCGCAACCAGTAAATAACCTCCAACAGGCACAAGAAATTGTGCCTGTTTTTTTAACAAACGCATGAAGACGTCAGTGTGATACGATAAAATGTAAAGTTGTGTCTTTCTGGTGACTTAGCACCTATGGATGCTTGAAAATAGCCATAAGACCCATACGATATGGGTAATCGCATAGTGCGTTTTGTTAAATTGAGGTTAAAAGAAAATTATGATGCGAATCGCGCTCTTCCTGCTGACGAACCTGGCTGTGATGGTCGTTTTCGGGCTGGTATTGAGCCTGACAGGGATTCAGTCAAGCAGCGTTCAAGGCTTGTTGATCATGGCACTGCTGTTTGGTTTTGGTGGTTCCTTCATTTCGCTGCTGATGTCCAAATGGATGGCGTTAAAATCCGTTGGTGGGGAAGTGATCGAACAGCCTCGCAATGAAAGAGAACGCTGGCTGATGAATACGGTAGCGAATCAGGCTCGCCAGGCTGGGATCGCTATGCCGCAGGTTGCAATCTACCATGCGCCAGATATTAACGCGTTTGCTACCGGTGCGCGCCGGGATGCTTCGCTGGTGGCTGTGAGTACAGGCCTGTTGCAAAACATGAGCCCGGACGAAGCCGAAGCCGTTATCGCGCATGAAATCAGCCACATTGCCAATGGCGATATGGTTACCATGACGCTCATTCAGGGTGTGGTGAACACCTTCGTTATCTTTATCTCACGTATTCTGGCGCAAATTGCCGCTGGCTTTATGGGCGGAAACCGCGATGAGGGTGAGGGCAGTAATGGTAATCCATTGATCTACTTTGCAGTGGCGACGGTGCTGGAACTGGTGTTTGGTATTCTGGCGAGCATTATTACCATGTGGTTCTCACGTCATCGTGAATTCCATGCGGATGCCGGTTCAGCAAAACTGGTGGGGCGTGAGAAAATGATCGCCGCGCTGCAGCGTCTGAAAACCAGCTATGAGCCGCAGGAAGCGACCAGCATGATGGCGTTCTGCATCAACGGTAAATCCAAGTCGTTGAGTGAGCTGTTTATGACTCACCCGCCGTTGGATAAACGTATTGAAGCGCTGCGCAGCGGAGAGTATTTGAAGTAATTTAATGACTGTCACGGGGCACTCGTTGCTCCGTGACTCATAAAACATAATGGCTATTTAAAGCTATCGATTAAAGCCTCGCCCAGACTATTCTGTCCCAGTTCAGCTTTACCTCTCATTCCGTCATTTTTCTCTGCCGGGGACGAAAATATTCCTTGTCGCTTTATCTCTGGTAAAAACATTGGAGCCCCGCTGGCTGGCAAAAAGAACAGTGCCGGGCATTTGGTGAAACCCAGTGGTCGACGGGCTATCATTGACAGCCCGTCTGGTAGGAAAAAACTAAATCAGAACTGGTAGTTTAACGATACCCAATAGTTACGGCCCGGGTTTACGTATCCGGTAGTGGATTGCGCAGTCTGATAGTAATCTCCTGCGTAGGTGCTATTACGGCCTACCTGATAAAGTTTAACCTCGCTAAAGTCTTTATCCAGCACGTTATTGACCGCCGTATTCAGCGTTAGATCTTTGGTCAGCTTATAAGACATTCCCATGTCGAGAACGGTCCAGGCTTTTAAATCAGCGCCTTTATCGTCATAGACGGCCTTTTGTACTGCGCTGAGGTTGTTGTAATTTTCGGTAAAGCGTGGAGCTTTACCGCGATAACGTGCGCTCAGCCAGGCATTCATATCTTCCGTTGCCTGCCAGTTCAGGCGAGCGTTAGCCATATGTTTTGGCGTGTAGCTTAACGGCGCGCCTTTATTGTCACCATCTTTTTGCTTGCTCTGGGTGTAGGTGTAGTTGAGGGATAAAGTCAGCACATCCGACCACAGAGGGAAGGTGCTGGCAAATTCAACGCCATCGGTCCTTGCCTTGCCGCTGTTGGTATAGCTGTTGGTATTATCATCGATAGAATACGAGACAATTTTATTTTTGTATTCGGTATAGAAGCCGGTAATGTTGGCGTTCAGCCCGGTGTCGTTCTCGTAATACAGCCCGGTTTCATAGCTGATACTTTCCTCAGGTTTTAGGTTCGGATTACCGACCGTATTCACGGTTCCTTGCGCGGTGACGCCGCTGATCCCGTTATGTAACTGGCTCAGTGATGGCGCTTTATAACCTGTCGTCACGCCGCCTTTGAGCGTCCATTCGTCGGATACGTCCCAAACCATATACGCTCGTGGGCTGAAATGACCGCCAAAGACATCGTTATGCTCGTAGCGTGTCCCTGCGGTTAAGGCCAACGAGTCGAGAATATGCCATTCATCTTCTACATAGGCTGCCCACGTTTTTTGATGGAACGTTTCGCCGGTATTGGCCAGCACCACACCGTCTTTCATCCGCGCATCCCAATATTCCCCGCCGAGGGTTAAGAGGTGCGAATCACCTAATGGCGTCAGCAGTACTGAGTCCAGAATGACGTTGGTGTTCTTCAGTTCACGTGCGTCACCGGCCCGGCCTGCGTTCTCTGGCGTGAGTGCGGAGGAGACCAATTGTCGTCCTTTGTTCTCAGTTTCATTCCAGCCGAGGGAGGATTTCCATGTGCCGAACGTTAAGGCGGTATCGTGGCCGAGGGTGACTTTGTTACGCTCATAGCGCAGCGTTTTATCGTAACCCCCCGTCAGGTTACCCAACTGACCGTCATCGTTGTCATAGCGCTGTCTGGCGGAGTCGAGATCTAACCACAGCGTATTGCTTTCATTCGTCTTCCAGTCGAGTCGCGTGCCGATGTTATAGTTTTCTGACTCGGTAGGATAAGGTACGCGAGTGGAGGAGGTATCGCTCAGGGAGGTAACGCTGGAACCCTGACGTTGGGTGGTGCTACCCCGAACCTGCATATCCAGTACGCCAGCGATTAACGGGCCGCTTGACCAGAAGTTGGCGACCGTGCTGTTACCCCATTTATTACTCTCTTGCAGGTTAACGCCGGTATTGATGGAGGTGCTCCATTTATCGGTGCTTTTTTTGGTGATGATATTCACCACGCCACCGATTGCGTCGGAGCCGTAAAGCGTCGACATCGGGCCGCGGATCACCTCAATATGATCGATTGCCGCCAGTGGAGGCATAAAGCTGGTATTCATAGCTGAGAAGCCGTTTGGCGTCACATCGCTGCTGCCGTTTTGACGAATACCGTCAATCAGGATCAGGGTATAACTGGCGGGCATGCCACGAATGCTGATCTCCAGGCCACCGGTTTTACCGGTGCTGCTTTCAACATCCACCCCTTCAACAGAACGCAGGGCTTCGCCTAAATCATTATATTTATTGGTTTGTAACTCTTGCTGTGAAATAACGGAGACGCTGGCGGCAGCGTTGGTGATTTTCTTTTCGTAACCGGAAGCGGTTACCACCATAACATCTTCAGCGAAGGCCAGGGGACTGGAAAATCCTAAACAGGACAGAACAACAGAAGCAACAGGTTTTAAGCGCATAGTCAAACTTCCTTTGTTAAAAATTCAAAGGAAGTAAGATAATTGATGGGAATGATAATAAAAATAATTATCATTATATGTTTACATAACTTATCACTTCTGGTGTTTTTCTTGAATAAATATACATAAATTGTCATTAATTATAGCTAAGTAAATAGCGGAAATGACCAATAATTAGTATTTGTAATCATTAGCTTGTAATTAATTTGCCATTAATTGAATGGCTAACATTTAATCTATTTTCGGTGATTCAGAGGGTACTCAATTAGGAGTATCAGAAAAAAGTATGATAATTTCAGAAAATCGTCATACTTTTCTGCGCCGCATCATTTTTTTCGTCATTTCAGTCCGCCATAATCCCTTCCCCAGGAGACCGTTTAACGGCATTGAATCGTTGAGCGGCATAAAAATAACGCAAATCTGGATAACATAATGATTAAAGGCAAGCTGGCACTGCTTACGTGCGCATTGACTCTCGCATTAACCTCACCACTTCTCGCCGCGCAAAATGTGAGCGAGGGGCAGACGTTGAAGCTGGCAATTGGACCTGAGCCAACGGAAGGGTTTGACCCGATGCTGGGCTGGAGTCATGGCAGCTATTTGCTTTTGCATGCACCATTATTAAAACAAAACGCAGATATGAGCTGGGGTAACCTGCTGACGGAAAAAGTTGAAACCAGTGCTGACGGCAAAACCTGGACGTTGACGTTAAAACCTGACCTTAAATTCTCCGATGGTTCCCCGCTAACCGCTGAAGATGTGGTGTTCACCTATAATAAAGCCGCAAAGAGCGGCGGCAAAATCGACATGGGTAACTTTACTCATGCCAGCCTGAAAGATAACCGCACGGTAGAAATCACGCTGCGCAGCCCGCAGAGCACCTTTGTGAACGTGCTGGGCTCTTTGGGTATTGTTCCCGAAAAACGGTATGACGAAAAAACATTCGCCAAAAATCCGATTGGCGCGGGCCCTTATCGGTTGGTGAGTTTTCAGCCGGGGCAGCAGCTGATCGTGGAGGCGAACCCCTGGTATGCCGGTAAGAAAAATGATTTCAGTAAGCTGGTGTTTGTCTTCCTTGATGAAGATAACGCTTATGCCGCAGCGCGCAGTGGTCAACTGGGACTTGTGCGTATTGCGCCTTCGATGGCGGTCGCCCCTCAACAGCAGAATTTGAAGCTTTGGGTACGCGACAGCGTGGAAAACCGTGGCATTGTGTTCCCGATGGTCCCTGCGGGTAAAAAAGACGCCAATGGTTATCCGGTCGGCAACGATATCACGGCTGATATCGCCATCAGACGCGCCATCAACTACGCCATCGACCGTAAACAACTTGCCGATCAGGTCATGGAAGGTCATGCGATTCCGGCGTATAGCGCGGTTCAGGGCCTGCCATGGCAGGGACAGTCAGTTGCGTTCAAAGATGGCGACAGCGAAAAAGCACGGATGATTCTGGAAGAAGCCGGCTGGAAGGTGGGGAAAGACGGCGTACGCGTGAAAGACGGTAAAGAGGCTCGCCTGACTCTATGGTACGCCAGCGGTGACAGTACGCGCCGGGATTTAGCCGAGGCCGTACGTGCGATGCTGGAGCCCGTGGGTATTCAGGTCTCGCTGCAATCCGGAAGCTGGGAAACCGTTGAGCGGCATATGCATGCGAATCCGACGCTGTTTGGCTGGGGAAGCCTGGATCTGATGGAGCTTTTCCATCACTACAGCAATCAGGCCGCGGGCGTGGAATACTACAATCCAGGCTATTACAGCAATCCCGTCGTTGAACAACATCTTAAACAGGCCATTGATGCTCCGGACTGGCAAAAAGCGTTGCCTTTCTGGCAACAGGTGGAGTGGGATGGCAAGCAAGGGGCTGGGGTGCAGGGCGATGCCGCCTGGGCATGGCTGCTGAACATTCAGCACACTTATCTGGCAAATCCGTGTATTGACCTGGGCAAAGGCGCGCCGGAGATCCACGGTAGCTGGTCCCTGCTCAATAATCTGGATGAATGGACCTGGACCTGCCGTTGATGAAGTCTGTTGTAGGCCATTTTCTACGGCTGATAGTGTTATTAGTGCTGGTTGCGGCTGGCACTTTTATGCTGCTCAGCTTTTCTCCTGTCGATCCGATTCGCGCCTATATCGGCAACGATCTCCTGCACGTGCCACCGGAACAATATGCGCGTATCGCTGCCCGCTGGGGATTAGACCAGCCGTTATGGGAGCGTTTTGGTCACTGGTTTATACGTGTATTGCAGGGCGATCTCGGCTACTCAATGTTGTTTAATGCACCGGTTGCCAGCGTAATCAAGGAGCGCTTTGCGACTTCGTTTGCCTTGCTTGGCGGCGCGTGGCTGCTCTCCGGCATACTGGGAACGGCAATGGGATTTGTCGCGGGTCGTTATCTGAATCGCTGGCCGGATAAAGCAATCTGTCGACTCAGCTATCTGCTTTCGTCGTTGCCGACCTTCTGGATTGGCATGCTGCTGCTGGCGTTATTTGCCGTGCGCTGGCCGGTATTTCCGGTCTGCTGCGCGTGGGAGCCGGGCAACAGTGGTGATATGGCCACGCTGGCTGAGCGTCTGCGCCATTTAGTGCTGCCCGTTTGCGCGCTAAGTTTATTGGGACTTGGCCAAATTACACTTCATACGCGGGAAAGTATCGCCAGCGTGATGAAAAGCGATTTTGTCCGTTTTGCGCGTTCTCAGGGAGATAAAGGCTGGTCGCTGTTGCGTCATCAGGTTCTGCGCCACGCTATCACGCCCGCGCTGTGCCTGCAGTTCGCCTCGCTGGGAGAACTGCTGGGCGGCGCACTGCTGGCGGAAAAAGTTTTTGCTTATCCGGGACTGGGACAGGCCACTATTGATGCCGGATTGCGCGGCGATCTGCCGTTACTGATGGGGATTGTGTTGTTCAGTACCGTACTGGTGTTCATTGGCAACTCGTTGTCTACCTGGCTTGTCCATGTGTTGAACCGTGCTCTGGAGCGACCTGATGCTCTATAATCCGACGCCGACGCTGATTCGTCTTCTGCTCTCTTTTAGCTGCCTGCTAGGCATTGCGGTGTATGGCGCAGCGACGCTGGATAACCCATTGAGCGTTAATCTGCTTGCCCGTCATTTACCGCCTGATGCGCTGTATTGGTTTGGCACCGATAACCTCGGTCGCGATCTGTGGATTCGTTGCTTTCAGGGCGCGTTAACCAGTCTGCAAATTGGTATTGGCGCAGCGTTTTGCAGCGGCTTCATCGCATTACTGATGGCGGCGGTTTCACGTATACATCCGCGTCTGGATGTTCTAATGCGTCTGATTACCGATGCCATGTTGTCAATGCCGCATCTGCTGTTGCTCATATTGATCTGTTTCACGCTGGGTGGCGGAAAGAATGGGGTGATTATGGCGGTTGCGTTGACCCACTGGCCGCGTCTGGCGCTAATCCTGCGTGCCGAAGCGCAGCGCGTGGCCCACAGTGACTATCTGACATTGACCTGGCGTCTGGGACACGGACATTTTTACTGCTGGCGGCATCACTATCTCCCGGCATTGTTACCCCAGTGGTTAACGGGAACCTTGCTGATGTTTCCCCACGCGGTGTTGCACAGCGCGGCGTTGAGCTTCCTCGGTTTTGGGCTGGCGCCGCATGAACCATCGCTGGGCCTGTTGCTGGCTGATGCGCTGAGGTTTATCAGTCATGGCGACTGGTGGTTAGTGCTGTTTCCCGGGCTGATGCTATTCAGTCTGGTTATGTTATTCGATCAGCTCGCAAGGGCAGTGCATCGTTTATGGTTACGAGGTGACGCATGTTGAGTTTAAGACAGGTCTCGCTGGACGTGGCGCGTTATCGCTGGTACGGCGCGAGAAACTGGTCTTCGCTGTTGCAGGATATCTCTTTCGACGTAGCGCCAGGTCAGATGGTGGCGTTAGTTGGGGGAAGTGGGGAAGGTAAAAGCCTGTTGCTGCAATGTCTGCTTGATCTCTTACCGGACAATTTGCGCTTCAACGGCTCCATCACCCTGGAGGGGAAAACGCTGGACAGTGATGATATTCGCAAATGTCGTGGCAATACTTTCAGCTATGTCCCGCAAGGTGTTCAGGCACTTAACCCGCTGCTCTCGATTGAAAAACATCTGCGCAGGGCAAGTCAGCTCTCCGGCCAGGCCTGGAATGCCGGAAAAATTGAACGATTGCTCCAGCGTAGCCAACTGGAAAGTCGCGTATTAGATGCCTTCCCACGCCAGCTTTCAGGGGGGATGGCGAAACGTGTTCTGGCCTGTCACGCGTCGCTGAGCCAGGCTCGCTATATTCTGGCGGATGAAATTACCGCCTGGCTTGATGCACCGCTGGCTAATCAACTGCTTGAACAGCTACGTGAGCAATGTGAGCAAGGGGCTGGCGTTTTATGGGTAACGCACGACCTTACGCTGGCCGCTCGCCACGCGGACCGCATTGTCGCGCTGCATCAGGGAAGGGTGTCGGATAACGTCAGCCGGGAACAGCTGTTACGCGGAGAGATCAGCGAGCATCTGCAACGCCAATGGCGGGCGCTGCCTGAAAGAAATCAACTTTTTGGAGAGCGCGATGCTGTGCTGTCGTGAGGTGACGATATGTCAGGGAGGAAAGGTGCTATGGCAAAATCTGACCTTCTCTCTGCGCCCCGGAGAACGCATTGGGGTTTGCGCACCCAGCGGAACCGGCAAAACAACGTTGGGGCGCTTACTGGCGGGCTGGCAAAAACCGACTTCGGGTGACATTCTGGTTGATGACCAACCGCTGCCAATGCACCAGTATTGCCCGGTGCAACTGGTGCCACAGCATCCGGAATTAACCTTTAACCCCCGGCGTAGCACTGGCGATGCGGTTTATGATGCCTGGCGACCTGATGCTGAACTGCTTACCCGTCTTCACATCAATCCTGAGTGGTTAACCCGCCGTCCCGGACAGCTTTCTGGCGGTGAACTGGCGCGAATTGCTTTACTTCGCGCGCTGGATCCGCGGACACGTTTTCTTATTGCCGATGAAATTACCGCCCAGCTCGATCCTTCCATTCAAAAAGATATCTGGGTATTGCTGCTTGAAGAGTGCCAGCGTCGGCCATTAGGTATGCTCATTATCAGCCATCAGCAGGCTCTGCTTGAGCAGATCTGCTCCAGAAAACTCATTGAAGCGTGAGGCAATAACGTGCAGTAATGTCTATTGATTAAATTGTTACGTTATATTATAACAATTCACTCGCAAACGATTTGAGGGTGAAATTTTGGCTATTCGTTTTAACAAACTGACAATCGCTCTGGGGATGCTTTTAGTCAGTGGGCAGGTTTTGGCGCATGGTCATCATTCCCATGGTGCGCCGATGAGTGAAGCAGAACAAAAGGCGTCGGAAGGGGTATTTGATGATAACCAGGTGCAGAACCGGGCGCTGTCCGACTGGGATGGCATGTGGCAATCTGTCTATCCGTATCTGGTCAGCGGCGAACTTGATCCGGTTTTCAAAAAGAAAGCGGAGAAAGATAAAAGCAAAACGGCAGAACAAATTAAAGCTTATTACCGTACAGGCTATGCAACCAATGTAGACACCATCGGCATCGAAGATGGCGTGATGGAATTTCACACCGGTAATCAGGTCGCATCGTGCAAATACGATTATGCCGGGTATAAAATCTTGCACTATAAATCAGGCAAGAAAGGTGTACGGTATCTGTTTGAGTGTAAAGCCGCTGACAGCAAAGCGCCTAAATACGTGCAATTCAGCGATCATATTATCGCGCCGCGTAAATCGAGCCACTTCCATATCTTTATGGGAAATACCTCGCAGGCTGCCTTGTTTGAGGAGATGGAAAACTGGCCTACCTACTACCCTTATCAGCTGAAGGGCGAAGAAGTAGTGGATGAGATGCTGCACCATTAATCCGGGCTAACCTTATCTGTACACACCCGCCACCAGTGGCGGGTTTTTTTAATTAATAACCTGCTCTTTCCATCACCTGTCGCATTCGTTAGCATATTGTATCGCAGCAAGTGCATGTGTTTTTTAAGGAAGAGGTTAACGTGTTCGCAGAGTATGGAGTTCTGAATTACTGGACGTATCTGGTGGGGGCTATTTTTATCGTGCTGGTACCGGGGCCAAATACGATATTTGTGCTGAAGAACAGCGTCGGTAGGGGAGTAAAGGGGGGGTATCTCGCCGCCAGCGGTGTGTTTATTGGTGATGCCGTGTTGATGTTTTTGGCCTATGCCGGTGTTGCTGCATTGATTAAAACAACGCCCGTTTTGTTCAATATTGTTCGTTATCTTGGCGCTTTCTATTTACTGTATCTTGGCGCGAAGATCCTGTATGCAACACTGAAATCGAAAGCAAGCGACGCCGCGCCTGAGGAAGTCCCGTTTGGCGCTATTTTTAAGCGCGCATTAATCCTGAGCCTGACCAATCCCAAAGCTATTCTGTTTTATGTGTCGTTCTTCGTGCAGTTTATTGATGTCAATGCGCCGCATTCAGGGCTGTCATTCTTTATTCTGGCTATTACGCTTGAGATAGTAAGCTTTTTCTATTTGAGTTTCCTTATTTTCTCCGGCGCGTTTGTGACGCAATATATCCGTACGAAGAAGAAACTGGCCAAAGTGGGTAATTCCCTTATCGGCCTGATTTTCGTTGGTTTTGCCGCCCGTCTGGCCACGCTTCAATCGTGATGCCATCTGCCCGCTGATTGCGGCGGGCCTTTAATATTGCGCTCTGCTTTTCATTTAAAATCGTAGGGTTGTAACCAATAAATGGTATTTTAAATGTATATTTTGAGGCGTACCCTGTGTACAGCAGCGGTTCAATATGACTCGCTGGTTGTCGACTGGAAAAGGGAAGAAAAATGCTTCAAATTCCACAGAATCATATCCATACACGCTCTACGCCATTCTGGAACAAAGAAACGGCGCCTGCCGGAATTTTCGAACGCCACCTTGATAAAGGGACCCGAGCCGGGGTTTATCCTCGACTTTCGGTTATGCAGGGGGCGGTCAAATATCTCGGATACGCAGACGAACACAGTCCGGAGCCAGTAGAGGTGATGATTATTGAAGCCGGTCAGTTTGGCGTTTTTCCACCGGAAAAATGGCATAACATCGAAGTGATGACCGACGACACTTACTTTAATATCGATTTTTTCGTCGCCCCGGAAGTTCTGATGGAGAGTGCAAATCAACGAAAAGTCGTGCGCACCGGCAAGGAGTAAATAATGGGGAAAGCAACCTATACCGTAACCGTGACCAATAACAGCAACGGTGTTTCTGTTGATTATGAAACAGAGGCGCCAATGACATTACTGGTGCCGGATGTGGCAGCAGAAGTGGTCAAAGATCTGGTCAATACCGTGCGTTCGTACGATACCGAAAATGAGCACGAAGTCTGCGGGTGGTAGGCATTAGTCACTGCTACTGATTGAATATATTAGTTTTTAATCTAAAAACTGCACTGCGCTTTGACGGCGCAGTGCATTTTTTTATCTGGGCGAAACAGGGAAATATCCTGAAAGGATTCCTTAAGAATACCTTAAGAGATTCGCATTGATTGCTAATAGTTGATCATTCACAGGGGTTATGATCGCGAAACAGATATAAAACAGAACATCGCGCTTATGAAACTCAATACCCGACTTACATTACCCACAATCATTCTCGGATTAGCCATCGTGGCGATCCCGTTCGCCGCGAACTGGCATCTCCCGCTACTCAACGGTACTGTCGTCAGCTGGATTGAAAATGGCCAGGCGCTATGGCTTCTGTTTGGTGCCATATTTACACTCAGCTACATCAGGCCTTTATCACGTCCCGAAGGCGAGAAGCAATTTTGGCTTTGGGCG
This sequence comes from Citrobacter sp. RHBSTW-00859, assembly GCF_013729795.1. Lineage (NCBI taxonomy): Bacteria > Pseudomonadati > Pseudomonadota > Gammaproteobacteria > Enterobacterales > Enterobacteriaceae > Citrobacter > Citrobacter sp. RHBSTW-00859. The sequence continues at coordinate 2,885,254 of NZ_CP056284.1, read as the reverse complement.
GCAGCGTGGTGGCTGGTATTACTGGGCCGAAGCACAAGTTGGGGCCGCGATTATTTTCCTGAGCATCCTAAACTCCTGTTCCGGGCTATCTCAGTGGTATTGATTGCCATGATTATTCTGCCAGTGCTGATTTCGAAGCGCTTACGCCAGGATATTGCCCGTCGCTTTCGCAATGAACCGCTACCTCTGTGGCTGTTAGCGATCACCACCTGTGCATTTTTGATCTCCGATACGGTAGAGCATCATCGTCTGCTGGCTCCCATCTTTCTGCACAATGCTCAGTATGGCGATCTGATTGAAGAACTGTACGAACTACCGTTTATGGCGGGATTGTTTCTGATGAACCTCGGCTTTATGCGGCGGGATAAGCAGGAGGAAGCTGCATCCATCCGCTTCAGTGAACCACAGCTGGCGAAGTCATGAGATAAGGCCTGAGTCTGGAAAGCCAGACTCAGGCGATGATGGCGGTGACTTACGCAATAGCCTCACATAGACGTGACTTCATATCGCTATACGTTTGTGCGGCATATTTTTCTGCCCACCCCTGATCGGTAATGTGCTCAATATTTACGGCGCAATATTTGGTTTCCGGCGTTTTCGAAATAGGATCGAGATTGTCCTGGGTTAACTCGTTACACGCGCCAATCCACCATTGATAGGTCATATAGACCGTTCCGACATTGATGCGCTCGGAGACATCCGCGCGGCTGATGACCTTACCGCGGCGCGAGCTGACCCATACCAGATCGCGATGACGAATACCCAGTTTTTCGGCATCATGGGTATTGATTTGCACATACCCTGGCTCGTCTGCAAGTGCTTGCAACGCTGCGCAGTTGCCGGTCATCGAACGGCAGGAGTAGTGCCCAACCTCACGCACGGTACACAGCACCAGCGGATATTGTTCATCAGGAACTTCTGCAGGCGCTCGCCACGGTGCGGCAAACAGTTTGCCTTTGCCATTGGCGGTATCAAACTGGCTGTGCGCGTAAAGGTAGGGCGTACCAGGACTATCGAGATCCGCACATGGCCACTGAACATGACCCATCTCACCCATTTTCTCATAGGTCACGCCGTAGAACAGTGGACACAGCTCGCGCATCTCATCCCAGATTTGCTGGTTATTTTGATACTGCATTGGATAACCCATTTCGCTGGCCAGCAGGCTGATAATCTCCCAGTCACGCTTTACATCACCAGTGGGTTCAATCGCTTTCTCAAAACGCTGGAAACCGCGATCGGCGCAGGTAAAGACGCCACCGTGTTCGCCCCATGAGGTGGCTGGCAGGAGGACATCGGCCATTTCCGCCGTCTTGGTCATGAAGATATCCTGCACGACGATAAAATCGAGAGCGTTAAATCCTTCGCGGACCAGACCCAAATCGGCCTCGGTTTGCAGCGGATCTTCTCCCATGATGTAGTAGGCTTTGATTTTGCCTTCGATAGCCAGATGCGGAACTTCGGTGATGCGGGTTCCAACCTTGTCATCCATCTGATTAACGTCAATACCCCATGCGGCGGCAAATTTCTCCCTGACGGCGAAATCGGTTACGTCCTGATACCCTGGAAACTGGTTAGGCAGCACCCCCATATCGCACGCGCCCTGCACGTTATTTTGCCCGCGCACCGGGCCAACACCGACGTTAGGGCGTCCCAGATTTCCGGTCAGCAAGGCCAGGCTCGACAAACCACGAACCACGTCAACGGCCTGACCAAACTGGGTGACGCCCATCCCCCACATCACGGTGGCCGATGGCGCCGCAGCAAATGTACGCATCGCCTGACGAACCTGCTGTGCGGGAACACCGGTTAAATGTTCAACGTCTTCAGGCGCATACTCCTTAATGGTTTCCCAGTATGTTTCCAGTCCTTCCGCATGCTTTTGTACATACTCGCGATCGTAGAGTTGCTCCTCGATGAGAACATGGCCAAACGCGTTGACCAGCGCCATATTGCAACCGTTTTTCAACTGCAAATGTTGGTCAGCGATACGGGCAGTTTCAATCCGGCGTGGGTCGCAGACAATGATTTTTGCGCCGTTCTGGCGAGCTTTAATTACCCGGCGGGCCACAATTGGGTGTGAATCGGCACAGTTATAACCAAAGATCAGCAGGCATTTTGAGTTTTCAATGTCGCTGATGGAATTGCTCATGGCGCCATTGCCTAACGTTTCCTGTAACCCGGCCACGGAAGGGCCGTGACAGACGCGGGCACAGCAATCGACATTGTTGGTATGGAGCACGCCACGTGCGAATTTTTGCATCACGTAGTTGGTCTCATTCCCTGTTCCACGGGAAGATCCGGTGGTCATGATGGCACGAGGGCCATAGGTATTTTTGATTTCAGTTAAGCGTTTTGCGGTGTAGCGAATGGCTTCATCCCAGCTAACGGGAGTGAATTTTCCACCTTTTTCATAACGGATCATCGGGCGGGTCAGACGGGGAGTCAGAAGGCGAGTGTCGTTAAGAAAGTCCCAACCATAATAGCCTTTCAGGCATAACTGATTTTGGTTCGTTACACCCTCTGCGGCCTCAGCGCGGATGATTTTGTTATTCTCAACAACAAGCTTGAGCTTGCACCCGGCCCCACAGTATGGGCATACACTGGTGATTTTTTTCATCAATAACAGACCTGTTAAATGCTGAAATAGCGCGAATTGTAGACGCAGTCACGCGATACGTATCGCGGACTACGATGTGTCGTAGTGACGGGCTGTTTAAGCATAAAGTGTGCCAGAAGTGAAAACCCAGCAATAGCAGGGGCTGGCGGCCAAAGCGTTAAGCAGAATGACTGACGATTCGACATTAATGACGAGGCGCGACAAAATTAGTCTGCCAGTCAGCGGTGTAACCTTATGAAACATCGGAAAAAGATGAAAAACAGAAGTGATAGCGATCACAAATTTTAATTTTTCAGCGCTATGCTATGCTTTTATACGACGAGTGAATCGTTAATTTAAAAACATAAGCGAGGGAAATTATGGGCATTATTTCATGGGTGGTTTTCGGTCTTATTGCTGGGATTTTGGCAAAATGGATTATGCCGGGTAAAGATGGCGGCGGATTCTTTATGACCATTATCTTAGGGGTTGTCGGTGCGGTAGTGGGTGGCTGGATCAGCACCTTCTTTGGTTTTGGTAAAGTCGATGGTTTCAACTTCGGCAGTTTCGCCGTGGCGGTGATCGGTGCGATTGTGGTGTTGTTTATCTACAGAAAAATCAAAAGCTAAGTAAACATACAGACAATAGAGGCCACTAATATGTGGCCTTTTTCTTAGGTCACCACCAGCCGAATTCTGTTCCCAGAACGACGATGATAGCCACGCCAATCATAATAAGCGTTGTTTTTTTCATCGTTATGCTCCCGGCGCAGCGTAGCCGCCAATAAAAAACCAGGATAAGAAAACGACAGCGGAAATGAAAATGATGACGGGGAAAATAATACCGAGTCGCATACGATTATCTGCCAGAGTTATTTAAAGACGGGTTAGCATAGCAGGGCTTAATGTACGACAAAAGTGGTTTTATCCTGACGCTTTTTATCCTTGTACATTGCGCTGTCTGCGAGGTGAAGCGCGCAGTTTACATCAGTCTCCAACGGATTAATTTCCACGATGCCAAGACTGGCGCCAGGATAAAATAGATGAATGTCACCCAGGTGGTAGTCACCGCAAATTTGCTGTTGTAGCTGATTTTTCACCTGCTGCAGGCGGTCCCGCGGATCCCTGTCATCTTCCGGTGACAGGCTCACGACTAAAAATTCGTCACCACCCAGTCGCCCAAGGATATCATTGTCACCGCATTCGCGAAGCAGACGCTGACCAATCTGGATCAGAAACTGGTCGCCAACCTCGTGGCCAAAGCGGTCATTGATCAATTTGAAATCATCCAAATCAATATAGGCAAAAATAATCTTCTGCCTGAGATGTCGGGCAAGGGAAAAAAGAGTCTCAACATTTTCAAAAATGGCGCGCCGATTCGGTAATCCGGTCAGGGCATCGGTGTAGGAGTGAGCAATCAGCGCGGCATTCGCTTCGCGTAACTGAGCAACCAGCGACTCTTTTTGAATTGACTGGGCGATCAGGCCCGCAAACAAATGTAACACCTGTTCGCCACGTTGGCTTAATGCGTGCTGGTGGCGACTGGTGGCGCAGAGCGTACCGTAAAACGTTCCGTCGGGAAGATGAACCGGCGTGCTCAGGAAAGTGGTTATCTCCAGCGCGCGGGCGGCGGTACACTCCGGCCAGCGAGCGGGGACGTTGTCGCTGTACAGACAGTTTTCGTCTATGGCGCGTTTGCATAGCGTCTCATCCCAGGGTACGGACAGCCCTTCAGGGATCTGCATCTGCTTGCTATTGCGCGCATACAAAATATGCTGCAGGCGGGCATCTAAATCGACCTTAGTTAAATAGGTGGATTCCATCTCAGTCACCACTTCCAGCATCTCCAGAAGTTGCCGAACCAGGCTCTCAACTGACTGCTCCGTGGCTAAGGATTGTGAGACTCTGGCAAGGATCATGTCCGACATGAGGTGTAAATGCTCCTGAGTAATGACTGGGCTGACGTGGCCCGCATGATAGAACATCAAGATGAAAGATGAAACACGCCATCCCGCTCAAAACTTAAACATTAAATTGAAAGCTGACAGTAAAACATGGAGATAGATGGAAAGTCGGGGTAACCTGCCGGGATAAGGTTTTTAACAGGAGTCGATATGAAACTGGCGTCTATTATTTTGCCCGGCTTGTTGGTGCTAGCTGGATGTACCACTCAGCCCGAAGCCCCCAAACCGCCGAAGATTGGTCTGGCGAATCCGGCATCGGTATATTGCGAACAAAAGGGCGGCTCGCTGATTGCGGTGCAGACCCCGCAAGGCGTAAGGTCGGACTGCAAATTACCGGGCGGGGAAGTGATTGATGAATGGGCGCTCTGGCGCAGAGATCATCCGACAACGGGCAAATGAAATCCGGTTAGCATTGACGTATCCATTCAGCCAGCACCAGCGCGTGGTTTTGCTGGGTGTTTTTCGCCGCATACAGTAGCGTTAAGGTTTGCTGTCGGGCAATCTCTGCGAGACGCTTTCCTTCCTGCTGCTGTAGGGCCAGTTCAGCGCGATATTGCTCGGAAAAGTGTGTGAAATCAATCAATTCTGCGTGGAACGCCTTGCGTAAATCAGATGACGGCGTAAGCGTTTTATTCCATTCGTTAAAAATAAGGTCGGTCTTTTTTACCCCGCGAGGCCACAACCTGTCGACCAGTACGCGATAACCATCATTTTTTTCTGCTGGGTCATACACGCGTTTACATTGAATTTTCATCTTCTCATCCGCTCCATTAATCCACTGCTTTGATTAATTTCGACACCTTTATTACGGTTAAATAAGATCGTAAAACGTGACAATTGTAACATTCTGCCCGTCCTGACTCCCAATTTAAGGGATTGTGATACCAACAAAAAATCGGTAGGCTGAGGCTCCTTATATTGTCCCTCATTGTCTGGACATAAGGAAAGCTTAATGGAAATTTCCCCGTTTAAAGATACGCTTCGCATTGCGCTGGTGGGTGATTACAGCCCTGATATTGTGGCGCATCAGGCCATCCCTCTTGCTATCGATGATGCCGCTGCCGTCCTGGAATTAGTGGCTGATTATGACTGGCTAACCACCTCTGATATTAGCAGCAGTGAAGATCTGATTGGCTATGATGCTATTTGGGTCGTTCCTGGCAGTCCATATAGGCACCTGGAAGGCGCACTGATCGCGATACGCTACGCGCGTGAAAACAGCATCCCATTCCTCGGGACCTGTGGCGGTTTTCAACATGCGATTCTGGAGTATGCCCGCAACGTGCTGGGCTGGAGTGATGCTGCCCATGCGGAAACGGATACCACGGGGCGGATGGTCATCGCACCGTTGACCTGCTCGCTGGTAGAAAAAACGGATGATATTGAACTGAGGGCCAATACGCTGATTGCCAAAGCCTACGGACGGGGTGTTATCTCCGAGGGGTATCACTGCAACTATGGCGTATCAGAAGATTTTGCCGCCGAGCTTGAGAGCGGTGATCTTCGTGTGACTGGCTGGGATGAGGCGGGTGATATCCGTGCCATTGAGCTGGTGACGCATCCTTTTTTTGTCGGCACACTCTTTCAGCATGAACGTGGAGCGCTGGCGGGAAAACCCGTGCCGTTAGTTCAGGCAATGCTGCGCGCTGCGCGAGGATAAAAAAACGGGCAGGTTGTACCCAAACCTGCCCGCTGCATTATGCGCTTGCGATCTCCCGATTACGCCCTGCGCACAGACCAAACACTGCCATCAGTATTGCTAACACGGCGACCCCAGCTAATGGAATCAGCCAGCTACCATTGAGGTCGTGAATCTTACCCATCAGCGGTGGCCCACAGGCAGCCAGTAAATACCCGACGGACTGTGCCATGCCGGACAGGGCCGCGGCCTGATGCGCTGAGCTTGCGCGCAGGCCAATAAAGGTCAAACCAAGGATCATCGTAGCGCCTGAGCCAAAGCCAAACAGTATGGTCCACAGCAAAGCCTGCCCGGGCATTACCGCGAATCCCGCTGCGCCGATGGCGCACATTAACGAAACCAGTGCGGCGATGGCGCGCTGATCCTTAAATCTGTTCAGGACGAGAGGGATCAATAACCCCGGCGCGGCGGTTGCCAGTTGCAGTAAACCATGCAACGAACCGGCCTGCGCTTCGCTGTAGCCGTGGCTGATTAAAATGGCGGGTAGCCAGCCAATGATCACGTAGTAGATAAGTGAATTGATCCCGAGAAACAGCGTCACCTGCCAGGCGAGGCTCGAGCGCCAGATCGCGCGGGAATGCAAAGCGCGCGAGTTGCTCAAACTGGCATTGGCCGTCTGGCGACATTGGGGTAACCAGATAATCAGCGCCAGCAGCGGAAAGACCATCAGTACCATCAGCGCACCGCGCCAGCCAAACCCGTTCAGCGCCAGCGGAACCACAATAGCTGAACCCAGTGCCGCCGCTGCGCCCATAGTCAGCGAGTATGCGCCAGTGAGTTTTGCCACATGCTGAGCAAAATCACGCTTAATCAGCCCAGGTAACAGCACATTTCCCAGCGCGATTCCGCAACCAATGATAGCGGTACCGCTAAACAGGAAACCTGGCGTGGGCAGCGAACGTATCGCAATACCTACGCAAATCAGTAGCATTGCGGCAAACAGGCTGCGTTCGATACCCCAACGGCGTGCAACGGTGGCGGCCAGAGGCGATACCAGTGCGAAGGCCAGCAGCGGCAGGGTGGTCAGAAGTCCCGTCTGGGCGGTACTCAGGCCGTAGTCGGTGCGAATTGCATCCAGCAACGGGGCGGCACCGGTAAAGGTGACGCGCAGCGTGGTGGCAATCATCAGGATCCCCGCGATCAGCCAGGCTGCGTTTTTGCCGCGGGAGGAAGGCATATTTGTCATTTTTTTCTCATATCGTCAGGCGAGGCGATACTTTAGCGTTTTTACTCAATGGATGAATCAAGCTAAAATGACAGTTTATCGCTAAAAACGGACATTTTTATGTTAGGACTGAGGCTGGATGGGTATGAGCCCGACCTTTACCACGATGCGGCGGTGGCGTTTTGTATACAGGCCCGGGAAGATGAACTCTTCAGTCCGCTGCATCAGCACCGTAAGGGGCAGTTGATTCTGGCCTTGCATGGCGCGATCACCTGTGAGGTTGAAAATGCCATGTGGATGGTGCCTCCACAATATGCGGTATGGATCCCCGGTGAAATTCCACACAGCAACCACGTTACCGTTGGGGCGCAATTGTGCTTTTTGTTTATTGAGCCGCAGGCAGTCGTGATGCCTGAACGCTGCTGCACCCTGAAAATCGCCCCGTTATGTCGGGAGCTCATTCTGGCGCTGGCGTCCAAAACGGATGATCAACGGCTGGAGTCGTCTACCCAGCGGCTGACACAAGTGCTATTTGATGAACTCCCGCAGCAGCCGCAGGAGCAAATGCAGTTGCCGGTTTCCGATCACCCGAAAATCCGCAGAATGGTCGCGACGATGGCGCGGGAGCCCGCGCAGTGGCAGACGCTGGGACAGTGGGCCAGCGTATTTGCGATGAGTGAGCGGAACCTTGCCCGTCTGGTCGTTAAAGAAACGGGGTTGAGTTTTCGCCGCTGGCGTCACCAGCTTCAATTGATTCTGGCGTTGCAGGCGCTGATAGATGGTCATAACGTGCAACAGGTTGCGCAAATGCTCGGTTACGATTCGACCACGGCATTTATCACCATGTTCAAAAAAGGCCTGGGACAGACGCCAGGCCGTTATCTGGCTGGACTGGCTACTGCTTCCCAACAATCAATGACACCAGACCTGCCGCAATGAGCGGTCCCACCGGCACACCGCGAAATAGCGCCACGCCCAGTACCGTACCCACCAGTAAACCGGCCACAAGCTGAGGCTGGCTACCCATGAGCGTGACACCGCGCCCGCCAAGCCAGGAGACGAATACCCCGATGGCAATAGCGACCAGTGATTTCCAGTTCACAAAGGAGTGGATGAGCGTGGAGGGGGGGAGCGTTCCGCTGGCGATCGGCGCCATGACGCCAATGGTTAGAATTATAATCCCGACGGTCAGGCCCTGTTTTTCTATCCATGGAAAGAACGTATTCAGAGGGGTAACACGAACAATGATCAGCACCAGAATTGAAACAGCGACAGTGGTGTTGTGGCTGACAAAGCCCAGAGCTGCCAGTCCGAGCAGGATCAGCAGAGTGACATCAAACATCGTAGTTTCCTTGCCAAAAGAAAAAAATAAGCCTGCTTACTGTACGCGTAAACGCGTGACGGAACAGGCTTTTTTTAATGATTATGATTTTTTTTGGGCTAATGCACGATGCTACGTTTTTACACCTGACTCGGACGGCTATGGTACGCGGCGGAACGGGAGTAATTCCGGTTTCGCGATACGCAGGTAATCTGCGGTATCCATGATCACGGATTTTTCCAGCACTCCGGCATTGAACGCAATTTCATTAAAACGCTCAAACAATAGCGGATCGGCGACCAGCTTAAGTTTTGGATGGAAGCTAAACGGTGGGATAGCGCCAAATACGCAACCTGTCAGTGCATCGACTTCCGCCGGGCTGGCAAGTGATGCTCTTAACCCGCCGATATGACTGGCTAACAGGCTCAGGTCGGCCTGCTGGTCGGCAGAAAGAATCGCCAGGACATGCTGATTAACGCCGTTGCCTTTGACCTTACAAACCAGCGCTTTTGCTCCCTGGCCCAGTGCGGTACCGCGAATTTCAGAAACCGCTTCACATTTGCCGACCGCTTCATGGCTTACCACGCGATACGTCGCGCCTTGTTCTGACAACAGCGAAATTAAACGCTGATGCGTTGCGTTACCTTTGTTCACTTCCGTCATGACTTACTCCTGGTACAACAATGAAAATCCTGTCAGAAAAATGATTACGCATCCGCGCGTTTTTTCTGTTTGTTCAGGTAGAGCTGTGCATCGGATGCTTTGTAGGCATCATCAATGGTGTCGTTTGGCTGCATATTATAAATCCCTGCGGAGAAGCTGATTACTCTATCTTGCGCAATAATTTGTAAGTTATAGCGAATCCTCTCCAGCAGACGAGGCGTTAATTCAGCGGGGTAATCAATGAGGATAATGCAAAACTCATCCCCACCGAGGCGGATGGCATAGTCGTTTTTGCGAATCGAGGTTTGAATGGCTCTAGCCAGAATGGTGATAATGCGATCGCCTTCCTTATGCCCCAGCGTATCATTAATGACTTTTAGTTTATCGCAATCAATGGCGATAAAGGTCACAAGGGTGCCCGCGTTTACCAACTGCTGTAAACGCTGTTCGAGCGTCGGCGTTAAAATTTTGCGGTTGTAGAGCCCGGTCATTGCGTCACTGATATTTTCACGCGTGACGTTGTGATACAGCCGAAAATGCGTTCTGACCATATTCAGCAACAGTATTGTCGCCAGCAGATAAAAGGCGAATACTTTCCAGGAGGAGACAATAAAGTACATAAAATCAAGCGATAAGGTGATGCGTATACCGCCGGGCATGTCCTCCTGGTAGTGAACATAGCTAAACAGGTTGTTCTCACTTTGGTGAACGAGTATCTCTTTACCTGAGTTGATGTCCGAAAGCGTCACGTTAAGATAGCGCCAGACGAGAGGGCGGTCGCTGGTATAGAAAATATTCTTTAAATTCTCTTTGTTAATATCCACCATCACCACGCCTTTTAACTTACCGGCATAGTAGACCGGTGTTAAAAAGCTCATCACTTTTTTCTCGGTCAGGTTATCTTCATAAATACGGGAGATTACCGTGCGGCCAGTGAAAATACCGTCAATATCATTCTGGTTGATACCCAGGTTTCCTTTTTGCAAAAACGACCAGTTGTGTATCGCAAATTTCCGCGAATCGACCAGATCAAAGAAATAGACGTAGTTATTTTTGAGATCGACGTAATATCGAAATTTATACTCCTGCATACCTAAACCATGACCGTAATCTTTCTGCTCACGATTAACGTTTACCGCCCGGTCAAAAGAGGGCAGTAGAAATATGTCTTCAAGTTTCTCGCTACATTTTGTGGTGGGGGTTTGCAACGTACCGTGTAATGGTAGGTAGTTATGCTGGGTGAGGTTGAGCCCATGAGTGCCGTTAACGCTGTCGAAAGCGTTGCAAAGTGCTTTTTGTTGCTCGATAGAAGCGGGTACCTGGGGGGATGAAAATGTGCGCATAAGATGGGCTGCAATACTTTGATTAGTATACTTATCATAGAGAAACGATGAGTCGGCTTTCTCATTGATATAGCGCATGTACGCATTCATTGCTTTATCGCTGGCAATGAGCTCATAAACCAAAAAAGAAAACGTCAAAACAACTACGCTGACGGAGATAAAGAGCCTGAGCGCTTTATGATGCAATTGCATAATGATGTACAGCCCTGTAAGTCTGATACTTCAGTCTATCACACGGCATACATCCGCTCTAACGCTACTGGGAAGGGCATTTTGTAATAAAAATCATTCGCGTGCTTCACCTTTAACTCTTATTGTTGTATTTATAATGCAACTTATAAGAAAGGAGACAAGCAGATGAGCGCGACTGATAAAGCGGGCCATACGTTCTTAGCCAGCCTGGGCAAAACCCGTCTGCGTCCGGGGGGCGTTGAAGCAACAGAGTGGTTGTTCAGCCAGTCACAGCTGACGCCCGACAGCCAGGTGCTGGAAGTGGCGTGTAACATGGCCACGACGGCGATAGAGTTAGTTCAACGTTTTGGTTGTACGGTATACGCCATTGATATGGATAAAACCGCACTGGCAAACGCCAGAAATAACGTGTCGGCAAATGGTCTGGAAAATCACATTCACGTTATGGCAGCTAACGCTAACACCCTTCCATTTGCGGATAACAGTTTCGACGTTGTGATCAACGAAGCCATGCTGACAATGTATGCCGATAAAGCGAAGGCGAAGTTAATTGCCGAATATTATCGCGTATTGAAGCCCGGCGGGCGTCTGTTAACTCACGACATTATGTTCACCGCACAAAAACTGGGTGCGGGCGAGCAGGGCCAGCTTGTAGAGGTAGTGAAATCAAACGTTAGCCCGATGACCAGACAAGGCTGGCGCGATTTATTTCTGAACGGTGGGTTTGCACAGGTCTTGCAGCAGAATGGTGATATGTCGCTGATGTCGCCGCGAGGATTAATTCGTGATGAAGGGCTGACTGGGGCGGTTAAAATTGTGTTTAACGGCTTACGCACACGCGAAAATCGTCGCCGGTTCCTGAAAATGTTTCGCTTCTTCCGTTCGCAACGTCACCAGCTAAACTACATTGCCTGCTGCTCCGTAAAGGGAAAATAAAAAAGGATAAACGGATGAATATTGATAAAATGAAAGATCAGCATGTTGAAATTCTGGAAAAAATATCATTTCTACGTACGTTGAGCCATGCAGGCGTATCATCCAATGCCCAGGAAATTGCAACTGCGATCGTTAGCATGAGTGCCATTATAAAAACACATTTGTTTGCTGAAGATCAGTTCCTTTATCCACATATTGAGCAGGATGGAAATAGTACGCTCAGACAGGTTAGCTCAAAATTTCAACGTGAAATGACGGATATCGTCAGCGAATATGAAGTTTTTTCCCGGCGCTGGAATATTGCCAGTAAATTAAAAGGTAATGATGAGGCATTCAGACGTGATGCCAACAATGTTCTACGCAAAGTGTATGAGCGTATGCAAAAAGAAAATAAAGACTTCTATCCGCTGGTGGAAAGGATGTAGGGTGTTTTAAAACACAATGATAAAAGGATGGCGAAGTGTCAGAAAAACACTGGTCGAGAATGGAGTACCTTCATCAGACAGTGACCAACCCTAATATAGTTATTAAGGGTACGCATAGCTATTACAGTGACTGCTGGGATCATGGATTCGAACGTTCGGTGGTGCGGTATTTACTCGGTGATGAGATCAGCCGGGACTGGGAACCGCTTGGGCATTTGGATAAGTTGATTATTGGGAATTTCGTCTGCATTGGCGCTGAGAGCGTTATTCTGATGGGGGGAAATAGTACGCACCGGCTTGACTGGATCAGTCTTTATCCCTTTATGGCGTCGATCAAAGATGCCTACGAGTTTCGGGGTGACACGGTGTTGCATGATGGTTGCTGGTTAGGCATGCGCGCCATGATCATGCCAGGCGTTACGCTCGGGGAAGGCGCTGTTGTCGCAGCAGGTGCGGTGGTGACTAAAGATGTGCCACCGTATGCGGTAGTCGGCGGCAATCCGGCAAAAATAATAAAATATCGCCTGCCGGTGAGGGATATTGAACGAATACTGGCCCTTAATTTGTATCAACTTCCGGAAGAGTCGCTCGTGAAAATGCAACCGCTGTTGTCTTCTGGCGATATTTCCGCGCTCGAAGTGGAAGTGGCTAGCCTGAGACAAAATGCTAAATGAGATAACATGTAGTCGAAACGCGAAGTCATAAAAATCAACCAGAGGAGATAACCTCTGGCTGATTTATGTATGTGGTTAGCTATTGCTGGTTGTACTTTGCTTATGAAACAGTTCGCGAAAGACCGGATAAATATCATCCTGGTCGCGGATATGCTGCATCGCAAAGTTTTCAAACGTTGATTGCAGATGTTCGTATTCACGCCACAAGGTCTGGTGCGCGCGGCGGGTGATTTCGATATAGCTATAATATCGCACCATCGGCAGCAGTTTTTTCGCCAGAATCTCATGACACAACGGGGAATCATCCGCCCAGTTATCACCGTCCGAGGCCTGTGCGGCATAGATGTTCCACTGGGCTGGGTCGTAACGGTCTTTTACCACTTCATCCATTAACTTCAGCGCGCTGGAGACAATGGTTCCCCCGGTTTCCTGAGAGTAGAAGAACTCATGCTCATCCACCTCTTTCGCCTGGGTATGGTGGCGAATATAAACCACTTCCACGTTTTTGTAGGTCCGACTCAAGAACAGATACAGCAAGATATAAAAACGCTTGGCCATATCTTTGGTCGACTGATCCATTGAACCGGAGACGTCCATCAGACAGAACATCACTGCCTGGCTGGAAGGATCGGGCCGTTTTTCATAATTCTTGTAGCGTAAATCAAAGGTGTCGATAAACGGCACGCGTTCGATTTTTGCCCGTAGTTCGGCAATCTCTTTGCGTAACCGTTCCTCTTCCAGCAACTGCGCTGGTTCACTTTTTGCGATGGTTTCCAGATCCGCTTCGAGCGCATGCAATTCGCGACGCTTACCTGCCGTCATCGCTGTGCGGCGCGCCAGTGAGTTTTGCAGGGAGCGCACCACGCTGATGTTGGCAGGCACGCCGTTAGAGGTGAAACCTGCCCGGTGCGTTTTGTACTCCGTTAACTGACGCTGCTGATTCTGCTTCAGGTTAGGAAGTGCTAAATCTTCGAACAACAGATCGAGATATTCATCTTTAGAGATCTGGAAGACGAACTCATCCTGACCCTCGCCATCCTGGCTGGCCTGGCCTTGTCCGCTTCCTGAACCACCGCCGCCGCCCTGCGGGCGTTCAATGCGGTCGTTCTGCACAAAATGGTCGTTACCCGGATGCACGCGATGGCGCAAGCCGCCACGCCCCTGATGGAACATCGGTTCGCTAATATCATCAGTCGGAATAGAGACAGATTCGCCGCTATCCACATCAGTCACCGAACGCTTGTTAATGGCCTCGGAGATCGACTGTTTAATTTGCGATTTATAACGGCGTAAGAAGCGCTGGCGGTTTACCGTGCTCTTGTTTTTGCCGTTAAGACGCCGGTCAATAAACCAGGTCATAAGCCCCCCGTACTGCATTTGCCAACTTTATGCTACATCAGTAACGCCGGATGCGCTGAGCATATCCGGCCTACGGATGTGTATTGTAGGCCCGGCAAGCGTACGCGCCTCCGGGCACTTTTTTTAAGACGATTTACGTACGCGCAAATACCATTCGCACAGTAAACGTACCTGCTTACGCGTGTAGCCTTTTTCCATCATCCGGTCGACAAAATCGTCGTGTTTTTTCTGCTCGTCAGTTGAGGTTTTGGCGTTGAACGAAATGACCGGCAGCAGCTCCTCGGTATTGGAGAACATTTTCTTCTCAATGACCGTGCGCAGTTTTTCGTAACTGGTCCAGTTTGGATTGCGACCGCTGTTATTCGCTCTGGCACGCAGAACAAAGTTGACGATCTCGTTACGGAAATCTTTGGGGTTACTGATACCCGCCGGTTTCTCAATTTTCTCCAGTTCTGAGTTCAACGACTCGCGGTCAAACAGCTGACCGGTATCCGGGTCGCGATACTCCTGATCCTGAATCCAGAAATCCGCATAAGTGACATAACGGTCGAAAATGTTTTGTCCATATTCGGAATAGGATTCGAGATAAGCCGTCTGGATCTCTTTGCCAATGAACTCAGCATATTTCGGGATCAGATAGCCTTTCAGGAACTCAAGGTAACGTTCTGCCAGCTCCTGCGGGAACTGTTCGCGCTCGATTTGCTGCTCCAGTACGTAGAACAGATGCACCGGGTTAGCTGCCACTTCGGCGTGGTCAAAGTTAAAGACGCGTGAGAGGATCTTAAACGCGAAACGCGTGGAAAGACCGTTCATTCCCTCATCGACCCCGGCGTAATCCCGATACTCTTGATAGGACTTCGCTTTTGGATCGGTATCTTTCAGGCTTTCCCCATCGTAAACACGCATCTTCGAGTAAATGCTCGAGTTCTCAGGCTCTTTCAGGCGAGAAAGAATGGTAAAGCGAGAGAGCGTTTCCAGCGTGCCCGGTGCGCAAGGCGCATGGGTCAGCTCACTGTGGTTAAGCAGTTTTTCGTAAATTTTGATCTCTTCGGAGATCCGCAGGCAATAAGGCACTTTGACGATGTAAACACGGTCAAGGAACGCCTCATTGTTTTTATTATTACGGAACGTCACCCATTCGGACTCGTTCGAGTGGGCGAGAATAATTCCGTTAAACGGCAGGGCAGAGATACCTTCTGTCCCGTTGTAGTTTCCTTCCTGGGTTGCGGTCAGCAGAGGATGCAGCACTTTAATTGGTGCTTTAAACATCTCAACGAACTCCATAATCCCCTGGTTTGAGCGGCACAGTGCGCCCGAATAACCGTAGGCATCAGGATCGTTCTGGGCGTGGTGTTCGAGTTTACGAATATCCACTTTCCCGACCAGCGCAGAGATATCCTGGTTGTTTTCATCACCAGGCTCCGTTTTGGCAATAGCGATCTGCTCCAGAATAGACGGCCAGACTTTGACAACGCGGAATTTTGTAATGTCCCCGCCAAAATCATGCAGACGTTTTGCAGCCCAGGGCGACATGATCGTACCGAGATAACGACGTGGGATCCCATACTCTTTTTCCAGGATCTGGGCGTCTTCCTGCGGGTTAAACAGGCATAACGGATGATCGTTTACCGGGCTACGCTCGCCGTTGGCGCTCAGGACATAAATCGGTACTCGCTGCATCAGCGACTTCAGCCGCTCAGCAAGAGATGATTTCCCCCCTCCCACAGGCCCCAGCAGATACAGAATCTGCTTCTTCTCTTCCAGACCCTGAGCCGCATGCTTCAAATAAGAAACAATCTGCTCAATGGCCTCTTCCATGCCATAAAACTCTTCAAAAGCAGGGTATCGTGCAATCACCCGATTCGAAAAGAGTCGAGAAAGACGAGGTTCGTGGGCAGTGTCGACCATGACAGGCTCACCAATAGCCATTAATAGCCGCTCTGCCGCATTGGCATAAGCGCTGCGATCTTGCCGACAAGTGGTAAGAAACTCCTGCAGCGTGAACTCTTCGTCCTTGGCAGCTTCATAACGCTGGCGATAGTGATCGAATATATTCATGGTATGCCGTCCTTTCGTTTTTTTAGCACATGTTAAGAGCCGTTCATATGAATAGTAGAGGCCCCTGAAGAGGTAAACTGAACGACGTCGCTGCTGAAGAAATAAGCAACTCTCATGCCATTGTGGTGGTCAGGAGATCAACGTATTCGGTGATACACCTTCTAAAATTAAGCGTAGATGGCATTTGCAAAACTTGCCTGTGCGCGCAAATGAATTTCAATGGCATATCAATAACTCATCAGCAAAAAAAACATATCTTTTGTAAATATATGGGGCAGGATTCATGCGGTGTTCACTGTCCTGCAAGCAAAATGTCATCACTCGCTGAGAAATTAGGGGGTTACATTCTGGGGCGAATCCGTAAAATAGTTGGGCTGAAGCGTATTGACGGTTAAACTTTGACCGCTACACATTTAAATAAGGAATTATTGACTGTGACCAAACTCAAACTTCTGGCACTTAGCGTGCTTATTGCCACTTCCGCTAACGTCGCACAGGCAGAGAGCAACCTGACGCTGGGCGCAGGCGTTGGTGTGGTTGAGCACCCTTACAAAGATTACGATAGTGACGTTTACCCGGTCCCGGTTGTGACTTATGAAAGCGATAACTTCTGGTTCCGTGGTCTGGGCGGTGGTTACTACCTGTGGAATGACGATACCGATAAGCTGTCGGTGATGGCCTATTGGTCGCCAATGTACTTCAAACCGGGTGACAGCGACGACAACCGTCTGCGTAGTCTGGATAAACGTAAGAGCACCATGATGGCTGGCCTTTCTTACATTCACAACACGCAATACGGTTTCCTGCGTACCAGCCTTGCAGGCGATACGCTGGATAACAGCAATGGTATTGTATGGGATCTGGCGTGGTTATACCGCTATACCAATGGCGGTCTGACGTTGACTCCGGGGATTGGTGTCGAGTGGAACAGTGAAAACCAGAATGAATACTATTATGGTGTTTCACGCCATGAATCTGCCCGGAGCGGCTTGCGTAGCTACGATCCTGAAAGCTCCTGGAACCCGTATCTGGAGCTCAGCGCAAACTATAACTTCCTGGGCAACTGGAGCGTATACGGTACTGCGCGTTATACCCGCCTGTCTGATGAAGTGACAGACAGCCCGATGGTGGACAAATCCTGGACGGGTCTGATTTCAACGGGTGTTACCTACAAGTTCTGATACCACTGTGTGTCAAACACTCGCCCGCAGAGATGCGGGCTTTTTTGTGCATATCAGAGATGAATATTGATCCAAAACATGTGATTTGATTTTTTGTGCTGTTTTGGCATTACATCGGCCGCAACAAATAGTTAACGTATTTTTCCTGCCGCAATTACCAAAATTAAACCTGTTGTTTGATGAGACTGAAATCTATTCGTTTGTGAATGGAAGAGTATCTGTACAGTTTCACGAATTATTGTTCTGGGAGAGTGATTTCTGGTTTCGCAATATATTGATAATATTCTATTTTATAATCACGGTATAATTTTATCGTGAAACTCTCGCCACTAAAAATAGCAAGATGACTATTTTATTATTTTTGTGAAACGATGAAAGTTAACTTTCATTTGAAAAAATAAAATCATTAAGTTAATTTTTATTTTACATCTTTTAGGTATTTATCTGAAAAAATTAAAATTGACATTAAATAAGCGATTGCAGATATTACTCCAACTTAATAAGTAAAGACAGTAACGCTGCATGGCTCAGATATTAAATGTCATGTGGTTTTCTTGCGAATAAACCTGGTAGAGATAATGAAAAAGTTAATCATGATAGCAGTGATGGGTGGGATTCTGACGGGATGTTCCACCGAGGCTTCACGCATGAGTGCTTGCGAAAGCAAGGGCGTGAGCCGCGATGCCTGCTATATCGCTGAGCAAAACCGTCAGGCGACAATCAATGCCGTAGCTGAAAAACAAGCTATGGAGAATGCGCAAAACGTATATAACTCAAATGATACTAATTCCAGTCATCACCACAAACACAATAATTATTAAGGTGTAACTTATGAAGAAATTAATAATTATCGCTGTACTGGTCGCAACATCTGCGGCTGCACCAGCCTATGCCATCAGCGAGGCTTACCGTCAGCAGTTACAGCATGAACATAAAACGATGGTCAGCGATGCTAATGCTCCGGTGCACGCCAGTAAAATCACACCCGTGCATGTGAATAAACTGGGCGTAGACTTTAAACGTGGCGCTGATGGTATTGCTTATATTAATGGCAAAGCTGCGGCAAATGATGAGAACAATGCAGACGCTCAGTCTTATAGCGCGGGCTTGATTTCCGTCATTGTCTATAAAAACGGGAAAATTAACGCGATGAAAGAGGGGAAATATTTAGGTCGCTTAAAATAACCGCAGTGCAGTTAAGATTTTCTGTCATTCGGCCCGGGAGCATTGTTTGTTCCCGGGTTTTTTATTGCCGTTGCCATAGCGGTCAACTTCCAATCTTAGAAGGTGCAATTTGTGCACCCTAACAGGACACATGCCAGTTGTTTTGCTTTACTGTGGTGCATTAACACAGGAGGGCGCGATGACAGCGAAACAGGTGATGTTTACAAAGCAGGTATCGCTGCCTGCTATTGGGCAGGGAACATGGTACATGGGCGAGGATCCTGGCCGACGCCGGGAAGAGGTTTTAGCGCTGCGGGCTGGTCTGGATCTCGGTCTGCGGTTGATCGATACCGCCGAAATGTATGCAGATGGTGCAGCGGAAGAGGTAGTGGGTGAAGCATTAATCGGGCGTCGTGATAGCGCTTTTTTAGTCTCGAAAGTATACCCCTGGAATGCCGGTGGTCAGAAAGCCATTGCCGCCTGTGAAGCGAGCCTGCGTCGACTAAAAACCGATTATCTGGATCTCTATTTGCTGCACTGGACGGGCAGTTTTTCATTTGCTGAGACCGTTGATGCCATGGAAGCACTCATTGCGCAGGGGAAAATCCGCCGCTGGGGCGTCTCTAATCTCGATTACGATGACATGCAGGCGTTATGGCAAGTCACAGGTGGGCGGGAATGTGCCACTAACCAGGTGCTTTATCATTTAGCATCGCGCGGTATTGAATATGATTTACTGCCGTGGTGCCAGCAGCAGCAGATGCCGGTCATGGCTTACAGTCCGCTGGCTCAGGCGGGGCGATTGCGCGGTGACTTGCTTTCTCACTCTGTGGTGAACGACATCGCGCACGCGCACAATGTTAGTGCTGCGCAGATTTTGCTGGCATGGGTGATCCGTCTGCCGGGCGTGATGGCGATTCCAAAAGCGGCAAGCGTAGCGCATGTCGAACAAAATGCCGCCGCGCTGGAGATAACGCTCTCTGTTGATGAGCTGAAGCAGTTAGATAAGGCATATCCAGCGCCAAAGGGTAAAACGGCGCTGGATATGGCCTGATTTGCCGAATGGCGATGCTCACGCTTCTTATCCGGCCTACGCAATGTTTGGTAGGCCGGATAAGGCGCAAGCTCCGTCAGGCTGCAGACACAATCTTAGCGTTTAGCAACGCGGATAGTTTGTGCCAGGCGTGATGGTTTTTCTTCGCGGGTTTTCTGCGGCGCGGTTGCGTAAGCCGTCTCTACGCAAACAAACGTTTTATAGCCGTCATCCGGCATGTCGCCCATGCTAACGGACAGCGCCGGACCCGGGTTCCAGCCCACGACATTCAGATGGTGGTGATGGACGACGTCGATATTGCGGTTGAGCGCATCATCATGGATAACGCTGCACGCTTGCGGATTCAGATAGACACGATCGGTGCGGTCCGGGAAGGTCTGGATACCATCAGCCAGCACATCTTCTTTAGCATCATTCACTTTGTCGATCAGGCGATCGCCAAGTCCACTGACTTTTACTGCCGCAATGTCACCGACGTTGAAATAGGTATGCAGCGCAGAGGTGGTTTCAAATTCACCGTGGGCTTCCAGTTCCATTTCACAGGTGGCACCTACTTTGAAACGGGCCAGCAGGCAGAACTCGTGCGGCCATAGCTGACGCGTTTCAGCGTTGCTTTGCAATTCAAACGTCAGCACCACGCCATTGTCGTCTTCGTTGTGCGCTTTCAGCGTCCATGGCAGGTTGCGGGCAAAACCATGAGAAGGCAGACCCTGCTGAGCAGCCGGGCCAAACCACGGCCAGCAAATTGGTACGCCGCCACGCAGCGCTACGCCGGTTTTAAACGGGGTATTGTTACTTAGCCACAGGACTTCCTCTTCGCCGTTGGGTTTCCAGGAAAGAAGATGTGCGCCCTGCAGTGCGAAAGATGCTTTAACCTGTGGATGATCGACCACAAGAATCTCAAGTTCATCAAGCTGGCGGCGGGAGAGGACCGGGGTAATTTGTTCGATTACCGGAAGTGCAAAAATTTTATTAATCATTATGCAATCCTTTTTTTTACCCTAAATAATTCGAGTTGCAGGACGGCGGCAAGTGAACGATCCCGATGAGCTTACAGAAGTAAGTGATTCGGGTGAGAGAGCATTGCCAACACACCGGTAACTTGAAGTATGACGGGTATCTTCAGGCAAAAAAAAGAGCGACCTGAGTCGCTCTTACAGATTACTGTTTCATCTCAACTTATTTGGAGATGTGAGCAATCAGGTCCAGAACTTTGTTGGAGTAGCCGGTTTCGTTGTCGTACCAAGATACCAGTTTCACGAAGTTGTCGTTCAGTGCGATACCAGCTTTAGCATCGAACACGGAAGTGCAAACTTCACCGTTGAAATCGGTAGATACTACGTCGTCTTCGGTGTAACCCAGAACGCCTTTCATCGGGCCTTCGGAAGCAGCTTTGATTGCTTTCTTAATTTCTTCGTAAGAAGCAGCTTTTTCCAGACGAACGGTCAGGTCAACAACAGATACGTTCGGGGTAGGAACGCGGAACGCCATACCAGTCAGTTTGCCGTTCAGTTCTGGCAGTACTTTACCTACAGCTTTAGCAGCACCGGTAGAGGACGGGATGATGTTCTGGGATGCGCCGCGGCCGCCGCGCCAGTCTTTGTGAGACGGGCCATCAACGGTTTTCTGAGTAGCGGTGGTCGCGTGAACAGTAGTCATCAGACCTTCGATGATGCCGAAGTTGTCGTTGATAACTTTAGCCAGCGGAGCCAGGCAGTTAGTGGTGCAGGAAGCGTTAGAAACGATGTCCTGACCTTCGTATTTGTCAAAGTTAGCGCCTTTAACAAACATCGGAGTGTTATCTTTGGACGGACCAGTCAGAACCACTTTTTTCGCGCCAGCAGTGATGTGCTTACGAGCGGTTTCATCTGTCAGGAACAGGCCAGTAGCTTCAGCTACTACGTCAACACCAACTTCGTCCCATTTCAGGTTAGCCGGATCACGTTCAGCGGTAACACGGATTTTTTTACCGTTCACGATCAGATGACCGTCTTTCACTTCAACGGTACCGTTGAAACGGCCGTGAGTGGAGTCATATTTCAGCATGTAAGCCATGTAGTCAGCGTCTAACAGGTCGTTGATTGCAACGATCTCGATGTCAGAGCGTTCTTGAGCAGCACGGAAAACAATGCGACCGATACGGCCAAAACCGTTGATACCTACTTTGATAGTCATATATTCCACCAGCTATTTGTTAGTGAATAAAAGGTTGCCTGTAAAATTACAAAAACCTTACGCAGCGTCAAGCGGAATCGTGTCAATCATTGCGACAAATCAATCTGCTGCTTAAGCTTTGCGCAACTGACTCGCCTCACTCTTCCTTTGGGCTTGAAACCACATGGGGTCGGCGGCCCGAATTTTAAAGGGCAATCAAGATAAAAACGTGATTGTGATCACGAATTGCAGGCTGCCATTTCGCACGGATCAAGTTTAGAACAAAAGTTCGCACTCTGGTGTTAATGTTTTGTTAGAATCTGTCTCGCGATGTGAGTTTAGATAAAGCGAGATGTGAGCAAATGGCTAATCAACCTTCTCCAGAAGAACTAAAAAAAAATTTAACCGAAATGCAGTTCTACGTGACGCAGAATCACGGGACAGAACCGCCATTTACCGGGCGTTTGCTGCACAACAAGCGTGACGGAATCTACCACTGTTTGGTCTGTGACAAACCGCTATTTCGTTCCGAGACAAAATATGACTCTGGCTGCGGCTGGCCCAGCTTTTACGAGCCTGTCAGCGCAGAGGCTATCCGTTACATTAAAGATACTTCACACGGCATGCAGCGCATTGAAATCCGCTGTGGTAACTGTGATGCGCACCTGGGGCACGTCTTCCCGGATGGTCCGCAACCTACAGGTGAACGTTACTGCGTTAACTCAGCCTCTTTGAACTTCACCGATGGTGAAAACGGTGAGCAGACCAAAGGCTGAAGAAACGATTCAGCAAATTATTCTACGGAGAGTGGATTTAACATGAATCTTGATGAGATGATCAACAGCATGACGCCGGAAGTTTATCAGCGCTTATCAACTGCCGTTGAACTCGGAAAATGGCCGGATGGCGTGGCGCTAACGACAGAACAAAAAGAGAACTGCTTACAGCTGGTGATGTTATGGCAGGCACGAAACAATATTGACGCGCAGCATATGACGATTGATACCAATGGTGAGATGGTGATGAAGAGTAAGCAGCAGTTGAAAGTGGAGTTTGGTATTACGCCCGAACCCATTGCGACGTTTAAATCCTGATTACTCAGGCCCGGCAAACATCTATGTCGGGCCCGCAGTTGAAGTTATTTCTTGTTCATCATCGCCTTCAGATCGGCGAACGGATTATATTTCGCTTCGCCCACCGCTTTCTGTGCATCTTCGCCTGCAACCACCGTTGAACCATACTGGTCCGCTTCCGTATATTTGGAATGTTCGTGATCGTGGCAGTACAGGCACAACATTTCCCAGTTGCTACCATCTTCCGGGTTATTGGAGTGATCGTGATCGATATGGTGTACCGTCAATTCGCGCAAATTTGAATATACGAACTCACGGGAACAACGTCCGCAGACCCAGGGGAAGAGTTTAAGCGCCTTTTCCCGGTAACCGACTTCCAGACGGGCGTAATTTTTAGGGATAAAAGCCATAAAGCTCATGCCTCCAGTAGAAAATGAAAAGCTGCGCCAAAAGCTGGCGCAGCAGAATGCGATAATCATAACCTATTGTGTCAGGCGTTGGGATCAGTGTTTGATGCCTAACGAATCGGCTAACTGCTTAGCCAACTGGTTTTGGTCATCCGCACCGTATTCCCAGAACATGGCGCCTCCCAGCCCCTTGCTCTTGATGTAGTCAGCCTTGATCGCTACCGAGCGCGGGTTTTCATAGGAGAGGGCAAAGAGCGCTTTTCCATCCACAGACTGCACTGACAGCCACGGTACTTTTGCTTCATCATCCCAATGCTGGCTAAAGCGCTTTTGCGGATCGTTGATCAATTTCGCCACAATGTCGTTGTACTTCACATAGGTATCTTTGCTCAGATCGACGCCCAGTGATTTGAACAATTCAATTTGCGCGGGCTCGAAATAGGGCTGGGTAACAGGATTTTTCTGTGCGTCAGGTTTGCTCCAGTCAATGCCTGGCTCAACAGCGCGTTTCGGTACGCGACCATAAAAACCAATGCCCAGGTTCATCTGACTCGCTTTTAGACCGGCAGCAAGATAGTTGTTGACCACAAAATCAGCGCTGTACTTATCCGCCGCGGCGACTGTCGGCCATTGTGTCGAATCGTACAGGTTCGAGTTGAAATACTGCGTACCGTAAGCCATGTCATAGGTCATCAGGTTTATGTAGTCGAGCGATGGCGCAATGGCTTTCACATCCACCCAGCTTTTCGGGCTTTCCGCATTTGCGCCCACGGCGATAGTCAGTAGTTTTTTATGCCCCAATGCGGCGCGGAGCTCTTTTAACAGTGCGGTAAAGTTAGCTCGGTCGGCCGGTTGACTTTCGACCAGTCCCCAGGCGCCGTTGACCGGATATTCCCAGTCGAGGTCGATGCCATCAAGGCCATATTTCGCAATTATCTCCTGAGCAGACTGAATAAACACCGCCCGAGATTCTTTCGTTGCTGCCGCACCAGAGAATCCACGTGCCCCCCAACCACCGACGGAAAGCAATACTTTCAGGTTCGGATTCTGTTTACGCAGCTGTGGAATTTTCAGTAAATCATCCTGCACTTTCGGTGAAAGCCAAATCTGATGCAGCTTGCCGGCGTCTTTTAAGGCGTCATTGGTCTCGTCTTTTTCGTTGTTGTAGACAAGCCCAAACGAATAGTTGAGATGGGTTATCTGACGAACATCCAGTTTATTGATGTCACCACCAGGACCGGCAGTGACGTCGCCGCCACCATTGAAGTAGCCAACTGACATCAGTGAACTGGCGGAAACAACGCTGGCGCAAAGCAGGGGTAATGCTGCCAACAAAGGCAATAGTTTCATCGGTGTTCCTCTTTGACATTTAAACAAGCAAACACGCCACGGAAATGGCGTGGCGAAAAAAACAGCACCTGCAGGTTAACAGTTTCATAACAGGAAAAATGCGAAGAGGTTCACGTCATGTCGGCGAAGCGGCAAACCATTTCTGGTAGGTTGTATCGGTTGGGGCAAACATTACTGAGTGTTGACGCAAGTCCTTTTTCTGGCCTACAGATTTGCATACATGCGCAAATTCAATAGGCCGGATAAGGCGTTTTAAAGTATTAGCGATGGGTTTCCAGCCAGTCATCAAGCGTATACAGCGTTGCGCCCGCTGCGGCCATTTCCATAAACGCCTCTGCACTGTCCTGGGGTTGAATATTGACGCCACGGCAGCCGTCGGTAATAACGCTGACGGTATAACCAAGATCGAGCGCATCCAGAACGGTGAATTTAACGCAATAGTCGCTAGCCAGACCCATGATAATAAGCTCAGCAATACGGTGTTCGAGCAGCCAGGCGTTCAGCGCGGTTGCCTGACGACGACCGTTATCAAAAAATGCACTGTAACTGTCGACCAGCGGGTTCTCGCCTTTGGTGAAGGTTTTCGCTATTGCACGCTGGTTCAGCAGCGGATGCAGGGCCGCCCCTTCGCTGTTTTGCACGCAATGATCGGGCCAGAACGTTTGCGCCAGACCATCCAGTTGTCCCTGACTGTAGGGGGCGACCTGATGCTGGCTGGCAAAACTACCGTGATTAGCCGGATGCCAGTCAAGACTGGCAACAACCGTGTCGCCGCGTAGGGCGCACCAGTCAATCAGACGGTTGGCAATCTCGATTGTGCTGTCGCCTTGCGGAACAGCGAGAGCGCCGCCGGCACAAAAGTCATTTTGTAAATCGACCAACAGTAAGGCTCGGGCCATGGGCATAGACTCCTTTATTCGTCCGGGGTGAGCTCGCCGCGCAGATTTTGCGTCATAGCTTCACGAATGCTCTGCACATCCAGTCCCTGACTGAGTAAATAGTGCAATTTGGTGAGCGTGGCTTCGACGGTCATATCCGCGCCGCCAATTACGCCAGCGTGGGCGAGGGCATTACCCGTCGCGTAGCCACCCATGTTTACCTTGCCGGACATACACTGGGTCAGGTTCACCACCACAATGCCACGTGAGCTCGCATCTTCAAGTTCTTGCAGAAACTCTTTATTTTGCGGTGCATTGCCCACGCCGTAGGAGCGCAAAATTAACGCTTTTACCGGCTGGCGCAGGAAGTTACGCACCACATCAGCGGAGATACCTGGATAAATGGTGACCACGCCAATCGGTTGTGGAGTAATAGGATGAACAATCAGTTCACCTGCGCCGTGCGGTGCTGGCGGAGTTCCCAGTCGACGGATGTGGATCCCGGCTTCCAGTAGCGGCGCAAGGTTGGGTGAGGCAAAGGCGTCAAAGCCATCGGCGTGCGCTTTAGTGGTACGGTTGCCGCGAAACAGTCGATTGTTGAAAAACAGGGTTACTTCATTGATCGGATAATTTGCCGCAACGTACAGCGCGTTGAGCAGATTGATTTGCCCGTCTGAACGTAGCTCTGCCAGCGGAATTTGTGACCCTGTCACAATGACCGGTTTACCCAGGTTCTCCAACATAAAAGAGAGCGCCGAAGCCGTAAACGCCATGGTGTCGGTGCCGTGCAGAATGACAAAACCATCGTAATCGTCGTAGTGTGCTTTAATGTCTTCCGCAATATGCTGCCAGTCTTCCGGCGTCATGTCGGAGGAATCCATCAACGGGACGTATTCGTGGATGGTGAAGTCTGGCATCTCCGGGCGGTGGAATTCAGGCATCAATGCCAGTTGACGCTGGAGATGACCAGAAACAGGAATATAACCCTGTTCTGAGCGCTGCATACCAATGGTACCGCCGGTATAGGCAACGTAAATCGATTTCTTTTGCATGACTTTTCTTCTGTCTCAATGAAAACCCCTCTTCATCCCGAAGAGGGGGCAATTGTTAGCGAACGTTGGCGCAGGTCAGGCAAAACGCATATCGGTTTTGCGGATCGTTAAACGCGGCCAGCTTATCGCTTTCCGCTTTAACTGCACTTGCCGCAGAAGCAAGCGGCGCCGGGAGCATGGCCTGAATAGCTTCGGGCAGCATGGCGCGAACGGAGCCTGACATGCTGTCCATTACCATATCGACGAATGTCGGTTCATCCTGATAATACGCAATGTGCCACTGTTTCAGCTTGGCAAGCTCAGCCGCTTTCGCGATGGCGTCGTCAAAATCACCGAGGCTGTCTACCAGTCCGTTGGCTTTCGCATCCTGACCGGTCCAGACGTGACCCTGCGCGATTTTGTCAATCTGCTCAGGGGTTGTCTTACGTGCATCCGCGACCAGCGTGATAAAGCGCTTATAGCCATTTTCAATGCTCAATTGCATCATTTGCTGCACTTCAGGCGGTAACGCTTTGGTGATGGAGATATCCGCCAGCGGGGAAGTGGCCACGCCATCGGTATGTACACCAATGGAATCCAGGCTGTTTTCTACGGTGTTGATCACACCAAAGATCCCGATTGAACCGGTTAACGTGCTGGGGTTTGCCACAATGTAACTGGCTGGGGTGGAGATCCAGTAGCCACCGGAGGCCGCCATGCCGCCCATAGACACGACAACCGGTTTACCCGCCGCTTTTGCCGCAGCCAGCTCAGCACGAATGACTTCCGAGGCGCTGACGCTGCCGCCAGGACTGTTCACGCGCAGTACAATAGCTTTCACTTTCGGATCGAGACGCGCTTCGCGGATTTGTGCGGCAGTGGTGTCGCCCCCCACATTTCCTGGGGTTTCTTCACCGTCCATAATCGCGCCGTTCGCGAAGATAACGCCAATGCTGTCTCCGGTATCCGCCGGTGTTTTCAGCGAATAATCGTAATAGCTGACGGCGCGATAGTTTTTATCCGCTTTGCTCCAGCCAAACTGTTTGGTCAGCATTTTTTCGACTTCGGCGCTGGAGGCGAGTGCATCCACCAGTTTGTTGTCGAGCGCATATTTCGCCGTATCTCCATCGACCTTCGTCAAACCGTCCAGCATCGCCTGTGCGCCAGGGAACACCTGCTGAGCTGGGATCTGGCGGTTGGCGGCGACCGTGTCGAGATAGTTCTGCCACAGCTCGCCGATCCAGCGACTGTCGGCTTCACGCGCGGCAGGAGACATATCATCGCGGATAAACGGCTCTACGGCAGACTTATAGGTCCCGACGCGGAACACGTGCGTGGAGACTTTCAGCTTATCGAGCAGGGACTTGTAGTACAGACCGTTGGTGGCAAAGCCGTGCAGATCAACGGAACCCTGCGGAGAGAGGTAAATTTTGTTAGCAAAACTGGCGAGGTAATACTGCCCCTGGCTGAAGTTATCGCCCACGGCAAAGACCGGTTTACCGCTGTCGCGGAATTCCCGCAGTGCTTTGCCGATATACTGCATGGAAGGCTGGTCTGCCCCGGCAAAATTTTTCAGATCCATCACGATGCCGGTGATGTTGCGATCATCTTTTGCCTGGCGAATCGTATTCACGATATCGAACAGGGAGTTTTCCTGCAGACGATCGGAACTGGCGCCAAACAGCTGACGACCAATAACGCTTAAACGACTGGTGCTCGAAGGCTTATCGACAATCACCCCGGAGATATCCAGCAGCAGCGCGCCTCGCTCAGCGTGTTCGCTGGTGTTGCTGCTGCTGACCTGCATCCAGATGCCCACGCCAACCAGCACCAAAAAGATGAAGAACAGGTTAAGCACAAATTCACGGACGAAATTGAGTAATCGCCATGTCCATTTAAAAAATCCGGCAATAAATCGCCACAGGGTTCGCATGTATTCTCCCTACCAATTAACAACACGCCACCCCGAAATCCCGGAGAAAGGCGATAAGATGAGGCTATCGTAATGACCCGACAGGCACTTGTCAGCAGGAATCACCGCCTGTGCTGTAACAAAATCCGCTCACGTGTTAATTTTGTGAACAAATTTCATTGTTGGAGTTAAGCAAATGGATGCACTCGAATTACTTATGACCCGTCGTAGCGCCTCTCGTCTCGTCGAACCGGCCCCGGCAGGAGAACAACTGCAAAATATTCTGCGTGCGGGAATGCGCGCGCCGGACCACAAAACGCTGCAACCGTGGCAATTCTTTGTCATTGAGGGCGAAGGGCGTGAACGCTTTGCCGCCGTGCTTGAAAAAGGCGCTATTGCATCTGGCAGCGATGAGAAGGCCCAGGAAAAAGCGCGCAGCGCGCCGTTTCGCGCGCCGCTGATTATTACCGTGGTGGCGAAATGTGAAGCAAACGACAAGGTTCCGCTATGGGAACAGGAAATGTCTGCCGGTTGTGCGGTGATGGCCATGCAGATGGCTGCCATTGCCCAGGGCTTTGGCGGTATCTGGCGCAGTGGCGCATTAACCGAAAGTGAGGTCGTCCGCGAAGCGTTTGACTGTCGCCCACAGGATAAAATCGTCGGTTTTCTCTATCTGGGCACACCACAGTTGAAAGCATCCACGACGATTACCCTTGCCGATCCGAGCGCATTCGTCCGTTATTTCTGATATCAACGGCAAAACTGTCTGGATTATGAGCAAAGGCACCCGAATTCAGACAGTCACTCTTACCACATCATGGAATGAGCGCTACCATATCCGGATTGCAATGACAGGAGATGTCCATGAGCGAGCAAGCTATTCGTTTAACGCAATACAGCCACGGAGCCGGTTGCGGTTGTAAAATTTCCCCAAAAGTGCTGGAAACCATCCTGCACAGTGAGCAGGCGAAGTTTGTTGATCCAAACTTACTGGTGGGTAATGAAACCCGCGACGACGCGGCTGTATACGATCTGGGAAACGGCACCAGCGTAATCAGCACCACCGATTTCTTTATGCCGATTGTCGATAATCCGTTTGATTTTGGCCGCATCGCCGCCACCAACGCCATCAGCGATATTTTCGCCATGGGCGGCAAACCGATTATGGCAATTGCTATCCTGGGCTGGCCGCTTGATAAGCTGGCGCCGGAAATCGCCCGCGAAGTAACCGAAGGCGGACGCTTTGCCTGCCGTCAGGCGGGTATCGCGCTGGCGGGGGGGCACTCTATCGATGCCCCTGAGCCTATCTTTGGTCTTGCGGTAACCGGCGTTGTTCCAACTGAACGCGTGAAGAAAAACAGCACCGCCGAGGCGGGATGCAAGCTGTTTTTGACCAAGCCTCTGGGTATTGGTGTCCTGACCACCGCAGAGAAAAAATCGCTGCTGAAGGACGAGCACAAAGGGCTGGCGACGGAAGTGATGTGCCGGATGAACATTGCCGGGGCGGCATTTGCCGATATCGACGGCGTGAAAGCCATGACCGACGTTACCGGTTTTGGGCTGCTGGGGCATCTGAGCGAGATGTGTCAGGGGGCCGGCGTTCAGGCGCAGATCGTCTACCAGGCTATTCCTAAGCTGCCAGGTGTTGAAGAATACATCGCGCAGGGCGCGGTGCCGGGCGGTACCCAGCGAAACTTTGCCAGCTACGGACACCTGATGGGTGAAATGCCGCAGTCGGTTCGCGATCTGCTCTGCGATCCGCAAACTTCCGGTGGTCTGCTGTTAGCGGTAACGCCGGAAGCTGAAGCCGAAGTTAAAGCGGCAGCGGCGCAGTTTGGCATCGACCTCACCGCGATTGGTGAGTTAGTGGAAGCTCGTGGCGGTCGCGCCATGGTTGAGATCCGTTAACTCGATGCGGTTGTTTATTGCCGAAAAACCGAGTCTGGCGCGCGCTATCGCCGATGTGCTGCCGAAGCCGCATCGCAAAGGTGACGGTTTTATCGAGTGCGGAAACGGGCAAGTGGTG
This sequence comes from Citrobacter sp. RHBSTW-00859, assembly GCF_013729795.1. Lineage (NCBI taxonomy): Bacteria > Pseudomonadati > Pseudomonadota > Gammaproteobacteria > Enterobacterales > Enterobacteriaceae > Citrobacter > Citrobacter sp. RHBSTW-00859. The sequence continues at coordinate 2,854,627 of NZ_CP056284.1, read as the reverse complement.
ACCTGGTGTATTGGTCACCTGCTTGAGCAGGCGCAGCCAGATGCCTACGACAGTCGTTATGCTCGCTGGAGTCTGGTTGATCTGCCGATTGTCCCAGAAAAGTGGCAACTGCAGCCGCGTCCCTCGGTGACCAAACAGCTCAACGTTATTAAGCGATTTTTGCATGAGGCCAGTGAAGTCATTCACGCAGGTGACCCCGATCGTGAAGGACAGCTGCTGGTGGATGAAGTGCTGGATTACCTGCAACTGGCCCCTGAAAAGCGCCAGCAGGTGCAACGCTGCCTGATTAACGACCTCAACCCGCAGGCCGTCGAGCGGGCGATTGAGCGTCTGCGCGCCAACAGTGAGTTCATCCCCCTGTGTGTGTCGGCACTGGCGCGAGCGCGGGCGGACTGGCTGTACGGTATCAACATGACGCGCGCTTATACCATTCTGGGGCGTAATGCGGGCTATCAGGGCGTACTTTCGGTCGGGCGCGTGCAAACGCCGGTGCTCGGACTGGTTGTGCGTCGCGATGAAGAAATTGAAAACTTCGTTGCCAAAGACTTCTTCGAGGTAAAGGCGCATATCGTGACGCCCGCCGATGAGCGGTTTACCGCTATCTGGCAGCCGAGCGAAGCGTGTGAGCCGTATCAGGATGAAGAAGGGCGCTTGCTAAACCGCACGCTGGCTGAACACGTGGTAAACCGCATTAACGGTCAGCCGGCGATCGTCACCAGCTATAACGATAAACGGGAATCAGAATCCGCGCCGCTGCCGTTTTCGCTGTCGGCGTTGCAGATTGAAGCGGCGAAACGCTTTGGCTTAAGTGCGCAAAACGTTCTGGATATCTGCCAGAAGCTGTATGAAACCCATAAACTGATCACCTATCCGCGTTCGGATAGCCGTTATCTGCCGGAAGAACACTTTGCCGGACGTCACGCGGTGCTGAACGCGATTAGCGTCCATGCGCCGGATCTGCTTCCGCAACCGGCGGTCAATCCCGATACGCGAAACCGCTGTTGGGATGATAAAAAAGTGGATGCCCACCACGCCATCATTCCAACCGCGCGCAGTTCGTCCATCAACCTGAACGATAATGAAGCGAAGATATACAATCTGATTGCCCGTCAATATCTGATGCAGTTTTGCGCGGATGCGGTATTCAGGAAGTGCGTTATTGAGCTGGATATCGCGAAAGGTAAGTTTGTCGCCAAAGCCCGTTTTCTGGCGGAGGCTGGATGGCGTACGCTGCTTGGCAACAAAGAGCGCGACGAAGATAACGACGGGACGCCGCTGCCGGTGGTGGCAAAAGACGACGAGCTGCTGTGCGAAAAAGGCGAAGTGGTTGAACGACAGACCCAGCCTCCGCGGCACTTTACCGATGCCACGCTGCTGTCAGCGATGACCGGAATCGCGCGCTTTGTGCAGGATAAAGATCTGAAAAAGATCCTGCGCGCAACGGACGGACTGGGAACGGAAGCGACGCGCGCCGGGATTATCGAGCTGCTGTTTAAGCGTGGTTTCCTGGTGAAGAAGGGGCGCTATATCCATTCTACCGATGCCGGAAAAGCGCTGTTTCATTCGCTGCCTGAAATGGCGACGCGTCCGGATATGACTGCGCACTGGGAATCTATCCTGACCCAAATCAGCGAAAAACAGTGTCGATATCAGGATTTCATGCAGCCGCTGGTGGGGACGCTGTATCAGCTAATCGATCAGGCGCGCAGCACGCCGGTACGACGCTTCCGTGGTATTGCCGCACCGGGTAGTAGTGGTGGTGACAAGAAAAAGAGCGCGCCGCGTAAACGCACGGCGAAAAAAAGCCCGCCATCTGAAGAGGCGGGCCTGTAGTGCGCTCTTAGGCTGGATAAGGCGCGTGTGCCGCATCAAGCCTACGGGAACAACAGATCTGAATTAAATCACACCCTGGCCCAACATCGCGTCGGCAACTTTCACGAATCCCGCGATGTTGGCGCCACGTACGTAGTTGGTTTGCTTGCTTTCGCCGCCGTACTCGACGCAGGCATGGTGAATATCCAGCATGATGTGGTGCAGGCGCGCATCCACTTTCTCCGCTTTCCAGCCCAGACGTGCGGCGTTCTGCGCCATTTCCAGACCGGATGTCGCTACGCCTCCCGCGTTGGCCGCTTTACCCGGCGCGAACAATACACCCGCTTCCAGGAACAGATCGGTGGCCTCGATGGTGGTAGGCATGTTTGCCCCTTCGGCGACAGCCTTCACGCCGTTGGCGATCAGCACGCGTGCCGCATCGACATCAAGTTCGTTCTGGGTGGCGCACGGCAGGGCGATATCAACCGGAACCGACCACGGCTGTTGGCCTTCCAGATAGGTCAGGCCAAATTCGCGGGCGTAATCCGCCACGCGGCCGTCGCGGCTGTCTTTGATCGCGCACAGACGCGCCAGTTTTTCTTTGGTAAATCCGCTTTCGTCGACCACGGTACCGCTGGAATCGGAGGCGGTGACTACTCGCGCGCCAAACTCCATGGCTTTCTCAATGGCGAATTGCGCCACGTTACCGGAACCAGAGACGGCCACGCGCATGCCTTCAAAGCCCAGGCCATGGCGTTTGAGCATCGCTTCGGTGAAGTACACCAGACCGTAGCCGGTAGCTTCCGGGCGAATCAGGCTGCCGCCGAAAGAGAGACCTTTACCGGTAAAGACGCAGGCGCTGTTGTTGGACAGTTTTTTCATCATCCCGGCCATAAAGCCGACTTCACGACCGCCTACGCCGATATCGCCCGCCGGAACATCGGTATCGGGCCCTAAATGGCGGAACAGTTCGGTCATCAGCGCCTGGCAGAAACGCATAATTTCGCCTTCGCTTTTACCTTTCGGATCGAAATCGCTCCCGCCTTTACCCCCGCCCATTGGCAGCGTGGTGAGGGCGTTTTTAAATGTTTGCTCGAAGCCAAGGAATTTCAGGATCGACAGGTTCACGGAAGGGTGGAAACGCATCCCGCCTTTGTATGGGCCAATGGCGGAGCTAAACTGCACGCGCCACGCGCGGTTGACCTGCACCTGATTGCGATCGTCCAGCCAGACGACGCGGAACTGGATCACGCGCTCCGGTTCAACCAGACGTTCCAGCAACGACATCTGACGATAACGCGGGTTTTGCTCAAGGAAGGGCCACAGTGTCGTCATTACCTCACGAACGGCTTGCGCGAACTCGGTCTGATTCGGGTCGCGCTTTTGCACATGGTTAAGGAATGACTCCAGAGAACGTGTCTGATCCATAGATATAAGTACCTCTTATGTATTGATATGGTTATATTTTTGATTTTTGTGTTAAGTGTTTTGCAGTTTTTGACTATAACATCAGCAGTGTGACGGGACGCAAGAAAAAATTAACCGCGCTAAGTAAATTAATATTGCGGCGTGGGTCATAACCAAAAGCGATGATGGCAAGGGCTAAAGTTTCTGCCGGTTTATACCGTTATACTGAGCATAACTGTCAGTCAAAAAGGAAAGAATATGCGCCGTATAATCATGGCAGGAGTGTTGGCACTGGTGTCCAGCGCGACGCTGGCAAATCAGCTCTATCGCCCGGACGTGCAGGTGAATGTCCCACCGGAGGTGTTCAGTTCCAGCGGTCAGCGGGCGCAACCCTGTAGTCAGTGCTGCATTTATCAGGATCAAAACTACTCAGAAGGGGCGGTGATTAAAGCGGATGGCGTTTTGCTTCAGTGCCAGCGTGATGATAAAACGATCAGCACGAATCCGCTGGTCTGGCGTCGCGTAAAAGGATAAACGCTTCTAATAGCGGGATATCGGCAGGCGCCAGCGGATAACGCAGCGCCTCTTCGGGTGAACACCAGACGATATCCTGATGTTCATACACTTTCAGCTCCCCCTGATATGACGGTACATGCCAGGCATGTAAGTGAATGAGTCGGCCTGAAACCTCGCGTTGATGGCTGGCAATGTAGCGCCCAACGACCGCCTCGATGCCCAACTCTTCACGCAGTTCACGGACCAGCGCCTCTGGCTGACTTTCCCCCGGCTCAACCTTACCGCCAGCAAACTCCCACATACCTGACTGATCCGCATGCTGCGGGCGTTGAGCCAGTAAAATTTTGCCATCACGTTCAATGATAGCGGCGACCACGTCGAGGGTTTTCATTATATTCATCAATATCTAACGGCAGAAAATGACATACTATCGTTATCTTTGTTTTATCTAAAGTATTCAGGAGCCACCGTTGAACGATCCTCAGTCGTGGGTAAAACCGTTAACGCGTATCCCTTCCAGTTTGCAACCGCTCGTTGCTACGCAGAAAAAACATTATGGCGATGTGCTGCATCCCACGCGCTGGTGGGGGCGGATGCCGTTCCTGTTCTGGCTGGTGGCGCTGTTTGTCGGGTTTCTGGAGCGTAAAAAGGCGCGCCTGTCGCCGGTGATGCGCGCGCTGTTGATGACCCGCGTTTCTCAGGTGTGCCACTGCGCTTTCTGCGTTGACGCCAACAGTTTACGGCTGGCTGAACGCTGCGGCGCGCTGGATAAAGTCTTACAGGTTGCCAGCTGGCAAGAATCGACGCTATTTAGCGCAGAAGAACGTGTAGGGCTGGCCTATGCTGATGCGGTCACCGCAACGCCACCACAGGTTGACGATGCGCTGAAAGCGCAGATGAAGCAGTATTTTACCGATGACGCCATTACTGAAATGACCGCGCTGATTGCGTTTCAAAATCTCTCGGCGCGTTTTAATGCCGCTCTCGATATTCCCTCCCAGGGACTGTGCGACAGTTTTAAAGGACGCCCGCATGCTTGACCGCCATCTTCATCCGCGATTAAAACCGCTTTTGCATCGCTGCGTGGGCATCATTGATCAACCGGCGATTACCCCGGACGGACTTACGCTGGTCGGTTTTGCTATTGGCGTGCTGGCGTTGCCATTTCTGGCGTTAGGCTGGTATATGGCGGCGCTGGTGGCCATTGTACTCAATCGGCTGTTTGACGGGCTGGATGGGGCGCTGGCACGGCGCAGAGGACTAACGGACGCGGGAGGATTTCTTGATATCTCGCTCGATTTTCTGTTTTACGCCTTAGTGCCGTTTGGTTTTATTCTTGCTGCGCCGGCGCAAAATGCGCTGGCAGGCGGTTGGCTGTTGTTCGCGTTTATTGGCACCGGCAGCAGCTTCCTGGCCTTCGCCGCGCTGGCGGCAAAGCATCAGATTGATAACCCCGGTTATGCGCATAAATCGTTTTATTATCTGGGCGGACTGACCGAAGGAACCGAGACGATTTTGCTGTTTGTGTTGGGATGTCTGTTCCCGGAATATTTTGCCGTAATGGCGTGGGTCTTTGGCGCGCTGTGCTGGATGACGACGTTCACCCGGATCTGGAGCGGATATCTGACGCTGAAAGCGGTCCAGCGTCCGGAGTGACGTAGTGCGTTGCCGGATGCGCTTCGCTTATTCGGCCTACAACGATGGTTTATGTAGGCTGGGTAAAGCGTTCTCGCTGCATCCGGCAACAATGACAATCTTACTTGCTGGCGTCCGGACCCCGTTCACCGCTGGCGATCGGGTTTTTCGGAGAGCTGCTCCACTCATACCAGCCGCCGTCGTAGACGGAGACGTTTTTCCAGCCCATTGCGCGGGCATACATAAACGTTTCCGAAGCACGCCAGCCGGTACCACAATAGAATGAGACTTGTTGCTGTGGCAGGATATTCCATTGCTTCCACATGGCGGCGATGTCATCGGCGCTGCGCATGGTGCCATCGGGGTTATGGAAATCTTCCATGTGGGTGGAGTCGCTGCCTGCATGGCCCCAACGCGCCCCTGCGATCTCACCTTTTGGCTTAATGTAGCTATAGCCACTGGTCGTACCGATAAATTCCGGCCATGAACGAATGCTCACCAAAGACGCATCCTGGCGATGCAGCAGACCGCGAGCCTGTTCCATATCCAGCATCAGCTGCGGTTGGGCAGGGATCGTCACGCCGAAATCAGGTTCAGGCTTCACCGTTGGTGCCGTACCGCGTTCGACCGGTAAACCTGAGTCAGACCAGGTCTGCCAGCCACCGTCGAGCAGACGAACATCTTTCACACCTGCATACAGCATAATTTGCGCCACGCGCGCGGCGGCGTAGACATCGCGGCCGTATAAAATCACCGTGGTGTCGTGGCGGATGCCGTGTTTCGCCAGCATCGCTTTGAGCTGCGCGTCGGACACTTTATTCCACAGCGGTTCGCTTTCGACTTCGTTGGTATCAATATAGCCCGCGCCAGGGATATGGCTGAGCAGATACAACTTCGGCGCGCCCCAGGCGGCTTCAATCACTTTCCAGTCACCGGCCGGTTTGGCGGTCACCTCTTTACCCTGCTGAAGGTCGTGCAGCCACTGCGGGTAAACCAACTGTTCGAAGTGCGGCAGACGTTGCAGGCGGGCAGGGTCCGTAAGCGCATCGCTGAGGGTTGAGATAGCGTTAAAGCCGACTTTCTGCAGGCGGGATTTGACGGCCTGCATGTCAGTATCGCTGCCATACAATGCCACCGGCGCGTCGGTTTTCAGGTGATGTGCCTTAACCCAGGCGCTGAGTTGTTCATCATTCATCTTGTCGAGCCAGGCGGCAGACAGGTTCAGTGCGAAAGGCTCGTGTCCTGAAGGACCATTAAGCGATTGCGGCCAGCCGTTGTAAAAAGCGCTCTGACGGGTATCGATCGCCGCGCCTTGCTTTTGCTGTAACTGGTTGAGGGTGAGCGTCTGTGCTGTTTCAGCAGCCCAGGAAGAAGCGCAAGCGAGCCCTAAAGCCAGTGCCAGCGCGGTCATTTGAGAAACACGTTTCATCGAATAGCCCGACGTTGAAAAAGAGGACGACATTCTGTGCCGCCAGTTAAGTAAAAACCTTGCGTTAACGCAGCATATCGCCACATTCACGCCCAGTTTTCCATCTGTAATACGCGACCTGCTGGCGGAACGTCCTGCGCATCGTGGGTAACCTGGACCACCGGAATACCCAGTTTACGTACTTCGGTGAAGACCCACTGGCGAAAGGTATCGCGCAGCGACGCATCCAGCCGGCTAAAGGGTTCATCGAGTAACAGCGCCTGGGGTTGCGCCAGCAGCGCGCGAAGCAGGGCGACACGCGAGCGTTGCCCGCCGGAGAGCGAAGCCGGATCGCGTGAATAAAATCCTGCCAGGCCCGCGCGTGCGAGGGCGCTTTCCACCGCATGGCGTCTGGTGGGACCTTGCACGCTGGCGGGTAAGGCCAGCAGTAAATTCTGCCCAACGCTGAAATGGTCAAACAGCAGCGCATCCTGAAACAGAATGCCAATATGGCGCTGCGCAGTAGGCAGTGTGTCTACGCGCTGTTCGTTGAGCCACAGTTCGCCTGACGCCTGAAACTGAGGAGACAACGCCCCGATCATCCACGAAAATAACGAAGACTTACCGCTGCCGGAAGGCCCCATAATGGTGACAATGTCACTTTTATTAACCTGGAAATTAACGTCCTTCAGTAGCGCCGTCGTACCCTGGTACAACCAAACGCCTTGTACAATGAGCATTAGCGGAGTCCTTGTCGAAAGCGGCCAATCCACGCAGCGAGAAACGCCGCCAGTGCGAAAATTATAAGCGGTAACAGAAGCTGCCATAGCGCCTGGGTTGCCAGAATGGCGGTGCTACCGCCGCTGCTTAATGCCACCGCTTCGGTGGTCAGCGTGGGATAGCGCCCGGCGCCTAACCACAGCGTCGGCATATACTGGGCGATACTGACTGAGAACCCTACCGTGAAGGCAACCAGCGCCGGGCGCGCCAGCTGCGGACATTTTACTTGCCAGAATATGCGCCCCCGGGTCCAACCCAGCGTTTGCGCAATCAAAATCAATCGTGGGTCAATGCGTTGCCACGCCGGTTTGAGCACAAACAGCATCCATGGCATCACCCACAGCAGGTGTCCCCAGACAATGGTTATCATCAGCCCATCCTGTCCGGCATATAACGCCAACAGATACTGTCCAGTTACCAGCGGCAGCGCAGGCAAAATGAGCGGTAGCCAGACCCAACGGTGTCCGGTTTGCGGACCCCATTCCAGCCAGGCAAAAAGTATCAGCAGCGCCAGCACGCTGGAGAGAAGCCCCAGTTGCAGGCTATTGCTGAGCGCCTCGCTATTTAGCGACGAATAGCTGGCGATCAGCGCCAGAACCAGCGCGCACACCACACCGCCAAAGGGCAAAAGTTGTACCAGCGAACGTCCGATTGTACAGGATGAAAAACGCAGGCGTTCCCCGTTTACTGCGGGAATAGTGCGTTGCCAGGCGCGCCAGAGCAGATACCCCAGCAGTGCGATGATGAGTAGCAGCAGTACCAGCAGCAGGCTGGCGAGTGCTCCTTTAGCCTGTTGCTCGGCATCGCCCTGACTGAGCCATTGCCAGCTCAACACGGCAAGCGTTGGTGGGTTTCCGGGACCAAGGACGATTGCTACATCCACTACCGAGAGCGACCAGGCGACGATCGCCAGCATGGCTTTGCCTAACGCGGGGGCGAGAGAGGGCAGAACCAGCCAGTTCAGGCATTGCAGTCGGCTGTAACCCAGCGAATCCAGGATGATAACCTGCTGCGAAAGCTGTTTTTCACTCAGCAGAGCTGAGAGGATCCATAACAAAAAGGCACTCTCTTTTACCGCCAGCGTCACGCCAAGCCCAATGCCGTAGCGGTCAGGCTGGGAGCTGAGAAACGGGAGCCATTGCCAGAGCATGCCGCCTTCGGCAAAAACCAACAGCACGCTGGTGGCGAAGGCAACATGTGGAATCGCCAGCAGCCACGGAAGACGCGTGCACAGACGCGCCCAGCCTGCGCCGGGCCATAAGGCGAGGATCGCCAGCAGGGCGATGATCAGCGCGCCGCCAGCCGCGAGGCTTACGGAAACCAGCGTTGCCAGTAACGCCTGCGGGAGTTGAGGATCGCTAAATAGCGCCAGCCAGTGTCTGGTGCTCAGCGCCGGCGTTATCAGAGAAAAAGCCGCTGGCGCCAGCGGCAGATAAACGCCCGCCATGATGGCCCAGAGTAGCAGAATTAATGTGTACCGTAGCGGCGTAGCCATTCTTGTTCCAGAGCGTTTACCCATGCAGCATGCGGTTCTGGCAGTATGGCAGGGAGCCCTTGTGGGATCCGCGCCAGCAGCGCATTACGCTGGTCGACAGGCAATTTTTGTGGATCAAGCACCGAAGGATCTCCCCAGACTGACGGGTCGGCTTTACGCAACTGCGCTTCGGGTGAAAGCAGGAAATTTGCCACGACTTTCGCTCCGGCGCTGGCGCGCGCATTCGCTGGAATAGTGACAAAATGCACGTTGCCGAGCATGCCCTGTGAGAAACCAAAACTATAGCTGCTTTTGGGTAATTCACCGCTGGCCACTTTTTGCTGCGCGTGGGCAGGATTAAAGGTCATTGATAAACGCAGGGAGCCACCGTTGAGCAGCGCATCCATTCGCGCGGGCGTGGGCGGAAAATCTTTACCTTCGCGCCACAGGGCAGGATGCAAAGCATCAAGGTAATGCCACAATGGAGCGGTAACGTCGGCGAATGTGGACGCATCTGGCGCTATTTTCAGCGCCTGCGGCTTGTTGGTGAGCGAAATTAACAACTGCTCAAGAAAAGCCGTTCCGGTAAAGTCTGGCGGACGCGGATAGGTCACCGTGCCAGGGTGCGTCTGGGCAAACTCAAGCAGTGCTTGCGGGGATTGCGGCGGCTGCGCGGTGACATCGTGCCTGGCAATAAAGGTAAGCTGTGCGCCGCCCCACGGTGATTCAGCCCCCTCCGTTGGAATGGAAAAGTCTTCTTTCACCGGTTTCTGGGTATCAACATAGCGCCAGTTAGGCAGCGTTTGTGCCCACTTGGTCTGTAGCAGCCCGGCTTCTTTCAGCGTGCGGAAATTTTCGCCGTTCACCCACAGTAAATCGACCGAGCCACCGGTTTTTCGCCCGGATGCCGCTTCCGTCTGGATACGTTTTACAGCGTCGGCGGCATCCGCCAGGCGTACGATTTTCAGGTTAATGGCATAGTGCGTTTTCATCTCGCCGCTAACCCAGTCGAGATACTGGTTAACTGCGTTGTCGCCACCCCAGGCGTTGAACCACACCGTCTGACCGCGGGCGTCATTTTTGATTTGCTGCCAACTGGCGTCCTCGGCGAAAGCCGCCAGCGGAGAGAGCAGCAAACTCAGGCACAATAAGCAGTAACGCATAATATCTCCATTGCTAAAAATGGGGGAAAGACTCAGGTCTTTTTCCGTTGATGCTCAAGATAAAGGCTTCTGGCTACGGCAATCACCACGCTCAGAGCGAACAGGATGAACAGGCCGGTAACAAACCAAAATGTGCCGCCGGTTAACAGGCTTCCAGCCCATGAATAGACGATAGTGGCCGGTAACTGACCGATGCCGGTGGCGATGAAGAAATGGCGAAAACGAATCGAGGTCAGGCCTGCTGCGTAGCTTACCGGGTCGAACGGCACAAAAGGTAACAGGCGACAGACAAGAATTGTGTGCTTGCCATAGCGCTCGAAAAAAGCATCCATGTTGCTTAGCACCGTTTTTCCGGTTAGTTTTTCCACCGCGCCGCGACCTAAAACGCGGGCAATAAAAAAGCACAGCGCCGCGCCAGCCATCGCGCTGCTCCAGGACAGTACGCCGCCCCAAAATGCGCCAAACAGCGAGGCGTTGGCAAAGGTGATCACAAAGGCGGGAAGCGGCGCGACGATGGCCTGTAAGATCATCAGGAAGAACGACACGACCGCCGCCTGGGTTCCGTAAGAACGAATGAAGTTCTCAAGAGCATGCTGATCGAGCGTGGTAAATGCCGCCAGGCTGGCGTGAAGAAAATCACTCACGCCAGGTATCCACGCCCACGCCATCAGGGCGAGCAGCAGCAGGGCAAGCAAGCTTAAACGGTAATAGCGTATCCACCGCGCTTTATTCATCTTGATCATTTACCCGCGTACTCGTGACCGGGCGCCGGATCGACATGTTTATGTCGCGCCCAGGCTTTGGCTGCCTGAACGAGGACGAATAGCGCCAGCCCCGCAACGCTGAGCTTACCGATAAATGCCCAGCTAATCCCTTCGCTGGCCAGTTCGTGCGACATCAGCGTATAGATAAAGATGCCGGGCAAGGTGGTTAGCGCAGATATCACGGTAAATGACCAGAACGGAATGGCCGTTAGCCCATAGGCATAGTTTTGAATGTTATAGGGGAACAGTGGCACGAGCCGGGTCAGGATCAGAAAGTCTACTCCACTATGGGCAATGCCTTTTTCGATAGCCTGAAACGTTGCCGTGTGGCCAACGTATTTCAGCAGTAATTCCCGGCCAAGCCAGCGAGCCAGCATAAACGACAGCGCCGAAGCCATGGTTGCCGCCACTAACGAGATAAGCGTCCCTGTCACCGGGCCAAACAGCACACCGCCGACGATCACCAGGATGCTGCCAGGGATCAGACACAGCGCGGCAACTATAAACAGCAGGATATAAAGGGTATAGCCGAACAGGCCGCTTTGGCCGATGACATCTTGTAAATGATGGAAATTGGTGATCAGATCGGTCAGACCGTAATGATGGAAAACTCCCGCCAGAACGCAGAACGATACCGCAACAATTAGCAGCCGGTATTCTGCGTTATGCGAACTTCTTTTTCATGGGGGTTCTCCTGTAAAACCGAATGCAATGTAGCGTTTTCGTCAGCGAAAAGTGCGCGCGAAGATATAATAAATTTCCGGCCGCAACAATGTATTACCGTGGCTTTATTGATTTTGCACAGAATAAACAGACTCTCCAGGCAAGGCCCGGAGAGTGAAAATACGCAGACGATCAGACGCGGAATTTAGCCCATACAGGCGCATGGTCGGACGGCTTTTCCATGCTGCGGATTTCATAGTCGATGCCGGTTTCTTCGCAGCGCTCCGCCAGCGGTTTGCTCGCCAGCAGCAGATCGATACGCAGGCCACGGTTATCATCAAAGCCTTTTGAGCGGTAATCAAACCACGAGAACTGGTCGTTCTTTTCAGGCCAGGCGTGACGGTAGGTATCTACCAGGCCCCAGCCCAGCAGACGTTCCATCCACTCGCGCTCTTCTGGCAGGAAGGAACATTTGCCGGTACGCAGCCAGCGTTTACGGTTCTCTTCGCCAATACCGATATCGAGGTCGGTTGGGCTGATATTCATATCACCCATGATCAATACCGGATTGTCGCGCTTCAGTTCAGTCTCCAGGTAGTTTTGTAGGTTCTGATAAAACGCGGCTTTGGCCGGGAACTTGGTTTCATGGTCACGGCTTTCGCCCTGCGGGAAATAGCCGTTGATCACCGTGATGCTGCCCAGAGGCGACGGAATTTCCGCCATGATGATACGACGCTGCGCTTCTTCGCCATCACCCGGGAAGCCACGACGCACCGCAATCGGCGTTTCTTTCGTTAATAGTGCTACGCCGTAGTGGCCTTTCTGACCGTGATAAAAGACGTTATAACCCAGCTTTGCTACCTCTTCGAGAGGGAACATATCGTCGTGGACTTTTGTCTCCTGTAAGCCAATAACATCCGGTTGGTGTTTTTCGACAATGGCTGCCAGTTGATGGGGACGGGCACGCAGGCCGTTGATATTAAAAGAGACAAATTTCATAGTCGCTGCCACTTTGCAAGATGAATAGTGCAAGGATGGTAGCAGAATTTCTGCAGGCTGACTGCTTCTTGTCACCTGATTCCAACAATGATTGCTAATGGTGTTAACGATGGAGCAAAAACTGCACCGTTTTGGCGCGTAGCGCGTCGGAATAGAGCAATAATTTCCGATAAATTTCGTATACGATCACAATTCCAGAATTATATTTGGCGACTGAATAAAATTGCGTTTTTTCCTCTGTTTAGTCATCTGGTACGCAAACATATTCACTTTATATGCACATACAGTGAATATCGTCAGGTTGTAACTCGTTGATATTCCGTCACCGCCCTCCGTTTATGCACTTTTTTCGCTGGCTGGCACGAAGCCTGCAATCTACATTTACACCGCAAACACTATATTTATTAACATATGAATAACCTTTTATTTACCGTTGAGGTCGCTATGTCTCTGTCAATTACGCGTGAAAATTTTGATGAATGGATGATGCCCGTATACGCTCCGGCCCCTTTTATTCCGGTGCGTGGCGAAGGTTCACGTCTGTGGGATCAGCAGGGTAAAGAGTATATCGATTTCGCGGGAGGCATTGCGGTTAACGCGCTGGGTCATGCACATCCGGCATTGCGCGAGGCATTAAACGACCAGGCGAGCAAATTCTGGCATACGGGAAATGGCTACACCAACGAGCCGGTGCTGCGCCTGGCGAAAAAGCTGATTGATGCCACTTTTGCCGAGCGTATTTTCTTCTGTAACTCTGGCGCAGAAGCTAACGAAGCGGCATTAAAATTGGCACGTAAATATGCCCACGATCGTTTTGGTAGCCAGAAGAGCGGCATTGTGGCGTTTAAAAATGCTTTCCATGGTCGCACGCTGTTTACCGTCAGTGCCGGAGGACAGCCCGCCTATTCACAGGACTTCGCGCCGCTGCCGCCGGATATCCGCCATGCCGTGTATAACGATCTCGACTCTGCCAGCCAACTGATTGATGACAACACCTGTGCGGTTATTGTGGAGCCGGTGCAGGGGGAAGGCGGCGTAGTGCCGGCAACAAACGCCTTTTTGCAGGGGCTGCGTGAATTATGCGATCGCCATAATGCGCTGTTGATTTTTGATGAAGTTCAGACCGGAGTTGGTCGTACCGGCGAACTGTATGCCTACATGCACTACGGCGTTACGCCGGACCTGCTGACGACAGCGAAAGCGCTGGGCGGCGGTTTCCCCATCGGCGCACTGCTGGCGACAGAGCGTTGCGCCAGTGTGATGACGGTCGGTACGCACGGTACAACCTACGGCGGAAACCCGCTGGCCACTGCGGTGGCGGGAAAACTGCTGGAAATTGTTAACACGTCGGAAGTGCTTAACGGAGTGAAACAGCGCCACGACTGGTTTGTGGAGCGTATTAACGCCATTAACGAACGTTTTGGACTGTTTAGTGAAATTCGTGGACTCGGACTGCTGATTGGCTGTGTGCTGAACGCGGAATTTGCCGGGAAAGCAAAACTCATCTCGCAAGAAGCGGCGGTTGCCAGAGTGATGGTGCTGATTGCTGGCGCTAATGTGGTGCGGTTTGCGCCAGCGTTAAACGTCAGCGAAGAAGAAATCGCCACCGGACTGGATCGCTTTGCGCTGGCCTGCGAACGCATTAAAGCAGGAGGTTCATCATGATGGTGATTCGTCCCATTGAACGCGCTGATATCACCGCGCTGATGCTGCTTGCCAGTAAGACCGGCGGCGGGTTGACCTCGCTACCGGCGAATGAAGCTACGCTGATGGCGCGTATCGAACGTTCGCTACAAACCTGGCGCGGTGAGTTGCCCAAAAGTGAGCAGGGATATGTGTTTGTGCTTGAAGACAGCGCCAGCGGAACCGTGGCAGGGATTTGCGCCATTGAGGTGGCCGTAGGGCTTAACGATCCCTGGTACAACTACCGGGTCGGTACTCTGGTGCACGCCTCGAAAGAGCTGAACGTGTATAACGCGCTGCCGACGCTGTTTCTGAGTAACGATCACACGGGCAGTAGCGAACTTTGTTCTCTGTTTCTCGATCCGGACTGGCGTAAAGAAGGCAACGGCTATTTGTTGTCGAAGTCGCGCTTTATGTTTATGGCGGCCTTTCGTGATCGATTCAATGAGAAGGTCGTGGCCGAGATGCGCGGCGTGATCGATGAGCACGGCTACTCTCCGTTTTGGCAAAGCCTCGGCAAACGTTTTTTCTCAATGGAGTTCAGCCGGGCGGATTTTCTCTGCGGAACCGGGCAAAAAGCCTTTATTGCTGAACTGATGCCTAAGCATCCGATTTATACCCATTTCCTGTCTGACGAAGCGCAAAGCGTGATTGGTCAGGTGCATCCGCAAACGGCTCCTGCGCGGGCGGTGCTGGAGAAAGAAGGATTTCGCTATCGCAACTACGTCGATATTTTCGACGGCGGACCGACCCTGGAATGCGATATTGACCGGGTACGGGCTATCCGTAAGAGCAGGCTGGTGGAGGTGGCTGAAGGGCAGCCTGCGCCGGGCGACTATCCTGCTTGTCTGGTTGCCAATGAAAATTATCAAAACTTCCGCGTCATGTTGGTTCGTGCCGACCCGGATACTCAGCGTCTGGTACTGACGGCGGCGCAACTGGATGCCCTGAAATGTCACGCGGGCGACCATGTACGTTTTGTGCGTCTTTGTGCAGAGGAGAAAACAGCATGACATTATGGATAAACGGCGACTGGGTGACGGGGCTGGGCGAGCGTCGGGTGAAAACCAATCCCGTAAGCGGTGATGTACTGTGGCAGGGCAATGATGCCGATGCAGCCCAGGTAGCGCAGGCGTGCCGGGCCGCGCGCGCAGCCTTTGCCAGTTGGGCTAAACAGCCCTTTGGCGCACGCCAGGCCATTGTTGAAAAATTTGCCTCATTGCTGGAAAGCAATAAAGCCGAACTCACACAGATTATCGCCCGGGAAACCGGCAAACCCCGTTGGGAAGCCGCTACAGAACTGACGGCGATGATCAATAAAATTGCCATCTCCGTGAAAGCCTGGCATGCGCGTACCGGAGAGCAGCACAGCGAATTACCGGATGGCGCAGCGACGTTGCGCCATCGCCCGCACGGCGTGCTGGCGGTTTTTGGCCCGTATAACTTCCCCGGCCATTTACCCAATGGTCATATTGTTCCGGCACTGCTGGCAGGCAACACATTGATTTTCAAACCCAGCGAGCTGACTCCGTGGACCGGTGAAGCCGTGACAAAGCTCTGGGAGCAGGCGGGATTGCCGCCGGGCGTGCTGAACCTGGTGCAGGGCGGTCGCGAGACGGGGCAGGCGCTGAGCGGGCAGGACGATCTCGATGGTCTGCTGTTTACCGGCAGTGCCAATACGGGTTATCAACTGCATCGACAGCTATCCGGCCAGCCGGAAAAAATCCTCGCTCTGGAGATGGGGGGCAACAACCCGCTGATTATTGAGAACCCAGAAGATATTGATGCCGCAGTGCATCTGACTATTCAGTCCGCGTTTGTCACCGCCGGACAGCGTTGTACCTGCGCCCGTCGCCTGTTAGTTAAAAAAGGCGCGCAGGGGGATGCGTTCCTGAGGCGCCTGGTGGACGTCAGCCAGCGTTTAATGCCCGGCAACTGGGATGCAGAACCGCAGCCATTTATTGGCGGGCTGATTTCCGAACAGGCCGCGCGGCATGTCTATGATGCCTGGCAGCGTCTGGAGTCGTTAGGAGGCCGGACGCTGTTAGCGCCACGTCTGGTGCAAGCCGGAACGTCACTGCTCACCCCAGGGATCATCGAACTGACCGGGGCGGCGAACGTACCCGATGAAGAGGTCTTTGGACCGCTGCTTGGCGTCTGGCGTTATGACAGCTTTGATGACGCAATTCGTATGGCGAACAACACCCGCTTTGGATTGTCGTGTGGGTTGGTTTCCCCCGATCGCAGCCAGTTTGATCAACTGCTGCTCGAGGCGCGGGCCGGGATCGTCAACTGGAATAAGCCGTTAACCGGCGCGGCGAGTACAGCGCCGTTTGGCGGCGTTGGCGCATCCGGGAACCATCGCGCCAGCGCGTGGTATGCCGCAGATTATTGCGCCTGGCCGATGGCAAGTCTGGAATCACCGGCCCTAACGCTGCCAACGACGCTTAGCCCCGGCCTGGATTTTTCTCGCGAGGATAAGCTATGAAAGCCCGTGAGGTAAATTTTGATGGTCTGGTGGGGCTGACCCACCACTATGCGGGGCTGTCATTTGGTAATGAGGCCTCAACCAAACATCGTTTTCAGGTATCGAACCCGCGTCTGGCGGCGAAGCAGGGTCTGCTAAAGATGAAAGCGCTGGCGGATGCGGGATTTCCCCAGGCGGTGATCCCGCCTCATGAGCGGCCGTATATTCCGGTGCTGCGTCAGTTGGGCTTTACCGGCCGCGACGAACAGATACTGGAGAACGTGGCGCGTCAGGCGCCTCACTGGCTCTCCAGCGCCAGCTCCGCATCGTCTATGTGGGTGGCGAATGCGGCAACGGTCTGCCCTTCAGCCGATGCGCTGGACGGGAAAGTGCATCTGACGGTGGCGAATCTGAATAATAAGTTTCACCGTTCGCTGGAAGCGCCGACCACCGAAGCGTTGCTACGGGCGATTTTCCGTGATGAGAATAGTTTTACGGTCCACGGTGCGTTACCCCAGGTTGCACTATTCGGTGATGAAGGTGCGGCAAACCATAACCGCCTCGGCGGGGATTACGGCGACCCTGGCGTACAGCTGTTTGTTTACGGTCGTGAAGAAGGGAATGCGTCCCATCCGAAGCGCTATCCGGCGAGGCAATCCCGTGAGGCCAGCGAGGCGGTCGCCCGACTGAATCAGGTTAACCCGCATCAGCGCATTTTTGCCCAGCAAAACCCGGACGTTATCGATCTTGGCGTGTTTCATAACGATGTGATTGCGGTGTCGAATCGCCAGGTACTGTTTTGTCATCAGTTGGCGTTTGCCAGACAGCAGGCGTTGTTCGAGCAGTTACGCAGTCAGGTGGCAGGTTTTACCCCGCTGGAAGTCCCGGCTGCGGAAGTGTCGGTGCAGGATGCGGTGACCACCTATCTGTTTAACAGCCAGTTATTGAGCCGTGATGACGGTTCGATGATGCTGGTCCTGCCGCAGGAGTGTCGGGAGCATGCGGGCGTGTGGCGGTATTTGAACCGTCTGCTCGAGGAAGACAATCCGATCGATGACCTGCAGGTATTCGATCTGCGTGAAAGTATGTCCAACGGCGGCGGTCCGGCATGTCTGCGCCTGAGAGTGGTGCTTACGCCACAGGAGCTGCAGGCCGTAAATCCGGCGGTTATCATGAACGATAATCTGTTTAACACGCTGAATAATTGGGTCGACCGTTACTATCGCGATCGTCTTACCGCCGCCGACCTTGCCGACCCGCAGCTGTTGCGTGAGGGGCGTGAAGCGCTGGATACGTTGACGCAATTGCTCAACCTCGGCTCTGTGTATCCCTTCCAGCAGGAGAGGACCAGCCATGGATAATTTTCTGGCCCAGACGCTGGCAGGGATAACCCCCGAGACAACCGAGGGCACAGCTCGCGGCTTTTCCTGGCAGTGGATTGGTCATGGGATTCTGGAGCTGACGCCGGACACTCCGGCGGAATATTCGCTGGTGCTGTCTGCGGGGATCCACGGTAATGAAACGGCCCCGGTAGAGATACTTGATTCAATTCTCTCCAGGCTGTTTAGCGGTGAACTAACGTTGACATGGCGGCTGCTGGTGATTCTGGGGAACCCGCAGGCGCTGGCGGCGGGACAACGTTATTGTCATAGCGACCTGAACCGTATGTTTGGCGGCCGTTGGCAGATTTTTGCCGCGAGTGAAGAAACGCACCGAGCCCATCAGCTTGAGCTGTGTCTGGAGGGTTTTTATTCGCGGGCGAAAGAGCCTGTACGCTGGCATCTGGATCTACACACCGCGATTCGCGGCTCGCAGCATCTGCGCTTTGGTGTGTTGCCACAACGCAACGTTGCCTGGGACGAAGATTTTTTGGGATGGCTGGGAGAGGCAGGGCTGGAGGCGCTGGTTTTCCATCAGACACCTGGCGGCACGTTCACCCATTTTAGCGCTGAACATTTTGGCGCGCTGGCCTGCACGCTGGAACTGGGTAAAGCGCTGCCGTTTGGACAAAACGATCTGACTCAGTTTGCGCAGACGGCAGATGCGCTGGCGAAGCTGCTGCAGGGCGAGCGAATGTCACCGGGAGAAACATCTCCGCTGCGTTACCGCGTGGTGTCGCAAATCACGCGGCGTAGCGACGATTTCATTCTTCACATGGATAACCAGACGCTTAACTTTACCCCTTTTACAGAGGGCACCTTGCTGGCGCAGGACGGTGATGAACGTTTTACCGTCACCCATGATGTTGAATACGTTCTTTTTCCAAATCCAAACGTGGCCTGTGGTTTACGTGCCGGATTGATGCTCGAAAAATTGTGACAAATATATATGCCCTTTTGGTTTATCCCTAAGGGCTTATTTTTACGTGCTGTTTTTATTTATTACAGATTATTCCTGGTGAATTGCTTTCTTAATAATCAGGGATGAGGTATAGTTCTTCATAATCCCTTCAAAATCATCCTGTTGTAATTTTTTATTGCAACTCTGCGCAATTTATTCTTTTTTTCTCCATAATTGATGAAAGTTTGTTTTTTACACTTTCATTGTTTTACCGTTGCTCTGATTAATTGACGCTTAAGCCGGTAAAGTTAATCTCGTCAACACGACATCACATTGCATAAGAGTCGCATGAGTGTCGTAAAAATAACTGAAAGAAAGGATAGAAATTATGCGTAAACTGACTGCTCTGTTTGTTGCCTCTACCCTGGCGCTGGGCGCTGCTAACCTGGCCCACGCCGCTGACACGACAACAGCTGCGCCAGCTGATGCCAAACCAATGATGCACCACAACGGTAAGTTTGCCCCGCATCACGACATGATGTTTAAAGACCTGAACCTGACCGATGCGCAGAAACAGCAGATTCGCGAGATCATGAAAGGTCAGCGTGATCAGATGAAACGTCCGCCGCTGGAAGAGCGCCGCGCAATGCACGACATCATCGCCAGTGATAGCTTCGATAAAGCGAAAGCGGAAGCGCAGATTGCGAAGATGGAAGAACAGCGCAAAGCCAACATGCTGGCGCATATGGAAACCCAGAACAAGATTTACAACATTCTGACCCCGGAACAGAAAAAGCAGTTTAATGCCAATTTTGAGAAGCGTCTGACAGAACGTGCCGCGCAGAAGGGTAAAATGCCGCAAGCTGCTGAGTAATCGTTCAGCGTCTACACTATATCATTCAAGCTGTGTGTGCTGATTGCCGCACAGTGTGAAACCAAACTCAAGACCGCCGCTCTTGTCCACAACACGTTTAACGAGGTGGGCAGGATCGGCGGTTTTTTCTTTGCTACCTCTTGCACCGCGCTTGTGACACGTTATTCTCCTGAAGCCCGCGAAAATTCCACCTGGAGGGCGCGTTGTTCTTTTTTGCAAAACACCGGGTTCATCGCTAAGGCAAATCAACTCTGCTGCCGATAACAATAATCTGCAGGGTGAACATAACAATGATGAATTATGGCTGCCTGTTTACGGTGGGCTGCCGTGCTGCGCCTTTCTGGAGGGATGATGGAATACTTTGATATCCGCAAAATGCCGGTCAATCTGTGGCGAAATGGTGCGGGAGAAACGCGTGAGATTTGCTGTTTTCCGCCAGCAACACGAGATTTTCACTGGCGGGCGAGTATCGCCTCCATCGCAGCGAATGGAGAGTTTTCTCTTTTTCCCGGCGTAGAACGCGTGATTACTCTGCTGGAAGGCGGAGAAGTGACGCTGGAAGAGTCGAACACCTTCACGCATACCCTGAAACAGCATCAGCCTTTTACCTTTGCCGGTGACAAGGTGGTAAAAGCGAAGCTGACGGAAGGGCAGATGTCGATGGATTTTAATATCATGACCCGACGGGATGTCTGCCAGGCAAAAGTCAGAGTTGCCGATCGCACCTTTACGACCTTTGGTTCGCGCGGCGGCGTGGTGTTTGTTATCAGCGGAGCCTGGCAACTGGGTGATAAGTTGTTGACCGTCGATCAGGGTGCAAGCTGGCACGACGGTAAACACACGTTACGACTGCTGGAGCGCGAGGGGAAACTGCTGTTCAGCGAGATTAACTGGATGCCGGGGCATTCTCCGGACTCAGTTCAATAATGTCATATTGACCAGACAGAATAGGCCGGCAGAGAATTTTGTAGCCATCTTGATCAAAGCCGGCCGGCATTCGCGCCAGTGTAGCTGCCTCATCCAGCGTTGAAACGGCTCCCAGCCACAGCCAGTTATTGATGATATGGTACTGCGTCATTTCAGCGCGGGTTTCCTGCAGCGCAATGGCATTGCTCCACGGCCAGCAGATTACGCGCACTCTTTCCAGGGCTTCTACCAGACGCAAATGATGTGCTTCAGGGCTTTCTTTCCCGCAGCAGGCTCCGGCGCAGCGTTTAAGCGCGGAGCGAAAACAGGCGCGCCCGTGGCTGAGGGGTTCCAGCCCCAACAGGCCGTAGCACAGCTGTTGTTCATCGGCGAGGCTTTGCAGCGTCTGTAGCGCTGCGCGGCGGTTGGCAAACAGGCCAAACAGATTTGGGGCGTGGGAGAAATCAATATCTCGTGCGTAAACCACCTGAACCGTTCGATCGGTAAGCTGCAAGGCACACAGCTGGCGATTGCGTCGCAGCCGTTTGTTAAACAGGGGCTGCTGTTCTTTGATAAGCCGCGCTTCCAGTAGCAGGGCGCCAATTTCTCCGGCCGTACAAATCCAGCTAATGCGCCTGGCCTGACGCAGCATACTCGCTTCGTCTGCGGTACGCAGATGCGCCAGCACACGGCTGCGAATATTGACACTTTTACCAATATAAAGCGGCATGGTGTCGCTATCACTGTGAAACAGATAGACGCCTGGCGCGGTGGGAAGCGTACTCAAAAACGGGCGCAGGTGCTCGGGATATTCATAGATTGCCGCTGCCTCAAATGTCAGACGAGGGGCTGATTGACGCTGTACCACTGTTGACTCCAGATGCTGGTTATTCATCCAGTATAGCAGTTTGAGGGCGATTAAAAAAGCGGCATGAGATTCAGCAGGCTAATGCCAGATAGTGCCAATCCTGGCGCTACCCGGCATTTTGAAGGGAAAAGGATTACGCTTTTTTCCAGAAATTATCAAACACGGTGATCGGTGTGCGACGTTTATGCTCAGTTTTCACGTACCAGCCTTCAATTTTTTTCGCGACGTCGGCATCCAGCGTTTTTCCTTCCAGATAGTCGTCGATGTTGTCGTAAGTGACGCCGAGTGCGGCTTCATCCGGCAGAGAAGGGCGATCGTCCTCGAGGTCGGCAGTTGGTGCTTTCTTATATAAGTGCTCCGGGCACCCCAGCGCGGCGAGCAGTTGTTTGCCCTGGCGCTTGTTCAGACGAAATAGTGGGTTAATGTCGGTACCGCCATCGCCGTACTTAGTGAAAAATCCGGTGATGGCTTCTGCAGCATGATCGGTACCCACGACAACGCCGCTGGTCATGCCGGCGATACTGTATTGTGCCTTCATACGTTCACGGGCTTTTTCATTGCCACGCACAAAATCGCTCAGTTCAATACCCGCTTCACGCAGGGCCTGCTCGCTGGCCAGCACCGCGCCCTTAATATTGACGGTCAGTACGCGGTCCGGTTGAATAAAGGCGATGGCATCCTGGCAGTCCTGCTCATCGGCCTGAACGCCATACGGTAGGCGTACGGCAATAAACTGCAGTGCGTCATTACCCGTTTCTTTTCGCAGCTCGGTGATAGCCATCTGGCACAGTTTTCCCGCGAGCGTTGAGTCTTGTCCGCCGCTAATTCCCAACACCAACGATTTCAGAAAGGGGTAGGTCTGCAGATACGATTTCAGGAAATCCACGCTGCGGCGAATTTCTTCTTCTGCATCGATGTGCGGTTTTGCGCCAAGCGCCTGGATTATCTCTTGCTGCAGAGTCATTTAACCCCCTCCGAAAAATAAAATGATCAAAAAAATGATGTGTTAAAGCTAACGCGTTGAGGCCCAAACGACAAGGGATGCGAGCCTGATATAGCATCATTTTGTTTTAATAGAATTTTCCGAAACCACCTAAGTATCCTCTGATTGCTTGAAAAATGCGTTGTTGTGCTCCAGGCTTATATAACACGCTGAAATACAAGAGGACGGAATATGAACAAGAATCTAACAGGAATTCTGAGCGCAGCGGCTGTTTTGACTATGCTGGCAGGGTGTACGGCTTACGATCGTACGAAAGACCAATTTGTTCAGCCCGTGGTGAAAGATGTGAAGAAAGGGATGAGCCGGGCGCAGGTAGCGCAGATTGCCGGTAAACCGTCTTCCGAAGTCAGTATGATCCATGCGCGTGGGACGTGTCAGACCTACATCCTGGGTCAACGAGATGGTAAAGCTGAGACCTATTTTGTTGCTTTAGATGACACCGGACACGTGATTAACTCTGGCTACCAGACCTGCGCAGAGTACGACACCGACCCGCAGGCAGCGAAGAAGTAACAACTGTTTATTGCCTGAGCACTCGGGAAAACCGGCCACTGCGCCGGTTTTTTTATGTCACACGATCTTAATTATTGACGCGAATTATTTACCTGAAGTGTGAGGGTGGTCATAACGCCAGGTCAAGGAGAGACAATTTAGTTGGTCAAGGAAATACCATCCGCTGGTGCAATCCCGTATACTCATTTCAGCCACCTAAAAAAGTAATTTAGCTGACGCAAGTTACCCAGAGCATGGATGCAGGTTAGGGCTTGCGGAGTGTCTGGTGACAGATAATCGCACATGAGGATCGTTTTAATGGAAAAGAAACACATTTATCTGTTTTGTTCTGCGGGCATGTCGACTTCATTGTTGGTTTCGAAGATGCGTGCTCAGGCCGAAAAATACGAAGTACCGGTTATTATTGAAGCGTTTCCTGAAACGCTGGCCGGAGAAAAAGGTCCAGTGGCCGATGTTGTATTATTAGGTCCACAAATTGCTTATATGTTGCCCGAAATTCAGCGTTTGTTACCCAACAAGCCTGTGGAAGTGATTGACTCGCTGCTGTATGGCAAAGTCGATGGTTTAGGCGTGCTTAAGGCTGCGGTTGCAGCAATTAAAAAAGCCGCAGCAAATTAATTATTTTATTTTAATTTTTCCCGTCAAAGAGTTATTTCATTAACATTCACCGCAATTATTAATTGCGGTATTTAAGGGTATTTTTCTATGAGTAACGCTATTGCTTCACTTGAAAAGGTACTCCTTCCTTTTGCTGTAAAAATTGGAAAGCAGCCACACGTTAATGCAATCAAAAACGGTTTTATTCGTTTAATGCCGTTAACCCTCGCAGGGGCCATGTTTGTATTAATCAATAACGTTTTCCTGAGCTTTGGGGAGGGGTCGTTTTTTTATTCAATGGGCATTCGACTTGATGCTTCAACTATTGAAACGCTGAATAGTTTGAAAGGCATTGGTGGAAACGTCTATAACGGTACGCTGGGTATCATGTCATTGATGGCGCCGTTCTTTATCGGTATGGCGCTGGCAGAAGAACGCAAAGTCGACTCTCTGGCTGCCGGGCTGTTATCCGTCGCCGCGTTTATGACCGTAACGCCATATAGCGTGGGTGAAGCCTATGCCGTTGGCGCGAACTGGCTCGGCGGTGCCAATATTATTTCCGGTATTATTATCGGCCTCGCGGTCGCGGAAATGTTCACCTTTGTGGTCCGTCGCAATTGGGTAATTAAATTACCTGATAGCGTACCGACATCCGTGTCGCGCTCTTTCTCTGCGCTGATTCCTGGCTTCCTTATCCTCTCCATTATGGGGATCATCGCCTGGGCATTGAACACCTGGGGTACGAACTTCCACCAGATCATCATGGATTCCATTTCAACTCCGCTGGCATCGCTGGGCAGCGTGGTGGGTTGGGCCTACGTGATTTTTGTTCCGCTGCTGTGGTTCTTCGGTATTCACGGTTCACTGGCGCTGACCGCGCTGGACAGCGGTATCATGACGCCATGGGCGCTGGAAAACATCTCCATTTATCAACAGTTTGGTTCCGTAGACGCCGCGCTGGAAGCCGGAAAGACCTTCCACGTCTGGGCGAAACCGATGCTCGACTCCTATATTTTCCTCGGGGGTAGCGGGGCTACGCTGGGTCTGATTATCGCTATCTTCCTGGCATCGCGTCGTCCGGATTATCGTCAGGTTGCTAAACTGGCACTGCCGTCAGGCCTGTTCCAGATTAACGAACCTATCCTGTTCGGTCTGCCGATCATCATGAACCCGGTGATGTTTATCCCGTTCATTCTGGTGCAGCCGATTCTGGCGGCGATTACGCTGGCAGCTTATTACTCCGGCATTATTCCACCGATTACCAACATCGCACCGTGGACCATGCCAACCGGTTTGGGCGCGTTCTTTAACACCAACGGTAGCGTCGCTGCTCTGCTGGTCGCGCTGTTCAACCTCGGTATCGCCACGCTGGTTTACCTGCCGTTCGTGGTGGTAGCCAACAAAGCGCAGAACGTTATTGATCAAGAAGAAAGCGAAGAAGATATCGCTAACGCATTGAAATTCTAAATTTAATCCGGCATGGCTTCACGGTCATGCCGGACTGAACCAGAGGAAAAAAGTATGTTGGATATCGAAAACATCGTCGACACGCAGTCAGAAGCAGAAGAACTTGAAGAAGTGGTGATGGGGCTCATCATCAATTCCGGTCAGGCGCGTAGCCTGGCGTACGGCGCGCTCAAAATGGCCAAGCAAGGCGATTTCGAGTCAGCTAAGGCTATGATGGACCAGTCTCGTCTGGCGCTGAATGAAGCGCACCTCGTGCAAACGAAACTGATTGAAGGCGATCAGGGCGAAGGTAAAATGAAAGTTAGTCTGGTGCTGGTTCATGCTCAGGACCACCTGATGACATCAATGCTGGCGCGTGAGCTGGTGACTGAACTGATTGAGCTTCACGAAAAGCTGAAATAGCGAGGAGTGCATAATGCAGCTACAGATTAACGCACCGGAAATCAAAACCGTCTATGAACAGCAGCTGTTTAATGGCAAAAATTTCCATGTGTTCATCTATAACAAAACTGAGAGCATCAGCGGGCTGCATCAGCATGACTACTACGAATTTACCCTGGTTTTAACCGGGCGCTATTATCAGGAAATCAACGGTAAACGCGTATTGCTCGAACGCGGGGACTTTGTTTTTATTCCATTGGGATCGCACCACCAGAGTTTTTATGATTTTGGGGCGACAAGGATCCTGAACGTCGGTATCAGTAAACGCTTTTTTGAACAGCACTACCACCCGCTGCTGCCATTTTGTTTCGTTGCATCGCAGGTCTATCGGGCGAATAATTCGTTTCTCACTTACATTGAAACGGTTATTGCATCACTAAACTTTCGCGAGAGCGGACTGGATGAATTTGTAGAAGTGGTCACCTTCTATATTATTAACCGGTTGCGCCATCATCGCGAAGAGCAGGTGCTGGATGATATTCCGCAGTGGCTTAAAACCACCGTGGAGACCATGCATGACAAACGGCAGTTTAGCGAGAATGCGCTGGAAAACATGGTACACCTGTCCGCGAAATCCCAGGAGTATCTGACCCGCGCAACCCAGCGTTATTACAGCAAAACGCCGATGCAGATCATTAATGAAATCCGCATTAACTTTGCTAAAAAACAGCTGGAAATGACTAACTATTCTGTAACGGATATTGCTTACGAATCTGGCTACAGTAGTCCAAGTCTGTTTATTAAAACGTTTAAAAAGCTGACGTCATTTACACCTAATAGCTATCGTAAGAAATTAACTGAATTTAATCAGTAGATATTATTAGCCAATAACCCATTTTTTATAGCTTGCCCAAAATAGCGTCGGGACAGCCACGCTATATCTGACAAACGGGTTGAGCATAATACACGTCAGTGTTTTGACACTGAAGGGAGAAAGTATGAGCCAGAAATTAAAAGTCGTCACTATCGGTGGCGGGAGCAGCTACACCCCTGAGTTACTTGAAGGCTTTATTAAGCGCTATCATGAATTACCGGTTTCTGAATTGTGGCTGGTTGATGTCGACGATGGAAAAGAGAAGCTGGACATTATTTTTGACCTTTGCCAGCGCATGATCGATAAAGCTGGCGTGCCGATGAAGTTGTTTAAAACGCTGGACCGCCGTGAAGCGCTGAAAGATGCTGATTTCGTTACCACCCAACTGCGCGTAGGGCAACTGAAAGCCCGCGAAAAGGATGAACGCATTCCGCTGAGCCACGGGTATTTGGGGCAGGAAACTAACGGCGCTGGTGGGCTGTTCAAAGGTCTGCGTACTATTCCGGTTATCTTTGATATTGTCAAAGATGTGGAAGAACTGTGTCCGAATGCGTGGGTGATTAACTTTACTAACCCGGCCGGGATGGTGACGGAAGCGGTCTATCGCCATACGAATTTTAAGAAATTCATCGGTGTATGTAATATTCCTGTTGGCATGAAAATGTTCATTAGCGATGTGCTGGCGCTGAAAGAGAGCGATGACTTATCCATCGATCTGTTCGGTCTGAACCATATGGTCTTCATTAAAGACGTGCTGGTGAATGGTAAATCACGCTTTGATGAACTGTTGGATGGCGTGGCTTCAGGTCAACTGAAAGCCTCCACCGTGAAGAACATCTTCGACCTGCCGTTCAGTGAAGGGTTGATTCGCTCGCTGAAGCTGCTGCCGTGCTCATATTTGCTCTATTACTTCAAGCCAAAAGAGATGCTGGCGATTGAAATGGGTGAATACTATAAGGGCGGCGCTCGCGCTCAGGTGGTACAGAAAGTGGAGAAACAACTGTTTGATCTGTACAAAAACCCGGATTTGAACGTGAAACCGAAAGAGCTGGAACAGCGCGGTGGAGCCTATTACTCCGATGCGGCCTGTGAAGTGATCAACGCCATCTACAACGACAAACAGACCGAGCACTATGTCAACGTTCTGCACCATGGGCATGTTGACAATATCCCGGCGGACTGGGCGGTTGAGATGACCTGTACACTGGGACGCAACGGCGCCACGCCGCACCCACGTATTACCCATTTTGATGAGAAAGTGCTCGGCCTTATCTATACCATTAAAGGCTTTGAAGTCGCGGCGAGCAATGCGGCACTGAGCGGTGAGCTGAATGATGTGCTGCTGGCGTTGAACCTGAGTCCGCTGGTGCATTCTGACAGCGATGCCGAGATTCTGGCGCGTGAGCTGATTCTGGCGCATGAAAAATGGCTGCCAAACTTCGCCGGGTGTATCGAGAAACTCAAAAGCGAACAACACTAACTGAGGTCGGCTATGGAACGCGTACTGATTGTAAATGCGGATGATTTTGGCCTGAGTAAAGGACAAAACTACGGCATTGTTGAAGCCTGTCGCAATGGCGTGGTCACCTCGACAACCGCACTGGTTAATGGCGCAGCCATTGACCATGCGGTACAGCTGAGTCGCGACATTCCTGAACTTGCCGTTGGGATGCATTTTGTTCTGACGCTGGGCAGGCCGTTGACGGCAATGCCAGGCCTTACTCGTGACGGGTTACTGGGAAAATGGATCTGGCAGATGGCTGAAGAAGACACCTTGCCGTTGGATGAAATTTCTCAGGAACTGGCCGCGCAGTATCAGCGTTTTATTGACCTGTTCGGGCGGGAGCCAACGCATCTGGATAGCCATCACCATGTGCATATGTTCCCGCAGATTTTCCCTATCGTGGCCGGGTTTGCTGCCCAACGGGGGATTGCGTTACGGATCGATCGTCAGACGGTATTCCAGGCGTCTGACTTTCCGCAGACGTTACGGACTTCCCAGGGATTCAGCAGCGAGTTTTATGGCGAAGCGATTTCTGAAGCCCTGTTTTTGCAAACGCTTGACGCGTCAGCAGACCGGGGAGAGTCCTCGCTGGAAGTGATGTGTCATCCGGCCTTTATCGATGACATTATTCGTCAAAGTGCCTACTGTTACCCCCGCTTAACTGAGCTCGACGTGCTGACGTCTCCGTCACTGAAATATGCTATTGCGGAGCGCGGTTATCGTCTTGGCAGTTTTCTGAACGTCTAACTCCTGAGTTTGCGGCGCATAATGCGCCGCATTTTTTTAGGCTGGTATCGTGTCGATTTTTCCGGCGCGTGACCAGACGCGGTGCGCAGTCATTAGCGTCAGCAGGGTATCCATAAACTGTGCGTCTGCACTGTCTGCCTCCACCACGCCTTCTTCTCCTTCATTTTTGATATTCAACGTTGCTTTAAACTGACGCGCATCGCCAGCCAGTGCGATAGGTTTTAAGTGCTTATACGCTTCGAGTAAGTAATATCGGGCATCACCGTTCATAGCGATATCTGCGATATTGCCACACGGAACGATAACCGCATCGACGGTCAGCGATGGTGAACCCGCAAAGGTACCGGCGATTGTCAGGACGGAACCATCATCGGCAACCACATTACCCATTCGGGAATAGAGCAGTTTGGCGTGAACGCCTTTGGCCTGTAAGGCTTGTATGATGGCAAGCAGGTCGCCTGATTTCACCTGGTCATTAAGTAGAATGGCGACCACGCGGCCCTTAATCTCACCTTGCGCACCCGCATATAAACTGAGTGACGGCGCACTTTTCAAACCATTGACGTTAGCCGGTGGGGCGATTTTGGCCTGTTCCTCGGTTAGCTCAAAACCGAGATTATCGGCAACCGCCTCGGCGAGGGCTGTATCAATATGGGCTAACTGTTCGACCACTCTTTCCCGAATATAGGGGCGCGTAACTTTGCTGAGTTCGAAGCTGAATCCGCCGATAATATGCTGCTGTTCAATTGGCGTCTGACTTAGCCAGAACAGGCGAGGGTGCGCATAGTATTCGCCAAAAGAGGGGCTACGTTCGCGGATTTTGTTTCCTTCAATCCGTTCCTGATACGACTCAAATCCACCGCGTTTTGGCCCCGGCGGCGTTTCACGCGGCCAGTTATCATTGATGGAATTTGGTTCATAGTTGGCAGGGTTGGTATCGATGTCCATACGATGCATGCCGTCACGCTGGAAATTATGGTACGGGCAGGTCGGGCGATTAATCGGGATTTCATGGAAGTTGGGCCCGCCCAGGCGGCTGATTTGGGTATCGGTATACGAAAACAAGCGGCCTTGCAGCAAGGGATCGTTGGTAAAATCGATACCAGGGACGATGTGTCCGGGATGAAAAGCGACTTGTTCATTTTCGGCGAAGAAATTATCCGGATTACGGTTCAGCACCATTTTACCGACGCGTTGCACCGGAACCAGCTCTTCTGGGATCAGCTTGGTCGGGTCGAGCAGGTCAAAATCGAACTTGAATTCGTCTTCTTCAGGAATGAGCTGCAGCCCCAGTTCGTATTCCGGATAATCGCCTGCTTCAATAGCTTCCCACAGATCGCGGCGATGAAAATCGGGATCACGACCGGTAAGTTTTTGCGCTTCATCCCATACCAGCGAAGCTTTGCCCGCCAGCGGTTTCCAGTGAAAACGGACAAAGGTGGCTTTCCCTTGCGCATTTATCAACCGGAACGTGTGAATGCCAAAGCCTTCCATCGTGCGATAGCTGCGTGGAATACCCCGGTCGGACATTGCCCATATAACGTTGTGCAACGTTTCTGGCTGTAATGAAACATAATCCCAAAAGGTATCGTGGGCGCTTTGACCCTGTGGGATAGCCCAATGCGGCTCCGGTTTTACCGCATGAACGAAATCCGGGAATTTATGGGCATCTTGAATGAAGAAGACTGGCGTGTTGTTTCCCACCAGATCGAAAATGCCCTCTTCAGTATAAAATTTGGTCGCAAATCCTCGAATATCTCTGACCGTATCCGCTGAGCCTGCGCCGCCCTGAACCGTAGAGAAACGGACAAAAACCGGGGTGATTTTATTTTCATCACTCAGAAAGTCCGCTTTCGTTGTCGCGCTGAGACTGGCATAGGGCTGAAAGTAACCATGAGCGGCCGAACCTCGGGCATGTACGATCCGCTCCGGGATGCGTTCGTGATCAAAATGGGTGATTTTTTCCCGCAGGATAAAGTCTTCCAGCAGAGTTGGCCCACGGTTTCCTGCGCGCAGAGAGTTTTGATCGTCCGCGATGCGAACTCCCTGATTGGTTGTCAGAGCAAAATCTTCGCTGCCTTTGCGAAAACTTTCCAGCGCGTTGAGTTTGTCACTTCTGGTGTCAGGCGCTTTTAAGCTGCCGGACGTAGTGGGCTGCATGCCTGGTGGCGTGGGTTCAGGTGTTGGCCGATGTGAACCGTCTGCTGGCGCCAGTGAGTCAAGTCCTGGCTGGGATTCGCTGGCATCATGAACCGGCGCTGAGTGATGGAGTGGGTGCTTATCATTCTGTGACATTAAACTCGTCTCCTGTTTTCATCGCTTAAAGGTCGTTGTTGCCGTCAAAAGCTTTAACTATAGACCACTTGCTTAGTGGTGCAGGAACTGACCGAGGGCGTAAAGCGCGATGAACCAGGCAAACAGCGCACGCAAGGCAGGACGTCAGGAGGCAAAATCGGCTAAGATAGCCGTTTTCTGATTTTTAGAATTAGTCTTTAGTGAAGCAACTGATTATGAAACCTCTTCGCCAACAAAATCGTCCGGTAATTAGCTATGTTCCTCGCGTGGAGCCAGCCCCACCAGAGCATGCAGTTAAAATGGATGCGTTTCGTGACGTATGGATACTGCGCGGAAAATATGTCGCTTTTGTCTTAATAGGGGAGGCGTTTCAGCGTTCGCCTGCATTTACGGTCCCGGAATCAGCGCAACGCTGGGCTAATCAGGTTCGCCAGGAAAATGAACTGAGTGATTAATGGATATAAAAAAACCGCCGGAGCATGACACTCCGGCGGTTTTTTGTTTTTCAGATCTAACAGATTTAGCGATGCGCCAGTTCGGCGTTATCGTCGCTGTCCAGAATTGTTTTATCGGTCTGTTTCAGCCATTGGCTGGTCAGCGTACCGGCTGTCATAGAACCGCTCACGTTCAGCGCGGTACGACCCATATCGATCAGCGGCTCAACGGAAATCAGCAGCGCAACCAGCGTGACCGGCAGACCCATAGCTGGCAGGACGATCAGCGCGGCAAACGTTGCACCGCCACCCACACCCGCAACCCCTGCGGAACTGACGGTGACGATACCGACCAGCGTCGCAATCCACATCGGGTCCAGCGGGTTGATCCCGACGGTCGGGGCGACCATTACTGCCAGCATTGCCGGGTACAGCCCTGCACAACCGTTCTGGCCAATGGTGGCGCCAAAGGAGGCGGCAAAAGAGGCGATGGATTCAGGAACGCCCAGACGACGGGTTTGCGCTTCAACGTTCAGCGGAATTGAGGCTGCGCTGGAACGGCTGGTGAAGGCGAAAGTCAGCACCGGCCACACCTTGCGGAAGTATTTCAGCGGGCTAACGCCGTTAACACCCAACAGGATCCCGTGTACCACGAACATAATGCCCAGACCGAGATAAGAGGCCACGACGAAGCTACCCAGCTTGATGATGTCCTGCAGGTTGGAGCCCGCAACCACTTTGGTCATCAGCGCCAGAACACCGTATGGTGTCAACTGCATCACCAAACGAACCAGCTTCATCACCCAGCTTTGCAGGGTATCGATAGCGACCAGCACGCGCTCGCCTTTCGGCGCATCATCTTTCAGCAGCTTCAGTGCGGCAACACCGAGGAATGCCGCGAAGATAACCACGCTGATAATCGACGTCGGGTTAGCTCCGGTCAGATCGGCAAACGGGTTTTTCGGGATAAACGACAACACCAGCTGTGGAACGCTGAGGTCAGCTACTTTGCCAACATAGTTGGTTTCAATCGCGTTCAGACGAGCGGTTTCAGCCCCACCTTGCACCAGACCTTCTGCGGTCAGGCCGAACAGGTTGGTCACCAGAACCCCTACCAGCGCGGCAATCAGCGTAGTAAACAGCAGCGTGCCGATGGTCAGAAAGCTGATCTTACCTAACTGAGAGGCGTTGTGCAGACGCGCAACGGCGCTGAGAATAGACGCAAACACCAGCGGCATGACAATCATCTGCAGCAGTTGGACGTAACCGTTGCCGACAATGTTGAACCACTGTACGGAATCTTTAAGAACCTGGCTGTCGGAACCATAAATGGTGTGCAGGGCGAGGCCAAACACCACACCCATGACCAGACCGACCAGTACTTTTTTTGCCAGACTCCACTGCTTGTGACGGGCTTGCGCCAGCACGAACAGCAGCACTACGAACACGATAATGTTCGCGATTAATGGATAGTTCATCCCCGTTCTCCTGATCTTATTATGCGTTTCACCGTGTGACGGTGATTCTGTTGGCGCAAGATTAGCAGAACTGTGACTTGCCTCTTATATTCAAATGGAATTGTTTATGCCAAAAATAACTTTTTGGCTGATTTATTAGTCAACCTGGTGCGTTATAAAACGATTAAACTGCATTTGCAGCGTATTTATCATTTGTGATGACCAGCGCACCGCACTGTTCTCTTGTACGGTCTGCGGCATCCAGATTGCCCACGCGAACAGCGCCATGCACAGAAACCGCTCCAGTTGGTTGCCTTTTTGCGGCACGAGGATAGGCAGACGAAAACGCCAGCGGCAGGGCCAAAGCAAGGGGACGCCCGCCGGGGTCAACATGTCGGCCAGAATGTGGCTGAGATAACCGAGAACCATACCTTGTAAGGCATCCGCTGGAATTATCCAGGTATCAGGGACTTTCAGGTAAAACGTGGCCAGCAGGGCAAAAACCGCCAGCAGGCTATGTGTAAATCCGCGATGACCAAATGCCCGGGCAATGGGCTTTGATATCCACTTCAGACGCTGCCCAAGCAGGGATTTTGGATGATCGATATCCGGCAGCAGGCACGTTAAAATGGCTGAAGGAACAATATGCCACCAGTCACCCTGCGCAAGAACGGGCGTTAGCTCGGCATTCTTGGCAAATACCGCACAGGCAATAGAAAAAAGAAGGTGACCTTCCGCCGTCATGATAAAACCCAATAAACTGTCGATTCATACAGTATAGGGGTTTTATACAGTAGGCGGAAGAGGTGACGTTGTAACCCTTTGTCACAAGTGCGCCTTTACCGCGCCAGCCAACCGCCATCCACGGCCTGCGTATAGCCATGTATATAGTCCCAGGCAGCACTTGCGAGGAACACGACCGGGCCTTTCAGGTCATCAGGCGTGCCCCAGCGTCCGGCAGGCGGGCAATGCGATCATTGCCCGTCGCAGGATTAGCCGCGCAGGTGAGCGGCAGTGAGTTCGGTGAGCGAGGCCAGTTTGACGTCGGCCAGAACGAAGCGAGGATCGTCCTGATTTTCATGAGCAGGTACTACGATGGAACGCATACGGGCGGCTTTCGAAGCAATCATGCCGTTCACCGAGTCTTCCAGTGCTACGCAGTTTATAGGGTCAATGCCCAGTTTCGCCGTGCAATCGAGATAAACCTGCGGGTGCGGTTTGCTGTAGGGCAGTTTTTCCGCAGAAGCCAGTGCGTCGAAGCTGCTGCGCAGATCAAACATGATTAGCACTTTTTCCAGCATATGCAGCGGCGAGGCGGATGCCAGTCCTACTTTCAACCCCTGAGATTTACACAATGCCACGGCCTCACGCACGCCCGGCAGCAGTGGTTTTGTCTCTTCAACTAACGCAATTGCGCGGGTAATGATGCGCTCGGTTACTTCCTGACGTGAGGGACCGTTCCACGGTTGCTGTGCAAACCACAAATCAACCACCATGTCGATGCGTAAGCCAAGTGTATCGGGAAGTTCATGGCGGCGGGAGATATCAACGCCTAAACTTGCTATCACATCCAGTTCGGCCTGATCCCAAAGCGGTTCAGAATCGACCAGTAATCCATCCATATCGAAAATTGCAGCAAGAATTTGACGCGGGGTTGACATCACAACCTCTCCTTTACGGGTGATAAAAGGGATTAAGAGCCAGCCTGGACGGGCTCTGAGCGTTCATTATGGCTAATACAGCAGTATACCGCCTTTAAAGATCAGGCGAAAACGATAATCAACGGGTAAACTTAGGCCAAAATGACACGTCTTAATCAAGGGGAACTCATGACGTATCAACAAGCTGGACGCATTGCCATCTTGAAAAGGCTGGTGGGATGGGTGATTTTCATTCCCGCGCTGATTTCAACCCTGGTTTCAGTACTGAAGTTTATGTATGCGCACAGCGAAAAGCAGGAAGGGATTAACGCGGTCATGCTCGATTTTGCTCACGTGATGATCGACATGATGCGTGTGAACACACCTTTTCTTAACGTGTTTTGGTATAACTCGCCGACGCCCGATTTTCAAAGTGGACTGAATCTCGTTTTTTGGCTGATTTTCATTCTGATTTTTATCGGTCTGGCGTTGCAGGATTCAGGCGCCAGAATGAGCCGTCAGGCGCGTTATTTACGCGAGGGCGTTGAGGATCAGTTGATTCTGGAACAGGCAAAGGGCAGTGAAGGGTTATCACGCGAGCAACTTGAGTCGCGTATTGTGGTACCGCACCATACGATCTTTTTACAAATTTTCCCGCTTTATATTTTGCCGGTGATCGTTATCGTGATTGGCTACTTCTTCTTTTCATTACTGGGCTTTTTGTAACTGCTGCACTATCAGGCCTGACGCGTTGCGAAACGCCAGGCCAGATAAGCAACGTGCGACTTTGCTAAGCCGCCAGTAACCTGTCCAGCGCTTTCTGCGCCACGACCAGATGCTGTCCCCCGAACAGAATAGCCCTGTTCAGCAGCGTATAGAGCTGGTAGACAGGCTGTCTGTCGAGAAAATCCAATGGTAGCGGAGAAACAGACTGATAACCGTCATAGAGTTGCGGCGGCTGATCGGTATGTAACGGCAGCATTGCCAGGTCACACTCTCTGTCCCCCCAGTAGCAGGCAGGGTCAAAGATGTACGGGCCGTTCGGGCCGAGGGCGCAGTTCCCGGACCACAAATCACCATGCAGAAGAGATGGCTGCGGCTGATGGGAAGAGAGACGCTGCTGAACATGCTCGACAATGGCGTCGATATTGCCAAACGCAATGCCTTTTTCAGCGGCGAGTTCCAGCTGCCAGCCAATACGCTGCTCGGCAAAAAAGGTTGACCAGCGACGTTGCCAAGTGTTGGGCTGCGGCGTGGTAGAGAGCGCATTATCGAAGTCGAGCCCAAACTGCGGCTGATCGCTCCATTCGTGCAAATGTGCCAACTGCTGGCCGAGGATAAACGCGTTGTGCGCATCAAGCGGACGGGGAGGGAGGAAATCCATCACCAGAAAGCTGTAATCTCTGTCTGCGCCTACCGCCCAGACTTTCGGTACAGATACGGTTTGACTGCGAGAAAGTAGCTCCAGCTGATCGGCTTCCGCCGTAAAGCCGGTTAACAGCTCTCTTTCATCGCATTTAACGAAAAAATCGCGCCCCGCATAGCGTAAATGCCATGCGGCGTGGATCTCTCCGCCGGGCAGTTCGTTACGCAGTTCGATTTCGCCTTCACCTAATTGCTCGCTTAAAAGACGACTGATAGCCTGCCACATGATGTCTCTCCCCATGTTGTATGCCAGATCATAAGGTTAGCGCAAGAATGCGGTTAAAAAACACGAACTGACGCACACCACGGACGCGTCATCGCTGGAAAGGCACTTAATGTGTGTCGTTCTTCTTCACCTCGCATCGTTGTGAAGACGCCCGGTCGCACATGATTCACTTCTTTGTAATCATGTGATTTTTTATCATAGACGTATAACACCCATGCCGACAGTTTTACGGGGAAATCCCCTTGTATCTAGACAAGGGGAAGCCGTCATTACTGAGCCAGATACGCATATATTTTTTGCGTATCGTCTAAAGCGCACAGACGCGTACCCTGATTCAGGGTGGCGGCGCTACCTGCGGCGACACCGTAACGAACAATATCTGCAAAAGGTGCGCTCTCAGCCAGTTTAAGCGTCATGGCCCCGACCATACTGTCGCCCGCGCCTACGGTACTTTGACTCTTCACCGGTGGCGGAACCACCTGGACACAGGTTTCACGATCAACGCCCAGCGCTCCTTGTGGTCCAAGCGAGACTACTACCCGATGCGCTTTTCCGCTTTGCACGATTTCTTGTGCGGCGTTGCGCACATCATCGGGCTGCGTGAGTTCGCGATTCACCAGCGCGCTCAGTTCTTTGAGGTTGGGTTTGACCAGTTCGATATTGCCGATGGTTAATGCTGCTGCCAGCGCTTCGCCAGAACTATCGACGATACAGCGAATCCCTTGTTTTTGTGCTGTGGTAATGAGCCGGGTCAGCTTCTCAAGCTGTACGCCAGGCGGCAAACTGCCACTGATAACCAGCAGTGCGCCAGACTCAATTTCCAGCACCTGATCCTGAAGTTGGTAGAACTCATCATCGGTGAGCGCAGCGCCTGGCATGACGAAGCGATACTGTTCGCCGCTGGACTCAACGTGGACATGGAGATTTTGTCGGGTCCAGTCTTTAGCTTCGACGGTGGATACGGGAACATTTTCGTCGGCGAGCAAAGCAACAAGATGCTCTCCGGTGGCGCCACCCGCAGGGAAGATGGCCGTAGCGGTGCCGCCAAGATGGGCAATTGCGCGAGCGACGTTGATACCGCCGCCGCCGGGTTCAAAAACCGGCGAGGTACAGCGAAGCTTACCTTCCGGGTAGATTTGCGGCGTGATTGTTGCGCTATCGAGAGAGGGCGCAAGTGTTAACGTATAGATACGTACCATCTTTACCTCCTGTTAGGCTGTCCTCAGTCTGGCACTTAACCCCCCGAAAGTGAAGTAATTAACAACATGATTTTTCATATCTTTATTTAAAATAATCGCGTTAAAGATATATAAATAAAAAAACGGTTTAGGAACGCTCTTATTCAAAAAATGAAATAAGAATTTATTGCTATGTTATTCGAGTCTTTTTATAATTTGTTACCTTTCAAGGGTCTTTTGTCATTGATCCATATGAAAGTTTCCGAGACCGTTATGGTCTCTTTTTTTGTTGTACGGACTCTTAATAAATGAAGCTTTTGAAGACAGTGCCCGCAGCGTTACTGCTGACGGGTGGCCTGCTTGCGTCAATGCAGGCTGCCGCCGATGATTCCGTTTTTACTGTCATGGATGACCCTTCCAGCGCGAAAAAACCCTTTGAGGGTAACCTGAACGCGGGATATCTCGCCCAGTCAGGCAACACAAAAAGTTCTTCTTTAACTGCAGACACCACCATGACCTGGTACGGTCAAACTACGGCGTGGTCTTTGTGGGGAAATGCCAGCAATACCTCCTCAAATGATGAGCGTTCATCGGAGAAATATGCCGTAGGTGGCCGTAGTCGTTACAACATGACCGACTATGACTATCTCTTTGGTCAGGCAAGCTGGCTGACCGACCGTTACAACGGCTATCGCGAGCGTGACGTACTAACCGCAGGTTATGGTCGTCAGTTCCTCAACGGACCGGTGCACAGCTTCCGTTTTGAATTCGGTCCTGGTGTGCGCTATGACGAGCACACGGATGGCACCACCGAAACACAGCCGCTGGGCTATGCGTCCGGGGCCTATGCGTGGCAGATGACGGACAATACTAAGTTTACGCAAGGTGTGTCGGTATTTGGTGCTGACGATACAACGCTCAATTCTGAAACAGCCTTGAACGTTGCCATCAACGAACACTTTGGGTTAAAGGTGGCTTACAACGTTACCTGGAACTCTGAACCACCGGCAACAGCGCCGGAGCATACCGATCGTCGTACAACTGTGTCACTCGGCTATCGTATGTAATGACAAGCCGGGTCAAATAATTGGCCCGGCTTTTCTCAATTAACGTTAAATTTATTTAATATTAAATCTGTGTTTTATTTTTAATACTTATCAATAACGCGCTATTTTCAGACGAATTCGATTTAATTGATAAATACAACGGAACCGGAACAGCGTGTGCCAGTATTTTAACCCCAGATCATCGCAGCCCAACGTAGCATCAGCATTGCCGCACAAATAACGAGCAGTATCACAACCATCTTCCAGTGTTTCTTCGCAAAGCGATTTGTTGGCATTGTCCTTTTCCTGCTCAGGTTAGATGACTTTATACAAGTGTAACAAAAACGTCAGGGTGTCAGTGAATTGATTTACATCATAGAGTGCGCGTTGATTGTTGCTTTGATCGGCTCGTAATGCCGTGTACACTGTCAAACGGTGTTATCAAAAAGCGGGTGTAGGTCCAGTGTAGCCATTAAGGCGACCAGTGACATATTTCGCAGAGTGAAGCGGGAATCAGCCCACACCTTTTTGATGATTTTAAATATTGAATCTTTGTATGTGATCTTACGTGTGGGTCACCACTGCAAATAAGGATATAACATGCCTGTTATTACTCTTCCTGATGGCAGCCAACGCCATTACGACCACGCTGTAAGCCCCATGGATGTTGCGCTGGACATCGGTCCAGGTCTTGCGAAAGCCACTATTGCTGGCCGTGTTGACGGTGAGCTGGTAGATGCTTCCGATCTGATTGAGCATGATGCGAAGCTCTCCATCATCACCGCGAAGGATGAAGAAGGTCTGGAGATCATTCGTCACTCCTGTGCGCACCTGTTAGGGCACGCGATCAAACAACTCTGGCCGCACACCAAAATGGCGATCGGACCGGTTGTTGATAACGGTTTTTACTACGATATCGATCTTGACCGTACGCTAACCCAGGAAGATGTCGACGCGCTCGAGAAGCGGATGCACGAGCTCGCTGAGAAAAACTACGATGTCATTAAGAAGAAAGTCAGCTGGTACGAAGCGCGTGAAACCTTCGTGAAGCGTGGCGAGACCTATAAAGTCTCCATTCTTGATGAAAACATTGCCCATGATGACAAGCCTGGCTTGTACCATCATGAAGAATATGTCGATATGTGCCGTGGCCCGCACGTGCCGAACATGCGTTTCTGTCATCACTTCAAACTGATGAAGACCGCTGGGGCATACTGGCGTGGCGACAGCAATAACAAGATGCTGCAGCGTATTTATGGTACTGCATGGGCCGATAAAAAAGCCCTGAATGCCTACCTGCAACGTCTGGAAGAAGCGGCCAAACGCGACCACCGTAAAATCGGTAAGCAGCTTGACCTGTATCATATGCAGGAAGAAGCGCCGGGTATGGTGTTCTGGCACAATGATGGCTGGACAATCTTCCGTGAACTGGAAGTCTTTGTTCGCTCAAAACTGAAAGAATACCAGTATCAGGAAGTTAAAGGTCCGTTCATGATGGACCGCGTGCTGTGGGAAAAAACAGGTCACTGGGATAACTACAAAGATGCGATGTTCACGACCTCCTCTGAGAACCGTGAATACTGCATTAAGCCCATGAACTGCCCGGGCCACGTGCAGATCTTCAATCAGGGTCTGAAATCCTATCGTGATCTGCCGCTGCGTATGGCCGAGTTTGGTAGCTGCCACCGTAATGAGCCGTCAGGCGCGCTGCATGGCCTGATGCGTGTTCGTGGCTTCACTCAGGATGATGCACATATCTTCTGTACAGAAGAGCAGATCCGTGATGAAGTTAACGCTTGCATTCGTATGGTCTACGATATGTATAGCACCTTTGGCTTCGAGAA
Organism: Citrobacter sp. RHBSTW-00859; assembly: GCF_013729795.1. Taxonomy (NCBI): domain Bacteria; kingdom Pseudomonadati; phylum Pseudomonadota; class Gammaproteobacteria; order Enterobacterales; family Enterobacteriaceae; genus Citrobacter; species Citrobacter sp. RHBSTW-00859. The sequence continues at coordinate 2,814,297 of NZ_CP056284.1, read as the reverse complement.
AATCGTCGTCAAACTGTCCACTCGCCCCGAAAAACGTATCGGTAGCGATGAAATGTGGGACCGTGCTGAAGCTGACCTGGCCGTTGCGCTGGAAGAAAACAACATCCCGTTTGAGTACCAACTGGGTGAGGGCGCATTCTACGGTCCGAAAATTGAATTTACCCTGTATGACTGCCTCGATCGTGCATGGCAGTGCGGTACTGTACAGCTGGACTTCTCTCTGCCGTCCCGTTTAAGCGCCTCTTATGTTGGCGAAAACAACGAGCGTCAGGTGCCGGTTATGATTCACCGCGCAATTCTTGGGTCGATGGAACGTTTCATCGGTATCCTGACCGAAGAGTTCGCTGGCTTCTTCCCGACCTGGCTTGCGCCAGTTCAGGTTGTCGTCATGAACATCACCGATTCACAGTCTGAATACGTCAACGAATTAACGCAGAAACTACAAAATGCGGGTATTCGTGTAAAAGCAGACTTGAGAAATGAGAAGATTGGCTTTAAAATCCGCGAGCACACTTTACGTCGTGTCCCTTACATGTTGGTCTGTGGCGACAAAGAGGTAGAAGCAGGCAAAGTTGCCGTGCGCACCCGTCGTGGCAAAGACTTGGGCAGCCTGGACGTAAATGAAGTGATTGAGAAGCTGCAACAAGAGATTCGCAGCCGCAGTCTTCAACAACTGGAGGAATAAGGTATTAAAGGCGGAAAACGAGTTCAAACGGCACGTCCGAATCGTATCAATGGCGAGATTCGCGCCCTGGAAGTTCGCTTAACAGGTCTGGAAGGCGAAGCTTTGGGTATTGTGAGTCTGAGAGAAGCGATCGAAAAAGCTGAAGAAGCTGGAGTAGATTTAGTTGAAATCAGCCCTAACGCCGAACCGCCAGTTTGTCGTATTATGGACTACGGCAAGTTCCTTTATGAAAAGAGTAAGTCTTCTAAGGAACAGAAGAAAAAGCAAAAAGTTATCCAGGTTAAGGAAATTAAATTCCGTCCTGGCACCGACGATGGCGATTACCAGGTAAAACTCCGCAGCCTGGTACGCTTTCTGGAAGATGGCGATAAGGCTAAGATCACGCTGCGTTTTCGCGGTCGTGAGATGGCCCACCAACAGATCGGTATGGAAGTGCTCAACCGCGTCCGTGACGATCTGAGTGAACTGGCAGTAGTCGAATCCTTCCCTACGAAGATCGAAGGCCGCCAGATGATCATGGTGCTCGCTCCTAAGAAGAAACAGTAAGGCCTTCAAGTAGCAATGTCTGTGGAGCCTGCGGGCTCCACAGCCGTTGTTCGCCTACGTTTCGTTTATTAACAATGCGAAGTGGAAGTTATTAAAATGCCAAAAATTAAGACCGTACGCGGTGCTGCTAAGCGCTTCAAAAAAACCGGTGGTGGTGGATTTAAGCGTAAGCACGCAAACCTGCGTCATATTCTGACCAAAAAATCTACTAAGCGTAAACGTCACCTGCGTCCAAAAGGCCTCGTTTCTAAAGGCGATCTGGGTCTGGTTATCGCGTGCCTGCCGTACGCATAAGCCGTTAACGTTTAATTAATTTTTTTACTAAGAATATAGATACAGGAGAGCACATATGGCTCGCGTAAAACGTGGTGTAGTTGCCCGTGCACGTCACAAGAAAATTTTGAAACAAGCTAAAGGCTACTACGGTGCGCGTTCTCGCGTATACCGCGTTGCCTTCCAGGCTGTTATCAAAGCTGGTCAGTACGCTTATCGTGACCGTCGTCAGAAAAAGCGTCAGTTCCGTCAACTGTGGATTGCGCGTATCAACGCAGCAGCACGTCAGAACGGTATTTCTTACAGCAAATTCATCAACGGCCTGAAAAAAGCCTCTGTTGAAATCGACCGTAAGATCCTGGCTGACATCGCAGTATTCGACAAAGTAGCGTTCACCGCTCTGGTCGAAAAAGCGAAAGCAGCTCTGGCATAAGCCGGTGAAAAGAGGGAGCCTGGCTCCCTCTCTTTTATTTGTAGTGCAATCAATTGGTTGACAATTTATCCGTAAGCCTTTTCAATAAAGGTTGTCCGGTTTTTACCACACAAGGTAACGCAAGCATGAATGCTGCTATTTTCCGCTTCTTCTTTTACTTTAGCACCTGAACTCAGGAGGCTTGCGCGTGAAAGAAGAAACGGAAAACAGCGCCTAAAAGCCTCCCTGGTGGAGGCTTTTTTTATACACGTTATCCTTCAGGCTGCCTCTGCGTTGGCTGCAGTCGCTTACCCCAGTCACATATTTGTCTGAGGATTAGCGCTCTACTGCTGTCTTGACTCAGCCAGAATGATTTTGTGTATATACGAGCGACTAGTGAATATCGCAACATAACGAGGAAAACCATGTCACATCTCGCAGAGCTGGTTGCCAGTGCAACGGCCGCCATTAACCAGGCTTCAGATGTTGCCGCGTTAGACAATGTCCGCGTCGAATATTTGGGCAAGAAAGGGCACCTGACCCTTCAGATGACTACCCTGCGTGAACTGCCGGCAGAAGAGCGCCCGGCAGCAGGTGCGGTGATAAACGAAGCCAAAGAGCAGGTTCAGCAAGCGCTGAACGCGCGTAAAGCCGAATTAGAAAATGCCGCGCTGAATGCTCGTCTGGCTGAAGAAACGATCGATATCTCCTTGCCAGGGCGTCGTATCGAAAACGGCGGTTTGCATCCGGTAACGCGGACTATCGATCGCATTGAAAGTTTCTTTGGTGAGCTGGGCTTTACCGTGGCGACCGGTCCGGAAATCGAAGATGACTATCATAACTTCGATGCGCTGAACATTCCTGGCCATCACCCGGCGCGCGCTGACCACGACACTTTCTGGTTTGATGCGACGCGTCTGCTGCGCACGCAGACTTCCGGCGTGCAGATCCGCACTATGAAAGAAAAACAGCCTCCGATCCGTATTATCGCTCCGGGCCGCGTATATCGTAACGACTACGATCAGACGCACACCCCAATGTTCCATCAGATGGAAGGGCTGATTGTTGATACCAACATCAACTTCACCAACCTGAAAGGCACGCTGCATGATTTCCTGCGCAACTTCTTTGAAGAAGACCTGCAGGTTCGTTTCCGTCCTTCCTACTTCCCGTTCACCGAACCTTCTGCGGAAGTCGATGTGATGGGTAAAAATGGCAAATGGCTGGAAGTATTGGGTTGCGGAATGGTTCACCCGAACGTGCTGCGTAACGTCGGTATCGATCCGGAAATCTACTCTGGCTTTGCATTCGGTATGGGTATGGAGCGTCTGACCATGCTGCGTTACGGCGTAACCGATCTGCGTTCTTTCTTCGAAAACGATCTGCGTTTCCTCAAACAGTTTAAATAAAGGCAGGATAAAACAATGAAATTCAGTGAACTGTGGTTACGCGAATGGGTAAACCCGGCGATTGATAGCGATGCGTTATCAAACCAAATCACGATGGCGGGTCTGGAAGTTGACGGTGTGGATCCTGTTTCTGGCGCGTTCAACGGTGTTGTGGTGGGCGAAGTGGTTGAGTGCGCTCAGCATCCTAACGCTGACAAACTGCGCGTCACCAAGGTGAATGTCGGCGGCGACCGCCTGCTGGATATCGTCTGCGGTGCGCCAAACTGCCGTCAAGGGTTGAAAGTGGCTGTAGCAACCGTTGGTGCCGTTCTGCCGGGCGATTTCAAAATCAAAGCCGCGAAACTGCGCGGTGAGCCGTCTGAAGGCATGCTGTGCTCGTTCTCCGAGCTGGGCATTTCCGACGATCACAACGGTATTATCGAACTGCCTGTCGATGCACCAATTGGTACCGATATCCGTGAATACCTGAAACTTGACGATAATACTATCGAAATCAGCGTCACTCCTAACCGCGCCGACTGCTTAGGCATTATCGGTGTAGCACGTGACGTTGCGGTACTGAACAAAGCCCCTCTGGTTGAGCCGGAAATAGCGCCAGTAGCCGCAACCATTAGCGACGTCCTGCCGATTCAGGTCGACGCGGTGGAAGCCTGCCCACGCTATCTGGGCCGCGTGGTGAAAGGCATTAACGTTAAAGCGCCAACCCCGCTGTGGATGAAAGAAAAACTGCGTCGTTGCGGCATCCGCTCGATCGATGCCGTGGTTGACGTGACTAACTATGTGCTGCTCGAATTGGGCCAGCCGATGCACGCATTCGACAAAGACCGCATTGAAGGCGGGATTGTTGTCCGCATGGCAAAAGAAGGTGAAACCCTGGTATTGCTGGACGGCAGTGAAGCGAAGCTGAATGCGGATACGCTGGTGATTGCGGACCATAACAAAGCGCTGGCAATGGGCGGCATCTTTGGTGGCGAGCACTCCGGTGTGAATGATGAAACGCAAAACGTCCTGCTGGAATGCGCGTTCTTCAGCCCGCTGTCTATTACCGGTCGCGCACGTCGTCACGGTCTGCACACCGATGCATCTCACCGCTATGAGCGTGGTGTCGATCCGGCGCTGCAACATAAAGCCATGGAACGTGCTACGCGCCTGCTGATTGATATCTGCGGCGGCGAAGCGGGTCCAATTATTGACGTGACGAACGAAGCCTCGCTGCCAAAACGCGCAACCATTACGCTTCGCCGTAGCAAACTGGATCGTCTGATCGGACACCATATTGCAGATGAGCAGGTGAGCGATATTCTGCGCCGTCTGGGTTGTGATGTCACGGAAGAGCAAGATGAGTGGAAAGCGGTAGCGCCGAGCTGGCGTTTCGATATGGAGATCGAAGAAGACCTGGTCGAAGAAGTCGCCCGCGTATACGGTTATGACAATATCCCGAATACGCCAATTCAGGCGGGTCTTATCATGGGTACGCATCGTGAAGCGGATTTGTCGCTGAAACGCGTAAAAACCATGCTGAATGACAAAGGCTACCAGGAAGTTATTACCTACAGCTTTGTCGACCCGAAAGTCCAGTCGCTGCTGCACCCGGGTGAAGAATCGCTGCTACTGCCAAGCCCAATCTCTATTGATATGTCGGCAATGCGTTTATCCCTGTGGACCGGCTTGCTGTCTACGGTAGTGTACAACCAGAATCGTCAGCAAAACCGCGTGCGTATTTTCGAAACGGGTTTACGTTTCGTACCGGACACGCAGGCCAATCTCGGGATCCGTCAGGATCTGATGCTAGCGGGCGCGATCTGCGGTAACCGTCATGATGAACACTGGAATCTGGCAAAAGAGACTGTTGATTTCTATGATCTGAAAGGCGATCTGGAAGCGGTTCTCGACCTGACCGGCAAGCTGGCGGATATTCAGTTCAAAGCTGAAGCGAATCCAGCACTGCATCCGGGGCAGTCTGCGGCGATTTATCTGAAAGGTGAACGCATTGGTTTCATTGGGGTTGTTCATCCTGAACTGGAACGTAAACTGGATCTGAACGGTCGCACTCTGGTGTTTGAACTGGAGTGGAACAAGCTCGCAGACCGCGTGGTGCCTCAGGCGCGTGAAGTTTCTCGCTTCCCGGCGAACCGTCGTGACATCGCGGTCGTTGTGGCTGAAAACGTTCCCGCTGCGGATATTTTATCCGAATGTAAGAAAGTTGGCGTAAATCAGGTAGTTGGCGTAAACTTGTTTGACGTGTACCGCGGTAAGGGTGTTGCGGAGGGTTATAAGAGCCTCGCTATCAGCCTGATCCTTCAGGATACCAGCCGTACACTTGAAGAAGAGGAGATTGCCGCTACCGTCGCCAAATGTGTAGAGGCATTAAAAGAGCGATTCCAGGCATCATTGAGGGATTGAACCTATGGCGCTTACAAAAGCTGAAATGTCAGAATATCTGTTTGATAAGCTTGGGCTTAGCAAGCGGGATGCCAAAGAACTGGTCGAGCTGTTTTTCGAAGAGATCCGTCGTGCTCTGGAAAATGGTGAGCAGGTAAAACTCTCTGGTTTTGGTAACTTCGATCTGCGTGATAAGAATCAACGTCCGGGCCGTAATCCGAAAACGGGCGAAGATATTCCCATTACAGCACGGCGCGTGGTGACCTTCAGACCCGGACAGAAGTTAAAAAGCCGGGTTGAAAACGCAACGCCGAAAGAAGAGTAATCTGAACTAACTAAAAAGGCCGCGAATGCGGCCTTTTTTCTTAGTGGGCCAGAAGGAAAAACAGTCCGGTCAGTGCTGCGCTCAGTAGGTTAGACAACGTGCCCGCCAGGATCACTTTAAGCCCCATTTTAGCAATGAAACTTTTTTTCCCCGGCACAATCCCCCCCAGTACGCCAATCAATGCGGCAGGAGAGGACAAATTGGCAAACCCAGCCAGCGCCATGATCGTTATTATCTGCGAATATTCCGACAGTTGGTCTTTCATTGGAATAAAGCTGGTATACGCGACGAACTCATTCAACACCAATTTTTGACCTAACAGGCTGCCAATTTGCAAGACTTCATTAGTGGGAATGCCCAACAGCCAGGCAACCGGAGCAAAGAGGTAACTAAAGATAAATTGTAGCGTGACGTTACCATAGCCGAAAAAGCCACAAAACCAGCCCAACAAGCCGTTCACCATAGCAATTAATGCAATGAGTGCCAGAAGCATTGCCCCCACGTTAGCGGCGAGCTTCAGCCCGATAGTCGCGCCATTTGTCGCCGCTTCAACGATGTTGATAGGCTTTTCATCTTGACCAAGCATATCGCCCGTCACGTTGGCAGTGTTTTCGGGTTCCGTTTCTGGAAACAGCATTTTCGCCATTAACAGACCGCCTGGCGCTGACATAAAAGAGGCGGCTACCAGATAGCGAATTTCGATCCCCATACTGGCATAGCCAACCAGCACTGAGCCTGCGATAGAGGCCACACCACCTGTCATGAGGGCAAACAGTTCTGAGCGCGTCATGCGTGGCGCATAAGGTTTCATCAGGACGAAGACGTCAGTATTGCCCGCAAAAATATTGGCCGTTGCAGCCATGGATTCTGCCGGGCTGGTGCGCAGCAGTTTATGGATACCCGTACCGATGAGACGGATAATCCACTGCATGATGCCCAGGTAGTACAGCACGGAGAACAATGCCGACATAAAAATGGTAATCGGCAGAACATGCACGGCAAATACAAACCCCATTTTGAACTGTCCGAGATTACCAAAGAGAAAGTTAATCCCTTCCGACGAATAGTTCAGCATGCCTGACAGACTGTTTGATATGGCGAGTAAGATTTTTTCCCCTAAGGGGACATACAGGATAAATGCAGCAAAAAGAGCCTGGATTGCAAAGGCGCCGCCAACGGTGCGAAACCGGATAGCTTTGCGATTTTCTGAACATAGCCAGGCAACGAGTAACAGGACAACAATGCCAAGTATGACGATGAGTATCTGCATGGTTTATCCCTCATCGGCATCAATGATGCTACGGAAAAGATCTTTAAAGAGAGCATCCCGCTCAATAAATTTTGCGACCTGAATGACGTGACGGCGGTTATCAAAACTCCAGCTCAGATTGTCATTGATCAAAGGGGATGTACGGTATTCACAGGTGAACCAGTCAGGATTCAGGACATAGCCAACCGTAGTGATATCCCAAATGACTTTGCGGGATGCAAAACCAATCCAGGGGCATCGCGGGGCAATTTCAGCAAAGTAGCTACCAATGCGGCTGGTCTCTGCAAAATAGTGCTGCATCTCTGGGACCGATGAGGCCATAGTGTTAGCCACGCCAAAGCAGGGGATTTGGGTGAGCGCTACGCCGCTACCAAAAAGTACCCGACTCGCCGCAATGTCCTGCATCAGGTTGAATTCATGATTATCTTTCCAGGCATAACTGTTACCCCCAAGCCAGATGACATGAATCTTTGTGACGATGTCCGGCGCGAGGAGCAGTGCGTTAGCGATATTGGTCGGCGCGGCGATTGCGAGTACATGTAATGTTTGCTCAGCCGTTCTTGCCCGGTTAATCAAATCCTGTACTGCTGCTGACATCTCCGGCTGGTTGCTATCTTTCAGATAGCGTGTTGAACCCTGGAATATTTGCGGTATGTTTTCGCGGCGGGGGAGTTTGTTAAATACGCGATAGATCTCATCGACGCTCAGTTGCATGCCTACTGCGGGATCGTCAACATATGTGTGCGAGCCCTCTTTACCAAAATAGTGGTTGATAAACGGAGCGGCGTAAACAGCTTGCAGATCGAGGCGCTCCGGGTGTAAGAATGCCCAGGCAATGGCCATCTGATCGTCAATTTCATTGTAGGTATCGCTGTCTATAACGATAGGCACTTTGCCATACTTAGGTGGCGTAATTAAGGCAATACGCTGCGCTGAAGTTAATTCAGGCCAGTGGATACTTAACATCGTTAATGTTCCTTAAGTTAGAAGTCGTAGGCCAGTCGATAAATGAGAATATCGCCATATCCATCCGCACCAAGTTTGTTATAAAAGTATCGATACATTAATGTGGTGGATATATGAGGCATGATTTTCCAGGTAATATTCAGGCCGCCGTTTAAACCATTGCTACCATGATTGTTAGCGGTATAGTCATCATTACGGTCAAGTTCTATTTCATTCCAATTGGACAGTAAGAAGTCCTGGTTGAGAAGATTGAAAGCATAACCAGCGTTCCATCCAATTGAGAAACCATTGAGTCCATTAATATCATAAGCTGGGCCAAAATTACTGTGCGCGGTAATATACTGACGAGCAATCCAGGGTTTAAACCACCATCCATCGCCTTTCAGGTCGGTATAGCCAAGCCCAATAAATTGATTCGTCTCTTTAAAATTGGGACTTTGCGAATTATAGACTTTTGTAAATAGGCTGGCACCCGTTTTCCAGAGGTAGGTATGGATTTCACCATTCGCAGTCTGCCCCTGATTTCCCTCGTCGTCTAGAATATTTTCAAAATCATAAAAACCGTACATCTCACCCCAATCAAAACCAATACCTCCCTCAATACCAATTAAGGCTTGTTCATATTCGAGGTCTTTAACACCGGCATCCCAGGATTGATAGTCAAAATGTATATTCCCCCAACCGTATTGTTGTTCAGCTAATGAGGAAAAAGCTACGCACGATAATAAAGCCCCGAAGGCGATTTTTTTCATTTTATATCCCTATTTTTGTGGTGGGTTAATATCAGTATTTAGTACAAGCTAATCGTTTTAATACGAGTTCATGGGATGGCATATTGGCTGCACCTTCACGCTCTACGGCCAGTGCTGCAAATACACAGGCGTAATGAATTGCGTTGGCAATATTTTCTCCACAGGCAAGTCGTGCAGCGAGTGCACCATTAAATGCATCACCGGCGCCGGATGTATCAATATTAACGGCGGGATATGCCGGGAACTGTTGGTGTGTAGATCCATCAAATAACCAGCACCCATCTTTGCCTAACGTAATTAGAATATATTGTGGTCCCATTTGGTGCATGATTTCGGCGGCCTGACGAATATCGTCTGGCGTACGAATAGCCTTGCCAATAATCGCCTCTGCTTCTGTGAGGTTTGGGGTCAGGATGTGTGTCCAGCGGAGAAGGTCTGTCACCTCCTTGCGCCATGGTGCTGGATTCAGGATTGTCATCACCCCGGCGGCTTGTGCGAACTTAATAGCTTGAGCTGTAGCGTCAGGATTGTTTTCCATCTGCGTCAAAAAAACATTGGCGGTGCCAATCTCGTCATAACAGGATATAATTTCTTCACTCGTTATTTCCTGATTAGCCCCTGGATTAATAACGATTACATTATCGCCAGCCTCTTCGGATATCATCACTACGGCACTGCCGGTTGGTGCATCATTTTTGGTAAAGATGGTTAGTTTTTCTAATCCTACGCCATTTAAAAAATGCTGGGCTTTGGTTGAAAACTCATCTTCACCTAATTTGACTGTAAAATAAGTGCGAGCATTGGCTTGTGCGGATGCTATCGCCTGGTTGCTGCCTTTCCCTCCGGGTAAACAACAGGAAAAAAGCGCGCGCGTAGTTTCCCCTGAAATAGGAAAACGGTGAAGCCGATATACTAAGTCAGTATTAAATGAACCCAGAATGTAAACTTTCCCATTGTTTTCGTTCATTGATATTTCTCGTTCGATCTTTGATTGGTTAATGATGATGTTTTGGTGCAAATAAAGAGAGTTATTCTCATATAATGGGAATGCATTGTCGTGATTATATACAGCACCTCCATAGCATGAGCGGACATGTCCTGTTTTTACGAGGTCATTGATGTCGCGGCGGAGTGTTCTTTCCGTAACATCAAGTACCTTAACAAGAGATGATATTTTTACACTTCCTTGTTTTTTGAGTAGTGTTAAAATATAGCGAAGACGCTGTTTTTTGTAATGACAGGGCATCTAATCCTCACTTTTCATGAATGTGATGAGAGGTCCATGTAATAAGTTTATTTTGTCTATACGTTAATTTCTTTGGTGAATGAATTTATTTGTTGAATAAATAATTAAAGATCTGATTACCACTAAGTACACCGATGATACCAAATACACCAGGCCAGGCAGCAGGGGCTGGAATGGGGAGTTTTATTAATGTAAATATGAAACCAATAATTGCACCGGCAATAAGCGAAAGAATTATATCCATAAGATAATTCCTGAGGGTGTTATGATGATATGAAGACTACACAATATATTTACGTATTGATGAGAAGACAATCACACAAAACTTCTGCAACCGGACATCTTGTCCGGTTGTGGTTATTTATTTAATCTCAGGAACGATATTAATAATGACAGCTACTACCTGGTATTGCTGCCAGCATTGCATTATGCAAAAGACTAAGGTTCATGCTGTTTTGGGCCATTGCCTCATTTGCGGTAGAGCTTCCTTCCATGTTTTTTGCTTTCATCGTAAAATTAATGAGATAACCCATAAAAAAAGTATAAACATGCAACCTTTTGCACAATTACAACGTCGGCGAGACCGATACTGGTTAGGCACTTTATCGCTGTTGCTATTGGTCATGCTCGTGATTAGCTTATGCGCAGGAGAACAGTGGATCGCCCCCGGCGACTGGTTCAGCGCCCGCGGCGATCTGTTCGTCTGGCAAATCCGATTTCCCCGTACCCTCGCCGTTTTGCTGGTAGGCGCTGCGTTGGCCTTATCTGGCGCAGTGATGCAAGCTCTCTTTGAAAACCCGCTCGCAGAGCCTGGATTACTGGGCGTGTCTAATGGCGCGGGAGTCGGGCTCATCGCGGCGGTGTTGCTGGGGCAGGGGCAGCTCCCCGGCTGGGCGTTGGGCTTATGCGCCATCGCTGGGGCGCTGATTATCACGCTTATTCTGCTCCGTTTTGCCCGCCGTCATTTGTCTACCAGCCGTCTGCTGTTGGCGGGGGTGGCGCTGGGCATTATCTGTAGCGCGCTGATGACATGGGCCATCTACTTCTCCACTTCTTTTGATTTGCGACAGCTAATGTACTGGATGATGGGGGGCTTTGGTGGCGTTGACTGGCATCAGGCCTGGCTCATGGTGGCGTTGATTCCGGTGCTGGTGTGGATCTGCTGTCAGTCGCAGCCGATGAATATGCTGGCGCTGGGGGAAACTTCTGCACGTCAGTTGGGATTGCCATTATGGTTCTGGCGCAACCTGCTGGTGGTCGCCACGGGCTGGATGGTTGGCGTAAGCGTGGCTCTGGCGGGAGCGATTGGCTTTATTGGGCTTGTGATCCCACATATTCTGCGGCTGTGCGGCTTAACCGATCATCGCGTGTTACTGCCGGGCTGCGCGTTGGCTGGCGCTATCGTATTACTGTTGGCTGATGTTGTCGCGCGTCTGGTGCTGGCCTCGGCTGAGCTGCCAATTGGTGTGGTGACGGCCACCATGGGCGCACCGGTATTTATCTGGCTATTGTTAAAAGCCGCGCGCTAGAACGCGTTGATTCGGTCTATGATTAAAAACTGAAAATCCACCTGTTGTTCTGGAGATGCTATGCAAAACACTATCCTCGATACAGACGTGACGACCATCGACGGCGAGGTGACCTCACTGCAACCGTATGCCGGAAATGTGCTGTTAATCGTCAACGTTGCTTCAAAATGTGGGCTAACGCCGCAATATGAGCAACTGGAGAATCTGCAGAAAGCCTGGCATCAGCAGGGCTTTACCGTTCTTGGGTTCCCCTGCAACCAGTTTCTGGGCCAGGAGCCGGGCAGTGAAGAGGAAATAAAAACGTACTGCAGTACCACCTGGGGCGTTACCTTCCCGATGTTCAGCAAAATTGAGGTCAACGGCGAGGGACGCCATCCGCTGTATCAGAAACTGATTGATGCCGCGCCAACCGCCGTTGCGCCTGCGGATAGTGGATTCTATGAGCGAATGGCGAGTAAAGGTCGGGCGCCGCTCTACCCGGACGATATTCTGTGGAATTTCGAGAAGTTTTTAGTGGGTCGGGATGGTCAGGTACTGCAACGATTTTCACCCGATATGACGCCTGAGGATCCTGTTCTGGTGCAATCCATCAAGACGGCGCTGGCAAACTAATGTCTCGATTGATGCAGCTACAGGACGTAGCAGAATCGACCCGACTCGGCCCGCTTTCTGGTGAGATAAAAGCAGGGGAGATCCTGCATTTAGTGGGGCCTAACGGCGCAGGAAAGAGCACGCTGTTGGCGCGAATGGCGGGGCTGACGACCGGCAAGGGCAGCATCACCTTTGGTGATGTGTCATTGGATGAATGGCCGGCAGCAAAGCTGGCGCAATATCGCGCTTATCTTGCGCAACAGCAAAACCCACCGTTTGCGATGCCGGTCTGGCATTTTCTGACGCTGCATCAACCCGATAAAGCACGCACCGATCTGTTACAGGAAGTCGCCGATGCGCTTGGGCTTGGGGATAAGCTGGGACGCAGCGTGAATCAGCTCTCCGGCGGTGAGTGGCAGCGCGTGCGCCTGGCTGCGGTTATCCTGCAGATTTGCCCACAAGCGAATCCATTCGGCCAGCTTTTGTTGCTGGATGAGCCGATGAACAGCCTGGACGTGGCGCAACAAAATGCACTGGACCGGATGCTGGGTCAGCTGTGTTTACAGGGTATCGCGATTGTAATGAGCAGCCATGACCTTAATCACACCTTACGTCATGCGCACAAGGCCTGGCTCCTCAAACGCGGGAAGCTGCTTGCCAGTGGTGCTCGTGATACGGTACTAACGCCGGCCAATCTGTCTGCGGCTTATGGCGTGAACTTTCGTCGTTTGGATATTGAAGGCCACAGAATGCTCATATCAACCACTTAAGTTAAATGGGTTCTTGAAAATCATATAATTTCCACGCTAAATTGACATAAAAATATAATTCAGAGGATTCGTCCTGAATGCGCTTTTGGCTTCTTTTCATCACAGCATTGTTTTTGGCGGGCTGCAGCAGCCATCGTGCTCCTGCGCCAAATGCCCGCTTGTCGGATTCTATCGCCGTTATCGCCGGGCTTAATGACCAGCTACAAACCTGGCATGGCACACCCTATCGTTATGGCGGCATGAGCCGTAGCGGAGTGGATTGTTCTGGATTTGTATTGATGACAATGCGCGATAAATTCGATCTGCAACTCCCGCGTGATACCCGCACGCAATCAAAGATTGGTACCGAAATTGATAAAGATGATTTGCTGCCCGGCGATCTGGTGTTCTTTAAAACCGGTTCTGGGGAAAGCGGTCTGCATGTCGGAATTTACGATACCAATAATCAATTTATTCATGCCTCAACCAGCCGTGGTGTGATGCGCTCGTCACTGGACAACGTTTACTGGCGCAAAAACTTTTGGCAGGCGCGACGTATTTAATCCTCATCAGTCACGAGGCTGCCTACGGCTGAGCAGCCTCGACATTTCCATTTGTTAGTAACTTCTTATTTCTGCCGCCAGCCGGACAATACCCCTGAACATTAAGAGCGTATCTTGCTAAAAATATGATTTATTCCGAGATATTAAAAAGTGCAAAGCTGGATATTCGCTTATAATCAGGATAAGCTAAAAAAAAGGATTCGATTTACTGGCTATAAAGGGAAAAATGAAAGGGCCTCTACTTGCATCAGCAATAACGTATTTCTCCATCCTTTGCTACAGGATGCCGGATAACACCTATGCAGAGGGGCTGGCACGATGATTGTTTCAATGGATACTCTTTACCATTCAGAGTTCTCTTTTCTCCCTGCGAGAAACGAAAAAGGCGATCTTGAATACGTAGATATCATTACCAGTTTTGCCAGTGCGCAGGGGGATGTGCGTATACCCACCGAACTGGTCTTACCTCGGATGTCGGACGAAGAGCAATGTCGCTTATTTACCGAAAAGCTTGAATTAATCGAAACGTGCCAACATTTTTTTATTCAACGAAAGGTTTCTGCCTGGATTAATTTAACGCCGGCAATTGCTAATACTTTATTATCAGATACTAAATTTGTTTCACAAGTTGAACGGTAATGACTCCAACTTACTGATAGTGTTTTATGTTCAGATAATGCCCGATGACCTTGTCATGCAGCTCCACCGATTTTGAGAACGACAGTGACTTCCGTCCCAGCCTTGCCAGATGTTGTCTCAGATTCAGGTTATGTCGCTCAATGCGCTGAGTGTAACGCTTGCTGATTACGTGCAGCTTTCCCTTCAGGCGGGATTCATACAGCGGCCAGCCATCCGTCATCCATACCACGACCTCAAAGGCCGACAGCAGGCTCAGAAGACGCTCCAGTGTGGCCAGAGTGCGTTCACCGAAGACGTGCGCCACAACCGTCCTCCGTATCCTGTCATACGCGTAAAACAGCCAGCGCTGACGTGATTTAGCACCGACGTAGCCCCACTGTTCGTCCATTTCCGCGCAGACGATGACGTCACTGCCCGGCTGTATGCGCGAGGTTACCGACTGCGGCCTGAGTTTTTTAAGTGACGTAAAATCGTGTTGAGGCCAACGCCCATAATGCGGGCGGTTGCCCGGCATCCAACGCCATTCATGGCCATATCAATGATTTTCTGGTGCGTACCGGGTTGAGAAGCGGTGTAAGTGAACTGCAGTTGCCATGTTTTACGGCAGTGAGAGCAGAGATAGCGCTGATGTCCGGCAGTGCTTTTGCCGTTACGCACCACCCCGTCAGTAGCTGAACAGGAGGGACAGCTGATAGAAACAGAAGCCACTGGAGCACCTCAAAAACACCATCATACACTAAATCAGTAAGTTGGCAGCATCACCAGTTGAACGATTGTCATTTCTGGAACTGGCTATTAATGAAAACTATCCAGAGTTAAATAATGGAAAAGCGAATCCAACGCTGGCAGCACTGGCGGCGCGATTTCCATTAGTACTGACAAACTATGGTGCTGGCGGCATATCAAACCGAGCAATTTTTGATGGGCTGTTCAAACGCGTCGTGCTCGATAAAAACTTTGTTCAACAAAGGATTACACATATTTCGTTTGAGCCATTTATGCGGGCTATCCTGGCACAGCTATTTCCCAGCAGTGAGTCAATTATCATTAGCGGTATTGATACACCCGAGATGTTAGCGCGCGTACTGCCTCTGGGATTCAGCGCCATGCAGGGCGCGCTGTGGCCTGCTGTGCCCCCCGCGCAGATAATTTCGCTCGCGAAGATATAACCCTCATATTTGCTGGTGTTTAACAGGCTTTTAACAGTCTACACTAGAGACAGGAGGCCCTATGACCCTGTCTTTTACCACCCGCTGGCGTGATGAATTACCAGCAACCTATACAGCACTTTCACCCACTCCCCTGAAAAACGCGCGCCTGATTTGGCATAACGATGCGCTGGCGGAGCAATTAGCTATTCCAGAGACGCTATTTGATATTCCGACCGGAGCCGGTGTTTGGGGCGGTGAATCGTTGCTTCCCGGGATGTCGCCTTTAGCGCAAGTTTATAGCGGACATCAGTTTGGCGTCTGGGCGGGCCAGCTTGGCGATGGACGCGGGATCCTGTTGGGCGAACAACAGCTCGCTGACGGCTCAACGTGTGACTGGCACCTGAAAGGCGCCGGACTTACGCCTTATTCCCGTATGGGGGATGGTCGCGCCGTACTGCGCTCGACAATTCGCGAAAGCCTGGCCAGCGAAGCGATGCATTACCTGGGAATACCGACTACGCGGGCATTGTCGATTGTTACCAGCGACACGCCGGTGTATCGCGAAACGGTAGAATCAGGGGCGATGCTCATTCGCGTGGCGCAAAGCCATATGCGCTTTGGCCATTTTGAGCATTTTTACTATCGCCGTGAGCCGGAAAAAGTGCGCCAGTTGGCTGACTTTGCGATTCGCTATTATTGGCCGCAATGGCAGGAAGAAGCCGATAAGTATCAGCTGTGGTTTAACGATGTTGTCACGCGTACTGCGACGTTAGTCGCGGACTGGCAGGCGGTAGGATTTGCGCATGGTGTCATGAACACCGACAACATGTCGATTCTGGGACTGACGATGGATTACGGTCCATTCGGTTTCCTTGATGACTACGTGCCCGATTTTATCTGCAACCACTCAGACAACCAGGGGCGATACAGTTTCGATAATCAACCGGCCGCGGCGCTTTGGAACCTGCAACGTCTGGCGCAAACTCTGTCGCCATTTATCCCGGTCGAGGCGCTTAATGATGCGCTGGACAGTTATCAACTGGCGCTGTTAACACGCTACGGTCAGCGGATGCGACAAAAGCTTGGCTTCTTTAGCGAGCAAAAAAACGATAACGAACTGCTTAGTGAACTGTTTAACCTGATGGCGCGGGAAAGAAGCGACTATACCCGAACGTTTCGCATGCTCAGTCAGACGGAACAACACAGCGCGCAATCCCCGCTGCGCGATGAGTTTATCGACCGCGCAGCGTTTGACGACTGGTTCACGCGGTATCGCTCACGCCTGCAGCAAGACAACATTGCCGACGCAGACAGACAAACGCAGATGAAGGCGGCTAATCCGGCGATGGTATTGCGTAACTGGTTGGCGCAACGGGTGATTAATCAGGCAGAGCAGGGGGATTACGCCGAGCTGCATCGGTTACACGAGGCGTTGCGTACCCCATTTGTCGATCGTGATGATGACTATGTCAGCCGTCCACCTGACTGGGGTAAACGGCTGGAAGTGAGCTGTTCAAGCTAAGGGGCCAGAAACACCTACGGGGATCCGTTGGCCGGATGCTGGCCAACGTGTACCTGCGCGCCATACCAGCGTTTCAGGTCATCGGCCTGTAACACGGCCTCTGGCGTTCCCTGCGACACCAGCCTGCCGTTGTGCAGCAACACTATTCTGTCTGCCCACAGTGCGGCGAGATTCAGATCGTGAAGCACAATGCACACATGCAGCTCTTGTGAAGCGGTAAGCGTCTTCAGCAAGCGCAACAGATGCTGCTGGTGGTAAAGATCCAGCGCAGAGGTCGGTTCATCAAGGAATAACCAGCCGCGAGGCGCGCCGTCGCACCAAAGTTGCGCCAGTGCACGGGCTAACTGTACTCGCTGTTGCTCGCCGCCGGAAAGCGCGGCGTATTGCCGGCCCGCCAGCGGTGTACATCCGGTCATTTCCATCACCTGAGCGATAAGTCGAGGTTCCGACCGCTGGGTCCAGGGCGCACGCCCCATCGCGATGACGGCCTCTACCGGCCAGTCAAATCCCAACTGCGTTTGCTGGCGCATCACCGCCCGATGCCGCGACAGTGTTTGGCTATGCCATTCATCCAGCGGTTTACCCGCCAGCACGCAACGCCCTATAGCCGGTTTCAGAAAACCGGTCAGCAGGCGCAGCAGGGTGGATTTCCCCGCACCGTTTGGGCCGATGAGCGCCACCAGTTCACCTTTTTCGAGAGCAAGAGTGACGTCGTCAATCACCGCTCTGCCCGCGACGCGATAGTGAAGCCCTTCAGCGATGAAATGTTCAGCCATGCGGTCCTCGCTGACGAAAAATAAGCCATAAAAACCACGGTGCGCCCAGAAGACTGGTTAGCAAACCGACCGGCATTTCCGCAGGCGCAACCGCCGTACGGGCCAGCGTGTCGGCTATCAGCAATAAAAATGCGCCCGCCAGCACGGAACCTGGGATAACGGCCCGATGGTCTGAGCCGAGCCACATGCGCATCAGATGCGGGATAACCAGCCCGATGAAGCCAATTACGCCGCTTACCGCCACGGCTGCGGCAACCAGCAGTGCGCTACAAAGTAGCAAAACACGCTGAACGGTACGCACATCTACGCCGAGGTAATGCGCCTCTTCCTCACCTAACTGCAGCAGGTTCAGCGCCGGTGCCAGACGCCAGATGATCAGCACCGTCGGGACAGTCAATGAAGTGACAGCCAGCAGCGTGGACCATTGCGCGGCCCCCAGACTGCCCATCCCCCATAGCGACAGCTGGCGCAGTTGCGCGTCATTACTGACCCACGACAGAACGCCAACCGCCGCCCCGCACAGCGCGTTGATGGCAATACCGACCAACAGCAGACGTGAGAGTGAAGCGTCGCGCTGTTGGCTAAGGATAAATATAACCACCGTTGCCGCCAGCGCACCGAGAAAAGCGGCCAGCATGGGGGCGTACAGCATCAACAGCGCGGGCAAAGAGACCGGCAGCACTACCCACAGGGCGACGGCGCAGGCGGCTCCGCTGCTTATCCCCAGTAATCCCGGATCGGCAAGCGGGTTGCGAAACAGGCCCTGCATCACGCAGCCCGCGAGCGCCAGAGAACCGCCAATCACCAGCGCCAGCAGGACGCGGGGCAGGCGAATGGTGAGCCAGATTTGACGCAGTGCCTCATCGCCATCACGCCACAGCAGACTTACCGGCAGGCGCAACGCGCCAAAACCGGTAGCCATGATTGTCATCACGACCAACATGAGTGCGAGTGTCCATAAAGAACAACGGATACGTCGCGACATCAGGGCAATTGCTCAGCTTTAGCGCGAAGCTGCAAAATGGCCTGCGGGGTGCGTACGCTAAAGCCGAGTAGCGCCATATCGTCAACCTGCAATACCTGTTTATTCCGTCCGGCAGGCGTCTGCGCCAGGCCCGGCAGCGCCCACAGGTTATCTTCGCCCCCCATCGCCTTAACGCCGTCCTGTGAAATCACCACCAGATCGGGCTGGCTGGCAATGACGCCTTCCTGCGACAGCGGCTGATAGCGGTTAACACCCTGCATTGCGTTGCGCAAACCGGCGGCACGAATAGCCGCATCGGCTGCAGTTTGCTGGCCCGCTGCCATCGCGGTCATCCCGCCATGATTGAGAATAAACAGCACGCGTTTGTTGAGTTCAGATGACGGCAGCGCCGCCAGTTCCTGACGGAAGCGGGTGCGCAGCGTTTCGCCATCGGCCTCCCTATGGGTGGCTTCGGCGATGACGCGAATTTTTTCATCAATCACGTTAAGCTCGTTGCTTGCCGGGATCGTCACAACCCTGACGTTGCTCTGTTCGAGCTGTTTTAGCGCCAGAGAGGGCTGCGCCTGCGCGCTGGCAAGGACCAGCGTAGGACGGGTGGCAAGGATCCCTTCGGCGTTGAGCTGGCGCAAATAACCGACATCAGGTAGGGCGTTTGCTGCTTCAGGCCACTGGCTGGTGCTGTCTCGCGCCACAAGGGAAGACTGTGCTCCCAGTGCGTATACAATCTCGGTGACATCGCCACCGAGAGCAACAACCCGTTCCCTGGACGCAGCCATCGCGACGATGGGCAGTAGCGCAATCAGGACCAGCAGTTTTTTCATGCGGCCAGCCCCTTCGGCGTCAGTGCGTCAATTTGCGCGCGCCATTGCGTCTGCTCTGGTTCGCCTTCCGTTCGTTGACCATACAGCTGGGCGATTTGCGTGCCGTCGGCAGCAAACAGTTCCAGGCTGGTGACGTGGCCATCGGCGGTCGGTTTGCGCGTTACCCATGTTTCTGCCACGCTCTCTTCCAGCAGGTGTAAGGTAAATGTCGGGTTGAATATATTCAGCCAGCCTTTCATCGGCACCAGTTTTTCTATCACACCGGTAAAAATCTGTACGCAGCCACGATTACCCACAAAGACCATAATTTCATTGCCATCCTGGCGCGCGGTGTCGAGTAACTGCGCCAGAGCGCTATTTGCGACTTTACAGGCCAGATCGTCGCCCACCAGGTTAAACGCCTGTTGGCGGGTGAGATCGTGGCGTTTCAGCAGACCGAAGAACTGGTGTACATCGGTCATGGCTCGCCACTCTTGATCAACGGTCTGCGCATCGACCGTGACGGTGGCTCGAGTAGAAGGGGGGGCGGGTTGCAGCGCCAGGGGCGGGTTTTCAGCGAAGATGAAACGGGTCAGCAACGCAGCCCATTCCTCAATGAGGGTATTCTGTGTGGCATAGACCTTCAGCAGCGCATCCCCCTGATGGTCAAAGAACTGGATGCTCTGACGCTCGCCGTGGGCGGTTGTTTCGCTGATATGGAACACGCTTGCCCACTGATTGAGGAACAGGCGCAGGTCGAGGGCGCGCGGATTGAGTACCAGTCCGGCATGACCGTTCAGGTGCTGATTGGTAAACGCACCAACCTGCTCATGCACAGCATATTCGTTGCGGCATATACATTTGGTTTCGCCGACGGCTTCCAGTGCGCCGAGGATTTCACGCACTTCGCCACGTAAGCGCCAGGCGTCATGACCGACGCGCGCGAAGGTCAGTTCGGCTTCGCTAATATTCATCAATCCCGCAATATCACGTGCGTATTTGCCCGGATTTTCTTTCTTCAGTTCCAGCCAGCGTGTGTAATGATTCATTGTCTCTTCCTTCCAGATTGCTGCCCCGGCGAACCGGGGAAAAGTGATTACCACTGATAACTCACGAAAATTTTGCCATTACGACCATCCTGCGGAATGCCCTGCGGCGACCAGTACTCTTTGTCGAAGGCGTTGCCCAGTACCAGCGTGGTGGTCATGCCTTTCAGCGCTTGTTGGCCCTGATAGCTCACGTAGAAATCGTTTACCGCATAACCGGGCTGTTTCGTGTAGCTGCTGCTGATATGCGTTGAACGGTCAGCAAATGTACCTATCCAGCCAACGGAAAAACCGCTGTGCGCAACCGGTACGTTCAGTTTGCTGGTGACGGTATCCGGGTTAATGCTGGAAATGTATTCGCCGGTGTCTGTATCTTTGCCGCGCGTACGGTTATAGGCCATGTCGAGGCTGAACAGATCGGCGGAATATTTCGCCATCACGTCCCAGCCCCAGATTTTGGCGTTGGGTACGTTATAGGACATGGTTGTCGCGGCGGCGAAGTCGACGCTGGTGGAGATGTAATCTTTAGCTTTGGTGTCGAAATAGCTGGCTTTAAATTCGAGCGCATCGCTCGCCATCAACAGATCGTCAAAGCGCAGGCCAAATCCGTATTCCTGGGTTTCGTTGGTTTCCGGGCGTAGGTTAGGGTTCGGCACCCAGTAGTTGGTGTAAAAACGGCCAATCGAGAAGTGTTTCGCATCGTTATACATCTCGCCCATGGTCGGCGCACGGAAGGCCTGAGCGTATGAACCGAACAGCATCAGCCAGTCGGTTGGCGCAACGGTGAGCCCGGCGCGGGACGACCATTTATCGGCATCGACATCTTCATAGCCGTCGCTGCTGCCGCGATAAGAGTCATAACGGGTACCGCCCAGCAGCGTAACCGGCAGGTCGCGCAGGGTGATTTCATCTTGTAACCAACCGGAGCTGAAATCGATTTTTGCCTCCGGGAAACCGGTGGTTGCGCCGCCTGGCTGTTGTTCCTGACGATAGTATTCCCCGCCGTAGGTCAGCAAATGAGATGCAAAAGAGTCGGTAAACAGGCGGCTGCGGTTGTCGATTTTGCCGCCTTTGGTGGTTTGTTTGCGAAACTCGCCGGTGTTATCCGTGTTTTGCGCATTAATGCGTGCTTCGGACCAGTAGACGCGGGCATCCGTGTTCAACCAGTCATTGTCGGCTGGAGCAATCGAGTAGGTCAGTTGCGCGTCGCGCTGGATGGTTGACCGATCGGTCATCGGGTTGCTGGTGGCATCCGCTGCGCTGGTTTGCGGATTTTTAGGTTCACGGGCGTCATTGTTGTAGTAACGCAGCGAGCCGGCCAGCGTCTGGGCGCTGTCAATTTTCCAGCTGCCCTTCGCCAGCATATTGTTAATCGCTTCGTCGTTTGGCGCCGTAGTACCGTCGCTCTGGCGCAAATCACCGCGATCGCGACTGGACCAGGCAAGCAGTCCGTCCAGCGTATCGGTGCGACCAAACGCGCTGGCGCCCATACCGAGGCTGTGATCGCCGGTTGCCGCGGTACCGAACACGCGATAACCGCTGTTTTGACCGGCTTCCAGCAGATCTTTGGCATCCGCAGTGTCATAGGCGATCACACCACCTAACGCGCCGCTACCGTACAGCAGTGCAGAAGGGCCACGGACGACCTCGATGCGTTTGATCAGCGCCGGATCGAGGAAGGTACTGTTCAGGTGTCCGGTGTCGGTTCCCTGACGAACGCCATCAACCAGCACCAGAACGCCACGTCGATCGTAGCCGCGCAGATTCACGTCCTGGCCGTTAGTGCGACCGGTGCCGTCAAGGGTCAGGCCTGGAACCGTACGCAACAGGTCGGCTGCTGAGCTGGCGGTCTGGTTTTCCGGCGCGGTGGCATCAATCACGCTGACCATCATCGGTGCTTCAAAAGCACTTCGGGCATTGCCGGTAGCGGTGACGGTCATATCTTCTACCGCCGCATACGCGACGGCGGGCAGGTTACTGATAATTGCCAGCGCCAAGAGCGAAGGGCGCAGGGATGCAGTGTGCAGGTGTGGCATAGCAACTCTCCATTAGGAAATCGAAAAGCGCTGGCTGCCTGGGTACTACCTGGGTGGCTGGCGAAAAGTGGTGTTTATTTGGTCAGAATGAGTTTTCCAGCTTGTGTCTGGCGCAGCAGATAGAGCTGACCATCGTGTTCTATGATCACGCGCCCCTCTTTGCCCAGCAGACTTTTACTGTCAATTCGGCGCTCGTTTGGCGCGACGGCAGGCGGTGTTTTTTCTTTTGCGGGCGTTGTTGTGTTATCCATACGTGAATAGTGTTTAAAAATAACAATCAATTTAACAATGATAATCATTATCATCAAACTGCAAAATTGCGGCAAGCCTTTTTGTGAAATAATTGTGACGAGAATAGATTTTGTACAATAAGGAGGGGGAAAACAAAGGATTAGCACCGGGCAACGTGATGTTACCCGGCGAACAGCATTAAAAACGGCTATTAACCGCAGAGGCGAGTTTTTCAACCAGTAGTTCAGTATCTTCCCAGTTCAGGCACGGGTCGGTAATGGACTGGCCGTAAACCAGCGGCTGGCCGCTAACGATTTTTTGCGTACCTTCACGCAGGAAACTCTCCGCCATAATCCCGGCAATCGCCGTCGAACCATTGCGAATTTGCTGGCACACATCATCACAAACGTCCAACTGACGACGATGCTGCTTCTGGCAATTGCCATGGCTAAAATCGACCACCAGATGTTCAGGCAGGGAAAATTCGTGCAGGGTATCGCAGGCGGCGGCAATATCTTCAGCATAATAATTCGGCTTTTTACCGCCGCGCATGATGATATGCCCGTAAGGATTACCGCTGGTCTGATAAATGGTCATCTGGCCGGTTTTATCCGGAGAGAGGAACATGTGGCTGGCACGGGAGGCGCGAATCGCATCGACGGCAATACGCGTATTGCCATCCGTACCGTTTTTAAAGCCGACCGGGCAGGAAAGCGCAGAGGCCATTTCACGGTGGATCTGGCTTTCGGTGGTGCGTGCGCCAATGGCTCCCCAACTGATTAAATCGGCAATAAACTGACCGGTCACCATGTCGAGGAATTCTGTTGCCGTGGGTACGCCCAGTTCATTGACCTGCAACAGCAGTTTACGCGCCAGTTCAATGCCGTGGTTCACGCGGTAGCTGCCGTTTAAATCTGGGTCGGAAATTAAGCCTTTCCAGCCCACTACGGTGCGCGGTTTTTCAAAATAAGTGCGCATCACGATTTCCAGACGCGCCTGATGTTTTTCGCGCAGCGCCTGTAAACGCGTCGCGTATTCCATGGCGGCATCAAGATCGTGAATCGAGCAGGGACCTACGATCACCAGTAAACGAGCGTCTTCACCATTTAATATTTTTTCTATCCGGCGTCGGGAGTCCGTAACATGACGGGCGACGGAGGACGAAACAGGATGCCGTTGCGCAAGCTCTGCTGGAGTGACCAGGTTGTCAATACGCGCAGTACGGAGTTCATCGGTTCTGTTCATTACTTGTCTCAGAAATTTGTTGCTTCAACGGCAGGACTACCGGGAAGTGATGTATATCACAATATCATACTCATCCTGCCTGGTGGCGAGCATAATAACAAAAAATCGAACCAATGCACTAGCACTCTAGTACATGCGGCGATTCAGCCCCATGATGTCGAGGATCTTGGTAGCAATCTCTTCTACCGAATAATTGGTACTGTTCAGCCATGGGATCTGGTTTTTCCGGTACAGCGCTTCCACCTCAGCAACCTCCATCCGGCACTGGCGCATCGAGGCGTAACGGCTGTTTTCCCGGCGCTCTTCGCGGATGGCCGCCAGGCGCTCAGGGTCAATGGTCAGGCCGAACAATTTATGCTGTAACGGCTTCAGGGACGCTGGCAGCACCAGATTATCCATATCATCGGCAATAAAGGGGTAGTTGGCCGCGCGAATGCCAAACTGCATGGCCAGATACAAACTGGTCGGGGTTTTACCGCAACGGGAAACGCCAAGCAGGATCACCTGCGCCTGATCGAGGTTGCGCAACGAAATGCCGTCGTCATGGGCGAGGGTATAATCAATGGCGGCAATGCGCGCGTCGTACTTGTTAAGGTTGCCGGGGTTCAGGCCGTGGGTACGATGGGCGATCGGCGTAGGGTCGAGCTTCATCTCTTGCTGCAGTGGGGCAACCAACGCCTGCACGATATCCTGACAAAATCCTTCGCTTTGCAAAATGATCGAGCGAATTTCCGGCAAAACGATTGAGTAAAACACCAGAGGGCGCACGCCAGTTTGTTGATAGATCGCGTCAATCTGGTCTTTAACCGCTCGCGCACGACTCTCATTTTCCACAAACGGCAGCGTAATGCTGCTGATCGTAACCGGAAATTGCGACATTACCGCGTGGCCCAATACCTCGGCGGTGATGGCCGTACCATCAGAAATATAAAATACGTGACGATCAACAGCATTATCCATTTTGCTCATCCTGGGGCTGACATAATTCTCTGAAAGCATAAATTAAAATTCGCCAGAAGCGAATATTGCTGCATCTATTTTGTAAAATGAAACGGTATTTTTATATTTACTGAAAAGTACATTTCATTTTTCGGAACAAATGTTTATACCGGTAGTTTTTGTGGTGATCCCCTGTGGCTCGCGGGTTTGCGCAAATGCGGAAACAATCTGAAAAAATAAAAAATAAAGTTGCTTGAACGATTCACCGTTTTTTTCGCTGAAGTAAATATGCAAAGATAATTACGCAAAATTGAGTTTCCTAACCTCGTTCATATATAAGGATTGTTCGATGTCCAACAATGGCTCGTCACCGCTGGTGCTTTGGTATAACCAACTCGGCATGAATGATGTAGACAGAGTTGGGGGCAAAAATGCCTCCCTGGGTGAAATGATTACTAACCTTTCCGGTATGGGTGTTTCCGTACCGAATGGTTTTGCAACGACCGCCGATGCGTTTAACCAGTTTCTGGACCAGAGCGGTGTAAACCAGCGCATTTATGAGCTGCTGGATAAAACGGATATTGACGATGTCACCGAGCTTGCGAAAGCCGGCGCACAGATCCGCCAGTGGATTATCGACACTCCTTTCCAGCCGGAGCTGGAAAATGCCGTCCGCGATGCCTACGCGCAGCTGTCAGCAGACGATGCCCATGCCTCTTTTGCCGTGCGCTCTTCCGCCACCGCAGAAGATATGCCAGATGCGTCATTTGCCGGTCAGCAGGAAACCTTCCTCAACGTCCAGGGATTTGATGCCGTACTGGTTGCTATCAAACACGTCTTTGCCTCGCTGTTTAACGACCGTGCAATCTCTTATCGCGTTCACCAGGGTTATGACCATCGTGGCGTGGCGCTCTCTGCTGGCGTTCAGCGGATGGTGCGCTCAGACCTCGCGTCTTCCGGCGTAATGTTCTCCATCGATACCGAATCCGGTTTCGATCAGGTGGTGTTCATCACTTCCGCATGGGGCCTGGGCGAGATGGTCGTGCAGGGTGCCGTTAACCCGGATGAATTCTACGTGCACAAACCGACTCTGGCGGCAAACCGTCCGGCGATCGTCCGTCGCACAATGGGTTCGAAAAAAATCCGCATGGCCTACGCGCCAACCCAGGAACATGGCAAGCAGGTGACGATTGAAGATGTACCGCAGGAGCAGCGCGACATTTTCTCCCTGACCAACGAAGAAGTGCAGGAGCTGGCGAAGCAGGCGGTACAGATCGAGAAGCACTACGGTCGTCCGATGGACATCGAATGGGCGAAAGACGGTCATACCGGCAAGCTGTTCATTGTGCAGGCGCGTCCGGAAACCGTGCGCTCGCGCGGCCAGGTCATGGAGCGTTATACGCTGCATGCTCAGGGTAAAATTATTGCTGAAGGTCGTGCTATCGGTCACCGCATTGGCGCGGGTCCGGTCAAAGTCATTCAGGACATCAGCGAAATGAACCGTATCGAACCTGGCGACGTCCTGGTTACCGACATGACCGACCCGGACTGGGAACCGATCATGAAGAAAGCGGCGGCGATTGTCACCAACCGTGGCGGTCGTACCTGTCACGCGGCGATCATTGCCCGTGAACTGGGGATCCCGGCCGTGGTTGGCTGTGGTGACGCCACCGAGCGTATGAAGGACGGTGAGAAAGTCACTGTCTCCTGCGCCGAGGGTGATACCGGTTATGTTTACGCTGAGATGCTCGACTTCAGCGTGAAGAGTTCCAGCGTGGAAACCATGCCGGATCTGCCGTTGAAGGTGATGATGAACGTGGGTAACCCGGACCGGGCTTTCGACTTCGCCTGTCTGCCAAACGAAGGTGTCGGCCTGGCGCGTCTGGAATTTATCATCAACCGCATGATTGGCGTACACCCGCGTGCGTTGCTGGAGTTCGATGACCAGACGCCTGAGCTGCAAAACGAAATCCGCGGCATGATGAAAGGTTTTGATTCCCCGCGTGAATTCTACGTTGGTCGTCTGACGGAAGGGATCGCTACGCTGGGCGCGGCGTTCTATCCAAAACGCGTTATCGTGCGTATGTCAGACTTTAAGTCCAACGAATATGCCAACCTCGTCGGCGGTGAGCGTTATGAGCCGCATGAAGAGAACCCGATGCTGGGCTTCCGCGGGGCGGGCCGTTACATTGCTGATAGCTTCCGCGACTGTTTCGCGCTGGAATGTGACGCAGTGAAACGTGTCCGTAACGATATGGGCCTGACTAACGTAGAAGTGATGGTCCCGTTTGTCCGTACCGTTGCCCAGGCGAAAGCGGTAGTGGAAGAGCTGGCGCGTCAGGGGCTGAAACGCGGTGAGAACGGACTGAAGATCATCATGATGTGTGAGATCCCGTCCAACGCCTTGCTGGCCGAGCAGTTCCTTGAGTACTTTGACGGTTTCTCCATCGGTTCAAACGACATGACGCAGCTGGCGCTGGGACTGGACCGTGACTCTGGTGTGGTATCTGAACTGTTTGACGAGCGTAATGATGCGGTGAAAGCGCTGCTGTCGATGGCGATTCGTGCAGCCAAGAAACAGGGCAAATACGTGGGTATTTGCGGTCAGGGTCCATCCGATCACGAAGACTTCGCTGCCTGGCTGATGGAAGAGGGGATCGACAGTCTGTCGCTGAACCCGGACACCGTCGTGCAGACCTGGCTGAGCCTGGCTGAACTGAAGAAGTAACATCATGCCGGATGGTAGTGTAAATGCCTTATCCGGCCTACGGTTAGTATGCAACGTAGGCCGGATTAGAGGTTTAGCATCGCTATCCGGTACTTTACCCTTCAACGCTTTCCACACTCTCCACGCTTAAACGCTGAATGATATCCTGACGCAACTGGTATTTTTGTACCTTGCCGGACGCCGTGCGCGGTAACGTTTCGACAATGACGATGTGTTCCGGATATTTATACTTTGCCACCCGTTTGCGACTAAAAAAGGCCACCACTGATTCCAGCGACAGCGAATGATGCGGCGGTTTCAGTACCACATAAGCGCACGACCGTTCACCTAGCCGATCGTCTGGCATCGCGACAACGCAGGCATCATGAATGCGCGGATGCTGCAATAAAATATCCTCCACTTCGCGGCTGCTGATGTTTTCCCCGCCGCGCACAATAATATCTTTTTTACGCCCGGTAATTTTGATGTATCCCGCTTCGTCCATGCGGCATAAGTCGCCACTGTAATACCAGCCATCTTTGTCCAGCGCGCAGGCGGTCAGTTCAGGTTCATCGAGGTAGCCCATAAAAACATTGGGGCCACGCGACGCCTCTTCACCTTCGCACCCTGCAGGCAACGTATTGCGCGCTTCATCGACGACTTTAATTTCCACGCCTGCGGCGGCATATCCATCGGTATTCATTATGCGTGAAAGTGAATCGTCGAGATTGACCAGCGCATGCGGCGAGCTCTCCGTCGAACCATAGATGCTTAACAATTTAATGCCGCGCTGTTGGCAGTCACGGGCAATTTTTTGCGGAATGGTGGTGCCACCGCATAAGAAAAAACGTAGTGATGTGAGATCACTGGGCCGTTTTTCCAGACTACACAACATGTCGTAGACGAAGGGGGTTGCACCGAGCACGCAGGTACAGCGTTGTTGCTCGAGCAGTTCAAGACAGGCGGTTGGGGTGAATATATCCAACAATACGCTGCGTGCGCCGATTAAAAACGGCGCGGTAACGCCATGCAAAAAACCGGTAGCGTGTCCCAGTGGGGCGGGCATCAAAAACACATCCTGCCAGGTGAGATTGAGACGGGCACTGTAGGCGCGTTCGCTGGCAAGGATATTGTTGTGGGTTAACATTACGCCTTTCGGCATTCCCTCGGTCCCGGAGGTAAACAGCACGGCAGCCAGTTCATCGGCGTGAACGTTAATAACCTGGGTTAATGGCGGAGCCTGAAGCAGTTGGCTGAATGCCAGCGAGGCGGTGGCCGGTGCCAGTTTATCTACGGCGACAATCTGTTGCAGATGCGGCAACTGGTTTTGCAAGGGGAGGATCAGATCAACCGGTCGGGTCTGTTTAAACAACGTCGGTGCGAAAAAAATCTTCGCTTTGCATTTGTTCAGTACCCACACCAGTTCCGCTTCGCGCCAGGCAGGCAGCAGTGGTACGGAAACGGCTCCGGTTTTCAGGCAGGCCAGATAGATAATGGTGAACTCGCACCAGCCAGGCAACTGAAAGGCAATGCGATCGCCGGGTTGGATCCCGCAGGCTACAAACCAGGTTGCCAGACTGCTGGCAGCATCGTCGAGTGCAGCGTAGGTATATGAAGCGCCATGATTATCAACCACAGCGATTTTATCCGGCATGGCTCTGGCGGTTTGGTGCCAGTAATCGCCAAGCGAAGCATCTCCCCATAAACCCAGTTGTCGCCAGGCCTGGCGACGTTCGGCGTTAAACGTAAGTGTGATACTCATGAAGTTATTCCCAGGATTATTTCGGCATACATCTGACCGGATGGCCAGGCGGGGCCAATCCGGCGTACAACATGCAAAATCCGTTAGCCGTAGCGGAAATCAACGCCAAATGTTCCGAGCGGGTATTCCCATTGTGTGAGGATCGTGTCACCGCACAGCACCCGGCAGGTGCCGCACTCCAGGCAGCCTGCGGAATCAAAATGAATATTTCCACTCTCATCCTGTTTATACAGTCCGGCGGGGCAGGCTTTCAGCAACTTGCGAAATTCATTAAGGTCGGGATGTTCAGCCAGAATGATGTGCGGGTGGCCTTCATCAACATTAAATTTATTGACGCCCAGTTTGACGTCGACGTTAACGTTAGTGTCCTGATTCATAGTGCGGTGGCCCCCTTGATGCCGTCTTTCAGTAAGTTCATCAGCCCAATCTGCCTAGCATGGGACATGATCATCTTGCGAACGGGCTGATTTGGGCTTCCGTCAACGGTAAACATATCGTTCATGATATCGGCCACCATGCGGGGATACTGGGTGAACAGGCGCGGGTTTTCCATCAGCGCCGGGATCTTGCGAAAATGCTGCAAATCACGCATCACACAGCCCTGTTCGAGGGCGCGTTTGTAATCCATCAGGCTACTGGCCGAGTAATCCTGGCGCTCTTTTGCTGCAATGGCTGTTTGGGCGGCGGCTTCTGCGGAAGCTATCGCCAAATCCATGCCGCGCACGGTATAACCCAGATTCAGACAGAAACCAGCGGCATCGCCGACGATCATTACCCCGTCATCAACCAGTTTCGGAACCATTGCCAGACCGCCTTCCGGTACCATATGTGCGGAATATTCCAGCAGTTCACCGCCGGCAATCAGCGGACGAATAGTCGGGTGTCGCTTAAAGTCTTCCAGCATTTGCGGAATGCTTTTCGTGGCATGGGCAATATCCCCCAGACCACACACCAGGCCCAGAGAGATGGAATCCTGGTTGGTATACAGAAATCCGCCTCCCATGAGCCCATCAGACGGTGAGCCTGCGAACAGCCAGGCTGCACCCTCGTTGCCTGACAGATTGAACCGATCCGCAATCACCGCTGACGGTAAGCCGATCAGCTCTTTTACGCCAACGGCATAGTGCTGCGCAGAAGAGGGGGGAACCATCCCCAGCGACCGTCCCAGCATAGAATTAACGCCATCGGCAAGGATGACAATATTGGCTTCGAGGATATCGTCCCCGGCTTGCACTCCGGTGACCTTATTGCCTTTGCGAATTAGCGCGTCGACGCGCACGCCGGGGATGAACTGCACGCCAGCCTGTTCCGCTTTTTCCATTAGCCATGGGTCAAGCCGGTTGCGCAAAACGGTATAAGAGTCCTGCGCTGGCGCGTTGTCTTTTTCACGATAGAAGTCGAGGGTAACGGCGCTCTCTTCGGTCAGGAAGGAGATTTTTTCGCGGGTGACTTTACGTTCGAGAGGCGCTTCCTGCGCGAATCCGGGCATGATGCGCTCAAGGCTATGCGCGTAGAGTCTCCCGCCGGTCATATTTTTACTGCCCGCACTGTTGCCGCGCTCGATGACCAGTACGTCCAGTCCGGCCCGGGCCATAACGTAGCCTGCCATTGTACCCGCTACACCAGCACCGACCACAATGGCATCAAATTTTTCATCTGACATGCTTTATGCTCCTTTCCCGCCGCGAGGGCAGCGGGAGATGTGCGTTAACGGGATTAGCGGCTGAGATGGTCGATAAGGGCCGGAACCACTTTGTAGATGTCGCCCACCAGACCGTAATCGGCGTAATTGAAAATAGGGGCTTTTTTATCTTTGTTGATGGCGACAATGACTTTCGCGCCGTTACCGCCGACCATATGCTGAATTTGTCCTGAGATGCCCAGCGTGAGATACAGGTCTGATTTCAATAACACGCCAGAAACGCCAATGTAGCGTTCGCGTTCCATCCAGTTTTCGCCTTCGGCAATCGGTCGTGAACAACCCACTTCAGCACCCAGCACAGATGCCAGTTGGCGCACCATTTCCAGATCGTTTTGCGCCACCAGGCCGCGACCCACACCCACCACGCGCTTGGCTTTGCTGAGATCTACGCTGCTCACGGATTTGGCGCGACGCTCCAGGCACATCACTTCATGGTGCGGTGCGATGTACGTTGCTGAGACAACCGGGCAGTTGTGTGAGGCGTTTTCCGCGACCGGTTCAAGCTGGCCTGGGGCAAGCGTGATAATCGCCAGCGTACTTTTGATTTTTTCTTTGCCAAATGCCAGACCACCATACATGCGGTGTTCGGCGAACAAAATGCCTGCATCCAGCGTTACCGATGTGGCGTCGTTCACCATCGCTGCGTTGAGCTGAATGCTTAAGCGTGCGCCAAGGGATTTGGCTCGTTTAGTCGCGGACATCAGCAGCAGCCCGGCGTGTTCCTGCATCAGGGCGGCGATGGTCTCAGCGTAATTTTCAACACGCTGTAAACCGGAGGTTGCGTCGAGCACGACTATCTTATCGGCGCCCAGGGCTTGCAACTGATTGGCCTGGTCGCTGCCTTGTACGATAAGGTGTACCTGCTCACCCCACAGGCGAGCGCCGGCCATTAATTCTGCATAGCGTTCTACGTTATCGCTGAACACCCAAACGTTGGCTAATTTACTCATGATGATTTCTCTCCGTTGGGCTTAGTTCAGGGCTTTTTTCAGGTGTTCAGCCAGTTCGGCAATGGCTTCTGCTGAGTCATTTTCCAGAATGATGTGCTGACGTTCTGTTTGCGGCGGCACGGTAAGGCTCACCAGTTCCGCTAACGGTGATGCAGGTATCCAACCAATATCGCTGGCTTGCCACGGGGTGACCGGTTTTTTACCCGCGCCCAGAATCGCCTTCATCGAGGGAATACGCGGTGTGTTGATATCCGACGTCACGCACAGTACGGCGGGGAGCGGCAGATCAATTACTTCGACTTCATCTTCAAGCGTGCGCTCAACCACAAGGCGATCGCCGTTACGTTGGATGCTGCTGACGGCATTAATCACCGGGAGCTGTAATAGTTCGCCAACCAGTAAGCCGACCTGCTGCGCGTAGATATCCCCCGATCCTTCACCGAACAGCATCAGGTCGAAATCCATATTGTTGGCCGCACAGGCCAGCGCCTGAGCGGTATCCCGGGGTAATGAATGCTCCAGTTGTGCATCCTGCACCATATACAAACTGTCCGGCCCGCGGGACAGCACGTCTTTACGCACTTTGGAGTTTTGTAGTAGCGACCCGCCCACCGTTAAGGCGATGATTTCATCACCCTCCGCGCTAAGCTGCGCTGCGGCCTCTATCGCATTTAAGTCAAACTGGCTGATTTTGGCATCGGCCCGGTCAAAGTTAAGCGAGCGCTGTGGGGTAACAACAATGTCCTGTTCTTCAGGCACCAACTTAAAGCAGGTTATTATTTTCATGGCATCTCCAGTGATTCTCGTGTGGATGATGACGTGGTGCGTCATTATCGACAGTAGGGAAAATTGACTGAAAATAGTGTGCGACAGAGGGAGGGCTGTTTTCGACGGGGAAATCTGTTTTCATTGCCAACAATCTTGCAAAAAAAACGTCCCGGGAATGCCTGGTTTATCAGCAATAATCAGAGGTGATGCTGCCAACTTACTGATTTAGTGTATGATGGTGTTTTTGAGGTGCTCCAGTGGCTTCTGTTTCTATCAGCTGTCCCTCCTGTTCAGCTACTGACGGGGTGGTGCGTAACGGCAAAAGCACTGCCGGACATCAGCGCTATCTCTGCTCTCACTGCCGTAAAACATGGCAACTGCAGTTCACTTACACCGCTTCTCAACCCGGTACGCACCAGAAAATCATTGATATGGCCATGAATGGCGTTGGATGCCGGGCAACCGCCCGCATTATGGGCGTTGGCCTCAACACGATTTTACGTCACTTAAAAAACTCAGGCCGCAGTCGGTAACCTCGCGCATACAGCCGGGCAGTGACGTCATCGTCTGCGCGGAAATGGACGAACAGTGGGGCTACGTCGGTGCTAAATCACGTCAGCGCTGGCTGTTTTACGCGTATGACAGGATACGGAGGACGGTTGTGGCGCACGTCTTCGGTGAACGCACTCTGGCCACACTGGAGCGTCTTCTGAGCCTGCTGTCGGCCTTTGAGGTCGTGGTATGGATGACGGATGGCTGGCCGCTGTATGAATCCCGCCTGAAGGGAAAGCTGCACGTAATCAGCAAGCGTTACACTCAGCGCATTGAGCGACATAACCTGAATCTGAGACAACATCTGGCAAGGCTGGGACGGAAGTCACTGTCGTTCTCAAAATCGGTGGAGCTGCATGACAAGGTCATCGGGCATTATCTGAACATAAAACACTATCAGTAAGTTGGAGTCATTACCGTGGGCTGGATGTATGCTATTTAAGCTTCGCCGAAGTGGATCGCCACGGCAACGTCGGCGTACATAAATTCAATGGCAAAATTATGGGGACCGGCGGTTTTATCGATATCAGCGCCACCTCGAAGAAAATAATATTTTGCGGCACCTTAACTGCCGGAAGCCTGAAAACGGAAGTTGCCAATGGCAAATTAAATATCGTGCAGGAAGGCCGGGTGAAAAAATTCGTCAACGAATTACCTGAAGTCACTTTCAGCGGAAAAATTGCACTCGAGCGCGGACTGGATGTGCGTTACATCACCGAGCGTGCTGTATTTACGTTAAAAGAAGATGGCCTTCATTTAGTCGAAATTGCGCCAGGAGTCTCTTTGCAGGAAGACATTCTGGACAAAATGGATTTCCCTCCGGTTATTTCTCCGGAACTGAAACTGATGGACGAAAGATTATTTATCGATGCTTCGATGGGTTTTATATTGCCCGATGCCGCCAATTAAAAGGAGTACCCTGATGGATTTTTCATTAACTGAAGAACAAGAGCTGCTGCTTGCCAGCATTCGCGAACTGATTACCAGCAATTTCCCGGAGGAATATTTCCGTACCTGCGATCAGACGGCTACCTATCCGAAAGAGTTTATGCGCGCCCTTGCGGACAACGGTATTTCAATGCTGGGCGTTCCGGAAGAGTTCGGTGGTATCCCGGCAGATTACGTCACGCAGATGCTGGCACTGATGGAAGTTTCCAAATGCGGCGCACCCGCTTTTTTAATCACGAACGGTCAGTGCATTCACAGTATGCGTCGTTTTGGCTCCGCCGAACAGTTACGTAAAACGGCAGAAAGCACCATGGAAACGGGCGATCCGGCTTATGCGCTGGCATTAACCGAACCGGGAGCAGGTTCAGACAATAACAGCGCCACCACCAGTTACACCCGCAAAAACGGCAAGGTATATCTCAACGGACAAAAAACCTTTATCACCGGCGCTAAAGAGTATCCTTATATGCTGGTACTGGCTCGCGATCCGGAGCCGAAAGATCCGAAGAAAGCCTTTACGCTGTGGTGGGTGGATTCGAAGAAACCCGGCATTAAGGTTAATCCGCTGCATAAAATCGGCTGGCACATGCTCAGCACCTGCGAAGTTTATCTTGATGATGTTGAAGTAGACGAAAGCGATATGGTCGGCGAAGAAGGCATGGGCTTCCTCAACGTCATGTACAACTTTGAGATGGAACGGTTGATCAACGCCGCGCGTAGTACCGGTTTCGCCGAGTGCGCCTTCGAAGATGCCGCTCGTTATGCTAACCAGCGTATCGCATTTGGTAAACCGATTGGCCATAACCAGATGATCCAGGAAAAACTGGCGCTGATGGCGATTAAAATTGAAAACATGCGCAATATGGTGTTGAAAGTGGCCTGGCAGGCCGATCAGGAACAGTCGCTGCGGACCAGCGCGGCGTTGGCAAAACTGTATTGCGCCCGCACGGCAATGGAAGTGATTGATG
The DNA here is from genome assembly GCF_013729795.1 of Citrobacter sp. RHBSTW-00859. Lineage (NCBI taxonomy): Bacteria > Pseudomonadati > Pseudomonadota > Gammaproteobacteria > Enterobacterales > Enterobacteriaceae > Citrobacter > Citrobacter sp. RHBSTW-00859. Next base: position 2,778,872 of record NZ_CP056284.1, on the reverse strand, counting down.
ACGCCATTCAGATCATGGGCGGGCTGGGTTACACCGATGAAGCGCGCGTTTCCCGATTCTGGCGCGATGTTCGCTGCGAGCGCATTGGCGGCGGCACCGACGAAATTATGATTTACGTCGCCGGACGCCAAATCCTGAAAGATTACCAGAATAAGTAAGCGGTAATTCGTGCCGGATAGCGCACAAGCGTTTTCCGGCACGATCCAGGATAATCAGACCTCTGGGATCAAGCATTCCTGCTCAACCAGATTATTTTTAAACTGCTTGCGATAATCACTGGGGGTACAACCCACATGCCGCTGAAAGAGTTTGGCAAAGTGATCGACATTTTCATACCCTACCCGCCAGGAGATTTCCGCTAACGAAGCTTCCGTATTCGTCAGGGCAAATTTCGCCTCGGTCATTCGTCGCTGAATCACATAATTGATCGGCGAAATTCGATACTCCTTAGTAAATTCATGGCAGATATAACTCACGCTGGCCCGGAATTTTTTGGATAACTGATCGAGAGTAATTTTTTCGCGGAAGTTATTATTTAAATAAACCAGCACATCTTTAATTAAGACATCTTTTTTAATATAACCTTGCTCAGAACGATAGGCATTTTTAAAGTTTTCGTAAAATAAAACGGTTAGAGCATAAGCAAAAGCGTCGTAGGCTGAAGATGTCAGGTTATTTTTGCTCTGGGGGAGCATAACTCCCAACTCATTAAAGATACTCTTAATAACCTCCTTCCCCTGAGTAACGCTAATCACCGGACACGAGTGCATCTGCAATAGCTGATTATCCTGCCAGCCGTTGAAACGAAAACCGTAGAGCGCGCAGGTATAAGTCGTTGCAGGCGCGCTACTATCCGAAGCAACCGCATGGAGTCGCCCTTGCTCTATCACCACGATATCCCCGGCATGCGCGACATACAGCGACGAATCGATAATTAATCTTGCGACCCCTTTTTTGACATAAATAAGCTCTGTTTCATTATCGTGAACGTGATGACCCGACTCCCAGTTAGGGTCATCACTGATGACGAATCGCGAGAATCTCGGGGTTTTCCCCTGTTCAAAAAGGGTCTCCACGGCATTATCAAAGCAGCGTTGATACATGACAACCTCCACCTAAAGGCAGCAATTTTGGGATTATTAATATCAGAAAATAAAAACGATAATGACGTTATACAACGTTATTCCTTCCCGGCGAAACAAAATTATTTGCCCCGTCTGCAAGATGACACCTTTTGCTTTGGTACATTGCTGCAATTGATTATTTGCGTTTTATAATAATCAAAAAGAATAAATGTTATTAAGTCTGCATTAATAATTTACATATAAGAAACAAATTCAGCGCAGAGGCGATTAAAAACATGACGCATTTCGCAATTATTTTCACTGTCTTTGTGTTCCCGTTTTTTCCTCTGGTACGCACCGTCTGATTAGGTAATGACTCCAACTTACTGATAGTGTTTTATGTTCAGATAATGCCCGATGACCTTGTCATGCAGCTCCACCGATTTTGAGAACGACAGTGACTTCCGTCCCAGCCTTGCCAGATGTTGTCTCAGATTCAGGTTATGTCGCTCAATGCGCTGAGTGTAACGCTTGCTGATTACGTGCAGCTTTCCCTTCAGGCGGGATTCATACAGCGGCCAGCCATCCGTCATCCATACCACGACCTCAAAGGCCGACAGCAGGCTCAGAAGACGCTCCAGTGTGGCCAGAGTGCGTTCACCGAAGACGTGCGCCACAACCGTCCTCCGTATCCTGTCATACGCGTAAAACAGCCAGCGCTGACGTGATTTAGCACCGACGTAGCCCCACTGTTCGTCCATTTCCGCGCAGACGATGACGTCACTGCCCGGCTGTATGCGCGAGGTTACCGACTGCGGCCTGAGTTTTTTAAGTGACGTAAAATCGTGTTGAGGCCAACGCCCATAATGCGGGCGGTTGCCCGGCATCCAACGCCATTCATGGCCATATCAATGATTTTCTGGTGCGTACCGGGTTGAGAAGCGGTGTAAGTGAACTGCAGTTGCCATGTTTTACGGCAGTGAGAGCAGAGATAGCGCTGATGTCCGGCAGTGCTTTTGCCGTTACGCACCACCCCGTCAGTAGCTGAACAGGAGGGACAGCTGATAGAAACAGAAGCCACTGGAGCACCTCAAAAACACCATCATACACTAAATCAGTAAGTTGGCAGCATCACCCAGCCCACCGCCGTGGTAGAAGTCAAACTGGGAGGTCATATCCAGAATCGCGCGGGTGTTGACGTTGGCGCCAAAAGCGATGCCCTGGGAGGTAATTCCGCCAATCGGGCCGGTCTCGACCGTCAGAATAAAGTCGTCAGCGCAGCCTTCTTCGCGTGCAACGAGACCAATACCATCGGCGATACCCACGCCAACGTTGCCGACCGCGCCTTTACGCATTTCGAACAGGGCGCGTCGGGCCACCAGTTTACGCTGATTGAGCGGCAGGGCAGTTTGCTGGCTGTCATCAAGGACAAAATCGCCCGAGATAAAGCGGTTAACCGGCGCACCGCCGTACAATTGAGTTTGATCGGGATCGATGACCACAATATCGACCAGATAGCCCGGAATACGCACAGCTTTTGGGTGCAGTGTGGCTTTCTTCACCATTTTTTGCACCTGCATCATGACGATGCCGCCGTTGTTGTGAACGGCCTGAGCGATCACCAGCGCGTCGAGATACATAACTTCATCTTCAAACGTGGCGTAACCTTCGCTGTCGCAGGTGGTGGCGCGAATAAAGGCGATGTTTGGCGCAATGGCTTTGTAGTAGAGGTACTCTTTGTTATCAATTTCCACCAGCTTGATCAGATCTTCGGTGGTCACTTCATTCAGCTTTCCGCCCTGTTGGCGGGGATCGACAAATGTTCCGATACCGATCTCACTCAGAATACCCGGCTGGTGGGCTGCCGAGGCACGCAGGGTCTGGGTTAATACGCCCTGAGGATAGTTATAGGCGGCAATTTTATTCTGCTCAGCGAGGTCGGAAATTCGTGGTGATTGTCCCCAGTGGCCGCATAATGCCCATTTGACTAAACCTTCTTGTGCTAACGGGCTAATTCCACGGTCAGCACGGTCACCTAATCCCGTTGGGCTAATCAATGATAAGTTTCGGGGTGAGTGTGCGTTTTTATATTTTTCAGCCAGCGCATTAATTAATGTTGTTGCTTCGAGAATACCGCCACCTGCGCCTAATACGCAGAGCGTTGCCTCATCAGGAATATAATTAATGGCATCCGCTGCGGATAATACGGGGACCCGACCATCAATGCGTTTTGGTCTTGATAATTTCATATGAACTCCAGATTATATGCGTGCGACTACCTGTCGCTATATTCGACAATAATAATGTGAGTTGTTTAATAATGTCCGGCCATCTGCCCGATATTCGTGATTAAGCGAATATCTGGGGCAGGGCATTACTGATATTAATATGGATAAACGGTACTATTACGCCTGATGCAATATGGTCAAAACGGTACGTAGATCGGTGACCGAAATTTGCCCAGGGGCAGAGGCTTTTTTCACCGCACCAAAGGTTGCCGCTGAACCGAAAACCTCACCGGACAGACGTGAAATCACCCCTGTTTTGGCCATCGACATAGTAATGATCGGGCGATCGGCATAGCGTTCCTGCATTTCCAGCGTGGCGCCAAGCAGGGTCAATACATCCGTCTTGTTTTGCGGCATCAGGGCGATTTTCGGGATATCAGCGCCAAGCTCCTGCATTTTACGCAGGCGCAGGACAATCTCTTGTGCCGCTGGCGTCTTATGGAAATCATGATTCGACATAATGACGGCGACATTTTTTGCATGTGCATATTCGACGGTGGCTTTAATCAGTTCGTCACCGGTGAAAAGCTCCAGGTCGATCATATCGACCAGACCGCTATCTACCGCCGCACGGTTTAACGCAATATAGTTTTCGACAGCCAGCGCCTGTTCACCACCTTCTTTGGCACTACGGAAGGTGAACAGCAGCGGTTTGTCAGCCATCACATCGCGGATGGCGCGTGCAGCTTCCAGTACGGCATCAACGGAGGACACCTCGGTGAAATGGTCAACGCGCCATTCCAGAATGTCGAAATCCGCCTCGCGATAGGCCAGCGCTTCGCTTTTTACCGTTGCGATGTCTTTACCCATCAGTGAGACAATGATCTTCGGCGCACCCTCGCCAATGACGAGGTTTTTTACGGTTACGGTTTTCATCGATTACCCTTTAAATATTTTACAAATGCTTGCCCATCAGGCTGCAAAACCCATAACCTGTTTCACATACTCAAGAGGGAAATCTTTCCCGGTCCAGAGTTTAAACTGTTCAGCCCCTTGCCATAACAACATGCCGTAACCATCAATCGTTTTGCAACCGGCAAGTTGTGCCTGTTGCAATAATTTGGTCATATGCGGGTTGTAGACGCATTCAGTCACCAGCAGATCCGGGCGTAGCAGGGAAACGTCGGTCACCAGAGATTCGTTCTCCAGCGGCTTCATTCCCACTTTCGTACCGTTGGTCAGAATATCCGCGCTGGCCAGTGCGTCCGCAAAAGCCTCTCGATCGTCGAGATCGATAACGGTGACCACGCAATCGGTATTTTCATTAACACGTTTGGCGAATTCCTGTGCTTTGGCAAAGAACTCATCTTGACGGTTAAAGAGTTTGATTTCTTTGATGCCTTCAATCGCCGCCTGGGCACCAATGGCCGTTGACGCGCCGCCTGCGCCCAACAGTACCATGGTTTTACCCCTGATATCGAAACCGCTTTCCTTGATGGCGCGAATATGCCCCGTGCCATCAGTATTGTAGCCGCGCAGGTAACCATCATCATTGACGATAGTATTAATCGCGCCGACCAGTTTGGCTGCAGGCGTTAATTCATCAACATATTCACATGCCAGTTGCTTGTTGGGCATTGAGACTCCGGTACCGCGCATTTTTAAGGCCTTCAGCCCGGCAATCGCATTAGGGAAGGTGCGAATAAGCGGGGAAATTCTTCTCGGCTGACTCAGTCATTTCATTTCTTCATGTTTGAGCCGATTTTTTCTCCCGTAAATGCCTTGAATCAGCCTATTTAGACCGTTTCTTCGCCATTTAAGGCGTTATCCCCAGTTTTTAGTGAGATCTCTCCCACTGACGTATCATTTGGTCCGCCCGAAACAGGTTGGCCAGCGTGAATAACATCGCCAGTTGGTTATCGTTTTTCAGCAACCCCTTGTATCTGGCTTTCACGAAGCCGAACTGTCGCTTGATGATGCGAAATGGGTGCTCCACCTTGGCCCGGATGCTGGCTTTCATGTATTCGATGTTGATGGCCGTTTTGTTCTTGCGTGGATGCTGTTTCAAGGTTCTTACCTTGCCGGGGCGCTCGGCGATCAGCCAGTCCACATCCACCTCGGCCAGCTCCTCGCGCTGTGGCGCCCCTTGGTAGCCGGCATCGGCTGAGACAAATTGCTCCTCTCCATGCAGCAGATTACCCAGCTGATTGAGGTCATGCTCGTTGGCCGCGGTGGTGACTAGGCTGTGGGTCAGGCCACTCTTGGCATCGACACCAATGTGGGCCTTCATGCCAAAGTGCCACTGATTGCCTTTCTTGGTCTGATGCATCTCCGGATCGCGTTGCTGCTCTTTGTTCTTGGTCGAGCTGGGTGCCTCAATGATGGTGGCATCGACCAAGGTGCCTTGAGTCATCATGACGCCTGCTTCGGCCAGCCAGCGATTGATGGTCTTGAACAATTGGCGGGCCAGTTGATGCTGCTCCAGCAGGTGGCGGAAATTCATGATGGTGGTGCGGTCAGGCAAGGCGCTATCCAGGGATAACCGGGCAAACCGACGCATGGAGGCGATTTCGTACAGAGCATCTTCCATCGCGCCATCGCTCAGGTTGTACCAATGCTGCATGCAGTGAATGCGTAGCATGGTTTCCAGCGGATAAGGTCGCCGGCCATTACCAGCCTTGGGGTAAAACGGCTCGATGACTTCCACCATGTTTTGCCATGGCAGAATCTGCTCCATACGGGACAAGAAAATCTCTTTTCTGGTCTGACGGCGCTTACTGCTGAATTCACTGTCGGCGAAGGTAAGTTGATGACTCATGATGAACCCTGTTCCATGGCTCCAGATGACAAACATGATCTCATATCAGGGACTTGTTCGCACCTTCCTTAGCAAACGTGGAGTTATCGACTTCAAATGCCATGTAGGTAAAAGGTAATCCCGCTTTTTCTAATGCCTTATTTTGCATTTCAGGCGACAAGCTGTGTCTGATAGGGTAGGCCATCAGGCCAATCAGTTCATATTTTGCAGTTACGTCCATTTGATACTCCTTCTAAGCAATTTATTGAAAATAACGTTCGCCCAACCGCACATCATTTTTGGGAATATCAAATACGCGGTAGTAACGAATAAAGACGATGATGGCGGTGATGAAGGCCAGCAAAGCAAATGCGAGGTCCAGCAAAATGATGTACTGCAGGCCAATGTTTGAAAGGTATCCGGTGATTAATGGGATAATAAAGTTGGCTACGCCCCCCATCATCATATAAATACTGGTGACCTTGGCTTTGCTCCTGGGGAAAAACTCTGACATCACCGAAACGCCGAGCTGTAAAATACCGCCTGCGGCAGAAAACCCGATAAGAAATGAACCGGCGTTACACACCAATGGGGATGGATATAAATAGATAATCGCTGCGGTGAGGGTTGCCAGCCCGGCGTTAAACACATTCGCCCAAATGGGTCGAACCATTTTCTTGAGCAGTACAGCAAAAATAAACACGCAGACCAGCGATCCCATACTGTAGTAAGAGATGGTTTTCAGCGCGTCGGCTTCTGCCATGCCGGCAAATGCCATCGCGTATTTCGGCATCCAGACTACGATGACGTAAAAGGTCGAAAATGCGGCCACCCCAAACATAACGGAGGCTACGCCTTCCAGCCAGACCAGCGGTTTACTGTTCATCTGTGGTAGCTCTTTTGCAATGCCCGCATCCACCATCTGGCTGGGGAAGCGGCTTTTGAGCAGCATCAACGTTATGACGACGAACAGTATCCCCGGGATAATGACCGCATAGCCGTACCAGATATGGTTGAGCAGCATGGTGCTGACGACGATGGGGTAGATCATCTGCCCGAATGAGACCATCGCTTTAACCAGGATAACCGCTGACCCAGATGCCTTAGGGAAGCATTCCATCAATGCCGGATAGCCACCTGTATCCAGGGCCGAGTTAGCGACGCCGACACAAACAGCGAGAATAAAGGCAATCATCAGATTCGGGCTGGCGGGAATGCCGAAGAAAAACAGCATGTACAGAATTGCCCCTAACAGAATGATAGCCCGTCTACCAAATTTATCTGAGAGCACGCCAAAGAATAAAATACTCACCAGGCGACCAAGACCAATGCCGGAAATTAAATAGGCTATCCCAGCATTGTCAGTGGAGAATTTTTCTGCGAGAGAGCTCATATTTTGCGCCAGTGTAATGACGCTAATGCCGTGTAAAAAATAACTTAAATAAATACAGATTATCGCCAAAAGGAATGGCGTATTAAAGGTCTTATTTTGAGACATGTTCACAACTCCTTGCGGATTTTAAAATTGTTCTGTGCTCGTCGATTTTGTTTAAATTGCGGCGACCTTGTGATTAATATACCGAGGCGCTGATATTGTGCCTACATAGCATGGCGTTTAGGTGATGCTGCCAACTTACTGATTTAGTGTATGATGGTGTTTTTGAGGTGCTCCAGTGGCTTCTGTTTCTATCAGCTGTCCCTCCTGTTCAGCTACTGACGGGGTGGTGCGTAACGGCAAAAGCACTGCCGGACATCAGCGCTATCTCTGCTCTCACTGCCGTAAAACATGGCAACTGCAGTTCACTTACACCGCTTCTCAACCCGGTACGCACCAGAAAATCATTGATATGGCCATGAATGGCGTTGGATGCCGGGCAACCGCCCGCATTATGGGCGTTGGCCTCAACACGATTTTACGTCACTTAAAAAACTCAGGCCGCAGTCGGTAACCTCGCGCATACAGCCGGGCAGTGACGTCATCGTCTGCGCGGAAATGGACGAACAGTGGGGCTACGTCGGTGCTAAATCACGTCAGCGCTGGCTGTTTTACGCGTATGACAGGATACGGAGGACGGTTGTGGCGCACGTCTTCGGTGAACGCACTCTGGCCACACTGGAGCGTCTTCTGAGCCTGCTGTCGGCCTTTGAGGTCGTGGTATGGATGACGGATGGCTGGCCGCTGTATGAATCCCGCCTGAAGGGAAAGCTGCACGTAATCAGCAAGCGTTACACTCAGCGCATTGAGCGACATAACCTGAATCTGAGACAACATCTGGCAAGGCTGGGACGGAAGTCACTGTCGTTCTCAAAATCGGTGGAGCTGCATGACAAGGTCATCGGGCATTATCTGAACATAAAACACTATCAGTAAGTTGGAGTCATTACCCATAGCGCTTTCTTCTACCGTCATAGCAAAAATATGGCGGATAGCCTGGAGTTCTAATGCGTTCATTATTTGATCACCTCATAAAAGACGGTGGAATAGTAATAACATTGCTGTGGATATTTCGGCTTGAAGAGAGTCACAGTATCTTGTGCAATATTATTTGTTTATCAACGGGGAAGAGGGGTTCTGTGTTGCGGTAAGGCTGGTGGCGAGGCGCGCGAAGGACAAAAAAAAGCCCATCGTGGGAGATGGGCAAAGACTACACACAGCAATTCGTTGTTTCACTCAGGGGATTTCCATGCTTATAAATCAATGTGTTGATCTAAAGCCATGGGCTAATAGTAGGCATACTGATTTTTTACGTCGATCAGATTCATCTCAATAGTTTAAAAACTGTAAATAATTTGCGAAGCAAATGAGTATTTAAAGAAGAATAACGTTGGGTCTTATTCAGTAAGTGGGCGGAATTGATTAGCAATGTTAAACAATCAGGCGGCGGTGCCGCCTGACGTGGGATTACTTATTGCGTTCGATTTCAGCAATTTCTTCGAGGATTTCGTCGGGATCGCTACCTGGCGCAGGGGCTTCGTTTACCCAGGCGGAGAACAGACGCCAGGACACGGCCAGTACCACCGGGCCGATAAACAGACCAATCATGCCGAAGGCAATCAGTCCGCCGATGACCCCTGAGAGAATCAGGATCAGCGGCAAATCGGCCCCCATGCGAATCAGCATCGGGCGAATAACGTTATCCAGCGTTCCGACCACGCCGCTCCACACCAGCAGCACCGTGCCCCAGGTTGAATCGCCCGTCCAGTACAGCCAGATAATGGCCGGGACCAGCACCGGCAATGGCCCCAGTTGCACCAGACAAGACAGGATCATCAATACCGCCAGCAACGTGGCGTACGGCACGCCGGTTACCGCCAGACCAATACCACCGAGCACTGCCTGCACCAGCGCGGTGACCACAACCCCTAATGCGACGGCGCGAATGGCTTGTGCTGCCAGCAGAATGGCGGCATCGCCACGTTTGGATGCCAGGCGACAAGCGAAGTGGCGAATACCTAACGCCACCTGTTCACCGCGCCAGTACAGCAGGGCGCTGAACAGCAGCATCAGACCACAGTGCATCATAAAGCGGCCAAGATGTGCAGCCTGGCCAACAAACCAGGTCGTCGTCGTGCCGATATAAGGACGAACCTTGGCCATGATGGCCGCGCCGCCCATATCCAGCAGACTGTGCCACGCGGCATACAATTTTGCGCCGACCAACGGAATACTGTTCAGCCACGCCAGATCCGGCAGGGTCATATCGCCTGCGGTTACGGCATGGATCAATGGCCCGCTGCCATCAACAATGCTATTGACCAGTAGCGCGATAGGAATGATGAACAACAGCACCAGCAGCAGGGTCATCACCAGCACGGCCAGCGAGCGACGGCCCCAGAGCAATTTTTGTAAGCGTAGCAGGATCGGCCAGGTCGCAATGACCACCGTCCCCGCCCATGCAAAACCGAGGATAAAGGGCTGAACAATCCAAAGACAGGCCACAATCATGACGGCTAAAAACAGCGCCGATAGCAGCACTTGTGCAATATCCTTGGGCTGGCGGAAATTTACCATAAATACTTTTCACCTTTGTCTTTGCGCCAGAACGTTGACGCGACGTGAACACTTAAATGACACCCTGTAATGATGAGCAATTTCAGCGGTTTTTAACAGGCGGATTCTGCCTGTAAATCTGCTGAGCGTATTAGAAAAAAATGTGATACAACAAACAAAGCAACACGCAAACGATTAAATTCACAACACAGACCGCAGGAAAGGGTCACTATAATGATTCCACAAATTTCTCAGGCGCCAGGTGTCGTTCAACTGGTGCTCAATTTTTTGCAGGCACTGGAGCAGCAAGGATTTACGGGCGATACGGCAACGAGCTATGCCGATCGTCTGACAATGTCGACGGATAACAGTATTTATCAGCTGCTTCCTGATGCTGTCGTATTCCCTCGTTCAACCGCAGATGTGGCGCTCATTGCTCGTCTGGCGGCGGAACCTCTTTTCTCTTCGTTGATTTTTACCCCACGCGGTGGCGGCACCGGGACCAACGGTCAGGCGCTGAATCAGGGCATTATTGTTGATATGTCCCGCTATATGAGCCGCATCATTGAAATCAATGTGCAGGAAGGTTGGGTGCGGGTTGAAGCCGGGGTGATAAAAGACCAGCTCAACCAGTTTCTGAAGCCTTACGGCTATTTCTTTGCCCCCGAGTTATCCACCAGTAACCGGGCAACGCTGGGGGGGATGATCAATACCGACGCATCCGGACAAGGCTCGTTGGTTTACGGTAAAACCTCCGATCACGTGCTGGGTATCCGCGCGGTGCTGATGGGCGGCGATATTCTTGATACCCAGCCAATGCCGGTCGAACTTGCCCAAACGCTGGGTAATAGCAACACCACTATTGGCCGCATCTACAAGACGGTTTATGAGCGTTGCCGCGACAACCGACAACTGATCATTGATAAATTCCCGAAACTTAATCGCTTCCTGACCGGTTACGATCTGCGGCACGTCTTTAACGATGAGATGACCGAATTTGATTTAACCCGCATTCTTACTGGCTCTGAAGGTACGCTGGCGTTTATCACCGAAGCCCGTCTGGATATCACGCCACTACCCAAAGTCAGACAACTGGTTAACGTTAAGTACGACTCTTTCGACTCGGCATTGCGAAATGCCCCGGTGATGGTGGAAGCGCGCGCGCTGTCGGTAGAAACCGTCGACTCCAAAGTGCTTAACCTGGCACGGGAAGATATTGTCTGGCACTCGGTAAGTGAATTGATTACCGATGTGGCGGATAAAGAGATGCTGGGTCTGAATATTGTGGAGTTTGCCGGTGACGATGAAGCATTGATTGATTCGCAGGTCAGCGCACTGTGCGAACGGCTGGATGGCTTAATCGCGCGTCAGGAAGCGGGCGTTATAGGCTGGCAGCTATGTACCGAGCTGGCAGGCGTCGAGCGCATTTACGCGATGCGTAAAAAAGCCGTCGGTCTGCTGGGGAATGCGAAAGGGGCCGCGAAGCCGATTCCGTTTGCTGAAGATACCTGCGTTCCGCCGGAACATCTGGCTGACTATATTGCCGAGTTCCGTGCGCTGCTCGATAGCCACGGCCTGAGTTACGGCATGTTTGGTCACGTAGATGCAGGCGTGCTGCACGTCAGACCGGCGCTGGATATGTGCGACCCGCAGCAGGAAGTGCTGATGAAACGCATTTCTGACGATGTTGTCGCGCTGACGGCAAAATATGGCGGTCTGCTGTGGGGCGAGCACGGGAAAGGTTTTCGTGCAGAATATAGCCCGGCGTTCTTCGGTGAGGAATTGTATCGCGAACTGCGTAAAGTGAAATCGGTGTTTGATCCGCAAAACCGGCTCAATCCTGGCAAAATCTGTCCACCGGAAGATGTTGATGCGCCGATGATGAAAGTGGACGCGGTGAAGCGCGGAACGTATGACCGTCAGATCCCGCTGGCCGTACGCCAGGAGTGGCGTGGGGCGATGGAGTGTAACGGCAACGGGTTATGCTTTAACTTTGATGCGAAAAGCCCGATGTGTCCGTCGATGAAAATCAGCCTCAACCGCATCCATTCACCGAAAGGGCGAGCTACGCTGGTGCGTGAATGGCTGCGTCTGTTGGCAGATCGCGGGATTGACCCGCTACAGCTGGAAAAAGAGCTACCGGAAAAACGTGCCAGTTTACGTACGCTGATTGCCCGTACCCGCAACAGCTGGCATGCGCGCAAAGGCGAATACGATTTCTCGCACGAAGTGAAAGAGGCAATGTCGGGTTGTCTGGCGTGTAAAGCCTGCTCCACACAGTGTCCGATTAAAATCGATGTGCCGGAGTTCCGCTCACGTTTCCTGCAGTTGTATCACACGCGTTATCTGCGGCCGTTGCGCGATCACATGGTGGCGACCGTTGAGAGCTATGCGCCGTTAATGGCGCGGGCGCCCAACACGTTTAACTTCTTCATCAACCAGCCGCTGGTGCGTAATCTGGCTAAAAAGCACATCGGCATGGTCGATTTACCGCTGCTGTCTGCGCCGTCGCTTCAACGTCAGCTGGTTGGTCATCGTTCCGCCAATATGACGCTGGAACAGCTCGAATTACTCAGCCTTGAGCAAAAAGCCCGTACGGTGCTGGTGGTGCAGGATCCGTTCACCAGCTATTACGATGCACAGGTGGTGGCTGATTTTATACGTCTGGTTGAAAAGCTGGGTTTGCAGCCTGTACTGCTGCCGTTCTCGCCAAACGGCAAGGCCCAGCATATTAAGGGCTTTTTAAACCGTTTTGCTAAAACCGCAAAGAAAACATCTGAGTTTCTCAATCGGGTGGCGAAGCTGAATATTCCGATGGTGGGTGTCGATCCGGCGCTGGTGCTTTGCTATCGCGATGAATACAAACTGGCGCTCGGGGAACAGCGGGGCGATTTCCATGTGTTACTCGCCAACGAATGGTTATCGACAGTTGTGGAGTCACAGCAGCCAGTCGCTGTGGGCGGTGAACCGTGGTACTTCTTTGGACACTGTACCGAAGTGACGGCCCTGCCGGGCGCGCCTGCTCAGTGGGCGGCTATTTTTGCCCGCTTTGGTGCAAAGCTGGAGAACATCAGCGTAGGGTGCTGTGGCATGGCGGGCACCTATGGCCACGAAGTGAAGAATCATCAGAACTCACTGGGGATCTATGAGCTATCATGGCACCAGGCAATGCAACGATTGCCGCGTAACCGTTGTCTGGCTACCGGATACTCCTGTCGCAGTCAGGTTAAACGCGTTGAAGGTACGGGCGTTCGCCATCCATTACAGGCACTGCTGGAGATTATAGGATGATCTGGAAACGTGAAGTCACACTCGAAGCGCTCAACGCCATGGGTGAAGGAAATATGGTTGGGCTGCTTGATATTCGTTTTGTGCACATTGGCGATGACACGCTGGAAGCCACAATGCCGGTTGACCACCGTACTAAACAACCATTTGGTTTACTGCACGGCGGCGCGTCCGTGGTGCTGGCTGAGAGCATTGGTTCGGTGGCTGGCTATCTGTGTACTCAGGGTGAGCAGAAAGTGGTGGGCCTGGAGGTCAACGCCAACCATATTCGCTCGGCACGGGAAGGGCGCGTCAGAGGGGTATGTCGCGCGGTGCATACCGGCTCCCGTCATCAGGTATGGCAAATCGAAATCTTCGATGAGCAGGGACGATTGTGCTGCACGTCGCGTCTGACGACAGCAATTTTGTGATGCATATTGCTTTTGGTCATTATCTGCACAGGGAATGGTGTTATACTGTGCAGGTTTTGAACACAAGCGAGGATGATATGTCTACCCAATTAGACCCGGCCCAACTGGCAATAGAGTTTTTACGTCGTGATAAAACCGATCTTTCACCAGCTCAGTACCTGAAAAGACTGAAACAGTTAGAGCTGGAGTTCGCGGATTTATTGACGCTTTCTTCGACTGAACTAAAAGAAGAGATCTATTTTGCCTGGCGCATGGGCGTTCATTGATTCCGGTATGCTTATCGTAATGAAACCCCGACACGCGTTCGGGGTTATTTTTTGCGTTAAATCTCAATCACCACTTCATCTCACCAGTATTAACCTTCGCACTTAGCTCCAGAGAACTTGCGTCTGCAAGACCTGGCCATGCCGCGGTGATGGTTTTAATCACATAATCCGAACCTTTCTTCGCCCCTAACGCCTGCTCAAACGATTGCAGATAGTCCTGTGTGAAGCGAATCGCTTTATCGCCCGCAGGGCGTTCGCCGATGTAATGCCCCGGGACCACCTGGGTGGGTTGTAACTTCTGCATTTCGCTCAGTACGCTACGCCACGCGCTACGCTGTTCTGCAGATTGCGTATCCGCCGTCCAGACGTGTATACCAGACGCCACGCCGGTACCGCCAATAATGGCACGGTTCGCCGGGATCCAGACGTAGGCTGCATAATCATTAGGGTGGCGCAGTTCCAGCGTTTCACCATCAACTGTGAAATGCGTTTGCGTTGTCGCTTGCGGAACAGTGAGCGATGTTGGTGCGCCATCCTTCATTTGCGGACCCCAGAATTGCAGTTTGGCCTCTTTGGTGGCACGGATATGGTCTACTACGTGCGGTGTTGCCAGGACTTTTACCTGTGGGAAGGCTTTGACGATAGGCTGCAGTCCGAAATAGAAATCCGGATCGCCGGAGGTGATCACGATGGCCTTCAGCGTTTTACCGCTGGCGCGAATCAGCTGCACCAGCTGTTCACCATCTTTAGTACTGAACTGTGCGTCAAACAATATTGCTTCTTTCGGTCCTGAAACCAGCGTTGAAGAGACCGGGAAAATAGCCTTGTCCTGTGGATTGTAGATGTCCAGCTGTAGCGTCGCGGCAAAGGTTGAAGAGGCGAACAGAGGTAACAGCAGGGCCAGCGTTTTAACTTTCATGCCAGGTATCCTTGTGCAGGGAATTGTCTTTTGATAGTTCCTGTATTTTAAGGAAATTCGGATCTGTTAGAATTCCCTTATTAGGACATGCTGAGTTTCATAAAACGATCGGATGGGATGCAATGGACAGAGTGATGGCGGCAACGGTATTCAACCATATCTGTGATTTGGGCAGTCTGAGCGCCGCCGCGCGTGCGCTGGGGCTTTCCCGTCCGATGGTCAGTCGTTACCTCGACGAGATGGAAAAATGGGCGGGTGCAAGGCTTATCCATCGCTCGTCGCGCCGTCTGACGATCACGCCAGCGGGTGAAGAGGCATTAGTGAAAACGCGTTCTCTGGCGCAGCTTTCGCTGGATATTGGTGCCGCCAGCGCCGCGCAAACTCCCTCTGGCACGCTACGTGTGGCCTGTGCGCATTTTACAGCTATGCATATTTTAGCGCCGGTACTGCCCGCGTTTCTGACGAAGTATCCACAACTGCGTATCGAGGTGGAGATCAATAATCAACCGGTAAGCCTCGTTGGAGAACGCATTGATGTGGCGATCCGTATAACGGAAAACCCTGAACCTGGAACTATCGCCCGTCGCCTTGGCGACTGTAAATCGGTACTGTGCGCGTCTGTAGAGTACCTGCATCGACATGGCACTCCTGAGACTATCGACGACCTTACGCGGCATAATTGTCTGTACTACAGCGGGTTTGCCGGGAAATCCTGGCACTTTCTGGATTCCCAGGGGCGGGCTGCCGCTGTTGCGATTAAAGGCAATTTGAGCGCCGGGATCTCTTCGTTGCTCTGTGAGTCGGCGTTGGCGGGAACGGGCATTGCGCTGGTGCCGGAACTGGAGGCGCGGGAAGGGCTGGCACAGGGAAAGCTGGTTAGACTCTTGCCCGAGCTTCAACCAAAAAGCCTGCCAATTTATGGTTTATATCTTTCGCGGGAGCATCAGCCTGCAGGGCTGCGCCTGTTGCTGGACGCGCTCAGTGAAAAACAGCGCCTAATAATTGATTGAATACGCTTATAAAATAGTCAAATCGCAATTTGTGTTAAACAAAACATATCCGGAAGTGAGATTATTCTTATCGCCCCTTCAAGAGCTAAGCCATCGTGAGTGCCGGAGATAAGCGCCGGATGGGGCCGGAACCCTTAAGCCTGCCAGCAAGCAGCCTTAAGGGTTTTTTGTTGTCTTCACGTAGTGCCCGAACGGGATTGTACCTACTTGCCGTGAGTCTGCAGACCGATGTTGTCAAAAAATAGCCGTGGTGACATTTAAGTTTAAAGAATCAAAACCGCTTTATATCGCACAAAGAATGCAGAACAGACCCTTTGGTAAATCATTACTGTGTGCGCTGTTCTGGTCACCGTATCAGCTTGAAAATAATATAACCCCTGCCTACGGGCGAGTGAAAAATGGCAATGGGTGGTTAGCCAACCGTTAACTTTTTTCCGTTCACCGCTCTGCGAATCTCATCTCTGATAACTCCCTGGTTAGGTATAGCCTGACAGAGGAAGTTACCACTTCTATCACAGAAATAGTCATTTTCTATACATCTTTTGATTATCGACCTGTCTCGCCGATTGAAATTACTTAATCCATTATTAATCAATGCATTGAACAAAAAAATCCATCCCTGTTAACCCACGCAGCAGGGTCTATGCTTAGTAAAAGGGGTCAAAAAGGGCGATTAACCCGAATGCCCCTGCTGTTGAGGGGTTGAAGTGATAATCATTATCACTAACATGTTGTTATAGCTTGAAAGCTAGTGACTCGAGGTAACCCTATGGAATTGCATTCAGGAACATTTAACCCGGACGATTTTGCCTGGCGTGGTCTGACGTTAACGCCAGCGGCTGCGGCGCACATCCGCGAGCTGGTGGCAAAGCAACCCGACATGTTAGGCGTGCGTTTAGGTGTGAAGCAAACGGGATGCGCGGGATTTGGCTACGTGCTGGACACCGTTCGCCAGGCGGAAAAAGACGATCTGCTGTTTGAAACGGAGGGGGCCAGACTTTATGTACCGTTACAGGCGATGCCGTTCATCGACGGCACAGAAGTCGATTTCGTGCGCGAAGGATTAAATCAGCTATTTAAATTTCATAACCCGAAAGCCCAGAACGAATGCGGCTGTGGCGAAAGTTTTGGGGTATAGGCGGTACTATGTCTCGTAATACTGAAGCAACTGACGATGTCAACACCTGGGCTGGCGGGCACCTTAATTACAAAGAGGGCTTCTTCACCCATCTACAAACCGATGAGCTGGCGAAAGGGATCAACGAAGATGTCGTGCGTGCGATTTCGGCAAAACGTAATGAACCCGACTGGATGTTGGAATTTCGCCTGAATGCCTTTAAAGCGTGGCTAACCATGGAAGAGCCGCACTGGCTAAAAGCGCATTACGATAAGCTGAACTATCAGGAGTACAGTTATTACTCCGCGCCGTCCTGCGGTAATTGCGATGAAACCTGCGCGTCTGAGCCGGGCGCGGTGCAGCAAACGGGGGCGAATGCGTTTTTAAGTAAAGAAGTTGAGGACGCATTCGAGCAGCTTGGCGTGCCGGTCCGCGAAGGCAAAGAGGTGGCGGTTGATGCCATTTTTGACTCGGTGTCGGTGGCGACAACTTATCGCGATAAACTGGCGGAACAGGGCATTATTTTCTGTTCGTTTGGTGAGGCGATTCACGATCACCCTGAGCTGGTAAAACAATATCTGGGTACGGTTGTCCCGGGTAATGACAATTTCTTTGCGGCGCTAAATGCGGCGGTGGCCTCCGACGGCACGTTTATTTATGTCCCGAAAGGTGTACGTTGCCCAATGGAACTGTCGACCTATTTCCGTATAAATGCGGAAAAAACCGGTCAGTTTGAACGCACCATTCTGGTTGCGGATGAGGGCAGTTACGTCAGCTATATCGAAGGCTGTTCAGCCCCGGTACGCGATAGCTACCAACTGCATGCCGCGGTGGTGGAAGTCATCATCCACAAAGATGCCGAAGTGAAATACTCGACGGTACAAAACTGGTTCCCTGGTGATGGTAACACCGGCGGCATTTTGAACTTCGTCACCAAGCGCGCTCTGTGCGAAGGCGAAAACAGCAAAATGTCGTGGACGCAGTCGGAAACCGGCTCGGCCATTACCTGGAAATACCCAAGCTGTATTCTGCGCGGCGACAACTCTATCGGCGAATTCTACTCCGTCGCGCTGACCAGTGGTTATCAGCAGGCCGATACCGGCACCAAGATGATCCACATCGGCAAGAACACCAAATCGACCATTATCTCGAAAGGGATCTCCGCGGGACACAGTCAAAACAGCTATCGCGGCTTAGTGAAGATCATGCCGACCGCAACCAACGCCCGCAACTATACCCAATGCGACTCGATGCTGATTGGCGCGGATTGTGGAGCGCACACCTTCCCGTATGTGGAGTGTCGTAACAACAGCGCCCAGCTTGAGCATGAAGCCACGACCTCGCGCATTGGTGAAGACCAGCTGTTTTACTGTTTGCAGCGCGGCATCAGCGAAGAGGATGCCATTTCGATGATCGTTAATGGTTTCTGTAAAGACGTGTTCTCTGAACTGCCGCTGGAATTTGCCGTTGAAGCGCAAAAACTTCTCGCCATAAGTCTTGAACACAGCGTCGGTTAAAATTTAAGGAAAGCACATGTTAAGCATTAAAAATTTACAGGTCAGTGTGGAAGATAAGGCGATCCTGCGTGGGCTGAGCCTGGATATTGGCCCCGGAGAGGTACACGCCATTATGGGGCCGAACGGTTCCGGGAAAAGTACGCTTTCCGCAACGCTCGCCGGGCGCGATGACTACGAAGTCACCGGCGGGACGGTAGAATTCAACGGTAAGGATTTACTGGAACTGTCACCCGAAGACCGGGCCGGTGAAGGGATCTTTATGGCATTTCAGTATCCGGTAGAAATCCCCGGCGTCAGTAATCAGTTTTTCCTGCAAACGGCACTGAATGCGGTGCGCAGCTACCGTGGCGAAGAGTCGCTGGACAGGTTTGACTTCCAGGATCTGATGGAAGAGAAAATCACGTTATTGAAGATGCCGGAAGATTTGCTAACGCGTTCGGTCAACGTTGGTTTCTCCGGTGGCGAGAAAAAGCGTAATGACATTTTGCAAATGGCGGTGCTGGAACCTCAGCTGTGCATTCTTGATGAGTCGGACTCCGGGCTGGATATCGACGCGCTGAAAGTCGTTGCGGATGGCGTAAACTCGCTGCGCGACGGGCAACGTTCATTCATTATCGTCACCCACTATCAGCGCATCCTGGATTACATCAAACCCGATTATGTTCACGTTCTCTACCAGGGGCGAATTGTGAAATCCGGCGATTTCACGCTGGTCAAACAACTGGAGGAGCAAGGTTATGGCTGGCTTAGCGAACAGCAGTAACGTGCTGCAACAGTGGCATCATCTGTTTGAAACGCAAGGGGAGACGCGCTCGCACCACGCCCAACAACACCTGCAGCAGATGCTGCGTCTGGGACTGCCAACGCGTAAGCATGAGGACTGGAAATACACGCCGCTGGAAGGATTAACCAACAGCCAGTTTGTCAGTCATGTCACTGAGATAACGTCCGCCCAGTGTGAAGCGTTAGCGCCGGCTATTGATGCTGTCCGCCTGGTGTTTGTTGACGGGCAATTCTGTCCAACGCTCAGCGACAGCGTGGAAGGTAGCGGGTTTAACATTACCGTTGATGATGTGCGCCAGTCGCTACCGGCGGCTATCCAACCGGAAGTCTTTCTGCACCTGACCGAAAGCCTCTCCCGCAGCGTAACGCACATTCAGGTGAAGCGTAACCAGCGACCGGCAAAACCGTTGCTGCTGCTGCACATTACCCAGGGGCTGGCGGGTGATGAGGTGAACACGGCGCACTATCGCCACCATCTGGATCTGGCAGAAGGCGCAGAAGCCACCGTCATTGAACACTATGTCAGCCTCAGCGAATATCGCCATTTTACCGGTGCACGATTAACGATGAACGTCGCGGCAAACGCACACTTGCGTCACATCAAACTGGCGTTTGAGAATCCGCTCAGCCACCACTTCGCGCATAATGATATTCAGTTGGGCGCTGATGCCACGGCCGCCAGCCACAGCTTTTTACTCGGTGATGCGGTGTTGCGCCATAACACCAGCACCCAGCTTAACGGCGAAAACACCACGCTTCGGCTTAACAGCCTGGCGATGCCGGTGAAAAATGAAGTCTGCGATACCCGCACCTGGCTTGCGCACAACAAGGGATATTGCAACAGTCGACAACTGCATAAAACGATTGTCAGCGATAAGGGGCGGGCGGTATTCAATGGCCTGATCAACGTCGCTCAGCACGCCATTAAAACCGACGGTCAGATGACCAACAATAATTTGCTGCTCGGAAAACTGGCGGAAGTAGATACCAAACCGCAGCTTGAAATTTATGCCGACGACGTGAAATGCAGCCACGGGGCGACGGTAGGGCGGATCGACGACGAGCAGATGTTCTATCTGCGTTCGCGCGGGATCGGCCAGCAGGATGCCCAACAAATGATTCTCTATGCGTTTGCCGCTGAGCTGACGGAAGCCCTGGGCGAGGAAACGCTGAAACAACAGGTCCTGGCACGGATCGCCCAACGCTTGCCGGGAGGCGTAGCATGACATTTCCCATTGAAAAAGTGCGGGCTGATTTTCCGGTCCTGACGCGTGAAGTGAACGGTTTACCGTTGGCGTATCTGGATAGCGCCGCCAGCGCGCAAAAGCCTAACCAGGTGATTGATGCCGAAGCCGAGTTTTACCGTCACGGCTATGCCGCGGTCCACCGCGGGATCCATACGCTGAGCGCGCAGGCCACGGAAAAAATGGAGAATGTGCGCAAGCTCGCCTCGCTGTTTATCAATGCCCGTTCAGCTGAAGAACTGGTGTTTGTTCGCGGCACAACGGAAGGTATCAACCTGGTAGCTAACAGCTGGGGCGGCAGCAATGTGCGGGCGGGCGATAACATTATCATCAGCGAAATGGAGCACCACGCCAATATTGTGCCCTGGCAGATGTTGTGCGCCCGCGTAGGTGCAGAACTGCGCGTTATTCCGCTCAATACAGAGGGTACGTTGCAACTGGAAACGCTGCCGACGCTGTTTGACGATCGCACGAAACTGCTGGCGATTACCCATGTGTCTAACGTGCTGGGCACGGAAAACCCATTGGTTGAGATGATTGAGCTGGCGCATCAATACGGCGCGAAAGTGCTGGTGGATGGCGCACAGGCAGTTATGCATCATCAGGTTGATGTGCAGGCGCTGGATTGCGACTTCTATGTTTTCTCTGGGCACAAGCTCTACGGGCCAACCGGTATTGGCGTTCTGTATGCCAGAGAGTCGTTGCTGCAGGAGATGCCGCCGTGGGAAGGCGGTGGGTCGATGATTGCGACGGTGAGCCTGAGCCAGGGGACGACGTGGGCCAAAGCCCCCTGGCGGTTTGAAGCCGGAACGCCAAACACCGGGGGAATTATTGGACTCGGCGCGGCTATTGAATATGTTTCCGCGCTGGGGCTTACTGAAATCAGCGAATATGAACAATTCCTGATGCGCTATGCGCTGGAACAGCTGGCGGATGTGCCGGATTTAACGCTCTACGGGCCGGATAACCGTCTGGGGGTGATTGCGTTTAACCTCGGCAAACATCATGCCTATGATGTCGGGAGTTTTCTTGATAACTATGGCATCGCCGTGCGGACAGGGCATCACTGCGCTATGCCGCTGATGGCCCACTATAACGTTCCTGCGATGTGCCGGGCGTCGATTGCCATGTACAACACCCACGAAGAAGTGGATCGCCTGGTAACGGGCCTCAAGCGTATTCATCACTTACTGGGATAACAGGGAGGCGTTATGGCTGCGCTGCCGGATAAAGAAAAGTTGTTGCGTAATTTTCTGCGTTGCGCTAATTGGGAAGAGAAATACCTGTACATTATTGAACTGGGTCAGCGTTTGCCGGAATTAAACGACGACGATCGTAATACGGAAAATAGCATCCAGGGCTGTCAAAGTCAGGTATGGATTGTCATGCGTCAGAATGCTGAAGGAATTATTGAATTACAAGGCGACAGCGATGCGGCAATTGTGAAAGGGCTTATCGCTGTCGTATTCATTTTATATGACCGCATGACGGCCCAGGATATTGTGAATTTTGATGTGCGTCCGTGGTTTGAAAAAATGGCGCTCGCACAGCATCTCACACCGTCTCGTTCACAAGGGCTGGAGGCGATGATTCGGGCTATTCGCACCAAAGCCGCAACTCTTAGCTAAACTGATAAAACACGTCAATTTCAGCTCGACGTGAAAGAGTGAGGTAGTGCAACGCAGTGACTCGTAGGCCGGATCGGGCGCTCGACGCCGTCCGGCAGGAACGCCAGGGGGGTGAGTATGAAACGCGCGTCTGTTATTACGTTAATGCTAATCGGCGCTTACAGCGCTATTCAGGCCGCATGGGCGGTCGATTATCCTTTGCCTCAGGCGAACAGCCGTCTTGTTGGGCAAAATCAAACCTACACCGTGCAGGAAGGCGATAAAAACCTACAGGCGATTGCCCGTAAGTTTGATACCGCCGCAATGCTGATCCTTGAAGCCAATAATACGATTGCCCCCGTACCTAAACCCGGAACGCTAATTACTATTCCCTCGCAACTACTGCTACCGGATGCACCCCGAGAAGGCATTATTGTGAATCTGGCGGAACTGCGTCTGTATTACTTCCCGCCGGGAGAGAATATTGTTCAGGTTTTCCCAATTGGTATCGGTTTGCAGGGGCTGGAAACGCCGGTAATGGAAACCCGGGTTGGGCAGAAAATCCCGAATCCGACCTGGACCCCTACAGCAGGCATCCGTAAACGCTCTTTGGAGCGCGGCATAACATTACCGCCGGTAGTACCTGCCGGGCCAAATAACCCGTTAGGACGCTTTGCACTGCGTCTGGCGCATGGAAACGGTGAATATCTTATCCATGGCACCAGTGCGCCGGACAGCGTGGGGCTGCGCGTAAGTTCTGGGTGTATTCGCATGAACGCGCCGGACATCAAAGCACTGTTTGCTCAGGTCCGGACAGGAACGCCGGTTCGGGTGATTAATGAGCCGATAAAATATTCGATAGAGCCGAACGGAATGCGCTATGTCGAGGTGCATCGACCGCTGTCGCCGGAGGAGGAGCAAAACGTCCAGACCATGCCGTATGTGCTGCCAGCCGGTTTTACCCAGTTTAAAGACAATAAAGCCGTGGATAATAGTTTGGTGGAAAGAGCCTTGTATCGTCGTGCTGGCTATCCGGTCACCGTAACGGCCGGGCAAGCGTCGGTCGTAAGCAATGGCGCGGAAGTGAAGTCTGCACAGAATGGCGTGCCGGGAGAGGATGCAGAGGTGCGTGCTACGCAATAACAGGGAAGGGAAATTCAGAGCAAAAAAAATGGCGCACAATGTGCGCCATTTTTATTACACAGATACTATTACTTGCGGTATTTAGTAGCTGCGTTGTCCAGACGCTGGTTAGCGCGAGCTGCGTCATCTTTAGCAGCCTGAACGTCGGAACGCATTGCGTTCACGTCGTTGCTCAGCTGGTCAACTTTAGCGTTCAGAGTCTGAACGTCAGAAGACAGCTGATCGATTTTAGCGTTGCTGGAGCAACCTGCCAGCAGAGTAGAACCCAGGATTACCGCGCCCAGTACCAGTTTAGTACGATTCATTATTAATACCCTCTAGATTGAGTTAATCTCCATGTAGCGTTACAAGTATTACACAAAGTTTTTTATGTTGAGAATATTTTTTTGATGGGAATGCACTTATTTTTGATCGTTCGCTCAAAGAAGCATCGAATTGTGCAAAAACGGCTAAAAACCCGAGTGAAAACAGAAAGCTTCCATCGGATTCATCTTAGATAATCACGGATTAGATAGTGAAATCCGATTTGATTTTTTATTAATTGTAGCTATCGATAAAATAAAAAAAGCGCCACCAGGGCGCTTTTTTAAGCAAATTAATTCGCGTTGGAATTATTACAGCACGTGAACGGATGCCGTGTTGGTCGTGCCGCTCGGAACCAGTGCACCGGAAACCATCACCACAACGTCACCTTTCTGAGCCAGACCGCTTTCCAGAGCGACTTCTTTACCCAGACGATAGAAATCATCGGTAGAGCTGATTTCTTTAACCACCTGTGCAACTACGCCTTTGCTCAGCACCAGCTGACGCGCGGTAGTTTCGTTGGTGGTCAGCGCCAGGATGGTGGCATCCGGGAAGTATTTACGTACTGCGCGAGCAGATTTACCGCCCTGGGTTGCTACAACGATCAGCGGAGCATCCAGTTTTTCTGCAGTTTCAACCGCGCCACGGCAAACGGCTTCGGTGATGCGCAGTTTGCGGCTGTCGTTGTTGAAGTCCAGACGGCTGGTCATCACGCGGTCGGTACGCTCACAGATGGTTGCCATGATGGTGACGGCTTCCAGCGGGTATTTACCTTTTGCAGACTCGCCAGACAGCATGACTGCATCGGTACCGTCGAGGATGGCGTTCGCGACGTCACCGGCTTCAGCGCGGGTCGGACGCGGGTTTTTGATCATGGAGTCCAGCATCTGGGTCGCAGTGATAACGACTTTACGTGCACGGATACATTTTTCGATGATCATCTTCTGCGCGAAGATAACTTCTTCAACCGGGATCTCAACGCCCATGTCGCCACGAGCAACCATGATGCCGTCAGATGCTTCGAGGATTTCGTCGAAGTTGTTCAGGCCTTCCTGGTTTTCGATTTTGGAGATGATCTGGATGTTTTCGCCGCCGTGCGCTTTCAGGTGCTCACGGATTTCAACGACGTCAGAACGTTTACGGATAAAGGATGCTGCAACGAAGTCAACGCCTTGCTCGCAACCGAAGATCAGGTCCTGTTTGTCTTTTTCAGCCAGTGCTGGCAGCGCGATGGAAACGCCCGGCAGGTTAACGCCTTTGTTTTCGCCCAGGTCGCCGTTGTTCAGCACTTTACAGATAACTTTGTTACCTTCGATAGCGGTAACTTCCATGCCGATCAGACCATCGTCAACCAGAACGGTATTGCCGACGGACAGATCTTTAGTGAAGCCTTCATAAGTAACAGCAACGATTTCGTTGTTGCCGACAACGGATTTGTCGGTGGTGAAGGTGAAGGTCTGGCCCGCTTTCAGGGAAACGTCGTTACCGCCTTCCAGTTTGATGGTACGGATTTCCGGACCTTTGGTGTCGAGCAGGATTGCGGCTTTCTTGCCGGTTTTGCTCATGACGTTGCGCAAATTCTTGATGCGCTGACCGTGTTCTTCATAGTCCCCGTGGGAGAAGTTCAGACGCATGACGTTCATGCCCGCGTCCAGCATTTTGGTTAACATCTCTTCGGATTCGGTTTTCGGACCGATGGTGCAAACAATTTTCGTCTTTTTCATGACAGTCTTAGTCTTTAAGTTGAGAAGGATATGGAAATCTGGCTCCCGCCGCGCACGGACGGGAAGCTAAACCTGAGTTACGAAAGTTGTGATGCCTCGCACTAAGGATAGGTGACATCGAAAGAGCGTGCAGAGGAATGTGTGCTTGTGTTTCAGCCCAACGGGATGGTGAGTTTTGTAGTCGTTGAGTTTTACAGGTCAATGTGCTGAAACCATTCAAGAGACAATTGGCGCGCATTATACGCTGAAAATTATCAAAAAGGAAAATGGAAACAGCGTTTCAAAACACTTCTGTGCAGTTTTACAGAAAATATTCATTAATTTGTTTCCAGGTATGGATAAAGAGGTTGTTCGCAGCAGCATTTGTTGCGCAACAAGGTGTAATTGTCATCCCAATCCCTGACTTTTTGTGTATAACGCCGACCAAACCAACATATTTCTAAAAGTTATATCAAATGCGTTTTAATTCATTTTAAAAGCCAATCTCACTGATTAAACTCGTTTGGACATCCATACTGCTAAACAGCCAAAAGCGCTAGCAGCAGAACAATAAGCAGCAGCGGATACCTAAACGACATGATTGTCCTGAAAAATATTTCGAAAGTGTTTACGCCAGGCAGGCTTGCCATTACCGCTGTCGATAACGTCAACCTGACGGTTGAACAGGGACAGATTTACGGAATTATTGGTTACAGCGGGGCGGGGAAAAGCACCTTAATACGCTTACTTAATGGTCTGGAAAAACCGACTTCAGGCAGCGTAACGATTAACGGCCACGATATCTCTGCCGCCCGTGGGGAATCTTTACGTCAGGCGCGACTGAAAATCAGCATGGTGTTTCAACACTTCAATTTGCTGTGGTCACGAACGGTTAGTGAAAATATTGCGTTCTCTATGCAAATTGCTGGAGCGCCAAAAGCATCAATTAAAGCGCGAGTTGCTGAACTGATTTCGCTGGTGGGGCTGAGCGGTCGTGAAAATGCGTATCCGTCCCAGCTTAGCGGTGGGCAAAAACAGCGGGTAGGAATTGCCCGTGCGTTGGCGAACAATCCTGACGTTCTGCTGTGTGACGAAGCCACTTCGGCGCTGGATCCGCAAACTACCGATCAGATCCTCGATTTGCTGCTCGATATTAATCGCCGCTTCAAATTAACCATTGTGCTGATCACGCATGAAATGCACGTGGTACGCAAAATCTGCGATCGCGTGGCGGTAATGGAAAACGGCAGGGTCGTTGAGGAAGGCGACGTGCTCAACGTTTTTACCCATCCGCAGCAGCCGATCACCCGACAGTTTGTTCGTCAGGTGAGTCAGTACACCGAGGAAGACGAGTTTAACCCACAGTTGGCCAGCGAGCTGGGCGGTGTGGTGATCAAGCTAACGTTTACCGGGCAACGTACGCATCGGCCTGTGGTTGGCGAATTGGCCCTGCGCTATGGCCTGCCGTTTAACATTTTACACGGCAAGATGACGCAAACCGCGCACGGTGTATTTGGTCAGCTTTGGGTGCACGTTGTGGCCTCTGAGGAACAATTGAACAATATTTTGGCCGATCTGCGCCAGAGCGACATTGAAGGCGAGGTGATAAACCATGGCTGAAGAACTGTTTCCTCATCTGAAGTGGGAGCAACTGCTGGCAGCAACCCAGGAAACGCTCTACATGACGGTCCTTTCTGGCGCGGCGACCTTTGTCCTGGGCGTTGCACTTGGTCTGGCGCTGTTCCTGACCGCACGCGGCGGACTGTTTCACAATCGCGCGGTGTATAGCGTTATTTCGCTGGTGGTGAATATCTTTCGTTCCATCCCGTTCATCATTCTGATCGTGCTGCTGATCCCGTTTACCAAAGCGATGGTTGGCACCATTCTCGGCGCTAATGCCGCGTTGCCTGCGCTGATCGTAGGGGCCGCACCGTTTTATGCGCGTCTGGTCGAAATTGCCCTGCGTGAAGTCGACAAAGGCGTTATTGAAGCGACGCGTTCAATGGGCGCACGGCTAAGCACGCTTATTTTTCGGGTTTTACTGCCGGAATCCTCTCCTGCTCTGGTGTCCGGGATCACCGTGACGCTGATTGCGCTGGTCAGCTACAGCGCGATGGCAGGGGTGATTGGCGCCGGTGGTTTAGGGAATTTGGCCTATCTGGAAGGATTCCAGCGCAACCACAGCGACGTCACGCTGGTGGCGACGGTGACGATTTTGCTCATTGTCTTCATCATCCAGCTTTGCGGCGATGTGATCACCTCTCTGTTAGATAAACGCTAATAAAATACGGAAACCATTATCATGAAAAAATCACTGACGTTACTCGCCGCAGCAACCTTAAGCGCCCTGAGCTTTGCCTCCTGGGCAGATACTCTGACCGTTGGCGCCTCTAACGTGCCGCACGCGGAGATCCTTGAGCAGGCTAAGCCTATTCTGGCGAAGCAGGGGATCGATTTAGAGATTAAACCGTTCCAGGATTACATTCTGCCCAACACCGCGCTGGCTGGCCGTGAGATTGACGCTAACTACTTCCAGCATATTCCGTACCTGAACAGCGTGATTAAAGATCATGCGGGCGATAAAACCTACGATTTCGTCAGCGCCGGAGCGATTCACATCGAGCCAATTGGGATCTATTCGAAAAAAGTGAAATCGCTTAAAGATCTGCCGGAAGGCGGCAAGGTCATCATGCGCGATGCGGTATCTGAGGAAGGCCGTATTCTGTCGATTTTCGAAAAAGAGGGCGTAATCAAGCTGAAGCCGGGCGTGGATAAAGTCACCGCGCGCATTAGCGATATCGTCGAGAACCCCAAAAAACTGAAGTTCCTGCCTAACGTGGAAGCCGCGCTGTTACCGCAGATGTATAACAACGACGAAGGCGATGCGGTGGTGATTAACGCCAACTACGCCATCGACGCCGGGCTGGATCCGGTGAAAGATCCTATCGCTGTCGAAAGTGGTGAAAACAACCCGTATGCCAACATCATTACCGTGCATCGTGGCGACGAGAAGAAAAAAGATATCGTGGCGCTGGTTGATGTCCTGCACTCAAAAGAGATCCAGGACTGGATCCGCACCAAATATAAAGGTGCGGTGATCCCGGTAAATAACTGATCCGCTGGCATTGCCTTATCCGGCCTACGACGTTCTGTAGGCCGGATAAAACGCGTTGGTGTGGCCATCCGGCGCTAGAGTTTCACTCGCTCAATCCTCGCTGGTAAACCCTGGCGCACCGCTGCACCTGACACCCAGTCAAGCCAGGTATTGGCTACCTGCCGGGTAGGATCCGCAAAGCCCAAATCGTTGAGATTAATCCCCGACCTTATTTGTGCGTCAAACGCCATCGGCTTGCCGTCGAGCGTATGCTGCGCCGCGCCCATTTCTTTATGCCCATAACCGTGTTCAATGGCGATCACGCCCGGCATCACGCCATTAAGCAGGCTTATCTGCGCCTGCGCCTGACCGCCAGGCGTGGTGATACGCACCATATCGCCGTGCGCTAAACCATATCGTTGACCATCCTGCGGATTAAGCGCCACCAGATTAACCGGCTTCAGATGATGCAGACGTGGGATCACCGCCGTGGCGCTGGACATGGTATTGGATTTAAAAGAAATCAGTTTCAGCGGCCACTCTTGTTCCGGGAACAACTCCTCGACCGCACGCCCATCTGACAGGCGTGAAGGATACCAGGCCGGGCAGCCGCTGTAGCGCTCGCCGGTAATTGCATGGCGGTGCGCGGCGACGTCCGCATTCCAGATTTGTAGCGGTTTTTCCCACGCATTGCCTATCCGATTCTCAACCCGCCCGCTGTTGTCTGGCGCAAAACGCCCGCCGCGGGAGTAGATAAACGCCACCCGGCTGATTTCATCGGCTTTCAGCGTTTGGGTCATCACTGGCACGATCCGCTGTACCCCAGTCAGCGCTATGTCTTCCGGTTGCGCTTCAGCGACCGGCGCTTTGCCCATAAACGCAATATTGGCGGCGAGTCGCAGGTAGTAATCTTCCGCACGATTCAACGGATAGTGATTGCCCTGCGGATCGGTAATCGCATTGTCACCAAATCCGGGTAGCCCGATGCGTTTTGCCACTGCGATACAGAAAGATTCCATCGAGGCGGGTTGACCATCAGCGGTACTGCTGGTTGCCGCTGTCACTACCGGCCAACGCGCGGTGGTGGCTTTACTGGCAACGCCGGCCCACGGGGCGCTGAATCCCCAACTTTCGAAGTTGTGCGTATCCGGCACGATGTAATCGGCCAGCGCCGTGGTTTCGTTCATAAAGGCGTCAATAGCGATAAACAGCGGCAGACGCGCAGGATCCTTGAGCTTTTCTTCCGCCACGCCGCGCAACCCTGCGATGCCGTAGAACGGGTTGGTCATGTTGGAGATCCAGGCTTTCAGCGGATAAGGGTAGCCTTCCAACGCCGAGACGAGGAGTTCGGTAAGCTGGCCTGCGACAAACGGATACCACGGGGCTTTGGCCGGGAAGGGCGGTTGTCCGGCCGCCACCTTATTGCGATACTCTTCGGAAGACTCATAAGCAGTTTTACTGCGCGCGATGCTTAATCCTTTTGGTTTTACCTTCCCGGCGAAGCTGTCCATGTTGTAGCGCGGACCGTCGGTGGCGCCATTGAACTTGCCGCCGCCGACAAATACGCCGCCTTCAAGACTGAGATTGCCAATCAGCGCATTGAGCATCATCACCGACCAGGCGTTATAAAATCCATTGCCTGCCATCATTCCACCGTGCGTAATCACCGCTGCCTGGCGGCCATGGCGGGTAAACGCGTCGGCCAGGGCGCCAATGTCAGCTTCAGACACACCGCATTGCTGGCTGTACTGCGTCAGCGTTAGTTTCCCGGCGGACTCTTTCAGACACTGGAAGCTGCTTTTTACCGTCACCGTCTGACCGTCTGCCAGCGTGACCTGGCGGGTGACGAACAACTGCGCGCGTGGGCAACTGCTGGCGGCGACAATTTCGCCGGCCTCGTTAATGACCACCGGCTCCTGGGCGGCGTTTGCACTCAAGTGCGCGAGGGTTAAATGCTGTCCGGCAAGGGTTGGAAGCTCATCGGTAATCACCAGATGCGTGGCGTTAGTCCAACTTTTTTCTCCGGCCTGCTGCATGGCCTGTACGCCGGGAATGGTGAGATAATCGGCGTTATAACGCTGTTTTTCGATAATCCAACGGATCATCCCCATCGCCAGTGCGGAGTCACTTCCCGGACGTACAGGCTGCCAGTGGCCGCGATTGTCAGCCTGCACCGTGGTCAATGGCAGGGCCGGTGCCACCACCACATAACGGAAGTCGTCGCGTAAACGGGCGCTGGCCAGTTGGCGAGCCTGGCGCTTAAACGGGTTACCGGATTGCGCCGGAGACGTTCCCATAAATAGCGCGAATTTGACGTTGTCCCAGTCGGGCTTCACGTGGGTATTTTTATCCAGATCGCCCATTAACGCACCGGAACCGGCACGGTATGCCAGACCACAGTAAGCGCCATGAGCGCCGAAGTTTTTACTGCCAAAACTATTTAATGCAAAGCGGCGCAAAAATGAATCACGTCCTTCATCGCTGGTATTGGTGACCAGCAGTTGATTGGATTTAGGGCCAAAGCCGGGATGCCTGGCATCAAGCGGTGTGTTGGTGTCATGGATTGCCCGCAAGCCGTCAACGTGGCCTTCACCAAACAAGTCGCCGCCTTCCACCACCTCTTTGATCAGCTGTTCAAAGCTGATGCTCTGCCATTTTCCCTCACCGCGTTTGCCGACACGTTTCATGGGCTGGAGAATGCGTAACGGGCTGTATAAACCTTCAAGTAAGGTTGCGCCACGGGCGCAGGCCGTGGAACGAGCGTCAAGACCCGTTTCGCCCGCCAGTTGTTCCATTGCGGTGGCAAAGGGGACGGAGGCGTCAATATGGTGCTCGTGAGACAATGGGTGATAGGGGTTGCCCGCAATGCGCAACACCTTGCCTTGTTCGCTGTCAACGCGCACCCGCACGCCACACTGCGTCCAGCAGCCGAAGCACTGCGTCATGGAGATAACCTGCTGCGGGTTCTGCTGCCAGCGCGGCTGGGCATTGGCTTCGGGGATGAGGGCGTTACCAAAGATGCGGTCTCGGGTAATTTTGCCCGAGGAGCCGTCCAGCAAACCGTCTATCGCGCGCTTTGCCACATCCCGATAACTCAGGCCAAAAGTCACCATGCCACCTACGGCAAGGCCTACTTTAAGCCACTGACGACGGGTTAAATTAGCCATGTTGCATTCTCCTTGCGATCGCGTTCAGGGCTTCACGAACAATAATGATCAGTGCTATCCACAGGCCGAAGGTGCCCACAATGGCCAGCCAGCCATCGGTACCACCGGGCAGGGTATAAGGATTAAACAGCGCGTTAAATTTCGGGATGGTCTGCACCTGGATAAGTAACGTCCAGCGCATCAGCCAGCACAGCGCCATCGCGCTAAATGCAAGTAATATGCGCAGCGGCAGCGATAAGGGGTTACGGAGCACCAGCCCGCACAGGACAAGCGAAACAAGCCATAGCGTAACCCAACCGATAGCGTAGTGTCGTGCTAACGGGGCAACGTTCAGCCATTGGCGAATAGCCGAACCGGAAAGCGTATTGCCGCTCACCCATATCACTACGACTAAAGCCAGTACTATCAGGGTGACTGTCTGCCCCCACGCCAGTTTGCGGGCCAATGTTCCCTCGCGTTTTGCCGCGGCGATGAGCAGGGCGAGAAACGTTTGCAGCGCGCTGAGGAACATCGCAACCGGAAAGGCGTAGCTGAACCAGACGGGACGCGCCTGCACTACCGACACTTCGCGGCCGGTGTATACCAGCAACCCGATGGCTGACAAGGCGCTACCTATCGCCAGCCACTTAGTGACGCTGTAACTTTTAAGCGTTAACCGTTTAACATGCTGCGCCAGAAACCACAGACCTAAGAAGCCGGTAAATAGCGGTAAAAACAGCGCGCCCCAGGGCATCCAGGACCACGGCGTCGGCCAGGCGTAGAAATGCCAGACGCGGGCGGTTTGGTGTAAGTCAGCGGTCAGCGCCAGCGGCGCGGTAATCGCGCAGGTCAGGGCGATTAACAGCGTCAGGTTTTCCAGTTCCGGCATCTCTTGTTTACGCCAGTGAAGCACGCAGGCGAACAGCGCGGCGCAGGCGGCAATGCCGATGAAAAAGAAATATTGTACGGCCCAGGGTAACCAGCTTACGTCCTGGGGATGGGCCAGAACCTCTTCAATAACCAGTGAATGGTTCATTTAAACCTCCTGCCAGAGAGCGGGTTGAGCACGTCCCATCAACGGGGTTACAAACGCTTCGTCCAGACCCAGATAGAACACGTGCGGTGATGTCCCGTTTTCCGGTTTCAGGACTTTGATGGCGTCATGGTGTTCACGCAGCATTTGAGAAATCCGGCTGTGCGGATCTTTGATATCGCCTATGATGCGCGCGCCGCCGACGCAGGATTCCACGCAGGCTGGGAGCAGGCCAGCTTCGAGGCGGTGAACGCAAAAGGTACATTTATCGGCGGTTTGTGTTTCATGGTTGATGAACCGCGCATCATAAGGGCAGGCCTGCACGCAGTAGGCGCAGCCCACGCAGCGCGTGTTGTCGACCACCACAATGCCGTCTTCGCGTTGGAAGGTAGCCTGTACCGGGCAAACGGGCACGCAGGGAGGATTATCACAATGGTTGCACAGCCGCGGCAGCAGGACGTTGGTGACGCTCTGCTGACCTTCAATCTGCACCTGGTACTGGTTAACGAGGGTGCGAAATTCACCCTGCGGCGTCTGGTTTTCAATGGCGCAACTGACAGTACAGGCCTGGCAGCCGATACAGCGTCGCAGGTCAACCAGCATGGCGTAGCGATGCTGAAGTGAGCCTTCATGGCGTTCAGGCGAGAAGGGAAATTGCGCCTGAGCCAAGGGTACCAGTGATGCGCCAGCGGTCAGGACGCCCAGTTGCTGGAGAAACTGCCGTTTACTGCTGTCCATATTTTCTCCCGTCACGATGCAACAACGAAACATTGGTCACGCCGTTGGTTTGCGTGTGATGAATAAAGAATCTTGATGATTTACAGTGTAAAAATCGTGACGGGGGGTACTCTATTGTGGTTAACCACATACCCGGCTTGTTGTTGATCTAAAACAACATAATTGACAGGGATAATTGAGTGGGACGCAACGTAGCAAAATGTCTGACGGTGCTGGTGTCGCTATGGATGCTAAGCGGTGTGGTCAGGGCTCAGACATGGAACATTGGCGTTTTGGCGATGCGTGGGGAGGTCTCCACACGTAATCACTGGCAGCCGCTGGAAACCCTGTTGAATCAGCAAATTCCCGGCGAACAGTTTCATATTCAACCGCTGGACCTGCGGCAGATGCAGGAGGCGGTGAATCGTGGAACGGTACAATTTGTGGTCACTAATCCGGCGCAATTTGTTCAACTAAACAGCCGCGCTGCGCTACGCTGGCTGGCGTCACTCCGTTCTACTCGCGGGGGGAAAGCCACCAGTAATGTGATTGGCAGCGCGATCCTCGTCAGGCGCGATAGCGGGATAACCTCCGCACACGATCTGATCGGCAAAACGGTGGGTGCCATTGATGCTCAGGCATTTGGCGGCTATTTGCTGGGATATAAAGCGCTCAGCGATGCCGGGCTGCGCCCGGAGCGCGATTTGCGCCTGACGTTTACCGGATTTCCCGCCGATGCCTTACTCTATTTATTACGCGAAAAAGCCGTGCAGGCGGTGATTGTGCCGGTGTGCCTGTTGGAAAAAATGGACGAAGAAGGGCTTATTCGTAAAACAGATTTTACGGCGGTGCTTAACCATCCTACGTCGATTCCCTGTTTAACCAGTACGCCGCTCTATCCTGACTGGTCATTTGCGGCACTGCCTGCGGTAAGCGACGAGCTGGCCGATCGCGTCACGCGGGCTCTGTTCAATGCGCCGCAGAACGCGACGTTTCGCTGGGGGGCGCCCGCCTCGACCCGCGAAGTGGAAGCGTTGCTGCGCGATGTCCGCCAGCATCCGCAGCAGCGCCAGTTGTGGCTGGATGTCAAAAGCTGGTTTATTCAACATCGGCTGGCGATGGGGGCCGCGGCTCTCGTACTGTTGTTGCTGACGCTCAATTACATCTGGGTGATGCTGCTGGTCCGCCGACGCGGCAGGCAATTGGAGCGAAACAACGTATTGTTGCGCAAACAGGAACAGGAGCTGGAAACCGCTCGCCAAATGAGCGTGCTTGGCGAGATGACGTCGGGTTTTGCCCACGAGCTCAATCAGCCGCTATCGGCTATCCGTCATTATGCGCAGGGCTGTCTGATCCGCCTGCGTAGTCAGGATCAACAGCATCCGCTGCTGCCCGCGCTGGAGCACATTGATACCCAGGCGCAGCGGGGGGCTGATACGCTGCACAATCTTCGCCAGTGGGTCAGCCAGGCACAGGGCAATCCGGTGATGACCGATGACTGGCAGGTCGTCAACGTTCACGATGCTATCCATCACGTCTGGCAATTATTACGCATGCCACAGCAATTCCCGGCGGTAGCGCTGCAAACGCAGATCGGTAAGGCGTTAACATTAACGTTGCCAAGTGTTCTCTTCGAACAGGTACTGGCTAATGTGGTTCTCAACGCCGCCCAGGCGGGGGCAACCACCGTGTGGTTTAGCGCTCAGCGTGAGGATGGTGATGTGAGTATTCAGGTGCAGGATAACGCCGGAGGTATTGATGAGGTGCAGCTGTACCAGGCTTTTCAGCCGTTTATGACCACCCGTAAAGAGGGCATGGGGCTGGGGCTAGCCATTTGCCAGCGGCTGGTGCGCTACGCAAACGGAGACATTGAGATCAAAAATCATCTGGCTCCAGATGAAAAAGCGGGCGTGGTGGTGACATTACATTTTAAGCAAAATCCGGAGGGAGGCCGTCGTGGCAATCATTCATCTGCTGGATGACGATATTGCCGTCACCCAGGCTTGCGCGTTTTTACTGGAAAGTCTGGGATATGAGGTGTGTTGCTGGGAGCAAGGCGAAACATTCCTCACCGAGGCAAATCTGCACCAGGTGGGCGTACTTTTGCTG
The DNA here is from genome assembly GCF_013729795.1 of Citrobacter sp. RHBSTW-00859. Taxonomy (NCBI): domain Bacteria; kingdom Pseudomonadati; phylum Pseudomonadota; class Gammaproteobacteria; order Enterobacterales; family Enterobacteriaceae; genus Citrobacter; species Citrobacter sp. RHBSTW-00859. The sequence continues at coordinate 2,743,383 of NZ_CP056284.1, read as the reverse complement.
GATATGCGTATGCCTGTACTGGATGGGCATGCTGTGCATGAAGCCATGCGCCAGCGTGAGAGTACGCTGGCGGTGGTATTTCTCACCGGGCATGGCGATGTGCCGATGGCGGTTGAACAAATGAAACGCGGTGCGGTCGATTTTTTGCAAAAGCCGGTTTCCGCCGCGCCTCTGCAAGCGGCGTTAGAGCATGCAGTGCAGATTTCTCACGCCGCCTTTTCGCGACAAGAGATCGTGGTTTGCTATCAGCAGCTTACGCCAAAGGAGCGAGAGCTGGCGCAACTGGTAGCAAAAGGGTTAATGAATCGGGAAATTGCTGATGCCATGAATATTGCCGTGCGCACGGTTGAGGTTCATCGGGCGCGGGTGATGGAAAAAATGCAGGCGGGGAGTCTTGCTGAACTGGTTAATCGACTGCAGAGGATTCAGTAAATTTATGACATTTATTTGATTTTCATTGAATTTTGTCTAATCCGTCAGACTGATATATGCTGTTGGTTTGAGTTAATGACGAGCGGGAAAAAATGGGAAATCAGACCAAAGACGATGAGTTGTACCGTGAAATGTGCAGAGTAGTCGGTAAAGTAGTGCTGGAAATGCGCGATCTGGGACAAGAGCCTAAGCATATCGTCATTGCGGGAGTACTGAGAACCACCCTCGCCAACCAGCGCGTGAAGCGCAGCGAGTTAGAAAAACAGGCTATTGAGACCGTCATTAAAGCATTAGCCGGTTAATCCACAAAAAGAGGATGGTGGTCTCGTTCGCCGTCCTTTTATTCTCGTCACGTTAATTTATCAATATATATAATTTAGTGCTGAAATTAGAGGAGTAATCTTCGCTGTATATTAAGTTATATTCCGAGTGAGATATTAAAATATATATGCGAGTAGAGTCACAAATATTTGCAAAGCATGTGAAATATTATTTCAACTTATCTTAATGATAATAAATCTCACTCCACATTTATTATTTCCCTTCCGTTTTTTAATTGATGACGATCAAAACTATGAGCGCTGAATAACCACATTATCTTTATGCCTAACCCTAAAGGATTAGATTCATTCAGTTTAACCACCGTCATTTTACGCGATCAGGTTAGGGCAAAAATTTACGTGTTGTTGGCAACATTAACCGCCCGAAATGGCTTGAGTTGCACGGGTTTAATTTAGCCTGGAGGTGTTGCTAACACAGCGTTTGCGAAGAGGATGCGAAATAAATGAATCAGGTTGATCGTCCATTTTTAGATTGTGGTTTAACGCGGCTTGAATTTCTGCGGATATCAGGAAAAGGTTTGGCGGGATTAACCATCGCCCCTGCACTGTTATCACTATTTGGCTGTAAGCAGGAAGATATCGACAGCGGTACCGTGGGGCTTATCAATACGCCGAAAGGGGTGCTGGTGACCCAGCGAGCGCGCTGTACTGGCTGCCACCGCTGTGAAATTTCCTGTACCAATTATAACGATGGTGCCGTGGGGACTTTCTTTTCCCGTATAAAAATCCATCGCAACTTCTTCTTTGGCGATGATGGCGTCGGGTCCGGTGGCGGACTTTATGGCGATTTAAACTATACCGCTGATACCTGCCGTCAGTGCAAAGATCCGCAATGCATGAAGGTCTGCCCCATTGGCGCTATTACCTGGAAACAGGAAGACGGCTGTATTGCGGTGGATCATAAACGTTGTATTGGCTGCAGCGCTTGTACCACCGCCTGCCCGTGGATGATGGCGACCGTGAATACCGAAACAAAAAAATCCTCAAAATGTGTGTTATGTGGGGAGTGCGCCAATGCTTGTCCGACTGGGGCATTAAAAATTATCGAGTGGAAAGATATTACTGTTTGATAGATAGCAGGCATACCTGATACGCGTCATTAATTGCCAAAAATATCGCAGTTTTGCAAAAAAACTGCCTGAAGGATGGCGGGTATATCTATTAAACCTTCTTGCAAAGGAAAACATGATGGCTAATGGTTGGACAGGTAATATTTTACGGGTCAATCTCACCACGGGGAATATCACCCTTGAAGATTCCAGTAAATTTAAAAAATTTGTCGGCGGGATGGGCTTTGGTTATAAAATTATGTACGACGAAGTCCCGCCAGGCACCATGCCTTTCGATGAAGGGAATAAACTGGTTTTCGCCACCGGGCCATTAACTGGCTCTGGTGCCCCTTGTAGCTCCCGCGTCAATATCACCTCCTTATCGACTTTTACCAAAGGCAATTTAGTGGTGGATGCTCATATGGGCGGCTTCTTTGCTGCGCAAATGAAATTCGCCGGTTACGACGCCATTATTATCGAAGGCAAGTCCGCGACGCCTGTCTGGATCAACATTAAAGACGAAAAGGTCAGCATCGAAAAAGCCGATTTCCTGTGGGGTAAGGGAACGCGCGCCACAACCGAAGAGATTTGCCGCATTACCAGCCCGGAAACCTGCGTCGCCGCTATTGGTCAGGCGGGTGAAAATCTGGTGCCGCTCTCCTGCATGATCAACAGTCGCAACCACAGCGGAGGCGCCGGTACTGGCGCGGTAATGGGGTCGAAAAACCTGAAGGCTATTGCGGTAGAAGGGACCAAAGGGGTCAATATTGCCGATCGTAAAGAGATGAAGCGGCTCAATGATTACATGATGACCGAGCTCATCGGTGCCAACAACAACCACGTTGTGCCAAGCACCCCGCAGGCCTGGGCAGAATACTCTTCGCCAAACTCGCGCTGGACGGCCCGTAAGGGACTGTTCTGGGGCGCGGCAGAAGGGGGACCAATCGAAACCGGGGAAATCCCGCCGGGTAACCAGAATACCGTGGGTTTCCGTACCTATAAATCCGTGTTCGATCTGGGGCCAGCCGCTGAGAAATACACGGTCAAAATGAGCGGCTGCCATTCATGCCCCATTCGCTGTATGTCGCAGCTCAATGTCCCGCGGGTGAAAGATTTTGGCGTGCCAAGTACCGGCGGTAACACCTGCGTGGCAAACTTTGTCCACACCACCATTTTCCCCAATGGCCCGAAAGATTTCGACGATAAAGACGATGGGCGCGTGGTGGGAAATCTGATTGGTCTGAACCTGTTTGACGATTATGGCATCTGGTGTAACTACGGGCAGTTGCATCGTGATTTTACTTACTGCTATTCGAAAGGCGTCTTTAAGCGCGTACTGCCAGCTGAAGAGTATGCGGAGATCCGCTGGGATCAGCTGGAAGCGGGCGATCCTCATTTTATTAAGGATTTTTACTACCGGTTGGCGCATCGCGTGGGGGAACTCAGCCATCTTGCGGACGGATCGTATGCCATTGCTGAACGCTGGGATTTGGGCGAAGAGTACTGGGGTTATGCCAAAAATAAACTGTGGTCGCCGTTTGGTTTTCCTGTCCACCATGCAAACGAGGCCTCTGCACAGGTGGGGGCGATCACCAACTGTATGTTTAACCGTGACTGTATGGCGCACACCCATATCAACTTCATCGGTTCCGGTTTACCGCTGAAATTACAGCGCGAAGTGGCGGGCGAGCTATTTGGTTCGCAGGATGCATACGACGAAACCAAAAACTACACCCCGATCAATGCCGCCAAGATCAAATATGCCAAATGGACGCTGCTGAAAGTCTGCCTGCATAACGCGGTTACGCTGTGCAACTGGGTGTGGCCGATGACGGTTTCACCACTCAAGAGCCGTAACTATCGCGGAGATTTGGATCTGGAAGCAAAATTCTTCCAGGCGGTCACCGGCGATGAAACCACGCAGGAGAGTCTGGACCTGGCCGCTGAACGCATCTTTACCCTGCACCGTGCCTATACGGTCAAATTGATGCAAACCAAAGATATGCGCAATGAGCACGATCTCATCTGCTCCTGGGTGTTTGATAAAGATCCGAAGATCCCGGTCTTCACTGAAGGGACCGACAAGATGGACCGGGAAGATATGCGTCAGTCGCTGACGATGTTCTATCAGGAAATGGGCTGGGATCCAGAGCTGGGTTGCCCAACGCGTGAAACCCTGAACCGACTCGGACTTGAAGATGTAGCCGCTGATTTGGCTGCACAAGATCTGTTGCCGGCGTAAGGAATGCGAGATGACTAACGTGAGCGACGTTCTGACCCCCGTTGAGGCGTTTCCTGACGAAGTGGATAGCCGAAAGAGACAGTGGCTGCAGGCGTTTCACCCGCCTGTAGAACAGATGAATGCGCCCCAGGTTCATGAACCTGCCAGCCCGGAGTCGATTGTGGCAGATTTTATCCGCCAGCATTCAGCATCGGGGCAACTGGTGGCGCGCAGTGTCTTTTTGCTGCCGCCTTATTCGGTTCCTGAAACCGATCTTTCCGCGCTGCTGGATGTGCTGGGCCAGGACGCGAATGGTGCGGATATCACCTGTGTGCAGGGTGCGGAAGAAGCATATTTCTATTCGACGCAAACCATGACGGCAAATTACGCCGACATGTGTGTGCAGGTGGTGGAAAACGACATCTGCCGTGCGATTGCCGAGGCGGTACGCTTCGACTGTCGAACGTATCCTCGCCCTTATAAGGTCGCCATGTTGACGCAACCGCCGTATCGCTTTGAGTCTCAACAGATTGCCGCTGCGCTCACGGCTATGGAAACGCATCCTGATTATGCAGATATACGGACTGTGGAATCGTCAAATGCGGAGCCTTATTTGTTCAGCGAACGTTTTATGAGTTATGGCAAAGCGTACGGCCTGTGCGAATGGCTTGAGGTTGAGCAGTATCAGAACCCCTGAATTATTCAGGTTGATGTCATGGAACGTGTGGACGACCACTGTCACAGTATTAGAGGATAACCCGATGTCCTTCACCCGACGAAAATTTGTCATTGGCATGGGGACGGTGATTTTTTTCACTGGCCCAGGTCAAAATCTGTTAGCGAGTACCAGGAGTTCTAAAGACGTACATTACGTCATGATTCACGATGAATCACTGTGTAACGGATGTAATATCTGCGCCCGCGCATGCAGGAAAACCAACCATGTTCCTGCGCAGGGTAGCCGTTTGTCTATAGCTCATATTCCGGTTTCGGACAACGACAACGAAACGCTGTATCACTACTTCCGTCAGTCCTGCCAGCACTGTGATGATGCCCCCTGTATTGAGGTGTGTCCGACTGGCGCCTCATGGCGAGATGACAACGGCATTGTGCGGGTAGACACGTCTTCCTGTATCGGCTGCAGTTACTGTATTGGCGCGTGTCCTTATCAGGTGCGTTATCTCAACCCGCAGACCAAAGTGGCGGATAAATGCGACTTCTGCGCTGAATCACGTCTGGCGAAAGGTTTCCCGCCGATCTGTGTTAATGCCTGCCCGGAACATGCGCTGATTTTTGGTCGCGAAGATAGCCCGGAAATACAGACCTGGTTGAGAGAAAATAAGTATTACGAGCATCAACTTGCAGGCGCCGGGAAACCCCATCTGTATCGTCGGTTCGGTCAACATTTGATTAAAAAGGAAAATGTATGAACGCGTCGCAGAATGCCGAACAGTTTCACGCCCAGCTTGCGCAGTTTGTTCCCCTGTTTTCACCGGACTACTGGCCTGTGTGGTTGGTCATCGCCGGGTTAATGCTGGTGGGGATGTGGCTGGTGCTGGCGCTACACGCCATGCTGCGCTTTCGGGCCGCGCATAAAGCGTCGGCAGGGCACGGTGAGAAAGTCTATTTATACTCGAAGGCCGTTCGTTTGTGGCACTGGTCGAATGCGCTGCTATTTCTGCTACTTCTGGTCAGTGGCCTGGTCAATCACTTCTCCGTCGTCAGTGCGTCGGTGATGAAAAGCCTGCTTACCGTGCATGAGGTCTGCGGCTTTTTGTTGCTCGCCTGCTGGATTGGCTTTGTCCTGATCAATCTGATTGGCGGCAACGGGCATCACTATATTATTCAACGTCAGGGCTGGATCGGACGAGCGCAAAGACAAACGCGTTTTTACCTGTTTGGCATTATGCAGGGCGAGTCACACCCATTCCCGGCATCAAAGCGTTCTAAATTCAACCCGCTACAGCAGGCGGCCTATGTTGGCGTGATGTATGGCTTACTGCCACTGCTGCTGATCTCAGGGTTGTTATCGCTCTATCCGACGGTTGTCGGTGACCTGTTCCCCGGCGTGCGTTACTGGTTGCTCCAGGCGCACTTCGCGCTGGCAATAATCAGTCTGTTTTTCATTTTTGGGCATCTTTATCTCTGCACGACAGGTCGTACGCCGGGCGAAACCTTCAAGTGTATGGTGGATGGCTATCACCGGCATTAAGCGATGATGATTACGCGAAGTGACTTACGGGCCTGGCGCGTTGGGCCCGTAATGTATCGCTGGTTTCTACGCGCGTTTCCAACTGGCGGAAGCTATGCTGATGTCCATCGTGCGCTCCAGCGGGAAGGGTATACAGACTGGGCAAATAGCCTGGTGGAATACGGCTGGTCAAAATGGCGGGAAGAGGCGAGTTTTGCCCAGCAGGATATTCGCGCGATGGGGAATATTTCCCGTGTGCAAACGGCGGGGGAAATCAGCCGTCCGCTGGCGAGTGCGGAAGATAACGCCCGATTCAGTTGTGCAGGCGATAACGTTAAAATCACCAGCGCCGGGTATGCCGCACAGATCGCCAGCGCAGGTTACAGCGCACGTATTGGTAGCGTAGGCTATAACGCGCATATCGGCAGTTCAGGCGATCGCGGGCGAATTGCGGTTGCGGGAAATTCGGCACGTATCAGTAGCGTGGGTGACGGGACGCGTATCGCCAGTACCGGCATGCGCGTACGCATCAGTTCGCTCGGCGACAGAAACCGGATTGCCTGCGGTGGTGATTTAACTCAGTTGGCCTGTTTTGGCGCAGAGTCTAAAATCGCCAACTGCGCCGACAACATCCACATTATTGCCAGCGGAGAGAACGCCGTTGTTGCCAGTACCGGTGTTGTCGATTCGATAATACTCGGCCCCGGCGGCTGCGCGGCGCTGGCCTATCACGATGGCGAGAGAATGCGTTTTGCGCTTGCCGTTGAGGGGGAAAATAACATTCGGGCGGGCGTGAAATATCGGCTCAACGAAGACCACCAGTTTGTGGAATGTTGAGCCGTGATCTCATTTTAACGCGAAGCGGCGTTGGGTGATTTTCTCCAGGCTCAGGCACAGCAGGTAATAGACCAGTCCCGTAAAAATAAAAATGGCTGCCGGATAGATTTGTACCCGGCTGTTAACCTGACCCGCAACCGTTGTGAGTTCCGGCACGTTAACGATAAACGCCAACGACGTGTCCTTCAGTAATCCAATAAAAATCCCCGTCAGCGATGGCAGTACGTTACGCAGCACCTGCGGCAATAAGATAAGCCACAGGGCCTGATACGGGCGAAAACCCTGAACCACGGCAGCATCATATTGCCCGCCAGGCAGCGCGCTAATTCCTGCATACACTGAGTGCATGACCGAGGCAGCGGTGAACCATGCCAGCGCCAGCGTCACGGTAACGGCTCCGGGGAGATCGCTTCCGGTCAGCATGGGTAGCAAATACCACATCCAGAAAATCACAAAGATTAGCGGAATGCCGCGAATAAACTCCGCCCAGATAAACAACCCGTTGCGAACCGTGCCCGGAAAACGCCAGGCGCAGCAGGCAAGAACTATCCCACCAGGCAAGGCCAGCAGCGCCGCGCCGAGAGCCATCAACAACGTGAGCAGAACGCCGCCGGGTTGTCCATCCGCCACCCGTCCCCACAGGAGATAATCAAGATTGTCGGTAATGACCGAAATATTAGCGATCATGCAGTATGCTCCTGACGCTGAAGATACGCGTTTTAACCCTGGACGATTTACCCGATGCCGGCCGTGGGCCAAGACGCGTAAGCAGCATACCCAGAACGATGCCGGTGAACAGATAGAGCGCAGTGCCAACAGCAAAGGCTTCCAGCGCGTGCGCGTTGTAGCTCTCAATTTGCCGCACCTGGTAGGTTAGCTCAGCAAATCCAATACCACTGGCAAGCGAGGAAAGTTTCATCAGGTTAAGGTATTGCCCAACAATGGGTTGCCAGGCGTTCGCCAGTCCCTGAGGGAGCAGAATGTGACGAAACGTCGCCCAGGATGAAAAACCCTGCGCCACGGCAGCCTCACGTTGTCCGGCAGAAACCGCCTGTAAACCAGAGGCGATCTCCTCGACCAAAAATGCCGAGGTAAATACGCCCAGCCCCCATGCTGAACAGATAAACTCTGGTGTTAACCACCAGACATCGCCTGGCAGAATAGACCAGGGATGCTCTGCATTGATGAAGGTAATGACGTTGCGGGGCAGCCAGTTCCATGCGGCAAAATACCAGAACATCAGTTGCACCAGTAAAGGCGTGTTGCGAAACACCGAAACCCATACACTGACCACCGCTTTGTTGAAGCGATTGCCCGTCAGACGCAAGCCGAGTAGGAAGATGGCAATGAGCGTGGCGAGTACGATACCTGCCAGTGTCACCCAGAGCGTGGTGAGAAAACCGGAAATTATCCATTGCAGAGGTTGCCCGCTCAGCACTCCCTGCCAGTCCATTGCAAGCATTATAGCGATGACTCCTGGTGTAACGGGTCGAGCACTTTTTTCAGGAAACGCTGGGTTCTCGGGTGCTGTGGCCGGGTGAAAAAATCCTCCGGCGCGGCCACTTCAAGAATTTCTCCGCCATCGATGAATACCACGCGATCGGCAATCTCACGGGCAAAATGCATTTCATGGGTCACGACGATCATGGTGATACCGCTGTGGGCCAGGTTTTTCATCACCTGTAATACTTCGCCGATCATTTCCGGATCCAGCGCGGAGGTGGGTTCATCAAACAGAAGGATTTGTGGCGATGAGGCCAGCGCGCGGGCGATGGCCACGCGCTGTTGCTGCCCACCGGACAACTGTGCGGCATAAACGCTCGCTTTTTCTGCCAGTCCCACCTGATCCAGCAATTCGAGTGCCCGACGCGCGGCTGCCGACTTGTTCCAGCCGTGAACATATTCCAGTGCCAGCGAGATGTTCTGATGCGCTGTCAGATGCGAATAGAGATTGAATTGCTGAAAAACGAAACCGATACGGCTGCGTAACTGGCGTAATGCTGCCCCGCGCAACTGACTAATTGGTTTGTCATCAATGAAAATCTCGCCACCGCTGAGCGACTCAAGCTGATTGATAAGGCGTATAAGCGTGGATTTTCCCGAGCCAGAAGGGCCCAGAATAGTTACCACTTCACCGGGTTCAACTGACAGGCTGACGCCGTTAAGTACGGTGTGAGTGTCAAACTGTTTGATGACATTGCGCAGTTCGACGCTTGCCTGGCGCAAATGGTTAAAATCCGCCGCGGAAACTGCACAACGATGAAACAGGGCTGAGAGCATATTACTTCGCTTCTATTTTAAAGGCGCGGGGTTGCGGATTTTTGGTTTCAGGGCCAAACCAGACATCATAAATTTTTGCCGCCTGCCCGGTAGATTCCAGCCTCAAAAGCTCATCATTGACGGCTTTTAACAGCGCTGGCTCACCTTTTTTCACTCCCACGCCAATCTCTTCTTTGCTCAACAGGTCAGGCAGAATTTTGAAATCTGCTTTATCCGGCGCACCGCTTAATAGACCGGCCAGAATCGTACTGTCTTGGGTGATGGCCTGAACATTGCCATTGCGTAGCGCGGTTAACGCCAGTGGAATATCGTCGTAGGCCAGCACACGTGACTGCGGGAAGCGCTGATGTAGCGCCTGCTCACCGGTAGTGCCTTTCACCGCACCGATTCGCGCTTTGCTGTATGCATCGAGCTGGTCCGGGGATTTGGCCGGTACCAGGAACTGCTGCCCGGTAACAAAATAGGGGACGGAGAAGTCAATGACCTGCGCCCGCTCAGGCGTAATCGTGATATCCGCCACGATTAAATCGGCTTTACCGGATTGTAATAATGGAATGCGGTTTGCCGGATTAGTCGCCACCAGTTCCAGTTTTACGCCGAGGGATTTTGCCAGCGCTTCAGCAAAATCAACGTCATAGCCGACAATCTTATGCGTTTTGGCATCGATGGAGCCAAACGGCGGATTCGCGTCGAATGTCGCAACTTTTACTACACCTGCGGCTTTGATATCGGCCAGTTGGTCAGCCTGAGCCTGCGAGGCGGCAATGCCGGTGGCCAGCAGCACGCCGAGTGCCAGCAGTGTTTTTTTAGCGCGGTAAGTTTTCGTTGCCATCATGATGTAAATCCCTGTCGTTTTTGGTTTGTGCTTTTTACGCTCCCATAACTTACGTTCAGGACAAAATAAGAAAAAATTCTTATCTATTTACAAAATGTTATTAGTGAAAGCGGTGTTAACAATGGGTAAACGCAATGGGAAATGTAGATAAGAGGAGGGGCATAGTCTGGCGGTAAAAAAACCGGCATTGCGCCGGTTTGGAAATCAGATTTTACAGGCGTCGCCGCAGTCATTATCAGCAATAATGTCCTGCGCTTTCTTGTCTGCATCTTCCAGACGTTCAGCATTACGCTCTTGCGCTTCTTCCAGTCCATCAAAGACCAGATTATCGAGATCAATTTCCATCATTCACCTGCTCAGGTTCAGCGTTTAACATCACATTATTATATTGCAAAAATGTTGCTTAACAGCAGCGATTCTTGCTACTTAGCGTTGAACTCAATTCGGGGTGCCTGTTTACCCGCCAGTTGACCAACAATTCGCAATTGCTAAAGAACCGTGAAGCGGAAATACCGAAAAATACTTGTGCCCTCGACTGTTCTACTTCCACTTTTTCATTAACGTGATGCGCGATCATTTTTAACAAATTAGCGACAAAATTACTATACATATAACTTAATATCTTTTATACATTAATTGTTCAACCCTGCGACTATTCCACAAAAGAGAAAGCTATATGGAACAGACACCTGATAAGAAAAACGATAATTTTCAAAAAGATGGCAAAGAACAGTTCAATCGCTCGATCGGTCTTATTTCAAATTTTGCGTTGGGTTTTACTTACCTTTCGCCGCTTACCGCCGTCTATTCGCTGTTTGCACTGGCCGTAACGCTGGCGGGGCCGCCCGCAGTCTGGTGGATTTTAATCGTCGCATGTGGACAACTTTTGGTGGCGTTGGTGTTTGGTGAGGTGGCTTCCCAGTATCCGATAACCGGCGGGCTTTATCCGTGGGCCAGAAGGTTATGGGGCAAGAAATATGCGTGGATCGCTGCCTGGATTTACCTGTGGGCACTGGTGGTCACCATTACGTCAATCGCGGAATATACTTCAACATTTGTTGAGTCGCTCTTCCACTATGGTCAGACGCCAGCCACTATGTTGGCGACTTCCGTCCTGCTGCTGCTTTTGATGATGGCTGTTAATATGTCCGGGACTAAAAATCTGGCCCGGGTCGCAAAAATTGGCTTCTGGTGTGAAATCGTTAGCGTGATTGCGCTGGGAATTTATCTGCTGATATTCCACCGTTCGCAGCCATTCTCCGTAATTTTTGATTCGATGGGCGTGCTGGCGCATGACGGCAGCTATTCCACCGCATTTATGTCTGCCGCGCTGATGGGGCTGTTTATGTTCTTTGGCTTTGAGGCCTGCGGTAACGTTGCGGAAGAGGTACAGAATCCAAGTAAAAAGATCCCGGTTGCGATGATTTTGAGCATCGTATTTGGTGCGATTTCGGCGATTATTTCCGTCATGGGATACCTCCTGGCTTCACCAAATCTGGTCAGTATCGTGAATGGCAAAACGTCTGACCCGATTCCGGCCATCCTTAATGAAGCTCTTGGTGAAACTGGTGCAACTATCTTTATCATCGTCGCGATTGTGGCGATGCTGTCGTGCATTTTGTCTCTGCAGGCTGCGTTAAGCCGTCTTATCTTTTCTTTCTCCCGCGACAGAATGCTGCCGGGAAGTGAGTGGATGTCAAAGATCTCTAAAAATGGTGTTCCGGATAATGCGATGGTTGTTAGCTGTCTGCTGCCAGTCATCATCTGCGTTTGGGTCTATTTCCAGCCAGACAATCTGTCGCGTATTACCGCGTTTGCCGTCATCGGTATTTATATCTCGTTCCAGATGGTTGTGCTTGCCGCACTGCGCCAGCGCCTGAAAGGCTGGAAACCGGCCGGGGAGTGGACCATTGGCGGTTGGGGCGTGATTGTGAACGTGCTGGCGCTAGCCTATGGATTGTGTGGGATCTGGTTGTTGGCGCAACCGGCAGACAGCAGCGATTTCATCGACCGTTGGACGGTACTGTTCGGCCTGGCGATTGTCGTTGGCTCCGGGCTTATCTATATGTTCCTGACCCGACCGTTTGGTCGCTCTGCGGCACCGGAAAACGACGCCATTGCCTACGCTAACAAGCTGAATATGGGGCAGGATAACTAAACACTAAGGGCCTTCGGGCCCTTAGTTTTGATAGTGATAAAGGATAAAGTAGTCGCTCTGATAAACAACGGTACTGTTTGCGGGAGAGAGTAATTCACCCACGCGAAAACGTGGCCAGCTGGAAAAGATAATTCTGTTTTCCAGATTGGTCAGAATGACATAGTCAGGATGAGCGCAGGAGAGCAGTTCGGCCTCTATCTGACTGACCAGCAGATCGACGGCGGCAACGCCAAGAAACTGATCGTTGTAGTAGATCGGTACTGCCGAGGTCAGGGTGTAGGAAATATTGCAGATATAGTCGACGTAGGGACCGTGGATATAGGCTTTTCCTGCCGGAGGTGAGTGCTTAAACCACTCGAAGGTTCTGAAATCCAGACGTTGCTGGGTGGCCTGATCTAAATCGAGGTGCGCCTGACTCAAACCATTATCTTTCTTATACCACCATTCCAGCAGCCAATACTCTTTTGTGGTTGCAGTGCTCTCAATATGGCTGGCGAACCCGGCCCCTGAACAGTAATGATTGTTACTGAGGGTGCGCTTGATGTGTTGCTGAACTGTAGATCTCACCGATGGATCGAGGACAACTTCTGCTGAGGCCTTTTGCACCCCGGAAATCGCCTCATGGATGCTCCTCGCCAGCGCAACGGTAGAATCTACGGTAGAGGCGGTAATATCATCAATCTTACGAATTAATGCGCTTAAGGATGTCGAAGAGCTCATTGTCTGTCCTGCCTTCACTGATTGTCAGTTCGAGTTATATTTCAGCTTTTTTTCAATAAGGTAATAGGTAAACGTGTCGATGATCCGTGTGGCAAGCTGCACGGATTCTGCCTCGTTGTGAGCTGCCAGCGCATCGGCCAGTGCCGAGTAAAGCGCAATAATTTCGGCATGAATGTTGTCTGCGCGATAAAGTATCGCCACCAGCGATGCCCATTCAGCCTGGACCTGCAGCTCCTGATTGGCCAGTCGCGCCGAATGTGAACTGGCAGCTATCGCCAGTAGACAGCGCATATCGGCCTGGGTCATCAGCTCTGGTGAGTTTGCCTTGCTGAGCACCTCAACAAACTCGCGAAATTTGGCGATATCCGCGCCGGTCATCCGTCTGGAAGCCAGCCTTGCGCTATGGCTGATAATGGCGCAATGCATTTCACCCAGGTCAGAAAGATAATCCGTACTGATCGCTTTGAACGGATGCAGGGCGCTGTTTTTGCCATCAATATTTTCGCAAACGAAGCTCCCGCCATTACGACCACGAACCGTATGGATAAGATTATTAGCCCGAAGCGTGTTTAGCGCTTCTCTGATAGTGATATGTGAGACACCCATCATCTTTGCCAAATCAGTTTCGTTGGGGAGCTGTTCTTTTGGCTCCAGCAACCCCGTGATAATGGCGTTTGACAGGCGCTGCACTATCTGGTCTGAACGACTGACCTGCCCGATAGGCGCAAATATGACCGCGTGAGTAATCATAATCTTTTCTGCACTCAATTCCCTGAAACAACGACCATTTTTAACACATGCCCGTCAGGCAAGGAAGGTAAGAATGGCCGAGTTATTTTACATGCCTATGCGCAACGTCACTGCACAAGCGGATGTGTGTCCCGATAACTTCATGATGAGCTGAGCATAAAGCCTCGTCTCACGATGAAAAGCCTTATCCCGAAAATGTAAAAATTAAGTTAAAAATGCGAGGCTTATCATAGTGTCAATGTTGCGCATTTGAAAATCTTTTACAATATATATATTACATAAGTTTCTTTATGTATTAACGGGCAGGAGACAGACATGAAAACCCTGAAGCATTTTATCAATGGGCAATACGTAGCAGGTCGTAGCGAAGATACCTTCGAACTGGTGAGTCCGGTCGACGGCGAAACGTATGCATTATCACCCAACGCCAATGCGGAAGAGGTGGAGCAGGCCTACTCGGCGGCGGAGGCGGCGTTTAGCATCTGGCGAAAATCGACGCCGGCACAGCGGCAAAAGGCGTTATTGCAACTGGCAGATGAGATTGAACGAAACGTTGAGCGGCTGGTGAACGCGCAGAGTCAGGAGACCGGTCAGCTTCGCCATTTTATTGAGAAGGAAGAGATCGCGGCATCCTGCGATGCCATCCGCTTTTTTGCCGGTGCGGCGCGCTGTCTTGAAGGGAAAGCGGCAGGGGAATATTCCGCCGGGTTTACCTCGACTATCCGCCGTGAACCGCTGGGTATCGTTGGACAAGTCACGCCATGGAACTACCCGTTCATGATGGCGGTATGGAAGATTGCGCCAGCGCTGGCGGCAGGCAATACGGTCGTATTAAAACCCAGCGACACCACGCCGGTCAGCACGCTGCTGTTAGCTGAACTGGCCGCGCCGTTGTTCCCAAGAGGGGCGTTTAACGTCGTATTAGGTAAAGCCAGCACCGGTTCGCTGGTGGTTTCAAACCCGAAGGCCTCACTGGTTTCGATTACCGGTTCGGTCCGCGCGGGTCTACAGGTTGCGGCTTCGGCAGCGGCGAACCTGACCAAGGCGCATCTGGAATTGGGCGGGAAAGCGCCTGCGGTGGTGTTTGCTGATGCAGATATGGACAAGGCGATCGCGACGATCACCACGGCAGGCTTCTTCAATGCCGGCCAGGATTGCACGGCGGCTACGCGTATTCTGGTCGAACAATCCATCTACGCTGAATTCCTGGAAAAGCTGGTTCAGAAAACGAAGAGTATTAAATTTGGACCGCCAGCGGATCAGGCTGCGCTATATGGCGCATTGAACAGTAAAAACCAACTGGAGCAGGTGAAAGGCTTTATTGCGCGTTTACCGGCACATGCAAAAATTGAAACGGGTGGGCGTGCCGGGCCGGGTCCGGGCTTCTATTTTGAGCCGACGATCGTCTCCGGATTGCATCAACATGACGAAGCTATTCAGCATGAAGTTTTTGGACCGGTAATGACTATTCAGTCGTTTTCGACTGATGAAGAGGGTCTACACAAAGCGAATGATGTGGAATATGGTCTGGCCGCCAGCGTCTGGACCAGTAACCATGGGCGCGCACAGCGCTTCAGCATTGACCTCGATTTTGGCACCGTGTGGATTAACAATCACATTCCTCTGTGCGCCGAAATGCCGCACGGCGGGTTCAAAAAATCGGGTTATGGCAAAGATCTCTCATCCTATTCGCTCGAAGAATATACCCGGGTGAAACATATCATGTGTGACATTTCTGAATAGAGAGGATGTCGATGAAAACATTAAACATAGCGGTGCTTTCATTCGTGATGTTCTCGGGCTATAGCCTGGCAGAAAGCACATCGCTGAATACCGTTAAAGAGTACATGGCAGCCTGGAATGCACACGATGCTTCGCGAGCCGCGCAATATCTTGCTGATGACGCAGTCTATTATGATGCCGCCGCTGGCGAACCGATAAATGGCAGAGAAAAAGCTGAAAAAGAGGTTATCGGTGCCTTTATTAAGGCGGTGCCAGATCTGAGCTGGAAAATGGTCGGCAAACCCGTTTACGACGAAGATACCGTGGCGTTTCGTTGGGAATTTTCAGGCAAAAATAGTGGTGAATGGGCAGGGAGTCCGCCGACAAATAATCCGATAAAATTTGAAGGTGTCAGCTATATTCATGTTAAAGCAGGTAAAATCACCTGGCAGGGTGATTATTATGATTCTAAAAAACTGGATGAAGAGTTAAAGCCAGGGAAATAGTCGGCTGTACCCCTTTATTACTATGAAGGGGGACATCTCTTATTTGTGTCGTATTTAGGGCAGTGTGTAGCAATAAGGAAAAAAGTTAATGGCAATTACCAGACGTGATTTTCTCAACGGCGTCGCGGTGACTATTGCGGCGGGGCTTACCCCGCTGGAATGGGTCAGGGCGGCAGGAAAGGGAAACGCATTTATAGATGGAAATTATTATCCGCCAGGGCTGACGGGGCTGCGGGGTAATCATCCTGGATCGTTTGAAATGGCGCATGCAGTAGGCCGCGAGCATAAGCATTTTGATTTAAACGCTCTGCCCGTTGAGGAAGAGTACGATCTGGTGATTGTGGGCGGCGGTATTAGCGGGCTGGCTGCCGGTTGTTTCTGGCGCCAGCTTGCCGGTCAAAATAGCCGGATCCTGATCCTCGATAACCATGACGATTTTGGCGGGCACGCCAAACGTAACGAATTTACGAGCTCAGGTAAGAAATTACTCGGCTATGGCGGCAGCGAAGCATTCCAGTCGCCCGCGCACAATTTCAGCCCTGAGGTGCAAAAACTGATGGAAACCGTGGGCGTCAGCGTCACGCGGTTAAAAGAGAGTTTTGACGTAAACTTCTACCCCGACTGGCAGCTCAGTCGTGGCGTTTTTTTCGACAAAAAGAATTTTGGCGAGACAAAAATCGTCAGCGGCGATCCGGGGCGCGCGGTATCTGATGATATCCCGCCGAACAGGCTCAATGGCCGTAAAATTGAAGACTTTATCAATGATTTTCCGCTAAGTGAGCATGACCGAAAGGCGTTGATCGACCTGCACGTCCATCCTGGCGACTATCTTCCGGGCATGACGGTCGATGAGAAAATGGAATGGCTGGATACCCACAGCTACAGTGAATTTTTGGCCACAAAAGTTGGTTTGAGCAAAATGGCGCTGCTCTATTTTCAGCAGCGTTCTAATGACTTCTTTGCCATCGGCATTGAAGGCATTTCCTGTAGCGATGCCAGGGCGTGCGCATTACCCGGCATGGAGGCGCTGGGAATACCGCCGTTGGACGGCGAGTCGCTGGCCGACCTCGAAGAGCCGTATGTTTACCATTTCCCTGACGGTAACGCCGGGCTGGCCCGACTGTTAGTCAGGTATATGCTGCCGGATGCGCTACCGGGTAACACGATGGAAGACTCCGTCCTTGCCAGACTGCATTATGAAAAGCTGGATCTGCCGGAAAACACCACGCGCTTGCGTCTGAATAGCACGGTGATTAATGCGGCCAACACAAAGGATGGCGTGGTGGTGACCTATCTGCGTGACGGCAAAATGCATCGCGTGCGCGGTAAAAACACCATCATGGCGGGCTATAACATGATGATCCCGTATCTGGTGCCTGAGATGCCGGAACAGCAGCAGGCGGATCTCAAACTGAACGTGAAGGCACCGCTGGTGTACACCAACGTGGTGGTCAAAAACTGGCAGGCGTTCAAACAGCTTGGCGTGCATGAATTTTACTCTCCGGCGGCACCATACAGCCGGATTAAGCTCGACTATCCGGTCAGCATCGGCGGGTATCAACACCCGGCCTCACCGGACGATCCGATGGTCATTCACATGGTCTATGTGCCTACTTATCCGGGCAGTAATTTGTCGGCCAGAGAACAGTTCCGTCTGGGGCGAGCGTATTTACTGGGGACCACATTTGCGACGCATGAGGAGATGATTCGCTCCCAGTTGCAGGAAATGTTTGGCTCAACGGGCTTTGATAATCAACGCGATATCTCCGCCATTACGGTTAACCGCTGGGCGCATGGCTATGCGTATTACGCCAACGCGTTGTTCGATGATATGGATAAAATGCCAGAAATTATCGAGCGGGCGCGTCAGCCAGTTGGTCGCATTGCCATCGCTAATTCCGATTCTGACTGGGGCGCTTATGCCCATACGGCCATCGACCAGGCATGGCGTGCGGTTAATGAACTCAAGGATATGGGGTGATCTATGCGTAACGTAACCGTTCTTGCCGCCTGTTTGTTTACCGCCTCTGTGAGTGCAGCGGAATCTAATGGCGAATATATCGCCCGTATCTCTGACTGTGTGGCCTGTCATACCACCGAAGGGGGGGCGGCGATGGCGGGTGGCAAAAAGTTTCCTACTCCGGTAGGGGATATTTATTCGACCAACATTACCCCAGACAAAACCCAGGGTATTGGTAATTACTCATACGAGGATTTTGACAAGGCCGTACGTCAGGGAATTGCCAAAGATGGTCATCCGCTCTATCCGGCCATGCCTTATCCCTCTTACGCGAAACTTTCTGATGACGATGTACAGGCGTTGTATCGCTATTTTATGCATGATGTCACCCCCTCTGCGCAGCCCAATAAAGAGAATGCCATTCCGTGGCTACTCTCCGCCCGCTGGCCGCTGCATATCTGGAACTGGCTGTTTACCGACGCGCCAGCGACGACTGTAGAGCGTGCGAAAACGGATGACAACGCTGCGTTAGTAAAACGGGGCGCTTATCTGGTGGAAGGTCCCGGGCACTGCGGTTCTTGCCATACCCCGAGAGGCATGGCGATGAACGAAAAAGCGTATACCAATGTTGATGCCGAGTACCTGAGCGGCGCGATGATCGACGGCTGGTATGCGCCTTCGCTGCGCGGCACGGGAATGTCTGAGCAGGAATTAAAATCGCTGTTGCTGACCGGTAAAAGCAAGCATGCCGCGGTTTCAGGTTCTATGGCTGAAGTCGTTACGCAGAGTACACAGTACCTGACCGATGACGATGCCACGGCGATCGCGCAATATCTGCTGAGCCTGAAAAGCGTGAAGCCTGAAACGGTGCGCGCAGCGGCAACTACGGTGTCCTGGTCGAATTCACCCGAGGCGGGCAAAGTGACCTATAACCGCTACTGCTCAACCTGTCACGGTCTGGAGGGGAAAGGTACGGATGATAACGCACCTTCTTTGATCAACAACCCGCTGGTGATGGTTGATGACCCGACGCCGCTGTTCAGAGTGATTGCCCACGGCGCAGAAACACCGACAACGCGTGGCAGCGTCTCCTTTAAGATGCCGGCTTACGGTGGCATGTTAAGCGACAACGAAATGCGCGACGTGATTAATTACGTGCGTAAAAGTTGGGGAGAAGGGAATGGCGATGTAAGCCAGGAGGACCTGGCAGGGATTAAAAAAGCGTCACATTAAACAGCATGTCGGATGGACAAGGTGCTTGCAGCGCCATCCGGCAGTGCTTAAACGGCGTTTACTCTGATAATACCCACCAGTCGGGTAAACGCCGCCGCCATTTCATGCTCTGCAATACTGGCAAATCCCAGCAGCAGGCCGCTGCGTTTCTCTTCATTCACGTAATAGCGAGACAGCGGGCGCACCAGCAGCCCTTGCGCATTCGCCTGTTGGGCAATGACAACGTCATCGCTCCCGACGGGCAACTGTAGAATCATGTGCAGCCCGGCGTTGCTGCTGAAGGAGCCAAGATACTGCTCGCCCAACTGGCGGCTGATAAGCTCCACCAACGTCTGGCGGCGACGACTGTACAACTGGCGCATTTTACGAATGTGCGCCGCGTAGTAACCCTCGCGGATAAACTCCGCCAGCGCTGCCTGAATCAACAAATGTCCACCACGATAGAGGTCGTTATGAACCTTCTTCAGCGGCGCGGCGAGCGGTTTGGGCAGTACCACATACCCAAGCCGCAGTGCGGGATAGAGTGTTTTACTGAATGTCCCGATATAGATGACCGGCGTCTCTTCTTCCAGTCCCTGCAATGATGGAATTGGCTGGCCGGAAAAGCGAAATTCGCTGTCGTAGTCATCTTCCACTATCCAGCTTCGCGTTTCACGTGCGCGAAAGAGAAGTGCCCGACGGCGGTTGAGGCTCATTACCGAACCGAGCGGATATTGATGTGACGGTGTCACAAAAATCAGCTTTGGCGCAGATTCGCCAGCCTCCGGCGGCACCATACCTTGTTCATCAACTGGGATCGCCGAAAAGTTAACCGCATTGATGCGCAGAATATTTTTGATTCCCCAGTAGCCCGGCTCCTCAATCCAGGCGTTATCCCCCGGGTTGCATAGCGTCCGGGTCACCAGATCCAGCGCCTGGTGAATACCTTCAGTAATCAGAATTTGCTCCGGTGAACACCGTACCCCGCGTGCGGTGCGCAGATAGTCTGCCAGTGCTTCTTTCAGCTCAGTCACGCCGCCTGCGGCATCGTACGTGAGAAACTCCGGGCGCAACCGTCTCGCCAGCCGATCCTGAATTTTTTTGAGCACCCGGTGAGGGAAATGCTCCACATCAGGTACGCCTGGAATAAATGCGCCCCATTGACGAGGGCTGGCGCTGGCATGGCCCAGCAGCTCAAGGCAGCGGGCAGATAAGCGGGTGTGATCCTCCAGTGCGGCGGCAACGGGCTCTTTGTGGGGACGCAGGTCGAGATTGTCCAGCACGCTGTCGGTGACAAATGTGCCGCTGCTGGTGCGCGCGGAAATATAACCTTCGGCCTGCAATTGCTCGTAAACCCGTAGGACGGTATTGCGCGATAGCGTCAGTTCGCCTGCCAGGTCACGCGACGGAGGCATTCGGGTCGCCGGTTTCAGGCTACCTTCGAGGATGCAACTGCAGATGGCGGCATACAGGCGACGATGCAGCTTTTCATCGGTCTGCTGGCTAAATGCCTGCTTGATCACATCTCCGGCAAGTGAACGCATTTGGATCCTTAAAATAAAACGATTTGGCTCTCGATTAAAGTACCAGATGGCGTCTAAATTTAAAGGGTAATTCAACCTAAATGTATTAATGGACAAGGTGTAGAGAATGAACAATAAAAACCTGCAACAACGTCGTCTGGATGCCACCCCGCGTGGCGTGGGTGTAATGTGTGATTTTTATGCCCAGTCAGCAGAAAACAGCACAATTACCGATATCGAAGGCAATCAGTACATTGATTTTGCCGCCGGGATTGCCGTGCTGAACACCGGACACCGTCATCCTCGCCTGGTGCAGGCAGTCGAAGCGCAACTGCAGGCTTTTACCCATACGGCTTATCAGATTGTCCCGTACGAAAGCTATGTGTCTTTGGCGGAGAAAATCAACGCCGTTGCGCCAATCGACGGCAAGCGCAAAACCACATTCTTCACCACCGGGGCTGAAGCGGTCGAAAATGCGGTGAAAATTGCGCGCGCACATACCGGCCGTCCTGGCGTTATTGCTTTTGGCGGCGGTTTTCATGGGCGTACCTACATGACGATGGCGTTAACCGGCAAGGTGGCGCCGTATAAAAAAGGGTTCGGCCCGTTCCCTGGCTCGGTTTACCACGCACCGTATCCTTGCGAGTTGCAGGGGATTTCTACGGCGGACTCCATCAAAGCGATTGAGCGCCTGTTTAAAGCCGATATCGATCCCACTCAGGTCGCGGCGATTATTTTCGAGCCCGTCCAGGGTGAAGGGGGCTTCGTGGTGGCGCCGCCGGAGTTTGTGGCTGCCATCCGCCGTATTTGCGACGAGCATGGCATCGTGATGATCGCCGATGAGGTGCAAAGCGGGTTTGCCCGTACAGGCCAGTTATTTGCGATGGACCACTACGCTGACAAAGCTGACCTGATGACTATGGCAAAAAGCCTTGCAGGCGGCATGCCGCTGTCTGGCGTCGTGGGCAAAGCTGAAATTATGGATGCGCCTGCGCCGGGTGGTCTGGGCGGAACCTACGCCGGAAACCCGCTGTCAATTGCGGCAGCTCATGCGGTGCTGGATATTATTCGTGATGAACAGCTGTGCCAGCGTGCGGCAGCTCTTGGCGAACAACTGCGCGCCACTCTGACTGACGCGCAAACCGGGTGTCCTGAACTGGCCGAAGTGCGCGGCTTAGGCTCTATGATCGCCGCTGAATTCTGTGATGCAGCGACGGGAGAACCCAACGCAGCCGCCGCACAACGCGTGCAGAAGAAAGCCCTTGAGCAAGGATTACTGCTGCTGACCTGCGGTCAGTATGGCAACGTTATTCGTTTCCTTTATCCGCTGACGATCCCGCAGGATCAGTTCGCCAAAGCGCTCGATATCATTAAAGCGGCAACCAAATAATCCGTTAGTCATAGTGTTACCCACAGCCGACGGTGGTCATCACCGTCGGCTTTTTTGTCGGCATAAATTGATCTTCCTCGTGTGTCGTGCGGTATTTATCGCGAATGGGTTGCCTGTCATATCGTTATATAATTTAATACACATCGTTTTTACTCCGCTATCCAGATGGTATCCCATGTTAACTTTCCGCTCTTTTGTGCTGGTATGCGCCAGCATGTTGTTTGCGTTTTCTGCCCAGGCCGACCGTACGATCACCGACCAGCTTGGTCGTCAGGTCACGATTCCGGACCACGTCGACAAAGTGGTCGTGCTGCAACACCAGACGCTGAATATTCTGGTCCAGCTTAATGCTCAGCAGGACATTATTGGCGTGATGTCGAGCTGGAAAAAACAGCTCGGGCCTGAGTTTGCGCGCTTTATGCCGGCAATTGCCACATTGCCGACGCCGGGCGATCTCACCAGCGTGAATATCGAAAGCCTACTGGCGATTCATCCACAGGTGGTTTTTGTCGCCAACTATGCGCCTGCGGAGATGATCCAGCAGATTCAGAACTCCGGTATTCCGGTCGTGGCAATCTCATTGCGCAAGGATGCAGCCGGGCAACAGAATAAAATGAACCCGACCATGGCCGATGAAGAGCAGGTCTACAACGAAGGGTTAAAGCAGGGGATTCGCCTGATTGCGGACGTCGTGGGGCGCAAACCGCAAGCTGAGACGTTAATCGACTACGTTTTTGCGGCGCGGGCAAAATTCAATGCGCCGGTCGCAAAAATCCCGGATGCGCAAAAAGTCCGTATTTATATGGCTAACCCCGACCTGATGACTTACGGTTCCGGGAAGTACACGGGACTCATGATGCAGCACGCGGGTGGGCTAAACGTGGCGGCTGCCAGTGTAAAAGGCGCCCGTCAGGTTGCGCTGGAACAGGTATTGGCGTGGAACCCGCAGGTAATTTTTGTTCAGGATCGCTACCCGCAGGTGGTAACGGAGATCCAAAACGATCCTAACTGGCAGGGGATTGATGCGGTGAAAAATCATCGCGTCTGGTTGATGCCTGAGTACGCCAAAGCCTGGGGCTATCCGATGCCTGAAGCGTTAGCTATTGGTGAGCTGTGGATGGCCAAAAAACTGTACCCGGACGCCTACAAAGACGTGGATGTTGATGCGCAGGCGCAAGACTACTATCAGCGTTTTTATGGTGTGAACTGGCAGCCTGATGCAGTTAAGTAACCACATTTTACCCCAGCAACCACTCTTAATCGCAACGGTCCTGTTGCTGGGCCTTGGTTCGTTGTGCCTCGGACAATATCCGCTGTCGTTAAGCGAAGTCTTTTATCACCTGATGCACTATAGCGACGCTGAAGGGATTGCCGGTCAGGTTATCTGGACGGTCAGGCTACCGCGAATTCTGATGGCGCTGCTGGCGGGTGGGGCGTTGGGGCTATGTGGCGCGACGCTGCAAGGGGTATTTCATAATCCGCTGGTCGACCCGCATATTATTGGCGTGACGTCCGGGGCCGCTTTTGGCGGAACGCTGGCTATTCTGCTCGGCCTGTCGCCGTGGTTGATGATGGGGTCAACGTTTTTCTTCGGTCTGACGGCGCTGATCCTGGTGTATGCCATTGCTGCGCTGCAGGGGCTGGAGAATACGCTGGTGCTGATCCTGTCGGGTATCATTTTGAGTGGTTTTTTTGCCGCGCTGGTGAGCCTGATTCAGTATCAGGCTGATACCGAAGAAACGTTACCCAATATCGTGTTCTGGCTGCTCGGCAGCTTTGCGACGGCTAACTGGCATAAAGTTCTGCTGTTGGCGATTCCAGTTGGTATCGCTGCGACAGTTTTGTACCAGCTACGCTGGCGGATAAACCTGTTATCACTCAATGATAAAGATGCCCGATCGCTAGGCGTCGCGGTGGTTCCTCTGCGACGCAGCGTTTTGCTGTGCTGCGCTTTTTTAGTTGCCGCTCAGGTAGCGGTCAGCGGCAGTATCGCCTGGGTTGGGCTGGTTATTCCGCATCTGGCGCGTTTGCTGGTGGGGGTTGATCATCGTCGTCTACTGCCGTGCGCCTTCTGGATGGGAGGCGGTTTTATGATTGTGGTGGATGATATTGCCCGTACCCTGATGCACGCGGAGATACCGCTTGGGATCATCACCGCATTATTCGGCGCGCCGCTGTTTGCTTTTTTACTCATCCGCTCCAGCCGCCAGGAGACATCATGAAACCTGCCGCATTGCGTGTAAATACGCTTACCTATGGGTATCGCGCGCCGCTATTTGAGCCGCTTACATTCAGTTGCCAGAAAGGTGAGATCTGGGCTGTGCTGGGACGTAACGGCCTGGGTAAAAGTACGCTGCTCGATACGCTAACCGGCACGCTACCAGCTTTGGACGGCAGCATTGAAATTGACGGCGGGATAGGGATTGTGGCGCAGCATTGCCACCTGCCATTTCCTTATACGGTGAGCGACGTGGTGCTGATGGGGCGGGCACAGCACGTGAAGCTTTTTGCGCAACCCAGCCAGCAGGATCAACAAAGAGCGACCCAGGCGCTGGAGCAGTTAAATATTGCCCAGCTTGCTTCCCACTCGTTTAGCTCACTTTCCGGGGGTCAACAGCAACTGGTGATGATAGCCCGGGCGCTGGTGACGGAGTGTCAAACGCTGCTGCTTGATGAGCCGTGTTCCGCGCTGGATCTCGCCAATCAGCAGGTGGTGCTTCAGCTCATCAGCGATCTGGCCCATCTACAGGGATGCAGCATTCTTTTTTCGACCCACGATCCGCTGCATGCGTTACAAATAGCCACCCATACTTTGCTGCTGCTCCCTGAAGGAAAATGGCGGGCAGGGCCAACGGACAGCATTGTGACGGAAGAGAATCTGTTCCAGGCCTATGGCTTACCGCTGCGAAAACTCAGTCTGGAGAACCACCCGACGCCGTTTATCGCACCGCTGTTTTCTGTTCGTCGTTAAGAGGTAAAAACCCGGCGGCGGTAAGAAACGCCTGACCGCCGTTGGAGAGCATGAATTTAACCAGCGCCATCACCTCGTTAGATGCGTCGAGCACCGCCAGTTGGTATTCGCAGCGAATATTGTGCTCATCAGGGATAGCTACATAATGCACGTCGGGTTGGGCGCGCAGCGTTTTCGCGTAATGCGCGTAGCCGATAAACAGATCGGCCAGTCCCTGGCGAAGGATCCAGGCGTTCGCTAGTTCACCAGACGGGATTTTCACCGTATCACGCCCACCAACCAGCGGGATGGCGCGCGCCCGAAGCTGTTGTCCGAGTCCTGGCTCCAGTACATCCATATTGTCGAAAAATGCCCAGGTATAGTCTCCGGAAGGGTCGCAGCCGGGCGTGGATGTACCTATTCGTAGCGTTGGGTCGCGGAGCAAATCCAGCCAGGCGCCGTTTCGGTTGCTGACCAGACTCAGTTGATTCCAGCTAAAGGTTTGCGTGAGGACAGCTTTTTGCAAAGCCAGCAGGCGTTGCGGGTGCTCCCGATTGGCTGAGGCAAAGAGCGCACACGGTTCACCGGCTTCAATACGCTCGCGTAATAAACCGGCCGGACCATATTCCACCTTCACGTCTATTCCGCTATGGCGCGAGAACTGGCTTATCAAAGGGGCAAATGCCAGGCGTAAACTGCCCGCGGCAAACAGAATAATGGAAGAGGGCATGGTATCCGATCTCTGGCGAAAAAGGTTTGCGAAGAGGATAAATGATACGCGCTGAGCATAGAGTTTAGAAGACTTTGGCCTATCGCTTTGTGCCAGCATCATACGGAGTAATGATTAAGCTTAAGGTTACGAACAGGAGGCAATAAAAAGAAATTATGAGGTGTAGCGAAGGGAAATAGCACCAAATCATAGAAATAATTTGGTGCGTCCGAGTGGACTCGAACCACCGACCCCCACCATGTCAAGGTGGTGCTCTAACCAACTGAGCTACGGACGCAAGATGGTGCGTTCAATTGGACTCGAACCAACGACCCCCACCATGTCAAGGTGGTGCTCTAACCAACTGAGCTATGAACGCAACGTTGTAGGTGACAACGGGGACGAATATTAGCGGCACAGACCGAATGAGGCAAGAGGGAAATAGCATTTTTCTTCCTGAACTCACGCGATTGCAGAGTAATTAAGCAAGTTGATTATATTTTGTTGATTTTGCAGCGTGTTTTTTATTCAGACAGTGCGCTGGGGCATAATGGGGACGGTTTGAATGACAGGTGCGCTCAGACTTTAAGCGCAGCAAGGATCGCGGTTTCTATTTTCTCAGGGGTAGTGAACGGCGCAAAACGCTTGAGCGGTTTGCCGTCACGCCCGATCAGGAACTTAGTGAAATTCCACTTGATACGCCCACCCAGCACGCCGGGTAATTCGTTTTTCAGGTAACGAAACACCGGATGCGTAGCCGCACCGTTGACTTCCACTTTCTCAAATATCGGGAAGCTCACACCGTAGTTGATGTGACAGGTTTGCGAGATTTCGTCGGCCCCGCCGGGCTCCTGATTACCGAACTGGTTGCAGGGGAAACCAAGCACCACCAGGCCCTGCGCGGCGTACTTCTTGTAAAGCGCTTCGAGGCCTGCATATTGCGGCGTGAAGCCACAATGGCTGGCAGTATTGACCACCAGAACCAGTTTGCCAGCATAGTCGGCCATAGAGACGGGCTCACCATGCAGACGGGTGGCTGTAAGTTGATAAAAGGTGATCATGCCGGAATCCTCAAATAAGATCGCATTACTCATTTTATTATGGTCGCAACTGTCTGATTAATAAACTGACCGTTGAAGTGCTGGCGATTTA
This sequence comes from Citrobacter sp. RHBSTW-00859, assembly GCF_013729795.1. Taxonomy (NCBI): domain Bacteria; kingdom Pseudomonadati; phylum Pseudomonadota; class Gammaproteobacteria; order Enterobacterales; family Enterobacteriaceae; genus Citrobacter; species Citrobacter sp. RHBSTW-00859. The sequence continues at coordinate 2,716,445 of NZ_CP056284.1, read as the reverse complement.
TTATTTTGTCGGGTTATCGCTAACGTTTTTAAACGCGTCACCCTAGCAGCATCGTAAGGTGACGACTAAAAATGGGGGACGTGACGTTGTGGGCGATTGTCACTTGGACAAACACGTAACAGATATAAAAAAATCCACGCCTGGCGTGGATTTAGAGAGAGTGTGAGAGCAGGGGATTAACGTTCGTGCCTTGCCATTAGCAGTGCCAGGTCGACGAGGCGATTAGAGAATCCCCATTCGTTGTCGTACCACGCCAGAATTTTGACCATATTGCCGCCAATCACCAGCGTTGACAGGCCGTCGATGATGGATGAGCGCGGGTCACCCTGATAGTCGCTTGAGACAAGCGGTTCATCGCTGTAACCGAGGATCCCTTTCAGTGGCCCTGTCGCGGCGGCGTCACGAAACGCATTATTGACCTCCTCTGCTGTAACATCCCGCTCAAGCGTTACGGTCAGATCGACAATGGACACCACCGGAACCGGTACGCGCAGCGAGTAACCGGTTAAGCGACCATCCAGCTCCGGGATGACTTTGCCAAGCGCCTTCGCGGCACCGCTGGAGTAGGGGACAATCGACAATGCAGCGGCGCGGGCACCACGAAGATCTTTTTCCGGCTGGTCGTGCAGCGCCTGGCTGTTGGTATAGGCGTGGGTGGTATTCATCAAACCATGCTTAATGCCGAAATGTTGGTGCAAAACCTGTGCGGCAGGTGCCAGACCGTTAGTGGTGCAGCTACCGTTGCTGACGACAAAGTGTTTATCCGCGGAGTAGAGGTGATCGTTAACGCCCATCACGATGGTTAAATCATCGTTCTTACCGGGGGCGGAGATAATCACTCGTTTTGCGCCACCGCTGTGGATATGCACCGCCGCCTTGTCACGTTCAGTGAAGAAGCCGGTTGCTTCAATGACAATATCGACTTCACGCTGACGCCATGGGATGTTGGCTGGGTCGCGTTCGCTGAACACGGTAATGGATTTACCGTTAACCACCAACTGCCCCTCACCGGCGGTGACGTCGGCGTCGAGTTTACCGAGCAGCGAGTCGTATTTCAGCAGATGCGCCAGCGTTTTACTGTCTGTCAGATCGTTGATTGCCACGATCTGAATCTCCGGGTTACCCAGTGCAGCACGCAGTACGTTACGTCCGATACGGCCAAAACCGTTAATACCGACCTTTACCATGATGAACTCCTTATCTGTTGTCTCTGGAGTAAATTTAGGCCGGTCATGGATTGGCGTAAATGACAAATAAGGATCACTTTACGCCATTTTACGACAATGAAAGCGTTGGCGATATTCACCAGGCGTCAGGTGAAGCTGTTTTTCAAACAGCCGTCGCAGGTTAATGCTGCTGCCAAATCCTGTTTGTTCGGCGATACGCTCCAGCGTCTCGTTGGTCTGCTCCAGACGCTGTCGTGCTGCGGCCAGACGGGCTTCAGCCACATAGCGTGCCGGTGATGCGCCCGTTTCTCGGGTAAACACGCGGGTGAAATTACGCGGACTCATGGCGACTTTTTCCGCCAGTTTATCCACACTGAGATCGGCGGTGAGGTTCTCAAGCAGCCAGGCGAGCAGATCGTTAATCGGGCCCAGGGTGCTGGTCTGCTGAAGGTTGTAGCGGCTAAACTGGAGTTGTCCCCCGGGACGGCGCAGGTACATGACGAAATCCTGAGCGACGTCGCGCGCCAGACTGAAGCCGTAATCCTCTTCAACTAACGCTAACGTCAGGTCAAAGCCGGAACTGACGCCACCTGATGTCCAGATATGTTCGTCCTGGATATAGAGCGGACCGCTTTCGACGCGCACCTTTGGGAATTCTGCCTGCATGGTTTCCAGTAGCTTCCAGTGGGTGGTGGCTCGTCTGCCGTCCAGCAGCCCGGTTTCTGCCAGCAGCATCGCGCCGCCGCAAATGGATGCAATGCGGCGGGCATGGGGAGCGGCAAGGCGTAGCCAGTCAACCACCGCAATCCCTTCCTGCGGGTTTTGACCTCTGCCAGTGATGATGATGGTATCGAGAGGTTCGCGAGGATCTATCTCATGCAGGCGGTGATCTGCCAGTAGATTTAGGCCGGACTGACCATGGATCACCTGATGCGGTTGCGTTGTCGCTAACTGAACCTGGTAACACGTCTCCGTAGCGCCTTTGGGATGCAGGCGGTTGGCCTGCATCAGAATGTCGGCAATACCGGCGGACTCAAACAGCATACCGCCATCGGGAACAATAATGAGTATCTTCTTCATGTCCTGAAAAGTAATCTTTTTACACAATAAGTCAATATTACATACTCAACTGGAAAAAGCCTTACCCGTGGCGTAGCGACATTACCGCCACTGGTCGATGGTTTGATGTTGACTCAACGGCGTTGCCTGAGCATCTCCCTTGATTAAGAATAGCGTTGCATTGACCCATTAAACTCACCGCGAGGAGCTGACGCTCCGCTGCACCAAAAATGGACTTGTTCTACAAGTCACTCTCCTGACGAGGTCTTATGAAAATCAGAAGGTTTAGTAATGGAGATGAAATTTCGTTGTTCAGCGTCTTTTTATCTTCTGTACATACCCTCGCATCACACTACTACACACAGGAACAAATAGATGCGTGGGCCCCAACGGATATCGACCCGGAACAATGGGCCAATCACATGAAGGAATTACGCCCCTTTGTTGTTGAAGTGGATGGTGAAATAGCTGGATATGCAGATGTTCAGCCAAATGGGTACATTGACCATTTCTTTGTCTCGGGAACCTACCCGAGACAGGGAGTAGGGACACTACTGATGAATCGCATTCATGAAGAAGCCAGACAACGTGGAATTGGCGAACTGACTTCAAATGTCAGTAAGGCTGCGGAGGCGTTCTTTCTACGACACGGCTTTCATGTTGTGGAACGTGGGTTTCCTGCCTGTCGCGGAGTGACATTACAAAATGCACTGATGCGAAAATATTTGGTGAAAAAATAGAAGATAACTGGGCTAAAGGTCCGCGATCAGCGAGGGCGGACACTCGGCTCTCTGCCGTATGCCATGACAGAGAGCACGCCAGAAATGAATGGATTGTTCTAGTTTGCTTTGCTGTTTTGACGGGATGTGACAATCGTCATTGCTGCCGCCGCCAGAAGTAAGAAACCACTCAAGCCAAAAGTACTGCGCCATCCCAGAGTGTCGAATACCAACCCACCTGCCGTTGAACCCAGGGCAATTGATAGCTGGATCACCGCAACCATTAAGCCACCACCCGCCTCTGCATCTTCGGGTAGTGCCCGCGCTATCCATGTCCACCATCCCGTTGGCGCAGCCGTTGCTAGTAGTCCCCACAGGCTGAGCAATACGGCAACAGCCCAGATGCTGTGTCCAACCAGTAGTAACGCCCCGGCAGTTGCTGCCATAAGCAGGGGGATCATGATTAAAGTCTGATAAAAACTTGTGTTCAGGAATATTGATACGGCCAGTGTGCCGACAAAACCAGCCACGCCTATTGCGAGCAAAATCAGAGAGAGACCAGAAGGGCCTACGCGGGTTACGGTCTCAAGAAAGGGGCGCACGTAGGTAAATAAGGCAAATTGCCCCATGAAGAAGAGCCCGCAGGCCAGAAGTCCCGCAGGGACAATGGTGATGCGGAACAGACGATGCATAGATCTCTGGGATTTTTGTTTTTTATCGCTTTCCATCGATGGCAGGCTGACCCACTGCCAGATGAATGCGGCTATAGCCAGGGGAACGAGGCATAAAAAAGCCCCTCGCCAGCCCACGGTCGTCCCCAGATAGCTGCCAAGCGGTGCCGCTACAACGGTAGCCAGCGCGTTCCCACCGTTAAAAATCGCCAGCGCGCGGGGAACCTGATGCTGCGGAACGAGCCGAATGGCGGTTGCAGCAGACATGGACCAGAATCCACCAATGACCACCCCAAGCAGGGCCCTCCCCAGGATATAAACCGGGTAGCTGGGTGCCAGGGCGACGACTATCCCCGATATGGCCATTAAAACCGTCAGCCCCTGCAGGAGATGTTTTCGGTTCAGATCTCAGGCAATATGGGAGATAGTCAGGCTGGTAATGACCGCCAGCGCGCCAGAGATTGCAATTCCCTGGCCAGCCAGCCCTTCGGTAATGTGTAAATCACTGGCAATAAGCGTAAGCAGGCTGACCGGCATAAACTCGGAAGCGATCAGCACAAACACGCACAGCGTCATGGCAAACACGCCCCCCCAATGCGCATGCTTTTTTTCGTAATGCGGTTTTAGTCTTACTGTGGACATTATCAGATCTCTTAATATCGAATCGGCCAGGTTCAGGCGCAGTCCGGACAGACGCCATTCAGGAAATCACGTCAAAACATGGATGAAAATGATCTGCAGGCGATTTACAGCCGCCTGCAAATATCAGGCGGCTTGGGGCGGTTATCTTAGGTTGGTATTGAAAAACTGCTCAAATTTAGCAAACGGAATCTTACCCGCAACGTTGTCGTACAGATCAACATGATTTGCCCCCGGGACAATCACCAGCTCTTTCTCATTGCTGCCGATCGCCCTAAAGGCATCTTCAGCAAAATAGCGTGAATGGGCTTTTTCGCCGGTCACGATAAGCGTGGGGATAGTGACTTCATTGGCGTAGCTCAGCAGTGGCATATTCATAAATGACAGCGGCATCGTCACATTCCAGGCCCCGGTTGAGTTGACCGAACGCGCATGGAAACCACGCGGCATGCGATAATAATCAAAGAATTCTTTCAGAACCGGATTAGGATTTGCGGGTAACGTTTCTGGCAGAATACGTTTCGACGTACTGACGTCCCCCTTTTCATCAACATAAATGTCATGCCCGCCGGGCGCGAAAGCTCCGTTCTTCGCATCTTCCCAGCGCTGTGCGTTCAGATACTGTAATACGGCGCGACGATCCGCAGTGGTATAACGGTCTTTACCATCACCTACGCCATGCCCCATCGCACGGCTCATGTCATACATCACGCTGGTCGCCACCGCTTTCACGCGGGTATCCATCGCGGCGTCGTTTAAGGCCATCCCGCCCCATCCGCAGATACCCAGTAATCCGATACGATTTCGATCAACCTCATTTTGCAGGCCAAGGAAATCAACAGCCGCGCTGAAATCCTCGGTGTTGATATCCGGAGAGGCAACGTTACGTGGATAGCCACCGCTTTCCCCCGTATATGAAGGGTCAAAAGCCAGGGTAACAAATCCCTGCTCAGCCAACGTCTGCGCATACAGACCGCTGGACTGCTCTTTCACCGCGCCGAAAGGCCCGCTGATGGCAATGGCCGCCAGTTTGCGCTCGCCGCGATCCTTTGGAATGTAGAGATCACCGACCAGGGTGATCCCGAAGCGGTTCTGAAAGGTCACTTTACGGTGATTAACTTTCGTACTTTTAGCGAAGGTTTTATCCCATGTCTCGACCAGTGAAACTGGCGCGTTCGGATTGGTTGTATTGGCATAACTCATCGTTGTAACTCCACTTAATGATGCGCAGAGCAGCATGGCTGGTATCGCGGCTGTCAGTTTTTTGGTGAAGGCAGTCATCAAAATCCCCTCATAAAACGTGATAGATACAGGTTTCATACGGACAACACTGCTGTGCTTTGTTGCAATGCGAGCATTATAGTGAGCAGTAATAGTGCTTATTAGAGGGGTAAAATTGCTAGAATTAATACCATATTGTTCTAAATAGTGATGCGATAGCGAGGGAAACGTGATGGCGAAACGGGAAAACTATAATGATTTATACCTGTTCATGCAGGTGGTGCGGGAAGGGAGTTTTACCGCTGCGGCGCAACGACTCGGCCTGGCACAATCAGGTATAAGCCGTTCCGTACGCGAACTTGAAGAAAGACTGGGCGTTCAGCTTCTGGCTCGCACTACGCGTAGGCTATCGCTCACCCATGCCGGCGAACAACTCTACCGGACTATTGAGTCAGGATTCGACGCTTTAGATATGGGGCTTGCCACGCTGGCCCATTATCGCCAGTCCCCGTCAGGTACGGTACGGATTAATGCCAGTCAGCACGCTATTGATAAACTGCTCCTGCCAAAGCTTGCGGTGTTTAAGCAACGCTATCCTGACATCCGGCTGGAACTCATCAGCGAAAGTCGGTTTGTCGATATTATTGCGGAAAGATTCGATGCCGGTGTACGTCTCGGACCGGAAATTGGCGGTGGCATGATAGCGGTCCGTATTTCCCCCGACATGGAGATGGCCATTGTTGGTACGCCAGAACACTTTCGCCGCTATGGCTTTCCACAAGTCCCGGCAGATTTGGCGGTTCATCCCTGCATCGCTTATCAATTTGGCGATGGAAGCCTCTATACATGGGAGCTTCAACAGGATGGTAAAAAAATAACTCATCAGCCGCAGGGACAATGGGCTTTTGCTGACAGTTATATGGAAGCCAAAGCCGCAAGACTGGGGCTGGGGCTGGCTTATGTTCCGGAAGAACTGGTGTCCGATGATTTAGAAGAGGGTTCGCTCATTAGAGTTTTACAACGCTACAGTCAACGCCTGGAAGGTTCATTTCTCTATTATCCGCACCGCAATGTGTCTCCCGCTCTGCGAGCAGTTATCGATACACTGAGAATTTATGAATGAAGGCCAGGCTGCACACGTGTCAGGGTAACTGATCTGAGCGAGGAGCGGGCCTTATATACACATCCCCATTAACTTGAGTATGCTCCTCTGTGAATTTGTTTCGAAAATGATGTCGCTGATGTGTTTCATTCCCTGCTTTTTATAGAATTTTTGAGCACGTTCATTTTGTTCAAGAACCTCCAGCCATAAATATTTTTTCCCCTGACTTCGGGCAAGATCTATGACTTTATTAAACATTAGTTGACCGTAATGCTGATTCGTTTTGGTTGGGGCAAGGTAGAGTTTATTAAGTAAAACACCGCTGATGTCTGTATTCGGGACAGTTGCTTGCCATGTCAGCTTCACAAAACCAATCGGCTGCTCGATTTCAACTATATACCAGCTAATGTTTTTATCATTAATACTCTGTTCAATAACAGGAAGTGAATATTCACCCTCCAAATAATTATCAAATTCTGATTCTGACTTCCACATATGCTTAAAGTGCGCAGTATAGAAGCGGTAGCCAAGCTCATTTAGTAATCCCGAATCGGCTGATGTTGCTTGTCGTATGATTAAAGACATGGGAGAGGCCCTTACTTTATGAGAGAAAAATTATCTTAAATTTGTAATATATACGGCCTGTTAAGTCTACATGTCCGTTGTGACTGTCTTACCCTCAAACTTTGAATACGCAATCTAAGGTCTGAAGTTGGTGGAGCTCGACCATTAAGTTATTTTTTATCGATGTTAGCTTCTGGCTCGAAGCAGACAGGCCAACTGATTGTCTGGTCTGCTTTGAGCGAAAATGAAAAGACATCTTCCGAACTTGCGACTGTTCATTCAGGATTTTACAAATAAGCTCATTATTCCCACTGCCAGGGCGCTATAGAAAAGCAACTGATACAGATTCGTCGGCACGTCTGTCCATTTTCTAACGATGCCCAGCGCGACCACGACCAGCGCAGCCGGGTAAATGGCGCACAGCACGGGAACCGCCATTGCGGTGAGGGAATTCAGTCCCAGCACGGCAAGTGCTGCTGACACCATCAGGGAGAGCGTCACCAGCAGCCCATAAGACGCACCGGTCGTCTGGTTGAAATAGCGCGCTGTTCCGGTCGTCAGACCAATGGCCGTGACCAGACAGGCGAGGGTAATGATCGCCGCCAACAACACCCGGCTATAAACGCCAAAAACAGTCTCGACATAGGCGCTCATCACCTGCATACCATTCGTTGCGCCCCGCACCGGGCTGTGGGACCCCATCGACAGATAGCAGATATAAATCACGGCCAGACCTGCAGCGGCAATAAAGGCTGCAGCGGTGGAATGGGTGAAGATGCCCCGCGGATGGTGGATCCCGCGCTGCTTAAGCGTGTGGGTGATAATGGCGCCAAAGCACAGCGCACTGATCACATCCAGGGTCTGATAACCGTTGACGAACCCTGTATCGAACGCGCGAGTTTGATACGCGGTTGTGGCGGTCGTGAGGTCACCAATCGGATGTAACCAGGCACATATGCCGATAAAAATCAGGGCACTAATTTTAATGGGCGAAAGGAAGAAACCGACGATTTCCAGCAGTTTTCCCGGCTTAGCCAGCGTCGCGCCAGCAAGGCCAAAGAACGCGGCGGAAAATATAATCTTCTGCATCAGGGAACTAGCTGCGCCATCGGTGATGACCTCGTAGCTAATCGTCGCGGTGCGTGGCGTACCAAATAAAACCCCCAGTGTTAAAAAGCAAATGCCAATAAAAATCAGGCTCGGCCATTTGCCTAAGGGTTTCGTTAATTCCGCGATATCACCGCCATTAATGGCAAGGGAAATAATCGCCAGTGCCGGGAACAGAACCGCTGTGATGATAAAGCCAAAGCCTGCATTAAAGGCGTTTGCGCCCGCCTGCATGCCGACCAGCGGCGGGAATATAATATTGCCTGCACCCAAAAAAAGCGCAAGGGTCATCCCGCCAAGAGCCATTGTCTCTGGCAATGAAAGTCTGGTGTTTGCTGTCATTATTAACTCTTATTTTATATAAACATCATGCTTTGGAAGGCGTGGTCATTATATGCCTGGTTACCGTTCCGGTCATACATCGTCATTACAACTGGAATATTCCTTCGATGGTCATACGAGCGAAGCCATGCAATTCCACGCGCCCGTCATCCCGAACTACACAGCGCAACGCCCCTTTACGCTTCCCGCCTTGTTGAGCGGTCAGGACATTTTTACCCGTACGCGCCGCCCAGAACGGGGCGAGGAAAGTGTGTGCCGACCCGGTGACGGGATCTTCGTTCACGCCGACCTGCGGGCCGAACCAACGGGACACAAAATCAAACTGGTTATCAGCGGCGGTCACGATCACGCCGCGGGTGTCGAATACCGCCAGCTTGTTGAAGTCAGGATTAAGCCCGTCGATGATGGTTTTGTCATCGACCAGTACAATCAGATCGTCCGATTTCCACACCCCGATAACACCGTCGGTAATGCCAAGGGCTGCCAGCAGCCCATCAGGAGTATCAATCTTTATGGCCGATTTAGCCGGGAAGTCCATGCAGAGTTCGTCCCCGTTCTTACTCACCGTCAACAGGCCGCTGCGGGTGTGGAAGCTGATAGTTTCTTGTTGGTAGCCAAGCTTGTTGAACAGCACCCAAGATGCAGCGAGAGTGGCATGACCGCACAAATCCACTTCAACCGCAGGCGTACACCAGCGCAGGTGATAACCCTCCTCGAACGGCACAAAAAACGCGGTTTCAGAAAGATTATTCTCCGTGGCGATGGCTTGCAGAACAGCGTCAGGCAGCCACGCAGTTAACGGACAAACGCCCGCCGGGTTGCCGCCAAAAGGTTGAGAGGTGAAAGCATCAACCTGATAAAAAGGAATTACTGTGGTGTCAGACTTTGTCATTTAATTTATCCAGATAGTTGTAAACGGTGTATCGGGTGACGCCCAGCGCTTTAGCGACATGATTAACGCTGCCTTTAATCTTGAAAAAGCCCTGAGCATGTATTTCAGAAATAACCCGTTTTCTGAAATCAATTTTATTTTCTGAACCCGTGGGTCTGAATTTCGAAATAACGTCATCCAGAGATTTATCCTGAATATCACCTAGCGGATTTTCCGGCGTTTCAGCCGCGGCGGCCGGATGGAGTAAATAGTCCAGGTCGCGTTTGAGTTTTGATACCACATCCATATCGACGTTAATGCAAAAAGCCACTAGCGGCACGCCGTCCTTGCTGTAATAAATCGTTGATGCGCTATTCAACGTGGTGCCAGAGAGAGTGGTGGTGGTATATCCACTGAATACCAGACTGGGAACACGCTGCGAAGCATCCAGTAAACCTAAGAATCCCGTGTCATTTTCCGGACCGGACAACAGCGCATCACCGGCTTTCCTGCCGCTGACGTGTCCATTAATGATGTTTATCACGGACGATTCGGGGCGGGTAAGGTCATGCAGAACCGCTTCTGTGTTTAAGGGAAGCGTGGTTCTCAACGCCTCAAGCGAAGCCGTCAAAATAGTGATTAAACGTTCACGTTCGTCTTTCATTTTGCTCTCTCCATCAGACAACGGCCTGGACTTCTATTTCGACGTCTAAATCAAATGCAAGGTGACTGGTGACGACGCTCCTTGCGGGGAAACCTTCCGGGAAGAACGCGCTGTAAGCAACATTGAATTCGCTAAAGTGCTCCATGCTGCTTAACCAAACCTGGACTTTCAATGTGGTTCAGCGTCGTATGCGCCCGCGCCAGAGTTTCCCGGATGGCGTGCATGATATGCCGGGTCTGCTGGGTGACAGATCCATACAACGGTTCACCTTCGGGGCTCATGGCGACATGGCCTGAAAGAAAAACAAACCCGTTCACCTGCACGGCGTCTGAAAAGGGAAAAGGCTTGGTCGTGGGGTAGCGTACGATAGACATGTGTCAGATTTGCCCTAAAGAAAGTGTAGTAGCACGGTAGCATGACTTTATTTTAAATTAAACAAAATTATTATTTTAAACATTTGTTGATTTTGTGGTTTTCCTGCATCTCCACTAGCTGAGCATCGACAGATGCTTTGTTGACGTGATGGGACATGTTCTGACCCGCGTTTAAGTTCTGTAAGGACAAGCTCGTCTGTTTCTGGTACTGATCGGATAAGCTAACTGAGCGAATGTCCGTAGTGGGCGAGGAGCGGACATGGTTTCGAAGATGCCGCTGACTTTTATTTAGTGTCAGTGTCTCAGTCCGTAATAATTTTACTCATATTGATACCTGTAACCCCGAATCCACTGGCTTCATAGACATGCCGGGCGCGGGCATTATCACCTGCAACACGCAATCTGATCTCTTTAAAACCCTTCGCCTTCAGATACACTTCAAAAGCACGTAGAGATTGTTTGCCAAGCCCCAACCCCTGACAGGAGTTGAAAATATGAAAATCGTAGATAAAAATAGTGTGCTTAGTCGAGTCTGGTTTATACCAAAGATAACCTATATGGTTGTTAGTCTTGTCCGACTGAGCATCAATACACATTAATACTTGCCCATGTGTATTAACTCCATCGGGAAGCATTTCCGAAATTTCCAGCTTCGCTCTGACAAGAGAATCACGAAGCGATGCCCCGTAGTTTGATTCGATCTCATATGCATAGTCATTAACAAAATATTCGAGATAAGCCGGGTACTCATCTTTTGTCATCGTTCGGAAAGAAATCACATCTGGCCACCAAAAATATCATACTGAAAAATAAGAATATATTAATAACGATGTAGTCCTCCACCGTCAATAGTATTCACGTCTAAATGCGCGTACTGGCAAGGTGATTAACATAAAAATGGGATTAATGTCCGCTGCTAGCACAGAACGGACCAATCTGTTGGTTGTCAGGTCCGCTGTGAGCGAGTAACTGACTTCGATTTAAATAAATTATAAGGCTTCAAATGTTATTGGCACAAATTTCTGAGATGCATACAGTCACACTAAGTGTTTAAACAAGGTTCTGGACTATGGCTAACCCATCAGTTAAGTTTGTTTCCGACCTATCGTTTCCTCCCTGTCAGGAGCCACTTTTTTTCATGTTAGTTTTTAAGGATAATTCATGAGTAATGGAGCACAATCATTTCTTAGTCAATTGCTAATTGCCCTAGTCTCTATATCTTTAGGGTCATTTCTTTTTGCTGGGATTCTAGAGAGCTACAAAAAAGACCAAGGTCTTCAGGAGGAGCTTATAAAGGATTACTTTAGGCCAATGATGGAATTACAAAATTCTTGTTCTTCTTCACATAATGAACTATTTCTAAAGTATGGAGAGTTATCTGGTTCTTATCAGCTCATGTCTAATGAAATAGTACATATGACAATGACCCCTGATTCAAAATTAGGCCAACATTATGAAGCTCTCCCAATGTCTATTATTAAAGCAAATACAGGGTTAAAAAAAGAGTTGAAGATCTTGAAATAACGGTAAAAAAATGCAAGACCGATTTATTCCTCAAGTACGAAGAGCTTGCATTAGTTACTGGTTCATATCCAGAGTTTAGGAGCTTAGCGAAAAATTATACGAATACGATTAACACCATCTATTCCGAAAGACAAAAAAAAGCTAAGGAAAATACAAAAAATATAGACCCTAATCAACTAATGCCATTGATGCGGAAATTTATTGCTATGGATCTATCCACCAATGCAAACAAATCCATGCTTGCCAGTGAAATGGATAACATATCTAAAATAACAACGCAGCATAGTTTGATAATGGCAGAGTATGAGGAGTTAATTTTCAAAGAAGATAATGATTTATTTCTAAGTCTTCATGATCTTTATGCAATCAAAATTAGTGAAAAGTATTCAGGTGGATTTATCAGTTGGATAATTTAAAACATGATAACTCATCAGATACGACGCTTACTATGTAGAACGCGTAAATCTGTGAAGGTTACCAATGTGTTAGGTAATGTCCGCTCCTGGCACGAAGCGGACCAGGTAACTGAGGTGAAGGTCCGCTGTGAGCGAACAGCGGAAGTTCGCAACTTCAACTCCAACACTAACATTGAGGTGTCTAAATCAACGGGCAACAGGTCAGCAACCCTATTCCTTCGTCCGGTTTTTGTTTTTTTTAAGAGGCAGTTCATCCTTGGGTAAGGTCTTATTCTTCAATTTTTCAAAGGGGTATCGGATAAGGCTACTTAGCATTCTTCCCCAATACCAAAGAAAATTTGTAATTGTCACGCGTTTGGCAAGGCTATTCGTCCAAAAACTCATGGGAGCAGTCAGGAGGTCAGCACTATGCCCTCGATTTGTTATGACTGAGTTAAATCTGTTTACGAATAATTGCTGACCGTAGCCCATCAGTTGGGTGTAATCGACACACTTTTGCTCAACTTCGGCTCCCAGCATCAGCGAACCTGATTCTGGGTTGTCAAAATAAAAACATTTATAATTTTGTGTAATATCTACCCAATCAGGGCTGGAACTCACGTAATTAAATATATCTGACGGAAGTACGCTTTTAGGTTTTTTATTTCCATGAGTTAGTTGCATTCCCGAGTTTTCGTAAGCTTTGGCTGCAAGCTCTGAACAAAATGAGTGGCGTGGGCTGGTATATATAGCATTTAGTAAACTATAGCGCTGTAGATGATGATGCCTCAAATGTTTTTCAAGGTACTCAGAATTTATTTCACTGAGAGAGGCTGTGTGCCGAAAAACAACGAAGTCTTTGTTTTCATTGAGATACTCAACTAAAGGGCGCAGATGAATTCCGAGTTTAGGCATTGCATGAATCAAGCTGTGATTATAGAGGGCAATAGCTACATGATGATGCTTTGCGTCGCGTCTTGTTAGGACTGACTGCACGACAATATTTGCGCTTTTTTTGGGGCGGGAGAATAATATAATATCGCCAGTGCACGATGGAGTTTGCATATTTTTGGGACTCTAAGTAGCTGCGCGGAATAGTAGAACACTTTAATGAAACTCAGCCCGAATTGTGCGATCTGACCAATCACAAACCAGATTGAGCGATGTCTATCATAACATCCATTTCGTGTGAAGCACGATCACTGATGCAGAAAGTAATCGATAAAACATACGATAAAATTATGTTCGTAGACTGACAGCCCTACAGATGTTGCACTGTGGCGAGCGCGCCAGTTGCGGTGTCAGAACACTCTGCTGCGCCCGTTCATCCGTAGAAGGCAGGATTAACTGCGATTGGAGTGTTATTCCAACTTACAGCTCATCGTTTCCTTATAGCCACAATGCACAAATATCCAGGTTCTGCCGGTTCGATTGTATGATTGACAGTCCGCATTTGGCACAGAGTGAACCTTCATCACCCGGCATCCACATGCCGCATGCCATCGTCAGGCTGAAAGACTGGCTATCGAAGAACGCAGTTTCTTCCAGTTGTAATCTGAGATCCGAAAACGCCCAGTACCCGAGCTCTTGCGGTCTGTTACTGGAAGGTTTTACATTCTTCTATTGAAATTGAATATGAAAGGTGAATTTGAAACGGCCCTGCCATATGCCTCTGTCCGAGGCCTCCCGCCGGGCGGCCTGGCAACTGTCAGTATAGATCGTAACGGGAAATCAGTATAAAGGGAGACCATTGTTAAATTCGAGTTCCGGCAGTCCGGACAGATCAAACACACAAATACAACATGGAGATTAAAAGATGGGAAAATTTACAAGCTCGAATGATTATGCTGGCCCGTATTTCATACTGCGTCATGGCAGTCTCCGTCCCGGAGATATTATTCTGGAGCGGGGGTATGAAATGCACTCAGATATAATCTGCCAGCAGACCGGCAGCCACTACTCTCATGCAATGATATATGTTGGCGGGACGATTATTGAAGCCACAAGTGACGGAGGCGTATTCAGTCGTATTCCAAACCGATCGGCGGTAAGGGCCATATCTGATTTCAAAGTCCTTAGGCTGGCCAAAGATCCGGGACAAGAAATAACAACAATTGCGTGCAATCAGGCCCGTTACCTTGTGGGCAGCCAGTATTCAGTTGCTGAAGCCATTTTAGTGAAAGGCCCTGAATTTACGAGGAAATTCCGTGAAAACAGCAGAAAACAGTTTTGTTCACGCTTAGTGGCGCAATGCTTTAAAAAAGCAGGCATAAATCTTGTCAGTGATGCGAATTTCTGCTCGCCTGCTGAACTTGAACGATGCGGGCTTCTGGTGACAGTCCCTGATATGGTCCGCCGTGCTTCCGAACAAGAGGCCGCATTCGCGCTTGAGGTTTCGCCGCACGCCAGTCATGCTAAAAATACGGTTCGTTTTGTGGAAGCGGCACTCGGTATTTTAAAAAATCACGGTATCAAAACCGTGGGGGACTCAGACGGAGAAGTGACTGTCACGACGTTAAACGACATTACTCAGGCCGCATTCGAAAACAGAACTTCTCCCGGGCTTGACGGGGAAATGACGGAGGCCATGCGAGCATCGGGCTACCTAGACCATATTGAAATGGACAGGCAACAGAACCCCTTTCGCTATGATTTTGACCTGTTCAGTGCCCGGATTGGCCAGGATGCTGACGATAATGAAATTTCTGAGAGGCTTTGGGGGGAGATCAACAAAGAAGCTCAGGTTTTTATTCCCCGCCTGCAGTCATACATAAATGGCAAACATAATCTTGTATGGGATCTAGAGTATTTTAAAGCCGAATTTTCTATATATGAAGGCCTATTGCAGGCGCTGTATGACCGTACCGTGATCATAGAACAGTACTCTGTCTTAAAAAAAGATATTCCGTTTTTCAGTGAAATTTATGAGCTAAGTAATGCTATTTTAAAAGAAATAAGGGAGCATGCACCGGAGATTGCTATTTCCTGAAGTTATCAATACCGTAAACTCATGAGGCGCACTCACTGACCTGATGTATCTTGGGCACCCACCGATAGCAAGCAAGACGTAAGCGCAGACAACTGCTGGTCAGTGCCCGGAGAACCAGCGCTGTTATACACGTTAAAAGGGCCGCAGTAATTCTGCAATCAGAGGCTGAGGGATCGGGATCAGACCGGTGTCAGCAAACGTTGCCGCTGTCATCTGCTTAAAAGCTGGCTGTTTTCCCGGAGACGCTTGATGGCATCCGGCACCAGTTGCAATAACTTGCGGAAGTTTGCTGCCGCATCTCGGTAACGAACATCCTCTGAGCCTGCTTCCGTTTCCGCAGATCCGAAAACCCCAATGTCGGATCTGTAGTGGTCGTCCTTCGCGGGACTGAAGGAAAAGTTCAGGCAAGAGATTTGAAGCGAGGAAATAATCTGGGGTAGTTTCGTAGTCCGCTATGAGCGAAGAGCGGACATTGGACCTTCCAAACTTACAAGGTAATCTAATTTGCAAGGTTATGGCGGGATAAATGGACAGAATTGGCAGATTTTGCAGAAGTTATGCATCAAGGAATAATTTTCATGTGCCGTAGGCAATACCGCGCTTTGAGCCGGTTTTGAAATTCAGTTGTACTCTCGACCTTCAGTAAGTATTTCCGCTTCTAAGCCAAATGGAGACTTTAATTTATCTTGATAAACCCCGCCAGTTAGTTTGAAAATGGTGCAATTTCTCAACACAGGGTTTACCCAGATGGCTATGTCACCACCTCCTATTTTTGAAGGCAACGACTATTACAGCGTCTCTGAAGAATTTTTTAGCAAATTACCAGCTGATCTAAGAGCGCCTTTTGAACAAATAATGAAGAAAGGGGCGGAGATTATTAGCGGTTGCGATAAAGAGATTGAAAGTCTGATTAGACTTATAAAGGTAATACCTACTACAACAAGCCTTAGTTACATTTATCGTCGGCTTCGTACGACCAAGTTTGAAATCACTACTGAATCGATGATGGAACAGGAGATGTTAACAACCGCTTTTGTGGTCAGCTACGCACGTTTGTTCGCCAAAAGCAATGGCACTTGCGTTCTCCAGCGGAATGATCTCCCTGTCCACCTACGGGCTGTTCATGATGAGCTGTATAAAATTCGCAACGAACGATATGCTCATAACGGAGGTCATAACCCCCTACAGCGGCCTCGTCGGCTTACTGGTTTTAGCGCTATTACCTTCTATAACCTCACTTTTGCGGTAGATAACTATTGCAGGGATCGTTTGGATGAGCAACATGCGTATAATATGGCTTGCCATCACAAAACTCGCATTCGCGTTAAGCGCCAGTGCCGCAAAGGACATTGATTCCACGCTCCCGGGAACCCAGGAGAGCATCAATACATAAAATGGATAATCCAGAAGATGCGCCGCTGTAAATGCCATCATGACCGTCACACCCAGTCCAATAGCAATGAGCTGTATTGAAGACCAAAGATGACGCAAAAATGGGTGATGCTGCCAACTTACTGATTTAGTGTATGATGGTGTTTTTGAGGTGCTCCAGTGGCTTCTGTTTCTATCAGCTGTCCCTCCTGTTCAGCTACTGACGGGGTGGTGCGTAACGGCAAAAGCACTGCCGGACATCAGCGCTATCTCTGCTCTCACTGCCGTAAAACATGGCAACTGCAGTTCACTTACACCGCTTCTCAACCCGGTACGCACCAGAAAATCATTGATATGGCCATGAATGGCGTTGGATGCCGGGCAACCGCCCGCATTATGGGCGTTGGCCTCAACACGATTTTACGTCACTTAAAAAACTCAGGCCGCAGTCGGTAACCTCGCGCATACAGCCGGGCAGTGACGTCATCGTCTGCGCGGAAATGGACGAACAGTGGGGCTACGTCGGTGCTAAATCACGTCAGCGCTGGCTGTTTTACGCGTATGACAGGATACGGAGGACGGTTGTGGCGCACGTCTTCGGTGAACGCACTCTGGCCACACTGGAGCGTCTTCTGAGCCTGCTGTCGGCCTTTGAGGTCGTGGTATGGATGACGGATGGCTGGCCGCTGTATGAATCCCGCCTGAAGGGAAAGCTGCACGTAATCAGCAAGCGTTACACTCAGCGCATTGAGCGACATAACCTGAATCTGAGACAACATCTGGCAAGGCTGGGACGGAAGTCACTGTCGTTCTCAAAATCGGTGGAGCTGCATGACAAGGTCATCGGGCATTATCTGAACATAAAACACTATCAGTAAGTTGGAGTCATTACCCTTTTGCCTGCATTATCCCACTTGCAGCATCCACCCAATCATTTGCGGTACAACCTGACAATACAATACTCAACATTAATGCAAACGCATACTTCATTTTAACTCCATCATTCATTATTGTATAAATAGCGTCTGTGTAATGCTCAATGTATTTGACGCTAATGCGGTTAATTTAACAAATAATCATATCTCAGGCAAGGTGAGGATCTCGAACCCGTACATGTAATGGGTAATTCATAATGATTAGCTGAAATAATTGAAGGGCCGGGTAGAAATAGCACTGCATAAAAAACGACATATCGTATTGCGCGGATTATTAAACAGCGAATTAATTAGCCTCTGTGACAGAGGTTATCTTTACGCGTCAACGCATGGCTGCGCTACTCCCGGCGATTGTCATTCGTCGGGAGCTATCTTTAATTATCGAACCTGTAGTGCTTCGAGTTCAGAACACCGGCAAACCCAGCCCTTGCTTTACTTCTTTTAATGTCTGCTGCGTGACCTCGTGCGCCTCTTCGCTTCCTTTTTTGAGCATCGCCATCAGCATACCTTTATCCTGGATGTAGGTTGCCCGCCGCTCGCGCATCGGGGCGATAAGCTCCTGCAAGCACATCTCCAGCTCGTTTTTGCATGTCCGGTCACCCAGCCCGCCGCGCTGATAATGTGCTTTCATCTCCGCCACTTTCGCTTTATCCGGATGAAAAGCATCGAGGTAAGTAAATACCATATTGCCGTCAATCTGCCCCGGATCGGACACTTTTAGATGATTGGGATCGGTGTACATTGCGCTGACTGCATGATGAATATCCTCTTCACTGGCGGACAGGAGTAGAGTGTTGCCGAGCGATTTTGACATTTTGGCATTACCGTCGATCCCTGGAAGACGGCTGGTCTCACTCAGTAGCGCTTTACAATGCGACAAGACAGAGGTCGGTAACAGACTATTCATCTTATGCACGATCTCATTGGTCTGTTCGATCATGGGCAACTGATCGTCGCCGACGGGAACCACCTCGGCTTTGAAGGCGGTAATATCTGCCGCCTGGCTGATGGGATAAACCAGAAAGCCAACCGGTAACGAGCGGGCAAATCCTTTCTGCGCAATTTCGTTTTTGACCGTAGGATTTCGCTCCACGCGAGCCACGGTAACAATGTTCATATAAAGCGCGGTCAGCTCAGCGAGGGCGGGCAGGGCCGACTGCAGACAAATGGTGGTGAGTGACGGGTCGATTCCTGCGGCGAGGTAATCAGCCAGCACTTCGGGAATATTGTTGCGGATCTTTTGTGGTGTGCTGCCGTTATCGGTTAGCCCTTGCAGATCAGCAACCAATATAAACTGCTGATAATCATGTTGCAGCGTGGCGCGCTGGCGCAGAGAGCCAACATAGTGGCCGAGATGCAGCGGGCCAGTGGGACGATCGCCAGTGAGGATGATAGTTTTGTTGTTCATGTAAGACTCCTTAATCAAAAAACCGAAAGGGGTCTTTAAATGCAAATAACCGCCTTTCGGCGGTTATTTAAAATGGGGAAAACACATTCTGACCGCCTTTAAGAAGGCAGCCACCACAGGTTGTGATTAAACGCGGTGATATTGTGTTTTGTGTTCATCCAGTCAACATATCACCGCCTGGCGCAGAGGTAAAGCAATGCACGGCGTACAGACGTATCTTAGCTCGCTTCCAGCATGCCAAAGCTCACGATGCGCGAACGCCCTAACTCTTTCGCGCGATACAGCGCCACGTCTGCGGCGCGCAGAAGGTTGTCGCTCTGGGCGTGCTGCGGATAGCTGGCAACGCCGATAGAGACATCAACGTGACCAATCTCTGAGAGTCCAAAGCGCAGCGACAGTTCGCGTACACCATTATAAATATCTGTCGCAAAGCGGTTGGCGGCCTGCTCATCCGTATTGGCCAGCAACACCAGAAACTCTTCACCGCCGTAGCGGAAGGCCATGCCGCTGTCATGGACAACGCGCTGAATAGTGGTGGCGATACTTTTTATCACGCTATCGCCCGCCTCATGGCCAAAGCGGTCGTTAATATTTTTGAAATGATCGATATCGATCATCAGACAACTGATTGGCTCTTTGTTACGCACTGCCTGGCTCATCTGGGTGCGCAGCGTATCTTCCAGATGATGACGGTTGCGCAGGCCGGTTAGCGGGTCGTAGAGTGCTTTCTCCAGCAGCGCATCACGCAGGCGCTGGTTGGCTAACGCCAGACCGAGTGCTTCCGCCATCAGTTCCATATACGCGCGAGAGGGAGCGGAATCATTGCTGAGGTTCTGGAATGAGAGCAGGCCGATGGCTTCACCCTGGGCAATCAGTGGCACGCATAGGGTATGCTGCTGGCATGATTCCGGTAGATGGTAGCAGGCGATATCGGGTTCGCCTTGCACCGGTGGATGGCTCTGACCGCGGCGCACTGCCCAGCATTCGTCCGGGTGGAAAGCATCCGCTTTGCCCTGCGGTGAAAGCCATTGCGCAACGCAGCGCATTTGCCAGGGCTCTCGATCCAGTATGTAAAGCCGCCCGGCAATACCGGGAGCAACATTCGGCGCAAACAGCTCTGCCACATTAATGACATCGGCAAAATTCTCGCAGCCTTGCAAACGTTGAGTCATACGTGCGAGCAGCTCGCGGATTGCCCAGTCGGCGTCTCGTTCTTTCTCCAGTCGCTGACGTGCCAGGCCGTTCTCGCGAAAAATGCGGATCGCCTGTGCCATATCGCCGATTTCATCGATCTGATTAAAGCTGGGTGTCTCAACGGCGTAATCCTGCGATGCCAGACGGTTAACCACATCGCTCAAACGCACCACGGGACGCAGTACGCGGCGTTTTAAAATAAAACCGAGAACGAACAAAAATAACAGCGCCGTCAGCCCGACCATCACTTCCGAAGCCGTACGTAGCGTGCGCGATGTCTGAGTGGCATCTTCAATGGTGTTGCGTACGCGGCTGTCGAGTAACTGACGGAAATGATCTATCCGGTCCTGGGCTCGCTCCAGTTCCTGTTCATAGGATTTGCCATACAGCAGGGCGATGGCCTGCGACTCTTCACCGCGCGCGACGCTGGCAAGCGCCGCAGCTTGCTCATCCTGCAGGGCATCAACAATCTGCAGCCCTTCATGCAATAGCGACAGCTCTTCATCCGTCGCCCCAATGTCTTTTAGTTTCGACAGCCGCTGTTCAACGGCTTTCAGCGACGCTTCTTTCTGGCGGTATGCGTTAAGCGCTTCCGGGTCTTTTGCAATAACATATTCGCGTGCCAGACTGGACAGCGACCAGGCATCGAGCTCGACTTCTTCGGTCAGTTGATCGAATTGATAACGTTGCTCCACCACCTGGCGTTCGGTGTTATCGGCGCTGGAGGCCATCAACATGACAACGCCGGAGGCAATGGTCAGACACACCGTCGCGCTGTAGGCCCAGTTGGTGATTGTGGCAATTCGCACTGATTAGTTCCTTCTGCGACGATTAATGAATAAGCATGATTGAAATTATAGGAAACGTATGATTTTGCGTGAAAATAAAAAAGGCGGTCTCAGGACCGCCTTCTGTTATCGTCCTGCCATCATAAATCTGGAGGATTTTTTCCTTCTTCCATAAAGGCTTCGTCGATTCCTTCCACGTTACCTTCATGATCGCGCCCGGAAAACAGGTTCCAGCAGGTAATGAACAGTGCGGCAATCAGGGGGCCAATCACAAAGCCGTTAATGCCGTAGATCTCCATTCCGCCGAGAGTGGAAATCAGAATCAGATAATCCGGCATTTTGGTGTCTTTACCCACCAGTAGCGGGCGCAGGATATTGTCCACCAGCCCGACGATAATCACGAAGAAGCCAACGATAAACAGCCCTTGCCACAGCTGGTGCGTGGCGAAGAGGAAGATTGCCGCAGGTACCCAGACGATCGCTGAGCCGACCGCGGGCACGAGGGAGAGAAACGCCATCAGCGCGCCCCACAGGACGCTGCCGTCGATGTCGACAATTGCAAACGCGATGCCGCCAAGAATACCCTGAACCAACGCCACGACCGCTGTGCCCTTGACCGTTGCCCGCGTCACGCCGACGAATTTGGCAAACAGGTGCTGTTTGGCAAAATCAGAAAGCGGTAATGAGTCCAGAATCTGGCGCACCAGGTACGGCCCGTCCTTCAGTAAGAAAAACAGCAGATACAGCATGATGCCAAAGCTAATAGCAAAGCCGAATGTCCCTTTACCAATCAGGAACGCGCTGCCGGCGAGGTACTGTCCACCCTGCAGTACAACGTCGGACAGTTTTTTCTGGATCTGCGCGACGTTATCCAGATTATGTTCTGCGAGGAATCCTCTGGCCCAGTCAGGAAGATACGAAATAATGGCGGTGACCACTTCCGGGAACTGAGTGTCGTTTTGTTGTAATTTGGCATACACCACGTTCAGCTCAATAGCCAACGAGGAGAAGATCACCATCAGTGGGATAAAAACAATCAGACAGATGATGCCGATGGTGAGCAGTGACGCCAGCCCGTTACGTTCGCCAAGCGCGCTGCGCAGTCTGTTTTTCACCGGGTTAAAGATGGTGGTTAAGATTGCGGCCCACAAAATGGCAGAGAAATAGGGAGACAACACATCGAAGAACGCCCAGGTCACAAGGGCAAGTATGAAAATGAAGAAACCTTTAGTCAGTCCGTTAAATCGCATTAGTGAACCCTGTAATGAGAAGCAGTCCCGACTATAGAACCGTTCAGGGGAATTACCAACTTTCGCTGCGCATATTTTCTTAAATTGGTTAACCTGTTTTTCGTAGGGAGCCTGCGACAGATAAATAACGTACGCTATGATTTATTAGTGAAACAGTCATACTTTTCTTCCCGAAAAAGGGCGTCAAAAAAAGAGGGGGCGTTATGAACACTCAACCTGTCATCGGGATTAGTGGATGTTTAACCGGCTCAGCCGTGCGATTTGACGGCGGGCATAAACGGATGGGATTTGTGATGGACGAGCTGGCTCAGTGGGTGACTTTTAAACCTGTCTGCCCGGAGATGTCCATCGGTTTGCCTGTACCACGCCCCGCGTTGCGTTTGGTTCAAACCGCCCAGGGGAATATCCGCATGTGTTTTAGCCATGCGCCTGGTGAGGATGTCACCGATAAAATGTCCGATTTCACCGCTTCATATATCAATGGGCTTGGCGGTCTGTCGGGTTTTATCGTCTGTGCTAAATCACCGAGCTGCGGAATGGAGAGAGTGAGGCTGTATGACGAAAAGGGAAATCGTGGGCGAAAAGAGGGAACCGGTCTGTTTACCGGCACCTTAATGGAAACCTACCCATGGTTGCCGGTCGAAGAAGATGGCCGCTTGCACGATCCGGTGCTGAGGGAGAACTTTGTCGAGCGAGTGTTCGCGTTACATGAACTTAATATGCTGCGAGCCACTGGTCTTACTCGCCACGGTTTACTCAACTTCCACAGCCGCTATAAGCTCCAGCTTTTGGCTCATCACCAGGCGGGTTACCGGGATATTGGCCCTTTCGTGGCATCGCTCCATCAGTGGGATGATTTGGACGCTTTTTTCGTGGTATATCGCGAAAAGCTAATGGCGATCCTCAAAACGCCCGCCTCACGGAAAAATCATACCAACGTACTGATGCATATTCAGGGCTACTTCCGCGATCGGTTGAACACCCGCCAGCGCGGAGAGTTGCGTGACGTTATCCTCAACTATAGCGGCGGACTGCTGCCAATATTGGCGCCACTGACTCTGCTCAAGCACTACCTTGCTGAATACCCAGACAGCTATTTACTTACCCAGAACTATTTTGATCCTTATCCGAAGGATTTAGCCCTACGGTTAATGATTAATTAGCCTGATGGCGAGTAAATCTGGGGCAGAAATATCCGTTGTTCGGGAAGGTTATCCCTGCCGTTTTCTGATGCGTTTAAGCAGGGATAATTTTCACGGTGTGTAATCGATGAGAAAACGCGGCCCGCACCCACGGGCAAATGTGCCGACCGCGATTTAACCGTTTCTGATTTCCTCATCGATACAAGGCTGAGGTTTGCCAAACAGATATCCTTGCGCGAAATCGCAGCCCAGAGCCTGAAGTCTTGTCAGTTGCTCCTGCGTTTCAACACCTTCTGCAACAGCTTTCATATTGAGAGATTTCGCCATGCCCGTGATCAGTTTGATGATAGTCAGGGCGTCTTCCTGCGTAGATATCGAATGCACAAAGGACTTGTCTATTTTGATTTTATCGAAGGCCAGTCTGCTGAGGCGCGAAAGAGAAGAGTATCCGGTACCAAAATCATCGATGGAGATTTTTACCCCCAGGGCCCGGAGCTTATTAAGCGTATTTATCGGCGTAGCACTCTCGGTAAAGAGAGAGGATTCAGTCACTTCCAGTTCGAGGCGGTCAGGTGGAAGTCCAGTTTCTTTCAGAATGGTTAACACGATTCCTGCAAAGGCCTTGCTGCTTAGCTGGACAGGGGAGACATTGACTGAAATTTTAGCCGGAACCGCCCAACCCGCGGCTTCCCTGCAGGCAATTTCGAGCACCGCTTTCCCCATCTCATTAATCATCCCTGTTTTTTCAGCAACAGGAATAAAGCTATCCGGTGACAAGAGGCCCTTGAGAGGATGGACCCAACGAATAAGCGCCTCATAGCTGTATATTTTCTGACTGAAAGAATCGACAATAGGCTGGTAATAAACCACGAACTCTTTGTTCACTATTGCTAATGCCATATCATGCTCAAGCGTTCTGCTTTCCTGCAATTTTTCTAACATTCGTTGCCGGAAGACTTTTATTTTGCCAGAGCCTTCATTTTTGGCTTCATAAAGGGCCAGATCGGCAAATTTATAAAGATAGTCAGAGCGACGCTCATTTTCTGAGATAACAATGCCAACACAGGTGGTTATGTTGATAATTGTGTTGTAAATGGTGTAGGGCTGGCTGATAAACTCACATATTTTCTGTGCTCGCGAAACGGCCCGACTTTCTGTCAGACCACTTGAGAGAAACGCAAACTCATCCCCGCCTAAGCGATACAACGTATCCGACGTAAGGCTTGTCGAAATCAGACGTTCGGATATCTGGCGCAGTAACATATCACCGGCATCATGACCATACGTATCATTGACCTCTTTGAATCGATCTAAATCAAACAACATCACCGTCACAGCATCGTTATTTTTCTCTGCCATTTCGATTGTTTTATTTAAATCGCTCCAGAATAGCTGGCGGTTATTCATCTCGGTGAGCGAGTCATGGTAAACGTCATATTCCAGTTTGGCATTCTGAATTTGTAGCTTTTCCT
Source organism: Citrobacter sp. RHBSTW-00859 (assembly GCF_013729795.1). Classification (NCBI taxonomy): domain Bacteria; kingdom Pseudomonadati; phylum Pseudomonadota; class Gammaproteobacteria; order Enterobacterales; family Enterobacteriaceae; genus Citrobacter; species Citrobacter sp. RHBSTW-00859. The sequence continues at coordinate 2,691,478 of NZ_CP056284.1, read as the reverse complement.
TCGATTTCTGCAGTTCTTCGGCAAGACTCTTGACCTGAAGGTGCGCCCGCAGAATATTTCTGTTTTGATAAAAAATGAGTACACCCAGAATCGCACTCAGTATTATTAGCAGTACAGATGTCGTTGAGTAAATATAGTACAGCGTTTGAATTTTTTGGTTGGCGTTATTAATCGAGTTAACATCTTTGTTTAATGCGCCGGATGAAAGACGTCCAAGTTGTGCATCCAGGGTATGCATTTTTTTCAGATACGCCTGGAGTGCTGGACGGTTCATTTTCTCGAGATTATCATCCAGATAACTAAGGGTATTTTCAAGTGTTACCGCTAGCTCACGGTGGGCAATGTTGCTTTCTATGTAGCGCCCCAAATCACCTTCTTTTATCAAATCACTCTGGCTGAGCATAATGTCGAGACGCATGCGTACATCATCAAGATTCATCGTATCATCGATAGTGTAAAGACCAAGCAACGATTCAAATCGGTAATATTGAGATACCAACTGAGCGGCAGACCAGGAATCGGTGTAGTGAGTCAGTTTCTGTAGCTCTTGTTGCCTTTCATGCACGAGGAAAGAGATATATCCGGTCGATATAAAAAGAAAAAAGATTATGCCAGCCAGTATTCTGTTCATGATGTTCCTCTGAACGCTTACTCAATATCCATACTACTGACCTGCCATGCAGACCTTGAATAATAAATCTGATTATTTAGTTCCGGCATGCTGTCATAGGGATACACAATGAATAATGGGCCTTTATCACGGATGCGCATATATTTTCCGTTGATTTTTAAAGCAAGGATGGCATTGTATTTTTTGAAATCACTGAGAGGGATAACGGTGGTGTAGTCATTAAGCGCAGTAACCTTTACAACGGAGCCGCTCGCTCCAACATAATCCATGAGTTTTTGTAGTGGAATACCCGTAAAGGTCGTACGTCCATTATACCAGGGGGAGGTGGTCTGAAAACTTACCATGCCCAGCTTCTCAAGGCTGGCGGTATCAAAAACCGCTTTCCCGTCTTCATTTGTATTTTCAATATTACCGGATAACGTTAAAAGAACTTTACCGGTGGGCCTGGAAAGTTCACCCGCCCAAAGCTGGGTGGAGAGCACAACGCTTACCAACATGACTATTAACCGCATTCTAACCTCACCAATCAGCCGGATGTAAAAGAATTATAATTTAGATATCACGCTATTTATATATTCCGCCTGTCTATTATTGATGATGTGAAGTTGTTTGTATTTTAATTCATTTAAATCAATGGGTTGCCATGCTTAATGGTTATGAATATTTATTAAATCAGGCGAAGTCTGTTATTAACGGACGGTGATTTTTGTTGTGTCTGTACAAAAAACACTCACTCTGTGGTTGTTAAAAAATCACACGATCATAAAGGTTTATTTTTTTGTGCAGCGACAGGGAATCGTTGTTTTATCGGCGGGTAACCTTGTTGAATAAATCGAACTTTTGCCTATTCCCGGGATTAGATTACACAGGCGTAGCAGACGTTCAAAAATAGTCAATTATCAGGAATTCAAAATATGCAAAATCACCTACGGGATCGTCAGCAACTTAATGAACTTATCAATGGCTGGATGCACCGCGATTGGGGGAATATGCCGCGCTGGCTTGCTGCATGAGCCAGGCGGATATACCTTGCTGAGCGCCGCATAACCGGGTTTATTCGCCAGCCTGAGCCGACTGGCGGGCATACAGATACGCGGTTGCTCTGGAGACGCCCAGATGCTGCGCCACTGTGTCCATAGATTTTCGTACGTTCAGCAAACCGTCTTTGCGTAATTGTTGAATCAGTCGTTTACGGTCTTCAGGTTTCAGGGCGCGGGCCGTCGTTGCGCATTTAGCGGCAAAGTCATCGATACGCTGGCGGATGACTTCGTTACTGCCGGGATCGATATGTTCCTTAATGGGAGAGTCAGCGGTTTCAGTAAAACGCGCAAGAGCACTCTGCATGCCACGAAACAGCGTCATATCCACGTTCAGACAGAGTGCTGCTACGTATTTGCCTTCGTCATCCTTGATGCCGATGGAGGTACTTTTCACCGGGCGGCCATCGGCAAACTGGTTGCTGTAGTTGGCAATAATGCTGGGAAATTCAGGCGATGCGATTCGCGCCAGACCCAGTTCTGTTGCCGGTTGACCGGGTTCTCGCCCGGACAGGTTATTATGGATGGATAAAATGGCATGTTCAGGATTTTTGAGATCGTGAACCACCACTTCGCAAAACGGAGAAAAGGTCTCGCTCAAGCCCCTGGCGATAGTGTCAATTTGGCTGAGAAGTGAGTTGTTAACGGTTTTTGGCATGCCAGTCTCCTGCGGTGATACCTGTTGCCATGATTGCGGGCAGTTTACAGTGAGCAGGGTTCGCTTTTCCAGACGCGAGTGTTCAGACGGTAATAAGGTATCCGCATGGCAGATACCTTCTTGATTACCCGGCAAGGAATTCACTGTAGCGGCTGATATCCACGTTCCCACCGCTGATGATAATGCCGATTTTTTTGCCGCGAAGTTCAGCTTTGCGCGCTCTGGCGGCGGCAAAACCCAGACAGCCAGTCGGCTCCACGACAATTTTCATTCGCTCAGCGATAAATTTCATCGAGGCGACTAATTCATCGTCTGAGACAGTCAGAATATCGTGCACATTTCGCTGGATAATCGGAAACGTAATATTCCCGAGATGTTGGGTCTGAGCACCGTCAGCAATGGTTTTCGGCGTATCGATATGAACAATCTTTCCGCTGCGAAACGATTGTTGACCATCGTTTCCTGCCTCCGGCTCGACACCATAGATGATGCAGTCAGGTGACAGATGTCTGGCTGCCAGTGAGGAGCCCGAAAGCAGGCCGCCACCGCCCAGACACACGAAAAGAACGTCTAGCTGACCCACTTCTTCAATCAGCTCTTTTGTGGCGGTACCCTGGCCCGCAATCACGTGCGGATGGTCGTATGGCGGGATCAGCGTCAATCCTTGTTTCTCTGCCAGCTCCCGTCCGATTTTTTCACGATCTTCGGTATAGCGATCGTAAATCACCACATTTCCACCATAGCCTTTTGTGGCTGCAACTTTAGCCGCCGGGGCATCATGCGGCATGATAATCGTCGCCGGGATCCCCAACAATTTTGCCGACAGGGCAATGGCCTGCGCATGGTTGCCGGACGAAAAGGTGACGACGCCCGCAGCGCGTTGTTCTGGCGTGAACTGGCGTAACGCATTCATGGCTCCGCGAAATTTAAACGCGCCCATTCTCTGGAAGTTTTCGCACTTGAAGAAAACTTCAGCACCAAATTCGTCATTAACCGTTCGGGAGGTCATCACCGGCGTTTTGTTGGCATAGTCGGCGATGCGCTCTGCCGCGGCGGCAACATCGTTATAATCAGGCAGTGTCATTTCAGTCATTGTTGTTCACCTGTATGTCGTTAAACGTCATGCTTGTGGGGCCAGGGCAATAGCTTCAACTTCCAGCGCGAAACCATAATGAAGCTCTGCAACGCCCGCTACCGCGCGGGAGGGCCGGAAATCACCGATCCACTCCCCATAGATTTTGTTAAACGTTGGCCATTGGTTGATATCTGTCACATAGACGCGTACTGACACCAGGTGCTGTCGAGAAACCCCAGCGCCAGCCAGGCAGGCATCAATATTCTGCAGTACCAGCCGCGTCTGCTCTTCAAAAGAGGCCTCGGTTTTTTTTTCGCCATCACTTGTGACCGGCAACTGACCAGAAATGAAGACGAATCCGCCAGCCGTTGTACTGTGTGAGTAATGACCTGCAGGCGGAAAACCTCCTGCAGATGAGTTCAATGTAATGTCCACGGACATAAGAGAATCTCCTGTAGTTAGTGGTAATTCATTTTGTATAAAATAATACTGTTTGTATTATTTTATACGCTTTCATACCGCGTTCGGCTAGTGATAGTTTTCACAGATGATGATTTTGTGAACTAAGGCAAACGTGACCCACGTTATATAGCTATCCTGGCGCGGTGAAAGAGGGGGAACGCTTTTGATGAGGGTAAAGCTGGGGAGTGAAGAAGCGCCCCGGGGCGGGGCGTTAAAGCCAAAAATTAGCCGATATGGCCGTGGTTAATCTTACTTAACGGTTCATTGATATCGAAGATTTTGCACGTCACGTCATCCACACCCAGGTGCTTCAGGCGGGCCGTGTGTTTTTTGATATAGGCCAGAGCGCTGTCTTCATCCTGAAACAGGTAGATGCCACCCGCTTCGTGGTTTACTGCGTTCTCGGTCCAGATTTTCCAGATGAAACCCGGCTCCTGGTTGATGGATTCTGCCAGTTCAACAAGCTGATGTGACATCTCAGCGCCAAACGGACCAGGAAAATCAAAGTGTATCTGCACGAGTTTGTTTGCCATAAATCCTCCATGGATTGGTTAATTCGGGTAAGGCTGCTAGCGTAACAGCACTTTACCCGTCAGATAAGTTACTGCTTGTCCACCAATATAAACACGCGTTCCTGTCAGTTGGCAGCGTAAATCGCCGCCGCGTTCAGAGACCTGGCGCGCCAGCATCTGCGTTTTATTCAGTTTTGCAGCCCAGTAAGGAATCAGCATGCTATGCGTCGAACCGGTGACCGGGTCTTCCGCGACCGCTTCACCCGGGCAGAAGAAACGGCTGACGAAATCGTATTCTCCGTCACCCGGCGCGGTGATACATACCATTTTCCCTAGGGGAATCATGGCGTGGATATTCGGGCGCACAGCCTCAACCTGCTGTTGATTCTCCATCACGACCATGTAATCGCGCGCGACGCGCACTTCTTTATATTCGGTGATGCCCAATGTTTCCAGCAGTAAGGCGGGCGGTTCGACAGGTTCGCTTTGCCAGGCAGGAAAATCAAGCGTCAGCCAATCACCGCTGCGCGTGACCGTCAGTGGCCCCACAAAATGGGTGGCAAAATGGATGGTCGCTTCCGGGAAATCCAGATGTTCAAAGATGACATGTGCGGCGGCAAGCGTGGCGTGCCCACACAGGTTAATTTCGCCTTGCGTGGTAAACCAACGCAGCTCGAAGCCATTCTCATTGGCGACAAAAAAAGCGGTTTCCGACTGGTTATGCTGCTGCGACATTTTTAATAATATTTCATCGGGCAACCAGTCGTCGAGCGGGCATACTGCTGCGGCATTACCGCCAAACGTCGTAGTGGTAAAGGCATCTACCATGTAGAAATCGATTTGTTGCACGGTGTAACCCTCTCATCGCACTCAGGATATCCCACACTCTATCATGCAATGATTGTCATTGGTTAAGCGCCCTGATTCGCCAGTGTGGTAAAAATTCGCTATCATCCGTTTCCACACTTCATCCTGGCCGCTCATGTCTACGATCCTCGATACCTTTATTGCCCCGCCTTGTCATGAGGAGATAGCGATCCTCTATCAGGACGAGCATCTGGTGCTTATCAATAAACCTACCGGACTGCTTAGCTTGTCGGGGAAAAACCCGCAGAATCTCGATTCGGTACATCACCGGCTGGTACAGATTTACCCCGGCTGTACGCTGGTACATCGGCTTGATTTTGGGACGTCAGGGCTGATGGTGATTGCCCGTAACAAGGCTATCAACGCCGCGCTTTGCCAGCAGTTCAGTCAGCGCGCGGTAAGCAAGGTGTATAGTGCGTTGTTGTGCGGGCATCTGAAAAACGATGAAGGCGTTATAGACGCAGCGATTGCCAAGGACCCGGCGCTGTTTCCACTGATGTCGATTTGCGCCATTAACGGTAAACCCGCGCGCTCGCGCTATCAGGTTATTGAGCGTTTTCATCATCGCCAGCAAGATGGGACGTTACTCGCTTTGACGCGGGTACGGCTGACGCCTGAAACCGGGCGTACCCACCAGTTGCGGATCCACTGTCAGCAGTTGGGGCATCCCATTTTGGGGTGCGATTTATATGGTGGGCGTCTGCTGCCAGGCACTGAACGGACGCCGAGACTGATGCTGCATGCCAGTGAACTGCATTTCAGGCATCCGGTCAGTCAGGAATGGATGATGGCCCAAAACGCCAGCCCGTTTTGAGGATATAAAAAAGCCGCCAGATGGCGGCTTTTTGGGGATTATCGTGCGGCGCGTTGTAAAATAACCGCTGACGGCTGGCGCTGCAGAAAACGCATCCGCAGCATCATCAACACTGCCGCAGAGGTCAGGCCGATAATAAAGCCCATCCAGAATCCTGCCGGTCCCATCCGGTCAACCACCAGATCGGTCAGCGCCAGAATATAACCGCTCGGCAGACCCAGTACCCAGTATGCCGTAAAGGTAATAAAGAAAATGGAACGCGTATCTTTATAACCACGTAGGATACCGCTGCCAATAACCTGGATAGAGTCCGATATTTGATACACCGCGGCCAGTAACATGAGCTGCGCTGCCAGAGCGACAACTTCCGGGTTATTGTTGTAGAGCAGGGCAATGTGCTCACGGAATGTCACGGTGAAAATCGCCGTCACAACCGCCATGCAGACGCCGACGCCCAGACCTGTTCTGGCTGCGGTTTGCGCATCCAGCGTGGAACCCTGGCCCAGACGATAACCGACTCGAATGGTGACGGCTGCAGCCAGAGACATCGGCAGGACGAACATTAACGAGCTGAAGTTGAGCGCGATCTGGTGTCCGGCCACGTCGACAATCCCCAGCGGGGAAACCAGTAGCGCCACCACAGCAAACAGCGTCACTTCGAAAAATAACGCCAGCGCGATAGGTAAACCCAGCTGTACCAGGCGCTTCATTACGGCGGTGTCCGGTTTCTGGAAACCACGCTCATTACGGATATCACGCATCGAGCGTGCGCGTTTAACGTATGACAGCATGGCGATAAACATCACCCAGTAAACCGCCGCTGTTGCCACGCCGCAGCCCACGCCGCCTAGCTCCGGCATGCCAAAATGCCCATAAATGAAAACATAGTTAACAGGAATGTTCACCAGCAGGCCGAGAAATCCCATCACCATCGCCGGTTTGGTTTTGGCCAGACCTTCACACTGGTTACGGGCTACCTGGAAGAACAAATACCCCGGCGCGCCCCACAGCAACGCACGCAGGTAGCCGACGGCTTTATCCGCCAGCGCCGGGTCGATGTTATGCATGGAGCGAATAATGTATCCCGCGTTCCAGAGCACGATCATAATCAGAATGGAGACGCTGCCCGCCAGCCAGAAACCCTGGCGTATTTGATGGGCAATACGGTCGCGGCGCCCGGAACCATTGAGTTGCGCAATCACTGGCGTCAAGGCCAGCAGCAGTCCGTGACCAAACAAAATGGCCGGCAACCAAATAGATGTGCCAATGGCGACGGCCGCCATGTCCGTGGCGCTGTATCCGCCCGCCATGACGGTATCAACGAATCCCATTGCGGTTTGAGCGATTTGCGCAAGAATCACCGGAATTGCCAGAGCTAATAACTGACGCGCTTCACTTACATACTTTTGCACGTGTACACCACTATATTGTTGTTATTTGAGAGACTAAAAAAGCCGCCTTATATGGCAGCAAGGAGAAAAAGCAGGGGAAATTTCAGTCTATTGTAGCGAGGAATACGTAATTCTCCAGTGAAAAAACAGGCAGTAGCGGCGCATTGCTGGCAACCTGAATTTCCACCTGCTATTGTGCTGTGCAGAGATGTCTTAATTCAGTTCAGGAGTTAGAAGTATGTTTACGGGTATTGTGCAGGGCACCGCGAAACTGGTGTCTATTGATGAAAAACCAAATTTTCGTACGCATGTTGTGGAGTTACCTGAATATATGTTGGATGCGCTGGAGACCGGCGCATCGGTTGCCCACAATGGGTGCTGCCTGACGGTAACCGAAATCAACGGTAACCAGATAAGCTTTGATCTGATGAAAGAAACGCTGCGTATCACCAATCTGGGTGACCTGAAGGTTGGGGATTTGGTCAACGTTGAGCGTGCGGCAAAATTCAGTGATGAAATTGGCGGACATTTAATGTCGGGCCATATTATGACGACCGCCGAAGTGTCGAAAATTCTGACCTCGGAGAACAACCGCCAGGTGTGGTTTAAAGTTCAGGATCCGTCGCTGATGAAATACATCTTGTACAAAGGATTTATCGGAATTGATGGCATCAGTCTGACGGTCGGCGAGGTGACACCGACGCGTTTCTGTGTGCATTTGATCCCGGAAACGCTGGAACGTACGACTCTGGGTAAGAAAAAGTTAGGCGCGCGGGTCAATATCGAAATCGATCCTCAAACCCAGGCGGTGGTTGATACCGTTGAGCGCGTACTGGCGGCGCGTGAAAGCGCCATCAGTAACGTAACGGGTGAGGCGGGAGCCTAAGCCAGAGTGTAAAACCCCCGTTGGCACGGGGGTGATAACGATTAGCGGGGAACGCGCAGGCCGTGTTCAACGCCGCGGGAAAAAACCACCTGCCACAGCTGGATGTCGCGAGCACGAAACGCACCGGCGCAGGCGTTCAGGTAATAGCTGAACATCCGTTTAAAGCGTTCGGTATAGTTATCGGCGATTTCAGGCCAGGATCTCATGAAACGCTCGTGCCAGGCCATCAACGTTGTATCGTAATCCGCGCCAAAATTATGCCAGTCTTCCATCACAAAATGCGGCTCGCTGGCGTTGGCAATCTGGCGAACTGACGGTAAACAGCCGTTCGGGAAGATATATTTATTGATCCACGGATCAACGTTATTGTCGGTCTTTTTGGAGCCGATGCTATGCAGCAAAAAGAGACCGTCGGGTTTTAAATTACGATCAACCACTTCAAAATAAGTCGCGTAGTTCTTCGGCCCCACATGCTCAAACATGCCGACGGAGACAATGCGATCAAATTTGTCGTTAAGGTCGCGATAATCCTGCAGCAAAATTGTGACATCCAGCCCCGCACAACGCGCCTGCGCCATTTTCTGCTGTTCTGCCGAAACGGTCACGCCCACCACGCTAACGCCATATTGTGACGCCATAAACTGGGATAAGCCGCCCCAGCCGCAGCCAATATCGAGCACCCGCATGCCTGGCTTCAACTGCAGTTTTTCGGCAATCATTTTTAGCTTCGCCTGTTGGGCAGATTCCAGGGTATCGGCATCTTTCCAGTAGGCGCAGGAATACTGCATATAAGGGTCCAGCATGCGGGTAAAGAGATCGTTGCCCAAATCGTAGTGTTCTTTGCCGACGACCCACGCACGTTTTTTGGTCTGTAAATTGAACAGGCGAGCCGTGGCGATACGTAGCGTGTCTTTAAAGTGGCGGGGGAGTTGGTTTTCAAGACCGGCGCGCAGGACTTTACAAAAAAACATGTCCAGCCGGTCGCATTCCCACCAGCCATCCATATAACTTTCGCCCAACCCTAACGATCCTTCCTGCAATACGCGTTTGAAAAAATCGGGGTTCGTTACGCGAATATCTGCCGGTGCCGGACCATTAATGGTAATACCTGCACGGCTCAATAATTCATTGGTGATGCGGTACCAGTCATCATCCGGTACGCTGACGTCTTCTATACACGATGAACTCATAGCTTCTCCATCACTGGTCGGTGATCAGAACCTTAAAATAGCGTAGACGCTTTTTTGGGCTTTGTGAGAACTCTCACGGAATTAATCCGCGAATCTATAATCCGACGTAGAACAGAGGAAGGGAGGAACCCTTGCCGAAAAGACCATCCATGGGAAAACGGGAACGTTCTTGTCCCCGTTAACACATAACAATTATCGTTTTTTTAACAACCGGAAATCAGTATAGGCCTGAATTTTTGACGATTCAACCAATAAATATTAGCAGGCTAATCAATTATCAAGGGTGACTACTAGTGAGACTCACCGTGGGCAATTTGCGCCCGATCATCTGTGTGCGGGGCGTTAGCCTTCTGCGACTGCATTTTGTAACCCGCGGCCGCCAGCAGCACCGTTGTCAGCATCACGCTGGTGGTGGTGAGCAGCGGGGTGGCGATCAACCAGGAAACCACAAGGCTTGCCAGGAAGCATAAACCCAGTTGCAGTGTGTTCTGCAATGCCGCTGCGCGTCCCGTAGCTTGTGGGAAAGGACGTAACGCCTGAGCCACAACAATAGGGTAGATTGCTCCATTGGCAATCGCCATAACGCAGAATGGAATGAGGATTTCAGCCAGCGCAACATGGTGAATAAAGCCGGTTGCCCAGGTGGCTACTACGCTAAAGGCATACAGAATGAGTAACCAGGGCAGCAACTGACGGCCCTGCCATTTTTGCAGCGCAGCGCGGCAGCCGTAACCACCAATTAAGAAAGCGATGGTTTGTGGAACATAGCTCAGGCCAATCACCGCCGGACTGTAGCCCATTTCGCTGAGGATGAACGGGGAACCCGTCAGCCACGCGAAGAAGCTCGCGGAGCAGGCGGCATAAATCAGCACGTTTCCGCGGTAAACTTTTGAGCGCAACAGGGTAGCGAAAGTCAGTTTATCCTGGCTGTCGTCGCGTGCTTTAGCTGTTGGTTTTAAGCGCAGAGCCGGAAGCATCAGGATCAGGGTAATGGCAAACAGGGTGGCGAAAATGGCCTGCCAGGAAAAATGTACCAGGATCCAACTGCCTAATAACGGCGCTAATGCCGGGGATAACCCGACCAATGGCATAATGGTGGCAAAGATGCGGTTTACTTTTTGTGAAGGATAATAATCGGTGACCAGCGCCTGCCAGATAACCGATGCCGCACAAACGCCAACGGCCTGAACAAAGCGCAGTACCAGCAGACCGGTGGCATTTTCAACCCACAGCATGCCCAAACTGCCCAGCGCGAAGATGGATAAACCCAGCAGCAAAACAGGCTTGCGACCATAATGGTCAGAGAGCGGCCCCCACAGAAGTTGCGCGACGGCAAAACCCGCTAAGAATAAGCTAAGGCTGGCGCTGACGGCAGATGCAGGCGTCTGCAGATCGGACTGAATTGCGGCAAAGGCGGGCAGATACATATCCGTTGCCAGAAAGCCGAGTACGCTAAGACCCGCCAGCCAGACTAAAAATCCTTTCCCAGGTTGCATCATCATTTCTCTTTTTTTAGCAGTAGTACAATGCCGCTGAGTGTAGTGAGTGTAATTCTTGCTGTGAAACGCTAATATTTGCTTACTGATTTCAAATTTTTTGTAGGCAGAACATGTGGTCGGAATATTCACTTGAAGTTGTGGATGCGGTTGCGCGTAACGGTAGCTTTAGTTCGGCCGCGCAGGAGTTGCACCGCGTACCCTCGGCGGTAAGCTACACCGTGCGTCAACTGGAAGAGTGGCTGGCGGTGCCGCTTTTTGAGCGACGCCATCGGGACGTGGAATTGACGCCTGCCGGTGCATGGTTTCTCAAGGAAGGCCGCTCTGTTATCAAAAAAATGCAGATCACCCGCCAGCAATGTCAGCAAATTGCCAACGGCTGGCGCGGGCAGTTGGCGATCGCGGTAGATAACATTGTCCGCCCGGATCGTACCCGACAGATGATCGTGGATTTCTATCGTCATTTTGATGATGTGGAGCTGCTGGTTTTCCAGGAGGTGTTTAACGGTGTCTGGGATGCGCTGTCCGATGGGCGCGTTGAGCTGGCAATCGGCGCCACGCAGGCGATTCCGGTGGGGGGGCGCTATACCTTCCGCGACATGGGAATGCTGAGCTGGAGCTGCGTGGTGGCAAGCCATCATCCGTTGGCGTCAATGCCCGGACCGCTAAGCGACGACACGTTGCGCAACTGGCCGTCGCTGGTGCGTGAAGACACGTCGCGTACGCTTCCTAAGCGTATTACCTGGCTGCTGGATAACCAAAAGCGCGTCGTGGTGCCTGACTGGGAATCTTCTGCGACCTGTTTATCGGCAGGTTTGTGCGTGGGCATGGTACCGACGCATTTTGCCAAACCGTGGATTGATAGCGGCAAATGGGTCGCTCTGCAGCTGGAGAATCCATTTCCTGATGCCGCATGCTGCCTGACATGGCAACAGAACGATACGTCGCCGGCATTGAGCTGGCTGCTGGACTATTTAGGGGATAGTGAAACGCTGAATAAGGAATGGCTGCGGGAGCCCGATGAGGCTCCCGCACAACTGTCTTAACGACGGTAATCGCGGAACGGGCCGTCGGCAACGGAGCGGCGTTCTACCAGGCGCGGATGAACCTCGATAGACTGCGACTCTTCACGTTTATTCACGATACGGTCTAACAGCATGTTGAAGGCCGTTTCCCCCAGTGAATCTTTAGGCTGGTGAATGGTCGTCAGAGCCGGCGTGAAGAAGCGGGCGTTGCGCACGTTGTCGTAACCGATGAGCGAAACATCCTGCGGTACGCGCAGTCCCATCTCGTCAGCGGCGCACAGCGCACCCATCGCCATGATATCGCCACCGCAGAAGACGGCGGTCGGACGATGCGACTGTGACAGAATTTGCTGCATGGCGCGATAGCCCGATTCAGGCTCAAAATCGCCCTGCACAATCCAGTTTTCAGGAACTTTAATCAGCGCTTCTTCCATCGCTTTCATAAAGCCTGCCAGACGCCCGGCTCCGGTATTACGCTCCATTGGTCCTGGGATCACGCCAATCTCACGATGACCGCGTTCTACCAGATACCGACCCGCCATGTAACCGCCTTCGAAGGCGTTATCAATGACCGTATCGGTAAAGTCGGCTTTAGCTTCGCCCCAGTCCATGACGACCATCGGAATATGGCGGTACTCTTCGAGCATCGAAAGCAGCGACTCCGGATATTCAGAACACATCACCAGCAGACCATCAACGCGCTTTTGCGCCATCATTGACAGATAAGCCTGCTGTTTTTCGAGACTGTTCCATGCGTTACCCAGAATCAGGGTGTAGCCTTTCTGGAAACAGTTTTTCTCAACGGCTTCGATAATTTCAGCGAAATAGGCCGCTTCGCTGCTGGTGGCCAGCAAGCCAATAGACTTGGTGTGATTCACCTTCAGGCTGCGCGCCACGGCGCTCGGAGAATAGTGCAGCTCTTTGATCGCCGCCCAGACAGCATTACGCGTTTCTTCCGCGACAAAGCGCGTCTTGTTAATTACGTGTGATACGGTTGTAGTGGAAACGTTTGCTCGCTTCGCTACATCTTTAATTGTTGCCATTACATCTCACTCCAGACCATATCCTAAGCTCCTGAGAATACTCCAGGTAAACGTTTGCCTTAACACACCCTTAGCGCAACGTAAGGGTTGCGGCACGCCGGGAAAACGACACGGAACGTCAGGAAGGGGTCAATGGCCGGTACGCTAATCAAGTAAGCGTGGAATTTTGTCTGATCTTAACGAAAAGGGGAAGAGTTAAAAGCAGTTATCAATATAAATCGTGAGAGATTTTTGCTTTCAAGTGTGTAAAAATGCGCAATATCACTTTTTGTGTGGGAATAAAAAGGAGAAAACTTGATGAGCACCGATCTGAAATTTTCGTTAGTGACTACCATTATTGTTCTGGGTTTGATCGTTGCGGGTGGCCTGACCGCAGCGCTGCATTGATTTCCCCCGAGGGAGTTCGCTCTCCCTCATCCTTTCCGCTTGCCTTTCCCGTCGATTGTTTGCGAATAAGCAAAAGTCTTTTGCAATTTTGTTAACTTTATTAATTTTGCGATCAATGTCATGCTTTTGACTCTTATTTTATGTCGCGCCCCGGCTCGACGTTACGGAGTCGAAATATGAAACTCAATTATCCTTTACTGGCGCTGGCGATCGGCGCGTTTGGCATTGGCACCACTGAATTTTCGCCAATGGGATTATTGCCCGTCATTGCCAAAGGTGTGGATGTCTCGATTCCCGCGGCCGGAATGTTGATCAGCGCGTATGCGGTTGGGGTGATGGTGGGTGCTCCGCTGATGACATTACTGCTGTCCCATCGTGCGCGACGTAATGCGTTGATATTCCTGATGGCGATTTTCACGCTGGGCAACGTGCTATCGGCTATTTCGCCGGATTACACCACCCTGATGTTATCGCGTATTTTGACCAGTCTGAACCATGGGGCATTTTTTGGTCTTGGCTCCGTTGTCGCTGCAAGCGTAGTACCCAAACATAAGCAGGCCAGCGCCGTGGCAACCATGTTTATGGGGTTGACCATTGCCAATATTGGCGGCGTTCCTGCGGCGACCTGGCTTGGTGAAACCATCGGCTGGCGTATGTCGTTTATGGCAACGGCGGGTCTGGGCGTCATCGCCATGGTCAGCCTGTTCTTCTCATTACCCAAAGGTGGAGCGGGAGAGCGCCCGGATGTCCGTAGCGAACTGGCGGTACTTATGCGTCCGCAGGTGCTGTCGGCGCTGCTGACGACCGTTCTGGGAGCCGGGGCAATGTTCACGCTTTATACCTATATCTCGCCAGTGTTACATACGATCACCCATGCCACACCGGCGTTTGTGACCGGTATGCTGGTGCTGATTGGCGTTGGCTTCTCAATCGGTAACTATCTTGGTGGCAAACTGGCTGACCGTTCCGTCAACGGTACGCTGAAAGGTTTTTTACTGCTTCTGATGGTTATTATGCTGGCCATTCCTTTCTTGGCGCGTAATGAGCTGGGTGCGGCAGTCAGTATGGTCATCTGGGGGGCAGCGACGTTTGCGGTCGTTCCGCCGTTGCAGATGCGCGTGATGCGCGTTGCCAGCGAAGCGCCTGGATTATCATCGTCAGTCAACATTGGCGCGTTTAATCTGGGGAATGCTCTGGGTGCCGCAGCCGGTGGGGCGGTGATTTCCGGTGGGTTGGGCTACAGCTTTGTTCCGGTGATGGGGGCAATTGTGGCGGGGCTTGCGCTGCTGCTGGTCTTTATCTCGGCGCGCAAACAGCCTGAAGAGGCTTTCACTACCGCGAATTAATGCTAAAACGCAGAAGGGTTCTCCTTCTGCGTCATCTTTTTTACGCTGCGAAGTTCTTCGCAACAAATTCCCAGTTCACCAGCGCCCAGAAGTTTTCCAGGTAGCCAGGACGGGCATTGCGATAATCGATGTAGTAGGCGTGTTCCCATACGTCAACGGTCATCAGCGGCGTCGCGTCGGTGGTCAGCGGTGTACCTGCATTGGAGGTGGAAACGATAGCCAGTTTGCCATCCGTTCCTTTTACCAGCCAGGTCCAGCCAGAACCGAAGTTTTTAATAGCGGCATCGGTGAACTGCGCTTTGAAATCCGCAAAGCTGCCAAAGGAGGCGGCAATTGCTTCGGCCAGTTTACCGGTAGGTTCGCCACCTGCGTTCGGTGCCAGGCAGTTCCAGTAGAACGTGTGGTTCCATACCTGTGCTGCGTTATTGAATACACCGCCTTCAGAGCTACGTACGATCTCTTCCAGTGATTTGCCTTCAAACGCCGTGCCTTTAATCAGGTTGTTCAGATTAGTCACGTAAGTTTGATGGTGTTTGCCATAGTGATATTCCAGCGTTTCGGCAGAAATGTGCGGTGCCAGAGCATCTTTGGCATACGGTAATGCAGGTAATTCAAACGACATTGCTTCTCTCCTTATTATTTGTATTGAGTACACACAATAGCCTCATTGTGAGTAAGGATAGGGTAGCAAATTGAAAGGTTATGCAAAAGAAGAACTTACCCTACAGCAGGTACTGTAGGGTAAGTTTTTAACGAATTGTTTTTGGCGTCATTACCCGACGAGCGCCCACATAGTGGCGCTGCCAGTAATCTTCACTCAGAGAGGTGATTTGAATTTCCTGGCCGCTGCGCGGTGACTGAATAAACTTACCGTTGCCAACATAAACGCCAACGTGATCGGCAGTTCCACGCCCCTGGGTACGGAAAAATACCAGATCGCCATTTTTCAGTTCGCCACGTTCAATCGGCGCGGCATCGCGCAGATGATACATTTCGTTCGCAGTGCGTGGAATGCGGAATTTCACCAGATCTTTATAGGCGTAATAGACCAGACCGCTGCAGTCAAACCCGGTTCTTGGTGAGGTGCCGCCCCAGCGATAAGGCTTGCCGATTTGGTTCATCAGCGTGGACATGGCGGTTTTAGTGGCTTTCTGCACTTTCACTTTATGCGCGTCGGCCAGCGTCGTTGGTGCGGTGGTTTTCACTTTTACACAGCGCGGCTTATGGCCTTTGCGCGGCGTGCATTTTTCAGTCCAGGTAACGGCAGCGGTTTGTGCTGCGGTGTTTTTACCACGACGGTTTGCTGTTTTAGTCGACTTTGCCGGAGCGGCAGTACGATGTTTAGAAGAGGAAGCGGTTTTGGTGCTGGTTTTGCTGGTGGTCTTTGTCGCCGTTTTCTTGCTGGTCTTTGTTGTTTTTTGGCTGGTTGTTGCGCTTTTCTTTTTATCTACCGTTTTGATGGTGTGAGAATGGGTAGGTGTCGTCCTGGCCTGCTTGGAAGCATGAGCCATGGGCGTAAAGGGCAGTGTAGTAAAAAGTAAAGCACAGAGCGTGATCGAGATTCGGTTTATCCGCGCCACTGAGCAATCCTCTGGTAAGGCAGGTCTATCATGCCTGCGTGTGATTTTCAAAACTTGATGATTCTAATCTATAGAAAGAGGGAAAGTTAATAGCTTTTTTGTTTAAAACTACGTTTCGTAACCGACCGCAAAAAAAATCAGCAATTAAAGTTGGCGTTGGTGAACGAATAATCAAATCCACAGGCTTTAAGGGGATAAATGAGATTGTGAATGCAACTTTTGGCGTCAGGGGATAAAATAATAACGCGTAATGAAAATGTTATTTTCCGTTGCCTGTCTGACCCGCTACAATGTCAGACTACTGCCGTAAAAGAAGTTTAAGGAAGCAAGATAATGAGCACCACTATCGAAAAAATCCAGCGCCAGATCGCTGAAAACCCGATTCTCCTGTACATGAAAGGTTCCCCTAAACTGCCAAGCTGCGGTTTCTCCGCTCAGGCTGTGCAGGCGCTGTCCGCCTGTGGTGAACGCTTTGCTTATGTTGATATTCTGCAGAACCCGGATATTCGCGCCGAGCTGCCGAAATACGCAAATTGGCCAACCTTCCCGCAGCTGTGGGTTGATGGCGAGCTGGTTGGCGGCTGTGACATTTTGATCGAAATGTACCAGCGCGGTGAGTTGCAGCAGCTGATTAAAGAAACAGCGGCGAAATACAAAACCGAAGAGCCGGACGCTGAATAATATCAGCGTAAATAAAAAAGCGACCTCGTGATGGTCGCTTTTTTTATCGGTCCGTTATGCCTCTTCAGGCATGGGAAGAGGCCAGCCGCCGAGACGTTTCCAGCGGTTAACAATTTCGCAAAACAGCACGGCCGTCCGTTCGGTGTCATACAGCGCCGAGTGCGCCTGAGTCCCGTCAAATTCCATTCCCGCCGCCAGGCACGCTTTCGACAACACAGTTTGCCCCAGAGACAGGCCGCTTAAGGCTGCAGTATCAAAGGTGACGAACGGATGAAATGGATTACGTTTGAGCGAGGTGCGTTCTGCTGCGGCCATCATAAAACTGTGGTCGAACGTAGCGTTATGCGCCACCATGATCGCCCGATTGCAGCCGCTGTCTTTAATGCCTTTACGCACCATTTTAAAGATGGCATGCAGAGCGTCATATTCGCTGACCGCTCCGCGTAGCGGATTGTTAGGGTCAATTCCGTTAAAGGCGAGGGCTTCCGGCTGCAAATTCGCGCCTTCAAATGGCTCTACGTGGAAATGTAACGTCGTGTCCGGCATCAGCCAGCCTTGTTCATCCATTTTCAGTGTGATGGCTGCGATCTCAAGCAGCGCATCGGTTTTGGCATTGAACCCTGCGGTTTCGACATCAATGACGACAGGATAAAAACCACGAAAACGGTCACACAGACCGGAAAGTTGAGCGTTATCGGACATCTGGGTCTCTTAATACGGGAAAATTGCAGCGCGTATTATGGCAAAATGATGAGTATAAAACTACGGGCACAGACGATCTGCGCCCGTGGGGAGGTTAGTCGCCCAGGCCGCGCCCGGCGTCTTTCTCTTCGATCAGTTCAATTTTGTAACCGTCTGGATCTTCAACGAACGCAATTACGGTGGTGCCGCCTTTTACCGGACCGGCTTCACGCGTGACGTTACCGCCATTCTGACGAATACGTTCACAGGCTTCGGCTGCGTTATCTACGCTCAGGGCGATATGGCCGTAGGCAGTGCCCAGCTCATACTTGTCGACACCCCAGTTATAGGTCAGTTCGATCACGGCTTCGCTGGTTTCAGGGCCGTAGCCGACAAAGGCCAGGGAGTATTTGTATTCAGGGTTTTCGCTGGTACGCAGCAGCTTCATGCCCAGCACGTTGGTATAAAACTCGATGGAACGCTGCAGGTCACCCACGCGCAGCATGGTATGAAGTAAACGCATCTTTTTCCCCTTCGAAAATGGCTAATACATTCAAAATGTTGTTTTAGTATAGCGGCGTTGTTACGCCGCTATCAATGGCAGAACGGAGTTTGTGACGTTAGAGGGTAGGATAATCGGTGTAACCTTCCGCGCCGCCGCCGTAGAAGCTTTCGGCACGTTGCGGATTCAGCTCCGCTTTACGCTGCAGGCGCGCAACCAGATCCGGGTTTGCGATATAGGCGCGACCAAAAGCAACGGCGTCGATCAGGCCCTTCTCGATCAGTGCTTCTGCTTTTTCAGGTGTGTAGGCACCCGCACCAATGATCGGACCGTGGAAACGTGCACGAACTTTTTCGCGAAACGCATCGGAATACGGCTCGCCGCCAGCCCAGTCCGGCTCAGACATATGCAGGTAAGCGATTCCGCGCTTGCCCAGTTGTTCAATCAGATACAGCGCATCGGCTTCTTCGTTCGGGCCGTTGTCAACGTTCTGGAATGAGCCAATCGGAGAGACGCGAATACCGATGCGATCGGCACCCCATTCTTTAATACCGGCATCGACAACTTCCAGCACCAGACGCGCACGATTTTCGACGCTACCGCCGTATTGATCGGTACGCTGGTTAGACGTTGGCGACAGGAACTGGTGCAGCAGATAGCCGTGAGCGGAGTGCAGTTCAACCATGTCGAAACCCGCTTCGCGCGCGTTGGCAATCGCCTGACGGAAGTCATTAACGATGCCGGGAATTTCTTCCGTTTCCAGCGCACGCGGCATTGAGGTATCCGCACGCGTTGCCAGACCATTTTCATCACGAAGCGAGGTCCGGGTACCGGCGCTAATCGCGGAAGGTGCGACCGGTGCCTGACCGTTGGGCTGCAGACTGGCGTGAGAGATGCGCCCGGTATGCCACAACTGGACCGCAATATGACCTTGCTCCGCATGTACGGCAGCGGTGATTTTTTTCCATGCGGCAATTTGCGCTTCGCTGTGTAAGCCGGGTGCCCCCGCATAGCCTTTCGCCTGCGCGGAAATCTGTGTAGCTTCACTGATGATAAGACCCGCGCTGGCGCGTTGACGGTAATACTCGGCCATCAGCGGAGTAGGGATGTCGCCAGGCTCAATGCTGCGCAGACGCGTCAGTGGCGCCATGAATACGCGGTTTGCTGCCGTAATAGCACCCACTTTCAGTGGGGAAAAAAGTTTTTCAGATGACATATGGCACTCCTGAATAGACCGGTCGTCTAGTAATAAAAGAAATAAAAACGCCTGTTAAACGGCAGGCGTAGTAATGATGGTTTTAACGTGCGCCAGCGCATTTTCCAGCGGGGTGGCGCTACGAGAAATCTTGGCCTGCAGGTTGGCGCCCAGCCACAGCGCATACAATACCTGCGCCTGCTGTAACGGCTCGCCAACAAAGGACAGACAATGGTTTGCCTGACCTTTCTCCAGCGCCTGCGCTAACAGCGCAATAATGTGCCGCGCGCCTTTATCCATCGCCGTGCGCATATCTTCTGACAGATCGCACACTTCGGCAGACAGTTTTACGGTTAAACAACCGCTGATAATGCCGTGCTGGCTAAACTGGTTCAGGGTTTCCTGATAGTAGGCCAGAATGCGGTCGCGATAGTTTCCTGCCCCCGTATCAAAGTGCGTAGCCAGTCGCTGATGATAGGCCGCATAGTGGCGTTCCAGCATCGCAACACCGAACGCTTCTTTAGAGCGAAAATAGTGATAAAACGAACCTTTGGGGACTTCAGCGGTTTTCAGTAGTTCGCTTAAGCCCATACCGGTGAAGCCGCGCTGCATACACAGCAGTTCGCCAGTCGCCAGCAGATGTTCGCGTGTATCGTGTTCAGTGATTTTGTTCATGGGAAGGAGTGTAATAGACCAGTCGGTCTAATGCAATAGCGCTTGCGAGAAATTCAGTTAACGTCTTCAATAGGTATATCAATCTTACGAAAGGAGGGGATATGGCCGAACAGCTGGAGTTTTTCCCCGTCCAGAGCCCATGCCGTGGAATATGTCAGTCTGACGAGCGCGGTTTTTGCCGCGGCTGTTTTCGCAGTCGGGATGAGCGTTTTAACTGGCAAAAGATGAGCGATGCCGAAAAGCAGGAAGTGCTACGGCTTTGTCGTCAGCGCCTGATGCGTAAATTACGAGCAAACAAAGCCAACCCTTCGGAAGAACCGCAACAACCTTCACTCTTTTAAAAGCGTAATTGCGTATACTCGATGCACATTCACTTATAAGGAAGCTGCTATGGTTCAGCGTATTACTATTGCGCCGCAAGGTCCGGAATTTTCTCGCTTTGTAATGGGGTATTGGCGCCTGATGGACTGGAATATGTCCGCGCGCCAGCTAGTCAGCTTTATTGAAGAACATCTGGATCTGGGTGTTACCACCGTCGATCACGCCGATATTTACGGCGAATACCAGTGTGAAGCGGCGTTTGGTGAGGCACTGAAGCTGGCTCCGCATCTGCGTGAAAAAATGCAGATTGTTACCAAGTGCGGGATCGCCACGACGGCACGCACGGAAAATGCGCTGGGTCATTACATTACCGACAGCGCGCATATCATTGCCAGTGCGGAAGCATCGTTGAAGTTACTGGCGACCGATCATATTGATTTGCTGCTCATCCACCGTCCCGATCCGCTCATGGATGCGGACGACGTAGCCGACGCGTTCAAAAAATTGCACCATAGCGGAAAAGTGCGTCACTTTGGCGTATCTAACTTCACCCCGGCACAGTTCTCACTGCTGCAATCGCGTCTGCCGTTCACGCTGGCGACTAACCAGGTTGAGATCTCACCGGTACATCAGCCGCTCCTGCTGGATGGTACTTTAGATCAACTGCAACAACTGCGCATTCGTCCGATGGCCTGGTCCTGCCTCGGCGGTGGACGTCTGTTTAATGACGATGCGTTCCAGCCATTACGTAATGAACTCGCCACAATCGCAGAAGAGTTAAACGCGCAGTCCATTGAGCAGGTGGTGTACGCCTGGATTTTACGTCTGCCGTCTCAGCCGCTGCCGATTATTGGCTCAGGGAAGATAGAGCGTGTACGCGCCGCCGTTGAGTCTGAGTCATTGAACATGTCTCGCCAGCAGTGGTTCCGTATTCGCAAAGCTGCGCTGGGTTACGACGTACCGTAATCGCGTTTTTGACGCTTCTCCGTTCAAATTTGTGTCACTGGTTTACACTTATCAATCAGACACCTTTTGGACGGAGGTCTTATGAAGCGTTTGAGTTTGGCCATTATTACTCTACTCGCCTGTGCAGGTGCGCAGGCTGCCAGTGAAGAAAAAGTGACAATGAATCTGGTAACGTCGCAAGGCGTCGGCCAGGCGATTGGTACGGTCACTATTGCTGAAACCGGGAAAGGGCTGGAGTTTACGCCCGATCTGAAAGCGCTGCCGCCGGGTGAACATGGCTTCCATGTGCATGCGAATGGCAGTTGCCAACCGGCGATTAAAGAAGGAAAAGCCTCAGCCGCGGAATCGGCTGGAGGCCATTATGATCCGCACCAAACCGGCAAGCACGAAGGTCCGGAAGGCGCAGGCCACATGGGCGACCTGCCGCTGCTGGTGGTGAATAACGACGGTAACGCCACAACACCGGTCATTGCGCCGCGGCTGAAAACGCTCGATGAGGTTAAAGGCAAAGCGCTGATGATCCATGTCGGTGGCGATAATATGTCCGATCAACCAAAACCGCTTGGCGGTGGCGGAGCGCGCTACGCCTGTGGCGTTATTAAATAATCAATTGCCTAGCGTACCCGGCGGAGGCGCCTGTTCGAGCTGCGAAAGCGAGCAGTGTAGTCGCCAGATAAGCGCCGACAGTTCTTGCGCCGCAGGTTGATGATGGTGGGCGAGCGTGTCGCAAATACGCTGTAGCTCACTCAGCGTGGCATTCAGCGGCCGTTGCTGAACGCCGCGCTCACTCATTACGTCGCGAAGCAGCGAAATACACACGTCTCTGACGCGAGCCAGAGGATCTGAACGCACCTCCCAGGTGCGCAGTTGCCACACCACGTGCGAGCAGTTCAGCAAGACAACCCCCCAACGCAATAGCCAGCGTCGCGCCAGTGCATCCTGACTGTTGCTGAGCTGGCTGACGTGGTGATAGGTCAGCGACTCAAATTCGTTTTCACTGAGCGAGGGATGTCGGCTGAGCTGATCGACAAAATCCCGGCGCAGGGCGCGAATATGGCGGCGACCTTTCCT
This sequence comes from Citrobacter sp. RHBSTW-00859, assembly GCF_013729795.1. Taxonomy (NCBI): domain Bacteria; kingdom Pseudomonadati; phylum Pseudomonadota; class Gammaproteobacteria; order Enterobacterales; family Enterobacteriaceae; genus Citrobacter; species Citrobacter sp. RHBSTW-00859. The sequence continues at coordinate 2,668,986 of NZ_CP056284.1, read as the reverse complement.
CGCATCCGATCCGGGCCGCAGAATGGCGAATGCCAGCCACGATAGCGCCACGCCGGTGATTTTCGCCATATTGTCATTCAGGAAATCAGCAAAATCATAAACCGGTGGATTAGTCACCGCGATAAACGATCCCATAAACACGATTAGCTGTCCCCAAAGACCCGCCAGCGCGGGCATTTGCAGCTTCAGGAGTTGCATGGTAGCGAGCAGCGGGAAGAGAAACAGAATGAATTGCCAGAGGTCAGAGATTTGCACCATCAGGCCAAACTTAACCACAAAGCTAAACAGCGACAGCAGAACCAGCGTGCGCATCAGCAAAGAAAGTGACTTGAACGGCGTGGCTACGGCGGAATACAACACGCTGCTGATGGCCGCGAGCGTTAGTGCGCCAGAGCCTGATTCCCATTGCGCGCCAATGCTCCATGCGCCGATAAGCATCAGGGTACAGAACGTACGCAATCCGCTCCAGAGGGCTTCCGCATTATCGGTATGACGGGCAAGTCCTGGCGTGCGGGCGATAGTAATACGCTCGGCGGTAACGCCATTTTCCAGTAAATGCAGATAATGACTGCTGCGTAAGTACAGCCGACAAAAATAACGCAGTCGTTGCCAGAAGGCGACGTGCCGATAGTCGCGTGCATCGAGAGGACGCAGGGGGGCGATAATACGTGCGACGGTGTAGGTGTCGGTATTGGATTTGACCAGCTCGCTGAGCAGTTGTTCGATGATTTCCCGGGTATTAGCCGGGGGATTGGGCCAGTTCAGTAGCATCCTGCGCAGACTGGAGATCACGCTGGTCATACGTAACTGCTGATGCAACAGCGAATTGAGCAACGCATTTTGACGGCGAAAACGGTAGTGACTCCAGAACGCCTGAATACGTAGCAGGTTCATGGTCAAAATCTGACCGATAACACCTTCATGAGCTGTGCGAATCGCATCTGTTGTCTCCGGTTGCCAGAGTAAGCTGGCATGCTCCAGTAAACGCGAATGCATGTTTTTCAGCGCGATAAGCAATGTGGTGCCATCGGAGGTGCTGGGGAGGATCATCATCATCATGCCGCCGCACAGGATACCGACGATGACCTCGCATACGCGGGCCTGAGCGATATCCCACAACTGCGTAATCTCTATGGTATTGACCATGGGAAAAGCAATGATCGCCGCCGTATAACCGGCCAGTTGAAAGGCGTAGGCGACGTTATTGGTGAAATGCGCGCATGCCCAGGTACAAAAACCGATCCACACTGACATGCTCAGCAAAAACAACCACGGCTCATTGAGGGTATGACCGGCAATAATCAACGCGGCGGTGGCGCCCAGTAAGCTACCCGCAACACGACCCAGACTTTTGCTGATAACCCCGCCGACGGTGGGAAAGCTGACCACTGCCGCCGAGGTCATCGCCCAGTAGGGCTCATCCAGATTCAGGTAATAGGCGAACGTTAACGCCAGACACATCGCAATGGTATTTCGCAACGCATAACGCCACTGCGCTACCGTGGCTTTAAACCACGGCCAATGGCCTGGCATCAGGTGGGACAGTTTCATTTACGCTGGCCGATAGACACGCTGCAGGTCGTACCAGAAACCAGGGTGACATCCTGCGGCAGAGCGTCGAATTCGATGCGGACCGGAACGCGTTGGGCCAGACGCACCCACGGCACATTGGGTTTGATGTCGGGAATCAGGCCGGAATCGCTTTCCACACTTTGGTCGTAGATGGCGCGACCAATACTGGATACGTGACCCTGTAACTTTATGTTGCCGCTGTAGAGCGTGATAACCGCAGGAGCACCTTCACGAATGTGGCGCAACTTGGTTTCTTCAAAATACCCCATCACATAGAAAGAGTGGCTGTCGACAAGGGCAAACAGGGGCTTACCGGTTGAGGCGTAGTCTCCAGTACGAGTTGAAAGGTTGGTGACCCAGCCCGCTACGGGCGCTTTGACCACCGTCTGCGTCAGTTGCCACTGTGCCTGGCGCAGACTGGCCTCGGCTGCTTCAACGCTGGCCTGCATGGCTTTCACGTTGAGGTTAGCAGTATCCAGATCTTCGGCTGAGATGTAATTTTGCGATAAATGACGGCGGCGGTTGGCTTCGTTATTGGCTTTCGCCAGATCGGACTGTGCCTTCGCCAGCTGCGCTTGCGCATTTAGTTCAGCAATGTGAAACGGTGTCTTGTCGATGATAAAAAGGACATCGCCTTTGTTCACAAACTGGTTATCTTTTATATTGAGTTCGCTAATGCTGCCTGAGACCTGCGGCGTGATGCTGACCTGCTCAGCTCGCACTTTGCCATCACGTGTCCAGGGCGATTGCATATAGTAATTCCACATCCACCATCCGGCGAAAACTGCGATGGCAGCGACTATAATGGTGGAGAAGTATTTAATGGTTTTAAGCGACATAATCACCACACAATCAGCATTACAAAGGCCAGACATACGCAAAGCGTAAAGAGTGACAGATCCATTAACAGGGGATGCCAGATTTCGCCGGAGTAAATCCAGTCGCGTAGCAGGCGATGAACAATCAGCCAGAGAATAAATCCTGCTACAAACGCCTTGAAAACAGGAGGGAAGTAGACAGATGCTCCGATCATTAAATCTTGTAGGGGCAATCCTGTTGCATTAAACATAAACTTCACGGGCAAAATCCTTGGCGGAAGAGAGCATTGCTATAGGTTTAGCAAAAAAGAGACAATGAGTCTCTGTAACGCATAATGTCTGAAAAAATGTCAGCCGGTAAGCAAATTTGGCAATACATTTGTTTTGGGAATACAAATGCTGCACACTATTCTAAAATCAGCATAATAACTTAGCAAGCTAATTATAAGGAGATGAAATTGGAATCGCCATTAGGTTCTGATCTGGCACGGTTGGTGCGCATTTGGCGTGCTCTGATTGACCATCGCCTGAAACCTCTGGAGTTGACGCAGACGCATTGGGTTACGCTGCACAACATTCATCAATTGCCGCCTGATCAATCGCAGATTCAGTTGGCTAAAGCGATTGGCATCGAGCAGCCTTCGTTGGTACGCACGCTTGACCAGCTGGAAGAAAAGGGACTCATTTCACGACAGACTTGCGCCAGCGATCGTCGGGCTAAGAGAATTAAACTGACAGAAAAAGCAGAGCCGCTGATTGCAGATATGGAAGCGGTTATCAACAAGACGCGTGGAGAAATTTTGGAAGGGATTTCAGCTGAGGAAATTGATCTGCTGATTAAACTGGTCGCCAGACTGGAACACAATATTATTGAACTGCAGTCACAGGGCTGAAACGATGAGATGACGTGTGGCCAGAGCCTGACCACACGTGAATTCGATTAGCGTGGAGACACGGTAACCTGGCTGCCGTTGTTAGCCATAACAACGCGCTGGCCAGCTGAGAACTTGGTCGCACCCTGTTTCTGAACCACCATGATGGTATTACCGTCGTCCTTACGGATTTCCAGTTCTACACCCTGTGTTTTATTCATCGCACCTTGTACGCCTTGACCCGCTACGCCACCGGCAACTGCGCCAGCCGCCGTGGCTAATGAACGACCCGTACCGCCGCCGACGGTGTTACCCAGGAACCCGCCGAGTACCGCACCACCAATGGCGCCAATCACGTTTGCGTCATCACCACCCTGGATTTGCACCGGACGAACATGAACAATTGTACCGTAGGTAACGTTCTGAACTTGTTTCGCTTCGGATGCGGTGTATACGTCGCCTGAAAGGCTATCATTGTTAACGCAGCCCGCCAAAGACACACCCATTAATGCAACAATCAGCACACGTTTAATCATTTACAAATCTCCTTTAACACCACGAAACGCTAATAAAGCACCCTTCATGGCTAAATTATATGGCACTTGTGAGCCTAAGGTCACATGTTCTACTGGAACAATATGAAAATCTTAACCGAAATCGGATATACCGAGTATAAACGAATCATTCATATAATTGATGTAATAAAGCGTCCATTGTAATGATTAGCCCTCAAAAATCATTAAGGAAGCATGGCATTAGTCGGCACTTTATGGTTGAGTGTCAAGGCTAATTTGCTTAAAAGGATGACATATGAAATCGGGCCGTTTTATCGGTGTAATGTCTGGAACCAGCCTTGATGGTGTCGATGTTGTGCTGGCGACAATAGATGAAACGATGGTTGCGCAACAGGCGAGTCTGACCTGGCCTATCCCTCTCCATATAAAGCAGGCGATCCTGGATATCTGCCAGGGGCAGCAGCTTACGCTATCGCAGTTTGGCCAACTCGACGCACAGCTCGGTTATCTGTTTGCCGAGGCGGTGAATGCACTGTTGGCACAGGAAAAATTGAAACCGCAGGAGATCGTTGCGATTGGCTGTCATGGGCAAACCGTGTGGCATGAACCGACGGGAATCGCGCCGCACACGCTGCAAATTGGCGACAACAATCAAATCGTCGCGCGTACCGGGATAACGGTGATCGGTGATTTTCGTCGCCGCGATATCGCTCTCGGCGGGCAGGGCGCGCCGTTGGTTCCCGCTTTTCATCAGGCGCTGTTGGCTCATCCAACGGAGCGGCGGATGGTGCTAAACATTGGCGGAATTGCCAATCTGTCTCTGCTTATCCCACAGCAACCCGTTCGCGGTTACGACACCGGGCCGGGCAATATGCTGATGGATGCCTGGATCTGGCGGCAATGCGGCCAACCCTACGACAAAGATGCGCAGTGGGCCACATCGGGAACGGTGATCCTGCCTTTACTGCAAAATATGCTTAACGATCCTTATTTTTCTGCGCCTGCGCCGAAAAGCACTGGCCGCGAGTATTTCAATTATGGCTGGATAGAACGTCATATGGCGCAGTTCCCGGGAATAAGCCCGCGGGATGTGCAGGCGACGCTTGCCGAACTGACGGCCGTGACCATTTCTGAGCAGGTCTTGCTAAGCGGAGGCTGTGAACGGCTAATGGTATGCGGCGGCGGTAGCCGTAATCCGCTGCTGATGATGCGTCTGGCGGCATTATTGCCAGGGACAGAGGTCACCTCAACCGATGAGGCTGGGATCAGCGGCGATGATATGGAGGCCCTGGCTTTTGCCTGGCTGGCGTGGCGAACGCTGGCGGGATTACCGGGAAATCTGCCTTCCGTGACCGGCGCATCAGAACCGAGCGTTTTAGGGGCGATTTATCCTGCTAACCCACGAACTCAGAGTTAACTGAAATTATTCAGCGCCATATGTCGATAAACTAGGGATATTAGGGAGGGTGCCATTACCCTCCAGGACCAGGAAAGTCTTCAGGATATGGCTATGAAAAAACTGTTGTTAGTGTGTCTGCCGGTACTGCTTAGCGGGTGCAGCGTGTACAACCAATTTGTCGAGCGTATGCAAACGGATACGCTCGAATACCGCTGTGACGAAAAACCGCTTACCGTGAAGCTGAACAATACCCGTCAGATGGCGAGTTTTGTTTATGATAATCAGCTATTGAACCTCAAACAGGGCGTGTCGGCATCAGGTGCTCGCTATACCGATGGTATTTACGTCTTCTGGTCTAAAGGCGATGAGGCAACGGTCTATAAACGAGACAGAATTGTGCTAAATAACTGTCAGTTACAGAACCCGAAGCGTTGAGATTTTCACCTGGGCGGCGCACAATAGCGTCACCCACTGACAATCCGTAGCCAACATCATGTCTGATAACGACGAATTGCAGCAAATCGCGCATTTGCGCCGTGAATACACGAAAGGCGGTCTCCGCCGCCGCGATCTTCCCGCCGAGCCCCTTGCGCTGTTCGAGCGCTGGCTGGGGCAAGCCTGTGACGCCAAACTGGCCGATCCCACAGCGATGGTCGTTGCTACCGTCGATGAAAACGGTCAGCCTTATCAGCGTATCGTGTTGCTCAAACATTATGATGACAAAGGGCTGGTGTTCTATACCAACCTCGGTAGCCGTAAGGCACATCAGATTGAGAAAAACCCACGCATCAGCCTCCTGTTTCCCTGGCATACGCTGGAACGGCAGGTGATGGTGATCGGCAAGGCTGAGCGCCTTTCCACGCTGGAAGTGGTGAAATACTTCCACAGTCGCCCACGTGATAGCCAGATTGGCGCCTGGGTCTCTAAGCAATCCAGTCGGATCTCCGCGCGCGGTATTCTGGAAAGCAAATTCCTCGAACTGAAGCAGAAGTTTCAGCAAGGAGAAGTTCCACTGCCCAGTTTCTGGGGAGGCTTTCGCGTAAGTATTGAGCAGATGGAGTTCTGGCAGGGTGGCGAAAACCGTCTGCACGATCGTTTTTTATACCAACGCGAAGATAACGCGTGGAAAATTGATCGCCTGGCCCCCTAAAGATGCAAAATTCTTGTTTTAAGCGCTGGTGCTGAACAATCCGGCGCTTTATTCTATGTTTCTTTCGCATCAGGCGAAAAGTCGTGTACCGGCTAAGGTGCAGTCGTTTTATACATGGAGATTTTGATGGCAAGCAGTAACTTGATTAAACAATTGCAAGAGCGGGGGCTGGTGGCCCAGGTGACGGACGAGGAAGCGTTAGCAGAGCGACTGGCGCAAGGCCCGATCGCGCTCTATTGCGGCTTCGATCCTACCGCTGACAGCTTGCATTTGGGGCATCTGGTTCCATTGTTATGCCTGAAACGCTTCCAGCAGGCAGGCCATAAGCCTGTCGCACTGGTGGGTGGCGCAACCGGTCTGATTGGTGACCCGAGCTTTAAAGCCGCCGAGCGTAAACTGAATACCGAAGATACCGTGCAGGAGTGGGTGGATAAAATCCGCAAACAGGTTGCGCCGTTCCTCGATTTCGACTGTGGCGACAACTCGGCGATTGCTGCGAACAACTATGACTGGTTTGGCAGTATGAATGTACTGACTTTCCTGCGTGATATCGGCAAACACTTCTCCGTTAACCAGATGATCAACAAAGAAGCGGTGAAGCAGCGTCTGAACCGTGACGATCAGGGGATCTCTTTTACCGAGTTTTCTTACAACCTGCTGCAGGGTTATGACTTTGCCTGCCTGAACAAACTGCACGGTGTTGCGCTGCAGATTGGCGGTTCTGACCAGTGGGGCAATATTACTTCGGGTATCGATTTGACCCGTCGTCTGCACCAGAACCAGGTGTTTGGTCTGACCGTTCCGTTGATCACTAAAGCTGACGGTACGAAATTCGGTAAGACGGAAGGCGGCGCTGTGTGGCTGGATCCGAAGAAAACCAGTCCGTACAAATTCTACCAGTTCTGGATCAATACCGCCGATGCGGATGTTTATCGCTTCCTGAAATTCTTCACCTTCATGGACATTGAAGAGATCAATGCGCTGGAAGAAGAAGATAAAAATAGCGGTAAAGCGCCGCGCGCCCAGTATGTTCTGGCTGAGCAAGTAACGCGTCTGGTTCACGGCGAAGAAGGTCTGGTAGCGGCAAAACGTATTACCGAAAGCTTGTTCAACGGTAATCTGAGCGATTTGAGCGAAGCGGATTTCGAACAGCTGGCGCAAGATGGCGTGCCGATGATCGAGATGGACAAAGGTGCCGATCTGATGCAGGCGCTGGTGGACTCCGAGCTGCAACCTTCTCGCGGCCAGGCACGTAAGACTATCGCGTCTAATGCGGTGACCATCAATGGTGAGAAGCAATCCGATCCGGAATATTTCTTCCAGGAGAGTGATATCCTGTTCGGGCGCTACACCTTACTGCGCCGTGGCAAGAAGAACTATTGTCTGATTTGCTGGAAGTAAGATTTAGTTAGCAGGGGCGTGGGAAACTACGCCCCTTTATTTTTTCAGGGTTGTGGTAAGTAAAATGAAGAATATCCTCGCCATCCAGTCCCACGTTGTTTTTGGTCATGCGGGCAACAGTGCAGCAGAATTTCCAATGCGTCGTCTTGGCGCAAATGTCTGGCCGCTGAATACCGTTCAGTTTTCTAACCACACACAGTACGGCAAATGGAGCGGTTGCGTTATGCCGCCGAGTCATCTGACTGACATTGTCCAGGGCATTGCAGATATCGATAAACTCCAGACTTGTGACGCAGTACTGAGCGGCTATCTTGGCTCGGCTGAACAGGGCGAGCATATTCTGGGTATTGTACGCAAAGTAAAAGCGGCCAATCCGCAGGCGAAATATTTTTGTGACCCGGTGATGGGCCATCCGGAAAAAGGGTGTATCGTCGCGCCGGGCGTAGCGGAGTTTCATGTACGCCATGCGCTTCCGGCCAGCGATATTATCGCCCCGAATTTAGTTGAGCTCGAAATTCTGTGCGAGCATGCGGTGAACAATGTCAATGAGGCCGTGGCGGCAGCGCGTGAGCTCATCGCTCAGGGACCAGAGATTGTGCTGGTGAAGCACCTGGCTCGCGCGGGTATCAGCGCAGATCGTTTCGAGATGCTGTTAGTTACTGCTGAACAGGCATGGCATATCAGCCGACCGTTAGTCGATTTTGGCGCTCGTCAACCGGTTGGCGTGGGTGATGTCACCAGTGGCTTATTGTTGGTTAAACTGCTGCAGGGCGCGTCTTTACAGCAGGCGCTGGAGCACGTGACGGCGGCGGTGTACGAAGTGATGATTGCCACCAAAAAAATGCACGAGTATGAGCTGCAGGTCGTGGCTGCGCAGGATTGTATCGCGAAGCCTGAACACTACTTCAGCGCGACGCAGCTGTAAGCAATGCTCGATGGCGCTCACGCTTATCGGGCCTGCGTTTGGCTGTAGGCCGGGTAAGCGCAAGCGTTACCCGGCAACAACAATTAATTTAACCCTTCTGCTTTCAACGCCGCAGCAACCGCCGGACGTTCAGCCATACGCGCCATATACGCATCGATATTACTTAACCCTGCCATATTCAGCTTAACCGCATACGCCCAACGCAGCACGGTGAACAGATAGGCGTCCGCAATGCTGAAGCGCGAACCGCAGATCCATTGGTTATCTTGCAGCGCGTCGTTCACATACTGCATTTTTTTCTCCAGCAGCGCGCGAACGGTTGGCTTGAAGTCTTCCGGCGTATCGGGACGGAACAGTGGGGTAAAGCCTTTATGCAGTTCTGTCGCAATGTAGTTAAGCCATTCAATTGTTTTGTAACGGGAGAGGCTGCTGGTTGGGGCAAGGAGTTGACGGTCTGGAACGGTGTCCGCCAGGTATTGCATGATGGCGACGCCTTCGGTCAGTAGCGTACCGTCATCCAGCAGCAGCGCGGGAACTTGCCCTTTTGGGTTTACCGCGAAAAAATCATCGCCGTTTTCCAGACGCTTCTTCATCAGATCAACACCATCCAGCGTGAAATCTTTACCGCTCTCACGAAGTGTGATGTGGGAAGCAAGAGAACAAGCGCCCGGTTTGTAGAACAGTTTCATCGGTAACTCCTTTTGGCTGAGGTATATCGTATGGTAGTGCTAGCTCAGGCAAAAAAAAAGCCGCTAACACCAGTTAGCGGCCTGAAAAAGAGTTTCCCTGAGAATTACGCTGTCGCGGCCTTAGAGGCTTTCTCATTGACGTCATCGTCCTGAGTCATACGATTCAGTTTCGGTGCCGTCAGCAGCATCAGAACAGCGATAACAGCCGTAGCAACACCAATCTGCAGGAACACACGTCCGTAGACTTCAAGGGACATCAGCGGGTCAGTGACGTTCTCTGGTACAGCCATCATGTTGGCTACGTAACCACCGATGATGTTTGCACCGGCAGTGGTCAGGAACCAGCTACCCATGATGAAGCCCATCAGGCGTTGCGGAACCAACTGAGCCACCATTGCCAGACCCAGGCCGGAGATCATCAGTTCACCGATACTTTGCAGACCGTAGCAGATGATCAGCCAGTTAACGGAAACGATGCCCGCATCGGTAGCGAATTTAGCACCCAGAGGCAGGATCAGGAACGCACCGGAACACAGCACCATACCAATCGCAAACTTGGTTGGCATCGGCAGGGTATCGCCCATCTTGTTATAGATAGCGGCGAGGATTGGGCTACCAATGATGATCCAGAACGGGTTCAGTGCCTGGTACTGCTCAGGTTCGAAAGCAATGCCAAGAATAGAGTGCTCAACGTTACGAATCGCGAAGAAGTTCAGTGAGGTCGGCATCTGGCTGTACAGCACGAAGAAGATAATCGCTTCCAGCATCAGAATGAAGGCGACGATCATTTTACGACGCGCAGCACCGTGCATGGTGAATGCTTCTTTACCGAAGATAAACACGATACCCAGAGCAATGACGCCCAGAACCATACGTGCGATCTGCTGGTTGTGCAGCAACCAGGTTGCAATCGCGATCAGCACCACGACGCCAACAATAGTCAGCAACAGGTTACGGAAGTTGATCGGCTCAAAGTCAGGTTTAGAACCGTACTGTTTAACCCAGCGCTGACAGAATGCGAAGTTAACAACGGTAATCAGCATACCCACGACGCTCAGAGCGAACGCGGTGCTCCAGCCGTAATGCGCAGCCAACCACGGTGTTGCCAGCATAGAGAAGAATGAACCGATGTTGACGGACATGTAGTACATGGTAAATGCACCATCAAGACGCGGGTCATCTTTGGCATAGCAGGTAGAGAGCAGGGATGATGGGTTTGCTTTAAACAGGCCGTTACCGACCGCGATGGCCGCCATGCCCATATAAACGATACCCGCATCGTGACCAGACCATGCTACCAACGCATAACCGATGGCCAGGACAACGGCACCCAGCATAATGACACGTTTTGTACCCAGAACTTTATCACCTAACCAGCCGCCAATGGCAACCAGACCGTACACCAGGGCGCTAAAGGACGAGAAAAGGGTGATGGAATCCGCTTCTGACATACCCAGTTGTTTAACCAGGTAGACGGCCATAATTCCTTGCAGGCCGTAATAACCAAAACGCTCCCACAGCTCAATAGAGAAAATGAGATAGAACGCTTTTGGTTGTTTGAAGGCGTTTAAACTCACGCTTTCTGTTGGTTTATTGTTTGCAGTAGACACTTTTACCTCTTTTTTTACATCCCATATCAACGGGGGTGTTCAGGCACGTGATGAGTCAAGTTCATCCGTCCGATTGTTATAGTGGGAGGGGAAACGGCAAGTAATGTTCACTATCTTGACCATTCAGACAAGTGGTTTGTAATAATCTGTTACATATATCATGGATGGTGAAATCGTCGGGGCTGTGAAATGTTATCTAGCGTTAAATTTCTTCATTTGAAAAATGGCAGATTTTTACACTGTTTAATCAGGGTAAAAACCGCAATGTGGCGATATGTTCTGCTTTTTGCGCTTGAATCCAGTGATATAGGCCATTATCTGAAAAATAGCCAGTGTAATGTTTTGTTTGGAAACTGTTCAGTTAGGTCATCTGATTGTCACTTTAACTAAAAATAAATATTTTTTAACATTATGTTATCTGGATGATCTGGATCACGTATAGATAGAAATTTCTTTTACTAAAAAAACGATTAACCTGCTCAGGTGTTAATTAACAAGAATATTGCATTAGATATGCGCGGTTGAACGGCATCATTGTCGGGAAAATAAACTCAGGGGAGTGCATAACTAATCGTTATGTTAGCGAGGGGCAAGCAGTATGCCCCGGCAGCATCAGATATCGACTTTCTCTTTGAATTCGCAAAGATCTTCGATAATGCAGGAACCGCAGCGCGGCTTTCTGGCTATGCAGGTGTAGCGGCCATGAAGAATTAACCAGTGATGGCAATCGACTTTAAATTCACTGGGTACGACTTTCAGCAGCTTCTCTTCAACCTGCTCAACGTTCTTACCTGGGGCGAACTGGGTACGATTACAAACGCGAAAAATATGGGTGTCTACGGCAATAGTGGGCCAGCCAAAGGCGGTATTTAACACCACATTAGCCGTCTTTCGCCCAACCCCGGGCAGGGCTTCTAATGCGGCCCGGTCTTCAGGCACTTCACCATTATGTTGCTCCAGCAGAATGCGGCAGGTTTTAATCACGTTCTCCGCTTTGCTGTTAAACAAACCGATTGTCTTGATGTAGGACTTAACCCCTTCAACGCCAAGCTCCAGCATCGCGGCTGGCGTATTGGCGATGGGGTAGAGCTTAGCCGTCGCTTTATTGACGCTGACATCGGTGGCCTGCGCGGAGAGCAAGACTGAAATCAGCAGTTCGAACGGCGATGTAAAATTTAGCTCGGTTGTCGGATGCGGATTGTTCTCACGCAGGCGCGTCAGTATTTCCAGCCGTTTTGCTTTGTTCATTACACATTCCCTGTTTCACCGGCCGGACTGTCCGTGACAGCCGCCTCGGCACGACGTTTCTTCATTTTCTCATCAATCAGATACTTAACAGCCAGCATCAGACCCAGGCCAATAAACGCGCCTGGTGGCAGCATGGCCAGCAGAAACGGCGTATCGGTATGGAAGATCTCAACGCGCAATACTTTGGCCCAGCTACCCAACAAACCGTCTGCGCCATCAAAGAGTGTACCGTTACCAATTATTTCACGTAGCGAGCCCAGAACAAACATGGCGCCAGTTGCGCCCATGCCGATGGAAAAACCATCGAGTGCGGATAGCGCAGGGCCCTTTTTGGCTGCGAAGGCTTCAGCGCGGCCAACAACAATACAGTTGGTCACAATCAGCGGGATAAAAATGCCCAGAGACTGATACAGGCCAAAAGCGTAGGCATTGATCAACATTTGCACCGCGCTCACCACGGAGGCGATGATCATGACATAAATCGGAATACGTATTTCAGGCGGTGTCCAGCGACGAAGGGCAGAAATCGTCAGGTTCGTCAGCGTCAGGACGAGCGTAGTCGCGAGTCCCAGGCCCAGCGCGTTAGTGGCGGTCGAGGTGACGGCCAACAGCGGACACATCCCGAGTAACTGCACAAGCGCGGAGTTATTTTTCCATAACCCTTGGACAATAACGTCTTTAATTTCGCTCATGGTTTATTCTCCACAGGCGCTAAGTTGAGGAAGTTGCGCGGGCAGCGTCTGCGCATACAAACCGGCGCGTTTTACTGCATTAACTACCGCACGTGGCGTAATGGTTGCGCCAGTAAACTGGTCAAAGTCGCCGCCGTCTTTTTTCACCGCCCAGTGAGCGTCGTTACCCGCAGCGATCGTTTTGCCGCTAAAGTGGGTGATCCAGTCGGACAGTCGCAGTTCGATTTTATCACCCAGCCCTGGCGTTTCATGATGTTCGGTCACCCGCGTACCCAACACGGTACCCGAAAAATCGACACCAACCAGCAGTTGAATAGCCCCGGAATAACCATCTGGCGCCGTAGCTTCAAGAATTGCTGCAACAGGACGATCGTCCTGGCGGGCAATATACACTCGGTGAGTGCCTTTACCCAACGCCTGCGCATCGACCAGATAACAACTTTCGGACAAGTTATTATTGTAGCGATCGCCAGGCAGAACCTGATCGAACAGCGTTTTTTGCTGCAGCGCGGCCTGTTCATCAATGGTGGACTTGGTTAATTGATTGATTGCCGCGGTTAACCCCGTCGAGCCCGCTGCAAACAGCGCCAGAGTAATACCGTGTTTACGAATCGTTTTCAGCATAGGAGTCCTTAGCGATGTCCGTACACGCGAGGGCGGGTGTAATAATCAATCAGGGGAACCGTGATATTTGCCAGCAATACGGCAAAAGCCACGCCATCAGGATAACCGCCAAAACTGCGAATCAACCACACTAACAGGCCCGCAAGTGCGCCAAAAATCAGGCGGCCACGGTTGGTTGTTGATGCTGTAACGGGATCGGTAAGAATAAAGAATGCACCCAGCATGGTCGCGCCGGAAAGTAGGTGCAACTGAGGCGATGCCAGCGAATCTGGCGAGAAAATCCAGCCTAAAGTGGCACAAACGGCGAGCGACAGCAGGAAGCTAACCGGGATATGCCAGCGAATCGCTTTCTGCCATAGCAACACGACGCCGCCCACCAGCCAGGCAAGGTTAACCCACTGCCAGCCAGCGCCTGCAAGCATGCCGCTGTAGATTGGGTATTGCATCACCTGCTCAACAGTACGTCCCGCATGCAGCGAAGTCTTAAAGGTATCGAGAGGTGTTGCCTGACTGATACCATCAATACCCATACGCAGCGTGTTCATATCCCCGCCGCTGGCGGTATGTCCGCTAAAGATAACGTTCAGGGCGTCAAAAAAACCAGGCACAGTCGCCGCAATTTCATGCGGCGGCAGCCAGCTTGTCATCTGTACCGGGAATGAGATAAGCAGCACCACGTAACCAATCATGGCGGGGTTAAACGGGTTCTGACCGAGGCCACCATACAGCTGTTTAGCAATGATAACGGCGAATACCGTGCCTAAAACTACCATCCACCAGGGGGCGAGCGGGGGAATACTCACGGCCAGCAGTAACCCGGTGAGCAACGCGGAGTTGTCTTTTAAAATCGCGACAATGGGTTGTTTGCGCAGTTTAAGCATGCCCGCTTCGGCGGCGATAGCGCTGATGGCGGCCAGAACTATCTGGAACAACGTACCCCAGCCAAAGAACCACAGCTGAGCGGCGATCCCCGGCAATGCAGCCAGTAATACCAGCATCATGATACGCGATGTCTGGCGCTGGTTATGGGTATAAGGGGAGCTTGCTATTCTGAATACCATTTATTCCTCGTTTACAACCTGCTGCTGGGCGGCTTTCTTTGCCTGAGCGCGTGCAATAGCGGCCGCGACGGCGGCTTTACGCGGATCCACCGGTTCGACTGTTTCCGTAACCGTCTGCTGCTCGAGCTTGCGAGCTTTGGCGCGGGCGATAGCCGCTTCCACGGCGGCTTTACGCGGATCCACCGGTTCGGCTGTTTCCGTTACGGTTTCCTGTTCAAGCTTGCGGGCTTTGGCGCGGGCGATAGCCGCTTCCACGGCGGCTTTACGCGGATCCACCGATTCGGCTGTTTCCGTTACGGTTTCCCGCTCGAGCTTGCGGGCTTTGGCGCGGGCGATAGCCGCTTCCACGGCGGCTTTACGCGGATCCACCGGTTCGGCTGTTTCCGTTACGGTTTCCTGTTCAAGCTTGCGGGCTTTGGCGCGAGCGATTGCCGCTTCCACTGCAGCTTTACGCGGGTCGACCTCTGTGCTGTTGCCTCCAGTTTGGGGAGGGTTTTCCATCCGGGTTGCGCGAGCTTGCGCCTTACGCGCCTCGCGTGCGGCAATCACGGCACTATTGTCAGGTTTTTCGCCAGCCTGGATGACTACCGGCTGCATTGCCTGAGCCTGCTTTTCTTTTACGCGAGCCAGCGCGGCGGCAATGGCATCATGATCTTTAGCCGCAGGCTGAACGGCAGCGCTTTTGTGACGTTCAAGACGTGCTGCTTTTTCACGTTCGAGTCGCGCCTGTCGGGCTTCAAATCGCGCTTTCGCCTCAGCGGCACGTTTTTCTTCCTGACTAATGGCATAAATCTCGGCTTTTTCCTGACGGAAATACTGCACCAGTGGAATATTGCTTGGGCATACCCAGGCGCAGGCACCGCATTCAATGCAGTCCGCGATATTGTGCGCCGTTGCTTTGTCGTGCTGCTGCCCTTTACTGAACCAATAAAGCTGTTGCGGCAGGAGATCGGCCGGACAGGCATCGGCGCATGCGCTACAGCGAATGCAGCCTTTCTCTTCCGGCGTTTCTCCCATTTCACTGGCAGAGGGCGCCAGAAGACAGTTGGTTATCTTCACCACCGGTACATCCAGCCACGGCAGCGTAAAGCCCATCAGCGGCCCGCCCATAATCACCATCTGGTCGGCGGAAGGGCAGAAGCCCGCGTCATTGAGCAGATGACGAACCGGCGTGCCTAAACGCGCCCAGACGTTGCCCGGACGGCTGACGGCTTCGCCGGTCAGTGTCACGACACGTTCGGTAATCGGTTCTCCGTCAATCACCGCACGTTTAATCGCGTAGGCGGTTCCAACGTTTTGCATCAGCACGCCGATATCTGAAGAGCGTCCCCCGTGCGGAACCTGCTTGCCGGTCAGGATTTGCGTTAACTGTTTGGCCCCGCCTGACGGGTACTTGGTGGGGATCACGCGTAAGCTGATATCGTGTGAATCAGCCAGCACCGCGCGCAGCATGGAAATTGCCTGTGGCTTGTTATCTTCAATGCCCAGTAGAATTTCGCGTGGCTGAAGAATATGCGCCAGGATGCGGATACCTTCGACGACCTGCGCCGCGCAGTCCTGCATCAGGCGGTCATCAGCCGTAATGTACGGCTCGCATTCAGCAGCGTTAATGATCAGCGTTTCAATTTTATCTCCGCCGCCCTGCAGCTTAACGCCGGTGGGAAAACCTGCGCCACCCAGTCCGGCGACGCCGAACTGGTGAATACGTGCGATCAGTTCTTCCCGGCTGCGGGAACGGTAATCGGCCCAGCCGTCTCGCTCAATCCAGCGATCTTCGCCATCGGCATCAATAATAACGCTCAGCTCAGCTAATGCCGATGGATGTGCAGTAGAATGCGGCGCAATAGCAACAACGGTGCCTGACGTTGGCGCATGTACCGGAAGCATTTTACCACGCCCAAGGGTTAACGCCTGACCACGCAGCACGGTGTCGCCTACGTTTACGCACAGCTCACCCTCCGCGCCAATATGTTGTTTCAGCGGAATAACAAAGCGTGGCGCCAGCGGAACCTGTCGCAGCGGCGTACCGTTCGACTGGGTCTTCATTTCTGGTGGATGAATGCCGCCATCAAAGTCCCAGATTTTGTTTTTTCTGAATGCAGAGAATAACTTAAACATGTTGTTCCACGGGAATGATGCGCACAGGGATGGTGTTTAAATCCCATTTCCAGCTATCAGGTGTCTCGGCTACCGGGCGTAATTCGATACATTGCGTCGGGCACGGGTCAACGCACAGGTTGCACCCGGTGCAGAGATCGCTCATCACCGTGTGCATGGCGTGGGTCGCGCCCACGATCGCATCAACCGGGCAGGCCTGAATGCACTTTGTACAACCGATACAGTTATTTTCATCAATGACCGCCAGCATACGCACGGGGGTAACATCGTGTTCATCACCATCAATCGGCTGCGGGTCGACGTTCAGCAGGGCGGCAATTTTTAACATCACCGCTTCGCCTCCGGGTGCGCAACGGTTGATTTTTTCGCCCTGGGAGCCGATCGCTTCAGCGTAAGGATGACAGCCCGGATAGCCGCATTGTCCACACTGGCTTTGCGGGAGAATTTCATCAATTTTCTCCACGACAGGATCATCTTCGACGGCAAAACGTCGTGAGGCGTAACCCAAAATAGCGCCGAACGCCAGACCCAGTAGACTCACTGCGGCAACGGCAATCCAGATAGCATTCATTACAACTTCACCAAACCACTAAAGCCCATAAAGGCCAATGACATTAAACCAGCGGTAATCAGCGCAATCGCATTACCGCGAAACGGAGCAGGCACGTCCGCCACGGCGAGGCGTTCGCGGATCGCGGCGAACAGTACCATCACCAGTGAGAAGCCGACGGCGGCGGAAAAACCGTATAGCGCCGACTGTAAAAAGTTATGACCGAGGTTGATGTTCAGTAACGCCACGCCTAATACCGCGCAGTTAGTGGTGATCAGCGGTAGGAAGATCCCCAACAGGCGGTAAAGTGCAGGGCTGGTTTTGCGTACAACCATCTCGGTAAATTGCACGACGACGGCGATGACCAGAATAAAAGCCAACGTGCGCAGATAGATGAGATTGAGTGGAATGAGGATCCAGGTGTCAATCAGCCATGCGCAGATGGATGCCAGTGTCATGACAAACGTCGTGGCAAGGCCCATACCCATTGCGGTTTCCAGTTTTTTAGAAACGCCCATAAACGGGCAGAGCCCCAGAAACTTGACCAGTACAAAGTTATTGACCAGTACAGTTCCGACAAACAGCAGCAGGTAATCAGTCATTTTTCGGCCTGAAATAAAAAAGCCGCCTATTATCTGACAATCTACAACAGGCGACAACAGGTTAACTGTAGGGTTATTACGGATTCACAAACGTCGATTTAACGCGTTGCGAGCGTTTGAAATAGGGCACCAGCAGTGCCGCAGCCAGCAATGGGAACAGCAGTTGGCGCACGGCAAAGGCGTCCGGAACCGGTGAAAACGCAAACGCTTTAATCGCCAGTAACACGGAGATCAGCAGCCATAGAATATAATGCTTAGGCACACAGGCTCTGCGTTTGAAAAACGCAATCGTCAGCCACAGCGTGTAATACCACATGGCAATCGCGGTAATAAAAGAGACGCCCCATAACAGCAAATTTGTCGTACTTTGCGCACCCAGCGTTTGGAAGGTTTGTGGTGTAGCCAGCGCAGTGACATAAAGTAATAACGCCAGCGAAGCGCTCAACAATGCGACTAACAGCCAGGCCAGTGGCCCAAGTAGCCAGCCCCCGATACGTTGTGCCGGTGTGGTAGTCATCTCTTCTCCAGGTTTACGCGCGCAATCAAACATGCCATTCATTTTGGGGCAATTATTATAAAGCTTTTAACGTTGAGCGCTACTTTCTTCTTTATTGCACGTAATGCCAGACTGATTTGGGTACCTGACCAACATCAAACAGACGACCTCCTGAGATAAGCTCGGCACGGCGATGGTCTGCAGCGCGATACATATTGATAATGTCGCTATCGTCGGTGAGCGAGTAGTTAAGATGGTCGAACAGTTTTTCCAGACTTTCGAGTGAACTGATTTTGCGGAATTTTAATAAGTAATCCTGAACAGTCATAAATGGAAATCCATATTAATAAAATAATACCAACGGAGTAGTAAATATAAATAATAAACAACATGCACAGGTAAAAGCGGATTGACGCGCAAATGTGAGAAGAGTGTTCATACCTGTGGAAAAGCAGGCGCTATGCGCACCTGCGGTAAGGGTAACGCGCTTCGCTACAGCAGGCAATATGCACCGGAGTGGGATGCGGCATTATTCTCTTTTTTTGACAAAATACGATCTTTTGCAGCCAAACCCTGCCGTTACTCGATGTTAATTGCCGGGTTATAAGGGACTGCAGATGCTTATTTCTTCTGCACAGCAGCAACGGGCTCCGGTGGCTGGTAATTGTCAATATGATTGGCAACACCCAGCAGGATCACAGAGACGGTGAGAACAATCCAACCTGCTAATTCAATAAGACGATTCATTACTGATGACATTTGCTTTGATTTATCCATAAACACAGGCTGCAAATGTTACTAATCTCTCAATAATACAGCAAGATAATTGGGAACGATTTCTCCCTCTTTTTCGCTGCAAGTTAAGCATAAGTGGCATATGTTTGACTTAAGTTAATAAACAACCTTTGTAGCGCAATGGTTATTAAACTATTGAGACGTTGCAGGGTATGGTGTGAAATAGGTCAGTCCTGAATTGAGAGGCTATAACATGAGTGACAACATCCGCGTTGGGCTAATTGGCTATGGTTACGCCAGTAAAACCTTCCATGCCCCCCTGATTGTGGGCACACCGGGCCTCGAACTGGCTGCGGTTTCCAGTAGTGATGAAGCAAAAGTGAAGGCAGACTGGCCAACGGTGGCGGTTGTTGCTGAGCCTAAACACCTTTTTAACGATCCGAATATCGACCTGATTGTGATCCCCACGCCTAATGACACTCACTTCCCGTTAGCGAAGGCTGCACTGGAAGCGGGCAAACATGTGGTTGTTGATAAGCCTTTTACCGTGACACTGTCACAAGCACGCGAACTGGATGCGTTGGCGCGTAGCCTTGGCCGCGTGCTGTCCGTTTTCCATAACCGCCGCTGGGACAGTGATTTTCTGACGTTGAAAGCCCTGCTGGCGGATGGCGTTTTGGGGGAGGTGGCGTATTTCGAATCCCATTTCGATCGATTCCGCCCGCAGGTTCGTGATCGCTGGCGTGAACAGGGGGGGCCGGGAAGCGGCATCTGGTATGATTTAGCTCCGCATCTTCTGGATCAGGCGATTAACCTGTTTGGTTTGCCCGTCAGCATGACGGTAGACCTGGCTCAGCTTCGCCCAGGTGCGCAAGCGACGGATTACTTCCATGCCATCCTGACTTACCCGCAGCGTCGTGTGATTCTGCACGGCACCATGCTCGCTGCCGCTGAGTCGGCCCGTTATATTGTGCACGGATCGCGTGGCAGCTATGTGAAGTATGGTCTTGACCCGCAGGAAGAGCGCCTGAAAAATGGCGAGCGACTGCCTCAGGAAGACTGGGGTTACGACATGCGCGATGGCGTGTTGACGCGAATAGAAGGCGAAGAGCAGGTTGAAGAGACCTGGCTGACTGTACCGGGTAATTACCCAGCGTACTATGCTGGCATTCGTGATGCGCTAAATGGTCACGGTGAAAACCCGGTTCCGGCGAGACAAGCTATTCAAATCATGGAGCTGATTGAGCTGGGTCTTGAATCGGCGAAACATCGCTCGACGCTGTGCCTTGCCTGATTAGGCAAATGCCGGATGGTGATGCTCAGCATCGCATCCGGCACTTTAACCGTCACGCTGCGGCGACTTTCTCGCGCAGGGCACGTTTTTCTTCGTTACTCAGAAATGCCATTTCCAGGCCGTTGATTTGCGCCTGACGGATCTGTTCGCGCGTGAGTCCTGCTGCTGGCGCGGCAATGGTGTACTCGTGAATAATATCCACACCCTGTACCGCCGGATCGTCCGTATTCAAGCTGGCTACAACGCCATGCTCAAGGAATGTTTTCAGCGGGTGGGTTGCCAGAGAGGCGACGGTGCTGGTCTGAATGTTCGATGTCAGGCAGGATTCGATGCCGATACGGTGTTCGGCGAGGTAATCCATCAACGCACGGTCTTCAACGGCTTTAACGCCGTGACCAATACGTTCTGCGCCCAGCTCTTTAATGGCCTGCCAGATACTTTCTGGGCCCGCGGCTTCGCCCGCATGTACGGTAATACGCCAGCCGGCGTCGCGCGCCTGATTGAAATGCGACAGGAACAGACTGCCCGGGAAACCCAGTTCGTCACCCGCCAGATCCAGCGCCGTAATATGGTCACGGTGGTCTAACAGCGCATCCAGTTCCTGCAGGCAGGCGGCCTCGCCGAAGGTACGGCTCATAATGCCAATTAAGCGAGCTTCGACGCCAAAGGTCTTGCAGCCCTCGCGTACGCCGGCAATGACGGCTTCAACCACGCCCGCAACCGGGAGCTGATGCGCCATCGCCATATAGCCGGGTGAAAAACGTAATTCTACATAGTGCAGACCGTTACGTGCTGCATCCTCAATATTCTCAAATGCCACGCGGCGACACGCATCCAGAGAGGCCAGTACCTTCACGCCCCAGTCGAGCTTGGATAAAAAGCTCACTAAATCCGGCTCAGTTGATGTGACTTGCACATGAGGGAGCAGCGTTTCCAGCGTTTGTGCCGGAAGCGTTAAATTGAACTGACGACCCAGATCCAGGATCGTTTGGGCACGGATGTTACCATCAAGGTGGCGATGGACGTCGGTCAGGGGGAGGGAAGTATCAATCATGGTCGCACTCGTGTATTTAGGTAAAGTGCGTCGTATTATATGAAAAAATCGGGATAAAAAGCTATGTTGCGCAATGAATAATTTCATTGCGCAAGCTTAATTAGCGTACAGAACGGATGGCGTTAATCAGCCCCTGAACGCCTTTTTCAAGCTTGGATCTTGGGCATCCGGCATTGAGGCGTACAAAACCGCGACCTTCTTCTCCGTAGGTGTATCCCGGCATGATAGCCACTTTCTGCTGGTGGATGAGAACATCCTGCAAGGCATGGTCATCAATATTGAGCGGACGCAGGTCAATCCATGCCAGATAGGTGGATTGCGGAATCTGCCAGTTGAGTTCGGGGAATGCGGCATTAAGCTCACACGCAACGTAATGCAGATTGCTGGCAAGATAATCGCGCAGCGCATCAAGCCAGCTTGCACCCTGTTGATAAGCGGCAATATGTGCGCTATGCGCCAGCACCGCAGGCGAGGAAAGACCATCGCGGCCTTTTAACGCGCTGAGGTAATCGTTGCGGCTTTGAGCATCTTCAATGAGTCCGTAAGCCCCGGTTAGTGCCGGAATATTAAAACTCTTTGAGCCGGAAGTGAGCAGTGCCCAACTGCCACGCGCGACGTTACTCCACGGGATGTGCGGCCGGTCTGACCATACCATATCCATATGAATCTCATCAGAGATAACTTTTACACCATGGCGCTGACACAGTTCCGCCATGGTTTCCAGCTCGTCGCGCGTCCACACTTTGCCCGTTGGGTTTTGTGGGCTGCAAAGCAGAAGAATTTTGCTTTCAGGTCGAGACAGGGCTTTCTCCAGCGCAACCATGTCGCAAAACCAGCCGTCGGCGCGTTTTTCCAGTCCGACTGCGCGTACCTGTCGCTGATTACCTTCAATCGCTTTGTAAAACGCATCGTACGCCGGAGTATGGATAACCACCGCATCGCCCACGGATGACCACTGGCGGATCAACTCCGACACCATATAGATGACCGAGGGGCCATATACCAGCGACTGAGGATCTATTTGAGTGTTATGCCGCGAAAGAAACCAGTGGCTTATCGCCGCCAGAAACTCATCGTTTTTCCAGCGGCTGTAACCCAGCACGCCATGTGACAGGCGCTGAGTCAGCGCCTCCAGAATGCAAGGTGCGGTGGCAAAATCCATATCGGAGATGGTGAATGGCAGCAGGTCGGCTGAACCAAAACGGTCGGCAACGTAATCCCACTGAGTACACCAGGTACCGTGCCTGTCCACAACCTTTGAAAAATCAAACATATTGTTGTCCTTAAGCCTGTACGGTGTTCATCAGAACCGCGATCTCGTCTTTCACTGACTGGACCTGCGGACCGATAACGACCTGAAGGTTATGCTGATTGAGTTGTACTACGCCAATGGCACGATTGTCCTTCAGAGCCTGTACGTTAACAAGCGACATATCTTTCACTGACAAGCGCAGACGGGTGATGCAATTATCCAGGCTGACAATGTTTTCTGCGCCGCCCAGCGCCGCCAGAATGGCAGGGACGTTGTAACCTGATTTACCCGGCGCTCCGGCCATTACTTTTTCGATATTGCTGGCAATTTCGACTTCACGGCCCGGCGTCTTCAAATTGAAACGCGTGATGGCGAAGCGGAAGATCACGTAGTACACCGCAAACCAGATAGCCGCGACAACAGGGACCAGGTACCACTTGGTGGACAATCCGTGCAGGATGCCGAACACCACGAAGTCAATCAGGTTACCGTCAGTGTTACCGATAGTGACGCCAAGCACTGCCATCACGGTGAAGCCAAGACCGGTTAGCAGGGCGTGGATTACATACAGAACCGGAGCGACGAACAGGAATAAGAACTCGAGTGGTTCAGTTGTACCGCCGATGACACAGGCAATCAGACCAGAAATTAATAACCCTTTAATTTTATGACGATTTTCAGGACGTGCGCAGTGGTACATGGCTAATGCTGCACCCGGTAAACCGCCGAGGAACGCCGGCATTTTACCCTGGGACAGGAAGCGTGTTGCGCTTTCAGAGAAACCTTGCGTTGTCGGGCAGCTCAGTTGAGCCTGGAAAATAGTCAGTGCGCCGCTCACGCTATGGCCGCAGACTTCCTGTGTGCCGCCAGCTTCGGTGAAGCGAATGAGTGCCACCAGAATATGGTGCAGGCCAAAAGGCAGCAACAGACGCTCACCGGTTCCAAACAGCATAGGACCAAATTCCCCCGCGCTATTGATGATGTGACCGAGTCCGGTAATGCCCATGGCGAAAACTGGCCAAATCAGGGGAATGACCAGCCCGACCAATCCCATCACCACCGAGGAGATGATAGGCACAAAACGCGTACCACCGAAAAACGCCAGCGCATCCGGCAGACGAATGTTGTGGAAGCGTTCATGCAGCATCCAGACAATGATCCCGGCAATAACGGCACCGAGGATCCCGGTGTCGATCGACTGGATCCCCAGAATGTTTTGCACGTTGTTGGCTTTCAGGATCGCCGCATCTGTGGTGGGTAAGATACCTTTGGCGGTTAACCAGAAATTGACGGCGAGGTTCATGACCGCATAACCGACAAAACCGGCGAACGCCGCAACGCCTTTGTTCTCGCGCGCCAGGCCCAGAGGAATGGCAATACAGAACATGACTGGCAGGAAGCTAAACGCAAAAGAGCCAACTTTACTCATCCAGGTAAAGATGGCCTGAAGCACCGGATTCCCCAACGCCGGGATCAGCGTTAAGACATCATGGCTGCTCAACGAGCTGCCGATCCCCAACATGATCCCGCAAAATGAAAGCAGCGCTACAGGCAGCATAAAGGTTTTGCCCAACTGCTGGAAAAATTCCCATAACGTTATTTTTGGTGTGGTTCTCGCCGTCATCAAACGACTCCTTGTAAAGGCTAGCTGACTAATGATGGCGAGAAGATAAAACGTTTTACCTAATTTTAGTGCGGTATAAATCACATTATCGAACGATAATAGGGGGTATAAATATAAGTGATTGATAAAACGTTTTATCCGTCACGTTATCGGGGAGTTTTCTGTTTTTATGGCTATAGCCAAAAAAATAACCATCCATGATGTTGCGCTGGCTGCGGGGGTTTCGGTCAGCACCGTCTCATTGGTGCTCAGTGGAAAAGGGCGAATTTCATCAGCGACTGGGGAGCGGGTGAATGCTGCTATTGAGCAACTGGGGTTTGTGCGTAACCGCCAGGCATCAGCGCTGCGCGGCGGGCAGAGCGGAGTAGTTGGTTTGATTGTACGCGATCTTTCAACGCCGTTTTACGCCGAGCTGACGGCGGGTCTGACGGAAGCGTTAGAAGCGCAGGGGCGCATGGTCTTCTTACTGCACGGCGGTAAAGATGGGGAGCAGCTGGCGCAGCGTTTCGCGATGTTACTCAACCAAGGGGTAGATGGCGTGGTCATTGCCGGGGCCGCTGGCAGCAGTGATGCACTGCAACAGTTGGCCGCTGATAAAGGGATCCCGGTGGTATTTGCATCACGCGCCAGCTACATGGATGACGCAGACACCGTCAGGCCCGATAACATGCAGGCTGCACAGTTACTGGTTGAACATCTTATCCGCCACGGACACCAGCGTATTGCCTGGCTGGGCGGGCAGAGTTCTTCATTGACTCGCGCAGAGCGCGTCGGCGGTTATTGTGCAACCTTACTAAAATATGGTTTACCGTTTCATAGCGACTGGGTGCTGGAGTGTTCATCCAGCCAGAAGCAGGCCGCAGAAGAGGTAACGGCGCTGTTACGCCGCAATCCCACGATCAGCGCGGTGGTGTGCTACAACGAAATAATCGCCATAGGCGCCTGGTTTGGCTTGATGAGAGCAGGACGTCAGAGTGGCGAAATTGGTGTCGATCGCTATTTCGAACAGCAAATATCGTTGGCCGGATTCGCTGATGTGGCGGAAAACGCGTTGGACGATATCCCGATTACCTGGGCCTGTTCGCCCGCGCGTGAAATGGGATACACCCTTGCTGAACGTATGCTACAACGCATTGCCCACGATGAAGGTCATTCACGCAATCTGACGCTTTCCGCTCGTCTGGTGGCTGCGAAATAAAAAAGCCCGATAAACACTGTTATCGGGCCTGTCACTGACGAGTGATTATTGTTGCGGGATGGCAGGGGCATCCGGCTGTGTAAGAGAAGGCATACCGAACATACCAACAAACTCATCCAGCGGCATTTTTTGTCCGTTCAGCGTCACCTGGCCGTTTGCGTATTGCAGGCTGGTACCGATAACGTTGTCCTGCAAAGTCGTAATGCGGAACATCTGCCCCATCGCCGCCAGGCCATTAACCTGTTGCTTCGCCAGACCAGCCGCTTCTTCCTGCTGATATCCTTCCAGTTTGGCAATTTGCGTCATGAACTCAGTCGCCATATCGACAGGGATGGTCAGTTTCGCATCCAGCGATTTGACGGAACGATCCACTTCCTGGGCCAGCGTTTGCGGCTCCACCGTGTTTGCGGTCGGATCTTTTAGCAGCAGTGACAGATTAAATGTGGTTTCACCTTTTGCATTCTTCCAGCTCAGTGGAGCAATGGTGACAACCGGTTCGCCTTTCATCAGAATCGGTAGCGCATTAAAGAAGGCTTCGGTGACTTTCTGCTGATAAAGCTCAGGATTTTGCACCACATCAATCTGCGCCATCAGCGCTTTGGTTTGGGCGCTGTACTGCTGGCTGAACTGGTGCAGTGCTTCACCGTCAATCTGGCCAACTTTCAACGTCAGCTTACCGCTCCCCATATCCTGGCCCTGCAATTTAAGGCTGTTCAGGGTGTAATCCAACTGGCTGTTGACGGTTTTGCCATCGTTAATCAGATCGGATTTGCCATCGATACCCATGCCTTCCAGCACCGCCAGCTCTTTGCCCTCGACTGAAATCGACAGTTTTTCGAGGGACAATTTCTGAGCGCCGATGCGCTCACCAAAGCTTGCGATACTGCTGGATCCTTCAGTTTTCAGGTTATTGAAAGTAACTTGTACTTTCTGATCATACTCATTGACGGCATTAACCAGGCCACTTTGCGCCTCGCCAGTCAGCGACACCGCATTACCATCCTTATCAGCCGTAAACTGGAACTCCCCGCCGCTAAAGGCCACTTTTTCGTCGCCTTTCTCGTAGTTCAGCGGTTTGAGGGAGAGATCGGAACGGGTATCCCCACTGTAGCCAATACGGGAATTAATGATGAATGGCGTCTCACCTTTGGCAATATCAAACAGCGGTTTCGTCACGTCGTTATTGACCAGCGTCGTTTTCACGGAGGCCATTGCCGGAACAAGATTCAGTGATTTCAGCTGAGCCAGCGGGAAAGGACCGTGATCAACGGTTTCATTCAGGACGATGCTTTGTCCCGGTTTCAGCCAGGAATCTGCCTGCCCGGCGACAGGTTTCACCACCAACTGCAGTTGGCTATTGAACACGCCGCGCTGGTAGTTTTGATAACTCAGTTCAATGCCCGCCTCCGGGGAGTAGCGTTTTAACTGATCGTTTGCCTGCGTCACCATCTCGGCGAGATGCGTTTCGAGTTTCTTTCCTGTGTACCAGGCGCCGCCCGTCCAGACGATACCCAGTGCAACCACCACACCCGCAGCTACCAGCGATTTTTTCATTTTGATATCCATAAAATAAAACCAGGCGTTTGAAGACGCCTGGAGGAGTGACATGTCTTTAACTCGCTACAGCTTAGCAAGAGTTGTTAAAAATATCAGTATCTTGCTACAGCTTGTTATAAACCCGAGCTAAACGGCCCGTGCCGCTGACGTTTACCGGCGATTCATTCGCGCTAATAAAGGCCGACTCACCCGGCTGCAGCACCAGACGCTGCTCGCCCTTGCTCAGCACGGCTTCACCTTCGATGCAGAACAAAATGGCCGCACTTTGCTGGTTGATATCTGCGCCATTGGCGGTCAGTTCATGCAAGGAGAACGCGAAATCGTCGACCGGAATGGGGAAGTCCAGTTCGCTGTCAGTCTTAACTGGCGTGGTCAGCAGTTGATTGGCTGGCTTGGCGACAAACTTAACGTTGGCGACCAGCTCCGGGATATCAATGTATTTTGGCGTCAGTCCGGCGCGCAGCACGTTGTCCGAGTTAGCCATTACCTCCAGCGCCACACCTTGCAGGTAGGCGTGTGGGGTTTCGGCAAATAAGAACATCGCTTCGCCAGGATTGAGCTTCACCACATTGAGCAGCAGCGGGGAGAAGAGCCCGCTGTCATTCGGATAGAAATCGGCGATCAGGCGAATGGTTTGCCACGGTTCACCCTGCTGGCTGTTCAGCGCCGATTTCAGGATCGCCAGCGCATGGGATTTCTCCTCATCCTGCATATTCAGCAAGCTGGCGAAAAGATAGCTCAGACGTTCCGCACTCGGTTCCTGCAGGAAATGCGCAACAGCCGGATGCGCGGCGGACACCGGTTGTAACAATGCGACAATGTCAGAGAACTCGCGGAATGCGTTCATCGCCAGGAACGGTGTCAAAGCAAAAACCAGTTCCGGTTTGTGGTTAGGATCTTTGTAATTGCGCTCGGCGGCATCCATCGGGATCCCCGCCGCGTTTTCTTTGGCAAATCCGATTTCAGAGTTGTGCTTGTTAGGATGAACCTGAATCGAAAGAGGTTGCGCGGCGCACAGCACTTTAAACAGGAAAGGCAGTTCACCAAAGCGTTTCGCAACAGCATCGCCTAACAGTGCGGATTTATCGTGTTCGATGACATCACGCAGAGCGACCGTCTGGCCGTTAGCGTCCAGAACCTGCGAACTGCTTTTCGGATGCGCGCCCATCCACAGCTCAGCCATCGGTTGCTGAGTGGGGTTGGCAATCCCATAAAGTTCCGTTAACGCAGTTTTACTTCCCCAGGCGTAGTTCTGCACTGAGTTGATGAGTTTTTGCATTCTCAAGCCCTGTTTCAATGTGGAATTTTCTACGGCTATTAAACCAAGAAACCCTGAGCGAAGTAACCTGCACATGTAAAAAGTCGTACTTGTCTCAGTTTTTGTTAAAAAATTGTGTAGGATATGGTGACTCGCTTTTAATACCCTGAGTAATTCCGGTTGCAGAAAGCCTTTCCTTCTACAACCCGACCTGCGGCAGGGAAGCAGGGCAATGGAACATCTGCCCAGAGAATAACCAGACCGAGCAGTAAGTGAGAGCACAATGTCAAACAAACCCTTTCATTATCAGCATCCTTTCCCCCTCAAAAAGGATGATACCGAATACTATCTGCTGACCAGTGACCATGTCTCCGTTGCCGAATTTGAAGGGCAGGAGATTGTTAAAGTCGCGCCGCAAGCCTTAACGCTGCTGGCTCGTCAGGCCTTCCATGATGCATCGTTTATGCTGCGTCCTGCGCATCAGCAGCAGGTGGCCGACATTCTGTGTGACCCGGAGGCCAGCGAAAACGACAAATATGTGGCCCTGCAATTCCTGCGGAATTCTGATATTGCGGCAAAAGGTATTTTGCCGACCTGTCAGGACACCGGCACCGCGATTATCGTGGGTAAAAAAGGTCAGCGCGTCTGGACCGGCGGCGGGGATGAAGCTGCGCTGGCGCGCGGTGTGTATAACACCTACATCGAAGACAACCTGCGCTATTCACAAAACGCCGCGCTGGATATGTATAAAGAGGTGAACACCGGTACCAACCTGCCGGCACAGATAGATTTGTATACCGTCGATGGCGATGAATACAAATTCCTGTGTATTGCCAAAGGCGGTGGTTCGGCGAACAAAACCTATCTGTACCAGGAGACCAAAGCGCTGCTCACGCCGGGCAAATTAAAAAATTACCTGGTTGAGAAGATGCGAACGCTGGGAACAGCGGCTTGCCCGCCGTATCACATTGCGTTTGTGATCGGTGGAACGTCAGCGGAAGCCACGCTGAAAACGGTGAAACTGGCGTCGGCTAAATATTACGATGAGCTGCCGACTGAAGGTAACGAACATGGTCAGGCATTCCGCGATGTGGAGCTGGAAAAAGAGTTGCTGATTGAGGCACAGAATTTGGGGCTGGGCGCGCAGTTCGGCGGGAAGTATTTCGCTCATGATATCCGCGTGATCCGCCTGCCGCGTCACGGTGCGTCGTGTCCGGTTGGTATGGGCGTTTCTTGCTCAGCCGATCGAAATATCAAAGCTAAGATCAACCGTGAAGGTATCTGGATCGAAAAACTGGAGCATAATCCAGGCAAATATATACCAGAAGAGTTGCGCCAGGCGGGAGAAGGCGAAGCGGTACGCGTTGACCTCAATCGTCCGATGAAAGAGATCCTAGCTCAGCTGTCGCAATACCCGGTCTCTACACGTCTGTCGCTTAACGGCACCATTATTGTTGGCCGTGATATTGCGCATGCGAAACTGAAAGAACGGCTGGATAACGGCGAAAGTTTGCCGCAGTATGTTAAAGATCATCCGATCTATTACGCTGGCCCGGCAAAAACGCCGGAAGGCTATGCCTCTGGTTCGCTTGGACCAACCACGGCAGGGCGTATGGATTCGTATGTTGACCAGCTTCAGTCCGCAGGTGGCAGTATGATCATGCTGGCGAAAGGCAACCGCAGCCAGCAGGTGACCGATGCCTGTCATAAGCATGGCGGCTTCTACTTAGGCAGTATCGGCGGCCCGGCAGCGGTGCTGGCCCAGGGCAGTATCAAGAGTCTGGAGTGTGTGGAATACCCTGAACTGGGGATGGAAGCCATCTGGAAAATTGAAGTGGAAGATTTCCCGGCGTTTATCCTGGTGGATGACAAAGGCAACGATTTCTTCAAGCAGATTCAGACGTCGCAGTGCGCACGCTGCGTTAAGTAACGTCAGCCGCCCTTCGGGGCGGTTTTTTTTTACCGCACGAACCACCAAACGACAGATTAATCCTCGTTAATACTCATAAGACCAATGCAAATGGGCAATGTCGAAACATAACCTAATCAATTGTTAATGTAAGGAGCAGGTAATGGTAACGGTACGCCGCGAGAATGATTCAATGGGGGCGATTGATGTTCCAGCCGATAAGCTTTGGGGCGCGCAAACCCAACGTTCGCTGGAGCATTTTCGTATCTCTACGGAGAAAATGCCGGTCTCGCTGATCCATGCGCTGGCGCTGACGAAACGCGCCGCAGCAAAGGTTAACCAGGATCTCGGGCTACTGGCGGAGGATAAAGCCAGGGCTATTATGCAGGCCGCAGATGAGGTGTTGGCGGATAAACACCGCGATGAGTTTCCGCTGGCCATCTGGCAAACCGGGTCAGGAACACAAAGCAATATGAACATGAACGAGGTGCTGGCAAACCGGGCCAGCGAGTTGCTGGGCGGCGTGCGGGGGATGGAACGGAAAGTTCACCCCAACGATGATGTAAATAAAAGCCAAAGCTCGAATGATGTGTTCCCGACCGCAATGCACGTTGCCGCGCTGCTGGCGCTGCGTAACTCACTGATCCCGCAGTTAAATGTGTTAACTAAAACGCTCAGTGATAAATCACACGCTTTCGCGGATATCGTCAAAATTGGTCGTACACACCTGCAAGATGCAACCCCGCTTACGCTCGGCCAGGAGATTTCCGGCTGGGTGGCAATGCTTGAACATAACCTCAGACACATTGAAAACAGCTTACCCCACGTGGCGGAACTGGCGCTGGGAGGAACCGCGGTAGGGACCGGACTGAACACGCATCCGGAATATGCCCGTCGGGTCGCGGATGAATTGCGGGACATTACCTGTGCGCCGTTCGTTACCGCACCGAATAAATTTGAAGCGCTAGCTACCTGCGATGCACTGGTTCACGCCCACGGCGCGCTAAAAGGGTTGGCGGCATCGCTGATGAAAATCGCCAACGATGTGCGCTGGCTGGCATCCGGTCCGCGTTGCGGGATTGGCGAAATTTCGATTCCAGAAAATGAACCGGGCAGCTCCATTATGCCGGGTAAGGTCAATCCTACCCAGTGTGAAGCGCTCACCATGCTTTGCTGTCAGGTAATGGGCAACGATGTCGCCATCAACATGGGCGGAGCGTCAGGTAATTTTGAGCTCAACGTTTACCGTCCGATGGTCATCCACAATTTCCTGCAGTCGGTGCGTCTGCTGGCTGACGGTATGGAAAGCTTTAACGAGCACTGCGCGACAGGAATCGAGCCTAATCGTGAACGAATCGATCAACTGCTCAACGAGTCGCTAATGCTGGTGACCGCGCTCAATACCCATATCGGTTATGATAAAGCCGCTGAAATTGCCAAAAAGGCGCACAAAGAGGGGCTGACGTTAAAAGCCTCCGCCCTGGCGCTGGGGTATCTAACCGAAGCGGAGTTTGACAGCTGGGTACGCCCGGAACTGATGGTTGGCAGTATGCGGCCAGGCAGTTAATCCGCAACGTACAGGTGCAGCCGGGGAATAATCAATCTCAACGGCTGCGCCTGAGGTTTAAAACGATGCTGAACATTGTCGGCATCATAATTCAGTAACTCGCCGATATCTGGTACGGTCATGCCGTTTTCATTGTTGAGCAACGCGATCAAGGGCGTCGGGCAGGCATATTGCACCTGCTTTTGTTCTCCTTTGTACCAGACGCGGGCGATGGGCTGCACTTTTACTGGCCGTTTAATCTTCAGGCGCGCCTGCTGGCCCAGGGCGGCGACATCCTGATATTCCCGTTCAAGCTTCGCCTGCCACTCTTCCCGCGTCCAGGGATGTACGCTGCGCGGCGACGTCAGGCTTTTTTCCAGTTGTTGTAGTACTTCATCGCGTTTCAGATTTTTAATAATGTGTTTGTTGGCCCAGCCAAATCGCAGGGTGGCAGGCTCTCTGACAAGGGTGAGCGTACGATAGGCATTCAGCGTAATCAGTCCCGGCAGGTGGCGATGCACCCATTCAAAACGCGCTGCCGGTGCCAGCCCTGATTCCACCGTGACAATGCGCTCGAAGGTGGTTTTTAGCTGGTTAATACGCTGTATTTGCTCTTCCAGAGCGCGCTGAGCTGCGTTATCTACCTGATAACACAGTACGCCTGGCAGGCGGACGGCCGCTTTGCTGCTACGATTCTCGGACTGTTGCTGGATAAACAGATGACGATAGTGGCGTAGCGCCAGCGTTTCAGCCTCTTTACCTAAATGCTGCTTAACATCAATGTTCTGCAGTGGAGCATGCTCTGCCTCTTTGACCACTTCCGGTAACGAGAAGACGCGCGCAATCAGCAGCGTCTGCTGCAACAGATTGTCGTTCAGAAGCGCCAGTTCTTGCTCCATCTGGCGGAAGGTGCCGTTCAGGCGGTCGACGAGATCGTAACGGGCCATAGATTTACCATTTTAGTTACAACATACTTTTTTATAGCACAACCTCCACCATTTGACCACCGAGCCGAATGGGTCAGGCAGCTGAAATTTCAGGAATGTTATGCCAGACGGGCCAACTGAAACAAAAGCGGGCGCCGCCGAGTTCACTTTCATCACAGACGACCGTACCGCCCATAGCCAATGCGATCGAGTGAACAATGGCTAGCCCAAGCCCGCAACCACCGGTCGCCCGGTCACGGCTGGGGTCAAGGCGTACAAACGGTTCAAAAACCTGTTCGCGCGCATCTGGAGCAATTCCGGGACCGTCATCTTCCACAACCAGCGTCGCCTGATTGCCATTCAATAACAGGCTCGCTTGCACCGTAGACTGGCAATAGCGCAGGGCGTTATTCAGTAGATTATCCAGTACGCGCTCCATCAGGCGCATATCCAGCGCGCCGTAGTCGCCAATATTAAGATGGCGTAAGCGCACCGCACGCTCAGGATTTACGCTTTGCACATCCTCCAGATGGGTTGTCAGCCAAACGGCCAGGTCTGGTACGCTGAGCTTCAGTTCATTTTGCGGGCGGTCCAGCCGGGCATAGGTCAGTAATTCTTCGATTAACCCTTCCAGTTGACCAATATCGCGATTCAGCGCCTGGGATTCCTGCGCGGTGAGGTTATCACTCATTTCCAGCCGGTAACGTAAGCGTACCAGTGGGGTACGAAGCTCATGGGCAATGCCATCGATAAGTTGTTTCTTACTGGCGATTAGCGCATTGATATTGTCTGCCATCTGGTTAAACGCGATACCCAATCGCTCAAAGCTGGAACCGCTGTCAAAATGGAGGCGTTCGCCCAGATGTCCTTCCCCAAAACGCTGTGCAGCAGCTTCCAGTCGCAGCATTTCCTGCCAGTGCGGACGCATCCAGATAAGTACCGGAAAGGCCAGCGAGATAGCAATAAACGCCATCAACGCGATGTCCAGCAAGCGCATTTGATGAAGAAAATAGAGATAGGGAAGCGGGCCGACGGCCAGCACGTAATGGCTGCGTGGGATCCGTTGAATAAATGTGTACTGATCGTCAAGCGCCACGATATCGCCTTCGCGCAAACGTTGCATTGTTTGAATGTCCAGCGTGTACTTATTTAACGGTTCAACGCGCAGGTCAAAGGAGAGGTTCAAATCCATCTCCTTCAGCGTTTTACCCCAGTCACGTGGCGGGATCTCGCGAAGCTCGCTGCGCATCAGGTATAACGAGCTTTTCATTAAATCGTCGAGCGATTGTCTGCCTGCGCGCTCTGCGGTGAATTTATAGACCAAGCCGACCAGCAGGGTCATCACCAGAAAGCAGACAAACAGCAGGAGATAAAACTGTACAAACAGCTTCTTCATAAAAAATCACCGAATACATAATATAATGCTCACCGATACTCTCAAAATTGCTGTGATATAAAAATATGAATTTCAATCGCTGTTGTTATTTACTACTCATTTTCACGGCGTTAGGCTGCATTTTCACCTCGCATCCCTTTGTTATATGGTTATTGCTCGCCAACATACTGACGTTGGCAATGTACGGTGCGGATAAAATGGCAGCGCGCAGGGCCTGGCGCCGAGTGCCGGAGTCCACTTTGCTGCTGTTTGGCGTTGTTGGCGGGTGGGGTGGCGCGATAGCCGCCCAACAACTCTTTCGCCATAAAACACAAAAACAGCCATTCAAAACCTACTTCATTATCAGTGTGATAGTGAATGTGTCTGTCATCGGAGCGGCCTATTATTTCTATCCCATTTCATCCTGGTGAACGTCAGTGACAGGCAGCCTGCTTACTTGAGACAGGAAACGTACTTTTCACCTGAGCGCTGCACGATGTCATCGGCATTTTTCGTTATGTCTTTCCCTTCAAACGCGCCATAGAGTTGCTTAAATTTCACCGTACTCAGGCGGTGGGTAATGTCGCTGACCGTTGCGGCTGGCAATGGCAACATATTGGGGTAGCTCCACATAAAGGAGACGGCATGCGCCCCAGGGGTGACCTGAACGATATCGCCGGAAAGCACCACGCCTTCATCTCGCGCCCAGTGCAGAATGCAGCCGCCAGCAAAGTGTCCGCCGAGGCGTATCACACTGACGTCGCGTGTCAGTTCCAGGGTGTCGCCATCCCAAAATTTAATCCACGGGCTGTCGCGCATTACCCACTTGCGGTCGTTGGCATGGAGATAAATGGGAGCGTTAAATTCGTCAGCCCAGTCTTGCATGGTGGTGTAGTAATGAGGATGCGAAATCGCGATGGCCTTAAGCCCGCCCAGGGACGTTATTAGCATTTTTGTGGCGTCGTCGAGCGTGGCAATGCAGTCCCATAAAATATTGCCTTCCGGAGTACGCAGAATAAACGCCCGTTGATCAATTGCAAAACCAGGAACGGTGCGGATGCTGAGGAGGGCGCTGTCATGCTGCCGCCACTTATTTGTGTACGAAGCACAAAGTGCGGCAAAATCGACCCATTCCTGCCCGGTCGCGGGAACATACTGACGTTCGTCCTGGCAGATATCGCAATGTTCAGGAAGGGCGTCTGCCACCTCATAGGATGTTCCACAGGCTTTGCATAACGTGATCATCGTGTCTTCCTCTATTGAAAAAACACAGTCAGCATGGCACACCGATACGCAAGGGTGTGCCCTTTAGTGCTCTACACGATAAGCCAGGAATGGTGGGCGTGGGTCGTTGTGGCCCAACCAGCAGAAAGCAGGAATAATGTCTACACCGTCCCTGTCGAGGGTCATTTCCGGCGAAAAAAATGAGGATAATGTTTGGAAAATAGTCTGTTCAACACCTGGCTCAGCCGTTGGGGACTTACTCCTGATGGCCAACCGCTTGAGACGCACACATCACAGCTTTTGCCCGTGGTGACCAAAGATGGTCAGAAAGCCATACTCAAACTCACCGACGATGACAGTGAACGAAACGGCTGCGAACTAATGGTCTGGTGGAACGGGAATGGTGCTGCGAAAGTGCTTGCTCATGCAGCAGGGGCGATTCTGTTAGAACGTGCAACAGGGGCGGGGTCTTTAGCGGACATGTCCTGGTCTGGCAATGATGCGCAGGCCTGTCGCATTATTTGCCATGCAGCCAGTCGACTCCATCTCCCCCGGAATGCGTCAACGCCTGCGTTAACACCGCTGCTTTATTGGTTTCGCTGTCTGGCTCCTGCCGCGAAAAAGCATGGCGGCATCCTGACGCATTGTGCAGAGGTGGCAAACGTATTGCTCTCCTCTCCCCAGAATGAAGTCGTATTGCACGGTGACTTACACCACGGCAATATTATTGATTTCGGAACGAAAGGATGGCTGGCTATCGATCCTAAAGGGCTGGTGGGCGAGCGTGGCTTTGATTACGCCAATATTTTTACTAATCCCGATCTTGCCGACCCCACCAAACCTGTCGCCATTGAGCCAGAAATATTCACACAACGGGTAAATATTG
Source organism: Citrobacter sp. RHBSTW-00859 (assembly GCF_013729795.1). Classification (NCBI taxonomy): domain Bacteria; kingdom Pseudomonadati; phylum Pseudomonadota; class Gammaproteobacteria; order Enterobacterales; family Enterobacteriaceae; genus Citrobacter; species Citrobacter sp. RHBSTW-00859. The sequence continues at coordinate 2,632,806 of NZ_CP056284.1, read as the reverse complement.
TGTCTGAAATCGCGAAGATTGAACGGCAGCGTTTGCTGATGTGGATTATTGCCTGGTGTGGGTTGTCGTCTGCCTGGCTTCTGCAAGAAGGAGACTGCGCCACGATACCCCTGCGCATCGCAGAGTTAGCGAGCGCGGAACTCGCTTTTGGGGGTAATCAATTTTGATCTACGACACTGGGCTGGTAATTCTTTAGAGTTATCATTAGCCTGGTAAATGTTTTATTAATCAATCAGTGAACGGCGGTGTAGTGTGTTTTTTAGCGCAAATTTGACAGGCTGTGAGCAATGAACGCATTGTTTTTATTATTAAAAAAACGCCCGAACATTATTTTGTTGATGGTCTTACTCATCGGGGCAAACATCGTGGCGTGGCTGTGGGCTTTCACCGCGTTTAGCAACAACACGTCGTTACTGGCGCTTAGTCTGATCGCATGGTGCTATGGTTTGCGCCATGCTGTTGATGCCGATCATATCGCCGCGATTGATAGCGCTACGCGTAAACTTGTGCAGCAGAAAAAACGCGCCCTGACGACGGGAGCCTGGTTTTCCCTTGGGCATTCTACCATTGTGGTACTGGCAAGCATTGGCATTGCGTTGACCACCAGTGTGTTTAAGCAACACATGGCATGGTTTCAGAATGTCGGCGGTCTGATAGGTACCACGGTCTCTGCCGTATTTCTGCTGATTCTGGCTACCATTAATCTCGTTATTTTCTGTCATGTCTGGAAGGCTTTTCGTCATCTAAAACGCACCGGTACTTACGATGGCACCACAGAGGAAATGACAGTTTCAGGCCCGCTGAACTGGCTTTTCCGCTCGGCGTTTCGGCTGGTAGGCAAAGACTGGCATATGTATTTTGTCGGCTTTTTGTTTGGCCTGGGTTTTGATACCGCTACTGAAATTTCTCTGCTCGGAATTTCTGCTTCAAGCGCGTCCAGTGGCATGTCGGTGTGGTCAATTCTCGTGTTCCCGGCGCTGTTTACCTGCGGCATGGCGCTGATTGACTGCCTGGACAGTATCCTGATGGTTGAGGCCTATGGATGGGCATTCAATAAGCCGCAGCGTAAGCTCTATTACAATATGACCATCACCGGGACCTCGGTAATTGTTGCGCTATTTATTGGCGGGCTGGAGGCGCTGGGGCTTCTCTCTGACGCATTTTCGCTTCAGGGGGGGTTGTGGGATACCGTCAGCGAGTTGAGTGACCATATGGGGAATGTCGGGTTTGCGATTATTGGCGTCTTTATCGGCTGCTGGATTATTTCTGCAATAAATTACCGTTGGAAAAAATACGACGGGCTGACGTTTAGTTGACACAAAAGAAAGCCTTCCGTGAAAGGGAAGGCTTGGATCTTACTTGAGGGCTGACTAATTCGCGGTGACGATACACGCCATCTTCATCACCCAAATCTGGGTGATATTATAAGTGACGGTGTAACGTATAATGGTCGGCCCGTAGGGATTACATTTGAGGTTCATCGTCCCAGGCGTGCGGTGCGAACAGATAACCTTTGTTGCGCACCGTTTTGATTCGATAGGGTTCAGTCGCGTTATCGAGCAGTTTTTTGCGTAACCGGGAAATTGCGACATCAACGCTGCGATCCATGCCGTCATAACTTACGCCGCGCAGGTTCTTCAGCAGCGCATCGCGGTCCATAATTTGCCCGGCATGGGTTGCCAGCTCCCACAGTAATTCAAAATCTGCGGTGGAAAGAGAGACTTGCTCGCCGCCGAGCAGCAAGGAACGATTGGTTGGGTCGATAGTGAGTGTGCCAAAGCGCAGCGTTGTGTGCGGCGTGATGGTTGCCGCCTGAATGCCTTTAGACTGGACTGAATGTTCATTCTGGCGCAGATGCAGACGCAGGCGAGCAAGCAGTACTGCTGGCGGCGTTGTCTTCAGAATATAGTCACAGGCACCCATTTCCAGCGCCAGAATATGGTTCATATCGCTGTCCAGCGAGGTGAGCAGGACAATTGGACCCTGCCAGCGTCCACGCAAATCGCGGCAGATAGTCATCCCATCTTTGCCCGGCAGCATGATATCTAATAACACCAAATCGGGTTGAACTTGCAGGATTTTCTCCTCGGCCAAATCACCTCGAGGCTCAACGATAACCTCAATATCATGCCGGGCCAGATAGGCCGCAATCAGCGAGCCAACTTCGGGATCATCTTCAACAAATACGATGGTGTTCATATCATTCATTTTGAATATAAAACGCCAACATACACCGCCCCGGTTTTTCCTTCCATTAATCTTTTCTAAACAAGAACGCTTCCGTTATGCTAGAGGCTGATGTTATTGATGTGTTAAGGCAGGGTGATGGGACTCGTTATAAAAGCGGCGCTCGGTGCGTTGGTGGTGGTGTTAATTGGTGTGCTGGCGAAAACAAAGAACTACTATATTGCCGGATTAATTCCGTTGTTCCCGACCTTTGCGTTGATTGCCCACTATATCGTGGCCAGTGAACGTGGGATCGAAGCGTTGCGTACAACCATTGTCTTCAGCATGTGGTCGATTATTCCCTATTTTGTCTACCTCGTTTCGCTGTGGTATTTCACCGGATTTATGCGCTTACCCGTTGCGCTCGGCGGTTCAGTGGTGTGCTGGGGCCTGAGCGCATGGTTGCTTATTTTTTGTTGGATTAAACTGCACTAACGCAGATGACGCCCGCCATCAAGGGCAAAACTACGCCCGGTGACAAAACAGCTGGTCAACAGATAGTCAATTAAATCAATGACCTCTTTTTCACCCGGCGCTGTTTTCATCAGTGATTTGTTCAATGCCTGCTGACGATACTCTGCATCGTCACCCTCGTTAAACAGGATTAGCGAGGGGGCGATGGCGTTCACTTTTACTTCCGGTGCCAGTTTGCGCGCGAACGAGCGGGTCATGTTGTCCAGCGCCGCTTTGCTGGCTGCATAAGCAATGTGCTTATCGCTGCCACGCTCCACAACATAATCCGTAAAATGGATAATATCGCTGGCCGCGTGTCCATGCCCGCGCAGCAATCCTTCCAGCGCGTGGTTGAGCAGGTAGGGGGTATTGACGTGAATCTGCATCATGGCCGACAGCACTTTGGTTAACGGCGCACCGGGCTTTTCTGCAAGCCAGGCACTGGCATTATGCACAATACCGCGCAGGCCATCCGTCTGTGCTTTGACCTCATCCGCAAAGGCCAGTACGCCTTCATCGGTGGAAAAATCAGCCTGGATACACAGCGCCCCCGCATCTCGCAGGCCATCAATAGCCGGATAATGCGTGCGGTAGCTAACGATAACTGGCTGTTTTTGATTAATAAAGTGCCATGCGACGGCGAGGCCGATACGTCGACCTCCTCCGGTGATAAGAATTGGCAAAGGGGGTTTTTTACCCATCGTAATCTCCATGTGTCGCGAACGATGGGGACAATGTTACCCCATCAACATCCAGGTCGCCGGAACAGCAGCAACAAGCAGCAGGCCGATCAGCGCCATTTCCTGGCGTTTTAATACGTTTTCATGCGCGTGTGTTTTACGGGCATAAAGGAAGACCAGCAGCCCTGGCGCATACAGCACCACAGACAGCAGCAGGTGCATCGGACCTGACGCATACAATAACCATATGCCATAAATACTCGCTCCGATACCGACAGCCTTATGAATTGGACGAGTGGCAATTTTCAGCAGAAATGCGCCGACCAGTAAATAGGGCACCAGAATCATTTCTGAGGCGATGGTTAATAACGTATTGTAGTCGGAACCTGTGAGCCAGATCAGCACCAGGCAAATCTGTACGCAGATATTGGTCAGCCACAGCGACGCCGATGGCGCGCCTTGCGCGTTCTGCCGCGCAAAAATGCGTGGAAACGCTTTGTGCGTGGAGGCGAGGAACGGCACTTCCGCCGCCATAATCGTCCAGCTTAAATAAGCACCGCACACGGAGACAATCAGACCTGCGGCAATAATAATTTCACCCCATGGCCCCATCATTTTCACCATCAGACCGGCCATTGACGGGTTGCGGATCTCCGCCAGTTCGGGACGCGCGACAACGCCCAGAGACAGCAGGGTGACAAGCAGATAAACGCCCAGCGCGGCGAGTACCGCCAGCAGCGTAGCGCGTCCGACATCGCGTTTGTTTCTGGCACGGGCTGAAACCACCACCGCGCCTTCCACACCGATGAAAACCCACAGGGTGATGAGCATGGTGTTTTTTACCTGCTCCCAGACGGGAACGCCCAACGCTACGCCGGTAAAATCGAGGGTAAAGGTGTCGAGCTTAAACAGCATAAACGCCAGCACGATAAACAGACCAAGCGGCAGTAATTTCGCCAGCGTCGCCACCAGGTTAATACTGGCTGCCGTTTGCACACCACGGAGCACCAGAAAATGGACCACCCACAACAGCACCGATGCGCCAACAATCGACTGCCAGGTATTACCATCGCCAAACAGACGTAACTCCGGCGTGTCGGTAAAGAAGCTGAGCGCAGAGAAAACAATCACCAGATACGAAACGTTAGCGATAACAGCACACAGCCAGTATCCCCACGCGGAGCAAAAGCCAATCAGCTCACCGAAACCTTCACGTGCATAGGTAAATATGCCGCCATCCAGTTCAGGACGGATACGCGTCAGAATCAGCATGGCAAAGGCAAGCAAAAGGATACCCGCACCGGTAATCGCCCAACCAATCAGTAATGCAGCCGGGCTTGCTACCGCCGCCATATTTTGTGGCAGGCTGAAAACACCAGCGCCGAGCATTGAGCTTAAAACCAGCGCGGTGAGTGCGCTCAGACCCAATTTCTTTTCCATTTGTATCCAGTGACAAAAACGAGAGTGAGAGAATAATTATTTTGGCAAACCGCATAAAAATGGTGAAAGCCACTAAGGCGCGGGATTTTACGGAGAGAAGAGAACGCATGCAATGGGGATAGAGAGATTTGTGACTAATAGTGTGAAAAGTAGTCTTAATACTGCTGTTTTTGTTTCGCCCGAGGGGAGGATGGCGGGAAATTATCAGGTCTACAAGGCTGTAGACCTGATAAGGTACTGAGTATTACTTATACAGGTCAGCGCTGATGGTCATGTTATTACCACGTTCAGACCACTGGCGGGTGATGTGATAATACTTAGCGCCTTTCTTCGCTGCGCGTTTGGCAACCTGGTAAGAGATTTCAGTCATGTTGCCATAGTTACCGGTGAACTTGATGCTGTCGAACGGCACCATCATAGCGGCGGTTGCTTTGTTCAGTTCTTCAACTTTGGTTCCATCCGGTAGCGTGACAGTGTAACGCCCACCTTTGGTGGATTGCGTTTCGAAGAAACGACCGACTTCAGCGCTCGGAGACGCGGTAGTCGCAACGCCTGGGATCTCAACTTTCTTCGCGGCTTCGCCACCGGCGGCTAATGCGGCACGTCCGGCATCTGAATCTGCTGGGATCGCATCAGGGCTTTGTACTACGCGTTTTTTCGCATCAGCTTTATAGATGAATGCGGTAATACGCTGGTTGCCGCCCTGGTTGGCATCGACCTGGCGCACGATGTAGAAGGAGTAAGCGCCTTTCTCTTTCGCTGCTTTGGTGATGGCATCGTTCACTTCAGGCTGGCTGCGGTAGAAGCCCTGCACCGTAACGGTATCGAATGGTTCTATCAGAACGGCCTGATCTTTCGGTAATTCCATCACGCCGTTAATGACACGGTTTTTGGACGCTTCCGCTTTTTCAGCATCGGCTTTATAGATGTCGGCTACAACGCGCCAGTTACCGCCGCTGCCAAAATCTGAGGTATCAACAACATAAAAGGAGGCTGCACCGTCTTTATCTGCACGGCGTGATACGGCGGTCACCGCGTCACCGATAGCATTAAAACGACCGGTAACCACAATGCGGTCATAGGGTTTCAGGGCAGCCGCTTGCTCCGGCGTCAATTCTGTCGCTGCATTTACAGAAAAAGCAGTCGCAGAAATAAGTGCGGACGCCAGGAGAGTGTTCTTAAGCTTCATAAAAATAATCCTTCGCCTTGCGCAAACCAGGTACTGGTATTGTTATTGACTAGAAACGTCGCTGATTATTGCATTTAAATTGTGTCAGTGTCTGCGTCAATTTTCACTCATCGTGCCACGTGACGTAACAACACAGATAACATTTTGTGATATGTCGAAAATTTCGGCGTTTGGCGACCAAAACTGATAAAGCAGTTGAATTTCATAAGTTAATTTAATGTTAATCAATTGTTTTTTGCAGGCACGTAATCATGTTTTGCCGCTTCGCTTGAGCGAATTATCGGCCTTTGTGGGCTATTTTTAGGGTATTTTATCTGCCAGCGATTCGATTCATCTCTATTTCGCGAATTTCATAATAAATACTGTTTTTTGGCGCTAGATCACAGGCGTCATTTTCAGTAGGTTATACAGAGTTTGTTACTGTTTTATTTTATTGGGGTAACACTGACCTCTTTCGAGAGTGCGCGCATGCCTCGTGCGAACATTGATAAACCATCATCACAAATACAGATGGAAGGGAACATTATGCGAATTGGCATACCAAGAGAACGGTTAACCAATGAAACCCGCGTCGCAGCTACGCCGAAGACGGTTGAGCAGCTGCTTAAGTTGGGTTTCAGCGTCGCGGTTGAAAGCGGTGCAGGTCAACTGGCAAGTTTTGACGATAAGGCGTTTGTACAAGCAGGCGCAGAAATTGTTGACGGAAATGCCGTCTGGCAGTCAGAGATCATCCTGAAGGTCAACGCGCCGGAAGAGGCGGAAATCCCGTTGCTCAACCCGGGCACGACGCTGGTGAGTTTTCTTTGGCCCGCGCAAAACCCTGAGTTATTGCAAAAGCTGGCAGAGCGCAACGTGACGGTTATGGCGATGGACTCCGTGCCGCGTATTTCGCGCGCGCAGTCGCTTGATGCCTTAAGCTCGATGGCGAATATCGCCGGGTATCGGGCCATTGTTGAAGCCGCTCATGAATTTGGCCGCTTCTTCACCGGCCAGATCACCGCCGCGGGCAAGGTTCCACCTGCCAAGGTCATGGTGATTGGTGCGGGTGTGGCTGGTCTGGCAGCTATCGGTGCGGCAAACAGCCTGGGCGCTATCGTTCGTGCTTTTGACACTCGTCCGGAAGTGAAAGAACAAGTTCAGAGTATGGGCGCTGAGTTCCTCGAACTGGACTTTAAAGAAGAGGCCGGCAGCGGCGACGGTTACGCCAAGGTGATGTCCGAAGCGTTCATCAAAGCTGAAATGGCGCTCTTCGCCGCACAGGCGAAAGACGTTGATATTATCGTTACCACCGCGTTGATTCCGGGCAAACCGGCACCGAAACTGATCACCCGTGAAATGGTCGATTCGATGAAGGCGGGCAGCGTGATTGTCGATCTCGCCGCGCAAAACGGCGGTAACTGCGAATATACCGTGCCCAACCAGGTGACCACCACCGAGAACGGGGTGAAGGTTATCGGTTATACCGATCTGCCAGGCCGACTGCCGACGCAGTCTTCCCAGCTTTATGGCACGAACCTCGTTAACCTGCTCAAGCTGTTGTGCAAAGAGAAAGACGGCAATATCACCGTCGATTTTGACGACGTAGTCGTACGTGGCGTTACGGTGGTTCGCGAGGGTGAAATCACCTGGCCTGCGCCGCCTATCCAGGTTTCTGCTCAGCCGCAGGCTGCGCCAAAAGCCGCGCCCGCGCCGAAAGAAGAGAAAAAACCGGCCTCACCGTGGCGCAAATATGCGTTGATGGCACTGGTCGTCATACTGTTTGGCTGGCTTGCTGATGTCGCGCCGAAAGAGTTCCTGGGGCACTTTACGGTGTTCGCGCTTTCCTGTGTAGTGGGTTACTACGTGGTCTGGAATGTATCGCACGCACTACACACTCCGCTGATGTCCGTGACAAACGCTATCTCCGGGATCATCGTTGTCGGGGCGTTATTGCAAATTGGCCAGGGTGGCTGGGTGAGTTTCCTGAGCTTTATCGCGGTGCTTATTGCCAGCATTAATATTTTCGGTGGCTTCACCGTGACTCAGCGCATGCTGAAAATGTTCCGGAAAAACTAAGGGGTAACATATGTCTGGAGGATTAGTTACAGCTGCATACATTGTTGCCGCGATCCTGTTTATTTTCAGCCTGGCGGGGCTTTCGAAACACGAAACCTCTCAACAGGGTAACAACTACGGTATCGCCGGGATGGCGATTGCGCTGATTGCCACGATTTTTGGCCCGGAGACCGGCAACGTTGCGTGGATCCTGGTGGCGATGATCATCGGCGGCGCGATTGGTATTCGTCTGGCGAAGAAAGTCGAGATGACCGAGATGCCGGAGCTGGTGGCGATTCTGCACAGCTTCGTCGGTCTGGCGGCGGTGCTGGTGGGTTTCAACAGCTACCTGTATCACGACACGGGCCTGGAACCGATTCTGGTGAACATTCACCTGACGGAAGTGTTCCTTGGTATCTTCATCGGTGCGGTGACCTTTACCGGTTCCGTGGTGGCGTTTGGCAAACTGCGCGGTAAGATCTCCTCTAAACCGCTGATGCTGCCGAATCGTCACAAAATGAACCTGGCGGCGCTGGTTGTTTCTTTCCTGCTGCTGGTGGTGTTTGTTCGTACCGAAAGCGTGGGTCTGCAGGTTCTGGCGCTGCTGGTGATGACCATTATTGCGTTAGCCTTTGGCTGGCATCTGGTGGCGTCCATCGGCGGTGCGGATATGCCGGTCGTCGTTTCAATGCTTAACTCCTATTCAGGATGGGCGGCGGCGGCGGCGGGCTTTATGCTCAGCAACGATCTGCTGATCGTCACCGGTGCGCTGGTCGGTTCTTCCGGTGCGATCCTGTCTTACATCATGTGTAAGGCGATGAACCGTTCGTTTATCAGCGTGATTGCCGGTGGCTTTGGTTCTGACGGTTCTTCTACGGGGTCTGATGAAGAAGTCGGTGAGCATCGTGAGATTAATGCGGAAGACACGGCAGAAATGCTGAAGAACTCGCACTCCGTGATAATCACCCCGGGCTATGGCATGGCCGTGGCACAGGCGCAATATCCGGTTGCTGAAATCACCGAGAAACTGCGCGCCCGCGGCATCAAGGTACGCTTTGGTATTCACCCGGTAGCAGGGCGCTTGCCAGGTCATATGAACGTGCTGCTGGCGGAAGCCAAAGTACCCTATGACATCGTGCTGGAAATGGATGAAATCAATGATGATTTCGCCGATACCGATACCGTGCTGGTGATTGGCGCCAACGATACGGTAAACCCGGCGGCGCAGGACGATCCGCGTAGCCCAATCGCCGGTATGCCGGTGCTGGAAGTATGGAAAGCGCAGAACGTTATCGTGTTCAAACGCTCTATGAACACCGGCTATGCTGGCGTGCAGAACCCGCTGTTCTTTAAAGAAAACACCCATATGCTGTTTGGCGATGCCAAAGCCAGCGTGGATGCGATCCTGAAAGCGCTGTAATCGTCAGCGCAAACCAAGACGGCCTCTGCGGAGGCCGTTTTTTTGTGCACAGAAAACCCCCAGCTAGGCTGGGGGTTCCGGAAAGCTTTCAGCTTTGGGCCAGTTATTAAAACCCCTTTTGATTTGTTAAAACACATTGCGGTCTGGCAACTGCAAATGTTTAACAAGAAATCAAAAGGGGGTCCCAATGGGGGACGAAAAGAGCTTAGCGCACACCCGATGGAACTGTAAATATCACATAGTTTTTGCGCCCAAATACCGGAGACAAGCATTCTACGGGGAGAAACGCAGGGCGATAGGCAGCATCTTAAGAAAGCTGTGTGAGTGGAAAAACGTGCGGATCCTGGAAGCGGAATGCTGTGCGGATCATATCCATATGCTTGTGGAAATCCCACCCAAAATGAGCGTATCCGGCTTTATGGGGTATCTGAAAGGGAAAAGCAGTCTGATGCTGTATGAACAGTTTGGGGATATGAAATTCAAGTACAGGAATAGAGAGTTCTGGTGCCGGGGATACTACGTAGATACGGTGGGTAAGAACACGGTGAAGATACAGGAATACATAAAGCACCAGCTTGCAGAAGATAAAATGGGTGAGGAGTTATCGATCGCTTATCCGGGTAGCCCGTTTACGGGCCGTAAGTAACGAAGTCTGATGCAAATGTCAGATCGTATGCGCCTGTTAGGGCGCGGCTGGTAACGGAGCCTTATAGGCGCATCCGAAAAACCTCCGGCTATGCCGGAGGATATTTATTAATACTCCGCTATTCATGATTACCACTCATAAACCCATACGGTTTTAACCGTCTAATCACCGTAAAACGCCGTGTATATACTGCTTCCTGACTTTTTAGAACATAACAGGGCGCTATGCGTACACGTAAACATGCCTCGTCGGCGGCTATAGCAAGCCAGACTGGTCTTACTTTTATTCTGATCCTCAGTGGCCTGATGGCCTTTGCCTCGCTTTCCACCGACATTTATCTTCCGGCAATGCCGACAATGGCAGAGGATTTACATGGCAATGTAGAACTGACGATCACCGGTTTTTTGGTAGGTTTCGCCATTGCGCAATTGATTTGGGGGCCGATAAGCGATCATCTGGGACGGCGTAAACCGCTGTTAATTGGCATGGTGCTTTTTATCATCGGCTCCGCAGGATGTGCGATGTCCACGAGTATTACGCAAATTGTTTTCTGGCGAGTTTTTCAGGCGCTTGGAGCCTGTACCGGACCTATGCTGGCGCGGGCGATGATCCGCGATCTCTTTGCACGTACTCGCGCGGCGCAAATGCTTTCAACTCTGGTGCTGGTCATGGCGATTGCGCCAATAGCAGGACCGTTGATTGGCGGACAAATTATTCGCCTGAGCACCTGGCACTCTGTTTTTTGGCTGCTGGCGGTGATAGGAGCGCTGATGTTTATCTCCTTAAACTGGCTGCCGGAAACATTGCCGGAAGAGAAACGGGTGAAAGCTTCTTTAGCTGGCGCATTTCGTAATTATCGTTCGCTATTCGCCAATGGACGTTTTATGCGCTACACCCTGAGCCTGACGTGTTATTACGTTGCCGCGTATGCGTTTATTACCGGTTCGCCGTTTGTTTATATTAGCTATTATCATGTTGAACCACAGCATTACGGCTGGCTGTTTGCGCTCAATATTGTCGGAGTCATGGTCATGAGCGTAGTAAACCGTCGTCTGGTGCAACGGCATTCTCTGGAGCAACTGCTAAAGTATGCGACGATGCTGGCGGCGCTGGCTGCAGTGGCGCTTGCGGTGCTGGTTAAGCTGGAGTCAGGTGGCGTTGAAGCCATTATCATCACCGTTTTTCTGTTTTTCTCAATGAATGGCATTATTGCTGCTACTTCAACCGCTGCCGCGCTGGACGCGGTACCGAGCATCGCCGGTTCAGCCTCCGCGCTGATTGGCGCGTTACAATACGGTAGCGGCATTATCTCGTCATTGCTGCTGGCCGCCTTCAGCGACGGAACACCATGGACTATGGCCTGGATAATTGCGTTATTTACGTTGTGTAGCGCCGTTCTGGCGCTACGGGCTAAACGATAAAAATGCCCGCAATGGCGGGGCGAATTCACTCTTTATTGAGATCGCTCAGCAACACGGCAATGCTTTGACCGCCGTTGGTTTGCTCAAGCGCGATTTTCACGATGATGGTCAGCGGCACAGAAAGCAGCATCCCGACAGGCCCCAGTAACCAGCCCCAGAAGATTAACGACAGAAACACCACCAGCGTAGACAACCCAAGTCCACGCCCCATGATCCGTGGTTCGAGGATATTTCCGAACACCAGGTTAATGACCAGATAACCTGCCAAAACCACCAGGGCGTCATAAAGGCCGCTAAATACCAGCACCTGAGCAATAGGGGGAATGGCGGCCAGCACCGAACCGATATTAGGAATATAGTTGAGCGCAAACGCCAGCAGTCCCCAGACAAAAGCGAAACGCACGTCGAGTGCGGCGAGCATGCCCCAGGCCACCAGCCCGGTCACAATGCTGATCGCCGTTTTGAGCACCAGATAGTGGGAAACGCTGTCGATGGCGCGTTGAATCGCCGCCATTCCCTCAATGGGACGACTCATCATTTGTTTGAGTTTGTTGGGTAACTGCGGTACTTCCAGCAGCATAAAAACCACCGTCAACAGCAGTAAAAATATCGATGACATGGCATTAGACAACTGCGCCAGTAAATTGGTCACCAGCGTCATTGCTGCGTTCGGGTCGATATATTTGACGAGTTCATCCACGGAAACGCCGATCCCTGCGCGCTGTAACCACGGCTCAAGGTTTTTGAGTGGGATAACCAGTGAAGAGCGATACTGCGGCAGCGTTCGCGCAAGCTCATTTAAGGATGTACCTAAATACGCTAATAGCAACACCATTAGCATCACAATAATAACAATGAGCAATGATACCGCTATTACGCGCGGTATACGAAGTTTGACCATCCGCTGCACCACGGGGTTAAGCACGACGGCAATAAATAACGCCAGAATAAATGGGACGATGATATCTGCGGCAACGCGGATGCCGCTCAGGATGATAACCAGCATGCCCAGCATAATGACTATTTTTAGGCCGCTAAGCGTGATGATCGGTTTCGCCATGTGTATTCCTGCATTTTTCATTTTTGAATCTGAATAATAATGTGATTTGCGTCGAGCTGTTATAACAAAAATCAAATGGGGCAGGTAAAGAAGTGAAAAGACTTTGAGTTCGCATTGAAGCTATGGTACAAATCATCTGTGTTTAACTACCGAGGACAATTATCATCCGCGATGATGAGAAGCAACACTGCGGATAATTGTAATATTATGGACAATATGTTCAGGATGTTCTTGCGTTTACCTTCACTTCTTCGTACCTCCTCCACTTTCTTGCTTGCGGGTGAGCAACACTGGCGCAACGCGCTTTAGTCCCTTCTTCTGCCTGAGCTGGCGCTGTGCGCTGAGCTAACTAATTTTATTTTTTGGTTTACTGCATGCAGTAGGCCCAAAGGACTATATTCTCAAGCAGGAGAAGCATTATGTTTTACTGGATATTATTAGGTCTGGCCATCGCGGCTGAAATTACTGGTACGCTGTCAATGAAATGGGCAAGCGTCGGCCATGGTAATTCGGGCTTTATTTTAATGCTGGTAATGATTGCCTTATCGTATATTTTTCTCAGTTTTGCCGTTAAAAAAATTGCCCTTGGTGTGGCCTATGCCTTATGGGAAGGTATCGGTATTTTATTTATTACGCTGTTCAGCGTGCTGCTATTTGACGAAACCTTGTCCACGATGAAGGTGGCTGGACTGGTCTCGCTGGTGTTAGGTATTGTGCTGATTAAATCCGGTACACGAAAACCGACAAAGGCGGGCAGAGAGGTGAGCCATGCAGCAGTTTGAGTGGGTTCACGGCGCATGGCTTGGCATAGCCATTGTGCTCGAAATCGTCGCTAACGTCTTTTTGAAATTTTCTGATGGGTTTCGTCGCAAGACTTATGGCGTGCTGTCGCTGGCAGCCGTGTTAGCGGCCTTTAGCGCGCTGTCCCAGGCGGTAAAAGGTATCGACCTTTCTGTTGCCTACGCCTTGTGGGGCGGCTTCGGGATTGCCGCGACGTTAGCGGCAGGTTGGGTATTGTTTGGTCAGCGCCTGAATCATAAAGGCTGGATCGGTGTGGCGCTGCTGCTTGCCGGAATGGTAATGATTAAACTTGCCTGATCTCAGTGCTGCCCGTTACTACGGGCAGCATAGGTTATTCGTTCGCCAACTCATCCAGCTTATCGCGAAATCCGGTCATGGATATGGCGCGATTATCGGCCCGCCAGCGATCTTTCGCCGCCGGAGCGGAGCTTTGTACGCCAATCAACTGCCAGCCAGTATCTGTCTTCAACATCAATGGTGAACCGCTGTCGCCCGGGAGTGTGTCGCACTGGTGCGACAAAACGGTATTCTGCGCCCAACCGGTCACCACGCAATCCTGATGCGTGTACAAGTCATCGAGATGATCTTCCGGGTAACCCGACTGCGTAACTTTACGATCTGCGGTTTTCAGCGCCGCGGTTAATGCCGCTTTATCACCTTCAAATAATGGCAGCGGTGTGATGCCAGAAGGTGGGTAACGCAGCACCACCAGACCAAAATCCCACGGGGCCGCGGAAGGCGGCACAATCCAGCCATCGCCATCGGCTTTTAAACGTTTTCCGAGCGAGGGATCTACCCGTCCTTCAATGCCGTGGATCTCGTAGCGCCAGACACCCTTTTTCGACACGAAGCGTAATGCCACGGCTTTATCCGGCTTGCCTTTCGGGGGGGTGAGTAAGCAGTGTCCGGCAGTCAGTGCCAGTCGTGGTGAAATGAGCGTGGCAGTACACAGGTTACCGCTGGCGGTTTCCAGTTGCCCGATAGCGTCCCATGGAGATTGCGTTGGGTCAGTCACTTTTATGCGATCGTCATGACCAAAAAACAGCGTTTTTACGTTTTCTGCTTCAGCGCTGGCCGTTGCAGGCTGGTCCGCATGCGCAACGACAGGAAGTAAACAAATTGAACCCAGTAACACAGCAATGGTTTTATGCATATCACACTCTGGTGGGGAATTATGATTTTTAACAGCAAACCCTCAGTTAATACTATAGACGGGACGGCGGGAAAGTGGGAGTAAAATCAGATAACTACACTCAGGAAAGATAAAAATGCATGGCAATGAGGGCGCAAATTATCAGGGTAATAAGAATGAACTCAAAGCGATAATGTGACACCATTTTACCCTCCAAAAGGCGGCGCTAAATCAGGTCGATTTAGCGCCGTATGCTATGGCGTGGGGGACGCCATAGTAACTACAAATGTGTTATGCAGCTGGCTGAGCAGCGGGTTTAGCGGTGTCGTGTTTTACGGCTTTTTTGGTGTGTTTTTTTGCTGCCTGAGCTTTCTGCTCTGGTGCTTTTTGTTCTGCAGCCGGTTTTGTGGCGGATTTTTTAGCGTGTTTCTTGGCAGCCTGCGCTTTCTGCGGCGCTGCTTTGTGCTGTTTTTTATGATGAGTAGTTTTTGCCGGAGCTGCTTTGGTGGTTGCAGCAGCAGCCGGAGCGGTGGTAGCAGTTGTTTCAGCAGCAAATGCAGCAGAAGACAGACCCATAGCAGCGGCAACAACCAGAGCTAATACTTTTTTCATTCTCATACCCTCGATTTGGTTTTTCATTCAACCCCACTGCGGGGCCGTTGAAATAACTATATCGCTGTAATCACAGGGCTTCCGTGAGTCATTGGTTTCGGCGTGTAACGATATGTACAATGACTCACGGTATGAGATTACAAATAGCGGGCTTCCAGATGAGCGCGGAAATAACGGCTGCTGAGCGGCTCTCCGGTGGCCTGGGTAATAAGCTGTTCAGTGGTAAAACGGCTGCCATGCTGCCAGATATTCTGACGTAACCAGTCAAACA
Organism: Citrobacter sp. RHBSTW-00859; assembly: GCF_013729795.1. Lineage (NCBI taxonomy): Bacteria > Pseudomonadati > Pseudomonadota > Gammaproteobacteria > Enterobacterales > Enterobacteriaceae > Citrobacter > Citrobacter sp. RHBSTW-00859. Next base: position 2,617,421 of record NZ_CP056284.1, on the reverse strand, counting down.
GGGCACCAAACTCACCTTGCGCAATAGACTGCTCTAAATCAGGCAATGCGCGGTTAGCGGCACTGAATAACTGCGCCGCATACATGGCGCCTAAAGTATAGGAAGGGAAGTAGCCAAAGCCGCCATCGGTCCAGTGAATATCCTGCATACAACCGTTACGATAGTTACCGATGGTTGACAGCCCCAGCCAGGACTGCATTTTCTCATTCCACAATGCCGGGATATCATCTACTTCAATATCGCCATTAATGAGCGCGCGTTCGATTTCATAACGCAGGATAACGTGAGCAGGATAGCTCACCTCGTCGGCATCAACACGGATAAAACCGGGTTTAACCTGCTGGTTCCAGGCGATGAAATTGCTTTCTTCAAACGCAGCCTGATCGCCAAAGTGGCGCGTCACAGCAGGAATTAACCGCGTCAGAAATGCTTTACTGCGCCCCAGTTGCATCTCAAAGAACAGACTCTGGGACTCATGAATAGCGGTTGAGCGTGCCAGTGCGATAGGTTGCCCTGACCAACTGTGCGGCAGATTTTGCTCGTAGCGGGCGTGACCGGTTTCATGGATCACGCCAAACAGCGCGCTAAGTAATTCGTTTTCATCATAGCGGGTGGTGATACGCACATCTTCAGGTACGCCACCACAGAAGGGGTGCGCACTGATATCCAGTCGACCAGCCGTAAAATCGAATCCCAACTGCGCCATCGTTTCAAGGCCCAACTCTCGCTGGATTGCGGTTGGGAAAGGCCCAACCGGGGCGATGAGCGACTGCTGAGACTGCTTTGCCACCACCTTGTTGAGCAGATCCGGTAACCAGCTCTTAACGTCTGCAAACAAGACATCCAATTGGGCACTGGTCATCCCTGGTTCGAATATGTCCAGTAGCGCGTCATACGGCGAACAGCCTGTGGCTTCGGCACGCAGCCGGGCTTCTTCACGACTGTGCTTCACGACCTCTTTCAGGTTTTCGGAAAATCCCTCCCAGTCATTGGCTGGTCGCTGGCTGCGCCAGGCATGCTCACAGCGGCTACCCGCGAGTGATTTCGCTTCTACCAACGATTCAGGTAGTAAGGATGCCTGATGATGCAGTCGCGACATTTCGCGCAGGTTGGCCTGCTCAACATCGTTAAGGTCTTCCTGTTGGGCTGCGGCGATCCACGTTGCTACCTTCGGGTCGGTTAACAACTGGTGCTCAAGCACGCTCAGCTCGGCCAGTGCTTCGCCGCGAGCTTTGCTGCCGCCAGATGGCATCATGGTAAACATGTCCCAACTGGCGATTGCCGAGAGGTGGGAGAAGCGAGAGAGCCGCTGGAACGTGCGGGTGAGCTGATGGTAATTATCATTGTTACTCATTTTTTGTTCTCGTTCTGTTTAGGTGTGATGAGAAGTTTACCGTGATTCATTCACTTTTCATAAACACACCTTTGTACCCGACTTTGCGTAACAGCTTTTTATAGCGAAAAGCCAGTAGCACGAGAAAACAGAGGGCATAAATAATGGGGAGCGGTGATAACACTTTTACCGACCACAGATAATGCAGCGGAAGCAAAACGGCCGCCAGGTAGACGTAGTTGTGCAATGTTTGCCAGCGTTTGCCCATTTTACGTTGCGCGGCTTGCGTGGAGGTCAGCGTCAGCAGGAATAAGATTATCCAACCAGTCATGCCCAACGTTAGCCATGGGCGTGAAACCAGTTCAAGACCCAATAATCCCAGATTTTGTATACCCAACTCCAGCAGCGCATAGCTGGTCATATGCAGCGTGGCCCATGCAAAACACCATAACCCTAATAATCGACGGGTGCGATACAACAACGGCTGCTTTGCGTAGCGGGCAAGCGGTGACACCAGCAGGGTAGCAAGCAGAAACTTCAGCGCGGTGATGCCCGTAAAGTGTTGGATATCTTTACCCGGGTCGGCCCCCAACTCACCATGCTGTGCGGCCCAGAAGAGCCATAGCAGGGGTAATAAACCGGCGAGATGCAGCAGTACTTTCAGGCCGGTTATCTGTTTTGCGGTTAACCTCACTTAAAAATACTCCCGTAGATCCATGCCCTGATATAAAGAAGCCACCTCATCGGCATAACCATTAAAAGGCAACGTGGGCTGTCGCTGTACATCGAGAATGCCACCCGAACCGATAAAACGCTCAGTGGCCTGAGACCAGCGGGGGTGATCGACTTGCGGATTGACGTTGGCGTAAAAACCGTATTCGTTAGGTGCCGACATATTCCAGGTCGTCGGCGGCTGTTCACGCGTCAGCTTAATACTGACTATCGATTTAATGCCCTTGAAGCCGTACTTCCAGGGTACGGTCAGGCGTATTGGCGCCCCGTTTTGCGGCGGCAACGCTTTGCCATACACGCCCACGGTCAGAAGGGTAAGCGGGTGCATGGCCTCATCCAGACGTAAACCTTCAACATAGGGATACTTCAACCCGCCACCAATGAAGCGATCTTTCTGGCCGGGCATTTCATCAGGCGCGTAGCGTGTTTCAAAGGCGACGTATTTGGCGTGGCTGGTGGGTTCAACCAGCGCCAATAATTTATGCAAAGGAAAGCCGACCCACGGTACAACCATCGACCACGCCTCAACGCAACGCATCCGGTAAATACGCTCTTCTAATGGAAAACGAGTCGTCAGCGCATCATGATCCAACGTTAAAGGTTTGTTCACTTCACCGCTGATGGTTAACGTCCAGGGATCGGTTTTCAGGCTACCGGCATTCGCGGCAGGATCGGCTTTATCCAGACCAAATTCGTAGAAATTGTTGTAGCCCGTTACCTTGTCTTCCGGCGTCAAGGGCAGATCGTTTTGCCAGATCTCTGGTTTTGTGAACTCGAGCGGTTTGCCCGCTGGTGCAGACGGGCGATCGTTGCCTTTAAACCAATTCAACAGACCAGCCTGTGTCGGGGAAGAGATCGAAGCCGCCGCCGCACCTATCCCAAGAGCTTTGAGGATCTGTCGTCGTTGCATAAAAAAAACGGACTCGGCGGTAACATCAGCTTCCCGAAGTGGATGTTTTTTCTGCATAACTTTTCCTTTTTATTTTCATGTTAAGGAAAACAAATCGACGTTTCCCTGTTGATGCCTGACCTATCTATAACGACATACTGGACGCATGCGTATCCCTGATTCCTCACGAAAAGTTAAAAATTTTGTGATAACTTCCGCCCCTTGCCTGAGGTAAGCTTTCAGCATGACGAGAGGGGGATGACACTGATGGCAGGCGCAAAAAAGATATTTTTGGTGGAAGATGACAGCGATATTGCCTCACTTTTGCAACTTAGCCTGAAGGATGAGGGGTACGAAATTATTCATGAGGCTGATGGGGCACGAGCGGTCGAGCTACTGGAGAAGCACGTCTGGGATGCCGTTATCCTCGATTTAATGCTGCCGGGCGTGGACGGCCTGGAGATATGTCGTCGCATTCGGCAAATGAGTTTCTATCTACCTGTCATTATTATCAGCGCTCGCACCAGTGAAACTCACCGCGTACTGGGGCTGGAAATGGGCGCCGATGATTATTTAGCCAAACCTTTCTCGGTGCTGGAATTGATGGCCCGGGTGAAGGCGTTGTTTCGCCGTCAGGAGGCGATGAGTCAGAACCTGCGTATGGAGGCGGGGATTATCACCGTCCATGGTGTGGAGATTGATCCATTAGCCCGGGAAGTCCGCCTGCAGGGTAAATCCCTCGATTTAACGCCGCGTGAATTCGATCTGCTCTATTTTTTCGCCCGCCATCCAGGGGAGGTCTTTTCGCGTCAGGCGTTGTTAGACCAGGTGTGGGGCTACCAGCACGAAGGATATGAGCATACGGTGAACAGTCATATTAATCGCCTGCGCACCAAAATTGAAAAAGATGCTGCGGAGCCGGAAATTATTCTTACCGTTTGGGGACGGGGCTATAAGCTTGCTGCGGTTAACGCGGAGCATCAACCATGATTTATCGATTGTCGCTGAGCCAGCGTCTGACCCTGGTCTTTACCGCTATTATGTTGATTTGCGCGGTTGCGGTCAGCGTTGTCCAGATCCGCAGCAGTAAACAGTATGGCGACGCCATGGTGCAAAGGCTCTCGCTGGAATTGGCGAGCAAGATTGTCAAAAGTGAGTCGCTTATTGATGCCAGCGGGCAGGTTGATCGGCAGACCTTAAAAGGACTGTTTAATCACCTGATGACGCTCAACCCTAGCGTGGAGCTGTATCTGGTTTCACCGTCAGGCGAGATACTTGCTGATGCCGCTCCGCCTGGGCATATTCAGCGCCAGAACATTAGCGTACAGCCGATCCAGGTTTTCCTTAATTCGGACGAGCTGCCCGTTTATGGCAATGATCCGCGCAGCAGCCAGCAAAAGGTATTCAGCGCCGCGCCAGTTTTATTTAATGGCAAGCTGCATGGCTATTTGTACATTATTCTCCAGGGCGAAGATCTCAATATGCTGGCGAATACCGCCTGGCAAAAAACGCTTTGGAACACCGTGACCGGGACGTTAATACTGGTTTTATTAGCCGGTGCAATCGCGGGGTACCTGGTGTGGAGATGGGTGACGAATCCGGTGAAAAGGCTGACCGGTCAGGTGGTTAATCTGGAGCAGGACAGCATTAGCGTCATCAAACAGTTGGCGCAGAAAAAGCCCGATTTAGCTCCGGCGAATGAAATTGCGTTGCTGAACAATGCATTTATTGAGTTAGCACAGAAAATTGCTCACCAATGGGATTTATTAGCTGACAGCGATCGTCAGCGCAGAGAGTTTATCGCCAATATTTCGCACGATTTACGTACGCCGCTCACTTCACTGCTGGGGTATCTGGAAATGCTGTCGCTGAAAGCCGATACGATGACGCCGGAGGAAAACCGGCATTATCTAAGCATTGCACTGCGCCAGGGGCATAAGGTTCGCCATCTGTCACAACAGCTTTTTGAGCTGGCGAGACTTGAGCATGGCGGCATAAAACCGCAGCGTGAACGTTTTGCTATTGGCGAGCTGATCCAGGATGTGGCGCAGAAATTTGATCTACCCGTTGCCACGCGTCATTTGCAGTTGCACCTTGACGTAATTGGTCCGTTACCGCTGGTGAATGCCGATTTATCGATGATGGAAAGAATCGTCACGAATTTGCTGGATAACGCTATCCGTCATACGCCTGACGGGGGCGAAGTGTGGTTAAAAGTCTGGCGTGAGGAAGACCGCTTGTTAGCAGAAGTGCAGGACAGCGGGCCTGGCGTCGAAGAGGCTGTTCGCGAAGTATTATTTCAGCGCCCGACGGCGTTACTACCCCGTGAGCAGCGGGCTGAGCGTGGTGGTCTGGGCTTACTGATCGTGCGCAGAATGCTCGAACTGCATGGGGGAGATATCCGCCTGATTAATTCGACGGCAGGGGCCTGTTTCCGTTTTTCGTTGCCGCTGGCGGAATCCCCACTGAGTAGCTGATGAGAATGTTCCGCTGAAAAGAGTCTGTAACGCTATACGCGTTGTAAATCGTGGGCATTGCGTAAAAGTTGGTAGGTTGTCAGTGATAATGAGAATTTTTATCATATATTGATAATTCATCAAGTTATCTTTGATAAGCGCAAGGAGATCGTATGTCACTGGATGCCGACAACCTGTATATCGTCAGGACCAAAGCGGTTGCTGGCTGTTTTACCATGTTTTTGCTGATGTTTGGCCTCACGTTTCTTCCGTTGTTTTTCCCCGCCAGCCAGGTTCTGCTTGCCAAAGGGCTACTTTTTCCGCTGCTGTTTGCGCTGGAATTTGTTGTGCTGGTCCCGCTGTATTACTTCTTCTTTAGAAAAAGAGAGGGGCTGGGAAAGGGAATTTTCAACGCCAGATGGTTTGTCATTTTGTTCGTGGCGCTGCTGTTTATTCAGCTTATCCTGCCATGGTTTCTGGGCCTCAGACAAACCGAAGCGTGGGTAACCAGCCAGATATCCCTAAACAGCTACGCGCTGTGGTTATCCACTCTGACCCTGATATTTATTGCGCCAGTGTATGAAGAGATTGTTTTCAGGGGCTGTTTATTCAACGCATTCCAGTATTGGTTCAATAATAAAACCTGGCTGTCGTCGGTGGTGGTATCGGTCATTTTTGCCATCATGCATACTCAGTATGTGGATCTGCGCACGTTGCTGATGCTGTTTCTTGTGTCGCAGGTTTTGATCATCGCCAGACTGAAAAGCAACGGCCTGCTGATGCCGGTTATGCTGCATATAGCGATGAACGGGACGGTTATTGCCCTGCAAATGGGGGCTCAGACGTTACAGCCTGGTTGATGAAGGCGACGCCCGGAACCCGGGCATCGTGGATTATACGTGCAGACGATGGTGCAGACGTGCACCGACCAGCAACGCCAGCACCAGCATCAGGGCGATAAATCCGCCCACGCCGTTCCAGCCGTAGCTGTGCCAGAATACGCCACCCAGCGTACCGGCAATACTGGAACCCAGATAATAGCTGAACAGATACAGGGAAGATGCCTGGCCTTTAGCGCGTTTTGCCCGTGGTCCAATCCAACTGCTTGCCACGGAGTGCGCGGCAAAGAACCCGGCTGAAAAGAGCAGCATCCCGGCGAAGATCAGCCACAGTGATGTGAACAGGGTCATCAACAGTCCAACCAGCATCACGCCGGTTGAAAAGAGCATTACCGGACCACGTCCATAGCGGGTGGTCATCGACCCCGCTTTCGGTGAGCTCCAGGTCCCGGTCAGATAGGCCACGGACAACAGACCGACAACCGCCTGGCTGAGTTCCCACGGCGAGAGCATCAGACGGTAGCCGATGTAATTAAACAGCGTGACAAACGACCCCATCAGTAAAAAACCTTCCGCAAACAGCAGCGGCAACCCTCTGTCGCGCCAGTGCAAACGAAAGTTGATAAACAGCGTTTTCGGTCGCAGCGACGTTGGTCTGAAATGACGAGATTCCGGCAAGATTTTCCAGAACATCAGCGCGGAGGCGAGGGCAAAACAACCGATCGCCGCCAGCGCGATACGCCAGTTAAAAAAGTCGGTAAACACGCCGCTTATCAAACGGCCACTCATACCACCAATCGAGTTACCGCTGATATATAAGCCCATTGAGAAGGCGACGAAGCTGGGATGTATTTCCTCGCTCAGATAGGTCATTCCCACTGCCGCCACGCCGCTGAGCGAAAGACCTATCAGCGCACGCATGATTAAAATACCGTGCCAGCTGGTCATCATCGTCGAAAGCAACGTACAACAGGACGCGAGCAGCAGGGCGGTAACCATCACCGGCTTGCGGCCTATCGCATCGGAAAGTGGACCGGTAAACAGTAAACCGATCGCGAGCATCGCCGTTGAGATGGAAAGCGAAATACTGCTGCTGGCGGGAGAGACCCCAAACTCGTGCGAGAGCACTGGCAGTATGGGTTGCACGCAATAGAGGAGAGCAAATGTCGCCAGTCCGGCAGAAAACAGCGCCAGCGTGACGCGCATAAATGGGGATGTTCCGCGTTTGATAAAACTATCCGGCGGGGTAACTCTCTGTTCATCAACATCGCTTGTCGGCGCGGTATCGACAGTGGTTGTACGGCTCACTTGAAATCCTTGCTCAATCAATTACCTCTACATGACTAGCTTTAAGAGTATGAAAATCGCATTATTCTGTCTAATATATTAATAATCTCAAATGATATCTTAAAAATATGAATATCGAGCTGCGTCATTTACGTTACTTTGTAGCGGTTGCCGAAGAATTGCATTTTGGCCGGGCGGCGGCACGGCTGAGTATTTCGCAACCACCGCTGAGCCAGCAAATCCAGATCCTCGAACAGCAGGTCGGCGCCCGACTTCTGGCGCGCACTAACCGCAGCGTGGCGCTGACCTCTGCCGGAAAGCAGTTTCTGGCAGATAGTCGGCAGATCCTGGGGCTGGTTAATGAGGCCGCTGCCAGGGCTGAGCGCCTGCATCTGGGAGAAGCGGGGGAATTGCGTATTGGCTTTACGTCATCGGCACCGTTTATCAAAGCGGTTTCAGATACGTTATCCCTCTTTCGCCAGAGCTACCCCGCTGTACATATGCAAACCCGTGAAATGAACACGCGCGAGCAAATTGCTCCGCTCAATGAAGGAACGCTGGATTTGGGACTTCTGCGCAACACGCAGCTTCCGGAAACGCTGGAGCGTGAAATCATTCTGCATGAGCCGCTGATGGCAATGATCCCGCGCGCGCATCCATTGGCGCAAAAGCCCGTGGTCACATTGGCGGAGTTGGCCAATGAGCCCTTTGTCTTTTTTGATCCGCATGTGGGGACGGGGTTGTATGACGATATTCTTGGCCTCATGCGTCGCTATGGACTGAAGCCGACTATCACTCAGGAGGTTGGTGAGGCGATGACTATCATCGGGCTGGTGGCCGCAGGATTAGGCGTTTCCATTCTTCCCGCTTCCTTTAAACGGGTGCAATTGTATGAAATGTGTTGGATCCCGATAGCGGAAGAAGATGCCGTTTCGGAAATGTGGCTAGTGTGGCCAAAACATCATGAGAAAAGTCACGCCGCGCAACGCTTTCGCGAGCAACTGCTGGCGGCCGTTCAGGCGATTAATTTAGTTTAAAAATGGGCGAAAATGTGCAGTAAATCACAAGGCTAAGTAAAAAGTTGACGGAAGCCATTGAAGTGCTTCACCATAGCCCGCAGATTATTTCGGAGCGCGAAAATAAAGGGAGTAAGTGGTGGTTGCTGATAGTCAGCCTGGGCATATCGATCAAATTAAGCAGACCAATGCGGGCGCGGTTTATCGCCTGATTGATCAGTTGGGTCCGTTATCGCGTATTGATCTCTCTCGCCTGGCACAATTGGCGCCTGCCAGTATTACTAAAATTGTCCGCGAAATGCTCGAAGCGCACCTGGTGCAAGAGTTGGAAATCAAGGAAGCGGGCAGCCGAGGACGTCCGGCCGTTGGGCTGGTTGTGGAAACGGAAGCCTGGCACTATTTATCCATTCGTATCAGTCGCGGCGAGATCTTTCTGGCGCTGCGCGATCTGAGCAGCAAACTGGTGGTTGAAGATTGTCTTGAAATGGCGCTGGTCAGTGAAACACCATTGCTGGAACGCGTTATTACCCAGGTCGATCAGTTTTTCATCCGCCACCAGCAAAAGCTGGAGCGCTTAACCTCCATCGCCATTACCTTACCCGGCATTATTGATACTGAAAACGGTATCGTTCATCGCATGCCATTCTACGACGATGTCAAAGAGATGCCGCTGGGTGAAGCGCTTGAAAATCATACCGGCGTGCCGGTCTATATTCAGCATGATATCAGCGCCTGGACTATGGCCGAGGCGCTTTTTGGCGCATCGCGCGGCGCGCGCGACGTCATTCAGGTGGTGATCGATCATAACGTGGGGGCCGGGGTAATCACCGACGGTCATCTACTGCATGCCGGCAGCAGTAGCCTGGTGGAAATTGGTCATACCCAGGTGGACCCCTACGGCAAACGCTGCTATTGCGGCAACCATGGTTGCCTGGAAACGATCGCCAGCGTCGACAGCGTGCTCGAACTGGCACAGGTACGCTTGAAGCAGTCAATGAGTTCTTCTCTACACGGGCAACCGTTAACGGTAGACGCGCTGTGTCTGGCGGCGATGCAGGGGGATTTATTGGCGAAAGATATCATTAGCGGCGTCGGGACCCATGTCGGACGCATTCTGGCCATCATGGTGAATTTGTTCAACCCGCAAAAGATATTGATTGGTTCTCCGCTCAGTAAAGCGGCGGATATTTTGTTTCCCACTATTGCTGACAGCATTCGTCAGCAAGCGCTCCCGGCCTACAGTCAGCATATTGTCGTCGAAAGTACGCAGTTCACCAATCAAGGGACGATGGCAGGGGCGGCGCTCGTGAAGGACGCGATGTATAACGGTTCTTTGTTGATTCGTCTATTACAGGGTTAACATTTTTTAACTGTTGTACGAAAAATTGCGCTATCTCAAGCCGATTCTCGTCGTCATACCTTAGACTTTCTCCACTGTATTATTTTCCTGACTTATATTTTCAAAGCATAACGGTGGAGTTAGTGATGCTGAAGCGTTTCTTTATTACAGGTACAGACACTTCTGTTGGGAAGACCGTGGTTTCCCGCGCATTACTACAAGCGTTAGCGTCAGGGGGTAAAAGCGTTGCGGGCTACAAACCCGTGGCTAAAGGAAGCAAAGAGACACCTGAAGGTCTGCGCAACAAAGATGCGCTGGTGCTGCAAAGCGTGTCCACTATCGAACTGCCCTACGAGGCGGTCAACCCGATTGCGTTGAGTGAGGATGAAAGCAGCGTAGCGCATAGTGGTCCGGTCAATTACACCCTGTTATCCAACGGCCTCGCAAGCCTCAGCGAAAAAGTGGATCACGTTGTCGTGGAAGGCACCGGAGGCTGGCGGAGCTTGATGAACGATCTGCGTCCGTTATCTGAATGGGTGGTGCAGGAACAACTGCCGGTGCTGATGGTGGTGGGTATCCAGGAAGGTTGTATTAATCATGCCATCCTCACCGCACAGGCGATTGCCAGCGACGGACTGCCTTTGATTGGCTGGGTCGCGAACCGAATCAATCCGGGGCTAGCGCATTATGCGGAAATCATTGATGTGCTGGGCAAAAAATTACCCGCACCGCTGATCGGTGAACTGCCTTATCTGCCTCGCGCAGAGCAGCGCGAGCTGTCTCAGTACATCCGTCTGTCAATGCTCGGCAGCGTGTTGTCGGTAGATAGAGTCCTGGCGTAACGTTCGCGACAGCACAGACGCCACCACACAGGCAATCAGCAATCCGGGGAGCAGACGATACTCCCCGGTCATTTCACAAACCATCAGTGTCGACATTATTGGCGCATGCGTGGTCGCTGCCAGCAGCGTGGCCATCCCCGTTAATCCCAGCAGAATGGCAATCTCATCCGGACCCGGAAGCCATAATCCCCACACTCGTCCCAGCAGCATACCCACCGAAAGACCGACAAACAGCGTTGGCGTAAACACACCGCCAGGCGCACCGGAACCACTGCTGGCAAGCACCGCCAGTAATTTGCAGATGAAGATCCCGCTTACCACGGCCAGCAGCGGTGGGGAGAGTAAATATGACTGCACCACGCTGTAGCCGTTACCCCAGACCGCAGGCGTGAGCAATGACAGCAGGCCAACGATCAGCCCGCCAAGCGCCAGTTGCCACGGGGGCGAGAGTTTTAAGCGCAAAAACCCATTATGGCTGGCGGTCATCAACCACATGAATAGCGGTCCGCAAACGCCGGCAGCCAGACCGGTGCTGATGATCATGACGTATTCCAGCGCATGCAGTTCCCGTGTGAAGTGCACGGCATACAGCAGCGCATTGCTGTCGCTCAGCATATTGGTGGTGAGCAAGGCGACGACGGCGGATACCACCACCGGTCCCAGTGACGCGAGGATCAAGGTGCCAAACAACACTTCAGCAATAAATAGACTGCCCGCCAGTGGGGCATGATACGCTCCGGCCATACCCGCAGCGGCTCCGCAGGCAATCCATAACTTCCATTCTGTGCGCGGGGTGAAGCGTTGAGCAAAGCTGGAGGCTGCCAGCGCTGCCAGTAAAATCATGGCACCTTCGCGCCCGATGGCACTCCCGCTGGCGACGACCAGTAACGAGGCCAGCGATTTCACCAGGCTTGCACTGACGTCAAATTGTCCGTTAGTTTGCAAGGCTTCCATGTAATCAGTGGGAGCCTGCGGGCGTAACCGGTTGAACGTTTGCCATCCCCAAAGCAGCAAACCCGCCGCCAGCCCTCCTAACGCAGGTGTCAGCATGCGTCTTACAGGGGAAAGGTTTGTTGCCGCGTTGACCAGACTCCCTGTGTCATTGCTCAGGAACAACCATTCAAGAAGGAGCATGGCGTGGCGAAATCCTGCGACGGCCAACGCAGCAAGGATACCAATCAGCGCAGCAATCAGCAGGCGGCGGAACATGGCGCGCAGGTCAGGGTAAGCATGTAAATGATGCATGAGTGGCCAGACAGGAAATTTCAGACGCTTTATTTTGCGGCTATTTGGCAACAGAAGCAAAAGCTCAGCGTGCGCAACAGGATGCTACACAGGCAGGACACATCCTGCCTGTGGTGAAACTAACGAAAAAGTGGCTTATCGGCTATCGGGATCAGTAACTGCGACTGCCATTGCGCCAGCGTCAGACGGGCCAGCTCCCCCAGCGCCTGGTAAAACGGGTGATCAGCTTTTTCGATAAACACATCAAGGAAGCGGGATGACCATGGGAACAGATGCCAGGCCAGCAGCTGTTCGCACTCGGTGTGGCGTTCATTTTCAGCAAGCCAGGCCGTCAGCAACAGCAGTGAACCAAAGTGATCTTCTGGCTCATTTTGCTGCATGGCAAACTGGATGCCGTTGTCCCGCATCCACTGACGGAGTGCCAGCGTAGAGTCGCCAAACAACACGTTTTCACGATCCAGCCAGACGGATCCCCAGGGCGGAGAGGGTAGCGCATATGGACCGACAAACAGGCGTTGCCAGGCCTGCGGGAGAGGCTCATCGACCTCGGCTTGTAGCCGTGCTGCCAGCGGGAAAAGCATTGCCTGATCGAGCGGCCACTGCGCCTGCCAGCCATCGGCTCTTAACGCGCTGACTAAAGCAGAGGCTTCTGCGCTATCTGGCGCATAGTAAAACAGTGCGCCGAGTACACGCGCCGCGGTAGAAAAGTTGTCACCTTGCGAAAAATGGGTCATGCAAACAATCCTGAACAGTGCGGGTTGCCCCGCACCCGAAAGTTAACCTGCAACAGCCATTCCGACTGTCATATGTAAACCGTAAAACAATCCGCGGCCAATGATTTCACCGGCGAGGACTAACATTAAGCCCAGCGCCAGGCCGCCGACGGATGGTGCTTTACGACGGATCAGCGGGCATATCCAGCAGCCCAGACCGGCGGCCAGCAGAATGATGCGCCAGACCTGCAAGCTTCCGTAGTCGGGAACCAGCGCGCTGGCGGATTGCACCGAACTGTGGATCCCGCCGAGCGACAGTCCCTGCAGAACAATAACCGCCACGATCACCAGTAGGGCCAAAACGCTTATGTAGGCGAATCTGGCGGTGCCAGAGGAAACACCCGCAGCACGCAGCAGCAGGGCGGCAAACAGCGGTCCGCTTAGCAACATCGTCATAAAAAATGCCACCGTAGTGTAGCCGTTATACCAGGTCGGGACAGTGTCTATCTGGTAGACGCTGGTCATCGCCAGCACAAATACCAGCCCCAGCAGCATGCCCACCAGTAGCCAGATTTTACCTAACGCTGCGGGCATTTTACCGAGAAACGCCACCAGCCACCACAGGCCACCGACGGCGAAAAACAGTGAACCACTGGCGATTTCGTTACTCAGCGCAGATGCGCCAACTCTATTCAGCGAGTTAAAGGCGCGCAGTGGCGAACCCAGGTGCATTACCGAGGCGAGAAAGGCGATGCCCATCACCAGCCACAGAAAAAACATGCTGCGCACGATACGTTGTTTTGCCACCTCGTCTTTAGCGGTCAGCCAGCCATAACCACTCACTATCAGCGCCCCGGCCACGCACTGGCCCAGCACCGTAAACAGGACCAGCGGCCATTCATGCCATCCATTGCCCATGTTACACCTCCTGCGGATTCGCCAGATAACCCGTGGTATCCCCGGTCGGGCGGCTATTGGCGTTGGGTTTGATCACAATGCTCGGTTTGGTGAAGTGCGCACCTGGCAGCGGAGCGACCGCCGCCAGTTCACCGTGCTTTTTGCGCAGCTCATCAATTGGACCAAAGTCCAGCGCGCGCAGCGGACAGGACTCGACGCAGATGGGCTTTTTGCCGTCGGCCACGCGGTCATGACAGCCATCGCACTTGGTCATATGACCTTTGGCGGCATTGTACTGCGGTGCGCCGTACGGGCAGGCCATGTGGCAGTAGCGACAGCCTATGCATACGTCTTCATCCACCACCACAAAACCATCTTCACGCTTATGCATAGCGCCGCTGGGGCAAACCTTGGTGCAGGCCGGATCTTCGCAGTGGTTACAGGCAATGGAGAGGTAATAGGCGAAGACATTCTGTTGCCAGACGCCGTTATCTTCCAGCCAGTCGCCTCCAGCGTATTCGTAAATACGCCGGAAACTGACGTCGGGAGTGAGATCCTTGTAATCTTTGCAGGCCAGCTCGCAGGTTTTACACCCCGTGCAACGGCTGGAATCAATAAAAAATCCATACTGAGTTGTCATGGGTTAGTCCTTATGCCTTCTCGATCTCGACCAGGTTAGTATGCTGTGGGTTGCCTTTTGCCAGCGGCGACGGGCGCTGAGTTGTCAGCGTATTGACGCAGGCGCCATGGTCAATCTTATCGCCAGCCATATCGGCATCGTGCCATGCACCCTGGCCCATTGCGCTTACTCCGGGCAAAATTCGTGGCGTTACTTTTGCCGGGATACGCAGTTCACCGCGATCGTTAAAGACTCGCACCATATCGCCATTTGCAATCCCCCGTTTTTGGGCATCGACGGGATTTATCCATACTTCCTGACGACAGGACGCCTGGAGAACATCGATATTGCCGTAGCTGGAGTGGGTGCGGGATTTGTAGTGGAAACCAAACATCTGCAGCGGGAATGAACTGCGTTTCGGGTCATCCCAGCCTTCAAATGTGGAAGCATAAACGGGAAGCGGACTGATTACCTCGTCCTTTTGCAGTTCCCATGTACTGGCAATTTTCGCCAGTCGGCTGGAGTATATTTCAATCTTGCCAGACGGTGTTTTGAGCGGGTTGGCCTGTGGATCCTCGCGGAATTTTCTATAGGCGACAAAGTGTCCGTTAGGATCTTTGCGTTTATAGATCCCCATTTTTTTCAGCTCGTCATAAGTCGGGAGCGCGGGGTCTTTAGCCAGCATTTTTGCATACAGATACTGAAGCCACTGCTCCTGTGTTCGGCCTTCAGTAAACCGTTGATAGACATCATCGCCAAGACGTTTTGCGACTTCACTCATTATCCAGTAGATCGGTTTGCGCTCGAACTTAGGCGACGTCGCGGGTTGAATAAAAATGAGGTAACCCATGTTGCCTGCATAATCGTTAGGAATGATGTCTTCCTGTTCGACGGTCATTAAATCAGGCAGCAGAATATCGGCATATTTGGCCGAAGAGGTCATGAAGTTTTCAATGACCACAATCATTTCGCATTTCGTGTCGTCCTGAAGGATCTCATGCGTTTTATTGATATCTGAGTGCTGATTGGTGATGGTGTTGCCCGCGTAGTTCCAGATAAATTTAATCGGCACGTCGAGCTTATCTTTCCCACGTACGCCATCGCGGGTAGCGGTCATTTCCGGGCCCCGGACGATTGCGTCGGTCCAGCTAAAGCAGGATATCTGGGTCTTAATGGGATTTTCTGGCAGCGGCATACGCTCAATCGTGATGGTGTAGGTTGATTCTCGTGCACCGCTATTGCCGCCGTTGATGCCAACGTTGCCAGTCAGGATCGGCAGCATCGCGATTGCGCGTGAGGTCAGCCCGCCGTTAGCCTGGCGTTGCGGACCCCAGCCCTGACAAATATATGCGGGTTTTGTACTGCCGATTTCCCGAGCCAGTTTGATAATGCGCTCGGCTGGGATCCCGGTAACATGTGAGGCCCACTGGGGAGTTTTAGCGATACCGTCATCACCGTTGCCCAAAATATAGGCTTTGTAGTGCCCATTAGCGGGTGCGTCGGCGGGCAGGGTTTTCTCGTCGTAACCAATGCAGTATGTATCCAGAAACGTCTGGTCAACGAGATCTTCGTGAATCAGGACCCAGGCGATTCCGGCTACTAATGCAGCATCGGTGCCTGGACGAATAGGGATCCATTCATCTTCACGACCCGCTGCGGTATCGGTATAACGCGGGTCGATGACGATCATCCGGGCATTAGAGCGCTCCCTGGCCTGTTCCAGGAAGTAAGTTATTCCACCTCCGCTCATACGCGTTTCGGCGGGATTATTGCCGAACATCACCACCAGCTTCGTGTTTTCGATATCGGAGGTGCTGTTGCCTTCGTTTGAACCGTAGGTATAAGGCATTGCCGCCGCGATTTGTGCGGTACTGTAGGTGCCGTAATGACTCAGGAATCCGCCATAGCAGTTCATCAGGCGAGCGACCAGCGAGGCATAAGGGGAGGAGCGAGTAATGTTGCCGCCTACAATGCCAGATGTGTAGTTGATATACACGGCCTCGTTACCGTATTTGTGCACGGTATTTTTCAAACTGGCACTGATGGTGTCCAGTGCTTCCTGCCAGGTTATACGCTCAAATTTACCTTCACCACGTTTGCCTACGCGCTTCATGGGGTAATTCAGGCGATCCGGATGATTGATCCGTCGACGGATTGAGCGGCCACGCAAACAGGCGCGAACCTGGTGTTGACCATAAATATCGTTCCCGGTCGTATCGGACTCCACCCATACGACTTCATTATCTTTAACGTGGAGTTGCAGGGCACAACGGCTGCCGCAGTTTACGGAACAAGCGCCCCAAACCACTTTTTCTTCAACGGGTTGTATCGCCTGCTGTACCGCTGCGGCGGCAGTGCGCATTCCGAAAGGTAACGACAGCCCACCCGCGGCAAGCGCCAGCGAACCGATTGCCGAGGATTTCACTAACGTCCTGCGGCTAATGCCTCCATATTGCTCAGTTTTTGACATTACTCACCCCATTATAGTTATCGCTATATATTAATTCCTATAACGAAATTAATAGCATGCTAATAATGGTTTGAGTTTACCCACTTATGGGTATGTCATCTTAATGCATATCAAACTGGAGTGACCCTCCGCGTACGGAGGGCGTGATTTATTGCGGTTCGGCGACGTGCCCGTCCTGGGCAGGGGTGCTATTGGCAGGGGCGTTGCCACTGTTGGTTCGGGTATAGAGAATTTTGTGCGTATCGTTTGCACAATGTCCCACGACCAGTGAATCAGGCTGATCGGCCTGATCGTTGGGGACAATGTTCAGCGTAAAGCTGGATTCAGCAACGCCATTATTAATGATGCGCTGTTCGATATCACTTTTCACACGTTCACATGACGCCGGTGCCGCCAAAACCTGCGGGGACGCGACGGCCAGTAAGAGCGCGGCAATTCCTGTTATGTATTTCATCATCAGCTCCTTTATGATCGACCTGGACTAAGATTAGCATTTCTGGTGTAAATAACTGTATTTGCTAATATGATTGAGAATTATCTTCTTATCCCGGTGAAAAATGTGAAGAAAAAGATCTTATTAGGTTTCCTGTGCGTCGTGCTGGCCGGGTGTGATAACGCCAAAGGCCTGGATTCCTTTACGCCGGAAATGGCCAGTTTTTCCAATGAATTTGATTTCGATCCGCTGCGCGGGCCAGTAAAAGATTTCAGCCAGACGCTGCTTAATGACAAAGGTGTAGTCACCAAGCGCGTTGTCGGTACGCTCTCACAGGAAGGGTGCTTCGATACGCTTGAATTGCATGATATTGAAAGCAATACCGGCATGGCGTTGGTCCTGGATGCTAACTATTACCGGGACGCCAAAACGCTGGAAAAACGGATCCGCTTACAGGGTAAATGTCAGTTAGCAGAACTGCCTGCGGCGGGCGTGGTATGGGATACCGACGATAACGGTTTTGTCGTTTCCGCCACGGGAAAAGAGATGAAGGTGCAATATCGCTATGATGCGGAAGGCTACCCGCTGGGTAAAACCACCGTCAATAAGGACAATACCTTGCAGGTTGATGCCAAACCGTCGGTTGACCCGTTGAAGAAGCTGGATTACACCGCGGTAAGTCTGCTCAATAATCATCCGTTAGGTAATGTAAAACAAACGTGCAAGTATGATGACTATGCTAATCCGGTCAACTGCCAGCTTGTTATCGTTGACGAGAGCGTGAAGCCGGCAGTTAAACACCATTACTCGATTGAAAACACCATCGATTACTATTAGTCAGTCTTTACTGAGCGGTAGGTTGCAGCAGGTTAGGACCTGACGTTTTATGTTCTGCCAGATACTGCTGCTGGAAGATACACATGCGGATTGTGTTGCGGTATTGGCCGTTGATAAAGAATTCATGAATCAGTTCGCCTTCGACCATAAACCCGAGTTTACGGTAGATGTGGATGGCTTTTTCGTTCTCTTTATCAACGATCAGATACAGCTTATATAAGTTAAGTACGGTAAAGCCGTAATCCATCGCCAGCTTAGCAGCCCGGGAAGCCAAACCTTTGCCCTGATATTCCGGCGAAATAATGATCTGGAATTCTGCCCGGCGGTGCACATGGTTAATTTCAACCAGCTCCACCAGTCCGGCTTTTTCACCGTCGCATTCCACGACAAAGCGACGTTCGCTTTGGTCGTGGATATGCTTGTCATACAGATCTGACAGCTCAACAAATGCTTCGTAAGGTTCTTCAAACCAGTAACGCATTACGCTGGCGTTGTTATCAAGCTGATGGACAAATCGTAAATCTTCACGCTCCAGCGGGCGCAGCTTAACACTGAGCGCGCTAGTCATATCGTATCCTTTCAATATCTTTCAAAGTGCAATCATTATGGGGCAACGGTGCGGCCAGTGCGGCGGTCGAGGCAGCGCAGGGTGTTGGGCTCCCAGTACGCATTAATATTAGCGCTCTGTTCGCATTTATCACGGCTATCGAAAGCTGCGTCGGTTTTGTCCCACTCTTTCTCTGCACGCTTGTTGACCTTCTGGCGTAACTGACGCGTATCGTTCCATTGTTCCTTTTCCATTGCTGCCTGTTGACGACTTTGCGCACTGTCCCCGGATTCAATGATCAGTTTACTGGTTTCAGCAAATGCGGAAGAGGTGTACACAGCCGCAGCCAGCGTCAGCATAGCCGTCAGGCACAGGCGTTTGGTCAGTGTAATATTCATGGTGAATTCCTTTTATGGGAAAGGGAAAAAACAATAAAACAGGGCTAAATTCTACACTATTCTGGCTTGCGGGCATACCCACTCAGCGGAGATGGATACGCTAACGACATTCTGTCGTATCATGGTTAAACCAAAGGTAACTGAATAACATCAATGCTTAAGACCACATTCCTTTTTTTCATCACCGCGTTATGCGAAATCATTGGCTGCTTTTTACCCTGGCTCTGGCTTAAGCGAGGGGCTACGGCATGGCTGCTGATACCCGCCGGGATGTCACTGGCCTTATTCGTCTGGTTACTGACGCTGCATCCGGCAGCAAGCGGGCGTGTGTACGCGGCCTATGGTGGAGTTTACGTGGTGACAGCGTTGCTTTGGCTACGTATTGTTGACGGCGTAAAACTTAGCCTGTACGACTGGTCAGGCGCGCTGGTGGCATTGTGCGGCATGCTGATTATTGTGGCGGGATGGGGGCGCGCATAGCGCCTTTTTTGTGATCAATCAGCGTTTTTTTGATCTTCATACTTGTATGGTAGTAGCTCAGTTGGGTAAATTTCCTGCATCACAAGAACAAATGCAAGGAATAAGAAATGAAGATTGTTGGGGCTGAAGTGTTTGTCACCTGTCCGGGGCGTAATTTTGTCACGTTGAAAATTACCACAGACGATGGGATCACTGGGCTGGGAGATGCCACTTTAAACGGACGCGAGTTATCCGTAGCGTCCTATCTGAAAGATCATGTTTGTCCGCAACTGATTGGTCGCGATGCGCACCGAATTGAGGATATCTGGCAGTTTTTCTACAAAGGCGCGTACTGGCGTCGTGGTCCGGTCACCATGTCGGCGATTTCCGCGGTGGATATGGCATTGTGGGACATCAAAGCGAAAGCGGCGAATATGCCGTTGTACCAGCTGCTCGGCGGTGCATCTCGTGAAGGCGTTATGGTTTACTGTCACACCACAGGCCATACCGTTGATGATGTACTCGAAGATTATGCGCGCCATAAAGAGATGGGCTTTAAAGCAATTCGCGTGCAGTGCGGCGTGCCGGGTATGAAAACCACTTACGGTATGTCTAAAGGCAAAGGACTGGCCTACGAACCCGCTACCAAAGGGCAGTGGCCAGAAGAGCAGTTATGGTCAACGGAGAAGTACCTCGATTTCACACCAACACTGTTTGAAGCCGTGCGCGACAAGTTTGGTTTCAACGAACATCTTCTGCACGATATGCACCACCGTCTGACGCCAATTGAAGCGGCCCGTTTCGGCAAAAGCATCGAGCAATACCGTCTGTTCTGGATGGAAGACCCAACCCCGGCTGAAAACCAGGAATGCTTCCGCCTGATCCGCCAGCATACGGTCACGCCGATTGCGGTAGGGGAAGTTTTCAACAGCATCTGGGACTGCAAACAGCTTATCGAAGAGCAATTGATCGACTATATCCGCACCACCATCACCCATGCGGGCGGTATCACTGGCATGCGTCGAATTGCCGATTTCGCGTCGCTGTATCAGGTACGTACCGGTTCGCATGGACCTTCCGATCTGTCCCCAGTATGCATGGCCGCTGCGTTGCACTTTGATCTGTGGGTGCCGAACTTCGGCGTACAGGAATATATGGGGTATTCCGAGCAAATGTTGGAAGTGTTCCCGCACAACTGGACCTTTGATAACGGCTATATGCATCCTGGAGACAAACCAGGTCTTGGGATCGAGTTTGACGAAAAGCTGGCGGCGAAATATCCGTATGACCCTGCATATCTGCCTGTTGCTCGTCTGGAAGATGGCACGTTGTGGAACTGGTAAATATAAATTTTACGTACGAAAGATGTTGATTAACTCAATACCCTACAGAAGGTAAAACTTATGGTTAGTTCAGTCGATATTAAAAATAACGTAGATAATAAACCCATTATTCGCAGAGTGGCTTCAGCCTCCGCAATTGGTACTGCTGCCGAATACTATGACTTCTTTGCATATGGGACAGCAGCCGTACTCTTTTTTGGTCATTTATTTTTCCCAAGTGACGATCCGTTAATTAGTACGCTGGCTGCTTTTGCAACCTATGCCGTTGGTTTCCTGGCTAGACCATTAGGAGGAATTGTCTTTGGGCATATTGGCGATAAGGTCGGGCGCAAAAAAGCACTGGTTATTACTATATTAATCGTTGGCTTAGGGACATTCTGTATTGGGTTGTTACCTACATATGAAAAAATAGGTGTATGGGCTCCAGCTTTACTTATATTTATTCGTGTATTACAGGGCTTTGGTGTTGGAGGAGAACAAGCCGGTGCAGTATTGATGACTGCTGAATATTCTGAGCCCAAACATCGTGGATTTTTTTCGAGTTGGGTTCAAATCGGTGCCCCAGTTGGTTTTCTTCTGCCGTTAGCACTCTTTGCGTTGTTAAATGCCACACTTTCTCCAGAGGCAATGATGGATTACGGGTGGCGTATACCGTTCCTGTTAAGTCTGTTGCTGGTTATTGTTGGGTTATTTATCCGCTTAAAAATTGATGAATCACCAGTCTTTGCTCAGATTAGGGAGACAAAAGCAGAAGAATCACGTCCATTAGTTGAAGTTATCCGTGATTTTCCGGGAATTGTCGTTAAGGGAGTATGTGCGAAGCTGATTGAGGCTTGCACATTTGCAATGTTTACAGTGATTGTCCTTGCATACGGTAAGGCAAACAATCTCGATGCAAATATCTTGATGGAGACAATGATCGTTGCGGTGATTATAGAAATAATTGCAATACCGATGATGGGCTCGCTATGCGATAAAATTGGGCGTAAACCAGTTTATATTATCGGCGCATTGCTCCAGGTTGTTATGATTATTCCTTTCTTCCTTGCAATCAATCAGGATAGCTTTTGGCTTACGCAAATAGTAATGATCCTGGTACTGAGCGTTGGGCATAGTATGTGTTATGCACCTCAGGCATCTTATTTCCCAGAGCTTTTCCCGACTCATATTCGCTGTAGCGGAATAGCATTAATTTGGCAGTTGGGATCGCTAATTGGTAGTGGGATTCTTGGTTTAGTAGCAGTAA
The DNA here is from genome assembly GCF_013729795.1 of Citrobacter sp. RHBSTW-00859. NCBI lineage: Bacteria > Pseudomonadati > Pseudomonadota > Gammaproteobacteria > Enterobacterales > Enterobacteriaceae > Citrobacter > Citrobacter sp. RHBSTW-00859. The sequence continues at coordinate 2,595,481 of NZ_CP056284.1, read as the reverse complement.
AAATTCTGCAAGTAACTGGTGGACATTATTATGGACTCGCAACCTATGTGATTGTACTTGGCGTCATCTCAGTTATTGGTTTGCTGATGATGCCGGAAACTGCACCGCAAAGGCTTAAACGTGAATACCAGCAGTGGCAGAAACATTAATATCCTTTGGCGGCAATATGCCGCCAAATTTACCTTTTATGGTACACAGCTTTAAGTGATGTCATACCAATCATTAAAAGCTTAATGCAAATCAAAACATACAACCATACAGGCGTTACTCTGAATCAATCCTGATTTCATTGATAAGTAGGTCATACCATGCAAAACAAGCTCTTAACGGCAAAGGCTGCACTTCCCGACTACGATCGTACGAAACTGGTCCCGCGTATTGTTCATCTGGGGTTTGGCGCATTTCACCGCGCACATCAGGGGGTTTACGCTGACATTCTCGCTGCGGATCACGGCAGTGACTGGGGCTATTGCGAAGTGAACCTGATTGGCGGCGAGCAGCAGATTGCCGATCTGAAACAGCAAGATAACCTGTATACCGTTGCAGAAATGTCTGCAGATGCTTGGACTGCAAGAGTCGTGGGCGTGGTGAAAAATGCGCTGCATGCGCAGGTTGATGGTCTGGAAAGCGTACTGGCTGCGATGAGTGAACCGCAGGTTGCGATTGTTTCCCTGACCATTACCGAGAAAGGGTATTGCCATTCTCCGGCGACCGGTCAATTGATGTTAGACAACCCGATGATTGCCGCCGATCTACAAAATCCAAAACAGCCAAAAACTGCGCCAGGCGTTGTGGTTGAGGCGCTTGCACGCCGCAAAGCTGCGGGGTTACCCGCTTTTACCGTGATGTCCTGCGACAACATGCCGGAAAACGGTCATGTGATGCGCAATGTTGTCACCGCGTATGCCCGGGCGGTGGATGCGGAACTGGCTGCGTGGATCGAACAACATGTCACATTCCCGTCGACAATGGTTGACCGCATTGTCCCTGCAGTTACCCAGGATACGCTGGACAAAATTGAACACATTACCGGCGTACGCGACCCGGCAGGCGTGGCATGTGAACCGTTCCGTCAGTGGGTTATAGAAGATAACTTTGTCGCTGGCCGCCCTGAATGGGAGAAGGCGGGAGCGGAGCTGGTTGCTGATGTCATTCCGTTTGAAGAGATGAAACTGCGTATGCTCAACGGTAGCCACTCTTTCCTTGCTTATTTGGGGTATCTGGCGGGATATCAGCATATTAACGATTGCATGGGTGATGAAAATTATCGCCTCGCCGCGCGCGCGCTGATGTTGCAGGAACAAGCGCCCACGTTAAAAGTGAAAGGTGTGGATCTTCCGCACTATGCCGATCTGTTAATTGAGCGCTACAGCAACCCGGCACTGCGTCATCGCACCTGGCAGATCGCGATGGACGGCAGTCAAAAACTGCCGCAGCGTATGCTGGACTCCGTTCGCTGGCACATTGTGCACGGTAGCCACTTTGAACTGCTGGCGCTGGGCGTGGCTGGCTGGATGCGTTACGTCGGCGGTGTGGATGATCAGGGCCAGGCGATTGAAATCAGCGATCCGCTGTTACCGGTGATCCAGAAAGCGGTGCATAGCAGTAACGAGGGCGAAGATCGTGTCCAGGCGCTGCTGGCGATCGATGCTATTTTTGGTCGTGAACTGCCGCAGGTAGAATTGTTCAAGAACCAGGTCACACAAGCCTATCTTGCTTTACTGGCTGAAGGGGCGAAAGCAACCGTTGCGAAGTATGCTGCAAAACTGAAGTAACGAGAACATCATTTAAGTCGCCATCTGGCTATAAACAGGCCAGATGGCGCATTGTTTTTTGGCATTCACACCAATTAGTTCATGCCCAAACGAATCAGTTCGAGGGGGGCATATTTACCTTCACACCCTTCGATTTCCACTGTTTTCCCGCGGCGAATTTGCTCAGCGGTCAGGCCATCGGTATCTATCGCTGTAATGCGGCCTGTAAGTCCGGTGTCGCTAATCATGACGCGGCTGCCAGTGGTGATTGCGTTACGGTTACGATCGTATGTTTTCATGGTGTTTTCTCCTTTCCAACTTACCGTCAAAGCCCGTGGGCTCTAGTCCCACGTAACGGGCGCAATATAAATACGCTTCTCGCTAATGATTTTTTTTGTTTTCGATCAAAATCACAGCTTTTTTTATGCAGATGTGCGGGAGAGGGGAAACGCAGGAGAAACTCACCTCGGTGTGAGGTGAGCGTAATATTAATCTTCGCTGAACCAGTCGCTATTTTCCTGACGGATTAGCTGAACGGACTCACCAATTTCCTGGAGATGCAGCATCATTGCGCGCTCAACGGCATCGCCATCATGTTTCTCAAGTGCGGTAAAAATATCGTGATGCTGACGCAGCAGCATTTCAGGCGGAGAGATATGATCCAGGCTCATATAGCGAACGCGGTCAATCGTGGCCTTAATATTCTCAACGGTGTCCCAGGCGAGCTGGCACTCGGCGATTAAAGCCAGTTTCTGATGAAATTCGTCATCTAGCTGGAAGAAATCATTGATTTGTTTTCGATCAATCGCGATGCGCTGCTGATGCAGATTTTGTTCGAGCTGATAGCACTGTTTATCGGTGATCAGTGATGCGGCGCGGCGGACCACGGCACATTCAATTGCCTGGCGAACAAAACAGCCGTTTTGCACCTGCGACAGCGAAATTTTGTTTACGTAGCTGCCACGCTGCGGGCGGATCTGAATCAGACCGTTCTCTGCCAGTTTGATGAATGCTTCTCGTACCGGCTGGCGTGACACATTAAAGCGTACGGAAACCTCTTTCTCCGACAGCGGCGTACCGGGTGCAATCAGACAGTGCACGATATCACGACGAAGAATACGGTAAATCTGTTGATTTACCGGTTGTGTAGGGTTGAGCTGCGTTTCTACGGTCATTCATTCTTACTTTTTAGAGAGTTAACCCGGAGATCTTATCACTTATTTCAGGCTATCTATACCCGGCGCAAGGCCGGGCAGAGAAATTAGCTCCGATGAATACTCAGTCCGGCAAAAGACTGTGTGACAGGCATCATTTCAAGGGTGTTAATGTTGACATGAGCGGGTAAGGACGCCACCCACCATACCGCTTCTGTAACATCTTGCGGGGTCAGCGCAGTGGTATTTTCGTAGGCTTTTTCAGCTTTAGCGTCATCGCCTTTAAAACGTACGTTAGAGAATTCCGTACCGCCAACCAGACCCGGTTCAATGTCGGTAACGCGAATCGCAGTGCCGTGTAAGTCAGTACGTAAATTCAGGCTAAACTGGCGAACAAACGCTTTGGTCGCACCGTAGACGTTCCCACCAGCGTATGGCCAACTGCCCGCGGTAGAACCGATATTGATAATATGACCGCGGTTGCGCTCAACCATGCCTGGCAGAACGGCACGGGTCATATAAACCAGGCCTTTGTTGTTGGTGTCGATCATATTTTCCCAGTCTTCAACGCTGGCCTTGTGGGCTGGCTCAAGGCCCAGCGCCAGACCCGCGTTGTTGACCAGAACATCAATATCGCGCCATTCAGCGGGTAAGGCGTTCAGCATCTCTTCAATTGATGCACGATTACGTACGTCCAGTTGCGCGGTATAGAGGCGGTCACCCAGCTCATCTTTGAGTTCCTGCAGGCGCTCCTGGCGGCGTCCGGTGGCAATAACTTTATGCCCATTCTCAATAAAACGACGCGTAATGCACTCACCAAAACCTGCGGTTGCTCCGGTTACTAAAACGATCATCTCACTGTTCCTCAACGCTTTTTATGTAGTACTACCATAGCACGTCATTTCCGTTCAGAGCTATTCCTGCTTAACGCGATTGCGGTCGATTCCCGGGAAGTCTACTCTGGTAAACAAATCGTTTTCAGGAGTGAAAGATGTCGTTAACGAATCCATTTTTACACCACAGCACATTGCCGTATCAGGCGCCGCAGTTTGATCAGATCGACGTGCAGCATTATCGTCCAGCGTTTGATGAAGGCGTGCGGCAAAAACGCGCCGAGATCGACGCTATTGTGCAAAACTCACAGGTTCCTGATTTTGCTAATACGTTGCTGGCGCTTGAACAAAGCGGGGGGCTGCTCACGCGCGTGACCAGCGTTTTCTTCGCGATGACGGCGGCGCACACCAACGATGAACTACAGCGCCTTGACGAAGAGTTTTCCGCAGAGCTGGCGAGTCTTGCCAATGATATTTATCTCAATGGCGTGCTTTTCGCGCGTGTCGAAGCTGTCTGGCAACGGCGTGGTACGCTAAGTCTGGATAGCGAATCAATACGTCTGCTGGATGTTGTGTATCAGCGTTTTGTACTGGCCGGCGCCCGTCTGAACGAGACCGATAAAGCTAAACTTAAAGCGCTCAATACGGAGTCAGCCACGCTGACCAGCCAGTTCAATCAACGGTTGCTGGCAGCAAACACGTCTGGTGCTATGGTGGTGGATGATATCCGGCATCTGGAGGGGCTGAGCACAGAAGAAATTGCCGTTGCCGCCGAAGCTGCAAGGACGAAAGGGCTTGAAGCGTGTTGGGTTATCCCGCTATTAAACACAACACAGCAACCGGCGCTTGCGGTTTTACGCGATCGTCAGACCCGCGAAAAACTGTTCACCCGCGCATGGACGCGGGCTGAAAATGATGATGGCAACGACACGCGAGCTATTATTCAGCGACTGGTAGCAATCCGGATGCAGCAGGCGCAACTGCTTGGTTTTGCCAATTACGCAGCCTGGAAAATTGCCGACCAGATGGCAAAAACGCCGGAAGCGGCACTGACATTTATGCGATCTATTGTTCCAGCCGCGCGGGCGCGGGCGTTGGATGAGCAGGCTGAAATCCAGAACGTTATCTTTCAAGAACACGAGTCGTTTAGCGCCGAGGCCTGGGACTGGTCGTTTTATGCCGAGCAGGTCCGTCGTGAGAAATATGACCTTGATGAGGCACAGCTCAAACCTTACTTTGCCCTGGATTCGGTGCTGAACGAGGGCGTTTTCTGGACGGCCAATCAACTCTTTGGCATCAAATTCGTTGAACGATTCGACATTCCGATTTATCACCCGGATGTTCGGGTATGGGAAATATTCGATCATGATGGCGTAGGGTTGGCGCTATTTTACGGTGATTTCTTTGCCCGGGAATCAAAAAGCGGCGGAGCCTGGATGGGCAATTTTGTTGAGCAATCGCTGCTTAACGAAACCAGACCGGTTATTTACAACGTCTGTAATTATCAAAAACCTGCGCAGGATCAGCCTGCATTGCTGCTGTGGGATGATGTTATTACGCTATTTCATGAATTTGGACATACATTGCACGGTCTGTTCGCCACTCAGCGTTATGCCACGCTTTCTGGGACCAACACTCCGCGTGATTTTGTCGAGTTTCCTTCACAGATCAACGAACACTGGGCGAGCCATCCTCAGGTCTTTGCCCGTTTTGCCCGACATGTTGATACCGGGGAGCAAATGCCGCAGGCATTGCGGGATAAAATGCAGCAGGCCAGTCTGTTTAACAAAGGTTACGACATGACCGAACTGCTCAGCGCTGCATTGCTGGATATGCGCTGGCACTCTCTGGAGTTGAGCGAGTCATCTCATCCGGTCGATCAATTTGAACAGCAGGCGCTGGCGGCGGAATGTTTGGATCTCAAGGCCGTGCCGCCGCGTTATCGCAGCAGTTATTTTGCCCATATCTTCGGTGGCGGTTATGCCGCAGGTTATTATGCCTATCTGTGGACGCAAATGCTGGCCGATGATGGCTATCAGTGGTTCGTAGAGCAGGGCGGATTAACCCGTGAAAACGGACAGAAATTCCGCGAAGCAATTTTGTCCCGCGGAAACAGCACTGATTTAACTGAACTTTATCGCCAGTGGAGCGGGCGTGAACCGCGCATGGAACCCATGCTGGAACATCGTGGTTTGAGCGCTTAAGACAGGTCAGCCAGAAAATTAAACCGGGCGTGGTGCCCGGTTGTTAGCTGGATTTTTTCTTCAGCAAAATGAATCGTTGTTGGGTATTGATGCCTTGCATCTCATAGAGACGCTCGGGTAGGGAGTGCTGCTGGTGAAAGGTCGGCATTGTTTTCCTGTTCTTACGTTACTTGACTGGTTTGCTTTGGGAAGGAAGGTAGGTATTGCCGCAGTTGGGGCAGACTAACGTTATGTTGTTTTTTATTCTCGACAGGCTGTGCATTGACTGGCGGCAGCAGTGAGGACAGGTACTTTTCACTGGTCGTAAAGTACGCATCTTAATATCTTTGAGTATCGACATATTGATTGTCCTTGTGATGGGGTGCTTACCATACACTATGAAGCAATAAATAGCTCATTTTATAACCATTGCGATAACATGGATTACTGTACGGGTTGCAAGAATCTTATGAGCGGCCAACATGTCTTATAGAAAGTAGTTACGTTTCGTTTAACGTTCATTGGGGTTGTCGATGATAGATTAGCCAACTATCCGTTATCTTCGCAGGGAATTGCCAGGTAGCGTATAAAAGCAAAACACAAATCTATCCATGCAAGCATTTACCGCTGGTTTATCCGGCGGTTTTTTTTATCTGTACATCAGGGAAAAGGTGCCGGGAGGGGGAATTCAGGTAAAAAAATGGCCCCTTGTGCAGCTACGCAGCAAGGGGCCGGGTCGGTTCAGGACTATCTCCGTTCATCAATCATCCCATCTGTGGCTAAAATACGCGGCCAGGAAACCGGAAAATAAAATAATTCCCAGAACAGCCATAAAAATATTCATATTACCCAGCATAGTAAATGCTCCTTTATTTGTGAGTTTCCTCTCTTACCTTAAGTTCACCTCGCTTATGACTATAGTAGCAATTCAATCTTAAACAAAGGCTGAACTGTGTGATTATTTCGGCGGAAAAGTAAAATTTTGACGTGATTACGTCGGGAAAAATAAATAATAGTGACAAGGCACGGTTATCTGCGAACAAATAACCATGTTTTTATACCGGGGCACGCCGTTATGACCGTGTGTGACAGACACACATTGTTGCACGTTTATAATGCAGAGTTGTCTCATTGTGGTTCAATGTTTCACGCGATTAATCCTTCTGGCGGCAAAAATTAATACTGATTTTTGTGCCTAAAATTCTAATTCATTGATTTTATATGATGTTTTAATATCTGGCATCGTTTTTGCCTTATCACTTCTGAATACCCTTAATTTGCACCGTTTTGTCTGCCCGGCTGCACCGGAGCTTTCAACAAGACTAATTTCAGGAGTGAAACTATGCAGCGTCGTACATTTTTAAAAGCTTTTGCGCTTTCCGCCTCTGTTGTCGCAATGGGAATGAGTTTTAGCGTTCAGGCGGCCGACACTATTAAGATTGGCATCATGCATTCGTTATCCGGCACCATGGCTATTTCCGAAACGCCGCTGAAAGATGTGGCGTTGATGACTATTAATGAAATCAATGCGCAGGGCGGTGTATTGGGCAAAAAGCTGGAACCGGTGGTGGTTGACCCAGCCTCGAACTGGCCGTTATTTGCTGAAAAAGCACGTCAGTTACTGAGCCAGGACAAGGTAGCGGCGGTTTTCGGCTGCTGGACATCGGTTTCGCGTAAATCGGTTTTACCGGTATTTGAAGAATTGAACGGTCTGCTGTTTTACCCGGTGCAATATGAAGGTGAGGAGATGTCGCCTAACGTCTTCTATACCGGCGCTGCGCCTAATCAGCAGGCGATCCCGGCGGTTGAGTATCTGATGAGTGAGGACGGCGGCAGCGCTAAGCGCTTCTACCTGTTGGGTACGGACTATGTCTATCCGCGTACGACTAACAAAATTTTACGCGCCTTTTTGCATTCGAAAGGCGTGGCCGATAAAGACATCGAAGAGGTGTATACCCCATTCGGACACAGTGATTACCAGACCATTGTTGCCAGTATTAAAAAATTCGCCGCAGGGGGAAAAACGGCGGTGGTATCGACCATCAACGGGGATTCTAACGTTCCATTCTATAAAGAGTTAGCGAACCAGGGCCTGAAAGCCACGGATGTTCCGGTGGTGGCATTCTCTGTGGGTGAGGAGGAGTTGCGCGGTATCGATACTAAACCGCTGGTGGGCAACCTGGCTGCGTGGAACTACTTTGAGTCCGTAGATAATGCGGCCAACAAGAAGTTCGTCGCGGATTACCGGGCGTATGCCAAAGCACATAAGCTGCCGAATGCTGATTCGGTGGTGACCAACGACCCTATGGAAGCCACTTATGTTGGCCTGCATATGTGGGCGCAGGCAGTAGAAAAAGCCGGAACTACCGATGTGGATAAAGTCCGGGCGGCTATGGCAGGACAATCATTCGCGGCACCATCAGGATTTACCCTGACCATGGATGCGACCAACCATCACCTGCATAAACCCGTCATGATTGGCGAGATTGAAGGCAACGGCCAGTTTAACGTGGTGTGGCAAACCGAAGCGCCGGTTCGCGCCCAGCCGTGGAGTCCGTATATCGCCGGTAATGATAAAAAATCTGAACAGCCCGTTAAAACCGCCAGCAACTGATCTTACGCCCTCCTGCGGGAGGGCAACGCTTTGGAGAATGCTCATGAAAGCCATGCGCTTTATTCGTGGTGTGTTGTTGCTGACGTGGCTTTTGCCGTGGATAGCGCAGGCCGCAGATGCCGATACCTTTACCGCCGCCAACCGGACTCAGCAGGCCGCCTTGCTAGAACAATGGTCGGTAAAACCCGATGTTCAACGCTTGCCGGTGCTCAAAGCGCTGAGTGATGAGAACCTGCTGACAGATAACGCGAAAAACGCGTTCATCATGAACGGGTCGCACGTACAACCGCTAGGAACGGCGGCAGGTCCGAACGGCGAGCTAAAAAAAATCCGCCTGACTAACCGCCTGCGTAATCTGGTTGCCGGAACCTTGGCCGTCCACCAACTCTTAAGTGACAGTGTCACGCAAAGAGGCGGGGCAGCGCGTACATTACAGCGTGAGGCCCAGCCGGAGATGCTGCCGTTTTTGCAGCAACGACTGGCCCAGGAGCCCGATGCTGACGTGAAATCCTTACTGGCTATTGCACTGGCAAACCTGCAACTGACGAGCACCTCGCCTGAGATCAGACGTCAGGCAATCGAACTGCTAGGGGCGTCGAACGATCCTGAAACCCAGGCACGCCTGCAGCCATTCACCCATGCTGAACATGAACCTGATGCCCGCGTTCGTGCTGCCGCTGACGAAAGCCTGAATGCCATCGCGCATCGCATGAAGGTTGGCGATCTTCTTGGACAGGCATTTATGGGATTGTCGCTGGGCTCCATTTTGCTGCTGGCGGCATTGGGTCTGGCGATAACCTACGGCTTACTTGGCGTCATTAATATGGCGCATGGTGAGATGTTAATGCTCGGCGCTTACGGTACCTGGATGGTGCAACAGCTGATGGGCCAGTTTTTCCCGCAATGGTTGGCCTGGTATCCGGTTATTGCGCTTCCGGTCGCCTTTTTGCTTACCGCTGGGGTTGGAATGCTACTCGAGCGCGGAGTGATCCGCCATTTATACGGGCGTCCGCTCGAAACCCTGCTGGCAACGTGGGGGATCAGCCTGATGCTTATCCAGTTGGTGCGTATGTCCTTCGGCGCACAAAACCTTGAAGTCGCAAATCCGGAATGGCTTTCCGGGGGCATTCAGGTTTATGCCAATCTGATTTTGCCGTGGAACCGAATTGTGGTGCTTGGCTTTGCCATTCTGGTGCTGTTCTTCACCTGGCTGTTGTTGAATAAAACCCGTCTCGGACTGCGCGTACGTGCGGTGACGCAAAATCGCAATATGGCGGCCTGCTGCGGCGTACCTACCGGACGAGTGGATATGCTGGCCTTTGGTCTTGGTTCAGGGATTGCCGGACTGGGGGGCGTAGCGCTCTCGCAGTTAGGCAACGTAGGACCGGAGCTAGGGCAAAGCTACATTATCGATTCGTTTCTGGTGGTGGTGCTGGGCGGCGTGGGACAACTCGCGGGGAGTGTAGCCGCTGCGTTTGGGCTTGGGATTTTCAACAAAATTCTTGAGCCTCAGGTGGGAGCGGTTCTCGGTAAGATTATGATTCTGGTGCTGATTATTTTGTTTATTCAGAAACGTCCTCAGGGGCTGTTCGCGTTGAAAGGGAGGGTTATTGACTGATGACGATGCCAATGACATTAACGCTGGCGCGTAAAGCGCCGCGCGCGACACGCATCCTGGGGCTGGGTTTACTGCTGGCGCTGATTATTCTGCCGTTTCTGGCGCTGTTACCTGCGGATCATCCGCTGGCCATATCGGTGTGGACATTGACTCTGGCCGGGAAAATTCTCTGCTATGCCATTGTGGCGGTAGCGCTGGATCTGGTGTGGGGCTATGCGGGAATGCTCTCGCTGGGCCACGGTATTTTCTTTGCGCTGGGGGGATATGCGATGGGAATGTACCTGATGCGCCAGGCTTCCGGCGAAGGATTACCGGCCTTTATGTCGTTTCTGTCGTGGACCGAGCTGCCCTGGTTTTGGTGGGGAACGCAACATTTTATCTGGGCGATGTTTCTGGTTGTGCTGGTGCCGGGCCTGCTGGCGCTGGTATTTGGCTGGTTTGCCTTCCGTTCAAAAATCAAAGGGGTCTATTTCTCCATCATGACTCAGGCCCTGACTTTCGCCGGAATGTTACTGTTTTTCCGCAACGAAACCGGTTTTGGGGGAAATAACGGTTTTACCGGTTTTACCACCATTCTGGGATTTCCGGTGACCGCGACCTCAACCCGTATCGCACTGTTTCTGGCGACGGTCATGCTGCTGGTGCTGGCAATATGGCTGGGACTGGCGCTGGCCCGCAGTAAATTTGGTCGAATTCTCACTGCCGTGCGCGACGCCGAGAACCGACTGATGTTCTGTGGTTACGATCCGAAAGGTTTCAAGCTGCTGGTGTGGACGCTTTCCGCCGTGCTGTGCGGCCTGGCGGGGGCGTTGTATGTTCCGCAGGTGGGAATCATTAACCCCAGCGAAATGTCGCCGACCAACTCGATAGAAGCGGCGATTTGGGTTGCCCTCGGCGGGCGTGGAACCCTGATTGGCCCGGTATTTGGCGCCGTACTGGTGAACGGCGCTAAAAGCCTGTTTACCGTCATTATGCCGGAATACTGGCAACTGTTTCTTGGTCTGATCTTTATTGGCGTTACGCTGTTTTTACCTCGTGGTGTGATGGGTCTGTTTCGCAAGGGAGACAAATAATGCAGCCAGATGAAGGGCTTTTTACTCGCCAGATGCCAGGCGATCGGTTTCGCAACCAAACGGACCCGGTGCTCCAGTTGGAAAAAATTAACGTTAACTTCGATGGATTCCAGGCGTTAACGGATCTCACGCTCAATATTGGCGTTGGGGAACTGCGTTGCATCATTGGTCCCAACGGTGCCGGAAAAACGACGCTAATGGATGTTATTACCGGCAAAACCAGGCCGCAAAGTGGTCGGGCGATATACGATCAGTCGACCGATTTAACAACGCTGGACCCCATCGCTATTGCACGTCAGGGAATTGGGCGGAAGTTTCAGAAACCCACGGTATTTGAAGCGTTAACGGTGGAGGAGAATCTGGAGCTGGCGCTGAAAAGCGATAAATCTGTCTGGGGCTCTTTACGGGCGCGCCTCACCGGCGAACAACGGGATCGTATAGATGAAATACTGGCGCTGTTGCGGCTGGGCAACGAGCGGGCCCGCCGCGCCGGGCTGCTTTCTCACGGGCAAAAACAGTTTCTCGAAATTGGCATGCTGTTGGTACAGGAGCCACATTTACTGCTGCTGGATGAACCCGCGGCGGGTATGACGGATGCGGAGACGGAATACACTGCGGAGCTGTTTCGTAAGCTTGCCGGGAAGCACTCGCTGATGGTTGTTGAGCACGATATGGGATTTGTCGAAACCATTGCCGATCGCGTCACGGTCTTACACCAGGGACGCGTTCTGGCTCAGGGAAGTCTGCGCGAAGTGCAGGCCAACGAGCAGGTTATTGAAGTTTATCTCGGGCGTTAAGGAGCACAGATGCTGCAGGTGAAAGAACTGAATCAATATTATGGTGGCAGCCATATTCTGCGAAGTGTGAACTTTGAGGCGCGTATCGGCGAGGTGACATGTCTGCTGGGGCGTAACGGCGTGGGGAAAACGACGCTTCTGAAGTGCCTGATGGGGCTTATTCCTGCCCGCAGTGGGAGTGTGTTCTGGCAGGAGAAAAATGTCACTCACTGGAAGCCGCATCAGCGGGTCAGGGCCGGTGTGGCGTATGTACCACAGGGTCGCGATATTTTCCCGCGTCTGACGGTAGAAGAGAACCTGCTGCTCGGCCTTTCCCGTTTTTCAGCACAGGAGGCCAGACGTGTGCCGGATGATATCTATGCGCTCTTTCCGGTTCTACAGGAGATGAAACATCGGCGGGGCGGAGATTTGTCCGGCGGGCAACAGCAGCAACTGGCGATTGGACGAGCGCTGGCCAGTCGCCCGCAGTTGTTGATCCTCGATGAGCCCACGGAGGGGATCCAGCCGTCAGTGATTAAAGAAATTGGGCAGGTGATTTCTCAACTGGCGCACCGGGGTGACATGGCCATTTTGCTGGTGGAGCAGTTCTATGATTTTGCGCAGCAACTGGCCGACAAATACTTACTCATGTCGCGAGGCAGCATTATTCAAAGCGGTGACGGTAAAAATATGGAGTCCGACGGCGTTCGAGGGCTGGTCGCCATTTGAGATTCGCGACAGAGCGGCTTTGGCTCTGTCGCGATCATCATTAGCAGAATTAGCAGACTGCCGTCTGGCCCCAGGGTTTGGCGCGCATGCCTTTTATCATTAGCGCCCAGGCAAGAACGATCGCCACCATCAGCGCCACAAACAGCGACCACGGCGGCAATGTGGTTAAAATGACGCCGCTGACTAATGGGTTTACCGCTGCGCCCAACCAGCCTAACGACTGGGCGGAAAAATAGCTGGCTTTCATTCCTGCAGGCGCGATGTTGTCGATGAGCATGTATTCACCCGGCGCGTAAATGACTTCGCCGATAGTGAAAAAGGCCGCAGAAATGCCCCATAACACCAGGTTGTTGCCGGAGAAGGTGAAGCCAACCAGACCGACCACAAAGAACAGCGTGCCCACAGTCATTAGCGGGCGGATATTGGTGGCGGTGAGCCTGCGCCCGAGGGCATATTGCAGTGATACCACAATGGCGGCATTAACGGGCAGGACGACTGCCACCACTTTCTCGGCAAAATCGCCGTCTGCAACCACCATAACGTATTGCGAAATACAGGACGCAAAGGCACCACCAACGAATGACGCCAAAAATGCTGACAGCGTAAACCAGAATAATGCTCTGTCGCGTAGCAGTACCGAGGGGGACCAAACTGCGGCGTTCAAACCTTCTGATGCTGCTGGTGAACGTTTTACCCAGGTCTGGATAAATACCAGAGGGAGTGCTGAACATGCAGCAGCGAGCCAGAACGGCAGGTTAATGCTTTGCATCACCAGTAGCGTGCCCAGCGGTGGGCCTACGGTCCAGCCGATGTTCAGCACGGTATAGTTAAGCGAGAAAATTTTAGTTTTGTTGGTCGCCGAGAGATTATCGGCAAACCAGGCTTTCAGCACCGTGGCGAAGACGGAGTAGGCGCAGTTGATCAGGGCAAAGAGCAAAACCACTACCACTACGTTATGCACCAGTGGAATAGCAATAAAGCCAGAGGCAAAGCCGCAGATAGCCAGCAGCATATAGCGTTTTTTATCAAACTTGTCGGCCAGAATACCAAAGCCAAGGCTGAACACGACGCCAATGGTCAGTGCGACCGTCATCGCATAACCGATCAGGTCGACGCTCAGATTGTACTGTCGGCTGAGGTAGATCGTCATAAAGGGCAGCGTGGCGCCACGCCCAATCGTTAATAACAATGATGACGCGAGTAACGCGAGAGTGGACCTTCTCAGAGAGATATTCATTTTCCTGCCCGACAATGCATGTTGTTATGTTTTTTTTAGATATCAGAAACAAATAGCATGCTAAAAGTGTGATGTACACTCAATAAGTTGTCCGAAAATGCCCTGTGCGGCCTACCTGAATTAATGATCTGTTACGGGACAATGATTTCCGTTACTTTAATTTGTTTACAAAAATTTAATATTCGCAGGGGCGGTGGTATGTCGCGTAAAGACGGGTTATTAGCGTTACTGGTCGTTGTGGTTTGGGGGCTGAACTTTGTCGTCATCAAAGTGGGGCTACACAATATGCCACCCTTAATGCTGGCTGGGTTGCGTTTTTTATTGGTGGCATTTCCGGCGATTTTCTTTGTTGCCCGGCCGAAAATTCCGCTTTCACTGCTGCTCGGCTATGGGCTGACCATCAGTTTTGGGCAGTTCGCGTTTCTCTTTAGCGCCATCAAATTCGGTATGCCTGCCGGGTTAGCTTCTCTGGTATTACAGGCTCAGGCGTTTTTCACCATCATTCTGGGGGCATTCGCCTTTGGTGAACGTCTGCAAGGTAAACAACGGGTCGGGATTGCGCTGGCCATATTTGGCGTGCTGGTGCTGATTGAGGCCAGTCTGAACGGACAGCATGTCGGCATGCTCGGTTTTATGCTGACGCTGGCGGCGGCACTAAGCTGGGCCAGCGGTAATATCTTTAATAAAAAAATCATGCAGCATACGTCACGCCCGGCGGTGATGTCGTTGGTGGTATGGAGTGCGTTGATTCCTGTTGTCCCATTCTTCCTCGCCTCAATACTTCTCGATGGCCCAACGCAAATTATCCAAAGTCTGGTGACGATAGATATGACCACCATTCTGTCACTGGTTTATCTGGCGTTTGTGGCAACCATTGTGGGTTATGGCATCTGGGGATCTTTACTCGGGCGTTATGAAACCTGGCGTGTCGCGCCGTTGTCGCTGTTGGTGCCGGTTGTTGGACTAGCGAGCGCGGCCGTGCTGCTGGATGAAACGCTTACCGGATTACAACTGCTCGGTGCGCTGCTGATCATGGCAGGATTGTACATTAATGTGTTTGGCTTTCGGTTGCGTAAGACTGCGCAGGCGAGAGGGTAAAAAAAGCCCCGCAGTGACGGGGCAAAAAAATTACAGGTTGCGCATATTGTAATAAGGCACACCTAATTCGTCGGATTTGTCGCTGCCTGCACCCATATGATTAAAATCGAACGGGGACCGATCGTGCGCAGGTGGCATAATCATCGCGTCACGACTGTTTTGTGTGGCAGGCTGCGCGGTCTGTTCCGCCATGCTCTGGCCTGAAACAACATACAGCAGGGCCAGCATCGCATAAGACAGAAGTTTCATGATTTCCTCGGTTACGTCGTTAACTGGCGATTAGCAATTACATTGATTGAGTGGCAGCAAATAGCGTGATTCGCCGTGCATATTCGTCATACGGTATTTATGCGGCGGAACATCAAAATAGTTTTTGAATGTCCGGGTCAGCGTTTGCTGGGACTCAAAGCCGTAACGCTCCGCCAGATAAAGGATCGGCTCGTTACTCTCTTTTAATTTTTGCGCTATTTCAGTCATTTTACGGCTACGGATGTATTGACCCAGTGAATGACCGGTTTCTTTTTTAAACATCCGTTGCAGGTGCCATTTGGAGTAACCTGAACGCTCTGACACCTTTTCCAGCGAGAGCGGCGATTCAAGGTTATTTTCGATCCAGTCCAAAATGCTATGAATAGTGATTGTGTCAGTATTGCGTCTGGACATCGTCATACCTCTTTCTGTTTACGGCAGGATTTTCTTCAGCAAATGCTCAAGCGTGGTCACTTCATCCGCCGTTAAGTTTTTTGTTAGTTCCTGGTGCAGGTCTTGCCCTACTAATTGATGACACTGCTCGCAAATTGCCGCGCCATGCTCGGTGAGTTTCACCAGCACGCCTCGCTTGTCATGTGGATTCGGAAGCCTTTCTATCCAGCCTTTACAGGCCAGCCTGTCCAGCATCCGCGTCAGGGCGCCGAGATCGACAGACAGCACTTTTTTCAATTCGACAGGGGTAATACACACCGCGCAACGGATGGAGCAGAGCACCTTGAACTGTGATGCCGTGATATCCAGCGGTGACAGATAGTCGTTTAGCAAACGATCTTTTTTCTGATTAACCATGTAGATCAAACGACCCAGTGGGATGATTTCGTTAAACAGATCACTGGTGCTTTTCACAATGGTTGCCCTGGCAAGTAGTTAGTCACGGCTGATATTATTGCTTAGGCAAATATAAGTCAAATGAATGGGTCAGCAAATGCCACGTTTTGCTAAATCATCAGACTCAATTTTTGGCGAGTGGAATTTTAACGGTTTGAAAATTATGGCTTATACGTGCGGATGAAAAATGAATCCTTACACCGCGAAAATGGCTTATCTCCCGGATTTCACCGTATACTTGCCGTTGACGATTAACGCACAGGAAAGATGACATTATGATGGACTTGTTTAAAGCAATAGGACTGGGGCTGGTAGTCCTGTTACCGTTGGCAAACCCGTTAACCACCGTGGCGTTGTTCCTCGGCCTTGCCGGCAACATGAACAGCGCAGAGCGTAACCGTCAGTCACTCATGGCGTCCGTTTACGTGTTTGCCATCATGATGGTGGCGTATTATGCCGGACAACTGGTGATGAATACCTTCGGGATTTCGATTCCCGGGTTACGTATCGCGGGTGGGTTAATCGTTGCGTTTATCGGCTTTCGAATGTTGTTTCCACAGCAGAAGGCACATGACTCTCCGGAAGCGAGAAGCAAATCAGAAGAACTGGAAGATGAACCGACTGCCAATATTGCATTTGTTCCGCTGGCCATGCCAAGCACCGCGGGTCCGGGTACGATTGCAATGATCATCAGCTCGGCGTCCACCGTGCGTCATGGGGCTGAGTTTCCGGACTGGGTGATAATGGTCGCACCGCCGATTATTTTTGCGGTGGTCGGGGTTATCCTGTGGGGCTGTTTGCGCAGTTCTGGCGGAATTATGCGCCTGGTCGGCAAAGGCGGTATTGAGGCGATCTCCCGTCTGATGGGCTTCCTGCTGGTATGTATGGGCGTGCAGTTTATTATTAACGGCGTGCTGGAAATCATTAAAACTTACGCTTAAAACAACGTGCCCGGTATTGTCTATCGGGCACGCTTTCATGAATGCTGAGGCTGCTCTTCCAGTGATACTGGCCATTTACGGAAGATAATCACCGACCATATGAACGCCACAACCGCAGGCACTGCACCTACGTAACCAATCGTAGACATTGACCAGTGCAGACTCACCTGATTTCCCACCAGCGCGCCAGCGCCTATCCCAATATTAAAGATACCTGAGAAAAGGGCCATTGCGACGTCGGTGGCATCCGGGGCCAGCGCCAGCACTTTGACCTGCATACCCAGGCCTATCAACATAATGGCGATGCCCCAGAATATACTCAGGACGGCCAGATGCATTTCGCTGTCCGCTGCGGGCAGTAACAGCACCAGGCACACCGTCAGCAGGGCAATGGCGCTACTAATCAATACGGAAGCATGTTGATTACCTAGCTTGCCAAAAATGACGCTACCGACAATCCCCGCGCCACCCAGAACCAGCAGCAGGACTGTGGCAAAGTTTGCGCTCAGCCCGGCGACGGTCTGTACAAACGGTTCGATATAGCTGTAGGCCGTGTAATGCGCGGTGACCACAATCACCGTCAGCAGATACAGGCTCATCAATGCCGGACGGCGGAATAAAACCGGCAGGCTTTTTAATGAACCGGAATGCTCACTGGGTAATTTTGGCAGGAGCTTAATCAAGCAAAGTAGGGTGACTAACGCCCCCATACCGATGGCGAAGAAGGTAGTACGCCAGCCAAAATACTGGCCAACGATGCGCCCGATAGGCAGGCCCAGCACCATCGCCAGCGCGGTGCCGGTCGCAATCAGGCTGAGAGCCTGCGCGCGTTTCCCGGCAGGAGCCAGGCGAATCGCCAGCGATGCGGTGATCGACCAGAAAATAGCGTGGGCAAAAGCAATACCGATACGACTGATTACCAGCACGGTAAAATTCCATGCCAGGAAAGAGAGAACGTGGCTGGCGATAAAAACGACAAACAGGCAGATCAGAAGTTTGCGGCGTTCTACCTGGCTGGTAAGCAGCATGAAAGGCAGCGACATCAGGGCGACAACCCAGGCGTAGATCGTCAGCATGATCCCGACCTGAGCGGTCTGCATATTAAAACTTTGTGCGATGTCGGATAACAAACCGACAGGGACAAACTCAGTGGTATTGAAAATAAAACCGGCAATGGCAAGCGTAACTACCCGAAGCCACGCGACCTTGCGGGAAACAGTGTCTGTTGTCATATCAATTAGGTGGATTAGCTGCGAAAAGGTAAGGCCACGATCTTAAAACTTTTGCTGGCTAAAATACAATCATTTCGTGATGCAGATCTCATTTCATTGACTGGGTGGCAAAATTGACTGCCGAACATTTCGCGTAATTTTAACTATTTCATTATTAATGAAATTCCGGGCGTGCGAATTCACCCGGAACGCTATTTATGGCGTTGTTTGAGAATCGCGAATTATTCCGTGCTTTTCGACAACTGAGGGTTCAATACCTCAATAAACGCTTCCAGTTGCCTCGTCATTGCCCCTCTGCGCCAGACCAGCCACGTATTCAGCCAGCGCCAGTTTTCGCTTAGCGGCCAGGCGTGGACCTGATGGTGTCCTGGCATGCTCTCCAGCATCGAACGCGGGATCAGCGCGATACCCGCACCGGCAATGACGCAAGCCAGCATGCCGTGATACGACTCCATTTCATGAATGGTGCCGGGCATTGCGCGATCGGCATGAAACCAGCTTTCAAAATGGCGACGATAGGAACAGTTGGCGCGAAAGGCGTAAATGCTGCAACCGTTAACGTCGCTGGCCCGCTGGATAGGGGGATGACCGTGCGGAGTGACTATCATCATCTCTTCACGGTAGACCGGCATTCCTTCAAGACCTGGATGAGTAATTGGGCCGTCGACAAAGGCGGCGTTCAGCGTCCCGTCGAGCACGCCGTCCAGCATCGTGCCTGAAGGACCTGTCGCCAGCGCAAACTGAATTTTGGGGTAACGCTGATTATATTCAGCCAGCGTGGCAGGGATCCGCACAGCGGCAGTACTCTCGAGTGAGCCAAGAGAGAACAACCCCTGCGGTTCATCGCCGGCGACGACCATTCTCGCCTCGTCAACCAGGGCGAGGATCCGCTGGCTGTAGCGTAAAAAATTGTGCCCGGACGGGGAAAGCCGCAAACGCTGATTTTCACGAATAAACAGATCGACGCCAAGGTCGGCTTCAAGCTGGCGAATACGGGTGGTGAGATTGGATGGCACGCGATGCACCTTCGCGGCGGCCTGCGTAATACTGCCTGTCTCCGCGACGGCGTTAAACATTTCCAGTTGCGTCAGATCCATAATATTCTCTATTCGTGAATGGTGTGGTTAATATTATTCATTTTTCAGAAAGAGTAAATATGCGCATGATATGACCATACCCTGCGATAAAGAGAGGCACTTATGACTATCACAGCAGCAACACATGCGATTTCCGTTAACCCTACCAACGGTGAAAGGTTGGCGGCAATGCCGTGGGCCAGTACTGAAGAGATTGCACATGCGCTGAGCCTTGCCGCGAATGGCTGCCGCGAATGGAAACACACTGCCGTTGAGCACCGTGCGCAAACGCTGCGTCATATCGGGCAGGCTCTGCGTCATCGCGCGGAAGAGATGGCGCAGTGTATCTCACGTGAAATGGGGAAACCCATCAAGCAGGCGCGTGGTGAAGTTGCCAAATCAGCCGCATTGTGTGACTGGTACGCCGAACATGGACCGGCGATGCTCAACCCGGAACCTACGCTGGTGGAGAACAACCAGGCGGTGATTGAGTATCGCCCCGTTGGAACTATTCTGGCGATCATGCCGTGGAACTTCCCGCTCTGGCAGGTACTTCGCGGCGCCGTTCCAATTCTGCTGGCCGGAAATGGCTATCTGTTAAAGCATGCACCAAACGTAACCGGCTGTGCTGCGATTATCGCGCAGGTTTTTGCTGATGCGGGCGTTCCCGCGGGTGTTTATGGTTGGGTGAATGCCGATAACGCCGGGGTAAGTCAGATGATCAATGACCCGCGTATCGCGGCGGTAACGGTGACGGGCAGCGTTCGAGCCGGTGCGGCGATTGGTGCTCAGGCGGGTGCGGCGCTGAAAAAATGCGTGCTTGAACTGGGGGGTTCCGATCCGTTTATTGTTCTTAATGATGCTGACCTCGATCTGGCCGTTAAGGCGGCGGTCGCCGGTCGTTATCAGAATACCGGACAGGTTTGTGCGGCAGCAAAGCGCTTTATTATCGAAGAAGGAATTGCGGCAGCATTTACGTCTCGTTTTGTGGCGGCCGCGAGCGCGCTCAAAATGGGCGACCCGCTGAACGAAGAAAACGATCTGGGTCCGATGGCAAGATTTGATCTGCGCGATGAACTGCATCAGCAGGTCGAAGCCTCCCTTGCCGAAGGCGCGCGGTTACTTCTCGGCGGGGAAAAAATCGCGGGTCAGGGCAATTACTATGCCGTGACGGTTCTGGGTGATGTCACCCCGGAGATGACGGCTTTTCGTCAGGAGCTGTTTGGCCCGGTTGCAGCGATTACCGTTGCAAAGAATGCGGAACATGCCTTAGCGCTGGCTAATGACAGTGATTTCGGCTTATCAGCCACGGTGTTCACCGCGGATGAAGCTCTGGCGCAGAAGATGGCGTCACGCCTGGAGTGTGGGGGCGTATTTATCAATGGTTACAGCGCCAGCGATGCCCGCGTTGCTTTTGGCGGCGTGAAGAAAAGTGGTTTTGGCCGCGAGCTTTCACACTTTGGTCTGCATGAGTTTTGTAATGTACAGACCGTCTGGAAAAACCGCCTCTGATGGTGTGGGTGCCTCCGACGGGGGCACCGGCCTTAATTCTGCGATGTTTCGGTCTGCGTCATGAATCTCACCCGCTCATGCAGACCGTGGGCAGATTCCGCCTTCCGGCCTGACGCTGCGTATTCAGCTCTGTTATACTCGCAGGCCTTTCATACCTGCGAGCAAGGAGCATGTTGTGGCCAGGGCCATGGACAATTCAATTTTAGAGACCATTGTGCAGCAGGTTCGTCCGCTGATTGGTCAGGGTAAAGTCGCTGATTACATTCCTGCCTTAGCTTCTGTCGACGGTTCAAAACTGGGTATTGCTATTTGCACCGTCGATGGACAGCACTATCAGGCGGGGGATGCGCAAGAGCGTTTTTCTATTCAGTCAATTTCAAAGGTGCTCAGTCTGGTCGTGGCGATGCGTCACTATCAGGAAGATGAAATCTGGCAACGTGTCGGCAAGGATCCTTCCGGTCATCCTTTTAACTCCCTGGTGCAGCTGGAAATGGAGCAAGGGATCCCACGCAATCCCTTTATCAACGCCGGGGCACTGGTGGTTTGCGATATGCTGCAAGGACGTCTGAGCGCACCGCGTCAACGGATGCTGGAAGTGGTACGGGCGCTAAGCGGTGTTTCGGATATCGCCTATGATGCGACGGTGGCGCGTTCTGAATTTGAGCACTCGGCGCGTAACGCGGCTATTGCCTGGTTAATGAAGTCCTTTGGCAATTTTCACCATGACGTGACCACCGTTTTGCAAAATTACTTTCACTACTGCGCACTGAAAATGAGCTGTGTGGAGCTGGCCCGCACGTTCGTCTTTCTGGCGAATCAGGGACATGCTTTTCATCTTGCAGAGCCCGTGGTGACGCCTATGCAGGCCCGGCAGATCAACGCGCTGATGGCGACCAGTGGCATGTATCAGAACGCAGGGGAATTTGCCTGGCGAGTGGGCTTACCGGCGAAATCTGGTGTGGGGGGCGGTATCGTGGCTATCGTGCCTCACGAGATGGCGATTGCCGTCTGGAGTCCGGAACTGGATGCGGCGGGAAATTCGCTGGCGGGTATCGCCGTACTGGAGCAATTAACGCAACAACTGGGGCGCTCGGTTTACTGATGAACACGCTCGATCCTCTTTTTGCCCGGCTGGCGAAATCAACGTTTCGCTCGCGATTTCGCCTTGGCGAGAAAGAAAGGCAGTATTGTCTGGATAAAGGCGCGCCGGTTATCGAACAACACGCCACGGATTTTATTGCCAAACGGCTGGCGCCCGCGTTTCCTGCCAATGACGGTAAGCAGACACCCATGCGCGGGCATCCGGTATTTATCGCTCAACATGCCACGGCGACCTGTTGTCGGGGATGTCTGGCGAAATGGCATGATATCCCTCAGGGTGTGGCGTTAAACGATGAACAGCAGCGTTACGTTGTCACGGTTATCTACCACTGGCTAGTGATCCAGATGAACAAGCCATAGATAACATAATCCTATGATATGACTCCTTGTGTTGTGCAATTGTTAAAAGCAGTGTGAAGGGGTCATTCTAAGGAGAAAAAAATGGCTTCCTGTAAACCCTGCTTTGTGCTGAGTGCGGCCCAGATTCTGTCGAGAATCGATGAATTCAGCGACATCCTTGAAACATGCGTCAATGATGGCGCCTCTGTCAGCTTTATGCTCCCTTTTAGTGGTGATAAATCACGGCCTTTCTGGATAAGTGTCGCGCAAAGCGTTGACCGTGGAGAAAGGATTGTTCTGGGTACGCAGAACGCACAGGGGGGGCTTGTCGGTACCGTCCAGCTCATTATCGATCAACCCGAAAACCAACCTCATCGTGCTGATGTCGCCAAGCTGCTGGTTCACCCCTCAGCCCGGCGCGGTGGTGTTGCCCGGACGTTGATGAACGAACTCGAAAACTGCGCGCGTCAGCAAGGGAAAACGCTGCTGGTGCTTGATACAGCGACGGGCAGTGGTGCTGAGTTGTTCTACCACAATTCTGGATGGCAAAAAGTAGGGGTGATACCGGACTATGCAAAAATGCCTGACGGGAAGCTGACCGGAACCACACTTTTCTACAAAACTCTCTAATTTGTCGCCGGGGATTGATCAAAACAGGGTTTCAATGTATTAAAGTTTGCTAACCTATTGGACCAATTCAATCAGGTTGTATGACTAATTAAAAAGGGAACCCATTGTGCAAACACTAAATCGTCGCGATTTCCCCGGTGCTCAGTATCCTGAACGCATTATTCAGTTTGGTGAAGGAAACTTCCTGCGCGCCTTTGTTGACTGGCAAGTCGATTTGCTGAACGAACATACCGATCTGAACGCTGGTGTAGTCATTGTTCGTCCCATCGAAAGTACCTTCCCGCCATCGCTGAGTACGCAGGATGGTCTCTATACCACCATCATTCGTGGTTTGAATGAGAAGGGCGAGGCCGTAAGCGATGCCCGTTTGATCCGTTCGGTTAACCGCGAAATCAGCGTCTATAGCGAATACGATGAGTTCCTGAAGCTGGCGCATAATCCAGATATGCGTTTTGTGTTCTCCAACACGACTGAAGCGGGCATCAGCTACCACGCGGGCGATAAGTTTGAGGATGCACCGGCCGTGAGTTATCCGGCTAAACTGACCCGACTGTTGTTCGAACGCTTCAGCCATTTTAATGGCGCGTCGGATAAAGGCTGGATTATCATTCCTTGCGAACTGATTGATTACAATGGTGATGCGCTGCGTGAACTGGTGCTGCGCTACGCTCAGGAGTGGGCGCTGCCGGAGGCATTTATTCAGTGGCTGGATCAGGCCAACGCATTTTGCTCCACACTGGTGGACCGCATTGTTACCGGTTATCCGCGTGACGAAGTGGAGAAACTGGAAGCTGAGTTGGGCTATCACGATGCCTTCCTCGACACTGCAGAACACTTCTATCTGTTCGTTATTCAGGGACCGAAGTCATTAGCTGCAGAGCTGCGTCTGGATAAATATCCGCTTAATGTCCTGATTGTTGATGACATCAAACCGTACAAAGAACGAAAAGTGGCGATTCTCAACGGCGCACACACCGCACTGGTTCCCGTTGCCTGGCAGGCAGGGCTGGACACCGTGGGTGAGGCGATGAATGACGCAGAGATTTGCGCCTTCGTTGAAAAAGCGATTTATGAAGAGATCATTCCGGTACTGGATTTACCCCGCGATGAGCTGGCGTCTTTCGCCAGCGCGGTGACCGGTCGATTCTGCAATCCGTACATCAAGCATCAGTTGCTGTCGATTGCCCTGAACGGCATGACTAAATTCCGTACCCGTATATTGCCGCAGCTGCTGGCAGGGCAACAGGCCAGCGGTAAACTGCCGGCGCGCCTGACGTTTGCGCTTGCCGCGCTGATTGCTTTCTATCGTGGAGAGCGTAACGGTGAGGCTTATCCGGTCCAGGATGATGCGCACTGGGTGGCACGTTTTCAACAGCTGTGGTCCCAGCATCATGACCGCCAGATAAGCACCGAAGAGTTAGTCAAATCGGTACTGGACGTTAAAGAACACTGGGAACAGGACCTGACTCAGGTTTCCGGACTCGTGGAACAGGTTTCAGCCGATCTGGATACCATTCTGGCCAAAGGCATGCGTGAAGCCGTTAAGCCATTATGCTAAGAAGACAACCCGGCTCAGGCCGGGTTTTTTATAGAACATTCCTTAGTTACAACATACTATTGTTTATTAATGACTACACCGTTCTGTAACTCCGGTGCGCGGTGGTTCTGGCAGCTCAAAAGTTGTTTAGTTAATGTTGCGATTAACTTGCAACATTGATCATGATCGCGTCTAATGTGATGGATTTCACATTTTCCCGAAGAAAACCATGATCGTTCGCCCCCAACAACACTGGCTACGCCTGATATTCGTTTGGCATGGGTCAGTATTATCTAAAATCTTTTCACGACTGCTGCTGAACTTCCTGCTCTCCATCGCCGTTATTATCATGCTTCCGTGGTATACGATGCTGGGAATCAAATTCACCCTGGCGCCATTCAGCATTCTCGGCGTGGCGATTGCAATCTTTTTAGGTTTTCGCAATAACGCCTGTTATTCACGTTACGTTGAGGCCCGACACCTGTGGGGGCAGTTGATGATTGCTTCCCGATCGCTACTGCGTGAGGTAAAAACCACCTTACCGGATGACGCCGAATTAGGGCAGTTTGTTCGTCTGCAAATCGCGTTTGCCCACTGTTTACGCATGACTTTACGTCGAAAGCCACAGGCAGAGCCGTTGGCGAAGTACCTCAGCGAGAAAGATCTGCAGACGGTATTTGCCTCACAATCTCCAGCAAACCGCATTTTGTTGTTAATGGGAGAGTGGTTGGCCGTGCGCAGGCGTGATGAGCAACTGTCAGACATATTATTTCATAGTTTAAACAATAGGTTAAACGATATGTCTGCGGTACTGGCTGGTTGTGAGCGGATTGCGAATACGCCGGTCCCGTTTGCTTATACTTTGATCCTTCATCGCACGGTATACCTGTTTTGTATCATGCTGCCATTCGCGTTAGTGGTGGATCTGCACTACATGACACCGTTTATCTCGGTGCTTATTTCCTATACGTTTATCTCGCTCGACACGCTTGCAGAAGAGCTTGAAGATCCGTTTGGCACAGAGAACAATGACCTGCCGCTGGATGCGATTTGCAATGCGATCGAAATCGATTTGCTGCAGATGAACGATGAAACAAATGTGCCAGCAAAACACATGCCTGATAAGCATTACCAACTAACTTAGTTACGTTCGTTTTGCCACCAGGCTGGCTGCATATCGGAAAACGAATGAAACTCTGGCGCCAGGTCTTCATCGTTAGGGTCATCAAAAGCCCCGGCTAAAAGTGCAATTACCGGGGCATCATCAATAGCGCCCACGGAACTGCCGCACTGAGGGCAAAAGGCTCGACAACTCGTTTCTGATGAGCGCCAGGTTGTCGGTTTTCCGGCTTTTCCCGTCCATTCTACATTTTCTGCATCAAACTCAATCCAGACGACGGTCGGTGCGCCCGTATGTTTCCGGCATATATCGCAGGAGCAGGTATGGGAATTATTAGGACTGCTGGCCGTGAAGCGGATCGAACCACAAAGACACCCACCAATGTAGACTTTAGACATAACGACTCCCGTCGGAAACACGTGGCAAGACACTAGCAGATGCCTCGCATTGTCACTAGATCCTTATGTTAAAAAGGCGAGGGCGCTCATAGGCGATCCTCTATTCCTGTGATCTATCTGATGATAAATGCTTAATTATTGCGGCGCGCAACAATAAACAATCGGGGAAATGCCAGTAAAATTTTGCCATTTTCCTGCAGTGGATATTGCTCCTGAAGTAGTTCGTGGTAGCGAGCCAGATACTGACGTTGCTCGCTTTCTCTCAAATCCTGTAACCAGGGGCGCAGGCCTGTAGAACTTACCCAGTCGATAATTGCTTGATGAGAATCCATAATGTGATAATACGTGGTGCGCCAGATATCCACCTCACAGCCAGTTTCGGTCAAAATATCATAGTAGGCATGTACGCCAGGAAGTGGCGCACGACCCCGGTCCGGGAAACCCTGTTCATAAGCCACTTCGCGCATCAGAACATGCGTGGGTTCCAGCCAGTTATCCGGCATTTGTACGGCCAGAACGCCGTTGCGACCCAGTAGCGATACCAGGTTCGGCAATAATTCATAGTGATCGGGTACCCATTGTAAAGACGCATTTGCGTAAAGCAGATCCACAGGATGCTCGGGCTGGAACTGACTGATATCCGCTTCAATAAAATGGCATTGCGGTAATGCGTTGCGCGCTTCATTCAGCATGGCGGGTGAGGAATCAACCCCGGTTATTACAGCCGAAGGCCAGCGCTGATGCAGTAATGCCGTGCTGTTTCCCGGACCACAGCCGAGATCAACAACTGAACGAACACTCTCTAACGCCACTCTGTTGAGTAATTCCGCTGCGGGTCTTGAACGTTCAGTTTCATATTGCAGATAAAGCGAAGGGTTCCAGTCAGCCATGAATGAATCTCCAGTATGAGAGAAAAAGGCAGAAAGGACCGCATAAGTCCTTGCCGGTGAGCCATTTCATTTAGAAGATTATATGATAATGAAGGATAAGGGCAGAAATATGCCAGGAAGACAGATTGGCATGTCTGTGGTTTGCCAGCGTGAACTAAAGTTATCAGTTTTGATGTTCAGTGAGTGATGCGGCACAGGTCGAAAATGGTTAGCGCTGGTAACGGCATTTGAAAAGAGGTTTGGCCATCATTATCGAGCAGCACAAGGATTACCATAAAGCATCAGATTCTACCTTACTCAACATCTGTCAAAGCAAGTTTAAAATGTCACCTCTTTGTGCAAGATAGAAAGGGCACTTTCAGCCTATGTAATCATATTAATGTGACTGCTGCGTTATCCCACTCAACCAATTAATAAAGCAAAAGTTAAATATGAAAGACTGGAATAAAAATATAACGAAAACATCTTAATATGGAAATATCTGTGTCAACGGGATCTTTAGTTATTGAATATCTGGTTCTAAATAGGTTCTACATTCAACGGGAAGGGAAACCAAATATCTATATGTTTTTTATAAATACCATTACGTGGCAAACAACAATCTGCATATTTTTTTAAAGAATCTCCACATGGACAAATATTTTCTGGCGATAATACTCCATCATGTTCTTTCGCCTTAAATCTCCAGGTCGTAATATTGAAAATTTGATGTGGGGATTGTATGTATTTGACAACACTAATTAAAGTTGAATAGTTATAATGATCACCATCATTGGAGAAAAAAACACTACATTTGTTAACGGGATTACTAACTATGTCATAAGTAATTAATTCAAAATCGATCACTTCATCAAAGCAAAGAACTCCATTATAAAGTTTATTTTTAACATGACCACAATCATTAATAAAACTACGGGTTGTATTACATACTGAACATTTCACTTCTTTTATTATTTCACGAGAACTACCGAAGATTTTATATGGGAATAACGCCTGCCAATTACATACCATTCTCGCTAAGAAGTTAACACCATAGAAATTAACCTCAGGCAGAAACTCATTATTTTCTTTAATATGTATTAAATCTATTTCTATCCTTTCAAGTTCTACCCATGCTTCATAAAAATCACCTCTTGTAAGTAAATTAATGACTTGAATATATTTTAAATGGGCTAGTAAAATTGTTTTGTATAAAAACAATCTGTTTGATTCATTATTCAAGCTCAAGGATTGAGCTTTTTTTAACTCAGCATTAAGATAATCAAGAATAGCACTATCTTCTTGAGTAATACACATCCAACGCTTTAACTTTTCGTGAATATTCATAATATCTATATAGATTTTTATTTGATTTTGTTAATTACTTTTAAAACATCGTCTACTTTTCCAGAAACAGTGTATTTCACATGTTTTCCTGATTTATTTTTTTTAATTATAGAGACTTTAACGTCTATATCTCTAGTTCCAAAGTTATCAATTTTTTTCTGAATATAATTTGAAACAAGATTTACTAAAAAAGGTATCATTACTGATGTGGCAAAGAAAGTGCCTAACGCTAACGTTATACTGTTTAATTGCAGGTACGAAACACCATTAGAATCTCCGTACACTTTAACATTAGAATGTGATTGCTTGGTGAACTGGAAAAAATCCAGTGCATTACCTCCAGTAATTTTTGAACTATCAAAAACGATCGCAATCTCATCATCTTGAGGTTCATATGAAGAAATGATTTTTACCTCTTCATCTTCATCACTCATTTCACTCAAAGTAATGGGGTTCATTCTCAACTCCTTGTTTTATATTTTTACATTCAAATTTTACTATACGACTGGTTAATTGCTCCTGTCCAACACACACCAGAGTTCATATGCTTAGCATACAAGGGACCAATGCCAGTAGCGACAGGCTAGTGTGTCAAAAAACCACATGAAGATCAATCTCCTGCGGAAAATTTGGCCGCAATTAGTTTCATTGTCCTTTCCATGCCTTGATAAACTGTCGCATCTGTAATGTTTAACCTTGCGAGTTCCTTAAGTATTCTAGCTTTGTTTCTGATCACTATTTTTTCTACTTTAAACTCTTGCATAGCATCATCAGGGTTTGAAACTAAATCGGGATAAACAGCATTATTCCCAAATAATAAGAATGCACCTGACTGTGATGACATCCTTTCATTATTATTTCTTCCTTTAACGAAAATTAACCTTTCCAAATCTGATGGTATAATTACATCTTTAAAATAAGGTTTTTCATCTTTAATGTAATGTATGAGTTTTTGACAAGCTTCAGTTTTATTGAAAGCCTCCTTGTCCATTTTACAATCCAGCTGATCTTTCAGTGTTTGACTTAGCATTGATATATTTGATATGCAACTTACTGTATCAGAGTCAAAGAATTTTATACGATCCCTTTTTGTTTTGAAAATAATAACATGTCCATCAACCTCATTTGTATTTTCATTATTACTAATGTCGCAACAAGCGAAATACAGAGCGATTAGTGGATTTGATGTTATATCCAACAAACGAGTTGGTAGTCCGTAGTGTTGCATCCTTACTAACTTGTCTAGCATTGTTTTATCATCAACAAACTCAGTTGGCCTTGCTGTTAGGGCTTCACGGACTAAATTTGATTCACTGTGCAAATGCTTGAAGTTACCTTTTTTGTTTTTCCTGAAAACTGATGGAGCCAACTCGTAAGATACATCAGAATGTCCACGATAAAATATTTCTGCATCTTCTTCATGATCTTGTTCTAAAACACGCGCCATGAAACTTTGAACATTATCTATTATTGGGTAGTTATCAACTTCATCAGGAAGTGCTTCAGTAGGAGGAAGTGGTGTACTTCTTGTCGTTATATTTAGAAGTGCTAATGTTTGATTTAAATCACGTGCTTTTATTCCCCAGTGAGTCCGTTTCAGCCCATATGCACCTAATTCTAAAGCTGTTTGATATAACTCTTTGTTTATCACTACGACATCATCTTGTGAGTGAGTGATTCTGAAATCAAACTCAACATTTTTGTTAACTGTTCGTAGATTTGAAATTACACCAAGTCGCAAAGTAATGTATTCAACATTGTCTCGGGAATAAAGTTCTGACATAAAAAGCGTAGGTAATTTCTCAATATAAGATAATGCTTTATCATTCAAAGGCGTTAACTTCAACCGGATGTCATCAGAGGTGCCTTCTAACATACGTGATATAGGAAAATCACAACTCCCA
Organism: Citrobacter sp. RHBSTW-00859; assembly: GCF_013729795.1. NCBI lineage: Bacteria > Pseudomonadati > Pseudomonadota > Gammaproteobacteria > Enterobacterales > Enterobacteriaceae > Citrobacter > Citrobacter sp. RHBSTW-00859. Next base: position 2,565,308 of record NZ_CP056284.1, on the reverse strand, counting down.
CTAACCCGTTCATACATGGGCCAATGTTCAAAATAGTCAGGTTCTCCGCCCATAATTAGATTAAACATTAAAACTAAATCCTTATATTTTACTTAATGAATTATTTACAATCCAATCAATTGCGCCAGAGGTGCGAATCCAAGGCTTTATATTATGATTCACATAATAAATGGCTTCATCCATTCCACCTAACGTGATATATCCACTGTTAGACTTGATCTGTAATCTGCACTTCGATAACAAGCCGGGGATGTGTCTATTAGAATCAATCGCAGCTTTAGCGATATCATCGGCATCCGGGGATGACTGTCGGTAGGCGAGTAGGGCGCGTGTATACTGAAAAAACGAACGCATATCCCCAGGATAATCGTCCAGTAGCAAGGCCAGATCATCCACCATTTCAAGCTCAAGGTAATAGTTCGCTAATAAATGACGAATCCCCTGGTTATCGTTCGGGTTGAGCTTCAGCATTTCGCGGCTATGAGCCATAGCCGGATAAAAATTACCAGACTCCCATAAGGCCTCAGCCAAAGCTGCTTTTGCTCTCATATATGGACGTGTTTCGACAAATCCCCAGAAACGTCCTGCGAACTCCTGAAAATCCTCGCCAAGTGCAATGCTGGCTGCGTACAAAGCAGTCTCCAGCTTCCCGATTTTTGACTCAGGAGGTTCTTGAGATATCTCGCAGTAGAATGAGTATGCGTCAGCACAGAGCGGGGATTTCTTGATAGCTTTTCTGATGAGTTTCAGCACAACTTCCAGGTCATCATTTTCCCAGGCATCGAACATGAACTCCTGAGCCGCAACCAGATCTAGATGTAATTGCTCAGAGCTGACAGCAGTTTTATACAAATCAACGCGCTTTGTAGTCGGGAATTTAATCATCTCAAGTATCCTTTTGGGGACTCACTGTTCCGGTACTTTGCAGCACTGATGGTCGATTCTATCGCTTTGAACTTGCCACAAACAAGCTCGGGTCTGCCAGAACGGGATTGATAGCCCGGAGCTGTTCCTGGATGCGCACCTGAGCCTTACGGCTGGGCGATTTTTTGCTTCGTTCCCGTTTGCCTTCGCTTTCCCGCTCATCCTGTTTTACCTGAGCCAGTCGGAGTACAGTCCCGAGACGTTTGTTATCAACAATCTGCCCCTGGTCGACACAGGCCAGCTTATCAAATGCCTGGCACTTAAGGCTCCGGTGCCCATAGAGGAAGGCGAGGGTGCCATCGGGATAATCCAGTACTTTAATTTTTTCACCGGCAAGACGGCTATTTTCTTCTGTGGTGTCCATGAGATAAAGGATCTTATCGTACTGGAAGGTCAGTGATTTCGACACGGTACGAACATCATGCCAGGCAAAGATGTCTCTTAATTCATCGGGGCTTTCCTGCACCGGACGATGCAAATCTTTGGGGAACTTAGCCGGTCGTGAAAACCGGCTGTTAAAGTCAGCGATGAAAGTGGCAAGCCAGGCATTTGCGGCCTCAATGCCGGTTATACCTTCCAGACGCATTTCTTTGATCAGCCGATCCTGAAGTGTCTGATTCGCACGTTCCACGCGGCCTTTAGCTTCAGAGCTGTTGGCACAAATAAGCTCGATTGCCAGGTCATAAAGCACACGTCCGAACTGGGTAACGGTGGTATTGCGTTTCTCCGGACCACTGACGCGAAATATTGCGTGTTTGTCACTGTACAGCGATACCGGCTTCCCATGCTGCTCGATGTATTCCCGGGTTGCCAGCATGTAGTCAAAGGCTGTTTCTGACTCGCTGAACCGCAAATGCATCAGACGCCCGGTGGCATCATCGATAAAGACCAGCAGGCAGCATTTTGGCGCACGGCCTTCAAACCAGTCATGGTGGGAGCCGTCGATCTGGATAAGTTCACCCAGACAATCACGCCGATGTCGGGGTTGATAAACCCGTGACTTACGGCGAGCATGCGGGACCCAGAGTCCGTCAGACGTCATCCAGTTGCGGACGGTCTCGATTGAAAGCCGGATATTATGGCGCTCTCTGAGTTTTTCTGCGGCCAGTGTGGGCCCAAAGTCACTGTAGTTTTCACGTATCAGCGTGAGTACTCGTAGTTTGAGAGATTCGGTCAACCGGCGGTTGCTGGGCTGGCCGCGTTTGCGGCTGACAAGTCCTTCAGCACCAGAAACTCGGTAACGATTGATAAGTCGTTGCGCCTGACGTTCTGAAATGCCAAGCTGTGATGCTGCATCACGACGGCGTAGACGCTTTTCACAAACTGCCTGTATCACCGGTAGGCGGTGGATCTCTTTATCTGACATGGTCACCAACATGCGTTGAGCCCCTTAGAATTGCATTCAGTTTAGCTTACTCTAAGGTGACGTTTCTATCTGGATAAAAAGTGACATTACTAAATGGTTCTAACAATCTATGTCAAGGCTCAATTGAAATGTCCGTTATCCAGCTCAATTAAAATGACCACTTTGATCTCTCATTCTCTTTACTGATAGACTTTCCTCCGACTGAAACAACAGGATGATTGAGCCCATGCTTCGATACGAGTTAACGCCGAACAATGCAGGTTTTATACTGTGGGGAGATTCAGAAGCCCTGAATGAATTACATGAACTCATTCATTACATCGTGGATGAAAGCCCACTGATTAAAGTTAAAGACGGATTTATGTTATCCCTTGCCTATGATATTCGTAAAGCACGGGAAGGTAATCGTCGTGTTGAGCAACATCAGTATGATCAACATGATACATATAAGCTTTATGGTGTTGAGCTTTTATGGCCTCTGGTCCTGGTACAGTCCTCAATACTCAGAAACTCAATGGGTTATATTCAGACAGACAAAAACCAGCTGTCTGTCATGTATGCCTTTGAATACCTGATAGAATCAGCATTAACAGAGTCTGAGAGAACAACGTCGAATGATATTATGCTAACAGTAAAATATGCATCAGACTCTGATTTTAATTTCATTGAGGATAATATTGACAGCAGGTGCTGCTATTTTATCAGCCTATCTCCGGAGCAAAGAAAAAAGCAGTTAATCAGTATTGTTCGTTCTTTTCATTCATTATGGGGTAAGTATGCCCGTGAAAAGCAGGACATAAAGATGCTGAACGAAATGAATAATACATCATGGGTCTGGCCGGACAATATCAACTGGTGAGCAACCACTGTCCGGCCAGTGAGTACCATCAGCGGGCTCTTTTACCAAAAATGTCCTCTGAACGTGACTGAAGCTGTTTGAGTGCTTCGAGCATGTCATCATTATCCAGTGAGCGCTGGGATTTCTTCCCTTCCTGCTTTGGCCGTCGTCGGGAAGGGCCATCTCCAGCGGGAATTGACTGAGAGCGCGTGTTATCCCGCTTGCTCTGCACCAGACTGATAAACTCCAGGGTTCGGCCAAGACGCTTGTTATCGACAATCGCGCCCTGGTCGATTTCTGACAGTCGGTCGTAGGTAGAGTAGGGAAGTAGCGTACCGTTCAGGCGCAGCTCTTTTCTGCCATCAGGATAGTGATACACATCGATATATTTACCTATTGCACGGCGACTCAGTTCGCTGTCTTCAATCAGGTACAACATTTTATCATATTGTATCGTCAACGATTTTGAGACTTTACGTTTTTCACGAACAGTGAAAATAAGCCCCAGGTCCTCATCATGTTCTACAGCACGGTGTACGTCAAAATCATGTCGCGGTACTTTGCCAAAACGGCGGTTATAGTCAGCCATATAGGCCTCAGCGAAGTCATTTGCAGCCTCCATTGAACAAATGCCCTGTAACCGCAGCTCTTTGACCAGACGATCCTGTAAAGTGAGGTGAGCTCGTTCTACACGCCCTTTGGCGGGACTGGTTTCTGCACAGATAGTCTGGATGTTCAGTTCATGCATGGCTCGCCCAAACTGAGTATGCCCGTCTCCGCCTGTGGCGTGTTTATTGTTAACACGAAAAACACCGGCTTTATCGCTGTACAGTGCCAGCGGTTTACCATGCTTATCGATATAGCGCCGCGTGGCTTCGAAGTAAGAAAACGTGGACTCCGATTTAACAAACAACAGTTCCATCAGTTTGCTGGTTGCATCATCAACATAGACCAGCGCGGTGCAGGCCGGGCCACGGCCTTCAAACCAGTCGTGATCACAGCCATCTATTTGTATCAGCTCACCAGTACACGGACGCCGGTACCGTGGTTGAGGGATCCTTGCGGCACGTTGTTTACGGGGAACCCATAAGCCAGCCCGCACCATGATGCGCCGGACAGTTTCTTTGCCAAGAAACAGTCCGTGGAGTTCTTCGAGCTTTTCACGCGCCAGAGTCGGACCGAAATCAGCATAACGCGTCTTGATCAGTTCCAGAGCCTGATCTGCGAGCCCGGGTGGCAACTGGCGGTTACCACGCATGCCACATCGTCTGCTGGCCATACCAAGCGGTCCGCCTTCACGGTAACGGGCAAGAAGTCTGCGGCATTGCCTGTCGCTGATACCGAGGTGCTCGGCCGCACGGCGCGTTGTGATGCGACGTTCAATGACGTCCTGTATAATCTTGATCCGGTTGATCTCTTTCAAAGTAAACACTCCTGAGCTTTCTGCGCTCATGATATGCCTCCCGGTAGTTTAAACGGACCAGTGAAGCTTACCATAGCGCGGACATCTGAATTGAGCCACAGGCGGACATTACTATTGAGCCATTACAACATCAGTGCGCATAATGTATATTATGTTAAATGGCGTGGCGTAACGCGTAAGTCGCTTGTAATCTACGTTAAAACAGAGAAAGCCTTCTCTCCCATGCCTTTCATCGTATATGTAGTTCACATCTAATGCAACTACAAACAAGCGACCAACATCACAGCCCCGCCCTTTTCATTTCATCACCCCTTTTATCAATCACATACGGGCATTAATTGATCCGTTTCGATCACTCAACAGATCGCGTTACTGCTTCATAGGTGCGCTCGCAGACGCTCCCGGCGCTTGCGGCTGCATCAGCATACTTAGCGATTTCTCCCGCGCGGCGGTCAGATTCTTCGTACAGGTCGGCAAGCAAACTTGCGGTTTCGGCGGCTGTCTGCCTTCTGGCGGCATCTGCGGAAATGCGGCTTGTTTCACTGGCTGCGAGTTCACGCCTGATATTGGTAATTGCTCCGCGCAACCTGTCAGCAGCATCGTTAGCAGTAACGGCATCAGCCAGGGCTTTTTGTTTTTCCTTTTCAGCGTTATTGACAATTTCCTGTGTTTCTTTGTGACGGCGCAATTCTTCATTACGTTGTTCCTTTTCCTGTTTCAGTTGCGCGGCTCTGTCAGCTTCATCGCGTTTTGACCATTCAAATTGCCAGTCTTTGCGCTCCGCTTGTTTTCCAGCCTCATAAGCCTGCTGGTGAATTACATAACCTGTCCCGCATAAAACTGACGCAACCAAAAAACCAGTTAAAAGCGTGTATCTGGTTTTCATTTGTCCAAACCCCAGCACGTTAATTCAGATTCCTGGTCTCGTCGGATAACCTGACCGTAACAATTATTCTCACGGATGCGGCAATCACGCCCGGCGTCATGCACCCAGCGTTTTATTTCTGCGCATGCCCCGAATCTGTCCCCGGCATTTAGCTTTTTGTAAAACGTTGATGTGAAACATTTACCGGGACCAATATTCCACGGACAAAATGATGCAATGCCAACTTTCTGAGGTTCACTTAGTGGCACATGGACATTTTTATCGACCCATGCCAGCGCTTTAGCCTGTTCAGCCTTGTCTATCTTGTCGCATTGCTCACGCGTTAATTTCATGCCTTTGATTACCGACTTTCCATTAACGTAAGTCACACCGCCGCAAATAGTCCAGACTCCCCGGCTTTTGTCCTGATATGCTGTCAGACTTGTACCTTCTTTTTCATGCTGAAATTGTGCCATCATCACAGGAGCGCTTGCCCCGGCTGCAATAAGTGCCAGCATTACCGCGCTTAGTTTGCTTTTATTCACAATTAATATCTCTGGTTGTTGAACGTAAAAACTTTTTATGTTCGTAATACCAGTTGACAAAAAAAGTCCCTATCGTGCAGAAAATACCCGTTAATACCGCCCATTCATTTAGAGATAACATTGCCATTGCGACTGTAATCACTCCTACGCGGTATTTAATCCAGTCCCAAAACTTAAATGCACCAAATACCAGAGCCATAAACAAAACAGCTACAACGGCTAGTTTTCCAGATGGCAATGCCGCCTTTATTTGTCTAAGAATCCTCACTTAATCACTCTCCGTTTCGTCATAAAAGAAAAGGCCAAAATTGCCAGCAAAAGCATACACATCGCCAAAAGGCTCATTAGGACGTAAACGCGCAACACCGACCGCGCCAGCCCCGGCATAACCTGGTATTTTCCCGCTAAGCCTGTGCCAGACACCCGGACGCAAGCAAATTTGTGACAGTGTAACCGCTCTGTCAGCGTCAGATATTTCCAGCCACCATAGTTTTGTTGTGGTCGCATAGAACAATCGCATGTTCAAAACCATGCCATTCAGAGATGATGTAAATTCCTGGTCTGCTATGGATGGGATTACGTTGATTTCGTAGTAAGCAGGCTGCATTTAAGAGCCTCCCAGCATGCGGCGCATCTTCTCAAGCGCGAAAACTTTTTGAGGTTCCTTTTTTGCATCAACAGGCGCGGCGCTTTTCTTACCTGCGGCAACTGTCCCCTTCCCTGCCGGATTGGAAGTTTTTGATTGTGCTGATTTATTGCGCGAACGCTGGAATGTTACCGTTTCGACTTTTTGCGCGGTCAGTTTGATGGTGTAGCAATTTTTCTTAGGTACGGCTTCGATATTTAGCGATTGGATAACGCTTTGAGGCATCGCCATAAACGATGTGTAAACTGATACAAACTCTTTTAACTCATAAGCCGCCATGATTTGCTGAGCCTGATTCATCGCCCAAATCATGTTTTGCGTTGTATAAAGCAGTCCATATGTATAAGGGAAATCAGCACCAGTAATGATGCCTTCAAAAGATACAACCTTTGGATCGTCTACCGTGCCGTCAGAGATTTTATAACCTGTTTCGACTTTCCCCTGAGCTATGGTGCGTTTCGCTTCAAACCCTTCTCTGGTCTTTAGCCTTAGTGACACTGTAACACCAGATTCAAACACCATAACTGCGCGTTGGTCACGTGGTGCTGAAATTGCACCCTCCATACCGTCAGCCATGAAAACCCCATAAAAAAAATCCCCTACGTGGAGGGGATTTTCACACCTTATTGGCGTGGGTAACATTGCGTGACCGCTGGCGATTACTCCGCTTTCTTTTCCTCTGCTGCCTCACAGATTCTACGAAGGTATTCATTATTTTTGAATGAAACCATAATCAACTCAAAAATAACTCTTGTCGCGATAAGTGATACAGCAAAGCTAATACTTACCCCTTCTCTCTGCTGTAACCAGCTTAGAATAGTACCTGCGATAAGCAGTATCGTAGCGAGCCAATATACAATCGTAATGATTTTTGGCGTAATCAATGTTTCAAATGTTGCAAAGTTTTTAAATTCATTTTTTGGCATCGCATCTTCCTTATCTCGCGCCCGTCGATTCTGCAATATTACCATCAATATTCCCGTAGGTGTTTCCTGTATCATTGATATTATTCAAAGTTTCAGCGGCTTCCTTGCCACTGTTAACATGAATGTGCGTGGTCTTATTACCACTGTTGCTAATGGTCTGATTCCCTGCTGTAGATGGAGAAGGCATTAAACCAAGTGTGTTTTCTATGCCCGGTAGAGGATTCAGGTCAAACATATCATTTAACCCACTTAGCGCTCTAAATGTGGGGGCTAATGGTGTTAAGTTATACAAGCCATTCACTACTGCTGACAACGGACTTTCAATCGCATCAGTGAAAACACCGTCACTTTTATCGTTTTTTGTCGCAGAATTAACGCTTATCGCTGCTTTGCTTGCCAAGCTAACAATGGTTCGGAGAGCCGATATTAAATTTGGATAACGTTTTTCAAATTCATCAAAACTTCCGAATAAGCTATCAAAGATGGTTCCACCTTCACCATTCAACCAGGCTTTCCATTCAACAAAAGCCTCATAAACCAGCCAGACAGCCGCGCCAATGGCGAGGAAAGGCCAAAGCGCCGCCATAACCGGAACTGCCAGCGCGGTAAATGCCGCACCAACAGCGCCAAGAATCCCAATGAGTATGGCGGTTTTACTTTCATCAGCCAGCGTAGACCAAAACTCAGCAACTTCTTTCTCGGCTTTCCTCGCCAGTGGAATTAAGGTATTTGCCGCCCAATCGGTAAATTTTTGCCACTCGCCGCCGATGGTTGCCTGAGCTAAGAAGGCTTGCCAGTCATTTTTCATGACTGTCATTGTCTGTCCCCACGTCCAGCCCTGCTTTTTCAACAAATCTATGTTGCTCGCCGCCAGCTTTTCAAAGGCTTTAATCATGGTTTCTGAGGTCAGCTTCCCTTTTTCTGACATTTCACGGAGTCCTTTAACGTCTGTACCAAACGCCTCAGCTACTTTCGGTGCCATCGTCCCTATCGCTTCCATGAATGAGCGGAATTCATCGCCGCCGAAGCGGTCTGATGAAAATGCCTGCCCCATCTGATAAAGCGCTGCATTGACTGCCTCAGCACTGCCACCGCCTAATTGCAACGCCCCTACAAGTCCCTGTGTTGCGGTTATCGTTCTTTCCTGCGAAAGCCCTAATTTTTGTGTCGCTGTCGCCATATTGGTATAAGTGGAGATAAACGCCCCGCTGTCGTTTCTAACGTCGCTTGCCGCCGCGTTAAGGGCAAAAAATGCCTCTTTTGCATCCCCTGTAGTCTGCGCCAGTCGTGCAATTTGTGCCTGTTGGCGCTGGATAGAATCAAGGCTATCAGCCAGAGCATTACCAGCGGCGACAATACCCGCCGTCAGCCCCGCGCCAGCCAGCATGCTATCAACACCAAATGGATTACGTGTCGCTTTCTCTACACCCTCTGCAACAGGTTTCTTTTTCGCCTCCAGCGGCTCGCCGGAAAAGCTTCTGGCTGAGGTATCGTATTTTGAGAATGGATTACCGGCATTTGGATCTGCCAAACCACCAGCCCGACCTGCTGTCCAGCCAGAGCCACCCGGAGGCGGTATATTTATGCCTCCACCACCAGACCGACCAGAAGAAAATCCAGAGTCTACATGAGGCGGTAAAGTAGACCGACCAGCGCGAGGCGGCGGGAGATAACCGCCAAACTCATTATTATGCGGTAGCCGGTACAGATTATTGGCTGGGATACTGATTTTATCCGTCAGGCCGCTGGTTGTACCCTCTACGGCTGCACGTGCGACCTTCTGAGCCTCTTTTCTAACTGTATCGGCTAATGGCGTCCGGCTAACCAGATTTGCGCCTGTGGCGGCTATTGTCGCTACTGCTGCCGTTGTTGCTACAGATGGCGCACTGGCGGTACTGGCTGGCGCATATGGGCTGGCGGGTTTCAGGTTGTTAACGCGCTTAATGGCTGCGTCAAGCTGGTTTACTTTGGCAATTGCGCGCTCTATGGCTGCGTCAAAACTGTTTAATCCCTCCAGTTCGGGGATAACGTCAATTTTCGTTACGAGATCGGCTGACTGGTCTGTCATTTTTTCACCTTACTAAGCGCGTGTTGAACCGCGTTATCGAACTGGATAACGGCGGAGGCTCTCATAATGGAATCGAAGGAGGCGCGGCCTGACGCTACGGCGTCGTAGCTAATCAGGCCGCTTTCAATCACTCGCCAGATGACGAGCTCTGTGCGGATGGTTCGGTCAAGGTTTTCAGCAAGGCGTTGAACAATTGCCGCATGGCTCCCTGCATTGTTGCCGCTGTGTCCAGCCCAATATTTTTTTTTAACCCTGCTGTTACCGGAAGAATGGACAATTTAAGGCACTCAAGCGCCACCAGATACACATCAGCAATGTTTGCTGCGGTGAAATTGGTGTTAACTGCGTCCCAAGAATCCAGAAATTCGCCGTTATCCACCAGTTGGGCGCGTGACTTTGAAAGCAGCGTAAACAGCAATTCGTCGTGGTCTTCGCGGTTGAGCATACCGAAAATTTTCGACGACATAGACAGGATGCTTTCTACCTGGCTGATACCGTGTTTCGCCAGAATTTCAGCTACACGCAAGTTGAAGTGAACAGCATCAAAGGCGCTCATACGGATGATGCAGTATTTTTTTCCGTTAATTTCTACGTGTTTGATTGAATCATCCATTGGTTAAATTCACCCCAAGAATCGTTGAATCAAGCTCGCCCGTCAGGAGTTTCCATTCCAGTGTTTGCGCTCCGACGCCGTTATTTGCACCATCAGACGGCTGACGGGCAAACATCGCATAGCCCAGCCGGTGCACGGAAAGATTGCGTGTGTTGGTTACGGTTACAGGAATGACAGCTTTTGTCTTTTGCATCAGCGCCAGCGCGGTATTTACCGGGGAATTACGCTGCGTGGTGAATGTTACTGAGCCTTCCTCGCTAGGATTCTCAATAAATGACCAATCACCGCCGATGCCGGATGAAACAGTAATCTGGTCGTCCGGTACTTCAACGATGATATTGCTGTCTTTCGCCAGGCCAATTACCGGGACAACACCGACAGTAATCAGCCAGTCTTTTGAGGACATATTGCCTAAATACATAATTAAATCCCGTAGGTCAGTGCGGAACCAACAGCATCTACATGCTTGATGGCGTAGCGAAGATAGAATCTGAATTTAACGGTCAGGTCGCCTTTAATGCGCTGGGTCGCGCTGACTTCTGCCATTGTTGGGCGGATTACCTCGTATCCACGGACATAATCACCGTTTTCATCGGTAAAGTTTTCCAGAATACCGCCAGCAGTCTGACCTGCTTTTAGCGAGCTTTCCATCTTGTTACAAACGACTTCATACCCCGGCATGTCGTGACCAACTTTGTTACGGTTCACAAAAAGAGTTGCGAGGTCTTTTTGCATGCGGTCAGCCTGCCAGTAAGCAAAGCGCACAACCTCAATAGACTCACCGTCACCACATGTACCCGGATAAGTTACCGTGATGCCGGAACCGTAATCCTCAAACGTGTTACCGTTGAATGCCTTGATTTTCTGGTAATCGGTTTCGGTAAAGTCATCGGCTTGTACGGCATTAAGCGTCTTAAGCGCCCATGTTTCTGAGCCCGGTTGCATAACCAGACAGCGACCAGCCAGAGCAGCATCAAGGAAGTTCTTTTCCCGTTTAGTGGATACGGCAAACGAACCTGCAATATTTTTTTCAAAGATATATTTAGTGATGTTGTCCGTCGCCCATGTTGGCGATGAATAGTCATCAATAAATACTGCCATTTTATCAATCTGCGATTCAGTCCAGTCAGTAATCACTTTCTGAATTGAAAGGTCGCGGGATGGGGTCATGAGCATGAAGAACTTGTTATACTGGTTCTTTATGGCTGCAATTGCCTGGCTAACTGCAGCCGACAGTACGACAGATGATTTGTGAACGACTTCTGCACCTTCCAGATAAACAATGCGCCCATCGACAAGGAACTGACCTGCTGTGCCAGAATCAGCAACGATATCAGTCGCTACTCCTGTGCTTCCTGACCATGCTGTGCCGTTAAATTTCGCATAACGATATTCATCGCCCTTAACATAGCCAATGGTCGCTTTTGTGCCCGATGGCGCACCAACAACCGGAACATCAGTTAATTTAATCATGGTCTTGCTGTAGGCTGAGGAAAAATCACCGACTACTACCGTGTCTGGCGATGGGCTTTGCGAAAAATAAGCCCGAACAGCCAGAAGATTATCACCAGAAATACCATCAGCGGCAGCATCATCAGGAGCATTTTCACCGCTATAAACCCGGTACAGGTCTTTGAAATTTTCAACTTTTGCGCTTTCATACGTCGAATACTTCAAACCAAAAAACGCCGCGCCCGGTGCAAGGATAATCCCCACACCGAAAACGCCATATTGGGCGGCTGTTGTTTGCCGTCCAATTTTCACACTAAAAAGCCTGCTTAAATTCGCCATTTATGCACCCTTGATATGGAACGTCACTTCGTTCGCTTTCACCGTTGCGCTATCAATCCAGCGCTCTTTTTTGTAGTGCTGGAAAACAAATTGCAGGGTTAATGTCACCTGTGCCATTTGCTGATAAACGAGGTTATCAATTAGAGGTGAGCTATTCTCGAAATCGCCTGAGCGGTCAATGACGCAGTTGTTATCAAACTGCCAGAATTCCCCCTCAGTTGAATCGACCTCATAAAGAAAGTTTTCGAGATATGCCTGAGCGTCGTCAGATGAGCGAATCGCAATGATTTGAGCGGCACAGTTATAGTGATACACCCTGTAGTCACCGTCCCAAGTTTTGGCGAATGGCTGCGGCTCACGCGCTGACGAAAGTAAATGAATGGCGGTAAACGGGTCTTTAGGTTCTGGTAGCTTTTGCTGGGCGTATAGTGGTTTATCGCCTGTTAGCTCAAGAAATGCCTGGCGAAGCCGAACCATAGCAAGATAAGGTGCGCCACTTAGTATTAATGGTGTTGCCTGAGCGTCAGTCTCTTTTAACGTCCCTTTAGGAAACTTAACGACATTTCCCACATCAATACGGAAATTTGCCGGAATGGTAATGCTATTTCCGTCACCCTCATCCAGAATAACCGAAGTAATGAAAGATGGATCTCGCCCGTTATATGGCGTAAATAAAACATCCTTACTGTTGCCGTTATCGGAGAAAGTCGCCTTCTCAGCACGGTAATCTGAATAATCGACCTCCCCCGAAACGGTCATTAATTTAACCGTATATATACTCATTATTCCACCAGCGCTAATGCGTCTTTTTCTTTCATGCCAAATAATAAATATTCATAGTGACTAATGACGCCGTTCTGCCATTCCTGACGTTGTACCACCTCATAATATTTGCCAGCACAATGCACGATAGCGCCGTTATGCTCGCCTTCCTCGGTTACTGCTAAATCAGCTTCCCCTATAGCCTCCATATGGTCTTGAGGCTTACGAGACGCAAGATACGTCTTAAATGAGCTACCGCCGTCTACTGGTTGCATACTGAGGAATGCTGTTTTCTGTTCTGAATATGCCTGGCGAACCATGCCACCCACAATTTCAATAGGGAGTGGTTGCCAGTATTGGATTAATCGTCTCATGAAAAAGCCCTGTAATTTACGGTCTGAATAAGTACCCCGCTATGTATCAGCGGTTTAGTGCTCCCTTTCCGGGCGATGGTGATATCTGAGTTAGGTTTGTATAGTGCGGAGTCTGCTATAGTCTTGCGGGTAATCGACACGGCTTTAGCGCCGATTCTGGCTATAGCTTGCTGAGGTGTTATTCTTCCAAGCGCTACGTCACGTAAAATATCTCTGTACTCATTTGACCTCATCCAGTCTGAAATGCGGTCTGATGCAAATCTCATAAACGGACGTTCGGGGATTAATTCCCAGCCCATCGCGTTTTTAGTACCAAAGTTATTCCATGCTCCATAAAGCGCCACATCAACGCCGTTATTGGTTTTTCCCCGGTGAATACCAACAGTCAGTTTTATGCCTGCCAATCCCTTGATTCGCTGGCGTAAAACCCGGTCAAAACCCTTTGTATCTAACGTTGCACCACCACGCATAGATCAAACTCCGAATTCATTTTTTAAAATCTGGAATATTCATCTGCGAAAGTGCGCTTTAACCATTTTTATACCGTGGGCGCCAAGGCTGACCAATCGCATTTATCAGGATAATATTCTGCTAATCGGCATGACCGATGAGAATACAACCACCAGACAATGAGCCTATAGCGTCTGAGAATTCCTCGCCCCACGTTGTACCCTGCCAGCCTGCCTTTTGTGCTGACTCAGTAAAGGTCATTGCCACTTTCCCTTCACGGCGGCTTGCCACCCCGCGAACACTGGCGCTTATTCCCTCAACAGCTATCGGGGCGAGATTTGCGGCAACATACAGCGCTTTGAGGCGCTCTACGTCATAACCGTAATCTGCTGCGGCTCGAAGGTCGTAGAGCCGCTCACATTGAGAAGAAAGGGCGCTAATAGCGCCCTCATCAAGTGATAACCCCGGTAGCAGAATGGCAAGCCAATCGTTTACCGTCATGCTGTGCCCCTACTCGTCGTCGGATTCAACTACGCCATCGTGCTCTTTATTGAGCTTTTCTGCGTCTGCGGCTGAAACTTCTTTTAACCAACCTTGATCAAGAAACTGCTTAACACCTCCAATAGCCAGTGTTGCAGCGTCAACCGCTACCGCCTCAAGTGGCGCAATGGATATAGTGATAACAGTCCCTTCACTGTTTTTTGCACCGATATGAATCGGCGCTTGTGTGGTGTTGGTTAGAAACTTTTTCCCTTTCTCAGTCATGACTTAAACCACCTTAGAAGATTTAGCAGCAGCCAGCGGCGCACGGACGATTACGCCAGCGGAGCGCGACAGGCACGGAATAGACAGGTCAAGCCCACTACGTTGCACTGGCAACTGACGGAACAACACCGGGGTAGCCTGTGCGAAGTGGCGGCGGTTATTCGCCAGCGCGATACAAATACCGTCATCATCCAGATCGGAGTTTTTGCGGAAAGTCACTTCCGGGTAAGAAGTTCGCAGGAATGACAGGACTGTGCCGAGCGTACCGCTAAGGCGTAGCCCCTGAATTCGCGCCCATGCCTTAGACGGCATATGGAACTCATTTACTTCGTAGATTTTGGTGGTGTTCACTGCAGCGATAATTGCTGAAACATCATCGCAAATTTTATCACCGTCAGTCGTCGCCCATGCACCGGCTACTGCTACCAGAGGAATATTCGGATGCTCGATAAAGCCGATAATCTGGTATTCCTTATTGCCACGCCACAACAGATTAGAAACTGTGCGCTCATGCGCTTCGCGGGTATTCAGCGCCAGCATGTTATCAAGCGGCGTACCTGACATTGCCGCTGCCATAACGTCGCTATAGGTATAGCCATAGCCGAGGCCAATATCGTACATCAGCGCGAAGTATTCCCGGCCTTTAGCGCTCATCATCGGCATATCAGTACCGAATGCCGCCATGATTTTTGCCATACCTTGTGCCGAGTACATGCGATACCCCGCCCACTTAGCCCCTTCGTTAATCCCTGGCTCCTGCTGGAACATGGTTAACGCTACGGGGGCGGGCATTTCTTCCATGTAAACATCTTTAGACATGGAAATCAGGTCGCGGGCAAAAATTAGCCCTTGCTCGTCGGTGTTAACTCCCTGCATTACGCCAGTTACCTGAGCTTCGGTAAAAAGCTGCGCCATCAACGCGGCTAAATAGTTCTCATTCATATTTCGGAGGTTCCCTGTTAGCTAACAGTAATTACAGCGGTGTCAGTGAAACCACCGTCATCAGTTCGTACCGTAATAGTTGCGGTCTGTCCGGTAGTGGCTCCTGCTTTAACCGTGACAAGACCTGCTGAATCCACTGTGGCGACATTTTCATTACCGCTCTGATAAGTGACGGTTTTATTTGCCGCTCCTGATGGTGTAATGGTTGGCGTTAGTTGCTGAGTGCCACCAACCGCTTTTGATGCGGTTTTTGGTGATACCGAAATACCCGTTACAGGTACATCACGCGAAAAACCAGCACTCAACAATTCACCGTCAACCACCATCACAATTGCCGTACCGCCGCGCTGAGTGGTGGTTTCGAACCGAAATCGACTCTTATCACCGGAATTTGCAACGCCCCATTCCATATATCCGGTAGTGTTGTTTCGGCCTTTAGGGATAGCTAAATCACCCACTTTCGGTGATTCTCCCGCCTTAACAGCAACGCGTACCGGACCATTTTCAACGACACCAATCGGGCAATTGATAGTGACAACGCCGATACGTGTATTGCTGCCAAATCCCGGCATGGCTGGCATATTGGAATGAGCACTAACAGCGATACCAATTGTTACCGTCGCATTTGCAAGGGCGACCACTGTTGAATCATTACCTGACGTGAGTTTTACGGCATCACCGGGTGCAACTTCACCACCAGCGCGGCGGGAAGATACGCGAGCAGAGGAACGAAAAGACGGCAGGACAGCTAAATCACCGGGCAATCCCGCGTCAAAATCACCTTTAATTGTGGTCTGCATTATTTTGCGGCCTCTTTTTTGCCAAACATGCGGGACTGATAATCACTGTGCGCATCATTGCTTTTGCCTGCACCTGATTCATCGTTGTTGATGCGTGGATTACGCGGCTTTTGCTCAAACTTTTTACCGCAAGCCACCAGCGCCATTGATAACGCAACATCAACCTGTTCATCGCTCCAGCTATCCATGTTCACTTCTGGATTTGCCTTACGGATGATGGCCTGCTTAACGAGACTGATATCGCCCAGGCTGTCGGTATTGATGTTCAGTCGTTTAGCCGTGTCTTTAAGCTGATGCTCCTGACGACCGTCAGCAACGCCGCGCTCGTAGGCTTCATTGCTGGCTGAATCCATATTTACCAGGCGGTTATTTGCTTTGAGCAAGTCACCTCGTACTGTGCTAAGGTCACTGGTGAGCGTTTTTTTGTCCGTCTCCAGTTGTTCGATTTTGGCTAACGCTTCTTCTAATTCCATCGGTTCACCGTCCAGATTGAATGTTGCTGTCTTTACCCGTGGGTTGCGCACTATGCTCAGGTGGTTGTAGTTAATACCTTTCTGCACCGTGTCAAACTCTTGCCCGTCCGGGGCTCGTCCCGTTTGTTTGGGCTTTTCGTCACACTGGTAGCCAGCCGACGCCCCGCGTAATCTTTTGTCCTGCTGAATCAGGCGAATGGATCTCTCATCCTGAACCAGAGCGCGGGCTACCAATTCATCGCCCTGACGCATTACGGCAGTAACCACACCAGCACTGACAGCCCGGTAATTTTTTGACGTCACCAGACCATTACGAGGATGTGACACCGTAACAGGCTTACCGATTAAGGTATTCATTGAGTCCTGGTTAAACAATTCATCGGCTGAGCGGTACTCTTTTGCCGTGAATGCATCACCGCGATTGCGGTCATAAACCAGTACGCCCGGACGGGCTATAGGGATATCAATCTGGAGATAACCTTCCGGGGTTATCTCCCATTGTTTTATTGCATCAACGTTAACCTGCGTTTCTTGCTGCAATTTCTTTCTCCGCTTCTTCCACATCCGACGCAGAGAACAACCATTCAGGAAAACAGCGGCAACCGTTAGGTTGACCCGGATTCCCGTCTCGTGGCGGTCTGGTCGGCGTGTATGCCTTACCTTCGCGCCCAACATGCTCTTTTCGCTCGCGTTCGTCTAACATGCCCCGCCAGCGGTATATGCTCATCCCGGCAATACGTGCATTGGCTTCCTCAAGGTTCCATGCCTGATTGCCAATCTCATTGCGGGCAACGTTACGGGCTCGCCGGAAAGGTATCTCCATTTCATCAGCCAGCTTATTAGCGATGTAATCGACGCCGCGCCCCTCGCGTAACCCCTGCTGTACTGTGTTAATCCCGCGTTGAAGTGCTTCATCAGAAACATTCTCCATACGTCCCATACTTTCGGTTAACCAGTCGGCGGTTTGCTGCAATAGCTTTTTATCACCGTCATAAATATCGACCGCTATCAGGTCTGCCATGTTCTCATGCGGAATTGTTATACCCGGCGCAAGGTCAACATTTGCGGCGGCTTTAATGATGAGCCTGAAATCATCCAGAGCAGAATCGGCAAGTTGCGTGGTGGTGGTATTTATCGCTGGCAGTGACGGGATAACACTGGTTGTGCGTAGTGATTCAGATAACTTTGCTACCTGTTCGGAGACTGCCCCCGCCGTGTCTGGCGTAGCAGGTAAGCCTTTTTTCAGGTCAATCAGGCTTACACCATCAACGCGGAAGCGCTGGTAATAGCTTTGCCAGTATTCATCGGTGAAACCAAAATTCCCGTTTGCGATAGCGCTCTGTATTTCATCGGCGGTGCGGTTAATGATGCGAATATAAGTATCAGGCTTAGTGTTTGTTACTCTGCCAAAATCTTTAGCCAGATTTATACCTGCGTGCCTTCTTACTTCACTGATGACATACGCCGGAACCGCGCCAAACTCCCCATCTTTTAATAATGCTGGTATTGCCTTGAGGAAAATAGACGCATCAGGCAATAGCTCCTGAGTTACAGACCGTATAAGCCTTTCTTGTTGCTCTCGCGTCATGCGGGAATAGTTTTTACCCGCTCGTTGCCTGATGTAAACGCGCACTTTTTTAACCGTTGCGGCGGCAATAAAATCTCCCAGCACATCATCAACGGATACATCTTTACCATCAGCCGCATCAATATTGAGATGTGCGCCGGATTTACCGATTGCCCGGTAAGTCTTTAAACAGGCTTCGCGAACCCATTTACAAAAAAGCCGGGTGTTATCACCCAGCTTTTGCGCGTAAACCAGTTCTATAGCCAGTGGATAACCAGCGTCATAACGTGGTTCACTTTTCGGCATTATTGGCCTCACTATTGCTGTTTTCGGTATTGTTCTGGTTCAAATCCTTGTCATTCTGGTCATCAATTGTGCCTGTTGCTGGCGCTGTCTCAGTCAGGAGTGTTACGGCGGCGGTTTCCTTCGCGGTTGCCCTGGCTTCTTCGCTGGTGATGGCTCTCATCTGGTAATAAAGTTGCGCCGTTTCCGCTACCTTCTTGTCCCTGTCTACCTCACGGTCAATCTGCCCCTGAGATTTGTTAGGAATAAAGTCAGCTTTTACGCCCAGATAGCGCAACGTCAGCTTTTTAAGTGCCGGGATAATGTCATTGGTGGTGATGTGAGAAACAAGGTTTTGCCATTGCGCATCGGCGCTGGTATCGCTGTTAGATAAGCCTGACCGCCGCTCAGCCAGCATTGATACCGGAAATCCCGTTTCAGCGCACACCAGTTTGATAGCCATATCAACAAGGTCAGCGGTTCCCGTCATACTGGACTGTAAGCGCGTTATATCTTCATCTTTATCTATTGCCACCATGTCATTCAAATGCCTGGTAGCTGCGATACCAGCCAGACGACGCGCCGCCATAGCTTCGCCCTTCGCTGACTTTAAATCTTCTGCAAGTTCATCTTTTTTATAAATATCCTGTACGGACAGCGACAAAATACTGATGATTAACTCATGAGACAAGCCAAGACGTTGTAACGATGCATAAGGTTTACAGAGAACCGGCTCGCCAAATTCGACACCTGCACTACCGTAAATCGGTTGGTATTCTGGATCGCCAAAAAGGAGTGAATCATCTTGCTCAATAAAAACTTCGCCACCAATCGGGCTTTTAAGCTGAATACGCCAGCCTTCCGGCAGACCGAAAAGCGGATCGTTATAATCAGAAAACCAGTCATTTGACGGTGTAATCCAGTTTGCGCCGTGGCTTCTAACCCAATCATCACCCATGACCAGTACCGACCAGCCCTGATGACGTTTAAGCACAGTGGCACGTTCGACGCTCTGCCAGATACGCATATCATCAAAAATTTGTTTTATTTTTTTATCATCTTCCGGTTTATCGGTGATGATATCGAACCCGTTAAGCATCGCTGCAGCAACCGGTTCGCTGATGATGCGCCAGCCTATCCCGGATGTTTCGCCAGCCAGCGCCGCCACCAGCGGTATTTTTCCCTCTGCGGCTCTGGCCTTCATCCGATTTGCCGTTGGCGACCCCATCCCGGCAGCACCTTTAACACCATGTGACACGCTTTCCATCATGGTCACGTAGCTGTCAATGTTGTAGCTGGCAGGCTGTAAGCCCTCTTTTGTTAAAATCCCCTCAGTGGGAATTAAGCTGGTTTTGTTCGTCATTCAATAATTCCTGATTTCATGCGTACCAGATGCGGGAATATGGCGTCGGCGTAGTCAGTGGACACGCCCAACCGTTTTTTAACTTTTTTCTTCGATTCAATAAGAATTTTGTCGTCTGGTGTGGTTTCCCACATGACACCAGTAGAATCAGAAAGGATGCGGTCGAGATAGCGGCGCGGGATGTTGTTTGATATGGCAAAAACCCCATCTTGTGGCTTAATACCACCATCAAGCCAACGCACAGTGTCATTAACTACATCGCGATAAGCCCACCACGCCTGAGCACGCAGATTGTGGAAAGTATCCTCGTTGGATCTCCCGCCGCGATAGCGGGATTTTTTGCGCAAAACCTCGCCCTGAGCCACAAACTTACGAAACTCAATGTCAGAGTCTTCATACTTGTTAAGTTCGCCTTTAACACCAGAACCAACGCCTACAGAGTCATAAATCAGGACTGAACAACCTTCTTCTGTTGCCAGCTTTAACGCCTGCTGCGCTAGCTGAACAGTGTCCCGCGCCTGCAACCGCTCCATACGGTACAAAAAACGCCCATCAAAGAAAGACAAGACCGAATCATCATCACCATCATCTGCAACGTCGAGCACCGCTGTTTTAACACCAGTCCGACAGGCTTTCGCCAGATCTGAATCGGGTTTTACAATGAGTCTTTCGAGGTTGCCGCGATTGACTACGGAACCGGGTAAATCACTTACAGGAACACCATTCCAGATATTGTCGTAGCGGTCTGGATAATGTTTGAGGCAATGCAGGCGCTCTTTATCCAGCGTCTCGCCAAAGTGCGGATTGTGATACCAGTTAACCTCTTCAACGAACCATTGTTCACCCGCATTTAAGACGAAACGAACGTAAGTTTCATCCCAAGCATATGCAGGGTTAAAGGTAATCCATAGCTCTGCACCCGGACGGCGCATGGTAGGTGTTAACGCTTCCCATGCTTCCGGTGAAATTGCATGCGCCTCCTCCACCCAGCAAATGTCTACACCCTCGATAGACTTAATAGAGTCAAGGTTTGACTGAAAGCCTAAAAAGCGGAATTGTGCACCTGATTTGGCCTTGATGCTGTTGTTAGTAACAGTGAAATCTGATTCATAACCGAGGCGGCGTATGGTGTCGCAAAGCAATTGATGCGCTGATGCGTCGATAGACTTTTGCACACGGCGCAGACAGAGAAAACGTAGGTCATATCTCACTGCCAATTGTATCAATGCCTCTGCAACCATCCATGATTTGCCAGAACCGCGCCCACCTCGTAGATTTTTTACTCGATGGGGTTTAGTTGTCAGGCGGCGCATTATGCGCATCCAGTTAGCCTCTTTTTTTGAAGCACATAGCCATTCGTCACGCCGTTCAATATCATTCGTCATCTGTTGCCATTTCCTTATAAATATCAGCCAGCAAATCGCGGGCGGCTCTTTTGCCCTCGTCTGAAATTGGTTTGCTGAGGTCAACTCCCGCAAGCGTGAGGATTCGCGCTGCGAGGTTCGATTTGTCTAATCCTTCAACCTGCCAGCCATGCTTTGTGCGTTTGATATTTTTTATGGCTCTGGTGTCGATTGCCGCCAGACGGCTACGGAACACTTCCGGTTCAAGGCGCAACTTCTCCAGTGCCTGTAACTCCAGCATTACCGCTGTTGAGTCCGGCGCACGGAAACGGGCTGAAAGGTCAATCAATACCTCCTGTCTGCCGACAATATCTTTAGCAATGATGTGTTTTCGATAAACGCTAACGGCCTGTTGTATCTCGTTGTCTTTAAGCAACTTTTCAGCCTGATAATCATCATTGAAACCTTTGTATTCTCTGTTGCGAGATTTTGCATAGCTGAAACCAGGCGCTTCCCGCTCACTGGCCACCAGCTTTGCAAACACATCATCTCGTTTACTTATTTTTATGGTCACAACGCCCCCTTTGTGAGGCTTGCAGCGTAGCGAGGAAAAAGGAGGATCAAAAACAGCGTTACCGCTGGCGTGTAGTACAAATAAAAAAAAGCCACTCCGGGGGCGGAATGGCTCAACATCACAAAGATTAAGGCAATGGCTAAAAGTCAGTTAAACAGGCAGTTCGCTACCTGTCCGTGGCAGATGCCATTATGGTTTTTTGATGAGATAAGACAAAAGGTAGTGCGAGAGGTAACAGCAGATAAAGAAAAGCCGCCCCCGAAGGAGCGGCGTTTAAAGGTGCTCAGGCTGTACATCGCAGTCAGAAAGGCGGGGTGTTACCCCCGCCCTGATTTAGCGACTCTCCTTAGCTTCGTAGGCAAACTTTGCCGCCACTTGCACACCTCCCTGTCCTATTGACGCTTCGCAAAGCGTCCGGTTTAGAGCGGTATATGCCAGTAGCGCCGCGATATAAATCGCGATGAACAAAAAAACTCCTTTGTAAAACAAAGTTGCCTCCTTAGTTATGGGGAGGCTATAATCGGATTGCGAAGTCACGATAAGAGCCTCGTTGGTTAATGAAAATTGACCTTCGGGGCTTTTCTCTATCTGCCGCACGGTAACATGAGACAGATAGCCTCAAGCACCGGGCGCGATTATACCCACATCCCATAGCTCACTGCAAAATTTCTATCCCTTCCCCTTTCGACTTATTTGTAGTCTTTATAATGCGTTATGTCTTTCCGATTTTATTGCGGTGGCTTAGTAACCTGAATATTCCGGCCTTTGGTTTTCAATGCAGACTGATACTTTTTCAATTAGTAACATACATTTTTCGATGAAAGCAGTATCAACTTTAACCAATCCAGAGACAGCAGTAAGGTCACCAACCTCATAGACAGGTGTAGTTGGTGTCTCGACTTCAAAATCCAGAACATTAATCTTATTAACTAACGAATTATAACTCTGACCATCACCATGCTTTAACGCATTGATAGCTCTGTAATAGTTTTGAAATTCTTCTTTTAATGCGACTTCCCCGGCCTGGTCAAGTATGTCTTTAATTTCCTTAAAGCCATTGGTGCATTTGAGCGCCTGTTGTACATGCCCCTCAAAGATTGAAAATAGCCCGACAGCATAGATTACCTTTGAAAGATTTAAGGCTTGCAGGACTTTCCCTGGCAATGTTCTTTCAGTCTCACGCAGTTCGATTTCCGTACGTTCAAAAGCTTCGTTTATCTTTTCCAAGGAAAAATGTGTACTCATAGATGCAATTTCTGTGAACCGATGCATTAGATTTTAATCCCTTACGTTGTCAAACAGTGGCATCAGGATATCAGGAAGTTACAATGTTCACTCCCCCCAAAAATCATTGATGCATCTACGAAACTGATGGAATGGACGAAACATCAGTGATTAACACACTGTCATGGATTGTTGTTTTTTTCTCTCTGATACATCTTCTATTGCCCTCGATATGTCACAGTCGGAAAACAACCATTCAGGGAAGCAACAGCGGCAACTAAAAAATTCATTAATGTGGAATGTCACGCCATTCAATGCAGCATGTTTAGGGTTCACCCACCAGGCATCGTCGTCTGTAAACAGGCATTGCAGGCGAAAGTAACGCATACCCGCAATGCGAGCGTTTCTTCGCTCTCTGCGCCATGATTCGCTACCCACCAACACCGAGCTAACACAAGTCTCCGCCCATTGTTTGGTTATTTTTGCTTCCCCAGCTGAATTCACCTTGATGACTGCATAAGTCGGTGTTTTCACAATTCATCCCTGCTTTTAACTGATTGGCTTGATTCTAATTTGTAGTTGAAATAAGATCTATATCAGGTGCTCAAAACACCCATCCAAAGCGGTAAATCACCCCGTCAGCGTGATTTTTTTGTGCCCGGAATTTATGCTCTGGCGGTTTCGCGCCGCGTGAGTGCTGAATTATGGGGTGGAGTGCGACGAATAGCGCAGGCGTGAACTTGCGTAATAAGTCCGCCGACTTTGGACGGTTTTGAGCTCCACCCCGCCCCATCTCAAAAGTGGGGATTCAGTCTCATCCAAAGGAGCAACAACTATGAGTACATTACTCACTATCCCCGATGCCGCCGAACTACTGGCGCACACCCTCGCTGCTCTTAAAGCTGCTGGTTATGCCAGTGCCGCTATGATGCCCGTTCATCGTAACGACTCAAACGAAGTCGAAAAAACGGAAACTCCAGCCACTACCGCGCCAGAAGTCTATGTAGCACCCGGCAAACAGTACGCCAACGCGCAAGAAGCGCTGGCACATATGGTGCGCGAACTGAAAAACCCGCAACGCGACAACTACAACGAAACACTGGATTTTACGTTTGCTTCGCTGGCGCAACTGCTGGACTTATTACGCGAGCCGATTTACCAGCATGGCCTGATGCTCAAACAGGAGTTTGAGAAAGGTGATGAACTGCCTTTAGATATGGTGACAACGTTTATCCATATCCCAACCGACACGGAAGTTTCTTTCCGTCTCCCCGCCTACATCAAAGAAGATAAACGCCTGGATGAATGCCAGCGTGTGGGCGCGTCGTTTACCTATTTTCGCCGCTATGGTCTGCGTCAGGCGCTGGATATTACTGACGGTGATGACGATATCGACCAGGCTGATTCTAAACGTGAACGCCGGAAGGCTCGCGCACTGAACAGTAGCCGCAAGTGGAAGCCGACCACCAGCGCCCGGACAAAACCAGAATCCATCCTCAATGTACTCGTTGCTTCTGGTGAGTTTTCCGGTAATGCCACCATCGCACAGGCTAAATCCCGTAACCCGTTTCTGCGTACACCGTCTGAACTGGCAGAGGATTTTATCAGCGGCGCAGATCGCATTATGGACGATGAAGGCATAGCGCGTGATACCGTCTCCCGTTTTGGCCTGACCGATACATTCTGGCAGGATTTCTACAGCGGCTATCGTGTTGATGGTGATGAACTGGTAGATAATAAAACCGGGAACCATGTAACTGCTGATGTGGCAATGGCGATTGCTGAATCAATCACGTCATGGGCTGTTTCTGCCGCTGATGCTAACAGTGTTGTTGATACTCGCGATATGGTCAGCGCTGCTACATCAACTTCTTTCGTACCTGACAGACGACCAACCACCCCGGAAGAAGAAGCCTTTATTTCTGCTGTTGGGATTGGTCATGATGATGAGATAGCGGAAATCGCAGAGCGTCTTTTAGGCGCTGATATCGCTATGGGGCTGGATATCAAAGCCGAACGCAATGACACGCGCTACGCTCGCCGCAACTGGCTCAATGCCTGCAAGGTGTTTTACTCCAATGCGCTACTTGCCGGGAATGTAAATTTTGATGCGCTTCCCTCCTTGCTGGCACAACCTGAGCCGCAAATTGAAGCACCCGACGAAATGCAACAAAAAGCCGATATAGCGCGTGAAATTGCATCGGGCAACAGTGAAACAGATATCAAACTGCAACAACTACATGAAATAGCGAAACGATGCGACACGCAGACAGCCAGCTATATTGATACTCTCATCCTGCATGTTGAATGCGACGGGCTAAACACAGATTTGCCCGTATACATCCCCGAATCAGATTTACCGTACTGATTTGCGGGGTGTTCAACATGAAAACTATAGAAGAAAAGTTACAGTGTAACTTTGAGCGTCAGCGCACGTACCAGCAACGCGCCATTGAGCGCCAGCGCGAAAAACAGGCTAATCCTGAATGGCGTCAGGCTCAGTATGAAAAACAGCGGGAACGGCAATCCCGCTATATTGAACGAGCAAAAAATAAACCGTTTAATCGCGGATTAAAGGGGCGAACACCCCGCGCCGCTGAACGGTCATTGATGGATAAAATAGGCGCGTTACCCTGCATTGCATGTTATGTGCATGGCGTGATTAATGAAGTTGTCAGTTTGCACCATATCAACGGACGAACGATTACCGGCGCTCATGCTTTTGTATTACCGCTGTGCAATCACCATCATCAAAATGCAGCACCACCAGTAGTACGCGCTATTTATTCCTGGCTGGTTCCCGTTCATGCAGATGGTAATTGTGGCGGCAAAAGTGCATTTGAGGCTCTCAATGGCTCTCAGGAACATTTATATAGTCTTTGCCTTGAAATGATAGCCTGAATGCCTGATAGCGCCGCCAGTGTTAATCTGGCGGCGTTACCGCTCGCCCCCTTTACTGTATCCCTTCCCCTTCATGTCTTTTAATCACCTCGACACGATTAAAAGAGGTGTTTATGTCCGAAAATAATTACGGCGCCTTAATGCTCAAGTCTGCACTTGATACCAGTGTGGATGTAACCAAAATTATTGCGCCCGGTATATACCCGGTAACTCAGGGCAATGCGAGCGCCCCTGATTCAGTTGCTGGCTTGCTTACCGTTGCACCTGTTCCATTAGGATCAAAAGTTACTTTTGAGAGACAAGATTCCAGCGTTGTCTATTCCCTGATTAATGGAAAATGGGAAAAACCAACTGCAATAGATGTTGGCGCTGCACGGGCTTTCAGTGGTTCGATAAGCATTGGTGGCGGAGGAAGCTGGACGACAGCAGATTTTATCGTCTGGCTGGAGTCACAAGGTGCGTTTAATCATCCGTACTGGATGTGCAAAGGCTCCTGGTCTTATGGTGATAACAGAACTATCACTGATACGGGATGTGGGAATATTCAGTTAGCAGGGGCAGTGGTAGAGGTCATGGGCGTCCGTGGTGCGATGACGATTCGGGTTACTACACCGACAGCGTCAACGACTGGTGTTGTAAATGCTCTGTTTACCTACGTTAATCACGGTGAAGGTTATCCGGCAATATGGAGGCGTGATTTTAACACGGCAAATCCTCCGTATGAGTATTACCCCGTAGGCTCTCCCATTCCATGGCCTTTGGATACCCCCCCTGCTAACCATGCGCTTATGCAGGGACAAGCGTTTAATAAATCTGCCTATCCATTACTTGCCGTAGCGTATCCATCCGGTGTTATCCCTGACATGCGAAGCCAGACAATTAAGGGCAAGCCTGATGGTCGAGCGGCACTCTCGTATGAACAGGATGGTGTTATATCGCATACCCACGGAGCCAGTATTTCCGACACCGATTTGGGAACGAAATACACCAGTTCTTTTGATTATGGTTCAAAACCAACAACCAGTTTTGATTACGGAAATAAGTCATCTACAGAAGGGGGTTGGCACGCACATAACTTTCGATATTGCTCAACGTCTGCATACCGGGATACTCCCGGCCAGGGGCTGGGGATGCACTCGTCGAATATTTCATGGTCGGCGGGAGATCGTATTGAGGGAAGTGGTAATCATGCTCATGTGACGTGGATTGGCCCTCATGATCACTGGGTGGGTATCGGTGCGCATGACCATTATGTGGTTATGGGGTATCACGGACATGCTGCGACCGTTCATGCAACCGGAAATGCTGAAAACACCGTTAAAAATATTGCGTTTAACTATATTGTGAGGCTTGCCTGATGACTTTTGAAATGACCGGAGAAAACCGGACTA
This sequence comes from Citrobacter sp. RHBSTW-00859, assembly GCF_013729795.1. Classification (NCBI taxonomy): domain Bacteria; kingdom Pseudomonadati; phylum Pseudomonadota; class Gammaproteobacteria; order Enterobacterales; family Enterobacteriaceae; genus Citrobacter; species Citrobacter sp. RHBSTW-00859. The sequence continues at coordinate 2,538,092 of NZ_CP056284.1, read as the reverse complement.
TTACTCTCTACAACCTTCGTGCAGATACAAATGAATATATTGGGAAATGTGATGGGTTTATCCCGGCTAATACGGGATTACCTGCTTACAGTACCAATATTGCGCCGCCGTCAGCGAAGGCTGGTTTTGTCGCTGTATTTAATGTTGCGTCAGAAAAATGGTCACTTGTTGAGGACCATCGCGGGAAAATTGTCTACGACATTCAAACCGGAAAAGCTACCACGATTGACCAGTTAGGTAAGTTACCTAGCGATGTTGTATCCGTTGCGCCGGAAGGCCATTTTGTTAAGTGGGACGGGAAAAAATGGATACATGATGCTGAAGCAGAAAAAACGGCGCAGATTACACAGGCGACACAGCAAAAAGAAAGCCTTCTTGCGCTGGCTTCATCAAAAATCGCCCCCTTACAGGACGCAGTTGATCTTGATATTGCAACAGAAGTGGAAACTGCACTTTTGCTGGCGTGGAAAAAATACCGCGTTTTACTTAACCGCATAAATCCAGATGATGCGCCTGATATTAGCTGGCCTGATATGCCAGCATAGACCACAAAGGCCGCACTATGCGGCCTGTTCTTTTTTCGCCCCTTTGTGATGCACTTCCCATAGTGTTATCCCTATCGAATCGCAGAAATCGCCCAGGTGGTTTAACCCTGACCATTCCCGGATACCTCCCCTTGCCGCTTCCACAAATATTGCCGCATCCACAGAACGATGCAGACCGAATAACCGCCATTTTCCCTTGTCCGTTTTGGTCGCCACTATGCGTGTGAACGTGCCATTTTCGTAAAAGTCGCGGAATGCTGGTTTTTTGCGTGTTGTTACTTTCATAAAAGACAAATCCCCGAAATGTTATTAACAAATCGGGGATATGTTGGCACAAATCGACGGAATGACTTTTTTATTTCTCAGCGGTCACGATGCCTGAGCAATATCCCGCGCTGATGGTAATGGGTTGCTGTATACCATGCCGCTGATTAGCGGCGCTGTGTTCATCTGGCTTTCATTCTTCCGCTTAAGCGTAATTGACAATGCGCGGCTTGTTTCCTGACTTGTAAGGGGCTGCGTGGACAGCAAAATCATCGTTAACGGGATGACCACCAGCCCGGATTGCTCCAGAAACCGACGCTTACCGCCCAACTTGTACTTTGCGGCGATGCCCGTCACGCCAAGATTGAGATAGTTAGCCGGGGCGGTATCCGTTGCCGTTTTTGCGGGGCAGAAGATAACCGCTTTATCGAAACCTGAAACCGTAAGCTGTAGTGCTGATAAATCTGGTGGTGCTGATAACGGGGCGTTTTCGCCGTGGTATATCTCCAAATCGCACACAACGCGCTGTAACGGATTTTGAAACTTTAGCGACCACGAACCAGCAAGAAGCCCACCAAACACATCTATGGTGTGCTGTGGGTATGGTATACAGCTTATTGGCGCACTGCTGCCGCGTATCTCTGCTGGCATAAGCCATTCAGGTACAACGCTGGAATCGTCAATTGCCGCCCGTTCAAGGTCGGATATTGCTACCAGTTCTTCCGGTGTTAATGCCATTATTTCCCCTTAGCTGTAAGAAGCTGGTCAATGTGCGCGGCTTTGGCGTACAGGTCATTAAAGATGTAATTTAATTCTGCAAAATCAACGGTATCACCCTGAATCGGTTCCCCTGTCAGGCTGATGTAACACGGTCTGAAACCATCAGCCTGCTTTGTAGGTGATGGTTGTTTGACGCTGGCATATTTCGAACCGCGAAAAGGATAGATGCGGCTTATAGTCGCAAAGCTATTCATCACGCATTTACCCTGGCTAATAAATCACGATATTTTTTGTATAGGTCATTGAGAATGAAATTCATTGTTTGTGCCGATACACCATCCCCAAACACCAGATTACCGTTTTCATCAAAATACGTTGGAGCAAAGCCGGTAGCCTGCAATTCTTGTGATGGTTCCTGCTTATTGGGGATATCGGTTCCCCCTTGCCCTTTATAGGTTTTATCTGTTTCCGCCCAGCTATCCATTTTTCACCTTCATTTGTTTGACTGTTACCAGCGTACTGAATGGCGTAATTAGCTCGCCGCCGTTTACCGTCGCAGTGCCATCAATACGGGTTAACAGAGATTTAAGCGCTCTGACTCTGACGCCTTGCGATTCAGTTGCCCGGATCGTTTTTTGGGTTTTCTCGTATCGGATGCCAGCCCATACGCAAGGGAAAGCATTTCCGGGGAACATTGGCGCATGATGGGTGAGATTCACATTTGGCGGTGTTGCAGCGCTGTAGATATCCCCGCCGAACGTGGCAGATACAAGAGAATCGGAGAGCTCAATATCAGGAGCCATACCACCACACTGCACAAACACTGTACGCAGAGGCACACGATTAAAGGCCGCGCCTATTGCGCCAGTGCTTAGCCCTACCCGATTTAGCGGTAGCCAGACAAGTTTGTATACCTGCTGCATGTATGCGCCCACTGATGGCCTTGATTGCGTGGAAACGCTCTGTTCGCCTCTGGCTTGTTGTAGCGCATTACGATAATCATCATCGTCGCGCTCTTCTCGCTGAATGCTGTATTGCTCCCCCCATGCGTCTAAAAGCGTTCCCGTTGAATCTGCCAGAGAAAACCCTTTTTTCATGTATTCAATCGCTGCAGCCATGCTGCTGTTGCCGGATTTTAGCCCTGCGATTAGGTCAATATTTCTCTGGATGCGTACTTTTGACGTCAGGCGCTCTTTTGCTAACTGCTCAGGGCTTTTAATTACAGGTTCCATCAAACCACCGTTACCGATGTTGAATCAGTGACCGCAATAATGCCGCTGCCTACAGAAACATGATTATCTGTTGGCGGGGATATAATGCCGATTTTTACTGTTACGTCCGTCAGTGTTGAAAATGCTGTTAATAAACGGGCATATATTTGACCAGCAAATACATCTTTTCCCGGTGTAAGCTGTGAAAAATAGGCCGTTACGGTGTTTTTAGCCACGCTGATATAATCTGCTGGCCTGCCCGTTGTTTCCTTATCCCATATATCGCCTGACACACTGACATAAACAAGTTGAAAGCTCTGGCGGCTGAAATAAACCGTTTCCGTTATCTCTCCATCGGTCGCCGTTGCGGACACATCACCATGAAACCCACATTCAGCGGCGGAGGCATCATAAATAGCCTGTGCTATTTCATTATCGTCACCACCAGCGACAAAAACCTGAATTGATTTACCGGGTATTCCCTCCGCATTAGTGTTAATTCCCCGGTTAACCTCAACAGAAGCATAAGAGACACCGCTGACGGCTAATACGGCATTTTTAACGCCGGGGCGCGATGCGCTGATGTTCACTCTGGCTGCTGCCGCTGCTATCTGTATGCGCTCACGATATGACTCATCGTCTTCGATGAGATAACCCTTAACACCGTTTGCCAGTACCAGAATGTCATTGTTTGCAACGTAGCCAAACAATACCGATGGAAACTCGGTATTGCTTTGGTAGTAAGCGGTTGCAGGTATACCAGCACGGACAATTTCAAACACATCATCAGCAAAGGAAAACGGAATAATTGTTCTGCCATCAGCAGCATAAAGCAAAGTCCCGTATGATGATTGATATGTCGTAAGGGAAGTTTCAGCCGCCGTAATTTGCGTGTACAGGCGGCTAAGTATCGAGTCTGACGTGTCACCAGCCTGAAATTGTGTTGAGTGCGGTTTACCAGAGATATTAATGGTAAATGTGTTTCCGCTGGTGATGGCATCCTGACGGACTTTTAACACAAATCCAGTAGCTGACTTTCCATCTTCTTTTACTTCGTGGTTTATAGCCCACTCGCCAGCGCTACCAGAGATAGTAAACCCATCACCAGCGCTTATGACCTGCCCCGGCTGTAAAAGGTAAAGAACATAAGCCAGCGAGCGAGTAAGACCATAACGAGGAAGGTTGAAACGCTCGCCAAGACCGTCTAACTGTGCGCCCTCTGCCATTGAAATGAAAAAGCCGGAAAATACCCAGCCAATCGCCTCAATGATGTTTAAGTCATCTTCCGAAACTATCGCTATTGTTTGCCCGACCAGTGAGTCGCCATCGGGGTTAACATCACCCAATGCGCCCTTTAGCTTTTCGTATTTGTCGCCTCTTAGCTCCGGCAATCTGGCACCGTGCCAGCCACCATCATTCACTAATTCCACTTGTTACCTCTGTGCTTTCTGAGCCAATGTAGACCGCAAAGCGGATTGTGTAATTTCCCTTCACATCGTTAATGGCGGTGGTTTTAGCGTCGCTGACTTCTGGTGTGCGTTTGGCCTCAGCATTAATCATATTGGAGACAATCGACGCTGGCAGGCGTGATGCCATAATGCCAGGCACCCACGGCAAACCCTGAGTTTCATCAAGCCACCATTCACCGCGATTTGTCCCAACTCTTATTTCTGCCTGCTGTGCTACACCATCAATGCCGCCGTCTAACACAAAATCGCCGTTACGAAGAATCACCCCGTTTTCGTCCTGCATAATGTCCAGCATCAGTAATTCATCCCCTCAACGAACGCCAGTTTCGAAACCCATACAAGGCATCGGCTTGTACCTACTGACTCAACCCTTTGCACCAGACCAACGGGAATGATTCTTTTACCCCTGCACGTTGGCATAACCAGTGTTAATGATTCGCCTGGCTGCGGTCTGTGAGTGGAAAGGAAGCAACCTTTCATACCGTGTCGATATTGTGTTGTTGTGATGTTCATTCTGTGTGCATCCACTTTTCAACGTGTACCACCGTTACTGCCGCATCCAGTGATTCAATATCCAAAAGGTCATCAAGGTCGAAACCTTCCCCGGCATCGTTCAGCATCTGCGCCATTGCTGCCAGATGTGGTAATTCAAACGGCAAATCGCTGTAAAAAGGCATGAACTGGTCTTTGCATTCGCGACAGGTCGCCATGACCATATAAAGGGGCGCATTAATCAGTGGGATGCACTCGACGCGATCCACAACAAGCCCGGTACGTTCAGTAATGTTGATAATCTCGCCCTTGCTGATGGTTGTGCTGTAGTCACCAGCCATCAGAAAGCCTTTGTTAGAAAGCGCAATTTGCGCCGCACCATCATTCAATTTCATGTCGTTTCCTTATGAAGGCTTGTTAGTCTCTTTGCCCTGACCATTTGAAATGTGGGTATGGTCTTTACCTGACTTACCGCCGCTGATATGGTCAGCCGCTTCGCTTTTCCCGGTTACTTTCACGTTGCCGCCAAATTCAGCGTTGCCACCGCCTTTAGCGCCCTGACTGATAGCGCCGGAAATCGTTAAATTCCCGTTTATGGTGGTCATGGGGGCTGTCATATCGATGCCGCCCGGTGCGTTAACGGTCATTTTGTTGCCCGTAAAGGCAAAGGTTGCGCCCTGTCCGGTATCACCTTTAATGCTCCCGTCATCCCATTCGATGAAGGCGCTACCACTGAAAACGCGTATGCCGGGGCTATCTGGCATCTGATGAATTGATTTGTCGGAAAAGCCGCACAGGGCAACGGCATTTGAGAAGGTTTTATGGTCTGGTTCGTCACCGTCGCCGTGGGATAGCGCTATCAATAAGCATTCATCACCCGGCAAAACTCGCCCGCTGATGCCAGACTTGCCGCCATCCCAGACAAGAGTAATAAGGCGCACATTTTCAACCACTGGATAATCGACAGGCTCTGGATTGTCGCCAAACGAACGTTTTGGCGTTGGCCTGACGGTTGCGCGGCCTTCACCTACCGATACAATCACAGCCTCCAGAGCAAAAATTGCTGAGTTAAGCGCCTGCTCTACGATTGCGTTAACCTGACTTCCCGTCCTCATGCAATGATGCCCTCCCATGAGGATGACCATGCCTGACGGTCACGCGTACTGAATCTGTGGGAAATCTTTTTAACAATGATGTTCCAGCCTTCTCCCATAGAAGGCGACGAAAGCTCTACCTGTTCGCCAATCTCAACACCACCACGTAAAAGCGACTCCCAAGTAATAGCCTCAATAACGCCCATCTGACGGCGAGCGCCTTTTGAGTAGTCAACCTGAGAGCCTTTAGGAGGCCACTGGTATGTGGTTATGCTTTTGTCGTGTTTCTTCTGGATTTTGTCTTTTTCTGATGGGTTCTTTTTTTTGGTGCGTTTTGGTGAATGGATCTTCAAAAATGGAGCGCCAAGTAAGCCCGTTTCAGGTGAGAAAATGGCAGCACCAGTGAGAATAGAATCACCGGCTGTAACAACTAGCGACTGATATTGAAGTGACCATGTGGCATTAACTGGCTTACATAAGCTGGTCAGTACATCGCGGGATAATGCAACGCCGCTGACATTCTTAGGCAATACTAATGTTGCTGCAGTTTTCGAAACCTGACACCCCAGCCCCATATCTGACGCAACCAGCGACACAGCCTCTTTGAGGTTTTGCCCCTTTTTAAAAGTGCGAGATGTGACGCTGGCGCGAAATGGAATAAGCGCCTCATAAACTTTCATTTTCAGACCGTAAACCTCGTTAGGCTTAATGGTTACGGCGCTGATTAGCTCCCCCTGAAACAGGGTGAACATGCCTTCATCTATATAGCCAGCGGCAATGCTGACAGTTGAACCAGCCTGAGCGATTGCATTTTGCGTCTGAGGCGTAAGCCCCCACATGGTCAAGTCAGCTTCGTTCGGCTCTTTTTCATCGTCACGCACAGACGAAAAATCCACATCTACATCCGTAATGTGGATCGTCTCGCCATCTGTGCAATTAACGGTTATCTCGAACTGACGCCCGTAAGCCATAAAAATCACCTCCTTATATAGGAGTGATTTAAAGGCAACGCCCAGGCTAATTACAGAAACGCCGCCAGCGGTAATGCGTCAATATTTAGTACAAGGTTGAATCTGTGGATAAACATGGCGAATACCGACACCTGCACGATTTATGTTAGTGGTCAATATCGCTTTGAGGTGGCGTTAATGCTGATTTTTAATGTGGATAACATTTATCGTGCCAGCTTCAATGTTGCAGTTTTGTTTTAATTGTTGTGGATGGTTTTTGCACATTTAATATGTAACATCCCCGCCACCTTTGAACGGGCAATTATTTACCCGTTACAGTTTGGAGCCAGAAAGTGATAGAAAACGCCTGGTGCTGGTGGAAACAAGCCTGAGCGCGGTTTAAATTATTTTCGCCTCCTGCCTCATGCCAGCTTTCCGCTTTTGTGACTAACTCATTATCTTCATGTCAATATGTTAAAACATCTGGTCGGATGAGATTGTAGAAACATTTCCGAACTTTTTTATGGAGATTTCTCTTTGTGCGAGGCTATCATTTTGATTTATAGAGGATTTAAATGGTGCTCTCTTTTCCGGCTTTATTTCAGGCAGAAACATTTATTAATGGTTATGTGGTTTTTGTCTATTCTTCGAACAATCCCATCATATTTTTCAGAATGTCCAACCTTATATATCCGTTTGCTTCACCTGTGTATATTTATGATTTATATGGTTTATTTTGTAGCTTAACTTTTTTGTTTTATCTTGCTGGCAAAATACAATGTATTGACGGCAAAAAACGTACATAAACTGCGCTAAAAACAACCAGTTTTCGCAATTAATTGTTTTTATTGAGTTAAATAATTTTTCGTTGTTTTTGTCTAAAAACTGACTTTAATCACATTACTTTGTTATGTGTTATGGTTCTGATAAACTTATCCACACAACACATATTTAACTTTGTTGTTAACATTTTTAACCTTGCTTGTGTTTGTATTTTGTTAAGCGAAATTTAACGATTTATTCACATAAGCTTTATTGGATGTGTTTTTGCAGGCATAAAAAAACCCGGCAAATGCCGGGTGTGTTCTGCTGACGTTATTTAGACCATTCTACCGAATGCCGTTTCTACTTCTGCTGCGCTCAGTGTCGCTATGTCCCGATAAAGTGCTATTGCTTCCTGAGTCGTTTTGCGACCTCCCATCAATATCTTTTCACCTTCTCGACTAATCATCTCCACTCGATAAATATCAGGTTTCGCTTTTAGGTTTGTACGCAATTGGAGTAATTTAAACAGGCAATGTCTCGGATATTTCTTTTGATACATTACATCATTATCTTTTATTGCTGGTGTTGACATGCCCTACCCCCTGACCTGTAAATATTCTTCTATCGAGTTAGTTAATATTTTTCTCATTGCTGCGAATGGAGGCGACTGTAAATAAATAGATGGTACATCTTTGACGGCGTGGTTAAGTATTAATTCTGTTGCAAGAAAATCCTCACCACGAACAGCGGCAGAAGTACGGAACAACTTACGCAAATCATGACAACGCCACTTTATACCAGCGCGGGATATCGTCGTTACCAGTGTATTATATTTTATTTCTGACGTCCCAATTACAGATAACCACTCACCTATCAGTGGAATGTACTTAACTGGAATAGGTAAAAGCAGGTCAGCATGCGTCTTTGTGCAACGGTCTGGAATAAAAAGTCTGCCACCCGATATAAGAGAGTTGCTGGATAATGAGAGTGTTTCAGATGCCCTTAAACCGAAACATAACATCATACGTGCGGCTGTTCTGTATGGTTCGCGTAGAGATTCTATATCTTGAACAACGGCGGTGTATTCATCAATGCTTACTCGTGCAGGTTTACTTAGTGCTCGATGGCGCTTAATTCTCTTGCTAATTGCCCTTGCTGCGGTTCGCATAGCCTCCAGCATTCTCCCCAGCGAACCGGGCGCGGCTGGCTTGAATTTTATATCAGCATGAATCACCCAAGCAACGACAGCAGCAACACAATCAATGCGCTGACGGATAGTGGATGCCGCCAGACCATTATCAATGCATCTGTCAGCATATCTTACCCATGTATCTGGCACACTGGCGGCGCGAACCCCAAGCGAAAGAACAGGCTCAAGCATTCGAACAGCGTGACGCTCGTTGATAATGGTCTTTTCACGCAAACTGACCGCCTGAGCGCGGCGGTCAACCATAATCAGCAAATCAGAGAGCATCATCACCGCCTTTTACTATTGGCGTTGACTGAGTGGCAACAGTATATAGAGGCTGGATCTTCCAACCTTTTGATAACCAACTATTCGCCACATTGCGGTTTCTTGTTATTGCCGGAATACCGATACCATTATCAGTATGAAGCCATGCTACTGGCTCAGCGCAATCAGCTTTGCGGCGTTCCTGTAGCTCTGTAGCGTCAGCCTCATTCCGGCTTTCAGCCTCGTAGAGTTGCGCCTGAACGTCTTCAATCTCACCGCGTAGCGCCAGATAGTTACGGCGTAGCTCCTGTAGCTCGCGCAACCACGTTGCTAATTGAGCGTGTTGTGCCGCGCACGGGCCTGATAATGTTGTCGCACGTTCTTCAGCGTGTACGATGGCAGTATCTAGATTGAGCGGCCCATCTGTTAGCTGTTCTGGTTTATTGGTCATTTAAAAATCCCCGTCGCCGACTGAAAGGTAATGACTGGCAGATAAAGCAACCATCTTGCTACCCGCATCGCTATCACCCAGCAACAGATTAAAACCGCCCGATGCCGTGTAATAACATGCGTCAGGAAACTCCTGTTTAATTTCATCCAAGAGTGCGGCAAGCGCTTTTGTAAGGCGCTTAAATCGACGTTCTACATTCGGACACTTTTCATCTAATAGATTGTATGCCACGCAATAATCACCGCCGATGTGCTCTAATAGTTCTTCTGTATTCATTCTGTTATCGCTCCTTACCAGTTGCTCATTTCTTCAATAACGGCGCAATCTGCATCTAACTGGTCATTGATAACTTCATCATTGGGCAATGGCTCAACATTACGCGCCGCATGAATAATAACGGCATTCTCACGGCACCAGTTTTTCCACTGTTTTTTATTTGCAAATCCGTCAGGGTGTCCCATCCAGTGACGGGTTTCTTTACGGAATGCACGATTAAGGCGATTTAATTCTGTTTTAGCCATGTTTTTACCGCCCTTTATGGGGCGTCTCCGTTAGTTGTTCCTGAATGCTTCGCTTGCCCTGTTGACGCGCACGATGTTTGTTTGTACGAATCTCAGATTCGTAGCCACTCCCTTTTTGGTAGCCGCGAGAGCGGCACAGGGAACAAGTACAGCCATCTACTGAATAAAATTTCCCGTATGGTTTCATTTGTTGTAATTACCCTTTAACCGCTAGCGCTGTACGAATCGCATTAGCTATAGCTGCGTAAAACGTTGCATCCTCATAATGTTGTTGCCCCGCCCACTCAAAAATCACAGCTGTAAATTTCATATTGCTGATGACTGTTGATGTTGAATCGCTACGGGCATAAAGAGCCACCCATACACCCGGCTTGATAACCTTGCTCTTAACAACACCCAGCGCCGGTATTACTCCGCGAATGGCTGACGCATGACGCTTAGCAGTATCTTTGCTCACCCCTTCTCGTTCACTACGGTCAGCCACCAGCTTTAACGCTTCTTCAATAAGGTCACGCGATAATCTTCGCTCGCTTCTTTTGGTCTTAATTTTGTCCATTCAAAACACCTTTATTAATCATCCATGCTGTTGCATTCGGACTTAAATGAACCTCAGTTACCAATCCACGCGAAGCCATATTTTTTAGCTTCTGGCGAATGTCATACTGGAGAATTACCTTGTCAGGGTGTGCTCGGCACACAGCCTCACGAATGAAGCTGGTATGCATCTTCTGGTCTTTCAGTGTTGGGCTTGTCCAGCGCTGAAAAACATCAAAAATATCCTTATCCGTAATGATGTAACGGCGCATTGTTACCTCTTTGCCTTTTCTTCGATAACTGGAAAATCAATACCAATGCGCAGAGCGGCAGCGGTATTAAAAATCAATCCTATGCGTGGCGTAGCTTCCAACCCTTCAATGCGGCGTATTGTCGAGCGCATGACACTAACCAATCCTGCAAATTCTGTTTTATCCATACCTAATTCACGGCGTAAAGCACCGCTAACAAGCAGGTCTGTTAATTGACCTATAGTCATACGGCGCTTTTCTACCATGACCTTTTTTACTGTTTCATTGGACATAAAACCCCCTTATGAAATGCTTACTACATACTGGTTATCGCTCAATTTAAAGGCGTGGATAGCCGTTCTGGATGCAACCCAGCCATCCTCACCACGTAGAAGTAATGGAATTGTTTTTTCACTGTTAATTAAATTTTCTATTACATTTTTGGTGTTTTCGTCATTACCAGTGTCAAACATGAACGCACGTTGTTTAACTTTGATAACATTGATCTTTTCAGATCCAGTTAAATATTTGACCAGAGTTATCTCTTTTTCCTTAACAGGAGTAATCATGAGGTTTTCAATTGAATGCTTCATGTTTACTCTGTGGGGGTTTTTATATTCAACCTCCCCGGCAATACTTCCGTTTTCCATCAGCCACACAATATCTTTCAATGGGTAATGACTACCCTGAATTAATACATGTTCTTCCCCTTCCCGTACTCTTATAAACACCGGATTACCTTGCTCACCCATTCCTTTACGGGATTTGCGGAACAACTGCCCATCACGGTATTCAAAAAGTTCATGACACTTTTGGAAAAGCCATGCCTGATTAATATCCTCGCTCCCCGATGTTGCACCGTTGATTAAATCAGCGAGGCATGAAACATCAGCATCGGCAACAGACTTAAGCGCAGCACGCATCACATCAGGCAGTTGTAAGCCACCATTTTTAACGCGCTCTTGAGCGCGACTATAGGTTTCTTCGTCTGCCCTAAACTGAATAATTTGTGTTCTTTTGCTCATGTTTTTCTCAAATTAAGTTAGGTGGAATGTAAATCCCGGTTGAAAGCGCTTTATGAAAAGCGTTAGCCATACGACAAGAGTTAATTTCGTCCTTTGACATTGCTGGACGCGGTTTTATAGCCTTCTTCTTTTCTTGTCGTGCTGATTTCAGGGCGCGAGTAATTGCCCCGCTTACAAAGAAGTTTTTTTGTGCATGTTTCAGGTGATAAAGATATTTTCCAGTAGATTCACATTTGATCTTCTCTATTTCTACATAGGGAGAGCGAAACATGTTCCAAATTCTACGGGCGATGTTCTTTGCAGTTTGTTTTTTAAATTTGGCGTTAACTTCTTCTCGGATTTGGCTCATTGACATGTAACGACCTGTCATAATTTTAACGAGGTCTTTCGCTGTTACATTCCGTTTTAACTGGTTGTAAGCCAACAGAAGTGACTCGCGAAAGTAGTCACGGGCAGAGCCGCCGAACGTCTCAGCCCCCTTTCTTGCCAGTTCCCACGCATGCCGGAAAATCAGAGCAAAATCACGCATGATGCGCCCCCTATGCGTTTCGGCTGAGATTCTTAGGATGTGTGGCAATGAAAATGCCGTGATTTTTTCCGTGCGGCGCTACGTGAAAAAACAGGCCGCGACGTGATATTTCGGAGAGGATTTTTGCTGTGCGTTCAGGTAAAGACTGAACATTTTGGCGTGGTGATATATCTGATACTTCATCGCCGAAAAGATGAGCGGTGTTACTACCCTCACCCATTCGGCAACAAATCAAGAGTAAAGCATTAACAACATGCTGTGTGTTGCTGGTGTTGGTTAACTTCACACTCAATATAGCCATAACATTCACCCATAATATCTATGGACTACGTGTTATCGCTCTACCGAATGTATATTATGTTAAATGCAATTTAGTATTTGATGAATGCTTAGTTCATACCCCTTAACTGACGCCGTTCCATCAAATCCTTACCCTTCCCTTATCTGCTACGGTAAAAAGTTTTCGTCAGATGACCCCGAATGCAGATTCCTCTTTAGCCATTCTCTGTTTAGCGGTTCCGGTTGGTACACAGTGATGAAAAACGATAAGGTCAGAGCTGTTGTTGCCTTCGAGTCAGGAAGCCAGGAAGCGGTTTTTTTCATTCCTGGAAAAGCTCCCCCTGCTAATCCTGACTGAAAACTGCTGGACATGACTGTCTGCCTTGAGCAAAAGCAGACAGTCACTTTGATTTTCTACCGTAAATTTTTTCTTTTTTTATAATCAATGTATCGGGCTAGATATTTTTGTAACAACTTTATAAGTTAAAGATCTGCCGCAATTACAGATTCCTTTATTTATAATTAGAGGTTTGCAACGTTGTGATAGACTTTTTGAACATCATCGTCATCTTCAAGGGCATCAACGAGTCCTGCAAAGATTTCTAAATCTTCTGGTGAAAGTTCAACTTCTGATTGAGCAATCATTTCTAATTCTGTTGTTGAGAATTCATTAATCCCTGCGGCTTTCAGGGCTGCAATTCCTTTATGAAGGTCTGTAGATTCAGTATAAATAACGATGTTTCCCTCTTCTTCGGTTACATCGCGAACATCTACATCAGCATTAAGCAAAATTTCAAAAATATGGTCAGGATCTGTTCCTGCAAATACAATCACCCCGGTATTGTCAAACATATAGCTGACAGCACCTGCCGCTCCGATATTCCCGCCTTTTTTGTTGAAAATTGAGCGGACATTAGCAATCGTACGGTTAACATTTGACGTCAACGTTTCAGCGATAATCAGTGAACCACTTGGACCAAAGCCTTCATAACGCCCTTGCACGAACGTTTCATCGCTGCCGCCTTTGGCTTTATCAATTGCTTTATCAATAACGTGTTTAGGAACCTGTGCTTGTTTCGCACGTTCAATAACGAATTTTAAAGCTGAGTTTGATTCTGGGTCTGGTTCACCTTGTTTGGCAGCAGCATAGATTTCTACACCGAATTTTGCATATATATTAGACGTTGCACCGTCTTTAGCAGTTTTTTTAGCAACAATATTTGCCCATTTACGTCCCACTGGAATAGTCTCCTCAGAAATTCATTTACATTACATGCAGATTAATAGCCTGCAATTTTTTTCCGCAATATTATATCATGATATGTAAACTCTCGTCCATGAAAAACAAAATATCCATGTTTTACTAAATGTTACTTTAATTTTATCAATAGTTAACATTATGGATATGTTATTTTCGGTTTTTTTAGATCTTTTGTTTTTTTATTTTAATAGCTGAATGACAGCGATAATACATAAATAAAGAGAAACTGAAGTAACAATCCAGGTATAAATACCCACTTAAGATTAATGAACGCATCTAATCCAGATCTTTTCTTCAGCAATGTCTGGCTGATGTTTACTTCTTAATCATGAAAGCCGAGGAACAGATGCCATTGCTGGTCGCCCCGCTTTCTTGTAACCTTCTTCCCGTTGCACTACTGACAAAATCTGGAACCACTGAACTGGACTTCATATGAATGCTCATATTTCTAAAGACCCTTTACATGGCGTAACGCTTGAAATGCAGGTCAATGCACTGGTTGATCGTTATGGTTGGGCTGAGCTGGCGCAACGCATTAATATCAACTGCTTTAAAAATGAGCCGAGCGTTAAATCCAGTCTGAAGTTTCTGCGCCGCACGCCGTGGGCGCGGGCAGAAGTTGAAGCGCTGTACCTGGATTCACTGCATGATCTGGCCTCAAATAACACCACTGAACCGGCGTTCGATCCCTGGGCTAACAGCCGCAACAAGAAGAATTAAGAGCAAAATCTGATGTCAGCATCCGGTTTTATTTCAGCAAATTATCAGAAAAAACTGGCGAATATTCTCGCCCGTTCCCGAGCCAGGCTGCCGCGAACCAACATGAAATGGTTCGCGCTGCTCGTAGGCAGTATGTTGCTACTTGGCAGTTGTTCTTCACAGCCGCCCGGTTCAAAAATCACCCCACTGCCCCCGGTGGGCAATCCACAGCAGAGCAAGGAGCCGGTACGCGGTATCTGGTTGGCAACGGTTTCGCGTCTTGACTGGCCGCCGATTTCATCCGTCAACATCAGCTCGCCTGCCGTTCGTATCAGCCAGCAGCAAAAGGCGCTGACGGACAAGCTGGATAACCTGAAACGTCTTGGTATTAACACCGTTTTTTTCCAGGTGAAGCCCGATGCCACTGCGCTGTGGCATTCTACAATCTTGCCGTGGTCAGATACCCTGACCGGTAAGATTGGTCAGGATCCGGGTTACGATCCGTTACGGTTTATGCTCGATGAAGCGCATAAACGCGGAATGAAAGTCCATGCCTGGTTTAACCCCTACCGCGTGTCCGTTAACACTAAACCGGCAACGGTTACCGAATTAAACAACACGCTGTCACAGACGCCTTCCAGCGTTTATGTCCTGCATCGGGACTGGATCCGTACCTCGGGCGAGCGTTTTGTGTTAGATCCCGGTATTCCCGAAGTGCGTGACTGGATAACCAGCATCGTGGCGGAAGTGGTTGAGAATTACCCGGTTGACGGCGTGCAATTCGATGATTACTTCTATACCGAGTCTCCCGGCTCTGCGCTCAACGACAGCCAGACCTTCAGAAGATACGGCCAGGGATTTGTCTCCAAAGCTGACTGGCGGCGCGATAACACGCAACGCCTGATCGCTCAGGTTTCACGAACCATCAAGAAACTCAAACCTGAAGTTGAATTTGGCGTCAGCCCTGCGGGCGTGTGGCGCAACCGTTCGCACGATCCGGCGGGCTCCGACACGCGCGGCGCGGCAGCCTATGATGAATCGTATGCGGACACCCGCCGCTGGGTGCAACAAGGCTTGCTGGACTACATCGCCCCGCAGCTGTACTGGCCTTTTGCCCGCGACGCGGCGCGTTACGATGTGTTGGCGAAATGGTGGGCAGATGTCGTCAAATCAACCAACACCCGCCTGTATATTGGGGTGGCGTTGTACAAAGTCGGTGAGCCGTCGCGAAAAGAACCTGACTGGACGGTCAAAGGCGGTGTGCCGGAGCTGAAAAAACAGCTCGATCTGAACGAGTCTGAACCGCACATTAACGGCACAATTCTGTTTCGCGAAGATTACCTTAATCAGCCGCAAACGCAGGAAGCCGTGACCTATATTCGCAGTCGTTGGGGGCGTTAATGGTCGTCCGAATTAGATTTATAACGCAAGAGCGCCCGGTAATACGGACGCTCTTAACCGATCCATCAGGCAACTGAAGGCTCAGGCAATCTGAATGATGAGACCAGCATCGCCAGCTGTTCCGCCTCCTCTTTCAGCGCCTGCGTTCGCGCTGCGGCATCATCAATTAACGAGGCGTTTTGCTGAACGGTGCTGTCCATTTCGGTAACGGCCAGCGTAACTTCGGAAACGCCCTTGCGTTGTTCTTCACCCGCAACGCGTATTTCCCCCATTAACTGACGTACCTGACGTACATTACTGACCAGTTCTCCCAGACGTTCGCCCGCATTGTGAATTTGCTGGCTTCCGCTACCTACATGAGAAACGGATTCATCGATCAATGCTTTTATTTCCTGCGCGGCGGTGGCGCTGCGCTGGGCCAGCGTGCGCACTTCGGAGGCCACAACGGCAAACCCTCTCCCGGCATCACCTGCTCTGGCGGCTTCAACCGCGGCATTCAGGGCGAGAATATTGGTCTGGAACGCAATGCTGTCGATAACCGCGACAATTTCCACCATTCTACCGGATGAGGCACTGACGTTATCCATTGTAGAGATAACACCCTGCATAACATCGCCGCAGCGGTTGGCCGTTTGCGCGGTGCTATCAGAGAGCTCATCCGCCAGTTGAGTATTACTGGCATTTTGATGAACGGTCGCATTTAACTGTTCCATCGCCGCCGAACTCTCTTCCAGCGCAGCGGCCTGTTGCGTCACGCGAGATGAAAGTTCCATATTACTGTCTGCCAGGCTGACAGCGTTATTCGCCACCACTACGCTACTGCTTCTGACAGTGATCAGGATGGCTGAGATTTTATCGACGAACAGGTTAAACGCTTCGGCGATAGCAGAAATCTCATCTTTGCCACGCACATCCAGGCGACGGGTAAGATCGCCTTCTCCCTGCGCAATGTCATCGAGAGCCTGACGGGTATCATCGAGACGTGAAATCAGTCGGCGAACCACCAGCCAGGATTCCACCAGCAACAGGGTCATGATCGGGATCAACACTTCCAGCACGTCCTGCATCATCACTTTGGCAAGGCCGACGATACGCGATTCAGGCGTCGCAAGACCAACAACCCAACCGGTATCCGCCATCGGGAACAGCATCACCCGTGAAGCCGAATTCAGGACGTTATCATTTGCAAGCGTAATCGTTTTCACCCCGTCCGCTGGGCGCAGAGATTTCAGACCGTTTTCCACCGGGATAAGCCATTGCGCGCTTTGCGCCAGATCGTTAATGGTTTTATATTTCGCCAGATCGGCCTGCGGGAAATAGAGGATTTGTCCCTGCTTGTCCACCACAAACGCGTAACCACCGGTGCTGTTTCCCTGTTGCTGCATGAAAGTGGCGACGTTATCCAGGCGAATATCGGTGGTGGCGACACCGGCAAACTTGCCCGCCAGTTGATAAGGTACGCTGCACGTCACCATGTTGACGCCTGTACTGGCGTCCTGGTAGACATCAGACCATAAGCAACTGTTTTGTGAATGCCCTTTGGCATGCTGATACCAGTTTTCATTGTGGTATCCGCTTGACCCTTCGACGTTATAGTCGTTGGAATACACCAGTTTACCTTCAGCATTACGCGCCCAGAAAAAGCTTCTCTTCTCCACACCTGCGGTGAAAGCGTCTGGTTCTGGCCAGATGCCGCCGCCGGTAATAATCGAATCTTTATCTTCACCAATCAGATGCGGAACGACGCTTTGGTAAAGAGATTCATCATTTGGCAGCACCTCAGCCAGTCGTGACAAGCTAACGGTCTCACCTTCAATTCGGGACAATACGGTACTCAACTGGCGGGTTAAACCTTGCCCTGTTTCTTCGATCAGGGCGGTGTTGATTTCAACGACGCGCGGTTGGCCACGCCAGAGCATAATCACCACAATAACAAGGGTCGTGACTGCAAGCAGCAGAATGCCGCCGATGGTTAAACGCGTTGAAATACGAGTAGGATACCAGGCCATACAAACTCCTTCTGCAAAAGGCTAACTTTTATCCAGTATCGGCACAGGCGTTTATATCTTTATAAAGTTTTCTTAAGTATCACAAAATAAATAGGTGACATTGTCACAAATAGCAAAACCCAGCACTTTGGCTGGGTTTTAATAATGACTTAATCTTATTTGGATAATTCTTTTTTGATTTCGTCTTTTATTTTACTTAATTCGCTCTGCGGATGTTTTTTACAAAGTTCAACGGTCAGAGGAACTGCAGTCGTCACGGTTTCGTTATAGTCTACGTAATCGCCACCCTTGAAATCTTCGTCTTCATTGAGCACCCAGAAAGCCACCGGGGCCATAGTTTGCGGGTTCAAATCAATAAACTCCTGGCAATTCATGCCTTTTGGAGTCACTTCAGTTTTAGCGTTATCAGTTGCTGCATTGACGCTGACACTGGTTAACAGCGCTGCGACCAGAATACCTGCTGTAGAAAGGGAGAATTTATTCATTGTAGTACTCCATTTATAATATAAATAATATCTACACTTGCGCTTCAAACCGTTAATGTAGTTCGTAAAAAATAATACCCCTAACGTCATAAGAATAAAGATTTCCACCATTGATATGGCTGAAATTTATATTTCACATTACTGATTCTGATGTCTGGCCGTAAAACGTGGCCACAATGTGATCGTTCCGACGAAATCAGCAGATTCATACCCCTCTTCCCCTGTCGCTGCACCAAAACTGAACTACGCTGCACAAATGTTGATCATTAGTTAACGGATATGTGCTGATTTTTAACAAAAATGGTCGGCGTGCCGCTGTTACCAACATGGCACGCGTCCTGCATTGTTAATTTGCTAACAGTGAACCGTACTCTGACAAACAATTAACAGCGAGAAGGTAATGACAGCGAAACCGGAGTTATTTACCCGCATAGAGCAGACCTTTAGCCAACTGACGCCCAGCGAAAAGCGCGTGGCCGGGTGGCTGTTAGCCCATGCTGTGCAGATCCCTTTTGAAACCGCGGATGGTATTGCTAAAGCAACCGGAACCAGCGGCATTACCGTTGGACGCTATCTGCGTAAACTGGGTTTTCGCAATCTGGAAAATGCAAAAGCCAGCCTGCGGGAGCTACCCGTCGTCGCCTATCAACCCTGGGGGATGAACGAACGGCTGGACTCCTGGCACCAACAACAAAGCCTGCCAGATCGCGCGCAGCAGTCGCTGTTACTGGAAATCGACGCCATTACCTATGTCTATCAACTCGCGCAAGGCGAAACGTTTTTACGCATAGCGCAGCGGCTGGCACATGCGGAAGCCGTGTATATCCTTGGGATCCAGTCCACCCGCGGGATCGCTAACGCCTTTTTCAGTCACCTGGAATACCTGCGGCCTAAAGTCAGCTACTCCGAAGGGCTTTCCGGCAGTTGGGTCGAGTCGCTGAATTCAGGATTCACCCAGCCTTACGTGGTGATCACCGATATGCGCGCCTATTCCGCTATCTCGCGACAATATTGCCGCGTTGCCACAGAACGCTGCATTCCGCTGGCGTTAATAACCGATGTGTGGTGCCCGTGGGCCAGAGACTATTCCATTGACTTACTTCAGGTGAAAACTGACACCGGACATTTCTGGGACTCACTGGCTCCGGTGAGCTGTCTGTTCAACTTATTACTCTCTGCGGTGGTGGCACAACTGGGTGACTCCCTCGCAGAACGCCTGCAAACCAATCGCCAGTTACAACAACAATTTGGTCAATTCGAACAATAAACAGGAAACGTGCTATGTCAGAAACCCCAGAACTGGTCGATCTGTCGGTGATATTCCCGTCGCTGCATATCGATCTTAAATACGCTACGGCAGACAACATTACCGGCGCCCCTATCTACCGGGAAGCTCGTTGCCTGTTGCATACCGAGGCGGTCACTGCGCTGGCGAAAAGCATCAGTATTGCGCAACTGGCGGGCCTGAAACTTGTGGTATACGACGCGTATCGCCCGCAGCAGGCGCAGGCGGTGCTGTGGAATGCGTGTCCGGATCCTCAGTATGTTGTCGATGTGGCGATAGGATCCAATCACAGCCGCGGGACGGCCATTGACGTTACGCTAATGGACGATCGTGGCAATCTTCTCGATATGGGCGCGGGCTTTGATGAGATGCACGACCGTTCCCATGCCTGGCACCCTTCTGTTCCTCCGGCTGCGCAGCGCAACCGCCTGCTGCTCAATGCCATTATGTTCGGCGGCGGTTTTGTCGGTATCACCAGCGAGTGGTGGCATTTTGAATTACCTGATGCCGCCCGCTATCCGCTGCTTGACGATCAGATAGATTGTTACACTGTCACACCCATAACAACACAACATTCCCTTTAATTCTGGAGCCTGGTTATGAAGACTACACTTGCGTTAAACGCGTTTTTTCGCCCCGCTCTGATAGCCGTTGCGCTGGCGTTTGCCCTGCCCGCTGCGCAGGCCGCCGTTCCCAAAGATATGCTGGTGATCGGCAAAGCTGCCGATCCGCAGACGCTCGATCCCGCCGTGACCATCGATAACAACGACTGGACGGTCACCTATCCCTCTTATCAGCGGCTGGTTCAGTACAAAACGGATGGCGGTAAAGGCTCCACGGAAGTTGAAGGCGATTTGGCCAGCGGCTGGAAGGCCTCTGACGACCAGAAAGAGTGGACGTTTATCCTGAAAAACGATGCCAAATTCGCCGACGGAACGCCGGTGACGGCTGATGCGGTAAAGCAATCTTTTGAACGCCTGCTCAAAATCGGCCAGGGGCCTGCAGAAGCGTTCCCGAAAGATCTGAAGGTCGAGGCTATCGATAACAATACGGTGAAGTTTACCCTCAGCCAGCCATTTGCGCCGTTCCTGTATACGCTGGCCAATGACGGGGCTTCAATTATTAACCCGGCCGTCTTAAAAGAGCATGCCGCAGACGATGCCCGCGGATTCCTGGCGCAGAATACGGCAGGCTCCGGTCCCTTCATGCTCAAAAGCTGGCAAAAGGGACAGCAGTTGGTACTGGTTCCTAACCCATATTATGCCGGTGCAAAACCGGCGTTTAAGCGGGTTTCGGTAAAAATCATCGGTGAAAGCGCCTCTCGCCGTCTGCAATTGTCGCGGGGTGATATCGACATTGCCGATGCGCTTCCGGTTGACCAGCTTGCCGCCTTAAAACAGGAAGGCAAAGTTAACGTGGCGGATTATCCCTCGTTGCGCGTGACCTATCTGTATCTGAATAACAGTAAAGCGCCGCTCAATCAGGTGGATTTACGCCGCGCCATCTCGTGGGCCACCGATTATAAAGGCATGGTAAACGGGATCCTGAGCGGCAACGGTAAGCAAATGCGAGGTCCGATCCCTGAAGGCATGTGGGGTTTTGACGACAAGGCCATGCAGTACAGTTTCGATGAAGCCAAAGCGAAAGCGGCGTGGGACAAAGTTGCCACCAAACCTGACAGTCTGAGCTTCCTGTACTCGGATAATGACCCTAACTGGGAACCTATCGCGCTCGCGACCCAGGCAAGCCTTGGCAAACTGGGCATTAAGGTCAAGCTGGAAAAACTGGCGAACGCCACCATGCGTGACCGCGTGGGCAAAGGAGATTACGACATTGCCATTGGCAACTGGAGCCCTGATTTCGCCGATCCGTACATGTTTATGAACTACTGGTTTGAGTCAGATAAGAAAGGCTTGCCGGGTAACCGTTCGTTCTATGAAAACGGTGAGGTCGATAAGCTGTTGCGTAGCGCGCTGGCCACGACCGATCAGGTTGCCAGAACCAATGACTACCAGCAGGCGCAAACTATCGTGATTCATGAAGCCGCCTACGTCTATTTATTCCAGAAAAACTATCAGTTGGCGATGAACAAAGACGTCAAAGGATTTGTATTCAACCCCATGCTGGAACAGGTCTTCAATATCTCCACCATGAGTAAATAAGCCACGTTAATGCGGAGCCGCTCTGGCTCCGCAAGGGGAAGCTAATGACGTTCTGGAGCATTTTACGCCAGCGATGCTGGGGACTTATTCTGGTGGTTATCGGTGTTTGCGTAATCACTTTTATTATTTCGCACCTGATACCTGGCGACCCCGCGCGGCTGTTGGCGGGCGATCGCGCCAGCGATGAAATTGTCGAAAATATTCGCCAACAGTTGGGGCTGAACCAGCCGCTGTATGTCCAGTTTTTTCGCTATGTCAGCGACATTTTTCACGGCGATTTAGGCACTTCTATTCGCACCGGACGTCCGGTGCTGGATGAGCTGCGCATCTTCTTCCCCGCCACCCTTGAGCTGGCTTTCTGCTCCTTGTTGCTGGCGCTGGTTATCGGTATTCCTTTGGGCATTTTATCTGCGGTCTGGCGCAACCGCTGGCTTGATCACCTCGTTCGCCTGATGGCAATCACCGGTATCTCCACGCCAGCATTCTGGCTGGGGCTGGGGGTTATCGTGCTGTTTTATGGTCATCTGCAAATTTTACCCGGTGGTGGACGTTTAGACGACTGGCTGGATCCGCCAACTCACGTCACCGGGTTCTATCTGATTGATGCACTGCTGGAAGGCAATGGCGAAGTCTTTTTCAATGCGCTTCAGCACCTGATCCTGCCATCACTGACGCTGGCCTTTGTGCACCTGGGGATCGTTGCCCGCCAGATTCGCTCCGCCATGCTGGAGCAACTGAGTGAAGATTACATTCGCACCGCTCGCGCCAGCGGGTTGCCGGGCTGGTACATCGTGTTGTGTTACGCGTTGCCAAATGCGCTTATCCCCTCGATAACCGTTCTCGGCCTGGCATTGGGCGATCTGCTCTACGGTGCGGTGCTGACTGAAACGGTCTTCGCCTGGCCGGGAATGGGCGCCTGGGTGGTGACGTCGATTCAGGCGCTCGACTTCCCGGCGGTAATGGGATTTGCCGTGGTGGTCTCTTTCGCCTATGTGCTGGTTAACCTGGTGGTGGATTTACTCTACTTGTGGATCGATCCACGAATTGGACGCGGAGACGCACAATGATGCTCACACAAGAAACGCCAGCCGCGCCTCAGACAGCACGCCGTCGCACGGACTGGGCTAAACTGTTCTGGATGATGAAAAGCAGCCCGCTGACGCTGGTTGGCGGGGTCATCATTGTGTTGATACTGCTGCTGATGGTGCTGTCGCCGTGGATAACCCCTCACGACCCTAATGCCATCAATTTGAGTGCGCGCCTGCTGCCCCCGTCAGCCGCTCACTGGTTTGGTACCGATGAAGTCGGCCGCGATCTGTTCAGCCGCGTTCTGGTGGGTAGCCAACAATCGGTCGTTGCGGGGCTGGTCGTGGTGGGTATCGCCGGGGGATTGGGTTCGCTGCTGGGCTGTTTGTCTGGCGTCATGGGCGGACGCGCCGATGCAATTATTATGCGAATAATGGACATTATGCTGTCCATTCCCTCGCTGGTGCTGACGATGGCGCTGGCCGCCGCGTTGGGTCCAAGCCTGTTTAACGCCATGCTGGCGATTGCTATCGTACGTATTCCGTTTTATGTACGCCTCGCACGCGGTCAAACGTTAGTAGTGCGCCAGTTTACCTATGTGCAGGCGGCGCGGACCTACGGCGCATCACGCTGGCATCTGATTAGCTGGCACATTTTACGTAACTCTCTGCCCCCGCTAATTGTGCAAGCGTCGCTGGATATCGGCAGTGCCATCCTGATGGCCGCCACGCTCGGATTTATCGGTCTGGGCGCACAGCAGCCCAGCGCTGAATGGGGAGCGATGGTCGCAATAGGCCGTAACTATGTGCTTGATCAGTGGTGGTATTGCGCTTTCCCCGGCGCCGCCATTCTGATTACCGCCGTGGGCTTTAATCTCTTTGGCGATGGTATTCGCGATCTGCTTGACCCGAAAGCCGGAGGAAAACAGTCATGACACAACCCGTGCTGGAAATCGAAGATTTGCATTTGAGTTTTCCCGGCTATAAAGCTGACGTGCATGCGCTTAACCATGTATCGCTGCATATCAACCGCGGAGAAATCGTTGGCGTGGTTGGTGAGTCCGGTTCCGGTAAGTCCGTGACGGCCATGCTCACCATGCGTCTGCTGCCGGAAGGCAGTTATCATATCCACCAGGGACGCGTTTCGCTGCTGGGGGAAGATGTGCTCAATGCCAGCGAGAAGCAAATGCGCCAATGGCGCGGCGCACGCGTAGCGATGATCTTTCAGGAACCCATGACGGCGCTGAATCCGACCCGACGCATCGGTCAGCAAATGGTGGAGGTTATCCGCCATCATCAGGCGTTAAGCCGCACGGATGCCCGTCAGAAAGCCATCGCTTTACTCCAGGAGATGCAAATCCCGGATGCGGCGGAAGTCATGAAGCGTTTCCCGTTTGAGCTTTCCGGCGGGATGCGCCAGCGCGTAATGATAGCGCTGGCCTTTTCGTGTGAACCGGAGCTTATTATTGCCGATGAACCGACCACCGCACTGGACGTCACGGTGCAACTGCAGGTGCTGCGTTTGCTGAAGTTAAAAGCGCGAGCCAGCGGGACAGCCGTGTTATTTATCAGCCATGATATGGCGGTGGTTTCACAGTTATGCGACCGGTTGTACGTCATGTATGCCGGAAGCGTGATTGAGAGTGGCCCAACGCAAACCGTTATTCAACGCCCGACGCATCCCTATTCCATTGGTCTGCTGAAATGCGCGCCGGAACACGGCGAGCCGCGCGCATTGCTGCCCGCCATTCCCGGCACCGTGCCGAACTTAACCTGCTTACCGACGGGATGCGCGTTTCGCGAGCGCTGCTTTGCCGCTGGCCCCCGTTGTGAAGAAACACCTGCGTTACGCAGTCAGGGAGGCGGGGATCAACAATCTGCCTGCTGGTATCCGCAACTGGAGACAACACATGTCTGATTTTTTACTGGCGCTGCAGAATGTCCATGTCAACTTCCCTGCGCGTAAAAACTGGCTCGGCAAGGTAACGGAACGGGTGCATGCCCTCAATGGTCTGGATTTACAGATCCGTCAGGGGGAAACGCTGGGGATTGTTGGCGAGTCCGGTTGTGGAAAGAGTACGCTGGCGCAACTGCTGATGGGGATGCTGAAACCCAGTCAGGGCAACTATGCTCGCCGTGGTGACAAGCAGCATACCGGTATGCAAATGGTCTTTCAGGATCCCCTTTCATCGCTGGATCCGCGCTTACCAGTATGGCGGATTATCACCGAACCGGTGTGGATCCAAAAACGTCCTGCAGAACGTGAGCGCCGTATGCTTGCTGAAGATTTGGCGCGACAAGTGGGAATTCGTCCTGAATATCTCGACCGCCTGCCGCATGCGTTTTCCGGTGGACAGCGCCAGCGTATTGCCATCGCCCGGGCGTTGTCATCAGAGCCGGACGTGATTGTGCTTGATGAACCTACTTCGGCGCTGGATATCTCCGTGCAGGCGCAAATTCTCAATCTGCTGGTGTCATTGCAGGCTCGCAGGAACCTGACCTACGTGCTGATCTCGCACAACGTGTCGGTGGTTCGCCATATGAGCGACCGCGTGGCGGTGATGTACCTCGGGCAAATTGTTGAGCTGGGCGATGCGCAGCAGGTACTCACGCAGCCCGCCCATCCCTACACGCGATTATTGCTGGATTCGGTCCCTAAAACGGGAGCACCGCTGGCGGAGGATTTGGTGTTACGGAAAACCGAACTACCGGGGAACCGAACGCTGCCCCAGGGTTGTTTTTTCCGTGACAGATGTCCACTGGCGACCAGCGGCTGTGAGAAGAAACAGGTATTGCTGAAAAGTGATAGCGGAGGTGAAGTTCGCTGCTGGCGGGCGGTTGCATGAGCTGAACGGTTGGCGTATTGCGTGAGGGTCAGGTGCAATACGCCTTTTTCAGTGAATCCACCAGCACTTCAGAAGCGGTAGATAACTTATGATGCGCCGAACGCAAAACGCCGATCCGACGCTGGATCACCGGCGTATCCAGATCGATACAGGTTGCGCCCAGCTCTGTCATTTGCGTACGGCACAATGCGGGCACGGCGCTGCCGCCCAGTCCGCTCGCCACCAGGCGACCAACCGTCACAAGTTGATGGCTCTCCAGCGCCACCTCCAGCGTATGCCCACTTTGCACCAGCTGTTCTTCCAGCATCAGGCGCACGGCGGAAGGACGTTGCAGGGTGATAAAATCCAGCGTCAGTAATTCGCGCCACGCAATACGATCCCGGCCCGCCAGTTTGCATGTCGGCGGAACAATCGCGATAAAACGATCCACGCCGAGCGGGGTGAAATGCAGATGCCCTGAAGAATCCGGCTCAAAGGCAATGCCCATCTCCACCCGCCCTTCACTGACCATCTCAATCACTTGTTCGTTAATGACGTCATGTACCGTTACGTTGATCCCGGAGTAGGAATCACGAAACGTTTTCAGTACCGATGGCAGGACGTTAGCGGCGAATGAGGGCATGGCGGCAATAGAGATTTTCCCGCGCTGCAGCGTAAAGCGTTGGCGCATTGCCTCTTCCGTATTCTCCCAGTCCGCCAGCAGCTGTCGCCCCATGTTGAGCAGCGTTTCTCCCTCCTGCGTCAGGGTCACTTTGCGGGTGGTTCTCAACAGTAACGCCCCGCCCAGTGAATCCTCCAGTCCTTTAATCGCCAGGCTTAAAGCGGGTTGCGACATATTCAGTCTTTCACTGGCATGAGCAAAATTCAGAGTGTGAGCTACCGCTAAAAACGCGCGTAACTGTTTGATGCTCATTCCCATTTCGCATTCCTTTAACTTGTTGAATACCTTTAATTAACATTAAATTGATAAAAAAACCCAATGAGTGAGTCACAAATTTAAAATTAACAAATCATTTTTCACCCCCAATGATGTCGGCAAGGACAACAGGAGGGGCAAGTATATGGCTGGACTGGATAAACGGGTTGCCACCTATCAAGAGGCGCTGGAAGGACTGACCGATAACATGACGCTGCTGGCGGGCGGTTTTGGCTTATGTGGGATCCCTGAGAACCTGATTGCCGAAGTACGCCGTCGGGAGGTTCAGGGGCTTACGGTTGTGTCAAACAACTGCGGCGTGGATGGTTTTGGCCTTGGCGTTCTGCTGGAAACGCGCCAGGTACGCAAAGTGGTCGCATCTTATGTAGGTGAAAACGCCCTGTTTGAGCAGCAGGTTCTCAGCGGTGAACTGGAAGCTATCCTGACGCCGCAAGGCACGCTGGCTGAGCAGTTGCGCGCTGGCGGCGCGGGGATCCCGGCATTCTTTACCGCGACCGGATACGGAACCCCGGTCGCGCAAGGGAAAGAAGTTCGCGAGTTTGCCGGACGCCCTTACATCTTAGAGCAGGCGATAACCGGTGATTTTGCGTTGGTTAAAGGCTGGAAAGCCGACTGGTACGGCAACGTTATTTATCGCCACACCGCACAAAATTTTAATCCGCTGATGGCTGCCGCTGGGCGTATTACCGTCGTGGAAGTTGAAGAAATTGTCCCTCCCGGAGAGCTGGACCCCGCCGCAATTCACACCCCCGGAATTTACGTTAACCGCATTATCCAGGGGCAGTTTGAAAAACGTATTGAACAACGCACCCTGCGCCAGAAAGGAGCCTGACCATGTTAACGCGTGAACAAATGGCGATGCGTGTCGCCCGCGAACTGCGAGACGGTTATTACGTCAACCTCGGGATTGGTATTCCTACTCTGGTGGCGAACTACATTCCTGAAGGCATGGACGTAATGCTGCAATCGGAAAACGGTTTGCTGGGTATGGGCCCGTTTCCCACGGAAGACGAAATTGATGCTGACATGATCAACGCCGGGAAACAGACCGTGACGGCGCGCAAAGGCGCGGCAATCTTCGACTCGGCGCAATCCTTCGCCATGATCCGCGGCGGTCACGTCGACCTGACGGTGCTCGGCGCGTTTGAAGTGGATGTTAACGGCAATATCGCCTCATGGATGATCCCCGGAAAAATGGTGAAAGGCATGGGCGGCGCGATGGATTTGGTTGCCGGAGCTGACAACATCATCGTGGTGATGACGCATGCCTCTAAAAGCGGCGAGTCGAAACTGCTTCCCGCCTGCACCCTGCCGCTGACCGGCGTGGCCTGTATTAAACGTGTGCTTACCGATCTGGCGCTGCTGGAGATTGCCGATGGGGCGTTCATTCTGCGCGAGCGAGCGCCGGGCATCAGCGTGGATGAGATTGTCGCCAGAACCGCCGGCAAGCTGATCGTTCCCGAAAATGTCCCCGAAATGCACTTTAGCTGAGGAGCTGACCATGCAGGATGTTGTTATTGTCGCGGCAACGCGCACCCCAATTGGCAGTTTTCATGGCGCGCTGGCTCCGCTTTCCGCGGTTGAACTAGGTTCAGTGGTGATCCGTTCGTTGCTGGAAAAAACCGCCGTGGCACCTGAGCAAATTGATGAAGTGATCTTCGGCCAGGTTCTGACGGCTGGCTGCGGCCAGAACCCTGCCAGGCAAACAGCGTTACGCGCAGGACTGCCGGTCACCACGCCCGCGTTAACCCTGAATCTGGTGTGCGGCTCGGGCATGAAGGCGGTGCATCAGGCGGTCCAGGCGATTCGCTGCGGCGATGCGCAAATTGTGATTGCCGGTGGGCAGGAGAGCATGAGCAATGCGCCCTATTTCCTCGACGGCGCCCGGGCGGGACTGCGGCTCGGTCATGCCAGCATGAAAGACAGCGTGGTGCATGACGGTCTGTGGGATGCGTTTAACGACTATCACATGGGGATTACCGCGGAAAATCTGGCGGATAAGTTCGTGATCGGTCGCGAGCAGCAGGACGCCTTTGCCCTGCGCTCACAGCAAAAAGCGGCCGCCGCCATTGAAGCCGGTCGTTTTAGCGCGGAAATCACGCCAGTCAGCGTCCCACAGGGCAAAAAACCGCCGCGTGTCGTGGATCGTGACGAACAGCCTCGTCCGGATACGCAGGCTGAAAAGCTGGCGCAGCTCAAACCAGCGTTTCGCCCAGGTAACGGAACGGTGACCGCCGGGAATGCCTCTTCAATCAACGATGGCGCCGCCGCGGTGATGTTGATGAGCGCTGCCAAAGCAGCAGAACTCAATCTGCCGGTTCTTGCCAGAGTGGCGGGCTACGCTGTCTCCGGCGTCGACCCTGCGATTATGGGCATTGGGCCGGTAGAGGCATCACTTCAGTGCCTGAAGCGAGCTGGCTGGACGTTGAATTATGTCGATCTCATTGAAGCCAACGAAGCCTTTGCCGCGCAAGCGCTGGCGGTTGGCGAATCCCTGAACTGGGACAGCAATCGGGTGAACGTAAACGGCGGCGCGATTGCGCTGGGCCATCCCATTGGGGCGTCAGGTTGCCGAATTCTGGTGACTTTGCTGCACGAAATGGCCCGCCGTAACGCCGCCAAAGGGCTGGCTACGCTGTGCGTAGGCGGCGGTCAGGGGGTGGCGCTGGCGGTTGAGCGCCCGCAGGAGGTATCTCATGAAAACTAAGCATATCTGCGTACTGGGCGCGGGGTTAATGGGTGTCGGTATTGCCACCCACTTCGTCCGTTATGGTCACGATGTCTGGCTGTACGACACCGATAGCAACCGTATTGCAGACATTGGCGCAGTTGCCAGCGGTATTCTGGATGAACTGATTGCCACCGAACAGTTTCCTAAAAACGACAAAGCACAGGCTGTGAGTCGTCTGCATGGTACTACCTCGCTGCACGATATTGCCGCGTGCGGGTTACTGATCGAAGCCATCCCGGAGCGACTCGAACTCAAGCACGCGTTGTATGCACAACTGGAAGCACTGATCGCGCCAGAGGCCGTCATTGCCAGTAACACCAGCGGCCTGCCGCCGGATGCGCTGGCAGAAAAGCTCGCCCATCCTGAGCGGTTGTTAATCGCCCATTTCTGGCACCCGCCGCATTTTATTCCACTGGTTGAGATTGTACCCGGCACGGCCACGAAGCCGGAATATCTGCAGGAACTGCAACAGCTGCTGCTTTCGATGCAGCTGGAAGCCGTCGTGCTCGACCGCGCCGCGCCGGGGTTTGTCGGTAATCGCCTGCAGTTCGCTCTGCTGCGTGAAGCGTTGCATATCGTAAAAAGCGGGATCGCCAGCGCAGAGGTGGTGGATCAGGTAATGCGCGCCTCGCTCGGTCGTCGCTATGCGATGGTCGGTCCGCTGGAGGCGGCGGATATGACCGGACTTTCTACGGTACAGGACATTTGTCGGCATCTGCTACCGGAGCTGGCAACCGGGAGCGACATGATGTCTCTGGTCGCTGACAAGGTTGCTAACGGTGATACCGGTTTGCGCAGCGGTCAGGGATTTTATCGCTGGGATGATTCGCGCAAGGAATATATCCAGCAACGCAGAGAGCATCAGCTGCGCTTTGCCCTGAAACCGTAACTTCTCTTTCTGTACCCCACTATAACAATGATATTGAGGAGTCATGATGAGTGTATTAATCGCCCTGGCAGCGTTGGGCCTGCTGATGCTGGCAGCCTATCGCGGATATAGCGTCATCCTGTTTGCCCCCATCGCGGCATTAGGTGCTGTATTGCTCACCGAACCCAGCGCCGTCGGCCCTGCCTTCACCGGCCTGTTTATGGAAAAAATGGTCGGTTTTGTGAAGCTTTACTTCCCGGTGTTCTTACTGGGCGCTGTGTTTGGCAAGTTAATCGAGTTATCGGGTTTTTCTCGCTCCATCGTTGCCGCCGCCATCAACATTCTCGGGCGTCGTCACGCCATCCCTGTGATTGTGCTGGTGTGTGCACTGTTGACCTACGGCGGCGTATCGCTGTTCGTGGTGGCATTTGCGGTATATCCGTTTGCGGCGGAGCTGTTCCGTCAGAGTAATATTCCGAAGCGCCTGATCCCGGCCACCGTTGCGCTGGGCGCGTTTTCCTTCACCATGGACGCTCTGCCAGGCACGCCGCAGATCCAGAACATTATTCCGACCAGCTTCTTTGGAACTAACGCCTGGGCCGCGCCCTGGCTGGGTTTGATCGGCTCTCTGTTTATCATCGTTGTCGGTCTGGTTTATCTCGAGCGCCAGCGTCGTAAAGCGCAGGCAAAGAATGAAGGATATGGCACTGAACTGTTAAACGAGCCGGAAACGCCGGATAACATTAACCTGCCGAACCCGATAATTGCTATCTCTCCGCTGATCCTGGTTGGCGTTTTTAACCTACTATTTACCCACTGGATCCCGCAATGGTATGGCGCTACGCATCAACTGGAACTTCCGGGCCTTGCCAAACCGATTACCACCGAAGTCGGTAAAATCACCGCTATCTGGGCGGTAGAAGCGGCGCTGATTTCTGGGATCCTGCTGGTGGTGCTCTTCGGCTATCGCAACATTAAAGGTCGCCTGGCGGAAGGGAGCCGAACGGCGGTTGGCGGTGCGATCCTCGCGGCCATGAACACCGCATCAGAATACGGTTTTGGCGCAGTGATCGCCGCCCTGCCAGGTTTCCTCGTGCTGTCAAAAGCGCTGGCGGCCATTCCCGACCCGCTGCTCAATGAAGCTATCAGCATCACCACGCTTGCCGGGATCACCGGCTCGGCGTCTGGCGGGATGAGTATTGCCCTCGCCGCCATGTCTGAAACTTTTATTGCCGCCGCCCATGCCGCCAATATTCCCCTCGAGGTCTTCCACCGCGTGGCGTCAATGGCCAGCGGTGGTATGGATACTCTGCCGCATAACGGTGCGGTCATTACCCTGCTGGCCATAACCGGTCTTAGCCA
Source organism: Citrobacter sp. RHBSTW-00859 (assembly GCF_013729795.1). NCBI lineage: Bacteria > Pseudomonadati > Pseudomonadota > Gammaproteobacteria > Enterobacterales > Enterobacteriaceae > Citrobacter > Citrobacter sp. RHBSTW-00859. The sequence continues at coordinate 2,506,468 of NZ_CP056284.1, read as the reverse complement.
TCGTCAGGCGTACGGCGGGATATTCCCCATTACCGTAATTAAAAGTCTGGCCGTGCTGTTTGTTATCGGCGTCTTCTACACCACCGGAATTGTTTAAGGAGAATCATCATGAACTTAACGGGAAAAACCGCTCTGGTTACCGGCTCTACCAGCGGTATTGGATTAGGCATCGCACAGGTGCTGGCGCAAGCGGGCGCTACCCTGATCCTTAACGGATTTGGTGATGTGGAAGCCGCCAAAGATGCCATTGCGCAGTATGGCAAAACGCCAGGCTATCATGGCGCGGACCTGAGCGATGAAGCGCAAATTGCCGACATGATGCGCTATGCCGATAGCGAATTTGGCGGTGTGGATATTCTGGTCAACAATGCCGGGATCCAGCATGTTTCACCGGTGGAGACCTTCCCGGTTGATAAATGGAACGCGATTATCGCCATTAACCTCTCTTCTGTCTTTCACACCACGCGCCTGGCGCTTCCCGGCATGCGTACGCGTAACTGGGGACGCATCATCAATATCGCTTCTGTTCATGGCCTGGTGGCCTCAAAAGAGAAATCCGCCTATGTGGCGGCGAAGCACGGCGTGGTGGGATTAACCAAAACCATTGCGCTGGAGACCGCGCAGACGGGTATCACCTGCAATGCGCTGTGCCCCGGTTGGGTGCTTACGCCGTTGGTCCAGCAGCAAATCGATAAACGTATTGCCGAAGGCGCTGAGCCTGACGCCGCGCGTGACGCCCTGCTGGCGGAAAAACAGCCGTCGCGCGAATTCGTCACGCCGCAACAGTTGGGTGAGCTTGCGCTATTTTTGTGCTCAGACGGGGCGTCGCAGGTGCGTGGTGTGGCGTGGAATATGGATGGCGGCTGGGTGGCACAATAAAGATATCTGGTGCCGGATAAGACCCCGTCGCATCCGGCACACCTTCTTTACGATTTTAACTGATAATCCAGCGTGATTTCCGCGTTCAGTACCTGTGATACCGGGCAGCCGGCTTTTGCTTTCTGGATGATGCCGTCAAACGTGGCGGCATCTATCCCCGGGACGCTCACCTGACTGTGTAGCGCGACTTTGGAGATAGCAAATCCGGCATCCACTTTATCCAGAGAAACATCGGCAGTGGTATCAATGGCATCTGGGGTAAAACCCGCTTCGCCCAGCATGAGCGAAAGCGCCATTGAGAAGCAGGCTGCATGCGCCGCGCCAATCAACTCTTCAGGATTGGTGCCTTTCGCCCCTTCAAATCGGGTATTAAACCCATACGGTTGCTGATTCAACACCCCACTTTCGGTCGATACGGTACCTTTACCGCGCTTAATGTCGCCTTCCCAGTGTGCCTGACCTTTCTTATGGATAGTCATTACCGCTCTCCTGTGTTGTCGTTGGAGTTACAAGTATAGGACGGCTGAGAAAAAGCATGGCACATACGGGATAGTTCTCATTTGCCGCTTAAGCATTGACCTTTCAGCTGAAATGACCGACCATCCAGAAAGCCGCTATTTTTAACATCGGCTTTCTATCAGGTTGTATTTCGTCCGTTCTCATACGGACTCGCCCTTGAAACCAGTAACAGGATTAAGGAGTTAGAATGAAATCGAACCGTCAGGCCCGTCATATTCTCGGACTGGACCACAAAATCTCAAACCAACGCAAAGTCGTGACCGAAGGTGACAAAACCAACGTGGTCAATAATCCTACCGGAAGAAAGCGCCGCGCTGACGGCAAATAGCCTTTCGCACGTCTGACTGAATAACGAGATAAACACCATTGCAACCGCAGTGGTGTTTTTGCTTATAAAACCCCTTAACCCATTCACAATGCTTTATACTTCGGCCGTTTCCCTGGCTGACAGGCCACATACGATCATAAAGAGTGCCAGGGACGGTTATTCAAAAAAGAGTGAGTGACATGGAAAACGAAACTAAAAAACTGCGTTCCCTTTACATCCCCTACGCTGGCCCGGTTCTGCTGGAATTCCCTTTACTGAATAAAGGGAGTGCTTTCAGTACGGAAGAACGCCGTAACTTCAACCTGCTGGGGTTACTGCCGGAAGTGGTCGAGACGATTGAAGAACAGGCTGAACGCGCCTGGATCCAATATCAGGGATTCAAAACCGAAATCGATAAACATATTTACCTGCGCAACATCCAGGACACCAACGAAACCCTGTTTTACCGGCTGGTGCATAATCACCTTGATGAGATGATGCCGGTTATCTATACCCCAACGGTCGGCGCGGCCTGTGAGCGTTTCTCCGAGATTTATCGTCGCGCGCGCGGCGTGTTTATCTCTTATCAGAACCGCCACAATATGGACGATATCCTGCAAAACGTCCCTAACCACAATATCAAGGTCATCGTTGTCACCGATGGGGAACGTATTTTGGGTCTTGGCGATCAGGGGATCGGCGGGATGGGTATTCCAATCGGTAAACTGTCGCTGTATACCGCGTGTGGTGGGATCAGCCCGGCCTACACCCTGCCGGTGGTACTGGACGTCGGAACCAACAACCAGCAACTGCTCAACGATCCGCTGTATATGGGCTGGCGTAATCCGCGTATCACCGATGATGAATACTACGAATTTGTCGATGAATTCATCCAGGCCGTGAAGCATCGCTGGCCGGACGTGCTGTTGCAGTTTGAAGACTTCGCACAGAAAAACGCCATGCCGCTGTTGACCCGCTATCGCGATGAAATTTGCTCGTTTAACGACGATATTCAGGGTACCGCTGCGGTAACCGTTGGCACGCTGATTGCGGCCAGCCGTGCGGCCGGTAGCCAGTTAAGCGAACAGAACATTGTCTTCCTCGGGGCAGGTTCCGCCGGTTGCGGAATTGCCGAGCAGATCATCGCGCAAATCCAGCGTGAAGGTTTAAGCGAAGAAGCGGCGCGTCAACGCGTGTTTATGGTCGATCGCTTCGGCCTGTTAACCGATAAGATGCCGAACCTGCTCTCTTTCCAGACCAAACTGGTGCAAAAACGCGAAAATCTGCAGCACTGGGATACGCAAGAAGATGTGCTGTCGTTACTCGATGTGGTACGCAACGTTAAGCCGGACATCCTGATTGGTGTTTCCGGACAGACCGGCCTGTTTACCGAAGAGATCATTCGCGAAATGCATAAACATTGCCCGCGTCCGATCGTCATGCCGCTGTCTAACCCGACTTCCCGCGTAGAAGCCACGCCACAGGATATTATCGCCTGGACCGAGGGTAACGCGCTGGTTGCGACCGGTAGCCCGTTCGCACCGGTACTGTGGAAAGAGAAAATCTATCCCATTGCCCAATGTAACAACGCCTATATCTTCCCGGGTATTGGTCTGGGGGTAATTGCTTCTGGCGCATCGCGTATCACTGATGAAATGCTGATGTCGGCCAGTGAAACGCTGGCGCAGTATTCACCGCTGGTGCTCAACGGCGAAGGACTGGTGTTACCTGAGCTGAAAGATATTCAGACCGTTTCCCGCGCCATCGCGTTTGCCGTCGGTAAAATGGCCCAGCAGCAAGGCGTGGCGGTGAAAACCTCCGCCGAAGCGCTGCAACAGGCGATTGACGATAATTTCTGGCAGGCAGAATACCGCGACTACCGTCGTACCTCTATCTGACGGTTTGCCCGGCGGCACTCTGCTGCCGGGCGCTCAGAACTTGCGCGACTGCGTGACTTACGATTACACTTTCGCTACCGATTAACATTCTGAAAAACAAAAGGAGGATACTTATGCTGTACTGTGAACGTTTTATCGTTTCACATGCTTTTGGCGATCGCCAGTGCTCAAGCGTTATCGGTATCGTGCTGCGATAACTTCTGCTTGAGCGAAGCTAACTTCTAAATCCCCTTCTCTCGGGCTTACCGGGTTATCGTCAGCGATGTTTGACGAGGCGTTTTTACGCCTGTAACTCTTGAGTAAGCAACAATGAGCACATTACTAACCGCACAATCCTTACACGTTGATACGGCATTCGGCACGCTATTCGACGATCTTTCCTTTACCCTGAAAAAAGGCGACCGCGTCGGGCTTATCGGCTACAACGGCTGCGGCAAAAGCACGCTGTTAAAACTGCTCGATGGCACAATTTCGCCGACCAGTGGGATTATCGCGCAGGCAAATCACTGCCATCTCGCCCGTGTAGAACAACATCTCCCAGACGAAATACTGCCGCTCACGCTGCAGGAAGCCGTTCTGGCTCAACTGCCCGAGCATGAACGCGCAGGTCAGCAGTGGCGAGTTGAAGCACTGCTCGCCGAAATGGGGTTCACGCCGGAGAATTTATCTCTGACAGCACACACGCTGAGCGGCGGCCAACACACGCGTCTGTTATTGGCGCGGGCGCTGATGCGAAACCCTGACCTGCTGCTGCTGGATGAGCCGGGTAACCACCTGGATCTGCCAACATTACTGTGGCTGGAACAGTTCTTACAAAACTGGTCTGGCAGTTTTGTGGTGGTTTCCCACGACCCGCAACTGTTAGACGCGGTGACTCACGGAACCTGGATCCTGCGCGATCGAACTCTTCATGCCTTCGATCTGCCCTGTAGCGCAGCGCGTCAGGCTCTGGCAGAAAGAGACATCAGCGATGCTCTGCGCCATAAGGCTGAGCAAAAGGAGATAGACCGGGTGACCGCCAGCGCCAAACGGCTGGCTACCTGGGGGCGGGTCTACGACAACGAAGATCTTTCCCGCAAGGCCAAGCAGATGGAAAAGCAGGTACAGCGCCTGAAAGAGGTACAGACTGAAGTGACGTCAGGAAGTCAGTGGACACTAACATTGCAGGGAGATGCCCTGCGTGCGGATCGTTTGCTGGAGATGACTAATCTGTCCGTGGCCCCTGCTCCCGACGCCGATACGCTGTTTTCCATTGCCGGTCTCCGGTTAAAAAGCGGCGATCGCGTGGCGATTGTCGGGCGCAACGGTTGCGGGAAATCATCGTTGTTAAGGCTTATCTGGCAACAGTTTCACTCACAACTGGCATCACCTTCACTGGTGTTGCACCCGCGCGTTACGTTGGGCTATTACGACCAGACGCTGCACCAACTCGCAGATAACGATTCGTTATTTGACGCGCTGGAGCCGTTTGCTCCGCAGCCTGATATCCGCAAAATGGCGCTGATTAGCGCGGGTTTTCCGTGGGTTCGTCACGCGCAGCGGATCAGTTCCCTAAGCGGCGGTGAGCGCTCCCGGCTGCTGTTTGTTGGGCTAACGCTTGCGCGCTACAGCCTGCTGATGCTCGATGAACCGACCAACCATCTGGATCTGGAAGGTAAAGAGGCGTTAGCAGAAACGCTGCAAAGCTATAACGGCGGCGTGTTGTTGGTCAGTCACGACCGTCAGCTTATCAGCCAAAGCTGTAACCGGTTTTGGTTGATCGACAAGGGCGAACTCAGTGAATGGCACGATCTGGACGCGGTCAATGCGCGTATTCGGGAAACATCCTCGGAGATAACCGTTCCCAAAACGGTGGTCGATGCAAGAGCCGAAACAAACGGTGACAGCGATGGATTGCTGGAACAACTTCTTGAGCTGGAGCAGCGTCTGGCTGACGATCTTGCCCGCAAGCCAAAACATCAAAAGCCGCTGTTACAGGCGCAATGGCGTGAGGAGATTGAGCGCCTGAACTCACAACTGGAGTAAACCGTATTGCCGGATGGCAGGCCTACATCAGCAAAATGCGCGTGTAGGGCCGTCATCCGGCTTATCGAAACATGACGTTTTTTGGGCAAAAAAATGGCGCTACAGGTGTAGCGCCATTACGATCAGGGCACGTCAGGAGTTAGTTAACCCCTTCCTCGCTCTCTTTTTTCGCTTCTTGTCGTTCAACTTCGCGATACCAGCGTGGGTGATGTTTCTTCGCCCAGCGACGGCTCACTTTCCCTTCGACCATGCCTTTAATCGATCCTTTCACCCAGAATGCCATATACATGTGGATGAGGATGGCGTGCATCAGGATAATCCCCGCAGCCGCATGGATAAGCAGGCTATAGCGCACGACCTGCATCGGGAAGAACTGCGCAAAGTACGGACGCCAGATAATGATGCCGGTGATCAGCAGCACGAAAATCATGCTCATGATCGACCAGAACATCATTTTCTGCCCGGCATTGTACTTACCCACGTCCGCCACTTTGTGTTCATTGCCTTTCAGCACTTCCACAATGTTTTTCAGCCACGGGATATCTTTTTTATCCGGGATGTTGTGGTGAACAAAGCGTACAAACATGAACATCAGCGCCACGAAGATCAGCAGTCCGAAGAACGGGTGCAAAATGCGCCCCATCTGCGGCGTACCGAATGTCTGCGTCAGCCATTGCAGAGTCGGGAAGAAAAACGAAATCCCCGACAACGCCACCAGGAAGAAGCAGATCACCACTGTCCAGTGACAGGCGCGGTCGATAAACTTCGTGCGCACAATCATTTTCGACTTACTCATGATGATCCTCCTCGTCGTCGTCCACTTCCTTATTCGGACCGATACCAATGTAGTGGTAAATCAGTCCGGCGAAGGTGGCGATAAATCCGGCAGCGGCCAGCGGTTTTAGCGCCCCTTTCCACAGATTGATAGAGGTATCGATCTGCGGTTCTTTCGGCAGGCCGTGATACAGCTCCGGCTGGTTGGCATGATGCAGAACGTACATCACGTGCGTGCCACCCACACCTTCCGGGTTGTAGAGACCGGCATGTTCATAACCGCGTGCTTTCAGTTTTGCCACTCGCTGTTCGCCCATTTCCAGCATTTCCTGCTTGGTACCGAAATGGATTGCCCCGGTCGGACAGGTCTTCACGCAGGCAGGTTCCTGCCCGACGCTGACGCGGTCCACACACAGCGTACATTTATATACGCGGTTATCCTCTTTATTGAGGCGCGGAATATTAAATGGACACCCGGCAATACAGTAGCCGCAGCCAATGCAGTGCTCTGACTGAAAATCAACAATCCCGTTGGCGTACTGGATGATAGCCCCGGCAGACGGGCATGCCTTCAGGCAGCCCGGATCTTCACAGTGCATACAGCCGTCTTTACGAATCAACCACTCGAGCTTGCCGTTCTGTTCGGTTTCGGTAAACCGCATCACCGTCCAGGACTTGGCGCTAAGATCGGCAGGGTTGTCATACACCCCGACGCAGTGGCCGACTTCATCACGGATATCATTCCACTCTGAACATGCCACCTGACAGGCCTTACAGCCTATACAGGTGGAAACGTCGATCAGCTTTGCGACCTCAGCTTTGTAATCACGGGCCTGAGGCGGCGGCGTGATGGCGTTTGTTGCGGACCGTTTGATTATGTCCTGCGTTTCCATAGACATATGTTCGCCTCCCTTACGCCTTCTCGATGTTAACTAAAAACGCTTTGTATTCCGGCGTTTGCGAGTTTGCATCACCGACATTCGGCGTCAGGGTGTTGGCGATATAGCCTTTACGCGCGACTCCTTCAAAGCCCCAGTGGATCGGGATCCCAACCGTTTCAACCTGCTGACCGTTGACGTGCAGAGTGCGCAGACGACGGGTAACCACGGCAACTGCGCGAATAAATCCACGCTTGCTGCTGACTTTGACGTGATCGCCGTTGGAGATCCCCTTCGCTGCCGCCAGCGTTTCGCTGATTTCCACAAACTGCTCTGGCTGGGCAATCGCATTAAGCAATGCGTGCTTGGTCCAGGTATGGAAATGTTCGGTCAGACGATAGGTCGTCCCGACGTACGGGAAGTCCTGTTTCGTGCCCATGCGTAACTTATCCGCTTCGTACAGACGCGCTGCCGGGTTGGAGATCACGTTCGGATGCAGCGGGTTCGTACCCAGCGGCGTTTCCATCGGCTCGTAGTGTTCCGGGAACGGACCTTCCGCCATCTTATCGATAGCGAACAGACGACCCAGCCCTTCCGGCTGCATAATAAACGGATTGGTGCCACTGCCCGGTGCTGCGGTGTTGAAGTCCGGGATATCGTTCCCCGTCCACTTCGTGCCGTTCCACTGGATCAGCATGCGTTTTGGATCCCATGGCTTACCTTGCGGGTCCGCCGAAGCGCGGTTATACAACACGCGACGGTTTAACGGCCATGCCCAGGCCCAGCCCAGCGTATTACCGAGACCTGACGGGTCGGCGTTATCGCGATTGGCCATCTGGTTGCCCTGCTCGGTCCAGCTACCGGTATAAATCCAGCAGGACGATGACGTAGATCCATCATCGCGCAGAAGCGCAAAGCTGCTGAGTAACTGGCCTTTCTTCGCAACCAGCACACCGTTGGCATCATAGAGATCTTCCAGCGCATAGCCGTTGTTCTCTTTTGCCACTTCCTCGGAGTGCGGTTCGTCCGGCTGCTTATAGTTCCAGCTCATTTTCAGCACGGGTTCTACGGCTTTACCGCCTTCAGTGCGATACATGTCGCGCAGACGGTGATAAATACCGGCCAGAATTTCGCCGTCGTTGCGGGCTTCACCCGGGGCATCCTGACCTTTCCAGTGCCACTGCAGCCAGCGACCGGAGTTGGCGATGGAGCCGTCCTCTTCCGCAAAGCAGGTGGATGGCAAACGGAAGACTTCGGTCTGAATAGAAGCCGGATCAACGTCGTTTGATTCACCGTGGTTCTGCCAGAACGTAGAGGTTTCGGTCACCAGCGGATCGATAATCACCAGATACTTCAGTTTGCTCAGGCACTGCACCACTTTGTTTTTGTCCGGGAAGGACGCGACCGGGTTAAAGCCCTGACAGATGTAGCCGGTCACTTTCCCGCTATCCATCATGTTGAAGTATTTGATGACGTCGTAGGACTGATCCCACTTCGGCAGCCACTCAAAGCCCCAGTCGTTTTCTTTCTGCGCCGCATTGCCGTAGAAAGATTTCATCAGGCTGACGAAGAATTTCGGGTAGTTGCCCCAGTAGTTCACCTGATCGGCCAACGTCGCTTTTGGCGTGTTAGCGGCCAGATAGGTTTGCAGATCGGCCTGTTTCTCTGACGGCAGCGTCAGGTAGCCTGGCAGACTGGTAGAGAGCAGCCCTAAGTCGGTTAAACCCTGAATGTTGGAGTGACCGCGTAAAGCGTTGACCCCGCCACCTGCCATCCCCATGTTGCCGAGCAGCAACTGGATCATCGCCATGGTACGGATGTTCTGCGCCCCGACGGTATGCTGTGTCCAGCCCAGCGCATACAGGAACGTGGTGGTGCGATCCGCTGCGCTGGTGGAAGCCAGCACTTCGCAGACTTTCAGGAAGTCTTCTTTTGGCGTACCGCAGATGTTTTCCACCACATCCGGCGTGTAGCGGGAAACGTGCTGTTTTAGCAGATTCCAGACACAGCGAGGATGGGTTAACGTTTCATCGCGTTTCGCGTAGCCGTTTTCATCGAACTGGTAGTTCCAGGACGATTTATCGTATTGGCGTTTTTTCGCGTCGTAACCGCTGAACAGACCGTCTTCAAAAGCAAAATCATCCCGCACCAGCAGGCTGGCGTTGGTGTAATGCTTAACGTATTCAGCGTTGATTTTTTTGTTTTCAATCAGATACAGCAAGACGCCGGACAGGAACGTAATGTCCGTGCCGGAACGAATTGGCGCGTAAATATCCGCTACCGAGGCTGTACGTGTAAAACGGGGGTCAACAACAATTAGCGTGGCATCATTGTTGTTTTTAGCTTCCATCGCCCAGCGGAATCCCACCGGATGTGCTTCAGCGGCGTTACCGCCCATCACCATCACGACGTTGGCGTTTTTAATATCAACCCAGTGGTTGGTCATCGCACCGCGACCAAATGTTGGAGCAAGACTTGCTACCGTTGGTCCGTGTCAGACGCGCGCCTGGTTGTCTACTGCCAGCATGCCGAGTGAGCGCACAAATTTTTGCGTCAGCATGCCGGTTTCATTACTTGCCGCAGATGCGCACAGCATCCCGGTAGAAAGCCAGCGGTTTACCGTTACGCCCTGCTCATTCTTCTCAATAAAGTTGGCGTCGCGGTCAGTTTTCATCAGCTTCGCGATACGGGTGAAAGCCTCATCCCAGCCGATACGCTGCCATTTGTCGGAGCCTGGAGCGCGATATTCCGGGTAACGCAGACGGTTTTCACTGTGCACGTAATCCAGTAATCCTGCACCCTTAGGGCATAATGCCCCACGGCTCACCGGATGATCCGGATCCCCTTCAATATGGTAAATTGACTCTTTGGCGTTTTTTGCTCCATCTCCCAGGCTATACATTAATAGCCCGCAACCTACGGAACAGTATGTGCAGGTGTTTCGGATCTCTTTGGCGCGCAACAGCTTATAGTTTCGCGCCTGAGCCAGTGCCATTTTGGGTGCAAAACCCAGAGCGGCTACTGTTGTTCCCGCCATACCGCCCGCGCAGATTTTAAAAAATTGTCTGCGGCTGACGTCCATTGCTTTCCTCTTTTTTGCAGGGATTCGTACAGGAAATCTCTCAAATTGCGCCAGCGCGGCATGATTGAAAGATGACATGTACAACTTCGCGACGAAACTATCAGCTATATCCATATTTTTTTTGCGTCAAATCAATAACGAAACGGTTCCGCTACTAAATAGTGCACTTCGCTTAACCTTTGTACCCATAAGGGAGTAGACAAAAGGGAATTAATTAGCGCGCTACGGTGTAAAGGTGCTATACATTTCAGCTTAATTTTTGCCAGTACCATGGACAGACAATCAGCATGACAAAACAAAAAGCAACGTTAATTGGGCTTATTGCCATCGTGCTCTGGAGCACGATGGTCGGGCTTATTCGTGGGGTAAGCGAAGGACTGGGGCCGGCAGGCGGCGCGGCGATGATTTTTACATTAAGCGGCCTGTTGCTGATATTTACCGTCGGATTCCCAAATATCAGAAAAATTCCTGTGCGATATTTAATCGCCGGCAGCGTGCTTTTTGTTAGCTATGAAATATGTTTAGCGCTGGCCCTCGGCTATGCCGCCACTCGTCACCAGGCTATTGAAGTGGGTATGGTCAATTATCTCTGGCCAAGTCTGACAATATTATTCGCCATCTTATTTAATGGCCAAAAAACAACCTGGTTGGTGATTCCCGGATTAATCATCGCATTGACCGGGGTTTGTTGGGTGTTGGGGGGCGAAAACGGCCTCAATCCTGGAGAAATTATCAGTAATGTTGCCAGCAGCCCGCTTAGCTATTTCCTCGCCTTTCTCGGTGCTTTTATCTGGGCAACGTATTGCACGGTGACCAATAAATATGCAAAAGGTTTTAACGGCATCACCGTGTTCGTTTTACTAACGGCGGCAAGTTTGTGGGTTTACTATTTTATTACGCCTCAACCGGAAATGGTTTTCAGCACTTCGGTGACGATTAAAATGTTCACTGCAGCATTAACGTTAGGATTTGCCTATGCGGCGTGGAATATTGGCATTTTGCATGGCAACGTGACTGTTATGGCCGTCGGGTCTTATTTTACTCCAGTGCTCTCCTCTGCGCTGGCGGCGGTGTTGCTCAGCGCCCCGCTGTCACTATCCTTCTGGCAAGGAGCGCTGATGGTCTGCGCGGGGTCTCTGCTTTGCTGGCTGGCAACGCGCCGTGCCTGAAAAAAAGTCGGGTTTTATCACAAACAAATAAAATCCGGCTATACTTTAGACAATTTAATGAATAATAATTGTTCATTCCACTGCGGTTTATGTTTATATTTTTTTAATTAAATGTTAAATATATGGAAATTAATTAACGCCAGAAAGTATTACTCGGTCATCTATATCTCTTCACATGTATATATTACACCTGCGAAACTAACGCCATTTAAATCATAGTCCGCACAATAGTCCCCCATGTAAATATACCCATTCCGATCTGTCACATATTAAGATTAATACAATCAGCTATATTATGTAGATCTGGATCACACAACTTCAAATATTTCGCAATATTATGAAACTTATTATTGAACTTATACCACTGCGTCATTTAAAAATGGTTTGCCATTGACGAACTCCTTCGTTTAGCAATGGTTTAGGGAAGGTGCGAACAAGTCCCTGATATGAGATCATGTTTGTCATCTGGAGCCATGGAACAGGGTTCATCATGAGTCATCAACTTACCTTCGCCGACAGTGAATTCAGCAGTAAGCGCCGTCAGACCAGAAAAGAGATTTTCTTGTCCCGTATGGAGCAGATTCTGCCATGGCAAAACATGGTGGAAGTCATCGAGCCGTTTTACCCCAAGGCTGGTAATGGCCGGCGACCTTATCCGCTGGAAACCATGCTACGCATTCACTGCATGCAGCATTGGTACAACCTGAGCGATGGCGCGATGGAAGATGCTCTGTACGAAATCGCCTCCATGCGTCGGTTTGCCCGGTTATCCCTGGATAGCGCCTTGCCTGACCGCACCACCATCATGAATTTCCGCCACCTGCTGGAGCAGCATCAACTGGCCCGCCAATTGTTCAAGACCATCAATCGCTGGCTGGCCGAAGCAGGCGTCATGATGACTCAAGGCACCTTGGTCGATGCCACCATCATTGAGGCACCCAGCTCGACCAAGAACAAAGAGCAGCAACGCGATCCGGAGATGCATCAGACCAAGAAAGGCAATCAGTGGCACTTTGGCATGAAGGCCCACATTGGTGTCGATGCCAAGAGTGGCCTGACCCACAGCCTAGTCACCACCGCGGCCAACGAGCATGACCTCAATCAGCTGGGTAATCTGCTGCATGGAGAGGAGCAATTTGTCTCAGCCGATGCCGGCTACCAAGGGGCGCCACAGCGCGAGGAGCTGGCCGAGGTGGATGTGGACTGGCTGATCGCCGAGCGCCCCGGCAAGGTAAGAACCTTGAAACAGCATCCACGCAAGAACAAAACGGCCATCAACATCGAATACATGAAAGCCAGCATCCGGGCCAAGGTGGAGCACCCATTTCGCATCATCAAGCGACAGTTCGGCTTCGTGAAAGCCAGATACAAGGGGTTGCTGAAAAACGATAACCAACTGGCGATGTTATTCACGCTGGCCAACCTGTTTCGGGCGGACCAAATGATACGTCAGTGGGAGAGATCTCACTAAAAACTGGGGATAACGCCTTAAATGGCGAAGAAACGGTCTAAATAGGCTGATTCAAGGCATTTACGGGAGAAAAAATCGGCTCAAACATGAAGAAATGAAATGACTGAGTCAGCCGAGAAGAATTTCCCCGCTTATTCGCACCTTCCTTAGGAAACACACCAAGAAATAATTATAAGGATTATTTAGAATGAAACTTAAATTAGTTGCAGTGGCAGTGACTAGCCTGTTGGCGGCAGGTGCGGTAAACGCAGCTGAGGTATATAACAAAGACGGTAACAAACTGGACCTGTACGGTAAAGTTCACGCTCAACACTACTTCTCTAACGATACCAGCAGCGATGGCGACAAAACTTACGCGCGTCTGGGCTTCAAAGGCGAAACTCAGATCAACGACCAACTGGTTGGTTTTGGTCAGTGGGAATATGAATTCAAAGGCAACCGTTCTGAAGATCAGGGTTCCGACAAAGATAAAACCCGTCTGGCATTCGCTGGCCTGAAATTCGCTGAATACGGTTCTTTCGACTACGGTCGTAACTACGGCGTAGCATACGACATCGGCGCATGGACCGACGTTCTGCCAGAGTTCGGTGGCGATACCTGGACCCAGACTGACGTCTTCATGACTGGTCGTACTACTGGCGTTGCAACCTACCGTAACACCGACTTCTTCGGTCTGGTCGAAGGTCTGAACTTTGCCCTGCAGTACCAGGGTAAAAACGATCGTAGCGCCGACAAAGAAGCTAACGGCGACGGCTTCGGTCTGTCAACTACCTATGAGTACGATGGCTTCGGCGTAGGTGCAGCCTATGCGAAATCTGACCGTACTGACTCCCAGAACAACCACAGCGGTCAGTTCAAAGCTGACGGTAAGAACGCTGAAGTTTGGGCTGCTGGCCTGAAATATGATGCGAACAACATCTACCTGGCAACCACCTACTCCGAAACCCGTAACATGACTACCTTTGGTGGTACTGTTAAAGGTACTGAGATCATCGGTATTGCAAATAAAGCACAGAACTTTGAAGCTGTTGCTCAGTACCAGTTCGACTTCGGTCTGCGTCCGTCCGTTGCTTACCTGAAGTCTAAAGGTAAAGACATCAACGGTTACGGCGACCAGGATCTGGTTGAATACGTAGACCTGGGTGCTACCTACTACTTCAACAAAAACATGTCCACCTTCGTTGATTACAAAATCAACCTGCTGGATGCCAACAACTTCACAAGAGCTGCCGGTGTAAGCACTGACAACATCGTTGCTGTTGGTCTGAACTACCAGTTCTAATTTTGTTGTAGTCTGAATACAAAGCCAGTCCTTCCAGGGCTGGCTTTTTCTCTTAATGTAGACTCGGTCATAAGGAGTATGCCGTGCAGACATTCACTGGTCGTTGTCTTTGCGGGCAGAGTCATTTTACCGTCGACGTCGAAATGCTGGATGTCTATGCCTGTCATTGTACGCTGTGCCAGAAGTGGTCAGGTGGCATCGCTATGTATCTGGAAGCCAGCGTTCAGCCGCTGATGTCGCCGGATTCAGCAGAACCTTCGCACTTCCCATCTTCAAATCGTGGTGAACGTTTCTTCTGTTCCGGATGCGGGTGCCCGCTCTGGTTTACCCTAACGGGCAGCGATCGTTATTTTGTGCCGTGGACGCTGCTGGAACTGAATGAGGTGGATCGCCGCCGCCTAGTTTTAGCGGCAGAGATCTATACGGAAACACAGCCTGCGTTCTGGAGGCTGACGGGGCAATACGCTCGACTGAGTGGGAAAGAAGTCGAAGAGATGGATTACCCCTGTCATTTAGCCCATTAGTTATTGACGCTGTACCTTTGCCAGACTGAACCACATTCCTACCGCTAATACGATAAGCATGCTGCCGGCGCTGCTTAAGGCCACGCTGTGCGACCAGGTAAAAGCTTCTTTAGCAGCCGACAGCAACGCCTCACTCAGCGACGACGGGAGCGAATGTGCCAGCTGCACCGCCTCACCCATTGACGATGAGGCTCGTTCTATCTCCTGTGGATTAAGTCCGACAGGCGGCAGAATCGAGGCTGAAAAGCTGCGGCTCAACAACAAACCAAAGATAGCGATCCCAAGCCCGGCCCCCAGTTCATAAGCCATTGTCTCAATGGCGCCCGCGGCTGCGGCTTTTTCTGCCGGGGCTGCCGCCATGATAGCCGCCGTTGAGGCCAGCAGCGCACTGGCGGCGCTGAAACCGAGCAAAGCCATTAATATCCACGCTTGAATCTGCTGAGTACTGAAATCCGTCATCGCCAGGCCGTAAAAACTGACGGCGCTAAGCGCCATACCCGCCGTTGCCACACAACGTAATCCCAGGCGTGACACCAGCATACCGGCAATGGGGCCGCTGAAGCCGCTTGCCAGCATCACCGGCAGCATAAACAATCCCGCCTGATACGGTGTTAAACCATGAACAAACTGTAGCTCCTGAGCCATCAGTAACTCGAAACCCACCAGAGTTATCATGGCGGTCATCGCCATCACAACGCCGCTTAAGATGATACGATGCGTGAACAGCCGCATATCAATCATCGGGCGGGAAGCAGCGAGCTGAATGCGGACAAACTGCCACAACAGTAACGCGCCGGTTAACAGCGTCAACGCAATGGCAGCGGTCGCCGTATGCCCTTTCAGCGCGGTTTTAGCGCTGTAAACCAGCAGCAGAATGGCGACAATCAACATTACCGCATGACCGAAATTTAACGACTGATCGCGACGTCCGGCCTGGCGCGGCACTAAGCGTGCGGTTAAGGCCATTACCACCAGGACAATCGGCACATTAATTAAGAACACGGATCCCCAGTAGAAGTGCTCCAGCAGCATTCCACCAACCAGTGGGCCAAATGCCGCACCGCCGGAACCCACGGCCGCCCAGACACCGAGCGCCATATTGCGATGCCGTTGCTCAGCGAATGTGGCGCGAATACCCGCAAGCGTTGCCGGAACAATCATCGCCGCCCCAATCGCCAATACGGCCCGAGTGGCAATCAGCCAACCCGCGCTGTGGGCAAAGGCAGCGGCCAGCGATGCGAGGCCAAATAATCCGCCCCCTAACAGCAGCAAACGTTTAAAGCCGATACGATCGCCCAGCGCGCCCATTGGCAATACCATTCCGGCCATTACCAGAGAATAAATATCAATGATCCACAGCAGCTCGTTACCACTGGCACCCAGCGTCATACTCAGCGTGGGCGCGGCAACGTGCAGCACCGTTGCATCAATCGCAACAGGGATGTAGACCAGTACAATAATGACTAACGTTAACCACTGACGAAACATAAAACTCCCTAACGAAACTGAAACTGGACACGTGTCCAGCTTTAGCGATCCTACGGAAATTTGAACGTATGTCCAACTTTTTGTTAGACTGCGTGCTATACGGGTACAGGAGGAAAGATGAGCTATCTGAATCGGGACGAACGTCGGGAAGTTATTCTGCAAGCGGCCATGCGTGTCGCGCTTGAGGAAGGATTTACTGCTATGACGGTGCGGCGTATTGCCACGGAAGCTCTGGTGTCCACCGGGCAGGTACACCATCACTTTACCTCTGCGGGTGAGTTAAAATCCCTCGCTTTTGTGCAACTGATACGGACCCTTCTTGATGCCGAACAGGTCAGTGATAACGCCAGCTTCCGCGAACGACTGCATGCTATGTTGGGCAGCGAAGATGGCGGGTTCGAACCCTACATTAAACTGTGGCGCGAAGCGCAGGTCCTGGCGGATAAAGATCCGGAAATCAAAAGCGCCTACCTGCTAACCATGCGGATGTGGCATGAAGAAACCGCCGCTATCATCACTCAAGGACAGAGTGCAGGTGAATTTTCAGCAATACCGGATGCGGCCGAGGTGGCCTGGCGCTTAATCGCATTGGTTTGCGGCCTGGATGGCATCTATGTCTTAGGCATTGAGGAAATGGCCGACCCTGCATTCGAACGCCATTTGGATCGTATGATTACGTTAGAGTTAGTTAATTGATGTTATAGATGAATTAATAATACATCTTTTATTTTTACAATTGGTAACACTTAAGCAACATGTAATTCCCTCATCACGCCGCGTTATTGCACTTTTTTATCTATCCTTTCAGTCAATATTCCCAAAACTTTTCAATAGTTTCTAAAAAGAACTCGCGCGGCGCTGTGTGCGTTTATTTCTTTTTCATGAACGGCATGGGCATGGAGAATAATATGGCAGCATCAAATGAGAAAAATAATCGTTATCTTTTAACTGACTGGAAACCGGAGAACCCCGCCTTTTGGGAAAACAAAGGTAAGCATATTGCACGCAGAAACCTCTGGATATCAGTAAGTTGTCTGTTGCTGGCGTTCTGCGTCTGGATGTTGTTCAGCGCCGTGGCCGTCAATCTGAATAAAATTGGTTTTAATTTCACTACTGACCAACTGTTTTTATTAACGGCATTGCCTTCTCTTTCTGGCGCAATATTGCGCGTTCCCTACTCCTTTATGGTACCTATATTTGGTGGGCGCCGGTGGACCATTTTTAGCACGATTATTCTGGTTATTCCCTGCGTCTGGCTCGGTTTTGCCGTGCAAAATAACGCTACTCCGTTTGGCGTATTTATTATCATTGCGCTGATGTGTGGTTTTGCTGGCGCAAACTTTGCCTCCAGCATGGGTAATATCAGCTTTTTCTTCCCCAAAGCGAAACAAGGCAGCGCATTAGGCGTTAACGGTGGTCTCGGCAACCTTGGCGTCAGCGTGATGCAGTTGATCGCGCCGCTGGTGATCTTTCTGCCTATCTTTACCTTTTTGGGCGTACAGGGCGTACCGCAAGCCGACGGCTCGTTATTGTCGCTGGCCAATGCCGCATGGATTTGGGTTCCGTTACTGCTGATAGCCACCTTAGCAGCAGGCATGGGAATGAACGATATTGCCAGTTCGAAGGCCTCAATTGCTTCCCAGTTGCCGGTCCTCAAACGTTTTCATCTGTGGTTATTAAGCCTGCTGTATCTCGCCACCTTCGGTTCATTTATCGGCTTTTCGGCAGGCTTTGCCATGCTGGCGAAAACTCAGTTCCCGGACGTGAATATCCTGCAACTGGCGTTCTTCGGCCCCTTCATCGGCGCTCTTGCGCGATCGGCAGGTGGGGTGATCTCTGACAAATTCGGTGGTGTGCGCGTCACGTTAATTAACTTCATCTTTATGGCGTTGTTTAGCGCCCTGCTGTTCCTCACCCTGCCTGGGTCAGGCGAAGGAAACTTTGTCGCCTTCTACCTGGTGTTTATGGGCTTGTTCCTGACTGCGGGTCTGGGAAGCGGCTCAACCTTCCAGATGATCGCGGTGATCTTTCGCAAAATCACCATATACCGGGTCAAGCTGCACGGTGGTACTGAAGAACAGGCCCAACGTGAGGCGGTAACCGATACCGCTGCCGCGCTGGGATTCATCTCTGCTATTGGCGCTGTGGGGGGCTTCTTCATCCCCAAAGCGTTTGGTTCATCGCTGGCGCTGACCGGCTCTCCGGTGGGCGCAATGAAAATATTCCTCGTGTTTTACATCGTCTGCGTGCTGGTGACCTGGCTGGTCTATGGCCGTAAATCACAAAAAAAATAACAAAATGGATACCGCAGGATCGGACAGTTCGATAGGCCGGATAAGGCGTTAACCGCCATCCGGCCTACCGTTCGATTCACCGTCGGCAATATTCTCAAAGCAGGAGTTATGTCATGAGTAAACTGTTCGATCGCTTTCGCTACTTTAAACAAAAGGGCGATACGTTTGCCGATGGGCACGGGCAAGTGATGCACACCAACCGGGACTGGGAAGACAGCTATCGTCAGCGCTGGCAGTTCGACAAAATTGTGCGTTCTACCCACGGCGTTAACTGTACCGGCTCATGCAGTTGGAAAATCTACGTCAAAAACGGACTGGTGACCTGGGAAACGCAGCAAACCGACTACCCGCGTACCCGCCCTGACCTGCCAAATCATGAACCCCGTGGCTGCCCGCGCGGTGCCAGCTACTCCTGGTATCTTTACAGCGCCAACCGTCTGAAATATCCCCTGGTGCGTAAACGTCTGATCGAACTGTGGCGCGACGCCCTGTCCCGCCAGCCCGATCCGGTGCTGGCCTGGGAATCCATTATGAACGACCCGCAAAAATGCCAGAGCTACAAACAGGTACGCGGACGCGGTGGTTTTATCCGTTCCAACTGGAAAGAGCTTAATCAGCTCATTGCCGCCGCCAACGTCTGGACGGTGAAAACCTATGGCCCGGATCGCGTGGCCGGGTTCTCCCCGATCCCTGCTATGTCGATGGTCTCCTATGCCGCAGGCACACGCTATCTTTCGCTACTGGGCGGAACCTGCCTGAGCTTCTATGACTGGTACTGCGACTTACCGCCTGCATCACCGATGACCTGGGGCGAACAGACCGATGTTCCAGAATCCGCCGACTGGTATAACTCCAGCTATATCATCGCCTGGGGGTCAAACGTGCCGCAGACCCGTACCCCTGATGCGCACTTTTTTACTGAAGTACGCTACAAAGGCACCAAGACGATTGCCATTACGCCGGATTACTCGGAAGTCGCCAAACTGTGTGACCAGTGGCTGGCCCCCAAGCAAGGGACAGACAGCGCGTTGGCGATGGCGATGGGCCACGTCATCCTGAAAGAATTCCACCTCGACAATCCCAGCGATTACTTCATCAATTATTGTCGTCGCTATACCGATATGCCGATGCTGGTTTTGCTGGATGCCCGGGAAGATGGCAGCTACGTGCCAGGGCGCATGATGCGCGCCTCAGACCTTGTCGATGGTCTGGGCGAAAGTAACAATCCGGAGTGGAAAACCGTGGCCTTTAACACTGCTGGCGAACTGGTGGTCCCGAACGGGTCTATCGGTTTTCGCTGGGGCGAGAAAGGTAAATGGAACCTGGAGCCACTGGCGGCTGGCGCTGAAACAGAACTTTCCCTCTCGTTGCTTGGTCAGCATGATGAAGTGACCGGCGTGGCATTCCCCTACTTCGGCGGCAACGAAAACCCACATTTTCGCAGCGTGAAACAGGAACCCGTGCTGATTCGTCAACTGCCGGTAAAACATCTTACCCTCGCCGACGGCAGCCGTTGCCCGGTGGTAAGCGTTTATGATCTGGTGCTGGCGAATTACGGCCTCGACCGTGGTCTGGATGACGCTCATAGCGCGCAAGATTACGGCGAAGTGAAAGCCTACACCCCGGCCTGGGGAGAGCAAATTACCGGTGTACCTCGTCGTCATATCGAACAAATCGCCCGTGAGTTTGCCGATACGGCGCACAAAACGCATGGCCGTTCGATGATTATCCTCGGGGCTGGCGTCAACCACTGGTATCACATGGATATGAACTACCGTGGAATGATTAACATCCTCGTGTTCTGCGGTTGTGTGGGACAAAGCGGTGGCGGCTGGGCGCACTATGTGGGTCAGGAGAAACTGCGTCCGCAAACTGGTTGGTTGCCGCTGGCCTTTGCGCTGGACTGGAACCGCCCGCCGCGTCAGATGAACAGCACCTCGTTTTTCTACAATCACTCCAGCCAGTGGCGTTATGAAAAACTCACCGCTCAGGAACTCCTCTCTCCGCTGGCTGACGCGTCGAAGTTTAGCGGACATTTGATCGACTTTAACGTGCGGGCAGAAAGAATGGGCTGGCTGCCGTCCGCGCCGCAGCTCAACCTCAACCCTCTGACCGTCAAAGCAAAGGCAGAACAAGCGGGAGTGTCGCCTGCGCAATACACTGCACAGGCGCTGAAATCGGGTGAAATTCGTTTTGCCTGCGAGCAGCCGGATAGTGGTAACAACCATCCGCGTAATCTCTTCGTCTGGCGCTCTAACCTGCTCGGCTCCTCCGGTAAAGGGCATGAATACATGCTCAAGTATCTGCTAGGTACCGAAAGCGGGATCCAGGGGGAAGCGCTCGGTTCAAGCGAAGGTATTAAACCTGAAGAGGTGGAATGGCAGTCCGCGGCGATAGAGGGCAAGCTTGATCTGCTGGTAACGCTCGATTTCCGTATGTCGAGTACCTGCCTGTTCTCCGATGTCGTTTTGCCGACCGCCACCTGGTATGAAAAAGACGATATGAACACCTCGGATATGCATCCGTTTATTCACCCGCTGTCGGCGGCGGTCGATCCTGCGTGGGAATCGAAGAGCGACTGGGAAATTTATAAAGGCATCGCCAAAGTCTTCTCTGAGGTTTGCGTCGGGCACCTTGGGCAAGAAACGGATGTGGTATTACAACCGCTGCAACACGACTCCCCGGCAGAACTGGCGCAGCCGTTTGACATTCAGGACTGGCGTAAAGGCGAATGCGATCTCCTCCCGGGGAAAACGGCGCCCAATATTGCCGTTGTGGAACGTGACTATCCCGCCACCTACGAACGCTTCACTTCGCTCGGTCCGCTAATGGACAAGCTCGGTAACGGCGGGAAAGGTATTACGTGGAATACCCAGGCGGAGGTCGATTTCCTCGGCAAGCTGAACTACACCAAACGCGAAGGTCCGGCGAAAGGCCGACCACTGATAGACACCGCGCTGGACGCGTCTGAGGTGATCCTCGCCCTGGCACCGGAAACGAACGGTCAGGTGGCGGTGAAAGCCTGGGAAGCGCTGGGAGCGATGACCGGACGCGACCATACGCATCTGGCGTTGAACAAAGAAGACGAGAAAATCCGTTTTCGCGATATTCAGGCGCAGCCGCGCAAAATCATCTCCAGCCCCACCTGGTCCGGGCTGGAAAGTGAACATGTCTCCTATAACGCAGGCTATACCAACGTCCACGAGCTGATCCCGTGGCGCACCCTGTCCGGTCGCCAACAGTTGTACCAGGATCACGCGTGGATGCGAGCGTTTGGTGAAAGTCTGGTGGCATATCGTCCGCCTATCGATACCCGAAGCGTCAGCAATATGCGCGAAGTTCCGCCTAACGGATTCCCGGAAAAAGCGCTCAACTTCCTGACTCCGCATCAGAAATGGGGGATCCACTCTACCTACAGCGAAAACCTGCTGATGCTGACGCTGTCGCGCGGCGGCCCGATTGTCTGGATCAGTGAGACCGATGCTAAAGAGCTGGGCATTGAGGATAACGACTGGATTGAAGCCTTTAACGCCAACGGCGCGCTCACCGCGCGTGCTGTGGTGAGTCAGCGCGTGCCGCCGGGAATGACCATGATGTATCACGCTCAGGAGCGAATCATGAATATCCCTGGCTCGGAAGTCACCGGTATGCGCGGCGGGATCCATAACTCAGTCACCCGCGTCTGCCCGAAACCCACGCACATGATCGGCGGCTATGCGCAACTGGCATACAGCTTCAACTATTACGGCACGGTCGGCTCTAACCGCGATGAGTTCATCATGATTAGAAAAATGAAAAATATTAACTGGCTGGATGATGAAGGTCGCGATCAGGTACAGGAGGCGAAAAAATGAAAATACGCTCACAGGTAGGCATGGTTCTTAATCTGGATAAGTGCATCGGCTGCCACACCTGCTCCGTCACCTGTAAAAACGTCTGGACCGGACGTGAAGGGATGGAATATGCGTGGTTTAACAACGTTGAGACCAAGCCAGGCATTGGCTATCCGAAAAACTGGGAAGATCAGGACGAGTGGCAAGGCGGCTGGGTTCGCGATGTTAACGGGAAGATAAGGCCGCGCCTGGGCGGCAAGATGGGCGTTATCACCAAAATTTTTGCTAACCCGGTGATCCCGCAAATCGATGATTATTACGAACCCTTCACCTACGATTATCAGCATCTGCATAGCGCGCCGGAAAGCAAGAATCAGCCCACCGCACGTCCGCGTTCGCTGATAGATGGCAAACGGATGGACAAGATTATCTGGGGCCCTAACTGGGAAGAGTTGCTCGGCGGTGAGTTCTCAAAACGTGCCCGCGACCGTAACTTTGAGAAAATGCAAAAGGAGATGTACGGGCAATTCGAAAACACCTTCATGATGTATTTACCGCGCTTGTGCGAACACTGCCTGAACCCAAGCTGTGTCGCCACCTGCCCGAGCGGTGCCATCTATAAGCGCGAAGAAGACGGCATCGTGTTGATCGACCAGGATAAATGTCGTGGCTGGCGCTTGTGCATCAGCGGTTGTCCGTACAAAAAAATCTACTTTAACTGGAAGAGCGGTAAATCAGAGAAGTGCATTTTCTGCTACCCGCGTATTGAGTCCGGCCAGCCGACGGTATGTTCGGAAACCTGCGTGGGACGCATCCGCTATCTTGGCGTATTGCTGTACGACGCCGACCGCATCGAAGAAGCAGCCAGCACCGAGCATGAGACCGATCTCTACGAGCGTCAGTGCGATGTGTTCCTCAATCCACACGACCCGGCGGTCATTGAAGAGGCGTTAAAACAAGGTATTCCGCACAACGTCATCGAAGCGGCCCAACGTTCGCCCGTTTACAAGATGGCGATGGACTGGAAGCTAGCACTGCCGCTGCACCCGGAATACCGCACCCTGCCGATGGTCTGGTATGTACCGCCGTTGTCGCCGATTCAGTCGGTCGCTGACGCGGGGGGACTGCCGCACAATGGCAACATTCTGCCAGCGGTTGAATCACTGCGAATTCCGGTTCAGTACCTTGCCAACATGCTTAGCGCGGGCGATACCGGTCCGGTGCTGCGCGCGCTAAAACGAATGATGGCCATGCGCCATTATATGCGTTCGCAAACCGTAGAAGGCGTTACGGACACCCGCGCGATTGAAGAAGTGGGTCTGACCGTTGAGCAGGTTGAAGAGATGTATCGCTATCTGGCCATCGCCAACTATGAAGACCGCTTCGTGATCCCGACCAGCCACCGTGAAATGGCGCGTGATGCGTTCCCGGAGAAAAACGGTTGCGGATTTACCTTTGGCGACGGCTGCCATGGTTCAGATACCAAATTCAACCTGTTTAACAGCAGTCGTATTGACGCCATCGACATCACCGAAGTGCGCGATAAAGCGGAGGGTGAATAATGCAAATCCTGAAGGTTATCGGCCTGCTGATGGAATATCCCGACGAGTTGCTGTGGGAGTGTAAAGACGAGGCACTGGCGCTTGTGGCCAGCGATGCCCCAATGCTTACCGAATTTAGCCAGGGGCTGCTCAATGCGCCATTACTGGATAAACAAGCCGAATGGTGTGAGATATTTGACCGGGGCCGGGCCACCTCTCTGCTGCTGTTTGAGCACGTGCACGCCGAGTCTCGCGATCGGGGCCAGTCGATGGTTGATCTGTTGGCGCAGTACGAAAAGGTCGGACTGCAGCTCGACTGCCGCGAACTGCCGGATCATCTGCCGCTGTATCTTGAGTACTTAAGCGTGTTGTCGGAAGCGGAGGCCAAAGAAGGATTGCAGAACGTGGCACCGATTCTGGCGCTGCTGGGTGGGCGTTTGAAACAGCGTGATACGCCGTGGTATCAACTGTTTGACGCCCTGCTACTGCTTGCCGGAAGCCCTCTTTCAAGTGACAGTGTCACTAAACAGGTTGGCACGGAAACCCGCGACGATACCCGACAGGCGCTGGATGCCGTCTGGGAAGAGGAACAGGTGAAGTTTATCGAGGATAACGCCACCGCCTGTGACAGTTCACCGTTACAAAACTATCAACGACGCTTTAGCCAGGACGTGGCACCTCAGTATGTCGACGTCAGCGCGGGAGGCCCGAAATGATACAGTACCTGAACGTCTTTTTTTACGATATCTACCCGTACCTGTGCGGCACGGTATTTATCCTCGGCAGTTGGCTACGCTATGACTACGGGCAATACACCTGGCGAGCCTCTTCCAGCCAGATGCTGGACAAACGCGGCATGGTGTTATGGTCAAACCTGTTCCACATCGGCATTCTGGGGATCTTTTTCGGGCACTTGTTTGGCATGTTAACCCCGCACTGGATGTATGCCTGGTTCCTGCCGATTGCGGTAAAGCAGCAGATGGCGATGATCGCCGGTGGGCTCTGTGGCGTGCTGACGCTGGTCGGTGGCGCTGGCTTGCTGGTACGTCGTTTGACCAATCCGCGCATTCGTGCAACCTCCTCCACTGCCGATATCCTGATCCTCTGCGTTCTGCTGATTCAGTGTATCCTCGGCTTAACCACCATCCCATTCTCTGCGCAGCATCCTGACGGCAGTGAAATGCTGAAACTGGTAGGTTGGGCGCAGTCGGTGGTGACTTTCCAGGGCGGCGCGTCTGCGCATCTGGATGGCGTGGCGTTGATTTTCCGTGTGCATCTGGTTCTGGGGATGACTATCTTCCTGCTGTTCCCGTTCACACGCCTGGTTCACGTGTGGAGTGCGCCGTTTGAGTACTTTACCCGCCGCTATCAAATAGTGCGTTCACGCCGATAAATCCGCATTGAAATGTCGGGTGACGACACGCCTTATCCGGCCTACAACCAGGCACCGTAGGCCGGATAAGGCGATTACGCCAATCCGGCACTAATCCCGATGCCCCTATTTCCCCGCCTCCGGATGCGTATCAAACGCCGCCATTACCGTCGCCAGCTCATCCTGGGTAAACCCATGCTTCACGTCATCCACGCCCAGGCCAAACCGCTCCTGCAACAAGGCATACAGGCTGGGGACGTCAGGCAGATTAATCTGTTCTACCGCGTGTCCATCCTGATAATGGGTGAAATGAAAATTGGTTAACGTTAATTTCCCGCCGTCAGGCAGATGACGACACATCAGCAAATGATGGCGAAAATGTGATTGCGGCCAGTGAGCGGACCAGAAGTTGCCTATCAGATAATCGCTCTGATGCTGTACGACCAGGTCGAAACGGTACATTGATTGCCAGTGTTCGTGATGACAGAATTGCAGGATCCAGTCTTCACCTTCCTGAATCAACCGATACTCGCCGTGTGGTGTCTTCTGCTCAACATTCGCCTGCAGACGAATCGGCGCCGTCAGCGTCTGCCCGCCGAAACCAACGTCGGCGATCCACTGCTCTCCCTGCAACTCAACCAGCAACAGACGATGCGTGCGTGGTGGCAGACTTGACGGGTTCGCCAGTACCACACGTCCGAGCAGACTGCGTACGGTAAAACCGATTTCGCGTAGCGCCCGCTCAAATACTCCTTTCTGTTCAAAACAATAGCCGCCGCGACGCGCCGTCACCTGCTTCTCTTCCAAAGACAAATCGTCAAGCTGCATCTCTCTTGGAAGCAATACATCCAGGTTTTCAAAAGGTATGGCGGCGTTGTGCAGTAAATGCAGCGCCCGTAAGGTTTCAATGTTGACCCTGGCCAACTCTGACCAGCCAATACGGGCAAAATATGCGGTTAAAAAAGGCGTCATACGGAGTTCCTGTTCGATTAATGCAGTACTTATAGCGCATTTTTAATTTTGCGCCGTCGATTTTGTGCGTTGTTCCTCCAGACGAGGCGACAAAATCGCTAATACCGTTAATATCTATGTTTATTGTGGTGTGTTATCTCTCAGCCAAGGAGCATCCATGAGCCATTTTCGTCCGATCGAATTAAAACATGCCAGTCGGTTGCTAAATCACGGCCCAACGATATTAATCACCAGCCGGGATGAGCATACCGAGCGGCGAAATGTGATGGCTGCCGCGTGGTCAATGCCCGTGGAGTTTGAACCACCGCGGATCGCGATTGTTGTCGACAAGACCGCCTGGTCACGTGAGCTCATTGAACGTAGCGGCAAATTCGGCATCGTTATTCCGGGCGTTGCCGCCGCCAACTGGACCTGGGCCGTAGGCAGCGTTTCCGGTCGTGTGGAAGATAAATTCAACTGCTACGGCATTCCCGTGGTGCAGGGACCGGTACTGGGTTTACCGCTGATTGAAGCAAAATGTCTGGCCTGGATGGAGTGTCGCCTGTTGCCTGCCACTGCGGCACAGGAAAAATATGACACGCTGTTTGGTGAAGTGGTCTCGGCTGCCGCTGATGAGCGAGCCTTCGTGGAAGGACGCTGGCAGTTTGATGATGGCAAGCTCAATACCCTGCATCACCTTGGGGCCGGAACGTTTGTCTCCAGCGGAAAACTCATAACAGCAGCTGAATAATGGCACGACAAAACGGGCGGAAAATCCGCCCATTTTGTCTTACATGCTGTAGCCGGGTTTTTTAATCAACCTGGCCATCTGCGGCGCAATCTCCGCATCCCACACGCCCTGCCACGCCTCGGGCTCAATTTCATTAAGCGCCACGCTCACTGAACTGTCTTTGCTTTGCAAATGACGAATAATGACGTCGGTAATATCCGCCGCCAGCGCGGATTTTTGTTCGTCGTTAAGATCGCGAGGAAAACATTTGATATCGACGTGCGGCATAGCAGATTCCTTATTGTTTTGGGATGCAGGTAACTTATGCGGATTCTCGTTCTACCAGGTGAAATCCAACATCAATAATATCGTCTTCACGCGGAATTTGTTCGATACGATCGGCAAGCAGAGAGGCGGCGCGTTGTCCAATAGCCCGTCTGTCGACGCTGACGGTGGTGATGGCTGGTCGGTTACTGGCGGCAAAGTCGAGATCGCCAAAACCGATTACCGCTAATTCCTGCGGCACGCGTAGACCACGGCTTTCGGCTTCCATGATCGCCCCCTGGGCTAACGTATCTGAGCTACAGACGATGACATCAAACGCGCGTTCAGCCAATAGCTGTGCCAACCCGCTACGCCCCAATGCCAGAGAGGCAGGAAGCGGGACATCCACCTGTGCACCAGCCGCAATACCATGACGGCTCAGCGCATCGCACAGTCCTTGTTTACGCTGGCCTGCCCGGCGATCGGCGGTCCATAGCAAACCAGGACGGCGATACCCTTTTTCCAGCAAATAGTCTGCTACCGCCTGCCCGACTTTTTCATGCGAAAACCCCACCAGCATATCGATGGGCGTTGGCGTTAAATCCCATATTTCCACGACCGGGATGGCCGCATTAAGAATCACCTTTTTCAGCTCGGCGGTATGATGGATACCGGTGAGCACTACACCATCCGGGCGACGAGAAAGCAGCGTCGCCACCAGCTCAGCCTCTGTTTGCGGCGTATAACCCGACACGCAGAGCAAGATGTGGTATCCGCGTTCAGCCAGTTCATCGCTTAATGACTGGATGGTATCGACAAACATATTGTTGTTAATTTGTGGGACAACCACAGCGATAAGCTTACTGCGACGCGACGCCAGCCCCCCGGCCAGCGCGTTGGGAATATAGCCAGTGGCGCGTACCGCCTGCATTACTTTTTCAACCGTTCTCGGGCGCACCAGTTGCGGGGTATTCAACGCCCTGCTCACCGTCATGGGCGACAATCCCGCGGTACGGGCAACATCTTCCAGCGTGGGTGCGCGCGGAGGTCTGGGATTTTTCACTGTCGATGCCCTTGTCAAAAATCGCTGATTTATCCTGGCATTATTCATCATGATTTCGGCTATTGCCAGCGCCCCTCTACGATAACGCTGAGAAAACAGCAGCTTAGTTAATTAGCGCCATCTGAAATGATAGCGCCATCATAATGACTTGTGCATTTACCCATAAAGTATTGGAATGTGATGCTGTTTACAAGTTACTGCCCTTTTGTCTCAGTATTTGTGAGCGATTGTTCAAAACGCATTCAATTCGCTGGCGCAATGATTGCGCTAATACTAAAAATGTTAGCGCAATCATTTGTTCTCACCAGGAGAGATTAAAATGTCATTAAGTGCGAATTCCGATGCCGTAACGTATGCCAAATCAGCCAATGCAAAAACCGCGGCTGAAACCGGCGACCGTATCGAGTGGGTTAAGCTGTCCCTGGCTTTCCTTCCTCTGGCAACACCCGTGAGCGATGCCAAAGTGCTGACCGGTCGCCAGAAACCCCTAACCGAAGTTGCCATTATTATCGCGGAGATCCGCAGTCGCGACGGGTTTGAAGGCGTTGGATTTAGTTACTCCAAACGGGCTGGCGGCCAGGGAATCTATGCCCATGCCAAAGAAATTGCCGATAACCTGTTAGGCGAAGATCCAAACGATATCGACAAGATCTACACCAAGCTGCTGTGGGCTGGCGCTTCCGTAGGGCGCAGCGGCATGGCGGTTCAGGCTATCTCCCCTATCGATATCGCCTTGTGGGATATGAAGGCCAAGCGTGCAGGGTTGCCGCTGGCAAAACTATTGGGTGCACACCGGGACTCCGTGCAGTGTTACAACACCTCCGGCGGATTCCTGCATACGCCGCTGGATCAGGTGCTCAAAAACGTCGTTATTTCCCGTGAAAACGGCATTGGCGGCATCAAACTCAAGGTTGGTCAGCCAAACTGCGCCGAGGATATTCGCCGTTTAACCGCGGTGCGTGAAGCGCTGGGCGATGACTTCCCGCTGATGGTCGATGCCAATCAGCAGTGGGATCGAGAAACCGCCATTCGTATGGGACGAAAAATGGAGCAGTTCAATCTGATCTGGATTGAAGAGCCGCTGGATGCCTACGATGTGGAAGGTCACGCCCAACTGGCCGCCGCGCTTGATACCCCGATTGCTACCGGTGAAATGCTGACCAGCTTCCGCGAACATGAACAGTTGATCCTCGGTAATGCCAGTGATTTTGTGCAGCCCGATGCACCGCGTGTGGGGGGAATTTCACCGTTTCTGAAAATTATGGACCTGGCGGCGAAACACGGTCGCAAACTGGCTCCGCACTTTGCCATGGAAGTTCACCTGCATCTGTCCGCCGCTTACCCGCTTGAGCCATGGTTGGAACATTTCGAATGGCTGAACCCGTTATTTAATGAACAGCTTGAGCTGCGCGATGGGCGGATGTGGGTTTCCGACCGTCACGGTCTGGGATTCAGCATCAGCGAGCAGACACGCCGCTGGACGCAATTAACCTGCGAGTTTGGTAAACGTCCTTAATTTATTTGGCGGGTAAGTAATACCCGCCCTCTTCCCTACAGAAACGCTCTCAACCTTATGAAAGGAGTGGGTGATGAACACAATAATAAAGCGCACAAAAGTGCGTTACGGTATTTTGATATTTCTGTTTCTAGCCACCGTATTTAATTACGCCGATCGCGCGACGTTATCCGTCGTGGCTCCGATTATGAGCAAAGAATTAGGTTTTGATCCCGAAGCAATGGGGCTGGCCTTTTCTGCCTTCGGTATTTCTTATGTCATTATGCAATTGCCTGGCGGCTGGCTACTTGATCGCTACGGTTCTCGTCTGGTATACGGCTGCGCCCTGATTGGCTGGTCGCTGGTGACCATGTTTCAGGGCACCATTTATCTGTACGCCAGTCCACTTGTGGTATTGATTATCTTACGTTTACTGATGGGTGCCATTGAGGCTCCGGCCTTTCCTGCCAACAGCCGATTAAGCGTGCAGTGGTGGTAATGACTCCAACTTACTGATAGTGTTTTATGTTCAGATAATGCCCGATGACCTTGTCATGCAGCTCCACCGATTTTGAGAACGACAGTGACTTCCGTCCCAGCCTTGCCAGATGTTGTCTCAGATTCAGGTTATGTCGCTCAATGCGCTGAGTGTAACGCTTGCTGATTACGTGCAGCTTTCCCTTCAGGCGGGATTCATACAGCGGCCAGCCATCCGTCATCCATACCACGACCTCAAAGGCCGACAGCAGGCTCAGAAGACGCTCCAGTGTGGCCAGAGTGCGTTCACCGAAGACGTGCGCCACAACCGTCCTCCGTATCCTGTCATACGCGTAAAACAGCCAGCGCTGACGTGATTTAGCACCGACGTAGCCCCACTGTTCGTCCATTTCCGCGCAGACGATGACGTCACTGCCCGGCTGTATGCGCGAGGTTACCGACTGCGGCCTGAGTTTTTTAAGTGACGTAAAATCGTGTTGAGGCCAACGCCCATAATGCGGGCGGTTGCCCGGCATCCAACGCCATTCATGGCCATATCAATGATTTTCTGGTGCGTACCGGGTTGAGAAGCGGTGTAAGTGAACTGCAGTTGCCATGTTTTACGGCAGTGAGAGCAGAGATAGCGCTGATGTCCGGCAGTGCTTTTGCCGTTACGCACCACCCCGTCAGTAGCTGAACAGGAGGGACAGCTGATAGAAACAGAAGCCACTGGAGCACCTCAAAAACACCATCATACACTAAATCAGTAAGTTGGCAGCATCA
Organism: Citrobacter sp. RHBSTW-00859; assembly: GCF_013729795.1. NCBI lineage: Bacteria > Pseudomonadati > Pseudomonadota > Gammaproteobacteria > Enterobacterales > Enterobacteriaceae > Citrobacter > Citrobacter sp. RHBSTW-00859. The sequence continues at coordinate 2,475,369 of NZ_CP056284.1, read as the reverse complement.
CCTAAACGCCCTTCTCTTTTATTGGCTGAATCGAGGCCACACCGCGCCAGTACCGGCTGCATAAAAATGCTGAATTCTTGTTACCGGGGCTTTGCGGAACCAATCAATTGAATGTAGGATGCTCGGCCGGCAGTTTTCCCCCGTAACACAATGAAGGGTAAGGCTGTTTTCGCCGCAGCAGGTGCGGCAAAAAGGATGTTGTATTTTTGTCAGGTCAACAGGAATCGTAATGAACACAAACAACACGCAAGCCGCGGAACAACATGCGGCGAAACGACGCTGGTTGAATGCTCACGAAGAGGGGTATCACAAAGCGATGGGCAATCGACAGGTACAAATGATCGCCATTGGCGGCGCAATTGGTACCGGGTTGTTTTTAGGGGCAGGCGCACGCCTGCAGATGGCCGGCCCGGCTTTGGCGCTGGTCTATCTGGTATGCGGTATTTTTTCGTTCTTTATACTGCGCGCGCTCGGCGAACTGGTTTTACATCGCCCTTCCAGCGGTAGCTTCGTTTCCTACGCCCGTGAATTTTTAGGTGAGAAAGCCGCCTATGTGGCTGGCTGGATGTACTTCATCAACTGGGCGATGACCGGCATTGTCGATATCACCGCGGTGGCGTTGTATATGCACTACTGGGGCGCATTTGGCGACGTGCCGCAGTGGGTGTTCGCCCTCGGCGCGCTGGCTATTGTCGGTACCATGAACATGATCGGCGTGAAGTGGTTCGCGGAGATGGAGTTTTGGTTTGCGCTGGTTAAGGTACTGGCAATTGTGATCTTCCTGGTGGTGGGTACCGTTTTTTTAGGTACCGGAAAGCCGCTGGATGGTAACGCCACGGGTTTTCACCTGATTACCGACAACGGCGGCTTCTTCCCGCATGGCCTGCTGCCTGCGCTGGTACTGGTACAGGGTGTTGTTTTCGCCTTTGCCTCTATTGAACTGGTGGGTACCGCCGCCGGTGAGTGCAAAGATCCGCAAACGATGGTGCCAAAAGCAATCAATAGCGTTATCTGGCGTATTGGTCTGTTCTATGTGGGTTCTGTCGTGCTGCTGGTTCTGCTACTGCCCTGGAACGCCTATCAGGCGGGGCAAAGCCCGTTTGTTACCTTCTTTTCCAAACTGGGCGTGCCGTACATTGGCAGTATCATGAATATTGTGGTGCTCACCGCGGCGCTTTCCAGCCTTAACTCAGGGTTGTACTGCACCGGGCGTATTTTACGCTCCATGTCGATGGGCGGTTCGGCACCGAAATTCATGGCTAAAATGAGCCGTCAACAGGTGCCCTGGGCCGGGATCCTCGCCACGCTGGTCGTGTATGTCGTCGGGGTATTCCTGAACTATCTGGTGCCGTCACAGGTGTTTGAGATCGTGTTGAACTTCGCGTCATTGGGCATTATTGCGTCGTGGGGATTTATCATGGTCTGTCAGATGCGTCTGCGCCGGGCCATAAAAGAAGGTAAAACGGCAGACGTCAGCTTTAAACTGCCGGGCGCACCGTTTACCTCGTGGTTAACGCTGCTGTTCCTGGTGAGCGTACTGGTATTGATGGCGTTTGACTATCCAAACGGCACCTATACCATCGCGTCATTACCGCTGATTGCCATCCTGCTGGTCGCGGGCTGGTTCGGCGTGCGTAAACGCGTTGCAGAGATCCACCGCACCGCGCCATAACGGCAGAAGGCCTGACAGGTTAATCCTTCAGGCCTTCTTTTTTAGTTCGCTTCAATCAACTGCGCTACGTCGTTGCTGTTAATTTCCCGCGCATTCCCATCCTGATCGGTATAACTGGTCATTCCCGTGTCTTTATCCAGTTTTGGCTTACCCTGGGTGGTGATGGTTTGTCCGCTTTTGGTCGTCATGACGTAATCGGTGGTGCATCCTGCCAATGTAAACAGCATTACGCCTGCACAAAGACAGATAAATGGCTTTTTCATGGTATTCCCGTGTTATTCAGTTAGCCGTTGAGGGCGTAGTGTAAGTCCCTGAAGTAGGTCAGGCTACTGGCGGGGTGTAACGAGGCGTATCGGGGGATTTAGAGAAGTGACAGGAGGGGTTTCCCCCTCCGGTTAATTACAGCGCAATACGAATAACATCGTCCGGCTGGGTGGCTTCCTGCTCGCGGGTGGACTTCTGTTTCACGCTCACGTACAGGGTTTTACCGTCGGCGGAGAGCGCCAGGCTATTCGGGAATGTTGGGGTCTCGAACGTTTTAACGACTTTATAGCTTTTCGCGTCGATCACGCTCACTTTGCCGGCCTGACGATGGGTCACGTAGGCCTCGTTACGCGCCGGGTTAAACAGCACGGCCAGGGATTCCGGCGCGGCGACTTTTGCCAGGACGTTGCCATTACGGGTGTCGATTACCAGCACTTCCGCCGCTTTAGAGTCGGTGACAAAGGCGCGGTTGCCCGCCGTGTCCAGGCTCAGGTTGATGAAGAAATGCTCTTTTCCATCATCCAGCAGCTTTTTACGGCTGAGAATTTTGTTGGTGGTGGTATCGATGGTGATGAATTCACCGTCCGCATTGGCGGTGTACAGGCGTTTAGCCTTGCTGTCGACAGCCAGAGCGGTGCTCATTTTGCCGGTATTTTGAATGGTGTCCTTCAATGTAATGGCATCACCGTCCACCACCCAAATCACGCTCTCTTTACCAATACCGCTAATGTATACCGTGTTGGTGGCGTCATCGGCGACCAGCTCACGCGGCTGCAGTGGGCGAACGTCTTCAGAACGCTTACGCGCATCCAGCACCAGACGTCCTTTCACCGCGCCCGTTTTAGCATCCATTGCCGTCACCGCGCTGTTTACCGTGTTGCCGAACCACAGCGTTTGCGTGGCGTTGTTGATGGTGGCGCCAAACGGTTTGAGATCGTTATGAATAACCTGAGTCACTTCGAGGGTGACCGGGTCAAGACGGTAAACCACCCCGCCGGTATCCAGTTTGCGGCTCTGCGAAGTCGCCAGCCACAGCGCGTTCTCTTGCTGACTGTATGCCATTTCATAGGCGCCTTTGCCCACGGCTTTGCGCAGCAGTTCTTCTGCAGCCTGCGTAGTAAAAGATGATGCAACGAGCAGTGAACCTAACAGTAAAGAACCACGCAGACGCGGCGAAAACAGATGACGTAAAGACATGACGACTCCCTTTGATAAATTCGTTTGTTACTGCTTCACATAGCTTCAATGAGCAAAATCATGGTTTTGCCTTTTTTAAGAATGAGAATAGTAATCATTATTCATCTCAAAGTGGAGCACTTCTTCACATATTGACTACAATCGTTGTCATTGCCCGAAAAATTAGCGCAATTCAGCAGCGCTGAAATTCATCTTTTATAAAAAAATTCACGCGCTTATCGCTGGTGTTACGGCGTAAGCATCATTAACTGGCCTTGTTCATGACGATTTTTGCATCCCGCTACACTGCACTTCCTGTTTCTTTACTGCCTGTCTTCCTCTCGCCTTATGCCGTGGCAGAAAGTGAGATATACGATCAAACGCTGATCGTTAGCGCGACACCACAGTCCGTTTCTGAACTGGACACCCCTGCCGCCGTCAGCGTCGTTGACGGAGAAGATATGCGTCTGGCAACGCCGCGAATTAACCTGTCTGAATCCCTGACCAGCGTCCCTGGGCTGCAGGTGCAAAATCGGCAGAACTACGCCCAGGATCTCCAGTTGTCGATTCGCGGATTTGGTTCGCGAACCACTTATGGCATCCGCGGCATTCGTTTGTATGTCGACGGGATCCCGGCAACCATGCCGGATGGGCAGGGTCAAACATCCAATATTGATATCAGCAGCGTACAAAATATTGAGGTTTTACGCGGCCCCTTCTCTGCTCTGTATGGCAATGCGTCTGGTGGAGTGATGAATGTCAGCACTGAAACGGGACATGAGCCGCCAACCATTGAAGCCAGCAGTTATTACGGCAGTTTTGGCAGTTGGCGCTACGGGTTAAAAGCAACGGGCGCACTGGGCGATGGCACACAGCGAGGGGATGTGGATTACACCATTTCAACAACCCGGTTTACCACCCATGGTTATCGCGATCGCAGCAGCGCACAAAAAAATCTGGCCAATGCCAAACTGGGCGTGCGCATGGACGATACGAGCAAACTAACCCTGATTTTCAATAGTGTAGAGAGTAAAGCTGATGATCCTGGTGGTCTTACCGAGTCGGAGTGGCAGGCCAATCCGCAGCAATCGCCCCGCGCTGAGCAATACAACACGCGAAAAACCATCAAGCAGACCCAGGCGGGGTTGCGCTATGAACGCCAGCTTAGCGCGAAGGATGATATCAGCATCATGACTTATGCAGGCGAGCGTGAAACCACTCAGTATCAGTCGATCCCGATGGCCCCGCAGTTAAAACCGTCTCATGCCGGAGGCGTTATTACCCTGCAACGTCATTATCAGGGGATAGACAACCGCTGGACTCACCGTGGCGAACTGGGCATACCCGTGACCTTCACCACCGGTCTGAATTACGAAAACATGAGCGAAAGCCGTAAAGGCTACAACAACTTTCGCCTTGATGATGGCGTGCCAGAATATGGTCAGAAAGGCGACTTACGACGTAACGAACGTAACCTGATGTGGAATGTCGATCCCTATCTGCAAACCCAGTGGCAATTAACGCAGAAACTCTCGCTGGATGCCGGCGTTCGCTACAGTTCGGTGTGGTTTGATTCTAACGATCGCTATATTACGCCTGGTAACGGAGATGACAGCGGTGACGCCAGCTATCACCAGTGGTTACCTGCTGGATCGTTAAAATACGCCATCACCGATACCTGGAACGTCTACCTGGCCGCAGGACGCGGGTTCGAAACGCCCACCATCAACGAGTTGTCTTACCGCTCCGACGGTCAAAGTGGGATGAATTTTGACCTACAGCCTTCCACAAACGATACCGTGGAAATCGGCAGTAAAACGCGTATCGGCGATGGGCTGTTTACCGCAGCGCTATTCCAGACCGATACCGATGACGAGATCGTGGTTGACAGCAGTAGCGGCGGGCGGACAACCTACAAAAACGCTGGAAAAACCCGCCGTCAGGGAGGTGAGTTATCCTGGGACCAACGCTTTGCCGCAAGCTGGCGCGTAAAAGCTGCATGGACCTGGCTGGATGCGACCTACCGCAGCAACGTCTGTGGCGATCAAAACTGCAACGGCAACCGCCTGCCTGGCATTGCGCAAAACATGGGATTTGCTTCGCTGGGCTACGTGCCTGATGAAGGTTGGTATGCGGGAACTGATGTTCGTTATATGAGCAACATTATGGCCAATGATGAAAATACGGCGCAAGCCCCGTCCTATACCGTAGTGGGTTTAAATACCGGCTATAAATTTTATTACCGCAGTCTGATGTTCGACCTGTTCGGTCGGGTGGATAATCTGCTTGATAAGTCCTACGTCGGTTCGGTGATAGTGAATGAGGCAAATGGTCGATATTACGAACCGGCGCCAGGACGAAACTATGGCGTAGGGATTAATCTGGCCTGGCGTTTTGAGTAACACTGGCGGGAATGACTCCCGCCATCCGTTTTACGCATCGTCTGCAAGACGAATCACCACTTTACCGAAGTTTTTTCCCGTCAGCAGGCCGATAAAGGTCTGCGGCGCATTTTCCAGACCGTCGGTGATTTGCTCGCGGTAATGGATTTTGCCCTCTTTAACCCAGCGCCCCATCTCCCGCTGAAACTCCTGAATGCGGTGACCATAATCCTGACCAATGATAAAGCCCTGCATCCGGATTCGCTTTTTCAGCAGCGTTGCCATCAGCAAAGGTAATCTATCGGGTCCGCCAGGAAGTGTTGTGGCGTTGTAACCGCTGACCAGTCCGCACAGCGGAATGCGCGCAGAGGTATTGAGCAATGGCAGAACGGCGTCGAATACCTTACCGCCGACGTTTTCGTAGTAAATATCGATCCCCTGCGGACAGGCTTTTGCCAGCTGTTGCGCAAAATCTTGTGCATGGTGATCGAGGCAGACATCAAAGCCTAATACCTCGGTGGCATGTCGGCATTTCTCTGCCCCGCCTGCAACCCCGATCACCCGGCAGCCTTTGAGCTTACCAATCTGCCCTACCGTTGCGCCAACCGGGCCGGTGGCGGCGGCCACAACCAGCGTTTCCCCCGCTTTTGGCTGACCGATATCCAGCAGCCCCATATAAGCAGTAAATCCTGGCATCCCCATCACTCCCAGCGCCCAGGAGGGATGTTCGGGATTATCGCCAAGTTTCACCAGCCCGTTACCGTCGGAGATATCATAGTCCTGCCAGCCGCTGTAGCTCAGCACCCACTCGCCAGGCTGGTAATCAGGATGGTTGGAGGACACCACGCGACTCACGGTCCCGCCAACCATCACGCCGCCAATCTCTACCGGCGGGGAGTAAGACGGCTCATCGCTCATGCGTCCTCGCATGTAGGGATCGAGGGAAAGAAAAATGGTGCGCAGCAAAACCTGGCCTTCACCCGGCGTTGCCACCTCATCGTCTTCAAGACGGAAGTTTTCCGGGACCGGCGCGCCATGCGGGCGGGAAGCCAGTACCCAGCGGCGATTGCGATTAGTCTGTTGACCCATGATGTGCTCCTCTGCTTTTGGCATGATTCCATCAATAGTAGCAGCCTGTGTCCGCCAGTTAGCTGACGACATGATTTAACCGCACAACCAGGTAAACGCAGGGTTGTGCGGTTTCATTGATAAACCGACAATCATTCGGCGGGCCAAGCTCCAGGCAATCGCCAGCCCGCATTTCATGACGCACGTCCCCTTCCACAAAGACCAATTCCCCCTGCTGTAGCCAGATAAGTTGTCTTGCCTGCACGTAGGAAGAGGCTGGCATCGGGATATCGCTTCCGGCGGGCAATTCTATCTGCACCAGATCAATAGGCAGATCGCTGCGCGGTGAAACGTGGCGGCGCAGATAGTGGCTTTGCGGGTCGTGCCAGACAGGCTGATCAGCGAAGCGCAGCAGCTTGCCCTCCTGCATTTCGGCCCGCGCCATCAGCATAGACATGCTGATACCAAAGGCACCGGAGAGCCTGCCCAGCAGCGTGGCCGTTGGGCTGCTCTCACCGCGCTCTATTTTATGGATCATCGCCCGCGACACGCCTGCGCGCTCAGCGAGTTCCGTCAGAGACCAGCCGCGAGACTCCCGCTCAATGCGAATTCTTGCACCGATCCGTTGATTTATGCTGTCTTCAATAGTATTCATATTGTAATACTATAGTGAACAATCCCTGAGGTTCAACATGTCCATTCGATTTGCCAGCAAAGAAGACTGTGCCGCCATTGCAGAAATCTACAACCACGCGGTACTGCATACGGCGGCTATCTGGAACGATCAAACGGTCGATGCCGAAAACCGTATCTCATGGTATCAAGCCCGCCAGTTGATGGGCTATCCGGTGCTGGTGAGTGAAGAGAATGGCGTAATTACAGGGTACGCCTCCTTTGGCGACTGGCGTAACTTTGATGGATTCCGTCATACCGTTGAACATTCGGTATATGTCCATCCTGCTCATCAGGGTAAAGGCCTGGGACGAGCGCTGCTCAGCAGGTTAATAGAAGAAGCCCGCGCGTGCGGCAAGCATGTGATGGTTGCGGGCATTGAGTCTCAGAATCAGGCGTCGCTGCATCTGCACAGCACGCTGGGTTTTAAAACCACCGCGCAAATGCCACAGGTTGGCACGAAATTTGGGCGCTGGCTGGATCTGACTTTTATGCAGTTGCAGTTAGACGATCGCCGCGAACCGGATGCCAGCAGATGAACCAGACGCTAACCCTCTCCTTTCTGATTGCCGCAGGTATTGGTCTGGTGGTGCAAAATACCTTGATGGTACGCATCACGCAGACGTCCTCGACGATTCTCATCGCCATGTTACTTAACTCGCTGGTCGGGATCGTGCTGTTTGTCAGCATACTGTGGTTTAAGCAAGGTATGGCGGGGTTTGGGGAACTGGTTTCCAGCGTGCGCTGGTGGACGCTAATCCCTGGCTTGCTGGGATCGTTCTTTGTTTTTGCCAGCATCAGTGGATACCAAAATGTGGGCGCTGCAACCACTATCGCGGTGCTGGTGGCCAGCCAGTTAATCGGCGGACTGGTGCTGGATATTCTGCGCAGTCATGGCGTACCGCTGCGGGCGTTGGTGGGGCCGGTCTGCGGCGCGGTGCTGCTGGTTGTTGGGGCCTGGCTGGTGGCGAGACGTTCGTTTTAATTGCGCTTATCCGGCCTGAACATGCAGGCCGGATAAGGTGTTACCTCGCCATCTGGCCACAATGAATTACAGGATTGTGCCGCCTTTGGTCAACTGTTCGCGACGGGTTTCCATATCCTCTTTATGCTGACGGCCATGATGTGCGATAGCCGTACGCAAACGCTGTTGCTGGGTGTAACGTTCTTCCCGGCTCAGCACGACATCATCGCTGAGTTCAATCAGCAATTCATTCATATGCGTAATGACGCTCTCTTCAATGGTGGCATCAACACGTGCGCTGACCTCATCCAGATGCGACATAACCTCTCCTTAACTCATTAATTTAATTTTGCTTTTGAAAAATCGCTGCCCATCAGGCTAACGCTGTATCCGCTGACGTTGCTGCGCGTCGCGTAAAACGTTTTCCCGTTTGCCAACGCAATCCACGGAGCCTGCTGGTAGAAAATTTCTTGCGACTGCTGGTAAAGCGCGGCGCGTTCTTCCGGTTTACTCACCAGTTTCGCCTTTTGAACCAGCGAATTATACTCTTTATCGCACCAGCGCGCGGCGTTAGATCCGGTTTTAATGCTGTCACAGCCCAGCAGTACATCGGCGAAGTTGTCCGGATCGCCGTTGTCTGACATCCAACCGAACAACGCGGTGTCATGCTCACCTTTACGCATTCCGGAGAGATATTCGCCCCACTCGTACGACACAATTTTCGCCTTCACGCCAACCTTCGCCCAGTCGCTTTGGATCATCTCGGCAATCCGTCGGGAGTTCGGGTTGTATGGGCGCTGAACCGGCATTGACCACAGCGTCGCTTCAAAGCCGTTTTCAAGTCCCGCCTGTTTCAGCAGATCTTTCGCTTTTTGCGGGTCGTAAGCGTAATCCTGCAAATCTTTATTGAAACCCAGCATATTCGGCGGAATTGGCGATTTTGCCACCGTACCGGAACCTAAAAAGACGGCGTTAATAATGGCCTTTTTGTCTGTCGCGTAGTTAAGCGCCTGACGCACCAGCACGTTATCAAACGGTTTTTTCTCGGTATTAAACGCCAGATAGCCGACGTTCAGCGCTTCAACCGAATGCAGCGTCAAATCTTTATTCTTCTTAATCTCGTCAAACTGTACGGGCGCAGGCGCCGGAATTATCTGGCATTCATTGGTTTGCAGTTTCGCCAATCGGGTCTGTACGTTTGGCGTGATTGAGAAGATCAGGTGCTTCGTGGGGACGGCGCCGTCCCAGTAGTTCGGGTTGGCGAGATAGCGGATTTGCGAATCCTGCTTGTACTGCTGCAACACGTATGGCCCGGTGCCAATTGGCCAGTTATCGACGTTTTCCGGAGTGCCTTTTTTCAGCATCACGTCGGCATATTCTGCAGAGAGGATGGAGGCAAAATCCATTCCCCAGTCGGCAAGAAACGCGGCGTTAGGTTCATTAAGGATAAACTGAACGTGATAATCATCGACCTTCTTCACTTCTTTAATCAGTTTATCCAGACCGACATCGTTGAAGTATTCGTAGCTTCCCTGAGAAATTTTGTGATACGGATGATCGGCATCTTTCTGTCGTAATACCGAGAAAACCACGTCATCAGCGTTGAAGTCGCGGGTTGGTTTGAAGAATTTATTACTGTTGAATTTCACGCCCTGACGCAGGGTAAAAGTGTAGGTCTTACCGTCCGGCGAAATCGTCCAGTCCGTTGCCAGAGACGGAACTGGCGTATTTTTTACCGGATCAAAATTGATGAGTCGGTTGTAGAGCACCTGTGAGCTGGCCACAAACGATGGACCGGAACTGGCGATTTGCGGGTTAAATGACTCTGGCGACGCTTCTGAGCAGTAAATGAGAGTGTCGGTATTGGCCGCGAACGCCGCGCCTGATGGTAAGACGGCGCTGAGCGCCAGCGCGAGTAACGTTTTCCTTGCAATCATGGTTATAAGCCTTCTTATTTTATTATTAACCGAGATATCAGAGCATAGCTGACAAAAACTGACCAATAACAAATCACTATCAGGTTATTCTAATTCGGTGTATTTCGCTGAATAATTCATCACCCTAAGCGAATTAATTTCCCTTAAGTCTTTTTCAAAACGTCAAGATTTTTCCCGGCACTCTATGCCATGAAAATTCGCCCCTTTTTGCCTCTCTTCCACCGTTTGCTCGTTTTTATAAAACGTAAAGTAGATACGTGAAGAAGTCTAAGGGGTAACAACGTGGCAAAAACTCTCTTGCGCAGCGGCAATTTGGATGACTATCAGGCCGTGGGCGGCGGTGGTCAGGCCGTGTTTGATTCAGCATTGCAAATTCGTGAAACGCTTCGCCTGCGTAAACAGCAGGCGATGGTGGATTGTCTGGCGATCCCACAAATTAACGACAACGGCGATCGCGTTGACTGGTATTCGCCGATTGAAGGGAAAGCTGTTGCATGGAAAGCCGCTGATGAAGAGGCCCGTTTTCGTGCGCTGCGCTATCTGGGGAGCACGCTGGAAAATGCGGCGGCGCTGAGCCGTAAAAGTCTGCAATCGGGTAAAACCTCCCTGCAACTGTTTGGCTCCCTGCTGGAAAAAGCCATCCAGTTTCCTGGTGAGAATCACGTGTTTCTGGTTGAAGGTAAACCCGTTATTACGTTCTGGGGTTTCGTCAATCTGAATGAAAATCCTCGCGACGATGTGCTCGATTGCCTGGGCCTTGCCGATATTCCTCCGGTCGTCACCGTAGCGGAGCCTGAGCCGGAAGAAGAAATCACTGCCCAAATCACCTTCGCCGAGGCCGAGGCGCCTTTGTTGACTCCAGTGGTTGAGCTACCTAAACCGGCTGAACCTGAACCACAACCCCCGGTCGTTGTTAACGAACCTGAAGTCTCGCCGCCGCTCGCACAGAAGAAACCCGCACGCCGCCTGCCGCTGTGGAGCCTGCCCGTTGCCGCGGTGATCATTGCAGCCATGGTTGGGCCGCTGCTGTGGAAGCAACAGACCACCCCGCCCGTACCCGCTGTTCCCCCAAGAGTCGTCGCTAAGGCAGAAATGGCACCGCTGCCAGAACTGACATCTGCACTGCCGCTGCATCGGGCTGAAGTGGTTCCGGCTGCCAAAAAAGAAAAACCTGTCGAGGGACCGGTCGTGATCGCCGCGATTCCAAAAGATGCGCTGGTGATGGATGCCAACCAGATGAAGGCAGGAACTACGCGTTTTCTCAACGGTAACTGGCGCGTAATGGTTGATGTTAAAGATCCAGTTAGCGGTAAAGCGCCGTCGCTGCGCTATCAGATCCAGGCCAATAAAGGCACGGCGCGCGTGGTTCATGGCGACAATATTGTTTGTCGTGCCGAGATTTTCTCCGGTTTGCATCAGTCAGGTGAATTAATGATTAAGAGTCGCGGGAATGCCCGTTGTACGGACGGGTCACGTTATCCGATGCCGGAAATTACCTGCAAAGCGGGAACCAATGACGTCGCCGCCTGTACCGCACGTTATGACGATCACGCGGAAATCCCTCTGACGATCAAAAAGATAGGTGCCTGATTTTATGTTGGTGAATCTGTGTGACTACAAACAGAGCGTGACGCTTATCGCCAATAGCGGTGTGCAATTTCTGGATTTTGGCCTGACGCCGCAGGAATCTGCGCATCATGGCCGCTTTGTGCGCAAAACGGCAAACGGTCCCCTGCTGCGGCTGGATTTCGATCTGACAACCGGACGTTATACCTTACCTGGCAGCACCGGCGGTCAGCCCGAAGTGGTGAAGCCGGAAAGCACCCAGAAGCTGCATTATTCGCTGGACGTGCTCGACGGTGTCTGGCTGCCGCTGCCGTTCCTGCGCTTTAATCCGCCGCGTACGTTCGTTGAAGGCCCGGATAACTGGGCGCGCGTACAGGTGCGAAAGCTGGCGCAACCTGACAGCGCGGGCAACACCCACCGCGTCACCGTGGCGCTGGACAGCCAGCTCACTGAAAATGCCCCTGCGGCGTTAACCCCCAACGAAAATGACCTGCTGAACGGTACGCGATTTGCGCTGGCCTGGCATGACAACGAAATTGCCGATTTCCTCGACCAGACCTGGATTGACGGCTGGTTGCGCGAATCCTTTATGCATCATGTCACACAGCATGAGAACCGCTCAGAACAAGAGATCCAGCAGGCGCTGCGTAACTTTGAATATCAGGCGCACTGGCTGAATGTGCTGACCCTGTTAGGCGAGCAGCTTTCCGTTCCGGAAGTGAAACTGGTCACGCATACCCTTAGCACGCCCGCCATTCCCGTTGATCTTATCCTGGATATCGGTAACACCCATACCTGTGGCGTCCTGATTGAAGATCACGGGGATGCCAATGACGGACTGCGCCAGACAGCCGAATTGCAGGTGCGTTCGTTAAGCGAGCCACAGTTTCTCAACGATCCGTTGTTCACCAGCCGACTGGAGTTTTCCGAAGCACGTTTTGGTAAGCAGCACTTTTCCGTGGAGAGCGGTCGTGATGATGCCTTTATCTGGCCGTCGATTGTCCGCGTTGGCGATGAAGCCCGAAAGCTGGCGATGCAGCGCATGGGCACTGAAGGCAGCAGTGGGATCTCCAGCCCGCGCCGTTATCTGTGGGACGAAACGCCTGTGTTGCATGACTGGCGCTTTAGCCAGATGAATGGCAAAACCCAGCGCGAACCACTGGCTACCGCCTTCCCGCTGATGAACCTGATGAACGATGACGGGCAACCGCTGTTCAGCCTGCCGCAGGATGATCGTCTGCCGGTATTCTCACCGCAATACAGCCGCAGTACGCTGATGACGCATATGTTGTGCGAAATACTGGCCCAGGCGCTGGGGCAAATTAACAGCGTGGCGACGCGTTTGCGCCTCGGATTCCCGGCATCTCCTCGTCAGTTGCGTACGCTGATCCTGACCCTGCCGTCGGCGATGCCCAAACAGGAGCGCGAGATTTTCCGCCTGCGCATGTTTGAAGCTATTGCGTTGGTCTGGAAAGCAATGGGCTGGCACCCGCAGGATGAAGACTTCACCACCCGTAAACAGCAGGAAAAGAGCGTGGTTCCCGTACCTGAGATCCAGATGGAATGGGATGAGGCCAGCTGCGGGCAACTGGTGTGGCTGTATAACGAAGCTATCTCTCACTACGATGGTCACACCGAATCGTTCTTTAACGCCCTTGCCCGCCCGGACCGTCTGCCGGAGCCTGGTGAGACTAAAGGTCGTGCGCTGCGCGTGGCATCGATCGACATTGGCGGCGGGACAACGGATATGGCCGTCGTCCATTACCAGCTTGATGACGGCGTGGGTACAAACGTCAAAATTACCCCGCACCTGCTGTTCCGTGAAGGCTTTAAGGTTGCGGGCGATGACATGCTGCTGGACGTGATTCAGCGTTGCGTGTTGCCTGCGCTGCAAACCCGTCTGCAACAGGCTGGCGTGACCGACGCCGCCGCATTGCTGGCCACGCTATTTGGCGATTCCGGGCGCATCGACACCCAGGCGATTTTGCGTCAACAAACGGCGTTACAACTCTTTATGCCGCTCGGTCATGCGGTACTTTCAGCCTGGGAACAAAGTGATATTAACGATCCGGTAGCGGGTCTGCATGCCACCTTTGGCGAACTCCTGAGCCAGCAACCAACGCGCAACGTGCTGAATTACATCCAGCAGGCTATCGATCATGCGTTACCTGCGGGATCGCCAGCGTTTGATGTGTTGAGCGTGCCGTTACAGGTGCAGTTCAGGCAGTTACAAGAAGCGTTACTGGCGGGCCAGTTTACCCTGACCTCCCCACTGCACGCGGTCTGTGAGGCTATTTCACACTATCGCTGCGATATTTTATTAGTGACCGGCAGACCCGCCTGTTTGCCGGGCGTACAAGCGTTGATCCGCCATCTGCAGCCCGTTCCGGTTAATCGTATGATCTGGATGGATAACTACCGCGTACATGAGTGGTATCCATTTAGCCAACAAGGGCGGATTGGTAACCCCAAATCCACCGCAGCAGTTGGTGCCATGTTGTGTAGCCTGGCGCTGGATCTACGCTTGCCGCGTTTCAACTTTAAAGCTGCCGATATCGGCGCTTACTCGACCGTACGTTATCTCGGCGTGTTGGATAATACGGTCAATACGCTGCGTGATGAGAACATCTGGTATCACGATATCGATCTGGATAAGCCCGGCGCGAAACTGGATGCCCGCCTGCACTTCCCATTGCGCGGCAACGTTACGTTAGGTTTCCGCCAACTGGCCAACAGCCGTTGGCCTGCCACACCGCTGTATACGCTCAGCATAAATTCTGCCGAACTGGCAAAAACCATCGCCGGAGATGGCGTGTTGAATGTACGGCTGCAGCTACGCGGTGGTAGCAAAGAAAGCGGCCCGGAATTTTTCGTACTGAGCGATGCGTGGTTACAGGATGGCACTCCCGTTGCCGCCAATGCCTTAACGTTAAAACTGAATACGCTGGCAGACCGACGCCATAGCGGGAGCCATTACTGGATTGATAGCGGGAGCGTGTACCTGAAATGAGTAAGATGTTAAACACCGCGCAGGCCGCCATCGAGTGGGTAACTGATACCCGTCAGCGTGCGGCGCGTCTTGATAATGAAGCGGATGCCCTGTTGGCACAGCTCACCCTGGCCGCCGTTAATGAGTCTGCATTGAAGACAACCTTTTCATCGCGAGGATGCGTTGGGCTTTACGGACATTCGCAATCGGCAAAAGCGCACCTGCTCACAGCATTGTGCAGCAACGCCAATGGCAAAGTGAATATCGTTACCCCGGATCGCAGCTTTGATTACTTTTCACATATTAATCCTGGTCATGCGCCAACCAATATGGCGATCCGCTTTACGCGTGATGAAAATCCGCTCGATGGTGAATGGCCGTTGCGCCTGCGGCTACTCAGTGAAGCCGAACTGGTACAGCTATTTATTACCCAGTTCTGTGCGCTTGCGGACAACCGCCAGGTCGAGAAATCGATTATTGAGGCGCGCCTGGAAAAATGGCAAACGTTGCGCCAGCGTCATCCGGTGCCGGGCATTACTGCGCAGGATGTCGCGGCAATTGGCCGTTTCTGGCGCGCCTGCGTACCGGCCAGACAGCAGCAATTTGACGACGCGCTATGGCATCAGTTTGCCACGCTGCTACCCGCTCTGGATCTGACTACTCGGGCAAACGCCTGGGCGTTACTGTGGGGAGAACAACCAGAGTTGACGCAACAGTGGTTGGCGCTGGCGCATACGCTGCAACAAACCGGGAGCGCGCAAGAACTCGCGGCTCCGCTGAGCCTGCTGGTTGACCATTTTGGTTTACCTGCCGAGAGTTTCCTGACTCAGGTAGCATTGAACGGGAATGAGGCGCAAAGCGATGTGGTGGTTCATCCAATAGAAAATGATCAGTTGCTCAATGCGGTCAGCCTTTCTCAGGCTTCGCTGGCGCTGCTCACGCGCGAGCTGGTCCTGACAGTTGAAGACGCGGTACTGGAAAATGTCGATCTGCTGGATATTCCCCTCGCCCCGGATGTTCATCCCCATCCATTGTGGCAGGCCAAATTAGGCTGGATGCTGGAACATTATCGCCAGCATCTGCAACCGGATGTACTTTTAATCTGTAATGCGGTATCTACCCGCTCCCAGACGCCCGCCATCACCCGCAAACTACTGGGCTGGGTTAACGACACTCAGCCCGTACATGACGCCGCATTGCCGGGAGTGGTCTGGGCCATTACTCCGCAGGATGCGCGGTTTAGCACTCAGCAAAATCTTGATGAATCTGTGCAGCAATTAATGGGCAAGCCCGGACTGCACTGGGGCACGCTGCAGGCGCTGGATAAACACAGCTTACAACGCCTCGTCGAATGGCTGACTCAGGCAACCTCGCCCCAGCAACGCCAGACGAGATTGACCTCCCTGCGTGAGCAGCACCAGCAGCGTGTACGCGAAACCCTGATCGGCTGGATTAATCCCGTTGAAACCGAATCGGGTAGCAATGAGTCGGTGATCCGCCAGCTCCAGGCCCAGGCGGCAAAGCATGGCGAACTCCTGGACGGTTTGCTCCCGCCGATGCGCCTATTTGAGTCGCTGCTGCGTGTTCAGCAGCCGCGCGAGGAACAGGTGAGCGGATTATTTAATGAAGAGATTGACCTGTTTGCCGAGGTGCGTGACACACCGCACTCGCCGGAAAGCAAAGAGACCGGGTATCAGGCGCACAAAATGTGGGTTAACCACGTGCGCCAGTGGTGTCGCGATGAAAATAATGCGCGCCGTTTACGTCTCGAGCCGCGTACGCTAAGGCAGGTTGCTGATATCCTCGTCACCACCAGCTATCGGCTGGAAATGCCGCAACGCTTACAGCGCATTATGCAGCGAGAAAACGTCTGCGCCGCGCAGCTTCACGCCGATATTGGGGATTTTATTACCTGGCTTGGATTTGCCAGCGTGGCAGAGGAACAGCGTCCGGCCAGCAGGATCCAAAAAGGATCGGCTATTTTTAGTGCCCCGGCGCAACAGCCGATGTTACGGTTGACGAAACTGGATGAACAACCTTCGCATGGCGCAAGCCGTTACGTTTACGACTGGCTGGTCGCTTTGTATACCCGCGCCAATGAAAACGTGGGATATCAGCATCCAATGGATGTTTGCGCAGCCGACAAAAAACGATTAGATGCCCTGCTTTCCTCCTGAAACGGCGTTTACGCCGTCATCAGAAGAGAGAAAACATTAACGCGACGGGAAAACTCATCGGCCAGGTCGCCCCGACTAATACCGCGCTGAGAAAACGAATCCGCTTTTTATCGCGGGAAAGAAACCAGGTGATGATTGCCGTGATAGCGGCCATCACCGCATAAAAAACCAACATTTTTTGGTACAGAGACATGTCAGGCATCCGGGCCGAAAGGTAAAATCGCGCGCAATATGCTCTTTTTCATGACCTACATCAAGTTTTATTAATTATTTTAAGAGAAACGCCGGTAAAACAAGCCGTTTTCATTATGTTCAGAATCCGTACTATTGCGGATAGTTATAACCCGTACTATACCCATAAGGGTTAAAACGAAAGGTGGCACAAATGAATGTTTCCAGTAAAACTGTGGTGCTGATAAATATATTTGCTGCTGTAGGACTTTTCAGTCTGATTTCCGCAAGGTTTGGCTGGTTTGCTTGATGTCGTTCTTCTTGATTAATTGCAGCGTCCGCTGGCAGAGAGG
Source organism: Citrobacter sp. RHBSTW-00859 (assembly GCF_013729795.1). Lineage (NCBI taxonomy): Bacteria > Pseudomonadati > Pseudomonadota > Gammaproteobacteria > Enterobacterales > Enterobacteriaceae > Citrobacter > Citrobacter sp. RHBSTW-00859. The sequence continues at coordinate 2,457,979 of NZ_CP056284.1, read as the reverse complement.
CTCTTCTCTCTGCCATTAGTACACGATTTTCCCACTCTCCTGCCACCCGGTAAATTATCCTTAGTATGTAATACCCCTAATCCTTCTGCGGCATTATATTGCCCGCATAACGGCTCGGTGTTGTGCCGGTATGCTGATGGAAAAAAGCGATAAAAGCACTGTCACTGACAAATTCCAGATATTGCGCCACCTGGCTGATCTGCCCCCCGTCAGCCAGCATCTCCATGGCTTTTAATAGTCTAAATTGCTGCCGCCAGCTCTGATAATTCATCCCGGTATCCCTGGTAAATATTCGACTGATCGTCCTCTCGCATGCCCCAACCCGTTGGGATAATTGATTTAGTCGTGGTGGCAATTCGCCCATACGTACTCCTTCAAGCCACACGTTCAGCCGTGGATCTGAGGGAAACCGCAACGTCCAGTTTTCACTGCGGGCGGCCCGCATTTCCTCACAGAAAACGGTGATAAGACTGGCCTGCTGCGCGGCAGGCATTTCCCACGGCCAGAAAGCCATACGTTCTATTACTTCAAAAAAGAGAGGATTAACGTCGACTATCTGCAGCGGTAACGTAGATAACGGCAATGTAGTTGAAAAATACAACGAACGATAAGCCATCACCCCGCGCATTATGGCGCGATGTACCGTACCAGCCGGGATCCAGACCGCGCGCCGTGGCGGTAGCAGACACAGGGCATGCTCCAGCTCAATCGTAATGCTTCCCGCTGCCGAAAAAAGTAGCTGATGACGAAGATGGCTATGCCGGCCGGAATCGTGTACGCCCATCTCGGAGGCAATCCCGATTACCGGTTTATCAAAGCTATCCGCATCGAAATCATCATCCGGGGCAATTTCCATTATCTGTCCGATATTTGATATTTAAAGTCTTGATAATGGTAATGCGACACCTCCCTTTCAGCAATAATGCCCGCCAGTTTTCTGTCTCTCTGGATATTGCTATGAACACTCTTCGCCGCCCGCCACTGTGGCTTCTTACTTTGCTGATTATGTTTCCGCAACTGGTGGAAACTATTTATAGCCCGGCATTGCCAGGAATCGCTACGTCTTATCACGTAAGCAGTGAGCGCGCGGCGCAAACACTCTCCGTTTATTTTATTGCCTTCGCCATCGGCGTGGCGATGTGGGGTTGGCTGAGCGACTGCCTCGGTCGACGTTGGGCGATGCTGGCAGGACTTATCTGCTATGGGTCAGGTTGTGCCCTGGCCGTGGTTGCCACTGACTTCAACGTTTTGCTGCTGGCACGGATGATCTCAGCCATCGGCGCGGCTGCCGGGTCAGTGGTGGTACAGACCATGTTACGGGACACTTATGAATCAACTGCGTTATCCCGCGTCTTTTCCGTGATGGGCGCTGCGCTGGCATTGAGTCCCGTTTTCGGCCTGCTAAGCGGAGGTTGGTTGGTTAGCCTGTATGGTCATACCGGTGTATTTATTGCCCTTGTGCTGCTGGCGCTGCTACTGCTACTACTGACTGCGACCATGCTGCCAGAAACCCGGCCCGAAAATACGCTCAGCCCCAGCCTTGCTGCACTGCTCTCCCGCATGATGCGTGACCGCGAGCTGTGGAAAAATACCATGCTGGTTGCGCTGCTGAACACCATGCTGTTTAGCTATTACAGCCTGGCTCCGTTTCTTTTCGGGCAATTGGGATGGAGTTCCAGAGCCTTTGGCTGGACGGGGGGACTACTTGCGTTTGCTTCGCTGTCGGGCAGCCTGCTGAACCGGAGATTATTGACGACAGACCTGACGTCGGAACAGAGGGTACGTTATGCCTGTGCGCTGGCAGCATTGTCAGGCCTCGCCGCGTGGTGGTTACAGCACTCCGCGTGGATTCTGATACCGGTTTTCGGCGCGGTGATTGCCTATGGCATCGCGATCCCTAATGTGCTGAGTCAGGCCCTACGCCACTATCGTGAACAGGCCGGGGCCGCCGGTGCATTATTCGGATTAAGCTATTACCTGTTGCTGGGAATGATGCTGGGGGTGGCAGGCATGGTGCAACAACTGGGGCTGGTTCTGAGCGTCTGTGCGCTACTCGCCTGGATTTGCAGCTTGCGCCGCGGATAACCGGATGACGCTCCTGCACCACAAAGCCCTGACATTAATAAGCCGGGGCTTTGTTGTATTAATAGCCTGACCTCGCGGATATTTCCAACTTACCGCCGTCCGATGGCGACGAGGCCAGTGGCGCGAATAATATAGACACACGTTTGCCAGTATTTAGCTATCCGTGCCGCATTTATTGCTCGCGCTTCAGATATTACTCATGCTTGATCATGACATGGCGAACAATCGTGTAATCTTCCAGCCCGTAAACCGACATATCCTTGCCATAACCAGACTGTTTTTGTCCGCCGTGCGGCATCTCGCTGACCAGCGTGAAGTGGGTATTGACCCAGGTGCAACCATACTGCAGGCGAGCGCTAAATCGATGCGCGCGCCCCACATCCCGAGTCCAGACGGAGGATGCCAGGCCGTATTTCGAATCGTTAGCCCACGCCAGCACCTGATCTTCATCCTCAAATACGGTGACGCTGACCACCGGACCGAAAACTTCCCGCTGCACGATAGCATCTTCCTGCTTCGCCCCGGCCAGCAGCGTCGGAGCAAAGTAGTAGCCTGCGCCGTCCACTTTTTTACCACCGGTGATGACTTTGATATGCCCCAGTGCTTTGGCTTCATCGACCGCTTTAGTCACGCGATCGAGGTGCGCCTGCGAGCTTACCGGCCCCAGCTCCGTCGATTCGTCATTCGGTGCACCGATTTTCAGACTGGCAACCGCGGCACCGAGTTTCTCAACCAACGCGTCATAAATGCCTTTCTGGGCATAGATTCGACAAGCGGCGGTACAGTCTTGCCCGGCGTTGTAATACCCGAAGGTTCGCACGCCGCTCACCACCGCATCCAGATCGGCATCATCAAAAATGATGACCGGGGCTTTGCCGCCCAGCTCCATATGTGTGCGCTTAATCGAAGGCGCGGTGTGCTGGATAATGTGTTCACCGGTCGCAATGGAGCCGGTCAGGGAAACCATCCGGACTTTTTCATGACCGGTCAGCGGGTCACCCACCGTTTTGCCACGGCCAAACAGCACGTTGATAACGCCAGGCGGATAAATATCTTTGGCAAATTCAGCCAGTTTAAGTGCCGTTAGCGGGGTAATTTCTGACGGTTTAATCACCACACAGTTACCCGCCGCCAGCGCCGGTGCCAGTTTCCACGCCGCCATCATCAGCGGGTAGTTCCACGGCGCGATAGAGGCCACCACGCCCAGCGGATCCCGACGAATCATCGACGTATGCCCTTCCAGATACTCTCCGGCCGCCTGTCCTTGCAGGGTACGGGCTGCCCCGGCGAAGAAGCGGAAAACGTCGACGATTGCCGGAATTTCATCGTTAAGGACACAGTGCAGCGGCTTACCACAGTTAAGCGATTCCAGCTCAGCGAAGGTTTGCGCGTTATCGGCGATAGCATCCGCCAGTTTCAGCAGCAGTTCGGAACGAACTTTCGGTGTGGTTTGTCCCCAGGTGGCAAATGCGCTGTCTGCTGCACGTACCGCCGCATCAACCTGCCCGGCTGACGCCTCGGCAATCTCCAGAATGCGTTCTCCAGTGGCAGGGTTATAGACTGGCTGCTTTTCACCTTCACCGTTGACCAGCTCGCCATTAATCAGTAATTGATGTTGCATAGCAATTTCCCATATCGTCGTTTATTTACCGTTTCCGGCGAGAGTGTCGCCTTCACGCGTTAGCCACCAGGCCCCTAAAATTGGCAGTGTTGTCACCAGCATTACCAGCAATGCCACAACGTTGGTGACAGGCACATCTCGTGGTCGACCCAGTTGATTGAGCAGCCACAAAGGAAGTGTTCTTTCATGTCCGGCGGTGAACGTTGTCACGATGATTTCATCAAACGACAAAGCAAACGCTAGCATCCCTCCCGCCAGCAGTGCCGATGCCAGGTTTGGCAGCACGACATAACGAAAGGTTTGCCAGCCGTTGGCGCCAAGATCCATAGACGCTTCAACCAGACTCCATGAGGTACGGCGAAAACGCGCCACGACGTTGTTAAATACCACCACCACGCAAAACGTCGCATGGCCGACCACGATGGTGAGAAAACCGGGTTCCAGGTTGATAGTTTTAAACGCCGTCAGTAGCGCCAGACCGGTAATAATCCCCGGCAGCGCGATCGGCAACAGCAGCAACAGCGATATTGCGCTTTTACCAAAAAAGTCCCTGCGCCACAGTGCGGCAGCGGCCAGCGTCCCCAGAACGAGAGCAATGGCCGTCGACAATGCAGCAATTTTAAGTGACAACGTCACCGATTCCAGAATATCGCTACGTTGCGCCGCAACGCTAAACCACTTCAGCGTTAACCCCTGCGGTGGAAAACTAAAAGCAGCCTCCTCAGTATTAAAAGCATAGGTGGCGATGATGAGGATGGGAAAGTGCAGGAAAATAACCCCGCCCCATGCCGCCAGTTTGAGTAACCAGGGCGCGCGTTCAGAGTGCATCGAAAGCTCCCAGACGCTTCACGAACGCCAGATACAGTGCGATTAATACAATCGGCACCAGAGTAAATGCCGCCGCCATCGGCATGTTGCCGATCGCCCCTTGTTGCGAATACACCATATTGCCGATGAAATAGCCTGGCGGCCCCACCAGTTGCGGCACGATAAAATCGCCCAACGTCAGAGAGAAGGTAAAGATCGACCCCGCCGCGATACCGGGTATCGCCAGTGGCAGGACTACATAGCGGAAAGTCTGATGCGGACGAGCGCCCAAATCAGCGGAGGCCTGTAAGAGCGAAGGCGGAAGTCTCTCCAGCGCGGCCTGTACCGGCAGGATCATAAACGGCAGCCAGATGTAGACGAACACCAGAAAACGCCCTAACCCTGAAGTCGATAACGTATTGCCGCCGACCGCAGGCAGCGTCAGGAACGAAAGCAGCAGAGGCTCCAGCCCCAGATGGGTTAAAAACCACTGCGCCACCCCGTCTTTAGCCAACAGTAACGTCCATGCGTAGGCTTTAACAATGTAGCTGGCCCACATCGGCAACATCACAGCAATGTAAAAAAAGGCTTTCATTTTGCCACTGGTATATCGCGCCATATACCACGCCATCGGAAACGCCAGAATCGCGCTGGCAATGGTGACCGCCACCGCCATCGTCAGAGTACGCAAAATGATGTCGTAGTTGGCGGGATTAAACAGCGCCTGCAAATTCGCCAACGTCAGATCGGGCGTGACCGACATGGTAAAATCATCGAAGGTATAAAAACCTTGCCACAACAGCGTCAGTAATGAGCCGAAGTAGACGATCCCAAACCACATCAGCGGTCCGAGGAGCAGCAAAAACAGCCCCAGACCCGGATTACGCCAGAAGAACCCTGAGATCCGGTTCAGACTTGTCGACTGTGGAGGCGAATGTAAGACATTCATAGCCATTCACCTCTCCTCAACCAGCGGTACCATCACGTCGCGTGACCACGATGCCATCACCTGTTGACCCGGCGACAGCGTTGTTGGCAGCATTTCTCCCGTCAGGTTCGCCTGGCTAACCAGCAATTTTTCACCGCCGACAAGTTTCAGCTCAAAACGTGTCGCGGCACCCTGGTACTGCACTGCCTGGATAACCCCCCGGGCCTGGACTTCGCCACTGCTATCATTCAAGCGAATGTGTTCCGGACGCAGGGAAAACATACCCTGTAGCCCGCAAACGTTCGCTGACATCGTTTCATCAAAAACATTTGACGTCCCGACGAAACTTGCCACAAACGGTGTGCGCGGACGCATGTACAGTTCACGCGGAGAATCCACCTGTTCGATGCGACCATTATTAAACACCGCCACACGATCGGACATCGACAGGGCTTCACCCTGATCGTGGGTGACAAAAATGAAGGTGATACCCAGGGATTGCTGTAGCTTTTTCAGTTCCAGCTGCATCTGCTCACGCAGCTTAAGATCCAATGCCCCGAGCGGTTCATCCAACAGCAGGACGCGCGGTTCATTGACCAGCGCGCGGGCAATCGCCACGCGTTGCCGCTGACCACCGGAAAGTTGCGATGGTTTGCGTTCATAAACAAAACCGAGCGCAACCTTATCCAGCGCTTCACGTGCTTTTGCGTGACGCTGTTTTTTATCAATACCTTTGACCATCAGCCCGTAGGCGACATTGTCGAGAATCGACATATGCGGGAATAGCGCATAATCCTGAAATACCGTATTGACGTCCCGTTCCCAGGGCGGCAATTCGCTGGCCTGCTTACCAAAAATGGTGATTGCGCCGCCTGACAGTTGCTCAAACCCTGCAATAAGGCGCAGACAAGTGGTCTTGCCGGAGCCGGATGGCCCCAGCATAGAGAAAAACTCACCGTCGTTAATCGCAATACTCACCCCATCAACTGCACGAACATCCCCGTACAGACGCGAGACGTTATGAAACTCCACTGCGTACGTCATAAAACCCCCAGCGGAATTAACGACCGCCCATAATGGCGATGTAATCCTGCGTCCAGCGACTGTAAGGAACGAATTTGCCACCTTCTGCGATCGTCGTTTTCCAGAAGGCAATTTTGTCAAAGTAGCTATAGCCGTTGGTTTCACAGCCCTTTTCACCCAGCAGCGGGCTGGCTTTACAACCTTCAGGCACGACTGGCAGAGAACCAAACCAGGCTGCGACGTCGCCCTGAACTTTCGGGGTTAATGACCAGTTCATCCATTTGTAAGCGCACACCGGGTGTTTGGCTTCGCTGTGCAGCATGGTGGTATCAGCCCATCCGGTAACCCCTTCTTTTGGGAAGACCGTGGCAATAGGCTGGCCTTCTCCTTTCAGGGCGTTCGCCTGATAAGGCCAGGCGCTGGACGCCACCACACCTTCGTTTTTGAAGTCGCTCATTTGCACGGTGGTATCGTGCCAATAGCGATGGATCAGCGCGTGCTGATCGCTCAGAACTTTGATCACCGCCTGATACTGTTGTTCGGTGAGCTGATAGGGATCGGTAATGCCCAGTTGCGGCTGAGTCGCCTTAACGAATAATGCAGCATCGGCAATATAGATCGGGCCATCGTAGGCTTGAACGCGCCCTTTATTGCTTTTTCCGTCCCCAAGTTTTTGCTCAACAAATACCACGTTCCAGCTATCCGGCGGCGTTGGGAAAATTTTGGTGTTGTACATCAGCAGGTTTGGCCCCCACTGGTACGGTGTGCCGTAAACTTTTCCGCCAACGTTAAACCACTCGCCTTTTACCACGCGCGGATCGATGCTTTTCCAGTTAGGGATCAGCGCGGTATTAATCGGCTGAACGCGTTTTCCCATAATCAGACGCAATGAGGCATCACCGGAAGCGGTAACCAGGTCGTAGCCGCCTTTTGCCATCAGGCTGACCATTTCATCAGAAGTGGCCGCTGTTTTAACATTGACCGCGCAGCCGGTCTCTTTCTCAAACTGCGAGACCCAATCATATTGTTTATCGGTCTGTCCACGTTCGATGTAGCCCGGCCAGGCAATAATATCCAGACGGCCTTCCGGTTTATCTAAGGATGTCGGGGGTTCGGCTGCCTGTGCAGTCATCAGCGTCATACTGAGTGCGCACAGGCTACTGAGGGCAAACTGCTTGCTCATAACGTCTTACTCCTGTCTAAAAAATATTGAGCGGCAGCCTTGCCGTAAATATATGTCCTTTCCTAAAAATAGTCGGGGTGTTGTAAGCGTTCCTGCTGGCGCAAGGAAATTTAATCAGGTTGTGAGCTAACGCTCATTACGCTACTGACGCTGATCGGGAGCTTTAATCTTCTGGAGTATAGACAAGGAGTTAGGTGCAACGGTGGCAATAGTAAGAACTATTGATTTTTTGTATGGTAGCACCCGATATAAATAACATCGGGGTTAGGTATTCTCTATTTCGAAAATAAGAACGCGCTATTCTTTTATATTGAATAGCGCGTTACGTTTTATTTCATCATCTCGCGAATTAATTTTCCCAGCTGTTTCACAGCCTGTTCCTCACGCTCTCCCCAGTGCCATGCGGTATTAAAGCGAAAAAAACGAGTCCAGCTCCCCGAGGTCGAAAACATTTTTCCCGGTGCAATGCTGATATGGTGCGCCAGTGCCTGGGTGCTGAGCACGCCTGCATCAAGCGGTTCTGGCAGTTCCAGCCACAGAAAATAGCCGCTGTCGTTATGGTGAATTTTGACTTCCGCCGGAAGATGACGCAGCAACGTTTGCCAGGCCTGCTGTTTGCGTTCCGCCAGTTGACGGCGTAAGCGGCGCAGATGCGCGTCATAGCGCCGGGTTGACAGATAATCCACGAGCGCAAGCTGCATGGGGGAACTGGTGGATAACGTGCTCATGAGCTGGAGTCGCTGAATACGTCGAGCATGCTTCCCGGCCGCCACCCAGCCCACGCGAAATCCGGGCACCAGGCACTTCGAGAAGGATGAACAATGCAAAACGCTGTCGGCGCGATCCCAGGCTTTGGCAGGCAGTGGTTTTTCGCGACCAAAGTACAGCTCGCTGTAGACATCATCTTCTATCAGCATTACATGATATTTTTCCAGCAATGCGACCAGGTGCGCCTTTTTCTCTGGGCTGAGCGTAAAGCCCAACGGATTTTGGCTGTTGGTCATCAGCCAGCAGGCTTTTACCGGATACTCCTGCAACGCTTGCTCCAGCGCGGTAAGATCGATCCCCTCTTTCACGTCGGTGGCAATTGAAAGCGCCTTCAGCCGTAATCGCTCCAGGGCCTGCAACGCCCCATAGAAGCAGGGATTTTCGACAATCACCCAGTCTCCCGGTTCGGTAACTGCCTGCAGGCTCAGGTTGAGGGCATCCAGCGCACCGGTAGTGATGACAATTTCATCAGGTGAAATGGTCATCCCCTGTTGAGCATAGCGGCGGGCAATGGCATGGCGCAGCTCATCATTTCCCGGCGGCAGGTTTTCTATCACGCTCATGGCGGTCGCGGTTTTACTGACCTGCGCCAGCGAGCGGTTCAACTGCTGGAGGGGAAACAGACGCGGGTCAGGGAATGCAGAGGCAAATGGCATCACTGACGCATCCCGGCTGGCCTGCAGCATATCAAAAATATAGGTGTTGATATCCACCGCTTCATCGCGCATCACCTGCGCCTGCGGCGCTGCCAGCTCACGTTCAGGGCGCGCGGCAACATAGTAACCCGACTGCGGCCGGGCGATAATCCGGCCCTGACTTTCCAGCAACTGATATGCATGTCCGACGGTCATAAAACTCATGCCGCTGCTGACCACCTGCTCGCGCAAGGATGGCAAGCGATCGCCGGGCTGCCATACGCCAGACGCGATTTGATCGCGAATTTGCTCAGCCAGTCGCTGGTATTTTTTCATTTTTCGTCCTGATAATCGGTGTCGGTGACACGCACTGTATATATCAGTTTACATAATCAGGGCATTTTTTATAACTGTTATAGTTAACAGTTTTACAACATCGTTACTGACAGCTCCTTGCCTAAGGCGCGTGCAGCTATTTGCACAGCATCAATTTTTGTCGCGTGCTTTAAATCGAACAAACGGGTAATTTCCTGCTTAGGCCTGCCGATCCTGTTTGCCAGCTCCTGCTGGGTGATTTTTGATTCAAGAAAGGCATTTAACAAAAGAACCTTCGACGCAATGCTCAGGGGGATTTCCACATAGTCACCTTCAGCGCCAACCGCCGAAGGTAAAGGAATCGGTTCGTTATCGTCGAAATAGAATTCAAAAGCGGTCACCAATGCAGACTGCGCAGCCTGCAAAGCCCCATGACGGGTTTCGCCCTGGGTTAATGCTTCAGGAATATCCGGGAAGGAAACCACGAATCCACCTTCCACGGCGGGGATTAGATTAACGGGATAACGCATGATTTTTTCAAAATCTCTCATATAATTAACCTCATATTGATGATGACTGTAAACCAAGCTGCTTCAGGATCGATTTTCGCAAGGCTTCTTTTATTTCATCACCAGGATGCCTGGGCATAACGCTACGCCTTTCCTGATACCTCAACTTCAGATGATTTGAGCCGTTTGTAACAGCCACTCCCTGAGATTCAAGCCAGCGTCTGAACTCACTTTGCTTCACTGCGCCTCCCTGTCGTCTATTATACGCACAAAGTAAACATTTATGATTACCTTTTCATTACCTCGCTAGTGATAGCGTAAAATCACTCGCGTGGGGAGGACGCGATTCAATAACAGGAATCCAGGTTCCAGATTTCATATCAGCCAGGCTAACCTATAACAGCACGACAACTGTTATGGTTAAAAAGAACTGTTCTGTTTCTGCCTTCCATTGCTTCGCAGCCTTAGAATTGCGCCAAATCAATTTTGCCTGCGGAGCTAAGCATGTTCGGTCTTGACGCGTTTCACCTGGCGAGGATCCAGTTCGCGTTTACGGTATCCTTTCACATCATCTTTCCGGCGATTACCATTGGCCTCGCCAGTTATCTGGCGGTGCTCGAAGGGTTATGGTTAAAAACGAAAAATCCGACCTGGCGCTCGCTATACCATTTCTGGTCGAAAATATTCGCCGTAAACTTTGGTATGGGCGTGGTTTCCGGGCTGGTGATGGCTTATCAGTTCGGCACGAACTGGAGTGGTTTTTCTGAGTTCGCCGGTAGCATCACCGGGCCGCTGCTGACCTATGAAGTATTAACCGCCTTCTTCCTCGAAGCGGGCTTCCTCGGGGTAATGCTGTTTGGCTGGAACCGGGTTGGCCCAGGGCTTCACTTCTTCGCGACCTGTATGGTTGCGCTGGGTACTATTATTTCTACCTTCTGGATCCTCGCCTCCAACAGCTGGATGCAAACGCCACAGGGCTATGAAATTGTTAACGGGCAAGTCGTTCCCGTCGACTGGTTCGCCGTGATTTTCAATCCGTCATTCCCTTATCGTTTGCTGCATATGTCCGTTGCCGCCTTCCTGAGCAGCGCGCTGTTTGTCGCGGCTTCAGCCGCATGGCATTTATTGCGCGGTAATAGCACGCCAGCAATTCGCGCTATGTTTTCAATGGCGCTGTGGATGACGTTAATCGTCGCTCCGCTGCAGGCCTTAATTGGCGATATGCACGGGTTGAATACGCTGAAGCACCAGCCTGCAAAAATTGCGGCGATTGAAGGACACTGGGAAAATCCGCCCGGTGAACCGACCCCGCTGCTGTTGTTCGGCTGGCCGGATATGGAGCAGGAGCGCACCCGCTATGGGCTGGAAATCCCGGCGCTGGGCAGCCTGATCCTGACTCATAGTCTGGATAAACAGGTCCCGGCGTTAAAAGAATTTCCGAAGGAAGACAGGCCCAATTCCACCATCGTGTTCTGGTCGTTTCGCATTATGGCAGGGTTAGGCATGCTGATGATCCTGCTGGGCGCGTTTGCCCTGTGGCTGCGTTATAAGGAGCGGCTATACACCTCACGTCCTTTCCTGCGCTTTGCATTGTGGATGGGGCCCTCCGGTCTGATTGCCATCCTTGCTGGCTGGGTGACCACCGAAGTTGGCCGTCAGCCGTGGGTGGTTTACGGTTTGCAACGTACGGCGGATGCGGTTTCCGCACATGGTGATTTACATATGAGCATCAGCCTACTGTCTTTCTTTGTGGTGTATAGCTCGGTGTTTGGCGTGGGTTACAGCTACATGATCCGCCTGATCCGTAAAGGACCACAGGAAGATGAGCCGACCATTCCACCAACAGGCACGCCGGCACGGCCGCTTTCTGCTGTCGTTCTCGATTCTCAACCGGAGGCACACCGCTAATGGGTATCGATTTATCAGTTATCTGGTTTGTAATTATCGTGTTCGCCACGCTGATGTATATCGTGATGGACGGTTTTGATCTCGGGATCGGTATTTTATTCCCTGCGATTTCGGATGCGGATGACCGCGATGTGATGGTCAACAGCGTCGCCCCGGTATGGGACGGTAATGAAACCTGGCTGGTGTTGGGTGGCGCCGGATTATTCGGCGCTTTTCCCCTGGCCTATGCGGTGATTGTCGATGCGCTGACGATCCCGTTGACCCTGATGCTCATCGGCCTGATATTTCGCGGCGTCGCGTTTGAGTTTCGCTTCAAAGCCACGCCGGCGCATCGACCATTCTGGGACAAAGCTTTTCTCGGCGGTTCAATCCTCGCGACATTCACTCAGGGTATAGTGGTCGGTGCCGTACTCAATGGATTTTCCGTCACCGGACGCAGCTACAGCGGCGGTCCTTTCGACTGGCTTACCCCCTTTACCCTGTTCTGCGGCGTGGGCCTGGTTGTAGCCTACGCCCTGTTGGGGGCAACATGGCTGGTGATGAAAAGCGAAAATCCGTTGCAGGATAAAATGCGCTGCGTGGCAAGAAAACTGCTGCTGGCGATGCTGGTTGTCATTGCCATTATCAGCCTGTGGACGCCGCTGGCGCACAGCGCCATTGCCGAGCGTTGGTTTAGCCTGCCCAATCTGTGGTTCCTGATGCCGGTTCCGCTCCTGGTTGCGCTGATTAGCCTCTGGCTGTGGCGCTCGCTGGGTCAGCAAAACAGCCATACGCTGCCTTTTGTATTGACGCTGGGGCTGATTTTTCTCGGGTTCAGCGGGCTGGGGATCAGTATCTGGCCCCACATCATTCCACCGTCCATTACGCTGTGGCAGGCGGCAGCTCCGGCGCAGAGTCAGGGCTTTATGTTGGTTGGCGCGCTGCTGATTATCCCGATAATCCTGGTGTACACCTTCTGGAGCTACTACGTTTTCCGCGGCAAAGTTCAACATGGTGAGGGGTATCATTGATGCAACAAACAATCTGGAAACGCCTGATGTGGCTGGTGATCCTCTGGGGCGGCAGCGTGCTGGCCCTGGCCGCCGTTGGTATGTTCTTTCGTCTCCTGATGACGGCCGCCGGATTTAAATCCTGATTCTCTCCCTGATAACAACCGGGCAGCGCTGCACTGCCCGGTTGTGACAAATCCCAACGTTATCTAAACAAAAATGTAAAAAACATCGAAATGACAAAACAGAGATTGTCATTAACCCGATTAAAATATTGAATAGTCACCTGGCGAAATTATCGTCAATTCCGCAGCTAACGTACCAGAGGGTGCATGATGTTTAAGAAAGGGTTAACGGTGTTATTGCTGGCCAGCGCGCTTTTTTCCGGTCAGCTTCTCGCTACTAATCAGGGACATGAATATCTTCAGGTGCAGGATGCCGATCACTTATTACGACACACGGCCGACAGCGATGAACTACGAATGACGGCGGAAGAATCCGCCGCCGATCTTCGCGAACACCATTACTGGCAAAAATCACGCAAACCCGATACACATCAGAGCTAACCGTTAGCTTTTACGCTTTGGCAACGTTTTCAGCAGTTCTTCAGGGCTGACGGAAGCCACCACGCTGCCCGGCAACGGCATCTTCAGAATGTGATGTTTCATCTTGCCGATCACGTGCATTTCGCACGGTCGGCAATCAAATTTCAGCGTCAGGACCTCATCGCCGTTAACCAGCTGCATCGGCGTGGCTTTCCAGCTTTTGATATTTCCTTTCGCCTGTTTCGGACACAGGTTAAACGCAAAACGCAGGCAATGTTTGGTGATCATCACCGGCACATCGCCCTTTTCTTGATGCGCCTCATAGGCGGCATCAATCAACTGCACGCCATAACGGTGATAAAACTCTCGCGCTTTATGGTTATAGACGTTAGCCAGAAAGCTCAGATGCGTTTGCGGGTAAACCGGCGCCGGCTGGGCAACCGGTTTACGGCGACCGCGCTGATAGTTTTGCAAACGAGCTGCATCCAGCATGTCGACCGCTTCACGTCGCAGCTGATTCAGTTGACCGTTCGGCACGAACAATGCTCCCGGCAGATTCACCTGAATATTACGGGCGTAATACAGCGTTTGTCCCAGTTTTGCCAGGCCATCCTGCAGGTTGCTCAACGCTTTTTCTGCATTGTTCGCTTCCTCAAACTGGCCGTCCAGCGTATGGGTGATACTCACCCCCTCCTCACTGGTGAGCGTCAGGATCAACTGTTCCTGCCAGCCGCCCAGCTCAATATCGACCGCGACGCGGCGTTCGCTGGAGGTTTTGGTCAACGCTTGCTGCCAGTTATGATCGAGATTGCGGTTCAGCGGATGGTTGGCGCGCACTTTGTGCAGATCGGCGGGCATTTCATTCGGCCACACCCGATAACGATTGTGCCCCGTTTTTTCAACGGTATTGGCGCGAAATCCGACGACCTCACGCTTGATTAACACGTTCAGACCATCCCCGTTGGCCAGCGGTTCTGCTACCTCAACATCGAGATGATCTTTTGCCACCTTCAGGACTTCGCCAACCGGCAGACCGATGAACTTTGGTGAGTCGAATGCGCCGATATCCCCCTTACGGGCATTCACAAAATAATCGGTGCTGCCGCGATGGAAGGTCTTTTCCGTGGATGGAGTAAAGAAATGTTCGGTACGCCCGGCTGAAGAACGTGCAAGATCGCCGCGCTCTTCAATAATGGCGTCCAGCATCTGACGATAATGCGCGGTAATATTCTTCACATAGCTCATGTCTTTATAGCGCCCTTCAATTTTGAAGGAGCGCACGCCTGCGTCAATCAACGCGCCGAGGTTGGCGGTCTGATCGTTATCTTTCATCGACAGCAGATGTTTTTCATAGGACACCACGCGCCCCTGATCGTCTTTCAGGGTATACGGCAGGCGACAAGCCTGAGAACAGTCACCGCGGTTAGCGCTACGTCCGGTTTGCGCATGTGAAATATAACACTGGCCTGAATAGGCGACGCACAGCGCACCGTGAATGAAAAATTCAATAGTCGCATCCGTAGCCTGATGAATGGCGTTTATCTGCTCAAGGCTCAGTTCGCGCGCGAGGACAATTTGGGTGAATCCGACGTCAGAAAGAAACTTCGCCTTCTCGACGCTGCGAATATCACATTGGGTGCTGGCGTGCAGCTCAATGGGAGGGATATCCAGCTCCAGAATCCCCATATCCTGCACAATCAGGGCGTCAACGCCGGTCTGATACAGATCGGTAATTAATCGCTGTGCGGGCTCCAGCTCATCATCATGCAAGATTGTATTTAGCGTCACAAAGATTTTCGCCCCGTAACGATGCGCAAACGGCACCAGTTCGGCGATATCTTTCAGGCTGTTACTGGCGTTATGACGCGCGCCAAAACCCGGTCCGCCAATGTAAACGGCGTCAGCGCCGTGCAAAATGGCTTCACGTGCAATGGCGGTATCCCGGGCCGGGCTTAACAATTCAAGGTGATGAGGCTGCTGGCGCATACAGTTGTTACCATCCACAAGTGGTAAAAATGGCGGCTATTGTAGTCACAAGCGCGGATTTTCGGAATAGTTTTCCCGACTAACCGCGCGGGTAATGGATCAGGGAATGAAAGTGAACCGTTTGTTCGCTACTGTTACGGTAGCTATGCGCCCTGTCTCCCGCAAAACGCACCCCCTCGCCGGATTTCATGGTGCGCCACTGCCCCTCAATACACATATCCAGCAGCCCATTTATCACCACCACGTGCTCTATAACGCCGGTTTCATGCGGAGTCGATTCACTGAGTGCGCCAGGTGCCAGCTGTATCGAAAAATGATCGAAGCACAGCTGTGGGTCCCACGGAAACAATGGCGTGACGACCATCGCCTGCTGCTGGGGATCGAATGTTGGCGCGCCGTCTGACTCTGGCGGTGAAATAAACGTCGAGAATGGCACGTTCAGTCCGGTGGCAATTTTCCACAATGTCGCCACCGTTGGGCTGGATTCATTGCGCTCAATCTGCCCCAACATGGCTTTTGACACGCCGGTTTCCTCCGCCAAACGTGACAGGCTCCATTCCCGCTGGTGACGTAGCGTGCGGAGCGTTGTGGCCAGATAGTGGGTTAAGTTTTCCATTTTTCGCCTTCCTGACTCTCCTTTCTCAAGGCTACAGCTTAGCACTTGTACGCTATAACGCACAGTGCTACATTGATTGACCGTTATAACGCACACGGAGTGACTATGCGCGCATTCTCCATCCCACTATTCACCGTATTATCGGGTTTTGTGGCTGTCCTGGTCGGTTACGCCAGCTCGGCTGCCATTATCTGGCAAGCGGCCCTGGCCGCAGGTGCGACCACCGATCAAATCGCGGGCTGGATGACCGCGCTGGGGATTGCAATGGGCGTCAGTACGCTGGCGCTGACGTTATGGTATCGCGCTCCTGTGCTCACGGCCTGGTCAACACCTGGCGCCGCGCTGCTGGTTACGGGTCTGCACGGGGTATCGATTCAGGATGCTATCGGCGTTTTTATCGTAGCTAACGCGTTGATTGTGCTGTGCGGCATAACCGGATTGTTTGCCCGTCTGATGAAAATAATCCCCCACTCACTGGCATCAGCCATGCTGGCCGGGATCCTGCTGCGCTTTGGTCTGCAGGCCTTTAATAGCCTCAACAGTGAGCTTATTTTGTGCGGTAGTATGCTGGTGGCATGGCTGGTATTTAAAGTCACAGCCCCACGGTACGCGACGATCGCCGCGATGCTGGCGGGTATCGCTATCGCGCTAATAAAAGGTGACATTGTCACAAGCGGAGTGAATTTATCGCCGGTCATGCCTGCGTTTATTGCCCCACACTTTTCATTTGCCCACAGTATCAGCATTGCGCTACCGCTGTTTCTGGTTACCATGGCTTCGCAAAATGCCCCAGGTATTGCCACTATGAATGCGTCGGGCTATTCATTACCCGTTTCACCGCTCATTATCTTTACCGGTCTGCTGGCGCTGCTGTTTTCGCCGTTTGGCGTCTACTCCATCTGCATTGCCGCCATAACCGCCGCAATTTGCCAAAGTCCCGAAGCGCATCCTGATGCCAAACGACGCTGGCTCGCCGCCGCCGCGGCTGGCGTCTTCTATCTTCTGGCTGGGGTGTTTGGCGGTTCAGTCACAGGACTAATGGCGGCACTGCCCGTAAGCTGGATCCAGATGCTGGCCGGTCTGGCCTTGCTCGGGACGATTAGCGGTAGTTTGTATCAGGCGTTGCATAATGAAGCGGAACGCGACGCAGCCATCGTTACGTTTTTGGTCACGGCCAGCGGCCTGACGTTATTGGGGGTTGGATCTGCATTCTGGGGGCTGGTCGTAGGCGGTATCTGCTACGCCGTGTTGACGTTATTTCGCCGCACGTAGCTGCGTTGGCGTTTTACCGGTTACCTGTTTAAACCGGTTACTAAAATGGCTTGCCGAACTGAATCCGCAGGTCATCGCAATATCTGACAAACTGCGTGAAGTGTAACAGACCAGATGCTGCGCCAGCGCCATACGACGTTGCATCACGTACTGATGCGGTGCCATATTCATCGACTGGCGAAACATTCTGGCAAAATGGAATTCGCTAAGCGCCGCCTCGCTAGCCAGATCGTTCAGGGTGATTGGGTACGCCAGATGCGCGTCAATATAGGCCAGCACGTTACGCAAGGTGACGGGCGCGAGTCCCCCGGTGACGGTGGGCAGTCGCCATTGGACGTTGCTGTAATGCTGGATCAGATGCGTTAACAGTAGCGAAGATGCCGCGCTGAGCGTGAGGTGATTGGCCGGTTGCTGCCAGTCGTTATCAAGCAGAAACTGACGGTAAACCGCCGTGATCCCCGGGTCACTGCCAAACGTGTGCTCGTCCAGCGTGAAGCTATAGGGGCTTTTATCCCAGACTTTTTCACCCACTTCGCGTAGATGTTCGTCGGTACAATAGAGATGAACAAAGGAAAGATCGTCGCGGATATCCCAACTTGACTCGCTCTCTTTCGGCATCAGGCAAAAACGGTCCGGTCCGCCGCCATTCTTCCAGCCCCCCGCCGTTTTGTGGTAACTCTCGTAGCCATCCGCGATATATAAACTGAGCGTATGGTGATCGCAATACTGGGTGATGGTATCGCGCTTGTTTGACCAGGCCGCCAGTTGGATCCCTGAATGTAACGCAACCGATTCATGCAGCACGGCATTATGTTTGCGTAAGTTTTCAAAGGCATCGTAGGGCTGAGGCATACCATCACATTCAAAATAAGTTAGCAGGCTTTCAGTCTATAACAGCCACATATTGTTAACAGCTTCCTTTTCGCTTTTACGCTAAAAAAGCGCAAGATTTTGCAAGTCCGCCGCAAACTGATGAAAGCCTCCTGCCGCCAGACATGACACAGTGTGAACCTGAATCCAAAAAAGAGAGAGTTGTATGAACGCACTGTTGTACTGCCTGGTGGTGGTAATTTGGGGAACGACATGGATTGCGATTTATTTGCAGCAGGGCCCGGTTTCTGCGCCGGTTTCTATCTTTTGGCGCTTCGCCGTTGCCAGTTCGCTGATGATAGTGATCCTGCTGGTTAGCGGTAAATTACGCAAACTGTCTGGTCGCGATCATCTGTTTTGTCTGTTACAGGGTGGATGCGTTTTTTGCTTCAACTTCTGGTGTTTTTATACGGCTGCGGCCTGGATTAATACCGGCCTGGAGTCGGTGATTTTCTCAATGGCCGTCCTGTTCAATGCGGTCAATAGCTTCATCTTTTTTGGGCAAAAACCACCGCTGCGTTTCTATATAGCAGCCGGTCTTGGACTGACGGGCATTGTGACTCTGTTCTGGCAGGATTTGCTCAACAGCGGATTCAATCATTCCTTGCTGCTGGGTATCGGCTTAAGCGCCCTTGGAACCTTCGGTTTCTCATTGGGTAATATGATCAGCATGCGTCACCAGAAAAAAGGGCTGGAAGTGTTAACGACCAACAGTTGGGCCATGCTGTACGGCACGCTGTTGATCGCTGCCATTGCGCTGATGCGCGGGGACAATTTTACGCCACAGTGGACATTCAGCTATCTCAGCGCGCTGTTATATCTGGCTATTTTTGGCTCAGTGATTGCTTTCGGCGCTTATTTCACACTGGTAGGTCGCATTGGTCCCAGTAGGGCGGCATACAGTACCCTGCTTTTCCCGCTGGTTGCGCTAACGCTGTCAACATTGTATGAAGGATACGTCTGGCAAGTTAACGCTATTGCCGGATTGGTATTGATTTTACTGGGGAATATGGTGATGTTTGCCCGACCAGAAGTGCTGATGGGTAAACTATTCTATCGACGCCGGGTGGCATAAAAAAAACGCACCATCCTGAGATGGTGCGTTGATTATTATTGTGGTTTTTTGTTCACGTCAAACATGGTGGCATCCGTCGCCATGTCATCAATAACTTTCTTCAACGTTTCGAACGCCATCGGCGTATTTTCGTTGCTCAGATCTTTACCTTCACCCTTACGTACAACTTTAATTACCGGTTTATTGGTCGCAGCATCAATCAACTCACCCTCGAAATAGAGGTTGGTATCCATGGTACGGTGACCCGTTGCCATTTGTGTTCCCGCAACGAGTAGCGCAACCGGGATCACTTCATAGAACTGCAGTCCTTCTTTGCTCGTTGCAACACCGGTAATCGCTCCGCGGAAAATCAGGCTACGTGGCCCAGGGGTAGTAACCAGGGGCTTACGCTTGCTGATGGCGGATTTCAACTGGGTATTGGTGTAGGTCAGCAGTTGATCAAGAACCTGCTGCCCTACCTGCGTGGTAGGTTTAGGAACCGGATAATACGTTACCGGGTTATATACAATGTTGTCATATTTGGATTCGTTGTAGCTCGGATCAACCCAACGGAGTACGGTTTGTCCCGATGCTGATTGTGTTTCCTTCAAATCAGAGTAATTTTTTAAAAACCCAGAATATTTATCCGGCGCAGTCACTTTTGACGCACAGCCGGATAATGCCAACAAGCCAGTAAGCACTGCAACTTTAAATAAAGTTTGAGTACGCATGAAACGATCCCTTTAGTTTTCGCAATGATGCTTAAAAAGCATAGCAAAACCGTTTCATTTTGGATGTACTAAAAATGGTAAACACCGCACAATTTTCTCTCTACGCCCGGCACAAAAAATGCTGAGCGCAGAAAGAGTTAACCCGGGCGGGAGGTTCAGGCAGTTTTGCGTGCCAGCATTGTGGCAAAGCGCAGTTTAATTCGATTACCGTTTTCATCCGTACGATGAAGTTCACCCACGTCTTCGTTATATTTCAGCAGATCCCATCCGCTGTAATAATTGCGCAATTCTCCGGTTTTAAACGCGAACGGGAAACCCACGGTACACGGAAAATCATCGGTATCCATCGCCGCGACAATTAAGTTATATCCGCCCGGTTTAGTGCAACGCTGCATATTTTCAATAAGGCCAGGGATAGTTTTGGCTTCAAGGAACATCAGCACAACGGTAGAAAGAATAAAATCATATTCGCCATCAAAGTGTAATGCGTTGAGATCCGAGACGTTCGCGTGCAGATTGGTCAGCCCTTCCGCCGCTTTTATACGCTCAAGGTTAGCGATGCTCATGGGATTTTTATCCCATGCTGTCACGTCATAACCGTTTGCCGCAAGGTACAGGCTGTTACGACCGTTACCGCAGCCCAGGTCTAACGTTTTACCTGGCTTAACAATGTTTGCCGCTTCAACAACATCGGAATGCGTACGAGTTAAATCGTATTTCTCAGTAAAGTAGTTTTCGTCGCAAAGGGTCATTATTTATCCTCAGATTTCAGTAACGCAGCACGCTCCGTGCGGATGAGCAGTTTCCCCTGCATCAGCAATGCAAACGTACGTACCAGTAATAATGCAATGATAAAATTGGTAAAAATAAACAGTGGGATCGACAGCGTATGAAAAAATCCTGACTCGCTACCGTGGCCCAGATGCAGCCCTGTTGTTGCCAGAGCCGACACGCCAAACGAGAAGCTCCAGAAAGACGCATTAAATGGCTGTGACAAATACCACGGCATGAGCCGTAGCATGAACAAAAGTTGCAGCAGACCATAGCCGAACAACATTTTGGCTAACGTATCGCCCTCGCCGCCGTTGACGCTAAGCCAGGCGCTGCAGGCGACCAGCGCAGGCGCCAGTTGAATGCCAAGTGAAGTACGTAACACCGCAGGCAACTCGCCGCAGCTACGTAAACGTTGCAGAATCACCGGCTCCAGGCTGAGCCAGGAAAAAACCCCGGCGCCTAAAAACACCAATCCTGCGTCGTTGAAACCCAGTGCGCCACAGGCCATTGCACTGATAAAGTTATTGGCGACGGTCGGCAGATACAGACCCGGCGTGGTGGCTTCCTCTGGATGCGATCCACGCCACAACCCTGCCGTTTGCCAGGCGGCGTAGGCCAGCTGTATCACCACGCCAATGCTGAACAACCCAATCGCCAGCGGTCGATACCACGGGACAAAACCAATCGCGACCAGCATCGTTGTGGCCGGAAACAGACTGACAAAACTGCTCATCACCGGGTGACGAATTTCCGCCAATACGCTATGCGGAAAACGCAGTAAACGGCTCAGAAAAGCCAGCGTCAGCAGCCCCCAAATGACCATTGCGAGGATCACTAAACCTTCGCCAATCAAGTGACTCACTGGCCACACCTGACTGGCATAACGCCACGCAAACCCCATCCCAATGATGCCCAGTACCATGCCAAAATAACCGGCCGGAAGATTGAGGACCCGCTCACTCTGTTTGTTCTTACTCATTTTGTTTATTTTTTAAAGTATATTTGAAATGCATTTTATGGAATTTCCGCTGATTTAGCCAGTGCGGAAAACTTTGCTACGTTTAACTAAGGTGCGCAACATGGAAATGAGCTATGACCAAATATCGTCTCAGCGATGAGTCTCGATCCTTTAGTTACCAGGATAATGGCAATAAAAAAAGCGTATTACTACGCCAAATCATTGCGCTCACTGATTTTAATGATGTCCAGGCCGGTACGCCCGGTGGTTGGATCGACAATGAAAGCGTGCTGTCACAAAGCGGTGATTGCTGGATTTACGATGAAAACGCGCTCGCATTTTCCGGCGCGACGATTACAGGAAACGCCCGCATTACACAGGCAAGCGTGGTCAGAGATGGCGCGCAAATTAGCGATGACGTGTGGATTGACCAGGCTGAAATCAGTCATAACGCGCAAATACGTGACAACGTCACCATTCAGGATTCTGTGGTTCGCGGCGAGTGCCTTGTCTTTGGTGATGCGCGCGTGGTGTGTGACTCTGAAATCATCGCCGCCAGGGGGCTAACCCGTGAAAGCGACCAGCTCCTGCAAATTTATGATCGGGCTTTTGTCAGCCACTCACGAGTGGTGCATCAGGCGCAGATCTATGGCGATGCGAAAATCAACTATGCCTTTATTGAACATCGGGCGGAAGTTTTTGATTTCGCACAGGTGGAAGGTAATGAAGAGAACAATGTCTGGATTTGCGATTGCGCCAAAGTCTATGGATATGCGCGCGTCATCGCCGGGAGTGAAGAAGATGCCATACCTACCCTACGCTACAGTTCGCAGGTGGCGGAGCACGCGGTAGTTGAAGGTAACTGCGTGCTGAAACACCACGTGCTGGTCGGCGGTCATGCGCAATTACGCGGTGGACCGCTCCAGTTAGACGACCACATCCTGATTGAAGGCCACGTCTGCGTGCTGGGCGAAGTGCTGATCGAGCATCACATTGAGATAGCCGGTCAGGCGCATATCCAGGCGTTTGATGGCGATACCATTCACCTACGCGGACCGAAAGTGATTAACGGTGAACAGCGCATTACGCGCACGCCTATCGCAGGTTTATTCTGAAGAGCCATCAATGATGCGGGCGTAGAGATTCACATCATAGTAATCACCATTAAGGAATTCCGCCTGTTGCATACATCCTTCCAGTTGGAAGCCATTACGCAGCGCCACCTGATTGCTCTCAACGTTTTCTACGCGACATTTAATCACGAAGCGGCGAATCTCCTGACGCTGCGCATAATGATGAATTAAGGCCTGTAGCGCCTGGGACATGATGCCTTTACCCTGATGCTCCTCATCCAGCCAGTAGCCGATATAAGCCGCTTTGTTCAGCGGTTCTATCTGGTTAAACGAGATAACCCCGACCACATTTTCTTGCGCAAAAATCAGGAACATTTTGGCGTAACCGCGCTGGTGCAACATCATATTGCCCTGCACATTCTTGCGGGTGTCCTCCTCAGAGGCAACAAACTGCGGCCAGTTCAGCGACTGCTGGAGCCAGCTTTTATTTTTAAGCACCAACTGATGCAGAGGCGTGACGTGTTGCTCTTCTACGGCACGCAGTTCCAGCGTGTCGTTGATGGTAATCACTTCTGACATTTTCATTCCATTATGATGGTTAAGCAGGCCACCCTGCTCATCAAATAAAAACAGGAAGGGCTCCCTTTTGGAAGCCCTTTTACACAGCAAGCGCCGTTTTACTTAGCTCTCACTGACACTCTCTTTTTGCAATATTTTGAGCAGATCTTCCTTCAGGTGGAGTTTCTGTTTCTTAAGGCGAACAATGTCCAAACTATACCCCCGACCATCCGAACCTTCCAGTCTGGAGATCTCATGATCAAGGCTGTTGTGTTTTTCGAATAAGGACAGAAAGCGAGGGTTCTCGGATTTCAGTCGGGAAATAAGGTCTCTGTATTCTGGAAACATACTTTCTCCCTGTTAGTGGAAAAGAACGTGTATAAGAAATACACACCTCCAGAGTACCCACTTGACTTACAGAAAAATGCGAACGGGATCGAGTAAATAGTGTACAGAATGGTTGTGAAGAGGATTACGGATACGGCTCCCCATTCGGAGAGCCGTAAAGGGAGTGATTAACGCATCTCGCGGTCGTCAACGTACTGACGTTTATCCGGCGCTGGCGGGAAGTACTGATACAGCCAGGTTTCACTGATGGCGTCGCCCTGACAACGCAGGAACATACGCATATCTACCGGATCGGTTGAGTCAGAGGTCGGATACCAGTCAAACTGAATGCGATAACCGTCGATAGGTTCCACGTAAAGGATCTCAATCTGTTTCGCTTCACCGCTGGAGAGCGTAATCACCGGTTCAATACCCTTCGGCGCGGCGGCTTTTAGATCGCCACCAACGAAATCAACAGCAAAACGTCGCGCCCATTTTTCCGGGTAGTGCTCGCCCGGCGCCCATCCTTCCGGGAAGCCGCCCATGCCTGTTCGGGTCGCCATCACGCGAGCCAGCGGTGAACGCACCGGCGGCTGAGCACTCCAGTACAGGCGATATTTGAATTCCAGATCATCGCCCGCTTTGATCGACCTTTCAGGCTGCCAGAAGCAGACGACGTTATCCAGCGTTTCGCCGGTCGTCGGGATCTCCATCAGGCCGATAGTCCCCTTGCCCCACTGGTTACGCGGTTCGACCCACAGGCTCGGACGCTTGTTGTACCAGCCCATGATATCCTGGTAATGGGAGAAGTCGCGATCGAGCTGCAGCAAGCCAAACCCTTTCGGGTTGTTATCGGTATAGGCGTTGAACTGCAGTTTTTGCGGGTTATTCAGCGGGCGGCAGATCCACTCGCCATTGCCCCGCCACATCGCCAGACGGTCGGAATCATGAATTTGCGGGTGAATGGTGTCACACATCCGACGTTCGTTGTTGCCGCAGCTAAACATGCTGGTCATCGGTGCAATACCGAGCTGCTTGATGTCTTTGCGCGCATAGATGTGGTTTTGTACATCCATGATCACCTGCGTTTTCTCGCAGTGGATCACGAACTTAAATGCGCCGGTTACGCTGGGGCTGTCGAGAAGCGCATACACGGTAAAGGAGGTTGCGCCCGGTTTGACCGTTTCGAACCAGAAAGAGGTGAAATCAGGAAACTCTTCTTTGCTGTCGGTGTAGGTATCTACCGCCAGACCGCGGGCCGATAAACCGTACTGATAGGTGTCATCCACGGCGCGGAAATAGCTGGCGCCCAGGAAAGAAACGATATCGCGACGGGCTAATTCTGGCGCTTTAAACACGCGGAACCCGGCGAACCCGAGGTCAGTCTGCCCTTCCAACTGTTTGGTATCCACACCCGCATCATTGTATTTAAACAGTTCCGGACGGAAGTGGATTTCGCGCGCCATATGCGTGCTGCCATCAACCGAGAACATGCGTACGCGGCGACGGAAGCCCATTCCCACGTGGAAGAACTGCGCATCAAGCTGACGATTTTCAACATTGTTCCACAGAGACTGCTCTGCGTCATATTGAATGCTGTTGTAGGCCTGAGGCGTCAGTTTGGCCAGCGTGTCAGGTAACGCGCGCGGTGCGCCGCCCCAGGGCTTCTGTGCTAAGTCATGGGCCATCGATTGCAGAACGGAAAAATCAAAACGTACGGTTTTTCCGTCTGCAATGTCAGACTCTGCCGCAAAGGCGGCGCTGGAAAAGAGTGATGCAATACCACTGGTTCCGCACACGGCGGCCATTGCCATTGAACCTTTAATAAATCGTCTGCGATTCATGCCTGAAAGTGAGTCCTTCTGGTCGTGTAAATGGTCCCGCGCCGGCCATAATCAGCGGCAAGAGAGTGCACATTTCTGACCGCTCACTCTAGACAAAATTCATTAATAATCCAATTGTTGGTCGCCGATTATCTGTACAAAATCGAAAATATTTTATGTCGATGGGAACAGACCGAATCCCATGTAAATTCAATTAAAGTAAACCACACCGCCGTTTACTGCGATCTTGCGCCTCCTGATACAACGCAAACTCATCATAAACCGCACAACCCAGCGCCTGTTCAAACGCGTCGCGACTGGAATTACCGTGGCTACGAGCCTGAGTTTCATTCCCCAGATTAGACTGGAAAATCCCCGCGGCGCTCACCGGTAAAAAATCTTCGTAGGTAATGGGCTGAGCAACCAGCCAGCCCCGCTCAATGAGCGGCTGCGGGTCGTCATCCGGGCGAATCGCCTGTCGATGCGCCTCGCCCGACGGCGTCAGCCGGTAGCGGAACCAGGCAAGCCCCTGCTGGCGCAGCAGAAATTCGCTGTCCGGGAATGCTTTGAACACCTCCTGCAAATGCAGCTGATGTGTCAGGTTGTCTTTTCCCGTTCCCGCTTTATTCAGCAATTCGTCGTACAATGCTCTGCCTTTCGGCGTCAGGGCCACGCCGCGCTGTTCGATTTCACCAAAACGCGCCGTGTGAGTGCCACGCATTTCACCGGCAAATAACACCGGCTCTTCCAGCGCTTTAAAACTGGTCTGACGCAATAAAATGGGCACCTCGCGGCGCGGTGGCCCTTCAATCAGTATTTTGGGTTCAATGCCGCACTCCGGCATCATCGACTGAACCCGGTCGATATCCAGCGTACGCGGCGTCAGATGGTTAATATGACACCCAGGGAAACACACCACATCAGCAACCAGCCGGTGCTCATTGTGCAATGCGTGATAGGTCGCCTCATCGACCGTGGCATGCTGATGCCAGCGGAAAGTTTCCAGCGCTTCTTGCACAAACTCCTGCGCCTGCTCAGGCGTAAAACTGCCCTGCACATCAAACTCATCCAGCAGTTCGTGACAACGACGGGTGAAAATATCGCGTTTCGCGAGGATCTCCGCGGCTTTTTGCCGTAGCGCGGCGTTTTCGATTAATTCGAGGCGCAATAACGAGGTGAATACCCGAAACGGGTTGCGCGAAAGCGACGCATCGTCAATGGGACGAAACGCGGTGGAATGCACGGGAACACCGGCCTGGGAGAGATCGTAATAACTCACCGGATACATGCCCATAATGGCAAACATCCGGCGTAGCGTAGAAAGCTCCTGCGCAGTGCCCACCCGAATGGCGCCGTGGCGCTCAACGTTTAGCCGGGCCAGCTCATCTGCATTCGCCAGTTTTTCATGCAGCGTAGGATTATTTTCCAGTACCGCCAGATTCACATCAGCGACAAGTTCCAGCAACGTGCCATATTGCGGGACTTCCTGCTGGTACATTGCTGACATTGCCTGCGAAAATTGTTCCCGAATCTCATCTGCCGTGATGGTGTTCGCCATAATGTCATGCCTCCAGTGAATATTACCTGGAGTGTAGAAAACGCCGCTGACTCCGGTGGGAAGAATTTACAAAGTGTGACCCCGCGTAAATTTCCCACCCCTACAGACGGTGAACAGAACCTACTGGCGTGGTTTTAAATGACTTTCCAGCCAGGGCAACATCTGTTTTTTACGGCTGAGCATCCCCTCCACCTTACAGGGCTGCGGGATGTCTGACAGCGCTGTACCGGTAAACCACAGGCTGGTGTCGCCCAGATTGATATCGGTGAGCATCAGTACAACCAGCGCGGCATTCTTTTCCTCTGCATAGCGCGCCATTTCCAGACGGAGATCGTCCAGCACCGCATCCACCTGTTGCAGCGCATACAGTTCAAGCTGCGCCACACAAACAGAATGTCCATGAATGGTGAAGGTTTTAATGTCTTTCTGCAGAAGCTCGCGAGCGCTCATGCCTTCCACGCTTGTTTTAGCAGACAGCAGGTCGCGACTAAACGCCTCGAGATCCACACCGGTTTTTTGGGCCAGGGCCTCCACCGCCAGGCGATCGTCAGAGGTGGTCGTTGGCGAACGAAGCGTGACAGTGTCACTCAATACGGCACCCAGCAATAAAACGGCCTCAGCGGCAGACAACTGGCTGCGCTCCTCTTCCGTCATCAGTTGCCATAACAGCGTCGCGCTACTGCCGACTGGCTTCACCCACACTTCAGGTGGCAGACGAGTGACTAATCCACCGAGTCGGTGATGATCGATAATTCCCACGACGTTACTTTCTGCCAGCGATGCCGGCCCCTGGGCAAGCTCGGTGAAATCGACCAGCCACACATCACGATCGGTCAGTTCAAACGTCAGCCGTTCGGGCATCGTCAGTCCTGCATGCTCAAAGATAAATTGCGTTTCGCGGTTAGGTTCGCCCAGACGCCATGCCGTCGCCTGCTGGCCACGTAAAGTAAGCCAACGCGCCGTCATGGCGGCGGTACAAATGGCATCGCTATCGGGATTAAGGTGCCCTATTACATCTATCATTAATCAGTACCTTGTGAAGATAATGGTTCAAAAGCAAACAATAACGAAAGTATATCGACTGGACGGATTCTCTTCCATGATCCCACCACCCGGTGGCGCTGTACAAAACATAAGCAAAATAAATCAGTTGTAAGTAAAATAGGATAAATGTTAATAATATTTTGCTATCAAGTTATCAAAATCGAACAACTTCACTTGTCACCGATACGACTCTGTTTTTAACATCGCTTATGGAAAAAAATGTTCTGTTCAATCAGCGCATTCGCTTGCGCCACCTTCATACTTTTGTCGCCGTTGCACAGCAGGGAACGTTGGGCCGCGCGGCTGAGACCCTTAACCTGAGCCAACCAGCCCTCTCCAAAACGCTGAATGAACTGGAGCAACTGACCGGTACCCGGCTCTTTGAGCGTGGCCGCCTTGGCGCACAATTAACGCTGCCCGGAGAACAGTTTCTTACCCACGCAGTCAGAGTGCTGGATGCGCTCAACACCGCCGGACAAGCCTTAAACCAGCGCGAAGAGTCACAGACGGATGTCGTACGAATTGGTGCCTTACCCACCGCGGCCCTGGGCATTCTGCCAGCGGTCATTGGCCCGTTCCATAAGCAGCAAATGGAGACCACGCTGCAGGTTGCCACCATGAGCAATCCCATGATCCTGGCGGGTTTAAAGTCAGGGGAAATTGATCTCGGCATTGGCCGTATGGCCGATCCGGAATTGATGGTTGGTCTGAACTACGAGCTGTTATTTCTGGAATCGCTCAAACTGGTCGTGCGCCCTAACCACCCGTTGTTGCAGGAAACCATCACGCTGAGTCGGGTGATGGAGTGGCCGGTGGTGGTTTCACCAAAAGGAACCGCCCCTCGCCAGCACGCAGAGGCGTTGTTGCAAAGTCAGGGCTGCAAAATGCCGCCGGGCTGTATTGAAACGCTGTCAGCATCACTCTCCCGCCAACTTACGGTCGATTACGACTATGTGTGGTTTGTCCCTTCAGGCGCGGTTAGAGAAGATTTACGCCAGGCGACGCTGGTGTCGTTGCCGATACCCACCCACGGTGCGGGTGAACCCATTGGTATTCTTACCCGTGTCGATGTGCAGCTCTCTCAGGCCGCGCAGATCCTGATCGCCGCAATACGCAAAACCGTACCGTTTTGATGCCAAAAATTAAGGGACCATCAGGTCCCTTAATTGATTTTATTGTTAAAACGTTTCCCAGTTATCGCCACTGGCAGTTGCCGCCTGCGGGCGTGAATGGTCAGGCTTTGTCGTCACAGGCGCGCGTTTAATAGCACTTGTCCCTGTTAAACGGAATGTGCCAACAGCTTCCGTTAAGCGCGCCGCCTGCTCTTCCAGCGATGCCGCTGCGGCAGAGGCTTCTTCAACCAGCGAGGCATTTTGCTGCGTTACCTTATCCATTTCTGAAATTGCCTGGCTCACCTGGACGATACCCCGGCTCTGCTCATCAGAGGCCGCTGCAATTTCCAGCATAATGTCGGTGACGCGTTTTACCGCATCGACAATATCCGTCATCGTATTGCCCGCAGCGACCACTTCTCCGGAGCCCTGATCAATCAGTCGGACTGATTCGCTGATCAATCCTTCAATCTCTTTTGCCGCCTAAGCGCTGCGGCTTGCCAGCGTGCGCACCTCACTGGCAACCACGGCAAACCCACGGCCCTGCTCTCCTGCCCGCGCCGCTTCAACCGCTGCGTTCAGCGCCAGAATATTGGTCTGGAAAGCAATGCTGTTAATAACGGCTGTGATTTCGGAGATTTTCTTCGAACTCGTTGAGATATTGCCCATAGTTTTGACCACGCCAGAAACCATCTGACCGCCCCGACTGGCCTTACCGGAGGCATCTTCTGCCAGCTTGCTCGCATGATGCGCGTTGTCGGCGTTTTGCTTCACCGTCGCCGTCAACTCTTCCATGCTGGCCGCCGTTTGTTCAATCGCCGCAGCCTGTTGTTCGGTACGTGAAGACAGATCGGTGTTCCCCGCCGAAATCTCACTGGTACCGCGATAAATCTCTTCCGCGCCCTGACGCACCGTGCCTACCGTTGTCCCCAGCGAACGTTGCATTGTTTGCAGATGGCGGCTCAGGCGACCAATTTCGCTGCGCCCGGTCGGTTCCTCCGGCATGGTGAGATCCCCCGCTGAAATTTGCTCAATACGCTGGGCGGCACGCAACAGAGGATGAATGACGGTACGGCGCAGAACAATGAACGTCATCACGGTCAGCGCCAGCGCAAGAACAAATGCGCCCAGCATAAAAGCCATACCAAGCTGTGTACGCTGATGCGCCTGTTCGCTTAACTGATTCGCCCTGGTGGTACGAATGTCGATCGCCTTTAACAGCACCTTGTTGTAAGCAGAGTCCAGCGGTCTGGCCTGTTCATTTTCATGGTTGATGATCGCTTCAAACATGCCGTTTTTAGCGTACTTCAGCATCGGCTGTAAGCCGTCGGTATAGGCTTTGAAGCTGGCGCTCAGTTCAGCGTCTAACGCTTCATCGGCAGGCGTTTTTACCGCGCGTGACATATAAGCATTGAAACCGTCCTGCGATTGCTTAATCCGTTTTTCTGCCTCGGCGATATTGGCCTTCATGTCATCCATTTCGGCAATACGGCTCGCCGCGCCGGCGTGGATCATGTTGATACGCGCGGTACGCAAGTGGTTAGAGCTGTTAGATAACCCCATCCTGACCTGAATCTCATCGGTTACGTCGCGCTGATCGCGATCGGCCTGCATAAGAAAATAGCTTGCCAGCCCGGAACTTAAGGCGAACAGCAGAAGGATGCCACCGAGAATGGAGGAAAACAGCGGAACCAGCCGGATTTGATGCAGAAAGCCCAGTTTATGCTGGGCTTGCATCGATGTAGTGTTGTCCATGACCGTCGACTCTCTTGTAGGGTTTATGCGTGAAAACACGCCCGTTAGATAGTCATCGGCAATCCGGGAAGTTTACTTACCGTGAAAAGCGCCGGATTCGTCACACTTTCACAACATAATTCTAAAAAATTCAGGAAAGTGCCAGCGGTGAAATCCGCTGGCCAATGAATCAGTTATCGCCAAAGTGGATAACGGTACGGATGGATTTACCCTGATGCATTAAATCGAACGCGTCGTTAATCTGCTCCAGCGGTAAACGGTGGGTAATAAACGGATCCAACTGAATTTTCCCGCTCATCGCATCTTCAACCATACCAGGAAGCTGAGTACGCCCCTTCACGCCGCCAAACGCGGAACCGCGCCAGACACGCCCGGTAACTAACTGGAACGGACGAGTTTTGATCTCTTGTCCGGCTCCTGCCACGCCAATAATGATGCTTTCGCCCCATCCTTTATGGCAGCATTCCAGCGCAGCGCGCATCACGTTAACGTTACCGATACATTCGAAACTAAAGTCCACGCCGCCATCGGTAAGCTCGACAATCACATCCTGAATCGGTTTGTCGTAATCCTTCGGATTGATGAAATCGGTCGCGCCCATTTCACCTGCCAGCGTAAATTTTTCCGGATTGGTATCAACGGCCAGAATACGCCCGGCTTTCGCCTGCGCCGCGCCCTGAATCACCGCCAGGCCAATGCCGCCCAGACCAAATACGGCGACGGTATCACCTTCTTTCACTTTTGCGGTGTTATGGACCGCTCCGATACCGGTGGTCACGCCACACCCCAGCAGACACACTTTGTCCAGCGGAGCCTGCGGGTTAACCTTCGCCAGAGAGATCTCCGCGCAAACGGTGTATTCGCTGAAGGTGCTTGTGCCCATATAGTGATAAATCGGCTCGCCGTTATACGAGAAACGGGTTGTGCCATCCGGCATCAGACCTTTGCCCTGGGTCGCACGTACGGCCTGACACAGGTTAGTTTTACCCGATTTACAGAACTTACACTCGCCACATTCTGCGGTGTATAGCGGGATCACATGATCGCCCGGTTTCAGGCTGGTAACGCCTTCACCCACTTCAACCACAATGCCGCCACCTTCATGGCCGAGCACCGCCGGGAAAACCCCTTCCGGATCGTCACCTGAGAGCGTAAAAGCATCAGTATGGCACACGCCTGTGTGGGTAATTTTAACCAGCACTTCACCTTTCTTTGGCGGTGCGACATCGATTTCGACAATTTTTAACGGTTGGCCGGGGCCGAATGCAACTGCTGCACGTGATTTCATTTGTCTCTTCCCATTATTGCGAGGTGATGGTGTTATTTTAGATAAGCACGCAGAAGATGGCCGATTTCAGCCATGCGCACGGCACGCTGGTCTGGGGTTGTTTCCCCGCTGACCAGTTCGTCTTTCAGGTGGATCTCAACCATTTCGCCCATCAGGCCATTGGATGCGCCGCGCACGGCGGCAATTTGTTGCAGGATAGCCAAACACGGCTCGCCGGACTCCAGCGCGCGCTCAAGCGCATCAACCTGACCGCGAATACGGCGTACACGGGTGAGAATGCGTTTTTTATCTTCGGGTGAATGCGGCATACGCCCTCCAAATACTATAGGGGGGTATACTATCAGTCTTTTTAACTAATTGTAAAATAAATAACTTGTTATTATTTAATACGTTGTACAAACAGCACATTTAGACATATGTGGGCATATCACCGTGTTAAGCGGTTTTAGAGCCGCAACACCGAGCGCTTTTCGATGTATTCTGCATCGCTGAACAGTCCGGATTTTTTCTGGAGCAGTGTAACTGGATTGTCACTCGCAAAGAGCAGTCAGTTGAAGACTCATGTAATTATGAACAATACGAATACCCCCGACTACAAACCGGGGGTTTCGGTGATGCTGCCAACTTACTGATTTAGTGTATGATGGTGTTTTTGAGGTGCTCCAGTGGCTTCTGTTTCTATCAGCTGTCCCTCCTGTTCAGCTACTGACGGGGTGGTGCGTAACGGCAAAAGCACTGCCGGACATCAGCGCTATCTCTGCTCTCACTGCCGTAAAACATGGCAACTGCAGTTCACTTACACCGCTTCTCAACCCGGTACGCACCAGAAAATCATTGATATGGCCATGAATGGCGTTGGATGCCGGGCAACCGCCCGCATTATGGGCGTTGGCCTCAACACGATTTTACGTCACTTAAAAAACTCAGGCCGCAGTCGGTAACCTCGCGCATACAGCCGGGCAGTGACGTCATCGTCTGCGCGGAAATGGACGAACAGTGGGGCTACGTCGGTGCTAAATCACGTCAGCGCTGGCTGTTTTACGCGTATGACAGGATACGGAGGACGGTTGTGGCGCACGTCTTCGGTGAACGCACTCTGGCCACACTGGAGCGTCTTCTGAGCCTGCTGTCGGCCTTTGAGGTCGTGGTATGGATGACGGATGGCTGGCCGCTGTATGAATCCCGCCTGAAGGGAAAGCTGCACGTAATCAGCAAGCGTTACACTCAGCGCATTGAGCGACATAACCTGAATCTGAGACAACATCTGGCAAGGCTGGGACGGAAGTCACTGTCGTTCTCAAAATCGGTGGAGCTGCATGACAAGGTCATCGGGCATTATCTGAACATAAAACACTATCAGTAAGTTGGAGTCATTACCTGAATTTGACATTTTGGTGCTAACCCAGCCAGAAACGCCTCACCCGTTTTACGGGTGCGTTGATCCGTGTCTGCAATAACAGCAACCTGCCCTGGAGATGGGCACGTTTGATTATTCAACAAACCTTTGCTTGTGAACCATAAACGTTGATACTGACCTAATTCAGAAACAAGTTCTCCCCCACGAGGCGTTAGCCATCCTAACGGCACATCCCATTGTGGCCATTGGTCGGGTGTGACATCTTTCATTATTGGAGTGAACTTCGTAGGTGATCTTACTCCATGACGACTCACTATCACAACCCGCTCAAGTTTCATACCGTTCTGCTCTTCAGCACGTATTGAGAAAGAACCGCATAAGAGAGAAAAAATTAATAAACGAATGATGAATGTACTCATTACCAGCACCACCTTTTCGTAAGTGAAAAACAAACAACTCGTATAAGCCAGTTCGATAACTGGTTCTATCAGATAGAAATAATCCTACTCCTGAGTTCACAACAATCCAACTTTTTGAATATCAACTTTGTCTCTTATCGAAGTATTAAAGGAGCGCTAATTTAGCCGCGCTGGAAAGGTATCCAAGGTTATGGAATCGTTGGCAATTTACAACGTCCTGTCATTGAAAGGATAATTGATCCGGTATAAATAAGGTGGGCGTAAGCCTTGTTTGACTATCAATTTACCCGCAGCAAATCACTGTATCTCGTTGTATAACGTGGCGAAAGCATGTCTCGCTTCATCGCCCACGGCTGCTGTATCCCTTGCCCAGCAAAGTAGAGCGTTCCTTTCCCCTTTTCAGCATTAAGAGTATCCAGTAGGTCCATCAATTTATCGCTGTTACGCCGCGGGGCGTTATTATCAAAAAGATTCAGCTGTGCAACGCCAGAGCTAAAAAAATCCCCCAGCATAACGCCCGCTTTTTGATAACGTAGCCCCTCTCGCCAAACGGCGTCCAGGCTGCGCGTGGCTGCTGTAATAATGTCCCGGCTATCCTGAGTTGGCGTCAGCAGTTTTATCGATGCGCTGTTACCGTAATAAGGTTCATTCAGGGCAAACGGACTGGTTTTGATAAACGTAGAGATAAACCGGCAGTACTGGTGTTCTCTGCGCAGCTTTTCCGCAGCACGTGAAGCATAGGTGCAAATGGCCTCTCTCATGGCGTTGTAATCCGTGAGTTTTTCACCAAACGATCTTGAGCAGATAATTTCCTGCTTATCCGGCGCAAACTCTTCCAGCGCCAGACAAGGCTCACCGCGCAATTCCCGGACGGTTCGCTCAAGCACGACGCTGAAATGTTTACGAATGAAGCGAATATCAGTATCCGCGAGGTCGAGAACCGTTTTAATGCCCATGACGTCCAGTTTCTTGCCGATACGGCGTCCGATGCCCCAGACTTCATCAACCGGGAGTGCTGCCATCAGCTTACGCTGGCGTTCAATATTTGAGAGATCCACGACTCCGCCCGTCTGTTCCTGCCACTTTTTGGCCGCATGGTTCGCCAGTTTGGCCAGGGTTTTGGTCTGAGCAATGCCGACCCCAACCGTGAGACGTGTTTTCTGCAAAATGGTTGCTCTGATTTCCTGACCAAAATCCGTAAGATCCCTGCAGTTTCGCACGCCCGTTAAATCACAAAAGGCTTCATCAATACTGTATATCTCCACGCGTGGCGACAACTCCTCCAGAATCGACATCACCCTGCTGCTCATATCCGCATACAGTTCGTAGTTCGAACTAAAACAGAACACGCCATAGCGCCTGAACAGATCTTTCTGTTTGAAGTACGGAGCGCCCATATTAACGCCAAGCGCCTTTGCCTCTACGCTGCTGGCAATAACGCAACCATCGTTATTTGAAAGAACGACAACGGGCTTCCCTTTCAGATCAGGCCGGAATGCCGACTCACAGCTGGCATAAAACGCGTTAACATCCACCAGTGCAAACATCATCAGCCCGCTGCTTTAATGATAAATGTCACCACGCCAAATATATCCAGCGTGTCCTCGCTGCTAATCATGATCGGCGCGTAGGCGCTGTTCTCTGGCTTCAGCATCACAACCGGATGTAATTGCAGGCGTTTAACGGTGAATTCGCCCTCAACGGCGGCAATAACGATGTCTCCATGGGCAGGTTTTCTGGCGCTGTCGACAATCAGTAAATCGCCCTCGCCGATCCCTGCTCCCCTCATGGAGTCGCCCGATGATTTAACAAAATAGGTTGCGCTGGGATGCCGTACCAGCAGGTCATTGAGGTCGATACGTTTCTCAACGTAGTCCTGTGCAGGAGATGGAAAACCGCAGGGCACAAGATCGCTAAATAACGGAAAGTGTTTAATTTCGCGGCGTTCCGCAGGCTGGAAAAACAACATAATAATCTGCCTCTCATTTACTGTATTTATATACAGTAGTTTTAATAAGAGCAGCAATCAAGTAGCGAGTGTGATGAATTGGACGTTGTTTAACCATCTTGCCGGTAAGTTTTTATGATGTCTGGAAAAATAATCGGCTAAAAAAATACCCCGCATTTGCGGGGCATTACATCAGGAGCGTTTTCGCGGCATCATGCGCAGCAGCGTATTGTCCTTCCAGAAATAGTGGTGCATCAGGGCCGCAGCGGCATGCAGAGCAATAACAAAATAGCCCAGATTTGCCAGCGTCACGTGCCAGGACTTCAGCATATCCACTACATCAAAATTGGCCTCTGCCGCATGCGGCATAACGATGCCGAATGCAATCCACGGGTTACCCCGGTTGTACATCATCACCAGTCCAATAATCGGCAGAACAATAAACAGCAGATAGATAACCAGATGCCCCAGATGCGCCATTCCGGTCATCATCGGCTTCGGTTTTGGCACAATCGGCGGTGCCGGATATTTTAGCCTGACCAGCAGACGCGCCACCATCAGCGTTAAAATAGTGATGCCACAGGATACGTGCACCATGTTAAATAAGGGACGATAGCTGCGCGGGAAAAATCCGCGAAACTCCATAGCGCTGTAGGCCACAATGACCAACAAAAAGACCAGCCAGTGAATGCCAATTTGCAGGCCAGAATACTTATTCCCCATAACACTTCCTGAATAAAAACAATAATGCGTCACCATAACGGGCTTTTGTTAAAAATTCATTAACTTTTGCTCACCCGGCTTATTCTTATGGATCGCCAGCAAAGTGTGAGAATTGCGCCGGGTGGCGTACAGGCTCACCCGGCGAAAACTTAGGACTGCAGATACACCACCTGCGTTTGCAGATATTCGTTCAGACCGTGTTTACCGTCAGCTCCGCCAATCCCGGACTTGCGCCAGCCAGCATGAAAGCCCTGCATCGCCTCGAAGTTTTCACGATTAATATAGGTTTCGCCAAACTTCAGCCCTTTGATCGCCTTCATCGCCGTATTCAGATTCTGCGTATAGATCGATGAGGTCAGACCGTAATCGCTGTCATTGGCCATCATCAGCGCCTGTTCCAGCGTATCAAACGCTACCACCGGCAGCACCGGACCAAACGTCTCCTCGTGCATAATCGCCATCTCCTGGCGCACGTCTAACAGTAACGTCGGTGGATAGTAATACCCTTTGCCGGAAACGGCCTTACCGCCCAGCACCACTCTGGCGCCTTCCTGCACCGCTCGTGCAACTTTCTGCTCTACACGCTCCAGCGCAGCGGCGTTAATCAGCGGCCCCATTGCAATATCATTGCGCTCAGCCGGATTGCCAAACTGCACGGCTTTCATCGCCTCGCCCAGACGATTGACGAATTGGTCATAAATACCTTTCTGAACGTACACGCGCTCGGCACAGTTGCATACCTGTCCGGTGTTGATCACCCGCGAGTCAACAATTGCCTTTACGGCCAGTTCAAGATCGGCATCATCCATCACGATAGCCGGGGCCTTGCCGCCCAACTCCAGACAAACTTTGGTGATATTTTTAGCCGCCGCAGCCATAATTTTCTCACCCGCCCCGACGCTACCGGTCATGCTCACCATGGCCACCTTCGGGTTTGCGGCCAGCGCCTGACCGACCGTTTCACCACGTCCCAGCACCAGATTAAATACGCCGCGCGGCAAGCCAATATCATCAACAATTTTGGCAAAGGCGATGGCGTTATTCGGTGTAAATTCACTCGGCTTAATGACAATGGTATTACCCGTCAACAGTGCGGGAGCCAGTTTGCGGGCAATCAGGAAAAACGGAAAGTTCCACGGCAGAATGCCCGTAGTCACGCCCAAAGCGCGCTTAAACAGCAGAATATTCTCGCCCGGACGATCGCTTTGCAGGATCTCGCCTTCATAGCGACGCGCCCACTCCGCCATATAATCGATATAGTCGGCGGTAAACGAGACTTCGACCTCAGCCAGTTGCTGTATTTTTCCACCCTCCGCCACAATCAGGGCGCTGATTTCACTGGCTCGCTGACGGATACCCGCAGAAATTTTGCGTAACCAGTTCGCCCGTTCAATGGCGGGCAGCGCTTCCCATTGCGGCTGAGCGCGCTGTGCAGCATCGATCGCTTTACACGCATCCTCGGCACGTCCATCGGGAATACGCGAGATCACCTCTTCCGTGGCTGGATTGACGACATCAATCCAGGCATCATCGTGCCAGGTCACAAACTGCCCATCGATATACATAGGATGTTGTACGGGTACTGACATGCGGCTCTCCTGTGATTGATTTGTTTTTAACAAGTAAAACTATTGTTAATTAATATCAATCATGCAGGTCGTATTATGGCTGGAGTGGCTGTTCTGTGAGCGGCTTCATAAAAGCGTCTGGCAAAGTGATGATGAAGGGAAAAAACAGGTGTGATTTTTGCCCGTTTGCCGCAAAACGCCGACAAACGGGCAACAGGAATTACAGAGAGCGGCTCTCCAGTAAGTCAGTCAGCACGATGTCATTTTGCAACTGCTGCCAGGCTTGCTCAACGTTCTGAGGAATATCAACATGGGCGATAAAATCGCGGCCGCACGGCCCATAACCGGTGGCATCATCACGCAGGCGAGGAAGTTCACCGGTTATGAGAGACAGATAGCGATCCACTGACCACAAACCTTCTGCTGCTGGCACAAAATCCACGCCGTCTTGCTGTTGGGCCAGCTCAGGGATGAATCCAGGGAAACTCAACCAGCGCGGCGCATGCGGCTCATCGCGGGTTACGCGCTGAAAGGTTGCCATCGTGCGACGTTGCATAGTGGGATCCTGTACCACAATGACGGTATGAATACTTTCCGTCGCCTGATTCAATAATGCACAGCTAAAACGGGCATTCTCACCGCAGTTTGTTGACTGGTCTTCCACCCAAATCTTCTCCCCCGGGATTTGCCAGAACTGATGTGCGATATCGGCAAGGATCGCCGCTTCCGCGCGCCCGGTGGTACGAATGATGTTGTAACGAGGATGCTCTGCAATCGCGTCATACAGAAATCGTGTGGAGTGACCGATGCCACCGCTAATCAACAAGGGAACCTGTTGCTCTTTCGCGATCCGGCAGGCGGCGTCGATGGTCGGAATAACCGCGTTTCCTGCCAGAATCACGCAATCTGACTGAACGGTGATATTCCCCGTAAAATCATTCTGCGCCAACCATCGCCCTACGGTATTGATCGCCGCAAGCGTGGTTGCGGAAAGTGTCGGAAACTGGCTCATACTCATGACTCCTGATCTTAATACTTTATCGGGTTGCATACCGGGCGGTGACGTCACCTTACCCGGTATGCTGTCTGGTACCTATTTATCCCGAAATTTGCTCCATCGCCTGCAAAATACGTTTATCGGAAATCGGATACGGCGTACCAAGCTGCTGGGCAAAATAGCTGACGCGCAGCTCTTCTATCATCCAGCGAATCTCTTTGACATCGTCATCTTCACGGCGCGCGGGAGGTAGTTTATTGAACCACTGATGCCAGGCCTGCTGCACGCTATCCACTTTCAGCATCTGCGCACGGTCACGATGCGGGTCGATAGCCAGTTTTTCCAGACGCTTTTCGATAGCCTGCAAATAACGCAGCGTATCGCCCAGACGCTTGAAACCATTGCCGGTAACAAATCCACGGTACACCAGCCCGCCCATCTGCGATTTGATATCCGCAAGCCCCAGCGCCATGGTCATATCCACGCGCCCTTTCAGACGTTTGTTGATATTAAACACCGCGGTCAGAATTTGTTCGACCTGCTTAGCAATATCCACCACCGTATCGTTCAGTTCAGCCCGCACTTTTTCATGCAGCGCCGCAAAGCCTTCTTCGGTCCACACCGGACCACCGTTGGCGTCGATCAGTTGATCCACACCACAGGATATACAGTCGTCAATCAAATCCAGCACTTTACCGTACGGGTTAAAATACAGCCCCAGCTTGGCTTTGTTGGGCAGTTTTTCATGCAAATATTTGATTGGTGAAGGAATATTCAGTAACAACAGGCGGCGTAAACCGCACCACATCGCCTGCTGTTGCTCCAGCGGGTTATCAAACAGTTTGATGGCAACGCTGTCACGCTCATCCACCAGCGCTGGCCAGGCTTTTACCTTATAGTTACCGCGTTTTTGCTCGTAACTCTCCGGAAGCTGACCGAAGCTCCAGATGTGCAACCCGCTCTGTTCGATACCGTCATCCGCCACCGCAGACAATGTTTCCTGAACTTTACCCTTCAGTGCGTCTTTCAGATCCTGTAGCGAACGTCCTTCCTGCAGCTTTTTGTTCTTATCATCCACTACCCGGAAGGTGATTTTTAGGTGATCGGGCACCTGATCCCAATGCCAGTCTTCACGGTCAACGGTCACGCCGGTCATGCGGCGCAGTTCACGCTCCAGCGAGTCCAGCAGCGGCAGTTCCAGCGGCGTGACGCGGCCTAAAAACGCTTCCGCATAGTTCGGCGCGGGCACAAAGTTGCGTCGTACCGGTTTCGGCAGAGACTTAATCAGGGCGATAACCAGTTCACGGCGCAGCCCCGGAATTTGCCATTCAAAACCGCTCTCTTCGATCTGATTGAGCAGCGGGAGCGGAATATGTACGGTCACACCGTCCGCGTCGGCTCCGGGTTCGAACTGGTAACTTAACCGTAGTTTGAGATTGCCCTGATGCCAGAAGTTCGGGTAATCCAGCTTACTGATTTTTTCCGCGCCCTCTTTGATGAGCATGCTCTTTTCAAAGTTGAGCAGATCCGGCGTTTCACGGCTGACCTTTTTCCACCAGCTGTCAAAGTGACGCGCGGAGACCACATCATGGCTGATGCGTTGGTCGTAAAACTCAAATAGCGTCTCATCATCAACCAGAATGTCGCGACGGCGTGATTTGTGCTCTAACTCTTCCACCTCAGCGCGTAACTTCAAATTGTCACGGAAAAACGCATGGCGCGTTTGCCAGTCGCCTTCCACCAGCGCATGGCGGATGAACAGTTCACGCGACAACGCGGGATCGATCTGGCTGTAGTTCACCTTACGGGCTGCAACAATCGGTAAACCGTAAACGGTAACCTTTTCTGTTGCCATCACCGCGCCCTGCGCACGTTCCCAGTGCGGTTCACTGTATGAACGTTTGATCAGATGCTGGGCAACCGGTTCGACCCACTCAGGATCGATGCGTGCAGCAATACGTCCCCACAGGCGGCTGGTTTCCACCAGCTCCGCTACCATCGTCCACTTCGGCGGTTTTTTAAATAGACCAGAGCCTGGGAAGATCGAGAAGCGAGCGTTACGCGCCCCGGTAAATTCCTGTTTATCGGCATCTTTCATCCCGATATGTGACAGTAAACCGGTCAGCAACGCGACGTGGATCTCTCTGTATTCAGCGGGTTCGCTGTTAACAGGAATCCCCAACTCTTTCACCACCTGGCGCAGTTGCGTGTAGATATCCTGCCATTCACGCACGCGCAGGTAGTTCAGAAAATCAAGTTTGCACTGACGACGGAACTGGTTTGACGACAGCGCTTTCTGCTGCTCGCCGAGATAGTTCCACAGATTCACAAATGCGAGGAAATCAGACTCTTTGTCGTGGAAACGGCGATGCTTCTCGTCGGAGGCCTGCTGCTTATCCATCGGGCGCTCGCGCGGATCCTGAATAGACAGCGCCGAGGTGATAATCATCGCCTCACGTACGCAGCCATGTTTTTGCGCTTCCAGCACCATGCGCGCCAGACGTGGATCCACCGGCAATTGCGAGAGCTGACGGCCCAATGGCGTCAGTTTGTAAGCGGTTGCCTGTTCGTCGGTGGTTATTGCCCCCAGTTCTTCGAGCAGGCGTACACCGTCCTGAATGTTACGTTTATCCGGCGCTTCAACAAACGGAAACGCCGCGATATCGCCCAGCCCCAAGGCGGTCATCTGCAAAATAACGGACGCCAGGTTGGTACGCAGGATCTCCGGGTCGGTAAACTCCGGGCGCGACAGGAAATCGTCTTCAGAATACAGACGAATACAGATCCCCTCCGAAACACGACCGCAACGGCCTTTACGCTGGTTGGCAGAGGCCTGCGACACCGGTTCAATCGGCAAGCGCTGAACTTTGGTGCGGTAACTGTAACGGCTGATACGCGCAGTACCCGGATCAATCACATACTTGATCCCCGGAACGGTCAGCGAGGTTTCCGCCACGTTGGTCGCCAGCACGATACGGCGACCGCTGTGCGACTGGAACACACGGTTCTGCTCGCTGTTGGAAAGACGCGCATACAGCGGTAGCACTTCGGTATGGCGCAAATCCAGCTTATTCAGCGCATCGGCGGTATCGCGGATTTCGCGCTCGCCGCTCATGAAGATCAAAATGTCGCCCTGACTTTCACGGCCTAACTCATCTACGGCATCAAAAATTGCCTGCAATTGGTCACGCTCGGTGTCATCTGCGTCTTCAACAATTGGACGATAGCGAACTTCCACCGGATAGGTTCGACCAGAGACTTCGATAATCGGTGCATTATTGAAATGCTTTGAAAAACGCTCCGGATCGATGGTCGCCGAAGTGATGATAATTTTTAGATCCGGACGGCGCGGCAGAAGCTCTTTCAGATAGCCGAGCAGAAAATCGATATTCAGGCTGCGCTCATGCGCTTCATCGATGATGATGGTGTCGTACTGCATCAGCAGCCGATCCTGCTGGATTTCCGCCAGCAGGATACCGTCCGTCATCAGCTTAACCATGGTGTTGTCGCTGACATGATCGCTAAAACGGACTTTATAACCGATACAACCGCCCGGCTCGGTTTGCAGCTCTTCTGCAATACGGTTCGCCACGGTACGCGCCGCCAGACGACGCGGCTGGGTATGGCCGATCAGCCCTTTTACCCCGCGCCCGAGCTCCATACAGATTTTGGGTAACTGAGTGGTTTTCCCTGACCCCGTTTCCCCGGCGACAATAACCACCTGGTTATCGCGGATCGCTTCCAGAATATCCTGTTTTTTCTGACTGACGGGCAGGTTTTCCGGGTAGCTGATGACCGGACGCGCGGCTTCACGCAGCACAACTTTACCTGCAGCGTGATCAATCTCTTTTGCCATCTCCTGGTAAATGGCCTGTTGTGCATCAGGATTTTTAACCTTCTTCACGCCCTGCAGGCGGCGGGCAAAACGCTGTCTGTCACGCAGCATCAGTGAATCCAGCTGTTGCTGCAACATGTTGAAGGTTAATTTTTGTTGTTCTGTCATAGCGTTAAAAGGCAGTGCTCTGCCGGGTTAAATCTCTTTTAGATGATAGGTATAGAGTACCACATCAGCGCTTTTCATGTGTTGTTCAATAATTTCGAACATAGGATTCGATATATTGCGCTATCACTGCGACAGGATTGTGAATAAAGTGTCAACAAGCAACGGGGCATACCCCCTTCAAACACATAAAAGGAAACACCCATGAGCAAGGTATTAGTTCTTAAATCCAGTATTCTGGCAGGGTACTCTCAGTCTGGTCAGTTGTCTGATTATTTTGTTGAACAGTGGCGTGAAAAGCACTCCGCTGATGAAATCACCGTCCGTGACCTGGCTGCAAATCCTGTTCCGGTACTGGATGGCGAACTGGTGGGTGCGCTGCGCCCGAGCGATGCACCGCTGACACCGCGTCAGCAGGAAGCGCTGGCGTTGTCCGATGAGCTGATTGCTGAGCTGAAAG
Source organism: Citrobacter sp. RHBSTW-00859 (assembly GCF_013729795.1). Lineage (NCBI taxonomy): Bacteria > Pseudomonadati > Pseudomonadota > Gammaproteobacteria > Enterobacterales > Enterobacteriaceae > Citrobacter > Citrobacter sp. RHBSTW-00859. The sequence goes on along the minus strand of NZ_CP056284.1, from coordinate 2,414,392 downwards.
CGCATGATGTGATTGTTATCGCCGCGCCGATGTATAACTTCAACATCCCAACCCAGCTGAAAAACTATTTCGATCTGATTGCCCGTGCAGGTGTGACTTTCCGTTATACCGAGAAAGGTCCGGAAGGTCTGGTGACGGGTAAACGCGCAGTCGTATTGACCAGCCGTGGTGGTATCCATAAAGATACGCCGACCGACCTGATCACGCCGTATCTGAACTTATTCCTGGGCTTTATCGGCATCACCGACGTGAACGTCGTCTTTGCTGAAGGCATTGCGTACGGCCCGGAAGTGGCGTCCAAAGCGCAGTCCGATGCGAAAGCCGCTATCGACAGCGTCGTCGCTGCCTGATAATTCACCCTCTCACCATCCGGTGGGAGGGTTTCTCCAGCATTTACTTCTTTACCTGCACCTGTTTGCCGTGAATGCGGTTAATATCACGCCAGATGGTTGCATAATCTCTGCACTTCGCCAGATTCTCTTCCCAGCAATGCAGCAAAAATTGTTCTGGCTCGGCAACATCCCGGCTTAACAGCTTGAATATCCAACGATTCCAGACATACCACTTGAAAAGCCACATGATTTCACTCCGCAACGCGACCGGTGTTGAACTATATCAGCCTCAGTTTGATACCGTGTGGCAACTATTGCGATGTCGATGAATAAGTCAGCGTCGTGCCTCTCTGGTTGTGTGCAGAGAAGATTTATTATTTTCTCAACCACTTACCATTGATGCCCTGGACGTACTCCCCTGGTTTAGCCCGGGCGACCAGCTTTTGTCCGGCCATTTTCGCCACTTCATCTGGAGGAATGTTATTGCTCTCAGCCAGTTGCTGATAGCTGGCGCTGCGTGCTTTATTAATCTCACTCACCAGCGCCTGCGTTTCGGCGTCGGTTTGCAATGCCACCAGATAACCATTAAGCGTTTCGCCCACCCGCCCCTGGGATCTGGCTTCATTCAAGGTCAATGCCCACACATTGCCACTGAATAAACTCAATGCCACCAGGATCACTGCAAGCTGTTTTTTCATCGTGACCTCAGAACAAATCGCTGCGCGATTTTAATAAGCTCTCAACGTCTTTATCGACTTTGATATGGATCTCATGCTCGATCTTGACGTTCATATTAATAGTGATCGGCTCTTTAGGCGCAGCCACTTCGATTCTGGGTGTGCACCCGATCAGCAGAGATGAAGCCAGCAGACCCAGCATGGCAGCTATCGTTTTCATTGTTGTTCCTCACATTCCTTGCCTTCCGGGCAATGGGATTCTGGCAGCGCTGCATTTTGTTCAAGCCATGCCTGTAAATTGTCGCCAAAACGCAAACTACGCCATAGCGTAAAGACGTTTTCCTCATGGGTGTAATTCAAATTAACCGTCCCCACTTTGCCATCCACCCGGCTATTGCCAGTTACGGTTGCCTGCATGGTTAAGACACCGAGATTATCCAAATTTATTTTCGTCCAGGAATGGCTTATTTCCATATAACGCAGCCAGTTAATGGCCGCACCAGCGGCCATATTATCTTTGACGACGGCATCCGCCGTGTCTTTATCAATACGCAGCGTCATAGGTCCCGGGTTGGTCAGCCAGCCGTCTTTAATGATCCACTTTTCGTTATCCAGCCATAACGGCAACGCACCGCTGACCGGGCCAGACATGGCGAATTGCTTGGGATTAACCGCGCTGATAAGCTCGCTGGAAGAGATATTCTGCACCCGTAATAATGCCGGATCGTGCTGCGGCATCCGCAGTTGTTGCATGATGACTTTGCCCCCCAGCAGTTCGGCGCTGACATCGCTTAACAGTAACGGATTGTCTTCACTCCAGGGATACGCCCCCTGTAGATCGGCGGCGATATTTTTCACCGTCACCTGATTCACCACTTCCGCAATACGCAGTGAAATAGGTCCACGCGTACCCAGTTGCCATGCGCCTTCACTAAACCGGAAAGGCAACACAAAATCGACGCCATTAATTTGGTTATCGGGCATCCAGGCGCTACCGCCTTTTAATACCCCATGGCCGCCCGCTTCAAAGCCCTGTTCCGGGGCAGCGGAAAACGCAACCTGCGCATACAGTTCACCTTCACGTAGCTTCATTTTCCAGTCTGGTGGGATGAGAGGTTGGAATACGGTGAGCGATTGTTTTGGCCACCAGGCCTGTCCGCGCAGGCGGATCCCGTCCCAACGGCCATTTACCTGTACTGGACCTATCGCGCCCGCGTGAAGCTGGCCTTTAAACTGGAAAATCGTCGGGTCGGTGCCTTCCACGCTGAACTTCAAGGTTGACGGCGGTAACACGCTCCCCCCGGTAAAAGTGGTGTTCCCTGCGTCCTGCGACAGCGCGCCGCTAAACGTCGGTTTGTTGGCATCCCGTACCCAGATGATCGGCTCGTCCATCACCAGGCGTGGGTTTTCTACCTTCATGGTGCCGTATTGCAGGTGGTCAAATCCGGTGGAGAGATCAAAAAGCTTCAGGGTGTTGTCATGCCATTCGCCCTTACCCGCCACGTCCCAACGCGCATGCATTGGCGTAAAGCTGCCTTTGCCCCAGTACCGCCACTGCCAGCGACCCGCGTCAGGGAGAAAATCATTTGCCAGACCATCCAGATGCAATTCAAAACCGCCCATCTGGTTTTCATGCGCGCGCAATATAGCCTGCAGACGGCCATCTACGCCGCGCTGTGTTACTTTTACGCCCGCCAGCGGCCAGCGAATTTCGTCAATATCCAGCGAGTCAATCACCCGTCCACGCGAACGCAGCAGCGCTCCTGGCTCGAAAGTAAGCTGCGGGTCGTTCAGGCTTCCGGTGAGTCTGGCGGGTAATTTGGCGTAGAAGATCAGGTCACCCTGTTTCGCCTCGCCTATCAACTGTAACGGCATATCACTACTATCCACACCCAGCTTACCCGGCCCCAGCGTTAATACGGCGTTTCCTTTACCTGCATCGCCTTGGGTCAATATGTTCAGACGCCCGCTCACCACCGCATTTTCCAGCCCGGCCTGCCAGTTTTCAACTTTCATGCCCAACCGCCCGCTGAGCGGGAATCCCTGATAAGGCCAGTTCCAGCGACCGTCGCTGATGGTTAATTGCTGACGGGTTATTTCCCACGGAAGATCGAGCAACGGATCGGCATTATCCCGCGCCATGACGATCAGTTGTCCGCTGTTTTCTTGCCACTCCAGTTCGGCGTCCACCAGTGAGGGCTCCTGCGGCAAGCTCAGAGTAGCAACCGCATGACCGCTCACCGGTAGTCCATCAGGAACCAGTGGCATGGTAAATTCACCGACCAGTTTTACCGGCGGTTGCCCTTCAAACGCGGCTATATCCAGCTCATTTACCGTGAGATTTTGCCCGTGCAGACGCCCCTGGAATTTCACTTTTTCACCCTGGTAGCGCAGTTGCTGGGTCGATGGCGTTAGCGAGAGAGACAGTTTTCCCTGCCACTCCTGCCAGGGGGAGAGAATAACTTTGTCGATGTTAATCCAGGTATTGGGCAGCATCGATTGCCATTCAGCCAGCGTTTTGGGCGCTGCCGGAGACGCTTCTGTCTGCGGTAATTTAGCCAGGCAAGCGGAATCCAGCTCAATTGTCCCGACATTGAGCAACCAGCGGCTGGGATGAGAAAGATCGGCCTGAGTAATGCGCGCTAGCGGGCAATCATCGACCAGATAACGGAGTTCCGGAATATGCAGCCCATGCCGTGTCAGCCGAGGGCTCTCATCCAGCGCGATGCGCGTGCCAACAGGTAACCAGACGCCCACCAGCGTAGGAACCCACAGGCCAAGCGTCATCACCAACGTCAGCGGCACGAGAATCAATAATAAGAGAAGTGCCAGAGCGGCTTTATATTTACCCTTCATGGGTAGTTAATATCCTGATTTAGCGAAAATTTAAGCCGGTTTAGGCCAGTATTGTGGCATGTTTAACAGGATATGCCCACATTAAGAATAAATTCCCATGAAGTATATGCACTATTTATTAATCAACGGGAATCAATAAAATAATAATTAATTCAATAATATAGTGCATTATTTTATATGGCACGCTGTTACACGTGCCGTCGGGAATATAAAGAACTCAGACTCAATGAGGCCTCAGTTCTCCATCGCTATGTTTAGGTCCTAAACGACCAGCTTCTATCAGAATTTCCTCAATGAGCTCTTCGAGGCACTCTCTACCATGATGATCGCAGACCAGATGTACCTGCCGGGAAATCTCCTCAGGTTTCATACCATCACATAATGCCGCCTTAAGCATTAAGGTGGCCCATCGCTTTGCTTCAGAGTGAGTTAACATGACCCCTCCCGATATTTGCTACCTGTATAAGCGTAGCTGTCTGGATGTGATTCGGCTGGCTTTTTACCTGCATCGATTACGGGTATTGAGTTGGACGGAAAAATATCCAGTTGTTGAAATTGAGTAACCTGCCCACACTAACAACAGATGCGCTGAAATTATTCATTACGCCTATGACTATCAATAACTTTTTAGATTTTGTAAAATAATTTGAATTGGATTAATGTGACGTCAAAATCACTGGAGAAAGTCTTATGAAACTCGCCATCTATAGTACAAAACAGTACGACAAGAAGTATCTGCAGCAGGTTAACGAGGCTTTTGGTTTTGAACTTGAATTCTTTGACTTTCTGCTGACGGAGAAAACAGCCAAAACAGCCCATGGCTGTGAAGCTGTCTGTATCTTCGTCAACGACGATGGCAGCCGCCCGGTTCTGGAAGAGCTGAAAAAGCATGGCGTGAAATATATTGCGCTGCGTTGCGCCGGCTTCAATAACGTCGATCTCGACGCGGCAAAAGAACTCGGCCTGCAGGTCGTCCGTGTGCCAGCCTATTCACCGGAAGCCGTCGCTGAACATGCGATTGGCATGATGATGACGTTGAATCGCCGTATTCACCGCGCCTATCAGCGTACTCGTGATGCCAACTTCTCTCTTGAGGGGCTGACCGGCTTTACCATGTATGGCAAAACGGCTGGGGTGATCGGTACCGGTAAGATTGGGATTGCGGCACTGCGGATCCTGAAAGGTTTTGGGATGCGCCTGCTGGCGTTTGATCCCTACCCAAGCGCTGCCGCACTGGAGTTAGGCGTTGAATATGTCGATCTTAAAACGCTGTTCGCGGAGTCCGATGTCATCTCCCTGCACTGTCCGTTAACGCCGGAGAATTATCACCTGCTCAATCACGAAGCCTTTGAGCAAATGAAAAATGGCGTGATGGTTATTAACACCAGCCGCGGGGCATTGATCGATTCACAAGCCGCTATCGATGCGCTGAAAAACCAGAAAATTGGTTCTCTGGGTATGGACGTGTATGAAAACGAACGCGACCTGTTCTTTGAAGATAAATCCAATGACGTGATTCAGGATGATGTGTTCCGCCGCCTGTCGGCCTGTCATAACGTGCTGTTCACCGGTCACCAGGCGTTCCTGACGGCCGAAGCATTGACCAGCATTTCTGAGACCACGCTGCAGAATCTGGCACAGATATCCAAAGGCGAAACCTGTCCAAACGCCCTCTTCTAATCCCTGTGCTCCCCTGGATTCAGGGGGGCATTTTCAGATAATCACCGATGCTAAAATCTTCAGTATCATTATTATATTGAATATATTCCCGTCACAAACGTAGAGAAATTGAATGAAAAAAGTTGTCACGTTGATTGCGCTCAGCATGCTGATGGCTGGCTGTGTGAGCAATGGAAAAGTTTCCGTCAATCGCGAACAGTTGCAGCATCACCGCTTCGTTTTGCAGAGCGTGAATGGTAAAGCCGTCACCGTCGCTAATAACCAACCTGAATTGAGTTTTGGCGAAAACATGACGGTATCGGGAAAGATGTGTAATCAATTCCACGGTCAGGGCAAACTGTCCGACGGCGAGTTGAAGGTTAAAGATATGGCGATGACACGCATGATGTGCGCCGATCCGCAGCTTAACGCGCTCGACGGGATCGTCAGCGACATGTTTAAGCAAGGCGCACAGGTCGATCTGACTGCTGACCAGTTAACACTGGCGACAGCAGAACAAACGCTGACGTATAAACTCGCGGATTTAATGTAGGAAACGCGGTGGCTTAATAGTTGCCACAGCTTCCGGCGGCAAGCGACTGCTCACTACAGCGTTTGCCGTTGGGTAACGCACACATTCCGATAGCTGAACCATCAAGCTGACGGGCAACGGAGAGCGAACCACCAATCATGGCGCAATTAGCTTCTCCAGAACTGGACATTGCGGCCTTCATCCCCGGTGCGACATGCGCGGCGGTTGCCTGCTGAACAGGTTCACTACTACAAGCCGATAATAATAACGCGGCACACCCTACCCAAAACGCTGCGCGCATCTTACTCCCCTCTGAATATTAACCAAACGACACAGCCATAAATAATAGGCAGCGGAAACACCGCCGTCGAGAGGCAATATGCGCATTTATGCGCACTGTTTACATTTTCTGGCAATTTTTTGGCTGCTCCTTTGATCAAACCATTCATTCTGTTTATTCGGGGGACACAAAAGCGAAAATCTGTCTTTAGCGCTTTTGCTAAACTAAAAGGATAACTACAGGATTCGCCGCTGTTACGCGTGTCCCTTTTTTTGCGCAATGTAAGGGTGTCAGTATGATCACAATTGACGGTAATGGTGCGGTTGCTTCGGTCGCATTTCGTACCAGCGAGGTTATCGCCATCTACCCGATTACGCCCAGTTCGACGATGGCTGAACAGGCGGATGCCTGGGCCGGGAACGGGCTTAAAAACGTGTGGGGGGATACCCCTCGTGTCGTAGAAATGCAGTCGGAAGGCGGTGCGATAGCGACCGTTCACGGCGCGTTGCAGACCGGTGCGCTCTCTACGTCGTTTACTTCATCGCAGGGCCTGTTGCTGATGATCCCGACGCTGTACAAACTGGCCGGTCAGTTGACTCCGTTTGTGCTGCACGTTGCGGCACGTACGATTGCCACTCACGCATTATCCATCTTTGGCGATCATTCCGACGTGATGGCGGTGCGCCAGACGGGATGCGCAATGCTGTGCGCCAGCAGCGTTCAGGAAGCACAAGACTTTGCGCTAATTTCGCAAATGGCCACCCTGAAAAGCCGGGTCCCGTTTATTCATTTCTTTGATGGTTTTCGCACATCGCATGAAATCAATAAAATAGTGCCGCTGGCCGATGACACAATCCTCGGGCTGATGCCGCAGGCGGAAATTGATGCTCACCGCGCGCGCGCACTCAACCCAGAGCATCCGGTTATTCGCGGTACGTCTGCGAACCCGGACACCTACTTCCAGTCACGCGAAGCAACAAACCCGTGGTACAACGCGGTTTACGATCACGTAGAACAGGCGATGAACGATTTCGCTGCTGCGACGGGCCGTCAGTACCAGCCATTTGAATACTACGGTCATCCGCAGGCAGAACGCGTCATTATTTTGATGGGCTCGGCGATTGGAACCAGTGAAGAAGTCGTCGAAGAGCTGCTGGCACGCGGCGAGAAAGTTGCGTTCTGAAAGTGCGTCTGTTCCGCCCATTCTCTGCCAGACATTTACTGCGCGCCCTGCCGGAAACGGTACGGAGCATCGCCGTCCTGGATCGCACCAAAGAGCCCGGCGCGCAAGCTGAACCGTTGTATCTGGATGTAATGACCGCGCTGGCGGAAGCCTTTAACTGCGGCGAACGAGAAACGCTACCGCGGGTGATTGGCGGGCGTTATGGCCTTTCTTCCAAAGAGTTTGGCCCGGACTGCGTCATGGCGGTCTTTAATGAGCTGAGTAGCGCGAAGCCGAAATCTCGCTTTACGGTCGGTATTTATGATGATGTCACCAACCTGTCGCTACCGTTACCGGAAAACACCCTGCCCGGTACCGCGAAGCTCGAGGCACTGTTTTACGGTCTGGGCAGTGACGGTAGCGTGTCGGCCACCAAAAACAACATCAAGATTATCGGTAACTCTACGCCGTGGTATGCGCAGGGTTATTTCGTCTATGACTCGAAAAAAGCAGGCGGTCTGACGGTTTCTCACCTGCGCGTTAGTGAACAACCTATTCGCTCAGCGTATCTGGTGTCGCAAGCCGATTTTGTTGGTTGTCACCAGTTGCAATTTATCGATAAGTATCAGATGGCTGAGCGCCTGAAACCTGGCGGTATATTCCTGCTTAATACCCCGTACAGTGTGGATGAAGTCTGGACACGTCTGCCGCAGGAAGTTCAGGCTGTTCTGAATCAGAAGAAAGCGCGTTTCTACGTGATTAATGCGGCCAAAATCGCCCGCGAGTGCGGTCTGGCTGCACGTATTAACACCGTTATGCAGATGGCGTTCTTCCATCTAACGCAAATCTTACCAGGCGACAGCGCTCTGGCTGAATTGCAGGGTGCGATTGCGAAAAGCTATAGCAGCAAAGGGCAGGATCTGGTTGAACGTAACTGGCAGGCGCTGGCCCTGGCGCGTGAATCCGTCGCCGAAGTGGCGCTTCAGCCAGTTGATCCACATAGCGCTAATCGCCCACCGGTGGTTTCTGATGCCGCACCTGATTTCGTGAAAACCGTCACCGCGGCGATGCTCGCCGGTCTGGGCGATGCCCTCCCCGTTTCAGCGCTGCCGCCAGACGGCACCTGGCCGATGGGCACCACGCGTTGGGAAAAACGCAATATCGCTGAAGAGATCCCCATCTGGAAAGAAGAGCTGTGTACCCAGTGTAACCACTGCGTAGCCGCTTGCCCGCACTCGGCTATCCGCGCCAAAGTGGTTTCACCAGAAGCGATGGAAAATGCCCCTGCCAGCCTGCATTCTCTGGATGTGAAATCACGCGATATGCGCGGTCAGAAATATGTCCTGCAGGTTGCGCCAGAGGATTGCACCGGGTGTAATCTGTGCGTCGAAGTATGCCCGGCGAAAGATCGCCAGAACCCGGAGATCAAGGCCATCAATATGATGTCGCGCCTTGAGCACGTGGAAGAAGAAAAAGTTAACTATGACTACTTCCTCAATCTGCCGGAAATCGATCGCACTAAACTGGAACGCATTGATATTCGTACCTCGCAGTTGATAACACCGCTGTTTGAGTACTCTGGTGCCTGCTCTGGCTGTGGTGAAACGCCGTATATCAAATTGCTTACGCAGTTGTACGGCGACCGTATGCTGATCGCCAATGCGACCGGCTGTTCATCAATTTATGGCGGTAACCTGCCCTCAACGCCTTATACCACCGACGCCAATGGTCGCGGGCCTGCGTGGGCAAACTCCCTGTTTGAGGATAACGCCGAGTTTGGGCTGGGCTTCCGCCTGACGGTGGATCAGCACCGTGTACGCGTCATGCGTTTAGTGGAACAGTTTGCTGATAACATTCCGGCTGAACTGAATGACGCCCTGCACGCTGAAGCTACGCCAGAGGTGCGCCGTGAGCAAGTTGCAGCACTGCGCCAGCACCTGAAAGATGTCGACGGCGCACAGCAGTTGTTAACCGATGCCGATGCGCTGGTCGAGAAATCTATCTGGCTGATTGGCGGTGATGGCTGGGCTTACGATATTGGTTTTGGGGGACTGGATCACGTCCTGAGCCTGACCGAGAACGTCAATATTTTGGTACTGGATACCCAGTGTTACTCCAATACAGGCGGACAAGCGTCGAAAGCTACACCGCTCGGGGCCGTCACTAAATTTGGTGAGCATGGCAAGCGCAAAGCTCGCAAAGATCTTGGCGTCAGTATGATGATGTACGGGCACGTATATGTTGCACAAATCTCTCTGGGCGCGCAGTTGAACCAGACGGTGAAAGCTATCCAGGAAGCGGAGGCCTATCCAGGTCCGTCGCTGATTATCGCCTATAGCCCATGTGAAGAGCATGGTTACGATCTCGCATTAAGCCATGATCAGATGCGTCAGCTCACGGCAACCGGGTTCTGGCCGCTGTACCGCTTTGATCCACGTCGAGCAGATGAAGGTAAGCTGCCGCTGGCGCTGGACTCTCGCCCACCGTCAGACGCCCTGGCCGAAACATTGCTTAACGAGCAGCGCTTCCGTCGCCTGAATGCCCAACAGCCAGAAGTCGCAGAACAGCTCTGGAAAGACGCCGCAGCCGATCTGCAAAAACGCTACGACTTCCTTGCGCAGTTGGCTGGAAAAGCGGAAAAGAGCGGTACCGAGTAATGCTTTTATCTCAGTATTAACCTGGAACCCAAAAAAAAAGCCCGAACAGTTGTTCGGGCTTGTCAATTTATTCGCTGGCTAATTAATAATAGCTATCAATACGTCAACGAAAAATAAAACGTGACAATAAAGGCATATAACACGCGCAGAATAGCCCAACACACTTAAATTGTATAATTTTTATTTTATATATTTACCAACAATACATTCACCACAATTATCACCATTTCCGTAGAATTATTTCTTTAAGGTTTTACTTAAGGCGTAACAATTCATATTTATCCCTTTACGGAACTTCTCCTTTAGCATGCTTTTACTCCCTACATGGGTAGTCACAGGTTAATAAAAAACTAAAGGATTATTTCAATGAACAGAAAAGTACTGGCTCTCGTAATTCCTGCCCTGCTGGCTGCAGGCGCTGCTCACGCTGCTGAAGTTTATAATAAAGACGGCAACAAATTAGATCTCTATGGCAAAGTAGACGGCCTGCATTATTTCTCTGATGACGCTAACAGTGATGGCGATCAGACTTATATGCGTATGGGCTTCAAAGGCGAAACTCAGGTTAACGATATGATTACCGGTTACGGCCAGTGGGAATATCAGGTTCAGGCTAACGGCACCGAAGGTGATAAAGGCGACTCCTGGACTCGTCTGGCATTCGCAGGTATTAAAGTCGGCGACTACGGCTCATTCGACTACGGCCGTAACTACGGCGTAATGTACGACGTTGAAGGCTGGACCGATATGCTGCCGGAATTCGGTGGCGACTCTTACACCAAAGCAGACAACTTCATGACCGGTCGTGCGAACGGCGTGGCGACCTACCGTAATACCGACTTCTTTGGTCTGGTTGACGGTCTGAACGTGGCGTTGCAGTATCAGGGCGCGAACGAAAATCAGTCACCAGAGCAGGAAGGCACCAATAACGGTGGCGACGATCGTAACATGAAGAACTCCAACGGTGACGGCTTCGGTATCTCCTCGACCTACGATTTGGGGATGGGTGTAAGCTTCGGTGCAGCATACACCTCTTCTGACCGTACTAACGAGCAGGTTAACGATTCTACGGCGGGCGGTGATAAAGCTGACGCGTGGACAGTCGGTCTGAAATACGACGCGAACAACATCTACCTGGCAACCATGTACTCCGAAACCCGCAACATGACCCCTTATGGTGGCTCAAACGGTAGTGATAATACGATTGCCAACAAAACTCAGAACTTTGAAGTGACTGCGCAATACCAGTTCGACTTCGGTCTGCGTCCGGAAGTGTCTTTCCTGATGTCTAAAGGTAAGGATCTGGGTGTAAACGGATCTGATGGCGACCAGGATCTGGTGAAATATGCATCCGTTGGCGCTACTTACTACTTCAACAAAAACTTCTCCACCTATGTTGATTACAAAATCAACCTGCTGGATGAAGATAAAAACTTCTACAGCCAAAACGACATCTCTACCGATGACGTAGTAGCACTGGGTATGGTTTACCAGTTCTAATCCGTCAGCCCGCTGGCAACAGCGGGCTCTCTTTATGTTCTAACAATTCTGTTTTATCCAGATCAAAACATTATATCTGTTGCGCTAAAACACATCTTTGATAGATGATATCTTGCATTAAGACCTGTAGTAGAGGATACCTGCAATGAATCATCATCCTGTAAAATCATCCCGTATTGCGGTGATGCTGCCAACTTACTGATTTAGTGTATGATGGTGTTTTTGAGGTGCTCCAGTGGCTTCTGTTTCTATCAGCTGTCCCTCCTGTTCAGCTACTGACGGGGTGGTGCGTAACGGCAAAAGCACTGCCGGACATCAGCGCTATCTCTGCTCTCACTGCCGTAAAACATGGCAACTGCAGTTCACTTACACCGCTTCTCAACCCGGTACGCACCAGAAAATCATTGATATGGCCATGAATGGCGTTGGATGCCGGGCAACCGCCCGCATTATGGGCGTTGGCCTCAACACGATTTTACGTCACTTAAAAAACTCAGGCCGCAGTCGGTAACCTCGCGCATACAGCCGGGCAGTGACGTCATCGTCTGCGCGGAAATGGACGAACAGTGGGGCTACGTCGGTGCTAAATCACGTCAGCGCTGGCTGTTTTACGCGTATGACAGGATACGGAGGACGGTTGTGGCGCACGTCTTCGGTGAACGCACTCTGGCCACACTGGAGCGTCTTCTGAGCCTGCTGTCGGCCTTTGAGGTCGTGGTATGGATGACGGATGGCTGGCCGCTGTATGAATCCCGCCTGAAGGGAAAGCTGCACGTAATCAGCAAGCGTTACACTCAGCGCATTGAGCGACATAACCTGAATCTGAGACAACATCTGGCAAGGCTGGGACGGAAGTCACTGTCGTTCTCAAAATCGGTGGAGCTGCATGACAAGGTCATCGGGCATTATCTGAACATAAAACACTATCAGTAAGTTGGAGTCATTACCCCGTATTGCATCCGTCGGCTATGACGAATCCTCCCGTACGCTAGAAATTCGCTTTCACCAGTTGTCTACTCTGCAATATCAGCATGTCCCTGCTCGTATTTTTCGTGATTTCCTGAGCGTCGTTTCTAAAGGTCGATTTTACGATGGAGTAATAAAAGGAAAGTTTCCTGAAATAAAAATAAAGTGATGCCAAAATGTGATCTTTGTCATTGTACATAAAGTGCCATTACGCGGTAAGCTTTGGGTGGATACTTAAACAGGAGGTTTTATGAACAGAACGATTCTTGTACCCATCGATATTTCAGACTCAGAATTAACTCAACGTGTTATTGCCCATGTTGAAGCAGAGGCAAAAATTGACGATGCACAGGTTCATTTTTTGACCGTAATTCCGTCACTGCCCTATTATGCTTCCCTGGGATTGGCCTACTCGGCAGAGTTACCGGCCATGGAAGATCTGAAAGCCGAAGCAAAATCTCAACTGGAAGAGATTATCAAGAAGTTCAATATCCCAACGGACAGAGTGCACGTTCATGTCACAGAAGGTGCGCCAAAAGATAAGATTCTGGAGATGGCCAAAAAATTACCGGCTGATATGGTCATTATTGCCTCACATCGACCTGACATCACTACCTACCTGCTGGGGTCTAACGCCGCAGCCGTGGTGCGTCATGCGGAGTGTTCGGTACTGGTAGTCCGCTAAGCTGTCTGGCCCGCACATCGCTGCGGGCTTTTTGTTTCTACCTGTTATACCCCACGATTCCTGTCCTAAATGTGCTGACATTTTTCCCGCTTATCCGTACCATACACGCCACAGTTTTTATATCAGACTTCTTTTGCCGGACTATCCGGCGTGATGCATACTCTTCTGATGCCACACTATGAATTGAGCCTCTATTAAATGTCTCAAAATCAAGATATTAGTTGGGATAAACCGCCACTCATTAATACTCTCGTTTAGACTGCAGCCACCAGCAAAATGTTTAAACCACTCACCCAGCTAGTCCAGCCAATATGACGCAGCATTACATGCCTAATCTTAAGTATTCTTTTCCATCAACTAACCTCACCATTCTGTATGATTCTTAGCCTCCTCCTTTGCTTTTGCCGTCTGTTTTCAAAAGGACTTAAAAATACTCATCTACACATTTTTATTGCCGATAACTTTAGTATCAAACTCACGTCATAAAATACTGATGGCCGGCAGGCGAGGAATAACATGAAACTGATCAATTACGATAAAAATGCACTTCAGCAAATCCACGACTGGAAAAACCCACAACGCGGTTTTCTGGCTAAATCATTTGATTTAATCAGTAAACCTCTTAACAGCGCCGGAGAGTTGATGCTTTCTACACCGGTCGTCGGCGAAGCCATTCAATCTTCTGTGCAGGGTCTGGTGGGAGTCTGTAACGATGCCGCACTGTGGTCAGTGCGACCAGAGGCGATTTTCGAAGAGTTCCGTAATGACGGGCATGTCCACATCAATCGATATGAAGATATTGAAACGTTGCGTCTTGAGGACATCGATAAAACCGTTGGCTGGCTGGCAGCTAAGTATAAGGGCATCGCACTGGCGGAAGGTGCAGGCACGGGCATGATGGGGATTGCAGGGATGGCTATCGATATACCTACTCTCATTACATTGAATCTACGAGCCATTGGCGAATATGCGACGTATTACGGTTTTGATATCACCCGTCAAGAAGAACGACTTTTTGCCTTTAATATTTTGGGGCTATCTTCTGCTTCATCGACTATGGCGAAAAATGTCGCCATGGCACAACTGGTAAAAATATCGCAACAGGTCGCCAAGAAAGTGGTCTGGGAAGAGTTGGAAAAACAAGTGTTTGTGAAGATTATTAAGCAGATTGCCAACAGTCTTGGGATTCGACTCACCAAAGCAAAACTAGCTCAAACGATTCCCGTCGCAGGCGCGGCCGTTGGTGGAGGTTATAACGCCTATTTCACCAGTAACGTCTGCGAAGCGTCCTACCATCTATATCGTGAGCGCTTCCTGGCGATGAAATACGATCCGTCTGTGATTGATCTCACGGTAAAGCCTGCGGATGATTTTTTCCCCGGCGACGGCGATCCGGTTTTCGAATGAGCAGAATATCCTCCGGCATAGCCGGAGGTTTTTCTGATACGCCTATCAGGCTCTCTTACCAGCCGCGTCCTAACAGGCGCATACGATCTGACATTTGCATCAAACTTAGTTAATTACGGCCCGTAAACGGGCTATCCGGATACGAGAGTTATAACTGCGCATACAACATCAGACTGCTTTCCCCTTTCAGATCTCCCATAAAGCCGGATACGCTCATCTTCGGTAGGATTTCCAGAAGTATATGGATGTGATCCGCACACATTCTGCTTCTAGAACATTCACACTTCTCTATTCGCACAGCTTTCTTAAGATGCTGCCAATCGCTTTACGGAACCTCCAGCCTAGCTGGAGGTTTTCTGTGCACAATGAAAAAGGCCGCTGTAAGTATCCCGCGTAATCGTGCCATTCACATTTAGAGATCATCCGGCATAATCAATCTGCCAACGAAGGAGATCGCTATGCGTAAAGCCCGTTTTACTGAGCATCAGATCATCGCTGTGATTAAGTCGGTTGAAGCCGGACGAACTGTTAAAGATGTCTGCCGGGAGACCGGTATCTCTGAAGCCACCTACTACAACTGGAAGTCCAGATACGGCGGCATGGAGGCTTCTGATATTAAAAAGATCAAGGATCTTGAGGACGAGAACCGACGTCTCAAACAGATGTTTGCCGACCTGAGCCTTGAGAACCGGGCGCTGAAAGACGTTATCGAAAAAAAACTTTAAAACCAGCCTTTAAGCGTGAGCTGGTCACTCATCTGATAACGACATTTGGACTCAGTATCCGTCAGGCCTGCCGGAGTCTGAACCTGAGCAGAACGGTTTACCATTACCGTCCGGATACCACGCGTGACGAACCCGTTATTGTCGCGTTGCAGGCAGTGGCAGAGCGATATCCACGATACGGTTTTCCAAAACTTTTCCAGGTTCTGAGGCGGCAGGGACACCCGTGGAACCACAAAAGGATCCACCGTATTTATTGTCTGCTGAAGCTGAATTTTCGCCGTAACGGCAAACAGCGGTTGCCGGTGCGTAATCCCTCGCCACTGGCCACGCCGGAAGCGCTGAACCAGAGCTGGTCTGTCGATTTTATGCATGATGCCCTGGTCTGTGGCCGTCGTTTTCGCACGTTCAATGTCGTTGATGACTTTAACCGTGAGGCGTTGTCGATTGAAATCGATCTGAATCTGCCAGCTCAGCGAGTGGTCCGTGTACTCGACAGGATCGCGGCAAATCGCGGGTATCCGGTCATGCTGCGCATGGATAATGGTCCGGAATTTATCTCTCTGGCACTGGCTGAATGGGCAGAGAAACATGCAGTAAAACTGGAATTTATCCAGCCAGGTAAGCCGACGCAGAACGCTTTCATTGAGCGCTTTAACCGGACATACCGTACAGAAATACTCGATTTTTATCTGTTCAGAACGCTGAATGAAGTGCGGGAAATCACGGAGAAATGGTTGTCAGAATATAACTGTGAACGCCCGCATGAATCACTGAACAATATGACACCGGAGGAATACCGACAGCACCATTATTTGGCCGGGATCTCAAAAAATGCATGGAACTAAAACGGGTCTATTTACAGCAGACGCGTATTTGAATAAAAACCCCGTCAGCGCGGGGAGTGGATTGCTACTTTGTTTTTCTGCAAATCCCACAGATTGGATTTAACGACCAGACTAGAAAGTTGATGGTTAACTAGGGGTTTACGGAAAGCAGATATGAAAAAACCCCGGCGAATACCAGGGCCTATATTAATTTAATCAAGTTAAAGATAGTATTATCGGATTTTCACAACAGTAAGCGTTATATTACCTAACGCACCAGAGTCAACGTTACCGCCTTCAACTTGTACAACATATTTATTAGAGGCACTTGTATATTCTTTCTTATTGGTCTTTTTCCCCCAAGGGCAATCCCAATAAAAGCGGCCAATTTTTTCAGGGCCATTATACATAACGAAACTGCCCTCAGTGCCAACAGCAGCATCTGAACGCCCACATGCGCAGATCGTGGCCTCATCGGCAGTCGAAGAGCTGGTAATCACCATTGCATTTATTCTATCTGGTGATAACTCCTGATCTTTATTTCCTAGTTTATAAAATTTTCCACTATCGTGTGATGCGTTTCTAATGGATACGGATTGTCCTTCAGCGACAACTATTTTAATTTCTGCCCATTGAGCGTAAGCCATAATTCATCCTTAATTTTCATTGGAATATAAAATAATTTATCGTTACTCGACTGTATCGACGAATAATTAGTACCATTTAGATGGTGTTAAATTTGTGACAAACCACTCAATTTCAGACTTAACCAAAAATATCCACCAGCCATTTATACATATATTGACAAAAAGCAACCTGTAAATTTGGAACACAAAACAACCAAATTTATTTATTTCAAAAATATAACAATAGATTCAATTAATATTGTGAATAACTATATCAAGTCAAGCCACATTATATTTAACATGGTATACATGAAGAATAACTCTCTGAAAAAAAACTGAAGCCAGGAGTTTTTTGCACACCTTGCAAACCGACGATGTGACAGGGGTACTGGTGCAATGCACCTCGCGAATACTCCTATCGTATCGCCGGAAAGCAAAAACCCCGCGCTGGCGGGGTTCTCGTTGTGTTTAAATTGTTCGCTTAGCGCCGCTGCCATCATGGCGCAGCTCTGCCAAGCATATATAAATCATCCACTTTACTGGCCCGTTTTCAACGTTTTTTCTAGAATAAACACTTATTACTAATTTTTTAGTTCTGCGAGGCCTTGCCTCCCGTGCACTGATACTCAATATAGACATCCGCCTGCCTGCACCCCATAGGGCCAGGATCTGTGCATTGTGACGTTTGGCCACCGAATGCCTCGGCCCCCTCGTACCCCCAAATCCTGCACTTTTGTGCCGCCAGGGATTGCCCCTGCGTCATATCAACATTCGCCTTTTCAAATGCTCCGTAGCTATCACCAACGTGATAGCCCATTCTAATTGTCCCGTCGGCTTTGCTCCCACCGACAGGCGTCATCTGTTTTTGAACGGTGCAGCCGGATAGCGCTAAAATACACAAACAACACAATGATATTTTTTTCATGATAAACCCTATTCATTTTAGGTTTTTTCATGATGAGCCATGAGTTTAGGGAAACATACTGCTACTCGCTGTTTTAGGATTACGTTTACCCGGTTCCTGGTTAGCGTTTATCAGTACGCAACTGACGACGAGCCTCCAGATACACCCGCGCTCCGAATATCTCAACGCACCAGCGCACGCGCTTGCGGGCCTCGTCTGCTGTCAGCCAGGGCGCAATCTGCTGAATATTCCGGGTCAGGTCCGAAATTTTTTTTCTCGTCGTGTAGTAGCTCGCACCAATAATATAAACCGGATCATTCTGTTCGAACGCCTCCAGCACGCACTGCTCCATAAAATCTGCATCATCGTCCGCTAACGCCTCGTTGAGAATACTAACTAGCGCTTTTGCGCACCCTAAGACAAAAATAATCTTTCACCATCGTGAATATGGCGCTACCGGGATCCAGAAAGTGCACTTTGTTTTCATGCCCAGGATGCGCAAGGGAGAACAAAAACCCTACTACTCTATGAGTAGCATAGGTGCCAGATGGAACGCTGCTGTAAAACGTGCTGGTATTCGTCGCCGTAATCCGTACCATACGCGGCATACTTTTGCTTGCTGGCTGTTATCGGCTGGAGCGAACCCATCATTTATAGCTAATCAGATGGGGCATGAAAACGCGCAGATGGTATACGAAATTTACAGTGCATGGATTGAAGAACTGAACAGCGAACAGGTGAAAATGCTCAACGCCAAACTTGCCCTGTAAAAAAATTTTGCCCCTTATATGCCCCTTTTGGAGTCAGAGACAGTAAATAATGCAAGAAAATCAACAAGTTACAAAGAAAGAACAATACAACCTGAACAAATTGCAAAAACGTCTGCGCCGTAACGTGGGCGAAGCGATTGCCGACTTCAATATGATCGAAGACGGCGATCGCATTATGGTGTGCCTTTCCGGGGGGAAAGACAGCTATACCATGCTGGAGATCCTGCGTAATTTGCAGCAAAGCGCCCCGATCAGTTTTTCCTTAGTTGCGGTTAACCTCGATCAGAAACAACCTGGCTTCCCGGAGCACATTCTGCCGGAGTATCTGGAGCAACTGGGCGTTGAGTATAAGATTGTCGAAGAAAACACCTACGGGATCGTCAAAGATAAAATCCCTGAAGGCAAAACGACCTGCTCGCTCTGCTCTCGCCTGCGTCGCGGCATTCTGTACCGCACGGCAACTGAGTTAGGTGCCACCAAGATTGCGCTCGGTCACCATCGCGACGATATCCTGCAAACGCTGTTCTTAAACATGTTCTACGGCGGGAAGATGAAAGGTATGCCACCGAAGCTGATGAGCGATGACGGTAAACATATCGTTATCCGTCCGCTGGCATACTGCCGTGAGAAAGATATTGAGCGTTTCTCCGAAGCGAAAGGTTTCCCGATTATTCCATGTAATCTGTGCGGCTCACAGCCTAACCTGCAGCGTCAGGTCATTGCCGATATGCTGCGCGACTGGGACAAACGCTATCCAGGGCGTATTGAAACCATGTTCAGCGCAATGCAGAACGTTGTACCTTCACATCTTAGCGATATCAATCTGTTCGATTTTAAAGGTATCAGGCACGGTTCAGAGGTTGTGGACGGCGGTGATTTAGCGTTCGATCGTGAAGAGATCCCGCTGCAGCCTGCGGGCTGGCAGCCAGAAGAAGATGATGCTCAACTGGATGAGCTGCGCCTGAACGTCGTGGAAGTGAAGTAAGTCGATAGTTCCGGATAAGCGGAGCGCCATCAGGCGCTCCGACGAGTGGTTATTTCAATAACCGAACCCGGCAAGTCTTGCCTTTTATCTTACCGTTTTGCAATTGCTTCCATGCCTTATGCGCTACAGTCTGGCGAACAGCGACATAGACATGCGCCGGATGAACGGCAATTTTGCCGATATCGGCGCCTTCCAGACCAATATCACCGGTCAGCGCGCCGAGAACATCGCCGGGACGCATTTTAGCCTTTTTACCGCCATCAATGCATAACGTCGCCATCTCAGCTTCCAGCGGCAGGATTGGGCCGTTAGCTGGGGCTGGCAGCCAGTTCAGCTTCAGTTGCAGCATTTCAGAAAGAATATTGGCCCGCTGCGCTTCTTCCGGTGCACAGAAGCTAATCGCCAGACCACTGTTGCCGGCACGCGCGGTACGTCCGATACGATGGACGTGGACTTCCGGATCCCACGCCAGTTCGAAGTTAACCACCAGCTCAAGTGATTTAATATCCAGACCACGCGCGGCCACATCGGTAGCAACCAGAATGCGCGCGCTGCCGTTGGCAAAACGTACCAGCGTCTGATCGCGATCGCGCTGCTCAAGATCGCCATGCAGTGAGAGCGCGCTTTGCCCCGCCGCATTCAGTGCGTCACACACGGCCTGACAATCTTTTTTGGTATTACAAAAAACTACGCATGATGCAGGTTGATGCTGACTGAGCAATTTTTGCAGCAGCGGAATTTTGCCATGGCTGGAAGTTTCGAAAAACTGCTGCTCAATCGCCGGCAGCGCGTCAACGGTATCAATTTCGATCGTTAATGGATTTTGTTGCACCCGGCCACTAATGGCGGCAATGGCTTCAGGCCAGGTCGCAGAAAACAGTAAGGTCTGACGCGAAGCTGGCGCAAAGCGAATGACATCATCAATCGCATCGCTAAAGCCCATATCCAGCATGCGATCGGCTTCATCCATCACCAGCGTATTCAGGGCATCCAGAGAAACAGTGCCTTTTTGCAGATGGTCGAGTAAACGCCCTGGCGTTGCGACAATAATATGTGGCGCATGCTGCAGGGAGTCACGCTGTGCGCCAAAGGGCTGCCCACCGCACAACGTTAAGATCTTGGTGTTAGGCAGAAAGCGCGCTAAGCGACGCAGCTCACCCGCCACCTGGTCAGCAAGCTCGCGCGTTGGGCACAGCACCAGGGACTGCGTCTGAAACAGCGCGACATCAACATGCTGTAATAATCCAAGACCAAAAGCCGCCGTTTTGCCACTGCCGGTTTTAGCCTGCACGCGAACATCTTTCCCCGCCAGAATTGCCGGTAACGCAGCAGCCTGAACAGGCGTCATTTCAAGATAACCCAGCTCGTTAAGATTCTCGAGTTGGGCAGCAGGTAAAACATTCAGGGTTGAAAAAGCGGTCACAATTTAATCTCGCGGTAAAAACTCACAATCAGCAGGCGCGTATCCTCGCAGATCTGCGCCCGCGATGCGACAATTTAATCGGCTCTTCATCCGGTGGCGGATCCGGCATTGGCTGCGGACGAGGTATGGGATCGGGAATGGGAACCGGGTCGGTCGGTAGCGAATCAGTGTGCGGCGTTGCAATCAGACAGTTCATATACCCCTCCAGTTATTCAGGTTGGCTCTTTTAGGGTAGACGCTGATTTCCTGCAGGCAAAAAAAAGCCGACTAATCTAAGTCGGCGTCGTACGAATCAATTGTGCTATGCAGTAATTCAAAAAAGGAAGTAAGACAATATGGAGCGCAACGCCCATCGCTTGACGTTGCATTCACCTGCGAGAGAGATATTGCCCCGAATAGGTAGATGGTTTATTGACTTCGCTCAAAAACCAGGACGTTTTCATGCGCAAAAGTCACTAAAAAACGTTGTTGTTACAACCATTTACTACGATGCAACCATAAAGTAACACCACCAATCAGGACCACTAACAGAATACAAAAAAGTGAGAAGCCAAACTGCCAGCCGCCGCCAGGGATACCGCCAAGGTTAACGCCAAACAGCCCGGTTAAAAATGTGCTGGGAAGAAAAACCATTGCCATCAATGACATTGTATACGTTCGGCGAGCCAGAGACTCCTGCATAACCTGCGCAATTTCATCCGCCATAATACCGGTCCTGGCAATACAGGCATCTATTTCATCCAGCCCTCTCCCTAGCCTGTCAGCGATATCCTGCATCCGCCGCCGATGGTCGTCGGTCATCCAGGAAAAACGTTCGCTCGCCAGCCGGGAATAGACATCGCGTTGAGGCGCCATATAGCGGCGCATCACAATTAACTGCTTACGCAGCAATGCCAGGAAACCACGCGGCGGAATCTGCTGATCGAGCAGGTTATCTTCCAGATCGATAATCTTATCGTGCAGTTGTTCGATAAACTCACTGGCATGATCGGTTAATGCATCGCAAACATCCACCAGCCAACTACCACAATCAGCCGCTCCCGTGCCTTCCTGGAGATCGCTGACCACATCATCCAGCGCCAAGACTTTACGCTGACGTGTTGAGACAATCAGACGTTCATCCATATATAAGCGCATCGCAACCAGTTGGTCAGGTCGCTCGTCGGTGCTGCCGTTAATACAGCGCAGCGTAATCAACGTACCTTCCCCTACTCGGCTTACGCGTGGGCGCGTGCTTTCACCCGCCAGCGCATCACGCACGTTATTGGGAAGTAAAGGCGTTGTCGCCAGCCATTGCGCGCTTTCAGGATGGGTATAATTAAGATGCAGCCAGCAGGGATGTTGACTGTCGATAACATCGTTATCTTCCAGTGGTTTCACCCCACCACGGCCATCCAACAGCCAGGCAAACACGGCATCCGGCACATTAACATCCGTTCCCTTAATGGCTTCCACAGCGCCTCCACAAACATTCAGCTTTTTTCGTTAGTCTAGCTGTCAGAATATGTTAAGCAATATCTCATTGTCCCATTGTGCTGAAATGATTCATAAAAAGTATCTGATAATAAGAAAAGCGCCGACGAATGCGGCGCTGGTTACGAGATGACCGTCTCAGGCCCGCTGGCGTCTCTCTGATTCAAGCGCATGACTTAAGCGAAATTTATGCGTTCGCGATTGAAGGTCAATCACCTGGTTTTTCAGGATACCTGATGAGTCAGAAAGCTCATCAACCATAATGGCATTACTTTGGGTGACGTTCTCCAGTTCGGCCAGAGCATGGGTAATTCTGATAATTCCTTTCTCCTGCTCCTGCGTAGTGGTTAATATCTCGCCCATCAGTTGGTTTAATTGCCCGGCCCCCCCGACAATATCATGCATGTTTTTCTCAGCTTCACGCACAATAGCAGCGCCTTGCTGAACATTTTGATGGGTTTGAGCAATCAGTTGCTTAATATTCTTAGCTGCATCTGCACTGCGGTGTGCAAGCATTCTTACCTCACCGGCCACCACAGAAAAACCTTTGCCATGTTCACCGGCCCTTGCAGCTTCCACAGCAGCATTCAATGCCAGAATATTGGTCTGGAATGCAATACCATCTATCAGCGTAATAATTTCTGTCATTTGCTGTGCGCATTCGGTGATTGAACGCATATTTGTCGCAACCTGCACCATTAATTCGCCACCTTGACGGGCGCATTGCGTGGCAATTGTTGCCTGGGCGCTGGCTATTTGCGTGTTATCAGCATTATTTCGCGTATTAACCGCTATTTCATCCATGTTGGCAGCCGTCTGCATTAATGCTCCGGATTGCTGTTCTGTTTTCACTGAAAGCTCGGCGCTGCGTTCCGCCAGCTGTTCAGAAAGCGTCATCGCCGTTTGCGAGGATGTCCTGATCTCATTAACGAGTGCTGAAATATTACTTGATAAGCTAGGTGATGCTGCCAACTTACTGATTTAGTGTATGATGGTGTTTTTGAGGTGCTCCAGTGGCTTCTGTTTCTATCAGCTGTCCCTCCTGTTCAGCTACTGACGGGGTGGTGCGTAACGGCAAAAGCACTGCCGGACATCAGCGCTATCTCTGCTCTCACTGCCGTAAAACATGGCAACTGCAGTTCACTTACACCGCTTCTCAACCCGGTACGCACCAGAAAATCATTGATATGGCCATGAATGGCGTTGGATGCCGGGCAACCGCCCGCATTATGGGCGTTGGCCTCAACACGATTTTACGTCACTTAAAAAACTCAGGCCGCAGTCGGTAACCTCGCGCATACAGCCGGGCAGTGACGTCATCGTCTGCGCGGAAATGGACGAACAGTGGGGCTACGTCGGTGCTAAATCACGTCAGCGCTGGCTGTTTTACGCGTATGACAGGATACGGAGGACGGTTGTGGCGCACGTCTTCGGTGAACGCACTCTGGCCACACTGGAGCGTCTTCTGAGCCTGCTGTCGGCCTTTGAGGTCGTGGTATGGATGACGGATGGCTGGCCGCTGTATGAATCCCGCCTGAAGGGAAAGCTGCACGTAATCAGCAAGCGTTACACTCAGCGCATTGAGCGACATAACCTGAATCTGAGACAACATCTGGCAAGGCTGGGACGGAAGTCACTGTCGTTCTCAAAATCGGTGGAGCTGCATGACAAGGTCATCGGGCATTATCTGAACATAAAACACTATCAGTAAGTTGGAGTCATTACCGATAAGCTATTGATGCCAGGAATTAGTCTACCCGCACAGTTATTACCAAACTCGGGAATACTGATTGCCAGATTCCCGGATGTTACCTCTTCAATGCTTCTTTTAACCGTATTAATCGGCATGACCAGATAT
This sequence comes from Citrobacter sp. RHBSTW-00859, assembly GCF_013729795.1. Classification (NCBI taxonomy): domain Bacteria; kingdom Pseudomonadati; phylum Pseudomonadota; class Gammaproteobacteria; order Enterobacterales; family Enterobacteriaceae; genus Citrobacter; species Citrobacter sp. RHBSTW-00859. The sequence continues at coordinate 2,390,091 of NZ_CP056284.1, read as the reverse complement.
TTCGTCATGTACCACCACAAACATAATATAGAAATAATGCTTACCGCATTAGTACCAATAATAATTTCTGGGGTAGCCGAAAAAATCATTTCAACAACATTGAGCGCAACCGCCGTAATGAGCAGAAATAAAATAATAAAGGTTCTGACGCTTATATCATTTAACATTTTAACCCTGTGCACCAAGAAATAACGTGGATGTTATTTTTATAGCATCTGCAATACAGATTTCCATTGCTCTGTGACGAAAGCTGAACTTTCAATGAGAGCCAGCAGACCTTTTACTTAAGTCAATAAATTACACTACCCATTCATAATAGTTCAGCACTTTATCCCGGCAATGGCGGTAATGTTCCCCACCATCAGATTATTGTGATGGCGAGCACGTGACGAGCATAAAACACACAGAAACATAATTTTTATGAATACTTATATAAGTAATGGCTTGTCATTTTCAATATCTTGCTCTTCGCTCTAATACTCATTGTAAAAACACAAGAACATTCCTGGTTTTATCAGGTTAACTGGACAAAACCTGCTAGATTTATCATCACGGCTTTTTTTCGATAGGTAGCAAGATGTTGCACGTGTCGTGGGACCCTGTATTGATTGGGATTTCCTTTGTTGTCGCGTTTATTGCCTCCTTTATTGCCCTCGACAGTGCGGGTAAGGTAGCAATCTCCAGCAAACGTGAATCTACCTTCTGGCGGCTATCTGGCGGCGCTACGCTGGGTATGGGGATCTGGTCGATGCATTTTATCGGTATGCTGGCCATGAAAATGACTATGCCGATCAATTATCACCTATCACTCACCGCGTTTTCGTTCTTTATTGCGCTCATTTCTGCAACCCTCGCCATCAATATCGCTATTTCCGGTAATACGCTATCAACAAAACGACTGGTCATTGCCACCAGCATATTGAGTGCCGGCGTTGTCACGATGCACTACGTTGGCATGTATGCCATTATCGAACATGTGGCCATCTCATGGGATCGCTCGCTGATTTTGCTCTCTGTGATTATTGCCGTCGTTGCGTCTGGCGTAGGTTTATGGCTCGCCTTCCATTTACGCCAAAACACTCGTCGTGTACTGATTAACCGACTTATTGCTGCCCTTATTATGGCGCTGGCAATTGCTTCTATGCATTACACCGGTATGGGAGCGGCAACGTTCACCCATTTTGGACACACTGCGCACGATGGGCTCAGTACGCTGGAACTCTCTGTCTGGGTCTGTGCCGTCACGCTAATTATTTTGGGTATCATGCTGGTCGTCTCGATGGTGGATTCACAACTGCGCACTTCCCGACTGGCTGACAACCTGCATCAGTTGAACTGCCAGCTTGAACATCAGGTCCACTTCGACGCGCTGACGGGACTTGCTAATCGAACGCAAATAGATACCCGCTTACAAGCCTGCCTGCGGCATTCCAAATTGCATCAACAGCATTTCGCGTTGGTATTTATCGACCTCGATCGTTTTAAAGTCGTTAACGATACCTGGGGGCATCACATCGGCGATCAACTGCTGATTGCCAGTACACAGCGTATCTACAGTTGCCTTGATGACTCAATGACGCTGGCAAGACTGGGGGGAGATGAATTTATCCTGCTGGTCCCAGACTGCAACCAGCAGGCTATCTCCGCCTTGCTTGCGCAAATTTCAGATGCGATCGGTGACCCCTTTACCTTATTCGGTCATACCATTCGGGTTTCGTTAAGTGCGGGAAGCAGTATTTATCCCGAACATGGCTCGACTCTGCATGAGCTAAAAGTGAAGGCTGATATGGCGATGTATCATGTCAAACAGGCGGGCAGAAACGGCTGGGCTATTTATAGTCCCCAGATGGAAGCTATCGCTGATACGCCGCCGACATTTCTACAGGAACTTTCACAAGCGCTTGAACGCAACCAGTTTGAGCTATGGTATCAGCCTAAATATACCGCCGGAGATCATTCTCTGACTGGTTTTGAAGCGTTATTACGCTGGCATCATCCGGAGCGCGGCATGCTGCTACCGGCTGAATTTCTGCCTGCGCTGGAAGAAACGGGCCTGATTATTCCCGTCGGCAAATGGGTTATCCAACAGGCATGTTTGCAGTTGCATCAGTGGACATTACAAGGGAATACAGAATGGACGCTCGCCGTTAACCTCTCCCCCGCTCAGTTTGAACAGCATGATATTATTGATGTTGTTTGTAACGCCCTGGCGCAATACCAACTTTCACCTGCCTGTCTCACGCTGGAGCTCACGGAGAGCACTGCACTTAAAAATTTAAAACGCAGTATTGAAATCCTGAATGCTTTTTCGGCTTTGGGGATCACCGTTTCTATTGATGATTTCGGCACTGGTTATTCAAATATATTGATGTTGAAGTCACTTCCGGCACGGGAATTAAAAATCGACAGGATATTTGTCAAAGATATTAGCGAGAACAGTAAAAATACAAAAATTGTGTCTACCATTATTGACATAGCTCACTCCATGAATATGCGCGTGGTGGCTGAAGGAATAGAAACCCAGGAGCAGGAATTACTTCTTACCCAGATGGGATGTAGCATGCTGCAAGGTTTCCTGTTTGCAAAACCGCTGCCAGCGCATAAGATTCATGAACTGATCCAATCAGAAAACAGCATCAAACAAAAGCCAGTCGTACAACCCTTGTCTCACCGACAATCAATAACTTTGTGAGACTGTAATATCTAAAATATTCGCCATTAAACGGGCAACACAGCAGATAAAGATAACGGGATTATCGATGAGCACAACCGAGCTGCATTCACTGGATTTGTTAACCTTTCCGGTGTGGATTGTTTCGCCACAAACCGAAGAACTGGTGTTCGCTAATATCGTTGCACGTGAGTTAATGCGGGATCTCTGTTTTTCCCCACTGCGCAAGGGCATATTCTCAACGCATTCTCAAAATGATTTAACCATGTATCTCAGTGACTTGAGCAATCATCATCACGTTGTTGAGATCCTCACGGTTTACCGCGATGGTGAGGAAATCGCGTTGGCCAGCCGCCTGTCCATTAAATCTCTGCCGGGCGTGGGGGATGTTATCCTTTTCGAAGGCATTGAAACGCCTACTGCGCAAGGTCTGAAAGCCAGCCGTTCAGCAACTTATCAACGAAAAAAACAGGGCTTTTATGCGCGTTTTTTCCAGACCAACTCCGCGCCAATGTTACTGATTGATCCGTCCCGCGATGGCCTGATCGTTGATGCAAACCTCAGTGCCCTGAATTTTTATGGTTACAACCTTGATGTGATGTGCCAGAAACATACCTGGGAGATCAACATGCTGGGCCGCCATATATTGCCGGTGATGCATGAAATCGCCCATCTGCCCGGCGGCCATAAGCCTTTGCACTTTGTCCATAAACTGGCAGACGGCACCTCACGTCATGTACAAACCTACGCCGGACCGATTGAAATTTACGGTAATAAACTCATGTTGTGCATTATTCATGACATTACCGAACAAAAACGGCTGGAACAGGAGCTTGAGCATGCCGCTCTGCGTGACCCTTTAACGGGATTACTTAATCGCCGACATTTTTATCAGGTAACCGAGCCGGAGCAGACGCATGCGGTATCATTGACGCAGGACTACAGCCTGTTATTGATCGACATCGATCGTTTTAAAAGCATTAACGATCTCTTCGGTCATTTAAAAGGCGATGAAGTGCTTTGTGCTCTGGCCCGCACACTGGAATCCTGTGCACGAAAAGACGATCTTATTTTTCGCTGGGGTGGTGAAGAATTTGTGCTGCTGCTGCCGCGAACCTCGCTGGATGTCGCCCTCAATCTTGCAGAAGTGATCCGCGCAACGGTAGCCAAGGTTACTCTCCCTGGTCTTCCCCGCTTTACCGTCAGCATTGGCGTTGCGCGGCACGAAACGAACGAAAGTATTGATGAATTATTCAAACGCGTGGACGACGCGTTGTACAAAGCCAAGCACGAAGGCAGGAACAGAGTACTGGCCGCCTGATGAATACGTTGATCAGCGGCTGCGCTTAGCGTGACGCTCCCAGTTTTCCTGTTTTGCCTGCGCGGTTTTACGTAATGCCACATAGCATGCCCCGCTGCCGCCGTGATGCGGCAAAGCGGCGCAGTAGGCCTGGACGTCATCAAATTCTGTCAGCCAGCGCGCCACATAGCTGCGAACAATATTGGCATGAGCGTTATCGTCACGCCCCTTACCGTGTATCACTAGCACATTACGTAATCCATCTTGCTGTGCCTGCAGAATAAAACTGAATAGCATCTGGCGGCATGTTTCTACGGGCTGGCGGATGAGATTAAGGCTCGCCTGCTGCGGATATCTTCCGGTTCGCAGTTTGTCAGTCACGCCGTGCTGTAAACCTTCGCGACGAAACTCAAGCGGCTCGTTCAACGGGATAATATCGAGAAACCCCGTCGTGAGAAAGTTATCCAGTTGAAGCGTATCGATACGCGCCGGAGTGCGGATATTACGCGTTGGCTGCCAGTGTACATCGGCGCAGCCCTTCAGTGGTTGGACATCCCCCATAGCATCCAGAAACAGCGAAGCATCATCAAGATTCATGTTTCTTCCTCCAGCGAATTACGACGAGCATTATCATAACCGCGCACTATTATACCGACAACGGTTTACGATTATTTCCAATAATTCACCTGGCTCGCTCCGCTGAAAAGATCTACTCACGACATACAGATATCCGTTTTTAGGGGTATAGCTGCAACTGTTGCTGCCGTGATAATGTGTAACCTCGCCTGAACGCTGTAATGAGAGAAACGGATGCTGAACTTACTGGAAGATACCATCGACACGCCGCTGGGCCCGCTGTGGGTTATTTGTGATGAGCAATTTCGCCTGCGCGCGGTGGAATGGGATCAGCACCGCGATCGCATGGAACAATTGCTGGATATTCATTACCGCACAGAAGGTTATCAGCGTATTACAGCCAAAAACCCTGGCGGATTAAGCGATAAACTGTCGGAGTATTTTGCCGGGAATCTCAGCATTATTGACACGCTGGAAACGGCAACGGCTGGCACGCCTTTCCAGCGTGAAGTCTGGCAAGCATTACGCACTATCCCGTGTGGGCAAGTCATGCACTATGGTCAACTGGCCGAACAGTTAGGGCGCCCCGGTGCAGCAAGAGCCGTCGGTGCGGCCAATGGCGCCAACCCGGTAAGCATTGTGGTCCCCTGCCATCGCGTCATTGGGCGTAACGGCACCATGACTGGATATGCTGGCGGCGTGCAGCGAAAAGAGTGGTTATTGCGTCACGAAGGTTATTTGCTACTCTAGATTCCAGGCAATTAATGCCTTATTCGTCACACTTTCGCATAATGTGACCACAAATTTAATGCGGTTAATCAAGGAGTTACAAACATTCATTCCGGTTATACCTGAATTATTCTCTATTGGGAGTAGCTCAGGCTTACGTGCTCACCAAAAAGATGTTAAAATTGACAAATATCAATTACGGCTTGAGCAGACCTATGATCCCGGAAAAGCGAATTATACGGCGCATTCAGTCTGGCGGTTGTGCTATCCATTGCCAGGATTGCAGCATCAGCCAGCTTTGCATCCCGTTCACACTTAACGAGCATGAGCTTGACCAGCTCGATAACATCATCGAGCGCAAAAAGCCTATCCAAAAGGGGCAAACGCTCTTTAAAGCAGGTGATGAACTTAAATCACTCTACGCTATCCGCTCCGGAACGATTAAAAGCTATACCATTACCGAACAAGGCGATGAGCAAATTACCGGCTTCCATCTGGCGGGTGATCTGGTCGGTTTTGACGCGATTGGCAGCGGACATCACCCGAGCTTTGCCCAGGCGCTGGAAACCTCAATGGTTTGCGAAATTCCTTTCGAAACCCTTGATGACCTGTCCGGAAAAATGCCGAATCTGCGTCAGCAGATGATGCGTCTGATGAGTGGCGAAATCAAAGGCGACCAGGATATGATCCTGCTGTTGTCGAAGAAAAATGCAGAAGAGCGCCTGGCGGCCTTTATCTACAACTTGTCTCGCCGCTTTGCCCAGCGCGGATTCTCGCCTCGTGAGTTCCGCCTGACCATGACCCGCGGCGACATCGGTAACTACCTGGGTCTGACGGTTGAAACCATCAGCCGCCTGTTGGGTCGTTTCCAGAAAAGCGGTATGCTGGCAGTGAAAGGCAAATACATAACTATTGAGAATAGCGACGCGCTGGCAGTTCTTGCTGGCCACACGCGTAACGTTGCGTAATCTTTCCGCAAGCATTTCTGTTATCCTTCTGTCAAATCGCTAAATTTTCCCGATTTATTGATCTGGCAGGAGGTTCTCCCCTGTTTCAATCCACATTATTGGGTTACTCTTTTAATTACAAACTGCGATGACAGTTGTAAGGAGACCCTGTATGGCTATGTATAAAAATATGCTGGTCGTCATCGATCCAAACCAGGACGATCAACCAGCATTACGGCGAGCTGTTTATTTGCATCAACGGATTGGTGGCAAAATTAAAGCCTTTTTGCCAATCTATGACTTTTCCTACGAGATGACTACCCTGCTGTCGCCCGATGAGCGTACGGCAATGCGTCAGGGGGTCATCAGCCAGCGAACAGCATGGATCCGTGAACAAGCAAAATACTACATCGAAGCAGGGATCCCTCTTGAAATTAAAGTGGTATGGCATAACCGTCCCTTTGAAGCCATCATCCAGGAAGTCATTAGCGCTCAGCATGACCTGGTCCTCAAAATGGCACACCAACACGACCGCCTCGAAGCCGTAATTTTCACGCCTACCGACTGGCATTTATTGCGCAAATGTCCAAGCCCGGTATGGATGGTTAAAGATCAGCCATGGCCTGAAGAGGGCAAAGCGCTGGTTGCGGTGAACCTCGCCAGTGAAGAGCCTTATCACAACGCGCTCAATGAAAAACTGGTCAAAGAGACGCTGCAACTAGCAGAACAGGTTAACCATACTGAAGTGCATCTGGTTGGCGCCTACCCTGTTACGCCAATCAATATCGCAATTGAACTACCTGAGTTTGACCCCAGCGTTTATAACGACGCGATCCGTGGACAGCATCTGCTGGCCATGAAGGCGTTGCGCCAGAAATTCAGTATCGATGAGAAAGTGACGCACGTTGAAAAAGGATTGCCTGAAGAGGTCATTCCTGATTTAGCCGAGCACTTGCAGGCGGGTATTGTGGTACTGGGTACCGTCGGTCGTACCGGTATTTCTGCCGCGTTCCTTGGTAACACCGCTGAACAGGTTATCGATCACCTACGCTGCGACCTGCTGGTCATCAAGCCGGATGAATATCAGACGCCAGTTGAACTGGATGATGAAGAAGACGATTAACCACACAACTCAATGCCGGATGGCGATCTCATCCGGCATAACAAACGCTTAGTGTTGCTCTTCGCCGCCGAGGAAATAGATTCCCAGCGGGATAGCCAACAGAATCGTAAACACCATGCTGTAGACACAAATCATTGCCGATTGAATGGCGTACATTGAAGCGGTCCAGTCGGATAGCGGAATGTCATACTGTTCAATCACACCACCGATCGTCGCTCGCGTCACGACCGACGCTGCGATAATAAACACCCCAAGCAGGCACAACAGAAACTTCCGTCCCTTCGCTGTCTTCAGCTTAGCCATGATCATAGTACTGTCCTTTTGCAGATGAAAACCTTGTTACTTTGCGCTAACAATACCATGACATCAACTGACTGTCTGCTACATAAACCGCTTTCAGGGTGGATACCAGCGCTATTTCGCCGAAAATAGCGCTAATTGCATTATATATCTCCCCTATGGATTAATGATCTGACCGCCAGAACTGAGTAAAATATTCGAGGATTAGGATATCAGAAGATATTTCACTACCACGGAGCTGTTGGAAGAATCATGATCGCTGAACTGTTTATAAATAATGCGTTTAATTTGACGGTAATTCTCAGCTGCTGTGCCGCGCTGGTTCTGATGAGCGTCTGGTATCATCGTGGAGAGCGTCGCTGCAAAGGATTCATATTTCATGCCGCGCAATTTCTTGTCTATGCCATTATCATCGGGACGTTAGGCAGTATTGCTAATAACGTTATCGAAAATTACAGCCTGAAATTTATCTCCTCCAGCGTGGTCGACTTTATCTGCACCTCGTTGATTGCGCTGATCCTTACCATCAAACTTTTTCTGGTAATTAATCAGTTTGAAAAGACGCAGATTAATAAAGGCAGAGATATCACCAGCGCGAGGATCCTGTCGCGAATCATCAAGATTACCATCGTGGTTGCCATCATTTTGCTGTATGGCGAACATTTCGGTATGAGCTTATCCGGCCTGTTAACCTTCGGCGGCATCGGCGGTATCGCTGTAGGTATGGCAGGCAAAGACATTCTGAGCAACTTTTTCTCAGGGATTATGCTCTACTTCGACAGACCCTTTAGCATCGGCGACTGGATCCGCTCCCCGGACCGCAATATTGAAGGTACAGTTACGGAAATCGGCTGGCGAATGACCAAAATAAACACCTTCGATCATCGTCCGTTATATGTCCCGAACTCGATTTTCTCCTCTATCAGCGTAGAAAACCCAGGAAGGATGACGAATCGCCGCATCAAAACGGTGATCGGGTTACGATATGAAGATGCTGATAAAGTCAGTGCCGTTGTCGAGTCGGTCAGACAAATGCTGCAAAACCATCCGGGAATAGACCAGAAACAAACCCTGCTGGTTTATTTTAATGAATTCGCCGATTCATCGCTGAATATCATGGTGTATTGCTTCACGAAAACCACCGTGTGGGAGAAATGGCTTGCGATACAGCAGGACGTTTATTTAAAGATTATTTCGATAGTCAAGGCAAACGACGCCGACTTTGCGTTCCCCAGCCAGACGCTGTATGTGGATAATCCTGAAGTATCGCCATCGACACACTAACAAAAGAAAAGGCGCGGAAATCCGCGTCTTTTTTCTGCACTTATTTCAATGAGGCAATATCAATGACAAAGCAGTACCAGCGCCAGCGTTGGAATATACGGATTCAGGTCATGTAGATACGGAACTGTATCAATAATCAGCTCAAACTGATTCACTTCGGGCATCGGATTCTTTACCTGCAGAACGCGTGCCCCGCACAGCTCAGGGGAGCAGGTTGTACTCAGCGTCGCTTACCGGTTCAAGCCACTCGTTCGATGCGCCAGCGGCCGGGATTTCCACAGCGATATGGGCAAACCAGCTATCACGCGCAGCACCGTGCCAGTGTTTCATTCCCGCCGGGATGTGTACGACATCACCAGTTTTCAGTTCGCGCGCCGGTTGATTCCACGCCTGATACCAGCCTCTGCCGCCGGTCACCAGCAAGATTTGTCCCCCTTGATGATGGATATGCCAGAAGTTACGACAGCCCGGCTCAAATGCTACGTTACCAATGACCACGCCTTCCATGGAGAGCATAGTCAGATAGCTGTCGCCAGTGAAATATTTCGCATACGCTTCATTTTTCTCTCCGCGAGGAAAGACGCTGTTACCATCAAATTGTTGATTCATAATCTCCGCGCCGGCGCTGGAGACGGTATTCCGTTGATTTTGCATTTCGACTCTCCAAAACGGTGGCAGCACGCGCCACCGGATGCTGAAAACTATAAAAATTATAGAGACTCGACAGGCGGGTGATTAGAGGTGAAAAGAAGGACAACCTTATGAATCATGCTCATCAATAGTCGGTAACAGGTACAACATTTCTACTGGAGATGGCGTGAAGCCTTAGGCCACAATTTCAATCAAATTGCCGTCAGGATCGCGTATCACCGCTTCGTAATAGCCATCACCGGTGGTGCGCGGGTCAGAAACTAATATCCCCTGTTCTTTTGCACGCATCGCCATGGCATCAACGTTTTCACTGCCGCCAACTGAAATGGCGAGATGCACCCAGCCTGAGGTGTTATTGTCGGGAGCATGGTTTGTCAGTCCAGGCTTAGTCATTAACTCAATCGCGATATCCTCACCAATTTTGACAAAATAGGATTCAAATCCTGGATTGGTTTTACTGCAGTATTTTTCGTTGATCTTTGCGTCAAAAAACGTGACCCAGAATTGAGCTTGTTGCTCAAGATCCCGTGTCCATAACGCCATATGCGCAACCTTCATAGCTAACCTCTTCTTGTTGTATCCAAACAATAGGTTCCCTAAAGGGATGTTGACATCGTGAACCATAATGCACAATTATGCTTGTTATTGCTCGATGTTTATTTCACTGGAGTATTGATGCTCGATTACGCAGCATTCCCTGAACAGCGCCAGGCGCTTATCTATCAGATCCTGCAGGAAAACGGCAGAGTCATCTGTTCCGAACTCGCCAGCAGGTTAGGCGTTTCGGAACATACAATCCGCCGCGACCTGCATGAACTGAGTAAAGATGGCGTGTGTAAAAAAGTCTATGGCGGCGCGGTCATTGCACTCCCTGAATCCGAAGACATCACCGTGCGCAAGAGTATTAATGTGGCGAAAAAGAGCAACATCGCGCAGAGATGCGCCCGGATGGTCAAATCCGGAAGCTGCATTTTTATCGACACGGGCAGTACTAATCTGGCGATGGCTGAAGCCCTACCCGCCGAGCTGGCGTTAACCGTGGTAACAAATTCCCCGGAGATTGCCGCCGTTTTACTAAAAAAACCACTGTTTGATGTCATTATGCTGGGCGGCACGGTGCAACGATCTTCTGGAGGGTGCGTGGGTGCCACCGCTATCTCGCAGGTGCAGGGCATTTTATTCGATCAGGGTTTTATTGGCGGCTGCGCGATGTCGCCTGAATCCGGCTTAACCGGATTTGATTACGCGGATTGTGAGTTCAAAAAAGCGGTGATCAAACAGTGTAATGAAACCATTGTCGCGCTGACGGCTGAAAAGATCCCGGCCGTCGCCCGTTATGTCGTTACCGAAAGTAGCAATATCGATGTAATTGTCGTCGAGGAAAATATCAGCAAAGAGTATGCCACGGCGTTTCAGGCGCACGACATTCGTATTTATACAGTGTAACCCATTCTATTGGGTGATACTTTTCCATTGCTTTCATGACTCACCTTCCCCACAGCCTTGCCTGTTCGGGAAATCGCCAATGCAACGTCCCGAACAGGCCAGCGATATCAGTGCTTCACAATATACATTGTGCGGCTATAAGCCACATCTTCAGGGTTAGTAATCGGATACCCTTTCAGCCACGGTTTAATTAAACGCCCGTTGGTGTACTGATAAATCGGCGCAATGGGAGCCTGTTCCATCAGAATGTTCTCCGCAGCGTTATAATCAGCATTGCGTGCTTTCTGCGTATTCTCCAGGGTTGCCTGGGTCAACACTTTATCGTACGCCGGATTATTAAAGCGGGAGATATTGCCCGTATGGGTTGATGTTAATAGCGACAGGAACGTAGATGGCTCATTGTAATCGCCCACCCACGAGGCGCGGATCACATCAAAATTACCGGTATTGCGGCTATCGATATAGGTTTTCCACTCCTGGTTTTGTAGTTTCACGTCAACGCCGAGATTTTTCTTCCACATAGACGCGACAGCAATAGCAATCTTCTGATGATTTTCAGAGGTGTTATACAGCAGCGTCAGTTTAAGTGGTTTCTGTGGACCATAGCCCGCCGCACGCAGCAGCGTTTTCGCCTGAGCGTTCAGCTCTTCCTGACTCATTTGCTCAAACGGTGAAGGTTCCGGCACAAACCCTGCCGTTACATCCGGCGTAAAATGCCATGCGGGCTTTTCGCCGGTACCCAGAACTTTCTCCGCCATCAGGCGACGATCGATAGTCATGCTGAGCGCCAGGCGCACGCGTGAGTCGGCAGTCGGTCCCTTCTGGGTATTAAAGGCATAGTAGTAAGTGCCAAGCTGCGGCGGGGTATAAACCTGGCCCGGGATGTCCTTCAACAGTTTCTGATACATGTTTTTCGGGAACGACTCGGTAATATCGATATCACCAGCAAGATAGCGCTTGGTCGCTGCCGATTCCTGGTTAATAGGCAGGAAGGTGACTTTTTGCAGCACCGTTTTGGCGTTGTCCCAATAATGCGTGTTCGGCACAACGTCCAGTTTTTCGTTCACCACGCGATCTTTGAGCACATAAGCGCCGTTACCAATTAGATTGCCTGGTTTGGTCCAATCTTTACCGCTCTCAACGTTAGCTTTTTGTACCGGATAGAAAGCAAAACTCGCCGTCAGATTAGCAAACCAGGGCAGCGGTTTATCCAGTTGGACCTTCAATGTACGCGCATCGATCGCGCTAACGCCGAGCTTATCTGGCGAGGCTTTTCCATCGATGATCGCCTGTGCGTTGTTAATACCCGCCAGCGCAGCAAACCAGGCAAACGGCGACAGCGTTTTCGGGTCAACCAGACGCTGCCAGCTATAGACAAAATCCTGCGCCGTTACCGGCGTACCATCTGCCCATTGCGCATTGTCGCGCAGCGTAAACGTCCAGATACGGTTATCGTTACTTTTCCACTGAGTGGCAACACCGGGCACGATCTCGCCCTTCTCATTCTGGTTGACCAGCCCTTCAAATAAATCACGAATAACCTGAATTTCAGGAAGCCCGACGGCTTTTGCCGGATCCAATGACGCCGGTTCGTCTTTGATATGACGCACCAGTTCTTGTTTTTCTGCCAGTACCGTTCCGCTGGGAACATCAGCAGCCCAGGATAATGAAATGCTGCTTACCAATAGCGCACAACAGGTTACTGAAACAGAATGCTGCATAAAATACCCTCAATTCCGGCTACTAAGTGAATGTGTAATTATTTGTATCGCCAGCAGGAAATGCAATTAACTTTCGACAAGGAAATAATATTACATCTGAAAAGATAAGTGTGTGAAAACGATTTGATTATCCATACATTTTGCACAACACTGCGAGTAACAATCCACGCATTCAGAGATGACTATGACCGTTACCCGACCCCGTGCCGAGCGCGGCGCATTCCCACCTGGAACCGAACATTACGGACGTTCATTATTAGGCGCGCCGCTAATCTGGTTTCCCGCAATGGCGGCCGATCGCGAAAGCGGTCTGATACTGGCAGGAACGCACGGCGACGAAAACGCATCGGTCGTCACCCTTTCCTGCGCATTGCGTACGCTTAACCCTTCCTTACGTCGTCACCATGTGGTGCTGGCGGTTAACCCTGACGGTTGCCAGCTCGGGCTGCGCGCAAATGCGAACGGAGTGGATCTAAACCGTAACTTTCCCGCTGCCAACTGGAAAGCGGGTGAAACGGTGTATCGCTGGAACAGCAGCGCAGAAGAACGCGATGTGGTGTTGTTGACCGGCGAAAATCCGGGCTCAGAACCAGAAACCCAGGCGCTGTGCCAGCTTATTCACCGAATTCATCCTGCGTGGGTGGTCTCTTTTCACGATCCGCTGGCCTGTATTGAAGATCCCAGGCGCAGCGAATTAGGCGCGTGGCTGGCGCAGTCGTTTGAATTACCTCTCGTCACCAGCGTAGGTTATGAAACGCCCGGCTCATTTGGAAGCTGGTGCGCAGACCTGAACTTACACTGTATAACCGCCGAATTTCCGCCCATCTCTTCAGATGAAGCGAGCGAGAAATACCTGCTGGCCATGTCCAATCTCCTGCGCTGGCACCCTAGAGATGAAGTTGTCCGGTCGTAAAATGCAGGCCCGGCTCCGCGTCGCTGGCAAGCCAGGTAGGGCCATCAAGATCGGCAAAGTTAACCTGCGGCGTAAGCGGTAACGCCGCGCCAATCGCCCGGGAAGTACACAACATGCAGCCCAGCATTAGCGCAAATCCCTGCTCGCGGGCTTCGGTTGCCAGCGCCAGCGCCTCCGTCAGGCCGCCTGTTTTATCCAGTTTGATATTGACCATTTCATAGCGCCCGTGCAGCGCTTTCAGGCTGCTGCGGGTGTGGCAGCTTTCATCTGCGCAGATCGGCAGCGGATGCACAAAATTTTCCAACGCGGCATCGTCCTGCGCTGGCAGCGGCTGCTCCAGCATCGCCACCCCTAAATCAGCCAGAAGCTGGCAGCGTGCCGCCAGACCTTCTGCCCGCCAGGATTCATTGGCGTCGACAATAATCGTGGCATCAGGGACTGCTGCACGAATAGCAACCATCCGCTCGCTAATCAAGCGCGCATCCAGTTTAACTTTTAGCAGTTTCGCGCCATTTTCCCACAGTGCAGCCGCACTCACCGCCATTTGTTCCGGCGTGCCAATTACCACGGTTTGCGCCGTCGTCACCACTTCCGCCAGTTCACTTCCCACCAACTCTGCCAGTGACAGTTGCTGTTGACGCGCACTCAGATCCCACAACGCGCAGTCCACAGCATTACGCGCGGCTCCCGCTGGCAGCAGCTTTTGCAGCTCTTCACGCGTCAGTCCATTTCCCAGTTGTGGGGCAATGCTCATAATTTGCGCCAGCACTGAGGCATCGCTTTCACCATAGCGCGGATACGGTGTGCACTCGCCGATACCCGTGACGCCGTTTTCTGCCACTTCAACCACCACCACATGCGCTTCGGTTCTGCTCCCACGGGCAATAACAAAGGGAGTGTGCAGCGGCCAGGCTTCCTCATATACCTTAACTGTTCTCATTTGCTTTCCTTAATGCAGTCCCTGAAGCGGATATCCGCAAATAGCGTTTGCCGTGTTAACTGCTGATGGCATAAACTAGCCTCGACGTTAACTATATGTAAACAGGAAGATAACCATGTCACAAACCGTTCATTTCCAGGGCAACCCGGTTACAGTTGCCGGCTCAATTCCTCAGGCTGGAAGCAAAGCTCAGGCTTTTACCCTTGTGGCTAAAGACCTGTCTGACGTTACGCTGGGCCAGTTCGCAGGCAAGCGCAAAGTGCTGAATATTTTCCCAAGCATCGATACCGGCGTTTGTGCGGCATCGGTACGTAAGTTTAACCAACTGGCGACAGAAATCGACAATACCGTCGTACTGTGCATTTCGGCCGACCTGCCATTCGCCCATTCACGTTTTTGCGGCGCGGAAGGTCTGAGCAACGTTATCACGCTGTCCACCCTGCGCAACGCAGAATTTCTGAAAAACTACGGCGTAGAAATCGCTGAAGGCCCACTGAAAGGTCTGGCCGCACGTGCCGTGGTCGTTATTGATGAAAATGACAACGTCGTTTTCAGCCAACTGGTCAATGAAATCACCAACGAGCCAGACTACACTGCTGCGCTGGACGTACTGAAAGCTTAAGCCACGTCTTGCACATACGGAGGTAATGAATCTGTTGCCTCCGGCGTATTGCTACGTTCACCTTATGTTTGTCACTTCTCTGAGGCAATACGACCTGTGAACGTGTTAAGGGTACTATCGCCGTACCCTTAACAATCCCGGCTCCCGGCTGGAAAATTGCCGCTCCGCGGTTCCCTCCGTTTATTCCTCCAGGCTACCGGGCCGGGCGCGAGGTAGCATCCCTGCAAAACGCGCCCTGAACCCGCATCCCTGCGGGTTCTCCCGGCCTTACGGAAACACGTCGGCAATTTTCAGCCGGACCAGCCCACACCTGACCTCCTGCACTTTTATTGGAATATATCTGAACAGCAAAACAGATTTAACTGGAAGTCAGTGCGCAGCAGCGATGACCCCGGTCCGGCTGAAAATCGATGAGGCGTTGACGGCTGACCGGGTCTGCCCGCAGGGATGCGGGCAGAGGGAACGGCCTGCAGGGACGCAGGCTCGGTCCCGACCCGACAGGCAGACGGCATAAGACGAATGAATCGCGCAGCGACGATTTTCCCGCCGGGAGCCTGGGTTGCAAGGGAGGCGGCGGTGAGCCTCCCTTGCACGTTCACAGGTATCTGCGCTTCAGAAAAGTAATACCACTGAGGTGAACGGAACCCTGAGCCGAAATCACATGTTCTCCATAATGCTTAACTGACAAGCATTACTCCGGCCAGGAGGCATTTTCATTTACCGCGTTACTCTTCGCTTTTTTTCTGCTGGCTCAGGCCGTATTCACGCAATTTGTTGGCAATCGCGGTGTGCGAAACGCCGAGGCGCTTGGCCAGTTTGCGCGTGCTGGGATAATTCATATAAAGCTGCGTCAGCACAGAGCGTTCAAAGCGGCTGGTAATTTCATCCAGCGATCCTTCCATCACCTCTTCTCCGACCGCAACCGTTGCCGCATCGTAATCCGGCAGTAAAATATCCTGCGGCCGCAGCTCATAGCCTTCAAGCTGGGTCAGCGCCCGGTAGATGGCATTTTTAAGCTGACGCACGTTGCCCGGCCAACCATAGCGGGTTAACACCGTGCTGAGATCGGCAGACAACTTCGGACGCGGCACGCCCTGCTCGTCGGCGAAGCGCGCCACAAACAGTTCGGTAAGCGGCATAATATCCTGCGGGCAATCGCGTAGCGGCGGCAGATTTAGCGTCAGTACATTCAGACGATAATAGAGATCTTCACGGAAAAGCCCTTTCTGCACCATTTCCACAAGGTTCTTTTGCGTCGCGCAAATCACGCGGACATCAACATGAACTTCGTGATCTTCTCCCACGCGGCGGAACGTGCCGTCATTGAGAAAACGCAGCAATTTGGTCTGCATACGCGGCGACATTTCACCAATTTCATCTAACAGAACCGAGCCGCCATTCGCCTGCTCAAAGAAGCCTTTTTTGCCTTCGGGGGCATGGCCAAACAACTCGCTTTCGACCGCATCTTCAGGAATTGACGCGCAGTTCAGCGCCAGATACGGCTTCGACGCACGCGGGCTTGCCAGGTGGCAGGCATGGGCAAAGAGATCTTTGCCGGTGCCGGTATTACCGGTAATCAGCAGCGGCGCACTCAGTGTCGCCAACTTACGCGCCTGTTCCACTACGTGTTTCATTTTGGCGCTGACGGCAATAATCTGGCTAAACGCGCTCAGATCCTGCGTAGTCATATTTTGCAGCTGACGCCCCATCCGGATGGTGGAGCGCAGCATGACAACAGCACCGGTCAGCATCTGCTCCTGATTTTCACCCTGCAAATGGACAGGCGTAATCTCCATCAGGAAGTTCTGTCCGTTAATTACGACATGCTCGCTATGAGAATCCTGCGGATTGCTTTCGAGCCAGCGCTGGAAGTTAAACCCATTGATTAACTGGGCGGCGGTATGATTGCGCATCCGATCCTGAGTGTGCGCGAAAAGCTGACAGCTCGCAGGGTTCGCCATCTCGATTTTGCTTTTCATATCCAGAGAAAGGACCGGTTCTGGTAACGCCTCAAGCAGCGCGCTCAGCGCAAGATGTTCACGTTCTGAAGGCATCCAGGGCACGGTACGCACATCCGTAACCCCTGAAATACGGCGGATTTCAGCCATCAGGCTACTGAAGTTGGTGAACTCCAGTTCCGCAAAATTGAGGTAAATCCGCCCGATGGGGTCAATCTCGATACCGCGTAAATCAATGCTTCTCAGCACCAGTAAATCGAGCAATTCGCGGGTCAGACCAAGTCGGTCTTCACAAAAGACTTCCAAACGCATAGGAACCTTCACCTGGACAAGGGATTATGTATTAAATGATAAGACAGTATTGGGTTTGCAGGAAGAACTCTGTCAACAAATATTGACAGCTCGCTGGAAAATCAGGCGCCAGGACGTAAAGTTAAACGACTGGCGCCCAATTTTTAGCTAACTTTCGCGCGGAGATTTGTTCTTTTGTAAGGTTTCTTTCACCTGACCAATCAGTTGACGGCGAAAATCGCCCAGTCGTGGCTTATCGTCATCGATCCACGGCAGCGGTCGGCAAAGTTCCATGGCTTTAATACCCAGACGCGCCGTTAATAATCCCGCGCCAATACCCTGCGCGGCACGCGTCGATAAGCGAGCGGCTAAATCCTGCGACATCCAGTCCATTCCCACTTCCCGCACCAGCTCACTGGCCCCGGCAAAAGCGATATTTAGCAGCACCAGGCGGAACAAACGCAGGCGGCTGTAATAACCGAGTTCAATGCCATACAGCGATGCGATGCGATTAATCAGCCGCAGGTTTCGCCAGGCAATAAACGCCATATCCACCAATGCCAGCGGACTGACGGCAATCATCAGCGTGGACTCCGCCGCTGAACGGCTAATCTCACGTCGGGCCTGCGCGTCCAGCACCGGCTGCACAAGATGGGCATACAGGCTGACGACTTCGCGATCGTTCTGCGTTTCATGAATTGAGGCATACCAGCGCTGTAGCGCCGGATGGGACTGATCGATACCCGCCTGCTGCGCCAGCTTTTCACAAAATGCACGACCTTTTCCGGTTCCATGGCTGTGGAGCAGATCTCGCGCTTCATCACGCTCGTGCGCACGCTGGCGCAAACGCCATAGCCGACGCCACTCGGTCGCAACCGATCCGACACCTGCGCCGATAATCAATGCGCCAGCGGCACATCCTCCCAGCGCAACCCAGTCCTGAGTCTGCCAGGCGTTCATGGTCCATTGTACGCCCTGAGCGACAACGCTCGCGCCAAACAGCGCCAACCCGCCCATTACCATTTTGCGCCACAAACTGCGTTTGGGGCGTAGGGCCGCATCAATGACGGCCTCAGCCTGACCTTCGTCTTGCAGAGGTTCATCCACTGTCGCCGGAGAAAAAGTCTGCGCCTCTGTTTCGTTGAACATCTGCTGCGCTTTAAACGCCGCGTTTTGTTCCACGTCCAGCGGACCTGAGAAATCGATACGCGGTTTTAACGGCTCGCTCATCGCAATTTATCTCCTATTAAAAACTCCATCGCGGCATCAAGACGAATATGCGGTAAGGGTTTATCAACATCCATAACCTGCGGGCGAAACGCTTCAAACTGAAAGCCCTGGCTGTCCCAGAATGCTTGTCCAGGTAAACGCGCGGGCACTTCCCCCGGATAAACGGTTAGCGGTTCACCATCGCTCAGACGATGACCACGCAGCGCCGGGATCTTTTCGCCTTTCACATCGATCAGGCCGCTGGTGGTTGCCTGTACTGATGCCAGTCCCAGACAATCCATGCTGATACCTTCGAACGCAGCGTTTTGCCAGGCGTCCTGGATCAACTGCTGCAATAACGACACCATATTGGCGTGCTGATCGACCGTGACGTGGTCGGCTTTGGTGGCGGCAAACAGCAGTTTGTCGATCACCGGAGAAAACAGCCGACGAAACAGCGTACGCTGTCCGTAATGGAAACTTTGCATCAGTTGGGTGAGCGCCAGACGCATGTCATTAAACGCCTGTGGCCCGCTGTTGAGCGGTTGCAGACAATCGACCAGCACAATCTGACGGTCAAAGCGCAGGAAGTGATTCTTATAAAATCCCTTCACGACTTTTTCACAGTAATAATTAAACCTGTCGCGCAGCATGCCCGCATTGGTGTGTTTGTCTGCCTGCGCCAGCTTCGATTCCCCCCAGACATCAACGTCCGGCCACGGGAAGAACTGCAGCGCAGGCGCGCCCGCCATATCTCCGGGCAGAACAAAACGGCCCGGCTGAATAAAATGCAGTCCCTGCTGCTTGCACTGGTGCAGATACTCCGTCCAGGCGGCAGCGATTTCCGCCAGACGGTTTTCATCAGCAGGCGCCAGCGGATCCAACCCCTGGCATAACTGCCGCCATCTTGCCGACCATTCGCCCCGCTGTCCCTGTAATAATCCGGTCATTTGCCGCGACCAGCTGAGATAATCCTGGGCCAGCATCGGTAAATCGAGCAGCCACTCCCCCGGATAATCGACGATTTCCAGGTACAGCGTGGAGGTGTCTTTAAAGTGGCGCAGTAAAGAATCATTGGATTTGTAGCGCAGCGCGAGGCGTATTTCACTCACACCGCGCGTAGGTGTCGGCCAGGTCGGCGGCGAGCCATACAGCTGCGCCAGTCCCTCATCATAGGTAAAGCGCGGAATACCAAAATCGCGTTGTGGAACCCGTTTAACGCCGAGCAGACGCTCTTCGCGCACGCAACTGAGCAACGGCAGACGCGCACCGGCATGAATATTGAGTAACTGGTTTACCATCGCGGTGATAAACGCCGTCTTACCGCTACGGCTAAGTCCGGTGACAGCCAGGCGCAAATGCCGGTCTACGCCGCGATTAACCAGCGAATTGAGTTCATTTTTAAGTCGCTTCATCGCCATCCCGTTTTGCTGAAGGAACCGAAGAAATTATAACAAACAGGAAGTAAAGATAGGGGTCAATTCTTACTTATCAACTACCTGAGCTGTAACAGGCGGCATTATTCTTACCGCCTGAAGCAGAAGGAATGCGAGCGGTTTATTGATTCTCTACTTTAGGAAGCGCTATCTGATTGATGCCACCTTCGTTGGTCACCTGCGTGTAGCCCATTTCCGTCAACATATCCTTCGCCTGCCCCGATTGACGCCCGGAGTTGCAGTACAGCTTCACGGTGTCGGTCTTATCAGGAACTTCAGCAGCAATACGCGCCTTCATCTCTTTTAATGGAATGTTGACCGCCCCCTGAATATGCTGCTGTTGATACTGTTCAGGAACGCGAACATCAATCCAGTGCTCGGCTGCAAAAACCGGCATGCCGATGACCAGTGCCAACGCTAATACGCCTTTTTTCAACATAATATCTTCCTGACTGATAGTTGGATTTAACCAACACACTATACGCCAGTTCTTAAGAAAATATTGCGATCGCATTATCACCCTCTGCACCCGTGGACGAGACTTCCTCTGGTTGCGCATACTGCGGTTAGTTTTTTGATTTTTCTGCCCGCATTCCGATATTGTTGTCATTCGCCAATTAACTCCATAATATGTTCGCCATTGACTCTCGGACGGAGCTTGGGATCTATGTCTCCTACCATTTATGATATTGCACGAGCCGCTGGCGTATCAAAATCCACGGTATCGCGCGTGCTTAATAAGCAAACCAATATCTCGCCGGAAGCGCTTGAAAAAGTGCTGCGTGCTATTGATGAGTTACAGTACCAGCCCAATAAACTTGCTCGCGCACTCACCTCTTCCGGGTTTGATGCAATAATGGTGATATCTACCCGTTCAGCAAAAACAACCGCCGGTAATCCGTTTTTCTCTGAAGTGCTGCATGCTATTACTGCCAAGGCTGAAGAGGTCGGTTTTGATGTCATATTACAGACGTCGCGAAGCACTGAAGATGATTTACAAAAATGTGAGAGCAAAATTAAGCAGAAATTGATCAAAGGTATCATTATGCTGAGCTCTCCCGCCGATGAATCTTTTTTTGCGAGGCTGGATAAATACAACGTACCGGTCGTGGTTATTGGAAAGGTTGAAGGCGACTACGCCAATGTCTATTCTGTAGACACAGATAATTATCGCGACAGCATTACGCTAACTGATGCGCTGATTGAGAGTGGACACCGTAATATAGCCTGTTTGCACGCGCCGCTTGATGTTCATGTTTCTATCGATCGCGTTAACGGATATAAAGCCAGCCTTCAGGCGCATAATATTAAAATTCGCGATGAATGGATTGTTGACGGGGGCTATACCCATGAAACAGCCCTGCTTGCTTCACGGAAATTACTGAGTCAGCAGCCGTTACCCGACGCCGTATTTGCCACCGACAGCTTGAAATTAATGAGCTTATATCGCGTGGCGGCTGAGAAAAATATAACCATCCCGCAACAACTTGCCGTTGTGGGCTACAGTAATGAGCTGTTGTCTTTTATGCTCACGCCCGTTCCTGGAGGAATTGATGTCCCTACCCAGCAGTTGGGTGAACAAAGCTGTAATTTATTATTTAACCTGATTGCGGGCGAGAAAGGATTACAAAATATCACAGTGAGCACGCAAATATCGCTGGCCGACTCACTGGTGTAAAAACTGGGGCATAAATGCCCCAGTATATTTTAGAATGCGTAGTTCACGCCTATACCAGCATAATGGAATCTGTCGCTTTCGCCTTCGTCGTGATCTTCCCACTCATAGGCATACTCCAGTGACATTGATAAACCATTCTGGAAATCATATGCATACAGTAAACCGAGACGATTGAAATTATGGCCTTCACGTTCCGGATCATCTCGCCAGTCCCAGTTTGACCAGCGATCAAGCCCCAGACGGGTATACGGCGTCAGGGTGGTATTGCCTAAAGACAACGGTAAATATGCACGAATTTCCTGGGTAGAGAACTCACCATTATTGCGCGAATCAGCCAGGTTAAAGCCGCGCTCAAGGTAATAGTTGACCGTTAAGCCCACCGTTTCGTTAAACCTGTAATTCAGACCGGTCTCGCTTTCGACACGACTATCGGAGTAGCCAGTAGTATTCAAATCATTAACGAATTGATACATCGACAGCCAACCGCTAAAGCGCAGGTCGTCGGTCAGTTTAACATCCCAATCCGGCTGAACTTTCCAGCGCTGCATATTAGCGGTGTCGTTTCCTGGTTCATTGACATAGTGATAACCGTAATTACGGAAGCCACCGGTCAAACCGAAATTAACATCCTCACTTTCCAGAAATTGATAGCGAATTTCCAGTTCCGGACGATCAAACCAGGTACCACGCTTACCTTCGCTGTAATCAACCGGTCCTTCCTGATAATAGGCCAGCGATATTTTCCATGGCCCATTAGATGCGTTGAAATAGACGGACGGCTCAGCCAGTCCATCCATATCTTCGCCCTGACCTTCAACGTTTTCTATTTCGTACATAGCACCAATATTAAAGTGCCAGTCATTATTTTCAGCAGCCTGCGCGCAGGCCATTCCTGCGCTCATAATCAGCGCAGTAGCGGACAGTAGGGTTTTCATTATTATTCCTTGTTAAAATACTCGCAAAAATGCCCCAAGGCTTGGGGGGGAGTTATTCCCCCCGGAATTTTATTGAATAGCCACTTCAGTTTCAGCATCAAAGAAATGGCATTTCGCCATATCAAAATGAATAGTGATATTTTCTCCTGCATGATAATCATTCACTGCCCCAGCACGGACCACCAACTCATGCCCCCCAACAATGGTATAAAGCATAAATTCAGCGCCGGTTAATTCTGCAACGCTAATTTTTGCCGATATACTATTTTCGTTATTAAGCTGCGGGTGTATATCTTCAGGACGAATTCCCAGAGTGACCGCCTGATGTTCATAACCCTGCGCTTTTAATTGTGCTAATTTATTTTGTGGAATCGTTAATTTCAGTGTTTCAGTAACAAACTTATCACCATCAATCGCGCCACGAATAAAGTTCATGGCCGGTGAGCCAATAAATCCGGCGACAAACATATTAGCCGGGTGGTTATAAACCGTTTTCGGCGCACCAACCTGCTGAACGATGCCATCTTTCATAATCACAATACGCGTCGCCATAGTCATGGCTTCGGTTTGGTCGTGGGTAACATAGATCATGGTGGTATTGAGTTTCTGATGCAGTTTGCTAATTTCAGCCCGCATCTGAACGCGAAGTTTGGCATCGAGATTCGATAAGGGTTCATCCATCAGGAAGACCCCCGCTTCACGTACAATCGCACGCCCCAGCGCCACACGCTGACGCTGACCACCGGATAACGCGCCGGGTTTACGCTGCAGATAATCGCGCAGACCAAGGATCTGCGCCGCCCAGTTGACGCGCTCCTCAATCACAGCAGGCGCTATTTTCTGCATTTTCAGACCAAACGCCATGTTGTCATAGACGGTCATGTGTGGGTACAACGCGTAGTTCTGAAAAACCATCGCAATGTTGCGTGATTTCGCGGCACATCGTTCATCCGTTTACCGTCAATCAGCAAATCGCCGCCGCTGATCTCCTCCAGACCGGCGATCATGCGTAACGTAGTTGACTTCCCGCAGCCGGAAGGTCCAACAAAAACAATAAACTCTTTATCTTCAATTTCCAGATTGAAGTCTTTAACGACGTGTACCTGGTTGTCGTAAATTTTTTGAATGTGTTGCAACGAAAGCTGTGCCATGTTGAATCCTTTACTTGTCGTGTTGCCAGAAAGCCGATAAGCACGGCCACGTCAGAAATTCGGTTGCCGGAAGCAGCAAGTCTGCCCCATTCAGCCCTTTACCGATGCCGACAGAAAGCATGCCGCAGGCGTTGATTGCATCAATTCCCGCTTGTGCATCTTCTATGCCAATACATTGTTGCGGGTCAACGCCAAGACCCGCGCAGGCTGCCAGGAAAATTTCCGAATCCGGTTTCGAGCGGGTGTGCAATGCCGCATCCGCACAAAAATCAAAGCAAGAGCTAAGATTAAGCGCTTGTAAAATAGCCGGGGCATTGCGCGACACAGAGGCCAACCCCACCGGAATCCGTTCTTCCCGCAACGTCATCAACAGCTCACGTATTCCCGGTAATACCGAGTTAACCGTCAGCTGGCGCAAAGAATGGACATACAGTCTGTTTTTTCTCTCGGCCAATTGTGCGCAGGCCTCGGGAGAAAACGCCCCCGCCTTCCCACCATGGTGCAAAATACGCTGTAGTGATTCGCCGCGACTAATCCCTTTCAGGCTGTCATTAAATACTTCGTCGATCACAATCCCTATTTCATCGGCTACCTGCCGCCAGGCCAGAAAATGCAGATGCGCGGTATCGGTAATCACGCCATCCAAATCAAAAATGATGGCCTGTGGTTTGAGTATCATTCATCGCCCCTTTCTGTGGTAGCGGTCCCATAAGTGGGCGAAATAATGGCGTCATTGCGGATTACGGTTTCCCCCTGCACGGAGACCTTTTCACCATTGACCCAAAGGACAATCTGCTCAGTGCTGTTAATACGGATTTCAGCCGCATTAATGATTACCTGCATATCGATGCCCTGCCAGCGCAGCGGGAAAGACAGCGTTTGCCAATGAGCCGGTAAGGCAGGAGCAAGGTGTAACTCCCCGTGGCGAATATTCACGCCGGCA
Source organism: Citrobacter sp. RHBSTW-00859 (assembly GCF_013729795.1). Taxonomy (NCBI): domain Bacteria; kingdom Pseudomonadati; phylum Pseudomonadota; class Gammaproteobacteria; order Enterobacterales; family Enterobacteriaceae; genus Citrobacter; species Citrobacter sp. RHBSTW-00859. The sequence goes on along the minus strand of NZ_CP056284.1, from coordinate 2,365,267 downwards.
AAACCCTGGATTGCACCCAGCCAGATGGCGCCCGTTGCCGCAGCATGAATGCCGTCATCGCAGCTATGTGGGTCCTCCCCGAGATCGATAAGCGATCCTTCACGCCAGAACCGATAGCCCTGTGCCGGATCACCGCAACGCGCTGCCACAATCCCGTGGATCGCTTTACTCAACGAGGAGTCATGAATTGTGCGCGGCTCGTAAAAGCGCAGGTTTGCCAGACAGGTTTGCGGGCAAAATTGCTCCGGTAACATGTAGGTCAGCATCACCACATCGGCCTGTTTGAGAATTTGCATCTCATTGACTTCTGCACGGGAGTAATCGAGCAAAATCGTCTGCTTGCCCGCGTTGGCTTTGTACTGTGACAGATCGATAGCCGGTTTGCTCAGGAAGGTATCGTCCTGAGGAAGCACGCCATCGGGCTGAACTTCCGGTCGCCAGAGATGCTGTAAAAAATACTCTGCGCGGTGAATAAACGTCTCATCACCGCAGCCCAACCGACGGGCAAAACCCAGCGCCTGTTCCACGTTGTACCAGGCCATGTAGTTGGTGAACGCGTTGTTGTTCACATGCTCAGTGTATTCATCCGGGCCAATCACATCGTGGATCTCTAAACGATCATTAACCATGACCGCCCTGCTGATCCAGAACTTCGCCGTTTCCAGCAGCAACGTCATTCCCTCACGGGACATGAAGTTTAGATCCCCTGAGGTATGCCAGTAATTGATTACCGCCCAGGCAATATCCGCCACGAGGTGATGTTCAGCCTGCGCGGAGGCCACTTTCTGACGCAGTCCGGTACGGATGTTGATCGCCGCAAATTCAGGCGTTTCCTCATCACCGCTGCGAGCGCTTTCCCAAGGGAAAAGCGCTCCCTGCCAACCGTTACGGCGGGCTTTCTCACGCGCCCCCGACAGATTATGCCAGCGGTAACGCAACAAACTTCTCGCGGTTTTCGGCTCGGTAAAGAGATGAAACGGTAACAGAAAGACCTCGGTATCCCAGAATATGTGGCCTTTATACCCTTCCCCCGTCAGACCTTTGGCCGCAATACTGCTGCGCTCATCGTGGTCAGGAGTCATCACACGCAGATGATAGAGCGCATAGTCCAGCGCTCGCTGATCGCTGGCATCAGTGCTGGTGACCTGAACGCGACGATTTTGCCACCAGGCATGCCAGTTAGCAGCCGACTCAGCCAGCAGAGCGTCATAGCCCTGCTGCGCGCACGCTTCCAGGTTGCGCAGCGACTGGCGTCCCCAGGTCTCAAGCGACAGGCTGCGTTCGCTCGCCCAGTCTACCCAGCTAATTTTTGTCAGCGTGACGCGCTGTCCGGCTTTCGCCTGCACGCTGTTGTGTTGTAACAACCGACGTTCTTTCGCAGTGAAGCAGCGCTGCGCTGCACCGTCTACATCGCAATACGTGGTGATAGCGATATCATTACGATTGTCCTGGGTGGTGTAAATCCCTTGCATAAGATGCTGGCCAAAGACCCGAACCTGCGTTTCATCCAAATGCTGACGACCATGATTGGTCATCGTGGCGTCAATTCCGGTCGAGATACCAATGCTGGCATCGCCATCCAGTGGCGTGACGACAACTTCCATAGCAAACAGCGGCAGTTTTTGTGCCGAGACAAATCGCCGGCTCTCAATGGCAAAACGCGCCCCACCAGACGCACGCCAGGTAAGCGCACGGCGTAATTCCCCACTGGCAAAATCCAGTTCACGTTGCCAGCTTTCGATAACGCCGCTGGTGAGCGAGAAAATCTCACCATTGAGTGAAATCTCCACCCCCACCACATCAGGCAGATTAACCAGTTCATTAATCTCGCCTTTCCCTGCCCGGTGATACAGTCCAGCAAGGTACATGCCGCGAGTTTGTAAGGTGTAGGCTTCCTCGTGGCTGGCGCGAATCCCCATATAACCGTTACCGGTCGTCATGAGTGACGCATATTTATTCAGGTTGTGTGGGCAAAAAGCCGGTTCAGTTAGCATTACTGGCCTCGTCATAAGTCTACGTAGGTCCCTGTTTCAGCCGATTGATACAGTGCGGCAACCAGTTGTTGAATAACGACGCCTTGCTCTGCGTCAGCAATAGTGACAGGCTCGCCCTGGACATGATTCACAAAAGCTTCCATGCTGCGATAATGTCGATTGTCATCGGCCATTTCACGCTGAAGCAGTACGTCAAGCGTACCCTCACGATCGGTATAAACCTGGGCCGGGAATAACGTCGCCCCTGCCAGATCGCCGCAGAAATTAACGTTCATAATCGATTGTTCCGGGATATTCAGCGCGAAAGAGGTTTCCAGTCGCAGGATACCGCCGTTATGAAATTCAATCGTCCCGAACAGAGAATCCTCCACGGTATACGTCTCGGGATCCCATTTCCCAAACTGGCCGCTGTTTTTACGCGTGCCAATGCGTTGATAGCTGTGTGCGTTAACGCGCTTTACTGCCGGAAACCCCAGCACATACATGGCGGCATCAAGCATATGGATGCCGAGATCAATCAGCGGCCCGCCGCCCTGCAGTTCTTTGTTGGTAAATACCCCCCAGCCGGGCACGCCGCAGCGGCGCAAAGCGCGGACATTGGTGACATAGATTTCACCCAGCACGCCGGCCATCACCTGCTCACGAAGCAGCTGCGTATCCAGTGCGAAACGATGATGAAAATCATAAGCCAGAACTTTCCCCCTTCGACGCGCCGTGTTACACATTTCCAGCGCCTCGGCTGGCGTCATCGCCGGAGGTTTCTCACACATCACATGGCATCCGGCGTTCAGCGCCAACATAGTGTGTTCATAATGAAAACGATTGGGTGAACAGATGCTGACGATATCTGGCTTAGCCTCGCGTAGCATCGTCTGAGGATCGTCCCAAACCTGCGGATTGCCGTATTTCTCTGCCAACGCCTGTGCCTGTGACAGGCGGCTGTCACAGACAGCCACCAGTTCCAGATCGTTGCGGGTGCAGTAGTACGAAGCATGAACTTTATCCGCCACCTGCCCGGCGCCGATAATGGCGATGCGTAGCGGAGAGCTTGTCAGTGCACTTTTCACAGAAATCCTCTTAGCAGGTACGCAGCCAGGCCAGTGACTGACGGTACGCTTCCGGCAGGTTCTCTGCCCGTACACGCCCTTCGTACACGACGTAACCCTGATAATTATCTTCACGCAACTGGTCAAACAGCGCAGTGAAATCCAGCGTACCGCTCCCCGGCTGATAACGATGGTTATCCGCAATATGGACGTGTCCCAGCAGATCGCGATTGTCATGCAGCGCCTGAGCCATATCGTCTTCTTCGATATTCATATGGTAAAAATCACCAATGATTTGCACATGCTTCAGGTTGTTTTCCACGATATAGCGACGGGCATCCGCCAGGGTGTTGATCATATGATCCTGATAGCGATTAAGCGGCTCCAGATACACCACCGTCCCCGTACGCTCGGCAACTTTATCGAGATAAATCAATGAATCACTTACTGCTTTACGATCGCCTGCCAGGCTGCGCGGAGAGGTCATCGGCGGTAAGCGGAAGGTAAACATGCCCCATGCAGCGGGTACAATAATGCCCTGCCCACCGACTTCGGCCAGCGCTTCGAGAATGTGGGTAATCTGCTGTAAGCCATTCAAACGACGCTCTTCGATAAAATCACCGATCCAACCGTCATATCCTCCACAGGCGGTGGTGACGGGCAGGCCTGTTTCTTTGATTGCTGCTTTCACTTCTGCCAGGTTGTTAACCAGCAGCTTGCCGTCAATTTCAAAACCGTCAAACCCCATCTCTCTGATGTAACGGAATTTCTCGAGAATATTTTCCGGAAAAAAAACCTGGTTCTGTGTTCCAATTTTCATCTTCTGCATTCCTTAATTAAAACGTCACGCCCATTTTGATGCTCTTTTCCGGATGGCGATCGACATACTGCATATAGCTTTCCGGGCTGCTGGCAAATGTCACTACCGGGTCAATAAGTTCTTCACAGTTCAGGTAACCGTTCATCAACAGTTCCCAACAGGTCTCCTCAATACGCTTGCGGCTCCAGCGCGGATAATCTGGATTTGGCTCACTGCAGGCACGGGAGAAGACAATTTTGGCGTTGTTGAAGTGCGCTTCACGCCCCAGGTTGAAGCCTTCAGCAAAAGGTTTCGCGAAAGCGACATAGGAGATGGTTCCACCATAGGCCAGACCGCGTAACGCCGATTGCAACGCATCCGCATAGCCGCTGGTTTCGATAATCACATCCGCGCCCTGCTTGCCGGTCAGCTTCTTAATTTCCATGCCGACATCGGTGCCAATAGGATTCAGACAGAAATCCGCGCCATGACGACGCGCGATATCGCAACGATGGGCAATCGGATCCACGCCAATGACCACCGAGGCTCCCGCTTTCTTAGCCAGTTGGACGGCAATCTGGCCAATTGCCCCTAAGCCGATGATGACAACAAAGTCGCCGACACGCACATTGGCGTCGCGCACGCCACTCATGGCGAACTGTGCCGGGTCATAGCACACGGCATTTTTCCACGAACTACCTTCCGGCATTTTGCGCAGTTTGTAGTTGTTTACCGCATTAAAGAAAACCGTTTCTGCCAGTGGGCCGTAGCCGCAAACTGAATCGCCAACGGCGTATTCGGTCACATCACTGCCACACTCAATAACATCGCCCACCACCATGTTGCCAAGCTGGAACTTGCCGAATTCAATCCCGCGCGGCGCCCCTTCCGGACGCGGCATGAACATTTGCCATTCGCCGTTAAAATCTTCGTCAATAAACGGACTGGCAGCGCGAAAATCGACCACTTCCGTGCCATGTTTTGGCGCACCAAAGCGAACGCGAACTTTCACTTCATTGGCGGATACAGCTCTGTCTTCATATTCCACCAGCGCCGCAACACGCGGTTCTGTGGCAACTAACTTCTTCATTTACAACTCCTTAATTAAACTGGCCGCTTAGCCTTTCACGCCGCCTGCGGTCAAACCACTTTTAATAAAACGTTCGGAAAGCGCATACATAATGACGACCGGCAATGCAGTGACTAACGATGCCGCCATCATGCGTCCCCAGATATAGTCAGGCGTACTGAACAGCGCGTTCAGACCGACCGGTAAGGTAAAATTGCTGGCGCTGGAGAGGAAAATCGAGGCAAACAGATAGTCATTCCACGCCACCATAAAGCAGTACACAAAGACCGAAACCAGACCGGACATCGCCAACGGCACGGTAATGCGAAAGATGATCTGCAGACGGTTCAATCCATCCATCATCGCGGCTTCTTCTATTTCATCCGGAATGGTGTCGAAGTAGCTTTTCAGCATGAACACCGCGGTCGGCAGCGTCTGGGTGACCATGGTGATAATCAACGCCATTTCGGTGTCATAGATGCCAAGTGCCGTAATGATTTTGAATAGCGGCACCACCAGCAGAATCCCCGAAAACATGTACACCGTGTAAAAGCTGGCATTGATGGTCATTCGCCCCTTAAAACGCAGGCGGGAAAGCGCATACGCTCCGAGTACGCCGAGAAATACCGCCACCACCGAAGAAGTGACCGATACCACCAGGCTATTACGGAAGTAGTCAACAAACGGGAAAATCATCGGGTTGAAGATGTCGATGTAATGTTCCAGCGTCCATTGCTGCGGTAACAACGTCGGATGCAGAGAGATCGCCTCTTTGGCGCTTTTAAATGAGGTCATCAACATCACAAAAAATGGGAATAGCGTGATGCCCAGGAAGACAATTAATCCACAGTAAAAGCCGATGCGGCCAAGTGTGCGCTTATTTGTTGCCATTGAGGTTCACCCGTTTTCTGGTCAGCAGGATAACAGCGAAAATAATGACGAAGAGGACGACAGAAATAGCGGCTGCTTTGCCTAAGTCGTTAAATGCAAACGCTGTTTTATAGAGATAGACCCCGAGAATATCGACTTTAGTGGTCAGCAGATAAACATCGGCGAACATGTAAAACATCCAGATCGTGCGCAGCGTGACCACGGTTGCCAGCACCGGCATAATCGCTGGCAGCGTGACGATACGAAACCGTTGCCAGGCATTCGCGCCGTCCATTTCTGCCGCCTCATACAACGATTTATCAATCGTCTGTAAAATCGCCAGAAACGAGATAAAGGCATACGGAAAGTAGCGCCAGATGGCGAACAGCACGACCAGCGCGAAGCTACTGCCGGGATTGTCGAACCACAGCGGTGCCTGATCGTAGAGATGCAACAGATCCACGCCGAGGTAGTTCACAATGCCGTAGCCGTTGTTGAACATGTATTTCCAGGCAAACACCAGCGAAATTGATGGCGTCACGTAAGAGAGGATGACCAGTGAGCGCGCCGTTTTCCGCAGACGAAACTCACGGTTAAAAAACATCGCTACGCCCAGCCCCAGTACCGTGCTTCCTGCCACAACCAGCGCGGTATACCAGACCGTCATCCACAGCGAATGCCAGAATCCGGGATCGGATAAGATACGGATATAGTTGCTCAACCCGACAAACGTAGACTCAATTTGCGGATTCAGCGGCAGTCGCATAAAGCTGATTTCGATGTTAGATATCATCGGCCACGCCACTAAACCGCCCAGCAACAGCAAGCTGGGCGCCAGCAGCAGCATGGCGAATGGCATATCAGATCGACCTGAAAAGAACTTATTCATCACGGCTTTCCATTTCCCCATTAGCGCTGTTCAACGAGGTCATCCAGTTTTTTCTGGCTCGCTTCAATCGTGGTGACGAGGTCGGCTTTGCCTACCGTCACGTTGTGCACCATTGAGCTCACAACACCGGAGCCTGTGACGTCGCCCATGCGGGTGAAGTTCTTATCGCCGACGGCACCAAACACCTGGATATTCGGCAGTTCGGCAATCAGCTGATCGGGTAATTCACCCAGCGCTTTGATGACAGTGTTATCTTTCCACGTCGGGGTATTCACCACTGCTTTGTTGACCGGCAGCGCCGCCCCTGGCGACATCATGACCCAGTCCGCGATGTTGTCGGCCTGCTCCATAAAGGTGACAAATTTCTCTGCCGCTTCTGTCTCTTCAGACTTTTGACCCGCGGTAATGGTTAACGACGTCAGCATGCCGTAAACAGCGGAGTTTTTTTCCGTCGGCACCATAAAGCCCACATTTTTAGGGTCACCCTCTTTAATCACCGCCGGGAGGATATAGGTGGAATAAATCGCCATCGGCGCCGTGCCGTTCATGAACGCGTCTTTGACTTCCATGATGTCGTTTGAGCCCGGCATGGTGTTCATTGCCAATTGGCGGTAATACTGCAGCGCCTGCGCCATTTCAGGTGTGTTGAGCGTTATCTTTCCTTGCGCATCAAAAACGTTGGCCTGGTTTGAGAGCGCGAACTGGGAAAATGACTGTTCGGTCAAAACGCTTTCCGCCGTGGGCAGCGCAATACCATATTTCTTACTACCAGGATTGTTTAGCTTCTGCGCCACGCTCAGCAGTTGTTGCCAGTCTTTTGGCTCTTCCAGCCCAGCTTTTGCCAGCACATCTTTGCGATACCAGATCCCGCCAATCCAGGCGCTAACCGGAACCCCGGTCCAGGCGGTACCGTCTTCAGTGCGCACAATACGCAGCACGCCATCATAAAAAGTACCTTCACCTACAGCGTTGATGACCTGCGCAACGGCTTTACGATCGATAAGTGATTCTTTATCCATAACTTTCGCGTAGTCATGGCTGGTTTCAATGACTTCAGGCAGTGAACCGCTCCGCGCCAGGGTAATGACCTTGGTGTTGTACGCATCTTCTTCTACAGGAACCTGTTTGACACTGATCCCCGGGTTCTCTTTTTCAAAACGCTCAATCAGTTTTGCAATAACCGCCTGCCGCTCCTGTTCAACAGAAGAGTGCATAAATTCAATCGCAACAGAGGACGTTTTATCATCCTTACACCCGGAAACCAGGGCGCAGGAAACCAGTGCTGAAATCAGCACAATTTTAGTTTTAAGCATGAAATGTTCCTTTTTATTACTTAACCCACATGACCTGCCAGGCGTTCAACGTTAATTCTTTACCTGAAATAGTTTTACCGCTAATCAAATCAAATCCATTTTCAACATCAATACTAATGGTTTGCGTATGACCGCTGACATTAAATAATCCAGTAATTTTTTCGCCTGTTTCCGCCGTACGTTTAATTTGCATTACAGCCGGTGTAACACTGCTAATCTGAAAATCACTATCAGGGTGAAATGCTTTATTACTACGACGTATTACAATTAACCGGGATAATTCATGATAAATAGCGTGGCGCAAACTGGTTTCATCTGCCAGCTCCGTTTCGATTTGGCTTATTTGATATTTTTTGCGGTTGATCGCGCGGTTATAACCTAGCGCCTCGACACCTTTATAATCATTGCGTGACCCAAGAATGCTTTGAATGTAAACCGCAGGTACACCCGGAAAACTCAGCAAAATGGCATGTGCGAGAATAAAACGGGAAAAACGTTCGGCATCACTACAATTGCCTGGCGTTAGTGCGTCCATATATGTGACGTTAATTTCATACGGACTGCGACTACCATCAGGGTTATTTTTCCAGTTAACCAGCGCGCCTTCCTGTTGTAATTCCGTCACCAGGCGCACGATCTCGTCTTCAGGTAACAAACCACGTAATGGGTTGAGACCAATACCGTCATGCGATGCGAGGAAATTAAACCAGGTGGTCTCACTGGACGGCAGTTCCAGTGATTGCGCCCACTGGCACAAGGTTGAGGTATCCTGGCGTTGTACCGCATGCAGCACCAGCGGCGGTAACGAGAACTGGTACACCATATGCGCTTCATCACGGCCATTTCCGTAGTAGGACACATTATCCTTATGCGGAACGTTTGTTTCAGTAATAATCGCCGTACCAGGCGCCGCACAGTCAGCAATAGCGCGAAATAGTTTGATAAGCTGATGCGTTTTTTCCAGGTGAATACAGGTCGTTCCTGGCTCTTTCCACATAAAGCCAACCGCATCCAGGCGGACATAATCAGCGCCCTGCTCAAGATAACTCAATAGCACATCGATCATCGCCAGTAACACTATCGGGTTGGCATAGTTGAGATCGATCTGGTCGTCGCTGAACGTCGTCCATAAATAGCGTACGGTGTTATCTTTTAGCGTAAAAGGCGTCAGTAACGGTAAGGCACGTGGACGCGTTACGTTGCTCAGGTCCGTATCAGGACCCATCGCAATAAAGAAATCTTCATAACCGTCAAGCTGTTGCAAATAGTTATTAAACCATTCGCTTTTCGCTGACATATGGTTACAAACAAAATCAAACATCAGTCGACTGGATTTACCCAATTGCTTAATATCATTCCAGTCACCGGTTTCTTCAGCAACCTGATGGTAATTAATTACGGAAAAACCATCATCCGATGACCACGGATAAAACGGCAACAGATGCACATGAGAAAATGTCGACTTAAGCCATTCATTATAAAACTGATTAAACATCGGCAGTGGTTTTTTGCCTGCCCCGTGGAATTGATCGGCGTAGGTAATAAGAACCACATCGCCCTCGTCCCAATGCGCTTTACGGATTTTTTTAATTAATCCCTGTGATTTCTCTAAACGTGCAATCAGCGCTTCATAGTGGCATGAAGTAAACGTATCACCATAAACTTCTGCCAGGCATTTTTGGATTTTTTGGTTCACCTTCAATTCTCGTGGTAGCGGTCCCATGAGTCAAGAGACTACTCTGCGGGAAATAAGCTGTCAATCGGCTGAGGTGGCCAGGAGGGGGATAATAAAAGAATTTCGGCAGCCAAAAAATCGTATTTGTGAGCTGCCGCAAATTAACAGAGGGAATGTTGATTAATTGTTGCTTGCTTTTGCTGATTCGGATTTCAGGGTTGATTACCTGAATAGCGTTTCGATAATTTTGCCGCTGCCCGACTCAAAACCGGCTCCAGGACCAACGCCAGCAGCATTTTAAGCGGGCGTCGAGCGACGGACTTCACCGCCCACCCTGCTACCCCCGCCGGGCCGTAACGAAGCGCAGTTAAAAGCACCAGCTTACCTGCTATTTTAAAGCCCGGCTTAACCCTTTGCCCGGCACGTTGCCAGCGATTGTTCATTTCTATCCTCACAATTGGCGGAAACGGCTGCGCAATGAAAAGGTATCAGAGGTGACATAACGCTCCATTTCACGCAAACGCTTTTCACTTGCCGCCAGCTCGCGATCGACGGCATCCAACAGCTCGCCGCTTGATGGCTGCTGCTCACCGGAAACCACATTGTCCGGCATCGGGTCCAACACAAACGTCAGCACGATGTAAGCGACGAAGGTAAAAAAGGCCAGACCAAAAAAGACGGACAACACCACCAGGATCCGTACCAGCTTCACAGGCACATCGAGGTAATGCGCAATACCTGCGCAAACCCCCTTCACCATGCCCTGTTGCGGAATACGCCACAGTTTTTTGTTCAGATTAACGCCTCCCATTAGCGGTCCCTCCAGTTTGGATGTTCAGCATCAAGGATGTCTTCCAGCGCCTGAATGCGCTCGCGCATCCGCTGTGCGTCATCGTTGAGTTCTACCAGACGTTGCTGTTCACTTTGCGCCAGTTCGCCACGACTGGAACGGTTGCTGTAATGCAGCCAGAGCCAAATCGGTAAAACGAACAGCACAAAGATGGTTAATGGGATAGCCAGAAATAGCGCGCTCATGAGTACTCCTTGCAGGTGATGAGCGGCGGCGCGTTCGGGCGCCGCCAGATGTTATTATTGCTTATCTTGCTGCATTTTGGCTTTAAGTTGCGCCAGCTGCTCGCTGATTTCATCATCTGCTTTCAGGTCAGCAAATTGCTGATCCAGAGACTGCTGTTTACCGAAGTTATGGCTTTCGGCCTCAGCTTCCATCTGATCGATACGACGCTCGAAAGATTCAAAGCGTGCCATCGCTTCATCCAGCTTACCGCTGTCCAGTTGGCGACGAACATCACGCGAAGAGCTCGCAGCCTGATGGCGCAGCATCAATGCCTGCTGACGAGCACGGGTTTCACTGAGTTTATTTTCCAGCTCACCGATCTCTTTTTTCATTCGCGCCAGCGTATCGTCAACCAGCGTCACCTCATGCTCCAGAGAAGCAATCAGATCAGTCAGTTTCTGTTTTTCGATTAAGGCAGAACGCGCCAAATCTTCTTTCTCTTTACGCAGCGCCAGCTCGGCTTTTTCTTGCCACTCTGCCTGTTGTGCGCTCGCCAGTTCTATACGGCGAGATAATTGTTTCTTTTCTGCCAGAGCGCGTGCGGAGTTTGAGCGCACCTCAACCAGCGTGTCTTCCATTTCCTGGATCATTAACCGCACCAGCTTCTGCGGATCTTCAGCCTTTTCCAGCAACGCATTAATGTTGGCGTTCACGATGTCGGCAAAACGAGAAAAAATACCCATAATGTAATCCTCACTTACTGTTCTGATATCGGGCTATGCCCTGCTGTTTTCGTAATGCACTTGGCGTGCCAACTTTTTAAATAATTGATTTTAATGTAAATATCCAATTTTACCTGACGGGAGAATTAGGGTAAATTGGTGAATAACACTAACAAGTGGTGAATTTCATCATGGCAGGATACAAAGACAATATTCTGGGCGAAGCGAACAGCTTTATTGAAGTGCTGGAACAGGTTTCTCATCTGGCGCCGCTGGATAAACCTGTACTGGTTATCGGTGAGCGAGGTACGGGGAAAGAGCTTATTGCCAACCGCCTGCACTACCTCTCCAGCCGTTGGCAGGGCCCATTTATTTCGCTTAACTGCGCGGCCCTCAACGAGAACTTACTTGATTCCGAACTGTTTGGTCACGAAGCCGGTGCGTTTACCGGTGCACAAAAACGGCATCCAGGACGTTTCGAACGCGCCGACGGCGGCACGCTGTTTCTTGATGAACTGGCGACCGCGCCAATGTTGGTACAGGAAAAACTGCTGCGCGTAATTGAGTATGGCGAGCTGGAACGCGTCGGCGGCAGCCAGCCCTTGCAGGTTAACGTGCGACTGGTCTGCGCGACCAATGCCGACCTGCCACGTATGGTCAGCGAAGGCACTTTCCGCGCAGACCTGCTGGATCGTCTGGCCTTTGACGTGGTGCAACTTCCCCCACTACGCGAGCGGCAAAGCGACATCATGTTAATGGCCGAACACTTTGCCATTCAGATGTGCCGCGAGATCGGGTTACCGCTTTTTCCGGGATTTAGCGCCGAGGCCAGAGAAACCCTCCTCCATTACCGTTGGCCGGGTAATATTCGTGAACTGAAAAACGTCGTGGAGCGCTCCGTTTACCGGCACGGTACCAGCGATTACCCGCTGGATGAGATCATCATTGACCCCTTCCGCCGCCATGTTGCGCAGCCACAGGCAGCACCACCAAAGCAGACATCTGTAGCATTACCGCTGGATCTGCGTGAATTCCAGCAGCAACAAGAGAAAGACTTTCTACAAACCAGCTTGCAGCAGGCGAAATTTAATCAGAAAAAAGCCGCTGAGTTACTGGGTCTGACTTACCATCAGCTACGCGCGTTGCTTAAGAAACACCAGATTTAGCGCGCCTCCGCCAACGTTATATTGGAGGGTTTGACGCTTTATTGTCAGCACTCGTCCATTAAAGTCACTTTCCCCTCTGACTTTTCGACTCACGGAGCATAAACGTCAGAGGGTCCCTGTCCCCCCATCAGAGCACCAAACCTGGCCGGATGTATAACTGTTCTCTTCAGCGGCCAAAGTGACATAAAGCGGCGCAATTTCCACTGGTTGACCCGGACGACCCAGCGGTGCATTTGCCCCAAACTTCTCCACTTTTTCCTGTGGCTGACCGCCACAGCATTGCAGTACAGTCCAGTATGGGCCTGGCGCTACGGCATTAACCCGTATCCCTTTCGGTGCCAGCTGTTTCGCCAGCGATTTAGTAAATGCCACGATCGCCGCTTTGGTCTGAGCATAGTCAAGCAGGATTTCACTAGGCTCATAAGCCTGTACCGAGGAGGTATTAATTATCACGCTGTCTCGTGAAAGATGGGGGATAGCCGCTTTGGTGATCCAAAACATAGCGTAGACATTAGTCTTGAATGTGGCATCGAAATCTTCTGTGGTGAGCGCCTCAATAGACTCGCAAAATTGCTGACGACCCGCATTATTGACGAGGATATCCAACCCACCCAGCCCTTTTACCGCCTGTTTAACCAGTTGGCCGCAAAAAGTTTCATCTCGAATATCTCCGGGGATAGCCACGACATTTCTGCCTGCTTTTTTTATCAAGTCGACCACTTCACGCGCATCGTCTTCTTCATCAGGTAAATAGTTGATCGCAACATCAGCGCCTTCACGGGCATAAGCGATGGCAACAGCACGGCCGGTGATGCTGCCAACTTACTGATTTAGTGTATGATGGTGTTTTTGAGGTGCTCCAGTGGCTTCTGTTTCTATCAGCTGTCCCTCCTGTTCAGCTACTGACGGGGTGGTGCGTAACGGCAAAAGCACTGCCGGACATCAGCGCTATCTCTGCTCTCACTGCCGTAAAACATGGCAACTGCAGTTCACTTACACCGCTTCTCAACCCGGTACGCACCAGAAAATCATTGATATGGCCATGAATGGCGTTGGATGCCGGGCAACCGCCCGCATTATGGGCGTTGGCCTCAACACGATTTTACGTCACTTAAAAAACTCAGGCCGCAGTCGGTAACCTCGCGCATACAGCCGGGCAGTGACGTCATCGTCTGCGCGGAAATGGACGAACAGTGGGGCTACGTCGGTGCTAAATCACGTCAGCGCTGGCTGTTTTACGCGTATGACAGGATACGGAGGACGGTTGTGGCGCACGTCTTCGGTGAACGCACTCTGGCCACACTGGAGCGTCTTCTGAGCCTGCTGTCGGCCTTTGAGGTCGTGGTATGGATGACGGATGGCTGGCCGCTGTATGAATCCCGCCTGAAGGGAAAGCTGCACGTAATCAGCAAGCGTTACACTCAGCGCATTGAGCGACATAACCTGAATCTGAGACAACATCTGGCAAGGCTGGGACGGAAGTCACTGTCGTTCTCAAAATCGGTGGAGCTGCATGACAAGGTCATCGGGCATTATCTGAACATAAAACACTATCAGTAAGTTGGAGTCATTACCAGCACGGCCAATCCCTGAATCCCCCCCGGTAATTAATACCTTGCGCCCATTCAATCGACCGCTTCCCTGATAGCTCTCCTCTCCATGATCGGGACGCGGTTGCATTTTTCCGGCCAGCCCTGGGAAGGGTTGCTTCTGCTGTGGAAAAGGCGGTGCCGGAAAACGCGCAGAATGAGTTTTATTGATGGTCTTTTTTTCATTGTTTAAGTCAGCCATTTAAATACCTCTCATTTTTTATCACAAAGATTATTAAGCGTAGACCAAAATGAGTGACATGACCTTTATAATTCACCGCAGTTTAATATTTCGCGTAATATCACCTCTACCGATAAACTAATCACCGCATCGCGCTTTCGAGTATTTTATGAGATTAAACCCTGCTTAACTCATGACTTTTATATCCATATATATCAATGAGATACATAAAAAACCTTAACAGGCCAGACAATTTCATTGAGTAACGAGATACCACTCAGAAGCGAGACGTTAATAAATCCCTATGCAACTGTTTTTCCTGTGTTCATCTACCTACGTCGCCTCGCTTATATTTTACCAACGTTATGATTCATTACTCTTTATCATTTAAGAATTATCTAACGCTCAGCATGAATAAATAGCAACCAAACTTAACATCTCAACCCTATCGAAATGGAGAACGAATGAAATTATCCATAGCACCATTATGAGATTATTTTTATATTTCACTTTCCCCGCGATATTGCTGATGCTCTCTCCTGGCGGTCATGGTCACTTTCCCCCACGTCCCCCTCACATTTTTCTGTCAGCCAGCGAATCCCGCGTTTTAACGAGTCAGATGGGCCATGAAAATGCTAAGATAGTTAACAGAGTAGATTCAAAGTGGATAGCAGGTATGAATTTTGACCATGTCGCGGTGTTGAACTCGCGCTTATCGAGCCTGTTACTCCCAAACACAAACGGTAATGGCAAATGTCATTAAATATTAGTAAGATAGCCCCTTTATTTATAATCCTTTAAAATTATGCGCCTGGTTTTATCATCTCTGATCGTGATGGCTGGATTTCTGAGTGGTCAGGCTGCTGCCGCGCCTGAACAGGCTTCGCATGCTGATATTCGTGACAGCGGCTTTGTCTATTGCGTTAGCGGGCAGGTCAATACGTTCAACCCGCAAAAAGCGAGCAGCGGTCTTATCGTCGACACCCTGGCAGCCCAGCTGTATGACCGACTACTCGATGTCGATCCGTACACCTATCGACTGGTGCCTGAGCTGGCTGAAAGCTGGGAGGTGCTGGATAACGGCGCAACCTACCGCTTCCATCTGCGTCGTGACGTCCAGTTTCAGAAGACGGCCTGGTTCACCCCCACCCGCAAACTGAATGCGGACGACGTGGTGTTTACCTTCGAGCGCATCTTTGATCGCCAGCATCCGTGGCACAATGTAAACGGTAGCAGTTTCCCCTACTTCGACAGCCTACAGTTCGCCGATAACGTCCAAAGCGTACGCAAGCTGGACAACAACACCGTTGAGTTCCGCTTAACTCAGCCCGACGCCTCCTTCATGTGGCACCTCGCCACGCATTATGCCTCCGTGATGTCAGCAGAATATGCGGCTAAATTGGCAAAACAGGATCGCCAGGAACTGCTCGACAGACAACCCGTCGGCACCGGACCGTACCAGCTTTCGGAGAATCGCGCAGGGCAATATGTTCGACTGCAGCGCCATGAAAAATTCTGGCGTGGTACTCCTCTGATGCCGCAGGTGGTTGTGGACCTCGGCTCTGGTGGCACCGGACGTCTATCGAAACTCCTGACCGGTGAGTGTGATGTTCTGGCCTGGCCTGCCGCCAGTCAGCTCAGCATTTTGCGTGATGACCCGCGCCTGCGTCTGACCCTGCGCCCGGGGATGAACATCGCCTATCTGGCATTCAACACCAATAAACCACCGATGGATAATCCCGCCGTGCGGCATGCGCTGGCGCTGGCCATTAATAACCAACGGCTGATGCAGTCCATCTACTACGGGACGGCGGAAACCGCAGCATCTATTTTGCCTCGCGCCTCGTGGGCTTATGACAACGAAGCTAAAATTACAGAGTACAATCCGGCAAAATCGCGCGAGCAGTTAAAAGCACTGGGGCTGGAGAACCTGACATTACAGCTTTGGGTACCCACCAGTTCTCAGGCCTGGAACCCCAGTCCACTGAAAACCGCCGAGCTGATTCAGGCTGACATGGCTCAGGTGGGTGTGAAAGTTAAAATCATTCCGGTAGAAGGTCGTTTTCAGGAGGCGCGATTAATGGATATGAACCATGATCTAACGTTATCCGGTTGGGCGACGGACAGTAACGATCCTGACAGTTTTTTCCGACCGTTGCTAAGCTGCGCCGCCATCAACTCGCAGACTAACTTCGCCCACTGGTGTAATCCGGAATTTGATAGCGTTCTGCGCAAAGCCCTCTCTTCGCAGCAACTCTCATCGCGAATTGATGCCTATGACGAAGCGCAAAATATTCTCGCGAAAGAGTTACCGATCCTGCCGCTGGCCTCTTCACTGCGTCTACAGGCTTATCGTTACGATATCAAAGGACTGGTGTTGAGTCCGTTCGGCAATGCATCTTTTGCCGGGGTTTCCAGGGAAAAGAAAGATGAGGTGAAAAAGCCATGATTATCTTCACCCTGCGTCGTTTTTTATTGCTGCTGGTCACCCTCTTCTTCCTGACCTTTATTGGATTCAGTCTGAGCTACTTCACGCCTCATGCGCCGTTACAGGGTGCATCGCTGTGGAACGCCTGGGTATTCTGGTTCAATGGCCTCATTCACTGGGATTTTGGTGTATCCAGTATTAACGGCCAGTTGATTTCAGAACAGTTGAAGGAGGTGTTCCCGGCGACGATGGAACTGTGCATTCTGGCCTTTGGTTTTGCGCTGATGGTTGGGATCCCCGTTGGTATGCTGGCTGGCATCACGCGGAACAAATGGCAGGACCGCTGCATCAGCGCCTTAGCGTTGATGGGCTTTTCCATTCCGGTTTTTTGGCTGGCGCTGTTGCTGACGTTGCTCTTCTCACTGACTCTCGGCTGGCTTCCCGTTTCGGGACGCTTTGATCTTCTCTATGAAGTGAAGCCCGTTACCGGATTTGCCATTATTGATGCGTGGATCTCCGACTCGCCCTGGCGCGATGAAATGCTGGTCAGCGCAATCCGTCACATGGTGCTTCCGGTGTTGACGCTTTCCGTCGCCCCTACCACGGAAGTTATTCGCCTGATGCGAATCAGCACCATTGAGGTCTTTGATCAAAACTATGTTAAAGCGGCCGCCACGCGCGGTCTGTCACGCTTAACCATTCTGCGCCGTCACGTTCTGCACAACGCCCTTCCGCCGGTGATCCCGCGTCTGGGCTTACAGTTTTCCACCATGCTGACGCTGGCGATGATCACCGAGATGGTCTTTAGCTGGCCAGGTCTTGGCCGTTGGCTGATTAACGCAATTCGCCAGCAGGATTACGCGGCAATTTCGGCGGGCGTCATGGTGATTGGCTCACTGGTTATCATCGTTAACGTCATCTCTGATATTTTGGGTGCTATGGCTAACCCTCTGAAACATAAGGAATGGTATGCCTTACGATAGCGTCTACAGCGAAAAGCGCCCGCCGGGTACGTTGCGCACCGCATGGCGCAATTTTTACGGCGATGCGACTGCGATGATCGGCCTGTATGGCTGCGCAGGATTGGCGATTCTGTGTATTTTTGGTGGTTGGTTTGCCCCTTATGGCATCGACCAGCAATTTCTCGGCTATCAGCTTTTACCGCCGTCATGGTCGCGCTATGGCGAAGTCTCATTTTTCCTCGGAACTGACGATCTCGGGCGTGACGTGTTAAGTCGCCTGCTCAGCGGCGCGGCCCCGACCGTTGGCGGCGCGTTTGTCGTCACCCTCGCCGCCACACTATGTGGACTGTTGCTGGGCGTGGTTGCCGGCGCAACACATGGTTTGCGCTCCGCGGTGCTGAACCACATTCTGGACACCCTGCTCTCGATCCCTTCGCTGCTGTTGGCGATTATTGTGGTGGCCTTTGCCGGACCGCATCTGACACACGCGATGTTTGCCGTCTGGCTGGCGCTGCTGCCGCGCATGGTACGCTCTGTCTACAGCATGGTGCATGACGAGCTGGAAAAAGAGTACGTTATCGCCGCTCGCCTGGACGGCGCAACCACGCTCAATATCCTGTGGTTTGCCGTTCTGCCCAATATTACCGCCGGACTTATCACTGAAATCACCCGTGCGCTGTCAATGGCGATTCTGGACATCGCCGCGCTGGGTTTTCTCGACCTTGGCGCACAGTTGCCGTCACCAGAATGGGGAGCCATGCTTGGCGACGCGCTGGAGCTGATTTATGTCGCACCGTGGACGGTTATGCTGCCAGGTGCGGCGATTATGATAAGCGTGCTGCTGGTTAACCTGCTGGGTGATGGCGTGCGCCGGGCAATTATTGCGGGGGTGGAATAATGCCATTACTGGATATCCGCAACCTGACCATTGAATTCAGAACCGGCGACGACTGGGTGAAGGCGGTTGACCGCGTCAGTATGACCCTCAATGAAGGTGAAATCCGCGGACTGGTTGGCGAGTCTGGATCGGGCAAGAGCCTGATCGCCAAGGCCATTTGCGGCGTCGCTAAAGATAACTGGCGCGTAACCGCAGACCGCATGCGCTTTGATGATATCGATCTGTTGCGCCTTTCCGCGCGTGAACGACGCAAGCTGGTCGGCCATAACGTTTCCATGATCTTTCAGGAACCGCAATCGTGTCTCGATCCGTCTGAGCGCATTGGACGACAACTGATGCAAAATATTCCGGCATGGACTTATAAAGGCCGCTGGTGGCAGCGCATCGGCTGGCGTAAACGCCGCGCGATTGAACTCCTGCACCGCGTCGGGATAAAAGATCATAAAGATGCGATGCGCAGCTTCCCGTATGAACTGACCGACGGCGAATGCCAGAAGGTGATGATCGCAATCGCCCTGGCTAATCAGCCGCGTTTACTGATTGCCGACGAACCAACGAACGCGATGGAGCCAACCACTCAGGCGCAAATTTTCCGCCTGCTGACCCGGCTGAACCAAAACAGCAATACCACCATTTTGTTGATCAGCCATGACCTGCAAATGCTCAGCCAGTGGGCTGACAAAATTAACGTGATGTACTGTGGGCAAACGGTGGAAACTGCGCCCAGTAAAGAGCTGGTGACTATTCCGCATCATCCTTATACCCAAGCGTTGATTCGCGCCATTCCTGATTTTGGTAGCGCAATGCCGCACAAAAGCCGCCTGAATACCATGCCAGGAGCCATTCCATTGCTGGAACAATTACCTATCGGCTGTCGTCTGGGGCCGCGCTGCCCTTATGCTCAGCGCGAATGTATCGAAACCCCAAGACTGACCGGAGCAAAGAATCATCTCTACGCCTGTCATTTCCCGTTGAACATGGAGAGAGAGTGAGATGGTAGAAACCCTGCTCGAAGTTCGTAATCTGAGCAAAACCTTTCGCTACCGGACGGGCTTATTCCGCCGTCAGACCGTTGAGGCCGTTAAGCCCCTGAGCTTTACCCTGCGCGAGCGTCAGACGCTCGCCGTCATAGGTGAAAATGGTTCCGGTAAATCTACGCTGGCGAAGATGCTGGCCGGTATGATTGAGCCCACCAGCGGTGAGCTGCTGATTGACGATCACCCGTTAAAATATGGTGATTATTCATTCCGTAGTCAGCGTATCCGTATGATTTTCCAGGATCCGTCAACGTCGCTTAACCCACGGCAACGTATTTCGCAGATCCTCGATTTTCCGCTACGTCTGAACACCGACCTCGAGCCTGAACAGCGTCGCAAACAGATCATCGAGACCATGCGCATGGTCGGTCTGTTGCCTGACCATGTGAGTTATTACCCGCATATGCTGGCTCCGGGACAAAAACAGCGTCTGGGCCTTGCCCGAGCGCTCATTTTGCGACCCAAAGTCATTATCGCCGACGAAGCCCTGGCCTCTCTGGACATGTCGATGCGTTCGCAGCTCATCAATCTGATGCTGGAATTACAGGAAAAACAGGGGATTTCATATATCTATGTGACTCAGCACATCGGCATGATGAAGCACATCAGCGATCAGGTATTAGTCATGCACCAGGGTGAAGTGGTTGAACGCGGCAGTACAGCAGATGTTCTGGCCTCGCCGTTGCATGAGCTGACCCGTCGCCTGATCGCCGGTCATTTCGGCGAAGCGCTTACCGCTGACGCGTGGCGTAAAGATCGCTAGCAGATGCAGCCCTCCTTAACCGGAGGGCAATTTTGCAATCAGTGACAAACATTTGGTAAGAGGAGTGTATCAACCTCGCTAAACGCGACCGAAGGGAAAAGAGATCCCTGCATCACCCAAACACCAGCCGCGCCTACTTCGTCGATAAGCTGTTTGGTTTCCACACCCTCCACCGCAATGCGGTCGCAATATTCGCGGATGTTTTTAATTAGCACCGGGAACATCGGTTTTTCAGCCTGATCCAGGAAAAAACCACGATCCAACTTCACAACATCAAAACGACCGCAAACCAGCGGACTGGCCCCAATGCTGCCGGAGCCCAGATCGCCCAGCCATAATGCGTTTGGACCGTCGCAAAGTGAATTAATCAGCAGATTATTCAGACATACGGTATTCGTCAGAAAACGCTCTGAAAGTTCTAGTGCGACAAAAGGCATGGCATGTAGCGCCGATTTAACGCTCGGGTCGCCAATTGCCAGCAGCGCCATTTCATCAATGAGGTTCAGAGTACAGAAAAGGTTGTGGCTCTCAAACCAATTACGCTTTTCGGCAATTAATCGAATTTGCTCGAGCATGAAATTACGTTTTTGTTCGCTATTCCACGCTGAAATGATGAACTCTGGATGTATCGGCGAAACCGTATCTGAAACAAACCGGACGCTCATCTCAACACCCAGTAACGTATCAGTTGTGTCTCTCATCGGTTCCGCGATGAAATGATAGTGCATAAGACCACTCCAATTGATCATAACTTCCTGATAATGCACTTTTAATCACAATCAATAATAACGATCAATGTATCAATATCGATCGATAAAAACAATATATCATAACGAACTGAATACGGTCATATTTTTTGTTTTAAGAAAGTTCCTACATTGCTATGTTTTAAAACATAAGCTAGCAGTTAATAATACCATTGAGATGCCTTTAAAGCCTTGTATTTTCTCCATCCCCCCGCGCTTCGCAGAATGAATGAGACTTAACCAGGGAAAGTGTTATAACCCTCATGTGTAATGAAAAGTGATTATCAGTAAGGGATGATAACTATTCTACAAGGCACAAAGAGTGGGATATAATTGCTGCCCCATTTCGAAACACCTTCAAATTGTGATCATAACTCATTGATTGCTAAAAATAAGCAATGACCATAAGGATTAAAGCTATGGGTTTTCTTTCCGGTAAGCGCATTCTGGTAACGGGTCTTGCCAGCAAACTGTCCATCGCCTGGGGTATCGCTCAGGCCATGCATCGCGAAGGGGCTGAACTGGCGTTCACCTACCAGAATGACAAACTAAAAGGCCGCGTCGAAGAATTTGCAGCTCAACTGGGTTCCAGCATCGTACTGCAGTGTGATGTGGCGGAAGACGCCAGCATTGATGCACTGTTTACCGAACTGGGCAAAGCCTGGCCGAAATTCGACGGTTTCGTGCACTCCATTGGTTTCGCGCCCGCAGACCAACTGGATGGCGACTATGTGAATGCAGTCACCCGCGAAGGCTTCAAAATTGCTCATGACATCAGTGCTTACAGCTTTGTGGCGATGGCAAAAGCCTGCCGTTCCATGCTGAACCCAGGCTCGGCGCTGCTGACGCTATCCTATCTGGGCGCAGAGCGCGCCATCCCTAACTACAACGTGATGGGCCTGGCAAAAGCCTCACTGGAAGCGAACGTCCGCTATATGGCTAATGCGATGGGTCCTGAAGGCGTGCGTGTGAACGCTATTTCTGCCGGTCCAATCCGTACACTCGCCGCTTCCGGCATTAAAGATTTCCGTAAAATGCTGGCGCATTGTGAAGCGGTTACGCCGATTCGCCGCACTGTAACCATTGAAGATGTGGGCAACTCCGCAGCATTTTTGTGCTCCGATCTTGCTGCCGGCATCTCGGGTGAAGTCGTTCACGTCGATGGTGGCTTCAGTATCGCGGCAATGAACGAGCTGGAACTGAAATAATCGTAAGTCTTCTATGGGCGGTCTTGCCCCGCCCATGACTCTCCTCTGCCTGCCGCCATATATGCTTTTCTGATATTTATTATCACGGAACAATCTTTCATCCCCTCTTCTGCTTACGTCAGGATATTGCAGCGCAAACGATCCGGCGTAGTAGTAGACGACGTGTCCGGGTCGCCACTTTTTAGACCAAGGACCGCCCATGGAACAACGCCGAATTGAAGGCAAAAGCCACTGGTATCATGAGACGCAATCCAGCAAGCATCCGCAAGATATTCTGCCGCTGGTGCCGGAAGCCGCTCATGTCGACGACAGCTTTTTACTGGATCTGGCGATACCTGATGACGCCCTTTTGCCTTTTCAATCCTGGTTAACCCCTGCCCGTAACCTTGCCCAGGTTCTCTTCCCGGTTCACGTAAACCTGAATCAGATGCACACATTCAGCGCCTATGAACGGATGAGTACGGCGCTTACCGTCGCTCAGGTGTATGGCGTCCAGCGATTGTGCAATCACTATGCCGCGCGGTTAACACCGCTTCCTGGTCCTGACTCGTCACGGGAAAGTAACCATCGGCTGGCGCAAATCACCCAATATGCTCGCCAACTTGCCAGCTCTCCTGACGTGATAGGCGCACGCGATCGCCAGCATCTGGATGCGGTCGGGCTGACCACCAGCGATAGTATTTTGATGAATCAAATCATCGGCTTCGTCGGTTTTCAGGCCCGGACCGTGGCCCTGTTTCAGGCCTGGTTTGGACATCCGGTACGCCGAATACCGGGGCTGGATATACAGCAATTCGCTCACGCTTCGCCATTTAGTGCAACAAACGCTACCTGGCACGCTGCGCCATTCCCAATCGAAAAATATCCTGCTCAGGACGAGACGACGGCCAGACATTTTCCCGATGAGCTGCAAGCGTTGGTGCCATTACTGATTCATTCACCGGTCATTTTAGATTTATTCACGACACTGATTTCCAGTACCCGGTGCAGCGCTGTACCGGTGCGGGCATTTTCACTGGCGGCGCTAATGACGTCACGGATTAACGGCAGCGTGGCCTGCTTTAATGAACAGGCACATACAGCCAATGAATTAGCCAACGTTATCGCCCTGCTTCGCCAGGAGGAACGTGAATTACAGCGTTGGGAACAGCGACATCCGGTTGAGCGCGTCACCCTGCAGGCGGTACAATGGCTAACCCGAGCGCCCGACCGTTTTAGCGCCGCGCTGTTAACCCCTTTGTTCGATCAGGGCATCTCTTCTGAACAAGCGATTAACCTGCTGGCCTGGAGCGGATTGTGCGGATGGTTGAATCGCTTGAAAATCGCGCTGGGCGAGACTTATTAACCGATCCACTTACTGAAAGAGCGCTTGCCGCAACTGAGAGAATCGCGTAAAACTGTCAGCCGCTCTTTTAGCCACGAAAATAGACAATTATGCTTCAGGACAACCCGCTGCTAGCGCAGCTTAAACAGCAACTGCATTCCCAGACGCCACGTGCTGAAGGGGTGGTAAAAGCCACGGAAAAAGGCTTTGGCTTCCTGGAAGTCGATGCACAAAAAAGCTATTTCATTCCACCGCCGCAGATGAAAAAAGTGATGCATGGCGACCGCATTGTTGCGGTTATCCATACAGAAAAAGATCGTGAATCTGCCGAGCCGGAAGAACTGATCGAACCCTTCCTGACGCGCTTCGTGGGTAAAGTTCAGGGCAAAAATGATCGTCTGTCCATTGTGCCGGATCATCCGTTACTGAAAGAAGCGATCCCTTGTCGTGCCGCCCGCGGCATTGAGCACGATTTTAAAGAAGGTGACTGGGCCGTCGCTGAAATGCGCCGCCACCCGCTGAAAGGCGATCGCACCTTCTATGCCGAGTTAACCCAATTTATCACTTTTGCTGATGACCACTTTGTCCCGTGGTGGGTCACGCTGGCACGCCATAATCTCGAAAAAGAAGCGCCGGACGGTGTGGCAACTGAGATGCTTGATGAAGGTCTGGTTCGTCAGGACTTAACCGCCCTCAACTTTGTCACCATCGACAGCGCCAGCACCGAAGATATGGACGATGCGCTGTACGCTGAAGAGCTGGCCGACGGCAAACTGCAATTAACTGTCGCCATTGCCGACCCTACGGCCTGGATTGCAGAAGGCAGCAAGCTGGATAAAACAGCAAAAATTCGCGCGTTTACTAACTATCTGCCGGGGTTCAATATCCCGATGCTACCACGCGAACTGTCTGACGATCTGTGCTCTTTACGCGCGAACGAAGTGCGTCCGGTTCTGGCTTGTCGTATGACCATCACCGCAGATGGCGCGATTGAAGACAACATCACCTTCTTCGCAGCGACGATTGAGTCGAAAGCGAAGCTGGTCTACGACAACGTCTCCGACTGGCTGGAAGATGCCGGTGACTGGCAGCCTGCAAACGACGCGATTGCTGAACAAATCCGTCTGCTACACCGTATTTGCCTGAGCCGCGGTGAATGGCGTCATAACCATGCTCTGGTATTTAAAGATCGCCCGGATTACCGTTTTGTTCTTGGTGAAAAAGGTGAAGTCCTGGACATCGTCGCTGAGCCGCGCCGCATCGCAAACCGTATCGTGGAAGAATCCATGATTGCGGCAAACATTTGCGCCGCCCGCGTGCTTCGCGACAAGCTCGGCTTCGGTATTTATAACGTCCATATGGGATTCGACCCGGCCAACGCCGACGCTCTGGCCGCGCTGCTAAAAACCCATGGTATGCACGTTGATGCCGAGGAAGTCCTGACGCTGGAAGGTTTCTGCAAACTGCGCCGCGAGCTGGATGCGCAGCCTTCTGGTTTCCTCGACAGCCGAATTCGCCGCTTCCAGTCTTACGCTGAAATCAGTATCGAGCCAGGACCGCACTTTGGGCTGGGTCTGGAGGCTTATGCCACCTGGACCTCTCCTATTCGAAAATATGGCGATATGATTAACCACCGCCTGCTTAAGGCCGTCATCAAAGGTGAAACCATCGCCCGCCCTGGGGATGATACCACGGTGCAAATGGCGGAACGTCGTCGCCTGAACCGGATGGCTGAGCGCGATGTGGGCGACTGGTTATATGCCCGTTTCCTGAGTGACAAAGCCGGGACCGATACCCGCTTTGCGGCCGAGATAATTGACGTTAGCCGCGGCGGTATGCGCGTACGTTTAGTTGATAATGGCGCAGTCGCATTTATTCCTGCCCCATTCCTGCACGCCGTTCGGGACGAGCTGGTATGCAGCCAGGAAAGCGGCACGGTGCAAATTAAAGGTGAAGTGGTTTACAAAGTCACGGATGTGATTGACGTAACCATCGCCGAAGTTCGCATGGAAACCCGCAGCGTTATCGCGCGTCCAGCCGCGTAACTCGTATCAATCCAGCGACCTTTCTCATTTTGTGAAAGGTCGTTTCTTTTTCCCGCCCAAATTCCCACCACCGCACTACACTTCTTTCATTCGGTCAATTTTATTTTTTTACTTTTTTCAGTTCCGTTGGCTTTGCTTTTTACGGATTCTGGATTAAACATAAATATATAAAAAAAACAATACGTTCAGCCATAATCACCCCGAATGAATCATGGCTACCCATACTTTTGAGGCTCTATGCGCTTTAAACGGGATAGTACACATGATGAAAGACGTCCGGGAGCTGGTTACGTTGTATAGCTATGTGGGCACTCATAACCCCTACTGGCGTTTGTCAGAGGATTGCAACATCCTGCATTTCTCTATCGACGAAGCGTCAGAAGCTGATCAGACCATCGAATTATTACCTGAACAAGCCGATCGCATTCGCGAGATGACGGTGATCACGTCAAGTCTGCTAATGACGTTGCCCATTGAAGATGACGACATTCCCGTGCATCTGGTCGGTCGAAAAATCAATAAGCGCGAATGGGCCGGTAGCGCATCCGCCTGGGAAGACCCCCCCTCCGTCGCCCGCGATCTGGCCCACGGTCTCTCTTTTGCCGAACAAGTCGTTTCCGAAGCCAATTCCGTTATTGTCATTCTTGACCGCATGGGCAACATTCAGCGGTTTAATCGCCTGTGCGAAGAGTACACCGGCCTCAAAGAACGTGAAGTCATTGGTCAAAGTGTATTCACATTATTTATGAGCCGTCGTGAAGCAGCGGCTTCACGGCGCAATATTGAGGTCTTTTTTCGCGAAGGTAACTCGTATGAGGTTGAACGCTGGGTCAAGACCTGCAAAGGCCAGCGTCTGTTTCTGTTTCGCAATAAATTTGTGCATAACGGTAGCGGAAAGAACGAAATTTTTCTGATCTGTTCCGGGACCGATATCACTGAAGAACGCCGCGCGCAGGAACGACTGCGGGTGTTGGCGAATACCGACTCCATCACTGGATTACCAAACCGCAACGCAATTCATGAACTGATCAGCAATGCGATTGAGAACGCGGGCGATACGCAGGTCGGTATTGCGTACCTCGATCTGGATAACTTCAAAAAGGTAAACGATGCCTACGGGCATATGTTTGGCGATCAGCTACTACAAAGCGTGTCGCTGGCAATCCTCAGTTGCCTCGAAGACAACCAGATCCTGGCGCGATTTGGCGGCGATGAATTCATTGTTCTTGCCACCGAAACATCCCAGGGCACACTGGAAGCCACCGCATCACGCATTCTGACGCGCCTGCGCCAGCCCTTCCGCATCGGTCTGATTGAAGTCTATACCGGATGCTCTATTGGTATATCCCTCGCGCCTCAGCATGGTCAGGATTGCGAGAGCGTCATTCGTAACGCGGATACAGCCATGTACACCGCGAAAGAAGGCGGCCGTGGGCAGTTTTGTGTTTTTTCTCCGGAAATGAATCAGCGGGTATTTGAATATCTGTGGCTGGATACTAATCTGCGTAAGGCACTGGATAACGATCAACTGGTTATCCATTATCAGCCAAAGATAACCTGGCGCGGTGAAGTGCGCAGCCTGGAGGCGCTGGTTCGCTGGCAATCTCCGGAACGCGGCCTCATTCCACCGCTGGAGTTTATATCCTACGCCGAAGAATCGGGGCTCATCGTCCCGCTGGGGCGTTGGGTTATTCTCGACGTTGTGCGCCAGGTCGCGAAATGGCGTGACAAGGGAATAAACCTGCGCGTGGCGGTAAACGTTTCTGCCCGCCAGCTCGCCGACCAGACGCTTTTTACCGCACTTAAGCAGGTGCTTCACGAGCTCAACTTTGAGTATTGCCCCATCGATGTTGAATTAACGGAAAGCAGTTTGATAGAAAATGAGCAACTGGCGTTGTCAGTCATTCAGCAGTTTAGCCAGTTAGGAGCGCAAATCCATTTGGATGATTTTGGTACCGGTTATTCGTCGCTGTCTCAACTGGCCCGCTTCCCGCTAGATGCCATTAAACTGGATCAGACCTTTGTCAGAGAGATCCACAAACAACCTATTTCACAATCGCTGGTACGGGCCATAGTTGCGGTAGCACAGGCGCTCAACCTGCAGGTCATCGCCGAAGGCGTGGAAAGCGCGAAAGAGGATGCGTTTCTGACCAAAAATGGCGTCAATGAGCGTCAGGGGTTTTTATTCGCCAAACCAATGCCAGCCGCCGCATTTGAACGTTGGTATCGCCGCCACCTGAGTAAAAAACTGCGCTAATGCAGAGAGAATGAAGGCGATAAATAGCCATAAATGGACATTACATGACGACGCTATCCGCATGTAATCACAGAATATATAATATTCTTCAATCGTTCAGGTTAATACTATTTTTCCCTTCTCTTTTGCCATGAAATTCTGCATCATGAAATTCAAACTCTATTGCCATTAGGATGACGACCATGTCTGATATCGACGCTCAGCGTCTGGCCGAACGTATTGATACCGTGCTGGATATCCTCGTTGCAGGTGATTACCACTCAGCCATCCACAATCTTGAAATTTTGAAAGCTGAACTGTTAAACACGGTCAAAGAAGATGTCGAATCTTTGGCGAAAAAGCAGAAGGCGCCATGGGAGATCTGATGACAGTGATCTTTTGATGTCGCTGCTATCAGCAAACTGCAGATAATGCAGTTTCCGTTTAATTTCCGATACGATATCGCAATAAAATTAATACTATGAATTCCCGACAACAATCTATTTTGCAGATGGTGACCGATAAAGGTCAGATGAGCGTCGCCGATCTGGCAAAAGTCACCGGTGTCTCCGAAGTGACGATTCGACAGGATCTGAACACGCTGGAAAAACAGAGTTACTTACGCCGAGCCCACGGTTTTGCTGTTTCATTGAACAGCGATGATGTTGAAACGCGCATGATGACCAATTTCACTCTGAAACGTGAACTGGCTGAATTCGCTGCATCTCTGGTCAGTCCAGGCGAATCCGTATTCATTGAGAATGGCAGCAGCAATGCACTTCTGGCCAGAACGCTGGCAGAGCAAAAAGATGTCACCATCATCACCGTGAGCAGCTACATTGCTCATCTGCTCAAAGAAACGCCCTGTGAAGTGATACTTCTCGGTGGAATTTACCAGAAAAAAAGTGAGAGCATGGTCGGCCCCTTAACTCGCCAGTTTATCCAGCAGGTACACTTCAGTAAGGCCTTTATCGGCATTGACGGCTGGCAGGCTGATACCGGTTTTACCGGACGCGATATGATGCGTTCTGACGTGGTTAACGCGGTGCTGGAAAAAGGCGCAGAAGTTATTGTGTTGACCGACAGCTCAAAATTCGACGCCATTCACCCTTACACGCTGGGTCCATTAGAGCGATTCAGCCGCGTAGTAACGGACTCCAGACTCAGCGCCAGCGTACAAATGCAGCTCGAACATTCAGGATTAATCGTCAATATCATTGATGCCCACGCATAAAATCTTCAGTAGATGGTTTGTCAGCAGACAAATCATCTGCTCTCTGAGAGTTATCTGACAATCCAATTAAGACTTTTTACCTGTCGTTAACAGGATAAAGTCGTAAAATTAATGTTAGCGATATAACAGGAACGAACCTCCAACTTCAGGATAGTGTTTGTAATGCCTTCGCTAAACGGTTTCACGGAAATATCTTCGATAGTCTTAATTTGACGCTATCCTTAAAGAACACTGGATTCCGTGAATCAATAATTCAGGAGAAAGTATTATGTTAGTAACGAGCAAAAAAATGACCGCTGCCATTCTGGCGATTACTCTGGCAATGTCGCTGAGTGCCTGCTCTAACTGGTCCAAACGAGATCGTAACACCGCAATCGGTGCTGGTGCAGGTGCAATAGGTGGTGCAGTCCTGACTGACGGTAGCACGCTGGGTACGCTGGGTGGTGCTGCAGTAGGTGGTATTATTGGCCACCAGGTGGGTAAATAATCTACGGTTAAACGGCTCGATATAATAATACGTTTACTTTTTCAGGTCTGTATTATTAAAAAGCCACGGAAATTTTCCGTGGCTTTTTTATTAACCGCCAGCCAGTTTAACTTTCATTCCTTTAGCTTCCAGCAGCGATTTAATCAGGTCGCGTTTATCCCCCTGAATTTCAATCACGCCATCTTTCACTGCTCCACCGCAACCACACTTTTTCTTCAGTTCTGCGGCTAATTTGGTCAGTTCGGCATCGTCTTGATCAATACCGGTAATCAGGCACTCGCCCTTCCCTTTGCGACCACTGGTCTGGCGCTGGATACGAACAATGCCATCGCCTTTTGGACGCTCAGGCGCTGTTTTCGGTTCATCAATACGCCCGGAGTCGGTAGAGTAGACCAGACGAGAGTTTGAGTCGTTCATTTACGCACCTCGTTTCAGGGAAGCATTGATCATCTTCAGCGTCTGCGCGGGATCGGCCGACTGGGTGACCGGACGACCAATCACCATGTAATCCACACCTGCTAACTGCGCCTGTTCCGGTGTCATAATACGACGCTGATCGCCCGCCTCGCTGCCTTCTGGACGAATACCCGGTGTCACCAGCTTAAATGCCTGGCCCAACGCCTGCTTGAATCGCACCGCTTCCTGAGCTGAGCATACGACACCGTCCAGACCACAATTCTGGGTTAAGCGCGCCAGTCTTTCAGCATAATCCGCAGGTGACAACGTCACGCCGAGATCGGCGAGGTCGCTGGCTTCCATACTGGTCAGAACCGTCACGGCAATCAGCAGCGGCGCGTCCTGGCCAAAAGGCACTAAGGTTTCACGGGCTGCAGTCATCATACGCGCCCCGCCAGAAGCGTGAACGTTAACCATCCAGACGCCAAGTTCGGCAGCAGCGGCAACTGCATGTGCGGTGGTATTGGGAATATCATGAAATTTCA
The DNA here is from genome assembly GCF_013729795.1 of Citrobacter sp. RHBSTW-00859. Taxonomy (NCBI): domain Bacteria; kingdom Pseudomonadati; phylum Pseudomonadota; class Gammaproteobacteria; order Enterobacterales; family Enterobacteriaceae; genus Citrobacter; species Citrobacter sp. RHBSTW-00859. The sequence continues at coordinate 2,334,630 of NZ_CP056284.1, read as the reverse complement.
AATCAAGAAAGACGTCAAAACCACGCTGTTGTAGATCGCGAACCAACTGAGGTCCAAAAAGCGTGAACATCTCTTTGCCCACTTTCAAACGGCAATCACGAGGATCAATTCTGTCGACAAAAGCTAATGCTTTATCACGATTAGAATAATCGAGAGCGACAACGACAGGAGAATCGGTAACAGCACGAGAAGAAGATGAAGCAGTAAACGTCATGACCAGACCTTCTTGAGGATGGGCGCCCACGGCGGCGCGAAATGGGTAAACGGCGTGCATTCTACCTGCGGTAATAGAAAATTAACAGGCGCGATTACATTTCTGCCACGCGAACCGGCAGCGGAGGTTGAGGATGGATCGATGACACACCAAAAGTATGTTGTAACTAAAATGAGGTTTTTTTAAAAATTACAGCCCATCAAGTCCGCGAATGGGCTTAATGGTTGACCATGAACGGCAGGATGGACAGTGCCAGTACAGCGTATACGCCGTAAAACCGCACTTCTGGCAGCTGTAACGCGGTTTACTGCGTACCTGCTCTCCGACCATATCGCGCAGAACCATCAGGCTCTCTTTGGCACGCCCTTCTTCGGCTTCGTGGAGATGATAATCCATCAGCTTGTGGAACACGCGCATCGTAGGATGACGTTGCAGCTGACGAGTGATATAGACCTGAGCGGTATCAGCCCCCTCACGCGCCTCAAGAATATCCGCCAGCATCAGTTCGGCGGCGGCACCAGTATTTTCCTCAACGGCCCGACGTAAAAACTCCGCCCACTCATCGTTTTTCCCCAGATGCTGGTAGCAGCTTTGCAGCATTTCCAGCGTTTCGCTGACCAGTTCTTTGTCCTGGGAAATGACCCGTTGCAGGCTTTCAACCGCCTTCGCGTAATCACCTTTTTCCATGTACACGCGACCCATCATGATGGATACCCGTGCACTGTTTTTGTCTGCCGCGGCGCCTTTTTTCAACAGCGTCATGGCGCGATCCATATCGTCGCTACCCATTTGCTGTAAGGCCAGTTCGCAGTAGAAGTGGGCTATCTCATTACGCTGTTTGTCTTTGCCGAGTTTTACCAGACGCTCTGCTACATCAATGGCTTTTTGCCATTCGCTGGTGGCCTGATAAATTTGCAACAGTTGCTGTAATGCGCCAACCCGAAAATCAGTTTCATCGGTAAGCTGATTGAACATGTCTTCCGCGCGGTCGTACAGTCCCGCGGCCATGTAGTCGCGCCCCAGCTGTTGCACGGCCAGCAAACGCTGCTCGTAGGTCAGCGAGGCACTTTCCATTAACGTTTGATGGATGCGGATTGCGCGATCGACTTCACCGCGAGAGCGGAACAGGTTTCCGAGGGTGAGATGAGCCTCAACGGTGCCTGTGTCCTCTTTTAGCATATCAAGGAACAGATCCACCGCTTTATCTTGTTGATTGCTCAGGAGGAAGTTAACCCCGGCGACATAGTCACGAGAAAGACGGTTAGCTTCATCCTGCTTGGTTTGTTGCGCACTTCTGCGACCCATATACCACCCATAGGCAGCGGCTACAGGTAAAAGCAGAAACAACAACTCCAACATAAATAATTATTCCTTCACAACCGACGAATCGGCAGATACCGCAACGTCGGTCGCAGGCGCAAGCTGGTTTTCCAGTCGTTTGATTTTACGTTCGGCGCGCGCAAGAGACACACGAACCTTCAGCCAGAAAAGGCCGCAAATTAGCCAACCAATCGCAAACCCTGCGGCAAACAATACAGCAAGCAGCGTAGAGATACGATACTCACCCTGAGCCAGCAGGTAATTAAACGTAACCTGTTGATCGTTTTGCGCACCCAATGTCACCGAAATAACAAAAATCGCCAACACCAGTAAGAAAATGAGTAAATATTTCACATTACTTCCCGTTATGTGGTTTGAGCGAATAAATCGTGTCCAACTTACCGCGTTGAGCCCTTTAAATTACCATTTTCACAACGAGTGCGAAACGGAAAAGCGCTTTCCACTTTCTGATTTAAGGGCAAAATTTGAAAAATCAATCATCGCTAGCTTTCTTGTTCTCGCTGCGCGATTTCTTTTTTCTCCTGCACTGGTGGGGTTAATGGTCCGCATACCCGCTGTGCAAGCCAGGTTGCCAGCGTCACCAGCAGCCACGAAATCAGCGTTGCCACCACCAAATCACGGGGCCAGTGCATGCCTAACAGCAAGCGGCTGCCCATCACGCCGGTCGCCCAGATCAGCAAAAACACAATCGTCAGCGTACGTCTGCGCGGCCATAACAGCCCTACGCCCAATAAAGCCCAACTGGCGGCAAACATCGTATGTCCGGACGGAAAGGCAAACCCCGTTTCTTTTTGCCAGTGCTTGCGTAAAAACGTTGGAATATCCTGCTGTTCAGCCAATTGTTCTTTGACTAAATGCCCACGATCTTTACGTTTTAAAGTGTAGAACTCATCAACCGGAATATGGTGCGTTTTTTCCAGCCACACGACAAAAGGTCGCGGTTCTTGCACCCTGTCTTTTACCCAGGACTTCACGCCCTGTCCCACTAAAATCGCTGCGGCCAGAATAGCAAACAACATTACCGCGGCTTTAAGACGAAAACGCAGGCACCACAGAAACCATGCACAAAGCGCAACGTGAGTGATAATTCCCCACGGCTGCGTCACCGTTTCCGTTACCCAGTACAAGGACTTTAACCACCAGACATTGTGCCCCGGCTGCCAGCTCCAGCCTGATACCCATACGGCAACCGGCATGATAAGTAGCAGTCCGGTCCCCACTGCGGTGCGCTTTGCAATAGACAGCATTGCCTCTCCTTTCGTCGATAAGTATCACAATCATAACTGAAAAATTCACACGTCGGGAAATTGACAATTTTGTGCCATTCCAAAAGCGAATCCGTGGTCGCGATTAGGTGAACGTCGTTGCCTTATGGCAAAATAGTGTAATACAGAACAGAAGCCGACAGGCGAAGGCACGACGAGTGCCAGCATAATCTGGAGAATTACATGCAGCTTAAACGTGTGGCAGAAGCCAAACTGCCAACCCCCTGGGGTGATTTCCTGATGGTGGGATTTGAAGAACTGGCAACCGGACACGATCATGTCGCACTGGTTTTTGGTGATATAACAGGCCAAACACCTGTCCTGGCGCGCGTCCACTCCGAATGTTTGACTGGTGATGCGCTGTTTAGCCTGCGTTGCGATTGCGGTTTCCAGCTTGAAGCGGCCCTCACCCACATTGCTGAAGAAGGGCGTGGCATTCTGCTTTATCACCGTCAGGAAGGACGCAACATTGGCCTGCTCAACAAAATCCGCGCTTACGCGTTGCAGGACCAGGGTTATGATACCGTTGAAGCGAATCATCAGTTGGGATTTGCGGCAGACGAGCGCGATTTCACGCTGTGTGCCGATATGTTCAAGCTGCTGGGCGTGGATGCGGTACGTTTGCTGACCAATAACCCGAAGAAAGTAGAAATCCTGACCGAAGCGGGAATCAATATTGTTGAACGCGTGCCGCTGATCGTGGGCCGTAATCCAAAAAATGAACATTATCTGGACACCAAAGCCGCCAAGATGGGACATTTGCTGGGCAAATAATCGTTGTCACCGCCTATCAAAAAGCCTGCTCTCGCAGGCTTTTTTGCATTTTAATTCAACATATTACGAATCACGTAGTGCAGAATGCCGTCGTTTTGGTAATACGTTAGCTCCGTCGCGGTATCAATGCGACAGCGGCATAGAATCACCTCTTTACGCCCATCTGCGCGTACCATACTCACCGGAACTGTCGCCCCCGGTTTAATGTTTTGTAGGTCCGTAATATCGATCGCCTCCTCACCGGTTAATCCCAGCGTTTTACGCGTGACGCCCTGCGGGAATTCCAGCGGTAAAATGCCCATGCCAATCAGGTTAGAACGGTGAATTCGCTCAAAAGACTCTGCGATAACCACGCGAACTCCCAGCAAACGTGGGCCTTTCGCCGCCCAGTCACGGCTGGAGCCGGATCCATATTCTTTCCCGGCAATCACCGCCAGAGGCACGTTCTCCTGCTGGTATTGCATGGCCGCATCATAAATAGCCACCACTTCGGTTCCCGGCAAATGACGCGTCATGCCACCTTCCACGCCAGGTACCATCTCATTGCGAATACGAATATTGGCAAAGGTACCACGCATCATCACTTCATGATTCCCGCGTCGTGAACCGTAGGAGTTAAAATCTTTACGCTCAACGCCATGGCTTTGCAGATAACGCCCCGCTGGGCTGTCTGGCTTAATACTGCCGGCAGGAGAAATATGGTCGGTGGTAACAGAATCTCCGAGCATCGCCAGAATACGCGCACCGTGAATGTCCTGAACCGGATCCGGCGTAGCCTGCATACCATCGAAGAACGGTGACAAACGGATATAGGTCGAGTCAGACTGCCAGCCATAGGTATCAGCGCGATCAACCTGGATTGCTTTCCATTCTGGCGTACCTTCAAAGACTTCAGCATACTCTTTATGGAACATGGCGGTAGAGACCTGCTCAACGGCGCGGGCAATTTCCTTGGCTGTCGGCCAAATATCTTTCAGATAAACAGGATCGCCTTTTCTGTCATGGCCTAACGGATCTTTCGTCAGGTTGATATTCATATTCCCCGCCAGCGCATAGGCCACCACCAGCGGCGGAGACGCCAGCCAGTTGGTCTTCACGAGCGGATGGATACGACCTTCAAAGTTACGGTTTCCAGAAAGCACTGCCCCAACTGTAAGATCGCCTTTTTTGATGGCTGTTTCGATAGGATCGGGTAAGGGTCCAGTGTTGCCAATACAGGTGGTACAGCCATAACCCACAAGATTAAATCCCAGCTCATCAAGGTACGGAGTGAACCCAGCCTTTGCCAGATAATCGGAAACCACCTTCGATCCTGGCGCCAACGAGGCTTTCACCCATGGCTGACGTTTCAAACCAAGCGTTACGGCTTTTTTCGCCAGCAGCCCCGCCGCCATCAATACGCTTGGGTTTGAGGTGTTGGTACAAGAGGTGATAGCGGCTATCACCACCGCGCCGTCCGGCAGCTTATACTGCTGACCGCTCATGGTATAGTCCACTGGCTGACGGTCTTTCAGCGAGCTATTCACCTCAAGTTCATTACTCGCCGAAAAGGCTTTCGGCACATCAGCCAGCGCCACCCGATCCTGCGGACGCTTCGGTCCAGCAAGGCTTGCCTCTACGCTGCCCATATCCAGCTCCAACGAACTGGTAAACACAGGTTCATCCCCTGGGTTACGCCACATTCCCTGCGCTTTGGCATAGGCATTGACCAACTCAACCTGTTCCTCACTGCGCCCGCTCAGACGCATATACTCAAGGGTAATGTCATCGATCGGGAAGAAACCGCAGGTTGCGCCGTATTCCGGTGCCATGTTCGCAATGGTTGCTCGATCGGCCAGAGGTAAGGTGTCCAGCCCATCACCGTAGAATTCAACGAATTTACCGACTACACCGTGCTTACGCAGCATCTGGGTGACGGTCAGAACCAGGTCGGTGGCAGTGATACCTTCCCGCAGTTTACCCACCAGTTTAAAGCCCACAACATCCGGGATCAGCATTGAGACCGGTTGACCCAGCATTGCCGCTTCAGCTTCAATGCCTCCAACGCCCCAGCCCAGCACACCGAGACCATTAATCATCGTGGTATGGGAATCGGTACCGACCAGTGTATCGGGATAAGCCACCCACTCACCGTCCTGTAACTCGCTCCAGACAGCTTTGCCCAGATATTCAAGGTTAACCTGGTGGCAAATCCCCGTACCCGGCGGTACAACGCTGAAGCGACTAAATGCCTGCTGTCCCCATTTCAGGAACACATAACGTTCATGGTTACGTTCCATTTCCAGGCGCACGTTTTCTTCGAAAGCATCATCATCACCGAAACGATCCACCGTTACCGAGTGGTCAATGACAAGATCCACTGGCGAAAGCGGATTCACTTTTGCCGTATCCCCACCCAGACGTTTCACCGCTTCGCGCATGGCGGCGAGATCGACCACCGCCGGCACGCCGGTAAAATCCTGCATCAGAACACGAGCAGGTCGATAGGCAATTTCTCGATCGGCATGAGCGGTCTTCAGCCAATGCGCAAGCGCATGAATATCATCTTCGGTAATGGAATTACCGTCCTGCCAGCGAAGCAGGTTTTCCAGCAAAACTTTTAGCGATTTCGGTAAACGGGTGATATCACCCAGTGATTTAGCGGCCAGCGGCAGACTGTAGTAACGGTAGGTTTTATCTTTAACCTGCAATGTGTCCTTACTGGCTTCTCGTAGGGTCGACGACATAGCTCCTCCTTAATGACAGGGTTGGATCCCCTGATTTTCCTCAGGGTTAGTATTAAAGATAACACAAACAAAATGTAACGCTTTGATAACAACTCAAATTGATAAAAGTGGAGGGCTACAAAAGGGGAACTGAAGTATCTGGCGAGGAGAAAGGTTTAAGCGGTCAAGGTTAATACGGTGATAAGCATGGCTCATCACGATTGCCCGGAATAAAATATTTGCAGTACAAGACAACGGACTAATAATAATTATAAAATTCGTATCAATTATTGTTTCTGTTCATCATCATCCGCAAACAGATCGATAAACGCCCGTTGTTCAGGAGAGAGTTTCCAGGTCGCTGGAATATTCGGCTTATTCTCTGCGCTGCGTTGACTCTCTTGTTCATGGTCATCCGGAGATGACATCACGGTGGAGCGTTGTTCCAGTGTGGACATGACCTACCCCCACACATTCCAGGCCACGAGCGCGACAATAATCCAGAACACGGCAGAGCCAAGAAACACAGCGAACCAGGCTTTACGTTTCATGACGGGATCCCGGCGTGCTGGCTGGTTTCCTGAAGGCATCGCTAACCTCATACTATCGAAATCACTTATCATTTAAGCACCAAACAATCGGTACAATTAATCATCAGATAGGAGGAATCCTAATAAAAAAGGTCAAAAAAAGCCAGTTAATTTTCATACTCGACCTGATAAATAAATTAATTATTTGATCGGTTATAAATATTTAAGAGGGATTTTTGGCGACCGTACTAATTTGAAACTACTTTAGCAAGTGTTTACCATAAACAATATATGGTTAATATATAGAGGAAAAATATTGAATAGATTCAGACTCTGCCGTCGGTATCGCTTTATGTTTGAGGATACCGACGAGGTAACAGCCGTTATTATTTCTCAGGCAATTTAATATCTTTAAACATGGCTTCAATATCGTCGTTGGAACGTAGCGCCACCGCCGTATCCACCACATCACGCGTCAGATGCGGCGCGAAACGTTGAATAAAATCATACATGTAACTGCGTAAAAAAGTGCTGCGACGAAAACCAATCTTGGTGGTGCTATGGCTGAAGATATCATGGGCATCAACGCGCACCAGGTCAGGGTCGGAGACAGGATCAACCGCCATACTGGCAATTACCCCCACGCCGAGGCCCAGGCGTACATAGGTCTTAATGACATCGGCATCGGTCGCGGTAAAAACTATACGCGGCTCAAGCCCCGCACGGTTGAACGCGGTGTCCAGTTCCGAACGTCCGGTAAATCCAAACGTGTAGGTCACCAGCGGATACTGCGCCAGTTCTTCAATGGACACGGCGGATTTGCCCGCCAACGGATGGTCCGGCGTAACGACAATCGAACGGTTCCAGTGGTAGCAAGGCAACATCACCAGATCGTCATACAGGTGCAGGGCTTCGGTCGCGATAGCAAAATCTGCATTCCCTTTCGAGACGGCTTCGGCGATTTGCGTCGGCGATCCCTGGTGCATATGCAATGAGACGCGTGGATAACGCTCAATAAAGCCTTTAATGACGTTCGGCAAAGCGTAACGCGCCTGAGTGTGCGTGGTGGCGATATACAGTGAGCCTTTGTCCGGCCAGGTATGTTCGCCAGCAACGGACTTAATGGCGTCCACCTTCGACAAAACTTCTCGCGCGATTCGAATGACTTCCTGCCCCGCTGGCGTAACCTGGGTCAGGTGCTTACCGCTACGGGCAAAAATCTGGATGCCAAGTTCATCTTCCAGCATACGAACTTGCTTACTGATACCTGGCTGCGAGGTATAAAGCCCTTCCGCCGTTGAGGAGACATTAAGGTTGTGGTTCACCACCTCAACAATGTAGCGAAGCTGCTGTAATTTCATGTTAAGCCATCCCGATTTGCGCCATCAAATCATCGTTTCAGAGCAGGCTCGTTGGCGCTGCTAATACGATTTAATAATAAAAAGTGTGTTAACTATAACCACTATATCATTTCTATGTGAGCTGTATAGGGATGACAAAAAATAATACGCCAGAAACAAAAAGGGCCGCTTACGCGACCCTTTGAGGAGAAATTCAGCCGGAATGCTGTTATTTCTTCCCTTCTACCCATTTACCGTCAACGAAGAACGCGGACCAGCCGGTCGCCTTACCGTCTTTCTCCGCAGCAACGTATTGCTGCTTGGTTTTACGGCTGAAACGAACCATCGACTTGTTGCCGTCCGGGTCAGTCTGCGGCGCATCTGCCAGATAGCGCAGTTTTTCCGGCAGACGATCGCGGAAGCGGTACAACTCTTCAACCAGCGGCGCACGTGTCTCACGTGATTTCGGGAACGTATTTGCCGCCAGGAAGATACCTGCAGCACCATCACGTAACACGAAATACGCATCAGATTTTTCACACGGCAGTTCTGGCAACGGAACCGGATCCTCTTTCGGTGGAGCCACTTCACCGTTACGCAGGATCTTACGGGTATTTTTGCACTCGTCGTTGGTACACGCCATGTACTTGCCGAAACGTCCCATTTTCAGGTGCATTTCAGAGCCACATTTCTCGCACTCAACGATAGGACCGTCATAACCCTTGATGCGGAATTCGCCTTCTTCGATCTCATAGCCATCACAGGTAGGGTTATTACCGCATACATGCAGCTTGCGCTTAGGATCGATAAGGTAGCTGTCCATCGCCGTGCCGCACTTCTGGCAGCGACGTTTGGCGCGCAAAGCGTTGGTTTCCGCATCGTCGCCTTCCAGCACGTTCAGCACTTCGTTTTCCGGCACCAGATTAATGGTGGTTTTGCAACGCTCTTTCGGGGAAAGCGCATAGCCAGAACAACCCAGGAAAACGCCAGTGCTGGCGGTACGAATACCCATCTTACGTCCGCAGGTTGGGCAATCAATGCTGGTCAGCACCATCTGGTTCGGACGCATACCGCCCTCTTCAGGATCTTTCTCGGCTTTATCCAGTTGCTGAGTAAAATCAGTGAAGAAATTGTCGAGTACGCCCTTCCATTCGGCTTCGTGATTTGCCACCTGGTCGAGGCTGTCTTCCATCTGCGCGGTAAAGTCGTAGTTCATCAGTTCGCGGAAGTTTTCTTCCAGACGATCGGTGACGATTTCACCCATTTTTTCAGCGTAGAAGCGACGGTTCTCAACGCGAACATAACCGCGATCCTGAATCGTAGAAATGATCGACGCATACGTGGATGGGCGACCAATACCACGTTTTTCAAGCTCTTTCACCAGCGAAGCTTCACTGAAGCGCGCAGGCGGTTTGGTAAAGTGTTGCGCAGGTGTCAGTTCGATGAGCGTCAACGTATCGCCTTTATCCACCGCTGGTAAAATGCGGTCTTCATCGCCCTTACGCAGCGCAGGCATCACTTTCGTCCAGCCATCGAAGCGCAGAATACGACCACGCGCCTTCAGACGGAAATCACCCGCGCCCACCGTAAGCGTGGTGGAATCATATTTAGCAGGCGTCATCTGACAGGCAACAAACTGGCGCCAGATCAGCTGATACAGTTTTTGCGCATCGGCTTCCATATCTTTCAGCGATTCCGCCTGAACGGCGACATCGGAAGGACGGATAGCTTCGTGCGCTTCCTGCGAGTTCTCTTTGCTGGCGTATTGGTTCGCGCTCTCCGGCAGATACTTTTTGCCGAAATTATCGCTGATGTAATCGCGAACCATGTTCACCGCATCCTGGCTCAGGTTGGTTGAGTCAGTACGCATATAAGTGATGTAGCCCGCTTCATACAAGCGCTGCGCCATCATCATGGTTTTCTTCACACCGAAGCCCAGACGCGTGCTGGCGGCCTGCTGTAGCGTGGAAGTGATGAACGGCGCACCCGGCTTGCTGCTGGTCGGCTTATCTTCACGTTCCAGAACGCTGTAGCGCGCTTTTTCCAACAGGCTAACGGCGGCAAGCGTTTGTTCCCGGTTGACCGGACGGAACGGTTTATCATTCTGATGCGTCACCTCAAGCGGTAACGCGTCACCACCTGGCGTGGTCGTGTTAGCATCAATTTCCCAGAACTCTTCAGGAACGAATGCTTTGATTTCGCGTTCACGCTCAACCACCAGACGCACGGCAACCGACTGTACGCGGCCTGCTGACAGGCCTCGCGCAATTTTTTTCCACAGCAGCGGCGACACCATATAGCCCACAACACGGTCCATAAAGCGGCGCGCCTGTTGCGCATTAACACGGTCGATGTTCAGTTCGCCTGGTTTTTCAAACGCCTGACGAATAGCGTTTTTGGTAATTTCGTTAAACACCACGCGACTGTAGCGGGTGTCGTCGCCACCGATCACTTCCCGCAGGTGCCACGCAATGGCTTCCCCTTCGCGGTCAAGGTCGGTTGCGAGATAGATGTGGTCGGCTTTTTCAGCCAGTTGCTTCAGTTCAGAAACAACTTTTTCTTTCCCGGGCAGCACTTCATAGCGCGCATCCCAGTTGTGCCACGGGTCAACACCCATACGATTGACGAGAGCGCCACGTTCATCCTTTTTGGGCTTTTTAGCCGTTTTGGTGGAGGTTGAGTCGGCGCTCTTTTTAGTTGCTGAGCCACTGGTCGGCAAATCACGGATATGACCGACGCTGGATTTCACCACGTAGTCATTACCCAGATACTTGTTGATCGTTTTGGCTTTTGCCGGGGACTCAACGATGACAAGAGCTTTACCCATATTCACCTTTACCTAATTTGATTCTTCCAGAATGCGTCGCACGTTGATTCACCTTCCACTGGCGACGAGACATCGATATGGTCTCTGCGTCGGCGGATATCAACCCTTAAACTGATTCGCGCTTGTAATGTAACTCTCATGTAACTGAGTTAACAGGCTTTTTCGCTCACAAACGCTATAGCACGACGGAGTATTGGTCGAATGTCAAGCAAATCTGTTGCCAGATTGACGAAAGCGTCACACTGTACCTGATAAAATGCGTTACGCAACTTTATTAGCATGCAAAAACAAATCTCGCCACTTGCAACACTGTCGTAAGACCTTCATTTAAGTCAGGGAATATTTGCCCATAAGCCGGGCTCGGCGTAGACTAATGTCCTTGTTTAAGGAGTAAATAATGCATAAAGACACTCAACCCATCGATCGCGAAACACTGCTGATTGAAGCCAACAAAATCATTCGTGAGCATGAGGACACGCTGGCGGGGATTGTCGCCACCGGCGTAACGCAGCGAAATGGCGTGCTGGTTTTCAGCGGAGATTACTTTTTAGACGAACAAGGGCTACCGACGCCCAAAAGTACGGCGGTGTTTAATATGTTTAAACATCTGGCGCACGTACTTTCTGAAAAGTATCACTTGATCGATTAACACGAGAAATGATTTGCCGGATGACGGCTGCGCCTCATCCGGCAATTACAATTTTACATCAACGGTTTTTGCCCCCGCTGCCACCAGCGCATCAGTAAACGATCGGCGCTCTCGGCGGCACTGCCGGTTAAACGGTCCATCAGTTTTTTACGCTGCAGATAACGTACGTTTAATACGTCACGACCGTTCATCAGCCCGAGGATCACCTCATCGCTGGTATTGATCTCATCCACCAGCCCGTTGGCCAGCGCCTGTTGACCAAACCAGTGTTCACCCGTGGCAACCTGTTCAATGTCCAGAGCCGGACGCATGCGCTGTACAAAATCTTTAAACAGATGATGGGTTTCGTTCAGGTCTTCGCGGAATTTCTGCCGCCCTTCTTCCGTGTTTTCACCAAGTAAGGTCAGCGTACGCTTGTACTGTCCGGCGGTGTGCAGTTCGATATCAATATCTTTCCCTTTCAGGAAGCGGTGAAAGTTCGGGATCTGTGCCACAACGCCAATAGAGCCGACAATAGCAAACGGCGCCGAGACAATTTTATCCGCCACGCAAGCCATCATATATCCGCCGCTCGCAGCGACTTTATCTACCGTAACGGTCAGCAGGATCTGCTTATCGCGCAGACGTTGTAACTGGGACGCGGCCAGGCCATAGCCGTGTACTACGCCGCCCGGACTTTCCAGACGAACCACGACCTGATCCTGGGGTTTAACGACCGCCAGCACTGCCGTCACCTCTTCGCGTAATGCGCTGACCTCATGGGCATCCATACTGCCTTTAAAATCAAGTACCCATACCCGTGGTTTATCAGATGACGTACTGTCTCCCAGTTTCGCTTTTGCCTTAGCGGCCTTCGCCTCAAGCTTGTGTTTCTTTTTCTGCGCCTTATGCCAGAATTTTTGCTGATGCCCATCCAATAAGGCCAGCGACAGGTCTTCTTTCATCTCTTTATATTGATCGCTGAGATTAATAACCCGCAATTCTCCACGCTGACGTTTGCGTTGTGTCGCGTTTACGATCAGCATAACTACCACCGCAATAGCCACCACGACAGTGACAATTTTTGCCAAAAACAACCCATATTCAGACAACAATTCCACGTGACCCACCTTGGTTAAACAACGCTACTTTCGCTCAGTGTACAACAGCCTTGTTAACCCGTCTTGCTTCATCCATTCAGTAAAAAGCATGACAACGCGTTCATTTTGCGGTGTTATTGCCTTTGGCTGATTGAAAAAGAACAGGCTTTAAGGCATAAAGCCCAAAAGTTATCGCGAACGAGATGGCCAGGACGTCGCCGAGGAGTAGCCGTGCATTATCAACCGAAACAAGATCTTCTACAGGACCGCATTATTCTGGTCACCGGTGCCAGCGATGGTATCGGGCGTGAAGCCGCACAGACCTACGCGCGTTACGGCGCGACCGTGATTCTGTTAGGGCGTAACGAAGAAAAACTGCGTCAGGTTGCCCGCTCCATCGCCGAAGAAAAAGGTACGCAACCACACTGGTTCACGCTGGATCTGCTCACCTGTACGTCTGACGAATGCCACCAGCTCGCACAGCGCATTGCCGCGCATTTCCCGCGTCTGGATGGCGTATTGCATAATGCCGGATTGCTCGGTGACATTTGCCCGATGAGCGAGCAAAACCCGCAGGTATGGCAGGACGTGATGCAGGTAAACGTGAACGCCACCTTTATGCTGACTCAGGCATTGCTGCCGTTGTTGCTCAAATCCGATGCCGGATCGCTGGTCTTTACCTCCTCCAGCGTCGGTCGCCAGGGGCGCGCCAACTGGGGGGCATACGCCACCTCCAAATTTGCTACCGAAGGAATGATGCAGGTTCTGGCTGATGAATATCAGAACCGCCACCTGCGCGTAAACTGTATCAATCCAGGTGGAACGCGTACCGGCATGCGAGCCAGCGCGTTCCCGACGGAAGATCCGCAAAAATTGAAAACCCCCGCCGATATTATGCCGCTCTACCTGTGGCTGATGGGCGATGACAGCCGCCGTAAAACCGGTATGACTTTCGATGCCCAGCCGGGCCGTAAACCAGGAATCGCCCAATGAGTGAAGAACGCTATCAGCAGCGCCAGCAGCGCGTAAAAGACCGGGTTGACGCCCGTGTTGCCGCCGCCATAGACGAGCGCGGGATTATTATTGTGTTCACCGGAAATGGTAAGGGTAAAACCACCGCCGCGTTCGGTACCGCCACGCGCGCAGTAGGCCACGGTAAAAAAGTCGGCGTAGTGCAATTTATTAAGGGGACGTGGCCAAACGGTGAACGAAACTTACTCGAACCCCACGGCGTTGAGTTTCAGGTCATGGCGACAGGATTTACCTGGGAAACGCAGAACCGCGAGTCCGACACCGCAGCCTGCATGGCCGTATGGGAACACGGCAAGCGGATGCTGGCCGACGCTGAGCTGGATATGGTGATACTGGACGAGCTGACCTACATGGTTGCATACGACTATCTGCCGCTCGACGAGGTCATCAATGCCCTAAACGCGCGCCCTGCCCATCAAACGGTTATTATCACCGGTCGTGGATGTCATCGCGATATTCTGGAGTTAGCGGATACGGTCAGCGAACTGCGGCCAGTTAAGCACGCCTTTGAAGCGGGTGTGAAAGCCCAGATGGGGATCGATTACTGACAGTAGGCCGGATAAGGCGCTTACGCCGCATCCGGCTCCACGCTAACGCCTGATGGCGCGTTGCTTATCAGGCCTACTCATGATTAACCGTTGTTGCTGCGACCGCCCGGACGACGGCTGCCGCCAACCTGAGAGTGGCGCTTCACCGCACGGCGGATCTGGTTTGCCTTCATACGGCGACGATCTTTCTCGACGGCAACTTTAGAGGTGGTTTCCGGCTTCAGTTCCACCAGTTCACGCAAATAGTTGGTCTGCGCGAGGTCAAGTTCCGTCCAGCCGCCACGCGGCAGGCCCTTCGGCAGTGGGATATCACCGTAACGTACACGGATAAGACGACTTACCTGCACGCCCACGGCTTCCCACAGGCGACGGACTTCACGGTTACGCCCTTCGGTCAACGTGACGTTATACCACTGGTTGATCCCTTCACCGCCGCTGAACTTGATCGTTTTAAATGCGGCCGGACCATCTTCCAGCTGCACGCCACGACTCAGATCGCGCAGTTTTGCGTCATCAACCTGACCAAACACACGCACCGCATATTCACGTTCAACTTCGCGGCTTGGGTGCATCAGACGGTTCGCCAGTTCGCCATCGGTGGTAAACAGCAGTAAACCACAGGTATTCACGTCCAGACGTCCCACGGCAATCCAGCGCGCATCGCGCAGTTTTGGCAGACGATCAAACACGGTCGGACGACCTTCCGGGTCGTTACGGGTACACAGTTCACCTTCTGGCTTGTAATAAGCCAGAACACGGCAGATTTGCTCCGCAGATTCTTTCACCGAAATCAGATGACCGTCGATACGGATTTTCAGACCCGGCGTAACTTCAACGCGATCGCCGAGCGTGGCAATTTTGCCATCAACGCTCACGCGACCCGCGGCAATTATGGATTCAATTTCACGGCGAGAACCGTGGCCAGCGCGCGCCAGCACTTTTTGTAACTTTTCGCTCATAGAGCTTCCTTTAGATGTCGCCTTCACAGGCGTCGAACAGGAGAATCAACGGCGCCAGTCAGCGCCATTTTAAGGCCGCGTAGTATAGCGGTTCGCGCCCTTATAAGAAAGGTTTAACGTCGCCGACGCCTTCGCGCAATACCACCGGGGAATCATCGGTTAAATCGATAACCGTGGTTGGCTGCTGGCCGAGATATCCACCGTGGATAATCAAATCCACCACTTTCTCCAGACGATCTTTGATTTCTTCCGGATCTGACTCGGTAAATTCGCTGCCCGGCAGCATCAGTGATGTAGAGAGCATAGGCTCGCCCAGCGCTTCCAGCAGCGCCAGCGCAATCGGATTCGAGGGTACACGCAAGCCGATGGTCTTACGTTTTTCCTGCAACAGTCGACGTGGTACTTCTTTCGTCCCCTTCAGGATGAACGTGTAGTTGCCCGGCGTGTTGTTTTTAATTAAACGGAAGGCCACGTTGTCGACAAACGAATAGGTCGACAGTTCGGACAGGTCACGACACATCAGCGTAAAGTTGTGCCCGTCCGGCAGGTGACGGATGCGACAAATGCGCTCCATTGCGCCTTTATCTTCAATTTTGCAACCCAACGCATAGCCGGAATCAGTTGGATAGACGATCACCCCTCCTTTACGAACGATTTCAACGGCCTGATTGATCAGGCGCTGCTGTGGGTTTTCGGGATGAATATAAAAAAACTGGCTCATACTTTCCTCTCTGTGGTCTCGGGCTGTTCCCAAAGTTGCCAGACGCCTTCTACGCCTGCGGGCAACCAGAGTTTACGACCCAGCTCAATCCATGGGCAGGGTAGATGAAAATCAGACCCTTGCGATGCCCACAGTTGATGCTGACGCGCAAGCGTCGCCAGATGGGTGCGTTCATTGGGAGACTGCTGGCACTGTGCCACTTCCATCGCGTCGCCGTGATGTTCAGCAAAATGCGCAACCAGTCTTTTCAGCCACTTAGCGCTAAGATCGTACCGCCCAGGATGAGCCAGAACTGCCTTACCGCCAGAATGATGAATGACATCAATAGCTTGTTCTATTGTACACCACTGTGGCGGAACGTAACCGGTTTTCCCACGAGCAAGATATTTTTTAAAGACATCCGCCATGGTTGTGGCTTTTCCGCATTCCACCAGGAAACGCGCGAAATGCCCCCGAGTGATCGCCCCGCC
Source organism: Citrobacter sp. RHBSTW-00859 (assembly GCF_013729795.1). Taxonomy (NCBI): domain Bacteria; kingdom Pseudomonadati; phylum Pseudomonadota; class Gammaproteobacteria; order Enterobacterales; family Enterobacteriaceae; genus Citrobacter; species Citrobacter sp. RHBSTW-00859. Next base: position 2,318,176 of record NZ_CP056284.1, on the reverse strand, counting down.
ATCAGCCAGGCGTAATGCCCCTTCCCACGCGCCGGGAATATGCGCTTTGTCGAGTCGTTCAGCAATCAGGCGCGCGCGCTGCTGACGACGTTCCGTTTGCTGCGCCAGAAATTCGCACATCATTGGATGGGCGATATCAATGTTCAGACCCACGATATGGATCTCATGGTTTTCCCAGACTGTTGATATCTCGACACCAGGGATCAAATTTAACGCTAAACCCGCACGTGAAATTTCTTCTCTTGCTGCCGCAATACCCGCCGTGGTGTCATGATCGGTGATCGCCAGTGTACCGACTCGCATCTCTACCGCACGGTGTACTAAGGCTTCTGGCGTTAATCGCCCATCGGAGGCTGTAGTATGACTGTGCAGGTCATAAATCACTGCGTAATTCGTGTCGCTCAATGCGGCTCCCGTTTCACTAAATGTCTTAACCCGCCCATCATAGCGGTTTAGACAAATATACTGAAATCAGGTGTTGACTTTATTCCATCGAACTAGTTAACTAGTACGCAAGTTCACATGAAGAAGGTATCTGAGATGAAAGCAACATTTGTTCTGCACGGTTGGTGGCGCACTTCCTGATTTCGGGCAGTGTCTTACGTCTGCAATATGCAACCAGATACCCGGCCCGCCAAATGAGCGGGCTTTTTTTTGAACAAAATTAATGAGAATAACGATGCAAACACAAAAACCGACACTCGAACTGCTTGCCTGCGATGCCGCCTACCGTGAAAATCCGACGGCGCTGTTTCATCAGGTGTGTGGCGCACGTCCGGCAACGCTGCTGCTGGAATCTGCCGATATCGACAGCAAAGACGATCTGAAGAGCTTGCTGCTGGTCGACAGTGCATTACGCATTACCGCCATCGGTGACACTGTCACCATTCAGGCATTATCCGCTAACGGCGCATCGCTGCTGCCGCTGCTGGATGCTGCCCTGCCAGCGGGTGTTGAGAACAAACAACAGCCGAATGGTCGCCATCTGCGATTCCCTGCCGTTAGCCCGCTGCTGGATGAAGACGCCCGCTTATGTTCCCTTTCCGTATTTGATGCCTTCCGTTTATTGCAGGAGCTGGTTAATGTTCCTGCGCAAGAACGTGAAGCGATGTTCTTCGGCGGTCTGTTTTCCTACGACCTGGTTGCCGGTTTTGAAGATTTACCTCAGCTTGAAGCGGGCAACCGTTGCCCTGACTACTGCTTCTATCTGGCAGAAACGCTCATGGTCATCGACCATCAGAAGAAAAGCACCCGCATTCAGGCCAGCATATTTACCCCCAGCGATGCAGAAAAACAGCGTCTTAATGCCCGTCTGGCGCAACTGAGCCAGCAGCTTACCGAACCTGCGCCGCCGCTGCCCGTTACTGAAGTTCCGCACATGCGCTGCGAATGCAATCAGAGCGATGAAGAGTTTGCCGCCGTAGTTCGTGGTATGCAAAAGGCCATTCGCGCTGGCGAAATTTTCCAGGTGGTTCCATCCCGTCGTTTCTCGCTGCCCTGCCCGTCACCGCTGGCGGCCTACTATGTGCTGAAGAAAAGTAACCCCAGCCCGTACATGTTTTTTATGCAGGACAACTATTTCACCCTGTTCGGCGCCTCTCCGGAAAGCTCGCTGAAATACGATGCCACCAGCCGGCAGATTGAAATCTATCCGATTGCCGGGACCCGCCCACGCGGTCGTCGTGCGGACGGTTCGCTGGACCGCGATCTCGACAGCCGTATTGAGCTGGAGATGCGTACCGATCATAAAGAGCTTTCCGAGCACCTGATGCTGGTAGACCTGGCGCGTAACGACCTGGCGCGCATCTGCACGCCCGGCAGCCGCTACGTTGCTGACCTCACCAAAGTGGATCGTTATTCCTTCGTTATGCACCTGGTTTCCCGCGTAGTCGGCGAGCTGCGTAGCGATCTGGATGTGCTGCATGCTTACCGCGCCTGTATGAACATGGGCACGCTAAGCGGCGCGCCGAAAGTTCGCGCCATGCAGCTTATCGCCGAGGCCGAAGGCCGTCGTCGCGGCAGCTATGGCGGTGCAGTAGGTTACTTCACGGCCCATGGCGATCTGGATACCTGTATTGTGATTCGTTCCGCCCTCGTGGAAGACGGTATTGCCACCGTACAGGCTGGCGCCGGAATTGTTCTGGATTCCGTTGGGCAGTCAGAAGCCGATGAAACCCGTAATAAAGCGCGTGCGGTTCTGCGTGCTATCGCCACCGCACACCACGCACAGGAGACCTTCTAATGGCTGATATTCTGCTGCTCGATAATATCGACTCTTTTACCTATAACCTGGCAGATCAGCTGCGTACTAACGGTCATAACGTGGTGATTTACCGCAACCATATTCCGGCCCAGACATTAATAGACCGCTTAGCGACCATGAAAAATCCGGTGCTGATGCTCTCTCCAGGTCCAGGTGCGCCAAGCGAAGCGGGCTGCATGCCGGAGCTGTTAACCCGCCTGCGCGGCAAGCTGCCAATCATCGGCATTTGTCTGGGGCATCAGGCCATTGTCGAGGCTTATGGTGGATACGTGGGACAGGCTGGGGAAATCCTGCACGGCAAAGCGTCCAGCATTGAACACGACGGTCAGGCAATGTTCGCCGGTCTGGCAAATCCGCTGCCGGTGGCGCGCTATCACTCGCTGGTTGGCAGCAACGTTCCGGCCGGATTGACCATCAACGCCCACTTTAACGGCATGGTGATGGCGGTACGTCACGATACCGATCGCGTATGTGGCTTCCAGTTCCATCCAGAATCCATTCTGACCACCCAGGGCGCACGTCTGCTGGAGCAAACGCTGGCCTGGGCGCAACAGAAACTCGAACAGACTAATACGCTGCAACCTATTCTGGAGAAACTGTATCAGGCCCAGACGCTGTCTCAGCAGGAAAGCCACCAGCTGTTCTCCGCCGTGGTACGCGGTGAACTGAAGCCGGAACAACTAGCTGCGGCGCTGGTGAGCATGAAAATTCGTGGCGAGCACCCGAATGAAATTGCCGGTGCGGCAACCGCGTTGCTGGAAAACGCCGCCCCGTTCCCGCGACCTGATTATCTGTTTGCCGATATTGTCGGTACCGGCGGTGATGGCAGCAACAGTATCAATATTTCCACCGCCAGCGCCTTTGTGGCGGCCGCTTGCGGACTGAAAGTCGCCAAACACGGCAACCGCAGCGTCTCCAGCAAGTCGGGTTCTTCGGATCTGTTAGCGGCTTTTGGCATCAATCTGGATATGAACGCCGATAAATCCCGTCAGGCACTTGACGACCTCGGTGTGTGTTTCTTGTTTGCGCCGAAATACCACACCGGTTTTCGCCATGCTATGCCGGTACGCCAACAGTTGAAAACCCGTACGCTGTTTAACGTCCTCGGCCCGTTGATCAACCCGGCACATCCGCCGCTGGCGCTGATCGGCGTTTACAGTCCGGAACTGGTGCTGCCAATTGCCGAAACGCTGCGCGTGTTGGGGTATCAGCGGGCAGCCGTGGTGCACAGCGGCGGCATGGATGAAGTTTCGCTGCATGCACCGACCATTGTGGCAGAGTTGCATGATGGCGAAATCAAGAGCTATCAACTGACGGCGGAAGACTTTGGCCTGACACCTTACCACCAGGAACAGCTGGCTGGCGGCACGCCGGAAGAAAACCGTGACATTCTTAGTCGCTTGTTACAAGGTAAAGGTGAAGCCGCTCATGAAGCTGCTGTTGCCGCGAATGTCGCCATGTTAATGCGCCTGCACGGTGAAGAAGATTTAAAAGCCAATGCGCAAACCGTGATTAATGTACTGCGCAGCGGTACGGCCTATGACCGTGTCACTGCACTGGCAGCAAGAGGGTAAATGATGCAAACCGTTTTAGCGAAAATTGTCGCAGACAAGGCGATTTGGGTAGAAGCCCGCAAACAGCAACAACCGCTGGCCAGCTTTCAGAATGATGTTCAACCCAGCTCTCGTGATTTCTACGATGCGCTGCAAGGTGCACGCACCACCTTTATTCTGGAGTGCAAAAAAGCGTCTCCGTCAAAAGGCGTGATCCGTGATGACTTCGACCCGGCACAGATTGCGGGCGTATATAAACAATATGCTTCCGCGATTTCCGTACTGACCGATGAGAAATATTTCCAGGGGAGCTTTGATTTCCTGCCCATCGTCAGCCGCATCGCACCGCAACCGATTCTGTGTAAGGACTTTATTATCGATCCTTACCAGATTTACCTGGCGCGCTTCTATCAGGCGGACGCCTGTCTGCTGATGCTGTCGGTGCTTGATGATGAGCAATATCGTCAACTCGCCGCCGTCGCCCACAGTTTGAAAATGGGCGTACTGACCGAAGTCAGTAACGATGAAGAGCTGGAGCGTGCTATCGCACTGGGTGCCAAAGTGGTCGGTATCAACAACCGTGATTTACGCGACCTGTCGATCGATCTGAATCGCACCCGCCAACTGGCGCCGCGACTGGGTCATGGCGTAACCGTCATCAGCGAGTCGGGTATCAATACCTATGGTCAAGTGCGAGAACTCAGCCACTTCGCCAACGGTTTTCTGATTGGCTCTGCGTTGATGTCGCATGATGATCTGCATGCTGCCGTGCGTCGCGTTCTGCTCGGCGAAAATAAAGTCTGCGGTTTAACCCGGCCTCAGGATGCAAACGCGGCATACGAAGCGGGTGCCATATATGGCGGGTTGATTTTTGTGTCCACATCGCCACGCGCGGTCAGCGTTGAACACGCGCGCGAGGTCATGACCGGCGCACAGCTGCAATATGTCGGGGTGTTTCGCAACGCAGAGATCACCGACGTGCGCGAAACAGCGGCGGCTCTGGGGCTAACAGCCGTGCAATTGCATGGTAGCGAAGACCAGGCCTATGTTGACGCCCTGCGCGACGCGCTCCCCGAACAGGTGCAAATCTGGAAGGCGTTAAGCGTCAGCGAAACGTTGCCAGCTCGTGATTATCAGCACGTCGATAAATACGTATTCGACAATGGTCAGGGCGGCAGCGGTCAACGCTTCGACTGGTCACTTTTAGGCGGACAATCGCTGGATAACGTTTTACTGGCTGGCGGACTCGGCGCTGATAACTGCGTTGACGCGGCAAAAACCGGCTGTGCCGGTCTCGATTTCAATTCTGGCGTAGAGTCACAGCCGGGCATCAAGGATGCACGTCTTTTGGCTTCGGTCTTTCAGACGCTGCGCGCATATTAAGGAAAAGGACATGACAACATTACTCAATCCGTATTTTGGTGAATTTGGCGGTATGTATGTGCCACAGATTCTGATGCCTGCCCTGCGCCAGCTGGAAGAAGCTTTTGTCAGCGCGCAAAAGGATCCTGAATTTCAGGCGCAGTTTACAGACCTGCTGAAAAACTATGCTGGTCGTCCAACTGCACTGACCAAATGCCAGAACATTACTCAAGGCACCAACACTACGCTGTATCTCAAACGTGAAGATTTGCTGCACGGCGGCGCGCACAAAACCAACCAGGTGCTGGGCCAGGCATTGCTGGCGAAACGTATGGGGAAAACGGAGATCATCGCCGAAACCGGCGCGGGCCAGCACGGTGTTGCATCAGCTCTCGCCAGCGCACTGCTGGGGCTGAAATGCCGTATTTATATGGGTGCAAAAGACGTTGAACGCCAGTCGCCAAACGTTTTCCGTATGCGTCTGATGGGGGCTGAAGTTATCCCGGTTCACAGCGGTTCTGCAACGCTGAAAGATGCCTGTAACGAAGCGCTGCGCGACTGGTCTGGCAGCTACGATACCGCGCACTATATGCTCGGTACGGCGGCAGGTCCACATCCCTTCCCGACCATTGTTCGTGAATTTCAGCGCATGATCGGCGAGGAAACTAAAGCGCAGATCCTTGAAAAAGAAGGTCGCCTGCCGGACGCGGTTATCGCCTGCGTGGGCGGCGGTTCTAACGCCATCGGTATGTTCGCGGACTTTATTAATGAAACCAGCGTCGGTCTGATTGGCGTCGAGCCTGGCGGCCATGGGATTGAATCAGGGGAACATGGCGCACCGTTGAAGCATGGTCGTGTCGGGATTTACTTCGGCATGAAGTCCCCGATGATGCAGACCGAAGAAGGACAGATTGAAGAGTCTTACTCTATTTCCGCGGGGCTGGATTTCCCGTCTGTCGGGCCGCAGCATGCGTATCTGAACAGCATTGGTCGCGCCGATTATGTTTCGATCACCGACGACGAAGCGCTCGAGGCCTTCAAAACGCTGTGTCTGCACGAGGGGATTATTCCGGCGCTGGAGTCCTCCCATGCCCTGGCACACGCATTGAAAATGATGCGTGAAAACCCGGAAAAAGAGCAGTTACTGGTGGTTAATCTCTCCGGTCGCGGCGACAAAGACATTTTCACCGTACACGATATTCTGAAAGCGCGAGGGGAAATCTGATGGAACGTTACGAAAACCTGTTTGCACAGCTGAAGGACCGCAAAGAAGGTGCTTTTGTCCCCTTCGTAACCCTGGGCGATCCGTCTGTTGAGCAGTCACTGAAAATCATTGATACGCTGATTGAAGCCGGTGCTGATGCCCTTGAGCTCGGTATTCCGTTCTCCGATCCGCTGGCTGACGGTCCAACCATTCAGGAAGCTACCCTGCGTGCATTTGCCGCCGGCGTCACGCCGTCGCAATGCTTTGAAATGCTAGCGTTGATTCGCCAGAAGCACCCTACGATTCCCATTGGCTTGCTGATGTATGCCAACCTGGTGTTTAGCAAGGGCATTGACGAGTTTTACGCCCAGTGTGAAAAAGTGGGCGTGGATTCCGTGTTAGTAGCCGATGTTCCCGTTGAGGAGTCCGCGCCATTCAGAGCTGCGGCGCTCCGCCACAACATTGCGCCAATTTTTATCTGCCCACCGAACGCTGATGAAGAACTGCTGCGCCAGATAGCCTCTCATGGCCGCGGCTATACCTATTTGCTTTCGCGTGCGGGCGTGACCGGTGCAGAAAATCGAGCGGCATTACCGCTGCATCACCTGGTCGAAAAGTTGAAAGCATATGATGCTCCACCTTCTTTACAGGGGTTTGGTATCTCTGCGCCTGAACAGGTAACCGGCGCGATTGACGCTGGCGCTGCTGGCGCTATTTCCGGCTCGGCAATAGTGAAAATCATTGAGAAAAATGTTGCGGCACCGGAACAGATGCTGGCTGAGCTGAAAGCTTTTGTCAGCGCGATGAAAGCCGCCACCCGGCAGTAAGCTAAATCAACCGCCAGAGACTTCTGGCGGTTTTACGCTTCTTTCGTGTGCTTCATTTTATACATGGCGCTATCTGCATTCTGAATAGCCACATCCAGTTCACCGTTCACCTCTGCAATCCCCCACGATACTGACAATGGCACGGTATGACCGTCCACTACAAACACATGGCTGGTCACCTGCCCGCTGATACGTTGAGCAATTGCGATGGCATCAGTTGCCTGCGAGCGAAACAGCAGGATCATAAATTCATCCCCGCCGGTACGAATCACAATATCGTGGCTGGTGCGGGTGTTTGATAACATCCTGTTGGCGATAATTTGCAGCGCACGATCGCCTGCCGCGTGACCCCAGGTATCATTGACGGTCTTGAACTTATTGCAGTCCAGTAGCACCACCGAACAGTGGGATAAATCACGGCGCTTGATGATGTCGAGTATTCGGCGATTAAAGCAACCGGTCAGGGTGTCTATATAAACCTTCAGGTCGCTTTCGTTTAGCCATGATTTTAGCGAGAAACTAATCATGATGAAAAAGAACGGCGCCAGCAGGATCACGATCCCGGCATGGGTATCGCGCGTCATAAAACGGCCTAATGAAAGCGAATAGTGCAGCGCATATTTCTCCGAAAAATTGCGCACTAAAAAACGGGATTGACCTGTACATTTACCGGATAAACAAAGACTTTCATTGTTGGTCAAATTTACCAATTCCACATTCAGCTCTGGTGGGAGCTGGTAGTCAAATGCTTGAGCCAACGCTTCCTGCAATTCGGGCTTTGAATGGTCATAAACCAGATAGGCCACGATTTGGTCTGATATCTCTTTGCCAGACAGATCGTAGATATAGCTCACCACGCTGTAAGCTTTTTCACCGGTAATTTTATCGGTATAGAAGTTCGTTGAACTAAGGGCTTTGTTTTTGACGTTTTTTTGCAACAGTCGGGTATAGAAATCGACCGGCGGATAGAAAAAGTTGGTGAGATCCCGCGCCATTTCAGAATTTGAGAAACTGAAGTTGCGCGAATCGGAAGCCATAAACCAGTAAAAATAATCTGAATTTTTGGCGATAATATAACGATGTGCATCGAAGCTGCCCGGATTTAGCTCATTAACCATACCGCGAATAAACTCCGCCGCCGTATACATACACAGCGCGTTGTGGCTGGCTTGCTGGGCAATAATTGTCCCCGTTACCGAATGCAGACGCTTTGGGTCGGCGTTAATTCCCCATTCCATTTCATTGCGGGGAGCAAATTGTGAAATATCGCCACATTGCTCACCCGATTTAATATGGTGATAGCGCTCACCAATCGCATCGGCGATCAGCTCATTATCGTTAAAAATGTCCATCATGCGCGCTTGCATGCGGTTAACACCGTCACTGACTGCAGCCATCCGCTGCTCATAAATTATAAACAGAAACAACGACGTAAATATCAACGTAATGAGCCCTGATACCAGCAGTGCTTGCCTGTTTCTGAGCTTGTCCTGCACAATCTTCACGAGTTCACCCTGATAGTTAACATATTGCCAAACCGGTTACCCGTTTCTGTCGTTGCATAGCTGCGCTGTATGTTGATTGAGAATGTTAACCGTCCCTAAGCTGATGCCTTAGAAGCCCGCCGTTGTGTGCGCTAAAGTTACAGACTTATACAATAAAAGCACATTTTTGTTAACATAAATGCAAACTAATCATCACCCTCAATCGGATACCCCGCCCGACGAATGGCCTCACGACAATCGCTCACGCCTGCGGCATAGCCCGCTTCGATCTCACAAACAGGACTGGCGCTGCAATAAGGTAGTTTAACCGGAGTCGCAATGCGTTTCTCCAGCGATTCAATTTTATCCATAAAATTCAATAAGTCACGCGTGGCACTCACGGCGAACTCTGCCGTTTCATCTCCGGTGAATGGTTCCAAAAGTGTGATTTTTTGTTGTAGCAGGAGTCGAGTCAACATCATCGTCAATACCCTCAAAGCCAGTTTGCTTAAAGAGTAGCATTACATCGACGGGGAGAAAGGCAGGAAGAAATAAACTGGTAATAAAAAAGCTGACCGTGGAACGATCAGCTTTTCCGTATTTTAATCACGGACTTAGAAGCGATAACCCGCGGAGAACATAAACACCCACGGATCGAGGCGTACGCTGTCATGCTGCTGCGCGCCAGCCAGTTTGTAGCTCGCGGTGGTGTCGATATCCATGTACCAGACCGACATGTTAATCAGCCAGTCGCGGTTAATCAGATAGTCCATACCCACTTGCCCTGCTGCGCCCCAGGAGTCTTTCAGGCTCAGGTCAGATAAACCGGTTTCTTTGCCGTTATTGTTAAAGCCTTCGTCAAAGAAGGTGGTGTAGTTCACACCGACACCAACGTACGGACGCAGTTTGCTGCTGGAATCGCCGAAATACCACTGTGCCATTAAGGTTGGTGGTAAATGGTGAACGGTCGCAATATCACCTGTTGTGGCAGTGCCAATTTTATGGCGGAACGGCGTGGCTGCCAGTAATTCAACACCGATATTGTCGGTTGCCATGTAGGTAAATGTCAGACCCAACTGCGTGTTATTGCTGACATCAAAGCCACCCAGGCTCCCCAGCGTACCACCCGCGCCTTCCGTCGGTCTGACGGTGGCAGAACCTGCACGAATAAAGAATTCTCCGGCTTCATGCGCAAATACGTTACCAGAGAGAAGAGTTGTTAAAGCCACTGCTGCAACTGTTAATTTTTTCATGTCCGCTCCATCGTTATGGTTATAAAAGCGGAACGAATATACCCACATTGGAGTAATAAGTGATCTAACCTGGATCACATTGACTTTGATAATTTAACATTTATTGATCCAGATTAAGTTAGAACTTGCATTCAAAACCCTGGTTAACCTAATTCAGATCAATTTTGATATATTTTCGCCACGCAAGTACCTGACCTCCGTTGCAGAATAGCGATGGTTATTTGTTCGTGATGCGCAGAGAACAACCAACGTTCTTGCATGACGCTGAAGTCATAGTCAAAAATTACCAGGGCTTTACAAAGATATGCTTTTCCATACACCGCGCGATGCTGCCACTGTAGAGTTATCCAGGGTACAATTGCCCACAAATGAACACCTGCAAAACTCAAGGAGAGTGCATGTCTATCACGGCGAAATCCGTTTACCGTGACACGGGAAACTTTTTCCGTAATCAATTCATTACCATCTTGCTGGTATCGTTGTTGTGCGCGTTTATCACAGTGGTGTTAGGGCATGCCTTTTCTCCCACCGACGCACAAATTGCGCAACTCAGTGAAGGCGATCAGTTAACCAGCAGCGTGGGATTGTTCGATCTGGTGCAAAACATGACCCCGGAGCAACAGCAAATTTTGCTACGCGCTTCCGCGGCGTCGACGTTTTCCGGTCTGATTGGTAATGCCATCCTCGCCGGAGGCATTATCCTGATGATTCAGCTGATTTCAGCCGGTCATCGGGTCAGCGTGTTACGCGCCATCGGTGCCAGCGCGCCGGTTTTGCCGAAGCTGTTTATTCTGATTTTTCTGACTACTCTGCTGGTGCAAATCGGTATTATGCTGGTGGTAGTACCCGGTATTCTGCTGGCTATCCTGCTGGCACTTGCACCGGTGATGTTAGTACAGGACAAAATGGGTGTATTTGCCGCGATGCGCAACAGTATGCGTCTGGCGTGGTCGAATATGCGCCTGGTTGCACCAGCAGTGATCGGTTGGCTGTTGGCAAAAACGTTGTTGTTGCTTTTTGCGCCAAGTTTTGCGGTACTTACGCCAAATGTAGGCGCGGTATTGGCGAATACGCTGAGCAATATGATCTCCGCCGTGTTGCTGATCTATTTGTTCCGCCTGTACATGCTAATTCGCCAATAAACCCTGAACGCATTCCGGGCTTGTACCCGGTGCTTTTGATGACGGAATCGAAGAATGAAGCAGTTTCTTGATTTTTTACCGCTGGTTGTCTTTTTTGCTTTTTATAAGCTCTATGACATCTACGCGGCGACCTCGGCGCTGATTGTTGCGACGGCTGTGGTTTTGATTTACAGCTGGGTCCGCTATCGCAAGGTCGAGAAGATGGCATTGATCACTTTTGTTCTGGTAGCCGTGTTCGGTGGCCTGACCATCTTCTTCCACAATGATGAATTCATTAAATGGAAAGTAACGGTGATTTACGGGCTGTTTGCCGGTGCGCTGCTGGTTAGCCAATGGGTAATGAAAAAGCCGCTGATTCAGCGCATGTTAGGTAAAGAGCTGAGCTTGCCACAGCCGGTTTGGACAAAACTTAACTTCGCCTGGGCCGTCTTCTTTATCCTGTGCGGTCTGGCGAATATCTATATCGCGTTTTGGCTACCGCAGAATATTTGGGTCAACTTTAAAGTGTTCGGCCTGACCGCCTTGACTTTACTATTTACGTTACTGAGCGGAGTCTATATTTACCGCCACCTTCCGCAGGAAGATAAATCGTAATAAATGCTCGCCAGATCTCCGGATCTGGCGAATTTTTATCCCTTCGCGTTCCTTGTTGCCATCAAACCTGGCTTACTTCCGCCCCGCAGGCCGCATCCCCTCTGTTCTCAGCGCGTAAATTCTAGTAGCATCGCGCCTGTAATCTTTCTCTATAGTCGGTTCTACAATGACAACAACGAATAACACTCCCCAGGGCGAACTGGTTTTACGCACTCTGGCTATGCCTGCCGATACCAACGCAAACGGTGATATTTTTGGCGGCTGGCTGATGTCACAAATGGATATAGGTGGCGCTATTCAGGCCAAAGAGATCGCACATGGTCGCGTGGTAACGGTGCGGGTTGAAGGAATGAGCTTTTTGCGCCCGGTTGCCGTGGGCGATGTGGTTTGTTGCTATGCACGCTGCGTGAAACGCGGGACGACCTCGATCAGCATTAATATTGAAGTCTGGGTGAAGAAAGTCGCTTCAGAACCTATCGGCCAGCGCTATAAAGCTACCGAAGCCCTGTTTATCTACGTTGCCGTTGATAAAGACGGTAAACCGCGGCCGATTCCCTCCCTGGCCTGATAGCACGCGCAAGCATCGCCATCCGGCAATCATTCTGCCGGATTTGGCGGCGTAACGCCAAATCCGGCCTGATGCTTACTCGATCTGTGTTGTGCCGTTCAGGCGGAAAACAATATTCACCACCAGCCCGGAACCAGGCTTACCGGCTTCATAACGCCATCTGCGCATCGCATTTTTCACTTCACGCTCAAACATATTCGCAGGCTGTGCGGACAGAACTTCCACATTTTCAACCCGGCCATCCGAGGTCACGTCAAATTTGACCTTCACACGGCCTTCAATGCGCAATGCCTGTGCACGTGCCGGATATTGAGGCTGATTACGACTTAAGGCTCGCGGACCCGATGGTACGCTCACCGCCGGTTTAGTGGTTGCCGGAGCGGTACTGGTTGTTGGACGAGCAGGCGCCGTATTTTCAAACGGGGATGCCGGACGAGGCTCTGCTGGTTTAACATCACGCTTCGGCTGCTCTTCCACCTTTTTCACCGGTTTTGGCTTCGGTTTAGGCTTGGGCTTCGGTTTCTCAATCACTACCGGTGCTTCTTTTGGCGGTTCGGGGATCGGTTCTGGCTCCGGTTCAGGCTCGACAACGGGTTCCGGCGGCGGCTGAACGGCCTGAGGCGGTTCAAGATCGGCAGGCGCAACCATCGTAACGGAGATCGGCTGCGCTGGCGCAGGCAGTTCAATAACCTGATGTACCGAGGTATACAGCAAACCTGCCACTACAGCACCATGAATGCCGACAGAAAGTAACGTAGGCCAGGGAAAGCGACGAGGTAAATCAAGGGTCATTGAAGTCATAATCGTTTCAGTAAAAAAACCAGGCCCTGATTTTAAATGCAAATAGCAATCATATTCAATAAGACCGTGAAGCTAACTGGCATTTAAAACGCGATTTTATGATAAAAAACCATTTTCAAAGTATGGCCTTAACATATTAGTTATCTTTCCGTTGCAGTTACCAAGCCTTTCCAATAACGTAAATATGACCTTTTACCGTTCAAGGAGCTCTACCCGTGCTGTACGTTATTTACGCTCAAGATATCGCAGACTCTCTCGAAAAACGTCTTTCCGTACGCCCTGCTCATCTGGCTCGTCTGCAACTCCTTCATGACGAAGGCCGTTTGCTCACGGCGGGTCCTATGCCAGCGGTTGACAGTAACGATCCGTGCGCCGCAGGCTTTACCGGCTCAACGGTGATTGCAGAATTTGAATCTTTAGAAGCCGCGCAGGCGTGGGCGGAAGCCGATCCCTACGTGGCGGCAGGTGTTTATGCGCAGGTTTCAGTAAAACCGTACAAAAAAGTATTTTAAAAACAAAACGAAAAGCAGACATTGGGCACCGACAGCGGTGCCCTTTTGAGATCAGATGTTGTGGATCGCAAACAGCAACGAGTTACGTTGATGGTTGAGAATACACTTTCTGATGGTATGGATACGCATATTACGGCGCGATTGTCCTTCAAGCCAACGTGCTTTACGGCGGCTAGCCTGACGCAGCATCCGCCAGCGTCCCACTTCCGTTCTACTACGCTTCATGTTTACTACTCTTTCAGTCACTGAGCGGCCATTATAACGCCACACCGAATGCAGACCAGTGGTTTTCCCGTGTTTTTATTTGCCAGATTAATCCTGATGCGTAAACTCTTAACAATACGCTTTCAAAAGGATTTTTAAATTTATGACAACCTTCTACACCGTGGTGAGTTGGCTGGTCATTCTGGGTTACTGGGTACTCATTGCTGGCGTAACATTACGCATTCTAATGAAACGACGCGCAGTGCCCTCCGCAATGGCCTGGCTTTTGATCATCTATATTCTGCCATTGGTAGGGATCATTGCTTATCTGTCCTTCGGTGAGCTCCACCTTGGTAAACGTCGCGCCGAACGCGCCCGAGCAATGTGGCCGTCAACGGCCAAGTGGCTGAACGATCTAAAAGCCTGTAAGCATATTTTTGCGCAGGAAAACAGCAGCGTCGCGTCATCCTTATTTAAGCTGTGCGAGCGTCGTCAGGGAATCGCTGGCGTTAAAGGGAATCAACTGCAGTTGCTCACCAGTTCAGAGGACGTGATGCAGGCATTGATTCGTGATATTCAACTGGCGCGTCACAACATCGAGATGGTGTTCTACATCTGGCAACCGGGCGGTATGGCCGATCAGGTCGCCGAGTCATTAATGGCTGCCGCAAGGCGTGGAATTCACTGCCGCCTGATGCTGGACTCCGCGGGTAGCGTGGCGTTCTTTCGCAGCCCATGGGCGGCGATGATGCGTAACGCGGGTATCGAGGTTGTTGAAGCGCTGAAAGTAAACCTGATGCGTGTATTTTTACGCCGTATGGACCTGCGTCAGCACCGCAAAATGATCATGATCGATAACTATATTGCTTATACCGGCAGCATGAACATGGTCGATCCCCGTTTCTTCAAACAAGATGCAGGCGTCGGGCAATGGGTGGATTTGATGGCGAGAATGGAAGGCCCGGTAGCCACCGCTATGGGCATTGTCTATTCCTGCGACTGGGAAATTGAGACCGGCAAGCGCATTCTGCCCCCGCCGCCAGACGTCAATATCATGCCGTTTGAGCAGGCCAGCGGCCACACCATTCACACTATCGCTTCGGGACCTGGTTTCCCTGAAGATTTGATTCATCAGGCGCTGTTAACCGCGGCTTATTCGGCGCGTGAATATTTAATTATGACCACGCCCTACTTCGTTCCCAGTGACGATCTGCTGCACGCGATCTGTACGGCGGCGCAGCGCGGGGTTGACGTCAGTATTATTCTTCCACGCAAGAATGATTCCCTGCTGGTTGGCTGGGCAAGCCGGGCCTTTTTCACTGAGCTGCTGGCCGCTGGCGTTAAAATCTATCAGTTCGAAGGTGGCTTACTGCACACCAAGAGCGTACTGGTCGATGGCGAGCTGAGCCTGGTCGGTACCGTTAACCTGGATATGCGCAGTCTGTGGCTCAATTTTGAAATCACGCTGGTCATTGATGATGCCGGATTCGGTGGCGATCTCGCGGCAGTACAGGATGATTATATTTCGCGTTCTCGTCTGCTTGATGCCCGTTTGTGGGTAAAACGACCACTCTGGCAGCGGATCGCTGAGCGACTGTTTTACTTCTTTAGTCCGTTGCTGTAAAACGTGCCCATCAGACAGTAAACAGGTAGTCATTATGGATATGGATTTGAACAATCGCCTGACTGAAGACGAAACGCTTGAGCAGGCTTACGATATTTTTCTCGAACTGGCTGCGGACAACCTGGATCCAGCCGACATCATTCTGTTCAATTTACAGTTTGAAGAGCGCGGTGGTGCCGAGTTATTCGACCCGGCAGAAGACTGGCAGGAGCATGTTGATTTTGACCTGAACCCTGACTTCTTTGCTGAAGTGGTGATTGGTCTGGCAGATACAGAAGACGGCGAGATTAACGATATTTTTGCGCGCGTTTTATTATGTCGCGAAAAAGATCACAAACTCTGCCATATTCTCTGGCGCGAATAACAAACAAAAAAGCTGCTCTCGCAGCTTTTTTCATTTTTAGCCCGGCAGTTTACTTCCGCAGCGGTTACAAAACTGCGCACTATGTTCATGCTGCGCCTGCTGACACTGTGGGCATCTACGCTGATATCCGCGCTGTTGGAACGCACTGCTCATGTGTGTGGTTATCAATCCGGTCGGTATCGCAATCACAGAGTATCCAATTAGGATAAGCACTGACGCCACCATGCGTCCCAACGGCGTGTGCGGTGTAATGTCACCGTAGCCGACGGTGGTGACCGTAACAATAGCCCAATACACAGACGCATTCAGCGTAGTAAAGCCATATTTGGGCCCTTCTATCAGATACATCATCGCGCCGAAAACAACCATCAGAATGGCAATAAAGGAATAGAACAACATCAGTTGATGACGGGCGCTTTTTAACGCATTCCAGAACACTCGCAGAGAAGGCATAAAACGCAGCAGCTTGAGAATACGCAAGACGCGCAGGACACGCATCGCTCGCCAGGCGAAGACATAGCTCAGACTGATTTCAGGCCATAGCCACATCACATACAGCGGTAGAATGGTGGCCAGATCGATAATCCCCCAGAAGCTAAACACATATTTAGCGGGATTGGCCCAACTGCATAAGCGAAGAAAATATTCGAGGGTAAAGACCAGAGTAATAAAGACCTCCAGCCAGACAAAAATGCGCCATTCCTCGAAGGTTAAATGGTATTGCGTCCCGACGCCGGACTCAATGAAGATAACAATAACGCTGAGCAAGGCGAACAGCGCGCACATACCTTCAAAGCGACGCCCTGAACGGGTGTTTAAATCGAATAATTTGCGATAGAGCGCGCGGCGGACAGAAGAGACTAAACCTGACACATATACCTCACCAAAAAGAAGGGCTGACCTTTGTCAGCCCTCTGGATTATAGCGGGTCTACTTTCAGGCAGGAAACTGCGTGACGGAAACTTCCTTCGAGAACCGGGCGGGTTTTTGCGCATTCCGGTCCGGCAATCGGGCAGCGCGTACGGAACACGCAGCCGGAAGGAGGGTTAATCGGCGACGGCAATTCGCCTTCGAGCAACTGGATAACCTTGTTCCTTTCCTGATCCGGATCGGGAATTGGCACTGCAGACATCAACGCTTTGGTATAAGGGTGCAGCGGATTATGGTACACCTCATCATAAGTCCCTAATTCCACCGCGTGTCCGAGATACATGACCAGCACGCGATCGGAGATATGTTTCACCACCGCCAGGTCGTGAGCAATGAAGATTAACGATAATCCCATTTCACGCTGGAGCTGTTGTAACAGGTTCACCACCTGGGCCTGAATGGATACGTCCAGCGCCGAAACCGGTTCATCGCAAATAATCAGCTTCGGCTCGAGGATCAGCGCCCGGGCAATACCAATACGCTGACACTGACCGCCGGAAAACTCATGCGGGTAGCGGTTAATCAGATTTGGCAGCAACCCCACCTTCATCATCATCGCCTTCACACGGTCGCGGACTTCCTGACCAGACAGGTTCGGATGATAAGTCCGCAGCGGTTCGGCAATGATTTCACCGATGGTCATGCGCGGATTCAATGATGCCAGCGGATCCTGGAAAATCATCTGAATATCGCTACGCACTTCCCGCCACTCATCGGGTTTCATGCCCAGCAAATCTTTACCCAGCCAGGCGACTTTTCCATCAGTGGCTTTCACCAGGCCAATAATCGCACGGGCAAAAGTCGATTTTCCACAGCCTGATTCGCCGACCACGCCCAGGGTTTCACCTTCATACAGTCGCAGAGTCACGCCATCAACCGCTTTCAGGGTTTTAGACGGCTGCCAGAACCACTGCTTGCCGTCTTTAATGTCGAAATGGACTTTAAGATCGGCAATTTCAAGGAGCACTTTTCGTTGTTCGGTGACCGCATTCATACCAGTTCCTCCACCGGTTTAAAGCAGGCGCGCAGGCGGCCCGGACTAAACTCTTCCAGTGGCGGAGCACTGCTACAGATTTCCATCGCATGCGGGCAACGCGGCTGGAATGGGCAACCTTTTGGTAAACGCAACAGGTTCGGCGGGTTGCCCGGGATAGTCAGCATCTCTTCCCCTTCGGCATCCAGACGAGGTACGGCATTCAGCAAACCAATCGAATACGGATGAACGGGCTTATAAAAGACATCCCGCGCACTGCCATATTCCATGGTACGTCCGGCGTACATCACCAAAACTTTATCGCAAATACCGGCAACTACTCCCAGATCGTGGGTGATCATGATAATCGCAGTGTTGAATTCGCTTTTCAGTTCATTCAGCAGGGTCATGATTTGCGCCTGTACCGTAACATCGAGCGCGGTAGTCGGCTCATCGGCTATCAGTAATTTAGGCCTGCACAACAGCGCCATGGCGATCATTACGCGCTGACGCATCCCGCCGGAGAATTCATGCGGATACATTTTCATACGCTTACGCGCTTCCGGCATTTTCACCGCATCCAGCATTCTTACCGATTCTTCAAAGGCTTCCGCTTTGCTCATGCCTTTATGCAGCATGAGAACTTCCATCAACTGCTCGCCGACTCGCATGTACGGATTGAGAGAGGTCATCGGGTCCTGGAAAATCATCGAGATTTGCTCGGCGCGCAGTTTGTTCAACTCTCGTTCCGGTAAATTCAGAATTTCACGTCCGTTGAAGGTTGCGGAACCTCCGATACGGCCATTTGCCGCCAGAAGGCCCATCAGGGCAAAGGCCGTTTGCGATTTCCCTGAACCGGATTCCCCAACAATACCCAGCGTTTCTCCAGCTCGCAGAGAAAAGTTTAAATCGTTTACCGCAGTCACATCGCCGTCGGGGGTGGCAAACGTCACGCGCAGATCTTTAACGTTCAGCAGTGCGTTAGCCTGTTGTTGCGCGAGCGGCGCGGTTGAGGTTTCAATTACGCTCATGGCTGCACTCCTTAACGGTCTTTCGGGTCGAGGGCATCACGCAGGCCATCGCCAATAAAGTTAAAACAGAACAAAGTGACCACCAGGAATCCTGCCGGGAACAGCAGCAGCCATGGTGAGACTTCCATCGAGTTGGCACCATCACTCAGCAACGCCCCCCAGCTACTTAATGGCTCCTGCGTCCCTAATCCCAAAAAGCTCAGGAAGGATTCAAACAGGATCATGCTGGGCACCAGCAACGAAGCGTACACCACCACCACGCCCAGCACGTTCGGCACAATATGACGGATAACGATGCGCACGGTAGATACCCCACCCACTTGCGCTGCTTCAATAAACTCTTTGCGCTTGAGACTCAGCGTTTGTCCACGCACGATACGCGCCATATCCAGCCAGGATACCATCCCGATAGCGACAAAAATCAGCAGGATATTTTGCCCAAAGAAAGTGACCAGCAGAATCACGAAGAACATGAACGGGAAGGAGTTGAGGATTTCCAGCAGACGCATCATCACGGAGTCGATTTTACCGCCGAGGTAGCCCGACAGAGAACCGTATAGCGTGCCGACAACTACCGCGACCAACGCCGCGGCAATGCCGACCATCAACGAGATGCGACCGCCAATCGCCACACGAACCAGCAGGTCTCGACCTGACGAGTCGGTGCCGAAATAGTGTCCGGATTCCGTATCCGGCGCGCTGGACATCATGCCCCAGTCGGTATCGAAGTAGGTAAACTGCGACAGCATCGGCGCCAGCGTCACAAACAGCGCAATAATCACCAGCACGACCAGGCTTGCTACCGCCGCGCGGTTATGCATAAAGCGTCGACGCGCGTCCTGCCACAGACTGCGGCCCTCGACCTCCAGCTTTTCACTGAAATTCTCCAGCGCTTCGCTGTTTTTCTTACTTAACATCATAGCGAGCTCCAGTATCAGTAACGAATTTTCGGGTCGATAACGGCATACAGCACGTCAACAATCGCGTTAAACACGATGGTCAGCGTCCCTACCAGTATGGTGAGGCTCAGGACCAGCGAATAGTCGCGGTTTAACGCGCCATTGACGAACAACTGGCCAATGCCCGGCAAACCATAGATGGTTTCAATAACCATCGAACCGGTAATAATGCCAACAAATGCTGGTCCCATATAGGACAGCACAGGCAACAGCGCAGGTTTTAACGCATGGCGGAAAATAATCCGCCGCATCGGCAACCCTTTAGCGCGCGCGGTACGAATAAAGTTAGAGTGCAGCACTTCAATCATCGAACCGCGGGTAATACGGGCGATACTGGCGATATAAGCCAGTGACAAGGCCACCATCGGCAGGATCATAAATTTCAACGCCCCGCCGTTCCAGCCGCCTCCGGGCAGCCATTTCAAGGTTATGGCAAATATCATGACCAATAAGGGAGCGACCACGAAACTGGGGATAACCACCCCGGTCATTGCCACCCCCATCACCGTGTAGTCCCAGCGCGTATTTTGTTTCAGCGCGGCTATCACCCCAGCGCTAACGCCAACGAGGACCGCCAGAATAAAGGCCGCAGCTCCCAGCTTCGCAGAAACCGGAAAGCTCGAGGCCACAAGGTCGTTTACCGTATAGTCTTTATATTTAAAAGATGGCCCAAAATCGCCATGCGCCAGCTGCTTGAGGTAGCTGAAGTACTGCGTCGAGATAGGATCGTTAAGATGATATTTCGCTTCGATATTAGCCAGTACCTCTGGCGGTAACGCGCGTTCCCCGGTGAATGGACTTCCCGGCGCAAGGCGCATCATAAAGAATGAAATCGTAATAAGTATAAACAGCGTCGGAATCGCTTCCAGACAGCGACGTAATATAAATTTTAACATTGCCCGTACCTTCTGGCGTGTGCCTTTACACCTCTTCTACCCCGACTTTCAGGTAAAGCGGTGTTAATAGTTCGAAGAAAAAAGACACTGTGGGGCAAAATGATTGCCCCACGTCTTGCCATTAATGCTTGATAATATACAAGTCTTTAACGTGGATATTATCCATCGGGTCTTTACCGGAGTATCCGCCAACCCATGGTTTTACCAGGCGGGCGTTAACATAGTAATAAACCGGTACAATCGCAGAATCTTTATCCAGCTGCTGTTCTGCTTTCGAATACAGTTCGCTGCGCTGCGCTTCATCAGTCACTTTCAGCGTATCCGCAATCAGCTTATCAAACGCCGGGCTCTTATAGTGGACGGTGTTGTTGGAGCTGTCAGACAGCACCATATTCAGGAAGGATGTTGGTTCGTTGTAATCCGCACACCAGCCCGCACGCGAAACATCATAGTTACCCTGATGGCGTGTATCGAGGAATGTTTTCCATTCCTGGTTTTCCAGCTTCACGTTGGCGCCCAGATTTTTCTTCCAGATAGATGCCGCAGCGATGGCCAGCTTTTTATGTAGATCTGAGGTGTTATACAGCAGGTCAAAGGTCAACGGTTTTTCAGCGGTATACCCGGCTTCAGCCAGCAGTTTTTTCGCTTCTTCATTACGTTTTTCCTGAGACCATTTGAACCACTCTGGTTCAACCAGTTTCGCGCCATCGGTGTAAGGAGGAGTAAAGCTATACGCCGGCAGGTCCCCCTGGTTTTTAACTTTGTTGACGATAATGTCACGATCCAACGCCAGTTTCAGGGCGGTACGAACACGAACATCGTTGAACGGTGCTTTCTGGTTGTTGATTTCGTAATAATAGGTGCACAGATACGGGTCAACGTGAACTTCGTTCGGGATCTCT
This sequence comes from Citrobacter sp. RHBSTW-00859, assembly GCF_013729795.1. Taxonomy (NCBI): domain Bacteria; kingdom Pseudomonadati; phylum Pseudomonadota; class Gammaproteobacteria; order Enterobacterales; family Enterobacteriaceae; genus Citrobacter; species Citrobacter sp. RHBSTW-00859. The sequence continues at coordinate 2,296,730 of NZ_CP056284.1, read as the reverse complement.
TTTTTCAGTTTCTGGAATAACTCGATCGGCATGTTGTTATAAGTCATGTCGATTTCGCCGCTACGATAGCGGTTAACGTCAGTCACTTCAGAAGAAATTGGCAGGTAGGTAACCTGGTTAATAACCGTTTTGGCGTTGTCCCAGTAGTTGGTGTTACGCTCAAGTACAATGCGCTCGTTGACCACCCAGTCTTTCAGCTTATAGGCGCCGTTAGTGACGATGTTAGCGGGCTGGGTCCATTTCTCACCGTATTTTTCAACCGCTGCTTTAGGAACCGGAGAAACGGATGAGTGCACAAGCAATTTGTAGAAATAAGGAACCGGCTCGCTCAGGGTGACTTCAAATGTATGATCGTCGAGAGCTTTGACACCGAGATCGGTGATCGGCTTTTTGCCGGCGATAATATCGTCAATATTGACAATGTGACCGTACTGTAAATAACTGGCGTACGGTGACGCGGTATTTGGATTAGCCAGGCGTTGCCAGCTATACACGAAATCTTGCGCGGTAACAGGCGTGCCGTCAGACCACTTAGCGTCCTTACGCAGATGGAATGTCCACACCTTAAAGTCTTTATTTTCCCACTTTTCAGCCACGCCAGGCGATGGTTTACCATCGACATCGCTGATTAATAAACCTTCAAACAGGTCACGGTTGATATTGGATTCAGGTACACCTTCGATTTTATGTGGATCGAGTGACTGAACTTCCGAACCGTTATTACGCACCAGAGTCTGCTTTTCAGCAAGCTGCACACCTGCTGGTACAACTGCCGCCGTAGCAACATTCCCAGCGATTAGCGCAGTTAGGATCCCCGCAGCTACTAAACTTTTTTTAGTGATGTTAGTCATTGTGTTTGTACTCCCTCATTATTATGGCTGGTTTTTTAACCAGACTGTTAATCCTGTCAGGATCCCTGTACGGCACCGGAGATTTTCTGCCGTCAGGTAGTTTCTTGTTTTACTGCTTGCTATCACCGACTTTATTTATTTCTGGCAGTTCGTATGACCGCCTTGCGTCGATTATCTACGTGCCTCCCCTGCCGGAAACACGCTATTACCCTGTTGAGAGAAACTAATTGAAAATGATTCTCATCAACGTGAATTCTTCTGCATAATACCTGGCCGGAAAGTATCAAATGCGTTTCTTAACCGCCAATACATTTTACAAATTTGTTAACCAATTCTCTTTTATTGGAAATAAATCTCACTAAAAAAGTCATTACGAATGAAAGATTGTGACAATAAAACGATAAAAATCATTATGTTGCATCCAGCGCAGTGTTAAACCCCCGGACCTTTGTCAACACCACGCCAAAATGCACATAAATTTAACAATTGGTTATTAATTAGCACATTCATCTAAATAAAACGCTGAAATAACTAATAACATTTCGATAATCCTTCAGCAAGCCCCAGAGTATGATGTTAATAAAATAACAGTGACATCGGGATCCCTCTGGTGGACCATTGAGTGTTATATCCATAAAATCAATGAATAAATTAATGAATCACCATCAGATATTTTTATATTTCTATGCTGATTTTCAACTTTAGTGAGAAGTTTTACTAATAATGAAAGGAAACGGAGCCGAAAGAGGCTCCGTTGATACTAGGAGGAATATCAGGCAAGTAAACCGGGGAAAATGGACTTGATTCCAGTCACAATGAATTCGATCCCTAAGGCCATTAACAACAACCCCATAATACGCGTAATGACGTTGATACCGGTTTGGCCCAGCAGCCGTACCAGCCACGGTGCCATGCGAAAAAGTCCCCAACAGCACAGGGCAAACAACGCAATCGCCACAAAAAAACCAAACAGGTTAATCGCACTGTGATAGCGCGTACCCCAAACAATAGTTGAGCTTATCGCCCCTGGCCCCGCCATCAGCGGCAATGCCAGCGGCACTACGCCGATACTTTCGCGGATTGCTGTTTCTGATTTTTCCTGTTTGTTTTGCTTATCTTCGCCCAGTTTTCCGCTAATCATGGACATTGCGATAGTCACCACCAGAATGCCGCCGGCAATCCTGAACGAATCTATCGAGATTCCGAAGAGCTGCAGAATACCGTCACCAAGGAACAGCGAAGTCCACAGGATGATGGCAACCGACAGGTTTGCCGTAAGGTTGGTTTTATTTCGCGCAGCAGCCGTTTGATAGCTGGTCATACTGATAAAGACAGGGATGATCCCGACCGGGTTAACCAATGCGAATAACCCAATGAAAAATTTAAAATAGACAGGAAAATCAAATAGCGTTTGGATCACGGTTAGCTCCGAAGCGTTAGCCGGATAAAATGAGTCATAAAAATTGATAAAATCCGCGCTGAAGATACGCCTTTTGTCAGCATACTTCACCTTCTATCTGTGTATATCTACGTAAATACACTTCCAATACTTAGTGTTATTAATATGTATTAAATATGCTAATGTTAATAGCATTCACCCCATCAATTCATTAACACTTACCGATAAACGCTAAAAGGGCCTGCTGAAAGGTGTCAGCTTTGCGAAATTTTGATCCAGATCACGCAATTACTACTCAGAAGTGAGTAATCTTGCTTACGCCACCTGGAGGTAGCGCGTTAGAATTAAGTGGCGCTAGCGTATAAGCTCTTTTAGTAAATCAAGGTAAAGTGGACGTTAATTAACCGTTTGATTTTCAAAACGTTACACAAATTTTCGTCGATCTGTCTATACTCTCGTATCGAGCAGATGATTTACTAAAAAAGTTTAACATTATCAGGAGAGCATTATGGCTGTTACTAATGTCGCTGAACTTAACGCACTTGTAGAGCGCGTAAAAAAAGCCCAGCGTGAATATGCCAGTTTCACTCAAGAACAGGTTGACAAAATCTTCCGTGCCGCCGCTCTGGCTGCCGCAGACGCTCGAATCCCTCTCGCGAAAATGGCCGTTGCCGAATCTGGCATGGGCATCGTCGAAGATAAAGTGATTAAAAACCACTTTGCTTCCGAATACATTTATAACGCATATAAAGACGAAAAAACCTGTGGTGTGCTGGCTGAAGACCACACTTTCGGTACCATTACCATCGCTGAACCGATTGGTATCATCTGCGGTATCGTTCCAACCACTAACCCGACTTCTACTGCAATCTTCAAATCACTGATCAGCCTGAAGACGCGTAACGCCATCATCTTCTCTCCGCATCCGCGTGCTAAAGATGCCACTAACAAAGCGGCTGATATCGTTCTGCAGGCAGCAATTGCTGCTGGCGCACCGAAAGATCTGATCGGCTGGATCGATCAACCTTCCGTAGAACTGTCAAACGCGCTGATGCACCACCCGGACATCAACCTGATCCTTGCGACCGGTGGTCCAGGCATGGTTAAAGCAGCATACAGCTCCGGTAAACCGGCAATCGGTGTAGGCGCAGGTAACACCCCTGTGGTTATCGATGAAACCGCTGATATCAAGCGTGCTGTTGCATCTGTTCTGATGTCTAAAACCTTCGATAACGGCGTAATTTGTGCTTCTGAACAGTCCGTTGTCGTTGTTGACTCTGTATACGACGCAGTACGTGAGCGTTTCGCGACTCACGGCGGCTACATGCTGCAAGGCAAAGAGCTGAAAGCCGTTCAGGACGTTATCCTGAAAAATGGCGCGCTGAACGCGGCTATCGTTGGTCAGCCGGCATACAAAATTGCTGAACTGGCAGGCTTCTCCGTACCAGAAACTACTAAGATTCTGATCGGTGAAGTGACAGTTGTTGACGAAAGCGAACCGTTCGCTCACGAAAAATTGTCTCCGACGCTGGCAATGTACCGTGCGAAAGACTTCGAAGACGCCGTTATTAAAGCTGAAAAACTGGTTGCGATGGGCGGTATCGGTCATACCTCTTGCCTGTACACCGACCAGGACAACCAGCCTGAACGTGTTGCATACTTCGGTCAGATGATGAAAACCGCACGTATCCTGATTAACACCCCAGCTTCTCAGGGTGGTATCGGTGACCTGTACAACTTTAAACTCGCGCCTTCCCTGACTCTGGGTTGTGGTTCCTGGGGTGGTAACTCCATCTCTGAAAACGTTGGTCCTAAGCACCTGATCAACAAGAAAACCGTTGCTAAGCGAGCTGAAAACATGTTGTGGCACAAACTTCCGAAATCTATCTACTTCCGTCGTGGCTCTCTGCCAATCGCACTGGATGAAGTGATTACCGATGGTCACAAACGTGCGCTGATCGTGACCGACCGCTTCCTGTTTAACAATGGCTATGCTGACCAGATCACCTCCGTGCTGAAAGCTGCTGGCGTTGAAACCGAAGTGTTCTTTGAAGTGGAAGCTGACCCAACTCTGACCGTTGTACGCAAAGGTGCTGAGCTGGCTAACTCCTTTAAACCAGACGTGATCATCGCGCTGGGTGGCGGTTCCCCGATGGACGCCGCGAAAATCATGTGGGTTATGTACGAACACCCAGAAACCCACTTCGAAGAACTGGCACTGCGCTTTATGGACATCCGTAAACGTATCTACAAGTTCCCGAAAATGGGCGTAAAAGCGAAGATGGTTGCCGTCACCACCACTTCCGGTACTGGCTCTGAAGTTACTCCGTTTGCGGTTGTTACTGACGATGCAACTGGTCAGAAATACCCGCTGGCAGACTATGCGCTGACTCCGGATATGGCGATTGTTGACGCCAACCTGGTGATGGATATGCCTAAGTCCCTGTGTGCGTTCGGTGGTCTGGATGCCGTCACTCACGCCCTGGAAGCTTACGTATCCGTGCTGGCTTCTGAGTTCTCCGACGGTCAGGCTCTGCAAGCGCTGAAACTGCTGAAAGAAAACCTGCCAGCGTCCTACCATGAAGGTTCTAAGAACCCGGTAGCGCGTGAGCGTGTACACAGTGCAGCAACCATCGCCGGTATTGCGTTTGCTAACGCCTTCCTGGGTGTATGTCACTCAATGGCGCATAAGCTGGGTTCTCAGTTCCACATTCCTCACGGTCTGGCGAACGCCCTGCTGATCAGCAACGTTATTCGTTATAACGCGAACGACAACCCGACTAAACAGACTGCATTCAGCCAGTACGACCGTCCGCAGGCTCGTCGTCGCTACGCTGAAATCGCAGACCATCTGGGTCTGAGCGCACCGGGCGACCGTACTGCTGCAAAAATCCAGAAACTGCTGGGCTGGCTGGACGAAATCAAAGCTGAACTGGGTATTCCTAAGTCTATCCGTGAAGCCGGCGTTCAGGAAGCTGACTTCCTGGCACACGTGGACAAACTGTCTGAAGATGCGTTTGATGACCAGTGTACTGGTGCTAACCCGCGTTACCCGCTGATTTCTGAACTGAAACAGATCCTGATGGATACCTACTACGGTCGTGAATACAGCGAAGATCAAACCGCCGTTAAGACTGAAGCAGTAGCTGCTCCGAAAGCTGAGAAGAAAGCGAAGAAATCCGCTTAATTCAACCAGATAAGTTTTAGTCTCACCATAAACGGTCCCGAATTGGGGCCGTTTTTTTTTACATCTTACGTTATCAGAATCGATACATGACCAATTCAGCGACGTATAAAGGATGGCCCTGCAAAAGGATGCTTAGGAGGATGCGAGAATAGCGTCAGGAGAGTGTCTGACAGGATAGCGAACATTAGCGAATGTCGCAGCCTACCCTGTGCTAATAAGCGCCCAGAAGCGCGTAGAGTTAATCGTGGTTGTGTCGTTCTTGTATCGCCGTCAGAGAGCCCTCAGACTGTGCTTGCTTATAATGTTTACGGCATACCGATACATAGCGTTCGTTCCCGCCAATCACCACCTGTTCGCCCTCGTTATAAGGTCGTCCTGCCTGATCAAGACGCAACACCATGCTGGCCTTACGCCCACAGAAACAAATGGTTTTTAATTCAACCAGTTTATCTGACCATGCCAACAGGTATTCGCTGCCGCCAAATAACTCACCACGAAAATCGGTACGCAAGCCGTAGCACAACACGGGAATATCCAGCTGATCGACAACTTCAGATAATTCATAAACCTGCTGTCGAGTCAGAAACTGCGACTCATCAACCAGTACACAGTGAATTCTTTGCTGCTCATTCTCAGCCCGAATCTCTTCGAACAATGATGAATTTTGGTTAAACAATTTTGCAGGTGACGACAGACCTATACGCGAACTTACTTTTCCAGCACCAAAGCGGTCATCAATTTCCGCTGTATATACCACGGCACGCATCCCACGTTCCTGATAATTGTACGAAGATTGCAGCAATGCAGTCGACTTACCGGCATTCATTGCAGAATAGTAAAAATATAGCTGTGCCATTGACCGTAGGCCCTCACCCGGGGAAATAAATATGGGCAGGATTGTACCATATTTCACGAACGTGTCGGTGTAGCGTTGCCTGCATAGGCGTATAAATAGGCGTTCAGACTCGCTCAGTGTCGCCTAAATAACCGATCCTTTAAGTGACACGGGAGCGTGAGTACACTCCAGCCATGGCCCAGGTAGCCTGAAACTCGATGGGTATATACACACTCTTTCACAAATAGTGCTCATGAAATTTATCCATACCTCTTATCTTCTTACGGCAATAAAGAAACCCTTCCCTTATTGTTATTGAATCTACCCACTGTCGCCATGTATTAGCGAATTCATGTAAGCAAAACTAATACAAAAGGTTGAAATCACTGCAAAGAGATACTATTTGTACACCATAAAATGTGACCTGAATCTTGAATTTTTACTCTCAGCCGCTGAGAAGCCCCCTCACCAATAAGCCTTTTTTATGCCCAACGTCGCGGAGAATTTAAGACAGATGAATTAATTCTGATACTAAATAAAGCGCAATTTTGAATTCCTTACATTCCTGGCTATTGCACAACTGAATTTATCGCTCTATTATTAGCTCAACAAACCACCCCCAATATAAGTTTGAGATTACTACAATGAGCGAAGCACTTAAAATTCTGAACAACATCCGTACTCTTCGTGCGCAGGCAAGAGAATGTACTCTGGAAACGCTTGAAGAAATGCTGGAAAAATTAGAAGTTGTTGTTAGCGAGCGCCGTGAAGAAGAAAGCGCTGCAGCTGCTGAAGTTGAAGAACGTACTCGTAAACTGCAACAATATCGTGAAATGCTGATCGCTGACGGCATTGACCCGAACGAACTGCTGAATAGCATGGCTGCTGTTAAATCTGGCACCAAAGCTAAACGCGCTGCACGTCCGGCTAAATATAGCTATGTTGACGAAAACGGTGAAACTAAAACCTGGACTGGTCAGGGTCGTACACCGGCAGTGATCAAAAAAGCGATGGAAGAACAAGGTAAACAACTGGACGATTTCTTAATCAAGGAATAATTCAGAAATAGTTTGCTTAAAATCCCGCCAGTGGCGGGATTTTTTTACCTGTACTTCGCACAGTCCCTACCCAGTTCAGGTATAAAAAAACGGTGCTGGATTAACAGCACCGTTCAGACCTGATAATACCAGGAGGTTACTTCTTAATACCCATCTCATCTTCCAGCCAGGCTTTAAATTCAGCGCCGAGAGTATTATGGCGAATACCATATTCAACGAACGCCTGCATATAGCCAAGCTTATTACCACAGTCATGGCTTTTGCCCTTCATGTGATAAGCTTCAACCGTTTCTTTTTCAATCAGCATATCGATAGCATCAGTCAGCTGAATTTCGTCACCGGCTCCCGGAGGCGTTTTTGCCAGCAGAGGCCAGATATCCGCGCTAAGGACGTAACGCCCCACGACGGCCAGATTAGATGGTGCCACATTCGCTTTCGGCTTTTCAACAACGCCAACCATCGGTACGCTTTCGCCCGGCGCTAATTCAACGCCTTTACAATCAACAACACCATAAGCGGTAACATCTTCTACCGGCTCAACCATAATCTGGCTGCTGCCTGTTTCATCGAAACGATGAATCATTTCGGCAAGGTTGTCGCGTGATAAATCAGATTCGTATTCGTCAAGAATGACGTCCGGCAAGATAACCGCAACGGGCTCATCGCCAACCACCGGGTGCGCGCACAATACCGCGTGGCCCAGACCTTTGGCCAGTCCCTGACGCACCTGCATAATAGTGACATGTGGCGGACAAATAGATTGCACTTCTTCCAGAAGCTGGCGTTTTACACGTTTTTCCAGCATAGCTTCAAGTTCAAAGCTGGTATCGAAGTGGTTTTCAATCGAATTTTTAGACGAGTGAGTTACAAGTACAATTTCAGTGATGCCCGCAGCAATACATTCGTTTACGACGTACTGAATTAATGGCTTATCAACCAACGGTAGCATCTCTTTCGGGATTGCTTTCGTAGCCGGTAACATCCTGGTTCCTAATCCCGCAACCGGGATAACGGCCTTTTTGACTTTTGAATTAAGGGCAGCCATTTAAAACTCTCCTGGACTGTTCATGTATTGAACGTGTTCATCAATCTGTATCGCATCCAAGTATATCAGTACCGCGACAAGCTTCTGGTCTGAAAAGGACGCGCGTCGGTATAATTAAGATAAATACGAATAAATCTGGCGCTGATAGTAGCACTCACAGCATGAGGGGGGTGAGCCAATTTCATTCTCACGCCACTCGGTTGTTCATTCTGCAGACAACATCAGGCGCAGCCGACCACCTGCCCCCCAAATTTGGCATTGCCAGGATTCGCAACGTTGGCTCAGTTGATTAAGATACGCATTCCCTAAGGTTCCCAACGGAACGCCATTGCTGATTTGTACATTGTGGGAACCTGTATTTAATGTCGCATTCAGCCCTGCTGATACCAGAATCAGGTTTTTTAATCCGCTGTGGTAATAACCCACCAGCAAAGGGAATTGTCCGGGCAAATTAGCCTGACGCAATAAATGGTTAACCTGTTTCAATAACGCACCGAGCTCCGGCAATCGTTGATTTTGATGCGCGAGCTGTTCCTGCAGCAAACCGTTAAATAGCGCCCGCAGTAACAATGCTGCCAGAACGCCATTATCCCCTGCCCGCGTCACATCCAGACAATAAAACGCAAGGTCATGGTCCGATAGCGGTGCAATATCCAGTACCAGCCCCGGCTGATCGGCAGCCACCAATTGACGATAGTTGATCCGACATCGTGAAATAACTTGCGACACAGGAGGCTGTAATTCTTGCAACAGCTTTGCTGCAGCGGCGGGATCACCAACCATCGCATCCCAGTCACGAAACAGCCGCTCTTCTTCTTCCACGCGTGAATTAAACATATTCGGATACAGACACGCAAAGACGGTTTCGCGCAGGCGGTTCAGGTCCTTTACCGGCTTTAGCAGCACATCATCCACACCCAATCGCAGTGCTTTGGCTATATCAGACATGTTTTCCGTCGCTGATATCACCAGGATGGGGGTCTGATCGCCACGATTACGCAGATACTCTACTAGCTTAAGGCCGTTCATTCGTGGCATAGCCAGGTCGCAGATAATCAGGTCGGGGTTAAAGTGCCCGAGTAATTCAAGTGCTTCAAGTCCATCGCCAGCTACCGCCGTTGTCGCTCCCAAAGAGGAAAACCATGAGTCCATGAGTGAGCGAAATACCGGCTCATCCTCAACGATAAGAATCTGTTTTCCGACCAATGGCTGCGTCATATTCTCCCCCCTGACTGGCTTTAGTAAATAGTGGCATGCTATTGCTACTCACGCCTGTCAGAATTTGCTTAAGTGTTGATAAAAAATGCGTTAGATGTTGGTTTTCACCAGGGGTAGAAGCTCATCCATTTTCTTCTCGACCGCCAGTTGTCCAGCAGCAATTGCTGCGCTGGCGCGGTGAAAATCCAGCGTGGATATTTGCGGACAAAACGGCTGAATCAGGATATCTGGCGGGTCACCGGCCATGCGGTTACGTTTCAGACGGTTTTCCAGAACCTGAATAGAAGTCGTCATGATCTCCATCGCCGTCGGCGCGGTTACCGCACGCCTGGCCGTTATGTTGCTCAAGCGCTCTTTCAGTCGGGCACGCCATGAAAGCGCGTCGACATCATCACCCGTTTCGGCATCACTGCTGACGTTGAAGGAGAGTAAATCTTGCTGCATAAGATGCGCATCGTGTTGCAGATCGACGGCAATAACGATGTCAGCGCCCAGCGCGCGAGTTAAGGATACAGGAACGGGATTCACCACCGCGCCATCGACCAGCCAGTAACCATTATGCGCTACAGGGGACATCAGACCAGGAATACTGCAGGAGGCCCGAACAGCCAGGTGCAAATCACCTTCCGTGAACCAGAGCTCCCGACCCGTACTCAGATTAGTAGCCACAGTTGCGAAACGGCGAGTGCATTGCTCAATTGCTTCTACCGGCATGACATTACGGTACTGATTGAATACCCGTTCACCACGCAATAAACCGCCCCTGCGCCACGAGAGATCCATCAGACGTAAGACATCCCAATAGCTGAAAGAACAAACCCATTGTTCGAGAGCAGGTAACTTATTGCATGCGTAGGCTGCACCAACCAGCGAACCAATGGAGCACCCTGCCACAATATCAACATCAATGCCCATATGCTTTAGGGCCTTAATAACGCCAATATGCGACCAACCTCGCGCCGCGCCGGAACCTAGCGCCAGCCCAATTTTTATTTTTCTCATTGTACGTACAAACTTCCCCTGGCTTGCAGACGTAGCAACATCGCTACCGCTCAGTTAACATAGTGCTACCCTGGCGTTTTTACGCCGTTTTTTTATTCCAGGGAGTACTTTGTGTCTCAGCTTTGTCCCTGTGGTAGCGCTGTCGAGTATAGCCTATGTTGCTACCGTTATGTGTCCGGCGCGCAAGTAGCACCTACGCCGTCACACCTCATGCGTTCTCGTTACTGTGCTTTTGTGATGAAAGACGCAGATTACCTTATCAAGACCTGGCATCCGGACTGTCATGCAGCCGAGTTTCGCGACGACATTATCGCAGGATTTAGCCACACCGAATGGCTCGGGCTGACCGTTTTTGAACAACAAACGGCAGACACAGAAAATATCGGCTATGTCAGCTTTGTTGCGCGATTTACTGAACAAGGTAAAACAGGTGCAATTATCGAGCGCTCTCGTTTTTTAAAAGAAAACGGTCAGTGGTACTATATAGACGGTACACGCCCTCAAATTGGACGAAACGATACCTGCCCTTGTGGCTCCGGTAAAAAATTTAAAAAGTGCTGCGGCTAATCAACGCCCGACAGTATCAATTTTGCAAACATTCTCAACAGGATCACCGCTGCAAATGCATTCATTACAACGAAAAGTGCTGCGTACTATTTGCCCGGACCAAAAAGGTCTGATCGCGCGCATTACGAATATCTGTTACAAGCATGAACTGAACATCGTGCAGAACAATGAGTTCGTGGACCACCGGACCGGGCGCTTTTTTATGCGTACCGAACTGGAGGGTATTTTTAACGACGTCACGCTGCTTGCCGATCTGGATAGTGCCCTTCCAGATGGCTCCATTCGTGAATTAACACCAGCAGGACGCCGCCGTATCGTCATTTTGGTCACCAAGGAGGCACATTGTCTGGGTGACCTGTTAATGAAGGCCAATTATGGCGGGCTGGATGTTGAAATCGCCGCTGTGATCGGCAACCACGAGACGCTGCGACCTTTGGTTGAACGGTTTGATATCCCATTTGAGCTGGTCAGCCACGAAGGTTTAACGCGTGACGAACATGACCTGAAAATGGCCGACGCTATCGACGCGCACCAACCTGACTATGTCGTGCTGGCAAAATACATGCGCGTTCTAACACCAACGTTTGTTTCACGCTTCCCGAATAAGATTATCAATATTCACCATTCATTCCTGCCAGCGTTTATTGGCGCTCGCCCTTACCATCAGGCTTATGAGCGCGGCGTGAAGATCATCGGTGCGACAGCCCACTACGTGAATGATAACCTCGATGAAGGCCCAATCATTATGCAGGACGTAATTCATGTGGATCACACCTACACCGCGGAAGACATGATGCGTGCGGGTCGCGACGTTGAGAAAAATGTATTAAGCCGCGCGCTGTATCAGGTTCTGGCTCAACGCGTCTTTGTTTACGGTAACCGAACGATTATTCTGTAATCGATTGATAATTGAATTGGTTACCTTTATATCTTTACGCGTAAAAATCAGGCAACCAGTTCTTTTTTATCAACGGAATACTTTACAGGGGCGCATCATTTGATATGATGCGCCCCGCTTCCAACGGAAGCAGGCCAGTAACTAGCATTACCCCGTGGTGGGGTTCCCGAGCGGCCAAAGGGAGCAGACTGTAAATCTGCCGTCATCGACTTCGAAGGTTCGAATCCTTCCCCCACCACCATTCATTCCGATAGATTCATAAAATTAGTATACCCCTGGTGGGGTTCCCGAGCGGCCAAAGGGAGCAGACTGTAAATCTGCCGTCATCGACTTCGAAGGTTCGAATCCTTCCCCCACCACCATCACCTCATAAAGCACCAGCATCCAATCCATCTGTAATGTCTCATATTCTGCCCAAGCGGGAAGGATGAGAAGCTTCGACTAAGGTTCGATTCGAGCGTTAGTGAAGTGGCACACTGAATTTGGCCACCTGAACAGAGGTGATATGCTCACCTCAGAACAACACAGGTGCTCCAATGAAAAAAAGAAATTTCAGCGCAGAGTTTAAACGCGAATCCGCTCAACTGGTTGTTGACCAGAACTACACGGTGGCAGATGCCGCCAAAGCTATGGATGTTGGCCTTTCCACAATGACAAGATGGGTCAAACAACTGCGTGATGAGCGTCAGGGCAAAACACCAAAAGCCTCTCCGATAACACCAGAACAAATCGAAATACGTGAGCTGAGGAAAAAGCTACAACGCATTGAAATGGAGAATGAAATATTAAAAAAGGCTACTGTAGATTCAATCTGTCAATGCAACACCCCTTTCAATTATCTCTTTCGGTGTTTTGAACTTCAGTGTCTTTCTCGGTCTGTTGTTTAGCTGAGCAGCAACCAGATCTAGTTCATGTTGAGTATATTGGGCAAGACATGTCTTTTTAGGAAAGTACTGCCGAATTAGCCCATTTGTGTTCTCATTTGTTCCCCGCTGCCAAGGACTCTGAGGATCGCAGAAGTAAACTTTAACGCCGGTGCTGACAGTAAATTCTAGATGTCTGGCCAGTTCCATTCCTCTGTCCCATGTCAGTGATTTTCTGAGTTCTGACGGTAAACTCAGGAATTTGTCGGTAAGAGCCTGATTTACTGAGACAGAATCTTTGCCCCTGAGTCTAAGGATGATCGTATAACGTGATTTTCGGTCTACAAGTGTGGCTATATGAGAGTTTTTTGTACCTGAGACTAAATCGCCCTCCCAATGCCCCAGAGAGCGTCTGTTATCGATATTTCGGGAACGTTCGTGAATTGGTGTTCCGTTCACTATGTTAATCGTACCTCTTTCGCCTTTGCGGGTATGACGCCTGCCATGGCGAAGGCTATGCGACCGTCGCAGATGCTGTATATTCAGGTGGTGTAGCGCTTCACGGCTACGAAAGTACAGCGTTTTATAAATTGTCTCAGGTGATATTCGCAGCGTTTTTTGACGTGGTTTTGTTCGCCTTAACCATCCTGATATTTGCTCTGGAGACCATTTCATCTCCAGCTTTTCCAGAACAAGCTTTCGCAATGGTAAATTTTGATCCAGTAAGCACGGTTTTGGCCTTTTCGCCATTCTGTTGGCTCGGTTATTAGCATCAACAGCTTTGTAATAGCGTCTGCCCCGATTACGCTGAACTTCACGTGAGATCGTCGAAGGACTGCGATTCAGCGCAGTAGCTATCGCACGAATGCTCATTTTGGCTGACAAACCAGCTCGTATCTCCTCGCGCTCAGACAGTGTCAGGTGAGCTACAGCCCGCTTACGCTCATGGGGTTTTATGCCGCCAGTATCCCTTAACATAGTGAAGATCGTTCCGGGTTTTGAACCCAGGATATTCGCTATTTCACTGAAGCCTGTTCCGTTCTTCCATAGTTCAAAAACAGAGGCTTTTTCCTCTGCTGTAAATGTTCGTCTCATTCAAAAAACCTCCGCAACCCCATGTTTTCACATAACTGTTGCGTTGACCAATTGAATCTACAACCGCGCTCTTGATGTCAGACTCCCTGAACAGTTCTCGATAATCGGGAAACTCAGAGCGCATTATCCTGTGGTCACACTCTGCCATGTGTTCGGGGTTCATCGCAGCAGCTACAGATACTGGAAAAACCGTCCTGAAAAACCAGACGGCAGACGGGCTGTATTACGCAGTCAGGTACTTGAGCTACATGGCATCAGCCACGGTTCGGCCGGAGCAAGAAGCATCGCCACAATGGCAACCCGGAGAGGCTACCAGATGGGACGCTGGCTTGCTGGCAGGCTCATGAAAGAGCTGGGGCTGGTCAGCTGTCAGCAGCCGACTCACCGGTATAAACGTGGTGGTCATGAACATGTTGCTATCCCTAACTACCTTGAACGGCAGTTCGCCGTGACCGAGCCAAATCAGGTGTGGTGCGGTGATGTGACCTATATCTGGACGGGTAAGCGCTGGGCGTACCTCGCCGTTGTTCTCGACCTGTTCGCAAGAAAACCAGTGGGCTGGGCCATGTCGTTCTCGCCGGACAGCAGGCTCACCATGAAAGCGCTGGAAATGGCATGGGAAACCCGTGGTAAGCCCGGCGGGGTGATGTTCCACAGCGATCAGGGCAGTCATTATACGAGCAGGCAGTTCCGGCAGTTATTGTGGCGATACCAGATCAGGCAGAGTATGAGCCGGCGCGGAAATTGCTGGGATAACAGCCCAATGGAACGCTTCTTCAGAAGTCTGAAGAACGAATGGATACCGGTGGTGGGTTACGTAAGCTTCAGCGAGGCAGCTCACGCCATAACGGATTATATCGTTGGATATTACAGCGCACTAAGACCGCACGAATATAACGGTGGGTTACCCCCAAACGAATCGGAAAATCGATACTGGAAAAACTCTAACTCGGTGGCCAGTTTTTGTTGACCACTTCATAGCGAGAAAGCGTTGCCGCAGGCAACGACCCGAAGGGCGAGGCGCACCGCGCTGAGTAATCCTTCCCCCACCACCATCACTTCATAACGCACCAGCATCCAATCCATCTGTAATGCCTCATATTCTGCCCTCGATCAAGCCTCAATTCGGGTCGGCAATTTACCTGATGCACTATGCTTATCCGGCAATTAGTCGTAAAAAAACCCCGCCGGAGCAGGGTTTTGTCTTACACAGATAACCGATTAATGACGCGCACGAACAATCTGGTATTTGCGCGTCAGATATTCGACCGGAACGCTCCAGATGTGCACCAGACGCGAGAACGGGAACAACAGGAACAGCGTCATACCCAGCACCAGGTGCATACGGAAAATGAACGCGACGCCATCCAGATATTGAGACGCCCCCCCCTGGAAGGTCACCACTGTCTGCGCCCAGTTCACCAGCTTCATCATCTCGCTGCCGTCCATATGCTGGGCGGAGAACGGAATGGTCAGCAGGCCCAGCGCACATTGGATCACCAGCAGGGAGAGGATCAGAATGTCCGCTCCGGTAGTGGTCGCCCGCACACGAGGGCTGAACAGGCGGCGTTTCAGCAGCAGGACGCCACCAATCAAACACATCACACCACTGGCACCACCCGCGAACATCGCCATCTTTTGTTTCACTTCAAGCGGCAGCCACGCTTCATACATCCAGTGTGGTGTCAGCATGCCAAGGAAGTGCCCGGCAAAAATCCCCAGGATCCCGATGTGGAACAGGTTTGACGCCAGGTTCATCCCTTTGCGATCCAGCATCTGACTGGAAGCCGCGCGCCAGGTATATTGCCCATAGTCATAACGCAGCCAACTGCCAATCAGAAAGACAGAACCCGCGATGTACGGATAGATGTCAAAGAAGAACGTATTCAGGAAGTGCATTATTGCTGTCCTCCGGTGGTGATATTCAGATACTGCGGCGCAACAGCCCCGGCAAAACGACGCTGGTGAGCGGAAATTTCCGACTCACCACACCCCTGATCGGCGAAGAATTTCACCTGCTCTTCTTCCCAGACCGCATCCAGCGCTTGTGGGGTATCGTCACGCGCTTCATCTGCAATTTTTTCAGCCACTTTATCGCTGTCGATAACGGTATTCGCCAGTTTTAACAGCAGATCGAACAGCACCGCATAACGACTTTCACGCTGTTGCAAGCGAGCGCTGAGCAGCGCCAGAATCGGCGCGATATCCTGTAACCCCCCTAATGCTTCGCTTTTCGGCAACTGCGCAAGGTATTCCAGATACAGCGGCAGATGATCGGGAAGTTCGCGGCTGTCGAGCTGCAGACCGTGCTGTTCATACTGCGCCATCAGGTCAACCATAGCCTGACCACGATCGCGGGACTCGCCGTGTACATGTTCAAACAGCAACAACGAGGTGGCGCGGCCACGGTCAAACAGTTCGCTATAGCTTGCCTGCACATCCAGCATGTCCTGCGCGGTGAGATCGCGCAGGAAAATGCCCAGAGTCTGGGCATCCTCTTTATCCAGGTTCTCAGATGACGCGAGTGCATCGAAAAGTTCCTGCTGATGCTGCCACAAGGCAGCATCCGGGTACTCGAGCAGACGCGAAACAATGACAAGTTCAATCATTGGTGCGGCTCCGTTTTGCTGGTCACATCGACAGCGTCGATGCGGCGGCTGTTGAACAGATTGAATTTAGTATCAGAACCGTGGCAACCGTCACCGAAGGTAAAGCCACAACCGCTTTTCTCCGGGAACGCGTCACGCGCCAGTTCACGATGGCTGCTCGGTACCACGAAACGATCTTCGTAGTTAGCAATCGCCAGATAACGATACATTTCCTGTGCCTGCGCTTCGCTTAAGCCCACCTCTTCCAGCGCACGGGTATCAACTTTACCGTCAACGGTTTCCGCACGTTTGTAGTGACGCATCGCCAGCATACGTTTCAGCGCCAACAGTACCGGCTGAGTGTCGCCTGCGGTCAGCAGGTTCGCCAGGTACTGAACCGGGATACGCAGACTGTCAACGTCCGGCAGAATACCGTTGCTGCCCAGCTCGCCCGCATCGGCGGCAGACTGGATCGGTGACAAAGGCGGCACGTACCAGACCATCGGTAGCGTGCGGTATTCCGGATGCAGCGGCAGCGCCAGCTTCCAGTCCATCGCCATTTTGTAAACCGGCGACTGCTGTGCGGCATCAATGACGCTCAGCGGAATACCATCTTTCAGCGCTTGTTCAATAACAGCCGGATCGTTCGGATCGAGGAACACGTCCAGTTGACGCTGATACAGATCTTTCTCGTGCTCCGTGCTTGCCGCACTTTCGATCGCATCTGCGTCATACAGCAGTACGCCGAGGTAACGAATACGGCCTACGCAGGTTTCGGAACAAACGGTCGGCTGACCGGCTTCGATACGCGGGTAGCAGAAAATGCACTTCTCAGATTTCCCGCTCTTCCAGTTGAAGTAGATCTTCTTATACGGGCAGCCAGTGATACACATACGCCAGCCGCGGCATTTGTCCTGGTCGATCAGCACGATGCCATCTTCTTCACGCTTGTAGATAGCGCCGCTTGGGCAGGTCGCCACGCACGCCGGGTTAAGGCAATGCTCACACAAACGCGGCAGATACATCATGAAGGTATTTTCGAACTGACCGTACATCACCTTCTGCATGTTTTCGAAGTTCTGGTCTTTAGCGCGTTTTTCGAACTCGCCCCCCAGAATTTCTTCCCAGTTCGGACCGCTGGTGATTTTATCCATCCGCTGACCGGTGATCAGCGAACGCGGACGCGCAATCGGCTGCGCCTTACTGTCTGCTGGGGCGTTGTGCAACGTTTGGTAGTCAAAATCAAACGGCTCATAGTAATCATCCATGCCCGGCAGATGCGGGTTAGCAAAGATTTTACCCAGCAGCAGTGCTTTGTTACCCATGCGCGGCTGCAGTTTGCCGTTGATTTTACGGATCCAACCGCCCTTCCATTTTCCCTGGTTTTCCCAGTCGTTCGGGAAGCCAACGCCAGGCTTACTTTCGACGTTGTTGAACCAGGCGTACTCCATACCCTCACGGCTGGTCCAGACGTTTTTACAGGTCACTGAACAGGTGTGGCAGCCGATGCACTTATCGAGATTCAGCACCATGCCGACTTGTGAACGAATTTTCATTTTACGCTCTCCTGTACCTGGTCATTGCCTTCGCCATCCAACCAGTTAATGTTCTTCATCTTACGTACAACTACGAACTCATCGCGGTTTGAACCGACGGTACCGTAGTAGTTAAAGCCGTATGCCAGCTGCGCATAACCACCGATCATGTGAGTTGGTTTCGGCGTAATACGGGTTACCGAGTTGTGGATCCCGCCGCGCTGCTGGGTGATTTCAGAACCCGGCAGGTTAACGATACGTTCCTGCGCGTGGTACATCATGGTCATCCCGGCCGGCACACGCTGGCTGACAACTGCACGCGCCGTCAGCGCACCGTTGCTGTTGAAGACTTCGATCCAGTCGTTATCTTCGATACCCAGATCCTTCGCATCAACTTCGCTCATCCACACAATCGGACCACCGCGAGACAGCGTCAGCATCAGCAGGTTGTCGCTGTAGGTGGAGTGGATACCCCATTTCTGGTGCGGCGTCAGGAAGTTGAGCGCTTTTTCAGGGTTACCGTTAGACTTCTCGCCGATCACCGCTTTCACCGAACGGGTGTCGATTGGCGGACGATACACCAGCAGGCTCTCACCGAAGTCACGCATCCACTGGTGATCCTGATACAACTGCTGGCGACCAGACAGCGTACGCCATGGGATCAGCTCATGAACGTTGGTATAACCGGCGTTATAAGACACATGTTCATCTTCCAGACCTGACCAGGTCGGACTGGAGATAATTTTGCGCGGCTGCGCCTGGATGTCGCGGAAACGAATTTTTTCGTCTTCTTTATTCAGCGCCAGATGCGTATGGTCACGACCGGTAAATTCACTCAGCGCCGCCCAGGCTTTAACGGCAACCTGACCGTTAGTTTCCGGAGCCAGCGTCAGGATCATCTCAGCAGCATCAATTGCGGTATCCAGCATCGGTTGGCCTTTCGCCGGACCGTCAGCCTTGGTGTAGTTGAGCTTACGCAGCAGATCCATTTCGCTCTGGGTGTTCCAGGCAATCCCTTTACCGCCGTTACCAATTTTTTCCATCAGCGGACCAATGGAGGTGAAACGCTCGTAGGTTGCCGGATAATCACGCTCAACGGTCATGATGTGCGGTGCCGTAACACCTGGAATCAGGTCGCATTCCCCTTTTTTCCAGTCCTTCACGTCCAGCGGCTGCGCCAGTTCAGCGGCGGAGTCGTGCTGAATCGGCAGCGTAACGACGTCGGTTTCTTTACCGAGGTGGCCCACACAAACTTCAGAGAATTTCTTGGCGATGGCTTTATAGATTTCCCAGTCGCTCTTCGATTCCCAGGCCGGGTCAACGGCCGCAGACAGAGGATGAATAAACGGATGCATATCCGAGGTATTCATGTCGTCTTTTTCATACCAGGTAGCGGTCGGCAGCACGATATCGGAATACAGACAGGTACTCGACAGGCGGAAGTCCAGCGTAACGACCAGATCCAGTTTGCCGTCCAGTCCGTTATCCTGCCATTCCACTTCTTCTGGCTTCACGCCGCTCTGCTGGCCGAGATCTTTGCCCTGAATACCATGTTCAGTACCCAGCAGATACTTGAGCATGTACTCGTGGCCTTTACCGGAAGAACCGAGCAGGTTTGAACGCCAGATAAACAGGTTACGCGGATGGTTTTTACCGTTTTCCGGCTGCTCTGCCGCAAAGCGAATAGAACCTTCTTTCAGGGATTTAACGGTGTAGTCCACCGGCGTCATACCTGCTTTCTGCGCTTCTTTCGCGATATACAGCGGGTTAGTCCCTAACTGCGGCGCCGACGGTAACCAGCCCATACGTTCAGCGCGAACGTTAAAGTCAATCAAATGACCGCTATAGCGGGATTTGTCTGCCATTGGGGACAGCAGTTCCTGCGCAGTCACCGTCTCATAGCGCCATTGGCTGGAGTGGTTATAGAAGTAGGAGGTACTGTTCATATGACGAGGCGGACGCTGCCAGTCAAGAGCAAACGCCAGCGGCTGCCAGCCGGTTTGAGGACGCAGTTTTTCCTGCCCTACGTAGTGGGCCCAGCCGCCGCCGCTCTGGCCGATACAGCCACAGAACACCAGCATATTGATCAGGCCACGATAGTTCATATCGAGGTGGTACCAGTGGTTCAAACCGGCGCCGACGATAATCATCGAACGACCGTGCGTTTTATCTGCGTTATCCGCAAATTCACGGGCGATGCGTACAATCTGAGAACGTGATACGCCTGTAATTTTTTCTGCCCACGCTGGCGTGTACGCTTTCACGTCATCGTAGCTGGTCGCGCAGTTTTCATCGTTCAGACCACGTTCCAGGCCGTAGTTGGCCATAGTCAGATCGTAAACGGTGGTCACCAGCGCCGTAGATCCATCGGCCAGTTGCAGGCGTTTAACGGGCAATTTATGCAGCAGAATGTTTTCCAGTTCGACTTTGCTGAAGTGCTCGGTGCCTTCGCCACCAAAGTACGGGAAGCCCACTTCAGCGATATCATCCTGGCTACCCAGCAGGCTGAGCTGCAGTTCGGTTTCATCACCGGACGTGCCGTCGCGCTGCTCAAGGTTCCATTTGCCTTTTTCGCCCCAACGGAAACCAATTGAACCGTTTGGCGCAACCATTTCGCCGTTGCTGTTGATAGCGACAGTTTTCCATTCCGGGTTATTTTCCTGCCCCAGAGAGTCAACCAGATCCGCAGCACGCAGCATACGACCAGCAGCATAGTAGCCGTCGCGCTCTTCGAGCATCACCAGCATTGGCATGTCGGTATAACGACGAACGTAGTCGGTGAAATATTGGCTCGGGTTATCGAGGTGGAACTCGCGCAGCATGACATGACCCATCGCCATTGCCATCGCCGCATCGGTTCCCTGCTTCGGAGCCAGCCACAGGTCGCACAGTTTGGCGATTTCTGCGTAGTCCGGGGTAATTGCTACTGTTTTGGTGCCTTTATAACGAACTTCAGTAAAGAAGTGCGCATCCGGGGTACGGGTCTGCGGTACGTTAGAGCCCCATGCCAGAATGTAGCTGGAGTTATACCAGTCGGCAGATTCCGGTACGTCGGTCTGCTCGCCCCAGGTCTGCGGGGAGGCTGGCGGCAGGTCACAGTACCAGTCATAGAAGCTCAGGCAGGTCCCGCCAATCAGCGACATATAACGTGCGCCGGACGCATAAGAAACCATCGACATCGCCGGGATCGGCGAGAAGCCTGCGACGCGGTCAGGACCATAGGTTTTGATGGTGTAAACGTTAGATGCGGCAATCAGCTCATTCACTTCCTGCCAGGAAGAACGAACGAATCCACCACGACCACGCGCTTGTTTGAAGCTTTTTGCTTTATCGGCGTCTTCGATAATGGATGCCCATGCATCTACCGGATCGCTGTGCAGTCTTTTTGCTTCACGCCACATCTTCATCAGACGTTTGCGCATCAGCGGGTATTTCAGACGGTTAGCGCTGTAGAGATACCATGAATAGCTTGCACCACGCGGGCAGCCGCGAGGCTCGTGGTTGGGCATATCTGGACGAGTGCGTGGGTAGTCAGTTTGCTGGGTTTCCCAAGTCACCAGACCATTTTTCACATAGATTTTCCAGCTGCATGAGCCAGTGCAGTTTACACCGTGGGTTGAACGCACGATTTTGTCATGCTGCCAACGCTGGCGGTATCCATCCTCCCAGTCCCTGTTGGTATTGAGAAGCTGGCCGTGCCCATCGGCAAAGGTTTCGCCCTTCTGCTTGAAGTAGCGAAACCGGTCCAGGAATTTACTCATCGGTTTTCTCCTGTAGGAGCCTGACGGCTCTCTGATAAATCGACATTGCTTGATTGAGAGCGAAGGTAACGCTCTGAAAGGGCGTGAGAATTGATAACGATCAAGGCAGGCAGGGATGAAAATTGAGGGCCGATTTTGACATACCCCCTTAGTGGGATATCGATAAATCAATCAACATATTGAATTTTATTGATTTTTTTAAACTCACTTATCATACAAATGTTAAATTCTTTATAAGTGGGTATTAAGGGGTATCCCCCCTGTTTAGCATATTACGAGCACCGTTCTAACAGGCTGTTGTCGTGCCACAACATGAAAGTATGTTGTAACTAATTGCAGGCAAAAAAAAGCGCGGTCTAACACCGCGCAATGGATAATCAACAGTTACTACTTTTTTACTTTTTAGAATGACGTCCGTACACCGCCCAGGTGATAACCACACAGGCGACATAGAAGATCAGGAATACTTTCATCGCATCGACCGGAGAGCCAGTTAATGCCAGGGACGTACCGAATGCTTTCGGGATAAAGAAGCCGCCGATCGCACCAATAGCTGAGATAAAGCCCAGCGCTGCCGCGGTGTCGGTCGCCGCCTCGCGCATCGCTTTCTCTTCTGAACCGCCTTCAGCTTTCACTCTGTCCATCGTCAGCTTGCGAAAGATAACGGAGATCATCTGGAAGGTTGAACCACTCCCCAGACCAGCTGTCAGGAACAGCGCCAGGAACACCGCAAAGAAGGAGATAAAGTTACCACCGACACCGTTTGATGGCAGCGTCAGGAACAGTAAGGCACTGAAAATAGCCATCAGCACGAAGTTCACCAGCGTTACGCGGGTCCCCCCCAGTCGGTCAGAGATTGCGCCGCCTGCTGAACGAGCCAGAGCGCCAATCAACGGTCCAAAGAAGGCGTAATGCAGGATCTGTACCTCAGGAAACTGCGTTTTTGACAGCATCGCGAAACCGGCAGAGAAACCGATAAATGAACCGAAGGTTGCCAGATACAGCAGGCTCATAATCCACAGATGCCCGCGTTTCAGCACCGGCAATTGCTCTTTCAGTGAAGCTTTTGAGGTTGCCAGTTCATTCATACCAAACCATGCGGCCAAGGTTAATACAGCCAGGAACGGGACCCAAATCCATGCGGCGTTTGCCAGATACAGCTGCGTACCATCCGGTTGTTCAACACCCTGGCTGCCAAATGCGGCAAAGATTGACAGTGAAACCACCAGCGGAGCGACCAACTGCATCACGCTGACGCCCATGTTACCCAAACCACCGTTCAGACCCAGCGCACCGCCCTGTTTCTGTTTTGGAAAGAAGAAGCTGATGTTTGCCATGCTGGAGGCAAAGTTCGCACCGGCAAAACCGCACAACAGCGAGATAATGATAAAGGTACTAAATGGCGTGGAGGTATCCTGCACCGCAAAACCTAACCATACGCAAGGAATGATCAGGATACCGGTGCTGAACGCCGTCCAGCGACGTCCACCAAACAGGGGGACCATAAAGGAGTACGGTACACGCAGCAGCGCGCCGGACACCGAAGGTAATGCCGTCAGCATGAACAGTTGTTCAGTGGTGAAATCAAATCCGACTTTCGGTAAGTTCACCGCCACGGCGCTAAATAACATCCACACGCAAAACGCCAGCAGCAAGCAAGGGACGGAAATCCACAGGTTACGGCTGGCGATTCGATGACCACGCTGCTGCCAGAAGGCGGGATCTTCCGGCCGCCATTCAGTAATTACAGCTCCAGATGCCCTTTCCGGGGCAGATGAGTGACTCATAGACACCTCTGATACTTGTTTCGATGCCTGCCACATTAGGGTTTACAGCTGGAGGTAAGTTGATATAAATCAAAGGAAAAGGTGTCATTATTGATGCCTGAAATTTATCATTATCCTAAATGAGTACATAACTTCGGTAAAAAAGATGTGGTTTTTCACGCTTCTGTCGTCCCCTACTCCCCCTCGTTTAGGATCTCTCCCTCTGGCGGCAATTAAGGGGTAGCCCGTTTGAGGTATGGGTATACTCCAGTGTATCGCCGAGAATAACGCCACTGCCTGCAGCAGAATCGTCATTCAATAAGGTTTTCGGTTTTACGAAAACCCGAAGGAACAAGTCACCATGTTTAAACGTTGTCTTTCCCCGCTTACGCTGGTCAACCAGGTGGCGCTGATTGTTTTATTGTCTACTGCCATCGGCGTGGCGGGTATGGCAGTCTCTGGCTGGCTGGTTCAGGGCGTTCAGAGTAGCGCGCATGCAATCAACAAAGCGGGATCGCTACGCATGCAAAGCTATCGCCTGCTGGCGGCCATACCGCTGGACGCCAACGATCAACCACTGCTGGATGAAATGGAGCAAACGGCGTTTAGCCCGGAATTGACGCGTGCCGCGCAGCGTGACGGACAACAGGCGCAGTTAAAAGCCTTACAGGATTACTGGCACACCAAACTGGCACCGGGGCTTGCGCATGCGCAAACGCCTGATGCGGTAGCGCAGGATGTCAGGCGCTTTGTGGGCGGACTGGATAAGCTGGTCACCGCCTTTGACCATACCACCGAGTTACGCATTGAACGCGTCGTTCTGCTGCATCGCCTGATGGCCGTATTTATGGCATTGCTGCTGGTCTTCACCATTATCTGGCTACGCGTGCGCCTGTTACAGCCGTGGAAACAACTGCTGGCGATGGCGCGAGCCGTCAGTCAACGTGATTTTACCCAACGCGCACATATCAGTGGGCGTAATGAGATGGCAGCGCTGGGCTCGGCGCTGAATAATATGTCGGAAGAACTGGCCGAAAGTTACGCGGTGCTGGAACAGCGGGTACAGGAGAAAACGGCGGGTCTGGAGCACAAAAATCAGATCCTCTCTTTCCTGTGGCAAGCCAACCGCCGCCTGCACTCTCAGGTGCCGTTGTGCGAACGCCTCTCTCCGGTACTGAACGGTCTGCAAAATTTGACCCTGCTGCATGATATTGAACTGCGGGTCTATGACCTGGAAGATGAAGATAATCATCAGGAATTTACCTGCCAGTCCAATGTCAGCTGTGATGAGAAAGGCTGCCATTTGTGTCCGCGCGGTACGCTACCCGCCATTGACGGCGGTATCACACTGAAATGGCGGCTAACCGATGCCCATACCCAGTATGGTATCCTGCTCGCGACTTTGCCGTACGGACGCCATCTCAGCCACGATCAGCAGCAACTGGTTGATACCCTGGTTGAGCAACTGACCGCAACGCTTGCACTCGACAGGCATCAGGAGCGTCAGCAGCAGTTGATCGTGATGGAAGAGCGTGCCACCATTGCGCGCGAACTTCATGATTCTATTGCACAATCGCTCTCCTGTATGAAGATGCAGGTGAGCTGTTTGCAGATGCAGGGCGATGCGCTTTCAGATAACTGCCGCGAGCTGCTCAGTCAGATTCGTAACGAGCTAAACGCCTCCTGGGCGCAACTGCGCGAGCTGTTAACGACCTTCCGTTTACAGCTGACGGAACCTGGATTGAGACCGGCGCTGGAAGCCAGCTGTCAGGAATACAGCGCACGTTTTGGCTTTACGGTTAAGCTGGATTATCAGTTGCCACCGCGTCTGGTCCCTTCGCATCAGGCGATTCACCTGCTACAAATTGCGCGCGAAGCCCTGAGCAACGCCCTCAAACACTCTCAGGCCGATGAAGTGGTCGTGACGGTGGTGCAAAATGGTAAGCAGGTCAAACTTACAGTGCAAGATAACGGCTGCGGCGTACCGGAAAACGCCGAACGCAGTAACCACTACGGCATGATAATCATGCGCGACCGTGCGCAGAGCTTGCGCGGCGATTGCCGTGTACGCCGTCGCGAGACAGGCGGTACTGAAGTTGCTGTCACTTTTATTCCCGAAACAAACTTCACAGAAGTCCAAGGAGATACCCATGAGTAATCTGGAACCGGCAACCATCCTGTTGATCGACGATCATCCGATGCTGCGAACCGGTGTAAAACAGCTTGTCAGCATGGCGCCCGATATCACCGTTGTCGGCGAAGCCAGCAATGGTGAGCAGGGTATCGAGCTGGCAGAATCCCTTGATCCCGATCTGATCCTTCTTGATCTCAACATGCCCGGCATGAACGGTCTGGAAACACTCGACAAGCTGCGTGAGAAATCACTGTCAGGCCGTATCGTCGTGTTTAGCGTATCCAACCATGAAGAAGACGTGGTTACTGCACTGAAGCGCGGTGCCGACGGTTATCTACTGAAAGATATGGAGCCGGAAGATTTGCTGAAAGCATTGCAGCAAGCGGCTGCCGGTGAAATGGTGCTGAGCGAAGCCTTAACGCCGGTTCTGGCCGCCAGCCTACGCGCCAATCGTGCAACGTCCGACCGTGATGTTACCCAACTGACGCCGCGCGAACGCGATATTCTTAAGCTCATCGCCCAGGGCCTGCCTAACAAGATGATCGCTCGCCGCCTTGACATCACCGAAAGCACGGTAAAAGTTCACGTGAAGCATATGCTGAAGAAAATGAAGCTCAAATCACGTGTTGAAGCCGCGGTATGGGTGCACCAGGAACGTATTTTCTGATAACGCGCGTATGCGTCATTGTTAACGAGGATCATTTTCCGAAACGGTAGTAAACGGTTCGGTCAGTGATAGCGTGATCTCATTGGAAGAGACACGCTGGCCCTGCTCATCTTCTACCACCACAGACAACCGCCAGCGGTTCGTCGCACCTTCTCTGCTGTCCCACTTCGGCATAATAATCGTCCAGCCCTGCGCGCTTCGGTTATTGCTGCCAGCCGTTAAGCTCAACGCCTGAGTATCGCCCTGCCACGTCAGGTGGCGGATCCCATGCAAACTACGCACCTGCAGCTTCAACGCCACCGTCTCTCCCGGTTTGAGATCCCAGGGCGGCGTGGCCAAAAATACCGACAGCGTTTTACGCTGGCGATACTCCAGCGTCGGCAAATTGTTACGCTGCGGATCGTCATAACGACTGCCGCGCAGTGAACGGCTGTTCGCCACCTCACTGACCATCAACTGTTTTTTTAACGGCACGCCAAAACGGTAACTAAGCGTTAAGCCGAGGTTATTCTGGCTGATGCCGCTTTCACCCTGCTTATGCTGCGCTGTCACCGTGATTAGCGGCACCGGTGTATAGCTCAGCCCGAGGTTCACTGCCACCGGATTGTGATACCCGGTTCCCGAATGAAATAGATCCACCCGGTCGCCAAAATACTGTTCCACGCTGACGCTAGTATTGAGGTGTTGATAGAACGGCATCCGCATTTGCGCGGTCAGATCGTAGCCGCGGGCCATCCGTTGTTGCTGGGTTGAAAAACGATCCTGCCAGGAAGACAACGGTTGATAATAGTTAGCGGATAAGCGCAAATATTCGCCCCATGCCTCCGCGCCGAGGCCTCCCCGGGGCAGATTTTCATCCAGTAAGTTGTCATAAAAGGTGTTGTAACCCAGTAACCAACCGTCGCGTACCCAACGTTGCCCAATCCCCGCATTACTGACTAAGCCGTCGTCCTGTTGCGTCACTCCTAGCTGGCTCCAGGTAAGATAACGTTGGTTGTCCTGCCACGGCACAAACCAGCTTCCCCGACTCCCGGTAAAACTGCCTTCGTTATCAACCTGCAACCCGATACTGGCATTTCCCCAGGGAGAGAGCCAGGATTCCAGTTGCTGATTCACCTGTTCGCTGACCGTATCACGCACCTGGCCAAACGCGAACTGCTTCGCCTGTTCACCGGTATCAAGCCCGTTATCAGTCATGCTGGCTTCACCAAACGCTTTGACCATTTCGGCAAAATGCTTTTCGCCTGCCCGCGACTCCGGGGCCATGCCAAGATCGGGCAAGCCATCACTATTGTTATCGAAAGGGTTTTCAGCCTGGCGCACAAAGGACGACTGCGCGTTAGCAGTACCGCCTGCCAGCGGCAAGAGTGCGAATACAGCAAGAGAAGAACAGATAATACGGCTCAAATCGTTAGTGGTTTCTTACATCAATTAGCCACAGTGGCATACTTATCTTAAACCATAACGTTTTCAGCGTTGATTTTCAGCCCCTCCCCCTTTTTTCGGCATTATCCTGGCATTGAGAAATAGGTGTAACATACGTGTCGGTTATTAACGCTCACATGCAGTAACAGGAGTAAAAATGCAAAAGATAGTGATCGTCGCGAACGGAGCGGCTTATGGAAGCGAATCGTTATTTAACAGCCTGCGTCTGGCTATCGCCCTGCGCGAACAGGAAGCCGGTCTCGACCTGCGTCTGTTTTTAATGTCTGACGCCGTAACCGCAGGATTACGTGGTCAGAAACCCGCGGAGGGCTACAATATTCAGCAAATGCTGGAGATCCTGACAGCGCAAAATGTTCCGGTAAAACTATGCAAAACCTGCACCGATGGTCGTGGGATCACGGCGCTGCCGTTAATTGACGGAGTGGCCGTCGGCACGCTGGTAGAACTGGCTCAATGGACGCTGGCTGCAGATAAAGTGTTGACCTTCTGATACACCGTTTTCAGGCAAGCGCACTGAAAGTGTCGATAATTTCCGGATTTAATATTTGATGGGCGCGGTTTCGTTGAACGTTAGCACGCCCGTTCAACCCTTTTGAGGTGTTTTGTCACTTTTGTTTAATCGTTATGCCATTTTTTGATCAAAATCAGCATCCTGTTGCTCCCCCTTTGGTGTTATGCAATGAGTGAAATGTGAACAACATCACGCAGCACTTTCGACAGAAAGTACGTTGTTTTCAAGAACGGGGTGAAAAATGGCATTAGTGAAGGCAAGTTTAAAGTTATTTGGTGGCGATACGGTGGTTGTGCGCTGTTCCGAGCGCTGTCACATCCATCTGATGAGCGAAAAAAATCACGTCAAAGACACGCAGTCCGACATCTTAAGCGTGCAGGATCGTGATAACGCATGGTTGACCGTGCCCTATACCGGCGTCTGGAACGTGCTGATCGACAGCCACAGTCAGTCGCTTGAGCATTCGATAAGTTATATTGCAGCCTAAGCGTGACATGCCCGAAAAGCGCCTGGCTTTCGGGCATACAATTCCACGCCGGGTTCAGGCAAACCCTGGCCGCATAACGCCTTCCGGCAGGTTCTCTCCCAACAATCGTTTGACCGTGATCACCAGATCATTAAGACAATCATCCTGCATCCCCAGCTTGACCAGCTCTTGTTCCAGCGAGAACAGATACTGGGCATTAGTGCCTAAAGGTCCGCTGGCCGCGGCAATAAGCGGCGCGATCACCTGCGCGCGCGTGTCTGACTCAAACAACGGATGGCGCGGATCCATAATAAACACCAGCGCGTTCACCGTACGGCCGTCATCAAGCGCCAGCTGGCACCAGGTCGGCAGATAGCATCCGGTGATCATTTCTCGCTTCCACAACAGAGAAAGCTCTTGTTCCAGCGACGCGTCCGGCAAGCGGTAGGCCACACCGGTGGTACGTCCGCCCTCTTTCAGGGCCAGCATGCGGCCTGGCTGACACGCCGTTCCTCGCCCCGCCGTCAGGCGCAGACAAAATGCACGGTGCCAGCCGACTAATGTGCCGGTACAGGACTCTTCAAACTCTAAGGCCGGGTTCCACATCAACGATCCATAACCGAAGATCCACACCGGTCCATCATCTGGTCGACAAGCGAGCGTGGCGGCCAGTGAGGCTGCACGTTGTTCCGCTGACCAGAGTAGTGATTCTTCAATAGCACCAAATGCCGTCTTACAGTCGGCATTCAATAAAAAATCACGCGTTAACACCTTACACCTCCGCCACTGCTGCTTCCCTGCGACAACTTTTTTGACGCCTTCCGGGCTTTTTTACTGCTCATTTTGAAACCAATAGCTGGACAATAGGCAATTCACCGCTCGCTTGCAAGCCAGTAACCGCGCGGCGTAGCACGATTCGCTAACGCCTGATGCAAGCGAGTTTATAAAGGCATTATAATTGATACTGTTACGTCTTTTTATGCCATTTACCATCATCACCTTTTTGGTAATCATTTTTAACCGCGGCCCACGCCACCTTATGTGCCGTCTCTTCTCGGGTGGCATCGTCACGGCGGTCAGATTTGTCTTTATACTGTTCCCAGGCGCTGTTGAAAGCTTCTTTATAAATGTCCTGAGCATGGGCTGGCAGAACGTGCTGCACGCTGTCAGGCAGATCGCTTTTAGATTTATAGGGCATTGTGAACTCCTCTTTTTAGGCTAAACCTTAAGTGTGGTTAACAATGCGGCGAGACGCCAATAATGGACATTTTTAGAAATTTTCTTTACCTAACC
Organism: Citrobacter sp. RHBSTW-00859; assembly: GCF_013729795.1. Lineage (NCBI taxonomy): Bacteria > Pseudomonadati > Pseudomonadota > Gammaproteobacteria > Enterobacterales > Enterobacteriaceae > Citrobacter > Citrobacter sp. RHBSTW-00859. The sequence continues at coordinate 2,266,545 of NZ_CP056284.1, read as the reverse complement.
TTCTGTTAATTAAACAGTCTATAAACAAGAAATTGGTTTTTGGCCGCTTTAAGAGGGAAAACAGGTGATGTAGTAAAATTTCGTAAAATGTCACCTACAAAACCACGTTTTCTGTTATTTTTTACATTCTTTAATACTTTTTATAATTATAAATACCTGCAGAGATGGAGAATTAATGCAATGACACAAGCACATGAGGCGGTAAAAACCCGCCACAAGGAGACCTCTCTCGTCTTCCCGATTTTGGCGCTGGTAGTCCTGTTCTTCTGGGGGAGCAGTCAGTCACTACCAGTGGTCATCGGTATTAATGCGCTGGCCCTTATTGGTATATTAAGCAGCGCATTCAGCGTTGTCCGTCATGCGGACGTATTAGCGCATCGACTTGGCGAACCCTACGGGTCGCTGATCCTCAGTTTGTCCGTTGTTATTCTTGAAGTCAGCTTAATCTCCGCATTAATGGCAACCGGCGATGCCGCACCTACGCTGATGCGCGATACGCTGTATTCAATCATTATGATCGTAACCGGGGGTCTGGTCGGTTTTTCATTACTGTTAGGTGGCCGTAAATTTGCCACTCAGTATATGAACCTATTTGGTATTAAGCAGTATTTAATCGCCCTGTTCCCACTGGCCATTATTGTACTGGTATTCCCGATGGCGTTGCCGGGGGCAAATTTCACTACCGCGCAGGCGCTGTTGGTGGCGTTAATTTCTGCGGCGATGTACGGCGTATTTTTGCTGATTCAAACTAAAACGCACCAAAGTCTGTTCATTTACGAGCATGAAGACGAGGGTGACGACGACGACCCGCATCACGGTAAACCGTCTGCGCACAGCAATCTGTGGCACGCCGCCTGGCTTATCATTCATCTGATCGCTGTTATCGCTGTGACCAAGATGAACGCCAGTCCGCTTGAGACCTTGCTGACTGAACTGAATGCGCCAGTCGCATTTACGGGTTTCCTGGTCGCGTTACTGATCCTCTCGCCTGAAGGACTGGGCGCACTGAAAGCGGTTCTGAGCAATCAGGTACAGCGGGCAATGAATTTATTCTTCGGTTCGGTATTAGCCACAATTTCGCTGACCGTACCGGTGGTGACGCTGATTGCATGGGCAACCGGGAATGATTTGATGTTTGCACTGGGTGCGCCAGAGATGATTGTGATGGTTTCATCACTGGTTCTGTGTCAGATCTCTTTCTCCACCGGACGCACCAATGTGCTTAACGGTGCAGCGCATCTGGCACTGTTTATCGCCTATCTGATGACAATATTTGCCTGAGTATTATTTTAGACGTACCCCACGGTCCTCTTCAGGGCCGTTTTCTTTTCTGCCGATATAACACAATTGATGGCGCGTCTGGTGCCTGACGGCGACCTTTACACCCTTTTCAAACAGCAGGCCGGAGGGAAACTCCGGCCTGTCACACTCACTTAATTCTCGGTATCCAGCTCGTCGAAGCTTTTCACCAGGTCATCAATCGCTTTAATCTGCGTCAGGAACTGTTCCAGCTTCGCCAGCGGCAGCGCGGATGGGCCATCGCATTTCGCATTGGCTGGATCCGGATGCGCTTCAATAAACAGACCTGCCAGACCAACCGCCATACCGGCACGCGCCAGTTCGGTAACCTGCGCACGACGACCGCCGCTTGCTGCGCCAAATGGATCGCGGCACTGCAGCGCATGGGTAACGTCAAAAATCACCGGTGAGTTGCCGGAGACTTTCTTCATCACGCTGAAGCCCAGCATGTCCACAACCAGATTGTCATAACCAAAGTTCGCACCACGGTCGCACAGAATAACCTTATCGTTGCCGCCTTCATGGAATTTATCCACGATGTTGCCCATCTGAGCCGGGCTGATGAACTGCGGTTTCTTCACGTTGATAACGGCACCGGTTTTCGCCATTGCTTCCACCAGATCGGTCTGACGAGCAAGGAATGCCGGAAGCTGAATCACATCCACCACATCAGCAACAGGCTGTGCCTGGCTGGCTTCGTGAACGTCGGTGATCACTTTTACGCCAAAAGTCTGTTTCAGTTCCTGGAAGATTTTCATCCCTTCTTCAAGGCCCGGTCCACGGTAAGAGTGGATGGAAGAACGGTTGGCTTTATCAAAGGAGGCTTTAAACACGTAAGGGATACCCAGCTTTTGAGTAACGGTTACGTAGTGCTCACAAATGCGCATCGCCAGATCGCGGGATTCCAGCACGTTCATTCCGCCAAACAGCACGAACGGCAGGTCATTTGCCACGTTGATGTCGCCAATGCTAACCACTTTTTGTTTCATAGGATCGCCTTAAACGGTAGGTAAAGTGTGATTAATCAATGCAATACAATTTGTTTGTGCGAAATAGTATTAATTTGCGCACGAATCATTTCGCTGATCGGGTCTTCCGGACACTGTTCAACGAAATAACTTAAATCTGTCAGCGCAACATGTTCGCACTCGAGCTGCGCGTATATTAAACCACGATCGCGAATTTCATACGGATCTTCAGGATTAAACTGCAATAGTGCTTCACTGGCACGCAGCGCCAGCTCCATTTGCCGCTCTTCCATCAGTGATGATTTCAGCGTGTCGAGCAGTTTGCGGATCACTTCCGCGTTATCCGCCTCATCCAGGTCTTCGTTAAACAGCTCCGCGACCGGGCTGATGTTCCCCTTCAACCACACTTCCAGCGTGTGCTCATTTAACGTTTCGCCATTGAATGGATTGATTAGCCACATTTCACCATCGAGCGACTCAATACGAAGGATCAGTTGCGTCGGGAAAATCACCGGTACCAGCGGCAGCTCCAGTCTGTTGGCAATCCACAATAAGATCGCCCCCAGAGACACGGCGCTGCCCTGCCGATTTTTCAGTACCTGGTCAAGCCAGAGTGCATCAGAAAGACGATAGACGCCGTGGGTATCCGTAAATCCCCATTCGCCGTAAAAAAGTGCCAGCAGTTTTTCCAGTTGCTCATCCTGAGACAGGAGCTGGCTAATTTCTTCTTGCGCCAGACTGACCAGACGTTCCAGTTCGTCGTAGACAGATTGTGTTGGAAAATCCAGACGGATAGACTCCGACGCCAGGATCATCCCATCACACAATGGCGCTTTATTAAATTCGAAATCAGCTAACGACCTCATGCTTACCCCAGTAACGGTATTTTTGTGGTGGCGAGTTTAATGATGATGTACAGCACCACCAGCGCCAGCGGAAATGCGACTAATCGCGCCTGCTGACTGCGCGCCCGACGATAATCGAGCGCAATAAAACCCAAAACGATGTAAATGATAACCCCAAACAGCTTTTCAGTCAGCCATGTCCCGTGCTCAGTGAATGGCAGGATGTGCGCTTTAACCATTAGCGCCACGCCGCTGAGTAATAAAACGGTATCCACAACCGGTGGCACAATTCGCGTCCAGCGTGCGCAGGCAAGACGCGAGTCGGTGTAACGCCACCAAAAACGCAGCGTCAGCAAGCCAACGGAAAGCGCAATACTGATGAGATGAATGTTGAGTAACACACTGAAGGTACTCATGATGGGATGCGTCCAAGCGTAATTCGCTCGTTGCCGCCATAATCACGGCAGGTTTCAACCGTCTGGTAACCCGCACGAGTAAAGACGTCCCGGACGGCCTGCCCCTGCTGCCAGCCATGTTCCAGCAACAGGTAGCCGCCGGGCGTTAACACGCGCTGAGACTGGTCAATGATATGCACAATATCCGCCAGTCCCCGATCGCCCGCCACCAGTGCCGACAGAGGTTCAAAGCGTACATCGCCTTGCGCCAGGTGCGGATCCTGTTCGTCGATATACGGCGGATTGCTGACAATCATGTCAAACTGCTGTCCCTGCAAAGCGCTGAACCAGTTGCTTTGCAGCACGCAAACATTGTCGATGCCCAGATGCTGTTTGTTGCGAGTGGCCAGCGCAACGGCATCCGGCATGCGGTCAACCGCCGTTACTGCGCAATCCGGACGTTCGGTTGCCAGCGCCAGCGCAATGGCGCCCGTGCCAGTTCCCAAATCGAGAATGCGGCATGCTGAGGCCGGCAGGCGAGCCAGCGCCTGTTCCACCAGACACTCAGTATCCGGACGAGGGATAAGCGTAGCCGGAGACACAAACAGCGGCAGCGACCAGAACTCCCGCACGCCGGTTAAATGCGCCACCGGCTCACCCCGCTGACGGCGCTCCAGTAATGTGTCGAGCTGTTGACGCTGCGCCTCGGTTAATACCGTTTCACCGAAAGCCAAAATAAAGGTGCGTCCCTTACCGGTAACAAACTCGAGCAAAATCTCGGCATCACGGCGCGGGCTTTCACTTGCCTGTAATTGGCTTATCGCTTCACGCAGCCAGTGCTGATAATCCATTAATCCTGCTCGGACAACGCCGCCAGTTGGTCGGCCTGGTATTCCTGGACAATTGGCTCAATGAGCATATCCAGTTTGCCTTCCATCGCTTCATCCAGACGGTAGAGCGTCAGGTTAATGCGGTGATCGGTCACGCGACCCTGCGGGAAGTTATAGGTACGGTTGCGATCGCTGCGATCGCCACTGCCCAACAGATTGCGACGCTCAGAGGCTTCTGCCTGTTGACGTCTTGCCACTTCGGCGGCTCGAATTCGCGCCCCCAGCACCGACATCGCTTTCGCTTTGTTTTTATGCTGCGAACGTTCGTCCTGGCATTCCACTACGATACCGGTCGGCAAGTGGGTAATACGGATTGCGGAGTCGGTGGTGTTAACGTGCTGACCCCCTGCGCCTGATGAGCGGAAGGTATCAATACGCAGATCGGCCGGGTTGATGTCCGGCAGTTCGGCATCCGGCAGTTCCGGCATGACCGCGACCGTACAGGCCGAGGTGTGAATACGGCCCTGTGACTCCGTCGCAGGTACGCGCTGCACACGATGCCCACCGGACTCAAATTTCAGTCGACCGTACACGCCTTCGCCGCTAATTTTGGCAATGACTTCTTTAAACCCACCATGTTCGCCTTCGCTGGCGCTCATGATCTCTACCCGCCAGCGACGCGATTCAGCGTAACGGCTGTACATGCGGAACAGATCGCCGGCAAACAGCGCGGCCTCATCACCACCGGTTCCCGCACGCACTTCGAGGAAGGCGTTACGTTCGTCATCAGGATCTTTAGGCAACAGCAGAACCTGCAGATGTTGCTCCAGCTGCTCGCATTTATCTTTTGCTTCACGCAGTTCATCCTGCGCCATTTCACGCATTTCAGGATCGTCGAGCATCATCTGAGCCGTCTCGATATCTTCCTGAACCTGTTGCCAGTCCGTAAAACAGCGAGATACATCGCTTAATTGTGCATATTCGCGCGACAGTGCACGAAAGCGTTCCTGGTCTGCGATAGTACCCGCATCCCCGAGCAGCGCCTGAACTTCTTCATGGCGTTCATGCAGGGCTTCCAGTTTGGCAACGATAGAAGGTTTCATAGGCGTAAATGCACCCTGTAAAAAAATAAGATTGGTGTGCTGCTACTCCAGCCCGAGGCTGTCGCGCAGAATATTCAGGCGTTCACTATCCCCGTCACGGGCGGCCTGTTGAAGTGATTTGGTTGGTGCATGGATCAAGCGGTTGGTCAGTTTCCAGGCCAAATCCTGCATAATGGCTTGCGCATCACCACCCTGTTGAAGAGCAGCCAACGCTTTGGCAGTCAGTTCATCACGGATCTGTTCTGACTGACTGCGATACTCGCGGATAGTTTCACTTGCGCCCTGAGCGCGTAGCCAGGCCATAAATTCGCTGGTTTCCTGCGCCACAATGGTTTCGGCTTCCACGGCCGCCGCTTTGCGCTGGGCCAGGTTATGCGAAATGATGCTTTGCAGGTCGTCAACGCTGTACAGATAGGCGTTGGACAACTTACCCACTTCCGGCTCGACATCGCGCGGTACGGCGATATCCACCAGCAGCATAGGTTGATTACGGCGATTTTTAAGCGCACGCTCCACCATTCCTTTGCCGATAATCGGCAGCGGGCTGGCGGTAGAACTGATAATAATATCGGCATCCTGTAAACGCGCGTCGATATCACTCAGCGAAATCACTTCGGCGCCGACTTCATCCGCCAGCACCTGCGCCCGCTCGCGGGTACGGTTGGCGATGATCATCTTCTTCACTTGATGCTCACGCAGGTGTCGCGCCACCAGCTCAATGGTTTCGCCTGCGCCCACTAACAGCACGGTCACCATGGAGAGCGATTCAAATATCTGCCGCGCCAGCGTACAGGCGGCAAAAGCCACGGACACGGCGCTGGCACCGATATCTGTTTCTGTACGTACACGTTTAGCGACAGAGAATGATTTCTGGAACATGCGCTCCAGCGCACTGGCGTTCAGGTGACCTTTTTGCGAATCCGCAAAAGCTTTTTTCACCTGCCCCAGAATCTGCGGTTCACCAAGCACCAGCGAATCCAGACCGCTGGCAACACGCATCAAATGACTGACGGCGTCGTTGTCCTGGTGCCAGTACAGGCTATTGCGCAAGTCTTCTTCATTAAGATTATGGTAATCGCACAGCCAGCGAACCAGCGCTTCTTGCAGGTTATCCTGCTCTTCAACGCTGAGATACAGTTCCGTACGGTTACACGTCGACAGCACCACCCCGCCCTGCACCATTGGCTGCGCAAGCAGGCTGTCCAGCGCCTGATCGAGCGTATCCGGCGAAAACGTTACGCGTTCTCGCAGCGATACAGGTGCCGTTTTATGGTTAATACCAAGCGCTAAAAGGGTCATGTGTGCGGGAATAGTACCAGCGTTGATAAGGTTAGACTGGGTGCATCATACAGGATGCGTGCGGTCAATAAAAGAGACTGCCCCCTTTTGGAGTAATAGCTTAGTGCACAAATTTGAGCGATTTAAGATAACTTGAACGTAGACGATGTATGATGGCGGCGCTAGCATTAAGAGTTATAACTGCAACGTATCTCAAGGATTTGTCATCATTATGACCCTGCCTGATTTTCGCCTGATTCGCCTGCTGCCGTTGGCGGCCCTGGCTCTTACCGCCTGTACGCTCAACGCGCCGAAAGGTCCCGGCAAAAGCCCTGACTCTCCACAGTGGCGCCAGCACCAGCAGGAAGTACGCGCCCTGAACCAATATCAGACGCGCGGTGCGTTTGCGTATATTTCCGATCAACAGAAAGTCTATGCCCGCTTTTTCTGGCAACAAACCGGACAGGATCGCTACCGTCTCCTGCTGACCAATCCCCTGGGCAGCACTGAACTGGAACTCAATGCCCAGCCGGGCAACGTCGAACTTGTCGATAACAAAGGCAAGCACTACACCGCTGACGACGCCGAAGAGATGATTGGTAAGCTGACCGGCATGCCTATTCCATTGAACAGCCTGCGCCAGTGGATCCTTGGCCTGCCGGGAGACGCCAGCGATTACAAACTCGACGATCAGTATCGTCTGAGTGAAGTGAACTACAGCAAAGACGGTAAAAATTGGAAAGTGGTCTATAGCGCCTACGACAGCAAAATTCAGCCTGCGATGCCGGCAAACATGGAACTGTCTGACGGCGATCAGCGTATTAAGCTGAAAATGGATAACTGGATTGTGAAATGATGACCCACTGGCCCTCTCCGGCAAAACTGAATCTGTTTTTATACATCACCGGGCAGCGTGCGGACGGTTATCACACTTTGCAAACGCTATTCCAGTTTCTTGATTATGGCGACACGTTAGGTATTGCGCTGCGTGGCGACGGCGAAATCCGCCTGTTAACGCCGGTGGAAGGCGTTGCACATGAAGACAATCTCATTGTCCGTGCGGCGCGCTTGCTGATGAAGGCGGCGTCTGAAAGCGATCGCCTTCCCAAAGGGAGCGGCGCCGATATCAGTATCGAAAAACGCCTGCCGATGGGCGGCGGTCTTGGCGGAGGTTCGTCGAATGCAGCTACCGTCCTGGTGGCGCTGAATCACCTTTGGCAGTGCGGACTTTCGGTTGATGAACTGGCAGGACTCGGCTTAACGCTGGGGGCGGACGTTCCCGTATTCGTGCGCGGCCATGCGGCCTTTGCTGAAGGCGTAGGTGAAATTCTGACCCCGGTCGAGCCAGAGGAAAAATGGTATCTGGTCGCCCACCCGGGAGTCAGTATTCCGACGCCGGTGATTTTTAAAGATCCCGACCTCCCGCGCAACACGCCAAAAAGGTCAATAAAAACGTTACTAAAATGTGAATTCAGCAATGATTGCGAGGTTATCGCAAGAAAACGTTTTCGCGAGGTTGATGCGGCGCTTTCCTGGCTGTTAGAATACGCGCCGTCGCGCCTGACTGGTACAGGGGCTTGTGTCTTTGCTGAATTTGACACTGAGTCTCGTGCTCGCCAGGTGCTTGAGCAAGCCCCGGAATGGCTCAAAGGCTTTGTGGCGAAAGGTGTCAACCTCTCCCCATTGCACAGAGCGTTACTCTAAATCATTCGGGTTTCAGGAAGATGGCGAAATATGCCAGCATACATGAAACGTGAAAGATGACGAGTAAGCCGGGCAAGCTGAGTTGCGGTGACAACGTCACCCTGTTCCAGACGTTGCATCGCGCTCTTTAATACACCGCATGGAGAGGATACTGCCTGGCCCGCACAGTTTTCGGCAGATTCTTTCCACCAATGGACGCATGCCTGAGGTTCTTCTCGTGCCTGATATGAAGCTTTTTGCTGGTAACGCCACCCCGGAACTAGCACAACGTATTGCCAACCGCCTGTACACTTCACTCGGCGACGCCGCTGTAGGTCGCTTTAGCGACGGCGAAGTCAGCGTACAAATTAATGAAAATGTACGCGGTGGTGATATTTTCATCATCCAGTCCACTTGTGCCCCTACTAACGACAACCTGATGGAATTGGTCGTTATGGTTGATGCGCTGCGCCGTGCTTCCGCAGGCCGTATCACCGCCGTTATTCCTTACTTCGGCTATGCACGTCAGGATCGTCGCGTACGTTCCGCTCGTGTACCGATTACTGCTAAAGTCGTCGCTGATTTCCTGTCCAGCGTTGGCGTTGACCGCGTCCTCACCGTTGACCTGCATGCTGAACAGATCCAGGGCTTCTTTGACGTACCGGTTGATAACGTATTCGGTAGCCCGATCCTGTTAGAAGACATGCTGCAACTGAATCTGGACAACCCGATTGTGGTTTCTCCGGACATCGGTGGCGTCGTGCGTGCCCGCGCTATCGCTAAACTGCTGAACGATACCGACATGGCTATCATCGACAAACGACGCCCGCGCGCGAACGTTTCTCAGGTGATGCACATTATTGGTGACGTTGCAGGTCGTGACTGCGTGCTGGTTGATGATATGATCGATACCGGCGGTACGCTGTGTAAAGCAGCAGAAGCACTGAAAGAACGTGGTGCAAAACGCGTATTTGCTTACGCTACCCACCCGATCTTCTCAGGTAATGCGGCAAACAACCTGCGCAATTCAGTGATTGATGAAGTCGTTGTCTGTGACACTATTCCACTGACTGACGAAATCAAAGCACTGCCAAACGTGCGTACATTGACCCTGTCGGGTATGCTGGCCGAAGCGATTCGTCGTATCAGCAACGAAGAATCCATCTCTGCTATGTTCGAGCATTAATCGAGCCCGGCTCAAAAACCCGCTGCGGCGGGTTTTTTTATCTGCAACATCTATTTGTATGACTTATGCCTCCTTCACCTGCCATTTAGTTGACAGATGATGCGCTCATGGATGAAACATTATTGTGAACAGATTATTTTCCTCACATGTGATGCCTTTCCGCGCCCTCATCGACGCTTGTTGGAAAGAAAAATATACCGCTTCTCGCTTCACCCGCGACCTGATCGCCGGGATAACCGTTGGGATCATTGCCATTCCGCTGGCGATGGCCCTAGCAATAGGCAGTGGCGTGGCGCCGCAGTACGGCTTGTATACCTCAGCCGTGGCTGGGATTGTTATCGCCCTTACCGGGGGGTCACGTTTTAGCGTATCTGGACCAACTGCCGCCTTCGTGGTGATTCTGTATCCGGTGTCGCAACAGTTTGGGTTGGCAGGCCTGCTGGTCGCAACGCTAATGTCCGGGATATTCCTGATCCTTTTCGGCCTCGCCCGTTTTGGTCGCCTGATCGAATATATCCCGGTATCCGTTACGTTAGGTTTTACATCGGGTATTGGTATCACCATCGGTACCATGCAGATTAAAGATTTTCTCGGTCTGCAAATGGCCCATGTCCCGGAGCACTACCTGCAAAAGGTCGGCGCGCTGTTTATGGCCCTGCCAACCCTCAACGTTGGCGATGCCGCAATTGGCGTGGTGACGCTGGGGATCCTGATTTTCTGGCCGCGTCTGGGGATCCGACTGCCGGGCCACCTTCCTGCGCTGCTGGCAGGCTGTGCGGTAATGGGGATTGTGAACCTGACCGGTGGCCATGTCGCCACCATCGGTTCTCAGTTCCACTACATTCTGGCTGATGGCTCGCAGGGTAACGGTATCCCGCAGTTGCTGCCGCAACTGGTATTACCGTGGGACATGCCGGAGTCAAACTTTACTCTGAGCTGGAGTTCATTACAGGCGCTGTTACCGGCCGCCTTCTCAATGGCGATGCTCGGGGCGATTGAATCTCTACTGTGCGCCGTCGTGCTCGATGGGATGACCGGCACCAAGCATAAAGCCAACAGTGAGCTGATTGGCCAGGGCCTGGGTAACATCGTGGCACCGTTCTTCGGTGGTATCACCGCCACGGCGGCAATTGCCCGTTCTGCGGCAAACGTCCGCGCCGGGGCGACCTCACCAATTTCAGCGGTCATCCACGCGATTCTGGTGATCCTCGCCCTGCTGGTGCTTGCGCCGCTGCTTTCCTGGTTACCGCTTTCCGCCATGGCCGCCCTGCTGCTGATGGTGGCATGGAACATGAGTGAAGCGCATAAAGTGGTGGATCTGCTGCGTCATGCGCCAAAAGACGACATCATCGTCATGCTTATGTGTATGTCGCTGACGGTGCTATTCGACATGGTGATCGCCATCAGCGTCGGTATCGTTCTCGCCTCCCTGCTGTTTATGCGTCGTATCGCGCGCATGACGCGTCTGGCGCCGGTCAACGTAGATGTACCTGACGATGTGCTGGTGCTGCGCGTTATTGGCCCACTTTTCTTTGCCGCTGCGGAGGGATTATTTACCGATCTAGAATCGCGTATTGCAGGTAAACGTATTGTGGTCTTAAAGTGGGACGCGGTCCCGGTACTGGATGCCGGTGGTCTGGACGCTTTCCAGCGTTTTGTAAAACGCCTCCCGGAAGGGTGTGAACTGCGGATCAGTAATCTGGAATTCCAGCCGTTACGTACCATGGCGCGCGCGGGCATTCAGCCGATTGCCGGACGCCTGACGTTCTTCCCGAATAAAGACGCCGCGCTGGCAGATATCAGCTGACGTGTAGCCCAGCCAGGCGAAGCGCCGCCAGACTACAAATGACAGGCAAAAAAATGGCTCCCGTGTGTGGGAGCCATTTTTATAATCAGCTTATTGCTTACGCGTTCAGCAGTCGCTCAGCTGTCGCTTTCACGCTTGCCAGCAGGACTTTGACATCCTCCAGACACACCGTTGGGTTCAGCAGCGTCAGCTTCAGGCAGGTTACGCCATCTGCTTCGGTCACGCCAACGTTGGCGCTACCAGAAGCCAGCAGAACGTCGCCAATACGCTGGTTCAACAGCGCAACGAACGCCATGTCGTCACTGTGCGGACGGAAACGGAACAGCACGCTTGCCAGTTGCGGCTCCATCACCAGTTCCAGGTGTGGCTGAGTTTTCACAAACGCAGCCACATCACGCGCCAGCGTTACGCCGTTATCAATGATTTCGGCATACTGCTTTTTGCCCAGTGCTTCGAGCCCCATCCACAGCTTCAGCGCGTCAAAACGGCGCGTGGTCTGCAGCGATTTCGACACCAGATTCGGTACGCCCGCCTCTTCATCGAAATCAGAGTTCAGATACGCCGCCTGGTAACGCATCAGCTCGTAGTGGCGCGCGTCTTTCAGCAGGAACGCGCCGCAGCTGATGGTCTGGAAGAACTGTTTGTGGAAGTCCAGCGTCACGGAATCCGCCAGTTCAAGGCCGTTCAGGAAGTGACGATACTGCTCAGAAAGCAGTAACGCCCCGCCCCATGCTGCATCCACATGCATCCAGATCTGGTGTTCTGCCGCCAGCGCCGCAATGTCCGCTAACGGATCGATTGCGCCCGCATCGGTAGTACCAGCAGTGGCGACAATCGCCATCACCTGTTCGCCGTTGGCTTTCGCCTGGGCCAGCTTGTCTTTCAGGTCAGCCAGATCCATGCGTGAGAACGCATCGGTCTTCACCTGGGTGACGGAACGGTAACCCAGCCCCATCAGCGCCATGTTCTTCTGCACAGAGAAGTGCGCGCTTTCAGAGCAAAATACTTTGATTTTGCTCAGGTCGCCGGTCAGACCATTCTGCTGAATGGAATGCCCCTGGCGGGCAAAAAAGGCGTCGCGCGCCAGCATCAGGCCCATCAGGTTGCTCTGGGTGCCACCGCTGGTGAACACGCCCGCGTCGCCTGCCGCATAGCCCACCTGCTCACGCAACCATTCGATCAGTTTGATCTCAATGATGGTCGCCGACGGGCTCTGATCCCAGGAGTCCATACTCTGGTTGGTGGCGTTGATCAGCACTTCTGCCGCCTGGCTAATCACCAGGCTCGGGCAGTGCAGGTGCGCCACGCACTGCGCATGGTGAACCAACAAGCTGTCTTTCAGAAAGTATTCAACCGCACGCTCAATAGCGGCCTGGTTGCCCAGGCCCTGAGACGTAAAATTCAGGTTGATACGTTCGCGCAGTTGCTCAACGGTTTTGCCCTGATACATCTCAGGTTGCTTCAACCATTCAACGACCGCTTGCGTACTCTGCTCGATAGCGTCCTGGTAGGCAGCAATGCTTTGTGCCGAGCCGAACAGAATCGGATTTACGTCTGACATTCGATCCAACTCCGTTTAAACCGGCTTCACGCCAGCGCCCAGCAGGGCATTTTCGAATTTATCGAGGAAAATCTCCAGCTCTGCGTTGGTGATCAACAGAGACGGCAGCAGACGCAGTACGCAACCGTTACGGCCGCCACGCTCCAGAATCAGGCCGTTTTCGAAACATTTTTTCTGCAGCAGCGCGGAAAGCTCGCCATCGGCCGGGTAGCAGCCCATGTGATCCTGCGCTTCGTTCGGCTTAACGATTTCCAGACCAATCATCAGGCCCAGACCACGTACCTGGCCGATAACCGGGTAACGTTTCTGCAGGTCAGTCAGTTTGCCTTTCAGCCACTCGCCCTGGGCAGCAACTTTATCGGCAATCTTGTCGTCTTTGAGGATTTTCAGCGTTGTCAGACCGGTCGCCATCGCCAGTTGGTTGCCGCGGAAGGTGCCAGTGTGATGGCCCGGAGCCCACGCATCGAACTGCTTTTTAATGCCCAGTACCGCCAGTGGCAGACCGCCGCCAACCGCTTTGGACATCACGATGATATCCGGCTCAATACCGGCGTGTTCGAAGGCGAACAGTTTACCCGTGCGCGCGAAGCCTGCCTGAACTTCATCGATAATCAGCAGAATGCCGTGTTCCTGGGTCACTTTACGAATACGCTGCAGCCACTCGATCGGAGCCGGGTTTACCCCGCCCTCGCCCTGCACCGCTTCGAGGATCACGGCAGCCGGTTTACGCACGCCGCTCTCGACGTCGTTGATCAGGGTTTCGAAGTAGTAGGTCAATGCTTTGACGCCAGCGTCGCCGCCGATACCCAGCGGGCAACGGTACTGATGCGGATACGGCATAAACTGCACTTCCGCCATCATGTTGCTGACGGCTTCTTTCGGCGACAGGTTGCCGGTCACGGACAGCGCGCCGTGGGTCATCCCGTGGTAGCCACCGGAGAAGCTGATGATGCTGGAACGGCCGGTAACTTTCTTCGCCAGCTTCAGCGCCGCTTCAACGGCATCGGCACCGGACGGCCCGGTGAACTGCAGGCAATACTCTTTGCCCTGGCCCGGTAATAAAGAAAGTAAATACGATGAGAATTCATCTTTTAACGGTGTGGTAAGGTCAAGCGTATGTAACGGTAAGCCGCTTGTGATGACACTTTGAATGCTCTGCAGCACTTCAGGATGATTATGGTGATGCTGCCAACTTACTGATTTAGTGTATGATGGTGTTTTTGAGGTGCTCCAGTGGCTTCTGTTTCTATCAGCTGTCCCTCCTGTTCAGCTACTGACGGGGTGGTGCGTAACGGCAAAAGCACTGCCGGACATCAGCGCTATCTCTGCTCTCACTGCCGTAAAACATGGCAACTGCAGTTCACTTACACCGCTTCTCAACCCGGTACGCACCAGAAAATCATTGATATGGCCATGAATGGCGTTGGATGCCGGGCAACCGCCCGCATTATGGGCGTTGGCCTCAACACGATTTTACGTCACTTAAAAAACTCAGGCCGCAGTCGGTAACCTCGCGCATACAGCCGGGCAGTGACGTCATCGTCTGCGCGGAAATGGACGAACAGTGGGGCTACGTCGGTGCTAAATCACGTCAGCGCTGGCTGTTTTACGCGTATGACAGGATACGGAGGACGGTTGTGGCGCACGTCTTCGGTGAACGCACTCTGGCCACACTGGAGCGTCTTCTGAGCCTGCTGTCGGCCTTTGAGGTCGTGGTATGGATGACGGATGGCTGGCCGCTGTATGAATCCCGCCTGAAGGGAAAGCTGCACGTAATCAGCAAGCGTTACACTCAGCGCATTGAGCGACATAACCTGAATCTGAGACAACATCTGGCAAGGCTGGGACGGAAGTCACTGTCGTTCTCAAAATCGGTGGAGCTGCATGACAAGGTCATCGGGCATTATCTGAACATAAAACACTATCAGTAAGTTGGAGTCATTACCAGCAATCTGCACGTTATTCAGATCCGAGAACGGGAAGTGGGTATTCCCTTTGATTCCTTCCTCAGGCAGATGCGTCACAGTGACATCCCCGCCATGCTTGTTCACCACGTCACGCCACTCGCGAGCCATTGCCAGACGTACGCGCCAGCTGTCCTGCGCGGGCATGGCGACAGGTTTATCAGGGATGTTATCGCCGTAAATAATCAGAATCGGAATTTTAGTCAGTGCCATAAACTGCTCCATCGGCACCGGTTCACCCTTCAGCGTGTCGAACGCGCTTGGCATTGGGGCAGGGAGCTCTTTCTCCGGGAAGACAAAGCTGCTACCAGGCTCGAAGGCGACGATGGCTTTGACCTTGTCATTTTTCATCGCCGTGTACCAGCCTGGTCCGCCACCCTGGGAGTGGGTGAAAAGGATAGCCGGGCCAGATTTATCCACGACGGCGGACATCGCATCAGAGATAACATTGATATCAAACGGCCCGGTATTCGGGGTCATCTGACGGAAATACTGATTCAGGGCTTCTTTGTCGTGAGAAAACTGAACGCCCTTAAAATACTCCGGCCACACGCCAACGCGGAACTGGTTAAACCACATCTGTTCATCCGGTTTAGGCGTAACAGTACCTTCTACCGTCGTGCGCCCGGCGCTGCCCCGGCGGGGCTGATCGACAAGATAAGTTGAGAATCCACGACGCAGGAATATGTTCTGGAACCCTTCGCGACCATCCGGCGTGGTTTCCCAGGTGCGGGAGAACTGACCTGCGCCGTGCAGCATGACGATAGGGTATTTATGCGGATTTTCCGGAATTTGGTAGAACACAGACGCATGATCGCCATGCCAGGTTTGACCCGCAGAGTCCAGCGGCGTTTTCGCGTCAAATTTCCCTGGTGCGGTGATGATTGTGCCACCAGCAGAAAAGCTTCCCTGTTCCTGAATGACCAGCGGCTCGGCGTATACCGACTGAGCCACCATGCCACCCGCCATCGCGCAGATGGCCAGCGTTTTTAAGACAGTTTTCAAGATTACATCCTCTGTTATGTTTGCCGTTCAATCATATCTGAGTTGTCAGCGTGAATTATTTAGCACCTTTGATTGCCCTTATTTGGCAGACTCATGAATGCGGAGGATTAGCACCGTATCGTCTCAAACCAACGCCTAACTGTTTGCTAACGCCCGTTGCAGCGCCTGTTCCGCCCGCGTAGCCGCATCTTCTTCGCCATTTTCACGAAGAACTTGTGCCAGTTGGTGCAGTTGCGCTGCCGTCAGGCCGACTCGCATGCTGGCTCGCGTATGCGATAACAGCTGAGCTTCAACGCCCGGCGTGGCGGCTAATGCGCCAACCGTTGCCAGCTCGCGGCTTTGCCAGTCGAGGTTATCGCGGGCGAAAATGTCGCCGAACAGATGCGTTTGTAGGAATTGATTAATGACCGGGGCAAAATCAAACAGAGGTCCCTGGACGGGGGCGCCGGAGATTTTAGTCTGGTTTGCGGTACCGACGCGGCGAAGCTCATCTCCGACAGGGATGGCTGCGACCGGCTCTTTACCTTCAACGTCTTCAACGCCACGTTGTTTACGTGCTTCGACGACTTTCATCAGTTCATTCAGCGCGTTCAGGCTACGGGGAAATCCCGTATAGGCATAGAGCTGGACGAGAATCTCTTTGGTCTCGTTTATCTTGAGTCCTGCATCAAGCCCCTGATTCAGTGCCGCATTCAGCTTATCCATCTGACTGCTGGCCATTGATGCCGCAATCAACGGGATGGCTTGCTGGCGAGCTGACAGCGTATCTGAAACCGTTTGTTCGTGGTTCATTTCTGAGGCTCCTTTATTGACGGGCGCAGCATGTGCCGTGAGACCCAAACCAAAGGTCAGCAGTACCGCTGCCGTTAATGCCTTAATGGGCGTGGTATTGTTCATCTGTCACTTTCTCCATCCAGTTAACGCTTTTGCCATCCACAATCCCGGTTATCGCCAGGTGTGTCATTGCGCTGCCGGGTGCCGCCCCGTGCCAGTGTTTGACGCCCGCCGGGCAAGAGACAACGTCGCCAGCGCGGATGACCTGCACCGGCTGGCCTTCTTGTTGGGTAAGCCCAACTCCCGAGGTCACAATCAGCCGCTGGCCTGCCGGATGCGTATGCCAGGCGGAACGAGCACCTGGCTCAAAGGTGACATAAGCCCCGGAAACGCTAATTTCGTTATCTGGTTTGAAGAGAGGATCAACCCGGACGCGACCGGTAAAGTTCTCTGCTGCCCCGTACACCGCATTCTGGCTTCCGGCGGTGGCGATATGGACAGCGGGATTTTGCTCCGCCGCCCAGGATGAAAACGTAAAGAGGGGCAGTAACAGCCCGAGGTAACGTAAATGTCTGATCATGCAAAGCGTCCTTATCTACAATGATGGAGAGGGTCTGCAATGATTCTAATCAGGGGGAGATGTCGTCAGACTGACGCCAGCCTGACAATTCTGTCAGTTAACCCTTATTATGGTGACGCTGCTTTGTCTTTTCTAAAAATAAGGCCCCAAAGCGAAAACCGTGTCATTAATGAAAATAAAACAATAATGGCCAGGTAGCGTAGATAAAAAAGTAGGGCAGATTCATCGTAATCGAAAAAGGAGAAATCGACCTTTATCAACAAATAATCGAGATAGTCCTGGTTCAGTAATTCGTACAATCCCAGTAGTGCGATTAGCGAAAAAACTCCCGGCATCATGACATTTGCAAAGAATGAATTGCTGGAGATGTTCAGGACCCGGCAGAAAAAGGTTGCCAGCATTTTCCAGTGCAACCCGATATGCAGCGCCAGAATGAGCATTCCCCAGTGGACCGACGTCATGTGTACTTTCCTGACCCAGCTCGCCGGGTTGTGGAACGCCTGGTCCAGAAGGATATGTCGGGACAGCATCATGCCAGAGACAATCGCGGTCAGAATGACAACGAATGTCACTGCATTAATGATTCTGTTAACTACCAGCATGGTTAACGGAATATTGGGCGACAGTGACCACAAGCGATGCCGGTTAAGATATAAATGCAGCATGATGAGCAGCGTAAAAATAATACCCGCCCATTCATGCACGATTTCACCGTGAAGGTGAAATCCCATCAATACCAACAGAAGTAACGTCATCAGCGCATCCTGCATGACCTGGAAAATATAAATTTTCTTCATGTCGAGGGATTAACGCTGTGGCTGGACTTGTTTTACCCATTGCTCAACCTGCGCGGGTACGTCAGGAGCTGAAATATCGTTGCGCGAGATCGCGAGCGCACGAGTGACTAATTTGGCCTGTGGCTGCATGCGAGCAATTTCTCGCAGGGAGTCGGCTAACCTGCTGCCACCATGGGTGGTAAAGGGAACGACCTTTTTGCCTGCAAAGTCATTTTGCTCAAAGAGGCTGTATATCACCATTGGCATGGTATACCACCAGATGGGGTAGCCGACGTAAATGGTGTCGTAATTGCTCAGGTCAGGGAGCGGCGTTTTTAGCGAGGGTCTGGCTTTCGTTTGCTGTTCCTTTTCGGCAACGCGCAAAAGTGCATCATGCTGGCGAGGGTAGGGAGTGGCGGTTTCAATGCGAAACAGGTCGCCGTGAGTCTGCTTCTGAATCAGTTGCGCAATAAACTGCGTGCTGCCGGTCTCCGGCGTATTTTTTTGTAATACGCTGGCCCCGGAAAAACCATCCACGGCACCAGGTTTCATCTCCTCTGGCTGTGAAAAGTAGATAATCAGCGTGCGGGCGTGTGCGGATGAATCCTCTGATGCGAACGCGGGCTGCCCCAGAAGCCCCATGACCATCATCGCCAGAAACCCGCTAAATACCTTTTTCATTCTCACTGTTTCATTCCTTCAATCAGCCGTGGTGAGTATCAGCAGTGATTCTGGCGCAGATAGCCTGACATCAGACTGACGACTCTCTGACAATTTTGTCAGAAGTCTTTGCGCGCGGAGATCCCGATTTTGTCTCTGAAATCAGTCTCCCGATTCGGATAGCGTCAGGCTGTTTAGCAAACGTCAGGCCAAAGGTATTGATACCGTTCTCGCTACGGGCAAAGACATCTCCCCGGTGCATAATGGCGACGGCACGGACAATCGACAGGCCCAGCCCATGATGGGTATCACTCCTGGCTCGGGAGGTGTCAACACGATAGAACCGTTCGAAAAGCCGGTGTAAGTGCTCTGGCGCTATCGGATCGCCAGGGTTAGAAACGTCTACACAAACTTGATTGCCTTTTTCGCTTAAGCGCACCGTAACCGTGCTATTGGAGGGGGAATGCCTGGCGCTATTTTCCAGCAAATTAGCCAGTGAACGGTGAAACAGCCGCCTTTCGATATGCGCCGTGACGTCGCCCTCAACCTCCAGCGAAAGCTGTTTTTCAGCAAAAGAGGGTTCAACATATTCCGCTGTTTTCAGGGTTTCTTCTCGCAGGGACACCTGCGTAAGCTGGGAAGCATGTTCACCCGCGTGCGCATGAGACAGGAACAGCATGTCGTTAACTATCGACGTCATGCGTTCAAGCTCTTCCAGATTGGAACCCAATAACTCTTCCAGTTCATCTTGTGAACGTCGGCGTGATAGCCCGAGTTGCGTCTGACCGATCAGGTTAGTCAGCGGGGTACGAAGTTCATGCGCAACATCGGCATTAAAGCTCTCGAGCTGTCGCCAGGCGATTTCCTGACGCTCTAACACACCGTTAAATGATGATGCCAGTTGCTGCAGTTCTTCGGGCAACGCGCAGGTATTCAGGCGCTGGCCATGGTCACCTGGTGCAAGGTGTTGTGCCTGCTGACTGAGCATGCCCACCGGACGCAGGCCAATCCGTGAAACAACGTATCCCAGTAAGGCGACAATCAGTACGCCCAGCGCGGCAATAATCAGCAGCGTTCGTGTGAACGCATCAAGTGTGCCCATATACGGCGTAGAGTCGATGGCAACCACATAGCGCAGCTCAGGCCTTTCACCGTTGGCAGGGATGGTTTTCACTAACAGGAACAGTGAGCATGCACCTTCCGATGCGCCGGGCACTTTATTAAATCCCTCCTGCAAAGAAGACCACTGAACGCCCACCGGTGGTATTCCCCCCATGCTAAAGCGCGGGTTATCGCTCACTATCCAGTAGCGAACGCGCTCACCTTCAGAATTGGTTAGCAGAGTAAATTTATTAGCCAACGTCGACCAGCCGTCAGCCGAGGTTCGTGCGGTGATCCACGGACTCATTAATGATTCCCGGAACAACAGTTCGTTGTGCATCTGCTTTTGCAAAGAGTCATGTAAGGAGCTTCTGAGCAGGATACCGATAATGGACACAATCAGCAGCGCGGATAAGGCAAACATCAGCGCCAGGTGAACGGAGATGGAACGTTTAGGCATGCTGAGCCTCTTCATTTATTCCGACCGGACTTCGAGGACATACCCCATGCCACGAACGGTATGTAACAGTTTGACGTCGAATGGGGCATCAACTTTGGCTCGCAGACGTTTAATGGCGACTTCAACCACATTGGCATCGCTGTCAAAATTCATGTCCCATATCTGCTCAGCAATCATCATTTTTGACAGGATCTCCCCCTGATGCCGGGCCAGAAGACTTAACAGGGAAAACTCTTTTGCGGTCAATTCCAGTCGCGTTCCGGCGCGAAATACGCGGCGGGCCAGCAGGTCGAGATGCAGATCGTGAATTTGCAGTTGGGTGATGTCTGCGCCATCCGTAGCGCGGCGACGCACCAGTGCCTGAATGCGCGCCACCAGTTCAATCAGCGAAAAGGGCTTAGGGAGATAATCATCAGCGCCAAGTCGAAGCCCTTTAACGCGCTCGTCGACCGAACCGCGGGCCGAGAGCATCAGTACCGGCGTTTGTTTGACGGCTCGCAGCCCCTCGAGTACCCGGTAGCCATCCATCCCCGGCAGCATCACATCAAGGATTATCGCGTCGTAGTCAAGCTCCAGCGCGTAATGAAGACCTTCAGCGCCATCTGCAGAGACATCTACCGTAAATCCCGATTCACTCAACGCACGGTTGAGATAGGTTGACGTTTTTTCTTCATCTTCGACTAGCAACAGGCGCATAACGGGATTTCCTCTTAACTGTTCAATCGGGCTTATTCTGCCTCTTGATTGCCAACATAAAGCTGACGCTTACCTGACAGCATTGTCAGAAACATGAAGCCATCTCAGCCTGCTTGCTGACAAAAATGTTATTTACCTGTCACGATGCTGACAGGCCTCTCTCTCTAACCTGAGTCTGCACATTTAAATCCGCAAGCCTGAAACTCATCGGGAGAGACCATGAAATTCAATCTGTTAACTGCAATACTGCTCACGGCAATAACCGGGGCCACCTCAGTCAATGCGGCTGATTACAAAAAAAATCCATTCACCCTGGCCTATGACGGTGCCATCACTGAGAACGTCAAAGGCAAGGTCAACATTCATCCGGTGAAGTACGATCTGCATGGCATTCAGATAGCTGCGAATGTCTATACCCCTGCTAACTACGATCCCGCCAAAAAATATCCTGCCGTGGTGGTTGCACATCCGAATGGCGGCGTAAAAGAGCAGGTCGCAGGCTTGTATGCCCAGCGTCTCGCCGAACAGGGCTACATCACGATTACTGCCGACGCGGCTTATCAGGGCGCGAGCGGTGGGATGCCTCGCAGCGTGGATAAACCCGCTAATCGCATCGAGGATATCCACGGCATGGCTGACTACATCAGCCAGTATCCGGGAGTGGATACTTCCCGCCTCGGTCTGCTGGGTATTTGCGGAGGCGGCGGTTATTCACTTGTTGCGGCCGAAACGGATCAACGGTTTAAATCGATTGCAACCATCAGCATGTTTAATTCAGGCCTGGTGCGCCGCAACGGTTTTCAGGACTCACAGCTGGATACTATTCAGCAGCGTCTTCAGCAAGCTTCTGACGCACGTGCTCAGGAAGCTTCCGGAGGCGAAGTCCTGTACTCCGGTGATGCCAATCTGACTGATGAACAGATCGCTAAGTTACCTTTTGCCTTATATCGACAGGGCTATGAGTACTACTGGAAAACTCACGCGCACCCGAACTCTACGTTTAAATACACGACAAGTAGCCTGTTAGATTTGATGAGTTTTGACGTTACGGACCATATCAATCTCATCAATAAACCGCTGCTGATGATTGCTGGTACAAAAGCCGATACGCTCTATATGACGGAAGATGCGTTTGCGAAAGCCACCGGTACAAAAGACAAAGAACTCTTCCTGATCGATGGCGCTACCCATATCGAGACGTATTGGGTTCCTGAGTACGTCGACAAGGCTTTGCAAAAGCTGGACGTCTTCTTCGATAAGAGTATTTAACCCCTATCAGACGATACCTTTGGCCAGCCACTCAGGCTGGTCATATCAGGACATAATGAGTGTGTCCGCATGTGACCAAGACTAACGAAGTCGGGAGGAAAGATAATTACGCACATTAAATAGCCGCTATGAATGAAATTCATAAAACAGCAGCGACATCTGAGGATTATTTTTTGCCTGTAAGGTTTTACTTCGTGGTACAGGCCAACTTTAGGTTTAGCATTACCGCATTGAATTCCGGTGAGCATAACGAGCTCTTGTTTGTACTGTCTCGTTACGAGATGGATTTACACTCTATGAAATGAAAAAATCCACGCAATTGCGTGGATTTTGTAGACTTTTTCAATATTCATGAGATTTGATGAAACCTCATGAGACAACAAATTTTATTTAGACGTTGAAGAGGAAGTTCATCACATCGCCATCTTTAACGATATAATCTTTACCTTCTGCACGCATCTTACCGGCTTCTTTCGCGCCTTGTTCACCTTTATAGGTGATGAAATCTTCAAACGCGATGGTTTGTGCGCGGATAAAGCCTTTCTCGAAGTCAGTATGAATTTTACCCGCCGCCTGCGGAGCCGTTGCGCCAACAGGAATGGTCCATGCACGAACTTCTTTCACGCCAGCGGTGAAGTAGGTCTGCAGGTTCAGCAGTTCGTAACCAGCGCGGATTACGCGGTTCAGACCCGGTTCTTCCAGACCCATTTCAGCCATGAATTCTTCACGGTCAGCATCATCGAGTTCTGCGATGTCAGCTTCAACGGCAGCGCAAACTGCAACAACCACGGAGCCTTCAGCTGCGGCGATTTCACGCACTTTATCGAGGTATGGGTTGTTTTCAAAACCGTCTTCGTTGACGTTGGCGATATACATCGTTGGCTTCAACGTCAGGAAGCTCAGGTATTTGATAGCCGCTTTGTCTTCATCGGTCAGCGTTTTCAACGCACGCAGCATGCCAGCGTTTTCCAGCTGTGGCAGGCATTTTTCCAGTGCAGCCAGTTCCGCTTTAGCGTCTTTATCGCCGCCTTTGGCCTTCTTCTGTACGCGATGGATAGCGCGCTCACAGGTATCCAGGTCAGACAGCGCCAGTTCGGTATTGATAACCTCAATGTCGTCAGCCGGATCTACTTTGTTATTAACGTGGATGATGTTGTCGTTTTCAAAGCAGCGAACCACGTGGCCGATAGCTTCGGTTTCACGGATGTTCGTCAGGAACTGGTTACCCAGACCTTCGCCTTTGGACGCGCCTTTTACCAGACCGGCAATGTCGACGAATTCCATCGTTGTTGGCAGGATACGCTGCGGTTTGACGATTTCGGCCAACTGATCCAGACGCGGATCGGGCATCGGGACAACACCTGTGTTCGGCTCGATAGTACAGAACGGGAAGTTTGCCGCTTCAATACCCGCTTTTGTGAGCGCGTTGAACAGGGTGGATTTGCCTACGTTTGGCAAACCGACGATACCGCATTTGAATCCCATGTTTAAATCACCTTAATCTTTTGATATTCAACCTGTTATGGAAAACAGATTGTAGAAAAGTAAATAACTCTGCCTATTATACACAGCACGCGAGAAAAATGCCGCACATCCCTGCTTATTGCGCTTTAAAGGTGTGTAACCGGCTCGTTGCCTTGGTCAGGCCATCTTTGAATAAAATCTCGGTACAACGTGCCGCTTCGTCAATTGCTTCATCAATTAACTTCTGCTCTGAAACAGGCGGTTTGCCTAAAACAAATCCGACAACTTTGTTTTTATCACCCGGATGACCAATTCCCACGCGTAAACGATGAAAGTTGGGGTTATTGCCCAACTTGCTGATGATGTCTTTCAGGCCATTATGTCCGCCATGACCGCCACCGAGCTTAAATTTTGCCACGCCAGGCGGCAGGTCTAATTCGTCGTGCGCGACCAAAATTTCATCGGGGTTGATACGATAAAAACTGGCCATCGCACCCACGGCCTTGCCGCTGAGATTCATAAATGTGGTCGGTACCAGCAAACGGACATCTTCCCCTTCGAGCGTTACTCTGGAGGTGTAGCCGAAGAATTTCGGCTCATCACGTAGGGGCGCGCGTAATCTCTCTGCCAGTAAATCGACATACCATGCGCCTGCGTTGTGTCGCGTTGCCGCATACTCTGCGCCGGGGTTCGCCAGGCCGACAATCAATTTAATCGTCACGTGTTTTGTCCTGAGTGTTTCCATAAACGACGTGTAGTTTACTGTCTGATGCTGCTCTTGACAAAAAACTGCGTTCTAATCGCCAAAAACTGAATAATTGCACAAATGGACTATTAGAAATTGAGTATGTTCAGTAGCTTATTTGTAAAGTTTTGTTGCGCGAGTGTTTGTAATTGTGATCGCTCCCGCACTTGCGAACGGCAGTGTTGTCTATACTTTACACATAAGGATTAGGGGTATTCCCTGTAGCAACCCAAAGTTCCGGAGGTGACACATGAAACGCAAAAACGCTTCGTTACTCGGTAACGTGCTCATGGCTTTAGGGTTGGTGGTGATGGTGGGGGGTGTTGGTTACTCTATTTTAAACCAATTGCCGCAATTTAATCTGCCACAGTTTTTCGCACATGGTGCCGTGCTCAGTATTTTTGTAGGTGGTGTTCTGTGGTTGGCGGGAGCCAGAGTGGGCGGGCACGAGCAAATCAGTGACCGTTACTGGTGGGTACGCCATTATGACAAACGCTGTCGTCGCGGTGATACCACTCATCGTCATAACTAAATCGTTTCCCGGCAGAAAGGGCTGCGGTTTGAATACAAAGTCCTGGTTGAAAAACCAGGACTCTGCTTGTTCATTATCCTTGCATAGAACGCACTTTTATATTCGCTATGGAATATAAGAAACGTTATTCGAATAACCGATAATGTAACGTTTTAACCGCGCTATCCGCGTCTTCAGCGGGCAACAGGAAACACAGGTTGTCATTTGACGCGCCGTGGCAAATCATTCGCACCGTTTGCCCTTCAAGCCAGGCAAAAACGTCTTTGCAAACTCCCGCCGCCTGAGTCAGCCGATTCCCCACCAAAGTCACTAATGCCAGTCCGGTTTCCACTTCCACACGACAGTGGGAGGACAATGCGGTAAACAATGCGCTGGTCAGTATATGATCTTCACCTGAGGTTGCGTGAGTCGCGTCCAGCGCCAGCGCAATACTGTTCTCTGAGGTTGTAACCAAATCCACCGTGACCGCGTGGCGAGCTAAAATGGCGAAGGACTGCGCCAGGAAAGAACCGGACGGTTGTGTCTCCAGACTATGTAATCGCAACAGCGTCTGTTTACGGCGCACGGCAAGCGCACGATAGCGAGGTGGGTTGTCGGTGGTGTTATGCACCAGCGTACCACCGGCAGCCGTATCCTTACTTGAGCCAACAAAAACCGGAATGCTTTTACGCATTGCCGGAAGCAGCGTAGCCGGGTGGAGGACCTTCGCACCGAAGGCGGCCATATCGCTGGCCTCGGAAAATGAGATGTGGTCAATCCGTTTGGCCCGCGGCGCAATGCGCGGATCGGTGGTGTAGATCCCTGCGACATCGGTCCAGATGTCCACGCGTGCGGCGTGAAGCGCCTCACCGAGAAGCGTCGCCGTGTAATCACTACCACCGCGTCCCAGCGTAGTGGTATGCCCTGCGGCATCCCGGCCGATAAACCCCTGGGTCACCATAATCGCTTGCTCAAGACGAGGGCGCAGGTGAGTCTCCACCAGGTGGTGCAAGGTACCGAGTTCGGGTTCGGCGCAGCCGAAACTCGAGTTGGTACGCATCACGCTGCGGGCGTCAAACCACCCGGCCTCGGCATGCCGTTCACGTAAGACCTCAGTAAACAGTAAAGAGGACATCAGCTCGCCGTGACTGACCAATTCATCGCTTAGCGCATCAGACGGTGAAACGGTCGCCGTTTGTGCAAGATGGCGGATGTTGTTGAGAAGATTATCGATTTCCGTGCTGATAACGGACGGCTGCTTCAGGCGGGAAATAATGTTGTATTGGATGGCGCGTAGGGTCTCAAGCTTATCTAATTGTTGATGCGTTTCCAGACCTTCAGAAAGCTCGACCAGTAAGTTTGTAACGCCTGCAGAAGCAGACAGTACGACTAAACGGACATCTTGATCAGCAAGGACAATGCTGGCGCTTCGGTTCATCGCATCAAAATCAGCGACGCTGGTGCCGCCAAATTTGGCAACGACGGATGGTGGATAAATGCGAGTCATAACAATCTCATATCAGGGCGCCATAAAAGTATGGCTAGAAAATTTTCATTCTCGGCATAAGGGGAAACGGTGTTCGCCTTACGAAATGTCCGCCCGCGAACATTTCTGCTGACAACCCAGGGAATTCCTGTTGTCGAAAACGCGTGTCGCCTGTACGCGTTACCGGGTGCTGCGCATTAATTTTATTTACATAGTCTGCAAATAAGCGCGCCATACTAAGTGATTTATATTTAGGGATCGACTTTTTTATTCGATTTATCGACAAATAAGTGAAAAATCATGTCGTAACAAGAAAACGCGTACATTATTAATGGTAAAAACGTGTAAAAAAATAATAAAAACATGAAAATTACATGGTTTTTATAACATCGTATGCGTTGCAATTGGCTACGGTAATTGTTAATTAAATAGATATATTTCTTTAGGATTTCGTAATGAAGGGTGGCTGTTACACTTTGAATTATAAAGAAAAAACACCCGCTAAATGTGTTGAAAAATAAATGATTGAGTCCAGGGCTAAAACAACATATATTAGCCGCGCTTTTTTACAGGTAACCCTTATAACCATTTATTCAATCAGGCGTTAATCTACACCTGGTTGTAGGAGTGATATGATGACGGATAAAGTCCGTATTGATACTTTAAGTGCTAATTCATTACCACAGAGCAATGATACCTTTTTAGCAAGACAGGCTGAGTTTGAATCTAATGTCCGCAGCTATCCACGTAAACTGCCATTAGCGATTGCTAAAGCGCAGGGCGTCTGGATTACTGACGTAGAAAATAATCAATATCTTGATTGCCTGGCAGGTGCCGGAACCCTGGCGCTTGGTCATAATCATCGGTAATGACTCCAACTTACTGATAGTGTTTTATGTTCAGATAATGCCCGATGACCTTGTCATGCAGCTCCACCGATTTTGAGAACGACAGTGACTTCCGTCCCAGCCTTGCCAGATGTTGTCTCAGATTCAGGTTATGTCGCTCAATGCGCTGAGTGTAACGCTTGCTGATTACGTGCAGCTTTCCCTTCAGGCGGGATTCATACAGCGGCCAGCCATCCGTCATCCATACCACGACCTCAAAGGCCGACAGCAGGCTCAGAAGACGCTCCAGTGTGGCCAGAGTGCGTTCACCGAAGACGTGCGCCACAACCGTCCTCCGTATCCTGTCATACGCGTAAAACAGCCAGCGCTGACGTGATTTAGCACCGACGTAGCCCCACTGTTCGTCCATTTCCGCGCAGACGATGACGTCACTGCCCGGCTGTATGCGCGAGGTTACCGACTGCGGCCTGAGTTTTTTAAGTGACGTAAAATCGTGTTGAGGCCAACGCCCATAATGCGGGCGGTTGCCCGGCATCCAACGCCATTCATGGCCATATCAATGATTTTCTGGTGCGTACCGGGTTGAGAAGCGGTGTAAGTGAACTGCAGTTGCCATGTTTTACGGCAGTGAGAGCAGAGATAGCGCTGATGTCCGGCAGTGCTTTTGCCGTTACGCACCACCCCGTCAGTAGCTGAACAGGAGGGACAGCTGATAGAAACAGAAGCCACTGGAGCACCTCAAAAACACCATCATACACTAAATCAGTAAGTTGGCAGCATCACCGGAAAACTCTATGCAGGGGCAGATACCCTGCGAAAAATGGGCTTTCGCTTTGCGCCTGACGCCACTCACGCCGTCTGCCTGAACGATATCCCCGAGCTAACCATTGACTACAACGTTCAGTTGCAAACGCTTTCGCTTACTGCGCCACTCAGTTCACTCGATCTTGCGACCACACAGCTTAACTCCCCCGTAGAGACCGCGCCGACGGCGACAACATCACGCGGAGCGCTGCTCAATTACGATATCTATACCCAACAGGGGGATGAAAGCGCAATAAATACCTTCAGCGAACTCCGCGCTTTCAATGCTGCAGGCGTGCTCAGCACCACCCAGTTGACGCAGTATTCCACCGAGGAAAATGCGGATAACAGCGTTGAGCGACTCGATACCAGCTGGCGTACGTCATTTCCCGAAACGATGCTGGCGGTAACCGTTGGCGATACCCTGACCAGTTCACTTATCTGGTCCCGGCCGACGCGTATCGGCGGCATTCAGATAGGAACCGATTTTGGTTTGCGGCCCTATATGCCAACCACCCCGCTCCCTGCATATCTTGGCTCCGCAACGTTGCCGTCAAACGTTGAGCTGTACGTCGACGGCGTCAGGTACTACAACGGAGAAGTCCCCGCGGGTAGCTTTCAGATCAACACAATGCCGAACATCAGCGGCGCGGGAACGGGTCAGGTAATGATGACGGATGCGCTGGGCAGAACGAGCGTACAAAATTTCTCGTTCTACAACGATCAGCAACTCCTGCGGGAAGGATTAACTGCCTGGTCTGCAGAATTGGGTACGGTACGCGAAAACTATGGTTACTCCTCTTTTGATTATGCCAGCGCACCGGTACTGAGCGGTACATGGCGTCGGGGGTTTAGCAATACGTTCACCGCCGGGACTCACGCTGAAACCAGCGATGGACTGATTAACGCGGGCTTCAGTAACGACTGGATCCCAGGCACCCGCAGCGGCACGTTTTCGACCTCAATTGCCGCAAGTACCGACGCAGGAAAGAACGGTTTTCTGTACAGTTTTGGTTACCGTTGGTCCGGCGAACGGTTTAATTTCAGTACCAGTACGACGGCCACTTCCGGCGATTATCGTGATGTCGCCACCCATTATGGCGAGCCGCCACCGACGCTTAACAGCAATACGGTCATTGGCTATTCGCTGGAAGCTGCCGGTAATGTCAGCCTGAGTTACCTGCAGTTTCGTTATCCGCACGAAAATGCGGTGCGCTACGCCAACGCCAGCTGGTTCAAATCGATTACCGACAACATTTCACTGAATGCCGGATTCAACCAAAACATCGACGATAACCGCGATCGCAGTCTCTATCTGATGGTGACAATGACCACTGATAACAATCTCAGTGCCAGCAGCACCCTACAACGTACCAATGATGAGACCGGCTACCAGCTCAACGCCAGCCTGACGCCTCCTGCCGACGGCGGTTGGGGCTGGAATCTGGCCGCAAGTCAGCAGGCTTCCCGGCAAAGCGGTCAGGGAGAAGTGGGATATCTGGGTCGTTATGGTAAAGCGTACGCGGGATTCAGCCGTTTACCGGATAACCATTACGGCTACGCAGGCGCCACCGGATCGCTTGTTACCATGGGAGGCGGCCTGTTTGCAGCACGAGAAATCAACAATGGCTTTGCCGTCGTATCAACTGACGGCGTTCCTGACGTCCCGATTAAATTACAAAATAACCTGATTGGTCGCAGCGACGACCAGGGGCTATTGCTGGTCACGCCGCTGAACAGTTATCAAAAAAACCTGATCAGTATTGACCCAATGGATCTCCCCGCCAATATGCGGATCGCACGCGTTGAGACGAATGCAACGCCTGCCGATCGTTCCGGTACATTGGTTAGCTTTGGCATCACCCCGGTACGCGCTGCGCAGGTCATCCTCGTCGACAATCAGGGTAAACCCATTCCCGAAGGCAGCATGGCATACGCCATCAGCGGAGCAGGACAATCGTCTGTCGTTGGTTTTGATGGGATGACCTGGTTCGACACGCTGGAACAGCACAACGCGCTGCGCGTTGAGACAGACACCGGCAGTTGTCGCGTGCAATTTGACTATCCCGCTTCCGCAAAGGGGATTGTGCAAATAGGTCCACTGGTTTGCCGGCCACACTAACAGGAGTGCGCTCATGAGGTTAAGGCATCTGTTACTCATCGCAGCCGTACTCTTTTGTTCGGCGATTAGCCATGCCGTAACCTGTTCGGTGAGCAATGTACAACCCATAAATTTGGGCTCAGTCAATCCGCTGTCTGCGACAGGCGCAACGTCATCAATGACGTTCAACTACACCTGCACCAAAGAGCTTGGCGACGCGCTGGCAGGGATCAACCTCTGTTTTAATATTGGCGCCTCAGCCGTCAGTGGCCAGGTGACACCCCGAAATATGTCATTAAACGGAACACCTGCCAGAACGCTGGCATACCAGCTTTACCAGGATGCCGGACACACCAAAGTCTGGGGGAGTCAGTATCAGTCGGGAACAACTTTTCCAATGGTACAGCTTAACCTGCTGAATCTGACGCCAGTGACGGGCTCACTCACGGTATCAGCGCAGATTGTCACGCCACAAACCTCAGCGGTCCCCGGAAGCTATCAGGATAGCTATACGGCGGCGACAGCCCTTGTCACCCTCAATCCTGGATTGCTTTTCCCGCCGACCACCTGTGGCGATACCGTTGCCGCCAGGCTGCCCTTCACCGTATCGGCGACGGTCAGCAAACAGTGCAATATCACCTCTGCAACCAATATTAGCTTTGCGCCCGCCGGGGCGACCGGGCGTAACCTAACGGCTTCAAATACCGTGGGCGTAGCATGTTCCAATAACACGCCTTACACCATCGGACTTCAGCCCTCTAACGGCAATACGGCAGGCAGCGGCGTGATGGCCGGCACGGGGTCAAATACGGACAAGGTCCCCTACCAGCTTAGCTCGACGCCAGGGCCGTCCGGAACGGTTTGGGGCAATTCATCGCTCAATACTGTCGCGGGCAACGGTACGGGAACCACCACCACCTACCCGGTTTAAGCCACCGTTCCCAGCGCGAACTACACGCCTGACAACTATGCTGATACCGTTACCATCGCCGTGACCTACTGACCCCAGCTTAATCGCAATAAAGCAAATACATTTTATTATCATATTATTTACTTTTAGAGGTGCGTCATAAATCTGACAAATTGCGATTTTTATAAAACATGCATATTAAATTACCCATCCAGCAAAATAACTGAAATATCAGCACGATCAGAGAATAACTATTCACTTCTCAGCTAAAACCCACACGCTTCATGCCGATAAACCGTGTTAGCCGGACAGGCCATTCTATGAAATAAATGTTAAATTTAGGTTCATATGGTGTGATTCACTGTATACCACGGCCAAATTAAGAACATATTACTTTTATAACTAAGGTTTATCATGGATAAGTTATCTTACGCTTCAGATAGCAGCACATCTGCCTGGAATACCTACCTGCAACAAATCGAGCGTGTGGCCCCTTACCTGGGCGAACTTTCCCATTGGGTGGATACCCTGCGCCACCCAAAACGCGCGCTGATTGTCGATATCCCGGTGCAGATGGATGACGGTACTATCCGTCATTTTGAAGGGTATCGCGTGCAACATAACCTCTCCCGCGGGCCGGGCAAAGGCGGTGTGCGTTATCATCCTGATGTTGATCTTAATGAAGTGATGGCCCTGTCCGCATGGATGACCATCAAATGCGCAGCGTTGAACCTGCCGTACGGCGGTGCGAAAGGTGGCGTGCGCGTCGATCCGTTCTCGCTTTCCGAAGGTGAACTGGAGCGTTTAACCCGCCGTTATACCAGCGAAATCGGCATTATCATCGGGCCGCAGAAAGACATTCCTGCGCCGGATGTGGGGACTAACGGAAAGGTAATGGCCTGGATGATGGATACCTACTCCATGAACCACGGCACCACCGTGACCAGCGTGGTCACCGGTAAACCTATTCACCTCGGCGGCTCGTTAGGTCGTGATAAAGCCACCGGTCGTGGTGTTTTCGTCAGCGGTCTGGAAGTGGCGCGTCGTGCCAACATCGACGTTGAAGGCGCTCGCGTAGCGGTGCAAGGTTTTGGTAACGTCGGCAGTGAAGCCGCCCGCCTGTTCGCGGCAGCAGGAGCACGCGTGGTCGCGATTCAGGATCACACCGCAACGCTGTTTAACTCAACGGGTATCGACATGGCCGCGTTGTCTGCCTGGCAGCTGGAGCACAAACAGATTGCCGGTTTCCCGGGCGCTGAAACCATTGCCAGCGAAGCCTTCTGGAGCCTGGAGATGGATATTCTGATCCCGGCCGCGCTCGAAGGCCAGATCACCCGTCACCGCGCGGAAACGCTGACCTGTAAACTGGTACTCGAAGGCGCTAACGGCCCAACCTATCCGGACGCCGACGACGTTCTGGCAAGCCGCGGTATCGTGGTTGTCCCAGACGTTGTTTGTAACGCCGGCGGCGTAACCGTCAGCTACTTCGAATGGGTTCAGGACATGGCAAGCTTCTTCTGGAGCGAAGAAGAGATTAACAATCGCATGGACAAAATAATGACCGATGCGATGGTACACGTGTGGGAAAAAGCGGCAGAGAAATCCTGCTCACTGCGTACGGCAGCCTACATTGTTGCCTGCGAACGCATTCTGCTGGCACGTAAAGATCGCGGAATTTATCCGGGCTAACGCCGAAATCGACCATGCCTACAAACCACCTGCTCTGCAGGTGGTTTGTTTTCCCTAAACACCCGTGAATCAGCTTCCCGGCCAAATACGGCCCAACCTCTCATTTTCGCTGTTTTATGCACCATGACGTTCCAATACGGAACATTATTATGTTGCTACGTTTCGTATTGAAACGCCCATTACAGCAATTTTCTTTTGCCAACCCGTGTGCAAAATTACCTTATCGGCAGCGAGCAGTCGCCGTGGCGTTGTATAACCCGATACCCTACATCAGATGCCTGCCCGAATCTGGCAGCCATCCAGGACTGTCTGCGGAGCATAAATAATGAAAAAATTGATTAACCGTGTTGAAGACGTACTGACTGAACAACTCGCCGGGCTGGCGAAAGCGTATCCTTCCCTGGCACTGCATCAGGATCCGGTATATGTCACCCGCGCAGATGCGCCGGTAATGGGCAAAGTGGCGCTGCTTTCCGGCGGCGGCAGCGGACACGAGCCTATGCACTGCGGCTATATTGGTCAGGGCATGCTCTCTGGTGCCTGCCCGGGTGAAATTTTTACCTCACCCACGCCGGATAAAATGTTCGAATGCGCCATGCAAATTGATGGCGGCGAAGGCGTACTGCTGATCATCAAAAATTACACCGGCGATATTCTTAATTTCGAAACCGCCACCGAGCTGTTGCATGAAAGCGGCGTCAAAGTCACCACCATGGTAGTGGATGACGACGTGGCGGTGAAAGACAGTCTGTATACCGCCGGTCGTCGTGGTGTGGCGAATACCGTATTGATCGAAAAACTGGTCGGCGCGGCCGCCGAACGCGGTGACTCACTGGAAGTCTGTGCGGCGCTGGGTCGTAAACTGAATAACCAGGGCCACTCCATTGGGATAGCCATTGGCGCCTGTACCGTTCCGGCCGCCGGACAACCGTCGTTCACGTTGCAGGATAACGAAATGGAGTTTGGCGTGGGTATCCACGGGGAACCGGGCATTGACCGCCGCACCTTCACTTCCCTCGATCAGACCGTTGATGAAATGTTCGATACCCTGCTGGAAAACGGCAACTACAGCCGTACGCTCCGCCACTGGGACAACGTTCAGGGCGCGTGGCAGGAAGGCAAAGAAAGCAAGCGCGCGTTGCAAAGCGGCGATCGCGTCATTGCGCTGGTCAATAATCTCGGTGCGACGCCGCTGTCAGAACTCTACGGCGTGTATAACCGCCTCGAAAGCCGTTGCCAGGACGCCGGCATCGTCATTGAGCGCAACCTGATCGGTTCTTACTGTACCTCTCTGGATATGACTGGCTTCTCAATCACCCTGTTACAGGTGGATGACGACACGCTGAGCTTATGGGATGCACCGGTTCACACCCCTGCTCTCAACTGGGGTAAATAAGGAGATACATGATGTCCCTCAACAGAACACAAATTGTTAACTGGCTCTATCGCTGCGGTGAGATCTTCACCACCGAAAGTGATTTTCTCACCGGTCTTGATCGGGAAATTGGTGATGCCGACCACGGTCTGAACATGCACCGCGGCTTTAGCAAAGTCGTCGAAAAGCTGCCGTCCATCGCCGATAAAGACATTGGCTTTATTTTGAAAAACACCGGCATGGTGCTGCTCTCAAGCGTCGGGGGGGCCAGCGGTCCACTGTTTGGTACCTTTTTTATCCGCGCCGCCCAGGTAACCCAGGCTCATCAAAGCCTGACGCTTGAGGAGTTGTATCAAATGATTCGTGATGGCGCAGAAGGTGTGATTAGCCGCGGTAAAGCTGAACCTGGCGACAAAACCATGTGCGATGTCTGGCTGCCGGTAGTGGAATCTTTACGCCAATCCTGCGAGCAAAAGCTGAGCGTACAGGCGGCGCTGGAAGCGGCAAGCCAACAAGCGGAAGCAGCAGCGCAAAGCACCATCACCATGCAGGCCCGCAAAGGCCGCGCCAGCTATCTCGGTGAGCGCAGCATTGGGCATCAGGATCCCGGCGCAACGTCCGTAATGTTTATGATGCAAATGCTGGCTCAGGCGTCCAGAGAGTAAGGATAAAGCGATGGTAAACCTGGTTATTGTTTCTCACAGCGCCCAGTTGGGCGAAGGCGTCGGCGCGCTAGCCCGGCAGATGTTAATGGGTGATGGTTGCAAAATCGCTATTGCCGCAGGCATTGACGATCCTGAGAATCCGATTGGTACCGATCCTATCAAGGTGATGGAAGCCATTGAGTCCGTGGCCGATACGGATCACGTGCTGGTGATGATGGATATCGGTAGTACGCTATTGAGTGCGGAAACCGCGCTGGAACTGCTCGATCCGGCCATTGCCGCCAAAGTACGTCTGTGCGCCGCGCCGCTGGTCGAAGGCACGCTCGCCGCAACGGTTAGCGCTGCCGCAGGTGCTGACATTGAGCGGGTCATCTGTGATGCCATGAACGCCCTCGACGCCAAATGTGAGCAACTGGGTTTACCTTCGCCATCTGCAGCAAAGCCGACATCCGCCGAATTCGCGCCTGATGCAGATGCTCATTCAGTGGCCATTGTGGTGAAAAATCCAAACGGCATTCATGTGCGTCCGGCTTCACGGCTGGTTTCCGCGCTGTCTGGCTTTAACGCCGATTTGTGGCTGGAGAAAAATGGCAAGTGCGTCGTCCCTGATAGCCTGAATCAGATTGCCCTGCTGCAGGTACGCTGTAACGACACGCTGCGCCTGATTGCCAAGGGCGAACAGGCAGAGGATGCGCTGGCCGCATTCAAACAGCTGGCGGCTGAGAATTTTGGTGAATCGCTCGAGCCCGCGCATGCTGATACCGTGGTGACGAAGGTTCCCTCACAGGTCACGGGGACGGCATTCTGTTACACACCGTTCTCACCACAGGTAAGCCAACAGCCTATAGCCTCACTCCAGATTGAGCAGCAACGGTTACGGGTCGCTATCCAAAGCACGCTGAACGACTTAAGCGGGCTAACCGCGCTTGCAGAAGAGAGATATTCCGCAGATATCGCCGCTATTTTCTCCGGTCACCACACACTGTTGGACGATCCGGATCTGTTCGATATGGCCTGTGATCTAATGCGTGAAACGCAGTGCAGCGCGGCCTGGGCCTGGCATCACGTGCTGAGCGATCTCAGCCAGCAGTATTTACAGCTCGACGATCCTTACCTGCAGGCGCGATACATCGATATTGAAGATTTGTTGTCTCGTTCACTGCAGTATTTGACGGGAGAGACTGCACAAATTCCCGCCTTCATCCGTCCCACTATTTTGGTCGCGGAGGTCATCTATCCATCTACGGTGCTGCAACTCGATCCGAAGACCATCAAAGGCATCTGCCTGCGAGACGGGAGCGAAGCGTCTCACCCGGCGATTATCGCCCGTGCAATGGGGTTATGTTGGTTGTGTCAGCAAGGCGAGGCCATCGAGAGTATCACGATGGGTGATACCCTGACCCTTGACAGCGTGGCCCAGCGGATAACCCGCGCGGGCTGATGTCGGTTGCACGCCCTTTCCCGACAAAGGGTGTGCATCTTTTCGATTAGCGTCGGGAAATGTCTGTTTATTCGCAAAATGGGGCGTCGATCACGCGCAACGGTCGATCCTGAACTAAGGTTTTCTCATGGTAAATGCCGCTGCTTCGGCACACCCTAAGGAGATTAACCGATGATAACGCCTGCAACTCGCCATCCAGGCCTGCTCTCTGTTGCAATAAAACTGACGCTCGCAAGCACCTTTTTTGCCCTTTCCTCTTTTGCCGTCAACGCCGAGGACGCACCAACCGCTACGCCTCAGCCGCCTGATATTTTGCTTGGCCCTCTGTTTAACGATGTACAAACGGCCAAACTGTTTCCTGACCAGAAAACCTTTGCTGATGCCGTTCCTAACAGCGATCCATTAATGATCCTTGCCGATTACCGGATGCAGAAAAACCAGTCCGGATTCGACTTACGTCATTTTGTGGAAGTGAATTTCACCTTGCCGAAAGCTGGCGAGAAATACGTCCCTCCAGCCGGGCAATCGCTGCGCGAGCATATTGACGGACTGTGGCCGGTACTCACTCGTTCGACAACCGACGCTGAAAAATGGGACTCTCTGATGCCGCTCCCGGAACCGTATGTCGTGCCTGGCGGGCGTTTTCGCGAAATATATTATTGGGACAGCTATTTCACCATGCTGGGGCTTGCCGAGAGCAATCACTGGGATAAGGTCTCCGACATGGTGGCAAACTTTGCTTACGAGATTGATTCCTGGGGACACATTCCTAACGGCAACCGCACCTACTATCTGAGCCGTTCTCAACCGCCATTCTTTGCCTTTATGGTGGAACTGCTGGCGCAGCATGACGGGGATGACGCGCTGAAAAAATACCTCCCGCAGATGCTCAAAGAATACACCTACTGGATGGAAGGCGTCGAAACGCTCCAGCCCGGTCAGCAGAATAAGCGCGTGGTTAAACTGGATGACGGCACCATTTTGAATCGCTACTGGGATGACCGCGATACGCCGCGGCCAGAGTCCTGGGTGGAGGATATCACCACAGCTAAAAGCAATCCGAACCGACCGGCCACAGAAATCTACCGCGACCTGCGTTCTGCCGCCGCGTCGGGTTGGGACTTTAGTTCCCGCTGGATGGATAACCCCAATCAACTAGGCACCCTGCGCACCACCAGCATTGTTCCGGTCGATCTCAATGCGTTGATGTACAAAATGGAAAAGATGATCGCCCTCGCCAGCAAGGCCGCCGGGGATAATGCCAAAGCTGCACAATATGAAGGCTTCGCAAATGCCCGACAAAAAGGGATCGAAAAGCACCTGTGGAACGACAAAGAAGGCTGGTATGCCGATTACGATCTGAAGAGCCACAAAGTACGTAACCAACTCACGGCCGCCGCCTTGTTCCCGTTGTATGTCAATGCAGCAGCAAAAGATCGCGCCAGTAAAGTGGCCGCGGCAACCCAGGCGCATTTGCTGCAACCCGGCGGCCTGGCCACCACGTCGGTGAAAAGCGGCCAGCAGTGGGATGCTCCCAACGGCTGGGCCCCGCTCCAGTGGGTCGCCGCATCGGGATTACAGAATTACGGTCAGGATAACGTCGCCATGGACGTGACCTGGCGATTCCTCACCAACGTGCAGCACACCTACGATCGTGAGAAAAAGCTGGTTGAAAAGTATGACGTGAGCAGCACAGGCACTGGCGGAGGCGGCGGCGAATATCCGTTGCAGGATGGTTTTGGCTGGACCAACGGCGTAACGTTAAAAATGCTCGACCTGATCTGCGCCAAAGAAAAGCCCTGTGACAGCGTGCCCGCTTCGCGCCCGGCCCCGGCAAGTACCACGCCAGTCGAGCCTAAAAAACAGGCTCAGCCGACGTCTTAATGCCGTTACCTGAAGCGTTTTACTCCCCGAATCCGCGCTGCGTCGCGGATTTTTTCTGGCTTATATTTCGCCATTCCTGTTGTCTCTACGCCATCTAGCCCTTATGGGGTATTCCGGGTTTTCATCCGTGAGAAATTGATTCTGAACATGTTTTTATTCGCTATATATGTAAATATATAGCGATTTTATCACCTTCAGGATAACAATTATGCCACTGACAAGACGGATGTTTGCCCAGCTTGTGGCATCTGCACTGCTGCTACGCCATCTTCCCGCCTTGGCTCAAACGCCGCTAACCGTTGCCGTTGGAGGCCACCCAGCGCCAGAGGCGACCCAACGCGTGGTCAGCGCAGGCGCACCCGCCGACATGCTGCTGCTGGCCGTCGCGCCGGAAAAACTGGTTGGTTTTTCATCCTTTGATTTTTCTCGTCAGACCGCCATCCCGTTTCACGAAGACATTCGGGCTTTACCGAAACTGGGCAAGCTGGCGGGACGCGCCAGCACACTCTCACTTGAAGCGCTACTGGCGCTTAAACCCGACCTGGTGATTGACTGCGGCAATGCCGATGAAACCTGGCTTTCTCAGGCCAGACAAGTGAATGCGCAAACGCAAATTCCCTGGTTGCTGATTAATGGCGAACTGCGGCTCAGCCCGCAACAGCTACTCGCGGCAGGTGAAGCGCTGGGAGTCGCAACGCGGGCCAGGACTCAGACCAAACTGGCCCAGCGTTTTATTGATGAAGCCCTCGCGTTTTCACACTCTCCCGCAGCAAAGCTGCGTTTTTATGCCGCGCGCGGCGCCCGCGGACTTGAAACAGGATTACAAGGTTCATTGCATACCGAAGCGGCAGAACTACTGGGATTACACAATGTGGCGCAAATTCCTGGGCGGCACGGGCTGGCGCAGGTTTCAATGGAAAACCTGTTGAGCTGGCAGCCCGATATTATTCTGGTACAGGATGCGATTACGGCACAGTACCTGCGAGAAGATCCCGTCTGGCAAGGAGTCAAAGCGGTTGCCGATCGGCGCATTCTGTTTCTCAGCGGCCTGCCGTTTGGCTGGCTGGACGCGCCTCCCGGCATCAATCGTTTGCTGGGGTTACGCCGTCTGCATGCCTGGCTTGATCCACAGGTTGAAGCGGGCTTTAAAACCGATATGCAGCGCTACAGTGAACTGTTCTGGCACACCACGTTAAGCGACGCACAGTATCAACAACTGGTGAGCGTCTGATGAAAACATCTACCCTCGGTTTTCTGATGATTACGACGGTGGTGCTTTGCGCGAGCATCGCCGCGGTGTCGGGTGCTTATCGCCTCGATGCACAACAGGTTGTGGATCTTATTGCAGGCAGGGATGGCGTCCCGATGCAGGACAAAATCGTCTTCTGGCAAATCCGACTGCCACGCATTCTGGCTGCATTGTTACTCGGCGCAGCGCTGGCTGGCGCAGGAACCACTTATCAGGGAATGTTCCGTAACCCACTGGTTTCGCCGGATATCCTCGGCGTGGCGGCCGGTGCCGGTTTGGGCGCCTGTACGGCAATCCTGCTGGGGCTACCAATCCTGTTTATTCAGCTGTATGCGTTCACTGGCGGTTTGTTAGTAGTCGCCGGTGTCTGGCTGATCACCCGGCGAGTCAAGCGTCACGATCCAGTGTTAACGCTGGTGCTGGTCGGGATTGCGCTGGGTACGGTCTGCGGCGCGGGAATTTCACTCATCAAAACGCTGGCCGACCCGTATACCCAACTCCCGTCGATCACCTTCTGGCTGCTCGGCGGTTTATCGACAATTACTCTGCACGATCTGTGGTTCTCAGCACCGCTGATCCTTGCTGGACTGGTCCCGTTATTGCTGCTGCGCTGGCGCATGAACCTGCTCACTCTGTCGGATGATGAAGCCCGATCGCTTGGGATCAACGTCTCCCGACTGCGGCTGGGACTGATCGTCTGCGCAACGTTAGTCACCGCCTGTACCGTCGCCATTGCCGGCATTATCGGCTGGATTGGACTGGTGGTGCCGCACATCGGCAGACTCCTCAGCGGG
Organism: Citrobacter sp. RHBSTW-00859; assembly: GCF_013729795.1. Classification (NCBI taxonomy): domain Bacteria; kingdom Pseudomonadati; phylum Pseudomonadota; class Gammaproteobacteria; order Enterobacterales; family Enterobacteriaceae; genus Citrobacter; species Citrobacter sp. RHBSTW-00859. Next base: position 2,226,339 of record NZ_CP056284.1, on the reverse strand, counting down.
AATAACCACCAGCAGTTACTGCCGGTGTCCATGGGGATCGGCGCCATTTTACTCCTGCTCACCGACACCCTCGCCCGCACGCTGAGCCGCACGGAAATCCCGCTGGGGATCCTGACTGCATTTATTGGCGCACCGTTCTTTTTGCTGCTTTTGCTGCGGGGAAACCGCCCATGACGCTATTACTCGTGCGCCACGCGTCGCTGGGATACCACAGTAAACAACCCGTGTTACGCGATATCTCCTTTCAGGTTTCGCCCGGTTCTGTCTGTTGTCTGATTGGTGCTAACGGCAGCGGTAAAACCACCCTGATGCGCACCATTCTCGGCGTTCTTCCGCCGCTTCGCGGTGACATTCTGCTTGATGGCGTCGCAGTGAATCATCTCAGCGATCGGGAACGCGCCGCAGCCATCGCCTGGGTTCCTCAGGCGCACGACGGCGCGTTTGCCTTCACTGCGCTGGACATGGTGATGATGGGACTGGCCCCGCAACTGGCGGCATTTGCGGTTCCCGGCGCTAAAGAGCGTGAAATTGCACATCAGCAACTGGCGATGCTGGAGATTTCTCACCTGGCACTTCGACGCTGGAACACCCTGAGCGGCGGCGAACGGCAACTGGTGTTGATCGCTCGCGCGCTGGCGCAACGTCCGCGTCTTTTATTGCTGGATGAACCCGCATCCAGCCTTGATTTTGGGCATCAAATCCGACTGCTCGACACGCTGGTGACGCTGAAAAATTCCGGTATGGCCCTGCTGATGTCTACCCATCACCCGTTGCACGCCCGGGCAATCGCCGACAGCGTGGTACGGGTTGAACCAAACGGCGAGGTGTCGCAGGGGCTGCCTGAACATCAGCTCGCCGCCGACCGCCTGGCCGCGCTGTATCGCGTTACACCGTCACAAATTACCCACCATCTTTATGGTTCACTCAATTAAGGAATATTCATGCTCATTGACGACATTGATTTTGCCGATCTTTACCGTAAGCAATTACAGCTGGCGAACAGAACCGAGAAAAAGCCGGAGCACTGGGACAAACGTGCGGAAAAAATGGCGGAGAATTGCGCCTCATTAACCGACAGCTATCTGCTGCAACTGCTGGGGAAAATCGACCTGCAAGGTGCAGAGTCGCTGTTTGATATGGGTTGCGGCCCCGGTACAGTCTCGCTGGCGCTGGCTAAAAAAATGCCAATAATTTACGGCGTAGATTACAGCCAGGGAATGCTGAGCGTAGCTGCCCGCCGCGCCGCACAAATGAACGCCCGTCACGTTCAATGGGTGCAACGAGCCTGGGAAGAGCACTGGGATGATTTACCCCAGTGCGATATCGCCGTCGCTTCGCGTTCCACGCTGGTTGCCGATATGCGCCAGGCAATGAGCAAGCTGAATAATCAGGCCCGGCTGCGGGTTTATACCACCCACCTCGTCAGTTCATCTTTCGTTTCTCCCTCCATTCAGCGCGCACTGGGCCGCGAAGTGATTGAACTGCCCAACTATATCTATGCGCTTAATGTTCTGTATCAGATGGGGATCCACGCGCACGTTGATTTTATCCGCGGTCCCAACTGTCAGCAGGACAACAGCATCTGGACGCGTTTTCTGGAAAACGTGCGCTGGAGTATGGGTGAACTGAGCGCAGACGAGGTCGAACGTCTGGAAAACTGGTATCAACAGCAGGATCCACGCGCTATTGCCCCCGCCAGCCGTGACTGGGCGCTTATCTGGTGGGACAGCATCCCGCGGGAGGCGCTGCGATGATCTACTTTTCGCAGGCGCAAATTGACGCGCTGCTGCTGGAAGATATTCAGGGCGGCGATCTGACCACCCGCGCGCTGGGTATCGGCGCCCAACCAGGCGTCATCGAGTTTAGCCATCGCCAGGGCGGATGCGTTAGCGGTACCGCTGTTGCCAGACAAATGCTGACTTCATTGGGATTAACCGTCACCGATATTTTGTCCGATGGCGAACGGGCGAACGCCGGACAGCGACTGATTCGCGCACACGGACCAGCGGCGGCGCTGCACCAGGGCTGGAAAGCGGTACAAAATGTACTGGAGTGGAGTTGCGGCGTGTCGGGCTATCTCGTCGAGATGCTGAGCATGCTGCATCAACGCTATCCCGATGGGCAGATTGCCTGCACCCGCAAAGCCATTCCCGGTACGCGTTTACTGGCGACTCAGGCAATACTTGCCGCCGGGGGCATTATCCATCGGGGAGGATGCGCCGAAACGGTACTGCTGTTTGCTAATCACCGCCGTTTTCTTACCAACCCAAACGACTGGACAGGCGCGATTGCGCGCTTACGCAGCCATGCGCCAGAAAAAAAGATCGTGGTCGAAGCGGATACGCCAGATGAGGCATTGGTCGCCCTACGTGCCGCCCCTGATGTCCTACAACTCGACAAATTTACCCCCGAGCAGGCGGCAGAAATTGCCCGTCAGGCCCCTGCTCTGGCCCCCCATTGCACGCTGGCGCTGACCGGCGGCATTACCCTCGCCTCGCTGGCGGGTTATCTCGACTGCGGTATCAGACTCTTTATCACTTCCGCGCCTTACTACGCTCCACCTGCGGATATCAAAGTGAGCCTGAGCCCGGACGCACGTGGCCTATAACATCAAAAAATGGACTAAAAATAATGAATTTCAACAAAAGTTGTCTTTACACAGCCCTGTCGTTTGCTTTCGCGCACAGTGCTTTTGCTGGGCAGGAAAGCGAAACCATGACCGTCTGGTCTAGTCCGGTCTCCGCGGCAACCACCACGGTTCTCGGCCAGGAAACGATACAACAGCTGGATAAACAGAACGTGGCGCAGGCGCTGAGCGTCGTCCCCGGCGTCGTGCTGCAAAAGTCAGGCAACCGCAACGAGCAACAGGTAAAAGTGCGCGGATTTGACAGCCGTCAGGTTCCCGTCTTTTTCGACGGCGTGCCGGTGTACATCCCCTATGACGGCAACCTCGACTTCGGCCGTTTTCTGACATCCGATATCGCTTCGGTTGAAGTCTCCAAAGGCTACTCGTCTCTGTTACAGGGGCCAAACCAGATGGGCGGCGCCATCAATATCACTACAAAAAAACCGACCAAACCGCTTGAAGGCAGCATTGGCTATCGCCAGGGCTGGAGTCGCAGCAAAGACAACGCCCACGATATGCACGCTTCATTTGGCGCCAGTAACGATCTCGGCTATATCCAGCTCAGCGGCAGTCAGCTGAAGCAGGATTTCCTTGGGTTACCGCATGGCGTGGACAACCCGGTTGCGGGCAGTCACGGCAAGATGATCAACTCTTCCGCTGATGACAAGCGTGGCATCGTGAAGCTGGGCTTTACCCCTCGTGGAGATGATGAATATGTGCTGACCTATATAAATCAGGACGGTGAAAAAGATAATCCACCGTACGCCGGAACCAGCAGCCAGAAGTCACGCTACTGGCAATGGCCACAATACGATAAAGAGAGCTATTACTATCAGGGAACCACACATCTGGGCGACCGTTTTACCCTGAAAAGCCGTCTGTATCGCGACACCTTTGAAAATACGTTAATGATGTACAACTCGCTGGCCGATCTGAAAAATAAGAAAGGCAGCTACAGCCATTATTCGGACTATAGCGATGGGGCTGGCCTGCAGCTCGCTGCGGATATGCGAGAAAACGATCTGCTCTCTTTCGCCGTGAACTGGAAGGACGATGTTCACCGCGAGAAAGGCGCACCGAATGCGGCTTACGACCGCTACGAAGACCGCACCTGGTCCGTAGCCAGTGAATACCAGTGGGCTGCGGCGGATAATATCGATGTGGTGGCGGGAATAAGCTATGACTGGCGAGACAGTCTGGAAGGTATGAAGCACGAGAAAAACGGCAGCGTCACGCACTACGATGACAACAACCAGTCGGCCTTTAACTGGCAGGTGATGACAAAATACCACTTTGAAAATTCAGATACATTAGCGCTGTCTTACTCTGACAGAACGCGTTTCCCAACGTTAAAAGAACGCTACACGACCTCGAAACCGGCCTATAACCAGGTGGCCCTGGTCAATCCACAGCTTAAACCGGAGCGCGCCCGCAGCGTGGACCTGACATGGAATGGTTCACTTAGCCAGAACTGGGGATTCGAAGCCAGCGTGTATTACAACCGCATCAGCGACGCGATTCTTTCGCACAATATTGATGCCGACACCATCCAGAATCAGAACAGTGGTCGGGTGGATTACACCGGCCTGGATGCAGGCGTTAAAGGTAAAGTTTTTGATATGCTGGACGTCGGGCTGAGCTACGGCCTTATTCATGCGGACGCCAAACGCAGCGATATCGGTAAGATTACCGATCTGCCGACGCAGACCCTGACAGCCTGGATGACGCTGAAACCGTGGGAGCCACTCAGCATTACGCTGTCCGAAGAGGCCCGTTCGTCGAGCTATAGCAATACCGACGGCTCGCAGAAAGCCGCTGGTTTCGCCATTACCCATTTGCGCGCTGATTACGCCATTGGCCACGGGTTTAGCGTTAACGCTTCGGTCAATAACCTGTTCGATACGCAGTACGTTTACAGTGAAGGATTTATTGAAGAGGGGCGTAATTACTGGGCGGGCATTGAGTATCAGTTCTGACTTAACAATGCAGAAAAACGGCCCCGTCAGGGGCCGTTCGATTAATCTCGTCGTACAAGCCGAAAGACACCCAGCACAACAATCGCGCCGACCACGGCCACCAGGAAGCTGTGGAGATTAAACCCGCTGATATCGCCGCCGATACCGAACATCGTAGCCAGCCATCCACCGACCACAGCACCGATAATACCGAGAATGCAGGTCAGGATAAATCCACCGCCATCGCGCCCCGGCATAATCAGTTTGGCGATAACCCCCGCAATCAGACCAAAAATAATCCAGGTAATAATTCCCATTTCCAGGCCCTCTTTCCAGTGAACGCACGCGCAAGACATTCTTGCGCCAGCACGTTAAGTATAGGCAAGCCATCGCTACGTGCTTTTTCCCTCAGACTTAATTCATTGGGTTTGGTAAAAAATTTCATCCATTTGTATTAAGTTCCGTTGATTGATGCCGATAATCCAACGATAAACCAGGCATCCAGGAGTCATTAGGTGTGAGTAACTACAATGAGCAGTTCCTGAAGCAAAATCCGTTAGCGGTGTTAGGCGTACTCCGGGACTTAAATTCGCAGCAGGTTCCGCTGCGTATCTCCTGGTCAGGTGGCCAGTTCATCAGCAAAATACTGGCGGTCAGCCCGGACGAACTGATCATGGATTTTGGTAGTCAGGAATATGAAAACCAGGCCGTGCAGCGAGCCAGTCAGATAACGATTATCGCCGAAACGCAGGGAGCCAAAGTGGAGTTCACCCTGCCACAGCTGAAAAAAGGCGAATACCAGCGGTTACCCGCATTTATCTCATCATTGCCGCCATCTCTGTGGTTCGTCCAGCGTCGGGAATATTTCCGTATCGGTGCTCCGCTGCATCCCCCCTATCGCTGCACGGTAAAAATGCCGGATAACAGCACGCTGTGTTTTCGCTTATTCGATTTGTCTCTTGGCGGTATGGGCGGGCTGTTAGAAACGGCAAAACCAGAGGGACTGGTAGAAGGCATGCGCTTTTCACAGGTTGAACTGAACATGGAGCAATGGGGAGTGTATCAGGTGGACGCCCAGCTAATTTCCATTAGCGAACGCAAAGTTATCGACGGGAAAAACGAAACAATTACCACTCCCCGCCTGAGCTTTCGTTTTCTCAACGTCGGCCCGGCGGTGGAGCGTAACCTACAGCGGATTATTTTTTCCCTCGAGCGCGAGGCCCGGGAAAAGTCAAATAAGGTGCGCGATTAGCATCACCTGAATTACATCACATCCAGCGCTTGTTGAAGCTTCCAGATATAGCGCGGAGCCTGCGGCGCCGGATGATTATCCGCAACATGTTCAATAAATTCATCCGGGCTGAGATCGTTTATCTTATTAATGGCTTTTTTCCTGTCGGAGGAGAACGTTCGCAGCAGCGCGCCCGCACCGTTGGCGTACGATACCACCAGCGCATATTGCATCACCTGCGGATCTTCGATCCCGGCCAGCGGCCCGGTCTCAAGAATGCTCAGGTATGCGGCCCCCATCGAGATATTGCGCTCAGGATTTTTCAGCTCGCTGGTTGACGGCTCGCCACTCCACCCCATGCGACGATAAACATCACGCCCTGACGTAGAGGCTTTTAACTGCATCAGGCCAATCGCATTAGACTTACTGACCGCATTCGGGTTTCCACCTGATTCAATGGCGATGATAGCGGTAATCAATTGTGGACTGACACCCCAGGCCGCACCGGCTTTTTCGCTGATCGGCATCCATTGCATTGCGCGTTTAACCGGAACTTCAGCATTCCACGGCGGATTTTTGTAATCCTGTTTTGAACTACAGCCCGCAAGTAATACAACCAAAAAAGCAAACCATCTCAATTTCACGTCATCTATCCTTATAGCCGGAACCTGTCGCTGAGGTGACAACGACATACCTACGCGGCATGATATACATTTGGTTTTAGTTGTAGCAAGGAAATGCCATGTCCCGGTTTCACTTAATTGCCCCGTCGGGCTACTGTATCAACCAGCAGGCTGCCTTACGCGGGCTGGCGCGTCTTACTGAGGCCGGTCATCAGGTCGACAATTCAGCGGTCATTGCGCGCCGCTGTCAGCGTTTTGCGGGTACAGAAGCAGAACGGCTTGCTGATGTGAACGCGCTCGTAAATCTGAACACGCCCGATACCATTGTGATGGCAGTACGCGGCGGCTATGGCGCGAGCCGTTTACTGGCAGATATTGACTGGCAGGCGCTGGCGGCCCGTCAGCAACACAACCCGCTGCTGCTGTGCGGACACAGCGATTTTACCGCGATCCAGTGTGGTCTGCTGGCGCAGGGGAATGTGATTAGCTTCAGCGGCCCGATGCTGGCGGCTAACTTTGGTGCCGAGGAGATGAACGCATTTACCGAGCACCATTTCTGGCAGGCTGTTCGCAATGCCCAATTTACCCTCGAGTGGCAAGGTAACGGTCCGGCATGTGCGACCGAAGGTACGCTATGGGGCGGAAATCTGGCGATGCTCATTTCTCTGATGGGCACGCCGTGGATGCCCGCTATCGAAAACGGCATTTTGGTGCTGGAAGACATTAACGAGCATCCTTTTCGCATTGAACGCATGCTGCTGCAACTGTATCACGCAGGAATACTGGCCCGACAAAACGCCATTATCCTCGGCAGTTTTAGCGGCAGCGCACCTAATGATTACGACGCGGGCTACAGTCTTGACTCAGTTTGTGATTTTCTACGCGCCAGGTTATCGGTTCCGTTGATCGACGGCCTCGATTTTGGTCATGAACAACGCACCGTCACCTTGCCGTTGGGGGCCAGAGCGGTATTGAAAAATGATAAAAACGGCGCTCAGCTCACCTTAAGTGGGCATCCGGTACTTAAATCGTAAAAAAAGCGGTTAACAGGGCTAAGTAAAACGCTGTTTCTGTCGTTATTATGTTAGGGTTTATAAATACGAAACAGCGTAATTCAGGAGTAACCGAACGTTGGATGCCGCAGCAATAATTAGCCTTTTTATTTTGGGTTCCGTACTCGTCACCTGCAGTATCTTACTCAGTTCATTCTCATCACGTCTTGGTATCCCTATTCTGGTGATATTTCTCGCTATCGGTATGTTAGCGGGAGTCGACGGCGTGGGCGGTATTCCTTTCGATAACTACCCTTTCGCCTATATGGTGAGTAACCTGGCGCTGGCGGTTATCCTGCTCGACGGCGGGATGCGCACCCAGGCCAGCTCATTTCGTGTCGCGTTAGGCCCGGCGCTGTCGCTGGCGACCGTCGGGGTGCTGATTACCTCCGGACTCACCGGCATGATGGCCGCGTGGCTGTTTCATCTGGATCTTATCGAAGGACTCCTGATTGGCGCGATTGTCGGTTCAACCGATGCCGCGGCGGTTTTTTCCCTGCTCGGCGGCAAGGGGCTTAACGAACGTGTTGGCTCTACGCTGGAAATTGAATCCGGGAGTAATGACCCGATGGCGGTGTTTTTAACCATCACGCTTATCGCCATGATTCAAAATCACGAGACCGGTTTAAGCTGGATGTTTGCGGTGCATATTATCCAGCAGTTCGGCTTAGGGATCATACTGGGTCTCGGTGGGGGCTACCTGCTTCAGCAAATGATTAACCGCATTTCACTGCCTGCCGGGCTTTATCCGCTACTGGCCTTAAGCGGTGGGATCCTGATTTTTGCCCTGACCACTGCACTGGAAGGCAGCGGTATTCTGGCGGTCTATCTGTGTGGTTTCCTGCTGGGTAATCGCCCCATCCGCAACCGATTTGGCATTCTGCAAAACTTCGACGGTCTGGCATGGTTGGCGCAAATCGCCATGTTCCTGGTGCTGGGACTGCTGGTTACGCCGTCCGACCTGCTGCCTATCGCGATACCTGCGCTGATTTTGTCTGCATGGATGATATTCATTGCCCGTCCGCTGTCGGTCTTCGCCGGACTGCTGCCGTTTCGTGGCTTCAATCTGCGCGAGCGCATTTTCATCAGTTGGGTGGGCCTGCGCGGTGCAGTCCCCATCATCCTCGCCGTGTTCCCAATGATGGCGGGTCTGGAGAATGCGCGCCTGTTCTTTAACGTCGCGTTCTTCGTGGTTCTGATCTCGCTGCTGTTTCAGGGAACGTCGCTTTCCTGGGCCGCCAAAAAAGCCAAAGTGGTGGTTCCTCCCGTCGGCTGGCCCGTTTCGCGCATTGGTCTGGATATTCATCCGGAAAACCCCTGGGAGCAGTTTGTTTATCAGCTCAGCGCGGATAAGTGGTGTGTAGGAGCCGCACTGCGCGACTTGCATATGCCGGAAGAGACGCGAATTGCCGCCCTGTTTCGTGACAACGTGCTGTTTCACCCATCCGGTAGCACGCGGCTGCGTGAAGGCGATGTTCTGTGCGTCATTGGTCGTGAGCGCGATCTCCCTGCTCTCGGCAAGCTGTTTAGCCAGTCGCCGCCGGTGTCTTTAGACCAGCGCTTCTTCGGTGATTTTATTCTCGAGGCCAGCGCAAAATACGCCGATGTGGCACTGATTTATGGCCTGGAAGATGGCACAAAGTATCGTGATAAACAGCAAACGCTGGGTGAAATTGTCCAGCATCTGCTTGGCGCCGCGCCGGTCGTCGGTGACCAGGTCGAATTTGCTGGCATGATCTGGACGGTTGCTGAGAAAGAAGATAATGCGGTGCTGAAGGTCGGTGTTCGCGTTGCTGAAGATGAGGATGAGGCGCGTTGATGCTTTTTGCCGGGCGGCGGCAGCGCTTTGCCCGGTTTGCGCTCTGCGTCGCATAAACGGTGTAGCCGGATGAAACGCATCAGCGTCGACATCCGGCTTTAGATACGTTACACCGTCACAACCGGCACGCGCAGCGCCAGAGAACACATCAACTCGTAGCCCACCGTACCCGAGGCGCTGGCCACATCGTCAATTTTAATCTCTTTGCCCCACAGCTCTACCGGCGTCCCGATCCCCGCCTGCGGACACGGTGTCAGATCTACCGCCAGCATATCCATTGAGACCGTCCCCACCGTTGTAGTGCGTACGCCGTCCACCAGCACCGGCGTTCCGCTTGGCGCATGGCGCGGATAACCGTCTGCATACCCGGTCGCCACAATGCCAATACGCTGCTCGCCGCTGGCGGTATAGCGTCCCCCGTAGCCCACCCGATCTCCAGCTTTCAGCGTCTGTATGCCGATTATCTCGCTGCTCAGGGTCATGACCGGTTTCAGGCCGGTATTGGCGATGTCCCGCCACTGTCCCGAAGGTGACGCGCCATACAAAATAATGCCCGGGCGCACCCAGTCATAATATGCTTCAGGGTGCCACAGTGTGGCGGCCGAATTGGACAGCGACCGTCTGCACTCCAGCCCTTCTGTCGCCTGTGCAATCCGCGCCATAGCTTCCTGAATACCTTCCGGGTGCTCCGCATCTGCAAAGTGGGACATCAGCGTCATTTCACCGACGTTGGGCATTGCCCGCAGCTGTTGCCAGACCGTTGATACTCTTTCCGGTAAAAAACCCAGTCGGTTCATGCCGCTGTTCACCTTCAGGTAAACATCCAGCGGCGCGTTGAGGCGCGCATTCTGCAGCGCTTTTAATTGCCAGTTACTGTGTACACAGGTGGTCAGACGATATTTGTCATACACCACCAGGTCTTCGGCGTGGAAAAATCCCTCCAGCATGAGTATCGGGCCTTTCCACCCGCGCTCACGCAGGGTTATCGCTTCTTCAAGATTGAGCATGGCAAAACCGTCGGTTGTGCCCAGCGCATTCCAGACACGTTCAATGCCGTGTCCGTATGCATTGGCTTTCACCACCGACCAGACGCGGGCGTCCGGCGCGGCCTGGCGGGTAATGGTCAGGTTTTGTTTCAACGCCTGCAGGTCAATGCTGGCCAGTATTGGGCGAGTCATCTCACGTCCTTATCAGTTATGTGCGCCATGTAAATGCCGTGGACGAGATGGGGTAAACCCCGGGCTGTAACGCGCCACGCTCAGATCGTCGTAAGGAATGGCTGGTGTGCGGCCAGACAGAATGTCGCTCAGCAACTGACCCGAACCGCAGGCCATGGTCCAGCCCAGCGTGCCGTGGCCGGTATTAAGCAGTAGATTCTTAAAGCGCGTTCGCCCGATCACTGGCGTACCGTCCGGCGTCATCGGACGCAGCCCGGTCCAGAAGGTTGCCTGCTCCACATGCCCACCGCGTGGGAAGAGATCGCGGACGACCATCTCCAGCGTCTCACGACGGGGTTGCAGCAATTCCGTATTGAAGCCGACAATCTCCGCCATGCCGCCAACGCGAATACGATTATCAAAGCGGGTAATGGCGATTTTGTAGGTTTCATCAAGGATCGTTGAAACCGGCGCGCCGTCATCTTGCGCCACCGGAATGGTCAATGAATAGCCTTTGAGCGGATAGACCGGAATATCAACGATCCCCTTCAGCATCGCCGTAGAGTACGAGCCGAACGCCATTACATAGGCATCGGCTTTGACTATCTCCTCGCCACACTGAACGCCATAAATCTGCTCACCATCGCTCAACAGCTTATCGACCGGAGTATTAAAGCGAAATTTCACACCCGCCTGCTCCGCCATCAGCGCCAGACGCTGGGTAAACAGCTGGCAGTCACCCGTTTCGTCATTCGGTAAACGCAGACCGCCGGTCAGCTTGTGTGCCACTTCCGCCAGCGCCGGTTCAACTTCCGCCAGGCGGCTTGCTTCCAGGAGCTGATACGGCACACCGGCGTCCTCGAGGACGGCGATGTCGCGGGTCGCGTTCTCATACTGTTGAGCGGTACGGAACAGTTGCAACGTTCCACCCTGGCGTCCTTCGTACTCGATACCGGTAGAGGCGCGTAGCGCTTTCAGGCAATCACGGCTGTATTCCGCCAGTCGCACCATCCGGCCCTTGTTTTCCATGTAATGGCTGGTGTCGCAGTTACGTAGCATCTGCCACATCCATTTCAACTGGAACTGCGTCCCGTCGAGGCGAACGGCCAGCGGCGCGTGGCGCTGAAACATCCATTTAATTGCTTTAAGCGGAACGCCTGGCGCCGCCCAGGGTGCTGCATAACCTGGAGAGATTTGCCCCGCGTTCGCCGCACTGGTTTCCAGTGCCGGACCGGGCTCACGATCAATGACGGTGACATCGTGTCCAGCCTGACTTAAGTACCAGGCGCTGGTCACGCCAACGACACCACTTCCCAGTATGACAACTCGCATAGCCACTCCGTTAACAGTAAAAGAACAATCATCTAATTACATCTTGATAACTCAGTTGAAAATATTATTCAACATATGGCTTTTTTATGGTGACTTATCTCACATATGGCGGTGATGGCGGGGAACTCCCTGCTTTGGTATCTCCTGCTGTGCGTTATTTTTATCCAGCATAAAATTTTGCGGCCATACCGTTTTTCGACGCCTCGCTAACAAGAAATCGCAAAGAAAAAAATTCAGCCGCAGCACGTTTTTTAACACCATGATCTATGCTTGAAATGAGGTACTCCAGACAGAGAGTGCCGCCAACAATGAGGGTGCGCGAATGGCTACGATTGATTCCATGAACAAGGACAGCACACGGTTAAGCGATGGACCCGACTGGACGTTTGATCTGCTGGATGTCTATCTGGCGGAAATAGACCGCGTGGCGAAACTCTACAGACTGGATACCTACCCGCACCAAATCGAGGTGATCACCTCCGAACAAATGATGGACGCTTACTCCAGCGTCGGGATGCCAATCAACTATCCTCACTGGTCGTTTGGTAAAAAATTTATTGAAACCGAGCGTTTGTATAAGCATGGTCAGCAGGGGCTGGCCTATGAGATTGTTATCAACTCCAATCCGTGTATCGCGTATCTGATGGAGGAGAACACCATCACCATGCAGGCGTTGGTGATGGCGCATGCCTGCTACGGACATAACTCCTTCTTTAAAAACAACTATTTGTTCCGTAGCTGGACGGATGCCAGCTCCATCGTTGATTACCTGATCTTCGCGCGAAACTATATTACCCAGTGTGAAGAGCGTTACGGCGTGGATGAAGTCGAAAAGCTCCTCGACTCCTGTCACGCGCTGATGAACTACGGCGTGGATCGTTACAAACGCCCGCAAAAAATCTCCCTACAGGAAGAGAAAGCCCGACAGAAAAGCCGTGAAGAGTATCTGCAAAGCCAGGTAAATATGTTGTGGCGTACGCTGCCGAAGAAAGAGGAAGAGAAAACCGTTGCGGAAGCCCGACGTTATCCTTCTGAACCGCAGGAGAACCTGCTGTACTTCATGGAGAAGAACGCCCCGCTGCTGGAATCCTGGCAACGCGAAGTGCTGCGCATTGTGCGCAAGGTCAGCCAGTATTTTTATCCGCAGAAACAGACCCAGGTGATGAACGAAGGGTGGGCCACTTTCTGGCATTACACCATCCTTAATCACCTTTATGACGAAGGTAAAGTCACCGAACGGTTTATGCTGGAGTTTTTACATAGCCATACCAATGTGGTGTTCCAGCCGCCGTACAACAGCCCGTGGTATAGCGGCATAAACCCCTATGCCCTGGGTTTTGCCATGTTCCAGGATATTAAACGAATTTGTCAGTCGCCTACCGAAGAGGACAAATACTGGTTCCCGGATATAGCGGGTTCTGACTGGCTGGAAACCCTGCATTTCGCGATGCGCGATTTCAAAGATGAGAGCTTCATCAGCCAGTTCCTGTCACCGAAGGTTATGCGTGATTTCCGCCTGTTCACCGTGCTGGATGACGATCGTCATAATTATCTGGAGATTTCCGCGATTCACAACGAGGAAGGATATCGTGAGATCCGCAACAGGCTGTCGTCGCAATATAACCTGAGCAACCTTGAGCCGAATATTCAAATCTGGAATGTCGATCTGCGCGGCGACCGCTCGCTCACCTTGCGCTATATTCCGCATAACCGCGCTCCGCTGGATAAAGGACGCAAAGAGGTGCTCAAGCATGTGCACCGGCTCTGGGGTTTTGACGTGATGCTGGAGCAGCAGAATGAAGACGGCAGTGTGGAACTGCTGGAGCGTTGCCCGCCGAGGATGAACGGTCTGTAAATCTTAATGCCGGATGGCGACGCGAAAACGTCTTATCCGGCCTACAATCGTGCAGTTCGTAGGCCGGATAAGGTGCGATTAGCGCCCCTGAATAGCTAAATCGCCCGGCAGGTTTTTCTGCATACGATGCCAAATCTCGCCGCTGTCGTGACCATAGCGACGCACCGTTTCATATACCTGCTCATGAGCACCCTGATCACAAAGTTCTGACAGCTTACGGTAAAAGCTCAGCGCCAGCGCGCGGGCTTCCGGATTGGCGAAATAATGGCGGCCAATGCGGGTATATAATCCCTTCATTCCATTGAGGATCAAACCGTAAATCGGATTGCCAGAGGCAAATGCCAGACCGCGGAAAATGTTATAGTCCAGATCGGCGAACGCATCAGCATGGTCGGCCACCTGATTTGCCGTTGCCAGAACCTCCTGCGCTTTATCAGGATGCTGGCGAAACGCGGTACGAACAAAGATCGTCGAGATGTTGGTACGCACGGACAGCAGATTATCAATAAGCTGCGGCACGCTCTCGTGATCGAGACGCGCCAGCGTTTCAAGGATATTTAGCCCAGAGGTTTCCCAGAAGTTATTCACCTTCGTCGGCTTGCCGTGTTGAATGGTCAACCAACCGTCCCGCGCCAGACGCTGTAATACCTCGCGTAACGTGGTACGTGTCACTCCAATCAGTTCAGAGAGTTCACGTTCAGCAGGCAAAATAGTGCCAGGTGGGAAGCGGTTATTCCAGATACTTTCAATGATGTACTCTTCCGCGAACCCAGCCGGGCTTTGCGCCTTAATGACCATAGTGATAATTCCATTACACAGCAAAACATAGTTACAGTTATCATACCAGACGGGCTACATGGCTGATAGCTGACGCAATGAAGAAAAAGTGGATCAAGGCTTCATTTTCCAGATTACGCTGAAGCACAGCCAGCCTTGTCCGTCGCGTGAATAGCTTGCCTGTACTCCCTCCTCCCGCTAAGCTTTGCGGTCAAACATAAAAACATGATTTCATTTTTAAAGGTAGGGAAATCACCATGGAGCTATCATGGGGCCGCGCTATGTGGCGCAATTTTTTAGGTCAATCACCTGACTGGTACAAACTTGCACTACTCGTTTTCTTAGTCGTTAACCCGGTTATATTTTTCATCAATCCCTTTATTGCGGGCTGGCTGTTGGTGGCCGAGTTCATTTTTACGCTGGCGATGGCGTTAAAATGTTACCCGCTGCTACCAGGCGGGTTGCTAGCCATCGAGGCGGTCATCATCGGCATGACCAGTGCCACACATGTGCGTGAAGAGGTTGCCGCTAACCTTGAGGTGCTATTGCTGCTGATGTTTATGGTGGCTGGCATCTACTTTATGAAGCAGTTGCTGCTGTTTATTTTCACCCGCCTACTGCTTACGATTCGCTCCAAGATGCTGCTGTCGCTGGCATTTTGCGTTGCCGCTGCCTTCCTTTCTGCATTCCTGGATGCGCTGACCGTTGTTGCCGTGGTAATCAGCGTAGCGGTTGGTTTTTATGGTATTTACCATCGCTTCGCCTCTTCCCGCACGGAAGACAACAATATGCTCGATGATAGCCATATCGATCAGCACAATAAGGTCGTACTGGAGCAGTTCCGTGGTTTTCTGCGCAGCCTGATGATGCATGCGGGTGTCGGTACGGCGTTAGGCGGCGTAATGACTATGGTCGGCGAACCGCAAAACCTGATTATCGCCAAAGCGGCTGGCTGGCATTTTGGTGACTTTTTCCTGCGCATGTCGCCGGTCACCGTCCCGGTGCTGATTTGCGGCCTGTTAACCTGCATGCTGGTTGAGAAATTGCGCTGGTTTGGCTATGGCGAAACGCTGCCGGAGACCGTCCGCGATGTCCTGCAACAGTTTGACGATCAAAGCCGTCAGCAGCGTACTCGTCAGGAAAAAATCAAACTGATTGTTCAGGCGATTATCGGTATCTGGCTGGTGGTTGCCCTGGCCCTGCATCTGGCGGAAGTCGGATTAATCGGTCTGTCCGTCATTATCCTGGCCACGTCGTTGACCGGCGTTACTGACGAACACGCGATTGGTAAAGCGTTTACCGAGTCGCTGCCTTTCACTGCCCTGCTAACCGTGTTCTTCTCTATCGTTGCGGTGATTATCGATCAACAGCTCTTTTCACCGATTATTCAGTTTGTTTTGCAGTCCTCTGAACATGCTCAACTGACGCTGTTCTATCTCTTTAACGGTCTGCTGTCTTCTATCTCTGATAACGTGTTTGTCGGCACCATTTACATTAACGAAGCCAAAGCCGCGTTGGAACATGGGACCATCAGCCTTAACCAATTTGAGCTGTTAGCGGTGGCGATCAATACCGGGACTAACCTGCCTTCCGTTGCTACGCCAAATGGCCAGGCGGCATTCCTGTTCCTGCTGACCTCCGCGCTGGCACCATTGATTCGACTCTCTTATGGTCGCATGGTGTGGATGGCTCTGCCTTATACTCTCGTCCTGACGCTGGTTGGTCTGCTTTGCGTCGAGTTCACGCTTGTTCCGGTGACTGAGTGGATGACCCAGGCGGGCTGGTTAGCTACACTTTCATAACAATTTACCGGGCAAATCACTGCCCGGTTTGACTTTTTGCATGATAATTATCCGATTACTCAAATTTTCAATTCCTGCTAGTGGCGCATAAATTGAATTGGTTTAAACTGCGCTCTCTACGCATGTTGCAGGGAAATTATTATGTTGCGATTTTTAAACCAGTGCTCCCGAGGTCGTGGTGCATGGTTATTGTTGGCGTTAACCGCCTTTGCGCTGGAGCTTGTCGCGCTGTGGTTCCAGCACGTCATGCTGCTAAAACCTTGCGTGTTGTGTATTTACGAACGTAGCGCATTATTTGGCGTGATGGGCGCGGGGCTGGTGGGGGCTATCGCACCAAAAACGCCGCTGCGCTATGTGGCGATGATTATCTGGATTTACAGTGCCTGGCGCGGACTGCAGTTAGCTTATGAGCACACCATGATTCAGTTGCACCCATCACCGTTTATGACCTGTGATTTTGCCGCACGCTTCCCGAGCTGGCTGCCGCTGGACAAATGGCTGCCGCAGGTGTTTTTAGCATCCGGTGACTGTGCTGAACGCCAGTGGTCTTTTTTAACCCTGGAAATGCCACAGTGGCTGTTGGGGATCTTCGCCGCTTACCTGGTGGTCGCCGTGCTGGTAGTCATAGCACAGCCGTTTAAACCGAAAAAACGTGACCTCTTCGGTCGCTAACAGAGACGCTCCTTCGGGAGCGTTTTTTTTGCCTTAAATTCATTGCCTGCTGGCATCTATAAAATGTATATTAAATACATCTTATAGATACCACACCAAGGAGATGTCTGATGTCCCATTTACGCATCCCGGCAAACTGGAAAGTAAAACGCTCTACTCCCTTCTTTACCAAAGACAACGTCCCGGCAGCACTTCTTTCTCACCATAACACCGCAGCAGGCGTGTTTGGACAGCTCTGCGTAATGGAAGGTACGGTAACGTATTATGGCTTTGCCAATGAAGACGCAAAAGAACCTGAAGTGAAAGTGGTGATTAATGCCGGTCAGTTCGCGACCAGCCCACCGCAGTACTGGCATCGCGTTGAATTAAGCGACGATGCGCAATTCAACATTAACTTCTGGGTGGAAGATGACAACCACTCCGATGAAATGTATCAGGCGAAAAAGTCTTAACCCTTAACGCCTGCTAATCGATGGGCGGGTCAGTCCGCCCATGAAGGTTTGTTCAGGATATGATCCTGCCAGTCACGCACTTCCGACTCTTTCACCGCAATATGACGAACCGAGATACGTTCACCGTGCATCGCCGCTTTTGATCCTGTCAGCAACGGGTGCCACTCCGGCAGCCCTTTTCCTTCTGCGAGCAGACGATAGGCGCAGGTCATCGGCAACCATTCAAAAGTCGGCAGATTATCACGCGTCAGTTTGATGCAGTCAGGCTCGTACTCGAATCGACGTTCGTAATTACGACACTGGCAGGTTTTAATGTTGAGCTGACGACAGGCGACGTTGGTAAAGTAGATTTCGTCAGTGTCTTCATCCATCAGCTTATGCAGGCAGCATTGACCGCACCCGTCACATAATGACTCCCACTCGGCATCGGTCATTTCATCAAGGGTTTTACTTTGCCAGAAAGGTATGTCGCTCATCAGGGTTTCCGCTATTGCAATAAAGCTGCACCTTATAACCAGTCTGGCACGCTGATGCAAGTTTTGCCGCCCGAAAAGGCGGCAAGCAGAGATTACAGCACGCGGGTTGTTAGCGTTTGACTGTGAAAACTGATGGCCAGTTCGTCGCCGCTGCTTAAAGGTCCCACGCCTGCTGGCGTTCCCGTTAGCACCACATCGCCCGCTTTGAGGGTAAAGAAACGGCTCATATAAGCAATCAAGGGAACGATGTGATGGATCATGTCCGCCGTGGAGCCGTGCTGGCGAGTTTCACCGTTGACCGTTAATCCAAGCATCGT
The DNA here is from genome assembly GCF_013729795.1 of Citrobacter sp. RHBSTW-00859. NCBI lineage: Bacteria > Pseudomonadati > Pseudomonadota > Gammaproteobacteria > Enterobacterales > Enterobacteriaceae > Citrobacter > Citrobacter sp. RHBSTW-00859. The sequence goes on along the minus strand of NZ_CP056284.1, from coordinate 2,208,193 downwards.
ATCCTGCGGATCGCCATTAAATTCCGCCACCGGAATAAATCCAGACAGCGGGCAAGAGTTATCAAAACCCTTCGCTTTTTCCCATGGCTGCCCCGCCTTCTTCATTTTGCCCTGAATATCGCGCAGGGTCAGATCCAGCGCGACACCATAACCGGCAATGGCTTTGCGCACATGATCTTCTGTCGCTTGCCGCAGGGTCGCGCCGATCAGCACAGCCAGCTCAACTTCATGGTGGACAGACCCCATATCAGATGGGATCACCAGCGGCTGGCGCAAATCGCACAGCGCGGTTTCCGGTTTAATAAACAGAACCGGTTCTTCCGGGGTGGTTCCGCCCATCTCTTTAATATGGTTGGCATAGTTACTCCCTACGCAAACCACCTTACTCACCGGATAATCCAGCAGAGCACCATGCCAGTTGTGATGTTGATACATTACTTTCCCCTAACGTAGTCATAGATTTCAGGTACTGCATCGATGGAACGTGCTGCTGCCGGATGCAGTTTAACGTTTAGCGTCTGGTGTATTTTGTTTTGCCGCTGCCAGATGCTGTTTAAGTAAATCTTCTGGCGGCGGGGGTATTTGTAAATAATAGCCCTGCTCGGTCAGGGCCTGTTTTACTTTTTCAAGATCGGCATTAACTAATTTTTTACGCCCATCAAGCGGTAACATCATTGCCAGCGTCGGCTGACCAAATCCTCTCATCAGTTCTTCAGGAACGCGCGAGAAATCGTCTTTTTTTTCGACATATAAATAGGTCTGGTCACGTTTGCTGCTTCGGTAGATCACACAAAACATATCTTTTACTCTGAATTCACGGAATGGTGGCTTGCCTCAATATAATACTGACTATAACATGCCTTATAGTCTTCGGAATATCACCCCGCGCTGGGGATGATAAATAGCAAATTGAGTAAGGCCAGGATGTCAAACACGCCAATCGAGCTTAAAGGCAGTAGCTTCACCTTATCAGTGGTTCATTTACATGAAGCAGAACCCGAGGTTATTCGTCAGGCGTTGGAAGACAAAATCGCGCAGGCACCGGCTTTTTTAAAACATGCTCCCGTGGTGGTTAACGTGAGTGGTCTTGAAAGCCCGGTAAACTGGTCAGCGCTGCAGAAAGTGGTCGCGTCTACCGGATTGCGCATTATTGGCGTTAGCGGATGCAAAGACGCCAGACTAAAGGCAGAAATCGACGAAATGGGTCTTCCTTTACTGACTGAAGGTAAAGAAAAAGCTATTCGTCCTGCGCCTGTTGAGGTCCCGGCTCCCGTCGCTCCGCCGCAAAACGTTACTCCCATCACAAAAACACGATTAATAAATGTGCCGGTTCGTTCCGGTCAGCGCATTTATGCTCCACAATGTGATCTGATTGTTACAAGCCACGTCAGTGCGGGCGCAGAGCTTATCGCTGATGGCAATATTCATGTTTATGGAATGATGAGAGGCCGTGCGCTGGCAGGTGCAAGCGGCGATCGTGAAGCGCAAATTTTTTGTACCCATCTGACGGCAGAACTGGTGTCTATCGCAGGTGTTTATTGGCTGAGTGATAAAATCCCAGCAGAATTTTATGGCAAAGCGGCCCGTCTGCAATTAGCAGAGAACGCTTTGACAGTTCAACCGTTGAATTGATCCCTTTTTAACAAGGAATTTCTATGGCACGCATTATTGTTGTTACTTCGGGTAAAGGGGGCGTTGGCAAAACCACCTCCAGCGCGGCCATCGCTACAGGTTTGGCCCAGAAGGGAAAGAAAACTGTCGTTATTGATTTTGATATCGGCCTGCGTAACCTCGATCTGATTATGGGTTGTGAACGCCGCGTCGTTTACGACTTCGTCAACGTTATTCAGGGCGATGCGTCGTTAAATCAGGCGTTAATCAAAGATAAGCGTACCGAAAATCTCTTTATTCTTCCGGCATCACAGACTCGCGATAAAGACGCGCTGACGCGTGAAGGCGTCGCGAAAGTTCTGGACGACCTGAAAACGATGGAATTCGATTTCATCGTCTGCGACTCCCCAGCGGGTATTGAAACCGGCGCGCTGATGGCCCTGTATTTTGCCGATGAAGCGATTATCACCACTAACCCGGAAGTCTCCTCTGTACGTGACTCTGACCGTATTCTGGGTATTCTGGCGTCGAAATCTCGTCGTGCGGAAAACGGTGAAGATCCGATTAAAGAGCATTTGTTGCTGACGCGCTACAACCCTGGCCGCGTAAATAAAGGTGACATGCTGAGCATGGAAGACGTACTGGAAATTCTGCGAATCAAGCTGGTTGGCGTGATTCCTGAAGATCAGTCAGTCCTGCGCGCGTCTAACCAGGGTGAGCCGGTTATTCTCGACATCAATGCTGATGCCGGTAAAGCCTATGCTGATACCGTAGACCGTCTGTTGGGAGAAGAACGTCCTTTCCGCTTCATTGAAGAAGAGAAGAAAGGTTTCCTCAAACGCCTGTTCGGAGGATAAGTTATGGCATTACTGGATTTTTTTCTCTCGCGGAAAAAGAGCACAGCGAACATCGCTAAAGAGCGACTGCAGATTATTGTTGCGGAACGTCGTCGTAGTGACGCCGAGCCACATTATTTACCGCAACTGAGGAAAGATATTCTCGAGGTTATCTGCAAGTATGTACAAATTGATCCCGAAATGGTCACCGTACAGCTTGAACAAAAAGACGGCGATATTTCTATCCTCGAACTTAACGTGACATTACCTGAAGCTGAAGAGTCTAAATAACGGCTTTGCTCAGTGAGTTATAGTTGCAAAAAAAGGCAGATTATTCTGCCTTTTTTATTTTCAGTTTCTTGCCAGGCTGTTGCGGATTTATTCCAAAGTAAACTTTGGATAGTTTTCGGCAAAATAGCGGCGCAAATACTCAACCGTAATACGGATTTTTGCCGACGTCGCCAGCCGAGAAACATAAACCGCCCATATATTTGCTGGTTGATAATACTCGGGTAATACGTGTACCAGATGTCCACCGGCAATGTTGTCGCAAACGTCCCACCACGAACGCAGGGCAATTCCCTGCCCATCAAGACACCACTGATGTACCACTTCGCCATGATTAGACGACAGAGGCCCCGTAACTTTAATTGAGTGAGCGCCCTCTTTATTACGCATTTGCCAGATGCCAAACGGATGGTCGCGCTCTTTGATAACCAGACAAGGAAAAGTGGAGAGATCGTTGAGTTGCTTCGGCGTCCCGTGCTGCGCCACAAATTCCGGCGAAGCGCACAGAATACGGTAGTTAGTCGCCAGCTTGCGGGCAATCAGGTTCGGCGCGATATCATCCCCGATACGAATATCAAGATCGACGCCCTCATTCACCATATCCACCAGGCGGTCTTCAACATCGAACCTCAGTTCTAACTGCGGGTACGCTTTTGCCAGCGCAGACAGCGCCGGAGCCACCACCCGACGGCCAAAACCAAAGCTACTAATAATACGTAGCATCCCCTGCGGGATCTGCCTGGCATCCGACAACTCGTCCATCATCTGATCGACATCCTGCAGGATCCGCTGCGCCCATTCGTAGATCCGCTCCCCCTCTTCCGTGATGGTTACACGCCGCGTTGTCCGGTGCAGCAGCACCACGTTCAGTGTCTGCTCCAGCAGGGCTACTCGCTTACTGATAAAAGCCGGTGATACACCCAGTTCCTCGGCAACGGCGGCAAATCCTGCCCGACGGGCAACCAGCATAAAGACGCGTAAATCATTTAGCAGCGGCAGATTATTCATGATCTGTGTTTTATGTTTCACCAGTTAGGGGGATTAACTATTAATCAGTCAATTATAGGATAAGGGGAAAGTCAATTTTGATGGCGAACAAGTGAGAGCTGCTATGAAGAAAACCTGTCGTATTGCCGCTATCCCCGGAGATGGCATTGGTAAAGAAGTGCTGCCTGAAGGCATTCATGTGTTACAGGCAGCCGCCGAGCGTTGGGGGTTGTCGCTCAGCTTTGAGCAAATGGAATGGGCGAGCTGCGAGTACTACGCCCATCACGGTAAAATGATGCCGGATGACTGGCATGAGCAGTTGCAATCCTTTGATGCTATCTATTTTGGCGCCGTTGGCTGGCCGGACACCGTACCGGACCACATCTCTTTATGGGGCTCGCTGCTTAAGTTTCGCCGCGAATTCGACCAGTACGTCAACCTGCGTCCGGTACGCCTGTTCCCGGGAGTCCCTTGCCCACTGGCGGGCAAGCAGCCAGGCGACATTGATTTCTACGTCGTACGCGAGAACACCGAGGGAGAATACTCTTCTCTCGGCGGACGCGTGAGTGAAGGGACGGAACACGAGGTGGTTATCCAGGAGTCGGTCTTCACCCGTCGCGGCGTGGATCGTATATTGCGTTATGCTTTCGAGCTGGCGCAAAACCGCCCGCGCAAAACCCTGACCTCGGCGACCAAATCCAATGGTCTGGCCATCAGCATGCCTTACTGGGACGAGCGTGTTGAAGCAATGGCGGCTAACTATCCTGAGATCCGTTGGGATAAACAGCATATCGATATACTGTGCGCCCGCTTTGTGATGCAGCCGGAGCGCTTTGACGTTGTGGTTGCTTCCAACCTGTTCGGCGACATCCTCTCCGATCTGGGTCCGGCCTGTACCGGGACGATTGGCATCGCACCTTCTGCCAACTTAAACCCGGAACGCACCTTCCCGTCCCTGTTCGAGCCAGTACATGGTTCGGCTCCCGATATTTACGGAAAAAACATCGCCAACCCGATTGCCACTATCTGGGCTGGCGCCATGATGCTGGACTTCCTTGGCAACGGTGATGCCAACTATAAGGCTGCCCACGACGGTATTCTGGCGGCAATTGAGCACGTTATTGCCAGTGGCCCGAAAACACCGGATATGAAAGGCTGCGCCACCACGCAACAGGTGGGAGAAGCCATCTGTCAGGCACTACGTTAGAGGTCAAACCACGAAATATGCGCCGCGTCACTGACGCGGCTTTTTTATGCACTTTGTGGAGCCAATAACCTGCGCTAATTCACCTTTTATTATTTCCGTTCCGTGTTTTATTGCTTCACACATCGGGCAATTGTTTAATTCATGTAAATAACAAATAATAAAATTGTTAAATAAAAAATAACTCATTCTACCCCTACAGCATGATAACAACGACAGGCTAATGCCATACGCGGGCAACTGTGCCCAGGAGATCCCATGTTGAGCAACGTCAAGAAAAAAGACATGCCGCTGATAGCCATCAGCCTGGTGGCTATTCTTTTCATCGCCGCCACACTTAGTCTCTTCCCTCAGCAGTCTGCACAAGTCGCAAATACCCTTTTTAACGGCGTTACCCGGATGCTGGGTTCCGCCGTGCAGATCCTCGTTCTGATGGCTATGGGTCTGGTCGTCTGGCTGGCTACCAGTAAATACGGCAACATTCGTCTGGGAGAAGGTAAAGCGGAATACAGCACGCTCTCCTGGCTTTTTATGTTTATATGCGCCGGATTAGGCTCCTCCACGCTCTACTGGGGCGTTGCTGAGTGGGCCTATTATTACCAGACCCCGGGTCTGAATATCGCGCCGCACTCGCAAAAAGCGCTGGAATACAGCCTGCCTTACTCCTTTTTCCATTGGGGGATCAGCGCATGGGCGACCTACACGTTGGCCTCATTAACCATGGCCTACCACTTCCATGTGCGTAAAAACAAAGGACTGAGCCTGTCCGGGATTATCGCCGCCATTACCGGCGTGCATCCGCAGGGCGTCTGGGGTCGCCTGGTTGACCTGATGTTCCTGATCGCGACAGTTGGCGCGTTAACCATCTCTCTGGTCGTCACCGCCGCCACCTTTACCCGCGGTTTGTCTGCCCTGACGGGGTTACCGGATAACTTCACGGTGCAGGCGTTTGTGATCCTGTTCTCTGGCGGCATTTTCTGCCTGAGCTCCTGGATTGGCATCAATAACGGTTTGCAACGTCTGAGCAAAATGGTCGGCTGGGGGGCATTTTTACTGCCGCTGCTGGTGCTGATCGTCGGCCCGACCGAGTTCATCACCAACAACATCATCAACGCCATCGGCCTGACGACACAAAATTTTTTGCAAATGAGCCTCTTCACCGACCCGCTTGGCAACGGTGAGTTCACCCGTAACTGGACGGTGTTCTACTGGCTGTGGTGGATCTCCTACACGCCGGGCGTGGCAATGTTTGTCACTCGCGTATCCCGTGGTCGCAAAATCAAAGAGGTTATCTGGGCATTAATCCTCGGTAGCACTGTTGGTTGCTGGTTCTTCTTTGGCGTGATGGAAAGCTACTCCATTCACCAGTTTGTGAACGGCGTGATCGACGTACCGCAGGTTATGGCGACGCTGGGCGGTGAGACAGCCGTACAGCAAGTGTTGATGTCGTTGCCTGCCGGGAAACTGTTTCTGGTGGCGTATCTGGCGATCATGATTATATTCCTCGCCTCACACATGGATGCTGTGGCCTACACCATGGCGGCCACCAGCACGCGCAACCTGCAGGAAGGGGAAGATCCGCAGCGCAGTCTTCGTCTGTTCTGGTGCGTGGTCATCACCCTGATCCCATTATCAATTTTGTTCACCGGCGCGTCCCTGGAAACCATGAAGACCACGGTGGTTCTGACCGCTCTTCCATTCCTCGCCATCCTGTTGGTGAAGGTTGGCGGTTTTCTGCGCTGGGTACGGCAGGACTATGCCCACGTTCCTGCGCATCAAATTGAAAGTCATCTTCCCGAAGCGCCAGTTGACGTCCCGGTCGCGCCACCGGCCGGGACACTACTCAAAGGCGACAATTAAGCGCCAGTACAAAAATCCTCTTACTCACAAATTAAAGGTATTCCAATGAGCAATCTGAGCCCTGAGTTTATTCTGCCGCAAAATTTCTGTGCCAACCCGCAGGATGCCTGGACTATCCCGGCCCGGTTTTATACCGACCATCAGGCTTTCGAACACGAACAAGAAAAGGTGTTCGCTAAAAGCTGGATTTGCGTCGCCCACAGTAGCGAACTGGCGAAACCCAATGATTATGTTACCCGAGAAGTGATTGGCGAGAATATCGTGCTGGTACGTGGTCGCGATAACGTGCTGCGGGCATTCTACAACGTCTGCCCGCATCGCGGCCATCAGCTGTTGAGCGGCGAGGGGAAAGCGAAAAATGTGATTACCTGCCCTTACCACGCATGGGCATTCAAACTTGACGGCAATCTGGCGCATGCGCGTAACTGCGAAAACGTCGCCAACTTCGACAGCGAAAAAGCGCAACTTACACCAGTACGCCTGGAAGAATATGCCGGATTCGTGTTTATTAACATGGATCCGAACGCGGGCAGCGTGGAAGAACAACTCCCTGGTCTTGCAGACAAAGTTATCGAAGCCTGCCCAGACGTGCATGACCTGAAACTTGCTGCGCGCTTTACGACTCGTACCCCAGCCAACTGGAAGAATATTGTCGATAACTATCTGGAGTGCTACCACTGCGGTCCGGCCCATCCAGGTTTTTCCGACTCGGTCCAGGTTGACCGTTACTGGCATACCATGCACGGCAACTGGACGCTGCAATACGGTTTCGCCAAACCTTCAGAGCAGTCATTTAAGTTCGAAGAAGGGGTTGATGCCGCCTTCCACGGTTTCTGGCTGTGGCCGTGCACCATGCTCAACGTGACGCCAATCAAAGGCATGATGACCGTTATCTACGAATTCCCGGTAGATGCGGAAACCACGCTGCAAAACTATGACATCTACTTCACCAACGAAGAGCTGACCGAAGAGCAGAAACAACTGATCGAATGGTATCGCAACGTCTTTCGTCCTGAAGATTTACGTCTGGTTGAAAGCGTACAAAAAGGGCTGAAATCGCGCGGGTATCGCGGCCAGGGACGCATTATGGCGGACACCAGCGGCAGCGGCATCTCCGAGCATGGCATTGCCCATTTCCATAATCTGGTCGCCCAGGTTTTTCAGGAATAACCCGGGGCTTTTACGACAGGTTCCGGCGCGTCGCTGAGCCGCGTCGGACAGATTTTTTAGGGAGGCCGCAATGTCTGATTATCAAATGCAAGAAGTCCGGGTCAGCCGGATTGAGACGATTACCGCGCAGGTAAAATGCTTCACCTTAACGGCGACCTCAGGCCAGCCGTTGCCTGCGTTTCAGGGTGGCAGCCATATTATCGTGCAGATGCGCGATGGCGAGAACCTGTACAGCAATGCGTACTCGCTGATGAGTTCACCACGCGATACGCGCGCCTATAAAATCGCCGTACGCCTGGAGGAAGCGTCCAAAGGCGGCTCACGATATCTGCATCAAAACGTGAAGCCCGGCGACACGCTCACGATCTCCACACCAAATAATCTCTTCGCCCTCGCCCCTCAGGCACAAAAACATCTGTTGATTGCCGGAGGTATCGGCATCACACCGTTTTTATCGCAACTCCCGGAGCTAGAACAATCTCAGACGCAATGGCAACTGCACTATTGCTCTCCCAGCCAGGAGACCTGCGCGTTTCATGACGAACTCATGCAACACCCCAGCGCCGATCGCATTCATCTGCACCTGTCGAACGCAGGCACCCGCCTCGATTTAGCCCGTCTGCTGGCAGATGTTGAACCCGGCACGCATATCTACACCTGTGGCCCTGCGGTGCTCAACGATGCTGTCAGAGAAGCGGCTTCCCGCCTTGGGCTGGACAGCAATACGCTACATTTCGAACAATTTGCCGTGGAAGAGAAAGGCGGCGACGCCTTCACCCTGGTGCTGGCGCGTTCCGGGCGCGAGTTTGTGGTCCCGGAAGAGATGACCATTTTGCAGGTTATCGAAAATAACAAAGCCGCCCGGGTTGAGTGCCTGTGCCGGGAAGGTGTTTGCGGCACCTGCGAAACGACGATTCTCGAAGGGGAAGCGGATCACCGCGATCAGTATTTCAGCGACGACGAAAAAGCCAGCCAGCAAAGCATGCTCATCTGCTGCTCGCGCGCCAAAGGTAAGCGCCTGGTGCTCGATCTGTAGCGTTGCGCAGGCCGGGTCAGCAAACGCGCGACCCGGCGAGCCTGGTGACTTACTGCGGGTATTCCTGCAGCAGCGCGTTGAGGCGATCGGACATCAATTCGCCACGCCAGCCGGAAACCAGCTCTGGCAGGGATTGCTGCGGCTTTAATTTCCAGTGCCAGTTGAGCAACTGGTTGATCTGGCGACGCGAAGCAAGCAGTTCGACGCTGAGATTATGTTCCGCACTCACCTCGGCAACCAGCGCTTTGATGGCTTTGAACGCCTTGCGATACCCTGGCATATCCATCAAATTCAGCAGCGGCTGCGGTAGCGACTCTTCCGGTAAAGCCTGTGCCTTTTCCACCAGGGCGATCAGCGTTTTACCGTGGAAACGAATTTCGCTCCCGGAAAGACCCAGGCTATCCAGTTCACCCAGGCTGCCCGGCATATAACGCGCCACCGCCCACAGGTGCTCTTCACGTACCACGAAGTTTACCGCCAGATCGCGCTCGCGTGCTTTACGCAGTCGCCAGTCGGCAAGCAATTGCAGGCAGGCTAGCTGACGGGTGCGCAGTTGCCATGCGTTGGTGATGTCACGCCAGGCGTCTTCTGGCGCCAGAATCTCCTGGCGACGCTGCTGCATTAAGCGGCATTCGTCCAGCGCAGCTGGCAGCCAGCCGCTGGCTTCGGTTTCAGCCATCAGTTTTGTGGTGATCGGTAACAGATACCAGACGTCAGCCGCCGCGTATTCGCACTGACGCTCGGTCAGCGGTCTGGCCAGCCAGTCGGTACGCGATTCGCTTTTGTCGAGCGCCACACCCGTAAACTCTTCCACCATCGAGGCGAAGCCCCACGACAGTGGACGACCGCAAAACGCGGCCAGGATTTGTGTGTCAATTAACGGCTGCGGAAGTTCGCCAAAAGCGTTGAGAAACACTTCCAGGTCTTCACTTCCCGCATGCAGGAATTTGGTGATGGCGGTATCACGCAGAATATCGCGCAGGGGCGACCAGTCGGTGATCCCTAGCGGATCAATCAGAGCAACGTGTTTGCCATCAAACAGCTGGATCAGCCCCAACTGCGGATAATAGGTACGTGTGCGAACAAATTCGGTATCCAGGGCTATCGCCGGAAATTCACGGACGGCTTCGCACAGCGTGGCTAACGCGTCGTCCGTGGTGATCATTTGATAATTCAAATCGTGCTCTCTTAGGTTTGCGCCAAAAAAAACGCCGATTTACCCGGCGTTTTCTGCTGGCTGACTTAACGCTCAGCCTTTATTGTCCACTTTGGCGCGCGCTTCGTCACGTAATTCTCGTCGCAAAATTTTACCGACGTTAGATTTCGGCAACTCGTCGCGAAACTCCACCAGCTTCGGTACTTTATAGCCCGTCAGGTGACGACGGCAGAAAGTGATAAGCGCCTCATCAGTTAACGAGGCATCTTTCTTCACCACGAAAATTTTCACCGCTTCACCGCTGCTGCCCGACGGAACGCCAACCGCAGCCACTTCCTGTACGCCAGGATGTTGCATAACCACGTCTTCAATTTCGTTTGGATAGACGTTGAAGCCGGACACCAGGATCATATCTTTCTTACGATCGACAATACGCAGGAAGCCTTCATCATCCATCACCGCAATATCGCCGGTGTGCAGCCAGCCGTCTTTGACGATTTCGTCGGTGGCGTCTGGTCGCTGCCAGTAGCCCAGCATCACTTGCGGACCTTTCACGCACAGTTCGCCCGGTTCTCCCGGCGGCACTTCGTTATCGTCGTCATCCACCAGTTTGACCTCGGTGGAAGGAACCGGTAACCCGATACTGCCGCTGTGGTAGTCGATATCGTGAGGGTTGACGCTCACCAGAGGGGCACACTCCGTCAGGCCATAGCCTTCCAGCAGATACTGACCCGTCAGCTTCACCCAACGTTCAGCTACCGCCTGTTGAACCGGCATCCCGCCGCCTGCCGAAAGGTGCAGTGACGAGAAGTCCAGTTGTTGGAACTCTTTGTTATTCAGCAGCGCGTTAAACAGCGTGTTGACGCCGGTCATGGCGGTGAACGGATACTTCGCCAGCTCTTTTACCAGTCCCGGAATATCACGCGGGTTGGTAATCAGCAGGTTTTGACCGCCCAGCTCAATAAACAGCAGACAGTTCATCGTCAGCGCAAAAATGTGATACAGCGGTAGGGCCGTCACCACCAGTTCTTTACCCGGATGCAGCAACGGGCCATAAGTGGCGTTAACCTGCTCAAGGTTAGCCAGCATGTTACGGTGCGTAAGCATCGCGCCCTTCGCCACACCGGTAGTCCCCCCGGTATATTGCAGGAACGCCAGATCTTCCGACACCACTTCGGGTTTCACATACTGCATGCGATAACCGTTTTGCAGCGCACTACGAAATGAGATGGCATCCGGCAGGTGATATTTCGGCACCAGACGCTTGATATACTTGACGACAAAGTTAACCAACGTCCCTTTGGCGGTCGACAGCTGATCGCCCATACGCGTCAGGATCACGTGTTGCACCGACGTTTTGTCGACGACTTTTTCCAGCGTGTGGGCAAAGTTAGACACGATGACAATCGCCGACGCGCCGCTGTCGTTGAGCTGATGTTCCAGCTCGCGAGGCGTGTACAGCGGGTTCACGTTCACGACGATCATGCCGGCACGTAAAATCCCAAACAGTGCGACCGGATATTGCAGCAGGTTCGGCATCATCAATGCGACGCGATCGCCCTTCTTCAGCCCGAGTCCCTGTTGCAAATAGGCCGCAAATGCCCGGCTACGCTCTTCAAGCTTGCGGAAGGTCATCACCTCCCCCATGTTTACAAACGCGGGCTGATCGGCATACCGTCTTACTGAGTGTTCAAAGAGTTCCACCAGGGATTGATAACGGTCAGGATTGATCTCCGCAGGAACACCAGCGGGATAACGGTTAAGCCAAACCTTTTTCAATACATCACCTCTAAAATGCGTATTCGTCGTCATCACAACCCCAGGCAATAAACAAATTGTTAACATAATATTAACTCAGCGTACCAGTTTGTTTATTACACAACGACAAGGTTGCGAAGCACGTCACTATTTATTTTTCTTATATCCACGTTAATGCAGAAACAGCGGACGAGCCGCTGTTTCTTTTACTCATAAAACAAAGAGTTACTCAGTTACTATGGTCTGAACCTGTGCCGGGCCGGGATTGTACCATCCCCATCCACCGTAGCCACCGTAAGGCCAGCCACGCGCACCGTAGAACCAGGGGTCGATCGGCTGAGGCGGCATAACAATTTGCTGAGTAATATGCCAGCGTTTATAGCCAGTTACCTGCATCAGCATAAATTTATACGGCGTATTACCGATTTTTCCATCCACAGTACCGCTAATCGGACCGACGACGGTAACCAGTTGACCGCGGAAGTCCACCGGGTCGAGGAAGCCATTTACATCAGCATAAATTCGCCCGCGGGAGGCTTCGCCCAGCACCGGTCGCGCCCCGCTATCAAGAGGAACAGTGGCAATTTCCAGACGGGATTTCCCCTGCTGGTTCTGAATATCCACCACTTTACCGCCGAAACGCGCTTCCTGTCCGACATACAGCTGCGGGGCATTCATCACCCGCACCAGATCCTGCTGCGGCGTAGGGCTCGAACCTTTAATCGCGTCCGGGATGGTGACACAACCGCTAAGCATTAACGCGAATGCGCCCGCCAACACACCTTTCAATAACTGCTTTTGCACCGCCATATTGCGACTCCCTTTTCTTAGCTTCTGCCCCGACCAATTCACCATGCTACGCACTGACGGCTATGCGAATTAACCAGGGATGTACTACTAAGATTCATTCTTTACCGGGAAGTTTCTTCCATGCCACGGTGTTACGTAAATAAACCGGTTCCGCATGTTCAACCGCCACGGTCTTACCGGCAGCCAGCATTTGCGTGGCAACAGGCAGCATATCTTCAGCCGCCGGAAGCAAAACGTCGCCATCGCTCAGCGTCAGACCGCTGTCTTTACCGAGCTCAGGCCAGGCAGGCCAGCCCGTTCCGACCGTTACCCACTCGCCAGACAGTTGCAGTAAACGCGCATGCACCTGCTCGGGGGTTAGCACCGCTTCGGTTTCTTCACCGTGCCAGTTGCCGTGCTCATCACGCAGGTATTCGGCCCAATAGACTTCGCCCATTCGCGCGTCGATCGCGGCCAGTACGCGGGTCGCGCCCGACTTACGCCAGGCTCCCTGCGCCATTGTTGCCAGGGTGGAAACGCCGATCATCGGTAAATTCGCGCCTAACGCCAGCCCCTGAGCAATGCCAATCCCAATACGTACACCGGTGAAACTGCCAGGACCGCGACCAAACGCCAGAGCGTCGATATCGGTTAACGTGAGATCGCCAGCAGCCAGGATTTCCTCGACCATTGGTAAAATTCGTTGGGTGTGTTCTCGTGGGCAAAGCTCGAAATGAGCCTTGGTAGTACCGTCATTCCACAGGGCAACAGAGCACGCCTCTGTGGCGGTATCGATAGCCAGAATTCGCATGGGTGTTTGTGATCAGGTCAATAAATTTGGCGCGCATCTTACCACACTCCGTAACAAATTACTCAGTCGTTGGTATGGCAAGAAAACGAACAGCGCGAGCAATATCACGTGTCCGCGGTGCAGGCGGAAGGCTTGCCAGGAAAGTAGCCCCGTAAGGTCGCATCACCAGACGGTTGTCGCAAATCACCAGCACCCCGCGGTCGTCGGCGTCACGAATCAGACGCCCAACGCCCTGTTTCAGAGTGATCACCGCATCCGGCAACTGAACGTCTTCAAACGGATCGCCGCCGCGCAAACGGCAGTCCTCCATCCGTGCTTTTAACAGCGGATCGTCGGGCGAGGTGAACGGCAGTTTATCAATAATCACCAGCGACAACGTATCGCCACGCACGTCCACCCCTTCCCAGAAGCTGCTGGTGGCAACCAGTAACGCATTACCTGCGCTGACAAACTGCTGTAACAGTTGCCCTTTACTGGTTTCGCCCTGCAGCAGCACGGGAAGGGTCATGGTGGCGCGGAATTGTTCCGCCAGATCGCGCATCATCGCGTGCGAGGTACACAGCATAAAACAGCGTCCGTTGTTCGCTTCGATAATAGGACGCAGCATGGATGCCAGCTGACGCGCCGCTCCCGGTTGGTTGGTTTGCGGGAGATTACGCGGCACGCACAGCAGCGCCTGGCGGGTGTAATCAAATGGACTTGGCAGCAGCATCGACTCGGCATCTTCAATACCCAGCCGCGCGGTGAAATGATGAAGGTCATCGTTTACCGACAGCGTCGCGGAGGTAAAAATCCAGCAGCCCGGCTTCTGTTCCATCACTTCTTTGAATTTATCCGCCACCGTGAGCGGCGTCAGCGCAAGGGCGAAATGGCGCGAGGTGCATTCATACCAGTAGCTGAAACCTGGCTGGTTGATCTCTTTCAGGCGCTTCAGACGAGTACGGTAAAGCGTGGCACGTTCAAACGCGGCATCCAGCAAGGCGGAACGTCCGAGAGACAGTTTCGCCACGTCGTAACACAGCTCCAGCGTGTCATCGAGCAACAAAAACGCGCGCTGCACGCGCGGGTCGGCCAGCAGTTCCCGCAAGTTTCCTCGATAGCCCGGCTCGCCCAACTGCAGGCGGAAGTCCTGCGCGCTTTGCGCCAGTCGGTCGGCGCATTTTTGAAGCTGCTGAGTGTCTTTCAGCTCGGTGCGATAGGCAATGGTGATGTCTTTCGCCAGATCCAGCAGTTGGCGACTGGAGAGCGATTGACCAAAATACTGGCTGGCGATATCCGGTAACTGATGCGCTTCATCGAAGATCATCACTTCAGCTTCCGGGATCAGCTCGCCAAACCCACTCTCTTTCACCACCATATCAGCAAGAAACAGATGGTGGTTTACCACGACGACATCCGCATCCATCGCCTTCTTGCGCGCTTTAACGACAAAGCACTCTTTGTACAGCGGGCAGTCGCTCCCAAGGCAATTATCGTTTGTGCTCGTCACCAGCGGCCAGGCCTGAGAGTCTTCCGCCACGCTGACGCAGGTGCTGATGTCACCATCAAGGGTTTGATTTGACCATGAGCGTAGCAGAATGACGTCACTTAAAGTTTGTACCGGCAGGTCACCGCCCGCCAGCGCCTGTTGTTCGAGACGCTCAAGACACAGATAGTTTGAACGCCCTTTCAGTAGCGCCAGTTTACCCGTGAATTCCAGAGCCTTCGCTACTGTGGGTAAATCGCGGCTGTATAGCTGATCCTGCAACGCCTTCGAGCCCGTGGAGACGATCACTTTCTTTCCGGCACGCAGCGCGGGGGCAAGATAAGCGTAGGTTTTACCCGTTCCTGTTCCGGCTTCGACAACAAGCGGCTGTGATTTTTCGATAGCATGACTGACGGCGAAGGCCATCTGCCGCTGTGGTTCACGCGGTTTAAAACCGGGTATCGCTTTAGCCAACTGACCGTCTGCTGCAAAATCGTCCGTCACACTGCCCCCTGTTCATTTGAACAGGGATTATGTCAGGCCAGCGGCTCTTTCGCCAGTTGAAGAGGTGACGTGGACACAACATTATGGCAGTCTTGGCGCAACCCGAAGCCATTATGAAAAAACGTAAATGAGGAATGATTTATGACGATTGTGCGCATTGATGCCGAAGCGCGTTGGTCCGACGTGGTTATCCACAACAACACGTTGTATTACACCGGCGTACCGGAAAATCTGGATGCCGACGCCTTTGAGCAAACGGCAAATACGCTGGCGCAAATTGATGCGGTGCTGGAAAAACAGGGCAGCAGCAAGTCACGTATTCTTGATGCCACCCTGTTCCTGGCGGACAAAAATGATTTTGCCGCCATGAACAAAGCCTGGGACGCATGGGTTGTTGCTGGTCACGCGCCGGTACGTTGTACCGTTCAGGCCGGGTTAATGAACCCGAAATACAAAGTTGAAATTAAGATTATCGCTGCGGTATAAGCGGCGCTATTCGTCTTCATCTTCAAAACGCGCCACGATCCGCTCGCCGGTATGGCTGGCGCGTAATTCAGCAGCCACTTTCGTAATCGCCTCGCCACTGCTCATCCCCTGGGATATCAGTTCATGAATGCGTTCAACCGCCTGTTGCTGCTGATCGTGCGTGAGTGAAGGTAAACCTGCAATCATGGTGAACTCCTGCTAAATTATTAGCGCTAATTATTTCATGCTACCCGGCACATAGCCAGTGAAGTAGCAACGAGTCAGGACTGATGAAGACGTTATCTCCCGCTGTAATCACACTCCCCTGGCGTCTGGACGCCGCTGAGCACTATTTTGCCACATTAAGCCACCAGCCCTGGGCAATGCTTTTGCATTCAGGCCACGCCGACCATCCGCATAATCGCTTTGATATTCTGGTCGCCGACCCCATTACCACGCTGGTCACACATGCAGAAGAGACCGTTGTGCATGACCATCACGGCACTATGCAAACGGTTGATGATCCGATGACGGTTTTACGTTCGGCGCTGACATCGCTGTCTATTCAGCCCGATTATAATCCCGATTTTCCCTTCCAGGGAGGCGCATTGGGTCTGTTCGGTTATGACTTAGGCCGTCATTTTGAATCTCTGCCAACGGAAGCCGAACAGGATATCACGCTACCGGACATGGCGGTTGGCATTTACGATTGGGCGCTGATTGTCGATCATCAGTTGCAAAGGGTGTCGCTACTTAGCCACTCCGATGTACAGGCACGACGCCGTTGGCTGGAAAATCAACAGATACCCGTGCGCGAACCGTTTTCGTTAACATCCTCGTGGCAGTCAAACATGACCCGCGAGCAGTATGGTGAAAGGTTCCGTCAGGTGCAGCGTTATCTGCACAGCGGCGATTGCTATCAGGTCAATCTTGCCCAGCGTTTTCAGGCGCATTATCAAGGCGATGAGTGGTTGGCGTTTGTACGTCTCAACCATGAGAACCGCGCCCCGTTCAGTGCATTTTTACGTCTTGAGGAAGGGGCGATTCTCAGCCTTTCACCTGAGCGTTTTATTCTGCTGGAAAACCAGCACATCCAGACGCGTCCGATTAAAGGCACGCTGCCCAGACTTGAAGATGCCGATGCCGATCGTCTGCAGGCTCAATCACTGGCGAACTCCCCAAAGGATCAGGCGGAAAACCTGATGATCGTCGATTTAATGCGTAATGATATCGGCCGCGTTGCCGAACCCGGTTCGGTACAGGTTCCGGAACTGTTCGTTGTCGAACCGTTCCCTGCCGTTCATCATTTGGTCAGCACCATTACCGCGCGTCTGCCAGAGTCATTGCACGCCACTGACCTGCTGCGCGCCGCCTTCCCCGGCGGCTCTATTACCGGTGCGCCAAAAGTGCGGGCAATGGAAATTATTGACGAACTGGAACCGCAAAGACGCAACGCCTGGTGCGGTAGCATTGGCTATCTGAGCTTTTGCGGCAATATGGATACCAGCATCACCATTCGCACGCTGACAGCCACCAACGGACGCATTTATTGTTCCGCTGGCGGTGGCATTGTGGCGGACAGCCAGGAAGATGCGGAGTATCAGGAAACGTTTGATAAAGTGAATCGTATTTTGCACCAACTGGAGAACTGACACGTGGAATACAGCAGCCTGACGCTTGATGATTTTTTATCGCGCTTTCAACTCCTGCGCCCGCAGGTTAATCATACTGCGTTAAACCAGCGTCAGGCCGCCGTACTGATCCCCGTCGTGCGTCGTGCACAGCCGGGGTTGCTGTTAACTCAGCGATCCGTTCATCTGCGCAAGCACGCCGGACAGGTCGCCTTTCCCGGCGGCGCGGTGGATAGCAGCGATGCCTCGTTAATTGCCGCCGCCCTTCGCGAAGCGCAGGAAGAAGTGGCGATCCCACCATCCTGCGTGGAGGTGATTGGCGTTCTGCCGCCGGTCGACAGCGTGACCGGTTTCCAGGTCACGCCGGTGGTAGGCATTATCCCGCCAAATTTGCCGTATCGCGCAAGTGTTGATGAAGTTTCCGCCGTGTTTGAAATGCCGCTGGCACAAGCCCTGCATTTAGGTCGTTATCATCCGCTGGATATCTACCGTCGCGGCGATTCACATCGTGTATGGCTTTCCTGGTATGAGCAATACTTCGTCTGGGGAATGACCGCCGGAATAATTCGTGAGCTGGCGCTGCAAATTGGCGTCAAGCCCTGACTATACTTATCTTTACGCACACCATAGACAACTTGAAACTCAGGTCACAACATTAGTAAAACCGCGGTTATCTATTAGTTTAATTCATGTGAATAGTTAAGCCGATCGCCGCGTTCCCTCTTACACTATGCGCAGTTATAACATCGTTACTGGAAACCCCAGTCGCCCTGTAGGAGTATTATCGTGATTAGTCTATTCGACATGTTTAAGGTGGGGATTGGTCCCTCATCTTCCCATACCGTAGGGCCTATGAAGGCGGGTAAACAGTTCGTCGATGACCTGGTCGAAAAAGGATTACTGGACAGCGTTACTCGTGTCGCCGTCGACGTGTATGGTTCACTGTCGCTCACGGGTAAAGGTCACCATACCGATATCGCCATTATTATGGGTCTGGCGGGCAATGAGCCTGCTACCGTAGATATTGACAGCATCCCCGGATTTATCCGCGACGTAGAAACGCGTGGACGCCTGCTGCTTGCGCAGGGTCAGCACGAAGTGGATTTCCCGCAGAATGACGGAATGCGTTTTCACAACGGCAACCTGCCGCTGCATGAAAACGGAATGCAGATCCACGCGTACAGTGGCGAAACCGTCATTTACAGCAAAACCTACTACTCTATCGGCGGTGGATTCATCGTTGATGAAGAACATTTTGGTCAGGATGCCGCGGGCGAGGTCAGTGTGCCTTATCCGTTCAAATCCGCCACCGAAATGCTGGAATACTGCAACAGCACCGGCCTGTCTCTCTCTGGCATGGCGATGCAGAACGAACTTGCTCTGCACAGTAAAAAAGAGATTGAAGAGTACTTTGGTAACGTCTGGCAAACCATGCAGGCTTGTATCGATCGTGGTATGAACACCGAAGGCGTGCTGCCGGGTCCGCTGCGCGTTCCTCGTCGTGCTTCAGCCCTGCGTCGTATGCTGGTTTCCAGCGATAAGCTGTCTAACGATCCGATGAACGTGATCGACTGGGTGAACATGTTCGCGCTGGCCGTTAACGAAGAAAACGCCGCGGGTGGTCGCGTAGTCACTGCGCCAACCAACGGTGCCTGCGGTATCGTGCCTGCAGTGCTGGCCTATTACGATCATTTCATCGAGTCCGTCAGCCCGGATATCTATACCCGTTATTTCCTGGCGGCCGGCGCGATTGGCGCGTTGTACAAAATGAATGCGTCTATCTCCGGTGCAGAAGTGGGTTGTCAGGGTGAAGTGGGCGTAGCCTGTTCCATGGCTGCCGCGGGTCTGGCTGAACTGTTAGGCGCAAGCCCTGAGCAGGTGTGTGTTGCTGCTGAAATCGGCATGGAACATAACCTCGGCTTAACCTGCGATCCGGTGGCGGGACAGGTACAGGTTCCGTGCATCGAACGTAATGCCATTGCGTCAGTGAAGGCGATCAACGCTGCGCGTATGGCAATGCGCCGTACCAGCGCTCCGCGCGTCTCGCTGGATAAAGTCATTGAGACCATGTACGAAACAGGTAAAGACATGAACGCCAAATACCGTGAAACGTCACGCGGTGGTCTGGCAATCAAAGTTCAATGTGACTAATACTTATTTTTCGCCCATCTGCGACGGATGGGCGAATTTGCCCCCTATCCCTCGTCTGGCGTAATTTTCCCCACTACACTTGCTCTGTTGCTGTTGGCTACTGTGACCAACGGCTTATCGGGCGGCCCGCATGCAAACAGCGCAAAGGATCATCAAGAACTATCGCCGGAATCGCTTAATCGTCTGCACACTATGTGCACTACTGACGCTCATTCTCACATTAACTGTCCGATTTATTTCGGAGCGTAATTTAAATCATCGCAATACCGTTACCTTTGCCAACCACGCCGTTGAAGAGTTGGATGACGTGCTTTTGCCCCTACAGACCGGACGCGATGTACTGCTACCGCTGATTGGGCTTCCCTGCTCAGTCGCGCGTTTACCTCTGAGTAAGCATGCAGCCAGACTGCAAACGGTACGTTCTATCAGCCTGATTCAGAGCGGGGTCCTTTATTGTTCCAGCATTTTTGGCTATCGCAATGTGCCTATTCGCCAACTGGAGCCTGAATTACCCAGTCGGGAGCCGCAATTGCTGCTGTCTACCGACCATTCGTTGATTAAGGGCAGTCCGATTCTGACGCAATGGTATCCAGCATCTGCCGATGGTTCAGATGGCGTGCTGGAAATCGTGAATATTGATTTATTATCGTCCATGTTGCTTGAACCCCAGCCACCGCAAATTACCCATGCCAGCTTAACCGTCGGTAATCGCCATTTGCTATATGGACAGGGTGTTGTCGATACGCTACCTGAACTGGATAATGAAAAACGCTACCAGCTCTCATCGCAACATTTCCCCTTTACTATCAGTGTCACCGGTCCGGGTGCCAGCGAATTGGCTATAAAACATCTACCAACACAACTGCCGCTGGCGGTGATCCTAAGTTTTTTAGTGGGCTACCTGGCATGGCTGGCGACCGCCAGCAGAATGAGCTTCTCCTGGGAGATAAATCTGGCCCTTGCTGCACGGGAATTCGAGCTGTTTTGCCAGCCGCTACTTAATGCGCAAACCCAGCAATGTATGGGAGTGGAAATCCTTTTACGCTGGAATAACCCGCGCCAGGGTTGGATCTCTCCCGAAGTGTTTATTCCCATCGCAGAGGAGCACAACCTGATTGTGCCGCTTACCCGTCATGTCATCGCAGAAACCATTCAGCAACGGCACGTATTCCCGATGAGCAGCCAGTTTCATATTGGGATTAATGTTGCCGCCAGCCATTTTCGTAACGGTACGCTGCTAAAAGATCTCAACCAGTACTGGTTCAGCCAGCACCCTATTCAGCAGTTGGTTATCGAACTCACCGAGCGCGATGCGTTACTGGATGTGGATTATCGGGTCGTGCGCGAGTTAAATAGGCTTGGCGTAAAGCTGGCAATTGACGATTTCGGCACCGGCAACAGCTCGCTCTCCTGGCTGGAAAAGCTTCGCCCGGATGTGCTGAAGATTGATAAATCATTTACCTCGGCAATCGGGACAGACGCCGTGAACTCAACCGTCACAGACATCATTATCGCTCTGGGGAAAAAACTGAATATCGAACTGGTGGCGGAGGGCGTTGAAACACAGGCGCAGGCACAGCATTTGCGTCGACACGGCGTACATTTATTGCAAGGCTTTTTGTATGCAAAGCCGATGCCGCTGCACGATTTTCCTAAATGGCTGGCGGGCAGCACGCCGCCGCCCGCCCGGCATAACGGGCGACACAGTATGCACGTTATGCCGTTTCGCTAACCCCGCTTACTCGTCTTCGTCGTGAGCGGGTTGTTCTTTAACAATGCGAACTAAATCCACACGATAGTCATTGGCTTCGACAATGGTAATGCTCAACGGTGCAACATCGATAACATCACCTACGCGTGGAATATGGCCGTTAGCGGCAATGACTAAACCTGCCACCGTGGCGATGTCTTCATCTTCATTCACTAACGTATCCACGTCCAGCGCCTGTTGCAACGCATGCAGATCGGTACCACCTTTCACCAACCAACCGCCTGCATCAGCAATAATTTCAGGCGTTTCATCGGCATCCGGGAATTCACCGGCAATAGCTTCTAATACGTCCAACGGCGTGACCAGACCCTGGACTACACCAAACTCGTTAGTGACGATAACAAAGCTGCCGCGGGCGCGTCGCAGAACACCTAACAGATTGATAGGATCCAGCGTTTCCGGGACAATAATAGCCGGAGACGCGGAGGCAATGGCCGCCACATCCACACCGTCTTCCAGCGCGACCAGCAGCTCTTTAGCACGCACAATACCGATGATTTCATCCAGTTCGCCACGACACACCGGGAACAGGCTGTGTGGTGACGAGAGCAATTGCTCGCGAATTTCCTCCACGCTCAGGTCTGCATCAACCCAGCTAATTTCGCCACGAGGCGTCATAATGCCGCGTAATGAACGCGACGCCAGAGACAGGACGCCGTTGATCATATAACGTTCTTCTTCCACAAATGCGCCTTCCGGGACGGGAACCGGCACCGGGTTGTCGGATTCCATCTGCGCGCTGGCCTGACTTTTACCCCCCATCAGACGTAGGATTGCATCGGCAGTGCGCGCACGCAGCGGCAGCGTCGACTGGTGGCGAATAAAGTTCCGACGGGCAATCTGGTTAAACAACTCAATGATGATTGAGAAGCCAATCGCCGCATACAGATAGCCTTTCGGAATATGGAAGCCAAACCCTTCGGCAACCAGGCTCAGACCGATCATTAACAGGAAGCTCAGACACAGCACCACCACCGTCGGATGTTGGTTCACAAATCGTGTCAGCGGCTTAGAAGCCAGCAGCATCACGGCCATAGCAATCACGACCGCCGCCATCATCACCGGCAGATGGTTGACCATACCGACCGCCGTAATAACGGCATCCAGCGAGAACACCGCGTCGAGGATGACAATCTGCGTCACAACAACCCAAAAACTCGCATACCCTTTTGCCTGGCCGGTATCATGTTCACGGTTTTCCAGCCGCTCATGCAGCTCTGTCGTGGCCTTGAACAAGAGGAAAATCCCCCCCAGCAGCATGATCAGATCGCGCCCCGAGAACGAGTAGTCCATTACCGTAAATAGCGGCTTAGTTAGCGTCACCATCCACGAAATCACGGACAACAAGCCCAGGCGCATAACCAGTGCCAGTGACAAACCGATTAAACGCGCTTTATCTCGCTGTTTTGGTGGCAGCTTATCAGCCAGGATCGCAATGAAGACCAGGTTATCAATACCCAGAACAATTTCGAGAACGACAAGCGTGAGCAAACCCACCCAAATCTGCGGGTCCATTAATAATTCCATGACAAGCTCCTGCTTAAGGAATGACCAAACTGCGCGCTGAGGATCTCAGGCGTTGAAGCGATATGCAGAGAAAATTTGTGGCAAAAAGTGCCAATCTGACAGGCTTGATACGGCCTGATAGTGAAATGACGTCGGTGACGATCCATATGGTGAGCTACTGCCCTATACTCCTGAGTAATTAAACCGATGCTAAACATAACAGAGACAACCGTTTTTTAGCAAAGATTTACCTTCCTTTGCAATAAGTTGTTTCGGAGATATTTTACCCTTCGAAATTTCTTTTTATCGGAAGTTAAATTACGGATCTTCATCACATAAAATATTTTTTTCGATATCTAAAATAATTCACGAAAATCATAGGTTTTTCTTTGTAACCCTTATCTGAATCGATTCGATTGCGGACGACGATTCAAATACATCTTCACGTTGATGTGTTAACGATAATAAAGGAGGTAGCAAGTGACCATTGCTATTGTAATAGGCACACATGGTTGGGCTGCAGAGCAGTTACTTAAGACAGCAGAAATGCTGTTAGGCGAGCAGGAAAACGTCGGCTGGATCGATTTCGTTCCAGGCGAAAATGCCGAAACGCTGATTGAAAAGTACAACGCTCAGTTGGCAAAACTCGATACCAGTAAAGGCGTGCTGTTTCTCGTTGACACATGGGGAGGCAGCCCGTTTAACGCTGCGAGCCGCATTGTCGTCGATAAAGAGCATTACGAAGTCATCGCCGGTGTGAACATTCCCATGCTGGTTGAAACCTTCATGGCGCGTGATGACAACCCCAGCTTCGATGAATTAGTAGCACTGGCCGTTGAAACCGGTAGCGAAGGCGTGAAAGCGCTGAAAGCAAAACCGGTGGAGAAAGCCGCTCCAGCCCCAGTCGCGGCGCCAAAAGCAGCAGCTCCCGCTAAACCGATGGGGCCGAACGATTATATGCAGATCGGCCTGGCGCGTATTGATGACCGCTTAATCCATGGTCAGGTAGCAACTCGCTGGACCAAAGAAACCAACGTAACACGCATTATCGTCGTCAGTGATGAAGTTGCCGCCGATACCGTGCGTAAAACGCTGCTGACCCAGGTTGCACCTCCGGGTGTGACGGCGCATGTGGTTGATGTCGCGAAAATGATCCGCGTCTACAACAACCCGAAATATGCAGGTGAGCGTGTGATGCTGTTGTTTACCAACCCGACCGACGTAGAACGTATCGTTGAAGGTGGTGTGAAAATTACCTCTGTAAACATTGGCGGTATGGCTTTCCGTCAGGGTAAAACGCAGGTAAACAACGCAATTTCTGTCGATGAAAAAGACATCGAAGCCTTCAAGAAACTCAACGAACGCGGTATTGAGCTCGAGGCTCGTAAGGTTTCTACCGATCAGAAACTGAAAATGATGGATTTGATTGCCAAGGTGAAATAACGCCCTGGCATTTACTTAGTTTTCACACTTAAGTCTGTATAGCAATAGGAGAAGTACAATGGAGATTACCACTCTTCAGATTGTGCTGGTGTTCATCGTCGCATGTATCGCGGGTATGGAGTCGGTACTCGATGAATTTCAGTTCCACCGTCCGTTGGTGGCCTGTACGCTGATTGGTGCCGTTCTCGGTGATATGAAAACCGGTATCATCATCGGTGGTACCCTGGAAATGATCGCCCTGGGCTGGATGAACATCGGTGCTGCGGTTGCACCTGATGCCGCATTGGCCTCAATTATCTCTACCGTTCTGGTTATCGCGGGTCACCAAAGCATTGGTGCAGGTATCGCGCTGGCTATCCCACTGGCAGCAGCAGGCCAGGTACTGACCATCATCGTTCGTACTATCACCGTAGCATTCCAGCACGCAGCGGATAAGGCGGCAGAAAACGGTAACCTAACGGCGATCTCCTGGCTGCACGTATCCTCCCTGTTCCTGCAGGCTATGCGTATCGCTATCCCGGCGGTAATCGTGGCGATTTCTGTTGGTACCAGTGAAGTTCAGAGCATGCTTAATGCCATTCCGGAAGTTGTGACCGGCGGTCTGAACATCGCAGGGGGTATGATCGTAGTGGTTGGTTATGCGATGGTCATCAACATGATGCGCGCAGGCTACCTGATGCCATTCTTCTACCTCGGCTTCGTCACCGCGGCATTTACTAACTTCAACCTGGTTGCTCTGGGTGTGATTGGCGCAGTAATGGCTATCCTCTACATTCAGCTGAGCCCGAAATATAACCGCGTAGCCGGCGCACCTGCTGCTGCGGCTGGCAATAACGATCTCGATAACGAACTGGACTAGCAGGTGAGCGAAATGGTTGATATGACTAAAACTACCACCGAGAAAAAACTCACTCCGAGTGACATTCGTGGCGTGTTCCTTCGTTCTAACCTGTTTCAGGGTTCCTGGAACTTCGAACGTATGCAGGCGCTGGGTTTCTGTTTCTCCATGGTGCCGGCTATCCGCCGCTTGTACCCGGAAAACAACGACGCTCGTAAGCAGGCTATTAAGCGTCACCTGGAATTCTTTAATACCCATCCGTACGTAGCAGCCCCCGTATTGGGCGTTACGCTGGCGATGGAAGAGCAGCGTGCAAACGGCGCAGAGATTGACGATGGTGCCATCAACGGTATCAAAGTTGGTCTGATGGGACCGCTTGCAGGCGTGGGCGACCCGATCTTCTGGGGTACCGTACGTCCGGTATTCGCCGCACTTGGCGCAGGTATCGCGATGAGCGGCAGTCTGCTTGGACCACTGCTGTTCTTCATCCTGTTTAACCTGGTTCGTCTGGCAACCCGTTACTACGGTGTGGCATACGGCTACCGTAAAGGTATCGATATCGTTAAAGATATGGGCGGTGGCTTCCTGCAGAAACTGACTGAGGGGGCGTCAATCCTCGGCCTGTTTGTCATGGGAGCATTGGTTAACAAGTGGACGCACGTAAACATCCCGCTGGTGGTTTCCACCATCACCGGTCAGGATGGTCAGACTCGCGTCACCACTGTGCAGACTATCCTTGACCAGCTGATGCCGGGTCTGGTTCCTCTGCTGTTGACTTTCGCCTGTATGTGGCTGCTGCGTAAAAAAGTGAACCCGCTGTGGATCATCGTTGGCTTCTTCGTCATCGGTATCGCGGGCTACGCTGTCGGACTGCTCGGCCTGTAAGACTGTTGTACACCGCCGGGGGCTTGCCCCCGGTTTTTCTATTTAGAGGGTTGAGGATTCATGACTATCACGGACCTGGTGCTGGTTCTTTTTATCTTTTCGCTGCTGGCGTATGCCATTTACGATCAGTTCATCATGCCCCGCCGTAATGGCCCTACTCTGCTGTCTGTCGCCCTGCTTCCTCGTAGCAGAGTCGACAGCGTTATCTTCCTTGGCTTGATTGCTATTCTTATCTACAACAACATCACCAGCCACGGCGCGCAATTTACCACATGGTTATTATGTGCACTGGTATTGATGGGACTGTATCTGTTTTGGATCCGTACGCCAAAAATCATCTTCAA
This sequence comes from Citrobacter sp. RHBSTW-00859, assembly GCF_013729795.1. Lineage (NCBI taxonomy): Bacteria > Pseudomonadati > Pseudomonadota > Gammaproteobacteria > Enterobacterales > Enterobacteriaceae > Citrobacter > Citrobacter sp. RHBSTW-00859. Next base: position 2,181,684 of record NZ_CP056284.1, on the reverse strand, counting down.
ACAAAAAGGCTTTTTTTTCGCCAATGTCTGGATTGAATATAACCGGATTAAAGAGATGAATTTATCTGAAGACGGTGTCCTGGTGATGCAATTAGAACATCGAAGATTACTGATTCGCGTACGGAATATAGACGATCTCGAAAACATATATAAACTTTTAATTTCAAATCAATAAGTTACAAATATAGCCTGAACTATGTTTTTTATATATCCATTCAAAAATAAACATAGCTAAGGCTATATCCCACCGCTCATAATGTTATTTATTTTAACGTTTTATTTATAAATAAATCTAAATGAAAATCGTTTTCAATTAGAGGCCAAATATTATTTCTGCGTTTCTTGTTTTATATTCTCAAAATATGTTAAGGTTGCGCCCGTCGTTGGGGAGTAGCCGATTTCCAGACTCCGGAAATGTACGTGTCAACATACTCGTTGAAAAACGTGGCGCGTACGGACTGATCTTACAGGTTCAGTCAGGCGAGACCATAGGCACATCAACTGCAATGCATACCTGAATGGCGCTGTATTTACAGTGATTCCAGCCTGTATGCATGGTTACTGGGGGCAGTGATGTGTGTTATGGATACCCCGGTCAGGACGCTGTTATGAATCTCACCGCTACTGTTCTTCTTGCTTTCGGCATGTCGATGGATGCTTTCGCTGCATCAATTGGCAAAGGCGCCACCCTGCATAAACCCAAATTTTCTGAAGCACTGCGCACCGGCCTTATTTTCGGCGCCGTTGAAACGCTTACGCCGCTCATTGGCTGGGGCATGGGTATGCTCGCCAGCAAATTTGTACTGGAGTGGAACCATTGGATCGCCTTCATTCTGCTGATCTTTTTAGGCGGACGAATGATAATAGAAGGCTTTCGCGACGACGGGGATGAAGATGAAGAGCCACAGCGCCGCCATGGCTTCTGGCTGCTGGTCACCACCGCCATTGCAACCAGTCTCGACGCAATGGCCGTCGGGGTGGGTCTGGCTTTCCTGCAGGTCAACATTATTACCACAGCGCTGGCCATCGGCTGCGCCACGTTGATTATGTCTACGCTCGGCATGATGATCGGTCGTTTCATTGGCCCAATGCTGGGCAAGCGAGCTGAAATTTTGGGCGGGCTGGTACTGATAGGTATTGGCGCCCAGATCCTCTGGGCACACTTCCACGGTTAATTCAGGCGCTGCCAGATATGAATACTAAAGTCTGTCTGGCAGTCAAACGTCGTTTTTCCGGCTAACGTTTCCCACACTTCCGGCTTTGCCCGCCAGGCGAACGGCGTCATTTGCAGTAACGCAACGGCCTCGCTACCTTTGAGCTGCATCTGATACCCCAGCGCAAGACTCTCTTGCAGAACAAAACCGTCCAGTTGCTCAGTGTGTGGCGCATGCAAACGCACCTCATCATAAATCAGCCCTTTCAGCTCCATTAAATGACGCGGACCCGGCGTGGCGGTAATAACCCAGCCACCCGGTTTTACCACGCGAGCCAGCTCCGGCGCTTTACAGGGCGCATAGATCCGGATGGTGGCATCCATTGACTCGTCGGCAAACGGCAGGCGATGGCTGGAGGCAACGCAAAAGGTCACCTGCGAATAACGTCGGGCTGCGGACTTAATCGCCACTTTAGAGACGTCAAGACCAAAGGTTGTACAGCCCGTCAGAGCATCAGCAAACGCATGGGTGTAATACCCTTCCCCACAGCCAATATCCAGGATCGCCGCATCTTCTGAACTCAACCTCTGGGTGAGCGCATCCACAATTGCATCGCGCAGCGGCTGATAATGTCCGGCATCGAGAAATGCCCGGCGCGCCTGCATCATCTCCGCGCTATCACCCGGATCGCGCGACCGTTTGTGCTGAACCGGCAGTAAGTTGACATACCCTTCTTTCGCCACGTCAAACTGGTGCCGCCCAGGGCAGACAAAACTGTTATTCGCTTGAGTAAGAGGCTGGTGGCAAAGAGGACAGGAAAACGACATGACAACTCCGGCAGGTGACTTAAGGGCGCAAGTGTAACGCGAATTGCGCCCTGGGAAAATAACTTACAGCGACGGCGAGGATACGTTGCTGCCGTGCATTACCAGCAGATGCTCGGAGTCGGGAGGCATACCGTCCGGCTTTACGTTTTCCAGACGCAGGACATCGCCCATTATCTGGCTGAATACAGGCGCGGAGACTGCCCCCCCATAATAAGCACCGTTTTGCGGGTTATTTATAACCACAACCAGCGCGAACTTTGGGTCGCTTGCTGGCGCAACGCCCGCCGTATAGGCCACATATTTATCGACATATTTGCCGTCATCGCCAATTTTCTTTGCCGTTCCGGTCTTAACCGCGACGCGATAATCTCTGACCGCGGCCTTGGTTCCCCCGCCGCCGGGTAGCGCGACGCTTTCCATCATATGTTCAACCTGGTGAACCAACGCCTCCGGCATCACTCGCGTACCTATTACCGGCGGATCGATACGCGTAATAGAAAGGGGTCGATAGATACCAAAACTGCCGATGGTGGCATATACATGCGCCAGCTGGAGCGGCGTCACCATTAATCCATAACCAAATGCGAAGGTTGCCCGGTCCAGATCGCTCCAGTAGCGGCGTTGAGGCATTAATCCGCGACTTTCCCCGGTTAAACCCAGTCCGGTTGGATCGCCAAAGCCAAAGCTTTTATAGGTATTCAGTAATTTCTGTACCGGCATCGCCAGCGAAAGGTGTGACACGCCGGTATCGCTCGATTTCTGCAAAATCCCGGTCAGCGATAGCTCCGGGTAAAATCCGACGTCGCGGATGCGATGCCCATCAACAATAAAAGGATGAGTATCAATCACACTGTCAGGCTGTACTATCCCCTGCTGCAGAGCGGTCATAATCACCAGTGGTTTTACGGTTGAACCGGGTTCAAAGGTATCGCTAATCGCACGATTACGAAAATCATCCAGTACCGCGCCATCACGGTTATTGGGATTGAAATCGGGAAAGCTTGCCATGGAGAGTATTTCGCCGGTGGCAATGTTGACCAGCACTGCGGCCCCTGACTCCGCTTTATTCCATGTCACGGCATTGTCCAGCGCGTCTTCAGTAACCGTCTGCAAACGCTCATCAATGCTGAGCTGTAATTCATGCGCAGGCACCGGCATCACTTCCGTGATATTTTCGATGACATGGCCAAATTTGTCTTTCCGTACCAGGCGGGAGCCAGGTTTGCCCATCAACTGGCTATTGAAGCTTTTCTCCAGCCCTTCAATCCCCTGACCGTCAATGTTGGTGAAACCAATCAGATTGGCTGCAACATGTCCGGCGGGATAAAAGCGGCGGGACTCTTCACGCAGGTTGATTCCCGGCAGATCCAGTTTGTCGACCCATTCTGCCTGCTGAGGAGAGATCTGGCGCGCCAGATAGATAAACCGCCCGGCTGGATTGCTGTTAACGCGTTCAGCCAGCGTGCTGAGCGAAATATGCAGCGTCTTCGCTAACGCCTGCCAACGTTCGTTATAGCCAACGCCACCCTTGCTGATAATCGTCTTCGGATCGGCCCAGACGGCGTTAACCGGAACGCTTACCGCCAGCGGTCGCCCTTCTCTGTCGGTTATCATTCCGCGCGGCGAAGCGATGGACACCTCGCGTAAGGAACGCATGTCTTCCTGTTTTACCAGATTCGTCGGCGTGACAATTTGCAACCACGCAACCCGCCCCAGCAGCAATCCAAGGCTCAATAATATTGCCACGCAAAGCAGGGCAAAACGTACGGGAGTAAAATTGCGCGCATCGCCGTCGTTTTTCTTTTTCACCCGATCTCCAACAAGATAGTTTTTCAGGTGTCTGATTTAACGGGAAATGCCGCAAGAAAGCGGGGAAAACTATGCTACGAACATCACGCCTTTGCAACAAAGCGCTAATGGATGGGCATTCAGTAATATTTTGACGTAATTTGAATTAAAAAGCCCCGCATAAGCGAGGCTTTATATCTGAGATGGATGCGCAAAAGCGCTTCAAATCAGTGGTGTCGATCAGATAGCTGTTACGTTAACAGCAGCCGGACCTTTCTGGCCGTCCTGAATTTCGAACTCAACGTTCTGGCCTTCAGCCAGAGTTTTGAAGCCGTTACCCTGGATAGCGGAGAAGTGTACGAACACGTCTTTGCTGCCATCAGCCGGAGTAATGAAACCAAAACCTTTAGACTCGTTGAACCACTTAACTTGACCTTTAATCTTTGCCATTTGCAAAATTCCTTAGAGTATTTTCTTCGCCCGCGGGCATAACATAGATAAAACTGAGACATTACTGCTTGAGGCACTAATATAAGGTTCGGCAGAGAAGCGGTATTCAACGTCAACGTGTTTACTCAGGACTTCTTTACTGAAAATGCCACACATAAACAGAACTGTACCTCGTTTAACCCAAAACGTGTTATCACATACAACGTTAATAATGGCAAGCCATTTTTAAACGTGTCTCGATCGGTCGCACAAATCCCGTCGTCCATCAAACAGCAACTGCACAGTTATGCGCCAGATCGAGTAGAATTATATTCTCGCCTCTCTCCCCTATCCCCGCCTGACTTGCGCCATAGCCGGGATATTTCTACCATAGCTCAATAGTTTCAGTTGTTCCAGGTTATCTGTTACGGGTTCTGCCAGATATCATTTTTTATGCTTAGTAATGCATAAAATGTCACAAGCGTAAAAATGAGATCCGCCTTCTGGTTTTGCACCAAAATAATGAAAGAATGATGACAAGGCACAAAAAAAGTAAGAGAAACGTTTCGCTGTTAATAAAACGATCGTTATCACAAAAATGACATAATCATATTTTTTACGTATGGAAGATTATATTTATATCAGACTGGGGATAAGATATTAATTAGTCGGAGCATCTGAAAATACTGAGAATAGATGACTGCCCGGCCGCCAATTACACGACGGGGACAGAAGAAAATAATCTGACGCGCTGACGACAGGATGAAGCAACTGAGAACAACAACAGCCGTTCCTCATCCTGCCATACCTTTTTTACCGCTCAGCTACCAGGCGGATGATGTCATCGTCTTCATCCTTAATGGGCAGTGCAGTAGGCTCTGCTGCTTTCTCGGGTTCGTTAGCTTCGCAAAGGCGACGTAACAAAGCGTTCTGTCTTTTTTGCTGATCTAACAATGCCTCAAGCAGCTCAATCTGCTCGTTAGTACGCGAACTTGCCCGATTGATAAAAAACCAAAGAACAAGCCCAACAATCAGAACCACCACCGATACCGCTAAAGGCGCAAAACTCAACGCGCCAGAATTCAAAACTTCGTTCATTTTACCACCTCAATGTAGACAGTGTAGTTTACCACTGCCGCACAAGAAGGTAATCAACTGTTGCGAAAATGCGCTTACCAGGGAATAAATTTATTGAAGGCACAAATACCGCTGAAAAATTGTACGTCCTGATCGCACATGATGTTGAACACCTGCGCCCACATCAGTATGCATACCAGTACAACAACAATCAGCACTACCCAGCGAATTTTTTTCACTCCAGCTCCACTCTTCAACTCCACATCTTATGTCTATAAATTATCATGCGTTACCTAAACCCAGCGTTAACTGTATAGGCATTCAATCTTTTTAGGAATGATTGACTTGTTTCATACCGTGTACAGGCTAATCTAATAACAATGAGAAAAGATAAGAGGTTGTAATGCGTCTGATTATCCGCGCTATTGTGTTGTTAGCTCTGGTTTGGATCGGTTTATTATTGAGCGGCTATGGAATTTTGATTGGAAGTAAGGAGAATGCTGCCGGTCTGGGTCTGCAATGCCAATATCTGACTGCCCGTGGAACCAGCACGGCACAGTACGTCCACACCAGTAGCGGTATCATTGGCCTGTCGGATTGTCCCCTGTTAAGGAAAAGCACGGTCATTATCGATAACGGCTAATAATGCAACATTACATTCGATACGTTATTTACGCCAGGTAACGTTATGACTGTTTATAAAAAACCCCAGGTACAAAACACCTGGGGTTTTTAACATTCGCGATTACGTCAGATTAGAACGGATAGTCGTTATAGCCCATTTGTTCTGAAATCTTGCGCGCTGCCGTATGCAGCATTGCCACATACTCGTGTAAACGCTCTTCTGAGAAACGCAGCGTTGGGAATGAAATACTCAACCCCGCAATAACCACGCCGAAACGGTCAAACACCGGTACGCCGATGCAGCGCAGGCCTTCTTCCTGTTCTTCGTTATCTTCGCCGTAACCCTGCTCACGTACTTTATCCAGCAGTAACAGTAATTCATCAGTATTCGTAATGGTACGATCGGTGCTGCGTTTGTACTCAATGCCATCCAGAATCTGCTTCACTTCATCGCGGTCACGCCATGCCAGCAGAACTTTACCGATAGCCGTACTGTACAGCGGATTACGACGACCAACGCGGGAATACATGCGCAGATTGTACATAGAGTCGATTTTGTGAATGTAGACGATGCTGTCTTCATCCAGCGCACCGAGGTGTACAGTCTCTTTGGTCAGGCGCGAAAGTTCGCGCATCTGAATGTCAGCGCTACGGATAAGATCGACGTTTTGCAACGCGCGCGCGCCCAGCTCGAATAATTTCAGGGTCAGTGAGTATTTCTCAGACTCCCCTTCCTGTGCCACATAACCCAGCGTTTTCATGGTCTGCAAAAAGCGATAAACGGTGCTTTTCGACATCATGACGCGTTGCGACAACTCGGTAATACCAATTTCGCGCTCTTCACCCAGCGCCTGCAGAATGCCAAAAACTTTCAGCACGGAAGATACAGAATCGGGTTGCTTATCCAGATCTGCGATTGCCATTTATCACCCCTTTCGAGTGTTTTATAAAAATCAGAACCGGTTTTTATTATAATTTCACGTACCAACCCTCGCAATCGCTCTTTGCTCACTTAGTTACAAATCTGCGACCTAACACCTGAATATCAATGCTAAAATTATTACTCTCATCATAAATTCCACAAATATCGACTTTCTATGGAAAAAATTCAGGCCGATGGTCTGCAATTGCCCCAGCGATATGGCGCAATTTTAACCATTGTTATTGGCATTTCTATGGCAGTACTCGACGGTGCAATAGCGAACGTGGCCCTGCCAACTATCGCCGCCGATCTTCAGGCCTCACCTGCCAGCTCAATCTGGATTGTAAACGCCTATCAAATCGCGATCGTCGTTTCGCTCCTGTCCCTCTCTTTTTTAGGCGATATGTTCGGTTACCGGCGCATTTATAAGTGTGGCCTGGTCGTGTTCCTGCTTGCATCGCTATTTTGTGCCTTGTCAGATTCGTTGCACATGCTAACGCTGGCTCGCGTCGCCCAGGGTTTTGGCGGCGCGGCGCTAATGAGCGTGAATACGGCATTGATCCGACTTATTTATCCCCAGCGTCAGCTCGGGCGAGGGATGGGGGTTAACTCTTTTATCGTCGCGGTCTCCTCGGCTGCGGGTCCGACCATTGCCGCAGCAATTCTTTCTATTGCCTCCTGGAAATGGCTGTTTCTGATTAACGTCCCGCTGGGAATAGTCGCCCTGTTGCTGGCGATGCGTTTTTTGCCAGCCAATGCGTCCCGCGGCACTAAACCACGCTTTGACCTGCCCAGTGCGGTAATGAATGCCTTAACGTTTGGCTTGTTAATTACGGCGCTCAGCGGCTTTGCACAAGGACAGTCGCTAAAACTGATTGGTGCCGAGCTTGTGGCGCTTATGGTGGTGGGTTTTTTCTTTATCCGACGCCAGCTCGCGCTGGAGGTGCCGTTACTGCCGGTAGACCTGTTACGCATTCCACTATTTTCACTCTCGATTTGTACCTCGATATGTTCATTCTGCGCACAAATGCTGGCATTGGTTTCCCTGCCCTTCTTTATGCAAACGGTGCTCGGACGCAGCGAGGTCGAAACAGGCCTGCTGTTGACGCCATGGCCACTGGCAACCATGGTGATGGCGCCGCTGGCGGGATATCTGATTGAACGCGTTCACGCCGGGCTGTTGGGCGCACTGGGCATGGCGTTGATGGCCAGCGGGTTGTTTTCGCTGGTGCTGCTGCCCGTTTCCCCCTCCGATTTTAATATCATCTGGCCGATGATTCTGTGCGGCGCAGGCTTTGGCTTGTTCCAGTCCCCAAATAATCACACCATCATCACCTCCGCGCCTCGTGAACGCAGCGGTGGGGCGAGCGGTATGCTGGGGACGGCGCGCTTGCTGGGTCAGAGTACCGGGGCCGCGCTGGTCGCGCTGATGCTAAACCAGTTTGGCGACAGTGGAACGCACGTCTCGCTGATAGCCGCAGGCATTCTGGCCTCGCTGGCAGCAATTGTGAGTGGATTACGCATTACGCAACCGCGAGTTCAGGCATAAAAAAACGGGAACCTCTCGGTTCCCGTTTTCACACAACCCAGTATCTGGATTACATGTTTTCGATGATTGCGTCACCAAACTCAGAACATTTCAGCAGCTTAGCGCCATCCATCAGACGTTCGAAGTCATAGGTTACGGTCTTGGCGTTGATTGCGCCTTCCATACCTTTAACAATCAGGTCAGCCGCTTCTACCCAACCCATGTGGCGCAGCATCATTTCAGCGGACAGAATAATGGAACCTGGGTTCACTTTATCCTGACCTGCATACTTCGGTGCAGTACCGTGGGTTGCTTCGAACAGCGCACATTCGTCACCGATGTTCGCGCCCGGCGCGATACCAATACCACCAACCTGTGCGGCCAGCGCATCAGAGATGTAGTCGCCGTTAAGGTTCATACAGGCAATCACATCATATTCAGCCGGACGCAGCAGGATCTGTTGCAGGAACGCATCGGCGATAACATCCTTAACCACGATCTCTTTACCGGTTTTCGGGTTCTTGATTTTCACCCATGGACCGCCGTCGATCAGTTCACCACCGAATTCTTCACGCGCTAACTGGTAACCCCAGTCTTTGAACGCGCCTTCGGTGAATTTCATGATGTTACCTTTGTGTACCAGGGTAACAGAATCACGATCGTTAGCGATGGCGTATTCGATCGCCGCACGAACCAGACGTTTAGTCCCTTCTTCAGAACACGGTTTGATACCAATACCGCAATGCTCCGGGAAGCGGATTTTCTTCACGCCCATCTCTTCGCGCAGGAATTTAATCACTTTCTCGGCATCTGCAGAGTCCGCTTTCCATTCGATACCTGCGTAGATATCTTCGGAGTTTTCACGGAAGATGACCATGTCGGTCAGTTCAGGGTGCTTAACCGGGCTAGGCGTGCCCTGGTAATAACGCACCGGGCGCAGGCAGACATACAGGTCAAGTTCCTGACGCAGGGCAACGTTCAGAGAGCGAATACCGCCGCCAACTGGGGTGGTCAGTGGGCCTTTGATGGCAACACGATATTCACGAATCAGATCAAGGGTTTCAGCAGGCAGCCAGACGTCCTGGCCATAAACCTGAGTGGATTTCTCGCCGGTGTAGATTTCCATCCAGGAGATTTTACGCTCGCCTTTATAGGCTTTCTCGACAGCAGCATCGACAACTTTGATCATCGGTGGGGTTACATCAACGCCGATACCGTCGCCTTCAATGAACGGGATAATCGGATTTTCAGGAACGTTGAGTTTGCCGTTTTGCAGGGTGATCTTCTTACCTTCCGCCGGAACAACTACTTTGCTTTCCATTCACCTCTCCTTCGAGCGCTTCTGGTTCTGCTCGTCTGTCATCGCGCTGCATGTGCGTTTGCGTCCTGCTGCACGAATGCGTTAGAGCAATTTTTTGTTAATGTTTTGTAATGAGCATGTCAATACTACCCTAATGTTCGTCGCCATGAAAGACACTCGTTCTTAGGCTATAATGCGGCAATTGATATAATCTGAAAATACCATGCAAAAAACTTCTTTTAGAAATCACCGGGTTGAGCGATTCAGCTCACGACAAGTCACCAGGCAGCGTAAAGAAAACCAGCCAAAACGCGTGGTTTTGTTCAATAAACCCTACGATGTTTTGCCACAATTTACTGACGAGGCGGGCAGAAGCACGTTAAAAGATTTTATTCCCGTGCCGGGAATCTATGCTGCGGGCCGACTCGACCGGGACAGCGAAGGACTTTTGGTGCTGACCAATGACGGCGCGCTGCAGGCGCGGTTAACGCAACCCGGCAAGCGTACGGGGAAAATCTATTACGTCCAGGTCGAAGGCGAGCCGACAGCAGAAGCGCTGGATGCGCTGCGTACCGGGGTGACGCTCAATGATGGTCCCACGCTGCCCGCAGGTATTGAAATAGTAGAGGAACCCACCTGGCTGTGGCCGAGAAACCCGCCTATTCGGGAACGGAAAAATATCCCCACCAGTTGGCTGAAAGTTACTTTATATGAAGGCCGTAACCGCCAGGTTCGTCGTATGACAGCGCATGTTGGATTCCCGACGCTGCGCCTCATCCGCTATGCCATGGGAGATTACACGCTGGAAAATCTCGCCAACGGTCAATGGCGGGATGCAACTAACTGAATAAGGAACAGGTATGTTCAAACCGCACGTCACGGTCGCCTGCATTGTGCATGCAGAAGATAAGTTCTTAGTCGTTGAGGAAACAATCAATGGCAAAGCCCTGTGGAATCAACCTGCAGGACATCTGGAAGCGGATGAAACCCTGGTGCAAGCCGCCGCTCGCGAACTGTGGGAAGAGACGGGCATCAAAGCGCAGCCGCAACACTTCATCCGGATGCATCAATGGATTGCGCCGGACAAAACGCCCTTTTTACGTTTTCTGTTTTCTATCGAGCTTGCCAATATGTGCGCTACTGAACCTCATGACAGCGATATAGATTGCTGTCGCTGGGTCAGCGCAGAAGAGGTTCTCTCAGCGCCAAATCTGCGCTCGCCGTTGGTTGCGGAGAGTATTCGTTGCTATCAGAGCGGACAGCGCTACCCGCTGGCGATGATCGGCGAATTTAACTGGCCGTTTACAGAGGGTGTCAAGTAAGGGGCTGCGTGCTAGAATATGCCGCCTTGAAGTTCAATGTCGTGAGTATTCCTATGTCTGAAAGCCCAAAAAAAGTGATCGTCGGCATGTCCGGCGGTGTCGATTCCTCCGTTTCTGCCTGGCTGTTGCAACAACAGGGTTATCAGGTAGAAGGCCTGTTCATGAAGAACTGGGAAGAGGACGATGGCGAGGAATATTGCACAGCGGCCGCCGATCTTGCAGATGCGCAGGCTGTCTGTGACAAACTCGGCATTGAACTGCATACCGTCAACTTTGCTGCAGAATACTGGGACAACGTCTTTGAACTGTTCCTTGAAGAGTACAAAGCGGGCCGTACGCCAAACCCCGATATTCTGTGCAATAAAGAAATCAAGTTTAAAGCCTTCCTCGAGTTTGCCGCCGAAGATTTAGGTGCCGATTATATCGCCACCGGTCACTATGTGCGCCGCGCCGACGTCGACGGCAAAAGCCGCCTGCTGCGTGGACTTGATGGCAATAAAGACCAGAGCTATTTCCTCTACACGCTCGGTCATGAACAAATCGCGCAGAGCCTGTTCCCGGTAGGCGAACTGGAAAAACCGCAGGTGCGTAAAATTGCCGAAGATCTCGGTCTGATTACGGCCAAGAAAAAAGACTCAACCGGTATCTGCTTCATCGGCGAACGTAAGTTCCGCGAGTTTCTCGGTCGTTACCTGCCGGCTCAGCCTGGCAAAATCATCACCGTTGATGGCGAAGAGATTGGCCAGCATCAGGGGCTGATGTACCACACGCTGGGTCAGCGTAAAGGTCTGGGCATTGGCGGGACGAAAGAAGGCACGGAAGATCCGTGGTACGTGGTGGATAAAGATGTCGAGAACAACATTCTGGTTGTTGCTCAGGGTCATGAACACCCGCGTCTGATGTCCGTTGGCCTGGTGGCGCAACAGCTGCACTGGGTCGATCGCGAACCGTTCACCGGCACAATGCGTTGCACGGTGAAAACCCGCTATCGTCAGACCGACATTCCGTGCACCGTTAAGGCGCTGGATGCTGAGCGTATTGAAGTCATTTTCGACGAGCCAGTCGCGGCGGTAACGCCGGGTCAGTCGGCTGTCTTTTACAATGGCGAAGTGTGCCTCGGCGGCGGCATTATCGAACAACGATTGCCTCTGCCGGTATAATTACTTACACATCTAATACAAGGAAGCAGTGAACGTGGCAAAGAATTATTATGACATCACCCTCGCTCTGGCAGGCATTTGTCAGTCGGCACGCCTGGTGCAGGAACTGGCGCACCAGGGGCATTGTGATGCCGATGCATTGCACGTTTCACTGAACAGTGTCATCGACATGAATCCCAGCTCTACGCTGGGCGTGTTTGGCGGCAGCGAGGCCAACCTGCGTTTAGGTCTGGAAACGATGCTCGGCGTGCTCAACGCCAGCAGTCGTCAGGGGCTGAACGCGGAACTCACCCGCTACACGTTAAGCCTGATGGTGCTGGAGCGTAAGCTGTCAGCCGCTAAAGGCGCGATGGACACGCTGGGAGACCGCATCAACGGCTTGCAGCGCCAACTGGACCATTTTGATTTGCAGTCAGAAACGTTGATGAGTGCGATGGCAGGCATTTATGTTGACGTCATCAGCCCACTCGGCCCACGTATTCAGGTTACGGGCTCCCCGGCCATCCTTCAGAGCCCACAGGTTCAGGCTAAAGTACGCGCTTCCCTGCTGGCTGGCATTCGCGCTGCCGTGCTCTGGCATCAGGTTGGTGGAGGCCGTCTGCAACTCATGTTTTCTCGTAATCGCCTGACGACTCAGGCTAAACAAATTCTTGCTCATTTAACCCCGGAGTTGTGATCTATGGAATTATCCTCACTGACCGCCGTTTCCCCTGTCGATGGACGCTACGGCGATAAAGTCAGCGCGCTGCGCGGGATTTTCAGCGAATACGGTTTGCTGAAATTCCGTGTACAAGTTGAAGTACGCTGGCTGCAAAAACTGGCCGCGCACGCAGCGATCAAGGAAGTTCCTGCTTTTGCTGCCGACGCAATCGGTTTCCTTGATGCGATTGTCGCTAACTTCAATGAAGAAGATGCTGCGCGTATTAAAACCATTGAGCGTACGACCAACCATGACGTGAAGGCAGTTGAGTATTTCCTGAAAGAGAAAGTGGCGGATATCCCGGAACTGCACGCTGTTTCCGAGTTCATCCACTTCGCGTGTACCTCAGAAGACATCAACAACCTGTCTCACGCGCTGATGCTGAAAACCGCCCGTGACGAAGTTGTTCTGCCGTACTGGCGCAAGCTTATCGACGCGGTGAAAGATTTGTCCGTACAGTATCGCGATATTCCTCTGCTCTCCCGTACCCACGGTCAGCCAGCAACCCCGTCTACGCTGGGCAAAGAAATGGCTAACGTGGCTTACCGTATGGAGCGTCAGTACCGCCAGCTCAATCAGGTCGAAATTCTCGGCAAAATCAACGGTGCAGTCGGTAACTATAACGCCCACATCGCCGCTTATCCGGAAGTGGACTGGCATCAGTTCAGCGAAGAATTTGTCACCTCGCTGGGCATCCAGTGGAATCCGTACACCACGCAGATTGAGCCGCACGACTACATTGCCGAGCTGTTTGATTGCATCGCCCGTTTCAACACTATCCTGATCGACTTCGACCGCGATGTCTGGGGTTACGTGGCGCTGAACCATTTCAAACAGAAAACCATCGCGGGTGAAATTGGCTCCTCCACCATGCCGCACAAGGTGAACCCAATCGATTTCGAAAACTCCGAGGGTAACCTGGGCCTGTCTAACGCGGTTCTGCAGCATCTGGCGAGCAAACTGCCGGTCTCCCGCTGGCAGCGCGATCTGACGGACTCTACCGTTCTGCGTAACCTGGGCGTGGGGATTGGCTATGCACTGATCGCTTATCAGTCCACGCTGAAAGGTGTGAGCAAACTGGAAGTGAACCGCGATCATCTGCTGGATGAACTGGATCATAACTGGGAAGTGCTGGCAGAGCCGATCCAGACCGTGATGCGTCGCTATGGCATTGAAAAACCATACGAGAAGCTGAAGGAACTGACCCGCGGCAAACGCGTTGACGCCGAAGGTATGAAGCAGTTTATCGACGGTCTGGCGCTGCCTGAAGACGAGAAAACACGCCTGAAAGCAATGACGCCGGCCAATTACATTGGTCGCGCCGTCACCATGGTTGATGAACTGAAGTAATCTGTTTTACGCCTGTCAGGCCTGCATCATATCGTAGGCCTGCCAGGCGTAGCGCCATTAGGGATTATTGGATCTTATGGCATTTCCGGCGGTGTAATGCCAAAGTGGTTCCACGCCCGCACCGTTGCCATACGTCCGCGCGGAGTTCGCTGCAGAAAACCTTGCTGAATCAGATACGGCTCCAGCACGTCCTCAATGGTTTCACGCTCTTCCCCAATCGCCGCCGCCAGGTTATCCAGTCCTACCGGTCCGCCGAAGAATTTATCGATAACCGCCAGCAGCAGCTTACGGTCCATATAATCGAATCCTTCCGCATCCACATTGAGCATATCCAGTGCCTGAGCGGCGATATCTGCTGAAATTGTGCCGTCATGCTTCACTTCGGAGAAGTCGCGTACCCGGCGTAATAAACGGTTGGCGATACGCGGCGTACCACGGGCGCGGCGTGCCACTTCCAATGCGCCTTCATCGCTCATTTCCAGTCCCATAAAGCGGGCGCTGCGTCCAACAATGTGCTGCAGGTCTGCCACCTGATAGAATTCCAGGCGCTGTACAATACCGAAGCGGTCACGCAGCGGAGACGTTAACGAACCGGCGCGCGTCGTCGCCCCGATCAGGGTAAACGGCGGCAGATCGATCTTAATCGAACGTGCGGCTGGTCCTTCGCCAATCATGATATCCAGCTGATAATCTTCCATCGCCGGATACAGCACCTCTTCCACCACCGGTGACAGGCGATGGATTTCATCGATAAACAGCACATCGTGCGGTTCAAGGTTGGTGAGCATTGCCGCCAGATCGCCCGCTTTTTCCAGTACCGGACCGGAAGTGGTGCGCAGATTAACGCCCATTTCATTGGCAACAATATTGGCAAGCGTGGTTTTACCGAGACCTGGAGGACCGAAAATCAGCAGGTGATCGAGGGCTTCACCGCGCAGCTTCGCCGCCTGGATAAAAATCTCCATTTGCGAACGCACCTGAGGCTGGCCAATATACTCTTCCAGCAATTTGGGGCGGATCGCGCGATCCACCAGATCTTCAGGGGTCGTGCTGACAGCCGAAATCAGGCGATCTGCTTCAATCATCCTTTACCTCACAATGCCGCGCGAAGCGCTTCACGAATCAGGGTTTCACTGCTGGCATCAGGGCGAGCAATTTTGCTCACCATGCGGCTGGCTTCCTGTGGTTTATAGCCTAACGCCACCAGCGCAGCAACCGCTTCCTGCTCGGCGTCATCCGTTGCAGGACTGGCCGGAGAGGTCAGGACCAGATCCGCCGCCGGCGTGAAGAGATCGCCATGCAGGCCTTTAAAGCGGTCTTTCATTTCCACAATCAAACGCTCTGCGGTTTTCTTACCGATGCCCGGTAATTTCACCAGCGCGCCAAGCTCTTCGCGCTCAACGGCATTAACGAACTGCTGTGCAGACATACCAGAGAGGATCGCCAGCGCCAGCTTCGGCCCGACGCCATTGGTTTTGATTAACTCTTTAAACAGCGTGCGTTCTTGTTTGTTGTTAAAACCATATAGCAGTTGAGCGTCTTCACGCACCACAAAATGGGTGAAGATAATCGCTTCCTGCCCGGCTTCCGGCAACTCGTAGAAAAAGGTCATCGGCATATGGACTTCATAGCCTACTCCGCCGGTTTCCAGAAGGACCAGCGGGGGTTGTTTTTCAAGAATGATGCCTCTGAGTCTGCCTATCACGTGACGCTCCTGCGTTAAGGGCTAAAAGGTAATGCGCTATCATAAAAAAAGGCTGGATAGATATCCAGCCTCATTTGTCACTAACGTAACCGACCTCGCGCCAGATTCAGCCGCGACTCGCTCATTTGCATGGCGTTCTGGCTGACGTGGCAATGGGTAATAGCAATCGCCAGCGCATCCGCGGCATCCGCCTGCGGATTTGCCGGGAGTTTTAGCAGCGTGCGCACCATATGCTGAACCTGGCTTTTTTCCGCGCTGCCGATACCTACCACGGTCTGTTTTACCTGGCGGGCCGCGTATTCAAAGACCGGAAGATCCTGATTGGTAGCCGCAACGATCGCCACGCCGCGCGCCTGCCCCAGCTTTAGCGCCGAGTCGGCATTCTTCGCCATAAAGACCTGCTCAATGGCAAAATAGTCGGGCTGGAACTGGGTGATGATTTCCGTCACGCCTGCATAAATCAACTTCAGACGTGATGGAAGATCGTCGACTTTGGTGCGAATGCAGCCGCTACCGAGGTAGGTCAGCTGTCTGCCGACCTGACGGATTACGCCATAACCGGTGATGCGCGACCCCGGATCAATGCCGAGAATGATAGACATCACGCATCTCCTGTTAGTTTATGGCTTAACCACATCATTCGAGCGTTGCAGCAACCTCATCGGAGATTTCGCCGTTGTGGTAAACTTCCTGCACGTCGTCGCAGTCTTCCAGCATATCGATCAGACGCATCAGCTTCGGCGCCGTTTCTGCATCCATATCCGCTTTGGTGGAGGGGATCATAGACACTTCAGCCGCGTCCGCTTTCAGACCAGCCGCTTCCAGCGCATCACGCACTTTGCCCATCTCTTCCCACGCGGTGTAAACGTCAATCGCGCCGTCGTCGAAGGTCACAACGTCTTCAGCGCCCGCTTCCAGTGCCGCTTCCATAATGGCGTCTTCGTCGCCTTGTTCAAAAGAGATCACGCCTTTTTTGCTGAACAGGTAAGCTACGGAACCGTCGGTACCGAGGTTGCCGCCCGTTTTAGTGAATGCGTGACGCACTTCCGCAACGGTACGGTTACGGTTGTCAGACAGACACTCAATCATAACGGCTGTTCCGCCAGGACCGTAACCTTCATAGATGATGGTTTCCATGTTCGCATCATCGTCGCCACCAACACCACGCGCGATTGCACGGTTCAGGGTGTCACGGGTCATGTTATTTGCCAGCGCTTTATCAACCGCGGCGCGCAGACGTGGGTTAGCATCCGGATCGCCGCCGCCCAGTTTGGCTGCCGTCACCAGCTCACGAATGATTTTGGTGAAAATTTTACCGCGTTTAGCATCCTGCGCTGCTTTACGATGTCTGGTGTTGGCCCATTTACTATGACCTGCCATAAATAATCTCTCCAAAAAGCGCGCCTTTTCAGGCGACGTTAATTACAAACTCTTCAATCGCCTGCCGGTTACTCCACGACTTGGTTAACTGCGCGGCTTCGTGCGCATTAACCCAACGGTAGGTCAGATGTTCGGTGAACACGATCTCTCGTTCAGAGGGAAGTGCCAGGCAAAACCAGGATTCAGTATTACGCTCAATTCCCGGCGCATAGCGATGACGTAAATGGCTAAAAATCTCAAATTCCACCGTGCGCTGACAGTCAATTAAGGTCAGTTGCTCAGTCGCAACATCAATGGCGACCTCTTCCTTTACTTCGCGCATCGCGGCTTGCGACGCGGTTTCACCCTCTTCAAGACTGCCGGTGACCGACTGCCAGAAATCAGGATCGTCGCGTCGCTGTAACATCAGCACTCTCCCGGTGTCCTTTGCATAAATCACGACTAACACCGAGACAGGCTGTTTGTATCTCATATCAGTTATTCTCGGCCTTCTTAACAACCTGAATGCTCAGTTCCGCCAGCGCGGCTTCATTGGCAAAGCTTGGCGCTTCAGTCATCAGACACGCTGCAGCCGTGGTTTTCGGGAAGGCAATAACGTCACGAATGTTGTCAGTACCGGTCAGCAGCATAGTCAAGCGATCCAGACCAAACGCCAGGCCCGCATGCGGCGGTGTACCGTATTTTAGCGCATCCAGCAGGAAGCCGAACTTCTCGCGCTGTTCTTGCTCGTTAATGCCCAGAATGCCGAATACGGTCTGCTGCATATCACCGTTGTGAATACGCACGGAACCACCGCCCACTTCATAGCCGTTGATGACCATATCGTACGCGTTGGCAACCGCGTCTTCCGGCGCAGCTTTCAGCTCAGCGGCAGTCATGTCTTTTGGCGCGGTGAACGGGTGGTGCATCGCGGTCAGCCCGCCTTCACCATCGTCTTCAAACATCGGGAAGTCGATAACCCACAGCGGCGCCCATTTGGCTTCGTCGGTAATGTTCAGGTCTTTGCCCAGTTTCAGACGCAGCGCACCCATCGCGTCGGCCACCACTTTCTTGTTGTCGGCACCGAAGAAAATCATGTCGCCGTCTTGCGCACCAGTACGCTCCAGAATCGCGTCTACGATTTCTGCGTTCAGGAACTTAGCAACCGGGCTGGTGATGCCTTCCAGGCCTTTCGCACGCTCGGTGACTTTGATGTAAGCCAGACCTTTCGCGCCGTAAATCTTAATAAAGTTACCGTAATCGTCGATCTGTTTACGGCTTAAGCTCGCACCGCCCGGTACACGCAGGGCAGCCACACGGCCTTTCGCGTCGTTCGCCGGACCAGAGAACACGGCGAACTCAACGCCTTTCACCAGATCGGCAACGTCAACCAGTTCCATCGGGTTACGCAGGTCTGGTTTATCAGAACCGTAACGACGCTCGGCTTCGGCAAAGGTCATGATCGGGAAATCACCCAGATCCACACCTTTAACTTCCAGCCACAGGTTACGCACCAGCGCTTCCATCACTTCACGCACCTGCGGCGCGGTCATGAAGGAAGTCTCAACGTCGATCTGAGTAAATTCAGGCTGACGGTCAGCACGTAAGTCTTCATCACGGAAGCATTTTACGATCTGATAGTAGCGGTCAAAACCGGACATCATCAGCAGCTGTTTAAACAGCTGAGGAGACTGCGGCAGCGCGTAGAACTTACCTTTATGAACACGAGAAGGAACCAGGTAATCGCGCGCGCCTTCTGGCGTAGCTTTGGTCAGCATCGGAGTTTCGATGTCGAGGAAGCCGTGATCGTCCATAAAACGACGCACCAGGCTGGTAATTTTTGCACGCGTTTTCAGGCGCTGCGCCATTTCAGGGCGACGCAGATCCAGGTAGCGATACTTCAGTCGCGCTTCTTCGGTGTTTACATGGTTAGAGTCCAGCGGCAGCGAGTCTGAACGGTTGATGATGGTCAGATCGGAGGCCAGCACTTCAATTTCGCCAGTCGCCATATCGGCGTTGACGTTTTTCGCGTCACGCGCACGCACGGTGCCCGTAACCTGGATACAGAACTCATTACGCAGTTCGGAGGCCAGCTTTAACGCATCCGCACGGTCCGGATCGAAAAATACCTGCACGATACCTTCGCGGTCGCGCATATCGATAAAGATCAGGCTACCAAGATCACGACGACGGTTGACCCAACCACACAGAGTCACCTGCTGCCCCTCGTGGGACAGACGTAGCTGTCCGCAATATTCTGTACGCATGAGATATCCCTTAACTTTGCCGCAGGCGGATTGTCACCTGTCTCGCAGGTGACGAAGTCGCAGCTTTAGCTGAATGTCACAACTGAATGAAAAAAGGCGGCTATTATACTGGAAATTCTGCCGCACGATAAGTCCGGTACTGACTGTACGCCTGTTTCCTGGACGGGCATTGCGTAATCTCACAAAAAATAACAAAAATTGTCGTCCCTTTCACACTGATTCGCGATTAAGGTGTAACGGAATTCTTTTTTTACTGGAGTGATCATGCTGGAACTGAACGCAAAAACAACCGCTCTTGTTGTTATTGATCTACAGGAAGGTATCCTGCCTTTCGCTGGCGGCCCATACTCGGCAAACGACGTGGTTGCCCGCGCCGCGCAGTTGGCGGAAAAATTCCGTGCCCACGGTTCCCCGGTGGTAATGGTGCGCGTCGGCTGGTCTGACGATTATGCCGAAGCGCTGAAACAGCCAGTTGATGCTCACGCTCCGGCCAAAGCGTTACCCGAAAACTGGTGGAATTACCCGGGCGCTCTGGGTAAATGCGCCAGCGACCTCGAAGTGACCAAACGCCAGTGGGGAGCTTTCTACGGCACCGATCTGGAATTACAACTGCGTCGTCGGGGCATCGAGACCATCGTCCTGTGCGGCATTTCCACAAATATTGGCGTGGAGTCAACGGCGCGAAATGCGTGGGAGCTGGGTTTTAATCTGATCGTTGCAGAAAACGCCTGTAGTGCCGCCAGCGCTGAGCAACATCAGGGCAGCATGACGCATATTTTCCCGCGTATCGCACGCGTACGCAGCGTGGATGAGATCCTGCAAGCGCTATGATTTATATCGGTTTACCCCAGTGGGCGCATCCCAAATGGGTGCGTCTGGGGATCACCAGCCTTGAAGAGTATGCCCGCCACTTTAACTGCGTGACGCGGGCATTTTAAAAATCACTAAAGAACGCCCAAGAGCATGTGTTTTCTTTAGTATATTCAAAGCATTAAAAAATAGCATCACATGAAATTCGGTAAACTTCATGTGTGCAATAATGTCCCATTCATGCCCCATAACTGGCATTTTTGTCCCATCCTTGCCCCATAAACCGACCGTCCGCTGCCTATAACTTCTATACTTTCTGTATGTTGTAAATTGGGAGGTTTCTATGTGTGGACGCTTTTCACAGTCAATGACGCGTGAAGACTATCTCGTTCTGCTTACTGAAGAAGCAGAACGCGATATCCATTACGATCCCGAACCGATCGGACGTTTTAACGTCGCGCCAGGCACCAAAGTTCTGCTTCTGAGCGAACGTGACGAGAAACTCCATCTTGATCCAGTTATCTGGGGATACGCCCCCGGATGGTGGGATAAACCACCGCTAATTAACGCACGCTCTGAAACTGCGGCCACCAGCAGAATGTTTAAACCACTCTGGCAGCATGGTCGTGCCATTTGCTTTGCTGATGGCTGGTATGAATGGAAAAAGGAAGGTGACAAAAAGCAGCCCTACTTCATTCATCGAGCCGATGGCCAGCCGATATTCATGGCGGCGATCGGCAGCTGAAGTGGTCAACAAAAACTGGCCACCGAGTTAGAGTTTTTCCAGTATCGATTTTCCGATTCGTTTGGGGGTAACCCACCGTTATATTCGTGCGGTCTTAGTGCGCTGTAATATCCAACGATATAATCCGTTATGGCGTGAGCTGCCTCGCTGAAGCTTACGTAACCCACCACCGGTATCCATTCGTTCTTCAGACTTCTGAAGAAGCGTTCCATTGGGCTGTTATCCCAGCAATTTCCGCGCCGGCTCATACTCTGCCTGATCTGGTATCGCCACAATAACTGCCGGAACTGCCTGCTCGTATAATGACTGCCCTGATCGCTGTGGAACATCACCCCGCCGGGCTTACCACGGGTTTCCCATGCCATTTCCAGCGCTTTCATGGTGAGCCTGCTGTCCGGCGAGAACGACATGGCCCAGCCCACTGGTTTTCTTGCGAACAGGTCGAGAACAACGGCGAGGTACGCCCAGCGCTTACCCGTCCAGATATAGGTCACATCACCGCACCACACCTGATTTGGCTCGGTCACGGCGAACTGCCGTTCAAGGTAGTTAGGGATAGCAACATGTTCATGACCACCACGTTTATACCGGTGAGTCGGCTGCTGACAGCTGACCAGCCCCAGCTCTTTCATGAGCCTGCCAGCAAGCCAGCGTCCCATCTGGTAGCCTCTCCGGGTTGCCATTGTGGCGATGCTTCTTGCTCCGGCCGAACCGTGGCTGATGCCATGTAGCTCAAGTACCTGACTGCGTAATACAGCCCGTCTGCCGTCTGGTTTTTCAGGACGGTTTTTCCAGTATCTGTAGCTGCTGCGATGAACCCCGAACACATGGCAGAGTGTGACCACAGGATAATGCGCTCTGAGTTTCCCGATTATCGAGAACTGTTCAGGGAGTCTGACATCAAGAGCGCGGTAGCCTTTTTTAATATTTCATTCTCCATTTCAATGCGTTGTAGCTTTTTCCTCAGCTCACGTATTTCGATTTGTTCTGGTGTTATCGGAGAGGCTTTTGGTGTTTTGCCCTGACGCTCATCACGCAGTTGTTTGACCCATCTTGTCATTGTGGAAAGGCCAACATCCATAGCTTTGGCGGCATCTGCCACCGTGTAGTTCTGGTCAACAACCAGTTGAGCGGATTCGCGTTTAAACTCTGCGCTGAAATTTCTTTTTTTCATTGGAGCACCTGTGTTGTTCTGAGGTGAGCATATCACCTCTGTTCAGGTGGCCAAATTCAGTGTGCCACTTCAGCACACCATTTGAACGTGGAGATGAAGCAGAAGGATTTCTGATAGTGACGGCAGTTGCAGACAAAGGACTGGTAGATATTCACGACAGGCGACCACTGGTACTGTCACCAGAAGCCGCTCGAGAATGGATGAGGCAGGACATTGGAGGGAAAGAAGCGGCGGAAATTGCAGCCGACGGTTCCGTGCCGGCTGATAAATTTATATGGCATGCCGTGACGCGTGCCGTCGGGAATGTGAAAAATCAGGGCTCCGAACTAATACAGCCAATATGATTACATCACCGGGCAGTCATCAAACTCCGCGTTCCTGGCATCATTAATGATGTACGTGATCACCCCGAATATAGCGGGTGCAGAACTGTAACCGTCATCATCTGCTGGCAGCGCTTCCCTTCTCCCGTTCTCCAGATTAACCAGGTGGGGCTGAGGATGAGTCCGATATCGCTTGATCCTGAATTCTCCGTCGATTGCACATATCAGCAGTGAACCATCGCAGGCAGTAAGTGACGCATCCACAACAAGCAACGCTCCCTGGATTATCCCTTCCCTGAAATGTGAACGCGATGCCCGCATGAAATAAGTCGCTGCGGGCTGACTGATTAGCTGCTGATCGAGGGAGATTCGTGTTTCAACATAATCTGCCGCAGGTGAAGGAAAGCCCATAGCTATAGTCCTCCGTTTGGATTGAACAGCTGAAAGGTACGGTTTTCGCCTTCCTGCGTTGATACATCGCGGAACGTTGTCACATACCACTCGATCCATTCATTGGCCTGTTTCATCGTCCAGTTCCAGTTAACCTTGCTCAGTTCCTGAACAAATCGCTGTGTGGTGACAGTCTTCCGGCCATTCGGTTCTTGCTGTATCGAAGCATACCAGGCTAATTCAATATCGCTACGTCGTGGCATCATTTAACCCCTCTTGAACACCGGATAAAAACACAGTATAAATACTGTATATCCATACAGTAAAGGAGCAATGTTCAATGTTCGTGGAACTCGTTTATGACAAAAGGAATTTTGATGGTCTGCCCGGTGCAAAAGATATCATTCTGGGCGAGTTGAGTAAGAGGGTTCACCGGATCTTCCCCGATGCTGATGTCCGGGTTAAACCGATGATGACACTGCCGGCGATCAACACTGACGCCAGCAAGCATGAGAAGGAGCAGATAAGCCGTACTGTTCAGGAAATGTTTGAAGAGGCTGATATGTGGCTGGTTTCAGATTAAACGCCTTGAACCGTCATATTGCTTAAGTACAATCCGCCATGACTGGCAATCATTCAATACTCGCACTATCGAACGTTCGCCAGTCGGCCGCAATCATGCTCTTGCATACGGTGTGGTTGCGGCATCCATATCATGGCTGCACAAAGCTATTTTTTAGCCCCGTTAATTCTTTCTGCGTATTTTCAAGTTGCTTAATGACGTAGTTAAGCGCCAGCATCGTATCGAGCAGAAGTACATTGGTATCAAGAGCCAGTAAGCTTGTTCCGTCTAAGCGGTTCGGCACCTCCTTCACATACTCCTCATCAATCTCACGGATGTCCTGGGCGATCACCCCCCGGCGGGTACGCCCTTTCTTGTCATCCTTATAGATAAAGGTACAGGGCGATAATTTTTTGACGTTTTCATAGGACCGCAAGCCATCGTTGTACTTGATGTCATTCTTAAGCTCTCTGGCAGACATTGCAGCTTTTGTAAAAATATACGACCCCCCCTGGTTCCCGAAGCCGTTACAAATTAAATCCCCGGTAGACATCGAGAACGTCCAGATTCTGGCACCATAAGCAACGTTATTTGCAGCCTGCATCAGAACTGTTGAAGGCCATGCACTAGTGCCATTACCTACCGCGCCAAACCCCGTAGTTAACGCAAATCCACTACCATTGCTATATTCGAATGAATTTCCGAAAACCGCGCTTGTCGCAGAGGAATCGTTAACTGGCGGTTGTTTGTACCCAGGACTGGCGAGCGCGGTTTCATACGTCCCGGGGGTTCCTCCGTTAGTGACTAACTTATCGTTTATCGTTACTTTGCTGGTGATCGTCCCACCTGTTTTATTGTTGACGGTACCAAACCGCGAATCATCGCCTGCGGCCACCGTTCCTGCAACTGTTCCAACGCTCATCGTGGCACTGTCTCCTAAATCGAGGTTTGTGCGAGCGCCTGATGCGGTTGTCGAACCGGTACCGCCCTGGTTCACAGGAACGGCCCCGCCGCTCTTGGTCGCCATATTGTCAGACAGATATTTCCATGACGGGCCAGTGAAGGAACTGCCATCGGGCAACTTAAATGTTGCGGTTGCGGGGTTACTAAATATCTGCTGCCAGTTCTGTTTGTCGTAGTTCAGCCCGCGCAGAGCTTCGGCGCTCTGAGTTACCAGGGCCGCAGTTACCATGTTCAGAGCTACCCGCGGAACAGCTGACCAGGCTGCACCGGCCTGAGTAGGTCCGGTAAAGTTACTGACCAGTGTCAGTGCTGCGCCGCTTTCCACGGATTTTACCGGGAGTGTATAGGGAATGCCGCCGACAGTAACAACTATAAAATCTCCGCCCGCCAGATCTGTGGTGAATGACGTTCCTGCCCCTGACACCGCAGCAGAGTTATTCGTCAGGGTTAAAGTTCCTGCTGACATGGATATCTCCTGAATTCAGATAATAAAAAACCCGCCGGTGCGGGTTATTTTTGGTATTTCATTGAAGGCAATTCGAACGGGTGAAGTTATTTTTATTCACCCATCGCCAGTTAAATGGATAACCGGCTCTGTACTCAGTCTGATTTGCAACTTTTCGCACACCGTAAATCTGTACTAACTGTGGCTGTCCGCCAAGTACAGACTCAGCCTGACAAACTGGTTTCTGTTTCTCCAGAACAGGAGCCGAACACGCTGAAAGCGCCAGACAAACAATAACGGGAATAATTATATTTTTCATTTCGATACCAGAGTTAATTATTTGAACAAAAATAACCAACGACACTGAATATTAGAAACAGTTTTAATAGATCAATATTCTTAAATTGATCGTTTAAATCGATCAATTTAATCATATGCAGTTGTGTTTATCGCCGTAATCACAATTCCGCTATTCGTTGTTCCGACAGAGGAACCACTTGCAGTGGTTGAACTTTGCCCCCTAATCCTTGTACCACCAGTGTCGTCATGGCAACCCGTCCCCACATCAACAGACTGAAATATTGGCTGCCCACCGGGTGCCGAACCAGCATGGAGGATGACAGAACCCAGCCCCATCGGATTTACGGCCCATTTGCCAGCCATGTATTTATCAATGTTAAGCCCACCACTTACAGCACCTGGTGAGCCAATAGTTGTAAGGTCGCTTAATACCCGGGACTCATTCGTAAGTACCAGTGTCCCTTCAGCATCCCATATAGCCACACCCCAGGCCGGAAGGGTAAGCGGATATATGGCAAAGAAATAGGCCTCAAGGACAAAAGCCGATCCCCTGTAATTAGACGCATCAACACTGAACGTATTGCCACTTTTTGAAGCTGATATCAGCCCAGGCCCCGCCGCCATACCCCCTGGATGAAACCGTGAAGCTCAGCGCCTGCTCAAATACCGGCTCCATCGCATCGGCTCTCCATCTAACTGTGTCGCTCCTTATTAACTAAAGAATCTATCTGTTGCAGGGGAGACGATTACTGTAAATCGGTTTACAGTAAAGTAAAGCGTATTTGGTTGTCCCCCTTGCACCTTCCAGACGTTGACTGTGATTGGTACGTTGACCGCGCCTGCAGGTACATCCACATAACCTACAACGTTTCGGAGGATTGAGGTGGTATTGTTGAACGTTTCATCAAACATAACTACTCCGTTTATCGTTAGCTGGACCCTAAATTGGTTATCTGGTCTAGAAACGCCCATTGAAATGGCTGAATATGGTATGCAAATACGAGCAGGATAATTCAGGCCACCTCTCCAGTATAATGTCTGGCTCCTTCCGTCCCCTCCTGCTATAGACATTTGCGGGAAAGTCCAAATTGCGCAAACGTCACCCTCTATTTTATTAGCTCGGACCGTCCCATTAAAATATCCGTCATTGCCGTAAATTGTACCGCGGACTGTTACGTTATTGAATTCACTATTTCCATTTTTATTGATATGCCAGCCTACCGAACCTGTAACATAGTTGTTGGACTGGATGTAGTTGCCGATTTTGGCGTTACTGATGGTGCCATCGCCTATCACCGTATCCCTGATAATCACCTGACCATTAACAACAGCAAAGGGTGAATATTGCGTATCACCGCTACCACTCATCAGGACGAACTGATTGGCGTTAAATCCGATACGAGTTACCACCGGCTGGCCTGGCTGAGCCAGCGCTGCGATGCTCATTCCGGCGTTATATTCCTGCCCGTTAATACGCAAACCAACCTTCAGCGTATGAATCGCCGATGCGCCAGTGCTGTCTACCATGGCAGTCAATTTGTCCTGTAGCACAGCTGTTACCTGGGAATATTGCTGGCTGGTAGTCTGCCCGAGTATATCCACTTTTCCGTCAACCGCAGAGACTCTGCCATCCACTGTTGACACTTTCCCATCAACTGAAGTGAGCATCGTGCCCTGCGCCTGCACCTGCGTGGACATTTCCGCCATCGCCTGATTCACATCGGCGATGGTCGTTTTGACCACCAGAATATCCGCGCGCACTTCGCCGTACTGCGCCCACTGGTGTTCCACGGTTGCATGGTTGGCCAGCGCGTTCTGCAATGCGGCTTCGAGGTTGGTATCAATGTCGCTTGTCAGGCGGTCACCGTCTGCAGACGTCAGGAAGTCATCAGCAATATCACCCAGGTAGTCGTCAGCATTCGCGTTGGATTGGCCACGAACCCAGTCGGTCCAGCCTGATTCATTACCCGTTCTGTCTACCAGCTGCGCGCGGTACCAGAATATTTGACCTGCCTTCAGGCCCATCTGCTGATACTTGCGCTGCGGGTAAGGTACGTCGGCCAGCAGCATCGCATCGTCTTCGGTACCGGTCAGACTGTACTGAATTTCCGTCTTCAGCGTGTCGTCGGTATTCGCCGGGAAGCCCCAATTAAGCTCGATACCGAATGCCACGTTTTCAGAAGCGATTAAGCCAACCGGCTTCGGTGGATTTCCCACTTTGCCGGTAAGATTTACTTCTGATGATGTCGCCCAGACTGATGAAACGTCGCTGGCGTTCACCGCCCTGACGCGGACCAGATAGCGACCTGAGTAGACACCCTGCACTTCAAAGCCGAGAGAAGAGGTTCGGGGCACGCTTACCCAGTTTCCGCTGTCACGCCGCCACTCCGCCTCATACGCAACAGCACCCTGAACTGAATCCCAGGCAACGCGCATAGTGGTAATCGCAATGTTCTGGTTAACCGTTGAGTAACTGTCAACGACAATATTTTCTGGGGGAGCCTGAACCCCTGGTGGAATGACGCTGATCGGACGCTCGTCCAGTCTTGCGCCGGTATCAACGGCGGAATAGATGTCAGGGTTGTAAGTCGTCCCGGTGACTTCGAAGGTGCCGTCGTTGTTGTCCCGCGTTCCCGTTACACGGAAAAGCGCTATAGTCAGATCGTCAGAATCCACACCCCAGTTACATTCAGCCTCCGGCGTTTCACTGTAGGGCGTGGTAACTGTCACGATGCTTCCGTTAACGGCCTGAACGGTTCTGGCCTGAGCCATGCCAGATGGCAGGTTCAAAAACAGCCGGTTCCCGGCTTTCACATCACTAGCGCGATCGAGTGTTATGTTGCGGCCGTTAACCGCACTCACCCTGCCGCCGATAGTTCTTCCGGCCAGCTCGTTAGCAGCCACGCCAATTACCTCCCCGACAGGAGGAACATCCATACCAGTACTGAAGGTCACTACCTCGCCGATACCGTTAGTAAGCAGCGCCCAGCGCCCCCGCCGGTTTGCCTCTGACTGCCTGGTACAGCCGATTGCAGTCATTTCTAACTGACGATAATCGAAGCGCATGGCCAGATCGTTATCGTAAACAGGCTCAGGCGTGTCTTTGAAGTGGTTGGCTGGGTCTGACCAGTTCACCAGTGCGGCAGTATTTCGGGTGGTTTCACTCGGGTCCGCAAAGGTAAATTTTCCCTCAACAACGCTGGCATGGTTATAGATGTGCCACACATCGCGGGGCATATCAGCCAGGACATACATCTTATTGTCGCCCCAGTACGTCATGCCGCGAAATATACCCGCCAGATCACGAAGTACGGTCCAGGCGTCATTACGGTCCTGGATATAAACGTTGCAACGAAAACGAGGCTCCGTCCCGCTTCCGCCCTTGCCGTCTGGTACCTGCTGATCGCAATACTGGGCGATGCGATAAAGCTCCCATCTGTCTATCTGAGTTGCATCGATTCTTTGACCCAGCCCGAAACGCTCGTTCAGAATGATATCGTAATAAATCCAGGCAGGGTTATCCGTCCATGCCCATTTAAATACGCCCTCCCATGTACCAGAGTAAGTCCGGGTTTCTGGATCATAAGTGTCTGGTACACGGATGATTCTCCCCTTCGGATTGCACACAACCTGAGGAATGCCATTAGGAAACTGCTTTGCGTCAAACTCTACATACAGCAGCGCTGTGTTAACGTAGCGAAGTTTGGCGTCAATAATTTCAGTTACAGCTACAACGCGCATAGTGTCGACGATATTCACGCTCGTGGAATCCGGCGTGATTCTGCGAACCCGCAACTGCCATCCAGTCGAGGCTTTCGGAAGATTGACGCGGTGACTGCGCTCATAAAGCGACGTGGTTTTGTCATCAACAGCACCGTTAACCACCGTTTCATACAGCCCGCCATCGACCGACAGATCGATAGCATACTCGACGCGGGTGCCGACTTTATCACCGTTGTTTTTCTGGAGTAAAAGAGTTGGCCATCCCAGGCGAATTCGCAGCGCAGAGAGCTGCGTGTTGGATACCGCGCGCACGTACGGCACAGCCTGTTTCAGCTCGTATGAAACCTGAAGTTCGTTTTCAATGCCGGGGAAGCCCTGAATGTAGTCCTGGTCCTGAGTACCGGAACGGAACTCATATTTCACATTATTGAAGTTATAACTTCCGTCGGCGTTCTGAAGAGGCGTGTAGGAAGATGAGTCACCAAGAAAAATGTTTTTACCATCAAGCCCGCCAGCGAACTCACCCTCTCCAAGCGCAATCAGCACCTTTGCCCTTGCAATGGACTGAATGCTATCCGGTGCTTCCACGGGCGTTCGGGTCTGATTGCTGCCACCTTTACCGCGGCCTTTGATGATCGTCGTTGTCATATTTCGCCCATAAAAAAGCCACCTTAAGGTGGCTACTGTTTGAATATCAGGATGTTGATTCCTTACAGCCCTGGGTATGTTGATACTTTGCTGTAGTTACTAAATAAAACTTTCGTCTGGATCAAATAGGTTAAGGAAAGTGAAATGATTGTCGTGTCATCCTTTGAAATAACGGAATCCGGAAGACGTTCCCAACCATGGGGTGCAACCGAAGGACATCAGTATAAAGCGGGGAAATACTATAATTTTAGAGAGCACCCCGAACTCATCACTACACATTTAGAAGACTTTGTAGAGCACGCAGACCAAATATCGGTACAAAATTTTTACGATTTTATTAGATGGATAAACGGTCCAGGAAGTGCCCTGGAAAGCACCGACTGTATGCTCTCTGGAGAACCTAAGGATGATCCATCAGCAGCCTTATTCAGGTGTACACATGGAATAACAGGCCGCTTCGAATTTTTCCTTCGACAGATAGAAATGAATGCAAACAAAGAAGCAATCATATGGGTTTACGATAAATTATCGATATACCTTCAGATAGAAAGGTCCGATTTTAGAAAAGGCTCCTTCCGCATCAGCCCCCTCATAACGGACTACATCACCCCCGATGGGAACAAGTTGACCGGGCACAGATTCTGTATCTATTTCCAGGCTTACGGGAATGGCATCCAAGATGCCTGGCTCTCGCTTGAAACAATGTTTGATAGTCTCGTGAAAACCACAAAACGGCTGAACTCTGAAATCATCAGTGGCCAGGCTGTACCGCTGTAAAAATAGCTGTTTATCCATAACATCTCTCCGGCCTCAGGGATGAGGCTTATTGCTGATCTTCGGCATAAATCCCGGCTGAGATAATCGCGCCGCCAATTTCCCTTTGCCCATAAAGCAGGGGGACGGGATTGCCAGATGCTGTTGTGTTAACGGGCCCACCAAACGCATAAGAGGGTTTGTTATCAGGATCCTGCCGCATTCGCAGACCTGATACCTGAGGGGAGAGCATTTGCACCACGCCACCAACTGCCATAGAACCAGCTGCAGCATATAGCGCCATTTGTGTACCTGCAGCCCATCCTATTGGGTTCCACCAGGTGAAAGCCACAATTGCGGCGGCTGTAATAATTTGAAAGAGTCCCGCCCTTTTACTACCGCGTATGACAGGGATAATGCGAAGTTCATCGCCAGGCCCAAGAAGCTCATACTCTTCCTTTCCTATGTTTATTTGGTTTCGGAAGATGACAAAGTCCAGCCCTTTCGCTCTGGTCTCGCGCAGGTAAGCATCAAATCCGTCAATTGTGTTTGAAAGCGCCCTGAAAACTTCACTGGCGGACGTTAGCGCCCGGCGATGTGTCCTGCCAAATCGCTGGGCCATTGAGCCGCTGAGTTTGATAACGGTTTTTCTTTCCATTACATCAAATCCTTATAACGCAGAATTTTGATGGTACGGTCACGGTAATAGCCGCCGTAGGGAATACGCTGGCTTAGCTGGCCATACATGTGATGAAGTAGCATGCTGCCTTCCAGCAAAATCCCGGCATGGTTCGGGACGGTGGACTGAACCTGCATGATAACCATGTCACCGGGCTGAGCGGGACCGTCGTACTCACGGAAACCGCATTCCTGCCAGTTATCCATATAGAGGTTTTCACCCTGCTCCCACCAGTGGCGATCTACGCTGTAGTTGGGCAGTTCAATGCCGTGTTCGATGCGGAAATAGTCCATGATGAGAGACCAGCAGTCTGCATACCCGAGTACAAACTGGCGTCCTGTGAGGGGGCGGTCTCCGCGAGGCATGACGGTGCGAATGTCGCCCTCCGGCCACGATGCAATAATCCAGGGCAGTTCCGTGGCATCACACATCAGCATGTCGAGCTCGCTCGGCTGGGTTGTTGCCCCGTCGCCGGGGTGGCTGTGGACGATCGCCACCACAGTGCCCTGCTCTTCGGCGACCGCGTAATCCTCAGGATTAAGTTCGAATTGCTCAGTCGGCGACTCAGCCTGATTTTTGCAGGGGATGAACTTCTCCACCCGCCCCTTCTGGATAACTACGCCACAGCACTCTTCAGGGAAGGATGCGGCGGCATGCGCCAGAATGGCGCTAACTGTTTTCTCGCGCATTATTATCCTCTCAGAAGCGAAGCGCCGGGGAACCCGCCATAATCCAGCTGTTCATTCTCTCCGAAACGAGGTTTACAGCCCGTTGACAGCAGTCCGGAGCAAACATCCTTCGAAGGATCGTCTACCTGGTTCCCGTCTTTGTCGAACCAGCCGTTTTGCCCGGCGTAGGTGCAGCCATTTCCGGTTTTGTACCAGCCCCTCATGCACCATGTGCACATTGGCTGAATTTGCCGGGTCGGAATGAGTTGCCCGCGCAGATCGGCTGGGCTGGAAAGCTCAAACTCTACGGTTTCATCATCTGAGCCTGATTTACGGTCGATGTAATAAACCTGTTTGCGCTCCTCGTTGGGATTCGCAGTCGGATTCCCGCCAGGAAAATTTCTTGCATCCAGGTAGTGGACGAAGGTGTCATGGATGATCACCTTTGCTTTAGCCATCCCCTGAAACCTTCGGCACATCGCGCCAATCGTGCCGCTGATGTTTGCAACGGTGAGAGACGGTCGTGAACTCTGTCCGTCACTGCTGACAGATATGCCGGTCAGTTCATACGGCCACGCGCCATACTCCTGCCCCTGCCACCACACTGATTTCAGCTCAAGTTTTGACTCGTCGCCGCCTGCGGCGATGATTTCCGCCTCGGTGTGCGGGATTGTCTCGTTGTGAAAGCGAAGAATACCCGCACCGAAAGCTGATCCGTCCACCTCGATCAGGCGGACGCGCTTACCCGGCTCCAGTTTCTGGACATCAGATGAAATACTCATGGATGGTATGCCTGTATGAATGTGCTGCTGAGGGTGTATTTTTTGTTGCCGTGGGTAGATATCTGGAAGGATTCCGCGCGCCATAAGCCTGAGGGCTCAAGCGGCGGCTTCCAGATAAATGACTTCCACCCGGCATGACTGTTGAGAAAGTTTTTTATGGCATGAATGTAAGCCTCGTCGCCGGTAAAGCTCACGCTCCATTGAGGTGTTACCGGGTTGATACCGTCCCCTGCCACCTGCGTATAGCCATCGCCAAACTGTGCCTTTCGGGTACGAAAATTTGTATCAACCTGAGAGGCAACCTTTGGGCACCAGCTGAAGGTTTCTACTGTCATGGTTAAACTCCCTTGATTAATCGCCACAGAGGCGAGCCCGGCATACTGGCCTGTTCGTTAATGACGCCAGTGATGGCATCCTTAAGCTGCCTGCCTGCTGCTCCAGCAGTACCCTGACTGGCCGCCTGTGGATTTCCGCCCTGGATATTGATATCGCCGAAGTTAACTGAAGGTACACCGCCAGAGACCTGAGGGGTGCCAACTGCCCTAACGCCCAGCGAACCATCAGCGGCGCGCGTGAGCGGCATAATAGCTTCCGGACCCGCCTCGCCGAAAACGCCCGCCCCTTTGGCAAAAGCAAACAGCTGAGGCGTCTGAAAAACGCCATTGCTGTAAGCGCTAAGGGACGGAGAGTCGTAAACATTGCCCTTCGCATTAAAGGTAAAGTTCGCGCCAGCATTCTGAATAGCGGTACCGCTGCTGGCGGTAGCGGCTGATGAGGCGCCAAAACTGAACAGCGACCCAATTGAGCTGACGCCGTTAGCAACAGCCATGTTCACCAGAACGTTCTGGATAATCTTCAGTACGCTGACGCCCCAGTCCTTCCAGCTGTCAACGTTGCCATTGAGCATGTCGGTGATCGTGGTGACGGCGCCACCCATAGCCTGCTTCATGCCGTCAGCGGCCATGGAAGAATAATCAGTAGCTTCGTCCACCCAGTTCGCATAACCCTCAGACAGTCCCGTCATCCAGTCGTCACGCTGCGCATCAGAAGCTGCGTAATATCCCTCCTGGTCGCGCAGGCGCTCATCGAGATAGCGCTTATTAAGTGCCAGTCCCTGCTGATAGAACGTCTCGTCGATTTCACCAGCCTGACGCTGGCGGAGAAGATCGGTATTCTTTTGCTCGAGCTCCTTACGCAGATTGAACTGCTCCTGAAGTCTTTCACGGAACCTGGAGCCCTGCCCGTAGCCCAGCAGTTGCGCTTCATTGGCTGCGCGGGCGCTGGCGTTACTGTCAGCAAGGTTGGCTTCGTAATTTCGCAGTTGCTCACGTAATTTAACCTGGTCAATCAGCGCAGCATTCTGCAATACCGTCTTTTTCTGGGCTTCTGTCAGAGAAGCAAGTTCGCCCTGGCTGACCTGGTATTTAACCTTCGCCAGTTCAGTATTCTGGCCTTGCAGAGCAATCTGCTCTTTTTGCTGCTTGATAAGGCGCTTATACACATCCTCGGTTTTCTCGCCTTCGGTTTTACCACCCTTCGCCTTAGGTTTGTTGGACTCATTATTCCGCCATTCAGCAAGACCGTTATTAATCAACTCCTGACGGCCTGTCTGGAATTGCGGATCACTGGTTAACCCCAGGTCATCGGCTGCATAACTCAGACGCAGGCGCTCTTTGGCCTCACCCTTCAGGCGTGACAACTCCAGATCCCGGCGGCTCTTTTCGAGGGCATCAGTTTGTTTTTTGTCGAGGTCGGCCTGGGGAAGTCTGAGCGGGACGTTAGCCAGCCCCTGACGAGCCATAAGGAGCTGATTACCCAGCCCCAACAGGCGGTTAAATTCAGTATGCTGACCATTCATCATGATCATCGACTGATATACCGCATTCTGTCGCCAGGCTTGTTCGCGAATTAAATCATTACGACGCCGTTCAATTTCTTCGAGAGCCTGCTGTATGCCGCGAGATTTATCTCGCATGTCATTTAATTTTCCCTCTTCAACAGCAAGCTGATCCGTAACAATAGCTATCGCTCTCAGTATATTTGCATCGTTCTCGCTGGTAATGCCCGGTTTTCCACGCGATGCATTCAAATCATCGATCTGGGTCTTCAGCTCACCAACCTTTTTGGCTTGCTCATCAATCAGACGATTTTGCTCTACCAGAGCACCAACAGTCCTCCCCCTATTATCGTCTGTTTCAGACAAAGACATGCGGGAGGTTTTTTCTCGTATCTCGTCAATTTGACTGGCATATTCCTGAGCAGAACGCCGAGCCTGCTCCTGATTCTGATACATCGCATACCAGGCTCCTGCACCCAACATAACCAAACCAGGAACTCCACCGATGAGACCAAGTGCACCACTCATGAGCCGAGTGCCGACGGATGTCACGCTATTGAGATTGCTTTGAGCCGAAACACGGTTTGCAAGGTTCCGGTTTAAGGCAGCCTGAGCTGAAGCCAAACGCCTTTCAGCGACAGCCTGAGCGTCGGCATTTTTAGCTGCTACCAGCCCTGCCTGTGCACGCTCAAGTGCAGTTCTGGCCCTGACTTTTTCCGTAGCGGTGCCACTTGCAAGAGCGGTAGTCAGTCTGGCTTGAGCTGCTGTAACTTTTGCTTCAGCTGCTGCGACTTTTTCTTGCTGAGCTGCCTGAACATCTGCACTTCTTGAACTCTGTACTGCTTGCTGAGCACGGTAAACTTCAGCCCTTGAAGCTGCAACAGCAGACTGAGCCGCTTTATCTTGCGCAACAGCAAGTGCAACCTCTGACTTAGCCGCAGAAATTAGCGCGCCGGTAGCGCTCGTGGCGCTAGTTACCACTCCACTGAGATATCTTGCCAGCCCAACACCAACAAGCGCCCCAGCCACTGTTGTTATTGTGGACATATTGTCAGCAACGTCATTCAAGGCACCGCTAACAGCTGAAGAAGTGAACGCATCCAGAGTTTGGGCTAAACTATCCAGCCCGCCAGACAAACCTGCCGTTGCGCCGGTAGCCTGATCAATGCCGCCAACCCATTGCATGAATGAGTTAGTAACCTTCTGCAAGGAACCAGAAACCGTTTGTGGTAAGCTTTTGAACTCATCTTGCAAATTATCTAACTGGCCTACCAGAGCTGGAACAACCTTATCAATCGTAAGCTGCCCCTGATCGGCCATGCTCTTGAGGTCTTTGCGGGCCACGCCCATTCCGGCGGCAAGTGCGCGGATAACGCGGTCACCGGATTCGTTAACAGCGTTAAACTCCTCGCCACGAAGAACGCCCTGTGCCAGCGCCTGGCTGAATTGAGTGATAACAGAACTCGCTTCCTGGGTGTTAGCCCCCGAAAGTTTGAGGCCGGTAGAAACAGCTTCGGTAATTTTCAGGACTTCATCGGAGCTATACCCGTATTCACGCATTGAAGCCGCAGCGCGGGAAAAAAGGTTTGCATTATCTGCGAACGCCGTCCCAGTTCTTTGACTTATCTCCATCAACTGACGCTGAGAAGCTGCAAAATCGTCAGCAGAAGATGATGCCTGCTTGAGTCGCGCGTTTACGGAGTTCCACTCGTCAGCGATCTGAACAATTTTCCCGGTAGCAAACGCTGCGCTAGCAGCCGCGGCGGCTTTCCCTGCTGATGCAAATCCCTTAGTAAGATCAGAAAGTGCCCTCTCGCTTTCGCGGGCAGCGGCTGCTGATTGCCTCCCTCCATTTTGCATGGTTCGGTAATAATCTGCACCCATTCGTGAGGCGCGAGCAATCTCACTCTGGAAAGATTGAGAGTTCGCGGAGATTTTAATTATTAGTTCGCGTAGAGCCGCCATCTCTTGTACCTTAATAATGAAAATAGAATAGCCACTTGGACTAACAAATCAGAGGCTTGGCTTTTTTTTGCACATGGAGACATATATGTTGAGCTTGAACTTTGAAGTTCCCGGCAACCCGGATGACTACTACGAAGTTAGGGAAAAGGAAGACGGAACGCTTTCCTATAAGCCTAACCGATTAAAAATTAGAGGGTTAGCAAAAACTCAGTGTGATTATTTTGATTATATATCCTCTTTAGGTGAGAATATTCACATAGCCACACTTGAGAGCAATGATGTCATCAACGAATTTTTTGAAAATGAGCCGGAAGAGGCTCAAATTTCTATTTACAATACTCTTTCCGAAGAATTTAACGCTATTACTGATACCATTTTAGATAAAACTTCAGAATTGAATGCGCAGGCACAGCAGACAGAAAATGTAGCAGAGAACATAGGTAAAGTTATAGGGGCTATAATCCTTATAGGCTTTATAGTTTTTATATTATCGCAAATAAACTAAGTTACGGGCGGTTTACCGCCCTAATTTGATGCAGCAATTAAAGCCGCCTCAAACCCTGCAAACGGGTCCTTCGGTGCTGATTGCTCATCACCACCCCAGCGCAGGATCGCATCGTCCAGCGGTACTTTTGCCCCCTGCGAGCCGTAGATGGCAGAGACGAGCTGGGCTGCCTGAATGTCGCCACGGATATCGCCAACCGGACTTTGCCTGTCGTACTCAATCCACATCAGAAGCTCGCTTGCCGTCATATTCTGTCGAAGCTCTGAGAGCGTGCGCCCCATACGGAGCGCAAGCGACATCAGAAACTTTACGCCGGGGGTTGAGACTTTTCCCGCGCTTCGTCCGCGTTATTGATCAGGTCAAGCGCCTGTTTGAGAAGGCGTGAATGGACGGGGCCGTAGATTTCACGCACCTGCTCTTCTTCGTCTACGCTGAATACCGGTTGCTTATCGGTGTCGCACAGGACGTCAATGAAGAGCACCACGTCAGCGCAAAGATTACGGTGTGCCTTTTCCGATACCGACACATTTTCATCATCAGTACCCGCTTTCACCACCTCCTGCCAGCGCAGCCAGGCTTCACCTGACGGCTCACGCAGAACCACTTTGACGCCCTCCCACTCATGAACGGCGACCGTCTTATGACGAAATCCCGACATCTTAGCCAGGGCGAGATTTTTAATATTCTTCATGAGACCTCTCAGGATCCAGATTCGATGTTTTCAGGCTTACCTTTCAGGCGCAGGGAGAACGTTGCCGCCACTACGCCGTTGGTACCGGAAGACCAGGTGTGCTGGCGGATTTCAGCCAGGAACTTAAAGCCCTTGCCGGACGGGAAGATAACCTGGAACGCGTAGGTCGTATCGTTGTCATACGCTTCACGCAAGGCGTCCTGCGCCGGATTCTTGTAGAAGTTACCGGATAGAGAGATTTCTGACGGAGAAGGCAGGCCGTTGATGTTCTCCTGCTCGGTAGAGCAAAGCGTTGTTACGTCGATATCCTGCTTCTGACCACCGGTGAATTGAATTTCCTTGATGGTGCAACTCAGATCGAGCAAGGTTGCGGAGTCCATCGTTTCCTTGGTGGCTGGCAAGGAGGAAATAAGGATCTTCGTCAGTTGCGATTTTTCATAAAGTGCAGACATAGCTGTCTCCTGGAAAAAGAAAACCCGCCATTAAGCGGGTTCATTGGGTGAATGATTTATCAAGGTGTAACTTTAAAATCCAGGGTGGCACGGTATAGCCGATAATATGGCTCGTACCCGGGGATTTTTACCACCTCTGTAGGGTTTAACTGCTTAAGCGATGCGAGCGCCAAATTTCTCAGGGATCGTGATTCAGTGATCGTTGTGGCATACACATCGACCTGAACGGAAACCCTGCTCTCTGCCTGGCCACACAGTACGTCAGCGGAAACATCATCGACGATGGAAAAGATAATCCAGGGTGGAGAGACAGACGGTTTCCCGTCACTACCTAATGGCGCAACATAGGGATATACCCGTCCTTCTGCCAGGGGAGAAAGCAAAGCGTAGATATCATCTTCATTCACTTGCTCAACACCTCATCAATAGCCTGATTCATCCTAGCAATGGCGACGCTGGCGGCCTCTTCCTCGCGCGTATCGTAAGCGGGTCGCACAAAAGGATGCGCAGGCATGTTCGCAGTGCCAAGCTCCACAAAGCGCCAGTAAAAGGCGTTTCTCGGGTTACTCGCCTTCATTGTGTTGTCGCTATTACCGGTTCGCATGTTGCGGCCACGGATGTGAATACCGGAAGAAATTTCCCCGCGGCGGCGGCTTTTTTGGGTCACCACCACCACGTTTTTTTTCAGTTTGCCGGTTCGTTCAGGTGCCCTTTCTATCACCTCATCTTTCAGAACCTCAGCACCAGCTCGAGTGGCATCACGCAGAACTTTGTTGTTTTCGGCACGGCTCAGTAATTCCAGATCGCGGGATATCTCTTCAAGGCCAGAAAAATCCAGAGTGATATCAATCATTTTTCCGCTCCATTTTTACAGAGTATTTCCAGCCTGGTGGCTTTACTGTCGGGTATGGGGGGGCTGATGATATTCAGTACCGCGCCTTTAAATGGCCCTGTGAGCACCTTTAATCTTGACGCAGCAGTCACATCACGCCGGAAACGGACCCACACCCGGATCGTTGCCTGCGCCGTTTCCGCCCCCGATTGCAACTGCTCCCTGCCACTGATACCCAGCACTTCCGCCCATATGGTCTTTCCCTCCTGCCACTCTTCAACCGGCTGGCCTGTCGTATCGCGAAAAGAAGAAAAGTTCAGGATAGTGATACGATGGCGTAATCGACCTGCCTGCATAATCCCTCCTACGTTCCCGGTCTTTTGCGGTGCTGTTTGAGAATCGCCTCAACACCGAATGGAATAGTATTGACGCTGTCGTGACTTACTGGCTCTCTGTTCTCATACCAGTGCGATACAAGCAACATCAGGGCCAGCTTGACATCGTCATCAATTACCAGTCCATCCGGGTCATCTTCCGGAACAGCGTCATCATAAAGATGGCGATTAACAATTTTTTCGGCATGTTTCAGAGAGGCATTAAGGTACAGTTCCAGCATTACATCTTCGGCATCGTCATCACTGTCGATGTGGCATTGGTAGCGAAGCTCTTGTATGGATGGCTTCATTTGGTTTTCCCGCGTTTTGTTACCGCTGGCTCTGGATCTGACTCTGCAGCGACATGAACATCGCCACCACCAAATTTAATAATGCGAAGTTCGGCAGCAATTTCCTCAGCGCGAGCAGGTAGCTCACCGTCCGAATACACCCCAGCGGGAATGGATTCGACAATACAACCATCTGGGGACCACTTAAGTTCACGCAGTAATTCAGGCATAAATCACCTCGAAAATCGGGGCCGAAGCCCCACAGAATTAAGCGCCAGTGCCGATCTGCAGCAGTTTAATGGCCTGAGAATCCACCAGCATTCCCCCGGTGCGTTTGGTGGTATAGAAACCAACGAATGGTTTTTTGGTGTAGGGGTCACGAAGAATGCGGGTGCCGATGCGGTCAACAATGGTGTAACCACGCTTGAAATTGCCAAAGGCAATTGCTTTAGCATCAGCCGCGATATCCGGCATCTGTTCGTTCTCTGCCACACCGTACCCGGCCAGAGAGGAAGGCTGACCCAGTTCCAGACCAGGACGCCACAGGTAGTTGCCTTCTGAATCTTTCAGGATTCGGATAGCAAACAGACTGTTGTTGTTCATCATGAACTTAGCGCCATTACGATGCACTTTACGCAGCGTGTAGACCAGTTTGATGATCGCATCAGCCGTTACGCCTGCCGCAGCGCCAGAGAGAATGTGCTGGAGAGTACCAAATGCACGAGTCTTGTCCGGATCAAGCGTGGAAGCGTATGCCAGAAAACCTTTCGGCTTCTTCGTCCCGTTACCGCTGGTAAAGGCGATTTCTTCCTGCTCTGCAAACTCAATTACCAGTTCGCTGTTGATCCAGTCTTCGACATTGAAAAAGGCATCATCCAGCATGGTTTGAGTCGCCTGCGGGTTACCGTAAATTTCTCCCATGAACGGTTCAATCTGACCGAGTTTAGACGCATCGGTTTCCGGGCGGGCATCAGTTTCACCAACCCAGCCGGAAGCCGTACCGCCGAGATTAACCAGTTTTTTATAGTTAGCGCCGCCGACTGTGATGGTTGTCGCCTCCTGGCGCATCACCACTTCATCTTTCAGAAGATTAAGGATCGTGCGATCCAACTCTTCCGGCACGGCGTAGCCACCATCTTCATCCA
Source organism: Citrobacter sp. RHBSTW-00859 (assembly GCF_013729795.1). Lineage (NCBI taxonomy): Bacteria > Pseudomonadati > Pseudomonadota > Gammaproteobacteria > Enterobacterales > Enterobacteriaceae > Citrobacter > Citrobacter sp. RHBSTW-00859. The sequence goes on along the minus strand of NZ_CP056284.1, from coordinate 2,141,116 downwards.
CACCGACCTGCAGAGCTTTGCGTTCAAGTTCGCGCAGCCCGTCATCTTTACCCTTACGCATAAAGCCAATGAAAGCGGTTTTATGTTCGCTTGCGGCTTTGCTCTGAGGACCACCGGCTGGACGTTTAACCTGCTTCAGTTCCTCTTCCAGCGCAGATTTAAGCTCATCCAGTTCAGACAACTTGCCGTTTAAGGTTTCAACCTCCCCCGCCAGCTTGCCCTTTTCCTGTTCAACTGCTTCCAGGCGCTTATCGTTCTTTTCTTTGAACGCATCAAACTTCGCCTGCAGTTCCTGCGCGACCTGCTCTACGTCTTTAACGTCAACTGACATAATTAACTCCTGATTAAAATTTGATGTTTTTCAGTGCATCCAGTGCGGTACTCACTTCATCAACATCACGCTGTGAAAGTGAGCTATAACCCCCGGCCATGAATGCTTTAGCCTGGGTGCGTGAGAGCCCAACATCGCGCAGGACTCGTTCAATACTTTTTTGAGAAGGGATTTCTCCGCGGGAAAATGCGCTTTTGACATCACTTACACGCGCTTCATCGTTCGACGGAAACGTGACGAGACTGACTTCCCACAGGTCGATCTCTTTGAGAAGGAACACGCCCTTAACACGGTCATATTCCCAGTCTTTCTGCATGTAACCAATAGAAAGGCCGGTTAAAGAACCGGCCTTCATGTGGGCGTGTGCGCGTTTCGAAAGAGGATCGTCATCAATGAGTAACCGGCCTTTAACATAAAGGCCAACCTCATCCTCTTTCATCTCAGTGTAAATACCGATGGGTTCATCCATACGGTGCTGCCAGAGTAATGCAGGGAGAGCATTCTTTTCTTTCCATGCCTGAAGGGAGGCCGAAAAAGCGCCTGGCACGACAACATCATCGTAGCTGTCCTTTACGCCAAAAACAGAGCCATAGCCTTCAAACTCCCCGCTGTCGCTGACAGACTTTAGCTGTAGCGGAATGTCCAGCCGCTGTTTAGTCATCGGCATTATGTTGTTCCTCTGTTGTTTTGTTCTTGCTGCTGTCTGACGGCTTCGTCGTCATGTTCATTGGCGTAAGGTAAATATCTCCGCCTGCGCGTGGGTTAAGTTCTTCAAGTTCCCGGCAGTCATTTGGTGAGTAAATACCCCAGTTAATGCCTGTTGAATACGCCTCAAATCGCGACTTCATATCCCCGCGCAGCAATGCGCCGGCATTGAATTTTGCGTAGTACACACCCTGCTTTGATACCTTCACCAGCCCAATGTTGATTCGCTGCTCAATGCGGGTCATATACGGAACGAGTGAATAATTGATAAACCCCATGCCGAGGTTTTCAATATTGTTAAACGTAGAGCGGTCAGTGTTCTGCACCATGTGCATCGGCACCCGGAACAGGCGGCATATTTCCTCCAGCTGAAATTTTCTGGTCTCAAGGAACTGACTGTCTTCCGCATTGAGCGCCATCGACTTCCAGTCCAGTCCCATTTCGAGAATCATTGGTCGGTGCGCGTTGCTCAGCCCGAGGTGACGATCCTCAAAATCCTTTTTCAGCCTTGCGTAAGCAGCATCAGTGAGCGTTTGTTCAGTACGGAGTACGCCGGAGGTAACCGCGCCATTTGAGAACAACCGCGCCCCATGTTCCTCTGTTGCCATTCCCAGAGATATTGCTTCTCTTGCATAGGCTATGGGGTTCAGCCCCACCAGCCCGTCAAAGGTAAGCGTTCTGACATGCCAGATATCATCCTGCCCAAGCACATCTGTTGAGCCATCGGGGAATGTTACCTGGTAAACCGGCTGCCACTGGCTGTTAAGCTTTGGTTCAACACACCCAGGGTCAATGGGAAGAAGCTCCACCACCTCGCCAAGCGCTTTAACTTTGTAGGCGTAAAAATTACCGCGAAGACAAAGACAGACAATGACCAGTTCCCAGAACTCCTGGGGGGTCATGTAATCATTTGGCTTCATCGTCAGTAATTTATGCAGCCTTTCAGAAGTCGCTTTTTGTTTACTGTTTCCGGTTATCTTGTACAGGTTACAGGGCAGCATGCCCATCGACTCAGCAAGAACCCTGATACAACCGAAAACTGCTGTAAGCCGCATGGCTTTCTGGCTGCTTACCCTTTTCCCTGTATAGGTGTCGTAAGTCATTCCCACTGCTTCAGCGAGTTCTGCCGGAGTAGTGACAGGGGTGTCACTTTTTTTGAACATTCCGGGGAAAAACATCAGTCAGCCCCTCCTCGCAATGTTTTCCGGGACAGCGAAAGCGTGCGGGAAACCAGCCATGACCAGATAAGGCAAAGCATACCCGCACTGATTAAGCCTCCTGGCGGATAAATCATCCATACACCAAACGAAAGCAAAATAGCGCCCATCACCCCGATCAGTGGGGCGAGAATCATCAGGATCATAACTGCCTCTTTATAATGAACGGACGCCGTAACTTTCCAGATGGTCAGAGAGGCTGTCCTGTTGTTCGCCGCCGTTTACAAGCATGCGGCTCATTGCGGTAAACAAGGCGGCAGGCCCGTCTATTTTCGCTTCTGGAGTGGATTTGTTCGGAAAGATATTGTCGTTTTTGTCAGGCTTGACGGTGACGTTAGACATCATCCAGTTCATAACCGGATGATTGCTGTGATGAAAACGCCCGCCATAAACCAGAGACTCCACCTCTTTCATTGACTCAGAAAAGTTTCTGACCGTCTGCGGAACCTCCACCAGCGGTACCCCCTCTTCTGCCAGAGCCAGGCTAAACTGCGTTGCGCTCCAAGGGTCGAATCCTGTTTCCTTCAGGTTTTCGCCACTAATCCATTCCAGAAAATCAGCTTTAATCTGCGCATGATCGATAACATCACCATCGGTCAGTTCCAGCTTCCCAAGCTCAGCCCATTTGCGATACATCTGCGCCATTTGAGCGGAACATTTTTCCAGTCGTCCTTCGGGTAACCAGAATTTAAAGTCTGCGTGCGCATGACCGTTATCTGCCCGCCAGAGTTTTACTGCTGCGCAAATATCAATCTTGTGGGCCAGATCCACGCCAGCCCACATCGGGTAGGTTTTCAGCTCATGACGGGGGGCTATGAACTCACATTTTTCCCACTTAATCATATCCATCCAGGCTGACTCAGCGGTTACACAGATATTCATGTGTTTGGTGAAGAAGTTAACCCTGGCAGAAACCTGTTCTTTGGCCTTCTTAGCCAGGCGGCGAAGATCATCCCAGCGCTTACAGATACCCAGCCCGGGGTTAGCCTTTTGCCAGACCGTTTCATCAAACGGATCATCATCTTTATCCAGGGTGAAGATGATGGCGAAAAAGGTGTCATCCTTCACCGCGCCTTCCACTTCGCTGTTATAGCCACGCAGCACCTTAATGGCATAATCGCGCAGCTCGTAACAAATCCCTTCTTTGTTAAACCCGGCTGTCGTTATGCCAAACAGAAGAGACTGCAATCGTGCGCCGGTTGCAGTCTCCAGAACGTCCCAGACATCACGGGTCTTATGCGCATGAAGTTCGTCGACGATGCCACAATGGATATTGAGACCATCAAGATTGTTGGCATCAGAAGAAAGCGGTTCAAACTTGGATGCTGTCTGCTCCTGGTAGATCGCCAGTTTATTGAATTCAAACAGTCGCCCCAGTGTAGGTTTCGCTTTTTTAACCATGTTTTTCGCATCTTCAAAAACGATGCGAGCCTGATCCCGCGTTGTCGCTGCGGAATAAACCTCTGCCCCGCCCTCACCATCGGCGCCTGCCATATAAAGACCAACGCCAGAGGATAATGTCGATTTAGCATTTTTACGGGCAACTTCGTTATATGCCGTGCGAAACCTGCGGACCATTACCGGACGACCGCTGCCATCATTACGCAGCACAACTTCGCCTGTTTCTTCATTTACCAGAGGTATAACAAAACCGAAGATGTTGATCAGAATGAAAACATGCCAGTCCATCAACTCAATCGGCTGGCCTGCCAGTGCTCCTTTAACATGAGGCACGAATTTATAGAAATTGAGGATGTGCTGTGCGCGGGGCTCGCTGAAATAGATGCCACGTTCTTCACCGTGCTTCAGATCATCAAGAAATCGCTGACAGGAAAGACGGACAAATTCACAGGCAATAACCTCCCCGGCAACGACGCGTTCGGCGTAACGTATGCCATCAGTAACTTTTGCCATCAGTCCCTCGAATTTAGAAATTGACTTAACAGATCATCATCGTCTGGTTTGTCTTTACTGACCTTAGACCTGCTGGAAGGAGTCATACCAAACTCCGCTAACATCGCGCGAAGTCGCTTCCAGGCATCAGCTTTCATCATGGCTGCCGGATGCGGCTTGATCATGCGTATTTCACGTTCTTTCCCTTCATCAGCATCATCGTCGCTGTATACCGCATAGGTATAACCTTCCCGATCCAGCGTTTCACAATGATGGCGGTATTCCGTATATGCCTCTACCAGCAACTCCAGAGCCCTGGCATCCAGCTGAGATATGACGCCAATGGCATCAAGTTCTTCGGCCATCCGCTTAAACCAGTACTTCCCCTGCTTGTCGAAATGCTTGGGAATTGGGGGGACCCCTTTAGGTGGCTGCGGCTCGTTTTTGTTGATTGGTCGTTTGGAAGGGTTACCCCTCACCAAACGCAGATGGGTAGGGGTTTTCGGCGGTCCTGACATAATCGAAAACTCCTATTAATCATCGGCTGGGGGAACCCAAAAAAAGTTTTCTAACCTGCGGCGATGTGAAGAAAGGCTAGGCGGCGGTCCTTTGGGCTCTCGGCTACAGGGATTTGACCTCCCCCTCCCCTCCTCGCCCATTGATGATAATCACTATCATTTGAAGCGTTCGCGCCCTGTTTTCGAGCGGTGGCAAGGCCAGCACAGGCTTTCAAGGTTCGAATCATCATCGGTCCCCCCATGCGCCTTAGCCTTGATATGGTCAACGGTTGTGGCCGCGACAGCGCGTCCAGTACGCAGGCAGTTCTGACACAGATGGTTGTCACGCTTCAGGATACGGGCTCGTTTGATATCCCACTTACTGCCGTAGCCACGCTCATGGCGACTCTTACCCTGCTGGTGCTGTTGCCAGCCCTCATTGCGATGCTGCTCACAGTAGCCTGAACGGTCAGTAGTCGTACCGGGACAACCTCGCTTGCGACATGCGCGAGGGATTAACGCTGGCATGGTTCAATCCTCACGGAACCGTAAAGCGTTTGCCGCTTCACTTCACCGTTATCTGTCGTCATATAACCACGCTCATCGAGAACAGCAGCGATTACTTCGCCCTTCTCATCGTCAGCAGTGAAGACATGTTTAACTTCAATACCATCGAGAAAAACAGCGTATCGCTCTACACCGAGATTAATCTTCCTGCCGGGATCGTCATCTAATACAGTGAGACGCATATGACCTCCACAGGCTATCGACGGCACTGCTGCCAGATAACGCCACCGGGGAAACATTCCATCATAATGGCCTTGCGGACATGGGAAGTTAATTCATCCATTGCTTTCTTGTCTGCTGCCATTTGCTTTGCGACATCCAGCGCCGCACATTCAGCAGCATTTTTCAGCGAGTTACCAAGCACCGCTTCGAGATTGGTATCGACGCCAGAGTTAACTTCGAATTTGTCGGCGCTGATGGTTACCTGGTTCTGTGCCGGTTCATCACTGCGAGCACCAAAATTGATGTTGTAGATATTGGTCACCGGCTGAGGCTTTTCTAATTCGGCAGCGCGGATAGAACCACCAGCGATATTGGCTTCCTTGATGAATACCTCACCGTTCTTCACAACAAATGGTGAGGTATCAATCTCAACGCCAAGCGTCATCGAAGTGCAATATTGCTGCTTACCAAAACGCGTATTGACCAGATGTTCAACGGCAAATTTCTGACCTTCTGACGTCAGAAAGGTAAAGTGATTTTCTTTCTGGTATTCGGTTGCTGTGTGTCTGGTTTCAGCAAAACCAAGCTCGCGCAATTCGGCTGTGCCAGATTTAGAAGGCAGATCACCAGACAGCAACGCGCCACGGAAAAACAGCGCATAAAGCACTTCATTAGCAGCGCCAGATAGCGTAATGATTTTGTTACTCATGGTATTTTTCCTTTTACATGTGGATGTGTGATACGCATAAAAAAGCCCCGCTATTGCGAGGCCTGGGGTTATTTGTATCGCGACCCACTACCTGTGAATGACAAACAGCGATTTACATTTAGGGCAAAGTAACGCCTGTTGCTGGCGTACTTTCGTGGTCGAGTGTGTGGATTTATGTCCACATATCGGACACGTGACAGTCATATTGGCTACAAGCCCAACACGCTGCATTGCGTAATCGAAGAATGACATGATGGCTGACCTTTTAATGAATGTGGTTTATCATACCGCATTCCGTTCAATTATTAACCAATTACTGTCGTCCAACTAGCAAATGTGGATGCATAATGTACTCATGCTCAATAGCCAGTACATGCTTATTTTCTTTCATCTGGCGACTGCTGATTGCGAAGCTAATTGTTGGTTATTTGACTCTCTCACCGAGTCATGAATCCGCTCACACGTCATTCCAGCGCGGTAGCTTTCGTCAGCTCGTCCAGCATAATATCGAGCTTCTTCTGCAAGGCGTCCGAGCATGTCGGCGAGCAATCCTGCGTCGGCTCCGGCTGTTTTGCTTCTGACGGCAGCGGCAAGATCTGCGGTGTGCTTTGCGGCGTCCAGGCGGGCGGCAAGCTTTGTTGCTTCGGTACGCAACTGGCTAACAGTGGCAGACAGGCCAGCAGCAGTGGCAGCAGATTTTGCGGCTTGTGCTTGTGCATCTTTTACAGCCTCATCACGGGCAATAATTCGCCCTTGTTCAATCATGCGGGCGGCAGTCTGCGCGTTCGCGGTTTGCGACGATTCCACACCGTCACGCTCTGCCCACTTCTTTTCCCAACCGCGGCTGCTCCATACACTACCGGCGATGAATGCAACGGCCACCAGCAACGAAATAGCAATGAACTGATAGCGCAGGTTCACTGGTCTATCCCCCAGCACGTCAGCGCGCTTTCCTGATCCCGCCGTTCTACCTGTCCGTAGCAACCATTCTTCTGCCCTTTGGTCAGGCGACAATCGCGGCCACCGTCTTTTATCCACCAGCGGATCGCTTCACAGGCTCCTTTACGGTCGCCAGCATTGATGCGCTTATAGAACGTAGACGGGAAACATTTTCCGGGGCCGATGTTGTATGGACAGAAAGACGCGATCCCGGCTTTCTGTGGTTCGGTCAATGGTACCTTGATATTTCGCTCAACCCACGCCAGCGCTTTGTCGCGTTCTATGGCGTTTACCTGGGCGCATTTCTCAGAAGACAGCTTCATGCCCTGAACTACTGGCTTACCATCAACCATCGTGGCGCCACGGCAAATGGTCCAGAGTCCGCCACCGTCGCGGTATGCCGTAAGGCTATTACCCTCTTTCTCATTAAGAAACTGATCGAGAATAACGGGCGCGGAAGCCCCGGCAAGAATCAAACCAACGACCGCTGCGCTCAGTTTATTCTTCAGCTTTGGTGACATTGCCATTAAGCCGGTCCTCCCTTTCCTTTTTCCGGTAATACCAGTTCACTGCACAGGTGATTACCGTGCATGCGATACCGACAATAATTGCCCAGTCGCTCAGGCTTAACCCTGCAATTCTGTCGGCCAACATCCAGGACACCTCTTTTGCTGTTTTAGCTGTTTCGGCGTATGCCTTCGCTGATACACCGCAGCCGGTCAGCGTGGTTCCTGTTCCATATGAAAGTCTGCTGTAAATGGTGCTCATTCTGGTCATAGCCTCACCTCCGATTTTTCGGATGGCGCTGTAATAGTGGGAAGTTAGCCATAATTTGCATAGCTGCCATGTAAGTCAGCCCGCTTAGCGTTAAGCCATGCCATTAGCTCGGATAAATCATAAGAATACTTATGCCAACGTCGACCATTGCGCTGTATGTGAGCGACGTACCCACCGGATTTAAATGCGCATATGCCTTTTGGAAAGTAGGGGTCACCGTTGCTTTGCTTCCTCCTGTTCCAAGAGTTTTGACTCAGGGTGGCTAACCTTAGGTTCTCAATGAGATTGTTAGTCTTATTCCCATCGATATGGTCTATGCAAAACCCATCAGGTATCTCGCCGCGCGTGACTCCCCAGATAAATCGATGCAACTGGAATTTTTTATTTAATACGGTGATGACCAGATACCCAGATGGATGCATCGTGACCGCGGGAAATTCCCCGGACCTTTTCCGCCCAATATTTTTCTTACATATCAAAAATGATGGCGAACCTGGGTGATAGGAAAAATAATCTTCGTATTTGATTTCCATGCGTGACCCTTTAGTGAATAAGTCTCGTTGCCCAGAAACACCGCCCACAGAGAAGCCGCCGCTTATAACGGTGGTCCTCCGAGACTCATTCCTGAAAGGCTCTGTGTTGCTGAAGCGCCGGGCATGGCGCTGTGTGTGATGAAAAGGTCAGGCTTCACGGGCTGGATTTATCAACAAAGCACGTAGCGGATGATTCCCGTGAGCCTGAAATAGAAAAGGCCACGCAAATGCGCAGCCTGTAACCAGAAATCAATATTGTCTTTACATCAATTTTTCTTAAGGTTAAATTCTTCTGACAAGTTGATGAAAGACAACTTGAATATTAGCTATTTGTTCTCTGTTATGCCCGCAACCCAATGCGGGCTTTTTTTCGCCCTGCTAAAAGTTCCACCGTTGTGAGCCTTTTTGCTATGCAATAATGGATGCGTGGTGCCGGGTGTCTCCCGGTGATCCTTTGGCTGACAACCCATGCCTCACGAACATTTCACAACGGGATATAGAAAAGGCCATGCATTTGCATAGCCCTGAAAGATGTTTATGCTTTATTAATTCGCTGGAATATCTGGCATGGCGCGATCCATAGAAGAGCTAATTAACGCCTTAATAGCGTTGCATACCTGATAAAATCCACCCAGCTGAGATGAGACAGAAAAACGGGAGACGTCGTCTCCTGAGCCTACTTCAGCATAAAATGATGAGTTCTCATACCAGAGTGAGATGCTTACGCCCTGCCTGTAGCCACCTGTTAGCGGAGAATCATCAAGAGTGGTTGCAATCACGAAATTCAAGTGGTAACGGCTGTCCATATTGAGTTGGGGGATTAAGACAGGAAAGAACTTCCCCTCCTCCTCCCAAATACCAATGTCCACATAAGGCCATCTTGTTCCGTCAGAACCAGTCCACTCACGAGATGTAAGATCAAGAGAACCTGAATACTCTCGTAGTAGTTCGCTCGCCTTCTCCTGAAGTTTATCCTGTAACTTCCATTGCGCCTCGACCAGTTTAGTGCGTTTTTCTTTCAGATCCTTAAATGTTAATTCCATGCCACTCTCCAGACAACTTTTGAAAGGAATCTGCATAGTAACTCACCCTGAAAGCACATGGTTATATTTCACTTACACTGAGTGCGGAAAGCAAAAACCCCGCCGAATGGCAGGGTTCATAATCAGTTTCATTTGGATGCACGTATCCATGATTAGAAGCATACACGACAACTTCGGACAAAATCAAGTCCTGCGTCGCGAAAATGCTAAATATCACGCGTATCGTCACACAAACTGGTCATATACTGAAAAGCTGAATCAGCTTTACGTTCTTCCCTGCGACAGATATCTACCAGCGATTCCATAAACGGTTTCCAGTTGCGGGTCCATGTTCTGACGTGCAGATCCGGGACACGCTTCAGAATCGCTTTATATGCCGCAGTAGACGGCACCGATGAAAAACCGTTTCCAGAGCAGCGCTCACAGGTTTTAAACACCGGCGCACCACGTTCTGTTGTCGCGATGCGGTCGAGCACCTCCCCCTTTCCACCACAACGGCATCGGGCGCTTATCGTTCCTTTCCCTTCACAAGCGTCACAGACAGCAGGCACAATCTCTGTAACTTCTGTCCACAACTCCCAGTCTGACGGACGAACTGCGCGAGAGCAGCTGGCCCAGTATGGTGCTTTACCCCACGGGTAAGATACTTTGCGCGTGGTTTGTGTGCGGGATGTTCTCCCGCTGCCGCTGCAGGTGTGACACATCACGCTGGTGGCCGCCGAACGCGAGTATTCAGCAAAGGCAAATTGCGCCAGCATCAGCATGCACCATCCCAACTCACCATCGGCTGCTTTGCGCACATTCTTTGGTGCCGTCTCCATTGCGTGGCGTGCCAGCGCCTGAACTGCGAGCTGCTCATCGCTTTTACTGATCCCGGTCTTACCAAAGAAGGCAGCCAGACCAAACCGCGCGCGGCTGCTGGTGGTACCAATGGCCGCCATAACATCAGTGCCGGTGATACGATCCGGAGAGGTTCCTTTCACGTCGTCGCTGATGTGCATTCCCTGAGGGCTGAAATGTTTGAGTGATGCTTCCAGTTTCATTGGGTAGTGTCTCCCTTCTCGGCAGTGCCAAACCATCCAGGATGCGCCCACTGAATATCGGTAACTTTATGGCCTTTCCCCCATAGCGATATCGATCGCATTGCAACGTAGTGCATAATGATTTTTTCATGCTCTCGCCACTCATCATCAGGAGTGTCTTCAACAAATTCAGCGATGGCGTCAGCAATAAGACCGAAACACTCAGGGAAATCACTATGACCGATTGCGATGTCTTTTGCTGTTTCCTGAAGCTCCAAAAAACGCTGCTTGGTAAAGAGATACGACATTTCTCTAATTAGGCGATCCATTTTAATACCTCGTTGCGTTGGTGGCTTCCCACTCAATATCAAGTTCACTTTGCTGTTTGCCGGCCAAGTAATTGAAGGGCCCTTTATCACCCTCGATAAACTGGTGTGAGCGGGAATCAAAGTTAGCCCCTATGTCTCCGATCCAGCCCTCCCCTTCACGTTGTTTCAACAGGCGAATCATCGAGGCGGGCATTTGGATAGCAGTCTGTTCGTCCTTATCAAGACTCTCATACCCCATTCTTTCAGCTTTGCGCTGGGCCAGTTCGCGCGGGATATTACGCCAGACCGCCATAACGTTGTCGGGCATGTCAGTTAAAGCGCCAGTGCCTTTAACATCCATTTTCCCGGTCGGTGCCGCTTCGTTGGTTTTGCGGGCGTGCGTCACCAGAAGGACGTGACAGTTATGTTCGTTTTTGAAGTCACACAGGGTGTCGATAAATTCTTTCTGTCCGCCGTAGTCCTCCTCATCGAGCCCGCATTTCGCCAGGTTGTCGATAACGAACAGATCGATTCCATACCGACGCCGGGCATAGGCGAAGATTTCCAGCAGACGGCCAGCTTTCGCGGTGCCGGTGAGTTTGAACACCCACAGACGATCGGAGAACCATTCGTTCGTCATAACGATTTCTTCGCGCTTCGGTGATGCGGTACAGATAGTCTGCCGCGTCAGACGAGCCAACATTTTCCCTGGCTTCAGTTCCAGAGAGGCGATGCACGTCCGAATCCCCTGATTCATAGCAGCAACTGCGATATGGCCAACCAGTTCGGTCTTGCCGTGACCATTCACGCCATTTACCAGCGTCAGTTCTCCGGCGCGAAATTTGAAATTGTAATTCAGCGAGGTCCATGGGCTGGTGAACAAGCCAACATCGCGATGCTCAAACGCTTCAATGGTTTCCTGAAGTAAATCACCTGCCGAGCACAGTTCATCTGGATCGAAAAATTTAGCGCGTTCCATGTGCTCCAGGATGGACTCACTGTCCATGCCGCTCATCAGGCAATCGTTGATATCCTTGTGCGGGAGTTCAACCAGGCGGCAGCGATGCTCGCCAAGTCGTCTGGCAATTTCCTTTGCAGCTTCACGGCCGACATCGTCGTTATCCAGGCAAAGCCAGATCTCCTGAAAGCGATCCAGATTGTGGTACTCATATTCAATCCACTGCTGTTTGGCACCCTTGCCGCCGCCAAAGGGAACAGAAAGCGCGTCGTAACCAAGCTGCGTGAAAGTCATACAGTCAATCTCGCCTTCGCACAGAACAACCAGACGCGTGGATTTGTCCAGGGCCTGCCAACCAAAGAGACATGGCTCGCAATCCGCCTCAGCCATAATTATCTTTTTGCCGTTTGGTCTTTCAGTACCTATGCGTTTTACTTGCAGCAGTTCGCCATTCCGGATGTACGGGAATGCCACGGCGGGTACTTCTCGATTTTCTTCGTGATACCAGACCACCGCATCAGACACACGGAACAGATCCGCCGTCTCGCGGGTGATTCCTCGCGTAGCCAGGTAGTCGTAACAATTGCTCGCTTTTTTCACGCCCTTCTTCGTCGGCCTGGAGAATGTTTTTTTCTTCGCCTCGAAATGGTGATCGTCGTCTTTCAGACCGAGAAATTCTTTTGCCTCACGCATCGCATCATGCAGCTGGCAGTTGCGTACCAACACCCACAAATCAAGCAGATCACCACTGTCGCCGCTGGCGAAGTCTGCCCACGTTTTTTTGCCACCGATGTTAATTTTAAGGCTCTTTCCGGCGTCACCGTTGGTATTCCCAACACACCATTCTTTGCCTTCCAGGTGACCTTTTGGCAGCAGGTACTTTGCAACCCTTTCGGCGTTGTCCCATAATTTTTCTGAAAGTTCGGCGGGCGTCATGCTCACTCACTCCGTAAATCAAATTTAACAAAACACCATGTCACGAATTCCTCGCTCAGAACGCCGTGGTTATAACCTGCAATCAGCACGCTCTTGAGGAATGGTTTCATTGGCGATACCCACCGCGCTTCATGCGCTCGATAGCGGCCTGGTTGATAAATACCTCCGCTGTTCCATCTCCAGATGGTGTGCACCATGACCCAGCTGGCGGTTGACTTGCGGTCAGCGTTTCGTTTTCAGCTAGTGACATTGCGGGCTTGTTGGGCACACGATCCGGGAACAATCCCTGCCAGCCTCCAGCAATTGAGCGTCGGATCACTTCATCGGCATTCTGATGGCCTGCAAGCTGCTTAGCCTGGTATGCGCAGGTTGTTTCCGTCAGCGGTTGACGCTTCTCCCGGCGAAATTTAATCCAGTCCAGCCAGATTTCAGCGCTGACGTTTTCAGGTTTTAGCCATGCAGGGTCGAAAGAAGATTTTTTCTGGCGCTTTGCGCGCACTTCTTGTGGTTCATGATCTTTTACTTGTGGATCATGTTTTAAACCTTGTGGATCATGTCCCCCAGAATCTGACGGGTCAAAATGGTTGTTTTTGCCAGAATCTGACGGGTCAAGTGCACTTGAGTCACTCATTTCTGACGCGTCAAAATCTGACTTGTCAGAATCCGATACGTCAGAATCTGACGGGTCAAAATGGTTGTTTTTGCGTCGTTCCAGACGAAGAGCAGATCTCTCCCGAAGTGCAATTTCTTCAAGTTTTTCGACATTCAGAAAGTACATATTTGATGTATTGCGGTTACCATTCCGGCGATTCTCACGTCGAAGCCATTTCTCTGATTCAAGTTCAGCAATGGCTGTTCGTATGGTGCTCTCCCCCGCGCCAAGTTGGCGGGCAATGGTTTTTATGCCAGGATAGCTTTTCCCATCATCACTGGAATAATCAGCCAGGCGTACCATAACCATTAGCCGCGTCCCCTTGACACCAGAAACAGCGCAGGCATCCCAGACATAGCCCTGTAGTTTGCTGCTCATGATGTTAACCTCTTGAAATACTGTTGAAACTTCCAGACCGGTTGCATGCACTCATGCGGGTATCCGGGCCGAGTGAAATAAACCTGCTGCTTTTCCCGGTTCCATCCGGTGACATGCACAACAACACCTCGCGGATCGCGATAATCGATATCGAGTGACTTAATCGGATCTTGTGATGTGTTCGCGTGTGACATGTCACACCTCTGAGGAGGGATGTGGGAATAATTTAGGTTTATCCGGCCTTAACTCATACGCTGGGATTCCAGTCAAAGCTGAAACATCAGGCACATGATCCACCCCAACAACACCAACCTTCCTCCAGCGAGAAACGGATGGCTGCTTAACACCTATCGCGCGGGCTAAAGCATTAACCCCGCCAGCAGCGTCAATAGCTCTCTCAATTGCTGATTTCATTTTCTTTACCCACTCCATATGATTGCTATCGATTGATAATAGCAATTGCTATTGGAATGAGCAATAGACTTGTTTATCATGCGAGACTAGAATGCAATAGCGGAGGCTATAAAAATGCAAGAGAGTAAACTTAAGACACTGGCTGACAGACTTAATTACGCAATGAATGAGATGGGCATGAGCCAAGGGCAATTAGCCAAAGCAGCAGATATGGCTCAGCCAACCATATGGCGCATAACATCTGGCAATGCCAGAGGAACAACAAAAATCGTTGAAATAGCGAATGCTTTAGGTGTTCGCTCGGAGTGGTTGTCAAACGGGACTGGTCCAATGAGAGTTGATGCCAAACGAGCAACCTCCGAAATTACCAACAAAACAGACCCAAACATCTTCAGAGTTGACGTACTAGACCTCACGGTTAGTGCAGGCCCAGGAATAATTAACAGCGAATTCGTGGAGGTGTTGCGCTCCGTGGAATACTCAGTTGAAGATGCACGTCAAATGTTTAACGGACGAAAACAGGAACAGATACGCATCATCAACGTTCGCGGCGATAGCATGTCCGGAACAATTGAGCCTGGTGATCTGCTTTTCGTCGATATCAGCGTTCAACACTTTGACGGCGACGGTATTTACGCATTCATATACGACGATACGTCGCACGTTAAGCGTTTGCAGAAGATGAAAGACAAGCTCTTGGTTATCTCTGACAACCATACCTATCGACCATGGGACCCAATCGAGAAAGAAGAGATGAACAAAATATTCATATTCGGAAAGGTGATCGGCAGCATGCCACAGACGTACAGAAAGCATGGTTAAACCAGGGAAAAGACAATGACACTCCCAGCAACAGAAAGTGAATAGAGTCCAACCCGGCCGCCGTGCCGGGTTTTTATTTACCTCACTCGCTACCTATTCAGCTCCCCATAATTTCACAACGTTGGACGCTATCCGCAATTCAACAAATGCCAATACCTGTTTTTTATTTTTGATATCAATCACATAAAAAATAATAGCAATACATATAGCAATACCTATTGCAATAAGTAATAGCAAGTTCTATCATTAACCCATCAAGTTAACGTAGAGGTGATAGGAAATGACAGAAGCGATAAAAACATTTAAGGGGCTATCCACTCGCCCACGCGATGCTTTCAAGAATATGTCCTTAATCATTGAAGCTGCTAGTTTGTTATCTGCAACTAACGATGACAAGTATCGTGAAATCAGCGACACCCTCCTTGCATTTGTTTGTAATTATGCAAATGAGGCCCACCAGAACGAATCTGAGAAACGCCAATGAAAACCTTCAAAGGGCTCACCCTAGAGCCGGAAACCGCTTTTCGTCAGATAGCCGCGATGATTGAAACTGGATTAATTATTTCGGTTATCGATATAGAAGAAAAATCGGATCTTGGTGATTGTATTTTTTACTTAGCAAAGCAATACGCTGAGGCTGCTCATGATTACGCAATGGAGAATAGAAAATGAAAACTCCCGTCGAAATAGTCGAAAGTGTCGCAGCTGATATTGTGGAAAACACCTCGTTACTTGAGGTTATTTATCGTAACTACGAGCTTCCGCCAGAAGCCGATAACGCAATTGCATGCCTTATTCGCTCAATGCAGAAAACACTGGATGGTGTTAATGAATACGTCACTATGCTACCCCCGGAAAGCATTACCCGGAACGCCAGCGCCAATAATTCATCCGCAGGAGCAAGCAAGAGATTAACATCTGGCGTGCTTAACAACTGGGCTACAGAAGCCGGAAACTGCAAAATGGCGGTTTGTAATGCGATGGACTGCATTCCGCAGGAATTATCTGCAATAGGAACTCTGACTATCGTTTTTGAAAAGCTCGACGAGCTACAAGAAGTAATCAGCAAGAAAGCTGAAAAAATAAACTCGTAATTAACAAATAAATAATTAACGCCTTAACTGGTGTGGCATCACTCACCCTGAGGAAATGCAAATGAATATTATCGTCAGAAGTGAAATCGTGAATAACAAAGTCCATCCAGCCAATCAGGATGGCGACTTTCTTTACATAAATAAAGCCCACAAAACAGCAGAGTGTGCCAATAAATATGCGCATGAGCTGCGTGCTGAATTTACCCAGTTACTTATGCCCGCAATCACACGCACTGATGTGAAGGTAGCAGGAAGATTCACCTCGTTACTTAATGAGCTTTGCTTCATGACCCAAATGACCATGGAGAACACCTCAAAAAATGGGGGGGGCAATAATGACGTTTCTGAAAGATAAAGCAGCACACAACACAGCAAAACTTTTTGCCTCTTATGGAAATAGTTATCTGCATATTGCAAACCTTTTTCTGCGCAAGGCTTACGGGCGGTAATGACAATGAAAAACAACACCATTGAAATTTATCGCCGCCGCATTGCTATTGCGACATTAAATCGAATGAAGCGTAAGACAGGAGGTTATTGCCTATCCGTAAATATGCCCGATAACAATATTCAGGTTATCGAGATTAACGAAGAATCAATGATGAAACTTTTGCTGCGCTTCGAAAAACAGGCTCGGACTGAATTCAACACAGAAGCGGAAACATTTCTTCGCCAGACGTATATGAAAAGCGTCGATATCAATGGACACACCGAATATCTGACCGAAACCGGAAAGATGATTGTTGACGAGATTTTTGCGGAATTAATTAAACACGCGAAAGAGAAATACGTATGTGGAGGAATTAACTGATGGCCTCACAACAAACAATTATTCACGGAATGCAGATCCCCCCCCCCAGTCCTCAACGTGGATCTGCATGTGCTTCCGGATTTCACCGGACGCGTGGTTCTTTACATCGAAAAAGGGCGTGTGACATGCGACCGCCGGCTGCTCGACGACGAACATATTTGCGCACTGGACACTTTTATCGAAATGGCCCGCGAAGCCGGGTTACGTATACAGGAGCTAACTGGTGGCACTGACAGCAATTCGAATACCTGAACGCGTACACCTGCAGGCGATGCAGGTCCTGCTGCGATACCGGCGGAAACGAGTATATGCACGACGTATGCGACGCACCGGATTTCTCAGTCTGAAGGTTAATCCGCGCTGGCGGATGCTATCGAAAGACAATGGCCGCAATTGGGAAGTAATGAGTCATGAAACATATAACGGAGAATTAAAACGATGAGTACCAACAAAAACGACAACGTAAAGCAGCTAGTTGCCCGACTGAAAGAAATGCAGGAGCAGTCCGGTACGCACATCCCCGCGTGGATGCTCGATGAAAATCGTTACGGCAAAGGTACGCTGACAACTGAAGAACAGCATGAATGGGCTGAAACCGTTTGTCACTCCATGCGCGGAACTGTTGCCCTGCTTTACCTGATTGAATGTGAAAAACGCTGGGGCCTCCGAGACGGTGAGTATCAGTTTAAAACCGGTGAGTTTGTTTTTGGCTTAACGCGGGGGCTTATCGAGAACCTGCTTATTGAACACGTAGAAGGCGCACTGATCGAGCAAAAACCACAGGAAAGATATCTGGCTGTATTCAAGTTCTACTCCGCCAACGATCAGCGCATGAAAGAAGATGGTCATTCGTGGTTTGCAGAGTTTTTAGACGACATCTTTACGGATCTTGCCACTCGCGTTCGCGCTGGGGAAGTAACACCCGTTCAACACATTTTACACTGAGGGAAATAACGATGAATAACCAACTAATGACCTTCAGCTCAGAGGAACTCAATTTTTCTATGAGTGGAATTCTTTATGAGGGAAAACCAGCCTTTGACGCTGTAAAACTGGCTAAATCCCTCGGTTATACGAACCCAGCAAAAGCGCTGAAAGACCACTGCAAGGCGTTGATTAAACTTGATTATAACGAATCGTTAGAATTGGGTTTTGGTGAAAAACCGCGCGGTACTCAGCTTGCTGGTCAGGCTGATTTGTTCCGGCTTATCCTGCGCAGCCAGCTTCCATCCGCTGAACGTGTGCAGGACTGGGTTTGCGAAGATGTTCTCCCATCCATCATGACAACCGGAACTTACAGTAAAGAAGCGTCAGGCGTTCAATCAACACAACAGGAAATCAGTATGAACCATGACATTCTTTCACTGGCCCGCGTAGTGGCCGAAGCAACCGCATCAGCGACGATGAAAGCAGTAATGGAAGTGAGTGGCGCCAACCTGGTTGCTGCTTCGCCTGTATCTTCCTCTCTACCACAACGGCGCATTAGTTCGACTGAATTCGTGAATACCGATGCTGAGTTCGTTCCGGTGCATAAAATCTCGTGGGAAACAGGGCTTTCCGATCCTTCCTGTCGTCGGCTTGTTCGGTTCGCAAACCTGCCATCAATGCAATTACCTGGCGTTCGCGGTCTGTGCGTGCATCGTGAATCATTCCTGCACGCATTTCAGGTGCTGCTGGAAGAATCCGTTCGCCCAAGCGGTAAACGCAAGCGCTGGCAGCACCCTGAGTTTGGCGGCTTCATTCTACGTAAAGATCCGAAAGAGATCTTCGGGGAGGTGGAGGCATGATCATCCAGTCGAAACTCATTCGCGCAGCTCTGGTATGCGCTGCAAAAAATGATGTCCGTTACTACCTGAATGGTGTGCACATCACTCCGAAATATATCGAGTCAACTAACGGGCATGTAGCACTGCGCATGGAGCACGGCATCCGGACGAAGAAAAACATCATCGTCCAGTTTGAAGGACCGGTTCCGGCGAAAGCGGAAACCACTGAACTGGTATTCAACAAAGAAGCCTTTGCCATTCACCGCGACACGTTCGAGCGTCGGATCTCGATCACTGGCATCAAACTTGTTGATGGTCGTTTTCCTGATATGGAACGCGTCATCCCGAAAAAAGTGGATTTCAGTATCAATCCGGTTATCCAGGCTGAAAACCTCAGCTATCCGGAAAAGATGTTTGGTCGCGAGCGAAAGTTTATTCCCATCCAGTTACGCCCTTCCGGTGAGGCTGGAGCGGTACGCATTCAGTTCGATCCAGTGATCAACACTACATACGGTAACCCTGAGTTCGTCGTGATGCCATACCGTGATGATGCTTTCAAAATTGTTGAGGAGCATCTGGCATGAAAATCCAATACCAGGACTACGGCGCCGTGGCGAACATCGTTATCACCAGCACGGTGTTTGAATTCCGTAAACATAACCGGGTGGTAGACGCCACGCTGATCTGCACTCCAGGAATAGTTGCAAACCGCAGTGGAATGTTCTTCATGAAGACGGTTTTGTCCGGAAAATCCCGCGATATGTTGCGAGCCCACAAGACAATCCAGCGAGAGGCGGCACGATGAGCAAAATTCAGAACCCTGTAGTACTTATCTATAAGCGCGAAAACAGTGATACCTACGCCGTTGCGATTACCAGCGGCAGCCAGGACTATCACGATGCCATTCTGATGGCGACGATGGAACCTGACATGACCGGCGATGATGTGGATACCTGGAGCAAAACCGGTTACTACATGGCCACGGAGATTGAGCGACTAAAACAAGCCCTGTCTTCTGCGGAAAGCAACCTGATTGATTCTGAATGTCATGTGGCTGAATTGATAAGCAGCAGAGACCGTGCCAATGGGTTGATTGACACATATGACTGGCAGCACCAGCGCCTCCATGAAGCCGCTGAGAAGGTCATCAAATGGTGCAGACAAGAAGCGGAACATCGTACCGGTGATCCTGACAAAGCAGAAAACTACGCGTGCGTTAAAGAACTACGCGACGCATTAACTTTTTGCGAAAGCTCTGGAGGTATCGGGAAGAAAACTCTGACTATCTCCCTGCCAGATATCACGTCAAAGGCGTTCTGGAGCGATACCGGGAAAAGCGAAGTATTCCATCCGGAAACCTATAAGCGCTGGGCGAAAGAAGCTATCGAGCGAGCTTGTGTCATTGCCGGGATCGGCGTGGAGGTGAAGTGATGACCACCACTACACCAATAATGACCGCCTCAGGAAGTGTGCAGTTTCGCCACTACATGGTGACTGTTCACGCTATTGAACGCTATATCGAACGCATTGGTGGCGATGTAGGAAATCTGATCCTCGATCTCAAAAACACCTGGGTATTTGATGTCAGCAAGAAAGGTATTCCCCGCTCTTTGTGCGCCTCAGTCGCACGCTGCGAACGTGAAGGTGGATACGGACTCAGGTATGACAAGGCTATTTTTCTGATAAAGCCCAAGGCGCGCCAGCATGTAATTGTGACGACGTTATCTGCGGAGGTGGAATGATGCACAAGGCATTTGAAATATGGGTGCGCCAGCGGTACGGAAACCACTACGACCTCTCGAGGGATCAGGAAGGATTCTACTGCCGGGAAGTGGTTAAACGAATGTTCGAAACGTGGTGCCACTGCCGTGGCCTGAACGTGGTGTGAGGCGGGTATATGAGCAATGTTATTCAGTTAGCTCCTAACGATTGGGTTTGTGAAAGTGTTCTGATCGCGGTGACCGGGCTCAAGCCCGGTACCATCCTCCGGGCCAGAAAAGAGTGCTGGATGGTTGGGAGGGAGTATATCCACGTATCACCTGACGGGAATCCAAAACCTTCCAGTGAGTGCATGTATAACAGAAAGGCTGTAGATGCCTGGGTCGCTTCAATGAAAAGCAAGCAGCCAGGATGATTTGATGCCATGAAAAAGGTAAGCTCGTATTGCTCTTGGGCGTCTGGAGGTATTAATGGATAAAATCACATATCCAACAGGCGTCGAAAACCACGGTGGCAGTCTGCGCATCTGGTTTAATTTTAAAGGTAAGCGCGTCAGGGAAAACCTCGGTGTCCCTGACACCGCTAAGAACAGGAAGATCGCCAGGGAACTGCGGGTGTCGGTATGCTTTTCCATCCGCACGGGAAGCTTTGATTATGCTGAACGGTTTCCAGATTCACCTAACCTTAAAATTTTTGGGTTGGGCAAGAAAGAAATCACAGTGAAAGAACTCGAAGAGAAGTGGCTGGATCTGAAAAAGATGGAAATCAGCGCGAACGCGCACAAACGGTACGAGTCGGTCGTGGCAGTTGTTGTACCGCTGATCGGGGCTACCCGACTGGTGACAGCGATTGAGAAAGAAGAGTTGCTGTACATCAGGAAAGAGCTTTTGATGGGTTATCAGTGCGCGGCAAAGGGCAGGATCCCTGTTAAGGGCCGGAGCGCGGTCACCGTCAATTACTACATGACGACTATCGCCGGAATGTTCCAGTTCGCCGCCGATAATGGGTACATAAAGGCAAATCCCTTTGATGGAATAAAGCCATTAAAAAGGGCCAGGGTGGAGCCAGATCCGCTCAGCCGTGATGAATTCATCCGTCTGATAGATGCGTGCCGGCATCAGCAGACGAAAAACATGTGGTCACTGGCGGTGTACACAGGTGTTCGTCACGGAGAACTGGTTTCCCTGGCATGGGAAGATATAGACCTTGAAGCGGGTACAATAACAATTCGCCGTAATTATACAAAACTGGGCGAGTTCACACTACCGAAAACGGACGCCAGTACGGATAGAGTGATACACCTCATTCAGCCAGCCATCGATGCGTTAAGGAATCAGATGGAAATGACTAGACTCGGGCAGCAGTATCACATCAACGTGCAATTGCGTGAATATGGTCGAACAACGCAGCACAGCTGTACATTTGTCTTTAACCCTAAGATAGTCCGTCGAAGTAAGGATGTGGGGGTTATCTACAAGGTTGATTCGTTTGGTGACTCGTGGGACGCAGGGTTAAAAAAGGCGGGGATCAGGCATCGAAAAGCTTACCAGTCGCGCCACACTTACGCGTGCTGGTCACTGGCTGCTGGCGCCAATCCAAGCTTTATAGCCAGTCAGATGGGGCACGCTAGTGCGCAAATGGTTTTCAATGTGTACGGCGCATGGATGGCAGACAATAACGCAGAGCAGATCGCAATGCTGAATCAGAAGCTGGGTGATTTTGCCCCATTGATGCCCCATAGACCACAAACTAGCAGTAGAGGATTATTAAAATCAGCAAGTTAACCACTAACGCCCGTCATGTTAACTGTGTGGAGGGCAATACCACGCTGTACGCGCTGCCAAAAGCCGACATTGTGGCCCGCTGGCATGCGCAGACTACCGATGCGTTTCGATTTTGTTTTAAGTTTCCGGCCACCATTTCGCATCAGGCCGCGCTGCGTAATTGCGATGACCTGGTACAAGAGTTTTTCACGCGCATGTCGCCACTTGAATCACGCATTGGGCAATACTGGCTGCAATTACCCGCGACTTTTGGCCCGCACGACCTGCCTGCCTTGTGGCAGTTTCTTGATGCGCTCCCCAAATCCTTTACCTACGGTGTGGAAGTTCGCCATCCGGACTTCTTTGCCAAAGGCGAAACAGAGCAACGATTCAATCGAGGCCTACATGAGCGCAGGGTAAATCGGGTGATTCTGGACAGTCGACCGGTACATGCCGCAATACCACATACTGAAGCGATACGTGACGCCCAGCGCAAGAAGCCAAAGGTTCCGGTGCATGCAGTGGTGACGGCAAACCATCCGATGGTACGCTTTATCGGCAGCGATAATATGGCACAAAACAGCGCGCTTTTTGCCGTCTGGCTGACCAAGCTGTCGCAATGGCAACAAACCACAACGCCGTATCTGTTTTTACATACCCCGGATATCGCGCAGGCCCCGGAGCTTGTCGATACGCTATGGGCAAATTTACGCAGCGCCCTGCCAGAGATCGGATCAGCTCCGTCTATTCCACAGCAATCTTCTCTTTTCTGAAAATGCCACCTATCATAGTCAATGCCATCAGCCATTTTAAAAGGGAGTTTGTATGGTAAGCGCGCTTTATGCCGTATTGGGTGCGTTATTGTTAATTAAGTTCTCCTTTGACGTCGTTCGCCTGCGCATGCAATACCGCGTTGCATATGGTGACGGAGGTTTTAGCGAACTACAAAGCGCTATCCGCATTCACGGTAATGCGGTGGAATATATTCCCGTCGCATTGGTGCTGCTGTTATTTATGGAAATGAACGGCGCAGAAACGTGGATGGTGCATATTTGCGGGCTGATTTTGATTGCCGGGCGACTGATGCATTATTACGGATTCCACCACCGGCTTTTCCGCTGGCGCCGTTCAGGCATGAGCGCGACCTGGTGTTCGCTGTTGCTAATGGTGCTGGCGAATCTTTGGTATATGCCCTGGGAGTTGGTTTTCTCCCTGCATTAGCGCACAATACGCCACTTTATTTTTCCCGGATTTTTACGTTATGTCTCACCGCGACACGCTTTTTTCTGCGCCTATCGCCAGTCTGGGTGACTGGACCTTTGATGAACGGGTAGCTGAAGTCTTCCCGGATATGATCCAACGATCCGTTCCTGGCTATTCCAATATCATTTCTATGATTGGGATGTTGGCCGAACGTTTCGTACAGCCCAACACACAGGTCTACGATCTGGGCTGTTCTCTGGGCGCGGCGACGCTCTCGGTGCGTCGCAATATTCATCACGAGAATTGCAAAATTATTGCCGTTGATAACTCCCCGGCCATGGTTGAGCGCTGCCGCCGTCATATTGACGCCTATAAAGCGCCGACACCGGTTGACGTTGTCGAAGGCGATATTCGCAACATTACTATCGAAAACGCCTCGATGGTGGTGCTGAATTTTACCCTGCAATTCCTTGAGCCACCTGAGCGCCAGGCATTGTTGGATAAGATTTATCAGGGGCTGAACCCCGGCGGCGCGCTGGTACTGTCTGAAAAATTCAGTTTCGAAGACGCTAACGTTGGCGAACTGCTGTTCAACATGCACCACGATTTCAAACGGGCAAATGGCTATAGCGAGCTGGAAATCAGCCAAAAGCGCAGCATGCTGGAGAACGTGATGCTGACCGACTCGGTCGAAACGCACAAAGCGAGACTGCATCAGGCGGGCTTTGAACACAGCGAATTGTGGTTCCAGTGCTTTAACTTTGGTTCTCTGGTGGCACTGAAAGCTGAGGTTAGCGCATGATCGACTTTGGTAACTTTTATCAACTGATTGCCAAAAATCACCTTTCCCATTGGCTGGAAACGCTCCCGGCGCAAATCGCGACCTGGCAGCGCGATCAGCACGGCTTGTTTAAGCAGTGGTCAAATGCCGTCGAGTTTCTGCCCGAGCTGACGCCGCATCGCCTGGACTTACTGCATAGCGTTACCGCCGAAAGCGATGAGCCGCTCAGCGACGGTCAGCTCAAACGTATCGACCCCCTGATGCGTAACCTGATGCCATGGCGTAAAGGGCCGTACTCGTTGTACGGCGTCAATATAGATACCGAGTGGCGCTCGGACTGGAAATGGGATCGCGTTCTGCCGCACTTGTCTGACCTCACCGGGCGCACCATTCTTGATGTCGGCTGCGGGAGTGGATATCACATGTGGCGCATGATTGGCGCGGGGGCGCATCTGGCGGTTGGCATCGATCCTACCCAGCTGTTTCTGTGCCAGTTTGAGGCAGTACGTAAACTGCTGGGCAATGACCAGCGCGCTCACCTGCTGCCGCTGGGTATTGAGCAGCTTCCGGCGCTCAACGCCTTTGATACCGTATTCTCCATGGGAGTGCTTTATCACCGCCGTTCACCGCTGGAACACCTGTGGCAGTTGAAGGATCAGTTGGTGAAAGATGGCGAACTGGTACTGGAAACGCTGGTCGTCGAAGGTGATGAAAATACCGTACTGGTGCCGGGCGATCGCTACGCGCAGATGCGTAACGTTTACTTTATTCCTTCTGCGCTGGCGTTAAAAAACTGGCTGGAAAAATGTGGGTTTGTTGATGTGCGCATTGCTGATGTCTGCGTCACCACCACCGAAGAGCAGCGCCGCACCGAGTGGATGATAACCGAATCACTGGCCGACTTCCTCGACCCGAACGATCACAGCAAAACGGTGGAAGGCTACCCGGCCCCATTACGCGCGGTATTGATTGCACGTAAGCCGTAATCATTTTGCCTGATAGCACACTTTCTGCAAAATAGTTCAACTTGCAGCAAGGCAGACAACTACGCTGCGGCTTGAAATATGCAGGATAAAAAAAGGCCCCTGTTGAAATTGCAGGGGCCTGGTACGAGCAAGCATCATATTGGGCGACATGATGCAACGGTAAAAATCAGTTGGCCTGGTGGTGTGCAATGATTGCTTTCATTTCCGCAACCGCCGCCCCGTCTACTGCATAGCGTGAATACTCATCCGCCTGTGCATCCGAAGACATCGACAACCCCGAATTGCGATAACGCATGGGGGAAGCCAGCCATACTCCGGCAGAACTGTGGACTTCCTGCACTCCAGCATCAAGGAACAGGGACAAATTCGAGGCGCGAACCCCCGCTCCGGCCATAATGATTGGAGCATCCCCCTGCGCAATAAGTTCCATAATTTTTGTTAAACCTTGCGCCGCATCTGATTTTTGCCCGGAAGTCAGCACTCTGGCGATGCCCAAATCAGCTAATTTTTTTAGCGCATTGAGTGGGTTAGCGCACATGTCAAAGGCCCGATGAAAAGTGACGTGCAGCGGTCCCGCCGCGATCATTATTTTCTCCATGCGCGGCATATCGACATCACCCTCTGCATCTAAAATGCCGGTTACCAACCCTGAGAACCCCAGATCTCTTACCATTGCAATATCATCCAGCATTGCAGCGAATTCACCGTCGGTGTAACAAAAGTCGCCCCCGCGCGGGCGAATAATGGGATTGACCGGAATCGAGATATACTGGCGAACCGAACGCAAGACGCCCAGGGACGGCGTTAAGCCCCCTTCTTTGGGCGCCGAGCAAAGCTCAATGCGATCCGCGCCGTTTTGCTGCGCCGTGCGCGCGCACTCCATGCTGTAACAGCAGATTTCCAGTAATGCCATACTCACTCCTGACGTTCGCTTGCCACAATGGCTTCAATCGACCACGGATGGAATTTTATCGTCACGCTGCCATCGCTGACCGCCAGCGTTGGATTCGGTAAACGTTCGCGCTCGCCTTTTGGCGAACTGGTTTTTACAAATATGCCCGGCTGGCTCAGCCCGTGATCTGAAAGCAGCGCCAGCGCTCGTGCATTCAGCGTCTCCACCTCACCCGGCAGAACAATTTCAACATGCTCCCAACCTTCATGCGGATAACGCTTTTCGCCCGGCCACGGCAGTTCTACGATAGTAAATTGCCAGTGTTGCACACAAACTGGCTCATCGAGTTTGAACAAGCAAATCGGTCGGCCATTGATGATATTTTCTGACAACAATTCGCCGCACTGTTCAAACCCACGACGCCAGCGCTCTGCGGTGGTATTTTGATGACAACGCAGAGAAATGTGATCGGCTTCAAGCGATGAGATATCCAGCCCAAGGCGAGTGGAAAGATCCGTTAACGCCTGAATGAAATGCGGTAAATCTGCGGAAATATCATGCAGTTCTGCAACTGTTTGCCAGTTCGCCATAATGAAAGCTCATATCCATATTCAAAGCCGCTAATTTACCCTGTTGCGCAGCCCCAACCAACTGCTGATTTTCTTAAGCGCAATATGAATAATTATACGTAATGACAATGTTTATATTTCAGGCTGCTGGCGATACTCGCAATGCTGACGGCAACGGGCATTTGCAGTATACTCCCGCCCTTAATTCTTAAACTGGTGCGGTGCATTTTAAGCCGCTTCATAAATGTAAGGTATTCCGGTGAATATTCAGGCTCTTCTCTCAGAAAAAGTCAGTCAGGCCATGATTGCTGCAGGCGCGCCTGCAGATTGCGAACCGCAGGTTCGTCAGTCAGCAAAAGTACAGTTCGGCGACTATCAGGCTAACGGCATGATGGCTGTCGCTAAAAAACTGGGTATGGCGCCGCGACAACTGGCTGAGCAGGTGCTGACTCATTTGGATCTCAACGGGATCGCCAGCAAAGTTGAAATTGCAGGCCCGGGCTTTATCAATATTTTTCTCGATCCGGCATTTCTGGCGCAGCACGTTCAGCAGGCGCTGGCTTCCGATCGTCTGGGCGTCACCCAACCGGCTAAACAAACCGTTGTGGTTGATTACTCCGCACCTAACGTAGCGAAAGAGATGCACGTTGGTCACCTGCGTTCCACCATCATCGGTGACGCTGCGGTGCGTACGCTGGAGTTCCTCGGTCACAATGTTATCCGCGCCAACCACGTCGGCGACTGGGGTACTCAGTTCGGTATGCTCATCGCATGGCTGGAAAAACAGCAGCAGGAAAATGCTGGCGAGATGGCGCTGGCTGACCTTGAAGGTTTCTACCGTGATGCGAAAAAACATTACGACGAAGATGAAGCCTTCGCGGAACGTGCCCGGAGTTATGTCGTGAAGCTGCAAGGCGGCGACGAGTACTTCCGTGAGATGTGGCGCAAACTGGTCGACATCACCATGTCGCAAAACCAGTTAACCTACGATCGCCTGAACGTCACCCTGACCCGTGACGACGTCATGGGTGAAAGCCTGTACAACCCGATGCTGCCTGGCATCGTGGCCGATCTCAAAGCTAAAGGCCTGGCTGTTGAAAGCGAAGGCGCTACCGTCGTATTCCTTGATGAGTATAAGAACAAGGAAGGTGAACCGATGGGCGTTATCATTCAGAAGAAAGATGGCGGCTATCTCTACACCACGACCGATATCGCCTGCGCCAAGTACCGTTATGAAACGCTGCATGCCGACCGCGTACTTTATTACATCGACTCCCGTCAGCATCAGCACTTAATGCAAGCCTGGACCATCGTGCGTAAAGCCGGTTATGTGCCGGATTCTGTGCCGCTGGAACACCACATGTTCGGTATGATGCTGGGTAAAGACGGCAAGCCGTTCAAAACCCGCGCGGGCGGCACGGTTAAACTGGCCGATCTGCTGGATGAAGCGCTGGAACGCGCACGCCGTCTGGTAGCGGAGAAGAACCCGGACATGCCTGCCGACGAGCTGGAAAAACTGGCGAATGCGGTCGGTATCGGCGCGGTGAAATATGCCGATCTGTCCAAAAACCGTACCACCGACTACATCTTCGACTGGGACAATATGCTGGCGTTCGAAGGGAATACTGCGCCGTATATGCAGTACGCTTACACCCGCGTACTGTCCGTGTTCCGTAAAGCGGATATCGACGAAAGCGCGCTGGCAAATGCGCAGGTGATTATCAGTGAAGATCGCGAGGCTCAGTTGGCTGCGCGTCTGCTGCAGTTTGAAGAAACGCTGACCGTTGTTGCACGTGAAGGTACGCCGCATGTGATGTGTGCTTACCTGTACGACGTTGCCGGTCTGTTCTCCGGCTTCTACGAGCACTGCCCAATCCTTAGCGCTGAAAACGAAGAGATTCGTAACAGCCGCCTGAAACTGGCACAGTTGACGGCGAAAACCCTGAAGCTGGGTCTGGATACGCTGGGTATCGAAACCGTAGAACGTATGTAAATCAGCTCACCTATCAGGCCTGACTCCGAAATTCGGACTCAGGCCTTTTTTATTTCTGTAACAGGCCATCTGTAACAACTCACAAGGAATGACACATTTCCGTAGAGATATGGAACATTTTTTGCCTGTCATCCCGTTTAAGCCTCCGTATCATGAGGCGGCGAATTAATCGGGTACGGGTCAATGACATTCAGAGATTTTGAGGCGGAGGAAAAACTCTTCCAGCGGCGTGTATTGGTGGCCTTTGGCCTGGTGGTCATCTGCTTTGGCATCCTGATTTACAATCTCTACAACTTACAAATCTGTCAGCACCAGTATTACACCACCCGCTCGAATGCAAACGACATCAAAATGCTCCCCGTGGCCCCGACGCGTGGCATGATTTACGATCGCAACGGCATCCCGCTGGTACGCAACGTAACCTGGTACGACATTTCCGTTACGCCTTATAAAATCAGTGATATGAATGCCCTGATCAGGCAGCTCACGCCTATCATTGACCTCACTCCTGATGACATTGACCAGTTTCGCCATGCGCTGAAAGCCAGCAGCCGCTATCGCCCGGTCGTGCTAAAAAATGCGCTGACCGATGTGGAAATCGCCCGCTTCTCGGTTAACCAGTTTCATTTCAGCGGCGTCAATATCAATAGCTATGAAGACCGCCAGTACCCTTATGGCGCAGCGCTGGCGCATGTCCTTGGCTATGTGTCAAAAATCAATGACAACGACCTGAAAGCGCTGGATCAAAAAGGCCTGACAGAGAACTACGCCGCCGATCACAACATCGGTAAGCAGGGTATTGAGCACTACTATGAAAATGAACTGCATGGGAAAACCGGTTATCAGGAGGTCGAAGTTGATAACCACGGACGCATCGTACGCCTGATCAAAGATGTGCCGCCCGTTGCCGGAAAAGATATCCATCTGACGCTGGACCTCCATTTACAGCAATATATTGAGAGTCTGTTGGTGGGCCAGCGGGCCGCCGTTTTGGTTGAGGATCCGCATGACGGTTCCGTGCTGGCAATGGTTTCGAACCCCAGCTATGACCCCAACCCGTTTGTCAAAGGTATCAGCTATCAGGACTATAACAAGCTGCTTCAGGATAAGGACCTGCCGTTAATCAACCGCGTCACGCAGGGGTTGTATCCTCCCGCCTCCACGGTCAAACCGTATATGGCGATGTCAGCATTACTGGACGGAGTGATCACGCCGCAGACCCGTTTCTTCGGCGCCCCCACCTGGACGCTCCCCGGCACGGAGCGACATTACCGTGACTGGAAAAAAACGGGCCACGGTATGCTGGATGTCACCAAAGCAATTGAAGAATCTGCCGACACGTTCTTTTATCAGGTGGCGTATATGATGGGGATCGACCGTATTAACAGCATGCTCAGCCAGTTTGGCTATGGCAAGCCGACCGGCATCGATCTTGGTGAGGAGTATAACGGCCTGCTCCCGAGCCGCGAATGGAAGCAGAAAGTACATAAAAAAGCCTGGTATCAGGGAGATACCATTTCGGTTGGCATCGGCCAGGGCTACTGGATTGCCACGCCGATCCAGATGGTTAAAGCCATGGTCGCGCTGATTAACAACGGCAAGGTTATCGCCCCTCACCTGCTACGTGATGAAGAGAGCGGAAAAGTCATCACGCCGTACCAGGCACCCGAAGCACCGTCACAAATTGCCTCTGCTTCGTCCCCCTACTGGGGACTGGTGCGTCAAGCGATGTTCGGCATGGCGAATGAGCCAAACGGTACCGGTTATAAGTTCTTTCACACCGCGCCTTACGGCATTGCAGCGAAAAGTGGCACATCACAGGTCTTTAGCCTGAAAGAAAATCAGACCTACGATGCGAAAATGATCCCCGTACGTCTGCGCGACCACGTGTTCTATACCGCATTTGCGCCATATAAGAACCCAAAAGTCGCCATAGCGTTAATTCTGGAAAACGGCGGCAGCGATGGCGTCACCGCCGCACCAGTCATGCGTCAAATCATGGATCATCTGTTTGCTGCGCAGGACGACGACGCACAAGCGGGTCCGATAGCCGCAACGCCATCGGACACCGATATCAAAAATACTTACGCAAGTATTCGGTAAGGCATAGCATCGCCATCGCCTGACCGTAAGGCATGGAGGTCCGTGGGATGTTGCGGTAGAAATCGAGATTGTGGCCCATCCCGGTACCAAACGAGGTATGCAGCAATTCACCTTCCGGCGAAATATGTTGCACAATGCCTCTGATGGCTTTTTCGGCTACAGCCGCATAGTCTTGTCCGACATAGCGTTTACGTACCGCTTTGAGGATCCCATAGGCAAATCCGGCGGTTGCCGAGGCTTCAAGATAGGACTGCGGGTCGTCCAGCAAGGTGTGCCACAGTCCGCTTTCATCCTGGCACTTCGCCAGCGCCGCGATTTGCGCGTTCAAAACTTGCACCAGATAGCGGTGCACTGCATTGTTTTCCGGCAAATCAAGTAATTCGAGGAAATCCGGGATGACTATAGTTAGCCAGCTGTTGCCACGCGCCCAGCGAGCGTTGGCGAAGTTATGCTGTCCTTCATAGCTCCAGCCGTGGAACCACAGCCCCGTTTCTTTATCCATCAGGTTTTGCACGTGCAGCAGGAACTGATAGGTTGCCTCTTCAATATACTCGGGACGGTTGAGCAACTTGCCAATCTTCGCCAGCGGTAAGACCGTCATCATCAACGTGTCATCCCACATCTGCTGGTGATTTTCTTCCGCCAGCGTAATGTGCTGCATACCGCCGAATTGGGTACGCGGCATGTCATGCATTGCCCACTCAGCCCAGCTGTCGAGCCACGGCAGATACGCGGGATTACGCGTCTCTTCATAGCGATATGCCAGCGTTAAAAACGGCGCCATGGTGTTGACGTTTTTGGTCGTTGCACCTTCCGCAAAGCGATCGGCAAACCAGCTGTCGATAATATCGCGCATCGTGGCATCGCCGGTTTGCTGATAATACTGATACATCCCGTACAAGCCGATGCCGTGCGTCCACTCCCATCCCGCCCAGCCTTTGGTATCAATAACGCGTCCGTCATCCAGACGTAGCAAGAACTCGCCGGTCTCGTCATGAATATTGACCAGGTTATGCGTCACCTTTTTGATCAACGCTTTTAATTCATCCCTGGCAATAAAATGTTCTGGCTGGCGCAACAATGGACTGTGTTTAACCGGATAAACAATCATTTACTTAACCTCTGTCAATGTCGAATTCAATACAGCACCCTTTTCCAGTTTTGGTGCCGCTGGTTTATTACGATTCAGGTAACCAATATTGTTGTTACCCCAAAGTGATTCATAAGGCATGCCCGATAGCATCTCTACGGTCGCGCGTCCTTTAGCAGAAAGTCCTTCCAACACGGGTTGCCCGGACTCACGCATTTTTGCTGTCTCTTCGCGCAGGGTGCTGTGCGTTTGCAGGTTCAGTTTGAAGCGCAAGGAAACCAGGAAACCCAGCGCCAGAACAATCAGCGTTCCGCAGCTCAGAATTAACAGGATGGTATGGCTGACCGCCGCGGGCTGTGCGCTCTGACCGGAGACAAAACCAGACAACTGCATCACAATCCCCACCAGCATCACCGCTCCCGCCTGCGACGCTTTTCGCGTTAACGTCATAATGCCGGCGAAGATCCCTTCCCGACGCTGACCGGTGATCACTTCATCAACATCGGCAATATAGGTGTAGATATTCCAGGGAACGTAGTTGATACCACCGCGTCCCAAGCCCGCAACGGCGGAAACCAATAGCAACAGAGAATAAACATCGCTTAATCCGGCGTAATACAGCCCCGCATAGGAGAGTGAACTGAGGCCAAACAGGACGACCACCATGCGATAAGACGGCGCAGGTCCGAAACGGATGCACAATGGGATCATGGCGATAACGGCAATAAACTGGAAGATAGCCATCGTACCCAGCAGGTTTGACGCCATCGATGCTTCCTGCATCAGCACAAACACCACATAGTAAGTAAAGACGGCGTTAAAGACGTCCTGGGCAATATAGCCGCCAAGATACATTCCTAAATGCTGGCGAAAGATACGGATGCGCAGTGTTGAACTCAGTTCCACAAATAAACGGTTCATACTCTGACTCAAGGTCAGGCTTTTCTTCTCTTCTTCGGCTCGCAGCGCCGCCTCAGTCCACTCTTCCCGTGGGCGTTCCCAGGTAAAGAACCAGACGAAGGTCAGCATCAGTGCACACAGCACAGAAAACACCAGGCTGGCGTAGAAAAAAGAGACGGGGTTGTCCTTGCCAAACAGCGTCAGCAGAACGCCAGGTAATAATGAGGCCAGAATGGCAGACATTTGCGCCATCGAAATGCGCGCGCCGGAGAATTTGGTTTTCTGTTTAAAGTCATCGGTCATTTCGGGTACCAGCGTTTCGTATGGCACCAGAATCATGGTGTAGACCACGTCAAAAATCAGATAGGTGAGCAGGTAGTACCAGAACCCCATATCACCCACCCACATTAGTGAGTAGCTAAAGACACAGGGTATCCCCAACAGAATAAAAAACTTGCGTCGCCCAAAGCGTTTTCCGAGCCAGGTGGAGCCAAAGTTATCGGTTAAAAAACCCATTAATGGGCTAACAACGGCATCCAACACTCTGGCGGTAGCGAAGATAAAGGTTGCTTCGATTGGCGTCAGGCCACAGAACGTCGTGTAAAAATAGAGTAGCCAGGCCGCGGTTAACGCCGTGGTGCCTGCGCCTAAAAAATCCCCCGAACCGTAGGCAAAATAGTTAACCAACCCAATTTTACGTGTATTCATTGCCGTTACCCCTGCACATTATTGGGAGGCCCCGCAATCCTCGCTTTGACATTGGGCCTCCTTACAGGGCCACAGTAAAAGCTAACAGCAAGTGAAACCTTTCTATTTTTGCCAGGGGTATTCGTGAAATGGCAACAGCACAAAGAGTCCGGCAACGTATGTCACCTATTTTATAAAACAGCGTTTCTATTTAATCAAAGAGGCGGACTAGAATTGCGAAGCAGCCAGCAGTTTCTGCTGCTGGCCGGAATGAAGGGAGGCGTTAACGATAGTTCACAATCACCTGATTGCTCTGAACCTGTAAGGCGGGGATCAGGCGACCGCCACCGGGTACTTCCCAGACAAAATGCATCGGTTCGATGGCGGGAACATTATTGAATCCGTTGGTGGTCCCGCTTTGCCCGTCCAGCTCAACACAGCGGGACTGAGAACATAAACGCACCCGTAAACCCGCGGGCGTTGGGCCATTGAGCTCATAGCGCCAGGCCACCAGCGTCATCAACCCCGAGACCGGCTGGCTGGGCGTCAGAGGTGAAGACGAGGCTGACTGGCCGCGGTGATTTAAAGTAATCCCCATACCGCTGGCCTGCCAGGCGCCTTCTCCGGCAGCCTGCGCTACCAGAGGAAAAAACAACAACCACAGTAATTTACGCATTACTTACCTCCAATAGTCGCCGTCATACGGATATGGCGGTTGTCAGACAGCTCCATGTTCGATAACACCACCAGTTGCGGAATGCTGCGACGTAAAAAGCGTGCCAGTAACGGACGCAACGCGTGGTTGACCAGCAAGACCGGCGGCGCACCCAACATTTCCTGACGGGACAGCGCTTCCTGAGTCTGGGCCAGCAGTCGGTCTGCAAGACCCGGCTCCAGACCGCCGCCGCCCTGCAGCGCCTGCAGAAGCAAACGTTCGAGCGGAGTATCAAGGCCGATAACCTGAACTTCTTCATTACCCGGGAACCACTGCTGAGTGATGGCGCGTCCCAACGCAACACGTACCACCGCGGTAAGCTCATGCGGATCGTTTTGCAGCGGTGCATGTTCAGCCAGCGTTTCGAGAATGGTGCGCATATCGCGAATCGGTACTTTCTCATCCAGTAAGTTCTGCAGCACTTTATGCAGCGTAGTGAGCGTCACGACGCCCGGGACCAGGTCTTCTGTCAGTTTTGGCATCTCCTGCGAAACGCGGTCCAGTAGCTGTTGCGCCTCCTGACGGCCAAACAGCTCAGCAGCGAACTGCCCAATCAGGTGATTAAGGTGCGTGGCGACAACGGTACTGGCTTCAACAACCGTAAAGCCCTGAATCTGCGCCTGTTCCTTCAATGCGCTTTCAATCCAGATAGCGTCCAGACCGAAAGCCGGATCGACCGTTTTCTCGCCCGGCAGCGACCCGGCGGCGGTACCAGGGTTAATGGCCAGCCAGCGTCCCGGATAGGCGTCACCGCTGCCAATTTCCACCCCTTTCATCAAAATACGATAGCGGGCCGGCTGCAGATCCATATTGTCGCGGATATGTACCACCGGCGGCAGAAAGCCCATATCCTGGGCAAATTTCTTACGAATACTGCGGATTCGCCCCAGCAACTCGCCATCTTGCTGAAAGTCCACCATTGGGATCAGTCGGTAGCCTACCTCCATCCCCAGGGAATCCTCCAGCTGTACATCATTCCATGTTGCTTCCACCACGGAGTTGTTTTCCGGCATTTTCACCGGCTGCGGCTCATCGGGAGCTTTTTGCTCACGACCACGCATCCACCAGGCCAGACCCAGTAACGCGGCGGTAAACATCAAAAACACCAGGTTCGGCATCCCCGGAACCAGACCCAAAAGACCAAGCACCGCCGCACTAAGCAGCATGACACTAGGATTACTGAACAGTTGGGTCACCATCTGTTCGCCTACATCCTGGTCGGTACTCACGCGGGTCACGATAACCCCCGCCGCGGTGGAGATTACCAGCGCAGGAATTTGCGCCACCAGCCCGTCACCGATGGTCAGCAGGGTATAACTTTCCGCTGCGCTACCCATGCTCATACCATGCTGCAACACCCCGACTAACAGACCGCCGACCACGTTGATCACCATGATCAAAATACCGGCGATGGCATCTCCACGTACGAATTTACTCGCACCGTCCATAGAGCCGTAGAAATCCGCTTCCTGCGTCACCTCCGAGCGTCGTTTTTTGGCTTCATCTTCGCCAATCAGACCCGCATTCAAATCCGCATCAATCGCCATCTGCTTGCCGGGCATACCATCCAGCACAAAGCGCGCGCCAACCTCGGCGATACGTCCGGCACCTTTGGTGATAACCATAAAGTTGATAATGACGAGAATAACGAAGACCACGATACCGATCGCAAAGTTACCGCCCACCAGGAAGTGACCAAAAGCTTCAACCACCTTTCCCGCCGCCGCCGCGCCGGTATGCCCTTCCATTAAAATGATACGCGTCGACGCAACGTTCAGGGCGAGGCGTAATAATGTGGTAAACAGCAAAATCGTCGGGAATGCGGCAAACTCCAGCGTACGCTGGGTGAACATCGCCACCAGCAGCACCATGATCGACAGCGCAATGTTAAACGTGAACAGCAAATCGAGGACGAAAGCCGGCAACGGCAACACCATCATCGACAGGATCAGCAGGATAAGGATCGGTCCGGCAAGGATTTGCAGTTGCGTGGATTTCAGGTTGCTGGGCAAACGCAACATCGCGACCAGATTAGCCATCAGTATTCTTCTCGTTCATGAAATCCAGTGCTTCAGGCACCGGAAGGTTTTCAGGTTGTGGTGGACGCTTGCCGCCGGCGAGACGCCAGCGTTTTAGCTGCCATACCCATGCCAGCACTTCGGCAACGGCGGCATATAATTGACCCGGTATTTGTTGACCAATCTCAGCATGACGGTATAGCGCACGCGCCAGCGGCGGCGCTTCTAACGTAGGGACTCGATGTTCAGCGCCAATCTCACGAATGCGCAGCGCCACCAGCCCCGCGCCTTTGGCAACAACTTTCGGCGCACTCATTTTGTTCTCGTCATACTTCAACGCCACCGAATAGTGCGTGGGGTTGGTAACAATCACGTCCGCTTTCGGCACATCCGCCATCATGCGACGCTGCGCGGCCGCGCGCTGCATTTGGCGTATTTTGCCCTTAACGTGCGGGTCGCCTTCGCTTTGCTTAAATTCGTCACGGATATCCTGACGCGACATGCGCAGCTTTTTCAGATGGCTGTAAATCTGGAAAAAAACGTCGAACCCCACCATCGGAATAACGCCAAGCACCACCAACAGCGCGCACATACCAACTAAATCCAGGGCGTTGCCCATCGCCGTAATCGGCGATTCCGCCATCAAACGCATCATCGCCGGCCAGTTATGCCAGAGATAAAATCCGGCCACGCTCCCCACCAGCGTGGATTTCAGTATCGCTTTGAGCAGTTCCGCTCCGGTTTGCGCTGAAAACATGCGTTTAATGCCCGGCAACGGATTCAGCTTAGAGAACTTGGGCTGCAGAGATTTACCGCTGAAAATCAAGCCGCCAAGCATCACCGGGGAGATTAATGCCACCAGAACGACGCCGGTAATCAACGGTAACAGCGCAATCATCGCGTCTTTAATCAGCAGGATGATTTGGCTGAGGATCAGGTTAGGGTCATTGACCATACTGTGGTCAAAACGTAATCCGGCCGACAGCATACCGGCCAGTCTGCGGGCAAGCGACTCCCCGCCAATCCAGATAATGCACACGCCCACCAGCAAAATAAGCAGTGAGGTCAGCTCTTTGGATCGGGGGACCTGCCCTTCTTCCCGTGCTTTTTCAAGTCGGTGGGGTGTGGGGGCTTCTGTTTTGTCGTCGTCGCTTTCTTCTGCCACGGCATTACTCTCGTCGTCACGGTCACGAGTATTATCGCGACCGCAACCATTGCCAATGCGTCGAATAGCGAAACGAAAACAGAGGAATTCGAGCGTTCGTTTGCCACGACAGCGCGAAAGCTGCCGTGACAACCGCGCGGTTAGCGCTGCCAGATAACGCGATAATGGCCCGATCCCACCTGCGCGCTATAGCCGCCGTCTACTGGCGCGAAGTCGAGGCCATCGGTATCGAGCAGCGTTTGTGCGCCATCGAGGATCACCATTGAGTGAGTATTCGGCGGAATATCTACCTCAAGGGTGATGGACTGTAAGCCATCGCGCGCCGGTTCCTGCGTCCAGTGGACGGCAATATCACCATATACCGAGCCGTATCGCGCTTTCAGCCATGTCAGGCCACCGCCCGGAATAGGCCGCAGTACCGAAGATTTAAAGCCCGGCGCGTGTTCTTCGGTATTTATTCCCGCCGCCACGCGATACAGCCATTCACCGATCGCCCCGTAGGCATAATGGTTGAAAGAGTTCATGTCCGGGCTCCACATTGTGCCATCCGGTTTCACGCCATCCCAGTGTTCCCAAATCGTCGTTGCCCCGGCCTTTACCTGATACAACCAGCTTGGGAAGTCCTCTTTCATCAGTAATTGCCACGCCGCGTCGGCCTGTCCGTTTTCGCTCAATGCGTGACAGAAATAGGGGGTGCCGACAAACCCCGTCACCAGATGACCGTCATTTTCCGCCAGCAGTTCCAGCAGCGTTTGCACGGTGCGCTCGCGGTGCGCGTCCGGCACTAACTGGAAGTAAAGCGCCAGAATATGCGCCGTTTGCGTGCGCGCCGCCAGCCGCCCGGTGGCGGTAAAAAACTCATTGCGGAAGCTTTCGACAATCGCGGTATGCAGCGCCTGATAATGAGTGTGGTCAACGTCATTTCCCAGTGCTTTGGCTGATTTCGCCAGCAGCAACGTGGACAACGCATAGTAGGCCATGCAGGTCAGTTCATTCGGCGTTGCACCAAAATAGCTGCCCTCTTTGGCATCCAGCGCAACCCAATCGCCAAACTGCAGTTTCCACGACCACTGGTTCTCAACAGCGTTGTCATGCATAAACTCCACCCAGGCTTTCATGCTTTTGTACTGGCGGGCCAGCGTCTGTTTATCGCCGTACATCAGGTACAGCGTCCACGGGTTAATCACCGCCGCATCGGCCCAGGCTGCGGCGGAATGGGTGCGCCCGTGGGATAAAAAGCGGTCGTTGTCGCATTTGCCGGTGAGGATATCGGGAATGACGTGCGGCACACCGCCCTCCGGCGTTTGGTCATGCTGAAGATCGGTCAGCCATTTGGCAAAAAAAGTGCGCGTCTGCATCAGATAACTCGCAGTGCGGCAGAAAATTTGCGCATCGCCCGTCCATCCCAGACGTTCATCGCGCTGCGGGCAGTCGGTTGGGATATCGACGAAATTGCCCTTAAGCCCCCACATGATGTTGTGATGCAGTTGGTTGAGATCCGCGTTTGAGGTTTCAATGTGACCCGTCGGCATCATCGCGGAATGCAGCACGACCGCGACAAAATCATCCCGCGTCGGCGTACCAGGCCAACGTTCAATCAGCACATAACGGAAACCCTGAAAGGTAAAATGCGGGTGATAACATTCTTCACCCTCGCCGCGTAAGGTGTAATCAATGCACTGTTTGGCGGTGCGCAGGTTCGCCAGATAAACATTGCCTTCGGCATCCAGCACTTCAAAATGGCGCAGCACCACGCGCTCACCTGCCGCACCGCGCACCCGAAACTCCACCCAGCCGCTGAGGTTCTGGCCAAAATCAAGCACCGTCTCACCTTTTGGCGTCGTGATGATTGAGCACGGCGCAAGCCGTTCTATTTCTTGTACCGGGCAGGCCGTTTGCGGTTGCAGCACCGACGTCTCTGCCGCAAGCGTCGTCACCGCGCGCCAATGCCCGGCGCTAAACGCAGGCTCGCTCCAGCCGCGCAGCTCCCGACGTGCGTCATACACTTCGCCATCATAAATTTCAGCAAACAAAATGGCGTCATCGCTGCCCTGCCAGTGTGCATCCGTGGCGATTATCCGCTGGCTACCATCGCGGAGCTTCACCACCATATGGCAAATAAACCCCGTCTGCTGGCCGTAATAGTTGCGATAGCGGTTGAAGCTCATATCCCCTTTATACCAACCCGCCCCCACCATCGCGCCAATCACGTTTTCGCCTTCTCGCAGGTGCTCGGTCACATCCCAGGTTTGATACAACAGATGGTGGTGGTAGCTCGTCCAGCCGGGCGATAACTCATCACGCCCGACTTTTTCGCCGTTGACCCACAGTTGGTACAACCCCAGCGCGCTGGCATGTACCACCGCCGAAACA
Organism: Citrobacter sp. RHBSTW-00859; assembly: GCF_013729795.1. NCBI lineage: Bacteria > Pseudomonadati > Pseudomonadota > Gammaproteobacteria > Enterobacterales > Enterobacteriaceae > Citrobacter > Citrobacter sp. RHBSTW-00859. The sequence goes on along the minus strand of NZ_CP056284.1, from coordinate 2,101,625 downwards.
ATGTCATCACCGTCGGGCAAACTGAACGCATGGCGCAACAACGTGCCTTTTGAGTTGTCTTTATCCTGCGGCGTTTCAGCCGAGATAAACACCCCTTGCCACGCTTGCGCTGGCAGGCCGGTAATAAACGTTGCCGCCGGGCTCCAGCCGCTCTCTTCACCGTGGTTGTCGGTAATATGCACCCGCACAAAATAGCGCGTCGAGTGCTGGCAGGCGACGTCGGGCAATTCGATATTACTGGAGCGGTCATCGTGCATTTCGCCGCTGTCAAACAGGCATTGGGCAAAATCTTCTTGCGCTGACAGCTGCAAACGCCAGCTACGCTGCTGTACGTCGCGCAAGGTACTGGTGATTATCCAGCCGAAAACCGGCAACGTTTCGCAGCCCGTCAGCGTGGTTTCATAGTTGAGCGTAATCTTTTCTACTGCCAACATAATTTTTCCCTCAGTGGCTCATATTCAGGCTTTGGCCCGCAAAGTATCGTGCGATGCCTGTCCGTTATCAGGCGTCGCCACCATTTCTGTTTCTGCATTAAATTCATTACGTTGCTTGCCGTGGAAGCACAGCCAGCCGATAACCATGCCTATCGCCACAATCGCCGTCAGCAGGCAATAAAGAACCACTGGCCCCGCGCTCAACAGCACAGGAGTGACGAACGCCAACAAGCCGCAGGTCAGACGGGCGACACCGACAATCACTCCTTGCGCGGTGGCGCGTAGCATGGTGGGGAATGACTCTTGCGCCCACACTTTCATGATGCCTTCGAAGGCAAATCCTGTGCCGATATTGGTAAACAGCAGGCAGCAGAACCAGGAGAGCGGTGAGAAATCAAACAGTACCGGCACGAAATAACCACCGGACATCATCACCGCGCCAAAAATAAAGAATGGAACCCGTTTTGAGGTATCAACGACGCGCATAAACATCAACCCAGACGCCACGCTCACTGGCAGAATCAACAGCCCCCACAGCGAGTGCGTGCTGACCGAAATGCCCACCACATTTACCGCTACATAAGCCCCAAACTGCCCGCCGGTATTGGCCGCCAGATTGGTGAAGGTATAAAAGATGCACAGCGAGATAAACGGCCACAGGTATTTGCCTTCGAGCAGATCGCGCCAGCCGGTTTTCTGCGCCCGCACGGTGGCGATGCCACGACGCAGTTCATCCTTTGCCGCCAACCACAGCGGCGACTCAGGGATAGACCAACGCAGGATCATCAGCACAACCGCCACCAGCCCAACGTGCATATACATGATTTGCGCGCCAATCAGCCCCCAGTCGCCGACGATAGCGGAGATCCCCATCGTGGCGCCAATTCCCACCAGCCAGAGTAAATTGGACAAGCCGATAATCTTGCCGCGGTTTTCATCGTTCGCCGCTTCGGAGATAGTCGCCAGAGAGACAGGTAAATCAGCCCCTGTCGCCAGCCCCACCAAGAGTGTGCCCAGCACCAGGAACGGGAAGTTCAAACCAAAGGCCAGCGCCAGCGTGCCGATAAAAATCATCGCCATCGTAATAATAAAAACATTACGACGACCAATACGGTCTCCAAGACGACCGCCACCAAAAGCCCCAGCGGCAATACTCAGCGTTAATAATCCAGATAAAATGCCAATTTGTAGTGCAGTAATACCCATTGTTTTTTGATAAATGACTAAGGCTGTACCACTGGAAACAATAGCCGCCGAATCAATATATGATGCCATTCCAGACACCCCCCCAATATACCAGGGGTTAGGTGTTTTATTTTTTGACATAACGATTCCCTTAAATTTACAGACAGTATGGCGAGAAATAAGCGTATGGCCTACCCCCGTCACGATGGATAGTAGTAATAATTTTTTATTGTTATTAACCTAACAATTAAATCGCTATTAAAACTCGTGAATGAAGTTCACGTTCATGGCTTGGAGGATAATGAAAATACCGTCGGTACGATTCAGTCAACCTGATCGCATTCATAAAACCACAACGTGCCGCAATTTCACTGATGGTTTTATCCGTAGTGCGCAGTAATTCTTGAGCTTTTAATACACGATATAACATCTGGAATTTAACCGGAGTATAACCGGTCACTCGCTTAATTAAGCGATACATCGTGCGCCTGGCGACACCGTTATCATCACTCAACACATTCCAGTCTAAATGACGCAAGCTACTGGTCTTGAGCATACGGATCAGGTTGGCTCGCCCTCGCTCATCAGGGCTAAGCGCCTCGGTTTGGCGGTCGCACTGGCAAAGCGTGTTGATGATGTTCAGCAAAGCGACTTCACACAATGAAAAATAGAGCACGTCATAGTTACTCTCGTTACGTGAGATTATCTCCTGGCTCAATACCTCAATACGCGCCAGCGCTCCCTGAGTTAACGCCAGCGCGGTAGGCTGTAGAAGTTTTTCTTTTATACAATCGAGCAAATTATCAATGTGCTGTAAAAAATGAAAACTGCGCGGGCGACGAATCAATATATTAATAACCGACAGATTATTAGTTGAAACATAACTATGGGTATCGTTAGCGGTCACTAAAAAAAGTCACCCTGGCAGATAAAACGAACCAAGTCATTAACAATATGAAACCCGCTACCGCTACGGACAATCACCAGTTCATCAAAATCATGCCCGTGCACACCTTCCATTAATTGGTTATTCATCGAAAAAAGACAAAACGCATGTTGCTCTGAATGAAAAAAATCATTCTCACGTAAAATTCGCATATCTCCCCCGCCGCTATTCGAGTAAAACACTCGGGATATCGATAAATAACCTACTGACATAATATATTGCCTTGCACCGATAACCATTTAACTGCAATTATTATGACAAGTCTATATATCGCACTGTCACTCAGGCGTAACCTGCTGTGACCTCAGCATCATTTCGGCAAATAACCGCCAAGTTATGGCATAAAAAAGAGGATATACGCCGTGCAGATGAACCCACGTCATCCAGGCATTCAACCGTGTACGAATCATAGTGCAGGGCACATTGTGCCGACTGGCGGCCCAATAACCCTGCGGGATCCACAGAAGCGCCGCGCTCGGTATGCAGCGTTCGAACCCGTTCTGGCAACGTCACCGTAAAATGGATAGTAAATAAAGAGAACGATAGGTATCTGTAGGCCGGATAACGCGCAAGCCGTTATCGGTTAGAATGCCCGGCTGCGAGCGCCTGCCGGGCCAGCAAATAAAAACGCTACGGATCAGAACCCGAGGCTATCCAGCAGGTCGTCAACCTGATCCTGACTTGCCACCACGCCAGCTTTTGAGGTGTCAACCTGCGGGCCGTTAAGCAAGCTTTCGTTTTCACGTTTTGGACGAGCGCCCTGTTCTGGAATGTTTTCCAGCAGAACCATCAGCAGCTGACGTTCAATCTCCTGGATAACATCCATCATGCGCTTGATGACCTGACCGGTGAGGTCCTGGAAATCCTGCGCCATCATGATGTCCAGCAGTTGAGCGTTAGTAAAGCTGGTATGCCCTGGCACATCACCCAGGAACTGGCGGGTATCGGTGACCAGTTCACGGGCGTCAGACAGCTCGATCGGATTTTCGAACCATTCATCCCAGCGTTTGGTCAGGTCTTTGGCCCCTTTTTCCATCGCGTCCTGGTGCGGCTGCGAAGCTTCCACACTGTTCAGCGCGCGCTCTGCCGCCTGTGCGGTCATCTGCACAACGTAATCAAGACGATCGCGGGCATCGGGAATCGCTTCTGCCGCTTCGGCAATAGCCTGATCCAGCCCCAGTTCACGCAGGCTGTCGCGCAGCATTCGGGTCAAACTGCCGATGCGCGCGATGATGTCCCCGGCTGAATGTTCGTCAGCAGGTTTAATTTGTGGTTGCATCATCATTATCACACCCTCACATGCCCAGTTTCTCAAAGATTTTATTGAGTTTCTCTTCTAGCGTCGCCGCCGTGAACGGTTTCACGACATAGCCACTGGCGCCAGCCTGTGCCGCCGCAATGATATTCTCTTTCTTCGCTTCTGCCGTAACCATCAGCACCGGCAGGGCGGACATTCCGCCATCAGCACGAATGGTTTTCAGCAGTTCCAGGCCATCCATGTTCGGCATATTCCAGTCGGAAATGACAAAACCAAATCCCCCAGCCTGCAGCTTATTCAGCGCGTCCACGCCGTCTTCGGCCTCTTCAACATTGTTGAAACCCAGTTCTTTGAGCAGGTTACGCACGATGCGACGCATGGTGGAAAAGTCATCCACAACCAAAAACTTAAGCTCTTTATCCGCCATAAAAAATAAACTCCTGATTCAAATACGTATTGCCTGTCCGGCACTGATTTTCGCCAGCATTTGCTGGCTTACCTGGCTAAGATCGACCACTTCGCTTACGCCACCCATATTGATGGCCTCGCGCGGCATGCCGAACACCACACAACTTGCTTCGTTTTGCGCAATGGTCCAGGCACCCGCCTGGTTCATCGCTAACATTCCGGCGGCGCCATCGTTGCCCATACCCGTCAGGATCACTCCCACGGCATTACGCCCCGCATGTTTTGCCACCGAATGGAACAGCACATCCACTGAAGGCCGATGCCGGTTAACCGGTGGACCATCATGAATTTTGATCTGGTAGTTCGCCCCGCTGCGCGCCAGTTCCATATGCTTGTCACCAGGGGCGATATACGCATGCCCTGGGAGCACGCGCTCCCCATCTTCAGCCTCTTTCACGGTGATCTGACACAGTTTGTTCAGACGCTCGGCGAATGAGCGGGTAAATCCTGGCGGCATATGCTGGGTAATAAGAATACCGGGACTTGAAAGCGGCAATGGCTGGAGTACATGGCGAATTGCCTCTGTTCCTCCGGTTGAGGCGCCAATCGCCAGCAGTTTTTCAGAACTGAGTAACGGCCCCGCTTTCAAGGTCACCTGTGCCGTCATGGGTTTGTGGGCTGCCAGTTTTGCCCGCGACGCGGTGCGGATCTTCTCAGCGATCATTTCGCTGTAGGCCAACATCCCTTCACGGATCCCCAACTGTGGTTTGGTGACAAAATCAATCGCCCCCAACTCCAGCGCCCGCAGCGTGACCTCAGAACCTTTACCGGTCAGCGAAGAGACCATAACCACTGGCATCGGACGCAGACGCATCAGTTTCTCAAGAAAGTCGAGGCCGTCCATGCGCGGCATTTCCACATCCAGCGTCAGGACGTCGGGATTGAATTTTTTGATTAAATCCCGGGCAACCAACGGATCCGGCGCCGTCGCCACCATTTCCATATCACTGTGGCTGTTAATAATTTCGGTCATGATTTGACGCATCAGTGCAGAATCATCAACCGATAAAACCCTGATTTTACTCATGCTTTATCCTTACCTGGCGCATGCGCATACACCGTCTGTCCACGCAAGCTAAACTCGCGCACGAGGTTGCTAAAGTTTTCTGAATGACCTGCAAACAGCAGCCCATCTGGTTTAAGAAGTGGAACAAAACGGTGCAAAATGTCCTGCTGCGTCGTTTTATCAAAATAGATCATCACGTTACGGCAAAATATGGCATCGAAGGGGCCTGGCACGTTGTACTGCTTATCCAGTAAATTCACGCTGGAAAATTCAACATGCCCCGCCAGTTCCTGCCGAACGCGTACCAGTCCTTCATGCGGTCCGGTGCCACGCATGAAATAACGCTGTAGCTGCTGCGGTGACAGCGTCTTTAGCTCATCAAGGCGGTAGATGCCGCTTCTGGCTTTTTCCAGCACTTCGGTATCAATGTCGCTGGCAAAAACACGCCAGCGGCCCGGAGCCATACCTAAGGTATCGGCGAGCGTAATCGCAATGCTGTACGGCTCTTCTCCGGTTGACGCCGCCGCGCTCCAGACACGGTATTCACCGCTGCGCCGACGAGCATGATCTGACAGCACTGGAAAATGATGCCCTTCGCGAAAAAACGCGGTCAGATTGGTAGTCAGGGAGTTAATAAAAGCCTGCCACTCAGCACTGTTCTGGTTAGCTTCCAGCATGCTGAGATAGCGACCAAAGTCATCCAGTCCCAGGGTTCGCAAACGGCGGACCAGGCGGTTATAAACCATGTCCCGCTTATGGTCGGCCAGTACGATCCCCGCACGCTGGTAGATTAATTGACATATCCGACGAAAATGCGCGTCAGACAGCGCGAGGCGCTGTGTCATCTGTAACAATAATGACGTTTGCCCAGGGGGCAGAGATGATGTCATAGCGCCTTCTCAATCACATTCAGGATACAACGGGCACAACCTGCGGCTGCGCCAATTCTTGTTTTGCTACGGTTTGCTCTTCAAGCTTAAAAAATGCGACACAGGCAGAAAGATTATCGGCCTGCATGGCAAGTTGTCCGGTGGCGGATGCGGCTTCTTCCACCAGCCCGGCGTTTTGCTGCGTCACGGAGTCCATCTGGCTGACGGCCTGCGCCACCTGCTCGATGCCTCTGCGCTGTTCATCAGAAGCAGAAGCAATCTCGCCCATGATGTCGTTAACCCGGGTAACCGAGCTGACAATTTCCGTCATGGTGCGCGCTGCCATATCAACCAACTGCGAGCCCTGATGCACTCGGGTGACAGACTCCTCAATGAGCCCCTTAATTTCTTTCGCCGCCTGTGCGCTACGGCTTGCCAGATTGCGCACTTCGCCCGCAACCACGGCAAAACCACGCCCCTGCTCACCCGCGCGAGCGGCCTCAACCGCAGCATTCAGCGCGAGGATATTGGTCTGAAAGGCAATGCTGTCAATCACGCCGATGATGTCGCCAATTTTCTGCGAGCTCGCGGAAATCTCATGCATGGTGCTGGCGACCCGGGACGTCTGTTCGCCGCCTTTATGCGCTGTATCTGCCGCACTTTTGGCAATTCCTGACGCCTGGCGCGCGTTATCCGCATTCTGCCCAACGGTGGCGGTCAGTTGTTCCATGCTGGCTGCCGTTTGCGCCAGCGCGGCCGCCTGCTGTTCAGTGCGCGAAGACAAATCGTTATTGCCCATCGCGATTTCTGAAATACCGCTATGCATGGCTGAGCTGCCCTGGCGTACTTCGCTTACCGTTTCACGCAGTGCCTGCTGCATCTTCTTCAGACTGGCAAAAATGGCTGAGATCTCATTGCGCCCATAAACCGCTACCGGCCGGGCCAGATTACCCGCGGCAATGCTGTCGAAATGACTGCCCACGATCGCCAGCGGCTGGACAATCATCTTGCGCGACCAGTACAGCGCACCGCTGGTGAGCAGTGCCGCCAGTACCACCATGGTGGCGAAAATCACCCCCGACATATGGTAATTTCGCTGGCTCTGCTCTCCTGCCGTTTGCAACACGCGATCGATGTTGCTCTGCCACGCATTCACATTTGCATCAAAAGCATCCTGAGCAGCCTGCACCGGCGCGGTCAGAAAATCTGACAACTGATTGTTTTCAAGCCAGGTGGCCTGATGCGCAAGAGCGCTGTGCCATTGGCTGAAACTTTGCTCCGTTGCGCCAAACAGCGCCTTCCCTTGTGCCGTCGTATCCGATGTCGCCATAAAGCGTTTAAACATCAATTCAGACTGCGCCAGGCTATCACGTGCGAGAGTCATCAGCGTGTTGATATCCTCTGGCGGATAGCTCAGGGCGGTCAGCGTCCCTGCCTTATTAAGGGCCGTACTGGCCTGTAATAACACAGCGCGGGTTTGGGCCAGCGCAGCGCGTTGCTGATTACTTCGTTCGACCTGATTCAGGTTCTGAAAACCGTCCCGAAATGCCCAGAAGGACAAGCCATTACTGCCAATCTGCAAAACACCGCAGAGGATTAAAATCAAAAACAGCGTGGTCGAAATTCGAATACGATTAAACATCAACGCTCCCATTGGGCGGCACTGGCCGCGGTTTAACTATCAGTCAAAATGTTTCCCAATTCGTATCTTGTTCATTGTTCTGGCGCGGATAGGATGCGGCCGCCGTTGCAGGTAATCGTGTATCGCGCGGCTTAGCCGACGCCGGACGTGACGCAAGGCGGAAAGTCGACACCGACTGCGTCAGGCGGCTGGCCTGTTCTTCAAGAGCAGCGGCAGCGGCAGCCGATTCCTGTACCAATGAGGCGTTCTGCTGCGTAACGCGATCCATCTCGGATACCGCGAGCGCCACCTGATCAATCCCCCGACTTTGCTCGTCGGAGGCCGAGGCAATCTCGCCCATAATGTCGGTCACCCGCGTTACGGCATTTACGATGTCGTTCATCGTTTCGCCTGCGCTTTCTACCAATACGGACCCGGTATCCACTCGGGAAACCGAATCCTCAATCAACGCTTTGATCTCTTTCGCTGCCTGCGCACTGCGACTTGCCAGATTACGCACTTCGCCCGCAACCACAGCAAAGCCACGGCCTTGTTCACCGGCACGCGCCGCTTCAACCGCCGCGTTCAGTGCGAGAATGTTGGTCTGAAAAGCAATACCATCAATAACGCTGATGATGTCGGCGATTTTCTTCGAGCTATCGGCGATTTCGTGCATGGTGTTCACCACGCTATCAACCACTTTGCCGCCATGCTGTGCGGTATCGGAGGCGCTTTTCGCCAGTTGCGAGGCCTGACGCGCGTTGTCCGCATTTTGCTTCACGGTTGCGGTCAACTGTTCCATGCTGGCTGCGGTCTCTTCCAGCGCAGAGGCCTGCTGTTCAGTACGAGATGAAAGGTCGGTGTTCCCGCTGGCAATTTCGCTGGTCCCGGAATAAATCGCATCAGAACCTTCACGCACCAGGGTGACGGTTTCCGTCAGCGAGCGCTGCATATGATCAACCGTACTGGCCAGCTCGCCGATTTCATTACGACCGTTGACGGCCAGGGTCGCGGTCAGGTTACCGCTGGCGATTTCCCGAATATGGGCAATGACGCGAGACAGAGGATTAAGCAGGGTATGGCGGATGCCGTACCATACCACCACCAGAATCAGCACCAGCACTACGGCCAGCACGCCAAGCTGCCATTGGGCGAAGTGGTAATCCCGCGCACTTTTATCGAATGCCTGAGCGTAAAGTTTTTCGCTAACGCTGGCGTACTTGCCCAGCGCCTCACCGAGCGCGTTTTGCATTCCCTGAGTCGGTTGCGCGAAATAGGCGTCCATATTGCCGTTCTCCAGAAACTGAACCAGTTCGGTTAAGGCCGCATGGTACTGCTGATATTTCTCCTCAACGTTGCCGCTGGCTTCTGCCATCTCGGGTAACGGTGTGATGTTTTTAAATTTTGCGTAATGTGTTTCGGCCTGCGCCAACGATGCTTTCGCATTCTTCAGCAGATCGTTTTTCGCGCTGCTTTGCTGGTTGGACGCGTCCATCATCATGCGTGCAGAAGAACGGCTTAAATTGATACGTGTTTGCAGCATCAGATCCCATGTTGAGGTGAGTTCACTTTGCTGCTGTCGAAGATCGTTAGAAATAACAAAACTTTGCTGATTCTGCTGCAATGAAGAAAACAACAGACCACCGGAAACAAGCTGTAGCAGTGCGAAAACCCCCAGCACCATCATCAGCATTGTGACAACGCGGATACGGTTAAACATAAGGCACCTTCCTGAAAACGAGTTATCAACGTTATCGGCAGTCGCTGAGATAACTTTACGTTTGCGAAAAGGAAATCCTGAAGGGACGTGAAGCCTCGCGGAAGGAGGGGAAGACGGGTGTACGGCAACCACAAATCATTCACATAAAAACGTCACAATTATCATGTGAATAACATTCAAATTTATCTGTGGGCGCGGTCATATTGGATGAAATAGTCATTATTTCGTGACCAGGATCACAAATACATATCCTCTGCACCACAACAAAATGGATAAAAAATTAAAAAAAGTTGTATCAGCTGGCGCTTTAATTCAATTTATATGATGAATACTTAGTTACCAATTAATAAATATAAAAAATGAGTAACCGAACAATAAATGTTAAATCCTTACTGAGGGCTTTTTAGTGGCAAATGCAAACAAACTCACGTTGTTTATCGTGATCTTCATGTTGGCGGGGATCCTGTCAGGGGCGGTGATCCACTCTTATGCCGCCCCCGGCGTAGTGACCGCCTGGGCCGATAATATTACGCTTCTCACCGACATCTTTTTGCGCCTGATTAAAATGGTGATCGCACCTTTAGTATTCAGCACCCTGACCGTCGGTATTATGCGCCTGGGGGAAACGTCCACCATCGGGCGCGTAGGCGGCAAAGCGATGATCTGGTTTATTAGCTCTTCCATACTGTCTATTCTGGTCGGTCTGTTTGTGGTTTCTCTTGAGCAACCCGGCAGCGGGCTGAACCTGGCGATCCCGCTGGAAGCCACTGATACCGGCCTGGCCGTGAGCGGCATGAGCCTGAAAGGTTTCCTGACTCACACCATCCCAACCAGCATAGCCGAGGCGATGGCCAACAATGAGATCCTGCAAATTGTGGTGTTCTCGATGTTCTTCGGTATTGGTGGCGCATCCCTTGGTGAGAAGTTCAATGCCCCGCTGGTTGCCGCGCTGGATGTGGTATCCCACATTATGCTGAAGGTGACTGGCTACGTGATGTACGTTGCGCCGCTGGCCATTTTCGCCGCCATTTCCTCCGTTATCTCCACCCAGGGTTTGGGGATCCTGCTTAACTATGCGTCGTTCATCGGCGGCTACTATGTGGCTATTTTGCTGACCTGCCTGGTTCTGCTGGCGGTCGGTTATGTCATGCTGAAAAAAGAGGTTTTTCGTCTGGTAAGCATGCTGAAAGATCCGGTTCTGGTCGCATTTACTACCAGCAGCTCGGAAGCCGCCTATCCGAAAACGCTGGAGCAATTAACCAAATTTGGTTGCTCGCCCAACATCGTGTCATTTGTATTACCTATCGGTTATTCATTTAACCTGGTCGGCTCGATGGTTTACTGTTCATTTGCCTCGATGTTTATCGCGCAGGCCTATAACATTCACCTCTCCTTTGCAGAAATCACCGTCCTGATGCTGACGCTGATGCTGGCGTCAAAAGGGATTGCCGGCGTGCCGCGTTCTGCGCTGGTGGTGCTGGCAGCAACCATTCCGAGCTTTAATATTCCGGTTGCCGGGATTCTGTTACTGATGGGTATTGACCACTTCCTGGATATGGGACGTTCAGCAATCAACGTATTAGGTAACGGGATTGCAACGGCGATGCTGGCACAAGATGAGGGTTTACTGGAAGAAGAACCGGAGCTGGTTGAGCGGGAAGCGTAAGGGGAAATCTGCCGGATGCGCTACGCGTATCCGGCCTACAACAGCAATCATTGTAGGCCGGATATGGTATAGCGGTTACGCGACGTGACTGGCGGCAATATCCAGCAGCGCCATTTCTTCGCTATTGAGCAGCTTCTCAATGTTAACCAGAATCAGCATCCGGTCACCCAGCGCCCCCAGTCCCGTCAGGTATTCCGTCGACAGCGTTACGGCAAATTCCGGTGCCGGACGGATTTGATCCGTTGTCAGCGACAGCACATCCGAGACGCCATCGACCACAATCCCGACCACCCGCTGGCCCAGATTCAGCACAATCACCACGGTGTTTTCGTTGTAATCCACATCGCTCTGGCTAAACTTCACGCGCAGGTCAACAATCGGCACAATCACACCGCGCAGATTGGTGACACCTTTGATAAACGCAGGCGTGTTAGCAATACGCGTCACCTGATCGTACCCACGGATTTCCTGCACTTTCAGGATATCGATACCGTACTCTTCATCCCCCAGTGTGAACACGAGGAATTCCTGACCTGACGGTTCGCCGGCCAGTTTAGTTACATTACTCATACCGGTCATATTATTCCCTTCTCACTCAATCAGGCGGCTGTGATCGCCACACGTTGTTCGCGGTTTAATCCCTGCAATGCAGAGACATCGACAATCAGCGCGACGCTGCCGTCGCCGAGGATCGTTGCTGCAGAAATACCTGGCACTTTGCGGTAGTTGCTTTCCAGGTTTTTGACGACCACCTGGTGTTGACCAATTAACTGATCGACCAGCAGCGCGTAACGACGCCCTGCACTTTGCAAAATCACCACAATACCTTGAGTCGCTTCGGTTTTTGCGCCTTCAACCTCAAAGACTTTCCACAGCTCAACCAGCGGTAAATATTCGCCACGCACTTCCAGCACGCGCTCTCCTCCGGCCAGCGGATGGAGATCTTCTTCGCGCGGTTGCAGTGATTCCATAACGGCATTCAGCGGCAGAATAAAGACTTCGTCGGCCACGCGCACGGACATGCCGTCGAGGATCGCCAGCGTCAGCGGCAGCAGAATTCGGATAGTCGTCCCCTGTCCCTGTTTGGACTGGATCTCAACATGGCCCCCCATCTCCTGGATATTTCGCTTCACCACATCCATACCCACGCCGCGGCCAGAGACATCCGTCACCTGTTCAGCAGTCGAGAAGCCCGGAGCGAAGATCAGCATACCGACTTCGTCATCGCTCATGTTTTTGTGGATCGGCATCCCCTGGGAGATAGCTTTGGCGAGGATTCGTTCACGGTTCAGACCGGCGCCATCATCGGTGACTTCAATACAGATATTCCCGCCCTGGTGCTCCGCGGAAAGCGTCAGATTACCGATTGGGCTTTTCCCGGCTTCAAGGCGTTTTTCCGGCAGTTCAATACCGTGATCGAGGCTGTTACGCACCAGGTGCGTCAACGGATCGATGATGCGTTCAATCAGGCTCTTGTCGAGTTCGGTTGAGCTTCCCACCTGTGTCAGTTCGACCTGTTTACCCAGCTTACCGGCCAGGTCACGCACCAGACGCGGAAAACGGCTGAACACATACTCCATGGGCATCATACGAATCGACATCACCGACTCTTGCAAGTCGCGGGCGTTACGTTGTAACTGACCCATACTGGTGATGAGATCGCCATGATTGACGGGATCCAGTTCGTTAGAACGTTGTGCCAACATAGACTGGGTGATGACCAACTCACCGACCAGGTTAATGAGCTGATCGACCTTCTCAACCGCTACGCGGATACTAGTCGACTCGCTGGCGCGGGCGGGTTTGTCGCGTTCCGCGCGTCCGTTTGGCGCTTCACTGGCGGCGGCTTTTGCCGCTGGCGCAACGGCAACCGGCTGCGGCTTCGCGACAACGGCTACCGTTTCAGCTTCTGCTTCAGCTTCAGTTTCAACGGCTACCGGCGCTGCGCTGACGGTTTCGAATTCAATCTGATCAGCTTCAATCACAAAGCACAGCACCGCGATGATGTCATCTTCTGCGAGGTTGCCATCAAGCGTTGCTGACAACGTGTCGCTCCCTTTCACCACATCGGTTAAGGTCGCCAGATTCCCCAGCTCCTCTTCCAGTAAATCCACTTCATTGGCTTTCAGGCGCGTGAGAATAATGCGTTTCTTGCTCTCTTCACTTGCAGACTCAGGCTGTGCAACCGCCTCTTCCTGCATTGCAGCGCTGTCAACAACGCTCAGTTTTGCGGTGTTGACGACTGCCGGTGCGGTTTCACCTTTCGCTTCGAGCGCTAACTGTCGTAACGCATTACAAATGTACTCAAAGCTGGCGGCATCCGGCTCCTCTGAGTTTTTATAGGCGTCGAGCTGTTCCTGCATAATATCTTTCGTTTCCAAAAACAGGTTGATAATGTCGGCATTGAGCTGCATCTCGCCACGCCGCGCTTCATCCAGCAGGTTTTCCATCAGATGGGTCGTTTCCTGCAAAATGGTAAAGCCGAAGGTGCCGCCCCGCCTTTTATCGAGTGCGCAGCACGAAAAATTGCATTCAGCTGTTCGGAATCCGGGGCTTCAGGAACCAAATCAAGCAGGTGTTGCTCCATGTCAGCCAACAGTTCGTCAGCTTCATCAAAAAATGTTTGATAAAAATCGCTTATATCCATGCTCACGCTATCACCTCGGATTGGCTGGTGGCGATGTGGGAACGCTTGCCGGCGGGAGTTCCGCTGGCTGTTGTAAGACACTTACCGGCTCATTCTGGCTTTCAGCGTTTTCATGCAAAATGGCCTCTTCCGCCTGCTTATTGAGAACCAGCAGGCTAATACGGCGGTTGATAGCGTCTTCAGGACCGCGATCGCTCAGACGCATCGTGGCGGCCATACCTACCACACGTAATACTTTTCCATCATCCAGACCGCCGCTAACCAGTTCGCGACGCGACGCGTTAGCGCGATCGGCGGACAACTCCCAGTTGCTATACCCTTTTTCACCATTGGCGTAAGGGTAATCATCCGTATGGCCGGAAAGGCTGATTCGATTAGGAATGCCGTTAAGCACTGGCGCTATGGCTCGCAGGATATCGCGCATATACGGTTCCACCTCAGCGCTACCGGTTTTAAACATCGGGCGATTCTGACTGTCGATAATCTGTATCCGCAGCCCTTCCTGAACTAAATCAATTTTCAAATGCGGGCGCAGCGCACGCAGTTTGGGGTCAGATTCAATCAACTGATCGAGATCGCCGCGAAGTTTGCTCAAGCGGCTTTGTTCCATGCGTTTTCTCAGATCATCGATATTCGGCTGCTTGTTCACCTCTCCCTGCTGCTGGGTGTAATCATCCCCGCCGCCTGGAATGGGACTTTGGCTATTCGAAATACGATTTCCCCCGGTTACCGCAGTAGCCAGCGGCGTACGGAAATATTCGGCAATCTGGATCAATTCTTTAGGGCTAGAGATGGAAATGAGCCACATCACCAGAAAGAAGGCCATCATCGCGGTCATAAAATCGGCGTAGGCGATTTTCCACGAACCATGCGCCCCACCACCGTGACCTTTATGCTTGCGTCGCTTTACAACGATAATGGGATGGGCCTGATTTTTCATGCGTCCTCGGTCGTCTGCTGCGCAGTTGGATTTCTCACCGCACGAACATGCTCTTCCAGTTCGATAAACGATGGACGTTCGCTGGAATACAGAGTCTTACGACCAAATTCGACGGCAATTGGCGGCGCGTAACCATTCAGATTGGAGAGCAGAGTTATCTTCACACACTGCATCATTTTGGTGGTTTCAGCGCTTTTCTGGCGCAGAACGCTGGCAAGCGGAGAAATAAATCCATAGGCCAGTAAAATACCGAGGAATGTCCCTACCATGGCATGTGCAATCAGCGAACCCAGTTCAGCCGCCGGACGATCGGCAGAAGCCAGCGCATGGACAACCCCCATGACCGCCGCCACGATCCCGAACGCCGGTAATGAATCCCCCACCATCGCCAGACTGTTGGCCGGGACTTCGGCCTCACTTTCGTGCGTCTCAATCTCTTCATCCATCAGCGCTTCAATTTCAAACGTGTTCATGTTGCCGCTGATGATCAGACGCAGATAATCGACAATGAAATCAAGCATCACGGCATCAGCAAGAATGCGCGGATAGCTGGCGAAAATTTCACTCTCTTTGGGGTTTTCGATATCGCGTTCAAGCGAGAACATGCCCTGCTGACGTGACTTGGCCATCAGGCGATACAACAGCGCCAGCAGATCCATATACATCGCTTTGGTGTATTTTGAACGACGAAAAAGCATCGGGATGGCTTTCATCGTCCCCTTAATGGCTTTCCCGTTATTGCCGACGATGAATGCCCCAATACCCGCGCCACCGATAATCACCAGCTCAGCCGGTTGATAGAGTGCCCCAAGGTGTCCGCCGGTCATCATGTAACCGCCGAAAACTGTACCAATAACAACCAGGTAACCTAATAAGATAAGCACGACATCATCCTTTCGCAATTGACTATGACAGGATGCGCAGTCGGGCAGTTAACTCAAGGTCAGGACAAAAAAAAGCAGCGGTAATTGCTTACCGCTGCTGGAGTGTTTGTCCACACCGTATCAGTTAAACAGCCTGTTCGATCTGTTCATCCAGCAGTTGTGGAATAATATCGGCAGCATTCTGGGAAAGTTTACGTCTTTTTACGGCGCGTGATGGCGGTTGGCATAAACTGCAGGCAAAGCTGCCTGCAGGTTGGTGAGCGTGGGTAATAAAATTCCCACCGCAGCAATTGCATCGGGACAACTCCAGCAATCCGCTGTCGACAAAACGCACCAACGTCCATGCGCGAGTTAACGCCAGCAGTGGCCCTTCTTCTGGCTGCGGGCACTGCTCAAGGTATAAACGATACGCTTTGATCACGGCATCCACGCCGCTGCACAAACCAGTTTTGAGCAGGAATTGCCATGCGTTGCAAAACATCGAAGCATGAATGTTTTGTTCCCACGTCATAAACCAGTCGGTGGAGAAAGGCAGCATCCCTTTTGGCGGAGGGCTGCCGCGTAATTCTTTATACAGCTTGATAAGTCGGCCACGGCTTAATTGCGTTTCGCTTTCCAGCATTTGCAAACGGGCGCCCAATGTGATTAATTCCATCGCTAGCTGGATATCACGCGCTTCCTGAACAATGCTTTTTTCGCTCATCATCAAGCCCTTTTCTTGCGCGCTGCTTCATCGATGTCGCTTAACAGTCGCGTTGAAAGCATGATACCGGTATGAATTTGCTGAAGATCGTCAACGCGGGAGTCTTGCGTCAGGCGAGTAACGGTCTGGTGATCGTCGAAACGGAAATGACAGACCAGTTGGTTTGTTTCAGCCAGTTTGACCATTTGTGGAAGTGTTAATGTTGCCAACGTGTCCGCCATTTCTTCGCTGATACCAAGGCGAAACATCGCAGATGCTTTGTCCTGAACGATCAAACGCTGTGCAAGCAATAAATATGACAAATTGATGTCATAGATGTGTTTCAGCAACTCGGATGTATGCATTATTTGCATCCATAATAACCAACATTGTTTTCATGCGGTGAAACCGCACCCCGTGATGTCGCCGGGAAGGCCCGGTAAAAAAAAGCAAAAGGTCAAATACATAGCAGCGTGACGGCACTTACGCGTTGTCTAAACATTCCCTTTTCAGAAAGCCGCGCCCCTTACAAGCTCACATCAATTCTTACAAATGTCTAAGATTTTTCCTAATTCGACGCAACTCTACCCGCCGCCCGTTACACATACAACGTAGCTATGCTGCGAATTTGAAGAATATGTGACATAGATCACATAAACCAGCTAAACACTTAACATAAATCCATCAGCACAGCTTTTACTTTGCTTATTTTTTAATCTCAAGTTCGCCATTTCAATTCCTGACATACGAATATTCTTGCAATAAAAGCGAATAGTATTTTGTTCACAAACGTTAATATCACCTTGTGAAATAGCGAGCTTGATCACATATTTAATGTAAAACACTATTTTAATTAAATCCTTTATAAACAATGACTTAAATATTAAGGGTGATTAATTAATACCGGGTAGTGATAACCCGTTAAATGTTAACTTATGTTAATTTTTAATTAACACATTGTTTTCATTAGCGGTGAGTTTTACTTAAGTAAGCTGAACGTATTTCCAAGTTATATGACGCAATTATTCTATTTATAAGAATAATTAATGAATAAGCATGATGACATTCACACTATCCGGGAAGGAAACGTTGCAGTATGGAGTAAGCCGAGCAATGCTGAGAAACCCTCTCATAATTCTTGAAAAAAGGAGCGAGTTATGAGCTATACACACATTCTTGTGGCCGTTGCCGCCACCCCTGAAAGCCAGCAGTTGTTAGCCAAGGCGGTTTCAATCGCTCGCCCTGTCAACGCTCGTATTAGCCTGATAACCCTGGTCTCAGACCCTGAACTGTATAATCAGTTTGCAGCACCTATGCTGGAGGACCTGCGTGAAGTGATGCAAGAGGAGACTCAGGATTTTATCGACAAGCTCAGCAAAGAAGCACAGTACCCCATTGAGCATACCTTTATTACCTATGGGGCACTGAATGAACATATTCTGGATGTATGCCGTAAACACGCGGTCGATCTGGTCATTTATGGCAACCATAACCACAGCTTCTTTTCGCGCGCATCCTGCTCAGCAAAAAGCGTGATCGGTGCCAGCCACGTGGATGTTCTGCTGGTTCCACTGGCTGGAGATTGACCTGCGTTTTCTGAGCGTTACGCCAGTTTAGTGCAGGGAGAAACGTTGTCTGGCAATGGCTGTTTACTCTGACGTTGGATAACTTTTTCCAGATCGCAAATGAACCTCGCCTGCCAGTTGTCGATATCGTTTTTAATGATAGTTTCGAGCATCTCAGCGTGGCGGGAGATACGCTCAGCAAGCGGCATCGTCAGAGCCTGGTTTAATGCGCCAGCCACTTCGTCGCGGTCATAAGGATTAACAATAAGCGCGGCAGTTAGCTCATTCGCGGCCCCGGCAAATTGTGATAACACCAGCACGCCGGGGTTGGCAGGATCCTGCGCGGCCACGAATTCTTTCGCAACCAGGTTCATACCATCTCGCAGCGGCGTCACCAGCCCTACATCAGAGTAGCGGAAGATTTTCATCAGCAATTTACGATCAAAGTACTGGTTCAGATAATAGAGCGGCGTCCAGCCCAACTGCCCATATTTACCGTTAATCCTCCCCGCTTCAGTCTCCAGTTGGTGCCGAATATCCTGGTAGGCCTGCACCTCTTCACGCGAAGTTGGCGCTATCTGGGTGTAGCGAATTTTACCATGGTGCTGCGGATAGTGTTCCAGCAGAGCCTCATAGGCCTGAAAGCGCTCCGGCAAACCTTTAGAATAATCCAGACGCTCAACGGAGAAGATATTCTGCACATTTTTAAGTTCTGCTTTCAGTTGCGCCAGCTTCGGCGGCAAAGGGCCGGAAGCCTGACGGGCGATCTCATCCGGCTCAATACCGATGGGATAGACCTGGGTACGAAACGCTTTTCCCCATGCACGGTGGTGTTGCTCGCTCTGAGTGGTTACCTGAGTCTGGGCTGCCAGACAATCCAGAAAAGCCTGACGATCGTTTTCGGTCTGGAAACCGAGTAAATCAAAGTCACACATCTGCTCAAGTAGCGTCTGATGTGGGGGTAAGGCATTAAAGATTTCCGGCGTCGGAAAAGGGATATGCAGGAAAAAACCGATACGGTTATTCACGCCGCGTTTACGCAGCTCGCTGGCAAACGGCAACAGATGGTAATCATGAACCCAGATTATGTCGTCATCGTTGAGCAGCGGCAGCAGTTTATCTACCAGCAAGGCATTCACCCGCTGATAGCCCTCCCATGCAGGACGCTGAAACTGCACCAAATCGAGGCGATAATGAAATGCAGGCCATAAAACCGCATTAGAAAACTGGCAGTAATACTCTTCGTAATCCTGTTCACTCAAATTAAACGAAGCCCAGGTAATGTTGCCACGCGTGACTTTTTTTAATGGTTTGTCCTCATTACCCGTGTCGCCACTCCAGCCAAACCACAGGCCACCAGCAGCCTTCAACGCGCCAAGCACACCGACGGCAAGCCCACCTGCGCTCCCTTTGTCATCGGGTGAGGCGATACGATTAGATACTACGACTAAACGACTCATAGCCACCTCTTCTGTTATTCGTTGCTTTCGATTCTTGCTGCGAAGAGTTAATTTGTTCCAGCCAGTGCCAGACATCACTCACGCCATCCAGACGCCATGTCGCCTGCGTCGCTCCATTCCCCACCTTCACGGAAATGCCCCCTGCGCGATTAACCACGCCAAATCCTGTTTCGTCCGTCAGATCGTCACCAAAAAAAACGGGGATCCGTCCGGCAAAAGGTGCTTCCTGCATAAATGCGGCAATTGCGTCGCCTTTGTTCGTACCCTTTGGTTTTATCTCCACAACGCATTTTCCGTGCTGTAAAGCCAACTGCGGCCATCTGTGCGTGATGCGCTCAGCCAGATTAATTAGCGCCGCTTCATGTTCTGGGGCCTGGCGATAGTGCAGTGCGAACGCCATCCCTTTTGCTTCAAGCGTTGTACCCGGCATCGTCGCCAAGGCGGTACTTAATAGCTCTCCTGCTTCGCGCTCTATTGCCGCAGCCAGGCGCACTATATGAGTTTGACCATTGATGTCACGGCGCTCTGCCCCATGCACTCCGGCGAGCGGAAAACGAAAGGGAGTGGTAAGCGCGTCAAGCTCAGCCATCGAGCGCCCTGAAATCAATGCCAGCGCACCCGCATTATGCGTCGCCAACTGATGTAATAACTGCAGGATTGTCTGAGGGACAACGACCTGGTCAGGATAAGGTTTGATCTCAGCCAGTGTCCCATCGAGATCAAAAAAATAAGCACAGCTTGCAGATTGTTCAGGGGGTAAGATCAGTGATGCTGTCACCCGGTTATCCTCCTCATCATGGTCTGTACGCCGCGCGGATCGCGCCGTATATATGATGTATGACGGATATAAGTATAGACAGTGTGACCATGCTCGCCATTTGGAAAAACAATCGCCAGCCGGGTAGCGGCTGGCGATGAGCTAAAGCTAGACTAAAAAGTTGGGGTTAAAATCATCAAACAGTACGCTTCGCTTTTTGCTTGTAACGGTCGAAGATCACCGCCGCCAGCAGGATCAGACCACGTACGACATACTGTGCGAACGGAGAGATGTTCAGCAGGTTCATTGCATTCTCAACCGTTCCCAGAATCAACACCCCGGCTACCACATATGAGATTTTTCCGATGCCGCCTTTAAGCGAAACGCCCCCTAACACGCACGCGGAAATCACGATCAGCTCATAGCCGATTGAGGTCATTGGCTGGCCGCTGGTCATACGTGATGCGAGGATAATCCCGGCGATGGCGGATACCAGCCCGGACAGAATAAAGATAATAATTTTGGTACGAACGACCGGAACCCCAGCCAGACGTGCCGCCTCTTCATTCCCCCCAATGGCCAGCGTGTTACGACCAAACGTGGTTTTATTGAGCAGTAAGCCAAAAACGATGAAACAGACGACCGTGATCCAGATAGGTGCCGGCAGACCAAACCAGTTGGCGTAGCCGAGAGTGAAGAAGCGCTCGTCTTCAATCCCTACCGCCTTACCGTCGGAAATAATGTAGGCCAGACCACGCACAATCTGCATCGTCGCAAGGGTCGTGATCAGGGCGTTAATTTTCAGCCGCGCAATCACGAACCCATTCACCAGACCACATAGAATACCGAGCAGTAGCCCGGCAGCCACGCCAATCCACAGGCTTTCGGTCATATTAATGACCACGGCTGTAGTAACCCCGGCGCAGGCAATCACGGAGGCAACGGACAGGTCGAAGTCACCGGATGCCAGGCAAAACAGCATCCCACACGCGACCATACCCGACATCGATACCGCCAGCCCCAGCCCCTTCATGTTGATGAAAGTGGCAAAGTTAGGCACAAAGAGGGAACAAACCAGGAACAGCGCGGCGAACACGACCAGCATCCCGTATTGATCCCAAATGCGACCAAGATTTAGCGCCGACTTTGCAGCACCTGAACCCGATGTTGAAACGGAAGACATCATTCTCTCCTTATTCAGGCTACAGCCTGGCTAACTTTTGGCATAGCAAGGCTTAACGCCTGGCGCTCATCCGCCTGTTCATGAAGTAACTCACCGGCAATTTCGCCTTCTCTCATCACCACAATACGGTCGGCGACACCGAGCACTTCTGGCAGATCGCTGGAAGCAAACAGCACGGCCACGCCGCGCGCCGCGAGGGCATAAATCACGTTATAAATTTCATGCTTGGCGCCCACATCAATACCGCGTGTAGGTTCGTCCAGCAAAATCACTTTCATCTCTTCCGATAACCAACGGCCGAGAATAGCCTTCTGTTGATTACCGCCGGAGAGGTTCATAATCAGTTGCTCCGCGCCCGGCGTTTTAATATTGAGTGAGCGAATATGGTGATCGGCATTGGTCTCTTCCCAGCCGTTGTTGATCACGCATCCGCCCAGAACATGTTTACGACGGGCACTGATGTTGATGTTGTTACGCACCGAATGGACCGGAATGATCCCTTCAGCCTTGCGATCTTCCGGGCACAGCATCATCCCCGCTTCAATGGCGTGGCTCGGTTTACGGATATCAATAGGCTGTTCATCAATAAACACCTGGCCTGCCGTGATACGCGTGCCGCCAAACAGACCTTTCATTAATTCGCTACGTCCGGCGCCCACCAGTCCAAACAATCCGACAATTTCACCACTGCGCACTGATAAACTGATCGGGGTACGCACGCCTGGGGCTTTGACTTCATGCAAACGCAGGCGCTCTGCACCATAAGGTCTGGATTTCCAGCCATAAATATCACCGAGGTCGCGCCCGACCATCGCCTGCACCAGCGCGTCGTGATCGACCTGCTGCATATCCGTGAACGTTTTGACGTAATGACCATCTTTAAACACGGTGATGGCATCGCTAAGGGCAAAGATCTCCTCCATACGGTGCGAAACGTACAGGATGATGCGCCCTTCGTTGCGTAGCTCACGGATGACGCGAAACAGATTCTCAATCTCGCGCGCTGAAAGGGAGCTGGTGGGTTCATCAAACGCGATAATTTTGGCGTTGCGCGCCAGCGCTTTCGCAATCTCCACCATCTGCCATTGCCCAATGGAGAGGTATTTCAACGGCGTATCGGGATCGATATCCATGCCCAGATGCTTAAGCTGAAGCCCCGCTTCATAGTTCAGCAGCGAGCGGTTCACAATCCCGCCTTTGTGCGGCATCTGCCCTAAATAAATATTCTCGGCAACGGTCATTTCCGGGACGAGATGCAGCTCCTGGTAAATAATGGCAACACCGGCGTTCAGCGCGGCATTGGTGTCCGTAAACGAAACCTCTTGTCCACGGATCGCCAAAGATCCCGTCGTTGGCGCATAGTTGCCGCTGAGAATTTTTAATAGTGTTGATTTCCCGGCGCCATTTTCGCCCATCAGCGCATGCACCTGACCGGCATAGCAGTCGAAACTGATATCCGTGAGCGCTTTAACGCCGGGGAACGTTTTGCCAATGCCGCGAAATGAGAGATACGGGGTAGACTGTTGCATAACGTCTCCGTGAGTCAGATCTTTATGCCGGATAGCGGCTTTGCCTTATCCGGCCTACTGAGTACGCAATTCGTAGGCCGGATAAGACGCGTTGGCGTCGCATCCGGCATTTGTGTTATTTACCGCCTAAGCCTTTCTTCGCCAGTTCTTCTTTAAAGTTATCGCGGGTAATCAGCACCACATCCGTCACTTCAGTAAACGCTGGTGGCTCTGCACCTTTCGTTACCCAGTTGTAGAGCATCTCACTTGATTTGTAGCCGTGAACGTCCGGGCTTGGCAGGAGTGAACCGTAGAACCCGGTCGCTTCGCCTTTGGAAAGTTCGCTCACGGCATCAACGCCGTTGATGCCGATACCAATCACATTCGGCGCTTTGAAGCCCTGCCCTTCGGTCGCACGTACGCCGCCCAGCACGGTGTTGTCGTTCATGCCAACAATCAGCCAGTGTTTGACTTCAGGGTGCTGAACCAGCATGGAGTTAGCGGCATCGAATGCCCCGGGGATGTCATTCGATTTAGTGGGGACCTGGTAGATCTGTTTTTCCGGGAAGCCTGCGGCTTTAAGCGCTTCCATTGAACCCGATGTACGGCGACGCGCGGTATCGAGTTCATTCGCGGTAATGGCCATTACGGCTGTGGATTTCACATCCCAACCGCGCTTTTGCATCTCCTTATACAGCTCCTGGCCCTGGCGCTCACCAATTTTGGTTGCAGCCATCATCACCAGCGGCACGGTATCCATCGGCTTACCTTTGGCGTTAGCAAACTGGTCGTCGACGGCAATGACTTTCATATCGTAGCCACGCGCCTTGGCCATAATGGCAGGCCCGAGTTTGGGGTCCGGCGTACAAATCACAAAACCTTTTGCGCCACTTGCAGCCAGGCTGTCGATGGCGTTAAGGGTCTTCTCACCATCCGGGACGGCAATTTTAATCACCTCAAAGCCAAGGTCTTTACCGGCTTTATCGGCAAATTTCCATTCAGTCTGGAACCACGGTTCTTCCGGTTGTTTGACCAGGAAACCGAGCTTCATGGATTCAGCGATAGCGGATTGTGACATAATGGCAGCCAGACCGATGGCAGCCAGCGCTTTAGTGAATTTGTGCATGGTTAACTCCAGCTTTAACGTTCTTTTATGTAGGGTAAAATCAGACGATTTTTTGTAATTCGGACGTAAAACAAGGCATTACCTTTTAGTGATAAGATCAATGCCAGTGCTGAGAGTAGTTTTAGCGGGAAATTGATTCTCCATAAGAGAGCGGCATCACACCACAGAATTACAGTAATTGCGTACATAAATTCAGCGGGAAATGACATAAAAAAACGCGGTTTTGTCGACGGGAAAAAAGAGGGATAGCAGATTAATCCATAACATCAGCCAACGAATCCTTGTTCCCGAATACCGAAGCATTCGGGAACATGATTACCATCGGTAATAAATGTGGTCAGCGTGATCGCGAACCGGAATGTCATCTCCCAGCAGGCGCGCCGCAAGCGTCAACGCAAAATCGAAAATATGCCCTAACCCTTTGCCGCTGATCAGATTGCCATCTTCAACAACCGGCGCATCGATATATTCCCCGTCCGTGACGTTTTGCCACAGATCTCCTGAGCAAACATAGCGACGCCCCTTCAGCAGACCGTTGCCGCCCAACACGCGCGCGGCCGCAGAACATACCGGGCAAATGAGCTTTCCTGCCTGATCATGACGAGATACAAACTGGATGACCGCCTCACTGGCGGCAAGATTAACGCTGCCCTGCGGCCCGCCTGGCAATACGACGGCATCGTAGAGATACGTCTGGCGCGCGGCCAACGTGCTATCCATCACCATCGGTACGTCATGATAACTCACCACCGCACGTGACTCTGCGCAGGCCAGGGTTTCGACTTCGATATTCAGGCGACGCAGAATATCCAGGGTAACAATCGCCTCCGCCTCTTCAAAACCGGGTGCCAGCAGCACCGCAACCTTCTTCATATGTAACTCCTTGCTTAATCCACATAAACGAAACAATTAATGACGACCAGTGCAGACTGTTAAATTTCTCAATTTGATTAAAACTGATCTGGCGCAAAAAATTAGCCATCAGATAATTTGTACTAATCCATCCCGATCGTGAAATTGCCTTTCAACTTGGGCAGATAATCATCAGATGCCAGACAATACCTTATTGTGGAATTTAATTTTGTGATATGAAACACCATTTCATTATCGTGAAAATCATTTAATGACATAAATTTCAACCCCTTACATTCATGTCATCTATATGCCAAAAAAGCAGAAGCATGAATACTGTTATGACAATATGTAAAAAAACATAAATACGCAGATTTAAGGATTTTCTTATACCAGAGCAAGCGTTATGCTGAATCTCGATCGGAGCGAATATAATTCGTGATCACTAAAGGACCGGCGGAACGGATTTATTCTGCTAACAGTTTTAATTGTACGTAGAGGTGAAGTGCAGCGGCAGCCCGCTGTACTGGCGTGAGTAACGTACATCCCCCTTTCTGGAAATAAGGATATTGATATGGCTGCAGTTGGAATTGTTCATAAACTCAATACACAAATGAACCTCGAGTTCTACGCCTCGAATCTTTACCTGCATCTCAGCGAATGGTGCTACGAGCATAGCCTGACAGGTACAGCCACGTTTCTACGCACGCAGGCGCAAGGTAACGTGACTCAAATGATGCGTATGTTCAATTTTATGAAAAGTGCCGGGGCTAATCCCATCGTCAAGGCCATGGATGTGCCGGGTGATGAACTGAGTTCCCTTGAAGAATTGTTTCAGAAAACGTTGGATGAATATCAGCAGCGTTCGAGTAAGCTCTCGCGTTTAACCAATGAAGCTGAAGCATTAAACGATGCGCCAACCATTGATTTTCTTCACGATCTGGAAAAAGAGCAGCAGCAGGATGGCGTGCTGTTACAGACGATTCTTGATGAAGTCCGCAGCGCCAAACGCGCGGGGTTGTGCATGGCGCAAACCGATAAGCACTTGCTCAACGTCGTTAACTACCAGCATCACTAATCTTCAGTTTTCATCGCGTTAATGCCGGATAGCGATGCTGCGCACCTTATCCGGTCAACCTCTGATTTTCCCTGGCACGCGCCTCCCATTCTGCGAGGCGCAAAAAAACCTTTCTAAAACCTGAAACAACGGTTTATTTTAGTGGGATTCATTCTGCGGCGTGAATTTCAACTCGATCAAGGCAACCGCTTTTTGTATTGCGCGCATAGTGACCGGATCGGCCCCTGCAGGATGGCTGGAAAAATCGATGTTTTTCAGTTGGCTGGACATTTTTTCCCGAACTTCTACCGGGGCAATAACATCAAGAACATCCAGAATTTGCTTGATAACCAGCTGACAGGCAACAACGTCCGAGAGCAGTTCCTGATCGGCATTCAATGTTTGGGACATAGTGAGCTCCTTATAGAAAGGTCGTCATAGTACCTATTCAGCGATCGAAACGATAGCCGCGCACACATTACAAATGCGCTGAAAATAAAAAAGGTCCAGTCAGTTTCTTTTGAGATGGCAAGCACAACATGAGTGAACAGTTAGCGGTTGAGAACCAACGCGGTCTTTCCCCGGCAGCATTACTTGTTGCCGGGGCTTTCTTTATGGAATTTATTGACGGCACGGTGATTGCCACAGCCCTACCCGACATGGCCAAAAGCTTTGGCGTACAGGCGGTAGACCTGAACATTGGTATCAGCGCCTACTTGATCACCCTCGCGGTGCTTATCCCCGCCAGCGGCTGGATTGCGGATCGCTTCGGCGCCCGAAAAGTGTTTACCCTGGCGCTGGCGATTTTTACTCTCGCTTCGGTTTTATGCGGTTTGTCCGAAAGCCTTGAGAGCTTTGTAGCAATGCGAATTTTACAGGGTGTGGGTGGCGCGCTAATGGTTCCTGTTGGCCGTCTCGCGGTACTGCGCACCACGCCTAAACATCAGTTGATCACCGCCATAGCGACCCTGACCTGGCCCGCGTTAGTCGCGCCTATCATCGGACCACCGCTTGGAGGATTCATTACCAGCTATGCTAACTGGCGTTGGATCTTCTTTATTAACGTACCGCTGGGAATTTTGGCGATCGCGCTGGCGCTACGTTTCATCCCGGATATTCATGACGACGAGCACCGTCCATTTGATATAGCGGGTTTTATCGCGACCTCAGTTGCGATGGTTAGCCTGGTGTATGCCATGGAGTTACTGGGAACCCAGCAGCCGCAGGGCTGGCTAACCGCCGGGCTGCTGGCGCTAGGAACCGTGACCTTTCTGTTTGCCCTGCATCATTTTCGTCACACTACCTGGCCGATGATTCGTCTTGATGCCATGAGCGTCCCTACTTTTCGCGTCACCCTGTACGGCGGGTCACTATTTCGTGCCTCTATTAGCGCTGTACCATTTCTGCTGCCGTTAATGTTCCAGGTCGGTTTTGGCATGAACGCTTTTCACGCGGGTTCGCT
The DNA here is from genome assembly GCF_013729795.1 of Citrobacter sp. RHBSTW-00859. Lineage (NCBI taxonomy): Bacteria > Pseudomonadati > Pseudomonadota > Gammaproteobacteria > Enterobacterales > Enterobacteriaceae > Citrobacter > Citrobacter sp. RHBSTW-00859. Next base: position 2,074,329 of record NZ_CP056284.1, on the reverse strand, counting down.
GGTTCTGGCGGTGTTTGTGGGCAATCTGACGATAAAACCTGCCACCACGCCGTTGATACGCTGGCTGGGCTTTAAGAAACTGCTGTTAATCAACGGTGCGTTAAACGTCCTGGCGCTGTTGGCCTGTGCATTAATTACGCCGCAGACCCCGGTGTGGGTTATTTTGTTGGTGTTGTATCTGGGCGGCGTGTTCCGCTCAATTCAGTTTACCGGTATCAGCACGCTTGCCTTTGCGGACGTCCCCGGACCACAAATGAGCTACGCCAATACGCTGTTCAGTACGGCAACACAATTAGCGGTAGGCTTGGGCATTTCATTGGCCGCTATCGGAATTCGTATCGGCGATGAGGTGAGTGAATGGCTGGCGTTAGGCAATATTCCGGGTATCAGTTTCCGGCTGGCCTTTGTCGCTATTGCGATTATTTGTCTGGTAGGTATGGTTGATACGCTGCGGCTTGCCCATGATGCTGGAAGCGCGGTTTCTAACAAGAGCAAATAGCCCGGCAGGCGAACACCGCCGGGCCAACAGGATTTAGCCAACTATCTCGCGAACAAACGATTCGATTGCTTTGTCCTGGCAGTTTTCAAAGAAGCACTGCTGGAAGCGCGGACCAGATACGGCGGTTTTTACCAGTTCAGGATCGATAGCGCGCAGAGTGTCCAGATAGTTTTCTTTTACCACCGCTGCTTTCACCTGGTTCAGAATACCCGCGTTACGCACCTGCGGTTCTTTACGCTCTGGTGGATACCCTTCGCCGTTACGACCAGTGAATGCTTTTTCAAACATATAGCGCACATTCAGCTCAGCACCCCAGCCAAAACCTTTGGCGAATGCCAGAGAAAGCGCATTCCCGTTGTTGATCTGAGAGAACAAGAATGCGTCTGCCGGATCGAGACAGTAACCGCACACCACGCCCGGATGAATATTCAGTGACATCATTGCCCCCTGACCCGTACCGCAACCCGTAACCACAAAATCCACGGCTTTGGAATTGAGCAGGATGCTGGCCATAATCCCTAAATGGATGTAGGTCAGATGATGGTCATTTTCGTCGCTCATCCCAACGTTATACACTGGAAAACCTTTCTCATCCGCAACGGCTTTAAGCTCGTTATGAATGATGGCATTTTTGCTTGCCTGGCTGTTTTCCATCATCAATGCAATTTTCATTCTGTAATCTCCTGAATGCGCTGCGGAGGCCCGCTGAAAGTCATAACATTCAGGCCACATTACTATTTTGCAAACTCAATTTCAAATTTAATGAAATTTTGTTTTATAAAATAATGAGGTGCTCACATTTTTCCTGAGACAGCTCAGAATAGCCTCAATAAAATGACGTCGTTGCGATTAATCGCAGGTGATCTTCGGGCTATTCAAGCCATTGATGCGCCACCACATATGCCATGATAGCCTATCTCCGAACTTTCAGAGCGATCACATGAAGACCTTTATCCTTGCCCTTTTGCCGCTCGTGCTGACAGGATGCACTATTACTAAACAGGCGCAGGTCAGCGAAGCCAGTGCCATCACCGGCGTCGTTCGCCTGACCTACAACCAGGCCATGCTACAAACGGCGCGTACCGATGATTACGTGACCCAAGGCACAGCCACCAAAGAGTGTCAGCGCCTGGGTTATGCCAACGCAATGGCGTTTGGTCAGCCGGTATCAACCTGTAGCGTATATGCCGGTTCTCTGTGTTTAAATACCAAAATCACGCTCGCCTGGCAGTGTCACGGCGTTGCGGTATCCCAATCGCCTGCCTTCAATTATTAATATTTTCGACCAGCACATTATTGCTGGTCTTCTGCCTTTTCATTATTTATATTCTCCGCTTAATAGCGTTAATGCGTTTTATTCCCATTCGCATTTTTAATAAATAAATTTATTATTTTACCTTTTGCAAATAATTAAATAACAAATTATAGTGACGCCACGCTAATATATAATAACGTTTGTGGAGCACAACCATGCTGAAAACAGAAATGATCGACCAACTGAATGAGCAAATGAACCTTGAATTATATTCATCTCTGCTCTACCAACAGATGAGCGCGTGGTGCAGCTATCACAGCTTTGAAGGTGCCGCCGCGTTCCTGCGCCGTCACGCCCAGGAAGAGATGACGCATATGCAGCGTCTGTTTGACTACCTGACCGATACCGGCAGCTTGCCGTGTATTAACACCGTTCCTTCCCCCTTTGCTGAATATGCGTCTCTGGACGAACTGTTCCGTGTTACTTACGAACACGAGCAGTTGATCACCCAGAAAATTAATGAGCTGGCACACGCGGCAATGACCCACCAGGATTATCCGACGTTTAATTTCCTGCAATGGTATGTTGCCGAGCAGCATGAAGAAGAAAAATTATTTAAATCTGTCATTGATAAGTTATCGCTGGCAGGGAAAAGTGGCGAAGGTCTTTATTTCATCGATAAAGAACTGGCTACGCTTGATACACAGAATTAATGTTGTGGGGTAATGAAGGCAACCCGCCATCATTACCCGCTAAAATCAGTGACGGCAGATCTTGCTTTCGTGCGTAGAGAAGCCGTCTTCTTTTGCAATAAACTTTCCCTTCGCCGCTAAAAACGCCACCAGCTCAGCTGCCGACATATCCGCCGCAGAACAGGTGTGAAAACGAGCCTGCTCGCCAAACCGTGCCGTTATCGCCGCTTCAAGGCTGGCATTTGAATACTGCTCGCCAGATTCAATCATCATGTTGAGCACTTCGTGACCGTGAATAGATTCCATACTACCTCCTCAATAAAGTCCGTAGCCTAATGTGAACGGCACGGCCTTGCTTTGCGCTAACGCAGGTTTACCCGCAGATAAATATCATTTGTGATACATCTTAACGCGCCAAACATCGTAAAGATTAATGTACATTCATTGTAACGGTGATTTGACGAAAATAGCGTTTTGCCTTAACCTGCGCCGCAGATATAACCGTTGATTATCTCTGGGACAGAGGAAAGCGTGAAAAACAGAACCCTGGGTAGTATTTTTATCGTGGCGGGAACCACGATTGGTGCCGGTATGTTGGCAATGCCGCTGGCCGCGGCAGGCGTGGGGTTTAGCGTCACGCTGGTATTGTTAGTGAGTCTTTGGGCGCTAATGTGCTACACCGCGCTGTTGCTGCTTGAAGTGTATCAACACGTACCGGCAGACACCGGGTTGGGTACGCTGGCAAAACGTTATCTTGGTCGTTACGGACAATGGGTAACGGGCTTTAGCATGATGTTTTTAATGTACGCGCTGACGGCGGCGTATATCAGTGGCGCTGGTGAGTTGCTGGCTTCCAGCATCAGCGACTGGACCGGGACAACGCTCTCCCCGACAACAGGCGTACTGCTGTTCACCTTTGTTGCCGGTGGCGTGGTTTGCGTTGGCACATCTTTGGTCGATCTGTTCAACCGTCTGTTGTTCAGTGCCAAGATAATCTTCCTGGTGGTGATGCTGGCCCTGTTAATGCCGCATATCCATAAAGTAAACCTGCTTACGTTACCGCTTCAGCAGGGGCTGGCACTGTCTGCAATCCCGGTTATCTTCACTTCGTTCGGTTTTCACGGCAGCGTCCCCAGTATCGTCAGCTATATGAACGGTAACATCCGTAAACTGCGTTGGGTGTTTATCACCGGTAGCGCCATTCCGCTAGTCGCCTATATCTTCTGGCAACTGGCCACGCTTGGCAGTATTAACTCCTCAACGTTCATGGGGCTGTTAGCCAACCACGCTGGTTTAAACGGTTTATTACAAGCATTACGTGAAGTCGTGGCTTCGCCGCACGTCGAACTGGCGGTGCATCTGTTTGCCGACCTTGCGCTGGCAACCTCTTTCCTCGGCGTCGCATTGGGATTATTTGACTACCTGGCCGACCTCTTCCAGCGCCGCAATACCGTAGCAGGAAGAATGCAAACCGGCGTGGTGACCTTCCTGCCGCCGCTGGCATTCGCGCTGTTCTATCCGCGTGGTTTCGTCATGGCCCTGGGGTATGCGGGCGTTGCCCTGGCGGTGCTGGCGCTGCTCATTCCCTCGATGCTGGCATGGCAGAGCAGAAAACAGAATCCACAGGCTAACTACCGCGTGGCAGGGGGTGCTCCGGCGCTGGCGCTGGTATTTTTGTGCGGCATTGTGGTGATAGCCGTACAGTTTTCTATTGCAGCAGGATTACTACCGGAAGTGGGTTAAAACAAAAGGGGCTTAACGCCCCTTTTTCTTAATGCAAACAGCACTGCTTATATTTTTTGCCGCTACCGCACGGACAAGGGTCATTGCGCCCTACCTTGGCATCCACTTTGACCGGTACTTTAACGGGCGTTTCCTGAGGATGCGCCATCCAGTAAGCATGCAGATCCAGCGCCGCCAGGCGGATGGCATCCACGCTCTCTTCGAACGCTTCTGGCGTCATTTTCTCAACGACCGCAAAGTTTTCTTCCGTACCGTGCAGCGCAATAGCCTCGAGCGCTGGTTTTAACGAGTCTGGTAACGCGGACCAGTCCGACAGCGCGACGCCGCGCATATAACCAAAACACCACTCTTCAACGATGGTCAGTTCATGCTCGTCAATTTCACGCAAACCAAACAGCGGCTCAAACTGCTCAGGATATTCATCCAGGCGATCGGCCGTATCCGCCATATGTTGAAACGCCAGGTTCATGAAACGCGTCATTTCTTTTTCGGAGGACCAGCGAGGAACATACTGCGCGCCGCCCCAAATAGCGACCAGCCACTGCTCCGGTTCAATTTCATACGGTGAACTCAGTACCGCCGTCAGTAAACCATCCAGTTCTGACACATCCAGAATAGCCTTATCCGTATTGTACTTAGTCAGTACATCATCCAGCCATTCCAGTTCGCTCTCGTTTAATGGTCCCGTTTTCATAACGCTTTTCCTTAGTCAAAAAATCTTGCCTGTGATCATCCTACATGGCTGGAGGGATAACAGATATAAATGGGCATATGCGGCTTACAGCAGCCGCCTGTTCAGGTTAACAGGAAAAGAGGGGAATTCCGGTAGTTAACGCACAAAAGAGAACACTAAGCCGCCGGGCATCATACCGGGAAAACACAATAAAACCACCCGCAGGTGGTTTACTGTTGTTCAATACGGTTGAGCGTTGCGGTATAGCCCGTTTTCGCTACTGCGTTAAGTAGAGTATCGGTTGGGAAACCTTCTGGCACGATGGCTTCTGCCTGCCGGGTTTTGAGAGAGGATTTTGCTTTAATCACGCCGTCAGTTTCACGTAGCGCCTGATTGACCGAAATAACGCATAACGAGCAGGTCATATTTTGTATATCCAGCACCACTTTTTGATTGGCCGCCTGAGCCCACAGCGGCAACAGCAAGCATGCAACTAACGCGAAGATCTTCATTCAAATACCTCATAAAACCAGGCAACAAGCGTTGGGTAAAATAGCACCGGCAAAATCAATGCCAGCGCGCACCAGTAGAGAACGCGCGCTTGCTTCAGAGTTAACCACCCGGAGCACCACAACCGTTTGGAAAAATAGAGCCGCCAGAAGACACGCAGTAATAATCCCAGGGACAGCAGTACCAGAGGAGTTCGCAAAAACTCAAACCGGGTGAAAACGGCGAAGCTCGCCGCCGAAATACCAAACAGCAGGTAAAGTAGCGGTCCAACACAGCATAAGCCAGCGGTGACGGCGGCCGCAGCAGCCGTCAACAGGGTAATCCCCGCACCTTTAGCGTTGTTCTGTGGCGACATAGCTGTAGGAGAACGCTTTAGGATCATAAAAATTGATCGGGTCACCATCGACTTCAGCGTAAGGATAACCAAAGTTATTCATGGCCCCCTGCTCCGTTGCCGGATACAACTCGAAATCACGTCCGTAGTTGAATCCAACCCAGTTCATTTCCCAGTTACCAAACAGGTAAGCGTTAACCGCCTGGACATCGGCATCCTGATGCGTTTTTTTCTCTGCCAGACGCATTTTGGTCACGTCAGCAGGATCGCACGGTAACCAACCGTAACCTGCCAGATAGAACTCAGCACGGCAGTGTTGACCGCCGCTCACATTGGCAACGCCTGCACTGTCGGCTGTGCCAAAAGCACTTTTCGAGTAACGTTCGAGCTTATTGGCCTTGCCCAGACGGATGCCAAACAGTTCGCGCGCCGGAATACCGCTGGCTCGCGCCAGAGCAACAAAAACGGAACTCATGTCGGTGCATTTTCCTTTGAGCTTACCGCTTTTTAATATCTCCGCCACATCCCCCGTGCCGCAGCCAATAACGTCGTTGTCACGCTCCATATGGCTGCTGACCCATTCGTAAATCAGGCGCGCTTTTTTCAGCGGATCCTGCTCATTACCGGTGATTTTACGCGCGGTTTCCAGGACCAATCCATCAACTGGAGTATGTGCCGTCGGCAACAGATACGGTTTTACATCCAGCGGATAAATAATCTGCTCAGGTGCCTGCCAGTTTTTCAGCGCGTCCTGCTTCAGCGGTTCCCAGTCGGCGGTTTCAATGTCGATATCAACGTTAACCAACAATTCACCCTGCGAGTCAGCCCAGGTGGCAAACAGCGTTTTCGCGCCATAGGTATTATTGGTGGTGACGTACGCCTGCTTATAGTTTCCGCTAAAGGCAAGCGCCGTCATTTGTTGAAACGCGGTATCCACCGGTAGCGGGATCCACAGTTTCACCACGCCGCTCGATCCCTTAGGAGGATTAAGTTTATACGTTTGAGATAAGACAAAGCGTCGACGAGCTATTGGCGCAACGGATGGCTCAGCGGCACGTACCGTCTGGCTAATGACTGCAGGGCCGACTAATCCGGCGGCGGAAAGGAGAACGCTATTTTTGAGAAACTGACGACGTTGCATTGCTGTCTGTCCAGGTTGTAAGAGTTGAGCTACGGCTAAAGGGGAAACCGTACGCGATCATCACAGCAGACAGAGGCTGGCATAAAAAGGCGAGTCGATGGAGATTATTCATCAATAACAGACCTGTTAACTGTGAATGAAGTGAGAAACTGCAAGGTCGCTATTAAGCCATTTACAGCCAAAAAAGTACAGTAGCGGAGATACGTTCAGACTATATACACAGTCGTTGCCAGTTTGCGGGCTAACCCTCTTTCCCCCTCGCGCATGACCGTATTGTGATTCCAGCGAAATACAGGTGCTGCCAGCGGGGCAAGATAATTCATCCAGCGGATCGTGGTACGCACATTCCAGTCATATCTGACAATAGTCGCTGTACCATTGGCAGTAAAAGACCATACCCCTCGCCCTTCCACCGCGCCGCTGGCTTGTCCTTCAAGCAGTGTGCAAGGCCGTATTTTCAACACATTGATATCAAAGGTTAAGCGATAAGGAAGCGCCCCTTTCCAGGTATAACGATGCAACGCCCCAATACCCCGTAAATCCCCTTTCCTTATCTCAACGATGCGCTCCAGACTTCCCCACCATTCAGGCCACCTATCCGGATGGGAAAAAACATCCCATACCTCCTGAACTGAAGCCTCAACCCGCCAGATTGTGGAAAACTGATAGTCAGCCATAGTGCAGGCTCCCTCAAGGCGTGAAAAAATTGACGGGGAAACGGGTGTTGATAACCATAGCATCCAGCAGAACAGTTTCTAATCGCTGCCCATCTGGCGCATAGCTGATCACTTTGGCAGGGAGTCCGTGATAATTATCCAGCCAGATGTCGTAGCGGTGAACGCAACTCGCGGAGAAAATGAGACGCGCATAACCGCCCCCTGTATCGGTACTATCTGTAAACTGGAGTCATCATCTGTCGACTGTTTTTATTATAGTTCTTAATTGCGCGGCACTCCTCTCCCACCCCCTCAGACTCCGTACAGGCAACAGGCTTAAACTGTTCATTTTCTATTCAGATGAGATGACGACATAAGACTATACTTTAATAGCCATACTTTTAATGGGTATTAATCATGAAACTGCCACCGGTATTTTCATGCGCCGTCCTCGTATTGCTGCTGGCGTCATCGTCTGCCGCAGCCAGCGCGTTACAAAACCAGGCCGCAAGAGAGCAAGAGTTAAGCGCGGCACTTCTTGCAGGAAATGGCGTCATCATCATTGGCGGGACGGATGATTTCGCTTTCACATTCAGGACACGTAACCGAATCCACAGACATTTGGCGATTCAGGATGGCATAGGCGATCCCATCATGATGAATGGTTTTCAGGACCACAACTATAACCCCGCCCGGGATGGCTTTATCAACAACCCAGCCCGGGGAAGGTTTATGTTTAATGCACCGATTCGTCGATAGATTGATTGGCAATGGGGAGTGTGTAGCGGGCGGCTTAACGTATCTGGCAGGCTTACTTGACGCAAAATACCTATGGTTCGTCAAAAGCCGGCACAAAAAAACCACCCGTAGGTGGTTTCGCGACACTGCTTATTGCTTTGATTCTTCTATTCTTTCCCATGGTTCCGGTGTGGGATTTGCCCCCACACAGCACGAACGCCGAGCAGTTCAGAATATTTTTCAAGAAGTTAATATGTAACTTACTTCTGCGTAAACACCTTTGTTAATCAGGTATGCGGGGTCGGAAGTCCGGCAACAGAAAACTGGTGATTCGATTATTTTTAACCTGCGTGGTTAAGCTTGTTGCAGACCGTTCAAATCGTTAAGCATCCGCTTGAGACATTTGATTTTATTCTTATCGCGAACTGATTGCGAAAGCTTACTGAGTTGAAAAAACGTTTTGTCACCAAACCCGTCAATGACTTTGAAGCGATAATCCTGACGCTCGCTATCCCAGGCATAAACAATGTTTTTACAATGCAAGGAGTTAATAATGACTTTGGTGCTGACAAACCATGCTAAAAAAGCATTCAGCTTCTGCAATTTGCTGTCATCGAGTTCTTTTTTGAGAGCAAGCTGATAAAGAGTTTGAGCAAGGTTGCCATGCTCATCGCACTCCTTCACAGTGATCTGCCCTAGACCTTTATTTGTTTCAACAAGGCCTTCGATCTTTTGCATATAAAGAGAGTCTGTTTGATGACCAGGCTTGCATTCTTTGAGGTCCCGGAAGACTTCCCGTAACTTGCTTTTATAGTTCGCAATATCTGAAATAACGATTTTGATCAGCAGGTTACTATCCTGTGGATGCTGAAAGACGTAACGATCGTTACCTCGTGCAAGTAAGTCTTCATCTGTCAATACAAGCTCTTGTTTCATGATAGTTTTTGACTCTTACCCTAAGGGAAATGAAATTGCCTCAACTGACCTGCATCGGTAAGTTCTGCTAATCAAAAACTATTATGTATATATTTATTTCAATAATTGATAAACGAAATGCATTCGGAGTGAGACAAATGTCTCTTCAGGCAAGTGGGCAGGCTAATGAACCTGTTTTGATCCCCCGCAAATACGCTTCTCCAGTCGTGAACGAGGGTTATCAGCAAAGAGCAGGCACCGGTATGAAGTCAACAGGCACCCGATAATATTAAGCGGAAAGATTACTTAACCCGTTTCCCCGTTTCGTCAATGACCTTTTCGCCATCCTCTTTGGTAAAAGAGCCTTTCTGAGCTTCAGGTAAAATATCCAGCACAATTTCTGAGGGACGACAAAGACGCGTGCCAAGCGGCGTCACTACAATCGGCCGATTAATCAGGATCGGATGCTGAATCATAAAATCGATCAACTGCTCATCAGAAAACTTATCTTCATCAAGACCAAGCTGCTCATAAGGTTCAACGTTCTTCCGCAGCAATGCGCGTACTGAAATGCCCATATCTGAAATCAGTTTGGTCAGTTCATCACGAGTCGGGGGCGTATCGAGATAATAAATAATAGTTGGTTCGTTACCGCTGTTACGGATCATCTCCAGCGTGTTACGTGAGGTGCCACAGGCCGGGTTGTGATAGATGGTAATGTTGCTCATATCAATATCTCATTACAAAGTGACAGAGAGCCGCCACGCCAGCGCGGCCAGAGTGACGAATAGCACGGGCAGAGTCATGATAATGCCGGTGCGGAAGTAATATCCCCAGGTGATGGTCATATTTTTCTGTGCCAACACATGAAGCCACAGCAGAGTTGCCAGACTGCCTATCGGGGTGATTTTAGGCCCTAAATCGCAGCCAATCACATTGGCATAAATCATCGCCTCTTTGACGACGCCGGTCGCAGCACTCCCGTCAATGGACAATGCACCAATCAGCACCGTCGGCATATTGTTCATCACAGACGACAGGAAGGCAGTCAGGAAGCCGGTACCGAACGTGGCAGCCCATAAACCTTTGTCTGCCAGCATATTGAGTACGGCAGAAAGATACTCAGTGAGTCCTGCATTACGCAGGCCGTAGACGACCATATACATACCCAGCGAGAAAATCACGATCTGCCAGGGCGCCCCGCGCAGCACTTTCCCGGTATTAATGGCGTGGCCACGCTTGGCTACCACGAACAGCACCGCAGCCCCAACTGCTGCTATCGCGCTTACTGGGATCCCCAGCGGCTCCAGAACAAAGAAACCGACCAGCAGGAACAGCAGAACAATCCAGCCCGCCCTGAACGTCGCCGGATCTTTAATCGCACTGGCAGGCATCTTGAGCAGTGAAACGTCATAACTGGCCGGGATGTCGCGGCGGAAGAAGAGATGGAGCATGACCAGCGTGGCAGCAATGGCCGCCAGGTTCACAGGAACCATCACGGAGGCATACTGTGTAAAGCCCAGGCCGAAGAAATCCGCCGAGACAATATTGACCAGGTTAGAGACAATCAGCGGCAGGCTGGCAGTATCTGCGATAAATCCTGCAGCCATGACAAAGGCCAGCGTCGTCGCCTGGCTGAACCCCAGGGCGAGTAGCATCGCAATCACAATCGGCGTCAGTATCAGTGCTGCACCGTCGTTAGCAAACAGCGCAGCAACAGCAGCGCCAAGCAGTATTATCCAGGTAAACAGCAGGCGACCACGCCCGTTACCCCAGCGGGAGACATGCAGCGCGGCCCATTCAAAGAAACCGGACTCATCGAGCAGCAGGCTGATTATAATCACCGCGATGAATGCCGCTGTTGCGTTCCAGACGATATTCCAGACTACGGGAATATCATCAATGTGGATGACCCCCGTCCCCAGTGCCAGTAAGGCTCCGATACTTGCGCTCCAGCCAATGCTGAGACCTCTGGGCTGCCAGATGACCAGGACCAGCGTCAGTATAAAAATACTCCCTGCCAAAAGCATTTTAGATTCCTTTATATATGATTATGTGTATGTGAAAAATTCTCTCAACAGGATGTGCAGGCTGATTTTTTCAGCCATTCACCCACATCTTTCCTCAGACACTGCCAGGACGTCGTGATCGTCTCAGCGGCCCACGCTGGCATGTGGGGAGACAGACGGTAGTGAATCCATTTGCCTTCCCGGCGGTCAAGCACCAGCTCTGCTTCACGCAGAATAGCCATGTGGCGAGAAATTTTAGGCTGTGATTCAGAGGTCGCCGCGCATATATCGCATACGCACAGTTCGCCGGATTCCCGGAGAAGCATAACAATCGCGAGACGGGTTTCATCCGACAGGATTTTAAAAAGCTGAACAGGCTGTAGCATTTTTTACTCCGTTCCCTTTAGAATACATATATGATAAATCATATGTGTTGAATTTGAAATCACAGAACCTCCCGGAGGAGTAAAAAATGGAACACTTTCCTGCACTGAATGCTGATTGCTTCGATCAGCAGATTGCTGAACGCCTGCAGCTCCAGGAGCCGCCACGCATACTGATCCTGTATGGCTCGGTAAGAGAGCGTTCTTACAGTCGTTTTGCCGCAGAAGAAGCAGGACGCCTGCTGACGGCGATGGGAGCGGAAGTAAGACTGTTTAATCCCTCAGGTTTACCCCTGCCGGATGATGCCCCAGATACGCACCCAAAAGTCACCGAGCTGCGCGAGCTGGTCAGATGGTGTGATGGGATGGTGTGGAGTTCCCCAGAGCGGCATGGGGCAATGAGTGCGGTGATGAAGGCACAGATCGACTGGATCCCCTTAAGCGAAGGGGCCGTTCGCCCTTCACAGGGAAAAACACTAGCGGTGATGCAGGTCTGCGGCGGGTCGCAGTCGTTTAACGCCGTGAACCAGATGCGTATCCTTGGGCGCTGGATGAGGATGTTCACGATCCCTAACCAGTCCTCAGTAGCCAAAGCCTGGCAAGAATTCGATGAGAACGGGCGAATGAAACCTTCGTCCTGGTATGATCGTATCGTCGATGTCGCCGAGGAGTTGTTTAAAATCACGCTGCTGCTCAAGGGGCAAACCGATTACCTTGCCGATCGCTACAGCGAACGAAAAGAGAGCCATCAGGAGCTTTCATCCCGCGTCAATCAGGCGAAAATATAACGGCCTTTCTTTCTGAGCTCAAACTCAAAAACGTCCGCTTTTTGCTGTGCGTTCAATGCTGGATGCAACAATGTTAATTCTTTGCTGGCTGCGAACCGATAAGCCAGCTCCTTTTTGAAAATACTGTCTGAGCAATCTGTTCATATTTTCATATGAACCACGCAGCCAGGGAGATTGAGGATTACAGAAATAAATTTGGGAAGCCGCCCTTATCATCAGGCTCTTTGCGATACCTTTTCTTTATATTTACATATCCAAAACATCATAAAGTTAAGATTTTTTGGACAAATTAGGGTATGGTTGAAGTTCATCCACTCAAGGAAAAGCCTATGTCAGAACGTAAAGACTCTAAATCACGCCGTAACTATCTTGTCAAATGCACCTGCCCAAACTGTACCCAACAATCTGAACACAGTTTTTCAAGAGTACAAAAAGGTTCTCTTTTAATCTGTCCTCATTGCAATAAAGTATTCCAGACAAACCAAAAAGAAGCAGCCTGAATCCGTTTTAGACTCTATTTCTGGAACAGAATCACCACATCTGTATTTTAAGATTTATCAAGCTACAGATAATAGAAAACCCGCTGGCTGCGGGTTTAGTATTTTCATATTTAAAAAATAAAAATTATGGTGATATCTGGGAAAAGCTATCTCCTTGCGTACGTTGTCGTGCAAGGCAAGCGGTTAGACTTTTTGTGCAGCGAACCTACACGTACTCACAATGGTCAGCATACTTTCTCATGCAAAAGAGAGATGAAATATGCTGACCGTTGCCCTGAATGCCGGATCAGTAACATTTCATCTCTACTGACCCAACAATACATCCATTGCTTCTGTCAGTATGTCTACTCAGGCTTTAGCCTTCTTCGTTATCGCATACAGACAAAAAAAGGATTTACTCTGTAATAACTACATTGCCAGCAACCGGACCTTTAGTACCATTCTCAATGGAGTAAGAGACTTTTTGCCCTTCAAACAAGGTGCGGAAATTATCGCTCTGGATAGCAGAAAAATGTACAAATAAATCTTTACTACCATCAACAGGAGAAATAAAACCGAATCCCTTATCGGCATTAAACCATTTTACTAAACCATTCATCTTTTTTGACATTTTGTATTCCTTAATTTGGCCTTCCGGCGAACATGGTTTTATTACAGAAACTACTTAGTGCTTAGTGGGGAGACTCAAAGAAGGGATAAATATAAAACACCTGAAATGAGAACTGCTTTAGTAAACTACTTTGTATTTTGTCTGTTCTTCAAACCGACGCGACCATTAACGCACGGGCGTATATAATAATCAATGTTTATTTTAGCTATCCAGATCTCACGATTGCTGAAAAATATTTCTGGCATTATCCAGGGGTATGTGTATAGTGCAACACGTTATTAGCTTTAAGGAATTTTTTTGTCTCGTAAAATGACAGGAATTGTTAAAGCCTTTGACTGCAAGAGCGGTAAAGGCCTTATCTCCCCCTCCGATGGTCGCAAAGATGTACAGCTTCACATTTCAGCCTTAAGTCTCCGTGACTCAGAAGTACTCATCCCCGGATTACGCGTTGAGTTTTGTCGAATAAATGGTCTTCGAGGCCCCTCGGCTGCGAACGTTTATCTCTCATGACCTGTAGCCGCCCCTCCTGACTTCTGGAATCATAAAAGAGAATTTCAAAACAGGGAGAGTTTCATATGTATCAGAAAATCTATCTCAACGACTGGCTGACGGGCCTTAAGAGCTCATGCTGCACGCTGATAGTAACTCTGCTTGTTTTCATCTAACCTGTTAGTTCAAGACCGGTAAGAGATGCAATAGCGTTGGCGTACCTGTGTTGAGCCCGTCAGGGTGATATGTTTGCGTTACACCCCAAATGCCTGTGATGCACAAAGGATGAAAGCCAGGGGATTTCTGAGCTTGAAGGTTCGCTGAGCGAGAAGCGAGAAATTTCAGGCACAAAAAAACCACCCGTAGGTGGTTTCACGACACTGCTTATTGCTTTGATTATTCTTTTCTTTCCCATGGTACCCGGAGTGGGACTTGAACCCACACAGCGCGAACGCCGAGGGATTTTAAATTGGTTGTTAAAATCAATATAATCAAAGGATTATAAAAATATTCCGAACATAGACATGAATTTCATCACATTAAATACATGCACTTACAAACTCTATGGAACCTATCTTCGGAATAATTAGTGAATAAAAATGCGTTATTCTGTAGCCCTGTACCACGTCTGCCAGCGATAGATATTAGTCCGTAGTTCCCGCACGCATTCCGTCGTCTGGTTATCCGCCTGTAGGTCTTCGTCGCTATCCCGCCCGGCGTCACTTGCCTTGCATGGCGGGTTCATCAAATCCGGGGATATTGTTGGCCGCGTCGATTGCTCGCTGCCGCAACTGCACAGCGTGATCGTCAAAATCGCAATTAACATGATTCGGGTCGTTAACATATTTCACCACGTCTCGGTAGATGGTCCGGTAAATCACTTTTCCTTCTGCGCTGGCCGCTGCTGCTTTTTGCTCGCCGGTAGCGACGGCTTTCTCCACCTTTTTGTCCTTCGCTGTATGCTCGCTGTTTACCTTGTCGCTGTGCGCATACCAACCTTTCAGGTAACCGGCATAATACGTACCAGCCAAGAGCGCCAGCAGAGCGGCCAGCGATAACAGCTTCGATTTAATGGTCACTGGTCTATCCCCCAGCACGCTAACGCGCTCTCCTGATCACGGCGCTCAACCTGACCATAGCAACCATTCTTCTGGCCTTTGGTCAGACGGCAATCACGACCACCGTCTTTAATCCACCAGCGGATAGCTTCACATGCCCCTTTCCGGTCACCAGCATTAATACGCTTGTAGAACGTCGAGGGGAAACATTTACCCGGGCCGATGTTGTACGGGCAGAACGAAGCAATACCGGCTTTCTGCGGTTCGGTCAGCGGCACCTTAATATTGCGGTCAACCCAAGCCAGCGCCTTATTGCGTTCAATGGCGTTTACCTGATCACATTTCGCCTGTGTAAGCTTCATGCCCCGCACCACCGATTTACCATCCACCGTTGTGGCGCCACGGCAAATCGTCCAAATGCCAGAGCCGTCCTTGTACGCGGTTAGACTGTTTCCCTCTTTCTCATTCAGGAACTGGTCGAGAATGATAGTTGCTGGTGCGCCAGCGAGTACCAGCCCCAGAACAGCAGCACTTAGTTTCGCTCTGTTATTCACGACTTGTTCTCCGTCTCTGCCATTACACGCTGAACCTTCGCAACGACTTCATCGCTCTGGTCGATGTTATGAGTATCCGAGCGGCTAAGAAATTCGATCACTGCCCGTGTACGCTGCCGGTCTAACGCAAGACGCTCTGCCGAAGCATGGCGGTCAGCTTTGATTTTCGATCGGCGATCAAGCCAGCCAAAAAAGGAGAGAAGAAAACCGAGAACGGCCAGGACAAGATAGGTTAAATCAAGAGTGGTAATGCCAAGATAAGCGGCAACGGTAGTTAGCCCGTTACCTATCCATGAAAGCCAGTTGTTTTGCGGGTTCATCCTCATACCTTACCCCCGTAGGGAACACTATTAAGTGCTCTGAGGGTAAGGTGGTGATGTGGTCGGAATCCTGACTTTGTTGCACAGGTCGATCAATATCCTGAATGATGCTAAACTACCGCCTACTCAGAATTGACTGATTTTTCTAATGTTAAAGTTATTCGCTAAGTACACATCGATTGGCGTTCTGAACACGCTCATTCACTGGGTCGTGTTTGGAGTTTGCATTTATGGGCTGCACACGAATCAAGCACAGGCCAACTTTGCAGGGTTTGTAATTTCCGTCTCATTCAGCTTTTTTGCTAACGCCAGATTTACGTTTAAAGCATCAACAACTACCATGCGCTACATGCTGTATGTTGGACTAATGGGAACGCTCAGCGCCGCTGTTGGGCGGGTTGCCGATAAGTGCACTCTGCCACCAGCGGTTACCCTGATCACGTTTTCCGCTATCAGTCTGGTATGCGGTTTTATTTATTCAAAATTCATTGTCTTTAGGAATTCAAAATGAAAATTTCGCTGGTCGTTCCGGTCTTCAATGAGGAGGCCGCAATACCAATCTTCTACAAAACGGTGCGGGAATTCGACAAGTTAAAGCAGTATGAAGTTGAAATAGTTTTCATCAATGATGGCAGTAAAGACGCAACAGAATCAATTATCAACGCGCTTGCGATGTCAGACCCTCTTGTAGTTTCACTGTCATTCACAAGGAATTTTGGTAAAGAGCCAGCTTTGTTTGCTGGACTTGAACATGCAACTGGCAATGCAGTAATACCTATAGATGTTGATCTTCAGGACCCAATCGAGGTTATCCCGCACCTGATAGAGAAATGGCAGTCAGGATCTGACATGGTTCTTGCTAAGCGATCAGAACGTTCTACTGATGGTCTATTAAAGCGGAAAACAGCGGAGTGGTTCTACAAACTACATAACAAAATCAGCAATCCAAAGATTGAGGAAAATGTTGGTGATTTTCGGCTGATGAGCCGCGATGTTGTCGAAAACATAAAGAGAATGCCAGAACGAAACCTGTTCATGAAAGGCGTGTTGAGTTGGGTTGGTGGCAAGACAGACGTCGTTGAATATGTCCGTGCTGAACGTGTTGCGGGAGATTCAAAGTTCAATGGCTGGAAATTATGGAACCTAGCACTTGAAGGTATTACCAGCTTTTCAACTTTTCCTCTCAAAATATGGACATATATAGGTTTGTTCGTCGCCGGTACAGCGTTCACGTATGGCTCGTGGATGATTATTGATACGTTAGCATTTGGTAACCCCGTTAGAGGTTATCCGTCAATTCTGGTATCGATTCTTTTCCTTGGAGGCATCCAACTTATTGGAATAGGTATTCTTGGTGAATATGTCGGACGTATATATATAGAAACAAAAAAACGACCAAAATATTTTTTAAAGGGTAAAAAATGAATTTAAAAAAAGAAATCAACGACAATAGCATTAAGATAATGGTTATAGCATTTATAACGTCTTTACTCGTTTATTTTCAAAACCTAACCAACTTTTCTATATCAATAGACACAGAGTACGCTTTTTTTTCATGGCCTAATGAAGGTATTTTATGGTGGATTTCTCTAGGGCGGTGGGGTTCAGCAATAATCGACTATATATTTAGGGTAAACGCCTACACGCCGGGATTTACAACTCTCGTAATGTTAGCGCTTAATGTTATAACTGCGTTCTTATTAGCTGTAAACACGTTTAAGCTCCTTAGTACAAGGATAATGTTTGCTATTATTTTTGTATCATTTCCGCAATTTGCTTATCAAGCTGAGTTTGCTCAGCAGTCCGATACCGTTGCATTAGGTCAACTTCTCGCATGTATATCAGGTCTGATACTTTATTCTTCAATCTTTGGAAAAGACAAAATAAATATAAAACTTCTATTCATTGGGGTTTTAGTGCTTGCCTTTTCACTAGGAATATATCAATCACTAATCTCTTTCCCTGTCATTGTATTTTTAATGCAATTTATTGCAAAATGTAATGAAGAATGCAAAAAGAGAATCATTAAATGTTTTTCAATATTTTCGCTTGCAATAATACTTGCTACATCCATTTATTATATAATGGTTTTTTTAAGTCATGCTATATTCAACGTAACCACACCCGCATATCTTAAAGGCACCTTTCACTGGCTAAAAGAACCTGTATACGAAACGCTTCAAAGGGTGAGTGAGGTTGTGATATCAACACTCACAGGTGATTATTATTTTGGGGCTAGCATTATTCCGTTCATGGTGGCTCCCGTTGTTTTTCTTTCCTATAGTCAGGTAATCAATCATGATAAAAATATTATAAAATTAATATCAATATTAACATTAGCAATCAGCCCCTTCTTTGTGGTTATCGGACTCGGGGGCATACAGGGCCCCAGAGTTTTGCTTGGGTTATCTGTAACATTCGCTTTTCTATTTGCTTTCGCTATAGAAAAATTAAAAACATGCAGCAAAGTAAAAAGCACACTGTCAACCCTAATTTGCACAATTGTAGTTTACTATAGTGCATCAACAGTAAATATGCTCTTTTACTCTGATTCAATGGCAAGAGAGATAGATTCCAACATAACTAACAGGATATTGTCCCAACTACAAAGTAAGTATGGTAACTTTAATCCGTCAACGGATGTCGTAAGTTTCATCGGTGCGTATCCCACATACAACCCTTGGAAAAAAAATAATTCTGACACCTTTGGTGAGTCAATGTTTAGTTTTTCAGGAGGAGATCCTCGTAGAATTACAAAATATGCAGCAATGATAAGTGGGTTTTCTTTAAATTTACACATTGCAAGTAACGATGAAAAAGAAGAATTAAAACTCATTCCGTCATGGCCTGACGCGAACTCAATAACAGTTATGAATGGAATTTATTTCATTAAGCTAGGAGATTAATAAATGGCAAGAGGTGGTTTCTACCTCTTGCCTTACAAAATCAACCAAACTTTTTATTATGAACAGAAATTTAGCCTGATGATAATCTAGCAACAACACCAGCCATGATAAAAACGATAATCTGATCGTAGTTTAATCCGTATGTGTCGGCCTCTAGATCATGCTCAATCATTTTATACTTTCTGTAATCAAGCCCGTGTCTATCCATTACCTTCATGACATGTTGTACGGTATACCCAATGTTAACCCCCGCCTGCTCGCCAAAGTCTCGGCAGTCCTTGAGCCATCGGAAAGTACCTGCGCCTAATGCAAGCTCTTGGGATGCTGCAATCTCGGCATCAGTGAATGGTTCAATCTCAGTTTTCTGGCGTGCATCAGAGGTAGTAACCACACCACCTGCTGAATATACACTAGCCCATCGCTTGGTTGCGTTACCTAGTGTATAGGTGTTATCTACATGCGGTCCGATAGCACCATTAACATCCAGCGGGAATAGAGGATTAGTTGTATTTACACCAACGTCACCCCCCCTGGGGTTCAGTGTAACCTGATAGTTATTACCTGATGCATCGCTACCCTGAATGAACCCTCCATTGTTACCACTGTTACTATGTGAGCCAATCCATAATTCCCTACCACCGTCATTATATGAAGACCTAAATATTACTGATGTTTTCAACGTTGAATCTGACAGGGGAGTATTTGTTTTATTGTCTACAGAAAATAACGCCCTTGGGGATCCTCCCGTATTCATTACCCCAACAAGCCCACCTGGTGTTATCTCCATAACTTTATGTGGCTTATAGGCCCCATCATCACCATTGTAGAACCGTATGGGGTAATAGTATCCGTTGCCAGCTATACCGGCTCTAATCTCGTATTCACCAGTCGCTTTTGCAGATATAGTGAGATTTTCTTCGTCAGCCCCCGTAGTCTTCTGCACACGGATCGTACTTAGCTGCGCCCCAATATCGTCACGCATTTTATATATTGCGCCTGTAGCATTTATAGTCGTGTCCTGTAAATTACAAGTGTTGCCATTATTTGAAATGCTGACAACAGTGCGTAGCGTACCATTCAGCCAGAATTTATAAGTTCCATTACCGTAACCGAAGAAAAAAAACGGGTCCCCTGACGTTCTGGTGCAAACGCCGTTAATCACGTCACATATGCCACCACCAGTGGTGTACACATAATGGAATTTTGAGTGAGTACCCACTGCCGCAGTAAGATTTCTACCGCCGATTTCAGTAACAGATACCTGGTCTTTTGAAGCGATCGCAGTAATCACTAGCGCCCTTTCGAATGCATAAATAGCATCCCCAATAGCCCAGTTTTTGGTATCAAATTCTGTTCCGCTTTCACGCACAAGTACGTTTTGCGATTGATGAACTAACTGCCCTTGAGCGGCGGAACCATAAATTACAACTTCTGATGGATTATAGTTTTTACTGGTTTGGATACGCATCCAGTTAGCATGTCCATCTGATGATAGGAACATGCCATCGCCGGAATCCATGAGAGCACCCCCGCCAACTTTGAACCCCCCTGAATTTGCAGTAGTACCGGCCGAAACAATGCCAGCTCCAAATTTGGTCTCATCCCGTTTACGATACTGGACATTAAGGAATGCCGAGAAGGATGCTGCTGGTGATAATATTGCCTCGGAGTCCACAACCAGTGTTGGGAGTTTCGCCCATACTAAGGCTATTGGTGTATTGCAAACATAATTCCCCTGCGGAACATGCAAAGTGGCACACCCGGATGGGAGGTTGGATATCATAGAAGCCCAAGCCGCGCTCTCGTCTGTACCATCCCCCCTGATTCCGAAATCTTTTACGCTCAGTGTGTCGGCGTTTTTATCATGCTGTGTACGCCCCACAGATCCAGAATATGGCTGTTTTACCCCGATAAGAGCATCGCCCTTGCCGCTATCGGTACTCGCGAGATCTACCAACACATCAGCAGCGCTACCACTCTCCGGACGAACGAATATCGGAGCACCCTCAGCATTGTAAGCCTGTAATCTGTTTGCACGCTGCTCAGCTGGTGCAAGCGGTGCCACGTAGTTTTCAGGTACGCGCAATGTCCGATTAAGATTGTTGGCACCAACTTGATCTACATAATTTTTCGTGGCTGCATCCTGTTTATCTACAGGGTCAGCCAGTTTTTCTATACGGTACCCTTCTGCGTTAAACGGTCCTCCAAGCAACGGGCGACGTAACGCCAGTCCGAGATAAATAAAAGAACGCTGGATAGCCATCCAGAGGCGGTCAAAATCTTTATTGACGGTATCTGCCAGCAGATCGCCATTGTCCTGGTAATCAGTCAGGCGATAGGTAGGAACAACACGTTCCAGCATAACAACCGTGCCGTTAGCAGGTGGGGTTAAAAACGTAAGATCACCACCGCTAACGTTACCCACTCCCGACACAGTAAATCCAGTAGTAACAGGCGTACCATTAAGACTCACCTGAATATCGCTGGCGCTGATGATGTAGAACTCAAAGGGAAAAACGGTCGTCAGACCGTTGGCGTTATAAATAATATAGGGGGTCTGATTCGGTACCGACATGGCGTGTAACCTCTGGCAGGGTTAATAATCGACTTCGACCTCATGGTCTCCGTCACTTAACTGCCAATGTTCCCGCGATTGTCCGGTCGGAATCCCGACCACTTTGCCGATACGAACCGGCGTTGCACTAATAGCACCCGCACCAGAATCAATGAAATCGTCCGGCTGGTTGGTCAGTGCCGGGTTAAAGTCCCGCATCTGGTCGTACATCGGGCCATCAAGCACGTCAGTGTGCGCCCACAGGAAACGGGAAGACAAAGGAGCTTCGAACGCATCAAGGATACGCTTCTGCTTGTTTGTCACGCTGAATTCTTCCCGCACGCCGCACCCGGTACCTTTTAACGCCTGCCGCAGCAGTTTTCCCGCAAAGCCGCCGGGGCCGTTTACCTCGACACAAACAACGGGGATCTGGTATCGGATAACCAGCTCTTTAATCTGGGCGACCTGCCCGCCAGTAATCTTGTCGTTATCGTCAAACTCTGCCAGTTCACCAGTCAGCTCCTTGCAAACATGCCAGTACAGATGTCCGCGCGCGTCAGTCAGTATCAGGGATAACGCTGAGGCGTCCGCTTTCACTTTACCGGTTGCCACGTCCCACCACGCCACAGCACCAACAATTTGCGTGCTGCCGAGCCACATCGAGGCGGTACGGTTGGCGTAGCGAATTTCAGGATGGATGTTGTACTCGCGTATGCGGTCAGGATCGAGACGAACATCGCCAACGGGTTTACTGTGCAACTGGTACTGGCTGTCCCACTCGTTAACGGTGCGACATTCTTTACGGCGCAGCTCCAGCTCATCATGATCGAATCGCTCAGGCCAGGCACATCCGGCATAGAAATCAATAACCGTCTCTGGCGCCGCAGCAAACTCCACGCCGTCGGCGGTCAGCTTGTAGTCGACATCCTCGACCAGCAGGCGGGCCGCTTTATGGATGCCCGCGAAAACGTACTCAGGGCGGAAGGGTAATATATAGCGCAGTTGCGTGGCGTCTTTCGCCTCGATGCGCTTTTCTTTCTCAAACAGTTTAATGGTCAGACAGTCAGCACCTGCCGATTCCATTTCATCGTAGAGGCTGTCATGTGTGTGCGGTGTACCGATAAAGAGCTTTCGCCCGCCGGGGATCAGGATGTGAGTTTGCTCGCTCAGGCGATATCGCAGTTTCTCACGCGCTTCCGGCGTCTGGATGTTGCCGGGGACTTCCACGTCGTCGTTCTGGCACTCATTAGCGCGTGCGCCGGTGACGTTCGACAGGATACCTTTTGCGAACATACTGGCGTTACGCATATCCAGCGAACCGTTAACCCACCATTGCTCGACCGTGCCGATCCCGTCGGGCAACATGCCTTTTGTCAGGGGGTGGTTGCGTAAAACGTTCTGCGTATCGCGGCTGGTTTTACGCGCTGTGGAATCTGATTCAGACTGATGCAGAATACGGTACTGGCGATCGCAGTAATATCGCCAGGCGTTATAGACGCCAAGAATGGTGGATTTACCGAACCCACGAAAGCAGCGGAGCACAGCTAGATTCCCGCGATGCTCCAGCCAGTGGCAGGCGCGATAGTGGCAGTCCGGAACGTCCCAGTTCATCCGTTCCGCCCACATTAAAAAGAAGGCGAGGAACGAAATCATTTTTTGCCTTTCTGCAGACGCTCGATAATGGCGAGCGCTTCGCGCTCAGCCTTCGATACCTGCTGCCCCAGCGCAAAGGCTTCATCATCCTGTCCTGGATTGTCAGAAGGCGTACCACCACGCGTCTGCATGCCAATAAGGGAATGCACCTTAATCAGCAGCGTCAGCGAAGCCGCCGCGTTCTTCTTATCCCAGTAGCGGTCGCCGCGCTCGTCTTTGGTCAGTTCGCTGGGTTTCTTACCCGCCCCCGGCCAGTTGTCCGGATCAGCTTCCTCGAGCACCACGTCAGTAAGTTTGTCGCTCAGCGCGGTAAGGCGTGTCTTGTAATCCTGATGCATAAAAAAGCCCTGTAGTGAATACAGGGCTATGGTGTATGCTTTTTGAGGTCGGAATCCCGACCGATTACCGCATGCCGGGGTCAACCTGATTTATCAGCGGCGCTATCCAGAAAAGATTATTACCCGGCAGCAGCGTACGCACATTATGCAGCACTCGATCACCTGCATCGCCGTTGAGCACGCCAGCGGTAACATCTGTGATGGTATCGAGCAGGCCAAACGTCGGGCCGAGAGCGGAGCCAATAAAGCCACGGCTGGCATAGCGAGACTGTGTGCCGGTACCGAGCAGTGCACCCAGCCCCACCATACCGCCGGAGGCTTTTTCTGCCATGTTGTTATATTCCATCAGCGGGCCGAGAATACCGGACCGGTCGATACCTTCAATGGCCAGTTTCTGAGGCGACCAGTCAACCTCTTTGCCGTTTGCAGACTGCTTAAGCGCGTATGTCAGTGCACCGAGCCCTATCTGAAAAGCAGCACCGTAATAAAATTGTGCTGTACCTTCTGATAAACCTCCGATTGTCGCCCGGTTGTATGAAGCTGTGGTAAAAGAGCGAAACTGGAAGATCGACCGTCCGATAGTGCTGCTGGCCCATAACGGAGTATCCCCAACCCCAGGTGTTATAATGATGTTATTTGTATCTTTCAGCACGGCGGACTGAAAAACTCCAGCGACATGCTGATCATCCCATTTATCAAAATTACCAATGTGCCAGCCGTCAACGACTTCTCCATGCTTCTGGAATTCACCACGTATCCGCCCAGCCATGTTTTCATCGATACCGAGTTTTGCCAGTCGGCGTCCGGTAAAAGCCCCTGATAAAATGCCGTCTGAAGTTATCAATCCATTGATTGCTTTATTCACATCGTTAAACTGCCCCATCAGTGTGAGCTTGCCAAATACATCAGTCACTCGATCAAGTCCTGCCTCCGCAGCGTTCGTACGCGTAGAGCTATCTACGAGATCAGCCATTAATCGCGAACGGGTGTTAAGAACAGTTTCAAGCCCGACGGCCATTTTTTCCATTTCGGCTTTACTGGCTTGTAATGCAGGAGAGCGACTAATAAGGGCCCCATAGCCTTTCATCGTTTTACTGAATCCCTGCACCATCACCCCGCGGGCAAGATCGGGAATTGCGGATACGGTCATGCCACCAAGTTTCGTCACAAAATTCACATTGCGCAAAGCTCTTCCTGCACGTACAAAGAAAGATCCAGGGTCGTCCGGCATCTTGTATGTACCCACAAGGCGATCGCGCATAGCCCTAATATCGCGAATATCATTCTCCCTTGCTTTTGCTAACCTCGCCTGATCTGTGGGGTTTGCGCGCATCAGATCATCATATTCATCCTGAATATCCTTAAGCTGCTTTTCCAACGTCCTGTCACCAAACGTCCTGGTAAGCTCTATATCGGGGGCGCTTTCGCGGATATGTCGCTGGAGCACGTAGTTTGCATCACTTTCGAGATATTCACGCATCATACTGTCGGGCAAATTCAACGTTCGTGATTTTGAACTGCCAGGAACCTTGACAGTAAATACGTTAACAAAATCCTGAGGGATCCGCGCACCAACTATTTTGTTAATAGTAGCGTCAGCTGCTATCTCTGCATCCTCTTTAGACATACCCTGAGCTCCACGCGCCCACCAGTTAACAAGAATGTCTCGGAATTTATCACGCTCGTTTACGATTTTCCCGACTCGATACACTCGTGGAAAGTAACTGGTTTGGCCCAGTGCTTTCAGCTCGTCATCCGGCGGGAGAAGCCCTAACTTCTGTTGGGCTACTTTCACGCGGTCTACAACAGTTCTGAGTGCTTTTGCCGTTTCTTGCACAACCGGATTTGCATGGATATCTCCATTTCTCATCGCGTCACCAACCTCTTCACGAAACGCCGTAAAGTTAAGGTCTCCGCCACCAGATTTGTATTTTGCATATGCCTGTTTGTTAGTAACGACAACAGCCGCCTCCTCACGGCGCCAGCTGCGAACCCTTGTTTCCGTAGCAACTGGGGTGGCGTAGCCACGTTCATTACCCCGCAACGTAAAATTATTCTCAGCAAGCTCCAGTGCGGTAATTCTGGTACGGCGCGATGGAGATGTGATGGCACGGGTTAGTGGCGTCATGTAGCCACCCGCCTTAATCGCCGCATCAGCCACTCGACCACCGGCCAGTGTCAGATCGTCAAGATTTGCATCATTAATACGCATCGCACCGACACTTCCACCATCCTGAGCAGCATCAACACCACGTGCGATATCGCTATTAATACTCATACTATCGAGCGCATCAGCCACTTCGCGCGTGGCTGCGGTGCGAACAGAAGGAGACAGCGCGGCGCCAGCCGCCGCAAATACACCACTCATCAACGCACCGGCTGCGACGTGGGAAGCGCTTTCCCCCCACGTGCGGGTAATCTGCTGGTTATTCAGCGCAACCTCGCTCGCTGCTGTTGCAGCTGCACCGATTGCAGCCTGTGATGCAATGCGGGCCACTGCACCCCCCTGAGCGCCGGGAATAAACATCGAAGCGACGGTGACGGGGTCAACAACCCCGGCTGCAATACTGGCGAGAACGCCCTCTCCGCCCGCCTCGGAAAGTACCCGACGGTCTTCGTTTTCGTCGTCTATCTGCTGTTTCAGCCAGGCAGTTTCTTCCGGTGAGCGGGAGTCGGCAAAAGCGGATCCCCATTGTTCATACCCATGCAGCTCGTTTTTATCAACATACGGATTGTACCCGTCTACCGGCTCGAACTGCTTAGCCGGGCGGAACATCTGCCCCAGCAGGTTATTCTGGCGAAATGCTGCGCCCCATACGGATGGCTCATCCTGCTGAGGTACCGGGTTGGTACCTTCGGGCAAAGGAACATCAAACCCGGTTGGTGCCGCCAGCACATTGCCTGCTGGAGTGAATCCGTTATTGAGTTCTTCAGGGGTGGCGTATACCGGCATTATTCAGTGCTCCACGAAAAGTAATTTTTAACCCTGTCCATACGCTCGTTATGCAGACGTTTATATTGTTCATCGAGCGCGCGGTGTTTATCTTTGAACCCACGAATATCCTGACCGCGTTGCAGCTCATTGCGATCATGTTCTTCGCGCTCTTCCTGCATTTTTTTGTATGGCGCCCACTCTTCCAGTGACGGCTTCCAGCGCATCGGCCTGCCGTACGAATCGTAGAACGGTTGTACCGCTTCGATACCATCCTTATCTTTTGTTCGCACCATGATGGCGTAATCGCCATTACGGGCCGTCAGCACATCAGGGGTAATTTCCAGATCGCCACCAATACGTGACTCCGGCGTTTTGCTGGTGACAGGTACCGCGCTACCAGAAGTGATCCCAAGCTGCGCTGGGCTGGTGGTGATCTCGCCCTTGCGCTCGCCGTACATCAGGTTTTCTTTTTCTTCTTTCCACTGTGCCGCTTGCCAGCCTGACGGACCGTAGTTATATAGTGCCTCCGGCGCGTATTTCATAAGTTTTGCGTCGCCGTTAACCTCGCTGATACTCCAGGTGCGGGCGATCTGCTGGTTGGTCATTTTTTTGGCCGCATCCGCATTACCGCCGGTAGTGCGGTAATTGATGTCGTACAGCGACTGGTAATCGTTGCGGAAACGTGCGGCCTCCGGCGTCTGATCGTCGGCAGATGGATTTCCCCAGCTAAAGAAGCCCGACATGCTGCTCACCGCAGAATCCATCGCTTTGCCGCGGTCTTTTTTGTACTCCTTGGTGCTCTGGGTTGATGCCAGTTGCGCTTTGAGTGCATCGGTCTGGTTGTAGGTCAGATTCTGCGCCTGTTCGATAGCGGTATCGGACGCCATGCCAGAATCGGTAAGCTGTTTAACGGTGAGATAAAATCCCTGCATATCCTTTGGCATGTCGCCAACAGACGCGGGATCCGTGTCATAGAGGCGGTTAAATAACTCAGCCCCCTGACGGACCGCCTCAGGACTGCGCGCGCGGGATATCGCCGATAACTGGGTGGTTACCTGCGAAGGGATGATCCCGGTCTGGGCCACCTGTTGCACAATCCCGTCATGGGTGGTGGCGTCGTTAATACGGAAGTTTTGCGCCGTTGGCGTGGCGTCGGCGGCTTTTTGCATGGATTTGTTGGTAGGGTCAAGTTTCTCGCCCATAGACAGCGCTTCGTTAAAACGACGGGTATCACGCTGCGCCTGTATCGCTTCATTGCTTTTCTGCACCAGCGCGCCGAGCTTGCCATACGCATCGAGCTTGAGCGCATAATCTGGGTCATTTGCCTGAGGTTTTAGCTTTGCGATTTCTGCCTGCTGCTGTTCCGGTGACACGTACTGGATCGCCTGGAAGGTTTTGGCATTGTTGATCGCGATGTCGAGCTGCTTAACGGCTTTTGCCCCCTGCTCGCCGTACGCAAACATAATTGATGCTTTATCGGGCATCGCGTCAGGCACTTCCCCGTTGTACAGCTGCACCATCGTATTGTTCAGAATCGGGTCAATTTGCTCGCGCAGCGCCGTACGCTGCTCCCGGATTTTTGACTCGGCAATGTTATCGATTTTGTTGACAGAAACAGGATCGAGGCCTGTTTTGTTTTTACGGTAGCGGGCCAGCCATCCGCGAGTTTCAGCGGGCAGCTTACTGATAAACTCAGACTCAGAAATTTCACCCTTGCGCGGGTCGCCCACTTTGTCGATCAGTTTGTCAACGTTACCCATCCCCCAGTTATAAGCGGCTCCTGCCAGAGTCTCGGAGCCATATTTACCGTAAAGCTGGTTTGCATAGTCGCTGGCAAGTATCGCATTCTGCTGTTCGTCGGCAGGGTTGTATTCCACGCCGCGTTTAGCCGCCAGCTCTTTACCCGTGTCCGGCATAAGCTGGTATTTACCCTGCGCGCCAGCGGGCGAAGTGATAATGCTGCCGTCAGCATTAAAATGCTTACCGCCGGATTCAACAATCCCGATGGCACGCATATCCAGCGCACCGGTGTCTTTCACGGGAAAATCGCCATTTAACCAGCCCTGAGGATTGGTTACCGCATAGTTCTGGGCTCGCTGATCCATAGCGCGTAAGTTGGCCTCAGAAACAGCCTGGTCTATTTGCTCCTGTGACCACCCCTGCGCCTGGCCATACAATGAAATTGAGTGCTGCCGGGCGCTGCGAATCAATGCGGCAGCCTGCGGATCGTCAAACGCCCCCGCTTCCTGTTCAACGGACGATTTAACTGTCGCGTCGAGCTGCTGGCGCTGCGCCTGTTCTGTCTGGCTACGCTCAAAGCTGTTATAAGTGCTGGCTCTGCGGACCTGACCCGCTTTCCACTGCGCGTCAAAATACTGCAGCTGGCTCTGCGGCACGCGTTTACGGGCCTCTTCATAGTCGGAAGAGTCCTGTTTATCCATGTCCAGACCAACGCCAGAAGACTTGAACCCCTGCCGGGTTACCAGCGCGCCGGTCTCCGGGTTTTCCCAGCGGTCACTGGATTTCGCATCAAGATCGGTAAGAATGGCCTGGGTTGCCGCCACGTCCGCTTTATCCTGGGTGCGCTGCAAATCCTCTACAGTCTGACCCAGAGCGGCTCCCAGCCCAGCTACAGCATTACCTATTTGACCAACATTACTGACCCCGATCCGGGTCGGATTAGCCTGCGGCGTAACGTTGCCAAAATTACCCGTTGGAATTCTCACGGTTATTTACTCCCTGCTTTTTTCCAGCCGTTATACGCTGTCCCGCCAGCGCTCAGCAGCGAGCTGCCCGCGCTGATGTAGTCAGATGTTGAAGCATTACGGCCGCTAATGCGGTCGGCAGACGCCTGTGCGTTGAGCCGTGAGCTCTGGTTCGCACCATTCAAAATGGTCTGGTACGCATCCTGCTCCGCATCACCCACGATGCCGGACTGGATACGTAATGCAGTACCTTCCCCCGTGTCCACACCAGACCCAGCAAGAGAAGCTCGCGCTGCAGCTGCCTGTGCTCGTCCAGCTTTACGGATGCGATCGGCTTCCACCCGTGCAGCTGCCTGTGCAGCCTCGGCATCAGCTTCCGCCTGTGCAGCCTGATAGTTGGACATTTTCTTTTGCTGCTGCCCGCTATAAACCGCACCACCAGCCGCAAGAACTGATGCGCCGATCGCCGCAATTTCTATGCCAGTGCACATCGTTACACCTCTTTGGAATAAAGCAGACCGGTACGCGACAGGCCGAGACGTGAATACAAATCGCCGGTGCGTTCTTCATGCACGCCCGTGGTGATCCCCATGTTTATGAGCGCAGCGCCGTGCTCTTCAGCCCAGGTGATAAACGCTTTAGCGAGACGCGGTCCCGCAGTGCCGCCGCGATGCTCAGGAGCAATGAACAGCCCATACTCAAACGCCATCAGCTGGCGGCTGAACCATTGCTCAGCAATCCCCCCGGCCAGCCAGCCGATTACAGCACCGTCTTTTTCGACCACCAGCAGACAACCGGCGGGGGACGAAATAAGGTTGCGGGCGAGCTCTGCGCACTTTCCTTCATCGAAGGGAGAATTCCGCGAATAACGGGACTCGATATACATCCTTGCTCCCAGCTCGATCAGCGCCGGGATATCCCCGGCCGTTGCGTTACGTACCATGTCAGCCCCCGTTACTGGTGAATGTGAAAATAATGGCAAGAAGATGGAATGGCAGCGGCTGGCGCTGCTGGATAAGCAGGGTATCTTCTCCGCGTTCCCAGCCGAGTTTTCCCCAATAGTGATCGCCGGTGAATAATGGAGCGGGCTGGTTGAGGATTTTTGGTCCGAAACGGCGGAACGGAATAACCTGGCCGTTGCACTCCGCGCCAGTCGTTTCGAGGAAACGCATAGTCACTTCGCTGGTGCGTTTTCTCGCGTTCTGTGTCGTACCCTCGGTGGTCTGAACTTCAGGCGTAAGCGTTTCGATCGTGCTTTCAAAGTGCAGGCCAATTTCCACGCTTTTCGCCGGGCGTGAGAGGGTGATCTGACCAGAGGAAACGGTGTACTGCGGCATAACCGCGCCATCGGCCACCACATCAACCGTCTGGCCCTCGAGGTGCGCAAGCCCAGACCATGTCGCAGAACCGGCGCTACTTGTTCCGGTTACTGCAGCATCCGTATAGAGTTTGCTGTCGAACACCTCGACATAACGTACGGTCTGACCGTTTATCTCGCGACGGACGATCGCATAAACCACATCGTCAGCTTCCGATGGTATGGTCGCCACCGACTCAAACGCGCCATCTGTAACCTGACGTGACCATGCAATTACATCCTGACCACGGTCGATAGCCATCGTGACCGCAGCGCCATCAGCCCGAACCATCCAGATAAACGCATCAGGCTGTTGCTGATAGGCCATGTCCAGCACCCCACCAGCGGTGATGTGTTCGGCCAGCACAGTCATATCGTTGGCCGAATAGGAAACAAAGCTGTCGGGGTCGTATGCCACTGCATAAAGCTTGCGGCCAGCGCGCTGCACGAACATGATTTCGGTACCAACGCGCACCGGGCGGATCCCGTTGCAGCCGTACGGGCTTGGATTTTTCACCGAAATATTGGTCGGTGTTATGGCCGCATCGTTGCCGGAGGTGATCGTAAACTCCCCGCCGTAGGTCAGCGCAATCAGGGTATTCATCTGCGCCAGATGCACAATCGGGTTGAGCTGGTCAGAAGACAGCGTGAAGCTGATCGCGTCATCGTCCTCGGTACCAATCTCAAAGGACAGGTAAACGCCCGTTTCGCTCCACCAGATTGTTTGCGGATATTTTGGCGAACCCGCCAGGACAAGGCGCTGCTGGTATAGCGTCACCGCGCCGGGGTACCCAAATTCATTGGTCCAGACCGTGTCCTCACGCGTCCATGAACCCGGTGATGCCGCCTGCGTGGCGGTTAAGTCGCTGCGGATAGTACCAACGGCAACCTGCGGGCTGGTGATGCTTTTAATCAGTACCAGACCACCATTAAGGCGAACGTAGGAGCCCACGTCCTGAGCAACCCAGCCGCCCCCCGTAAATGGAGGTGTTGGGTTGGTGCCTGGATCAGCGTCGCTCAGCGTAAGCGTAATTTCAGAGCCCACGAATTCTTTTACGGACGGCTTACACCACTTCTGCGGTGTATCGCGCACCTCGTCGAATGGCTCAACGACAAATGGCGCTGGCTCAAGCACCCAGTCGGTTTGGCCGCGTCGCTGGAGGCGATGAGGCTTAACAGACTGATGTACCAGAAACATGGTGTCAGCGCCCTGGACATAATTCACAGCAGACAACATATCGGCGGTGTATGGGCTGGCGATTTCATACGGCGTATTGTCGCCATTAACCAGCTGCTTACCGTTCTGATAAATGCGCATGTAGCCATCGCCGAATTCAAGCATGTAGGCCTGAGAACGGTTGAACACGTACGGAATAAGGCGGGATTTTTTATTGCCGAATTTCGTGGCCGCCGCATATCGGCTGCCAGGTCTGCGGACAACGCCACCCTGCACGACCACTACCGCGTTTTCGATAATCTTCGCGCCGTTGGCATAGCGGGCAATATCAACGCGCCCCATCAGGCGTGGGGAAACTTCGCCAGCTGTAAAATTGGTTTTTATAAGGTTCGCGCGCATGTCAGAACCTCGACTCATAAGTTGGATAACCGCCCAGCTCTTCCGGCGGTTCTTCCTGACCATCGACGGCTTTTGCCTGTTTCAGCAGAAATGAGGCCTCCTGCGCCAGGCTATCGCGCAGGCTGGTGGAGCCGGTCACTGCATACGCCAGCTTGGACTGCATCGTCATTTCAGCAACATCCACCAGCGCGGCATCCCATGTGGACTCGTCCTCGTTACGGTAGATATAACGCAGACGAATCACATCTACGTTAGCCAGCAGCCGGCTCCCCTCAATCCGGTAATCAATATCGTCACGTTGTTCGCCAACAGAGAGAACGCGAATCAGGTCGCCAGGCAGCGAAAACTGATAACCGTACCCGAAGACTGGCGCGGCACTGACAGGCGAGAGCACAATGCGTTTTATGGCGCAGTTCCACGGGTGAGCACGGAGTAATTTATTGCGGACTGTAGGGTAAAGGTTGGCGCAAAGACGGGCATGATCCGTGTCTTCGTCGAAATCGTTTATCGGGTGAGCACCCAGCGCCAGAAGTGCGTTTGAGCAGATAGAGACACTCGAAGTCATGGCATAGCCTCAGATGAAAAAAGGCCGGGGGGTATACCCCGGCAAAAACGCCAGCGGCTTAAACAACAAAATCGATGGCGACGACTTTTTTCTCGTTGGCACGGCCAGCACCATAAGACGCATCAACAGAGATCTGAATGGTGTTGTTTTTATCGCGGCGTGGGCCGATATCGACGTTGTACTCAGCGCCGGTACCGAAATGCACAGCGGATTTACACCATGCGACGGCGGTTTTGGTGGTAACTGCCGGACCGCCTGCGGTCGCAGAATCCAGTTTTTCGTATGCCAGCCACTTAAAGCCGAGCCAGTTCCCAGACACTGCGCCTTCCTGCAGCATTTTCACCGCCATGAAGTCGGCAGAAGTCAGCGTGGTATCGCTGAGGATCTGCGTGAGCATGTCGGCGTTGTAGGTGATATACAGCTCTTCACCGTTCTGCTCGTCACACTCGTTGCGGCGGAACATCGCTTTCGCGGCGATCAGCTTGGCTTTGGTCATGCCAGTGCCGCCTGCAACGATTTTCTGCGACGCAGGCAGCGCCACCGGTGCATACGCGCCACCGCTGGATGTTTTACGCATCACAGGGTCGAGCAGCGCACGATAAACAACATCGTCTTTTTTGCGGTTGGAGGCCGCCAGGGTGAGCTGCAGATATGGACCCTGCGGATCGGCCAGCAGTTTACGCAGGTCACGTTTTTCAACTGGCACGAATACAGCATAGTCCGCCATCAACGCGTTACGGGTGCCGGCTTCAGGCAGGTCCCATACGGTGTCACCGAAACGCGTGGTGATCTGCGTCATTTCGATGGTGCCCATATCGTTGATGGTGAACGCTTCGCCGGTGATCATCCCACGGTCGTTTACCGCTGCCTGCAGGCGGGAATCCTTCTGCTGCGCGGCGATTTCGAAAGAATCATGAAACTGCGTGATAAACGCAGCGGTGATCATGTTCTTATTGGCATCAAATGACATAACAATCACTCCAGAAAATATCGCCTGCTGGGTTGTCGGTTGCCCGGCCCGATTAACACAATGCGCGTGGCGCTTACGCACTGCGGGAAAATTCAGTTATCCGGCGTCCCCGCCGGGCTGGTTGTGGGGAGATTGTTAGCGAGGTGTGCGGTCGGAATCCCGACCAAATGAAAAAAGCCAGCGGGTTAGGCTGGCTTTTTGAAGAATGATAAGAGTTATTTAACTTCTAATGCACGTCGACAATCGTCTTCGTTTTCCCATACATCAGAACGGTCATCATGCAGGCGCTGCTTCAGCAGATAACCTTCCAGCATCCAGATTTTATTCACTGCGTTTTCACGCGCAATTTTACGCCCGATCTCAGGGTCGAAATTTTCCGGACTGGCGCAGGCGCTTTCGCCGGTGACGGTGAAGCCGTTGCGCAGTACAAGAACGCAGAAGGTCAGCAATCCAAGACTTTCATGTACCGGGAATGCAGGTGTATCTTTCAGCTCGGTCACATGGGTTGCAGCTTCCCCAAAAACGCCTTGCTGAGCGGTAAAATACAACTCGTGGCTGATGACGCTATCGATGTGCTGCGGAGTAACACGCGGAGCGGTTAAGCCTTTGGCCTGAATTTCCTGCTCGATAGCCACGCAGGAGGGTGCCGGGGATGCGGTTGATACCATGATATTTACCTTTAAAGTTATTTGTCGTGACATGTCACGCTACGGTTTGATCGCCATAACGCTTCTGGTAGTACGCTTTGACCTTCGCAGATACGCGTTCGTGGTCGGCGTGTTTCGGGTCCATATACGCCGGGGACTTCATCAGGTCGCGAATGGTCTGCTGTTCTTCGAGGTTCACATCGCCGCCCGCTGGCACATCCTCCTGCATTTCGGCACCGACTTTAGCCAGCATGCGGATAACCATCGGGTTATTGCCGATCTCGTCAATGCGCCCTCGGTCGCTCTCGTCAGCAAGGGAATTAAACGCCCGGAAAGCCAGACCGATGTTCTGCTTAAACTCTGCGTCAGTCTTCCACACTTCGCGCAGCTGCGTGGTGGCTGCTTCCGAATCAAGCGCAGCGGCACCGCCAACCAGCTCAGGAGCTCGCTGTGCGTATTCGCCCAGGATAAAGCTCATCTGATCGTTGGTGATGCCTTTGGCGTGCGCTGTTTTCATGAAGCCCTGCATGCGCGGATCGGCTTTGAATTCTTCCCAGTTGAACCCCTCAACCTCTACCTTAGGTGCATACTCATCTGCCGTTTTCGGCGGTGCGTCGCCGCTCCCCATGCGTTTTTCAAGGTGAGTGTAATTTTCCGCCAGTTTGCGGGCAGAGCTTTCAATACTGAGCTTTCCGTCTTCGCCCATAACGCGGAATTTCTCAGGTAGCCAGTCATTAGCACCCGGTTCGCCCGCGCCGGTGCTGAGCAGAGAATTACCAGAAGGTTCGCCAGCACCCGGATTATTGCCGCCATCTTCACCACCTCCGTTACCACCGCCTGGCTGTTCTGCGCCCTGCTCAGCGTTCATGAATAAGTGTTTAAGCTTCCACATCGTCTTCTACTCCATCGGCCTTGTTGATTTCGCGCAGGATGTAATCCAGTACGGATCGCTGCCCTGCCCTGTAACACGTTTCACGGTCGCCCTCGGTGCCGCCGGGGACATATGCCGCACGCCCAAAGCGGCGGGTTAATTCTTCCAGCACCTGAGAACCGCCAGGCATTTCTTCAAAAATGCGCTTAAAGTCCTGAGGTGTAGCCTGTTTTAGTCTCATTGGTTACCTGCCAGTCGTTGCCCTATTGCCGCGCCTGCTGTCTGCCCTGCGGCTCCAGCCGCCTCGGTGCCCGCCTGCATCATGAGCTGCTGCTGAGCGGCCTGCTGCTGTGCTTTCTGGCGCTGGTCGCGGAGATCCGCCACAGCATCGGATGAGCGAATTACTTTTGCCGGAACGCCAAGAGCATCAGCCACAACGCGCGTGGCCTCGTCGGTATCGATGAGATCAACAACGTCCTGGCTGATGCCCGCGAGGTTTTGCACGTTAACGCCGAGGCGTTCGATTGCCGTTACGTCTTCCAGCTTCTGGGCGCGTGCCAGAGGTGAGATGTAACGCACATTGAAATTGGCGTTCTGCAGGCTTTCCGGCGGCGGGGAGAAGATGCCTGCGCGGAAAGCGATACCAAAGCAGCGCACCACCAGCAGCTGGAGATATTCCGCCTGGAAACGGCCATACACCGGGCCGAGCAACTGGCGAATCAGCGCGACGCGCACGTGTACCTCGGTTGCGGTCATGGCTGGCCCGTCCTGCGGCTGCAGCTGGTCGGCCATCATGATTTTGCGGATTGACGCCTGCAGGCGCTCTTCGGCAGTGAATGCCACGCTGAAATCTGAACCGGTCAGCAGTGGTTTCATGCTGTCGACGCTGTTCGCCACGATGATGCGACGCGGGCCGACCTTGACCGTGCGCGGGTTGAGTACGCCGTCGTCTTCGGCAATCCACATGCCGGAGATAGCCAGATCCTGCGCGGCTTTCTCCATGCGTTTGGTTTCGTTCAGCTCTTTGCAGTCCGGCAGCGCGTCGTACACCGGGCCGATGCCGTAGGAGCTGCCGGGGATTTTCATCCAGCGCGGAACGCAGCACGGGAATTCGTGATAGCCGGATTCGCGCACAATCTGCTTATTGTTCACGTCGACGTTGTACGACGCAAAGCGCATGTTTTTCGCCAGGCGGGCATCGACCATGTAGGTTTCGCGCGGGAAAATGCAGTGCAGGAAATCGAATTTATCGTCGGGCTTTTGCTTCGCCGCGTCGCGGATCTTCTCGCTGACCTTGTCCGCGCCGAATTCTTTGATGGCCTGCTCTGCGGTAAGCTGGTAGCGGCGGTAGATCGTGTCCACGATGCCATCCTTGCGGGTGGACGTGACATAGCACTGCGCCAGCGGCCACTGCTGGAAGGTGTAGCCGCCCTCTTCGCGGTCCTCGTCGATGTACAGGACGAACCAGCCAGCGCACACCACGTCGAGATTCGCCTCGTAGCCCTCGGCGTCGAAGTTTGCCGCATGGATATTTTCCCAGACCAGCGTTGCGCACTCAGACAGCCAGGCTTTGGCATCGTCCGGAAGCGATTCGCTGTCGAGGTTCAGCCATTGCGCGTTTGCCGGGGTCATGCCGGACATGAGCGCAGAGGCCAGCATTCGGGCGCTATCGGTGGCGGTGCCGTCCAGTAGCTTCGCCACCTTGTGTTTTGCGCTCTGAGCGTCGAGCACTTCGTCAGAGAATCCCGCGCCGCGCAGCGGATAGGTGTAGTCATAGCACTCGCGCCAGACGCTTTCATGCTGCTGGCGGTTGGCTTTCAGCGTGTCAGAACGCTTAATCAGCTTAACGGCGAGTTCATCCATCAGTTACGCCCCCAGAGTGTTTTTCTGCTGCGCCGCCTGCGCACCAGAGGACAGCAGAGAGCTGCCAGAATCAGCCGCACCCTCTGCACCACTGGCGAGAAGGGACGAGCCTTTCTTGCGCTTCTTACGCGCTGCTGCATCTGCGTTTGCCGCTTTTGCTGCTGCATCGGCAGCTGCATCCGCTTCGGCCTGCGGGTCGGTCTGTACGACCTTAGGTGCTCCACCTCCACACATAGCGACCCCCTCTTAGCCCGGAACGTGCCAGCCGTGCTCAGTCAGAACGGGCTTACCCGTAACCGGCTGGCGCTTGCCCTCGTCGTTCGTCACATAGCCCAGCGGCGCGGCGGGCTCCGCCGTGGTGGCTTTTTTGACAAGCTGGAGGAATTCGAGATTGTCGGTCAGCTGCTGGTCAGCCAGGTCGGTATATCCCAGCGTTTCAAAGCGGGCGATGATGGCCGCGCCCTGCTCGTTGATGGTACCGAGCAGAGTATTGCGCTCAGCGAGGGCGGCATCGTCCAGCAGGCTGGCAACGCGCTGCTGGATTACTTCCTGCTCTGCGCGCTTGCCGTCAGCATTAAGCGTCTGGATCTCAGTCGCTGTAATTGGGGCGTCAGCAACGGTCTGGTTAACGGGGACAGAATTAAGCAATTGCCCTTCCGCCACGATATTGGTTGTATCGGTACCAGCAGTTTCCTGCCCCGGCACTTCAACGTTTTTTCTTGGTCGACCCATTTTGGATATCTCCGGATGAATGGTGAGCGGTCATTGTTATTTGCATGCCTGGTCAGTTTCCCGACCAAAACGCGATTTACGGAAGGTGAACCACTGGCGATGCAAAACCGTGGGTAATTTTTTTCTGTCAGAGCTGGTTGCCATGCACCAGAGCGCAATAAGTGCCTCACCATGACCGTGGCGAGGTTCTGATCCTGACTTCCAGCCCAGAACGGCAGATTTCGAAACGCCAAGTTCGTTGGCAATTTCCTGTGTCGTGAGGTTTTTTCTGGTCAGGTCGGTAATGACCCGGAACCAGTCGGTTTTGAAGGTGGCAACCAGCGGCATTTATCACCCCCCAAAACGCGCGCGCGCGCGAGCATAGAGAAGGGAAAAATCGCCCGCCGCTGTGGTGAGAAAAGAAAGGAAACAGAATATTGTTCTTTCCGGATGCTGGGCGCCATTAAACTTTTTGGTGTTTCCTGCTACCTCTAAGAGTGGAATTAAATTCTGCATAATCGTAATTCCCCGACTTCAATGGTCACCTGATCCAGTAACTCAGTCTCGGTACCGTAATTTTTTTCCCATGTTTTCTGGCCTGCGTGGATAGCAACGCCGTGCCCGCCGGTTCTGTGGTGAGGTGCGCAGAGAGGTAATGTTTTTTTGTGGTCTGCACGCTGGGCCATTCCCTGCCCTGCGCGTATGTGATGAATTTCTGCAGGTGATGCACCGTAGCCAAGATTTCGGCATACAACGCAACCCAGAGAGGCAACGTCGGCCAGCCAGCGTTTATCGTCGTTAGTCATGGCGATATTTCTTACGCTGCATAGCTGAATAATTGTGAGGCTGCGTTTTCTGCGGCCTGCTGTGTTGGGAATGTGCGGTACAGGATGAAATTCCAGAGCACATCGAGAACGGATTTGTAGAGCTGGGAAAATTCGATATCGTCCATTTTTGCGAACGATATGGATTTTGGTTCTTTGCGGGTGGTGCCGTCAGGCATTTCGTATTCGGTGTAAAAACCTGCCTGAATAGTTACCCAGAAGCGGAACGCCTCAAACGATTTTACTGCGCTGATATTTCCGGCGCGTTTTTCTGCTTCGTCGCGGAGATACTGATCGGCCAGTTCCTGGAGTGTTTCTTCATGCCCGGCATAATGGGCCACCAGCTGCACATACCCACGAACCAGTTTTTTATCGGCCGGGGAAATGGTTCCGCCGGTCGGCTGCCAGTAATCAAACCCCAGATTAAGCAACGCGAAGAATTTGCGATGAAATGCCGGATTGCGCGCTTGTTTAAAGTCGGCGTAAAGCACAGCGCCCATGCGACATTTTTTTTCGATAAATTCTCGCGCTTCCGGCGTTGCCGGGATTAATACTCCGCCTGCTGATTTTACAAAAGAATACTGCGCCATTGGTTTCCCCTTTAGCGCAGCAATTGCTCAGAAATACAGGTTATCGGGTGTTCAGCCCGATGCCCTAATTATACCTTAGTTTTGTCTTTTTCGACAATGGTAAAACCGGACAATTCAGCCAATTCAAACAACGACTTAAGTGATGCAAGGTGCTCATCATCATGAGCAATTCGTAGGGCTGATATTTTGCCGTTTCTGAGGGTCACGAGTACGCGGCCGTTATCGGGAAGATGATCCCCAATCTCCGTTTTTTCAATCACGCCTCCCCCTCTCAAACGACTGTATAAAATTACAGTATATATACTCCCAAGTGGCAGGAAGTGCAAATCCTTAAGAGCACAAAACGTTAAAATAATTGAAAATGGAATTTCGTATTGCTTTGTTTTTAAACAAAAAAACCGCCGTTTCCGGCGGCAGTATACTTTGCTGCGCTGACTCATACTGTCAGTATGAACTTTTTCCATCCAGTAGTTACCCAGCACTGAGAATCGCCAGACATGATGCAGCTTTTAACCGGAAGCGCGTCGCCGCATTTGGTGCATTTGCTGGCGCGTATACGCTTAATGCGGTTGCGCATCCGTGCATCATCCTGGCGGATCAGCAGCGCGATGTACTCGGTCATATCGTACGGCGCTCTCCCCGGGCGGCGTGATGCACAATTGCGCTCGAGCATTTCAATCTCCTGAGTATCCAACTGCAGCTCCAGCTTGCGGTTACCAGCTTCAGCCTGGCGGGCGCGCTGGGCTTTTTTTCGCTCAGATGCTGTCTTAGCCATATCACTCTCCTTTAGCGGTGCCAGCGAGCTGCTTAACGTCATGCATGAATCGCGCAAGCAATTTAGGCTCAGGCCATTTTAATTCGCTGGCGTAGATGATTTCGTGTAAACGAGTAATGGTGAAGCAATCGGCATCGCTCATATCGATTTCAGACCACATAGTTTTTGCTTCCCTGGCCTCCAGCTCAGCAATCCGCTTCTCTGCGGCTTCCAGCTCATCCAGCAGCGCCTTAGCCTCATCCTCTTTCAGCACCACTGTGTCAAAGCTTTCGGTCTGCTTTTTGATTTTTGCAATCAGCGCCTGTTTGTCGATGTTGCTCATTGGGCGGCCTCCATTGCAGGTAACTCAGAAAGCTGTTGAAACCCCTCTTCTAGTTCGCAAAATTCTATCGAACCAGTGAATTCAGGCTCATTAAGCTTCAGGCGAACAAAATCAGCCGATGCCTGATCGAGAGTCACAGTCCACCAACCATATTCATCTCTGCTAGCACCGCTTCCGTCGTACTCGACATCAGCGACCAGGCCTTTCTCTTTCAGAATTTTGTTAATTTTGCGACGAGTGCTCATTGGGCGGCTCCGGGCTTGCGAGTTAACTGGTTGATGTAGCGC
This sequence comes from Citrobacter sp. RHBSTW-00859, assembly GCF_013729795.1. NCBI lineage: Bacteria > Pseudomonadati > Pseudomonadota > Gammaproteobacteria > Enterobacterales > Enterobacteriaceae > Citrobacter > Citrobacter sp. RHBSTW-00859. Next base: position 2,034,013 of record NZ_CP056284.1, on the reverse strand, counting down.
TGGAGTTGATTCCAGATACCTACATGCACGTTATGGGCATCCACGCAGATATTGTGAATTTCCACATCCTTCACCCCATGCACGCCTACCATGCCGACTTCATTAAGCTCATGCATTTTTGAAGCGCTAACGCGCTGAGCCTTACGCATGCGGTTTACTATTTTGCGATGTGTCATGACTGCACTCCTTTGCGAAGCTCGTCGGCGAAGTCTTCAGCGTTTTCACCCGAGACCCACCAAGAATCCCTGGCGTCAGAAGAGTGGGCACGCTTCGATTCTTCTTTGCACTTTGATGCAAACATCTCCACACCCTGCGCCCGCACTTCAGCCAGGAAAGCGTCGGTCGCTGTCGTATCAACGCGGATGCTGTCTCGCAGGATAAAGAATGCATCTAGCATGCCTGTCTCAGGCGTTTCATCCTGATGTTTCTCATACGCATCAAGAGCCTTCATCATCTCAGCTCCGAATGGCTGAGGGTGCGCAGACTTCAGCCCTGCATTCTCCGCAGCCAGCGCATTACTGCGAGCCAGCTGCACATCCAACTGCGTAGCAAGATTGGAAACCATCTTCGCGATCTCGATCAGCGGCGTATCATTGCTGATAGCTTTTGCCAGTGCGTGTCCGGCATTGATTAATTCTTTGTTATTCATCGTTAAATCCTTCTCTCTGCGCGCGCCAGTAATTTAAGCGCTCTCTAAAAAACTCTCGTTGACTCTCCGGCGTTGCCTCGATCTGCTGAACGACCGCGTAACGTGTGATTTTCTTCTCATAGAGCTGGCGCACTAGCGCAGCAGCGCACATGTCGTAATGCTCTTTGAGCTGAAATTCCTGCGGCCATTTGGCGCGATTGAGGGGTAAGCCGGGCGGTAGGTAATCCGATTGCCCGGCCATGCCTTAATCCTTCACGCTTTTCTCTGAATGGGTGTAAAAACGAGGATCAACACTTTTCAAGGTGAAATGAGTCACTGGCATTTCATCGTGACGCTCAATGCCAACGTATTTGGACTGAACCATGCGCCAGATACGCTTTTGCAGTTGGCCGGGGGTAATGTTGATGTCCGGGTGATATTTTTTGATCGCAGCGAGGATGCCCTGATACGAAAGGGTTTTGCCCTTCATCAGCGCCACCAGCTTTTGTGCTGATAACTCTCTGGAGGCCTTTTGGGATTCCGCTTTTGCTTTGCGTGCAATCGGAGTGATCGACTCCAGAAGGAGGCGGCATCGGCCCGGTGCGCCGACGCGCTGCCCGGTGAGCTTGTCGTAGTTTTCATTGCTCCCGGCACTCCAAACGGTGGCAGTCTCGCGGATTTTTACCGTTTTTTCGCCTTTAGCAGTGATAACCGTCGCAGTGTGGGTTTTGAGCCAACGCCCTGAGGTGTTAACGGCTTGCACAGGTGCTTTTTTTGTTTTCGCTACGCGATAAACAGGGTTTACCTGGATCGGGCGGGGTGCCGGAACGTAACAGGCTCGATTTCGGGCACGCGCGCCAGCATTCATACGCCAGATGATTACTGGCCCCCAGTCACAACCATCATCTGCGCTGGTGGTTTTTGCATACAGTAAATCGGTCATTGGTCTTTCCTCGTTGGTTAATTAGCGCTGGTCAGGCGCGGTCAAAACGGTTCGGTGTTGTATTTGTCGGAATACCGACGCTGTTGTTTTTTGGGTTTGGCTGCCTCCAGTTGAATGCGGGTTTTCTCTTTCCCGACATGTTGATCGATTGGCAAGAAATGGCCGTTCTTGAATTCCTGGTAAATCACGGTACCGGATGCGGCAAAACGGCACTTACCGAGAATGACCTCAGCCACGCCAGCAGCAGGGCTTTCAGGGTCATAAACCTCGTCGCGGTACAGAAACAGAATGCTGTCGGCGTCCTGCTCAATAGAGCCGGAATCACGCAGGTCTGACATCACCGGGCGGCGCTGTGCTGCCGGGCGCGCATCAACGGCACGGGAGAGCTGGCTCAGCGCGAAAGTGGGCGTGTGCAGGCGCATAGCCATCGTTTTGAGGTTTCGCGAAATATGCGCGACGGCGAGATCGTTACGCTCTGCTTTTGGTTTTTTTATCAGGCCGAGGTAATCGACCATAATCATCGCTAAATGCGGGTGGCGGCGTTTGTGCGTTTCAGCGATCGCGCGGATTTGTTCGACGGTCAAATCAGTAGCGTCAACAATCCAGATATCACGATCGTTGAGTGTGGCCATCGCTGATGTCAGGCGCGCCCAGTCCTCGTCATACATGTCCTGAGGGTTACGCAGCCGTGACACAGAAAGGTTTCCGGCGCCAGCCAGTGAGCGCTCAACGATCTGCGTGGCAGCCATTTCCATACTAAAAATCAGCGCGCCGCCGCCTTTGGCCGTTACCCCTTCCACCACGGTGAGCGCGAACTCTGTTTTACCCATGCCCGGGCGGCCAGCAACGACGATAAGATCCTGTGGGTTAATTCCTCCAGTGGCGCTATCGAGATCCGAAATACCCGTCAGCAAATTGCGGGTCGATTCATCGCCATCCATGCGTTTTTGCACGGTATCCATGTAAACAGGCAAAAGCTCGTTGATATGCACCGGCTGAATGTCGCCAGTGTCAGCAGTCATGTCCAGAAGCTGTGCGACGGCGTTCTCTACCACCTGATCGCGTTGTTCCTGGTTTGCTGCCTGCCGGATGCCGTCGGCTCCGTCCTGCAGCAGTTTCGCCAGAGCACGGCTGCGCCATGCTTTGACCATCTTCCCTGCATACCCTTTCAGGTTTGGTACCGTGGCGGGGATGCGTGAAATATCTGATAAATCGGCCAGGCTTGAGCCACCCAGCGCCTCGCTGATAAAAAGCATATCGATCATGCCGTTCGCCAGGGCTTGTTTTTTTATTTCACTGAAAGCGCGGCGATGGAATCCGATGCTGAATGATTCCTCCGGAGTGCTGGCGATTACATCGAACGCATCTGGTGTTGCACCGCCATTCAGCAGGCCAGCCAGCACACAGGCTTCGAGATCCTGAGGGCTCACAGTGCACCTTCCCTTGTCTTACGCAGTGTTTCCGGTTTCATGAGGTAATCAAAACTGGCGCGCCAGCCGTCGCGGTGTTCGCCGCCAAAGTAAAAATCTGGTGCGGTATTGCGGAATTTTTCCAGGTAGCCTAGAAACGCCCCCGTGGTTTTATTCATCATGTGAGCCGCAAGGCGCGTAATTTTCTGGCGGCGATCAGCGTCAAGGGTCGCGGCTGGCAGCACATCGGCGAAAATCTCGTTGTAACCATCGATAACAGCTGCCGGATCAATACTGGCATCGGTAGTGGCCCATGCCTCAGCGTCAGCGAGATAGCCATCGAACCGGCTAACCCGGCAGATATTTGCTGGTTTTGGTGCACCAGCACCACGGCGCCGCCAGGTAGCCAGAACCCAGCGGATAACCAACTGCAGTTCGGTCAGGGTGTACCCTTCGCGCGTTTTGGTCGGTGTCAGCATGAGCACAAACGGCTTAACGTCACGGCAACGGGTACCGGTGCAGTCGTTATAAAACTCGAGGGCTTTTTTCGCGTCAGCGAGAATAATTTCCTCGCCCTCCCCCATTTGGGGGTTAGGGGGATCTAGATCTTTATTCTCTGTTGTATTCTCTGTAGGAGATCGGGTCATTTTGACCTGTGGGGACTGGTCATTTTGACCTGATGCTTTGGTCATTTTGCGATCTTCGATTGGTTCATTTTGACCTAATCGATTGGTCACTGTTTTAGAGGGGCCAGAAAGCTTGTCGAGATTATCGTAATTTATTGAATACCATTTTGTTTTATCCCAGGCATCACTATTGAAATCACCGATATCAACCAGCCCCAGCTTTTCGAGTTTTGCCAGTGCGCGTTTTGTTGTCGATTCGCTCCAGAATGGGAACTGGGTTTGCCACTCAGAGACGCTGTTGTATACCCAGTAACGACCCTCAAAGAAATTCTTGGAGGAGTTCATCCAGTAGTGGATTTGCTGCAATACCAGAGCTTCGTTAAGCCCTATTTCGCATGCTAAGGATGGAAGCACCAGTAATGGTTGCTCATTGATAAGTAAACGGCTCATGATCAAATCCCCAGCATTTCGGCGATTTGACGGCATGCCGCCTGATATTCCTCAGGTGACAAATTCATTTCGCGGAGTTCTTCTTTCAGTTTTTCATACTGCGCCCAGATAGATAACGCAGCTGCGCGGCGACCTTCGAAAATATCTTCGATGTCTTCCATGACGGCCGGTGCGCCATTCAAACGGAAGCCGTTCCGCCAGGTAATGCGGTCAATTGAATTCAGCATGTTGGTCTTTCCTCGGTACAGTTAAACGCTGGTCAGGCGCTGTGTTTCCTGGATGGCTTGCAATGCCTGGGCTATCCTCTGCGGTCTATCCCTGGCATCCAGCAGTAGCGCGATGATCGCCGCAGCAAACTCGCGTATCGCTACGCATATCAAATGCTGAGTAGTCATTCCCAGCTGCGCGTATCGTTCTGCGGGCAGCGCCGCTTCCATCGCCTTAGCCAGTGCTCTTGTTTTGGCTCTTGCCGCTTTGGTGTCGCCACGTAACCAGCGAAAAATTTGCTGGCGATTGTTGTTTATGGCCCGCCAGTCGGCGTTACCCATTGGATCTTCCATCTGGTGAAGCTTTACCGTGCTGGTGTTGCCGCCCATTCGGAACCACATGCGTGTGATTTCGATGGCAACATGTTCCTGCCCGCGCTCTACGGCCCAGTTGAAGATCTCCCGTTTCAGTTCTTCGAGGTTTTCCACTTCCTTCGCGTCTCCTGTCGCTGAAAACCTGATTAGGCTTAATCAGATTTATTGGTTGCTGATTGTTAGGCTGCTGCCCTGTCTGGAATCCCGTCTTTTGGGTTCGGATATAGATCAGGGCGCAGATCATGGGGTGTTACCTGGAATTCAGTTGCGGCAGCCCACTTAAGTGCTGTGGCCGCGCCAAGAAGACACTCTCCGGAGGCGACACGGCTGACATATCCCTGTGTCCGCCCTACGAGTGCGGCAAATGCTTTCTGGCGAACACCAGAAGTTTTTAGAAATGTTTTGAGATCCATCGATCCTCCTGGGTTGTATGAGACAAGCAAATATTAGTATCACGAATATAGAGGTGTCAACAGTAACACGCTTGGGAGTTGATTAATTTTACGAATAATATGGATGCCATGAGAAAGAAAACGCTTGATGCAGCTGAAACTGATGCCGCGCAAAGACTGCGCGACATATGGGATAAGAAAAAAGTAACTTTACGCCTTACGCAGGAAAAGGCGGCGGATGCTCTTGGCTTCAGCACACAAGCGACTGTAAGCCAGTATTTACGTGGAAGCATCCCCCTCAATACCGATGCAACATTGAAATTCGCCGCGCTTCTTGGCGTTAAGCCTGAGGAAATCCGCCCCGACCTAGCTGAAATGATGAACTACGTTCGTGCTACCGGTTCGCATGTTCAAGACTACTCAGCTGCTGGCTGGAGGCTTTTGACTCCAGGCGACGCAGAGCTTTTAGAGCTTTACGAAAGGCTGCCACAAAGCGAGAAAGAAAGGCATCTATCTGATTTAAAGGAAAAAGTTAAAGATTTTGACCGGCTTTTCGAGGAACTTCTGGCCACCAGAAAGCAATAACCACCTTCCCCAAACAATCCCGCAAATGCGGGATTTTTTTTATTCTTAATTTTCAAACACATGCAAACAATATTCGCATTGCGATTATTTTTAGCTTGACCTCAAATATACGCATAACTAATATTCAAATCACCAACGACGCACTAACCACGCGGCAGTTGTTCAGAAAAACGTTCTGACAGTCTGGAAAGACAGGCACCAAATTCGCGGGTCGCCGCCAGTACGATGACATGCGGGAAAGACCGCAATGAATGCGAATTGCTGTGTGTAGTCTTGGCCCCGGCGCCCGGGGCATTTTTTTCACACGGTAACGAGGAAAGACCAACGGGACTGACCACCCTGACAGCCGGGAAAGACCGGCAACCTTCAGGCGTAAAAAAGCCCACCGGAGTGGGCTGATTTACCCCAGCGGAGACCAATCCGCCAGGAGTGCTACAGGGGACCAACCCTGTAGCGAGGAAAGACCAACGACAGAGTCGCCGATCGGCTCTGAGTATACATCACCAAGGAGTCGCTATGGAAGCGCTTACCATCCCCGTAACTATCTACGTTATGGCAACAACCAATCCATATCTACCAACGTCTTATCACTCATTCACCTGTGACATGTCACAGAAATATCCTGATTCGTACGTGCTTGTTACTACCAAAACGGTAGAGATTGCCATTCCTGCTTTAGAGCCTATCGATATTATCGGGATGCAGGTTAATGCCCTTCGCGCGAAGAAAGAGCAAATATCTGCTGATGCCAACAAACAGTTAAGCGTTATTGAAGACCAGATCCAGCAGCTGCTGTGCATCGACCACTCTCCGATTGAAGAAAGCGACGTCCCTTTTTGAGGTTCCTATGACAAATAACTCATTCATCGAAAAAATAATCGATGCTGGCTTATCAGTATTTGAGCACGAAAATAATAGCGACTTTGGTTCAGGGACTATGCATATCACCATTATCGGCGGTGTTCGTCGTGTCGAGTTCTACCCTACTACTGGCACCGTTTACGCCAATGCTGAAAAGGGAAAATTTCCGGCGTTCAAGCAGAAAAAAGCCGGGATTAAAGTTGCTATCCGTTTAGCTAAATCCGGCGCGTGACCTGCGCCTGCAACCAAGAGGAAAGACCAATGACCATCTACAACGGCTTATTCGAGCCAAAAAAATCGGCTATCAAAGACTGCGGCGCCGTGCAGCTGGCGATCGCCGTCGAAGCACCAAACAAGAAAATCGCCGAAAGCATTATCACCGGCAAACTCTGGGAATCTTACCCGGCGAACGGTGACAACTATTTCAAACCGAAGCTGTGGGAACACGAAGAAGGCCAGCCGCTGCCGACCGTTGGCCAGTTCGACGAGCTATTCGCCCAGCAACATACTTTCGACGGTGAAAAATGGGTTTCCATTACCGCGAACGGTACCGCCGGTGAGGAATCAAGTTTACCAGCTGACGATGATGTTATCGATCTAATGGCCGTTTCCCCAGGTGAACGCTTTGCAGCCGTTCTGCTGTTTAGCACCGCTCAGATTGACGGCCATATCTATTCTCAGGTTGTGGATTATCTTGATAACCTGAATAACCGTGATACCGAACTGGAAGAAGAAGATCGTTTTAACCTTAACGTTCTGTGTGCTCTGCATAATAACGAACCAGTTAAGCACATGCATGTTGAAGGTCTGAATAATCTTATTCAGGGGATTTTCTCCCATTTTGAAAACCAGACTCCGGGCAAAGCGGCTATTTCTCAATTTGTAAAACGCTGGCTTGAGAATCCCGGTAAACGTGAAGAAATGGTACCAGGCCAAAATTCCTCACTCGGCGCCGCCAGCACTGATACCAACGTTAAAATCGCGCCAAAACGTGGTTATAAACATACCTATGCAACACTGGATCTGGAGATCGCTGTTGCCCTACTCCCTATTTCTCCCGACGCGCCAGTATTATCAGGCAACCTTCGCGATGCTGAGAAAATCATTGCAGACGAGCGCGAAGATTTTAAACGTTGGTCAATGGCGCTTCGCACCACGGAGCACATTCTCAAATATGACCGAGACAGTATTTTTGGCGTAGTGCAGAACGTACCGGCAAAAGATACCTACCATTTCCCTGACAGCCTACGCCGCCACATTGATTCATGGCTGGAGGCAAACGGCCGCTTTGAAGAAACCGAGACAGGATCCGTTAAACAACCAGAGGCAACGCAAAATACCACCTCAAACGTGGTCGAAAAAGCGGAAGCGCCACAGCCGGTGGTAACCGATACCCAGGCGAAACAGGCACGTGAAACGCTCAACGATATGGGATATGGCGTATATGCCTCTGATGATGCAGAGCAGCCAGTCGAGAATTTAAGCGCTAAAGCGGAAACAATAGCTGATAACGCCGAGGTGCTGGCAAAGCAAATTGTTCACGCTGAAAGACTGCCTGACGCTGAAGAAGTTATGAGGTCTGCCGGCGCGCAGAGTATCGGACAGGACAATTTAGAACTGTGGAAACGTGTATTCAAAACTGATGAACGGTTTACTAAAGCCTTTACGCAGAACGGCGGCGGTACCTCGATCAACGGTACCTATTTAACCATGCTTGCCACTCGCGAGTTTGGGCCAAAGGGGATCGGCTGGGGTGTGGACATCCTCGAGGAACGTTTCGATATCGGCGCCCCCATTACACGCCAGGTGAAAGGGAAAGATAACAATGCGTCATGGGAGTTAGTGCTCGACGGGAATGGAAATACCGTCAACGAGCAGCATCACGTCGTTACCGTGCGACTCTGGTACATCCTGAATGGTGTGCGCGGCGAGGAAACGGCCTACGGTTGCACGCCATACATTTACGGCAGTAAGTACGGTATTACCTGCGATGGTGAGGCAACAAAAAAATCGCTGACTGATGCAACCAAAAAGGCTTTATCTGGCCTCGGCTTCAGTGGCGATATCTTCATGGGCCTTTACGACAATCTGGAATACCGCCAGAAAAACAAGGCAGAGTTTGATCTGAAGAATGCCAGCGAAACCGCAGAGGACGCTGCACGTCTTCGCCAGGAGTTTGACGACAAACTTAGCCGTGTTGCTAACACCCTGGCACATGGCGTGACAGTGAACGAAATAAACGGCGTGTTCTCCCCTATCGCACGTGAAATCGATGTTCACATTAAGGCCGCACAGGCCAACGGTGACGCACAACATGAACGCTATCTGTCTGGCCGCTTGCGCCGACTCATTACGATTAAAGACGGACGTATTAAAGAACTGAATAAAGCCGAGGAGAAAGCATAATGACTTCCACAACTGCAATTGCTATCGCTGCTGATATGTCTAAACTCCAGGCGCTTCTGGAAAACGAAGACGGTTCTGGTCTGTCAGCTGAAATGATCGCCGATACAATGGAGGGGCTCGAGCTGCAGCTCGGCGACAAACTGGACGCGGTATTCGTCCACGTTCGCAACCTTGAAGGTCTGGCGAAAACCTGCGACGAAGAAGCCAAACGCCTGGCCGCCCGTAAAAAGTCATTCGAAGGTAAGATCACCAACCTGAAGAAATATGTTCTCCAGTGCCTTCTGGCCGCCGGACAGGATACCGTAAAAACGGCAAAAAACACCTTCACCGCCCGTAAAGGTGCAATCAACGTGGTGATCGATAACGTTGATTTACTCCCGGATGAATTGGTGACTGTTCAGACAGTAGTTGCGCCTGACAAAAAGGCAATCAAAGAGGCTATCGAGTCAGCAGAAGCGGCCGCAGCTCAGATTACCGCAGATGGTGGGGAAGTCCCGGAAGAGCTCTTAAACCCGGTTCCGGGCGCCCACATTGAAATCGGCGAACGTTCGCTGCAGGTGCGCTGATATGCTGAGACTATCCCTGAAGAAAGGTGATGCGGTTCATGTCGTTTTACCAGATGGAACCAATGCAATTATCGAAGCGCGGGCCCGTTGCGAACTCGGCATGCACTTCCCTCGCAATATCAAGATAACGCGTGAAGATGGCGCATTCCGACCAAAACAAAACCTGATTAAGCGTAATCAGAAATAACCCATCACTACCGATAGCATTGTGGTCTACCAATAAACCGGAGATCACAATGCTACGTTGGCAACCAGGTGTAGTTTTACTTTCAGAATTCGATATCAAAATTGGCAGGCTATCAGCCAGCGTTAGAAAGAGGACTCTGACCCAGTCCGATATCCAGCGCGCTTGCGATGCAGCAGACAACGCTATAGCCGGCATGCTGAGGAAAGACCATGAGACACGATCACGACATCATCACCAGAGAGGAAATGATCGAGCTGACGGGGACGCCACTTAAATCAAAACAATGTGAGGCGCTGCGCCGGGCCGGCATCTTCTTTATGGAAAGAGCAGATGGCCACCCTAAAACCACATGGGGCCACTTCCTGAACCCGATCAAGTACCGCGGCCAGAAGGAAGATATAACGCACGAAAATGACGAACCTGATTTTGGAGCTATATTCGATGGCCGGAAAGCGAAAGAATCCTGCCGATAGCTGGATGCCCCCGCGAGTATACCGGGGCAAGGCTGCATTTGAATTCCGTACGAAAGACAACAAAGGGATCCGCCTGTGTGGGTTAAATGAACCACAATCAGCTGTATGGCTGGCATATGAAAAAGCTGTAGGCGAAGTGACAGAAAGAAAAACGTTCCAGGCGCTCACAGAGCAGTTTATGGCGTCTCCAGACTGGCAGGATTTAGCGGCAGAAACCAGAAAGGACTATACGAAATACGCAGGAAAAGTATTGCCAGTATTCGGGAAAGTTAACCCTGATAAAATTAAACCAGAACACATCCGGCGATATATGGATCAACGTGGTATTGCCAGTAAAACGCAGGCCAACCGGGAAAAGAGTTTTCTTTCGCGGGTATTCCGCTGGGGTTACGAGCGGGGTTACGTCCAGCACAATCCCTGCCAGGGCGTTAAGAAGTTCAAAGAGACAGCCCGAGAGCGTTACATTACCGACGAAGAATACAAAGCGGTTTACGATGTTGCTCCGGACGTAGTGCGCGCCACCATGGAAATAGCTTATTTGTGTCTGGCCAGACAAAGCGATGTGCTGGCTTTAACTGAAGACCAGATACGGGAAACCGGAATATTTATCCGCCAGGGGAAAACTGGAGTGAAGCAAATCAAGGCATGGTCGCCACGCCTCCGCGCTGCCGTCGCCCTCGCCCGTTCCCTGCCGTTAAAGCCGGGTATCCGTAGCCTGTTCGTCATTCACCAGACCAGCGGCAGTAAATACACTCGCGACGGTTTTAATTCACGCTGGCGCGAAGCCAAAATTGCAGCACAGGAGAAGTACCCACACCTGCAGATAGATTTCACATTTCACGATCTGAAGGCTAAAGGTGTCTCTGATCTGGAAGGAAGCCTCGAGGAGAAGCAGGCAATTTCTGGTCATAAGAATTCGAGACAAACGGCGATTTATGACAGGAAAACTAAAATTGTGCCGGTTGTTGGCGGTCAGAAAAAATGAATCGCTATGCGTTCGTAGAAAAACCATCTTCGGACGCATCTTCGGAAATGGTACTTCACAAATGAAAAAACCACCCGTAGGTGGTTTCACGACACTGCTTATTGCTTTGATTATTCTTTTCTTTCCCATGGTGCCCGGAGTGGGACTTGAACCCACACAGCCTTACAGCCGAGGGATTTTAAATCCCTTGTGTCTACCGATTCCACCATCCGGGCTCGGGAAGAAATTGGAGGCGCGTTCCGGAGTCGAACCGGACTAGACGGATTTGCAATCCGCTACATAACCGCTTTGCTAACGCGCCGAAATCTTCTGGCTTTTCAGCCGACATCCGCTATTGCCGATGTCTATAATTTGGAGCGGGAAACGAGACTCGAACTCGCGACCCCGACCTTGGCAAGGTCGTGCTCTACCAACTGAGCTATTCCCGCATCACCAAGTAACTTTGTTAATCACTTGATTTTGTTATCGTCTGGCAATCAGTGCTGCCGTTCGATGCGTTGCATTCTACTTACCTGACGCAATGAGTCAACGATATTTTTCACCACTGACGATCGTTTGCTGAAATTTGCGCCGAAACGATCACTGTTCAAGCAAATCTCCCCACGCAGCGCTCAAATACTGGAACATTGACCACAACGTCAGTATCGCGGCGACGAAGAAAAGTGCGATCCCGGCGTACTCTACCCAAATATTTGGACGCCACAGCAGCCATGCGAGCGCGGCCATTTGCGAAGTGGTTTTCACTTTGCCGATCCAGGACACCGCCACACTGCTACGTTTACCCAGTTCAGCCATCCACTCACGCAGCGCAGAGATAATAATTTCACGCGCGATCATCGTGGCGGCAGGAAGCGTTACCCACCAGCTGTGATAGTGCTCGGTCACCAGCACCATCGCGATAGCCACCAGTACCTTATCAGCCACCGGATCGAGGAAGGCGCCAAAACGCGTGCTTTGGTTCCAGCGACGCGCCAGATAGCCGTCAAACCAGTCGGTGACCGCCGCAATACAGAAGATCAGCGCACAAACGAAGGGAGCCCAGGTGAATGGCAGATAAAAAGCCAATACAAAGAATGGGATCAGGATGACGCGAAACAGCGTGAGCAACGTAGGGATATTAAATTGCATATGACGGATAACTATCTGTTGTCAGTAAAATTACCCCTATGTTGCTACAGAGGGCCTAATGTTTCAACGAGTAGAAGATCTTTTCTGCCAGAGCTTGCGAAATACCCGGCACTTTTGCAATTTCTTCAATACTCGCGTTACGAAGCCCTTGCAAACCGCCCATATATTTCAACAACATCTGCCGACGCTTCGGCCCGACACCTTCAATAGTCTCCAGCGTGCTGGTACTTTTCACCTTCGCCCGTTTTTTACGGTGCCCGCTAATCGCATGATCGTGAGATTCATCGCGGATATGCTGGATAACGTGCAATGCAGGCGAATCCGGCGGTAGGCTAAAGCCCTCACCTTCCGGCTCAAAGAACAGCGTTTCCAGACCAGCTTTACGATCGGCCCCTTTTGCCACGCCCAACAAAAGCGGGTGCTGTTTGTCCCAGGGCACGTCCAGTTCAGCAAACACGGCTTTCGCCTGCCCCAGTTGACCTTTCCCGCCATCGATCAATATGACGTCCGGAATCTTACTTTCTTCAATTGCCTTACCGTAGCGCCGGCGGAGAACCTGATTCATTGCCGCATAATCATCACCCGGCGTAATACCCGTGATGTTATAGCGGCGATACTCGGCGCGCAGTGGTCCATTGGCATCGAATACCACGCAGGAGGCTACCGTCTGCTCGCCCATCGTGTGGCTGATATCAAAGCACTCCATGCGTTTCACTGCGGGTAACTTGAGTACTGATGCCAGCGCCGTCAGGCGTTGAGTAATGGTCGACTGCTGGGAAAGTTTTGTGGTTAACGCCACCGCCGCGTTGGTACGCGCCAGCTTCAGATACCGCGCGCGATCGCCTCGCGGTTTCGTCTGAACGTTGATCTTCCGCCCGGCCAGCTCAGACAGAGAGTCTGCCAGCAGGGTTTTATCGCTAAGATTAAAATCGAGCAGGATCTCACCGGGTAAGGTGCGCATCTGACTTCCCTGCAGATAAAACTGTCCGACAAAGGTTTCAACGACCTCGCCGAGTTCTGTTCCACCTGGGACTTTCGGGAAATAGCTACGACTGCCTAACACTTTACCCTGGCGAATAAACAGCACGTGCACACAGGCCATGCCAGCGTCAAACGCCACGCCGATGACGTCCAGATCATCTCCGGTATTAGAGACAAACTGTTTTTCGGTCACGCGGCGTACGGCCTGAATTTGGTCGCGAATGCGGGCAGCCTCTTCAAACTCGAGATTCTGGCTGGCCTTTTCCATCCGGGCGATCAGCTGCGTTAATACCTGATCGTCTTTCCCGGACAGGAACAGACGAACGTAATCAACCTGCTGCGCATACTCTTCCTCACTCACCAGGCCCGCCACACACGGACCGAGGCAGCGGCCAATCTGATATTGCAGACAGGGCCGCGAGCGATTGCGATAAACACTATTTTCGCACTGACGAATAGGGAAGATTTTCTGCAGCAACGCCAGCGTTTCGCGTACGGCGTAGCCGTTAGGAAACGGTCCAAAGTACTCGCCTTTGGCATGCTTGGCCCCGCGATGCATTGCCAGGCGAGGATGGGTATCGCCGCTGAGGAAAATAAAAGGATAGGATTTATCGTCGCGCAGCAAAACGTTATAACGCGGCTGATACAGCTTGATGTAGTTGTGCTCAAGCAATAACGCCTCGGTTTCGGTGTGCGTAACCGTGACATCAATCTGCTGGATTTGCGCGACCAGTGCTTCGGTCTTACGCGATGCGAGGTTGCTACGGAAGTAGCTGGAAAGCCTTTTTTTCAGGTCTTTCGCTTTCCCGACGTAGATGACCGTCCCGGCATCATCATACATACGATAAACGCCGGGCTGACTGGTCACGGTTTTCAGGAACGCTTTGGCATCAAACTGATCGGTCACTGGCTTGTTAATGTCTCCGCATTACACAGGCCATGGCGAATTGCCAGGTGAGTCAGCTCAACATCGCCGTGAATGTTTAATTTACTGAACATTCGATAGCGATAGCTGTTCACCGTTTTAGGACTAAGATTCAGTTGCTCTGAGATCTCATTGACCTTCTGACCTTTGGTGATCATCAGCATAATCTGCAACTCACGTTCAGACAAACTGGCAAACGGGGTTTCCGTTTTCTCAGGCTCAATCTGGCTAAGCGCCATCTGCTGAGCGATATCGGAGGCAATATAACGTTGGCCAGAATAAACCGAACGAATCGCACTCACGACCTCCTGGGGCGCAGCCCCCTTACTGAGATAGCCCGCGGCTCCCGCCTGCATGACTTTTGCAGGTAACGGGTTTTCGGTATGGACAGTCAGCATGATCACTTTAATATCAGCCGTTGAACGCGCAATTTTACGCGTTGCCTCAAGGCCACCAATACCGGGCATATTCATGTCCATCAGCACAACATCAACGGAATTTGAGCGGCACCATTTTACCGCATCTTCACCGCAGCACGCCTCGCCGACAACTTTAATGCCTTTTATATCTTCAAGAATGCGTCGTATCCCTGCGCGCACCAGTTCGTGGTCATCAACAAGAAAAACGTTGATCAAAGGAATATCTCCAGAATAGGGATAACGCTACCGATAGTTAATCGGTCCTATGTTAACGGGTTTTATCTCAACTTTGAAATGTAAAAATCGCCGTCTTTCGATTTTGCTCTCGTTTTTGGAAATTAGAAGGTACGACGAGTGGAAACTTTCTGTTATGGCAACCTTTTGCCACGGTTATATCTGCATAGCTGTTTCAGAATAGTGACAAAAAATTCATATTCGTCCGTTGAATGCAAAATAAGCAGCTAAAGTTGTAACAATAATTAACGAGTAAAATACTCGAAATAAACAACAGATGGAGAAAATATATGCAGTGCAACATGTTGTTTATTTTAATGTCCGCGGCTTATGTTTGCGCAGAAAACAACCGCTGATATTTTTAGCCTCGCTTATGGTATACTCCGGCGCCTTAAGATTTGACATCGCACTTTTTCATTGAAACATAACGAGGAAAATAAATGAGTACGCCTGACTTTTCCACTGCTGAGAATAACCAGGAACTGGCCAATGAAGTCACCTGCCTGAAAGCCATGTTAACGCTGATGCTGCAGGCAATGGGCCAAGCCGATGCAGGGCGCGTGATTCTTAAAATGGAAAAACAGATCGCGCTGATTGAAGATCAATCACAGGCTGCGGTATTTTCCAGCACTGTTAAGCAAATTAAACAGGCCTACCGCCAGTAATAAGAACCCGGCTGACAGCGATGCTCTCAGCCGGGTTTGCGTCTGACACTCAGAACGATGATTTACTCAGATCAGCCCGGTTGCCGCGGCATAACAGGCGATCTGCGTTTTGTTGGGTGCATTAAATTTCTTTTGCATATTTTTCTGGTGAAAGTTAACGGTATTTTCAGAAATCGACAGAATTATCGCTATCTCTGAAGAGGTTTTCCCCTCTGCCGTCCATTTCAATATCTCTTTTTCCCGCTTGCTAAAGCGCATCTCTGGCGCCATGACCATGTCATCTTGCAGCCGCGTCAGTACCGACAAGCTTTCCCGCACCAGCAGTTGCATCCTGAGCTCTACCTCATCGTTTGCAAAGCGACTATTACGGACACTCGCACGCGATACCGATAAAAAACCCAACGCCCGATTAGGCAACATTAAGCATTGCGTCATCCCTTTACGTAAACCGTGATTGCGCGCGGCATCCCACAGGGGCTGTGCATCGCGAAATAAGGTATCGTTCCAGGGTAAATGCCCCTGACTGAAGTTTTCAGGCTTCAGCACCGGATCAATAGCGAAATAATTCTCGGACTGATAATGCGCCACCCATGCTTTGGGATAGGTCGTGTGAAGCGACGTTTTAGGTCGGGTAAAAGGTACGGGATGACGAACACAGAGCGCGTAAAAATCGAACTCTAAATGCTGCGTCTGTTGTTGTAATTCATTATAGACATCCTCTGCCGTCGCCATTTCCTGAAAGCGTAACAGCATACTCCGTCGCCAGGTGAAGAAATCATGACCCTGCATACTAAGTGGTAATACCCCTGAGATTGATAATCATCCAAACATATGAAACAAGCTAACACATAAATGTATTTTATATATGCAAATTATCGGACAAATGAACAATTACTTGAGCATTACTCAACAACGGCAGGAAGTAACAGTATTGGGAGTTAATAATAAAGCAATAATTATAAATAGTTATGCGAACAGCACTCGCCAAAAAACAATTTCGACGAGTGCTGCATGCACTATTTATTGCATCAGAAACTTTTCAAGAAACTGACGGGTTCGCGGTTGCTGCGGATGCGTGAATAAGGATTTAGCGGGCCCCTGCTCCACTATCCGTCCTTGATCCATAAATATCGCCCGATCGGCAACGTCGCGCGCAAAGCTCATTTCATGCGTCACTATCACCATGGTGCGTTTTTCCTGCGCCAGTTGGCGGATGGTATTAAGTACCTCACCAACCAGTTCAGGATCAAGCGCGGAGGTCGGTTCATCAAAAAGAATAACCTCAGGTCGCATCGCCAACGCCCGGGCAATAGCCACGCGCTGCTGCTGCCCGCCGGACAAACGCCGCGGATAGCTGGTTTCTTTACCAGCTAACCCGACTTTCGCCAGCAGTTCGCGCGCTCGGGCTGTCGCTTCGGCTTTCGGTTCGCCTTTAACAATCACCGGACCTTCAATAATGTTTTCCAGCACCGTGCGATGCGGGAACAAATTAAAGTTCTGGAACACAAAGCCCACGTGCTGGCGCAACTGACGAATCAGACCTTTCTGCTGAGTTAACGAACGCGCGGTATCAATGGTAATCTCACCCACCTTAATGGTGCCCGCCTCCGGTTGCTCCAGCAAATTAATGCTGCGCAGCAGCGTCGTTTTGCCCGAGCCGCTCGGCCCGATAATCGCCACAACTTCACCGGGTTTAACGTCAAGATCGATCCCATGCAGCACCGTTTGCCCATGGAATTTTTTGACCAGGTTTCTGACTTCGATAGCACTCATTTCGGCTCTCTCTCCTGGCGGTTCAGTTGCTCTTCAAAATAGTTTTGCAGTGCAGAAAGCACCGTCGCCATCACCCAATAAATCAACGAGGCTGCCAGATACATCGTGAATACCTCCAGCGTACGCGAGGTAATCAACTGCGCCTGACGGAACAGTTCCGGTACCTGAATAGTCGCGGCCAGAGAGGTGTCTTTCACCAGGCTAATAAAGCTGTTACTCAGCGGTGGGAGTGCAACCCGCGCAGCCTGCGGCAGGATTGCCCGGCGCATGGTTTGCCACCGCGTCATACCAATACTGGCACCCGCTTCCCACTGCCCTTTGTCGATGGAGGAGATTGCCGCACGCAGCGTTTCCGCAGCGTAGGCCGCCGTATTAAGCGATAAGCCAATCATCGCCGCCGGAATAGGATCAAGCTCAATACCAAACTGCGGCAGACCGTAATAGATCATGAACAGCTGGGCAATCAACGGCGTTCCGCGAAAGATAGAGATATAAAAGCGCGCCAGCCAGCGCACGGGCAGCAGCGGCGACAGACGCATCAGCGCCAGGATAAACCCCAGCACGAGGCCAAAGAACATCCCACCGATACTCAGTTGCAGCGTAAACACTGCGCCCTTGAGCAGATACGGCAGAGAATCAATCACCAGTTGGATACTTTCATGCATTAGCGTTTTTCTACCTGGTCGTTACACGTGAGGATGGTAGGCAAACAGCGCAGGTGCCCCACCAGTATGAATAAAGAGAATTGGCCCTTCATCCTTGAAGCGTTTCTGGCTGATGCCATCAATCAGACCCGCCATCGCCTTGCCGGTATACACCGGATCCAACAAAATGCCTTCCAGACGCGCCAGCAGTTTTACCGCCTCCATGCCCTCTTCGTTTGGCGTACCGTAGCCCGGCGCATAATAATCGTCCCATAACAGGATTTCCGCTGAGGCCGTCAGTTCCAGCTCCCGGGCAATATCCTGCTGCAGTGCAACAACTTTGGGCTTTTGATCCGCCACGCTGCGTGAGACGGTCACGCCGATGAGTTCGACGTCTGGCATCAATTGCTCCAGACCCACGGCCAGTCCGGCATGCGTTCCCGCACTGCCCGAGGCCACCACTACGGAAGAGAGCGAAACGGCCCCTTCACACTGTTGGGCAATTTCCAGCGCACTTTCCACATAGCCCAGCGCACCCAGTGCATTGGAACCCCCAACCGGGATCACATACGGGCGGAACCCTTGCGCTTCAATCCGCGTCGCCAGCTCCTGCAGCTGTGCATTCGGATCGGTCAGCGCATCGCACATTTCAATCTGCGTATTAAACAGGTCCAGCAGCAGACGGTTGCCATTGGTGAGATAGTTTTCGGCAGTGGTGCCTATCGGATTTTCCAACAGCGCCACGCAGTGCAGGCCAAGCTTAGCGGCGACCGCCGCCGTCTGGCGAACGTGGTTAGACTGAATCGCACCCGCGGTTATCAGCGTATCCGCGCCTTCACGCAGCGCGTCTGCTGCCAGAAACTCCAGCTTACGCAGCTTATTGCCGCCCATAGCCATCGGCGTGACGTCATCGCGTTTAATGAAAATATCGCGCCCGAGATAATCTGAGAGGCGCGGAAGATATTCGAGTGGCGTTGGCGCGCCAATAAATTCCAGACGTGGAAAGCGCGTTAAATTATGCAGCGGCATACAGCCTCCGGTATTCGTTGTTGTGATGTTCTTTTATTATGCACGTTCAGGCGCAATGAAATAAAAAAAGGCGCTGTTAAAGGCGCCTTTTTTCATCAGATGACGATTATTTCGTCACATCTGCTCCAAACCATTTTTCAGACAGGGCTTTCAGCGAACCGTCTTTCTGCATTTCAGCAATGGCTGCATCCACCGCTTTCAGCAGATCTTCATTGCCTTTACGCAGCGCCACGCCGGACTCCTGGCGGGAGAATGCTTCACCGGTAACGGCCAGCGTATCCTTGGTTTTTTTCACCAGATCCAGCGCGGCCAGACGGTCAACCAGGATGGCGTCGATACGACCTACACGCAGATCCTGATATTTGGTCGGGTCATCATCATAGGTACGAATATCCACACCCTGCACGTTCTGGCGCAGCCACTCTTCATAGTTGGTTCCCAGACCCACGCCGACTTTTTTACCTTTCAGATCGGCAGCAGTCTTAATAACGCCTTCATTGCCTTTCTTCACCAGCGCCTGGATACCAGAGACCGTATACGGGGTAGAAAAATCGTATTTTTTCTTACGATCATCAGAGATAGTCACCTGGTTGATGACCACGTCAATGCGTTTGGAATCAAGAGAAGCCAGCATACCGTCCCATTTGGTCGGCTTCAGCGTGGCTTTCACCCCAAGATGCTTGGCCAGTTCCTCGGCGAACTCCACTTCGAAACCGGTCAGCTTGCCGTCATCGCCCTGAAAACTAAACGGGGGATAGGTCCCTTCCAGGCCCACCAGCAGCGTGCCGCGCTCTTTAACTTTATTTAACAGACCTTCATCTGCATAAGTCTTCACGCTCATTCCGGCGACAAGTGCAACAGCCATTACACCCATCAGAGCCTGACGTCCCAGAAGTGCTAATTTCATAGTTACCCCGAATATTGTCATTAGTGACTATCATTTATGACTACAGTGTAAAGCGTTTGCCGTGATCCACAAACACGACTCTGTTACACCTTATTCGTTTTTAATATATATCAGAACTGGCTGTCCAGGAGGATTTCTGCATATGTCCCATATGCGTATGGGCTTTAAACTGCTCATACTTACGCAAGGCGATGCGGTAATTGTTGGTGCTGGTTTCCGGTAGCCACGGGGCAAGGTTTTCGTCGAGAAACCCTTCCTGCAGCAGATCGTGAGAGATATTTTGTTCGGTCAGATGATTCCCGAGGCGACGCAGGCGAACGACGTATTCGCGTACCGTGCCGTGACTCATTTCGGTCTGCTCGAATAAAAATTGCTTGAAGCCGATAATGTCAAAAAAGTCGCTCTGCTCTTTGCAGTGCAAATCACCGCAAAAACGACACAGTGCCACCCACTCTTTTTTCTCCTGTTCCCACTCTGCTTCATTCAGCAACGTGTCCAGTCGGGCGATGGCGATTTTATTCACAATTTGCCCGCGGCGAACCAGTGTGATCCTGTCGAGCAACTTAAAGCAATGGGCGCAATGCGTCTGGCTGTGTTTGAAATCTTTGAGGTAGCGGCTTAGAGGCCGTCTTTTTGATTGCTGCACCGTCATGAGAACTCCTGGTAGTCAATTCGTAATGCGGCATTGTTCAGGGGTAATGATGTACCCCTATAGCTTACCCAGCTTGGTGCGTAGACGTTTGATGGCCTGACTGTGCAACTGGCTAACCCGTGACTCCCCCACTTCCAGTACCGCGCCAATCTCTTTCAGATTCAGCTCTTCCTGGTAGTACAGCGTTAACACCAGCTTTTCGCGTTCCGGCAACGCTTCGATCGCGTCCATCACGCGCTGGCGGAGGTTACCCTCAAGTAGCTGCTGTAACGGGTTTTCCTGCTGATGTTCTTCCGTCACCAGCTCAATACTATCGCCATGCTCTTCCCGCCACTCGTCGTAGGAGAAGAGTTGGCTATTATTGGTATCAAGCAACATCTGACGATACTCTTGCACAGGAATAGCCAGACGCTCCGCCACTTCGGTTTCCGTCGCGTTACGCCCTAATTCCTGCTCCAGTTGCCCCATCGCCTGTGCCACTTCGCGAGCATTGCGCCGAACGCTACGCGGCACCCAATCCCGGCTACGTAGTTCGTCCAGCATCGCCCCACGAATACGCTGCACTGCGTAAGTGGTAAATGCCGTTCCTTGCAAAGCGTCATATCGGTCGACTGCATTCAATAACCCGATGCCGCCCGCTTGTAGCAGGTCATCCAGTTCTACGCTCGCCGGCAAACGCACCTGAAGGCGCAATGCTTCGTGACGCACCAACGGTACATAACGCTGCCACAGCGAGTGTTTATCCATTACACCTTCAGCGGTATACAGTGAATTCACGATAAACAGCCCTGCGTTAAATGAGTTATCGGCATGATTATCCGTTTCTGCAGGGGGTTCTATCGGAGGAATAAGGCTATAAAAGAAGGGTTATTTGACTTTTGTAATGCTACAAACAGAAGAAAGAAAACAAAAAACCTTTAAAATCAAAAAATTAAATCGTGAAGCATCTGTGAGATACCTCACGATAATATGCTATACCAGTAAAGAGACCAGAGACAAATCATCTCCCATTCTCACATTCTCAATGTAGCGATAAAAGTTCTCTGTTAGCGCTTTGCTATGTTGGCTTGAAGAGTGAAAGCTATAGATGATGTTGATAATATCTTCCAACTGCACGGATCCATGTTCTTTCGCGTGTGCGGCGACCAGTAGTTTGATAAAATAATATTCCGCAACAATCATATACAGGCCACGAAACGGTGTTCCCGACGACATATTAGGAAAATCATTTTGCCAAAATTTATAAAGTACATAATTTTTAAGCGCACATGGCGTTTTCCCTATTTCGGGTAGAACAATACTTTTCCATACTTGTTCGACATCGGCGATTTTATCTTCTAGTGTTAGCCCGTTTTCTACAGCCAACATGCGCAGCAGGGAATCAATATATTGCGTAATTACTTTTTTCCCACGAGAAAAACACTTCGTACGGAAATAATTTTGCATTAGTACAGTCATCGACGCTTTGATACGATAATCGCCAGTAATATCACCCATCACTTCGCCGTTTTGTAGTTGCTGTACCAATTGCTCATGAACGGATTCAATCTGCCCAATCGTTGATTCATCTACAGTTTCAATTTTTTCGAGGAACAGCAGGAACTTCACCACGGCAAAAAGCGCGGGTTCAACCTCAATATCAGTCCGTCCAATTAGATCCAGACAAAACAGACTCAGTACCTTGTGCACCACCGAAAGCGGTTTCGCGGCATTGGACTTTTGTTGCAACACAATCCGCTCATTAAATTTCATCGAATCAGGTTCGCTAAGCAATAACCTGACTACTTCAGGGCATGAAATATTCAGTGACTGGTGTACATCATTTTTATAGCTACGATAAGAGCGAGGATAAATAGCACAGGTTTTACTCAGTGCTTGCGCCCCCAACCGCTTATGTACCATGCACAATTTATCATCACCAAAATATGGACAGTTGCCGGATTCAGGTGAGAATATAATTTTTCCCCAGTTGAGCGAGTCCTTTTTAACCAGTTGGACACTTTCTTTCGCAATGGTCTGGATTAATAGATCTTTATTCGTCAGATATTTTTTTACCGTTGGCTTATCAACTGCGATTTCCCACTCTTTACAGCAATGGTCGCGACACTCGCTACCCACACAATTGAACGCCGCGACAAAGGCAGGTTCAGTAATTATAATTTCTTTCATTACGTTTGCTCCGGTAAAAAAAAATCAAGGTGACTTTCGCCACCTTGATTGTACTGACTTATTTGTAAAACTATCGTCAGATTAACGCAGTAAAGAGAGCACGTTTTGCGTGGTCTGGTTAGCCTGGGCCAGAACGGAGGTACCCGCCTGTTGCAGAATTTGCGCACGAGACATGTTAGACACTTCAGTCGCGTAGTCAGAATCTTCGATACGACTACGAGCAGAAGACAGGTTGTTTACTGTATTACCCAAGTTGGTAATAGCAGATTCAAAACGGTTTTGAATCGCACCCAATGAAGAACGTTGCTTATCAACTTCGGCTAAGGCTGCATCAATAGTTTTTAGCGGATCAGTCGTTGTTGCTGTTTTTAATGTCTTGGCATTAAAAGATGCCTCATCGATAGTAAATGTTGCTTTAGTAGGGTCTGTAGTAACATCCGCACTAGCAGAGTTCAACGCGACCTGGAATACTTGACCTGCCGCTTTTTTTACATCTACACCACGAGACTGCAACGCATCAAAATCGGCCTGAGCGGAAGCATCAATTGTCACAGTAGCAAACAAGTTACCCTTATCATCTTGCTGAACAGCACCAATAGCAAGTTTACCTGCAGCCAGACCCAATTTTGCTCCTAATGCATCTTTCTTTGCGTCATCAGCTTCAGCAGTAGCAACTTTTGTGGTAGCTCCCCAGATAGCTTTAGTATCGACAGCTTTCAATGTCCCCTGCGGGCCAGATACGTTGAAGCCAGACAATTTTAGAGTGCTTGCAGTCACTTCACTCAGTTTAATATCAATCGTTTCGTTGTCATTCGCACCCACCTGAATAGACAGGGTCTGGTTTTTCGACAGAACGTTTGTACCATTGAACTGAGTTTGTGCTGAAACACGATCAATTTCATCCAGACGCTGTTTGATTTCATCTTGGATTGAAGAAAGGTCGGTTGAAGAGTTTGTGCCATTCTGTGCCTGAACAGTTAGTTCACGTACACGCTGCAGGTTGTTGTTAATTTCGTTCAGAGCACCTTCAGTGGTCTGCGCGATGGAGATACCGTCGTTGGCGTTACGGGAAGCCTGAGTCAGACCTTTGATGTTCGAGGTGAAGCGGTTAGCAATCGCCTGACCAGCAGCATCGTCTTTCGCGCTGTTGATACGCAGACCAGAGGACAGACGCTCGATAGCGGAGCTCAGAGAAGACTGAGATTTATTCAGGTTATTCTGGGTCAACAGCGACAGGCTGTTTGTATTGATGACTTGTGCCATGATCTTTTCCTTATCAATTACAACTTGATGTTATTGGGCTGTTGCCCACGGTTTCTCACCGTAACCCATGTATCGGCACCTTAATTTCGAACTTTAGAAAATTTTTACTTTCTGTCGTTTTTTTTCTTAGCCCGCGAAATACCCTCTATATGCACCACTATTCCGCGCATTATTTTGACAAAACTATCATTAAACTTTGCGCGCAGATTGCCGATAACCCGCTTAACAATTGTTTGCAATTACAAGGAATCGGGCATGGCTTCATTTACATCATTAGGCGTAGGCTCAGGCTTACCACTGGACACATTGCTAAACAACCTGACTATTGCTGAGAAAAAACGTTTAAATCCAATCACTCAGCAACAGAGCGATAATAACGCACGCCTGACGGCTTACGGTACGCTGAAGAGTGCGCTGGAAAAATTCCAGACGGCCAATACCGCGTTAAATAAACCAGAACTGTTCAGAAGCAGTAATGTGACCAGCAGTAGCGAAGATCTGAAAGTTACCACCGAAGCCGGCGCGGCACCGGGTATTTATACCATCAGCGTCACGCAACTGGCACAGGCACAGTCGCTGAGCACCTCATCGGTTGCTTCCAGCAAAGAGGCGCTGGGTGATGGTTCCGCCACGCGTACCATTAAAATTGAGCAGCCGGGTC
Organism: Citrobacter sp. RHBSTW-00859; assembly: GCF_013729795.1. Lineage (NCBI taxonomy): Bacteria > Pseudomonadati > Pseudomonadota > Gammaproteobacteria > Enterobacterales > Enterobacteriaceae > Citrobacter > Citrobacter sp. RHBSTW-00859. The sequence goes on along the minus strand of NZ_CP056284.1, from coordinate 2,009,471 downwards.
GTAAAGAGCCGCTGGAGATTAAACTCTCCCAAGACAAAACCACGCTGGACGATATCAGTAAGGCGATCAACGATTCCGATAGCGGTATCTCCGCCAGTATCGTGAAGGTGAAAGACGGCGAGTTCAAACTGGTGCTGACCGCAGCCGAAGGTATGGACAGCAAGATGACCATCTCTGTTGACGGCGACAGCAAGCTTAACGATCTGCTGGCTTACGACAGCACGACCGGCACCGGAAAAATGACTGAGTTGGTTAAAGCGCAAAACGCACAGCTCACTATGAACGGGATCCCAATTGAACGTCAGAGTAACAAAGTCACCGATGCCCCGCAGGGTGTTACGCTGGAGCTGACCAAAAAAGTCACTGATGTCCGCGTAACCGTGACCAAAAGCAATGACAAAGCCACTGAAGCGATTAAAGGCTGGGTTGATGCCTATAACTCGCTTATCGATACCTTTAATTCGCTGACCAAATATAAAGCCGTAGACGCAGGTGCGGAAGGTCAGGACAAAGATAACGGCGCGCTGGTCGGTGATAGCGTAGTGCGTACCATTCAGACCGGTATTCGCGCCCAGTTTGCCAACTCAGGTAGCGAAGGAGCCTTTAAAACCCTGAATGAAATCGGCATCAAGCAAGATGGTACAACCGGCAAGATGACCATCGATAATACCAAACTGAAAAAAGCACTGGACGAAAACACCGCCTCTGTTCGCGAACTGCTGGCTGGCGACGGTAAAGATACCGGTATTACCACCAAGATTGCCACTGAAGTGAAAAGCTACCTGGCTGATGACGGCATTATCGACAGCGCACAAGACAGCATTAACGCCACGCTGAAAAAACTGACCAAACAGTACCTGTCCGTCAGTGCCAGTATCGACGACATGGTTGCGCGTTACACCGCCCAGTTTACCCAACTGGATAGCATGATGAGCAAGCTGAATAACACTAGTAACTATCTGGGCCAGCAATTTACGGCGATGAATAAATCCTGATAACACGAGGTAAGCATGTATACCGCGAGCGGTACCAAAGCCTATGCACAGGTCGGCATAGAGAGTGGCGTAATGAGCGCAAATCCGCATCAGCTGATTGAAATGTTGTTTGATGGCGCGAACAGCGCCCTGGTGCGCGCTCGCCTGTTTATGCAACAGGGTGATATCGTCGCCAAAGGTGAAGCGTTAAGTAAAGCCATTAATATTATCGACAATGGCCTGAAGGCAGGACTTGATCAAGAGAATGGCGGCGAAATTGCCACCAATCTGTCTTCACTGTACGACTATATGATTCGCCGTTTACTGCAAGCTAACTTGCGTAATGATTGTCAGGCCATTGAAGAAGTCGAAGGGTTACTCGGCAACATTGCAGAAGCCTGGAAACAGATCTCACCGAAAGCATCTTCCCAGGAGTCTCGTTAATGACCTCAGCCGTGGAGTTTATCAATCGTTGGCAGCGCATCGCGCTGCTCAGTCACTCACTGCTGGAACTGGCGCAGCGCGGTGAATGGGACCTTTTACTGGAACAGGAAGTTACCTATCTGCAAAGTATTGAAGTGGTCATGGAAGAGCAAACTCCACCAGGCATTACGCGAAGTATTCAGGATTTAGTGGCCGGGTACATTAAACAGACGCTGGATAACGAACAACTGCTCAAAACATTGTTACAGCAGCGTCTGGATGAACTCAGCAATCTCATCGGTCAGTCGACGCGCCAAAAGACGCTAAATAACGCTTATGGCCGTCTTTCCGGCATGCTGTTAGTTCCCGACGCCCCCACTGCCCCACAATAATTTCCCGTCTCGTCTGAATAATCTTCCATACTCCAGAGGTCGGCCAAACGACTTCTGGAGCACGGAAGATGAAAAATCCCACGTTATTGCAGTATTTTCACTGGTATTACCCCGAGGGCGGTCAACTCTGGCCCGAACTTGCCGAACGCGCAGGTGGACTCAATGACATCGGCATCAATATGGTGTGGTTACCTCCCGCTTATAAAGGCGCATCCGGCGGCTATTCCGTTGGCTACGACTCCTACGATCTGTTTGATCTGGGCGAATTCGACCAAAAGGGAACTATCGCTACCAAATATGGCGATAAAAACCAGCTGCTGGCGGCGATAGACGCGCTAAAACACAATGATATTGCCGTACTGCTCGACGTGGTGGTTAACCACAAGATGGGTGCAGATGAAAAAGAGCATATTCGTGTCCAGCGGGTTAACGCCGAAGATCGCACGCAAATAGACGATGAGATCGTCGAATGCGAAGGCTGGACGCGCTACACCTTCCCTGCCCGCGCAGGCCAGTACTCGCAATTCATTTGGGACTTTAAATGCTTCAGCGGTATTGACCATATCGAAAACCCAACCGAAGACGGCATTTTTAAAATCGTGAACGACTACACCGGCGAAGGCTGGAACGATCAGGTTGATGATGAGTTGGGTAATTTTGATTATCTGATGGGCGAAAACATCGATTTTCGCAATCACGCCGTAACTGAGGAGATCAAATACTGGGCGCGTTGGGTGATGGAGCAAACCCAGTGTGACGGTTTTCGGTTAGATGCCGTGAAACATATTCCGGCATGGTTTTATAAAGAGTGGATTGAGCATGTGCAGGAAGTCGCCCCCAAGCCGCTGTTTATCGTCGCGGAATACTGGTCGCATGAAGTCGACAAGCTGCAAACCTACATTAATCAGGTGGAGGGGAAAACCATGTTATTCGACGCCCCTTTACAGATGAAATTCCACGAAGCCTCTCGTCAGGGACGCGATTACGACATGAGTCAGATTTTCACCGACACCCTGGTGGAAGCCGATCCATTTCATGCCGTCACCCTGGTGGCCAATCACGACACTCAGCCCTTGCAGGCGCTGGAAGCCCCTGTCGAACCGTGGTTTAAGCCGCTGGCCTATGCGCTGATCCTGTTGCGCGAAAACGGCGTACCGTCGGTGTTTTATCCTGACCTCTACGGAGCGCATTACGAAGACACCGGCGGTGATGGCGAAACCTATCCTATCGACATGCCGATCATTGAACAGCTTGATGAACTGATCCTCGCGCGCCAGCGCTTCGCGCACGGCGTACAGACGCTCTTTTTCGATCACCCTAATTGTATCGCTTTTAGCCGCAGCGGAACGGACGACGATCCCGGCTGTGTGGTTGTTCTGTCTAACGGCGATGACGGGGAAAAGACCATCAATCTCGGTGCGAATTACGGGAATAAAACCTGGCGCGACTATCTGGGAAATCGCGAAGAAAGCGTGGTCACCGATGAGAACGGTGAAGCGACGTTTTATTGTAACGGCGGTAGCGTCAGCGTGTGGGTAATTGAAGACGTGTTATAAAGCTCAACCCCGGTGGCCGTTGGCTACCGGGGCGTATAGCTTATGGCAGTGGCGTGGCCAGTGGCGTTTTCTTTAGCGCATCAGCACATTCCTGCGTCGGACGGTCGACCCGCTGCAGCGTCATACCGTCATATTCCAGCGTATTGCCTTCACGCTCAATCTCATACAGCTCGCGTTTCACCGTCACGTTGGTGAGATCGCCAGAGATCATCGTCAGTTTCCCCGGCAGCGCGATCACTCGCTGCCACTGGCGACAATCCAGCGTGTCGCCCTCTTTTGTTACCACCAGGCTGGCAATCGCTTCCGGGCTCACCAGACTGCGTTGCGGACCTTTTGACTGCCAGTATCCTTCCAGACCGTCTGGCGCTGGCGTTTTCACCACGTCGTTATAATTTTCTACTTCGGCGCATCCGGTAAGCGCCAGAAATACAGCAACGATTGCTAATTTTTTCATCATTCATCCTGCATGCGAAGAAAATGGGATTGTGGCATTAAAGGCCTGATGTCGCCAGCCTTTCGGCAGGGTTGAGAAAGATTGATCCAGACGGTGTTACCTCTTATTACTCATAGTCAAAAATTCTGATCGGTGTAGTATCCTCACTTCTTGTTACATACCTTCTGAGTTCAGAGGCACAACGCATGTCATGGCAACACTTCAAACAGGCCTGGTTAATTAAATTTTGGGCCCCCGCCCCTGCGGTCATCGCAGCGGGTATTCTCTCTACCTACTATTTCGGCATTACGGGAACCTTCTGGGCCGTTACCGGCGAATTCACTCGCTGGGGTGGTCAAATCCTGCAACTGTTTGGCGTTCACGCCGAAGAATGGGGATACTACAAGCTGATCCATCTCGAAGGCTCACCCCTGACCCGCATTGACGGCATGATGATCCTCGGTATGTTCGGGGGCTGTTTTGCTGCCGCATTGTGGGCAAACAACGTCAAATTACGCATGCCGCGCAGTCGGGTGCGCATTATGCAGGCGATAGTCGGCGGAATGATTGCCGGATTCGGTGCCCGGCTGGCAATGGGCTGTAACCTGGCCGCATTCTTCACCGGTATTCCACAGTTCTCGCTACACGCCTGGTTTTTCGCCCTGGCAACGGCTATTGGCTCATGGTTTGGCGCACGCTTTACCCTGCTGCCGATGTTTCGTATTCCGGTTAAAATGCAGAAAGTCTCCGCCGCTTCTCCGTTAACGCAAAAGCCAGATCAGGCCCGTCGCCGTTTCCGCCTCGGCATGCTGGTGTTTATCGCCATGATCGGCTGGGCGCTCCTCACTGCGATGGATAAGCCCAAACTTGGTTTGGCCATGCTGTTTGGCGTCGGGTTCGGGCTGCTGATTGAGCGGGCGCAAATCTGCTTCACCTCCGCCTTCCGCGATCTGTGGATTTCCGGTCGCACCCATATGGCGAAAGCGATCATCTTCGGGATGGCGGTCAGCGCCATCGGTATCTTTAGCTACGTGCAACTGGGCGTCGAGCCTAAAATCATGTGGGCAGGTCCGAATGCGGTGATCGGCGGCTTGCTGTTCGGCTTCGGCATTGTTCTGGCGGGCGGGTGTGAAACGGGCTGGATGTACCGCGCCGTTGAAGGCCAGGTGCATTACTGGTGGGTGGGTCTGGGCAACGTTATTGGCTCGACCATTCTGGCCTACTACTGGGATGATTTTGCTCCCGCGCTTGCCACCAATTGGGACAAAGTGAATCTGCTCAACACCTTCGGCCCGCTCGGTGGCCTGCTGGTAACCTATCTGCTGTTATTTACCGCGCTGATGCTCATCATCGGCTGGGAAAAACGCTTCTTCCGTCGCGCTGGGCTGACGCCTGCCAAGGAGTCTGTATGAAAAATATCGTGCCTGATTATCGCCTCGATATGGTCGGCGAGCCGTGTCCGTACCCGGCTGTCGCCACACTGGAAGCGATGCCGCAATTGAAGAAAGGTGAGATTCTGGAAGTGGTGAGCGATTGCCCGCAGTCAATCAACAATATTCCACTGGATGCGCGTAATCACGGCTACACGGTGCTGGATATTCAGCAGGATGGTCCAACGATTCGTTATTTAATTCAGAAGTAATGCGATTCTCCCGTTGCCCGACGCAGCGGGAGAATGTTCGGCTTGCTACACCTGCATCGACATCACTTCCTGATACGCCGACACCAGTTTGTTGCGCACCTGGATCCCCATCTGCATCGATACCGACGCTTTTTGCATATCGGTCATCACATCGTTCAGCGCAATACCCGGTTCACCGAGGGTAAATTTCTCAGCCTGCACACGGGACGCGGTTTGTACATCGCTGATCCTGTCTAACGCCGCATGCAGTTGACCGGCAAAGCTCACGGTCGGTTGTGGCTGCATATCCTGCATTTTTGCTGACATCGCCGTGGTCTGTAGCTGGCTGATGACCCCTTCAATCCCCTGTATTGCCGACATTCTGATCCCCTGGATAATTTTTTACGTAGTTGAGATTACCAGTTAGTCAATAAGATAAAGGCGTTAAATAACGATAAAAAACCACGGTTTTTAACGCATAGAAAAATTCGAAACCGCAAATAATGAGACCGTCAATTTTTCGAGTTTGCTGACCCGGGAGTGAGTCTTGTTCCACTTTGCAAAAAACGCCGTCCACGATAAGCCACGAGGTGCGAGATGAGTGCGACAGCATCGACTGCAACCCAGCTTAAACCTCTCGAGTGGTTAAACCGCCTGCGCGCGAATCCCAGAATTCCTCTGATTGTGGCGGGAGCCGCTGCCGTCGCGATCATCGTGGCGATGGTCCTGTGGGCCAAAGCACCTGACTACCGCACGCTGTTCAGCAATCTTTCCGATCAGGATGGTGGCGCGATCGTCACCCAACTGACGCAGATGAACGTTCCTTACCGTTTTACTGAGGGAAGCGGCGCCATTGAAGTTCCTGCCGATAAAGTCCACGAACTGCGTTTACGTCTGGCGCAGCAAGGTCTGCCCAAAGGCGGCGCGGTGGGTTTTGAACTGCTGGATCAGGAAAAATTTGGTATCAGCCAGTTTAGCGAGCAGGTCAACTACCAGCGCGCGCTGGAAGGTGAATTAGCCCGTACGATTGAAACGTTGGGACCGGTAAAACGCGCCCGCGTACATCTGGCTATGCCGAAACCGTCGCTGTTTGTGCGTGAGCAAAAAGCGCCTTCAGCCTCCGTCACCGTCAACCTGGAACCGGGTCGCGCGCTGGATGAAGGTCAGATCAGTGCGGTCACGCATCTGGTTTCCAGCGCTGTTGCAGGCTTGCCGCCGGGCAACGTTACGCTGGTCGACCAGGCGGGGCATCTGTTAACCCAGTCGAATACCAGTAGCCGCGATCTTAACGATGCGCAGCTGAAATACGCCAGCGACGTCGAAGGCCGCGTTCAGCGCCGTATCGAATCAATTCTGTCGCCGATTGTCGGCAACGGTAACGTACATGCGCAGGTCACCGCGCAGCTGGATTTTGCCAACAAAGAGCAAACCGAAGAACAGTACCGTCCAAACGGTGATGAGTCCCAGGCCGTGCTGCGTTCTCGTCAGTTGAACGTCAGTGAGCAGGTCGGTAGCGGAGCACCAGGCGGCGTACCGGGCGCGTTGTCAAATCAGCCCGCTCCGGCAAATACTGCGCCAATCGCCAACCCACCCGCTAATCAGCAAAACGCGCAAAATACGCAAAACGCACAGACGGCGAATAACAGTAATAATGCCGGCCCGCGCAATACTCAGCGCAATGAAACCAGCAACTATGAAGTTGACCGCACCATTCGCCATACCAAAATGAACGTTGGCGATGTGCAGCGTCTCTCGGTGGCTGTCGTGGTCAACTACAAAACGTTACCAGACGGCAAACCGTTGCCGTTAACCGCCGAGCAGATGAAACAGATTGAGGATCTGACCCGCGAAGCGATGGGATTCTCCGACAAACGTGGCGATACCCTGAACGTGGTGAACTCTCCCTTCACGGCGACCGACGATTCCACTGGCGAGCTACCGTTCTGGAAACAGCCGTTCTTTATTGATCAGTTAATGTCCGCAGGTCGTTGGTTGCTGGTTCTGTTGGTGGCGTGGATCCTGTGGCGGAAAGCCGTTCGTCCGCAGTTGGTCCGTCGCAGCGAAGAAGCGAAAGCCGTACAAGAACAAACGCGTGTCCGTCAGGAAACCGAAGAAGCGGTAGAAGTTCGCCTCAGCAAAGACGAACAAACCCAGCAGCGTCGTACTAATCAGCGTCTGGGAGCAGAAGTCATGAGTCAGCGTATTCGTGAAATGTCAGATAACGATCCGCGCGTCGTGGCGCTGGTCATTCGCCAGTGGATGAGTAACGATCATGAGTAATCTTACCGGTACCGATAAAAGCGTCATCCTGCTGATGACCATTGGCGAAGATCGCGCGGCGGAAGTGTTTAAGCACCTTTCCACGCGCGAAGTTCAGGCGCTCAGTACGGCGATGGCCAACGTTCGCCAGATTTCCAACAAGCAGTTGACGGAAGTGCTGGCCGAATTTGAACAAGAAGCCGAACAGTTTGCCGCGCTGAATATCAACGCCAACGAATATCTGCGCTCCGTGCTGGTGAAAGCGCTGGGCGAGGAACGTGCCTCCAGTCTGCTGGAAGATATTCTGGAAACCCGCGATACCACCAGCGGCATTGAAACGCTTAACTTTATGGAGCCGCAAAGCGCCGCCGACCTTATCCGCGACGAGCATCCGCAGATTATCGCCACCATTCTGGTGCACCTCAAGCGGGGCCAGGCCGCCGATATTCTTGCGCTGTTCGACGAGCGTTTACGTCACGACGTGATGCTGCGTATCGCCACCTTTGGCGGCGTACAGCCTGCCGCGCTGGCAGAACTGACCGAGGTACTCAACGGCCTACTCGATGGCCAGAACCTCAAGCGCAGCAAAATGGGCGGCGTGAGAACGGCGGCAGAAATTATCAACCTGATGAAAACCCAGCAGGAAGAAGCGGTTATTACCGCCGTACGCGAATTCGACGGCGAGCTGGCGCAGAAAATTATCGACGAGATGTTCCTGTTCGAGAACCTGGTGGATGTCGACGATCGCAGTATCCAGCGCCTGCTGCAGGAAGTGGATTCCGAATCGTTGCTGATTGCCTTGAAAGGTGCCGAACAGCCGCTGCGCGAGAAGTTCCTGCGCAACATGTCGCAACGTGCTGCCGATATTCTGCGCGACGACCTCGCCAACCGCGGTCCGGTGCGTTTGTCGCAGGTGGAAAACGAACAGAAAGCCATTCTGCTTATTGTGCGTCGTCTGGCGGAAACCGGCGAGATGGTGATAGGCAGCGGCGAGGATACCTATGTCTAACGAACTGCCGTGGAAAGTCTGGACCCCGGACGACCTCGCCCCACCGATGGCGGAGTTCGTCCTGGCTGACCACAGCGAAACCCCGCTGTCAGAAGAAACAGAAGAACCAGAGCTTTCCGCAGAGCAACAGCTTGAACAGCAGCTCGCACAGCTGCAACTGCAGGCCCATGAGCAAGGTTATAACGCGGGTCTGGCGGAAGGTCGACAAAAAGGCCACGAACAAGGTTATCAGGAAGGCCTGAGTCAGGGGCTGGAGCAAGGCCAGAACCAGGCGCGCGCTCAGCATGCGCCGATCCACGCCCGCATGCAGCAACTGGTGAGCGAGTTTCAGAATACGCTGGACGCGCTGGACAGCGTCATTGCCTCGCGTCTGATGCAAATGGCGCTGGAAGCTGCGCGTCAGGTTATAGGTCAGACGCCTATTGTGGATAACGCTGCGCTGATTAAACAAATCCAACAGCTGTTGCAGCAAGAACCGCTGTTTAGCGGTAAACCGCAGCTACGCGTACATCCGGACGATCTCCAGCGTGTAGAGGAGATGCTCGGTGCGACCCTCAGCCTGCACGGCTGGCGGCTGCGCGGCGATCCGACGCTGCATCACGGCGGCTGTAAAGTCTCTGCCGATGAAGGCGATCTGGATGCCAGCGTTGCCACGCGCTGGCAAGAACTCTGCCGTCTGGCAGCGCCGGGAGTCGTGTAATGACCACTCGCCTGACTCGCTGGCTCAACACGCTGGACAGCTTCGAAGAGAAAATGTCGCTGCTGCCTGCGGTGCGCCGTTACGGTCGCCTGACCCGCGCCACTGGGCTGGTGCTGGAGGCCACGGGATTACAGTTGCCGCTGGGCGCCACCTGCGTTATTGAACGCCAGGACGGCAACGAAACCCAGGAGGTCGAAAGTGAAGTCGTGGGCTTTAACGGTCAGCGTCTGTTTCTGATGCCCCTCGAAGAGGTTGAAGGCGTTCTGCCCGGCGCGCGCGTTTACGCGAAGAACATTGCCGGAGAAGGTCTGCAAAGCGGGAAGCAATTACCGCTTGGTCCTGCATTGCTGGGTCGTGTGCTTGACGGTAGCGGAAAACCGCTCGACGGTCTGCCCGCCCCGGATACCACCGAAACCGGGGCACTGATTACGCCGCCGTTTAACCCGCTACAACGCACCGCGATTGAACACGTCCTGGATACCGGCGTACGCCCCATCAACGCGTTGTTAACCGTCGGTCGCGGTCAGCGTATGGGACTTTTCGCGGGCTCCGGTGTCGGTAAAAGCGTTCTGCTCGGCATGATGGCGCGCTATACCCAGGCCGATGTTATCGTCGTAGGTCTGATTGGCGAACGTGGTCGTGAAGTTAAAGATTTTATTGAAAATATTCTCGGTACCGACGGTCGTGCGCGCTCGGTGGTGATTGCTGCTCCCGCAGATGTCTCGCCGCTGTTACGTATGCAAGGTGCGGCCTATGCCACGCGTATCGCCGAAGATTTTCGCGATCGTGGACAGCACGTATTGCTGATTATGGATTCCCTCACCCGCTACGCGATGGCGCAACGTGAGATCGCCCTGGCGATCGGAGAGCCGCCGGCAACGAAAGGTTATCCCCCCTCAGTATTCGCCAAATTACCGGCACTGGTCGAACGTGCCGGGAACGGTATTCACGGCGGCGGTTCCGTTACCGCGTTTTACACGGTACTGACCGAAGGTGACGACCAGCAGGACCCCATTGCGGATTCCGCGCGCGCGATTCTGGACGGCCACATTGTGCTGTCCCGTCATCTGGCCGAAGCGGGTCACTATCCGGCCATCGATATTGAAGCCTCGATCAGTCGCGCCATGACCGCGCTTATTAGTGAACAACACTATGCGCGGGTACGTAACTTTAAACAGCTGCTATCCAGCTTCCAGCGCAACCGCGATCTGGTCAGCGTGGGGGCGTATGCCAAAGGCAGCGATCCCATGCTGGATAAAGCCATCGCCCTATGGCCACAGCTGGAAGCATTCTTACAGCAAGGCATTTTTGAACGAGCGGACTGGGAAGATTCTCTGCACGCGTTAGAACTGATTTTCCCTGGTGTGTGAGTAAGCAGGAGAGCATAGGTCATGGCACAACATGGTGCATTAGCCACACTGAAAGACCTGGCTGAAAAAGAGGTAGATGACGCCGCTGTCTTATTGGGAGAGATGCGTCGTGGCTGTCAGCAGGCGGAAGAGCAGTTGAAAATGCTGATCGATTATCAGCATGAGTACCGCAACAATCTGAACAGTGACATGGGTCAGGGTATTACCAGTAATCGCTGGATCAATTACCAACAATTTATTCAGACGCTGGAAAAAGCGATTGAGCAACACCGCCAACAGCTCAATCAGTGGACGCAGAAAGTAGACCAGGCATTGAACAGTTGGCGCGACAAAAAACAACGTTTACAGGCGTGGCAGACTCTGCAGGACAGACAAACCTCGGCGGCGTTACTGGCCGAAAACCGCCTGGATCAGAAAAAAATGGATGAATTTGCTCAGCGCGCAGCTATGAGGAAACCCGAATGATTACTTTACCCCAACTGATTACCACCGACACCGACGTAGCCGCAGGTCTTCAGTCAGGCAAAGCGGTTGATTCACCCGAGGATTTTTTAGCGCTGCTGGCGGGTGCATTAGGTGCGGACAACGCGCAGGGTAAAGACGCCCCGCTGTCGTTTGCCGACTTACAGGCGGCCGGTAGCAAACTGCAAAAAGGGTTATTGCAAAAAAATGGCGATTCAGCACCGTCGCTCAAGTTGACCGAACTACTGGCGCAAAAAGAGATGCACACTGATGCTTCTCTTGTCGACATGACAGACACTCAGCAACTGTTGTCTGCCCTCACGCCCTCACTGAAAGTTAATGCCCTGACGACTCTGGGCAAAGTCGCTCAGCAGGATGAAAAAAACACCGCACTGAGCGATGAGGATCTCGCCAACCTGAGCGCGTTGTTCGCCATGCTGCCAGGACAACCGCAGACCACGCCTGCCGTCGACAGCGCGCCAGCCCCCGTTGATGCGACACTTTCGGCGTTGTCACGAGGTTCGGTACACAGCGCTATCGCCGATAATGCTGGCGAATTGCTGCCAGGTTTTGCCAAAAAAGGCAAAGCGGATATTGCAACGCCTGCCAGCAGCGTAGATCAGACAAACAATCCGACATTAACCCCGTTGACGGCAGCGGCGACGACCAGAGCGGAAATTGAAAGCTCCCCTTCGCCGACCAGCATTGGCATGACGACAGCGCCGTTAAGTGGCCCGCAGTCCCACGCTCAGCCGTTACCGACCGCCGCACCAGTGCTAAGCGCACCATTGGGTAGCCAGGAATGGCAGCAATCACTGAGCCAGCACGTCACTCTGTTTACTCGTCAGGGCCAGCAAAGCGCAGAACTGCGTCTGCATCCACAGGATCTGGGCCAGGTGCACATTTCCCTCAAGCTGGATGACAATCTCGCGCAGTTGCAAATGGTATCGCCACACAGTCACGTGCGCGCTGCGCTGGAAGCTGCGTTACCGATGCTGCGTACGCAGTTGGCTGAAAGCGGGATCCAGCTTGGGCAAAGCAGTATCAGCAGTGAAAGCTTTGCCGGTAATCAGCAGTCTTCCGGGCAGCAACAGCAGGCAGGTCGCGCTCAGGGACAAGACATTTTTGCCGCTGAAGATGACGCCGTACTGGCAGCGCCAGCCTCACTGCAAGCCGCAGCACGCGGTGATGGAGCAGTAGACATCTTCGCCTAACGCCAGAGGTAGCATGATTATCCGCGTCTTTTCCACGCTTTGTCGTGGACAGGACACGGGATAATCAGCCCATAAGCTGTACCGAAACAGGAAGCCCGTATCTGATGACTGACTCCGCGATTAACAAAAAAAGTAAACGCGCTATTTGGATCCCTCTGCTGGTATTGATTACCCTCGCCGCCTGCGCAACTGCGGGTTATAGCTACTGGCGCATGCAGCAGCAGCCGTCCGCCAGCGTCAAAGCGGAACCGGCTCCACCGCCAGCCCCGGTATTCTTTGCGCTGGATACCTTTACCGTCAATCTGGGTGATGCGGACCGTGTACTGTATATCGGTATCACGCTGCGCATGAAAGACGAGGCAACGCGTTCACGTCTTAACGAATATCTGCCGGAAGTGCGCAGCCGCTTGCTGCTGCTGTTCTCTCGCCAGAACGCGGCTACGCTCGCCACCGAAGAAGGTAAGCAACAGCTCATTGCCGCCATCAAAGAGACGCTCGCGACTCCGCTCGTTGTTGGGCAACCCAAACAGGTTGTCACCGACGTTCTTTATACAGCTTTTATTCTGCGGTAAAGACATGGGCGACAGTATTCTTTCTCAGGCTGAAATCGACGCATTGCTTAATGGCGATAGCGAAACTAAAGACGAACCCATTTCCGGTATCGCAAAAGAAAGCGATATTCGTCCTTACGATCCCAACACCCAGCGCCGCGTGGTACGTGAGCGTTTACAGGCGCTGGAGATCATTAACGAACGCTTCGCGCGCCAGTTCCGTATGGGATTATTTAACCTGTTGCGCCGTAGCCCGGATATCACCGTGGGTGCGATCCGTATCCAGCCATACCACGAGTTTGCGCGCAACTTACCGGTTCCGACCAACCTGAACTTAATCCACCTGAAGCCGCTGCGCGGTACGGGTCTGGTGGTGTTCTCACCGAGTCTGGTATTTATCGCCGTCGATAACCTGTTCGGCGGTGATGGCCGCTTCCCGACGAAAGTGGAAGGCCGCGAATTTACCCATACCGAACAGCGCGTTATCAACCGCATGCTGAAGCTGGCGCTGGAAAGCTACAGCGACGCGTGGAAGGCCATCAATCCGCTGGAAGTGGAATACGTTCGTTCTGAGATGCAGGTGAAATTTACCAATATCACCACGTCTCCTAACGACATCGTGGTCAATACCCCATTCCACGTTGAAATTGGCAACCTGACCGGTGAATTTAACATCTGTCTGCCATTCAGCATGATTGAACCGTTGCGTGAGCTGCTGGTGAACCCGCCGCTGGAAAACTCGCGTAATGAAGATCAGAACTGGCGCAATAATCTGGTGCGTCAGGTTCAGCATTCTGAGCTGGAGCTGGTGGCAAACTTTGCTGACATTCCGCTGCGGCTATCCCAGATTTTAAAACTGAAACCCGGCGATGTACTGCCGATTGAAAAACCCGACCGCATTATTGCTCATGTGGACGGCGTGCCTGTACTGACCAGCCAGTATGGCACGGTGAACGGTCAGTATGCGTTACGCGTAGAACATCTGATAAACCCGATTTTGAATTCGCTGAATGAGGAACAGCCCAAATGAGTGATATGAATAATCCGTCCGATGAGAACACTGGTGCATTGGACGATCTGTGGGCTGACGCGTTAAACGAGCAAAAAACCACGCCCACCAAAAGTGCGGCCGATGCGGTATTCCAGCAGTTAGGTGGCGGCGACGTCAGCGGTGCCTTGCAGGACATCGACCTGATCATGGACATTCCGGTCAAACTGACCGTCGAATTGGGCCGAACCCGCATGACCATCAAAGAGCTGCTGCGTCTGACGCAGGGTTCGGTCGTCGCGTTGGATGGGCTGGCGGGCGAGCCGCTGGATATCCTGATCAACGGTTACCTGATTGCCCAGGGTGAAGTGGTGGTTGTCGCAGACAAATACGGCGTACGTATCACCGACATTATTACCCCATCTGAACGCATGCGCCGTCTGAGCCGTTAATCATGAATACCCAGGCTACAGTTTCTCAGCCAGCCGCCGTACCCGGCTCACCGCTGGTTCAGGTAAGCGGCGCGCTGCTTGGGATCATCGTATTGATCCTGGCTGCAGCCTGGGTGATTAAGCGTATGGGGTTTGCCCCCAAAAGCGCCGGTACGCGCGGACTGAAAGTTGCGGCAAGTACCTCACTGGGTCCACGTGAGCGTGTGGTGATTGTTGAGGTTGAAGATGCGCGCCTGGTACTGGGCGTCACGGCCTCGCAAATTAACGTGCTGCACACCCTGCCCCCGGCGCCTGCTGATACAGAAGAAAAACCGGCCTCCCCCGCGGATTTCCAGGCCATGATGAAGAGTTTGCTTAAGCGTCCCGGGAGATCCTGATGCGCCGTTTGTTATCCATCACGCTGGCAGGCTTATGGCTTTTCAGCCCAGTAGCCCTCGCTCAGCTCCCGGGTCTGGTTAGCCAGCCGCTGCCTGGCGGCGGACAAAGCTGGTCTTTGCCCGTGCAAACGCTGGTGTTTATCACCTCGCTGACGTTCCTGCCCGCCATTTTATTGATGATGACCAGCTTCACCCGCATCATCATCGTTTTCGGTCTGTTACGAAATGCGCTGGGAACCCCTTCGGCCCCCCCGAACCAGGTGCTACTGGGTCTGGCGCTATTTTTGACCTTTTTCATCATGTCGCCGGTAATCGACAAAATCTACGTCGACGCATATCAGCCGTTCAGCGAAGAGAAAATCTCTATGCAGGAAGCCATGGAGAAAGGCGCACAGCCGCTGCGCGAGTTTATGTTGCGCCAGACCCGTGAAGCCGATCTGGCACTCTTCGCGCGCTTAGCAAACAGCGGTCCCCTACAGGGACCAGAAGCCGTACCGATGCGGATTTTGCTTCCAGCCTATGTCACCAGCGAGCTGAAAACGGCATTCCAGATAGGCTTTACCATTTTTATTCCGTTTCTGATTATCGACCTGGTCATCGCCAGCGTGCTGATGGCGCTCGGGATGATGATGGTCCCCCCGGCCACGATCGCGCTACCGTTCAAGCTGATGCTGTTTGTGTTGGTAGACGGTTGGCAGTTGCTTGTCCGCTCGCTAGCTCAAAGCTTTTACAGTTAGAGGCGCGAAATGACACCTGAATCGGTCATGATGATGGGCACAGAGGCGATGAAAGTCGCCCTGGCCCTTGCCGCGCCTTTGCTGTTGGTCGCCCTCGTCACAGGTCTTATCATCAGTATTTTGCAGGCGGCGACCCAGATAAACGAAATGACGCTGTCCTTCATTCCCAAAATTGTCGCGGTTTTTATTGCCATCATTGTTGCCGGCCCGTGGATGCTTAACCTGCTGCTCGACTACGTGCGTACGCTGTTCAGCAATATCCCCTACATCATCGGGTAGATGACATTATGCTGCAGGTGACCAGCGTTGAGTGGCTCCACTGGCTGAATCTTTACTTCTGGCCTTTGCTGCGCATCCTGGCGCTCATCTCAACGGCTCCGATTCTCAGCGAGCGCGCGATCCCCAAACGAGTAAAACTGGGGCTGGGGTTAATGATAACCGTCGTTATCGCTCCGTCGATTCCCCCGGTAGACGTCCCTATTTTTTCTATCATGGCGCTATGGCAGGCAATGCAACAAATCCTGATCGGCATCGCTCTGGGCTTCACTATGCAGTTTGCGTTCGCGGCAGTACGTACCGCCGGGGAATTAATTGGTCTGCAAATGGGTCTCTCCTTCGCAACCTTCTTTGATCCCGGCAGCCGTCTGAATATGCCGGTACTGGCGAGACTGATCGACATGCTCGCCATGCTGTTATTCCTGACTTTTAACGGCCATTTGTGGCTTATTTCGCTGTTGGTGGATACATTTCATACCTTGCCAATCGGCGGCAATCCGGTGAACAGCAATGCGTTTCTCGCGCTGGCGCGGGCGGGTAGCCTGATTTTCCTCAACGGGCTAATGTTGGCCCTGCCGATAATGACGCTGCTACTCACCCTAAACCTCGCACTCGGTCTGTTGAATCGCATGGCTCCTCAGCTGTCGATTTTCGTCATCGGTTTTCCACTCACCCTCGCCGTGGGTATTTCATTAATGGCGGCCCTGATGCCATTAATTGCGCCATTCTGCGAGCGATTATTCAGCGAAATTTTTAATTTGTTGGCTGATATTGTCAGCGAAATGCCCGGAAAATAATAACCCTTAATTTTTATCCTGTTTTACTAAGGATTGTCCTAAATTTAAAAAGCGACAACATCCACCAGGATATCGCTGTCGCGGTTTATTTATTATTGACTCACTCACATAACGCAACATTTACTTTACTTTAAGATGTTTCCTGGCAAATTATACGCAACTTTACGGGATAGTAATTTCGCCTGAAAAACAGCGAAAGCGTCATCTTGGGTCGTTATTATTCCGTTTAGTTGTGATGAAAATAATCAGGTAAGGGGAATTATCGTTACGCATTGAGTGAGGGTATGCCATGTCAACGATTATTATGGATTTGTGCAGTTACACCCGGCTAGGGTTGACCGGATATCTGGTAAGTCGGGGGGTGAAGAAAAGGGAAATCAACAACATTTCCAACGTTGAGGAGCTCAGTCTCGCCTGTGTCTCTCAACAGCCCGCTGTGGTGTTTATTAATGAGGACTGCTTTATCCACGATCCTGCTAATAGCCAGCAAATAAAGCAAATCATTAATCAGCATCCCGGCACATTATTTATTGTGTTTATGGCAATTGCCAACGTGCATTTTGATGAGTATCTATTAGTAAGAAAAAATTTATTGATTAGTTCTAAGTCGATTAAACCAGATTCACTGGATGAACTCCTTGGCGATATTCTGAAAAAAGAAGTAGATTTTGTCATTGATGTGAATCTACCGACATTATCATTGAGCCGTACCGAGTCCAGCATGCTACGCATGTGGATGGAGGGTCAGGGAACAATACAGATATCCGACCAAATGAATATCAAGGCCAAGACCGTGTCATCCCATAAGGGGAATATAAAACGAAAGATAAAGACGCATAATAAGCAAGTTATCTATCACGTTGTGAGACTCACCGATAACGTTACCAATGGTATCTTTGTGAATACGCGCTAACACGTTCTGACTGGTGGCGAATCCACCAGTCAGGATCATGCAGCAAAACTCACCTTATTCTACTTTTTCCACGAAGATACCATCCTGATGACCTGACTCATTAAAGAACCAGATACCGAGCGGGTAGTCTTCCAGCGAAACCAGGTACATGGTGCCTTCACTAAACTCTTCGATAGCCAGTACCACGCCCGGTCGACGAGGACCGCCGTCCGTTTTGACTGTGACCCGATCATTCACCTTCATAGTTTTCCTCCTGTGGCTTTGTGCCAGTGTAGAACAATTTCCTTTTTCTGGCAGCGCCCGCCTCGCGCGATTGCGGGTTTTATCGACGGTCTATACTTAAGTTGTGCGTATCTGATGTTTGGATGCGCTCCCCCGGTATCCTTAACGGTTGAGAGGTATGAGGATGAAAACCGCGAAAGAGTACAGCGATACGGCCAAACGTGAAGTCAGCGTCGATGTGGACGCGCTACTGAAGGCAATCAACGAAATCTGCGAGAGTGAAATTCATCGCAGTCAGGATGACCCGGAACGCGTCAGCGTCGACGGACGTGATTACCACACGTGGCATGAACTGGCCGACGCGTTCGAGCTGGATATCCATGATTTTAGCGTGTCGGAGATCAATCGCTGACTGAGGGCGAAAAAAATCCCGGCCCTTATCGGGTCGGGATCAAGCTTGCTTATGCAAGAAGCACTTGAAAATTCGTTACACCAGGAAATCTGATGTGAAACAAACCTTATCTGCAATTTTTTTGCCTGACAAGTAAATAATTCTCACTAAAATGATAAATATAACTAATGATTGAAAGATCACCCGGTTACGCGCACCCCAGGTGTTCAGGCATCCTGGCAGAGTTTTCTTCGCTCGCCCGGCACCAGTTCATCTTCACGGAATGCTTCCCGTTTGACGCCAAAGCCGTCGTACCAGCGACACTCCACCATTCCGCTGGCATACCCGGTAACGATCATACGTGGGCCACCCTCTTTGGAGGTGACTTCCTCACTGACAGAAAAGACCATACCTGCCTCCTGTATCAAGAGAAACCTTTACACCTTAGACGACAAAGAAGGGTTTTGCGTAATCAACCCTGCGACAATTAGTGCGAAACTCCGCGCACTCTGGCGACACCTTTCACCAGCAGCACCACTATTGCGCCAATGATAAAACCGAGCACCAGATTCAGCAGGGTCGGAAGCATCAGCGCAATCAATGCACTTTGCTGTTGGGCAAAATGTTCAATCGCATGATGCAGCGGTGTTATTCCGTGCACCACAATTCCGCCGCCAACCAAAAACATCGCCAGCGTGCCGACCACGGAAAGTGTTTTCATAAGCCAGGGGGCAACGACCAGCAATCCTTTACCCAGCGACTGGGCCAGCGTACTGCGCTTTTCTGCCAACCAGTATCCGATATCATCGAGCTTAACGATAATCCCGACCAGGCCGTAGACCCCCACTGTCACCACTAACGCGATGCCAGATAACACCAACACCTGATTCAACAATGGCGCATCCGCTACAATCCCCAGCGTAATCGCGACAATCTCAGCAGATAAAATAAAGTCGGTACGTATCGCCCCTTTGATTTTGTCTTTCTCAAAGGTGAGTGGATCCTGCGCTGCCAAAGATGTCAGACGCTGCTGACGCTCTTCCGGGGTTTCTTTGTGCTTACGCGCTTCCAGGGTATGGAGAACTTTTTCTACACCTTCAAAACAGAGGAACGCCCCGCCTACCATTAATAAGGGGGTGATCGCCCAGGGAATGAAGGCGCTTATCAATAGCGCCAACGGCACAAGGATAACTTTGTTAACAAACGATCCTTTCGCTACGCTCCAGACCACCGGGAGTTCACGGTTCGCCCGCACACCCGACACCTGCTGCGCGTTAAGCGACAGATCATCGCCCAGCACACCCGCGGTTTTTTTCGCGGCCAGTTTTCCCATGACAGAGATATCATCCAGCAAAGTGGCGATATCATCGAGTAAGGTCAATAAGCTACTTCCTGCCAAAATTTTTACCCTCAATATTATTTTTTTGCAGTCATAAGTATGAAGTAAAACACGCAATGCTGAAACTGACCTTTCTGGTCAACAAATTTTTAACATCAGCACGTAATTATAAATCTCGCCAGCAAGATAGTTTTGACGTTTACTATGTTGCACCTTTTTATTTCCACCGTGAGGGATTATGCGTTTCAGGCAATTGCTACCGCTTTTCAGTGCGCTTTTCGCGCTGTACATCATTTGGGGTTCCACGTACTTCGTTATTCGCATTGGCGTTGAAAGCTGGCCGCCGTTGATGATGGCTGGCGTTCGTTTTCTCTCTGCGGGGATTTTATTAACAGCATTCTTACTTATCCGCGGACATAAGCTGCCGCCTCTGCGCGTGCTCCTGAACGCCGCGTTAATTGGTATCCTGCTGCTGGCTGTCGGTAACGGACTGGTCACCGTCGCAGAACATCAAAACGTGCCTTCCGGTATTGCCGCCGTGGTGGTCGCCACCGTTCCGCTGTTTACGCTGTGTTTTAGCCACTTTTTTGGCATCAAAACGCGCAAACTTGAATGGATGGGGATCGCAATTGGACTCGCGGGGATCATCATGCTGAACAGCGGTGGTAATTTGAGTGGTAATCCATGGGGAGCAATTTTAATCCTGATAGGTTCGATAAGCTGGGCGTTTGGCTCAGTGTACGGCTCGCGCATAACGTTACCCGTTGGCATGATGGCCGGAGCCATTGAAATGTTAGCCGCCGGTATTGTGCTGATGTGCGCCTCGCTGATTTCCGGGGAAAAGTTGACCACTATGCCGACGTTTTCAGGCTTTATGGCGGTCGCCTATCTGGCCGTGTTTGGTTCTATTATTGCCATCAACGCGTATATGTACTTGATCCGCAACGTCAGCCCGGCATTAGCCACCAGCTATGCCTACGTTAATCCGGTTGTCGCTGTACTGTTAGGTACCGGCCTGGGAGGTGAAAGTCTGGCGCCCATCGAATGGCTGGCGCTTGGCGTGATTGTATTTGCGGTGGTACTGGTCACACTCGGTAAATACCTATTTCCCGTTAAAGCGGACGCCGTTGCGACCCCGTCGGAAAAGACGTTACAGTAAATGGATACCGAGGGTGTCGATCTGCGCACTGTCGCCACCGCCGCAGATCCACTCGATGACGCGTTCGGACAACGCGTCCTCCCCCAGCTTTTCGCGCCCACGCAGGGCGCACTCCCAGACAATCAGTACGCGCCAGCCCAGAGCCTGCAATTTTTCACAATCCCGCGCGTCACGCTGAACATTTTTGCCTATTTTTTCCAGCCAGAACGCTGTTCGTGTGGTGGGGACTTTGAATAGATAGCAGTTGTGATGATGCCAGAAACAGCCGTGGGTAAAAATCACACAACGATAATCATCCACCACGAAATCGGGACGACCGGGTAACGTCGCATCCTGCACGCGAAACGTTACCCCCTCCTCTGCCAGTACGCTGGCAAGGCGTTTTTCAATTGCGGTATCGCGGGTTGCTATCGCCCGCATATTTTTACTGCGCGTCGCTTTATCGTGAACGTCTGCCATGCAGTTTCTCTTTCTCGCGAATAGCAACCGCCTGTTTGATTTTTGGCTCCAGCAGTCTGGCAACCGCCGCAAATGCCGGGACGACCACCGAATTACCAAACTGACGATAAGCCTGTGTGTCCGACACCGGGATCCTGAACTGATAGCCCTGAGGTGATTCAAATCCCATCAGGCGCGCGCACTCTCTGGGCGTCAGCCTGCGCGGACGGTATCGCTGATTGTGCGGATCATCAAAATCCTTTTCACCCTGCGCCATATCCCAACCGCGGTCGATCAAGATCTCCGCCCCATCTTTATAGTAACGCGCCGATAATGTGCGCGTTACGCAATCGGGATTGCTGGGATACACCATGCCATAGCCAAATCCATTGCCCCGCGCCTGATGCTTTTTTGCATAACGATACAGATATTTCCACAGCACCGGCGTGAGCACATATTTTGCATCGACGGTCGGCTCAAGTAGCTCCGCCAGCGTCGTACGCCGCTGAGGATAGCGGGAGACAATATCGCGCAACGTGAAGTCTGATTTCAGATTCAGATCGCGGCGAAAGCCGACGAGCACAATACGTTCGCGATGCTGAGGCAAAAAATGTTGCCCATCGATAATTTTCGGATCGTCCGGCCCGTTATCGTGTGCATCAGCCACGTCATAACCCAGCTCATCCAGCGTTTGCATAATGATGCGGAACGTTTTCCCCTGATCGTGACTCTTCAGGTTTTTGACGTTTTCGAGCACAAATATTGCCGGCCGACGCGCATCGATGATGCGCACCACGTCAAAAAAAAGTGTGCCTTGCGTATCGCAGGCGAAGCCATGAGCCCGCCCTAACGCGTTTTTCTTTGATACACCGGCCAGAGAGAATGGCTGACAAGGAAATCCCGCCAGCAGCACGTCATGCTGCGGAACATGCTGGCGGATATGTTCCGCCGCCTGCTGGTCGCTCACCCCATCATGATGACTGAGGGTGATATCGCGAATATCTTCATTAAAATGGTGCTGGTGAGGATCGCAGTAGTGATTCGCTTTGTAGGTGCGCACCGCATGCTTGTTCCACTCACTGGTAAACACGCACTGCCCGCCAATCGCCTCAAAGCCGCGACGAATGCCGCCAATACCGGCAAAAAGATCGATAAAGCGAAAAGCATAATGTGGATGATGCGCAGGCGGCCTCGGCAGCAAGTCGTTCAGATGAGCCAACTCACCGTCGCTGAGGCGATGCCACGTTTCATTGGCAACCACTCGCTTGAAGATGGCCGGACTCCAGCGGTTCTCGCCAACACCATTCAGATGAGCAACCAGCGTTTTCACGTCATATATTTCAAGCAACTTAGCCAAAATCACCTGTGCGGCGGCCTCGTTATCATCTGTCATCGGGTTCATGGAACCTGCTACTGAAAAATTATCCTGCATACATTTAACCGGCCGAAATGGATAGCTGACAGGTTAACATAATTTAGCGCGGTTGACGTTGCGGCTGTACTGGCGACTAACGCAACTTAAAGGGTTGAATCGCATCAAGATCCAGCATTTCATATTCTCCTTTTAACTCCGCACTCAGCTTCGCCATGTACGTCAGTAAGAAGTCAGCATTATGTTGCGCCAAATGCCGACCGTGTTCAGTTTGCATCGTCAGCGGCAGCGTCAACAATTTGGTCTGGAAGTGATCGAGTGCGTACTGTTTATCATCAAGGCTACGCTGTCGGGCAAACGGATCTTCCGCATCAAACAGCGCCACGCCTAACGTGCCGGACACGGCAAATACCCGTGCTAAACCAATTGCGCCCAACGCCTCAAGCCGGTCAGCATCCTGCACGATTTTGGCTTCAAGGGTTTCTGGTACGATTTTGGCGCTGAAACTGTGCGCCTCAATAGCATGGCACACGGCAGGTAATCGTTGTTGTGGGAAATCAGGAAAATCGCGCATCAAAACGCGACGCGTTTCCTGGGCTGCCAGTACCGACGAACGATGACGATCGGGATGATTCTTCGGCAAACTGACGAGATCGTGGAAGTAGCACGCCGCCAGCACCACCAGCCAGTCTACGGTCACATCCATGCTCAACTTTTGTGATGTCATCCAGACGCGACGAAAATGAAAGATGTCATGGGCAGCGTCGTGCCCGGAATGATTGTCACGTAACCAGGCTTCAAATTTCGACTGCCAGTACTGTAGTTCCATACTCTCGCTCTTCGCAGAAAGAAAACCACCTTAGCAACAATTCTCATGTCAGACTACCGTCGACGCTTTTTATCATCAATACATATTATTCACTTAATAAGCATCACTATAATGGATATATAAATCCATTATTCAAAACAAGCAGATCAATTATAATCCCGTATGCAAAATAAATAACAAATATCAATAATATACATTCAACAAGATAGAACAAAAGAAATCATAACTATATGATAAAAAATACATTTATATGGATAATATTAATTCAAACGTCATGCAGTTTTAATTATATAAAAGCAACAATGAAACATTTTGAAATATCTTAAATACATTTGTTACATGTTATATTTAAAATTAAATGAACTTCATAGATAGTATTCAAATGTAGTCTTTCAGATAGCGCTACATATTCATTTTAATTATTATATAAAGGGAATACATAATGAAAAGAAAAGTACTGGCACTGCTTCTCCCTGCCTTATTCGCTGCAAGCGCAGCAAATGCGGCTGAAATTTATAATAAGAACGGCAATAAAATTGATTTTTACGGCAAGATGGTAGGCGAACGCATCTGGTCGAATACGGATAGCAGTAACAGTGAAAATGCTGACACCTCTTACGCCCGTTTTGGGGTGAAAGGTGAAACCCAGATCAGCAACGAGTTGACAGGTTTTGGTCAGTTTGAACACAACCTCGACGCCAGCAATGCGGAAGGATCTCAGGGGCAAAAAACCCGTCTGGCCTTCGCGGGCCTGAAATATGCGGATTACGGCTCATTTGATTACGGTCGTAACTATGGCGTAGCCTACGATGCGGCAGCCTACACCGATATGCTGGTTGAATGGGGTGGCGATTCATGGGCTGCGACGGATAATTTCATGACCGGTCGTACCAACGGCGTGGCGACCTACCGCAACACAGACTTCTTCGGCATGGTTGAGGGTCTTAATTTCGCGCTGCAGTACCAGGGCAAAAATGACGATCACGCTGTCACTAAAGCAAATGGCGACGGCTACAGCATGTCGGTGGACTATAACGTGGATGGCTTTGGTGTCGTCGCGGTGTATGGTAAATCCGACCGTGCGGACAAACAATCCATCGATGGCTATGGCAGCAACGCTGAAGTCTGGTCTCTGGCAGCAAAATATGACGCCAACAGCGTTTATGCGGCAGCAATGTATGGCGAAACGCGTAATATGACCAGAACCGGAACCGGAACCGATCCGGTTTTTGCAAACAAAACGCAAAACGTTGAAGCAGTCGTTCAATATCAGTTCGACTTTGGTCTGCGTCCATCTCTGGGTTACGTTTACTCGCAGGGTAAAGACCTGGCCGGCGGTGTTAACGCTGACCGCGTGAATTACGTCGAACTCGGCACCTGGTACTACTTCAATAAAAATATGAACGTCTACACAGCGTATAAATTTAACCTGCTGGATAAAGAAGACGGCGCAATTACTGGCAACGCAGTTGATGATCAGTTTGCCATGGGTATTGTGTACCAGTTCTAATCTCCACAAACTCAAAAGCCCGCGCTGCGGGCTTTTTTTGTTCAACGAAGCGTATTTTTTATCACACGGGCATTACCACGATAAACTTGTGAGGATACTCAAAGAAAAAGACATCCATGAGAACTGTCGTTGAAAGCAAGGCGTGCAAGTGCTTGAAATGACGCGTGAAGACTATCTCGCCCTGCTCTCTGAAGAAGCTGAACGCGACATTCCATACGCTCCAGACCCATCGGACGTTTCAACGTGGCACCTGCCATCAAAGTTCTGCTGCTGAGTGAACGTGATGAACAACTGCACCTTGACCCTGTACTTTGGGGATACGCCCGAGGTGGTGGGATAAACCGCTGCTAATTAACGCACGGTCTGAAACAATGGCCGACAAAGGACTGGTAGATATTTACGACAGACAACCGTTGGTAGTGCTACCGGAAGCCGCGCGCGAATGGATGAGGCAGGATCTTGGAGGGAAAGAAGCAGCTGAAATTGCAGCTGACTGTGTCGTGCCGGCTGATAAATTTATATGGCATGCCGTAACACGTGCCGTCGGAAATGTGAAAAATCAGGGGGCAGATTAAATTAAGCCTGTTACTTAACCCGGAGCAGGTCTTCATCGCGGGTGGTATATCGGGGTGACTGCATCTCTCTTTTAATTGCCCACTGTTGCTGGGTACCCTGACCGGCGAAATAAAGCGCTCCCCTTACTTCCTTTGCATTCATATGATCCAAAATCTCCATCAGCTTCTCGCTCCCCCTTGACATGAAAGAAAAAGCCTGCCTTTGACTTGTCGGTATTTTTACTGTCAGGCATGTTGCAAAACCTCCCCTTATCAAATACATTATTTGTAACAATAGTACAACAAACATCACAAAGTGGTAGGTATAACACAATCTGAATTTCGTCATGAAAGAGAAGGTCCACAAGAAAAACTAAACTCCTTTATTAAGGCATAGACACAGATCAAAATATCGTAGCTAAGCGTAAGTTAAAGTTACAAAAATAATTCAACAAAACATAATGTTACTTAAAGGAAATTTATGATTAAATACATTATCGCCTTAAAATTCGTAATATTCGGGCGTTCACAAGAACTATTCTATTATTGGAAGAGTGAGATTATAAGGAGACCGTATTTTTCAATCATAAGATTACTACGCGAGAAGAAATTAAGACACAGAAACTTCCTTTTTTGGTGGCGCCTAGCCAATGAAATGTACAAAAATGGTGGGAAATACCAAAAAAGAGCAGCAATAAAGCTGAATAACAAGATAATTGAGAGATTTGGCTGTGAAATAGGATTGGGTGCAAATATAGGCAAAGGCTTATTGATCCCGCACCATTCAGGCATCGTTATTCACGGCTCTGTTGACATTGGGGATAATTTTATTATCAGACAAAACTGCGTAATAGGACAAATAGACAAGGATTGCAAATCTTTAAGGTTAACAATTGGTAATAATGTTGACATAGGTGCAAATACATGCATCATTGGTCTTTCTGTGAAAATTGGTGACAATGTCAAAATTGGTGCAATGTCATTTATTAAATCTAATATTCCATCTAACTGCACCTACGTCACAGAAAAAAATCACGAATTATAGTTTCCCCCTCCTCATAGAGGGGGTATTAATATTTGTTTAAACAAACGTTCAGATGTAATGACATTTTCTAAATTATGAGTGTTATTCACCAGCAACCCAGCTTTTGCTGAACTGGCTCCACGGACGCAGACTGATTACAGGTCGTATGAAAAAACCTGTCCCAGTGTTCGGGAATATGCGAGCAGATGACATTAAAATTGAGATGGTCAGGATCTATATGGATAAACGTGGCCAACGCAGTATGAACCAGGCAAACCAGGAATTCGGCGGGATATCGCGTGTTTTCTCATGGGGATATGAACGAGGGTATGTGAAAGGAAATCCGTACAAGGGAGTGCGCAAGTTCTCTTTAAAAGCCCGTGATGTGTACGTGACAGACGAAGAATATCAGGCAATTTATGAAGAAACTGCGCCAGCTCTTCGGGTTGGAATGGAAATGTCTTACTTATGTGCAGCTCGCGTATCGGATGTTCTTTCACTCAAATGGTCGCAAGTAAGCGAGGAAGGCATTTTTATTCAGCAAGGAAATACCGGGACTAAGCAAATAAAGGTCTGGACCGAACGGCTTCATAACACCATCGAACTTGCAAAGACTTTGGACGGACGGGAAACGGTCATCTGTAGCAGGAAAAAAACCAGATAGAAACTGCCGTGTACTTTTCATGATCTCAAAGCCAAGGGAATATCGGATTACGAAGGCTCGAGTAAGGACAAGCAACTATTCTCAGGTCACAAAACTGAAAGCCAGGTTGTGGTTTATGACAGAAAAGTGAAAATTTCTCCCACACTGGATCTTCCAGTATTGGGCAAATCAGAAGATGATGATGGCGAGTTTTATACCAAGTGAATATACCAACACTATACCAAGTGTGACATGAGTCGTTGAAAGGAATTGAGCTAAGTGTTTGAATAGTGGCGGAGAGAGGGGGATTTGAACCCCCGGTAGAGTTACCCCTACTCCGGTTTTCGAGACCGGTCCATTCAGCCGCTCTGGCATCTCTCCGTTTTGGCGGTTGCCATGATGCCAGGTAATTTGGCATTTTAACAGACCCAGTTCCGTCAATTTCGTTCAAGTGACGAGTTTGCGAGCAAAACGATGATTAAGTGGCCCTGGAAAGAACAAGAAGCAACCCGGAGTGACGATTGGCCGTGGGACGACGCCCTGGCTATTCCCCTTTTGGTGAATCTCACCGAGCAAGAACAAGCCAGACTTATTGCCCTGGCCGAGCGCTTTTTACAACAAAAAAGATTAGTCGCTCTTCAGGGGTTTGAGCTGGACCCGCTAAAAAGTGCGCGCATTGCTCTGCTATTCTGTTTACCTGTTCTGGAAATGGGGATTGAGTGGCTCGACGGGTTTCATGAAGTTCTCATCTACCCTGCCCCATTTGTCGTAGACGATGAATGGGAGGACGATATTGGGCTGGTGCATAATCAACGCGTGGTACAGTCCGGGCAGAGTTGGCAACAAGGCCCGATAATCCTCAACTGGCTTGATATTCAGGATTCCTTTGATGCCTCCGGCTTTAATCTGATCATCCATGAAGTGGCGCACAAGCTTGATATGCGTAATGGCGATCGTGCCAGCGGTATTCCGGCGATTCCCCTGCGCGATATCGCCGGTTGGGAACACGACCTGCATGCTGCAATGAACAATATTCAGGATGAGATCGATCTGGTTGGAGAAACTGCGTGCAGTATAGATGCCTACGCAGCGACCGATCCTGCTGAATGCTTTGCCGTGCTATCCGAGTATTTTTTCAGTGCTCCTGAATTATTTGCTCCGCGTTTTCCTGCCTTATGGCAGCGTTTCATCCAGTTTTATCGCCAGAACCCCATGGAGCGGTTACGAGATACCCGGGGAGACGACGATTATCGCTCACCAAACACGCATTAACACTGAATTTGAAGATTAATTAACCAATTGAAATGACGCGCTAATTTTACTGTTGACACCTCATGATGAGGTCAGTAATATGCGCCTCGTTCACACGATTCCTCTGTAGTTCAGTCGGTAGAACGGCGGACTGTTAATCCGTATGTCACTGGTTCGAGTCCAGTCAGAGGAGCCAAATTTAAGAAGCCCGCTTAAGGAAACTTAAGCGGGCTTTTTGCTTTTCATGTCTGTGTAAAAGCTGCCTCTATAAGCGCTCAGTCTGCCATAACTCCCCATTCCATGCCGCATCACATCGTTGATTAAAGTTGTGTAAATGTAAATCGTTTAAACTTTGCAATTATTGTAAGTGCTAGTGATTATCATTTATTGTACGCGAGCCAAAAGAACGAGCCCCGACTCGGTTCACTGTATGTTCCAATTACTCTGGGATAAAAACGATGAATGCTCTGACTCGCACCGGATTGCGCCGTATCACGCTTGCCTCTGCCCTCCTCTTCTCTGTCAGCCTGCCGGCTTTCGCTCAGGAAACGTTAACGCTTTACACCACCCGTGAACCGGGCCTGATCCAGCCTTTACTTGATAGCTGGACTAAAACCAGAGGTATCAAAGTAAGTACGGTCTATATCAAAGACGGTATGCTTGAGCGTGTTAAGGCTGAAGGCAAAAACTCCCCTGCCGACCTGCTGATGACCGTCGATGCCGGAAATCTCATCGATTTGGTTGAAGCCGGCGTCACCCAGCCGGTAGAGTCAGAAGCGCTGAAAGCCGCCATTCCGGCGAATCTGCGCGGTGCGGATAATCAGTGGTTTGCGCTTTCAATGCGCGCCCGCGTACTGTATGCCGAGAAGTCGCTGCCAATCGATAACTGGCATTACGAACAGCTCGCCAGCCCAGAATACAAAGGTAAAGTTTGTATTCGTTCCGGTCAGCACCCCTACAACACGGCGCTGATCGCCGCGATGATTGCCCATCATGGTGAAGCCAAAACCGAAGAATGGCTGCGCGGCGTGAAGGCTAACCTGGCGCGTAAAGCCACCGGCGGCGATCGCGATGTTGCCCGCGATATCCTCGGTGGAATTTGTGATATCGGCCTGGCAAACTCCTATTATGTCGGCCATATGAAAAACGCCAAAGAAGGCAGCGATGCTCGTCAGTGGGGCGATGCCATTAAAGTCGTTAAACCAACCTTTGAAAATGGCGGTACGCACGTCAACATCAGCGGCGCTGCCGTTGCCCGCTATGCGCCAAATAAAGCCGATGCCGTTAAGCTGATGGAATATCTGGTTTCCGCGCCTGCCCAGCAGCAGTATGCGAAAGCGAACTTCGAATATCCGGTACTGAAAGGCGTAACGCTTGACCCGGTCATTAGCGCCACAATCGGTGAAATCGACGTCGATAAAACACCGCTCACAGAGATCGTGAAGTATCGTAAACAAGCTAGCCTGCTGGTAGATAAAGTTGGATTCGATCAATAAATCGCTGCAGTTTCCGACGTTACGCGGCCTGGTTTCCGGGCCGCAGTCATTATTAACGCCGTTGCATCTTGGCGCGTTGTGCGTCGCGCTTGGCGTCCTGACCCCCATCGTTGCGCTGATCTGGCAGGCCACCCAGGCTGATTTATCCCACTGGGATAATCTTATGACATATGTACTGCCTTCAGCGCTAAAAAACACCGTGCTGTTGCTAGCGGGTGTCGCGATAATGGTTGGCGTTATTGGCGTAGGCAGCGCATGGGCGGTAACGGCATGGGATTTCCCTGGGCGAAAAATTCTCAGTTGGGCGCTGCTGTTGCCGCTGGCAATGCCTACCTACATCGTTGCCTTTGCATGGCTCGATCTGCTGCATCCGATTGGCCCCCTGCAAACCTTTATCCGTTTCATACTGGGCTTTGACAGCCCGCGACAGTTCCGCCTGCCCGATTTACGTTCCCTTTCCGGCGCAATAATCTTGCTCGGATTAGTACTTTATCCTTACGTGTACCTGACAACCCGCGCCATGTTTATCAGCCAGCCGGCCCATCTGTTGGAAGCTGCACGTACGCTGGGTTGCAGCGCAACCGGGACTTTTTTTCGTGTTGCTCTCCCCATGGCTCGCCCGGCACTGGCCGTCGGGATCAGTCTGGCGCTGCTGGAGACGCTTAACGATATTGGCGCGTCGGAATTTCTCGGGGTACAAACGTTAACCGTTACCGTATACACCACGTGGATCTCTCGCTCTGATTTATCTGCCGCAGCGCAAATCGCCTGCATGATGCTGATGTTTATATTCTTTATTCTGACGCTGGAATTTTATGGCCGCAGAAAACAGGGATTCAGCAGCCGTAGCCTGCGGGAAATTCAACCCACCCGCGTGCAAGGCTGGCGTGGCTGGCTACTCGGTGTCGTTATTACGCTGCCGGTTGTGCTGGGCTTTCTGGCCCCGGTGCTGTTTTTAATCTGGGAAAGCGCCAAACGTATAGGTGACGAGAGCCCTATATCCTCCTCGTTACTGTCTGCATTACAAAATACGTTATCACTGGCCGCGGGAACCACGTTGGTGGTGGTTTGCGTCAGTATGTTGGTGGCCTGGAGCGCGCGGCATAGCGCCGCAGACAACGCGATGCCAGGATTTCGCCGTGGTGTAATGCGTCTGGCTTCTTTAGGCTACGCGGTTCCCGGTACAATTCTGGCGATTGGTTTTTTAACCCCCGCCATGGCAGTCGACCGCTGGCTGGCAGATTTACTGGATGTTCGCGGCCTGCCGCTGATGTCTGCCGGGATCCTGCTGGTAATTTGTTGTGCCATGCGTTTCCAGGCGATTGCTATCGGCGCACTGGATTCCGGCCTGGGCCGCATTCCGCCTTCGCTGGAGCAGGCTTCTCGTCTGTTGGGTGAGAATGGTGCGGGCACATTTGCACGGGTTCATTTCCCATTGCTGCGCCCGGCGTTAGTGAGTAGCGCCCTGCTGGTTTTTGCCGATGCCATGAAAGAACTGCCAACAACGTTGCTGTTGCGCCCGGTAAACTTCGAAACGCTGGCAACGTTGCTGTATGCAGAAGCCGCCCGTGGAACCTATGAAGAAGGTGCTATCGCCGCGCTAATGATTGTTTTAGCTGGCACGCTACCGGTTATTTTGTTGGTGCGTCACCAGATGACTCGCCGTGGTTAAGAGAGTAACAATGTCAGAAATTGCATTACGACTCCAGGATGTGCATGTTGCCTACGGCAACAGCCAGCAATCGGTGCTGAGCGGGTTTTCAATGTCGGTACGTAAAGGAGAGATCGCTTGTTTACTGGGCGCTTCAGGTTGCGGAAAAACCACAGTGTTACGCGCAGTTGCCGGATTTGAACGGCTGCGAAGCGGAGAGATCTATGTGTCGCAGCGCCGCGTTGCCGGTTCCGGTGTTCATCTGCCGCCGGAAAAACGGCATGTCGGCATGGTCTTTCAGGAATATGCGTTATTCCCTCACCTGACGGCGCAACAAAACGTGGCCTTTGGGTTACGACGTATGCCGCGTGAGCAGCAGCAGGTCCGGGTGGCGGAACTGTTAAAAATGGTGGAGTTGCACAGTCATGCCGACCGTTATCCGCATGAACTGTCCGGCGGTCAACAGCAGCGTATCGCTCTTGCGCGCGCGCTGGCGCCGCATCCGGAAATCCTGCTGCTCGATGAGCCTTTCTCCAGCCTTGATAAGCGCACGCGTGAGCGTCTTGGCAACGAGGTGCGGGATATTTTGCGTGCCGCCGGGCAAACGGCACTGCTGGTTACACACAGCGAACACGAGGCGCAGCTAATGGCAGACCATATTGGCGTGGTAAAAATGGGACAATATCAAATTAAAAAAGCGACCCACCCAGACTAAAGGTCACAGGGTCGCCTTGAAAATTAGTAATGGGTCTGAATCAGTCTGATATTCACCGGCATACCGGAGCGTCTTTCCAGTGCCTGATTTCCGCGACTCATATCCACGTCATTCCCGCTGATGAAGGTGCGCAGCGCGGGGGTGACTGGCAAGGGAACTTTTCTGTCAGACTCGTATTCCGACCGGTTTCGTGACAGTGGTTCATGCACTTCCACCCAGCGACTACCGTCCGGCTCTACGCTGTATTTCACCGGTCGGTCTATCAGTTGCACACGCGTCCCTACCGGTACGGTATCAAACAGATATTTAATGTCGTCATTACGCAAACGGATACACCCCTGACTTACCCGCAGACCAATACCGAAATTCGCATTTGTGCCATGAATGGCATAAAGCCTGCCGATATAAATCGCATACAGTCCCATCGGGTTATCTGGCCCGGCAGGAACAAACGCCGGCAGGCTTTCCCCACGCGCTGCGTATTCGCGCCGGGTATTCGGCGTAGGCGTCCAGCTTGGTGCTTCCTGCTTACGTTCTACCGCCGTGACCCAGTTACGCGGCGTTTCTCTGCCCGCCTGGCCAATGCCAATGGGTAAAACCTCAACCGTATTGCTGCCAGCGGGATAATAGTAAAGGCGCATTTCTGCGACGTTGATTACGATCCCCTCGCGTACAGTATCCGGTAATATCAGTTGCTGTGGCACAACCAGCGTAGAGCCAGACTTAGGCAGAAAAACATCCACGCCGGGATTGGCCTCCAGCATATTGCTCAACCCCTGTCCGTACTGCGCGGCAAAAGCTTCCAACGGCTGAGTGTTTCCTGAAGGTACCGTAATGGTCAAAGGGCTCCCCACCAGGCGACTGCCTTCAGGCGGGAGCGGATAACTCACCGCCTGCGCGCTCTGACTCACGAGCAGCATAATGAGTGAACAAAGCAGTTTTACACGACGCATCTTTTTCCTTTCCTTCGCCGCAGCAGATATCCGTTAATTATAGCTTTTATTATCTGTTTTAGTGGGTTACGACTAAAATCCGCATAAAAAAGCCGCCTGAAGCTAATGCAGTTCAGTTAACGCCTCTGTATCAGAAAGCATCACCTGTGTTGGCAGAAGTTATGAATATGCTATCTCACGGTAAGGGTTCCGTTCACCTCATGTGCATCGTTTCTCTGAAACACCGATTCCTGTGAACGTGTAAAGGGCGTTCTCCGCCACGCCCTTTACAATCCCGGCTCCCGGCGGGAAAATTGCCGCTCCGCGGTCCCCTCCGTTTATTCCTCCAGGCTACCGGGCCGGCCCACACCTGACCCCCTGCGTTTTTTATCTGAACAGCAAAACAGAGTTAACTGGAAGTCAGTGCGTTGCAGCGATGACCCCGGTCCGGCTGAAAATCGATGAGGCGTTGACGGCTGACCGGGTCTGCCCGCAGGGATGCGGGCAGAGGGGACGGCCTGCAGGGACGCAGGCCCGGCCCCGACCCGACAGGCAGACGGCATAAGACGAATGAATCGCGCAGCGACGATTTTCCCGCCGGGAGCCTGGGTTGCAAGGGAGGCGGCGGTGAGCCTCCCTTGCACGTTCACGGGTATCTGCGCTTCAGAGAATTGCTACTGCCGAGGTGAACGGAACCCTTAGCAAGAATCACATGTTCCCCATAATGCTTAACTGAACGGTATTGCACCATGGGGCGAGGTTCAGCGTGGCCGAAAACTATGCTTCCTTAGCATCCGGAAGCACAATGTTACTGGCGGCAAGCTGCCCCATGTTGTTGTACATTGCACAGGCGGCTTCAACAATCGGCATCGCCAGCGCGGCCCCGCTGCCTTCGCCCAAACGCATCCCCATATTGAGATACGGCTCCAGTTCAAGATGCGCCAGCGCGGTGCGAGCCCCCTTCTCGGCGGAGAAATGTGACGGGATCAGGTAAGGTTTAATCTGCGGCGCAATCTGGCAGGCCGCCAGCGCGGCGGAATAAGAGAGAAAACCGTCCAGCACGACCGGCAGGCCGCAGGAGGCCGCCCCCAACATCACCCCCGCCATGCCGACCAGATCAAACCCGCCTACCTTAGCCAGCACATCGATACCGTCATTACGATCCGGTTGATTGACGGCAATTGCTCGCCGCACAACATCGACTTTATTGCCTACTCTTGAAAGCGGCAGGTTAGCGCCGATACCCACCACATCCTCGGCATCGCTGCCGGTCAGTACGCTGACGATTGCCGCCGCTGGTGTCGTATTTGCCATACCAAGTTCACCGACGCCAAACAGCGTTACGCCATCTTTGGCCAGCTCATGGGTATAGAGGATAACCTCCAGCAGCAGCTCCTCGGCCTGCGAACGACTCATTGCCGGGCCTTGTGCAATATTGCCGCAGCCGCGCGCCACGCGCATATTCACCACGCCAGGGATAAGCTCAGCATCGATGCCGACATCAATCACATGTACCTTTGCCCCCGCCTGAGCGGCAAGCACACAAACGCCTGTCGTGCCACGCGTCATATTAGCAGCCTGAATAGCCGTGACGATTTTAGGCGAAACGGCAACCCCTTCATCCCATACACCGTGATCGGCGCACATCACCAGCATCGCTTTGCCATTCACATGCGGTACGCCCTTCAGACCCGGCATTCCGGCCAGTTGCACGGCGAGCGACTCGAGCCGACCAAGACTTCCTGGCGGTTTAAGCAAGCCATCGACATGCTGCTGTGCACGCAGCATCGCAGCACTATCAGGTGAAGGGATTGCGTGGAGTAAAGAGGTTAAAGTCTGCATAAGGGTTCCAGTATGTTGGCTGACTCAGAGCAGAGCCAGCAGGAAAATCAACTCGCCAAGTTCAATGGCAGCGCCCAGCGTATCGCCGGTTTGCCCACCCAACGTGCGTTTTAATAACTGCCCAAGAATAAAAATCGCCACCATCGTAACAACCAGCGCCGCCACGCCGCGCATGCCAGGAAGAAGCACGGCAGCCAGGATCGCCGCAAATCCCAACGTGATGCAGGTTTGACGCCCGGTGACTTTACCGATAAAGACGTTGCCCAGCCCTTCTTCGCGAGCGTAGCGATGTCGATACATCAGCAAAACAGCGGTACCCCGCCCGGCGACACAAGCGGCTGCAAGCGCCGCCAGCATCGGCGTGCCCCGCAAAGCCAGTTCGCTCACCACCAGCACTTTTGCCAGCAACACGAAAATTAACGCCAGTCCACCGTGAGTCCCCAGGCGGCTGTCACGCATGATTTCCAGCATCCGCTCGCGTCGACGGGCCGAAAAAATACCGTCACAGGTATCCGCCAGACCGTCGAGATGAAATCCCCCGGTCAATAACGCCAGCGTGAGGACTGCAAACAGGGCCGCCAACGGCACCCCACACCAGGGCTGCAGCGCCATAAAGACCAGCCCCGTCAACCCTCCCAGCACCACGCCAATTAGCGGAAACATCACAATGCCACGTGAATAGTGCTCGAAATCCAGTCCTTGCGACCAGCGAGCAGGAACGGGCAAGCGACTAATAAAAGAGAGCATTGCCCAGAACAACTTACTCATTTAATTTTGACTCCAATTCCTGATACCACCAGCCAGACCTCATCAGCCGCCGCCGCCAGTCGCTGGTTCACACGTCCTGCAATATCGCGAAAATGCCGTGCCAGACGGTTCTCCGGAACAATCCCCATTCCGACTTCGTTAGTGACCAGCACAACCCTGGCCGGACAACGCTGACAGGCCGCAATCAGCGAACGAATTTCATCCTCAATAGATTGCTCCATCGCCGCGTAATCCCAGCTATCCGGGTCGCTATCACCGCCCAGCGCAAACAGCAGGTTAGTCACCATCGTGGTGATGCACTCCAGCAGAATGGCTTCTTGTGGATCGTTTGCTGCCGTAATCAGTTCATCGAGATGTTGCCAGCGTTCGGCTGTCCGCCAGTGCGCAGGACGTCCGTCACGATGATGCTGAATTCGCGCAGCCATCTCCTCATCAAAAATCTGCGAAGTCGCGATATACAAAACGTTTGGAGAATCTGCGATCAGCGCTTCCGCATGCCGACTCTTGCCGCTTCGCGCGCCGCCAGTCACCAGAATCATCATACTGGCTCCCGGTGTTGCTGCATGATGGTATAAATTTTCTCAATATCGATGTGTTGCCGCATCGCATCCGCCAGCAGATCAAACTGCTGCGATTTATATTGCGCGTAATGGAAGGTGGAATCCAGCGGCGCTAACCCTTTACGTTCTCGCAGGCCATTAACCAGCGCACGGGTAAATTCATCGCTGTCGAACAGACCGTGAAGATAGGTGCCGAACGCCAGGCCATCGGCAGTGACCGCGCCATCAGCCACGTTACCGCCGTCTTTACGCAGCGTCATCACCGACCGGCATTCTTCAGTTAATGCCGTTTCGCCCATATGAATTTCATAACCGCGAACGGATAATCCCGCGGTACCCACCAGCCAGTCCGGCAGCGAGGAGGACATTTGTCCTTCAACCAGGGTCGTGGTTTTGTGCTGGGCAAAATGCGTTACGGTATTGAGCAAGCCCAGACCCGGCAACGTACCGAGTCCTGACTCAACTTCATCAATGATGGTTTCGCCGAGCATTTGATAGCCACCGCAAATCCCCACTACGGGTACGTTATTACGATGTAATTGCACCACGCCATGCGCCATCCCGCTTTCACGCAGCCACACCAGATCGCCCAGGGTGTTTTTGCTGCCGGGCAGAATCACCAGATCGGCCCCCGCCAACTCTTCAGGCTGGCGAACATAGCGCACGCGCACATCCGGCTGTGCGGCAAGCGCATTGAAATCAGTAAAGTTAGAAATGTGTGGTATCTGAACAACGGCGATATCGATGTCGCGTTTGTCTGTGCGCAAATATTTGCCCTTTTGCAGCGCAACGCCATCTTCATCTTCCAGATCAACGTCCAGCCATGGCATGACGCCCAGGACCGGAACGCCGGTCAGCGCTTCAATTTGCTCAATCCCGGAATACAGCAACGCCACATCACCGCGAAATTTATTGATGATCACCCCTTTTACCCTCGCGCGTTCATGGTCGTGCAGTAGCGCCAGCGTGCCGTAAATGGAGGCGAACACCCCGCCGCGGTCGATATCCGCCACCAGAACGACAGGGCACTGCGCCATTTCTGCCATCCCCATATTGACGATATCGCGATCGCGCAGGTTAATCTCAGCCGGGCTTCCCGCCCCTTCCAGTACCAGCACATCGAACTCCTGCGCCAGACTGTTATAAACAGACAGGATTTGATCCCGTAGTTTCGGTTTGTACTCGTGGTAGCTCACCGCATCCATATCGGTTGCCACTTTGCCCATCAGCACAACCTGCGCTTTACGATCGCTGGTCGGCTTAAGCAGCACCGGATTCATACGCACATCTGGCGTAATACCGGCGGCCTCAGCCTGAAAAATTTGCGCGCGGCCCATCTCTTTGCCCTCTGGCGTAATGCCAGAGTTCAGCGCCATGTTCTGCGATTTGAACGGTGCGGTACGCAGTCCATCCTGATAAAAAATTCGACACAGACCGGCGACCAACACGCTTTTACCTACATCAGATGCCGTTCCCTGCAACATTATTGCCTGCGTCATGACGCCTCCTTCAGTGCGTTCTCTCGCATACAGCTAAAAAATTCAGCCTCTGTTTTACACAGCGGGAAGCCCAGCTCGGTATGCAGCTTCACCAGCCAGGGCTGAGTTAATCCCGCTTGTTCAATAAGATCCGTCCGGGCAAACACATCACCCGACGAGCCGTGCGTTAGCACTTCACCCCGGCGTAAAACGTACACTGCATCGCTGACTTCATAGATAAGATCGATATCATGGCTGGAGATAACCACGTGGTTTCCTTGCGCTACGATGCGTTTGATTATCTCAATCATCTGCGTGCGGCCTGATGGGTCAAGGCCCGCAGTAGGTTCATCCAGTAGCAAATACTGCGCCTGCAACACCAACGCCCCGGCAATCGCCACACGTTTTTTTTGCCCGTGACTTAAACATTGAATTGGTTGATGGCGAAAATGCTGGGCATCGACCAGCGTGAGCGCATCATCCACCCGGCGGGAGATTTCAGTCTCATCTACCCCAAGGTTGCGCAGGCTGAAGGCAATATCGCTGTCGATATCGGTATAAAAAATTTGCTGATCGGGATCCTGAAATACGGTTGCCACCTGCTGACGCAGCGCCAGCAGGCCGCGCTTGCTGTAATCCAGCGGTTTGCCTTGCCACATCACCGCGCCTTCCTGCGGGCGCAGTAAACCACTCAGGTTCATAAACAGCGTGGATTTCCCGCAGCCATTAGCACCGACCAGCCCGGTGACGGCATGCGTTGAAAAGTCCAGCGTTAGCCCTTTGAGGATCGGGTCATCCTGATAGCGAAACCAAAGCGCTGAAGTGGCAAGCATACTTTTCCTTACAGGTGAAAATCACCCTGATACAGTTTGATATCCAGTGTGGTGGTCATTTGCTGGTAGCGGATCAACACGCGGGTAAACAGCAATCCCACCAGCATCGCCAGCGAGCGATAGCCCAACGGCAAGCTACGATAACCAAAACGTAGCGTTTGTGCGCGATGAATAGCCAGCGCCTCGTCTAACAGGATAAAAATAAAGCGCCAGGTTAGCAGGATCTGCTCAGTGAGCAGGCGAGGAACGTGCGCGCGTTTGAGTAAGATAATTAATTGCGGAAACGGCAGATTCAGGACCAGCCAGAACGTCGCCGCCAGCGCAGCCAGGCTGCGCCAGAAGGTTTCATTGGCGGTGACAAGCCCTGGCGCGCTAACGCCTAACCAATAGCTTCCAACGGGGATGCTGGCCAGCAGCGTCTGCGGATCGCGGCTAAAACTAAACAGAATGGTCACGACGCCGACCGTCAGAAAACCAAACGGTAATGCCATCCAGCGACACCAGCGCCAGAAGGAAATGCGCAGCAGCCAGCAGCTCAGCGCGGCAATCAGTAACAGCTCAATACCCTGCCCCAACGGGGGCAGAGTAAACGCCAGAATCATCATCATCAGCCAGAGCAGAAATTTCCGCACGGGTGAGATATGAAACCAGCGGCTTTGATAGCTAAGCCTGTCAAGCCCGGTCATCACGGCGTTGCCTGCCCTTGGTGTAACCCAGAATGTAGAAAATCACGGCTGCGCCCAGCGATCCCTGGAGCGTAAACAGCAGGCTTTCAATCTCACCGCTTGCCGGTTCATACAAGGGCTGGAACCACGGCTCATAATGTGGGGCAATTGCCTGAATCTGACTCTCCGCCTCACCGTCTGAGCCGCCGTACTCTCCACCATGGTTGATAAAGAACGGCAGGATCACCAGCGCCACTACCATCCCTAACAAAATCAGCGTCTTTTTCATCGTTAATGTCCTTGAGCGGTAGTCAACTGCCGTTTGGTTAACTGGTCATAAATCATTACGGTGAGCAGACCTTCCGCTATCGCAATTGGGATCTGCGTCAGGCAGAAAATCCCCATGAACTTGATGATTGAACCCGTAGCACCAGCGGATGGGTCCGGGAACGCCACGCCCAGTTGCACCGAGGTCACGAAATAGGTGACGAGATCCGCCAGCATCGCGCACAGGAAGACGCAAACATCACGACGCAATCCCGCACGGCAGGCCATTTTCCACACCATGTAACCCACCACCGGGCCAATCACCGCCATCGACATGCCGTTAGCGCCAAGCGTTGTCAAACCACCGTGCGCCAGCAACAGCGCCTGGAACAGCAGGACGATTGCCCCAAGGATTGCCACCACGCCCGGTCCAAACAGGATAACCGCCAGGCCTACCCCGGTAGGGTGCGAACAACTTCCGGTAACAGAAGGAATTTTCAGCGCCGACAGCACAAAAATAAACGCGCCGCACAGAGCCAGTAATACTTTTTGGTGACTATCTTCCTGCACGATTTGGCGCAGCCGCACCAGCCCGTACCACAGGCACGGTAAAAACAGCAGCCACCAGGCCAGCGCCCACATCGGCGGCAAGAAACCTTCCATTATGTGCATGGCGAACGCTTGTTCAGGAACAACCATCAGTAATAGCGCCGCAGCCAACCCGCTGAAAGACAGCTGTTTTAGCTGTTGTTCAAGCTTCATTGTGCATACTCCCACTGTTTATTGACCAGAATGGTCGAGAAATAAGGCAGCGGCTGATCGTCGCTCACCTCATCGAGATGACGCCAGCACTGTTCACCCGGCAGCGTGGCTTCAGACATCATCAATGCACAGCCCAACAAACCCTCTTGTTGCAGCAGCGCTTTGATGCGCGCAAAACGACCGTATACCTTCATCAGCACCAGACTGTCATGCTGCTTTAACGCCTGCTGGATTTCCGCTTCCGGCGCGGTACAGGAGACCACGGCCAGTGACTGTTGCTCCATGGCGAGCGGCGTTTTTGAGCGCGCTGCAATCGCAGCAAAAGAGGTCACGCCCGGGACGATTTCTAACCAGTCAGGACAGCCAATACGCTGGAGTAAAAAAACCCAGGTGCTGAACAGCATGGCGTCGCCGAGAGTAATAAAGCCCACCTGCTTACCCGCTTCGACTTCCTGAACCAGCGCGGCCGCAACGTCATCCCATACCGCCTCTTTTTCAGCGCTGTCAGCACTCATAGGAAAATGGCAGCAACGAACTTCGGTCTGCTCACCGATATATTCACGTACGATCGACAGCGCCAGACTGTCGCCACCTTTACGCCCGGCGGGCGCATAGAGAATATCCAGCGTACCCAGCGTGCGTGCGGCCCGCACGGTGATAAGATCGGAAGCGCCTGGCCCGGTGCTTAATGCGTACAGTTTTCCGCTCATGCTGCTTCCTCCAGCGCCACATTAAGCGCCTGTTGTAAATGCGCCACGAACATAGCGCGAACCGCCGGATTCTCGCCCAGACCACTGAGCCACGGCGTAGCCGGTATCCCGGCCGCATTGAACAATGTTTTCCAGGAATCCTCTTCGTCAGAGGCCATATCATTGATGGCATGATCGCCAGCAACTAACATCAGCGGCATCAGATGCACCGCCGTCACCCCTTCCTGAGACAAACTTTCAATCAGCACATCGACTTCCGGGTAGCTTTCCACCGCCCCAACCCGCGCCGGGTAGCGCTGTGCCGTCATCATATGGTCGAGGCAGGCATAGGCGGCAAAGGCATGATGGCTGGCACCGTGTCCCATAAACACCACTTTTTCATTTTCGCCAAGCACCGGCATTTGCTGTTGCAGCGCCAGCATCAGCTGGGCGTAATCGTCATGGCTGCTCAGCAGCGGAACACCCAGCGTCAGGCGAGAAAAAAGCGGGCGCATGCTTTGCACTTCGCGGACAATTTTTTCGTATTCATCACCGTTGATAATGTGCAACGACTGAATAGCCACGTCCTGATACCCCTGCTCCGCCAGCTTTTGCAGCGCCTGCAGCGGCGTGTCGATCTCAATGCCGTCGCGCTGCTTGAGCTTGCGGATAATCATCCCGGAGGTAAACGCCCGGAACAGGTCGCGGTCAGGGCAACTGGCTGCGAGATCGCTCTCGCAAGCCACAATATTTTTCTCACAGGTGTCGTGATAGCTGGTGCCAAAGCTGACCACCAGAAGCGCCTTTTTCATCTCTAACTCCTTAAGCAGCGGCCAGCCAGCGCGTTAAACGCGCCCCAAAGGCGGCCTGACTTTCCAGTAACTCTTCTCCCGTCACCAACGGTGCCGGACGTGTAATCACGATGCAGGGGATACCAGCATCCAGACAGGGTTGAACTTTCTCCTGATAACCACCTTCCGCACCGGATGCCTTAGTGATCACCACATCAGCCTGACACTGGCGATAAAACGCAGCGTTGAACTCGGCGCTAAACGGCCCGCACAATGCAAAAATCTCACCGACGCCAAATCCCAGGTCCGCGCATTGCTGAATAACCTCGGGTACAGGCAGGACGCGCGCCAGCAGCGTTTTTTCAGGCAACCCTTCGCGCCAGATAGCCAGATCTTTACTGCCGGTCGTCAGCAGCACGCGGTCACCGAAGCGGCGCGCAACCTCGCAGGCTTGCTGAATACTCTGTACGGTATAAAGCTGCGGATGGGTTAAACCGCTCAACTGCTCAGGACGCTGATAGCGGCTCAGCAGTACCCCCGCTGCTTCGCAGGCGTTCATGATGTTGCGGCTCACCACCTCGGCATAAGGATGCGAGGCGTCTATCACCCAGCGCGTCCGATTTTCCTGTAGCCAGGCAATCATTTGTTCGCGCTCCAGACGCCCGCAGCGCACCTGACCTTTGATATCTCCCGCCAGCTGCTTCCCCGTTGGAGTCGCAACTGACAGGGTGTAGGCCACATTGGCTGCGTCCAGTTGCTGGCACAGCATGCGCGCATCGCTGGTACCGCCCATGACCAACACATCACCGTAATTCACAGCACATAACCTCGTGGCGTGATCATCAGGCCGTCCTGAACATAGGTTGTTTTGTTGCCAACGATCACAAGGCTGGTCATATCAACCGGTTCAAAGTCCATTTCCCCCAGGGTGGTCAACCATTTTTCCTGTTTTTTACGTCCGGCTGACTTCACAATACCCACCGGCGTTTGCGCGCTCTTACTGGCAGAAAGCAGCTCAAATGCGCGCGCCAGATGTCCTTCGCGACCCCGACTACGCGGGTTGTAGAAACAGATTACAAAGTCTGCTTCGCCGGCAGCCACTATACGTTTTTCGATAACTGGCCACGGTGTTAACAGATCGCTCAAGCTGATGTGGCAGAAGTCGTGCATCAACGGCGCGCCCAGCAAAGAGGCGGCGGCAATGCTGGCCGTCATTCCTGGGATCAGCCTGACCTCAACATCCAGCTTTTGCTTGCTGACCAGCTCAAGCACCAGCCCGGCCATACCGTAAATCCCTGCATCACCGCTGCTGATCAGCGCCACGTTGTGGCCCGCCTGCGCCAGTTCGATCGCCGCCTGGCAGCGTTCAATCTCTTTGCACATCCCGGTTTTGATCACCTGCTTGTCGCCAGTAAACGCTTTTACCAGGTGGGTGTAGGTTTTATAGCCAACGATGATTTCCGCTGCCTGCAATGCTTCAACGGCTTCCATGGTCATCATTGCCTGCGAGCCAGGGCCAATTCCAATTACGCTTAACATCAGTGTGAAACTCCCAAAGTGATAGTGACGCCCTGTTCTCGCAGGGTCTCGCCTAACAGTTTTCCGTGGCTCAGCAGCCAGGCTGCAGGACCGGAAACGCTTCCTGTACCCACCGTTTTGCGAACAAACGATGAGGCCGGGAAACGGTGTTCATGCTCACGCAGCGCGTCAGCAGTAAAGGTTTCGAAAGGAACGCGACAGCACGAAGCCAGTTGGATAAGTCCCTGTTCATCTTTTTTCAGCGTGATACTGCCAATCGCTTTTAGCGCCAGCGGATCGAGCTGCTGGGCTTCGAGTTGCCTGGCAAGCAGCGCGGCCAGCAACGGGAACGGCGTGTCACGACGACAACCAATTCCGGCCACAACACGTTGTGGCACCAGCTTCCAGTGCGGAACAGGCAGATCGGGCAAGTTGGTGCGTAAGGTGATACACACCAGCGCATCCAGTTCAGGAAGCTGATTGAGATCGGTTACCGTGATAAAACCGCGCCGGTCGCAATGACTGACATCCTGCGTCAGTTCATCATCCCACCACAGCCCAACCCGCTTATTACTGACCAGCATCTGATTAACGATCTTCACCGCCGAACGGAAATCACACATCCGGGCATTCAGTTGAAATGCCAGCGTATCCAGTGCCGCCATATCGTTGACATCCGTCGCAGTGGTGATCACCGGATCGGCGCCCAACATGCCCGCCAGATACCGCGCCAGCGCATTGGCACCGCCCGCGTGACCGGAGAGCAGGCTGATGACATGCTGGGCGCGTTCATCAATGACCACCACCGCCGGATCGCAAAATTTGTCGTTAACCAGCGGGGCCAGCACGCGCACCGCAATGCCGGTCGCACCGATAAAAATCAGCGCCGAGTAATTCGCAAACGCTTCGCGGGCGGTATTCGCAAAGCCGTTTTCGAAAGGAATGAATCCCTCCTCCAGCAGCTTTTCACTGGTAAAACAGGTAACCGGCAGCATGGCCGCCAGACGTTTTGCCAGCGTAACGCCTCCCGGGGTCAGGCAAAAAAGCGCAATTGACTCAGGCTTTACGGTATTCATGGCTAAAGTCCGCCGCATAGAGTTTGGAGTAGTGATACTCCGAGCCCAGGAAATTACCGACCAGAATAAGGGCCGTTTTACGGATGCCCGCATCACGAACCTTGTCGCCAATATCCGCCAGTGTACCGCGCACGGTCTGGCTTTCCGGCCAGGTTGCCTTGTAGATCACCGCCACGG
This sequence comes from Citrobacter sp. RHBSTW-00859, assembly GCF_013729795.1. NCBI lineage: Bacteria > Pseudomonadati > Pseudomonadota > Gammaproteobacteria > Enterobacterales > Enterobacteriaceae > Citrobacter > Citrobacter sp. RHBSTW-00859. Next base: position 1,965,015 of record NZ_CP056284.1, on the reverse strand, counting down.
GCGTGGTCGCCGGATAACCGCCTTCAATCAAACGCTCGGCCACACGATGAATACGCTGAACGGACAGATAAATCGCCATAGATGTCTGGTGACTGGCAAATGACTCCAGCTGTTCGCGCTCCGGCACCGGCGTGCGTCCTTCCAGGCGGGTAATGATCAGGCTCTGTGAGACCTCAGGCACGGTATACTCAACGCCCAACTCCGCCGCCGCACCAAGGAATGCGCTGACGCCGGGCACCACCTGCCAGTCAATCCCGCGTTTGGTCAGTTCCTCGCCCTGCTCGCGCACGGAACCGTACAGCGAAACATCGCCGGTTTGCAGACGCACCACGGTCTTACCCGCTTTCACTCCGGCTTCCATCAGATCAAGGATCTGCTCCAGATGCAGTTCAGCGCTGTCGTGGCATTCAGCACCAGCAGGGCAATATTCCAGCAATTCCGTGTTAATCAGCGAGCCGGCGTAGATAACAACCTGCGCCTGCTGTAGCAACCGGTAACCTTTGAGGGTAATCAGCTCGCGATCGCCAGGACCTGCGCCAACAAACCACACGCTACGGGGATCAAAAATCTCAGACATGGTTTCCTTCCTTCTGACAGGCGATAACAAATACGGGGTTATTCGGTTTGAAATAGTGACCACTGCCAAGCGTGGTAAGCGAGGAAACCTGTAGCTGCAGGCAATCCACTCCCGGTACGCCAAGATGGTCCAGATGTGCCAGCGCGGTGTTGAGGTTTTCCTGGAGGATGAATGTCATCACCAGCCGCCCTGCGGGATGCAATTGACGCATTGACCAGTCAATCAGTTCAGTCAAATGGCCACCGCTGCCGCCCATGAAAATAGCGTCGGCTTTTTCAGCGATGGTCATCGGTGCAACACCGGGAAAAATGTCGATGTTTGCACAGGCAAAATGCTGGCGGTTTTCATCCAGCAACCTGAGCGCCGCCGGGTTACGCTCGATTGCCGTCACGCGCAATCCAGGGTATTGCAGCGCGGCTTCTATCGACACGCTGCCGGTTCCCGCGCCAATATCAATCAGGTGACTGGCGCGGTGTAATTCAAGTTTTGAGAGGGCAAGTGCACGTACCGCTTCTTTGGTCATCGGCACTTTCTCTCCACGTAGAAACAGCTCATCTTTCATCAAGGATCACCACTGCATTCATGTCATAGTCGGCGTTAACTTCGTTCACAGGCAGGAAATGGATCCGTTCGTTTTCCATTGCCAGGTTTTCGCCAATCACCATCCAGCGATGTCCCTTGCCTCGTGCAATGAGCTGCTGCGCAATTTCACGCGGGCCGCACTGCGCATCTGTCACCATAGCCACCTTGTTATGTCGCGCCAGTTCATCGAAACAGACGCTGCGACCATGGCTACTGGTCAGCCACATATCATTCATATCAATACCGGACTGCGCACACAGGTACTGCACCGCGCTAATACCGGGAATAATGCGCACATTTTCAATACCGAAATGCGCCACCATGCGCGTCCCGATGCCGTAAAACAGCGGATCGCCAGATGCCAGCACCACAACGCGTTGCTCCTGGTGCGCGCAAATCCAGTTCAAAAGTTCGAGAATATTGGCGCCGAGAACAAACTGTTCACCGGTAAAATCCGGGAATTGCTGCAAATGTCGCTTTCCACCGACCAGAACATCAGCCGTTGCGACCGCTTCGCGCGCAGCAGGCGTCATCAAATGCAAACCGGCTGGCCCCATCCCTACAACGGTTAACATTGCATCTCCTCAGCAATCTCTGCGACCGGGCGATTACTTCCAAGCACCTGATTATCAAAAGAGAACATGATGGCGTCACAGGTCGGGGGATTTTTGGTAAAGCGCAACGTTTGCAGGACGCGCATACAGATGCGCTTAGCCAGATAGTTGTAAATGTGCTGAAAACCGTATGCTTCTATGTGTTCCATCGCCGCCTCGGTGGTATCGCAGTCGCTGACCAGCGTGAGCAGTTCCAGCGGCGCCCCCAGTAACGCGAGGTGGGCCACCAGCGTTTCCATGCGAGCATCGGCAATATGGCTGTGGGTATGAAAGATCCCCGCCGCAATTTTGACGAGCTTACCAGGGTGTCCCACCAGCACAATTTGTCGGAACCCCAGACGTACGGCTTCTTCAATCATGTAGCCGACAAAATTGCTCATAGTGACCACAACCTGGGTGTCGATCCCCATCTGCTCACGCACAAAACGTTCGCCGTGGTTTCCTGGCACCAGTACGACACGCTCCAGCCCCGCCGCTCGCTTAATTTCCAGCTCCAGCGACAGTGAACGTTTCCAGCTTTCTTCAGACATCGGCGTGACGATCCCAGTCGTACCAATGATCGAAATGCCGCCCAGAATGCCAAGGCGGGAGTTGTAGGTTTTTTGCGCCCGCTCTTCGCCTTCCGGCGCGAAAATTTCAATTTGCGCCCCACGATTCGGACCAATCGCCTCACGAACCGCAGACTCAATGGTCTGGCGAGGTGTGCGATTAATCGCCGAACTGCCCACTGGCAGGCCGATCCCTTTGCGGGTTACCGTGCCAACGCCTTCCCCGCCCTGAAGGGTTATCTCTTTGCTATCGTTTAACGTCACGCGGGCAAAAATCAGCATGCCGTGAGTGGCATCCACATCATCGCCACCGTCTTTGCGGATGGCGGCTATCGCCTGCTGTCCTTCGATATGCGGTGACTCTACGTTCAGACACAGCGTCACACCTGATGGCGTCACGATAGAAACCTGATGGATCAGGTGTTGGCGCAATACCATCAGCGCCGCCACTTTTGCCGCCGCCGTCGCGCACGATCCCGTGGTATATCCTTTACGCAGCGCTTTACCGTTGTGCCACACAGGCGTATCGAAGGACTCGCTCATCGCGCCCCCTGCATGTGATAAAGCATGGCGTTGACGATCGCGGCGGCGACGTTACTTCCTCCTTTACGACCTAACGCAGCAATGGCGGGCAGATTGCTTTGGGTCAGTGCATCTTTCGACTCTTCTGCACCGACGAACCCAACCTGTACACCAACTACGCCACTGACGGCCACATCATGCTCAAGCAGGCGGAACAGCGCTGTCGGCGCGTTGCCAAACACAAACAGCTTTTCACCCTCTTCCTTCACCGCAATGTCAACGGCCGCCATTGACCGGGTAATGCCCTGCTCTTTTGCCGTCCGCACGACCCGCGGGTCGCTGATGTAGCAGCGGCATTCGCCACCGAATTTTGCCAGCAGCGTTTTATTAATCCCGGAAAGGGCCATAGTGGTATCGGTATAAATCACGCTCGAACGGCTAAGCGCCGCACAGAACTGCTCCAGCACATCACTGGAAAACCACAGAATGTCCAGCCAGTCGAAATCCGCTGTCGTGTGAATGACCCGCTTGATAATGGCTTCATGTAACGGGCTGGCAAACTGATAGTCCGGGCGGGTTTCACGGATGATCTCGCCAATAATGTCGAAACTTTTGGCCTCAATCGCCTGGGGTTGCTGGATATATTGCATTGTGTTGTCCTCAGGCTACACCGACCAGCAGCCACCGCAGCGCAATAAACAGCGCCAGTGCCAGCATCGATGCCACCCACATCAATCGAATCGTATGGGAAATGTCGTCTACCGAAATGTCGCGTTGTGCATCACCGATCCACGGTTTCTCAACACGCTCGCCAAAGTAGTCATTAGGACCACCCAGACGAATTCCTAATGCCCCGGCAACGGACGCTTCTGACCACGCGCAGTTTGGGCTGCTGTGGTTGTAGCGATCGCGCCAGCCAATCTGCAAAGCACGCGCGCCGTCCTGGCGACATAAAAATGCCGCTGCGCCCAGCAGCAGCCAACTTAGTCTCGCGGGAATATAATTTGCGACATCGTCCAGACGAGCGCTGACCATACCGATAGCGCGGTATTTTTCATGTTTGTAGCCCACCATGGAGTCAAGGGTGTTTACCGCTTTGTAGGCCATCGCCAGAGGCGCACCGCCGAGGAGCAAGAAGAACAGCGGCGCGATGATGCCATCAACGGTGTTCTCAGCCACGGTTTCCACTACGCCGCGATTGATCTGCTGTGGCTGTAATTGCGAGGTATCACGTCCCACAATCCATGACAACTTTTCCCGACTTGCAGCAAGGTTACCGGCACGTAGCGGACGCTCGACATCCTGCGCGGCATTTGCCAGGCAGCGCCCGGCCAGCACGGTAAAGATCATCCAGACCTCAACCACCCAACCAAGCCAGGGATGAATAGAGTGCGCCAGCGCCAGTACTCCCCAGGACACAACCCAGGTCAGCCCCACCACCACAATCCACATCACCCCGCCACCGATGCGTAGCGCACGGTCGCTATGGCAGTAACGCCGAACAACTCGCTGCACTGCAGAAATCAGATTGCCAATCCAGCGCACCGGATGCGGCCAGTTCTGCGGATCGCCGATGATAAAATCAAGCAGCCAGGCAACACACCACGCGAGGATGGTCATAGTGCGCTCCTCGCGGCTGCCAGCCAGTGGTTAAGCATCTGCGGACGTTGAGCAAAATGAACGTGTAGATAGCTGGCAAAGGTATTTCCCACCTGCCAACCGCCGGACCAGGCTTGCAGCGTTTTGCCATCGCGCACTTTGCGACAGTTCATCACCGCGGGAGTTTCAGGGGTAAAATCGGAGTAGTGGAATTCATGTCCGCGCAGCACTTCGCCTTCTGCAGCCAACAACGTTTGCTGCGCGGCCTGCGCTTCGCAGTAGCCAAATCGGGTCAGACGTTTTCCCATTTTGCTGTGACCGGGAATGATATCCGCCATCAGCCAGGTATCACCCTGGCTGTCTTCCAGCGAACTGCCGAGATACATCAGCCCCCCGCACTCGGCATAAATCGCGACACCCTGCTGGTGCGCCGCCCGCAGTTGGTTAAGCATTGCAATATTACGGGCCAACGCCGCAGCATGTAACTCAGGATAGCCACCCCCCAGCCAGATCATCTGACAGTCGGGTAAACAGGTGTCGTGCAACGGGCTAAAACGGACAATCTTAAGCCCCGTGCGCTCCAGTAGCGTAATGTTGTCCGGGTAGTAGAAGTTGAACGCTTCGTCATCGGCGATGGCAAGCGTTAGCCCTGCCCCGGCGTCTGCGGCGGGCAACGCTGGCCATTCACCCGCAGGAAGCGTGTCTAACTGGCTTAATCTCAGCAGCGCGTCGATATCAAGGGTTTGCTCCAGCGTCGCGGCAAACGCCTGCCACGGCTGCTGGTTGATAACCGACTCACGCGCGGTAACCAAACCCAGATGACGCTCGGGAAGCGCAACGCCTTCCATACGGGGAACGTAGCCTAAGACGGGTACAGCGCAGTAACGCTCAATCGCCACTTTCAGGAGCTGGTAATGCGTTTCGCTGTTAACCCGGTTAACAATAACGCCGGCAATATTCAGGGTTGGATCAAAATGCTGAAACCCCATTACCGTCGCGGCGATCGAGGTGGAAACGGCTTTGCCATCAACCAGTAGGATAACCGGACAGCCTAACTGTTTGGCCATCGCGGCGGTGCTGCAGTAGTTTGGGTCGGTGCCGTATCCGTCATACAACCCCATAACGCCTTCAATAACGGCGATATCCGCATGTTGCATGTGCTCGCGAAATAAAGCATTCAGGGTGGGGACGGGAAGCATGAAGCTATCAAGATTGCGGGAAGCAGTGCCGCATACCGCGGTATGCCAGCCGGTATCAAGGTAATCGGGGCCTACTTTGCAGGGCTGGACGCGTAAACCGCGTTTTTTCAACAAGCTCAACAAGCCCAGCGTCACCGTGGTTTTACCACAGCCGCTTCCGGTACCTGCAAGAACAAAAGCGTGAAAATTGGCCGCCATACCCTGATCCTGTTCAGGGTGGTAGGGGTGTAAAGATACCCAGTCTCTCGACTGTATGCATCTGAACCACCCACTTCCCACCGAAGTTGTTGGTAGTCACTGACAGGCAGGTCTTCTGGCTTAGCGTCATCCTCACCCGTCCTTCCCAATCTTGCGATCAGTGGTCAATACGGGGTCGTCAGCATCACAGCAGCGGGGGCTGCGGGGGATTCTCACCCCCTTCCCTACCACAAATGTGGCAAACCTGTCAGTTCAAGAGCCTGATTAATTAAGCTCTCTGTTATGAGGTAAATTCACGACCTCATGACAATAATTCAATTTAATATCTTGCCGGGTTCATTCAACCAATTACCTGGCATAAACCCACTTATTCATATGCTCGCATTCTGAATGAAAGTGCCAACAAAGAATAAAGAAAGTCATTCACAGAGACACTGTATCTCATCACAAAAATAAAAACTGGTGCAGTTTATCCCTCTAATACTAATATTTTGTTGCGCTATGACAATTTATTGACTGCTGTCGCTACTTTTCATTTTATAATGACTGGCATAGCGCCCTATATCAAAGATCGGCAATAGCAAAATATTGCCATTTAAGCGGATTCGCCACGTGAAATGACATTTATTTGTTGGCGAAATGCCTGCGGCGTGACCTGATACGTTTGACGAAAAACTTTGCAAAAATAACTGGTTTGCGAAAATCCTAAATTACGCGCAATGCTGGCTAAGCTCCAGTCACTGTGGCAAAGCAGCTCTTTTGCACTGGCCATTCGCTGCTGGTTTACCCATGCGTTAAAACCGATACCATGATATTTTTTGAACAATTTGCTGAAATAGTAAGGGCTAAGGTAAACATGAGAGGCGACATCCTCCAGACGCAATTCGTCTGATAAATGCGCATCAATATAACGCAGTGCTTTTTTCATTTTGCTGTCATGAGGATTGGTGCTGCGGTTAGCGCGTACCGGCTCTGACTGCTGCGGGTTATCTTTTATAACCACAAAATTAAGTTGTTTCTTAAGGCAATTTTCTACGATGAGCTTCAGCAGATCCGCTGAGGCGATGACTCGCGAATAATCCATTTCCGGTACATTACGAAACTCGTTGACCAGTTCGGGATCGGCTTGCCAGCGGTCATCTACATTCAGAATATCAACCAAACCAACATCGTTACTTAAGCGTACCTGGCCACAAAGCACAAACCCTACCAGGAGCCCCGCAATGACCAGCGGAATTGAGAAATCGGTAAGTCCGGCGTGGCAGCGATAGATGCAGGGTTGATCGGATTTAGAGGCTTCCAGCCCTCCACAGCGATCGCTCATACGACAACGGGTACTGTGCTGAGGATGCTGACGCATCAACTGGCAAAAAGGGGTGAAATTAAAAAGCTCAGAAATTTCATCACCGTGAATATTGACAACCACAACGGCCAGACTGGTGGCCTGCGCAAAATCCTGTGCGATTTTATTAATGAGTTCTGAGTTCAGGGCACTCGCAGAAATCATGATAAAACCTCTCAGTTAATTTATTGTTATAAATAAAACATATTATTCACATTTGTTTTCACCCTGCCATCCTGAGCATTGATGAAAGTCGTAATTGAACATAACAAAAGTCTCCCATTCTTGGGAGACTTTTTGGGCAGTTCAGGATACCGGATCACGAAAACAGTTTTTACTTTTCAAAAATAAACTTCTTCTGTGAAGCTAGCTCTCATTTTCGTCCAGCTTACACGTATTACACGGTAAATTTTTGCCAATCAAATAACGATAAATTGCTGCACCCGCGCACGCGCCGATGATAGGGGCCACAATCGGTACAATGAAATAAGGGATATCACGCCCGCCGGTCATCGCAACATCTCCCCACCCGGCCATCCAGGCAAACAATTTAGGACCAAAATCACGCGCCGGATTCATCGCGAATCCGGTGAGCGGACCGGTGGATGCGCCGATAACAGCAACCAGAATACCAATCAGCAATGGTGCCAACGGACCTTTAGGTACGCCGTTACCGTCGTCAGTCAGCGCCATGATCATCCCCATAAGAATGGAGGTAATCACCACTTCGACCAAAGCTGCCTGCCAGACGCTGAGCGCCGCCGCAGGATAAGTACTAAAAATACTGGCAAGGTGCAGGCTTTCCAGACTGCCGCGCACCATCTGGTGGGCCGACTCATACTCGGTAAACAGACTGCCGTAGAGCAAATAAGCCAGCAAAGCGCCACCAAAGGCCCCCGCGACCTGCGCCACAGTGTAAGGTAATACTTTGCGCCCCGGAAAACAGGCAAACAGCCACAGTGCGATGGTGATAGCAGGGTTGAGATGCGCGCCAGAAATCCCGGCCGTCAGGTAGACTGCAAGCGAGATCCCCAGCCCCCAAATGATGCAGATTTCCCACAATCCCAGGCTGGCTCCTGCGACTTTCAGAGCGCTCAGGCAGCCAATACCAAAAAACAAAAACAGCCCGGTACCCAAAAACTCAGCAATGCATTGCGCTTTTAGTGAATCGTTCATTGTGACACCTTCTAAGCAGAGTTCGTGTCTTTACCAGCGGACTCCTTACTGGCAAGTAGAATACTTCGAGGCTTACTATAAAAGGCCGTATCAGCAAATTGTTGGCATTCTGCGGATAGCTTGCCCTTTAAAATCGTGGCGCAATAGCAAATTCTTGCTACGCACTTTATTAAAACATTAGAGACAATCGGGATTTCGCGTATTACACGGACATTTTCAAAACAATAAAATATTGCTATTAGCAGAAATCCGTTTTCAAACCACCATCACAATTTCATTTTTTTCGCATAGCAAATGATATTTATAATGTCACCAGAAAAAGTGTAAATGTGGAACTGACATAACTAAATAATCATATCAATGAGATTTAATATACCCATTAAAAACAACAAGTTAAAATAATTAATAGCAATTTTATATCACCTTACCTCTATTATTTTTTCACTCTCAATTTCAAGTCAGCCATTCTTTTTCCTCGCTTCTTTTTATAGTCATGAACATCGGGACAACCCAGGCGAGGTCTTTATGCAACAAGAAGCGTTAGGAATGGTAGAAACCAAAGGCTTGACTGCAGCCATAGAGGCCGCAGATGCAATGGTGAAGTCAGCCAATGTAATGCTGGTCGGCTACGAAAAAATTGGTTCGGGGCTGGTAACAGTCATTGTCCGCGGCGATGTTGGCGCAGTCAAAGCAGCAACAGATGCAGGTGCCGCCGCAGCACGTAATGTGGGAGAAGTGAAAGCCGTACACGTCATCCCACGCCCTCACACCGATGTAGAAAAAATCTTACCGAAGGGAATTAGCTAATGAGCAGCAATGAGCTGGTTGATCAGATCATGGCGCAGGTGATTGCTCGCGTGGCAACGCCGGAACAGCAGGCTATCCCTGAAAATAATCCTCCAACACGAGAAACGGCTATGGCAGAGAAAAGCTGCAGTTTAACGGAGTTTGTCGGTACTGCGATTGGCGACACCGTCGGTCTGGTAATCGCCAACGTGGACAGCGCCCTACTGGACGCAATGAAACTTGAAAAACGGTATCGCTCCATTGGCATCCTGGGCGCGCGTACTGGTGCAGGCCCGCACATCATGGCCGCAGATGAAGCGGTAAAAGCCACCAATACTGAAGTCGTCAGTATTGAGTTGCCACGTGATACCAAAGGCGGCGCGGGTCACGGTTCGCTGATTATTCTCGGCGGCAACGATGTTTCCGACGTGAAACGCGGAATTGAGGTTGCGCTGAAAGAACTGGATCGCACCTTTGGCGATGTGTATGCCAACGAAGCCGGTCACATCGAGATGCAATACACCGCACGCGCCAGCTACGCGCTGGAAAAAGCCTTTGGTGCACCGATTGGCCGTGCCTGTGGCGTGATCGTCGGCGCCCCGGCATCCGTTGGTGTCCTGATGGCTGATACTGCGCTGAAATCCGCCAACGTGGAAGTTGTGGCCTACAGCTCCCCTGCCCATGGCACCAGCTTCAGTAACGAAGCCATTCTGGTCATTTCAGGCGATTCCGGCGCTGTGCGTCAGGCCGTTATCTCCGCCCGCGAAATCGGTAAAACCGTACTCGGGACCCTCGGCTCAGAACCGAAAAACGATCGTCCGTCCTACATCTGATATCAGTGAGGCTGATTCATGAGATCGAAAAGATTTGAAGCACTGGCGAAGCGCCCTGTGAATCAGGATGGCTTCGTTAAGGAGTGGATCGAAGAAGGCTTCATTGCGATGGAAAGCCCGAACGACCCTAAACCGTCGATTAAAATCGTCAACGGTACAGTCACAGAACTGGACGGCAAATCCGCCAGTGAATTTGACTTAATTGACCATTTCATTGCCCGCTATGGCATTAACCTGGCGCGCGCTGAAGAAGTCATGGCGATGGACTCAGTAAAACTTGCCAATATGCTTTGCGATCCTAACGTGAAGCGCAAAGACATTGTGCCGCTGACCACCGCAATGACCCCGGCAAAAATTGTCGAAGTGGTGTCCCATATGAACGTCGTTGAGATGATGATGGCCATGCAGAAAATGCGTGCTCGCCGTACACCGTCTCAGCAGGCGCACGTCACTAACGTTAAAGATAATCCGGTGCAGATTGCCGCTGATGCGGCTGAAGGCGCCTGGCGCGGATTTGACGAACAGGAAACGACGGTTGCCGTTGCGCGTTATGCCCCCTTTAACGCCATTGCGCTGTTAGTCGGCTCACAGGTTGGGCGCCCGGGCGTATTAACCCAGTGCTCGCTGGAAGAAGCGACCGAACTTAAACTCGGTATGTTAGGCCACACCTGTTACGCGGAAACCATCTCTGTCTATGGTACTGAACCCGTCTTTACCGACGGCGATGACACGCCATGGTCGAAAGGTTTCCTCGCCTCTTCCTACGCCTCACGCGGTCTGAAAATGCGCTTTACCTCCGGTTCTGGCTCAGAAGTTCAGATGGGTTACGCCGAAGGTAAATCGATGCTTTACCTTGAAGCCCGCTGTATTTACATCACCAAAGCCGCTGGCGTACAGGGTTTACAAAATGGTTCAGTAAGCTGCATCGGCGTGCCTTCCGCTGTGCCGTCAGGCATTCGTGCGGTGTTAGCTGAAAACCTGATCTGTTCCTCCCTGGATCTGGAGTGTGCCTCCAGCAACGACCAAACCTTTACCCACTCGGATATGCGTCGTACTGCCCGCCTGCTGATGCAGTTCCTGCCGGGTACTGACTTCATCTCTTCCGGTTATTCCGCTGTACCGAACTACGACAACATGTTTGCGGGCTCGAACGAGGATGCCGAAGATTTTGACGACTACAACGTTCTCCAGCGAGACCTCAAGGTAGATGGGGGTCTGCGTCCGGTTCGTGAAGAAGACGTTATCGCCATTCGTAATAAAGCGGCACGTGCACTGCAGGCCGTCTTTGCCGGGATGGGATTACCGCCAATCACTGATGAAGAAGTGGAAGCGGCGACTTACGCCCACGGTTCGAAAGATATGCCGGAGCGAAACATCGTTGAAGATATCAAGTTTGCGCAAGAGATCATCAATAAAAACCGTAACGGTCTGGAAGTGGTGAAAGCCCTTGCTCAGGGCGGGTTTACCGATGTCGCTCAGGACATGCTCAACATCCAGAAAGCCAAGTTAACCGGGGATTATCTGCATACCTCCGCCATTATCGTTGGCGACGGACAGGTGCTATCCGCAGTAAATGACGTCAATGACTATGCCGGTCCGGCAACAGGTTATCGCCTACAAGGCGAACGCTGGGAAGAGATCAAAAACATCCCTGGCGCACTTGATCCCAACGAGCTTGGCTAAGGGGTGAAAAATGGAAATCAATGAAAAGCTGCTGCGCCAGATAATTGAAGACGTACTGTCTGAAATGCAAACCAGCGACAAACCCGTCTCATTCCGCGCATCGACAGCGGCTAGCGCACCACAGGCTGCAGCGGCGCAGGGCGACAGCTTTCTGACCGAGATTGGCGAAGCCAAACAAGGCCAGCAGCAGGACGAAGTGATTATTGCCGTAGGTCCCGCGTTTGGACTGTCGCAAACCGTCAATATCGTAGGGATCCCGCATAAGAACATCTTGCGCGAAGTGATTGCGGGTATTGAAGAAGAAGGCATTAAAGCGCGCGTTATCCGCTGCTTTAAATCCTCCGATGTGGCATTTGTCGCCGTGGAAGGTAACCGTCTGAGCGGTTCCGGGATCTCTATCGGCATCCAGTCAAAAGGCACCACGGTTATCCACCAGCAGGGGTTACCGCCGCTTTCTAACCTGGAGCTGTTCCCTCAGGCACCACTTCTGACGCTGGAAACCTATCGTCAGATCGGTAAAAACGCCGCGCGTTATGCCAAGCGTGAATCTCCGCAACCGGTCCCTACTCTGAATGACCAGATGGCTCGTCCTAAGTACCAGGCGAAATCGGCCATTCTGCACATTAAAGAGACCAAATACGTCGTGACGGGCAAAAACCCGCAGGAACTGCGCGTGGCGCTTTGATAAAGGATAACTCCATGAATACCGACGCAATTGAATCGATGGTTCGGGATGTGCTAAGCCGGATGAACAGCCTGCAAGGCGAGTCCGCGACGCCGGTCGCGGCGAGTTCATCAGCACATACCGCGAAAGTCACGGATTACCCTCTCGCGAATAAACATCCTGAGTGGGTAAAAACCGCAACCAACAAAACTCTGGATGACTTCACGCTCGAAAATGTTCTGAGCAACAAAGTGACGGCGCAGGACATGCGCATCACCCCTGAAACGCTGCGCCTTCAGGCGGAAATCGCCAAAGATGCCGGACGTGACAGACTGGCGATGAACTTCGAGCGTGCAGCTGAGCTAACCGCTGTACCTGACGATCGCATTCTTGAGATCTACAACGCGCTGCGCCCATACCGCTCAACGAAAGACGAGCTGATGGCTATCGCTGACGATCTCGAAAATCGTTATCAGGCAAAGATCTGTGCAGCTTTCGTTCGTGAAGCGGCAGCGCTGTACGTTGAGCGTAAAAAACTCAAAGGCGACGACTAACTCAGGGACAGGATCATGCGATATATAGCTGGCATTGACATAGGCAACTCATCAACGGAAGTCGCTCTGGCTACCCTCGATGAGTCTGGCGCACTGAGCATCACCGGCAGCGCGCTGGCAGAAACCACCGGAATTAAAGGCACATTACGTAATGTGTTTGGTATTCAGGAGGCACTTTCGCTGGCAGCAAAAAATGCCGGTATCAATGTCAGCGATATTTCGCTCATCCGTATTAACGAAGCCACCCCGGTCATTGGTGACGTCGCGATGGAAACGATAACCGAAACCATCATCACTGAATCCACCATGATCGGCCATAACCCTAAAACGCCGGGCGGCGTCGGATTAGGCGTTGGCGTCACTATTACGCCGGAAGACCTGCTCAGCCGTCCGGCGGATACGCCCTATATTCTGGTGGTGTCATCGGCCTTTGATTTCGCCGATGTCGCCACGATGATTAATGCCTCCGTCCGCGCCGGATACCAGTTAACTGGCGTTATTTTGCAGCAGGACGATGGCGTGTTGGTCAGTAATCGTCTGACTCACCCCTTGCCTATCGTCGATGAAGTCCTTCATATCGACCGCATCCCGTTAGGTATGCTGGCAGCCATTGAGGTCGCGATTCCAGGAAAAGTCATTGAAACGCTTTCTAACCCTTACGGGATTGCGACCGTTTTTGGCCTCAACGCCGACGAGACTAAAAACATTGTCCCGATGGCGCGGGCGCTGATTGGCAACCGTTCTGCCGTGGTTGTGAAAACACCGTCAGGTGATGTGAAAGCACGAGCCATTCCTGCCGGAAATCTGGAGCTACAGTCACAGGGTCGTACCGTACGGGTCGACGTTGCAGCGGGCGCTGAAGCGATTATGAAAGCGGTTGGTGAATGCCCGAAACTGGATAACGTCACCGGAGAGGCTGGCACCAATATTGGCGGCATGCTGGAGCATGTGCGCCAGACAATGGCTGAATTAACTAACAAACCCAGCCACGAAATTTTTATTCAGGACCTGCTGGCAGTCGATACCTCGGTTCCCGTCAGCGTGACCGGCGGGCTAGCCGGTGAGTTCTCGCTGGAACAAGCTGTCGGCATTGCTTCCATGGTGAAATCAGACCGCCTGCAAATGGCGATGATTGCTCAGGAAATCACGCAAAAGCTCAACATTGACGTCCAGGTTGGCGGCGCCGAAGCCGAAGCGGCCATTCTGGGGGCCTTAACCACCCCCGGCACGACGCGGCCACTGGCTATTCTGGACCTCGGTGCAGGATCGACCGATGCCTCCATCATCAACCCGAAAGGCGAAATTATTGCCACGCACCTGGCGGGTGCGGGCGATATGGTCACGATGATTATTGCCCGTGAACTGGGGCTGGAAGACCGTTATCTCGCTGAAGAGATCAAAAAGTACCCGCTGGCGAAAGTCGAGAGCTTGTTCCATCTTCGCCACGAAGATGGCAGCGTCCAGTTCTTCCCTACACCTCTCCCGCCAACGGTTTTTGCCCGCGTATGCGTAGTAAAACCCGATGAACTGGTGCCACTGCCAGGCGAACTGGCGCTGGAGAAAGTCCGGGCCATTCGCCGCAGCGCTAAGGAACGCGTTTTCGTCACCAACGCACTCAGAGCGCTACGTCAGGTGAGTCCGACCGGGAACATTCGGGATATTCCCTTTGTGGTGCTGGTTGGCGGCTCATCCCTGGACTTTGAAGTTCCGCAACTGGTCACCGATGCGCTGGCACACTATCGCCTGGTTGCCGGGCGCGGCAACATTCGTGGCACCGAAGGTCCGCGCAACGCGGTCGCGACAGGGCTGATTCTCTCCTGGTACAAGGCATTCGCTCATGGAAAGTAATCTCACCACGCCAGCCATCGTTATCTTCGCCACTGCTGACTGCATTGACGTCTGGAGTGATGTGCTGCTGGGTATTGAAGAAGAAGGGATCCCCTTTGTGATTCAGGAGAGCTCGTCAACTGACGTTATCCACAACGCATGGCTGGCAGCTTGCCAATCGCCACTGCTGGTTGGCATTGGCTGTAGTCGCGAAAAACTGGTCGTGCACTATAAAAACTTACCCACATCAGCGCCACTATTTACGCTGACGTATCAACAAGATAACCATGCCCGACGCAGCATTGGTAATAACGCTGCGCGGCTGGTTAAAGGCATTCCATTTCGGGAATGCCACTCATAACCCACAGGAGAAAAGCAGTATGAATAACGCACTGGGACTGGTTGAAACAAAAGGGCTCGTCGGCGCTATTGAAGCCGCTGATGCCATGGTGAAATCCGCAAACGTGCAGTTGGTTGGTTACGAAAAAATCGGCTCAGGCCTTATCACCGTTATGGTTCGCGGCGATGTCGGCGCAGTGAAAGCTGCCGTAGATGCAGGAAGCGCCGCAGCAAGCGCCGTTGGCGAGGTGAAATCCTGCCACGTTATCCCGCGTCCGCACAGCGACGTTGAAGCCATTTTACCTAAATCCGCATAAATCGTTGCAACCAAGGAGCACAGCGTGAAGCAATCACTGGGATTACTTGAAGTTAGTGGTCTGGCATTAGCCATCAGTTGCGCGGACGTCATGGCGAAAGCCGCCTCCATCACGCTGGTGGGCCTCGAAAAAACCAACGGTTCAGGCTGGATGGTGATCAAGATAATCGGGGATGTGGCCTCCGTCCAGGCGGCCATTTCCACCGGTGTCAGTTTCGCTGATCAGCGAGATGGACTGGTGGCTCATAAAGTCATATCCAGACCAGGGGATGGCATTCTGTCACATAGCGTCACCCCGGAGTCTGAGTCTGAGCCAGCGCCCGCCCCGACACCGGTCGTACCACATGAAGAGATCCCTGAGGACCATGCAGCGCCCGAAGCGCCACAAGATGCAGAGTTGATTAGCTGCAATCTGTGTCTTGACCCTGCCTGCCCCCGTCAAAAGGGCGAGCCGCGCTCTCTTTGTCTGCACTCAGGCAAACGAGGTGAAGCGTGATGGATAAACAGCAACTGGAGACAACGGTCACCAAAGTTCTGGATGAAATGCGTGAGCGCCCTATTCCGCTAGGGATCTCTAATCGTCATATTCATCTATGCGCTGAAGATTACGACCGCTTGTTTCCCAATCACCCTATTAGTGAGAAAAAAGAGCTGCTGCAGCCCGGACAATATGCAGCAGACCAGACCGTCACACTGGTGGGACCAAAAGGTCAGTTAAAAAATGTGCGCTTACTCGGCCCACTGCGTAGCACCAGTCAGGTCGAAATTTCTCGTACCGACGCTCGTACGTTGGGAATTGCTGCTCCACTACGGATGTCAGGCAGTATCGAGGGCACGCCAGGCGTTCGCCTTATCAGTCCATTTGCTGAACTGGACTTAGCATCCGGGGTAATCGTCGCCCAACGCCATATCCATATGTCGCCGCTCGATGCCCTAATCCTGCGCGTTTCCCATGGCGATAAAGTCTCTGTTGCCATTAATGGCGATGAACGTCGACTGATTTTCGATAACGTCGCCGTACGCGTTTCGCCGGATATGCGCCTTGAGATGCATATCGATACCGACGAAGCCAATGCTGCGGGCGCAGATAATCCGCAGGCATTTGCCACACTGGTGAGCCCACGATGAACAACGAACTGCTGCAACGCATTATCGAGGAGGTTGTTTCCCGATTAAAAAAACGCGCGGAAAGCACGCTCTCGCTTAGCGTCGCGCAGTTACGGGAAATCGAACCACGGACATTGTGCTGCCAGTACTCGTCGCTCCACCTCCTGCAGGCGGACCTGCCATTGCTGGAGCAAATTGCCGAGGGCTGCGCGGACAACATGTCGGTGGTAACGATCCACGAAGCGCTGGCATGCGGAGTCCGCGTGAAAATTTCACTACAACACCGATTGTTACCCGCAATCCCCGTTAGAAAACTTGCGCGTCTGCCTCTGGAGTTCAGTGACGAGCTGGGACGAATCATCGTTTTGCATCCTGACAAACTTCTCAGCTATGCCGACGTCGCCCAACTGAAGGGGGGCGTTCTGGTGCTACGTCGTCGATGTGTCGTGACGGCTCTGGCTCAGGACGCCGTCGGTACGCGAAATGTCCAATTAATTAAGCAGGAGTGAGCTATGCATCTGGCACGGGTTACAGGCGTTGTGGTTTCCACGCAAAAATCTCCATCACTGGTGGGGAAGAAACTGTTGCTGGTACGTCGGGTGAGTGCGGACGGAGAACTTCCCGCGTCCCCTGTGAGTGGAGATGAAGTCGCGGTTGATTCTGTCGGCGCTGGAACTGGAGAACTGGTTTTACTCAGCAGTGGCTCCAGCGCCAGACACGTTTTTTCCGGCCCTAATGAGGCCATCGATCTGGCTATCGTCGGCATTGTCGACACGCTTTCTCGTTAGGAGGAACTATGGCGATTTATACCCGCACTGGCGATGCCGGCACAACGGCCCTCTTTACCGGGCAACGCGTGAGCAAAACGCACCCGCGCGTCGAGGCTTACGGTACGCTGGACGAACTTAATGCGGCGCTTAGCCTGTGTGTTTGCGCAGCGAAAAACCCACAGCACCGCCAGTTACTCGAAAACATTCAACTGCAGCTTTTTTGGTTCAGCGCCGAGCTGGCAAGCGAAAGCGAACAGCCAGCGCCAGAGCAGCGCTACATCAGCTCAGAAGAAATTGCCGCGCTGGAGGCCGCCATTGATACCGCGATGGGGAGAGTGCCCCCCCTACGCAGCTTTATTTTACCTGGCCGCAGCGAAGCCGCCAGCCGTCTGCACTTTGCCCGCACGCTGGCCCGCCGCGCAGAGAGGCGACTGGTCGAACTCTCCACCGAGATTTCCGTCAGACACGTGCTGATGCGTTATATCAATCGCCTCTCCGACTGCTTATATGCGCTTGCACGAGCAGAAGATCATGACGCCCATCAAAACAACATTATTCAGAAAGTGGCGGAGCGTTATCTCGCAGCCATCCGTACATCAGCCACCAGGGAGCCGGCTATGTCTCTGTCTTTTCAGGAACTCCACCAACTCACTCGCGCTGCGGTAACGAGAGCAGAAGAACTTCAGGTTCCGGTCGTCATCAGCATTGTTGATGCGAATGGGACCCAAACGGTGACCTGGCGCATGCCTGACGCATTACTCGTCAGTAGCGAACTGGCACCGAAAAAAGCCTGGACCGCCGTGGCAATGAAAACCGCCACGCATGAGCTGACATCGGCAGTGCAGCCAGGCGCCGCGCTTTACGGTCTGGAAAGCCATATGCAGGGAAAAGTCGTCACCTTCGGTGGCGGGTACGCATTATGGCGTGAGGGGTTACTCCTTGGGGGTCTTGGCATCAGCGGGGGAAGCGTTGAGCAGGATATGGACATTGCAGAAACGGCCATTGCGGCAATTAACGTGAGAAC
The DNA here is from genome assembly GCF_013729795.1 of Citrobacter sp. RHBSTW-00859. Taxonomy (NCBI): domain Bacteria; kingdom Pseudomonadati; phylum Pseudomonadota; class Gammaproteobacteria; order Enterobacterales; family Enterobacteriaceae; genus Citrobacter; species Citrobacter sp. RHBSTW-00859. The sequence continues at coordinate 1,946,755 of NZ_CP056284.1, read as the reverse complement.
ACATCAATGAACACTTCAGAACTTGAAACCCTTATTCGTAACATTTTGAGTGAGCAACTTGCCCCGGCAAAAGCAGAAGTTAAGGGTAATGGAATTTTTCCGTCCGTTAGCGAAGCGATCGATGCCGCTCATCAGGCTTTTCTGCGTTATCAGCAATGTCCATTGAAAACCCGCAGCGCCATCATTAACGCCCTGCGAGAAGAGCTGACGCCTCACCTTGCTTCACTGGCTGCTGAAAGCGCTGCCGAAACGGGAATGGGCAACAAAGAGGATAAGTTCCTTAAAAATAAAGCTGCGTTGGACAATACCCCGGGCATCGAAGATCTCACCACCACGGCGCTTACCGGCGACGGCGGCATGGTGTTATTCGAGTATTCACCCTTTGGCGTGATTGGTTCCGTCGCCCCCAGTACCAACCCGACTGAAACCATTATTAACAACAGCATCAGTATGCTGGCTGCGGGAAATAGCGTTTATTTTAGCCCACATCCAGGTGCAAAAGCGGTCTCACTGAAGCTGATTACCATGATTGAAGATATTGCTTTTCGCTGCTGCGGGATTCGGAATCTTGTCGTCACGGTCACAGAACCCACTTTTGAGGCTACCCAGCAGATGATGGCGCACCCTAAAATCGCAGTTCTGGCGATTACCGGTGGTCCAGGCATTGTTGCTATGGGCATGAAAAGCGGGAAAAAAGTCATTGGCGCAGGCGCAGGCAATCCTCCCTGCATTGTTGATGAAACAGCCGACCTGGTTAAGGCGGCGGAAGATATCATCAATGGCGCATCCTTTGATTACAACCTCCCCTGCATTGCTGAGAAGAGCCTGATTGTTGTTGATGCCGTTGCCGAACGACTGGTTCAACAAATGCAGTCTTTTGGCGCGATGCGACTCAATAGCGAAGAGACAGACAAACTGCGCGCAGTTTGTCTGCCAGAAGGAATAGCCAATAAACAACTGGTAGGGAAAAGCCCGGCAACCTTACTGGAAGCCGCGGGAATACCGGTTCCGGCAAAAGCACCTCGATTACTGATAGGTATCGTCAAGGCTGACGACCCATGGGTTACCAGCGAGCAACTGATGCCAATGCTCCCCATCGTAACGGTGAGCGATTTTGACAGCGCGTTAACGTTGGCCCTGAAGGTTGAAGAGGGGTTGCATCACACCGCCATTATGCATTCGCAAAATGTGTCACGTCTGAACCTTGCCGCGCGCACGCTTCAGACCTCCATTTTTGTGAAAAATGGCCCCTCTTATGCTGGGATTGGCGTTGGTGGTGAAGGCTTTACCACCTTCACCATCGCAACGCCGACCGGTGAAGGAACGACATCTGCGCGCACTTTCGCACGCTCTCGTCGTTGCGTGCTGACAAACGGTTTTTCTATTCGCTAATGGGGCCGTTATGAAAAGCTTTTCACTGCAAACTCGATTGTACAGCGGCCAGGGAAGCCTGGATGTGCTTAAGCGCTTCACGAATAAGCATATCTGGATTATCTGCGATGGTTTTCTCGCGCGTTCTCCCCTGATTGAAAAGCTGCGCGACGCGCTGCCAGCGGATAACCGCATCAGCATTTTCAGCGATATCACCCCCGATCCCACCATTAGCACGGTAGTACAAGGGATTGCGCAAATGCAGTCCCTACGACCGGACGTCGTCATTGGTTTTGGCGGTGGCTCTGCACTGGACGCCGCAAAAGCCATCGTCTGGTTCAGCCGACAGTTCGGTATTGAGATTGAAACCTGCGTTGCAATTCCCACCACCAGCGGCACGGGATCGGAGGTGACCAGCGCCTGCGTGATTAGCGATCCGGATAAAGGCATTAAGTATCCATTATTTAATAATGCGCTTTATCCGGACATGGCCATCCTTGATCCGACGCTGGTCGTCAGCGTTCCGCCAGCCATAACCGCGAATACCGGCATGGACGTATTAACGCATGCGCTGGAGGCTTACGTGTCCACGAAAGCCAGCGACTTCACCGATGCACTGGCTGAAAAAGCGGCACAAATTGTCTTCCAGTACCTGCCTGTCGCCGTCAGCAAAGGCGACTGCCTGGCAACCAGAGGAAAAATGCACAACGCGTCAACGCTCGCGGGAATGGCATTCAGTCAGGCTGGTCTGGGTATCAATCATGCGATTGCCCATCAGTTGGGCGGCCAGTTTCATCTGCCCCACGGACTTGCCAATGCGCTGCTGCTGACCCATGTCATTCATTTTAATGCCCGTGATCCGCGGGCTGCGAAGCGCTATGCCCGTTTCGCTAAAGCCTGCCACCTATGCCCGGATAACGCGAACGATACGGCGGCACTGAATGCGCTAATTCGTCATATAGAGCTACTCAAAAAACAGTGTGCGTTACCTTCTTTTGCTGACGCGCTTAAAGACGGAAAGCAAGCCTGGTCACAACGTATACCGTCGATGGTTCAGGCCGCGCTGGCTGATGTCACGCTGCAAACCAATCCTCGTGTTGCCGACGCCAGCGCCATGCAGGAACTGCTTGAGGAATTATTATGAAGACAGCCATGACGGCAGAGTCCACGCTTTATGATGCGCAGACAATTCGCGAACGCGTTCGCGCAGCGGGTGTTGTCGGGGCCGGAGGCGCAGGCTTTCCTGCTCACGTAAAATTACAGGCGCAGGTCGATACGTTTCTGGTCAATGCGGCAGAATGTGAACCGATGCTGAAAGTTGACCAGCAATTGATGGCCGTTCAGGCAGAGCGACTTATCCGTGGCGTTCAATATGCCATGACGGCTACCGGGGCCAGGGCCGGTATTATTGCGCTCAAAGAGAAATATCAAAAGGCTATCAATGCGTTAACGCCCCTTCTGCCTGCCGGGATCCGCTTACATATTTTGCCTGATGTCTACCCGGCTGGTGACGAGGTTTTGACCATCTGGATGGCAACGGGCCGGCGAGTTCCGCCTGCCGCGCTGCCGGTCAGCGTCGGCGTGGTGGTCAATAACGTCCAGACGGTGCTCAACATCGCCAGAGCCGTTGAGCAGCAGTATCCGGTTACGCGCCGTACCCTGACCGTTAACGGCGCGGTCGCCAGACCAATCACTCTTACCGTCCCTATCGGAATGTCTTTACGTGAGGTTCTGGCGTTGGCCGGTGGTGTTACCGTTGACGATCCCGGTTTTATTAACGGTGGTCCGATGATGGGCGGCCTGATTACCTCACTGGATACCCCAGTCAGCAAGACCACCGGGGGACTGCTGGTTTTACCAAAGTCTCATGCGTTGATTCAGCGGCGGATGCAGGATGAACGCACCGTGCTTTCCGTCGCAAAAACCGTTTGCGAGCAGTGTCGGTTGTGTACGGATTTGTGCCCAAGGCATTTGATCGGCCATGAATTATCGCCGCACCTGCTGGTTCGCGCGGTTAATTATCAGCAGGCGGCCACACCGCAGTTACTGCTCACGGCCCTGACCTGTTCAGAATGCAATGTATGTGAAAGCGTAGCCTGTCCGGTTGGGATTTCACCGATGCGAATTAACCGCATGCTTAAACGCGAGCTACGGGCGCTCAACCATCGTTATGAAGGGCCGTTAAATCCTGAGGATGAAATGGCGAAGTATCGGCTTATTCCGGTGAAGCGCCTTATTACCAAACTGGGCCTTAGCGACTGGTATCACGATGCGCCACTGACTGAGACTGATTATCCCACGGATAAAACGACGCTGTTGCTACGCCAGCATATTGGTGCCAGCGCCATCCCATGTGTACAGCAGGGCGAACACGTTGTTCGCGGTCAATGCGTTGCCGATGTGCCGTCCGGTGCATTAGGCGCACCTGTCCACGCCAGTATTGACGGTATTGTCAGCGAAATTACTGAGCAATCCATCACGGTAATAAGAGGTTAATCATGTCTCAGGCTATAGGGATTTTAGAACTCACCAGCATTGCCAAAGGAATGGAAGCTGGCGATGCCATGTTAAAAAGCGCGAATGTGAATTTACTGGTCAGCAAGACCATCTGCCCGGGTAAATTTCTGCTCATGCTCGGTGGTGACGTAGGCGCAGTACAACAGGCGATCGCCACCGGAACTTCTCTTGCTGGCGATATGCTCGTTGATAGTCTGGTATTACCCAACATTCACGCCAGCGTACTTCCTGCGATCAGTGGACTTAACAGCGTGGATAAGCGTCAGGCCGTGGGCATTGTTGAAACATGGAGCGTTGCGGCCTGCATCTGCGCCGCCGACCGTGCGGTTAAAGCCTCCAATGTCACGCTGGTACGCGTCCATATGGCATTTGGTATTGGCGGCAAGTGCTACATGGTTGTCGCTGGCGATGTGTCTGATGTGAATAACGCAGTGACAGTTGCCAGTGAAAGTGCGGGTGAAAAAGGTCTGTTGGTTTACCGTTCGGTCATCCCTCGTCCGCATGAAAGCATGTGGCGACAGATGGTGGAGGGATAATGGAAAGACAACCCACCACGGATCGTATGATTCAGGAATATGTTCCTGGCAAGCAGGTTACGCTGGCACATCTTATCGCTAATCCGGGTAAAGATTTGTTCAAGAAACTGGGATTACCAGAGTCGGTTTCTGCAATCGGTATTCTGACGATTACCCCCAGCGAAGCCTCAATCATCGCCTGTGATATCGCCACGAAATCCGGGGCGGTAGAGATTGGTTTTCTCGACCGTTTTACCGGCGCTGTGGTACTGACGGGCGATGTTTCCGCCGTTGAGTACGCGCTGAAACAGGTAACCCGGACGCTGGGCGAAATGATGCGTTTTACCGCCTGTCCTATCACCCGGACATAATCTCATGAAACGCATAATGCTAATTGGCCCCAGCCAGTGCGGTAAAACATCACTCACGCAGTGCATGCGGGGAGAGGCGCTTCACTATCAGAAGACCCAGGCCATTGTCTGGTCTCCCACAACGATAGACACGCCGGGTGAATATCTCGAAAACCGCTGCCTGTACAGCGCGCTGCTGGCCAGCGCCTGTGAAGCAGACATCATCGTGCTGGTTCTCAATGCTGACGCGCCGTGGTCACCTTTTTCTCCAGGTTTTACTGGCCCGATGAACCGACCCGTTATCGGCCTCGTCACCAAAGCCGATTTAGCCAGCCCGCAGCGTATTTCTCTCGTGGAGAGTTGGCTAGTTCAGGCTGGCGCGCAAAAAGTATTTGTCACCAGCGCGCTGGAGAATACCGGGGTCGATGAGATGTTCATTTTTCTGAATGCAAAGGAACCTTCATGTCTCACAAAATAATGGCCATTAATGCAGGTAGTTCCTCGCTTAAGTTTCAGCTCCTGGCGATGCCGCAGGGTGAAATGATTTGCCAGGGACTGATCGAGCGTATCGGTATGTCTGATGCGCAAGTCACCCTAAAAACACCAGCGCAAAAATGGCAGGAGACGTTGCCCGTAGCCGATCACCGTGAAGCAGTAACGCTGCTACTGGAAAAACTGCTCAGTCACAATATTATCAGCAGTCTTGAAGAGATCGACGGCGTAGGCCATCGCGTCGCACACGGTGGAGAATCCTTCAAAGATTCCGCACGGGTAACCGATGAAACACTGGCGGAAATCGAACGCCTTGCGGAACTGGCACCGCTTCATAACCCGGTTAATGCGTTGGGGATTGCGGTATTTCGCCAGCTACTGCCGAAAACGCCGGCTGTTGCGGTTTTTGACACGGCTTTTCATCAGACCCTTGATGAGCCTTCTTTCATCTATCCCCTGCCCTGGCGCTACTACTCAGAGCTGGGTATTCGTCGTTATGGTTTTCATGGTACCAGCCACAAGTATGTCAGCGCTCAGCTTGCTGAAAAGCTGGGCGTGCCGCTCAGCGCCCTGCGGGTTGTTTGTTGTCATCTGGGCAACGGCAGCAGCATCTGCGCTATCAAAGGCGGACACTCGGTAAATACCTCCATGGGTTTTACGCCGCAGTCTGGCGTAATGATGGGCACGCGAAGTGGCGATATTGATCCATCCATTCTGCCGTGGATTGCCCTGCGTGAAGGCAAAACCCCGCAGCAGCTCAACCAATTGCTCAACAATGAGTCCGGATTACTCGGAGTTTCTGGTGTTTCACCCGACTACCGGGACGTTGAACATGCCGCAGATACGGGCAATCACCAGGCAGCACTGGCGTTGACGCTTTTTGCCGAGCGGATTCGCGCCACTATTGGCAGCTATATTATGCAGATGGGCGGTCTGGATGCGCTGGTGTTTACCGGGGGAATTGGTGAAAATTCAGCGCGTGCTCGCGCCGCGATTTGCCACAACCTGAATTTCTTAGGCCTGGCCGTTGATGAAGAAAAAAATCAGCGTAACGCCACCTTTATTCAGACGGAAAATGCGGTGGTTAAAGTGGCGGTGATTAATACCAATGAAGAGCTGATGATAGCCCAGGACGTTATGCGTTTAGCGATATCAGAAACTGTGACATTGGGCATTCCCGCCTGATATTGCCGAACCGCAAATTGCGGCAAATCATGGTAATAGCGCGATCGCCATGACACTATGCCCCGAGGATTGCTGAACACAAAGGTGAAGACGTGGCTGTTGCGCAATGTCCCGCATCGTGCGGAGAACTTATCCAGGGCTGGATTCTGGGGAGTGAGAAACTGGTCTCCTGCCCGGTCGAATGGTATAGCACCGTTGAGGTCACTTCAGGCTCACCGCTGACAGATGAACGTCCACTTTCTCGGGCAATGGTTAACAGGTTATTACAGCACTGGCAGTACCCGGCGCATCTCAGTCAGGATATCCGGATAGATGTTCAGTCAACCATTCCTATCGCGAAAGGAATGGCCAGCAGCACTGCGGATATTGCCGCCACGGCCATCGCCGCAGCGCATTATCTGGGCCATCAACTGGACGAGCCAACACTGGCACAGCTTTGCGTTTCTCTGGAGCCAACCGACAGCACCGTTTTTCGTAAGCTAACCCTTTTCGATCATAACAACGCTTCCACGCAAATAGGTTGTGAAGCTCAGCCTCAACTCGATCTGCTGGTTCTCGAAAGCCCTGAAACATTGCGTACCGCGGATTATCACCGTATTCCACGTCATTCCGGCTTGCAGGCGGGAGCTGCGGCCCTCCAACGGGCATGGGAAAAAGTACAGGAAGCCTGTATTAGCCAAAATCCTTACCGGTTGGGAGAAGCGGCTACGCTTAGCGCAATCGCCAGCCAACTGCTGTTACCAAAACCGGATTTTGATTCACTATTAGCACTGGTGGAAGAATGTGATTTATACGGCGTCAACGTCGCGCACAGCGGCAGCGTAGTCGGACTGATGCTGGACAGAAATCGTCATGATGTGGATTACATTAAATGGATGCTGACGCAGAAAAAACTTACGATTCACTGGCCGGAACAGCATTTGTTACGCATGGTGACGGGCGGGGTCGAACTGCAATAAGGGTCGCCGCACGGCAGCGACCCGGACAAGCATAAAATCGTTACTCGGCTTTCGCTTCGCCGTTTTTCACTTCGCCCATGGCTTTCAGCTTTTTAGAGATATCGCGGCGTTCTTTAGAGATCTCGGCGTTTTTGATGATGTAGTCATCAACACGATCTTCATAATCGCTTTTCATGCTGGCAATGATGCCCTGAATCGCTTCCACGCTCATACCAGGCTTGATGTAATCGCTCAGGTTGTCCAACAGCAGAACGCGTTTCTGGTTGTCACGGATCTTTTTCTCAACGTCCTGGATTTCACGTTGCAGTTTGTTTTTACGACGGAACAGACGAACAAATTCCAGCACGTCCTGGAAAGAAGGCTTGGTAGTTTCCATTTTTACACCCCTGATAATGTGAGATTCGGATTCGTTAAAACAACGGCTAAAGTGGGTCAACATTACTTTCATGCCCGCCATACTTCAAGTTGCATCTGCATCGACAATGCATGGTTGAAACCTGAGTTATCGAGGGTAAAGCCATTGCAGTTACCAATGGTTTTAGCCTTTTTCAGTATCATACCTCTAATCTTTGCTGAATCGAAGCAGCAGTAGAACCAATCCCCTCATCTGCTCTTTATTTGCGCAGTGCGCGACAGATTAAATGTGACAGTAACTCCAGCTGTCGAGCCATCTCCATGTTCAACCAAACGTAGCCGTGAATGGGCGTTTCTGCGACATTATCGCCTTTATGCTCAGCAATAAGCTGACGCAGCTCTGCTACGGTGTCATTGAGCTTTTCCGTATTGGCAAGCACCGGCTGCGGATTACCTTCATACAAGGCGTGGGTTATTGTCAGTAGTGCATGCTGGGTCCTGAGCTGAGTTTCACGCAGAGTATGCGCATTCAACATGACAAAGTGGCTGGTACGGCTGGCCCACAGCGCATTAATTTGCAGCTCGAGCATGCAGACCAGATTGCGATTCACCGTCTGAATAGCCTCAAAGATCGATTTTTGAATGCGGGTTTCCTTGCTGGCAGGAGCGATGAGCCCACGCATTTTGACAACGTCGCTCAACAGTTGTTGTAAATGTTTTTCCAGCCGCGGTTGCTCGAGCAGATTGGGGGATAGCGCGGCCTGATACACCCGATTGTACCCCGTGACACAATGCGCCAGTTGGATACGCCAGTGTATAAATGCCCGCTGCGGCCAGATGCCGGTAAACAGCATCGCCAGTAACGACCCCAGAATAACATCACCACCGCGCCATAACGCGGTGTTCATATCTCCGGCAGGCGCACCCACGACCACGGCAAGCGTTATGCCAATCAGCAGCGCCTGATACGGCCTTTTACCCAGCGCCAACCAGCCGCAGAGAAACATCGCTACCGCGCACCATATCAGCATTAACGGCAGCGAGAAGAGTTCCAGACGCAGGGCAACCAGTCCCAGGACCGAGCCCAGGATCGTGCCACCTATACGTTCAAAGGCCCTGGGAACAACGTTACCCCAAAAAGATATTGGCCCCATAATCACCACCAGCGTGATCAGAGGCCATGTACCTTCGGGAATGTTTAACAGGCGCACCAACAGAAAAGTAAGGAGAAACGCCAGCGCAATGCGAATACCATGCACCACACGATAATGACGATACAAACGAATTTCAAAAGGACTCAGCGATTTGTCTGCACGCACTCATGCACTCCGTCAGGGAATAGCAAAGAAGCGAATTGTACCTGTTTTTAGCGTGAAAAGATCATCCTGATTTACACCCCAAACAGTTACTTCGTCTGCACTGGCACGTACATTTCAATGTCCCAGTAACCGTCCTCCATGCCATTGTTCATATAAACTTCAAAGCAGGGTTTAGCGGCTATCGCATAAGTCGTATCCTGCAACAGGCGCTCAAAGAACTGATACCAAGGCGTCGCAAAATCGTGATTCTCAACGCGCGCAACGGCGACAGCATAGTCGCCACCCGCCAGTTCGGTGAGGATCACCCCTTCGCTATTTTCCGGGATTTCAAAACCTTCAGGCACAGAAACCACGGTATCACAGCGCAGTTTTTCCGCAGGAACAACATCAGGGTTGTCGTAATAAACAGCAATCCATTCCAACGGCACAATCTGTTTACCGTCGACCCACTTCATTAATTGCTCAAACCCCTGCTTCACCGTTTGTTCCCACGGTCCAACCATATGGAAACCGGCAATCATGCGTTTTTCGACCAGCTTTATCTCGTACTCCATACAACCTCCACGGTTACACTGTATTTATATACAGTGTAATTTCTGGCTATGTCGGCCACAAGGAAATAGTGATTATTATGTGAGCAGATTCGCACTCTTGCCAGTCAGACGCATCAGGAAAAACTACGCCTTGTGGTGGAAATAGTCGCTCAGGCGCGAGAAAACGCCGCCTTCGCCGACGGATTCCAGCGTAACCAGAGGCCAATGTGCCACCAGCTTATCCCGATCGTAGAGTTCAATTTCCCCCACACGTTGATGCGCAGCGATGGGAGCAACCAGCTCTTTCTTATCAAGGATATATTTTGCTTTGATGTTAGGGACTTCTGCTTTAGGCAGGGCCATCCAGAAATCCTGCTCGGTTCCGAGGCTGATTTTTTCTTTATCGCCATACCAGATCCGTTCAGTGCCAACCTGCTTACCGCTACGCAAAACCTGTACTGTATCGAAGTTGTGTTGCCCCCATTGCAGCAGTTTACGCGCCTGATCTTCGCGCCCTTTCGCACTCTCCGCGCCCATCACCACCGCAATCAGGCGGCGCTGACCATCGACGGCGGAAGCAATCAGGTTAAATCCGGCACCGGACGTATGCCCTGTCTTCAGGCCATCTACGTTCATGGTTTTATCCCACAACAAACCGTTACGGTTTTGCTGTGTGATGCCGTTCCAGGTAAGGCTTTTCTCACTGTACATATGGTAGAAATCCGGTTCTCCGTGGATGATAGCGCGGGACAGCACGGCCAGGTCGTACGCCGAGCTATGCTGACCCGGCGCATCCAGACCATGTACCGTTTCAAAATGGGTGTCCTGCAGGTTCAGCTTTTGCGCATAGTTGTTCATCATCGCGACAAACTGCGGCTGCCCTCCGGCGATGTAATCCGCCAGTGCCACGCAGGCATCATTACCGGAATCAACAATTAACCCACGGCTGAGGTCGCGTACCGAAACGCGATCCCCTTCTTTCAGGAACATCAAGGATGAACCGACAAATACCGGATTATCTTTTGCCCATGCATCGCGCCCGACGGTCACAATATCTGTCGGACTAATACGCTTGCTGTCAATTGCGCGATCGACAACATAGCCAGTCATCAGTTTCGTCAGGCTGGCAGGATTGCGCTGCTGGTGTTCATTACCGGCTGTCAGGATTTGGCCCGTGGTGTAATCCATTAACACCCATGCCCCGGCAGTAATCGCAGGAGGTTGTGGGGCGAAGCTCACGGCATCGCTCGCCCAGGCGGGCGAAAAACTCATCGTTAATAGTGAAGCGGCAATAAACAAACGGCGTTTCAACAGCATGTCCTCAGGAAAGGGAGAAATAGCCGTTCTTTTTACGGAAGTTCTGTCGAACAAACATGGATAAATTGCAAGAAAATGTGACATAAGGCACATTTTCTTGCTATCAGGAAAGGGTTTCAGAGACAAACCTCGCCGGAGCTACCCTTTACGCGGCGCGGTCTCTGCATGATGACTGCGATGGCGGTGATAACCATCGATCATACTGCGAAAAATTTGCCCCGGTGTGTCACCCAGCGTGCACAGGTAAATATGCGCGCAGATGAACAGTAAGCCCACAATCGCTAACGCCATATGCAGCACCAGCATCACCGGCCCCGCCCCTACCACCTGCGGGTAGAGACATAGCAACCCGGTGATGATCAGTAGTGGAACCAGTGCGTACATGATGGCCAGGTAGGCCAGCTGTTGCAGCGGGTTAAATTTGTCCTCTGCTGTTGCGGCAAACGGGTGCGGCTCACCTTTCATAATGCCATACAGATAAAAGCGTGTTTGCAGCAGGCAGCGTGATATCAACCCGCTAAATTTCACGCGATAATGGCAGCCGTTGCCGCTGGTTGCGTTTATTAACACAAAGCCAATCCAGAAGGCCAGCAATGCGAAGCCACACCAGGTATGTACCTGCACCATTAAGGCCACCGGTCCGACAGAAAAGTGGCCAAACAGGCCGCTCAGCAGAAGCAGGATAAAGAGCAGCGCATTACCCCAGTGCCAGCGGCGGACCGCCAGCGAATAAAGGTAGTCCCGATGCTCTTCGCCGGTTGCCGTTTTGGGCGCCAGCATCCGACGTAACAGCGCGTGCGTGACCAGGCCCGCAATCATCAGCACAATAATAACGCCTGCATAAATGAGCCACAGCGGCCAGTAGTCCGGCGCATAGTTAAGCTCTGCTCCCCAGATAGAATTCATACATTACCCTCCTGATGGATCTCTTTACGCCGATAGACACTTACCGGGCCGCTACGCGTATCCTGCTGGCGATAAACCTCTTTTTGATTAATCCAGTGCTGAATTTCCGGGTCATCGCGACGTCCAAACTTCAGCGCATCCGTCGGACAAACGGAAACGCAGGCTGGCGATTGTCCGACCTCCAGGCGAGTATCGGCGCAGAAGTTACATTTGTCGGCAATCCCCGTTTGTGGGTTGAGGTAGCGGACATGGAACGGGCAAGCGGCAACGCAGTAGTCACAACCAATACAGCGAGACTTATCCACTTGCACAATGCCATTTTCGTCACGAAATGAAGCGCCGGTAGGACAGACGCTGACGCACGGCGCATCTTCACAATGCTGACAGGAAACGCGAACAAACTGGAAGTGGGACAGCACCTCGGGTTCATGTTCGGGTGAACGGTTCTGCACTTGTAGGCGACTAAATCCCTCCGGCACGTCATTCAGTACCTTGCAGGCAACCGTAAACGCCTGACAGCCAATACAGCGTTTCTCGTCATGCAGCATGACATAAGGGTTTGTTGATTGATTCATGATGTTCTCCTTTCTCATGCCCGACGAAGCGTGACGCCAGCGGTGTGCACCACCGTACCGGAAACCGGACTGGTAACATGCGGAAGCAAATTACCGCAGTGAATACCGTGCGTCGTCGCCGCGGTTTTAGCTCCCGCCTTGGCGCCAAATCCCATATAAACGAACAGCGTATCGGGTCGTATTCCGGCAGTAACCAGCGCTTTGCCTTTTTCCTTACCGGTCGCATTTTCCAGCCAAATCTCATCGCCGTTTTTGATGCCTTTTTCACGGGCCGTTTGCGGGTGGATCCACACCGCGTTATCCCACATCAGCTCACTCAGCAGTGGTACATATTGCGTCGCGCCGTTGGTATGCACCGCCACTTTTCCCTGAATAAAATAGAGTTCATTGTCGCCTTTGAGGGCAAAATTGCGGGCGCGCGGAATACCGTAGCCAGGCAAAAGTGCTTCCAGCTCTTCAGAGTAGAGTTCAATTTTTCCAGACGGGGATTTAAAGCGCAGTTGCTCGCCATAGGTACCATCGCCGTCAACCGCCACTGCGCCCGGATAACGCGCCACAAACTGACGCACTACTTCAGGTTCCCGCAGCAGCAGCGGAATCCCCCACTCCAGATATCCTTTCTGACGCAGTTCAGCGGACAGCGCATGATCGCCATTAAGCTGGTACAGCTGCCGTGTCTGCATATCCTGCCAGGGGTAGAACTGCCCAAGGCCTAACTGCACGGCCAGCTCTTTCCAGATTTGCCAGCTCGGACGCGCATCCCCAATCGGCTCTACAACCTGCTGGCGCAGGGCATAGGCCGGATTCAGGCCCGACATGTCAGAGACTTCTTCATCACGTTCAAGGTAGGTGCATTCGGGTAACAGATAATCGGCATATGCCGCGCTTTCGCTTAAATAGACATCGCAACTGACCACCAGATCGAGTTGTTCGACGGTTTTGACCAGATCAGGCCGACAGGTCACTGTTTGGAAAGTATTGTGGCGGGACATAATCCATCCCTTCACCGGATACGGCGTCTGGTTTAACACGGCATCGATGATGCTTTGCACCACGCCGCCGCCCGCCGCGATGTACTTGAATTGTGGGGCAACCAAATCGATGCGCTGCGCCGTTGGCTTGGGCAATTTGGCATCAGGTTTTGCCAGCACCGGAGCGACCTTCTCTCCGGCCAGCTTATTGTAGGTTGCCGCGGCTTTTTTCTGGTACAAGCCCCCTTCACGCTCAATATTTCCCAGCAGCGCATTGAGGGTGAAAATCATACGCCGCATATCAATTTCTTCTTGCGAAAACGTCGCGCGATGGCCAGGGCTGACGATAGCATGAGGCGCACAGGCGGCCATTTCGCGGGTGACCCGAACAATAACATCAGCAGGCACGTCAGCCTGCTTTTGCGCCCATTCCGGCGTGGTCTCTTGTACCGCTTCGGCCAGTTGGTCAAACCCTGTGGTGTAGCGTGCAACGAAGTCCGCGTCATACAGATGTTCATTAATCATGACGTGACACATGGCCATTAACACCGGCAAGTCGCCGCCCGGCTTGAGCGCATGCCATTCATCCGCCTTGCTGGAGAAAACTGACAAACGGGGATCGAAGCTGACCATTTTTGCGCCCTTTTCCTGCGCGGTCATCAGTTCATGCGTTTCGGCAACCTCAATACCTTCATAGAGATTGTGGCCAAAAGAGACCATATAACGGGTATTGGCGATATCCATAGCCAAATCGCCGCCCATCATCACTTTGGCGGCAATCGATTTTCCGGCAGGGCATGTCGACGCATGCGTAAAGGTGTTTGGCGATCCAAACGCCGTTGCCAACTGAAATAAATGACCCGAAAGCGAACCGGATTTGGAAGAGAATACGACCCCCTGAGGACCATGCTGCGCTTTTATTGCCGTCATTTTTTCGGCAATTTCTTTGTAAGCCTGTTCCCAACTAATAACCTGCCATTCTCCGCTGCCGCGAGGCCCTGTGCGTTTCATGGGTTTGACAATACGGTGCGGGTCGTTGACCAGGCTAACACCACTGCCTCCGCGCGCGCAGACACGCGTGCCTTGTTGAGGCGCATTAGGGTTCCCCTGAATAAAAACCGTCTTGTTATTAATTACCTGTGCCTGTATTGGGCAACGATAAGAACACATTTCGCACAAGCTTGGCGTCAGGGATGTTTTCCCCTTAATGCTCTCTGGAGAATTTCGCGCCAGTGCGCCAGGCGGAAAACTGCCTATCGCGCAGGCCGAGCAACCGATACCCACTCCTCGCAAAAAATTACGCCGACTAATGCTCATATAACCTCCTGTTATTAGATATATCCAATTATTATATGGTGTTTAAATTATTAATTTTTAACCTCACTCACATTTCATTAGAATATAGAGCAGCTAACCGCCAAAATAAAAACCCATTGTTTATAAAAGAATTTTAAAATTTCCAGAACACAACAAATCAGCACTAAATAACAATAATGGTTCTCATTTATATTATTTATCAGCTCATAGATTTCAGAAAATTTATTCCAGTAATTTCCCTTAACAGTGCAAAATTTATTAATCAATTCTATTAAAGCCTGTTCATCTCAATTTTATTGCGTACATCATTCAGCATTGATAATCGCTTTGCTGATTACCTCGCTATTTTTTGGTATTCTTGGACGAGCGCTAAATTGATCCCGGACATAACTGAACAATGAATGACGGCAAGCAGCAACCTGGTTTTCTCTTTCACGATTACGAGACCTTTGGTACCCATCCGGCGCTGGACAGACCCGCGCAATTTGCGGCTATCCGCACAGATAGCGATTTCAACATTATCGGTGAACCTGAAGTCTTTTATTGCAAACCCGCAGACGACTATCTGCCGCAGCCTGAGGCGGTGCTGATAACCGGTATCACACCGCAGGAAGCGCGTGAAAAAGGAGAAAATGAAGCCGCCTTTGCTGCGCGCATCCACGCCCTGTTCACCGTGCCGAAAACCTGTATCCTGGGCTATAACAACGTGCGCTTCGATGATGAAGTGACGCGCAACATCCTGTATCGCAATTTCTACGATCCCTACGCCTGGAGCTGGCAGAACGATAATTCACGCTGGGATCTGCTGGATGTGATGCGCGCCTGTTATGCCCTGCGTCCCGAAGGAATTAACTGGCCGGAAAACGACGACGGCTTACCCAGCTTTCGCCTGGAGCATTTGACCAAAGCCAACGGTATTGAACATGCCAATGCCCACGATGCGATGGCCGATGTATACGCCACAATTGCCATGGCGCAATTAGTGAAGTCGCGCCAGCCGCGCCTGTTTGATTATCTCTACAGCCATCGCAATAAGCACAAGCTGGCCGCACTGATTGATGTCCCGCAAATGAAGCCGCTGGTCCATGTTTCGGGGATGTTCGGCGCATGGCGCGGCAACACCAGTTGGGTGGCGCCATTAGCCTGGCATCCTGAGAATCGCAACGCGGTGATTATGGTCGACTTAGCCGGTGATATTTCACCGCTGCTCGAACTGGACAGCGACGCGCTGCGTGAGCGGCTCTACACTGCTAAGGCTGATCTGGGAGATAACCCAGTCGTGCCGGTCAAACTGGTGCACATCAACAAATGCCCGGTACTGGCACAGGCAAATACCTTGCGCCCGGAAGATGCCGATCGCCTTGGCATTAACCGCCAGCATTGTTTGGATAATCTCAAAATACTGCGCGAAAACCCGCAGGTTCGCGACAAAGTGGTGGCCATCTTCGCCGATGCGGAACCCTTTACGCCATCAGATAACGTAGACGCACAGTTGTACAATGGTTTTTTCAGCGATGCCGACCGTGCCGCAATGAAAATCGTCCTGGAAACTGAGCCGCGCAATTTACCGGCGCTGGATATCTCCTTTGTCGATAAGCGCATTGAAAAGCTGCTGTTTAACTACCGCGCACGTAACTTCCCTGGAACGCTGGATGAAGCCGAACAGCAGCGCTGGCTGGACCATCGTCGTCAAATATTCACACCAGAGTTTTTGCAAAATTACGCCAATGAATTGCAGATGCTGAGCCAGCAATATGCAGATAACAAAGAGAAACTGATGCTGCTGAAGTCACTCTGGCAGTATGCGCAAGAGATTGTATAACTCCCACGTATAAAAAAACCGGAGAACATGTCTCCGGTTTTTTTTATCTAAATACAGCTATTACGCGATATCTTCGTCGTACTGTGGCACCGGGTTACGGAAGCTTTTGGTCACGCAAGCCAGGTAAATCAGACCAATAGCGGCCCAGATCAGACCCAGAACCATTGAGCTCTCTTCCAGGTTCACCCACAGCGCACCAACGGTCAGCGCACCGCACATTGGCAGGAACAGATACTGGAAGTGGTCTTTCAGCGTCTTGTTACGCTTCTCACGGATCCAGAACTGGGAGATCACCGACAGGTTAACGAAGGTAAACGCCACCAGCGCACCGAAGTTAATCAGCGCCGTCGCCATCACCAGGTCGAAGTTAATTGCCAGCAGAGCAATCGCACCAACCAGAATGATGTTCATGGACGGAGTACGCCATTTCGGGTGGACATAACCGAAGAAACTTTTCGGGAACACACCGTCACGTCCCATCACATACATCAGACGCGCTACGCCTGCATGCGCCGCCATACCTGAAGCCAGTACGGTAATGGTAGAGAAAATCAGCGCGCCAACCTGGAAGAACTTACCAGCGACATACAGCATGATTTCCGGCTGCGAAGCGTCCGGATCCTTGAAGCGTGAGATATCCGGGAAGTACAGCTGCAACAGATAGGTGGAGACGATAAAGATCAGGCCACCAATCAGCGCGGTCAGGAAAATCGCCCGCGGGATCACACGTTCAGCGTCTTTGGTCTCTTCAGACAGGTTGCTGATACCGTCAAAACCGGTGAACGAGAAGCACAGGATAGTAGCTCCCGTGATCATCGGGATCACATGCGCATCACCTGACCAGAACGGACGGCTGCTCGCCAGCGTACCGGCACCTTCCCCTTCGAACACGCCATAAACGACCATGCCGAGGATCACTGCAATCAGCACCACCTGCAACAACACGATGACGGTGTTGAAATTCGCAACAGATTTCAGGCTGCGCAGGTTAAAGGCGGTCATAAAGGCCACCAGCGCCACCACGAATATCCATGACGGTATCGACGGCACCAGAGCTTCAAAATAAATTTTCGCCAACAGAATGTTGATCATCGGTGCGAACAGGTAGTCCAGCAGTGATGACCAACCCACCATAAAGCCAACGGTCGGGCTAATGGATTTCTGGGCGTAAGTGTAGGCAGAGCCTGCAGACGGATAGCGACGCACCAGTTTACCGTAGCTCAGTGCGGTAAAGAGGATGGCGATCAGTGCAAAGGCGTAAGCTGTCGGGACGTGACCATCGGTCATTCCTGATACGATACCGAATGTATCGAACAGCGTCATCGGCTGCATATAGGCAAGGCCCATCATGACAACCGGAACCAGCGTAAGCGTTTTACGTAATTCCACGCGAGAGGTGTTTGGAGTAGCGTTATGCGACATGGTTATCCCCCATTACGGCGAAAACCGTCGCGTAAGCAAAAAATTGCCCCATTTTTTGTTAATCCTCAGCGACAACAACTGTCGATTTTTAAGTAAGTATCTATCCGGTACGAAGCCCGGCCTCTTTTATGAATGATTGGTTTGATGCAAAAAAATAACCGACGCGTATTAAAACGTCGGTTAATGTCATTTTTTGCAAGCGGCGTATTTTGCACTAATTTGGAGAGAAATAACAAGAGATTGAAGCTACTACAAAAGAATATTTTTTCTTAACTGATTGATTTATCAGCAGCCGTTTTAACATACACCCCCGCAATAGCACTATTTGCTAAAATCTCATCCCGCCACCAGGCACTGGCCAACCCGGCAGTCTGTTCATTCCAACCTATCCACACGGGTTCAAAGATAATTTGTGCGACCACCTTTTTCTCAATCAGAGCGCCACTCTCCAGAAATCGCTGCGCCAGATAGCGCGGAATATAGCCGCATCCCAGACCACTGATTTGCAGTTCCAGCTTGGTTTTGAAGTCAAAAACGGTGATGGCTTCCTGATCGTCAAGCACCTGGGAGCCGGAGACGTTGGCATGCTGTGCATTGTCGCCCACCACAATCGCGCGAAAACGCCGAATAGTGCGACGATTCAACGGCTCCTGTTCCTGCGCCAGCGGATGATGCGACGCAACCACAAACACCTGCTCCAGAACCCCTAGCTGCGCAAAGCCAAATTCGCTCGCGGCAGGCGGCTCATGCGTGGCGCCAACAATAATATCCGCCCGCCCCTGAGTGAGGGCATCCCAGGAGCCGCCCAGCACGCCATTGATAAATTTCAGGCGCGTCACACTGTGGTGTTGATAGAAAGATTCGATGAGTGGGGCCAGCAGCGAAAAGGGAAACGTATCATCTACGCCAATAACCAGTTCATTCTCCCAGCCTTCGTGAAGTTTAATCGCCTGCTTTTCGAGTTCGCGGACGGTGTGCAACACCTCCCGCCCCTTTTCCAGCAGCATCTGCCCGGTACGGGTAAACTTAGCCCGATGTCCGCTGCGATCGAGTAGCTGAATATTAAGATCGCTTTCCAGCTTATGGACGGTGTAGCTAAGCGCAGACGGCGTCTTAAACAATTTTGCCGACGCCGCTGCGAAACTGCCCTCTTTTTCCAACGCATCGAGGATGATAAGAACGTCCAGCAGTGGTTTCATACTCGCCCCCTGGCGGTATCAGCGGCACTCTGCTGGTCTGTCACTCCATCGGCATCACCAGCGGGTCAGGATACTGGTACTCAAACCCAAGCTCGTTACAAATACGGTTGCCATCAATGACTTTACCTTTACCGTTATCCTCATTGCCACGAAATTCCGGCGGCTCCATCCCCAACTGGCGGGCCATCTGTGGATAGAACACATTGCGCGCCGGATGCATAGGCGCACATATATTATAGATGTGTCCCCCTTTTGGCGCTTGCAGCAGCAAAGAGATGGCGGAAACCACATCATCCAGATGCACCAGATTGACGCCATGGTGTCCATCTGGCGCCGTCTTGCCAGCGAAAAAACGACCAGGATGTCTTCCCGGGCCGACAAGTCCGGCCAGGCGCAAAATATCCACCGAAGTGCCGGGTAAATTGTGCAACCAGTCTTCAAGTTCTTTCAAAACGCGACCACTTGCCGTGACCGGGTTACGCGGAGTCCCTTCTTTCACGATGCCTTGTGCATCGCCATAGACCGACGTCGAACTGGTAAAAATAATCCGCGGGATACGGTACGCCAGCGCACTGTCGACCAGCTCCTGCATAGCCTGCAGGTAAAATGTCTCCCCCGGACCGCTACGGCGCGCAGGTAGCGTAATAACCAGCGCGTCGGCGTCCATCAGTGCGTCAAGATCGTCTGTCTCACAGACCAGTTCAGGCTCCAGGCGCAGCGAGTAGCTCTCTATACCACTCATGCGGGCCGCTTCCACCCCATCCAATGTGGTTTTGCTGCCGGTAACCTGCCAGCCTCTCGCCGCCAGCGACATAGCTAACGGCATGCCTAACCAACCTAAACCGACAATTGCGACCTTTTTCATGCCTTCTCTCCTGACTTTTGGCCTATAACGCAAGGCTACGCTAGCCCACAGTGGCTGACAATTCATAGTATCAATATGAAATGAATTAATGATCAAAAAAAGCCCTTGCTTTCCGTAGCTAAAGTGGTTTAGGTTAAAAGACATCAAATGAATAAACATTCATCGAGAAAATTTATGACACGCGCTCAATTTAAACACCATCATCACCATCATCCTGACTAGTCTTTCAGGCGATGTGTGCTGGGAGACATTTAAATCTTCCAGCGGTGCATGAGCGTATGAGAAAGCCCCCGGAAGATTTCTTCCGGGGGCTTTTTTTTGTGCGTGACCCAAACTGATTCAGACAGGATAACGAGGAATAAAGAATGTTAGATAACACCCGTTTACGCATAGCTATGCAGAAATCAGGTCGTTTAAGCGATGATTCACGCGAATTGCTGGCTCGTTGCGGCATTAAAATTAATCTTCACACCCAGCGCCTGATCGCGATGGCTGAGAATATGCCGATCGATATTCTGCGCGTGCGTGATGATGATATCCCGGGTCTGGTGATGGACGGCGTCGTAGATCTCGGCATCATCGGGGAAAACGTTCTCGAAGAGGAACTGCTCAACCGCCGGGCCCAGGGTGAAGATCCGCGCTATTTTACCCTGCGTCGTCTGGACTTCGGCGGCTGCCGTCTTTCGCTGGCTACCCCGGTTGATGAAGCCTGGGATGGCCCGGCAGCGCTGAACGGTAAGCGTATCGCTACCTCTTACCCACACCTGCTTAAACGTTATCTTGATCAAAAAGGGGTGTCGTTTAAATCCTGTCTGTTAAACGGCTCTGTAGAAGTCGCTCCCCGCGCAGGTCTGGCTGATGCGATTTGCGATCTGGTGTCAACCGGAGCCACGCTTGAAGCCAACGGTCTGCGTGAAGTAGAAGTGATTTACCGCTCTAAAGCCTGCCTGATTCAGCGCGACGGCGAAATGGCCGAAGCCAAGCAACAACTGATCGACAAACTGCTGACCCGTATTCAGGGGGTTATTCAGGCACGTGAATCAAAATACATCATGATGCACGCACCGAGCGAACGTCTGGACGAAGTCATCGCCCTGCTGCCAGGCGCTGAGCGCCCTACCATTCTGCCACTGGCAGGTGACCAACAGCGCGTAGCCATGCACATGGTCAGCAGCGAAACCCTGTTCTGGGAAACGATGGAAAAACTGAAAGCACTCGGCGCCAGCTCCATTCTGGTGCTGCCGATTGAGAAGATGATGGAGTAATAGCCATGAGCTTCAATACCCTGATCGACTGGAATAGCTGTAGCCCCGAGCAGCAGCGCGAACTGCTGATGCGCCCGGCGATATCCGCCTCTGAAAGCATCAGCCGCACGGTGGCTGAGATTCTTGAGAACGTCAAAAATAACGGCGACTGGGCGCTGCGTGAATACAGTGCTAAGTTTGACAAAACCGAGGTCGGCGCGCTGCGCGTCACCGAAGAAGAAATTCAGCAAGCCAGTAGCCGCCTGAGCGACGAGCTGAAACAAGCCATGCAGGCGGCGGTGCGTAATATTGATGCGTTTCACACCGCGCAAATTCTGCCGCCGGTGGATATTGAAACTCAGCCTGGCGTGCGCTGCCAGCAGATTACTCGCCCTATCGCCTCCGTAGGGCTGTATATTCCTGGGGGATCGGCACCGCTCTTCTCGACCGTATTAATGCTGGCGACCCCGGCGCGTATCGCTGGCTGCAAAAAAGTGGTGCTCTGCTCACCGCCGCCGATTGCCGATGAAATCCTCTACGCCGCGCA
This sequence comes from Citrobacter sp. RHBSTW-00859, assembly GCF_013729795.1. Taxonomy (NCBI): domain Bacteria; kingdom Pseudomonadati; phylum Pseudomonadota; class Gammaproteobacteria; order Enterobacterales; family Enterobacteriaceae; genus Citrobacter; species Citrobacter sp. RHBSTW-00859. Next base: position 1,924,975 of record NZ_CP056284.1, on the reverse strand, counting down.
ACTGTGTGGCGTAAAAGAGGTGTTCAACGTGGGCGGCGCGCAGGCCATTGCCGCGCTGGCGCTGGGTACCGAGTCTATTCCTAAGGTCGATAAAATTTTCGGGCCAGGCAATGCGTATGTGACCGAAGCCAAACGTCAGGTCAGCCAACGTCTTGACGGCGCGGCTATCGACATGCCTGCGGGCCCGTCTGAAGTGCTGGTTATTGCCGACAGCGGCGCGACGCCTGACTTTGTTGCTTCCGACCTGCTCTCTCAGGCCGAACACGGCCCCGACTCGCAGGTTATCCTGCTGACGCCAGACGCTACGCTGGCCGAAGGCGTGGCTAAAGCCGTTGAACGCCAGCTTGCCGAGCTTTCCCGCGCCGACACCGCACGTCAGGCGCTCGCCGCCAGTCGACTGATCGTCGCCAGAGACCTTGAGCAATGCGTGGCCATCTCTAACGCCTACGGCCCGGAGCACCTGATTATTCAGACCCGTAACGCGCGTGAACTGGTTGACGATATCACCAGCGCTGGTTCGGTCTTCCTGGGTGACTGGTCTCCTGAGTCGGCTGGCGACTATGCTTCCGGCACCAACCACGTTCTTCCGACCTACGGCTATACCGCAACCTGCTCAAGCCTTGGGCTGGCTGATTTCCAGAAACGGATGACGGTACAGGAATTAACTCCCCAAGGTTTCTCTACCCTGGCCTCCACCATTGAAACACTGGCCGCGGCTGAACGACTGACTGCCCACAAAAATGCCGTCACCCTGCGCGTTAACGCCCTGAAGGAGCAAGCATGAGCACTGACAACTTTCTCAGCGTCACTGATTTAGCCCGTAAGAATGTTCGCGAGTTAACGCCCTATCAGTCTGCCCGTCGTCTTGGCGGTAACGGGGACGTCTGGCTCAACGCGAATGAGTACCCAACCGCCGTTGAGTTCCAGCTACGCCAGCAGACGCTGAACCGCTATCCAGAGTGTCAGCCGAAAACCGTAATTGAGAATTACGCGCAGTATGCTGGCGTCAAACCAGAGCAGGTGCTGGTCAGCCGCGGTGCAGATGAAGGGATCGAACTGCTGGTGCGCGCTTTTTGCGAACCCGGTAAAGATGCCATTCTCTACTGTCCGCCGACTTACGGCATGTACAGCGTCAGCGCCGAAACGATTGGCGTTGAATGCCGCACCGTCCCGACCCTGGATAACTGGCAGCTGGATTTACAAGGCATCGCGGACAAGCTTGATGGCGTGAAAGTGGTCTACGTATGCAGCCCCAATAACCCAACCGGCCAGCTGATAAATCCGCAGGACCTACGTTCACTGCTCGAAATGACGCAGGGTAAAGCCATCGTGGTCGCTGATGAGGCCTATATTGAGTTTTGTCCGCAGGCTACGCTGGCAGGCTGGCTGTCTGAGTATCCGCATCTGGCAGTATTACGCACGCTGTCCAAAGCGTTTGCTCTCGCCGGTTTACGCTGCGGATTTACGCTGGCGAATGAAGAGGTTATCAATCTGCTGTTAAAGGTGATTGCTCCCTACCCGCTTTCTACCCCGGTAGCGGATATTGCCGCCCAGGCGCTGACGCCACAAGGGATTTCCGCCATGCGCCAACGCGTAGAGCAGATCCTGCAAGAGCGTCAGTATCTGGTGGAGAATCTGAAAACCATTCGCAGTGTAGAGCAGGTTTTCGACTCCGAAACCAACTATATTCTGGCGCGCTTCACCGCATCAAGCAGCGTATTTAAATCTTTGTGGGATCAGGGCATTATCTTACGAGATCAGAATAAACAACCTTCGTTAAGCGGCTGCCTGCGAATTACTGTCGGAACCCGCGAAGAGAGCCAGCGCGTCATTGACGCCTTACGTGCGGAGCAAGTATGAGCCAGAAGTATCTTTTTATTGACCGTGATGGAACCCTGATTTCAGAACCGCCAAGTGACTTTCAGGTCGATCGCTTTGACAAACTCGCCTTCGAGCCGGACGTCGTTCCCGTTTTGCTGAAGCTGCAAAAAGCCGGCTTTAAGCTGGTGATGATTACTAACCAGGATGGACTCGGTACGCAGAGCTTCCCGCAGGCCGATTTTGACGGTCCGCATAACCTGATGATGCAAATATTCACCTCTCAGGGCGTAGCATTCGATGAGGTGCTGATCTGCCCGCACCTGCCAGCGGACGCGTGTGATTGCCGTAAGCCAAAAGTGAAACTGGTTGAGCAGTATCTGGTTGAACAGGCCATGGATGTGGCAAACAGCTACGTCATTGGTGATCGGGCGACCGATATTCAGCTCGCAGAAAACATGGGCATTAGCGGATTATGCTACCACCGTGACACCCTGAACTGGGCGATGATCGGCGAGCAGTTGACCAAGCGAGATCGCTACGCGCACGTTGAGCGCAATACCAAAGAGACGCAGATTGACGTCAAAGTCTGGCTGGACCGCGAAGGCCGTAGCAAAATCAATACCGGCGTTGGCTTCTTTGACCACATGCTGGATCAAATCGCCACCCACGGCGGTTTTCGCATGGAGATTGCCGTCAAAGGCGATCTGTATATTGACGATCACCACACCGTTGAAGATACCGGTCTGGCGCTGGGTGAAGCCTTAAAGCTGGCATTAGGCGATAAACGCGGTATCAACCGTTTTGGTTTTGTGCTGCCGATGGACGAGTGCCTGGCACGTTGCGCGCTGGATATCTCGGGGCGTCCGCACCTGGAATACCGCGCGGAGTTTACCTACCAGCGCGTTGGCGATCTGAGCACAGAGATGATTGAACACTTCTTCCGTTCACTCTCTTACACCATGGGTGTCACCTTGCACCTGAAAACCAAAGGGAAAAATGACCACCACCGTGTGGAGAGCCTGTTTAAAGCCTTTGGTCGTACGCTGCGTCAGGCTATTCGCGTAGAAGGCGATACGCTGCCCTCCTCAAAAGGAGTGCTGTAATGAACGTGGTGATCCTTGATACCGGCTGCGCCAATCTGCACTCGGTGAAATCCGCCGTCGCGCGCCATGGATACTACCCGGTTGTCAGCCGTGACCCGGACGTGGTGCTGCGTGCCGATAAACTGTTTCTGCCGGGCGTCGGTACCGCCCAGGCGGCTATGGACCAGTTGCACGAGCGTGAACTGATTGAACTGATTAAAGCTTGTACGCAACCGGTACTGGGGATCTGTTTAGGCATGCAACTGCTTGGCCGCCGCAGCGAAGAGAGTAACGGTGTCTCTCTGCTGGGCATTATTGAGCAGGACGTTCCGAAGATGACCGATTTCGGTCTGCCGCTGCCGCATATGGGCTGGAATCGCGTCTATCCGCAGGCGGGAAATCGTCTGTTCCAGGGCATTGAAGATGGCGCGTATTTCTACTTTGTACACAGCTATGCTATGCCGGTGAACCCGTGGACCATCGCCCAGTGCCATTACGGCGAACCATTAACCGCGGCAGTACAAAAGGACAATTTCTTTGGCGTGCAGTTTCACCCTGAACGCTCGGGCGCGGCTGGGGCGCAGTTGCTGAAAAACTTTCTGGAGATGTAATGATTATTCCGGCATTAGATTTAATCGACGGCACGGTGGTGCGTCTTCATCAGGGCGATTACGCAACGCAACGTGATTATGGCAACGATCCTCTCCCCCGTTTACAGGATTACGCAGCTCAGGGTGCCGAAGTACTGCACCTGGTTGATTTAACTGGCGCGAAAGACCCGGCGCAGCGGCAGATCCCGCTGATTAAAACGCTGGTCGCTGGTGTCAATGTTCCGGTACAGGTTGGCGGTGGCGTGCGTACTGAAGCGGACGTTGCGGCGCTGCTTGACGCAGGCGTGGCGCGCGTGGTGGTAGGTTCGACGGCAGTAAAATCCCCCGAGGTAGTCAAGGGCTGGTTTGCCCGTTTTGGCGCCGACGCGCTGGTGCTGGCGCTGGACGTTCGTATTGACGAGCGCGGTAATAAACAGGTAGCGGTTAGCGGCTGGCAGGAAGATTCCGGGGTTTCTCTGGAAGAACTGGTTGAGACCTATTTACCCGTCGGCCTGAAGCACGTGCTGTGCACCGATATCTCCCGCGACGGCACGCTGGCTGGCTCAAACGTCGCGCTTTATGAAGAAGTGTGCGCCAAATATCCGCAGGTAGCATTCCAGTCATCTGGCGGCATTGGCGGGATCGAGGACGTAGCAGCCCTGCGTGGAACCGGCGTACGCGGCGTGATCGTCGGACGCGCCCTGCTGGAAGGTAAGTTCACCGTTGAGGAGGCCATTCAATGCTGGCAAAACGCATAATTCCTTGTCTGGACGTTCGTGATGGGCAGGTGGTAAAAGGCGTCCAGTTTCGCAATCACGAGATTATTGGCGACATTGTCCCGCTGGCAAAACGCTATGCCGATGAAGGCGCAGATGAACTGGTGTTCTACGATATCACCGCCTCCAGCGATGGCCGCGTAGTGGATAAAAGCTGGGTATCTCGCGTGGCAGAAGTGATCGATATTCCGTTCTGCGTTGCCGGTGGCATTAAATCCATCGACGATGCGGCGCGCATCCTCTCCTTCGGGGCGGATAAAATCTCTATCAACTCCCCGGCGCTGGCCGAACCGGAGCTTATCACTCGTCTGGCTGACCGCTTTGGCGTGCAGTGTATCGTGGTGGGTATTGATACCTGGTATGACGCCGAAACCGGCAAATATCATGTTAATCAATATACCGGGGATGAAAGCCGTACCCGCGTCACGCAGTGGGAAACGCTGGACTGGGTGCAGGAAGTACAAAAACGCGGCGCAGGCGAAATCGTCCTGAACATGATGAACCAGGACGGCGTGCGTAACGGCTACGATCTGGAGCAACTGAAAAAAGTGCGCGACGTTTGCCATGTACCGCTGATTGCCTCCGGCGGCGCGGGCACCATGGAACACTTCCTTGAAGCATTCCGGGACGCAGACGTTGACGGCGCGCTTGCCGCCTCCGTCTTTCACAAGCAAATTATTAATATTGGCGAATTAAAAGCGTACCTGGCAACACAGGGCGTGGAGATCAGGATATGTTAACGAAGCAACAATGCCGCGAGCTGGACTGGGAAAAAACCGACGGACTGATGCCAGTCATCGTGCAGCATGCGGTTTCCGGTGAGGTACTAATGCTGGGTTATATGAGCCCGGAAGCACTGGATAAAACGCTTGAAAGCGGCAAAGTGACCTTTTTCTCGCGGACCAAACAGCGCCTGTGGACCAAGGGTGAAACCTCCGGTCACTTCCTGAACGTGGTGAGCATCGCGCCCGACTGCGACAACGACACCCTGCTGGTGCTGGTTAACCCGATTGGCCCGACCTGCCATAAAGGCACCTCAAGCTGCTTTGGCGATGCCAGCCACCAGTGGCTGTTCCTGTATCAACTGGAGCAACTACTGGCCGAACGTAAAACCGCTGACCCGGCAAGCTCCTACACCGCGAAGCTGTATGCCAGCGGCACTAAACGTATTGCCCAGAAGGTAGGCGAAGAAGGCGTAGAGACCGCGCTGGCCGCAACCGTGAACGATCGTTTCGAACTGACCAATGAAGCCTCTGATCTGATGTATCACCTGCTGGTTCTGCTGCAGGATCAGGACCTCGACCTGACGACGGTGATTGATAATTTACGCAAAAGACATCAGTAATAGACAGATACCGGCACGATGCCGGTATCTTTATTTAACTGAGTGTTTAATCATTTCCGAATAAATCTCTGGTATAGACTTTATCGGCTACATCCAACAGTTCTTCGGCCATCCGGTTAGAGATTATAACATCGGACTCGCTTTTAAATTTAGTCAGATCACGCTCAACCCGCGAATTGAAAAAACTATCATCTGGCAATACAGGCTCATAGATTATGACCGGGATACCTTTCGCTTTAATACGCTTCATAATACCCTGGATAGACGATGCCCGGAAATTATCTGAGCCACTTTTCATAATCAATCGGTAAATACCGACGACCTTTGGCTTTCGTGAAATAATTGCATCAGCAATAAAGTCTTTTCGCGTCCGGTTAGCATCAACGATTGCTGAAATAATATTATTTGGTACAGATTTATAGTTAGCGAGTAATTGCTTAGTGTCTTTTGGCAGACAGTATCCACCGTAACCGAATGAGGGATTGTTGTAATGGTTACCAATACGCGGGTCCAGACAAACCCCTTCGATGATCTGTCGAGCATTAAGCCCCAGAGTTTCTGCATAGCTATCAAGTTCGTTAAAATAGGCAACACGCATCGCCAGATAGGTATTTGCAAAGAGCTTGATAGCTTCGGCTTCGGTTGAGTCGGTAAATAGGGTCGGAATATCTTTCTTCAGAGCCCCTTCCTGTAGCAGTGCAGCAAACGTTTCTGCACGGGAAGATCGTTCACCAATTACAATGCGTGAAGGGTACAAATTGTCATATAGCGCTTTACCCTCTCGCAGGAATTCTGGGGAAAAGATGATATTGTCTGAGCTATACTTTTGACGCATCGATTGAGTAAAACCGACAGGAACCGTCGATTTTATTACCATTACTGCATCTGGATTTATTTTAATAACATCCTGTATAACTGACTCGACGCTGCTAGTATCGAAATAATTAGTTTTGGGATCGTAATCTGTTGGGGTAGCAATAATGACAAATTCTGCGTTCTGATAAGCTTCGTTCTTATCCAGCGTAGCTTTGAATGTTATATCTTTTGATTGCAGATACTGTTCAATTTCTTGATCAACTATCGGAGATATCCGATTATTTAGCATCTCGACACGGGAAGGAACTATGTCCAGAGCAATGACCTGATGATGTTGGGCGATAAGAAGACCATTTGACAGGCCAACATATCCGGTACCAGAAATGGTGATTTTCATTTCATGCTCTCAGTATTATCTTAATATTTAATCATGATGTCGTACATCCTGATAAGAGAATAATGTTTTAACGTTTTGTTGAATGTTGTGTCAACGAAGGTTAAAACAATTCAGATTTTCTTTATCAGAGTACGCTAGAAATATTAAGTAAAGATTAAGCAATCAACTTAAATCAATAAGATTTGGGATAAAAAAAAGCCCGGTCAAAAAACCGGGCCAGTGAACGTCAGAAGACTTATTCCATCCATTCAGTATGGAAGACACCTTCTTTATCAGTACGTTTATAAGTATGCGCACCGAAGTAGTCACGCTGGGCCTGAATCAGGTTTGCAGGGAGCACCTCTGCACGATAGCTGTCGTAATAAGCGACAGCAGCAGAGAATGTCGGTACCGGGATACCATTCTGCACAGCATACGCAACAACATCACGTAGCGCCTGTTGGTATTCATCGGCAATGTTCTTGAAGTACGGGTCGAGCAGCAGGTTTGCGATACCAGGGTTTTTAGCATAGGCATCGGTGATTTTCTGCAGGAACTGCGCGCGGATGATGCAGCCCGCACGGAAGATTTTTGCAATCTCGCCGTAGTTCAGATCCCAATTATGCTCGTCAGATGCGGCACGCAGCTGTGAGAAGCCCTGAGCATAAGACACGATCTTACCGAGGTACAGCGCACGACGTACTTTCTCAATAAATTCTGCCTTATCACCCGCAAGCTGAGTTTTAGGACCGGACAGGACTTTAGAGGCAGCAACACGCTGATCTTTCAGTGAAGAGATGTAACGTGCAAACACAGACTCAGTAATCAGAGACAGTGGTTCACCGAGATCCAGGGAGCTCTGGCTGGTCCATTTACCCGTACCTTTGTTCGCCGCTTCATCCAGGATAAAATCCACCAAAAATTTACCATCTTCATCTTTTTTAGTGAAGATATCTTTGGTGATATCGATCAGGTAGCTACTCAGTTCGCCGTTATTCCACTCGGTGAAGGTGCTAGCCAGTTCTTCGTTGCTTAGGCTCAAACCACCTTTCAACAATGAGTAGGCTTCAGCAATCAGTTGCATATCACCGTACTCAATACCGTTGTGTACCATCTTCACATAGTGACCAGCACCGTCGGCACCGATATACGTCACACACGGTTCACCATCTTCTGCAACAGCGGCGATTTTGGTCAGGATTGGGGCAACCAGCTCGTAAGCTTCTTTCTGGCCACCAGGCATAATAGATGGTCCCTTCAGCGCACCTTCTTCGCCACCGGAGACGCCGGTACCGATGAAGTTAAATCCTTCAGCTGAGAGCTCACGGTTACGACGGATAGTGTCCTGGAAGAACGTATTACCGCCATCAATAATGATGTCACCTTTATCCAGATATGGCTTCAGGGAGTCGATAGCAGCATCAGTGCCAGCGCCTGCTTTCACCATTAACAGGATACGACGAGGCGTTTCAAGGGATTCAACAAACTCTTTTACCGTATAGTAAGGAACCAGTTTTTTCCCCGGATTCTCGGCGATAACCTCTTCCGTTTTTTCACGCGAGCGGTTGAAAACGGACACGGTATAACCACGGCTTTCGATGTTGAGCGCCAGATTGCGCCCCATCACAGCCATACCAACGACGCCGATTTGTTGCTTAGACATTATGTACTCCTGTCAGGTGCGGTTCGCCCTGTAGACTCTTACTGCAGGACTTTAGTGAACAATATGTTAACCCAGAAGAATCGCTTACGATAGTAGCATTAAATACTGAAGATACTTACCTTTGAAAACAGTACAATATTTACGTATTCAGTAAATTGCTATTATTATTTGGTATCGAAAACGGCTCACTTTAATGGACGACTTTTAATGTGAGCGTTTTTAATCTTCCAACCCACAACTTATTTAAACGAGTTAAACCTTGGGCCGCAACAATGAAAACAAAGGGCATGACAAAATACTTATAGCGCGGTTGAACTTCAATAAGAAGATAAATCATGAAATTAACCAAACACACCATCATAAAAAAATATAACTCTCTTGAAGGTTGAACACCTCTAATCATTGAGAGAAATACATCAGCTACACTGATTAAAAACAAACCAAGTATAAATGTGTAGTAAATCTTGTCAACAGAAATGAAAATATTAACTAAATCGTTCATGTAATGTTCTTTTCCGAATAACTTCACCGTCCTGGTAAGTTCACCATCATTAAATGTAAAATAAACTGGGCTTGGTGAGGACCACATGAAAGATTGCTTATCAAACACAAAACTCGCCACATCCTGAGGGGTTTTGTACGTTGCCTTAACATAATCAATAATTTCTTTTTTTCGTTCTGAGGCATCTTCCATCGCTAAAATATTAACATGAGAAGTATTCCACGCGCCAAGATGTTCTTTATCAAGACCAACCATAAATTTCCATTCAGGGTTTCTGTTATCAATTCCATATTGATTAACACCGGATAATTTGATTACGGAACTGGTCAGTAAATGAATGATGATATAAATAAAAAGAACTATACTAAATTTTGAAAATTCCCTTATCACATTGTTTCGGTCATAACGAACACATCCAACAATCAAACAAAAAAAAGCTGCAACTAAGACAATAATGATTTCTGGTCGCATTAGATCAGCCAACGCTAAGGAAGGTGCGAATAAGCAGGTCATTTCTTCCCAAGCTGACTCGCTGATTAAAATTTCGCGGATCTGGGCCGATTTTTTTCCCGCAAACACATCGAATCAGCCTATTTAGGCTATTTTTTCCACCATTTCTGGCGTTATTTCCGGTTTTTACTGAGATCTCTCCCACTGACGTATCATTTGGTCCACCCGAAACAGGTTGGCCAGGGTGAATAACATCGCCAGTTGGTTATCGTTTTTCAGCAGCCCCTTGTATCTGGCTTTCACGAAGCCGAACTGCCGCTTGATGATGCGAAACGGGTGCTCCACCCTGGCACGGATGCTGGCTTTCATGTATTCGATGTTGATGGCCGTTTTGTTCTTGCGCGGATGCTGCTTCAAGGTTTTTACCCTGCCGGGACGCTCGGCGATCAGCCAGTCCACATCCACCTCGGCCAGCTCCTCGCGCTGTGGCGCTCCTTGGTAGCCGGCATCGGCTGAGACAAATTGCTCCTCTCCATGAAGCAGATTACCCAGCTGATTGAGGTCATGCTCGTTGGCCGCGGTGGTGACCAGGCTGTGGGTCAGGCCACTCTTGGCATCGACACCAATGTGGGCCTTCATGCCAAAGTGCCACTGATTGCCTTTCTTGGTCTGATGCATCTCCGGATCGCGTTGCTGCTCTTTGTTCTTGGTAGAGCTGGGTGCCTCAATGATGGTGGCATCCACCAAAGTGCCTTGGGTCATCATGACGCCTGCTTCGGCCAGCCAGCGATTGATGGTCTTGAACAATTGACGGGCCAGTTGATGCTGCTCGAGCAGGTGGCGGAAATTCATGATGGTGGTGCGATCCGGCAGGGCGCTATCCAGGGATAATCGGGCAAACAGGCGCATGGAGGCGATTTCGTACAGGGCATCTTCCATGGCACCGTCGCTCAGGTTGTACCAATGCTGCATGCAGTGAATACGCAGCATGGTCTCCAGCGGATAGGGCCGTCGGCCATTGCCCGCCTTGGGATAAAACGGCTCGATGACAGCGGTCATATTCTGCCATGGCAGAATCTGCTCCATGCGGGAGAGGAAAATCTCTTTTCGGGTCTGACGGCGCTTAGTGCTGAATTCACTATCGGCGAAGGTGAGTTGATGGCTCATGATGTCCCTCTGGGATGCGCTCCGGATGAATATGATGATCTCATATCAGGAACTTGTTCGCACCTTCCCTAAAAAAATACCTGAGAAAACTAACGAGATGTAATTATTTTTAAGGAGGAAATAAATGCCAAGTAAAACAAAAAAAGTAGATAAGTGCTGATTTGATAGCAACGGAGAATAAAAAATCATTTCCGGATATAGTGAGTACAAACATGCAGTAACAAAGGCGATTTTATGAGAAAAGATCGTGCTGCATATTTTGTATATCATCACAGAAGAACCTGCCATGAAAAAAACATTCAAAAGCTTCAAAGCATCAATCGAGTGGTATAGATAAAGAACTAATGCTTGGTATAAAGTATATACCGATTGATATGCCCATATATCATAATAACCGCCAGGTCCAACATTAAAGGTGTTAATCGTACCATCAGCATACATACCTGCAGTCTGAAAAATTGTTTCAAAGTCGCTTTCTGGCTTGCTATTCACAAGCATGGTGATGCTGCCAACTTACTGATTTAGTGTATGATGGTGTTTTTGAGGTGCTCCAGTGGCTTCTGTTTCTATCAGCTGTCCCTCCTGTTCAGCTACTGACGGGGTGGTGCGTAACGGCAAAAGCACTGCCGGACATCAGCGCTATCTCTGCTCTCACTGCCGTAAAACATGGCAACTGCAGTTCACTTACACCGCTTCTCAACCCGGTACGCACCAGAAAATCATTGATATGGCCATGAATGGCGTTGGATGCCGGGCAACCGCCCGCATTATGGGCGTTGGCCTCAACACGATTTTACGTCACTTAAAAAACTCAGGCCGCAGTCGGTAACCTCGCGCATACAGCCGGGCAGTGACGTCATCGTCTGCGCGGAAATGGACGAACAGTGGGGCTACGTCGGTGCTAAATCACGTCAGCGCTGGCTGTTTTACGCGTATGACAGGATACGGAGGACGGTTGTGGCGCACGTCTTCGGTGAACGCACTCTGGCCACACTGGAGCGTCTTCTGAGCCTGCTGTCGGCCTTTGAGGTCGTGGTATGGATGACGGATGGCTGGCCGCTGTATGAATCCCGCCTGAAGGGAAAGCTGCACGTAATCAGCAAGCGTTACACTCAGCGCATTGAGCGACATAACCTGAATCTGAGACAACATCTGGCAAGGCTGGGACGGAAGTCACTGTCGTTCTCAAAATCGGTGGAGCTGCATGACAAGGTCATCGGGCATTATCTGAACATAAAACACTATCAGTAAGTTGGAGTCATTACCAACAATTCTACCTGGAGATTTCCTTTCTCCAGATACATTTTATTCAGGGTTGTAATTTCAAGTTCACCACGTCTGGAAGGCTTAACCTGCTTTGCCATTTCCACCACATGGCTGTCATAGAAATAGAGTCCGGTCACCGCCCAGTTTGATTTTGGTTTTAGTGGCTTCTCTTCAATCGATAATGCCGTGTAGTTTTCATCAAATTCAACAACGCCAAAACGTTCAGGATCCAAGACCTGATAACCAAATACCATCGCGCCGCTCGTAAGCTGTGCTGCAGTTTCAAGTTTTTTACCAAAGCTTTGACCGAAGTAAATATTATCTCCTAGCACAAGCGCGCATGGCTCATTATTGATAAATTCTTCACCAATAATAAAGGCCTGTGCCAAACCATCTGGAGAAGGCTGAACTTCGTAGGATAAACTGATTCCAAACTGTGAACCATCGCCTAACAAACGTTTGAATGATGGCATATCATCGGGTGTAGTAATTACTAAAATCTCACGAATACCCGCCAACATCAGTACGGAAATAGGGTAAAAAATCATTGGCTTATCATAAACAGGCAACAGTTGTTTTGATACGCCTTGGGTTATTGGATAAAGGCGAGTTCCGGAACCACCTGCAAGTACAATACCTTTCATCATTCTTTCCTTTCTTATTCTACCGATCCCAGGCGCTCGCCTGTATAAGAGCCATCCATTATTCTCTGCCACCAATCTCTATTATTTAAATACCAGTGTACCGTTTTACGAATGCCTGATTCGAATGTTTCTTGCGGTATCCAGCCGAGATCATTTTGAATTTTGCTGGCATCAATCGCATAGCGCAGATCATGCCCTGGGCGATCGGTTACATAGGTAATGAGATCTGCATAGTGATTAATTCCCGCAGGTTTATCCGTAATAATTTCATCGAGAATACTACAAATAGTCTTTACAACGTCTATATTTTTACGTTCGTTGTGGCCACCAATATTGTAAGTCTCGCCAACCTTCCCTTCAGACACTACTTTATATAAGGCACGTGCATGATCTTCTACAAACAACCAGTCGCGAATTTGTTCACCATTCCCATAAACTGGCAACGACTTACCCGCCAATGCATTCAATATAGTAAGAGGGATCAATTTTTCGGGGAAATGATATGGACCATAGTTGTTTGAACAGTTCGTCACCAGAGTAGGTAAACCGTAGGTTCGACGCCAGGCGCGAACTAAATGATCACTGGATGCTTTCGAGGAGGAATAAGGGCTACTTGGGGAATAAGGCGTTTTTTCAGTAAACAGTGGTAAATCGCTTCCGCTCGCTACTTCCTCAGGATGTGGCAAATCACCGTATACCTCATCGGTCGATATATGATGGAACCGAAATGCGGTCTTACGTGAGTCGTCCAGTTCTGACCAATACTGACGGGCCGATTCCAGAAGAACATAGGTACCGATAATGTTTGTTTCGATAAATGCCGCTGGACCTGTGATAGAGCGATCAACATGGCTTTCTGCCGCAAGATGCATGACCGCATCAGGTTGGTGCACAGCGAAAATTCGTGCCATGGCATTTCTATCGCAAATGTCTGCTCGCTCGAACGCATAACGCGGATCACTAGCAATGTCTACTAACGATTCTAGATTACCAGCATAGGTCAATTTATCTACATTTACCACATAATCATTAGTATTATTAATAATATAACGAACAACTGCAGATCCAATAAAACCTGCACCACCAGTGACGAGTATTTTCACAAGACTATTCCGTATTACGTCGCAATGTTTAAATTCAAACTTCATCCTGCAGAGCCAAACTGTGTTGCGTAAAATTATAAGCAAGCTACCGCCCCAGGCTCTACAGCTACCAGTATACTGAAAAGAATTACAACGTTATCAACTCTCCAGCCGAAACTGGTGAGCAATTTAATATAGGAGTTGGCACAAAATGCTAATCCTATATTCTCCCCTTAAACGCCCTTGAAAACAAGAAAAAATATCACCTTCAGACAAGTGCTAACGGGAAGTACTACTAACATTAACTGTTGATTCAAATATAAAAAAAAGGTAGCAATGAGAACTTACTAAGCTCTGAACAGCTCAGAATCCTTCTCTGCTACCTACTTGCAACTATCAGTCAAATCTTCGGATTATGAATTTATCACGTAAGCAACTTCTCAATGCTCTTACGGAACTTCGTTCCTTCTTTCAGGTTACGCAGGCCGTACTTAACAAACGCCTGCATATACCCCATTTTCTTCCCGCAGTCGTAGCTGTCGCCCGTCATCAGCATCGCATCTACCGACTGTTTTTTAGCCAGCTCAGCAATAGCATCCGTCAACTGAATACGCCCCCAGGCACCAGGCTGGGTATGCTCCAGTTCTGCCCAGATATCAGCAGAAAGCACGTAGCGCCCTACTGCCATCAGATCGGAATCCAGAGTCTGCGGCTGGTCTGGTTTTTCAATGAATTCAACGATACGGCTGACTTTACCTTCGTTATCTAAAGGCTCTTTGGTCTGAATAACAGAGTACTCAGACAGATCGCCTTCCATACGCTTAGCCAGCACCTGACTACGCCCAGTTTCATTAAAACGAGCAACCATGGCAGCCAGGTTGTAGCGCAGCGGATCCGCGCTCGCTGTATCAAGAATGACGTCAGGTAATACGACGACAAACGGGTTATCCCCAACAATTGGGCGAGCACAAAGAATTGAATGACCCAGGCCCAGTAACTGAGCCTGACGAACGTTCATAATAGTCACGCCTGGAGGACAGATAGACTGCACCTCGGCTAATAGCTGGCGCTTAACACGCTGCTCAAGCAGCGATTCGAGTTCGTAAGAGGTGTCGAAGTGGTTCTCAACCGCGTTCTTAGACGCATGAGTCACCAGCACGATTTCTTTGATACCTGCAGCTACAATTTCGTCGACAATGTATTGAATCATCGGCTTGTCTACGATCGGTAGCATCTCTTTAGGGATTGCCTTCGTGGCAGGCAACATGTGCATCCCCAGACCTGCTACCGGAATAACTGCTTTCAAATTAATCATTAAGTCATTCACCTATTCAATTGTTGCTGAATTATAGCTTTTTAGCTTGTTTTAGCCAGTATGAATTACATTACTCCGATGCAGCGTATGTTACGCCGCTTAACTTCGCAATGCAGTAATCTTAATCCCAGGGAGTGTCACTTTAGCCAGGAATGGTCGCAAAGTTACCTCCCCTGCCCCGGGAGTCGAAAATTCACCGCTTCGACATTCACCACCTGATGGTTTACCCGGTCGATGTCAACTGAGCTTTGCCCGCTTTCGTTTACCGCATGGACATTCGCCAGCGAGAGTAATGTGTCCTGTTTAGCCATAAACTTGCCGCGCACATCCTGACGGAGATCGAAGTGCATCTTAAGCGCGGGTCCCGTCGCGGATTGCTGCATCACCTTGATGTTACGTAAAAAAAGGTGCTGTGGTTGGTTATGCAACTCAAGCGTGGCACGTTTCATCTCCACATTGGTAATCGCCACAAATGAAGTCGCATTACCAGAGGAGATCTGAATACCGCGCAATTTGTATTCACGTTTCGTATTATCCAGATGGATATTATTTAACTTAAAGTTTTGTGGAATGGATAAATAACGCCCTTTGATTACGCCGTAACCAATGAGCATACCTGCGCTATTCTCCATATTGATATTATCAATTACGAAATTATCACATCCGTAAATAGCGACCGTCGCATTATCAATGCCCGCTTTCTTGCTATAATCCGGGGTGATATTTCGCGCGGTAATATTACGAATAATAAAGTGTTTGCCGTTCTCCACATGGACTAACTGTCGGCAGTCGCTACCGGTGATGTTCGCTACCACAAAGTTTTTTACCGCCAGTTCATCGGGATAGGTATTGTCATAGGTACTCCCCGCCAGACCGATGCCAATGCCCCAGTTCACGTTACCGTTGGTACAGTTGATACGTTCAATGACATGGTCAGAAATGAGGATGTTGCTGTCGTTTATCGCTACATTCCACTCGATAGCATCACCCTGTAAATCGCTAAAACGGCTGTTCGTGATCTTTACGCCGTCCATTCGATTATGAAAACCCTGACGCAAAATGCCATAGTTAGCACGCGTGACGGTAATA
The DNA here is from genome assembly GCF_013729795.1 of Citrobacter sp. RHBSTW-00859. Lineage (NCBI taxonomy): Bacteria > Pseudomonadati > Pseudomonadota > Gammaproteobacteria > Enterobacterales > Enterobacteriaceae > Citrobacter > Citrobacter sp. RHBSTW-00859. The sequence goes on along the minus strand of NZ_CP056284.1, from coordinate 1,908,991 downwards.
TCATCGATAGTCAGATTACGCATCAGCCTCGAGGTTTTACCGCCGATATAGATTTGCGTCACCGGACCGAAACCGCTCATGGCAATCCCTTTTATCACACAGTCCGACCCCCGCACATCGAGAGTAACGTTCCTCAGGCTCCCGCCCTGCTCGCCCATCACCTTGCATCCATCCTGCAGAACAAAGCGCCCACGGCCATTGCCACTTATTCGTCCTTGCAGGAATAGCGTTTTGCCTGGTGGGATAACGATGGCGGTATTGATATCCTTACATTCCAGGCCTGTTGGTACGACGACCGTTTGTCCTTCTTTGAACGCCTGCCTGAAAGAGGCCACCCAATCCTGTGGGTTGTAATCCTGAATGTTGACGCTGCCTAGTGATTCTAGCGCCCGAACAACGGGAGAATGCAGCACGACAAGCGCAGAGCCTGCCGTCAGAAAAGTACGGCGTGAGAGTTTTTTCTCTGACATACAACCTCGATTTACATCGTTTGCAGCAGTCTGGCTAACTGTTTATTGATCGCTAACTGATTAAATTCAGTTGCAATTTTTTCTCGCGCGCACTGCACAATCGGCTGCACCTGCTCACTGTCGAGCAGGCTAAATGCCGCTAATCGCTCGGCCAGCGCTTGCGCATCGTTTTCCGGTGCCAGCCAGCCAGACTTGCCCGACTCGACCAGTTCAGGGATCCCACTATGGACGGTGGAAATCACCGGGATGCCCACCGCCATCGCCTCCATCAGCGCCACCGGGATCCCCTCCATATCGCCATCCATTCCGGTAATTGAGGGCAGCAAAAAGACATCGGCCTGCTCAAGCATTTCCTTCACCTGATGACTGGGTTTAAAGCCAGGCATCTCAATCACATCATCAAGTTGATATTGCTCAATTAGCGTACGCAGACGACGCTCCCAGGGGCCAATGCCAAGGATGCGATAACGGAATGCGACGCCCTGCTCTTTCAACTGACGACAGGCTTCGATGGCAACGTGCAGTCCTTTTTTCTCAGTTAACCGGGCTACAGAGATAATCTCCAGCGGTGCGGCTGGCGATTTCAACTGGCGGGGCGTAAAGCGCGTCATATCGATTCCCATGCGCGAGACCGCGATTTTCTGCGGCGGGCACCCCATATTTTTTAAACGTCCGGCCCAGAGGTTGCTGATAGGTAACATCAAATCCCCACGTTCAAACAGTTGCTGATATTCAGGAGTGTAGTGGGCAAGCACATCCCGATGCGAAACATCAATACCGTGAAATACCGTGGCAATTTTGCCGCGGATCATCCCAAGCTCACGCAGCTTGGCGGCCGTTACGCCTGCGGGTCCAAAATGAGCGATAAAGACATCCGCTTCAAACGCCCGCGGGTTCGCGCCACAAATGGCCGCCAAAATCAGATTGCGCGCCTCATCGCCATAGCGTGAAACATTCAGCGCTTTCCAGGTGGCTGCGCGGGTAATACCGCGCAGGGCCGCTACTGCCCTATACTTAAGCTTCGCCAGTTTGCTGTTCGGCTCATTCAGTAACCAGCGCGTTTTTTCACCCAGACGGTAGGTATTAAATGAAGCATGGGTATTTTCAAGATCGCCCTTGTGCAACGCGACAATTTCCACGTCGTAGCCCATGTCGATAAATGCGGTAATCTGATTGAGTACAAAGGTCTCGGAGGAGAGCGGAAATTTAAGCAGGAAAAAGCCAACCTTCATTTTTCCCCCTCAATACGCGTTAAAACCGATTGCACCATGTTCACCCCACGTTCACGCTCACGCCTAACCGCGTCGCCGAGACGTATGTTCAGCTCAGGTAGCTGTCCGAGAGCATCGGCGACCTTCCCTTCCAGGCTGCCATCGAGCAGATGGCGAATATCGACGGCCATCTCTGCTAACCCCAGTTGTTGCATGATCCCTGCCGATTTATGCTCATAATTAATGGCGATGGCTGGCGTCATAAAATTCATCGAGATGATGGCCGAGTGTAAACGAGTCCCCACCGTCAGATCGCATGCAGCCAAAATTTTCCCCATCTCCAGGTCGTTGAGTTCATCCATCACCACGTGATAACGGCCCGGGTCGTTAATATACTGGCGCAGGTTCAACGCCACCATGCGGTCATCTTTGTTGTAACTATCAATACCGGTACAGGTTGACAGCGCTATCACCTGGTAACCTTCATCAAGGATGCGGTTCACTACCCCGGCAAAGGCTTGCTCATAGGCCTGCTGCGTTGTCCCCAGACGCTTATCAAAAGGAGCCAGCTCACGCAGAGTAATGGCAACGGTCTTCTGTTTTGCCGCCATGTGTAACCAGTGCTGTACGGCATAACCAGGCTCATAATCCTCATCATGATTATTTACCAGCCAGGCGGTATCTACCCCGGTTTCGACTTTATCCGTGTTTATTGCACTGCGCTTCATCAGATCCAGACTGACGGATTCACGCAAAATCAACGCATTACAGTGTCCAAAAACGTAGTTCGCCAGTTGATTAAACTGTTCATCCTGGAATGGCCCCACGCTGTGGCCAATCATGTACAGCGGTTTTTTCGCCATAAACGTACACAGGGCATGTTCAAACTGCGGTACGCCATACAGATCGACAAAAAACGATCCGCCGACCTGGATAATGGCGTCGTAGCGCGACAGCAGACGAACAAAATCGGTAAACCCCTGGGCGATCGCGATATTGCGCAGATTACCGGAATCGGTGACACGCGAGAGCAGCACCTGATGCTGATAGCGACGACGCAGCACTTTCTTCACGCGTCCCATAACGCCCGCAGCATTATTGTGTTGCTTCATCTGCGAATACAGCGGATCGCCCATCACCGGGCGGTCCAGCAACCACGAAGAACTCACCGGATAACGGCTCATAACATCCACTTCAGTCTCAGGACGCAACGCGTTAATGGCATCCAGCAAACCGCGCAGAATCGCGCTATCCCCACGGTTCCCACAGGTATGGTTGCCTAAAATTAATAGTTTCATTATGACCTCTTAAAGCGTTGTTCTTATCCTGCACGAAGCAAGGTTTTCATTTTTTCACTGCGGCAAAGCTGGCGTTTTATTTCCACCACTAACGGATGGCGCGACACCACAATCATCGCCGCAAACGCCAGCGCTCCTGCCGCTACCTGGATCCCCAGTAACGCACCTGGCGACAGTTGGCTGCGCAGCATTACGTCCAGCGCATAGCTCACCACAAGGGTAGGTAAAGAGAGATATAACGGCAGCCACAGACTGAGCATGTACTGGCGGTAGCTGGAGCCAAGAACAGGTTTGATCATCACGAAGTAACTGAGGATCGTGTTAATCACCTGGACCAGCAAAAAGCCCAGCGTCACGCCAATCGCCCCGGCCTGATGACCACCGATGAAAATGGCGGGAATAAACAGAAAGGTTTTGAACACATTGAATTTGAAGCTGATGTCGACCCGTGCTTTCGCCATCAGCAGTGAACCGATCGGATTCCCCACAGATCGCAGCAGTCCAACAATGCACAGCAGTTGCAAGACGGGAATAATACCGTTCCACTTCTCGCCAAATACCAGCGGCACCACATTGTTCGACACCACCATCAATCCCAGGAGTACCGGGAAGTTAATGATCCCGACCACCGACAGCAGCTTGTAAAAATTCACCCGGAGCTTTTCACTGTCGTCCTGAATTTTGGCAAACGCCGGAAACAGGACACGGGTAATAATCGGGTTCAGTTTGATCGGGGGAACAACCGCCACGTTCCAGGCAAGATTGAATCCGCCCGCCACGCCAGCGCCCAACGTTCTGGCTAAAACCAGCGTGGAAAGGTTGGTATTGAGGTAATTGATAATGCTGTCTGCCGTCAGCCACGCGCCAAAACGCAGGTTCGACGAAACGGATGCCAGCGAAAAATGCAGCCCCGGACGGTAAATCCGGCGACCAAAATAGCCGAACAGCAGCGTTCGTAGCATACTGTTCACCAGATACCCGAGAATGGCCGTCAGCGCGAGCGGCCAGAAATGGGCGCTGACCACGGTAAAGGTAAAACCGGCCAACACCGAACTGGTTTCAATCATGCCAATTTTGTTGAAGGCCAGCTCTTTTTGCATCAGCGCGCGAAACTGCTGCCCGTGCGGTATCACCACAAACGCCAGCGATAAGGTTTTGATGAGTGGCGCCAGTTCGGGATTATTGAGCACGCTGGCAATCGTCCCGCTAAGCAGAAACATCACCACACATACCACCATACCCAGCCCAACGTTGAGCCAGTACAGCGTTGTCAGCTCAAGATAACCGATGTCTTTGCGCTGAATAATTGAATTGGCGATACCGAAATCCGACAGCGTATCGGCCAGCGCAATGATCACCAGCGACACGGTTAACAACCCAAACTGGTGGTTATCAATAATCCGCGCCAGGACGGTCATCTGGATAAGTCCCAGACCAATAATGATCACCGTAGCAATCGCCGACCACTTTGCGCCATTAAGCGTTTTTTCTCGTAAGCTCATGTTAATACGCCGCTTTGTTCACAAAGCCTTTGAATACCGTCAGAAAAACAATTTTGATATCGAACCACACGCTCCACTCGCGAATGTATTCGAGGTCAAACTCCACACGTTTTTCCATTTTTTCCAGCGTATCGGTTTCACCGCGCCAGCCGTTGATTTGCGCCCAGCCGGTAATGCCCGGTTTCACCTTATGGCGTAACATGTACCCCTCGATCAGTTGGCGGTACTGTTCGTTGTGCGCTACCGCATGCGGACGTGGCCCGACGATAGACATCCCCCCGGTCAGGACGTTAATAAACTGCGGCAGTTCATCGAGCGACGTCCGGCGCAGGAAATTTCCCACAGGGGTAACGCGCGGATCGTTTTGCGTCGCCTGCGTCACCACCGCGTCGTTCTCCATCACTTTCATCGAGCGAAACTTCCAGACTTTGATCGGCTTCCCGTCCATGCCATAGCGGGTCTGGCGGAAAATCACCGGACCTTTGGAGGTCAGTTTTACCAGCAGCGCAATACCACACAGCACCGGGGAAATAAGCAGCAGGATCAGTGAAGCCAGCACGATATCTTCCGCGCGCTTTAACAGGCGATTAATCCCCGAGAGCGGCGTGTCATACAGCGGCACTACCGGAACGCCGTTCATCTCTTCAATCCGTGAATGCAGGATGTTGAAGGTAAAGACATCAGGAATGAGGATCACCGAGCAGGTGGTGTCGGCCAACTCACGCACCAGTTTTTTTACGCTGGCGCCATCGCTCATCGACATGGCGATATAAACGTTATGAATGCGTGAAGCTTTGGCGTCGTCCACCAGTTGTTGCAGATTACCGGCCCAGTCGCGGGAGTTTTTTCCAGGGATTGGGTCGTGATAGACCCCCGCCACTTCAAATCCCAGCCACGGTTCATGGCGAAAACTGTCCAGCAGCATTTGTCCGGCGGGCAGGTCGCCAGCCACCGCCACCCGGCGGGTGTTGTAACCACGATTACGCAGCCACCCCGCACCGTAGCGAATAAACGAACGACTCAACACCAGGCCGACGCTTGAAAGCAGATACCATGCCAGCCAGACGGCGAGACGGTTATCGAAATCGTTATTAAAGGCGATCAGACCTGCGCTAAAAATCAGACTCAGCGTCCAGTTTTGTAGTAACAGCACCAGCTCAGTGGAAATTTTGACGCCGCGCCAGGAGCGATAAAAATCCGTTATGCCACCGAGCATCTGAAAAACGACCAGCGTGATCAGCGCCACCAGCAGGTGCATATACAGGAAAGGCAAACCGCTTAATTCGCAGATCACCCACAACCCGCCAAACATGATGGTGATATCTGAAAAGCGTTGCACCATCGAAATTAACGACGCATTGGTTTTGGCGCGTTCGCGCTTTTTTAGATGTGTCATCGTGGTTCCTGTTAGTCACCCTTTGCCCATAAGCGGGCAAAGGAAGCACCGGCATTACTGATTCAGTAACGCCAGAAGAGTGCGCGTTCGCGCTTCCATCAACGGAATATTTCCGCGCGATTCCACGTTCAGGCGCACCACCGGTTCGGTATTGGAAGAGCGTAAATTGAAGCGCCAGTCGACAAACGCCATGCTGATACCGTCCGTTCTGTCCACCGTCAGCGCCTCACGGGAAAAGTGCCGCTCCACACGCGCAATCGCTGCCGCCGGCTCTGCCAGCGTGCTGTTGATTTCCCCACTCGCCGGATAGGCCACCATCCGGTCACGGACCAGTTCACCCAGCGACTGTCCTTTCAGACTCAGCAGTTCCGCCACCAGCAGCCACGGGATCATTCCGCTGTCGCAGTAAGCAAAATCACGGAAATAGTGATGCGCGCTCATTTCACCGCCATAAATGGCATCTTCATGGCGCATCCGCTCTTTGATAAACGCGTGCCCGGTTTTTGACATCACCGGTTTACCGCCTGCCGCCGTCACCACGTCCACGGTATTCCAGGACAGGCGCGGGTCGTGGATAATTTTCGCCCCCGGATTCTTCTCCAGAAACGCTTCTGCCAGCAGGCCGACAATGTAGTAGCCCTCAATGAACTGACCTTTTTCATCGAACAGGAAGCAGCGGTCAAAATCACCGTCGAAGGCAATCCCCATATCCGCACCGTGTTCAATCACCGCATTGCGCGTGTCGGCCCGGCATTCCGGCAGCAGAGGATTAGGAATACCGTTGGGGAAGTTGCCATCCGGCGTATTGTGAATTTTGATGAACTCGACCGGCACACCCAGCGCCTTAAAACGGGCTTCAATGGCGTCAACCACCGGACCTGCCGCACCGTTGCCGGAGTTAAGCACCAGCTTCATCGGTCTCAGGCTGCCGGGATTGATGTAACCCAGCAGGTGGTCGATGTAGGCATCGCGGGTAGTAATACGCTGGTAGTGGCCACGTTTTGTCACATCAACCGCCGGGAAGTCGTTGGCTTCCGCCAGGCGCTGCACGTCGCGCAGACCGGTATCACCGCTGATGGGCCGCGCCCCTTCCCGCACCAGCTTCATGCCGTTGTAATCCATCGGATTATGGCTGGCGGTCACTTCAATACCGCCGTCAATGCCAAGGTGGAAGGTGGCGAAGTAAATCTCTTCGGTGCCCGACATACCAATATCCAGCACATTCACCCCCGCATCCTGCAACCCTTTCGCCAGCGCCAGTTTTAGCGTCTCGCTGGTCTGGCGCACATCGCCGCCCAGAACGATAGATTTTGGCTTCAGGAACTCGCCGTAAGCGCGGCCAATGCGCCACGCAATCTCTTCATTCAGCTCTTCGCCCAGCCTGCCGCGAATATCGTAGGCTTTGAAACAGGTTAATTTCGTCATGATTTCCCCTTCTTCAGGCAACAGTTAGCCCTCTCCTGACTGGAGATATTTTTCACAAAATGACTAGCCGTTAGTTTTTAGGCCGGATAAGGTGTTCACGCCGCCATCCAGCAACGATGATGTTGTGTTACGCGCGCCCGTAGCGATCCGCAAACCGCACCACATCATCCTCATCGAGGTAAGATCCGGAGCGCACTTCAATCAGATCGAGCGGGATTTTCCCGGGGTTCTCCAGACAATGGGTCGCCCCCAGCGGAATATAGACAGACTCGTTTTCAGCAAGCAGTTTGATATCATCATTGATTGTCACCTTCGCGGTACCAGCAACCACAACCCAGTGTTCAGCCCGGTGATGATGCATCTGCACAGACAATCCCTCACCAGGCTTGACGGTAATTCGCTTCACCTGGTAACGCTCTCCGGCATCAATTGAGTCGTACTTGCCCCACGGACGATAAACTTCGCGGTGAATATGATGCTCATGACGCCCGTCAGCCTTAATTTGCTCTACCACTTTTTTGACGTCCTGCACCGCGTTGCGATCGGCTATCAGCACCGCGTCTTTGGTCTGCACCACCACCAGATCTTTCACCCCGACGGTCGTCACCAGGCCGGATTCGGCATACACGTAACTGTTTTCCGTTTTGTGGCTAATGACGTCGCCGTGATGCACATTGCCTTCAGCGGTATGGGCACTAATTTCCCACAGCGATGACCAGGAGCCAACATCGCTCCAGCCTGCGTTCATTGGCATCACCACCGCATCGGCTGTACGTTCCATTACCGCATAGTCCACAGACTCTTCCGGGCAGGCGAGAAACGCCTGTTCATCAACGCGGATAAAATCGAGATCGGGGTCGACCGTGCTCATGGCGTTCTCACAGGCTTCAAGAATGTCGGGACGATACTTTTTCAGTTCTTCCAGGTAACGTCCGGCCCGGAACAAGAACATGCCGCTGTTCCAGTAGTAGTCGCCGCTCGTCACGTAAGCCTGCGCGGTTTCCAGATTGGGCTTTTCAACAAACTGTGCCACCTCAAAAGCCACGGCGTCGGTATTCGTCGGCGAGACTTCCCCCCGGCGGATATAGCCATAGCCGGTTTCCGCCTGGTCCGGCACGATACCAAACGTCACCAGCTTACCCGCTCCGGCATATGGCATCGCATTGCGAACCGCCTCGCGGAATGCCTCTTCGTCGGCAATCATGTGATCGGCCGCCAAGACCAGCAGCAGCGGATCCTCACCCGGACTTTGACGTTTTGCCGCCAGCGCGGCCAGCGCTATCGCCGGTGCCGTGTTACGCCCGGCAGGTTCGAGAATGATGTTCTCAGTCAGCTTGTGCAGCTGTCGTAACTGTTCCGCTACGATAAAACGGTGTTGTTCATTACAGATAACCACCGGGCTTTCGCACTCCACGCCGTTCAGACGGCAAATCGTCGTCTGCAGCATGGTGAGATCGCCTTTCAGGCACAGGAACTGCTTTGGGTACAGCACGCGGGACAGTGGCCATAAACGGCTACCCGAGCCACCGGCCATCACCACCGGAAAGAGTTTGCTTTGACTCATCATGTACCCCGTATATCTGCAAGAAATTGACTCAGCACGTTTTCTTTATCCAGCGTGCGTTCGGCATAATCACGTGCCACCGTGTTTACTTTTGGCATCATCAATGCCCGTTTAATACCGCAAACCAGCGCGTTTACCGACTCCGGCTCCACGCACACCGCAATGCCAGGGTGAGCGTCACAAAGCTGACACAGCTCGGTTTCAGGTTCGGCAGTAATAACTGCGTTACCACCAACAGCGAGGATATTGGTCAATTTGGAGGGCAGTACGGCATCAGCCGCACCACGCTTTTGCACGACCAGATGACAATCCGCCATCTTGAGCAGCGCAGGCAGCGCGTCATATGATTGCAGCGGAAAGAACATCACGTTGTTCAGGCCGCGTTCGCTGACCATACTCTCCAGCCGCGCTTTACCACCGCCCTGCCCGACAATCACAAACAGCCAGGGGTGTTCGCTCAACTCGAGCGCTGCGTCTATCACGCTCTCCAGCCCCTGCTTTTCACCGATATTGCCTGAGTAAAGAACGATCTTTTGATCGGCAGGCAATCCCAGTTGCTGGGACAACGCCAGGGCATCGGCGTCGCTCACATCACGAAAGCGCGTCACTTCTGACCAGTTCGGAAAGAAAATAACCTTGTGCGGCGCAACGCCTTTTTCCATGGCTTTGTGCATCATGGAACGGGAAATCGTCGAAATATGGTCCATATTCAACAGCCCACTGCGCTCAAAGGCGCTGGCCAGTTTTGCCACCATACCGCGCGTGCCTTTGCCCGCCATTCCTAGCCCCAACATGGCATCGACTTCGTAATCCTGAACGTGCAATAGCGTACGTGCGCCACAAAGCTTTGCCAGCAGGCGCATGCCCGGCGTGCAAAACAGCGTCGGCACTACGCCGATAATGCGATCCGGCTTCCAGCGACGTTGCGCCAGTAGCGGGAAAAAACTGCTCAGGGCGAAACTGCCCAAATGCAGCAGGCGCTTGAGCGTTGAGGGTTGCTCAGGCACATACAGCGGACAACGCCAGACGAGGGCGTCGCCCTCTTCGCGACGGTAGCGCCAGGATGAATAACTGCCGTTTACCTTCCACTGGGGATAATAAGGCGGCGCGGTGATCACCCGAACGTCATGCCCCTGCTGCGCCATCCACTCCACCATTTCACCGGTGTATTTGCCGATACCGGTCAACTCCGGCGAATAGTTGATGCCATACACGAGGATCTTCATAGCCCGGGTACTCCGGCCTGACTTGTTTTACAGAAGTAAGCCCGACTGTTGTCGTGCACGTGGTCACTGACCAGAATCTGTGTAGCCGCCATCCATCGGTACGCATCATGTTGGACATTGGGCAGTTGCAAGTCGTTTTCCGACACCCGCAGACGAAATCCCAGCACGATGTAATGCGTTGAGAAATCATCCCCAGAAAAGTTGTCGTCATAGAAGTGCTGCCAGACACCGTAAAACTCCGCAGCAGACAGCGGTAAACGTAACCCCAGCTCCGTTTCGGTAAGCCGCTCAAAGGCCACGTGCAGCGGTTCATCTTTTTGCACCCGACCGCCGGGCACAAACCAGTAACCCTGCGCCGGACGATTGAGACGCTTACCGAGCAGAAATTCACCGTGGGTGTTTTCCACGATCAAATCGATGGAAATCAGCGGAGTTGAACGTACTACGGTGGCAAAATCCTCATGACGTAAAAACATGCTTACCCCCGGTAGCGCTGCTGGTTTTCAAGGAACCACTGCCAGGTACTGGCAAGCCCCGCTTCCAGTGATATCTCGTGATACCAGCCCAACTGATGCAGACGCGTAACATCGAGCAATTTGCGCGGCGTTCCATCCGGTTTGCTGGCGTCGAACACCACGCGCCCCTTGTAACCCACGACCTGCGCGATGGTTTGCGCCAGTTCGCGGATGGTGCAGTCCACGCCGGTGCCCACGTTGATATGCGACAGCATCGGCTGGGTATATTCCTGCAAGACTTCCTGAGCCAGCTCCATCACGTGGATACTGGCCGCTGCCATATCGTCAACATGCAGAAATTCACGCATTGGCGTCCCGCTTCCCCACACCACCACATCCGGCGTATTGTGCTCGCGAGCGTCATGAAAGCGGCGCAGCAGCGCCGGGATCACATGCGAATTACTCGGGTGGAAGTTGTCATGCGGCCCATACAGATTGGTCGGCATCACCGAGCGATAATCGCGGCCATACTGGCGGTTATACGATTCGCACAGCTTGATCCCGGCAATTTTGGCAATCGCATACGGCTCATTGGTCGGTTCCAGCTGCCCCTGCAACAGCTCGCTTTCGGCTATTGGCTGGGTGGCTTGCTTTGGATAAATACAGGATGATCCGAGGAACAGCAGTTTATTCACGTTATGCAAATGCGCAGCATGAATAATGTTGCTCTCAATCATCATGTTTTCATAAATAAAATCAGCAGGATAAGTATTATTCGCCACGATCCCGCCGACTTTAGCCGCCGCCAGATAAACCTGGTCAATACGTTCAGTGGCAAAGAACGCCTGCACCGCACTTGCGTCCAGCAGGTTAAGTTGGTCGCGGGTACGCAGCACCAGCTCGACATTATCTCGCTGCGACAATTGTCTGACGATGGCGGACCCCACCATCCCGCGATGGCCCGCCACAAAAATACGTTGTGTCTTCATCCTCAGTACTCCAGCGCGATGGCGACCTCGTAACCGTGCGACTTCAGCAGGGAATGCTTCTTCGCTGCTTCAAGATCGTTGGCAACCATTTCCGAGATCATCTGGCGCAACGTGATTTCCGGCTTCCAGCCCAGTTTTTCATGCGCTTTGGCCGGATCGCCCAATAGCGTTTCCACCTCTGCCGGACGGAAATAGCGCGGATCGACGGCAATCATGACATCCCCAGGTTTCACACCCGGCGCGTCGTGTCCGGTTACGGAAACCACAATGCCTTTCTCATTCACGCCCTCACCTTCAAAGCGCAATTTAATCCCCAGCTGAGCAGCCGCCATTTCCACAAACTGGCGCACGGAATACTGCACGCCGGTGGCAATCACGAAATCTTCCGGCTTGTCCTGCTGTAGCATCATCCACTGCATCCTGACGTAATCTTTGGCATGCCCCCAGTCACGCAGCGAATCCATATTGCCCAGGTACAGGCAAGACTCCAGCCCCTGCGCGATGTTGGCGATCGCACGCGTAATTTTGCGCGTGACAAAGGTTTCGCCGCGGCGCGGAGATTCGTGGTTAAACAGAATGCCGTTACAGGCATACATACCGTAAGATTCGCGGTAGTTGACGGTTATCCAGTAGGCGTACAGCTTGGCAACGGCATACGGCGAGCGCGGGTAGAACGGCGTGCTCTCTTTCTGCGGAATTTCCTGTACCAGGCCGTACAGTTCAGAGGTGGAGGCCTGATAAAAACGGGTCTTCTTTTCCAGGCCGAGGAAGCGGATAGCTTCCAGCAAACGCAAGGTGCCGATTGCATCGACATCCGCGGTGTATTCCGGTGAATCAAACGACACCGCGACATGACTCATGGCGCCGAGGTTATAGACCTCATCCGGTTGCACTTCCTGTAAAATACGGGTCAGGTTGGAGGAGTCCGTCAAATCGCCATAGTGCAGATGGAATTTGGGATTGCCCGAATGCGGATCCTGATAGATGTGGTCCACTCGTTCGGTGTTGAATGATGAAGCGCGGCGCTTAATACCGTGTACTTCATACCCTTTTTCCAGCAGGAACTCTGCCAGGTAAGAACCATCCTGCCCGGTTACGCCAGTGATGAGAGCGACTTTTGACATGTTATTACCTCTTAAATGATCCCCTCAGGGAGTAACTTTCTCGACGCGTTCGCGTGTGACTATTGCGGGATTTCCCCGACAAACGACATTGGCTGGCAGCGATTTAAATACACTGCTGCGTGCTCCGACGACGGTGCCATCGCCAATCGTCACGCCAGGCGCGACAAAGACATCTGTCGCCAGCCAGCATTTATCACCAACTACAATTGGTGTGGCGTTAATATCAAAATGTTGACTGGCATAATCATGACTCCCGGTGCATAAATAACTTTTTTGCGAAATAACCGCGTGCGCACCAATCGTAATATCACCCAGCGTATATAAAACCGCGTCATCACCCACCCAGGAATAATCTCCCAGGGTTAATTTCCACGGATAAGTAATTTTTACTGAAGGTCGAATAACTACGTTTTTTCCTATTTTTGCGCCAAACATTCGCAATAAAAACGCACGCCAGCGATACATTACCTGTGGGGACCAGCGAAATAATGTGGCTTGCACTGCCCACCATAATTGCACTTTAATGGCACCGCCGCCGCGAAAACCTCCCGGCACGTTGAAGCCGCTTAAATCCTGCATAATGTACCCTTACGCTTTTCCATATAAGGTTTTTGTTTTACCGGTTGTGCGCAGACGTAAATATTCTGACAACCCGGTCCAAAAACCTGGCATGTGTAATATCTGGCGCTGTACCTTTTTTGCATCCCGGCACAATTCCAGATTATTCGTCGTTGACACCCCACCCATGGAAAACTCTGACACCAGCCCGCTCAGCTTTTTAAACGCGTAACCTGACTTGTATAATTTGGCTGCCAGCGCGTAATCAGACGATATCTTATATTGCAAATCATAGCGCCAGACATTCAGTCCAGAGAGAGGAAAGAAGATTGCCTGATGGCTGGCGGGAAGGCTGTGATAAATATACCAACCCGGCTTGGCCCGCCGCTTAATTTTGTTACCATTACCGAAATCCAGCAACGCATCGCCAATGACCATCGCTTTATCGCTCTGCGTTTTTAGCTGGCGGATAAAATGAGCCGCATCTGCATGCAGAATATCCCCGGAGTTGAGGAACAGCGCAAACCGCCCGCGCGCCATAGCGATACCTTTGTTCATTGCATCATAGATGCCCTTATCCGGCTCGCTGACAAACCGTAACCGGTGCTCTCCACTGAGTCCTTCAAGAAAGGCCGAGGTACCGTCAGAGGAGCCGCCATCAACAACAATCCACTCAAAACTGATATCACCCGCCTGCGCCAGATGAGCTAACGACGCGTGAGTTTTGACGATCCCTTCCAGATTACGAAAGGCGACGGTAATAATACTGAGCAGCATGCGTTCTACCTCGCTATATTCAGCGCCTTGCGCAAAATAAACGGACATACAATTAAAAATGCGTATTCCGGACTAAATACTGAACCTGTAAAAAACAGCGACAGCGGCGTAAAAAGATAAAGCTGCACCCGATAATTCTGATTATCACCAAACGCATTGATCATCATCTTCATGACTTTCCCCATGTACCACAGGGCTAATATCACCGCGAACCATGAAAAATAAATAATCAGCAGATACAAGCCATTGTCTATCGTTTTACCAACATCTGCACCGTTAAAAATTCCGAATGACGCAACATATTCATAAAGTGAGCCGAATCTCACTACCCCATCAACGTTAAGTAACGAATAACCGACCATTACTAATGGTCCCACGATACGATAATACGATGATGAGCCTTCAGTTCCTAAATCTCCAAGCCGTGTCGCGATGTACGGAAACGCAAATATCACACCAACGACAAACACGCTTAATGAGATTATCGCCAGCGGCAACTTCTTTTTTATCGCATCTTTATTCAGATACTGGAACGCCCACTCCAGGAGGTAAAACAAAATAAATGTCATTACCCCTGAAAACGATCCTGATAATATTATCCCTGCCAGAATCATAGCATCGGACTTAGGCGTTTTGATACCAAACTGTTTGATACTGAGCCAAATTGAGATTAACGCCAGAGCGAAGAATGCCGGTTCGAAATAGAGTGCAGTGGTGCGCTTCCCGCCAAACTTAATAAAGTTCAGAACATAGCTATTACTGTAAATAAGATATTTCGAAATAACTTCCATTAAACTGCTGCCGCCACTAAGAATTATCTGCGCCATTTCCACCGCAGCTAACCCCACCACCAGGCCCACAACCAGCCAGAAAAAACGCAAGATCTTAATGTAGTTATGCGGCGAAATGGTTTTGAAGCGAATACTCCACACCATACCGATAATCACCACGGTATAGACAAACAGCATTGCGGACGTCACGTACTTGCTGGCATCCAGTGATTGTCCGAACAGATAGTTAAACGCCGTCAGTCCGCCCCCCACGCCCAGCGCAATCATTAATTTTTTAATATTGATGCGCTCGACAAACAGCAACAGCAGAACGGGCAAGAACGTGACGATAGTTATCGGGAAGCTCTCGCCAAGCTGGGCGAGTTTGACGTTAACCAGCAGATAAAGCAGCGGTAGCACCAGATAGCTACAGATTCTGATAGAACGAGACATACTCCTCCAGCATCTGTTGCCCACTGTATGCCACCCGGCTGCGCTGGCTGAACGCGGCAAGCGACGTGTCAAATACCGCCTGCGCAATGTCTGATCTTTTCAGTTGCACCAGGTGCAAAACGTCCGCTTCGCTGAACGTTTTGCCGCCCGATTTCGCCAGCACTTCCTGCGCGGCATCGCTGTGCGTAGCAATCACCGGTACGCCGATAGAAAGCGCTTCGCACAGAATCAGCGGGTAGTTATCAACGCGCGAGCTGAACACCAGCCCATCCATCTCGTTAAGCGCGCTCATCAACGTGCGCTTATCGCTCTCAAACCCGTGATTGATGACGTTATCCCCTACAAACGGGGAAAATTTGCCGAAGGTATGCAGCTCAATTTTGTCTCCGAGCGCAATCATCGCTCGCACCAGTTGCTGACTGGTTTTACCGTCATAGCGCAGGTCATGGGCCACCACGGCGATTTTCGGTCTGCCGCTTTCCTCATGCTTAGCGGGAAGTTCGGCAAGTATGGCTTCCGTTGCCACATCGATGCCGTTGTTAATAATGCGGCAACGACCGGCGCCATACAGACTGTTGAATGCGTCGGCCACATGCTGACTGGGCGAGATGAACTGGCAGCCCAGCGCCAGCATGGCGCGAAACATCTGCCGTTTACCAGGTAACTGTTGATGGGCTTTATCGATTTTTACCGGCGGATAGTTACTGAGCGTTGGACATTTCTGACAGCCCGTTTTCCAGCTTTCGCAGCCATCGGTAAAGGCACAGCGCCCGGTCACGCTCCAGTGATCGTGCAGCGTCCAGACAAAGGTGATATCCGGTTTATGCGCCTTCACTTTTTGGCAAAAGGCGACCACCTCTTCCAGATTCAACCAGTAGCTGTGCAACACATGAAAATGCAGTACCAGCGGGCCGGAAGTGCGGGTAACCGTACGGTACAACTTGTCGAGATTGCCAAACATGTCGCGGTTCGCGAAACGAAACAGCGCAATGTTCGCCGCCGACGTCAGACGTGGCGTATGTTTGATAACCTGCGGGTAATTCGCATGGCTGACGCTTTTCTTACCGCCTTTGCCATAGCCGTAGACAAAACGCGATGACAGCCCTTTTTCCAGCGCCCTCAGATGCAAATCTAACGCTACGCCTGCCGCCCCGCCTTCTGCGAGCCGCACATTAAACTGTAATATTTTCATTTTATTACCTTCACCCGTGCCTTCTCGCCCACGACCAGCGTATTGTCCGGGACGCTATCCACTACGACGCTCCCGGCGCCAATCGTCACGTTATCGCCAATGGCAACGCCGCCAAGCAGAGTGACATTGGCCCCCAGCTCAACGCCGTTACCGATGACCGGACAGGACAGATCGTTGCCGCCAAGATTGCCGATGGTGACGCCATGGCGCAGGGTGAAATCATCCCCCGCCACCACGTGTTTATTGATCACCACCCCATAGCCATGATGGATGGTGAAACGACGACCAATAGATGCAGCGGCCTGGATTTCATAGCCAAACACGCATTCAGTAATAAGGCGATACATCACCAGCACCGGCGCCGCCCACAGGTTGTTCAAGACATTTTTTTTACGCCAGACGGAGCAAAAATGGGCAATCCGATAGGCCACCACCATGCAGCAGGGTCGCAGACTCCAGCCGTTCGCGCGTAAATCTTCCAGCATACTTAGCGTCCTCGCAGTCCGTCGGCCAGGCGCTTACTATTGCGAACAGAAAGCAGCGTCAGCAACGTGCGCCAGTTCATCCGTTTATTGCGGATCTGGTAGAGGGTAAACAGCTGGTATTTCTTGCTGGCCCGGTCAAATTTGCCTTTGTGCTTACGGTAGAACTGAAAGTAGCCGGAGAATTTATGCGGGGATGAGGTAATACGCATTTCACCGTGATTCACATGCAGGATCTGCGTTGCCTCTTTTACCTTCCACGGTTTGCCATACGCCACCACCATACGCAGGAAAATGTCATAATCTTGCGCCGCTTTCAGCGTGGTATCGAACAGGCATGCTTTAAACCGCCAGGCCCAGGTAAACACCTGATTACCAATAATATTGCGCTTATAAAATTTACGGCGTGAATAAACGGCCTTCGGATAGAGCGGCAAACTGGTCGGCTGCGAATATACTTCGCCTTCACAGACATAGTCATTGGCATACAGAAACGCCCGCGTCACCAGATGATGGCGATAATTGAGAAATACGCTCAGGCGGTTCGGCGTCCATTCATCATCATCATCAATACCCGTAATATATTGCCCACTGGCCTGCATGATGGCCTGATTACGCACCGCACAGGCTCCGGAGTTAGTGGGATTACGCGTATACGACACACGCGGATCGTTGAGTTCTTCAACAAATTGCTGCAGTTGCTCATACGAGGAAGAGCAATCATCCACAATGATCATCTCCCAGTGAGGATAGTCCTGGCGCAGTACCGATTTAATCGCCCGGATGGCCAGTTGCTGACGGTTCCAGGTGGGCATATAAATTGAAATTAGCGGGTTGTCTGTCGTCATTTTCGTTTCCCAGATATCCCCGTCATACTTCGAGTTGCATCTGCGTTGGCTTTCCTGCAACTCGAATTATTTAGGGTATAAATATGTTTTTGTGGGCCGCTATCCGGCAATGTTCGTAACCTATTTCGTATCCGAGGTGTACTCGTATTCGTAGTAACCGTAATCCTGATACCCGCTGGCGCGGCGGAAGATCGAGTTCAGGATCACCCCTTTCACCTGAATGCCGTTTTGCTCAAAGCGACTCAGGCTGGTTTCCACCTCTTTCAGCGTGTTGACCGCGTAACGCGCCACCATCAGCGTGGTTCCAACGTGACGCCCCACGATAGCCGCGTCGGTCACCGCCAGTATTGGCGGGGTATCGATCAGCACCAGGTCATAGTGCGAGCTGGCCCATGCAATCAGTTCGCCAAAGCGTTCACTCATCAGCAGTTCGGAGGGGTTGGGGGGAATTTGTCCGCGAGGGATCAGATCAAAATGTGGAATCGATGTCGGTTTCGCGCTGGATGAGATATCCCCCTTGCCGATGAGGATCTCAGACAGACCGTTAACGTTATTGGTCCCCAGCAGCTCGTGGGTATAGCCTTTGCGCATGTCGCAGTCGATCAACAGCACGCGTTTGTTGGTCTGACTAACGACCGCCGCCAGGTTGGCGCAGACAAATGTTTTACCAATCGACGGGCTGACACCGGTCAGCATCAAGACGTTGTTGCGCGCCTGCATCATGGCAAAGTGCAGGCTGGTACGCAGGCTGCGGACCGCTTCTATCGCAAGATCCGTCGGATTCCCCACTGCCAGCAACTGGCTTTGCTTGTAGCGTTTCACGCCTTTAATGGTCTGCACGTTATCGCGAGCTTTTTGCCATTCTGATAGTGGAATGCTGGCATACACGCTGATGCCATGCTCTTCCAGCGCCTGTGGGCTTTCAATGCCGCGATTAAACAGGGAACGCAGCAGTACGCCAACCACTGAAAGCATCAAACCAAGAATGATGCTACCGAGAATAATCAGCGTCGTTTTCGGCTTCAGCACGCCTGGCTGGGCAATCGCGGGATCGACGATGCGTACATCTCCGACCGTACTGGCCTCGGTAATCTTCAGCTCCTGCTGCTTGTTCAGCAGTTGCATATAGACCTGCTGGCCGGACTCCACGTCACGCGTCAGGCGGACAATTTCCTGCTGCGTTTTCGGCATCGCCGTTACGCGCCCATTCAGCTTGCTTTTCTCATCTTCCAGCGCCTGGCGTTTTTCCAACAAGGTGCGGTACGCAGGGTGCGCTTTGGTGAACAGCTTGGAAATCTCCGCTTCTTTGAAGGTCAGCTCATTAAGCTGCGCATCAATATTCACCATGGAATCCAGCACCGATTTGGCTTCCAGCGGCAAATCCACGGAGTCTTTGTCCTGACGAAAGGCATTCAGCTTGTTTTCGGCAACGTCCAGCCGGTTACGTACCTCGGGCAACTGCTTTGCCAGAAACGCCAGACTTTTGGCGGCCTCTTCAGATTTACGCTCCACGTTTTGTTGCAGGTAGTTGCGGGTAATACTGTCAAGGATCTGGCGGATTTGCTCACGGTCTTCGCCGGTAAAGGTCAGGCTCAGTACGCCAGTGTCTTTGCCGGTTTCCGTCACCATCAGATTATTTTGCAAGGTGTTGATCATGCCCAGCGTGGAGAATTTGCTGACGGTAAATTGGCTCTCAGGGCTGGCATGGATAGCCTCGACCAGTATCGTCACGCCGTCATGTTTCAGCACCTGCCCAACCTGCCCCTGGGCGCTAAAACCCCCGTCACTCACCAGCTGATAACTTTTGTCATTCAGCACGCTTAGCGTGAAGGTCTGTTCATTCATTGCCTTTGGCAGCGTGAAAGTCGTCACGTTAACCGTTTCGTTCTGGCGACCCATCAACCGATCCCAACCCGCGCCAAAAATGGGGAACGTATCTTTGGTAACCGCGATATCCAGGTTGAGATCGTCTACCGTTTTCCCCAATACCAGCCGTGACTGGATGAGCTGAATTTCCGCTTCAGAGGCCGGAGGTTTGTTCGACAACGCCGAGCCAATATCCTGCACCAGTGAATTTCCGGTATTTTGCTCAATTTGCACCAGCGCGTCCGCACTGTAGATCGGAGTGGCAAACAGCGTGTAGACCGCTGCGCATAATGCAAATGCCGCAGTAATACCAAGCACCCACCAGCGGGCTTCCACCACCGTTGCCACCAGACGACCAATATCGATTTCATCATTGCCCGTTACCGGCGCAGCAGACTGTTTTACTTTTTCTGTCATTGTTTTCCCTGCTCTGCGTTCAATGCCTGAGCCCATTGGCGGGCAGACCGTTCAAGTAATGCGTACACCGCGTCAAACGCATCACGGCTTTTACGATACGGATCGGGAATTTCGCGCTCGCTGTCCCAGTGACCAAACAGCATCACTTTGCCGCGCATCTCCGGCACCATTTCACACAGGGCAGAGATATGGCGTTTTTCCATGGTCAGGATCAGGTCATACTCCCGGCACATTCGTCCCGAGATCTGCCGGGCACAATGATTCTCCAGTGACAGGTTGTGCGCCTGCGCCACGCTGATGGCGCACGGGTCCGCGCCTTTGCCTACCAACGCCCCGAGGCCGGCAGAAGAGACCGTCAGCGCCGGGTGAAATTGCCTTAACAAGCGCTCTGCCGTCGGAGAGCGGCAAATGTTCCCCACACAGACAACTAAGATTTTGTTAAACATGACGATTACCAGTTGTGAAGGTCGCTGGCCGTGTCCGTCATATAGCGAACACCGCTAATAGTCGGCAGCAACTGATTGATCAAACGGTTCCAGCGAGCAACCGGCGCGGTAGTGACGTACACCACATCGTATGGCTGGAGTCGGAATGACGTCGCCATCACCAGCGATGTCGCATCGGACATATCAAGCTGATAGATATTGGCAATCTTGCCGTTGTTCCCGCCCTCGCCTTTCAATGGACGAATAACGAAAATGCCGCTGGCGTTGGAGGTGGTCAGGTCGATACCTTCCGCGTTGCCGAGCGCTTCGGTGAGCGTCATGCCGCTGAAGTCCATTTTGAGGGTGCTCTGTTTTTTCACTTCCCCCATTACGAAGACTTTCAAATCGTCATTACGCGGAACAAACAGGATGTCGCCAGGATAGAGCAGACGGTTCTGGCTCAGGTCGCCATTTTGCATTAGCGCTTGCAGTGAAATACGTTGCTCCTGCCCTTTATGAGTCAGTACAACGTTGCGCCAGTCTGCCGCCTCGGTGAGACCGCCTGCGGCGTTAATGGCATCGAGAATGGTAAGCGGCACGTTGGTGATAGCCTGCTGGCCGGATTTATTCACCTGCCCGGAGACATAGGCCTTCTGCGAACGGAAAGCGGCGATATTAACGTCCACCTGCGGGTCAGCAATGTACTTCGCTAAGCGCCCGGTAATATCACTACGAATTTCGGCCAACGTTTTCCCTGACACGCTAACTTTGCCGATGTAGGGGTAAAACATGGTGCCATCAGGCTGCACCCAGTTGCCGGCATCACTTGAGCTACGATACTGCCCGGCCGGCGTGGTGAGTTCAGGATGATCCCAGACGGTAACATTCAGGACATCGCCCGGGCCGACCCGGTACTGATACCCGGAAATCTCCTGGTCGAGAGACATATTAGGCTGCGCAACATTTGGTCGGGGACGTAATTGTTCGACCAGCCGTGGGGTGAGTGGATAAACATTCACCATGCGATCGATATCAAAATCAGCGTCCTGCTGTTTAATCACATCTTTGCCCATCGTAGACATATTGCTGCCCGGAAGCACGGTACAACCGTTTATCAAGATTACCGATACCAATACAGGTATCAATTTAAGTTTGGATTTCATCATTGATTATTTATCACTTTGGCAGAGTAATTATCACGTGCGATCTAAATAGCGACTTCGCCTGTACGCATTTACCTTGCCGTTAATTGAAAAGGAATTTAACTGGCATCTGTCCTAAAAAAAATGAATTCATCTGCGGTCTCTTGACAGAATAATTTAGGCTCGTCTCAGGCGACCAGACACGCTACCGCCCCTGGCTTCATTAGCTACCAATGCACTGATTAATTTAAATTTTTATCTTCCCCTTTATTTTCATCACATTCACAGCGGGAACGCATCAGGAATAGCGCCGCTGGTTGATAAGGAAATATTTATCTTTTGATTATTACCGGAGGAATTGTTGCAGCTAAGCGAATATCAGGCAAGGTAACAAGTTACCGACAACTTGCTTTTAAGATTAATATTAAGCGTTGAATTTGTATATTTTTAGGATTTTATTGATATTGACAACATTAATATAGAAATATCCCACCTGCGATATTTCTTAAAGAGATTTGGATAAATAATATTATTTCCTGTAGTTACATTAAGGCTAATATCCCGTACCTGGTTGTAATAGGCTACAGAGAAATCCCTCCTCGCCATTGCATTTTTCGCCAGTTTTACCCATGATCGAATTGTGACAATTGTCATACAACTATGGGTATAGCATTTACTATGGAATGGATTGCCGATCCGTCAATCTGGGCCGGACTCGTCACGCTAATCGTGATCGAACTTGTTCTTGGCATTGATAATCTTGTTTTTATTGCCATCCTCGCGGAGAAACTGCCTCCTGCCCAGCGGGATAAGGCGCGTATTACCGGGCTACTGCTGGCGATGGTCATGCGCCTGCTGCTGTTGGCATCAATATCATGGCTGGTAACGCTGACCACGCCGCTGTTCAGCATTCGCGGCCTGAGCTTCAGCGCGCGCGATCTGATCATGCTGTTCGGCGGTTTCTTCCTGCTGTTTAAAGCCACCATGGAGCTAAACGAACGGCTGGAAGGCAAAGACAGCGAGAACCCGACCCAGCGTAAAGGCGCTAAGTTTTGGGGCGTCGTCGCGCAAATAGTCGTGCTGGACGCTATCTTCTCCCTGGATTCCGTCATTACCGCCGTAGGGATGGTCGATCACCTGGCAGTAATGATGGCTGCGGTGATTATTGCCATCAGCCTGATGGTGCTTGCCAGCAAGTCGCTGACGCGCTTTGTCAACAGCCATCCCACTATCGTCATTCTGTGCCTGAGCTTCTTGCTGATGATTGGTTTCAGTCTGGTCGCCGATGGGTTTGGTTTCCATATTCCGAAAGGTTACCTGTACGCCGCCATCGGCTTCTCGGTCATGATAGAAGCATTGAACCAGTTAGCTATCTTTAACCGCCGTCGCTTCCTGTCAGCCAACCATACCCTGCGCCAGCGCACCGCCGAGGCGGTAATGCGACTGCTGAGCGGGCAAAAAGAAGACGCCGAACTGGATGCCGAAACCGCGGCAATGCTGGCAGACCATCATGAAGGCCAAATTTTTGCCCCTCAGGAACGGCGGATGATTGAACGTGTGCTGAACCTTAATCAGCGTACTGTCAGCAGTATCATGACCTCGCGCCATGATATTGAGCACATCGACCTCAATGCACCGGAAACAGAAATCCGCGCTTTGCTGGAAAAAAACCAGCATACGCGTCTGGTGGTCACCGGCGAAGATGAGCAGGAAGACTTGCTGGGCGTGGTGCATGTCATCGACCTGCTGCAGCAATCTCTTCGCGGCGAGCCGCTCGACTTACGCGTCTTGATTCGCCAGCCGTTGGTGTTCCCGGAAACTCTGCCGCTGCTTCCGGCGCTTGAGCAGTTCCGTAACGCCCGGACGCACTTCGCTTTTGTGGCCGATGAATTTGGGTCAGTTGAAGGGATTGTAACGCTCAGTGACGTGATGGAAACCATCGCCGGTAACCTGCCAAATGAGGTAGAGGAGATTGACGCCCGCCATGACATTCAGAAAAACGCGGATGGTTCATGGACCGCTAACGGACACATGCCGCTGGAAGATCTGGTGCAGTATGTGCCTATCCCGTTAGATGATAAGCGTGAATATCACAC
The DNA here is from genome assembly GCF_013729795.1 of Citrobacter sp. RHBSTW-00859. Taxonomy (NCBI): domain Bacteria; kingdom Pseudomonadati; phylum Pseudomonadota; class Gammaproteobacteria; order Enterobacterales; family Enterobacteriaceae; genus Citrobacter; species Citrobacter sp. RHBSTW-00859. The sequence goes on along the minus strand of NZ_CP056284.1, from coordinate 1,885,305 downwards.
CATTGCCGGACTGTTAATGGAGTATTTGCAGCGCATCCCGAAAACCGGGGAGGAAGTTCAGGTCGGCGACTATCGACTAAAAACCCTGCAGGTGGAAAATCATCGCGTGCAAAAAGTCCAACTGATACCGCTGCACAGTGAAGAAGAGATGGATTACGAGGTGTAAATCACGAGCCGGAGGCGGCTTCGACCGCCATCCGGCAATATGAATCAGAGTTTATCCAGCAACTTTTTAACATCTTTACCGTTGCGGGAGTCTTTATTGCGATCGGCCCAGTCGTTAAGGCGACGTTTCGCTTCATCCTGCAAATGCTTACGCAAAATCTGGTCGACCTGCAGACTGTAGTTTAGCGCCTGCCACTGACCGTAGACTCTGAGAGGAACCGGGGTAGCCTTCAGGAAGTTAATCAGCTTACTTTCGCCATCCCAGCCGCCCAGCACGCGAATGTTAAACAGCGTGTCGCAATTCAGCTTCACCAGATCCAGCGTTCCCTTGCCGGTCAGCGCCAGCATCGCCGACTCACCCGCCATGTTATCCAGCGTAACCTCGCCGTTATCCAGCGTCATATCGGTTACAAAATGATCCAACCGGGTCACGTTATCCAGGTTTTGCTGAGCTTTAACATCCCCACCGCTACGTTCGACGGCCTGTTGTATCATCTGCTGGAAGTTCATTCCTTCCATTCGCGTATCGCTCATTTCGACATGGGCCTGCCCTTGCCAGCTATGACGAAACGCCTGGGCATCAATATCTGAGCCAGAGAAATCCCCTGCCAGTGACAGCTTACCGGTGAGGGCGATGGGGTAGTCGAAGGCTTTCAGGATAGTACCAATTTCTACGCCTTCCAGGCGCGGATGGAAGACCGCTCGCGGCTGTCCTTTTCTGGCATCCAGCATACCAGGAAGCGACACCAGCCCGCCGTCACTTTTCCCCTGCAACTGCGTAACGTTCAACAAGCCGAACTGGTTGTCAATTTTTGCCGAGACATTGTCAAACGCCATTTTCCGCCACAGCACTTTGTCAGCTTGCAACGCGATGTCTGCCGAAAATCCCTTCAGTCCCTGATACGAAACGGCATCAACCTGAGAAGCAATGACGGGGCGCGCCAGCGTTGACTGACTCTGACCTTGCTGAACTTCACCGTTCGTCGTCACAGCCTCACGTTGTACGAGCAGATTGTCCAGATTGAGCTGACCAAACTTCAGGTCGACGGCCCATTCTGGTTTTTCCAACAATGTCACATGAACTTGCCCGGCGAGAGAGCTGTCGTTAGCGGTCAAATGAATCTGGCTAAACGCGAGCTGTTTTTTCTCTTCCAGCCACTGCGCCTGAAACTGTCCCTGACCTTTTATCCCCTGCGCCGGTAGATCGGCCCCCTGCAGTTGCCAGCTTAGCTGCTCAATATTCGCGGATAAGTTATGCGGATAGTCGGAGGCATCAACGCTGCCGTTGAAGGATAATGCGAGGTCACGCTGATCGCGGTTAACGCGCCCGGAGAAATCAAACGTGCCGCGGTGCTGGTTATCCTGTTCCATCTCCAGACGAATATCGCGAACCGTGATCTGTTCATCGTCTTCATGCTGGAATACCAGAACGCTATCGGCAACACGCAGGCGGGCAATATCAAACGACCATCCTCTGTCTTCAGCCAGGTCGGGCAACGTATTGTCTTTTGGGGCAACGGGCGCATCTTCGCCGCGCACCGCTTCAGTTTGCGGGGTCAGTTGAATCACCGCGCCTTTGAGCATCACCTGCTTCACACTGAGCTGGTGACTCAACAGCGGCCACAACGCGACGTCAAGACGCATATTGTCGGCACGAATCAGGGGTTCGCTGGCGCCTTCAGCCGTTAACACCATGCGCCCCGAGAGGATACTCAGTTGAGGCCATACGTGCCAACGCAGCGGGCCATCCAACTGCAGCTGATATCCGCTACGCGCAGCAACCTGCTTGACCATATATGCGCGGAAATCATTCGGATTAACCAACAGTACTAACGCAGAAAAACCGGCCACCAGCACGACCAGTAGAATCATCAGCGTCGTCAGAAATCGTCTCATGCTATCCCCAATGGACTGAAAATACTCAGTCTTTATCGATCCGGCTGGCAACGGCGCCCTGCTGATCGCGATACTTTGCATCCTGACGACGGTTGTAAGGTCGCGCCGCCGGACCGGAAAGCGGTTCGAAGCTTAATGCGCCAATCGGCATGCCAGGACGCAGGGCCAGCGGTAGTTTTCCGGAGTTGTAAAACTCCAGTACGATGCAGCCAGACCAGCCCGGATCGATACGGTGTGCGGTGACGTGTACCATCAGTCCCAGACGCGCCAGCGAAGAACGGCCATCTAACCAACCCACAAGATCGGAAGGCAGTGTCACGGATTCGAACGTCACTGCCAGCGCCAGTTCGCCCGGATGCAGGAAAAATGCCTCGCCGTCTTTGAGGACGATTTCATCACTCATCACGCGATCCAGCGCGGCGCTGACTTCATCTTTCGGTCCGCTCAGATCGATATACGCCGCCGTATGCCCGCGGAACGTACGGAATTTGTTGCCAAGGCGCACATCTACCGTGGCGCCGTTGATTCGCTCGACAGGAGGGCGTGGATTGATCGACAGACGACCTTGATCCAACCAGGCTTCAATATCTCGGTCACATAAACGCATGGCACTTTCTCCTTTCGTGCTTCAACCCCTTAATGCCAGGTGCATTAAGGGTGAACCAGGTTATCACTGAACGGTACACAATTCGCTGAACTTATTCAAAGAACTGACTGATTTTAGCCTTCAGAATATCGATGGCGATGCGGTTTTTACCCCCGCGCGGCACAATGATGTCGGCGTATTGTTTTGAAGGCTCAATAAATTGCAGGAACATTGGACGGACGGTTTTCTGGTATTGCGCCATCACTGAATCCATTGAACGACCGCGTTCGTTCACATCGCGCTTGATACGGCGCATCAGGCAAATATCCAGCGGGGTATCAACAAAAATAGAGAAGTTCATCTCATCACGCAAACGCGCATCCGTCAGCAGCAAAATGCCTTCCAGGATGATGACTTTCTTGGGTTCGATATGAATAGTGTCTTGCGTGCGCGTGTGCTCAACGTAGCTGTACACCGGCAGCTCAATGGCACTACCGCGTTTCAGCGTTTGCAGATGTTGGAACAGCAGGCTGTGATCCATCGCGTTCGGATGGTCGTAGTTGGTTTTTACACGCTCTTCCATCGATAGATGGCTTTGATCTTTGTAATAGCTGTCTTCGGGAATAACGCCAATATGTTCGTCACCGACTTGTTCACGCAATTCGCGATAAAGAGTACTGGCAATAAGACTCTTGCCGGAAGCCGATGCGCCGGCAATGCCGATAATGACGCACTGATGGGACTGATCAGTCATAAATTTAGCGACCTGATTAACCTGGATGTTAGGAAGGGCGGCGCCGAAACGCCAAACGCGGCAATTATAGGGATTTCAGCGGCGCGACGCCAGCCCAGGCTGCACCAATGCCTTCCCTGTCGCAAATTAAAACGGTCATATTTAAAGCATGCGCTACATTTATTCGCCAGCCTTAGTAATTAATAGCTTGAGAGTGTTAATTTATGAGCAGCTGGCGTATAAATTGTAAATTATTTGTACTAGCATAAACCCAGATTAAATGTGATGCGTCCGGCATCTCTACTGGGCGACAACGGCTATTTGGGTAGAGTGGTAATGAGTAAACAATCCCAACATGTTTTAGTTACCTTACCTCATCCTCTACTGCGCCTGGCCAGTTTAGGTCTGGTGGCTTTCATCTTTACGCTGTTCTCGCTGGAACTGTCTCGTTTCGGGGCGCAGCTGGCGCCGCTGTGGTTTCCGACCTCAATCATGATGGTGGCTTTTTACCGTCATGCGGGAAAAATGTGGCCGGGGATCGCGCTGGCGTGCTCATTGGGTAACATCGCGGGTTCTTTGCTCTTCTTCCCCGGCGAGTCGCTTAGCTTTACCTACACGGCCATCAACATTATTGAGGCTGTCGTGGGGGCAATGTTATTGCGCAAACTGCTGCCCTGGTACAATCCTTTACAAAATCTCAACGACTGGGCGCGCTTGGCATTCGGCAGCGCAGTGGTCCCTCCGCTGCTGGGCGGCGTATTACTCTGGTTATTATTACCGCAAGAAACGTCGTTAAATACCTTCCTCATTTGGGTGCTTTCAGAATCCATCGGCGCGCTGGCGCTGGTACCATTAGGTTTACTGTTTAAGCCACATTATCTGCTGCGCCACCGCAATCCGCGATTACTGCTTGAAACTCTGATTACGCTTCTGGTGACGTTAACGTTCAGTTGGCTGTCGATGATGTTCATTCCATGGCCGTTTACCTGCGTTATTGTCCTGTTGATGTGGAGCGCTGTCCGTCTGCCGCGTATGGAGGCGTTTTTAATTTTCCTCAGTACAGTGATGATGGTTTCGCTGATGTTGGCCGCTGACCCTTCGCTGCTCTACACCCCCAAACAGAACATGATGACCAGCATACCGTGGCTGCCGTTTTTGATGATCCTGTTGCCAGCCAATATGATGACCATGGTGATGTACGCGTTTCGGGCTGAACGCAAGCACATCTCAGAAAGCGAAGCGCGCTTTCGCAATGCTATGGAGTATTCCGCAATTGGCATGGCGCTGGTCGGGACCGAGGGGCAATGGCTACAGGCCAATAAAGCCTTGTGCCAGTTTCTGGGCTATAGCCAGGAGGAGCTACGTTCGCTCACCTTCCAGCAATTAACCTGGCCGGAAGATTTGAACAATGACCTCGAACAGTTAAACATGCTGGCGCGCGGGGAAATTAACAGCTATTCCATGGAGAAACGCTATTACACGCGCGCAGGCGAGGTGGTATGGGCTTTGCTGGCCGTTTCGCTGGTGCGCCATAGCGACACCACCCCACTCTACTTTATTGCGCAGATTGAGGACATTAACGATCTGAAGCACACCGAGTGGATGAACAAACGGCTGATGGAGCGCATTACGCTCGCTAATGAAGCCGGGGGGATCGGCATTTGGGAATGGGAACTGCAGCCTGATGTGATCAGTTGGGATAAGCGTATGTTCGATCTCTACGAAGTCCCGGCACATATCAAGCCCAGCTGGCAAGTCTGGTATGAATGCGTTGTGCCTGAAGATCGCGAACACGCCGAAAATGTGATTCGCGATTCGCTGGCCGCACGAGCCCCGTTTAAGCTTGAGTTTCGTATCGCAGTAAAAGGTGGCATACGGCATATCCGCTCGTTGGCCAACCGGGTACTGAATAAAGACGGTGAAGTTGAACGCTTACTTGGCATCAATATGGATATGACCGAGGTGAAGCAGCTCAACGAAGCGCTGTTTCAAGAAAAAGAGCGTTTGCATATTACGCTGGACTCCATCGGCGAGGCGGTGATTTGTATTGATGTCGACATGAATGTGACCTTTATGAATCCGGTCGCTGAGAAAATGAGCGGCTGGCAGCAGGAAAACGCAATTGGCATTCCGCTCCTGACGGTACTGCGTATTACTTTCGGCGATAACGGTCCGCTGATGGAAAATATCTACAGTGCCGACATGTCACGTAAGGCAATGGAGCAGGAAGTCGTCCTGCATTGTCGCAACGGCAACAGTTATGACATTCAGTACAGCATCACGCCCCTCAGCACCCTTGATGGCGGCAGCATTGGCTCGGTGCTGGTCATTCAGGATGTCACCGAGTCACGTAAGATGCTGCGCCAGCTTAGCTACAGCGCTTCGCATGACGACCTGACGCAGTTGGCCAATCGGGTCAGCTTTGAAAACCATCTCAAACAGTTGCTGCATACGGTGCACGATGCGCACCAAAGTCATGTGCTGGTTTTTATCGATCTTGATCGTTTTAAAGCGGTGAACGATAGCGCAGGTCATGCTGCAGGCGATGCCCTGCTGCGCGAACTCTCTTCACTGATGCTAAGCATGCTGCGGTCCAGCGATATGCTGGCGCGTCTTGGCGGCGACGAGTTTGGTCTGTTGCTGCCGGATTGTAATATCGAAAGCGCCCGCTTCATCTCAGGTCGCATCATCAGTGCTATTAACGATTACCACTTCATGTGGGATGGCCGCTTGCACCGCATTGGCGCCAGTGCGGGAATTACGCTGATTGATGACAAAAACCATGTTGCGACTGACGTCATGTCTCAGGCGGATATCGCCTGCTACGCGGCGAAAAACAGCGGACGTGGGCGTGTCTGCGTCTATGAACCCCAGCAAAGCCAGGCGCATGCCGCGCGTAGCCAACTGTCATTGGACGAACAAAAGCATACCATTATGCACAGCCCCATGCTGATGATCGCCAGAGGCGTGGCTTCTCCACGTATACCTGAGACGTTTAGCTTCTGGCTTATATCGCTACGCTTAGGGACCGCTGAAGGCGAAGTGATTGAAGAGCAGACATTCCGTACCGGGCTGGTCGATCCCACATTGAATCAAGCGCTCGACCGTCGGGTATTCAGCGAATTCTTCCAGAATGCTGCCCCGGCAGTCGCCAGCAAGGGCCTCAGTGTTGCGCTCCCCCTTTCCGCCGCCGGGCTGCTCAATTCAGAACTTGTTGATGAGCTGCTGGAACAATTGCAACATAGCCCGTTACCGCCACGCCTGCTGCACCTGACCGTTCCGGCCAGCGTCATCAAAACGAATCCAACGCAGGCGATATCCGCCCTGCATCGGCTACGTCAGTTCGGTTGTCGAATTGTGTTAAGTCAGGTCGGTCGTGATTTAGAGCTTTTTGACAATCTGAAATACCACATTGTCGATTACCTGTTGCTCGACAGCGAGCTAAGCGCCAGCGCTCACGGAGACCTGATTGACGAGATGTGGGTGTCCATTATCCAGGGCCATGCCCAGCGCCTGGACATTAAAAGCATCGCCGGTCCGGTGCAGTTGCCGCTTATCATGGATGCGCTTTCTGGCATCGGTATTGACATGATTTATGGCGACATTATTGCCAACGCCCAACCGTTGGATCTGCTACTGAATACCAGTAATTTCGCCATCAACTGACGGTTGCCAGCCATCCGTGTACCAGATATGCAAGAGTGCATAGGAGCGCCAGGGTTTCCAACGCTCTGCATACCGCCGGATCTGGGCTGGCGTCATGCCGGGAAAACGCTGTTTAATCAGATAATCATCCGGCAGAAAAACATCCTTCGCCTGCCAACCACGCAGCGCAAAATAGTTGGCGGTCCAGCGCCCTATTCCGGGAAACGTTTGTAGTTGCTTAACGCCTTGCTCAATATCGTCAGGCGCTATTGTCGCAAGCGTTCCTTCAAGTGTTGCACGCGCTAGGTGAATCAACGCTTCAGCGCGTTTGAGCGGCATCCCTAACGCTTTCAGGTGCAACGGTTCGGCGTCAGCAAGCGCTTCAGGCGTGGGAAAACAAACATACCCTGGCGCATCCTCCAGCGTGTCGCCATAAGCATGGGCGACTTTCGCTGTCAGTTTTGCCGCCATAGCCACGCTGACTAACTGCCCTAAAATCGCCCGTACCCCTTGCTCAAAAGCATCGACACATCCCGGCAGGCGCAGTCCCGGACGCGCCGCACCAAGGCTTCCCAGCGCGCTGACAATTTGCTGCGGGCAGCAGGTAAGATCAAACAAACGGGTTATTTTCGCCAGGCACTCGGGGGCGGCGGGTTGTAATCCCGAACTTAACGTCACGTGTAGCACATTGGCGTGCAAATCCGGTACAACGCGCACCAGCCCCCGATGCTCCCCTACGGACAGGCTTCTGGTATAACTCAGTTCCTCCACCGTTTCGACACCGTCAACCGCACGGGCGGCAAGAAATCCCAGCATCCAGGGCCAGTCATAAGGCGGTTGCCAGCTCAGCGTGAACATTCAGTTTTCCTTTTTATGCAAACCTACAGCATAAACGGTATTCAATCGATGTGCCTTGCTTTCATATTCCAGTTGTCGGAGCGTCAACATTTCGTTAAAGTCACGCCCCTTCTTCACTGGCATGGGGATTTTTACGGTGTTTATTGGTTTTGACTACGGTACGGCAAACTGTTCAGTGGCCGTTATGCGTGACGGGCAGCCTCACCTGCTCAAAATGGAAAATAACAGCACGCTTCTGCCTTCAATGCTGTGCGCGCCAACGCGCGAAGCGGTCAGCGAGTGGCTGTATCGCCATCACGACATCCCAACCACGGACGACGAAACGCAGGCGCTGCTTCGCCGCGCGATGCGCTATAACCGCGAAGAAGACATCGACGTTAACGCCAACAGCGTGCAGTTCGGTCTGGCATCGCTGGGTCAATATATTGAAGACCCGGAAGAGGTGTACTTCGTTAAATCGCCAAAATCATTTTTGGGTGCCAGCGGTCTGAAGCCGCAGCAGGTTGCGCTGTTTGAAGATCTGGTCTGCGCGATGATGCTGCACATACGCAACCAGGCACAAAATCAGTTGCCGGAAGCCATCACCCAGGCCGTTATTGGTCGTCCCATCAACTTCCAGGGGTTAGGGGGCGATGACGCCAACGCCCAGGCGCAGGGTATTCTTGAACGTGCGGCTAAACGCGCCGGTTTTCAGGATGTCGTCTTCCAGTACGAGCCGGTAGCGGCTGGTCTGGATTACGAAGCCACGCTGCAGGAAGAAAAACGCGTGCTGGTGGTGGATATTGGCGGGGGTACAACCGACTGTTCACTGCTGCTGATGGGGCCGCAATGGCATCAGCGCGCCGATCGCGAAAACAGCCTGCTGGGGCACAGCGGCTGCCGCGTTGGCGGGAACGATCTGGATATTGCGCTGGCGTTTAAACATCTGATGCCGCTGCTCGGTATGGGGGGAGAAACGGAAAAAGGGATCGCCTTACCTATTCTGCCCTGGTGGAACGCGGTCGCGATCAACGATGTTCCCGCGCAAAGTGACTTCTACAGTAGCGCCAACGGTCGCTTGCTCAACGATCTTGTCCGTGACGCGAAAGAAGCCGATAAAGTCGCCCTACTGCTTAAAGTCTGGCGTGAGCGTCTGAGCTATCGCCTGGTGCGCAGCGCAGAAGAGAGCAAAATCGCGCTTTCCGATCAGACCATTGTGACGGCGGCGATACCGTTTATCAGCGACACTCTGGCAACCGATATCAGTCAACACGGGCTGGAAGCTGCGCTCAATCAGCCCCTGGCGCGCATTCTGGAGCAGGTTCAACTGGCGCTGGAAAACGCGCAGGAAAAACCGGACGTGATTTACCTGACCGGCGGTAGCGCGCGTTCGCCGCTGATTAAAAAAGCCCTCGCCCAGCAACTTCCCGGGATTCCGATCGCGGGGGGCGATGATTTCGGTTCCGTTACTGCCGGACTGGCCCGCTGGGCTGACGTTGTTTTCCGCTAAGCGGCTCGCATGCTGAAAAGTACGCGTATTGACATCACCATTGCTGTGGCTTATTTTCAGGAGTGAGGGTTAGGGAGGGCTTCCCCTCCCCCTGGTGTCTTAGTAAGCCGGTAAGCTAATCACTAAGAGTATCACCAGTATGATGACCTGCTTCATCATAACCCTTTCCTTATTTTGGCCCCTTCCTCGGGAGGGGCTTTCCCGTTCCAGCGTCCCGCTGAAATCTCTGGCTCTCCTCCTTTTTGCCTTATCAGCACTCTAACGCACAATCACGTATTCGCTATCTTCACCACCGATTGTTGCGTAACGCTTCGCAAAGCCGCATTAGCATTCAGACGAATCCCGACAGTGTTTCATAATTCCTCCATTTTTCTCCCTTGTTCGCTGGCTAAACTAGTATCATTCCGCGAATCGTTTCAGGATGAGAAACTTATAACAATGAAAGGCAGTAAAAAATCCCGCTGGGTGATAGCAATCGCGATCGTTGTGGCCACCGTCGCCGCCATCTGGTTCTGGCAAAGCCGTAACGACGCCCAGGAAAGCGCACCGGGCGCGACCAAACCAGCGCAGCACACGCCAGGTTCGGGACGGCGTGGAATGCGCTCCGGGCCGTTGGCTCCCGTTCAGGCTGCCACCGCCGCCATGGAAGCCGTTCCGCGTTACCTGACAGGACTGGGTACCATTACTGCCGCAAATACCGCCACGGTACGTAGCCGGGTGGATGGTCAGCTCATTGCCTTACACTTCGAGGAAGGACAGCAGGTAAAAGCCGGCGACCTGCTGGCAGAGATAGATCCCAGCCAGTTCAAAGTTGCTCTGGCTCAGGCGCAGGGCCAGTTGGCAAAAGATAAAGCCACGCTGGCAAATGCCCGTCGCGACCTTGCCCGCTATCAACAGTTGGTGAAAACTAATCTGGTCTCCCGCCAGGAGCTGGATGCACAGCAGGCTCTGGTAAATGAAACGTTAGGGACAATCAAAGCCGATGAAGCCAGCGTCGCCAGCGCCCAATTGCAGCTTGACTGGAGCCGGATAACCGCGCCTGTAGAGGGGCGTGTCGGTCTGAAGCAGGTCGACGTCGGTAACCAAATTTCCAGCGGCGATACCACCGGAATCGTCGTCATTACGCAAACCCATCCTATCGACCTGATATTCACCTTGCCTGAAAACGACATTGCCACCGTGTTGCGGGCGCAAAAATCGGGGACTCCGTTAAAGGTCGAAGCCTGGGACCGAACCAATTCGCAAAAACTGAGCGAAGGCGTCCTGCTCAGTCTCGACAATCAGATTGATGCCACGACCGGAACCATCAAAGTTAAAGCCCGTTTTAACAATCAGGATGATGCTTTATTCCCTAACCAGTTCGTTAACGCCCGCATGCTGGTCGACACGGAACAAAACGCCGTGGTGATCCCAACGGCCGCCCTGCAGATGGGCAATGAGGGCCATTTTGTCTGGGTGCTGAACAGCGAGAATAAAGTGAGCAAACATCTGGTTAAACCAGGTATTCAGGATAGCCAAAAAGTAGTGATCGCCGCAGGGTTGTCCGCAGGTGATCGGGTCGTAACCGACGGTATTGACCGCCTGACGGAAGGCGCAAAAGTAGAAGTTGTAGAGGCGCATGACGCCTCAGCTCAGGACGAGAAAACAGCGCCCCGCGGATACGGCAAAAAAGGAGCTAACTCCTGATGCAGGTGTTACCTCCGCACAACACAGGCGGGCCATCACGCCTGTTTATTCTGCGACCTGTCGCCACCACGCTGCTGATGGTCGCGATTTTGCTTGCCGGTATTATCGGTTATCGTTTCCTGCCGATCGCCGCCTTACCGGAAGTCGATTACCCCACGATTCAGGTCGTTACGCTGTACCCGGGCGCCAGCCCGGACGTCATGACCTCGGCGGTAACCGCACCGCTTGAGCGTCAGTTCGGACAGATGTCCGGCTTAAAACAGATGTCCTCGCAAAGTTCCGGCGGCGCATCGGTCGTCACGTTGCAGTTTCAACTGACGCTGCCGCTGGATGTTGCCGAGCAGGAAGTTCAGGCTGCGATTAACGCCGCCACCAATTTATTACCGGGCGATCTGCCCAATCCGCCGGTCTACAGCAAGGTAAACCCGGCAGATCCACCGATCATGACGCTGGCGGTCACGTCCAGCGCCATGCCGATGACGCAGGTGGAAGATATGGTCGAAACCCGCGTCGCGCAGAAAATCTCTCAGGTTTCCGGTGTCGGTCTGGTAACACTTTCCGGCGGGCAACGGCCGGCGGTCCGCGTGAAGCTTAACGCACAGGCTATTGCCGCACTCGGTCTGACCAGCGAAACCATCCGTACAGCCATTACCGGGGCTAACGTCAATTCGGCAAAAGGGAGTCTTGATGGCCCAACGCGTGCTGTCACCCTTTCCGCCAACGACCAGATGCAGTCCGCAGACGAATATCGCCAGCTCATCGTGGCCTATAAAAACGGTGCGCCGGTTCGTCTGGGCGATGTCGCCACCGTCGAACAAGGGGCAGAAAATAGCTGGCTGGGCGCATGGGCCAATAAGCAACAAGCCATTGTGATGAATGTTCAGCGCCAGCCTGGGGCGAACATCATCTCCACGGCAGACAGTATCCGTCAAATGCTGCCGCAGCTCACCGAAAGCCTGCCCAAATCAGTTAAGGTCAGCGTGCTTTCGGATCGCACGACCAATATTCGTGCGTCCGTTGCAGACACCCAGTTTGAGCTAATGCTGGCGATTGCGCTGGTGGTGATGATCATCTACCTGTTCCTGCGCAATATTCCGGCGACGATTATTCCTGCGGTCGCCGTTCCATTGTCGCTCATCGGTACTTTCGCGGTGATGGTATTTCTTGATTTCTCCATCAATAACCTGACCCTAATGGCGCTAACCATCGCGACAGGATTCGTAGTGGATGACGCTATCGTGGTTATCGAGAATATTTCACGCTATATCGAAAAAGGCGAAAAACCGCTGACTGCCGCCCTGAAGGGGGCTGGTGAGATTGGTTTTACCATCATCTCTCTGACATTTTCGCTAATCGCCGTGCTGATCCCACTGTTGTTTATGGGTGATATCGTTGGCCGATTATTCCGCGAGTTTGCCGTTACGCTGGCCGTGGCAATTCTGATTTCCGCCGTCGTCTCGCTCACCCTCACGCCGATGATGTGCGCGCGCATGCTTAATCAGGCCTCGTTGCGTAAGCAGAACCGCTTCTCCCGCGCCTCGGAGCGTATGTTCGATCGCGTCATTGCCGGGTACGGTCACTGGCTGGCAAAAGTGCTGAACCATCCGTGGCTCACGCTGGGCGTGGCGCTCGGCACGCTGGCACTGAGCGTTATGTTATGGGTCTTTATCCCCAAAGGGTTCTTCCCAATCCAGGACAACGGCATCATCCAGGGTACGCTGCAGGCGCCGCAGTCCAGTTCATTTGCCAGCATGGCCCAGCGCCAGCGCCAGGTTTCCGATGTCATCCTTCAAGATCCGGCGGTCGAGAGCCTGACCGCTTTTGTCGGCGTGGATGGTACTAATCCGGCATTGAACAGCGCGCGTCTGCAAATCAACCTTAAGCCGCTGGACGATCGCGACGATCGCGTGCAGAAAGTGATCGCACGCCTACAGGACGCGGTTGACAGAGTACCCGGCATTGATCTCTATCTTCAGCCCACCCAGGACCTGACGATTGATACCCAGGTCAGCCGGACGCAATATCAGTTTACGCTGCAAGCAACGTCCCTTGACGCCCTCAGCACCTGGGTTCCACAGCTGTTAGAAAAACTTCACCAGCTACCGCAACTGTCCGATGTCAGTAGCGACTGGCAGGACAAAGGGCTGGTGGCGTATGTGAACGTCAATCGCGATAGCGCCAGCCGTTTAGGCATCAGCATGGCGGATGTCGATAACGCCCTGTACAACGCCTTCGGCCAGCGATTGATTTCAACCATCTACACCCAGGCCAACCAGTATCGCGTCGTGTTGGAACATGACACCAACAGTACGCCGGGGCTTGCTGCTCTGGACACTATCCGTCTGACCAGCAGCGACGGCGGCGTGGTTCCGCTCAGAGCAATCGCCAGCATTGAACAGCGTTTCGCCCCGCTGTCGATTAACCACCTCGATCAGTTCCCGGTCACCACCATCTCGTTCAACGTACCGGACGATCATTCGCTGGGCGATGCGGTGCAGGCAATTCTGGATGCCGAAAAAACGCTCAATCTGCCAGCAAATATTACCACCCAGTTCCAGGGCAGTACGCTCGCTTTCCAGGCCGCACTGGGTAATACCATCTGGTTGATTGTGGCTGCGGTTGTCGCGATGTATATCGTTCTCGGCGTGCTGTATGAGAGCTTTATTCACCCGATTACCATTCTCTCCACGCTACCCACGGCGGGCGTCGGTGCCCTCCTGGCGTTAATGATTGCCGGCAGTGAACTGGACGTCATCGCGATTATCGGCATTATTTTGCTCATCGGTATCGTCAAGAAAAACGCCATCATGATGATCGACTTCGCCCTTGCCGCGGAGCGCGAACAGGGCATGACCCCACGCGACGCTATTTTCCAGGCCTGTCTGCTGCGTTTTCGCCCGATTCTGATGACTACGCTGGCGGCACTGCTCGGCGCGTTGCCGCTGATGTTAAGTACCGGCGTGGGGGCCGAATTACGTCGTCCATTAGGAATTGGTATGGTCGGCGGTCTGCTGGTAAGCCAGGTATTAACCCTGTTTACCACCCCGGTGATTTATCTGCTGTTTGACCGTCTGTCGCTGTACGTGAAAAGCCGCTTCCCGCGTCAGGAAGAGGAAGCGTAAATGAAATTTTTCGCGCTTTTCATTCATCGTCCGGTGGCGACCATTCTCATTTCGGTGGCCATCACCCTGTGCGGGATACTGGGCTTTCGTCTGCTGCCGGTAGCTCCGCTGCCGCAGGTGGATTTCCCGGTGATCATGGTCAGCGCATCATTACCCGGCGCCTCCCCTGAAACGATGGCGTCTTCGGTAGCCACCCCGCTGGAGCGCTCACTGGGGCGCATCGCGGGCGTGAACGAAATGACCTCGAGCAGTTCCCTTGGCAGTACGCGCATTATTCTTGAATTCAAATTCGACCGTGACATCAATGGCGCGGCGCGGGATGTTCAGGCCGCGATTAACGCAGCGCAAAGCCTGCTACCCAGCGGTATGCCAAGCCGCCCCACGTACCGCAAAGCCAACCCTTCCGATGCGCCAATCATGATCCTGACGCTCACGTCGGACACTTACTCGCAGGGTGAACTGTACGATTTCGCATCAACCCAATTAGCACAGACCATCGCGCAAATCGACGGCGTGGGTGACGTCGACGTTGGGGGCAGCTCTCTGCCTGCCGTGCGCGTAGGGCTTAATCCGCAAGCGCTGTTTAATCAGGGCGTGTCGCTGGACGACGTGCGTAGCGCGATTGCTAACGCCAATGTGCGTAAGCCGCAGGGAGCTATCGAGAATGATACCCACCGCTGGCAGGTACAAACCAACGATGAGCTGAAAACCGCCGCCGAGTACCAGCCGATTATTATCCACTACAATAACGGCGCTGCGGTGCGGCTGGGCGATGTTGCGTCTGTGAGCGACTCGGTGCAGGACGTACGTAACGCGGGGATGACCAACGCAAAACCGGCTATCCTGCTGATGATCCGCAAGTTGCCAGAAGCCAATATTATTCAGACGGTAGACAGCATTCGGGCCAAATTACCGGAGTTACAAACGCTGGTCCCGGCCGCCATCGATCTACAAATTGCCCAGGATCGTTCACCGACCATTCGCGCCTCGCTGGAGGAAGTCGAACAGACGCTGATTATCTCCGTTGTGCTGGTTATCCTGGTGGTCTTTGTTTTCCTGCGCTCCGGGCGCGCGACCCTGATCCCTGCGGTAGCGGTTCCGGTCTCGCTGATCGGTACCTTTGCCGCCATGTATCTGTGCGGGTTCAGCCTGAACAACCTGTCATTAATGGCGTTGACCATTGCCACGGGATTTGTCGTTGATGACGCAATCGTGGTGCTGGAAAATATTGCCCGCCACCTGGAAGCGGGAATGAAGCCACTGCAGGCGGCGCTACAAGGTACGCGCGAAGTGGGATTCACGGTGCTCTCAATGAGCCTGTCGCTGGTAGCGGTGTTCCTCCCGCTGCTGTTAATGGGCGGATTGCCTGGGCGCTTGCTGCGCGAATTTGCCGTCACGCTGTCAGTTGCTATCGGTATCTCGCTGCTGGTGTCGCTGACATTAACGCCAATGATGTGTGGCTGGATGCTCAAATCCAGCGCCCCGCGTGAACAGTCTCGTAAACGAGGTTTTGGTCGTGTGCTGGTGGCACTGCAACAGAGTTACGGCACTTCGCTTAAATGGGTGCTGCGCCATACGCGACTGGTAGGCGTGGTGTTACTTGGCACCATTGCGCTGAATATCTGGCTTTATATTTCCATCCCCAAAACCTTCTTCCCGGAGCAGGATACGGGCGTGTTGATGGGGGGGATTCAGGCCGACCAGAGCATCTCTTTCCAGGCGATGCGCGGCAAACTGCAGGACTTTATGAAGATCATCCGCGACGACCCGGCGGTGAATAACGTCACCGGTTTTACCGGCGGTTCCCGGGTTAACAGCGGGATGATGTTTATCACCCTCAAGCCACGCGATGAGCGCGGTGAAACCGCTCAGCAGGTGATCGACCGCCTGCGCGTCGCGCTTGCAAAAGAGCCTGGCGCGAATCTGTTTCTGATGGCGGTGCAGGATATTCGCGTCGGCGGTCGCCAGGCCAATGCCAGCTATCAATACACATTGCTTTCTGACGATCTGGCGGCATTGCGCGAGTGGGAACCGAAGATCCGTAAGGCGCTTGCCGCCCTGCCCCAACTGGCGGATGTCAACTCAGATCAGCAGGACAATGGCGCGGAAATGAACCTGGTCTACGATCGCGACACCATGTCTCGTCTGGGGATCGACGTTGCAGCCGCTAACAGCCTGTTGAACAACGCTTTTGGACAACGGCAAATTTCAACTATTTATCAACCGATGAACCAGTACAAAGTGGTGATGGAGGTCGATCGACGTTACACCCAGGACATCAGCGCGCTGGATAAAATGTTCGTCATCAACAATGACGGTAAGGCAATCCCGCTATCGTACTTTGCCAAATGGCAACCGGCGAATGCCCCGCTGTCGGTAAACCATCAGGGCTTGTCCGCTGCCTCAACCGTGTCGTTTAACCTGCCAACAGGTTCTTCACTGTCTGAGGCGACAGAGGCTATCAACAGAACCATGACCCAGCTCGGCGTCCCCTCCACAGTTCGCGGTAGCTTTGCCGGCACGGCACAGGTATTTCAGGACACCATGAACTCGCAGGTGATCCTGATTATCGCCGCCATTGCCACGGTCTACATCGTTCTGGGGATGCTGTATGAAAGCTATGTTCATCCCCTGACCATTCTCTCCACGCTACCTTCAGCTGGCGTCGGGGCTTTGCTGGCGCTGGAGCTGTTCAATGCCCCGTTCAGCCTAATCGCCCTGATAGGGATAATGCTATTAATTGGCATTGTGAAGAAAAATGCCATCATGATGGTCGATTTTGCGCTGGAAGCGCAGAGAAACGGCAAGCTGCAGCCGGAAGAAGCCATTTTCCAGGCCTGCCTGCTGCGCTTTCGCCCAATCATGATGACCACGCTGGCGGCGTTGTTTGGCGCGCTGCCGCTGGTGTTATCCGCCGGGGATGGCTCCGAACTACGTCAACCTTTGGGGATAACCATTGTCGGCGGGCTGGTCGTGAGTCAACTCCTGACGCTGTACACCACGCCCGTGGTCTATCTCTTTTTCGACCGTCTGCGTCTGCGTTTTTCGCGTAAAAACAGCAAACCGGTAGCAGAGTTATGACAGAACTTCCCGACAGCACCCGCTGGCAACTTTGGATTGTGGCATTCGGCTTTTTTATGCAGTCGCTGGATACCACCATCGTGAATACTGCGCTTCCCTCGATGGCGGCAAGCCTCGGGGAAAGCCCGTTACACATGCATATGGTCATTGTGTCATATGTTTTAACCGTTGCCGTGATGCTGCCCGCCAGCGGATGGCTGGCGGACAAAGTTGGCGTGCGTAATATCTTCTTCACCGCCATCATCCTGTTTACGCTTGGCTCGCTGTTTTGCGCCGGGTCCAGCACACTCAACGAGCTGGTGATGGCGCGCGTCTTACAAGGCGTTGGCGGTGCGATGATGGTGCCGGTCGGCAGGCTAACGGTGATGAAAATCGTCCCGCGTGAGCAATATATGGCGGCGATGACGTTTGTCACATTGCCCGGTCAGATTGGCCCGCTACTGGGACCGGCATTAGGCGGTATTCTGGTTGAGTACGCCTCCTGGCACTGGATATTTTTGATTAACATTCCGGTTGGCATTGTCGGCGCGATAGCGACGTTAATGCTGATGCCCAACTACACCATGCAAACCCGACGCTTCGATCTCTCCGGATTTGCGATGCTGGCAGTCGGCATGGCGGTACTGACGCTGGCGCTTGATGGCAGTAAAGGAACCGGCATCTCCAGTATCTCGCTGGCAGCGTTGGTTATCTGCGGAGTGCTGGCTATTGCGCTGTATCTGAAACACGCCCATCGTAATCCACGCGCGCTGTTCAGCCTGAATCTGTTTCGCACACCGACCTTCTCGCTGGGTCTTTTCGGCAGTTTTGCCGGACGCATCGGTAGCGGTATGCTGCCGTTTATGACGCCGGTGTTTTTACAAATAGGCCTCGGTTTTTCGCCCTTTCATGCCGGGCTGATGATGATCCCGATGGTGCTCGGCAGTATGGGCATGAAGCGCATTGTGGTGCAGGTCGTTAATCGCTTTGGCTACCGTCGCGTACTGGTCGCTACAACGCTTGGCCTGTCGCTGGTCAGTCTGCTGCTGATGACCACCGCGCTGCTCGGCTGGTATTACGCCCTGCCCTTCGTACTGTTCTTACAGGGAATGGTCAACTCAACGCGCTTTTCATCCATGAACACCCTGACGTTAAAAGACCTGCCTGACGATCTCGCCAGCAGTGGTAACAGCCTGCTGTCAATGATCATGCAGCTATCGATGAGTATCGGGGTGACCATCGCGGGACTGCTGCTAGGCATGTTCGGTCAGCAGCATAGCGTCATCGACAGCGGAAGTACGCATACCGTCTTTATGTATACCTGGCTGTGCATCGCATTCATTATCGCGCTGCCCGCCATTATTTTTGCCCGCGTGCCGAACGACACGCAAACCAACGCGGTGATTTCACGGCGCAAGAGGAGCACCTGATGAAGTTCTGGCGGCCCGGTATCACCGGCAAACTGTTTCTGGCGATTTTCGCCACCTGCATCGTATTGCTGATCAGCATGCACTGGGCCGTACGCATAAGCTTCGAACGCGGTTTTATTGACTATATCAAGCACGGTAACGAACAGCGGCTGCAAATGCTCAGCGACGCATTAAGCGAGCAGTATGAACAGCACGGCAACTGGCGATTCTTACGCAATAACGATCGGTTTGTTTTTCAGATCCTGCGCTCTTTTGAACACGACAACGACGATGATAAACCCGGCCCCGGCATGCCGCCGCACGGCTGGCGTACGCAGTTTTGGGTTGTCGACCAAAATGCCCGCGTGCTGGTCGGTCCGCGTGCTCCGGTCCCCCGTGACGGTATGCGCCATCCGATCCGCGTCAACGGTAGCGAAGTCGGTGCCGTGATTGCCTCTCCCGTGGAACGCTTAACGCGCAATACGGATATCAATTTCGACATGCAGCAAAGACGTTCCAGTTGGCTCATCGTCGCGCTCTCCACGATCCTGGCGGCGCTGGCAACGTTTACGCTGGCGCGCAGCCTGCTGGCCCCGGTCAAGCGGTTAGTGGAAGGCACGCACAAACTGGCGGCTGGCGATTTCACCACTCGCGTTGCGCCGACCAGTACGGATGAACTGGGCAAGCTGGCACAGGACTTCAACCAGCTTGCCAGTACGCTGGAAAAAAACCAGCAGATGCGTCGTGACTTTATGGCCGATATTTCTCACGAACTGCGTACGCCGTTAGCGGTGTTGCGCGGTGAACTGGAGGCCATTCAGGATGGCGTACGCCAGTTCACCCCTGACTCCGTTGCCTCTTTGCAGGCTGAAGTAGGTACGCTCACCAAGCTGGTGGACGATCTGCATCAGCTCTCCATGTCCGATGAAGGCGCGCTGGCCTACCAGAAAACATCGCTGGATCTCATCCCCCTGTTGGAAGTGGCAAGTGGCGCATTTCGTGAACGCTTTGCCAGCCGTGGACTGACGATACAACTTTCACTCCCGGACAGCATGACGGTATTTGGCGACAGGGATCGTCTGATGCAGTTGTTCAACAATCTGTTGGAAAACAGTCTGCGCTACACCGACAGCGGCGGCGGACTGCACATCAGCGCCGAACAACGCGAGCGTATGGTTTTATTAACCTTCGCTGATTCCGCTCCCGGCGTAAGTGACGACCAGTTACAGAAGCTGTTTGAACGCTTTTATCGCACCGAAGGCTCGCGTAACCGCGCCAGCGGTGGTTCCGGGCTGGGGCTGGCAATTTGCGTCAATATCGTACAGGCGCATAATGGTCTGATTCGCGCCGCCCATTCGCCTTTTGGCGGGGTTAGCATTACAGTAACATTACCGCTGGAACGCGATTTACAGAGAGATGTATGACTGAGTTACCCATTGATGAAAACACGCCGCGTATTCTGATCGTGGAAGACGAGCCCAAGCTGGGGCAACTGCTTATCGACTACCTGCGCGCGGCAAGCTACGCTCCTACGCTCATCAGCCACGGCGATCTGGTTCTTCCTTATGTGCGTCAGACGCCGCCCGACCTGATCTTGTTGGATCTGATGCTGCCTGGTACCGACGGCCTGACTCTGTGCCGGGAAATCCGCCGATTCTCTGAAGTCCCCATCATGATGGTAACCGCCAAGATAGAAGAAATTGATCGCCTGCTTGGGCTGGAGATCGGTGCGGATGATTATATTTGCAAACCCTACAGCCCGCGTGAAGTTGTTGCTCGCGTGAAGACGATTCTGCGCCGTTGCAAGCCGCAGCGCGAACTGCAACAGATGGATGCTGACAGCCCGTTGATCGTCGATGAAGGTCGTTTTCAGGCATCCTGGCGTGGGAAAATGCTCGACTTAACGCCTGCTGAATTTCGCTTACTCAAAACGCTGTCGCATGAACCGGGAAAAGTGTTCTCCCGTGAACAGTTGCTCAATCATCTCTATGACGATTACCGTGTCGTTACCGACCGAACCATCGACAGCCATATTAAGAACCTGCGACGCAAGCTGGAATCGCTGGATGCGGAACAGTCGTTTATCCGCGCGGTCTATGGCGTAGGGTATCGCTGGGAAGCCGACGCCTGTCGGATTGCGTAAACACTCCCGTCCTGCAGGACTCCGCGGCTTCGTGGAGTCCTGTTGACTAGCAACTCTCCAAATATCGCTCATACTCTTTGTGGCAACACTGTCGTCAATAACTGTTTGATATAAAACTTTAATCAAGGAGTTCATATGGCTGGTTGGTTTGAATTAAGCAAGAGTAGCGATGATCAGTACCGTTTTGTTCTTAAGGCTGGAAACGGGGAAACGATCCTTACCAGTGAGCTTTACACGACAAAAGGCGCGGCAGAAAAAGGGATCGCATCTGTCCAGGCTAACAGCCCTCTGGCCGAGCGTTACGAGAAAAAAACGGCAGCTAATGGCAAATTGCATTTCAATCTGAAAGCAGCAAACCACCAGATTATTGGTAGCAGTCAACTGTATGCGAATGAACAGTCGCGCGAGACCGGTATTGCTTCAGTTAAGACCAATGGTGTAACTCAGACGATAAAAGATAAAACCTGATAATGACTCGCTCAGCCGGGTAACGCCACGCTGTCGCCCGGCGTTTTTCTTTACCTGTCTTCCCCACAGCGCTACAATGCCCGCCCTTAATATGGGGGCACTCCCCTAACCGCCTCATTGAGTGAGGCGAGTCTGACCTGTCATCAGAACGAGAAAATTATGTTTAAACCGGAACTCCTTTCCCCGGCGGGAACGCTGAAAAACATGCGTTACGCTTTCGCCTATGGCGCAGACGCTGTATATGCGGGCCAACCGCGTTACTCACTGCGCGTACGCAACAACGAATTCAATCACGAAAACCTGCAGCTAGGCATTAATGAAGCCCATGAACTGGGTAAAAAATTCTATGTGGTGGTTAATATTGCCCCGCATAACGCCAAGCTGAAGACCTTCATTCGTGACCTGAAACCGGTGGTGGAAATGGGACCGGATGCACTGATCATGTCCGACCCTGGTCTGATTATGTTGGTGCGCGAAAACTTCCCTGACATGGACATTCACCTTTCAGTACAGGCTAACGCCGTAAACTGGGCAACGGTGAAATTCTGGAAGCAGATGGGATTGACCCGTGTGATCCTGTCCCGCGAACTGTCGTTGGAAGAAATTGAAGAGATCCGCACCCAGGTGCCGGATATGGAAATTGAGATCTTTGTTCACGGCGCGCTGTGCATGGCTTACTCCGGCCGCTGCCTGCTCTCTGGCTACATCAACAAGCGTGACCCAAATCAGGGTACCTGTACAAATGCCTGCCGCTGGGAATACAACGTGCAGGAAGGCAAAGAAGACGTGGTGGGCAATATCGTGCATAAGTACGAGCCTATCCCGGTACAAAATGTTGAGCCGACGCTGGGTATTGGCGCGCCGACTGACAAAGTCTTTATGATCGAAGAAGCCCAGCGTCCGGGTGAGTACATGACCGCGTTTGAAGACGAACACGGCACTTACATCATGAACTCGAAGGATTTGCGTGCCATTGCCCACGTTGAGCGCCTGACTCAGATGGGCGTGCATTCGCTGAAAATTGAAGGCCGTACTAAATCATACTATTACTGTGCACGTACCGCACAGGTTTATCGCAAGGCCATTGATGATGCCGCTGCCGGGAAACCATTCGATCCGCAACTACTGGAAACGCTGGAAGGTCTGGCGCATCGTGGTTACACCGAGGGGTTCCTGCGCCGCCATACACATGACGACTATCAGAACTACGAATACGGCTTCTCTGTTTCCGAGCGTCAGCAGTTTGTCGGCGAATTCACTGGCGAACGTAAAGGTGAACTGGCGGCTGTGCTGGTGAAAAATAAATTCACCGTCGGCGACAGCCTGGAGCTGATGACCCCACAGGGCAATATCAACTTTACCCTCGAACAGATGGAAAACGCGAAAGGCGAAGCGATGCCGGTTGCGCCGGGCGATGGTTACACCGTGTGGATGCCTGTACCGGAGGATATCGATCTGAATTATGCATTGTTGATGCGTAATTTTGCCGGTGAGTCCACGCGCAACCCACATGCTAAGTAGTTAATTACGGTTATTTTTCAGCGTTCGGAAGATTCTTAGAAATCGATCACATACCGCTTCGTTCATTAAGGGTATTATCCCATCCGCTGAAAAACATAACCCATAAATGCTAGCTGTACCAGGAACCACCTCCTTAGCCTGCGTAATCTCCCTTACGCAGGCTTATTTTTTGCCTGCCGTTTACCCCCCTATTCAAATCACGACTTTCAGGCGAATAAATATCCTCCGGCATAGCCGGAGGTTTTTCGGATGCGCCTATAAGGCTCTGTTACCAGCCGCGCCCTAACAGGCGCATACGATCTGACATTTGCATCAGACTTCGTTACTTACGGCCCGTAAACGGGCTACCCGGATAAGCGATCGATAACTGCTCACCCATTTTATCTTCTGCAAGCTGGTGCTTTATGTATTCCTGTATCTTCACCGTGTTCTTACCCACCGTATCTACGTAGTATCCCCGGCACCAGAACTCTCTATTCCTGTACTTGAATTTCATATCCCCAAACTGTTCATACAGCATCAGACTGCTTTTCCCTTTCAGATACCCCATAAAGCCGGATACGCTCATTTTGGGTGGGATTTCCACAAGCATATGGATATGATCCGCACAGCATTCCGCTTCCAGGATCCGCACGTTTTTCCACTCACACAGCTTTCTTAGGATGCTGCCTATCGCCCTGCGTTTCTCACCGTAGAATGCTTGTCTTCGGTATTTGGGCGCAAAAACTATGTGATATTTACAGTTCCATCGGGTGTGCGCTAAGCTCTTTTCGTCCCCCATTGGGACCCCCTTTTGATTTCTTGTTAAACATTTGCAGTTGCCAGACCGCAATGTGTTTTAACAAATCAAAAGGGGTTTTAATAACTGGCCCAAAGCTGAAAGCTTTCCGGAACCCCCAGCCTAGCTGGGGGTTTTCTGTGCACAAAAAAAACCGGGCATTACGCCCGGTTCATTAGGTGGTTAGATATTAATGCGCTGCTTCTGGCTTGTGCTTTTGCGCACTCTGGAAACCATAGGTCAGCTCATTTTTCTCTTTATCCAGCGCAACGGTCACCTGACCGCCATCCACAAGCGAGCCGAACAGCAGTTCGTTAGCCAATGGTTTTTTCAGGTTATCCTGGACAACGCGCGTCATCGGGCGTGCGCCCATTGCGCGGTCATAGCCCTTCTCAGCCAGCCAGTCGCGGGCTTCCTGACTCACTTCCAGAGAGACACCTTTTTGATCCAACTGAACCTGAAGTTCGACGATAAACTTATCAACAACCTGATGAATCACCTCAGTAGAGAGATGATCGAACCAGATAATGTTGTCGAGACGGTTACGGAATTCCGGCGTAAACACTTTTTTGATTTCGCCCATCGCATCAGTACTGTTGTCCTGATGAATCAGCCCAATCGATTTACGCTCAGTTTCACGCACGCCGGCGTTAGTGGTCATGACCAGCACCACGTTGCGGAAATCCGCTTTACGCCCGTTATTGTCGGTCAGCGTACCGTTATCCATCACCTGCAGCAGCAGGTTAAAGACATCCGGATGCGCTTTTTCGATTTCATCCAGCAGCAGTACCGCATGCGGATGTTTAATGACAGCATCTGTCAGCAAACCGCCTTGGTCGAAACCGACATATCCCGGAGGCGCACCAATCAGGCGGCTGACGGTGTGACGTTCCATATACTCGGACATATCAAACCGCAGCAGCTCAATACCCAGCGCTTTGGACAACTGCACCGTGACTTCGGTCTTACCGACGCCAGTCGGTCCGGCAAACAGGAACGAACCGACAGGTTTATGCTCGTGTCCCAGACCAGCACGGCTCATTTTGATCGCTTCAGTCAGCGCCTCAATGGCTTTATCCTGTCCGAATACCAGCATTTTCAGACGGTTGCCCAGGTTTTTCAGCGTATCGCGATCGCTCTGCGAAACGCTCTTCTCCGGGATCCGCGCAATGCGAGCCACGACGGACTCGATATCCGCCACGTTGACGGTTTTCTTGCGCTTGCTGACCGGCATCAGACGCGCCCGCGCGCCCGCCTCATCGATCACGTCAATCGCTTTGTCCGGCAGATGACGATCGTTAATGTATTTCACCGCCAGTTCGACCGCTGCACGCACCGCTTTGGCGGTGTAGCGAACGTCATGGTGCGCTTCGTATTTCGGCTTCAGACCGTTGATGATCTGCACGGTCTCTTCAACCGACGGCTCAGTGATATCGATTTTCTGGAAACGGCGTGCTAACGCGCGGTCCTTTTCAAAGATATTGCTGAATTCCTGATAGGTTGTGGAGCCTATCACACGGATTTTACCGCTGGAGAGCAACGGTTTGATCAGGTTAGCCGCATCCACCTGGCCGCCCGATGCCGCACCCGCGCCGATAATGGTGTGGATCTCATCGATAAACAGAATGCTGTTAGTATCCTGTTCCAGTTGTTTCAGCAGCGCCTTAAAGCGTTTTTCAAAATCGCCACGGTATTTGGTACCCGCCAGCAGCGAGCCGATATCCAGAGAGTAAAGGGTACAATCAGCCATCACTTCCGGCACGTCGCCCTGGACGATACGCCAGGCGAGGCCTTCCGCAATAGCGGTTTTCCCGACGCCAGACTCACCCACCAGCAGCGGGTTATTTTTTCGACGACGGCACAGTACCTGAATGGCGCGTTCCAGCTCTTTGTCCCGTCCAATGAGCGGATCAATTCCGCCCACACGGGCAAGCTGGTTAAGGTTAGTCGTGAAGTTCTCCATACGGTCCTCCCCGCCAGCTTGCTCTTCGTTATTCGGCTGATTACCAGAGTCAGAGGACTGACTTGGTTCGTCTTTGCGCGTGCCATGAGAAATAAAATTCACCACATCAAGGCGACTCACTTCATGCTTACGCAGCAGATAAGCCGCCTGAGATTCCTGCTCGCTGAAGATGGCGACCAGCACATTAGCACCGGTAACTTCATTGCGCCCGGAGGACTGAACATGAAAGACCGCGCGTTGCAACACACGCTGAAAACTCAACGTTGGCTGCGTGTCGCGCTCTTCTTCACTGGCAGGCAATACGGGTGTGGTTTGTTCAATGAAGGCTTCGAGTTCCTGACGCAGCGCCACCAGATCCACAGAACACGCTTCCAGCGCTTCGCGGGCCGATGGGTTACTGAGCAATGCCAGTAGCAAGTGCTCGACGGTCATAAACTCATGTCGGTGCTCGCGCGCTCTGGCGAAAGCCATGTTTAAACTGAGCTCCAGTTCTTGATTGAGCATAGGCACCTCCCCCAATATTTATGCCTGCATTTAGGCTTTTTCTAGCGTACACAGCAACGGATGCTCGTTCTCCCTCGCATACTTGTTCACCATCGCAACTTTGGTTTCAGCCACTTCGGCAGTGAATACGCCGCAAATCGCTTTACCTTGATAGTGAACGGCAAGCATCAGTTGCGTTGCACGTTCTACATCATAAGAAAAGAATTTTTGTAACACGTCAATAACAAACTCCATCGGAGTGTAATCATCATTGACTAATATCACTTTATACATAGATGGCGGTTTTAGCGCGTCGCGCAATTTATCTTCCGCCAGCAGATCGAAATCCAGCCAGTCGTTAGTCTTACCCATTGTCAGTCGTCATCTTCAGTTACGGTTTCCGGCAGAAAATCTTGCCGCTGACAAGCAGCCTATGCGCACAATCAATCTACCTCAAGTATTAGATAACTATCATCTATTAGTGCCATCCGCGACATCTGTCACATAACCGACAATAGCGTTAACTGCTTCAAATTTTGATGCATTTTTACCCTATTCCGTCAGCCTGGCGCTTGACGCCTCGCCTGATTTCTCTAAATTGTAGTTTCGAGAGTTGGCGAGGTTTTGAACAGCCCCCACTCCGCCACCGGTTCATTCCATCTTACTTATATAAGATTTACGAAGGATGTCGAAGCATGGAAACGGGTACTGTTAAGTGGTTCAACAACGCCAAAGGGTTTGGTTTCATCTGTCCCGAAGGCGGCGGCGAAGATATTTTCGCCCATTACTCCACCATTCAGATGGATGGTTACAGAACGCTAAAAGCCGGACAATCTGTCCAGTTTGATGTCCACCAGGGGCCAAAAGGCAATCATGCCAGTGTCATCGTGCCTGTCATTGAAGCAGAAGCTGTCGCATAGCTCTTCTGTTTCATTGTGTACATCCCGCAGTCAAAATGCCAGCCTTTGCGGCTGGCATTTTTATCTCGATGGTATTATTCCCGCGCCAGAGCATCTACCGGATCCAGCCGCGCCGCATTTCGCGCCGGTAGCCAGCCAAACAAAATCCCGGTCGCAGTCGAACACAGAAACGCCGTCAATAAGGCTACGGGTGAGAAACCTATTTCCCAGCCAGGCAGGAATAGCTGAAGCGTAAAGGCGATCAGCATCGACAAGCTAATGCCCAGCGCGCCGCCAACCAGACACACCAGCACCGCTTCAATTAAGAACTGCTGCAGTACGTCACTGGCGCGGGCGCCAACCGCCATACGAATACCAATCTCGCGCGTTCGTTCGGTTACCGAAACCAGCATAATATTCATCACACCAATTCCACCGACCACCAGCGAAATCACGGCCACCAGCGTCAGGAAGAGTTGTAATGTACGTGTGGTCTTTTCGGCGGTTTTCAAGACACCGTCCATATTCCAGGTGAAGAAATCCTTCTTACCGTGGCGTAACGTCAGTAGTCGGGTGAGCTGCTGCTCGGCCTGAGCACTATCAAAACCGTCTTTCACCCGCACGGTGATCGAGTTCAGCCACGACTGCCCCATAATTCGCCCGGACATGGTGCTGTAAGGCAGCCAGACCCGCAGGATCTTGCTACTGCCAAACATCGACTGTTTCTCTTCTGCAACACCAATTACCGTGGCAGGCATATTCCCCACCAGCACGACTTCGCCGACAACTTTCGCTTTGTTGGGGAACAATTGACGACGGGTATTGCTGTCGAGCACCACCACCTGAGCGCGCCCCGCCAGTTGTTCAGCGTTAAAAGTGGTCCCTTCGCTAAACGTCATGCCATAGACGTTGAAATAGTCGCCGCTAACGCCATTAGCACTGGCTGCCACGTCGATATTGCCATAGCGTAGCCGCAGGTTTTTCGACACCGCAGGCGTCACCGAACTGACCCAGGGCTGCTTCTGTAACGCCGTTAAATCGTCATACTTCAGCGCCTGTTGATATTGTGGGTCGTCGTCGCCGAAATCTTTGCCAGGATAGATATCGATGGTATTGGTGCCAATAGCGCGAATATCTGCCAGTACCAGCTGTTTAGCCGCATCGCCTACCACCACAATCGACACCACTGAAGCAATACCGATGATGATCCCAAGCATGGTCAGTAGCGTTCGCATTTTATTCGCAGCCATTGCCAGCCAGGCCATAGTGAGCGCTTCGCGAAAACCGCTGACAAACTGCCCCCAGCCGGACGCCGTTTTCACCGTCGGCTCCGCGATATCGCGCCCGGTAGAGGGTTTGTGCGACGGCGGATTGCGCACAATCTCGCCGTCACGAATTTCAATGACGCGTTCGGCCTGTGCGGCGACCTGGCTGTCGTGAGTGACGATAATCACCGTATGCCCGCGATCGCGCAGCTGATGCAAAATCGCCATCACCTCTTCGCCTGAATGGCTGTCCAGCGCGCCGGTGGGTTCGTCGGCGAGGATAACCTGTCCCCCGTTCATCAGCGCACGCGCAATACTGACCCGCTGCTGCTGACCACCGGAAAGCTGGGAAGGCTGATAGTCGACTCTGTCGCCCAGACCCAGTCGCTGCAGGAGTTCTTGCGCACGGGCCAGGCGCTGCTTACGTTCGGTGCCAGCGTAGACCGCAGGCACCTCAACGTTTTGCGCGGCGGTTAAATGCGACAACAAATGATAACGCTGGAAGATAAAACCGAAATGTTCGCGACGCAGCTGGGCTAACGCATCGCTATCCAGCGTGGAGACATCGCGCCCGGCAACCCGATACGTACCGCTGGTGGGTTTGTCCAGACAGCCGAGAATATTCATCAGCGTCGATTTACCCGAGCCAGACGCCCCGACAATCGCTACCATTTCCCCGGCCTGAATGCTCAAGGATACGTCCTTCAATACCTCGACCTGACCTTCGCCTGACGGATAGCTGCGGCGGATATTGCTCAGTTCAAGCAATGCCGTCATTTTGGCGCTCCAGCGTTGCCCTCACCGGTGATGACTTCATCCCCCTCTTCCAGCCCTTTAACGATCTCCACATCGGTGTCATTACGCGCGCCGATAACCACTTCGCGTTCACGGGTTTCGCCGTTACGCAGCAGCCTGACGTTATAACGATTGTTGCCAATAGGATCGCCCAGCGCCGACAGCGGGATCGTCAGGACATTTTTCACATCCGTGAGCTGGATATGGACCTGCGCGGTCATATCCAGACGCAGGATCCCTTTCGGGTTGGGAACTTCGAAGCGAGCATAGTAGAAAATTGCATCATTCACTTTCTCTGGCGTCGGAAGAACATCTTTGAGCTTACCTTCGTAGCGCGTCTGAGGATCGCCCAGTACGGTAAACCAGGCCTTTTGCCCGGGATGCAGGTGAATCACATCCGCCTCGGAAACCTGCGCTTTCACCAGCATGGTGCTCATATCTGCCAATGTCAGAATGTTAGGTGCCTGCTGGGCAGCAATAACGGTTTGCCCCTGAAGGGTAGTAATTTGCGTGACTTCGCCTGCCATTGGCGCGACGATGCGGGTGTAATCAAGGTTGGTTTTTGCCGTATCGAGAGAGGCTTGATTACGCTTAATTTGCGCATCAATTGTGCCGATTTGCGCCTGTTTGACCGCCATCTGAGTAGCCGCCGTGTCGAGATCCTGCTGCGAGACAGCCTGGGTTTTCGCCAGCTGTTGCTGACGGGAAAGCGTTACCCGCGCCAGTTTCCACTCTGCTTCAGCCTGTAAACGCTGAGCGCGTAATTCCATCAGCGTCGCTTCAACCTCTTTAATCTGGTTTTGCGCCTGTTCAGGATCGATAACGCCAAGCAGTTGATCTTTTTTTACTTTGTCGCCAATGGCGACCGACAGCGTTTTTAATTGCCCGCTTACCTGCGCCCCGACGTCAACTTTACGCAACGCATCCAGTTTGCCGGTTGCCAGTACGCTTTGCTGCAGATCGCCCGGACGAACAATTAACGTTTGATACTGAGGTAAAGGCGCATTAAGCGTTCGCCAAAGTGCAATTATCGCCACAATAATGATGATGGCGAAGAAAAAATAGCGCTTTTTGATTTTTCCCTTGAGCTTCATAAATGTCCCAATTTCCCCCAATACGTCCACCAGAGTGGAGTGGTAAACATCAACGTTAAATAAATAGCCGTTGAAAAACGCAAGAATAACAGAGTTATTGATGAATGGTTAAGATCCGCTGTGTTGAAATTAGTATCAGAGTATCCATCGGATTGTTATTATGAGCCAGCTAACTGACAGCACTTTTCATTCTTCAAAACCCGCCACAAGTTTTAGCCTCTTTTGTAGCCTGATGACCGGACATTGGCGCCCTGGAAAATTTTGGCATCAGCGTAGTTTCCGTCGTAAGTTTTTGTTGCGCTCAGCGCTTATGCCAAGATTAATGCATGAATGGATGACTGAACTGGCGCAATGGCCTGATCTCGATAGCGTACTGGCACGCCAGCCTCGTCTGCCGGTTCGCCTACATCGCGCCTATCTCGCACAAAACCTTGATCGAAAAATGAAACTGGATGCTGTGCGTTTTCATTACAATGCTATCCGCAGCTCTTTTTCAGCCACGGAATATAAAGCTTATTTAAGTGCGGATGGATTACAACTGGCACAAATTGAAGGCAAAAATAGCGAAATATTTAGCGTAATACTGGGCTCATTTATCTCACTGGATAAAGAAGGTGAAAGTACCATTCTGGTACGCAATAGCGCTGGCGAGACTTTAGCGGAAATGACGTTTACGCTGTGCAATTATCAAGGAAGCAGCACACTGTTTATTGGCGGGTTACAGGGAGGCAGTCGATTACTGCCACATGAAGAAATTCAAAAAGCGACCAAATCATGCTACGGGATTTTCCCTAAACGTATTGTGATGGAAGCCATTTGCTGTTTTGCAGAACAATTGAATATTAAACAAATTCTGGCTGTCAGCAATGAACAGCATATCTTTCGCAGCCCGCGTTACCACGATAAAAACAAGGTGATACTTTCCGACTACAACGCATTTTGGGAGTCGGTTGGCGGTGAGTGCGACAGTCACGGCTATTACCATATCCCACGCACAATGGCGCGAAAAAGCGAAGCGGACATTGCCAGCAAAAAACGCGCGGAATACCGCCGTCGCTACCAGTTACTGGACAGCATCCACTCGCAGCTGTCGTCGATGTTTCGCAACTAATCCGCTCTGCCGCGTGCCAACCACAGCACGCGGGAAAACATTTTTCGCAGCAGCGTCGGCACCGCGTCAACGCCGCGCCGCCCGGCTTCCATCGCCACCTCAATGGCTAAATCTGGTTTTGACGACCTGTGAATCGCCTTCGAGATAATTTTGCGCATATTCATGGGCACGTTTTCGGGGATTTGCGCCACCCTGTGAAAAACGTCAGCGAACCCCTGGCGATACATAAAGTGTTCCATGTCCAGCGCGGGAAGCATGGTTAAATGATCGCGCTCTTCTTCTCTGTCGTTATTCAACAAACTCCGCACCGTAGCGGCATACTTTTTCCCGGCTTCATCACCATCAACCAGCACATGCCACTCGATACCCATCCGGCGGGCGAACTTAACCAGCGGCTTAAGGCCGGACTGGGCAAATTCAATGACTTTGATACCTTCCGCATCAAAGTGGTGCCCACACTGGCGGGCCAGTTCGTTAATGACCCAGGTTTCCGTTTCGCCTTCCACCAGCAGCCAACAGCGGGCAAACAACGACGATGCACGGTTAAAACGAATATGAAAGGCAATACGCCGACCATCTTCTGCGCTGATCCCACCTGGCCCAAGCCGCCAGGCGGCGACGCGGGAAGACTCACGCACCAGGCGGACAACATGTTCCACGGGGGTGAGGGACAGTAACTCACCTGAGTTGGTGGTCGCCACCCGTTGCAGCGGAAGCAAATTCAGCAGGTGCCAGGCAACCGACAGCATAATCGGATGTAAACGCGTTTCAGGGTCTTCTACCAACAGTAACGGCCGGGCGTCTTTATCCAGCCTCAGCGTACCTTTGGCCTGTAACAGCGTCGAAAACAATCCCAACAAGATCACGCGGTGCGTGCGTCCGCCCGGTCTATCAATCATACGGTTGATAATATCCAGATAGCGCCAGCTACGTTGTTCGTTATTGGAACGTCGACGCATCAGACGATAGCGGGACTGACTGGAACCTTGCTCAGAAAAATAGTGTTCCAATAGCTGTACCATGGCCGATAACCCCTGACGTATCTGCCCATCTGTCAGGTTTTGCGGTCGGGTAGCCAGTTCACGTGCCAGAAAATCCAGTTGCCGCGCGGTCACTTCGACATCCGACGAATCCGGCACCGTACCGTTTCGGATCCGTCGCATAAAACGTGCGTCGCGCAGGCGCAGTACTGGCATCAAACGCACGAGGTGCCGCGCCTGATCGTTAATGTCGTCGAGGGGAAGCTGATGGCCCTCGCCATCCAGAAAACTGCGTAACGTCAGAACGCTACCGTCGTCCGCACATTCACCTTCCAGCCGATAGAAAATGCGGTGATAGCCATCCTGACACAGCGTCCAGCTGGCTTCCAGAGGGCGATACCTGCGCACACGGTGGCGACCCGGTTGAGACTCACGAAACGTCAGGATGATATGCAGATGATGTTCCCGGCCTTGAATATCGCCCGGCGGGAACCAGAAATCTTCGCGGTCAAAGTGGTACAAATCAGTTTCCGGCGACAGCAGCAGGGTTAAAGCATCCAGCAGACTGGACTTACCCCACGCGTTCTCCCCAATCAGCACGTTGCTTTGCTCCAGCATCAACGACAGACGGTTAATACCACGAAATCCAACAATCTCAACGCGTTCGAGAATCATATAGCCTCCGGAAATGCTAACTTTTTCCTTCAAGTTATCAGGAGTATAACGGCAAGCGGGCGCTCAAGACACCCGATATGATCAGGAGGTTAGTCGCAGAAATCAAAAAATATAAGAATATTCTTCTTATGTTTTCCCTGGAATATTATTTCAGAACTCAATCATCGCCGTTTTGCTAATTGAACTATGCTTCATTCATCCAATATTCAAAAAGGAATCACAACATATTGCCTTAAATCAAATTTTTTCATCAATTTAACTGGCGAAGGGATGATGTTTTTTTCTAAAATACCGGCTCTTTCATCATCGTCCCTTTTAGCGATGAATTACCGGGTAAGGAACACGAACCCGGAACTTTTAATTGAGGTGGTTATGTTCAGGAAATTAGGGTAATGACTCCAACTTACTGATAGTGTTTTATATTCAGATAATGCCCGATGACCTTGTCATGCAGCTCCACCGATTTTGAGAACGACAGTGACTTCCGTCCCAGCCTTGCCAGATGTTGTCTCAGATTCAGGTTATGTCGCTCAATGCGCTGAGTGTAACGCTTGCTGATTACGTGCAGCTTTCCCTTCAGGCGGGATTCATACAGCGGCCAGCCATCCGTCATCCATACCACGACCTCAAAGGCCGACAGCAGGCTCAGAAGACGCTCCAGTGTGGCCAGAGTGCGTTCACCGAAGACGTGCGCCACAACCGTCCTCCGTATCCTGTCATACGCGTAAAACAGCCAGCGCTGACGTGATTTAGCACCGACGTAGCCCCACTGTTCGTCCATTTCCGCGCAGACGATGACGTCACTGCCCGGCTGTATGCGCGAGGTTACCGACTGCGGCCTGAGTTTTTTAAGTGACGTAAAATCGTGTTGAGGCCAACGCCCATAATGCGGGCGGTTGCCCGGCATCCAACGCCATTCATGGCCATATCAATGATTTTCTGGTGCGTACCGGGTTGAGAAGCGGTGTAAGTGAACTGCAGTTGCCATGTTTTACGGCAGTGAGAGCAGAGATAGCGCTGATGTCCGGCAGTGCTTTTGCCGTTACGCACCACCCCGTCAGTAGCTGAACAGGAGGGACAGCTGATAGAAACAGAAGCCACTGGAGCACCTCAAAAACACCATCATACACTAAATCAGTAAGTTGGCAGCATCACCGGAAATTAGCAGCCGAATTCTTCGGTACGTTTTGGCTCGTCTTTGGTGGGTGCGGTAGCGCAGTTCTGGCCGCAGCATTCCCGGAGTTGGGTATTGGATTTGCCGGTGTCGCGCTGGCGTTTGGTTTGACCGTATTAACCATGGCATTCGCCGTAGGTCATATTTCCGGCGGACACTTTAACCCGGCGGTGACCTTCGGTTTATGGGCGGGCGGTCGCTTCCCGGCAAAAGACGTTATTGGTTATGTTATCGCTCAGGTTGTGGGCGGTATTGTTGCAGCAGCGGCACTGTATCTTATTGCCAGCGGTAAAGCTGGTTTTGACGCAACTGCCAGTGGTTTTGCCTCGAACGGCTTTGGTGAACATTCACCTGGCGGCTATTCAATGCTGTCTGCCGTCGTAATTGAAATTATTTTGACCGCTGGTTTCTTATTAGTGATCCACGGTGCGACCGATAAACATGCTCCGGCAGGTTTTGCACCTATTGCGATTGGTCTGGCGTTAACCCTGATCCACTTGATCAGTATTCCGGTTACCAACACCTCCGTTAACCCGGCACGTAGTACCGCTGTAGCCATCTTCCAGGGCGGCTGGGCATTGCAACAATTGTGGTTCTTCTGGGTTATGCCGATTATCGGTGGGGTCCTCGGCGGTCTTATTTACCGCACTCTGCTGGAAAAACGCGATTAATCGATAACAAAAAAGGCCTGGCGCAAGTCAGGTCTTTTTTTTCCCGCTATATTTCCTTTTATTTGCAACTTTACTCCCTTCTTTGCATTGAGTAGTGTGTGCTGGCGCATTTCGTCTTACTCTCAGCAAGGATCTGGTTTTCATGTTTTCAGGGCTGTTAATCATTCTGGTTCCCCTTATTGTGGGCTACCTTATTCCGCTTCGGCACAGGGCTGCATTAAAACTCATCAATCGCCTGTTGAGCTGGATCGTCTACCTTATTCTCTTTTTTATGGGTATCAGCCTGGCGTTTCTGGATAATCTCGCCAGCAACCTGTTAGCCATTCTTCATTATTCTGCGGTCAGCGTGACGGTCATTTTGCTGTGTAATATCGCGGCGCTGTTCTGGCTGGAGCGTTCGCTGCCCTGGCGACATAACCACAAGCAAGAAAAGCTACCCTCGCGAATTGCGATGGCGCTTGAGTCGCTCCAGCTTTGTGGCGTCGTCGTCGTGGGTTTTCTGCTCGGCCTCACCGGTCTTCCTATTCTGCAGCACGCCACCGAAGCCAGCGAATATACGTTAATCTTTTTACTGTTCCTGGTCGGGATTCAACTGCGCAACAGCGGTATGACCTTAAAGCAAATTGTGCTGAATCGCCGGGGGATGATTGTTGCGGTGGTCGTCGTCGCCAGTTCGATGCTGGCGGGGGTTATCAATGCGTTGATCCTCGGCCTGCCGCTGAAAACCGCGCTGGCGATGGCGTCTGGTTTTGGCTGGTACTCCCTGTCCGGTATTCTGTTAACCGAATCCTTCGGGCCGGTGATTGGTAGCGCCGCCTTCTTTAATGACCTGGCCCGCGAGCTGATTGCCATTATGTTGATTCCTGGAATGGTGGGCCGCAGCCGCTCAACCGCGCTGGGGCTATGTGGCGCGACATCAATGGATTTCACCTTACCGGTGCTCCAACGCAGCGGCGGTCTGGAGATGGTTCCGGCAGCCATCGTCCACGGCTTTATTCTGAGTCTGTTAGTGCCTTTGCTGATGGCGTTTTTCTCCGCCTAAAGTCAGGACAAATACCTCTCTGGCGGTAGTCATCTACCGCCAAAATTGCGCTAAATCAATCTCCCTGCAAGTTGTAGCAGAAATCCCTTTTATCCCTTCGCGCACAGGCATAACCTTAAACATGTATATTAAATATAACTTTAAAAGGTGTGACCATGTTTTGTGTGCAATGTGAACAAACCATCCGTACTCCGGCAGGAAACGGCTGCTCTTACGCGCAGGGTATGTGCGGTAAAACGGCTGAAACCTCCGATTTGCAGGATCTGCTGATTGCTTCCCTACAAGGTCTGTCTGCATGGGCTGTTAAGGCACGTGAATACGGCATCATCGACCATGAAGTTGATAACTTTGCGCCGCGTGCATTCTTCTCCACGCTGACCAACGTTAACTTCGATTCCCCGCGTATTGTTGGCTATGCCCGTGAAGCTATCGCCATGCGCGACGCCCTGAAAGCGCAATGCCTGAACATCGACGCGAACGCAGCGGTCGCTAACCCGATGGCCGATCTGCAACTGGTCAGCGACGATCTGGGCGACCTGCAACGTCAGGCCGCTGAATTTACCCCGAACAAAGACAAAGCAGCCATCGGCGAGAACATTCTCGGCCTGCGTCTGCTGTGCCTGTACGGCCTGAAAGGTGCGGCAGCTTACATGGAGCACGCGCACGTTCTCGGTCAGTACGACAACGACATCTACGCTCAGTACCACAAAATCATGGCATGGCTGGGAACCTGGCCTTCCGATATGAACGCTCTGCTGGAGTGCTCAATGGAAATCGGCCAGATGAACTTCAAAGTGATGAGCATTCTGGATGCTGGCGAAACCACTAAATACGGCCACCCGACGCCAACTCAGGTCAACGTCAAAGCAACCGAAGGTAAGTGCATCCTGATCTCCGGTCACGACCTGAAAGATCTGTACAACCTGCTGGAGCAGACCGAAGGTACCGGCGTTAACGTCTATACCCACGGTGAAATGCTGCCAGCGCACGGCTACCCGGAACTGCGTAAGTTCAAACACCTGATCGGTAACTACGGCAGCGGCTGGCAGAATCAGCAGGTTGAATTTGCCCGCTTCCCGGGCCCAATCGTAATGACCTCTAACTGCATCATCGACCCAACCGTTGGCGCCTACGATGACCGTATCTGGACTCGTAGCATCGTCGGTTGGCCAGGTGTAAGCCACCTCGAAGGCGACAACTTCGCTCCGGTAATCGCTCAGGCTCAGCAGATGGCGGGCTTCCCGTACAGCGAAATTCCGCACCTGATCACCGTTGGTTTCGGTCGTCAGACTCTGCTGGGCGCGGCTGATACCCTGATCGACCTGGTAAGCCGCGAAAAACTGCGTCACATCTTCCTGGTTGGCGGTTGTGATGGCGCGCGTGGCGAACGTAACTACTTCACCGACTTCGCCACCAGCGTGCCGGACGACTGCCTGATCCTGACACTGGCGTGCGGTAAATACCGTTTCAACAAACTGGAGTTCGGCGATATCGAAGGCCTGCCGCGTCTGGTCGATGCAGGTCAGTGTAACGATGCATACTCTGCCATCATCCTGGCGGTAACCCTGGCTGAGAAACTGGGCTGTGGCGTGAACGATCTGCCGCTGTCTCTGGTGCTCTCCTGGTTCGAACAGAAAGCGATTGTCATTCTGCTGACCCTGCTGTCTCTGGGCGTGAAAAACATCGTCACTGGCCCGACTGCGCCTGGCTTCTTCACGCCGGACCTGCTGGCAGTTCTCAACGAGAAGTTCGGTCTGCGTTCCGTGACCACCGTTGAAGAAGACATGAAGCAACTGCTGAGCGCGTAAGGAGTAAAGAATGACAATGCCAACTCATCAGTGCCCATGGCGGATGCAGGTTCATCACATCCATCAGGAAACGCCGGATGTATGGACAATTTCGTTGCTGTGCCACGACTATTATCCGTACCGCGCCGGGCAGTATGCACTGGTCAGCGTACGTAATTCAGCGGACACGCTGCGTGCTTACACTCTTTCTTCAACGCCGGGCGTTAGCGAATATATCACGCTGACCATCCGCCGCATTGACGATGGCGCAGGCTCACAGTGGTTAACCCGCGACGTGAAGCGCGGCGACTATATCTGGCTGTCCGATGCAATGGGTGAATTCACCTGTGAAGATAAAGCGGAAGACAGGTTCCTGATGCTGGCCGCTGGCTGTGGCGTCACGCCAATCATGTCAATGCGTCGCTGGTTGGCAAAATACCGCCCACAGGCAGATGTGCAGGTGATCTTTAACGTCCGTTCACCGCAAGATGTCATTTTTGCCGACGAATGGCGCGAGTATCCGGTGACCTTAGTTGCTGAAAACAATGCCACTGAAGGTTTTGTTTCCGGCCGACTGACCACCGAACTGCTGCAAAGCGTACCGGACCTGGCTTCTCGCACCGTGATGACCTGCGGCCCGGCGCCGTATATGGATCTGGTCGAGAAAG
This sequence comes from Citrobacter sp. RHBSTW-00859, assembly GCF_013729795.1. Taxonomy (NCBI): domain Bacteria; kingdom Pseudomonadati; phylum Pseudomonadota; class Gammaproteobacteria; order Enterobacterales; family Enterobacteriaceae; genus Citrobacter; species Citrobacter sp. RHBSTW-00859. Next base: position 1,847,139 of record NZ_CP056284.1, on the reverse strand, counting down.
AAGTCAACGCGCTGGGCGTGACACGCTTCTTTAAAGAGCAGTTCTTCACCCCGGTAGCTGAAGCCGCCACCAGCGGTCTGAAGTTCACCAAACTGCAGCCGGCAAAAGAGTTTTATGCGCCGGTAGGCAGTACGCTGCTGGAAGCGCTGGAAAGCAATAAAGTGCCGGTTGTCGCCGCATGCCGTGCGGGCGTTTGCGGCTGCTGCAAAACCAAAGTGGTTGACGGTAACTACACGGTCAGCAGCACCATGACGCTGACCGACGCAGAAATTGCTGAAGGTTATGTGCTGGCCTGCTCCTGTCATCCGCAGGGTGATTTAGTGCTGGCGTAATTGACCGATATCTGATGTACAAAAGGCTACCCGGTTATATCGGGTGGCCTTTTTTTATGCTGTCAGACACTGCAAAATTCCTATTTTTTCCCCCTCCCAGGCAAAATACCGCCCTCTTCCCGCGAATTATCGACCACACTTACCTGGCACAGGTTAAGCAAAACCCCGACTACCACGTCGAACTTTCTACAAAGGATCCCCATGAAAAAAGTGGCCATCGTCGGCGTAGGTCCCACCGGAATTTATACGTTTCATGCCCTCGTTGAGCGCGGTGAACCGCTGGAGATACAGCTTTATGAGCAAGCTGAGGAAGCTGGCATAGGCATGCCTTATAACAGCGACAACAACGCAGACCACATGCTGGCCAATATAGCCAGCATTGAGATCCCGCCGATTTATATCAGTTATCTGACGTGGCTACAGAATCAAAGCGATGAATACCTGGCGCAGTTTCGGCTTGAACGTACATCGTTGCATGAGCGGCAATTTTTGCCCCGGGTGATCCTCGGCGACTATTATCGCGATCGTTTTTTAGCCATCGTCGATAAAGCGCAAAGATCCGGGTTCACAATTCGCGTATTTGAATCAAGTAAAGTCACCGACCTGCAAGCAAACCCGACTGGGGTCTCCCTGTGGATCAATCACGCGTCACAGCCCGTCGAAGTGGATTTCGCCGCTATCGCCAGCGGTCATCTGTGGGCAGAAACTGATGCTCAGGCACGCAAGTTTTTCCCCAGTCCGTGGACCGGCCTGATGGAGGCGCGGATTAGCGCTTGCAGGGTGGGTATTCTGGGCACCTCGCTAAGCGCTATCGACGCGGCGATGGCCGTGGTCAGTCAGCATGGTAACTTCACCACCAATACCGACCATTCACTGCAGTTCACGCGTAAACCCGACAGCCAAAACCTGAAGCTGACCCTGATGTCGCGCAGCGGTGTGCTGCCTGAAGCGGATTTTTACTGCCCTCTTCCCTATGAACCGCTGAATATCGCGACGCAAGAAGCGATTGAAAACGCCATTGCCGAGGGCCAAAACGGATTACTGGACCGCATCTTCCGGCTTATTGTGCAACAACTGCAAGACGCGGCCCCAGGGTGGTGCCAACAGGTTGCACTTGCAACGCTTAACGCCGACACATTCCCCGAGGTCTATTTTGCCGACAGGCTCAAGCATGACCCTTTTGACTGGGCGAGGCGTAACCTGGTGGAGGTTGAACGCAACAAGCAGGAACAACATACCGTCGCCTGGCGCTATACCTTATTGCGCCTACACGAGGTTATTGAAGAGATCGTTCCTCATCTTGATGCTCGCGACGAAAAACGTTTCAGGCACGGACTGGCGCGCGTCTTTATTGATAACTATGCGGCAATCCCGTCTGAATCTATCCGCCGATTGCTGGCTCTGCACGATGCCGGACTGATTGAGATCCTCGCACTCGGCAAAGATTATGAGCGTACGAATGAGCAGGAAAGGACGGTCATTTACCACCACGGTCAGCGCAGTGAATTTGATGTATTTATTGACGCCCGAGGACAACGGGCATTGCAGAGCAAAGATATTCCGTTCCCAACGCTACGCGATCAACTGCTGGCCTGTGGCGATGAGATCCCGGATATCGGCGAAGATTACACGCTGCAAGCGCCGGAAAACGCCCGCAACCGCATCGCCTTTGGCGGACTGCCGTGGTTGATGCACGACCGTCCCTTTATTCAGGGGCTGGTGGTTAGCGCTGAAATAGGCGCCGCGATGGCAAAGGCATTGACGCAACGTGCACTGAGACGTCGGCACAAACTGTGGAGCAGTGACGACATGGATTAGCGGCCAGATTTAATGGCGAGGCGGAGATAGGTTAACGCATTCCCGCCTCTGTATTGATTCTCGGATGGCAAACTATCGCCAGGCCGAGTTTCCGGCAACGGAGAAACGCCCCGCGCCCAAAAATGCCACGGCCAGAGCGCCGATGAAGAAATACACCAGACTTTCAATTGCCCATGCGCCGGTTTTATCCAGTGACCAGGTTTCACCCATCCCGACCATCAGCCATGCCACCACCATCGTAAACGCGAGCCCCAACGCCGCCGGACGCGTCAGGATCCCAAGAATAATCAGACACGGTGCCACAACCTCTCCCAGCAGAACGCCATACGCAATAAAGCCGGGGAAACCTTTCGCTATCAGCATGCCACTGATGCCATCAATACCCGCGAACAGTTTATGCAGCCCATGAAACAGCATTAATCCCCCCACGGCAATACGTAACAAAAACTTGCCAAAATCTTCATGAGTCAGTACCCGGTTAACTGTATTTAATAGTTTTATAACCATTTGAATTTATTCCTTGTTTAACCATGTCCAATAACAAACTACGCTTAATACAGGCTTAATGAAACCTGCCGGAAATAAGAGGTAATGATAAGCATAACTATTATCTTCATCTAAACTTGTAACCGGTATCACATTAAAGGAGAAGGAAAACCATGAAACAAACGGTTGCCGCTTTTATTGCTAAAACACTTGAACAAGCTGGCGTTAAACGCATTTGGGGTGTGACGGGTGACTCGCTAAATGGCCTTAGTGACAGTCTGAATCGTATGGGAACGATTGACTGGATGCCAACCCGTCATGAAGAGGTTGCGGCCTTCGCCGCGGGCGCTGAAGCGCAGTTGACGGGAGAATTGGCCGTCTGCGCTGGCTCGTGTGGACCAGGCAACCTGCACCTGATTAACGGCCTGTTTGATTGCCACCGCAACCACGTCCCGGTACTGGCAATTGCCGCACACATTCCATCCAGTGAGATAGGCAGCGGTTATTTTCAGGAGACCCACCCGCAAGAGTTGTTTCGCGAATGTAGCCACTATTGCGAGCTGGTTTCCAGCCCTGAACAGATCCCACAGGTGCTGGCAATTGCCATGCGTAAAGCGGTGCTCAACCGCGGCGTCTCCGTGGTGGTATTACCCGGCGACGTCGCGCTGAAGCCAGCACCTGAAAGCGCCAGCACTCACTGGTATCATGCGCCGCTCCCGGTGGTCACTCCGGAAGAAGAAGAACTCAGAAAACTAGCGCAACTGCTACGCTACTCCAGCAATATCGCCCTGATGTGTGGCAGTGGCTGCGCCGGTGCGCATAAAGAACTGGTTGAGTTTGCTGCTAAAATAAAAGCGCCGATTGTGCACGCCCTGCGTGGTAAAGAGCATGTTGAGTACGACAACCCTTACGACGTGGGCATGACCGGGCTAATTGGCTTTTCATCCGGCTTCCATACCATGATGAATGCCGACACGCTGATCCTGTTAGGTACCCAGTTCCCCTATCGCCCGTTCTACCCCACCGACGCCAAGATTATTCAGATTGATATCAATCCGGCGAGCATTGGCGCGCACAGTAAAGTTGATATGGCGCTGGTAGGCGATATTAAATCCACACTCCTCACCCTGCTGCCGCTGGTGGAAGAAAAAACCGATCGGCAGTTCCTGGATAAAGCGCTGGAACACTATCGTGAGGCGCGTAAAGGGCTGGATGATTTAGCCAAACCCAGCGATAAAGCCATTCATCCGCAGTATCTGGCGCAGCAGATCAGCCATTTTGCCGCTGACGACGCCATCTTCACCTGCGACGTTGGCACACCAACGGTGTGGGCGGCACGTTATCTGAAAATGAACGGTAAACGCCGTCTGATCGGTTCGTTTAACCACGGGTCGATGGCCAATGCCATGCCGCAGGCGCTCGGCGCACAAGCAACCGAACCGGGACGCCAGGTTGTCGCAATGTGCGGTGACGGCGGTTTTAGCATGCTGATGGGCGACTTTCTGTCGGTTGTGCAAATGAAGCTGCCGGTGAAGATTATTGTCTTCAACAACAGCGTGTTGGGGTTTGTGGCGATGGAGATGAAAGCTGGCGGTTATCTGACCGACGGCACCGAACTGCACGATACAAATTTCGCTCGGATTGCCGAGGCTTGCGGCATTACGGGCATTCGCGTGGAGAAATCCTCAGAGGTTGATGAAGCGCTGCAAAGGGCGATGTCGATTGACGGTCCGGTGCTGGTCGATGTGGTCGTCGCGAAAGAAGAACTGGCGATCCCGCCGCAGATCAAACTCGAACAAGCTAAAGGTTTTAGCCTGTATATGCTGCGCGCAATCATCAGCGGGCGCGGTGATGAAGTGATCGAACTGGCGAAAACTAACTGGCTCAGGTAAAACAGAGGGCATTACCTCACTTAAAAAGGAATGCCCGTGATTGATTTACGCAGTGATACCGTCACCCGACCAAGTCGCGCCATGCTCGAAGAGATGATGGCCGCCCCGGTCGGGGACGACGTCTACGGTGATGATCCTACAGTTAATGCCCTCCAGCAATACGCAGCCGAGCTTGCTGGCAAAGAAGCCGCAATTTTCTTACCCACAGGCACTCAGGCGAACCTGGTGGCTCTCCTCAGCCATTGTCAGCGCGGGGAAGAGTATATCGCCGGTCAGGGCGCACATAACTATCTCTACGAAGCGGGTGGCGCAGCGGTACTCGGCAGCATTCAACCGCAACCTATCGACGCCATGCCGGATGGCTCTTTGCCGCTGGACAAAGTGGCGGCAAAAATCAAAGCGGACGATATCCATTTTGCCCGCACGCGTCTGCTCAGCCTGGAAAACACCCACAACGGCAAAGTGCTACCACGCGAGTATCTGAAAGAGGCCTGGGAATTCACCCGTGAGCGCAATCTTGCGCTGCATGTCGACGGCGCGCGTATTTTTAACGCCATCGTCGCCTATGGCTGTGAGTTAAAAGATGTCACGCAATACTGCGACTCGTTCACTATTTGTCTTTCCAAAGGTTTAGGAACGCCGGTAGGCTCACTGCTGGTCGGCAGCCACGAGTACATCAAGCGCGCCATTCGCTGGCGTAAAATGACCGGTGGCGGAATGCGTCAGGCCGGTATTCTGGCGGCGGCCGGACTGTATGCGCTGAAAAATAACGTGTCGCGCTTACAAGAAGACCATGACAACGCCGCCTGGATGGCGGAACAACTGCGCGAAGCAGGAGCGGACGTCATGCGCCACGACACCAACATGCTGTTTATCCGCGTTGGCGAAGAACACGCTGCGGCGCTGGGCGAGTACATGAAAGCGCAAGGCGTGCTGATTAACGCCTCGCCGATTGTGCGTCTGGTGATGCATCTGGACGTATCGCGTGAACAGCTTGCTGAAGTCGTCGCCCACTGGCGCGCTTTTTTAACCCGCTAAGGAGATGGGCGTGCCGCAACGGATTTTGGTTCTTGGCGCCAGTGGCTACATTGGTCAGCATCTGGTACAGGCGCTCAGTCAGCAAGGGCATCAGGTGCTGGCTGCGGCACGCCGCATCGAGCGGCTGGAAAAGCAGCAGTTGGCCAACGTCAGTTGCCATAAGGTCGATTTGAATTGGCCAGATAACCTAACGCCGCTGCTGACCGGCGTTGATACGGTCTATTACCTGGTCCATGGCATGGGAGAAGGCGGTGATTTTATCGCCCATGAGCGCCAGGTAGCAATGAACGTGCGCGATGCGCTACGTGATACGCCAGTCAAACAGCTTATTTTCCTGAGCTCATTACAGGCTCCCCGGCATGAACAATCCGATCATCTGCGTGCGCGACAGATAACCGCGGACACCCTGCGCGAATCAGGCGTGCCAATGACCGAATTGCGCGCGGGTATTATCGTAGGGGCAGGTTCTGCCGCCTTTGAAGTGATGCGCGACATGGTCTACAACCTGCCGGTACTCACCCCTCCGCGCTGGGTGCGCTCGCGTACCACGCCTATCGCGCTGGAGAATTTAATGTACTACCTGGTGGCGTTGTTGGACCATCCTACACGCCAACACCGCGTACTCGAAGCCGCCGGGCCGCAGGTATTGAGCTATCAGGAGCAGTTCGAGCATTTTATGGCGGTCAGCGGTAAACATCGCCTGCTCATCCCTGTCCCCTTTCCTACCCGCTGGATTTCGGTCTGGTTTTTGAACGTCATAACGTCAGTGCCGCCGACCACGGCAAAAGCGCTGATACAGGGGTTAAAACACGACCTGCTGGCCGATGACACCGAATTACGCACGCTGATCCCGCAAAAGCTGATTGCCTTTGATGACGCGGTGCGCAGCACGTTGAAAGAAGAAGAGAAGCTGGTCAATTCCAGCGACTGGGGTTACGACGCGCAAGCATTTGCCCGCTGGCGCCCCGAATATGGCTATTTCGCTAAACAAGCTGGCTTTAGCGTTGAAACCTCCGCCAGTCGGCAGGCGCTGTGGCAAGTGGTGAATCGCCTCGGCGGCAAAGAAGGCTATTTCTTTGGCAATATTTTATGGAAAACGCGCGCGGCGTTGGACCTGCTGGTCGGCCATAAGCTGGCGAAAGGCAGACCGCAACACTCTCTGTTGCAGGTTGGCGATACCGTTGATAGCTGGAAAGTTATCATCGTTGAGCCAGAAAAACAGCTGACGCTGCTGTTTGGGATGAAAGCGCCAGGATTGGGTCGTCTGAGCTTCACGTTGGAAGATAAAGGCGACCACCGACGCATTGATGTCCGCGCCTGGTGGCATCCGCATGGCATGCCAGGCCTCTTCTATTGGCTGCTGATGATCCCGGCGCATCTGTTCATTTTCAGAGGGATGGCGAAGCGTATTGCTAAACTTGCAGAACAAATCACAGACTCATGATAAAAAGAGCCTGTATTCTTTCATGTTTCCCATTGCATACAGACGAAATTCACGGAAGAATGCGCACGACGTTTTTTAAACACAGTGGATTGATATGAAGGTACTGGTTACCGGAGCCACCAGCGGCTTAGGCCGAAACGCGGTTGAGTTTTTATGCAGCAAAGGCGTCAGCGTCAGAGCTACCGGTCGCAACGAAGCGATGGGCAAGCTGCTGGAGAAAATGGGCGCAGAGTTTGTGCATGCCGATTTGACCGAGCTGGTCTCTTCGCAGGCAAAAGTGATGCTCGCCGGTATCGATACGCTGTGGCACTGCTCCAGTTTTACCTCACCATGGGGAACTCAGGAAGCTTTCGATCTGGCCAACGTTCGCGCAACCCGCCGTCTGGGCGAGTGGGCCGTGGCCTGGGGCGTTCGTAACTTCATTCATATCTCATCACCGTCGCTCTATTTTGATTATCACCACCATCGCGATATCAAAGAGGACTTCCGCCCCCAACGCTTCGCCAATGAATTCGCCCGCAGTAAAGCGGCTGGCGAAGATGTGATTGCGTTGCTGACACAGGCCAACCCGCAGACCCGTTTTACGGTATTGCGTCCGCAAAGCTTGTTCGGACCACACGATAAAGTTTTTATCCCGCGCCTGGCCCATATGATGTACCACTACGGCAGCATTCTGTTGCCGCACGGCGGAAGTGCGCTGGTGGATATGACCTACTACGAGAATGCGGTGCACGCGATGTGGCTGGCAAGTCAGCAAGCCTGCGATAATCTGCCGTCGGGTCGTGCGTACAACATTACCAACGGCGAGCATCGCACCCTGCGCAGTATTGTGCAGAAACTCATCGACGAGCTAAATATTGATTGTCGTATCCGCTCCGTACCCTACCCGATGCTGGACATGATTGCCCGCAGCATGGAGCGGTTAGGCAATAAATCCGCGAAAGAGCCAAAGCTTACGCATTACGGCGTCTCGAAGCTGAATTTTGACTTTACGCTGGATACCACCCGCGCTCAGGAAGAATTAGGCTATCAGCCCGTTGTGACGCTGGATGAAGGGATTGAGCGTACCGCGGCCTGGCTGCGTGACCACGGCAAACTGCCGCGTTAACCCTGCCCGTATTTCTCCAGTAACGCTTCGGCAATCGCCTGAGTTTCTGCATCCGCCACGCCGTTCCACAACGTCGGGCGGAAGTGCATCTGGAAGGCCATAATCACCCGCCGCTGTTCACGCGGCGTCATTTCAGGTTTTACCTCATAACCATAGCGCGACAGCAGATCGAGCAATGATGAGGTTTCTACCGGTGCATCGGGCGCTCGCCCGGCAAGATAAAACGCCACCCGCTGAGCATCCGGCCACGCGCCAATTCCCTGAGCGGCCAGTTTTTCCCATGGAAACAGCGGACCTGGATCGTCCTTGCGCTGCGGTGCGACATCCGCATGAGCCACCACGTTCTGTGGTTTTATGTCATAACGGGCAATAATATCTTTCGCCAAGGGGATTAACGCCTGAATTTGCGCGGGTTCAAACGGCGCAAAATACTTGCTGCCCGCCGATTTTTGCCAGCCGCGGTTTTCCAGCTCAATGCCGATCGAGGTATCGTTAATTCGCGTAGCGCCGCGCCAAAAGCTAATCCCCGCATGCCAGGCCAGATCTTTTTCCGGCACCAGTTGCCAGATACGCGGTTTGCCATGGTAGAGCGGCGGCACTGCCGGGATCAGATAGTGCGAGCTGACGTTTTTATCGGTCAGCGTAGCCAGAGAAGAGTCGAAATCATCGGCCGTGTAATGGATAACCAGCACTTTAATGCGCGGGTAAGCAGCCTGCGCCTGACGACGGGTATCTAACTGATACCCGTCTTTGTCGACAATCCCTTTTTCGCCAGCACATCCTACCAGCAGCAGCGTTAATGCCAGCAGAGACAGCAGACGCTTCATCGGCGAGTTTTCACCGCAGTGCCGCTGACGCTCACCATCAGCATGCTACCGTCTTTGCCTACGGTTTCGTAATCGATATCGATACCGACTACCGCATCAGCACCGAGCGCTTTTGCCTGTTCACCAAGCTCCTGAAAAGCAATTTCACGCGCTTTACGCAGCTCTTTTTCATACGCGCCGGAGCGACCGCCGACGATATCGCGAATGCCGGCGAAGAAATCGCGGAAGATATTCGCGCCTAAAATGGCTTCGCCAGTCACAACACCGCAGTATTCCACGATGCTCTGCCCTTCCAGCGTAGGGGTAGTCGAAAACTGCATGGTTAATCTCCTTTTTGCGCTAAGAGCACGATCTCAAAAGCATTATCGAACCGATCCACTATCATTGAAAGGATATATTCTTTACACAAAATAATTCGAGTTGCAGGAAGGCGGCAAGAGTGTGAATCCCCAGGAGCATAGATAACTATGTGACTGGGGTGAACGCACGTAGCCAACGCACAAGCAACTTGAAGTATGACATGTAAATCAACGTAGAACACTAATAGTAGAAAGCTAATAAGGAAATCATTATGCGCTACTCGAAACTCTCTCTGCTGGTTCCATGTGCACTACTTCTCAGCGCCTGTACTACCGTAACGCCGGCCTACAAAGATAACGGCACGCGTAGCGGCTCATGCGTAGAAGGCGGGCCAGACAGCGTGGCTCAACAATTCTATGATTACCGTATTCAGCACCGAAACAATGACATTACCCCCCTTCGTCCGTACCTCAGCGACAACCTGGCGAAACTGCTGAACGATGCCAGCCGTGATAACGCGCATCGCGATCTGTTTAACAGCGATCCGTTCTCTAGTCGCGCTACGTTACCGGACAGTGCCAGCGTCGCCAGCGCATCGACCATTCCGAATAGTGATGCACGCAACATTCCGCTGCGCGTAGAGCTTAAACAGGGTGACCAAAGCTGGCGTGATGAAGTGCTGATGATCCGCGAAGGCCAGTGCTGGGTAGTTGACGATGTCCGCTATCTGGGCGGCAGCGTACACGCGCCAGCCGGGACGCTGCGCCAGTCTGTCGAAAACCGCTAACCGCCCCATTCACCCGCCGGAATCATAACCCCCATAAATTGTCTGGCATTCTGCATAGAATGCCGACAATTATTCTTGCCCGCTGGTGGCCCCGCTATTTTGTGCTATGTTTAGATAAGAATGCGGTTTGCATTTAACTTTTAACGCATAAATATTGCATAACTATTCTGTCAAAGGTAGTATCTGCGGCTTCAATAGCTATCAGACTGCCAGTATCGAGTGTCAATGAGTATTCAATTAAACGGCATTAACTGCTTCTACGGCGCACATCAGGCGCTGTTCGATATCACGCTGGATTGCCCTCAGGGTGAAACACTGGTGTTACTTGGCCCAAGTGGAGCCGGGAAAAGCTCGCTGCTGCGCGTACTCAACCTGCTTGAGATGCCGCGCTCGGGCACACTCTCTATTGCGGGTAACCGTTTCGACTTCACGAAGACCCCGTCAGACAAAGCCATTCGGGAGCTGCGTCAGAACGTGGGTATGGTCTTCCAGCAATACAACCTTTGGCCGCATCTCACGGTTGTGCAGAATCTGATTGAAGCGCCCTGCCGCGTACTGGGTCTGACAAAAGATCAAGCGCTGGCGCGTGCCGAAAAATTGCTGGAACGTCTGCGCCTGAAGCCGTACAGCGATCGCTACCCACTGCATCTCTCCGGCGGCCAGCAACAGCGTGTGGCCATTGCCCGCGCGTTGATGATGGAGCCGCAGGTGCTGCTGTTTGATGAACCTACCGCAGCGCTTGATCCGGAAATTACTGCCCAAATCGTCAGCATCATTCGTGAACTGGCGGAAACCAACATTACTCAGGTGATCGTCACCCACGAAGTGGAAGTTGCACGTAAAACGGCCAGCCGTGTGGTGTATATGGAAAACGGTCATATCGTCGAGTTTGGGGATGCGAGCTGCTTTGCCAACCCGCAAACCGAAGCGTTTAAAAACTATCTCTCTCACTAAGATTCGGGACAATACAATGAAAAAAGTTCTGATTGCCGCGCTAATCGCAGGTTTTAGCCTTTCCGCTACCGCAGCCCAAACCATTCGTTTCGCCACCGAAGCGTCTTATCCTCCGTTTGAATCTATTGATGCGAATAACAAAATCGTAGGGTTTGACGTTGATCTGGCGAATGCGCTGTGTAAAGAGATTGACGCGACCTGTACCTTCACCAATCAGGCCTTCGACAGCCTGATCCCGAGCCTGAAATTCCGTCGTTTTGACGCGGTGATGGCCGGTATGGACATCACGCCAGAGCGTGAAAAACAGGTTCTGTTCACCACCCCGTATTACGACAACTCTGCCCTGTTTGTTGGCCAACAGGGTAAATACACCGGCATTGACCAGTTGAAAGGCAAAAAAGTCGGTGTACAAAACGGTACTACGCACCAGAAATTCATCATGGATAAACATCCGGAAGTGACCACCGTACCGTATGACAGCTACCAGAATGCCAAACTCGATCTGCAAAATGGTCGTATTGACGGCGTATTTGGTGATACCGCAGTGGTGACCGAATGGCTGAAAGATAATCCAAAGCTGGCCGCAGTTGGCGATAAAGTGACGGATAAAGATTACTTCGGTACGGGTCTGGGCATCGCTGTGCGCCAGGGCAATACCGAACTGCAGCAGAAATTTAACGCTGCGCTGGAAAAAGTGAAGAAAGATGGGACTTACGAGACCATCTACAACAAATGGTTCCAGAAGTAATACTTGATGAATGAATTTTTTCCTTTAGCAAGCGCCGCCGGGATGACCGTCGGCCTTGCCGTTTGTGCGCTGATTATTGGCCTCGCGCTCGCCATGTTTTTTGCCGTCTGGGAGTCAGTAAAATGGCGTCCAGTGGCATGGACGGGTTCAGCTCTGGTCACCATCCTGCGTGGTCTGCCGGAAATTCTGGTGGTTCTGTTCATCTATTTCGGCTCTTCACAGCTGCTGCTGACGCTGGCCGATGGCTTTACGATCAATCTCGGGTTTGTACAAATCCCGGTTCAGATGCAGATCGAAAACTTTGACGTCAGCCCGTTCCTGTGCGGTGTGATTGCGCTGTCATTGCTGTATGCGGCTTACGCGTCGCAAACGCTGCGTGGCGCGCTGAAGGCCGTACCACTCGGACAATGGGAATCAGGTCAGGCGTTGGGTTTGTCTAAAGCCGCGATCTTCTTCCGCCTGGTGATGCCGCAGATGTGGCGCCACGCTCTGCCGGGACTGGGTAACCAGTGGCTGGTATTGCTGAAAGATACCGCGCTGGTCAGCCTTATCAGCGTGAACGATCTGATGCTGCAAACCAAGAGTATTGCCACCCGTACCCAGGAGCCGTTTACCTGGTACATTGTGGCGGCGGCTATTTACCTGGTGATTACGCTGGTGAGTCAGTACATTCTCAAACGCATTGACCTGCGCGCGACACGATTTGAGCGGAGACCAGGCTAATGCTTGAGTATTTACCTGAATTGTTAAAAGGGCTGCATACCAGCCTGACGCTGACGGTCGCCTCCATCGTGGTTGCTCTGGTGCTGGCGCTGGTTTTCACCGTCATCCTGACGCTAAAAACGCCGATTGTGGTCTGGTTGGTTCGCGCTTATATCACGTTGTTTACCGGTACTCCGCTGCTGGTGCAAATCTTCCTGATCTACTACGGGCCAGGGCAGTTCCCGACGCTACAGGAGTATCCGGTACTGTGGCACCTGCTCTCTGAACCGTGGCTGTGCGCCTTAATTGCGCTATCGTTAAACAGTGCGGCTTATACCACTCAACTGTTCTACGGTGCTATCCGCGCAATCCCGGAAGGCCAGTGGCAGTCCTGTGGAGCGTTGGGGATGAGTAAGAAGGATACGCTGGCGATTCTGTTGCCGTACGCCTTTAAACGCGCCCTCTCCTCGTATTCCAACGAAGTGGTGCTGGTGTTTAAAAGTACCTCACTGGCATACACCATCACGCTGATGGAAGTCATGGGCTATAGTCAGCTGCTATACGGTCGCACTTATGACGTCATGGTTTTCGGCGCGGCGGGTGTGATTTACCTGATCGTCAACGGTTTGCTGACGCTGATGATGCGCTTGATCGAACGTAAAGCTCTGGCGTTTGAACACCGGAATTAAATCGGTTTTTATGTCTGATGGCGCTACGCTTATCAGGCTACGATTCATCTTCCGTTGTACACTCTCCAGTGAATATGCATAAAGCCAAAATAAAAAAGACGGACAACAACCTAAATTGTCCGTCTTTTTTTATATCCATAAAAATAGTTAATCATTTTTATTGCATATAAATTCATTAAATGGCATTGTTAATTCACGCCGCAGACACGGTAAATAATCATAAGATTGACAGACGGGAGTTCCACCATGAAAAAGTTAGTACTGGCCGCATTACTTGCTACTTTCGCCGCAGGCGCCTCAGCTGCTGATAAAATTAGTTTCGGTGTATCAGCGACTTATCCGCCATTTGAGTCACTGGATGCAAGCAATAAAATTGTCGGTTTTGACATCGACCTGGCAACGGCACTGTGCAAACAAATGCAGGCTGACTGTACTTTCACCAATCATGCTTTTGATAGCTTGATTCCCGCGCTGAAATTCAAAAAATATGATGCGGTGATTTCCGGAATGGACATCACGCCTGAGCGTAGCAAGCAGGTGGCATTTACTCAGCCTTACTATGCAAACTCCGCGCTGGTGATTGCGAAAAAAGACACCTATAAAACCTTTGCCGACCTGAAAGGGAAACGCATTGGCATGGAAAACGGCACCACGCACCAGAAATACCTGCAGGACAAACACCCTGAAGTGAAAACCGTGGCCTACGACAGCTATCAGAATGCGATTATCGACCTGAAAAATGGTCGTATTGATGGCGTATTTGGCGATACCGCCGTGGTTAACGAGTGGCTGAAAACCAACCCGCAGTTAGGTGTAGCCACTGACAAAGTGACCGACCCACAATACTTCGGTACTGGTCTTGGCATTGCGGTTCGCCCGGATAACAAAGCCCTGCTGGAAAAACTGAATAGCGCGCTGGCCGCAATCAAAGCTGACGGCACGTACCAAAAAATCAGCGATCAGTGGTTCCCACAGTAACGTCCACCCAATCTGAAAAGCCGCATTCTGCGTAATGCGGTTCAGTTAACGCCTCAGTTTCAGAAAGCATCACCTGTGTTGGTAGAAGTTATGGATATGCTATCTCACGGTAAGGGTTCCGTTCACCTCATGTGCATCGTTTCTCTGAAACACCGATTCCTGTGAACGTGTAAAGGGCGTTCTCCGCCACGCCCTTTACAATCCCGGCTCCCGGCGGGAAAATTGCCACTTCGTGGTCCCCTCCGTTTATTCCTCCAGGCTACCGGGCCGGACGCGAGGCAGCGTCCCTGCAAAACGCGCCCTGAACCCGCATCCCTGCGGGTTCTCCCGGCCTTACGGAAACACGTCGGCAATTTTCAGCCGGACCAGCCCACACCTGACCCCCTGCGTTTTTTATCTGAACAGCAAAACAGATTTAACTGGAAGTCAGTGCGTTGCAGCGATGACCCCGGTCCGGCTGAAAATCGATGAGGCGTTGACGGCTGACCGGGTCTGCCCGCAGGGATGCGGGCAGAGGGGACGGCCTGCAGGAACGCAGGCCCGGCCCCGACCCGACAGGCAGACGGCATAAGACGAATGAATCGCGTAGCGACGATTTTCCCGCCGGGAGCCTGGGTTGCAAGGGAGGCGGCGGTGAGCCTCCCTTGCACGTTCACGGGTATCTGCGCTTCAGAGAATTGCTACCGCCGAGGTGAACGGAACCCTGAGCAAGAATCACATGTTCTCCATAATGCTTAACTGAACAGTATTGCGCATCCTGCGGCTTTTTTTATATCTTCGCCTTCGCTTTCAGTCAGTTCTTACGCCATAAACCCATTCCTGGCGTACACTTGTTAAAACGAAAAAAAGTGAGGCAAACGGATGATAGCGTTCCCTGCCAGTTTACTGATCCTCAACGGAAAAAGTGCTGATAATCTCCCCCTGCGTGATGTCATTGCAGAGCTACGCGATGAAGGCGTGGAAATCCATGTTCGCGTTACCTGGGAAAAAGGCGACGCCCAACGCTACGTTGATGAAGCTCGCCAGTTAGGCGTTGCAACGGTGATTGCCGGCGGCGGCGACGGCACAATTAACGAAGTCTCGACGGCGCTGATCCAGTCGCAGGGCGGCAATATCCCGGCGCTCGGTATTTTACCGTTGGGAACGGCGAATGATTTTGCAACCAGCGTAGGCATACCCGACGCCCTTGATAAGGCGTTAAAACTGGCTATCGCCGGAAATGCGACTGATATCGATATGGTTCAGGTCAATGATAAAACCTGTTTTATCAATATGGCGACCGGCGGCTTCGGCACACGCATCACCACCGAGACGCCAGAAAAACTCAAGGCCGCATTAGGTGGCGTATCGTACTTTATTCACGGATTAATGCGCATGGATACGCTCAAACCCGACATCTGCGACATTCGTGGGGAAGATTTTCACTGGCAGGGTAAGGCGCTGGTCATTGGTATCGGTAATGGTCGTCAGGCCGGTGGTGGGCAACAGCTTTGCCCGACAGCGCTGATCAACGATGGTCTGCTGCAACTGCGTATTTTTACCGGCGAAGAGCTGCTGCCAGGGCTACTTTCGGCGTTAACGCAATCCGAAGACAACCCTAACATCATCGAAGGCGCATCATCGTGGTTTGATATCCGCGCCCCGCATGAAATTACGTTTAATCTCGATGGCGAACCGCTTAGCGGACAAGAATTTCATATTGAAATCCTGCCCGCAGCGCTACGTTGCAGACTGCCGCCGGGTTGTCCGCTACTGCGTTAACACGACGACACCCCAACTGGAATCAGGCAATGGTGACTTTGCTGTCCAGATAAACATCCTGCACGGCGTTAATCAGCTTAACGCCGTCAGCCATGGTTTTCTTGAATGCTTTTCGTCCAAGAATCAGCCCCATGCCGCCAGCACGTTTGTTAATCACTGCCGTACGTACCGCATCGCTCAGATCGGTTTCGCCGCCAGCCGCACCGCCAGAGTTAATTAATCCGGCGCGCCCCATATAGCAGTTCGCCAGCTGATAACGCACCAGATCGATTGGGTTGTCGCTGGTCAGCTTGCTGTAAACGCGATCGTCGGTGTAGCCAAAGTTGACTGCTTTATACCCGCCGTTATTTTCCGCCATTTTCTGCTTAACGATATCCGCCCCGATAGTGGCTGCCAGATGGTTAGCCTGCCCGGTGAGATCGGCGGAAACATGGTAATCCACGCCATCTTTTTTAAACGCGGAGTTACGCAGATACGCCCACAGCACGGTGACCATCCCCAGTTCATGAGCACGCTCGAACGCCGCAGAAATCTCTTCAATCTGGCGACGGGACTCCTCTGAACCGAAATAAATGGTTGCCCCTACCGCAACCGCACCCATATTGAATGCCTGTTCTACGCTGGCATACAGCGTCTGATCAAACGTATTGGGGTAGCTCAGCGTTTCGTTGTGGTTAATTTTTACAAGAAACGGAATGCGGTGCGCGTAGCGACGGGAGACGGAAGCCAGCACGCCATAGGTCGATGCCACGCAGTTACACCCTGCTTCGATAGCCAGTTCCACAATATTCTTCGGATCAAAGTACAGCGGGTTAGCCGCGAACGATGCCCCCGCGGAGTGTTCCACGCCCTGATCCACCGGTAGAATCGACAGATAACCTGTCCCGGCCAGTCGGCCCGTGTTATACAGCGTTTGCATATTACGCAGCACCGCTGGCGGACGGTTGTTATCCACCATCACGCGATCGACGTAATCATGTCCAGGCAGGTAAAGTTGGTCAGAAGGAATGGTCATACAACGATGCTGTAAAAGGTTGTCGGCATCTTTGCCAAGCAACTGCGCAATATCAGTCATAGCTATGCTCCCGTAAGTTCCGATTTGAAACCGGAATGTGGATTGTCCTGACCCGCTTTGTTGCGGGCAGCAATAAGCCTGGTACCGACTGCGTTTTTTTTCCATCTTTAGCGCACTTTTCAGCAACTTCTGCTGGCTCGATTCAGGAAGAAATAATGTTAAGGCGGTCAAATTTAGACCTCAAAGGTATTTTAAAGGTATTATCGAATGGTACTATCAGTGCGTACCTTACCTGTCATGAAGGATTTAAAGATGAAAACTACAGTTAAGCTGTCGTTCATGATGTTTATAGAGTGGTTTATCTGGGGCGCCTGGTTTGTACCGCTGTGGCTGTGGCTGAGTAAAAGTGGCTTTAGCGCCGGGGAGATCGGCTGGTCCTACGCCTGTACCGCAATTGCCGCGATCCTGTCGCCCATCCTGGTCGGTTCTGTCACTGACCGTTTTTTCTCCGCGCAAAAAGTGCTGGCGGTGCTGATGTTCGTCGGCGCTATTTTAATGTACTTCGCCGCCCAGCAAACCACCTTCAGCGGATTTTTCCCGCTGTTACTGGCCTATTCGTTGACCTATATGCCGACGATTGCGCTGACCAACAGTATCGCTTTTGCCAACGTCAGTGACGTTGAGCGTGATTTCCCGCGCATCCGTGTGATGGGGACCATTGGCTGGATCGCCTCTGGTTTGGCCTGCGGTTTCTTACCGCAAATGCTTGGCTATAGTGACATCTCCCCTACCAATATTCCTCTGCTAATCACTGCCGGAAGCTCGGCTCTGTTGGGCGTCTTTGCGTTCTTTTTACCGGATACACCGCCGAAAAGTACCGGCAAAATGGATTTCAAGGTCATGCTGGGTCTGGATGCGCTGATCCTGCTGCGGGATAAGAACTTCCTCGTCTTTTTCTTTTGCTCTTTTCTGTTCGCGATGCCGCTGGCGTTCTATTACATCTTCGCCAACGGTTATCTGACAGAAGTCGGGATGAAAAACGCCACCGGCTGGATGACGCTGGGCCAGTTCTCTGAAATCTTCTTTATGCTAGCGCTACCGTTTTTCACCAAACGCTTTGGCATTAAAAAGGTATTGCTGCTTGGTCTTATTACTGCAGCTATCCGCTACGGATTTTTCGTTTACGGCGGCGCGGAAGAATATTTCACTTACGCTCTGCTGTTTCTCGGCATTCTGCTGCACGGCGTCAGTTACGACTTCTACTACGTCACAGCCTACATTTATGTCGATAAAAAAGCGCCCGTACATATGCGCACCGCGGCGCAAGGGCTTATCACCCTCTGCTGTCAGGGATTCGGTAGCCTGCTCGGTTATCGTCTGGGCGGCGTGATGATGGAAAAAATGTTTGCTTATCAGGAACCGGTGAATGGCCTTACCTTTAACTGGGCTGGCATGTGGGGATTTGGCGCGGTCATGATCGCCGTCATTGCCGTAATGTTTATGATTTTCTTTCGCGAGTCAGATAAAGAAATCACCGCCATTAAGGTGGACGATCGCGATGTAGCGTTGAAACAAGGGGAAGTAAAATGAAAGCAGAACGTATTCTCGGTGCTCTTTATGGGCAGGCGTTAGGGGATGCGATGGGTATGCCGTCGGAACTGTGGCCAAGAACCCGGGTTAAAGCCCATTTCGGTTGGATCGACCGTTTTTTACCCGGCCCTGCGGAGAATAATGCCGCCTGCTATTTTAACCAGGCGGAGTTCACTGATGACACCTCCATGGCGCTGTGTCTGGCTGATGCCCTGCTTGAGTGCGACGGAGAGATTGTACCCGACGTTATTGGCCGCAATATTCTGGCCTGGGCCGAACGTTTTGATGCTTTTAATAAAAACGTGCTCGGCCCGACCTCAAAAATTGCCCTAAAAGCCATTCGCGACGGCAAACCTGTCGCCGAACTGGAAAATAACGGCGTTACCAACGGAGCGGCAATGCGCGTTTCACCGCTGGGATGTCTGCTCCCCGCGCGCGATCTCGATGCCTTTATCGATGATGTGGCATTAGCCTCCAGCCCGACGCATAAATCGGATTTGGCTATCGCTGGCGCAGTGGTGGTCGCATGGGCGGTATCACGCGCTATCGACGGCGGAAAATGGTCAGAGATTGTCGACGCGCTGCCAGCCATTGCCCGGCATGCGCAGCAAAAAAGGATCACTACCTTTAGCGCATCGCTCTCTGCACGCCTTGAACTGGCGCTGAAAATTGTCCGTAACGCTGACGGCATTGAGTCTGCCTGCGAGCAGTTGTATCAGGTTGTAGGGGCCGGAACCAGTACCATTGAATCCGTGCCTTGCGCCATCGCTATGGTTGAGCTGGCGCAGACCGATCCTAACCGCTGCGCCATTCTGTGCGCGAACCTCGGGGGCGATACCGACACCATCGGGGCGATGGCAACTGCCATTTGTGGCGCGCTCCACGGCGTAAGTGCGATTAATCCGGCATTGAAACATGAGCTCGATGCGGTAAATCAGTTGGACTTTATCCGCTACGCCAGTGGATTGATGCGACTGCGCGAGCAGCGGGAGGCACTATGAGCACCACGCGTCTGCAACAACTTCTCCCGCAGTTACGCACACAGCGACCCGTTACGGTGGTGGGTGCGGCGGTGATTGATGTCATTGCCGATGCGTATGCCCTTCCCTGGCGCGGATGTGACATTGAACTCAAACAGCAAGGGGTAAACGTTGGCGGCTGTGCGCTCAATATTGCCGTAGCACTCAAGCGGTTAGGTATCGACGCCAGTAATGCTTTACCGCTGGGTCAGGGGGTGTGGGCCGATATTATCCGCAACCGGATGGCAAAAGAGGGACTGCACAGCCTGATCGATAACGCCGCAGGCGATAACGGCTGGTGTCTGGCTCTGGTCGAGCCGGATGGCGAACGTACCTTTATGTCCTTTAGTGGCGTCGAAAATCAGTGGAACGCTGACTGGCTGGCACAGCTGGAGATCCCACGTCACAGCCTGGTTTATCTCTCGGGCTATCAGTTAGCCTCTCCGTGTGGTGAGTTGCTGGTGCATTGGCTGGAAGGGCTGGAGGAAGTGACGCCGTTTATCGATTTTGGCCCACGCATCGGCGACATTCCCGAGCCCTTACTGGCAAGAATTATGGCCTGCCGTCCACTGGTATCGCTCAATCGGCAGGAGGCGGAAATTGCCGCCGAGCGGTTTGCATTAAGCCAGGATATAGAAGGTTTTGGCGCACAATGGGTGCAACGTTTTGCCACACCGGTGGTGATACGCCACGATAAAGACGGTGCGTGGTATTTCAGCACGCAAACTTCCGGTTGCATACCGGCATTTGCAACAGCAGTCGTTGATACCATTGGCGCTGGTGACAGCCACGCTGGCGGCATGCTGGCGGGACTGGCGTCTGGCTGGTCGCTGGCTGACGCTGTACTGCTTGGAAACGCCGTGGCGTCCTGGGTGGTAGGGCATCGCGGCGGCGATTGCGCCCCTACGCGCGAGGCGTTACTCCTCGCACACAAACACGTATAGATCGCTTCGACAATAGCTGATGCTGTATTCAATGGGCCGTTGCTGCTGGTCAAGCGCTACCTGCTTGATCACCAGCACCGGCACTTTGCTGTCCATTTGAATGTGCGCCTGGAACTCTGCGTCAGGCATTCGGGCACTGACACGTGAGCGGGTGCGCTGCGGGAAAATATGCTGGCTGCGAAAATAGTCATACAGTGAAACGCCGATGGCATCCACGTCATGAATTAGATGGGCAGGAACCCATGACTCTTCAATAGAAACCGCATCTTCATCTACGTAGCGAATGCGCTTGAGCAAGAAGACGTCACTCCCCATAGCAACAGCCAGCTGCTGCGCTACCTCTTCCGGGCAAGGCACAATCCGCTTGTTAACCCACAGCGTATCTGGTTTTTTACCGCGCAACACCACCTGCTGTGAAAAACCACGCGCTTCTTTTAGCGAATACTCGAAGATGTTGTTGATCTGCGTCCCGTAACCACGGGCGCGCGTCACGACGCCTTCTTCTTCCAAAGCCTGCATCGCCTTACGAACCGTAATTCGCGAAACGCCGGTCAACTGGCTGAGATCGCGCTCGCCGGGCAGGATGTTTCCATGCTCCAGAATCCCGCTGCGCACAGCGTTTTTCACCGTTTGCGCAAATTTCATATACAGCGGCGTGTTATCTGCCGCGGAAATACGTTCATTCAGTTGCGCGATAAGCTGGGTATGCGCTTGTTCCATTTATCTTTTTCCTGCAGCCGTTTCTGCAGCCAGTATACTCATTACCACCACGCGTGGAAATGATGCACCGGACCAATTCCCTCACCGACTTCCAGGGTGTCGGCCTGCGCCAATGCCGCTGAAAGCCACAACTTAGCTTCCTGCACTGTCTGTGCCCAGTTGTCATGGCGCGGACGCAGCGCCGCCAGCGCCGCCGATAGCGTACAGCCAGTACCGTGGGTATTTTTGGTCATCACCCTTGGCGCGGTAAAACGCTTTTCGCCATCACGGGTAAAGAGCCAGTCGGGGCTTTGCGCATCCTCCAGATGACCGCCTTTCATCAACACCGCCTCGCAACCCAGCGCCCGCAGCGCCCTTCCCTGCTCTAACATCTCCTGCTCAGTCTGCGCATGGGGAGCCCCGAGCAGCGCCGCAGCTTCGGGTAAATTTGGGGTGATAATCGAAACCTGCGGCAGCAAATGGGTACGCAGCGTTTCAACCGCCGAGGGAGACAGCAACGGATCGCCGCTTTTCGCCAGCATCACGGTATCCAGCACGACATTTTGCACCCGATGGCGACGCAAACGTTCGGCGACCGCTTCAACAATATCCGCTTCCGCCAGCATACCGATTTTAGTGGTGTCGATACGCACATCACTGAACACCGAATCCAACTGTGCGGCGACAAAGTCAGGTTCAATGCGATACACCGACTGCACCCCGCGCGTATTTTGCGCCACCAACGCCGTGATAACCGAGCAGCCGTAAGCGCCAAGCGCCGAGAACGTTTTTAAATCGGCCTGAATACCCGCACCACCGCTTGGATCGGTTCCGGCAATCGTTAATGCGTTAATCCGTTTCATAGTTGCTCCTGCGCGTTCAGGTTATAGAGGGCGTCGATAAATGCCGGGACAAAACTGCCCGGTCCGGTTGATTGTTGAGTGGCTATTTGTCCGGCCTGTTTCATCCAGCTACAGGCGGAGGCGACGTTATCAAGCCGGTCACCGTGCAGGGCGCAACTGGCCGCAACGACCGCCGACAGCGCGCATCCGGTGCCCACCACGCGCGTCATCAACGGGTCACCCCCGTTCACGCAGACGGTACGCTGACCATCGGTGACATAGTCAATTTCGCCGGTAACCACGACAATGGTCCCAACCTGACGAGCCAGTGCCTGCGCTGCGGGAAGCGCAGCGGCTGCCGTATCGGTCGTATCCACGCCGCGTCCCCCGCCGTTCATACCCGCCAGAGCCAGTATTTCCGAAGCGTTGCCGCGGATAGCTGCAGGCTGTAGCGCCAACAAATCCAGACAGAAGCGACGACGAAACTCCAGCGCCCCCACGGCAACGGGATCGAGCGACCACGGGGTTTTAGCAAGTTGTGC
Organism: Citrobacter sp. RHBSTW-00859; assembly: GCF_013729795.1. NCBI lineage: Bacteria > Pseudomonadati > Pseudomonadota > Gammaproteobacteria > Enterobacterales > Enterobacteriaceae > Citrobacter > Citrobacter sp. RHBSTW-00859. The sequence continues at coordinate 1,824,624 of NZ_CP056284.1, read as the reverse complement.
CCGCTCAACTGCGGCGCGCATCGCCGTAGCCCGTTCCCGGGTTAAGGTGCCGACGTTAATCAGTAATGCACTGGCAATAGACGCGAACTGACTGGCTTCCTCGGGCTCGATTACCATTGCAGGTGATGCGCCCAGCGCCAGCAGCGTATTGGCCGTAAAGCTTTGCACGACCTCGTTGGTCATGCAGTGTGTGAGAGGGGAAAGCGTTCTAAATTGGTGTAAGGTGTGAGCCGCGAGTGTGCGGCTGTGCAGGTCAGGCTGCATGGTTCAGCTCCTGCCCGCGCGAAGAAGGGACACGAGCAGTGTCAGACTTCCCTACGCTGGCATTATCCAGATCAGGTGGTACGGGTATTTCTCAGCCCATCAGCGATGGGGCACCCCGAGTCATGAAAATTGAATCTCTATACTTTTTGCCAGCTTAGGGGAAGTTGCTTGCTGAAGCAAGCCCGCCCTTCCGGTTAACGCTTCTTCACGCTGTACCCCAGCTTGTACCTCAGTTTGTACCCCACCACAGAAACAAAAAAAGGAGCCGTTAAGCTCCTTTGTGACATAACCCAAGATCTCATGGATTCCGAGATTCAGTTTTGCGTTCTGTTTTTCTACGTCGTTCAAAGGTGCGGATTACACCCCAGATAAACAGGAACAGCACATACCAGTAAAGCGCGGTGATCATACGCGAGTGTCCTGGTTCCAGTAGGTTGCTACCGTCCTCAGAGACACCGCCATTTCTTCCGCAGCCTTTTTCTGAGTTAGTCCTTGCGCCTTGTATTCCAGAACCTTCAAACGCGTTTCATGCTGCTTTCCAGCTTTCTTGATTCCAAGGCATTCGATGGTTGAGCCAGGGAAGTAATGGTTTTTGAGGTATTCCGCTGCCGCCATGTCGGGAACGACAAACACGAGAGGGTGATCGGTATCAGTGTTGCGAATGGATGTTCGGCTAAGAAACTGGTAGCACCGTTCAAAATACATTGCCTGCCGCTTCTTCTCCATCACCGTTTCAAAATCCCAACCGATACGTTCGCAATAGTCTGCCCATCGCTTACGGTCTTTATCGCCCAGATTTGCACATCCGAGGAACACGGCACAATGAATGCTCTGATAGCTGTTTATCCCGTAGCTGGACATTGAAACGTCAACACCACCCATGCGATCACCAAGTTCAGTGAGTCCAATGGTCTTAAAATCGCAGATAGCTTTGTCGTTGTTGGTTGCAAAGATAAAATCCTTTCCGACGATTTGGCGTATTTCCCTCAAGTGGTTGTTAAAGATATTAGCGAGTTCTGACTGCCCCGCTCTTTTGATATCTTCTGAGAGGACAGCAACGATTTTGATAGGCACGTTTTTATGTTTGCGTCTCTCGGGATCAGGCTGAAGGTGTTCACCCGCTTCCTGAACCGCCATCTGAGCGACGTTCTCTGCCATCCAGACAAACCCACTGCGATTCACGCCAGCGCCGAGCACAGTGAAGCTCTTCGCCCATGTTGCGGCCTTCAGTATCGGATTATAGGTGTAGGCAAAGAAGCTGTATGACGAATCACATTCGGTGTGCATCACACCACAACCGTCGAGCGCCACGTAAAGAACCTTCTTCAAGTTATCACTGTTAGCGTGCTTCTCGTGGTAATACTTGTACAGATTGTCGTAGTGCTCTTCGCGCAGGTACAGAAGCCCGTTTCGTTCTTCCAGCCATTCCAGGAATGGGAAGTTTTCTGCCGTCCTGTCAGCATGACGGATCGTTGCTTCTGCTCCAAACCAGCCATCAGGGATCTCGTCAATCACCACATTGTGTTCTGCCAGTAGAGAACGCATCTCAAGATTGAACGTAGCGAGGTGGCAGTAGTTGGTGAAACATTCATGGGTTGTTATCACAACATTTATCTGGAAGCTATCAGCCAAAGTACTTTTCAGGTTGAGAGTCGCCCCTTCAACGAAAATGTGATGGTTTGAGATTCTAAAATGATTCAGATCTTGCTTGAACTGATCGGCTAAAGCGTGGGTTGGTACTACGATTAAGAACTTTTCTGGGACAGCTTCGTTCTTGAAGCTCAGGATGTACTCTTTCAGACGGTGGCTCTTTCCTGAGCCGCAAATCGCATTAACGAAGTTTACTACTGGTTTCTTTTCGGTCATTCGGTTCCTCTCGGTTTAGGACTGCTGTTATTAATTCACTCACCAGCGCAGCGGCTGACTTGTCTTCACGGTTTGAAGTGGTCAACAAAAACTGGCCACCGAGTTAGAGTTTTTCCAGTATCGATTTTCCGATTCGTTTGGGGGTAACCCACCGTTATATTCGTGCGGTCTTAGTGCGCTGTAATATCCAACGATATAATCCGTTATGGCGTGAGCTGCCTCGCTGAAGCTTACGTAACCCACCACCGGTATCCATTCGTTCTTCAGACTTCTGAAGAAGCGTTCCATTGGGCTGTTATCCCAGCAATTTCCGCGCCGGCTCATACTCTGCCTGATCTGGTATCGCCACAATAACTGCCGGAACTGCCTGCTCGTATAATGACTGCCCTGATCGCTGTGGAACATCACCCCGCCGGGCTTACCACGGGTTTCCCATGCCATTTCCAGCGCTTTCATGGTGAGCCTGCTGTCCGGCGAGAACGACATGGCCCAGCCCACTGGTTTTCTTGCGAACAGGTCGAGAACAACGGCGAGGTACGCCCAGCGCTTACCCGTCCAGATATAGGTCACATCACCGCACCACACCTGATTTGGCTCGGTCACGGCGAACTGCCGTTCAAGGTAGTTAGGGATAGCAACATGTTCATGACCACCACGTTTATACCGGTGAGTCGGCTGCTGACAGCTGACCAGCCCCAGCTCTTTCATGAGCCTGCCAGCAAGCCAGCGTCCCATCTGGTAGCCTCTCCGGGTTGCCATTGTGGCGATGCTTCTTGCTCCGGCCGAACCGTGGCTGATGCCATGTAGCTCAAGTACCTGACTGCGTAATACAGCCCGTCTGCCGTCTGGTTTTTCAGGACGGTTTTTCCAGTATCTGTAGCTGCTGCGATGAACCCCGAACACATGGCAGAGTGTGACCACAGGATAATGCGCTCTGAGTTTCCCGATTATCGAGAACTGTTCAGGGAGTCTGACATCAAGAGCGCGGTAGCCTTTTTTAATATTTCATTCTCCATTTCAATGCGTTGTAGCTTTTTCCTCAGCTCACGTATTTCGATTTGTTCTGGTGTTATCGGAGAGGCTTTTGGTGTTTTGCCCTGACGCTCATCACGCAGTTGTTTGACCCATCTTGTCATTGTGGAAAGGCCAACATCCATAGCTTTGGCGGCATCTGCCACCGTGTAGTTCTGGTCAACAACCAGTTGAGCGGATTCGCGTTTAAACTCTGCGCTGAAATTTCTTTTTTTCATTGGAGCACCTGTGTTGTTCTGAGGTGAGCATATCACCTCTGTTCAGGTGGCCAAATTCAGTGTGCCACTTCAGTTGGCACGTTCAACAAGCGCCTTGTGGGTTTCATCGGTGAATCGGATGTTCATTCGGTTGTTCCTCGTTACGTAAACTCTCTTGAAGCTGCTCAATGCGGTAGCTGATCAAGGCCACCCTGAACATCTTGCGTCGTTCGTCGGAGAGATTTTTGTTGTGGGAGTATTGCTGGCAAATCTTGGGAAGGAGCTTTCCGCTACGCAGAGCTTCGAGCACATCAGTTTTCGTTTGGTACATGTACCTCCTTATTATTACGATTGTTAACTACCTACTATTCATTGTACATCAAATCGGTTGCAAAGTCAACTATTTTATGATCATTTTCAACACGTTAATAAAACAAGCACGATTTGAGATTGCATTTAACATAAATAAATGTTAGTTTCGCCAACCTTTATTTGAACGCTTCTTTTTAAAAAAACAAGCAAATAAAAAATGAACGTTAACAACTCAACTATGAGGATTTATTGACTACAAAACATACAGGAGGATTAATATGACAGATAACCAGGGACTTTCCCCAACCGAAGTTGAAGCACTCTTCACAGAGACATTTACCACCCACTCCAGCACTACCCCAACGCAAGTAACGAACACCATCGAACAGATGTTTGATAGTCTCGTGCCGTATTTCACCGAAGTAACGCATCCACAGAAACGCAGCAGACACCCCAAGGTGCTGACTTTCACCACCGATCATAAACAGATGTGGGCATACCTCAGAAGCCAACAGAGCGAGATAGCCGGATGTGTGATGTTCGACCTAAGTTGTGCGGCCCGTGACCTCGGTATGACGCAAAAACGAGTGATTACCGTCATTGGCGATCTGGAAAATGCGGGCTGGATAATCTGTCGGGACATTGGCAACCCCGGCACTGGAACCTATCAGATCACCATCCAGGACATTGAAACCATCGTTTCATTATGTAGCTCCATTACTTACGCCCAGCCGACTACCCTAACGATGGATGCGTTAAGAGGCGCTCGCCTGCTCCATTAAGTCGCTAACGCGGCGGCAGCTCCGATAATGTTAGCAATGAGATTTCCGGCTTATTATGCAAGTAAGCCGATCTTATGGCTATGCCATTTGCACAAGTAACCTGATACAGAGGGTGCAGAAAAGTCTAAAGTCTCTTTAGAGTTATTTGCATCTTCGGTAAAAGTGAAGGCTTACAATGGAACACTATCGGTGTGGAGTGGTTGCATAAACTCATTTTTTTAAGCGTATCTTGCACAGTTAACGCATGGGCGAGTTGTACGAGCACATAAAATGGAATCAATAACTGTTTATTATTTAAACAGTAGTTAGCGGTTTTGTTGGTTTTAATGTTCATTATGTGAGCAATGCGAGCATAGCAGATTACTTTTACAGGAGAATCACTCCTTAAAATCGCTTCTGGTGCAAAGGTTGCTCTCCTGTAATTGATATCTTTCATGCTCCGCATTACATGCTACTCATGCAGCATACTTTTCATGGTCGCAGTGCTCACCATGAAACAACTCTCCATAGAGCCGGAAAAGTTGACTAAATTACAAGCGATAATCAACTAATAAATGATGATTATTAATAGGTTTAATCTATGCTAATTCTACTCATATTAACCAGTCTATAACACTCTTACAGCGCTTTAACCTATTGATGAAAATCCCTCCTCCCCTTATTCTATAAGGGTTTCAGCACAATCGAAGAAAAAAACATGATTCTTTTGCTAAGCAACTCCACCTAACTTGGAAATTTAAACAAACCTATATTTTAAGCCCCCTTCACTCTGAATCTACAGTATCAAACGTCTTCGCATACGGGCATTTTCCTTTGGTAACGTAGGTGAACAGATAGATGCTGTTTTCGTAGGTGCAAAGCGTCTTACCATTCTCGGTCGTATCCTGCTGGGGATCGGTCATTGTGATCTGTCCTGCTGCTGCCATCTGTGAAACCAGTAACCCAAATATCACTATCAGTGCTCTTCTCACTGCATTTCTCCTGTGCATGCTCTTTCGTCTATCAAGACTCATCCATAGCGAAGAACTGTGCAAGACATTATAGTTTCAACATTGATCAATTTTATCGATCGATAAATGATAAACCGATCGTTTTTATCAATTGATGGTTTTATACTGATTCCCGATGAATGTCTAACACCAATCGAAAAAAGGAACGCTATGAAGGGGATAACTCTTGCTGCACTCTTACTGCTGCCTCTGTCAACTTATGCAAGCTCCTATCAATGTGAAGCTCTTCAGCAAGGGCAACTGGGTAGCAATGGGAAGACAGTCACAGCACAATCCAGCATTGAAATTGATGGTTCTCAGATGCACTTCAGTTTAAATAACGCAAGCTGGGATCTCTCGTACATCGGGGAGAAGCAAATTGCCAAGCTCTATAGCACCGACAACGGCAATGTCGCCGTGTCTTTCATTGACGGCAACCCGCTCATTTTTGTTCTGCATCTGGTTAATGATGACGGTAGAAAAGGCACTTACAACCTCAGCGAATGCTCCGAGCTATAAGGGGCGGTAATGAAAAAACTATTCGCAGCCGCCATATTTTTGTCAGTGATACCGAACGCTTATGCATTGAGTCATGGAGATACCGCCACCCTAAAAGAAGGAACATTTAACTGTAAGAAGCTGACCGACTTTTACGAGATGATCAGTTACATCCAGGACAAAGACCAACAGGGTATGATGGGCCTCATCACTTCCGGTAAATGCCGTCTCCTAAAAGAATCGATGACAGTTGAGATTCAGAACGTAGACGATAAGGGGTTTGTTTTCTTCATTACCCCAGGTGGTCATGGTGGATGGTCAGCCACACAGTTCTTCAAAGAATAATCATCTCATGCAACGACTGGCGTGTGTGATCACGCCATTTTCATCTTCGCTCGTCAAAACGAATTCAACTCCTCGTTTCAAGTCTCAAAACCATCTCCTTTTAAGACCACATCGACGCAATCACAAAATGCGGTTTCGCCTTGTCTCAAAAGATTGATCTTTTATTTTGAGACAGCTATTATTTTGATACCACCTTTTGAGACTTAGAGAACATCATGACTACTGTGATCGGATACGTGCGAGTTTCCACCAGCGACCAGAACGTTGAAAACCAGAAGCAGCAGATAACCGATGCTGGTTATAGCGTTACTCGCTGGTTCAGCGATGAAGCGGTGAGTGGTGCAATCAAGGCAGGAGAGCGTCCAGGGTTTGCTGAACTACTCAATTATGTGCGAGAAGGCGATACGCTGATCGTGATTGCTATAGACCGCTTGGGACGTAACACTATCGATGTACTATCTACTGTTGAAATGTTGCAAATGAAGGGTGTGAAGGTTGTCAGCTTGCGAGAGGGGTTTGATCTTTCAACACCAGTGGGTAAAGCCATGCTCACTATGATGGCAGGACTTGCCAGCCTGGAAAAAGACCTAATCGCAGAGCGTAGAGCCGCAGGTATCAAGCGTGCTCAGTCTGAAGGTAAGCATTGCGGCAGACCTATCAAAGCAACCGTTGAACAGGTACGAGAGCTGTTAGCACAGGGTTTACCACCAGCAGAGGTACAGGATAGATTAGCGATCAGCAAAGCAACCTTCTACCGCCTAAAAACTGATTAATCATCTGCCTTGCTGATATTTGAGAATTCTGATGCTCGAAGATGAGAAGCCGGAAAAATTGCACTAAGCAATTCACATACCACCGATGTAGGCTGCTAAATGAAATATTTTTTATGATATTCTATTTATTTTTATGAGTCTTCTTAAAAGAAATCCAACAATATTCTATTAAGGTTTTAAGTAAACCTATCCTTCTATAACATCAATGATGTAATAATGACTGATTGGCTATGCTGTTATCAAGGGTATATCTCTGCCAATCATATACCCCCCTCAAAAATCACTCCTCATTCGAGGAACCATCAGTAATATAACTTGTTAGATATAATTACAATGACATATATCAATTTCTAATTGAACCATTCGGATTATTATCACATAATATAAAAATACTTTAAAAGTAAAAATAGAATCACAACTTTCCCGATGGAAATTTAGACTCATAATTGATAAAACCTCGAAATTAATTTAACTTTAAAAAACAGGCACCCATATCGGGTGCCTTTAATTTTATTATAAGTCTTTTTTATCAATTTTCAATTGTGGTGTTTTTAATGCATTACGTTTTTGCATCGAAACCTGATCCTTTATAGGGATACTTAGCTTTTGTGCTATCCAAGCTTTATCCTCATGATTGGTATAATGCATATGTAGGTGCGTTATGATAATTTCTTGAAGCAATCTACGAGTCATCATATTATCTTTGACTAACAACCAAATTGACTCAATATCATTTCTATTAATTTTCTTAGTAAATTCTAACTGGATAGTTATCTCTACTAACTTACTTATCTCTGAACCAAAGTAACCTGATAGGCTTGTGTAATATGCTGTAAGATCTTTATGCCCAACCGAATACGCAATTTTCTTTATGACATTCAATGACATAACATAGCTATATGTCCAATAAAATAAACTTGCTTCTTTGGCGATTTTATCAGTAGTCCAATTTTTTTTCTCTGAAATAAGCCGGTGAACCTCGGCTATAATTTCATCTTTAAGTTCCTTAGTTATAGAATAATAAAATCCTAAAAAACGAAAACCTATAGCATAGGTTTCTCGACCCAACTTCTCAAGCTGTGGAATAGGAATAGAACCTTTTCTGTTTCTTATAATTTGGCCTAATACCTCAACAGCTTTGTATGACCGATTAACATCAAGAAGATCCTTATTAATTGACTCGACATCCTCTTCTTCATCTTCCAAATGCGCATCATAGATATCACGCTCCGAACTTTCTCTTTCTTTTAAGGCAGCAAGCCTTTCCTGTTCAACATCCTTTGTTTTATCGATAACAATTTGGGGTATTTCACACGCCATTTTATTTAAGAAATCGACATCATTTTGACCAAGGGTGGCCTTCTCATGTTCCTTAAATATATTACTTAGATTAAGAGTTATTCGTTCTATGATATTCTTATCTTTCGTGTGATGCGTTATAAATATAAGAATATTAGCATTTTTTTCGGTGTGAATCTTATCACATAACCGATCAATAATTATTACTGACTCATCACTTGCTAACTCTGTTATTTTTTTTGCTGTAAAAAAGTAATAAATATACTTGTATTGAAATTTAACTGTATCAGCCCACATATATATTATTTTTGAGCGCTTCAGTTTATCCAATATTTCCTCATGTGACATCAAATAATAGTTACTTGAATAATATTCTTTAAATTCTTCCAACTCAGAATAATTGATAGCATGATTACCCTTACCATATATAAAATATGATAACTCACTTAAATAATTAAAATAGTCATTCAACTCATCTGCTTTAACATTCGCTTTATTGAAAGCTTGTATAATTAAAGAATGATAACAATGACCATAAGATGTCAGTGAAAAATTGCTTTGTGTATTTGACTCTAAAATTTGCAAAATCATTAATATAAATATCGGCTTACTTGGCACGATGTTTTTCATAAGAATTGAATCTATATTACGCTTTAGATTATCATTTAAACTTTGAATATCTTCAATATCAGATGTTTCATCCAAGCCAATTTGATTCCATTTCTCAACAAGCTCAGTTTTTTGGATATGGCTAAATTCAGCAATCTCATAAGTTGTAAAACAATCGAAATCCTTAAGAAGTTGATCACTAAATCTAATTTTAGAGTCAGCAATAATAATAATACTTTTATACGTTTCCACGAGGTTATTCAGCAACGCCCTTTGGAATTTTTCATTCATAGGTGATTCTGTTATATCATCAACTATGACAATCAACTCATTGTAATTTATAATTCCTACATTATCGTATTGTTCATTTAGAAAATCATTAACTACATTTTCAATATCGGCTACTTTCTTGAAAGAATCGCCTTTAATAAGAACCGGTATTGAACCGTTCGAATGATACTGACGGAAAAGGGTTTTAGCTAAAGTTGACTTTCCTGACTGCTCACTACCAATAATTAGTGTTTTATTACCACTAATTTTTTCATGGCTTAAAACATTTTTTGAATTCACAAAGACATCATAATCATCGAATTCATATTTTGTTCTTTTTAAATCTGGATAAATAAACAAATCATCAAGATAAAGGATCTCCTTCCTTCTATGCTGAATAGTAAATCCAAGATCAAGTAAATGCAGCTTAAAATTAGTTCTCAGTGCATTTTTTTCAACTACCGTCTCTTCAGTTATCTCATATGAAGATTGCGTCTTTTTTTCCTTAAGATATTTAACCACATCTTCAATGGCTTCCGAAACTTCTAAATATGCTTGTTTTTGATTTTGATAGGAAGAAATAGGTTTTGCATCGCTCGGTGTTGCATTGTAGAGCGACAAACGAGAACGTTTGAATGTACAATAGTCAAGTACTACAGGGATAATACGAAGCTCATCGTCAGAAGCTTTTCTTTCTAATGCTTTACTTAACTCAATTTCATTACAGTATTTCGAAGTCAGAAAGTCTTGTGTTATGAGAAATACAAATACATCACTTTCTTCGATTTTAGCAGATATAACCTCATCAAACTCATCACCAGCGAGCATTTCTTTATCGTACCAAACTTCAATGTCTTCATTAGGTTGAAGATATTTTAATATTTGTTCTTTATGATGTTTATCTTCATGACAATAACTAATGAACAGTTTTAATTTATTATCCATGCCAAACTCACCTTTTGAAAAGATAAATAAACACATATATCAAGTAGGTAATAAAAACAACCCCATTGAGATAAAAATAAATATCAAAATGGGTTTTCCCATCTAATTCATACATCATTTTCACAATCAAGAAAAAAATCAAAATAACCGAAAAAGCTCGCTTATAGAAAAATGAAACAGCCTTTCTGTAAAAGCTGTTGCTATTTTTGTAAAATAGCCCTTCAAAAGTAAACAACTGTGTATCTGGAAATAACGAATTTAATTCTGATTCAATTGTGTGTAGATATTTATATTGCATATCTATAAAGAAACATGCTTGGGTATAGCGTATGAATAAAACAAATGAAGCCAGTGCAAAGGTAACCAACAGTAATGCATTTCCAGGAAGCCTTTTATCATCGAGCTTGCCTACACTGACTAATAGTCCATTAATGAATTCAGCATTCACACTTTGGATCGCTATAAGCATAATGGACAAAATTAGCATAAGGAACATTAAATCCCTTTTGTTAGCAGCTGCTTTAAGCGTTTCAACATTACATTTATAATGCTCATAGAGCATATTGATTTTGGTTTCGTCCATTTGTGTTCTTTGTTAGCCCAAGGGTTAAAGTTTTTTCTTTAGCTAAGTGTATCAATTTACGCACTTTCTTTAAAATATTATTACACCATTTGAATCAATAAGTTACAAGAAGAAGGTTTTTAAACTGGTTGAATTGAAAGGCTTTTCGCAGCCCCCCAAAATACCAACCAATGGACATTATTTCAAATGAATTAATTAGCATTAATATCATCCGGATAAATATTTTTTATCATTTGGCTCACCTGGGCCAATGCTGGCCCAAGAACCTTGTAAAACTACGACTACATCAACAAAAGTGCTATAAGCATGAATTACGTATAATTCTCGGCAGTTAGGACTCCCAACTAATTCCATCAATCACATATGAAACCGAGGAAAGCGGGAACGTATGCAGATAGCGTTTTGTGATTCCGCCGCTCTTCTCGTGGCCTACCGTCTGCTGTAGGTGCAGAATATTCGACACCCATCCAGCCATTGCAGCAGAGCATACTGAGTGACGTACCGAATGCAGTAAACGCCGTTGTCCATAATCATCAAGATAAGGGATACCAAGCTGATCACGCAGATCCGCAAACACTTTGCCGATCTTTGTCATGTTCGTGCCTGCCACTTCTGAGAAAATCCGCTCTTTCCACTGACGATTAACGTACTCCATGAAACCCCATTCGATTAACTTAGGGTGGATGACTACCTGTCTGGTAGCGTTCTCAGTTTTCCCCTGCCCGCCTTCGGCAATCAGGAAATAGTAACGCTGGCTATCTTCGTCGAATTTAATCTGTGACTTCTCCAGCTTTCCTATCTCGCCTCTTCTCGCTCCCGTGTATGCCAATAACAACGTGATCCATTTTTGCCAGTTGTCGGGCTGCTTAAGCGCCCACCCTACAAACTTTTTCATCTCCGCTGTGCTGTATGCACCAAATCTCGCTTTCGATGGTGCAGCCACTACGCCATCAGTTGGCGACTTAGATAAAATGTCTTTGCTTTCTGTGAGGAAGGTTTTGAAAAGTGATTTATACAGCTTAAGATGCTTATGGATCGCCTCAACGCCTAACAGTTGATCTGGTGGAACATCATCGCACTCAATCAGTTGCTGGATGGTCATTGAGCGGTAGGGCTGAACACCACGCTTAGGAAGGTTTTCAACGATTTCCATCACCTGTTTAATGTCCTGTTTGCTAATCGCCGCTACATCAGTTTCCCCTCCCAAGACCGTTAACAGCACTTCCATGTAGCGCTCATTTGCCATTGAGATCGATTTCGTCCAGTTACGCCCCTTTTCGTCTTTGTACATCGCCCACACATCCGAGAGGGTTGGCACTTTTTCCGGTTCGGCTGGCGGTTGAGATTCCACGATTTCAACAGGAACAGTTCTCTGATGGTGGGGAAAAAGTGGATTTCTCGCAGCCTTGCGTTCTGACGCAATCAGGTTTGACAAAAATGAATCGAACACAGAGATCGGCGTAGATAATGATTTCACAAAAGGAATATGCGGAGTAACGCCAATCATCAAAGCAGATGCTTCACGATAGCTGTCAGTGAGGAGGGATTTCTTATACATCCTGCCATTTGAAAGCCGGATTTGCAGGTAGTAGTTGCCGTTTCGCTGAAACGTGTATGGAAGAGTTCTGTACCCCATAAATACACCCTTTTTGTACATCAAGTGCATTACGCACCGACAAAAAGAGAGTCAATCTCATGATAAGTAGGCCGAATTTCGGCCCCCTACGCTGGCATTATCCAGATCAGGTGGTACGGGTATTTCTCAGCCTTCACCAGGAAGGGCACCCCGAGTCGTTGAAACACAAGTTTCGGTAACAGAATACTGCCTACGCTTGATGATGTAAATTAGCGCAGCACCATGGCCCTCCACGAAATTACGGGGTAAGGTTGCAGCTATTCTGTACATTCATTTACACTTTTTACGAAATGACTGGCGTGAACACAAAAAAGTTCTTGTCAGATGCCCTATAAGCCAGGAATGATACACGACTGATGTTGATGACCCGAACAGGTAAAGAGGATGGGTATGAAGAATAAAATGTTGCTGGGTGCACTCCTGCTTGCAAGCAGCGTCGTCTGGGCCGCGCCGGCCGCAACAGCTGCTCCCACCGGAATTGATAAGTATGAGTTGAGCGGTTTCATCGCCGACTTTACCCATTTTAAACCTGGTGACACGGTCCCACCTCTGTACCGTACTGACGAATATGCGATTAAGCAATGGAACCAACGCAACCTGCCAGCCCCTACCGCCGGTACCCACTGGACCTACATGGGTGGTGCGTACGTGCTGATCAACGATGCTGACGGTAAGATCATTAAAGCCTACGACGGCGAGATTTTTTATCATCGTTAATAGAAAAAACACGTACTTTCAGCAAGAAAGTACGTGAAATACCCGCAAATCAATTAGTCATAAGATACTGCAAATATTACTTTACTTTGTACTTCACCAGGCAGTAATGATTCCCCTGTCACGCGAACATATTTCGCAGTGATAGGGAAAGTGTACTGATTACTGATTGCTTCCAGTTTGGTCATTCTGTTCATCAGATTATCCCCCTGTTTTAGAGGAGAAGTCGCGGTGCCATTATATATCTGGAACCCCACCCCTTTGGCGCCATTCGCTATCGTGTTTTTTAGTATTTTCCCGCTTTCATCCCAGTCACCGCGCACCACCTTGAAAGTGACGGGATTGGTGGTAACGTTATATATACTTTCGCAATTCAATACCAGATTTGTGGAACCCGATTTGGTATTATTAACCGTGAGCATCTCATTTAATGTTGTATCTGGCATTTTAATTTCGTAGCGGGGTAATGAAAACTGACACGTGGTGGGTTGATGCGTTACTGTAAAGCTTAAATTCTGTGTAAAAGCTGAATTACTCGATAAACGTCCGGTAACCCAGCAATAAAGATAAGCTAACCAGTTTGAAGTACAAGAATTATCAGAGGTAATACTTACTGCCGGGTCGCTCAGACTAAACGCATCACCGGATACTGTCTGCTTAATAGTCCCTGAATTTACATATCTTGCTGAGATGGTGAAACTTTTGGTATCCAGTACTTCGCCGGCACTAACCGTTTTCTTACCAATACTTACTGGAAAATCATTGCTGGTCAGATTGATATTAATTAAAACCTTCTTGCCGCTGCTCCCCTGAATTGCAACAATGTAATCCTTGAGTGGTGTTGTATAATATAAGCTATCACTGTTGGCTGTACACACTATGTTGTCACTGGAACTGAGATTAATTTTATTTGTTGCTGTTCCAGATGTCATATCCAGATTAATTGTCGTTAACCCGCCATTTTTTGTCTGAAATGTACACCCGGCATCAGCACCAAAGGATGACAGCAGCAAAAATATCAAAAATACGTATCCTTTCATATCTTGCATCCTTATCGGCAAATATAGACTTTATTCTCATCAATCACCCTATCGAAGGTAATTGTACAGAACTGTCCCTGCTGTTTATTAACTGCAACACGTACCGACGCGGGAATGTCGCTGGTGCGAATAAATAACCGACTACCCTGCCCCACCAGACCAACATTATTACCGATATCATCTTCCACTTCATAACCGAAAGATAACGGAGAGCCGTCCGGACGCTCGGCAAGGAAGTACCAGGGTTTGCGCCGATCGGTTTCAAACTCCGTCATCACGACCGCACCGCGATAGGGTACTGTACCTTTTCGATTGCCCAGTAATGCCACATCGCTATTAGTGTCGGAAAGATCCAGCATCAGCATATTTTCACGGTACGGCGTCAGACTGTCGTAAACCGCGTAACCTTTACTGTTGGTTGTTAGGTAACGATGCCCTTGCACAGCCGCACCCTGTAACCCAGGCGCTTTAACAATGGCGAATGTATCTGAAAGCCGGGGAGTCAGAGCCACGCCCTCAGACCACACCACGATCCCCCCCTGAATATTGCCGCTGGCCTGTTGATACTTTTTCGATTGGCTGTAACTACTGCCTACAGTCGCTACTGGCGCGCGCCAGACCATGCTAACGCCCGCCGTTGTCTCGTTCCCCTGTCGTTGCTGACTGAGGTTGGCACCATAGCTGAATTGATCGCGATGACCCGTCACCCCGCTTAAGCTGGTGTTATTCGACTGAAAGCCGTCATTATCAAACGTCGTGGAATTAGAGACGAACAGATCGCGTCGAGGAGTGGAAATACCGTCCCCCCACGAGAACGGGATGGAGATATACAGGTTAAAACGCTTATCCTCGTGGTTGTCCTCATCGTACGTTTGACTCACGGCAACGGTATAGCTAACTCGCTGCCATGCGTTAGAGTAGCTAAGTTGATAATCTTTGCCATTTCCACTGCGTTGCCAATAGTCGCGCCACAGGCCACTGACCGCCAGGGATCCCCAGTTTTCGGGTAACGCTTGATTTATATTCAGTGAAAAACTGTTCTTGCGGCCAAAGTCGTTTTGATAGTAGTCCGCAATGTCATAAACATCGTTTTTATCGCGATTATAGTTATTTTTATTATTCGCCCACACGTAGTCATTAAAGGTGCGATAATCCCGCGAGGAGTAACGATAAGCTGCAAGTGCAAACTGCGTACCGGTCTGCGTGACATATTTGTTCCATGCAACCTGATAGCTCTGACCATCAAAAACATCACCATTATCCTGCTCGCTATGCGATCGCGTGGCGTCTACCGATACTGCGCCAATGGGGGTATTCCAGCCAGTCCCAAACACAAATGAAGAATAGTTTTGCGACAGCATTGTACCGCCATAGACCGTTAGCAGATTGTTCAGACCATACTGATAACTACCTTGCAGGAAATCATACTGATTGCCAGCCCCTTCAATATGGCTACGCCCTGCAGCGAAATCATATTTCGATACGCCAGACTGCAGCATATTTGGCACAGATGAAAAAGGCACCAGATAATGAGATATCGAACCGTTAGCCTCTTTCACACTGACATCTAAATCCGAACCGCCGCCAGCGAGTTGTAGATCATCAATAGCAAATGGGCCTGGTGGTACTTCTTTCTGGTAAATAACAAAACCATTTTGTTCGATGGTTACCAGGGCGTTGCTCTGGGCAATCCCACGAACTACAGGGGTAAAATTCTGTTTTGAGTTTGGTAACATTTGCATATCGCGCCAGATACGCACACCACGAAAACGTACGGCATCAAAAATATCAGCCCCGGTATACATGTCACCGGCGCGCAATGTACCAAGAATCGACGGAACACCACGTTCCACATATAACGTGTTGCTCTTCCATTTGCCGTTGCCCTCGTTACCTTTCGTATAGTTGTCACTTGAATGCAACTGCCACCCCAGCAGGTTCAACCCGCTATTCAGGTTCACATAGCTGCTTTTATCATCACCACCGTGTTTATTATTACTGTAATACTGGCTGGCGTAATAAGAGGTATAAAAAGCGTTCACCCCACGATCCCAGGTTTCAGGCGGCATATATCCTGGTTCATATTCAATCACATACGCCTGAGGTACGCTTAAATTTAGAATAAACTCCCCAATGTCATAACTAACACTGCCGCCCTGCACTGCTGCACGCAGCGGCACGCAGCCTTCTTGTTTATCCGTTTTAATGTTCCCGGTGCGAATACCAATTTGCTGCAATTGTGCCCAGGACAGACATGTCAGTTCGGGATCGTCTTTAATATCAATATCGTACCGACCACGCCACTTATTATTAAGATAAACATCCATTTCATATATACCGGGCATTGGCTTATCGCCATCAATTTGATAGCGAGAGATTTTCTCACCATTCAAACCACCGATCATAAAGTGGGTATCAAACGTGTCTTCTTCAGCCCATGCGGATGAAGCAGCCAACACCGACAGGATTGACAGTGTAATAGAATTTATCTTTGACATAATCAATCCTTGACTATCTTTCCGTTTTTATTTTTTCACTTAAGTAGTTTCCGTGATCATCAATAAGAGTAACCTTGTAATGATTAACGACAGCAGTGGTGACGACCTTTTTATCTGACCACGGAGCAAGTAACACTGTCTCGCTGTTTATTTTTGAATTACCCACTAGTTCAGGAATAGTAATCCAGTTGGCAGAATTATTTTTGATATTAATGCCACCGCTGATATCTCTGACGCTTAAGCGAGAAAAGCTTTGTTCATCTACACCGGCGATACCCTGCGGGCGATATATAAATTTTATGCGATTCTGCATAGCAAATTTAATCATGTTCTTGCCTTCTGATTCCGCAGAATTAGGAGGAATATCTAACACATTCAGGAAAAAAAGACTTTCACGATCTTCCGGTAGCGTATTTGCCAATTGCTTAATTTTCAGTTGTTGACCAGAGCCTCCGCTGACCTTTGCCACCGGAGGGCTCATTACAAATGGCACGTGGATTTTTTCGGGTGGCAGACTGGTATCTCCGTCATCTATCCAGGATTGAACCAGCGAGCTGCGACTGCCTTCATTCATTAATTGCACGGTAATTTCTTTTTTCTGTGCCGGATAAATGACACGGGTGCCGTAAATGTATATGCCGCCCCACGCAGGCATTACTGTACCGGCCAGTAAAAACACGAGTATTTTTTTCATTATAATTATCCTTACTGCGGAAATAATCGGCGGCCGGAGCCGCCGACAAACAGGATAGTCATCTTAATCAGTAACAACAGTCATCGTCAGCGAAGAGGCCACATCACCAGCGGAGACATCGGCAGAACCAATTTTTGCGTAGCGTGCGCTAAAGTTCAGAGTATATTTATTGTCCGCAGTTTTAGTTAACTCAATACCTGTATCGGGGTTAACCTGTTTAGTAAAATCATCACCATAGTAAACGGTGAAGCCAGCACCATTATTTGCTGCGGTATTTCGTGTAATATATTTATTATTGCTGTCAAATTGAGAACTGGAGAAAGTAATTTTTGGTGCTTTACTTCCTGTACATTCAACCGTCAATGGCACGGTGGTTTTATTTGAGTATCCTTCATAAACACCACCAGCACTTAAGGCATTTAATCTGTCAGCACCAATTTGGTTCATACCAATGGTCGCAGTGGTATCCCCTGTAAATTTACAGGTGGTCCCTACTACCTTACCAGTAATAATCAGTTCACCCTGATCAGAATCAGCAGCAAAAGCCCCAACGCTCATAACTACAGCGGACAGAACAGCAGCGGAAATAATTGAACGTTTCATCGTATATTCCTTAATGAATTAACTTCTATTGGTTAAGAGGACTTAACCCGTGAAATTAAATTCGCACACCAGAAACGTTACCGCAATGTAAACGCGTTGTTTTATTGATTTAAAACAAATTGCAAAGCGCAATATAATAGAAACAAATTAGTCGATTTTTTTATTCTTTTAAATTAATAAATTTACGAGATTAACTGTCGGAATGAAATTCTTCAGAGAAATGGTCAGCCACTTATTATTCACAATAATAATGCATGGCTGATAAAAGACGTTTAATCGTAACGCGTCATCACAATTTGTCGTGTAGCGTCACCGGTGATAGTAACAATTTCAGTTACCGCACCTTTTGTTGGATTGTAAACACCCGCTCTGACGTTTGAAAAGGAAATGGCATTGCCACAGCGTTGCTGCACTTCGTTATTTACAACATCAGCGCTACAGGTGGGTTCAGTTACCCGACCATTGATATTCAGGGTGGCAGTATCTGTGGCGAAAGCAGAAGCGCTCATTCCATAAGCCAAAGTAATAACTCCCAAGAATAAATTTTTTTTCATTACTTTCATTATTCCTGTATCGGTTGGGAAACAGCACACAAGCCGTCTTTCCATAGATTATGGATTAACTGCCTCGCTAAGACTAATTGATATTGTAGATTAATTCGACCAATTTGATCAATTTAAATGATGCATTGAGGGTGTTTATTCAGAAAAAGACATGAATTATACAGTCCGGATAAATAATTGAGTGAGATTTTTCATCCAATATATTCACTGCATCAATGCATTATTGATACAGTGAATATTTGTAACGCTATTAATTACACCGCGCGGAAGGCAATTTCACCCGGGATCACTTCCCCTTGCCAGTAGAGCTGGGCAGCGACACGTCCTGCAAGGTCGCGGTAAATGGCGGTAAATTCGCTGTCAGGGCGGCTGATGACCGTCGGCGTACCACGATCCAGGTCTTCACGCAGAGAAATATGCAGCGGCATCTGTCCCAGCAGTTGGGTGTGATACTGCTCAGCCAGTTTCTGCGCGCCACCGGTGCCGAAGATTGGCTCGTGATGACCGCAGTTGCTGCAAATATGCATACTCATATTCTCAACAATACCCAGCACTGGCACTTCGACTTTTTCGAACATCACGATGCCTTTTTTCGCATCAATCAGCGCGATGTCCTGCGGAGTGGTCACCACAACCGCACCCGTGACCGGAATGTTTTGCGCCAGCGTCAACTGGATATCACCCGTACCCGGCGGCATATCCAGTACCAGGTAATCAAGATCCGGCCATAAGGTTTCTTGCAGCATCTGCAGCAGGGCTTTGCTGGCCATCGGGCCACGCCACACCATCGCATTATCGTCAGTAACCAGATAACCAATAGAGTTTGTCGCCAGGCCGTGAGACATGATCGGCGCCATATGGGTACCGTCTGGAGAGGTTGGACGCTGGTTTTCCGCACCGAGCATCGTCGGGATTGACGGGCCATAAATATCGGCGTCCAGTATCCCTACCTTCGCCCCTTCCGCAGCCAGCGCCAGCGCCAGGTTCACGGCAGTAGAGGATTTACCCACGCCACCTTTACCCGAACTGACGGCGATGATGTTTTTTACACCATTAATGCCCGGCTGGTTTTTCACGCGTTTCAGCGTCGCAATGTTATGCGACAGTTTCCAGTCGATCGCTTTCGCACCAGTAATACGCAGCAGATCGGCGCTACATTGCTCTTTTAAGTCCTCAAACGCGCTCTGCCAGACAAACGGCATGACCAGCTCAACGTGCAACGTGTCATCCATCCAGGCGACGTGATGCAACGCTTTAAGCGTCGTCAGATTATGCTTCAGGGTTGAATGCTGAAAATTCGCCAGCGTCCCGGCAACCATCGCGCGCAGGGTCTCTGGTGATTTGGCCTGGGATTGTGCGTTCATCCCGACTCCTTTTTGTTGTTCTGAAAATACAATAGTCACCAGGTAGTTTACTCCAACCGCAACAATTATTCATTTACGGATAAATGCCCTTATCGCTTGGCGCAGTAATTACCATTTTGGTACTATCAAAGCCCTTTTCACTACAAAAGAAGTAATTGCCCACTATGACTCAAGTCGCGAAGAAAATTCTGGTAACGTGCGCGCTGCCGTACGCCAACGGCTCTATCCACCTCGGCCATATGCTGGAGCACATCCAGGCTGATGTCTGGGTCCGTTACCAGCGAATGCGCGGCCACCAGGTTAACTTCATCTGCGCGGACGACGCACACGGTACGCCAATCATGCTGAAAGCACAGCAGCTTGGGATCACGCCAGAGCAGATGATCGGTGAAATGAGTCAGGAGCATCAGACTGATTTTGCGGGTTTTGACATCAGCTATGACAACTACCACTCTACGCACAGCGAAGAGAACCGTGAGCTGTCTGAGCTGATTTATACGCGCCTGAAGGAGAACGGTTTTATTAAGAACCGTACTATCTCCCAGCTTTACGATCCGGAAAAAGGCATGTTCCTGCCGGACCGTTTCGTTAAAGGCACCTGCCCGAAATGTAAATCTCCGGATCAGTATGGCGATAACTGTGAAGTCTGCGGCGCAACCTACAGCCCGACCGAACTTATCGAGCCGAAATCCGTCGTTTCTGGCGCGACGCCGGTAATGCGCGACTCCGAACACTTCTTCTTTGACCTGCCGTCATTCAGCGAGATGCTGCAGGCCTGGACACGCAGCGGCGCGTTGCAGGAGCAGGTCGCCAACAAAATGCAGGAATGGTTCGAATCCGGCCTGCAGCAGTGGGATATTTCCCGCGATGCCCCATACTTCGGTTTTGAAATCCCGGATGCGCCAGGCAAGTACTTCTACGTCTGGCTGGACGCACCAATTGGCTATATGGGTTCGTTCAAAAACCTGTGCGATAAGCGCGGCGACACGACCAGTTTTGATGAGTATTGGAAGAAAGATTCCGACGCCGAGCTGTATCACTTCATCGGTAAAGACATCGTCTACTTCCATAGCCTGTTCTGGCCAGCGATGCTGGAAGGCAGCAACTTCCGTAAGCCGACCAACCTGTTTGTACACGGTTATGTGACGGTAAACGGTGCGAAGATGTCCAAATCTCGCGGTACCTTCATTAAGGCCAGCACCTGGCTGAAGCACTTTGACGCCGACAGCCTGCGCTACTACTACACGGCGAAGCTTTCTTCACGCATTGATGACATCGACCTGAACCTGGAAGACTTTGTCCAGCGTGTAAACGCCGATATCGTCAACAAAGTAGTCAACCTGGCATCACGTAACGCAGGCTTTATCAGCAAGCGTTTTGACGGCGTACTGGCGGCTGAACTGGCCGACCCGGCGTTGTATAAAACCTTCACTGACGCTGCTGCGGTGATTGGCGAAGCATGGGAAAGTCGTGAATTTGGTAAAGCTATCCGTGAAATCATGGCGCTGGCCGATGTGGCAAACCGCTACGTTGACGAACAGGCTCCGTGGG
The DNA here is from genome assembly GCF_013729795.1 of Citrobacter sp. RHBSTW-00859. Taxonomy (NCBI): domain Bacteria; kingdom Pseudomonadati; phylum Pseudomonadota; class Gammaproteobacteria; order Enterobacterales; family Enterobacteriaceae; genus Citrobacter; species Citrobacter sp. RHBSTW-00859. The sequence goes on along the minus strand of NZ_CP056284.1, from coordinate 1,803,197 downwards.
TCGTTGCTAAACAGGAAGGCCGCGATGCCGACCTGCAGGCGATCTGCTCCATGGGTATCAACCTGTTCCGCGTCCTGATGACTTACCTGAAACCGGTTCTGCCAACGCTTGCTGAACGTGTAGAAGCTTTCCTGAACAACGAGCTGAGCTGGGATGCCATTAATCAACCGCTGCTCGGTCACAAGGTCAACACCTTTAAGGCGCTCTACAATCGCATCGACATGAAACAAGTTGAAGCGCTGGTGGAAGCGTCGAAAGAAGAAGTGAAGGCCGCTGCCGCACCGGTAACCGGCCCGCTGGCGGATGACCCGATTCAGGAAACCATTACCTTTGACGATTTCGCCAAAGTTGACCTGCGCGTGGCATTGATTGAAAACGCCGAGTTTGTGGAAGGTTCTGATAAACTGCTGCGTCTGACGCTGGATCTCGGCGGCGAGAAGCGTAACGTCTTCTCTGGTATTCGTTCTGCCTATCCGGATCCGCAGACCCTGGTTGGACGTCAGACCATTATGGTTGCTAACCTGGCACCTCGTAAGATGCGCTTCGGCATTTCTGAAGGGATGGTCATGGCGGCAGGTCCTGGCGGGAAAGATATCTTCCTGTTAAGCCCGGACGAAGGCGCAAAACCTGGCCAACAGGTGAAATAAATCAGACATCTCGAGCGCTGCAACTGCAGCGCTTTTTTTGCTGAGTGATTTACCTTTAATCTTAAACACACTCCCCCACTCCATTTTCGGACTGCTTAGCCATCGCTATTAGATTTATTCTATACTGCTCTGCTATTAAGGCCGCCCGGCCCTCATATTCATTGGCGTTATTATTTAGCATTCGATATTCATAAAATGGAGTTTTACATGACAGCGTTACAAAAATTAGTTTCTCTCGCCGTGGCATCGGTTGTGGTTTTTTCTCTGGCGGGTTGTGGTGATAAAGAAGAGACGAAAACATTCAATGCCAATCTTAACGGTTCGGATATCACCGTCTCTTACACCTATAAAGGTGACAAAGTTCTGAAACAAAGCTCCGAAAGTAAAATCAGCTATGCCTCTATCGGTGCCAGCAATAAAGAGGAAGCCGCAAAAGTATTCGATGCGTTAAGCGCCAAATATCAAAATATTGCAGGCGTAGAAGAAAAGCTCACCTATACAGATACCTACGCGCAGGAAAATGTCACTATCGATATGGAAAAAGTCGATATAAAAGCGTTGCAGGCAATTTCCGGAATGAAGCTTTCTGAGAAAGCCGATAAAAATATCAGCATGAAGCAAATGCAAACGGTAATGGAATCGGCGGGTTTTAAAGAAGTGAAATAACATCCTGGCGACCCGAAATTCATCGCGGTCGCCAGCGTCGTTTTACGCTTTCGTTTTGTGCACTCGCGACGTCAAACCCCGCAGGAAGTAACGCAGAAACTGATCGCCGCATTCGCGATAGTTCTTATGATCCGGCGCGCGCATCATGGCGGTAATTTCAGGCATCGACACACGAAACTTCTGCTCGGTCATAATGACCAGAATATCATCGGTTTTCAGCGAAAAGGCGATACGCAGCTTTTTCAGCACCGTGTTGTTGTTAACACGACGCTCAAGCGCCAGTTCCGGCGCAGACTCGTCTTTACCACGCAGATGATAAATCAGACCGTTTAAAAATCCGGAGAGAATGATATCCGGGCAACGAATAAACCCGGCTTCATCTTCTTTTGTCATCCAGGTATCAAAACCTGCGGAGGTGGATTCCATGTCAGCAAGCGCAAGAATACGCACCATGTCGTTATTGTTCGCTTTCAGGGTGTAGCGCAGGCTACGAAGAATATCGTTACTTAGCATAGAGCCTTCAACTGTCGGTGATGCAATGGCGCGCAGTGTATCAGTTTTACAGTCCAATCGCCTCTTTTAGACTTTTAAGATAACGGCGACTTACCGGAACTGTCAGCCCGTTGCGTAAAATCAGTTCGGCCTGACCGTTTTCTTCCAGACGGATCTCCCGCAATTGCGCCATATTCACCAGATACTGCCGATGGCAGCGCAGCAAAGGTGTACGGTTTTCCAGCGTTCTGAGCGTCAGTTCGGTGAAACCTTCTTTACCATCGCTGCTGGTCACAAACACGCCGCTCATGCGGCTGCTGATAAACGCCACGTCATCCATTTGCAGCAGATAGATTCGGCTGTGGCCGCTGCACGGAATAAACTTCAGCGCCTGCTGATTCTCCGGCAGTAGCGATACATCCTGCTTCGTGCGCTCCTGACGCAAACGGCTCAGCGTTTTTTCCAGTCGCGCCTCTTCAATCGGTTTGAGAAGATAATCAAACGCGTGTTCTTCAAAAGCTTTCACCGCATATTCATCAAACGCAGTAAGGAAAACAATATACGGACGATGCTCAGGATCAAGCATGCCAACCATTTCCAGACCGCTGATACGCGGCATCTGAATATCAAGGAACAGGACATCCGGACGCAGTTTATGTACCGCGCCGATGGCTTCCACCGCATTCGAACATTCGCCGACGATCTCGATGTCGCTTTGCGCCTGCAACAGGATCCGCAGATTCTCCCGCGCTAACGGTTCGTCATCGACAATCAGCACTTTGATCATGCCAGTTCCTCCAGAGGAAGTCGTAAAGTGATTCGGGTAAAGCGGTCAGGTTCACACGCTACGCTGATGCCAAAATCGTCGCCAAACCGCTCGCGCAGTCGTTTATCAACCAGATTCATACCCAATCCGCTGGTCTCAGACGTTGGCTGATACAACCCGGCGTTATCTTCAATATCCAGCATCAGATACTGCCCTTCGCGGCGGGCGGTAATCGACACTTCGCCGGTATCCAGTAGCTGAGAGGTACCGTGCTTAATGGCATTCTCCACAATAGGTTGTAGGGTAAAGGCAGGTAATTGCTGATACGAAAGCGCATCTGGCACCGTTAAAGTCACCTGCAGGCGCGACTGAAATCGCGCCTTTTCAATTTGCAGATAGGCATTAACGTGCTCAATTTCATCAGCCAGCGTCACAATCTCCGACGGACGTTTTAAGTTTTTGCGAAAGAACGTCGACAGATACTGCACCAGTTGGCTGGCCTGCTCGCTATCACGTCGGATCACGGCTTTGATGGTGTTGAGCGCATTAAACAAAAAATGGGGGTTCACCTGTGCATGCAGGAGTTTGATTTCCGACTGCGTAAGCATCGCTTTTTGCCGCTCATACTGCCCGGCCAGAATCTGCGCAGAAAGCAGTTGAGCGATCCCTTCCCCCAGCGTGCGGTTGATCGAGCTAAAGAGGCGGTTTTTGGCTTCATACAGTTTGATGGTCCCCATCACCCGCTGGTTTTCCCCCCGCAAAGGGATCACCAGCGTCGAGCCTAATTTGCATTGCGGGTGCAAAGAACAGCGGTAAGGGACTTCATTCCCATCGGCATACACCACCTCTCCGGTTTCTATCGCCCGTTGGGTGTACGACGACGAAATAGGTTTTCCGGGTAGATGGTGATCGTCACCAATGCCGGTAAATGCCAGCAGCTTCTCGCGGTCGGTAATTGCCACAGCACCGATATCCAGCTCTTCATACAGCACCTGAGCGACCTTCATGCTGTTAACCTCGTTAAACCCCTGGCGCAAAATACCCTCCGTTGAGGCGGCAACTTTGAGCGCAGTGGCGGAAAAAGCAGAGGTATATTTTTCAAACATCGCCCGTTTATCGAGCAAAATACGCATAAATAAGGCTGCACCCACGGTATTCGTCACCATCATCGGCGCGGCGATATTACTGACCAGCCGAAACGCATCGTCAAACGGCCGGGCGATTAACAAGATGATCAGCATCTGCACCAGTTCGGCGACAAAAGTAATGGCACCCGCGGTCAGTGGGCTAAAGACTTTATCGGTACGGCCACGACGGGTGAGCACGCTGTGCACCAGCCCGCCGAGCAAACCTTCGACAATGGTCGAAATCATGCAACTGAGCGCCGTCATTCCGCCCATTGAATAGCGATGTAAGCCACCGGTTAGACCGACCAAACCGCCGACCACCGGGCCGCCAAGCAGCCCCCCCATCACCGCGCCGATAGCACGGGTATTAGCAATAGAATCATCAATGTGCAGCCCGAAATAGGTGCCCAAAATGCAGAAAATGGAAAAGGTAACGTAGCAAAGCAGCTTGTGCGGGAGCCGGATCGTGACCTGCATCAGCGGGATAAACAAACGCGTTTTGCTCATGAGCCACGCGATAACGAGAAACACACACATCTGCTGAAGCAGCAGCAACACCAGATTAAACTCGTACATACCTGCCAACCACACATCACTTAAAAGCGCGTAACATACATGGGCTGCGCGTAACTTTCTTTGAAGTGTTGCAAAAAAAAAGGAATTTGTGAGAACGATCACTCGAAAGCGCGAGCATGACTACAAATTCACCCATTTGTTGATCAAAAAACAGACAAAACTACCTGGTTCGCAAAAGAGCGTCTAAAGTAAAACTGGGACCTCGCGAGCATAAGTGAGACGACGATGGCGCTTTACACAATAGGTGAAGTGGCTTTGCTTTGTGATATCAACCCTGTCACTTTACGCGCGTGGCAGAGGCGTTACGGATTACTGAAACCGCAGCGAACAGACGGCGGGCATCGCCTGTTTAACGACGCGGATATCGACCGGATCCGTGAGATAAAACGCTGGATAAATAACGGCGTTCAGGTCAGTAAGGTAAAAATGTTGCTCAGCAATGAGAACATTGATGTGCATAACGGCTGGCGCGAACAGCAAGAAACGCTGTTGAGCTATTTGCAAAGTAATAATCTGCATAGCCTCAGGATGTGGATCAAAGAGCGCGGTCAGGATTATCCCGCACAAACGCTCAACACCCATTTGTTCATTCCGTTACGCCGCCGCCTGCAATGTCAGCAGCCGATCCTGCAGGCGTTACTGGGGATCCTCGACGGTGTCCTCATCAACTACATCGCGATTTGTCTGGCCTCTGCGCGCAAGAAACAGGGGAAAGATGCCCTGGTTGTCGGCTGGAACATTCATGATACCACCCGCTTATGGCTGGAGGGTTGGGTAGCCAGCCAGCAGGGATGGCGCGTTGACGTCCTCGCCCACTCGCTAAACCAATTGCGACCAGAGCTGTTTGAAGGGCGAACCTTACTGGTCTGGTGCGGCGAAAGCCAAACGCCTGCTCAGCAGCAACAACTGAACGAATGGCGCGCGTTAGGTCACGATATTTATCCGCTCGGTATTTAAAGCCAACCAGGATCGGCTCTTAATATTCTGTTAACAAACGTGTACAATCCTTAGATTCACATAAGGAGTGCATAATGAGCGCAGCTAAAATCGGTGTCATTACCCTCTTCCTGCTGATGGCCATCGGCGGTATCGGCGGCGTCATGCTGGCAGGCTACACATTCATTTTACGTGTCGGGTAAGGTGGCTCGCTAATCGCTCAAACCCGCGGTCAACTATCACCGCAGCCAGCGCGACCAGCAGCGCCCCCTGAATCACATAGGCGGTATTGAACCCGCTCAGGCCGATGATAATCGGCGTGCCCAACGTGTTCGCCCCGACGGTTGACGCTATCGTAGCGGTGCCGATATTAATAATCACCGACGTGCGAATTCCCGCCAGAATAACCGGTGCCGCCAGCGGCAACTCCACTTTCCGCAGCCGCTGGCCCTGACTCATGCCCATTCCGCTGGCAATATCCATCACGCTGGGAGAAATTCCACCGAGTCCCGCCAGAGTTGCCTGCAAGATTGGTAACACGCCATACAAAATCAGTGCGATAATCGCGGGTTCAAGCCCAAACCCCATCACCGGTACGGCGATCGCCAGCACGGCGACCGGAGGAAATGTCTGCCCCACGGCGGCAATCGTTTCCACCATCGGCCTGAATTCCGCGCCCCAGGGCCGGGTTACCGCTATTCCCGCTCCAGTGCCAATGATGACGGCAATAAGGCTTGAAATCCCAACCAACGCAAAATGACTCAACGCCAGCGCCGTAAAACTTTCCTGCTGATACACGGGACGCGGCAGCGCCGGAAATAGCGAACTAAACAGGGCCTGACTGTGAGGCAACCCAACCAACAGGATCAGAAACAGCGCAACAAGCCATAGCAATGGATCAGCAAGACGTTTCACGGGTCGGCGTCTCCGAAAGCAAATCGCGAAAATGAAGCGTCCCGCAGGGCAACCCCTGCGGCGTCACGACCGGCAAGACGTCGCAGCCACGCGCCACGAACACCGACAATGCATCACGTAGCGTCATCTCATCCACCAGCGGCTCGCCGTCTGAGTGTTCGCCGCGACGGATAAAATCCCCTACCGTACGCAGCGACAACAGCCTTACGCCCAGTTCACTGCGGCCAAAAAAAGTTTGCACGAAATCATTCGCTGGCGCAGTGAGCATCGACAGCGGCGTGCCTTGCTTCACAACTTTTCCCGCATCCATCAAAATCAGATGCTCCGCCAGTCTCAACGCCTCGTCGATATCATGTGTCACCAGCACAATGGTACGTCCTAATAAACGATGGATACGCGTCATCTCCTGCTGCAGCGCGCCGCGGGTGACCGGGTCCAGCGCGCCAAAAGGCTCATCCATCAGTAGCACCTGCGGATCTGCGGCCAACGCTCGCGCAACTCCAACCCGCTGCTGTTGTCCACCGGAAAGCTGATGCGGATAACGGTGGCGCAAACTCGCCTCAAGGCCCAGCAGCGCCATTAGTTCATCTGTTCGGTCATCAATACGTGAACGTGACCACTTTTGCAGCTGCGGTACGGTGGCAATATTCTGCGCGACGGTCCAGTGGGGAAACAAACCAATAGACTGAATCGCGTACCCCATGCGCCGTCGTAACTCCAGCACCGGCAGGCTGCGGATCTCCTCCCCGGCGAAACGGATCTGCCCGCTGTCATGTTCAACCAGCCGGTTGATCATCTTTAGCGTGGTAGACTTGCCCGAACCTGACGTGCCAATTAATACCGAAAAGCTGCCTTCTCCTAACTGCAGGTTAAGGTCGTCGACGGCTTTTTGCTGGCCATAGGTTTTACTGACATGGCGAAATTCAATCATTATTCGATACCTTTAGCAGCGCGATCCCTAAATCAAACAGCGCATCAATCAACACAGCCAGCACAACGACCGGGATCACGCCCAACAGCACTAAATCAACGGCGCTACTGAGCAATCCCTGAAAGACCAGCGCGCCAAATCCCCCTGCACCAATCAGCGCGGCTATCACCGCCATTCCCACCGTCTGGACCATCACCACTCGCAAACTGCGCAAGAAGACCGGCAGCGCCAGTGGAAACTGCACCGAGATAAACCGCTGACGCGCGCTCATCCCCATCGCCCGGGCGCTTTCAAGTACATCGCGTGGAACCTGATTCAATCCAGCCACTACGCCGCGAACCAGCGGTAAGAGCGCATACAGCACCAACGCAATAAGCGCAGGCGTCAGACCGGTTCCCGCTACGCCAAGCGAACCCAGCAAGGGAAAGTGCTTCACCAGTCCGGCAAGCGGCGCAATTAACAGGCCAAACAGCGCGACGGAGGGAATAGTCTGGATAATGTTCAGTACCGCGAATACCGGCCCCTGACGGGAGACAGAAAAAGTACACCAGACGCCCAGCAGCACGCCAATGAGCAGCGCGGGCACCACGGTAGCGAACAGAATCGTCAGATGCTGCGCCAGCGCGTCGTTAAAGACATCCTGGCGATTGGCATATTCTTTAAGCAGAGAAAGATCGTTAAACGTACCGGAGAGCAGTAACACCAGCGGCAAAATGAATATTTGTGCGTGCAATAACCAACGCCACGACGCCCGTTCGGTGATGCGACGAATGGCGTCACTGGCTGCCAGCAGCATCAGTCCCAGCCCTAACCAGAACCCGCTGCCCAGGCTGGTTCTGGCCAGCGGGCTACCCGTCTGAGCCAGATACGTTGCCGTTGTGCCGGCGATGACCAGTGCCGCAATCACCAACAGTTGGCTAATGATAAGCGTCAATATATTGCCGGATTTTCCCGGTACAAAGCACAGAAGAAACAGCAGCACACAGGCCGCCGCTAATCCCCATGCCATGTCGGGTTGGATATCCCAGAGTTGACGCCCTTCACCGGAAACCAGGCGATTGGGAGCATAGCTGATGAAAGGAAGCGCTGCCGCCGCGATGGTAAGAAACACCAGTAGCAACAGCACCCGATTTACTGAAATATTCGACAAAACACCCACCTGCTGCAAACTCCGTTACTTCACCCATCCTTTTTGCTTCAGGTAGTCTGCTGCGACTTTTTTCGCATCCAGCCCCTCCACGGCGATACTGGCATTCAGCCGTTGCAGCGTTTTTTCATCCAGGCTGGCAAATACCGGTTGTAGCCATTCTGCCATTTGCGGGTAGTCCTGCAGCACCGATTCACGCACAACGGGCGCTGGCGCATAAATGGGCTGTACGCCTTGCGGATCGCTTAATGTTTGCAGACCAAGCGCCGCAACCGGACCGTCGGTACCGTAGGCCATCGCTGCATTGACCCCTGAGGTCTGCTGCGCCGCCGCTTTAATCGTCACCGCGGTATCCCCCCCCGCCAGCGACAACAGCTGATTCTGATTCAGTTTGAAATCATAGGCTTTTTCAAAGGCAGGCAGCGCGTCAGCCCGTTCGATAAATTCCGCAGAGGCGGCAAGTTTGAACGTCCCCCCGTCTTTCAGGTAACGGCCTAAATCGGCAAGGGACTCAAGCTTATTCTTTTGTGCGATATCCTGGCGAACCGCAATGGTCCAGGTGTTGTTGGCGGGCGCAGGCGTTAGCCAGATCAGCTTATTTTGCTCTGCGTCCAGCTTTTTCACTTTGTCATAACCGGCCTGCGCATTTTTCCACGCAGGATCATTCTCATCTTTAAAAAAGAATGCGCCATTGCCGGTATATTCCGGATAAATATCCAGTTCACCAGAGGTGATTGCCCCACGCACCACCGGAGTGGTACCCAGCTGTACTTTATTAACGGTTTTCACGCCGTGACTTTCGAGCACCTGCAAAATAATGTTGCCGAGCAGCGCCCCTTCGGTATCTATTTTTGAACCGACCGTGACGGGTGACGCGGCCTGTAAGGGCAAGCTGATCGCGGCTAATAACGCCAGCGAACCCACCCAAACTTTTGAAATTATCATGCTGCACTCCTCATTCTTTTACGGCCCTTTTCAGAGACTTGAGGAAAAATCATAGTCGAAAAATCAAGCCTTAACCTGGCAATTGGGTAGTAACACTGCGAGTTACTCGCGGTAAGGCGATAACACAATAAAAAAAATCCGGCAAACCCAAAGTGAGTTTACCGGATGGTACGATTTCGCGGGCCTGATAAGCGTCACGCTATCAGGCATGATATCAATTACAGCAGTTCAAATTCGCCCTGCTTCACTCTGGCAGAATCCACGCCGATAAAGACGTTGAACTTGCCCGGTTCGGCATCGTATTGCATACGCTGGTTCCAGAATTTCAGCGCTTCAACATCAATTGGGAAGCTAACGGTTTGGGTTTCACCCGGCTTAAGATTCACCTTCTCAAAACCTTTCAGCTGTTTTACCGGACGACTCATTGAAGCGGTAACATCCTGCAAATACAGCTGAATCACCGTCGCACCTTCGCGTTTGCCGGTGTTGGTCACCTGCACGCTGGCCGTCACGGTCCCGTCACGCTTCATCGTCGGAGAAGAGAGTTTCACATCAGAAACCGTGAATGTGGTGTAGCTCAGGCCATAGCCAAAGGGATACAACGGACCGTTCGCTTCGTCAAAGTAGCGCGACGTGTACTTATTCGGCTTATCGGCATTATACGGGCGACCGGTATTAAGATGGCTGTAATAGACCGGGATCTGTCCGACAGAGCGCGGGAAAGACATCGGCAACTTGCCTGACGGGTTGTAATCGCCAAACAGCACATCGGCGATGGCGTTACCGCCTTCCGTCCCGGCAAACCAGGTTTCGAGGATCGCATCGGCCTGTTGATCTTCCTTAACCAGCGCCAGCGGACGACCGTTCATCAGTACCAGAACCAGCGGTTTACCCGTGGCTTTCAGCGCGGTAATCAGGTCACGCTGACTCTGCGGAATGGTGATATCGGTGCGGCTGGAGGCTTCATGCGCCATTCCCTGCGCTTCACCAACTACCGCGACGACTACGTCAGACTGCTTCGCGGCGTTAACGGCTTCATCAATCATCGCCTGCGGCGAACGCGGGTCAACCTTCACCGCCTCTTCATACTGGTTGAGGAAGTCGACAATGCCTTTGTCGTTGGTGATGTTCGCCCCTTTGGCGTATACCACTTTGCCCTGCTCGCCGATGGCATTTTTAATCCCCGTCAGCACCGTTACTGACTGATCGGCAACCCCGGCAGCAGACCAACTGCCCATCACATCACGCTTGCTGTCGGCCAGCGGACCGACAACCGCTACGGTGGCGGATTTTTTCAGCGGCAATGTTTCCAGACGGTTTTTCAGCAGCACCAGGCTTTCACGCGCCACTTCACGCGCCTCTTTGCGGTGCAAACGGCTTTCCGCGTTGGTGTCCTGCGGGTCAGATTCTTTGGCCCCCAGATGGCTGTACGGATCGTTAAACAGCCCCATATCATATTTCACGTTCAGCACATGACGCGCAGCGTCGTCCAGCTCCGCCATCGTCACCTTACCTGACTTAATCAACCCCGGCAGGTATTTGCTGTAATACTCATCGCTCATGCTCATGTTGATGCCGGACTTGATCGCCACACGCACCGCATCTTCAGGATCGGCGGCAGTGCCGTGCTTAATCAGTTCCTTAATCGCGCCATGATCGGAAACGGTAATGCCCTTAAAGCCCCACTCATCGCGCAGGACGTCTTTTAACAGCCATGCATCCGAAGTCGCCGGCGTGCCGTTCAGCGAATTAAGCCCCACCATCACCGCACCGCTACCGGCGTCCAGTCCGGCTTTGTAGGGTGGCATATAGTCGTTGAACAAACGCTGCGGGCTCATATCGACGGTGTTGTATTCCTTGCCGCCTTCAACCGCGCCATAGGCGGCATAGTGCTTGACGCTGGTCATCACCGAATAGCGATCGGCCGGGCTTTTACCCTGCATCGCTTCCACCATGGTTTTGCCCATCGTAGCGGTCAAATACGTATCTTCGCCAAACCCTTCCGAGGCGCGGCCCCAGCGCGGATCGCGCGAGACATCGACCATCGGCGCCCAGGTCATATTCAGACCATCATCGGCGGCTTCATACGCAGACACCCGACCAACGGTTCTGACCGCATCGAGATTAAAGGAGGATGCCAGACCGAGACTTATCGGGAATACGGTACGCTGACCGTGCAATACGTCGTAGGCAAAAAAGAGAGGGATTTTCAGGCGGCTGAGATCCATCACCTGATCCTGCATTTTGCGGATATCCTGGCGCGTGACGGTGTTAAAAATTGCCCCAACTTGCCCGTCTTTGATCATCTCGCGGATGGCTTCTTTCGGGTTATCAGGCCCGACGCTTATCAAACGGAGTTGCCCAATCTTCTCATCCACGGTCATCTGCTTGAGTAAATCGGTAACGAAGGCATCCCGCGCCTCTGGCGTCAGTGGATGGTTACCAAACAGAGTGTCCGCCAACGCTGGTTGCAATGCCAGACTCACCGCGACACCTACAGAACATAGCCATTTCATGTTGATTCTCTCTTTATTTTTTCCCGACGAGGCAGCGAAAATATAACAAAAACCGCAGTTTGCCGTAAGACTAAACGGGAGCGATAAAGAAAGCTAAGGTTATTCTCCTAATTTTCGAAACCAGCGCGAATCAGTAAAAGACGAACCAGAGACAATATGAATGAGAAAGCGTATTGTCATACAAAGCGCTATGCTTGTTCCTGATATTGAGTCCCACCACAAGGAGTGGAGAATGTCTTCCATTACAACAGATAATAAAGCTTTCCTGAATGAACTGACCCGTCTGGTGGGTCATTCACACCTGCTGACAGAACCTGCTAAAACCGCCCGCTATCGCAAGGGATTCCGCTCCGGCCAGGGCGATGCGCTTGCCGTCGTGTTCCCCGGGTCGCTTTTAGAACTGTGGCGCGTTTTGAGCGCCTGCGTCGCCGCGGATAAAATTATCCTGATGCAGGCCGCTAACACCGGCCTGACCGAAGGATCTACGCCGAGCGGTAATGATTACGACCGCGAGATTGTCATTATCAGCACCCTGCGTCTTGATAAGCTGCACGTCATCGGCAAAGGTGAACAGGTGCTGGCCTATCCAGGAACCACGCTCTATTCGCTGGAAAAAGCGCTCAAACCGTTTGGCCGTGAACCGCATTCGGTAATCGGATCTTCCTGTATTGGCGCTTCGGTTATCGGTGGCATTTGCAACAACTCCGGCGGCTCGCTGGTACAGCGCGGCCCGGCCTACACGGAGATGTCGCTGTTTGCGCGTATTGACGAACAGGGGAAATTACAGCTGGTTAACCATCTGGGTATTGAGCTGGGCCAGACCCCGGAGCAGATCCTGAGCAAACTGGATGACGAGCGTATTAGAGATGACGATGTTCGCCACGACGGGCGTCACGCGCACGATCACGACTACGTTACCCGTGTCAGAGATATCGACGCAGACACGCCCGCACGCTATAACGCCGACCCGGATCGCTTGTTTGAATCGTCCGGTTGTGCAGGCAAGCTCGCGGTCTTTGCCGTGCGTCTGGACACCTTCGAAGCCGAAAAAAACCAGCAGGTCTTTTACATCGGCACCAACCAGCCAGAGGTGCTGACGGAGATCCGCCGTCATATTCTGGCAAAATTCGAGCATCTGCCGGTCGCCGGTGAATATATGCACCGCGATATTTACGACATCGCTGAGCAATACGGCAAAGATACGTTTCTGATGATCGACAAGCTCGGCACCGACAAAATGCCGTTCTTCTTCACCCTGAAAGGCCGCACCGATGCGATGCTGGAAAAAGTGAAAATTTTCCGTCCTCACTTCACCGACCGGGCAATGCAGAAATTTGGTCATTTGTTCCCCAGCCACTTACCGGCGCGCATGAAAAGCTGGCGCGATAAGTACGAGCATCACCTGCTGTTAAAAATGGCCGGTGGCGGCGTGGCTGAAGCCCAAAACTGGCTAAGCGAGTATTTCAAAACCGCTGAAGGCGACTTCTTTGCCTGTACGGCGGAAGAAGGCAGCAAGGCGTTCTTGCACCGCTTCGCGGCGGCTGGCGCGGCTATTCGTTATCAGGCCGTACATGCGGATGAGGTGGAAGATATTCTGGCGCTGGATATCGCGCTGCGTCGTAACGACACCGAATGGTACGAGCATCTGCCTCCAGAGATCGACAGTCAACTGGTGCACAAACTCTATTACGGTCACTTTATGTGTTACGTTTTCCATCAGGATTACATCGTGAAAAAGGGCGTGGATGCGCATGCGCTAAAAGAGCAGATGCTGGAACTCCTGCGCGAGCGTGGGGCGCAGTATCCGGCAGAGCATAACGTCGGGCATCTGTATCAGGCGCCGGAAACCTTGACCCGTTTTTACCGTGAGAATGACCCCACTAACAGTATGAATCCGGGTATTGGGAAAACGAGTAAGCAGAAGTTCTGGAAAGAATCGTAAATCTGAAAAAGATAAGCGCTACCGGGCATGTTGCCGGGGCGCTTCGCTTGCCCGGCCTACTGCTATATTCGCTATGCGTAGGCCGGATAAGACATCTTATTTAATCGTTCTGTGCGGTTTGCTCGCCCTTCGCCGAACCTGCCGCCGCCATCTGCGCAGCTTTTTGCTTTTTATAGCTCAGCGCCGCCGCCGGAACCGGCATCACCTTGCCCGTTTCAATCCAGGTACGTAAACGGCTGGCATCGGCAAAGTGAGTATATTTACCAAAGGCATCCATCACCACCAGCGCCACCGGTTTGTTGTTAATCACCGTGCGCATCACCAGACAGTGGCCTGCCGCATTGGTAAACCCGGTTTTCGTTAACTGAATATTCCAGTTATCGCGGTATACCAGATGGTTGGTGTTACGAAACGGCAGCGTATACGCAGGGTTGGCAAACGTCGCCATATCTTCACGCGTGGTACTTAGCTGGCCGATCAGCGGATACTGTTTGCTGGCGATCAGCAGCTTGGTTAAGTCACGGGCGGTCGAGACGTTATGAATCGACAAACCAGTGGGTTCCACAAAGCGTGTCTGAGTCATGCCGAGCGCTTTCGCTTTGGCATTCATGGCTTTGATAAACGCGTTGTATCCGCCCGGGTAATGATGCGCCAGACTCGCCGCCGCACGGTTTTCTGATGACATCAGCGCCAGCAGTAACATGTCTTTACGGCTGATTTCGCTGTTCAGTCGTACGCGAGAGTAAATGCCTTTCATCTCCGGCGTCTGGCTAATATCGACTTTCAGCTTTTCATTCAGCGGCAGTCGTGCATCAAGCACCACCATCGCCGTCATTAATTTGGTAATCGACGCAATCGGACGCACAAGGTCCGGGTGGTTCGAATAGATAACTTTGTTGGTATTCAGATCAACGATCATCGCGCTACCGGACGCTATCTCAGGTTGAGAAGCCGCTGCGGTAGTTGCCGTTTTCGCCACGGCTTGGGGTGCAAAAGGAACGGCCAGCACCAGGGCAAGGCTTAATAATGAAACTCGGAATTTCAGCATGATGAGATTTCTGATAATGGTTCACGCACGTCACAACGCACACCGCCAGAGATTAAGTATTATCTCAAGCTAGCTCAGGCATCATAGCGATCCGGCAGGTTTGCTGCCACAGGAGAATCGTCTCGAAATGCTGCGTTGCTGACTTTTACGTCAACAACGCAGCGTAGACAGGTTTATCCGTCAGAATAACCGATAGCCGTAACCCCACAGGATTACCGTAATAGCCAGCAGAACCTCCAGTACCAGCACACCGATCGCCAGCGTCGAACTGGAAAAACTCAACCCTTCCTCACGAGTGATATTCAGGAACGTTGGAATGCCGAGATAAAGTAAATAGCCGGTGTAAAACAGCGCGAGAGTCCCGACTAATGCGCACAGCCAGACCAGCGGATAAAGTGCGACCAGCCCGCTTAAAAAAAGCGGCGTCGCGACATATCCGGCAAAGACCATACAATGCGCCAGCGACGGACGCTGCGGGTAGTTACGCGCCATCCACCAGATAACCCGGCCCATGACGGCAACGCCCGCCAGCATCACCCCGTAAAACAGAATCGCCATTGCAAATCCAGTCAACAGGGATAATTTCAGGATATTGCCATCGCCAAAATCCCAGCCGATTTGTGTGGTACCGATGAACGCACAAACAACCGGGATTGCCGCCATCAGAAGTACATGGTGGGTGTAGTGATGCGAAACGCTTTCGTTTTCGCTGTTGATCACATGCATTTCACGATCGGGATGGGAAAACAGCCCCCAGACATGGTTCATACCGCCCCCTTCTTGTCAGCTCCGGACCTCAACAGTTCAAGTATAATTCAGCTTTGGATTAATTTTTGTACAACAACAAAAATGACGAACCGCTAATTCAGCGCTTTTAAACCCCACGATGATTCACAGGGTGTATGCTTAACGTCGGGAGGTCATCCAGACATATGGATATAAACAGTCTTATTGCACATTACGGTTACGCCGCATTGATCATTGGCAGTTTGGCCGAAGGTGAAACCATTACCCTGCTGGGCGGCGTGGCGGCACATCAGGGATTACTTAAATTTCCTCTGGTGGTTATCTCTGTGGCCCTGGGCGGGATGATTGGCGATCAATTGCTGTATCTGCTTGGGCGTCGTTACGGTGGAAAAATTTTGCGTCGTTTTTCAAAACATCGCGACAAAATCCGCCGGGCGCAGAAAATGATCCAGCGCCGTCCTTATCTGTTCGTGATTGGCACCCGTTTTATGTATGGTTTTCGCGTGATCGGCCCGTTGCTGATTGGCGCAAGCCATTTGCCACCTAAAATTTTCCTGCCGTTGAATATCCTGGGGGCGCTGGCGTGGGCGCTGATATTTACCACTCTGGGTTACGTGGGGGGAGAAGTCATTGCGCCGTGGCTACACAATCTCGACCAGCATATTAAGCACTGGATATGGCTGGCTCTGGTGATTGTGCTGGTGCCTGGCGTTCGGTGGTGGTTAAAAAAACGCAGCAGCAAAAGTACAGCCCGGTAGCGCGATGTCTACCGGGTGGGTGCGTTACGAAGCGTGGTAGCCGCCCCCCAGCGCACGGTTCAACTGGATTGAGGCATCCAGCCATTGCCCTTGTAAAAGCAGAGCGTTGCACTGTTCACGTAATGCCGGGATCTTTGCCTCACTGACCCGGGAGCCCGCAATAATTCCGGCATTGAAGCGCGCCTGCGCCAGACCCACTACGCGCAGTGCATCATGCTCAATCTGCTGCTGATGCTGATTCTTCTGCGCCAGTGTTTCTACCTGCGATGCTGCACGCGCCACGTCATTCACCGCATCCACCACGGCTTTGTTGTAATTCGCCACCGTCAGGTTGCTTTGCGCTTGAGTAATGTCGAGATTCGCGTTCAGCCTGCCGCTATCAAAGATAGGTAGCGTCAGCCCGGCCGTTACGCCCATTTGCTGCGCGGAATGGCGAAACAAGTCGCTCAGATGTAACGCATCCTGTTGTAAAAATGCCATCAGATTTACATCGGGATAAAACGCCGCTTTCGCCGCATCAATGCTGCTCAGCGATGACTCAATGTACCAGTGCGCCGCCTGCAAATCCGGTCGGCGGGCCAGCAGCGAATAACCTAGCTGGGACGGGAGCTGGCTTTCCACCGCGGGCAGCGGGGTCGAATGGAGTTTCAGGGCTGTGGACTGCGAGTTGGTCAGCGCGCTCAACCGCGCTTCAATTACCTTCATTTTACCGCTGACATCGTTCAACTGCTGCTCTGTTTTGCTGGAATCGATATCGGTTTCAACGCCTTCCACCGAAGAAGTAAGACCATTTTGATACAGTTGACGATCAACGTTAATGACGTTCTGCTGCTCGGTTTCGATTTGCGTCAACACGGTTTTCAGCCCGGCCTGCGTTTGCCATTCCCAGTATAGACGAGCCACACCGCTCGCCAGCACCTGTCGCGTTTGCTCGCGCTCGGCTTCACGCGCCTTAACGGCCCCAATACGTGCCGTCACTTCGGCCCGATTTTTACCCCACAGATCCAGATTCCAGCCAGCAGTTAAACCAAAGGTGCCGTTGGTGTACCACGGCCCGGTCGTCCCGGCGGCCGGATCGGTAATGGCAAACGGTCCCATCAGCCCTTCGGCTGACATTCTCTGACGCTCCACATCTGCTGAGAAATCGATCTCCGGGCCATCCTGCGCCTCCACAGCCTTAGCCTGCGCCTCCGCCAGTTGAATGCGCTGTTCCGCGACCTGCATATCAGGGGAGTTTCGTAACGTGCTGTCAATCAGCGCATTAAGCTGGGGGTCATGGTATGCCTTCCACCATTGGCTGTCCGGCCAGCCATTTTTTAACGCCGCAGGCAATGTGGTATCGACATTCGCAGCGGGGGTCTGCTGTGACAGAGACTGGCGGTCATCATGCATCGGCGCGCAACCTGACATCAAAATAAAAAGCGGCAACAATGCCGTCGTGACAAAAGCAGAATTACGATTCATGGAGAGACACAGGTAAGAAAAGATGTGCTGAGATTACGACTTGTCGCGTTTCCTTTTTTAGTTACGCGTGGCAATACACCTTTGGCAATAAGAATATATAATCGGAAAAATATACACACAACAAATAATTTAGATTAATTAATTTTAATAATTTATGGATGGAGACATTATGTCACAGAATATCTATGACGATCCCGAGTTCTTTGCCGGATATGCCACACTGGACCGTTCAGTAAAAGGGCTCGACGGTGCGCCAGAATGGCCGACAATACAAGCGATGCTCCCCGCTCTGCAGGGAAAAAATATCCTCGATTTGGGTTGCGGATATGGCTGGTTTTGCCGCTACGCGCGCGATAACCAGGCGGCCAGCGTAGTGGGACTGGATATTTCACAAAAGATGTTAACCCAAGCGCACAGCATGACGCAGGGTAATGGCATCGTTTATCGCCGTGAAGATCTCGAGACGCTTTCCCTGTCGCCAAATTCCTTTGACCTGGTTTATAGCTCACTTGCCCTGCACTATTTGCGCGATATCGCGCGATTATTCGTAACGATTTACCAGTCGTTAACACCGGGAGGCATGTTGGTATTCTCTGCCGAGCATCCCATTTATACTGCACCGCTTAACCAGGGTTGGATAAAAGATAAAACCGGGCAACAGTCCTGGCCGGTCAATCATTATCAGCAGGAAGGCACACGCATCAGTAACTGGTTCGCGGAGGGCGTCAAAAAACAGCACCGTAAGCTGGCGACCTGGATTAATGCGCTGATAGCCGCCGGATTCGAAATCGTTTGTGTCGATGAATGGGGACCGTCCGCTGAACAGATTGCTGAAAACCCGGCGCTGGATGAAGAAAAAGAGCGGCCAATGGTGTTTCTGCTCAGCGCACGTAAACCGGAGTAAGGTCATTACAGGAAGATTTTCAGAGGCGTTCCTATACTTAACCTGAACTCACCAAAAAAGGAACGCTGATGAAAATCTTACTGTGGATTATTTTAGTTATTTTTCTGATTGGGTTATTGGTGGTGACTGGCGTGTTTAAGATGATTTTTTGAAAAAAAGGCCACTCCGGTGGCCGATTAATGTGTTAATGCAATTTAGCGATATCAATGGCCTGAATCGCGCGCGCGATATCCGGTGAATTGTTTAATGCGCGGATTTCCTGAAACAGCGCGGTTGCTTCTGAGTATTCTTTACGCAAATACCCTAACCATTGTTTAATCCGCGCCACGTGATACAGCCCGGTATCACCCTGCTTTTCAAGACGAGTATATTTTTGCAACAGCATCACGACATCAGGCCACGGCATACGCGGCTCGTTGTACTTCACCACACGGCTCAGGTTCGGAATATTTAATGCCCCACGGCCAATCATCACCGCATCGCATCCGCTGATAGCCATACAGTCCTGGGCGCTTTGCCAGTCCCAGATTTCGCCATTCGCGATAACCGGAATGGTAAGCCGCTGGCGGATCTCACCGATCGCCTGCCAGTTGATATGCTCGGCCTTATAGCCCTGTTCCTTGGTTCGGCCATGCACCGCCAGCTCGCTGGCGCCAGCCTGCTGAACGGCATCAGCAATTTCAAACTGCCTGTCGCTGTTGTCCCAACCCAGACGCACTTTCACCGTCACGGGGAGATGATCCGGAACCGCCTCGCGCATGGCTTTTGCGCCCCGGTAGATGAGTTCAGGATCTTTTAATAACGTTGCGCCACCGCCGCTGCCGTTGACCAGCTTCGACGGGCAGCCACAGTTCAGATCGACACCAAACGAGCCCAGTTCTACCGCGCGCGCCGCGTTCTCCGCCAGCCACTGCGGATACTGCCCCAGCAACTGTATGCGCACCCGCGTGCCGGATGGCGTCCGGCTATTGTTATGCAGTTCCGGGCAGAGCCGATGGAATACTTTTGCCGGCAGGAGCTGATCCACCACGCGCACAAACTCGGTGATGCACAGATCGTAATCATTCACTTCAGTCAGCAGCTCGCGCACCAGTGAGTCGAGCACGCCTTCCATCGGCGCCAGTAAAACACGCATATCGTCACCCGCAAAAAAAGAGGCGCTATGGTAGCGCCTCCGTTCGGGAGATTAAAGAGGCTCAGCGCGGCAACAGGCAGTTATCTTCTTTCCAGCCGTACAGCCATTCCATACCACGATAAAATTCCGCCTGAGATTTGCCTTTCCACAGCAGATTACGCACCTGGCGCTCGACGCCTGCGGCGTGGTACACACGTCCCATTTCGCGCGTCGACCAGACGATGCGCGCAGTACGCGGAATACGCACCGACTCATACAAAGCAAAGGCATCAGCCGCATCGCAGTCACACTGCTGTAACGCCTTACCGAGAGTGACAGCATCTTCAAGCGCCATACAGGCACCCTGCGCCATATATTGTGCCACCGGATGCGCAGCATCACCCACCAGCGTAATGCGGTCGGTCCCCCATTTCTCTACCGGTTCGCGGTCAGCGGTGGACCAGCGACGCCATGACGTCGGCTTATCCAGCATCTGACGCGGACGCGCATGAATACCGGCAAAATAGGAGAGCACTTCCTCTTTACTGCCATCCTTTACCCCCCACTCCTCCTGCTGACGACTGTGGAAGGTCACCACCAGGTTATACTGCTTGCCGCCGCGCAGTGGATAGTGCACCAGGTGGCAGTGCGGTCCGGCCCACAGCACCGGCGCGTTAATGCGCAAATCTTCCGGCATATCATCGCAATCAATCACCGCGCGATAGACCACGTGCCCGGTCACGCGTGGCGCATCGCCAATCAGAGACTGCCGCACAACCGACTTCACACCGTCACAGCCCACCAAAATATCCGCTGTCCAGCTGTTACCGTGCTCATCAAAGACCGTCACATCATCTTCTGTCTGGCGAATATCAACCACGTTAGTTGAAGTGCGATACTCAACGTTGGGATGAACCAGTGCCGCTTCCCAAACAGAAGCATGAATATCAACCCGATGGATAACCGCATAAGGACCGCCAAAGTGATCGCGGAACGCCTGCCCGGTTTCAATGCGTATAACCTCTTTCGCGTTTACCGCATCCATCATGGTGATGTGATCGGTAAAAACGGCGCGCTTGCGAGCGACGTCACCCACGCCAAGGCTGTCCAGAGCAGAAAACGCGTTCGGCCCGAGCTGAATGCCCGCACCAATCTCACCAATCTCGTGCGCTTTCTCCAGCAACATCACTTTAATGCCTTGACGGGCCAGCGATAGCGCGGTCGCCGCGCCGCCAATCCCGCCACCCACGATAATTGCGCGTGTCACTTTAGCCATTGTCGTTCTCCTTATCAGGCTGGAATTTTGTCTTGTTGATTCTCGGGCGCGGCGGCGATAAACGCCGGAAGCTGGGTACAGGCATCGTATACCGCCTTACAGCGCGGATACCCGCTCAGATCACAGCCCATACGTAACGCGTTCGCCCACTGCGGGATCAGACAGCAATCCGCCAGCGTCGGCGCATCCCCCACGCAGAATGTCCCCGAGTGACTCTGGCGCAGCATCTGTTCAACCGCGCTTAACCCTTGCTGGATCCAGTGCGCATACCAGCGTTTTTTATCCTCTTCACTGACCTTTAGCTCTTCGCTCAGGTAGCGCAGTACCCGCATGTTATTCACGGGATGGATATCACAAGCGATGGCATAAACAATTTCCAGCACCCGGCTGCGCGTCGGGAAGTCGGCTGGCAGCAGCGGCGACTGCGGAAAGTGACCATCCAGCCAGTCGGTTATCGCCAGCGACTGCCCGAG
Source organism: Citrobacter sp. RHBSTW-00859 (assembly GCF_013729795.1). Lineage (NCBI taxonomy): Bacteria > Pseudomonadati > Pseudomonadota > Gammaproteobacteria > Enterobacterales > Enterobacteriaceae > Citrobacter > Citrobacter sp. RHBSTW-00859. The sequence goes on along the minus strand of NZ_CP056284.1, from coordinate 1,781,807 downwards.
TGATTCTCCCTCATCAGTGACCAGCGTCGGTACAAGCCCTACCGGGTTCATCCGCCGGTAGGCCAGCTCGTTCTGCTGACCGATGCGAATGTTGACACCCACCGTCTGGTAATCAAGCCCCTTCAGCGCCAGCGCAATGCGTACGCGATATGACGCGGAGCTGTTAAAGAAACTGTACAGCTTCATCATCCACCTCAGACAATCTTCACAGCGATGGGGGTTAAACCGTCTACATTGCCGGTGATCACATCTCCTTTCACCACTGCGCCCACGCCCTCTGGCGTGCCTGTGTAGATCAAATCACCCGGCTGTAGTTCGAAAAAGCCGGACAGATAGCTAATCGTTTCATTAACGGACCAGATGAGGTGGCGAATATCGCTACGCTGATGATCGTCGCCGTTGACCTGCAACCAGATAGGCGCGTTGTTAACATCCGCACTTTCGCTGGCTTTATGCAGTGGCGCGATGGGGGCAGAGAGATTAAATGCTTTGCCGATTTCCCACGGACGCCCCATCTGGCGCATCTCCATCTGCCTGTCGCGGCGGGTCATATCCAGACCAGTGGCATAGCCCCAGATATATTCGTGCGCTTTTTCCAGGGGTATATCGCTGCCCTTTTTACCGATCGCCACCACCAGCTCTATCTCATAGTGATAGTTATCGGTCTGCGACGGGTATGGCAGCTCGAGGGTTTGACCGGCCGCCACCGGGACCACCGCATCGGCAGGTTTACAGAAGAAGAACGGCGGTTCGCGATCCGGATCAAAACCCATTTCACGCGCATGAGCGGCATAGTTGCGGCCCACGCAGTAAACGCGACGCACGGGAAACTGTTCATTACTGCCAACGACCGGAACGGTAACAGGCGCTTGTGGTTCGAATACGTATTGCGTCATTTTCTCTCTCCCAAATTAATAACGTGCTTCACGGAACAACCCCAGCGCTTCCTGAACCGGTCTGTCCGAAAAACTAAATAAGACGGCATCTTCGTGGGCCTGGAATGACACGCCGTGCCAGGTTGGCACCACGAAGATATCTTTTGGCGAAAAATTGAAGATCTCGGTGCCGATGGTGACCTGCCCGCTTCCTTCCACCACGTGATAGATAGTGCTGTCGGTGGTACGTGCCATCCGCGAGGAAAAGCCCTTCGGCAACAGTTGTAAAAAGGTCCCCATTGAAGGCATGGGATAACCACCGGTTACCGGGTTGACGTAACGCATCTTGTAACCGTCCCACTCATCGGCGTCGCCCATGCGGGTCAGGTCATGCAGCGCTTCACGGCTGCGATCGTAGCGATAGTTGAAAATTGGCGATGAGTTACCCTTCTGATGACGCAGCGGCAGCATATTGGCCGCGTAGCGTGGTAAGTAATCCCCTTCCTTGCGCGTGACTGGTTGCTGATCCTCCGGGTAATCTTCCGCAAAGCCGCAACCCAGCAGATTCACCAGTGGCAGATCCAGACCGTCCAGCCACACCACCGGTTCACTGCCTGGGTTGCCGTGGTCGTGCCAGCGCCACTGTGGCGTCAGAATAAAATCCCCTTCATGCATTTTGGTGCGCTCGCCATCCACCGCGGTAAATGCCCCTTACCCTTCGACAATAAAGCGCAGCGCAGACTGATTATGCCGGTGACTCGGGGCAACCTCGCCCGGCATGATTAACTGCAATCCGGCGTACAGCGTTGGGGTGATTGAGGACTGTCCGCGCAGCATGGGGTTTTCCAGCACCAGTACGCGACGAATCGCCTCTTTCGCGCCAATCAGATCGCCGCTTTCCAGCAGCAACGGGCGGATCTCCTGGTAGTTCCAGTACCCAGGAGCACAATGTGCGTTCGGCGTTGGCGGTACCAGGCGGTGCAGCGACTCCCACAGCGGGGTCAGATTCTGCCCGGAAATATGCTGGTAAAACTGCTGACGGCTGTTCTTAACATCCTGATTAAGTTCTGACATAGAGATTCTCCTTATTTGTTCACGATGCCTACGCGTGACAACGCGTCAGGGACAGAGGCCGACTGGCGGATAACAACCGTCAGCAGCATAAGCATCACCGCGCTGATGGCCGCCGGAACGGCAATAATGAAAAACAGGTTATCGAATGAGAAATTCATCGCCATCATCACGCCGCCGGAGAGCGAGCCGACAATCGCGCCGCAGCGGCCAATCGCATTAGACCAGCTGACGCCCGTGGCCCGGCTCTGCGTCGGATAAAGCGTGGCGGTTAAGGCATTCAGGCCCACCTGCGAACCGCTGATGCCGATGCCGGTGCCAAAAATGGCCAGCGCCATCAGCCACAGGCCGTTCTCGCTCAGGCCAATCATGACAATACACACCGCACCCAACGCATAGCTCACTGCCAGCACGCGGAAAGGGTTGTATTTATCCATCAGCACTCCCAGCACCAGCGCACCGAGCGTACCGCCAATCTGAAAGGCAGCGGTCACCCATGAGGCATGCTGCAGGTCAATTCCACGATGGTTAAGCAGCGTTGGCATCCAGCTGGAGAGCAGATAAATAATCAGCAGGCTCATAAAGAACACCACCCATAACATCAGGGTAATGGGCAACTGTTGCCCGACGAACAGCTGGCGAATGCTGCCTTTGGCAATCGCGGCGCCTTCGTTGAGATAAAATTGGGTATTGTCATAACGTTCCCGGGTGATGGCGCTGACGGTTCTGGCAATCACGTTTTGCGGCAACTGACGACGAACCTGCCAGCGCGGGGATTCCGGCAGCGCAAACAGCAGAGCCACAAACAGCATCAGCGGTAGCACGCCTCCCAGCACCAGGATGCCGTGCCAGCCAATAACCGGCACCAGCTGTGCGCTGACAATCCCGCCCATCGCCGAGCCCAGGGTAAAACCGCAGAACATCATTGTGACCAGTGCACCACGCCGACGCGCTGGCAGGTATTCTGAGGTCATAGTGATAGTATTTGGCATCGCGCCGCCCAGGCCTAACCCGGTAAGGAAGCGCAAAAAAACCAGCGTTTGCAGATCGGGGGAAAAAGCCGAAATCAGGCTCAGTGCGCCGAACAGCGCCACGCAGAATTCAATCACCCGTTTGCGGCCAAAACGATCCGATAGCGGACCGCAGAGCAGTGCGCCAGCGGTCAGACCCAGCAGGCCTGCGCCAAACAACGGCGCCAGATCTCCGGCCGTCAGTTGCCAGTGGGTGCGAATATCAGGCGCGATAAAACCAATAGCTGCGGTATCAAAACCGTCGAGCATGACGACCAAAAAACAGCAAATGATAACGCGCCACTGGGTCTTACCGACGGGGGCGGAATCGATCAGTGCTTGTAGATCACGTTGTTGAGTCATAGTGAATGCCTCAGTGCAGGTAGAGTAGATGTCTGTTTTGTTTTAGGTATGTTGCGACTTTGTATGTTTGGAGATGAAATGTACAATGGCTTTTCATGCAGAGGCATAACCTGGAGGTTATAGCAAATGGCTAACTGGGCGCAGAAACTTAAGTTACACCACCTGCAAACGCTTATTGCGCTGGGCGAACAGGGGAATTTGACTCACGTCGCCCGAATGATGAATATCACCCAGCCAGCGTTGTCAAAATGGTTATCACAGCTCGAAGATGAGATGGGTATCACACTCTTTGAACGTCATAGCAAAGGCTTACGCCCTTCAGAAGGCGGCAAGCTGCTACTGCAGCATGCCCAACGCCTGATCAATGATATGGAACGTTCACAGTATGAAATCGCCCGTTTTAAGCAGGGAGGCCTGGTAGGGAGTCTGAAGATTGGCTGCTCGCCGGTGGCGACGGACTGCGTTTCACAGGCGATACTGGGTTTGCTCACAGAGCTGCCGACCTTGCATCTTAATATTGAAGAGAAGGTGATGACCCCGCTGCTGCACGATCTGCTCGCGGGTTCGGTGGATGTGGTGGTCGGACGCGTCGGTGGCCGGGCGCTTCAGCTGCCGCTCAATTACCAGGTGCTGTATACCGAGCCGGTCTGTTTCGTCGCGCGCCCCGACCATCCGCTGGCAAAATATCCCCTGCTCACCTGGCATGATCTGGCTAACTGGCGCTGGATTGTCTGGCCGACGGGAACGCCCATCCGGATAAGCATTGACAACGCGCTGGTAGATAACGGCGTCATGCTACCGGAAAACATCATTGAGTCGGCATCGATAAACGTCAGCACCAACCTGCTGCAAAGTAGCGACATGATCTCTATTCTTTCTCTACGCCTGGCGCAGCGTTATGCCGCCCAGGGACAGCTGGCTATCCTGAATCTGCCGAAGATTGAACAAAAAGGCAGCGTAGGCGTGTTCTGGCGCAACAATGAAACACCCACGACCGCCCTGAATCGTTTTCTGTATTACCTGGCACAGGTTTAACGTGAACAGTTAGAGCCATCGCCCGATGTTCCAGATATCTATTTCTTCTATGCTTAGAATTCATGATGTGATCGGTAGCACGTTTTGAAGTTTAATTGTATGATGAATCAGTCTCGTCAAGGGTTTCAACTATGAGCAAAGCACTGAACATTATCTGGCAATATTTGCGCGCATTCGTCCTGATTTATGCCTGCCTCTATGCAGGTATTTTTCTTGCATCGCTACTCCCCATCACCATTCCGGGCAGCATTATCGGCATGCTGATTCTGTTTGTCTTACTGGCTTTGCAGGTGCTACCGGCAAAATGGGTTAACCCCGGCTGCTATGTGCTGATTCGCTATATGGCCCTGTTGTTTGTCCCGATTGGCGTGGGGATCATGCAGTACTTTGATCTGCTCCGTGCGCAATTTGGTCCGGTGGTGGTGTCCTGTACCATCAGTACGCTGGTCGTTTTCCTGGTGGTGAGCTGGAGTTCTCACATTGTGCACGGTGAGCGCAAAATCGTTGGGCAAAAAGGGTCTAAAGAATGATGTCGTATATCTGGTGGTCGTTACCCCTTACGCTGGCGGTATTTTTTGGCGCACGTAAGCTGGCTGCACGATTTAAAATGCCGCTATTGAACCCGCTACTGGTCGCCATGGTGGTGATCATTCCCATTCTGATGCTGACCGGAATTCCCTACGATCACTATTTCAAAGGCAGTGAGGTGCTGAACGATTTACTGCAACCTGCCGTGGTCGCGCTGGCCTATCCGTTATACGAACAGCTGCACCAGATTCGCGCTCGCTGGAAATCAATTATTGCCATCTGCTTTGCGGGGAGCCTTGTGGCGATGGTCACAGGTACAACAATCGCCTTGTTGATGGGCGCATCGCCGCAAATTGCTGCGTCAATCATGCCGAAATCGGTAACCACGCCTATCGCTATGGCAGTGGGAGGCAGTATTGGTGGTATTCCGGCCATCAGCGCCGTGTGCGTCATTTTTGTTGGTATCCTCGGGGCTGTGTTTGGTCATACTTTGCTCAATGCGATGCGTATTCGCACCAAAGCCGCACGTGGACTGGCTATGGGTACCGCGTCGCACGCCCTGGGTACCGCACGCTGTGCAGAGCTGGACTATCAGGAAGGCGCGTTTAGCTCTCTGGCGCTGGTTATTTGCGGCATTATCACCTCGTTGGTCGCCCCATTCCTGTTCCCGATTATTCTGGCCCTGGTCGGTTAACCTTCAATTTTTGGCTAATTATTTGCGATGCGTTGCACATTTTTAATTTAAGTTTCATAAGTTGCATACACAATGAGATTTGGATCACATATAAAGCCGTAACAGGCCCGTAAACTACGATTCCATTACATTGTTATGAGGCATCGCCATGCATCCACGTTTTCAAACTGCTTTTGCCCAACTCGCGGATAACTTGCAATCAGCCCTGGCGCCTGTTCTGGCGGATGCGCATTTCCCCGCCATGCTGACTGCTGAGCAGGTCTCTTTGCTGAAACGCGAATCGGGACTGGACGAAGACGCGCTGGCATTCGCTCTACTGCCGCTGGCTGCGGCCTGCGCGCGTACTCCGCTGTCCAACTTCAACGTTGGGGCAATTTCTCGCGGCATCAGCGGCACCTGGTACTTCGGTGGGAACATGGAGTTCCTGGGGGCGACCATGCAGCAAACCGTTCATGCCGAGCAAAGCGCCATTAGCCATGCCTGGCTGCGCGGTGAAAAAGGGCTCGCCGCCATCACCGTCAACTACACGCCGTGCGGCCACTGTCGCCAGTTTATGAACGAACTGAACAGCGGACTGGATTTACGTATTCATCTGCCGGGACGTGCGCCACACGTGCTGCGCGATTACCTGCCAGATGCCTTCGGACCGAAAGATCTGGAGATTAAAACGCTGCTGATGGACGATCAGGATCACGGCTTCGCGCTGCAGGGCGATGCGTTGACCCAAGCGGCTATCACCGCCGCCAACAGATGTCATATGCCGTACAGCAACTCCCCAAGCGGCGTGGCGCTGGAATGTAAAGATGGTCGAATTTTTAGCGGTAGCTATGCGGAAAATGCCGCCTTCAACCCGACCCTGCCGCCGCTGCAAGGCGCGTTAAACCTGTTGAACCTTAACGGTTATGACTACCCGGATATCCAGCGTGCTGTGCTGGCTGAAAAAGCCGATGCGCCGTTGATTCAGTGGGATGCGACCTCCGCTACCCTGAAAGCGCTGGGCTGCAATAATATTGAGCGCGTGCTGCTCGGTTAATTGCCTGGCGCTACGCTTATCTGGCCTGCAATCGCTCCAGGTTGTCGGCCAGATTTGCTGTTGCTACCATCCAACAGGGCCGTTTTGCTGAAAATCCCCTCAATCAGATTGCTGTTTCTTGCGCTACGTCTTCCGGTACAGTAGCCTGATTGAAATTCCATCCAAATAACGAGTTTTCTGCATGTTAAAGCGCGTGTTTTACAGCCTGTTAGTCCTGGTAGGCTTGCTGCTTTTGACTGTGCTTGGGCTCGACAGGTGGATGAGCTGGAAGACGGCTCCCTACATCTACGACGAATTGCAGGATTTACCCTATCGCCAGGTCGGTGTGGTCCTGGGCACGGCGAAATACTACCGCACCGGCGTCATCAACCAGTATTACCGCTACCGCATTCAGGGCGCATTGAACGCCTATAACAGTGGAAAGGTAAACTATCTGCTGCTGAGCGGCGACAACGCGCAGCAAAGCTACAACGAACCCATGACGATGCGTAAAGATCTGATTGCCGCAGGTGTCGATCCCGCTGACATCGTGCTTGATTACGCCGGGTTCCGGACGCTCGATTCAATTGTACGAACCCGCAAGGTGTTCGATACCAACGATTTCATCATTATTACTCAGCGATTCCACTGTGAGCGCGCCTTGTTTATTGCGCTGCATATGGGCATCCAGGCCCAGTGCTATGCGGTGCCCTCACCAAAAGATATGCTCACCGTGCGGGTACGTGAATTTGGCGCCCGCTTTGGCGCACTGGCCGATCTCTATATTTTCAAACGTGAACCCCGATTTTTAGGCCCGCTGGTGCCCATCCCTACCATGCATCAGGTACCGGACGATGCACAGGGATATCCGGCGGTCACGCCTGAACAACTACTCGAATTACAAAAGAAACAAGGAAAATAAGCATGGATGTACAAACCCTTTTCGTCGTGTTGGCCTTTCTGCTCATTCCCGTATTTTGTTTTCGCGAAGCATGGAAAGGCTGGCGCTCTGGGGCAGTAGATAAAATTAAAAAGAATGCGCGCGAACCGGTTTACGCTTATCGCAATCAAGAGCCCCTGCAATTTTGGTCTTATGTGCTGGTTTATGCCGGGTGCGGATGTTTATCCTTCGGGATGGTTATTTACTTAGTCTTTTATCGCTAAAGAATTTTCCTTTATATTAGCATTTGAGAATAGCTAATATTTTGATAATAGTTACCATTTCAATGTAAGGGATTAATGCTGCCCGCCAGCATTTCCCTCAGACTATCTTCTATTTGTGAATCCTTTCACAGAATACTCTTCCTGCAGTGCTTAGCCTTAAGAATAGCCTTCACTTTTTATATTTTGTTATTAACGGTTTGCCTTAATTTACTCAAGCATTAAGGAAGAAAATATGCCACAACAAAATTATCTGGATGAGCTCACGCCTGCTTTTACCCCATTATTAGCAATAAAAGAGGCTTCCCGCTGTTTATTATGTCACGACGCCCCTTGTAGTCAGGATTGCCCGGCGCAAACAGACCCAGGGAAATTTATTCGCTCTATTTATTTTCGTAATTTTAAAGGCGCTGCCGAAACTATCCGCGAAAATAATGCGCTCGGTGCGGTGTGCGCCCGGGTTTGCCCAACCGAAAAATTATGCCAGCGCGGATGTACGCGCTCAGGAATTGATAAACCTATCGATATTGCACGTCTGCAACGCTTTATTACCGATTTTGAACAGCAGACCGCAATGAAAATCTATCAGCCGGCAACAAAAACGCTCGGCAAGGTAGCTATCATCGGGGCGGGTCCGGCAGGGTTACAGGCCAGCGTAACGCTAAGTAATCTTGGTTATGATGTCACAATCTTCGAAAAACAGGCCCAGCCAGGTGGCTGGTTGCGTTATGGCATTCCTGAGTTTCGTCTGCCGCAAGCAGTTTTGGATCTTGAAATTGCCCGTATCGTTGAAATGGGCGTGACCATCGAGTGCAATTGTGAAGTCGGCAATGCCCTTTCCGTTGAGCAACTCAAAGCAGAATACCGCGCCGTACTGGTTACCGTTGGGATGTCTTACGGTTCAACATTACCTCTGTTTGAGAGGGCGAATCACGTCGAAATCGCCGTCGATTTTCTGCAACGAGCCCGGCAATCCAACGGCGATATTACCGTCGCACAAAGTGCATTAATCATCGGCGGTGGCGACGTGGCGATGGATGTCGCCAGTACGTTAAAACTGCTGGGCTGCCCGTCAGTCACCTGTGTCGCGCGTGAAGAACTCGCCGACTTCCCGGCCAGCGACAAAGAATTCAGCAGCACACAGGCTTTAGGGGTGTCGATAATTGACGGCTTCACGCCCGTGGCGGTTAGCGGAAATCGAGTCACCTTTAAGCACGTACGCCTGCCAGGAGAACTCACGCTTGAAGCCGAACAGATTATTCTCGCCGTCGGCCAACATGCTCAGCTTGATAATTTCGCCGCGTTAAAACCACAGCGCAATCTTATCGATACGCACAATTATCAAACCGCCGATCCGGCTCTGTTTGCTGCAGGCGATATTGTTAAAGGCGATAAAACCGTTGTTTACGCCGTGAAAACGGGAAAAGAAGCCGCTCAGGCCATTCATCACTATTTAGAGGGAGCTTGCTCATGTTAACGAAAGATCTTTCTATTACTTTTTGCGGCGTCAAATTCCCCAACCCGTTCTGCCTCTCTTCCTCTCCGGTGGGCAACTGTTATGAAATGTGCGCCAAAGCCTATGATAGCGGCTGGGGTGGCATTGTTTTTAAAACGATCGGGTTCTTTATTGCTAATGAAGTCTCCCCACGCTTTGACCATCTCACCAAAGAAGATACCGGCTTTATTGGCTTCAAAAATATGGAACAAATTGCCGAGCATCCGCTGGAGGAGAATCTGGCCGCAATTCGTCGACTGAAACAGGACTACCCGGACAAAGTCCTGATTGCGTCGATTATGGGGGAAAATGAGCAGCAATGGCAGGAACTGGCCCGCCTGGTTGAAGACGCGGGTGCCGACATGATCGAGTGTAACTTCTCGTGCCCGCAAATGACCTCACATGCCATGGGTAGCGATGTCGGGCAAAGCCCTGAGCTGGTTGAAAAGTATTGTCGGGCCGTTAAACGCGGCTCGTCCCTGCCGATGCTGGCGAAAATGACACCGAACATTGGTGATATGTGTGAGGTGGCTCTGGCAGCAAAACACGGAGGTGCCGACGGTATCGCGACAATCAATACGGTTAAATCCATCACGAATATCGATCTGAACCGAAAAATCGGGATGCCGATCGTCAACGGTAAATCCAGTATTTCCGGCTACTCCGGCAAGGCCGTTAAACCTATTGCTTTGCGATTTATCCAACAACTGCGCATGCACCCTGAACTGCGCGATTTCCCGATTAGCGGCATCGGGGGAATTGAGACCTGGGAAGATGCCGCCGAGTTTTTACTGTTAGGCGCGGCCACGCTGCAGGTGACCACCGGGATCATGCAGTATGGCTACCGGATTGTGGAGGACATGGCCAGCGGGCTGTCACATTACCTCGCCGATCAAGGGTTTGACTCACTGGAGGAGATGGTTGGTCTTGCCAATGCCAATATCATCCCCGCGGAGGATCTTGACCGAAGCTACATCGTCTACCCGAACATCCATATTGATAAATGCGTTGGCTGTGGCCGCTGCTACATCTCCTGTTATGACGGTGGACATCAGGCGATGGAATGGAATGAGGAAACCCGCACACCGCACTGCAACACAGAAAAATGTGTGGGATGCCTGCTGTGTGGTCACGTTTGCCCGGTAGCCTGTATTGAGCTGGGTGAGGTGAAATTTAAACCCGGTCAGAAAGAGCATGCGTTAACGTTGTAACGCTGACAAAAAAGCCCGGTACAGATTACGCTGCACCGGGCTTTTTGCGGTATACGATTACTTCTTACGCGCGTACTTCAGTGAGTCCAGCGCGACCGCGAAGATGATAATGCCGCCCTTGATAATGTACTGCCAGTAAGGGTTCACGCCAATGTAGGTCAGACCGTAGTTGATGACGGTGAAGATAATCACACCGGTCACCACGCCAAACACGGTCCCTACCCCGCCGCTGAACGACACGCCGCCAACCACGCACGCCGCAATCGCATCCAGCTCATACATAAAGCCGAGGTTGTTAGTCGCCGAGCCGATACGCCCGGCTTCGAGCAAACCACCGAAGGCATAAAACACGCCAGACAACGCATAGATGATCAGCAGGTTCAGCGCAACGTTGACCCCGGACACTTTCGCGGCTTCAGGGTTTCCGCCGATGGCGAAAATGTTTTTACCGAAGCGGGTCTTGTTCCACAGCACCCAGACAAACGCCACCGCAATCAGCGCATAGAAGGTGATGTAGGAGAGGCGGAAACTACCCAGCGCAATAAAGCCCTGCGCGAAGGTGGAGAATCCGCTGTCAAAGCCAGAAATTGGCGATGCGCCGACAAAGTCGTAGTACAGGGAGTTGATCCCGTAAACGATGATCATCGTACCCAGGGTGGTAATAAACGGCGTCACATTCAGATAAGCAATGATAATACCGTTCACCAGACCGATAATGGCGCCAATCACGCAAACAATCAGCACCACCACGATGATTGGCATTGTAGCCATTTCCGGGAACACCTTGTTGGCGTTCTCCATTGACTGTAGCAAGGTTGCCGCCACGACTGCCGCCAGGCCAACCTGACGTCCCGCCGACAGGTCTGTCCCTTGGGTAACAATCAGCCCGGCCACACCCAATGCGATAATAATACGCACCGAGGATTGCGTCAGAATATTACTCAGGTTCAGTAAGCTTAAGAAAGTGGGATCCTGGAAAATAATAATCGCCAGCAAAACCAAAAGAACAACGTAAATTCCGCCTTCTTTCAGATAAGTAAGAAAACTTTTCTTATTTAACGCACTCATGAGGAGCCCCTAATCTTAAAGGTGCAAAGACGCAAGACGGAGGATTTCGTTTTGCGTTGTTGTTTTAGTGTCAACAATTCCGGCAACGAGACCATTGCTCATCACCAGAATACGATCGGTAATACCTAGCAGCTCCGGCATTTCAGAGGAAATAATAATAATCCCCTTATCCTTTTTCGCGAGTTCGGCAATCAGCTGATAAATTTCAAATTTCGCGCCAACATCGATACCACGCGTGGGTTCATCTAACATCAGGATTTCTGGCTGCGTTAATAACCAGCGACCAATAACCACCTTTTGCTGATTACCACCGGACAGTGAACCGATTTGTGTACGATGGCCCGGCGTTTTCACCCTCATTGAGTCAATTACCCACTGGGTATCACTCTTCATGCGGGAATTATCCAGCAGACCAACTTTATTTTTATAGTTTTGGATATTGGAGATTAACGAGTTAAAACCAATATCCAGATACGCGTAAATACCGGTTGAGCGGCGCTCTTCCGTGACCAGCGCAAAACCATGATTAATGGCCTCATTTGCGCTGTGGTTATTAATCTTTTTGCCGTGTAGCGTAATCGTACCCGATGATTTCTCACGAATACCAAAAAGCGTTTCAACGATATCAGTACGTTTTGCGCCGACCAGCCCGGCAATCCCGAGAATTTCCCCTTTGTGCAAATCAAACGAGATATCACGAATCGACGGCTGACGCAGCGAGGTCAGGTTACGTACTTGCAGAATGACTTCACCGGGTTTGTTTTCTTTATTCGGAAAACGTTGGTTCAGTGAACGGCCGACCATCATGGAGATGATCTTATCCATATCCAGCCCTTCCAGCGGCTGGGTCGCAATCCACTGGCCATCGCGCAGCACGGTAATTTCATCGCATAGCTGGAAGATTTCTTCCATCTTGTGAGAAATATAAACAATACCGCATCCACGCTCTTTCAGCTTACGGATAATGGTAAACAGATGATTAACTTCTTTCTCGGTTAACGATGACGTTGGCTCATCCATAATGACGATTTTTGCGTCATAGGAGAACGCTTTCGCAATTTCAATCATCTGCATTTGAGAAACGGATAATGTACCAACGCGCGCACGCGGATCGATATCAATATCCAGCTCATCAAATATCGCTTTGGTATCGCGGTACATTTTGTCCTGATCGACAAACATGCCTTTGGTGGGATAGCGTCCCAGCCACATGTTATCCATCACAGAACGTTGTAATACCAGGTTTAATTCCTGGTGTACCATCGAAATACCATTTTCAAGCGCTTCTTTAGCAGAATGAAAATCGATTTCTTTACCCTGAAATAAAATACTACCGGAATCTTTTTGATAGATGCCGAAAAGACATTTCAATAATGTTGATTTCCCCGCGCCATTCTCCCCCATTAAGGCATGAATGGAATGTGGGCGGACTTTTAAATTGACATTATCAAGAGCCTTAACGCCGGGGAAGGACTTGTTGATGCCGGTCATTTCCAACAAGTATTCGCCTGACGACTGAGTATGTGTGCTGACCATAATTATACCTTGTTGGCCTTGCAGAGTGCGTTATTAAGGGCGCAATGACATTGCGCCCAAAGACGGAATATTTACTTATTGGTAAACTCTGCCAGATTATCTTTATCGACACCTACGTACGGAACGCGAACAATTTTGTTCTCAATTTTCCAGTTAGTGCCATCTGCCGCACCTTTACCGTCAGCCAGGTTTTTCGCCAGATCGAAGGTGGCTTTCGCCTGGTTGTTGGCGTCGTTCAGCACGGTACCAGCCATTGCGCCAGATTTCACCAGAGCCAGCGCTTCAGGCAGCGCATCCACACCAAATACCGGTACGCTGGTTTTGTTGTGCGCTTTCAGTGCTTCAACTGCGCCCATTGCCATCGCATCGTTGTTTGCGATAACCACTTCGATTTTGTTGGCGTTCGGACCGGACATCCACGCATCCATTTTATCTTTTGCCTGAGCGGTATCCCACATTGCAGTATCTAACTGCAGTTGCTCAGTTTTAATGCCTTTATCGTTCAGCTCTTTAATCACGTAAGTGGTACGTGCTTCAGCGTCCGGGTGTCCCGGTTCGCCTTTCAGCAGAACAAACTGAATTTTGCCGTCTTTGTTCAGGTCCCAGTTCGGGTTCGCTGCCCAGTGTTTGGCGATCAAATCACCCTGAATAATACCGGACTCTTTAGAGTCGGTACCGACGTAAAACGCTTTGTCATAGCTGTCCAGCGCCTTACGAGAAGGTTCTTTGTTAAAGAACACGATCGGTACGTTCTGCCCGCGTGCTTTTTCAATGACCGTGCCTGCCGCTGCCGGGTCAACCAGGTTAATCGCCAGTGCTTTAACGCCTTTTGCCAGCAGCACGTCGATCTGGTCGTTTTGTTTGGACTGGTCGTTTTGCGAGTCATTCATTAGCAGCTGTACATCTGGCGCCGCTTTGGCATCTTTTTCAATAGCCTTACGTACTACAGACATAAAGTTATCGTCATACTTATAGATAGTCACACCAATGCGGGTATCAGCAGCGTGCGCAGCCGCGCCGAATAACATGCTTGCCATTACAGCAGACAGGGTCAACACCTTCTTATTCATGGTATCTCCGGTTTTATTATGCAGGGTAGTACTTGAGATAAATGCTCGGCAGGCAGAACGTTACTGAAGTGTTACTGAACGCCGAAGCTCACTTTTAAAAAATATTTCTTCCGTGTCTGGCAACGCTCCAAAAACAGGCTTTAATTTTTGTTTAAGGCACCTTTACCTCGGTGAAAGTGATTATTCACCGTTACATAGTAGTTACAGCGCAACAAACAGTGTCATCATAGCTATCGCATTGTTAATATACTGTGAATTTACTCACATATTGAAAGCGGTTACATCGCGCAACGTTATGAGTTAGTGATCGGTGCCGCATTCTGCCGAAGCGCCACAGAATGGCGACGCACCAGCGTCGGCATAAAGCAGTGCGTCGCCTCCAGGTCTAACGTGCCTGCAGCCCCCTGTAGCGCAAGCTCCGTCGCCATTTTTGCCATGGAGGCAATGGGATAGCGTACGGTGGTCAGTTGCGGATCGGTGTAACGCGCGATAGGAATATCATCAAAGCCAATGATAGAAAGGTGTAATGGAATAGCGATGCCGTTGTCTTTTAGCGCGGTCAGCGCGCCGGCAGCCATATTGTCGTTATAGGCGAAAACCGCCGTCAGTTGTAAGTTACGTCCCAGCAGTTCTACCATCGCAGACTCTCCGCCCTGCATATCGGGCGAACCGGTGCCGACCCAACTTTCTGCCGCAACAATCCCCTGCTCTTTCAGGGCTGTTAACCACCCTTCTTTGCGCATGGTGTCATCTTCAATGCGATGGCTTGACGCCAGATAACCGATGCGTTGATGACCATTATTTAGCAGCATTCGGGTCGCCATTTTGGCACCGCTGATGTTATCCAGGCAGACGCAGCGGTGGGCGTAACCCGGCACCAGACGGTTGATCAGCACCATGCCGGGGATCTGATCCATAAACTCGGCCAGTTCCCGATCGCTCAGTGCTTTAGAGTGTACAATCAGTGCGTTACAGCGCTGACGAATCAACACCTCAATGGCATGACGTTCTTTTTCAGCCTCATGGTAGCTGTTGCCAATCAGGACATACTTCTGATGCTGCTGGGCAACCATATCCACGGCTTTTACCAGCGCGCCAAAAAAGGCGTCTGATACATCCATGACCACAACACCAATCGTGTCGCTCACCTGCGTCGCCAGCGCTTGCGCGTTGGCATTAGGTCGATAGCCCAGCAGAGTAACTGCCTTCATTACCGCTTCACGCGTATCGGGACTCACCAGCGCACTGTTGTTCAGTACGCGGGAAACGGTCGCTACAGAAACGCCAGACTGTCGTGCCACATCACGTATGGTGATCATATTCACTGCCCTGTTTTAGATTGCGGTTGCCCGCAGACACCCCAGGCTGGGTATTTTGTCAGCACAATGAAACGCACTGCGTGAGAGATGTCACAGGAATGAAAGCGCTTACATCCGTTTTGTTAATGAATGTGATCCAGATCGTTATCTGGATGTACGCGGCAATGATGTCCCCGCAGCACGCAGGGTTAATTGACGCCACAGCCATTCCACCGGGCCCTGGCGGTAAAAACGTAGCCATATGACGGAGAAAAGTAGGTTAACGGCCCAAACCGGAATGACGAAATACAGCAGCTCCAGTCGGTCAAATTTCATAAATAAGCCGACCTGGTAAAACAGCGTGGTGCAGATTAAGGTTTGTAACAGATAGTTAGTTAATGCCATGCGCCCCACACAGGCGATGGCAATGACCCATTTTAAGCGGCTAAGCTGCGGCCAGAAGCCGAACATCAGCGCGGCGTAACCAATGGTTTGCAACGGCGCGCCCAGCTCTCGCGGGGCTTGTAGCAAGAAGGCACACCAGCGATATGCCCAGTCCAGATGCCACTGAGCGACGATAGCAGGCAGGTTAATCGCCATCCCGAGAATGACCAGCAGTACACCGGTGCGTCGGTAATGCTGTAAGCTGTACTGCCCTTTTAACCAACCGCTGCGCATCAATGCCGCGCCGAGCAGCATCATCCCCGCCAGTTGCCAGCCGTACTGTGCGCCCAGCGCCAGCAAGCTATTGGACATCATATCCACGCGATTGCTGACGGCTTCCATTCCACCGTTTATTTTCCAGTATTTTTCATACAGCAACGCTGAGGCATCCGGCGTCCAGGCACGACTGGTCTCACTCCCGGAGATTACCCCCAGCAGCAGCAATACGCCAACGCCCACCAGATAAAGCAGTACGCCGGTGTTAAATAAGCTTTTTACCGACGGCGCATCACGGATCAACCGCCAACAAATCAGGCCGATTAAGCCATATGCCAGCAGGATATCGCCATCCCAGAAGAGTAAACCGTGAATAAAACCCAATAGAACCAGCAGCGTAAGCCGCGACTGGATCCAGCGTTTACCGCGCGGGAGCAGCATTTGCAGACCGGCACCGAACAGCAGCGCAAACAGCGTGAGGAATTTTACCTGCGCAAAGAGATCGAGCAGCGCCCAGGTCCAGGCGTCGGATAAGGTGATGTTGCCATACCACGCGGGATTGAGGTATGCCGCCTTTGGCAAGCCAAAGGCGCTAATATTGAGAAGCAGGATACCAAGAATGGCGACGCCACGAATAAAATCCAGCGTGACATTACGCTCCATGGTCCCTGCCCTAATCAGTTGTGATGACGTACTGCGCGCAGGAATTCCTGACGCGTATTCTGGCTGGACTTAAACAATCCGCCAAGAGAAGTGGTCGTGGTCGCACTGGTCGCATCGCGAATGCCGCGCGCTTTCACACAGTAATGTACCGCATCAATCGACACAGCCACATTATTCGTCCCGAGCAGAGTTTGCAGCGCGGTGAGAATTTGCTGGGTGAGACGTTCCTGAACCTGCGGACGCTGTGCGAAAAACTGCACAATGCGGTTAATCTTCGACAGACCAATGACCGAATCTTTTGGGATATACGCCACCGTCGCTTTGCCATCGATAGTAACAAAGTGGTGTTCGCAGGTGCTGGTCAGCGTGATATCGCGAACCGTGACCATCTCGTCCACCTTCATTTTGTTTTCAATGACGGTAATTTTCGGGAAGTTGGCGTAGTCGAGGCCGGAGAAAATCTCATCGACATACATTTTCGCAATGCGATGCGGAGTTTCCATCAAACTGTCATCGCTCAAATCGAGATTGAGCAACTGCATAATCTCGGTCATATGGCCCGAGATAAGACGTTTGCGCGTTTCGTTATCCATCTCTTGCACGGGCGGGCGTAGTGGCGTTTCAAGACCACGCGCGACCAGCGCTTCATGAACCAGGGCCGCTTCTTTACTGAGTGATGACATTTCTTCTTCTCCTGCAGGTGGGGCGCCTCTGCCCTGCATGGGGCAAAGTTTTTAGGCGGTGTCACAGCCAGAACATTGTGCGTGAGGCGGCGCACATAATCCAGTATTCACCGCGATAATTATTGAAATTGGCACAGCCTTTCAGCGTAGCGATTTCACTTGTCGTTCTACCCGGCGACGTCGAGTGTTAATGTAAAGTTATATAGATGATGAAGTATGTTTGCTCAATGCGGAAGTGAAAGTTGCTCACAGTGCCATGAATAATCTGTATTATGGTGAGTTCGCAAACATATTCAGGTTCAACACAACAAGGAGCCCCGCATGGAAATGCTTGAAGAGCACCGCTGTTTTGAAGGCTGGCAGCAACGCTGGCGTCACGACTCCGCCACGTTAAATTGCACCATGACCTTCAGTATTTTTCTTCCTCCCCCGCGCGATAACACCCCGCCTCCGGTGCTGTACTGGCTGTCGGGTCTGACATGCAATGATGAAAACTTCACGACTAAAGCCGGCGCACAACGCATTGCGGCTGAGCTGGGCATTGTACTGGTGATGCCGGACACCAGTCCGCGCGGCGAACAGGTTGCCAATGATGATGGCTACGATTTAGGCCAGGGGGCGGGATTTTACCTCAATGCCACCCAACAGCCGTGGGCAACGCATTTTCGCATGTATGACTATCTGCGTGATGAGCTGCCGGCACTGATTCAATCGCAGTTTAACGTCAGCGATCGCTGCGCCATCAGTGGACACTCCATGGGCGGTCACGGCGCATTGATTATGGCGCTGAAAAATCCCGGGAAATACACCAGCATTTCCGCCTTTGCGCCGATCGTAAATCCTTGCCGCGTTCCGTGGGGGGAGAAGGCTTTTAGCGCGTATCTGGGTGAAGATAAATCACAGTGGGCCGCGTGGGACAGCTGCGAGTTAATGTTGGCCAGCAAGCCCGCAGACGCGATTCCGACGCTTATTGATCAGGGAGACAGCGATCAGTTTCTCGCCGATCAGCTGCAACCCGCGGTACTAGCCGAAACGGCCCGTCAAACCGCATGGCCAATGACGCTACGCATCCAGCCAGGTTACGACCATAGCTATTACTTTATTGCGTCGTTTATTGAGGATCACCTGCGCTTCCACGCCCAGTATTTGTTGAAGTAACGCCTGAGTGAGGGCGCCAGCCCTCTTCATTTCTCCATCATTCCTTCACTTTTTCTCCTTTTTTCTTTCTCCACTATCCTATTGATTTAAAAAGCATTACCCTCAAAACAAGATCAAACACAAATGATTTCGATTATCATTTGTGTTTACAAACATTCATACTTTTGTACAATCCATTCGCTTCTTTACTGAAAAGAGTCCTTAAAAGACAAATACATACAATTGTCATGGCCTTTCACATGACGCGCTGATCGTTACCCTAAATAATTCGAGTTGTATGAACGCGCGTAGCCACGCATCTGCAACTTGAAGTATGCCGGGTAAATTCATTTAAATGGAATGATACAAATGACTATACCTCACGTTAAGGCTGTAGCTGCCGCAGTATGCGTCGCCAGTCTCCCATCACTCGGGCATGCCGCTGAACAAGACACCGTGGTGGTTACCGCCACCGGCTTCGAGCAGAAAATTCAGGACGCTCCCGCTTCGATATCTGTTATTACCAAGCAGCAGATTGAGGACAAAGCCTATCGCGATGTTACCGATGCGCTAAAAGATGTCCCTGGCGTCGTCGTCACCGGCGGGGGTAGCAGCAGCGATATCAGTATTCGTGGTATGGCTTCGCAATACACGCTCTTCCTGGTCAACGGTAAACGCATCAGCACACGCGGCACACGTCCTAACAGCGACAACTCAGGTATTGAGCAAGGTTGGCTGCCGCCGCTGGAATCCATCGAGCGTATCGAGGTAATCCGTGGCCCAATGTCATCTCTGTACGGCTCCGATGCGATGGGCGGCGTCATCAACGTCATCACCAAGAAAGTGTCGAATACCAAAGCCTGGACCGGCTCTCTGCACGGCGATGCCACTTTCCAGGAAGACAGAGACTCCGGCGATATTTATCAGACCAACGCCTATGCGTCTGGGCCACTGATTGACGGATTACTCGGCGCAAAAGTGACCGGATTATTCTCTCATCGGGCGGAGGACAAAATCCTCAATGGCTACAATGAACAGCGTATGCGTAACGGGGGCTTAACCCTGAACTTTACGCCAGATGATAAAAATGACATCGACTTCGATTACGCACGTGAACTGCAGGATCGCGACAGTACGCCAGGCAAATCCATGGCCGAGGAAAGCTGCCGCAACGGAAGCTGCAAGCCCAACAGTAAAAGCGAAAACAAGTATGTGCACACAACGTATTCACTAACCCACAGCGGTTATTACGACGACTTCAACTCCACCAGCTATGTCCAGCAGGAAGAGACCGAAAACCCAGGTCGCCAGATGAAGTCCTACAACACGATTTTCAATAACCAGAACCAGGTCTTCCTTGGGGCGCACACCCTGACGTTGGGCGGGCAATACCGTTATGAAAAACTGAGTGATAACGGCAACCAGCTGCAAGCTGCTGATGGACTGAACAAACTGACCCGCTGGAGCTGGGCGCTGTTTGCTGAAGATGAGTGGGCCGTTACCGATACCTTCACGCTGACTGGCGGTCTGCGTATGGATAAAGATGAAAACTACGGCGACAACTGGACGCCGCGCGGTTATGGCGTATGGCATCTGAGCGATCAATGGACCTTAAAAGGCGGCGTTTCAGCGGGCTATCGCGCACCGGATCTGCGCCAGTCGTCTGCCAGTTGGGGACAGGTCACCGGCGGCGGTAGACTAAACGGAATCATTGTCGGCAACCCGGACCTGAAGCCGGAGAAAAGCCTCAGCGAAGAGATCGGTTTACTGTGGGATAACGGCAACGATCTCAACGCGGGCGTGACGCTGTTCAATACTGACTTCAAAGACAAAATCACCGAAGTGCGCCGCTGTAACAGCAGCTCCGATCCGGCCTGTACCATCGGCAATACCCACTATGACTTCGTCAGCGATCGCGTTAACGTCGATAAAGCCAATATGCGCGGCGTAGAATCCACTTTCGGCTGGAAGATGACTTCCGACATCAACTGGACGGCGAACTACACTTACACGGAATCTGAACAGAAAAGCGGTCAGTTCTCCGGTCAGCCATTGAACAAAATGCCAAAGCATATGTTCAACACCACGCTGGACTGGCAGGCCACGCAGGATCTCGGTTTCTGGAGCCGTCTGAATCTGCGCGGGAAAACGTCTGAATACCTGAGCCGTACCTCCATGGCGCAGGGCACCCCGTCCTATACTCAGGTCGATGTTGGTTTGCGCTATTATGCAAACAAAGATCTGCTGATGACCGCTGGCGTGTATAACGTGCTGGATAAGCAAATCGATTACGATACCTACGACACTGTTCTCGATGGTCGTCGTTACACGGTTGGCCTGACTTACAGCTTCTAAGTCTGGCGCAGTAAAAAAACCCCGGCACTCATCATGCCGGGGTTTTTGTTATGCTTTTTATACTGTTATTTCTTCACGCGATCCGGGAATTTCATTTCGCTGTAGCGAACAAAATGAGTTCCTTTCGCCAGCTTATAGCCAAACCAGATAATCAGGAACAGCGGGATACCGATATAGGTTGCCATCACGCCGCCCCAGTCAATGCTATCTTTCAGGAACGCTTCGTAGTTCTGGCCCAGAGTGATAATCAGGCACAGCACAAAGGCGAAGATCGGACCCAGCGGGAAGAAGCCAGAACGGTACGGCAGATCCTTCACATCGTGACCCTGCAGCACATAACCGCGACGGAAGCGATAGTGGCTAATAGCAATCCCCAGCCAGGCGATAAAACCCGTCATCCCGGAGGTGTTCAGCAGCCAGAGGTACACGGTCTGGTTACCAAACATCGAGGTCAGGAAACACAGCCCCGCCACCACAGTCGTCGCATACAGCGCGTTACGCGGAACACCGCCACGAGACAGTTTGCCGAAAATACGCGGCGCTTTACCGTCGCATGCCAGGGTGTAAAGCATACGCGTGGAGGCATACATCCCGGAGTTACCCGCTGACAGTACCGCCGTCAGGATAACCGCGTTCATTACTGCTGCGGCTGACAGCAGACCCGCATGCTGGAATACCAACGTGAACGGGCTAACGCTGATGTCTTTCACATCGTTGCGCAGCAGGCTCGGATCGGTGTACGGGATAATCAGGCTGATAATCAAAATCGCGAACACATAGAACAGCAGGATTCGCCAAAACACCTGACGCACCGCACGTGGAATGTTCTTTTCAGGATCTTCAGATTCGCCTGCCGCGATACCGATCAGCTCTGTTCCCTGGAAGGAGAAGCCGACGATCATCGCCACGCCAATCATAGCGGCAAAACCCCCGGCAAACGGAGCATCACCGGTCGTCCAGTTGCTCCAGCCCACCGGCTGAGTGCCTTTGAAGATACCGAAAATCATCATCACGCCAACCACGATGAAGATAATTACAGTGGTAACTTTGATCAGCGAGAACCAGTATTCCGCTTCACCAAATCCGCGAACGGAAATGTAGTTCAGCAGGAAGATAACGCCGAGGAACAGTGCGCTCCAGATCCAGCCCGGCGTGTCCGGGAACCACCAGCTCATCACCAGTTGTGCGGCCACCAGGTCAACGGCAATCGTTACCGCCCAGTTGTACCAGTAGTTCCAGCCCAGCGCGAAGCCAAAGCCTTCTTCTACGTAGTTTTGACCGTAAGTGGAGAACGAGCCGGAAACCGGCATATAGGCAGCCAGTTCACCGAGGCTGGTCATCAGGAAGTACACCATCAGACCGATCAGGATATAAGAGAACAACGCGCCGCCAGGACCCGCCGCAGAAATAGTTGCACCAGATGCAACGAAAAGACCTGTACCGATGGAGCCTCCAATGGCAATCATCGTCAGGTGACGCGCCTTCAGTTCACGACGTAGCGTGGGCGCTTCTGTGGTTTTAGTTTCGGAAACCATGTGAAAATGCTATCCATCCAAAAAATGAGGCGCGATTGTAGCAGACGAAATGGCATTCTTCCGGCACAAATGCGCTGTTATAAGAGACCTTCATGACTGGCCGCGGATTATAAGTAAAGCAGAAAACGGGCGGCACAAGGCGGTTAAGACGTAACAGCCATTATGGATAGAGTGACCTGACGAGAGTTAGCGCGCTATTCGCCCTACTCAACCTGGTCGCTGTAATATAAAAAACGCGTAATGGCATTGGAGATATGTTTTTGCCGGTGATGAACGCGCCAGAGAGTGCGCACTAAACGCGGCAGTGGCACGGTAACTTCGCTCAGCGTCCCTGCCTGTAACTGCTCCGCAATGACCCGACGCGACAAACAGCTGATCCCGAGACCATGGCGCACCGCATGCTTAATGGCCTCGGAGTTCCCCAACTCCATCGCCATCTGAAATCTTGGCAGATGAGACAACAGCAGGTAATCCACCAGTTCACGCGTACCCGATCCTCGCTCACGCAGGATCCACGGCGAAGCAGCCAGCTGTTCAAGCGTAACGGGCCCCTTTGTGAGCGGTGACGACGGTGCGGCAAACACCACCAGTTCGTCCTCCAGCCACGGTTCAGAGATGATTTCCGTACTGTGACACGGCCCTTCAATCAGCCCGATGTCTACCCGAAAATCCAGCACCGCATTGATCACGTCCTGGCTGTTGCCCACGCTAAGTTCCAGCGGCAAATCAGGGAAGTCCTGGCGATAACGGGCGATCATGGCGGGCAGAATATAATTACCGATGGTGCTACTGGCATAGACCCGAATGGCGCCATTATCTTTGCGAAAAAGCTGTTCGATTTCGGTCGTTTGCTCAAGTAACGCCAGCGCGCGCGGATAAAGCAAGCGTCCGTGTTCGTTAACCACCAGCCGTTTGCCGACACGGTCAAACAGTTGCACGCCAAGTTGCCCTTCCAGATCGGTAAGCGCCGCACTCACCGCCGACTGCGACAATGCCAGCATGACAGATGCCTGGGTCGTTGAGCCGCTTTTTAGTACCTCAGCAAACACTTCAAGTTGTCGCAGGGTGATATGCATAGTCGTTTTCCACCGGATAGCCGTTACTTATACCCTAAATAATTCGAGTTGCAGGAAGGCGGCAAGAGAGAGCATCCCCCGGAGCGTACTTAAGTACGTGACTGGGGTGAACGAGCGCAGCCAACGCACATGCAACTTGAAGTATGACGGGTATACCACTTATATAGATTAATTATAAATATATAATCAATTTTATTTTTAAACCACTTCGCCTTACTCTTTTACCCAGATAAAGGAGAAGGATATGACAGAACTCACCTTACAGACTCATCGTCGTACAGCGTGGCATTTTATTCCGGGGCTTGCCCTGAGTGCAGTTATCACTGGGGTCGCCTTATGGGGAGGATCCATTCCCGCCGTCGCAGGTGCCGGGTTCAGCGCCCTCACCTTAGCCATCTTATTGGGGATGATTCTCGGCAACACCGTCTATCCGCACATCTGGAAAAGCTGTGACGGCGGCGTGCTGTTCGCGAAACAACATTTATTACGTCTGGGGATTATCCTCTACGGTTTCCGCCTCACCTTCGCGCAAATTGCTGACGTCGGCGTCAGCGGTATCGTGATTGATGTGTTAACGCTAAGCAGTACCTTTATGATTGCCTGTTTCCTGGGGCAGAAAGTATTTGGTCTGGACCGTCACACCAGCTGGCTGATTGGCGCGGGTAGCAGCATTTGTGGTGCCGCCGCCGTGCTGGCAACCGAACCAGTGGTGAAAGCAGAAGCCAGTAAAGTGACCGTCGCTGTCGCCACCGTGGTTATCTTCGGTACTATCGCTATCTTCCTGTATCCGGCGATGTATCCGTTGCTTTCACACTGGTTTAGCCCAGAAACCTACGGCATTTACATTGGCTCCACCATGCATGAAGTTGCACAGGTTGTGGCTGCCGGGCACGCCATTAGCCCGGATGCGGAAAACGCCGCGGTTATTGCCAAAATGCTGCGCGTCATGATGCTGGCACCGTTCCTTATCCTCCTGGCCGCACGCGTTAAACAACTGTCTCCGGCCACGGGCGGTGAGAAGAGCAAAATAACCATTCCATGGTTTGCCATCCTGTTCATTGTGGTCGCAATTTTTAACTCGTTCCACCTGCTGCCACAGTCAGTAGTGAACATGCTGGTAACGCTGGACACCATTTTGCTGGCAATGGCGATGGCGGCCCTGGGGTTGACCACGCACGTTAGCGCGCTGAAAAAAGCCGGTGCCAAACCGTTACTGATGGCCCTGCTGCTGTTTGTCTGGCTGATTGTGGGTGGCGGTGCGATTAACGTCGCTATCCACGCGCTGATGGCATAAACGATCACGACTCACCTCTATTAACCCGCTATACTCTCCCTTTTTGTATTTGAGTATGGCGGGTTAAATTTATGAAATATATCGGAGCGCACGTAAGCGCCGCTGGCGGTCTGGCTAACGCCGCTATTCGAGCCGCAGAAATCGAAGCGACCGCATTCGCCCTGTTCACCAAAAATCAGCGCCAGTGGCGTGCCGCGCCGCTGACCACCGAAATCATTGATGATTTTAAATCTGCCTGCGAGAAGTATCATTATACTGCCGCCCAAATCCTGCCTCACGACAGTTACCTGATTAACCTCGGTCATCCGGTTAGCGATGCGCTGGAAAAATCACGTGATGCGTTTATAGATGAAATGCAGCGCTGTGAACTGCTGGGCTTATCCTTGCTGAACTTTCACCCGGGCAGCCATTTGATGCAGATCCCGGAAGATGAGTGTCTGGCGCGCATTGCCGAATCCATCAACATCGCCCTTGCTCAGACCCAGGGCGTTACGGCAGTTATCGAAAATACCGCCGGACAAGGCAGCAACCTTGGATTTAAGTTTGAGCACCTTGCCGCCATTATCGACGGCGTCGAAGATAAGTCCCGCGTCGGCGTCTGTATTGATACCTGCCATGCCTTCGCGGCCGGTTATGATTTGCGCTCCGTCGAGGAATGCGAAAAGACGTTTGCGGAATTTGAGCGTATTGTCGGCTTCAGGTACCTACGCGGTATGCACCTGAACGACGCCAAGAGCGCATTTGGCAGTCGCGTTGACCGTCACCACAGCTTAGGTGAAGGCAATATTGGCCACGATGCCTTCCGTTGGATCATGCAGGACAATCGTTTTGACGGCATTCCGCTGGTGCTCGAAACGATTAATCCGGATATCTGGGCAGAAGAGATTGCCTGGCTGAAAGCCCAGCAAACAGAAAAAGCGGTGGCATAATCATGAACGACAGGGAAAAGCAGATCCTTAAGATCCTGCGTCGCAATCCGTTGATTCAGCAGAATGAAATCGCCGATATTTTGCAGATCAGCCGTTCACGCGTTGCTGCGCATATTATGGATTTGATGCGTAAAGGCATGATCAAAGGTAAAGGTTATATCCTTACCGAACAGGATTATTGCGTGGTTGTTGGGGCGATCAATATGGATATTCGTGGTGTTGCTGACATCCACTATCCTCAGGCTGCCTCTAACCCTGGTAACATTCACTGCTCGGCAGGCGGCGTGGGACGCAACATCGCCCACAACCTGGCGCTGCTGGGCCGTGACGTCCACTTAATTTCCGCTGTTGGCAGTGATTTCTATGGCGAAACATTGCTGGAACAAACGCGTCAGGCCGGTGTTAACGTTTCCAGTTGCATACGCCTGCATGGACATAACACCTCAACTTACCTGTCGATCGCTAATCAGCAGGAAGAGACCGTACTGGCAATAAACGATACCCATATCCTGCAACAATTGACGCCGCAGTTACTGAACAGTTCGCGAGATTTGATCCGCCATTCCGGTGTCGTACTGGCAGATTGCAATCTGACTGCCGAAGCCATTGAGTGGGTCTTTACTATTGCTGATGATATTCCAGTATTCATTGACACCGTTTCAGAGTTTAAAGCGGCAAAAATGAAGACCTGGTTTACGCGTATTCATACGCTAAAACCAACGCAGAAAGAACTGGCGATTTTGTGGGGTCAACCTATTCATTCAGATGCCGATCGCGTACTGGCCGTTAATAGTCTCCATCAGCAAGGGGTAAAACGAATCTTTGTTTGCCTGGAAGATGAATCCGTTTTTTGCAGCGAAAAGGACGGAGAACAGTTTTTACTGACGCCTCCTGAGCATACGGTTGTAGACAGTTTTGGCGCCGACGATGCTTTTATGGCGGGATTGCTGTACAGCTTTCTGGAAGGTAGTGAATTTCGTGAAAGCGCTCACTTTGCCATGGCCTGCGCGGCATTATCGCGAGCCAGCGTCAGCATCAACAACCCAACCCTCTCAGCAGATAACGCCTTGTATTTGCTGCAAACTGCTTAAATGTAATGCCGGATGGCGCTACGCGTATCCGGCATTATTTTCGCTATGCCAGCCCGATAAAGAAACCGGCTATAGTGGCGCTCATCAGGTTTGACAGCGTTGCTGCTGCCAGCGCGCGCATGCCAAGCTGCGCGATTTCCGGGGCACGCTGTGGCGCTATCGCCGAAAATGCCCCGACGACAACGCCAATCGAACCAAAGTTAGCGAAACCGCACAGCGCAAACGAGATAATCGCAATGGTCTTCACATCCAGCGTTCCACCCGTTTGCAGATACGGCGAGAAGTTGAGATAAGCGACAAACTCATTAATCGCCAGCTTCTGTCCGATCAGGCTGCCTGCCAGCGTCGCATCGCCCCAGTCCACACCCATAATCCACGCCAGCGGGGCTAGCGCATAGCCAAAGATCCCTTCCAGAGTGGCGTGACCAAAGCCAAACCACCCACCAATTCCACCAATAATGCCGTTAATCAGCGCGATAATGGCGACAAATGCCATTACGACCGTCGCCACGCCAGCGGCAATTTTCAGCCCGGTCATCGCTCCGCTCGCCGCTGCTTCGATGATGCTTTTCGGTGGCGTTTCAGTAAATGACAGGTTCTCAAAGGTGACGCGAGATTCTTCAGTTGCCGGACTCAGCATACGCGCGAACAAAATACCGCCAGGAATTGCCATCAACGATGCCGCCAGCAAATAGTCAATCGGAACGCCCATTCCGGCGTAACCAATCATCATTGAGCCAGCAATCGAGGCCATCCCACTACAAATAGCGGTAAACAGCTCATTGCGATTCAGGCGGTCAATAAACGGCTTCACGATCGCCGGGATCTCGTTTTGCCCGAGAAAAATCGTCGTTACGGCGACAAATGACTCGATCTTACTGATGTTCAGCGCTTTCTGGAAAATACCGCCGAGGATGCGGATCAACAGCCCCATCACGCCAATGTAGTAGAGAAGACTGATCAGTGCGGTCACAAAAATGATGGCCGGAAGCACCCGA
Source organism: Citrobacter sp. RHBSTW-00859 (assembly GCF_013729795.1). NCBI lineage: Bacteria > Pseudomonadati > Pseudomonadota > Gammaproteobacteria > Enterobacterales > Enterobacteriaceae > Citrobacter > Citrobacter sp. RHBSTW-00859. Next base: position 1,753,959 of record NZ_CP056284.1, on the reverse strand, counting down.
AAAGCGAAGATAAACCCGGCTCCGTCAAAAAGCACATCCATTTTTGGCCCTACCAGGGAGCCAAAGATAAATGCGCTTCCCGCGTCACTGTATGACATTACCTTGTGGACACCGAGCGCAGCCTGTTCAACCAGCCATTTTCCTGGCGGGAAGTACAGCATAATGCCGCCGATTGCGATTTGCAGTACCAGTGCAGCCCCGACCGTACGCAGACTTATACGTTTTTTATTTACTGACAGCAGAAACGCGATGGCCAGTAATACCACCATACCCACAACACTTCTCATTATATCCATAATGAAATTCCCTTCATGCCAGGAAACCCGGCGTTATCGCCAGGTTTTGGTAGGTTTGATATTCGCGGGCGACCGCATTCTGCCCGGGAAATTCTGTCAGACGAGGCGCTGATACTCCTTCGCAATTTCACAGGCCAGTACCGCATTGTTGAACACCAGCTGAATATTTGATTTCAGGCTGTCACCACCGGTCAGCTCTGCAACCCGCGCTAACAGGAACGGCGTACTCTCTTTGCCCACAATGCCCTGATCTTCCGCTTCTTTTACCGCCCGATCGATTGCCGCATTAATTTTCTCTTCAGCCATCGCAAACTGCTCTGGGATGGGGTTCGCAACAACCAGACCGCCGTCGAGACCCGTTTGCCATTTCACCGCCATGGCACGGGCAATCTCTTTCGCACTGTCCAGACGGATGCTGACCTCAAACGGACTGGTACGGCAGAAAAATGCTGGCAACGCGTTGGTTTGATAACCAATTAACGGCACCCCAAAGGTTTCTAAATATTCAGTAGTTAAGCCGAGATCAAGAATAGATTTCGCCCCGGCACAAATTACCGTGACATTGGTATGCGCCAGTTCTTGCAGATCCGCGGAAATATCAAAGGTATGTTCAGCACCACGATGAACTCCACCGATTCCCCCTGTCGCAAATACTTTAATTCCCGCCAGGGCGGCAATAATCATGGTTGAGGCAACCGTCGTTGCACCATTTTTTCCTGCCGCGACCACAAACGGCAAATCACGACGACTTACTTTCGTAACGCTATGACCTTCTCGCCCAAGCAGCTCAATTTCATCTTTGCTTAAACCAACTTTCATTATTCCGCCAATAATGGCAATGGTCGCAGGAACAGCACCGTGTTTACGAATAGTTTCTTCTACTTCAATCGCTGTCTGGGCATTCTGCGGAAATGGCATACCATGAGAAATAATGGTTGATTCAAGTGCAACAATCGGCTTCTTACTGTTTAATGCTTCCTGTACTTCTGGAGATATTTGTAATAATTCAGAGGAAAGAGTTAATTCAGACATTCTGTGTTCTCCACTAATGAGCTTACATTCGCAACAGACAAATCAGGGTTATTGGTATATTCACAGGCTAACGCCATTGATGAACAACCCTGCGCAAATCGAACCGAATCAATAAAGGGCATGCCGTCTACCCAGCAGGAAGCCAGTCCAGCCATCATCGCATCGCCAGCCCCGGTAACATTAATGACGTGAGTTTTAATCGGCAGCGACCAACCACGACTCCCCGCAATATCACTGTAATAAACACCGTCGCCGCCCATGCTGAGCACCAGCCTATTTAAGCCGCGATCATGAAACCAGGCGGCAACTTTACCCACGTCATCACGCCCGGATAGCGCAATACCGCTTAGCGTTTCGGCTTCAAGCCGGTTGGGTTTAAGAGTGTGAATTTGTCCAAGCCGCTCGCGAATTTTGACGCATTTCCATGCCGATACCGGGTCAACAAACACCGGAACCTCTCCGGCATTTTCCAGCACCCATGCCAGGGCATCTTCGCTGATATTGCAATCGGCGACGATGACTTTCGCCTGCCGAATAAAATCATGATGCTGTGATAAAAAATCTGCTGAAATATGTTCGGTAATACTCATATCATTAATGGCAACCAACATTTCACCGGTGTTATCAAGCAATGATAAATAACTGGACGTATTCTCTCCGGGAACGATAAGACACTTATCAACATGAACTCCGGATTGATTGGTTTGCGCCAATAACGATTGTCCATAAAAATCATTACCAACCGCCGTCAGTAACCATGAATTTTTCCCCAGCAGCGCGAGATTATGTGCAATGTTACGTCCAACTCCGCCGGGGGTGAATTTTATCTTTCCTGGATTCGAATCCGCATAATTTAGAGAAGCATGCGAATACCCAGCAACATCCATATTGGCCGAGCCAATAGTTACTATGTATTCCTTTTCACGCATAGCACGTCCCCTGGCAATTAACTTGCCACAAATGAGTTCGTTAAAAATAACCAACGCCACACATCAGGTTATTAGAGCACATGTTCACTATCAAACATATGTTCATAGTAAGCGTGTTTTTGACAAAGTAAATCCATATTCAAGATCTAAACTCAATAGATATGAACAGAATCACAATTTTTTATAGATACAGTCTGTAAAGGAAAGAGAAAATGAGAGGTAGTACACAATTCAAGCAGTCTAAAGAGTTTAACTCCGGCATAACCGGAGATTTTTCAGATGCGCCAGACGATCCGGTTCGTATCAACTGAGCGAAACAAGGTCCTCTGGCATATGGTTGTACAAAATCCGCCAGAAGTGCTCAGCCGTTTTATTCAACCGGGTATCCATTCGGTAAATATAAGCCTGAATAGGCACCATCAGTTCCGGCGTCTGCAGACAAACCAGCCGCTTTTCGCGCAGTTCGTTTACGATTGTCCACGCCGGCAGCCAGGCGATACCATGCCCATCCAATGCCATATTTTTTAATAACTCACTCATCGAAGACATAAACAGCGTACGGGCTGAAATGCCGCCTACTTCCGCCAGATGACGGTTTACCAATCTTCCCATGTAGGATGTGCTGGTATAGTTCAGAATTGGTGCCTGCGACTGATAGATATCAAACAACGCCTTACCCTGCGCATCAGCAGCACACACGGGGTACAGTTCAGACTCAAAAACCTTCAAGCCGCAGAAAGGTGACTGCATTAAATCTTCATCCCGAAAGGAGATAATAAAATCGCTTTTCCCCTCGCGCAGAGTATTCACCGCCTGAACAACATCAATAGCTTCAACGTGATAGACAAACTCCTCACCCCAGGCCGCCATTGAGTGCACCAATCTGGGCAACATCGTCAGCGACAGAGAATGTGCCGCCGCTATTTTGATATTGGGTACACCCAGTAAATTGTGGCCGCTTAGCTCATCCAGATTGCATTCCAGCTGTTGCAACAAACTACGGGTTTGCGAATGAAATAGTTTGCCCTCCTCCGTGAGTTGCAGTGGGCTCGTTGTGCGATCAAAAAGCAGCACACCCACGGCTGATTCGAGCGCCTTGATCCGTCGACTAAATGCTGGTTGGGATATGTTACGCTCCTCAGCCGCCTGGGAAAAATGACGGCATGCCTCCAACGTCAGAAAGTCATATAACCATTTTGTCTCAATATTTTTCATGCTTATCACGCGGATATTTAAATATGCCTATTAGCCTTAAAGCATCATGCCTGAATAGTTCCGGAGATGACATTCATCATTAGCGCCTGGTGATTCGTTTTTTGCATCAAGGCTTCATTTTTAACATTAATATACTTCTCTCCCTATCGGTTACGACCGGTTGTCCGCCGCGTAACGCGGAGCCTCTGGCCGAATACCGGCCTGCTGAGGTTACACAATAAACCACAGTCATGCGGTTTTTGCATTGAACCATACATTATTGCATTTCTCCTCACGTCTCACTGCTGTTAAACATTATCAGCAGACACAACCCAGCTCTGAATATTAATCATCGGTGAATTGAGGTATATATCGTGAAAGGTTTAATTGGCGTGCTTGGTGGTATGGGACCTGCTGCAACGGTCGATCTGTTTAATAAATTCGTCACTTTTACCGCTGCGCAACGTGACCAGGAACATATCCCCTTAATTATTTCATCTATTCCTGACATTCCTGACCGAACCGACGCGTTAATGCATCATGGTCATTCCCCACTTCCGGCAATGCGCGATTATATGCATAAACTCGAAGATGCTGGCGCCGAGTGTATTGTGATCCCCTGTAACACCGCCCACTTTTGGTTTAATGAATTAAAAGCGTGCTGCCATACAGAGCTGCTCAGTATCGTTGAAACGACCATCAATGAGGTTAAAAACTGCGGGAAATCGCAAATCGGATTACTCGCCACCAACGCCACTTTATACATGGGCCTCTATCAAAAAGGCATAGAATCTCTTGGGTTAACCTGCATCAGCCCTGACTCATCCAGTCAGGAAAAAGTGATGGAAAGTATCTATTGCTTAAAAGCTGGTGATGCTAAGCGGGCGCAAACGCTGATGAATGAACAGGCTGAAGCACTCTTCTCACGCGGGGCACAAGTCATCGTGCTCGGATGTACTGAAGTTCCTGTCATTCTTGCCGAAGCAGTCAACAAGTCACCTGAGAAATATATTGATTCAACCGGTTCGTTGGTTCGTGCCGGTATTAAATGGTACGAGAAACGCGTTGGTAAAAATCACCTTTTGGCACAATGAATGTCCATACCTGTTTAATTGTTGCATTAAATAAAAATCCATTTTAATTACAAATTACTCTCTGGCGGAGGCCATTATGATTTGGCTAGAAATTATCGTAGTGTTGGGCGCAATATTTTTCGGTATCCGTCTTGGCGGAATTGGTATTGGTTTATGCGGCGGGCTGGGGCTGGCTATTTTAACGCTGGGATTTGGGCTGCAAATTGGTTCCCCCCCCGTTGACGTTATTCTTATTATTATGACGGTGGTGGTGGCGGCATCGGCGCTACAGGCCGCCGGAGGCATGGATTATCTGGTTCGCATTGCCGGGAATTTTATGCGCCGTAACCCTAAATATATCAATATTATTGCGCCGATTATCACCTGGTCGATGACGATTATGGCGGGAACAGGGTTCATCGTCTTTTCTACTCTGCCAGTGATTGCCGAAGTTGCCAAAGAGTCAGGTATTCGCCCTTCCCGTACGCTCGCAGGCTCCGTAGTCGCTTCTCAGGTGGCGATATCCGGTTCGCCGATCAGTGCCGCAATGGCCGCTATGCTGACTATTATGGAAGGCAACGGTATCAGCTTTATTCAGGTCATGGCGGTTTGTCTGCCTGCCTCATTTGTCGCCGCGATGGTCGCCGCTTTTATCGCCTCACGTCAGGGATGTGAGCTACAGGATGATGAAGTCTATCTGGAACGCCTGCAAAAAGGACTGGTGCGTAAATATGCAGGGCAAAACAGCACAACGCCAGGTGCCAGACTGTCAGTCGCCCTGTTTATGCTGGCAACGGTGGTCATCGTTATTCTTGCCGCATGCCCTCAATTGCGCCCTGGATTCGATGCAGGTAACCCCATGAATACCCGGGATATTATCATTATCTGCATGCTAGCTGCCGCGTGTCTGATGGTGGTGCTATGCAAAACATCAACAGACGCGATTGTCCTGACATCCACGTTTCGGGCGGGTATGAGTTCGTTGGCAGTAATTCTGGGTATTGTTACGCTGGGCACAACTTTCATTGATGCCCACTTAACGGGGATAAAGGATATCGCGGGCGATATTCTACGGGCTTATCCGATGCTGTTGGCGCTGGTGCTGTTTGGTACCTGCGCGCTTCTCTATTCGCAGGGAGCCACCACGCCGCTGATTATCCCTCTTGCCGTCGCGCTCGGCGTACCCACATGGGCCATTCTGGCTTCCTATGTCGCAGTGACCGGCGTGTTTGTTCTGCCAACTTATCCGACTTCGCTGGCGGCAATGGAGTTCGACACCACCGGGACAACGCGCGTGGGTAAGTATGTCTTAAACCATCCGTTTATGTTGCCAGGGCTTGGCGGGATCATTGCTGGCGTTGCCTTTGGTTTTATCATCGCGCCAATGATTGCCTGAACCGGTTAACACTACCGGGCAGATTTAATGGATAAAAAAAGGGGCAGAGAAATCTCTGCCCCGGATGTCAGCGTTAAATCAGGCCGCCTTTGCCACAACCTCTGCTTCCGGGCGTTTCAGCACCGCGTAGGAGAGACCGGCTACCAGCGTACCGGCAATAATGGCCAGCAGGTATCCAACCACCGGAGTGATTGCGCCAGGGATTAACAGCACGAACAGACCGCCGTGCGGCGCCATCAGCTTAGCCCCCACCGCCATCGAGATAGCTCCGGTAATCGCGCCGCCAACGATACAGCAAGGCAGAACGCGCATCGGGTCACGGGCAGCAAATGGGATAGCCCCTTCGGTAATAAAGCACAGGCCCAGTACCAGCGCAGCTTTACCGCCTTCCTGCTGCGCTTTGTCGAACTTACGACGCGCCACCAGCGTTGCCAGGCCCAGGGCCAGCGGAGGCACCATACCCGCCGCCATAATCGCCGCCATCGGCGCATAGGTTTGCGTACTAAGCAGCCCCACACCGAAAGCATACGCCGCTTTGTTAACCGGACCGCCCATATCGGTACACATCATGCCGCCCAGAATCGCTCCAAGCAGCACCGCATTCGCGGTTCCCATGGTTTGCAGCCAGTGGGTCAGACCTTCCAGAATGCCCGCCACTGGTTTACCGATCAGGTAGATCATGGCCAGACCAACCACCAGGCTTGAGAGCAGCGGAATGATCAGGATCGGTTTCAGCGCTTCCATACTCTGCGGAAGTTTCAGCTTCGTGCTGATGAGCTTCGCCACATAACCGGCAAGGAAACCGGCAATAATCCCGCCAATAAAGCCGGAACCGGTGCTCACCGCCAGCATACCGCCGATAAGACCTGGCGTCAGACCCGGACGGTCAGCGATGGAAAACGCGATGTAGCCCGCCAGAACCGGCACCATCAGCGCGAAAGCTGAACCACCGCCAATCTGCATCAGCGCCGCCGCCAGCGTACCCTGCTCCTTGAACGCTTCGATACCAAAAGCGAATGAGAGTGCAATACACAGACCGCCAGCAACCACCATCGGCAGCATGTAGGATACGCCCGTCAGCAGGTGACGATACGCGCCAGCGCTCTCTTTCTTACCCTCAGTGGTTGCAGACTGCGCTTTGCCGGCAGGCTGGTACGGCGTTGCTTCTTCCAGCGCTTTGTCCAGCTCCTGCTTCGTTTTCTTCAGCGCAAGGCCAGTTGAAGTACGGTACATTGGTTTTCCGGCAAACTTCGCCAGATCAACTTCAATGTCAGCCGCCACAATCACCAGATCCGCCTGAGCCACCTCTTTCGGCGTAATGGCATTGCCTGCGCCAACAGAACCACGGGTTTCAACCTTCACCCACCAGCCACGTTTTTTCGCTTCCGTTTCAATAGCTTCAGCGGCCATAAACGTATGGGCAACGCCAGTTGGACAAGCCGTCACCGCCACCACGCGTTTTGGACCACTACTGGCCACGGACGCTGTCGCAACCGGAGCGCTATAAGGTTTTGCGTGGCCTTTCGCTTCACTGAGGAAAAGTTCAGGATGCGCAACCGCACGACCAATATCGCCCAGCCAGACTTTTTTGCCGTTCAGCGAACTGTCGGCAGGAAGCGTGTCGCCCAGAACAATTGCCAGTTCGGCATCATTAGGATTATCAATAATTTCCAGATGCGCTTTCTGCGCCGCCGCTCCAAGCAGGGTTTTCGCCATATAAGCACGAGCCTGGCCGAGATTAGCGTCAATAATCAGCAGCGTTTTCATTATGCCTCTCCTGCTGTCAGTTAAACGGTTTTAAGTCGACACGCGCCATCATTGCGGCCAACTGAGGACGATCGGTAATGCCCACATTGCTTTGGCTTACCGCCAGGGCGGCAACAGCGGTTGCCAGACGCAGGGTGTGTTCACTGGATTCACGCATCAGCAGGCCGTAAATCAGGCCGCCAACCATTGAATCACCCGCGCCTACGGTGCTTACCACCTCGACTGACGGCGGTTTAGCAATCCACTCACCCGAAGCGTTAACCCACAGCGCACCTTCCGCGCCAAGTGAAATCACCACGTGAGCAATACCCTGCTCGCGCAACGCATGTGCAGCTTCAATCACATCTTTCATTTCTGGCAGCTTACGGCCTGCCCAGATTTCCAGTTCACGACGGTTTGGTTTCACCAGCCATGGTGCCGCTTTCAGACCGGCGACCAGTGCTTCACGACTACTATCAAAGATAATGCAAGGACACTGACTGCGCAGGCGCGTCATCCAGTCGGTGAATGCTTCCGGGCTAACGCCGGTCGGCAAACTGCCGCTGACGCACACCATGTCGAACTGGCCCAACCAGCTCAGCGAGTCATTCACAAAGCGTTCCCAGTCAGCCGGGGTGACTTCAAAGCCGGAGAAATTGAAATCGGACACTTCGCCGTCTTTTTCGGTCAGCTTGACGTTGATACGGGTACGCCCCTGTACAACCTGAAAACGGTTGGCGATACCCAGCTCGCTGAACAACTGCTGAAAACCATCCTGGTTGTCTTTACCGAGGAAACCACCCACCGTTACATCGATACCTAAATCTTTCAAAACCTTAGCGACGTTAATCCCTTTCCCTGCCGCGTGCAGACCGGTCGTTTTAACCAGGTTCACTTCACCGCGTTCAATTTCCGGGCAGAAACCCACCAGATCGTAGGCTGGGTTAAGGGTGATAGTAGCAACACGTCTGCTCATTACGCGCCCTCCCCAAGACCCGCCGCGATGGCTTCGCCAATCGCTTTCAGCGCCTGTTCAGCATCTTCACCCTGGGCGGTAAAGCGCAGGTGATGTCCTTTCTTCACGCCTAATGCCACAACTTTCATCAGACTGCGTCCATTCGCCGGCTTGCCGGTTCCATCAAGATTTGTCACGGTAATTTCACTGTTAAATTGTTTAATCGTATTCACCAGCATGGTGCCCGGGCGGGCGTGTAAACCATGCTCATTGCGCACAATAAATTCGGCGCTCAGTACATCATCAGTTAAGGCATCATCGCTGGTCAGCAGCGCCAGCACCGTTGCCGCATCGGCTTTCAACAAACGGTCAGCTTTATTATTCAGCAGCAGATCGCCAAGGCGCTTCAGCACCGCAACCGGTTGTTCGTCATTCATGGCGACGGTCACCAGCAGGGCTGCCGCTTCACCTTGTACATCGAACGCTGTTGCTGCGCGGCTGACCGCAACGGCGCTGCGCACATTGCCTTCAGCACAGTCATTCAGCCAGATCCCCTGACCGAGATTCATCGGTTGCTCATTAATGGCTCTGGCCACAAAGGTGGCGTCAACCGCGCCGACCTCTTTCAGCCGTGCGGCGTTGAGAGCCTGCAGCGTGACCAACGAGTTGGCAACGACGTCCAGCGACAGCGTTTCGTTATCAAGCTTCAGCTGTTCGCTTTGCTTTTCCCCCATCAGCAACGCGCGCAACTCTTCCGCCGTGGTCGCAGATTTCAGCTGTTCAGCGACGGAGTCATCGCTCAGCACATGCGTCAGCTGACGCAGTAAACCGAGGTGCTCATCAGAGCTGGCGGCGATGCCGATTGCCACATAAGCAACCTGCCCTTCACCCCAGATCACGCCCTGCGGAAACTGAAACACCTGCACGCCGGTTTTCAGCACCCGATCGCGCGTGTCCGTCGTACCGTGAGGAATAGCAATACCGTTGCCGAGGAACGTGGACGTCTGTTGTTCACGCGCCAGCATGCCATCGACGTAGCCTTCCGCTACGTTACCTGCCAGCACTAAGGCAGCGGCAACCTGGCGAATAGCCTCTTCTTTATTCCCGGCCTGTTCGCCCGGGTGAATATCCTGAACAGATAACTGGAACATGGTTCTCCTCTCCCGCTGATTTGAAACGATTCAGCTAACATGAGAAAAAAGGCGTCACCTGACTCCATCAGTTATGGCGAGATGACGCTGAAACGTTTCAAGAAGTCTTGCTCTTTTTTCTTCAGCACACAAGTAAAGTTGACAAATTACTTGCTGAATTTAGAGATAACGCACATTTTCTCCGCGGAGGAGAAAAAATTGCTGACGCAAAAACGGCGTCAGCTTGTCAGATTCAGCAGCGTCAGCAAACTGCTTTCTCTGACTGAAATGCTATTTTGATTTTTGATGCCGATTTTGATTTGGCTCCCTGTTTATTTTCTGACAAGCAGCGTAAACTCCGCGTCTCTTCACATTATTGATATCAAAACATGCACAACACCCCCGTAGCCGCCACACCCAAGGCGTTTGATTTAACGTCTTCGGCGTTCCTGCTTGTCGCATTTCTGACGGGTATCGCCGGTGCGTTGCAGACGCCAACGCTCAGCCTTTTTCTGACGGATGAAGTCCATGCCCGTCCCGGCATGGTCGGGTTCTTTTTTACCGGTAGCGCCGTAATCGGCATTTTGGTGAGTCAGTTTCTGGCCGGACGTTCAGATAAAAAAGGCGATCGCAAAAACCTGATTGTGTTTTGCTGCGTGCTGGGGATGTTGGCCTGCGTGCTGTTCGCCTGGAACCGTAACTATTTTATTATGCTGTTTGTCGGGGTATTCCTCAGCAGCTTCGGTTCGACCGCCAACCCGCAAATGTTTGCTCTCGCCCGCGAGCACGCCGACCGTACGGGTCGGGAAGCCGTCATGTTCAGTTCAATATTACGTGCGCAGGTTTCGCTGGCCTGGGTGATTGGCCCGCCGCTGGCCTACGCGCTCGCCATGGGGTTTAGCTTTACGGTGATGTACCTCAGCGCGGCGGTGGCGTTTGTTGTCTGCGGCGTAATGGTCTGGCTGTTCTTACCCTCGATGAGTAAAAACGTGCCTCTCGCGACAGGCGCGGTAGAAGCCCCGCGCCGCAATCGACGCGACACGCTGCTACTGTTTGTTATCTGCACGTTAATGTGGGGGACTAACAGTCTCTATATCATTAATATGCCGTTGTTTATTATCAACGAACTGCATCTGCCGGAAAAGCTGGCGGGCATCATGATGGGAACTGCCGCGGGGTTGGAAATCCCAACCATGTTGATTGCCGGATACTTCGCGAAGCGTCTGGGCAAACGCCTGTTGATGAGAATCGCCGTTGTCGCCGGATTTTTCTTTTATGCCGGCATGCTGTTGGCCCACTCTCCGGCGATATTGCTTGGCTTACAACTGCTGAACGCGATTTACATCGGCATCCTCGGCGGGATTGGCATGCTTTATTTCCAGGATCTGATGCCGGGACAAGCGGGTTCAGCCACAACTCTCTATACAAATACCATTCGCGTGGGCTGGATTATTGCCGGATCGTTGGCGGGTCTTGCCGCTGAAATCTGGAACTATCACGCGGTATTCTGGTTTGCGTTGGTGATGATCGTCGCCACCGTCGCGTGTCTGACGCGCATCAAGGACGTTTAAGGTGCGGTCAGCGCCTCGAGCTCGATGAGATAGACCATGGCCTGGTGCGTCGTCTGTCCGCACATTTCCGCACTGGGCTGTAAACTGGCGCACACTTTTGGCCGCAGAGGCGAAGCAAAAATTTTACAGCGCAGGGATTCATCCAGCTGAACGCATGGTGTATTAGCGGGCTTGCCATCAGGCATGCCGGGGATGGCACTGGAAATTGAAGGCGCAGTGCAACATGCACCACAATCCGGACGGCATTCCATACAGTACTCTCTTTATCGTAAACCATCGGATTGTGCAGGAAGCGCACAGTAACACCTTTTTTGCACCAGCAAAAGCATCAATTCCGCTTGCCTGAATGCCCCGGCGCGAGTAGTTTTACGCGATATTTTAGACACTCCTCATTACAGGATTTTTTCGATGCCAAGAGCGAACGAAATTAAAAAAGGTATGGTACTGAATTACAACGGCAAACTGCTGATTGTAAAAGATATTGATATTCAATCACCAACCGCACGTGGCGCCGCCACGCTGTACAAAATGCGTTTTTCTGATGTTCGTACCGGTCTGAAAGTTGAAGAGCGCTTCAAAGGTGATGACATCGTTGATACCGTCACCCTGAGCCGTCGTGGCGTTGATTTCTCCTATGTCGATGGCAACGAATACGTCTTCATGGATAAAGAAGACTATACCCCGTATACCTTCACCAAAGATCAGATTGAAGAAGAATTGCTGTTCATCCCGGAAGGCGGAATGCCGGATATGCAGGTACTGACCTGGGACGGCCAGCTGCTGGCGCTTGAACTGCCGCAAACGGTAGACCTGGAAATCGTTGAAACGGCACCGGGCATTAAAGGCGCGTCAGCAAGTGCGCGTAACAAACCAGCGACCATGAGCACCGGTCTGGTTATCCTGGTTCCTGAATATCTGAGTGCAGGTGAAAAAATCCGTATTCATATCGAAGAACGTCGCTACATGGGCCGCGCAGACTAACTTTTCTGCTGCGACAGCGGTGAAAAGGGACAGCATTTGCTGTCCCTTTGTTCTTTTCAGCCCTGGCTGCTGAGGTAAAAATCATCCACCAACAGAGATTCCAGATACAGCTCATCCTCACGCATAAAATGCGTTATGACGTTAACCGCCTGAGGATAAACCCCCTCTTCGTCCCGGTGTAAACAACTTTCCCGTAGCAGGGGTGCCCAGCACATAATGTGATGATGCAAAAAGTAATATTGCGCCGATAACGTCTCCTTTTTGGTAACCATTCTCGCCATCAGTGCCAGCTGTACAGCAATATGGTCGGCAGGCTCGTTGTCCTGCGGTGTCAGCCCATGCTCGACTAACAGCACATTCATTTCCTTGCGTTCTTCAGGCACGGTCGTATGCGGATAATGCCCCGCATAAGGAGAAACACCGCCAGGAGGTGCCAGCAAAAACAACGAGGCATAGTCCGCCGCCAGCTCCAGCTGTCGGCTTTCCCGGCGCAGCGTCCGAACGAGACTACGTTCCAGGTTTTTGACATCAACGGATAACCCAGGGATAGCCGTCAACGACGCCAGCCACTTTCGGCTTTCCCCGCTTTCCAGGCGGATGAGTTGCTCCTCGTCCAGCTCGCGGAACAGCAGTTGCGAAAACCACTGGTACACCGCCGCCCGCTGTTGATGAATGTGATTATGCTGCACTTGCCCCCTCCTCTTTCACAACCTCCGGCCCGCCAAAGCCCGTGACCTGCGGGGCATTCTCCTGGTATCGCTCCACCTCGACCAGCACCGTATGCGCCGAAGGCCCCTGCGCCAGTTGTGATGTACCGATATCCGCACTCAGCACATTCGGATCGCCATAAGTGCATAATGTGCCCGCTTTCCCGCCTTCCTGCGGCGAATACCACGCGCCTTCATGAATCCGGACGACGCCAGGCGCGTAATCCGGGCTGATCACCACCCCGGCCAGCACCTGGCCTCTGGCGTTAAACACGCGCGCAATATCCCCGGCTTTCAGGCCACGTGCGCGGGCATCCGACTGGCTCATGTACAGCGGCTCTCTTCCTGCCACCGCATAGGTGTTACGAAACGCCTCGCTTGAGCACAACTGGGAGTGCAGACGTTTATCCGGATGGCAGGACTGCAGATGCAGCGGATATTTATCTGTTTTGCTGCCATGGATACGCTCAAAAGGTTCCATCCACACCGGATGCCCCGGGCAGTCCTCGTAGGCAAAGCCCGCGATGGTTTTGCTGTAAATTTCAATCAGACCAGAGGGTGTTCCTAACGGGTTGATATCCGGCTGTTCGCGAAATTCTCCGTGACGCACCCACGGCTTCCCGGCAGGATATTCAATGTATCCTTCGCCCTGCCAGAAGCTCCCGAAGTTCGGCATACTCACGCCAAGGGACGCTCCCGTTTTCGCGCCCTCATCATAAATGGCTTTTATCCACTGCATTTCATCCCGCTTTTCGCGGTATGTCTCTTCCTGACCAAAGCGTTTGCACAGACCGGCAAAGACATCAAAGTCATTTCGCGCTTCAAACTGCGGTTTAACCACCTGATGTATCGCCATCAGCCCTTTATTCGAGTGTGTACCGAACTGCTCAATGTCATTACGCTCAAAGCGCGTGGTCACAGGCAGGACGATATCGGCAAAACGACAGGATGCTGTCCACTGATGATCCAGAACGACCACGGTTTCCAGCTTCTTCCACGCCTCGATCATGCGGTTACGATCCTGCTGCGCATGGAACGGATTGGCGGCGCTGAAAATCGCCATTTTGATATCAGGGAAAGTTAATGTTTCACCGTTGAAAGCGATCTTTTTGCCTGGCGCCAGCAGACAATCGATCATTCGCGAGGTAGGAATATGCTCTGAAGCGCCGCGGAAATCCGCTTTGTATTTCGCGGCCGGGGGATTGTTGATGCTCCCGAGGCCGGACAGGACGGGACCGGCAGAAGTGACCGTCCCGCCGCCGTTATAGTGCCAGCCAAACCCTACTCCGCCGCCCGGCAAGCCAATTTGGCCAACCATGCTGGCCAGCACCACCAGCATCCACGGATACTGCTCGCCATGGTGCATACGCTGCACGCACCAGCCGCCCATAAACTGTGTCCGGCCTTTGACCAGCAGGCGGGCGAAGTCGCGGATCTGCTCCGCCGTCAGACCGCAGATTTCCGCCGCCCATTCGGCATTTTTCGGCTGCTTGTCGCTTTCCCCAAGCAGATACGGCAAGAACTGTTCAAAGCCCACGGTATAATCGTTAATGAACGCCACGTCATACAGTTTTTCTTCGTACAGGGTATGCGCCAGCGCCAGCAATAACGCGACATCCGTTTGCGGTCGTAGCGCCAACTGCTCACAGCCAAGATAGTTTTGCGACTTGCTACGCACCGGATCAACGCTGATAACGCGCATCTTACCCTGCGCAACCGCTTCTTTAATCTGCTGCCAATAACCAAACGCATCGTGATCGGGAACCAGGAACTCGATCTGCAGATTCTTGATCGGATCGCAGCCCCACAGCACGATGGTTTGGGTATTTTCGATAACCAGCGGGAGTGACGTTTGCTGCTCATAAACTTCCAGCGAACCAATCACATGCGGTAAAATCACCTGCGCTGCGGCTGCCGAGTAGTCGCCGACGGTCGTTACATAGCTACCGTGCAAGCCGAGTCCCCGATCCATCGCGCCGCCGGCCTTATGATATTTGCCAACAATTTGCCAGTCCGCCAGCCCGGTAAAGACGCCAGAAGATCCGTAGGTCTTTTGTACTCGTTCAAGCTCCTCATAGAACAGATCCAACGCCTGATCCCAGCTCACACGGACAAAGCGATTATCGCCGCGCTGGTTGCGATCTGACTTTTCACGCTTGCGCAGCCAGTCCAGCCGCACCATCGGGTAGCGCACACGCGATGGGTTGTAGACCACCTCCCGAACGGCATTGAGCATATCGCAGGGGTATTTGTCATGTTTGAAGGGGCGGGTATCGACCCATTCACCGTTCACGACTTTGGCTTCAAAAGCGCCAAAGTGCGAGCCAGACTGGATCCATTGCTCCGGGTTTTCACCCGCTGCCCAGACTTTTGAGATCAGTGGATTTGGCCCTAAAGCGCTGACGGCACCGACTGCCAGCATTCCGCTTAAAAACCGTCGACGTGACGGATTAAAATCATGAATATCCATAAATTATCCTTTTGAATTGTTAGGTTGAGGTATATCGCTGGCGTGAGTCTGGAGATATTTCAACAACGTACGGTCTTCCACCGGATTAAGCCGGTAGTAGGTGGACATGGATTTCAGTCCGGCGATCCAGCCATTCGCGGAATAACGGGTCGGCGGCGGCGTGCTGTGGCAAGCGCTACAGGTGGATTGCAACATCTGATCGGCGTATTGCCAGAGGGGGTCAATATTGTCGGTAAACCCCTCCGCCGAACTCCAGGCTGTCACGCTGACCTGCTGCCACTCCTGATGCGACTCCGGATCAACCTGAGTTTGCTCAACCTTCACGTTGCTCATCAGCGAGGCATCTAATACGGCAGCAAAAACGCGTTTACCCATATACTGGGTAATCACCCGTCCCCGTCCTTTGCTTTCCCGCCAGCCGGTCAGCTCTATCTGAAGGTTTTTTCCTTCTCTTTTCAGCACACGCACTTGCGTTGCCGGGTACAGCATGGCTTTACCTGCCGGACTCTCTGCTGTCGCAGTCAGTGATTTTTCGCCTAACGAATACAGCGTCGTCGCCGTGGGTAACTGCTCTCCCTGACGCTGCAGCTGCTGGTAACGATCGCGAAAACCGCTGCTCATATCGGGTTTGTGATGGGCAATGCCTTTGTGACAATCGATACAGTTACTGTCTTTTGCCGCCGCCGTGGTCATTTGCGCCGCTGCATTTGCCGATTGCTTGCCGTGATCCATCGCCTCGTAGCTATGGCAGGATTTACACGCCGCTGAATTATTCGCGCTCATGCGCGCCCATTCTCGCTGGGCCAACTCCGCCCGCTTTGCGGCAAATTTTTCCGGGGTATCGATCGAAGGAGAGATAAAGGTGTGGTAGAGGTCGTTTAAGGCTTGCGTTTTACGAACCAGCGTTGGGACGATGCCTGGCGGAATATGACAATCCTTACACTCCGCACGCACACCAGAAGCATTACGAAAATGCACGCTGGTTTTATACTCCTCGCCAGATGTGCGCATCGAGTGACACGATAAACAAAACTCGGTAGAACTGGTGTAATGAACGCCTTGCCACGTTCCCCAAATAGCCAGGGCCATTGCTACCGCCCCGGCGAATGCGCACCATAGTGCGTTTTTTCTTATCCACGACATGCTTGCCTCCATTTTTTTAATAGCGACACGCTAAGGGATAATAAAAATCAAAAATAGAGACAGCGAAGGCAGATTATAGGAACAGCATCCACTCTATGAGGTTCGTCAAATAGTAAAGAGCAGAAGTCCGTAATATAATTACCATCTATAAATAAGGAATTTATCATGCTCAAACTGACTCTCGATAGAGAAAGCCGGACTCCGCTGCAGTTGCAGATATTTCAATTTTATTTACAGGCCATTCAGCGGGGGGATTTGCTGTGTGGAGATAAACTCCCCTCTATTCGCGAGCAGGCTCAGGCATTGAACATTGCCAAAATAACGGTGGTGATGGCCTATGATAAGCTGGTGGCGGCTGGATTAATTAAGAGCCGACACGGCATTGGCTATGAGGTGATATTCACCACGCCTGTACGTGTAACCCCAGCGCATGTGTCCGTACCCCAGGGCTCTCCGCCAGTAACACCAAAAGCGGCCGGGGTCTCTACCGATGTTTACGCAGAGCCTGGGCGGGAGTGCTACTGCCGGATGGGCGTCCCCGATCCCAATGCTTTTCCCTGGGCAAGCTGGCGAAAATGGAATAACGCGCCAAGCGTACTTAAAGAGCAATTGTTTACCCGATATCATTCATCAAATGGATTATTTTCACTGCGTGAGCAACTAGCCAGGTACCTTAATTTATCTCGCGGCATTAATACCCGGGCGGAGAACATCATCATTACCAATGGGATTCAGGAAGGATTGTCGCTGCTCAGTCAAATATTTATTGTTCATCATGCCGTCAGTCAGCAAAAAAAGTGCCACGTTGTAGCCGAATCCCCTTGCTATTCTGGCGCATGGCATCTGTTTAATTATTACGGTGCAGACATTACGTCAATTGCTGTAGATAACCACGGGCTGCAAACAGATAAATTACCCGCATATGAAACCCAGCTTTGCTATGTGACTCCGGCTCATCAGTATCCAATGGGAAGCGTCCTTTCGCTGGAGCGCCGTCAGTCATTATTGACGTGGGCGCAGCGCGTCGGCGCTTATATCCTTGAAGACGACTACGATGCTGTTTTTACCTATGGCGAGAACCCCCTTCCTGCCCTGAAAGCTATGGATTATCACAACCGGGTTATCTACATGGGGACATTTTCCAAAACGCTGGGGCCGGGAACGCGTCTTGGCTATCTCATTTGTCCTGATGAACTGCTCCCGGCAGTAAAGAATATGAAAGCGCTCAACAACAACGGCAGTCAGTGGCTATTGCAGCAATTTTTAGCCGAATTAATGCAAAATCAGGTGTTTTACTCGCACATCAGCAAGCTGGCCTGCAACTATGCGGCGCGCCTCAATCTGTTACGCGATGGCCTTTCTGTTCTGTTTCCGTCAGGGAAAATCGCTGGCGCAACGGCGGGTCTGCACCTCTCGTTACGCGTTGACAGACACCCAGATATGATAGCCAGGCTGCAACAGCGCTGCCTGCTGGCAGGGATCCGCTTTGACACTCTGCCAGATATAGAAAATGGCTCAGGAGCCGCATGGCGTAGGGAGAATAGCGATGCTGTTATGTTTTTCGGGTTTGGCGGATTGCAGATACAGCAGATCAAAAAGGTGCTGTCGGTACTGGAGCAGGCGCTAGCGCAGCCTTGATGAATTTCAGGGATCGCGCCTGCGGCACAATCCCTGTTGTTACCCTTACAGCAGATCGCGGAACTGCGTTTGTTTTAACGCCAGTTCAACGCCGCGAACTTCCGCCAGCCCTTTCAGACGACCAATCGCGGAGTAGCCTGGGTTGGTTTTCTTGTGCAGGTCGTCAAGCATCTGGTGTCCGTGATCCGGACGCATCGGGATAGGACGCAAATCGCCCGCCTTTTTACGGCGCTGTTCTTCGCTCAGGATGGCAGCAACCACCGATACCATATCCACATCGCCTTGCAGGTGCGCACCTTCGTGGAAGGTTTTCGGGTTATCTTCACGGCAGGTGGAGCGCAGATGCGTGAAGTGGATTCGATCGCCAAAGGTTTCGATCATTTTCACCAGATCGTTATCGGCGCGCACGCCGTAGGAACCGGTGCACATGGTGAAGCCGTTATTGATGCTGTCGACGGTTTCTTTCAGCCACTGCATATCTTCGATAGTCGAAACAATGCGCGGCAGGCCGAGGATCGGACGCGGCGGATCGTCAGGGTGGACAGCCAGACGCACGCCGACTTCTTCCGCCACAGGCACAATCGTCCGCAGGAATACCGCCATATTATCGCGCAGATCGTCTTTGCTGATGCCGTCATATTCAGCGAGGCGCGCACGGAACTGATCCAGCGTATAGCCCTCTTCCGCACCGGGCAGGCCGGCAATGATATTGCGGGTCAGCTTTTCGATATCGGCATCGCTCATAGCATTGAAGTAATTCAGCGCCTGGCGTTGTTCTTCTACGGTGTAATCCGCTGCGGCGCCTGGGCGCTGAAGAATATGCAGTTCGAAGGCCGCAAAAGCAATCTGGTCAAAACGTAGCGCTTTGGAGCCGTCCGGCAGCTGATATTCGAGATCGGTACGTGTCCAGTCGAGGATCGGCATGAAGTTATAGCACACGGTATCGATGCCGCAGGTCGCCAGATTACGGATACTCTGCTGATAATTGGCAATCCACGTTTGGTACTGGCCTGAACGCGTTTTGATATCTTCGTGGACAGGAATACTTTCCACCACCGACCAGGTCAGCCCTTTTTCAGCCAGAATAGCCTGACGCTGTTGAATCTCTTCTACCGGCCACACTTCACCGTTGGGAATGTGGTGCAAGGCGGTCACAACACCCGTTGCGCCAGCCTGACGCACATCATCAAGCGATACCGGATCGTTAGGCCCGTACCAACGCCAGGTTTGTTCCATTGTTTCACCCCACAAGTTGTTATACCAAATTAAACTACCCGAATGACGACTACCATACAGCCATCCCGAAGATGTTCAACAGATGGCCTATCATTGATTGATCCAGCTCACATTCCCCGGATAAATAAGGCACACCAATTCAATTTGCTGTCATATAACTTTATACTGCCATTGTTAATTAATGGTTAATCAGGTGTATTTAATGAAAACTATTGCCTCAGCGCCACTGGCGGAAAATGTCATGATGCCGCGGTACGACCGCCAACAATTAAAAACGCGGATTGTACATTTTGGTTTCGGTGCTTTTCATCGCGCCCATCAGGCGTTATTAACCGACAGGGTGCTGAATGCGCAGGGCGGAGACTGGGGGATTTGCGAGATTAGCCTGTTCAGTGGCGATCGGCTGATGCATCAGCTTCGCGAACAGGATCATTTATTTACCGTGTTAGAAAAAGGGGCTAACGGCAACCAGCCTATTGTTATCGGTGCCGTTAACGAATGCCTGAACGCCACGCTGGATTCGCTGGCGGCCATTATTGAAAAATTCTGCGAGCCTCAGGTCGCGATTGTCTCGTTAACCATCACGGAAAAAGGCTACTGCATCGATCCGGCGACGGGTTCGTTAGATCTCTCTAATGCGCGTATTATTCACGATCTACAGACACCGGCTGAACCGCACTCCGCCCCCGGTATAATCGTAGAAGCGCTGCACCGCCGACGTGAACGTGGACTTCAGCCGTTTACCGTCCTCCCCTGCGATAACATCCCGGACAATGGTCATGTGGTAAAAAATGCCGTACTGGGGATGGCGGAAAAACGCTCTCCTGAGCTGGCGCACTGGATCCAGGAGCACGTCAGTTTCCCGGGTACTATGGTGGATCGCATTGTTCCCGCCGCCACCGAAGAGTCGCTGGCTGAAATCGCCCACGAGCTTGGCGTTGCCGATCCTTGCGCAATCAGCTGCGAGCCGTTTATTCAGTGGGTGATTGAAGACAACTTTGTCTGTGGTCGTCCGCAATGGGAAACCGCGGGTGTCCAGATGGTTGAAAACGTCTTGCCGTGGGAACAAATGAAACTGCGGATGCTGAACGGCAGCCATTCGTTTCTCGCTTATCTCGGCTATCTGGCCGGATTCCAGCACATCAGCGACTGTATGCAGGATAGCGCATTTCGTGAAGCCGCTTACCGGCTGATGCTCACCGAACAGGCCCCCACGCTGCAAATTACCGATGTTGATTTAAACCAGTATGCCTTAAGCCTGCTGGACCGCTTTGCCAACCCGGCGCTGAAACACAAAACCTGGCAAATCGCGATGGATGGTAGCCAGAAATTACCCCAGCGAATGCTGGAAGGGATACGCGTTCATTTATCACGTCAAAGCGAGTGGCCGCTGTTGGCGCTCGGCATCGCAGGCTGGATGCGCTACGTGAGCGGTGTGGATGATTCAGGCGCTACGATTGATATTCGTGACCCGCTCAGTGAGAAAATTGCCGCTCTGGTGGCACAGAGCACTGAATCAGAACGCGTCAGCGCCCTGCTTTCGCTGCATGAGATTTTCTCCGCCGATCTCGTACAGAATCCGCAGTTTGTCGCGGTCATTCAGCAGGCCTGGCAACGTATTGCCCAATACGGTGCACATCAGGCTGTCATTGAAACGTTAAAAAATTAACGATTTCTGCCATTAAACAGGACGAAGCACGTCTTCGTCCCCTCACCCCTTCTCTTTTTCCCCATTTTTCGCCAGGATTGTTAAATGCCATTACGGTAATTTATGATTCTGGAGTAATTGTGACTAAAACCAATCTCATCACTGGTTTTCTCGGCAGTGGCAAAACCACCTCTATTCTTCATCTATTGGCGAACAAGGATCCCGCAGAGAAGTGGGCCGTGCTGGTCAATGAGTTTGGTGAAGTAGGTATTGATGGCGCCCTGTTAGCCGACAGCGGCGCATTGCTAAAAGAGATCCCCGGCGGCTGTATGTGCTGCGTTAACGGTCTACCGATGCAGGTTGGCCTCAATACGCTGCTGCGTCAGGGAAAACCCGATCGATTGCTGATTGAACCCACTGGCCTCGGACACCCTAAACAAATTCTGGATTTACTCACCGCACCAGTTTACGAACCGTGGATCGATCTGCGCGCGACCCTCTGTATTCTAGACCCCCGGCTGTTAATGGATGAAAAAAGCGTCGCCAATGACAATTTCCGCGATCAGCTGGCCGCCGCAGATATCATTGTTGCCAATAAAGCCGACCGCACCACAGCGGAAAGCGAAAACGCCTTACAAACCTGGTGGCAACACTACGGCGGTAATCGCCAGTTGGTTCATGCCGACCATGGGCAAATTGACGGGCAGTTACTGGATTTACCCCGACTAAACCTGGCAGAGCTTCCTGCAAGCGCAGAGCACGCCCATAGCCATGCAGACAAAAAGGGACTGGCGGCATTGAGTCTGCCGTCACAGCAGCGCTGGCGGCGCAGCCTGAACAGCGGCCAGGGCCATCAGGCCTGCGGTTGGATTTTTGACGCCGATACGGTGTTCGATACCATCGGTCTGCTGGAATGGTCCCGTCTTGCCCCCGTGGGGCGCGTGAAAGGTGTCATGCGTATAAAGGAAGGGCTGGTGCGCATTAACCGCCAGGGAGACGACTGGCATATTGAGACGCAAAACGTCGCGCCACCGGATAGCCGTATTGAACTCATCGCCGATACTGAGACCGACTGGAATACGCTACAGAGTGCATTGTTGAGACTTCGTTTAGACGCTAACGCGTAAGGTTGCCTTCGTTTTTATAGCAATGGTAAACGATGATGAAAACCCGATACCCTCTTATTCTCCTACTCAATATTGCGGGGCTGACGCTGTTTCTGTCCTGGTATCTTCCTGCCGGACATGGGATCTGGTCTTCATTGGATACGGGCGTTTTCCGCTTCTTTAACCAGAAACTGGTGGAAAGCCCGCAGTTCTTGTGGATTGTTGCTATTACCAATAACCGGGCATTTGATGGTTGCTCATTGCTGGCAATGGGCGCCTTGATGCTGCATTTTTGGCTGAAAGAAACGTCGGAAGGTCGCCGACGCATTGTCGCTATTGGCCTGGTTATGCTGCTCACCGCAGTGGTATTAAATCAGTTAGGCCAGGCGCTTATTCCCGTTAAACGCGCCAGCCCTACTCTGATGCTGGATAATATTTATCGCGTCAGCGAACTGCTGCATATTCCGACTAAAGATGCGTCCAGAGACAGTTTCCCCGGCGATCACGGTATGATGCTGCTTATTTTTTCCGCATTTATGCTGCGTTATTTCGGAAAAGTCGCCGGAATAATCGGCCTTATTATCGCTGTGGTTTTTGCCTTTCCACGCATAATGATTGGCGCTCACTGGCTCACCGATATCGTGATCGGTTCCATGACTGTCGTCTTGATTGGTCTGCCCTGGTGGCTAATGACACCGTTAAGCGACCGATTAGTCACTCTGTTTGCGAATTATCTGCCCGGTAAAAACAAACATTTTTTAAACAAATAACGCAGAGTAATTAACATCATCAGGGAAAACTCTGATTCCCTGATGATGCTTGTCGATATTTCATCATTCTGGCTGTCATTCTCCTGTCATTTTATTCATCTTTAAAATGATTGGGTTGCGTCTTTTTTATCCCGATTGTTCTTAATTTAGGCAATGCCGGTTATTCACTTTCTGTATCAATTTTTCTTATAAGAAATCACGTAAATTCACTCGCAATGACCGGACCGATCGGGTAATCTCGAACTCGTTTTGCCTCGCGGGATAATTATTCTCTTCAGGAATAAATTTGTGCGTTCTGCCACAGATTTGACCTTAAAGAATTGTCTCATCGTGCGATGGTAATTAGTCTCGTCACGTTTGGCATTTTTTATAACGATATTTATCGTTAAGGACTTCAAGGGAAAACAAACAAAATGGTCAAATCTCAACCGATTTTGAGATATATCTTGCGGGGCATACCCGCGATAGCAGTTGCGGTTCTGCTTTCTGCATGTAGCACAACGAACACCGCCAGGAATATGCATTCTGAGACGCATGCTGTGGGCAATGGAGATAACTCTTCACTGCAAGCCTCTCAGGATGAATTTGAAAATATGGTCCGTAATATCGATGTTAAATCACGTATTATGGACCAGTATGCTGACTGGAAAGGCGTGCGTTACCGCCTTGGCGGCAGCACCAAAAAAGGTATTGATTGTTCAAGCTTCGTACAACGTACGTTCCGCGAGCAATTTGGTTTAGAGCTTCCTCGCTCAACCTACGAACAACAGGAAACGGGTAAATCCGTTTCGCGCACTAACCTGCGCACAGGCGATCTGGTTCTGTTCCGTGCTGGCTCCACTGGCCGTCACGTCGGTATTTATATCGGCAACAACCAGTTCGTACACGCCTCGACCAGCAGCGGCGTTATCATTTCCAGCATGAACGAACCTTACTGGAAAAAACGTTACAACGAAGCTCGCCGGGTCCTGAGCCGCAGTTAATTTCGTTTGGCAGCTATCCCTTGGCTATCCTGATGAGACATTTTGAAAAGCACTGCTTCGGCGGTGCTTTTTTTTTGCTTTGTCTTGTGACTAAGAAAAATCTCACAAGGTGAGTCATTTCAGGTTATATTCATACAGAATAAGCGGTTAACTCAGGTAAACATAAGGAACTATGTTTAAACGCTCCTCTTCATCCAATCAGAAAATCCTGCTTTCCTGTATGTTAACGGGGCTTATCGTCGCGCTCCTGGTGAGTACCCTGCAATTTTTCGTGACCTGGCATAAACGAGACATTAAGTACGACACGCTCCTTTCCGATATCCAGAATTATGTCAGCAGCTACTTCGCCGATCTCAAATCCACCACAGATGACCTTCAGCCACTGGTCGCCAACAGTTGCCAACAAGTCGCTGCTCAACTGACCTCCAGCGCAGCCTTTAGCCTCAACGTTCGCGCATTTTTACTGGTCAAAAACGGCATTGCTTTCTGCTCCTCCGCAACGGGCGCAATGTTCACCCCGATTTTAGATCTGGTCCCAAGCCTCGATATCAGCAGAAATATTGATGTGGAATTACTCCCCGGTACGCCCATGATGCCGAACAAGCCGGCGATAATGATTTGGCACCGGAACCCATCGTTCACTGATAGCGGCGTGTTTACCTCACTGAATATTAATCTGGCCCCTTATCTGCTTTATACCGCCCGACAGGATGATTTTAACGGTATTGCCATAGTCGTCGGTGATAACGCGATTTCAACATTTTCATCACGGATTATTGATGCCTCCGCTCTGCCCCACTCTCACTGGCGGCAGGCGACCGTGGAAGGTATTCCGCTACAGATTCGTTTATATGCCGATGAGTGGACCTATACCGATGTCTGGTATTCGATTATGTTGGGATGCATGGCGGGGATTATTGCTGCGCTTCTTCTCTGGTACTACATCTACACCATCCGTTTACGTCCGGGCAAAGATATCCTCAACGCTATCAAACATAACCAGTTTTATGTGGTGTACCAGCCCGTGGTAGAGGTGCAGACACTGGAGGTGAAAGGTGTAGAGGTGTTATTACGCTGGAATCATCCGACAACGGGTGAGATCCCACCGGATGCTTTTATTCACTACGCCGAATCCCAGAAAATGATTGTCCCGCTGACCCAGCATCTCTTTATGTTGATAGCCCAGGACGCACCGATGCTGCAAAAAGTGTTACCCGCTGGTGCAAAATTGGGGATCAATATCGCGCCAACGCATCTGCACGGCGAGACGTTTAAAGACGACATTCATCACCTGCAGACCTCGCTTCCCGCAAACCATTTCCAGATGGTGCTGGAAATCACCGAACGGGATATGCTTAATCAACACGAAGCCACAAAGCTTTTTGAATGGCTTCATTCCGCAGGTTTTGAAATTGCCATTGATGATTTTGGCACCGGTCATAGCGCGCTGATTTATCTGGAACGCTTTACCGTTGACTACCTGAAAATCGATCGCGGCTTTATTAACGCCATTGGAACAGAGACCCTGACCTCTCCGGTTCTGGACGCCGTGTTGACACTCTCTAAGCGTCTTAATATGCTGACGGTGGCTGAAGGGGTTGAAACGCCTGAGCAAGCCCGTTGGCTGCGCGATCGTGGGGTGCATTTTTTCCAGGGATACTGGATTAGCCGACCATTAAAACTTGCTGATTTCGTGCGTTGGATGGCGCAGCCCAATAAGCCGACGTGGTGATCGCAGTATGCGAATCATATACTCTCACTCGCCGCCACATCCCTTATCTTTCAGGCATGATGCCCGTCGGGTTGTGGCAGGAAAAGGAAATCGCATTTAATGATCCCTCGCGTATTGCTGCTGTTTATCACCCTCATCGGGTTTAGCGCCGAGGCGCAGTCCATCAAAGAAAGCTATGCTTTTGCCGTACTGGGCGAACCGAAGTACGCGTTTAACTTTAATCACTTTGATTACGTCAACCCTGCGGCCCCCAAAGGCGGGCAAATCACCCTCTCCGCCATCGGCACGTTCGATAACTTCAACCGCTATGCGATGCGCGGTAATCCCGGAGCACGTACCGAAACGCTTTACGATACGCTGTTTACTACCTCTGACGATGAACCTGGCAGCTATTATCCGCTCATCGCCGACAGCGCACGCTATGCTGATGACTATTCCTGGGTAGAAATCGCCATCAATCCGCGAGCGCGTTTTCACGATGGCTCACCCATTACTGCCAGCGATGTCGCATTCACCTTCCACAAATTTATGACTGAAGGCGTGCCGCAATTTCGCCTGGTCTACAAGGGAACAACGGTAAAAGCGATCGCGCCATTAACCGTACGTATTGAATTAGCCAAACCGGGTAAAGAGGACATGCTCAGCCTGTTTTCATTACCCGTGATGCCAGAGAAGTACTGGAAAGATCATAAGCTCAGCGATCCCTTATCATCGCCTCCGCTCGCCAGCGGTCCTTATCGCATCACGAAATGGAAGATGGGTCAGTACATTGTCTATTCGCGCGTCAACGATTATTGGGCCGCTAATCTGCCCATCAACCGTGGCCGCTGGAACTTTGATACCATCCGCTACGACTACTATCTGGATGACAACGTCGCCTTTGAAGCGTTTAAGGCCGGGGCGTTTGACCTGCGTCTTGAAAACGATGCTAAAAACTGGGCGACACGTTATACCGGTAAAAATTTCTCGAATCATTACATCATCAAAGATGAGCAAAAAAACGAATCCGCCCAGGATACGCGTTGGCTGGCGTTTAATATTCAGCGCCCGGTGTTCAGCGACCGACGGGTGCGAGAAGCCATCACCCTGGCATTTGATTTTGAATGGATGAATAAAGCTCTGTTCTATAACGCCTGGAGTCGGACCAACAGCTATTTTCAGAATACCGAGTATGCCGCTAAAAATTACCCCGATGCGGATGAACTGGTGATACTTGCGCCCTTGAAAAAAGATCTCCCTCCTGAGGTCTTCAGCCAAATTTATCAGCCGCCGAAATCAAAAGGCGATGGCTACGATCGTGACAACCTGTTGAAAGCCGATGCCTTACTGGAGCAGGCCGGATGGGTACTTAAGGGACAACAGCGCGTAAACAGCGCCAACGGTAAACCCCTGAGCTTTGAACTGTTGCTCCCGGCGGGCAGTAACAGTCAGTGGGTGCTGCCGTTCCAGCACAACCTGCAGCGCTTAGGCATTACAATGAACATCCGCCAGGTTGATAACTCACAAATCACAAACCGGCTGCGCAGTCGTGACTATGACATGATGCCGAGATTGTATCGCGCAATGCCGTGGCCAAGTTCGGACCTGCAAATTCTCTGGGCCTCTGAATATATTGACTCCAGCTATAACGCCCCGGGCGTGCAAAGCCCGGTGATTGATAAACTGATCAACCAAATCATCGCGGCGCAGGGTGATAAAGCCAAACTAATCCCACTCGGTCGGGCACTGGACAGGGTATTAACCTGGAACTACTACATGTTGCCGATGTGGTTTATGGCAGAGGATCGCATCGCCTGGTGGGATAAGTTTTCGCATCCAGCTATTCGCCCCATTTATACCATTGGTCTCGACAACTGGTGGTACGACGTTAACAAAGCGGCGAAACTGCCAGCAGCCAGACGGCAGGGAGAATAAATGGGTGCTTATCTGATTCGACGTCTGCTACTGGTGATCCCAACGCTTTGGGCCATCATCACCATCAACTTTTTTATCGTGCAGATTGCCCCCGGTGGTCCGGTTGAGCAGGCCGTCGCCGCTATTGAGTTCGGACAAAGCGGGGCATTACCCGGCGCGGGTAGTGAAGGCATTCGCGCCAGCCACGCGCAAACCGGCGTCGGCAATATCAGCGACAGTAATTACCGAGGTGGCCGTGGTCTTGACCCGGAAGTGATCGCCGAAATCACTCGCCGTTACGGGTTCGATAAGCCTATTCATGAGCGTTATTTCAAAATGCTCTGGGACTATATTCGTTTCGATTTCGGCGACAGCCTGTTTCGTAGCGCCTCAGTGCTGACGCTTATCAAAGACAGCCTGCCTGTTTCCGTCACGCTGGGGCTATGGAGTACGCTCATTATCTATCTGGTGTCGATACCGCTTGGGATCCGCAAAGCCGTTCACAACGGCAGCCGATTTGATGTCTGGAGCAGCGCATTCATTATTATTGGCTATGCCATACCGGCCTTTTTGTTTGCGATTTTACTGATCGTCTTTTTTGCCGGGGGCAGCTATTACGACCTGTTCCCGCTTCGCGGACTGGTTTCCGCCAATTTTGATTCCCTGCCCTGGTATCAGAAAGTGACCGACTACCTTTGGCATATTACCCTGCCAGTGCTGGCGACGGTGGTTGGGGGGTTTGCCGCGCTAACCATGCTGACCAAAAACTCATTTCTGGATGAGGTACGCAAACAGTATGTCGTCACCGCGCGCGCCAAAGGGGTCAGCGAGAAAAACATTCTGTGGAAACATGTGTTTCGCAATGCCATGTTGCTGGTAATCGCTGGCTTCCCGGCAACGTTTATCAGCATGTTTTTTACCGGTTCGCTGCTGATTGAAGTGATGTTTTCGCTTAACGGTCTGGGACTACTGGGTTATGAATCCACCGTATCACGTGACTACCCGGTAATGTTTGGCACGCTCTATATCTTCACCCTGATCGGTCTGCTGCTGAATATCCTCAGCGACATCAGCTACACGCTGGTCGATCCCCGTATTGATTTTGAGGGACGCTAATGTTGCGATTAAGCCCCGTCAATCAGGCCCGCTGGGCGCGTTTTCGCCATAACCGTCGCGGCTATTGGTCGCTGTGGATTTTTCTACTACTCTTCGGCCTTAGCCTGTGTTCAGAACTGATTGCCAATGATAAGCCGCTACTGGTGCGCTACGACAGTAGCTGGTATTTCCCCCTGTTCAAAAACTACAGTGAAAGCGACTTCGGCGGACCATTGGCGACCCAGGCTGATTATCAGGATCCGTGGTTACAGCAGCGCCTGGAAAACCGGGGCTGGATCCTGTGGGCGCCGATACGCTTTGGAGCCACCAGCATTAACTTTGCCACTGATAAGCCCTTCCCTTCCCCGCCTTCTGCACAAAACTGGCTGGGAACGGACGCCAACGGTGGTGATGTGCTGGCACGGATCCTCTATGGCACACGTATTTCTGTCCTGTTTGGATTAATGCTAACCCTGTGCTCCAGCGTGATGGGGATCATGGCTGGCGCAATCCAGGGCTATTATGGTGGCAAGGTGGATCTGTGGGGGCAACGATTCATTGAGGTTTGGTCAGGTATGCCAACGCTGTTTTTGATCATACTGCTGTCGAGCGTGGTCCAGCCAAACTTCTGGTGGCTACTGGGCATTACCGTGCTGTTTGGCTGGATGAGCCTGGTTGGCGTGGTACGCGCGGAATTTTTACGTACCCGAAACTTTGATTACATTCGTGCTGCCCAGGCGCTCGGCGTGAGCGATCGCAGTATTATTCTGCGCCATATGCTGCCCAATGCGATGGTCGCCGCCCTGACCTTTTTACCGTTTATATTATGCGCCTCGATCACCACTCTGACCTCGCTGGATTTTCTTGGCTTCGGCTTACCGCTTGGCTCGCCATCGCTGGGAGAACTCCTGCTACAGGGTAAAAACAACCTGCAGGCACCGTGGCTTGGCATCACCGCGTTCATCTCCGTTGCCCTGCTATTATCGCTACTGATATTTATTGGTGAAGCGGTACGCGACGCGTTCGATCCCAACAAGGCGATTTAAGATGACACAACCGCTGTTAGCTATTGAAAATTTATCGGTAGGTTTTCGCCAACAGGAGACCGTGCGCACCGTGGTCAATACCCTCTCACTGAGGGTTGAAGCCGGGCAAACTCTGGCGCTGGTGGGCGAGTCCGGTTCGGGTAAAAGCGTGACCGCGCTTTCTATTCTACGGTTATTACCGACCCCTCCCGCAGTCTACCTTTCCGGCGACATCCGTTTTCATGGCGAATCATTGCTTCATGCCGATGAGCAGACGCTTCGCGGCGTTCGTGGGAATAAAATCGCCATGATTTTCCAGGAGCCAATGGTGTCGCTAAACCCGCTTCACAACCTGGAAAAACAGCTGTATGAAGTGCTGTCGCTGCATCGGGGAATGCGTCGGGAGGCCGCGCGGGCAGAAATACTGACCTGTCTGGATCGGGTCGGCATCCGTCAGGCGGCCAAACGTCTCGCAGACTATCCGCACCAACTGTCCGGCGGCGAACGCCAGCGCGTGATGATCGCCATGGCGCTGCTTACGCGACCGGAGCTGCTTATTGCCGATGAACCGACCACCGCGCTGGATGTCTCCGTACAGGCGCAAATCCTGCAGCTGCTGCGGGAGTTACAGCGCGAGCTGAACATGGGATTACTGTTTATCACCCACAACCTCAGCATTGTGAAAAAACTGGCCGATACTGTTGCGGTGATGCAAAACGGCCAGTGCGTTGAGCAAAATCGAGCAGCGCAGCTGCTCACTGCGCCAACGCATCCCTACACGCAGAAATTGTTAAACAGCGAACCTTCCGGCGATCCGGTGCCTGTACCTGCCGGGCAAGCTCCATTGCTGGAAGTGGAAAAACTCTGCGTTGCCTTCCCCATCCGTAAAGGTATCCTGAAGCGCGTGGTGGACCATAACGTTGTGGTTAACAACGTCAGTTTTTCCCTCCGGCCCGGTGAAACGCTGGGGCTGGTCGGGGAGTCAGGATCGGGGAAAAGCACTACCGGGCTGGCGCTACTGAGGTTAATCACCTCACAGGGAAGCATTGTGTTCGATGGCCTGGCGCTGCATACCTTAAATCGCCGCCAGCTGTTACCGGTACGTCACCGCATTCAGGTTGTTTTTCAGGATCCCAACTCCTCGCTGAACCCGCGCCTGAGCGTGCTACAGATTATTGAGGAGGGACTGCGCGTTCATCAGCCAACCCTGTCAGCCGAACAGCGCGAAGCGCAGGTGAAAGCGGTAATGGCGGAAGTGGGACTGGATAGCGAAACGCGGCATCGTTACCCGGCGGAGTTTTCCGGCGGTCAACGTCAACGCATAGCCATTGCCAGAGCCTTGATTCTCAAGCCTTCCCTGATCATTCTGGATGAACCAACATCGTCGCTCGACAGAACCGTACAGGCGCAAATCCTGACGTTATTAAAGTCTTTACAGGAAAAGCATCGCCTGGCTTATATCTTTATCAGCCATGATTTGCACGTAGTACGCGCGTTATGCCATCAGGTTATTGTGCTAAGGCAGGGAGAGGTCGTGGAGCAAGGACAATGCGAGCACGTATTTAACGCGCCACAGCAGGCATATACGCGTCAGCTGCTCGCGCTAAGCTGACGCTCAAAACGGATTGTTATTTGAAAACGGCTCTGCGATGGCCACGCCGAAATTTTTCAGTCTGCAGGTCGCGGCAAATTCATCCTGGCGATTAACAAACAGGCACGGCTCTCCTTCGCATTCCAACACGGAACAAGGTACCTCAATGTCGCTGAGGGCCTGGCTGAGTTTATGCATGACTGACCACGCGCTGTCACCATCAGGGCTAAGCAATTTGAGCGCCACCAGGCTGTTCTCATTGCTCTGACCGTTTTGCGGAATCGGTTCAACCTTTGAACCTGCGAAACCCACCGACCAACGATAGCACTGTGGCAGACGATGAACGATTGAGAGTTGTAATGTCATCACTTTCTTTCCCTGGAAGCACAATCACTTCACAATTATTTTACATCAATATTAACACATCATTGACAATACGTCTTTAAACAGTTCGTAAACGTTTACACCCTGACTTTATGCTGCTTTCCGAACCAAATATTTAAATTTATTCAACGGTTCTGGCATATTTCCGCGCTATATGTACTCGTTTCTGCGATCTAACTCAACCTTTTTAACTACAATGATGTGACTTTTTACATAAATTGATTTTACATAAAATAAACATAAGTGGGGAAATTGATAGATTTTCGGTTGATGTACATCAACTCTGGAGGCCCTATCGCCCCCAGGTTGTGTAATAGATCACCGTTTTTTGGCGCGGCTGGCGTAGAGATAGAAGAGAATTGAGCAGGTAGCGCAAAACGCTATCGACCAGATCATCGGCCAGGCCGAGTTAAAGGTCGCCAGTGACAGCAGCGCCCCAACGATGGCGCCAATGCCAAAACGGAACGTCCCTGCCAGCGATGACGCCGTTCCCGCCATATGCGGAAATTCATCCAGAATGACCGCCATGGCGTTGGATGACACCATCGACACGCAGCCAACAAACGCCGCAACGCCCACCACCAGCGCCCAGAAACCAACCCCGAACAGTGCGCTAAAGACCATCCAGCCCGCCATCACGAACTGGATCCACAGGCCAGTACGGAACATATTCAACGCCCCAACCCGACGAACAAAGCGGCTGTTGATGATGGTCATCACGAACAGGAAAACAATGTTCAGCGCGAAGTAATAGCCGAAATGCTGCGGTGAAACGTGGTTGATCTCAATGTAAACAAAAGGTCCGGCGCTCAGGAACGAGAACATCCCGGCAAAACTAAACCCACTGGCCAGCATATAGCTCAGTACACGCTTGTGGCGAAACAGCGAGGCAAAGTTGCCGAGAGTAGTACGCAAGCGAAACGGCTGGCGGCGCTCAACCGGCAAGGTCTCTTTGATCAGCGTAAAGATCATCACCGACGCCAGAATAGCCGCCACGGCGAGGATCCAAAAGATGTAGTGCCAGCTCAGCCATACCAATACCCAGCCGCCCACGATGGGTGCCAGTAAGGGTGCAATTGTCGTGACCAGCATGACAAATGACATCATGCGCGAAAACTCTTCCTTCGGATAGATATCGCGCATCAGGGCGTTGATAACCACGCTCGCCGCAGCCGCAGCCAGACCATGGAAGAAACGCATCACGATCAGTTGATCGATAGTTTGTGCCAGTGCACAGGCAACTGCCGCCGCCGCAAACACCAGCGTCCCGCCCAGAATCACCGGCTTGCGCCCAATGCTGTCAGCCATTGGACCATAGAGTAACTGCCCCACCGCGAACCCAAGAATATAGGTACTGAGGGTCATCTGCGCGCTACCTGCAGGCACACCAAACTGTTCAGAGATAACAGGTAGTGCCGGAAGATACATATCAATCGACAACGGCATCAGCATGGCTAACAAGCCAAGGATAAAGACAATGGCAATTGACGAGTTCTGCCGGGTGGTCACATTTAGCTCCTGAAATTAACGCGGGGTTAAGTTAACGCTGGCGATTTCTTCTTCGGTCAATGGACGGTATTCACCCGGCTCCAGATCCTCATCAAGCTTGATGTCACCAATCCGTTCACGGTGCAGTTCCACAACGTGGTTACCGACGGCGGCAAACATACGTTTAACCTGATGATAGCGCCCTTCGCTGATGGTCAATCGCACCTGAGTTGGCGTAATAACCTCCAGCACGGCCGGTTTGGTCAGGTCTTTCTCATTATGCAGTTGTACGCCATGGGCAAACTGTTCGGCGGTGTCATCTGCCACCGGCGACTCCAGCGTTACCAGATAGGTTTTCTCACAATGGTGACGTGGCGAAGTGATGCGATGCGACCACTGTCCGTCATCGGTCATCAGCACCAGTCCGGTGGTGTCGATATCCAGGCGCCCTGCCGCATGCAGTTTGTAGGCAACCGGCTCATCAAGGAAATAGAGCACTGTCGGGTGATCCGGGTCATCCGTTGAGCAAACATAACCCTGAGGTTTATTCAGCATAAAATAGCGCGGGCCATTTTGTTGAATCAGGGAATTGCCGTCATATTCTACGTCGTGTTCTGGCAGCAGCTTAAAGGCACTGTTTTTGACGATTTCACCGTCGACGGTAACGCGGTTAGCACGGATCTCACGCCCGGCAATAGCGCGGCTGACGCCGAGTTGCTGAGCGATAAATTTATCAAGTCGCATGAGTGTGATTTTTGCCTGTAAAAAACAAGAAGCGGGATTGCGCCCGAAAAGTGGGACGATTATCCGCCCAGTATAGCGGCGTTACACCATCCCTCAAGGGAAATGATTCATGGCATACTATACATTGTTGCTGCTTACCTTAATGAGCCCATGATTTTTACTCTTCGCCCGTACCAAAAAGAAGCCGTGGATGCCACGCTCAACCATTTCCGCCACCATCGCACGCCAGCGGTTATCGTCCTGCCAACCGGTGCGGGAAAAAGCCTGGTGATTGCTGAACTGG
Organism: Citrobacter sp. RHBSTW-00859; assembly: GCF_013729795.1. NCBI lineage: Bacteria > Pseudomonadati > Pseudomonadota > Gammaproteobacteria > Enterobacterales > Enterobacteriaceae > Citrobacter > Citrobacter sp. RHBSTW-00859. The sequence continues at coordinate 1,719,720 of NZ_CP056284.1, read as the reverse complement.
CCCGCGTGGCGCGTGGTCGCGTGCTGATACTGGCGCACGTTAAAGAACTGGTCGCGCAAAACCATGCCAAATATCGCGCGCTGGGGCTGGAAGCCGATATTTTTGCCGCAGGTCTGAAGCGTAAAGAGAGCCACGGGAAAGTGGTATTTGGCAGCGTACAGTCGGTAGCGCGTAATCTTGACGCCTTTCAGGGAGAATTCTCGCTGCTTATCGTCGATGAATGTCACCGTATTGGTGATGATGACGAGAGTCAGTATCAGCAAATCCTCACTCACCTGACCAAAGTAAATCCCCACTTACGCCTGCTCGGGCTTACTGCCACTCCTTTTCGTTTGGGCAAAGGCTGGATTTATCACTTTCATTATCACGGTATGGTGCGCGGCGATGAAAAAGCGCTGTTTCGTGACTGCATTTATGAATTACCGTTGCGTTACATGATTAAACACGGCTACCTGACGCCGCCAGAACGCCTCGACATGCCGGTAGTGCAGTATGACTTCAGCCGCCTGCAGGCACAGAGTAACGGCCTGTTTAGCGAAACGGATCTCAATCAGGAACTGAAAAAGCAGCAGCGAATAACGCCGCATATCATCAGCCAGATTGTCGAGTTTGCCCAGACGCGCAAAGGGGTGATGATTTTCGCCGCCACAGTGGAGCACGCCAAAGAAATCCTGGGCCTGCTGCCTGCTGACGATGCCGCGCTAATCACCGGAGACACGCCTGGCGCAGAGCGTGATGTGCTGATTGAAGAGTTCAAAGCCCAGCGCTTTCGCTATCTGGTGAATGTGTCGGTCCTGACCACTGGCTTCGATGCCCCGCACGTCGACCTTATCGCCATTCTGCGCCCGACGGAGTCAGTTAGCCTTTACCAACAAATTGTCGGTCGCGGCCTGCGCCTGGCGCCGGGTAAAACCGACTGTCTGATCCTCGATTATGCCGGTAACCCGCACGATCTTTACGCGCCGGAAGTGGGGGCGCCGAAAGGGAAAAGCGATAACGTTCCGGTGCAGGTGTTCTGTCCCGCCTGCGGGTTTGCAAACACCTTCTGGGGCAAAACAACGGCAGACGGCACGCTGATTGAACACTTTGGCCGCCGCTGTCAGGGGTGGTTTGAAGATGATGACGGCCATCGCGAACAGTGCGATTTTCGTTTTCGTTTTAAAAACTGCCCACAATGCAACGCGGAAAATGATATCGCCGCCCGCCGTTGTCGGGAGTGCGACACGGTGCTGGTTGACCCGGATGACATGCTGAAAGCCGCGCTCAGGCTCAAAGATGCGCTGGTCCTGCGCTGTAGCGGCATGGTGTTACAAAACGGCCAGGATGAAAAAGGTGAATGGCTAAAAATCACCTATTACGATGAAGATGGTGCCGACGTTAGCGAACGCTTTCGCCTGCATACTCCCGCGCAGCGTACGGCTTTCGAGCAACTGTTTATTCGCCCGCACACCCGAACGCCCGGCATTCCCTTACGCTGGATAACCGCCGCCGATATCCTCGCGCAGCAGGCGCTGTTACGTCATCCTGATTTCGTGGTGGCGCGCATGAAAGGTCAGTACTGGCAGGTCCGTGAAAAGGTCTTCGATTATGAAGGACGCTATCGTCGGGCACATGAATTACGCGGTTAATCGTACTTTTGATTGATGTACCAGCCGTTTAAGTATAGAATCTCGCCCGCTTTTGCATACGCAAAGCAGATCACTTACCTGTTGCTGGGTCGCCTGTAGCAGGAATTATTAAAGAGAGATTTAAATGTTTACTATCAACGCTGAAGTACGTAAAGAGCAGGGTAAGGGTGCGAGCCGCCGCCTGCGTGCCGCTAACAAGTTCCCGGCAATCATCTATGGTGGCGCAGAAGCCCCGGTTGCTATCGAACTGGATCACGATGCAGTTATGAACATGCAAGCTAAAGCTGAATTCTACAGCGAAGTTCTGACCATCGTTGTTGACGGTAAAGAAGTTAAAGTTAAAGCTCAGGCTGTACAGCGTCACCCGTTCAAGCCGAAGCTGGCACACATCGACTTCGTTCGCGCGTAATCGCTTACAAGTTGAATAAATATCCTCCGGCATAGCCGGAGGTTTTTCGGATGCGCCTATAAGGCTCTGTTACCAGCCGCGCCCTAACAGGCGCATACGATCTGACATTTGCATCAGACTTCGTTACTTACGGCCCGTAAACGGGCTACCCGCATAAGGGATCGATAACTGCTCACCCATTTTATCTTCTGCAAGCTGGTGCTTTATGTATTCCTGTATCTTCACCGTGTTCTTACCCACCGTATCTACGTAGTATCCCCGGCACCAGAACTCTCTATTCCTGTACTTGAATTTCATATCCCCAAACTGTTCATACAGCATCAGACTGCTTTTCCCTTTCAGATACCCCATAAAGCCGGATACGCTCATTTTGGGTGGGATTTCCACAAGCATATGGATATGATCCGCACAGCATTCCGCTTCCAGGATCCGCACGTTTTTCCACTCACACAGCTTTCTTAAGATGCTGCCTATCGCCCTGCGTTTCTCACCGTAGAATGCTTGTCTCCGGTATTTGGGCGCAAAAACTATGTGATATTTACAGTTCCATCGGGTGTGCGCTAAGCTCTTTTCGTCCCCCATTGGGACCCCCTTTTGATTTCTTGTTAAACATTTGCAGTTGCCAGACCGCAATGTGTTTTAACAAATCAAAAGGGGTTTTAATAACTGGCCCAAAGCTGAAAGCTTTCCGGAACCCCCAGCCTAGCTGGGGGTTTTCTGTGCACAAGAAAAACCCCGCCTCGGCGGGGTATTTTTATGGGATTTTGTTGGCGGTAAAGATGAATCACGCAAGCCGGATGGGGGCGTTAACGCCCCCATCCGGCAAACGGCTTTATTTCCCGCCCGAGGTACGACGCTGTAGCTGATCGCGCAGGTTCGGCGGCGTACCTTTGATGGTCAAAGTATCTGTGGCTGGATCCCAGAAAATACGCTCACCCAGTAACATGGCGTCGAAGTTGATGGTTAACCCGCCGCCGCTTCCGGCAAATTTGGTTAACTGACGCAGCGTGCTGCGATCCGCCGGGAAGCTCTCTTCCAGCTCGTAGCCTTTGTCAGCGGTAAATTCGCTGAAGCTGACTTCACTGACGCCGGAAAGCTCTTTGGACAGCGACTCCAACTCGATCTCTTCACCGGCCTGCAGTTGCTCGTTACAGTAGCTGTACACCTGCTGACGCACGTTCTGGCGTTCAGCTTTATCGAGTTGCGCCTCGGCGGTAAAGTCATCGACCGCCTGCAACAGGCCGCGGTTTTGCGCTTTGGCGTTAAGCCCCTCGCTGGCGCCCAGGAAGTCCATAAAGAAATCGGCGACTTTGCGCCCTACCCGCCCTTTCAGGAACGTCAGATAGCGCGTGGACTCCGGGTTGGTTTCCCACTCGGTTAAATCAATACGCGCCACGATATCCGCATGATTGATATCCAGATAGTGCGTCGGGTTGATATCCAGATTTTCATTGACGCGCATACTGCTTAAATTGTTCAGCACGGCGACCAGCAGATACTCTACCGCCAGATAGCGGTAATGGCAGAACAGGACAATGCCGCCATCAGCAAAAGGATATTTCGCCAGTTCGTCTCGCAAGCGCCCAGTCGCTGCACGACTAAAGGCCAGAAAATCCTCTTCGCCCTGACGCTGTAAACGCAGCGTTTGCGCCAGTTCACTCTCTGCGTTAAACAGGCCATAAGCTTTATTCTTGGCGCTGTACACCCGATGCAACTCAGCCATCATATCGACAACGGTCGCTGTCGGTTCCAGTAATGAATCGCGCAAGACCAGCTCAAGGTTCTGCTCGTCACGTTTGATAAGCTGGTGCAGGGCAATCTGGTTGATATCCAGACTCATGATAAACTCTCCTTTTAGACCGGGCGGTATTCAACCACCTGCCGGGCAGTGACGCAATAGAAGATAAAAAAGCAGAAAAAAAACTGTCTGTACGGTAATATGTTGCCCTTTCATGAACAGACTGATTTCGATTTATGCCACAAATTTCCCGCTATAGTGACGAACACGTTGAACAACTGCTGAATGAGATGCTCAACGTACTGGAAAAACATAAGGCGCCGACCGACCTTTCCCTGATGGTACTGGGAAATATGGTGACTAACCTTATCAATACAAGCATCGCACCGGCCCAGCGCCAGGCGATTGCCAACTCTTTTGCCCGCGCATTGCAGTCTTCGGTAAACGACGACCAAGCGCATTAAGAGCCTGCTCCGGGGAAACGAACAACAGTTTATGGTAACTCATCGTCAACGCTACCGTGAGAAAGTCTCCCAGATGGTTAGCTGGGGGCACTGGTTTGCCTTGTTCAACATTCTGTTGGCCATGGTGCTCGGTAGCCGTTACCTGTTTGTCGCCGACTGGCCGACAACCCTTGCAGGTCGTGTTTATTCCTACCTGAGCGTTGTCGGGCATTTTAGCTTTCTGGTGTTCGCCACCTATCTGCTGATCCTGTTTCCCCTGACGTTTATCGTCATGTCCCAGAGGCTGATGCGATTCTTATCAGCTATTCTGGCGACGGCTGGCATGACGCTGTTGCTAATCGACAGCGAAGTTTTCACCCGCTTCCACCTGCATCTCAATCCAATCGTCTGGGAACTGGTCATCAACCCAGACCAGAATGAAGCGGCGCGTGACTGGCAGCTGATGTTTATCAGCGTACCGGTTATTCTGTTAATTGAAATGCTGTTTGCGACCTGGAGCTGGCAAAAGCTGCGCAGCCTGACGCGTCGTCGCCATTTTGCCAAACCGTTAGCAGCATTCTTCTTCGTTTCCTTTATCGCCTCGCACGTGGTGTATATCTGGGCGGATGCCAATTTCTATCGCCCGATTACCATGCAGCGTGCGAATCTGCCGCTCTCCTACCCGATGACGGCACGTAAATTCCTGGAAAAACATGGTCTGCTGGATGCGCAAGAGTATCAGCGACGCCTGATCGAACAGGGCAATCCGGAAGCGGTTTCCGTGCAGTACCCGCTCAGCGAACTGCGCTATCGCGATATGGGCACCGGTCAGAACGTGCTGCTGATTACCGTCGACGGTCTGAACTACTCACGCTTTGAAAAACAGATGCCTGCGCTGGCTGAATTCGCCGGGCAGAATATCTCGTTTACGCGTCACATGAGCTCAGGCAACACCACGGATAACGGGATCTTTGGCCTGTTCTATGGTGTCTCGCCAAGCTACATGGACGGCATTTTGTCGACCCGTACGCCTGCGGCGCTGATTACTGCACTGAACCAGCAGGGTTACCAGTTAGGGCTATTCTCCTCGGATGGCTTTACCAGCCCGCTGTATCGCCAGGCGCTGCTGTCAGACTTCTCCATGCCAAGCGTACAAACGCAATCTGACGAACAAACCGCAAGCCAGTGGATTAACTGGCTGGGACGCTACGCGCAGGAAGATAACCGCTGGTTCTCGTGGGTCTCCTTTAACGGGACGAACCTTGATAACAGCAACCAGAAGAACTTTGCCAAACGCTATGCCAGCGCCGCTCAGGATGTGGATGCCAATATTAACCGTATTCTTAGTGCCCTGCGCGACTCCGGTAAACTGAACAACACGGTGGTGATTATTACCGCAGGTCGGGGCGTGCCGCTGACTCAGGAAGAGAACAATTTTGCCTGGTCGCGCGGTCATCTGCAGGTTCCGCTGGTTATTCACTGGCCGGGAACGCCTGCCCAACGCATCAATAGCCTGACCGATCATACAGACCTGATGACAACGCTCATGCAGCGCCTGCTGCACGTCAGCACGCCTGCTAACGAATACTCGCAGGGGCAGGATCTGTTCAATGCAAACCGCCGCCATTACTGGGTTACCGCCGCCGACGGCAGCACGATGGCCGTTACCACGCCAGAGATGACGCTGGTGCTGAACAACAACGGTAATTATCAGACCTATGATTTACGCGGCGAAAAAATAAAAGATCAGAAACCGCAGCTAAGCCTGCTGCTACAGGTTCTGACGGATGAGAAACGATTTATTGCTAACTGATTAATTATAAATCACTTAGCGATGCTTCCCCTTGCATTCGCAGCGGAAAGCAGTAGTATTAGCAGCCATAGCATCGGCACGTAGCGCAGCCTGGTAGCGCACCGTCATGGGGTGTCGGGGGTCGGAGGTTCAAATCCTCTCGTGCCGACCAAAAATCCCAGAAAAACCAACCTTCATGGTTGGTTTTTTTATGCCCGCGATTCCACGTTCCTTATTATTACCCCGGCCTTTAGCACAGGTTTTACTACTTACCCATGCACAAATTGGGGTAAAATTTACCCTCTCATCAGCGCGATGAAACTAGACGAGTGATGCGCTGAAAACAATAATGATACTAATAAAAACTCAGGAGAATAGTATGCCTGAAGCAACGCCTTTTCGGGTGCTGATTGTCGACGACCACCCACTAATGCGGCGAGGAATTAGTCAATTATTGCAACTGGATCCCGCATTTAACGTAGTCGCGGAAGCAGGTGACGGTGCCAGCGCTATCGATCTGGCTAACCGTCTGGACCTGGATGTGATCCTGCTGGATCTCAATATGAAAGGCATGAGCGGACTGGACACCCTGAATGCGCTGCGCCGGGATGGCGTCACCGCGCAAATTATTATTCTTACCGTCTCGGATGCCGCCAGCGATGTGTACGCCTTAATTGATGCCGGCGCGGATGGTTATTTACTCAAAGACAGCGATCCTGAAGTCTTGTTGGAGGCCATTCGCAGCGGCGCCAAAGGCGGTAAAGCTTTTAGCACACGCGTCAGCGAATATCTGCGCGAACGCGATCTGTTCGGCGCACAAGAAGATCCCTTCAGCATTCTCACCGAACGTGAACTGGATGTATTGCATGAACTGGCTCAGGGGCTGTCGAACAAACAGATTGCGTCAGTGCTGAATATTTCCGAACAGACCGTGAAAGTGCATATTCGCAACCTGCTGCGCAAACTCAATGTGCGCTCTCGCGTTGCAGCTACCATTCTGTTTTTACAAACGCGCGGAATGCAGTAATCCATGAAGAGGCCGGATAGCCCCGATATGCGAAGCGCTATCGGGGCTATTCTGGATACTTATTTCTCCTGTGGCGTTAGCTGCTCCATCGCCTGCTTAATGCTCCGTTCTATTACCGCCCGACGGGTATCGTTGGCAGGTAATAGTTTCAGCATCATCTCCCACGCCGCAACCGCCTCGCCGAAGCGCTGCTGTTCAAAGGCGTTGAAAGCGTACATGCTGAGAACCCGCACGTTGGCATGTTCGCCACGCACCAGTTGGCGTAACAGCTCCCCTCCCCGACGGTTATCATCAGGATCGGAAGAACGGGTCAGCGCTTCCGCATAGCCCAGCGCCGCATCGCTGTTTTTAGGATCCAGTCGATAGGCATTGGCATAGGCTTCAGTGGCCGTACTGGCGTTACCGAGAACCATGCCAATGCGTCCAAGCATGATCCAGCCTTCAACATTTGCGGGATCGGCTTGTAAACGCGTACGCAGCCCCAGCGCCAGACGCGCCATATCTTTTTCATTGAGCGGTTCCGCTTTCGGATCCAACGCTCGCTCCAGCAGCGCCGGAGCCTGAGCGGTGGCCTGCTGCCAAACCTGAACCTGCTTATAGCTGCCGGTTTGGTAATAGCTTACTGCGCCAACCACCAGCGCCACCACGATACCTGGCACAAACAACCCGAATCCACCGCGCTTGCCATTCGGAATAACATCGTCAGGAAACGCTTCCTGTTTCACCCGAACGCGTCGGCGAGTACGGGCGAAAATAATCCAGCCCCCCAGACCAATCGCTACCACCGGCATCACCCACAGCAGCACGGTAAGCGGCGTTAACGGCGGATCGTACGTGACGAAGTTGCCGTAGCGCGCCACCATGTAATCGACAATTTCTTTCTGGCTTTTTCCTTCCTGCATTAGTTCGTACACTTTCTGACGCAGGTCGGTGGCAATCATCGAGTTAGAATCGGCAATGCTGTTGTTCTGGCATTTAGGACAACGCAGTTGTTCAGTAAGCTGGCGAAACTGCTGCTCCTGCGCTTCGTCCTTAAACTGCATCACGTCGATAGTCGCAAGCGCGGATCCCGAGATAACCAGCATTAGCAGGCCCAGTAAAAATCTCATTGCGCAGCCTCCTTACTGTACTTGTCCCATAACGGTTTGATCTCGCTCTCCCACACCCGGGCGTTCAGATCGCCGGCATGGCGATAGCGAATAATGCCTTTGCCGTCGATCAGGAACGTCTCCGGAGCACCGTACACGCCAAGATCCAGACCGAGCATACCGTCGCCGTCAAACAGACTTAATGAGTAAGGATTACCCAGCTCTTTGAGCCAGACAATGGCTTTCTGACGATCATCTTTATAGTTCAGACCCACTACCCGCACGCCTTGCGCAGACAGCTGATTCAGATACTGATGCTCGGCGCGACAGGTCGGGCACCAGGTCGCCCAGACGTTCAGCAATACCGGTTTGCCCTGCGTCAGCACATCGGCCTGATAGTGCTGACCCGGATTTTCCAGTGACTCCAGGCGGAATGTCGGAACAGGTTTGCCGATCAGCGCCGATTCCAGATTAGTGGGATCGTCCCCCTGAGCGTTACGCGCGAGCTGCCACAACAGCGCCGCCGCAATGATGAGAAAAATAATAAACGGAATTAACAGTGCGTTGCGCTTCATACAGCCTCCGACGCATTTTTTTGCACCGCGGCGCGAGGACGCGTCCGCTGGCGATAGCGTGGATCAAACAGGCAGAACAACCCGCCCAGCGCCATCAGCAATCCTCCGGCCCAAATCCAGCGAATAAACGGTTTGTAGTACAGGCGTACAGCCCATGCGCCATTATCCAGTTCTTCACCCAGCGCAGCGTACAGATCGCGCGTGAATCCTCCGTCAATTGCCGCTTCGGTCATCATCGAACTGGTGCTGTTATAGAAGCGTTTTTCCGCATGCAGCGTGGCTTCTGGCTTACCATCTCGGGTAACCCCAATAATGGCAACGCCGCCCCGGTAGTTTGGCCCGGTAATATCTTTCACTTCGCGGAAAGTGAACTGATAGTTATGGATACTAACGCTATCACCCGCTTTCATGCGCACATCGCGTTCAACGCTGTAGTTCTGGCTAAAGGCAATACCAACAATGGTAATCGCCAGCCCGACGTGACCCGATACCATGCCCCAGTAGCTTGGCGTCAGCTTTGTCCCACGGGAAATACGCAGGAACGCTTCGGACATCGCCAGTACGAATATCCAGCACGCCATCGCCAGCCCCACCACTGTCATGGCGCCAATGCGATCCTCTAGCAGCCACGGCAGCAGCAGCGACAGAACAAGGGTGGTGACAAACGCGATAAGCAATAACGTTTTCAGTTTACGCGGTCGGTCACGGCCCCAGCGCACTAATGGCCCAATCCCCAACAACAGTGCGAACGGCGCCATCAGCCAGGTGAACATAGTGTTGAAAAACGGCTCGCCAATCGAAATGCTGCCCAGCCCCAGCTGTTTGTGCACCAGCGGCAGCAGTGTGCCCAGTAGCACCACCAGCATGGCGGCAATCAGCAGGACGTTATTCCCCAGCAGCAGTGATTCACGCGACCACAGCGCGTTGTTCACCCGTGAGCGAACCTTGTGACCGCGCACCGCAAACAGCAGCAGGGAGCCGCCAATTACCAGCACCATAAAGGCCAGAATAAACATTCCGCGCGACGGATCGGAGGCGAAAGCATGCACCGACACCAGTACGCCGGAGCGCACCAGGAAAGTACCTAACAGACAAAGTGAGAATGCGCAGATTGACAGCAGCAGCGTCCAGGCTTTAAAGCTGGCGCGCTGTTCGGTTACCGACAACGAGTGCATCAGCGCCGTTCCCACCAGCCATGGCATAAACGAGGCGTTTTCAACCGGATCCCAGAACCACCAGCCGCCCCAGCCCAGCTCGTAATAGGCCCAGGCCGAACCGAGCACAATGCCCAGCGTCAGAAACACCCACGCCGCCAGCGTCCACGGACGCGAAAAACGGGCGAATGTGCTGTCCAGTCGTCCGCTCATCAGCGCAGCAATCGCAAACGCAAAGGCGACCGAGAAGCCGACATACCCCATGTACAGCAGCGGCGGATGGAAAATCAGCCCCGGATCCTGCAACAGCGGGTTCAGGTCACGTCCTTCAATCGGGAAGTTCGGCAACGTGCGGGCAAACGGGTTGGAGGTAAACAGAATAAACAGCAGGAAACCGACGCTGACCATTCCCATGACCGCAAGCACGCGGGCGACGATATCCAGCGGCATGCGCTGGCTGAACGCTGCAACGGCGAACGTCCAGCCGCTCATCAGCAGCACCCACAGCAGCAGCGAGCCTTCATGCGCCCCCCACGTCGCCGCCACCCGATACCAGACCGGAAGCTGGGTATTGGAGTTGCTGGCGACGTAGGTCACGGTAAAGTCATTAACCACGAAGGCGTTGACCAGAATCAGGAACGCCCCCATCACACAGATAAACAGTACCCAGGCAAAGGGACGCGCGGAGGCCATCATCCGCACGTCGCCACGCGCTACGCCCCAAAGCGGATAGACCGACAGCAGTAATGCAACGCCAAGCGCAAGGCACAACAGCGCATTGCCAATTTCAGGCATCATGACGTTTTATCCTTATAAACACTTTCCGGGCGACGGTGGTTTTCCTGCATCGCTTTTTCGACTTCCGGCGGGGTGTAATTTTCATCATGTTTAGCAAGCACTTCTTTGGCCTGCACATGATTTCCCCCGTCCAGTTCGCCCTGAACGACGACGCCCTGCCCTTCGCGGAACAGATCCGGCAGAATGCCTTCATAGGTGACATCCACCACACCTTCGGCGTCATAGATGCTGAAATTCACCTTCAACGACTGCGGATCGCGCTTTACGCTGCCAGGCATTACCATACCGCCCACGCGCAGGCGCTGGCCGACTTCAGGCATTTGCTGCGTTTCGCGCTTACCGTAGAGTATCTCTCCCGGCGTATAGAACAGATCGATATTGGAACGCAGCGCGTAGAGCACCAGCGAAATGGTCAAAGCCAGACCTGCCAGGACCGCGCAGGCTATCCATAACCGATTTTTACGTCGAATATTCACGCCGCCTCCCGTTGCACTTGCGCCGCGCGCATGCGCGCTTCTCTCGCCCGCTGCTGCGCGACACCGCGTAAGATGGCACGATGCTGTAACGCAGAATGCAGCACCAGCGCCACCAGCGGGATAACGCTCATCGCCACAGCCAGCCAGACATACAAGGCGTAACCGCCCATCGCGAAAAAATCACTCCATGATGCAAATGCAGGGGTCATTGGCGGCCTCTTTTTAAGATCAGTTCGCTCACCCACGGGCGGCGTTTTTCCATCATCAAAATCAGGTTACGCATGCGCATCAGCGCCAGCGTGACAAACAGTAACAGGTAGCCGACGATCGCCAGACGCAGCGGCGCGCGCATTGCCGGATCGATACTCTGCTGCATACGGGTCGACCCCTGATGCAGCGTATTCCACCACTCGACCGAGTAGTGAATAATCGGTAAGTTGACCACGCCAATCAGCACCAGAATGCCGGCAGCGCGACCAGCCAGACGGCGGTCGTCAAAGGCATGCCACAGCGCAATGGCGCCAACGTAGAGAAACAGCAGCACCAGTTCAGAGGTGAGTCGGGCATCCCAGACCCACCAGGTACCCCACATCGGTTTGCCCCATGCAGAGCCCGTCACCAGCGCAATAAAGGTAAACACGGCACCAATGGGCGCCATCGCGGCCAGCGCCAGATTGGCCATTTTCATCTGCCAGACCAGGCCAATAAACGCGGCAACGGCCATCGATGCATAAATACCCATCGACCAGATTGCCGCCGGAACGTGCAGATAAATAATGCGATAGCTCTGCCCCTGCTGATAATCCGCAGGCGCGAAGCCAAAGCCCCAGATCAACCCGGTTATCAGTACCACCGCGCTGGCAATCGCCAGCCACGGGATAAACCAGCCGCAGATCTGATAGAGCCGAGGAGGCATCGCCAATTGATGAAGTGTTTTCCACATAGTTCAGTCACCAGACTCCGTAAATTAATATCCGTTGTGCCGGGGCGCCTTGCCCGGCCTGCATATCTCAACTGCGCTACTGCACGCTGATCCGTAACGCCGCAGCTGTGGCAAACGGGCTTAGCGTGGCGCTGCCGACCAGCAACGCGCCCAGAATCGCCATGTACCCTTCAACCGGTAAGTGCATGGAAGCCGCATCCATCGCCGCGGTCGCAAAAATCAGTAAGGGTATGGTGAGCGGAAGTACCAGCACGCTTAACAGCACGCCGCCGCGCTTTAAGCCCACCGTCAACCCCACGCCCGGCGCGCCGAGGAAGCCCAGCGTCGGCGTCCCGAGTAACAAGGTCAGCGCCATAATTTTCCAGCCGTACATGTCCATGCCCAGCAGCAACGCCACCAGCGGCGAGAGGATCAGCAGCGGCAGGCCGGTCACGACCCAGTGCGCCATCACTTTCGCCAGCACCACTGCCGGCAGCGGCAACGGCAGCAGCATCAGTTGCTCAAGGCTGCCGTCCTGCAGATCATCACGAAACAGGCGCTCCAGCGCCAGCAACGACGCCAGCAGCGCCGCAACCCAGATGATGCCCGGCGCAATACGCGCCAGCAGTTGCGGCTCCGGCCCAATGCTCAGCGGGAACAGCGTAATAACAATCAGGAAGAACCATAAAGGATTGGCGATTTCCGCACTATGACGAAACGCAACTCGTAGTTCTAAACGGAAGATTCGCCACATCATTGCGTTGCCCTCTCGCTGGTCAGCGCAATACGTCGCACTTTATCGGTCTCGACATTGAGCGGTTGGTGGGTGGTGAGAATAACAATACCGCCCTGCTCCGTATGCTGCGCCATACGCTGAGTCAGTCGCTCAACGCCGTTCACATCAATGGCGGTAAAGGGTTCGTCGAGGATCCACAGCCGGGCGCGGGTCAGCCACAAACGGGCCAGCGCCACGCGCCGCTGTTGTCCGGCGGAGAGTTGATTCACCGGGATGTCTTCATATCCGGCAAGCCCCGCCTGCGCCAGCGCAGCCAGACACTGTGCGACGTCGCCGTCATGATGGAAGAAACGCAGGTTTTCCAACGCCGAAAGCCGGGTTTTTATCCCCGGCTGATGTCCGATCCACAGCAGTTGTTGATGGTAGCTGTCCCGCACGTGATGCAGCGGTTGCTCTTGCCAGCAAACCTCCCCTGCGTCGGGACGCGCCAGCCCGGTAAGTAACCGCAGCAAAGTGGTTTTCCCTGCGCCGTTGCTGCCGGTAATTTGTACCCATTCCCCTGCGTTGACGCGAAATGACAAATCGCTGAACAGTATTCTGTCATCCCGCTCGCAAAGTAATTCTCTGGCTTCAAGCATACCTGGTTATCTACATCCTGTTAAAATCCCGGTTTGACTTCGCGCATATCAGGCAGTTTGTGCGCTATCCCTTTATGACAGTCAATACAGGTTTGCCCGTCTTTCACGGCCTGGTCGTGCATTTTGGCCGCAACGCCTTTCTGGGCGGTTAAATCCATAAACTCGAAGTTGTGACAGTTTCGACACTCTTGCGAATTGTTATCTTTCATACGCCGCCACTCATTTTGCGCCATCGTTAAACGATGGTCTTCAAATTTCTGCGGTGTATCTATCAACCCCAGTGCTTTCGCGTACAGCTCTTTACTGGCCTTGATCTTACGAATCATTTTCGGACCCCACTCATGTGGGACGTGACAATCAGGGCAAGTCGCTCGCACACCACTACGGTTGTTGTAGTGTACGGTTTCCATGTATTCCTGGTACACCGTATTGCGCATTTCGTGACAGCTAATGCAGAACTCTTCTGTATTGGCCTTTTCCATACCGGTATTAAAGCCGCCCCAGAAAATAATGCCGCCCACAAAGCCGATTAACAACAGCGTGCCGAGCGCCAGACGGCTGGGGCGACGCCACCATTGCCAGACGCGCTTAATCCAGCCTGGTTTACGGTTAGAATTTTCCATAATGACCTCTTATTTCCCGTAACCTTTCGAGGGGGTGAAGGTATTTTCAACAATCGGCGCGGCGTCAGCCTGCGGAACGTGACATTGCAGGCAGAAATAACGACGCGGCGCGACTTCAGCCAATACCTTGCCGTCGCTGTCCATAAAGTGCGTCGGACTGATGCGCGGCGCACCGGTGGTGCGATAGCTTTCCACACCGTGACATTGCAGGCAGCGGTTAGTGTTAGTCGTCACCTGATACCCTTCAACGCTGTGCGGAACCATCGGCGGCTGATTCACATAGTTCAGCGGCATACGCACTTGCTCTTTCGGCATGCGAATCGCCCCTTCTTGTGTCCCTGAGACTTCCGGTGACTGACTCAGATCCACTCCGTTTGCAGCCCAAACGGCCCCACTGACTACCAGGGCCAGCGCAGCCGTCCATTGACTCAGCGCTTTAATCAGGTCATGGCTTTTCATGATTTCGCTCCCGAACTCCATCGTGTTGTTATTGTAAAAACATCCTCAGAACAGACATCCACACAGCGACCGCAGGCCATGCAATCGCGGCTGGTTACCTGCACCGGACTTTGCTCATCCAGCACCGGCGCACGTAGCACATGCGGTTCCGGGCAAACATGAAAACAATCCATACAGCGGTTACATCTGTTACGTTCTTTTGCCGAAACGGTTAATGCACCTTTACTCCCCACCACGCTATACAGCGCACCCAGTGGGCAAAGATGCCCGCACCAGCCATGCTCAACGACCAGTAGATCAAATAAAAACAGCGCGAGGATCAGCAGCGCCCCGCTGCCAAATCCCATGACCAGGCTCCGTCCGAGCAGAGAGACTGGATTTATCCACTCCCACAGCAGCGTACCGGTCACGGCGGAACCGACCAGGATAACCACCAGCAGGACGTACCGTATATGTCGCGGCAGGGTTGCAGACTGATTCAGGTCAAACCTTCTGCGCAACCAACTGGCTAAATCGGTGACAGGGTTCATGGGACAAACCCAACTGCAAAACAGTCGCTTACCCGCCAGGGCATACAGCACCGTGATGATGACCGCCCCCGTTAACGCAACCGTCGCCGGCAGGTGTCCGCTGGCCAGGCTTTGCAGGGTAATCAGCGGATCGGTGAACGGGATGGAGTCCAGCAACAGGCTGCTACTGTAATTGCCATGCAGGATCCAGACGCCAAGCCACGGGCCGCTAAGGAACATCGCCAGTATCAGAAACTGGCTCAGACGACGCAGCACCAGCCAGCGATGACTCTTCCACCATCCTTTTTTTACCTGCGCTTCACGCCCGGCGTCACGTTTACGATTTGCCATTGTTCCCCTCCAGCCAACCGAAGCGGTAATGGTGTCCTAACTCCCCTTTCGCCAGCGACAGGGGCAGCACTTTTATTGCTGGCTGCTCCAGGACGCAGACTTTTTCGCATTTCCCGCAGCCGGTGCAGGCATCGCTGTGTACGGTCGGAATAAACCGCGCATGCTTGCCGGTACGCATGTTGCGGTCCAGCTCCAGGGTGATAGCCTCATCGATTTTCGGGCATTCGCGATAGCAAACGTCGCAGCGTAATCCCTGATAGTTGAGGCAGTTTTCGTGATCCAGCAGTACCGCCAGCCCCATGCGTGAATCGTCAATAGATTCAATGTCCCTGTCCAACGCACCGCTGGGGCAAACTTTGGCGCACGGAATGTCTTCACACATTTCGCAGGGAATATCACGCGCGACAAAATACGGCGTACCGGCAGCCAGCCCTGAGGCCAGCGTCGCCAGCTTCAGCGTGTCATACGGGCAGGCCTGAACGCACTGACCACAGCGCACGCAGGCACTGGCGAATGCCTCCTCGCTCAGCGCGCCTGGCGGGCGTAGCCGCACGCCGGTTGCACGTGCGGTTTGCTGTTGCAACCCCAGCGCCACGCCAACGACGGCCAGTCCGCCCGCTGCGCGAACCATATCGCGCAGAAAGCGGCGGCGGCCATTTTGGGGTTTTGCTGACCGGGACATAACGCGTTACACCTTCGCCAGTTTCACAGCGCACTTCTTGAAATCCGTCTCTTTGGAGAGCGGATCCGTCGCATCCAGCGTCAGGTTGTTCACCAGCTGTGCGGCGTCGAAGAACGGCATGTAGACCAGCCCCTGCGGTGGACGGTTACGCCCGCGCGTTTCAACTATCGAGATAACTTCACCACGACGGGAAACCACTTTGACTTTGTCGCCACGGCGCAGATCGCGTGCTTTTGCATCCAGCGGATGGATAAACAGCACAGCTTCCGGGAAAGCACGGTGCAGCTCAGGTACGCGACGCGTCATACTGCCGGTATGCCAGTGCTCCAGCACACGTCCGGTAGACAGCCACAGGTCGTACTCTTTATCCGGCGCTTCTGCGGCAGGTTCAAATGGCAGCGCGAAGATGACCGCTTTGCCGTCCGGCTTACCGTAGAACTTGTAGCTTTCACCCGCTTTCACGTAAGGGTCGTTGCCTTCGCTGTAGCGCCACTGGGTCTCTTTGCCCTCAACGACCGGCCAGCGTAAACCGCGCGCTTTGTGGTAATCGTCAAATGGCGCAAGGTCATGCCCGTGACCGCGACCAAACCAGGCGTACTCTTCGAACAGTCCTTTTTGCAGATAGAAGCCCAGCTCGCGGGATTCATCGTTCAGCTGATCTTCAGCCAGTTCAGCCACCGGGAATTTCGTCACTGCAGGCGTGGCAAACAGTACGTCATACAGCGTTTTGCCGCGCAGTTCCGGTTTCTGTGTCAACAGCGCTTCCGGCCACACTTCTTCTGTTTTGAAGCGACGAGAGAACTGCACCAGTTGCCACAGATCCGATTTCGATTCACCCGGCGCTTTAATCTGCTGACGCCAGAACTGTGTACGGCGTTCCGCGTTACCGTAAGCACCTTCTTTCTCTACCCACATCGCGGTCGGCAAGATCAGGTCGGCCGACAGAGCGCTGACCGTCGGGTACGGATCGGAGACGATGATGAAGTTGCGCGGATCGCGCCAGCCCGGCATACGCTCTTCGTTGATGTTCGGACCGGCCTGCATGTTGTTGGTACACATCGCCCAGTAGACATTGAGCTTGCCATCTTTCAGCGCACGGTCTTGCGCCACGGCATGCAGACCGATTTTTGCCGGAATAGTCCCCGCCGGAATATTCCAGTGCTTCTCGCAGATATCGCGGTGTTTTTCGTTCGTAACCACCATGTCCGCAGGCAGACGGTGGGAGAACGTACCGACTTCACGCGCGGTACCGCAGGCGGAAGGCTGACCGGTCAAAGAGAACGGACCGCAGCCTGGCTGGGAGATTTTACCGGTCAACAGGTGCAGGTTATAGACCAGGTTGTTGGCCCACACGCCGCGGGTATGCTGGTTGAAGCCCATCGTCCAGTAGGAGATGACTTTTTTCTTCGGATCGGCATACAGCTGCGCCAGCTGTTCCAGCTGATCTTTCGGTACGCCGGTCATTTCGGCGGTTTTATCCAGCGTGTACTCGGCAACAAAGGCTTTGTAGTCCTCAAAGCTCATCGGCTCAGAGGCATCGGAGCCCGGGTTTTTCGCCGCTTTTTCCAGCGGATGGGTTGGACGCAGACCGTAGCCAATGTCCGTCACGCCTTTACGCAGATTAACGTGCTTGCTAAAGAAATCCTGGTTGATCGCATTGTTTTGAATGATGTAGTTAGCGATGTAGTTGAGGATCACCAGATCGGTTTGCGGCGTGAAGACCATGCCGTTATCCGCCAGCTCAAAGCTGCGGTGCTGGAAGGTGGAGAGCACCGCGACATTAACATTGGGATCGGAAAGACGACGGTTGGTGATGCGCGACCACAGGATCGGGTGCATCTCCGCCATATTCGCGCCCCACAGGACGAAAGCATCTGCATGCTCGATATCGTCATAGCAGCCCATCGGTTCATCCATACCGAATGTACGCATAAAGCCGACTACCGCTGACGCCATGCAGTGACGCGCGTTCGGGTCGATGTTATTCGAACGGAAACCCGCTTTAAACAATTTGGCAGCGGCATAACCTTCCCAAATCGTCCACTGACCCGAGCCGAACATACCGATAGACTCCGGACCTTTCTCTTTCAGGGACGTTTTGAATTTCTCTTCCATCACGTCAAAGGCCTGGTCCCAGCTAATCGGGGTGAACTCGCCTTCTTTGTGATACTTACCGTCCTTCATGCGCAGCATCGGCTGCGTTAAACGGTCTTTTCCGTACATGATTTTCGGCAGGAAGTAACCTTTGATGCAGTTAAGCCCACGGTTAACCGGCGCATCCGGATCGCCCTGGCATGCCACAACACGCCCTTGCTGCGTCCCGACCAATACGCCACAGCCCGTCCCGCAAAAACGGCACGGGGCTTTGTCCCATTTGATGGCTTCTTGCTGACCGACTACCGCACGGGCTACGCCCGGCACGCTTAACCCGGCAGCCGCCGCAGCGGCCGCAACGGCGTTAGCTTTCATAAAGCTACGACGACTGAGTTTCATGGTGTTTCCTCACCTTGCTCATCCTGCTGGTGATAAACCAGCGACACCGCCAGCACGCCCGCAACGTTGCGCACTGACTCAATAGTTTTCATTAACGTTTCGCTGTGCTCAGCTTCCACCACCACGATCAGTTGACCGCTTTCCACATCGCTGAGTGCAACTTCGCAACCTGGGAATGAACGCAACTGCGTGGCGATATCATTGATATGCTGACTTTTGGCCTGAACGACCAGGCTGCAGACCTGCCAGTTATTGTCCATGGTTGTACTCCGCGTTAATGGCTGATACCGGGCAGATAGCGACACATGCGCCACATCCGTTACAGTCCTGATTGTCGAGCTGCGGCTGATAAATGCCGGACAGCGTGGGACGAAAGGTTATGGCCATGGGCTCACAGCTATCCTGACAGCGATGACATTCAACGGACTGATGTGCGAGACAGTTTTCCCCAATCGTAAAATTCAGATCCCATGCCCTGGTGTGGCGCGGAAGAAAAAGGGATTCAGAACAGGCCTCTGCGCAGGCATAGCAAAAGCTACACTCGCCGTGTTTGAAATTTACGCTCGGGTAACCGCCCTGGCCTCGCTGCAGGATGTCGGTTTCACACGCCTGGATGCAGGCGTCACAACGAAGGCAATGGGCCAGAAAGTGAGAGTCTTCCTTGCTCCAGGGCGGACGGATCCCTGAGTTGGCATTTCGCCAACTGCCTGTCAACATGCCTCGACGGGATAAATCAACCATGACATTGTCCTTCCATAATGACGCCCTTCCCTGGCGGGTTGAACGACATAAAAAACTGCACTATTTATGAGTAGTTATTTTTAGTCGTAAGATATTTCAGGATGTGTTAGAGGTGCATACCCCAATCGGGGTAAATGCTGTTGCCGGATCAAAGGAGTGTTGAGTTGGCGGGAAAAAATGCGCTTTTGCTCACAATTCAATGAGTTATATAAAACCGTATATAACGAACCACTCAAAAAGAGAATGATTTTATAATTAAGATTATTCTTAGAATATATCGCTAGTCTGAAAGCAGACATATACCAAATACACTTAAAATATAAGTAAATCCAGCTTAATCGATTATGTAAATATGTTAACCTGCCCCAGACTCGTTCATAAGACAGAAGAAAGGAAACACTGTGAACAATAAGATGAAAACAATTGTCCCTGCCGTACTTTTCGCCGCCTTTGCCAGCGCCTCTGCATGGGCTGCCAGTAACGATGCCAGCGCTCAGCCGCTGGAAAAAGTCGCCCCTTATCCTAAGGCGGAAAAGGGTATGAAGCGCCAGGTTATTCAGCTTACCCCTGAGAAAGATGAATCTACTCTGAAAGTAGAACTGCTGATCGGACAAACGCTGGAAGTTGACTGCAACCAACACCGCCTGGGCGGAGAACTGGACAGCAAAACGCTGGAAGGTTGGGGATATGACTACTATGTCTTCGACAAAGTGACGTCTCCGGTTTCAACCATGATGGCCTGCCCGGACGGTAAGAAAGAGAAGAAATTTATTACCGCGTATCTGGGTGATGACGGCATGCTGCGCTACAACAGCAAGTTACCGATTGTGGTCTATACGCCGGAGAACGTGGAAGTTAAATACCGTATCTGGAAAGCGGAAGAGAAGATTCAGGACGCAGTCGCGCGATAAGTAAGAATGTGCCGGAGGGCGGCGTACCGCCTTATCCGGCATTTTATTTACAGTGCGATATCCGCTACAGTTTTCTGCTCAGGCTGCGGTGGCGCCTGAGGTTTCAGCTGAGGTTTCGGCGCTTCATCAGCAGCCTGCGGCTTGTCATATTTCAGCCCCAGAACATCACTGGTGTATTGCAGCTCTTGTTCCGTAGCTTCAACGTTACCGTTCAGCTTGGTACCATAAGACGGAATAATGGTTTTCAGTTTCGCCTGCCATTCAGGGCTGGCCACTTTATCTTTAAACACTTTTTCCATCAGATGCAGCATAATCGGCGCCGCGGTTGATGCACCCGGAGAAGCGCCCAGCAGCGCGGCAATGGTGCCCTCTTTATCGCTGACGACTTCGGTACCCAGACGCAGCACACCGCCCTTCTCCGCATCACTTTTAATGATCTGCACACGCTGGCCCGCCTGCCATAAACGCCAGTCTTCTTTTTTCGCCTGCGGATAGTACTCTTGCAGCGCGGCAAAACGGTCGTCATCGCTGAGCATCACCTGGCTTACCAGATATTTCACCAGATCGAAGTTATCCAGACCCACGTTGACCATCGGCATAAAGTTCGAGGTGGTGGTCGAGCTGAGCAGATCCCACAATGAACCGTTTTTCAGGAATTTGGTGGAGAATGTCGCGAATGGCCCAAACAGCACGACGCGTTTGCCATCAAGGATACGGGTATCGATGTGCGGCACGGACATCGGCGGCGCGCCAACGGAGGCCTGGCCGTACACTTTCGCCAGGTGGCGATTCACCACGTCCGGATTATCCGCAACCAGGAACTGCCCGCCAACCGGGAATCCGGCATAACCTTTCGCTTCCGGAATGTCGGTTTCCTGCAACAGCTTCAGCGCAGCGCCACCGGCACCGATAAAGACAAACTTCGCCTTGATATCGTGTTCCGCTTCGTTATTTTTCAGATCGGCGACCGTGACGGTCCAGCTATTGTCGGCATTGCGTTTAAAGCCACGCACTTCGGTACTCAGCTGCAGCGCAAAGTTGGGCTTTTTCTGCAACGAGGCAATCAGCTGGCGCGTGATTTCGCCGTAGTTTACGTCAGTACCAATCTCGGTACGCGTTGCCGCGACTTTCTGCTTCGGATCGCGGCCTTCCATGACCAGCGGCGCCCACTCTTTAATCTGCGCGTGATCTTCGGAATAACGCATGCC
Source organism: Citrobacter sp. RHBSTW-00859 (assembly GCF_013729795.1). NCBI lineage: Bacteria > Pseudomonadati > Pseudomonadota > Gammaproteobacteria > Enterobacterales > Enterobacteriaceae > Citrobacter > Citrobacter sp. RHBSTW-00859. The sequence goes on along the minus strand of NZ_CP056284.1, from coordinate 1,698,319 downwards.
ACGGAATAACGTGCTCTGCTGCAGTGCGGTGTAACGGGCACGCAGGAAGTTCACGTTCTCGTCACCCCAGACAAAACTCATGTGCGGAACGGTGGTGATAAATGAGCGTGGTTCATGCATTACGCCATTATTGACCTGATAGGCCCAAAACTGGCGGGAGATCTGGAAGGCTTCGTTGATTTCGACTGCCTTTTCAATGCTGATGCTACCGTCGGCCTTTTTAGGCGTGTAGTTCAGCTCCATCAGTGCGGAGTGGCCTGTTCCGGCGTTATTCCAGCCGTTTGAGCTTTCCTGCGCTACACCATCCAGTCGCTCAACCATGGTCATTGACCATTGCGGTTCCAGCTCCTGTAAATAGGTTCCCAGCGTGGCGCTCATGATGCCGCCGCCAATCAACAGTACATCCGTTTCCTGCTCTTCCGCCGCTTTCGCTTTTGCCGCCATCGAGACAACATTCAGCCCAACGGCCATGGTGAAGAGCATGGCAGTCACTTTTTTCATAATGTTAATGCCTTACTTTTAGTATCGCTTTTTTGCTTTTAATGCAGGTGAAAATCGAGCGGTATCAACGGTAACACTTAAGTAAAAATATTTAAATATTGTTTATAAATTATATTTAATTTTTAAAAATGTTATTAATACGTTGATAGTTTATACGGTTATTGACAATCATTTCTGGAAACCGGTCCGTCAGACAGGTACTATGCTGCGCTTTGCTATTCACCGCACGGATGCCTGTCGGTCTGCTGTATCGGGCCATTTTTGACCTAAGAGTAATGATGTCTGCCACTCAACCCTCCTCTGTCGCAGTAGCGGAGCACGCGACGCGCGCAGTGCTGCGCCAACCCCGTTTACTGGTTCGCGAAACGCTGGCCGGTGTGGTAACCGCCCTGGCGCTGATCCCGGAAGTGATCTCTTTTTCCGTTATCGCCGGCGTCGATCCTAAAGTCAGCCTGATAGCCTCAGTCGTACTGTGCCTGGCAATGTCATTTTTAGGTGGCCGTCCGGCAATGGTTACCGCAGCGGCAGGATCGGTCGCGCTGGTGATTGGCCCGATGGTGCATCAACACGGCGTCCAGTACATCCTGCCTGCGGTGGTGCTGGCCGGGATTATTCAGATCCTGTTTGGCGTATTGGGGATGGCGCGTCTGATGCGATTCATTCCTACAGCCGTCATGACCGGTTTTGTGAACGCGCTGGGTATTTTGATTTTCTTTGCCCAGGTCCCGCATTTCTGGGGTAAAAGCCCGCTAATCTGGGGGCTGTTTGTCCTGACCCTGCTGATTGTGCTGTGGGTTCCGCGGTTTATTAAAGCGATCCCCGCGCCGCTTATCGCCATCGTGCTGCTGACGGTGTTCACTGTCACCAGCGGACAACTATTACCGACCGTCGGTGACGAAGGTTCAATGCGCGGCGGCCTGCCGGGATTCACGCAGTTATTGGTACCGCTCAACCTGCAAACGCTGGCGATTATCTGGCCCTGCGCGCTGAGCATCGCTTTTGTCGGGTTAATGGAGTCGCTGTTAACCGCCCGTCTGGTGGATGACCTGACGGTTACGCCGTCGAATAAGAATCGCGAGAGCGCCGGGCTGGGGATAGCCAATATTCTGGCCGGTTTTTATGGCGGCATCGCCGGGTGTGCGATGATTGGTCAAACCATCGTTAACGTCGAGATGGGCAAAGGACGCAGCCGCGTCTCGACGGTCGCCGCCGGGCTGGTGCTGTTGTTGCTGGTCACTGGGTTAAGCGAAGTAATGGCGAAAATCCCCATGTCGGTGCTGGCGGGAATTATGGTGATTGTGGCGGTGAAAACCTTCAGTTGGCACAGCATCCAGCCCGCTACGCTGCGGCAACTCCCCGTTACCGAAACGCTGGTGATGCTGATGACCGTCGCGGCGACGGTGTCAACCGGCAACCTGGCGCTTGGCGTGGTTGCCGGGGTGATGACGATGCTCATTCTGCCGCGTATCGTCAGAGGCAAACGTGCGGCTACATCAGAAACAGCGTTGCCAGACCGAGAAAAATAAAGAAACCACCGGTATCGGTGATTGCCGTAATCATGACGCTCGAGCCGACCGCCGGGTCGCGCCCGAGCTTCACCATCGTCATCGGAATAATAACGCCCATCAACGCCGCCATCAGCAAATTGAGCATCATCGCCAGGGTCATCACGCCGCCGAGCGCCATGTCATCGTACAGCCACCAGGTAATGCCGCCCATAATTCCGCCCCACACGAGGCCATTAATCAACGCCACGCCCATTTCGCGCAGGATCAAAAACGTCAGGTTTCCCGGCTGAATATTTTGTAGCGCCAGCGCGCGAACAATCATGGTGATGGTTTGATTCCCGGTGTTGCCGCCGATCCCCGCCACAATCGGCATCAGCGAGGCCAGCGCGACCAGTTGCGAAATTGTATGTTCAAAGCCGTCGATCACTCGCGAAGCAATAAAGGCGGTACAAAGGTTAACGGCCAACCACGCCCAGCGGGTTTTTACCGCTTTCGTGACGGGGGCAAACACATCCTCTCCGGCGCTTAAGCCGCCCATTCGACGCAGATCGGTATCGGTTTCTTCATAGACCACATCGACGATCTCATCGATGGTTAAACGGCCCATCAGTTTACCTGAAGAGTCAACGACCGCGGCACTGACCAGGTCGTCACGTTCAAAGGTTCGCGCGGCGTGTTCGGCGATATCTTCCGGAGAAAAGGTGAGCGGATCATCTTCCATCACCTCGCTGACTTTTCGCTGCACATCATTGAGCAGAATACAGGTGAGCGTCAGTTCCCCGACCAGCACTTTATTGCGGTCGGTCACGAAGAGTTTATCGGTGTTCTCCGGCATTTTTCCCAGCCGCCGCAGGTAGCGTTGCACCACTTCCAGCGTCACGTCCGGACGCACGGTGATAACTTCGAACTCCATAATCGCACCGACGCGATTCTTCTCGTAGTGCAGCACCTGGCGGACGCGCGCCCGCTCCTCGGCCGGTAACGTCGCCAACAGTCGACCCGTGAGGTTACGAGGGAGGTGCTGAACCAGATAAATCTGTTCGTCGATATCAAGGTATTGCAACGCATCCAGCAGCTCACGGTCGCTCATCTCATCGATCAGGTCGTCCCAGACGTTTTCAGACGCCTCAAGCAGGACGTTACCGCGCTTTTCACTTTCGACCAGTCGCCACAGGGCGTGACGCTCTTCAGAAGGTAATGCTTCAAGGGTATCCGCCAAATCGGGCGGCGGCAGGTGGGCGACCAGCGCCCCTACCTCAGCAATATCGTCGGCTAACGTGCCGACGTCATATTGCTCAGCCAGGGTAAGCTTGCCCAATAGCGTTGAAACAACGGCTTTATCAGTGGTCAGCAGCCAGATAAGACGCGCACGCTCTTCATCACGCAGTCTGGCGCTGTTTTTGTTTGTTACAGGCATTAATCATAAATCCATGATATGAAATATCATTAATCATGATGCCGATTTATGTAAATAACAATAAACAGTGCCGCCGGGTGGATAAAAAACCGGCGGCATGTGGGATCATGCGGTGCGAGCCACCGCGTCACGCGAGGCGGCATCACGCTCATCGCCCAGCAGTTCACTCAACTGTCCGTTACGCATTTCCAGCAGACGATCGGCGTGAATAAAATAGTGATCGTCATGGCTAATGGCGAAGATAGTTTTACCCATTTCTTGCATCAGCGGTAACAGGACCTGATAGAACTCACGACGGAAATGGGGATCCTGATCGGCAGCCCATTCATCCAGCAGAATGATGTCGCGCTCCTCCGCCAGAGCCAGCAGCAGCGCCACGCGTTTCTTCTGCCCTTTCGACAGCTTCAGATTGAGGATGCGACCATCATTCATCTCCAGCTTGTGACCCATCTTCAGATGTTCCAGCCACTTCGCTACCAGCTGCGGATTGGCTTCTTTACCTTCCGGCCCCAGCAGTTTGTCGAACAGCCAGACGTCGGTAAACACGGCGGAAAACAGCTTGCGATAATCTTCCGGCTTTTCAACAGCCACGGCCTTACCATCAAGCAAAATTTCACCTGACTGCGGCTGGTATAGCCCAGTCAGTAACATCGCCAGCGTAGATTTCCCGCTGCCGTTGCCGCCAATCAGGAAGATCAGTTCACCGCGATGAATCGTCAGATTTACCGGCCCTACGGAAAAGGCATTATCCTGATAGTGGAAAACCACGTTACGCAGTTCCAGCGTTTGCCAGTTTGGAAAAGCGGTTGGGCGCGGGAATTCGGCCTTAAAAGGTGCCAGTGCGAATTTATTCAGCTTGTTGAAAGCCACCTGCGCAGTGAGCAGGGTTGGTAGCGCGCCAACGGCAGAGAGCAGCGGTGTACGCAGGAATAACAGCGTCAGTGAGTAAGTCGCCGCCACGGCGGTATCCGCCCAGCCCAGACTATTGGCCATCCAGAACACCAGGCCAATGGCGCCCAGCATCATAATGTTTGACCAGTTGACCGCGCTCAGGTGGAAGGTATCGGCGCGAATAATATGGTGACGGTACTCTTTGGCATCCGGGACGTACATCTGATTAAAGATATGCTCGGCGCGCTCGCGGTTGAGCGTCAGCTCTTTGCGCCCTTCCAGCACCGTCTGATAATCGTTGTACAACTTGTCTTCTGTTTCGCGCAGGGTAGCCATGTGCTTATACACCCGCGCCACCAGCACAAATCCCCCCCAGATGGTGATTGCCATCCAGATAGCCGTCACCAGCAGCATTTTGGTCGACAGCATCGCCAGATACGCCGCCGATCCGATGGTCAGGATAATCCCCTGCACCAGCTCAGGCAGACGAACAAAGGCGATGGTGATGTTGCGAATATCGCTGGTTAAACCGGCCAGCAACGAGGCGCTGCCAAGCTGTTCAATACGCTCGACGTGGGTATCCAGAATACGTTTGATAAATTCGCTACGCAGACGGTAGACAAAGTGGTGGCCGAGCGTGGTCAACGCCAGCTGAGAGCCGAGAGTGACAACCATCAATAGCAGCAACAGGCCAAGAAACTCCGGCAGCACCATCAACGTGGTGTCGACCGTTTCAATCAGACGCTGGTTGATAAACGCAATCAGCCCAATCCCCAACGCTGCGCTGGCGAGGCTGAGCGCCATGACGCTGATAAATGGCCAGCGATACTGCCGCCAGACAAGAAGTAAAAGTTCCATGCGAACAACCCGGACAAGTAATAACAGCCCGCAGTTTAAACATCTCTTCGCTGACAGCAAAAATAATTCTTATTTTTATTCTTTTTTACCCGCCTGACGAAACGTCAGATTGTAGCGACAGTCTCCGGTCAACGGATGATACCCCGTCTTAAGCGGCTGGATCCCATGATAAAACAGCCGCGAAGTACCGCCCCACACCACCACATCGCCATGTTCCAGCAACAAACGCTTTAAGGGGTCATTACGGCGCAAGCCGCCAAATTGAAAGATGGCCGGCAATCCTAGCGACACCGAGACAATCGGCGCCCGCAGGTCGGGTTCGTCTTTATCCTGATGTAAGGACAGTTTTGCCCCTGGCGTGTAGCGGTTAATCAGACAGGCATCGGGTTGAAAATCAGCATAGCCCGCCGCCGTCGCTGCCTGTTGGCACAGGTCAGCGAATGCATCCGGCAGCGGCGGCCAGTGCGCGCCGGTTAGCGGATCAAAAGGAGAATAAAGGTAACCATGTTGATCCGTCGTCCAACCCAGACGACCGCAGTTGGTCATTGCCACCGACATCGTGTAGCCGCCGGGCGTCACCATCTGGCGAAACGGCGACTGTCTGGCGATAGCGGCTATCGCCTGCAGCAGAGACGGTGCGCAGTCAAAAGCGAAGCGTCGCAGAATAACCGCGCCTGACGCCAGCGGCTCCTGCCAGGGTTTCGCATCCGCAAAGAGATCGAGCATTATGTTTCCTCGCCAGTCGTTTCACGTTGCAGTAACTGTGCTTTGCGCGCAATGCCCCACCGGTAGCCCGAAAGCGCGCCATCGCCGCGGATCACCCGGTGACACGGGATGACGATTGCCAGTTTATTCGCCCCACAGGCGCTGGCCACCGCACGCACCGCCTTCGGTTTGCCGATGGCGCTGGCCAGTTGCTGGTAGCTCATCGTTTCGCCGCACGGAATTGCGCGCAACGCCTGCCACACCTGCTGCTGAAATGCGGTTCCCCGGATATCCAGCGGCAGCGATAACGGCGCGTCACGCGCATTGATTGCGGCGATCACTTCGCGCACGCGCTGCTGAAAATCGGCATCTGCTGGCACATCCTGAGCGGCGGGAAACAGCTCATGCAGATCCGCAACCAACGTAGCGTCATCATCACCTAGTAAGATCGCGCAGATACCACGTTCGCTTTCCGCCACCAGACAGCGACCCAGAGTGCAATCTGCCAGGGTATAGCGTACAGAAACGTTGTCACCACCTTTACGAAATTGCTTTGCGGTCATGCCTAACGTCTGATCCGCTTTTCGGTAGTAGCTGCTGCTGTCGGGAAATCCGGCGTTGAGAATTGCCTGCGTTACCGGAACGCCTTTCGCCAGCGCATCGCGCAGACGACGGGCGCGCCAGGACTGCTGCCACGCTTTGGGGGTCATGCCCGTTGTGGCTTTGAACAGGCGATGTAAGTGATACGGGCTCATCGCCACCTGCTGCGCCAGCTCGTCCAGCGTGAGGGGAGATTCCTGCTCCAGCAACTGGCAGGCGTGGGCTATTTTCTCCAGCCGATGCTGGTGGGCGCTGTCTTTATCCGGCTGACAACGTTTACAGGGACGAAAACCGGCGGCCAGCGCCTGCCGGGCATCGGCAAAGAAAGTGACATTTTTGCGCAGCGCATGTTTCGCCCGACAGGACGGACGGCAGAAAATGCCGGTAGTCTGGACGGCGAAAACAAACTGACCGTCAGCGTCAGCGTCACGATCCACAACGGACTGCCAGCGGTCATCATCAGTTATGTGTAAACGATTTTTCATTATGGACTCCTTTGTTAAGCATAGCGCTTAGCCTCAGTGTGTCCCCATAGCCGGATACAAAAACCCGCAATCTTGCTTATTAATTTTTTTCGCTGAGCAGGAAGCTTTTAAACTGCGGCGACATCCAGGTTTTAAACCCCTCGCCCTCTTTTATAATCATATAGACCGCGAGTCCTTCACGACGCACCACCTCTTTGGCCTTTTCCGGGCCGAGAACCATCAATCCGGTATCCCAGCCGTCAGCCTCCAGCGCCGTTGGTGCGATTACCGTTACAGATACCAGGTTGTGTTCAATCGGACGACCGGTTTGCGGATCAATAACATGGGAAAGGCGCTTACCATCCAGCTCATAATAGTTACGGTAGCTGCCGGAGGTGCTAATGCCATGCCCGTTAATGTCGACAATCGCCTGCACCGCGTTTTCGCGATCGGTCGGTTTCTGAATCGCGACTCGCCACGAAAGCCCGTCTGCATTCATACCGCGGCTGTTCAATGCACCACCAACAGATACCAGATAACGGGCGATCCCTTCCTGCTCCATTAATCGTGCCAGATGATCGGCGGCATAACCTTCGCCAACGGTCGAGAGATCCACGTACAGCTCGGGCAAATCTTTTTGCAGGTAGTTCCGATGCGCCTCATTAACAACCTTCAGATGTGAAAGCCCGGTTTGCGCTTTTGCGGCGTCAATTTGCGCCTGCGTAGGAATATGCACCGGTTGCTGATCCGGGCCAAAGCCCCACAGATTGACCAACGGACCCACGGTAATATCCATGGCCCCACCGGTTTTTGCGCCAATGCGTAGCGCCGAAGTCACGATATCGGCCATAGCATCATTAACCGGCCATGGCGACAGGCTTTTCGACAGGTTGAAGCGCATTAACGCAGAATCATTTTTATAGGTAGAGAGAAGCTGATCGTCGGCATCCAGCTGAGCCTGGATCTTCGCCTGCAGTTCCCCGGCGCGTTTGGCATCTACGCCCACCGCACTGACCCGCCAGAAAGTGCCCATGGTTTTACCTTCCAGAACGGTGGCAGGTTGTGTGGTCTGGGCAGGTTTCGGGACTTCATCGCACCCGACAAAAAAGATCGTCACAGCCAGTAGTGCTGCGCGATAGAAATTCACTTCCATACGTAATTATCCTCATGCGAACGGGCGCAAGAGTACACCAAAAATCGTTGTTTGTACGACGAAAAAACGGCATTAAAAAAGGCCCCGCAGGGCCTTTTAACGACATGAGCGCAGATTAGAACTGGTAAACCAGACCCAGCGCTACGATATCATCGGTAGCAATACCTGCTGCCTGGGTAAACGCATTGTCATCCAGCAGGTTGATTTTGTAATCAACATAGGTAGACATGTTTTTGTTGAAGTAGTAAGTCGCGCCAACATCAACATATTTCACGATATCCTGGTCACCGTAGTTGGTGAAGCCATTGCTGATGTCTTTGCCTTTTGACTGCAGGTAAGCCACGGAAGGACGCAGACCGAAATCGAACTGGTACTGTGCCACAACTTCAAAGTTCTGTGCTTTATCTGCGAAGCCATATGCAGCAGTCCGGTTGCTACCGTTAGAGGTACCGAAACGGGTTGCGTTATAGGACTGGGAGTACTGTGCAGCCAGGTAAACGTTGTTAGCGTCGTATTTCAGACCACCGGTATAAACCGTTGCACGGTCACCGTTACCGTACACGCCAAGAGCATTCTGATCAGCGGTACGTTTAGAGGTAGTGATCGCACCACCGATACCAAAGCCAGAGCCGAGATCGTAAGTCAGAGAGCCGCCGTAACCATCGCCATTCTGGGTCAGCAGGCTACGACCACCTTCGTTTTCACCGCTTACGCTGCCGTTTTTACCCTGGTACTGCAGGGCAAAGTTCAGACCATCAACCAGGCCAAAGAAATCTGTATTACGGTAGGTCGCATAACCGTTACCACGCTGCTGCATGAAGTTGTCCGCACCGTAGGTGTCACCGCCGAATTCTGGCAGGACGTCGGTCCAGGACGTTACATCATAAGTTACACCGTAGTTACGACCGTAGTCGAAAGAACCTGCATCAGCGAATTTCAGGCCTGCGAATGCCACACGCGTCCAGGCGTCGTTGCTGGATTCACTCTGGTTGCCTTGAATCTGGTATTCCCACTGGCCGTAACCGGTCAGTTGGTCGTTAACCTGGGTTTCGCCTTTGAAGCCGATACGCATGTAAGTCTTATCACCATCATCACCTTTGTTATCGGAGAAATAGTGCAGACCGTCGACTTTGCCGTACAGGTCTAATTTGTTGCCGTCTTTGTTATAAATTTCAGCCGCATTTGCTGCGCCTGCTACCAGCAGTGCTGGTACCAGGAGGGACAGTACTTTAACTTTCATGTTATTAACCCTCTGTTATATGCCTTTATTGCTTTTTTATGCCACTGCATACTGATTAAGGTCATTAACCAGTCGGCAACTTCATTCTCCGCAAAAACACAGAATAATCCAACACGAATATGATACTAAAACTTTTAAGGTGTTTCATTTATCGACATAGATGTTTCAAAATATTAATAAGGGGGAACTTTTTTAAAATCAAAAAACAGGCAAAATAAGCACAAATAATCAAGAACTGTTTTAATTAAATTTAAAATCAATAAGTTACATTGAAAATAGTTATAGCACTGAATGACAAAACAAAATCTTCACTCGCAACTAAAATAGACTCGCTATCATCATTAACTTTATTTATTACCGTCATTCATTCATGAATGTCTGTTTACCCCTATTTCAACCGAATGCTTCGCGTTCGGTTTTTTTTTACCCTTCTTTACACAAAACTTACCGTTCTGTGCTACCGATGCAAAACTATAACAACTATTAACTATCTCATTGCGTCGTATTCAGATATAAATCTGATTAATAATTTCTTGTTATTTAATGCTAAATGTATACATTCCGTACAAATATTTGTACCCGCCTTTATCCACTGTACACCTTTGCATTGTCATAGCTGCAACAGAATGGAGCGTAAAAAATGCGGGCCATCCGGCGTGGTGTAAGTGTGGCAATTCATATATTACCCTTTATACTGCCCCATCATCTTTCGCGTCGTTTAACAGGTCATAAACACGAATGAGTCAGTCTGACACAACGGCTTCTACCCGATTCTCCCTGCTACCGGGAAGTATTACCCGTTTCTTCTTATTACTGATCGTTGTGCTGTTGGTGATGATGGGCGTTATGGTCCAGAGCGCCGTCAACACCTGGTTAAAGGATAAGAGCTATCAGATTGTCGATATCACCCATGCCATTCATAAAAGGGTCGATACCTGGCGATACGTGACCTGGCAAATCTATGACAATATTGCCGCCACGGCCAGTTCACCTGGTGCCGAAGGACTGCAGGAAACGCGTCTGAAACAAGACGTCTATTATCTTGAGAAACCGCGCAGAAAGACCGAGGCGCTGATTTTCGGTTCCCATGACAGTTCTACGCTGGAGATGACCCAACGCATCTCAACCTATCTTGATACGCTGTGGGGCGCGGAAAATGTTCCGTGGTCTATGTATTACCTGAATGGTCAGGACAATAGCCTGATCCTTATCTCAACGTTGCCGCTAAAAGATCTGACTTCCGGTTTTAAAGAGTCGGCGATTGGTAATATTGTCGATTCACGGCGAGCGGAAATGTTACAACAGGCCAATGCGCTGGATGAACGTGAAAGCTTCTCTTCACTGCGCCGTCTGGCGTGGCAGAACGGGCATTACTTCACGCTACGCACGACCTTTAATCAGCCTGGACATCTGGCAACCGTTGTCGCCTTTGATCTGCCGATTAATGACTTGATCCCACCCGGTATGCCGCTGGACAGCTTCCATCTGGTTCCAGATGCCACGTCAACAACCGAGCATCTGAATGAAAAAGAGTCGCCTGACAGCGTCAGCATTAATTTCAACAACAGTAAAATTGAGATCTCTTCGGCGCTAAACTCAACGGATATGCGGCTGGTGTGGCAGGTTCCGTTTGGCTCATTGCTGCTCGACACCTTACAAAGCATTCTGCTGCCGCTGTTACTCAACATTGCTTTGTTGGCCCTGGCGCTGTTTGGCTATACCACCTTTCGCCACCTTCCTGCCCGTTCCACCGAAGTGGCACCAAACCTTGCGGCAAATAATGAACTGCGTGTTCTGCGCGCCATCAATGAAGAGATTGTGTCTCTGCTGCCTCTGGGCTTGCTGGTGCACGATCAAGAAGCAAACCGCACGGTTATCAGCAATAAAATTGCCGACCACCTGTTACCGCATTTAAATTTGCAAAACATTACCAGTATGGCGGAGCAGCATCAGGGGGTGATTCAGGCCACCATCAATAATGAGCTGTATGAGATCCGGCTGTTCCGCAGCCAGATCTCATCGAGAACACAGATCTTTATTATTCGTGACCAGGACCGCGAAGTGCTGGTTAATAAGAAGCTGAAGCAAGCGCAGCGACTGTATGAGAAAAACCAGCAGGCCCGGGCGGCCTTTATGCAGAATATCGGCAGCGCACTGAAAGACCCGGCTAAAACACTTGCCGCTAATGCTGCCGCACTGAATAGCCCGGACAGCCAGAAACTGGCCAATCAGGCAGACGTTCTGGTGCGTATGGTAGATGAAATCCAGTTGGCCAACCTGCTGGAAAGCGACGCCTGGAAAAGTGAATCGACGCTGTTTTCCGTGCAGTCGTTAATTGATGACGTGGTTCCGGAGGTTCTGCCAGCCATTAAACGTAAAGGGCTGCAGCTACTGATTAAAAATCACCTTAGCGCCCATGATGAACGCCGCGGCGACCGCGATGCCCTGCGCCGTATTTTGCTGTTGCTGATCCAATATGCGGTAACCACCACGCAAATTGGCAAAATCACGCTGGAAGTCGACCAGGATGAGTCGGAGACTGAACGCCTGACCTTCCGCATTCTGGATACCGGGCAAGGTGTCACGTTGAATGAAGTTGATAACCTGCACTTCCCGTTCATCAATGACACCCAGGGCGATCGGTATAGCAAGGCCAACCCGCTGACGTTCTGGTTATGCGATCAGCTCGCCCGCAAGCTAGGTGGACACCTGAACATTAAAGCGCGGGAAGAACTTGGAACACGTTATATAGTCCATGTTAAAATGCCGCTGCACGATCAACATGCTGAAAGTGAAGAGCGTTTGTTAGATGACGTCTGCATAATGGTTGATGTCACCTCTAATGACGTACGCAGCATCGTATTACGCCAACTGGAGAACTGGGGAGCAACCTGCATCACGCCTGATGAGCGGTTGAATAGTCAAGAATATGATCTCTTTTTAACAGATAATCCGTCTAATCTTACTGCCTCAGGCCTTCTTTTAAGCGATGATGAGTCTGGCGTGCGGAAAATTGGCCCTGGTCAGCTGCGCGTCAACTTTAATATGAGCAATGCTATGCAGGAAGCTGTCCTCGAGCTGATAGAAGAGCAGCTGGCACAAGAAGAGATCCAGGAACTCCCCCTCGGCGGAGATGAAAACGCCGAACTTCATGCCAGTGGTTACTATGCACTCTTTGTAGACACAGTACCGGATGATGTTAAGAGGTTGTATACTGAGGCAGCAACCAGCGATTTCGCTGCGTTAGCCCAAACGGCCCATCGCCTGAAAGGCGTGTTTGCCATGCTTAATCTGGTACCCGGCAAGCAGTTATGTGAAGCGCTGGAACATCTTATTCAAGAGAAAGATGCTCCAGGTATAGAAAAATACATCAGCGACATTGACGATTACGTCAAGAGCTTGCTGTAGCAAGGTAGCCCAATACATGAACACTATGAACGTAATTATTGCCGATGACCACCCGATTGTACTGTTCGGTATTCGTAAATCACTTGAGCAAATCGAGTGGGTAAACGTTGTCGGCGAATTTGAAGACTCCACTGCACTGATCAACAATTTGCCTAAGTTAGATGCTCATGTGTTGATTACCGACCTCTCCATGCCAGGAGATAAATACGGTGACGGGATCACGTTAATTAAGTATATCAAGCGCCATTTCCCGAGCCTGTCGATTATTGTTCTCACCATGAACAACAACCCGGCAATCCTGAGCGCGGTACTGGATCTCGATATTGAAGGAATTGTCCTGAAGCAAGGCGCGCCAACAGATCTGCCGAAAGCGCTTGCCGCGCTGCAGAAGGGTAAGAAATTCACCCCGGAAAGCGTTTCTCGTCTGCTGGAAAAAATCAGCGCCAGCGGTTACGGCGACAAACGTCTGTCACCGAAAGAGAGCGAAGTTCTGCGCCTGTTTGCCGAAGGTTTCCTGGTTACTGAAATCGCGAAAAAACTCAACCGCAGTATTAAAACCATCAGCAGCCAGAAAAAGTCGGCAATGATGAAACTCGGTGTGGAAAACGATATCGCCCTGTTGAATTACCTTTCTTCCGTCACGCTGAGTCCGTCAGACAAAGAGTAATTCTTTTAACATCGACGTGCCTGATGGCACGGCGTTTATCAGGCCTACGAATGACACGATATTGTGCGTGTTACGTAGGCCGGATAAGGCAAACGTCCCCATCCGGCCTCTTTTATTCCCGCGCCTTTCTCACTCTTTCCGCATAGACCGTCAGCGTCTGCTTCAATACATCTAACGTCACCGGCTTAGACAGACAGCTATCCATACCTGACTCCAGACAACGCTGCTTCTCTTCAGCCAGCGCGTTAGCCGTCACGCCGACAACCGGCAGGGTTAATCCTAACTGGCGAATACGCTGGGTCAGACGATAACCATCCATGTTCGGCATGTTAACGTCGCTCAGCACGATGTCGATATGGTTTTTACTCAGTACATTGAGTGCGTCCACGCCGTCATTCGCGGTTTTACACTGATACCCCAACGATCCCAACTGATCGGCCAGTAAACGCCTGTTGATAGGATGATCGTCGACCACCAGAATCATCATGTCATCGTTAGTTGCAGCAACTTTATCCGGGGCTGGCAACGCCGTTGAAAGCTCTTCACTGCTCAGCTCAAGGCTGTAGATATGCGCCAACAGCGCGGGCAATTCGTGAGGCGATGCCACGCTGTGCACCCACTCCCCAGGCCCCCTTTCCAGCGGAATACCGATATGACGACGGCAGAAAATCACCGCGGCACGTCCCTGCCACGCCTGGTCCAGCACATCGTCGGCAATCAGCAGGTCATCCGCATCCGGTTGCTGTCCCTCATAGCACTGCACCGTCATCCCGTTACGCGCCAGACTGGATTCAATAAACTGGTACAGCGACGCGTTACGCACCGCCAGCCAGCAACGTTTACCGACAAGCCCTTCGATACCTTTTTTCAGCGGGTACTGCGCGCCATAAAGCGGAATACGCAGCATAAACTGGCTACCCATTCCCGGTTCAGAATCGACGGAAATATCCCCATCCATCATGCTGATCAGTTTTTCACAGATAGCCAAACCAAGCCCGGTACCCTGGAAATTACGCTGTACGCCGGTTCCCACCTGGAAGAAAGGATCGAACAAGCGGACGACCTCTTTGGCAGGGATCCCAACCCCGGTATCACGCACGCGAATACTGAGATAGTCTTCGTTGCACTGCACGTGCAGCACAATGCAGCCGGTATCGGTAAACTTGATAGCATTACTCAGCAGATTGGAAATCACCTGCTGCAAACGCATCGGATCACCATTGAGCGCCACCGGTACATTCGGGTCGATAAAGCAGTACAACCCCAGCTGTTTGCGAACCACCAGCGGCAGATAGTTAGCCGTAATATGATTCATTACTTCACGCGGTGAAAACTCGCGCGGTTCAATCTTCAGCTGTTCAGATTCAATTTTCGAGAAATCGAGAATATCGCTGATAATTTTCAACAGCAGGCTGGAAGAGTTGTTCATCGCCGTCACCAGGCGATCCACTCCGTTGGGTAACTCTTTGGTTTGCAACAAATCAAGGTTACCGATAATGCCATACAGCGGCGTACGCAGCTCGTGGCTTACCGTCGCAAGGAACATCGATTTGGACTGGCTCGCCTGCTCCGCCGCCTGCGCCATCTCCTGCAACGACTCTTCCATTTTAACGCGCGCGCTGATGTCAACCAGCACACAAATTGCCACGTTTTCATTACGATAGCGCGAGTGCACAAAGCTGATTTGCAGATTGGTATTGTTGCTGGTCAGCACATCAACAAAATTGACCTGCTGGCCGCAGATAATTTGCGTTAACCGTTGCCGGTCTTCATGCGTTAGCATGTTGAGATAGGTGTGCGCCAGCTCATTACTCAGGATGTTAATGCCATCTATCGTACGCAGAATACAAATCCCAACCGGCGCAGAAGCCACGATTTTACGGTTAAACTGCTCGTGCTCTTCCAGACGCTGGGCATCGCTTTCCGCAGGAATAAAAATGCGCCGCTCATACATGCGCGTGAGCATAAATAACGCCGCGCCAACCAACACATTCAGCAGAATAGCGTTCAGGATCATCATGCGGATCCGCTCCAGCACCAGATCGACCGGTACTGAATAAACAATGCTTAGCGATGACGGGGGCAGGTTTTTCTTCAGCACCAGTTCGTGAAAACCCGACGTATAGCCAAACCAGGAGCGCTCCTGCATCCAGCGAGGTTCAGCCTTAATATTCCCCTCGGGGCCGGTGAGCGAAATCAGCGCATGGCCATTTTCATCAAGGATGGTCACTCCCATCGGCAAACTGCCCGGCGTGAAAAAGTTCTCCATGCGGATAGGCTGTTCCACACCCAACAGCGCCTGCAGGCGATTAGCGAGATAAACCGGCGTCAGCGCATAGAAATAGCCTATCCCCGGCCGCGGCCCCTGGCTAATCCAGAACAGGTTATTACCGTTTTCGTCCTGCGGCGCATTGCGATACTTAATAATGCGCTCATGCAGCGCCTTCAACGCCCCGTCACGTTCGACAGGCATATCACGCAGACCGAAATTGGCCATGCAAAGGTTGTCGCTGCCGATCAGGAACACACGATTCAAATCATAGGCCGCGGAAAAGTTATCCCGCCAGTAGCGCATAAACCACGCCAGCGATTCCAGCGAACCTCGCCAGGCGTTGCCCATCACCGAGCAGTCGGAGTCGGCAAACAGCGGCTCGAAGTTTGGCACGGCGGTTTTATCATCTCGCGCGCGCAACGACATCACACCGTTTTCCGCCGTTAAGCGATTCTCCGCGATATATTTCAGCTCTTTAATCACATCAGAGGTGCGCTGAATGTAACGTTGGGCCTGATCGGAACTGAGGTTAAGCTCCTGGTGAATCTCGGACTCTCTCTGGTGCAGCGCATTCACGATGTAGAAAACGGAGGCAAATGCGATTAGCCCCCAGATCAGGAGCGCCAACGCCCTGAACAGATAGCGTGAGACTTTTAGCGTTGAATGAACGGAAGCAAGGTATTTCAAAGGGGCGAAGCTCCGCCTCAGGGCATTAATAGAGTGCGGTTAAGGTAGCGGTAAATGTCCGGCGTCGCAATGCCCTCTCTTTACGGGAATATGATACACCGCTCTGAAACCATTGTCTTAACCCGTGATAATCATCGTTTGCCTGAAAAACACTGCACGGATGTCAGAATGCGCGACCTGAGATGGCTGGCTCGTCGGTTATACCCACGACGATTACGCAACCAAATGATCATGATGGCCATCCTGATGGTCATCATTCCGACGATATCTATAGGTTATATCGTAGAAACTGAAGGCCGTTCAGCAGTCTTATCTGAAAAAGAGAAAAAACTGTCATCGGTGATAACCCTGCTAAACGATGCGCTGGGCGACCGCTTTAGTCACTACCCAAATTTGCCGCGTGAAGCACGCATTCGCGCGCTTAATCAAGAGTTGGCCCCCATCACCGAGCGCATTACGCAAGCGTTTCCCGGCATTGGCGCCGGGTATTATCACAAAGCGCTGGATGCCATTATCACCTACGCCCCCTCCGCGCTTTACCAAGGCAACGTAGGTATCACCATCACCGAGGATCATCCCGGACGCGAAGTGATGAGTAGCAACGCGCCTGTGGTCTATTCCGGGCGACAGGTTCGCGGCGACATACTCAACTCAATGATCCCAATAGCGCGCCAGGGAGAGGTTATTGGGTATATCTGGGCCAATGAGCTCACCGAAGATATCCGCCAGCAGGCCTGGAGAATGGATGTCAGGATTATTGCCGTACTGGTTGCCGGGCTCATCTGTAGCCTGCTGCTCATCGTGCACTTCTCACGTCGACTCAGTGCGAATATCGACATCATCACTGATGGGCTTTCCACGCTGGCACAAAAAACCCCTACCCGACTGCCTGAACTCCCCGGCGAGTTAGGACAAATCAGCCGTAGCGTCAATGCGCTGGCACAAACGCTACGGGAAACCAAAACCCTTAACGATCTGATCATTGAAAATGCCGCAGATGGCGTGATCGCCATCGACAGGCAAGGCGACGTTACCACCATGAACCCGGCGGCAGAACAGATAACGGGCTACACGCTGCATGAGCTGGTCGGACAGCCCTATGCGACACTCTTTGCCAATACGCAGTTTTATAGCCCGGTACTGGACACCCTTGAGCACGGTACTGAACATGTGGCCCAGGAGATTAGCTTTCCAGGACGTGAACGCACCATTGAGATCAGTGTAACCACCAGTCGGATCCATAACGCACACGGCGAGCTGATTGGCGCGCTGGTTATTTTCTCCGATTTAACCGCCCGTAAAGAGACCCAGCGTCGGCTGGCGCAAACCGAAAGGCTTGCCACCCTGGGTGAGCTGATGGCCGGCGTCGCGCATGAAGTGCGAAACCCGCTGACCGCAATTCGTGGCTACGTCCAGATCATCCGCCAGCAAACCTCGCTGCCGGAACATCAGGAATATTTATCTGTTGTGCTGAATGAAATTGATTCCATCAATAAAGTTATTCAGCAACTGTTAGATTTCTCACGCCCACGACAAAGCCAGTGGCAACAGATTCGGCTCAATGCGCTCATTGAAGAGACGCTAATCCTGGTGCAAACCGCTGGCCTGCAGGCACGGATCGCCTTTACAACGGAATTAGATCCCAACCTGCCGCCGATCGTCGCCGATCGCGAGCTTCTCAAACAGGTGATCCTCAATATTTTAATCAATGCGGTACAGGCGATCGCTGCGCGAGGCGAAATTCGCATCCGTACCTGGCAATACTCGGCCTCGCAACAGGCCGTGATGATTGAAGATAATGGCAACGGTATCGATCTCGCCATACAGAAGAAAATATTCGATCCCTTTTTTACGACAAAAGCATCAGGCACCGGTCTTGGACTGGCGCTGAGCCAGCGCATCATCAACGCGCATCAGGGGGATATCCACGTAACCAGCCAGCCTGGCTGCGGGGCGATATTCACTCTGATTTTACCTCTTAACCCGCAGGGAAATCCGTCAGAATGAAAACGACCTATCGTATTCTCATCGTTGATGATGAAGAAAATGTTCGCCGTATGCTTGCCACCGCATTTTCCCTGCAAGGGCATGAGACACATTGCGCCAGCGACGGGAAAGCCGCGCTGAGCCTGTTTAGCGAAACGCAGCCAGACGTGGTGCTGATGGACATTCGCATGCCGGAGATGGACGGTATCGACGCGCTGAAAGTTATGCGCACGCAGCAACCACGGATCCCCGTCATTCTGATGACCGCTTACGCTGAAGTAGAAACCGCAGTAGAAGCTTTACGTAGCGGCGCATTCGACTACGTGATTAAGCCCTTTGATCTCGACGAGCTAAGCATGGTGATTCAACGCGCATTGCAACTGCAGGAGATGAAACAGGAAATCCGCAATCTGCATAAAGCGTTGACCACCAGCTGGCAGTGGGGACACATTCTGACCACCAGCCCGCGTATGATGGATATCTGTAAAGACACGGCGAAAATCGCCCTCTCCCAGGCAAACGTGTTGATTAGCGGTGAAAGCGGCACAGGAAAAGAGCTGATCGCCCGCGCCATTCACTACAACAGCAAACGCGCCAATGGCCCCTTTATCAAAATTAACTGCGCGGCCCTGCCGGAGTCGTTGTTGGAAAGCGAGCTATTTGGTCACGAAAAAGGCGCGTTTACCGGGGCACAGACATTACGCCAGGGATTGTTCGAACGCGCTCATCAGGGAACTTTATTGCTTGATGAAATTGGCGAGATGCCGCTGGTGCTGCAGGCTAAGCTGCTGCGCATTTTGCAGGAGAGGGAGTTTGAACGCATCGGCGGGCACCAGACCATTCGCGTTGACATTCGAATCGTCGCCGCCACCAACCGCTGTCTGCAAACGATGGTGAAGGAAGGAACGTTTCGCGAAGACCTGTTTTACCGGCTCAACGTTATCCATCTGACTTTGCCGCCCTTACGCGAGCGTCGTGAAGATATTGCCTTATTAGCAAACCACTTTTTACAAAAATTCAGCTCTGAAAATCAGCGGGATATTATCGAAATCGACCCGACGGCGATGTCGATCCTCACCGCCTGGCCCTGGCCCGGTAACATTCGCGAACTGTCAAACGTCATCGAACGTGCAGTCGTTATGAATACCGGTGCGGTGATCTTTGCCGACGATCTCCCCGACCCGTTGCGCAACCCGGTGAGCGCCACAACAGAAACAAAACCGACTTACTCCGGGGAACGCAATCTGAAAGAAGAGATTAAACGTGAGGAAAAACGAATTATCCTCGAAGTCCTCGACAATCAGGACGGCAATCGCACCCGCACGGCGCTGATGCTGGGAATTAGCCGTCGCGCTTTAATGTATAAATTACAAGAGTACGGCATCGACCCATCGGGTTCCTGATACGCAAGTTTGCTATGCAGAATTTTGCACACTGCGCAAAATTCTGCATAACCCCTCGTGGTCTCCTTTCACCAAGACCACAAAAATAAACCAATAAATTCAATCAACTAAACATTAATACGTTTCTTTAGTCATTCTGGCACCCTGCTTGCAATTCCCTGAGCGTACCCAAAATGGAGTATGCAAAAAGGGAAACATAATGAAAACAAAACTGATTACCTTACAAGACGCTGCGGGCTTCTTTCGTGACGGCATGACCATCATGGTCGGTGGTTTTATGGGCGTTGGCACACCACCTCGTCTGGTTGAAGCCCTGCTGGAGTCCGGCGTCAGAGATCTGACGCTGATTGCTAACGATACCGCCTTTGTCGATACCGGTATCGGCCCCCTGATCGTCAATGGGCGGGTGAGCAAAGTGATTGCCTCGCACATTGGTACAAACCCGGAAACCGGTCGTCGCATGATTGCCGGCGAGATGGATGTACAGCTGGTTCCGCAAGGTACCCTGATCGAGCAGATTCGTTGCGGCGGCGCGGGTCTTGGCGGCTTTCTGACCCCCACTGGCGTTGGCACCATCGTGGAAGAAGGCAAGCAAACCATGACGCTTGAGGGTAAAACCTGGCTGCTTGAACGCCCATTACGCGCCGATTTAGCGCTTATTCGCGCCCACCGCTCTGACATGCTTGGCAACCTCACCTACCAGCTCAGCGCCCGTAACTTTAACCCTCTGATTGCCCTCGCCGCTGATATCACGCTGGTCGAACCGGACGAAATGGTTGAAACAGGGGAGCTGCAGCCTGACCAGATTGTGACCCCCGCCGCCGTTATCGACCATATCGTCATTCCACAGGAGAGCTAATCATGGATGCTAAACAACGTATTGCGCGCCGGGTGGCGCAAGAACTTCGCGATGGCGATATCGTCAACTTAGGTATCGGCCTGCCAACGATGGTAGCTAACTATTTACCTGCTGATATTCACATTACGCTGCAATCTGAGAACGGTTTTCTGGGACTGGGCCCAGTCACCACCGCCCATCCTGACCTGGTGAACGCGGGCGGCCAACCGTGCGGTATTTTGCCGGGCGCGGCGATGTTTGATAGCGCCATGTCGTTCGCGTTGATTCGCGGCGGTCATGTTGATGCCTGTGTGCTTGGCGGGTTGCAGGTCGATGAGCAGGCAAACCTCGCCAACTGGGTGGTTCCCGGCAAGATGGTGCCCGGCATGGGTGGCGCAATGGATCTGGTGACCGGTGCACGTAAAGTCATTATCGCCATGGAGCATTGCGCAAAAGACGGCTCAGCAAAAATCCTGCGTCAATGCACCATGCCGCTCACTGCACAGCATGCTGTGCATATGCTGGTCACCGAGCTGGCTGTATTCCGCTTTATAGATGGCAAGATGTGGCTGACTGAAATCGTCGAAGGATGCGACATCGCCACGCTATGTGAAAAAACCGAAGCACAGTTTGAAATTGCCGACGATCTGCGCATCCTGCGAGGTGACGCATGATTGGCCGCATCGCCCGCTTTATGACACGGGTAGTCAGCCGCTGGCTGCCCGACCCACTGATTTTCGCCATGTTATTAACGTTGCTGACCTTTGGCATCGCGCTGTGGTTAACGCCGCAGACCCCCATCAGCATGGTGAAATTCTGGGGTGACGGTTTCTGGAACCTGCTGGCGTTTGGTATGCAGATGGCGCTGATCATCGTAACCGGCCATGCGTTAGCCAGTTCCGGGCCGGTGAAAAGCCTGCTGCGTACGGCGGCATCAGCCGCCAAAACCCCCGCTCAGGGCGTCATGCTGGTGACTTTTTTTGGTTCAGTTGCCTGCGTTATTAACTGGGGATTTGGTCTGGTGGTCGGGGCGATGTTCGCCCGCGAAGTTGCTCGTCGGGTACCGGGTTCCGATTATCCGTTACTGATTGCCTGCGCCTACATCGGGTTCCTGACCTGGGGCGGCGGCTTCTCCGGCTCAATGCCTTTGCTGGCGGCAACGCCTGGCAACCCGGTCGAGCACGTAGCGGGCCTCATTCCTGTCGCGGATACCCTGTTCACCGGCTTCAATATTTTCATCACGCTCGGCCTGATTGTGGTGATGCCGTTTATCACCCGGATGATGACGCCAAAACCTTCAGATGTGGTGAGCATCGATCCGAAACTGTTACTGGAAGAAGCTGATTTTCAGAAGAAACTACCGCCAGATGCGCCGCCATCTGAAAAACTGGAAGAGAGCCGCATTCTGGCGCTGATCATCGGTGCATTAGGGATTGCCTATCTGGGTATCTACTTTGCCGAGAAAGGTTTCAACATCACCATCAATACCGTCAACCTGATATTTATGATTGCCGGTCTGCTGCTGCACAAAACGCCGATGGCCTATATGCGTGCCGTCAGTGCTGCCGCACGGAGTACCGCCGGGATTCTGGTGCAATTCCCCTTCTATGCCGGCATTCAGTTGATGATGGAGCACTCCGGCCTCGGTGGGCTCATTACTGAATTTTTCATCAACGTTGCCAACAAAGATACCTTCCCACTGATGACTTTCTTCAGTTCAGCCCTGATTAACTTTGCCGTGCCATCCGGCGGTGGCCATTGGGTTATTCAGGGACCGTTCGTCATGCCTGCCGCTCAGGCGCTGGGTGCCGATCTTGGCAAATCAGTCATGGCCATCGCCTACGGTGAGCAGTGGATGAACATGGCACAACCGTTCTGGGCGCTACCCGCGCTGGCCATCGCCGGTCTCGGAGTACGCGACATTATGGGCTACTGCATCACCGCCCTGCTCTTCTCCGGCGTCATTTTTGTTATTGGATTGACCTTGTTCTGACGGCAACAACTTAATTAAAGGAACTGAAAAATGAAAAACTGTGTCATCGTCAGCGCGGCACGTACCGCAATCGGCAGTTTTAACGGCGCACTGGCAACTACGGGTGCCGTCGAGCTTGGATCAACCGTCATTAGAGCCGCTCTTGAACGCGCGCACCTTGACCCACAGCGCGTGGACGAGGTGATTATGGGCAACGTGCTGCAGTCAGGACTCGGGCAAAACCCAGCGCGTCAGGCATTATTAAAAAGCGGCCTGTCCGACACCGTTTGCGGCTTTACCGTCAACAAAGTGTGCGGCTCTGGCCTGAAAAGCGTAGCGCTTGCCGCCCTCGCTATCAAGGCCGGACAAGCCCAGGCGATCGTCGCGGGTGGGATGGAAAACATGAGCCTGGCCCCCTACCTGTTAGACGCAAAAGCCCGCTGGGGCTATCGCCTCGGTGACGGGCAATTATCCGACGTGATTCTGCGCGATGGCCTGATCTGCGCCGAGCATGGTTACCACATGGGGATCACTGCAGAAAATGTTGCCAAAGAGTATGGCATCAGCCGCGAAATGCAGGATGAACTGGCTCTGCAGTCGCAGCGTAAAGCCGTTGCCGCAATCGAGTCTGGCGCATTTGAGGCTGAAATCGTGCCCGTCAGCGTGTCATCACGGAAGAAAACCATCATCGTTGAGCGTGACGAATTCCCCAAAGCTGACTCGACGACCGAAGGCCTCGCCGCATTGCGTCCAGCATTCGATAAAGCAGGAACCGTCACCGCAGGTAACGCCTCGGGGATCAACGACGGTGCAGCGGCATTAGTGATAATGGAAGAGTCCGCAGCACTGGAGGCTGGGCTGAAGCCATTGGCGCGGATCAAAGCCTGGGCCAGTGGCGGTGTAGCTCCGGCTATGATGGGGATGGGGCCGGTTCCCGCCACGCTGAAGGCACTGCAACTGAGCGGCTTACAGCTTTCTGATATCGATCTGATCGAAGCCAACGAAGCATTTGCTGCTCAGTTTCTTGCCGTTGGTAAAACGCTGGGATTTGATCCGCAAAAGGTTAACGTCAACGGTGGGGCAATTGCGCTGGGACACCCTATTGGCGCCAGCGGCGCGCGAATACTGGTGACGCTGCTGCATGCGCTACAGGCACGGGATCAAACGCTTGGACTGGCCACACTGTGCATCGGCGGCGGTCAGGGCATTGCGATGATAGTGGAGCGAATGAATTAAAAAAAAGGGCCGGATATTTCCGGCCCTTTTTATCACGTCTTAATTACTCTTCAGCGTCGTCCGCTGCATCGTCATCGCTTTCCGCTTCAGGCGCGATATCCTCGTCCCCTTCAGCAGCGCTACCGTCGATGGAGTCGAGCTCTTCATCATCAACCGGTTCAGCAACGCGTTGCAGACCCACAACGTTTTCATCTTCCGCAGTACGGATGAGGATAACGCCCTGGGTGTTACGTCCTACCACGCTGATTTCCGACACGCGAGTACGCACCAGCGTACCTGCATCGGTGATCATCATGATCTGGTCGGTATCTTCAACCTGCACTGCGCCGACAACGGAACCGTTGCGCTCGGTGACTTTGATGGAGATAACGCCCTGGGTCGCACGAGACTTGGTCGGATACTCTTCCGCCGCCGTACGTTTACCGTAGCCGTTCTGGGTAACGGTGAGGATAGCACCTTCACCGCGCGGAACGATCAGCGATACCACGCTGTCGCTTTCCGCCAGTTTGATACCGCGTACGCCGGTCGCGGTACGTCCCATCGGACGAACAGCCCCCTCTTTGAAGCGCACCACTTTACCGGCAGCAGAGAACAGCATAACTTCGTCACTACCAGACGTCAGGTCAACGCCAATCAGCTCATCGCCTTCGTTCAGGTTAACCGCAATGATACCGGCTGAACGCGGACGGCTGAACTCGGTCAGCGCTGTTTTCTTCACGGTACCGCTGGCGGTTGCCATGAAGACGTTGACGCCTTCTTCGTACTCACGTACTGGCAGAATTGCGGTGATACGTTCGTTAGCTTCCAGTGGCAGCAGGTTGACGATAGGACGTCCACGCGCACCACGGCTTGCTTCCGGCAACTGATAAACCTTCATCCAGTACAAACGACCGCGGCTGGAGAAGCAGAGGATCGTGTCATGGGTGTTGGCCACCAGCAGGCGGTCGATAAAGTCTTCTTCTTTAATTCGTGCTGCAGATTTGCCTTTACCGCCACGACGCTGCGCTTCGTAATCGGTTAACGGCTGATATTTCACGTAGCCCTGATGAGACAAGGTCACGACAACATCTTCCTGGCTAATCAGATCTTCGATGTTGATGTCAGCGCTGTTCGCGGTGATTTCGGTCCGACGTGCGTCGCCGAACTGTTCACGAATCAGCTCCATCTCTTCACGGATGACTTCCATCAGACGATCGGCGCTACCCAGAATGTGCAGCAGTTCAGCGATCTGCTCCAGCAGCTCTTTGTATTCGTCGAGCAGTTTTTCGTGCTCAAGGCCGGTCAGTTTCTGCAAACGCAGATCCAGAATGGCCTGGGCCTGCTGTTCAGTCAGGTAGTACTGACCGTCACGCACGCCAAATTCCGGTTCCAGCCATTCAGGACGTGCGGCATCATCGCCGGCACGTTCCAACATGGCAGAAACGTTACCCAGCTCCCACGAACGCGCGACCAGCGCTGCTTTCGCTTCTGCCGGGGTCGGCGCACGGCGGATCAGTTCGATGATCGGATCGATGTTCGCCAGCGCAATCGCCAGTGCTTCAAGGATGTGCGCACGGTCGCGGGCTTTACGCAGTTCAAAGATAGTACGGCGGGTTACGACTTCACGGCGGTGACGTACAAACGCAGCAATAATATCTTTCAGGTTCATGATTTTCGGCTGTCCATGGTGCAACGCAACCATGTTGATACCGAAAGAAACCTGCAGTTGGGTCTGGGAGTAGAGGTTGTTCAGAACCACTTCCCCGACTGCGTCGCGTTTCACTTCAATCACGATGCGCATACCGTCTTTGTCAGACTCGTCACGCAGCGCGCTGATACCTTCAACGCGTTTGTCTTTTACCAGCTCGGCGATTTTCTCGATCAGGCGCGCTTTGTTCACCTGATACGGAATTTCATGGACGATGATGGTTTCACGGCCAGTTTTGGCATCCGCTTCGACTTCCGCGCGTGCGCGGATGTACACTTTGCCACGGCCGGTACGGTAGGCTTCTTCAATACCACGACGACCGTTGATGATCGCGGCGGTCGGGAAGTCCGGACCCGGAATATGTTCCATCAGCCCTTCAATGCTGATGTCTTCATCGTCAATGTATGCCAGGCAGCCGTTGATCACTTCCGTCAGGTTGTGCGGCGGAATGTTGGTTGCCATACCTACCGCGATACCGGACGAGCCGTTCACCAGCAGGTTAGGAATTTTGGTTGGCATGACGTCAGGAATTTGTTCGGTGCCGTCGTAGTTATCGACGAAATCCACCGTTTCTTTTTCCAGGTCAGCCATCAGCTCATGGGCGATTTTCGACATACGGATTTCCGTATAACGCATCGCCGCTGCGGAGTCGCCATCGACAGAACCAAAGTTACCCTGACCATCTACCAGCATGTAACGCAAGGAGAATGGCTGCGCCATACGAACAATGGTGTCGTAAACGGCGATATCACCATGAGGGTGGTATTTACCGATTACGTCACCAACGACACGGGCAGATTTTTTATAGGCTTTATTCCAGTCGTTGCCCAATACGTTCATGGCGTAAAGTACGCGACGGTGAACCGGCTTCAGGCCATCTCGGACGTCCGGCAGCGCACGGCCAACAATGACCGACATCGCATAATCCAGATAGGAGCTCTTCAGCTCTTCCTCAATGTTGACCGGTGTAATTTCTCTCGCAAGGTCGCTCATCTAACCGCTATCCCTCTACTGTATCCCGGATTCAAAGGTCGCAAATTATAACACATCCGTGCAGATTCAGGTAAATGGATTCCCCCTGACAGAGGCTTTATTCATCCCGTCAGGCTGATATACTCATTTGCATCGCAAATTTAGGAGTAGAAGCCCCAATGAATGCCGAAAAACCTCCGGTAACTCACAACGTTGATCAGGAAGAAATTGCCAAGTTTGAAGCAGTCGCGTCACGCTGGTGGGATCTTGAGGGTGAATTTAAGCCACTGCACCGTATTAACCCACTGCGCCTGGGCTATATCACGGAGCGCTCAGGCGGCCTGTTTGGTAAAAAGGTACTCGACGTCGGCTGCGGCGGCGGCATTCTGGCGGAAAGCATGGCGCGCGAGGGCGCAACCGTCACCGGGTTGGACATGGGCTTTGAACCGTTACAGGTAGCAAAACTGCATGCGCTGGAGAGTGGCATCCAGGTGGAATACGTTCAAGAAACGGTTGAAGAACATGCGGAAAAACATGCGCATCAGTATGACGTTGTGACCTGCATGGAAATGCTGGAGCACGTACCGGACCCGCAGTCGGTGGTCAGGGCCTGCGCCAGACTGGTCAAACCGGGCGGCGAAGTGTTTTTCTCCACGCTTAATCGCAACGGCAAATCCTGGCTAATGGCGGTGGTCGGCGCGGAATATATTTTGCGTATGGTGCCGAAAGGTACGCATGATGTGAAAAAATTCATTAAGCCGGCTGAACTGTTAGAGTGGGTTGACCAGACCGTGCTGAAAGAGCGTCATATGACCGGCCTGCACTACAACCCGATCACCAACAGTTTTAAACTCGGCCCCGGCGTTGATGTGAACTATATGCTACACACTACCGCGCAAGCAGATTAACCTCCTCCACCCGGCCGGATAAGGCGTGCAACGCCGCAATCCGGCACCGTACCTGATAGTGCGCAGCTTTCGGGCCTGCGCATCGCCTACCAATCCTGAGTAGGATCGTCAGGGCAATTTTTGCGCCAGGTCATAAGAACTTACCTTGCCTTAGATGAAGAAATCAGCACTCGATCAAATTTTCTATTTTTTTTCTCAATTATTGACATCCTCGCCAGGCCTTATAAGACGCGCACTTAGCGATTATTACCCTTTTGCAACCTCAATTTAACCTCAAAATCAACTCTTGTACTGAAAAGAATCCCTACTAGAATACTCACCATATAGCGTCTACTTTATCAAACAACCCCTACATATAGTATTTATCCACAGACTTAGTCACAACATGACTTTGTGGATAATATGGGGGATATTTTTTCTTTCACGGACAGGTAAAAAACCACATGAATCAGAGTCTGCTGGTGACAAAGCGTGATGGTAGTACAGAGCGCATCAATCTCGACAAAATCCACCGAGTTCTGGATTGGGCGGCAGAAGGACTGAATAACGTATCGATTTCTCAGGTCGAGTTGCGCTCCCACATTCAGTTTTATGACGGTATCAAGACATCCGATATCCATGAAACAATCATCAAAGCTGCCGCCGACCTGATCTCCCGCGAGGCACCGGATTATCAGTACCTGGCTGCTCGCCTGGCGATTTTCCATCTGCGCAAAAAAGCCTACGGCGAGTTTGAACCGCCGAAACTGTTCGACCATGTCGTGAAAATGGTTGAAATGGGCAAATACGACAATCATCTGCTGGAAGACTACACGGAAGAAGAGTTCAAGCAGATGGACTCGTTCATCGTACACGACCGTGATATGACCTTCTCCTACGCTGCGGTGAAGCAGTTAGAAGGTAAATACCTGGTACAAAACCGTGTTACCGGTGAGATTTATGAAAGCGCGCAGTTCCTCTACATTCTGGTAGCGGCCTGCCTGTTCTCTAACTATCCGCGTGAAACGCGTCTGCAATACGTAAAACGTTTCTACGACGCCGTTTCTACGTTTAAAATTTCGCTGCCGACGCCGATTATGTCCGGCGTGCGCACCCCTACCCGTCAGTTCAGTTCCTGCGTACTGATCGAGTGCGGCGACAGCCTGGACTCCATCAACGCCACCTCCAGCGCGATTGTGAAATACGTTTCCCAGCGCGCCGGCATCGGTATCAACGCCGGTCGCATCCGTGCGCTGGGTAGCCCGATCCGCGGCGGTGAAGCGTTCCACACCGGTTGTATTCCGTTCTACAAGCACTTCCAGACCGCGGTAAAATCCTGCTCCCAGGGCGGCGTACGCGGCGGTGCTGCAACGCTGTTCTACCCAATGTGGCACCTGGAAGTTGAAAGCCTGCTGGTCCTGAAAAACAACCGTGGCGTCGAAGGCAACCGCGTGCGTCACATGGACTACGGCGTACAGATCAACAAACTGATGTACACCCGTCTGCTGAAGGGCGGCGACATCACGCTGTTCAGCCCGTCCGACGTTCCAGGCCTGTATGATGCGTTCTTCGCTGACCAGGACGAATTCGAACGTCTGTACACCAAATATGAAAACGACGACAGTATCCGCAAGCAACGCGTGAAAGCCGTTGAGCTGTTCTCACTGATGATGCAGGAACGTGCCTCTACCGGGCGTATCTATATTCAGAACGTTGACCACTGCAACACCCATAGCCCGTTTGATCCAATTGTCGCTCCGGTGCGCCAGTCTAACCTGTGCCTGGAAATCGCCCTGCCGACCAAACCGCTGACCGACGTTAACGACGAAAACGGCGAAATTGCGCTGTGTACGCTGTCCGCATTTAACCTCGGTGCTATCAACAGCCTGGACGAGCTGGAAGAGCTGGCCGAATTGGCGGTGCGCGCGCTGGATGCGCTGCTCGATTATCAGGATTATCCAATTCCTGCCGCCAAACGCGGCGCGATGGGTCGCCGTACGCTGGGTATTGGCGTGATCAACTACGCCTACTGGCTGGCGAAAAACGGTAAGCGTTATTCTGACGGCAGCGCGAACAACCTGACTCACAAAACCTTTGAAGCCATTCAGTATTACCTGATGAAAGCCTCTAACGAGCTGGCGAAAGAGCAAGGCGCGTGCCCGTGGTTTAACGAAACGACCTACTCCAAAGGTATTCTGCCGATCGATACCTATAAAAAAGATCTCGATGCTATTGTCAACGAGCCGCTGCATCTGGACTGGGAACAACTGCGTGAATCCATCAAGACGCACGGTCTGCGTAACTCCACGCTGTCAGCCCTGATGCCATCGGAGACCTCTTCGCAGATCTCTAACGCTACCAACGGTATTGAACCGCCGCGCGGCTATGTGAGCATCAAAGCGTCGAAAGACGGTATTCTGCGCCAGGTCGTGCCGGACTACGAACACCTGCACGACGCGTACGAACTGCTGTGGGAAATGCCGAACAACGATGGCTATCTGCAACTGGTAGGTATCATGCAGAAATTTATCGATCAGTCGATTTCCGCCAACACCAACTATGATCCGTCGCGCTTCCCATCCGGAAAAGTACCGATGCAGCAGTTGCTGAAAGACCTGCTCACCGCCTACAAATTTGGTGTCAAAACGCTGTATTATCAAAACACCCGTGACGGTGCGGAAGATTCTCAGGACGATCTGGTGCCGTCCATTCAGGACGATGGCTGCGAAAGCGGCGCATGTAAGATCTGATGAACGATGCCGGGTGGCACCAGGCTCACCCGGCCTACAGTAGCTTGGTTTGTAGGCCGGAAAGGGTGCTTGTAACGCCATCCGGCACTCATCCCACAAAGGATTCACATCAATGGCATACACCACTTTTTCACAGACGAAAAATAACCAACTTCTGGAACCGATGTTCTTCGGCCAGCCGGTGAACGTCGCCCGCTACGATCAGCAAAAATATGACATCTTCGAAAAACTGATCGAAAAGCAGCTCTCTTTCTTCTGGCGTCCGGAAGAAGTTGATGTTTCTCGCGATCGCATCGACTACCAGGCGCTGCCGGAGCATGAAAAGCATATCTTCATCAGCAACCTGAAATATCAGACGCTGCTGGACTCCATTCAGGGACGTAGCCCGAACGTGGCGCTGCTGCCGTTAATCTCGATCCCTGAGCTGGAAACCTGGGTGGAAACATGGGCGTTTTCAGAAACGATCCACTCCCGTTCCTACACCCACATCATTCGTAACATCGTGAACGATCCGGCGGTGGTGTTTGATGACATCGTCACCAACGAGCAGATCCAGAAACGCGCGGAAGGCATTTCCAGCTATTACGACGAATTGATTGAGATGACCAGCTACTGGCATTTGCTGGGCGAAGGCACGCATACCGTTAACGGTAAAACGGTTGTCGTAAGCCTGCGTGAACTGAAGAAGAAGCTGTATCTGTGCCTGATGAGCGTGAACGCGCTGGAAGCGATCCGCTTCTACGTCAGCTTCGCCTGCTCCTTCGCCTTCGCCGAACGTGAACTGATGGAAGGCAACGCGAAAATTATTCGCCTGATCGCCCGCGATGAAGCCCTGCATTTGACCGGGACCCAGCATATGCTGAACCTGCTGCGCAGCGGCGTGGACGATCCGGAAATGGCGGAAATCGCCGAAGAGTGTAAGCAAGAATGTTACGACCTGTTCGTACAGGCTGCGCTGCAGGAAAAAGAGTGGGCGGATTATCTGTTCCGTGACGGCTCAATGATTGGCCTGAATAAAGACATTCTGTGCCAGTACGTTGAGTACATCACCAACATCCGTATGCAGGCTGTCGGACTCGACTTGCCGTTCCAGACCCGCTCTAACCCAATCCCATGGATCAACACCTGGCTGGTGTCTGATAACGTGCAGGTTGCGCCGCAGGAAGTGGAAGTCAGCTCTTACCTGGTCGGCCAGATCGATTCGGAAGTCGATACCGACGACCTGAGTAACTTCCAGCTCTGATGGGCCGCGTTACTCTGCGCATCTCTGGCACACAACTGCTGTGCCAGGATGAACACCCTTCCCTGCTTGCCGCGCTCGAATCGCACAATGTTGAAGTTGAATACCAGTGCCGCGCAGGTTATTGCGGCTCCTGCCGTACCCGCCTGGTAGCGGGACAGGTCGACTGGATTGCCGAACCTCTGGCCTTCATTCAGCCAGGTGAAATTTTGCCCTGCTGCTGTCGGGCAAAAGGCGATATTGAAATAGAGCTGTAACGCGTGGCGGGATAAAAATTAGGACTAAAAAAGAGCCGCCGATGGACGGCAGCTCTTTATTTCTCCTGGAGGCAGGTATGGTCACGTTGACGGCAGACGGCCTTATCTAGCCGTTAATAACGTTTGATCCAACCAGGCCTGTGACCGGAGGTGCATCACAGACCTTGTGCCATTACTCTTTATTCAGGAATGTCACTGCTTTGTCGGGGAAGTCGGTGAACAGCCCGTCAACGCCCGCCTTGTTATACAGAATGTCATACAGCTGGTTTACGTCAGTGGTGTAATCCGGCAGCTGATCGGCACGAACGGTATAAGGATGCACCACCATCTTATTCTGATGCGCGTCCTGTACCATACCCGTTAACGAGATATTGCCTTTCTTCGACTTCTCATCAATCAGCATGTGATAGTCCGGCCCAATGCCGTCCGCATACTGCGCAACCTGCTTCATGGCACCCGGTTTAAACATCCAGTCGTAGTTGTAATTAACCCAACTACCGTCCGGCTTTTTCTCCTGAGTTTCATTCCAGTCAGTGTACGCAATCAACTGTACCAGATTGAGATCCATCCCCATCTTCGGTTCCAGTTCATTCTTAATGCGCTTTAACTCTGCGACATCAAAACACTGTAGATAAACCTTGTCATTCTTGTCGGTGTACCCGTACTTTTTCAGCACTTCCAGCGTTTTAGCCGCAATGTCCTTCCCTTCCTGATGATGGAACCACGGCGCTTTCATTTCCGGGTAAATGCCAATGTTTTTGCCGGTTGAATGATTTAATCCCTGAACAAACTCAATCTCTTCTTCGAAAGTGTGCACACGGAAATCAGATTTACCCATCGGGAAACGCCCCGGGTAGGTCTGGACCTTTTTGCCATTTTCGATATCAAAGCCTTCGGTAAATTTCAGCGATTTAATCTCATCCAGCGTAAAGTCGATAGCGTAGTAGCGCCCATCTTTACGCGCACGATCCGGGAAACGCTCGGCAACATCGGTGACGCGGTCAAGGTAGTGGTCATGCAGGACAACCAGATGGTCGTCCTTGGTCATCACCAAATCCTGTTCCAGGTAATCAGCCCCCTGAGCATAAGCCATCGCTTTTGCTGGCAGCGTATGCTCCGGTAGATAACCGCTGGCGCCACGGTGCGCAATCACGATTTTTTCTGCGGCAACCGCCGCGCTGCTCACCACAATACCTGTCAGCATTAGCGCCACGCTGAGACTTTTCAATGTGGTTTTCATCTATTAGCCCCCGTTACGCTTCAGTGCGATCTCTTCGTGATGGCGTTTTTCGCCAATCATGACGACCACCAGCAGAATAACCGCCAGCACGCTACCGCCAATCATCACCATAAAGCCGCCGTCCCAACCGAAGAAGTCAACGGTATAGCCAACAATGGCGCTTGCCGCTACGGAACCGCCGAGATAACCGAAAAGACCGGTAAAGCCAGCCGCCGTACCCGCCGCTTTTTTCGGTGCCAGTTCCAGCGCATGCAGACCAATCAACATTACCGGACCGTAGATCAGGAAGCCGATGATAATCATACAAGCCATATCCACGTTCGGGTTGCCTGCCGGGTTCATCCAGTAGACGATAGTCGCGATAGTCACCAGCGTCATAAAGAACACGCCGGTCGCACCACGGTTGCCACGGAAGACTTTATCCGACATCCAGCCGCACAGCAGCGTGCCCGGAATACCCGCATATTCATACAGGAAGTAGGCCCAGGATGATTTATCCAGCGCGAAATGTTTCACTTCTTTCAGATAGGTCGGGGACCAGTCCAGGATGCCGTAACGCAGCAGATAAACAAACACGTTGGCGATAGCGATGTACCACAACAGTTTGTTCGGCAGTACGTATTGCATGAAGATCTGCTTCGCAGTCAGCTCTTCTTCCGCTTTCTCGTTGTAATCGTCCGGGTAGTCGTTCTTGTACTCTTCGATAGGCGGCAGGCCACAAGACTGCGGCGTATCACGCATCAGAGCAAAAGCAAACAGCGCGACGACGATCGCACCGAAAGCAGGCATGTACAGCGCCGCTTTCCAGTCATTGAACCAGGCCATACCCAGCAGGAACAACAGAGGAGGCAGACCACCGCCCACGTTGTGCGCACAGTTCCAGACGGAGACAATGCCCCCACGCTCTTTCTGCGACCACCAGTGCACCATGGTACGACCACACGGCGGCCACCCCATTCCCTGGAACCATCCGCAGAGGAACAGCAGCACAAACATAACCGCAATGCTCGAAGTCGCCCACGGCACAAAGCCCATGAACAACATGACAGCGGCGGCCAGAATCAGACCCGCTGGCAGGAAAACGCGCGGATTCGAGCGATCCGAAACGGACCCCATGATGAATTTCGAAAATCCGTAAGCAATGGAGATACCGGATAACGCAAAACCCAGATCGCCACGCGAGAAACCTTGCTCAACCAGGTACGGCATCGCAAGGGCAAAGTTCTTACGTACCAGATAGTACGCGGCATAGCCAAAGAAAATCCCCAGAAAGATCTGCCAACGTAATCGACGATATGTCGGGTCGATCTCCGCTGCAGGCAAACGCGCCGTGTGTGACGCTGGTTTAAAAATGCTCAACATAGTGTAGCCTCCGTGGCCGTCTTTCATTCGAAGTAAACACTGCAGTTCGTCATTACTACCCTACCGCTCCCAGTGTGGCCGCGATGTTAAGGAAAGATACATAACAAAAATGTGAAACGCTGCACATATTGTTACAGATTTATGACAAATGTTCATAAAGGCGCACGAAATCACGTTTCATTTTCGAATAATGAGCGATTATGCGCGAAATCAAACAATCCATGTTTTTTATGTGGCTAAATGATAAAAAACGAACTGTGAGGAAAAACAATGAAAATTCGCGACTCGCAAACAAGTGACGTGATTATCATTGGTGGAGGAGCAACAGGTGCAGGGATCGCACGCGATTGTGCGCTGCGCGGGTTGCGCGTCATCTTAGTGGAACGCCACGATATCGCCACAGGGGCGACCGGACGTAACCACGGTCTGCTGCACAGCGGAGCACGCTACGCCGTCACCGACGCTGAATCTGCCCGGGAGTGCATCAGCGAAAACCAAATTCTCAAACGTATCGCCCGTCATTGCGTTGAGCCGACAGACGGTCTGTTTATTACCCTGCCGGAAGATGAACTCTCCTTCCAGGCAACCTTTATTCGCGCCTGCGAAGAGGCCGGTATTCGCGCAGAAGCAATTGACCCTAAGCAGGCGCGCATTATCGAGCCTTCCGTCAACCCACAGCTGATTGGCGCGGTAAAAGTGCCGGACGGCACGGTTGATCCTTTCCGCTTAACCGCCGCCAACATGCTGGATGCGCGTGAGCATGGCGCAGTAATCTTAACGGCGCATGAAGTGACGGGACTGATTCGTGAAGGGGCAACGGTTTGCGGCGTGAACGTACGCAATCATCTGACGGGTGAGATGCAGTCTCTGCATGCGCCGGTAGTCGTCAACGCCGCCGGGATCTGGGGCCAGCGCATTGCGGAATATGCCGATCTGAGCATCCGTATGTTCCCGGCCAAAGGTTCGCTGCTGATTATGGATCACCGCATTAACCAGCATGTCATCAACCGCTGTCGTAAGCCGTCTGACGCCGATATCCTGGTGCCCGGTGATACCATTTCGCTGATTGGTACCACCTCACAGCACATTGATTACGATGATATCGACAGCAACCGCGTCACCGCAGAAGAGGTCGATATACTGCTGCGTGAAGGCGAGAAACTGGCACCGATTATGGCGAAAACGCGCATTTTACGCGCCTACTCCGGCGTGCGTCCTCTGGTAGCCAGCGACGACGATCCAAGTGGCCGTAACGTCAGCCGTGGGATTGTACTGTTCGATCATGCCCAGCGTGACGGACTGGACGGGTTTATCACCATTACCGGCGGCAAATTGATGACCTACCGCCTGATGGCAGAGTGGGCCACCGATGCCGTTTGCCGTAAGCTGGGCAATACCCAACCTTGCACAACGGCAGACACGGCGCTGCCTGGCTCACAAGAATCGACCGAGCATACGCTCAAACGCGTGATCTCGTTGCCCGCGCCACTGCGCGGCTCAGCGGTCTACCGTCACGGCGATCGCACCCCTGCGTGGCTTAGCGAAGGTCGTCAGCACCGCAGCCTGGTCTGTGAATGCGAAGCGGTCACTGCAGGTGAAGTGCAGTACGCCGTCGAGAATTTGACCGTCAACAGCCTGCTGGATTTGCGTCGCCGTACCCGTGTTGGAATGGGGACCTGCCAGGGCGAATTGTGTGCCTGCCGCGCCGCAGGTTTGCTGCAACGTTTTAATGTCACCACCGCCGCGCAATCTATCACCCAGCTTTCCGATTTCCTCAACGAACGCTGGAAAGGCGTGCAGCCTATCGCCTGGGGAGATGCGCTGCGCGAAAGCGAATTCACACGCTGGGTCTATCAGGGATTGTGCGGTCTGGAAAAGGAGCACCAGGATGAAATTTGATACCGTCATTATCGGCGGCGGCCTGGCCGGACTGCTGTGCGGCCTGCAACTGCAAAAAAGCGGTTTACGCTGCACGATTGTCACTCGCGGCCAAAGCGCCCTGCATTTCTCCTCCGGCTCACTGGATTTGCTCAGCAACTTACCCGATGGCCAACCGGTGACGGATATAGAAGCAGGCCTGAATGCGCTGCGCACTCAGGCACCCGCGCACCCGTACAGCACCATCGGAACGCACAACGTCCTGGAGCTGGCCCAGCAGGCGCAAAATCTGCTGGAAGAATGCGGAACGCATTTGCAAGGCAAGGTACATCAGTCACATCAACGCATCACCCCGCTGGGAACGCTGCGCTCAACCTGGTTAAGTTCCCCGGAAGTTCCGGTCTGGCCGCTGTCCGCGCAGCGTATCTGCGTTGTAGGTATTAGCGGTTTACTGGATTTTCAGGCACATCTCGCCGCGGCGTCGCTGCGTCAACGCAATCTCAGCGTCGAGACGGCAGAAATCGATCTGCCTGAGCTGGATGTCCTGCGTGATAACCCGACCGAGTTTCGCGCCGTCAATATTGCGCGCCTGCTGGATAACGAAGATAAATGGTCGCTGCTCTATGACGCTTTACTGCCAGTAGCAAAAACCTGCGACATGATAATTATGCCGGCCTGCTTCGGTCTGGCGGATGAACAGCTCTGGCAATGGCTTAACGAGCGCCTCCCCTGCTCGCTGACGCTGTTACCGACCCTACCGCCTTCGGTACTGGGTATGCGTTTGCATAACAAATTGCAGCGCCAGTTTGTGCGCCAGGGCGGCGTCTGGATGCCGGGTGATGAAGTGAAGAAAATCACCTGTCAGGACGGCGTGGTCAGCGAAATCTGGACCCGTAATCATGCCGATATTCCTTTGCGGCCACGTTTCGCCGTGCTCGCCAGCGGCAGCTTCTTCAGCAGCGGGCTGGTCGCCACGCGTGAGGCCATCTACGAACCTATCCTGGGGCTGGATGTACAGCAAACCGCCACGCGCGCCGAGTGGTATGAGCGTGACGTCTTCGACCCACAACCGTGGCAGCAGTTTGGCGTTACGACCGATGCCGGGCTGCGCCCGTCGCTGGCGGGACAAACGATAGAGAACATGTATGCCATCGGTTCCGTTCTCGGCGGATTCGACCCTATCGCCCAGGGTTGCGGAGGCGGCGTGTGCGCTGTTAGCGCCTTACACGCCGCACATCATATTGCGAAACGTGCAGGAGGCCAGCAATGAGCGACACACGTTTTGAAAGTTGTATAAAATGCACGGTGTGCACCACGGCCTGCCCGGTAAGTCGCGTCAATCCGAACTACCCTGGCCCTAAACAGGCCGGACCGGACGGTGAGCGTCTGCGCCTGAAAGATGGCGCGTTATATGACGATGCGCTGAAATACTGCATCAACTGTAAGCGCTGCGAAGTGGCCTGTCCGTCAGATGTGAAGATTGGCGATATCATCCAACGCGCGCGCGCTAAATACGACACTACGCGTCCGTCGCTGCGTAACTTCGTCTTAAGCCATACCGATTTGATGGGTAGCGTATCCACACCATTCGCCCCGATAGTGAATACCGCCACCTCACTCAAACCGGTGCGTCAGTTGCTGGATTACGCGCTAAAAATCGACCATCGCCGTACGCTGCCGAAGTACTCTTTTGGCACCTTCCGCCGCTGGTATCGCAGCGTTGCCGCACAGCAAACGCAATATCAGGATCAGGTTGCCTTTTTCCACGGCTGTTTTGTGAATTACAACCATCCGCAGCTCGGCAAAGATCTGATCAAAGTGTTGAATGCGATGGGAACCGGGGTGCAACTGCTGAGCAAAGAGAAATGCTGCGGCGTACCGCTGATTGCCAACGGTTTTACCGATAAAGCGCGTAAGCAGGCGGTGAGCAACGTGGCCTCGCTCAGAGAAGCAATTGACGGCAAAGGCATTCCGGTGATCGCCACCTCATCAACCTGCACCTTTGCGCTGCGTGATGAATATCCGGAAGTGCTGGACGTCGACAACTCAGGTCTACGCGAACACATTGAACTGGCAACCCGCTGGCTGTGGCGCAAGCTGGATGAAGGCAAAACGCTGCCGCTGAAAACGCTGCCGCTGAAAGTGGTCTACCACACGCCATGCCACATGGAGAAAATGGGCTGGACGCTCTACACGCTGGAACTGCTACGACAAATTCCAGGGCTGGAGCTAACGGTGCTGGACTCGCAATGTTGCGGGATTGCCGGGACATACGGCTTTAAAAAGGAAAACTACCCGACATCGCAGTCCATTGGCGCACCGCTGTTCCGCCAGATTGAAGACAGCGGCGCTGATATCGTCGTCACCGACTGCGAAACCTGTAAATGGCAGATTGAGATGTCGACAAGCAAACGCTGCGAACACCCCATCACCCTCCTTGCCAAAGCGTTAGGTTAATTCTGTTGCCCGGTGGCGTTGGCTACCGGGCTTTAGCACCTAATAACTACTTTTCAGCGGTTGAATTGCCGGTCCTGATTTAAACATTGCCAGCCTGCGATCCAGCGCTTCGGTATAAAGCATGGTATCCACGCCTACCGCGACAAAATTTGCTCCCCATTGCAGACATTTCTGCGCCATTGTTGGGTCAACAGCGAGGAAACCGGCTGCTTTTCCGGCTGCGCGGATACGGCGAATGCTTTGCTCAATGATCCGCTGCACCTCCGGGTGTCCGGCATTATCCGGATAGCCCAACGACGCAGAAAGATCCGCCGGGCCAATAAAGACACCGTCAATACCGTCAACGTCCAGAATGGCATCCAGATTATCCAGTGCCGCTTTGCTTTCGACCTGTACCAGCAGGCAGAGTGATTCATTAGCCTGGGCCATATAATTGTCGATACGCCCCCAGCGCGCCGCCCGTGCCACGCTGGCGCCGACACCACGCTCGCCGAGCGGTGGATAACGAGTCGCGGAAACCACCTGAAGCGCCTGCTCTGCGCTGTCGACCATCGGGACAAGCAGCGTCTGCGCGCCAATATCCAGCACCTGCTTGATCAACGCTTTACTGCCTTCCACCGGGCGAACCACAGGCTGGCTGGCATAAGGCGCAATCGCCTGCAACTGATGGTAAAGATCCTGCACCGTGTTCGGCGCGTGTTCTCCATCAATCAGCAGCCAGTCATAGCCCGACGTCGCGGCAATCTCCGCCATGTAGGAGGTGGTCGAACTGAGCCACAGGCCGACCTGGACTTCCCCTTTGCGTAATCCTTCTTTGAAGGGATTTGATAACAATGCGTTCATAACGATCCTTACAACGTAGATAAGATTAATGATGCGCAGCGCCTGCTTGTGAAACTGAACGGTTCACACTCAGCGTAAAGATGATTAGCGAGCCAATAATCGCGACGCCCGCGAGGACCAGCAGGCCCGCCGCATCGCTGGCAAACACCGTTTCGGCTTTGACGCGCAGAATGGGAGCAATAAAGCCGCCGACGGCACCAAACAGGTTGACGAAGCCGATTCCCGCCGCCAGAGCAGTCCCGGAAAGAAGTTGCGTTGGCATCGTCCAGAACACCGGCTGTACCGCAATGAAACCGACTGCCGCGACGCAGAGCGCCACAATCGCCAGTACCGGTGAAACCAGCCCGGAAAGGCCAATGCCGATTCCTGCCGCCAGCAGCGTCAGCGCAGCAACATTACGCCGGTCGCCGGTGCGATCGGAGTAGCGGGGAATAAGCCAGGTACCAAACAGCGCCGCCACCCACGGTATTGCCGCCACGACCGAAGCCGTAAAGCCCACTTTTGTCCCTAACAACGCAGCAACCTGGGTTGGCAGGAAGAAGATCAGGCCATACACCGCCACCTGGATCGTCAGATAGATAATCGCCAGTTGCCAGACACGGCCGTTACGCAGCGCATCCGACAGGCGCGAAGTGACCTTTTTCTCTTCTTCACTTGTCAGTTGGCTAATGAGTACTGCCTTTTCCTCCGCGCTCAGGAAACGCGCCTGCTGCGGGGTATCATCCAGCCAGAAGAAGGTGAAAATACCCGCACCTACCGCCAGTAAACCTTCGATAACGAACATCCAGAACCACCCTGGATGCCCCATAAAGCCGTGCATCTCCAACAGCGCACCGGAAAGCGGCGATCCCAGGGTTAACGCCAGCGGCGCCCCCATGTAGAACAGCCCCATGATGCTGGCGCGGTTACGCTGGGGGAACCACTGGGACGTCAGGTAGATCATACCGGGGAAGAAGCCCGCCTCTGCCGCCCCCAGCAGAGTACGGATAATCAGAAATTTCGATTCAGTATCCGCCCATGCCATCGCCGCAGAGAGGAATCCCCACAGCAACGTGGTGGTACCAATCCAGGTTCTGGCACCAAATTTACGCATCAACAGGTTGGCAGGAACCCCCAGAAAGGCGTAAACCACAAAGAAAATCCCCGCGCCCAACGCGTAAGCTTCGTTGCTCAGACCGGTATCAATCTGATAGGTCTCTTTGGCAAAACCGATGTTCGAGCGGTCAAGAAACGCCAGCACATACAGCGCCAGCATAAAGGGAATCAAACGGGCGCGGTTTTTCTTCACCACACCATCAAGTAACGTGGTACTCATAGCAAGATCCTCAAAGAAATGAGGGCGTTGCCGTGGCATTGGCAACGCACTGGTCATTAGTGGCTATAAGGGCGCTTCAGATTGCAGTCGCGGTTAAGCTCGACGCCAAATCCTGGTTTGTCGAGCACTGACTTATGAATGCGGCCATTGACGGGTACCGGTTCGTCCAGAAGGATCGGATCAAACTGTGGACGCATCGTTGAACAATCCGGGCTGGTCATCAAAAACTCGCTGAACGGGGTATTGGTGAACGTGATCACCGCATGGTGCGAGTAAACCGAGGAACCATGTGGCACCACCAGTTGTCCGCGCGATTTAGCAATAGCGGCAATTTCCACCAGCGTGGTTAACCCACCGCACCAGCCCACATCCGGCTGCATGATATCGATGCCGGTTTCTGAGAGTGTGCGGAAGGACTGCAGCGTCCCGTGGTGTTCACCGCTGGTGACCATCATCCCCGCCGGGGCGTTACGTTTCAGCTCGCGATAACCTTCATACTGCTGCGGCGGCAGACACTCTTCGATCCACTTCAGATTAGACGGTGCGCAGGCATGGGCCAGTTTGGTGGCATAGTTCACGTCCTGACTCATCCAGCAATCAAGCATCAACCAGAAATCCGGACCGCATTTCTCACGCATGTCGGCTACCATTGCCGCATCTTTGCGGATCCCTGCATCCCCGTCATGCGGCCCCCAGTGGGTCGGCATTTTGCCGCCAATAAAGCCCATTTCTTTCGCCAGATCAGGGCGCGCACCGGTCGCGTAGAATTGAATTTCGTCGCGTACCGCGCCGCCCAGTAGTTTGTAGACCGGTAACCCCACCACCTTGCCAAACAGATCCCACAACGCCAGATCCACGCACGAGATGGTGTTCATCACCAGACCGCCGGAGCCGGAATAGTACATCGTTGCGCCCAGCATCTGATCGTGAATGAGTTTAATATCACTGACGCATTTCCCTTCAATAAAACGATTGAGATGCTTTTCCACAATAAAGCACCCCATCTCCCCTGCCGTGGAAACAGCAAAACCGGTCTGTCCGTTTTCAGCTTCCACTTCAACAATCAGTGTCCCTAATACGTTTATGCCAAAGGACTGGCGCGATTGCTCATATTCACGATATTTGCTCATTGGCGTGGCGATATGATCGTCAATCCAGTGGTTAGCCCCCTGATCGTGATAATCGCCGCCGCCAGCGCCTTTATCCGCCGTAGCACCACCGGTAAACCAGGCACGAACGTGTTTAATTTTAGGTAGGGTCATGGTGTTCTCCTTTTTATGAAGCGAGTGAGTCGAAGGGACTTTTCCATCCCAACAGGCGTGAAATATCCCTGGCGCAGGCAATCGCTTTACCGGCCAGATAATCACGGTTCTCTTCGTTAATTTGCAGACGAGTGCCGACCACTGAAATCGCGGCGGTCAGTTCATTGTTAGCGTTAAAAACAGGCGCTGCGACGCAGCGAACATCGGGATAATCTTCGCCATTATCAAAGCTCCATCCACGCTGTCGAATACGCTCCAGCTCGTCATTCAACTGCTGTGGCCTGGTGATCGTGGTCGGCGTTGCCTGTTCCCATATCAGCTGTTCAATAATGGCTTTTCGTGCGGCTGCCGGTTGCCAGGCCAGCAGGCATTTGCCGATACCCGAGCGATAGAGCGAAAGACTTTTCCCTTCGTGGGAGCGCACGCTGATAGTGGATGACGATTCCACTTTCAGAATGTAATACGCGCTTTCGTGGTCGATGATCCCGAGATGGCAAAGTAACCCTGTCTCATCCATCAACTGTGTCAGCCGTGGACGCGCCAGTTCACGTAAATCCATCTTGCTCAGCGCATGCCCGGACAGCTCAACCAGCTTGGTCCACAGGCAGTAATTTTCCTGATGATCAATGCTGATAAAGCGCTGACGCTTCAGTTCATTAAGTAACAGGTACGCGGTGCTTTTTGGAATACCCAGCGCCTCTATGATGGTGGCGGCGCTACATGGGCCGATACGCGCAATGAGATTGAGTATTTCGATCGCCCTGGTGAGCGCGGGAACTTTGCTTGATTCCAACATACTGGACTCCAGTCTGAGATACTGGAATCAGTGTGGTAGGTTAAGGGGGTTAAAATTGTGAAGCGCATCAAATCCTCTCGTTCTTCCAGCTGGCTGGAGAAAAAACGAGCATAATTGTGAACTAACGCACGGATTTTTTTACAGAGAGTACAACAGGTTGGACTGATAACGGGAAGGCCAGAATGCCTTCCCATAACAAGCGCGTGAGAGAGTGCAAGTCAGGAAGACAGCGTCAGGGATTCAACCACTTCTATCCAACCGTGTTCGCTGGCAATATCCTGCCCGTTGAGCCAACGGCGCAGCATATTGAGCGCCATCATTGCGCACACTTCCTGACGCACCGACAAACTATAACGATTAGCGTTCAGCCGTACGCGTAAGGCATGCGTTCCATCAGGCGTTGCCAGCGCAAAGTTAATATGTTCGTTTTCGAAAGCCGATACCGCCAGCGCCAGCCCGGCATAATGGTTGCCGCGTCGTTCGGTTATCCAGTGTGCCGTTTGCGCCAGCGTTTCTTCCTGGGGCGGAACCACTTCGCTCGCTAACAGCGGAGCATTCGCGCGCGAAAGCTGCAGCGCCACCAGACCACCGGTGAATTGTTCGCTTAGCGTCAGGCTGTATTGCCGTTCCTGCAACGTGCGGGCGATTTGCGCGGGTAAACCTTCCGTACCTTCGAAAATCATATTCTGCCCGGCAACCCGCTTAACTTCTGGCCACAGCGCCAGCATCGCTTCCCGTTGGGAATCCGGCCCGGTCAGCTTTAGTTCGATAATCGGCATTGACGAGCGGTAGCCCATTGTCACTCCCGGAGGCAATTGCAGCGGATTCAGGCTCTGCGCCAGCTCGCTTTCAGAACGACCAAAGGTGGTTAATCGCAGGCATAGCGGGGGTTGAGACAGCGAAAAACGCTCACGCAAACGCGGCAGGATCTCATGCTCAACCATGACTTTAAATTCTGATGGCACTCCTGGGGTAAAGAACATCAGGCAGCGGTTAAGCTTCAGGGCAAACCCACACGCGGTTCCTACCGGATTATTGATGAATTCCGCACTGGCAGGTAGCTCAGCCTGTTTGCGGTTACTCGGTGCCATCACGCGTCCACGATCGCGAAAATAACGCGCCATCTCGGCGAGCCATGCTTCATGCAGCACCAGCCCTTCACCTTTTGCCGTGGCCGCCGCCAGCGCGCTCAAATCATCGCTGGTTGGTCCCAGACCGCCGTTAACGATCAGTACATCGGCATGTTCGCTACGCTCACGCAAAACGGCGACCAAATCATCAAGATTGTCACCTACCGTGTTGCGACGGGTTAGCGGTAACCCCTGATTAAAGAAAAAATCGGCC
Source organism: Citrobacter sp. RHBSTW-00859 (assembly GCF_013729795.1). Lineage (NCBI taxonomy): Bacteria > Pseudomonadati > Pseudomonadota > Gammaproteobacteria > Enterobacterales > Enterobacteriaceae > Citrobacter > Citrobacter sp. RHBSTW-00859. The sequence continues at coordinate 1,654,223 of NZ_CP056284.1, read as the reverse complement.
AGCCAGGCGGCATTCGTGTCGACGATTTGTCCGTGCAACACTTCATCCCCGGTGGATAGCATCTCCACGTTTAACATCGTGTTCTCCTGCTTTTATGATGAAAACACTATAACGCATGGAGGGGGGAAGGCGCGACTGAACGCCGCGCCGGAAAAATCAGAAACTCGCGTTAACCCCAACGTACGGGCCGTCAGCAATCGCGTTATCGCGGTTACCGTCTTTGCCTGCCAGGTTCAGGTAGCGATAACCGGCTTCAATGCTCAGCGGACGCATAATGGTCAGACGCGCACCTGCATTCGCTTCTTCATAGCTGTCGATACCGCTGGAAAGAGAATCGGGAGAGTAATAATACTCGCCAAACAGGCGGAGGCTGTCGCCAATCGGCCACTGCAAACCGCCACCGACCGCCGCCGCGTAACCCTCGTCACCATCATTCGGGTTAGTATAAATGCCTTTCCCACCGACCGTTGCCAGCAGCGGACCGAGAGGAATATTCAGACCCAGTCCCAGACCGGCCGCATCGCCGTCGTCATCGTTATGCATCCAGTTACCGCTGACGGCCAGACCGGTGGTCTCAGTACCCATACCGAAACTCAGGTTGGTGTAGTCTTCGCCAGCCTGGCCGCTGATGCTAATCGCGCTCGCCGACGCGGAAACAAACAGCATTCCGGCAAAACCCAACATTAAACTTTTTTTCATTTTCTATCCTTTCCAGCAAGAATCAAAACATAGCCCCAAAACCGGTGAATTGTACTGTCAGATCACGAGGAATCAATGCACTAAAAAAGCGATGCAATAACATATTGTAAGCAAATACTACTCACAAGATTTAGATAAGGTTAAATTCTTGTAGCAATTACGCCACTGATGGCAGCAGAACGCCATTTTCTACAAACATCCTGTTTTCCCTGCCAAAGCGGCGTTATTCGTCGATGAAGCGTTTTTTCTACCGCCAGCAAAAGGTAAGATGCGTGCACGATGGAATTTTCTATACCTCCCCCTACAAGGATTCGACTTATGCGCCAAAGAACAATTGTTTGCCCATTAATTCAAAACGATGGCTGTTATTTACTGTGCAAAATGGCAGACGACCGCGGTGTGTTCCCCGGTCAGTGGGCGCTTTCTGGCGGCGGCGTTGAACCGGGTGAACGTATTGAAGAAGCTTTGCGCCGTGAAGTAAGAGAAGAGCTGGGCGAACAACTAGTGTTATCAGACATTATGCCATGGACCTTCAGTGACGATGTTCGCACCAAAACGTACGCCGATGGCAGTCAGGAAGAGATTTATATGATTTATCTCATCTTCGATTGTGTGGCGGCTAATCGTGAAGTGAAGATTAACGAAGAATTCCAGGCATTCGCCTGGGTTAAAGCGGAAGATCTCGGCTCTTACGATTTAAATATCGCCACGCGTAAAACGTTAACCTTGAAAGGGTTACTGTAAGTTATCATTTTAATAGCGGCATTGCGCTCATCAGTCTGCAGATAACAGCAATGTCGCCCAAACTACTCAAGAACCTACATGATCTTTTTTTCATTAAGATAAATAAAAACACGCTATTCCTCTCTCTTTCCCAAACCTTAAACTCTTAAGGATAAATTAACCTTCCGTCATTACTCTTTGAAGCCTGATGAAATAATTAACGACGCCCCTATTTATCACTAAAAATAAAACGTCGGTGGCGTTAAATGGCTTGAAGGAATAATGATGTCTGACTTTTTGCCTTTCTCTCGCCCGGCAATGGGGGCTGAAGAACTTGCTGCTGTGAAGACGGTTCTGGACTCTGGATGGATAACCACCGGCCCGAAAAATCAACAGCTGGAAGAAGCCTTCTGCCAGCTCACGGGAAATCAACACGCCGTCGCCGTCTGCTCCGCAACGGCAGGAATGCACATCACGCTGATGGCGCTGGACATCGGTGCAGGCGATGAGGTCATTACACCGTCAATGACGTGGGTTTCTACCCTCAACATGATTGTCCTGTTGGGTGCGACGCCAGTCATGATCGACGTCGACCGCGATACGCTCATGGTCACACCGGAGCAAATTGAGGCCGCCATCACCCCGCGAACCAAAGCCATTATTCCGGTACATTACGCAGGCGCCCCCGCCGACCTGGACGCGATTTATGCCATTGGCGAACGCTATGGCATTCCGATTATAGAAGATGCGGCCCACGCCGTAGGGACGTTGTATAAAGGTCGTCATGTCGGCGCGCGCGGCACGGCAATATTCTCGTTTCACGCCATCAAAAATATTACCTGCGCCGAAGGCGGGTTGATCGTTACCGACGACAGCCAGCTTGCCCAACGGCTTCGCAGCCTGAAGTTTCACGGTCTGGGCGTTGATGCCTTTGATCGACAAACCTATGGCCGGGCGCCGCAGGCCGAAGTGCTTGCGCCAGGGTACAAGTACAACCTCACGGATATCAATGCCGCCATTGCGTTGGTACAGCTAAATAAACTGGAACACCTGAACTCACGCCGGGCGCAAATTGCCCGCGAGTATCAACAGGCGCTGGCCGATACGCCATTTCAACCACTGAGTCTGCCCCAGTGGGCGCACGTTCACGCCTGGCACCTGTTCATCATTCGCGTTGACGAAGCCCGCTGCGGTCTGAGCAGAGATGCCTTAATGGAAGCGTTAAAGGCCAAAAATATCGGCACCGGTCTGCATTTTCGTGCGGCCCATACGCAAAAATATTACCGCGAACGCTTCACTACCCTTTCGCTCCCCAATACAGAATGGAATAGCGCGCGCATTTGCTCACTGCCGTTATTCCCCGATATGACCGCCGATGACACCCAGCGGGTAATTACGGCACTTCGCGAGATTGCAGGACAATAACCATGTTTGAAGCAGCACCGATCAAAAAAGTCTCGGTGGTCATTCCCGTTTTTAATGAACAGGAAAGCTTGCCAGAGTTAATCAGACGTACCAGCGCTGCCTGCGAAAAATTGGGCAAAGACTATGAAATTCTGCTAATTGATGACGGCAGCAACGACCATTCCGCACAGCTGATGATGGATGCTTCCCAGGCACCGAACAGCCATATTGTTTCTATTTTATTGAATCGCAATTACGGGCAACACTCGGCGATTATGGCCGGTTTCAGTCATGTCACCGGCGACGTGATCATCACACTGGATGCCGATTTGCAAAACCCGCCGGAGGAGATCCCACGGCTGGTCGCCACCGCAGATGAAGGCTTCGATGTGGTCGGCACGGTACGTCAGAACCGTCAGGACAGCGTATTTCGTAAGACCGCATCGCGAATGATTAACCATCTGATTCAGCGCACCACCGGTAAAGCGATGGGCGACTACGGTTGCATGTTACGCGCTTATCGCCGCCATATCGTCGATGCCATGCTGCATTGCCAGGAGCGCAGCACCTTTATCCCGATTCTGGCCAACATTTTTGCCCGGCGCGCTACGGAAATCCCGGTACACCATGCAGAGCGTGAATTTGGTGACTCCAAATACAGCTTTATGCGTCTGATCAACCTGATGTATGACCTGGTGACCTGTCTGACCACAACGCCACTTCGTATGTTGAGCCTGTTGGGCAGCGTAATCGCCGCCACTGGCTTTACCTTGTCTATCCTGCTTGTGGTTCTGCGTCTGACGCTCGGTCCACAGTGGGCCGCGGAAGGGGTATTCATGCTGTTTGCCGTCCTGTTTACCTTTATCGGCGCACAGTTTATTGGCATGGGTTTACTCGGCGAATATATCGGTCGCATCTATAACGATGTCCGCGCCCGCCCCCGCTATTTTGTTCAACACGTTATCCGCCCACAAACCACGCAGCCAACCGAGGAAAACCGCGCATGAAAGCCATCGTATTTGCCTATCACGATATGGGATGTCAGGGTGTCCAGGCTTTGTTGGATGCCGGTTATGAAATCGCTGCCATTTTTACGCACACTGATAATCCGGGCGAAAAAGCATTTTTTGGATCGGTTTCCCGCCTTGCCGCCAGCGCCGGAATTCCGGTTTACGCCCCGGACGAGGTCAATCATCCCTTGTGGATTGAACGCATTAGCCAACTGGCGCCGGATGTTATCTTCTCGTTCTACTATCGTCATTTACTGAGTGATGAGATCCTCAGTCTTGCGCCTGCGGGGGCTTTTAATCTGCACGGTTCGTTGCTGCCGAAATACCGTGGTCGCGCGCCGCTGAACTGGGTATTGGTCAATGGCGAAACCGAAACCGGCGTCACGCTTCACCGCATGGTCAAACGCGCGGATGCTGGCGCCATTATTGCCCAGCAGCGCGTCGCTATTTCGCCGGATGACGTGGCGTTAACGCTGCACCATAAATTGTGCCAGGCTGCGCGTCACCTGCTGGAACAGGCACTGCCCGCGATTAATACCGGGGATTATGCAGAACGCCCCCAACAGGAAGCAGATGCTACCTGTTTTGGTCGCCGTACACCGGAAGATAGCTTCCTCGACTGGAACACACCTGCCGCGGAGTTGCATAACCAGGTCCGCGCCGTCAGCGATCCGTGGCCGGGCGCACACAGCTATGTCGGTACACAAAAGTTCACCGTCTGGTCATCGCGCGTTTGCGTAAATGACTCAGCGACCCAACCGGGTACCGTCATCTCCGTTTCTCCTTTGCTGATCGCCTGTGGCGATGGCGCCCTGGAAATTATTACCGGACAAGCTGGCGATGGTATTGCAATGCAAGGGTCGCAACTGGCGCAGGTTCTGGGCCTGGTTCCAGGCTCCCGCCTGAACAGTCAATCAGTTACCACCACTAAACGTCGTACACGCGTGCTGATCCTCGGCGTCAATGGCTTCATTGGTAACCATCTGACCGAACGCCTGCTGCAAGAAGATCATTACGAAGTGTATGGGCTCGATATTGGCAGTGACGCCATTGGACGTTTTCTGCAGCATCCGCGATTCCACTTCGTCGAAGGCGACATCAGCATTCACTCCGAATGGATTGAATACCATGTTAAAAAATGCGACGTCGTGCTGCCGCTGGTGGCGATCGCAACGCCAATCGAATATACCCGCAACCCGCTGCGCGTATTTGAGCTCGATTTTGAAGAGAACCTGAAAATCATTCGCTACTGCGTGAAATACCATAAGCGCATCATTTTCCCGTCAACGTCCGAAGTCTACGGCATGTGTACCGACAAAGTCTTCGATGAGGACAGCTCGAATCTGATCGTCGGTCCGGTGAATAAACCACGCTGGATCTACTCCGTTTCCAAGCAGTTGTTGGACCGCGTAATCTGGGCGTACGGCGAAAAAGAGGGATTGCGCTTCACCCTGTTCCGCCCGTTTAACTGGATGGGGCCGCGTCTGGACAGCCTTAACGCCGCGCGTATCGGCAGCTCACGCGCCATTACCCAACTGATCCTCAATCTGGTGGAGGGTTCACCGATTAAGCTGATTGAAGGCGGCAAGCAAAAACGCTGCTTTACCGACATTCGGGATGGTATCGAAGCCCTGTACCGCATCATTGAAAACGAAGGCGGACGCTGCGACGGTGAGATTATCAACATCGGTAATCCGCAGAACGAAGCGAGTATTCAGGAACTGGCAGAAATGCTGCTTACCTGCTTTGAAAAACATCCATTGCGTAGCCACTTCCCGCCGTTTGCCGGTTTCCGTGACGTCGAAAGCAGCAGCTACTATGGTAAAGGTTATCAAGACGTTGAACATCGTAAGCCCAACATCCGCAATGCGAAACGCTGCCTGAACTGGGAGCCCACCATTGAGATGCAGGAAACGGTAGAAGAGACGCTGGACTTCTTCTTACGCAGTGTGAATATCACGGAACACACATCATGACCCAAGTCGGCTTGCGCATAGATGTCGATACTTTCAGGGGGACGCGCGAAGGCGTACCCCGCCTGCTGGAGACATTGAACCGACATAACGTGCGGGCAAGTTTTTTCTTTAGCGTTGGACCGGACAACATGGGACGCCACCTCTGGCGTCTTGTGAAACCACAATTTCTGTGGAAGATGCTGCGCTCAAACGCCGCATCACTTTACGGATGGGATATATTGCTGGCGGGAACCGCCTGGCCGGGAAAAGAGATCGGCCAGGCCAACGCGGCGATCATTGCGCAAACCGCCCTGATTCATGAAACCGGTTTGCATGCCTGGGATCACCATGCCTGGCAGGCGCGAAGCGGAAACTGGAATGATAAACAGCTGATTGATGATATTTCACGAGGCATCACGGCCCTTGAAACTCTTATCGGACAACCCGTCACTTGTTCTGCCGTTGCCGGATGGCGTGCCGACGATCGCGTCGTCCACGCCAAAGAAACGTTCCATCTGCGTTATAACAGCGACTGTCGGGGAACGTCGTTATTCCGTCCGGTGCTGACATCCGGGAAAACAGGTACGCCGCAAATTCCCGTCACGCTACCCACCTGGGATGAAGTGGTTGGTCAGGAAGTCCAGGCGGTGGACTTCAACGCTTACATTCTCTCCCACATCCAGATGAGCAGAGGAACACCGGTGTATACCATTCATGCGGAAGTTGAAGGCATCGCCTTTCAGCAGAATTTTGACGAGCTGCTTACTCGCGCCGCAGACATGGGGATAACATTTTGCCCGCTCGGCGACCTGTTACCGGACGATGTCAGTTCGCTGCCAACAGGGCAGATCGTGCGTGGCAAAATACCCGGCAGAGAGGGATGGGTCGGCCGCCAACAACCAGTGAGTGTGACAAGATGAAACTTACTGTCCGCTACACCCTGGCATTTATCGCTTTTATTGCGCTGTATTTTATTCTCCCCATCAACAGTCGCCTGCTGTGGCAGCCTGATGAAACGCGCTATGCCGAAATCAGTCGGGAAATGCTGACCTCTGGCGACGGGATCGTTCCGCACTTTTTAGGGCTGCGGTATTTTGAAAAACCAATTGCCGGATACTGGTTAAACAGCATCGGGCAATGGCTGTTTGGCGCCAATAATTTTGGCGTCAGAGCAGGAGCCATTTTTGCCACTTTGCTGACGGCGCTAATGGTAGCCTGGCTTGCCATGCGGTTGTGGCGGGATAAGCGCACCGCCGTACTCTCTTCGGTTATCTTTTTAACGTTTTTTTCGGTTTACAGCATCGGTACCTACGCGGTACTTGATCCCATCATTGCGCTCTGGCTAATGGCGGGCATGTGCTGCTTTTGGGAGGGGATGCAAGCCACCAGCAGAACGCGCAAAATTACCGCCTTTCTGCTGTTAGGGTTAACCTGCGGCATGGGCGTGATGACCAAGGGTTTCCTGGCACTCGCCGTTCCTGTACTCAGCGTACTGCCGTGGGTTTTCGTACAAAAGCGCTGGAAAGATCTCATTATCTACGGTCTGCTGGCAGTAGTCGGTTGCATCGTGACTGTGCTGCCTTGGGGAATAGCGATTGCCCGGCGTGAGCCGGATTTCTGGCATTACTTCTTCTGGGTCGAGCATATTCAACGTTTCGCGCGGGAGGATGCCCAACATAAGGCCCCCGTCTGGTACTACATTCCGGTATTGGTGGCAGGCGCATTACCGTGGCTCGGGCTGCTCCCCGGCGCGCTGCGTACGGGCTGGCGTGAACGGGATGTTCCGCGCAGCGCACTGTACCTGCTGAGCTGGTTTATCATGCCAATCCTGTTTTTCAGCATTGCGAAAGGAAAACTGCCGACCTATATTCTTTCCTGCTTCGCGCCGCTGGCAATATTGACGGCGCGTTTCGGCCTGCAGGCCGCGCAAAAAGGCGCAACCGCGCTGCGCGTGAATGGCTGGATCAACGTTCTGTTCGGCGTGACCGGCATTGTCGCCACGTTTATTGTTTCTACACTGGGTCCATTAAAGACGCCGGTCTGGTCGCATATCGAAACCTATAAGGTGTTTTGTGCGTGGGGCATTTTTATCATCTGGACGCTCTTTGGCTGGTATACGCTAAATAACCGCGAGAAGAACTGGACGTTCGCAGCGTTGTGTCCATTAGGCCTGGCACTGTTGTTTGGCTTCTCCATTCCTGACCGGGTGATGGAATCTAAACAGCCACAATTTTTTGTCGAGATGACCAAAGAGTCGCTGGAGTCGAGCCGTTATATTCTCACCGACAGCGTTGGCGTCGCCGCGGGGCTGGCCTGGAGCCTGAAGCGTGACGACATCATAATGTACGGACAAACGGGCGAGTTAAAATATGGCCTTAACTACCCGGATGCCCAGGGGCGTTTTGTCGGTCGGGGGAACTTTGCCGAGTGGTTAGCGCAACATCGTCAGCAAGGAAACATTACGCTCGTGCTCACAATTGATAAGGATGAAGATATTAATCGACTTGCTATCCCTCCCGCTGACTATATCGATAATCAGGGGCGTCTGGTCCTGATTCAGTATCGGCCGAAATGATCTGGATAGCCTTAGTTCTCGCCAGCCTGCTCAGCGTCTGCGGTCAGTTATGTCAGAAGCAGGCGTCGCGACCCGTTCCCGTTCGAGCGCGAAAACGCCACATTACGCTATGGATTGGGCTTGCTCTGGCAAGTCTCGGTCTGGCCATGCTGCTATGGCTGGCGGTGCTGCAGAACATTCCGGTCGGCATCGCCTACCCCATGCTGAGTCTTAATTTTGTATGGGTGACTCTGGCTGCCTGGAAAATCTGGCGCGAACCCGTCACCCCGCGCCACTGGCTGGGAGTGGGGTTAATCATCACCGGCATCTTTATTCTTGGGAGCGCGGTGTAATGGGCATCTTTTGGGGATTATGCAGCGTTATTATCACTTCAGCCGCCCAGTTGAGTCTTGGCTTTGCGATGGATAATCTGCCGCCAATGCTGCAGCCGCAGCAATTCATTTCCGCCGTATTCTCTCTTAGCGTCGGCGCATTTGCTTTGTATGCCGGACTGGCAGGGTATTTACTGTCGGTGATTTGCTGGCATAAAGCGCTGCACCAGCTCGCACTGAGCAAAGCGTATGCCCTGCTCAGCCTGAGCTATGTACTGGTGTGGGTTGCATCAATGATCCTGCCCGGCTGGCAGGGAATATTTTCAGCGAAAGCGCTCGCCGGAGTGCTGTGCATCATGGCAGGGCTACTGACGATTTTTTTACCTTCACACCAGTGCCAACCCTGAGATTATTTATCTTCAGACAGTCGTAACAGGCGTTCCCATTCCTCGCACGTGTACTGTCTGGCATCAATTATTTTGATTAACCGTGAGGTATCGCGATTAATGCAATACAGTGCATCTTTCAGCGGTGAAAGGAGGTCTCCGGGCTTAACCCACTCGGAAGAGTGCGCCTCAGCCAGCATCTTTAGCGAACCGCCGCCATCACAAAGTACGATATAGAGCCTGCCTGCTTTTTTGTGACAGCAAGACTTCTTCACATGCCATTCCATAGCGCACCTTTTGTTAAAAAATTTCACAACAGGTTACACATTAGCAGATAAACAAAATGACAATAGCGACTCAATAGCGAAAGTGAGAAATGTAATTACTGTTTGCTTAATTTTAAGAATGAAGCACTTACCCAATCTGACAGCGCACGACGAGAGATTTTAATCCCTCCGGATTTTAGTTCGGGTGGCAATGTCAGCCAGCATACCGGTTGCTGAAAGCGGGCCAGCTTATCTTTCACCCACTCTGCCAGATTGGTGTCACCCGCATTGGTGTCATACTCAACGACCGCCACCGGGCGATGACCAAACTCTTTGTCTTCTATCGGCACAATGAAGGCTTGCAGAACATGCGGATGCGCAGCAATCACGCGTTCCACCTCTTCCGGCTGTATGCCTTCCCCGCCGCTAAAGAACAGATTGTCCATCCGACCGACAATGGTTAACTTGCCGTCCTTCAACACCCCGCGATCGCGGGTGGCAAACCAGCCTTCCGCGTTTACTAAAGGAATCAGTTGCCCGTTACGCCAGTAACCTTGCGCCATGCTGGCGGCACGCAGCCAGACTTCACCATCAACGATTCTGACTTCTCTGCCTGCCAGGGGCGACCCCACATCTGCCAGGCCATCCGCTTCTTTCGCACAGACCGTAGAAGCAAACTCCGTTAAACCGTAACCGCACCAGCAGCGAATCCTTTGCTCGCGCGCCTGTTCCGTCAATTCAACAGGAATTGCCGCGCCACCCAGGAGCACTGCTTTGAGCGTTACCGCCGTTTTGTTGACCAGCAGGCGCCACAGCTGCGTGGGCACCAGCGAAGCATGAGTGCATCCAGCCAGCATTTGCTCCAATGGTTGCTTGTCGCGCACGGTCATTCGTGCCCCGGCAAACAACCAACGCCACAAAATACCCTGGCCGGAAACATGAAACAGCGGCAGCGAGAGCAGCCAGTCATCTTCAGCATCAAATGGCATTAATGACAGCACGCCCTGCGCGCTTGCCAGATGAGCCTGACAGGTATGCACCGCTGCCTTTGGCAATCCGGTAGAACCTGAGGTTAACGTCATCGTGCTCAACCGCTGGGGTAACCACGCGGCGGCATGCTTGCCTGGCACTGCCTGCATCTGCAACGGATGGAGTCCCGCGAGAACATTAGCTGCCTCAAGATCCAGCGCAAAACGCAGCGTTAAGTCCGGGACCAGCGCGTCAAGCAGCGATTGAGGCAGCTGCGGGTTCACAGGTAAAACCCGCGCCCCACATTGCAGCAATGCCAGCCAGGCCAGCAAAGCACGCGGATGATTCCAGGCGCGAAGCAGGACGCCATCGCCCTCTTCCACGCCCTGAGCGGCAAAACCGCTGGCCAGATGGTCAACGCGCGTGCAGAGCTCGCTCCAGCTTAATACTTCATCGTTGAGGCGTAGAGCAGGCACCTCTGCACGAACCTGTCGCCAGTGACGCCACGGCCAGTCATCGGGTTGTACCAGGCCCGATATGCTTACGCTATCGGGCATTTCCCGCTGGGTCATAGCAGGCGTTCCAGCGCATCAACATCGATACACGGCAATGCGCTACCCGGCCAGGTGCGTACCTGCTGGCACTGCATCAGGCTCAGGGTATCCAGCCCCGGAATGGTCTGCGGCGTCAGCCAGGCGGCAATTCGCGCCAGTTGGGTTAAGCCCAGGCTCGACTCGATCGACGAACTAATAACAGCGGTGAGACCAAGTGCATGCGCCGCTTCCACCTGTTCGCGCACTTTATCGAGACTGCCCGTCAGCGTAGGTTTGATAACCACTGCCTTGACGCCCTCTTCGGCTTCGAAGATGAAATCCGCTTCACGCAAGCTTTCATCCCAGGCAATGGCAATGCCGGTTTCACGCGCAAAAGCACGAGAGTCATCGCGGGTTTTGCATGGCTCTTCGAGAAAAGCGATGCGCCCGCGGTACTCTGGATTAACGTACTTCGCGAACTGCTGGGCTTTCAACTGCGTCCAGGCTCGGTTGGCGTCAAGTCGCAAATGCAGCTCCGGGATAGCCTCAAGCAGCAGGTTGGCGACCATACCGTCGCGAACCGCTTCATACAGTCCGACCTTTATCTTCGCTACTTTTTCACCCGGCATGTCCGCCAGTTGCAGTACCAGATCATCAGGATCGCCCGTACACAGCGGCGCTGCACGGTAGTCTGCGTCTTCTGGCAATGCGCCAGCCAGTTCGGCCAGCGCACAGCTTGCGCCAAAGGCGACCGAAGGCAGCTGCGGTAAGGAAGAATCCCCCTGTAGCCAGCCGTTGACCCAGGCCAGCAGCTCGGTTTGCGCCTCTTCCCAGCTCTCCTGACTGAAGCCCGGCAGCGGGGAGATCTCTCCCCACCCTTCGCGCTCGCCGTCATAAAGGCGAACGTACAGCCCGTCACGCGTTTTTAACCGCCTGTCGCGCAGAATCACCCCCGCGTCCATGGGGATCTGCCAGCGGTATACCTGCGCGCTACGCATTACGGATTCCGTTTAAATTTGCTGAAATCCGGCTGACGTTTCTGGTTAAAGGCGTTACGGCCTTCCTGACCTTCTTCCGTCATGTAGAACAGCATGGTGGCGTTACCCGCCAGCTCTTGCAGACCAGCCTGACCATCGCAGTCGGCGTTCAGTGCAGCTTTCAGGCAGCGCAACGCCATCGGGCTGTTTTGCAGCATTTCACGACACCAGCGTACGGTCTCTTTTTCCAGATCGGCCAGCGGAACCACGGTGTTTACCAGGCCCATATCCAGCGCTTGCTTCGCATCGTACTGACGGCACAGGAACCAGATTTCACGCGCTTTTTTCTGACCGACAATACGCGCCATGTAAGAGGCACCCCAGCCGCCATCGAAGGAACCGACTTTCGGACCGGTCTGGCCGAAGATGGCGTTTTCAGCCGCAATGGTCAGGTCACACATCATGTGCAGCACATGGCCGCCGCCGATGGAAAAGCCTGCAACCATCGCCACTACCGGCTTCGGACAGGTACGAATCTGGCGCTGGAAGTCCAGTACGTTCAGGTGATGCACACCGGAATCATCCTGGTATCCGCCGTAGTCACCGCGCACTTTCTGATCGCCACCTGCGCAGAACGCTTTGTCGCCAGCACCGGTCAGAATAATCACGCCAATGTTGTCATCATAGCGAGCATCCGCCAGCGCCTGGATCATCTCTTTCACGGTGACCGGACGGAAGGCATTGCGTACCTGCGGACGATTAATGGTGATCTTTGCGATACCGTCGGTGGATTTCTCGTAGAGAATGTCGGTGTAGCCTTCAGAGCAATCGTGCCATTCTATCGGTGCGTAAAGCATTGTTTCATCAGGATAGATCATAAAATGTCCTATAGTCAGCGATGCAGAATCTGAGCCAGACAGTCCACCACGTCAGCGGGATTGTCCCGATGCGCGTTGTGTCCGGCATTACGAATCACATGGCTTGGTACGGATATTTCCGCCGCCAGAGCGCGGAATTTATCGTCACGTTCACCACATAAATAATAAAACGGAAATGTGCGCTTAGTGAGTTGCGCACGTAAATCAGGTTGTACGGCCAGCGAGGTGGCCTCCAGCATCGCCGCCAGCGTATGCCCGTTATTCTGGCTACGCATTGCGACCAGCGCTTCTCTTTGCGCCGCATTCAGCGAGGAAAAAACCGGCTGTTGATACCAGTCAATAAACACCTCGCACAACGGCTCAGCGCGAAAACGCGCAGCCCAGCGACCATCAGAGAGGCGACGCTGAACGCGCGCCTCCTCACTTTGCAAGCCTGGATGTCCACCTTCAACCACCAGACCGCACAGTCCTGGCATCTCCTGACAAGCCGCCATCATCGCGACTCTGCCGCCAAGAGAGTAACCTACCAACCAGTATTTAAGTATGTTGTAACTAAGCAGTGTGTTACGCAGCAAAGCGCTTACGTCGTCGAATCCGCTCACGCTGATGTCAGCGGAGCCACCGTGTCCCGGCAGGTCGATATACAGCCGCGAATAATTCTTAAACGCTTCGCCAACCGTCTGCCATTCCCGACAATCACCGGAAAAACCGTGCAGGAAAACCAGCCAGGGAAATCCCGTCTGACCCACTTTCGCCTGCGCGTGCAGGATCATAGATGGCTTACCTGTGCCAGCAGTTGCTGCAGGGTTTGCGCCCCATCAGTTTCGTTTACCACCAGCTCAATCACCGTTGCCGCCGGAGTACGCCAGGCGTTAGTCAGCGCGCTCTCCAGTTGCTCCCAGTTTTCCGGGCGCTGGTATTTAAGGTTAAACATGGCGGCAGCATGCTCAAAATGCACGTTCTGCGGCATCAGGTAGAACCGTTCGCGTTCGCTTGCTGGCGTCGGCAACAGGGAAAAAATTTGCCCGCCGTTATTATTGACCACTATCAGGACAAACGGCGCGGAAACCTGGCGCAATAACGCCAGCGCATTGAGGTCATACAGCGCAGATAAATCGCCGACGATAGCCAGCGTCGATTTCGCGCTGGCGCGCTGTACGCCTGCTGCCGTTGACAGCAGGCCGTCAATGCCGCTCGCGCCACGGTTGCTATAGACCGGGTAACCCGCCGGAAGCTGCGACAGCGCATCAATCAGGCGCACCACCAGGCTGTTGCCTACGAACAGTTGCCCCTGCTCCGGCAAGTATTCGCGGATACGGTGGGCTAATTGCGCTTCACCAAACGCGTCGCGACGGGCTTCTACCGCCTGCCAGGCCAGTTGTGCCAGGCGTGGGATCTCCACGCACCAGGGCTGACGTTTCTCCGCCGGATGCAGCTCCAGCCAGTCGCCAACCGTCGCTACCAGTCTGCGCCCACGATGGTGAGCCGGATCGAGGCGGCCTTCGATATTATCGACAATCCAGTATTCCTGCGGATCACAGCTGGCCTGCCATTGCAGGAGCCGTTTTCCGGTCAGGCTACTGCCAAGCTGCACCACAATCTGCGCCTGCTGTAATTCAGTGACCGCTTTCGCATTTCCCAGCCACAGGTCGGCGCACGGCAAAGGTTGTCCGGTTTGTGACAGAACATCGCCAATCAGCGGCCAGCCTAGCATCTGCGCCCACTGCGCAACCTTTTTGCCCTCTTCCGCGCTCATGCGGCCTGCAACAACAACGCCGCGTTTTTGTCGCCAGAAAAACCAGTCACGCTGTTTGTCGCTTTCCAGCCGACGCGACTCACGCAGCCAGGGTTTATCATCCTGCCACCAGTCGCCAAGGCGCTGCTGCCAGTCAATCCCCGTTTCGTCCATGTCGCCATACAGCGGTTCCGCAAATGGGCAATTGATATGAACCGCCCCGCTATGCAGCGCAGCTAAGGCGTTATCAATGGTGGATACCAGCCAACTAGCCGGAATGTTCTGGGTCGGGCGCGGTAAAGAGAGCGTTTGCGATGGATGCGAGGCAAACATTCCGGCCTGACGAATCGCCTGGTTAGCGCCGCAGTCGATAAGCTCAGGAGGTCTGTCAGCCGTGAGTAGAATCAGCTTTTCACCGGTCAGGCCCGCTTCAATCAACGCGGGATACAAATTTGCCACCGCCGTACCGGACGTCACAATCACAGCGACAGGCTGCCGGCTGACTTTTGCCAGACCTAAGGCCAGATGCCCAAGGCCACGCTCATCAAAATGAGTATGGTGAATAAAAGCGGGGTTTTCCGCAGCCGCCAGAGTCAACGGTGTAGAACGAGAGCCAGGGGCAATGCAGACATGCCTGACGCCGTGGCGAGTGAGTGCTTCCAGAATGACCGCCGCCCAGCGTCGGTTAAATGCGCTTACTGACATGAGATTGTCCGGTATCAATATTGCGACACAGTATAAAGAATCGAATAAATGGATTTTTGATATGAGTCGGTAATATACAACTCATTACCCTTCCATCTGTAATAAAGTGCGCAGTCCTGCCGCTTTATTGTCTATTTCTTGCCATTCCTGTTCAGGATCTGAACCACGCACGATCCCTGCCCCGGCATACAGGCGTATCACATTTTCACTAATTTTCGCCGACCGTAATGACACGCAAAACTCGCTTTGGCGCAGAGAAAGGTAACCCGCAGAACCGGCATACCACTCGCGTTCAAACGGTTCATTTTGTTGGATAAATTCACGCGCCAGCTCACGCGGAATACCTGCGACTGCCGCCGTGGGCTGGAGCTGCATCAGACAAAGCGTATCATCAGCCTGATTCAGTTCCGTCCAGATACAGCGGCGCAGGTGCTGCACTTTGCGCAGTCTAAGCACCTGCGGCGGCAGCACATCAAGAGTTTGCGTACAGCCTTGCAGACGCTGGCAAATATCTTCGACCACCAGCATATTCTCGCGCTGGTTTTTATCATCTTTCATTAGCCATTCCCCCAACTGCCAGGCCCGATGATCCTCAGGGTGGTTGGCAACGGTTCCCGCCAGCGCCTCGGTGCGCAGCGCCGTGTCACGCCGCCGATACAGACGTTCAGGGGAAGAACCAAGAAACGCACACTTTGCGGAGAACGCCATAAAGAAATGGTAGCAGTTCAGGTTTAGACGACGACTGGAAGCCATCACGGCCGCGGCGTTAACCGACTGAGAAAACTGTAAATCGGTCGCCCGCGCCAGCACGACCTTATCGAGCTGTTCCCTATTGATCGTTTGCGTGGCGAGCTTTATCAGGTCTATCCAGCCAGTTTTATCCGGCCAGTTCTGTTCTCCCGTCAAACGCAGACGCAATGCGGGCAGCGGCTTTACGTTGGCGAGCGATGAGATAAACGCCACCGCCTGCGCGGCGTCTTCACGCAGCGACACGTCGCTAAAGAGATGTAAGCGTAAGCTTGCCACTCCGGCGCAACGTCGCCACTCCAACCGTGGCAATAACAAATGGCCGCGCTGAGGCTCAAAGGCATTCAGGCCCCAGATACGCAGGTCAGGATTATCATTATGCTGATGTAAAAAATGCTGGGCTAATTCGAGCGAGGAAAATGTAGCAACAGCGCCCAGTACGGCGGCTTCTTCATCGCCATTACGCTGTTGCCAGTAAAACTGGGGCCAGACAGGTTGACTGGCCAGCCATCCTAAAGCGTCAAACGCATCATTCAGTGGGAAAGGGATATCGTAAATACGAATTCCAGGTGCTGCTGGTATCTCTTGCGACAAATGACGCATCAGACTTTCCAGCGCAGTAGTGATTGAATGCACGCGGACCTCTCCCTGTTAAAAACCTCACATTATACGGGGTACTGAGCAGAAAAAGCAGTACCCCCAGTTAGGGAGTACGTACAAATGCGCTGACGGAATGGAATTTATCGCCGTGCTAACAATAATCCCATCACTAAACCGACCGTGGCGCCAACGCCGATTCCGCGCCAGGGTTTTTCATGCACATAATCATCCGCCCGGCAAACGGCTTTCTTTGCGCGGTAATAGTAGCTGTCAGAGGCGTGGCTGACACGATTTCTCACCTCTTCTAACGCCCGCTCTGCCCGCGCTTTTAACTCAAGGTATTTTTGATCGGCTGGATCGCCGGAAGAACGCAGCACCTCCTCCAGCGTTTCACTCAATAATTCCAGATCGTCATCGATACGTGATTCATAAGAATGAAAAGACATTTTATTCTCCCTTTCTATTGACGTACCCGCTAACTATAGACAATCAGGCGTGTTTGCGCCTGTTTACGCCTGATGTGCTTCCCGCGCCATTCCGACGTGTGGAATACCGTCTTCGTCATAAATATCCGTGACCGGCACAAAGCCAAAGCGCGCATAGAATGATTGCAAATGTGCCTGCGCCCCCAGATACAGCGCCTTGTGCGGCCAATGCTGCGTACAGGAGGCCAGCGTCTGAGTCATTAGCTGTTGCCCCAATTTTTCACCCCGCAGCGCTTCGCTTACAATCACCCGACCAATGACGACCGGCTCAAGCTCATCATCGCTTTTCAAAATCCTCGCATACGCCACCAGTTCATCGTTATGCCAACCCAGAATGTGCCGGTTTTCACCACTGAGGTCATCACCATCCACATCCTGATACGGACACCGTTGCTCAACAACAAATACCGCACAGCGAAGCTCAAGAATGGCGTACAGCTGCTGTGTATTGAGCTTTGCATGGTGGAGATCTTGCCAGTGAATCATAGTCTGCCCCTTTGTTGTGATAACCTGAACACCCTGCCTTATTGATGGCGAAAAGTGTAACGCGAAGATGGAATTACTATTTTTAGGCACGTCTGCGGGAGTCCCCACGCGCTCACGCAATGTAACGGCAATTTTACTGAATCTGCAACACCCGACTCAGGCGGGGCTGTGGCTTTTCGATTGTGGTGAAGGAACGCAGCATCAGATGCTGACCACGCCATTTAACCCTGGAAAACTCGAGCGTATTTTTATCAGCCATTTACACGGCGATCACCTGTTTGGTTTACCGGGGCTGCTGTGCAGTCGCTCAATGGCCGGGAACGTCCAGCCACTGACGCTTTACGGACCAAAGGGATTGCGAGAGTTTACCGAAACGGCTTTGCGTTTGAGCGGCTCCTGGACCGATTATCCGCTGGATATTGTCGAAATCACCGCGGGTGAAATTGTTGATGACGGCCTGCGTAAAGTAACGGCGTACCCGCTGGAGCATCCGCTGGAGTGCTACGGTTTTCGTGTTGAAGAGCACGACAAACCGGGGGCACTTGACGCCAGCGCCTTGAAGGCGGCTGGTGTTAAAGCGGGCCCGTGGTTCCAGGATTTGAAAGCCGGGAAAACCATCGTGCTGGAGGATGGTCGAGCGATTAACGGTGCCGATTTTCTCGGCCCTGCCACCAGAGGAAAATCTGTGGCTATTTTCGGCGACACAGGACCTTGCGCGTCCGCCATTGAACTGGCACGCGGTGTGGATGTGATGGTACATGAAACCACACTGGACTCCTCAATGGAGGAAAAAGCCAACAGCCGCGGTCACAGCTCGACCCGACAAGCCGCCCAGTTGGCGCTTGAGGCCGGAGTGGGACGCCTGATCATGACCCACGTTAGCTCACGCTACGATGAAAAAGGCTGTCAGCGGTTACTCGAAGAGTGCAAAGCGATATTTCCAGACACTGAACTGGCTCACGATTTCGCCATTTTCACCGTTTAATGCTCCATTTTTCCGCCTCAGTGCCGATAACAGTGGAAAGGCTGGCTTTCACACTGAGGACAGGATGAACAATTTCCAGAAAGATATTGATGACAGGACAAACCTAACCCTGTCTAACCGTTTTGAACTGCTGCTGTTTCGCCTTGGCAAATCCGTCGAGGAGCAGAAATCAGAACTGTTTGGCATCAACGTATTCAAACTGCGTGAAATCGTACCGATGCCGACCTTTACGCGTCCCGCAGGTATGAAAGCCCCGTTGCTGGGTATGGTTAACATTCGCGATCAGGTGATCCCGGTGATTGATCTGCCTGCCGTCGCGGGCTGTAAGCCAGAGACCGGACTCAACATCCTGTTGATCACGGAATATGCCCGCAGCGTTCAGGCGTTTGCGGTGGAGTCGGTAGAAAACATTATGCGTCTGGACTGGCAACAGGTGCATACCGCCGAGAAAGCCGTCAATGGTCGCTACATTACCAGTATCGCCTGTCTGGACGACAACAAAGAGACTAACAATCTGGCGCTGGTGCTCGATGTCGAACAGATCCTGTACGATATTGTACCGTCGAACCACGACCTGCGCGCAACAGAGCTGAAAACCAATAAGTTCAACATTACGCCGGGTGCGGTGGCGATTGTGGCTGATGATTCCAAAGTGGCTCGCGCGATGCTGGAAAAAGGGCTTAACGCCATGGAGATCCCACACTTGATGCATGTGACGGGCCAGGATGCGTGGGAAAAGATACAACAGCTATCTGAAGAAGCAGAAGCGGAAGGTAAACCAATCAGCGAGAAGATTGCGCTGGTGCTCACCGATCTGGAAATGCCGGAGATGGACGGTTTTACGCTTACCCGTAAGATAAAAACCGACGAACGCCTGAAGAAGATCCCGGTCGTTATCCACTCCTCACTTTCCGGTAGCGCCAATGAAGATCACGTACGCCGAGTGAAAGCAGATGGTTACGTGGCCAAATTCGAAGTCAATGAGCTGTCTTCAGTAATTCAGGAAGTGATGGATCGCACAGCGAAAGGCATCAGCGGCCCGCTGGTGAGCCGTCAACTTTCGGCCTGACGCCCCAGCAACTTGAAGTATGACGAGTATATACAGGTAAAAAAAAAGAGTCTGGACATTGTCCAGACTCTTTTTCGATCACAGCATGATGAATTACATCAGCGGAGCCGCTAACTGCACGATGCTGATCAACGGTTGCGGGTAGATACCCAGCACCAGTACCAGCAGAGCAGAAATCAACACCACGATACCGCCCGCGCTGTACTGCCAGTTGGACGGCGCATCGCGATTCAGTTGCTGCGGTGCGCTCAGGTACAGGCTCACGGCAACGCGCAGGTAGTAGTACAAACCAATCGCGGAACCCACCACCACGGCGGCAACCAGCCACCACAGATTAGCCTGCACACCCACCGCCAGTACGTAGAACTTACCGATAAAGCCCAGCGTCATCGGAATACCCGCCAGAGACAGCATCATCACCGTCATCACCGCCGCGAGGATTGGACGATGCCAGAACAGACCACGGTAGGAGAACAGAGAGTCTGCATCCGGACCGCGGTACGGGCTGGACATCAGGCTGACCACACCGAACGCACCGAGGCTGCTGAACAGATAACCGGCCAGGTAAACGCCAACCGCTTCCATCGACATCTCGCCGCTCTGCAGGGCAATCAGCGCCACCAGCAGGTAACCGAGGTGAGAGATAGAAGAGTAACCAAGCAGACGTTTGATGTTGGTCTGGCTCAGCGCCATCAGGTTACCGAAGATAATAGAAGCAAAGGCAATCACACCCAGCACGATCCGTACCGCTTCGCTATCACCTACCGGTGCGTACAGGAACAGACGCATCACCACGCCGAAGATAGCGATTTTGCTCGCCGTCGCCAGGAAGGTGGAAACCGGAGCCGGAGCGCCCTGGTATACGTCTGGCGTCCACAGGTGGAATGGAACCAGTGAGAGTTTAAAGCCGAGGCCAACAATCATCAGACCGAAGCCCGCCAGCAGCAGCGGTTCTTGCAGCATACCGTCGCCGAGGCTCTTACCGAGCGCGACAAACGACAGGTTGCCAGACTGCGCGTACACCAGCGCCATACCAAACAGCAGGAAGGAAGACGCTGCGGCAGACAGAATGGTGTATTTGATACTGGCTTCCAGCGAACGTTTCTGACGGAACGCATAGCCAACCAGACCAAACAGCGGCAGAGAGATAAGCTCAATACCAAGGAACAGCGCCGCCAGATGGTTAGCGTTAGCCAGCAGAATACCGCCGAGCGCGGCAATCAGCACCAGCAGATAGAACTCTTCCCGGTTGTCGTCGTAGCCTTCCAGCCACGGGTAAGCGAAGGTACAGGTGGCAAGACTCGCCAGCAGCACCAGCCCGGTGTAGAGCATGGCGAAACCGTCAACCCGCATCAGCGGGGTGACGTCCATAGCGCCCGCCTGGCCAACAAACCAGAGCGAAACCAGTGCGGCGTTAAGCCCAATGACCGACAGCGTGGCATTGAGGAAGTGATTGCGTCGCCACGCAATGGAGAGCATCACAACCACCACCGTCAAGCCGACGATCAGCAGCGGTAGCAGCGCAATCAGGTGTTGTGGAGTTATTGTCATGGCGATTTACGGCCTTGTAGTAGTAACGGAATTAACAAACCACTGCTGGATGTTGCTCATCGCAGAATGCGAGGTATCCAGAATCGGCTGCGGATAGAAGCCAAGCAGTACCAGAAGCACGACCAGCAACAGGATGATAAACAGCTCACGCAGCGACATCCCTGGCAGTTCAACACTGGCAATCTGGCTCTTCGCCTTACCAAAGTAAGCGCGATGCAGCATCGCCAGCGAGTAAACAGAAGCAAACACCAGACCAAATGTCGAGATCACGGTAATAACCGGAACCACCTGGTAGCTGCCGAACAGAATCATAAATTCGCCAACGAAGTTACCTGTACCCGGCATACCCAGCGTACACACTGCAAAGAACATTGACAGTGCAGGCAACCATTTCATTTTGCCCCACAGGCCGCCCATCATACGCATATCACGCGTGTGCAGACGTTCGTACAGCTGACCACACAGGATGAACAGACCGGCTGCGGACAGGCCGTGCGCGATCATCTGAATCACCGCACCCTGGTATGCCAGCTGGCTGCCGGTGTAGATAGCAATCAGTACGAAGCCCATGTGGGATACGGAGGTGTAAGCAATCAGACGTTTGATGTCGTACTGATTAAAGGCCATCCACGCGCCGTAGAAGATGCCGATGACGCCAAGCCACATTGCGATAGGCGCAAACTCCGCTGACGCATTCGGGAACAGCGGCAGGGAGAAGCGCAGCAGACCGTAGGCTGCGGTTTTCAGCAAGATACCTGCCAGGTCAACGGAACCTGCGGTCGGTGCCTGGGAGTGAGCATCCGGCAACCAGCCGTGCAGCGGAACCACCGGCATTTTCACCGCGAAAGCGATGAAGAAGCCCAGCATCAGCAGGTATTCCACGCCGTGGGACATCGGAGTATTCAGCAATTCTTCATAGTTGAAAGTCCACACACCGGTCGCTTTGTAGTGCACAAACACCAGCGCCAGGATGGCAATCAACATCACCAGACCACTCGCCTGGGTATAAATGAAGAACTTGGTTGCTGCCGTGATACGCGTTTTACCGTCAGAGGCTTTATGCCCCCATAGCGCGATCAGGAAGTACATCGGCACCAGCATCATTTCCCAGAAGAAGAAGAACAGGAACATGTCGATGGCAAGGAACACGCCGATTACGCCGCCTAAGATCCACATCAGGTTCAGGTGGAAAAAGCCCTGGTATTTTTCGATTTCATTCCAGGAGCAAAGTACCGCCAGAACACCGAGCAGGCCGGTCAGCACCACCATCAGCAGCGACAGACCGTCGATAGCAAGATGAATCGAGATGCCAAAGCGTGGGATCCACGGCAGGACAAACTCAGACTGCCACTGCGGAATGCCAGTGGATTGCGTCAGTGAATAGCCGCCCTGCAACCAAAGTTGCAGGCCAAGCGCCAGCGTCAGTCCCATGGTAATCAGCGCGATCCAACGCGGCACCTTCACGCCAAAGCGTTCGGTCTGCCAGCACAGGAAGCCACCGATAAAGGGAATCAATATTAGCCAGGGTAGTAACATGGCGATTTTTATTCCTTTTTAAGGCCCCTAATAGAGGCCTGATTTTCAACGAATTTGGATAAAATTCACTTTACGATCAACGCAGTACCATCAACAGAGCCAGCACAACGACGGCACCGATGCTCATTGATGCTACATACCAACGCAGATAGCCGTTCTCGCTTAACAACAGGCCTTTACCTGCAAAGCGGGAAAGGATCGCCGGAATGTTCATCATTGCGTTCAGCGGATCGCGTTTCAGCAGCCATGCAACGCCCAAGAACGGCTTGACGAACACTTTGTCGTACAGCCAGTCGAAGCCCCAGGCGTTATACCACCAGGTACCCAGCAGACGGCCTGGCGCACTGTTGGCAATCGACGTCACCAGAGTACGTTTACCCAGCCACAGCCATGCAGCGATCAGAATGCCTGCAATCGCGACGATACCGGAGGTAATTTCCAGGGTCATCACGCGACCATGCTCAAGCTCGGTCGTCGCAGGCAGTACCCCCTGCAGCGGTGGCACAATCAGTGCGCCAACGAAGGTGGACAGGATCATCAGCACAATCAGCGGCAGATGATGCGTAATCCCCTTCCCTGCGTGAGCGTGAATTTGCTCTTTACCGTGGAACACGATGAAAATCATACGGAAGGTGTACAGAGAGGTCATGAACGCACCGACCAGACCTGCAACCATCAGATTGATATGACCATTCGCCATCGCACCGGCCAGAATCTCATCCTTACTGAAGAAGCCTGCGGTAATCAGCGGCAGAGCCGACAGCGCCGCGCCACCGATCAGGAAGCAGAGATACACCAGCGGAATAGACTTACGCAGACCGCCCATCTTGAAGATGTTCTGTTCGTGGTGACAGGCCAGGATAACCGAGCCGGATGCCAGGAACAGCAGCGCTTTAAAGAAGGCGTGCGTCATCAGGTGGAAAATCGCCGCGTCCCACGCCTGAACCCCGAGAGCCAGGAACATATAACCAATCTGGCTCATGGTGGAGTACGCGAGAACGCGTTTAATGTCGGTCTGTACCAGCGCGGCAAAACCAGCCAGTACCAGAGTGATAGCCCCGATAATCCCCACCAGATGCAGGATTTCCGGCGTCATCAGGAACAGGCCGTGAGTACGTGCAATCAGGTAGACACCGGCGGTAACCATCGTCGCGGCGTGGATCAGCGCGGAGACAGGCGTCGGACCTGCCATCGCGTCAGCAAGCCATGTCTGCAACGGCAGCTGCGCGGATTTACCCACCGCACCGCCCAGCAGCATCAGGGTTGCCCACATCAGCATGTTGTTACCATCTGCAAAGTGAGCAGGTGCCAGTTCCACCATTTCGCGGAAGTTCAGCGTGCCCAGCTCGTTGTAGAGGATAAACAATGCGAAGGCGAGGAACACGTCACCCACACGGGTCACCACGAAGGCTTTCATTGCCGCAGCGCCATTCTTCGGATCGGTGTAATAGAAACCGATCAGCAGATAGGAGCACAGGCCCACGCCTTCCCAGCCGAGGTACATCAGCAGCAGGTTATCCGCCAGTACCAGAACCACCATGCTGGCGATAAACAGGTTGGTGTAGGCGAAGAAACGGGAGTATCCCTCTTCACCGCGCATATACCAGGAGGCGAACATGTGGATCAGGAAACCCACACCGGTCACCACACTGAGCATGGTCAGCGACAGGCCGTCCAGCACCAGGTTAAAACCGATATTGAAGTCACCGACAGACATCCACGTCCACAGCGGCTGGCTGTAGGCCTGTTGACCATTAGCAAAGAAGTCAACGCCAACAAACGCGGTCACCAGCGCCGCCAGGCCAATCGACCCGACGCCCACGGTCGCGGACAGATTTTCTGACCAACGACCGCGAGAGAACGCCAGTAATACAAAGCCAATAAATGGCAGAATAATGGTTAAGGCAAGCATGTTCATCCACGCATCTCACTTACTGAATCGATGTTCAGGTTCTGGCGACGGCGATGAAGTTGCAGCAACAGCGCAAGTCCAATGCTCGCTTCCGCAGCCGCAAGGCTGATGGCGAGAATATACATCACCTGACCATCGGTCTGGCCCCAGTAGCTTCCGGCGACCACGAAGGCCAGCGCGGAGGCGTTAATCATGATTTCCAGCCCGATCAGCATAAACAGCAGATTGCGGCGGATAACCAGACCGGTTAAGCCCAGTACGAATAAGACAGCCGCGAGGATCAGTCCATGTTGTAAGGGGATCATGCGTGCTCCTCCGTTTTTCTTTTCGCGCGGTCATCGGTGCGATTGCTCAGCACTTCACCAGAACGCTCTTCGCGCCCTACGTGGAAGGCCACAACCAGACCTGCCAGCAGCAGCATCGAAGCCAGCTCGACCGCCAGTACATACGGTCCGAACAGGGAAATACCGACAGCTTTCGCGCTAATTGGCGTCCCGTCGATGCCCTGATCGTTAACACCCAGAATGGCATAAACAATAACCGCCAGCATGATGGCCGACAGAATCGCCGGTCCAATCCACACCTGCGGTTTCAGCCACTGGCGTTCCTGTTCAATTTCAGAACCACCGAGGTTGAGCATCATGACCACGAACACGAACAACACCATGATGGCGCCCGCGTAGACGATTATTTCCAGCGCCCCCGCGAAGTAAGCACCTAACGAGAAGAACACCCCGGAAATCGCCAGCAGCGAAATAATCAGGTACAGCAGTGCGTGTACCGGATTGGTGTGGGTGATCACCCGCAAGGTTGCGAGAATGGCTATCAGGCCACAGATATAAAAAGCGAACTCCATTGCCCCTCTCCTTACGGTAACAGGCTCTTGACGTCGATAGGCTTGGCTTCGTTCTCTGCTTCGCCCTTATCTTTGCCGTCGATTGCCATACCTGCCATCCGGTAGAAGTTATATTCCGGGTATTTACCCGGACCGGAGATCAGCAGATCCTCTTTCTCGTAAACCAGGTCCTGGCGCTTGTACTCACCCAGCTCGAAATCTGGAGTCAGCTGAATAGCCGTTGTCGGACAGGCTTCTTCGCACAGGCCGCAGAAAATGCAGCGTGAGAAGTTAATGCGGAAAAACTCCGGATACCAGCGGCCGTCTTTGGTCTCTGCTTTTTGCAAAGAGATACAGCCTACCGGACACGCTACCGCACACAGGTTACAGGCAACGCAGCGCTCTTCGCCGTCCGGGTCACGGGTCAGAACGATACGACCACGAAAACGGGGCGGTAGATAGACCGGCTCTTCCGGGTACATCTGCGTTTCGCGTTTCGCGAACGCATGCAGGCCGATCATCCAGATACTGCGTACCTGGGTGCCGAAACCTACTAACAATTCTTTTAAGGTCATGGTCTTTGTGTCCCTTATTGCGCCTGCCAGAGAATGACAGCCGCCGTTACCAGCAAGTTGACGAGCGTCAGCGGCAGACAGACTTTCCAGCCGAAGGACATTACCTGGTCATAACGAGGACGCGGTAACGACGCACGAATCAAAATGAACATCATCATGAAGAACGCGGTTTTCAGCGCGAACCAGACGAATGGCGGTAAGAACGGACCATGCCAGCCACCGAAGAACAGGGTAACCATCAGTGCAGAAATGGTGACGATGCCGATGTACTCACCCACGAAGAACAGACCGAATTTCATACCGGAGTATTCAATGTGGTAACCGTCGGCCAGTTCCTGCTCGGCTTCTGGCTGGTCAAACGGGTGACGGTGACACACCGCCACGCCCGCGATGGCAAAGGTGACAAAACCAAAGAACTGCGGAATAACGTTCCAGATATCAGCCTGGTTGTTGACGATGTCGGTCATGTTAAATGAACCGGCCTGCGCCACCACGCCCATCATGGAAAGTCCGAGGAATACTTCGTAGCTCAGCGTCTGCGCAGACGCACGCATCGCACCGAGCAGCGAGTATTTGTTGTTACTGGACCAGCCTGCGAACAGCACCGCGTATACCGCGAGGCCTGCCATCATCAGGAAGAACAGGATCCCGATGTTCAGATCTGCAACCACCCAGTTCGGGCTCACCGGCACGATGGCGAAAGCCAGCAGCAGCGAGGTGAAGGCGATCATCGGTGCCAGGGTAAAGATGACGCGATCCGAGAATTTCGGGATCCAGTCTTCTTTAAAGAACATCTTGATCATGTCCGCAACCAGCTGGAGCGAACCGCCCCAGCCAACACGGTTCGGTCCGTAACGGTTCTGGAACAGACCGAGCAGACGACGTTCGCCAAAGCTCATGAATGCCCCGCAGGTGACCACCACCAGCAGAATCACGACCGCTTTGAGAACGCTCAGCAGGATCTCAATCAGATCGGGTGTAATCCAACTCATTGTTGTGCCTCCTGCAGATCCTCAAGACGTGCACCAGCCAGAACCGGCGCGATGCCAGGCATACCCATTGGCAAACCAACCTGCCCTGCCGTTAATCCTTCAGCGATTTCAACCGGCAGCGTAACCGTGTTGCCATCGTAGCTGAAAGAAACGCGCGTACCGGCATTCACACCCAACTTCGCGGCATCAGCCGGGTTGAGTTTGATGTACGGTTGCGGCATACGGGTCTGGAAGACAGGCGCACGCTGGGACATTTCGTCACTACCAAACAGATGATAGTAAGGCGCGACACGCCACTGACCATCCTGAGCCTGGAAGCTCGCCGGAACGGTTGTGAAGTAATCCAGACCATCTGCAGAAGCTTCGATCAGACGCACGCCCGGATCGCCATGACGCAGTTTACCGCCCACTTCATCCTGGAACTTGTTCCACGCCTGTGGGGAGTTCCAGCCCGGAGCCCAGGCAAACGGAATTTGCGAACGCGGCGCAGACGGCTGGTTGTTCCCTTCCATGGAGAAAGCGAACATGGTGTCTTTGTCCTGCGGCTGGCGTGGTTCGTGAACGCTGATGTTGGCGCGCATTGCGGTACGACCACTGTAGCGGTGCGGTTCACGTGCCAGTTTCTGTCCACGGATACGGAAGCTTGCATCCGGCGCGGCATCTTTAATACCCGCCAACTGCGGTAACTTCTCAACGACCGCGTCGATAACATGGTCGAGCTGCGTCCAGTCCACTTCACGACTCTGCACGGTACTGTGCAGCGAGTGCAGCCAGCGCCAGCTTTCCAGCATTACGGTGTTGCTGTCGTAGTAGGATGGGTCATAGACCTGGAAGAAACGCTGGGCGCGCCCTTCGTTGTTAATTACCGTACCATCGCTTTCAGCGAAGCTAGCGGCGGAAAGCACCAGATGGGCGTTTTCCATAATAGCCGTGCGCTGATGGTCAACGACCAGTACCAGCGGCGCTTTCGCCAGCGCGGCGTTCACACGCGTTGCTGAAGCATGGCGATGCAGGTCATTTTCCAACACCACAACGGCGTCAGCACGACCTGTTTCCAGTTCGGTCAGCGCGTCGTCGAGGGAACCACCGCCAATCATACCCAGCCCCATACTGTTGACAGAGCGAGCAATCATGGTGATTCCGACGTCTGCACCACGGCCTTTCAGCGCCTTCGCCACGTTGGCAGCAGCCTGAATCACGTCGGCGCTACCGGCGTTGGTACCGGAAATAATCAGTGGTTTCTTCGCCCCGGCCAGAGCCTGAACGATGACGTCAATTTTGTTCTGCAGGTCACGGTCGATACCGTCAACCGCCGGTGCGTTGTTATCCAGTGCATGGGCGATAGCGAAACCTAAACGCGCCTGATCTTCAACCGGCGCACGGTAGGTCCATGCCGCGATATCATCCAAACGGGTGTTATCGACGTTGGTAACGAACAGCGGGTGCTTGGCGCGCTGGCCAATATTGAGGATTGCCGCAATCTGCCAGTCGGCCACTTTCTGCGCCGCCGCCATTTCACGCGCTTTACCTTTCACCGCCTGACGCACTGCCAGCGCAACGCGCGCGCCGGTTTGGGTGACATCTTCGCCCAGGACCAGAACCGCATCGTATGACTCGATTTCGCGCAGTGCCGGGGTATGAATACCGCCGTCACGCAGCACGCTCAGAGCCAGTTGCAGACGTTCCTGCTCGCCCTGGGCAATACCGGTATAGAAGTTATCCGCACCGACCAGTTCACGCAGCGCGAAGTTACTTTCAACGCTGGCCCGCGGGGAGCCGATACCAATCACTTTCTTCGACTGACGCAGAATATCTGCCGCGCCCTGCATCGCCTGTTCGGCGTTCAGCGTGATCAGGTCATCGCCACGACGCTGTACCGGCTGACGCGGACGGTCTTTCAGGTTCACGTAACCATAGCCAAAACGACCACGGTCGCAGAGGAAGTAGTGGTTAACGGTACCGTTGTAGCGGTTTTCGATACGACGCAGTTCACCGTAGCGCTCGCCCGGGCTGATGTTACAACCGATAGAACACTGCTGGCAGATGCTCGGCGCAAACTGCATGTCCCATTTACGGTTATAACGCTCGGAGTGCGTTTTATCGGTGAAGACGCCGGTCGGGCAAATTTCCACCAGGTTACCGGAGAATTCGCTTTCGAGCGTACCGTCTTCCGGACGACCAAAGTAGACGTTGTCATGTGCGCCATAGACGCCCAGATCCGCACCATCGGCGTAATCTTTGTAGTAACGTACGCAGCGATAGCAGGCGATGCAGCGGTTCATTTCGTGAGAGATGAACGGCCCCAGGTTCTGGTTGCGGTGAGTACGCTTCGTGAAGCGGTAGCGACGGAAGCTATGACCGGTCATGACGGTCATATCCTGAAGGTGGCAGTTACCGCCTTCTTCACAGACCGGACAGTCGTGCGGGTGGTTAGTCATCAACCACTCCACTACGCTTTCGCGAAACTGCTTCGCTTCTTCGTCATCAATTGAAATAAAGGTGCCTTCGGTGGCCGGTGTCATACAAGACATCACCAGGCGACCACGCGTGTCTTCCGCGTTTTGATATTGCTTCACCGCACACTGGCGGCAAGCACCGACGCTTCCCAGCGCCGGGTGCCAGCAAAAGTACGGAATATCAAGGCCGAGAGACAGACAAGCTTCCAGCAGGTTGTCCGCTCCGTTGACCTCATATTCTTTGCCGTCTACATGAATCGTAGCCATAGTCAGCATGCTTCCAGTTGGCTCGGTCTAAAACCGAGCGTTAATCGAATTTCTGATCGCGATTCAGGGTTACCCTGCTATTACCAGCGCTCTTTCAGCAGGTTCGGCTGAATACCACCAATCTGATGGGTATTGCTGAAGGACTGCTTGATGCCAGCTTCGAATTCTTCGCGGAAATATTTAATGGCGCTCTGCAGCGGCTCCACCGCACCCGGTGCGTGTGCACAGAAGGTTTTACCCGGGCCGAGGAAACGACACAGTTGCTCAAGCGTCTCGATATCCCCAGGCTGGCCTTCGCCACGCTCCAGCGCGCGCAGAATTTTCACACTCCACGGCAGACCGTCACGGCACGGCGTACACCAGCCGCAGGACTCGCGGGCAAAGAACTCTTCGAGGTTACGCACCAGAGGAACCATGCCAATCTCGTGATCGACGGCCATTGCCAGCGCGGTGCCCAAACGGCTACCGGCTTTACCAATGCTTTCGAATTCCATCGGCAGATCGAGGTGCGCTTCAGTCAGGAAGTCAGTACCCGCGCCGCCCGGCTGCCAGGCTTTGAACTTCAGGCCATCGCGCATGCCGCCCGCGTAATCTTCGAGGATCTCGCGCGCGGTAGTACCGAAAGGCAGTTCCCACAGGCCAGGGTTCTTCACGCGACCGGAGAAGCCCATCAGCTTGGTGCCCGCGTCTTTGCTCTGCGAAATGTTCTGGTACCACTCCACGCCGTTCGCGAGGATAGCTGGTACGTTACACAGGGTTTCGACGTTGTTAACGCAGGTCGGCTTACCCCAAGCGCCAGAGCTTGCCGGGAACGGCGGCTTGGAACGTGGGTTAGCACGACGACCTTCAAGGGAGTTAATCAGCGCCGTCTCTTCACCGCAGATATAGCGCCCTGCCCCGGTGTGGACAAACAGTTCGAAGTCGAAACCGGTGCCCATGATGTTTTTGCCAAGCAAGCCGGCTTCGGTTGCTTCGGCAATCGCGCGACGCAGATGCACAGCCGCTTCGATATATTCACCACGCAGGAAGATGTAACCACGGTACGCTTTCAGCGCAAACGCGGAGATCAGCATGCCTTCTACCAGCAGGTGCGGCAGTTGTTCCATCAGCAGACGGTCTTTATAGGTACCCGGCTCCATTTCATCGGCGTTACACAGCAGGTAACGGATGTTCATGGATTCGTCTTTCGGCATCAGGCTCCACTTCAGACCGGTGGAAAAGCCCGCACCGCCGCGCCCTTTCAGGCCAGCGTCTTTTACCTGATTAACGATTTCATCCGGTGACAGCCCGGTCAGGGCCTTACGTGCACCTTCGTAGCCGTTCTTGCTACGGTATTCGTCCAGCCAGACCGGCTGTTTGTCATCACGCAGACGCCAGGTCAGCGGATGCGTTTCGGGAGTACGGATAATGTCTTTCATTTATACCGCTCCAGCAGTTCGGGAATGCCTTCCGGGGTCAGGTGAGCATGAGTATCCTCATCGATCATCATGTTCGGCCCTTTATCGCAGTTCCCCAGGCAACAGGTCGGGAGCAGCGTAAAACGACCGTCAAAGGTCGTCTGCCCCGGCTTGATGTTGAGTTTTTTCTCAAGCGCAGCCTGGATCCCCTGATAGCCGTTGATATGGCACACCACGCTGTCGCAGTAGCGGATCACGTGGCGACCTACCGGCTGGCGGAAGATCTGGCTATAGAACGTGGCAACACCTTCTACGTCGCTTGCCGGGATCCCCAGCACATCAGCGATCGCATAGATCGCCCCATCCGGCACCCAGCCACGCTGTTTCTGAACGATTTTCAGCGCTTCAATGGACGCCGCACGCGGGTCTTCGTAGTGGTGCTTCTCGTGCTCAATCGCTTCACGCTCAGCCGCACTCAGCTCAAAAGCCTCGGTTTGTGGTTGTTGATTCTCGTGCATAATTAGCGGTCCACATCTGACATAACAAAATCGATACTACCCAGGTGGACGATAAGGTCGGACACCAGGCTGCCACGTACCGCTACCGGGATCTGCTGCAGGTGCGCATAGCTCGGGGTACGGATACGGGTACGGTAACTCATGGTGCTGCCATCGCTGGTCAGGTAGTAACTGTTAATACCCTTGGTCGCTTCCACCATCTGGAAGGACTCGTTTGCCGGCATAACCGGTCCCCACGAAACTTGCAGGAAGTGGGTGATCAGGGTTTCGATATGTTGCAACGTGCGCTCTTTCGGCGGCGGCGTAGTCAGCGGGTGATCCGCTTTGAACGGGCCTTCCGGCATGTTGTTGAGGCACTGCTCAAGGATGCGCAGACTCTGGCGCAGCTCTTCAACTTTCAGCATCACGCGGGTATAGCAGTCGGACACGCCGCCGCCAACCGGGACTTCAAAGTCAAAGTTTTCGTAGCCAGAGTATGGACGCGCTTTACGCACGTCAAAATCAATACCGGTCGCACGCAGCGCAGCACCGGTACAACCCCAGTCCAGCGCTTCTTTCTTACCGTAAGCGGCAACGCCTTGCGAACGGCCTTTCAGGATGGTGTTACGCAGTGCGGCTTTCTCGTAGGAATCCAGACGTTTTGGCATCCAGTCGAGGAAGTCACGCAGCAGTTTGTCCCAACCGCGCGGCAGATCGTGTGCCACACCGCCGATACGGAACCAGGCCGGGTGCATACGGAAACCGGTGATCGCTTCCACTACGTCATAGATTTTCTGACGGTCGGTAAAGGCGAAGAAGACCGGCGTCATCGCGCCGACGTCCTGGATGAACGTGGAGATGTACAGCAGGTGGCTGTTGATACGGAACAGTTCAGACAACATAACGCGAATCACGTTGACGCGATCCGGCGTGGTGATGCCAGCCAGTTTCTCAACGGCCAGTACGTAAGGCATTTCGTTAACGCAGCCGCCGAGGTACTCGATACGGTCGGTGTACGGAATGTAGCTATGCCAGGACTGACGTTCACCCATCTTTTCAGCGCCACGGTGGTGGTAGCCGATGTCAGGCACGCAGTCGACGATTTCTTCGCCATCAAGCTGCAGCACAATACGGAACGCGCCGTGAGAAGACGGGTGGTTAGGACCGAGGTTGAGGAACATGAAGTCCTCGTTTTCGGAACTACGCTTCATGCCCCATTCTTCTGGTTTGAAGGTCAGTGATTCCATTTCCAGATCCTGTTTGGCTTTGGTCAGCTCAAACGGATCGAATTCGGTCGCACGCGCCGGGTAGTCTTTACGCAGCGGATGACCTTCCCAGGTATGCGGCATCAGCAGACGCGTCAGGTGCGGGTGACCTTCGATGTCGATGCCAAACATTTCCCAGGTTTCACGCTCATACCAGTTGGCGTTCGGGAACAGTTTGGTGAACGTCGGTACGCGCAGGTCGTTTTCAGACAATGCCACCTTGAGCATGATATCGCGATTGCGTTCAATGGAGATCAGGTGATAGAAAACGGAAAAATCCGCGGCAGGTAAGCCTTCGCGGTGCGTACGCAGACGTTCGTCCATGCCGTGTAAGTCAAACAGCATGACGTAAGGTTTCGGCAGTCTCTTTAAGAAATCGCCAACTTCCAGTAATTGTTCACGCTTGACCCAAACAACAGGTACCCCGGTGCGAGTCGCCTGAACGGTAAAGGCATCCGGCCCAAAACGGTTGCACAGTTCGCCAATGACCGGGTCATCAAGGTGATCCCGTGTTTGCCATACAGCGTCTTGCGCGGTTAAGTCGGTCATATTGTTCACCATTGCAAATGGTCCGTGGTGGTCGGCAGTGCTTCGCGCTATTTATGTAGTGATAAGCGAAGGAAGTGCTGCTGCCGACAGGCGCAAATTAAATCTCGTCTGGTGTACGAAGATTCGTTACAGCAATACGTTCGCCGCGTTTACGCTCGCGTTCTGACTGCATATTGGCGCGATAAACGCCCTGATCGCCAACCACCCAGGAGAGCGGACGGCGTTCTTTGCCAATGGAATCTTGCAGCAGCATCAGAGCCTGCATATACGCTTCCGGACGCGGCGGGCATCCCGGGATGTACACATCGACCGGAATAAATTTATCAACGCCCTGCACCACAGAATAGATGTCGTACATACCGCCGGAGTTGGCGCATGCGCCCATGGAAATAACCCATTTCGGTTCCAGCATCTGATCGTAGAGGCGTTGAATAACCGGCGCCATTTTGGTAAAGCAGGTTCCGGCTACGACCATCAGGTCAGCCTGACGCGGCGATGCACGTAGTACTTCCGCACCAAAACGGGCCACATCATGCACGGCGGTAAACGAGGTCACCATCTCAACGTAGCAGCAGGAAAGGCCAAAGTTATATGGCCAAATTGAGTTTTTACGGCCCCAGTTAACCATGTCATGCAGCTTGCCCATGAACACGTTTTTGTTAACTTCTTGCTCCAGGGGGTCGGTTACGATCTCCTGTTTTTGCAGGGGGTAACGGTCGTTCTCACCGTTAGGATCTATGCGGGTGAGCGTATAATCCATCTTAATGCCTCGCGGTTAGCGTTGACGATTAGCGATACTGTTCGTTTCCGGGTTCATACGCTCGCGGCGTGAACGCACGGGCGTCCAGTCCAGCGCGCCAATACGCACCAGATAAACCAGACCTGCCAGTAACACAAAAATAAAAATTGCAGCTTCCACAAAGCCAATCCAGCCGCTTTCACGGATAGAAGTTGACCATGCGAACAGATACAGCGCTTCAACGTCGAAGATAACGAAGAACATGGCTACCAGATAAAACTTGGCAGACAGGCGCAAGCGGGCGGTGCCGACCGAGTCGATACCTGATTCAAACGGCACGTTTTTAGATCTCGCGCGCGCGCGACCACCTAAAAACCAGCCGCCGACGAGCATCAGGCAGCACAGGCCAATGGCAACAATAAGAAAGATAGCGAATGCCCAGTGATGAGCGATGATTTCAGTGGATGTTGACATACTCATTGCTTACTCATCAAAAGTAGCGCCAAATTCTCTGCTCTTTTCGGCAGATGAACGCCACATCGATTCATGGGGAGGAATAAAAAAAACCTTACAATCACTGTGAAAAACCATTTTATACAGCTAATTGATGGGGTTTTTTACTCCTTTCTATAACCTTTTGTCAACTTTAACAAAAGTTTCCTCACATTATTTTACACCGCTCCAACTTCATTAACATAAAGTGCTATTTAGACCAATTTCGATCTCATCATCGGTCATTTTTAATGTTGTTGAATCGTGTCCGTAGTGAAGTAAAAAAGATAATACTCACCTATTTTGACAGGAATTCACCCAGATGCCTCCCCCTAAATGGGAGTATTTTCTTGATCTGTGACACGCTTTTGTTAATTCACCATAAAAAACAGCAACAATTTCTCTAGTTTTTTAACATGGAAACAATTAGTAACGCTGCTGCTTATTTTTCAGCCAGGTGTCAGGCCGTTTTTTTACCTTCTGATTTTGTTAAGTTTTAGTATAGCAAATGACATAAAGCGGCAATATTTACATAAAAAAAGAGCCGCTGGATGTTTTTTCATCACCAGTGGCTCTTTTTTACACTAACATTTTAAAACGATTTTTTGTGACGGATTACTCAAAGTCGCCTTCAACAATCAGCGAGTCATCTCCCCCTTCCGGGGTAAACTGATTGTATTGCCAAGGATTTTGATACGTTTGCATCGACTTAAAGATAACTTCTGCCAACTCATTTTGCGTGGACGGATCGCAGCACAACAAATACTCAGTATCAGGCAATGGCGGTAATCCGTCGGCGGCGCCCAGTACGCGTAAATCCGGACTCATCATTTCAACAGGCCGCGCAGTGACGCCGAGCCCTGCTTTTACCGCCGCGCGAACCGCAGGTAAGGTTGAAGCAACATAAGCCAGGCGCCACGGGATCTGAGCAGCATTTAATGTCGCCAGCACGATATCGCGAAACGGGCTCGGATCGTCCAGCAGAACCAACGGTACCGGCTCACCTTTTTGCAGAATATATTCGGCAGCACAGTACCAATGCGTTGGCGAGGTACGCAGATTCAGACATTCA
Source organism: Citrobacter sp. RHBSTW-00859 (assembly GCF_013729795.1). Classification (NCBI taxonomy): domain Bacteria; kingdom Pseudomonadati; phylum Pseudomonadota; class Gammaproteobacteria; order Enterobacterales; family Enterobacteriaceae; genus Citrobacter; species Citrobacter sp. RHBSTW-00859. The sequence continues at coordinate 1,618,590 of NZ_CP056284.1, read as the reverse complement.
AAATCGCCAGGACGGTTGGTAGTCACAACCAAGTCCACTTCTTGCGACTTCAGCATATCCACCATGTAGGCGTTACGCTTGACCCTCACATCCAGCGCAAGCTTCGGATAAACCGAACTTATTCGGTTGAGCAGGAAAGGCAGTATGGTATCGGCTGATTCATCAGAAGCACCGATAGTTAACACTCACTGAAGATTATTAAACATTAATGATGAGCATGCCTCATCATTAAAGCGCAGTATTTTTCTGGCGTAACCCAACAGTTGTATACCATGTTCGGTCAGTAGTTTGTTGCGTCCATGGCGCGCGAACAACTCTTTCCCCACGAGTTGCTCAAGACGCTGCATTTGCTGACTCACCGCAGACTGAGTTCGACATACCGCAGCTGCCGCAGCCGCAAAGGTATTCAGGTCGGCAACAGCAACGAAGGTTCTCAGCAGATCGAGGTCGAGGTTAATTATCGGACGATTTGCATTTATCATAGTTTTTCACTTACTCGCGGGTCATACCGGGTTAATGCTGTGCATTTGGAATCAAACAACTCCATTTGTAATGTGCCTCCCTCGCAGTTTCGCTTAGTGTAACCAAGTGAAAATAAGGATGTATTTGGTTTAACAAACGAAACAATTCTCTTTCCTGGCTATTTTAATTCCCGTGATATTCATCGGAATATAGCAACGAGAAAGAGCCGAATTTTTAGCTGCTGGATGATTCTGACTTAGGGAAAACATGTAAATTTTGTAAATTTAAAAAAAAGTTAACGAACAATAATTTACACATTAAAAACTAACTTTTCAGTGTGTTAGGAACAACCAACAAACATTTGAATTATCTTAAAATTCAGACTACTTACCATTTCATGAGACTTATCTTAACCTAAAACCACTATATTTATAAGTGTTATCGTGAATAATTCCAGGCTACCAGGTGTTATGTCAGAGCATCGGTTTTCCTATTATTGGCCCATCCAATTTAATGTCGTTTAAATATTAAATAATAATTAATTAAGAATTCTTCAATTCATTAATTATGCTTAACAATGAATTCACACCGTATCACGTACGGATCAGGCCGATAACAGGTCCCGCAGTTAAAACCTCAGTATTTTCGAATTACCTCATCCAGCTTAGACACCCGTGACATTTCGCTTTACAGGCTTAACTTTTTTTGACCAAACAAATCACCACAATCAAACCAATAAAACAAAACATACTACCAACAAAACATATTCAGATAGATTATTATCTCATAATATTTACATTATTTAGTTGTTAACAGTTAATTATCACTTCATAGCTTTTCAAAATCTTCTACTAAAGACCCTTCAAAACTCACCGCCGTGGGAGTACATTGTGCTGGGCTGACTTCCATGGCAGGGAGTGGCATTCACAGCTAAAAAGGTCAACGTTCATGTCCCCCATTGAAAAATCCAGCAAATTAGAAAACGTCTGTTATGACATTCGCGGCCCGGTTCTGAAGGAAGCAAAGCGCCTGGAAGAAGAAGGCAATAAGGTTCTGAAACTGAACATCGGCAACCCGGCGCCATTCGGGTTTGAAGCGCCAGATGAAATACTGGTGGATGTGATCCGCAATTTGCCAACAGCGCAAGGATATTGCGACTCCAAAGGCCTTTATTCCGCCCGTAAAGCGATTATGCAGCATTACCAGGCCCGTGGTATGCGCGATGTAACCGTGGAAGATATTTATATCGGCAACGGCGTTTCTGAATTAATTGTGCAGGCTATGCAGGCATTGCTGAACAGTGGGGACGAAATGCTGGTTCCTGCTCCTGATTATCCGCTGTGGACGGCGGCGGTATCGCTCTCCGGCGGTAATGCCGTGCACTACCTGTGTGACGAATCATCAGACTGGTTCCCGGACCTGGATGATATCCGCGCCAAAATTACGCCGCGTACGCGTGGGATCGTCATCATCAACCCAAACAACCCAACCGGCGCTGTTTACTCTAAAGAGCTGCTGATGGAGATTGTTGAGATTGCTCGCCAGAACAACCTCATCATCTTTGCGGATGAGATTTACGACAAAATTCTCTACGACGACGCTGAGCACCACTCCATCGCTGCAATGGCGCCGGATCTGCTGACCATCACCTTCAATGGCCTGTCAAAAACCTATCGCGTTGCCGGTTTCCGTCAGGGCTGGATGGTGCTGAACGGGCCGAAGAAACATGCTAAAGGGTATATTGAAGGTCTTGAGATGCTGGCCTCTATGCGCCTGTGTGCCAACGTTCCGGCGCAACATGCCATTCAGACCGCGCTGGGCGGATACCAGAGCATAAGCGAATTTATCATGCCTGGTGGGCGTCTGTATGAACAACGCAACCGCGCCTGGGAACTGCTCAATGACATTCCTGGTGTCTCCTGCGTAAAACCGCGCGGCGCGCTGTATATGTTCCCGAAAATTGATGCTAAACGCTTCAACATTCATGACGACCAGAAGATGGTGCTCGACTTCCTGCTGCAGGAAAAAGTACTGCTGGTTCAGGGAACAGCGTTCAACTGGCCGTGGCCGGATCATTTCCGCATCGTCACGCTGCCGCGTATTGACGATATTGAAATGTCGCTGAGTAAATTTGAGCGTTTCCTGTCAGGGTATCACCAGCTGTAATTAAACAAAGGCTGTCGGATGGATGACGAGTATTTGCATCTGACAGCCTTCTCTGCGCAAAATGACTCTTAGGTTGCCATCATATAAGGGTCGTTATGAAGCAGAGCCATTTTTTTGCCCACCTCTCCCGTCTGAAGCTCATTAATCGCTGGCCGCTGATGCGCAACGTGCGCACCGAAAACGTGTCTGAACACAGTCTGCAGGTTGCCATGGTTGCCCATGCGCTGGCCGCGATCAAAAACCGCAAATTTGGTGGTCAGGTTAATGCTGAGCGTATTGCTCTGTTGGCGATGTATCACGATGCGTCAGAAGTGCTGACCGGTGATCTCCCTACCCCGGTGAAATATTTCAACTCACAGATTGCGCAGGAATATAAAGCGATAGAGAAAATTGCCCAGCAAAAGCTGGTCGATATGGTACCTGATGAACTGCGCGATATTTTTGCGCCGCTCATTGATGAACATGCCTTAAGTGAAGAAGAGAGATCGATTGTTAAACAGGCCGATGCCCTGTGCGCGTATCTGAAGTGTCTGGAGGAACTCTCTGCCGGTAACAACGAATTTCTGCTTGCCAAGACGCGTCTGGAAAAAACGCTCGAGTCGCGACGCAGCGAAGAGATGGACTACTTTATGGACGTGTTTGTCCCGAGTTTTCACCTCTCATTAGATGAAATCAGCCAGGATTCTCCGCTATAAACGCATGACCCGGTGGCGGCGAAGATATCCCCGTCGCCATCCGCCAACAACATCAAAACGGAAACAGCATCGGGATCATCACCACGCACACCGCCATCACAATGATGGTAAACGGTACGCCAATCTTCACGAAATCGCTAAAGCTGTAGTTGCCAGGTCCGAGCACCAGAGTGTTTACCGGCGAAGAGACCGGTGTCATAAAGGCTGCGGATGCTGCCATCGCAATCCCCATCGCAAAAGGATACGGTGAAACGCCCATCGACTTTGCAGCCGCCAGCGCGATTGGCGCCATCAGCACCGCCGTCGCGGTGTTGGAGATAAATAACCCGATAGTCGCACACAGCACGAACAGGCAGCCCAACATCACATACGGGCCATACCCGCCACCGACATCCATCAGCCCTTTCACCACCAAGTCGACACCGCCGGTTTTTTGTAAAGCCAGCGCGAAGGGCATCATCCCGACAATCAAAATAATGCTTGGCCAGTGAATCGCTTTATAGGCACTTTCGGCATCAATACAGCGAAATTTCCCCATCAGTAGACAAGCGATGATCGCAGCCACCGTATTGGGAATTTCATCAGTGAGCATCAGAGCAACCATCAGCACCAGACAGAAAATCGCATGCGGTGCCTGGCTGTGCGCCGGAGAAGCTTCACTGACTTCCTCTGGCATATTCAGCACGACAAAATCACGCCCTTTTTGTCCCAACAGTGTGATGAGCTTCCAGTTGCCCACCACTAATATGATATCGCCCATCAGCAATGGCTCATCCACCACCGCTCCAGCCAGAGCCGCGCCATCGCGCTTCAGCCCAACGACATTCAGCCCGTAGCGGGTACGAAAAGCGATTTCCCGTACCGTTTTGCCGATCAATTCCGATTCAGGGATCAGAGAGATCTCGGCCATCCCCACATCAAGCGCCTGCTCGGAGAAGTATTCGCCGCGCAGTACCATTGGTTCCAGAAACTGTTCACTGCAAAATTCACGCAGGTCGACATCGGCCGCAGACATATCAATCAGCAATACATCACGGGCGCGAAACTCAGAAACCCCGTTAACGTCGACTATTACGCGACGAAAGCGACGCCAGCGTTCCACGCCAATCACGTTTGCCCCGTAGCGCTCACGCAGCTTCAGATCATCCAGACGCTGGCCAATCATAGGAGAACCGGGACGAATCGCCAGCCGACGCGCGCGCCCGGTCAGGCGATATTCTTTAATCAGATCGCGAAAGGTCCGGCGTTTCCAGCCGTCTCCCGGCTGTCTGGAATCTTCTCCCTTGAGCATAAAGCGCATCAGCAGCATATAAATTATGCCGAGAACCAGAACCACCAGCCCCAGCGGGGTAACGCTAAAAAAGCTGAACCCGTTAAGTCCTTCACGTAACAGTTCACTGTTGACGACCAGGTTCGGCGGCGTCGCCACCAGCGTCATCATGCCGCTTATCAGGCCGGCAAAGCTCAGCGGCATCATCAAGCGTGAAGGGGAAATTTCCATGCGCATGGAAACGCTTAAGACCACCGGGATAAAGATGGCGACCACGCCGGTCGAACTCATAAACGCCCCGAGTCCGGCAACGGTAATCATCAGCAACACCAGCATTTTGACTTCACTGCTGCCAGCCACCTTCACCAGCCAGGCACCCATTACTGTCGCCACCCCGGTACGCACCAGGCCGTCGCCGATAATGAATAATGCCGCTATCAAAATAACGTTAGGATCGCTGAATCCGGAAAAGGCTTCTGTGATGCTCAATGTTCCGCTCAGAACAAAGGCAATGATGACCAGCAAAGCGACCGCGTCCATACGCACTCTGCCAGTAACAAACAAGACGACGGCAATCGCCAGCAATGAGAGAACCCATATCAATTCACCGTTCACAACATATCCTTGTTAAATGAGAGGGATGGATCGATTCTGCCATAAAAAAGCCCCAACAATCTGGGGCTAAATCATGTTCAGGTATTTCTTACCACGACCACATTGCCGTTGGGCTGTTTGGTCACAGAAATATGTTCCAGACTGGTCAGCGAAAAATCGACCTCATCCAGACGCGGCGTGTCCACAGGCGCGTTGACCGCTATCACATGACACCCTGCCGCCAGTCCTGAAAGCACCCCAGCGGGCGCATCTTCCACCACCGCGCATTCCTGTGGCGCAAGACCCAGAAGCTGGGCGCCTAACAGATAGGCGTCTGGCTCGGGTTTGCCTCTTTTTACCCGCTCGGCGGTGACAAACACTTCAGGAGCAGGCAGACCCGCGACACGATGACGCGCTCGTGCGACCGGCATGGATCCGGAGGTCACAATCGCCCATGGAATACCCGCTTTATTGAGGTGGTTGAGTAAATCAACAGCTCCCGGCAGCGCAGTGATCCCAGCGGTTTCCGTCGCTTCGATCTGCTCCAGGCGGGTGAATTCCGCGGCGATCTCAGCCTCAGATTTGCCCAACATAAAGTGTCGCAGGGAGGTAATGGCCTGCTTGCCATGAATAAAGCCGAGCACCTCGGCGTGATCGAGACCAAAACGATCGGCCCAGTTGCACCACGCGCGTTCTACTGCGGGTAAGGAATCGACCAGCGTTCCATCCAGATCAAACAGAAAACCTTTGCACTGCACGCTCGCCCCCTCAGGCATTAATGATTTGGTTAATTTCATTCGCACTCAGGTGATACTGGCGCGGGCAAGAGTGCCAGACATTCAGCATACGCTGATATTTTTCCCACATCGGGGTCTGGGCGTTGAAGCCATGCGTACCCGCATCAAAGTGGGTATAACGACCTTCTACATTAACCATAAAACGTACGTACCCGAGGTAACGGGCTTCCGTTGCGGCGTCAAAGCCAAGGAAGGTCACGCGACGCTCATCAATAGCCTGCGCGTCCTTAAGATTAGTCCAGGACACATGTAATGCGTGATACATCTCCATAATATCGATAATCGTACGACAGGTTTCTTCCGTCAGCTCACCAAACTCACGATCCAGCTCGCGCATCTGCAAGCCGTAACCGCGTTCAATAATCGTCTGCAAACGACGATAACGCTCGGCGTTAGTGGGATCGAGCATAGTCATCATTTTGTACTGATTAGACAAAATCAGACGTTGAGCGTTGGTCATTTCCATTTGGGACTCCTGTATCACTACTACTGCGATGAAAAAAAAGAAGGCATCTTGTGCCTTCTTTTATATGCGTAATCAGGGGTCAATTACAAATCATCGAGGAAAGTTTTATCCAGTTGTTTGAAGGCGCGCTTAAGCGTGTCAGCCAGCGCCTGATAATCAGGCTTTCCTTCTACCGGAGTGAGCGCCTGCCCGGCTTCTTGCAATTTACCCCGAACTTCGTAGAACCAGTTGAGTATTGAAGGCGGCAGCGGCGTTACAGAACGTTTACCCAGCCACCACATGCCCTGCATCGGCAGGCTGAGCGCAAACAGCGCAGTCGCCACGGCCGGTCCCAACTGCCCCCCTAACGCAATTTGCCAGCATAAGGTGAAGACGGCGATAGGCGGCATAAAACGGATCGCGTAACGCGTCATGCGGATCACGCGGTTCTCTACAAACACTGGCGCGAGGCGCTTTTCCATTGGCCACGTCTTCGCATAGTGCTGCCCCCGGCGAAACAAGCTAAAAAAATTGACGGAACGATTATCCGGTGTCGACATGGCGGTTACCTCAACTTCACATATAAAAATTAAAAAATTTGTGCAAAACAACAACTACAAAGGACATCGTTCAAAACATTTTGTCTTTAATACCCACATTCAGGTATCCTGTGCCGGCCTGTAAGGCCTTTAGTCCAAAATCATTGAGTCGTCAAATTGACACATAGTATGCCATTGGCTGAAAAATACGCAAAATGACATAGACTCAAAGGTATTTATTCCATCGTGCCCAAAAAGACTATGGCGCATGATGTTAATCATAAACGTCGGTGTCATCATGCGCTACGCTCTATGACTTCCTGACGTTTTTTTAGCCACGTATCATAAATAGGTACTTCCATGTCGAGTAAGTTAGTACTGGTTCTGAACTGCGGTAGCTCCTCACTGAAATTTGCCATCATCGATGCAGTAAACGGTGAAGAATACCTCTCTGGTTTAGCCGAATGTTTCCATCTCCCAGAAGCACGTATCAAGTGGAAAATGGACGGCGGTAAACAAGAAGCGGCTTTAGGTGCAGGCGCCGCTCACAGTGAAGCGCTGAATTTTATCGTTAATACTATTCTGGCACAAAAACCAGAACTGTCTGCTCAGCTGACTGCGATTGGTCACCGTGTTGTTCACGGCGGCGAGAAATACACCGGCTCTGTGGTTATCGACGATTCTGTTATTCAGGGTATCAAAGACGCAGCCTCTTTTGCACCGCTGCATAACCCTGCACACCTGATCGGTATCGCAGAAGCGCTGAAATCCTTCCCGAATCTGAAAGACAAAAACGTGGCTGTGTTCGACACCGCGTTCCATCAGACCATGCCGGAAGAGTCTTACCTCTATGCTCTGCCATACAGCCTGTACAAAGAACACGGTGTTCGTCGTTACGGCGCACACGGTACCAGCCACTTCTTCGTGACTCAGGAAGCGGCAAAAATTCTGAACAAACCGGTTGATGAGCTCAACATCATCACTTGCCACCTGGGCAACGGCGGTTCTGTATCTGCTATCCGTAACGGTAAATGTGTTGATACCTCCATGGGTCTGACCCCGCTGGAAGGTCTGGTGATGGGTACGCGTTCCGGTGACATCGACCCGGCGATCATCTTCCACCTGCACGACACCCTGGGCATGAGCGTTGACCAGATCAACAAAATGCTGACCAAAGAGTCCGGCCTGCTGGGTCTGACCGAAGTCACCAGCGACTGCCGTTATGTTGAAGATAACTACGCGACTAAAGAAGACGCTAAACGTGCAATGGACGTTTACTGTCACCGTCTGGCGAAATACATCGGTTCTTACACTGCGCTGATGGATGGTCGTCTGGATGCAGTTGTCTTCACCGGTGGTATTGGTGAAAACGCAGCGATGGTTCGTGAACTGTCTCTGGGCAAACTGGGCGTTCTGGGCTTTGAAGTTGACCACGAACGTAACCTGGCCGCACGTTTCGGCAAATCTGGTTTCATCAACAAAGAAGGTACCCGTCCTGCGGTGGTTATCCCAACCAACGAAGAACTGGTTATCGCGCAAGACGCGAGCCGTCTGACTGCCTGATTTCACACCGCCAGCCTAGCTGGCGGTGCTGTTTTGTAACCCGTCTACATCGACGGTAACGAAAGAGGATAAACCGTGTCCCGTATTATTATGCTGATCCCTACCGGAACCAGCGTCGGTCTGACCAGCGTCAGCCTTGGCGTGATCCGCGCAATGGAACGCAAAGGCGTTCGTCTGAGCGTCTTCAAGCCGATCTCTCAACCGCGTGCCGGTGGCGATGCGCCAGACCAGACTACCAGCATCGTCCGTGCTAACTCTTCTCTGCCAGCCGCTGAGCCGCTGAAGATGAGCCACGTTGAATCTCTGTTGTCCAGCAATCAGAAAGATGTGCTGATGGAAGAGATCATCGCGAACTACCACGCGAACACTAAAGACGCTGAAGTTGTACTGGTTGAAGGCCTGGTCCCAACTCGTAAACATCAGTTCGCACAGTCTCTGAACTACGAAATCGCGAAAACGCTGAACGCAGAAATCGTCTTCGTAATGTCTCAGGGTACTGATACCCCGGAACAGCTGAACGAGCGTATTGAACTGACTCGCAGCAGCTTCGGCGGCGCGAAAAACACCAACATCACCGGCGTAATCGTTAACAAACTGAACGCACCGGTTGATGAGCAGGGCCGTACTCGCCCGGATCTGTCCGAGATTTTCGACGACTCTTCCAAAGCGAAAGTGATCAAAGTTGATCCGGCTAAACTGCAAGAATCCAGCCCGCTGCCGGTTCTGGGCGCGGTGCCATGGAGCTTCGATCTGATCGCAACGCGTGCAATCGATATGGCGCGTCATCTGAACGCCACTATCGTTAACGAAGGTGATATCAATACCCGTCGCGTGAAGTCTGTGACTTTCTGCGCACGCAGCATTCCGCACATGCTGGAGCACTTCCGTGCCGGTTCTCTGCTGGTGACTTCCGCCGATCGTCCTGACGTGCTGGTTGCAGCATGCCTGGCAGCCATGAACGGCGTGGAAATCGGTGCCCTGCTGCTGACTGGCGGCTACGAAATGGACGCGCGTATCACTAAACTGTGCGAACGTGCATTTGAAACCGGCCTGCCGGTATTCATGGTGAACACCAACACCTGGCAGACCTCTCTGAGCCTGCAGAGCTTCAACTTGGAAGTTCCGGTTGACGATCACGAACGTATTGAGAAAGTTCAGGAATACGTTGCTAACTACATCAACGCTGACTGGATTGAATCCCTGACCGCGACCTCTGAGCGCAGCCGTCGTCTGTCTCCGCCAGCGTTCCGTTATCAGCTGACCGAGCTGGCACGTAAAGCCGGCAAGCGCGTTGTTCTGCCGGAAGGTGACGAGCCGCGTACCGTTAAAGCGGCGGCTATCTGTGCTGAACGCGGTATCGCAACCTGCGTACTGCTGGGCAACCCGGATGAGATCACCCGCGTTGCGGCCTCTCAGGGCGTTGAGCTGGGCGCTGGCGTAGAAATCGTTGATCCAGATGTGGTTCGCGAAAGCTACGTTGCTCGCCTGGTCGAACTGCGTAAAAACAAAGGTATGACCGAAACCGTTGCCCGCGAACAGCTGGAAGACAACGTGGTTCTCGGTACCCTGATGCTGGAACAGGACGACGTTGACGGTCTGGTTTCTGGTGCAGTTCATACCACCGCGAACACCATCCGTCCGCCGCTGCAGCTGATCAAAACTGCACCGGGTAGTTCCCTGGTGTCTTCCGTGTTCTTCATGCTGCTGCCGGATCAGGTTTACGTATACGGCGACTGCGCGATCAACCCGGATCCGACTGCAGAGCAACTGGCAGAAATCGCGATTCAGTCCGCTGAATCCGCCATTGCCTTCGGTATCGAACCGCGCGTAGCAATGCTCTCCTACTCCACCGGTACTTCTGGTGCAGGTAGCGACGTAGAAAAAGTTCGTGAAGCCACGCGTCTGGCGCAGGAAAAACGTCCTGACCTGATGATCGACGGTCCGCTGCAGTATGACGCCGCCGTTATGGCTGACGTAGCAAAATCCAAAGCGCCGAACTCTCCAGTTGCAGGTCGCGCTACCGTGTTCATCTTCCCGGATCTGAACACCGGTAACACCACCTACAAAGCGGTACAGCGTTCTGCCGACCTGATCTCCATCGGGCCGATGCTGCAGGGTATGCGCAAGCCTGTGAACGACCTGTCTCGTGGCGCGCTGGTTGACGACATCGTCTACACCATCGCTCTGACCGCGATCCAGTCTTCCCAACAGCAGCAGTAATCTGTCGAGTGTGCCGGATGTCTTATCCGGCAACACTTCTGCTTATTAAACCGGAAATAGCTTATATTTCCGGTTTTTTTATACCTGTTTTTCCCGTTGGCATATTCTGAAACATTTGCCAGGATGCGCTGCATCAATGAATAACTATTCTCCTGTTTGCATACTTATCCTCTTTTGCATTGCAACAGGGATAGTCTTTCATGTCAGCAGTAACAGAAACACAGCCAGCTAAAAAATGGGCGATGCCCGATACGTTGGTGATTATTTTTTTCGTTGCCATTTTAACCAGTCTGGCGACATGGGTTGTTCCCGTCGGGATGTTCGACAGTCAGGAAGTGCAGTATCAGGTTGATGGACAAACCAAAACCCGTAAGGTGGTCGACCCCCATTCTTTTCGAATTCTGACCAACGACGCGGGCGAAGAGCAGTATCACCGGGTGCAGTTTTTCACCACCGGTGATGAGCGCCCTGGCCTGATGAATTTTCCGTTTGAAGGGTTAACCTCCGGCTCTAAATTCGGCACTGCCGTCGGCATTATTATGTTTATGCTGGTGATTGGCGGCGCATTCGGCATCGTTATGCGTACCGGAACCATCGATAACGGCATCCTGGCGCTCATCCGCCATACGCGAGGAAACGAAGTCCTGTTTATCCCGGTGCTGTTTGTTCTCTTCTCATTAGGCGGCGCGGTGTTTGGCATGGGGGAAGAGGCGGTCGCCTTTGCCATTATTATCGCACCGTTAATGGTACGGTTAGGTTACGACAGTATCACCACCGTTCTGGTCACCTATATTGCGACTCAGATTGGATTCGCCAGCTCATGGATGAACCCGTTCTGCGTGGTCGTCGCGCAGGGGATTGCGGGCGTGCCGGTGCTCTCTGGTTCCGGTCTGCGTATCATTGTGTGGGTGGTTGCGACCCTGATAGGGCTGACCTTCACGCTGGCCTATGCGGCGCGCGTCAAAAAGAATCCGCTTTTGTCCCGGGTACATGAATCCGACCGTTTCTTTCGCGAACAGCAGGACGACGTTGTGGAACGACGCTTCACGCTGGGCGACTGGCTGGTGCTGCTGGTGCTGACTGCGGTAATGATTTGGGTTGTCTGGGGCGTGATCGTCAACGCGTGGTTTATTCCTGAGATCGCCAGTCAGTTCTTCACCATGGGCCTGGTAATTGGCATCATCGGCGTGGTCTTTCGTCTCAACGGCATGACGGTCAACATCATGGCCTCCTCATTCACTGAAGGCGCGAGAATGATGATTGCTCCTGCCCTGCTGGTCGGTTTTGCCAAGGGCATATTACTGCTGGTCGGTAATGGAGAAGCGGGGGAAGCCAGCGTGTTGAACACGCTGCTGCACAGCATTGCCAACGGCATCAGCGGGCTGGATAACGCCATCGCGGCGTGGTTTATGCTGCTGTTCCAGGCGGTGTTTAATTTCTTCGTTACTTCCGGCTCTGGTCAGGCTGCATTGACCATGCCGTTATTAGCACCCTTAGGCGATCTGGTTGGCGTAAACCGTCAGGTCACCGTACTGGCCTTCCAGTTTGGCGACGGATTCAGTCATATTATCTATCCTACATCGGCATCGCTGATGGCAACGTTAGGCGTGTGTCGGGTGGATTTTCGTAACTGGCTGAAGGTAGGCGCCACGCTGTTGGGACTGCTGTTTATTATGTCCAGCGTGGTGGTAATTGGCGCGCAGATAATGGGTTACCATTAAAAAACGATTGCCCGGCCTACACGACTTCTCGACGCTGTAGGCCGGATGAGCAGATTTTACTCAGCTTCTTCCTGCTTTTCGGCTTTCGCCCCTTCATTCTTAGCGTTGCGGGTCATCCACAGCGCCAGGGCTTTCAGTGAGTCCGGCGTAAATTCGTCGCAGCGCGCGGTAATTTCTTCCGGCGTCAGCCAGCAAACTTCACTAACCTCTTCTTCCTGAAGCGCAAACGGTCCGTGGGAAACACAGCTAAACAGCCCGCCCCATACGCGACAGTTCTGGTCTTCAAAATAAAACTGCCCATGCTCGGCAAACGGCACGCCCGCAATCCCCAGTTCCTCTTCCGCTTCACGGCGCGCTGAATCCAGTAGTTGCTCGTCAGCCTGCACAACACCGCCAGCGGTGGCATCCAGCATGCCGGGCAAAAAATCTTTTGTCTCAGTACGGCGCTGAACCAGAATTTTGCCCATACCATCATGCACGACGATATACGTTGCACGATGACGTAAGCGTTGCGCCCGCATTTGTTCCCGGCTGGATTGTGCAATGACTTCGTTGTCTTCATTCACAATATCCACCCATTCCGTACTTGCCAAACGACGCTGTTCCACCATCAGGAAACCTTCTTTTTTCTTGCGCTCTTACGGCGCGTTTATGTTTGTGGGGTAAATTACGGATTAATCTCGACCTGTGCAATAACACTTTGATCATTGAGTGCCATTACGCTGAGAACATTATCATCCAGAATCCCGTAACTTGCCGCAAAGCCCCCTTTCGGGATGCTTACCGAGCCGGGATTGAAGTGGTAAACATCCCCTTGACGCTCAGCGACGGGCAAATGTGTATGCCCATAAACCAGCACATCTCCCACGTTGAGCGCCGGCATATTTTGCGGGCCAAAAAGATGCCCGTGGGTCAAAAAGAGTCGCTGGTTTTCTGTCAGAATTTGCTGCCACGGCGCGGTCATCGGAAAATGCAGGAGCATCTGATCCACTTCGCTGTCACAATTGCCACGCACCGCGATAATCCGCGCTGCCAGCGCATTCAACCGCTCAGCAACCTGCGCAGGCGCATAGCCTTCCGGGAGCGCATTACGCGGTCCGTGGTTTAAAACATCACCCAATATCACCAGCCATTGCGCACCGCTTGCGGCAAACCGTTCAAGTACGCGTTCCGTGGCTGGCAACGAACCATGAATGTCCGATGCGAACATCAGTTTCATCACTCACTCCTCGTTGAAAAGTACCTTGTAATGATACTGGATTACGCCCCGTTTTTCAGCAGGAACGCTTCGCTGAAAGCGCGATAAAACGCTGGACTGAAGCGCGCTGCCACTGGAAGGCGGCATATTCTGCAAGCGCTTCGGGAACCTCATCGCCGTTAAGGACCAGACGATTCAGCATTAGCGCTAAATCGCAGTCGGCAATACACCATTCGCCAAATAAATTCTGCTTACCGTGGCTCAATAAATGGCTCGCAGTGGCGAACAATTTCTCCGCACTGACTTTTCCCGCTTCGCTTAACGGACCTTTCTTCACGCCAGCAAAAACCACGTCCGTTGAGCGTTCTTCACGGATAGGCATCAGATCGCTGCGGATCCACGCCTGAACCTGGCGCGCCCGCGCGCGCTTTTGCACATCGTGTGGGTAGATACGCTCCCACTGCGGCGGCGCAAAACTCTCTTCCAGGAACTCAGTAATCGCTGATGATTCGCTCAGCTCGAAACCGTCGATTTCAAGCACCGGCACGCGCCGCGTTAACGCATACCCTTGCCATGAAGGTTGCAAGTGTTCGCCGCTGTTGAGATCAACGGTTTTCAGCGTAAAAGGCAGTCCTTTCTCTTGCAGAGCGACATAAACAGACAGCACGTAAGGGGAGAAAAAATTGGCATCTGACCACAGCGTAATTGCAGATTTGCTCATAATGTCCTCTGAAATGTATTGGCTTGCCTTCAAAATATAGAGTCTTTCTCTCACTGTCACTTGATGAAAACTCACGCACGCCAACAGGCTCTATACTTGTTATGACCCGGTTCATGACAAAACGGACGCTGAAAATGATCGATCTCTATTACACTCCATCGCCAAACGGTCACAAAATCACGCTGTTTCTTGAAGAGGCGCAGCTGCAATACCGTCTGATTCATGTCGATATCAGCAAAGGTAGCCAGTTTCACCCTGATTTTCTGCAAATCTCACCAAACAATAAAATCCCGGCCATTATCGACAGTGCCCCGGTAGACGGCGGAAAGCCCATCAGCCTGTTTGAGTCCGGAGAAATTTTACTCTATCTGGCAGAAAAGAGCGGTAAGCTGCTGAGCGGTGAGTTACGTGAACGCCACACTACGCTGCAGTGGTTGTTCTGGCAGGTCAGCGGCCTCGGACCCATGCTGGGTCAGAATCATCATTTTAGCCACTACGCCCCACAAACGATTCCCTACGCCATTGAAAGATACCAGGTTGAAACCCAGCGCCTGTACAACGTGATGAATAAACGTCTGGAAACGTCCCCCTGGCTGGGAGGCGATCACTACAGCATTGCCGACATTGCCTGCTGGCCGTGGATCCACGCCCATCAGCGTCAGCGCATCGACCTCGACAACTACCCGGCGGTCAATAACTGGCATGAACGCATCCGTACGCGTCCCGCAACGGAACGCGCCATGCAACAAGCACAAAGTGAGAAGCGGTGACGCGATTCGGTTCTCGTGTATCATGCAAAGGTTCATACATGGAGGAAACCTGCAATGTCACAACCTGACGCAATTATTCGTATAAAAAACCTTCGTCTGCGCACTTTTATCGGCATTAAAGAAGAGGAGATCCTTAACCGCCAGGATATCGTCATCAACATTGCCATTCACTATCCGGCAGACAAAGCCCGTACCAGCGAAGATATCAACGACGCGCTGAATTATCGCACTATCACCAAGAGCATCATTGCCCACGTGGAGGGTAACCGCTTCTCATTGTTAGAAAAATTAACTCAAGATGTGCTCGATATCGCACGCGAACATCACTGGGTCACTTATGCTCAAGTAGAGATAGATAAACTTCACGCATTACGTTACGCCGACTCAGTCTCTATGACGCTGAGCTGGCAGCGCTAAAACATAACCCGGGAGGCGACATGCAGATTCTGATTACCGGCGGTACTGGCCTGATTGGACGTCATCTGATCCCCCGCTTGCTGGAACTGGGGCATCAGATAACCGTAGTGACCCGTTCTCCAGATAAGGCGCGTCAGATTCTCGACTCCCGGGTTACGCTGTCCAAAGGGCTGGAAGAGCGGCAAAATCTCAATGACATTGATGCCGTCATTAACCTTGCCGGAGAGCCGATTGCGGACAAGCGCTGGAGTGCCCAGCAAAAGGAACGCCTGTGTCAGAGCCGCTGGGTCATCACGCAGAAGCTGGTCGATTTAATCAATGCCAGCGAGACACCGCCCGCAGTGCTAATTTCCGGTTCCGCTACCGGTTACTACGGCGATTTAGGCGAAGTGGTGGTCACAGAAGAAGAGCCGCCGCATAACGAATTTACCCATAAGCTGTGCGCCCGCTGGGAGCAAATTGCCAGCACCGCGCAAAGCGACAAAACCCGCGTGTGTATGCTGCGCACCGGCGTGGTACTGGCCTCTGCTGGCGGCATTCTGGCGAAAATGGTCCCGCCGTTTCGTCTTGGCTTAGGCGGACCAATTGGCAACGGACGCCAGTATATGGCCTGGATCCATATTGATGATATGGTCAACGGAATTCTCTGGCTGCTGGATAACGATCTGCGCGGTCCCTTCAATATGGTTTCACCGTACCCGGTGCACAATGAGCAGTTTGCCCACGCGCTGGGCCACGCCCTGAACCGTCCTGCCATTCTGCGCGTTCCCGCCACCGCAATGCGGTTGCTGATGGGCGAATCTTCAGTGCTGGTTCTCGGCGGGCAGCGAGCGTTGCCAAAACGCCTGGAAGCGTCCGGTTTCGCGTTTCGCTGGTACGATTTAGAAGAAGCGCTGGCGGATGTCATCCGATAACCCCTAAGCGCTATTCACGGTCGCCGTTGTGGTGGTAAGGTTATAGGCCAGATTTCTGCAATGGCGACGTTATGGCGATAATTTCGACTCCCCGACTTACCCTCTCTTTGTTTCAGTTTTCTGACTGGTCATTTTTCCAGAAACTACGTGAATGTCCTGAAGTCATGCGCTATATGGGCAACATCGCCCCGGTGAAAGATACGCGTCTGTTATTCGCCAGACGCCTTGCCGCACAGCACACTTTTGTCATCCGCGAGCACAACAACCCGACGCCGCTCGGCGATATTGGTCTGCAAATCAGCCATCTCTACCCGCACGAAGCCGACCTCGGCTACGCCATCTTGCCACAGGCGCAGGGGAAAGGTATTGCCAACGAAGCCGTACGCGCGGTGTGCCAGTACGCCTTCGAGCACGCGGCGGTCACGGCGATAAATGCTTACGCACTGGCGGATAATAAGGGCTCAATACGGATTCTGGAAAAAACGGGGTTCGTGCGTACGCAGGTACTGGAAAAGGCGTATGAGATTGATGGTATCGCCTACGACGACTGGGTTTATCGTCTGGAGTGCGACGCGCTAAAATCCCAGGCCCGGAAAGCGTAGCGCCTCCGGGCAGGTGACTTACTTCAACGAACCTTTGAGGAACTGCTGCAAACGCGGGCTTTGCGGATTACCAAATACCTGCTCCGGATCGCCCTCTTCTTCAATCTTCCCCTGATGCAGGAAAATCACGTGCGTGGAGACATGACGGGCAAACCCCATTTCGTGGGTCACGACCACCATGGTTTTTCCCTCTTCGGCCAGTTGTTGCATAATGCGCAGCACTTCGCCCACCAGCTCCGGGTCAAGTGCCGACGTGGGTTCATCAAACAGCAACACTTCCGGTTCCATCGCCAGCGCACGAGCAATGGAGACACGCTGCTGCTGACCACCGGACAGATGCACCGGATATTTGCCCTGAGCGCGCTCATCAATACCCACTTTCGCCAGATACTTCACCGCACGTTCGCGAGCTTCCTGCTTGCTCAGCCCCAACACCTGGATCGGCGCTTCCATCACGTTTTCCAGCACCGTCATGTGGCTCCACAGATTAAAGTGCTGAAAGACCATCGTCAGTCGCGTGCGCAGCAAGCGCAGCTGATTTTTGTCTGCAACCTTAAGCTGGCCGTCTTTGTCGCGTACCAGACCAATGTTCTGACCACTCACCACAATCGACCCGGCGCTCGGTTTCTCGAGAAAGTTAATGCAGCGCAGGAAGGTACTTTTACCGGAACCTGACGAGCCAATAATACTGATAACATCACCCGCATTGGCCTGCAGCGATACCCCTTTCAGCACTTCATGTTCGCCGTAGTGCTTATGTAAATCGATAACGTTTAATTTATTTTCAGACATCGTGTTACTCGAATCATTTAGAGGATACATGCTGCAACCAGCGTTTTTCCGCTTTACGGAACAGACTGATCAGGACATACGAAATAATCAAATACAGAACAGCGGCAATACCGAAGGCGGTAAACGGCTGATACGTTGCCGAGTTGATATCGCGGGCGATTTTCAACAAATCAGGTACCGTTGCGGTAAACGCCAGCGCCGTGGAGTGCAGCATTAAAATAACTTCATTGCTGTAAGCCGGCAGCGCAATACGCAGCGCGGAAGGCAAAATAATGCAGCGATACAGTTTAAACGACGAGAAACCGTAAGCGCGCGCGGCTTCAATCTCACCATGGGGTACGGAACGAATAGCCCCGGCGAAAATCTCCGTGGTATAGGCGCAGGTATTCAGCGTCAGCGCCAGCACGGTGCAATTTAGCCCACTGCGGAAAAACGCGTTGAGGAAGTCCGTGCCTTTGACTATCTCCAGCGTATACATCCCGGAATAAAACACCAGCAACTGGACGTACAGCGGCGTCCCACGAAAAATATAGGTGAACAGCCAGATGGGAAACTGGATAAATTTATTACTGGAAACACGACCAATTGCCAAAAACAGCGCCAGTATCCCGCCCATCACCACCGATGAAATCAGAAGCCACAGGGTGATAGCCACGCCGGTGTAGCGATACCCGTCGGTCCACAGCAGGGACTTCCAGTATTCCTGAATAATCTCAATCACAGGTCAGCCCTCTTCACACCCACGGAATAGCGGCGCTCAAGGTACAGCAGCACACCATTAGAAACAGTGGTAAACACCAGATAGATGACCCCGCACACTACGGCAAAATAGAACGGCTCCCAGGTACTTTTTCCGGCAAGCTGAGTGGCTTTCACCACGTCTTCCAGGCCGAGCAACGATACCAGCGCCGTGGCCTTAAGAATGACCTGCCAGTTGTTGCCAATTCCCGGTAAGGCATAGCGCATCATCGCCGGGAACATAATGCGGCGAAATATTTGTGAACTGGTAAAACCGAATGCCGTCGCGGCTTCAATATGTCCTTTGGGCACGGCCATAAATGCGCCACGAAATGTTTCGGTAAAATAGGCTCCGTAGATAAACCCGAGCGTAATAATACCCGCGACCATCGGATCGATATCAATCTGGCTGATACCGATTGCATCGGTAAGGGTATTCAGCGCGATTTGTAATCCGTAAAAGATGAGCAGCATTAAGACCAGATCGGGCACGCCGCGGATAAGCGTTGTGTACCCTTCGAAAATAAGCGCCAACGCCCGGCTTTGCGACAGCTTAGCTGCCGCGCCGACAAGGCCTATCAGAACCGCCAGTACCACCGAGCTAAGTGCCAGCTCCAGCGTAACAATTGCGCCCTGTAAAATAACACCTGAAAAGCCATACAACATGCTGCCTGTCCTGTCGTGTGTGGTGGAGTAATAAGCCTCTTTTGATTTCAGACAAACTGTTAAATGCGGGATGGCGACTTTGCCTTATCCGGCCTACAAAATCGCTGTAGACCGGATACGCACAGCGCCATCAGGCATAAATTCAACACGTCAAAAATCTACGGGCTTTATCAGCACCTGCGGTGATT
This sequence comes from Citrobacter sp. RHBSTW-00859, assembly GCF_013729795.1. Classification (NCBI taxonomy): domain Bacteria; kingdom Pseudomonadati; phylum Pseudomonadota; class Gammaproteobacteria; order Enterobacterales; family Enterobacteriaceae; genus Citrobacter; species Citrobacter sp. RHBSTW-00859. The sequence goes on along the minus strand of NZ_CP056284.1, from coordinate 1,599,112 downwards.
AACCGCCGTAAACATCAAAATCGAAGTACTTTTTCGCCAGCTTCTCGTAAGTACCGTCAGCTCGCATCTCGGCAAAGGCTTTGTTCAGTGCTTCGCGCAGTTCGTTATCATCTTTGCGCAGCCCCATACCGGTACCCACGCCGAATAACTTCTCATCTTTTACAGATGCGCCGCCGAATTTGTAATCTTTACCGACCGGCTGTTTCAGGAAGCCTTCGCTGGCTGCGACTTCATCCTGGAAAGCAGCATCAATACGCCCGGCAGTCAGGTCAGAATAGATATTGTCTTGCCCCTGATAAGAGACAATTTCAATGCCTTTTGGCGCCCAGTGCTCGTTGCCGAAGGTTTCCTGAGTCGTGCCCTGCAGCACGCCAACACGTTTACCTTTCAGCGACTCAATGGTTGGCTGAATAGCAGAATCTTTAGCGACAACCAGACGCGAGTCGGCTGCATAAAGCTTGTCGGTAAAGGCGATTTCCTGCTGACGTTTTTCAGTGATGGAAAGCGAGGACATAATCGCATCGATTTTCTTCGCTTTTAACGAAGGGATAAGCGCGTCCAGCGGGTTTTCCACGAAGGTACATTGTGTATTGATACGTTTGCACAGCTCTTTAGCCAGATCGATATCAAAACCGACTAATTCACCCTGTGCATTTTTCGATTCGAACGGCGCATAAGTAGGATCGGTACCGATACGAATTTTTTGCGGAATGGCTGCAAATGCTGCGGTAGCACTGGATAAAGCCAGGACCAGAGAAAGAGACAACACCAGTTTTTTCATAACTATCCTCAACAGACTGTCTTTTATAGGGGATCTTTACAGGACCAGGTGCAGTTATCGTGCCATTAATCGGGCCGACAAGGCAAAGCATTCTACCCTGTCGGCGGTATTTATTTGCATGAAAAGCGCTTAAGTATGCACTCATGCTTATTAAGACAGCGACAAAAGCACCAAAACAGTGCACTGAATTTATTATGCACCGTAATGGTTACCCGCAATGGTGCAGTCCATTCCCCGCTGCGGCGTATTAATCGCCGTAGACATTGAAGTTAAAATACTTGCTCGCCATTTTGTCGTAGGTGCCGTCTTTGCGCAGTTCGCCCAGCGCTTTATCGAAAGCAGCTTTCAGCTCTGCATCATCTTTGCGCAAGCCAATCCCGGTGCCGTCACCAAAGTATTTTTTATCTTTCACCGACGGACCAGCAAAAGCGTAGTCCTTACCGGCAGGCTGCTTCAGGAAGCCTTCGCTGGCCGCGACTTCATCCTGCAACGCCGCGTCCAGACGACCCGCTGTCAGGTCAGAATAGATAAGGTCCTGGTTCGCATAGGCCACCACATCTACGCCTTTGCTGCGCCAGTTGTCATTAGCATAGGCTTCCTGAGTCGAGCCTTGCAGTACGCCAACATGTTTACCTTTGAGGGAATCAAGAGTCGGTTGAATTGGGGAACCTTTCGCGGCGATCAGACGTGAGTCTGCTGCGTAAAGCTTGTCTGAGAACGCAATCTCTTGCTGACGCTTCTCAGTGATTGAAAGCGAGGAGATGATGGCATCAATTTTTTTCGCTTTCAGCGACGGGATCAGCGCGTCAAAGTCGCTGGCTACCCAGGTACATTTGATCTGCATGCGCTTACACATCTCATTTCCCAGATCGATATCAAAGCCGACAAAGTCGCCTTTGGCATCTTTAGAGGAAAAAGGTGCGTACGTTGTATCTGTACCAATACGAACCGTCTGCGGAAGTGCTGCGTAGCTGGCCGCGGTGGCGGAGAGTCCTACCAGCAAAGACAAAGCAAGAACCGTCTTCTTCATACATAACCCTCAAGTGGCGTAATTTTATTATGTTTTACGTTGTGTTGTGTGTTTGCAGACTTTTTCATGCAGGTCTTATGCCATTTTCGCGTCGATGAGGATATTCGACGTTAAATATGTTAATAAAACGTTGCAATAATGTCCTGATTTTGAAGATAGCAGGTCTGACGGTTGAACCGCAGCGTTTCGTTGAGTTTTAACGAATTAAATGTTGAGGATATGATCGCGGTTACAAAATTGCCCTGAAACAGGGCAACGGATGTTTCTTTGCACGCTGATGGAACGGTTTTACGCCCCTTGCCAGCGGGTGAACAGATCCTGTGGAAGGGAGATATCAAACTGGTCGAGTACGCGGTTAACTGTTTGATTAATCACATCATCTAGCGTTTGCGGGCGATGATAGAATGCCGGAACTGGCGGCATAATCACCGCGCCAATTTCTGCCGCCTGCGTCATCAGCCGCAGATGCCCCAGATGCAGGGGCGTTTCACGCACGCACAGCACCAGCGGGCGGCGTTCTTTCAACACCACGTCTGCCGCACGGGTAAGCAGCCCATCGGTGTAACTGTGGACGATGCCTGAAAGCGTTTTGATTGAACAAGGTAATATTACCATTCCGGCGGTCTGAAAAGAGCCGGAAGAGATACTGGCGGCGATATCGCGCGTATCGTGATTTACATTCGCCAGTGCCTGCACATCGCGTACAGAGAGGTCAGTTTCCAGCGCCAGCGTCTGTCGGGCAGCAGCACTCATCACCAGATGGGTTTCCACATCAGTAACGTCACGCAAAACCTGCAGCAGGCGCACGCCATAAATCGCGGCACTGGCACCGCTAATCCCTACAATGAGTCGTTTCATTTTTTCGCCCTTACTTGCTTCAGGGCTGACTTTGCAGGTTTTTATGCGCAGTTGCAAGTCAGTCCACTCTATGTGTCCTGACCTGCAACAGAACATTACCCTTCGTTATGCATCTCGAGGTTTTCCGCTTCGTTCTGACGCAAAATTGCTTTGGCATCGTCATTACGCAGGGAGTCAAGGAAATCGAGATATTGCTGGTCGACGTCTTTGGTGACGTACACGCCGTTAAACACTGAACATTCAAACTGCTGAATATCCGGGTTCTCAGCGCGGACCGCTTCAATCAGATCGTTTAGATCCTGGAAGATAAGACCGTCTGCACCGATTATCTGGCGAATCTCGTCCACTTCGCGACCATGAGCAATCAGCTCCGTCGCCGTAGGCATATCGATACCATAAACGTTCGGGAAGCGAATTTCCGGGGCCGCAGAGGCCAGATACACTTTCTTCGCTCCGGCTTCACGCGCCATCTCGATAATCTGTTCGGAGGTGGTACCGCGCACGATGGAGTCATCCACCAGCAGCACGTTTTTATCACGGAATTCCGCACGGTTGGCGTTCAGCTTACGGCGCACGGATTTACGGCGCAGCTGCTGACCGGGCATGATAAAGGTACGGCCCACGTAGCGGTTTTTCACAAAACCCTGACGGTACGGCTTACCGAGAATACGGGCAATTTCCAGCGCGATATCGCAGGAGGTTTCCGGAATCGGGATCACCACGTCAATGTCCAGATCTTCCCACTCACGAGCAATTTTTTCGCCAAGCTTGGTACCCATATTTACACGGGCGCTGTAGACGGAAATCTTGTCGATAAAGGAGTCAGGACGTGCGAAGTAAACGTATTCAAACAGGCACGGATTGCTGACCGGGTTATCGGCACACTGGCGAGTAAACAGCTGACCTTTTTCGGTGATATACACCGCTTCGCCAGGTGCCACATCGCGCAGGAATTCAAAGCCCAGCGTATCCAGCGCCACGCTCTCGGAGGCTACCATATACTCGGTACGACCATCCCCGATATCGCGTTTACCCAGTACCAGCGGACGGATACCGTTAGGATCGCGGAAGGCAACCATACCGTGGCCGATAATCATCGCCACGCAGGCATAGGCGCCGCGGATCTGGCGGTTGGTTGCCGCAATAGCAGCAAAAATATTATCGGCTTCCAGCGGATAATGGCGGAAGTTATCCAGCTCGCTGGCGAAAATATTCAGCAAAATTTCAGAGTCTGAAGTGGTATTGATGTGGCGGCGCTTTTCTTCAAACAGCTTTTTACGCAGCTCATGCGCATTGGTCAGGTTGCCATTATGGGCAAGCGTGATGCCATACGGTGAGTTGACGTAAAAAGGTTGAGCTTCGGAGGCGCTGGAGCTGCCAGCCGTTGGGTAACGCACATGACCGATGCCCATATTGCCCTGCAAACGCTGCATATGGCGCGCTTCAAAAATATCGCTCACCATTCCGTTTGCTTTACGCAAGCGGAAGCAGTTGTTGGCATCAATGGTGATGATGCCTGCGGCATCCTGACCACGATGCTGGAGCACCGTTAACGCGTCATAAATCGACTGGTTTACCGGCATAACACCGGCGATACCGACAATACCGCACATACGTCTTTTCCTCGTTCAGCAACAACCCAAAGTTTATACTTTGGGCAAGAAACTTGACGAGCTTTGCAGATAGTCAAAGAACCATCTGATGATGAAACTGAACTGCGGGATCAGCTGCGACTTGCTCCAGTCTTCACTTTTCGACAGACCGGTAAAGGTATCGAGAAAGAACAGTATGGCGGCGACGATCAGCGCTCCTCGCAGAGCACCAAAGCAGATCCCCAACACCCTGTCGGTACCCGACAGGCCTGTTTTCTCTACCAGTTGGCCTATCACAAAGTTAACGATAGCGCCGACGATAAGTGTCGCGATAAACAGTATCGCGATAGCAATCCCATTTCGAACGAGTTCGTCTTCAAAGCCCGTAAACCAGACAGACAGGTAAGTGTAGTAATGGCTGGCGACAAAGAAAGCACAACCCCAAGTCACCAACGATAATGCTTCACGAACAAAGCCACGGATCAGGCTAACCAGACAGGAAAAACCAATCACCGCGATAATAGCGTAATCAATCCAGACCATAAGTGTCCCACGATTTAACGCCCTGTCGTCCTGTTCGGGGCGCATTCTAACAGAAAAAGAAAACGTTTGCGTAGGGATTTCCTTTCCACGCGTAAATAAAAATGGCGCTGAAAAAATCTTCAACGCCATACCGTTTTATGCCTCTTCGGGCACTGCCGGATAGCGGTAAAAACGCCCTATCCGGCCTGAATTAAGAGCAGCGCCGTGAACAGCGCAATCCCTTAATTAGGGGTATACCCCATCACTACGCCACTCAGACCGGAGATCTTCTGCAGCTCGCCCAGCGAGCTCTTCAGCTTATCTTTGGAGGCGTCAGGTCCTACGAGAATACGGGTTATTTTACCCTGCACCGGCGTTGACGGGGAAGTATATACCCGGAAGCCCGCGCCACGAAGTTTACCCACGATCTCATTGACCTTATCCGCATTTTTCAGCGCACCGAGCTGTACAACGTACGCTTTGCCGGTTGGAGCTGGCGGTTCCACCGCGGCCGGTTTCGGCGCTGGAGCCGGTGCTGGCGTCGGAGCGACGGCAACCGGCTGCGGCTTCGGTTTGGGTTTCGGCTGTTCTACAGGCGCGGGGACAGGATCTAACTCCGCACTGTTTGCCGTCGTCAAACGTGACGGATCCAACGATGGCGCGGCAGCATCACCCGCGCGCACCTCTTCTGCCGCCCCTTCCGGCGGCTGCGTTGGCAGCGCCTGCGTGGCTGCAGGCATCATGTCTGGTTCATCGCGATCGCCGGGTTTCGGCACCAGCGGGATCGCCGCAAACTCATCCTGATAATGTTTTTTTTGCCCGTCAAGCAGCCCGGGGAGCACAATCACCCCCAGCGCGACCAGCACAATTGTGCCGACTAATCGATTCTGAAACTTACTCGCCACCGCTTCTCCCCACGTCTATCACTTCCATGACATGTGCGACAGTGTGAAACGATCCACACACCAACACGGTATCTTCTGGCTTCGCCTCAGCTAGCGCCGCAGACCATGCCTGCGCCACGCTGTCATAGGCGTAGCCTTTGCCCAGATGCTCCAGCAGTTGTTCTGCAGTAGCACCACGCGGCCCTTCCAGGGGCGCACAGTACCAGGCGTCAACCACGCTTTTTAACCAGGCTAACGTACCGGCAATATCTTTATCATGTAGCATACCGATAACCGCAAGTACACGCCCGCTTTTCACTAATTTTTTCAGACGGCCGGTCAGATACTCCGCCGCATGCGGGTTATGGGCAACATCAAAAATCACCCGCGGCGACTCGCTCACAATCTGGAAGCGCCCCGGTAAAATCGCCTGTTCAATACCGTCACAAATGGCCTGCTCGCTGACGTTAAGCCCGCTTGCGCGCAGTGCTGCCAGTGCGGTCGCGGCGTTAGGTTGTGGGACCTGCGGCAACGGCAGGTGCGCCAACGTGCCGTGACTGTCCGTAAAGGACCAGTCGTTCTCCGTGACCGCATAGCGCCAGTCCACGTCGCAGCGTTGCAAAATCGCCCCGCTCTCTTGCGCAACATCGGCAATGGTGTATGGCATTTCCGGCTCGCCAACGATAGCCGGTTTCTCTGCACGGAAAATTCCTGCCTTCTCACGACCAATGCTTTCGCGATCCGGGCCCAGCCAGTCAGTATGGTCAAGCGCAATGCTGGTGACCACCGCAACATCGGCATCTACGATATTGGTCGCGTCAAGGCGACCGCCTAACCCAACTTCCAGGATGACGACATCCAGTTGGGCCTGTTTAAACAGCCAGAGCGCCGATAACGTGCCGTATTCAAAGTAGGTCAGGGAAATATCGCCACGCGCGTCTTCAATCTCAGCAAACGAGGCGGTATGCGCTGATTCCGGCAGTTCACGTCCCTGCACGCGTACGCGTTCCGTGTAGCGTACCAGATGCGGCGAACTGTAAACGCCAACTTTATAACCTGCTGCGGTCAGCACAGATTCCAGCGTACGGCAGGTTGTGCCTTTCCCATTGGTTCCTGCCACCGTAAAAACAAATGGCGCGGGTTTCAACACACCCAGTTTGCGCGCCACCTGACTTACGCGTTCCAGGCCGAGATCGATGGTTTTACTGTGCAGGTTTTCCAGATAAGAAAGCCACGATGCCAGGGGCGACGCGGCTTGAGGAATACGTTTATTGTCCATGATGGCTGTAGATTCTTTACGTTGAGAAAAGCAAAAGGGCAGCACCAACCGGCCTGCCCTTTTTTACACGTTGTTTTTCACGTTGCAGATGCGTTGGCTGTGCTCGCTCACCCGAATCACTTACCTGTGTAAGCTCATCGGGATCAACTCTCTTATCGCCTGCCTGCAACCCGAAACCCATAGAGTAAACTATCAGGCCTCTGATTCCTGATCGGGAACCGGAGGTACCACCTCGCCTTCACGCGGCTCATCCGGATTCGGCGTAGGAAGATTCATCAGCTTCGCCAGAATGCTTGCCAGTTTCAGGCGCATTTCCGGACGGCGGACGATCATATCGATAGCGCCTTTTTCAATCAGGAACTCGCTACGCTGGAATCCCGGCGGCAGTTTCTCTCGTACGGTTTGCTCGATAACACGCGGACCAGCAAAGCCGATCAGTGCTTTCGGTTCTGCAATGTTGAGATCGCCCAGCATCGCGAAGCTAGCAGAAACACCGCCCATTGTTGGATCGGTCAGTACAGAAATATACGGTAAACCGCGTTCCTGCATTTTCGCCAGCGCAGCAGAGGTTTTCGCCATCTGCATCAGAGACATCAGCGCTTCCTGCATACGCGCCCCGCCAGAAGCGGAGAAGCAGATCAGCGGACAGTTATCTTCCAGCGCCTGCTCAACGGCACGGACAAAACGCGCGCCGACCACAGAGCCCATGGAGCCGCCCATAAACGCGAACTCGAATGCAGCAGCAACGACCGGCATACCGTGCAGCGTGCCTTTCATTACCACCAGCGCATCTTTCTCGCCAGTTTCTTTCTGCGCAGAAGCCAGTCTGTCTTTGTACTTTTTGGAGTCACGAAACTTCAGCACATCTTTCGGCTCAAGCTCGCTACCCAGTTCCACAAGAGAACCTTCATCTAACAGGCTATGCAGGCGATTGCGCGCCGACATGCGCATATGATGGTCACACTTCGGACAGACCTCAAGATTACGTTCCAGCTCAGCACGGTATAAAACCTGACCGCAGCTATCACACTTGGTCCACACCCCTTCAGGAATGCTTGCCTTGCGGGTGGGAGTAATGTTGCTTTTAATTCGTTCAATCCAGCTCATTGGTGACCTTTCTGCCTGAACCCTAGTCAGCTTTGTTATAAGGGGCGCATAATGCCATTTTTGCCCCTAACAGACCATGAATGTTGCACATTAAAACATAACAGCCCGAAACTTTGGATAAAAAAGTGGTCGAACCGCTGAGTTACTTTCTATTTTGCAGCCCGTGACGCAGCGCGTTTATGGCGAATCACTTCAATTATGCCCGGCAATACGGAAAGGACGATGATCGCCACAATCAGTAATTTCAGGTTTTCCTGAACGATCGGCAGATCGCCGAACAGATAGCCTGCATAGGTGAACAGCAATACCCACAGCAGCGCGCCTGCGACGTTATACATCGCAAAGTGACGGTAGGACATGTGCCCCATACCGGCAACAAACGGTGCAAATGTACGCACAATAGGTACGAAACGCGCGAGGATAATCGTTTTGCCGCCATGACGCTCGTAGAACGCATGGGTTTTATCCAGGTAACTGCGACGGAAAATTTTAGAGTTCGGGTTACTGAAGAGTTTTTCACCGAACAAACGGCCAATCGTGTAGTTCACCGCATCGCCGATAATTGCCGCCACAATCATCAACATCACCATCAGATGAACATTGAGATCGTTAGTTGGCAGCGCAGAAAGCGCGCCAGCGACAAACAGTAGCGAGTCTCCCGGCAGGAACGGCGTCACCACCAGCCCGGTTTCGCAGAACAGGATCAGAAACAGAATCGCGTATACCCAGATACCGTATTCCGCAACCAGCTCCGCCAGATGCACATCAATGTGCAGGATAAAATCGATAAGAAAGTAAATCAGGTCCATAGTTTTGCCTTTATACGACTCAAATTAGTCCGCCAGAAATAGCGGGCCCATAGGCGGTTTTGGCAGGTCGAACCGTTCCGGGTAATCTACTGCAACCAGATACAATCCTTCCGCTTTCGCCGTTGCCGCTGCCAGCGTTCTGTCCTTCGCCGCTAGCAGTTCTGCTATCCAGCTCTCCGGCTGGTTGTTGGCACCTACTTCCATCAGGCTGCCGACAATATTCCTGACCATATGATGTACAAAGGCATTCGCTTTAATATCCACCACCACATATGCACCAAAACGTTCAACGTTAATGTGCATCACGTTACGCCACGGTGTGCGCGACTGACACTGCACCGCCCGAAACGAAGTAAAATCATTTTCGCCAATCAAACACTGGGCCGCACGATGCATACGCTCAGCGTCCAGCGGTTCATAGTAATGGGTTACCCCTTTACCTAAAACCGCAGGGCGCAACCGATGATTGTAGATGATGTAGCGATAACGGCGAGCCGTAGCGCTAAATCGGGCATGGAAATCATCGGGTACAGCTTTCACCCAGCGCACAGCAATGTCACCAGGTAAATTCGCATTTACCCCCAGTGTCCAGGCTGCATCTTTACGCTGGGCAGTCGTTTCAAAGTGCACGACCTGCCCTGTGCCATGAACGCCCGCATCCGTGCGTCCCGCACAAAAGACAGTGATGCGTTCATTCGCCACCTGAGAGAGCGCTTTTTCCAGTTTTTCCTGAACGCTACGCACTTCGTTCTGGCGCTGCCAGCCATAATATTTGCTGCCGTCATACTCAATGCCCAGCGCAATTTTATGGGTTGACGGCTGTTGCAGGTCAGACATTAGTACAGGTACTCCTGCACCAGTTTTTCCGCAATTTTCACCGCCATCAACGCACCGCCAAAGCGTACGTTGTCTGCCACAGACCAGAACTGAACCTGTTCCGGCATCCCATAATCGTTATGCACACAGCCAACTGAAAGGTGCGGAGTACCTGACGCATCGCCAACCTGCGTCGGGATATAGGTCTCTTCTGACAACACTACGTCCTCACCGCGTGAAAACGCATCGCGTGCTTCTTCCGCCGCCAACGGACGCAGAGCTTCAAAATTCACCATCTGTGCGTGGCCATAAAATACCGGCGACTGCACGATGCTGGCGGAAATAAGCAGCCCGTCGTCCTGCATAATTTTGCGCACTTCATCGACGATACGGCGCTCTTCGCGCACGCTACCTTCGCGATCCGGCAGCAGCGGCAGCATGTTGAACGCCAGCTGACGGCCAAAGAAATCGTCATCGTCAATCGGGATGCCGTTCAGTAGTTTCGCGCTCTGTCCGGCAAGCGCATCTACGGCTTTTTTACCGTGAGCGGAAGCAGAAATAATATTGGTCACCGTAATACGTGACAGCCCGCCGTCATCAATTAGCGGCTTCAGCGCAGACAGCAGTTGGCTGGTCAGGCTGGAAGGGACCGCAATCACATTACGGTTGCGGTAATCCGCCAGTACGAACGGGTTAACGTCCGGAACCACCAGCGGAACGTCCGGCTCAAGCGCGAACAGGCCACTGCTGTCGATAACCAGGCAACCGGCATTGGTCGCTTCTTCCACCCATGCGGCGGTGGCTTCAGCGCCCGCAACAAAAAATGCCAGTTGCGCCTGCGTCCAGTCAAAGTCTACAACGTCCTGAACAAGGACCGATTTACCGTTAAAACGCAGATGCTCACCCGCGCTTTCATTACGCGCCAGCGCATAAATTTCACCGACCGGGAACTGGCGTTCAGCCAGCGTATCGAGCAGGGCTTCGCCTACGGCGCCCGTTGCGCCCAGAATGGCAATATTCCAGCCTTCAGACATGGTGATTTACTCCAGAAATACGTAAGCGTCCCTGTCGCATTATTCGACAGGGAGCATTAAGAAGACATTAATGTGCCGGGTGATAAACAGCGTTAAAACCCAGCTTACACAGCAAGGTAGCAGCCGTTGCGTCGTCACAAATCACGTATAAAGACGACCATTCACGGCGCTCAAGATAATTTTTACGCAGCTTATCAAACTCACCCGGAATTCCAGCGACTTTACGCAGCGGCGCATCATCGCGGCGCACATCATACACTAAATGCACCAGCCTTTTCAGCGTTGGCTGATCTAACGGGCCATGCAGTGTGATACGACCAAATTCCGGCGCAGGTAACAGGGTATTGAGCGCAACGTGTTGTTCGCGACCAATAAACTTGCTAAAAGCCTCAAAGACCTGCGTGGTGCCGCGCGCTTTTCCTTCCAGGGTATACCCGGCAATGTGCGCCGTGCCGATATCGGCTTTCTCCAGCAATGCCACATTGAGATCCGGCTCCCCTTCCCAGACATCCAGCACGACGCTCAGCGACTGCCCGGCATTCAATCGGTTCAGCAATGCCGTATTGTCGATGACCGGCCCGCGGCAGGCGTTGATCACAATGGTGCCCGGCTTCAGCCGGCTAATCAGCGCATCATCTGCCAGGTGCAGCGTTTTGTACGGTCCGTCTTTAAACAACGGCGTATGGAAAGTCAACACATCGGCTTGCTCTACCAGTTCGTCCAGCGAGCGGAAATCTCCCTCGTCACCGCGATCGGCTCGCGGCGGATCGCACAGCAGCGTGCGGATCCCCAGTGCTTCCAGACGTGCCTGCAAACGTCCTCCCACATTGCCCACGCCTACGATGCCTACAGTACGATCGCGTAACGCAAACCCGTCGCGCTCCGCCAGCATCAGCAACGCTGAAAAAACATATTCTACGACCGCAATCGCGTTACAGCCGGGCGCTGCGGAAAAGCCGATCTTCGACTGCGCAAGCCAGGCTTCATCCACATGGTCCGTGCCTGCGGTTGCCGTGCCGACAAATTGAACCGGTTTTCCGCTAAGCAGTGATTCATTTACTTTCGTCACCGAGCGCACCATTAAGGCATCCGCATCATCCAGTTCGGCAACGGGAATCGGGCGACCGGGAACCGCTTTGACCTCCCCCAAACGACTGAACAGTTCGCGGGCATAGGGCATATTTTCATCAACGAGGATTTTCACGTCTTTCGCACCTGTTTGAGAACGAGAGTTAACCGGGCAAGTGTGCCATAATCTCGCCGCCAGGCATACTGCGAGACCTGGTCAGCACAGATTTAAGGAACAGAGATGATGCAGCCCATTTCAGGTACACCCGCACGCCCTCCCGGCGAAGGCCAAAATGCCCCTTCTGCTGCGGGTGAACAACCGTTATCCACACAACAACGTACCGTGCTGGAACGACTGATTACCCGTCTGATTTCACTCACCCAACAGCAAAGCGCCGAGGTGTGGGCCGGAATGAAGCACGATCTGGGCGTCAAAAGTGATACGCCGCTGCAATCACGTCACTTTCCTGCCGCGGAGCAAAACCTGAATCAGCGGCTGGGTGTTGCTCAGCAAAATCATGCTAATCGTCAGGTTCTCTCACAACTCACTGAATTACTGAGTCAGGGAAATAACCGCCAGGCGGTAAGTGATTTTATCCGTCAGCAGTATGGGCAAACGGCGCTCAGCCAGCTCACGCCTGAGCAGTTGAAGAACGTGCTCACGCTGCTGCAACAAGGGCAGCTTTCTATACCGCAACCGCAACAGCGCCCGGCCACCGATCGTCCGTTATTACCCGCAGAGCACAATACGCTGAACCAGTTGGTTACCAAACTGGCGGCGGCCACGGGAGAGTCAGGTAAGATGATCTGGCAGTCAATGTTAGAGCTGTCTGGCGTAAAAAGCGGTGAGCTGATCCCCGCCAAACAGTTTACTCATCTGGTCACCTGGCTGCAGGCGAGCCAGACGCTCAGCCTGCAAAGTGCCCCGACGTTACAAACGCTCCAGGCTGCGTTGAAGCTACCATTAGAGCCGAATGAGCTGACGGCAATAAAAGAGTATGCGCAGCAGACGTATCAGATCCAACCACAAACGATTCTGACCACGGTGCAGGTGCAGGACTTGCTGAATCAAATCTTCCTGCGCCGCGTTGAACGGGAACGCGAGCTAAACGATCCGCGCCATCTTCAACCTATTTACAGCCCGTTCGCGCCGATGATTGAAACGGTTAAATCTCTGTCGGCACGACCGGGACTGCTGTTTGTCGCGTTAATGATCGCATTAGCCATTTTCTGGCTGGTTGCTTAACCTTTGCGCAGCGTAAGCAGCGTCACGACAATCCCCACCACGGCGGATATCGCTCCGGCAAGGAATACAGAGGGATAACCGTACGCGGTGGCCAGCACCCCGGCGACCGGGCCGCTTATGCCGTAGGAGATATCCTGAAACGCGGCGTAACCGCCCAGCGCCGTACCGCGAACCTGCGCGGGCACTCGCTTCACAACCTCTACGCCCAATGCCGGGAAGATAAGCGAACACCCTGCCCCGGTTAGTGCCGCCCCGAGCAGCGCAATCCATGCTGATGGGGCCTGCCACAGCAGAATCAGCCCCGCGGTTTCAACCAGTAAGGAGACAACGGCTACCTTCACGCCTCCGAACCGATCCGGCATCCAGCCAAACAGAATGCGCATCAGCACAAACGCCCCGCCAAACGCGGTCAGGGTGAACCCCGCCATCGTCCAGCCGTTGCTGACAAAATAGAGTGAAATAAACGTACCGATCACCGCAAAGCCAACGCCCTGCAGCGCCAGGCCCAGGCCCGGTTTCCAGATAAACCCTACCACGCTCCATAACGAAGGGCGTTCTCCTGCATGAGCAGGCACTTTGCGAACGGTGCCGTTGAATGCCCATGCCAGCAGCGGTAATACCATTGTCGTTCCCGCCAGCGCCGCAAAGCCAAAGTGGCTATGGATCAGCAAGCCCAGCGGTGCACCGGCGGCCAGCGCACCGTAAATCGCCATCCCGTTCCACGACATCACCTTACCCGAGCGTGTTGGACCGACCAGCCCAAGCCCCCAGGTCAGCGTTCCGGTGAGCAGTTGGCTTTCGCCAAAACCGAGGATCAAACGCCCGACGATTAACAATGCAAATTTTACGGGGACAGAAACAGGCAATAGCGCGGCTAACAGCCACGCCGCGCCCGCCAACCCACAGGCAAACATCCCCTGTAGCGCCGAACGTTTGGCGCCATATTGATCGGCTAAGCGCCCGGCGTAGCCGCGCGTTAATACCGTTGCCAGAAACTGTACGCCTACGGCGATACCAACCATGGTGTTGCCATAGCCCAGCTCCTGATGCACAAACAGAGGAATAACGGGCAAAGGTAGACCGACCGTCATATAGGTCAGGAAAACTGCAAAAGCGATACGAAACAGCGAAAAGTTCGCCGAAGGTGTTTTTTCTTGTTGGGTTACAGCTGTCATGCGTTACTCCAAAATGCAGAGTAAGGCGAGGAATGTCCACGCCCCCTCTACCTGACTTTCAGGATTAAGGTGCGTTGGATAACGTTAAACGCTTACGCATTATCAGATAGATAATGTTGAGTGCGAAGTCTGCCTGTGAGCCACTAAATTTGTCAACCCTGAAATCTCACCAGGTTGGTTCACGGTAAAGACGACTTTTCGTCGAATAAAAAAGGAAATACAGCATCAATTCCTTTTGTGCCAAACAGTCCGGTCACCTGCTTGCGCTGCCCCGGCGTCAGCAGTCTGAACATCATATCCCAGATCTCTTTCGGTTCCGCTTCCTGTACGCAACGGCTCTCTAAGGCCAGCACCTTTTCAGTTTCTTTCAGGTAAGGACGGAGATACAAAGGGAAAATGGAGATATGAAACTCCTCAGCCTTTGATTTAACACGTTTGCGCTTCACGCCCTCTTTGCCTTCACTGTACATGTTTAAACGGGAACGAACCGCAGGCGCGCTTCCTGGAAACCCCGGCAATTCAAGACATTCCTTTACCGTGAACCACTCTTTTGCCATTAGTTTCTTTCCTTTCTGCCTGTGGAATAAAAAATATTTTTTCTTTTACGCGAAATTTCAGTTTTATTCTGGCAATATTCCAGTGACCAAAAAGAAAGTTACATTCTTTTGTTTCTCTGGTTTATACCCTGAAAAATATCGGCGCCGATAACACATTTCCTTAGGATTACAGAATGGAACACAAAAGCCAAGACTGGCATCGTGCAGATATTAAAAGTGCACTGGAAAAAAAAGGAATCACGCTCAGAGATCTTTCTCGTGCGGCTGGATTATCGCCCGATTCACTGCGCAATGTATTTACCCGAAGCTGGCCCAGAGCGGAGCAGATCATTGCGCAGGCGCTCGAAACCTCGCCAGACATGATTTGGCCGTCACGCTATCCACGCCAGCAGCCAGAGGATAAAACAAGTAATACTGAATATTAAATAGATCACTCGTAATTTATCGAGCATATAAATTAATAAATATCCCAGCTTAATATATTGAGAATATTAATAGCACTATTTGCCATTTCCAATTGCGTAAATACTGTTAAAGCATCACGTAATTGCTATTACGTATGTTATTAACAGGAGTCGTTATGAGTTGGGATAAAAAGGTGGCGGTCAATTACGCCAAATCGCACGCGAGTTCACATTCACAAGGGCGCTGTGCGGAATATACCCGCAAAGCTGTTCAGGCAGGCGGCGTTACTCTTGGGCGCACTTACCATGCCAAAGATTATGGTCCGATGCTGAAAAACGCCGGTTTCAGCGCCATTGGCGCGCTTGAAGAGCCGCGCGAAGGGGATGTCATCATCATTCAACCTTATGCTAATGGAAACCCGAGCGGTCACATGGCGATATATGACGGTCATGACTGGTATTCCGACTTCAAACAGCGAGACATGTGGGCCGGTCCGGGTTATCGGACCGCAAAGCCGTCATACACCATTTACAGGAAGAAGTAATGAAAGCCTTTCCACTGATTGTTCTCATCCTGCTGATTTGTGGCTGTACCCCTTCTCACCGTGACAGCACGCAGGATGTGAAACAGTTCTATCTTTCGTGGATGAAGAACTACACTCAGGATCCGGATGCGCCCCGCGAAACATCAGCATTACTGCAACGCTATGTCGCCAAAGAGGTTATCGGGCGTCTGGCGCTAATTGATACGCTTTATGAGCAGGAGATCGTGCAAGCGGACTACTTTATGTATGTGCAGGATTACGCACCGGCATGGATCCCGCTGTTGCGGGTTGGACAGGCGCAGCCATTCCTCGGCGGTGAAAAACTGAACCTGCAGTTAGGCACTGAGTCAGCCCCTATTCAACTGGAGGTATATACCCGTTGGGAGCAAGGACGGTGGAAAATTTATCGTGTCCGGGACGCGGGTCGTCATTACGAGCAGCCCATTTACAATGCCGGAGAGATTACGCGAGCCAGAGCATGGTCCGCTGAGATCGCGCCGGAATACGAAAAAATGCCGAAGTAAACACGGTAAAAAGGGAGCCTGTTGGCTCCCTTTATTCGTATTCAATCTGAGACTTACGCCTTCAGCTTACGCATAACCAGCGTAGCGTTGGTGCCGCCAAAGCCGAAGCTGTTGGACATCACGGTGGTCAGCGCCTGCTCGGTCGGTTTGGTCACGATGTTCAGACCTGCCGCCTGCTCATCCAGCTCTTCAATGTTGATGCTTGGCGCGATAAAGCCATGTTCCAGCATCAGCAGAGAGTAGATAGCTTCCTGCACGCCAGCCGCGCCCAGTGAGTGACCGGTCATCGCTTTGGTTGCGGAGATTGCCGGGCTGTTGTTGCCAAACACTTCGCGGATTGCGCCCAGTTCTTTCACGTCACCAACCGGAGTCGAGGTACCGTGAGAGTTCAGGTAGTCGATCGGCGTGTCTACACCGTGCATCGCCATCTGCATGCAACGTACTGCGCCTTCGCCAGACGGAGCAACCATGTCTGCGCCATCGGACGTTGCGCCGTAACCGACGATTTCCGCATAGATGTGCGCGCCACGTGCCAGAGCGTGCTCCAGTTCTTCAACCACGACCATACCGCCGCCGCCAGCAATAACGAAACCGTCGCGGTTTGCGTCATAGGTACGGGAAGCTTTTGACGGTTCGTCGTTGTATTTGGTAGACAGCGCGCCCATTGCATCGAATTCACACGCCATTTCCCAGCACAGCTCTTCGCCGCCGCCAGCAAAAACGATGTCCTGTTTGCCCAGATGAATTTGTTCTACCGCGTTGCCGATGCAGTGCGCAGATGTCGCACAGGCAGAACTGATGGAGTAGTTTACGCCGTGGATTTTGAACGGAGTTGCGAGGCAGGCAGAAACGCCGGACGCCATCGCTTTGGTGACCACATACGGGCCAACCGCTTTCAGACCACGTGGGCTACGCATTGCGTCAGCGCCGAACACCTGAAAACGTGGGGAGCCGCCGCCGGAACCTGCAATCAGGCCAACGCGCGGGTTGTTCTGGTAATCTTCTGCAGCAAGGCCGGAATCAGCCACTGCCTGCTCCATTGATAGGAATGCATAGATGGATGCGTCGCTCATGAAGCGCACTACTTTGCGGTCAATGAGGCCAGTGGTATCCAGTTTTACGTTGCCCCAAACGTGGCTACGCATGCCGGAGTCCTTCAGCTCCTGAGAGAAAGTGATCCCTGAACGTCCTTCACGCAGAGATGCCAGGACTTCCTGCTGGTTATTACCGATGCTGGAAACGATGCCCAAGCCAGTAATCACTGCACGTTTCATTCAATACCTCTGTAAGTCGCACTATTTTAAAGTTTCGAGTGGCACAATAGCGTACACTTGTACGCCGAACAAGTCCGATCAGCCATTTTATGTGGAAATTTGCGCAGCCAGGCACTCATCGCTAAGATCGGGACACAGCCTGTCAGACGAGTAACTTACGTGAAACAATACGCTATACAACCTGCCAACCTTGAATTCAACGCTGAGGGTACACCTGTTTCCCGAGATTTTGACGATGTCTATTTTTCTAATGATAACGGGCTGGAAGAGACACGTTACGTCTTTCTCGGCGGTAACCATCTCGCACAACGATTCCCTGCGCATTCACGTCCTCTCTTCGTGGTGGCAGAAAGCGGGTTTGGCACCGGACTTAACTTCCTCACGCTCTGGCAGGCATTTGCTGATTTTCGCGATACCCACCCTGAAGCTACCCTGGAAAGATTACATTTCATCAGCTTTGAAAAATATCCGCTGACGCGTGAAGATCTCACCTTAGCCCACCAGCACTGGCCAGAACTTGCCCCGTGGACCACGGCACTGCAAGAACAATGGCCGCTGCCGCTGGCGGGATGTCATCGCCTGCTGCTTGATGATGGGCGCGTCACGCTGGATCTGTGGTTTGGCGATATAAACGAACTGACCAGTACGCTGGATGACTCTCTGAATCAAAAGGTGGACGCCTGGTTCCTGGACGGTTTCGCACCGGCAAAAAACCCGGATATGTGGACGCCAACGCTGTTTAACGCGATGGCCCGACTGGCTCGTCCCGGCGGGACGCTGGCAACCTTTACATCGGCAGGCTTTGTACGTCGGGGGTTGCAGGAAGCCGGGTTTACAATGCAAAAATGCAAAGGCTTTGGGCGCAAACGCGAAATGCTCTGTGGCGTGATGGAACAGACTCAGGCGCTCATCTCCTCGGCGCCATGGTTTGCGCGTACGGGAACAGATAAGCGCGAAGCCGCCATTATTGGTGGAGGAATTGCCAGCGCATTGCTGTCACTGGCGTTATTGCGCCGCGGCTGGCAGGTCACGCTGTATTGCGCCGACGATAAACCTGCCGGGGGCGCATCCGGTAATCGCCAGGGGGCGCTCTACCCCCTACTTAGCAAACATGACGCAGCCATTAATCTCTTTTTCCCCACTGCGTTTACCTTCGCCCGACGACTGTATGACGCCCTCCCCGTTGAGTTCGCGCATGACTGGTGCGGCGTGACGCAACTCGCATGGGATGAGAAAAGCCAGCAAAAAATCACCCAGATGCTGTCCCTTGAACTGCCCGCTGCGCTCGCCGTCGGGGTTGACGCACAGCAGGTATTACAAACAACAGGTGTGGAAACCGGATGCGGCGGGATTCAGTATCCGGCCGGAGGATGGCTGTACCCGGCGCAGTTAACCGCCGCGGTACTGGACTATGCAACAACCCTGGGATTACGCACCCGCTACCAACATACGCTGACCTCACTGATTCGCCAGACAGCAAGCTGGCAATTGCAGTTTTCCAGTGGAGAAACCGCCTCTCACGCAGCAGTCGTTCTGGCTAACGGTCATCGCATTAGCGGTTTTGAGCAAACGCAGCCGCTACCGGTGTACTCCGTGGGCGGTCAGGTGAGTCATATTCCCACCACACCTGCACTTTCAGCGTTACGTCAGGTGCTGTGCTATGACGGCTACCTCACGCCGCACAACCCGCAAAATCAGCAGCACTGCATTGGCGCCAGCTATCATCGTGGGAGTGAAGAGACAGCGTATCGCGAGGACGATCAGCAACAAAACCGTCAACGCTTAATCGACTGCTTCCCGAACGCTATGTGGGCAAAAGAGGTAGACGTTAGTGACAATGCCGCCCGCTGCGGGGTGCGCTGCGCCACGCGCGATCACATGCCAATGGTCGGCAACGTCGCGGACTATGACGCCACGCTCAGCCAGTACACCACACTTGCTGCAGACAAAGAGCACGCCGTAAGCGCGCCGGTTTATTCCGATTTATTTATGCTGGGCGCGCTGGGATCGCGCGGGCTGTGTACTGCCCCGCTGTGTGCAGAAATTCTGGCTTCGCAAATGAGCAATGAACCGATTCCCATGGATGCCAGCACGCTGGCGGCGCTAAATCCAAATCGTCTGTGGGTCAGGAAGTTATTGAAGGGTAAAGCGGTGAAATAAAAGGATGGGGTGCCCTCTCGTCATGGCCTGATGACGCTACGCTTATCAGGCCTACAAACACCCCAACAAGGTAGGCCGGATAAGACACCAGAGCGTCGCCATCCGGCACAATTTACCGCAATTATTGTGCAGTAGCCTTCTGGAACAGAGTGTCCCACATTTCTTTCACTAACGCCTGGTCACGCGGCGATAGTTCGCCTGCGCTGATGGCTTTTTCCAGGCTGCTGGTCACATTGGCGTACAATGCCTCAGCGGAATGGTCCTCGCCAGCGTCCAGTTCGGCCACGGCCAGCGTCAGGTGTCCACGCAAATAGCCACTGGCAAACAACTCATCATCGCTGGCGTGCTCTACCATATCGTCGATTAATGCCAGAATGCGTGATTCAAACTCCGCGATCATCTTCTTTCCTCATTGTAAACGTGGCAGCGACTTCAGTTGAGCGCCTCGGGCCACGGGAATTGTTCCGCCTTAAGTTCAGGCGTGTGATAATAATTCTGTAACGCGTTAATGAAGCGCGCCGGACGTTCAGGGATCCCCTTTTCCAGGTACTCCATCACCTGAGCATGAACACGGCGCTGGAATACCACGCGATCCGGTTCAAAGTCCCCTTCAAGGTTGTCGCAACTGACGTTAAACGGGTAGCCCGCCGCCATGCAAAACAGCCAGTCAAACGCCTGCGGCTTCACTTCCACATCTTCAAACTGGCATTGCGTCTTCGCGTCGCGTCCGTCCGGACAGTACCAGTAACCGAAGTCGACCAGTTCACGCCGCGCCTTACCGGCGATGCACCAGTGTGAAATTTCGTGTAACGCACTGGCGTAATAGCCATGCGCAAAAACGATACGGTGATACGGTAATTCCGCATCCGCAGGAAGATAGATCGGTTCGTCATCGCCTTTAATCAGACGGGTATTAAATTCATCGGCAAAGCAGCCGTTAAAAATCTCAATTAACTGTTCGTAGTGATGGGTATTATTCATTAGTTCATCCCCAGCCAGTGGAGAATCTCCTGTCCATGATTATCATAAAGTAGCTTGGCGCTCATCACGGCGGAGACAATGACGATCATTGGCCGAATGAGTTTTTGTCCTTTACTGAGCACCAGCCGTGAGCCCATCCGTGCGCCAATAAACTGGCCAATGAGCATCACAAATCCGGTCGCCCAAATCACTTTGCCGCCGAGGGCAAACAGCAACAGCCCGCCGATATTCGATGTGGCATTTAATACTTTGGCGTGGGCCGTCGATTTCGCCAGGTTGTAGCCGCACAGCATGACAAAAGCCAGCGCGTAGAACGACCCCGCAGCCGGACCAAAAAAGCCATCGTAAAAGCCGACGCAGCCCCCGGCCACCAGCGCGAAAGGCAACCCATGCAACCGACGCTGTCGGTCCTCCTCCCCCACTTTCGGCATCAACAGAAAGTAAAGGCCAATACAGATAACCAGAACCGGCAGGATCTGGCGCAGAATATCTGACTGCACGTGCTGAACCAACAGCGCGCCGCTCATTGAGCCGATAAAAGTCATGAAGATATTGAGCTTCTGATCCGCCAGATTAACCACGCCCCGGCGAATAAAATAGAGGGAGGAAGAGATAGATCCTCCACAGGCCTGTAGCTTATTGGTAGCCAGCGCTTGCGCGGGTGGCATCCCGGCCGCCATCAATGCCGGGATAGTGAGTAAACCACCGCCTCCGGCCAGAGAATCAATAAAACCTGCCAGCATCGCCACGAAAAAAAGCACACCTAACAGCAGTGGCGACACCATAAACAGAGAGGCAAAATGATCCATTAGAGTACATGCTCGTCCAGTAGCGCCAGGCAGGAAGGCGGCAACGGCGGCGGTGTCTTCTTCTCAGGCTTGGTGGTTCCAGGTTTCGGAGGTTCGAACCAGCTTTGCAGCTCCGCGCCGCAGCCGTCACCCGGTGGTGGTAACGGTTGATCTTCGCACTCAAGACTGTCGGCAGGACAACGTAACCGTACGTGCATATGCGCACGATGCTGGAACCATGGCCGCACTTTACGCAACCAGTCCCTGTCGGTCCCTGCATCCAGACAAAGTTGCTGCTTAATCGCCGGATTCACGAAAATACGCGTGACTTCATTATCTTTTGCCGCCAGCCTGATCAGGCTGAAAATCTCCGGCTTCCAGAGTGACGGCACGACACGTTTGCCATCCTGTGAGACCAGATCTAACGCCTGCGGCCGCAGCAGTTGCGACTGGGTCCAGCGGGTTTTCGGCAGTTGCAGGAAAATATCTACATCCAGTCCCGTCTGGTGGCTGGCGTGACCGCCATTGAATCGCCCACCGGCCGGCATGCCCATATCGCCGATTAACACCGTACCCAGCCCCAGATTGTTGGCCTGATTACTCAGACGCTGGATAAACATCACCAGATCCGGATGGCCAAAGTAACGGCGCTGATCGGTGCGCATCACCTGATAGTGTTCTGACTGTACAGGCAGCGTATCTGCGCCAACAATACAGCCGTTGGAGAACGCGCCAATAGACTGCGCGCTGCCTGCAACCGGATGGGTAATTTTCTGCCAGGGCGTCGCCGCCAGACAGGCGGTGCTGGCAAACAGAGCCAGCGCCGCAAGTGCCGTTTTTTTCATCTCTTACCAGCGTGGAATATCGGTCTTCACGTCCGCATTTTGCGCCCGCTGACGCAGCAGGTGATCCATCAACACGATCGCCAGCATCGCTTCGGCGATTGGCACGGCGCGGATCCCAACACACGGATCGTGACGACCTTTGGTGATCATTTCGACTTCTTCACCAAAGCGATTAATAGTGCGCCCTGGAACGGTAATACTCGAGGTCGGTTTCAGCGCCATATGAGCAATGATTTGTTGCCCACTGCTGATCCCACCAAGAATGCCGCCCGCATGATTACTCTGGAAACCTTCTTTGGTGATTTCATCACGGTTCTGGCTGCCGCGCAGTGCAACAACGTCAAAACCGTCGCCAATCTCAACACCTTTAACGGCGTTAATGCTCATCAGCGCGTGAGCGATATCAGCATCCAGGCGGTCAAATACAGGTTCACCGAGACCCGCTGGTACGCCGCTTGCAACCACGGTCACCTTCGCTCCGATGGAGTCGCCCTCTTTCTTCAGCCCACGCATCAGTTCGTCCAGCGCCTCGAGTTTATCCGGATCTGGACAAAAGAACGGGTTAAGTTCCACCTGGGACCAGTCTTTGATCTCCAGCGGAATATCACCCATCTGCGTCAGACAGCCGCGAATTTCAACGCCGAACTTTTCCGCCAGATATTTTTTGGCAATCGCTCCGGCCGCAACGCGCATCGCCGTTTCACGTGCGGATGAGCGTCCGCCGCCACGGTAGTCACGCAGGCCATACTTCTGCTCATAGGTATAGTCGGCGTGTCCTGGACGAAAAACGTCCTTAATCGCGCCGTAATCCTGTGAACGCTGATCGGTATTTTCGATCAACAGGCCAATGCTGGTGCCGGTGGTAACGCCCTCGAACACACCGGAGAGGATTTTCACCTGATCCGGCTCACGACGCTGCGTAGTGTAGCGCGATGTGCCCGGACGGCGTCTGTCGAGATCGTGCTGCAGGTCAGCTTCTGTCAGAGAAATGCCCGGCGGAACACCATCGACAATACAACCGAGCGCCAGCCCGTGTGATTCACCGAAAGTGGTTACGCGAAAGAGTTGCCCAATTGTGTTTCCTGCCATCACGGCTCCGTTATGAGTGTTGTGTATGTGCGCGTGTATTTAGTCTTTATAAATGCTGAAGTGCTCGCGAGCAGCAACTAACTGCTCTTTGGTCAGCATGAATACACCTTCACCGCCGTTGTCGAACTCCAGCCAGGTGAACGGTACATCCGGGTATTGCTCTATCAGATGTACCATGCTGTTTCCGACTTCACAAATCAGAATACCGTTATCTGACAGGTAGTCCGGAGCGTTACCCAGAATGCGACGGGTAAGTTTTAGTCCATCGCTGCCGGACGCCAGACCCAGCTCAGGTTCATGACGATATTCGTTTGGCAGATCGGACATATCTTCCGCATCGACATACGGCGGATTGGTCACAATCAGGTCATACTGGACTTTCAGCAGATCGCGGAACAGATCGGAACGGATCGGCGTAACATGATGGATCAGGCCGTGCTCTTCAATATTGTGTTCGGTCACCGCCAGCGCGTCGGTGGAAATATCCACCGCATCCACTTCGGCCTCCGGGAAAGCATAGGCGCAGGCAATGGCAATACAGCCGCTGCCGGTACACATATCCAGGATATGCTGCGGCTGCTCATTAATAAGGCCCGCAAAGCGGTTATTAATAAGCTCGCCAATCGGCGAACGTGGTACCAACACGCGCTCATCAACATAAAACTCATGCCCGCAGAACCAGGCTTTGTTGGTCAAATAAGCGACCGGAATGCGCTCGTTGACGCGGCGAATCACGCGTTCAACAATGCGATGGCGCTCGCTGGAAGTCAGACGCGCGGTACGCATATCTTCTGGAATATCCAGCGGCAGATAAAGTGACGGCAGCACCAGTTGTACGGCCTCGTCCCATGGGTTATCCGTGCCATGGCCATACCAGATGTTCGCCGCGCTAAAACGGCTGACCGCCCAACGCAACATGTCCTGAATGGTATGCAGTTCACTCACTGCTTCATCGACGAAAATTTTATCCACGTATTCCTCCAGGGCATGCTCGTATTAATTTCGGCGGCTAGTTTGCCACGAAGACGGCGATAAATCAGCATTCACACAGGGCCTGAGCGCGAAAATTGCGTTTTAAGCGATCGGATGCCCGCCGAGTCGGGTTAAACTAACGAAAAATAAAAGATGAGACTCTCGAATGAAAAAGAAAACATCGCTCAGCGAGGAGGATCAGACGCTGTTTCGCCAGCTGATGACCGGCACGCGTAAAATTAAACAGGACACCATTGTTCACCGACCGCTACGTAAAAAAATTACCGAGGTTCCGGTTAAAAGGCTGCTGCAGGAACAAGCTGATGCCAGTCACTATTTCTCGGACGAGTTTCAGCCGCTGCTAAATACGGACGGCCCGGTAAGATATCTGCGTGCCGACGTCAGCCATTTCGAACTGAAGAAAATGCGCCGTGGCGATTACTCCCCGGAGCTGTTTCTCGATCTGCACGGGCTGACCCAGCAGCAGGCCAAACAGGAGTTAGGCGCGCTGATTGCCGCCTGTCGTCGTGAGCATGTGTTTTGCGCCTGCGTGATGCATGGTCACGGAAAACATATTCTTAAGCAGCAAACGCCGCTCTGGCTGGCGCAGCATCCGCACGTGATGGCCTTTCATCAAGCGCCAAAAGAGTACGGTGGCGACGCCGCGCTGCTGCTGCTGATTGAAGTGGAAGAGTGGCAACCACCCGAACTTCCCTGATGCAGAAAAACAGAAAGAGCCGCATTTGCGGCTCTTTGATTTTCCGGATGACGGCTGTGCCTTATCCGATTCCAGGCTTTTTAAATTGCTTTTGCCATTTTCAGGTTACACGGGCTCATCTGCCAGTTAAAAGTACCCTTCCCGCTCTCATCAAGCGTTACGCTGGCAATCGCTGATGTGGTAAACATCGGCGGTGTTTCGCCTGGGCAAAGTTCAGACACCAGATACCCCACTAAAGGTAAGTGAGAGATGACCAGCGCCGTGGCGATACCTTCATTGGCCAGAGCCTGTAAATAGGCGCTGACCAGACCGACATCGCCGCAGGGAGTCAGCTCCGGCAAAACATCCACACCGGTTGGCAGGTTCATACATTCCCCCACCACATCCAGCGTTTGTTCGGCTCGTAGGAACGGGCTCACCAGAACACGTTCGATATCCACTTTTTGACCTTTCAGCCAGTTCGCCATCAGGCGAGATTCGTCACAACCACAGGAGGTTAAGGGACGAACCGAATCACTGGCGGCATCGAGGGCTGCGTCGCCGTGACGCATGATAAAAACTTGCATATTGCACCGCTTTTGTTAACCAGAATCACCGACACCTTTATCCACAGCCCCTATTGACCGTGGTAACGATGTGGTGGCCGGCATTGTGCCTTATCCATTCACCGAATGAAACGCTGTTTTTTACCTCAACGGCGTAAGTATAGTCAATCTCTGTTTACATTTTGAGCGCGACCCATACATTCAGTGCGGATTCATCCTACCTTTGACCTCATGAATTCAGGTCAGTTTCCCCATTACTCCAGAATCTTTCACCGCGTTCCGCCATCTGCAATAACTGCTCACACGGCGTAAACCGCGAGCCGTATTGCGTGGTCAGTCGTTGCAGAGCAGCAACCACTTCACCCGCGCCGAGCGAATCCATATACCGGAACGGGCCGCCGAGGAAGGGCGGAAAACCAATACCAAATACAGCGCCGATATCGCCATCACGCGCGCTGCGGATAATCTTCTCATCGAAACAGCGTGCTGCTTCATTGAGCATTAACATAACGCACCGCTCGGCTATCTGCGCGGCGGTGAGTCGGCCCTGCCCCTGGACGCCAATAAGCGTATAAATTGCAGGGTCGACCTGTTTTTTGCTTTTACGCCCTTTCGCTCCATAAAGATAGAAACCCCGACCATTTTTTCTACCTTTGCGATCGTCATTCAAAATTGAAGCAACAACATTTGCAGGCGCGCTAAAACGTTCTCCATATGCAGCTTCAAGCACTGGTATAATTTTAGTGCCCGTATCAATTCCGACCTCATCCAAAAGTTGGATTGGCCCGACCGGAAAACCAAACTTAACCAGCGCGGCGTCAATGGCTTCAACCCGCTCGCCTTCGGTCAGCATACGAATAGCTTCGTTAATGTATGGCGCTAAAATGCGGTTAACATAAAATCCGGCCTTATCTCTGACCACTATCGGCGTTTTGCCCTGCTTTTTCGCCAGTTTAACGGTTGTGGCAATTGTCTGCTCAGAGGTCGTGGCATGCGGGATAACCTCGACCAG
The DNA here is from genome assembly GCF_013729795.1 of Citrobacter sp. RHBSTW-00859. Classification (NCBI taxonomy): domain Bacteria; kingdom Pseudomonadati; phylum Pseudomonadota; class Gammaproteobacteria; order Enterobacterales; family Enterobacteriaceae; genus Citrobacter; species Citrobacter sp. RHBSTW-00859. The sequence continues at coordinate 1,572,497 of NZ_CP056284.1, read as the reverse complement.
CGGCATTTTTTCCACCGGGCTAAAGAAGTGCAAACCAATTACTTGTTGAGGCCTGGCAGCGTTCGCCGCAATATCGCCAATCGGCAAAGATGAGGTGTTAGAGGCAAAAATGGTATGAGATGCGCAATTTTGTTCAACTTCTGCCACCATCTGTTGTTTTAACGCCAGATCTTCAAATACGGCTTCAATAACCAGGTCGCGATGAGCGAAGCCACGGTAATCGGTTGATCCCGAAATCAGCGCCAGCTGTTTATCACGCTCGCTGGCTTTGATATGACGGCGGCGAACCTTCGTTTCAAGCTGATCCCAGCTGTACTTCAGCGCGTGGTTGATTCCCTTGGCATTTATATCTTTGATACGCACCGGCAAGCCGCCTTTACAGGCCGTTACATAGGCAATACCGCCCCCCATCAGACCGCCGCCCAAAATGCCTACACTGTTTAGCGGGCCAGGCTTCACATCACTTCCGGGATCCTTTTTCACATCGGTGTTGGCAAAAAAGATGTGCCGCAGCGCCTGAGACTGAGATGTCATCGCCAGTTCGCCAAACGCGCGGGCTTCGGCGTCGTAACCGCTGCTGCTGCCTTGCGCCAGGCCGGTTTCGATGACCTCAAGGATACGTTCTGTTGCAGGGTAGTTGCCCTGCGTTTTTTGCGCCGTCTTTTTACTGGCCATGCGGAATAACAGCGCCCGCCCCAGCGGCCCCGCTAGCACACGCTCTCGCACCGGCAGAGTACGGTGTGCGGTACTGTCCTTTTTGGCCAGTTCTACGGCCGCTTCCAGCAAAATGGTATGCGGTACAATTTCATCCACTAAACCCACTTTCAGCGCCTGTTTTGCACGTAGTTGTTTTCCGGTGAGGATCATATCCAGCGCGGTACTGACGCCAATCAGACGGGGCAACCGCTGGGTACCGCCAGAGCCGGGCAGCAGACCAAGCTGCACTTCCGGTAAACCCAGTACGGTTTTAGCATCATCGGTACAAATACGATTGTGGCACGCCAGCGCCATCTCCAGGCCACCGCCGAGACAGGCGCCATGAATTGCGGCGATAACGGGGATCGGCAAGGCATTAATTTCCGCCATAATCTGCTGCCCCTGGCGTGCCAGCGTTTCAGCTTCCTGCGCGCTGCGACAGCGACCAATCATGTTGATATCCGCCCCGGCAATGAAGTTATCGGGTTTCGCCGAAATGAACACCACGCCGCGTAATGCTTTGTTATCGCGAATTTGTTTCAGAATGACCCGAACCTGAGAGGCAAATTCCGCCTTCAGGGTATTCATTTTCTCTCCGGGCACATCAATGGTAACAACAGCGACGTTATCCAGACGTACGTTTAGCGTAAAAGCCGATGTCATTTCCATTATTCCGCCTCCAGAACCATTGCCGCACCCAGACCACCTGCTGCACAGGCTGTCACTAAACCAAAACCACCACCACGACGTCGTAACTCATGGAGAGTTTGGGTGATCATGCGAGCACCGGTGGCGGCGAAGGGGTGTCCATAGGCAATCGATCCGCCCAGCACGTTAAATTTACTGTCATCAACCTCGCCCGTGGCATGCGCCCTGCCGAGCACTTCGCGGGCAAAACGTTCGCTACCCAGCAGTTGAAGATTCGCCAGCGTTTGTGCGGCAAATGCTTCATGCATATCGATCAGGGTTAAATCAGCCATGGTCAGACCCGCTCTCTCCAGGGCAAGCGGCGTTGACCACGCCGGCCCCAACAGCATGTCCTGCCAGACATCGATGGCGGTAAAGGCAAAACTACGCAGGTATCCCAGCGGCACCAGCCCCAACTCTTTCGCACGCGATTCCGTCATCATAATCACGGCGGCTGCGCCGTCCGTTAGCGGGGTACTGTTCGCCGCGGTAACGGTGCCGTGCTTTCGGTCAAAGGCCGGACGCAGTTTGGCGTAATCGGCCAGCGTAGAGTTACCGCGAATATTGTTATCTTCTGAAAAAGGATCTTTGAAAGGTGGCGCGTAGGTGGTCATCACCTCATCTGCCAGTTTGCCTTCAGACCACGCCTGAGCGGCGCGCTGATGAGAACGGTGCGCCAGGGCATCCTGTTGCTCTCGCGTAATCCCATAAGTTTTGGCCATTTGCTCGGCCGTATCCCCCATGCGTAAACCGGTGGAATACTCGGCGACGGCTGGCGGTACGGGCATCAGGTCACGTAAGCGCAGTCGGGAGAAAAGTTTAAGACGCTGACCGGTGGTCCGGGCCTTATTGACATCCACCAGCACCCGCGCCAACTTTTTGCTAACGCCAATAGGCAGAACTGACGAGGAGTCCGCACCGCCGGCAATTCCTGCGCGGATAGTCCCCGCCATCAGGCTTTCCGCGACATTCGCCACCGCCTGGAAGCTGGTGGCGCAGGCTCGGCTTACGCTGTAGGCATCGGTGTGCACATTCATCCCGGTTCCCAGCACGATTTCACGAGCAATATTTGGGGCCTCGGGCATTTGCACCACCTGGCCAAAGACCAGTTGCTCAATCACATCAGCAGAAATTTCGCTGCGCGCCAGCAGCTCGCCAACGACCATTTTCCCCAAATCTACGGCGGGAATGCCATGAAACGCGGTTGCCTGGCGGGCAAATGGCGTACGCAATCCGCTTACGATGGCGATGCGATCGCCCTGGCGGGTAACCAGCGGTAAAGCCTGACTCATAACACTCCCCTGTAAAAAATAAAAATAAGTGGTCTGACCTGATCACAGTCTTAACCAATTTTTTACATTTAGCCAAGCAGGGAGAAAAGAAAGTGGGAGCTAAGACACAGTGAATAATCACTGACAGTGACGAAAAAGCCCTTGCTACCGGGTAACAAGGGCTTTTAAAGAAGGGATTAACGCAGACCCAGTTGGAAGATCAGCGTTTCAGCTTCACAGGCAAAAACAAAGTCGATATCCAGACGCACACCTTCAGACTCTTCAGTAAAGGTCGAGGTGATTTGGCAAGGCTCAGATTCCACGCCACGCGCCTTCTCAGTCAGAGCGGCCAGCGTTTCTTCTGCCTCTGCACGATTCGCGAACACACGGCTGTATGACGCGGTGCAATCGGAGTTGTCCATGATGGTGCCAACATCCATACAGCAGCAAACCGGGGTTTCATCAGCACTGCATTTACTCATTGTAGATTTCCTCTGTATTCGCACCTGTGGTGCCAGATAAACGATGGGGATATTTTACGCTCCCATTATTCGCCTCTCCAGTCGTTAATTGTATGAAATGGGATAAGTGACCGAAATCACACTTAAAAATGATCTAAAACAAAAATCACCCAAACAGGTGAGTGTGCATACCCGCAATTTTGCCAGCTGGATCGCGTTTCCGAGATCAGAATTGAAAATATTTATAAACATACTTGCAACATTTCAGCTGGTCAGACCTATACTCTCGGCACTGGTCTGATTTCTAAGTTGTACCTCAGACCCTACACTTCGCGCTCCTGTTACGGTATGTAACATTGTTTGTATAAAAATAAATCAATGAGGTTATGGTCATGAGCCAGAAAACCCTGTTTACAAAGTCTGCTCTCGCAGTCGCAGTGGCAATTATCTCCACACAGGCCTGGTCTGCAGGCTTTCAGTTAAACGAATTTTCTTCCTCTGGCCTTGGCCGGGCATATTCGGGTGAAGGCGCTATTGCAGATGATGCAGGTAACGCCAGTCGTAACCCGGCGCTGATTATGATGTTTGACCGCCCTACTTTTTCAGCGGGTGCGGTGTATATCGATCCAGACGTGAATATTTCCGGTAAATCGCCATACACCGGTCGCAGCACCGATGCGGACAACATCGCGCCTACGGCGTGGGTTCCCAATGCTCACTTCGTGATGCCGATCAACGAACAGTTTGGTTGGGGGGCTTCTGTCACGTCAAACTATGGCCTGGCAACCGAATTTAACGATAACTACATCGTCGGCGAATACGGCGGGAAGACCGATCTTAAAACGGTCAACCTGAACCTGAGCGGTGCCTACCGTCTGAATGATAGCTGGAGCTTTGGCGTTGGTTTTAATGCCGTCTATGCCGATGCAAAAATTGAGCGTTATTCCGGTGAACAAACTGCTGCATTGCCAAAAGTCAGCCAGAAAATTGCCAGCCTGAAAGGTGACGAATGGGGTTACGGCTGGAACGCCGGAATTTTGTACGAGCTGGATAAAAATAACCGCTACGGTTTAACGTATCGGTCTGAAGTCAAAATCGACTTCGATGGCGATTACAAGAGCGGCATCCGCACCCAGGCCAACGCGTTACCTGGCGCAGGCACGGCGTTCCCTTGGGGAACCACCAACGCCACCGTCCCAGGTTCTCTGACGCTTAACCTGCCGGAAATGTGGGAACTGTCGGGTTACAACCGCGTTGCACCACAGTGGGCTATTCACTACAGCATGGCTTACACCAGTTGGAGTCAGTTCCAGGAACTGAAAGCAACCGGCACCAACGGGCAGACGCTGTTCTATAAAGAAGAAGGGTTCAAAGATTCTTACCGCATCGCGCTGGGTACGACTTATTACATGGATAAAAGCTGGACCTTCCGTACCGGTATCGCCTATGACGATAGCCCGGTTCCTGCGAGCAAGCGTTCCATCTCCATTCCAGACCAGGACCGTCTGTGGCTGAGTGCGGGTACCACTTACGCCTTCAATGATGACGCGTCCATTGACGTAGGCGTTTCTTATATGCACGGCCAGAAAGTGACCGTCAAAGAAGGCCCATATACTTTCGATTCTGAAGGTAAAGCCTGGCTGTTCGGTACCAACTTCAACTACGCATTCTGATTTTCTTCAGATATAAAAAAGGTGAGCTTTTTAGCTCACCTTTTTATTTTCATCCTTCCTTACTCAGAATCGATCTCTTTTAAATCGTCCTGAATATCTTTCGCGTTCGGGTTTTCTTCTGGTTTGAGTTTGCCACCGTTCGCAATAAAGTCATGACGCTGGAAGTAAGCTTCTCGCACCATGATGTAAGGGTCGGAAGATTGACGCAGCAGACCGTCGGAATCAAGCAGTTGCGCGCGGGTTTCAATCCCTTCAACCGTCCATTTACCTATCGACAACGGCCAGGTCAGCCAGGACAGTACCGGATACAGCGTATCCACCATGTCGCCGCCATCATCACGCAGCGTGAAGCTGCCGTAGAATGGAAGCTGCATATACGGTCCATAACCAACGTCATAGTGGCCTAACGTACTACCAAAACGGTGTGGTTCAACGCGCTGTAACTTCGGATTAGCCATACCCGCCACGTCGATAAATCCGCCCATACCTAACAGGGTGTTCAGGAAGAAACGGGTGAAGTGCACCATCCCCTGATAGGGGTCGCCTTGCAGGAAGTAGTTGACCATAACGGCCGGCTCTTCAAGGTTGCCGGTAAAATTGCTCAAACCGTTACGCGCTGGCTGCGGGACATAATCACGCCAGGCAACTGCCACCGGTCGAACAACGTATGGATCTAAAACATTAAAGTTGAAGTTGTACATGGTGCGGTTGAACCCTTCAAATGGGTCCGAACGCCCCTGCTGTTCAGTACCAGAGCTCGCACACCCCACCAAAAGTGTGGTTCCCAGCGCAAGCGCCGACAGGCGAAGCTTCATAAGTGTCTCCCTGTGTATTATGGCTATCGCTGATTGCCATCCATGACGGAACGATGACGTATCCGCCTGTTTAGATGTGAGCGATTGTAACAGCACGTCAAATGATGTCTATATACCCTGTGTTACTGATTTGATCATAGCCTGGTAATGCGCACTCCGCGGCGGCTCTATTCTAGCTACCCCAATAAAAACAAACGTTACCATTTTTGCTATCTCAGACTTTCTCCCGCTGATTTTCGGGCAAAAGCCGCTACGCTTTAGCAATACGTGCTAATTCAGGATTCGGCTATGAATGACATTGAGAACGAAAAGATTGATCGGCACAGCGACGAACTCCAGGTCGACAGTGACGAAAAGCTAGAGGGTAAAAAGATTGAGGTCGATGAGGACAGACTCCCCTCCCGCGCCATGGCGATCCATGAACATATCCGCCAGGATGGGGAGAAAGAAATGGAGCGCGACGCGATGGCGCTACTGTGGTCAGCCATCGCTGCGGGACTGTCGATGGGCGCCTCGCTACTGGCTAAAGGAATTTTTCATGTGCAACTGGAAGGTGTGCCTGGGGGATTTTTGCTGGAGAACCTCGGTTATACCTTCGGCTTTATAATTGTCATTATGGCCCGCCAGCAACTGTTTACCGAAAATACCGTCACCGCCGTCCTGCCGGTAATGCAAAACCCTACGCTCGGCAATTTTGGCCTGCTGATGCGCCTGTGGAGCGTGGTTCTGCTGGGTAATATTATTGGCACCGGAGTTGCCGCATGGGCGTTTGAGCATATGCCGATTTTTGATGAAGAAACCCGCGATGCTTTTGTCAAAATCGGCATGGATGTGATGAAAAACACGCCAACGGAGATGTTTTCCAACGCCATCATTTCTGGCTGGTTAATTGCCACAATGGTATGGATGTTTCCCGCCGCCGGTGCGGCAAAGATTGTGGTTATTATTCTGATGACCTGGCTGATTGCGCTGGGCGATACCACGCACATCGTCGTCGGTTCGGTGGAAATTCTCTATCTGGTCTTTAATGGTACGCTGCACTGGAGTGATTTCTTCTGGCCCTTTGCTCTCCCTACGCTCGCCGGGAATATCTGTGGCGGGACGTTTATCTTCGCGCTGATGAGCCACGCGCAGATCCGCAATGATATGAGCAATAAACGCAAAGAAGAAGCCAGGTTGCAAGCCAGGCGGGATGAGCAAAAGCAGAAAAACCAGAAAAAACAGGCGTGAATGGTGACGGTTTGAGCAGTTGGGTGGCCTGAGGCTTACCGTTGTGAGTAAAAAACGCTATACTCGTGCCGCTTCGTCCCCTTAGTTAAATGGATATAACGAGCCCCTCCTAAGGGCTAGTTGCAGGTTCGATTCCTGCAGGGGATACCATTTCACAGTTCGCCACTCTCCGCAGTAGTTCGCAAAATCCCTTACACAGCAAGCTCTCAATAAAATATTAGTTCGCCATAGTTCGCAATAGAACGTTGACAGCCTCATGCTTCGGCGGGTAAAAAACGAGTAAATAATTTTACCCTCCGGAATTTTACCCATGCTCACCATCAAGCAGATCGACGCGGCAAAGCCGAAAGATAAACCGTACCGGCTGCTCGACAGCAACGGGCTGTACCTTTATGTGCCGGTTACCGGAAAGAAAGTCTGGCAATTGCGTTACAAGCTCGATGGTAAAGAGAAGGTGATGACGGTAGGAAAATATCCACTCATGTCATTGCAGGAAGCCAGAGACAAAGCGTGGCTTGCCAAAAAGGATGTTTCTGTCGGTGTCGATCCGGTAAAAGCAAAAAAGCTGTCAGTTAAAGACAACTCGTTCGGCTCTATATACCAGGAATGGTACGAGCACAAAAAACAGGTATGGTCAGAGGTATACAGCACCGAGCTGTCGCGCATGTTCCAGGATGACATTCTGCCGTTGATTGGCGGGATGGAGATTAACGAGATAGAACCAATGCAGATACTGGAAGTGATCCGCAGGTTCGAAGACCGTGGAGCAATGGAACGGGCCAATAAGGCGCGGCGGCGGTGCGGGGAAGTATTCAGGTACGCGATTGTTACCGGCCGCGCGAAGTATAACCCGGCCCCTGATCTTGCTGATGCCATGAAGGGATACCGGAAGAAGAACTACCCTTTCCTTCCTGCAGACCAGATACCAGCATTCAATAAGGCACTGGCTGGGTTCTCCGGGAGCATCGTTTCACGCATAGCAACGCAGGTTCTGCAATACACGGTGCTCAGAACAAAAGAACTCCGGTCCATGCAATGGTCGAACGTCGACTTTGAAACCAGGACGATTACGATCGCCGAAGAGGTGATGAAAGGACGCCGCCCTCATCTTGTTCCAATGTCAGATCAGGTTGTCTCTCTGCTTGAAATGCTGAGGCCGGTAACACAGCCTATATCAAGCTTCGTGTTCGCCGGACGTAATGATAAAACAAAGCCAATCAGTGAGAATGCCGTGCTGCTTGTTATTCGCCAGATAGGATATGAAGGTATAGCAAGTGGCCACGGTTTCCGGCACCAGTTCAGCACAATAATGAATGAACACGAATGGCCCGCTGATGCTATTGAGAAGCAACTGGCGCACGCTAACAGTGGATCAATACGCGGGATTTACAATCACGCTCAGTACATGGATAAGCGCCGGGAGATGATGCAGTGGTGGGCGGACTGGCTTGATGAGAAGGTGTCATAGAAAAGCAGCGCAAAGCCTTGCAAACCGATGATGATACTGCCGGCGATCAACACTGACGCCAGCAAGCATGAGAAAGAACAGATAAGCCGTACTGTTCAGGAAATGTTTGAAGAGGCTGAATTCTGGTTAGTGAGTGAGTAAAGATTTTCAATATCCGCCACAGTTACGTCTTGATTACGCTGTGGCGGATATTCATTTTCGTAAACGTTGGTTTAGGCGGCGGCCTGTCCGGCGTCGTCGGCGCAACGCGCAACGCAGCTATGAGCATCGCTACGGCGTCAGCTACCGCTACTTTTACGGCTGATGAAATTATTGTAGAAACAGCACTGGGCGGTACTCAATATCGACTCAGTTCTTTTAATAAAACTATCAATTTAGGGGTTGTCGGTGCGGGCGGGATGGATGTTGCTGTATCGGCGGGAGTTAGATATTTAGGCATTTATGCAATTTATAACCCGACAACTGGCGCATCTGCTTTACTGTCGACTGCGAATGCAACTGATGCTACCGGCGTATTCTCTACTATATATAACGGCGCTTTGCCATCAGGATACACGGCGTCCGCACTTATCAGCGTTTGGCTTACATCAAGTGGGACGTTTTATGTTGGGTATCAGATTGACCGTAAAGTCTATATAACGTCAAACGTAATCCTGAGTACGACAACAACAGCAACCGCCGCGTCAGTATTAAGTTCCTCATCATCAGCATTTCCAAAAAATGCAAAGACAATCTCCGGGTCAATTGCGACAACCACATCAAGCCAGCAAGTTGCCGAAATTTGGCTATTAGCCTTGCCGATTATCTATAACGGTCCTCGATTCGCCCTTAACTCAATCTGGGCATCAGGCGGCGGCCTGGGTTCCTGCGTTTTCTTTAATGACCATGCAATTACCACGCCGCAGACCATCTATTACAGTGCGTTCTCAACGAATGGCGCGACATTCCAATTTTCAATTAACTTAACAGGATACACATTCTGATGAGCACGAAAATTTATGTGGTTTTAAGCGGTGATGGCAAGTCAATACAGACATATTTTGGCACAACAGATCAGGACCCGGCACAGTGTCCGGGCATTACATCTGTGCAATCCTCAGACCAGATTTATCACGACTATTACGCACTCATGACAACTTACGGGATGCAGTACGGTATGGTCGTGCCTGATTAATTATCGTCATGCCTTGGTAGGAACCGGCCAATACTGCGTCACAATAACTGGGAATGAACTCCAGAAGGCCGCATATCGAGGATCTGATTCATCAACCGTTCCAAGATTTTCGAATGAATCAGGTAATGGGGGGTTACTAAAGTACGTGACGATATCCTTTTCGTCTTTCCCTGAAAACTGAACATAGATTGTCGTCATTTTAACCTCAAAAACTATAACATGTAATATATATGCTAAACGATGGCGTTCCAGTCGATGATGTCAGCGATATTCCCGCCATCTGCGAAGTGGGAATTGATATATTTGAAAACGAAGAGCCAACCGCAGAAAATGCTTGGACCGTAGATGTCATCCCATGCTCACCACTTCGTTGAGAATCAGAAGATATTAATATACTCATCAAACTGGTTTCTGATGAGTACATTAATAATGAACCAGAAACTAAAACAGCGTTAGGTGGTACTAGGGTTGCTATTGAAATAGTGCTACCAGGGGGATACTGAGTTGTGGTTGCCAGCACGGCCCTTGTTGGAGAGGTATTAATATTTCTATTTACTTGTGATCCCGTCAAAAACTGCGACCCTGAACTGGTAGGCCAGACGGATATTAATGCTGACGCAGTATAACCAGCTGGCATATTTGCACCGCCATATACCTGCGGGGCAACAGCTGCCGTGGCATTGACAGCCAGCATCGCACTGGCCGCAGTTGTCGGGTTATAAATCGCATACAGTGCAACATAGCCTGAAACCGGCGCAGTGCCCGTGTCCATCCCGCCAGCGCCGGTTGTAGCTAGGTTGATTGTTTTGTTGAAGCTCCCAAGGCGATATTGCAATCCACCCAGCGCGACACCGACAATCAGCTCATCTGCTGTAAATGTGGCTATTGCTGATGGCGCAGTGACGCTCATTCGTGCGTTTATGGCCGCGCCAACGACACCAGTTAATCCCGAACCTAAACCAAGGTTTGCGAGAGCGTCTGCGGCGTTGTTTGCGCCGAGTCCTCCCTGCTTCAAACTTAACGGGGTGGTCAGCCCTTTCAGCTCTGTGATATCGCTATTTGCCCCTTTCCTGGCGAGACCACCAATGGCCGGAATGGTTACACTGGTCCCATTAATCGTTACGGTGATGCTCTGGTTCGCTGAGATGCTGGCGAACGTCGCCCATGCTCCGATATTCTCGCCGTACTCATTAATAATCTGCGACATACTTTGCGCCAGGCCATCGACTGAGAGGCTGTCGGTAACGAGGATGCCGTACGTCTGTCCGCTCAGTGCCGGTGAAGCAGCCGGGGTAACGGTTAACGATGTGCCGCTGTTGATAGCGGTGATCTGGAACATCTGGACCGGGTTAGACATGACAATAATCGTCTGGCCAGCGCGAACCTGGCTGGCTGGTGCCGTCCAGTTCGTGCCGGTGCCGGTTGCGGTATTACCGTTGATGCTGATGGTTCCGGTGTTATAAATCATATTTTCTCCAGGCATAAAAAAACAGCCGAAGCGGTTAATATGTTAATCGTAGTTTGCCGTTTTTATGGCCGTCGTGGTCGTATGAAAGTCCACGCCGGAAGGTGTCCATGTACCGCTATAGGTGCGGGTCTCCGGGTCATACGTATCCGGAACGCGGATTACGCGCCCTCGCGGTTCGCAGGATATTTGCGGGATAGAGCCGTTAAACTGGCTTGAATCGAATTCGATGTGGAGTAACGCTGTGTTTGGATATCGTAACTTGGCGTCAATAACCTCAGTGAAGCTCTGCAGCGTCATCGTGTCGCTGATTACGCGCTTAATTTCGTACAATTTATTGTCAGGGCCAATGACGATCATGCCCGGCAGAACACCGTTGGCTGTCATTTCCAGCTGATTGAAGCCGTACCGCGCCACCAGCGCCTGCTCAAATACCGGCTCCATCGCATCGGCTCTCCATCTAACTGTGTCGCTCCTTATTAACTAAAGAATCTATCTGTTGCAGGGGAGACGATTACTGTAAATCGGTTTACAGTAAAGTAAAGCGTATTTGGTTGTCCCCCTTGCACCTTCCAGACGTTGACTGTGATTGGTACGTTGACCGCGCCTGCAGGTACATCCACATAACCTACAACGTTTCGGAGGATTGAGGTGGTATTGTTGAACGTTTCATCAAACATAACTACTCCGTTTATCGTTAGCTGGACCCTAAATTGGTTATCTGGTCTAGAAACGCCCATTGAAATGGCTGAATATGGTATGCAAATACGAGCAGGATAATTCAGGCCACCTCTCCAGTATAATGTCTGGCTCCTTCCGTCCCCTCCTGCTATAGACATTTGCGGGAAAGTCCAAATTGCGCAAACGTCACCCTCTATTTTATTAGCTCGGACCGTCCCATTAAAATATCCGTCATTGCCGTAAATTGTACCGCGGACTGTTACGTTATTGAATTCACTATTTCCATTTTTATTGATATGCCAGCCTACCGAACCTGTAACATAGTTGTTGGACTGGATGTAGTTGCCGATTTTGGCGTTACTGATGGTGCCATCGCCTATCACCGTATCCCTGATAATCACCTGCCCGTTCTGAATAACAAACGGTAGCGTAACAGTATCTCCAGCCTGATGAGTCACCGCAAATCGGTCAGCAAGGAAAACAACTTGCGACTGCATACCGTTCGGAGTGTTCTCAACGCCGATCCCCATCCCCGCGGCGTAATACTGTCCGTTGCTGGCCACGCCAACTTTGATTGAGTACAGCGCGGATAAATCACCGTTGATACCTGCAATGGCCTGGGCGTTTGTCGTGATGGATGAGGTATGCCCTTCAACCGTCGCTGTGATGGCGTTGATTTGTGTCGCCGTCGCCTGCTGATAATTCGAAACCGTCTGGCTCAGGCTGTTAATCGAGGATTTATTACCGGCGACGTCCGTTTGCAGACTTAACAGCGATTGAGCAGTGGCCTCCTTCTCATCGACGATAACCTGATCGATGCGGTCCAGCTGCGCGCTGTTTCCGGCAACCGTGGCTGAGAGCGTTTTCCGCGTGGCGACCTGCGCCAGGTTGCTCTGAATAATCGCGATGGCGGAGTTCTTCATCTGCCCGTTCACGCCGTCCATACTTAGCGCGATTTCATCGATTTTAACTGCGGCTTGCGCCAGCCCGTCAGCGTTCTCCTGAATATCTTTGGCCTGTTGCTCAAGGTCATCGACAGCCTGTTTAATATCATTAGCCATGCCAGCGACTTTCTCACTGGTGTCGACAGCATTCTCCATCAGGTCCTTAAACACCAAGGAGTCTTTCATATCCTCCAGGATAGAATCCGTGATATCGGAAACATCGACGCTCGCCTGCCCGCGCACCAAGTCTGTCCATCCGCTCTGATTCCCGATCCTGTCTACAAGACGAGCCCGGTACCAGAACTCCTGCCCAGCCTTTAGCCCCATCTGCTGATAAAGTTTCTGCGGATACGGTACAGATGCCAAAAGCATTGGATTTGAACCGTCAGCTGCAATGCTGTATTGCAGTTCAGTGCTCATGGTGTCACCAGTATTGGCAGGAAATCCCCAGGTAACGTTAACCCCAAAGATGACATCTTCGGAGGCCGTGAGCCCTACAGGTTTTGGAACATCACCCGCACGCCCCGTCAGGTGGGTAAGCGCAGAAGTTGCCCACAGGCTGGATGAACCACCAGAGCTGATAGCGCGGACGCGGACCAGATAATCACCCTCGAAAATGCCAGGCACTTCGATATTGCGAAGACCGGTCTCCGGTACGTTAATCCACTCATTGTCGCCGCGCTTCCACTGTGCCCGATAGGCTATGACATCGGCCTGTGGCTTACCGTTCTTGTCGACAGGTGCATCCCAGGATGCTGTAAGAGTAGCCACTCGCTGCCCCTGGCGCACCGCGTCATAGCTCGCGACCACAATATTGGTCGGCTGGTTGACTAGGCCAGTTGGTATCAGGCTCGTTGGTGGCGTGTCCAGACGGGCATTGTTATCGACCGCATCATATTTTGACGCGTTGTATTCTGCGCCAGTGATGCTGAAGGTATTTTCCTCGTCGTTAAATGTCAGATTGGTGACGCGGAAGTACTGAAGACGCAGCTGACCCGCATCGATGACGAATACTGCGTTAGGTGCTGGCACCGCAGTAAACGGCGTGGACACAATAAGTTGTGTGCCATTTACCGCCTGGATTACCCTGCTTTCAACAATACCACCCTGCGTTCGAATCATCAGCGTATCGCCAGCAACGGCGCTGGTACCGCGATCCGTTGTTACGGCTTTAAGTCCGGCGTTGTAATCAACAACACGTCCACCATAGACCCGCCCTGACAACCGTTCATCAGCAAAAGCGAAAACGGTACCCGGCACATATGCGAATCCATCAAGCCCGGTCTGCAGCGTGATGATGCGGTCAAGAGAGTTCGAATAGACCGCCCAACTTCCACGGCGCTGCGCCTCGCTTTCGCGCGTACATCCGATCGCCGTCAACTGTGTCTGCTTAAACTTAAACTGCTTCACCAACTCAGGGAATATCACGGCGGTGGTGCGATCCTGGTAGTGATTATCCGGGTCGCTGAAGTTAATCAGCGCCGAACTGTAGCGGTTCTTCTCGCTTCCGCTCGAGTAGCTCGGCTTACCTACAACGGATGCGCGGGTGAGTATCTGCAACTTCGACGTGTCTGCCGGCATGTCCGAGACAACATTGAACATGTTGTTGCCCCAGAACGTCATGCCGTTGAAGCCTGCGGCGATATCCTTGATCACCTGCCAGGCGTCGGCCTGAGCCTGAATATAAACGTCAAACATAAAACGAGGCTCGGTACCGCTACCTCCCTTGCCATCCGGCACTTTCTGATCACAACGCTGGGCAATACGATACAACTCCCACTTATCAAGCATCGCTGCCGTAACCCTGCGACCGAGACCAAAGCGGGGTTCAGTCAGAATATCGAACCAAATCCATGCGGGATTATTCGTCCATCCCCATTTGAATGTACCGTCCCATGTACCGCTATACGCACGAGCAATCGGATCGTAGTTCTGAGGGATACGGATTACCCTTCCCTTCGGCTTACATGAAATCTTCGGAATATTGCTGAATGACTTAGCATTGAATGACACATACAGCAGCGCCGTGTGCGGATATCGCAGGCGGGCATCGATTACCTCAGTGATTGCCTGCACCTGGGTTTTGTTCTGCAGCATCTGGCTAGTGCTATCAGCGGTATCTCGAACAACGCGAATCTGCCAACCGGTTGTAGCTTTGGGCAAATTGATACGGTGCGTCAGCTCATAGAGAGAGCTGAGTTTCTCCGTCACCGTTTTGGTCATCACCGTAGAATACGCGCCACCATCAACGGCGAGATCAATATGGTATTGCACGGTTGTACCAACGATATCACCATCATTTTCCTGCTGCTGAAGTCCTGGAATACCAATGCGCACCAGTACGGCATCGATCTGGGTATTACTGATAGCTCGAGTCCATGGGGTGACTTTCGTCAGCGAAACACCAATGCTGGTTTCATTTTCAACTGCCGGGAATCCGGGGATTGGTGTCTGAACCTGAGTGCCAGAACGGAAGTCCCAGGTAACGTTCTCAAAGTTCATCGTACCATCGGCATTGCCCAGCGGAGTGCCGTCTAAGAAAATACGCGTGGCATCCAGCCCACCAGCAAACTCACCTTCACCCAGCGCCAGCAACATACGACAACGCGCCATAGATTGGGCTGAATCAGGCTGTTCTACGGGCGTGTGCTGCTTCTGGCTGCCACCCTTTGCACCAGTAATCTTTGCCATATTGCATCCATAAAAAAAGCACCCGGAGGGGTGCTAATTGAAAGATAAGGAGTCGTCAGATATCTTCGGCAACTATGCCGGCACTGATGATGGCGCCGCCAATCTCGCGCTCACCGTAGAGCACCGCTACCGGGTTACCCATGGCAAGAGTGTTTACCGAACCACCGAAAGCATAGCTGGGTTTATTATCAGGGTCATCACGTCCCTGTAGTCCTCTCGATTGAGGTGATAGCATTTGGTAAATGCCACCGGCCATCATGCCAACACCACCAGCAGCAAGGCTCGCGCCAAAGGTGGCAAGCGCTCCGGAACTGAAATATGATATGGCTATTCCCGCGACCACCATCACAGCACCGAGGATAGTCTGGAATATCCCTGCTTTTTTCGCTCCCTCCATTACAGGTGCAATACGGATATCACTATCCCCCGCCAGTTCTTTAAAGTCCTTCACGCCGATATTGCGTTTCCCACGAAACACGGCGAAAGTCATGCCGTTCTTTTTGGCGTCATAAAGATATTGCTCCAGCCCGTCGAAATTGATGCACAGGGCTTTCACCGCTTCCGCTGACGTTTGCACTGCCAACTTATGCACTCGCCCAAATCGCGCACCCAGCGCGCCGTACAATCGAATCGTGGTTAAGCGCGCCATGGCTGAATCTCCTGCGGCAAATATTTATGACGGACGCAGATCATCGTCCTGTCTTTGAAATAACCTCGCGCATACGGCGTGATACAGGATGGTTGCCCGTACAGATGGTGAAGCAGCTCGCCTTCCTCGGTAATGATCCCCGCGTGGTTCCACTTACTGGATTCAACCTGCATGATGACCATACAGCCTGGCGACGGGTCGCATTCGACAAACCCTTCCCGCTCCCAGTTATCGAAATACAGGTTGTCCGGGTACTGGCTTTCCCACCACGGGTAATCGACGCGGAAATCAGTCAGCGTTACGCTCTGGGTAGCGTGCCAGTCCATGACCAGTCCCCAGCAGTCGTGAGAGCCCAGGATGAACGGGCGGCCAATCAGCGGGATGGCGTCCGGTGTTATCTCGGCATATTCCTCGCAGTCCGGGGCGTAGATGCCCCACACCACACCGGAGTTGTTGCACTGCTGGCGATCGAGGTCGGACGGGATAGGCCGCGAGCCGTCACCCGGATGTGAGTGGATGACACGGATAATCGTGCCGGCATCTTCAGCATTCGCCCAGTGTTCACCATCGATACGGAAATGATCTGTCGGGTTTTCGTGGCTGTTCGGAACCGGGATATAACGCTGGCGCCGCCCCGACTGAATGATGAGACCGCAGCACTCGTGCGGGGATTCCTCCAGCGCATGCGCTCGGATCGCCTTCATAATCGTTTTATTCATTTAGATGTCCGGTTATCGAGAGAAAAGCACGGTTGCTGGATAGCCGCCGAAATCGAGGATTGCGGTATTGGGCTCAGCCAGGCCAGCACCAAACCGCTTACGACAATCGCTCAGACAACCACCGCATACATCCAATGCAGGGTCAGTGACTACATTACCTTTCGCATCGAAATACGCCGTGCCATTGTAGGTACAGCCATCACCGCTGCGGTATTGCCCGCGCAAAGCCCACTCACAGAGTGATGTGATCTGCCGGGTGGGAATAACCAGATTCTGCAAATCCGCCGGGCTGCTAAGAGACCACGACACCACCTCATCATCTTCTGAGGTTTTGGTATCCAGCCAGAAGGTTTGCAAAGAGAACGCTGTCGGATCCGCCGTTGGGTTAACGCCGCCCGGAAAGTTCACCGCGTCAAGATAAACGGCGTAGGTGTCGATGATGCTTACCTTCGCGTTAACCATGTCCTTGAACTGCAGGCAGAGCGCAGTGATATGCCCGTCAAGGTTCGATACGCTAAGTTTCGGCTCAGCGGCCTGGTCGGTCGAGAGAGCGAGGTCAGAAATCTGGAATGGCCAGAAGTCGAAGGTTTTACCATCCCAAAATATGGGCTTTGGTCCAAGTTTAGTCTCATCGCCTTTCGCCGCTTCGATCTCGGCGGGTGTATGGGGAAATGGACTGTAGTGGAAGCGATGAATACCGCCACTGAACTCTGAAGCATCTACTTCAACCAGCCGGACTCTACCGCCCGGCGCCAGCATTGCAGCTGTATCAATCAGTGCTGTCATGCTCCACCTCAGGCATAGACGCCATAGGCGCGTTTAATCGTGAATGTCAGCTCAGCGAATTTGCTGCTAATCTGGTTTTTGCGCACGGAGTCGGCGACAACGCGGTACAGCCCCTTCTCTTCTCCCGGCGGTGTGATGATGAAAGCCTTAACGGTATGCTCCAACAGGAAGTCGCGAACTACGTTAACTTCCGCCTCCGTTCCTGCGTGCTTCATTGGAACCTGAATGGCGGTGGAGTTAATACCGTTCTCAGCTACCTGCTCATAACCATCACCGAACTGTGCTGATCTTACGGTCTGACTGTATTCCACTGCGCCAGCACCGAGTTGTGAGTGCCAGTTATATGTCTCAACGGCCATATTTGCTCCATAAAAAAAACCACCCAAGGGTGGCTACTGTCTGAATATCAGGATGTTGCTAACTGATAACCCTGGTTAATGTGTAGACTCAGCCCGTCAGCGGTGGGACGCTGACGCACTCTGGGAAGGAGGGATGGCTGATTACCTCTGGTTAAGGGAATTTAAAATGGGAAAGTTTTCCATCACATCAATTCGGGATATTGACTGGCAGTCAGACCCATCAAGAACAGGAAACTGCAATGTAACTATTGGCCTCAATACGCCCGCGGGATTCACACAAGTCACATTCGATCCAGGCGATATGGACATCAGAAAATCAACTATCGAAGAGCTTGAAAAGGTGGCTATTGAGAAATTCCACGAGCGGCTAAAGTAGCCGTATCGATATAAGCACTAAATTCGTTAATTCGATTTCTGATAACACTCTCAAAGCAGGAAAGCGCCTCGTTCGTGTCACTGACCTGCTTTTTAAGAGCTGAGACATCTTTCTCCAGCGCTTCAATGCGTTCTTCTAAAGTCATAACGTTCTCCTGCCTTTCGGCTATAGATGTAAAAAACCCGCCGTTAAGCGGGTTTGAGATGTCCTGAATTCTCAGGAGATTTGCCGAGGCTTCGGCTGATTAAAAGATCTTGCGCAAATCCACTCCATACACAGCAAGCCATGCCGCACGGGGCCATGACTTAACCGAGCCAAAACGCGGGTCGTTAACATCATGTGGGGTGGAGTCATTCTCCCGACACCATTTACGCAGAGGCTGCCAGGGGAACTTCTTTCCGAGCTTCTTCTCTACCGGGATAATAGCTGCATAGTTTTTCCCTTCACCAAGGCGTTCTGCCAACTTATTTTTCTCGCGCACAGCGATAGAGGCAGTCGTCATAGCTGTTACTTCTCGCTTCTCGGAAATCCAGCGTTTCTCTTTAACTGCACGATCGCGCTGTTCAATGACAATCCTGTTCATTTTCACCTGAGAAAGCAGATTTTCAAGAGCCTGCTCGTAAGTATCCGGCAATGCCATGTTTTCACGTGGACGGAAGTACGCTTCCTCTAACACCTCGTAATAATCCCAGGCAAGGTCAGTTTCAAGCATCTTCGCGTGCCTAGAAGCTCCGCGATCAGTCCACAGAACAACACTTTTTGCACGCTTTCCAACTACCCCGATAATTTCGGGTCTGTTCTTCAGATCCCGAAGCTCCTCGCCAACCACCTTGAAGTAATGTTTACCCTCTTCGAAACGGCTTTTGTTATTGAGAAAATTATCGCTAATGTTTTTTTCAGTCGCGCCATACCCATTAGCAAGAAATTCAGTGGTAACAACTCGTTTACCGCGGTACGTTATTTCTGGCACGTGGGGTGTAGTGACAATTGAGCCTACATTTGCTACATTCTTAGAAGTCATTCGACATTCCTTATGTAAGAGTTAGGGTTTGTGACATAGCCGCCAGCTGTAACTGGCGGTTTTTCTTTACTGCAAGTAGCTAGTGCGATGTTTAACACCTCCTTTTGATCTCCCTTTCATGTTCATCGTGTACATCCAGAACATATTCATTGTCGAGTTAAGGCGAGCAGCCATCTTTGGATCGAAGGCGTTTATTTGCTGGCGAGCTGAATCCCATGTTTCACAAATCAGCACAAGACTTGAAATAAGACCATCGTCTTTCTCATCCTTTTTGCTGTACTTACCAGTCTTACGAATTGAAGTAAGAACTTCCGCAGTAACCCATTTGCGAAACTGATGAGGGATAGAGACGAAATTTACGGCATCGCGACAGCGGAGCACCAATGTAAACATCCCTGATTCACTGATGATATTAGCCTCGCCCTGACGCCCTAAGTTGAACTTAGACCGTTCATCATCGTCTAGAGATTTCAATGACATAGACGGGTTGCTCAATTTGAGTGCTTTGCAAACATCCTCTGCTACAAACCACGGTTCTCCATCCTTCGTTATGACACGAACATCATGAAAGCCAAACTTAAAGATGGTGAATTCTGGTACTGGTTTTGTTAAACTTTTCATGTCGATATTTCCTAGTCGGTTATTTTCGATAGAAGCCCGGTTAGTGTTCGCGCACTTCCGGGCTTCGCTGTATTTAGCGACCATTCGCCACCTCTTCCCTCACGCCCTTCGCCAGCAGACGAACAATTGCAGAGTTCAGAGAAATGCAGTCCATCTCAGCCAAGCGCCGGATATCTTTATCCAAACTAGCTGGTAGACGAAGGTTTAGCTTGATGTTCTTCCGTTCTGTAAAAAGTGATTCTTGCATATCAATCTCCATCTTTGGGGCCAAGTTAACACCTGATATTAAATTAACACCATTGCAGCATATGTCAAGTTGGCCCCATAATAAATTCAGGAAATAATTTTGAGGATTACCATGAGCAAGTATCCAAGTCAGATGCAGGATAAGTTCAACCTTCGCTTCCCGGACGGGATGCGGGATGCAATTGCAGAGAGAGCTAAGCAGAATGGTAGGTCGATGAATTCAGAGATCGTGCAGATTCTTGAAGATGCACTTTCTGGGAAAGCGAAGTCCATCAAATTCGATATGGTTAATGGAAAGCCAATAGAGATTAAAAATGTAGATAATCCAGAAGGTATAATTAAGGCACTAACCGCTTTCGCTGAGGCCCTTACTGAGATGCACAAAAACCCGGCCGATGTAGATATAAAGGAGTTGTTAAGTGACGACAAAGATCCAACCTGACCGCGCTACGCCACCACCCAACTGTTAAAGAGCACCTACCCCGTATAGCGCGGGTGGGTGCTGGAAGCTAGGTGCTGTAGTGCAGAAATTACCCGTGGGGTAATTTGAATAGATATGGTGATGTGGTCGTAGCACACAATGCTAAAAAGCCCACCTGAGTGGGCTGTGATTAAAGATCCGTGTTGGGTTTAGTGTTATGGGAGCAGCATAATCACATATTTTTGTAGTAACCCACCTTCGCATCGAAATCCTGTTTAGCGAGTGGTGTTTGGCTAGTTACGTATGTTTCCCAAGAGCTGTACGCCTCGATGAGCGCTCTTTTTTCATCTGCATTATTGGTGCTTTCCTTCATGATATCGAAAGCGCCTGATGCTATTTCCTTCCGCTTATCCTTTCTATTTGCCCCACACGATGCAATTGCGTCAGCGACAGAAGAATTCCACCCAACAAGCTGAAGGATATCCAGCCTTTTTTGAGTTACGAACTGATCAGCTGAGGCATTGCGAGCCTGCACAGAGAGAAACTCTGCGAAGTCTTTTTTGTTTGTCGGCGAATGAGAAGGTGCTTCGATAGCAACATCGCATTTTGAAAGCTCATCATACTTGGCTTGCTTTTGAGTGTTGCTGCTTGAGCCACTCACAGTACACGCAGAAAGCGCTAAGGCTAGCACAGCAGTCACAAAGACCTTTTTCATTATCATCCCCTGATTAGTATGGTTTTGAGCATAATAACCAAGGGATGCTTTGGTGTAACTAGGTACGTGTGATATTGCTTTCTCAAAATGACTTCAATGAGAATTACTTCGGCTGGAACTGTCGTCCGAGCAATCCATCACTCCTGGATGCCCTCACTAGGACTTCAGTCACCTTGGCTTCGATCTCCTTTCCTAACGCTCTTGCTGCATCACTCCCATCACCAGAAGTGGTTGATGATGAGTTGCCCTTATTATCGACGTAAATATCAATATTGACCTGAGGTTGGGACCCACCGCCTCCTTGCGCCCTTACGCCAAGTCGTCCAGCAGAGTCTCGAGTTAGCGGCATAATTGCTTCAGCGCCGGCCTCGGCAAACACACCGCCCTTGGCAAACTTCGACGCGCCCTGGAAGGTGAAATACTGAGGAGAATCGTAGACACCATTTACATACTTACTAAGACCCGGCGAATCATAGACGCCTCCTTTAGCATTCGGGGTGTAAGACGGAACAGCAAATGATTGCCCTCCTCCGGGGGATGATGATGCACCGCCATTTATCCAGCCCATAGCTGCTTGCACTGCATAGGCAACCATCAACTGGTTTACGACCTGCGTGATCATCTTCAGCATCGACATCCCAAATGACTTAATCGATGCTTTACCAGTGGTCATAAGGTCGGTAAGCATGTCGGATAGTCCGGTAAGAGCTGAACCAGCAACGCCCTTCACTGCGCTGTAGGTATCGGTCGCAGCCTCCAGATATTCATTCCATCCGCTCAATGCACCTGCTTTCCAGTCTCCCCGCAACTTATCCTCTTCGGCATAGTAGTTACGAAGGGCAGCTAGCTCTTTCTCATAGCCTGTATCTTCGAGCTTACCGCCTCCGTTTAGCCACCCCTGACGGAGTTGCGCTTCTTCCATCATGCGCTGCGTTTGGCGACCACTGAGACCTGCACTGTCACGCAAAGCATCGGTCTTTTCCGACATCTGCGTGAAGTATTTATTCGCCTGCTGCGCCAGGCCGTTAATCTTCTGCTGGGCCTCAACTTCCTTGTTCTTTTGGTCAACAATCTTGGCAGCGTTAAGAATGGCTTCACGGCTCGACAGGAGTGATTTTTCCTGCGTGGTTAGGGCTCGGGTTTTGGCTGCCTCGTCCAGTTCCGCAAAGCGTGACTGCTGTTTGCTGAGTTCGGTATTTCTGACCTGAGTATCACCAGTTTGACGTAGCGTTTCGAGGGTCTGAGTCAGTGTTCTCGATTGAGCCTGGTAGTTCTCGATGGTGCGATCACCAGCATCAACCTTTACGGTGGGTGATTTGGGGTTATTCTTTTTGTCACGCTGCTTTATTGCATCCTCGACCTCACGCTGGCGCAACGCAATGAGTTGCTGAGCGTTTGCAATTGCCTCTTTATCTCCAGAGAAAGCAATTTTCCTTGACTGCTCTCGAGCCTCTTTAAGCCTTGCCTCTGCTCCTGCAACGCGATCGGTTGATTCCCACGTTTTATTGATCCAGTCAACTGAGTCTGCGACTGCTTTATTGCCATCGATTGTCAGCTGGTTCATCGTTTTTTGCAGGTCAATTCCCTGCTCAATGAATTTCAGCCCATAATCAATACCACCGCCAAGCGCGACGTTCTGCTTGCCGAGATTTGAACCAGTATACTTGTTCTTCTCCTTTATAGCGGCTTCTGACCACGCGTCACCGATCTTAAGAATCTCTCGTCGATGAGCGTCAATGTCAGCATTCAGTGCAGTGAAATTGCCCGTGCTTTTGTATTTTTCAACCTCTTTCCTCGCTTCATCATAGCTATAGCCGACATCAATCAGTTTTTTAATTGATTCGCTGGCTCCATCATTGGTGGTAATGAACATCTTGCTAACTTCATCAATCGCCTTACCTGTTTTGTCAGATATGGCGACCATGTTAAGCGCGAGCCGTTCAGCAGCATCACCACTAGCACCAAGAGAAGATGTCGTTATTTTTGATGCTTCATCAATCTGCTGCCGCGCCTTGTACACAGCAACAGCCAACACGCCAAATGCTAGCGCTGACAAACTAAGTGCAGCATTTATTGGATTCAGGAAGGACAAAAACACTTTGAGGGTATTACCAACACCACCAAATGAATCTTTAATCTGCCCACCCTGCTGCAGCAGGATCAGGAATGGAGACTGCCCACCAGCTAACTGCGTTGCAATATCAGTGAACTGCGCAGGAAGCATCCGCAGCGCCTGGTTATATTGCCCAACAGATAAGCCAGCGCGGCGCGCAGCAACTTCCTGCCGCGATAACGCCTCAGGGAGCACGTCAGCCACACTGGATAGGCGCTGGCGTGTCTGATTCAGGACATCGTTAAAGTGTTCAAACTGGGCACCGTTGATGCGGCCTGCTTCGAAGTGGGCCACCAACTGCGCATGCTGCTCATCCAGCGAGTTGAATGCACGGATCGTCGGGTCAATGGAGCCCAGCAGGCCTTTTAGTGCTGCGGATTGCTTCTCAGCGGCCTGGGTGGCCGCCAGCTCGGCCTGCGCTTTCGCCGCCGCTTCGCCAGTGTCGGTTAGCTTTAGGCGAGTGTCGTCCAGAATTTTGCTATACGCCTGGAACGAATCGGTATCCAGAAACCCCTTCGACTGGAAGTTACGTAGCGCAGCCTGCTGCTCGTCAAGCCGGTTCAGCGCCTTGTTTACCGGGTCGATGTTCTCCAGCAACCCCTTCAGCGCGGTCTGCTGTTCCTTAATACCTGCCGTGCCTTGTTTGGTCGACTCAGCGCCAGCACGGAAAACACTGTTCAGGTCATCAGCCTTGCCGACGGCACCTGCCGCTGCCTCTCCGAGTTTATCCAGTTCATTGCTGGCTGTTTTCAGGTCGGCAACATCGGCCCGCAAAGTAATCGAGGCGATCTGGTCTGTCATTACTTCGTCTCCTTATGCATTACTTTGAGAGCCTCGCTTTCCATAATTTGAAGGTCAGCCATGCAGGCCGCCGCATCCTCAACCCCATGTAACTCGAACATCCAGGGGAGAACGTTGTAATCAAGGCCGGTCGCCCCGCTCGCGCCGACTCGCCACTGGGTCGCCAGGGAAGAGAAGATGGTGAAGGACCTCCACACCGAGGGCAGGATCCCCACCTCTTCCTCCACGTCCTCAGGCGTCAAACCAAAAGCGCTCAGCTCCGCGAGCGTCGGTCCCGGCGTATACAATGCTGCGGCGACCTGCCTCAGTTTTTTTCGCGGATACCCATAAGCTCTTTGGCGTAGGCCAGACCGATGCTGTCGAACGCGCGAGGATAGTTCTTCAGGAGGACAATTACGTTATCGCGGGTGAACTCGTCAGGTAGCGCCCAGCCTTCGACAATTTCCATCAGGTAGTCGGCCTGTGGCTCGATAGCAGCCTTTTTACCTTCAGCGGCCTTTTGCAGCTTCTCGTCCATGGAGCGCAGCTCTTCCAGCGTCTTATGGCGGAAAGTGAAAGTCAGTTTGCCGTCTTCGGCCCCGGCGCGCGGAATGCTCGCTGTCACAGAAAATGTAGGAGTGGGGATGAGTGAGAACTTAGTCATTTCGGTTCCTTAGAAAAAGAAAAACCCGCCGGAGCGGGTCGATTTTTTGAGTGTGTGAGCGTAATTTAGCGGCTGTACAGCAGGCCGCCGGGCTTCAGTGCGTTACGGATTGCATCGTTTACCGCATCGTGCATCGCTTGTTGCAGGCCAGCCGGATGATATTGGAACAGATTGCTTTCTCGTACCGTGTCAATGATGGCCATTTTCATTTCGTCACAGAGCACAGTTTTCATCATCTTCATGTCGCTTACCGCGGCCTTTCCGACGGCTTCATGCACCTTAAAGTGATCAGCTTTAAACTCAACCTTGCCCTGGTCGCCTTCAACATCTACGGCCATACCGGCAGCGTATTCTTTTCCATCATTGTTGATGTTCAACGTCACGTTATAGTTAGCAGAAACAATGCCACTACCAATAAAGGCATCTTTGATAAAGACCTTGCCATCTTTGACGCTAATAGCCCATCCCGTGGCTTTATCTTCTGTTACTCGTTCAATGCGGAAACTGAATGGACTCTTTTCATAAAGCCCCATGGCAATCGTTCTTTTCCCATCACGATCATAACGGGCTGTATACTCAGCCGTTTGAAGCTCATGGCCATCGTCACGTAATATGAGCACCATATCTTTATTCATTTTTTCATTTTCTTTTAGGCGTGAGCCTGTCGCACAGCAAAGCCGCCGAAAGTAATCGGTTTGCCCAGGCTCACAGCTGAAAGACTTTCTTTGATGTGCGCGTGCGATGCGCATAAATGAGCCCGGCGAACCGGGCCGGTTTTTAGCTGACGGTGACGGCGCACG
This sequence comes from Citrobacter sp. RHBSTW-00859, assembly GCF_013729795.1. Classification (NCBI taxonomy): domain Bacteria; kingdom Pseudomonadati; phylum Pseudomonadota; class Gammaproteobacteria; order Enterobacterales; family Enterobacteriaceae; genus Citrobacter; species Citrobacter sp. RHBSTW-00859. The sequence continues at coordinate 1,546,971 of NZ_CP056284.1, read as the reverse complement.
CAGCAGAAGTAAGCGTCTTGCCTGCGGCATCGGTGACTTCACAGGTGTACGAACCAGCATCACCGGACGCAACCGACGGGATGCTGAACGTCGATGCGGTTTTGCCAGGAATTGCTGTGCTGCCCTTTTTCCACACGTAGGTGTAAGGCGCGGAACCGCCCTGCATAACCACTGCCAGATCCAACGCTGCACCACTGGCAACAGTTTTGGTTGCTGGCAAGTCAGTCAGGAACGCCAGCGGCGTAGCGGATGCATCAACGATAGGGTAAATCTGCATATCTGATTCGAAGTTCATACGCGCTTCATTGCTTTCCACAGCGTTGATTTCGGTCTTCGGCACTTTCTGGAAGGACACCTTGGCAGAGTAGTAACGATCCGCTTTTCCGCGCGGGTTGTGGAACCAGACAGCCGTGGTATCGCTAGATTCATCAAGTTCAATCAGCCGTTTGTAGATAGCCAACTGCGGGTCATGCGCGAAGGTGTAGACCTGCACCACGGCATTTTTGAACGTTGGGATGGTACGGGCCTTATCATCTTCCAGGAACTGGATAGAGATAGTCTGCTGGTCACCGCCTTCGGTAGAGAGCGTCATCACCTGTGGCATGGTGATCCACGAATCAATTTTACGCAGTGTGCCAGCGCCAGTGCCTGCCGGGAATTTAGCAGTGTTGGTGGTATCGAACGCTTCCAGCACGATTTTTGTACCGGAGACTGACTTAACGCGCACGACCATGTTGTCGAGCTTCAACCAGCCAGAGTTAACCTGGACAACATCGCCCGCGAGGATGCCAGCAGCCGAGGCAACGGTCAGTTCGCATTCCGTGGCATTGGATGCTGCAGTGAAAATAATCGGCGCAAGATAGGCCTTGGCCACGTTTACACGCGACCCGTTAGGGATTGCGAATGCCATTGCATTCTCCTGAATTGAGGTATGAAAAACCCGCCGTTTGGCGGATCAGTAATCAGCGCGGTACTGCATGCTGACGGGGGTGGTGTAGGTGATGGAGCCGCTACTGCCGTTTGGTGCTGACGTCGGGCGATCCTGTATTGGGGAGCGCACCTGCGGCGGCCCGTTGATGTAAACGGTCAGGTCACCATCCGCCAGCGGCAGCCCTTCCGGGAATGCGTCAGCGACCGACGTTGCCAGCCCCCTTGCTTGCGTTACGCCGCTGCCGGCAGGCGCGATGATGTTCAGTTGCAGGATGCCATGATAGGTACGCATCTGACCCTCCAGATCCTGTCCCACCGTTTGGGCGGGCAAGATATAAACGCGCCCGTATGGCGCATTATCAGGGGGAGTAAACGCGATGTTCGGCCAGGCTATCGGCAGGCCCAGCGAAGAACCGATAACCGCGATCCGGCTTTCCAGCAGCTCAGCGATCCGCATTGACTGGTCACCGGCCATTGCGCACCTCGCTCATTGCCTCACGGAACAGCTGCGCGGCGTCCAGCGCAGTGATGCCGACCATGCCACCGGGTGCCTGACCGGAATGCCCGCTCTCCAGCGCTACCGCATAAGGCATGTTATTGGTGAAATAAATCGAGTTGACTTGACCTACCCGGAACACCTCCAGCACCGCCAAGCCGCGGGAGTTTGAGCCCTGCCCGGAAGCATCTGGGATATCGTTCGTCTCTGTGGGCTGGCTATCGAACCCGACATACCAGTTGTTCTTGAACCGACCACCGACATAACCCTCAGGCTTTTTGATGTCCATCGAGTCGTTTACACGCAAACCGCGCTTTAGTCGTCCCGATTTGGTCAGGTTGGCAGGATCAACGCGAAGGGCAGCATTATGGTCACGCACCGCAGCGTTATAGGCCACTGCGGTCTGGTTTACCTCCCATTTTTCCGGCTGCCCAATGGGCGACATCTCAACGAGCTGAGCGAGGATTTTAATGCCCGTCCGGCGCACCACTTCGTCCATCTCCTGCTTCGAGCTATCAACGAACAACTGAATGACAGCCAGGAACGGCTGATTAGCTGTGCTGGCCATACTCACGCCCTCAGTTGTATGTTGTAGGAGATCAGTTCATCAGCAGGCTTGACCGGATTCGGCTGCACCACGCGCCATTTCTTGCCGTCGATTTCGATACGGTCATCGATACGCACTTCTGTTTCAAACGTGGCCGCCAGCTTCTTATCGCCGGTGGCGATTAGGGAGCCGTCGATTTCTCGGGATGAGTATTCGGTGATAACGCCGGTGACGGTCGCAGTCATCGCCGGGGTGGTGACCTCTTTCCCGAACTGATCGCGGGTAGTGCCGCCGCCGCGGGTCAGCTGATAGGTTCTGCCGTTTTCGGTCAGCAGCCGGGTCGCGGTGTTGCGCATGCGTCGGTAGTCGATTGGCATATCACCCCCTTTCGATGCGGATCTGATTGCCGCCAACCACCAGCCCTCGCAGCAAGGAGTAGAACCAAGGGAATGATGGCGCAGCCTTGTTGGTACCCGCCTCGTACTGAACAGTTACCGCACCCTCGACGCGCTCCATCGTCACCGCGCCACCACCGGCAACCGAAGGCATTAAGTCAATCTCCTGCGACTCGATAGCCAGGCGGCACTGCGCGTCAACCAACCGCTGTGGGATAGCATCATCCGGCAGGTCAACACCATCAAAACGAACGCCAGAGCGAGGCCATGATAGCGGCTGTGAAGCAACGCTGCGCTGCCCGCGCCATGACTTACCCTCCAGATAATCCATCGCCTGTATCAGCATCTGCCCACACTCGCCATCATCGGCAGGCACGGTATATCCGCGCCCCGCCGCAAACGCGCGCAGGTCAACAACGCTGGCGTAGGTGTTAAAGTCTGGCGAATGAGGATCGGCCACCAGCATGGTTATTCCTCCAGGCGCCAGTCCAGCGCCAGCCAGTTGTCGATTTCGTCAGGGTGAACCTCAGCACTCAGCGGGCCACCAGGAAACTCTGGGGTATCACGCACCATCTCTACCAGGTCACCCGCATTCTTCTCAGCCTCGCGCTGTGCGCGCTGCTCTTTGGTTAATCCGGCCATTGGGCCTCCTGAAAAACAAAGGGGCCGAAGCCCCAGTAGTTAACCCATGATGATGGCGGAATGACGCGGCGCCACAGCGGCCACGCCCCATGCCAGACCGACCTCGTAACGAACCTGGCGGTACTGACGGTACAGAGCGACCTGGAAGGTGATGCCGGATACCGGGTCGGTCACGTTCATGACGTCATCAGCAGTATCGCCACCTTCAGGCATTGCAGGGGTACGGCTAGCCAGCAGGAATGCGCCGCGGTCAAACGCCATGTTCGGCGCAAACTCGCTGAGCACAGTGACTGCTGCCTGGTCAGCCAGATCCTGACGGAGGCCCGGTGCGCTGATGGTGATGCTGGAAGACGTTGCCGCCACAACCAGGTACTGGTTGTCATCGCCGTCAAACTTCACAGCAGTGCCCGCAGCAATGCCGCCGGTTCCCGCCGAGATGGCAACGATGATATCGCCCTCTTTTTTCGCACCGTTGGCCTTGTAACCAGCCGCGGTGCTTTTCGCTGTGCGCTTAATGCTGAAGGACTCATGGAGGTTGAAGCCCATGATGCGACCGATCACACCTTCACGCAGCAACTGGTCGGTACCCGCTTCGTTCGCTTTGAACAGTACGGACTGCTTACCACGAATGGATGCCATCGCCTCGCCGCCAAGCACCATGCGTAGGTCGGTGGTCGGCGCGCCGTTATCGGTCAGGATTTGGCGCGCCAGCGCCGCATCGGACAGATCGTCCTTGATGCTAAACGGCGTGTCTTTCGGTGCACCAACAGCACGCGAGGAGTTGAGGTAAAGTGCAGCAAGGTCAGCATCAACTTCGTTCGCCAGTGCGCGGAACGCCTGTTTGAACTGGTCGGCCAGAATGGTGTTGTAGGTACCGGCCGGGCCAAGCGCCAGTTGTTCTTCACCGTTCCATTTGACCGGAGCCATTTTGGATTTGGTGATTTTGACATCCACACCACCGATGGTCTGGTCGCCAGTATTAGGTGCTGACGGCCCCGGCGTAATATCTTCAGTGGTGGCTGCAGGTGCGACTGGCGCACGTACAGTCTGGTCTTTTGCAGCAGCATCCGCTTTCGCGTCACGCGCCACCGCAGGAATAAAACCAGTTTGCTCGCGGGACACTACGTCCAGCGCGGTATAGATGGTCGGGATCAGACCAGTAAGGGTATTGCCTGCCATTTATGGCTCCTTTCGATTAATCAACGATGCTGACGCTGTCTTTGAGTGCCGCTTGCTTTCCGGCACCATCCAGAGCGTCAAAAGCAGCGCGTTTCATGGTTTTTTGCCCGGCCTGATGCTGCGATTGGTGAGAACCACCGCCGCTATTACCGGACGCTTTGAGGATGTAGTCTTTCTGCGGATGCAACTCGACCAGAGATTCCAGCGCTTCATCGAATCCAGCCAGTTCGCCAGGCTTGGTGCGGGAGAACACCTTGTTGCCCTGCCCGTCGTAGGCAACGACCTTGCCGTCTTCGATTTTGAAGTTCTGTCCGAAGTGGGAACGCACGAACTCAGCCGGGATCGCCATCTTTTCGGAGATGAACTTCGAGCCACCGAAACGGCCGCCAATCATCTCGTTATAAAGCTGAGTCTCCAGTGTCTGGCTCTTGCCATTCGCTTCGTCTAACTGCTGCTGGAATGCCTTGGTAATTTCGGCTTTCACCTGGTCAACGGCACCAGCGTCGATCAGCTTCTTCTGGTCGATTTTGGTCATCATATCCAGGGCTTCGAGCGCCTTGGTCGGGTCGGTGATGCCAGCGAATTTGGCGAGACCGGCTTCCGCCGCTTCCTTCGCTTCGCGGTGAGTTTTGGCCTCGCCATTCAGAGAAGTGATTTTTGTCATCGCTGCGACCGCATCGAACGGGATTTCTTTGCCATCATCATGGACGTAAACAGGCATACCGTTTTCAACGACCACATTGCCGTTAGCATCGAGTTTGAGTTTCATTGTTTTGCTCCAGCCTTCCGGCCATTGGTAATAGGTCATCCGACCCGGTCACCGCGTCGCATCCGCTCAGCGGCAGGCATAAAAAAGGCCGCCCGGAGGCAGCCTTGATTTCAATGTTGCAATGCTCAGAGCTTATTGATTATTTGCTCTGCGGTTTTAGCATCTTCTTCTGATGGCTCACCAGATAAGGCATAGGCAATCATCGCCATCATGATGAATTTGCGCTCAGCCTCAGTCAGGGTGACAGTTTTGTCTTTTTCGATTTGCATGGTTAACCCTCGAACGCCGACGCATCCACGCGACGCAGTTCGTCCATGGTGAGAAACTCCCCGGCATCGTTAAACATCTCCGGCACGGTGATTTTTCCGTCCCGAAGCATCATGGCGCGGGTAACGCCCAGCACCTGCTCCTGTCGCGCGTACGGCTGCCGGGTTAGCCAGTCGGCATAACTGGTATGCGCTGGTACTTGGCCATCCATTGATGCGCGTGTGGCGCTGCTCAGCTCGCCTGACGCTATCTGCAATTCTTCCCACGACTTCGTGAGCAGGATTTCGCAGGACCTGCATAGAAAATGGATTTTTCCCGGCCCGCGTAGGTAGGGAATTTCATGCCCCAGCGGCTTGCCATCGAGCGTATAGAGTTTGCGGTCGCGGATGATGCACCACTGGCTGGTATGCGTATCCAGGGTTGAGGACCACTGTTTGGCCTTCACGATATCGCTATTGGCCTGAGCGAAGTCCTGACGCGCCGAGGCAGCCATATGATTAACCGCCGTGCGGGTCACCACCGCCAGGTCGCGCCGGGATGCGTTAATCACCCCGTCTTCACGATTACGCTGCGGCGTACCCGCTACGCGCCGGACAATCTGCTCTACCGTTTCGCCCTGGAGGAAACCAGAGCGAACAGCGTTGGTGATTTTGTCCAACCGATCTGATTCAAGCTTCTTCCCCCACTCCTTCAGCAAGCGTCCCTGGAAGGGCTGCGCCACAGCTGCGGCGTAAACCTGCTCAGGCGCGATACTCTGGAGTGGAACGTGTTTCAGGATTTGCTCAGGAATAATGCTGCTGAACAGGTCCAGTTGATACCCGGCTTCATACTCAATGTAGCGCGTCAATTCTCGCGCCAGCGCCGTGTTAACCGGTTCGTAGGCCTGCTGGTTGAGATCCCGCACACCAGCCAGTAGCGATGCAAGGCGGCGCGCGCTGTAGGTGTCGGCACGCTTACCCTCCAGCAGCACCAGCAGTTTTGCGGCCAGGTCAGCATCCATCCTATTCAGCAACGCGACCATGCGCCGGGCGACGCCGGTGCCGTAGCGCGTCACATAAAGGCCATGCGCTATCGTCTCGTCCTGTAGGCGGTCATTGACGGAGCGTGCCATATCACACCTCTTCCGGCGGCGGTTCGGTCAGTGAGGCTGATTCAGCCAGCAACTCGCTCAGCACCACATCAGGATCCGCATCGGCATCAATAATGTTCAACTTCTGTAGCGATTTAATCGCATCAGCTCGACGGATATCACCACCCTGGCGCAGTGCCTGGATGGCAAGCGCGGCGGACGGATTGAATACGGTCGATTCGACATCCAGCTCAGTGCGAACATCTACGTTGCCGCCCTCCTTCTCGCCGATGTACTCGGCCATGATTTGCAGAATGTTGTCGATCGCATCTTCAAGGCTGGTAGCCATGGTGTAGAGCGGTGACTGCTCCTGCATTTTCTCTTCAGAGGTCTGGTCTACCGATTTGGTAGAGGTGTTTTCCGTACGAAGCAGCTTCGCGCCCGCCTGGCGCATCTGCTCCACAAGTTCTGCCAGCGACTCTTTACCAGCACCGATGGAGGAGCCTGTATGCTCGACGTATTCCAGACCCTGCTTTTGCCGATCAGTGAACGACGTAGCTGAAGACGAGCCAATTATCAGCTCTTGCCCCTCTTCCAAACCGAACACCGTGAGCAACGGCACCCTGGCTACGTGCAGAATGTTGTCCTGCTCGCTTTGACTCTGCCAGTGCTTGATGTTCAGCAGGGCCATGTTGAGCAGTGGAGGTGATCCGCACATAAACCCGGTGCGCTTGGTGTAGAGCGTGACCAGAGTGATATCTCTGCGGGAGGTTTGCCACTCTTCGTGCAGCGCCCATGTTGCGTGACCTTCTGCGCCGGTAGACTTGCGATAAATCTCAACCTTGCCAGGAGTAAGCAGTCGGATCTGCTCAACCTTCGTCTGCCCGAAGTCGTCGCCATCTTCGACAACCACCTCTTTGATGCGCAGAGCTGTGAGTTGCACCTTGCCGCCGACCATCTTCGACTTCCAGCCAATCACTTGGCGGGGATTCAGCATCGTGACATACGGGCGCGCGCCAGTAGCTTTCTCGTCGGCTTTGGTCTTAACCTGTTCGGCATCCACCCTGGGATAGTCCACCAGCGCATGGGAAAGGCCATACTGCATCGCCAGGCTGAAGAATGCCTGCGCCCATACATCAAGGCGACTGCCTTCCAGGTCAATGTTCTTCGCATTCTCACGGAGTTTATCTGGGACGTTCTCTCCCAATTGGATCGGCTCAGCGAACACACGCCCGACATTCTGGTTAATCGTCTCTTCGTAGGCTGGTAGTAGCGTGGCCACGGCCAGGCGCTTTTTGTAGTCTTCTTTGTCTTCTTTTGGCCAGCGCGGGAGATAAGACTCTCCAAGCTGTCGCATATAGAGCGTGCCGCCCATCAGGGCATCGTTGATATCCCACGCCTCGACCATGTTCCCATAGTCCAGATTGGGTGTTGAGATGTCAGGCATGGTTTTAAATCCGTAGGTTGGTGACTTTGCCGACTTTCTTCGGCGGTGAATGCAGAACGGCGTATCGCGTGCCGTCCCAGTCGTGGTCTTCCTGCTGGGTATCTACATCGTCAGGGTTTTTGCTGTCGCGCACGAGTACCGGCACACGGCTTATCCAGCCACGGCAATAGTCGAAAACGTAAAATGCAGGTTTCTCTGGGATGCCGGATTCAAGTTTCTTACCTTCGACAACGGCCTCAAGCATGTCAGCAAACAGGGCCGCACCGTTCACACGCGATCCTGGCTTTTTGTTGGATGGCACCCACTTAACGTCCTGAGATTCCATCTTCTGAGCAATGGATAACTCATCATCACCAGTGTTATAGATCGCACCGTCAGCCGGGCCAGGGAGAACCATCTTACAGATGCCGGGCATGATATTGAGTTGCCCCTGAGTTACCCCGTTGAGTTTTATCTCTTCGGGCTCAGCAAGCTCTACGCCCACCAGCCGCTTATCAACCCACGCCACACCCTTGGCAACGTTGGTGGAGGACATGTTCAAGCCCTTGTTGAGCTCGTCCGGCGGGCAGCCGTACCACTCACCAATCAGGATCAGCGACCCGGCAGGCGGGCAGAACTGGCGACCATCAGGCAGCTCAGCGGTGGTGCCGTCAGCCCGCGCCCACCAGAGGTTAGAGAACGGCTTCGACTCACCCCAGTCATGGGAACGGTCAACCGTCCAGCTATCCGGGATGCGGAACGGCTTAATGACGTGCAGCGATGCATTCCACAGGTGGTCAAAGCGCCCACCGCTGGTGACATCCCAGGAGCCCTCTACCCAAGCTTTGCGGCGGTTCGGGTCTTTGATGGCCATCAGCGTTGCGATGTACTGGGGATCCAGATACGGGTTCTCTTTGAACGAGCCGTGAATAGCAACGCGGGTAAGGGTTACATCTTCTTCGCGCTCGGTCTGAGGGTTAAACACCTTCTGAGTTTCGCGAATGATGGTGCCGCGAGGTGCTGGCTCGATGAAGCGCTTCTTCACCCACGTATGGCCGATGCCAAACGGGTTTGTCGTGCTAAATGTTTCGAGCGGGATCGGCTTTAGCAGCAAGCCACCATCCAGCGGATAGTTTTCAGGCCTGAACGATGAGCGGCGGCAGGAGAACATCATCTCGTAGAATTCCGGCGACTGCTGTTTCGTCAATTCGTTAAAGCCAATGAATGGGAATTCCTGCCCGTGGTAATCCCAGTAGTCACCCTCTTCTTTCCCGAAGCGGAAAAGCAACTCTTCGCCAGTAGGCCATACCCAACGTAATTCACTGGCAGAAGCCAGGTAACGAGCGCCATCATTGAATAGCCGATACATACGCTTTGACTGGGTGATGATGTCGGTGAGGTTTTTATACTCGGTATCGAATATCACCCCACGCCAGAACGAACCGTAACCCAGACCAACCAGACGACGAAAGCGCGCCAGCTGCGCGGCAGTTTTACCCGGCCCGCGCGTGCCCTCGTAGAGAATTTCGTTACATGGACAGCTCAGGGAGAGCGATTGCGATCCCGGCAAGGGTTTCCAGACGGCTTTGTAATTCATCCACCAAGAACCTCGCTCTGCTGCTTCTGCGCTGCTGCTTCCCACTCATTCACGTTATCGCAGGATGGGACCGGCATAACGTTATGAGTGGCAACCACTATTTGCTCTACTTTTTGTTTGTTCGTGTAAGCATCGCCAACTTCCTTGGCCGCCTGCTCCATCAGGGCGGCAGTAAGGGCCATGTTTTTCATTCCCTCTGCTTTCGTAGCCATCCTGTCGAGTACACGCAGCCGATATGCCTTATTGGCGATCGGGATATCGGAAATTTCATTCTGGAAGCGTTCGCGAGTTGCGTTGAAAAGTTCGACCCACTTTTTTGCGAGCGTCTTACCGCTGGCCTTCGTAGGGTCGTGAGATTCGGCCTGTTGTCGGGTTATATTGATCCCGAATTCTTTTTGGACAGCCTCGACCACCTGCGATGGCGTGTCATAACACGCAAGCGACTGAATGATGAAGGCTTTCACATCAGGTTTTAATGCAGCCATAAATCACCATTCGTCTTATACAGTCCAGTATTTAAGCCAGTTTCAGCATGCACGTCCCGCATGCTCTGGCGATGTTAAGTTTTGCCACCTCTGCAGGTTGATTGGCTGCGTCCACCAGCTCTTGCACGTCGGCACTCGCTCCGTATCTACGCACAACACCAACGAACTCTTCAACATCGTGGCCACGCAGTGTAAGCACTGGCTGCCCGGTCTCTTTATTGAACTTTGGCGCGCCATAGTCATCGGTGGCCTGGGCTATGTGATAAAGCTCATGCTCTACCAGGGCGCAGAATTCAAGGTCGCTGCATTGCGTACAGTAATCCGCTGCCAGCGTGATGATGAACTTCGGAATGCGCCCGAACCATTCGTACATCTGCTGTTCCATTCTGGCTTTCTGCCATCCACCAGCGCGGAGCATTACCTGTTCGGCCTGTCCGAGAACGTAGCGCCCTTTCTTCGCGAATGAGTCAGAAGCCCACATAAAACACAAATCAGCTTCCATTAAATGGGCGTGGTCTGGGTTATGGATGCTTCCGCTATCGCTGAGGATTTGATGGATTATCCAGTCATGCACTTCATTGGCGGGGATCAATCTGGTGTAGGGCTGCCAGTTATCAGGGCCAATGAAATTAACTGGTGGAAGTGGCCTGCGATCGTCTTCGTTCACCATGAGTTAATCCTGTTTTATATACGGCAAAAATGCCGAAAACATTCTGTCGAGCAGATAGCAGTAGGTTTCATTTGCCGTTCCAGTGTCGATTGTCACACCAACATCATTGCAGCAGTAAAACGTTGCATGAGCGCATTCGTGAACAAGGGTACTAACGCTGTTATCGAAAACACCAATCAGATAAACGTTTTCACCTGTTACATCATCGAAAAAATGGCGGCACGCGCCGTTGAACATGCTTACGTCAGCCAGGGAGACACCAAGCGCTTTTTCTGCCTGCTGCCATTCCTCTTTTGACCGACACAGATACACATTCGCACAGTGAAACAACGGAACGAAAAAGCGCGGTAACTTAGGCCATTTTGTTTTTGCCATTTTTATTACCTCAGGATTTCATTATCGAAGCCCCTCAGTGAAGAGCTTCTGTAATAACTACAGTAACGGGCTGCACAATGCGCCAGTGCTGCGAGGGTGGGCGCCAAAGATATTGATTTTCTCTCGCACGTCTTCGCTGCACATTCGCTCTACGATTCGCCATTCCGCCTTGTCAGGAAGTGCACTTAGGGATGCGGCACTAACCACATATTCTACCGCCCGCCGAAGAGTGCATTTCGTTCTGGACAGGGAGAAGTTGTCGAAAGAGAGAGATGCGATAAACGCCCAGCACCCAGCAAGGAAAGCGGTAATTCGAGGGTAAAACTTAGCCATGCGGTACTCCTGTTTGTTGGTTTCCAGTGCCAGGTTATTTCAGGCACTGCGTGTTGATGTATTCCTGCAGATAGCCAACCTGCTTCGTTACTGTGGCGATTCGCTCTCTGAGGGTGAAATAATCCCGTTGAGCGGAGTCTGTAAGTCGGGGGCCGGAAGCATCGCCCAGGCTGCCGGTGCCGGTCGCTCCGTTCGCGGGACACTTGGCGCTGACGCGCAACCCACACTTGCCATCGCTAACGCAACGCTGCAAATCATCAAGCTGCTTTTTCGCATCAGCTAAGTCCTTCGTGTATTTGGCATCCAGTGCAGCGACATCACGCTGCCTGGTTTGCATGTCTGTGATGGTTGCGTTAGCCAGGTTCAGCGCCTGAGTTTTCTCATCGCGCTGCTTCTTGTATTCGGTGGCGTTGTCTCGGTAGTGGTTAACAGCCCATCCAAGCGATACCAGCAGGCAGATAATCACAGCCCATATAGCGGCGGTTACGCGGCTCATTTCTGGCTCCACTCGCAGACTTCACGCTCAACCTCACGGCGGGTGATTAGCCCTTTCCACTGCTGGCCACCGGCATATGTCCAGCGCTGCAATTCTTTGCATGCACCGGGCAAGTCGCCGGAGTTAAGTTTTTTCAGCAGAGTGGATTTACCGAAAGCACCAGACCCGACGTTATAAGCGAACGAGTACAACGCGGCCCGGGTGGTTACCGGTATTTTTACCTTGATGAGCGGGTCAATCTGGTTAGCGACTTTGTACAGGTCATCATTCAGGAGAACATCGCATTCTTTGTCTGTGTAACGGTGACCGCGGCGGATATCGTTCCCAGTGTGCCCATCACATACCGTCCATACCCCTACTACGTCCTGATACGGATAATATCTGCGTCCTTCCAGACCATCAGCATTGCCCAGCATTACCGCGGCAATCGTAATAGCACCGGACCCGCCAAGAATCGCACCAACCAGTTTATTCCTGAGCGTCGGGTTCATCGTGGCTCCTGCGGCGTCGATTATCTTCGCGGATCTTGAAATAGAGGTTTGTCAGGTATGTCAGTACGGCAACGACTATGCCAACGAGTACGCCAATGGCGTTCCACTGCTCAGGACTGTAGGCGTTAAGCATGCCGTTCAGGATGCTACCGGCAGAAGCGCCATAGGCCGCACCAGTGGTTAGTTTTTCCATGCGATACATGCTCTCACCTCGCGTTTTTAGCGGGTGCTGTGTCGTAGTAGGGGAAAGGCCGTCAGACACATATGCTACGGGGCATCTGAGTTTGAATGTCTGCGGCCTGCAATAAAAAAGCCAGCGGTTAGGCTGGCAATAGAGGGTAGTGCGTTGAGCTTTCGCTCTTATGGTCCTGGTAGGTATTTGGCGGGACAGGAAGGATTCGAACCTTCGACCAATCGGTTAACAGCCGATCGCACAACCTCTGTGCTTCTGACCCTGAATGCAAAAAGCCCCTGCATTTCTGCAAGGGCTCTTAATTTTTGGTGGCTTCATCTCAAGGCGTCTATCGACCCGGTGTGCGATGTTTGCTTATTTCCTCACCACCCCGCTCTTTCGCCTTTGACGTCCGAGCATACACTGATTATGCATCTTCAAAACTTGTTTTCAAGTCTTTTTTGAAAGTTTCTTTATTTTCGATGCCAAGTTCTGCAATTAACGTGAAGAAGACAGCAGAATTGAACAACTCGATACACCAACGAACACGATCGATGCACTGTTTTTCAGTCAAAAAAGGTGCGTGGTGATACTGCATCCAACGGGCCATGTCGTTAATGGTCTTACGCCAGGTGTAATAGTCCTTCCCGATTTCGTAGACAATGCTGTTTTTTGGGAATGATTTGAGGATGATCCGCTCCATGAATTCGGCCTCTTCTTCATCAGCAGCATTACCCATCAAATCGGATAGAGACTTTTTGGGCCAGATGATAGCTTTTGCCTGCATGATAAGCTGATCTCCTGAATATCCCATTTTGCGCAGACCAGATAGCACGGTAGTAATCCTCTCCTGCTGCTCACCAGTCCATCCAGTGAGTATCATCGACCACATACCACCACCGCCAGACAGATATGAGGTATCACTACCACCAAACTCTCTACCCCAAAGTCCTAATAGCGAACGAACCCAGCGACTTTGCGACGGAGTGAGGCGGCGATATTTCCCGAGATATGAGCGGCGCGGTACAGAAGCCAACTTCATCCATGAGCATTCAGGGTCGGCACGCAGCACCGATGCTTTCTGGTAATTTTCGATATCGGTGCGGGTCATGCTGCCTCCTGCTGTTTCAGTTTTTTGAGCTTTGCGCGGTAATGCGCAGCCAGTGCGTCGAGTTCTTCACGGGTCCATTTCTTTGCTTCGTGCGGGCCCATCAGACGGTCATATGCTGCCTGTCCAATCTTGGTGATCAGCCGCGGGCGGTATTCGCCGATATTTCCTGACAGATAGGAGTTACAGGCCTCACACTGGATATGACAGTTGGTTTCGTCGTAGCGGGTTTCTGGCGATGCGCCGACAGTACGGAAGTGACCAGCGTTCATCTTCGCGCCGGAGTTACGACCACAACTGATGCATGGTTGTCCTGCGTCACGCTGGCGAATAAACGCGCTAAACGCTATCTGGGCGCGTTTGTGATATTGGCTAAGTGGTTGCAAGGCTTTCTTGCGAATCTTCAGCTCACGGCGTTCCTGCTGAGCCTCCTGCTTGCGCTTGCGCTCGGCTGCCAGTTTCTTCCTGGCTAACAGGAGTTGGCTGTACTCGAAGCCATGCTCAGGACAGCACCACCAGACGTTGTCGTAGGTAGCGGTGAATTTGGTCTTGCAGATTTTGCAGTTGCGGCGGGCTGGCTTACGCATGGGCACCGCCCTGAACCTGCACCATTGTCAGGTTTCCGCAGAATACGGCACCGGTATCGATATACATCTGGTTGGCGTATTTGACTGGTTCGCGCGCCGGTGTATGCCCGAAGATAAACAGGTCTGCACCGGTGATTTCGTGATGGTTCCCATCTTGTGAATTGGCGATCCGCTCTCTGTTCCAGATCACCTGCTCTTCGTCGATATCCTTTCCGAACTCATAGACTCCCGCCGGGTAGTCGGCGTGGCAGACAACAATCTTCTTATCACCGGTCACCAGTTCAATGACCAACGGCAACTCAGCCGCTTTGTGAACGAGCGCCTTAGCCAGCACTTCTTTGTCGTAGTCGAGATTGAAGAACCAGCCTCCTCCATTCATCAGCCAGTGATTGACGTTGCCGTACTCCGACAAGCTGTCGATCATCATCTGCTCATGGTTTCCGCGAACCGCCCGGAACCACGGCATCGTGATCAGCTCCAGACACTCTACATTTTCAGCGCCGCGGTCGATGAGGTCACCGACAGAGATAAGCAGGTCATGCGCCGGGTCGAACTTGAGTTCATCCAGCTTGCCCATCAGATTTGTGTAGCAACCATGCAGATCGCCCACCACCCAGACATTGCGCCAGTCAGCACCGTTAATGCGTTGATAGATGCTCATACGTTTTCATGTCCTTTTGCGTGGTATTCGGAGTTCGCGGGGATCCGCAGCTTGATGCCGCGCTCGATGCACCAGACTTCGATGCGGCGCAGGTAGAAGGTCATTTCTTCTGAGTCGAGAAGCTTTGTAGACTTAACCCATTTCGTTTCACCGAAAATTGTCACTGGCTTAGCCGGGCAATAGAGGTCTTTGAAGAATTCATGGAGTTCTTCATCGGTGTGGGTTTCGGTTGAATTCCGACTTGCCGCTTCAGCGACATCGCTATTCCACATCCACATAAGTGAGTTCTGAGGAATGGAGCGCTTTTCTTTCCACGGCTTGATGATGAGGCGATAGCAGTCGCCAGACTCCAGCATTGGCTGTATCTGCTGACCGATAGCGTTGAAGTTGGATTTGTGTAGACGGATGCCGTCTTTATGCAGGTTCATACGCCACCTCCGAGAGGTAACGCAGAATGCAGAAAATCGCAGGTGCATTTCTGCATCTGTGAAAGGTGGTTTGAAGTACTCTTTGTGTTTCGCATCTAATTTCCCAATCAGATGCAGAGGTCACAGCCGGGTGCTCAATCCGACTGCGACATAATTATAACATTAATTTTGATAGTGGGTAATGTTGCTTGACGTTGCGTTAGTCATCACCTTCAGACAGTTTTTGCATAGCTCCGGCGTAACGCTGCATTCCATGTTCAAGCGATGACTTCACCTCCTGTTGAGGTGCTGCTGGATATGCGCTACCAACCTGCCCTGGCTCGTTACTGCCGGTGCAAGCGTTGTTATGGTCATTTGCATGAGGGCAGCGCTTGTTGCCGCATTCTGGGCAGACGACAAAACGCATGTCACTCATCGTCACCGGTCGGCAAATTCGACACCAACAATCCGGAGTTACCGGAGAGTTGCCATCCTGAACGGTAGGCATATCCGGACCTTTGCGAATCGCCCTGGCAAGCTCGATTGGGTCGTCGTACAACCAGTCACCTGTTTGCGGATGATTAGCCTCTGCCAGTTGTGCAGCCCACTCCAGTCCGTCTTTGTGTCCTTGCAGATAGTCCGGCGGTAACTCATCACTATTACTTGCAGGTTCTGCCTGAAGCATGGCTGCGCGATAGGCGTTCCAGCCGACAGCTTTTCCGTGTTCAAACGCGCTGTCAAAGTCATCATCCATTTCCATCGCAGCGGGCACAGATAACACCGCTGGCTGCGGTAACTGTGGTGCTGCGTAGAGGGGAGTTTCGACTTTACAGCAAATGGCGAATATCTTGTCGTCACAGCACTCTTCCCGCGTCACAACCTGCCCGCTGTGATGCATATACGCCACAGCCTCCGCTTCGAGCGATGCCAGTGCGATACGCGCATTATTAATCAGGAGGCTATCAGCAGGAGATAAAACAACATGAGCGTTTCCCTCCGCATCAATTTCAGAATTCGTAATTTTTCTGAACAGCTTTGCCAGTTCTTTGGTAATAGTGCTCATGATGTCGCTCCTTTCCCGGCTGCGGCGGCGCGATTAGCATTCTCCAGACGACCCAGCAATGTGCGTATTTCATGCTGCTGAAATGCTATCGTGGCGTCCTTGGCTTCCAGCTCATCCAGCAGCGCCAGCACATCCCGAGTGGGAACCATGAAGTTCGGAATGAAGTTATCTTTCGCTTTCTCTGCGGTTAGGCGCAGCGCCTGTTTGTTGATGGTCATCCCGAGATCTTTCGATAATTTCTCACGTTCAGTCATGATGATGTTCTCCCGCCCCTGACTTCTGCCAGGCGCTGATTGAATAGGTTGCTTAGTGGGTTGATTTCGCTGTTGTCGCATCGCGCTGGTCGTGATTTTTGTTTCGCAATCCGATCTGCAGGATTCACAACGTAGTAGCGGTATCGTTTTTCAAACCCTTCACGGCGCAAAACTCCGGCTCCTGACTGCTTAAACAGCACGGAAGTAACCGACCCTTTGGCAATATTCATTTCTCGGATGACGTCTGACATGTAGCATCCTGGGTGATCGGCGATAAACTGAATGATCGCATCGGTCTGGCCTTTGTTATTCATACGTCCGCCCCTTTGGGATACCGGCTGCCGGTGTGTTTTGTGGTTGATATCCTGCGAACTTCATCCTGATCGCATGGCATGAAGTGACCGTTAACGAATCGCTGGTAAACGGTACCGAGCGTGCCGAACCTGTTTTTTGTCACGATGACCTCAGCAAATGGCGCTGCCGGGGAATGCTCGTCGTACACAGCCTCGCGGTAGAGCATGATGATGCTGTCTGCGTCCTGCTCAATGCTGCCGGAGTCGCGCAGGTCAGCGTTGGTTGGACGCTTGTTTGGGCGCTTCTCAACGTCACGTGACAGCTGGCTCAATGAGATGACCGGGCTCTTCAAATCCTTCGCCATGGCTTTCAGGCTGCCGGAGATATGCGCGATCGCCAGGTCGTTACGGTCTGCTTTCGGCTTGGATATCAGGCCGAGGTAGTCAACCAGGATAAGCGACAGTGACGGGTGCTCCTGCTTGTGGCGTTCGGCGATGCTGCGGATCTCTTCGACGGTCAACTTCGACGCATCAACCATCCACACATCCAGGTCTTTCAAGTGGCAAATAGCGCTGAACACCCGCGCCCAACCCTCGTCGTCCATGTTGGCCGGATTACGCAGAACGCTGACGGACATGTTTTCTCGACCGGCAATGCTGCGCTCGGCGATTTGGAGGTTGCTCATCTCCATGCTGAAAATCAGCACACCGCGCAAGCTGTCAGTGCCGGGCATTGGTCGACTGGCCACACCCTCTGCAATCTTCAACGCCAGCTCTGTCTTGCCCATACCAGGCCGCGCCGCGATAATCACCAGGTCTTCCGCGTTCATGCCGCCGGTAATGGCGTCCAGTTCGTCGATACCGGTCTTCATGGTGTCTGACTCGTCGCCGTTTTTAAGCCGGTTCTCCAGCGTATCGGCGTAATCATTCAGCACTTCGCCGAGTCTTACCGGGCGCACTTCTGTTTTTGGCTTCCTGATGGTGCTCAGGCGACGCATTAGCTCGTCCATTGCTGATGCTGCACCGTCCAGAGTTCCGTTGCTCACGTCGCCGCGTAGCTCGTCTATGGCATGCAGGAACAATCGTCGCTGATACTGGTCAGCAAGCATATCGGCGTAACCAGAGAGGTTTGCAGCGCTGGGGCATGCTCTGGCAGTCATCATCACATCGGTAGCATGCTGATCACCACATTCCTCAGCCACCATCAGAGCGTCAATCAGTTTACGATTTCTGGCCTGTTTGCGGATCACCTCAAATGCTTTCCGGTAGAGTGGGATGGTGAACGCTTCAGCATCAATCCGGGCGATAACGTCATTTGCCGCCGGGGTAAGTCCGCCGAGAAGTAACCCGCCAATGACGCTGGCTTCGATATCCTGTCTCATAGTGAACCCTCCTTGACCTTGCGAAGCGTCTTCAATTCCATCAGGGTGTCGAAGTTCGCACACCATCCGGATCCGTCCGGCCCACCAAAGTAAAACTCTCTGGCAGATGAAAGGAACGCTTTGAAATAGTTACGGAAACCTTCGACATTCTTCTTGGCAAGGTGGGTAGCCATCTCACGAATTGCTATTTCCCGATCCCGATACAATTCAGCAAATGGCATACGCCCATCAGTAACTTCGTTGTAGGCGTCGATTACTGCCTGACAGTCAATATCAACACCTTCTCGCTGCCACTTCTCGGCGTCAGACAGGTATCCGTCGAAATATTTAACGCGGCAGATATTTTCCGGCTTAGGAAATGAGTTCCCTTTTTTCTTCCAGGTTTGAATTACCCATCTGGTAACCAGGGTGACGTCTTGCAGGGTGTAGGCTTGTCTGGTCTTGGTTGCCGTCATCAGCTTCAGATAGTGCTCAGCAGAACGGCACGATGAACCGGTTAGCTCGTTGTAATACTCAAGAGCCTTAATCGCCCCTTCCAAATCCCCCTCGGGGGGTATGGGGGGATCTTGTTTTTCTTTCTTTTGAATAGTGTCTTTTGTGTCCCCCTGTTTTGAGGGATACGACTCCCTCATTTTGAGGGATGTTTTATCCCTCGTTTTAGGGGATTTTCCCTCACTTTGAGGGATACACCATTCTGAGATGTTTTTATTAGGTCCGAACATGCCGCCTTGCTGCTTGATAACGTTCATTCTGACGAGTTCTAACTTGGCTTCATTGCACCGCTTGACTGGCAACTTTGTTATCTCGCTAAGTTGCGAATCGCTTATTCTGTCCATTGGCTTATTCCAACCGTAGGTTTTTCGCAAAATGGCAAGCAGCACTTTAAAATGTCGCTTGGTCAGATCTGCGCCTGAATAAGCCTCAAGGAGCATGTTTGATAGTCTGGCGTAACCATCATCGAGATCTGCCACCTGACGCTCCACGGCCTCCAGTGATGGCCTGTAGTCTGCTAATTGCTTAACGACGCCCATGCTTCACCCCTGCCTTAGCCATTGCGATACGAATAACGCCAACAAGACGCTCTGCGAACGCCTTATTTTTAGAAGCAGCAACGACCAAACCATCTGGTGAATCAGGGTGTCGAATCTCTTCTTTTTCCTGGTACTTTTTGCGTTTAGCCATTAAAATGACTCCTGTAAATTGCTTTAAAAATCCATCGTGATTTGGTCATAACGCTCGGTTGCCGCCGGGCGTTTTTTCTTTCCGCACATTCTCTCTTCCAGCAAGTCAGCCAATCCCACAACAACACGTGAAATGTCGTCGTCAGTAATCGAGTAACCGATGAATTCGAGTAGTGCAGCCATGCGCGGTATGTAGTGTTGCTTCCACTGAGATACCGATGATTTGTTTACGCCCATGTGTTCAGCTACACGGGTTGTGCCAATAATGGCGATGCGGTTTAAGATCCAACTCTCAATGTTGCGAGCGCTGGTTTTGTTGCGTGTTGTTAAGTCATCCATTTGTTAAATTCCTTGGTGTTGAATAGTTAATTGATAAATCGTTTGTTCTTTTTATCGTGCACCATTGACGGTCATCCATGACCACGCCGGGCACCCGACCATATACCGGGCCGTTCGGTTGTTACTGGTGGTACATCAGGCGTTTTTTATGGCGCCGGATGAGGGAATAACTCAGGGAGATCAGGTCTGATTTCATGCGCCTTAATCTCGCCACCCGTGGCATTGACGATTGCATTCACCTTCTCTGGTGAGACAGAACCGCCATTCAGCCATTTGTGCACCGCTGGCTGGCTGACACCGCAGACATCTGCAAGTCGCTTTTGGCTGCCAACGATTTTCAAAGCTCGTTGAATAACTAAGTTCATGGATTTTTCCTATCCGATTACTGGATTAATGAAAAGATAACTCAAGTTATGATGAATGTCCATAACCTTTGTTATTTTACTCTGCATAACCTCGGTTATATATTGGTGAAATGAAAACATTCGCAGAAAGACTGAATGCGGCAATGACAGCCGCGGGGGTTTCTCAGGGTCAATTGGCTGAAATGGTGGGTATATCCCAACCAGCAATTCAGAAGATGACATCAGGGAAAACAAACGGCAGCCGCAAGATGGTTGAGCTTGCTAATGCGCTGAAAGTAAGGCCGGAATGGCTTAGTTCAGGCATTGGTGATATGCGTTATGAAGTCAATAAAGATTCTTCAATTCCACCGGAAAGCGAATGGGGATCAGTTGACGCTTGGGACAAGAACACGCCACTACCAGATGATGAGGTTGAAGTGCCGTTCCTTAAGGATATCGAGTTTGCATGTGGTGATGGGCGTGTACATAGCGAAGATCACAACGGTTTTAAGCTGAGATTCTCAAAAGCAACATTGCGTCGCGTTGGAGCCAATAGTGATGGCTCTGGTGTTCTCTGCTTCCCGGCGACCGGTGACAGCATGGAACCAGTAATACCCGACGGGACAACCGTTGCAGTAGACACGAATAATAAGCGCATAGTTGATGGAAAGCTTTATGCGATCGCCCAGCCTGGAGGGGGAGACGATAAGCTGAAGCGAATAAAACAGCTATATCGCAATCCCGGCGGGATGCTGACTATACGCAGCTTTAACCGTGAAGATGAGACGGCGAACGAGTCCGATGTAGAAATCATTGGGCGCGTGTTCTGGTACTCCGTGTTGCTGTAGTGGCCTGAAGAGACGTTTGGGTGATAAGAGAATATCTGATAGTAGGCGTGGTTACTTTGCTCTCGGTTGTTGCGATCGTGCTTATGGTGGCCTGATGAGACGTTTGGGTGAGATTGATGATGTGAGAGAGGTCGCAGAGATGCGGCCTTTTTTTTGCTCAACATAATGCAAGCATAAAAATTAAAAATAATTCTTGCTTGTATGGTTATACAGTGATTATTATGCAAGCACACCTTACAACAAGAGTGCCTACAATGTCAGAAGATCAAAAAGAACCTACTGGAAAAGCAAAAGGCGGCGTTGCCAGAGCTAAATCTCTCACTGCAAAACAAAGAAGCGACCAAGCAAAAAGCGGAGCTATTGCCAGGTGGGGCTATAAAGCCACTCATATGGGTAATTTTAAAGAGCAATTTGGAATTGACGCTGAGTGTTATGTTTTAAATGATGATTTAAAAACTCCCGTTGTAACGAAAACAGGATTGGCTCAACTGCTTCAAATAGGTACTCTTGCTCGTGATATAGACAGGCTGATGTCGGCTCCATTTATGAGTGAAATGCGTGATCCAGATTTAGAGGAAAAACTAGAAAAACCTCTTAAATTTCAATTGGAGGCGCGATCCAATAATTCAACGATTGCGCATGGATTTGATATCGGCGTAGTAATTGACATAGCTAAACTTCTAGTCAGGGCAAAAGAAAAAGGGGTTTTGCCAGCCAACAGAATTGCAGCAGCAGAAGCCGCACAAAGACTTATGAATGCCTCTGCCAAATCAGGTATACGTGGTGTTGCATATGCTGTTTCTGGTTACGAACCCGCTGCGCAGGCCGTAATTGAAGCTTTCAAGATGTATGTACGCGAGGAAGCTCGTGCGTGGGAAAAGGAATTTCCTGATGAACTTTACTATGAATGGTATCGGCTATACGAACTTAAAAAACCAGAGAAAGGAGGTCACCCAGGTAATTTCCGCTGGTTCACCGAGAGACACATCTACGAAACACTAGCCAAGAGCGAAGGAAAGATACTAGATATCGCTAAAGAAAATCGCGAAGAAAACGGTAAGAGAGGGGACAAAATACATATGTTTCTTTCGGACGTAGGTGTAAAAGCTCTCCGTAGGCACATTGGCAAAATCATCGGTATGGCATCAATGTGCGAAACAAAGGAGCAGTACGAAAGCGCCCTAGAGCGAGTTTTCAAATAAATCGTCAATATCCCGGCAACCGCGCCGGGTTTTTACTGTCCTTTCCTCACGAACTCCGCAGAGTCCCTAAGCAATCCCTTGTGAATCACATTACCCACCGCCCTCCTCTTGGCCTCCAGACTATCCACAATCGCATCCCTATTAATCACCACCCCGCCGATAATCAACTCAACAACCGCGCCACCGATCTCGCCAGCGATGAAAGCTGCACGATCTTCTAGTAGTTCATCTCTTCCAATATCCATTCCTAAACCCATAACAATGTCCTCTTTGATGTTTTTCTGAGCATATCACCCATTTTTTACAAAAATAAATTCATTTAGTTATCATGTATTTATAACTTTTGTGATGATAATTATAAATTAGGTTATTGCCATTACTCATAACTAAGGTTATCTTTGTCCCATCGAAACAACACAGCGTTTCGGTCAGTCGAACGGCGCGACAGTAAATCATGCGTCGGCCCCATGGCGAGCCAATGGACGGTTCCAATATGCGGGATTGCTTAACCTGATGTTTTCTTTTTAGAGAGATCAACATGTTAAGTGATTGCATAGAGCATAACCAAAAACAAAATTACGGTACCACTTCAACTCGAATCAACGGTAAGACAGTGGCGATAAGGCTTCACAGGAAAGCCTACTGCGAATCAGTCGGTGTCTCTATTGAGAGCATTAAAGGGCGTGTAGTGCTGCATATGTGTGATAACCCGCGATGCATCAACCCAGAGCATTTGGTGCTTGGTACTCAGTTGGAAAACGTAAGGGATATGGAAATTAAAGGGAGAGGAAATCACGTCTCTGGAGAGAGAAACGGTTCCGCGAAACTTACCGCAGAAGATGTTCTTGAAATACGAAGCTCCACGCTGAGTAACAGGAAAATAGCAGCCATCTATGGACTGTCTGATTCGTACATTAGTTCAATTAGGCTTCGCAAGAAGTGGAAACACATATAGCCCGCCTAGGCGGGTTCAGGATGAACGGCAATTGGATGCAAACGGAATGGTTTGTAGTGCGGTGAAATGCAACTGCCAGACAGTAACCGGGAAGATAAGCAACCCGGAACCGCACCACAAAGGATTCCGATTTAATCGGTTACGGCGCGTTAATTAACTTATGAGGTGAGGCAATGGAAGGTAATTACTTTCGATGTACCGGCCAGTGGAATGATGAAGAGTTCGATCGGGTTATTGAAGCGGAAGATGAAGGCGATGCGCGTGACCACTGGATGTACTGGTCGTGGATAGCTGGAGCAACGTTGAAAAATCTGGAAATTAAACAGGCTGCCTAACTGGCGGCCTTTTTATTAGCTCACGATACAAACAGAGGGTAAGGGTATGAAAATTGGGGTGCATGATGGCATTCACTTCGATCCTGATGACGAGTTCAAAACAGAGATAAACCCCAAGGCTTTAGCGGCTCTGATAAAGCAATACAAGCACTGCTGTCGAATGACTAAGCATTGCAGCTCAGTGGCAGCATACCGCCTCTGCCCTCACAAATTGGCAAGAGCAAAGCAATACCAGACTCGTCGCGATCACCTTGAAATATTCCTTCGGCTACTCCACACCGAAAGCAAGGAGTATGACATTGAGGAAATTGACGATCACTTCGGTGGTGAAGTTGACGACTGGTCGCTAATCCTAAAAGACAAGGTCCCAGACTAACCCGCTCCGGCGGGTTTTTTATTGCTGATACCAAAGCATCTTCACGAGGGTGCTCCGTTATCAGGGCGGCTATCCACCGCTTAAATTTCTGTATCGATGAAAATTGCATGCAGAG
This sequence comes from Citrobacter sp. RHBSTW-00859, assembly GCF_013729795.1. Taxonomy (NCBI): domain Bacteria; kingdom Pseudomonadati; phylum Pseudomonadota; class Gammaproteobacteria; order Enterobacterales; family Enterobacteriaceae; genus Citrobacter; species Citrobacter sp. RHBSTW-00859. The sequence goes on along the minus strand of NZ_CP056284.1, from coordinate 1,523,182 downwards.
GTCTTTAGCTCAGCGGCGCGGCTTAAGCGCGGAGATGATTATGACTCTTATCGAATTGACCAAAAAGAAAATGGCAATTGAAGCCGAACTGGCTCAGTTGAAGGCGAAGTTTGCTGATGATACCTCACGCATCGGCAGGGAGTTGATTGCCGTGTCTGAGGGTATAAACCTGGCCAATAAAGGTCTAACGGTTGATATGGTTCGGCATGGCATGACGATCATTAACTTCGGAGACCCGAAACAAAGCGCGGAGCGACGCGGGTGTGTTGAAGACGCGATTAACGACATTGCGTCGGGGTTCACCCGTCTGAGCGAGCGTTATTTTGGCACAAAAAACTACGCCCAATGGAGCGATTAGCGTGAAGACCATCGCTATGGATATGGCCCTAAACACGGCTCTATCTGCTTCAAGATTGGCTTAACTGGCACCGCACTTAATAAGCTGGCAAGCGGCGGGTTGAGTGATTACGACGCTGAATGCGCTATCAACTGCCTGATGAACATTGACGCCATCAATGCGGCAAACGCCAAAGCCCGGGAGGCATCATGACAGTCACCCACAACAACAAGCAGTACACAGTGACAAAGCTTGCAAACGGGCATTCGTATCGACTGACATCCATCAATAAGCCGCGTGAATCATTAACCCTTAACCGCTGGCAAATGCATATCGCTGGGTTACTTGAACAGGTCGAGGTGAAGGCATGATTGACCACTACTTACTGCGGGTTGCTCAGGGAGAGCTGGCGATTGCCAAGGTTATTGGCGACGGCAATCTCTGGGCCCGAGCAATGCAAAAGATGCGCGTTGCAATGGGGACGCCGAGATATAAGCGTGGGGGCTCAAATGGACAAGCTATCTAAATGGCTAACCAGTGGTGAATACTTGCCACACTTCATGCGCGATTTTCACGACCAGAAAGACGTTTTCAAGACCATGCATAACACCATTAAAAACGCAGACGAAAATGGCAACCCGCGTGATGGTCATATCTATGTGGTTGATACCTTTCTTTGGTATATGGCTCGCTGCGGATACACGCTGCAAAAATCACGGAAAAACGTCACATTCAAAGATATGCAAGTTGATATTGACCGCTTCAAAAGAGAAATGACCGACGCCTTTTCCAAGATGCTTTCTGATAAGTAAATACTAAATTCACCCCCCCTACTCGTCCGGCTATAGCAGACGGGAAGCGCACAACCAAATTTCAGGAGAGACCATGAGTGAAGTAACGGATTTAGTCGTTATCGAAAAATCGAGCGCAATGGCTGTATTCACCAATAACGAGCAGCTCGATCCCATCATTGAAAAAATTGAGAAAGAAGCTCGAAGCCTGGTACCGGATGTATCCACCAAGAAAGGTCGTGATGCTATCGCATCCATGGCGCACAAGGTTGCGCGTTCAAAAACATATATCGACAACGCCGGTAAAGACCTTGTAGCAGAACTGAAAGCATTGCCAAAGCAGATTGATGAGAGTCGCCGCATTGTTCGTGAGCGTCTGGACGCGCTGAAAGATGAGGTACGCCGACCGCTAACAGAGTGGGAGGAAGAACAGAAGCGAATTAAGGCAGAGGAAGCCGCCCGGATTAAAGCCGAAGAAGACCGGAAGAAATTCGAATCCGATCATGAAATTGCTTTGCTGATGAACGACGTATTCGACCGTGAACAGGCAGAGAAGAAAGCGGAAGAAGAACGCCAGCGCATTGCTCATGAAGAAGAGTTAAAGCGTCAGGCAGCAGAACAGGCCAAGCGTGAAGCTGAAGAGAAAGCAGCGGCTGAACTGGCGGCAGCGAAGAAGCGTGAAGAGGATGCGATTGCAGCAAAAGCTCAGGCTGAATTACTGGCTAAGCAAGCACAAGAACGCGCAGAGCAGGAAGCTAAAGACGCCGCTGCGAAAGCTGAAGCAGAGAAGAAAGCAGCCATTGAAGCGGAACAGCGCAAAGCTCAGGAAGAAGCAGATCGCATCAAACGTGAAGCTGAAGCGAAAGAAGCCGCACGTCTGGCAGAAGAGAAGCGTATCGCTGACGAAAAGGCAAAGCGTGAAGCTGACGTGAAGCACCGCAAGGCAGTTGGAACTGAAATAGTTAACGCACTCACCGCTAATACCAGCATCTCGCGTGACCAGGCTATCGAAGTCCTGAAAGCGCTGATGGATGGCCTGGTACCGAGAACACAAATTAACTACTGAGGTGCATATGAAACTGAAACTCAAATATGACCACGCTCATGGATATCTGGACAGCCAACGCAATCAGGTCCTAGAGCTTGATGGTGTGACGCTTGATGGGACAGTAGACACACGAGAAGTTCTCCCGCAGTTGGATGGTGCTGTAGTTCTCGAATGGCTTACTGAGCAGGGTTATGTAATCACACATCAGGAGCGAGCAGCATGATCGTTGCAGAGCGATGGGATGATGATGCTTTCATCCGGCTGATGGCTGATTTAATTCTCGCAGATCCAGATGAAAGAGATGAACCGGTTAACCTGGCTGCTGAGCGACAGAATCCGATTATCAGTTGGGCCGAATTTGCGGGGGATTTTACATGAATCTGGATCAGTTAGATGCGCCATTTGCGAGTGAAGATATTGAATGGCGCATTCAGCAGGCGGGGAAAAATAATAACGGTATCTGGGCAAAAGTGCTGGCCTACGTAACCAACAGGGCAATCATGAAGCGCCTTGATGAGGTATGTGGTAAGGCTGGATGGCGTAACGAGTATCGAGATATCCCGAACAATGGAGGGGTTGAGTGCGGTATTTCCATCAAAGTTGATGGCGAGTGGATCACCAAGTGGGACGCAGCCGAAAACACGCAAGTAGAAGCGGTTAAAGGTGGTCGCTCAGGAGCTATGAAGCGTGCAGCTGTCCAGTGGGGTATCGGGCGTTACCTCTACAATCTGGAGGAAGGCTTCGCCATTGTATCGGCACAGCGGGCACCAGGATTCCATTATGCCAAGTCAAAAGAGGCTGGCGTGTTTTACTGGAAACCGCCTTCCCTTCCAGCCTGGGCATTACCTGACGGATCAGTTGTTCATCAGCCAGAACCACGGTTACCAGAGCAAATCAACGAGTCAGAACCACCTCAAGACGTGGACGCTGATAAGGTGCTCGCCGATTTCTCCCAATATGCCAGCAAAGAAAACGACGGCGTGAAATTGAAAGCTCGTTATGAAGAAACGTGGAAGTTGTTAAACGGATTTGCTGAGCATCAGGCTAAATGCAAAGACGTTACCGGCATTCGAATCAGAGAATTAAAACAGGCGGCATAACCGCCTATCCTATCTAACAGCGGGCGGCATCGCCGTTATCGATATGACTCCAGAAACTATCCTCAGCATTCTGCGCAAGGACGCGCGGAACAATATCACTGCGTTCCATAGATGGAAAACTTCAGCAGGCGCACTAAGCCACTCAGAAGGAATCACCCTCAATTACCACGAGCCATATTACGAGGGATGGGCACCTAACTTAGAGATGCAACAAACATTCATCTCAGGTCCTGCGCTGGACCAGATACAACAACACCTGGTCGCTGAGGAATGGGGAAACGGAACGATCGGCGGCTGTGTGTATCGCCTTAAGGAGAACCAATGAGCGAACTTTGGCAACCGTGGGAAAACCTGTTCCTGCATGAAGTTGGCAGAACAATGCCGGTTCATGTTATCGCTGAAAAGCTTGAGCGTTCCGAATCGGCAATCACTCGCCAGGCATCACGTATCGGCGCACCACTCATCAGAAAGATGACCGGCAGACCATGGACACCAGCCGAGCTTCATCTCTTTGGTCGGTTCTCAGAGGAAGAGATAGCCAAGGCAACCAATCGAACCATTTACTCAGTCAGAAGCAAGCGTAACGTACTGGCCCGCTCCGGAGGATTAACTATGCGTGAATGGTCAACGGAAGAGTTAGCAATACTGATGCGCTACACCAACGCAGAAGTAGCAGAGATTACCGGTAGGAGTATCGAAGAGGTCGGAGATAAGCGTCTGCAGGTGAATATTGAGCGGAATGGCTGGGATAAGCATAAACCAGAGGACACATGACGCTAACCAAACGAATCACAAGGTCGCTATGTCGGTCTTTTTATTTTCTCGCGTTCACCTTCAACCGAATTAACCGACAGTTTATGGAGCACTGATTATGAGTGAAAAATTACGAATTGAACTTGGCGATAAGTACGTCGTCACCGGGTCTGCGCATGACCTGATTCTTAATGAGAAGAAGATTTCCAAGGAAGGTAAAAACGCCGGTCAGGAAGTACTTTCTCGACTTGGTTACTACAGCAAGTTTGAGCATCTGGTACGTGAATTAATGCACAAAGAGATTCTGGAATCCGAAGCACAGACCCTCACTGAATTACGCGACCACATCTATCAACTCAGCGAGAGGCTGGGTAAGGCTGTTGGACTATGACATCAGAAATCATCGATCAGGCCAGCGCTCTCGAAGAGATGATGCGCGACCATGCTATTCAGGCTCACAGACTCAACCACTCAGCAGTATCAGCAACGCACTGTGATGAATGCGGGGACAAGTTACAGGATGCGCGCCGGAAAGCGTATCCGGGATGCACGATGTGCGTTAGTTGCCAGGGTGAGATGGAATTGCGGAATAAGCAGCGAGGCGGGTGATGGCAGCCTATTACAACGAAATCGACCAGTATGTAGCTCAATGGCTGCGTAACCTTATCGCCGGTGGTCACATCGCACCAGGCGAAGTTGACGAACGGAGTATTGAAGATGTCACACCTGACGACCTCAGAGGATTTACCCAATGCCACTTTTTCGCCGGAATTGGCGTCTGGTCTCATTCCCTGCGTCTCGCCGGCTGGCCAGACGATAAGCCAGTCTGGACTGGTTCCTGCCCGTGCCAGCCTTTCAGCGCGGCAGGCAAAGGAAATGGGTTTGATGACGAGCGGCACCTATGGCCTTCTTTCTTCCACCTCATCAGCGAGTGCAGACCTCAGCACATCTTTGGCGAACAGGTTGCAAGCGGTAACGCAAATACATGGTTCGACCTTGTACAAGCAGACATGGAAGGATTGGAATACGCCTTCGGGATTGTGCCGTTTACGTCAGCGGGCATCGGTGCGCCGCACATCAGAGAGCGGGCATACTGGGTGGCCAACGCCAGTAGCAAATACGAATCCACAGCCGGAAACGAAACGGGGATTGCAGCACGTCTCCGGAGCAGCTCGCCTGACAGGCTGGCAAACACCGGTGGCGAACGACTCAACCGGATCGACTCATTGCTACAGCGGGAAGAATCAGGACGGGTCGCCAAAAGTGTGCCTGAAGTTACCGGGCACAGCGTTACTGGCTGGATGGGTTACGCCGACCACTCGCGACTGGAAAGACACTTCGGGAATGACGGCGCAGCGGGACGGAAAGGACAGGCTGGATCAGTTGCCGCGTCAGGCGTACACATGCGGCCCCTTGAGGTTAACGGTTTTTGGCGTGATGCAGACTGGCTCTTATGTCGAGATGGCAAATGGCGTCCAGTTGAACCCTGCACATTCCCGCTGGTTGATGGGGCTGCCGCGCGAATGGGACGAGTCGAGTCCGGGGTGGCAAGAGTGGCAAGCAGCAACCGCACCGGCAGACTCAGGGGTTACGGTAATGCCATAAACGCACAGGCGGCTGCCGCTTTCATCAGCGCTTATATGGAGTCAGCCAATGTTCCAGTTAATTCAACGGGGTCAGATTTACGCTGACCAGCATGGTTGGCCCGTCATAGTTCACTCCGTCACTTCAGAAATAGTCCGCTACTGGCGACAGGGCCGGATCAACACCGCTTCAATCGACCGCTTTAATAACGATTTCGAACACCTAGACCCACACGAGGCGGCACAGATACGCGCCGAACTTGAAACAGCAGAACACTTAAAACGCCTCCGCGCTATGCGGGCGGCATGAGGAGAGATTATGGGGAAGATGACATTTGTCTTTGAATATGAGGACGGTAAAGAGCCGCCAGTCAGTGCTGCCGATGAGTTCATGGGAGGCAGGTTAGTTTCTGCGGCATTATATGATTATCGTGATGACTTTTTCACGGAAGAGCAAAAAGAAGCTATTGCCGAAATGTTGGAGGAGTCCGAGTGACATGACCATATTGAACAGCATGAAGCAGAAGCAATTATGAAAAAGGTCGAATCTCTCACCTACTGAGCGCAACTTATAGCCAGTTATGAGCTGGCTATTGGGTGCGAATGCACTGCCACGTTATCCCCCATTTGCCCGGCCAATAGTGCCGGGTTCTTTTTGCCTGGCTTCCAGGTTCGATTTCCAAACCGGAGATGAAACCCATGCAACACCAATTACAGCCCGATTCACTGGTTGATCTGAAATTCATCATGGCAGATACTGGTTTCGGAAAGACCTTCATCTATGACCGCATCAAAGACGGCACCCTGCCAAAAAGTAAACTCATCCACGGCCGCGCACGCTGGCTATATAGTGAACACTGCGAGTTCAAACAAAAGCTCTTAAGCCGCCTCGATGGGTAAAATTGCGGGTAAAATAAAATTCACTTCTGAAAATTCCCTTTCCATACAATCCCCTGCCATGCCAATTCGATGTATGCAGGGGACACTTTTAATTAAATGCATCCGGCTAAATCCTTTCATTTACCTGTCAGTTCACCCCTAAGCCAGGCGATAAAACGGCACATTCCTCACCGTTGCAGTAAGATTGTCGGACACCATTGTCTGCTCAGTAGCTATCCGCATCCCTGATTTTCTCAGCCTCAGTACGTCAGCAGCAATACGTTGGCTGCCAAACCAGAAAAGCCCGTCCAAAGCAGTGACATCAAGGCCTGATTCCAGTGCCAGCTTCAGACGCTCACGCGGTGCTTTTACCGTTTTAGCAATTTGCTGATATGGCGCTTCGCTTGAACCTGCACGATTAATGCGTCGAATACGATGCGACAGGCGGTACTGAAATTCATCCGGTATCCCGCCGAGACTCGCTTTCAGGCTGTAAACACAACCAAAGCGTTTGCCGTTAAAGATTACGTTTTTCTGACTAAGCTGTAGCTCTTCACGAACGCTGGCAATCAGTTGCGGGGTACGGAGTAATAACAAACGGAAAGGCAGCTCAAAGCTGGTCACATAGTCCACATTCAATAAAGCAATACGCAGACGCTCTTCCGGACCCGCCTTCATTTCCCGACATTCAGCAATAACATCAGCCCACTGGCCAGCCAGACGGGAACTTTCAGTCGCCTCAGTAAAGCTGTATTTTTCAGTCTGATAATCAATACGTTCGGTCACTCGGAATTCCCTTCTGGCCACATCTCGGTATTGGTTGCTCACTTTACCAGCGACAGACTGCAACCGGAAGCCTGCAGGTATAGTCAGTGGAATGATAGAAACTTCTGCGGAAACGCTTCATTTTTTGATAAATCAATCATTAAAAATATATTTTGACTAAAATCAATTAACCAAAATTATGATTATTGAAGTATAGCCATGATTAATCTTTAGCCAGTTTGTCAGGAATAAGTTCTCCATAAACAGGCTGATTAATACCGGTAATGAGAAACATTATCGGAAATGATTCATCACTCAGAAAAAAGGAATTTATTCATATGATCAGAATCAAGACCAGTATCGCTACTTTGACCCTTTGTACCTTACTGACAGCTCCCGCATGGGGAGACGCGCAATCGCCGATAAGGCTGGTGATCCATGGTGGTGCCGGTACCATTACAAAAGATACCATCACACCAGAACAGGAAAAGCAGTATACAGAAAAACTCACTGAAGCTCTGAATGCAGGTTATGCGGTTCTGAATAAAGGCGGTAGCAGCCTGGAAGCCGTTCAGAAAGCGATTAATGTGATGGAAGATTCTCCTCTCTTCAATGCAGGTAAAGGTGCCGTGTTTACCCACGATGGCCGCAATGAACTGGATGCGTCCATTATGGATGGGAAAACCCGAAAAGCCGGTGCCGTTGCTGGTGTAACCACGGTTAAAAACCCAATTAATGCGGCGTATGCCGTTATGACTCAAAGCCCGCACGTTCTCATGGTCTCGACAGGCGCGGATACCTTTGCAAAAGAACAGGGACTCGCAACCGTTGATCCTGCTTATTTCAAAACAGATTTTCGCTGGCAGCAATTACAGAATGCAATCAAAAAAGAAAAAGTGCTCCTTGATCACGATGGAAAGAGCGCTGCCCTGTTCGCTGACCCGATGATGTATGACTATAAATATGGCACTGTCGGCGCTGTTGCTCTGGATAAAGACGGTAATCTCGCTGCCGGAACGTCTACAGGCGGAATGACCAACAAACGTTACGGACGTGTGGGGGATTCACCTATCATTGGCGCAGGAAATTATGCCGACAATGAAACCGTGGCGGTATCCGCAACCGGCTCAGGAGAAATGTTTATCCGCACGCTGACCGCGTATAACATTGCAGCCCAGGTGAAATACCGCAATACCCCTTTAAAAGACGCAGCGCAGAATGCTCTGGATGAAGTTAAGGCGCTGAATGGCAGCGGTGGAGTAATTGTGCTTGATAAAGCCGGTAATTACACCATGTCCTTCAACTCTGAAGGTATGTACCGGGGAACCATAGGCGATGACGGAAAACCCATTGTAGCCATTTATCGTTAATACTATTTCCCCGCCAGGGGATGAACCGACCCGGTATGTTGTCCGGGTCGGTTAAACGGCGTCAGGTCAGACAACAAAACGATTGACCAGCCCCTTCATGGTGACAGACAGATTGTCCAGACGCTGGCTGTTGAAGTGGCACACTGAATTTGGCCACCTGAACAGAGGTGATATGCTCACCTCAGAACAACACAGGTGCTCCAATGAAAAAAAGAAATTTCAGCGCAGAGTTTAAACGCGAATCCGCTCAACTGGTTGTTGACCAGAACTACACGGTGGCAGATGCCGCCAAAGCTATGGATGTTGGCCTTTCCACAATGACAAGATGGGTCAAACAACTGCGTGATGAGCGTCAGGGCAAAACACCAAAAGCCTCTCCGATAACACCAGAACAAATCGAAATACGTGAGCTGAGGAAAAAGCTACAACGCATTGAAATGGAGAATGAAATATTAAAAAAGGCTACCGCGCTCTTGATGTCAGACTCCCTGAACAGTTCTCGATAATCGGGAAACTCAGAGCGCATTATCCTGTGGTCACACTCTGCCATGTGTTCGGGGTTCATCGCAGCAGCTACAGATACTGGAAAAACCGTCCTGAAAAACCAGACGGCAGACGGGCTGTATTACGCAGTCAGGTACTTGAGCTACATGGCATCAGCCACGGTTCGGCCGGAGCAAGAAGCATCGCCACAATGGCAACCCGGAGAGGCTACCAGATGGGACGCTGGCTTGCTGGCAGGCTCATGAAAGAGCTGGGGCTGGTCAGCTGTCAGCAGCCGACTCACCGGTATAAACGTGGTGGTCATGAACATGTTGCTATCCCTAACTACCTTGAACGGCAGTTCGCCGTGACCGAGCCAAATCAGGTGTGGTGCGGTGATGTGACCTATATCTGGACGGGTAAGCGCTGGGCGTACCTCGCCGTTGTTCTCGACCTGTTCGCAAGAAAACCAGTGGGCTGGGCCATGTCGTTCTCGCCGGACAGCAGGCTCACCATGAAAGCGCTGGAAATGGCATGGGAAACCCGTGGTAAGCCCGGCGGGGTGATGTTCCACAGCGATCAGGGCAGTCATTATACGAGCAGGCAGTTCCGGCAGTTATTGTGGCGATACCAGATCAGGCAGAGTATGAGCCGGCGCGGAAATTGCTGGGATAACAGCCCAATGGAACGCTTCTTCAGAAGTCTGAAGAACGAATGGATACCGGTGGTGGGTTACGTAAGCTTCAGCGAGGCAGCTCACGCCATAACGGATTATATCGTTGGATATTACAGCGCACTAAGACCGCACGAATATAACGGTGGGTTACCCCCAAACGAATCGGAAAATCGATACTGGAAAAACTCTAACTCGGTGGCCAGTTTTTGTTGACCACTTCAGTCTGAAACGAAATATCGTCTATCGAGGTCACAATATTCGAGATTTTCTCACTGGAAGAGCGAATATCCCCCATGCTCTGATTTGCCGCACTGGCGACGTTACTGGCCTGGCGGACCTCTTTTTCCAGCCTGATTGTCAGATGCTCCGCTTCGCGGGCATTGTCCGCCGTTTGCGTAATCGTCGTGGAGAGCTGTTCCATACTGGCCACCGCTTGTACTATTGATGCTGCCTGTTCATCCGTGCGTTGGGCCAGGTCCTGATTACCCGCCGTAATACTGCTGCTGGCATCGGATAAAACCACGGAGCCTTGTTTAATCTCCTGGACGATATGCTGAATACTTTCCAGCATCGTGTTATAGGCGCGATTAAGTGAGGAAAGCTCATCTTTCCCTGGGGTCGCCAGTCGTTGAGTCAGATCGCCGTTCATACCCGCAATCTTGCGGAGCGTGTCACTAAATTGACGATGCATATTGATAGCGATTGCCCCTGCGAACGCCAATGATGCCAGGAGCGCTAACAAGCTGACAATCATATATATTTGCCAGTTTTTTCGTGCATCCTGCGCGAGTTTTTCCGCATTCGCTAACAGAAGATTCGCCGTCACATCTTCTATCTGCCGCATCACTTCAATACGCTGGGTTTGAACCTTGAACCAGACAGTAGGATCGACATCAAATCCACCGTTCGCGGCATGACTAAACGCGGTTTCGCGAAATGAGAGGGCTTTTGACGCTTCTGTGGACTGTAAGCGGCTTTCCAGCATGGCCGCCTGTTCCGGAGGGCTCAGACGCAACGATTGTGCCAGCCAGACGTTCTGTTTACTGACGACATCACTGAGTTGATGTAACTGCCCCTCGGCGAAATGACCGGAGGAAAAGATATTTGACAGCAGCGCGCGTTCAATACCTGCCTGTTCTTTCAAATTCAGCAAGTTGTAGTAGGCGGCGAATGCGTTCGCCATCTCGCCTGAATCCGTCAACTGTCCCAACCTGCCCACAAAACTCAGCACATCAGCAATGACATTAGTATAAAACTTAACGACATCGGAGGCCGGAAGCCCCAATCGCGTGACGTTTTCCCGGATGGTGGCAAGCGACAGAATGTTTTTCTTAAACGTGGTGACAGAATTGGCGGCATCCCCTTCTGGTAATGCAGTATCGGACAGTGAACGCACAAAGACCTCGATCTCGCGATCGGTTAAAGCCCGCTGCGCGGTTAACTCATCTTTGAACGTCTTCCCTTCTGCCCCCAGAAATCCGACGCTCATTCCCCGTTCTTTTTGCAGCTCATGCACCACATTTCCGGCACTACGCGCGAGCGCTGTCAGTTGAGCAATATTTTCCATCTGCCGTTCTGTCTCAATGCGCGTCAATATTCCTGAACCAGCAAACCAACATAACGCCAATAATAGTGGTTGTAGCGCGATTATTAACTTCATTTTCATCGGCATTCGATAAACCCACCACATGCCACTTCCCTCCATTGTCCATATTTTCATTATGGTTATCGGCGCAATGAGGCTGCACTTTAAATTTGATCAAGAGACAACTGATTGTTTTTTAGATTAAATACCTGCCAAAATAACTCTATTTGATTATGACAATCAGGATAAATCACTAGAATATTTATATTTATGATATCTATTCTCAAGTTAGTTAAATCATTCAGCATATTATTTCTTATTAAAAAACGGGTTAACTATCAACACGATTCGGAAAGGGAGTAAGACACAGAACAGTGACACCTACTGGAGATAACCGTCGTGGCACGGCCATTTTCTGGCATCCCGCCGAACGTTAAGGTTATAATCCTGACAACGATTTTATTGGATTAGAAGCGACGATGACAAAACTTACCCTACAAGAACAGATGCTTAAGGCAGGTCTGGTCAGCAGCAAAAAAGTGGCCAAAGTGCAAAGAACGGCGAAGAAATCGCGCGTTCAGGCTCGCGAAGCCAGAGAAGCGGTTGAAGAGAATAAAAAAGCGCAAATTGAGCGCGACAAGCAGCTCAGCGAACAGCAGAAACAGGCCGCGCTGTCTAAAGAATATAAAGCCCAGATCAAGCAACTGATTGAAATGAATAAAATCACCATTACCCGTGGCGATATTGGTTACAACTTTACTGATAATAACCTGATCAAAAAAGTCTATGTTGATAAGGTGACTCAGTCTCAGTTGATCAAGGGCCGTCTGGCCATTGCCCGACTCACGGCTGAAAGCGGCAACGATAGCGAATACGCCATTATCCCGGCTGTCGTCGCCGACAAGATTGCGCAGCGCGATGCAAGTTATATTGTTTTAAATTGCGAGCTGAGCCAGGAAGCGAAGGACGAAGACGATCCGTATGCTGATTTTGTCATCCCTGATGATTTGATGTGGTAAGAAAAACAACCAGATAATCACCCGGACTTCCGTTGCCTATTTCGGTGAACGCCAACGCCGCCACCGAAATACTCTCGACGTCCCTTCTCCCCCAATTCTGTCGACTAAAACTTATAGTGTTCTTTGCTCAGCCCGTATTTTCTCATGCGTAAATACAATTTTTTACGCGGGATTTGTAAATACTCCGCCACTTCATTAATGCGCCCCTGATGAATATTTAGCGCTTCAGTAATGATCTGTCGCTCGTACTCTTCAACCCGCCGATCGAGCGGTGTTGGTTCAGGCAGATGCAGCTGCGGATTCGCGGTTTCAGCCAGCGGGAGTAGCCCAACGGCAAAAAGCTCGGCGGCATTCGCCAGTTCCCGGACATTACTTAACCACACGCGGCGCCGCATGCCTTTCAGTAACTCCCCTTCAACCTCGGGCACGGGATGGTTCAGGCGCAGACAGGCTTTCTGCAGGTAATGACGAAACAGCGGCTCAATATCATCCGGACGCTGTGACAGCGGCTGACAACCGATTTGCGTCATCGCAAAACAGTAGTAGAGTTCGGCCACAATCTGGTTGGTTGCCGCCAGTTCCACTAACGATGTGTCACCAATGCCTATCAGACGAAACGGACGCCGCTCCTGGCTTTGTAGATGCACCAGATGGTGCTGCTGTTCACGCGTCAGGCATTCAATATGGCTCAGGACCAGCGTTCCTCCTTGCGCCTGTGCAATAAGGTCATTGAGTAGTCCCGCGTTCCCGGGCGTCAGTTCACCGCGGATAAACGGCCCATCAGCGCTGCGCCCAAGCTGATGCAAATACCGGGCTCCGGTCATACGTCCTGTCCCGGGCTCGCCATAAAACCAGACGGCAATATCCGTTTCCGCCAGGTGTTGCAGACGTTGACGATACTGATTGACCCAGTCGCTGTAGCCGAGCAGTTCAACCTGAAGTTTTTGCTGGCAATAATGGCGACGGGCAATCACGGATTTTCTCTGACGCAGTGCATCCTCTGCCAGCGACAGCAGTTTGCCGGGGTCGACCGGTTTTTGCAGAAAGTCCCATGCGCCTTTCTTTACTGCCTCCACCGCCATCGGGACATCGCCATGCCCGGTGATAAGCAGGATTGGCAACTGATTATCATCCTGATGAAACAACGTCATCAGGTCTATTCCATTGCAGCCAGGCATACACACGTCGCTCAGAACAATCCCCGACCAGTCGGCCTGCAGCCAGTTTCGGGCATCAAAAGGGTTATTGCATGCGTAAACACGGTACCCCTCTTGTTCAAGCAACAGAGTGTAAGCGTCGAGAACATCGGCATCATCATCAATCAGCAGAACAGAATAGTCATCACACAACATCGTTTACATCCGTCAGATTAAATTGCAGAACGACGCAGGCATTACGCCCCGGTGTCGATGCCAGGCGCAGCTCGCCGTTCATTTGCCCCATTAACGATACACAAATCGATAAGCCAATACCGAGCCCCACATCCTTACTGGTGGTAAACGGCTTTAACAGTGATGGCAATAACGCCTCAGGCCAGCCGGGGCCGTTATCGCAGACAAAGACGCACAATCGGCTGCCCTCAGCCTGCCAGTGAACCTCTATTTGCGCGCCAGTCGGACTGGCATCCAGCGCATTTGCCAGTACGTTTACCAGCACCTGCTGAATACGCACTTCATCACCTGTCACCCATACACTCTGGGCTGGAAGCGTCAGCGTACCCTGCTGAGGCTTATGCCGCATGGCCAACAGTTCCCAGGCGGCGCTGAATGTTTGTCGCAGATCGACCGGATGCAAAGGCGCGCCCGGCTCAGCCCGACGTGCAAACTGACGCAGCGAACGGATAATGGCATCAATACGGGTAATCAGCCCCTCCGCTTTGGTTAATGTACTTCTGGCCTGAGCGGATTGTCCTTGTTCAATTGCCCTTCCCGCCGTAAACAGGTACATCGACAGCGCATTCAGCGGTTGGTTAATCTCGTGCGCCAGCGTGGTCATGGTCTGTCCAACCACTGCCAGTTTTGCCGTCTGGATCAGTTCATCCTGCGTTGCCCGGAGATCGGACTCAATCTCCTTGCGCTCTGTCACTTCCTGCTCCAGCTGATTTTTTTGCGCACTCAACTGGCCCAGAGTATGGCGCAGCAATCCTGCGATGCGCCCGAGCTCATCGCGCCCATAAACCGGGATGGTGGCATCCGTTCTGCCAAGACCAATTTGCACCACGGCCTGGTTGAGTGCGGTAAAACGCTTCACCAGACGCGAACGAATAAAGTAATGGTTGAGCCCCCAGGCGAGAAGTAGCGCCAGCAGCGTCGCCAGCAGAATAAGTCCACCGCTGACGCGAACAATTTGTTCCAGTCGCTGGTTAAACATCTGCATTTGCTGATGGCTACTCCCCAACTGCGCCTCAAGCAGTGTCCGAAAGCGCCCGAGCGTTGCCTCTCTGGCATGGTTAGCATCAACGAGCGCTTTTTGCGCGGCGACATAATCGCGCATGGTATCGGGCATTTTATTTTTCATCATCCCGATTTCCAGTAACTCATCAATGGTTTGCCGCAGGGTGATAGTACTGGGCCAGTCATCGAGGGTACGAATATTTTCATCGGCCGTTTTCTTCAGATTCTCCAGATAGCGGATATGATTCTCCACCAGCATTCCGTCGTCGCTACCCGACTTCAGGTCATTGAGCCTGTCGCGTAAATCATCCACGATCTGATTTTCAATTCTTGCCAGGGTGTAAACCTGCTGCTGCTCGTTTTGTACTTCTCTGGCACGTTTGAGATACTGCGCTGCATCGCCGTTTTTGGCCTCAATTTGATCCAGCAACGTCCCCTGCTGCCAGGTAAAATCCTGCACCAGCGAATTCAGCTCGGTAGTAAAATCATCATGTAGCCAGTCGATGCGCGCGGAGAGTTCACTCACCTTTTCGCGCACGAGGAACATGTTGTAGAGCACCCGGTCCAGCTCCGCCATCAGCGCCCGACTGTCTTGCAAAATCACCGCCAACTGCTGTTGTTCTGCCGATTGTAATCCCCGGCTCAGCACCTCAATTTTGTCCAGATGAGAAATAATTTGATTGCGCAGTTGCAGCCTTACCATGGTGTTGGGGGCCAACAGGAATTCATTAAGCTGATCCACAACCAGGTTGAGATTTCCTTCTATCAAAAAAGCGGAATGTACGCGCGGGAAGTAATCATCAAGTGAATAGCGTATCTGCGAGCTCTGCTCATGCCAGGAGTACAAACTGACGCAGCTTACGCTCAACGTCAGTAATGCGCCCGTCAGAAACGCTCCCCGCAGGCTACTGCTGATGCTGAGCTGGCGCAGGCGTTGCAGTATCGAACCACCTTTCATTTTAACTCTTCCAGTTTGGATATCGCCTGACGCTGATTTTTAAGAAACCAGAGCTGCCACTCCATCATCTGCTGTTCGGCTACGCTTTTATTCTCAAATTGCGCAAGCCAGTCCTCATCTTCACTACTTCTGGCATCTATCGGGACGCTGGTCAGTAATGCTCTGATTTCGGGTAGCGGGCGTTTCAGGCGCGCTTCCGCACTGTATAGCGCCCGCCAGGCATCTTTCAGCTGCGCGAGTCGAAAACTGATGGCGGTATCAAACATCCGCTGCACCAGCTGTTGCCGCTTAAGGATCAGCCGATAATTAAGCGCGGGCTGGCTCATCAAAATAGCCTGCTGAGCGGCGCGTGGGTTATCAGGCGCGAGCTGCGTGACCGGATATTTCCCCGTGTTCGCATCCGCAAGGATCCGCTGTCCTTCCGGGCTTAACAGATAGCGGATAAAGCGACGCGCTTCGTTGGGGTGCTGGCTATTCTTGAGTACGGCAACATAGGTGGGTGACACCGCCGAGCGAGGGAAATAGGTAAAAGTAAGGTGCGGATCGTTAAGCAACAGGTTGGCATAGTTATCAATGACCGGCCCCGCTACGCCCAGACCGCTCTTAATTTTGTCGGCCACGCCAAAACTGCGTGATGAAATCGTTACCAGGTTACCGGCGCTGGCCAACAGCGTCGCCCAGCCCTCTTCCCACCCTTTCTGTTGCAGCAGCGACTCAACCATCAGGTGGTTGGTATCGGAACGCGACGGGCTACTCATCAACAGCGCGTTCTGATATTTAGGCTGCGTTAAATCCCCCCAGTCGGCAGGCGGCGGAAGATGCCGCGCTGCCAGCGCAGAACGATTAATCAACAGGCCAAACCCTGATATCGCCACTGCCACGGAGGTCGAGCGAATCGAGTCTGGCACCAGCCGCTGGCTTTCTGGCAGCGCATTATCGAAAGGAGCCAGCTTCTGATGCTCCTGAAGATGCTGCAACAGCATGGGTGATGAGGTCAAAATCAGATCGACGTTTTCTGCATTCGCAGTATCCAGCAACTGTTCCAGCGAACCGCTGGTCCGGTTTAACGTGCGAATCATCACTGACCCTGGCTCCGTCTGCCAGCGCTGGATAATCCAGGCCGTGGCCCCTGGGGAAAAGGTGGTCGCCATCACCAGCTCTTTACCCAGGACCTGGCAGCTCGCCGACAGCGACATAAAACAGAGCAAGAATGCCCAAAAACGTCCCCGGCCCAACAGTCTGTTTGTGATCCCGTTCATAAATACCAACATGTACAAAAAATAATATTGAGACAAAACTTACCCGTTTATCACCGCTGGGGGGAAGAATAAGGTTATTCGTAGAATAACCAAACGGAAAGTGACGACATCAGTAAAGAATACCCGAAAATGCAGCCTGAATTTGTTAATACCCGCACACGCCGATGATAAAAATGCCCGTGAAAGAATAGAATTGAAAATCCATTATTAAAAAAGAGTCAAAATCTGCCACGCCGCCCGAGAATTGAGTCAATAGTGACACATTTCATCAACTTGAGTTTCTTTGCCGTCTATTTCACTCTTCACTGCGAAAAATCCTGATATTCACATCAATAAAAAATTAGGTGATGATATGTTATCAATATTTAAGGCAGGACCAGCGGCGAATAAAGTCCCGGCGGAGAAAGTCCAGGCAACTTATGGCCGATACCGCATTCAGGCATTACTCAGCGTATTTCTTGGCTATCTTGCGTACTATATTGTGCGCAATAACTTCACGCTTTCGACTCCATACCTGAAGGAGCATCTGGATCTCAGCGCTACGCAGATTGGTTTACTCAGCAGCTGCATGCTTATTGCCTATGGGATCAGTAAAGGCATTATGAGCAGTCTGGCAGACAAGGCCAGCCCGAAAGTCTTCATGGCATGTGGCCTGATCCTGTGCGCTATCGTCAACGTAGGCCTGGGGTTCAGTACCGGATTCTGGATATTCGCCGCGTTGGTCGTTTTCAACGGTTTGTTTCAGGGGATGGGCGTTGGCCCTTCATTTATTACCATCGCTAACTGGTTTCCACGTAAAGAACGTGGACGCGTTGGCGCATTCTGGAATATCTCACACAACGTTGGCGGTGGTATTGTCGCCCCGATTGTTGGCGCCGCGTTTGCCATTTTGGGGAGTGAACACTGGCAAAGCGCCAGCTATATTGTTCCGGCCTGTGTTGCCGTACTGTTTGCTTTTATTGTGCTGATGCTGGGGAAAGGTTCACCACGCCAGGAGGGTTTACCGGCTCTGGAACAAATGATGCCGGAAGAAAAAGTCGTATTAAATTCCCGACACGCTGTCCAGGCGCCAGAAAATATGAGTGCCTTCCAGATCTTCTGCACCTATGTATTGCGTAATAAAAATGCCTGGTATGTTTCACTGGTAGACGTTTTTGTCTATATGGTGCGTTTTGGTATGATTAGCTGGCTGCCAATTTATTTATTAACCGAAAAACATTTCTCGAAAGAGCAAATGAGCATAGCTTTTCTGTTTTTCGAATGGGCGGCAATTCCTTCCACATTACTGGCGGGTTGGCTCACCGATAAACTGTTTAAAGGCCGTCGCATGCCGCTGGCCATGATCTGTATGGCGCTGATTTTCGTCTGCCTGATCGGTTACTGGAAAAGTGAATCGCTGCTGATGGTCACTATTTTTGCCGCCATCGTGGGTTGCCTGATTTATGTTCCGCAGTTCCTGGCCTCCGTTCAGACCATGGAAATCGTCCCCAGCTTCGCAGTAGGTTCTGCGGTAGGGTTACGCGGATTCATGAGCTACATTTTTGGCGCATCGCTGGGAACCAGCCTGTTTGGCGTGATGGTCGATAAAATGGGATGGCATGGCGGCTTCTATCTGTTGATGGGCGGGATTGTATGCTGCATCCTGTTCTGCTACCTCTCCCATCGCGGCGCGCTGGAGCTCGAACAACAACGGAAAAACGCTCAGCAAGAGGAAGCGTCACTCCAGTTGGCTGATGCCCGGTAGCCGATTTCAGTCTCGCAAAAAGTGCCAGCGACGCTGGCACTTCAATACATTCAGATAAAGAATAAATAGCTCAACGTGATAATTTATTGCTTACCGTAACCCACCATAAAGCGGATGATCAAACCGCATGCTGGGGCAAGAAAAAGGAATAATCCGGTAACCATCTCGTTACCATTGGTCAACTGCATAGTAAAAACGTAAATTAATGCCGTGAGTATGGCCATGCCGATAAAAGCACTTATTGACGCCGCAGCCCCCATAACCTGCCAGATATAGCAACTGACGCTCAGAATGCTCAACGCGAGAAAGATCCAAAAATAGAACATAGCGATACCTCCTGTTTGCCGTAAAAATTTACGTAAGTCCTTACACTCCCTTGAATTTATATTCTAAGACAATTCCCAATAGTTCGCAATTTAAGCAACATTTTCGTTACAAAAATCACCCAATCGCTGACTAATAATTTATTCGACTGCCGTTTATTTAATCGTCATAAAAACAACGCATTATATATCGACTCATTTTTGACCTTAATCGCCGTAAAAACATTTACGAATCTTGAGTAATTATTTCTGGCTGACATTAATATTCGGGTGTACATTGAGCGTCCGATCATTCATGCCCCTTCCTGGTTTTGTCCTGACTCAGTTTTACACTCTTTACAGGAACCAATGTCGTTCATGGCGGCCTAACGATCAGTACAGACTGTAAAGCGGCAGACTAAAGAATCTTCGCGATACACCTATTTCGTATCAACAACAGGTGCTTATGTTCCCCCAATGTAAATTTTCACGCGCGTTTTTGCATCCGCGCTACTGGCTCACATGGTTTGGCGTCGGTGTGCTCTGGTTACTGGTACAACTTCCCTATCCCGTGTTGTGTTTTCTCGGTACCCGTACAGGAACGCTGGCTCGTCCATTTTTAAAGCGCCGTGAATCTATTGCTCATAAAAATCTCGAACTCTGTTTCCCAAATCTGTCGCAAGAAGAAAGAGACAAACTGGTCGATGAGAACTTCCGTTCACTCGGCATGGCCCTGCTTGAAACGGGTATGGCCTGGTTCTGGCCGGATCGCCGGGTACGCAAATGGTTTGATGTAGAAGGGCTGGACAACCTGAAACGCGCACAGATGCAAAACCGTGGCGTGATGGTGGTAGGCGTACACTTTATGTCACTCGAGTTGGGTGGTCGCGTAATGGGACTTTGCCAACCGATGATGGCAACCTATCGCCCGCACAACAATAAGTTGATGGAGTGGATCCAAACCCGCGGTCGTATGCGCTCCAACAAGGCCATGATCGGCAGAAATAATCTGCGCGGTATTGTCGGCGCCCTGAAAAAAGGGGAAGCAGTATGGTTTGCCCCCGATCAGGACTACGGTCGTAAAGGGAGTTCATTCGCCCCCTTCTTCGCAGTCAAAAACGTCGCGACCACCAACGGTACTTACGTGCTGTCACGGTTATCGGGCGCAGCGATGCTGACCGTAACCATGGTGAGAAAAGCAGATAACTCCGGTTACCGCCTGTTCATCACGCCAGAAATGGAAGGTTATCCAACAGATGAAAGCCAGGCAGCGGCGTATATGAACAAAATTATCGAAAAAGAGATCATGCGCGCACCCGAGCAGTATCTCTGGATCCACCGTCGCTTCAAAACTCGCCCGATGGGTGAAGCCTCGTTATATATCTAAAAAGAAAGGCCGAAAGGCCTTTCTTTTTTTCTGCGCCTGAATTACTTCACGCCCCACTTGTTCTGTAATTCAGCCATTCGCTCATTGTAGTTACGGGCTATACACGCTGGCTTATCCTGCTCTTTCCAGCATTCGTTACGCCCTTTCACCCAGCCGCGTTGCTCTGCTTTGAGCGTCGGGTTATTACTCGATTTCACCAGCGCCTGCTTGTAGGCCCCGTTCAATGCCAAATCCATGGCTGAGAGCGAAGGACTTTGACAGATAACCTCTTCGATACTGCCCTTTGCTACCGCAGAACAGGAAAAAGAAGGCCCGTTGCTGGTCGATTTCTTTGCCCCTGAAAAGTCGATATTGTCTTCAGGCAGGCAAATCCCGTGCTTACGATTAGGCCCGGTCCAGGAAACGTCCGGATTCCCGTCATCTTTACGGGAGATAGACACGGTATTGTTACCGCTTTTTGCTTCCCAGTAATTTTCATTGAAGGCCTTTACCGTCGCCTTAGTGCCATCAATCCAGATATTGCCTTTACCATCACTATTCACACCACCAATACTTGCGCAGCTGAAATTGAATGCCATCGGCGAGGCCGCCATCGACGTCACTGGCGTAAGAACGAGTGCTAACATCATTAATCTGGTCATTTTTAACCTTTTCATAATCTCATTCCGCGAAAAATTAACCGCATTAACATCATGGAGATATGAGAATTCTCCGAGTAAACATTTCGTCGCTCAATAGCAATTTATTACCGACAGAAATTAAACTGTCGCCGAATCACGACACTTGTAAGTTATTAAAATTAAATAAAAAAATGCCCCTTGTCTCACCTCATTTTTAGGCGTACATTAGCGCCGTCTGGAGCATAAAAGCTCAGAATTCTGAGGTGATGCAGACAAGCAAACGAAGGGAATTCTCCATTTCGTTTACGCGTGCATCAGCTCTCTGTCAGGTTAGCATATGTTCATTTAGACGTACCTCAGGTACGCGGAGAGATGAAAAGTGAAATATTTCTTTATGGGCATTTCTTTTATGGTCATCGTTTGGGCCGGTACTTTCGCCCTGATGATCTAAATTAAAAGACGCAGCAAAAAAAACAGGAGCCTGATGGCTCCTGTTTGCTTTTGGGGAAACGTGTTGTTAGTCGGTACTTTCAGTGGCCGATTTTGCACTGGCAGGCAGTAAGCCATCGGCGCGGAACATTGCTTTGATGCCACGGATCGCCTGGCGGGTACGGTCGCGGTTTTCAATTAACGCAAAGCGCACGTGCGTATCACCATAATCACCAAAACCAATCCCCGGCGAAACGCATACCTTCGCCTCGTTCAGCAGTTTCTTGGCAAATTCAAGTGATCCCATCGCGGCGTATTGCTCTGGGATTTTCGCCCAAACGTACATCGAGGCCTTGGGCATCTCGACCATCCACCCGGCTTCATGCAGCCCCTTAACCAGCACATCTCGACGACGTTTATATTGCTCAGCAATATCCCGCACGCACTGCTGATCGCCTTCCAGCGCGGCGATTGCTGCAACCTGCAACGGAGTAAAGGTTCCATAATCGTGATAGCTCTTAATTCGAGCCAGCGCGTTCACCAGCGTTTTGTTACCTACCATAAAACCGATACGCCAGCCCGCCATATTGTAGCTTTTCGATAGGGTGAAAAACTCCACCGCGACATCACGAGCGCCCGGTACCTCCATAATCGACGGCGCTTTCCAGCCATCGTAGACGATATCGGCATAGGCCAGGTCATGAACCACCAGCACGTCATAGCGTTTAGCCAGGGCCACAACTTTTTCGAAGAACTCCAGCTCGACGCACTGCGCAGTCGGGTTGGAGGGAAAACCTAAGATCATCATCTTCGGTTTCGGGTAGCTTTCGCGAATCGCGCGCTCCAGCTCATTAAAGAAATCGACGCCTTCGACCAGCGGCACTGAACGTACCTGCGCGCCGGCAATCACCGCGCCATAAATATGGATCGGATAGCTCGGGTTCGGTACGAGGACCGTATCGCCGTGATCCAGCGTGGCCAGCATCAGGTGCGCCAATCCTTCTTTCGAGCCAATCGTCACAATCGCTTCGGATTCCGGATCGATCTCAACGTCATAGCGTTCCTGGTACCAACGGGAAATCGCCCGACGCAGACGCGGAATGCCGCGCGAGGTGGAGTAACCGTGCGTATCCGGGCGCTGCGCCACGGTACAGAGTTTTTCGACGATGTGAGGAGGCGTGGCCCCATCCGGGTTCCCCATGCTGAAATCGATAATATCTTCGCCGCGCCGACGCGCAGCCATCTTTAGCTCAGCAGTGATGTTAAAAACGTAAGGGGGAAGGCGATCAATACGCGTAAAGCGACGTTCAGGGCGGGAGTCAGCCATAATATCCTCAGATTAACGTTAGCGCCCGGACCGTCCGAGCGACGCTGCCACGATGGTGGCACGTTTAGAAAATAGCCTGAATAATTTCCTTCTGTCGAGAGGCAAAACAAAATATTTTTTATTGAGATAAAAGAGGAAGTGCCAGAAAAAATGAGGAAATAAAATTTTTCACACTCCGCTTAAAATTACCACCATTTAACATTTTATTGTTAAACATATTACTTTTCGCGCTCCATTGACAGGACAGGCATTGTAAATACAACAATCATGCAACAATCCCCTTTTAATATTAAGGTTTTTCCCCATTAGCCACAGGCTGCGCGGGTGCTGGTCATCCAGCCTCAGGTTACCTATCATAGAGGTTTAACCCTTGCGCAAGAGTCACCCGTGCACGAAATATTCAATATGCTGCTGGCGGTATTCGACCGGGCAGCACTGATGCTGTTCTGTCTGTTTTTCCTGATTCGTATCCGCCTGTTTCGCGAACTGTTGCACAAGTCAGCCCACTCCCCGAAAGAGCTGCTCGCCGTTACCGCGATTTTCTCAATGTTTGCCCTGTTCAGTACCTGGTCCGGCGTACCGGTTGAAGGCTCACTGGTTAACGTACGTATTATCGCCGTCATGTCAGGGGGAATTCTGTTCGGTCCCTGGGTCGGTATCATTACAGGCCTGATCGCGGGCACCCACCGCTACCTGATCGACATCGGCGGCGTAACCGCCCTGCCCTGCTTTATCACCAGCATTCTGGCAGGCTGCATTGCCGGCTGGATCAACCGTAGGATCCCCAAAGCGCAGCACTGGCGTGCGGGTATTTTAGGCGGAATGCTGTGCGAATCTCTGACCATGATCCTCGTCGTCGCCTGGGCGCCCACCACCGAACTGGGGCTGGATATCGTCTCGAAGATCGGCATCCCAATGATTCTTGGTAGTGTCTGCATTGGTTTTATCGTCATGCTGGTGCAAAGCGTGGAAGGCGAGAAAGAAGCCAGCGCCGCGAAGCAGGCTAAGCTGGCTCTGGATATCGCCAACAAAACTCTGCCGCTTTTTCGCCAGGTCAATAGCGAATCGCTTCGCCAGGTGTGCGAAATTATTCGCCATGATATCCATTCTGATGCCGTCGCTATTACCAACACCCAGCACGTGCTGGCCTACGTTGGCGTGGGTGAACTTAACTACCGCGATAATGATGATTTCGTCAGTCCGACTACGCAACAGGCGATCAATTACGGAAAAATCATCATTAAAAACAATGATGAAGCGCACCGTACGCCGGAAATACACTCCATGCTGGTGATTCCGCTTTGGGAGAAAGGTGTTGTCACCGGTACGCTAAAAATCTACTACTGTCACGCCCACCAGATAACCTCCTCACTACAAGAAATGGCCATCGGCCTGTCGCAAATTATCTCGACTCAGCTGGAAGTCTCCCGGGCGGAGCAGCTACGCGAAATGGCAAATAAGGCAGAGCTGCGTGCGCTACAAAGTAAAATAAATCCCCATTTCCTGTTTAACGCCCTGAACGCAATTTCATCGTCGGTGCGACTGAATCCAGACACAGCGCGCCAGCTGATTTTTAATTTATCGCGCTATCTTCGCTATAATATTGAATTAAAAGACGATGAGCAGATCGACATCAAAAAAGAGCTGTATCAAATCAAGGATTACATCGCCATCGAACAGGCCCGTTTTGGCGACAAGCTGACTGTTATTTATGATATCGATGAAGAGGTAAGCTGTTATATTCCCAGCCTGCTGATTCAGCCGCTGGTAGAGAACGCTATCGTCCATGGGATTCAGCCCTGCAAAGGAAAAGGGGTGGTCACCATCAGCGTTGCGGAGTGCGGTAATCGGGTACGGATTGCCGTGCGGGATACGGGCCACGGCATCGATCCAAAAGTGATTGAACGGGTCGAATCCAATGAAATGCCGGGCAATAAAATTGGTCTGTTAAATGTGCATCATCGCGTTAAGCTGCTCTACGGCGAGGGCCTCCATATCCGCCGTCTGGAGCCAGGCACAGAGATTGCCTTTTATGTGCCTAATCAGCACTCGCCCGCAGCCGCACCGGTCACATTGTTGCTTTAACCAGGAGTGAAGTCGTGAAAGTCATCATTGTTGAAGATGAATTCCTGGCCCAACAGGAACTTAGCTGGCTGATAAAAGAGCACAGCCAGATGGAGATTGTCGGCACATTTGACGACGGTCTGGACGTGCTGAAATATCTCCAGCACAACCGCGTTGACGCCATTTTTCTGGATATCAATATTCCCTCGCTGGATGGCGTCCTGTTGGCGCAAAACATCAGCCAGTTCGCGCACAAGCCCTTTATTATCTTTATTACCGCGTGGAAAGAGCACGCTGTTGAAGCCTTTGAACTGGAGGCTTTTGACTACATCCTGAAGCCGTATCAGGAATCACGCATCGTCGGCATGCTGCAAAAGCTGGAAGCAGCCTGGCAGCAACAGCAAACGGGAACCTCGCCTGCCAGTCCGGTGACCCGCGAAAACGATACGATCAATCTGATCAAAGATGAGCGGATCATCGTGACCCCGATCAACGACATCTACTACGCAGAAGCCCATGAAAAGATGACGTTTGTCTACACCCGGCGCGAATCGTACGTGATGCCGATGAACATCACTGAATTTTGCAGCAAATTGCCTGCTTCGCATTTCTTCCGCTGCCACCGCTCGTTCTGTGTGAATCTGAATAAAATCCGCGAGATCGAACCCTGGTTTAACAACACCTACATTTTGCGCTTAAAAGATCTGGAATTTGAAATCCCGGTGAGTCGGAGTAAAGTGAAAGAGTTCAGGCAGTTAATGCACTTATAGCGCAGAGAAAGAGCGATGAAAGAGCCAGGCCTCCCCGCAGACCAACAGTTTTTCGCCGATCTGTTCAGCGGCCTGGTATTGAACCCGCAGCGTCTTGGCCGCGTGTGGTTCGCGACCCATCCCCCCACGTTTCCGTCCGGCAGTTTGTGTATTGACCTTCCGCGCCTCGATATCGTGCTGCGTGGCGAATACAGTAATCAACTGGAAAAACAGCAGCATAGCCTGCCTGAAGGCGACATGCTGTTTATCCCGGCGAAAGCGGCGAATTTGCCCGGCAGCGATAACCCCGTGATGCTACTGAGTCTGGTGTTTTCTCCGGCCTGGCTGGGGCTCTCTTTTTACGATAATCGAACGGCATCGCTGTTACGTCCTATCCGCCGTATTGAGTTACCACATCCGCAGCGCGGCGAAGGCGAGGCGATGCTCACCGCATTAACCCATTTAAGCCGCTCTCCTCAGGCCCAGGATATTATTCAGCCGCTGGTGCTTAGCCTGCTGCATCTGTGTCGTAGCGTGGTGAATACCCGCCCTGACACAGAGCGTCCGCGCGCTGAATTTCTCTATCACAGTATGTGTAACTGGGTGCAGGATAACTATGCCCAACCGCTGACCCGGGAAAGCGTAGCGCAGTTTTTTAATATCACGCCCAACCACCTGTCAAAAGTGTTTGCCCAGCACGGCACCATGGGGTTCGTCGAGTACCTGCGGTGGGTCAGAATGGCGAAGGCGCGCATCATCTTACAGAAATACCATCTGTCGATTAGCGAAGTCGCACAGCGGTGCGGGTATCAGGACAGTAATTATTTCTGCCGCCTGTTCCGGCGTCAGTTTGGCCTGACGCCGGGAGAGTACAGCGTACGTTTTCAGTCAGCACGTTAAGTGAGACAACACCAACAGGTTAGTAATATCCGTTTGCATCGTTGTAAAATAACGGCATGTAGCTCCCCCTGCAGGCTTACTCAATAAAGTGAATATGCGATGAAAAACAGACGTGCACTCTCCCTGATGTGTTTTCAGATGCTGGAATCAGGTGCGGATCGTCAGACCGTGAAAAGAGCCCTTACCTCCCGCCGTGTTAAAGCTCGCCAGGCGGTAGTTCTGCTCTGTAAGCAAGAAATGACGCTCTTAAGAGCCGGGAAACTGCCGGTGCCAAACGCGCCACATTGATGATGTCGCTTTCCGGTCGCGTTCATCCAGCCTGCAACCAGATCGTCGCAGGCTGGAGAGCGCTCTTTCAATGAAGCTTAAAACGTCAGTTCCGCCTCCAGCAACGCGAGAATACTGTCGGCATTTTCAGCGGCAAACAACGACTGGCGGAACGGCTTGTTCACCAGCTTACGCGCCAGCTGCGAGAAGACCTTCACGTGGTTAATGCCTTCATCAGCCCCCAGCGTCAGCATGATAACCAGTTCCACTTCGCCCATCTCTGACTGCCAGTCAACGGGATAAGCAAGCCGGGCAATACTGATGCTGGAATGGCGGATCCACTGGGACTTAGTGTGCGGAATAGCCACACCAAAACCGACAGCAGTGGTGACTATCTCTTCGCGCTGCCAGATATCTTCCTCCAGCTCAAACGGATGTTCAGTTCGCCCATTAACACCAAGATTGCCGCACAGAAACTGAATCACCTGCTCTTTGTTACTCAGAGATTCACCAACAAAGATGTTCTCCCGCGCCAGCAGCGGACGCACGTCTTTCTGCGGTGCAAACTGGTTTAGCAGATCTTCTATCTCTTGAGCGCTACGGCACTCACAGGCCCGTATGGCGAGTTCACGGCATGCCTGGCCCTCCAGTTGACGAAGCTGACTTTTCACCGCCGGAATACGTGGACTGCTCATGCTCAGCTCGTCGAGTCCTAAGCCCAGTAGCAGCGGTAAATAGCGTCCTTCGCCCCCCAGTTCGCCGCAAATGCCCACCCATTTACCGCGTTCGTGCGCCACACGGACAATCTGCTGCAACATTCGCAGGAACGACGGCGTAATCGGGTTGTACAACGGCGAAACGCGCGGGTTATTACGATCGACGGCGTACAGGTACTGGGTCATGTCGTTTGAACCAATACTGAAGAAATCCACCTCATCGCAGAAATGGTCGATGATGTAGCACACCGACGGCACTTCAACCATAATCCCCAATGAAATTGTCGGAGCATGGCGTAAACCGTCGGCTTTCAGTGCCACCAGCGCTTTTTGCAGTTCGCTTTTTACCCACAAAATCTGGTCAAGGCTGTGCACCATTGGGATCATCAGCTGCGCATTGCCGAAGGTTGCCGCACGTAAGATGGCGCGCAGCTGCGTGCGAAACAGTCCGGCAAACTGCGGATAAATTCGCACCGCGCGGTAGCCCAGGAACGGATTATCTTCCTGCGGAATATTGAGGTAACGGATATTTTTATCCCCCCCAATATCCATGGTGCGAAAGATAACCGGCTTGTCGCCCGCGGCCAATAAGACCTGCTGGTAGGCTTCAAACTGTTCCTGCTCGTCGGGAGCGCTGTCGCGGTCCATAAACAGCATTTCAGTACGAAACAGCCCAATCCCTTCCGCGCCATTGGCAAACGCCCCCGGCGCTTCCAGCGCGGTACCGATATTCGCTGCAACGTCAATACGCTGATTATCTTTGGTCAGCGCGGGCTGGGCGGCATCAAGCGCCTGCCGCCGCTGGCATTCATCGGCCAGCTTCTGCGCAATCGCGTAATAACCGCGAACCGCATCGTCCGGATTGATGGCCAGTACCCCACAGCGGGCATCCAGTACCGCATGCTGGCCTGCATAGCGGCTAATGGCCTCCAGCGGCAAGCCGCTAAGCACCGGTATAGCCGACGCGCGAGCGAGGATCAGGGTATGCGATGTACGCCCTGTTTTCTCCAGGATCATGCCTGACAGATGCTGCAAATTGAGGCTTAAAAACTGGCTGGGCGTCAAATCCTCAGCGACCAGAATCGTCGGCTTATTCAGCACCAGCGCATTGCGCGGACGTCTTTCAGGCCAGGTGATGTGCAGCAGTTGTTCGCTGATATCACGGATATCGCTAACGCGCTCGCGCAGGTAATCGCTACCGGAGGCCGACAGCTTGTCGCACACCTGCTCCATATTGGCGATAATCGCCGCCCCTAACCCCAGATGCTGCTCCAGCATTAAGCGACGAATATTCCCGGCAAACTCGTCGTCCTGAATCAGAGACAGATGGGCGCTGAGGATGGTTTTACTCTCACCCTCACGCTCGCGCAGTTGCTGATTGAGCTGTTCGGCAAGCGTCGCCAGACTATGCTCCAGCCGGGTATTGTCTTCCGCACTCGGCGCAATCGCGCGATAGCTTTCCAGATTATCGCTCTGCCAAAGCGTGAGCGAACCTGCCCCCACGCCTCCTGCCAGCACGGTGCCATAAAGAAGGTCTGGGTTGAGGCGAATCAGCGAACGCGGCAACGGATGCGCCGCCAGTTCCGCCGGCGTCGGCTGAACGCTGTCGCTGTCAATAAACCGGTGCAGGAGGTACTCCTCTAGCGCTCGTCGGGCCTGTTCTTCATCGCGACCGGTGATGGTTAAGCTACAACTGTCATTAAACAGCGTCCCGGTGCCAATCAGCGCCAGGGAGCTTTTCGCATCTGCCCTGGCGTTCTGGCGATGGTTAAGAAATATCACCTCACTTTGCCACTGGCTGCACTGCTCTTTCAGCTCCCACGCCGGACGCGCATGCAGGCCATTGGGTAGCGGGCAAAGAAATTGAATCGTTAGCATAACAACTCCTGATTAGCGCGAAATCAGCACCTGAAATCCGTCAGATGAACCACGGTTTCGCACGTAAGATGTGAAAGAAGAGCCGACAACAACTGCTGCGTCTGGATGATGTCACGGCAGTCGGCAATCGACGCCGCGCAGTGTCCATGCCGCGTAGCTGGCCCCATGACAACCGTGGGGATCCCCGTACCGCTTACGTGCACCGCCCCGCCGTCAGTGCCGCCGTTACTGAACATGTCAAACTGCAGGGTAATGCCCGCATCGGTGGCCACGCTTTCAACCCACGCCGTCAGCTTTGGCGAGGCAATCAGCGATTTATCGCTTAACACCAGCATCGGGCCATTACCAATCTGTCGATGGTTGGCCGCACCATGATCAAAGTTTTTGGCCCAGCAGGCGGTATCCAGCACGATCGCCACATCCGGGGCGACCGCGCGTGCTGCCGTTTGTCCTCCGCGCAGTCCCACTTCTTCACTGGAACTGGCCACCAGCCAGACCTCGCATGGGAGAATGGCGTTATGCCATTCGCGCAGCAGCGCCACCAGCAAATAACATCCAAGTCGATCATCAAAGGCTTTGCCCATGACTCGCTGGTGCGGCAAAACCTGAAACGTCGTGTCAAAGGTGACGCGATCGCCAGGGCGTACGCCGGCCTGAAGTACCTCGTCATAAGACCGCGCGCCAATGTCCACCTGCAGCGCACTGACGTCATTACCGCTGCGCACTCCGTCGAGCAGACCGGGAATTTTGCTCTCTTCACGGGTAGTGATCCGCACCGGCTGCAATTGCCTGGCCGCCATACGCACATTTCCCACCGGCAATACATCGATCGCTCCTTCGCTGGAAATACTGCGCACGATAAATCCCACTTCATCCATATGCGCGCAGATCATTACCTTCGGACCGGTTGATTCATTCAGACGGATCAGCACCGATCCCAGGCCGTCAAAGCGCACCTCTTTATGCAGACGATCCGCCTCTTCAAGCAGGATCTGCCGCACTTCCTGTTCTGAAGAGGCGATCGCGTCCGCCTCACTCAGCGCCTTCAGTAGCGATAAGTCCATTACGCTTCTCCCGTGTGTAACAATGTCTTCGCCATGGTGTTGAGCACCTCGCCGCCGTCTGGCGTAACCAGCACCACATCCTCAATACGCACGCCTCCCTGCCCCGGCAGATAAATACCCGGCTCAACGGTGAGCAGCATGCCAACCGCCAGAGGCGTCGCGTCGGTGGGGGAAAAACGGGGATTTTCATGCACCTCAATGCCGATAGCGTGTCCGGTATTGTGACCAAACTCATCACCATAGCCCGCCTGCGTAATGACCTGCCTGGCTGCGGCGTCAACCTCATGGCAACGCCGACCTGGTCGAATTGCTGCCACCGCCGCACGCTGCGCCGCCAGAACAATCTGATACACGGAAAACAGCGGGCTTTCTTGCGCTGGCTGGTTTGCGTCTGGGATGCGAAAGGTTCTCGTCATATCCGAACAATAGCCCTGATACTGCGCGCCAAAATCCAGCGTGATGAACTCACCCGCCTCGACACGCTTGTCGCTGGCTTTACCGTGCGGCAGCGCGCCGCGCCAGCCGCTGGCGACAATGGTGTCAAAAGAGGGTTTGTCTGCACCGCGCGTGCGCATGTACCACTCCAGTTCAGCGGCGATTTCGCGCTCACTGAGGCCGGGTTGAATAAAGCGGCGAATATGTTCAGCACTAAGGTCAGCTATCCGACAGGCTTTGCGAATGCAGGCTATCTCCTGCGCCGTTTTTACCTGCCGGAGCACATCCGGCACGGCACTCACTAGTCGCGCAAGCAGTTTGCCCGACCATCCATTCACCGTATTCCAGCTTACCTGCTCGCCTTCAAATCCCACCGTCTGCAGCTTTTCGTCAGCAATAATGTGATTCACCCGTGAATACAGCGTCTGCGCGCCATCAAGTAGATGGATCTGATAGCCCTGAGTACGCGTGGCAACATCGGTGTAGTAACGGGCGTCGACCAGAATATGCGCGCTTTGATGGCTGATAAACACAAACCCTGAACCGCTGGAGATCCCCATATGCGGCTGTTTATTCTGCCGCGATGACAGCAGCATCGCATCGAGATGTTGCGCCGTTAGCCAGTCACGCAGCGAGGCAAGTAAGCTCATGGTCACAATCCTTTTAATCAGAGGCTTTCAATCAGCAATTTGCCTTTGCGGTACATCATGTTGCGCAGGAACACCACCATCAGCGCCGTAATCACCGCACCTAACAGGATCCCCGCCATATAGACGCCGAGGTTAGTGACCAGCGGCCATGCCCAAATAGCCGATTCCGGGAACCACTGCACCGCCCCCAGCCAGACGGCAGCCGTCGATCCGACAATAGCGCCAACCATATAGGATGGAATTGCCGTGATGGGGCTTTCCAGTGCAAACGGGATCGCCCCTTCGCTGATGCCCATAAACGCGAGGAACATTGCCGTTTTCCCTTGCGGGTAGAGCTGTGCGCTGAACAGGCGTTTGCCAGTTAAGCGCCGATCGAGAAGCGTAGCCAACCCGAGGCCAATTGGAGGAATCACGATGGCAATAGAGCGTGCGGTTACCGGCAGAACGTGATCGGTAGTAAAGCTAAAGGCGACAAATCCTGCGGCTTTATTAATCGGACCGCCGAGGTCAATCGCCGTTGCCGCAGAAATCCCCATCGCGTACATCAGCGTGCCTTTCTCTCCAGCCGCCGTCAGCAGAGAACGAATTCCGCCGTTGATCCACCCGCCAAACGGCGTTATCACGTAATACATCGCCAACATGACGAAGATCGCGGAAAGAATGGGCAGTAAAAAGGTGGTTTTGAATGCCAGCAGGAAATCAGGCAACTGGATTTTTTGGTTCATCCACTTCACCAGATACCCGGCGACAATCGAGATAATCAGCGCGCCAATAAAGGTTGACGGGACGGGGGCACTGGTTGCCCATTGCAGCGTCGCTGGGTCAAAATTCAGTATCTGCGTGGGCTGAGTGGACATCAGTCCACCAATGAACCCCGCCGGAAACGCCAGCTTACCGCCGATAGAGTTGGCGACAAACGCGGCAAACATCGGAATAGCAAAACCAAACAGCACGCCGCCAAAAGATTGCGACAGCCAGGCAAACTTCAGTAATGAGAGATTAAAACCGCTGAATTTTCCGCTGTTCAGCGCATCCATGATGCCGGTGTCAGCAGGAATATCGAGCCAGCTATAGGCGATCAGTTGCGAGAAGGCGAGAATTACCCCGCCCATAATTAACGTCGGTACCATGCGAGAAATACCCGACATCACATGCTGCGGAAGTTCGCCCCAGAAGCTATTGTGGGAGGCCGGTGGATTTTTTATTGCCGCTGCCGCACCAGATGCGCCAGGCACAACGGTTGCACTGCGTTTTTTAATGGCCATACGTAATTCCCTGTCGATGATTATTGTTGTTCAGCGGCAACCATCTCTTCGATCTCTTTGATGATGCCGGCTGCATTTTTTATCGCGTCCTGTAACGTAATTTCGTAAACGTCACGCGACTCAAAACGCTCGTTATCTTCCGGAGTAACGGCAACAGAATGGATGATCAACGTTGCCTCTGCGATATCCTGCGCCGTCAGGCGATTTTGAATTCCGTCCGCACCCTGGGTTTCAATTTTCACTTCATAACCCGCTTCAACCGCGGCTTCTTCCAGCGCCTGAGCCGCCATAAAGGTATGGGCCAGCCCCATTGGGCACGCGCAAACGGCAATCAGTTTTTTGCTCATAATCATTTCCTCGTAATAGTTAACGAGTGAAATTATGGTCCGGGGAAAGTAACGACCGTTATCAGACAAATAATGCTTTTACTGGACAAATAATCCCGCCACTCGGAAATGTGACGAAGGTCGGAAAGGCGGGCGGCAGGCATAAAAAAACCGCGTAATAAACGCGGTCTTGCGGGATATGTGTAAGCCGGATAAGCGCTGTGCACCGTCCGGCGTTGGCCTTACAAAATATGACCCAGTGTCTGGCGCAGATGCGCACCGGAACCAAGCAGGCCCGGGTTATCATGCACGATCAGATATACCGGAATATCCTGTACGTAGGCTTTAAAACGCCCCTTATCCTCAAAACCACCACGGAAACCCGAAGCTTTAAAGAAGTCGAGGAAGCGCGGTACGATGCCGCCAGCGATGTACACACCGCCAAACGTGCCCAGCGTTAACGCCAGATCGCCGCCAAAACGCCCCATGATGACGCAGAACAGCGACAGCGCGCGACGACAGTCGATACAGGAATCAGCCAGCGCACGCCCGGTGATATCCTTCGGCTGCAGATTTTCCGGCAGGCGCCCGTCTGATTTGACGATGGCGCGATACAGATTAACCAGCCCCGGACCTGACAGTACGCGCTCTGCGGAAACGTGACCAATTTCCGCACGCAGGACCTCAAGGATAATCCCTTCTTCTTCGCTGTTAGGCGCAAAATCCACGTGACCGCCTTCACCAGGCAAGCTTACCCAGCGTTTATCTACATGAACCAAATGCGCCACGCCGAGTCCGGTACCTGCGCCATAGACAGCAATCGGTTTGCCTTCAACAGGTTCCGCACCGCCAAACTGGATCAAATGCTCTTTCTTCAGCATCGGGATCGCCATCGACACGGCGGTGAAATCATTGATGATTTCCAGATGGCTGAAGCCCAGATTTTTTTTCATCTCAGCAATAGAGAATGCCCAGGTATGGTTGGTCATTGCCACCCAGTCACCGGTAATCGGACAGGCAATGGCAATACAACCATCCTCGACGCTGACGCTATGCTCATCCAGGTATACGCGTACTACCGCCTCGAGGCTTGGGTAATCCAGCCCGGAATAGGTTTTTGCCTGCGAAATCTCGCCGCTGGCAATGTCGCACAGAGCAAGACGCGCGTTGGTGCCGCCAACATCACCTACTAAAGCATATTTTGTCATTCTTCCACTGCTCCGCTAAAGTCAGAATAAATCTTTGCCACACTGTAAATTCATGGGGGCATAACAACAACGCCCTGAAGGCTGATGCCCGTGGAAAATCGATCCAGATCACATAATTACTTTATCGTTTCAGCACCATTTGCAGCGATGCGGTTGCGCAGGCTGTGCAAACTATGTCTATGACTCTGTTTTAAGGAATAGAATATGCTTCATCCACGAGCCAGAACGATGCTCTTGCTATCAACTCCTGCGCTAATTATTGGTATTGCCTCCAGCCTGGTGTTGATCGTTGTGATGAAAGTGGCGTCCGTTTTACAGCAATTTTTGTGGGAACGCCTGCCCGTTAGCATCGGTATTGCCCAGGACTCTCCGCTGTGGATTATCGGCATGCTGACGCTCACGGGGATCATGGTCGGGTTAGTTATTCGCTACAGCCAGGGTCACGCGGGACCGGATCCTGCCTGTGAGCCGTTAATTGGAATGCCGGTCCCCACCTCAGCAATTCCGGGCTTGCTGGCAGCGCTCATCCTCGGCCTGGCGGGTGGCGTCAGTTTGGGTCCGGAACACCCGATCATGACCGTGAATATCGCACTGGCTGTGGCGCTCGGCAGCCGTATGTTTCCCCGCATTGCTAAGCTGGACTGGACCATCCTCGCCTCTGCCGGCACCATCGGCGCGCTATTTGGCACCCCCGTTGCCGCCGCGCTGGTCTTTTCACAAACGCTGAATAGCTCGGACAATGTTCCTTTGTGGGATCGCCTGTTTGCACCGTTAATGGCCGCCGCCGCGGGCTCGCTGACCACCAGTCTGTTTTTTCACCCCCATTTTTCACTGCCCATCGCGCACTACACGCAGATGCACGTGATCGATATCCTCAGCGGTGCGGTCGTTGCCGCCATCGCCATTGCCGCCGGGATGGTGGCTGTCTGGTGTCTGCCGCGTTTACACCATTTAATGCATCGATTGAAACACCCGGTCCTGATTCTTGGGGCTGGCGGCTTAATCCTCGGCATTTTAGGCGTTATCGGCGGACCGCTTACCTTGTTTAAAGGACTGGACGAAATGCAGCAAATGGCATTTAGCCAGACGCTGGGAGCATCGGATTATTTCATGCTCGCCGTGATCAAATTGGCGGCATTAGTGGTTGCAGCTGCGAGTGGTTTTCGCGGCGGGCGAATTTTCCCGGCAGTATTCGTTGGGGTCGCGCTTGGCCTGATGTTGCACGCCCACGTTGAAGCGGTGCCAGCGGCCATTACCGTCTCCTGCGCGATTCTTGGACTGGTGCTGGTCGTCACCCGTGACGCCTGGCTGAGCCTGTTTATGGCAGCAGTGGTGGTGCCAGATTCCACCCTGCTGCCGCTGCTGTGCATCGTCATGCTGCCCGCCTGGCTGCTGCTGGCGGGCAAACCGATGATGATCGCCGAGCGTACCGATAAGTAGTTAGCCTCCGTTACGCGTTTCCAGCGCACGGGTCACCGTGCGCAATAGCTCAGGAAGATCGGCTTTCGGTAGTACCACCTCAATTAACGACAATCGTTGCGGATGGGACAAACGGGCCAGCACTTCTTCCAGTTGTACCGCCTGCTCCACACGCCAGCACTCCGCCTGACATTCACGACGAAACGCCTGCGGCACCTGCGTCCAGTTCCAGGCGGCGATATCGTTATAGCGCTGATTTGCCCCATGTATAGCCCGCTCCACGGTATAGCCGTCATTATTTAGCAGCAAAATAACGGGAGATTGCCCGTCTCTGAGCATAGAGCCCAGTTCCTGAATGGTGAGCTGCGCCGCACCATCGCCAATAATCAGGATCACCCGGCGGTCCGGGCAGGCGGTTTGCGCGCCAAATGCAGCCGGGAGCGCGTAGCCGATAGACCCCCACAGCGGCTGAACCAGCACCTCCGCTCCACCGGGTAGCGTGAGCGCAGCCGCGCCAAATGCAGCGGTCCCCTGGTCGACGAGGATAATGTCATTGGGCGCCAGATACTGCTGCACCGTATGCCAGAAATTTTCCTGCGTCAGAGGTCCCTTCTCAACCTGAATACGTCTAACTGGCGGACGTTCTGGCGGCAGTGAAAAGGACATCTCCAGACACAGTTCCCGCAAGGTGGTTACCGCCTGCTCCATCGGAACGTTAAACCAACGGTTTCCAATCCGTGAGGCATGTGGCTGCACCTCAATCGTGCGCTCCTGTGGTAGCTGTTGCGTAAACCCGGCGGTCAGAGTGTCAACAAATTGTGTGCCAACACACACTATCGTGTCGGCATCTTCTATCGCCTGACGTACATAGTCGCTGCTGGCTCCAGCGCTGTAGGTGCCGACAAACGCCGGATGACGCTCATCGAATAGCCCTTTGCCCATCAACAACGTGGCGTGGGCCATCGGCGATTCCGCCATCCA
Source organism: Citrobacter sp. RHBSTW-00859 (assembly GCF_013729795.1). Classification (NCBI taxonomy): domain Bacteria; kingdom Pseudomonadati; phylum Pseudomonadota; class Gammaproteobacteria; order Enterobacterales; family Enterobacteriaceae; genus Citrobacter; species Citrobacter sp. RHBSTW-00859. The sequence goes on along the minus strand of NZ_CP056284.1, from coordinate 1,486,452 downwards.
GCGTTGCAATACCGGCTGCAGGCCAAAGCGTTGCGCGAGAACGTCTGCCAGAAGCGCTACGCGCGGGCTGTCCAGTAACCGCTCGCGGGCATGGTAGCGAAACGCTTCTGCCACGCTGCTTTCTGGCTCGCTCAGAGGAACAATCAGGATGTCATTCGGCGGCGTGGTCCGCTGTTTTGCCACATCAGCAGGTAACATCAGATAGCCCGGCCTGCGTTCGATGAGCATTGTTCGCAGCACGCGGTCAATTTCATAACAGGCGTTTTGTTCATCCAGCACTGTGCTGGCCGTCGTCACCGCCTGCTGCATACGATAAAAATGCTGAAAATCACCGTCCCCAAGGGTGTGATGCATCAACTCCCCGCGACGTTGAGCACCGCGACAGGGCGCGCCAACAATATGCAAAACAGGAACATATTCCGCATAACTTCCCGCGATACCGTTAATCGCGCTTAACTCACCCACACCAAACGTGGTGAGCAGCGCCCCCACCCCGGATACCCGGGCATAGCCATCCGCAGCATAAGCCGCATTCAACTCGTTCGCACACCCGACCCAACGTACGCTGGGATGTTCAATCACGTGGTCAAGAAACTGCAAATTATAATCGCCAGGCACACCAAAGAGATGGCCAACACCACAGCCTGCCAGCCTGTCCAGCAGATAATCAGCAACGGAATACGGGGTTTGCATGACAGCTTTCCTTCTGACGGTAACCTCATGTTGAGTATCGAAGAACTGTGATGACTGTCCAGGAAAGTCGCTGTGAAGGGGGTGGAAAGCAAGATGTACAGTTTTCATCCCTAAATTTAATTGCAGCTGGCCTTGTGTAAACGTATACACTCAAAGTCACACCTTATCTGACAGGAGGCTATATGGCTTATCAGGCTGCTGAAAATCGTTATCAGACAATGGAGTACCGCCGCTGCGGTCAGAGCGGCCTCAAGCTCCCGATTGTATCACTGGGGTTGTGGCACAATTTTGGTGATACCACGCAGGTCGAGAACAGTCGGGCGCTGTTACAGCGTGCATTCGATCTGGGGATCACCCATTTTGATCTGGCGAATAACTATGGTCCACCGCCGGGTTCAGCGGAGCGAAATTTTGGTCGCATCCTGCAGGAAGATTTTTTACCGTGGCGAGATGAGCTGATCATCTCCACCAAAGCAGGTTACACCATGTGGGAAGGCCCTTACGGGGACTGGGGTTCACGCAAATACCTGATTGCCAGCCTCGATCAAAGCCTGAAGCGTCTGGGGCTGGAGTATGTCGATATCTTCTACCACCATCGCCCCGACCCTGAAACACCGCTCAGAGAAACCATGCGTGCACTGGATCATATCGTCCGTCAGGGCAAAGCGCTGTACGTAGGCCTCTCTAACTATCCGGCTGAACTTGCCAGACAAGCGATTGAAATACTCGACGATTTAGGTACGCCATGCCTTATTCATCAGCCCAAATATTCTATGTTTGAGCGTTGGGTCGAAGAGAGCCTGCTGTCGCTATTACAGGAAAAAGGCGTCGGTAGTATCGCCTTCTCACCGCTGGCTGGCGGGCAGTTAACCGACCGCTATCTGAACGGTATTCCTGCGGATTCTCGCGCCGCAAGCACCAGCCGTTTTCTGAATCCGGACCAGATCACCCCACAAAAACTGGAAAAAGTTCGAGCGCTGAACGCACTGGCAGAGCGACGGGGACAAAAGCTGTCTCAGATGGCGCTCGCGTGGGTTCTCCGGGAAGACAAGGTCACGTCTGTGCTGATTGGTGCCAGTAAACCGGCGCAAATTGAAGATGCCGTCGGCATGCTGGCAAACCGTCACTTTACGCCTGAAGAGTGCGCGGAGATTGATGCCATTCTGAGTCGGTTGAAATAAAGACACATTTATTAACAAAAAGTGCTCTCACTTGCGATTTAAGAGTTGTGGCGATGAAACGGGGCTTTACTGCCCCGTAATATTACGTTAACAGGCCGGCTACGGCTCGATCGTGAAGGAGAGAAAACATGTTCAGGTCACTGATTCTGGCGGCAGTCTTAATGGCTTTTACACCGCTGGCCGCGAACGCTGGCGAAATCACCCTGCTGCCATCAATAAAATTGCAAATTGGCGATCGCGATAATTACGGTAACTACTGGGATGGCGGCCGCTGGCGCGACCGGGATTACTGGCACCATAACTATGAGTGGCGCAAAAATCGCTGGTGGCGTCATGACAACGGCTACCATCGTGGCTGGGATAAACGCAAAGCTTATGAACGCGGCTACCGAGAAGGCTGGAATGACCGTGACGACCATCGCGGTCGTGGGCGCGGCGGTCACGGGCATCGTCATTAAGAAAAGGAACCTGTGGTAACAGAGAATTTTTAACAATGGCAAAGGGTTCCGTTCACCGTATGTTCATTGTTTCTCTGAACCCCTCATTCCCGTAACGGGCAAGGGAGGTTCACCGTCTCCCTTGCCACCCAGGCTTCCGGCAGGAAAAATCGTCACTTCGTGATCCATTCGCCTTATGTCGTCTTCCTTCGGATCGCTTCAGTACGCTGACTTTCAGTTCAATCCGTTTCGCTTTAATAAAAAATACCTTTGCAGCTAATCAATCCTTAAGTGACCAGCATTAACCTGCAGGCTGCTTTTTTATGGTCAAATCCTGCGCTTTTTATTTTTCACTATTTGCCCTTGAGCAAAAATCTCCTGAACGTATCTTATCCTCAAGAGAATTCACGTCAGGATTAACTTATGAATGCTAATTTTAAGAATGAAATTCAGACATTCGGTCGATCGCTATTATTACCGATCGCCGTACTGGCGCCTGTGGGGATGGTCATGGGTATTAGCGCTGCGTTAGGGCAGAGCTATATGATTGATAAACTCCCCTTTCTGGGCAATGAAATTTTCAGAGCAATTCTCTCTTCTCTGGGATTAATCAGCAGCGTCGTTTTTAATAATATTCCTTTACTGTTCGCGATGGGTGTCGCCTACGGTATGTCTAAAAAAGAAAAAGGGATTGCTGTATTTGCATCCGTCGTGGCTTACCTGACTCTGCTTATCGCCATGCATGTGCATCTTAAGCTGGCAGGTACGCTGGCGAAAGAGGATATGGCTTTCGTCGGACAGGGAATGGTATTAGGTATTCAGACGCTGAAAATCGAAGCGCTGGGCGGTATTATTGCCGGGCTGCTGGCAGCTAAAATAACCGACCGTTTTTACCGGCTGCAATTACCTCTCGCTTTCGCCTTTTTCAGCGGTAAAAAATCCGTCGCGATCTTAGCCATTGCTTTTTCCATTCCCGTCGGCTTGATCATTCCTTTTATCTGGGATCTGTTTACCGCAGGTATGCGCGCCATATCAACAATAATGATGGCACCCAACATTGGTGCAGGTATCTATATGACGCTCAATCGCCTGCTGATCCCGTTTGGCCTGCACCACGTCCTCAGTTCCACCGTGCGTTTCACCGCGGCAGGCGGTACGTACCTGATTGACGGGCAGACCTATGTCGGTATTTTGCCCGCTATCAATAAAATCCTGTTTGAGCTTGGTCCCACCCATCCGGCCTGGAAAGAGTATATGCCGACGCTCACCAGCTATCTTGCCTCATCACAAATGCTCACGACGCTTTTCCGCGTTCCGGCGATTGGTCTGGCGATGTACCACATGGCCTATTTCAAGAATAAGAAATTTGCCAAAGGGATGATCCTGACCGTGGTGCTGACCGCCATGCTGGGGAATATTACCGAACCGCTGGAGTTCTCCTTCCTGTTTATCGCGCCAAAACTCTTTATTGTCTATGCGGTACTCTGTGGCTTATTGACCATTCCACTGCAATTACTGGAAGTCTCCATCGGCTATATTCGCGGCACTATTTTTGATTTTGGTATTTTCGGTTTGATGTATGAACACACCCAATGGATTAATTTAATTATCCTCGGCGTGATTAACTTTGTTGTCTTCTATTTCGTCTTCCGCTTCGCGATCGGTAAATTTGATATTAAGACCCCAGGCCGCGAGAGTGAAATCGCTGACAGCACCTTACTGAACAATAAAGAGTACGACAAAGTCGCCGAACTGGTGATTCAGGGGCTGGGCGGGACAGACAATATCAAGCGCGTTGAAAACTGCGTTTCACGGTTACGTATTGATTTGAAAGATCAGAAAAAAATGGACATGGCCATTCTTAAAGAATCTGGCTCGCTGGGAACCTTTATCCCCTCCAGCAACCATGTTCATGTGGTATTCGGCCCACACGTAGAATTTGTCCGTAACGCGGTAGACGACCGCCTCGTCGGTGCGAAATAAATTCAAGGAGATAGTAATGCGTGCACTGTATGATTCAAAAAGCAAAACGATCGACGATCGAGGAATGAAATCTCTGCTCGCACAGCCAGCGCGGGTACAGTCATGGCTCGATGTTGAAGCCGCCCTGGCTCAGGCACAGGCCGGACACGGCATGATCCCCGCCAGCGCCGCAGTCAATATTACCGCTAACTGCCACGTGGATAAGATTGACCTGACGGAAATGGAACGCCTGCTGCGCGAGATTGGTCACGGCTTCGTTCCGGTCATCAAAGTGCTGGTCAAAGCCTGTGACAGTGAAAGCGGAAAATACGTGCATTACGGCGTCACCACGCAGAATATTCAGCAAACCGCACAGCTTTATCTGGCAAAGCAGTTCGATACCATCATGCAGGGTTTTGTGGACGATATTCTGCGTAACCTGGCAAAGATGGCATCTGACCATAAAGCAACGATTATGGCCGGACGTACCCACGGTAAGCACGCGCTGCCCATCACCTGGGGCTATAAAGCCGCCGTGTGGATTGATGAGTTACTGAGCGCCCGGCAGCGCATGCATGAAGCGGAAAAACGCGTCTTTACCGTGATGATGGGGGGAGCCGTGGGCGCCTTCCACGCAACCGGTGAAACCGGCCGCCGGGTTCAGGATAGCGTTGCCCAAAAGCTGGGAATGCATTCAATGGCGATTCCCTCCCGCAACTCGCGCATTTACCGCACTGAATACATCAGTAATTTGTGCCTGCTGGCGACGACGTTACACAAAATAGCCGAAGAGGTTTATCAGACCTCAAGCGAAGAGTTTGCCGAAGTTTCAGAAGCCTTCACTAAAGGCACCGTTGGCAGCAGCACCATGCCGCAAAAAGTGAATCCTAAACTGGCGAAGGGGATCATCGCCAACGCGCAGAAATTGTACTCAGTATTGACCTCCTGCCTGTATGTCAGCCCACGTCCCTTCGAAGCAGACAGCTCCGCTTACTTTATCTTTGACGGTAATATTCAGGAGAGTATGGAGTTAATGGCTGAGATTGTGATGCGAGCCGAAGAGTTGACGCGGACGCTGGTCATCAATCCTGGTCGTATGCGCCAGAATGTGCAGTTAACGCATGGTCTTATTAATAGCGAAAAAATCATGATGCAACTGGTGGAAAGGCTGGGCAAAGATGCCGCACATGAACGCGTCTACCAACTGGCAATGCGCAGCACGCATGAAGGCATCCCCTACGCTGATGTGCTGCGTGATGACCCTCTTATTCGCCAGCACTTTAGCGACTCAGAAATTAATACGCTGCTGGATCCTGCTCACTACATCGGTCTTTGCGCAGAAATCGCCGAGGAAACGGCCGCTCGCGTATGGGAGAAAGACAATGGCTGATCCCCTGCTTTCTCTGGCAAGTGAACGCATTGTCACCCCGAATGGAATCGAAAGCGGCTATCTGCATATTGAAAGCGGACGTATTTCTGGCCTCGACAGTACACCGCGAGGGAAAATCGTCGATTATGGCCATGCCATGCTGATGCCCGGTTTTGTGGATATTCACGTTCACGGCTGGGGGAGAGGGTCGTTTGCCTGGAGAGGTGAACGCCGTTCTTTGCAGGCGATGAGCCGGGATCTGGTTAACGCCGGGGTTACCGCGTGGCTTGCAACATCAGCCACCCAGCCGGAAACGTTCTTGCTGGAGAGTCTTTCCACCGCCGCGGACTGGATTGCAGACGCAAAAGCGGAAGATGGTGCCGAAGCGGTGGGTATTCATATGGAAGGCCCCTTTATTAACCCTGCATACAGCGGAATGCAGAGCAAGGACGCAATCCAACCACCCGATATCGAAGGGTTCAAACGCTATCAGCACGCCGCGAGGGGAAATATCCGTCTGATGACGCTCGCACCCGAACTGCCGGGCGCCCTGGCGCTAATCCGCTATTTACGCCAGTCAGGCGTCACCGTGTCAGCCGGTCATACCGACGCCACCTTTGATGAAACCACTCTCGCTATTGAAGCCGGTTTAACCCACTTTACCCATGCCTTTAGCGCCATGCGCGGGCTGCATCACCGGGAGCCTGGCGTGGTGGGGGCGCTGATGTACCATCAGAATACGTATGCCGAGGTGGCAAAGCAGAGCGGGATTACGTTGCGACCAGAAGTGTTCGACATTCTCTATCGGTTGAAAAAAGATCGCCGGTTGGTCATGGTCAGCGATTGTCTGGGATATGTGGATTTTCCCGAAGGATCTGAATTCCACCATTACCTGCGCCAGGAGACGTTTCGCATTCACAATCATTGTCTTGAAATCACCGACCACAGCGGAAAGACCCGAACGGTTTCACCCACGGAATGGTCCGAAGTGTGCAAACTGGAGATGAGCTTTCTGGACTCCGTGAAAAATGTGGTCGACAGGCTGGAAAAAGGCTGGGTTTCAGCCGCGCAGATTGCCTGCCTTAATCCGGCTATCCTGGCGGGTGTTGACGCGAGAAAAGGCAGCCTGACGTCAGGAAAAGATGCCGATATTCTCGTGTTGGGTGCAGAGTTAAACCTGGAAGCCGTCTGGTGTCGCGGCGTTTCGCAACCTCTGGCTAAATAAAAATATCACTGTAATGCGTATCAAGAAAAATTTTTAACGCCTCCTGGCTCATTCCCTGAACCTGCTGAATAAAGTCCTCAGCAGGTATTTTTTTGCGCGCGGAGGGAAGTCCATTTTCGCGTAATAACAGGAGATCGTCCTGCGTGAGCCAGAAATTCACTTTGACATAATCCAGCCCGGCGTACCGGAGATGACTCGATATCTTGTTTGTAAAGGTAATCAGCAGGTCGAATTCGAGCTGCTGAAGCCGCGCAATCTCATTGATGTTGATGCAGGCGGGGATTTCAATATGGAAGCGGGAGAAAAGCATCTCTTTAAAATAGCCGACTTTACTCTCTGACGAGTTCGTCACAATAATGACCCGCTTTTTCTTATCGCCAACAACCCGATTTTTGAGCGCATACTTTTTGATAATCAGCACCAGGGTTGCCAGGTGAATAGCAGAAAAGGTCGTTTGCCAGTTATGTTCAATCTCTTTCACCGCATACTGGACATGTTCCCATAGCTCAGGATAGCGTCGCTGGACATCATGGAGCTTTTTATCATCGAACCAGAGATGAAATTTATTCTGGATGATGGCGGCATAGATAAAATTATAAATCTCCGCAAACCAGGCGTGCTGATTGTGAATGGTGTTTTCCAGACATCCGGCTAAAGCGTGACAGGTGCGCTTAACGTAAGAGACCAGCCGGGCGTCGTATAATGTGAAGGGGCGATGAGTAAACGTCAGTGAAGCAATCAGCAGATCCAGACAGATATTTTCATCCGCATCAGGCAATACGGCATAAGCAAAGGTTGTCAAAAACTCAGCCGCCGAACTCTCCGTAATTCTGTGTCCCGGTAATGACTCCAACTTACTGATAGTGTTTTATGTTCAGATAATGCCCGATGACCTTGTCATGCAGCTCCACCGATTTTGAGAACGACAGTGACTTCCGTCCCAGCCTTGCCAGATGTTGTCTCAGATTCAGGTTATGTCGCTCAATGCGCTGAGTGTAACGCTTGCTGATTACGTGCAGCTTTCCCTTCAGGCGGGATTCATACAGCGGCCAGCCATCCGTCATCCATACCACGACCTCAAAGGCCGACAGCAGGCTCAGAAGACGCTCCAGTGTGGCCAGAGTGCGTTCACCGAAGACGTGCGCCACAACCGTCCTCCGTATCCTGTCATACGCGTAAAACAGCCAGCGCTGACGTGATTTAGCACCGACGTAGCCCCACTGTTCGTCCATTTCCGCGCAGACGATGACGTCACTGCCCGGCTGTATGCGCGAGGTTACCGACTGCGGCCTGAGTTTTTTAAGTGACGTAAAATCGTGTTGAGGCCAACGCCCATAATGCGGGCGGTTGCCCGGCATCCAACGCCATTCATGGCCATATCAATGATTTTCTGGTGCGTACCGGGTTGAGAAGCGGTGTAAGTGAACTGCAGTTGCCATGTTTTACGGCAGTGAGAGCAGAGATAGCGCTGATGTCCGGCAGTGCTTTTGCCGTTACGCACCACCCCGTCAGTAGCTGAACAGGAGGGACAGCTGATAGAAACAGAAGCCACTGGAGCACCTCAAAAACACCATCATACACTAAATCAGTAAGTTGGCAGCATCACCCTGTGTCCCCTGCGGATACGGTGCAGAGCAAGGCTAAGATAGACCAGTAAGTATTTTCTGCCGTTATATCCCAGGGCGATGACCGGACTGATTTTCTCTTCGTAATAGTCTGCCGCCTGGTTTATCTCTGCAGCACACTCATGAAGAAACTGTTCGGCAATCGAACGGCCTGTCGGCTCATTGGCCTGGTGGGCGATAAGTCGGTGATCCTCACCAATTTCAACCGTTTTTAGTATCGTCATGCACGCCGCCAGCCGCAGCTGGAACTCATCCCCCGCAAGCCGGGAGCCCTTACGCGGGATACTTTGCACAATCAGATCGCGTTCCTGCACCAGGCTCATCATGACGGGATTATCATTTTTTACCGTTCCCGCACTGACATAAAATTTTTTGTAATAATCATTTTTATTCACCACATCGTGCAAACAGAGCGCCACAAAGAGATCCTTCACCCTCTCTTCTGCCGTAGTGATATAGCGATTAAACTAGACGCGCGCTAAAAACTGTCGGTATTCGCTGTAGCCAATCCGGGTGGTAATAAACTGATTATCCTGATGTAGCTGGACATTTTCTGGCAGAAGTTCATTGAGCTCTTTCATTGTCCGTTTTAGCGTGGAGAGCGTTTTACCGAAACGCTCGACGGCCTCTTCAACGGGGAGCGGACTGTTGTCCTGGAGATATTTCAGGAAAGAGAGATCAAAGTGATTCATGAACGCCTGCCAGTTAATTATGCAGGGCACATAATAGAGGAAAAGCTCAATTAAAACCGTGACCCGTCGCGAGTCACGGTTGATTATAACCCCATCGCCGTGCCTGCCAGTAGCCAGAGATTGAGCGCCACGACCAGTATCACAATGACCCAGCCAATCTGTTTAACGCAACGACGATTGACCAGATCCCCCATCAGCTTACTGTCGCTGGTGAAGATCAGCAGCGGCACCAGCGCCAGCGCGATACCAAAACTGAGCAACACCTGACTCATCACCAGAATACGGGTCGGATCCAATCCCATCAGAATCACAATAAATGATGGCATCATGGTGACGGTACGGCGTACCCATAGCGGAATGTGAAAACGGATAAACCCTTGCATCACCACCTGCCCCGCCAGCGTACCGACCACGGTAGAAGAGAGTCCCGCAGCCACCAGGCTTAAACCAAACACCGTCGCTGCAGCGTGACTCAACAACGGTTCAAGGGTCAGATACGCCTGATCGAGATCGGCAATACCGGTATGCCCGCTAAAATGAAATGCAGCGGCAGCCGTCGCCATCATCGCCAGATTGACAAATCCGGCAATCGTCATAGCGATAGCCACATCCCATTTAGTGGCCGCATAGCGCTGTTGGCGTGTTCCGCCGTGCAAATGCTGAGTTAAGGAAGAGTGCAGATAAATGACGTGCGGCATGATAGTCGCACCGAGCACCCCAGCGGCCAGGAACACCGCTTCGGAATTAGGCAGGCTTGGGATCACCATTCCCTTACTAAGCTGCGCGAAGTTCGGTTGGGAAAAAACCAGCTCCACAATGTAAGCCGCGGCCACAAACAGCAGCAGGCCGCCAATCACCTTTTCCAGCGGTTTTTGACCGCGACGCTGCAGCATCAGAATTAAGAACGTCGCGATGCCGGTGAGTACGGCCCCTTGCAATAAGGAGACGCCGAGGATCAGTTTGAAGCCAATCGCAGCGCCAATAAATTCAGCAAGGTCTGTTGCCATAGCGATAATTTCTGCCTGCACCCAGTAGAACCACACCACCGGGCGAGGATAATGATCGCGAATTTGCTCCGCCAGGTTTTTACCCGTAGCAATGCCGAGTTTTGCCGACAGCACCTGAATCAGCATCGCCATCAGGTTTGCCCAGACCACCACCCACAGCAATTGATAACCAAAGCTGGCCCCTGCCTGGATATTGGTGGCGAAGTTACCCGGATCGATATAACCGATCGCCGCGATGAACGCAGGTCCCATTAATGCGAGCTTCAACTTGCGCGCTGCCCGCCCACTGCTACTCTCAACGCGATCGTTAGTCATTTTAATGCCTCAGAAACATAGCCTTTGCTATGTTTCAAGCTACGCCTACTGAGAATGATTATCAAATTCATTTTAATGGGTGACGTTGATTTCTCTGATAGCGTTTGTCTATGGATCGATAAGGATTCTGGAAATACTGGCGAGATGTTTAATTATTGTTATGAGAATAGCACAGTGACATAACTTTTCACTTCCATACTAAACATAACGGAAGTGTATCACCGATCACTAATTTTGAATCTCGTCACAGGTCCTTATTATAGTGTGTGTTTGATCTCGTTTTCTTTATGGTTGTTACATAGAATGTGCACGAAAACTAAACCTGCCTCATATTTGGAGCAAATATGGACCGCGTTCTTCATTTTGTCCTGGCCCTTGCCGTGGTTGCGGTACTCGCACTGCTGGTAAGCAGTGACCGTAAAAAAATCCGCATTCGTTATGTTATTCAATTGCTTGTTATCGAAGTGTTACTGGCATGGTTCTTCCTGAACTCTGATGTCGGTCTGGGCTTCGTGAGAGGCTTCTCCGAGATGTTTGAGAAACTGCTCGGGTTTGCTAATGAAGGGACTAACTTTGTCTTTGGTAGCATGAACGATAAAGGCCTGGCATTCTTCTTCCTGAAAGTGCTTTGCCCGATCGTCTTCATCTCCGCCCTGATCGGTATTTTGCAGCATATCCGCGTACTGCCGGTAATCATCCGCGCGATTGGTTTCCTGTTATCCAAAGTAAACGGTATGGGCAAACTGGAATCCTTCAACGCCGTCAGCTCTCTGATCCTGGGTCAGTCTGAGAACTTTATCGCCTATAAAGATATTCTCGGCAAAATGTCTCGCAACCGTATGTACACCATGGCAGCAACGGCGATGTCGACCGTTTCCATGTCTATCGTCGGCGCGTACATGACCATGCTTGAGCCGAAATACGTGGTTGCGGCGCTGGTTCTGAACATGTTCAGCACCTTTATCGTGCTGTCGCTGATCAACCCTTACCGCGTTGATGCCAGCGAAGAAAATATCCAGATGTCTAACCTGCACGAAGGCCAGAGTTTCTTCGAAATGCTGGGTGAATACATTCTGGCTGGTTTCAAAGTGGCAATTATCGTTGCGGCGATGCTGATTGGTTTCATCGCACTGATCGCTGCCCTGAACGCCCTGTTCGCCACCGTGACCGGTTGGTTTGGCTACAGCATCTCCTTCCAGGGCATCCTGGGTTACATCTTCTACCCGGTTGCATGGGTAATGGGTGTGCCGTCCAGCGAAGCGCTGCAGGTGGGCAGTATCATGGCGACTAAACTGGTTTCCAACGAATTCGTTGCGATGATGGATCTGCAGAAAATCGCCGCTACGCTCTCCCCGCGCGCAGAAGGCATCCTGTCCGTGTTCCTGGTTTCCTTCGCTAACTTCTCTTCCATCGGTATTATCGCCGGTGCGATTAAAGGCCTGAACGAAGAGCAAGGTAACGTGGTTTCTCGCTTTGGTCTGAAGCTGGTGTACGGCTCTACGCTGGTGAGCGTACTGTCCGCATCTATCGCCGCACTGGTGCTGTAAGCGTAAGACAACGTCGCAGTGATAAAACCGGGGAGATTCAGATTCTCCCCGGTTTTTTTATGCCTGCGATTCAGCAAACCAAAGAGATAAAGAGTAAGAACTGGCAGGATGCAGAAACAAAAAACCCCCGCTTTTCAGCGAGGGTTTAAATTTTGGTGGAGCTAAGCGGGATCGAACCGCTGACCTCTTGCATGCCATGCAAGCGCTCTCCCAGCTGAGCTATAGCCCCACGATGCTTTTACGTACGTACCAAATTCATTGGGATTAAATTTGGTGGAGCTAAGCGGGATCGAACCGCTGACCTCTTGCATGCCATGCAAGCGCTCTCCCAGCTGAGCTATAGCCCCATTACGTAAAGCTTGTCGAGTTGACGGGCGGCATCATATGAATTCCCTTCGCGTGTGTCAACGGCAAAATTAACTCATAGAATTCAATCGCTGAAAAAGCAGTCAAATGAAGAACATTGCGTAACAACTCGCATTCAGTAGTTAAACGCGTCACGGTTTCTACTAAAATGGTGCTATAAAATGAACCACTAATTAACCCCACGACTATTCAGGGAATCGTTATGTTCAAGGAACGGATGACGCCAGAAGAACTTGCTAATCTGACCGGATACAGCCGACAGACCATCAATAAATGGGTACGCAAAGAAGGTTGGGCGACATCACCAAAACCAGGCGTTCAGGGCGGTAAAGCCCGGCTGGTTCACGTCACCGAACAAGTTCGTGAATACATTCGCAGCGCTGAGCGTTCAGCCGAAGGTTTATCAGATAACTTATCGTTATCCGGCGATACCTCTGTTGAAGCGCTGCTGATTAGGCTCGCTAAAGAAATGACGCCGACAGAACAGAAAATGTTTACCTCACTGATCCTGCGTGAAGGCATTACGGGTTTATTACAGCGTTTAGGGATCCGCGAAAACAAATAATATGAAAAAATTACGCAGCAAAATGACGACCGAAGAGCTGGCGGAATGTCTCGGGGTTGCCAAACAAACCGTCAATCGTTGGATCAGAGAACAAAACTGGACTACCGAAAAGTTTCCCGGCGTTAAAGGTGGTCGTGCCAGACTGATTCATATTGACTCCAGCGTCCGCGCGTTTCTGCTCAATATTCCCGCTTTTCGCAAAGTTCCTGAAGTTTATCAGGCTGAAGAACCGCTGGCAGAATACACCCACGTAGTACGCAGCCACGCGTACCGCCAGATAATTAGCGCACTGGACAACATGTCCCCAACGGAACAAGAAAAGCTGGCGATGTATATTTCGCGCGAAGGTATTCGCACTTTTCTTACTCGTTTGGGTATTGATGAGTCTGAATAACAGGCAAAAAAAACGGCAGGATACGCTCCTGCCGTTGTTTCATCGGTCAATCAGTCTTATTGCTGGCTTTCACGCTCAGCAATAAACGCTAGCGCTTTATTAATACGCTCAATGCTGCGGGATTTACCAATCGCATGCACCGTAACGTCTAACGCTGGGGACTGACCCGCGCCGGTAACGGCTACGCGCAGCGGCATCCCGACTTTACCCATGCCAACTTCCAGTTCATCAGCCGTTGCCTGAATCGCATGGTGCACGTTTTCTGCCGTCCACTCGCTAATCGCAGCCAGCTTGTCGCGAACCACTTCCAGCGGCTGACGCGCAACCGGGCGCAGGTGTTTCTTCGCTGCATCAGCGTCGAACTCGGCAAAGTCTTCGTAGAAGTAGCGGCAGCTCTGCGCCATCTCTTTCAGCGTTTTGCAGCGCTCACCGAGCAGTTTAACCAGCTCTGACAGCTGCGGGCCTACGCGGGTATCGATATTTTCCTGCTCAATATGCCACTGCAGATGGGTTGCTACATATTCCGGTGCCAGCGCATTAATATAGTGATGGTTCAGCCACTGCAGTTTTTCGGTGTTAAACGCACTCGCAGACTTGCTCACCGCACCAAGGGAGAACAGTTTGATCATCTCTTCACGGGTGAAAATTTCCTGATCGCCACTGGACCAGCCCAGACGCACCAGATAGTTCAGCAGCGCTTCCGGCAGGTAACCGTCGTCGCGGTATTGCATAACGCTGACCGCACCGTGACGTTTGGAGAGTTTTTTACCATCGTCACCGTTGATCATTGATACGTGTGCGTAAACTGGCACCGGCGCATTCAGCGCTTTCAGGATATTGATCTGACGCGGAGTGTTGTTGATATGGTCTTCACCACGAATAACGTGGGTGATTTCCATATCCCAGTCGTCGACAACAACGCAGAAGTTGTAGGTCGGGGAACCGTCGGTACGGCGAATGATCAAATCATCCAGCTCCTGGTTGCTGAATTCGATCGGCCCACGGATCTGGTCGTCAAAAATAACGGAACCGTCCTGCGGGTTGGCAAAACGGACCACGCAAGGTTCATCAGCGGCATGATGCTCGTGGCCGTGGCGGCATCGGCCGTCGTAACGCGGCTTCTCACCGTTCGCCATCTGCTCTTCTCGCAGCGCGTCCAGACGCTCTTTAGAGCAGTAGCATTTATATGCGGTGCCTGCTTCCAGCATTTCATCAATCACCGCGTTGTAGCGATCAAAACGTTTGGTCTGGAAGTACGGGCCTTCATCCCATTCCAGATTCAGCCAGTTCATGCCATCCATAATGGCTTCAATAGCTTCCGGAGTGGAGCGTTCGAGATCGGTGTCTTCAATACGCAGCACAAACTCACCGCCATGGTTGCGTGCAAAAAGCCAGGAATAAAGAGCAGTACGCGCACCGCCGACGTGCAGGTAGCCTGTCGGGCTTGGCGCGAAGCGAGTTTTGATTTTCATGAAATGGCCTTACGTTTATAAAGATGCCGACAACCGGCAAATCCAGGGAAGATTATCAGGCTCGTATTCTATCACCGTGGTCTGATTCCTCAATGTTGTTCAGGTTGGAACATTACGCTTTGCCATTTTCGTATACAAATCATGCCGCACGGATTGTTTTGCGATCGTTTTGTTTAAATTTACGACGAACGAACAATTTCTTTAGAAAATGCGTTGACTCATTTTCAACTCTCCCTATAATGCGACTCCACACAGCGGGGGTGATTAGCTCAGCTGGGAGAGCACCTCCCTTACAAGGAGGGGGTCGGCGGTTCGAACCCGTCATCACCCACCAACTACTTTATGTAGTCTCCGCCGTGTAAAACAAGAAATTGAGAAGTGGGTGATTAGCTCAGCTGGGAGAGCACCTCCCTTACAAGGAGGGGGTCGGCGGTTCGATCCCGTCATCACCCACCACTTTCTCGCCAGCTGGATTTCTTGTTAAAATGTGAAGTACCGAAGTGGGTGATTAGCTCAGCTGGGAGAGCACCTCCCTTACAAGGAGGGGGTCGGCGGTTCGATCCCGTCATCACCCACCACTTCGGGTCGTTAGCTCAGTTGGTAGAGCAGTTGACTTTTAATCAATTGGTCGCAGGTTCGAATCCTGCACGACCCACCAATGTAAAAAGGCGCCCTAAAGGCGCCTTTTTGCTATCTGCAATTTATAAGATTCGAACCAGCAGCAGGTCGAGTCGAACGTAGTGAGACAACGGAGCCGTTTACGGCGACGGCCCGAAGGGCGAGCGAAGCGAGTCATCCTGCACGACCCACCAATGTAAAAAGGCGCCTTTTTGCTATGCAGAGAAGAACCATTTCCCCTCTGATAACCATCAGCGTGAGCGTTATAACTGATACAACGGATCGCGGGCGCGGGCTGCGGTTAATTCACTGGCCTGCATACGCACCACATCCCAGAGCGCCTGAGCAGCGGTTGATAAAGAGCGGTTTTTACGTCGGGCCAGCATCAGTTGCCGTTCAACAACCGGCGTCAGGCGCTTAACCTGCAAGTGGCTGCCCTGCGGTAAGGGGAGCGCCAGCGCGGGCAGCACGCTGATGCCAATCCCCGCCTCAACCATCGGAAACAGCGTGGCGGGATGGCCTATCTCCTGAACGATATTGGCATCAATGGAAAAATGGGCCAGCGCAGCGTCGATCAGCGGTCGACTACCGGAAGCATAATCCTGTAGCACCAGGCGTTCGTGATACAAATCCTGCCAGTTCACCCACTCTCGTTGGGCTAACGGATGATCCTGGCGACACAGCAGCAGGAACGGTTCAGACAGCACGGCTTCACACTGCAGATCGGTGACTGCGCCGGGATCAATCACAATGCCAAAATCCACTTCTCCCTGGCGAATACTCTCCAGCACCCATTGCTGTGGCCGGTCGTGCAGCACAAAATCGATAGCCGGATAAAGCTGATTACTCTGGGCAATACACTGCGGAATAAGATGAGCAGAGATCGTCTGGCTGGCGGCAACCCGCACCGTGCCGGTTAACTGCGTACCTACCTGTCCGGCTTCGCGCAGCGTGCTGTGCAATTCATCCAGAATACGTTCCAGCCGCGCCGCCAACTGGTGTCCGGCCTCCGTCAGTACCACTTCCCGCGTCGTTCTGTCCAATAACCGCACACCCGTCTGCCCTTCCAGCTCTTTGACACTATGGCTAACCGCCGACTGGCTTAAGCCGATGATATCCCCCGCCCGGCTAAAGCTTTTGGCTTGAGCGACGGTGACAAAGATACGCAACTGACGCAGAGAGTAATTCATCTATTCGATTCATATATGGATGCAATAAATCAATTTTATTTCTCAAACGGAAAAAAGCAAAATGTTACTACCGAATTTCAGGAGTCTTTATGAAACTTTTTCGTATTCTTGATCCGTTCACGATAACGCTGATTACCGTTGTTTTGCTGGCGTCCTTTTTCCCGGCCGAAGGTGGTTTTGTGCCTTTCTTTGAAGGCTTAACCACCGCCGCCATTGCCCTGCTGTTTTTTATGCACGGGGCGAAACTCTCGCGTGAAGCCATTATTGCTGGTGGTAGCCACTGGCGTTTGCATCTGTGGGTGATGTGCAGCACGTTTGTTGTCTTCCCGGTTCTCGGCGTTCTGTTCGCCTGGTGGGCGCCGGTCAACGTTGACCCGATGCTGTACACCGGTTTTCTGTACCTGTGTATTTTGCCTGCCACTGTGCAGTCGGCCATCGCTTTTACGTCGCTGGCGGGCGGTAACGTTGCCGCCGCCGTTTGTTCTGCTTCGGCCTCCAGCCTGCTGGGTATTTTTCTCTCGCCGCTGCTGGTAGGGCTGGTGATGAATATGCACGGCGCAGAAGGCAGCCTGGAGCAGGTGGGAAAAATCATGTTGCAGCTGCTGCTGCCGTTCGTGCTGGGTCACCTTTCACGTCCGTGGATTGGAAACTGGGTTTCTCGACATAAAAAATGGATCGCGAAAACGGATCAATCCTCTATTTTGCTGGTGGTGTACTCCGCCTTCAGTGAAGCCGTCGTTAACGGGATCTGGCACAAAGTGGGGGTGGGTTCACTGCTGTTTATCGTGGTGGTCAGCATCATACTGCTGGCAATCGTGATTGGCATAAATGTCTTTGTTGCGCGCAAATGCGGCTTTAACAAAGCTGATGAAATCACCATTGTATTCTGCGGTTCGAAAAAGAGCCTGGCGAACGGGATCCCAATGGCAAATATTTTGTTCCCGACTTCGGTGATTGGGATGATGGTGCTGCCGTTGATGATCTTCCATCAAATACAGCTAATGGTGTGCGCCGTGCTGGCGCGTCGCTACAAGCAACAGACGGACGCATTGCAGGCGCAACAGAAAAGCCGCGCCGCGAAGGCTTAAAGAGGACGTTTCAGGGGCTGCACCAGTTGCGTCAGCCCCTCAGTTTTAATCAGCAGCGTGATTTGCATCAGCTCGCCAAGCTTGCCCGGCGGGAATTCATCCTTACGGGCAAACCACAGCAGATACTCTTCCGGGACATCAATCAACCGACGCCCTTTATATTTACCAAAGGGCATCACAGTATTAGCGATGTCAACCAGCTGCTCTTTTTCCATCTCAGGCACCCAGTAAGCGGATCATTTCAGCTTCATCGATCACGGCAATACCCAGTTCCTGTGCTTTTGCCAGTTTCGAACCCGCTGCTTCACCGGCAATCACCAGATCGGTTTTCTTCGACACGCTACCGGCCACTTTTGCACCTAACTCGGTCAGTCTCGCTTTGGCGTCATCGCGCGACATCAGGCTCAGGCTCCCGGTCAGCACCACCGTTTTACCTGCGAAGGGGCTGTCGATTTCTTCAGCGTTAATGACCACCGGCGCTGGCCAGTGGATCCCCTGCGCCAACAGTTGAACAATTACCTCGCGGTTGCTCTCTTCGGCGAAGAAATTAAACACGTGCGTCGCCACCACAATGCCGACATCCGGCACTTTTTGCAGCTCTTCAATGGAAGCGGCTTCCAGCGCGTCGAGCGTGCCAAAATACGCCGCCAGACCAGCAGCCGTGGCTTCGCCGACTTCACGAATGCCTAGCGCATAGAGGAAACGGGCAAACGTGGTTTCTTTCGCTTTTTCCAGCGCGTTGACCACGTTTTGCGCCGACTTCGGCCCCATACGATCAAGCCCCGTCAGTTTACCGGCGGTCAGGGTGAAAAGATCCGCCGGCGTGTGGACATACTCTTTCTCGACCAGTTGATCGATAATTTTGTCGCCCATGCCGTCGACGTCGAGCGCGCGGCGGGAAACAAAGTGTTTCAGCGATTCCTTCCGCTGTGCCCCGCAGATTAAACCGCCGGTGCAGCGAGTGACCGCTTCGCCTTCCACACGTTCAACATCAGAGTTACAAACCGGACAATGCGCTGGAAACACAATTTCGCGGGTATCGTCCGGGCGTTCAGAAAGCACGACGTTCACCACCTGCGGGATGACATCGCCCGCACGGCGAATGACGACTTTATCGCCAATACGCAACCCCAGACGCTCGATTTCATCAGCGTTATGCAGCGTTGCGTTACTGACCAGCACCCCGGCAACCTGGACCGGCTCAAGGCGGGCGACGGGCGTAATCGCCCCGGTACGTCCAACCTGAAACTCAACATCGCGTACGAAAGTCATCTGCTCCTGCGCCGGGAACTTAAAGGCCACAGCCCAGCGCGGCGCGCGGGCAACAAAGCCCAGTTGCTCCTGCAACGCCATAGAGTTGACTTTGATCACCACGCCATCGATATCAAATCCCAGCGTTGGTCGGTCTTCTTCAACCTTGTGATAGTAAGCAAGTACTTCCTCCGGGGAGTCGCAAAGCGCCACTCTGTCGCTTACCGGCAAGCCCCACTCTTTAAATTGCAGCAGGCGGCCCAGATGGGTATCTGGCAGCGCGCCGCCTTCCAACACACCAACGCCATAGCAGAAGAAAGTAAGCGGTCGCTTCGCTGTGATACGCGGATCGAGTTGGCGCAATGAACCGGCCGCTGCGTTACGCGGGTTAGCAAACACTTTGTTGCCAGTGCGGCGGGCCTCTTCGTTAATTTTTTCAAATCCGGCCTGCGGCAGGAACACTTCACCGCGCACTTCCAGACGTGAAGGGATGTTTTCGCCACGCAGTTTTAACGGGATCGCGCGAATGGTGCGCACGTTAGAGGTAATATCCTCACCCGTGGTGCCATCACCGCGCGTTGCGGCGCTGACCAGCACACCGTTTTCATACAGGATACTGACTGCCAGGCCGTCCAGTTTCAGTTCACAGCACCAGGTCAGTTTATCGGTACTCTTTAGCCTGTCCTGCACGCGCTTGTTGAAGGCGAGAAAACTCTCTTCATCAAACACGTTATCCAGCGACAGCATCGGCACTTCATGGCGAATCTGGCTGAACGCGGTTAACGGCGCGGCGCCAACGCGTTGGGTTGGCGAGTCGGGGGTAACAAGGTCCGGATGCTGCGCTTCCAGCTCGCGCAGTTCGCGCATCAGGCGATCGTATTCCGCATCGGGAATTTCCGGCGCGTCCATCACATGGTAGAGATACTCATGATGGCGAAGCGTGGTTCGCAGTTCTGTCAGTTGTTGTTCGATTGATTCCATATCGCACCATCAATGATAAAAAACCCCCGACAGGCGGGGGTTTAGAAAGGAAATGTCACGCCAGAGGAAAATCAGGCGCGAGATTCTTTAACTTCGCGGATGCGGTCCTGATACTCGCGCAGTTTCTGCGGCGTCATCATGCGACGTTGATCGTCGAGCACCACACCACCCACTTCATCGGCAATGTGCTGTGCGGACTGCAGCATCAGCTTAAAGTTTTGCAGCTCGTCCCCGTAGGACGGAACCTGCATAAAAATAGTCACACCAGGGGTGCTGAAGTCGCCCGTCATTTCTGGGTCAAACGTTCCCGGATTAACCATATTAGCGAGGCTAAACAGCGACGGACCGCTGCCATCCGGGCTCAAATGACGATGGAAAATATTCATATCGCCAAATTTGAAACCGGCCTGCTGAATGCTGTTGAGCAGCACTTCCCCGTTGAGCTCGTTACCATGATGAGCCGCAACGTTCATAATGATGACCGCTTCTTTACGCTGCGGTTTTTCAGCAACAGGCGCTTCTTCTACTACCGGCTCGGGCTGCGGTTGATGTTCAACAACAGGCTCTGCTGGCTGGAAGGTCTGCGGCGCAGGTTGCGGTGCCTGCTGAGCAGGTTGCTGAGCAGGTGGCTGCTGAACAGGCTGATGTTGCACCGGCTGCTGCGGTTGTACAGGCTGCGGCTGCTGAACATGCGGCGGCGGTACCGGCGCTTGTGCAGGCTGCTGCGCAGGCTGACGCGGCTGAGCAGACGCATAAGGCGGCTGGTACTGGTGTTGCGGCGACTGAGGAGGAACACCATGTTCCTGCGCATTACCGGGAGCATGATTCACACGATGAACGCGAACTTCGCCCACGCCTTCGTCTTCCTCGACGTTGTCGTCGAACGAATCCTCGTCTTCACGTTTAGACTTCATGCGTTTCAGTGGGCGATCGCGGAATATAGAAGACCGCTCTTTACGGCTAGTCCAAAAACCATGTACCAGTAAAGCGATTATGGCGATCGCGCCAACAATGATTAATATCAGACGCAAATCCTGCATCATTATATTCTCTGTTGTTCTAACACCTTGCCACCACGGCAAACATTTACTCACTAAGAGTATTTGTCGATTACGCCAAGTGCAAGTGTACTCTTGGCTTTCACGGCATAAAGATGAACAAAATTGTGCTTTTTGCTGTTTTTTCGAACATTTCCGAACAGCTTAACGCTCAACAACCCGGTAAGATACGCACAGTTTACCAGAGCTTATATAACAAGGAGTACGTCCTGACCATGGTTTCATCATCTGCAGTTGTACCTCGCAGCGGCCTTTATTACTTTTCTCAGGGATGGAAGCTCATCACCCAACCGGGCATTCGTCGTTTTGTTATTCTGCCTTTGCTGGTGAATATCCTGCTGATGGGCGGCGCATTCTGGTGGTTATTTACGCAGCTCGGTAACTGGGTTCCCGCGCTGATGAGTCACGTCCCTGACTGGCTTCAGTGGCTCAGCTATTTACTGTGGCCGATTGTGACCATTTCCGTGCTGTTGGTGTTCGGCTACCTGTTCTCCACTATCGCCAACTGGATCGCCGCACCGTTTAACGGTCTGCTGGCTGAACAGCTGGAAGCGCGTTTAACGGGCGCAACACCGCCCGACACCGGCATTCTCGGCATTATGAAAGACGTTCCGCGCATTATGAAACGCGAATGGCAAAAGCTGGCGTGGTATCTCCCGCGCGCCTTCGTGTTGCTGATCCTCTATTTTATTCCAGGCATTGGGCAGACCGTCGCCCCGGTCCTGTGGTTCCTGTTCAGCGCGTGGATGCTGGCCATTCAGTACTGCGATTATCCTTTTGATAACCATAAGGTGCCTTTTAAGGAGATGCGCGTCGCGCTGCGCACGCGCAAGGTGACCAATATGCAGTTTGGCGCATTGACCAGCCTGTTCACCATGATTCCGGTGCTCAATCTGTTCATCATGCCGGTAGCGGTTTGTGGTGCCACGGCGATGTGGGTAGACTGCTATCGTGCTAAACATGCGTTATGGAAGTAATGCAAAAATGTGTAAAAGCGGGCTGGCTTATGCCCGCTCTTATTCCATACTGCTACGCATTATTTCTCATCAGCATATAGATATGCGAATTCCTTACTTCCCCATACTTTCTCAACAGGTATGCTGAAGCGGTATCCCAATTTCATACAGTTAAGGACAGGCCATGAGTAAGATTTTTGAAGATAACTCGCTGACTATCGGTCATACGCCGCTGGTTCGACTGAACCGTATCGGTAACGGACGCATTCTGGCGAAGGTGGAATCACGCAACCCAAGCTTTAGCGTCAAATGCCGTATCGGTGCCAATATGATTTGGGATGCCGAAAAACGTGGTGTACTGAAACCTGGCGTTGAGCTGGTAGAACCGACCAGCGGCAACACGGGGATTGCGCTGGCCTACGTTGCCGCCGCCCGTGGTTACAAACTGACTCTGACCATGCCGGAAACCATGAGCATTGAGCGCCGCAAGCTCTTAAAAGCCCTGGGCGCGAACCTGGTGCTGACTGAAGGCGCAAAAGGTATGAAGGGCGCAATTCAGAAAGCGGAAGAAATCGTAGCCAGCGATCCGGAAAAATTCCTGCTGCTGCAGCAGTTCAGCAACCCGGCGAACCCGGAAATTCACGAAAAAACCACCGGCCCGGAAATCTGGGAAGATACCGATGGCCAGGTTGATGTCTTTATTTCCGGCGTTGGCACCGGCGGCACGCTAACTGGCGTGACCCGTTACATTAAAGGCACTAAAGGCAAAACCGACCTGATCACCGTCGCGGTAGAACCTACTGACTCCCCTGTTATCGCCCAGGCATTGGCGGGTGAAGAACTCAAACCTGGCCCGCATAAAATTCAGGGTATTGGCGCGGGCTTCATTCCTGGCAACCTTGATCTGAAGCTTATCGATAAAGTCGTTGCCATTACAAATGATGAAGCTATTTCTACCGCGCGCCGCCTGATGGAAGAAGAAGGTATTCTGGCAGGGATCTCTTCTGGCGCAGCCGTGGCTGCCGCGCTTAAGCTCCAGGAAGATGAATCCTTTACCAATAAGAATATTGTGGTTATCCTACCGTCATCGGGTGAGCGTTATCTGAGCACTGCACTGTTTGCCGATCTCTTCACAGAGAAAGAACTGCAACAGTAATGCCAGCATGTTAAAAACGCGTAAAAAAGCACCCTTTGGGGTGCTTTTTTGTGGCCTGCTTCAAATTTTCAACTCTCCTGGCATTGATTCAACCCGCCGGAACTGGTATTTAACCAAACTAATTATTTTGATGCGCGAAATTAATCGTTACAGGAAAAGCGCTAGCTGAATCGATTTTATGATTTGGTTCAACTCTTCCTTTCGCGGCATAATGTTTAATGACGAACGAAACGTCAGCGGCAAGAAGTTGCCAGCAACGGATTGCACCGAACTCCTTTTGTGTCGCGTCCAGTTTACGCCGATGCTAACAATACAGGCTAAAGTTGAACCGCCAGGCTAGACTTTAGTTCCACAACACTAAACCTATAAGTTGGGGAAATATAATGTTCCAGCAAGAAGTTACCATTACCGCTCCGAACGGTCTGCATACTCGCCCTGCTGCTCAGTTTGTTAAAGAAGCAAAAGGCTTTACTTCTGAAATTACTGTGACTTCCAACGGCAAAAGCGCTAGCGCCAAAAGCCTGTTTAAACTGCAGACTCTGGGCCTGACTCAGGGTACCGTTGTCACCCTGTCCGCAGAAGGTGAAGACGAGCAGAAAGCAGTTGAGCATCTGGTTAAACTGATGGCTGAACTCGAGTAAGTTCAACGAGTTCTTTTAAATATCAGTCACAAGTAAGGTAGGGTTATGATTTCAGGCATTTTAGCATCCCCGGGTATCGCTTTCGGTAAAGCATTGCTGCTGAAAGAAGACGAGATCGTCATTGACCGGAAAAAAATTTCTGCCGACAAGGTTGATCAGGAAGTTGAACGTTTTCTGAGCGGTCGTGCCAAGGCATCTGCGCAACTGGAAGCGATCAAAACCAAAGCTGGTGAAACGTTCGGTGAAGAAAAAGAAGCCATCTTTGAAGGGCATATCATGCTGCTCGAAGATGAGGAGCTGGAGCAGGAAATCATAGCCCTGATTAAAGATAAGCACATGACGGCTGATGCAGCTGCGCATGAAGTTATCGAAGGTCAGGCCACAGCCCTTGAAGAGCTGGATGATGAATACCTGAAAGAACGTGCGGCTGACGTACGTGACATCGGTAAACGCCTGCTGCGTAACATCCTGGGTCTGGCTATTATCGACCTGAGCGCTATTCAGGAAGAAGTTATCCTGGTAGCTGCAGACCTGACCCCGTCAGAAACCGCACAGCTGAACCTGAACAAGGTGCTGGGTTTCATCACTGACGCGGGCGGACGGACTTCCCATACTTCTATCATGGCGCGTTCTCTGGAACTGCCAGCCATCGTAGGTACGGGTAGCGTCACCTCTCAGGTTAAAAACGACGACTATCTGATTCTGGATGCCGTAAACAACCAGGTTTACGTCAATCCGACCAATGAAGTTATTGAGCAACTGCGCGCCGTTCAGGAGCAGGTTGCTACCGAAAAAGCGGAACTCGCTAAGCTGAAAGATCTCCCGGCTATCACGCTGGACGGACATCAGGTAGAAGTTTGCGCCAACATCGGTACCGTTCGTGACGTTGAAGGCGCTGAGCGTAATGGCGCCGAAGGTGTTGGTCTGTACCGCACCGAATTCCTGTTCATGGACCGTGAATCGCTGCCGACTGAAGAAGAACAGTTTGCTGCGTATAAAGCCGTTGCTGAAGCCTGTGGCTCTCAGGCGGTCATCGTCCGTACCATGGACATCGGCGGCGATAAAGAGCTGCCGTACATGAACTTCCCGAAAGAAGAGAACCCGTTCCTGGGCTGGCGTGCCGTACGTATCGCCATGGATCGTAAAGAGATCCTGCGGGATCAGGTTCGCGCAATCCTGCGCGCCTCTGCTTTCGGCAAACTGCGCATCATGTTCCCAATGATCATCTCTGTTGAAGAAGTGCGCGCACTACGCAAAGAGATCGAAATCTACAAACAGGAACTGCGCGACGAAGGTAAAGCATTTGACGAAAGCATTGAGATTGGCGTGATGGTGGAAACACCGGCAGCGGCAACAATTGCGCGTCATTTAGCCAAAGAAGTTGATTTCTTTAGTATCGGCACCAATGATTTAACGCAGTACACCCTGGCAGTTGACCGTGGTAATGATATGATTTCACACCTTTACCAACCGATGTCGCCATCTGTGCTGACGCTGATCAAGCAAGTTATCGATGCTTCTCATGCGGAAGGCAAATGGACTGGCATGTGTGGTGAGCTTGCAGGCGACGAACGTGCTACACTTCTGTTGCTGGGGATGGGTCTGGACGAATTCTCTATGAGCGCCATTTCTATCCCGCGCATTAAGAAGATTATCCGTAACACGAACTTCGAAGATGCGAAGGTGTTAGCAGAGCAGGCTCTTGCTCAACCGACAACGGACGAGTTAATGACGCTGGTTAACAAGTTCATTGAAGAAAAAACAATCTGCTAATCCACGAGATGCGGCCCAATTTACTGCTTAGGAGAAGATCATGGGTTTGTTCGATAAACTGAAATCTCTGGTTTCTGATGATAAGAAAGACACCGGAACTATTGAGATTGTTGCTCCGCTCTCTGGCGAGATCGTCAACATCGAAGACGTGCCGGATGTAGTTTTTGCTGAAAAAATCGTTGGTGATGGCATCGCTATCAAACCAACCGGTAACAAAATGGTCGCCCCTGTTGATGGCACCATCGGCAAAATCTTTGAAACCAACCACGCTTTCTCTATCGAATCCGACAGCGGCATTGAGCTGTTTGTTCACTTCGGTATTGATACCGTTGAACTGAAAGGCGAAGGCTTTAAGCGCATCGCTGAAGAAGGTCAGCGCGTTAAAGTGGGCGACCCGGTTATTGAATTCGATCTGCCGCTGCTGGAAGAAAAAGCCAAGTCTACCCTGACTCCGGTTGTTATCTCCAACATGGACGAAATCAAAGAGCTGATCAAACTGTCCGGTAGCGTGACAGTGGGTGAAACTCCGGTTATCCGCATCAAGAAGTAATTCTTGCTGCAGAGAAGAATGGCGCCTGATGGCGCCATTTTTTTATCTGGCAGACCTCAAAATCTGCCGGATAACGCTAAATTTGTGAGGTGACCGGTCGGTAACACGCCTCGCGCATCAGGATTTTCATCCCTTCCGGCCCGCTTTCCAGCATCCGTCGCTCCGAATCCGCCACTAACAGTTCACAATTGTAGCCACCCGCGATGCCAAACATGGCCCGCGCCACACAGATATCTTCCAGCGCCGTTGCCCCGCTGGTGTCAAAATGTCCAACCATACGCCCATTCTGGCGAACCACCAGCCGGTAACTCTTCATCGCGCCTCCCGAATTAACTCATCACAACCGCACAGATTGGTCCATTTCATCACTTCCAGTACGCGCTGAGCTGCATCGTGCGTCGCGGTTGTCAGCGCTTTACCCAGCACAATACCGCTCACCAGCTCAGCACAAAACAGATCGCCAGTTCCCTTCAGATCCGTTTTAACCCGTGGATGAGCGAACACCTCAACCGTTTCAGCCGTCACCACCGCAACGTTAATAATATCTTCGCTATCCCCCGGCGCGCTGGTGATCACCACCCATTTCAGCGTTTCGGTAAGCAGCGATTGCGCCGCCGTGATGGCTTCATCAAGCGTACGACACGGCTTTCCGCTCAGCATTTGCAGTTCAAACACGTTCGGCGTCAGTCCCTGAGCCAGCGGTAGCAGGTGCTGACGGTAGGCCTGCGGAATTTCAGCTTTTACATACATACCGCTGTCCGTATCGCCAATCACCGGGTCGACCAAAATGCACACTGTCGGATGCGTAGCCCGCACCGTTTCCAGCCACTGTGCTAACAGAGCGATTTGCTCTGCACTGCCCATATAGCCTGTCGTCACCGCCTTCAGCTCGCGTAAAGCATCACGCTCATTCAAGGCGCGGAGATACCCGCTAAACCAGTCGGCCGGAATAACGCCGCCGTAAAATGTTTCATAATGCGGGGTATTACTGAACAGCACCGTAGGCACTGCCGTCACGCGTAATCCCTGCGCTTTAATGGCCGGAACGGCGATGCTGTTGCCTACGCTGCCATAAACCACCTGTGACTGGACGGCGACGATATCGGTCTGTAACGCCCGATGCTTGTCGCCGAAGAGCACTGACTGAATATCACTCCCCTGCTCCATAAATTTCTCCTCTCGCTGGACAGCGGGCTTACGCCTCACTATTATCGTCATATGCTAAAATTCATTTTGTCATAGGTCAATAATGATCGACGGAAAAACCGCTAACGAAATTTTTGACAGTATTCGTCAACATGTCGCTACAGGCACGTTGGCGGCAGGAGAAACGTTGCCGCCGGTGCGTGAACTGGCAACAGCATTGAACGTTAACCGTAATACTGTCGCGGCGGCTTATAAACGCCTGGTCACCTCCGGGCTGGCACAAAGCCAGGGACGTAACGGCACGGTAATCAAGGGGATTTCAGCCCCCGTTGCGCTGGAAGGCGGCAATCCGGATACCGCGCTTATCGATCTTTCCGGCGGTAATCCAGCCCCCGCGCGTCTTCCCGACCTCAGCCGTTATTTCGCGCAAATAAATAAGAATCCCCGTTTGTACGGTGATGCCGCTGTATCACCCGGCCTTAAGGCGTGGGCCACGCAATGGATGCAAGATGCGATGCCAGCCACGGGAGAAATTGATATCACCAGCGGCGCCATTGATGCCATTGAGCGCCTACTGTGCGCCCATTTACTGCCTGGCGACAGCGTTGTGGTAGAAGATCCATGCTTTTTGAGCAGCATCAACATGCTACGTTATGCCGGATTCTCCGCCAGTCCGGTCAACGTTGACAGCGAAGGCATGCAGCCAGACATGCTGGAAATCGCGCTACAGAAAGGCGCGCGGGCGGTGATTCTGACGCCGCGCGCCCATAATCCGACAGGATGCAGTCTGAGCGCATCCCGCGCGGCGCAATTGCAGGAAATCCTGGCCCGCTATCCGCAGACGCTGGTGATCGTCGACGACCACTTTGCGCTGCTGTCCGCATGCCGTTGGTATCCGGTGATTGCGAAGGAAACCACGCACTGGGCGATTGTTCGCTCAATGTCGAAAACTTTAGGCCCGGATTTACGCCTGGCCATCGTCGCCAGCGATCCACTCACTTCCGCGAAACTGCGTTTACGGCTCAACGCCGGCAGTCAGTGGGTCAGCCATCTGCTGCAGGATCTGGCCTGCGCCTGTCTGAGTGACGAGACTTATCAACACACGCTGGCGCAAACTCAGCAGTTTTACGCCGCCCAGCAGCAAAAGCTGGCAGCGGCTCTGCGGCTTCATGGCATTACGCTGCCCGACAGCGACGGTCTTAATCTGTGGCTGCCGCTAGAAGATAACAGCCAGGCGATCGCTTTTGCGCTGGCAAAGTCCGGCTGGCTGGTACGTGAAGGCGAAGTGTTTGGCGTCAATACGCCTGCGCATGGCCTGCGCATTACGCTGTCAACATTAGCAGACAGCGACATTGATAAGCTGGCGACTGATATCCATCAGGCGCTAAAGCGCTAACAGGAGAGGAAAAGTGCGAGTTCATTTTGTTATTCATGAGTCTTTCGAATCTGCTGGCGCGTACCTGCCGTGGGCCGAATCACGCGGCTATACCATCAGTTGGTCGCGCGTTTACGCCGGAGAAACTGTTCCCGCTAATGCCGATGGCTTCGATATGCTGGTGGTATTTGGTGGGCCGCAGTCACCCCGCACCACGCTCGCAGAGTGCCCATACTTTGACTCTCAGGCAGAGCAGCATCTGATAAATCAGGCGATTGCGGCACGAAAAATCGTGGTGGGGATCTGTTTGGGGTCGCAGTTAATCGGCGAAGCACTGGGCGCGAAGGTGTGCCAAAGCCCGGAAAAAGAGATTGGTCACTATCCGATCGCCCTGACCGAGGCAGGCCAACAGCATCCGTTGTTCAGCCATTTCGGCTCACCGCTCAACGTGGGTCACTGGCACAATGACATGCCGGGATTGACCGACCAGGCGACAATTCTTGCCACAAGCGAGGGATGTCCGCGACAAATCGTACAATACGGTAATTTCGTCTATGGTTTTCAGTGCCATATGGAGTTTACCGCCGAAGCGATCGAAGGATTAATTCAGCACTCTGAGCAAGAACTGGCCGAAGCGAAAGGGAAGCGCTTTATTCGCGCTGTTGAAGAGATGCGCACCTGGGATTACCAGCAGATGAATGAGACGCTGTGGCAATTCCTTGATAAGTTGGTAGAAAAACGTAACGATTGAACAGTGCGGGCCGGAGAAGACGCTTTGCGTCGTCATCCGGCGATCCTGCCGTACGGTTGCCTGCTAGCGCTACGCTTATCAGGCCGACAAATTAAATACCTAATCCCTGGCTGAAATGCTCTTCGCCAAAGACCCCGGTGGAAAGGTAGCGATCGCCGCGATCGCAGATGATCGCCACCACCACCGCCCCCGGTGTCGCGCGCGCCACGCGTAACGCGCCCGCAACCGCGCCGCCAGAACTCACTCCGCAAAAAATCCCTTCGCGAACGGCAAGTTCACGCATGGTGTTTTCCGCATCGTTCTGATGAATATCCAGCACCTCATCCACCAGCGAGGCGTTGAAAATGCCCGGCATATATTCCGCTGGCCAGCGACGAATGCCCGGAATACTACTGCCCTCTTCCGGCTGCAGGCCAACGATGGTGACGGGTTTGTCCTGTTCACGCAGAAAACGCGATACGCCGGTAATGGTGCCTGTCGTCCCCATGCTGGAGACGAAATGGGTAATACGTCCTGACGTCTGCTGCCAGATTTCGGGTCCGGTAGTCGTGTAGTGCGCATACGGGTTATCAGGATTATTAAACTGATCGAGAAGTTTACCTTCTCCGCGCTGCGCCATCTCAAGGGCTAAATCACGCGCCCCTTCCATCCCCTGCTCTTTGGTCACCAGAACCAGTTCAGCCCCGTAAGCACGCATCGCCGCACGTCGTTCCTGGCTCATGTTGTCTGGCATCAGGAGCTTCATGCGGTAGCCTTTCAGCGCGGCAATCATCGCCAGCGCAATACCCGTATTACCGCTGGTAGCCTCAATCAGCACGTCGCCTGGCTGAATTTCCCCGCGCTTTTCCGCTTCAACGATCATCGACAACGCCGCGCGGTCTTTCACTGAACCTGCGGGATTATTGCCTTCCAGCTTGACCCAAATTTCACTGCCGTTATCCGCCGTCAGACGTTGTAATTTCACCAGAGGCGTATTGCCAATTGTTTGTTCTAATGTGTTCACGTTTTCAGCTCAATAAAATGCCGGGTGGCGCTGCGCTTACCCGGCTTACAGGTCATGCACCACCCGTTAAGCCCGGTAAGCGCAGCGCCACCGGATGATAACTATACGAATTAACCTATCAGGCACTTTGCGCCAGGGCAAGTTCCTCTTCACGCGTTTCAATACGCTGGTCGCCATTATACAAACGCGCATTTTGCAGCCCAACAAACAGACGTTCGCCGCGGTTCGGGGAATCATCGCCCTGCATAATCACTGTCAGCGGTTCGTTATACCACCCCAAGGGTTGCACAACTAATTGGGTGTAGTGTCCTTTCGGGCTGGCTTCCAGCACCTGCACCGGCAACGGCGAATCCAGACTGGTACGACGGCTGACGTCCACTTCCCACGGACGCAGGAACAGATCCACCGGGCCCTGATAGCCAGGTGTATAGCCCAGCGGCCAGCGATGTGCGCCCACGTGGAATTGTCCACCGCGAATCGTCCCTTGCAGGCGGTTAACTTCACCCATAAATTCCAGGACAAAACGGGTAGCCGGTTCGCGCCATACCTGATCGGGCGCATCAGCCTGCTCGATATGACCCTGGCTCATCACCACCACGCGGTCTGCGACTTCCGTCGCTTCTTCCTGATCGTGGGTAACAAACACGCTGGTGAACTTCAGCTCTTCATGCAACTGACGTAGCCAGCGACGCAGTTCTTTACGCACCTGAGCATCGAGCGCGCCAAACGGCTCGTCGAGCAACAAGATCTGCGGCTCTACCGCCAGCGCACGCGCCAACGCCACGCGCTGCTTTTGCCCCCCGGAAAGCTGTGCCGGGAAACGGTCCGCCAGATGAGCCAGTTGAACCATCTCCAGCAGTTTGGTCACTTTTGCTTTGATCGTTGCCGCATTCGGGCGCTCCCGCCGTGGCAGAACAGTCAGACCAAAAGCGATATTGTCGAAAACGGTCATATGACGAAACAGCGCATAGTGCTGAAACACGAACCCCACCTTACGGTCGCGGGCGTGCAAACGACTGACGTCAGTGCCGTGGAAACGGATATGCCCGCTGGACTGATGCTCCAGCCCGGCGATGATGCGCAGCAGCGTAGTTTTGCCCGATCCGGAAGGCCCCAACAGGGCGACCATCTGACCTGAAGGAATATCCAGCGAGATATCGTTCAGCACCTGGGTGCGACCAAAAGACTTCTTAATATTGGCAATCTCAATGCTCATGATTTTCCTCCTGCTGCGCGCGCTTCTCCTGGTTTTCCAGGCGCCATTGCAACATGCTCTTCAAAAACAGGGTAATAATCGCCATCAGCGTTAATAGCGCCGCGGCGGTAAAGGAGCCGACAGTGTTGTAGTCCTGCTCCAGTAATTCAATCTGTAGCGGCAAAGACAAGGTTTCACCGCGAATCGAGCCAGAAACCACCGATACCGCGCCGAACTCGCCAATCGCACGGGCGTTGGTCAGCACCACGCCGTACAGCAATGCCCAACGGATATTCGGCAGCGTAACGCGACGGAACATTTGCCAGCCGGATGCGCCAAGCAGAACCGCCGCCTCATCTTCATGGCTGCCCTGGCTTAACATCACCGGCACCAGTTCGCGCACCACAAACGGACAGGTCACGAACACCGTCACCAGCACCATTCCCGGCCAGGCAAACATAATTTGCAGGTTGTGTTCATCCAGCCATCCGCCAAGCGGGCCGTTAGAGCCGTAAAACAGCAGATAGACCAGGCCAGCGACCACTGGTGAAACGGCAAACGGAATATCCAGTAACGTGAGCAACAACTGGCGTCCAGGGAAGTTAAAGCGGGTCACCAGCCAGGCCAGTAACACGCCAAACACCAGGTTCACCGGCACCGCAATCAGCGCAATCAGCACCGTCAGCCAGATGGCGTGCAGCATGTCCGGATCAGCCAGGTTGTGTAATACCGGCATCAACCCCTTGCTGAACGCCTGCACGAAGATGTAAACCATCGGCACCAGCAAAATAAAGGCGGATACCAGCATGCCCGTGCCGATCAGAAACCATTTCCCCCAGTTGATGCGGGGTGCGCCATAACGTTTCAATTGGGTAATGTCTGCCATCAGTGACCTACCACGCGTCGACCAAAGCGACTTTGCAGGGTGTTAATTGAAAACAGCAGCAGCAACGAAGCCCCGAGGATCACAGATGCAATCGCGCTGGCGGCCGGGTAGTCAAACTCCTGCAAACGAACAAAAATCATCAGCGAGGTCACTTCCGTTTTCCATGCGATGTTTCCGGCGATAAAGATAACCGCGCCAAACTCACCGAGGCTGCGGGTAAACGAGAGCGCAACGCCCGCGACTAGCGCGGGAGACAGCTCCGGCAGTACCACTTTACGAAAGCTCTGCCAGCGCGTAGCGCCGAGCGTTTCCGCCGCTTCTTCATACTCCGGACCTAACTCTTCCAGCACCGGCTGCACGGTACGCACCACGAATGGAATGCTGGTAAAAGCCATCGCCACCGCAATGCCAAGCCAGGTGTAGGTCACTTTAATATCCAGCTTCGCCAACCACTCGCCGTAGAAACCGTTGACCGAAAACAGCGATGCCAGCGTCAGACCTGCTACCGCCGTAGGCAGCGCAAACGGCAGATCCATCAGCGCATCCAGCAGCGTACGGCCCGGAAAGCGATAGCGGGTTAAGATCCACGCCATCAGCAAACCAAACACGCCGTTAAAAATCGACGCCACAAACGCCGACAGCAGCGTCACTTTATAAGCCGCCACCACCTGCGGGTTGGTAATCACATCCCAGTATTGCGCCCAGCTCATTTGCGCCAATTGCATCACCAGCGCGCTAAGCGGCAGCAGCAAAATCAGGCAGACAAACAGTAAGCTGGTGCCCAAACTTAAGGTAAAGCCGGGCAGCACGCGTCGGGAAGAAACAGCAAACATTTACTTACGCCCCGCCGCCAACAGTTTGTCCAACTCACCGCCGCTGACAAAGTGCGTTTTCATTACCTCAGGCCACGAGCCAAACCTGTCTTCCACGCGGAAAAGTTCGGTCTGCGGGAATTTATCCTGCAGTTTGTCCATCACCTGCGGATTATTCACGCGGTAGTAGAAATCAGTAATGATGGTTTGCGCCTGCGGGCTGTACAGCCAGTTCAGGTACGCTTTTGCCGCTTTTTCAGTACCGTTAGCCTGCACATTTTTATCTACCCAGGCCACCGGGAACTCCGCCAGAATGTTGACCTTCGGCACCACCACTTCGAAGCCCTGGTCTTCATACTGTTTACGGATGTTGTTCACTTCTGATTCAAAGGTGATCAGCACATCGCCCAGGCCGCGTTCCACGAATGTGGTGGTTGCCCCGCGACCGCCGGTATCAAACACTTCCACGTTTTTCAGAAACTGGGTCATGAACTGTTCAGTTTTGGCTTTATCCCCACCATCCGCTTTATCTGCCGCGCCCCACGCAGCCAGATAGGTATAACGCGCGTTACCGGAGGTTTTCGGATTCGGGAAAATCAGTTTCACGTCCGGGCGAACCAGGTCGTTCCATTCGTGGATATTCTTCGGGTTACCCTTACGCACCAAAAATGCCATGGTGGAATAGAATGGCGAACTGTTATTCGGTAGACGGCTTTGCCAGTCGGCCGGGATCAGCTTGCCTTTGTCATGCAGGATCTGTACATCGGTCACCTGGTTATAGGTCACCACATCGGCTTTCAGCCCCTGCAGAATCGCCAGCGCCTGTTTTGATGACCCGGCATGAGATTGTTTAATCGTCAGTTTGTCACCGCCGTTATCCTTCGTCCATTGCTGTTCAAACGGCGGGTTAAGGGCGGCAAACAGCTCGCGAGAGACATCGTATGAACTGTTCAGCAGCTCCGTTGCCTGCGCCTGACCCACCAGCAACAGCATTGCTGCCAGCGTCAGGGTTCTTTTTTTCAGTAAGTTAACGGCCATTGCGCACCCTTATAAATTTAATGACTTTCTTATGGTCATCATATTTATAACCAGTGCTAAAGGAGTAACGGTTTTATATACCGTTTGATGATTTGAAAGTTGAAAAGAGAATAAGGGTACCTCCTCCCCAGCGCACGGGGAGGAGACCGGCATCAATCAGACGCCGACGCTAACGCTTTCAGGCAGGGTGCTGCCGCCATCAATCACGTTTTGCGTGCCAGTTAAGTAACTGGACTCATCCGACGCCAGGAATGCCGCCAGTTCACCGACCTCAAGTGGGCAGGCCAAGCGGCGCATCGGGATCGCTTTTGCCATTTCGACTAATACGGATTCAGGATCCTCCGGATTAGACTGACGAGCGATATTTTCCGCCATCGGCGTACGAACGTAGCCCGGGCAAATAGCATTAACGCGAATGCCGGACTGCGCGTATTCCACCGCCAGAGATTTGGTCAAACCAATGATTGCGGCTTTCGACAGCGCGTAGGCCGTTTCGCCCGGATCGGCAACCATATCGCCGGTCACAGAGGACATCATCACGATGCGCCCGTCTTTGCGCGCAATCATCTCCGGCAGAACGGCTTTCGTCACGTTCCAGACGCCTTTAATGTTGATATCAATGTGGAAATCGCGATCTTCATCGCTCATATCAAGGAAGTTGCCGAGGCGACATACGCCCGCATTGTTGACCAGAATATCGATTTTGCCTTCAATCTTCTTCGCGCGTTTTACCGCTTCCGTGACCGACGCAAAATCTCTGACGTCAGCGTGAACGGCGGTGCAACGGTGCCCGCGCCCAGCCAACTCATCCGCCAGTTTTTCAATCTCATCGGAGATATCCAGCAGGATTAGGTTCGCGCCATGGCGGGCAAATGTTCTGGCGATCCCTTCGCCAATACCCTGAGATGCGCCCGTAATCAATGCCGTTTTGCCCGTGAGTTTTCCCATTTCAATATTCTCCTTTTGAATATGAAGCATTCGCTTCATTCACGCAGAAGATACAGCAATAACAAATAAGTGCTGAGGAATAGCTCACTAAATCAGGTTAATCTCAGGTAAAAAAAGTCCCCGGCATTGCGGGGACCCAATAGTAAACATGCTCTGACCAGGTTAACAGAAGACTTACAGCCGTTTTTCCAGCAAATGTGCTCTCATCAACTCCGATGCCATCTGCGCATCCCCTTTTTTAATATGAAGCAGTATTTCCCTCTGTTTTGCCGCCGTATCAAGAAAATACTGACGATCGTTCGCAGGTAACGACTCCCTTGTTTTCTCAAAATAAGTAATGAGGACATCAGAGAAAACCTGCAGCACCCGGTTGCCACTCGCCTGTAGCAAGAGCAAATGAAAATCTCTATCGTGACGATCGGCCACCTGGGGGTTATCCGCATTCTCTTCAATAAGCCTTAGCTCATTTTCAAGTTTGGAGAGCATCGCCGGAAAAATTCTACGCGTTGCCAGAGGGATAATCGCGCACTCAATCAGGATCCTTGCCTCTGTAAATTCTGTGATATCAAACCCAGACAAATCAAACTGCATTAACAACTGGTGATTGATGTTGTGCTGTTCCAAATTCTTCAAGACGCTGCCACGACGAGGAGATCGTTCCAACATTCCCATCTGTACCAGTGTGCTAAGCGCCTGACGAACTTTATATCTTGATGTATTAAAACGAACGGCAAGCTCAGTTTCAGTTTCAATGCGACCATCAGCATTACGGTTAGCATCATCAAGCAGATAATTTTTAATACTTTCAAACAGTTCGTTTTTGTTATCCATAAACACTCTCGGATTAAAGTGCTGCAAAACTGATGAGTATAAATAATCTAATAAGTTAGATTGCTTAATATACTGTTATGGTAAGATTATAGCCCCTATTATTCAAATTATACCAAGCCATTTGTTAATAAAAAGGAATTAATTATGGTGTTATTCGTAACTCAGTTTGCGATAGTACTTATATGTATCGGTATAGGTGGGCGTTTTGGTGGGATTGGCCTGGGGGCTGCTGGCGGGTTAGGACTCGCTATCCTGACTTTTGGTTTTGGACTCCCTCCCGACTCACCTCCTTTCACTGTTATTTCTATTATCCTTGCGGTTATCACTTGCATCACAATCCTCCAGGCGGCTGGCGGGCTTGATTTATTCGTTACGATGGCAGAACGGATCCTCAGAAAGTGGCCGGGCGCGATCACTTTCCTCGGCCCCGCAGTCGCTTACCTTTTTACTGCTATCTGCGGAACAGGATATGTTGCCTTTTCGGTTTATCCAGTCATTGCTGAAATTGCAGCAGATGCCAGGGTACGGCCAGAGAGGGCCATGTCGATGTCAGTAATCGCTGCCAATTTTGGGCTTATTGCCAGCCCGGTCAGTGCGGTCGTTACAGGGACAATTGCTGTCCTTGCTGGATTACATGTCTCTGCTTTAGATATCTTGTTAGTCACCGTTCCCGGAACGTTCCTTGGCTGCGTTGTCGGCTGCCTGTTCGTCTTTAAAAGAGGTCATGAGCTTAAAAATGATCCGGAATTCCAACGCAGGGTTGCTGAAGGTGAGTTTGGTGATGCTGCCAACTTACTGATTTAGTGTATGATGGTGTTTTTGAGGTGCTCCAGTGGCTTCTGTTTCTATCAGCTGTCCCTCCTGTTCAGCTACTGACGGGGTGGTGCGTAACGGCAAAAGCACTGCCGGACATCAGCGCTATCTCTGCTCTCACTGCCGTAAAACATGGCAACTGCAGTTCACTTACACCGCTTCTCAACCCGGTACGCACCAGAAAATCATTGATATGGCCATGAATGGCGTTGGATGCCGGGCAACCGCCCGCATTATGGGCGTTGGCCTCAACACGATTTTACGTCACTTAAAAAACTCAGGCCGCAGTCGGTAACCTCGCGCATACAGCCGGGCAGTGACGTCATCGTCTGCGCGGAAATGGACGAACAGTGGGGCTACGTCGGTGCTAAATCACGTCAGCGCTGGCTGTTTTACGCGTATGACAGGATACGGAGGACGGTTGTGGCGCACGTCTTCGGTGAACGCACTCTGGCCACACTGGAGCGTCTTCTGAGCCTGCTGTCGGCCTTTGAGGTCGTGGTATGGATGACGGATGGCTGGCCGCTGTATGAATCCCGCCTGAAGGGAAAGCTGCACGTAATCAGCAAGCGTTACACTCAGCGCATTGAGCGACATAACCTGAATCTGAGACAACATCTGGCAAGGCTGGGACGGAAGTCACTGTCGTTCTCAAAATCGGTGGAGCTGCATGACAAGGTCATCGGGCATTATCTGAACATAAAACACTATCAGTAAGTTGGAGTCATTACCCAAAAATAGCGATAAGAAACGGGGCTGGAATACCTAAGGTAACACCGAGTGGCATGATGGCGGCTACCGTCGCCGCCGGGCTCATAATGACCAGCGAGAACAAGAATACAACCACACCAAATAGCATTGGTGCATCATTGACAATGCCACCAAAAACCTTAATCAGTTCTGGCTGATAGGCATCAAAAAACGTCGCCGTCATCCATGAAACACCGAGTATTGCTACCACTCCCATCAAACCTGCACGGAAGACTGAGCCGCTATTCAAGGTACTACTTGGTACTTTACTGACAATCATAATAAACAACGCGGCTGTCAACATGACCATCTGAATAACCATTGGGGTTGACAGTCTTTTTCCATCCCAGGAAGGGAGTAACTCAGTAAAAGAACCTAAAATAAGTACCAGTACCACACCAATCGCAAAGATAACGACACCTTTTTTAGCGCCAGCTGAAGCAACAAATTCTTTTTTCTGCTCAGTATGCATGAACTCATATTCACCAGCAGCAACTCTCCTCTGGAATTCCGGATCATCCTCCAGCTCTTTTCCGCGTTTATAAACAGAAAAGCTGGTAACAATAGCTGCCATAAAGAATGATGGGAGAGCAATCGTCAGTATTTGCCCAAGGCTAATCCCGGCATATTCATGCAGAATAGCCAGCATCCCCGCGGTTGCCGCACTCATCGGACTGGCAGCAACCGCGACACTGGCCGCAATAACCGTTGCGGACAACGCTCGCTCCGGACGGACCTTTGCTTCAGCAGCAACTTCAGCGACAACCGGATACAAAGAGAAAGCAACGTAAGTAGTCCCACAGAATAGCGTAAATATGGAAGTTAATATGGGGGCAACAAAAGTAATTGCCTGTGGTTTTTTACGGAGTAATTTTTCAGCCACGCGCACCAGATAATCAAGCCCACCAGCGGCCTGTAATACGCTGACAGCGCCAATCACACAAATAATAATTAGCATTGCAGTAATAGATGGTGCGGAGGGTTTTAGTCCAAAACCCAGAACTAATATTGCAACACCAAGTCCTCCACCAGCACCCAGCCCCATTCCGCCATAACGTCCGCCTATACCAATACAGGCGAGTACAATAAATAATTGTATAAAAAATAAAGCATCCATTTTTCACCTCAAAGCGTCTCCCGGATATTGCATCCGGGAGATATTAATTACTATGCTCGGGATTAGTTTAAATATGATTTAGCAATTTCGATCTGTTTTTTAACAGCATCAGTCCCTGTGCCACCATAAGACATTCTTGATTTAATACATGCTTCGAGAGATATACTCTCATAAATATCATTTTCGATTTTATCATCAAATGTGTGGAATTCATCCAGAGTAAGCTCTTCCAACATTTTTCTATGTTTTATGGTGATGCTGCCAACTTACTGATTTAGTGTATGATGGTGTTTTTGAGGTGCTCCAGTGGCTTCTGTTTCTATCAGCTGTCCCTCCTGTTCAGCTACTGACGGGGTGGTGCGTAACGGCAAAAGCACTGCCGGACATCAGCGCTATCTCTGCTCTCACTGCCGTAAAACATGGCAACTGCAGTTCACTTACACCGCTTCTCAACCCGGTACGCACCAGAAAATCATTGATATGGCCATGAATGGCGTTGGATGCCGGGCAACCGCCCGCATTATGGGCGTTGGCCTCAACACGATTTTACGTCACTTAAAAAACTCAGGCCGCAGTCGGTAACCTCGCGCATACAGCCGGGCAGTGACGTCATCGTCTGCGCGGAAATGGACGAACAGTGGGGCTACGTCGGTGCTAAATCACGTCAGCGCTGGCTGTTTTACGCGTATGACAGGATACGGAGGACGGTTGTGGCGCACGTCTTCGGTGAACGCACTCTGGCCACACTGGAGCGTCTTCTGAGCCTGCTGTCGGCCTTTGAGGTCGTGGTATGGATGACGGATGGCTGGCCGCTGTATGAATCCCGCCTGAAGGGAAAGCTGCACGTAATCAGCAAGCGTTACACTCAGCGCATTGAGCGACATAACCTGAATCTGAGACAACATCTGGCAAGGCTGGGACGGAAGTCACTGTCGTTCTCAAAATCGGTGGAGCTGCATGACAAGGTCATCGGGCATTATCTGAACATAAAACACTATCAGTAAGTTGGAGTCATTACCTGTTTTATACAGTAATTAACAGCACTGCCAACAATATGGTGAGCTTCTCTAAAAGGAATGCCTTTACGAACCAGGTAGTCAGCCATATCGGTTGCGTTTGAAAATCCTCTTGCCGCTGCGCTGCGAGTATTATCTGAAAGAATAACCATTTTTTCGAGCATCGGCGCCATAATTTTCAGACTGGTCTGTAAGGTATCCATAGAGTCATAGACCTGCTCTTTATCCTCACTCATATCAGTATTATAGGCCAGAGGGATACCTTTCATAATGGTCAACATCGCCATTAGATTTCCGTACATACGCCCCCCTTTACCGCGCATTTTTTCAGCCACGTCGGGGTTTTTCTTCTGTGGCATGATGCTGGAACCGGTACAGAAATCATCTGAAAGCTCAATAAATTTAAAATCCTGACTTGAGAATAAAACCAGTTCTTCTGACAAACGGGTAAGATGCATAAAGCACATAGCAGCGGCGGCAGTGAATTCAACCATATGGTCACGATCGCTGACAGAATCAATACTGTTTTCAGTCGGCTTGTCAAAGCCAAGCTCTTTAGCCGTGAAATCACGATCAATGGGGAAAGTAGTACCGGCAAGGGCTGCTGAACCTAAAGGGCATTCCCCCATGCGTTGATAAAGGTCTGCAAAACGAGTCCAGTCACGGCGTAACATCCAATAATATGCCATTATCCAGTGCGACAGAAGAATAGGCTGACCGGTCTGTAAATGAGTATAGCCAGGCATGATCGCATTAATGTTATTTTCAGCCTTGCTGATAATAACTTTTTGTAGATGAACGATATCCTGCTGAATTTCACGAATAGTCGATCTCATGTGCATTTTCGAATCGACAGTCGTCTGGTCATTACGACTGCGGCCAGTATGTAGCTTCCCGCCAACAGGACCAATTATTTCTGTCATACGTCTTTCTATCGCCATATGAATATCTTCATCAACGGTATCAAAAACGAATTGCCCTTCCTCAATCTCTTTATTGACCTGCCTTAACCCGCCAATAATCGCATTCGCTTCATCCTGCGTGATAATCCCCTGACGGCCCAGCATAGTGGCGTGAGCAATACTCCCCTGAATATCAAAAGGGCAGAGACGTTGTTCCAGCATAATTGTCGCATTATAAGATTCGACCAGTTTATTTGTAGGCATATCAAAACGCCCACCCCATAATTTTGTAGACATAAAACCTCCAATGACCCTTTGTTGCAAAATGGTTAAATATAAATTCCGTTATTTTTCGGTCATTTTCAGATTACAAGACAGCCATTTTAATTGTCAACAAATGAAGACATTAAATCAATTTATAGCGAAATTAACTACACTTATTATTTATTTTATTTTCATAAATTGCATTAAAAAATCTGATCTTCCTCACATTTAAATTGTGATTTAATTGAGATATATTCAGAATTTTTAAAGTAATAAATTGGCATTAATAGTTTATTAATTCTAAATAATTCCATTTAATACCGTTCTCATAACCAATAAACTGGCAGGTAAATAATAATGAACGTGGGAGGTGATTTTTCAGGATGAGCGTCAACGCGAGTGCATCATCAGCATGGCGGACGTTGGGTGGTTCAAGGGAGAGCTATATTGTGCCAGATGGCGGCATCAGCGCCATCTGGCATCAAAAAATTACAGGGCCAGCAAACGATCCAGCGATGGCGCGAAATAATAGCCGCCGGTCACCGGTTTAGTGAAACGCAGCATCGCGTCGCGCTTGCCGTCAGTGTCGCCAAACATGCTCAGCAGTTGCTGCTCGATGTTGTGCAACCGGGCGCAATAGGCACAGAAATAGAGGCCGTGCGTACCGCTGGCGGTGCCGTATGGCAGGCTCTGGCGCACAATTTTCAGTCCTTTACCATCTTCTTTGAGATCGACACGGCTCAGGTGAGAAGTAACCGGACGGTCATCACCGTCGATCTCTTCGTTGGCTTCCTTGGTACGCCCAATCATCATTTCCTGGTCATGAATGCTCATGCGGTTAAGCTGCTTCAGGTTATGTTCCCAACGCTGCACAAACACATAGCTGCCACCAGCATCCACGCCATCTTTAATAACCGCGACTTCACGGCGCGTTTCAACGCCTGCCGGGTTTTCCGTTCCGTCAACAAAGCCGCTGAGATCGCGCTCTTCAACCCAACGGAAACCGTGGATCTCTTCTTTGACTTCAATACAGTCGCCAAAGGCTTCCATTGCCGCCTGTGCAACGGAGAAATTCACGTCATGACGCAAAGAGAGAATATGAATCAGCACATCATACTGGGTGGCTGGCGCAAGACCTTTACCGTAAGGGATAAAGTCTTTTAACTCTTCTGCGCCAACGCCGCCGCTCAGTGTACGCCAGGTGTTGTTGCCAAAAGCAACAACCGCGCCCAGATGCGCATCCGGGAACTTCGCTTCAAAGGTCGCCAGCTTATCGGCGAAGGTTTTGCTGGCCCCACGCAGGGCCTCAACGTCGCCTTTAACATTGGCTTCAATCCAAATCGCCGCACGGCAATGTTCTGGCAAAATGCCACTCTGAACCTGAGACATTGTTCCTCCTGAAAAAAAAGATGCCACGACATCGTGGCATTGATGGGCGCTATTCTACCTGTTTTTTTAACAAGCCGATTTGTTCAGACGCAAATTAACGCCGCCAGATAATTTTGCTTACTTTCCATGCTTTCAACGTATCGTCAGACGGCATTAAGCCCTCAGGCCCGCTCCACTCACCGGAAAAGACGTAGCTAATATGTTGACTTCCTTCAGCTTTACATTCAACACCCGCGCTGTCATCGCCAGTCGCCTTCTGACAATTACCAAAGGCTTTAGTGTAAAGGTCGCTAAACGGTGTACCGATTTCGACACCCGCAGAAGAGGGAATATCGCTGTCGACTACATCAATACGGCTAATCGTTCCCTGATTGCCATTGATAACCATCGCCAGCTTGTCATCTTTCATCGCTTCATAAAAGCGCACCACATTACCGTTATCGGTCTTCATCCCGCTACGCAGGCGGTAATCACCGTCCAGCGCATCAGCGATGGTTTTTTCATCCAGCGGGGTTGCGCCAGTCAACGCTCCGACGCCCTGCTCAGTGACCTGCGTTGAAGAACCAAACCAGTTCCACGGATTGGCGGCAGACCAGTTCACCGATGACAACGTTGAACACCCGGTCAATAGCAGCGGCATCGCGCATAAAGTCAAACGCAGTGATTTCATTTCACTTCCTTCCTTATTTATCAACGTTGCTTGGAGTCCGGTTTCGCCAAAAAGTGCCGTTATTCTTTCTCGAGGGAAAAACAGGCGCGCAGACGTTGATTAGTTAACAGCCAG
This sequence comes from Citrobacter sp. RHBSTW-00859, assembly GCF_013729795.1. Taxonomy (NCBI): domain Bacteria; kingdom Pseudomonadati; phylum Pseudomonadota; class Gammaproteobacteria; order Enterobacterales; family Enterobacteriaceae; genus Citrobacter; species Citrobacter sp. RHBSTW-00859. The sequence goes on along the minus strand of NZ_CP056284.1, from coordinate 1,443,320 downwards.
ATCAGCGCAACGACATCCGCCACCAGCAGCGCCAGCCCGACGCCGTTGACCGGATCGCCTGCCAGCCACATCACCGACTGCCAGCACAGTAGCACCAGTTGAGCGAGGATCAGTAATCCTCGCAGCCAGCGCCATACCACCGGAAACGCAAAGCGTCGCCCGCTGAGTAAAAATGCCAATACCGCAGGAACGCCGGGAAGCAAACCCAGCCAGAAAGCGTCGTGATCGGGATAAAACAGATTCAGCAGCGTGTTGCCCTGCTCGCGGGAAGAACCGGCAATCACAAACAGAACCCAGGTGCGCGCCTGCAGCAGCAGCACGCACCAGAAGAGAAAAGGCAGGCGCAGACGCCCATGAGCGTCATAGTCGGCCGGATGAAACTCAGTACTCTTCATCTTCGATCAAACGCTTGCCCAGATTGAGTACATCCGCATGTTCATAGCCCAGACGTTCATACATACCCTGTACGACGTCATTATCGTCACGCACCATGATTTGAATCTTCGGACAACCGCGAGCAATGAGCTTTTTCTCCAGCCGGTTGAGCAGCGCATTGGCAATGCCGCGACCGCGAAACTCAGGATGTACGCCCAGGTAATAGGCCGAGCCGCGATGCCCGTCATATCCGCCCATCACCGTACCGACCACCTCGCCATTCACTTCAGCGACCAGGAACAAGCTGACGTCATGATTGACTTTACGCTCAATGTCCATTTCAGGGTCGTTCCATGGACGCAGCAAATCACAGCGCTCCCAGAGGGTGATCACCTCTTCGAAATCTTCCTGGCGAAAAACGCGTATTTCCATGGTATTGGGTACCTTTTCAGGACGTTAAAAAGCGATTATGGCGCGAACGGCTGATTTAGCCAATATCTGACGCGAAGCGGCGGAAAAAATGGCATAATACGGAATTGTCACGTATTGAAATGAAAAGTAAAACAATTCTTATCCCGATCCGTCGCAACGGACAACGCGATACGATATAACGTTTAGAACCTTTTTTTACAACTCAGGCCGTATGAGCACTTTTAAACCACTAAAAACACTCACATCGCGCCGCCAGGTGTTGAAAGCCGGGCTGGCCGCCCTAACGCTGTCAGGCATGTCGCAAGCCATCGCTAAAGAAGAAGCGCTTAAGACCAGCAATGGACACAGCAAACCGAAAGCGAAAAAAGCCGGCGCTAAGCGCGTTGTTGTCCTTGATCCGGGTCACGGAGGGATTGATACCGGCGCAATTGGTCGCAATGGGTCGAAGGAAAAGCACGTGGTACTGGCGATTGCCAAAAACGTGCGCTCGATTCTACGCAACCAGGGGATTGATGCGCGCCTGACGCGCTCCGGCGATACATTTATTCCGCTTTACGATCGCGTCGAGATCGCTCATAAGCATGGCGCTGACCTGTTCATGTCGATTCACGCCGATGGTTTTACCAATCCGAGCGCTGCAGGTGCGTCGGTCTTTGCGTTGTCCAATCGCGGTGCCAGTAGCGCCATGGCGAAGTATCTGTCCGATCGTGAAAACCGGGCCGATGAAGTGGCCGGGAAGAAGACCACCGATAAAGACCATTTGCTGCAGCAGGTGCTGTTCGATCTGGTGCAAACGGATACCATTAAAAACAGCCTGACGTTAGGCTCGCATATTCTCAAGAAGATCAAGCCGGTACATCGTCTTCACAGCCGCAGCACGGAACAAGCCGCCTTCGTGGTGCTAAAATCACCATCAATTCCGTCGGTACTGGTCGAAACCTCGTTCATAACCAACCCGGAAGAAGAACGTCTGCTAGGTACGGCGGCATTTCGCCAGAAAATCGCCACCGCTATCGCCAATGGCATCATCAGCTATTTCCACTGGTTTGATAACCAGAAAGCACACTCGAAGAAACGTTAACCATGAAGCCCGATGCACAGCGCGTAAAACAGTTCCTGCTCAGCCTGCAAGATGATATTTGCCAGCAGTTATCCGCCGTAGACGGCGCCGAGTTTGTTGAGGATAACTGGCAACGTGAAGCAGGCGGCGGCGGGCGCAGCCGGGTGCTGCGTAACGGCGGTATTTTCGAGCAAGCGGGTGTCAACTTCTCCCACGTTCACGGCGAGGCAATGCCGGCCTCGGCTACCGCCCATCGCCCCGAGCTTGCGGGACGCAGCTTTGAGGCCATGGGCGTCTCGCTGGTGGTACATCCGCAGAATCCCTACATTCCGACCAGTCATGCCAACGTGCGATTTTTTATCGCGGAAAAACCGGGCACTGACCCGGTCTGGTGGTTTGGCGGCGGCTTTGACTTAACGCCCTACTACGGCTTTGATGAGGATGCGGTTCACTGGCACCGCACGGCGCGAGATCTGTGCCAGCCGTTCGGCGAAGACGTTTATCCCCGTTACAAGAAGTGGTGCGATGACTACTTCTTCCTCAAGCATCGCAACGAACAGCGCGGCATTGGCGGGCTGTTTTTCGATGATTTGAATACGCCGGATTTCGACCACGGCTTCGCCTTTATGCAGGCGGTAGGTCAAGGCTATACCGAAGCGTATCTGCCCATCGTTGAGCGCCGCAAAGCAATGAGCTGGGGCGAACGTGAACGCAATTTTCAGCTTTACCGTCGCGGACGCTATGTGGAATTTAACCTGGTGTGGGATCGCGGCACGTTATTCGGTCTGCAGACCGGCGGCCGTACGGAATCGATTCTGATGTCGATGCCGCCGCTGGTGCGCTGGGAGTATGACTGGCAGCCGGAAGCGAACAGCCCGGAAGCCGCCCTTAGCGAGTTTATTCAGGTTCGCGACTGGGTGTAACCCCAGACAATACCAGCCCCCAGGCCGGATAAAACGCATTTGCGTCGCATCCGGCACGTTCATCGCATCATGCCCACTGGCGAATGCGCTGATGCAGCGTCAATGAAGGTTTTTCCGCAAACAGCTGCTGGTAGTCGGTGGCAAACTGCCCTAAATGCCAGAATCCCCACTGCATGGCGGCGTCTTTCACCGTCGTACTCTGCGACCACGGGCTTATCAGCTCGCGACGTACGGCGTTCAGGCGAATGCGTTTTAACCAGGCATTCGGACCGATACCAAGGATCGCGTGAAAGGCGTTTTGCAACGTCCGGCGGCTGACGTGCAGTTGATTACACAGATCGAGCACAGTCAGCGGTTCTGACATATTTTCCAGCACATATTCACGCGCACGCGACAGCAGGCGACGATAGCTCTGATGGCTGATGCTCTCAGCCGTGATAATCGGCTGCGCCTCTTCCAACATAGTGCCCATCGCCAGCAGCAGGTTATCGCCCAGCACTTTGCGTACCGCAGGTTGATGGAGGTTTTCCGGATTTTCGCTAAACGTCGCCAGCGCCTGCTGCACAAAGCCCCATAACGCGGCTTTGTGTTGTTCTTTCACTTCCAGCGCCGACTGGTTGCGCAGCATATGCAGCACTCTTTCCGGGTTATGCAGGAAGTTGGCCTGACGGGCAATCGCCTCTTCCGAAATGACGACACCCAGAATGGTGTAATCATCCGGCGTACTCAGTTCAAACTCTGTCCCGCCAGGGCGGGTGGCAATTTCAGCGTTCCCCAGACACTGGGTGCCAATAAATCCCTGTTCGCCGCGCGTGGCCGGAATACCAAACCAGAAAGAGTTCGGCCAGACAAGACACGACTGACGCAACGCCAGTCCGGTGTATTCACGGAACACCTGAATATCATCGAGCAGGATTTCCGTGAACTCGCCATGAAATTTTCCCGGATGTAACTGGTCGTAGATCTGCTGCCATGCGGTAATCGTCAGCGCATGCTCATACACATCCGTTGTTCGCCGCTGGTGAACGTTGTCCACCTCCACTTTCGGCGTAAGTTTAACGTCTTCGGGTAATGCTTCATGATAAAGATGGTGCAGGTTTGCAGTACGGTTCTTTTTCATGATCTTTTAAGCCGGAAGCTTCAACGAAGCCCCCGGCCCTCCGACAGGTTAATTTTTTAAGCGATAGCGACTACTGCGTTTACGCAACGCTCCGTCAGAAAAGAGCTGTTCCAGCGCCTTTCTGGCTTCATCAAGTGACCAGCCAAAGTGGGCAGCCACTTCCCCTGCCGTCATTCCTTGACGGACCGATGCCAACAGCGTCAGAAGTTGATCAGAGGATTCAGGCGTCAACGGGGCGTCCTGCGTCTTCTGCGTTTTTACATCTGTTTTCACTTCTGGCTTCTGTTCTGGTTTCTTCGGCTGGCGCTTAAAACCGCCGATCAGCCACTGGGTATCATCGTCCGGTCGGCCGATTTCCTTACGGCTGATAACACGGCCTGTACGCGCAGCAGCGGCGCTGCCGGCATCCAGCGCTGCGCGGCACGCCGCCAGATCGCCTTCCACCACCAGCGTCAACCGGCCAGGATCGAGCACTTCGTGGCTAAGCAGGCGCACGTTCGCGGCTTTCAGCATGGCATCCGCCGCATCCACGGCAGCGACCATGCCATCCACTTCCAGTAATCCCAGTGCATTGATCATCACAACCTCTCTTACGCGCGCTGGATTGGGTTACGGGCAATATCCAGAACGGCATCGGCAAAGGCGTTACATGCAGCTTTACAAGCGGCCTGGCTACCGGTCATAAACGCAGCCGAATAGTTGGTTTCTGACGGCGGCGGAACGTAGGTCACCAGTTGTACATCAGCCGATTTCAGCGCAGCATCAATACCAAATGTCGCTTCCAGCGGCGGCGCCACCAGATACGCCATCGGATCGCCAAGCCGGCATCCTGCGGTCGCCGAGAGATACGAACCGGTACGCGAAACCACATGCGCCAGGAAGGCGGTATCTTCTGCGTCATTCGCCCACTGAAACGCCGCGCCGCTTTCAATATTGGCTACCATCGCGTCCAGACCTGCACGAACTTCTGCCGGGTTGGGTCCACCGAGCATAATCAGCACTTCACCCGAAGTTGGAGAGGGACTGTGCGCCGCGCCGGCATACAGCGAGCGGCCATAAACCACTTCCACCATTGCCTGTTTTGTCGCTTCGTCTGCGGCAATATACGCCACGTCATCAGAATCTGCTGTGATGAGTCCGAGGCTACGTATATGTGGCGGTAATTTAAGTTCACGGGCAAAACCGTCATTTACCGAGGCAATCACGCGCATTGCGGTGACTGAAGGTCTAATCAAATCTAATGCTGGCATGATGCCTCCTTAACGGGTCATATTGATGCCGGATGCTTTTTGCTCCAGCATGCGCTTGGCCAAATCCACAATGACCGCCGCCGCTTCAACCGGTGGCGTACCGCCCTGGTGAATGTTCGAGATACAGGTACGGTCAGCTTCAACGGTCGTCGCCACACGCGGTGAATAGACGGCGTAGCAAGAAAGGCTTTCCGACTGGCCCAGGCCCGGACGTTCCCCAACCAGCAGGATCACCGCTTTCGCGCCCAGCAGTTCGCCGATCTGATCTTCGATTTTCACGCGACCATAGCGAACAAAGAACGGTGTCCCGACCTTCAATCCGGCCTGTTTTAAGCCAGACAACAGCGGCGGCAGGATCTCTTCGTAGTTAGCGGTGATAGCGTCCGTAGACAGGCCATCAGAGATAATCACCTGCACATCCGGGTTCATTACACACTGTGATTTCAGCGCTTCAATGGCATCCGCACTCAGACGACGCCCCAGATCCGGACGCGTCAGATACAGGTTTTTGTCACTGATTTCCGAGCGCACTTCCAGCAGCCCCTGGGCTTTTACCCACTCTTCCGGCACTTCTTTCAATACCGTATCTTTCGAACGCGAGTGGTCGGCCAGGAAGCGCAGCAGCGCCTGGGTACGCGGACGTGGACCGGCTCGACCGGTACATACACGCGCCGCAGTGCTGCGACGCAGTTCAGTCAACACCTCTGCGCGGTGCGGATTCTCAACACCAATCCACGCTTTAGCCTCGGCTGAGCCTAAATCCATCGCACAGCTTTCACCGGTCGGCGCGGCGCACTGGGTGGTGCTGCATTGCGCTTGTGCTGCCGGCGCTTGCGCCTGCGGCTGCGACTCACCCATTGACGCCATCACGCTGCGTACAATTTCTTCAATCTGTTTTTGATCCATCGTGTGTCATCCCCGCGTCATCAGAAGAACAGTGACGGATCGCCCGCCCGTTTGGTCAGGCGACCGTTTGCCATAATGCCCATGGTTTCCAGCCAGCGTTCAAACTCCGGCGACGGACGCAGGTTCAGCAACTGGCGCACGGTCGCGGTGTCGTGGAAGGCGGTGGTCTGATAGTTGAGCATGATGTCGTCACCGAGCGGCATGCCCATGATGTAGTTGCAGCCAGCGGTGGCGAGCAGAATCATCAGGTTTTCGTTGAGGTTCTGGTCAGCATCAGCATGGTTGGTATAGCAGCAGTCGCAGCCCATTGAGATGCCGCTCAGCTTGCCCATAAAGTGATCTTCCAGACCCGCGCGAATAATCTGACGGTCGTTGTAGAGATACTCCGGCCCGATAAAGCCGACAACGGTGTTCACCAGGAACGGATCGTAGTGACGCGCCAGACCGTAGTTACGTGCTTCCATCGTCACCTGATCGGCACCGAAGTTAGCGCCAGCGGAGAGCGCAGACCCTTGTCCGGTTTCGAAGTACAGGCAGTTTTCCCCGGCGATACGGTTAAACTCAGCGCCCACTGCACGCGCTTCATCCAGCATGGCCAGCTCAACGCCAAACTCTTTTAAGCCTTTCTCGCTGCCGCAGATACTCTGGAAAATCAGCCCGCCCGGCGCGCCGCGACGAATGGCTTCGATCTGGGTAGTAACGTGCGCCAGGACGCAGCCCTGGGTCGGGATATTGAATTTGTCGATGACGCCGTACACGGTATCAAGTACGCGGCTTAAGTTTTCCACGTCATCTGTTACCGGGTTAACGCCAATCACCGCATCGCCCGCCCCGAAGGACAGCCCTTCGTAGATTTGTGCCGCAATACTCTGCACGTCATCACGGGTGTCGTTCGGCTGTAAACGACAGCTGAAGGTGCCCGGCAGACCAATGGTGGTGTTGGCCTTTTTGATCACCGGCATTTTCTTACCGCCGTAGATCAGGTCCGCGTTAGAGCAGATTTTTGCAACCGCTGCGACCACTTCCGACGTTAATCCTTTGCGCGTAAACGCAATGTCATCAACGGAGGTTTCATCGCTCAGCACGTACTCGCGCAGCTCGCTGATACTCCAGTTTTTGATGCGGTTATAGGCCGTTTCGTTGACGTCGTCCTGAATCAGACGCGTCACGCAGTCCTCTTCATAGGAAATCACCGGGTTGTTGCGGATATCCGCTACCGTCATTTCCGACAGCACCTGTTTGGCCGCCACTCGCTCTTGCGAACTGGTTGCAGCTACCCCTGCCAGCACATCCCCCGAACGCAGTTCGTTGGCTTTTGCCAGCACCTCTTTAACATCCTTAAACTGATAAACATTGCCGAACAATGTGGTCTTTAGTTTCATAAGTCGTTCCCTCAGGAAGGAAATGCGAGTGATTTCACCGTCACCGGCACAACCGATCCGCCAAAAAGAGGCGTACCAATGTCGATATAGTCCCCCGCCCGGACAACCACCTCATCGATGACTGCCAGCGGGTGTTGCTGTAACTGTGGGCGTAACAGCATGCCCAGGGCTTTACCAAAATCCTGCTCGGCTACCACCAGCAGGGGATGCGGATTCGGATGGCGCGCGACAAAGGCCAGTAGCGCATCAATAACCGTTAACAGCGCGGCGTAGCGCACCGGCAGCGAACCGGGTAGCGCCAGCACGTAAGCGTCTGTTTGCGGGTCCAGATCGAGCTGCATCAGCGCTTGTTGCCAGGCGGCCACCAAATCAGCCTCATCAACCGGAATCGCCACCGGCAGATTGCGCAGCGGAAGCGCCACACCTTCCAGCCAGATGGTGCTGCCCGAAAGCGACAGCGTATGCGCACCGGCGCCAATCACCGTGGCGCGCACGGTTTGCGCCGGGAACTGCACGTTCATCTCACGCAGGCGCGGATGTTCATGCAGCGCCGTCGCTAACAGCGGCCCAATATCGGAAAAACAGAATGGATCGGCAGGCTGGTTGCGGTAGCACTCGCCCACCCCGCCGGACAACGTAATCACTTCCGGCTTCACACCCGTCGGCAACAGACCGGTTTGCATCAGCGCCTGCGCCAGCGGTGACAGCGTGCCGTCAATCACCTCAACGATCAGCGCCGCCATCCGTCGGGCCACCTGAACAAGCTGCGCCGCATTAAGAGTTCGGGCGTCGGTGCCTGGACCAAATACGTCATCAACAATCATCTGTCCTGGCTGATGCGCATGCACCACCCGCCCCTGACCGTCCGTTTCCAGCAGCCGTCCGCCGACGTTCAGGCAGGCCGAACCGCTGACTTTTCCGGCATCGAACAGGACGTAGTTCGACGTCCCGCCTCCGATGTCGATATTCAGTACGCGGCACAACTTCTGCTCTGACAGGGTTTGAGCCCCTGCGCCGTGACCGGCAATCACTGATTCCAGATGCGGACCGGCGCTGGCAACCACGAAGTCCCCCAGCGACTGAGAGAGCGTCATCACCGCTGGTCGCGCGTTGCGGGTTTTGGCACTTTCTCCGGTAATGATGATCGCGCCGGAATCGACGGTCTCAGGCGCAATCCCCGCCGCCTGGTACTGGGCGAGGATCAGCGCCTTAAGTTCGGCCTCTTTCAGCCCGCCCTGCTTATCAACGGGGGTAAAGAACACCGGGCTTTGCCAGCTAATTTCGCGTTTGATGAATTCGTAACGCGGCACCTGCGACACCGCCGCACGGTTGACCAGCTCAAGGCGCGAGAAGATCACCTGAGTGGTGGTGGTGCCGATATCGATACCGACGCTGAGTAGCTGGCGAGTATTCACGATTGCGCCTCCGGGTTGGTTTCTGCTGGTGCCGGAACATCTTCGTCTTTCGGTACCAACAGCATAGCCACACCAATCGCCGTCACGCCGCCAATCAGCTTGCCGACAATCATTGGGAAGATCATCGCGTTCATGTTGGCCGCGGCGAAACCTAAGTGGTCACCCAGAGCGAAGGCTGCGGAGACCGCAAAAGCGCAGTTGATCACTTTGCCGCGGGTATCCATATTCTTCATCATGCCGAACATTGGGATGTTGTTCGCCAGCGTCGCCACCATGCCCGCAGCCGCAATATTATTGATTTTTAACAGGTTACCGACGCTCATCAGCGGCTTTTCAAACCAGCGGGTCAGCAGCAGTACCATTGGGTACGCACCCAGCAGCACGCAGGAGATAGAACCGATAACTTCGATGGCGCGCATCACTTCACCTGGCTTGTCACCCGGTGCCATGAAGATAGGATCAAGACCCGGAATCAGTTCCCAGCCGAGCAGGAATTTGATTACCGCTGCCGCCAGACCGATGGTGATCAGCGCCACCAGGAATTTCGCGAAGATCTGGAAGCCGTTGATCATTTTTTCCGGGATGAATTTCAGTCCCAGCGCCACCAGCACGGCAACGATCAGCACCGGGATCATGTTCATCAGGATCAGCGCGAAGGTGAACTCCACCGGCTGCCCGTTGATTTCGACACCGGAGTACATCGCGATCAAACCACCCGCAATACAGCCAATCGGAATGGTGACGATCCCAGCCAGCACGCCCAGTGCCAGATAACGACGGTCGGACGGTTCAATAATCCCCAGCGCAACCGGAATAGAGAAGACCAGCGTCGGCCCCATCATCGCCCCGAGGATCAGGCCGGAGTACAGCCACGCCGCAACGTCGCCGCCCGCCAGTTCTTTCGCCAGGAAGAAGCCGCCCATATCGCACGCCAGCAGCGTTCCGGCAAACATCGACGGGTTCGCGCCCAACATTTCGTACAGTGGAATAATCACCGGCCCGAGCACATGCGCCAGTACCGGTGCCAGCGCGGTCATACCGACCATCGCCAGACCCAGTGCGCCCATCGCCATAAAACCTTCTTCAAACTGGCCGCCCGATCCCTCAATACTCTTGCCGAACTTACCGAGGAAGCGTGCCGAACCGCCGAACTGCGACAGGATCCTGTCCACGGCGGCAATCAGCATAAAGAACATCATGATGTACATGATGATTTCGTTAATTCCCATAACCTTCACTCCCTGTCATATGTGTATTTATTGTGCCGCCGCATACAACGCGATAATGTCGGCCTGCGTGGCGGTGCGTGGGTTACTGCGAATACAAATATCCTCCAGCGCGGCGTGAGCCCATGCGCTGTAATGCTCGGGCTTCGCCCCAACGTCAGAGAGTCGTTTGGTCTGGCCCACTTCGCTAATCAACTCGCTGACGGCGTTGATGGCATCGCGATCGTCCGACTTCTTGTTGGTTAGCGCCCGTCCGATATGGCTGAAACGCTCACGACACACCATGCGGTTGAAACCCATTACTGTGGGCAGCAGCATGGCGTTAGCCTGTCCATGTGGAATGTGCAGCGTCGCACCCGGCTGGTGCGCCATCGCGTGACACAGGCCCAGCCCCGCGCTGGAAAACGCCATCCCGGCCATACAGGAAGCCAGTAGCATGCTTTCTCGCGCCGCCAGATCCTGACCATAGCCAACGGCCTTCGGCAGCGATTTACCTATCATCGCAATCGCGCCAATCGCCAGACTGTCGGTAAACGGCGTCGCGTTCAGAGCGCTATACGCTTCAACAGCGTGCGTCAGCGCATCGATCCCGGTCATCGCCGTTACGTGTGCGGGCACACCTTCCGTCAGCGCGGCGTCAAGAATCGCCACATCCGGCATCAGGGTTGCGTGGGCCAGCACTTTTTTAAGCCCGGTCGCGGCGTCGATAATCACCGTGACATTAGTGGTTTCTGAACCCGTTCCGGCGGTAGTCGGTACGGCAATCAGCGGCAGACGCGGGCGTAACGCGCTGCTCTCATCCATGTCTGCCAGCGTCTGGGTGGGATTGGTCACCAGCAACGCCACGGCTTTTGCGGCATCCAATACGGAACCGCCACCAAAGGCCACTACGCCATCGCACTTCGATTCACGCAGTTGCGCGACCGCCGCGCAGACGTCCGTAATGCACGGTTCGCCCACCGGACATGGCCACAGCGTCATCGCCACGCCTTTCATCGCCAGGCTGCGTTCCAGTGCGGCGGTCATCCCTGCCTGGTGCAGGAAACTGTCGACCATGACGAACATATGCGTCAGGCCGCGCGTTTGTGCTTCCTGTCCGCAGGTACTGAGCGCTCCCAGTCCACACAACGTAACCGGTGGAACGCTAAACGTTTTTACGCGTTGCAGATTCAGGGTATCGAATGCCTGAAAGAGCGCGGTCTGCAATTCAGCTTGCATAGATTCCTTCCGCTTTTTCTTTTCCGCTATTTGCAATCGCCAGCGGGGTCATAAACAGGCTGTGCTGGGGTAAATGCACCTGCAGTTCCGGGAAACGCTTACGAAACAGTTCATCAACGCCCGGCTGCATACAGGAACCACCGGCCAGCCATAAATCAGCCACGCCCTGTCCGGCAATATGGTGAGCCACAATTTCCGCCATTTTTTCGTAGACCGGCTTAACCACCGGCCAAATTTCTTTACCGTTGCTGCGTTTGTACTGCTCCGCCTCTTCCAACTGGATGCGACGGTTCCCGGCAAGCGTCAGAGAAATGTGGTGCCCGCCGGTCGCTTCATCGGCGGAGTAAGTCACCTTGCCTCGCTTCACAATCGCAATCCCGGTGGTACCGCCACCGATATCCACCACGCCAGCGTTATCAAGCTGCAACAGGTCCGCCACCGCGGTCGGTTCGTCGAGCACATGACTGACTTCAAGCCCGGCAGATTCCAGCACGTTGATCGAGATCCGTGGGTCAGTTCCCGGTGGAAACGAGGTTGCCGCGTGGGTAAAGCGGCAACCCAACTGTTGTTCGAGCGTATCGAGATGGCGACGAACGATGGTCACCGCACCGAAGAAATCCCAGACGATGCCATCGCGCACGACGTCGGCCCAGTCCAGGCAAACCGCAACCGGCTGTCCGTCACTGTCGACAACCATCGACACCACATCACACGTCCCCAAATCCACGCCCAGCCACAGCGGTGAATCGCTCTTTACGGGCGTCTGGTTACATAGCGTTGCCGCTTTTAGCAATCTGGGTGTCAGCCAACGTTGTTCGTCGTGCGCCATGTCGTTCACTCCTTATACAATTCTGAAGGCATCCACCAACACACAGCGACGCAGACGCACAAATGTGCGTGCGCTGGTCACCCCTTCCCCGGTTGGCGTGGTAATGGTCATCGTGGTCCAGCCTTCGCCGCCGAGTCCAAGACCGGCAATGCACGGTCCGTTCTTAACGAAAATGCTGGTATCAATGGCGTTTGCCATGCGGTTCATGTTGTCGATATTGCGCGAGTGCATCGCCGCCGTATGGTGACAGCCGCCTTCAAGCTTGACCGCCAGTTCAATGGCCTCATCGACGTTGGCGACCCGCACGACCGGCAGAACCGGCATCATCAGTTCGGTTACGGCAAACGGGTGAGTCGCAGAGGTTTCGACGAATAACAGCCGGGTTTGCTCCGGTACGTTCAGACCAATCGCCGCAGCGATTTTTCCTGCGTCGCGGCCTACCCAGTCACGACTGACCGTGCCTTTACCGCGTTCATCGACATTTTTCAGCAGCACCGGTTGCAGCTGTTCGGCCTGAGCCGTGGTCAGCTTGACTGCATGCTGGCTTTCCATCAGACGCATCAGCTCATCAGCGACGCTATCGACCACGATCAGCACTTTTTCGTCGGCGCAGATAATGTTGTTGTCAAACGAAGCGCCTTTGACGATCGACTGGGCTGCGCGTGCCAGATCAGCCGTTTCATCAACCACCACCGGCGGATTTCCCGCACCGGCGGCAATCAGACGTTTGTTGGTGTGCTTACGCGCGGCATCCACTACGGCTTCACCGCCGGTCACCACCAGCAGGCCGATGCCTGGGTACTTAAAAAGACGCTGGGCGGTTTCGATATCCGGATTGGCCACGGTAACCAGCAGGTTTGCCGGTCCGCCTGCAGCAACTACCGCCTGGTTAAGCAGAGTGATAGCGCGCTGAGACACGCCCTTGGCAGCCGGATGCGGTGCGAAGACCACGCTGTTGCCAGCCGCAATCAGGCTAATGGCGTTGTTAATAACGGTCGCAGCCGGGTTGGTGGACGGTGTCACCGAGGCCACCACGCCCCACGGCGCGTTTTCAATCAGCGTCAGGCCGTTATCACCGGTCAGAACCTGTGGGGACAGGCATTCCACGCCCGGCGTGGCGCGTGCCTGCGCCACGTTTTTGGCAAATTTATCTTCAACACGTCCCATGCCGGTTTCTGTGACGGCAAGTTCCGCTAATTCTCGGGCATGTTTTTCGCCCGCCTCACGTAGAGCCGTGATAGCCAGTTGGCGCATGGCAACGCTTTTCAGCCCTTGCTGGGCCAGTTTAGCTGCCGCCACTGCGTCATCCAGGGAGGCAAAAACGCCCATTTCTTGAACGGCACTGACGGGTTGGCTGCTGTCTTTCATTTTCAGCAGTACCGCTTTCACGACCTGTTCAATATCCTGTTGATTCATGATTTTCTGCCTTATTTATGGAAGATCACCTGACCACCTGCCACCACTTCATCAACAATGCCAATCACGCACAGATCGACAGGTGATGATTCGTTACGGTGCGCCTGACGGGCTGAGCTTCCGCTGACCAGCAGCACCCACTCTCCGGTTCCCGCCCCAATGCTGTCGATAGCAACAGCACATTGCCCGTCGGGATTTCCGCAGGCATCAATCATTTCCACCATCAGCAACTTGTCGTGCGCGAGCCCCTGATGGCGTACGGTACAAACAATTTGTCCTGTGACGATTGCCAGTTTCATACGCGCCTCCGTGGCATATTTCAGGTAAAACCTCCCCCTACCCTCCGCAGAAGGTAATGTGAAAAGGAGAGAGGGTGACGCCAGCAATGAAGTCTGTGGCGTCACATGGACGACTTACATGTCGTTGCTGTCGCCTTTAAAGCTGATCGGGAACACTTCTTCCAGATCGCCATGCGGACGCGGGATTACGTGTACGGAAACCAGCTCACCAATACGCTGTGCAGCAGCAGCACCAGCATCCGTTGCGGCTTTACATGCCGCTACGTCGCCACGAACCATTGCAGTAACCAGACCGCCGCCGATCTGCTTCACGCCGACCAGTTTCACGCGTGCCGCTTTAACCATTGCGTCAGAAGCCTCAATCAGTGCAACCAGGCCCCGGGTTTCAATCATTCCTAATGCTTCCATTGTGTTTTCCTCTCATTAAGGGGTCCAGAACGGGACCTAAACAACCAGTGTGTGTGAGGCGTTTTCACGACTCATGTCAGTCTGACGCGGCACTGCTGCCACCAACGCCAGTTCGATAATTTCCTGTACGCTACAGCCGCGAGAGAGGTCATGAAGCGGTGCGGCAAGCCCTTGGATCAACGGACCTACGGCACGATACCCTCCCAGACGCTGGGCGATTTTGTAGCCAATATTGCCTGCCTCCAGCGATGGGAAGACCATCACATTGGCATTGCCCTTTAACGGACTGGCGGGCGCTTTTTGCGCGGCGACATCCGGAACAAAGGCGGCATCAAATTGCAGTTCCCCATCCACGGTAAGCTGCGGGGCACGCTCACGAACGATCTCCGTAGCCTGCTGCACGTTAGCGACGTTAGGATGACGAGCACTGCCTTGACTTGAAAACGACAGCATGGCCACGCGCGGTTCTTCACCGGTAATCGCCTGCCATGTCTGCGCGCTGGCAATCGCAATATCCGCCAGCTGTGCGGCTGTGGGCTGCGGCACGACGCTGCAATCGGCAAACCCTAATGCCGGCCCGAGGTACTGCGGCAGCATCAGGAAAATTGACGACAGCGTTTTACAGCCTGGCTGTAGCCCAATAATGCGTAACCCAGCGCGCAGCACGTTTGCTGTCGACGACAAATTGCCCGCAATACAGACGTCAGCTTTACCCGCGCTAACCATGGCGGCGGCGAACATCAGCGGATCGTTGAGTTTTTCCAGCGCATCTGCAGGCGTTTTATCTCCCGCGCGGGCCAGCCAGCGCAGCGCAAACTCTTCACGCATGGACTGGTTGCTTTGCGGGTCGATAACCTGAATGCCATCCATCGCCACCCGATGGCTGAGGGCAAACTGGCGCAGCGCAAACGGACTGGCGACGAGAACAGGATGTGCCAGACCATGCTGATGCAGGTAATTTGCCGCTTTCAACACCCGAACATCCAGAGCATCCGGGAACACCACCCGTGCAGGTGAGCGCTGGGCGAGTTGACGAGCACGTTCAATGATCATTGCTTCTCCCCCAGTCGCTGTTGAATTTGGCTAACCGTCAGTGGATGCTTCGCTACGCTCAGTATCATCATCACGTAGACCGTACTGGAAAGGCGATTGAGCGCCTGCATGATGTCCGGTCGCATCACGTCAAAACTACGGGTGATGAATACCTGGGCCGCCACCGTCTCCGTTTCACGGACTTTGGTACGCAGCAGATTAAGCAACGCGCAATCACGGCCATGACTGGCTTCAGGCACCAGATGGTCGTGGTCCAGATAGCGCAGCGGCTGATGCGAAAGCCGGTGTAAATCTTCGTCGCTTAACCCGACGATAGCTTGTGCTGCCAGCGGCTCGTCGATAGCGTCGGCGCGCATAATGTTGCCCAGACGCGAACGGATATCCGCCAGCCACGGCTGCCACGGTTCCGCCAGCTCTATCTGCAACCACACGGCCAGGGCGATGGTGCTGTCCAGCGCGGCGCGAAATCCCAGGCGCGGGTCACTTTTAGCGACCATCTTGTCCGCTGTCAGATGCGTCAGCGTGTCTGCTTTCTTCACCACCGGTTGATGACACAGTTCGCAACTGGCCTGTGGATGCGTATCGCTGCTGGTTAAACCATGCACCGGCTGCGGCTGCAGTTCTTCGTCATCAATAAACAGGCTGCCCTGCTCGTTGATAAACTTAATGCGCAGATGTCGGCTTTCCAGTAATTCCCGGGCAGATGGCGTCAGGCGAGCATCAGCGGGGAGATGAATTTCAGCCCCTTCGCTGAGCGTATGATTCGCTCTAAGCCACGCTTCGGTAATGAAATCCTTCATACATCCGCCTTAGCAGGACTGCCAGTTCGCAGGCCAGGCCACATACAGAAATTTCACCGTCGATGGCGTACCAAATTCGATGCTGGAGCCTTTCGGGATAAACATCACGTCCCCGGCTTTAGCAATCATGGTTTCGCCTTCGTGGCGAACGTGCAGCTCGCCTTCCAGAATCATGTCGATTTCGTCGTAGTTCAGCGTCCATGGGAAAAAAGCGTTATCCCACTGCATGAACCCGGCGGCCATGCTGCTACCGTCCTGGTCGGTCACCAGATCGGTTAAACCCACGCAGTGCGGCTGTGCGCCGTCAAAACGACCAAACTTCACGCTGCTGCCGTCGATGACTTTGACGCCGCCTTTGCCGGTCACCGAGTTAAAGCTCGGCTGCATTCCGCCCTGCTCCAGCGACTGTTTCTCCTTCATGACTTTGTCCATCAGTTGGGCGACCAGGCTTTCGGTAAACTGCCCTTCCGGTAACTGCGCAATGATGGTTTCGCGAATGCGCTGGCTTTCCGTTTTGCCATCATCCACCGCAGCTGGTGCGACAGCAGCAGCGGTTGGCGCGGATTCATCGCATTCACTGATGGTGACGCCCAGCAGCTCCGCAACTTCGCGCGCCTCCGGGGTGATGATGCTGGCGCGCAGAACAACCGACATTTCCTGTTCGCCGCGTGCGTGGGCCGCACGAATATCGTTAGCTGTGATGAGTTTTTTCACCTGCCCTTTCCTCCTTTTGGCTGAGCTCAGTCAGATAATCCACCAGGTGCTGCACGCTGCGCGGGTCATGGCTGTTGAGTTCGAAAATCGGCTCCTGGAACCCTATCCCGCGAAGTAGTTGTCGCGTTGCGGCGACGTCGGCATCCGGCATGTCCGTTTTGCTGATAACGGCGATTTGTCGTTTACTGGCGCCGATATCCAACAGCCCGGCAGGTAAGCGACTTTCTTTATCATTTGCCGCGTGTATATAAATCAACGTATCAACATCCTGCAGCGTAGTAATTAAGGCGTGATACCAGCGCGGATGGCTAAAATATTCTCCTGGCGTGTCGATATCGCCATTTTCATTAAACTCCACGGCCTGTGTTTTTCTGGCGAGGGAATAATTTCCCTGTAGCGCATTAAAGAGCGTTGTTTTCCCCGCCCCCACCGTACCGACAAACGCAATACGTTTCATCGCCGCCTCTGATTAACTTTTTGTCAGGTTACACAAAGTGAAATTTAATAACCGACCCAGACCGCTTACCGTCTGTAATAACGCTTCTTCTACCGCGCCTACCGAGCCGTAGATGACCAGCGCACCGCTGAATCGATCGAGAAAGCCGATATGTACATCTGCCGCTTTCATAGCTAAGTCACCGGCAATCATCGCGGTTTCGCCTGGCGTCAGCGTCATGATGCCGATGGCGCCCGCTTCGGGAACGCCGATCTTTTTCGCCAGTTCCTCACCAGGGTGCGCAATGAGATGCGCCAGCGTAACCTGTTTCCCCGGCACAAATTCCTGAATAATGCGTTCTTTTTCCATTGCTCACCGCCTCCGCTAAAACTGCCCTCATCGTGGCAATTTTTTGTCAGAGTAAATAACAAAATTCGGCAACCATGTTTAAAAGGTGAAGTGGATCACTAAGAAAGGGGGAAATAAAAAGGCGCGGGAGAAACCCGCGCCGGAAATAAATTAAAGTGAAATTACAGCGGCTGAGTTTGGGCTTCTACGACCGCCAGCGCCACCATATTAACGATACGACGAACAGAAGCGATCGGCGTTAATACGTGAACCGGTTTCGCAACCCCCATCAGCACCGGGCCGACCGTTACGCCTTCAGAGCTGGAAACGCGTAGTAAGTTGTAACTAATACGGGCAGCTTCCATATTCGGCATCACCAGAATATTCGCTGAACCTTTCAGCGGACTGTCCGGCATGCGGTCATGACGGATGCTTTCCACCAGCGCGGCATCGCCGTGCATTTCGCCATCAATCATCAACTCTGGCGCACGCGCCTTAATCAGCTCCAGCGCTTCGCGCATTTTGCTGGCCGACGGACAGTTAGATGAACCAAAGTTGGAGTGCGACAGCAGCGCTACCTTCGGTTCGATACCAAAGCGGCGCACGGTTTCTGCCGCCATCACGGCGATTTCCGCCAGTTGCTCCGGCGTAGGATCGTCGTTAACGTAGGTATCGGCGATAAAGGTGTTACCGCTTGGCAGCAGCAAGGCGTTCATCGCCCCGGCAGTATGCACGCCATCGCGATGACCAAACACCTCTTTCACCACGCTGAAGTGCTCATGGTAGTCGCCTATCGTACCGCAGATCATTGCATCCGCTTCGCCACGCTGCACCATGATCGCGCCGATCACCGTGGTGTTGGCAATTACCGCACGCTGCGCCTGCTCCTGGGTAATACCACGACGTTTCATAATCTGGTAGTACTCGCTCCAGTACTCTTTAAAGCGCGGATCGGATTCATTGTTGACGATCTCAAAATCGACGCCTGCTTTGATCTGCAGACCCAGTTTCTGGATACGCATTTCGATAACGCTCGGACGACCGATCAGGATCGGTTTCGCCAGACCTAAAGTGATCAGCTCCTGCGTGGCATGCAGTACACGCGCCTCTTCCCCTTCAGTCAGCACCACGCGCTTCGGCGCTTTGCGTGCCAGAGAGAAAATCGGCTTCATGAACAGGTTGGTTTTGTAGACGAATTCGGTCAGCTTATCGATGTAAGCGTCAAAGTCGGCAATCGGACGCGTTGCCACACCGGAATCCATCGCCGCCTTCGCCACCGCAGGGGCGATTTTGACGATCAGACGCGGGTCGAACGGTTTCGGAATAATGTATTCCGGCCCGAAGCTCAGGTCCTGGTCGCCATAGGCGGAGGCCACCACTTCGCTCTGCTCGGCGTGCGCCAGCTCAGCAATGGCGTGTACCGCGGCCAGTTTCATCTCTTCGTTGATGGCAGTAGCGCCGACGTCCAGCGCGCCGCGGAAGATGAACGGGAAGCACAGAACGTTGTTAACCTGGTTCGGGTAGTCGGAACGGCCGGTGCAAATGATGGCGTCGGAACGCACCTCTTTCGCCAGCGGCGGCAGGATTTCCGGTTCCGGGTTGGCGAGGGCCAGGATCATTGGCGCACGCGCCATCTTCTTAACCATTTCCTGCGTCAGCACTTTCGGACCAGAGCAACCGAGGAAAATATCCGCGCCGTCAATGACATCATCCAGCGTACGCTTACCGTCATCCACCACTGCGTAAGCCGCTTTGGTTTCCGCCATGTTTGGTTCACGATCTTTGTAAATCACCCCTTTGGAGTCGCAGACCACAATGTTGTGTTTCTGCATACCCAGCGCCACCAGCAGGTTCATACAGGCAATCGCCGCCGCACCTGCACCGGACACCACCATGCGCACATCAGAGATATTTTTTTCAACCACCCGCAGACCGTTAAGGATTGCGGCAGTACTGATGATTGCCGTGCCGTGCTGGTCATCGTGGAATACCGGAATATTCATGCGCTCACGGAGTTTTTGCTCAATGTAGAAGCACTCCGGCGCTTTGATATCTTCGAGGTTAATGCCGCCAAACGTTGGTTCAAGCGCCGCTACCACGTTGATAAATTTATCCGGATCGAGTTCATCAACTTCGATGTCGAACACGTCAATCCCGGCGAATTTCTTAAACAGAACGCCTTTACCTTCCATCACCGGTTTACCGGCCAGCGCGCCAATATTACCCAGACCCAGAACCGCAGTACCGTTGGAAATAACCGCAACCAGGTTGCCGCGTGCGGTGTATTTGTAGGCTGCCAGCGGGTCCTTTTCAATTTCAAGACACGGTGCAGCCACGCCCGGCGAGTAGGCCAACGCGAGGTCGCGCTGGGTTGCCAGAGGCTTGGTCGGAGAAACCTGGATTTTACCGGGTACCGGAAATTCGTGGAAATCGAGGGCGCTTTGTTTTAACTGGTCATCCATCTTGTTGTTCCTTTCACGTATCTATCAAAAAAGTGGCGCGGGTAACCATTCTACTGAGCCGCACATTATCACCTCAGTCAACGGCACAAACTTTGAAGGTCCCCATACTCTCACCATTCAAAGAAAGAATTTGTTATCAATTTATAACATCTATGTTACCTGCTTAAGCCAGCAATACCATGCTTGTCTGCTATGCTTTTTGCTGACAACACCCGCAATTATCTCAAAAGTGTGAATCACAACACGCATCTAACACTTTACTTTTCAAGGAGTATTTCCTATGACCCGTAAAGAGCTTGCCAATGCCATTCGTGCGCTAAGTATGGATGCCGTCCAAAAAGCTAACTCTGGCCACCCTGGCGCACCAATGGGGATGGCCGATATCGCCGAAGTGCTGTGGAACGATTTCCTGCGCCATAACCCGTCCGATCCCACCTGGTACGATCGTGACCGGTTTATTTTGTCCAATGGCCACGCCTCAATGCTGCTTTACAGCCTGTTGCATCTTTCCGGCTACAACCTGCCGCTCGAAGAGTTAAAGAACTTCCGCCAGCTCCATTCGAAGACGCCAGGACACCCGGAAATTGGCTATACGCCGGGCGTGGAGACCACCACCGGACCGTTGGGTCAGGGTTTAGCCAACGCTGTCGGAATGGCGATTGCAGAACGCACGCTGGCGGCGCAGTTTAACCAGCCAGACCACGAGATTGTTAATCACTATACCTGGGTCTTTATGGGCGACGGCTGTCTGATGGAGGGCATTTCTCACGAAGTGTGCTCGCTGGCGGGCACCCTGGGACTTGGCAAACTCATCGGCTTTTACGATCACAACGGCATCTCAATTGATGGCGAAACCGACGGCTGGTTTACCGACGATACCGCGAAACGCTTTGAGGCCTATCACTGGCATGTAGTGCACGAGATTGACGGTCATGACCCTGAGGCGGTAAAAAAGCGATTCAGGAAGCACAGGCCGTTACCGATAAACCGTCGCTGATTATCTGCCGCACGGTGATTGGTTTTGGTTCACCGAATAAAGCCGGGAAAGAAGAAGCGCACGGCGCGGCGCTGGGTGAAGAAGAAATGGCGCTGACCCGACAGAAGTTGGGGTGGCATCATCCTGCCTTTGAAATCCCCAAAGAGATTTACCGGGCGTGGGACGCTCGTGAAAAAGGCGAGAAAGCCCAACAGAGCTGGAATGAGAAATTCGCCGCTTATCGACATGCGCATCCGGATCTGGCGGCAGAGTTTACCCGCAGGATGAGCGGTGGACTGCCGGAAGAGTGGGAAGAAACGACCCAGAAATATATCACCGAGCTGCAGGCCAATCCGGCCAAAATCGCCACCCGTAAGGCCTCGCAAAATACCCTGAACGCCTACGGGCCGATACTGCCTGAGCTGCTTGGCGGTTCGGCGGATCTGGCGCCCAGCAACCTGACCATCTGGAAAGGCTCCACTTCTCTTAAAGAGGATCATGCAGGAAACTACATCCACTACGGCGTGCGGGAATTTGGCATGACCGCGATTGCCAACGGTATCGCTCACCACGGGGGCTTCGTACCGTACACTGCAACATTCCTGATGTTTGTCGAATATGCCCGTAATGCCGCACGCATGGCGGCGCTGATGAAAGCCCGACAAATCATGGTTTATACCCACGACTCGATTGGCCTTGGGGAAGATGGTCCCACGCACCAGGCCGTCGAACAGCTCGCCAGCCTGCGTCTGACGCCTAATTTCAGCACCTGGCGACCCTGCGATCAGGTTGAAGCGGCGGTAGGCTGGAAGCTGGCGGTCGAACGCCATGACGGGCCAACGGCGCTGATCCTCTCGCGGCAAAATCTGGCCCAGGTTGAGCGGACGCCTGAGCAAGTGCAGCAGATTGCCCGCGGCGGCTATGTGCTGAAGGATGGTGGCGGTAAGCCGGATGTTATCCTGATTGCTACCGGTTCAGAAATGGAAATCACACTGCTGGCAGCGGAAAAACTGACCGGTGAAGGTCGTAACGTGCGAGTGGTTTCTCTGCCCTCAACCGATATCTTCGACGCCCAGGATGAGGCGTATAGGGAATCGGTTCTCCCCTCAAACGTCAGCGCGCGCGTGGCGGTAGAAGCAGGAATTGCCGACTACTGGTACAAATATGTTGGGCTGAAAGGGGCGATTGTCGGTATGACGGGTTATGGGGAGTCGGCTCCGGCAGACAAGCTGTTCCCGTTCTTCGGCTTTACGGTGGATAACATTGTCGACAAAGCGCATAAGGTGCTTAACGTGTGATCCACAGCGTGGGCCAGGCATCTGGCCCATGCCAGTTATCGCAGCTTGTCTCTTGGGCATAGCGCACCAGACGAAAACGCTGGCCGTCGTAGCGCCAGCGAGTCTGGATACCGCAATCAGCCAACCCTCGTCCTTTAGCGAGGGTTACCAGCTCGCGCGACTTCTCATCAAACGTGGCGTTGGTCAGCTCCATATCGCGACTTTCCGCATCCGTTTTAAAAGGCAGGCTTAGCCGTACCGCCCGTGACGTCAACGGGGTAGTACGTGAAACCACCCACGCCAGATCGATGGTGTTATATGCCCCGGCTTCACAGCCGATCATCAGCAGCGCTTTATCATCCGTTAAGGCCGTGACGCGCATCTCGCGACGCAGCGGATCGATCGAACAGCGAATACCGTTGATCCGCCAGTTACCGTAATCCAGCAATTCACTGCGCTCTTGTTGCGTGAGAGGCGTTGGCGTTGGGTTAATCACAGCCACGCCTTTTAAAGCGGGAGCGGGAGGTACGCTGAGCGGAGGCTCGTCGCCTTTTTCGATCCATGCGGTTTCGCTGCCGACCCGTTTTTGCTGGGCGTCGATAAAAAGCAGCGCGGCTTTTAGCCCGACCAGGGACAGGTTTTGCGCCCCTTTTTGCAGGGTTATCGCCTTCGCGTCCTGTACGGTTGTTAAAAATGCGCTGATGGTGGCCGGATCATCGGTCATCAGTTGCCAGGGGGTAATACGCCAGTGTTCGCCGCGAAGCGGGAGCGCTGAGCCATCCAGTAGCAGACGTGGCGCAATATCGCTCTCTTTGGCTGTGGGCGATTCCAGCCCACCCAGTTCAATACGCAACACGGCGTCGGTATGTGCCCCGGCACTGCGGCTCAAGGTCATGACCAGGCCGTGATGTTCTCCGGTATTGCGCGCCACGCAAAAGTTTTGGTTATTGCACGTCACCTGCCAGTCAGAAAACGTCTGTTGCGCGGGCGCGGCCCACAGCAAACGGACGGGTAACAACCCGAGCAGGAAAAGTAAAATAACGCGATAGCGCATGGACGGTACAACCCCGAAGTCAAAACACACAGCCTAAGCGGTATCTTCCTTGCGCGACTGATGTGGCTCAATAAGAATCGTCGGATTGGCCGAAAATTTGTAAAGAAATATAAATCCCGCGCATTAGTCCATGAGATGCGACGACTGCAAATAGTTCAGCAATAGCACCGTCTTACCGTCACTGATCTCACCCGTTTTAATCATTTCCAGCGCCTGTGTGAACGGCAGCTCCAGAACCTCAATATCTTCATCTTCCACCCCTCCGCCCGCATTTGCCCGCTGGCTGTCGCTGTATTGCGCAATAAAGAAATGAATTATCTCCGTCACGCCGCCCGGCGACATATAGAGTTCAAACAGCTTACGCACTTCACCCACTTCAAAGCCGGTCTCTTCAATGGCCTCTTTCCGAATGCACGCTTCCGGTTCGTCGTTATCCAGCAGCCCGGCGCAGGTTTCAATCAGTTGACCGCTTTCATTACCATTGACCCAGGTGGCGACGCGAAACTGGCGGATGAGCACCACCGTTTTCTTCTCCGGGTTATACAGCAGGATAGTGGCGCCGTTGCCGCGATCGTAAACCTCGCGTTTGTGACGAATCACCTCTCCATTGCTACGGGTCAGGTCATAGGTGATATTGCGCAGGATGAAGTAGTTATCGGAAAGGACTTTATCTTTGATGAGGGTAATTTTTTGCGACATACCGGCTCCACAGCAAGAAGTGAGAAATAATACTACGCCGTGAAACCGGGTTTGTCTTGGTGCAATGTCGGCCTGATAAGCGAAGCGCCATCAGGCAATTATGCGGCACAGAGCCGGATAGCAACGCTAACGCGCCTTATCCGGCCTTCTTAGCGACTTAGTGAGATTTGACTGATTTTACGCCCAGCCAGTCGACGATCCCCTGGGCGGCATGCCGTCCTTCCGCCATCGCCGTAACCACCAGATCCGCACCGCGTACCGCGTCACCACCGGCGAAGATTTTCGGGTTGCTGGTTTGATAACGGTATGCGCTTTCAACATTGGCGGCAATGCGCCCCCAGTTATCGACCTTAACCCCATGCGTCTCCAGCCACGGCATGCCATGTGGGTGAAAACCAAACGCCATGATCACCGCATCTGCGGGCATGACAAACTCACTCCCGGCGAGGGGAACCGGGCGACGACGCCCCTGCGCGTCCGGCTCGCCAAGCTGGGTACGTAAAAAACGCACGCCGCTGACTCGCCCATCATCATGCAACACCAGCTCAACCGGCTGGACGTTAAACTCGAAGAACGCCCCCTCTTCCCGGGCGTTCTTCACCTCTTTTTTCGAACCGGGCATGTTGGCTTCATCACGACGATAAGCGCAGGTCACCTGGCGTGCGCCATGACGCAGCGCGGTACGCACGCAGTCCATTGCCGTATCGCCTCCGCCCAATACAACCACGTTCAGTCCGGCGGTATCGATGAACGGCTCTTCAGGCAGTTCATCCAGCCCTATCACCTGTTTGGTGTTGGCAATCAGGAACG
Source organism: Citrobacter sp. RHBSTW-00859 (assembly GCF_013729795.1). NCBI lineage: Bacteria > Pseudomonadati > Pseudomonadota > Gammaproteobacteria > Enterobacterales > Enterobacteriaceae > Citrobacter > Citrobacter sp. RHBSTW-00859. The sequence goes on along the minus strand of NZ_CP056284.1, from coordinate 1,418,432 downwards.
GTAACGCGTCATAAACGCCAGGCGCGTCTTCATTCGGCAGATCCGCCTTCATGGAACGATAGGTTCCTACGCCCACGAACACGGCATCGTAATCCTCCAGCAGCGCCGACAGCGCCACATCCTTACCCACTTCACAGTTAAGTTCGAAATGAATACCCATGGCGCTGAAGATTTCACGGCGGCGGGCCAGCAGCGATTTGTCCAGCTTGAAGGCCGGAATGCCGAACGTCAGCAAACCGCCGATTTCAGGGTGGCGATCGTATACGGTGGCGCTGACTCCGCTGCGCGCCAGCACATCCGCGCAGGCCAGACCCGCCGGACCCGCGCCGATGATAGCAACGCGCTTATCCACTTTCTGCACGTGGCTTAAGTCCGGTCGCCATCCTTTGCTCAGGGCCCGATCAGAGATGTAACGCTCAATATTTCCGATAGTGACCGCCCCATGCTCGCTACGCACCGTACATGCCCCTTCGCAAAGTCGGTCCTGCGGACATACGCGCCCGGTCACTTCCGGCAGGCAGTTGGTCTGGTGAGAAAGCTCAACCGCCGCGTCGATATTCCCGGCTTTGACCAGTTCAATCCACTGCGGAATATGGTTATGCAATGGGCAGGTCCATTCGCAAATACTGTGGTCGCCGCATTTCAGGCAGCGGGACGCTTCCCGTTCCGCCTGCGCCGTACGAAACGGCAGATAGATCTCCTCAAAGCTGGTTTTACGGGCCTCAATTGCCAGCTTATCCGGCTCACCACGCGCAGGCGTCGCCTGCATTTGCTCACGTTTGGTAATTGCATGCGAAACGAAATCGGTGGCGTTGGCATGCCAGGGCTGGCTTTCCAGACTGGCGGTGCGTAGCCTGCGCGCTTTTGACAGACCAGTAAGCGAATTTTCCGTCACCAGTTGTAACGCTTGTGCCGGACAGTTCTCTACGCAGGCGGGTCCCTGTTCGCGTCCCTGACACAAATCGCATTTGTGCGCAGTGGCTTTCACCTTCCCTTTAGCGACAGGAGTGAGTACGATCTGCATCGTGCCGAAAGGACAAGCAACGACGCACGATTTACAGCCAATACACTTTTTCGGGTTCACCTGAACGCTGTCGTTATCATGGCTGATTGCCCCGTTCGGGCAACTTCTGGCGCAGGGCGCATCTTCACAGTGATGGCAGGTTACCGCACTGCGCTGCTGCTGATGCTTGATGACGGTAATTCGGGGCTGGAAATGCCGTTGACTCAGGACATGCTGCTCGCCATTGTGAGCCATGACGCAGGCGACCTCACAGGCATGGCATCCCAGGCACTGCTGGCTATTAACCATAATAAAACGATTCATGGCTTCCTTCTTTTTTGGTTGCAAAAACCTTATTCTTTATATGAGTGTTGTTATTAACCGACACGGAAGGAAGCGGCAATGTTCATTTGCCCAGGAAGCACAACTATTTATCCAGAACCTGTGGCAGATCAATTTATTTCATCGCATATGAAATTGCGTTTCAGTTACCATCCAGTTTCATGGCGTTTTATTAACATTTATCAAATACACCGCATCGTTCGGGCTGTTTTAAGGCGCGACGTGTATTGTGTGAGGATGCACAAGTGACGGTAAAGCGTCCGGTCTCGGCCAGTCTGGCTAAAGCTTTTTTCTACATAGTGCTGTTGTCGATTCTCTCAACGGGTATTGCGCTGCTCACGCTGACCAGCAGCTTACGAGATGCCGAAGCCATCAACGTGGCTGGCTCATTGCGCATGCAAAGTTACCGTCTGGGTTACGATCTGCAAAGCCAAAGTCCGCAGCTTAACGCTCACCGCCAGCTTTTCCAGCAGGCGCTAAACTCGCCAGCACTACAGAACCTGAACGCGTGGTATGTGCCTCAAGCAGTAAAAAGTCGCTATGGGCGTCTACATGCAAACTGGCTGGAAATGAACGCCCGTCTGATCGATGGCGATTTAAATTGGTACCAGAGCAATATCAATAACTATGTCGATCAAATCGATCTCTTCGTGCTGGCGCTGCAGCATTATGCCGAACGCAAAGTGATGCTGGTTTTTGGTATTTCACTGGCGGGCGGGATCGGCATTTTCACCCTCGTTTTCTTTACCTTACGGCGTATTCGCCAGCAGGTGGTGCGTCCGCTGAATAAGCTGGTGGTGGCCAGCCAGCACATTGAACACGGTCAGTTTGACATCCCCTCGCTGGATACTGGTTTGCCCAACGAACTCGGGTTGTTGGGCAAGACCTTCAGCCAGATGTCGAGTGAATTACACAAGCTGTACCGCTCACTGGAAGCGTCTGTCGCTGAGAAGACCCACGATCTCCACGAAGCTAATCGTCGTCTGGAAGTGTTGTATCAGTGCTCTCAGGCGTTAAATACCAGTCAGATTGATGTGTACTGCTTCCGCCATATTTTACAGATCGTCCGCGAGCATGACGCCGCCTATTTCCTGGAACTCACCGTCGGAGATAACTGGCGAATTAGCGAAGGCGCAAAAAGCCCCGAGCTGCCGATGCAGATCCTGCCGGTCACCATGCAGGAAACCGTCTACGGTGAACTGCACTGGCAAAGCCCGAACGTCAATGCTTCTACCCCTCTGCTCAACAGCGTCTCCTCGATGCTGGGTCGCGGGTTGTACTTCAACCAGGCGCAAAAACATTTTCAGCAGCTGTTATTAATGGAGGAACGGGCGACGATTGCGCGCGAGCTGCACGACTCGCTGGCGCAAGTGCTCTCTTATTTACGCATTCAGCTCACGCTGCTGAAGCGTTCGATTCCCGAAGATAACGCCCCAGCGCAAAGCATTATGGCGGATTTCTCTCAGGCGCTGAACGATGCCTACCGCCAGCTACGCGAACTGCTCACCACCTTCCGCCTGACTTTACAGCAGGCCGATCTCCCCTCCGCCCTGCATGAAATGCTGGAAACGCTGCAAAATCAGACCTCGGCTAAACTGACGCTTGATTGCCGGTTACCTACCCTGGCGCTGGACGCGCAAATGCAGGTGCATCTGCTGCAGATCGTCCGTGAAGCGGTGCTGAACGCGATTAAACATGCCAGCGCAACCGAAATTGCCGTCAGTTGCGTGACTGCGCCGGATGGTAATCACACGGTTTATATTCGCGATAACGGCATCGGCATTGGCGAGCCGCATGAGCCTTCGGGGCACTATGGGTTAAATATTATGCGCGAGCGGGCGGAAAGGCTGAGCGGCACGCTGACTTTCTCTCAACCCTCCGGAGGGGGAACGCTGGTGAGCATCAGTTTTCGTTCGGCAGAATCCGACGGTGAGCTAACGTAAAGAACCGCAAAGCGCCGTCGGTTCTCGATCCAGGCCTGACGGCGTTGGCACGAAAGGTATGCTGTAAACGGGCATGATAATTTACATTATCTTCTTTTTTTCTCCACGTTTGCCCCGTACCTTGCCGCTAAAGTGAAGCAATTCACACCCATAACGATACGCAGAAACACGAGGTCCCCTTTTAATGGCGAATTTTTTCATCGATCGCCCCATTTTTGCCTGGGTGTTAGCAATCCTGTTGTGCCTGACAGGTGCCCTGGCTATTTTTTCGCTGCCCGTTGAGCAATACCCCGATCTGGCACCGCCAAACGTGCGGGTAACCGCGAACTACCCTGGCGCGTCCGCACAAACCCTGGAAAATACCGTCACCCAGGTTATCGAGCAGAACATGACTGGTCTCGATAATCTGATGTACATGTCGTCGCAGAGCAGCGGGACAGGCCAGGCGTCGGTTACGCTGAGTTTCCTCGCGGGAACCGATCCTGATGAGGCCGTCCAGCAGGTGCAAAACCAGCTGCAATCGGCAATGCGTAAGCTGCCGCAGGCGGTACAAAATCAAGGGGTCACGGTGCGCAAGACCGGGGACACTAATATTCTGACCATCGCCTTCGTCTCCACCGATGGCTCAATGGATAAGCAGGACATCGCCGACTACGTCGCCAGTAATATCCAGGATCCGCTCAGTCGTATAAACGGCGTGGGCGATATTGACGCCTACGGTTCACAATATTCCATGCGTATCTGGCTCGACCCGGTCAAACTTAACAGCTTCCAGATGACCGCCAAAGATGTGACCGATGCTATCGAATCACAGAATGCGCAGATTGCCGTCGGGCAACTTGGCGGCACGCCTTCGGTGGACAAACAAGCGCTGAATGCAACGATCAACGCCCAGTCGCTGCTGCAGACTCCGGATGAATTCCGCGCGATTACGCTACGCGTCAACCAAGACGGCTCAGAAGTTAAACTGGGTGATGTGGCGACGGTCGAAATGGGTGCGGAAAAGTATGACTATCTCAGCCGCTTCAACGGCCACCCGGCTTCCGGTCTGGGGGTAAAACTGGCCTCCGGTGCCAATGAAATGGCAACGGCGGAGCTGGTTATCGACCGCCTGAATGAGCTCTCTCAGTATTTTCCGCACGGGCTGGAATACAAGGTGGCGTATGAAACTACCTCCTTTGTCAAAGCCTCAATCATCGACGTGGTGAAAACACTGCTGGAAGCGATCGCGCTGGTATTCCTTGTGATGTACCTGTTCCTGCAAAACTTCCGCGCCACGCTGATCCCTACAATCGCCGTTCCCGTCGTCCTGATGGGTACTTTTTCCGTGCTCTACGCCTTTGGCTACAGCGTTAACACCCTGACGATGTTTGCGATGGTGCTGGCGATCGGCCTGCTGGTCGATGATGCCATTGTGGTGGTGGAAAACGTCGAGCGAATTATGAGTGAGGAAGGCCTCTCGCCGCGGGAAGCGACGCGGAAATCGATGGGGCAAATCCAGGGCGCGCTGGTCGGTATCGCCATGGTGCTGTCGGCGGTGTTTATCCCGATGGCCTTCTTCGGCGGCACTACCGGGGCTATCTACCGCCAGTTCTCGATTACCATCGTCTCCGCAATGGTTCTTTCAGTTCTGGTGGCGATGATCCTCACCCCTGCCCTGTGCGCCACTCTGCTCAAACCGTTACATAAAGGCGAGCATCACGGGCAAACCGGTTTCTTTGGCTGGTTTAACCGGATGTTTAACCGCAACGCCGAACGCTACGAAAAAGGCGTCGCCAGGATCCTGCACCGCAGCCTGCGCTGGATACTGATTTACGGCCTGCTGCTCGGCGGTATGGTTTTCCTGTTCCTGCGCCTGCCAACCTCCTTCCTGCCGCTCGAAGACCGCGGCATGTTTACCACCTCGATACAGTTGCCCAGCGGCTCCACGCAGCAGCAAACATTGAAAGTAGTTGAGGAAGTGGAGAAGTATTACTTCACCCATGAGAAAGACAACATTACGTCGGTCTTTTCCACGGTCGGTTCCGGCCCTGGCGGGAACGGTCAAAACGTGGCGCGGATGTTTGTCCGCTTAAAAGACTGGGATGATCGCGACACCACCACCGGAACCTCTTTCGCCATCATCGAGCGCGCGACTAAAGCCTTTAATAAGATTAAGGAAGCCCGCGTCTTCGCCAGCAGTCCTCCGGCGATTAGCGGTCTCGGGAGCTCTGCCGGTTTCGATATGGAGCTGCAAGATCACGCCGGTGCGGGCCATGATGCGTTAATGGCCGCGCGCGACAAGCTGATTGAGCTGGCCGGGAAAGACGCGTCTCTGACCCGCGTTCGTCATAATGGTCTGGACGACAGCCCGCAGTTGCAAATTGATATCGATCAGCGCAAAGCCCAGGCGCTGGGCGTTTCCATTGATGACATCAACGACACCTTGCAAACGGCCTGGGGCTCCAGCTACGTCAATGACTTTATGGACCGGGGTCGTGTGAAGAAGGTTTACGTACAGGCGGCAGCAAAATATCGCATGCTCCCGGACGACATCAATCTGTGGTACGTCCGCAATAATAGCGGCGGCATGGTGCCTTTCTCGGCCTTTGCCACGTCGCGCTGGGAAACGGGTTCACCGCGTCTGGAACGCTATAACGGCTACTCCGCCGTCGAGATTGTTGGCGAAGCCGCCCCAGGCGTCAGTACCGGTACGGCGATGGACATTATGGAATCGCTGGTCCACCAGTTGCCGACCGGATTCGGACTCGAATGGACCGCGATGTCTTACCAGGAACGGCTGTCGGGCTCTCAGGCGCCAGCCCTGTACGCCATTTCTTTGCTGGTGGTGTTCCTGTGTCTGGCGGCTCTGTACGAAAGCTGGTCGGTTCCCTTCTCCGTCATGCTGGTTGTACCGCTGGGGGTCATTGGCGCGCTGCTCGCTACCTGGATGCGCGGCCTGGAAAACGACGTGTACTTTCAGGTCGGGTTACTCACCGTGATCGGGCTTTCGGCGAAGAACGCAATATTGATTGTTGAATTCGCCAATGAGATGAACGAGAAAGGTCACGACTTGCTCGACGCCACGCTGCATGCCTGTCGCCAACGCTTACGCCCAATTCTGATGACGTCACTGGCGTTTATCTTTGGGGTGTTGCCGATGACCATCAGCAGTGGCGCAGGTTCCGGCGGTCAGCATGCGGTGGGGACTGGTGTAATGGGCGGGATGATTTCAGCCACTGTCCTGGCGATTTACTTCGTTCCTCTGTTCTTTGTGCTGGTACGCAGACGCTTCCCGTTGAAGCCACGCCCAGAATAATCGGACACAAAAAAGGCGACTTACGTTGAGTCGCCTTTTATTATCCTTTGCAGGATATGAATTTCTTCCAGAAAATTATTTACGAAGCATCACTTCGATAAAGTCTTTCCAGTTCCCCAGTTCACGTTCAATCATAACAACCTCTCTTATTATTATGGGCATTCTACGAAATCATCATCATAAAAAGAAGATCATTTAACCAATGGTTGCGATTACATCCTCCAGTGTTCGGGGGTATATGTAATCACTATGCGCTAACCCCATAAATTTTATGTGACTTACTGCAATATTTTGAAATATTCATACATCATCTACGACTTTGGCAATTCTGATGGAAAAACAGGCTGATGCAAACAGGCAAAATCTGATTTTCAGTTCCCCGTGAATTTTGGAACTTTCAGGAATCATTATTCACCATTCAACAACAATGTTATATTTTTCTATAACGGTTCGATGACAATATGTATTATTCATGTTTATAGAACACGAGAATAAATATTCAAATTACGTCAATAAGGATTCAAATGATCACCCTCTACGGCATTAAGAATTGCGATACGATTAAAAAAGCCAGACGCTGGCTGGAAGACAATGGGGTCGACTACCGCTTCCATGATTATCGCGTCGACGGCCTGGACAACGCGTTATTACACGCCTTTATCAGCGAATTAGGTTGGGAGGCGCTGCTCAATACACGTGGAACCACCTGGCGCAAACTGGATGAAGCCACACGTAACCAAATCACCGATGCGTCCTCTGCTGCTGCATTGATGATTGAAATGCCTGCAATTATCAAACGCCCATTGCTCTGCGCGCCGGGTAAGCCTATGCTGCTTGGCTTTAGTGAATCCAGTTATACGCAGTTTTTTAATGAGGTATAGTCTATGTCGTGCCCGGTTATTGAGCTGACACAGCAGCTTATTCGCCGTCCTTCCCTGAGCCCGGATGATGCCGGGTGCCAGGCGTTAATGATTGAACGCCTGCGCGCGGTAGGTTTTACCGTTGAGCGTATGGATTTTGGTGACACACAGAATTTTTGGGCATGGCGCGGCAAAGGTGAGACTCTGGCATTTGCCGGTCACACTGACGTAGTGCCTGTCGGCGATGTCGATCGTTGGATTAATCCACCGTTCGAACCGACCATTCGCGATGGCATGTTGTTCGGGCGTGGCGCAGCCGATATGAAAGGCTCACTGGCGGCAATGGTCGTGGCCGCAGAACGTTTTGTCGCCCAGCATCCGAACCATCAGGGTCGTCTGGCGTTTTTGATAACCTCTGACGAAGAGGCCAGCGCCCAAAACGGCACCGTAAAAGTGGTTGAAGCACTTATGGCGCGCAATGAACGACTGGATTATTGTCTGGTTGGCGAGCCGTCCAGCACGGAAATCGTTGGCGACGTGGTGAAAAATGGGCGTCGTGGTTCACTGACCTGCAATCTGACCATTCACGGCGTGCAGGGCCACGTAGCCTACCCGCATCTGGCCGATAACCCGGTACACCGCGCAGCGCCAATGCTCAATGAACTGGTGGCGATTGAGTGGGATCAGGGCAACGAATTCTTCCCGGCGACCAGCATGCAGATTGCCAATATTCAGGCAGGAACCGGCAGCAACAATGTTATTCCCGGCGAACTGTTTATCCAGTTCAACTTCCGTTTCAGCACCGAATTAAACGATGAAATGATTAAGTCCCGGGTGCTGGAGCTGCTGGAGAAACATCAGCTGCGTTATACCGTCGACTGGTGGCTTTCCGGTCAGCCGTTCCTGACCGCACGCGGTAAACTGGTGGATGCGGTGGTGAACGCCATTGAGCACTATAATGAGATTAAACCGCAGTTACTGACTACAGGCGGGACGTCCGACGGGCGTTTTATTGCCCGCATGGGGGCACAGGTAGTAGAACTTGGGCCGGTCAACGCCACCATTCATAAAATTAATGAATGTGTTAATGCCGCCGACCTGCAGCTGCTTGCCCGTATGTATCAACGTATCATGGAGCAACTCGTCGCCTGATGAGTGTTCCTGTAAGAGGAAATGAGCATGGACTGGCTGGCAAAATACTGGTGGATTCTGGTGTTGGTGTTTCTGGTAGGCGTATTGCTGAACGTGATTAAAGATCTCAAGCGCGTCGACCACAAGAAATTTCTTGCCAATAAGCCGGAGCTTCCCCCGCATCGTGATTTTAACGATAAATGGGATGACGACGACGATTGGCCAAACAAGGATCAACCGAAGAAATAAGCCAACGTAGGCCGAATGGCGGTTTCACATCGCCATTCGGCCTGCGGGTTAAATCATCTCAATCACATCATCATCGTGAGGCTTACCGCCGCTCAGCGCTTCATCAAAGTAGTGCTTCGGTACGGTAAAACGCAAGTGGTCGAGCGCAAACTGCATACTGCGTTCATCAATAGCGTGCCCCAGATTTTCGACGATATCCAGCGTCACATCCCCACCGGCGCGAATTAACGCCTCCTGCGCGGCAACGGCATGAGATAACTCAATCACCCGGTCTTCACCGCCGTGAATCAAATGCACCGTCGTCGCGGTAGTTGCAACCTCCGGCAACGTGGCATAGCGACCATTAAAGGCGATGACCCGCGACGCCAGCCCAGGCTCGGCTTTAATACTCTCAAGCGACATAATCGAGCCCTGAGAAAAACCAATCAGCGCGGTCGCCTGAGGCGAAACGCCGCTTTGCTTCTGCCAGTAGCGAACGGTTTCGATAAAGACCGGCATTATCGCGTCAATACGCGCTTGGCGGTTCTCTTCCGTTATCCCCTGTACAGAAAACCACTGACGCCCGGAAGTTGTACCATAAGGCTCTGCCCCGCCAATGCTGACGATTAGCGCATCTGGAAACAGCGGCGCAAACCAGGAGCCAATTTCGCCCATGGCAACCGGGTTATCGCCGACGCCATGAAACAGCAACAAGAGCTGTTGAGCGAGTTTATCGGGACTTTGAACAACAAAATGGTCATGTTTCATGGCGATCTCCTTAACTGATGAGAATCATTCTACGCCGCTTAACCGCAATGACCATGCCAGGAAATTGAAGAAGTTAGTGAAAAAATTGCCATTGCATAATGCGATTATGTAGCCGTTGTTCACGCTCAGCATCCAGCTGTTTTAAGGCCTGCGCCGCCTCGGCGCGCTGAACTGCCAACAGCGCTTTGCGACCCGATATTTTCAGCTGTTGGCACAATTCAGCATCGCTGCGTTGAGCCTGTATACGCCCGCGTAATGCCGGAAGAGGCAACTCGCTGTGCTCAAGCAAACGACTCAGACAACCTAATGATGTAAGTAATGGTCGATGCGCGAAGGCAAACCCAGCCAGCTCACCCCAGTCATCCTCATTAAGCGTAGTCTCTTTCAGTGGTACCAGCGGAATGCGCTCTGCGTTCCACTGAGCAAGAATCTCCGCATCCCGTCGCAGGCGCTGGTGCGCCCGCCAGGAAAGGCGTTTTCCTGCTTCGCTGATGGGCAGCACCGCCATAGCGGTATAACAGCCGCTGCTGGCTTCCCGATGATTCCCCATCCGTACCAGGACAAAACCGCAGCGCTGCCAGAAACGCCATAATTCAGCCGTATAACCAAAGCTGACGGACAGATAGTCGCACTGCGTGCAATAGTGCCGGGCCTGCAGAATCAGCTGTTGCCCAATACCTTCCCTTTGACGCGCGGGATGAACCGCAATTCGACTGACCCGCCGCCCGACGAGCGTCGCCGCCAATGGATCTCCGCCGTGCGCCGCCAGTGACTGCGCAACCAGATTTCCTCTTGGTCGGCGATATCCGGCCCAGACGGCCTGGCTTAATTCTGCGGATAATCCCCCCTCGTCGACCAGCCAGACGGCTCCCGCCACCGAGTCAGCAGCCGAAGCCTGAAGAAAATGCTGACCCGGCGCGTCCATCATTCGCCGCAGATCCAGTGGCGAGGTGCGATAATGCGCACCGGAAAGTAGCTGATATACCGCTAACGGCAGCGCCGGGTTTGTCTGCCATGAGAGTTGATCAAATGCCGAGAAGTTAAGCTCCCCCAAGGGGGCATGCGCAAAGGTTTCGTCGTCAAACACCAGCGCATCGCTGACGATTTTCTCCAGCGGACATCTCTGCGCCCAGCGTACGGGTTGTTGCAACTCATAGGGTCGAAGATGAGGAAAGCGGGCGCAGAATTTCAGCAAAAAGCCTCTGCCGGTTCCCTCGTAGCCCTGTACGGTGGTGGTTAACAGCGTACGAGGGAAACGCGCAACCAGTTGGTGCAGCAGCGGCGCGGGGATCGCGGCGGCTTCATCCACAACCAGCCAGTCTGCGGTTGCAGAACTGCTTAACAGCGCATCCGGGGCCATAAAGCGGTAACGCTCTGCGGCAAATTGCGCCAGCACATCCGTTGCCGCTTTAGCAGGCGCGGTGACAATCGCGGTCCCGTTGATACGTGCTATCAGTTGCCCTGCCAGAGCCGATTTACCCCGGCCACGTGCAGCTGTGACCGCAGCCACGCCGGGAGTCATATCCAGCAACTGGGTTAAAATCATCGCCTGTTCAGGCTGAGGATCACCGGTTGCCGCGTGCCAGACTGCACGAACAGGAAAACGCGGGCTGGAAACTGCGTGATGCTGCTGCCAGTGCAGAGCCTGTCCGTCACGGGAAATCACCCGTTTGACATGTTCAACAAAGTGCGGCGTTGGGATAGGTTCAGCACAGTCGCTCCAGCGCAGTGAATCCACGTCCGGATGCGTGTGCCAGGTATGCCATGGGGGAGTCAGCAAAACCAGCCAGCTCCCGGCGATCAGCGTTCCGCTTAAGGCGGCAAACGCCGCAGCGTCAAATCCCTGCCCGGCGTCAAAAACCGCATGACGAAACTCGCGGCCTAATAACGTTTGCAGCGCCTGTGGCGTACAGTTCGGCTCAGCAGGGGCTTGTGCGCCCACCCATAACCAGTCGCCGGGTAACGTGTCGCGTAGCGCTAAAGCCCGCTCCTGACACCAGTTCCCCTCACCACTGATAATCAGCAGACGACGGATCCCTTCGTGGGCCATCTGTTCGGTTAACGCGCTCAGCGCCGTATTATCAGACATCCCTGCCTCAGTAGCTTAAATGCCTTTACCAAAAGTATTACATTGTCCCGGATCGCCGCTGTCAAAACCGCGTTTGAACCAGCTAAGCCGCTGCTCAGAAGTGCCGTGGGTAAAGCTGTCCGGCACAACGCGTCCTTGTCCCTGCTGCTGCAGGCGATCGTCGCCAATGGCCTGAGCGGCATTCAGCGCTTCTGCCAGGTCGCCGGACTCCAGCACGCCCTGCTGCTGCATACTGTTGCCCCAAACGCCAGCAAAGCAGTCCGCCTGCAGTTCCATACGTACGGAAAGACGGTTCACTTCAGCCTGTGAGGCATTCTGCTGCATCTGGCGAACTTTCGGTTCAATACCCAGCAGTTTCTGCACGTGGTGGCCCACTTCATGGGCGATAACATAACCCTGAGCAAAATCACCATCGGCGCCCAGCTTGTTTTTCATGTCATCATAAAATGAGAGGTCGATATACACCGTACCATCCGCCGGGCAGTAAAACGGCCCCATCACCGACTGACCTGCGCCACAGCCAGTACGCGTCGCTCCGCGATACATTTCGTCTGTCTTCCACATTGTCACTTTCACGACGCCCTTGCCAGCGCATAATCACCTCAACTTTTTATTCATTATGATGATGATCGTAGGCGGTTCGGAACAGGATTACCATAAGAAACAGTAATCAAAATCGGCGGGATTGATGAGCCGGAGAGCGATCGCCGGCTCAGGGGAGGATTAGTCTAACTTCACACCCAGACGATGCGCGACGGCTTCATAGGCTTCGATCAGGCCGCCCAGGCTCTGGCGGAAGCGATCTTTGTCCATTTTATCCAGCGTTTCTTTGTCCCACAGACGGCTGCCGTCCGGTGAGAACTCATCGCCCAGGACCACTTCACCTTTATACAAACCAAATTCAAGTTTGAAGTCGACCAGAATCAGACCGGCATCATCAAACATCTTTTTCAGCACGTCGTTGGCTTTGTAGGTCAGCTCTTTCATACGCGCCAGATTCTCTTTGCTCACCCAACCAAAAGTTTCGCAATAGGAATCGTTAATCATTGGATCGTGCATAGCATCGTTTTTCAGGAACAGATCAAACAGCGGCGGATTCAGTTCAATACCTTCCTCAACGCCTAAACGCTTAACCAGGGAGCCTGCTGCGCGGTTACGAACCACACATTCAACCGGTACCATCTCCAGTTTTTTCACCAGACATTCAGTATCGGAAAGCAGTCGCTCCATCTGGGTAGGAATGCCCGCTTCTTGCAGTTTAGTCATAATGAAATGGTTGAACTTGTTGTTCACCATGCCTTTACGATCAAACTGTTCAATGCGCGCGCCATCCCCTGCTGACGTATCATTGCGGAATTCGAGCACCAACAGGTCCGGGTTTTCCGTGCTGTATACGGTCTTCGCTTTACCACGATACAACTCAGCTTGCTTTTGCATCTTTATTACTCCTGGGTGTGAATTAACGATAAATATTGCGTTTTTCTGCCGACGCACACGTTTGCGTATCATATCAGAAAAAAAGGGCTGGAGTTATCCAGCCCTTTATTTTTACTTACTGAACGCTGTCTGGAAGACGGCGACCAGCGCGTCGTTCTGGCTTTGCGTCAGGGTATGCCCCTTCGGATCGATAAACTGCAAGCTACTGCGGTTGTCTAAATCACCGACCTGCAGTTTATAGTCGCCGGATACCAGACCCGGATCGCTTGCGCCCAGCTCCTGCCAGTTGCTATCAGACAGTGGTTTGTAGGTCACGGCGATGCTGCCCTGAGAACGGGTGCTGTCGGTCACTTTCATCCCCACTTTCTCAAGCGCTGCCGGCAGACGCTGCCATACCACGTTGAACGGTCCACGTACCACCAGCATCGGTAAACCGGTGTCATCGGCAGCACTCTGAACATCCATGGTGGCGGCAGAGCGGTTCTGCGCGGCATTCGCGGCATCAGTGGCGTTCTTATCCAGACCTGCGGAGATAACGTTCATCATCTCAGCGCTGTAACGCTGCATTGATGCTGGATCAGCTACGGGTTTCCCCGCCTGCTCGAGGTTAATCAGTTTCACCGTTACCGCTTGCTGATAGCCCTGCGGTTTAACCGAGATTTGATAACGTCCACGGTACTGCTCGTCTTCATCCAGACGGTTCCAGTTAACCCAGTCGGTGGTCAACGTCTGGCTGGCATCATCACGTTTGGTGATCGTGTAGTTTTTAGACTGAATGACGCTAACGACCTGTGGCCACAGCGTGTTGCCACGACCATTTTCCACCAGCAATGTCGACGTATCACCCGCGATCTGAGTGCGAGCGCCGGTGACTAGTGCTAACGGCTGAGCCGGCGGGCGAATGTCCAGCGCTTTACCAACGGCACCGCTGCCGTTGGTGACCGGGATATTATAGTCACCCGACATAACTGGCAGAATCATCCCAGCTGGAGCGTGAAGCTCAGCAAGCGGTGCGGCCTCCAGATAGGATTCATCACCGCTCACCTGGCGCTTATAACGCGAGTCAGAACTACAGGCCGCGAGCAACATAACAAGCGAAACACCCGCAACCTTGGCCAGGCGCGACTTTTGTACTGAGTAAGCCATCAAATCTCCCTAAACTTTACAGCAAACCGGCATGCTTAAGCGCCGCTTTGACGATTTCACGAGCATTATCCGTGATTGGCGTCATCGGCAGACGTAGCGTATCGGTCGCCACAAGTCCCAACTCCTTACACGCCCATTTCACTGGGATAGGATTGGGTTCGACAAATAGTTTGTTGTGTAACGGCATCAGACGCTGGTTAATCACCCGCGCCTCGGCAAAGTTCCCGGCTGCCGCCAGTTTGCACATTTCGGCCATATCGCGTGCCGCAACGTTAGACGTCACGGAAATCACGCCATGACCACCGAGCTGCATAAAATCCAGTCCGGTCGCGTCATCACCGCTGAGCAGAATAAAGTCGTCTGAAACCAGCTCTTTGATCTGGTGAACGCGACTTAAGTTCCCCGTGGCCTCTTTAATAGCGATAATATTTTTTACTTTCGCCAGGCGACCAACGGTTTCCGGCAACATATCGCAGCCGGTACGGGACGGTACATTATACAGAATTTGCGGCAGGTCAGTATGTTCAGCGATGGCTTTGAAATGCTGGAACAAACCTTCCTGGGTTGGGCGGTTGTAGTAAGGCGTCACCGTCAGGCAGCCGACAACACCACTGTCGTTGAAACGCTGCGTCAGACTAATGGCTTCCGCGGTCGCATTAGCGCCGGTTCCGGCAATCACCGGAATACGCCCGTCGGCCAGCTCCAGGGTCATCATCACCACATCGCCATGCTCATCATGACTCAGGGTGGCAGACTCACCGGTGGTGCCAACCGAAACGATCGCCGAGGTGCCGCTGGCGACATGATAATCAATCAGTTTTTTCAGGCTCGACCGGCAGACTTTACCTTTCTCATCCATCGGCGTAACAAGCGCGACAATACTTCCCGTGAACATGGGCCATCCTCTGTGCAAACAAGTGTCTCAATGGTACGTTTGGTACGACAATAAAAGCAAGCGACCAGAGCCGTTCTGATTGTTGTATGCATGTTTTTTTTATGCTTTCCTTATGATTACCTCACCGCTCAAAGGAAGAACAGGTTTGACATCGTCATCGCAACACTATCTGGTCATTACTGCGCTGGGTGCTGACCGCCCGGGAATTGTGAACACCATCACACGTCATGTCAGCAGTTGCGGCTGTAATATCGAAGACAGCCGACTGGCCATGCTGGGTGACGAGTTCACGTTTATCATGTTGCTGTCGGGCACCTGGAATGCCATTACCCTAATTGAATCAACCTTGCCGTTGAAAGGTGCAGAGCTGGATTTACTGATTGTGATGAAGCGCACGACCGCACGCCCCCGTCCGGCGATGCCCGCTACGGTATGGGTGCAGGTCGATGTTCCTGATTCTCCGCATTTGATTGAACGCTTTACCGCCCTGTTTGACAGCCACCAAATGAATATTGCGGAACTGGTTTCACGCACGCAACCGGCTGAGAACGGAAAGGCGGCACAGCTGTTTATTCAAATTACCGCACATAGTCCTGCGTCACATGATTCGGCAAATATTGAAGATGCGTTTAAAGCACTCTGTACAGAACTCAATGCGCAAGGCAGTATTAACGTCGTCAATTACTCACAGCATGATGAACAGGATGGAGTTAAGTAATGAACCCACTGAAAGCCGGTGATATCGCACCGAAATTTAGCTTGCCGGATCAAGACGGAGAACAAGTAAATTTAACCGACTTCCAGGGACAGCGTGTTCTGGTTTATTTTTACCCGAAAGCCATGACACCCGGCTGTACCGTACAGGCCTGCGGCCTACGCGATAACATGGATGAGTTAAAAAAAGCAGGTGTTGAAGTGCTGGGAATCAGCACCGATAAACCAGAGAAGCTTTCCCGATTCGCGGAGAAAGAAGTCCTTAACTTCACGCTCCTGTCCGACGAAGATCACCAGGTTTGCGAGCAGTTCGGCGTCTGGGGTGAGAAGTCATTTATGGGCAAAACCTATGATGGCATCCACCGCATCAGCTTCCTGATTGATGCTGAAGGGAAAATTGAGCATGTGTTTGATGACTTCAAAACCAGCAACCACCACGACGTGGTAATGAACTGGCTGAAAGAGAACGCCTGATTTACATTTTGCCGGATAGCGCCTGATGGTGACGCCACGCGTCTTATCAGGCCACCATCCGCATAACTCCGTAGCCGGATAAGGCGTTTACGCCGCCATCCGGCATCAACGTCGTTTATTCAAACGTCCCTTTTACACAGGCTTTTTTCTCTCTGACGACGGCTTTGCCCTTCGCCCACAGGTGATGAACTTCAAGCGCATCATTGAGCACCAGAATGTCGGCATCGCATCCCACCGCCAGACGTCCTTTATGTTCCAGTCCCAAAAATTCTGCGACCGTTCGCGTCAGCGGACACAGCGCCAGTTCCAGCGGTATGGCATGAACCTTCACCAACTGGCGCACTGTTTCAGCCAGTGATTCAAACCCTGCGACACCGATGCCGGTAAGATTACCGTAGTCATCAAATTCCGGCTGGCTACCGTTGCCATCCGAACTCAAGGTAATACGCGACAGCGGCACGTTCTGGCGTAGCGCTGTGGCGATAGCCGTAGCCGGGTCGACGGGTTCATCAATGCTGCTGGTAATGTCGATATAACCGCCTTTGCGGGCATACTCCAGCGCCGACTGAAACAACGGTTCCGCACGATTGACGTGTGTGGGCAGCAGCTTGGTAATCGGTACATCGCAACTGTCGAGGATCTGATACAACGGCTCCAGCATGCGCGGGCTGTCGCCCATATGGAAGACGCTAATCCCCGGCTTGCGCCCTAACAATCCGCCAACGCGCGACTGCGCCGCCATGTTTGCCAGCGCCGAGGTGTCCGGGGCTGAAGAACGATGGTCCGAAACAGCACATTTCACGCCAATGATTTTATCGATCAGCGCCACATCGCGATCGATACTGCCGGTGATGGTCGGGGAAGGCAGAGAATACGCCCCGGTCAGCATCCATGCGCTGATGCCTTCAAATTCCAGCGCGCGGGTTTTCGCCAGCAGCGATTCAGGGTGACGGGTAATACCATCTGTCCCCAGCAATCCCACCACCGAGGTGACGCCAGCTTCAACCAGCCGCGACAAGCGCACTTCCGGCGTGCGGGTGTGCGGCCCCGCTTCTCCGCCGCCGCCAATCAGATGGACGTGTTGATCGATAAATCCTGGGCACACAATCGCGCCGTCAAGATTGATACACTCGCAGCCAGGAAAATCGTCAGGGGAAATCGACGGTGCGATGGCAACAATTTTGCTGCCAGACACCAGTATATCCTGGCGCCCTAAGTCTTCCGGCGCGTACACGTGTCCCTGCTGGAACAACGTCAAATTAAGAATGGAACAGTTCATAACCTTCCTTGTCAGGAAATAACCTGCATAACCCAAATAGAGAGCAGCGCATTAATTACGCATACCGCAATAATAAGCGGGTAATAACGGGGATGGACCCCCGCGGTACCCAGACAGCGTCCCACATTTTGCACCGGATTGCCCATCAGGTAGATAGCCGGTAACAGCACCGTAGCATTATGTCCCGAAAGCGTACCGGCGACAACCAGGCTGGCGCAAACACCGACGCCGCCTCCCATACTCATCACCGCCGCCAGCAGTACGGTAGCAGATTCCCCCGGCAGTCCCCACAGCGCCATTACCGGCTCACATACCCGCCCGACAATCTCGAGCAGTCCCGTCACCTTCAGCGCCTGAATAATCACAAACGCCATTACCACGTTAGGCAACAGGCTGGTTGTTGCAATAGTGAATCCGCGCCGTGCGCCATCGATAAACATATCCATGACGTTTTTACGTACTTGCGTTGTCATCTCACGCCTCCTGCTGCGTACGGCGATTTTCCAGCTGCGCAATCCACAAACGCAGCAGGTTCGCACCCACAAATTTGAAGACAAGGATCACCGCCAGCGGCGTAATCACCGGAACGGTAACCATCGTAAACAACGCGGCACCCGAGGAAAAATAGTTGGTAATACACGCACTGCCGCTGGTTTGCCAGCAGGCAAAAATGGCACGTTCCTGTTCAGTGATAATGCCCTCTTCCGCCATTTCTTTAGTCATCCCTGCCGCAGCATCGGTATTTTGCAAATTCGCAATCAGCGCCAGCGAGCAAATACCCGGAATACCGAGTAACGGGCGCAGGACTGGCGTCATCAGTTGCTGTGCCGCACGCAACCCTCCCAGCCCTTCGGTGACGGAAATTATCCCGAGTGAAAGAATGACGGAAGGCGCCAGCTCAAGCGCGAATAAGAAGCCGTCTTTTGCGCCCATACCGCCCGTGCCGCGAAAAGAGACCGCCGTGTCCCCCGCCGCATTAATCTGCCCAAACGCACCGTTGAGAACGGTGAAATCAAAGACTCGCCACCATTCGGTACTTTTCGCAAACATGCCGGAAAAAAGAATAATCGTAATAAAAAAAGCGAGATAACCGCCCCATCCCACCTTCTGCTGCGTGTGTGTGTTGTGACCCATTTTGTTCTCCTGTTGGCCTTATTCCTTGCGTGACTTAAAGACATCACGCGGGTCAAGTTAAAGACAAACGCAGAGAAAAACGACACCAGAGGAGATTATTCAGAATGTGTGGATAGAGGTCAGACAAGTTCGGCTCAGGCGACATTGCATCGCCGGAGCAAACAGATTAGGGTTCATCAACGACCTGACCATCCGGCCAGGCATGCATTACCGCTTTGATTAACGTCGCCAGAGGAATCGCAAAGAATACGCCCCAGAATCCCCACATGCCGCCGAATATCACTACTGAGAGAATAATCACCAGCGGATGCAGATTTACCGCCTCGGAGAACAGCACCGGCACCAGCAAATTACCGTCCAGCGCCTGGATTATCAGGTATACGGCAAAACAGCTCCAGAACTCGGTGCCAAGCCCGAACTGGAACAATGCCACACCGACCACCGGAATAGTGACCACGAAAGCGCCGATGTACGGGATCAGCACGGAGAAGCCTACCAGCACCGCCAGCAGCAGCGAATAGTTGAGGCCAAACAGCAGGAAGCCGAGCCAGGTCGCCACGCCGACCACCACCATTTCCAGCACCTTGCCGCGGATATAGTTGGTGATTTGCTGGTTCATCTCTTTCCACACCTGCCCCGCCAGTCCGCGATTACGCGGCAGCACCCGACGCACTGCGTTCAGCATTTGTCCTTTATCTTTGATCAGGAAGAACACCATCAACGGGACGAGAATCAGATACACCGCCAGCGTCAGCAATCCGACCAGTGAAGCCAGCGAATATTTCACCACCGAATCGCCCATGGTGAGCATTCGCGAGCGCATATTCTCCGCCATCGCATCAATAATGCCCGCATCCATCAGCGCCGGATAACGCCGCGGCAAGGTGGCGGCAAAATCAGACAATTTGTTGAGCATGCCGGGCATATCGCGGATCAGGTAGATCCCCTGTTGCCATGCAACGGGCATTACCACAAACGCCATCAGCAGCAAAATACCGACAAACACCACCAAAACAATCGATGTCGCCCAACGCCGTGAACAACCAATATGTTCCAGCCGTACTGTCGGCCATTCGAGCAGGTACGCCAGCACAATGGCGACCAGCAGCGGCGCCAGAAGACCGCTAAAAAAGAACAGGATGCCAAAACCGGCAACCAGAATAATCAGCAAGGCGATGGCTTCGGGGTCGCTAAAGCGGCGGCGATACCATTGCATCAACATTTCGAGCATAAAACCCTTCCATGAATCCAATAGCGGGATTGCGATCCCGAATTGTATCGAAATGTCACAAAAAAGACTTCGCTTTTTATAGCGGATTACGCAAAGTGAAAAGTCATTTTTCTTGGGTGTTCATCGTCAGGTTTCGCAGTTACACTCCCTAAGCTTGCGGAGTGTGAACGAAACTTCACGGCATTGGTCAAATGGCTATCTCAAAAAAGAATACAGGACAGAGGTTATGTTCAGGCAGTTGAAAAAAAACCTGGTTGCTACCCTCATTGCTGCACTGACCATCGGTCAGGTTGCGCCCGCATTTGCAGAAACCGCGGACACCCTGCCTGATATGGGAACCTCGGCAGGGAGTACGCTTTCCATAGGACAGGAAATGCAGATGGGCGATTATTATGTACGCCAGCTGCGCGGCAGTGCGCCATTAATTAACGATCCGTTGCTGACGCAATACATTAATGCGCTGGGGATGCGTCTGGTCTCGCACGCCGACTCGGTAAAAACGCCCTTCACCTTCTTTTTGATTAACAACGATGAAATCAACGCCTTTGCTTTCTTTGGCGGCAACGTTGTTTTGCACTCCGCACTGTTCCGCTATTCCGATAACGAAAGCCAACTGGCCTCGGTTATGGCGCACGAAATTTCCCACGTTACGCAGCGTCACCTGGCGCGTGCAATGGAAGACCAGAAACGCAGCGCGCCGCTAACGTGGGTGGGTGCGTTAGGGTCAATTTTATTGGCGATGGCCAGCCCGCAGGCGGGTATGGCGGCGCTGACCGGTACGCTGGCGGGTACACGCCAGGGGATGATTAGCTTTACGCAGCAAAACGAACAGGAAGCAGACCGCATCGGTATTCAGGTACTGCAACGCTCGGGATTCGATCCCCTGGCCATGCCGACGTTTCTGGAAAAATTGCTCGATCAGGCCCGTTACTCTTCGCGTCCACCAGAAATTTTGCTGACTCACCCCCTGCCAGAAAGCCGTCTGTCGGATGCCCGTAACCGCGCCAACCAAATGCGTCCGGCTGTCGTCCAGTCTTCAGAAGATTTTTATCTGGCCAAGGCACGCACCTTAGGCATGTACAACTCTGGTCGCAACCAGCTGACCGATGACCTGCTGAGTAACTGGTCGAAAGGCAACATACGTGAGCAACGTGCGGCGCAGTATGGCCGGGCATTGCAGGCAATGGAGGCCAGTAAATATGACGAGGCACGTAAAGCACTGCAACCGCTGCTGGCGGCAGATGCTAACAATGCCTGGTACCTGGACCTGGCAACGGATATCGATCTTGGCCAGAAGAAAACCAGCGATGCCATTAATCGGTTGAAAAACGCCCGCGACCTGCGCACCAACCCGGTACTGCAGCTCAACCTGGCAAATGCGTATTTACAGGCCGGGCAAGCCAAAGAGGCAGCGACCATCCTGAATCGCTATACGTTTAACCATAAGGACGACCCTAACGGCTGGGATCTGTTAGCGCAAACGGAAGCCAACCTGAACAACCGCGACCAGGAGCTGGCAGCCCGCGCGGAAGGGTATGCCCTCGCAGGACGTCTGGATCAGGCGATTTCGATGCTCAGCAGCGCAAGCTCACAGGTCAAGCTGGGTAGCCAGCAGCAGGCCAGATACGATGCCCGTATCGACCAGCTACGCCAACTGCAAGAGCGCTTTAAACCGTATACGAAAATGTAATTATCGAACCCTTGCCGGATGGCGATATGTAGGCCAGATAAGGTCTTTTGGTCGCCATCCGGCAGGATTGTTATGCAAGGAGAAGTCATGTCAGACGCGATTAAAATCTACCATAACCCACGCTGCTCCAAGAGCCGTGAAACGCTGGAGTTACTGAAGTCCAACGGTGTGGACCCGGAAGTGGTGTTGTATCTGGAAACCCCGGCTGACGCCACAACCCTGCGTGAATTGCTGCAGATGCTGGGCATGTCCAGCGCGCGCGAGCTGATGCGCCAGAAAGAAGATCTCTATAAGTCACTTAATCTGGCGGACGTAAATCTGAGTGAAGATGCGCTGATTCAGGCAATGGTGGAAAACCCGAAATTGATGGAGCGCCCGATTGTGGTTGCCAAAGGCCAGGCGAGAATTGGACGCCCGCCGGAGCAGGTACTGGAAATCATCGGTTAACCTGAAACCTGCCGCAGTTTTTTCGGCTGCGGCGCTTACAGCTTCAGTATCTCTTTTACGAATGGAATGGTCAGCTTACGCTGGGCGGTGATCGATGCGTGATCAAGCTGATCCAACGTCATAAACAGCGTACGCATTTCTCGATCCAGACGCTTGAGCAGGAAGCGTCCTACATCTTCCGGCAGTTCAAACCCACGAAGTCTGGCGCGTAATTGCAACGCCTGCAGCTTATCTTCATCGGAAAGCGGCTGCAGCTTGTAGATTTGTCCCCAGTCCAGGCGCGAGGCGAGATCCGGCAACCCCAGATTCAGCTGTCTTGGCGGGCGATCGCCGGTGATCAGCAGACGCGTTTTCCCCGACTCCAGGATGCGGTTGTAGAGATCAAAGATCGCCATTTCCCACAGCGAATCCCCGGCCACACATTCGATGTTATCGATGCATACCAGCGATAAATGCTCCATACCGTCGAGCACCTCGGGGACGAACCAGGTACGCTTGTCGAGCGGCACATAGCCTACCGCATCGCCGCGCGCGGACAGTTCCGCACAGGCTGCATGCAGCAAATGACTACGGCCAGCGCCTTCACGCGACCAGAGATAAATATACCCGCTATGGTCCTGACGCAGCACGTTTTGCAGTGCAGCCAGTAAAGAGGAGTTATCCCCCGGCCAGAAACTTGCGAAAGTTTCGTCGTCAGGAAGATAAAGTGGCAAAGAGAGCTGTGCCGGTGTGTTCAGAGATACCTCAACCCAGGATTTCATAAAATCGCGTTGAGTTTAACACAGAAATACGTCGTGATAGAACCGGGCAGCATCGCCGCCCGGTAAGAGATTTACTGTTGCGGACTGTCGGCATCTTCCGCGTCAAGCACGACTTCTTCCGGACGCAGCAGGCTGATAACTTTGAAAATCAGGCTCAGACAAACGCCAACAATGGTCGCCAGCGCCATGCCTTTCAGCTCAGCGGCGCCAATGTGAACTTTCGCGCCACTCACGCCGATGATCAAAATAACCGAGGTCAGGATCAGGTTTTGCGCTTTGTTGTAGTCAACTTTTGACTCGATCAGTACGCGAATACCGGAAGCACCAATCACGCCGTACAGCAGCAGCGATACGCCACCCATGACCGGCAGTGGAATGATTTGGATCGCCGCCGCCAGCTTGCCCACACAGGAGAGCAGAATGGCAAAAATTGCCGCGCCGCCGATAACCCAGGTACTGTAAACACGAGTAATCGCCATTACGCCAATATTTTCACCGTACGTGGTGTTCGGCGTAGAGCCGAAGAAACCAGAGATAACCGTAGACAGGCCGTTGGCAAACATTGAACGATGCAGGCCAGGATCGCGAATCAAATCTTTTTTCACGATATTCGCCGTTACCACCAGGTGTCCAACGTGTTCAGCGATGACCACCAGCGCCGCCGGCAGGATGGTCAGAATGGCAACCCATTCAAAGCGCGGCGTGTAGAACGTTGGCAGAGCAAACCAGTGGGCCTGCGCAATCGGCGTGGTGTCCACGACCCCCATCACGAAGGAGAGCGCGTAGCCGGCCAGCACCCCAATCAGAATCGGGATAATCGCCATAAAACCGCGGAACAGTACAGAGCCAAATACCGTAACCGCCAGCGTCACCATTGAGATGATGATGGTTTTTGAATCCGGTAATTGCCCCTCTGCTGGCAGTAACCCCGCCATGCCCGCAGCGACGCCAGCCAGCTCCAGACCGATGACGGCAACGATTGCGCCCATCGCCGCAGGAGGGAACATGACATCCAGCCAGCCGGTTCCTGCTTTCTTAACGATGAAAGAAACCAGACAGAACAGAACGCCGCACATAATGAAACCACCCAGCGCCACTTCATACCCTAACGGCAGCAACAGCAGTACCGGGGAAATAAATGCGAAGCTGGAACCCAGATACGCAGGAATTTTACCTTTACAGATAAAGAGATACAGCAATGTACCAATGCCGTTAAACAGCAGAACGGTAGCCGGGTTGATGTGGAACAGGACTGGCACCAGTACCGTTGCGCCAAACATGGCGAACAGGTGCTGCAAACTAAGCGGGATTGTCTGTAAAAGCGGCGGTCTTTCACTCACCCCGATAGCACGGCGCGTCATAGTGTTTTCCTCTGAGTGTTGTTTGTTATTAGCCTTGGGTTGTTATATTCAAAAAAAAGCCGACTCTTAAAGTCGGCTTCTTTTCACTTATTCGTTTACTTGGTACCAAAAATCTTATCGCCGGCATCGCCGAGCCCCGGAATAATGTATCCGTGCTCGTTCAACCCCTGATCGATGGAGGCCGTGTACAGCTCAACATCCGGGTGCGCTTTTTCCAGTGCCGCGATACCTTCCGGTGCCGCAACCAGGACCAGCACTTTAATGCTGGTGCAGCCTGCATTTTTCAGCAGGTCGATGGTGGCGATAACGGAACCGCCGGTTGCCAGCATCGGGTCAACGATCAGCGCCATACGCTCATCGATGTTAGATACCAGCTTCTGGAAGTACGGAACCGGCTCCAGCGTTTCTTCGTTACGGTACATACCAACCACGCTGATACGCGCGCTCGGAACGTTTTCCAGTACGCCTTCCATCATGCCCAGGCCCGCACGCAGGATTGGCACAACGGTGATTTTTTTACCTTTGATTTGGTCAACTTCAACCGGACCATTCCAGCCTTCAATGGTCACCTTTTCGGTTTCCAGACCAGCGGTTGCTTCATAAGTCAGCAGGCTGCCAACTTCCGAGGCGAGTTCACGAAAGCGTTTAGTGCTGATGTCGTTTTCACGCATCAGTCCCAGCTTGTGTTTGACGAGTGGGTGTTTGACTTCCACGATCTTCATACTCTTCTCCTTTCCTCAGACGAGTGGCAACCACAAAAAAATCGCCGGATTATACCGCTTTTCGTCTCTGGCGCAACACTGGATACGCTTGATATGGATCAACCAAAGTCGTTTGCGTCTGGATGATGAGTATAAAACAAGCCCCGCATTATTGGCGGGGCTGGCTGTCAATACTATGAATTTTATAGATATTCAGCATTGGTCTGGATAACGTTTTGATACCATGAAAAAGATTTCTTCGGCGAGCGTGCTAACGTTCCGCTTCCGTCATTATTTTTATCAACATAGATAAAGCCGTAGCGTTTTTTCATCTCCCCCGTCCCGGCTGAGACTAAGTCAATACAACCCCACGGGGTATAACCCATCAGGTCCACACCATCTTCCACTACCGCTTTTTTCATTTCGCTGATATGTGCGGCCATATAGTCAATACGATAGGAATCATCTACCGAGCCGTCGGCCTGCTGCACGTCAATCGCACCAAAGCCGTTTTCGACGATAAACAGCGGCAGTTGGTAATGATCCCAGAACCAGTTCAGCGAATAGCGCAGACCGACGGGATCAATCTGCCAGCCCCAGTCCGATTTCTGCACGTACGGGTTGGAAACCAGACTTTTCGACTCGTCGTAGTCCAGCTGTGGGTTGTCTGCCGTGGCCTGCGTTGCGAAAGACATATAGTAGCTAAAGCCGATGTAATCGACACAACCCTCGGTCAGCGCCTGACGGTCTTCCTCGGTGATATCAAGATCAAAGCCACGCCGGGCAAAGTAGTTGAGAAGATGCTGCGGGTATTTGCCGCGCACATGGACATCGGTAAACCAGTAACGCCGGTGCATGGCGTTCATGGCCATCATCATATCGTCCGGCGCGCAGGTCAGTGGATAGATAGGACACATGGCAATCATGCACCCTATCTGCAATGCCGGGTTAATCTCACGCGCAGCCTTTACCGCCAGCGCGCTTGCCACCAGTTCATAGTGCGCCGCCTGGTACATAACCGGCTCGCGGTCTTCACCGGGCTGGTATTTCAGGCCAGAGTTAGTAAAAGGCGCGAAGTCTTCGTGATAATTTGCCTGGTTGTTAATTTCATTAAACGTCATCCAGTACCTCACTTTGTGCTGGTAACGGGTAAAAACCACTGCGGCAAAACGGACAAAGAAATCGATAAGCTTACGGTTACGCCAGCCGCCATATTCCGTCACCAGATGGTATGGCATCTCGAAATGCGACAACGTAATCACCGGTTCAATGCCATATTTCAGGCATTCGTCAAACAGGTCATCATAGAACTGCAGGCCAGCCTCATTGGGTTGCGCTTCGTCGCCTAAGGGGAAAATACGCGTCCAGGCAATCGAAGTGCGAAAACATTTAAACCCCATTTCGGCAAACAGCTTAATGTCGTCTTTATAGCGGTGATAAAAATCGATGGCGTCGTGGTTAGGGTAGTTTTTACCGGCAATCACACCGTCAGTGATTTCACGCGCCACGCCATGCGCCCCCGCCGTCATGACATCGGCAACGCTAATTCCTTTTCCACCTTCCTGCCAGCCACCTTCCAGTTGATGAGCGGCTACGGCACCACCCCACATGAAATCTGCTTTAAATCCTGACATACCCTTCCCCTCTCGTGATTACTCTGTGCAAAACGCTGTTGATGAGGTCCGCAACAGAAAACAGAAACCGGTTTCAGTACGATACTGTGTATTCAGCTGGCAGGTTTCAAGCACAAGACTGTACCCGGTTTCATTTTCGTGGCGCAGTTCAAACAAATAGATAAATGATTGTAAAATGCTGAAAAAATCAGCACATAAAACTTGATGCAGAGCAGGCTCGCAAACGTTTGCTTTCCCTGTTAGAATTGCGCCGAATTTAACTTTTACTGCAAGTAAACATGTGGGGAAGCAGGCAGTGACCGATAAAACCTCTCTTAGCTACAAAGATGCCGGTGTTGATATTGATGCAGGTAATGCTCTGGTTGATCGAATCAAAGGCGTAGTAAAGAAAACTCGTCGTCCGGAAGTTATGGGTGGTCTGGGTGGCTTCGGTGCGCTGTGCGCATTGCCGCAAAAATATCGTGAACCGGTACTGGTTTCCGGCACTGATGGCGTCGGCACAAAACTGCGTCTGGCGATGGATCTGAAACGCCACGACACTATCGGCATTGACCTCGTCGCAATGTGCGTCAACGACCTCGTGGTTCAGGGCGCTGAGCCGCTGTTTTTCCTCGACTACTATGCTACCGGCAAACTGGATGTGGATACCGCAGCCAGCGTCATTAACGGTATTGCCGAAGGCTGTCTGCAGTCTGGCTGTGCGCTTGTCGGCGGTGAAACGGCTGAAATGCCGGGGATGTACCACGGCGAAGATTACGACGTGGCAGGCTTCTGCGTTGGCGTCGTCGAAAAATCAGAGATCATCGACGGTTCAAAAGTGGCTGACGGCGACGTACTGATTGCACTCGGCTCCAGCGGTCCGCACTCCAACGGCTACTCTCTGGTGCGCAAAATTGTTGAAGTTAGCGGTTGTGACCCGGAAACCACCGAGCTTGAAGGCAAGCCGCTGGCCGATCACTTACTGGCCCCGACCCGCATTTATGTCAAATCCATTCTGGAACTGATTGAGAAGGTTGATGTGCATGCCATTGCCCACCTGACCGGCGGTGGCTTCTGGGAAAATATTCCACGCGTTCTGCCAGACAACACGCAGGCTGTGATCGACGAATCTTCATGGCAGTGGCCAGCCGTCTTCAACTGGCTGCAAACGGCGGGTAACGTCAGCCAGCATGAGATGTATCGCACCTTTAACTGCGGCGTAGGCATGGTTATCGCCCTGCCAGCTTCTGAAGTGGACAACGCCCTTGCTTTGCTCAATGAGAAAGGTGAAAACGCATGGAAAATCGGTATCATCAAAGCTTCTGATTCCGAACAGCGTGTGGTCATTGAATGAAAAACATTGTGGTGCTCATTTCCGGCAACGGAAGCAATTTGCAGGCGATAATGGATGCCTGCGAACAAAATAAAATCAATGGCACCATACGTGCAGTATTCAGTAACAAGGCCGATGCGTTCGGCCTTGAGCGCGCACGCGAAGCGAATATTCCTGCACACTCGCTGGAAGCCGCCCAGTTTGCCAGTCGCGAAGCATTCGACCAGCAACTGATACAAGAGATCGACGCTTATGCCCCCGATGTCGTGGTGCTGGCCGGTTATATGCGCATTCTAAGTCCGGCGTTTGTTGCTCACTATTCTGAACGATTGCTGAATATCCACCCGTCTTTATTGCCGAAGTATCCTGGCCTGCACACGCACCGTCAGGTTCTGGAAAACGGCGATGAAGAGCATGGCACTTCCGTCCATTTCGTCACCGATGAACTGGACGGCGGACCGGTTATTCTCCAGGCCAAAGTTCCGGTATTTGAAGGCGACAGCGAAGATGATGTCACGGCACGAGTCCAGACCCAGGAACATACCATTTACCCGCTGGTGGTAAGCTGGTTTACTGATGGTCGCCTGAAGATGCGTGATAACGCAGCATGGCTGGACGGCGTTCGTCTGCCGCCACAAGGCTACGCCGCCGACGAAGAATAAAATCAACCTGTAAACCGGATCTCACCATCCGGTTTACAGGCATAAATACCTTTTCCGGTTAACATCTCCGGTATTCATCTACGCTCCCCCCTTTCTCTTTGCTATCAGACGGTTTATTGTCATATTTTTCTGGCACTGTTGGACATCTGAGAGCAATGCTCGCCATAATAAATCGGTAGTGTCCCGTGAATGAAACGGAGTAAAAGTTGTAATGGGTCAGGAAAAGCTATACATCGAGAAAGAACTCAGCTGGTTAGCGTTCAACGAACGTGTACTCCAGGAAGCTGCTGATAAGTCAAACCCGTTGATCGAACGGATGCGTTTCTTAGGTATCTATTCCAATAATCTCGACGAGTTTTATAAGGTTCGTTTTGCCGAACTGAAGCGCCGAATCATTATTAGCGAAGAACAGGGTTCAAACTCTCACTCCCGCCATCTGTTAGGCAAAATCCAGGCCCGCGTATTAAAAGCCGATCAGGAATTTGACGGCCTGTACAACGAGTTGCTGCTGGAGATGGCGCGCAACCAGATTTTCCTTATCAATGAACGTCAGTTGTCGGTCAATCAACAGAGCTGGTTACGCCACTACTTCAAACAATATCTTCGCCAGCACATTACACCGATCCTGATCAACCGCGAGACGGATTTAGTTCAGTTTCTGAAAGATGACTACACCTATCTGGCGGTGGAAATTATCCGCGGCGATACGACCCGCTACGCGCTGCTGGAAATCCCTTCCGACAAGGTTCCCCGTTTTGTGAATCTACCGCCGGAAACCCCGCGCCGTCGCAAACCGATGATCCTGCTGGACAACATCTTACGCTACTGCCTTGACGACATTTTCAAAGGGTTCTTTGATTACGATGCGCTGAACGCCTATTCGATGAAAATGACTCGCGACGCCGAATACGATTTGGTGCACGAGATGGAATCGAGCCTGATGGAGCTGATGTCGTCCAGCCTGAAACAGCGTCTGACCGCAGAGCCTGTACGTTTTGTCTATCAGCGCGACATGCCGAATGCGCTGGTCGAGGTACTGCGTGAAAAGCTGACGATTTCTCGCTACGACTCGATTGTTCCCGGCGGGCGTTACCATAACTTCAAAGACTTTATTAATTTCCCCAACGTTGGCAAAGCTAACCTGGTGAACAAACCGCTGCCGCGTTTGCGCCATATCTGGTTCGATAACGAGAAGTTTCGTAACGGCTTTGACGCCGTTCGCGAACGCGACGTGCTGCTATATTATCCGTATCACACTTTTGAGCACGTTCTTGAACTGTTGCGCCAGGCCTCTTTCGATCCGAGCGTGCTGGCGATTAAAATCAACATCTACCGTGTGGCCAAAGACTCGCGCATCATTGATTCGATGATCCATGCTGCGCACAACGGTAAGAAAGTCACCGTGGTGGTGGAGTTGCAGGCTCGCTTTGATGAAGAAGCCAACATTCATTGGGCCAAGCGTCTTACCGAGGCTGGCGTTCACGTCATCTTCTCCGCGCCGGGCCTGAAAATTCACGCCAAATTGTTCCTTATCTCGCGTAAAGAAGGTGATGAAGTTGTGCGCTATGCACATATCGGGACGGGGAACTTCAACGAAAAAACGGCGCGTCTCTATACCGACTACTCGTTACTTACCGCCGACTCACGCATTACCAACGAGGTTCGTCGGGTTTTCAACTTCATCGAGAACCCGTATCGTCCGGTGACGTTCGATTATCTGCTGGTTTCTCCGCAGAACTCGCGCCGTTTGCTGTACGCGATGATTGACAAAGAAATCGCCAACGCGCAGCAAGGACAGCCTTCCGGTATCACGCTTAAACTGAATAACTTGGTCGATAAAGGCCTGGTTGATCGTCTCTATGCGGCCTCAAGCTCAGGCGTGCCAGTCAATTTATTGATTCGCGGTATGTGCTCTTTGATTCCGAATCTGGAAGGCATTAGCGACAATATTCGCGTGATAAGCATAGTTGACCGCTACCTTGAACACGACCGGGTTTATATCTTCGAAAACGGTGGTGACAAGCAGGTATACCTCTCCTCCGCAGACTGGATGACCAGGAATATCGACTATCGCATCGAAGTCGCCACCCCGCTGCTAGACCCGCGTCTTAAGCAACGGGTGCTGGATATTATCGATATCCTGTTCAGCGACACGGTGAAGGCCCGCTTCATCGATAAAGAACTCAGTAATCGCTACGTACCGCGCGGAAACCGCCGTAAGGTTCAGTCACAATTGGCGATATACGACTACATCAAATCACTCGAGCAACCTGACTAACGCTATGCCAATACACGACAAGACTCCACGACCGCAGGAATTTGCTGCGGTCGACCTTGGTTCAAACAGTTTCCATATGGTCATTGCCCGCGTGGTTGATGGCGCAATGCAGATTATCGGGCGACTGAAACAGCGCGTTCATCTGGCGGATGGCCTCGGCGAAGATAACAAGCTGAGCGAAGAGGCAATGGAGCGCGGATTAAGCTGCCTGTCGCTGTTCGCCGAACGTCTGCAGGGCTTTCCCCCATCAAGCGTATGCATCGTGGGAACCCATACTTTGCGTCAGGCGCTAAATGCGACCGATTTTCTCAAGCGAGCAGAAAAAGTTATCCCCTACCCGATTGAGATTATTTCCGGTAATGAAGAAGCCCGACTGATTTTTATGGGCGTGGAGCACACCCAGCCGGAAAAGGGTCGTAAGCTGGTTATTGATATCGGAGGTGGTTCAACAGAACTGGTGATCGGCGAAGATTTCGAGCCCAAACTGGTGGAAAGTCGTCGTATGGGCTGCGTCAGTTTTGCTCAGATGTATTTCCCGGGCGGCGCTATTAGTCGGGAAAACTTCCAGCGTGCGCGCATGGCGGCAGCGCAAAAGCTTGAAACCTTAACCTGGCAGTTTCGTATTCAGGGCTGGAACGTAGCGCTGGGCGCATCGGGCACGATTAAAGCGGCACACGAAGTGCTGCTGGAGATGGGCGAGAAAGATGGTTTTATCACCCCCGAACGCCTGGACAAACTGCGATCCGAAGTGCTAAAGCATGCGTCATTCGATGCGCTCAGCCTGCCGGGGCTGTCTGAAGAACGAAAAGCGGTGTTTGTGCCGGGACTCGCAATTCTGTGCGGCGTTTTTGACGCACTAGCTATCCGCGAACTCCGCCTTTCTGATGGCGCACTACGCGAAGGCGTACTGTATGAGATGGAAGGTCGTTTTCGCCACCAGGACGTTCGCAGCCGTACCGCGAGCAGCCTGGCGAACCAGTACAACATCGACAGCGAACAGGCCCGGCGCGTACTGGAAACGACGATGCAAATGTACGACCAGTGGCATACGCAGCAGCCAAAGCTGGCCAATCCACAACTGGAAGCGTTGCTGCGCTGGGCGGCGATGCTGCATGAGGTTGGGCTGAACATCAACCACAGCGGTTTACATCGCCACTCGGCGTATATCCTCCAAAACAGCGATTTACCGGGTTTCAATCAGGAACAACAGCTGATGATGGCAACCCTGGTTCGATATCATCGCAAAGCGGTGAAACTGGATGATTTGCCCCGCTTTACGCTGTTCAAGAAAAAACAGTTTTTGCCGTTAATTCAGCTGTTGCGCCTGGGCGTGCTGCTGAATAATCAGCGACAAGCGACCACCACGCCACCGACGCTGACCCTAATTACCGACGACAACCACTGGACCTTACGCTTTCCGCATGACTGGTTTAGCCAGAATGCGCTGGTGCTGCTCGATCTGGAAAAAGAGCAGCAATACTGGGAAGCCGTTACCGGCTGGCGTCTCAAAATTGAAGAAGAGAGTTCACCCGATATCGCCGCATAAGCTCTCAGCAGGTGCCAGTTCTTCTGGCACCTGTTCTTCCAGCATTTCATGCAACGCCTGCGGTTTACCAATCAGATACCCCTGCATGTAATCAATCCCCAGCGAAATTACCGCACTGCGTATTTCTTCGCTTTCGACGTACTCCGCGACCACCAGCATTCTTTTCATCCGCGCCAGATGGCAAATAGAGGCCACGATTTGATAGTCGAGGCTATTCGAAACGATGTTGCGAATAAAGCTGCCATCAATTTTCAGAATATCGGCATTCACATTCTTCAGCCGCGCATAGCTGGCATATCCGGTACCAAAATCATCAATTGCAATCTGACAGCCCAATGATTGCAGCTGCATTAACGTTGCCTGCGCCTGTTCCGCATTGGTTAAGGCATTGCTTTCCGTTACTTCAAAAATCAGCTGCCACGGTTCAACTTTGTACTTAATCAGCAGTTGGTTGATGTCATGCGGAAGCCGGGCCCGGCATACCGATGTGGGAGATAAGTTAATAGCAAACCGACGGGCGGGCATTTTTTCCCGATTCTGCGCCATAAACTTCAGCGTATTTTCAATCACCCACAGATCGATGCTGGATGACAATCCAAACTCATGCGCTACCGGTAAGAAGCTGTCAGGACCGATGGTTTCACCATCATCCCCCTCGAGCCGCAGCAGAATTTCGTGATAAACATCACCGCGCACGCCTGAAATCGGCTGCGCCATCAGGAAAAAGCGATGGTGCTCCAGCGCCAGCTGCAGACGATTCATCATCGCAACCTTATCTTTCAGGTCACGTTGCAGGTGCATCACGCCTCGGCGCTGCAAATTCTCTGGCGCATTGGTCGCCAGAGAAAGCTCGGCGATGGTGCTTAACTCCCCCAGTAACAAGTAGATGTGATTAACAGGAGAACGGACATAGCAAAAACTAATCCCCACCTGCGGCTGTAAAGGCATGCCATCCCAGATAAAACGAAACTGCTTGATATGCCTGTCCAGCGCTTCAATACGCTCCTGATGCGACTCGGTGTTAAAACGCAGAACTAAATCATTACCCGATAACTGATAGACATGCTCGGTGATGCTGCCAACTTACTGATTTAGTGTATGATGGTGTTTTTGAGGTGCTCCAGTGGCTTCTGTTTCTATCAGCTGTCCCTCCTGTTCAGCTACTGACGGGGTGGTGCGTAACGGCAAAAGCACTGCCGGACATCAGCGCTATCTCTGCTCTCACTGCCGTAAAACATGGCAACTGCAGTTCACTTACACCGCTTCTCAACCCGGTACGCACCAGAAAATCATTGATATGGCCATGAATGGCGTTGGATGCCGGGCAACCGCCCGCATTATGGGCGTTGGCCTCAACACGATTTTACGTCACTTAAAAAACTCAGGCCGCAGTCGGTAACCTCGCGCATACAGCCGGGCAGTGACGTCATCGTCTGCGCGGAAATGGACGAACAGTGGGGCTACGTCGGTGCTAAATCACGTCAGCGCTGGCTGTTTTACGCGTATGACAGGATACGGAGGACGGTTGTGGCGCACGTCTTCGGTGAACGCACTCTGGCCACACTGGAGCGTCTTCTGAGCCTGCTGTCGGCCTTTGAGGTCGTGGTATGGATGACGGATGGCTGGCCGCTGTATGAATCCCGCCTGAAGGGAAAGCTGCACGTAATCAGCAAGCGTTACACTCAGCGCATTGAGCGACATAACCTGAATCTGAGACAACATCTGGCAAGGCTGGGACGGAAGTCACTGTCGTTCTCAAAATCGGTGGAGCTGCATGACAAGGTCATCGGGCATTATCTGAACATAAAACACTATCAGTAAGTTGGAGTCATTACCACATAAATAGATAAAACAACTGAAGCAATTTTACATAACGAAAAATTGACCATTTCCTCACAGTATGCCTTAATGTGACTATCGCCCTCAGTTGGGTACACTACAAGGAACCTTTTGTGAGCCAGGTTACCAGCCTACGCAAACGACACCGATTTAACAGTCGCATGATCCGGATCGTACTGCTTATCAGCTTTCTTTTCTTCTTCGGACGCTTCGTCTACTCCGCCATAGGTGCGTGGCACCACCACCAGAACAAAAAAGAATCTCAGCAGATCACCCTGCCGCAACAGGCATCTCCTGCACAAACTGACGTACGCTGATCGCTCGCGCCGAGGATCCCCCCAGCATTAAGATTCCTTACCGGATGGCTAATCGCCTGACATTTAACCATCCGGTAAGGGATTTGAGTGATGAAACTTCCCGCAGTCTTACCCGCCCACACGTGCTGATATATCGTATAATTAACCGTGTTTTTCGCACAAATACACCATCTTTTAATCCCACTTCACCGCGCCATTCGCGCTGATTTTTTACGTTCCAGAGTACTGGATATAAAAAAGATACACTGCGCTCAAATAGACGCTAATTAATATCGCCAGAAAATATCACCGGCTAAAACATTCATATTTAGCATAAATTTAAATGCTTATCTGAATTGTTACCGTTATTAAATTCTACAGGGTAATACCCTGAGTATTTTTCATTATTTCCGTAAATAAGAAGCGGTGTTGAATGGAGCGCAGACGTTAAGTGTGTGATTAACCCTACTATCGAGCAGGACTGTCGCATCGATAAAATTCGCGCAATAAAAAGCCCTCTATAAACAGAGGGCTTTTACATACTACCGGTTCAGAAACCGCTAAACGGGAGGAATATTATTCCCACTCAATCGTAGCTGGCGGCTTACCGCTGATGTCATACACCACGCGGGAAATACCGTTAACTTCGTTGATAATGCGGTTAGAGACGCGGCCTAAGAAGTCATACGGCAGGTGCGCCCAGTGCGCGGTCATAAAGTCGATGGTTTCAACAGCACGCAGGGAAACAACCCAGTCGTACTTACGGCCATCGCCCATGACGCCAACGGAACGTACCGGCAGGAACACGGTGAACGCCTGGCTCACTTTGTTGTACAGGTCAGCGTTGTGCAGTTCCTCAATGAAGATAGCATCCGCACGGCGCAGCAGGTCGCAGTACTCTTTCTTCACTTCGCCCAGCACGCGTACGCCCAGACCCGGACCCGGGAATGGGTGACGGTACAGCATGTCGTACGGCAGACCAAGCTCCAGACCAATCTTACGCACTTCGTCTTTGAACAGCTCACGCAGCGGTTCAACCAGACCCATCTTCATCTCTTTCGGCAAACCGCCCACGTTGTGGTGAGATTTGATGACGTGCGCTTTACCAGTGGCAGAAGCCGCGGATTCGATCACGTCCGGATAGATGGTTCCCTGCGCCAGCCACTTAACGTCTTCCAGCTTCAGCGCTTCTTCGTCGAAGACTTCCACGAACACGCGGCCGATGATTTTACGTTTAGCTTCCGGATCGTTCTCGCCTTTCAGCGCGTCCAGGAAACGCTTTTCACCTTCAACATGAATGATGTTCAGGCCGAAATGGTCGCCGAACATATCCATCACCTGCTGAGCTTCGTTGAGACGCAGCAGACCGTTGTCGACGAACACACAGGTCAGGTTTTTGCCAATTGCACGGTGCAGCAGCATCGCGGTGACGGAGGAGTCAACGCCGCCGGAGAGGCCGAGGATCACTTTATCAGTGCCAACCTGCTCACGAATGCGGGCAACGGCGTCATCGATAATTTTTGCCGGGGTCCACAGCGCTTCACACTGGCAGATGTCGCGCACAAAACGCTCCAGCATGCGCATCCCCTGACGGGTGTGGGTAACTTCCGGATGGAACTGCACACCGTAGAAACGTTTTTCCTCGTGCGCCATGATGGCAAACGGGCAGTTGTCGGTGCTGGCAACGGTCACGAAACCTTCCGGAATAGCGGTCACTTTGTCGCCGTGGCTCATCCACACGTCCAGCAGTGGTTTGCCGTCTGCGGTCAGAGAGTCTTCAATACCGCGGATCAGCGCGCTGTCGGTCTGAACTTCAACCTGCGCATAGCCGAATTCACGTTCGTTAGAACCTTCAACATGACCACCGAGCTGCATTGCCATAGTCTGCATGCCGTAGCACACGCCGAACACAGGCACGCCCGCAGTGAAAACGTATTCCGGCGCACGCGGGCTGTTTTCTTCAGTGGTGCTTTCCGGACCACCGGAAAGAATGATACCGCTTGGGTTGAATTCGCGAATTTGTGCTTCCGTAACATCCCACGCCCACAGTTCACAATAGACGCCCAGTTCACGTACGCGACGAGCAACCAGCTGAGTGTACTGAGATCCGAAATCAAGGATGAGAATGCGATGTTTATGAATATTGTCTGTCATTGACGCTAATTCCGAGGCAAGTGAAACAAATTCGCCCGGCATATAGCCGGGCGCGGAAACTTATCAGGAGCCCATGCGGTAGTTAGGGGACTCTTTGGTGATGGTCACATCGTGGACGTGACTTTCCTGAATACCCGCACCGCTGATACGTACAAACTCTGCTTTTGTTCGCAGCGCGTCGATAGTACCACAGCCGGTCAGACCCATACAGGAGCGCAGGCCACCCATCTGCTGGTGAATGATCTCTTTCAGGCGACCTTTATACGCAACGCGACCTTCGATACCTTCCGGGACCAGTTTGTCAGCGGCGTTATCGCTTTGGAAATAACGGTCGGAAGAACCTTTGGACATCGCGCCCAAAGAGCCCATACCACGGTATGATTTGTAAGAACGGCCCTGATACAGTTCGATTTCGCCCGGAGATTCTTCAGTCCCCGCCAGCATAGAGCCAACCATCACTGCAGAAGCACCCGCAGCGATCGCTTTTGCGATGTCGCCGGAAAAACGAATACCGCCATCGGCAATAACCGGGATACCAGTGCCTTCCAGCGCTTCAACAGCGTCAGAAACGGCGGTGATCTGCGGTACACCGACGCCGGTAACGATACGGGTAGTACAGATGGAGCCTGGGCCGATACCGACTTTAACAGCGCTGCAGCCGGCTTCCGCCAGCGCGCGAGCGCCTGCACCAGTCGCAACGTTCCCCCCGATGATCTGCAGATCCGGGTATTTAGCACGAGTTTCACGGATACGCTGCAGTACGCCTTCTGAGTGACCGTGAGAGGAGTCAATCAGCAGAACATCAACGCCAGCGGCAACCAGCGCGTCAACACGCTCTTCGTTACCCGCACCTGCGCCTACAGCAGCCCCAACGCGCAGACGACCATGCTCGTCTTTACAGGCGTTAGGTTTACGTTCCGCTTTCTGGAAATCTTTAACGGTGATCATGCCGAGCAGATGGAAGCTGTCGTCAACAACCAGCGCTTTCTCGACGCGTTTTTCGTGCATTTTGGCAAAGACAACATCGCGTGCTTCGCCTTCACGAACGGTCACCAGACGCTCTTTCGGCGTCATGTAGACGCTAACCGGCTGATTCAGATCAGTCACAAACCGTACGTCACGACCGGTGATGATGCCGACCAGTTCGTTATCTTCAGTCACTACCGGGTAGCCTGCGAAACCGTTACGCTCGGTCAGTTCTTTTACTTCGCGCAGAGTGGTGGTTGGCAGTACGGTTTGTGGGTCGGTCACGACGCCAGATTCATGTTTCTTCACGCGACGAACTTCTTCCGCCTGGCGCTCAATAGACATGTTTTTGTGGATAAAACCGATGCCGCCTTCCTGAGCCAGGGCAATTGCCAGGCGCGCTTCCGTCACGGTGTCCATTGCTGCGGAGAGCATAGGAATGTTCAGGCGAATGGTTTTCGTCAACTGGGTGCTGAGATCAGCAGTATTCGGCAGAACAGTAGAATGAGCGGGAACGAGGAGGACGTCGTCAAACGTCAGGGCTTCTTTTGCGATACGTAGCATGGGCAATATCTCACCTGGGAGGTTATTAAATATTGCCGCGGCATTATACAGAGCGTAACCGATTGCATCCACACTTTTTTGCAAAAAAACCTTGCGCTCCTCTGTGAGCATGTTACTTTCGACTGAATAACTTGCTGATTTAGAATTTGATCCCGCTCACATGTTATCCTCTCAGACCACCTCAATTTTTACCGTAAGCCGCCTGAATCAGACGGTTCGTTTGCTGCTTGAGCAGGAAATGGGACAAGTGTGGATCAGCGGTGAAATTTCGAATTTCACGCAGCCGTCCTCCGGTCACTGGTATTTCACGCTCAAAGATGACACCGCTCAGGTACGCTGCGCGATGTTTCGCAACAGCAATCGCCGGGTAACGTTCCGACCACAGCACGGTCAGCAGGTACTGGTACGCGCCAACATTACATTGTACGAGCCGCGCGGCGACTATCAGATAATTGTTGAGAGCATGCAGCCAGCGGGCGAAGGTTTGCTGCAGCAAAAATATGAGCAACTCAAGGCCAAACTGCAGGGTGAAGGGCTATTCGATCAGCAGTTCAAAAAAACGCTGCCCTCACCGGCCCACTGCGTCGGGGTAATCACCTCTAAAACCGGCGCCGCGCTGCACGATATTCTCCACGTCCTGAAGCGTCGCGACCCTTCCCTGCCCGTTATTATCTACCCGACCGCAGTCCAGGGCGATGATGCGCCAGGGCAGATCGTTCGGGCCATTGAACTGGCGAACGCGCGGGGCGAGTGCGATGTGCTGATCGTCGGGCGCGGCGGCGGCTCGCTGGAAGATTTGTGGAGTTTTAACGACGAACGTGTTGCACGGGCGATCTTTGCCAGCCGCATTCCAGTCGTCAGCGCCGTCGGCCATGAAACCGATGTCACTATTGCCGATTTTATTGCAGATTTACGGGCACCTACGCCGTCGGCGGCGGCAGAAATTGTCAGCCGTAATCAGCTTGAACTGCTGCGTCAAATACAGCATGGTCAGCAACGTCTGGAGATGGCGATGGACTACTACCTCGCCAATCGTACTCGTCGATTTACCCAGCTTCATCACCGCTTGCAACAGCAGCATCCGCAACTGCGTCTGGCCCGTCAGCAGACCGTGCTGGAACGACTGCGTCAGAGAATGAACTTCGCACTTGAGAATAAGATTAAACAGGCAAATCAGCGTCAGCAGCGCATGCTGCAGCGTCTGAATCAGCAAAACCCGCAGCCGCGTATTTACCGTGCGCAAACACGCATTCAGCAACTGGAATACCGCCTGGCGGAAAATATCCGTGCGCGTTTAAGCGAACAGCGCGAGCGTTTTGGCAACGCGGTTACCCATCTTGAGGCAGTCAGCCCACTGGCCACGCTGGCCCGCGGTTATAGCGTGACGACCGCAAAAGAGGGTGAAGTGCTGAAACAGACTAAACAGGTTACAGCAGGTGATGTGCTCACCACCCGCCTGTCTGACG
This sequence comes from Citrobacter sp. RHBSTW-00859, assembly GCF_013729795.1. NCBI lineage: Bacteria > Pseudomonadati > Pseudomonadota > Gammaproteobacteria > Enterobacterales > Enterobacteriaceae > Citrobacter > Citrobacter sp. RHBSTW-00859. The sequence continues at coordinate 1,378,783 of NZ_CP056284.1, read as the reverse complement.
GATGGGTGGAAAGCGAAGTGAGAGCTGTCACGAAGACAAAGAAAACACGCAGGAAAAAACAGGATTAAAGCGGCACAAACGCCACGCGTTTCTTCGAGATAAGGCCATGACCGTTCTGGCAGAAATAATCCACCGCGCCACAGGCTTTAAGCACCTGCAGCGGCTGATTGCACTCCGGGCAGTGCGCTTCTAACTGAATATCTTTATTACAGTTATCACAGTGCGCCATACCGTTTTGCGGCTCCAGCTCTGCATGACAATCCGGGCAAATAATAGACATAGCGACTCCAGTACAGGGATCCATTACTGCGCTGAGTTTAACACGATGCGTTTAATGCCGCCCGCGTAACTGCTGCTGTAACGTTAACAGGCGCTCCACTTCCTCCAGCCTGCGCTGCGTCGTGCGGCTCACTTCCTGTGGGCTGCGTTTAAACAGACTTTGCGCGCCCAGAATATGCTCCGCCAGACAATGGGCATATACGCTACCAGGCAGACTCCAGCGTTGTACAACATCACCGTCAATCAATTCGAGCACATCCTCGACACCACGGCGATCATGGCTAATGACACGACCATCGCCCAGACAAAGGCGCAGGCCTTTTTGTCCGCCAGCCGGCCCCGCGTATTTATTCAGCCAGATGTCCAGCGGAATGCCGCTAATCTGTCCCTGCAGATGCGCCTCTCCTTCTGCTGTGGTCAGGTCGCCCTCTACAATATTTCGTCCCAGACGGTCTTTAGCGCTTTTCACCTGCAAGGTCATACTGTCATTACCGCCCAGGTAACGCACTGTTTCACGCAGCATTGCCAGTACATGTGTGCCAATGTCCAGAATCACACCGTCCGGATGACGAAGCTCACGGGTATCCGGCTCACCGGTGGCAAAGTTTAGCGCAATAGGTTCTCCAACAGCGTTAAACCCGCTCGGTTCCTGCAAAAAACCGTCGATTTTAACAATGTGTGAAAAGTGAGAGACAAGTGCCTGTTGTGGATTATCGCCCTGCCACTGCGCTCCGAGTTTGCCCAACGCCAGCTGCATTGCGCCATTGCGTGCCATCCAATGGTCGAGTGCCAGCACGCGGTTGGCAGCATCCGGTTGAGCCAGCAGCGTTTTCAGTTTTTCAATTTGGGAAAGCGTGGCGACAATAGGCTTTTCGACCACGATACGAGCGATGGGAGCCGTCAGCGCCTGTTCAAGCACATCAAGGTGATGCAGGGATGCGGTGGTAATAAACAGGGTATCAAGCGGCATTGCAAGAAGTTCAGCGAGCGACGCACAGCGTGTCACATCTGCGGGCTGCTTTGCGGGTTGAACATCAAATCCCACACAGCGTAGTGCATCACCGAACATATTACGTAATGCGGGCAAGTATGCCGTTTCAACGACTGCACCAAGCCCAACAAATCCTAACAGCATGCTCTTACCTCGTTAATTGAATAGCCGGGACATAACGTCTGCCCCGGCACAATCGAGGTGTTATCAGGCGCTAGTTGCCGGTTTAGTTTGCGTATTCTCCAGCATGCGACGAATCGGAACAATGAGGATGATCAGTACCGCAGCGCAGATCAGCAGCGCAATCGAGCAGCGTGCGAAGAGATCCGGCAGCATATCCAGTTGGTCAGCCTTCACATGACCGCCAATCAAACCTGCGGCCAGGTTGCCCAGCGCACTGGCGCAGAACCACAGGCCCATCATCTGCCCGCGCATTCTTTCCGGCGCCAGCAGCGTCATTGTCGCCAGACCGATCGGACTCAGGCACAGCTCGCCAAGCGTCAGCATCAGGATACTGCCCACCAGCCAGAATGGAGAAACGCCTGCCCCGCCGTTACTGAGAACGTTTTGCGCCGCCAGCATCATCAGACCGAAGCCTGCCGCCGCAAAGAGGATACCGATAACAAACTTGGTGATGCTACTCGGGCGAATATTCATGCTTGCCAGCTTCGGCCATGCCCAACTGAATACCGGTGCCAGCAGGATAATAAACAGCGCGTTTATCGACTGGAACCAGACCGCCGGGATTTCAAAATCACCGATCATACGGTTAGTGTAGTCGTTAGCGAACAGGTTGAACGAGGTTGGCTTCTGCTCAAACGCGGACCAGAAGAACGCGGCGGAAACCAGCAGGATAAAGCAGACCAGCAGTCTGGCACGCTCTTTACGGTTCAGACCGGCAAAGATGAACAGGTAGATAAAGTAGAGCGCAACGGAGGCTGCAATCACGTACACCAGCATGCTGGCAACCGCGACCGGATTAATTACAATCACGCCCTGCGCTATCAGCGTAACGATAACCGCCGCACCGACGGCCAGCGCCAGCAGCCACGCGCCCACGCCGTTACGTTTCACTACCGGGCTATTCCAGGTGGAGTCGAGCCCCACTTCGCTGTCGTAGCGTTTCATCGATGGAACAGCAAATACACGGAAAATGATCAACGCCACCAACATCCCGATACCACCGATGCCAAAGCCCCAGTGCCAGCCGTGGGTTTTAATCAGCCAGCCGGAAATCAGCGGCGCGATAAACGACCCCATGTTGATGCCCATGTAGAACAGCGAGAAGCCGCCGTCGCGACGCGCATCGCCTTTTTTGTACAGCGTGCCAACCATGACCGAAATACAGGTCTTAAACAGACCGGAGCCGAGCACGATAAACATCAGACCAATAAAGAACAGGTTGTTCCCCATAATGGCGGAGAGCGCAATTGACAGATGGCCGAGGGCAATAAGGATGGAACCGTACCACACCGCTTTCTGTTGGCCGAGCCAGTTATCCGCCAGCCAGCCACCCGGCAGCGCAGCGAGGTACATCGTACCGGCAAAGATACCCACAATCGCCGAGGCATTTTCACGTGCCAGCCCCATGCCGCCGTCATAAACGGTAGCAGCCATAAACAGGATCAGTAACGGGCGAATGCCATAAAACGAGAAGCGCTCCCACATCTCTGTGAAGAACAGCGAGCCGAGCGGATAAGGATGGCCGAAGAAAGTTCGGCTTTCTTTTTGATTAACAGAGGATTGCATAATTCTCCCGAAAGTTATGTCGTCGTGTGTGTAAACACCGCGATGTACGCCAGCCAGTTACGTATCTGACCGATTTTTTACATGCGGCGAAAATTTATTTAACCATTTGATAACCTAAGGCTAGTTTTGTCTAGTACCAGCCCCCGGACTTTAAGACGAAAACTCGACAAATGTCTACTTTCTTAGATTTAAACTTGGTAAAAAATGAATAGTGATTGACATCGCACGGGCTGAGGCTGGCGATGGAACGTCGAAAAAAAACCCGCGACAAGCACGGGTTTTTATCAGCATCAGCAACGGTTACTTGCTTTTTTTGATGTGTTTTATCAAACGCTTACGTTTACGCATCTGCGTCGGCGTCAGCGTATTACGCTTGTTCGCAAACGGGTTTTCCCCTTCTTTGAACTGAATGCGGATCGGCGTCCCCATCACATCCAAAGACTTACGGAAATAGTTCATCAGATAGCGCTTGTAGGAATCCGGCAGGTCTTTGACCTGGTTGCCGTGAATCACCACGATTGGTGGGTTATAACCACCGGCGTGGGCATATTTCAGCTTCACACGACGACCACGCACCAGCGGCGGCTGATGATCTTCTGCCGCCATAGTCATAATGCGCGTCAGCATCGCGGTGCTGACGCGACGGGTGGAGCTGTCATACGCTTCGCGGACCGATTCAAACAGATTACCCACGCCGCTGCCGTGCAGCGCAGAGATGAAGTGTACACGCGCAAAATCAATAAAGCCCAGACGGAAGTCCAAAGTCTCTTTGACCTGCTCTTTCACTTCCTGCGTCAGGCCATCCCACTTGTTGACCACAATAACAAGTGAACGCCCACTATTGAGGATAAAGCCCAGCAGCGACAGGTCCTGATCGGAAATACCTTCGCGCGCGTCAATCACCAGCATCACCACGTTGGCATCTTCAATCGCCTGCAGCGTTTTGATAACTGAGAATTTTTCTACTGCTTCGGTAATTTTGCCGCGCTTACGCACGCCCGCGGTATCAATGAGCACATATTCGCGCTCATCGCGTTGCATCGGGATATAAATACTGTCACGCGTGGTCCCCGGCATGTCGTAAACCACTACGCGGTCTTCGCCGAGAATACGGTTAGTAAGCGTGGACTTACCTACGTTCGGGCGACCAACAATCGCCAGTTTGATCGGCAGATCCTGCGGATTGAAGTCATCTTCAGGCTCTTCTTCGCCGTTCTCTTCGGCTTCCAGTTGCGCCCAATATTCTGCATCTTCATCCACCTCTTCCTGAGGAGCAACGTCATCCATCCACGGCAGCAGAACATGCTCCAGCAGGCTGAGAACGCCACGACCATGGGATGCCGCGATCGGATAAATTTCACCCAGACCCAGCGAGTAGAAATCGACGACCGCCTGATCAGGATCGAGTCCGTCAGTTTTGTTGGCTACCAGGAACGTCGGTTTCTGGCGCGAACGCAGATGTTTCGCAATGGCTTCATCCGCAGGCATCAGGCCAGCACGCGCATCTACCATGAACAGCACAACGTCCGCTTCTTCGATCGCCAACAGCGACTGTTCCGCCATGCGGGTTTCTACACCGTCTTCGGTGCCATCAATACCGCCGGTATCAATACAGATAAACTCGCGGCCTTCAATTTCCGCACGACCGTACTTACGGTCACGAGTCAGACCCGGGAAATCCGCAACCAGCGCATCTCGGGTGCGAGTTAGACGGTTAAATAACGTGGATTTGCCAACGTTAGGGCGCCCGACAAGCGCGACCACAGGTACCATGTTTAAAGCCTCATTTAATAAATCATCACACAACGGGCACATTTTTTGCGCCGTTGTTAAAAACAGTAAAACGGCCCCTGCACCAGGAGCCGTTTTTCAAAGCGAGCGGCCGGGACGATTAACGCGTAATAGAGTACAGCGTACCGTCTTTCGCCTGGATCAGCAGTTTACCATCAGCAGAGACCGGCTCGGTCAGGAAACCAGAGCTGTCAACTTTCTGCTGGGCGACAAAGCGGCCATCGTCAACGTTAATCCAGTGCAGGTAGCCTTCGCTATCACCCACGACCAGATTGCCGTTATACAATACCGGGGACGTCAGCAGACGGTGCAGCAGATCGCTTTGCGTCCACAGCGTCACACCGCCGTCGGTGGTCAGCGCCAGTACACGGTCGTTCTGGTCTACCAGGTAGATACGGTTACCGTCGACGATGAAATCATTCACTGAGCCCAGTTCACGTTTCCACATGATCTGACCGCTGCGCAGATCCAGCGCCGTCAGGTTACCATTATAAGCCAGCGCGTAGACAACGCCATTGACGATAACAGGCGTGGTATCAACGTCGCTCAGACGATCGATTTCCGTTGGACCTGTCGCCTGAGAAATACGCTGCTGCCAAATCATCTGGCCCTGCTGCATCAGCACGGCGCTTACGCGGCCGTTATCACCGCCAACGATAGCTGCGCCAAAGGCGGTCGCTGGGGCAGATTCGCCGCGCAGAGACAGAGAAGGCATGTCGAGGTTAACGGTCCATTTGATAGCGCCGTCAGCTTCGTTCAAGGCCTGCAACTGACCGTTACTGGTGTGGATTAATACCACGCCATCGCTCACAACAGGACGAGACAGCGCTTCACCGGCAACTTTCGTCTGCCATGCGGTGGTACCATCGCTGGTGTTCAGCGCATAAACCTGCGCTTTTTCGCTGCCAATGTAAACATGGCCACCGGACACGGTTACACCGCCAGAAAGCTGTGCAGATGCGCGGGAGAACCAGCCGTCTTTCTCACCCAGATTAACAGACCAGACTTCTTTGCCGTCGTCCGCATTCAACGCCTTAACGACGCCAGCGCGATCGGCTGCATAGACAACGTTATCCGCCAGCGCAGGATGAAGATTGGAATAGAAATCACCAATACCGTTACCTACAGAGGTGCTCCAGTCCGTAGACGGAGTAAACTGGTTTTCAACCACCGGTAATGGGGACATCTTAACGACATCTTCTTCGCCACTAAACAGTGAACAGCCGCTCAATAGGGTAACGGAAAGCAGCCCTGGCAGAAGTAATTTACGCAATTGCATCGGGTCCCTCTCAGATGGACAAATTATTGATTTTCATCTGCATCATTTCGCTCAGAGCAGGAGAGGCATCGCTTTTCACGCCCGCTTCCCATGCGCTACGCGCACCTTGTTTATCGCCTTTGCTCAGCAATGCTTCACCGCGCAGGTCGGCAACAATGGCCGTCCACCCTTCACCTTTAATGGTGTCGAGTGTTTTCAGCGCGGTATCAGCCTGTTTAAGCTGAACCTGAACACGAGCCAGACGCAGGTTAATCACCGCTATGAGATTCTCATCGCTGGTCGCTGCTAAGCCTTGTTGCAGCTGGCTTGCGGCTTTCTCAAGTTCATTTTGGTCAACAAACTGCTGCGCCAGTTCCAGTGAAGCTAACGCGCCGTAGGTATTTTTGTTTTCTGCGGCAAATTTCTCTGCAGCAGGAAGACTATCCGGTTTACCCGCGCTAACCGCAGTCACCGTATTTTGATATGCCAGAGAAGCAGAGCGTGCGGACTCCGTCTGATGGCTGGTCCAGTAACGCCAGCCAACCAGCGCGCCAACCCCTAAAATGACCCCAACAGCCAGCGCTTTGCCGTTTTCAGCAAAGAAGCGTTTTACTGCATCAATCTGGTCGTTTTCGTTCTCGTAAATTTCCACGCTGTCCTTCTCCTTAGCCCAGTAGAGTGCGCAAATGCGCGGCAACGCTATCCTGCGCTACTGCCGTTTGCTCACCAGAGCGCAAATCCTTCACTACAACAGTACCGTCAGCCACTTCGGACTCGCCCAGTACCAGTGCAACGCGGGCGCCCCACTTGTCGGCGCGGGCGAACTGTTTCTTAAAGTTGCCGCCACCGTGGTTTGTCATCAGTTTCACACCAGGAACTTCATCGCGCAGACGTTCTGCAAGCCGCATTGCAACCGACTGCGTATCCGCCCCCGAAGCGACCAGGTATATATCGACAACAGGATCTGCGTTAAATTCCGGATTAACTGCCTGAACTAACAAAACAAGTCGTTCCAGACCCATGGCAAAGCCCACGGCCGGCGTTGCGCGACCGCCAAGTTGCTCTACCAGACCGTCGTAACGCCCACCGGCACACACGGTACCCTGAGAGCCCAGGCTGCTGGTAACCCACTCAAATACGGTGCGGTTGTAATAATCAAGACCACGAACCAGACGCTGATTGACGGTGTAGGCAATACCTGCGGACTCCAGCAGTTTGCACAGGCCCGCAAAGTGCTCGCGAGAGTCGTCATCAAGATAGTCGCCCAGCGCAGGGGCGTCGTTGAGCAGCGCCTGTACTTCCGGGTTTTTGGAGTCGAGAACGCGCAGCGGGTTAGTGTACATACGGCGCTTGCAGTCTTCGTCCAGTTTCTCTTTGTGCTGTTCCAGGTAGGCGACCAGCGCATCACGGTAGTTAGCGCGGGCTTCAAGCGAACCAATTGAGTTCAGCTCAAGGCTGACATGCTGAGAAATACCCAGCGCGCGCCACCAGCGAGCGGTCAGCATAATCAGTTCAGCATCGATGTCCGGGCCTTGCAGGCCAAACACTTCGACACCCAGCTGATGGAATTGACGATAGCGCCCTTTTTGCGGACGTTCGTGGCGGAACATCGGCCCGATATACCACAGACGCTGTTCCTGATTGTACAGGAGACCATGTTCGATGCCGGCGCGTACGCAGCCCGCAGTCCCTTCAGGACGCAACGTCAGGCTGTCGCCATTACGGTCCTCAAAGGTATACATCTCTTTTTCAACCACGTCAGTGACTTCACCGATCGCGCGTTTGAATAACGGGGTCTGCTCTACAATCGGCAAGCGGATTTCACTGTAACCGTAGCTGCCGAGCACGTTTTTGAGAGTGCCTTCAATGCGCTGCCAGATGGCGGTTTCGCCAGGCAGATAATCGTTCATGCCGCGAATGGCTTGAATGTTTTTTGCCACGTTTATTCTCTTTATGAATATAAAAATGAACCCTCAGCGCTAACCCGAACAATGCGGGCGCCATGCGGGTTCAATCATACACGGGAAGCACGCCGCTTCCCATCACGTTGTTATTTTTCAAGCTGCTGCACGTCAATACGACGCGCTTCGTCCAGGATACTCGCTTTGGCGCGAATGCGGGCTTCAAGCTGCGTAATCATATCGTCGTTATCGAGTCGATCTTTACGCACGCCGTCTTCATACAGACCGCTTTTCTTGTTACCACCCGTCACGCCCAGCGTAGAAACCAGCGCTTCGCCAGGACCGTTCACCACGCAGCCGATGATCGAAACATCCATTGGCGTAATGATATCTTCCAGACGTTGTTCCAGCGCGTTCACCGTACCGATAACGTCGAACTCCTGACGCGAGCAGGTTGGGCAGGCGATAAAGTTGATCCCGCGGGCACGAATGCGCAGCGATTTCAGGATATCGAAGCCAACCTTGATCTCTTCCACCGGATCCGCCGCCAGAGAGACACGCAGCGTATCGCCGATCCCTTCGGACAACAGCAATCCTAAACCGATCGCTGATTTTACCGCCCCGCTGCGTGCGCCACCGGCTTCGGTGATCCCTAAATGCAGCGGTTGATCGATCTGTTTCGCCAGCAGGCGATAGGATTCTACGGCGAGGAAAACGTCAGACGCTTTAACGCTGACTTTGAATTGATCGAAGTTCAGACGATCGAGGTGATCCACATGGCGCATAGCGGATTCCAGCAGCGCCTGCGGCGTCGGTTCACCGTATTTTTCCTGCAGATCTTTTTCCAGCGATCCGGCGTTGACGCCGATACGGATAGGAATATTTTTATCACGAGCGCAGTCCACTACCATGCGGATACGCTCTTCATTACCGATATTGCCTGGGTTGATACGCAGGCAATCGACGCCGTATTCCGCCACCTTCAGCGCGATACGATAGTCGAAGTGAATATCGGCAACCAGCGGGACATTAACCTGCTGTTTGATAAGCTTGAACGCTTCTGCGGCATCCATTGTCGGTACAGAGACACGAACAATATCTGCGCCGACGCGTTCCAGCGCTTTGATCTGATTAACCGTCGCTTCCACATCTGTGGTACGCGTATTGGTCATAGACTGTACGGCGATGGGCGCGCCATCGCCGATCGGCACGTTCCCAACGTAAATGCGTGTCGATTTTCTACGTTGAATTGGAGCCTGGTTATGCATTAAAAAATCTCCCGCATTGCCGTCTGTTACTGAGCCGGTGATTGTTCGGCATTAACGGTCAGACGCGCAACCTGGTTAGTTCTGATAAAACGACTCAGATCGACAGGTTTACCCTGGAACTGAATCTGCACTGCCGCCGGAGCGCCAATTTTCAGTTTGTACGGCGCCTGACCCGTCAGATTCAGATTGCCGTCCTTACGCTGCATACCACTGAACAGTTTTTTTCCGGTCGCGTCGGTCACTTCCAGCCAGCAATCGGCGGTAAAGTTCATTACCAGTGCGTTAGGATCGGCGGCAGGGGTAGTGACACCCGCCTGGTCAGTCGGCAGCGGCGCCGCGGTCGCTGGCGCAGCAGTTGCGGTATCGACGTTAGCCTGAGAAGGTGCCACAACGGCATTCTGCTGCGCATCAGCGGCAGGTGCCGGGGTTGCAGCAACATCTGGCGTAGGCGCTGCGTCCGCCACCGCGCCATCGTCTGGAGCCGGGGTAGTATCCTGGCCCGCTGCGGCGCTGGTATCTAACGGTACGTTCTGCGCACCATCTTTACCGGCATTCAGCTCAGCGGAGGATTGATCGGCCATGGTGGTAATCTCTTCCTGCTGCGCTTTATGGTTCTGCCACCACCAGGCTCCCGTCAGTCCGACAACGACAAACAGCACCAGCCAGGTAAAGGTCATTAACCAGCCGTCGCGTTTTTTACGACGCTTACCGAGCGAGAAGCTCTGCATCGGTGCGACTTTGGCTGGGCGAATCGGAGCCTGTTTTTCCAGCCCTGGCAACAGTTCTTCTTCAGGAATATGCACCAGACGCGCATAAGAACGGATATACCCGCGCAGGAATGTTGAAGCGAGATCGGCTGGTGCCTTATCTTCTTCAATATCACGTACCGTGGAGACCTTCAGGCAAAGTCGCTCCGCGACTGCCTGCTGGCTGAATCCGAGTTGTTCACGGGCATTGCGCAGACGAACGCCGGTGGATAGTGCTTCATTTTTGTCGTGCGTGGCTTCAGTATTCATTCGCTACAGCTGCGTAAATTTGGGTTCTGATGCCGGCGAGCCACAATGCTCACCCACACCGCGAAACATCTGGTCAGTTAACCTTCGTCAGACAGTATAAAACGGTCAGACTATCAAAGACAAAACAACGTAAACCTGAGGGCTAAAGGCTTGTTGCGCCGTTACATACTGCCTTAAAGTCGACAAAAACGCACCGTTATTATTGACCTCACGAAAACAACAAAGAACCTCATTTGGCTTACGTTGCACTACGGTACATGAATTATACCGTAGTGCACTCAACATCAAACGGTCTTGATATCGATAGCGTCGCCCTGCATACGCTTACGCAGAGTACGCTTGGTACGGTCGATAACGTCACCCGCCAGCTGACCGCAGGCTGCATCGATGTCATCGCCACGTGTTTTACGCACGATGGTAGTGAAACCATAGCTCATCAACACTTTGGAGAAACGATCGATACGGCTGTTAGAGCTACGGCCATACGGCGCGCCAGGGAACGGGTTCCACGGGATCAGGTTAATCTTACACGGCGTATCTTTCAGCAGCTCTGCCAACTGATGCGCATGTTCAGTACCATCATTGATGTGATCTAACATCACATACTCAATGGTCACACGACCCTGGTTAGCGTTGGATTTCTCCAGATAACGACGAACCGCGCCAAGGAATGTTTCGATATTGTACTTTTTGTTGATAGGTACAATTTCGTCACGAATTTCATCGTTCGGCGCATGCAGAGAAATCGCCAGCGCGACATCAATCATATCGCCCAGCTTATCCAGCGCAGGGACAACGCCTGAGGTGGAGAGCGTGACGCGACGCTTTGACAGCCCAAAACCGAAGTCATCCAGCATGATTTCCATCGCTGGCACCACGTTGGTCAGGTTGAGCAGCGGCTCGCCCATCCCCATCATCACCACGTTAGTGATAGGACGCACGCCCGTTGCTTTCACCGCGCCGACGATTTTCGCCGCACGCCAGACCTGACCAATGATTTCCGACACCCGCAGGTTACGGTTAAAGCCCTGTTGCGCCGTAGAGCAGAATTTACACTCTAATGCACAACCGACCTGTGAAGAAACACACAGGGTCGCGCGATCGTCTTCCGGGATATACACGGTTTCTACGCGCTGATCGCCAACCGCGATGGCCCATTTGATCGTACCGTCAGAGGAACGCTGCTCTTCCACCACTTCCGGGGCGCGAATTTCAGCCACTTCTTTCAGCTTGTTACGCAGCACTTTATTGATGTCAGTCATGTCATCAAAGTTGTCGCTGCAATAGTGGTACATCCACTTCATGACCTGATCGGCACGAAACGGTTTTTCACCCATATCTTTGAAGAATTCGCGCATTTGCTGACGGTTCAGATCCAGCAGGTTAATTTTTCCATTTTTATTTGGAACCGCAGGAATGACGACTTCAGAGGTGTTAACTAATTCAGACATAATTTTTTCCGGCCTCGTTGTTACACGTTGTGGCCCGTGGAGGGTTAAAAAGAAACGCCCCGGCAAGCGTTCTGCTCTTCCGGGGCGTTGCATTGTACAAAGTCTGGCGCAGGGATGCCACGTTTGCACGAAGCATTAGCGAAAATAATATGTAAATCGCTAATTCCTCTCCAAAGGATTTCGCATCGCAGGAAAGCGGCACGTTCGAGCCTCCCCGAAAGCATAGAAAACTATGCGATGTGAAAGACGCAGGAGATTAGCGCGTGCGCGGGCAAACCTCGCCTTCACCGAAGAAATAGGCGATTTCACGCGCGGCAGATTCAACGGAGTCGGAACCGTGAGTACCGTTCTCAGTGAAGCTATCAGCGTAGTCTGCACGAAGAGTACCCGCCAGCGCATTCGCCGGGTTGGTTGCACCCAGCAGATCACGGTGACGCTGTACGGCATTTTCGCTTTCCAGAACAGAAACAACGATCGGACCGGAGGTCATGAATTCAACCAGACCGTCAAAGAACGGCTTACCATCATGCTCAGCATAGAAGCCACGCGCCTGCTCAACGGTCAGGTGCAGCATTTTAGTACCGATAATTTTGAACCCTGCTGCTTCAAAGCGCGCAAAGATGCTCCCAATAACGTTTTTTGCCACCGCGTTTGGTTTGATGATGGAAAAAGTACGTTCAATAGCCATGATTACCTCTGAAAAAGATGTTTTGTTGTTGTTTACCTGGCGCGGATTATAAAGAGCATCCCGGCAATTGACTATTGATGAAGATAACATTTCTTTAAAATAAGATGAATTTTAGCAACAAAAGTCACCTGGTGGTCTACTGCAACGAAAATCTCACCGTCGCCACCTGTCCGGCGTCATCCATCACCAGCAGTTGATAATCCCCTTTGGTCGCCAGCCGTAGCGTAAGACGGCGTCCGCGTTCATCCAGCCGTTCACCGTTAAGAAACCACCAGCGATCGCCAGTCCCACCGCTGGTTTGTACTGGCAATGAGGCCAGCGCAGAACCGGGTAAACGCTTCACGATCGCGCCATCACGAACCCCTGTCAACTGCAACGGCAGCGAAGCATCCTGCCCCAGCGGCGGACACGTGACAGAAACCGGCGGTAATCTCGCCCCACGGCGCTCTGACTCCGGCAGCCATGGCTCCAGCGGTAAAGGCCAGACGATTAACGTTTGTTCGCGCGCCTGCGGGCAATCCGCCGCCACACGTTTGCCTTCATCATCCAGCCAGACGGGGAAACGAATGCCACTCACGCCCTCCTGTTCGGGCAATAACAACGTGGGCGGCTGGCTGCCCTCCAGCAGCCAGGTTGCCAGACGGCGTCGACAGTTGCTGTCTCCGGGCGCAAGTGACTGCCCGCCCGGCCAGCACACTACGCCGCGGCTAACGGATTCAGGGCGCGGATCCTCCGGCTGATTTGTCCCGCGAGAGAGCAAAAGATTGTTGACCTGATTGAGCAGCGGCACGGCGCTGGCAAAGCCAAACTGGCCCACCACCGGCGTACCGTCGGGTCTGCCGGTCCAGATCCCCATCACATAACGGGCGTTAACGCCAATCGCCCACGCATCGCGATAGCCATAACTGGTACCCGTTTTCCACGCCAGCGGAACCACTCTGCTCAGCGCGTTATCCGGCAGCGGTTGCGCTTCGTCAGCCATAATGCGGCGAATAATCCACGCCGCGCCTACCGACATCAACGGACGCTCCAGCAGTGGATCGTCTGGCTGCAGGCGCAGTTTTCCCGCTTTTCCCTGACGGGCAAAGGCACTGTACGCCGCCGCCATGTCTTCCAGTCTGGCCCCTGCCCCGCCCAAAATCAGCGACAGATTTGGTGCGGCACCTGCGGGCAGATACAGCGGTAAGCCAACGTTACGTAACGATGCGGCAAAACGCTTCGGGCCATAGACTTCAAGTACCTGTACGGCGGGTAAATTCAGCGAGCGCACCAGCGCTTCGCTCATACTCACCGGGCCATGAAAACCACTGTCAAAATTCCCTGGTCGATAATCTCCGGTTCGACGCGGTACATCCTGCAGCAACGAAGCAGGATGAATTAATCCGTCATCCAACGCCAGACCATAGATAAACGGCTTCAGCACCGAGCCCGGCGAGCGGATCGCATTCACCATATCCACATGGCCAAAGCGGGAGTCGTCATTCATATCTACCGACCCCACCCAGCCACGCACGCTCATATCAGTGTGATCGACCACAATCATCGCCAGCGAACTGCGCGCAGGTAAGCGGCCCTTCCAGTTTTGCGCCAGCTCTTCCAGTTGGCGCTGCAATCCGGCGTCAAGGGTGGTCACGATTTTATCGCTCCGGCTTTTTCCCAGCATCATGCGCGAGAATAACGGCGCTAGCTGCGGCATTTGTCTGGGCGCCAGCCAGACCGGTTCTTCGCGTGACTCCTGCACCACTCTGGCAGGCCAAACGCCCTGCGTCGCCATGCGCTCAAGCACTTTATTGCGCGCCGCTTCAGCGCGATCCGGCCAGCGGTCCGGGCGCAGACGGCTCGGTGCCTGCGGCAACACGGCCAGCAGCGCGGCATCGGAATAACTCAACTGTGCGGGTGATTTACCAAGGTAGGCCCAGCTCGCCGCCCCCACGCCCTGCAGCGTGCCGCCAAACGGCGCGCGGTTAAGATATAGCGTCAGGATGTCGCGCTTAGAAAGATGCCATTCCAGCTGCAATGCGCGCCAGAGCTGGCGGAACTTGCCGCCGAAAGTTCGCGGGTGGGGATCGAGTAATCGTGCGACCTGCATGGTGAGCGTACTGCCGCCTGAAACGACACGACCTGAGGAGAGGTCCTGCCATGCCGCGCGCAGCACTGAAAACGGATTGACGCCGGGATGTTTCCAGAACCAGCGGTCTTCGTAGTTGATTAACGCCTCAAGGTAACGGGGGGACACCTCATCAATAGTCACCGGATAACGCCAGATACCGTCCGCGTCGGCGAAGCGCCATAGCGGCGTACCATCGTAAGCCACCACGACACGTGCCGGATCGACTTCGTGAAGCGGCAGCGGCCAGATTTTATCTGCCGCCCAAACCACCGCTACCAGCAATAGCGCAACGGCTGCCAGCCAGAGCCAGCAGCCGCGTTTCCCCAACCCGCGCATCATTTACGGTCTGACAATCAAAAGCCCCTCTGTCGCACCGGTCGCGCGCCACTGCGGAACATACATTGACTCCACCTGCGGCACAGGAACCTGATAGGTCCCCGGCGTTACCGCCCGCGCCAGATAGACCAGCGTCACCGGCTGTCCTTCGTTGACCGCTACCGCGGCGACAAAGCGATCGTCACGGAACTCAACGTGCTGGATATCCGCCTGCTGCATCTGATTGAGCAAATTCGCTACCTCGCTGCCGCTGTCCTGCAGGCTGGCGCTGCCGTTGGCCAGATTCTGGTTTTCCAGCTCCAGGCCGGCTGGCAGTAAGTCAACCACCAGCGCATCCGGTACGTTCTGGCTGGCTTTCACCTCCAGCCAGACCAGTACCAGTTCGCCGCTGCGCAGAGAATCCAGCGCTTTGCTGTTCCCGTCGAGCCCCAGGATCTGACGCTCAATGTGCAGAACGTTGCTGGCAGGCGTCGGCGAGGTTTGCGGGTAACCACTCACATCCAGACGCAGCCACAGCGGCAGATTACCGGTATTGGTGACGTTCAGCGTAGACAGCGCGTCAGCATCCAGATTACGCGTTTGTGATTTCTCCCCGGCTAACGCCTGTTCAGAGAGTGACGTTTGCGCCTGCCACGAGCCAGGCAAGTCCTGTAACGTACGCGCGGCAAGGAACAGCGCATTGTTTTCCTGAGTAGAGAGCCAGCGCTGCCCAAAGGCCTGTTCTGACAAGGTGTTCAGCAGCGTATTCTGCACTTCAGGTTTAAGCTTGTTCTCTTCCAACAATGCCAGCATCAGCGCGTTGTCACGTAGCTGACTGCCGTAATCCGCCATCCACTGCTGCGCATCGCGACGTGGCGTATTCAGCGCCAGCGTCAACGCTTGTTCACTGCGGTTGGCGTCGCCCATGTTTTTCAGCGCTATCCCCAGTTGCATCAGCGGTAAACCGGAAGCCGCCTGTGCACGACGCTCCCAGATCTCACGCAGCGCGCCGAGCGGGGCTTTCTGCTGACGAGCCAGCACCAGCGCGGCGTAGGCCTGTACAGCAAACCGGCTTGCTGATGCGTCGTCGGTATAGCGAATCGACATCATGCCCGGATCCTGCAAATAGCGCAGCAGCCGCTCGTTACCCCGGTTAATCACCTCTGCCGGAACGCTATAGCCCTGTTCATTCGCACGAACGAGGAAATCCATCACATACGCGGTCAGCCAGTACTCTTCCGACCCGTTCTTATCCCACAGCGCAAAACCGCCGTTATCACGCTGCATTTGCAGTAAACGAGAGATGCCAATCTCTACTGCCGCACGGCGTTTTTCATCGCTGTCGCCCGCGATACCTAACGCCTTCAACTGCGCGGCATTGGTGTATAAGGATGGGAACAACCCGCTCGCCGTTTGCTCGAGACAACCGTAAGGGTAAGCTTTCAGTTCACGGATATAGCGCGCCAGATTCAGCGGTGGCTTACCGCTGAACAGCAGTTGTCCCTGCATCGTCACAGGAGAGAAATTCGTCAGTTCTTCGTCCGGAAGCTGCCAGGTTGCGCCCGGCTGAATTGCGACGCCGTAATTAACAGTTTGCGCCGGGAACGCCGGTCGCACGCCAATTTTCCACTGTTTATACTGAACAGGCAGCGTTTCACCCGGTAGATTCAGACCGCTAATTTGCGCCTGAATTTCGCCATCGCCAAAGCCCTCCCGCGCACGCACCGGAATAAACAGCGTAGTCCGTACGCCTGGCGCCAGATTCACCGGGGCGGGATCTTGCCCCATCAGCTCCAGTAAACCGCTGACCGCGAGATTAATAATCAGCGTTTGCGGTTTGTCAGTCAGGTTGGTCACGTCCAGCGTCAGGCGCGAGGTATCGCCCCCCGCCAGAAAGCGCGGCATGTTCAGTTCAGCAATTACCGGCGCGGCGACAATCACTTTGCTTTCGCTACTGCCAAAGTCATCCGCCGTCCAGGCTTGCGCCATTACCCGCAGCTCGCCGTTGAAATCACCAATTGGTAACGTCACCGTACCTTCGCCCTGCTCGTTAAGCGTCACCGGCAGCGCCTGTTGCGCCACGATATTGACGTGATTAACCGGTGGCTTGCCGCCGCGTTTTAACTCATCGCCATCACCACCAAAGCGCAGCGCCGCCAGACGTCCTTGCCCTTCGATCACCTGGCCGTAAATATCATAAATATCCGCGCCATAGCGTTTTTGCCCGAAAAACGCCTGCCAGGGATCCGGCGTGGCGTAATCGGTAATGTTCAACACCCCGCTGTCAACGGCTGAGACCAGCACGTTAACCTGTTTTGGCACATCGCCATTTTTAACACTGGCTTTAATCTTGACGGTCAACGGCTGATTTGGACGCACTTTCGCCGGACTTTCCAGCGCCAGCGCCAGACGACGGTTTTCATCGCCTAACGGCAAATGCAGTAAGCCGACTGCCCGCTTTGGCGTTGCCGAACGAGACTTGTCGCCAGGACGAACCACCAGCGCGCTGAGATACAAGTCATGGCGATTCCAGGTTTTATCGACCGGGATGGAGATATCAAGACCATCCGTCGGTACGTCTATCTCTTGCCACCACAGCGGGCCTTCGCTGGACTCCACCATCGCGTAACCTTTGCCTGCAGCGGGTGCGGCAATGTGTAGCTTCATGGTATCGCCGGGACGATAGCCGGGTTTATCCAGTTTCAGGGTCACGCGATCGGGACGCACTGCCCCGCTGCCGTCGCTGTTATCCTGCCAGCTATAACCAGCCCAGAAGCGAACGCTGCTCACCGCATCATTCGGAGCTTTCACTTCCAGGCGATAGGCCCCCCACTCGACAGGGAAGCTGACTTTACCGGTCTCATCGGCCTTAAGATCCAGGGTCTGCTCACCCTCAACCAGATCTTTTTGATCGAACTGCGATTGCCAGCCCTCGCCTTCAGACCAGTTCCAGTAATAATCACGGCGTTCACGGATCAAACGCACCTGTAAACCGGACACCGCTTTTTTCTCGCCTTGCGCATCGGCATACACAATATCAAAAGCGGCATTGCTGTTTTCATCAACGCCAGGCTGATTGACGGTAGTATCGGTGCGGTAGTCATAAACGGCTCTCGCCGCAAACTGCGGACGAATACCTGGCAGCGTATCCGCAGGCCAGATGGCTTGTTCAACCCGACGCGTCACCGGACGGCCACCCGACTCCAGCAGGCTGGCTTGCAGAATCACCTGTAACGGAGAATGCGTCTCCTGCCATTGGCTGTTGGTAGTCACTTCGCCGCGACCGTGGTCATCCAGCGTCAACTGAACCTCATCGAGGCTGCGAGAAAGATTTTCTTCGGCAATATTACCAAACTGGAACCCCGGTAATGCCTGCACCGCTTCCCGCAACGGGCGCAGGAAAAGCTGCCCTTGCAGAGCATTGCCGTTGGCGGGCGCGCCGTACAGGTAGTAGCCCACCACCGAGAACTTCACTTCATCAGTTGGAGCCACCGGCATCTTATTGGCAGTGAGATTGAGCGCCATCCGCTCAGGCATGAAATCTTCGACGTGGAAATCCCACATCCGCGACTGGTTGTCGCCAGTATTGGCACGAATATGCCACATGCCGGTTGGCGCGCTGCTGTCCAGCGGCCAGCTAAAGCGATACAGACCGTTTTCCGGTTGGCTCACTACCGAGCGTAACACCTGTCCGTCGGGCTTAACGACCTCCAACTTCACCGGCTGGTCAGGCAGCGTTTTGCCGTCGCTATCTCGCAGTAATCCGTTGAGGATCACCGTTTCGCCAGGGCGATAGAGGTCTCGGGGGCCAAACATAAAGAACTGCTTGCTGTATCCCGGCGCGCCGGCAATATCAAATTCAGCCAGATCCAACGCCGGGAGCTTCAGGTCCAGCAGCGTGGTTTGCCCGTCTTTACGGGCCAGCAATAAGGCCGCGTCTTTATCGGTTTCCAGCTTGACGTGACCCTGCGCGTCGCTGGTAGCCTGCGCCAGTGTCTGCCCTTTTTCGTTGAGTAACGTGACCTCAATACCCTGCTGCGCAGCGCCGTTTTCCAGACTCTGCGTAAAGACATCCAGTTGATTGTGGTAACGGTGCGCAGAGACACCAATATCACTGAGCGTAAACAGCGTAGCAGCATTGCTGTAGTTATAGTGTCCGGCCTGATTCATCACCGCAATGTAAACGCCTGCTTGCTGCAACGGCTTAATATCGCTCAGTGGCAGTAGCAGCTTCTCTCGGGTATTACGCGCAGGATTGAGGTCAAAGCGTCCGGTATAAACCAGTTCCGCCATTTTCAGCAGATTGTCTGACTCCCAGTTTGACAACGAATTACGGTATTCCCACTGGCTGACAAACGCACCAAGCGATTCAGGCTTCACGCGAAAGAAGTTCACATCCACGCTATCAACATTAAGGGCCATCACCGGTAACCCTTCAATCACTTTTCCCGGCAGCAGCGAGCCGCGACTAGCGAACCCTACGCTTGGCTGGACGTCGCGGGTGGTAATGTTTTTTTCATAATCGATAGCGAAAGTCGCTTTATTCAGCGCCAGCAAATCACGCTCAATGGTAACCACCAGTTCCCGGTTAGGTTCGAGATGGCGTAAGCGTAGCTCTTTTAGATTTGGCGCCAGCTCCCAGGCACCATCCACTTTTCCGCTTTTTTTATCAACAACGTGCACTACGCGAGAAAAATCTTGTTCCGGATCGAGGGGAATGGAAAAGGTCAAAACGAGCGTTGCCGCGCCGTCGAGTTGGACCTCTGAGGCATCAAGCAGCGTCAGCGACTTACCCTGGCTTTGCTGAATCAGCTTTTGTAATTGGGCCTTATCTTTTGCTGGCGCAGTCTGCGGTGCAGGCGCATCAGGCTTCGCAGCCGTCGGTGATTTTTCGTTATTATTATCGCACCCAACCAGTGCCAGCATCAGCATACAGGCCGCTACGCGTAAATGTTTCATTTTTCATCCCTGGCCGTAGTGGCCCGTTAGCTACGTAGAACAACTATTATGCGTCAGATTTTCGGCGTTGGAAGCCAGTAACTGTCCTACGTTGTCCTATTTTTTCGTGATTAATGTGGATTCGCCTGACAAATCAGCCTCTTTTACTTGTCGCATTGCCCTAAACATCCGACAATTTGCCAAAACCTGGTAAAAATGGAGATGCCTATGACCACCGCCTTTTTTGTCGCTGCCGACTGGCTTGCCGAACACATTGACGACCCGGAAATACAAATTCTTGATGCCCGGATGGCACCTCCAGGACAGGAAGATCGCGATGTTGGCGAGGAGTATCGCGCGGGCCATATTCCTGGCGCAGTCTTTTTTGATATTGAAGCGCTTTCCGACCAAACGTCACCGCTACCGCATATGATGCCGCGACCGGAAGCCTTTGCCGTAGCGATGCGCGAATTGGGCGTTCATCAGGATAAACACCTGGTTGTCTACGATGACGGCAACCTGTTTTCCGCGCCTCGCGCATGGTGGATGCTGCGGACATTTGGTGTCGAGAATGTCTCCATTCTGGCGGGCGGTCTGGCTGGCTGGCAGCGCGATGAGCTAATGCTCAAAGAAGGAAATGAGGATTTACCGGAAGGTGAATTTAACGTGGCATTTACGCCTGAAGCGGTTGTGCGCGTTACCGACGTACTGCTGGCCAGTCATGAAAAAACGGCGCAGATCGTCGATGCCCGACCGGCTGCGCGTTTTAATGCCGAAGTTGACGAGCCGCGTCCGGGCCTCAAGCGTGGCCATGTGCCTGGTGCGCTTAACGTACCGTGGACAGAACTGGTTCGTGACGGTGAACTGAAAACTACCGACGAACTGGATGCTATTTTCTTCAGCCATGGCGTAAGCTTTGACCGCCCCATTATCGCCAGCTGCGGCTCAGGCGTCACGGCGGCGGTGGTTGTGCTGGCGCTTGCCACGCTGGGCGTTTCTAACGTCGCATTGTATGACGGCGCATGGAGCGAATGGGGCGCGCGTAACGATTTACCGGTAGAACCGGCTGAGACTCAATAAATTCTCATTTACTCATCTTTTTCACCCACAAAAAAACCGCTCAATGAGCGGTTTTTTTGTACCGGTCCGGTTCTCGGCCTTTCCAGCAGGCTGTGCTGCTTTAGCAAAGCAGGCTCATCGTAGCGCACTAATACTCCCTTTTGAGGGAGAAAAAGCCAACTGAGTTAGCGGCAAAATTATTCAGTGCGCGAGGTATTATCCTTCGTGGCGGCTTTCCTTCACTCAGATAATCCGGTTCTGTTTGAAATCGCGCAGGAAACCGCCCCAGCGGCGTTCGTAGAACGGTGCGATGTGCTCAGTGATAAAGTGACTCACGCCCTTCTCACCTTTCTTCACCTGGCAGATATCAATGGGTTCATCACCCGGCAACGTATCGGTCGCGACGCTACCCGCAGCATGGATGATCTCTTCAATATCACCTTCAGCTTCAATACCAATCAGCAGATTCGGCTGGGCTTCCGCACTTTCTTTGATTGAGCAGAGAAATGCGCGTTTTACCGGCTTAATGGTTTTAAACAGCGTGGTCAGTGAGTCAATCATCTGCGCCGGAGGTTCGGCGACTTCAGAAAGGATCAGCGATTCACCACCTTCCAGTACTTCCTGGGTGCTTAGCGGATTACCCTCTTCCCCCATCAGCAGGCTGATTTCACGCGGCATAAACTCTTTGCCGGTCGGCAGTTTAGCGTTGAGAAAGAGCGTTTCGCCAAGCGTCATTTCAAATAGCGTACGCACCGGCATAACGACAAATGCTTGCTCATCTTCAACCGCCTGTTGCAGGGCTTCCAGGGAGGTGAAGAACGGGATCACGGTAGTGCCGTCTTCTTTTTCCCAGTGTTGAAGGTCGAGGGCGCTGTCTTCTACTACCGCCTCGCCTTCTGCGGCAGTACCCGGCACCCAGACGGTGGATTCCAGTAATGTACGGAAAAATGCCGGACGATGCGCAGGCTCTGTCGCTGCTTGCTCCAGCAACGTTTCTAATTCATTTTTTGTTTCGGACATAAGTATCACAAATTGGATGAATACATGTAAGCCGGATAAGCGTAGCGCCATCCGGCAATACAGTCATGAATTATGCGGTCAGCAGATTCGCGATGGTGCGCACACCCAGACCGGTTGCGCCCGCAGACCACTGCTCAACCGGCGCTTTGCGATAGGTTGCAGAGCAATCGATGTGCAGCCAGCCTTGCTGGTAATTTTCCACGAAATGGGACAGGAAGCCCGCCGCGGTGCTTGCACCCGCCGGGTAGGCCGCACTGCCGGTATTGTTCAGCTCGGCAAAATTTGACGGCAGTTGGCTACGGTGGAACTCTGCCAATGGCAAACGCCAGAACGGCTCGTTTTCTTGCGCCGCACTTGCCAACAAACGCGCGGCCAGTTGGTCATCAAAGCTAAACAGCGCGTGGTAATCGTTGCCCAGTGCGGTTTTCGCCGCGCCGGTCAGCGTGGCAGCATCAATGATCAATTCAGGTTTTTGCGCGCTGGCATCGATCAGGCCATCGGCCAGTACCAGACGCCCTTCAGCATCGGTATTCATCACTTCAACTTTTTTACCGTTGCGATAGTGAATGATATCGCCAAGCTTAAAGGCGTTGCCGCTGATCAGGTTATCCGCGCAGCACAGATACAGCTTCACACGCTTGTTCAGGCCACGGGTGATGGCAAACGCCAGCGCGCCGGTGACCGTTGCCGCACCGCCCATATCGGACTTCATTGAGTCCATAAATGCGCTTTGCTTGATGCTGTATCCGCCGGAGTCAAAGGTAATTCCCTTGCCAACCAGGCAGGCATAAACTGGAGCTTCTTTGTCGCCAGTCGGGTTGTAATCCAGCGCCAGCAGCACCGGCGGACGTTCAGAGCCTCGACCCACGGTATGCAGCCCCATGTAGTTCTGCTCGCGCAGATCTTCACCTTTGGTGATACGGTACGAGACGTTGTCGCAGGCCACGCCGCACAGCAGGTCTACCGCGCGTTGCGCCAGCTGTTCCGGGCCCAGCTCTTCTGCAGGTGCGTTAATGGTATCGCGCACCCAGTCAATAATCTTCAGACGGTTATCCAGCTCTTTGCGCTGCGCCTCGTCCAGAGCGGCCCACTCAACTTTGCGGGTGCCTTTTGGTCCTTTGTAACCCTGCCAGAACGCCCAGCTACGTTCGGTATCCCAGCCTTCACCATCCAGTTGGACATGTTTAATACCCAGGCCGTCAATTTTACGCGCGGCGCGCTGGATAAGGCTGAGATCATCTTTTCCGTTCAGGTGCAGGGTAATACCGTCATTATTAATGCTGTATGTCGCCTTTTCACCCCAGCGAGCGTCAGCGGGTTGCGTGGAAAGCGTAATTTTCATGGCTTCTGTCATTTTATTTATCCTTATTTCGCGCATACAGGAAAACGGGCCACCCGTGGGCAGCCCGTTGACTTATTCGGCTTCGTCCAGCCAGACCAGTAAAATGGCCTCAAGGATTTTTTCGTTCGATGCCTGTGGATCATCATCGAACTCTTCCAGGTCACAGATCCATTGGTGCAGATCGGTGAAACGAACGGTCTTGGGATCGAGATCGGGGAACGCGTCGTACAGCGCCTCGCCGATTTCGCGGCTATCGGTCCACTTCAGTCCCATACTACCCTCTGTTAATGCTCACGTGCATGATTGATTGTGTAACGTGGGATTTCGACCACTAAATCGTCCTCGGTTACCCGTGCCTGACAGCTTAAACGGCTCTCCGGCTCCAGTCCCCAGGCTTTATCCAGCATGTCGTCTTCTTCTTCTGTGCTTTCCGGCAAAGAATCAAAACCTTCACGTACGATGCAGTGGCAGGTCGTGCAGGCACAGGATTTTTCACAGGCGTGTTCAATCTCGATACCGTTACGCAGGGCAACGTCGAGAATGGTTTCGCCGGTCTCAGCTTCCAGAACTGCGCCATCGGGACAGAGATCCTGATGAGGCAAAATAACAATCTTTGGCATATTAAACCTCGTCCACGGAATGGCCTTTCAGCGCGCTACGGACGGATTTGTCCATACGGCGAGCGGCGAATTCCTGGGTTTGTTTGTCTACGTTTTTAATGGCTTGTTCTATCGCGTCAACATCGTCACCCTGTGCTACCTCGCTCAAGTGCGCGGCGGCGGTGTCGATAGCCTGACGTTCTGCGGCGCTTAACAGCGCGGCATCAGCGTTCAGCGCACCGGATAAACTCTCCAGTACGCGTGCCGCTTCGACTTTCTGTTCTGCCAGCATACGAGCTTTAACGTCCTGCTCGGCAAAACTCATCGAATCCTGAATCATGGAGGCGATTTCACTGTCGGTCAGACCGTAGGACGGTTTGACCTGAATCGAGGACTCAACGCCGGTGGATTTCTCCATAGCGGTGACGCTCAGCAGCCCATCAGCATCGACCTGGAAGGTCACGCGGATATGCGCGCCGCCTGCCGGCAACGCCGGGATACCGCGCAGCGCAAAACGCGCCAGTGAACGACAGTCTTGCACCAGCTCACGCTCGCCTTGCATCACGTGAATGGACATCGCGGTTTGGCCATCTTTAAACGTGGTGAAGTCTTGCGCACGCGCCACCGGGATAGTGGTGTTACGCGGGATCACTTTCTCCACCAGACCGCCCATGGTTTCCAGTCCCAGAGACAGCGGGATAACGTCCAGCAGCAGCATTTCGCTGTCCGGTTTATTCCCGACCAGAATATCCGCCTGGATTGCCGCACCGATAGCGACCACTTTGTCCGGGTCGATAGAGGTCAGCGGCGTACGGCCAAAGAATTCACCGACGCGTTCACGTACCAGCGGCACGCGCGTTGAACCACCGACCATTACCACTTCCAGCACATCCTGCGGCTCAACGCCCGCATCTTTCAGCGCACGGCGGCAGGCCAGCAGCGTACGTTTAACCAGTGCGGAAATGAGTTCATTAAAGGTTTCACGGTTGATTTCACCCTGCCATCCCGCCACGTTAACCGTCACAGAATCGGCGTCGCTGAGTGCGATTTTCGCTGCAATCGCGGCATCCAGCAGTTCGCGCTGTACGCGGTTATCGCTGCGATCGGCAACGCCCGCCTGCTCGCGAATGTAATCGGCCAGCAGATGGTCAAAATCGTCGCCGCCGAGCGCGGAATCACCACCGGTCGCCAGCACTTCGAACACGCCGCGACTCAGGCGCAGAATAGAAATATCAAAAGTACCGCCGCCAAGGTCATAGACCGCGATCACGCCTTCCTGACCGGAATCCAGGCCATAAGCGATCGCCGCAGCGGTCGGTTCGTTCAGCAGACGCAATACGTGCAGGCCCGCCAGACGCGCGGCGTCTTTCGTCCCCTGACGCTGTGCATCGTCAAAGTAAGCCGGAACGGTGATCACTACGCCATCCAGTTCGCCGGACAACGATTCGGTTGCCCGCGCGGCCAGCGCTTTCAGAATGTCAGCGGATACGCGCACCGGATTAAGCAAACCGGCAGCGGTTTCAATCATCGGCAGGCCGTTTTCGCTCGCCTGGAATGAATAAGGCAGATGTGGGTAACGCGCCTGGATATCCGCCAGAGAGCGGCCCATCATGCGTTTTACCGAGCTGACGGTGTTTGCCGTATCCAGCGCAGCATTGGCGCGGGCATCGTAACCGACCGAGTAGCCCTGCTGCTGATAGTGAACCACTGACGGCAACAGGTGGCGACCTTCATGATCTGCCAGCGTTTCGGCCTGGCCGCTGCGTACGGTCGCAACCAGGGAGTTGGTGGTGCCTAAATCGATACCGACCGCCAGACGACGCTGGTGCGGCGCGGCGCTCAGACCAGGCTCACTAATTTGTAATAAGGCCATTTTCGCTTCCGGAAATTAAAAATCGAGCAGTTTTTCTTCGAGTTGTTCTGCACTGCTTCGCAGTTTATCGAGAAAACGCAGCTTACGCACGGTATCTGCCGCTGCGTCCCACGTCTCGCTATCCAGCTGTTCAACCATCAGTTGATGGCGAACGTTGTACATTTCGCTGACGCGTTGCATAAACGCATCCAGCCGTTGATTGTCTTTTGCCTGTTCAATCTCGTCCAGCTCTTCGCGCAGCTCCAGCTGTTCCATCAGAAACGCGGTATCGCGCACCGTGTGCTGCTCGCTGCGGATATCAAAGCCGTGTAAAGACAACAAGTATTCGGCGCGCATCAAAGGATGACGCAGCGTTTGCCAGGCCTGGTTGATAGTGGCGGACTGCGAAACCGCAGCAAGTTGTTCCGCCTGAGAACCGCTGGCGAATTTATCAGGATGATACTGACGTTGCAGATCCTGAAAACGTAGGCTCAGCGCCTGAGTATCGAGCTGATAACGGGCCGGTAAGCCAAAGAGGGTGAAGTAGTCCATAACATTCTCAGGGCATCGATTCTCTGTTGTTCGATGAGGCAAAACCAGAGAGTCAGGTAAAACAAACCCCACGCGCAGGCGACCACGGTGGGGTTATCAGTAAGCGCGTTACACGTGGAAGCTTTCGCCGCATCCACATTCGTCTTTCACGTTCGGGTTAGTGAACTTAAACCCTTCGTTCAGACCTTCTTTGACGAAGTCTAACTGCGTACCGTCGAGGAATTGCAGGCTCTTACCGTCGATCACGACTTTTACACCTTTGTCTTCAAACACGGTATCTTCAGCCGCCGGCTCGTCAACAAATTCCAGTACATAAGCCATACCTGAGCAGCCGGAGGTTCTCACGCCCAGACGCAGACCAAACCCTTTACCGCGGTTTGCCAGGAAGGTATTTACACGCGCTGCTGCACTGTCGCTTAAGGTAATCGACATAATAAAACCTCAACTCTTAATTATTTTGCTTCACGTTTGCTTTTGTAATCCGCAATCGCGGCTTTAATCGCGTCTTCAGCCAGAATCGAGCAGTGAATTTTCACTGGTGGCAGTTCAAGCTCGTCGGCGATATCGGTATTTTTGATCGCCTGTGCTTCGTCCAGAGATTTCCCTTTTACCCATTCGGTAACCAGAGAGCTGGAGGCAATAGCGGAACCGCAGCCGTAAGTCTTGAAACGCGCGTCTTCAATGATACCCTCATTGTTGACTTTGATCTGCAACTTCATCACGTCGCCACAGGCCGGTGCACCCACCATGCCGCTGCCCACGTTCTCGTCGCTGTTGTCAAAAGAGCCCACGTTACGTGGATTCTCGTAATGATCGATTACTTTTTCGCTGTAAGCCATGTTGAATTCTCCTTATGTGCGCCGAATTAGTGATGAGACCATTCAATACTGTTCAAATCCACGCCCTGTTTGAACATTTCCCACAGCGGGGAAAGGTCGCGCAGGCGGCCAATGGAGTTGCGAACCAGATTGATGGCGTAGTCAATCTCTTCTTCGGTAGTGAAACGACCTAAAGAGAAACGAATTGAGCTATGTGCCAGCTCGTCGGTCATCCCCAGCGCGCGCAGCACGTAGGATGGCTCCAGGCTTGCAGAGGTACATGCAGAACCGGAGGATACAGCCAGGTCTTTCAGCGCCATAATCAGCGACTCGCCTTCAACAAAGTTGAAGCTAACGTTGAGAATGTTCGGCGCGCCCTGCTCGAGGTCACCATTGAGGTACACCTCTTCCATATCTTTCACGCCGTTCCACAGACGGTTACGCAGAGTGCGCAGGCGCGCCATCTCGGTTTCCATCTCTTCTTTGGCGATACGGTAAGCTTCACCCATCCCAACGATTTGGTGCACAGGCAGCGTACCGGAACGCATACCGCGCTCGTGACCGCCGCCGTGCATCTGCGCTTCAATACGAATACGCGGTTTACGACGAACGTACAGCGCGCCGATACCTTTCGGACCATAGATTTTGTGGCCGGAGAAGGACATCAGGTCAACTTTCAGTTGGCTCAGATCGATAGGCAGTTTGCCCACGCTCTGGGTCGCATCAACGTGATAGATGATACCGCGGGCACGGCACATTTCGCCGATGGTTGCGATATCCTGTACCACGCCGATTTCGTTGTTAACGTGCATGATGGAGACCAGAATAGTGTCGTCACGCATTGCCGCTTCAAGTTCTTTCAGGTCGATAATGCCGTTACGCTGTGGGGCGAGGTAGGTCACTTCAAACCCTTCGCGCTCCAGCTGACGGCAGGTGTCCAGCACGGCTTTGTGTTCGGTTTTGCTGGTGATGATGTGCTTGCCTTTTTTCTGGTAAAAGTTGGCTGCACCTTTAATCGCCAGGTTATCGGATTCCGTCGCACCGGAAGTAAAGACGATTTCACGCGGATCGGCACCGACCAGATCAGCGATCTGATTGCGGGCGATATCTACCGCCTCTTCAGCTTGCCAGCCGAAACGGTGTGAACGGGAAGCTGGGTTACCAAAGTTTCCGTCCAGGGTCAGACACTGCATCATTTTCTCGGCAACACGCGGGTCCACCGGCGTGGTTGCGGAGTAGTCGAGATAGATCGGTAATTTCATTGCTCTATAAACTCCGTACATCGCTTCAATGCAAGGAATCAGGCAACCGGCTGGATGTACGACCGAGTTAACGGGGCGTCTGGCACCCCGGCCTGATTCTGAAATACTTTTTACGCTTCATCTTTCTGGCTGCCTTAATGCAACCAGAAGATATTGCGTAATTTTTATTAGGCACGCAGTTTGACGTCGATAGCGTCTTGCGTGCGGGTACTGCGTGGAGCGTCATGTGTGTGCTGGCGACCAGACACATCCAGGACTTCCTGATTATTCACCAGTTCGCCCAACGTAATGTTGTTGAGGAAACCGGTCAGACGATCGCTCAGATCGCGCCACAGCGCGTGGGTCAGGCATTTATCGCCGCCCTGACAACCGCCTTTGCCCTGGCAACGGGTCGCGTCTACAGACTCGTCAACAGCGCTAATCACTTCACCTACTGCGATGCTGCCGGCATCTTTACCCAGCAGATACCCGCCGCCTGGTCCACGTACGCTGGAAACCAGACCGTTTTTACGCAAACGGGAAAACAGCTGCTCCAGATATGACAGGGAAATTCCCTGACGTTCAGAAATATCAGCCAACGGTACCGGGCCCGTTTCGGAGTTGAGCGCAACGTCCAACATTGCGGTCACGGCATAACGCCCTTTTGATGTCAGTCTCATGTCTTACTTAGCCTCAAACTCGCCCCTGCCCGGGGTTTTTTATTGTAAAATGGGGGTATTGCATAGCAGGGGCAAGTCTGACATTCCCGACTAAATCAGTCAACTATTTACTTGACTAATTTAGTCAGGTATTTAACCTTCAGTGCCATTTTTCATTTACCGGATGGCGCTTCGCTAATCCGGCCTGGAAATCGTGCAGCCATCCGGCATCAAGACGCTTACTTGCCTTTATTCTGCTGCTCTATAGAAGCTAAAATTCCGCGCAAAATGTTCAGCTCCTGGCTCTCAGGACGCGCACGAGTGAACAGACGGCGCAGCTTGTTCATCACCTGCCCCGGATGTCCTTCGCGGATAAACCCGGTCGACAGCAGCGTTTGTTCCAGATGACCGTAAAAACGCTCTAAATCATCGACCAGCGGATACTCAGCTTCTTCGTATTCTGCGGTCTTGTCGCTTTCCTGCGTTGCCAGCCAGGCCATGCGAACTTCATAAGAGATGACCTGCACCGCCATCGCCAGGTTGAGCGAGCTGTATTCCGGGTTCGCGGCAATGGCGACGTGATAATGGCACTTCTGCAGCTCTTCGTTGGTCAGGCCAACGCGTTCACGTCCAAACACCAGCGCCACCGGCGAGTTCGTTGCTTCAGAGACGCTTTTTAAACCGCATTCACGCGGATCCAGCATCGGCCACGGCAGCGTACGGGAGCGCGCGCTGGTACCCACTACCAGGCTGCAACCCGCCAGCGCTTCATCGAGAGTATCGACGATCTGCGCGCTGCCGATCACATCGCTGGCACCAGCCGCCAGGGCGATGGCCTGGGAGTCCGGTTTAACCAGTGGATTTACCAGCCACAGATTAGTTAAACCCATGGTTTTCATTGCGCGGGCCACAGAGCCCATGTTGCCAGTGTGAGAGGTTTCCACCAGCACGATTCGAATATTTTGCAGCATTGTATTTCTTCGGCTAAAGATTATTCGGGCATATTATCATAAAACGAAGACATATTCCGAACTCGCTGCTATACTCTGCGCCGTTTTCCCGTTCTTTAACATCCAGTGAGAGAGACCGATGCATCCGATGCTGACCATCGCCGTGCGCGCAGCGCGCAAGGCGGGTAATGTAATTGCCAAACACTACGAAACGCCAGACTCTGTAGAAACCAGCCAGAAAGGCAGCAATGATTTCGTGACTAACGTCGATAAAGCCGCCGAAGCGATTATTATCGAAACAATTCGCAAATCTTACCCACAGCACACCATCATCACCGAAGAAAGCGGTGAGCATGTTGGTGAAGATCAGGATGTTCAATGGGTTATCGATCCACTGGATGGCACCACCAACTTCGTAAAACGTCTGCCGCACTTCGCGGTTTCCATCGCAGTACGCATTAAAGGCCGTACTGAAGTCGCCGTTGTTTACGATCCAATGCGTAACGAACTGTTCACCGCAACCCGCGGCCAGGGCGCACAGCTGAACGGCTACCGTCTGCGTGGCAGCACTTCACGCGATCTGGACGGTACCATCATCGCCACCGGTTTCCCGTTCAAAGCGAAACAGCACGCCACTTCTTACATGAAAATTCTTGGCAAGATGTTTACCGAGTGCGCTGACTTCCGCCGCACAGGTTCTGCTGCGCTGGATCTGGCTTACGTTGCCGCTGCACGCGTTGACGGTTACTTCGAAATCGGTCTGAAACCATGGGATTTCGCCGCAGGTGAGCTGATTGCTCGTGAAGCAGGCGCACTGGTTTGCGACTTCACCGGCGGTCATAACTACATGGCTACTGGCAACATCGTTGCAGGTAATCCGCGCGTAGTGAAAGCCATGCTGGCTAACATGCGTGACGAACTGAGCGACGCGCTGAAGCGTTAATTCAGTACAGCCCAGTGGTGTCATGCTACCGGGCTTACGTGTTGATACAGGCCGGATAAGGCGAAGCCGCCATCCGGCTTTGATTAAAACGGTCTAATCCCTCGCCCCACCGGCACCGCGCTCACCCACATCACTACCGCAGCAGCAATCAGCACCGCACCACCGGCTAATGCCAGCGTCGTCCAGCCAATCTGTCGCCACAGCACCGGCGCTTTATGTCCGCTAAGTCTCACCGCCAGCGAGCGGAAACTGTGTACCAGCAAAGCCAGTGACGTAATCGTCAAAGAGGTTCCTGCCGCCATCGCCAGCGCCGACGCCATACCCCAGCTAAAAACGCCAACCACTTTGCTAAACAGTAAAACCATAATTGCCCCGGAGCATGGCCGCATTCCCATAGACAAAACGATCATCAGCCGGGCGCGCCAGTCATCACCGCTTTGCAGCTGTTCAGGATCAGGCAAATGCTGATGCCCACAGCCACATCCCTCGTGATGCACATGGTGCGGCGTGAAGGCGATAAATTTCGGGCGACGCAGTAACTGGCGCAATTTCTTCAGCGCACGGACGCACAATAAAACGCCCAACACGCCAACCAGCGCATAACTCCCTTTCTCCAGCCAGAAACTACTCATATGTAGCTGTCGTGCAGGCAACTGCAAAATGGTGAGCACCACAACCACCAGCCCGATGGCGACCAGTCCCTGTAATAAAGATGAGGCCAGCGTCAGGCCAATACTCGACCTCAGCTTCGAGGGATGCGTTGCCAGCCAGGTGGTAATGACGACTTTTCCATGTCCTGGTCCCAACGCATGCAGCACACCATAGAGAAAACTAAACAGCAGCAGCGATCCCCCGGCCTGGGCCGGATTGGCGGCAACGGCTTTCAGCAAACCGCTCATCTGCTGGTTAACGTCACGCTGCCAGACGACACTTTTCATCATCACCTGCGGCCAGGCCTGCCATAGCCACAGTATGCCGACTGCAGCCAGCAGTAAAAACACCGCCAGCGGCCATAGCGTGAGCCAGCGGCGTCTGGCGGCGCGTTGTTGATAAACTACGGACATTGCAGCGTCACCGTCTGTGCAAACTGTTTACCCAATTCCATATCCTCCGGCGGTGCGTCTTCTTTATCCAGCGACTGCGCAAAGCTCAGCATTTGTTCATTCGGCGTCGGCGTATGTACTGAAATACGGCATTGCTGACTTATGGCCTGCGCCAGCCTGGCATCGCTGTCTTTGTCATAGCTCATATCAACGTAGTAGGTGGGGTCGAAGGTTGAAATGGTATATTTTTGACCGCTCAGCGGCTGAGCTTCTGCCAGCGGCAACACGAACGTCAGCACTGCCTGATGTTCTTCACGCTCCATGCCATATTCCGTCGGCCTGTTTTTAAACTTTACCTTTTTCCCGTCGTGCCACACTTCGGTGAAATAGTGCTGCCCGAGGACGTTGGCCATCACTTCTGCCGCCAGTTTTTTCCAGATCTCATCACCAGGTTTGGCATTTCCCGCATCGTAAAGCAGATCTGCCGAGGTGATTTCATCCATCGTCCTGCGCATTTTTAGCGCGACGAACTGGTCATTCTCGCTCACTATCTCGGTTTTCAAATGGATAAAGCTGTGGGGATGCGCACCTGCGCCAAAGGACAGGATCGCGAGAAACAACGTCATAATGATACGTTTAACGCCTTGCATGAGTTCTCCACGAGAAAAATCTACACCGCCACAAATAATGATGCCGTGTTTGGCGAAAGTGTGCTGAGGATACCATTGAACGAAAAAATGTTGAGCCCCCTTTTCCGGTATCGATTCAGTTCTCAATTTCAACAATTTCTTCTTCAGCAACATCCTCCCAAATACCTTTTTGTCGCCACAACTTAAGTAAAATGATAACAATTTGTTAATTTATGGTTTCATTTTAATGTTTTGTTAACACTGAATTTAAATCCCTGAGTGTATTTCCGTGCAAATTTAACTAATATTTAACCGTTTATTTTCCATAAAATTACAATAATGGGCATAGATCACATTCACCAAACTTGTAATTCATTACCTCTTCCATTCGTTGTTAACTTCACGCCGTGACATGTCCTGCCCCCTACGAAAGGTACAACTATGAAATTCAAACTCGCATTACTCAGTGCAACCCTGGTTTCTGCATGCATGTTGTCCGGCACGTCCTTTGCGGCGGAAAAATATGAAATTGCTGTGGTTGCCAAAGTCACCGGGATTCCGTGGTTTAACCGGATGGAAACCGGTGTTAATGAAGCAGCAAAAAAACTGGATGTGAATGCTTACCAGACCGGGCCTTCCACGCCGGATCCGGCACAGCAGGTCAAAGTGATTGAAGATCTGATCGCCAAAAACGTCAACGCCATCATCGTGGTACCGAATGACGCCAAGGTCCTTGAGCCAGTACTGAAAAAAGCGCGCGATAAAGGCATTGTCGTTCTGACGCACGAATCCCCGGATGAGCAAATTGGCCAATGGGATATCGAAACCATCGATAGTGAAAAATACGCACAGGCCAACGTCGATGAGTTAGCAAAAAACATGGGCGGCAAAGGGGGTTACGCCATCTATGTCGGTTCACTGACGGTGCCGCTGCATAACGCGTGGGCGGATTATGCAATTAAGTACCAGAAAGAAAAATATCCGGAAATGTTTGAGGTCACTTCACGTCTGCCGGTTGCGGAAAGCATCGATAAATCCTACGCCACGACGC
Source organism: Citrobacter sp. RHBSTW-00859 (assembly GCF_013729795.1). NCBI lineage: Bacteria > Pseudomonadati > Pseudomonadota > Gammaproteobacteria > Enterobacterales > Enterobacteriaceae > Citrobacter > Citrobacter sp. RHBSTW-00859. Next base: position 1,345,270 of record NZ_CP056284.1, on the reverse strand, counting down.
TGGACCTGATGAAAACCTATCCGCAGATGAAAGGCATTATCGGTTTCGGCTCGCTGGGTCCAATCGGTGCGGGTCAGGCTGTGCAGAAAAAACGCGCCAAAGATAAAATCGCCGTTGTCGGGATCGCAATGCCAGCACAGGCTGCACCTTACCTGATGCGCGGTGATATCAAAAAAGCGCTGCTGTGGGATCCAAAAGACGCGGGCTACGCGCTGGTAACGGTTGCCGATCAGCTGTTGCAGGGCAAAGAAGTTAACGCCGACCTGAGTATCGATGGTTTAGGGAAAGCCGATATCGACACGGAGAAGAAAGTGATCCGCTTTAACAAGATCCTCGAAGTCACCAAAGACAACGCACAATCACTTGGTTTCTAAGGCTTTAGCCAACACCAGGGAACCTTAACGCCGGCCGTCTGGCCGGCGCTATCAACCAAACTAACACTCAGCGTCCATCCGGGCGCTCGCAGGGGTATTGTCCATGGCAGACACCACCGCATTTATCACTCTTGAGAATATCAGCAAACAATTCCCGGGCGTGCTGGCGCTGGATAACGTGAATCTGACGCTGAGAAAAGGCGAAGTTCACTGTCTGGCGGGTCAAAACGGCTGTGGTAAAAGTACCATTATTAAAGTGATCTCCGGAGTTTATCATCCGGAAAAAGGCGCGCAGATTTTACTCGATGGCAAATTGTTCCATCACCTGACGCCGCAGCTCTCTTCCCATTATGGCATTCAGGTTATTTATCAGGACCTGTCGTTGTTCCCTAACTTTAGCGTCGCGGAGAATATCGCGGTCAACCGCTATCTGCCCGGTGGCGATATCTGGGTACGTCGTGGCGCCATGAAGCAGCAGGCGCTGGCAGCCATGAAGCGCATCGGTGTGAACATCGATCCCGATAAAAAGGTTGAAAAACTCTCGATTGCCGACCGACAACTGGTCGCCATTTGCCGGGCGATTGCCGCCGATGCGCGTCTGGTGATTATGGACGAGCCCACCGCCTCACTAACCCGTCAGGAGGTTAATGGCCTGCTACGGGTCGTTAACGAACTAAAAGCTGCCGGAATTTGTGTAGTGTTTGTCAGCCACCGTCTGGATGAAGTGATGGAAGTGGCTGACCGCATCAGCGTGATGCGCGACGGCAAACTGGTGGGCACTTATCCTGCCAGCGAACTCGACAGCCACGAGCTGGCTTTCCTGATGACCGGACAACGCTTCCACTATAGCCCGCTGCCGGAAAGACCCGCTATTGAGCAAGAGCCCCTGCTGGAGCTGCGCAACCTCAGCCGCAGAGGCAAATACCAAAACATTAATCTGTCGCTGCACGGCGGCGAGATTGTCTCCATTGTGGGCCTGCTGGGCGCCGGACGCACCGAACTTTGTCTGAGCCTGTTTGGCATGACGCACCCAGAAAGCGGTGAGATTCGCATTAACGGCCAGCCGGTCACTCTTCGCAATAACCATGATGCCATCAAACATGGGATCGGCTACGTCTCAGAAGATCGCCTGACGCAAGGGCTGATTATGGAGCAGTCGATCTACGACAACACCATCGTCACGGTGTTTGATCAACTGCATACCGGCAGCGGCCTGCTCGATCACCGTAAAGCGCAAAAGCTGGTCGCCGACTTGATCCGCGAGCTGAATATCAAAGTGTCCGATCCACACCTGCCGGTTAAAACCCTTTCCGGCGGTAATGCCCAGCGTATCGCCATTGCCAAATGGGTGGCGACTAATCCCCGCATCCTGATCCTCGACTCCCCTACCGTAGGCGTAGATATCGCCAACAAAGAGGGTATTTACCAGATAGCCCGCGATCTGGCGGAACAGGGTATGGCGGTGCTGATGATTTGCGATGAAATCCCGGAAGCGTATTACAACAGCCACCGCGTGCTGGTGATGCGTCGCGGCAGGCTGGTCGCGGAATTTAATCCTCATCAGTGCCGTGAAGAGGAGATTGCTGAAGTGGTCGAGGTAATCAATGAATAAGATGCATCTCTCCCGTTTAATCGGGCAACATGAATTTTGGCTGGGCCTGCTGGTTGTGGCCCTTGCCGTTGGGCTGAGCATCAGCACCGATGAGTTCTTGTCTTTGGGGAACCTGACGGATGTGGCTACCAGCTATGCGATTCTCGGCATCCTTGCCTGCGGGCTGTTTGTGGTACTGATTTCCGGCGGGATCGACATCTCATTTCCGGCGATGACCGCGATAGCCCAGTATGCGATGGCTAGTTGGGTTATTGGCCACGGCGGCAACTTCGCGCTGGCGTTAATCATCGCGATTGCAGTGGGTCTGCTGCTGGGACTTATTAATGGCTTCCTGGTCTACTGGCTGCGCGTTCCGGCCATCATCATTACCATCGCCACGTTGAACGTTTACTACGGTCTGCTGGTGTACGCCACCAAAGGCACCTGGCTGTACGGCTTTCCGGACTGGTTTATGAACGGCATCAATTGGTTCTCGTTCACCGCGGCGGATGGCTACGACTACGGCTTGACACTGCCCCTGCTGTGCCTTGCGGCTGTGATCATCTTTACCGCCGTGCTGATGAACTATACCCGTCTTATCGGTCAGCTTCAACTTCTTCTAAAACAATACGTTGGTGTGTCTCAGGCCTTAATAGGTGAAAATGTGACACAGACTGTGATACAAACGAGACATACCAACGGTTGTTCCATCCCGAATATTATTAAGCGTGGCAATCGCTACTGCCTTCATTTCAGGCTATCTACAGGCCGATTCTTTCGCATGTCTTTGGGTAGCGATTCAGCCAACAGAGCAAGATTTATATCTTCTCGCCTCTCTATGTTTATTTCTCTTGTAAAATCGTCCAAGATGGAACCAACGCTATTAATGGATATAGTGCAGAAAATGAAGAAGTTAGAACAAGACGATATTGATAAGTATTTGCTTGAAATTCAGGCAGGTTTTTATGCCGCAGCGAAAAAAATCCCCTCTACTGTACGTAGTACCTTGCGAAAATCAGGTTCATTGGCCCGTGAAAAACGTATTGCGCTTGATGTTGGATTGCTACTTGATGGAACCTTCAAACAAGATGTTGAGCCGCTATCGACAGATTCAGTTATAGAACAACTTGGTAGCCAGTTTGATCTTACGGGCATGGAGGATGAAATCGATAATGTGGCTTCACAGTATGACCTCCTCTGGAGACACTATTGCGATGCACATATAGCCTTTATGGATCAGCGACATTCTGATTACCAACAGATTGTTAACTCCATGCGCCCAGACAACCACTATGCGCCTACCGTAGCCGATAAACCTGAAGAATCATTGGCCTCTGGGATTACTTTATCTAAGGCATGGCAGGGATTTCTCGCATTTAAGTCTGATTGGGTGCCTAAGATTCGACAGGGTAATGAGAAATATTATGAAGTGATAGAGATGGTTCTTGGTGCTGATACGTTAGTTACTGAAATCACTCGGCGCGATATTAAACACTTGCTTGAAGTCGTTGAAGGTCTTCCTCGCCAAAACAAGAGGCCATACAACAGGATGACTATCCAGCAATGTTTAGATTTGGATGAAGTTCCAGAAGAAGACTTAGTTTCATCAAAAACGGTCAAAGATTATCTGAAACTTTGTCAGGGGTTATTTTCAACCTACCTGACTAAAGAAGAGGATATTCTTGAATTACCGCCTACAAACAACGTCAAGTATGAAGCAAAAAGTCACAGCTACGGCCATTACAATCGTACAGAAATGAGAAAGATGGTAGAACACTTCGCGACATTAGATGGTTGGAATAAATGGGGTTTTTTGTTGCTAGCGTATACAGGGGCCCGTCGTTCTGAAATCGCAAAACTGAGGGTTTCAGATGTGCGCTTGGACGACGATAGCCAACGGTATTACATAATGATCGGAGATAGTAAGACTGAGGCGGGGATTCGACAGGTTCCTATCTCACAACGTTTGATCAATATGGGTTTTTTGGATTATTTGGATAGCAAAAAGGCAGATACCAACTTGTTCCCAGAAATCACTAATACAAGTCAGGTAACGCGGCTTTTCCATGCGATACGTGAGCAATTGGGTATTGATTATCTTGATGATTATAAAAATAGACGTATTGTGCACAGCTTACGTCACACTTTCGTAACTGAGATTCAGGCAAAGCACACCCTCACACTTGTTCAGCAAACGATAGGCCACGAACATTCAAACCAAGGGCAAACCAAGGTTTACACGGGCAAGATGAAAGTTTCGGATTTGCTTCCAGTTGTTGATAGTGTTGATTGGTTTTAGTGATAGTCATTCTAATTCAATGGGGTTGCTGGACCGTAGCCAAGAACTTATCGCTTGTGAAGCATTGAATTAGGCTATAGCAAAAGCGGAAAAATGGCAGAAACAAACCTGAAAAATGCCGACGAAGAAAATAATCATTGAATTGGAATAAAAAAAACAATATGATTATTGGTTAATTTCTGTTTGTGGCATGTTTTCTGAGTAAAATAAACAAACATTTCTGTCCGTAAAAGCCAGCGCCGGTGCCTGCTAGGGGGTCATCCATTATGCTCGCCGCGTACTGGTTTTTATTATTATCTTAAAGAGATATATCTGGTAAGTGGGGGTTGCTATTTCTGTTCTTAGTAAATTGTCCTTAACTCAATACATCTCACATCACCGTGACAGGGATGGTCGTTACTCTCTGATCCATAGCCCCGTTTACTCACTTGATGGTCTCGAATACCAGCTCAACCACGACCCGGATGACAAAAACAGCAACCCCGGTGATGCTGCCAACTTACTGATTTAGTGTATGATGGTGTTTTTGAGGTGCTCCAGTGGCTTCTGTTTCTATCAGCTGTCCCTCCTGTTCAGCTACTGACGGGGTGGTGCGTAACGGCAAAAGCACTGCCGGACATCAGCGCTATCTCTGCTCTCACTGCCGTAAAACATGGCAACTGCAGTTCACTTACACCGCTTCTCAACCCGGTACGCACCAGAAAATCATTGATATGGCCATGAATGGCGTTGGATGCCGGGCAACCGCCCGCATTATGGGCGTTGGCCTCAACACGATTTTACGTCACTTAAAAAACTCAGGCCGCAGTCGGTAACCTCGCGCATACAGCCGGGCAGTGACGTCATCGTCTGCGCGGAAATGGACGAACAGTGGGGCTACGTCGGTGCTAAATCACGTCAGCGCTGGCTGTTTTACGCGTATGACAGGATACGGAGGACGGTTGTGGCGCACGTCTTCGGTGAACGCACTCTGGCCACACTGGAGCGTCTTCTGAGCCTGCTGTCGGCCTTTGAGGTCGTGGTATGGATGACGGATGGCTGGCCGCTGTATGAATCCCGCCTGAAGGGAAAGCTGCACGTAATCAGCAAGCGTTACACTCAGCGCATTGAGCGACATAACCTGAATCTGAGACAACATCTGGCAAGGCTGGGACGGAAGTCACTGTCGTTCTCAAAATCGGTGGAGCTGCATGACAAGGTCATCGGGCATTATCTGAACATAAAACACTATCAGTAAGTTGGAGTCATTACCCCCATCGGCTTATCACGTCGTCTTTGCCGGTATTGCGCTCGGGAAAACCGATCTCACCAGTAAAATCGACTATATCGCTCCCGGCGAGCATAAACAGATCGAGGTTCCCGCTTCTGCAGGGAAAACGGTGCAGTGGGCAGCCATTAACGACTACGGCGGGGCCACCAAAACGGAAACCCGAACGCTGCAATAGCCGTACCCCATGTTGACCATACGATAATAGCTCTCAAGGAATGACAAGCGAAATGGTGCAATTAACACCGCATTTATTAACCACGAAACGGCTCTCTTTCTGGATACATTGCGCGATTGTCAGCGGATGCCTGAGCGCATGCCAGGCCTGGGCCAGCGATCTCTATTTTGACCCGGCGCTGCTGGAAACGGAGAAAAGTGGCCAGCGGGCAGTGGATCTCAACGTATTTTCTCAGAATAACGCCCAGCTCCCTGGTGAATATATTGTTGATATTTATATTAATAAAAAGAAAACGGTACAACGTACGCTGCCGTTCATCGCCGGTAAAGACCACCAGCTGATTCCTCAGTTCACCCTTGGGCAGCTACGTGAGTTAGGCTTTAAGATCGACAACTATCCGCAGCTTGCTGAGCAGGACAACCGTACGATAATTGCCGATCTGGCGCAGGCCATCCCCGGCAGCGTCTCTCAGTTCGACTTCAACCACAGCCGGCTGAATCTCAGCGTGCCGCAGATTGCATTGTACCGCGACGCCCGCGGCTATATTGCCCCCTCCCGCTGGGACGACGGTATGCCGGTGCTGTTTACCAACTACGCCTTTAGCGGCTCGCAGAACCAATACGAAAGCGATAACACCCAGCACCAGTATCTGAATATGCAAAACGGCGCCAATATCGGCCCCTGGCGGCTGCGCAATTATTCCACCTGGACGCACAACGATAACGACACACGCTGGGAGAGCATTAATAGCTGGTTGCAGCGGGATATCAAAAGTCTGAAATCGCAGCTGGTAATGGGCGAGAGCGCAACGGAAGGCACAGTATTCACCAGCTATCAGTTTACCGGCGTGCGGCTGTACTCCGATGAAACCATGCTGCCCAACAGCCAGCGCGGCTTTGCGCCGACCATTCGCGGTATCGCCAACTCCAGCGCTATCGTCACGGTACGGCAAAACGGCTACACCCTGTATCAAAGCAATGTCCCGGCCGGCGCTTTTGAAATCAACGACCTCTACCCCTCTTCCTTCAGCGGCGATTTAGACGTCACTATCGAAGAGGCCGACGGTAGCGTGCGGCACTTCGTCCAGCCATTCTCCGCGCTACCGCAGATGCAGAGGCCGGGATATCTCAAATACAGCGCCACCGCCGGGCGCTTTCGCGCCGCCAGCTCGCAGGACAGCAACGAACCGGAGTTCCTTGAAAGCACCGCCAGCTATGGCCTGAACAACGTGTTGACCCTGTACGGTGGCCTGAATGCCTCGCAGGACTATCGGGCGCTGGCGCTGGGTCTCGGCTCTACACTCGGCGAACTTGGAGCGGTATCGATGGATGTCAGCCGTGCGGATACCCAGCTTGATAACGATGAAAACTATCACGGCTACAGCTGGCGTACCCAGTACATCAAAGATCTACCGGAAAGCGGCACCAGCGTGTCAGTAAGCTACTATCGCTACACCAGCAGCGGTTATTTCAACTTCTCCGACGCCAACCAGAAGGACATCAGCGCCGACGACCGCCTGCGCAATGAAGCTCAGTTCACCGTCAGCCAGTCGCTGTTTTCTGGTATCAGCTTCTACGCCTCCGGCTCGCAGCAGAAGTACTGGGATCGCGGGGGGCAGGATAAAAACCTGTCCATCGGCCTGAACGGCAATCTATGGGGCGTGAGCTATAACCTCAGCGGCCAGTTCACCGATTCGCAGGACAGCGACAACGATCGCACGCTGTCGCTCAGCCTGAGCGTACCGCTGGATCGCTGGCTGTCGCATGCGCGGGCAACCTGGCGCACCACCGATCAACGCGATCGCGCCACACAGCACGAAGTGGGTATCAACGGCTCGCTGCTGGAAGACCGTCGACTGAGCTATAGCCTCAAACAGCGGCAAAGCGAAGGCGGCGGCGGTGATAGCAGCAGCCTGTACGGCAGCTATCGCTCTGCCTATGGCACCATGAATGCGGGCTACGACCACAGCAGCAATAGCCAACAGATGAGCTACGGCCTCTCCGGCGGTATTGTCGCCCATCCCCACGGCGTGACGCTGTCGCAGCCGCTGGGTAATGCCTTTGCGCTGATTGACGCCAACGGCGCGGCAGGTATCCGGGTGAAAAACTATCCGGGCATCGCCACCGACTATTTTGGCTATGCCATTATCCCCTATCTGACCGCGTATCAGGAAAATGCTATCTCTCTCGATACCACTATGATGCCGGATAATGTCGATGTGACCGAAACCGTGCGTACCGTGGTGCCTAATCTCGGTGCCGCCGTAACGGCGCATTTTATTGCCCAGACCGGCTACCGCGTGCTGTTAAAACTCACCGATGCGCGAGGGAATGCGCTGCCCTTCGGCGCAGTAGCCAGCAGCCAGACGCAGCAAAGCATCGTCGATGAAGGCGGCGTGCTGTATATCACCGGCGTGAACAATCAGCCGCAGAGGTGGTCCGTGCGCTGGGGCAATCAGCCTGATCAACAGTGCCAGTTTACCTTCAGCCTGCAGGAAGATGCCGCTCGCAGCGCCGCAATACATAATGGGAACGCACTATGCCAATAAAGAATTCGTGGATGAAAAATGGGATTGCCGCCGCGCTGCTGGCGCTATCTATCGCCCCGGTCTACGCGGAGAACGGGTCCTGCGCCGCAGCAGGTCGCTTTAACGCCGATGTTTCCAGCGACTGGACACAAGCCCAGAACGTCGCCGGAACCTCGCTGGAGCTGCCGACACCGCTCTCGGGCGGTGCCTATCAAATTGATTGCGACTGTGGCGCGGGTAGCAAAGTGGCGCTGTTCTATACGGTCACCAGCGCGCTATCCGGAAACGGTCAACTCAGCGGCTTTTACCATCTGAATGATAATCTGGATATTAAAACCGAAGTTGACGATATTCCCGGCGCCACAGCCGTCTTACCGACAAACCGTGACCCATTGAGAGAAAGCGGCTCGTATGAAATAAACAACACCAAAGGCAGCGTGTGTACCGACGATCCGGCGGAGAATCGCGCCGCGCCGGTGACGATTGGCGCACGTACCCGTTTTACGCTGTACGTCACCAAACCCTTCTTAGGTGAACTGGTGATTCCAGATACCCCAATCGCCTCCGTACGGGCCGGATGGAGCACGACGACCTCCCCTCCGTTAATGAACAGCCTGGGAAATATCGCCGAGCTGCACATCCAGGGGAGCATTACCGTGCCCCAGGACTGTAAAATCAACCAGGGCGACGTCATTCAGGTCGATCTCGGTTATATCAACACCAGTCGTTTCACTACCCGCAATGAGATGCCGGACGGCTATACACCAGTCAATTTTGATATTGTCTACAACTGTGGCGATACATCAAGCATCAACAATGATATGGAAATGAGGATTGATGGCGATGATGTGCTTGATCAGTACACGTTAGTCGCCCGCCGCCGGGAGGCCGATAATATCCCGAACATCGGCGTGAGAATGGCTCGTATCGACGACACCCACATCAATATCCCGTTCACAAATGGGTTGATCGCTATCGGTGATACCGGCGAGGGGCGCATCAGCCTGGAGGCATGGCCGATCAATCTCCTCGGTGGAACGCCAGCCCCAGGTAAATTTAGCGGTACAGCCACGATTACCGTTCTCGTGAAATAGCGGTTTACTCTATCCTCTGGCGTTGTGCCAGTTCGATGAATTGCTGCAGGGCGGGCTTTAGCTCGCCCTTCTTCCATGCCATCAACAATGCCAGCGTTGGCGCTTCACCGACGATTGGCCGAAAAACCACCTGCCCGGTATTAAAATTATTCATATAACCGGGTATCAAAGTCACCCCCAGCCCCATGCCGACCAGATTCATGGTCACCAGAATATTGGTCGCTACCTGCACAATATTGGGCTGGCTTTCCTGCTGCTGAAACCAGTTTTTGACAATCATCGCTAGCGCCCCGGAATAAGCGGGATCGGTACTGACAAAATTTACGCCGTGTAACTGTTCTGCGGAGATCGCTTGCTCATTGGCTAACGGATGATTCACCGGTAACACCACGACCAGCGGCTCATGAATCAGCTCCAGATAATCCAGCTCCGGGCTGTACACCGGGTGACGCATTAAGCCCACGTCCAGTTCTCCGTTGAGGATCCTTTCTTCCTGTTCGGTGGTTATCAGGCTTACCAGCTCAATGTGCGTATCCGGTTGTTTTAAACGAAATAAGGGCAGCACTTTCGGGAGCAAATTCACCTCAGCGGAAGGGACAAAACCAATAGCGAAATGATTATCTTCCTGCCCCGTTTTACGGGCGCGAACTTTGGCATTTTCCGCCTGCTCAAGGATCGCCAGCGCGTCCTGTAAAAAGCACTCCCCCGCCGCCGTCAGCGCAACTTTTCGCTTGTCCCGCACCAGTAACGGAACGCCCACGCAGGTTTCCAGATCGCGGATCTGGCTGCTTAACGACGGCTGAGAGGTATGCAGCTTTTCTGCCGCCCGGGTGAAATTCAGCGCCTGCGCCACCGCCACAAAATAGCGTAAGTGCCTCAGTTCCATGCCCTTCTCCTTGTTATCGAAAAAATGTCTCAACTGGTAGAAATTTACTATTTCACAGATTGATAACTAACCAGCAACATCCTTATGGCACAAAAATAGAAGGTCAATACATCTTATCTTTCAGGATTAAAAAATATGACCACACCCTCAAATTTAGACATCTACCAACTGATCGACACGCAAAACGGTCGTGTAACCCCACGGATTTATACTGACCCAGAAATTTACCAACTGGAGCTGGAGCGCATCTTCGGGCGCTGCTGGCTATTTCTCGCCCACGAAAGCCAAATCCCCAAAGCCGGTGATTTTTTTAACACCTACATGGGCGAGGATGCGGTCGTGGTGGTTCGCCAGAAAGACGGCAGCATCAAAGCGTTTCTCAACCAGTGCCGCCACCGGGCGATGCGCGTCAGCTACGCCGACTGCGGGAACACTCGCGCCTTTACCTGCCCGTATCACGGCTGGTCGTACGGTATCAATGGCGAGCTGATCGACGTCCCGCTGGAGCCTCGCGCTTACCCGCAAGGGCTATGCAAATCGCACTGGGGACTGAACGAAGTTCCTGGCGTAGAGAGCTATAAAGGGCTGATTTTCGGCAACTGGGACACCACCGCGCCCACGCTACGCGATTATCTCGGCGACATCGCGTGGTATCTCGACGGTGTGCTTGACCGCCGCGAAGGCGGCACAGAAATCGTCGGCGGCGTACAGAAGTGGACCATCGACTGTAACTGGAAATTCCCCGCCGAACAGTTTGCCAGCGATCAGTATCACGCATTGTTCAGTCATGCCTCCGCTGTGCAGGTGTTGGGGGCAAAAGACGACGGTAGCGATAAACGCCTCGGTGACGGACAAACCGCTCGCCCGGTGTGGGAAACCGCCAAAGATGCACTACAGTTCGGCCAGGACGGGCACGGCAGCGGCTTCTTCTTTACCGAAAAGCCGGATGCCAACGTGTGGGTCGACGGCGAAGTCTCCAGCTACTACCGCGACACCTACGCGGAAGCTGAACAGCGTCTGGGTAAGGTTCGTGCCCTGCGTCTGGCCGGTCACAACAACATTTTTCCAACGCTTTCCTGGCTCAATGGTACCGCTACGTTGCGCGTCTGGCATCCGCGCGGTCCTGATCAGGTTGAAGTGTGGGCGTTCTGTATTACCGATAAAGCCGCCTCTGATGAAGTGAAAGCCGCATTTGAAAACAGCGCTACGCGCGCTTTTGGCCCCGCCGGATTCCTTGAGCAGGACGACTCGGAAAACTGGTGTGAAATTCAAAAACTGCTGAAGGGCCATCGGGCGCGTAATAGCAAACTGTGCCTGGAAATGGGGTTAGGTCAGGAGAAACGTCGTGAAGACGGCATTCCGGGGATCACCAACTACATCTTCTCAGAAACCGCCGCCCGCGGCATGTATCAGCGCTGGGCTGATTTACTCAGCAGCGAAAGCTGGCAGGAAGTGCAGGAAAAAACCGCCGCTTACCAGCAGGAGGTGATGAAATGAGTGCTTTAGTTTCCCTGGAACTGCATCACCGCATTACGCAGTTTCTCTACCATGAAGCCAGCCTGCTGGATGACTGGCAGTTTCGCGACTGGCTGGCACAGCTGGATGACGACATTCGCTATACCATGCGCACAACGGTCAATGCCCAGACGCGCGACCGTCGCAAAGGCGTGCAGCCGCCAACCACCTGGATTTTTAACGACAACAAAGATCAGCTTGAACGTCGTATTGCGCGACTGGAAACCGGAATGGCCTGGGCAGAGGAGCCGCCGTCGCGTACCCGACACCTGATCAGCAACTGCCAGGTCAGTGAAACCGAAGTGCCGGATGTGTTCGCCGTGCGCCTTAACTATCTGCTGTATCGCGCGCAAAAAGAGCGCGATGAAACCTTTTACGTCGGCATGCGCATGGACAAAGTGCGCCGTTTACCGGGCGATGAGTGGCGCTTACTGGAGCGTGAGATCGTGCTGGATCAAGCGGTGATCACCTCCCATAACCTGAGTGTATTGTTCTGATGAGTCGTATTTATGCCTGCCCCGTAGGGGATTTGCCGGAGGGTGAAGCGCTCCGGCTCGACACCTCGCCCGTCATCGCGCTGTTCAACGTTGGCGGCGAGTTTTATGCCATTAACGATCGCTGTAGCCACGGTAATGCCTCGATGTCGGAAGGTTATCTGGAAGACGATGCGACGGTGGAATGCCCGCTACATGCCGCCAGTTTCTGCCTGAAAACCGGTAAGGCGTTGTGTTTACCTGCCACCGATCCGCTGACCACCTACGCGGTGTACGTGGAAGGTAGCGATGTGTTCGTTGATATTCCAGAGGACGCGAGATGAGCGATTTACGCGATAACGTGGTCTTTATCACCGGCGGCGGCTCCGGTCTTGGCCTGGCGCTGGTCGAGCGTTTCATTGAGGAAGGCGCGCGGGTCGCCACGCTGGAACTTTCGCCAGCCAAAGTCGCCAGCCTGCGCCAACGTTTTGGCGAACATGTGCTGGCAGTAGAAGGCAACGTCACCTGCTACGCCGACTATCAGCGCGCGGTGGATCAAATTCTGGCGCGCTACGGCACCCTGGACTGTTTGATCGGCAACGCCGGGATATGGGATCACAACGCCTCGCTGGTCAATACGCCAGCGGACGCGCTGGAGAGCGGCTTTCATGAGCTGTTTAACGTCAACGTGCTGGGCTATTTGCTGGGTGCAAAAGCCTGCGCCCCTGCGCTTATCGCCAGCGAAGGCAACATCATCTTTACCCTTTCCAACGCGGCGTGGTATCCCGGCGGCGGCGGTCCGTTGTATACCGCCTCTAAACATGCCGCCACCGGGTTGATTCGCCAGTTAGCCTACGAGCTGGCGCCAAAGGTGCGCGTCAACGGCGTCGGTCCGTGCGGTATGGCGACCGATCTGCGCGGCCCACAGGCGCTGGGCCAGGGCGATACGTCGATTATGCAGTCGCTGACGCCGGAAAAAATCGCCGCCATTTTGCCGTTGCAGTTTTTTCCTGAGCCAGCGGATTTTACCGGCCCGTATGTGATGCTGGCGTCAAAGCGCAACAATCGCACATTGAGTGGCGTGATGATCAATGCCGATGCCGGTTTGGGCATTCGCGGTATTCGTCACGTTGCCGCCGGACTGGATCTCTGAGGAGGCGTTATGAGCCATAAAATTATCGCTATCGTCGGCGGTGGTCAGGCTGCGGCAATGGCCGCCGTCGCACTGCGTCAGCAAGGATTTAACGGCGAATTGCATCTGTTTTCCGATGAGCCGTATTTGCCCTATGAACGCCCTCCGCTCTCCAAAGCGATGCTGCTGGACGAAAATCCACAGCGACAGCCGATCCTGAACGCTGACTGGTGGCGGGAGAACAACGTACAGCTGCATCTTGGCGTCACGCTGCGTCAGATTGACCGCACCTCGCGCACGCTGATACTCGCCGATGGTCAGTCTTACCGCTGGTCGCAGTTGCTGTTGGCGACCGGGGCCGCCGCCAGACCGCTGCCGCTACTGGATAAACTGGGCGAACGTTGCTTTACCCTGCGTCACGCCACAGATGCCGAGCGTCTGTGCGGTGCCTTGCTGCCGGGTAAGTCGATTGTGATTGTCGGTGCGGGCACCATTGGCCTGGAATTAGCGGCCAGCGCGATCCAACGCGGCTGTCGGGTGACGTTAGTGGAGCTGGCCTCAACGGTAATGGGTCGCAACGCCCCTGCTCCGGTGCGCGACTATCTGCTAAACCGCCACCGACAGGCAGGGGGGCGGGTGTTGCTCAACAGCGCCATTGAGTACGCTGAAGCGGGAGAGTTTCTCTCGCTTACCCTGCAAAACGGCGAGACGCTACAGGCCGATGCGCTGGTTTATGGCATCGGTATCGTGGCGAATGATGCGCTGGCTCGCGAAGCGGGGCTGGAGACGGCTAACGGTATTATCGTTGACTCCGCCTGCATCACCTCCGATCCCGCGATTTTTGCCGCCGGTGATGTGGCGATAACGCGCCAGCCCGACGGTTCGTTAGAACGAGTAGAAAGCTGGGAAAATGCCAATAACCAGGCACAGATTGCCGCTGCCGCAATGCTTAATCTGCCGTTGCCGGAGAAGACGCCAGGCTGGTTCTGGACCGACCAATTTAATGACAATCTGCAATTTGTTGGCGATATGCAAGGGCAAACATGGTTCTGTCGTGGCAATCCGGATGACGGCAAGGCTATCTGGTTCCACCTGCGTGATGGGAAGCTAATTGGCGCAGTAGCGCTCAACAACGGACGCGAAGTGCGCGCACTGCGTAAGTTAATTCATTCAGGACGAGCGGTAAGCGAGGAAGAACTGTGCGATGAAGGCGTAGCGCTGAAGTCGTTGTGATAGCAGCCTGATAAGCGCAGCGCTATCAGGCATTAAAAAAGGCCGCGTCAGCGGCCTTTCGTTTTGCGTTAAGCAGAATTACGCGTAAACCGGGAAGCGTGCGCAGATATCCAGAACTTTACCTTTGACGCGCTCGATAACGGCTTCGTCATTGATGTTGTCCAGAACGTCACACATCCAGCCAGCCAGCTCTTTCACTTCCGCTTCTTTAAAGCCACGGCGAGTTACAGCCGGAGAACCGATACGGATACCGGAAGTCACAAACGGGCTCTTCGGATCGTTCGGCACGCTGTTTTTGTTAACAGTGATGTTAGCGCGGCCCAGCGCGGCGTCAGCTTCTTTACCGGTCAGGTTTTTATCAACCAGATCCAGCAGGAACAGATGGTTTTCAGTACCGCCAGAAACCACTTTGTAGCCACGGTTCAGGAACACTTCCACCATCGCTTTGGCGTTTTTGGCAACCTGCTGCTGGTAAACCTTAAACTCAGGCTCCATCGCTTCTTTCAGCGCCACGGCTTTCGCCGCGATCACGTGCATCAGCGGGCCGCCCTGCGCGCTTGGGAACACCGCGGAGTTCAGCTTTTTGTACAGCTCTTCGTCACCGCCTTTCGCCAGGATCAGGCCGCCGCGCGGACCTGCCAGGGTTTTGTGGGTGGTGGTGGTCACTACGTGTGCGTGTGGAACCGGGTTCGGGTAAACGCCTGCGGCGATCAGGCCCGCAACGTGCGCCATGTCAACGAACAGGTATGCGCCAATGCTGTCGGCGATTTCACGCATTTTTGCCCAGTCAACAACGCCGGAGTAAGCAGAGAAGCCGCCGATGATCATCTTCGGCTTGTGCTCTTTGGCCTGCTTAGCCATATCTTCGTAGTCAATTTTACCGGACTCATCAATACCGTAAGGGATGATGTTGTACAGCTTGCCAGAGAAGTTAACCGGGGAACCGTGAGTCAGGTGGCCGCCTTGCGCCAGGTTCATACCCAGAACGGTATCACCCGGTTGCAGCAGAGCGGTGTAAACAGCGAAGTTAGCCTGGGAGCCGGAGTGCGGCTGTACGTTAGCGTAGTCAGCGCCAAACAGCTCTTTTGCACGATCGATAGCCAATTGCTCAACGATATCAACGTACTCGCAACCGCCGTAGTAGCGCTTGCCCGGATAACCTTCAGCGTATTTGTTGGTCAGCTGAGAACCCTGCGCCTGCATAACACGCGGGCTGGTGTAGTTTTCGGAGGCGATCAGTTCGATGTGCTCTTCCTGACGTACTTTTTCCTGCTCCATAGCCTGCCACAGTTCGGCATCATAATCGGCAATGTTCATTTCACGCTTTAACATCCGCATCTCCTGACTCAGCTAACAATAGAATTTCGGCCTAAAAAGGCAGTCCCGTTGGACGACGGCGAACAGTATAACCGAATCATTCTTCGATAACAGGTCTTGACAAAGGATTTTACGCAAACGATTACCTTCACGGCACGCAAGGCTTTGGAGAACAAAGGTCTGCTGAATTTCAACGGATTTCTTTTCAGGTTTGTGATGCAGATTTTTCACGATGTAACCTTTACAACGCAAAGTTACAAAGAACCATTTACAATGCAGGGGTATTTTTTATAAGATGCATTTGACATACATCATTAAAATTTCAGATAAAGGAAGACCGTATGCTTGACGCACAAACCATCGCTACAGTGAAAGCCACCATTCCCCTGCTGGTTGAAACAGGCCCGAAGCTGACCGCCCATTTCTACGATCGCATGTTTACGCATAACCCAGAGCTGAAAGAAATCTTCAACATGAGTAACCAGCGTAATGGCGATCAGCGGGAAGCGCTGTTTAACGCTATTGCCGCGTATGCCAGCAATATCGAGAACCTGGCGGCGCTGTTGCCTGCCGTTGAGAAAATCGCGCAGAAGCATACCAGCTTCCAGATTAAGCCGGAGCAGTACAACATCGTAGGTGGCCATTTGCTGGCAACGCTGGACGAAATGTTCAGCCCAGGCCAGGAAGTTCTGGATGCATGGGGCAAAGCATACGGCGTGCTGGCGAACGTTTTCATCAACCGTGAAGCGCAGATCTACAGCGAAAATGCCAATAAAAATGGCGGCTGGGAAGGTACCCGTCCTTTCCGCATCTTGGCAAAAACCCCACGCAGTGCGCTTATCACCAGCTTTGAATTTGAACCTGTCGACGGTGGCGCAGTGGCTGAATATCATCCGGGGCAATACCTGGGCGTCTGGCTGAAGCCGGAAGGTTTCCCACATCAGGAAATTCGTCAGTACTCACTGACCCGTAAACCCGATGGCAAAGGCTACCGTATTGCTGTGAAGCGTGAAGACGGTGGTCAGGTTTCCACCTGGCTGCACAACCATGCGAATGTGGGCGACGTCGTTCACTTAGCCGCACCTGCGGGCGATTTCTTTATGGACGTCGCGACCGAAACCCCAGTGTCTCTGATTTCAGCAGGCGTAGGTCAGACCCCGATGCTGGCGATGCTGGATACGCTGGCAAAAGCGAATCATACGGCGCAGGTTAACTGGTTCCACGCGGCAGAAAATGGCGATGTACATGCCTTTGCCGATGAAGTGAATGAACTGGGCAAAACGCTGCCACGCTTTAGCGCACACACCTGGTATCGTGAGCCAACCGAAGCCGATCGCGCGAAAGGTGCGTTTGATAGCGTTGGTCTGATGGATTTGAACAAACTGGAAGGCGCAATCAGCGATCCGGCGATGCAGTTTTATCTGTGCGGTCCGGTTGGCTTTATGCAGTTTGCCGCGAAGCAGTTGGTCGGCCTGGGCGTGAAAAACGAGAACATTCATTACGAATGCTTCGGCCCGCATAAAGTCTTGTAATTACATCATGCCGGATGGCGCTGCGCTTATCAGGCCTACGGGAGATTGTAGGCCTGATAAGGTGTTTACACCGCCATCCGGCAAGCACGGCGCGGCTTAGATTGCCGCGTCGTCTTCTTCACCGGTGCGAATACGAATCACGCGTGCCACGTCGAAGACAAAAATCTTACCGTCACCGATTTTACCGGTCTGGGCAGTACGAATAATGGTGTCGACGCAGGTATCGACGATGTCGTCGGTGACCACAATTTCAATTTTTACCTTCGGCAGAAAATCCACCATATATTCCGCACCACGGTACAGCTCAGTATGGCCTTTCTGACGGCCAAACCCTTTCACTTCTGTTACAGTCATACCGGTAATGCCGACTTCAGCCAGCGCTTCGCGGACGTCGTCCAGCTTGAAGGGTTTAATAATCGCATCAATCTTTTTCATGCTATTCCTTGAAAAGGTCGCCTGTCTTTTGATCGAATAAAACTAACATAATCCGCAGATTTATTCTTTGAAATCGTTTGCATCCAGCTCATGGCGAGAGAGCAACTTGTAGAATTCGGTGCGGTTGCGCCCCGCCATTCGCGCCGCATGGGTCACATTGCCCTTGGTGATTTGCAACAGCTTACGCAAGTAGTTGAGTTCAAACTGGTTACGCGCTTCAACAAAGGTCGGCAGCGCGGTGTTCTCCCCTTCCAGCGCCTGCTCCACCAGCGCGTCGCTGATCACCGGCGAAGAGGTCAACGCCACGCACTGCTCAATCACGTTAACCAACTGACGCACGTTACCAGGCCAACTGGCGGTCATTAACCGTTTCATGGCATCGGTCGAAAAGGCGCGCACGAACGGTTTGTGTCGTTCAGCAGACTGGCGCAGCAGATGGTTTGCCAGCAGCGGAATATCTTCCGTACGCTCGGCCAGCGCCGGGATCTTCAGGCTCACCACGTTGAGGCGATAGTACAAATCTTCGCGAAATTCCCCCCGAGCCATCGCTTTGGGTAAATCACGGTGGGTCGCGGAAACGATCCGCACATCAATATCGATATCGCGGTTACTACCCAGCGGCCTGACTTTTCGCTCCTGCAATACACGTAGCAATTTAACCTGCAACGGCGCGGGCATATCGCCAATCTCATCGAGAAACAGCGTCCCGCCTTCCGCGGCCTGAAACAGCCCTTCACGATTGCTCACCGCGCCGGTAAAGGCGCCGCGCGCATGACCAAACAGCTCAGACTCCAGCAGTTGTTCCGGCAATGCGCCACAGTTAATGGCAATAAAAGGCTTGAGGCTGCGCGGGCTAGCGTTGTGAATGGCCTGGGCAAAAACTTCTTTCCCGGTTCCGCTTTGGCCGTTGATCAATACGCTTACGTCCGATTGCGCCACCATGCGCGCCTGTTCCAGCAGGCGCAGCATCAGTGGGCTGCGGGTGACGATGGACTCACGCCAGCTGTCATCAGCGGCAGGCGCAGACTGTTCCAACGCCCCGTCGATCGCATGGTATAACGCGTCTTTATCGACCGGCTTAGTGAGAAAGCTGAACACCCCTTGCTGAGTCGCCGCAACGGCGTCGGGGATGGAACCGTGAGCGGTGAGGATAATAACCGGCATTCCCGGCTGCACTTTCTGGATTTCAGTAAACAGCTGCATGCCGTCCATTTCATCCATGCGCAGATCGCTAATAACCAGATCCACTTTTTCACGGTTCAGCACTCGTAGCCCTTCCTGCCCGCTTTCTGCGGTTACGACGCTGTAGCCTTCGCTGGTCAGGCGCATTCCAAGTAATTTCAACAGGCCGGGATCGTCATCCACCAGCAGCAGATGCGCGGGCTTACGGCTTATCATGGCGTGACCTCATCGGCAGACGGCGCTGCGCCTTCCTCATTATCAGGTGGGGTGAGTTTATCGTTCCCGTGCGGCGCATCAGGGTTGTAACTACCGGCAGGTTTGCGCGTGGAAAGCTGGCGTTCAATATCGGTTAGATTCTCCAGCTTGCGGGTCGTGAGATCGAGCTGAGACTGCAAGTGTTGTTGCTGCTGACGTAGCGTATCAAGATCGCTGTCTGACGCCTGCTGAAGCTTGCTGTAGCGCATACGCTCTTCGGCCAGTTGCAACTGCAACGTCTGACTGCTGCGCCAGACCTGATACAGCGGGCGTACCTGTGGCGGAATTTGCGGGCTTAATGCGTCGAGGCGCGTAACCGTCTCCCGCCTTTCAGGCGGCGTAATGTTGGCGTTATCAAGCAGGATCCCGCGCCTGAAAGCCCCTTGCCAGGTATCAGGCATCATCGTGCTGGCTTCACTACGCGCCTGTACCGGCATCAGGCGATTGGCGCAATCCATCGCCCGCAGCCAGTACAGCGGATTGGTTTCTGTGGGCTGACCAGACAGCGACCAGATATCGCTACAGTCGGTTGCAAGGTAGTCCGCCAGTTGATGAGGCGGAATTTTCTCCTGCGAGGGGTCGCCGATAATATGATTCACCGCGTTCGGGACGCAGCCTACCAGCGCCAGACACGGCAGGCTTGCTAGGATGACGCGACGGAAAAAATGTCGTTTAAGCATTCGGACAACAACGTATGGCATACTCACCAGACTTAGGTTTATTTTAGTGATTTTTCGCTGCAGATAGCGGCAGTTCTATGCGAAAACAAACATTTTGCGCATGCTCATCAACCAGATACAGTTTGCCCCGCATACGGCGGATGCAATCTCTGGCAATGCTCAGCCCCAACCCGCTTCCTTTTACCGCCCCTTTTCGCTGATGGCTACCCTGGAAAAAAGGCTCGAAGATCATGGTCTGTTCTGCTTCTGGAATCGGTGTGCCGGTATTCATTACATCAATGTATACCATTGAGCCATGCAAACTGCTGCGGATCCAAATGTTACCGGATTCAGCGCCATAGTGCACCGCATTGGAATAAAGATTGTCCAGCACGCTCATCAATAGCATCGGTTCTGCCAGGCAGGCGTTCACCGCAAGCGCAACATCAGTATGTATCATTTTGGCGCGAGCGGGCAGGCTATGTGCAGAAACAACACTTTCCACCAGCGGCGCGATTTCCACTCGTTCAAGCTCAACCTCGTCATCCGCCAGCTTGCGGTTGTAATCGAGCAGTTGCTCAATCAGTTTTTGCAGGTTGCGGCTACTGTCATCGAGAATTCCGACCACCTCTTTTTGCTCTGGCGTTAACGGCCCAACGACCTGATCGGCTAACAGCTCGGTACCTTCGCGCATACTCGCCAGAGGCGTTTTCAGCTCATGAGACAGGTGGCGTAAAAACTGATGTCGTTGTGACTCCAGCCAGGAGAGACGTTCGCTCAGCCAGATAATGCGCTGCCCCACGGAGCGCAGCTCCCGGGGTCCCGTAAATAATACGCTATCGCCCAGCGAGCGCCCTTCCCCCAGACGATTGATCATTTTTTCTATGCCCTTCACCGGACCGATTATCATGCGGGTAAACAGCAACACCATCGCCAGGCTGACAAGAAACAGCACCAGCGCCTGCCAGCCAAAGAACTGCCCACGTTCGGCTATTTCCTGCTGTAGCTGCTGCCCACGAGAAAAGACGACCGTGCGCGTCGCTTGTACCATTTCAGTATTGGCACTGGCGAAAGCGTCCAGCCGCGCCGCCGCCACGCTATCAGGACCACTGTTGGTGCACTGTAACTGCGCGAGATCGTTGAGGTCCTGACGCAGTGCCTGATAAAGCTTGGTATCCGGCAACACACCCGCATGCGCATCCAGCATGTCGCTGTAGCGTTTACGTTGGCTCTGGTAAACCTTAGCCAGCGTTGGGTCATCAAGCACACAGTATTGCCGGTAGCTACGCTCCATCTCCAGCGCGGCATTGGTCATCGCTTCACTGCGTCTGGCGTCAATCAGCGTGGTTTGGTTCGTCAGCGCCGCCTGTGCGCTCAGGGCATTCAGACTTTGCCACGCCTGCCAGGCCAAAACTAACAACGGCAGCAGGATAAGCAAAAATGCCAACGTAACCAATTGACGTAAAGATCGGGGGAAAACAGACCAGCGCTTCAAGGCGTTACTCTCAATGGACAGGAATAGGTTGATGCTAACTGAGGGGAACGTCAGATACAACAAAGCCGGGATTAACCCGGCTTTGTTGTGGAATAAGGCGGTGCCTAACTCGACGTTTCGCCCGAAGGTTGATATGAGCGATGCTAATATCAGATGTTGGACGGCAGGCACCTTGTTGTGCGTCATTCGAAGTTTATGTAGCACGTCCCGAAGGGGCTGACATAAGAAGGTGAATGAGCCACTGGGCTATATTATGCAGCATCTGTGCCAATATTCAAAACACTTTATTAACACAATGATAAATATAGAAAATGTTCTTATTCACATGAAAAATGATTTTGGCTATTTTTCACCCTTACTGTCGCCAATCAGCAACACCCACAGCACTTAAAAACAAATTCATTGTAAATCATATAATTAAATGTCTCTTTTTAGCGACAACGTAACCCCACCTATGTCGGGATTTCCCGACACTTAAACGCATTGTCGGATAGCGGCATACAAAATGACTGACAAAAAAAAAGCCCCTCACGCAGAGGGGCTTAAAGGTTATCGAGCTGATTACCCGAGTTGTTTACGCGCGTTGCGGAAGATACGCATCCACGGGCTGTCCTCGCCCCAGTTTTCCGGGTGCCAGGAGTTGCTCACGGTACGGAATACGCGTTCCGGGTGCGGCATCATAATGGTGACGCGACCATTTTCAGTAGTAACGGCAGTAATTCCGTTCGGCGAACCATTCGGGTTAGCCGGGTAGGTCTCGGTCACCTTACCGAAGTTATCAACGTAGCGCAGCGCCACCAGTCCCTTACTCTCCAGCGCGGCCAGATGTGCGCCGTCACGCACTTCCACACGGCCTTCACCGTGAGAAACGGCAATCGGCATCATCGAACCAACCATATCGGCAAGCAATAAAGACGGGCTTTGCGTCACTTCGACCAGGCTGAAGCGGGCTTCAAAACGATCGGAGTGGTTACGCACAAAGCGTGGCCACAGCTCGCTTCCCGGGATCAGTTCACGCAGGTTAGACATCATCTGGCAACCGTTACACACCCCGAGCGCCAGCGTTTGCGGGCGATGGAAGAAGGTTTCGAACTCATCACGGACGCGGTTGTTGAACAGAATCGACTTCGCCCAGCCTTCCCCTGCGCCGAGCACATCGCCGTAAGAGAAACCGCCACAGGCTACCAGCGCCTGGAAGTTACCCAGACCGATGCGTCCGCCCAGCAGGTCGCTCATATGCACATCGATGGCGTCAAAGCCCGCACGGTGGAAGGCAGCCGCCATTTCAACGTGGGAGTTCACGCCCTGCTCGCGCAGCACGGCCACTTTTGGACGCGCGCCGGTAGCGATGTACGGGGCGGCAACATCTTCGTTGATATCAAACGACAGTTTTACGTTGAGGCCAGGATCGGCATCGTTGGTTTTCGCGTCGTGTTCCTGATCGGCACACTCCGGGTTGTCGCGCAGACGCTGCATCTGCCAGGTGGTTTCCGCCCACCACATGCGCAGCGTGGTGCGGCTTTCGCTGAACACCGGCTGACCGTTGGCGCTCAGGGTGAAACGGTCACCCGTTACCGCCTGGCCGAGATAGTGCACGCAATCTGCCAGGCCATGTTGTGCCAGCAACACCTCAACCGCTGCACGGTCAGCAGCGCGAACCTGGATCACTGCGCCCAGCTCTTCATTAAACAGCGCCGCCAGACGATCGTCACCCAGCGAGTGGATATCAGCGTCAATACCGCAGTGACCGGTGAAGGCCATTTCCGCCAGCGTAACCAGCAGTCCGCCGTCGGAACGGTCATGGTAGGCCAGCAGCTTACGCTGCGCGACCAGCGCCTGAATGGCGTCGTAGAAGCCTTTCAGTTGCTCAACGTTACGTACGTCGGCAGGCTTGTCGCCCAGTTGACGATAAACCTGTGCCAACGCCGTCGCGCCCAGCGCGTTGTGACCCAGACCGAGGTCAATCAGCAGCAGGGCGTTGTCTTCAGTAGAGAGCTGCGGGGTTATCGTGTGGCGCACGTCTTCCACACGGGCAAAGGCGGTGATCACCAGCGACAGCGGCGAAGTCATTTCACGCTGCTCATTACCTTCCTGCCAGCGGGTTTTCATCGACATAGAGTCTTTGCCCACCGGAATAGTCAGGCCAAGCGCCGGACATAATTCTTCCCCAACGGCTTTTACCGCTTCGTACAGCCCGGCATCTTCACCGGGGTGACCCGCAGCCGCCATCCAGTTAGCCGACAGTTTAATGCGTTTGATATCGCCAATCTGCGTTGCCGCAATGTTAGTCAGCGCTTCACCTACCGCCAGACGCGCAGAGGCCGAGAAATCCAGTAGCGCAACTGGCGCACGCTCACCGATAGACATCGCTTCACCGTAGTAGCTATCCAGGCTTGCGGTGGTGACCGCGCAGTTGGCTACCGGGATCTGCCACGGACCAACCATCTGGTCACGCGCCACCATGCCGGTAACGGTACGGTCGCCGATCGTCACGAGGAACGTTTTCTCAGCGACAGTCGGCAGATGCAGCACGCGGTTAACCGCATCTGCAATCGAGATTTCGCCACGATTCAGGGCGTCGCCTTTGGCTTTCAGCGTCTGCACATCGCGGGTCATTTTCGGGGTTTTACCCAGCAGCACATCAAGCGGCATGTCGATCGGCTGGTTATCGAAGTGGCTGTCGCTCAGTGTGAGATGCTGTTCTTCAGTGGCCTCACCGATCACCGCATACGGCGCGCGCTCGCGCTTACACAGTTCGTCAAACAGCGGTAGCTGGTCAGCGGCAACCGCCAGCACATAACGCTCCTGGGATTCGTTACACCAGATTTCCAGCGGGCTCATACCCGGCTCGTCGCTAAGGATATCGCGCAGCTGGAACTTACCGCCGCGACCGCCATCGCTTACCAACTCCGGCATGGCGTTAGACAGACCGCCTGCGCCAACGTCATGGATAAACAGGATCGGGTTCGCATCGCCCATCTGCCAGCAGCGGTCGATAACTTCCTGGCAACGGCGTTCCATTTCCGGGTTGTCGCGTTGTACCGAAGCGAAATCAAGATCGGCATCAGACTGGCCGGAAGCCATAGAGGAGGCCGCCCCGCCGCCAAGCCCGATGTTCATCGCCGGGCCGCCGAGGACGATCAGCTTGGCGCCAACGACTATCTCACCTTTTTGCACATGATCGGCACGGATGTTACCGATCCCCCCCGCCAGCATGATCGGTTTATGGTAACCGCGTAGCTCTTCGCCGTTGTGGCTGTTGACCTTTTCTTCGTAGGTTCGGAAGTAGCCGGTCAGCGCCGGACGACCGAATTCGTTGTTAAATGCCGCGCCGCCCAACGGACCTTCGGTCATGATATCGAGCGCGGTAACAATACGGTCCGGCTTACCAAAGTCTTCTTCCCACGGCTGTTCAAAGCCAGGAATACGCAGGTTGGAAACGGAGAAGCCCACCAGCCCGGCTTTCGGTTTTGCACCACGACCGGTTGCACCCTCGTCGCGGATTTCGCCGCCGGAGCCGGTAGCCGCGCCCGGCCACGGAGAGATAGCCGTCGGGTGGTTGTGGGTTTCAACCTTCATCAGGATGTGGGCTGGCTCCTGATGGAAATCGTAGCGGCCGGTTTTGTGGTCGGCAAAGTAGCGGCCCACTTCAGAACCTTCCATTACCGCGGCGTTGTCTTTATAAGCAGACAGCACGTGGTCCGGCGTGGTTTCGAAAGTGTTTTTAATCATCTTGAACAGCGACTTGGGCTGCTGTTTACCGTCGATAACCCAGTCGGCGTTAAAAATTTTGTGGCGGCAGTGCTCGGAGTTAGCCTGCGCAAACATGTACAGTTCAATGTCGTTCGGGTTGCGTCCCAGTTTGGTAAACGCATCCTGCAGATAGTCGATTTCGTCTTCCGCCAGCGCCAGACCGAGACGCAGGTTAGCGTCGATCAGCGCCTGGCGTCCCTCACCCAGCAGATCAACACTGGAGACCGGCGCAGGCTGGTGATGGACAAACAGTTTTTCGGCATCGTTCAGCGCAGAGAAAACCGTTTCCATCATGCGGTCGTGCAGTTCGTCGGCAACCATCTGCCACTGCTCAGCGGTCAGCGTAGAGGCTTCTACATACCAGGCAATGCCACGTTCCAGACGGCTAATCTGTTGCAGGCCACAGTTGTGGGCAATATCAGTCGCTTTAGAAGACCACGGGGAGATGGTGCCAGGGCGAGGCGTAACCAGCAGCAGTTTGCCTTCAGGGGCATGGCTGTGAAGAGCAGGACCATATTTCAGCAGGCGTACAAGCTGGGCGTGCTCATCCTCATTCAACGGTGCATTCAGATCGGCAAAATGGACGTACTCGGCGTAAATATTGTGGACCTGGAGGTTGGCAGCCTGAAAACGTGCCAGCAGTTTGTTAATACGGAATGCAGACAGTGCAGGTGAACCACGCAGAATTTCCATCATAAGTCTCTCGTCTTCTAAGCTTTCGGTGTGCCCAAGTGGGGGAAACGGGCGTCATTATAAAGAATCTACCGCGCCGACGAAACCGTTTGCGTCGAAATAAAATCACGACCTTCTCTTATCATCAAATGCGGTCTGGTTTCTGAATAAGTTGCCAACTGACGCAAGTTTAAGCAAAATGCCGCTCATTAATGACGACTTCACTTCTTAATCATCACCACAGCAGGCAGAGACAACGTACGGTTCAGAGAATTAACTAATTGAAAAAATTAAAGATTAATTATCTGTTCATCGGCATATTAACGCTGTTGTTGGCAGCGGCCCTCTGGCCATCTATTCCCTGGTTCGGTAAAGCCGAAAATCGTATCGCCGCCATTCAGTCGCGGGGAGAACTGCGCGTCAGTACCCTCGACTCGCCGTTAACTTACGCGACCCTCAACGGTAAGAAATTCGGCCTGGATTATGAACTGACTCAGGCGTTCGCCAACTACCTGGGCGTGAAGTTAAAAGTCACCGTGCGCCAGAACATCAGCCAGCTTTTTGACGACCTGGATAACGGCCATGCCGATCTGTTAGCCGCAGGCCTGGTATATAACAGCGAGCGGGTGAAAAATTACCAGCCCGGCCCAACCTACTATTCGGTTTCACAACAGTTGGTGTATCGGGTTGGGCAATACCGCCCGCGCACTCTTGCCACTGTGAACGAAAATCAGCTGACCATCGCCCCGGGACACGTGGTGGTTAACGATCTCCAGTTACTTAAAGAGAATAAATTTCCCGATCTGAGCTGGAAGGTGGATGACAAAAAGGGCACTACTGAACTGCTTGATGATGTTATCGCCGGGAAGCTGGATTACACCATTGCCGATTCCGTCGCCATCAGCTTATACCAACGCGTACATCCTGAGCTGGCCGTAGCGCTGGACGTATCTGACGAACAGCCGGTGACCTGGTTTAGTCGCCTGGACGATGACAACACGCTGTCTGCCGCCCTGTTGGATTTTTTTAACACCATGAATGAAGACGGCTCTCTGGCGCGGCTGGAAGAGAAGTATCTCGGACATGGCGATGATTTTGACTATGTTGATACCCGCACCTTTTTACGTGCCGTAGACAGCGTATTGCCGGACCTTAAGCCGCTGTTTGAGAAATATGCGCAGGAGATAGACTGGCGACTGCTCGCCGCAATCTCTTATCAGGAGTCGCACTGGGACGCGCAGGCCACTTCCCCGACCGGCGTACGCGGGTTGATGATGCTGACCAAAAATACCGCTCAAAGTCTCGGACTGACTGACCGTACCGATGCCGAACAAAGCATCAGCGGCGGCGCACGGTATTTGCAGGATATGATGAGTAAAGTGCCCGATACCGTCCCCGAAGGGGAACGCATCTGGTTTGCGCTCGCAGCCTACAACATGGGTTATGCGCACATGCTGGATGCACGGGCGCTGACAGTGAAAACCAAAGGCAATCCGAACAGTTGGTCCGACGTAAAACAGCGTCTGCCGCTGCTCAGCCAAAAGCCGTATTACAACAAGCTGACCTATGGTTATGCGCGAGGCCACGAAGCCTACGCTTATGTAGAAAATATCCGTAAGTACCAGATTAGCCTGGTGGGGTATCTGCAGGAGAAAGAAAAACGGGCGCTTGAAACGCAGCAACTGGCGCAGGATTACCCGGCGGTGACGCCGGCAGAGCTAATAGGTAAAGATGAATTGCCGCTTTCGGCGTTTCTGTCTCAGACGTCGTCAAATTACCTGTCGCACTCCCCTTCCCTGCTGTTTTCACCGCAGAAAAAAGAGGACAAGTAGCCTCGTAGGCCTGATAAGCGCAGCGTCATCAGGCAATCAGACCGGCATTTACAAATTGGCGTTTTTTTTCAGCGCTTTGATTTCCTGACGACGCATGCGGAAGAAATCACTGAGCAACGTTGCGCATTCATCCCGTAGCACCCCTTCGGTCACCTCCACCCGATGATTCATTCCAGGGTGATGCAGTACATCCATTAATGACCCGGCAGCCCCCGTTTTCGCATCGCGCGCGCCAAAAACGACATGGCCGATACGGCTGTGCACCATCGCGCCTGCGCACATCACACACGGCTCCAGAGTGACATACAGCGTGGTATCCAACAGACGATAGTTTTGCAGCACCAGGCCACCCTGACGCAGCGCCATAATTTCAGCGTGGGCAGTCGGATCATGGTGACCAATCGGACGGTTCCAGCCTTCGCCAATCACGCGGTTGTTATGTACCAATACCGCGCCCACCGGGACTTCACGCTCATCCCAGGCGCGCTTAGCCAGTGTTAAAGCATGACGCATCCAGTATTCGTGGCTAAATTCAACTTCAGACAAAGGGGGTAACTCCAGTAATCAAAGCGGGCGCATTATACACAGACGCTATCGTTTACTCTATTCGAGTTGTTGCAGCTCTCCGCGCGGCGTGACGCGCCAGCGATGCTGGCAAAAAGAGAGCAGAGGATTGTCCTGATTACTGTCGCTGTAGCCACTGTAAAGCTGAAGCGGCGCACCAATGTGGCGTTCCAGTTGTGTCACTTTCTCATGGCCCAGACAGCGCAGAGGCAGCACCCACCCGCCGAATCCCCGCGCCATTTTACTGGCGATCAGATTGACACGCGGTAGCCACGGCGTGTCGAAGTACACCTGCTCAACCAGCGACTGCGGGGAGCCAGTGATAAGCCAGATTTCGGCGTCAGAGCTTAACAGGTAGGTTGTCAGCCGCTGCTGAACGAGCGGAAAGGCCGTCACGTTACTGCGAAACCAGCGCACAAAGTCAGCCTGATGCCCTTTCAGGCGCGCCTCGCTACGACCAAAAGTACATCCCCATAACAGCAGGCTCATTGGCCAGCGGGCGGCGCGCCCTTGTATCAGCAGCGCCAGCGCAATCACCGGTAGCAGAGGCAGCACAAGCAACGCGTTCAGCGGCTGGCGACGCAGCAGATAACGTATAAAGCTACCGAACATATCTTGCTGGTGTAACGTGCCATCCAAATCAAAAAAAACAACGCGGCGCTGGTGATTGGTCAAACCTTATTCCTCTGGATCGTTGAACCCCAATAGCCAGGTAAACAGGAACCCGGCGATAACTGCTACCAGATAGCCTAACAGATAGAACATCACTTTTCCGGCAACAATCGTTAGTGCCAGCGGCAAACCGGAGATGCCAAAGGTGATAACCGTCGCCACCTTCCAGTAGCTAATCAGCGCCCCGCCTACCGCTCCGCCAAGGCAGGCGCCGATAAACGGTTTACCCAACGGCAGCGTGACGCCAAAAATAAGCGGCTCACCAATACCCAGCAGCCCGACCGGCAGCGCTCCTTTGATCACTTTCTTTAGCCGCACATTGCGGGTTTTCATCAACACCGCTATCGCAGCCCCAACTTGTCCAACGCCTGCCATCGCCAGGATAGGAAAGAGCGCGTTATAACCGTGTGCCTGTACCAGCTCAACGTGGATGGGCACCAACCCTTGATGAAGTCCGGTGAGCACCAATGGCAGGAAAGTTCCCGCCAGTATGGCACCAACCAGGAACCCGCCGCGGTCGATAGCCCAGGATGCGCCGTGAGCGATGGATTCAGAAATCCAGCCTCCAAGCGGTTGCAGCGCCACAATCGCGATGGCCCCGGTAATGATGGTGGTCAGCAGCGGGTTAAGGATAAGCTCCAGCGATTCCGGCAACAGCTCGCGGAATTTGCGCTCGATCCAACACATCAGCGCAACCACCAGCAGCACTGCGATCACCCCGCCGCGCCCCGGCTGCAACGCTTCGCCAAACAGGGTAATCTGCGCCAGCTGTGGACTGGAGAGGATCCCCGCCATCACCCCGCCCATCGCCAGAGAGCCGCCGAAGACTTTGGCGGTATTCACCCCAACCAGAATATTCATGATGGCAAACACGGCGCTACCAAATATGCCCATCAGCCCCAGCATATTCGGATAATGGGTCGCAAAATCCCCCACGATATCCGGCCGCTTAAGGATGTTTATAATGCCGGTGATCAAACCGGAGGCGATAAACGCCGGAATAAGAGGGATAAAGACGTTCGCCAGCTTGCGCAGCGCATCGCTCATTGGCGCTTTGTACTTCGCTTTGGCCTCTGATTTGGTGCGCTCGATATTATTCACATCTGCACGCTCGCCGCCACCGGCAATCAGGGAGCGCATGGCATCCACCACCTTGGCAGCTTTACCGGGGCCGACGATTATCTGATGCTGCGCGCCCTGCTTCACGTAACCGCTAACACCGGGCAGTTGCCTGAGACGGGGAATATCAATCTGATCGTCATCCTGAACTTCCACCCTGACGCGGGTCATACAGTTTTCCAGGCGCAGAATATTTTGCTCTCCGCCTACGCCCAGCAGAATGTCGCTGGCCAGCACCGCCGTCTTATCCATATACACCTCTTA
This sequence comes from Citrobacter sp. RHBSTW-00859, assembly GCF_013729795.1. NCBI lineage: Bacteria > Pseudomonadati > Pseudomonadota > Gammaproteobacteria > Enterobacterales > Enterobacteriaceae > Citrobacter > Citrobacter sp. RHBSTW-00859. The sequence continues at coordinate 1,314,950 of NZ_CP056284.1, read as the reverse complement.
GTGTTCTAACACCGCGCGTAAAAAACCCTGGTGAGCGGCAAGCTTTTCGCGGGCGGTAGCGGCATCCAGGCCGGTGAGCGCCATTAAAATCGCTGGCTTAACGTCAAAATCAGTCTGCTTTAACAGCGCTTGCGCCTGTTCACGCGCAATGCCGGTGGCTTCAACCACCATACGGCACGCTCGATCGACCAGTTTGACGTTGGTTGCCTGCATATCCACCATCAGGTTCTGGTACACCTTGCCAAATTTCACCATCGCACCGGTGGAGATCATATTGAGCACCAGTTTTTGCGCGGTGCCGGATTTCAGTCGCGTTGACCCGGTCAACGCCTCCGGCCCCACCACCGGGGAGATAGCAATATCCGCTTCATGCGCGACAGGAGAATCCGGATTGCAGGAAATAGCCGCCGTCGTACAACCCACCGAACGCGCATATTTCAGCCCGCCAATCACATACGGCGTGCGACCTGAAGCCGCCAGACCAACCACCAGATCCTGTGCGGTAAGGTTGAGTGCGCGCAGATCGTCCTCGCCTAACTGCGGGTTATCTTCCGCGCCTTCTACCGCCTTGAGCAGCGCGCCCGGCCCCCCGGCAATCAGCCCAACCACCAGACCATGCGGTACACCGAAGGTCGGTGGGCACTCAGACGCGTCCAGCACTCCAAGACGTCCGCTGGTACCTGCGCCCATGTAAATAATGCGTCCACCGGCTTTTAACGCGTTGGCTGCCGCATCGACCGCACACGCAACTTGAGGCAGAGTTGCTTTTACTGCTTCCGCTACCAGCGTATCCTGTTGATTAAATCGATGAACCAACTCCAACGTTGAGAGCGCATCCAGATCCATGGTCTGTGGATTGCGGGTTTCTGAAACTAATGCACCGAGATTCATTTTTTGTTCCTTAGGAATTTTTAATTCATAATAATCTGTCATAATGGAATATTATATTCATCCAGGCGAGTGAAATTTTGTTTTGCAATCGCCATCACGTTTTCGCCAGGAGACAGCATGAACTGTTTAATTCGCATTCGTCAGCGTTACCCGGACCTCGCGCAAAGCGATAAAAAACTTGCGGATTATCTTCTTGCTCAGCCGGATACCGCGCGTCATCTCAGCTCACAGCAGCTGGCCTTTGAAGCAGGTGTCAGCCAGTCCAGCGTGGTGAAGTTCGCGCAAAAGATGGGCTTTAAAGGGTTTCCGGCACTGAAACTGGCGATTAGCGAAGCGTTGGCCAGCAATCCCAACCCTCATTCCATTCCGGTGCATAATCAGATTCGCGGTGACGACCCCATGCGTATGGTGGGCGAAAAGCTGATTAAAGAAAACGTGGCGGCGATGCATGCGACGCTGGATGTCAACAGCGAAGAGAAACTGATAGAGAGCGTCACGATGCTGCGCTCAGCCCGGCGCATTATCCTGACCGGGATTGGCGCATCGGGTCTGGTAGCGCAGAATTTTGCCTGGAAACTGCTAAAGATTGGTTTTAACGCAGTGGTTGAACGCGATATGCACGCCCTGCTGGCGGCGGTGCAGGCGCTTTCACCCAACGATCTGCTGCTGGCCATTTCGTATACCGGAGAACGCCGCGAACTCAACCTGGCTGCGGATGAAACGTTGCGCGCCGGAGCCAAAATTCTCGCCATCACCGGATTTACCCCTAACGCCCTGCAACAGCGCGCAACTCATTGTCTGTACACGATTGCTGAAGAACAGGCCACGCGCAGCGCAGCGATTTCCTCTACCCATGCGCAAATGATGCTCACTGATTTACTGTTTATGGCGCTGGTGCAGCAAGATCTGGAGCATGCCCCGGAACGCATTCGCCACAGCGAAGCACTGGTAAAAAAACTGGTCTGAGCAAAGAATGCGCGTATAATGCCCGCCCGATTTGTGATGTTTTGAGAGTTTCCTGATGGCCCTGTTAATCACTAAAAAGTGTATCAATTGCGATATGTGCGAGCCCGAATGCCCGAATGAGGCGATTTCGATGGGTGACAGCATTTACGAGATTAACAGCGACAAGTGTACTGAATGCGTAGGCCATTACGACACGCCAACCTGCCAGAAGGTGTGCCCGATCCCTAATACTATTTTGAAAGATCCGGCACATGTTGAAACGGAAGAGCAGCTGTGGGATAAGTTTGTACTGATGCACCACGCCGATAAGCTGTAACGTTGCCTGATGACGCTATGCTTATCAGGCCGACGAAACGTTAGCTCTCGATAATCACCGTGGCGCAGGCGTAGTGACGCTCATCGGCCAGTGTCACATGCATATGTGCGACGCCGAGTTTTTCCGCCAGTTTTAACGCCTCCCCCCATAACCGCAGACGCGGCTTACCGAGTTCGTCGTTAAAGACTTCAAACTGATTAAACGCCAGACCGTTGCGAATACCGGTACCAAAGGCTTTTGCTGCCGCCTCTTTGACCGCAAAACGCTTCGCCAGAAAGCGCACCGGTTGCTGATGCGTCTCCCAGATTGCCCATTCGTTGTCGCTGAGCACGCGTCTTGCCAGACGGTCGCCGGAACGGGAGATCACCGCTTCGATGCGGGCAATCTCCACGATATCCGTACCTAATCCCAGAATCGCCATTAACCACGCGCTTCCAGCATCAGGCGCTTCATTTCGACTACTGCATCTTTCAGACCGCTCATCACCGCGCGGCCGATAATGGCATGGCCAATGTTCAACTCGTGCATTTCCGGGATCCGCGCGATGGCTTTAACGTTATGGTACGTCAGGCCGTGCCCCGCATTCACCTTCAGACCAAGGCTGGCGGCAAAGGTCGCCGCTTTGGCGATACGCGCCAGTTCGCTGGCCTGTTCAGCGTCGGTTTTCGCATCGGCGTAACAGCCGGTGTGAATTTCGATGTACGGCGCGCCGACTTCAGCAGCGGCCTTAATCTGTTCGTCATCAGCATCGATAAACAGCGAAACCAGAATGCCTGCGTCCGCCAGGCGTTTGCAGGCATCACGCATCTTGTCACGCTGACCGGCGACGTCCAGGCCACCTTCAGTCGTCACTTCCTGACGTTTTTCCGGCACCAGGCAGCAAAAATGCGGCTTAGTCTCAACGGCAATCGCCAGCATCTCTTCGGTTACCGCCATTTCCAGATTCATACGCGTATCCAGCGTCTGGCGCAAAATGCGCACGTCGCGATCGGTAATATGGCGACGATCTTCACGCAGGTGCACGGTAATGCCGTCTGCGCCCGCCTGCTCAACGATAAACGCCGCCTGAACCGGGTCAGGGTATGCGGTGCCGCGTGCATTACGTAAAGTGGCAATGTGGTCAATGTTGACGCCTAACAGTAATTCGGCCATGGCAATCCATCCTCGTTAATCATTTTTTGTTTTTACTGCGCGTTTTGGCATAAATTGCCGGAACAGTTCCCGGCTTTTTAACGGCTTGCCACCAAGATACGGCTTTAACGCCATGCGGGTAAAGCGTTTCGCGGCGCGAAGCGTATCAGCATCCGGAAATTCCCGCGATTCGAGAGCTTTCAGATGGCGTCCGGTAAAGGTGGCGTTATCAATCACTACGCTTGCGATAAACCCTTTTTCTTCCCGGTAACGATAGGTCATGGTGTCATCCACCGGCTCGCCACTACCTGCACAGTGGGTAAAATCGACGCCGTACCCCAGATGTCCAAGTAAGGCCAGCTCAAAACGACGCAGCGCAGGCTCTGGCGAACCCGTCGCGCCAGCCAGCGCCTGAATACAGTTCAGGTAGTCGAAAAAGAGTTCAGAAAAGCGGGTCTCATACTCAAGTACACGAGAGATAAGCTCGTTGATATACAAGCCGCTGTACAGTGTGATACCGCTAAGGGGGAGAGCCAGAGAAACGGCTTCGGCACTGCGTAAGGTTTTGACCTCACCACGTCCACCAAAGCGAAGCAACAACGGAGTAAAAGGCTGGAGCGCGCCTTTGAGATTAGAACGTTTGGAGCGCGCGCCTTTAGCCACCAGGCGCACACGACCCGATTCTTCCGTGAAGACGTCCAGCACGAGACTGGTTTCGCTCCACGGGCGGCTATGCAGGACAAAAGCGCGTTGCCATCCTTCCATCATACCCGCCGTCTTTCAAGCTGCAGGTGTGTTGGCTGCGCCCACTCACCCCAGTCACTCACTTGAGTAAGCTCTCGAGGATCTGCGGTCTTGCCGCCTTCCTGCACCTCGAAAGCCATAACCTATGAAAAATTAGACGTCGTCGCCGTAACCGAGGCTACGCAGCGCGCGCTCGTCATCGGCCCAGCCGGATTTCACTTTCACCCACAGCTCGAGGTGAACGGGCGCTTCGAACATCTCCTGCATGTCTTTACGCGCTTCGATGCCGATGGTTTTAATTTTGGCCCCTTTGTTGCCAATAACCATCTTCTTCTGCCCTTCACGTTCAACGAGGATCAGCCCGTTAATATCGTAACCACCGCGTTCGTTAGAGATAAAACGTTCAATCTCCACGGTAACGGAGTATGGCAGTTCAGCCCCCAGAAAACGCATCAGCTTTTCACGGATGATTTCAGAAGCCATAAAGCGCTGAGAACGGTCGGTGATGTAATCTTCCGGGAAGTGATGAATGGCTTCCGGCAGGTGCTTACGCACGATGCCCGCAACGGTATCAACATTCAGGCCGGTTTCGGCAGAAATCGGGACAATATCAAGGAAGTTCATCTGGCTTGCCAGGAACTGCAGGTGCGGCAGTAAATCGGCTTTTTCCTGAACGTTGTCCACTTTGTTCACAGCCAGAATAACCGGGGCTTTACCGTCGCGCAGCTTGTTGAGCACCATTTCGTCGTCCGGCGTCCAGCGCGTGCCTTCCACAACGAAAATAACCAGTTCAACATCACCAATCGAGCTGCTTGCCGCTTTGTTCATCAGGCGGTTGATCGCCCGTTTTTCTTCCATATGAAGGCCCGGGGTATCAACATAAATTGCCTGATACGCACCTTCGGTATGGATGCCAACAATACGGTGACGTGTTGTCTGAGCCTTACGTGAGGTTATGGAAATCTTCTGCCCAAGCAGATTATTCAACAGGGTGGATTTGCCGACGTTCGGGCGACCGACGATGGCAATAAATCCGCAGTAAGTTTTCTCTTCGCTCATTCCAGCTCCAGTTTTTTCAACGCCTGTTCGGCGGCAGCCTGCTCAGCCTTACGACGGCTCGAACCTGTGCCAACCACCGGTTCACTCAGGCCGCTGACCTGGCAGTGGATAGTAAATTCTTGATCGTGTGCTTCACCACGAACCTGCACCACCAGATAGGACGGTAGCGGCAGGTGGCGACCCTGCAAATATTCCTGCAGGCGCGTTTTCGGATCTTTTTGTTTATCGCCTGGGCTAATTTCATCCAGACGAGTCTGATACCAGTTCAGGATCAGTTGTTCAACGGTTTGAATATCGCTGTCGAGGAAGACGCCGCCGATCAAAGCTTCAACGGTATCTGCCAGGATCGATTCACGACGGAAACCGCCGCTTTTCAGCTCGCCTGGCCCCAAACGTAAACATTCACCGAGGTCAAACTCACGGGCTAATTCAGCCAGCGTATTGCCGCGAACCAGCGTCGCGCGCATGCGACTCATATCACCTTCATCCACACGCGGAAAACGGTGATACAGCGCATTAGCGATAACAAAGCTCAGAATAGAGTCGCCTAAGAATTCTAAACGCTCGTTATGTTTGCTGCTGGCGCTACGGTGAGTTAATGCCTGCTGCAACAGCTCCTGATGATTAAAAGTGTAGCCCAGCTTCCGTTGAAGCCGATTAATTACGATGGGGTTCATGCGATACCAATAAATGAATGCGTCAACAATTCAGCACACGAAACAGACCTGATATACGCATTTCGCTTAGCCATCCCGCTTCGGCTGAATGCATTTATACACAAACCAACGCTGTTTCGTGTGCCGTGGCAACCTGTCGGTGCCAACCTCAAACTTCGGGGGAATATTCTATACACAACGACAAGGGATGTCGTTAGTCTGCGGGAATTTATCCGAGAAATAATTCACGCTGTCGCCATAATGACGACAACGTGAACGATTATCAGCGATTAGTGAATGCCACCAATACGGCTTAAGCGCACACCGGTCGGCCATTCGCCTTCTTGCTTATCGAAACTCATCCAGATAGCGGTTGCTTTACCAACCAGATTCGCTTCCGGCACAAATCCCCAGTAACGGCTGTCCGCGCTGTTGTCACGGTTATCACCCATCATGAAGTAGTGTCCCGGCGGGACGATCCAGGTTGCCAACTGCTGGCCTGGCTGGCGGTAATACATCCCCACCTGATCCTGCGCGATTGGCACGGTCAGAATGCGGTGCGTTACCTCACCCAGCGTTTCTTTACGCTCGGAGAGGCGAATACCGTTATCTTTCGTTTCATTCAGCGGAACCTCAAAGAAGCCGCTGGTCGCTTCACCGCCGTTACGACGCGCAAATGTCTGCACAAAATCACTTGGCTGAACATCAGAGTACGTTACCGGCAGCGCGTTTTCACACGCCTGACCGGAACTGCATCCTGGCTGAATAGTTACCTCTTTCGCCACCGGATCGTACGTCACTTTGTCTCCCGGTAAACCGACAGCACGTTTGATGTAGTCCAGACGCGGATCTTCCGGGTATTTAAACACCACGATATCACCGCGTTTCGGATGGCCGGTTTCGATCAGCGTTTTCTGGTAAATCGGATCTTTAATCCCGTAGGCGAATTTCTCCACCAGGATAAAGTCACCGATAAGCAGTGTCGGCATCATCGAACCAGACGGGATCTGGAACGGCTCATAAATAAATGAACGCACCACCAGCACAATAGCTAAAACCGGGAAAACGGATGCCCCGGTTTCCAGCCAGCCTGGCTTAGGGGCCACTTTTTTCAGCGTTGCTTTATCCAGTGAATCACCTGCAGCAGCTTGCGCTGCTGCCTGACGCTCCCGGCGTTTAGGCGCGAAGATGAATTTATCTACGCACCATAAAATGCCCGTCACCAGTGTGGCAATCACCAGAATCAGGGCAAACATGTTCGCCATGCCAACTCCTTAAGATTATTTGCTGTCTTTACCGACATGCAGAATGGCGAGGAAGGCTTCCTGTGGCAGTTCGACGTTACCGATCTGCTTCATGCGCTTTTTACCCTCTTTCTGTTTTTGCAGCAGCTTTTTCTTACGGCTGATATCGCCACCGTAGCATTTCGCCAGAACGTTTTTACGCAGCTGCTTAACCGTTGAACGCGCGATGATGTGCGTACCAATGGCCGCCTGGATCGCGATATCAAACTGCTGGCGAGGGATCAGATCTTTCATCTTCTCGACCAGTTCACGACCACGGCTCTGGGAGTTGTCGCGGTGGGTAATCAGCGCCAGCGCATCGACACGTTCGTTGTTGATGAGAACATCAACGCGCACCATGTCAGACGCCTGGAAACGTTTGAAGTTATAGTCCAGCGACGCATAGCCGCGAGAAGTTGACTTCAGACGGTCGAAGAAGTCGAGTACCACTTCCGCCATCGGAATTTCATAGGTCAGCGCCACCTGGTTACCGTGGTAAACCATGTTGGTCTGTACGCCGCGCTTCTCGATACACAGCGTGATGACGTTACCGAGGTAAGCCTGCGGCAGCAGCATATGACACTCAGCAATCGGCTCACGCAGTTCGTATATGTTGTTCAACGGCGGCAGCTTGGACGGGCTATCGACGTAGATCGTCTCTTTCGCCGTGGTTTCGACTTCGTAGACTACGGTCGGCGCGGTAGTGATCAGATCCAGATCGTATTCACGTTCCAGACGTTCCTGAATGATCTCCATGTGCAGCAGACCGAGGAAGCCACAGCGGAAGCCGAAGCCCAGCGCGGTTGAGCTTTCCGGTTCATAGAACAGGGAGGCATCGTTGAGGCTCAGCTTGCCGAGCGCGTCACGGAAGTTTTCGTAGTCGTCAGAGCTCACCGGGAACAGACCGGCGTAAACCTGCGGCTTCACTTTTTTAAAGCCTGGCAGCGGCTTGTCCGCCGGGTTACGCGCCTGCGTCAGGGTATCGCCAACCGGTGCGCCCAGGATGTCTTTAATCGCACAAACCAACCAACCCACCTCGCCGCATTTCAGCTCGGTACGGTCAACCTGTTTTGGCGTGAAGATGCCCAGACGGTCAGCGTTATAGACCTGACCGGTGCTCATCACTTTAATTTTGTCGCCTTTACGCATGGTGCCGTTTTTAATACGCACCAGTGACACGACGCCCAGGTAGTTATCGAACCAGGAGTCGATGATCAGTGCCTGTAACGGACCTTCCGGGTCGCCTTCCGGCGGCGGAATGTCGCGCACCAGACGTTCAAGAACGTCAGTGACGCCAACGCCGGTTTTCGCCGAACAGCGAACGGCATCCGTCGCATCGATACCGACGATATCTTCGATCTCTTCCGCCACACGTTCAGGATCGGCGGCTGGCAGGTCAATTTTGTTCAGTACCGGCACCACTTCCAGATCCATTTCCATGGCGGTATAGCAGTTAGCCAGGGTCTGTGCTTCGACGCCCTGTCCGGCATCAACCACCAGCAGTGCGCCTTCACAGGCAGCAAGCGAGCGGGAAACTTCATACGAGAAGTCAACGTGGCCCGGGGTGTCGATAAAGTTAAGCTGATAGGTTTCACCATCAGATGCTTTGAAATCGAGCGTCACGCTCTGCGCTTTGATAGTAATACCGCGCTCACGCTCAAGATCCATCGAGTCGAGAACCTGCGCTTCCATTTCACGGTCAGACAGGCCACCGCAGATCTGGATAATACGGTCAGACAGCGTCGATTTACCGTGGTCGATGTGAGCTATGATTGAAAAGTTACGTATGTTCTTCATATAGTGTAATTATTGTGCCTTACGCCCGCCTGAGCAGGCTCTGAGAAGTCGCTGATCTGAGCTTAACGTCTGTTTAAGTGAAACGCCGCATTCTACACTACAACGCTGAGGCGAGGAAATGTTCATAGAGCAAGGATAGCGGGAACTGGAAACAACTTTGCAAAGTCGGTGAAACTTTTGCCGGATGGCGACACAAGCGCCATCAGGCAAAGCTATCACTGTTGGGTTTCGACGCGAATAAGATCGGGTGGGAGAGCAACGTTCAGAATGACCGGCTGCCAGGCTTCGCGCTCAGCAAGCTTACGAGAGTATCCACGGGCAATCAGGAATCCGCCCACGCCCCCCAGCACGGCACCGCTTAATGCCGCAAGGTCGGAACCAAACAGCACCTGGAATAACGCCGCGAAGAGAAAGAGCCCCGCCAACGGAGACATGTAGACCAACATCGCTGAACCCAGCAGGCTACCCTCGGCAATACCCAGTTCAACTTTTTGACCGGGCGCTAAGGGTTCGTCGCTGGGCACCACAATGGTATGCGTGGTCTGCGGCCCAAGTTTGTTCAGCACGCGGCTCCCGCATCCGGCCCGCGAAGCACAGCTGCTACATGATGCTTTAACATCACAGCTGACCGTCGCCAGACCATTTTGCCAGGAGACGACTGTCGCCCACTCTTTAATCATTGTGCAGCCCTGAACTTAATATTGTCCGCGATACGCTTCGCCGTTTGCGGTGGAAGCTCGCCCACAATCGTAATTTCTGCGTTATCACGCACGCTGGTGCTAACCGTTCTACGCCCGGTTCGCAACAGCTGATCGGCGCTGTTTTGCATCGCACGGTTTACGTTCACGGAGAAACTGAACAGGCCATCAGAATATAGGCGCGATTCGATCGGCATGTTATCCATCGTCGGCAGCGGACGTCGACTGCTGGAAACTTCGCTGAAGCCTTGCGGCAACCACGACGGACTCCAGTTGAAGTTGGTTTTCTCGCCAGCAGGAACTGACAGCAACGGCGGTAGATTGGCTTTCGCCAGCGCCTGCATGCTATCGCTAACGCCGTTGTTTACGGTAAACGCGATAACACGGAACTGTTCCAGCGTCTCACCATCACGGTCGAGAAGATCGACGCGCATCGGCAGCTTAGTCTCCGTGTCCATCCAGACGATATAGCTGTAACGCGTACCGTCACGGGCGACTACGCGGATCACTTCACAGAGCCGATCGGCAATGCGGGTGCGACCTACTGAGATAAAGTCATAGTAGGGAGCAAGACGTTTGAAGTCGGTGTAAATCAGAGAGGGCAGAGAGTCAACGATATAGTCGCCGTTCAGCGTGAACGGTTCGAGACCAGGCTCAAAATAGCTAATTTCATTGCCACGCTGCACCACTTCCCGGCGCGGTCCATCCATTTGCAACAGTTGCGCTAGCGGACGGTTATCCAGGCGGGCATGGCGATAACGTAGGGATTCAACACCCTGCTTATTGATGCTGACAAATGACAGCTCATAGGTTAGCGACTGGCTGGCCAGATTCATCTGCTGCAACAACGCCCCGGACGCAGGATTGGCCGAGGCGTTTACAGAGAAAAACAGGCTACCAGCCACAAGTGACATGGCAAACCAAAGTTGCTTCATTACTGCGATTGCGTTCCTAAAGTTTGAATTCCTGGCACCTGCACAGCGGCTTGCTGTGTTTGGGCCTGCTCAAACTGAAGCTGTTCAGAGTGCAGTCGACGTTGCAGTTCGTAGTCCTGCAACATGGCATTAATACGACGACGCTGCTCCTGTACCTGCTGTTGCTGACCGCCGCTGGCCGTCGCGTCAGAGGGTACACCCAAGCTTACCGGACTGGCTTTACCCATCATCGGTAATGTATTAAATACCGGCGTTTCGGGCTGCTGGGACGTTTCAGATTGCCCATTATAGTGCTGGACGCCAACAATAACTGCAAGTGATACACACGCGGCCACACCCATTTGGGTAAGCTGCGCGGCCCATGGACGCATTTTCTTCCAGAATGGCATTTTCTGCCACTGGTGCGGTGCTGGCTGGGCCTCAGGAATCAATGGCACCGTCTGACGTACTGGCTCATCCTGGATGGCAGCCATTACGCGGGCGGAAATATCGAAATGGAGAACGTCGGCGGTATCACCTCGCATAGAATCGCGAATCAGGTGATAACTCTCCCAGGTTTTTTGCATTTCCGGGTCCTGAGTCAGCTCTTTGAGTAACTCAGTATCCAGCGTTTCGCCATCCATTAAAGCGGAAAGTTTTTCTTTCTGCATGCCTAATACCTTTTCCAGTATCCCGCTATCGTCAACGCCTGATAAGCGGTTGAACTTTATTATCAATAGCTTCCCTCGCTCGGAAGATACGTGAACGCACCGTACCTACCGGACAATCCATGATAGCGGCTATCTCTTCATAGCTCAGGCCATCCAGCTCCCGCAAGGTTATTGCCATGCGTAAATCTTCCGGGAGGGACTCAATAGTCCGGAAAACTATCTGTCTCAGTTCTTCTGACAACATTAAGTTCTCAGGGTTCGAAATTTCTTTCAGCGCACCGCCACTTTCGTAATTTTCTGCTTCAATCGCATCAATATCACTGGAAGGTGGACGACGCCCCTGAGCGACCAGGTAATTCTTCGCTGTATTGACTGCAATACGATACAGCCAGGTATAAAAAGCACTATCTCCCCGGAACGAGTCCAGCGCACGATAGGCCTTGATAAATGCTTCTTGTACTACATCGGGTACATCGCCCGATGGTACATAGCGAGAAACCAGACTCGCCACCTTATGCTGATAGCGCACTACCAGTAGGTTAAAGGCTTTCTGATCTCCCTTCTGGACCCGTTCTACCAGGACCTGGTCCGTTAACTGCTCGCTCATCCGAGGTAAAGTCTCCCCAAACCAAATTTCCACGCGCCTTCGAAACGCCACTCCATCAGCTTCACTATGAGCAAGCAAATGCTTAGAGTGCTCAAGTTTCGTAAAGTTCCGTTACGCATTGTTTTTTGTTTGTCATGTTGTAGACAGGTCTTATCTCTCATTATAAGTCTACATAATCCGATCGACGCACTATCTGTTTAGAAATGCCCATTTCACCGCTTGCAGAGTAACCCAACGGCCACTTTATTTCATCACATAATCTGGTGCTAACGGCCTGCTTCACAAAATATTTTTGCTCATTTCGTCCTCGTCATGCTTTTTTTTCATGTTTAGTCACTGCAACACATTTAAAAATAAAACGTGCAGTATCGCGCAAAGTGGTGCTATGGTGACCAAACACTGTTTAGTAAATTAAACAAAAATCATGAATACGACTCCTGAATTATCCTGTGACGTGCTGATCATTGGCAGCGGGGCTGCCGGACTCTCACTGGCGCTGCGCCTGGCCGAAAAACATCAGGTTATTGTCCTGAGCAAAGGTCCGGTCAGCGAAGGCTCGACATTTTATGCCCAGGGCGGTATTGCCGCGGTGTTTGATGAAACCGACAGCATCGATTCCCACGTTGAAGATACCCTGATTGCCGGGGCCGGCCTGTGCGATCGCCATGCGGTTGAATTTGTCGCCAGCAATGCCCGCACCTGCGTTCAGTGGCTTATCGATCAGGGCGTCTTATTTGATACGCAGGTTCAGCCCAACGGTGAGGAGAGCTATCACCTGACCCGTGAAGGTGGTCATAGCCATCGACGCATTCTGCACTCTGCGGATGCCACCGGTAAAGAAGTCGAAACCACCCTCGTCAGCCAGGCACAAAATCACCCCAACATACGGGTTCTTGAGCGCAGTAATGCCGTCGATCTGATTGTCTCCGATAAAATCGGTCTGCCGGGAACGCGTCGGGTTGTCGGAGCCTGGATCTGGAACCGTAATAAAGAAGCCGTAGAAACCTGCCATGCCAAGTCAGTAGTGTTGGCCACCGGCGGCGCGTCAAAGGTGTACCAATACACCACCAATCCAGATATTTCCTCGGGTGATGGGATTGCGATGGCCTGGCGCGCGGGATGCCGTGTCGCCAACCTGGAATTTAACCAGTTTCACCCGACGGCGCTGTATCATCCGCAGGCGCGCAACTTTCTGCTAACCGAGGCGCTGCGTGGCGAAGGCGCACATCTGAAGCGCCCGGACGGTTCGCGCTTTATGCCCGATTTTGACGAGCGTGGCGAACTGGCTCCCCGCGATATTGTTGCCCGCGCCATCGACCACGAAATGAAGCGCCTGGGCGCTGACTGCATGTTTCTCGACATCAGCCATAAACCGGAAGAATTTGTTCGTCAGCATTTCCCGATGATTTATGAAAAATTGCTGGGACTGGGCATCGATTTGACCAAAGAGCCGGTTCCCATCGTTCCTGCCGCGCACTATACCTGCGGCGGCGTGATGGTGGATGACTTTGGCCGTACGGATGTCGACGGGCTGTATGCGATCGGCGAAGTGAGTTACACCGGCCTGCATGGAGCCAACCGGATGGCGTCAAACTCATTACTGGAGTGCCTGGTTTACGGCTGGTCCGCGGCTGAAGATATCGACAGGCGAATGCCTTATGCTCGCAGCGTCAGCACCCTCCCGGATTGGGATGAAAGCCGGGTAGAAAACCCGGATGAACTGGTTGTGATTCAGCATAACTGGCATGAGCTGCGGCTATTTATGTGGGATTACGTCGGTATCGTGCGCACAACTAAACGTCTGGAGCGCGCCCTGCGCCGTATCACCATGTTGCAACAGGAAATCGACGAGTATTACGCTCATTTCCGCGTGTCGAACAACTTGCTGGAACTGCGCAATCTGGTGCAGGTTGCTGAGCTGATTGTCCGCTGCGCGATGATGCGTAAAGAGAGTCGGGGCCTGCACTATACGCTGGATTATCCAGAACAGCTTCCAGAGGCGGGCCCGTCCATTCTCTCGCCGCTAAGTCATCACATGAACAGATAAAACGCCTGGGTCAGCGCCGTGTAACCTTCAGAGTAACGTTGGTCTGGCCCACGGATCACCAGCCTGTCACTAAAGCACTCCCCGGCCTGCGGGGAGAATGCCAGCAGTACACGATTCGGTAGTCGGGCCTCGGTTTCTGCTACATCCGTGCGCAATCGCAGATGCCAGCCCATGCCCAGTGCCTGCTGGGAAAATGCGTTACCAATCTGTTCGGGCAGCACCACACAGAAAAAACCTTCTTCCGTAATGCTGTCTGCCGCCAGCGTCAGCAATACTTGATGATCGAGCGTGGTGGTGTAGCGAGCCTGCTCGCGCTGCGGCGTGGCACATTCCACTCCCTGTTCATAATAGGGAGGGTTGCTGATGATCAAATCAAAGCGCACGGTCTGGCGCGGTACCCACTGCTGCACATCTTCCGTATGAACGTTCACGCGATGCATCCACGGGGATTGCGCGATGTTCTCCTGCGCCTGCTGCGCGGCATCAACATCAAGCTCCACAGCGTCAATGATGACGTTTTCATCTGTGCGCTGGGCCAGCATCAGCGCCAACAGGCCGCTCCCGGTACCAATATCCAGGATCCGCTTTACGCCAGCAACAGGGGCCCAGGCCCCCAATAAAATGCCGTCCGTTCCGACTTTCATTGCACAACGATCGTGTGCCACAAAAAACTGCTTAAAAGTAAATCCATTACGTCTAAGTACGGATGTAGACTGGGGCATGAAGAACAACCTTCCTGGAAAAAAAACGATAACATAGGATAAAAACAATACCTGAGAAGGTATATCCATACAAACAGATGAAGATTGCAGCCGTAACGTCTATAATCAGCGCCCCACTCAGAGGTAGAACATGACTGTAACGACTTTTTCCGAACTTGAACTCGATGAAAGCCTTCTGGATGCCCTCCAGGAAAAAGGTTTCACTCGCCCGACCGCCATTCAGGCTGCCGCCATTCCGCCTGCGCTCGATGGCCGTGATGTTCTCGGTTCTGCGCCGACAGGCACCGGTAAAACGGCGGCATATTTGCTGCCAGCGTTGCAGCACCTGCTCGACTTCCCGCGCAAGAAATCTGGCCCGCCGCGCATTTTGATTTTGACACCGACGCGCGAACTGGCGATGCAGGTTGCCGAACACGCCCGTGAACTGGCGAAGAATACGCATCTGGATATCGCCACGATTACCGGCGGCGTGGCTTACATGAACCACATGGAAGTCTTTAGCGAAAACCAGGACATCGTGGTCGCCACTACCGGTCGTCTGCTGCAGTACATTAAAGAAGAAAACTTCGACTGCCATGCGGTTGAGACACTAATCCTCGATGAAGCAGACCGCATGCTGGACATGGGCTTTGCCCAGGACATCGAGCATATCGCTGGAGAAACCCGCTGGCGTAAGCAAACTATGCTGTTCTCCGCCACGCTGGAAGGCGATGCGATCAAAGATTTTGCTGAGCGTCTGCTGGAGGATCCGGTCGAAGTTTCGGCGGATCCGTCTACCCGCGAACGCAAGAAGATTCATCAGTTTTACTACCGTGCCGATGACATCGAGCACAAAACTGCCCTGCTGATCCATTTGTTAAAACAGCCGGAAGCGACCCGCTCGATTGTCTTCGTACGTAAACGCGAGCGTGTGCACGAGCTGGCAGGCTGGCTGCGCCAGGCGGGCATTAATAACTGCTATCTCGAAGGCGAGATGGTGCAGAACAAACGTAATGAAGCGATCAAACGCCTGACCGATGGTCGAGTGAACGTGCTGGTAGCAACCGACGTTGCCGCTCGTGGGATCGATATTCCTGACGTCAGCCACGTGTTTAACTTCGACATGCCGCGCAGTGGCGATGCCTATCTGCACCGCATTGGCCGTACCGGTCGTGCAGGCCGTAAAGGTACTGCGATCTCTTTGGTTGAAGCCCACGACCATCTGCTGCTCGGCAAAGCGAGCCGCTATATTGACGAGCCACTGAAAGCACGCGTCATCGACGAACTGCGTCCAACCACGCGCGCGCCAAGTGAGAAATCTAACGGTAAGCCATCCAAGAAAGTGCTGGCGAAGCGCGCCGAGCAAAAAGCGAAAGAGAAAGAGAAACCGCGGGTGAAAAAACGTCACCGCGACGCCAAAAATATCGGCAAACGCCGTAAGCCGAGCGGAGCTGCTACCCAGCAGTCCGACAAAGAGTAAACCGAATGCCGGGCCTTTAGCCCGGCATTTTTTGTGCACAAAAAAGCGGAAGATACGTTGGCATCTTCCGCTTTCAGATTCTCTGCTAGACGGGGTTATTCCCCGTGAGCCTTACAGGCTCTCAGTAAAGGTACGAGCAATAACGTCGCGCTGCTGTTCTGGCGTCAGAGAGTTGAAACGCACGGCATAACCAGAAACACGGATGGTCAGCTGCGGATATTTTTCCGGATGCTTAACTGCATCTTCCAGCGTTTCACGACGCAGAACGTTCACGTTCAGGTGCTGACCACCTTCCACACGGACTTCCGGCTGTACGTCTACCGGTACTTCACGGTATTCGATTTCACCCAGTTTGCTGATAGCAACGACTTCATCAGCATTGAAACCTGCTTTCGCAACGATGCAGCGTGCTTCGCCTTTTTCGCTGTCCAGCAGCCAGAAAGAGTTCAGCAGGTCGTCATTTGCAGCTTTAGTAATCTGGATACCTGTAATCATTTGATGCCTCCCCGGCAAAATTATTTGATCTCGGTTGGCCGTCATCCGGCCAATTGGTAAAACCATTGTTGCTTGAGTGTATATATACCCCTCACACACCCTTGAATCTTTGATTTAAATCAATAAAAACCACACATGAAAAGTGGTGATAGGTGGATTTTATTGTTTTACATCAACTTACGCCACATGCGCAGCTAAACTTTTTACATAAATTTTCAACTATCTTTAAGGGGTAGACCCTTGAGAAACGTACAGAATTTTGCGACGCAGAAAGGAGCAGTTAAGCTAGGGGGATTGAAAATTCGCAGGAGAGCGAGATGGCCACCGAATTAACCTGGCACGATGTGCTGGCAGAAGAGAAACAGCAGCCTTATTTTATTAACACGCTGCATACTGTGGCGGGCGAGCGTCAGTCAGGTATGACAATTTATCCGCCACAAAAAGATGTATTCAACGCTTTTCGCTTTACCGAACTTGGCGACGTGAAAGTCGTCATCCTGGGGCAGGATCCATACCACGGTCCGGGCCAGGCACACGGTCTCGCGTTTTCTGTCCGCCCCGGTATTGCCACCCCGCCCTCGTTGCTGAACATGTACAAAGAGCTGGAAGCAACGATTCCTGGCTTCACACGCCCAACGCACGGATATCTGGAAAGCTGGGCACGCCAGGGTGTGCTGTTACTCAACACCGTGCTTACCGTCCGTGCCGGGCAGGCACATTCGCACGCCAGTCTGGGATGGGAAACATTTACCGATAAAGTCATCAGCCTGATTAACCAACATCGGGAAGGCGTGGTATTCCTGCTCTGGGGTTCACACGCACAAAAGAAAGGTGCGATTATTGATGCGCAGCGTCACCATGTATTGAAAGCGCCGCACCCATCACCGCTCTCTGCGCATCGCGGTTTCTTTGGCTGCAATCATTTTGTACTGGCTAATGAGTGGCTGGAACAGCGAGGTGAAAAGCCGATTGACTGGACGCCGGTATTACCAGCAGAAAGCGAGTAAAAAAATGCCAGCGAATCGCTGGCATTTTTATTATCAGGCTTTGTTCTGACGCCACCACTCCGCGAGCAGCACGCCGGTCGCGACAGAAACGTTGAGCGTTTCTACGTTGCCCGTACCGTCTATCGCCACGCACAGGTCGTCGGCTGAGCATGCTGCTTCTGGCAGAGCCTCACGCTCACGCCCTAATACCAGCACCATTTTTTCCGGCAACGTGGTAGTAAACAGCGGCTTGCCTTTCACGCTTGAGGTCATCACTACCGTGTAACCCGCATTACGGAAGTCGTCCAGCACATCGACAATACTGTCACCGGTGATCGGCTGAACGTGCTCAGCTCCGCCTTCAGCGGTGCGGATAGCCGCACCTGATTCCAACAGCGCCGCATCCTGTACCACCACGCCTTTCACACCGAAGTGCGCGCAGCTACGCATCATGCCGCCCAGGTTGTGCGGGTTAGCAATGTCTTCGAGGGCCAGCACACAATCCTGCGCCCCGGCCTGACCAACCCACTGCTTAACAGTGGTACCGTTACGTTTTTTGATCAGGAAACAGACGCCGCCATGGTGTTCAGTGCCGGAGGCTTTCGCCAGCTCGGCTTCGTCAACCACGTGGTAGGCTTTGCGGTTCGCCGCCATCCAGCGTAATGCTTCTTTAAAGCGCGGGGTTACGCTCTGAACAAACCAGGCGCGAACAATAGCGTCCGGACGACTCTGGAACAGAGCCTGACAGGCATTCTCACCGTAAACGCGGGTTTCTTCCGCGCGCTGACGACGTAATACTTCAGGATCGATAAAGCTTTTGCCGCTGATACCACCGTGATCGGCTTTGTCTGCTGCATCATCATTCGGTGCGCGGGACACGGTACGCCATGGTGAATCTTCACGTCCACGGTCGCGTTCTACATCGCGGCCACGACCACGTTCACGACCACGTTCGCTGTTCGGACCCTTTCTGTCATCACGGGCAGGGCGACGACCGCCTTCGGCTCGGGAAGTACCGGGGCGACCGCCGCCTTTACCAGTACGTGGATTTTGGGTGCGTTTGTCCGAGTCATCGTCACTGCGGACGTACATCACTTTGACCTTGCCGTTTTTATTCTTCAGTTCGTCGCTCATGTTTTTCTCCACCTGCTCTGCGCGAAGCGCGAAGATTACCCGATGTGCACGTCGTTAGCCATTATTTCATTTAAAAGCTAAGGACTATTGTACTCATTGAATAAAACGCATTGTTGTTTAGAACAGACTCCCCGATAATATGTAACATAATAGAAACATACTGGCGTTACTGCCGTGAAGTCCACTCCACTCATCCAGAGGTTAGTTATGAATACCGTTTGTACCAGCTGCCAGGCTATCAACCGCATCCCCGACGATCGTGTCCAGGAAGCGGCTAAATGCGGACGCTGTGGTCACGACCTGTTTGATGGGGAGGTGATCAATGCGACCGGTGAAACACTGGATAAACTGTTAAAAGACGATCTCCCGGTGGTGGTTGATTTTTGGGCCCCCTGGTGTGGTCCATGCCGTAACTTCGCCCCGATTTTTGAAGATGTCGCGGAAGAGCGTAGCGGTAAAGTGCGTTTTGTTAAAGTGAATACAGAAGCCGAGCGTGAACTCAGCGCCCGTTTCGGTATCCGCAGCATCCCGACCATTATGATCTTCAGAAAAGGTGAAATCGTCGACATGCTTAATGGCGCCGTACCTAAAGCCCCGTTTGATAGCTGGCTTAACGAATCATTATAATCTCTACGGGGCGCATCTTGTGCCCCGTTTTCACCTCTGCGACAATAGCGTTTTTCAACGTGTTCTCCCATGACCGATAACGCTGTTCTTCAGTTACGCGCTGAGCGCCTCGCGCGCGCCACGCGTCCTTTCCTTGCCCGAGGTAATCGCATTCGCCGCTGTCAGCGCTGCCTGTTGCCACTGAAGCTCTGCTTGTGCGCAACGCTGGTGCCGTCTGAGGCCAAAAGCCGCTTTTGTCTGGTGATGTTTGATACCGAGCCGATGAAGCCCAGCAACACGGGACGTTTGATTGCCGATATTTTGCCCGATACCACGGCTTTTCAGTGGTCACGCACCGAACCGCCGCAGGCGCTGCTCGAACAGGTGAAAAACCCGGATTACCAGCCGATGGTTGTATTCCCGGCATCCTATGCGGGCGAAGAGCGTGAAGTGATTTTCGCGCCACCAACCGGTAAACCACCGTTGTTTATCATGCTTGATGGTACCTGGCCTGAAGCGCGTAAAATGTTCCGCAAAAGCCCGTACCTTGATAACCTGCCGGTGATCTCCGTTGATTTATCGCGACTTTCCGCTTACCGCCTGCGTGGCATTCACGCCGAAGGGCAATACTGTACTGCCGAAGTGGCCATCGCGTTGTTGGATCTGGCGGGCGATACGCAAGCTGCGGAGGGGTTGAGCGATCATTTTACTCGCTTTAAAACCCGCTACCTGGCAGGAAAAACTCAACATCAGGGAAGCGTCACAGCAGACTCGCCAGAAAGCGTTTAAAATCATTCGGTCACTGGTGTCATTAAGGAAGCCGATATGAGTCAGCGTGGTCTGGAAGCACTACTGCGACCGAAATCCATTGCGGTGATTGGGGCGTCAATGAAGCCTAATCGCGCAGGTTACCTGATGATGCGTAACCTGCTTGCCGGCGGTTTCAATGGACCTGTTTTACCAGTGACGCCAGCATGGAAAGCGGTGTTGGGCGTCCTGGCCTGGCCCAATATCAACAGCCTGCCTTTTAGCCCAGACCTTGCCGTGTTGTGCACCAATGCCAGCCGCAACCTGGCATTACTCGAAGCGCTTGGCGAGAAAGGCTGTAAAACCTGCATTATTCTTTCAGCTCCCGCATCGCAGCACCTGGAATTGTTGGCCTGCGCCGCACGCTACAACATACGTCTGCTAGGCCCCAACAGCCTGGGACTTCTCGCGCCCTGGCAGGGGCTTAACGCCAGCTTTTCCCCCGTCCCCATCAAGCGCGGTAAGTTGGCATTTATTTCCCAGTCAGCGGCGATTTCCAACACCATTCTGGACTGGGCGCAGCAGCGCGACATGGGTTTTTCCTGGTTTATCGCGCTGGGCGACAGCCTTGATATCGACGTTGATGAACTGCTGGATTACCTGGCGCGCGACAGTAAAACCAGCGCTATATTACTGTATCTCGAACATTTAAGTGATGCCCGGCGCTTTGTCTCCGCCGCCCGTAGCGCCTCGCGCAATAAACCCATTCTGGTGATTAAGAGCGGTCGCAGTCCGGCTGCGCAGCGTTTACTGCATACCAGTGCAGGGATGGACCCTGCGTGGGACGCGGCTATCCAGCGCGCCGGTTTATTACGCGTACAAGACACTCACGAGCTGTTCTCTGCGGTAGAAACCCTGAGCCACATGCGTCCACTGCGCGGCGACAGGCTGATGATCATCAGCAATGGGGCCGCGCCTGCCGCACTGGCATTAGATGAGCTGTGGTCAAAAAATGGCAAGTTGGCGACATTGAGTGAAGATACCTGCCAGAAATTACGCGATGCGTTACCTGAACATATTGATATCGCCAACCCGCTGGATCTGCGTGACGACGCCAGCAGCGAACACTACGTTAAGACGCTGGATATCTTGCTCGCCAGCCAGGATTTCGACGCACTGATGGTGATTCACTCACCCAGCGCCGCCGCCCCGGGAACAGAAAGCGCACAAGCGTTAATCGAAGCGGTAAAACGTCATCCCCGCGGTAAGTTCGTCTCGTTGCTGACCAACTGGTGCGGAGAGTTTTCCTCCCAGGAAGCCCGTAGACTGTTTAGCGAAGCCGGATTACCTACCTACCGCACGCCAGAAGGCACCATCACCGCGTTTATGCATATGGTGGAGTACCGGCGTAACCAGAAGCAACTGCGGGAAACCCCTGCGCTGCCCGACTACCTGACCACCAACACCGCCGAGGCGCATAATCTGTTACAGCAGGCGATTGCTGAAGGAGCAACGTCGCTGGATACCCATGAAGTGCAGCCGATTTTACAAGCCTATGGCTTACACACGCTGCCTACGTGGATCGCCAGCGACAGCGCTGAAGCCGTACACATCGCGGAGCAAATCGGTTACCCAGTGGCGCTAAAACTGCGTTCTCCTGATATCCCGCATAAATCAGAAGTTCAGGGGGTAATGCTCTACCTGCGAACGGCAACAGAGGTGCAGCAGGCAGCCAATGCGATTTTTGATCGGGTAAAAATGGCCTGGCCGCAGGCGCGCATTCACGGTTTATTAGTACAAAGTATGGCGAATCGCGCTGGCGCTCAGGAGCTGCGCGTCGTCGTTGAACATGACCCGGTATTTGGCCCGTTGATTATGCTTGGTGAAGGCGGAGTTGAGTGGCGACCAGAAGAGCAAGCCGTGGTGGCGTTGCCGCCATTGAACATGAATCTGGCGCGTTATCTGGTGATCCAGGGGATCAAAAATAAAAAGATCCGCGCTCGCAGCGCATTACGCCCATTGGATATCGCCGGGTTAAGTCAGCTTCTGGTGCAGGTCTCCAATCTGATCGTCGATTGTCCGGAAATTCAGCGTCTGGATATTCATCCGCTGTTGGCCTCCGCCGGTGAATTTACCGCGCTGGATGTCACGCTGGACATTGCCCCTTTCACGGGCGATAACGAAAGCAGACTGGCTATACGTCCCTACCCCCATCAGCTTGAAGAATGGGTGGAGTTGAAGAACGGCGAGCGTTGCTTGTTCCGCCCTATTTTGCCCGAGGATGAACCTCATCTGCAGCAGTTCATTTCTCAGGTAACAAAAGAAGATCTTTATTATCGCTATTTCAGTGAGATCAACGAATTTACCCACGAAGATTTAGCCAATATGACGCAGATCGACTACGATCGGGAAATGGCCTTTGTTGCGGTACGCTGTAAAAACAATCAGCAAGAGATCCTCGGCGTAACGCGAGCAATCTCAGATCCTGATAACATTGACGCCGAGTTCGCCG
The DNA here is from genome assembly GCF_013729795.1 of Citrobacter sp. RHBSTW-00859. Taxonomy (NCBI): domain Bacteria; kingdom Pseudomonadati; phylum Pseudomonadota; class Gammaproteobacteria; order Enterobacterales; family Enterobacteriaceae; genus Citrobacter; species Citrobacter sp. RHBSTW-00859. Next base: position 1,292,509 of record NZ_CP056284.1, on the reverse strand, counting down.
TGCTGGTTCGTTCAGATCTCAAAGGGCTTGGACTGGGTCGCCGGTTGATGGAAAAATTAATTGCATATACCCGAGATCACGGACTTAGACGTTTGAATGGTATTACGATGCCAAACAATCGTGGGATGGTCGCCCTGGCCCGGAAACTCGGGTTCGCTGTTGACGTCCAACTCGAAGAGGGAATTGTTGGGCTAACGCTTAATCTGGCCCAATTTGAGGAATCGTGAGTAAGGTACTGGAAATGTTGACCACATTAATAGGTACTGGTGGTATCATTACCCGCTTATGTCGTCTGCATAGCACAGAGGACCCTTCAATGAACAGAGAAGAAATGCACTGTGATGTTGTCAAAATTTAAGCGTAATAAACATCAACAACACCTTGCCCAACTACCCAAGATTTCTCAGTCAGTTGATGATGTAGATTTCTTTTATGCTCCCGCTAATTTCAGGGAGACTCTGCTGGAAAAAATAGCCAGCGCGACGCGACGGATCTGCATTATTGCGCTGTACCTGGAACAGGATGACGGTGGCAAAGGCATACTCGACGCGCTCTATGCGGCAAAACGGCAGCGTCCTGAACTGGATGTACGGGTGCTTGTCGACTGGCACCGAGCCCAGCGCGGACGTATTGGTGCTGCGGCATCAAATACCAACGCTGACTGGTATTGCCGAATGGCACAAGAAAACCCAGGTATTGATATTCCTGTCTACGGTGTTCCGATTAACACCCGAGAAGCGCTTGGCGTCCTGCATTTTAAAGGCTTTATCATCGATGACAGCGTCCTGTACAGCGGGGCCAGCCTGAATGATGTTTATCTGCATCAGCATGATAAATATCGCTATGACCGTTATCAGTTGATTCGCAACGCGCAAATGGCCGATATCATGTTCGATTGGGTCACGCAGAACCTGATGAACGGTCGCGGCGTTAATCGCCTTGATGATATTAATCGCCCTAAAAGCCCGGAAATTAAAAACGACATCCGCCTGTACCGTCAGGAACTGCGCGATGCGTCATTCCATTTTCAGGGTGATGCGGATAATGAACAGCTTTCGGTAACGCCTCTGGTAGGCCTTGGAAAATCCAGTCTGTTAAATAAGACCATTTTCCACCTTATGCCCTGCGCGGAGCACAAGCTCACAATCTGTACCCCTTATTTCAACCTGCCCGCTATACTGGTGCGCAATATCATTCAGCTGCTGCGTGAAGGCAAAAAGGTCGAGATCATTGTCGGTGATAAAACTGCCAACGACTTTTTCATTCCAGAAGATGAGCCATTTAAAATCATCGGCGCGCTGCCCTACCTGTATGAAATTAACCTGCGCCGTTTCCTGAGCAGACTGCAATATTATGTGAATACCGACCAACTGGTCGTGCGCTTATGGAAAGATGATGACAACACCTATCATCTGAAAGGCATGTGGGTTGATGATAAATGGATGCTGCTCACCGGCAACAACCTTAACCCTCGCGCCTGGCGTCTGGATCTGGAAAACGCCATCCTTATCCACGATCCGAAGCAAGAGCTGACTCCCCAGCGCGATAAAGAGCTGGAGCTTATTCGCACGCATACCACCGTCGTTAAGCACTATCGCGACCTGCAAAGCATTGCCGACTATCCAGTCAAAGTGCGTAAGCTCATCCGTCGACTACGCCGTATCCGTATCGACAGATTAATTAGCCGTATTCTGTAACCAAGACCCCGTCCAGTGACGGGGTTTTTCCTATGGAGGCAACGGTGCGCTTGTTTATTCTTTTCAGTATCATGGCCATTTCTGGCTGCAGCCACATGGCAAACGACCGCTGGAGCGGACAAGACAAGGCTCAACACTTTATCGCCTCCGCTATGCTCTCCGCAGCTGGAAACGAATATGCTCAACATCAGGGCAACAGCCGCGATCGCAGCGCGGCTATCGGCCTGATGTTCTCTGTCAGCCTGGGCGCATCAAAAGAGTTATGGGACAGCCGTCCCGCTGGGAGCGGCTGGAGCTGGAAAGACTTCGCCTGGGATGTTGCAGGTGCGTCTACCGGCTATGCGGTCTGGCAACTGGCACATCACTAGAGGCGCAGACCTTTCCCCTTCCCATGCAGCATCAGCGATACCAAAAATGCGACTATTGCCAGTACTGTAACGTACCAGAAGAATGTTGTTTCCATACCGACAGACTTCAGGGATAACGCAACATATTCGGCTGAGCCACCAAACAGAGCATTGGCCACCGCATAAGATAATCCAACCCCCAGAGCGCGCACCTGTGCCGGGAACATCTTGGCCTTCAGAATACCGCTGATTGACGTATAGAAACTCACAATCAGCAAGGCACACATCACCAGAGCAAACGCCATATACGGGGACGTCACGCTTTGCAACGCTGTCAGAATGGGGACGGTGAAAATCGCGGCCAACGCGCCAAAACACAGCATTGAAGTACGTCGGCCAATTTTATCTGACAAGGCACCGAACAACGGTTGCACCAGCATAAACACACACAGTGCCGCCGTCATAATCCCACTGGCTACATTGGCATGCATACCGGCAGTGTTAACCAGGTACTTCTGCATGTAGGTTGTGAACGTGTAAAAACACAGCGAGCCAGCAGCGGTAAAGCCAAGCACCATGATGAAGGCTTTGCGATTACGCCACAGACCTTTCAGAGAGCCAGCTTCTTTCAGCGCGCGAACGTCCTGTTTCGAGGTTTCATCCAACTGTCGACGCAGCCATAACGCAACAATAGCCAGTACGGCGCCCAACGCAAATGGAATACGCCAACCCCACGATCTCAGCGCTGAGTCTTCTAACGTTTGCTGTAATATGACCACAACCAGCAGTGCCAGTAACTGCCCGCCGATTAACGTCACGTACTGGAAGGAAGCATAAAAACCTTTCTTACCTTCAACTGCTACTTCACTCATATAGGTAGCGCTGGTCCCGTATTCACCACCCACAGACAGCCCCTGAAATAACCTAGCCAGCAGCAATAGAGCAGGAGCCCAGGTACCGATGGTTTCATATCCCGGAAGACAAGCGATCACCAGCGATCCCATACACATCATACAAACTGATAGCAGCATCGACTTTTTACGCCCGTGCTTATCCGCGATGCGACCAAACAGCCAGCCGCCAATCGGTCGCATCAGAAAGCCTGCAGCAAAAACTCCGGCTGTTTGTAAGAGTTGCGTAGTGGTGTTTCCTGATGGAAAAAAGATATGAGCAAAATAGAGAGAGCAGAAAGAATAGATATAGAAATCAAACCATTCGACCAGATTCCCTGATGATGCTCCGACAATCGCCCATATACGACGCCGAGTATCGCCGTCTGCCAGCGCCCCGTTCTCAGTTACACTGCTATCAGCCATTAGAATTGTACCCCTGCCAACGATTGCATTAATTTATCAATGGTGGTTGTGTCTTTTTTGGTGATGTAAATGTTATATAATTGTTATAAGTTATTATGAGAGAAAGATCACGGTTTTCATTAGCAGAGAAAGGATTCAGATATGTTCGAGAAAGAGAAAAATCGGTTTGAAATAGAGTGGGCTTTTATGGGCTGGATAAAATGGTTCGCTGCATCCGGCAGTTCTGACTGCCCTGCAGACGCAAAAAAGCCCATCCGGCAGGATGGGCTTCTTCACTTGTTTGATGCCTGGCAGTTCCCTACTCTCGCATGGGGAGACCCCACACTACCATCGGCGCTACGGCGTTTCACTTCTGAGTTCGGCATGGGGTCAGGTGGGACCACCGCGCTACAGCCGCCAGGCAAATTCTGTTTATCAACACGCTTTTCGCATGTCGATGTCATCTGTAATCAAGCTGAATTTCGTGTCTCTTCGCCAAAACACCTTCGGCGTTGTAAGGTTAAGCCTCACGGTTCATTAGTATCGGTTAGCTCAACGTATCGCTACGCTTACACACCCGACCTATCAACGTCGTCGTCTTCAACGTTCCTTCAGGACCCTTAAAGGGTCAGGGAGAACTCATCTCGGGGCAAGTTTCGTGCTTAGATGCTTTCAGCACTTATCTCTTCCGCATTTAGCTACCGGGCAATGCCATTGGCATGACAACCCGAACACCAGTGATGCGTCCACTCCGGTCCTCTCGTACTAGGAGCAGCCCCCCTCAATTCTCCAGCGCCCACGGCAGATAGGGACCGAACTGTCTCACGACGTTCTAAACCCAGCTCGCGTACCACTTTAAATGGCGAACAGCCATACCCTTGGGACCTACTTCAGCCCCAGGATGTGATGAGCCGACATCGAGGTGCCAAACACCGCCGTCGATATGAACTCTTGGGCGGTATCAGCCTGTTATCCCCGGAGTACCTTTTATCCGTTGAGCGATGGCCCTTCCATTCAGAACCACCGGATCACTAAGACCTGCTTTCGCACCTGCTCGAGCCGTCACTCTCGCAGTCAAGCTAGCTTATGCCTTTGCACTAACCTCCTGATGTCCGACCAGGATTAGCTAACCTTCGTGCTCCTCCGTTACTCTTTAGGAGGAGACCGCCCCAGTCAAACTACCCACCAGACACTGTCCGCAACCCGGATCACGGGTCTACGTTAGAACACCAGCCATTAAAGGGTGGTATTTCAAGGTTGGCTCCATGCAGACTGGCGTCCACACTTCAAAGCCTCCCACCTATCCTACACATCAAGGACCAGTGTTCAGTGTCAAGCTATAGTAAAGGTTCACGGGGTCTTTCCGTCTTGCCGCGGGTACACTGCATCTTCACAGCGAGTTCAATTTCACTGAGTCTCGGGTGGAGACAGCCTGGCCATCATTACGCCATTCGTGCAGGTCGGAACTTACCCGACAAGGAATTTCGCTACCTTAGGACCGTTATAGTTACGGCCGCCGTTTACCGGGGCTTCGATCAAGAGCTTCTCCTTACGGATAACCCCATCAATTAACCTTCCGGCACCGGGCAGGCGTCACACCGTATACGTCCACTTTCGTGTTTGCACAGTGCTGTGTTTTTAATAAACAGTTGCAGCCAGCTGGTATCTTCGACTGATTTCAGCTCCATGAGTAAATCACTTCACCTACATATCAGCGTGCCTTCTCCCGAAGTTACGGCACCATTTTGCCTAGTTCCTTCACCCGAGTTCTCTCAAGCGCCTTGGTATTCTCTACCTGACCACCTGTGTCGGTTTGGGGTACGATTTCGTGTTACCTGATGCTTAGAGGCTTTTCCTGGAAGCAGGGCATTTGTTACTTCAGCACCGTAGTGCCTCGTCATCACACCTCAGCGTTAACAAGACTCCGGATTTACCTGGAATCTCCGCCTACATGCTTAAACCGGGACAACCGTCGCCCGGCTAACATAGCCTTCTCCGTCCCCCCTTCGCAGTAACACCAAGTACAGGAATATTAACCTGTTTCCCATCGACTACGCCTTTCGGCCTCGCCTTAGGGGTCGACTCACCCTGCCCCGATTAACGTTGGACAGGAACCCTTGGTCTTCCGGCGTGCGGGTTTTTCACCCGCATTATCGTTACTTATGTCAGCATTCGCACTTCTGATACCTCCAGCAACCCTCACAGGCCACCTTCAACGGCTTACAGAACGCTCCCCTACCCAACAACACATAGTGTCGCTGCCGCAGCTTCGGTGCATGGTTTAGCCCCGTTACATCTTCCGCGCAGGCCGACTCGACCAGTGAGCTATTACGCTTTCTTTAAATGATGGCTGCTTCTAAGCCAACATCCTGGCTGTCTGTGCCTTCCCACATCGTTTCCCACTTAACCATGACTTTGGGACCTTAGCTGGCGGTCTGGGTTGTTTCCCTCTTCACGACGGACGTTAGCACCCGCCGTGTGTCTCCCGTGATAACATTCTTCGGTATTCGCAGTTTGCATCGGGTTGGTAAGTCGGGATGACCCCCTAGCCGAAACAGTGCTCTACCCCCGAAGATGAATTCACGAGGCGCTACCTAAATAGCTTTCGGGGAGAACCAGCTATCTCCCGGTTTGATTGGCCTTTCACCCCCAGCCACAAGTCATCCGCTAATTTTTCAACATTAGTCGGTTCGGTCCTCCAGTTAGTGTTACCCAACCTTCAACCTGCCCATGGCTAGATCACCGGGTTTCGGGTCTATACCCTGCAACTTAACGCCCAGTTAAGACTCGGTTTCCCTTCGGCTCCCCTATTCGGTTAACCTTGCTACAGAATATAAGTCGCTGACCCATTATACAAAAGGTACGCAGTCACCCCATAAAGAGGCTCCCACTGCTTGTACGTACACGGTTTCAGGTTCTTTTTCACTCCCCTCGCCGGGGTTCTTTTCGCCTTTCCCTCACGGTACTGGTTCACTATCGGTCAGTCAGGAGTATTTAGCCTTGGAGGATGGTCCCCCCATATTCAGACAGGATACCACGTGTCCCGCCCTACTCTTCGAGTTCACAACACATGCACTTTTGTGTACGGGACTATCACCCTGTACCGTCGGACTTTCCAGACCGTTCCACTACCACACATGCTGATTCAGACTCTGGGCTGCTCCCCGTTCGCTCGCCGCTACTGGGGGAATCTCGGTTGATTTCTTTTCCTCGGGGTACTTAGATGTTTCAGTTCCCCCGGTTCGCTTCATTACGCTATGTATTCACGTAATGATAGTGTGACGAATCACACTGGGTTTCCCCATTCGGAAATCGCCGGTTATAACGGTTCATATCACCTTACCGACGCTTATCGCAGATTAGCACGTCCTTCATCGCCTCTGACTGCCAGGGCATCCACCGTGTACGCTTAGTCGCTTAACCTCACAACCCGAAGATGTTTCGTAAAACACTTCAGTATTGCGAAAATTTGAGAGACTCGGACACACCGCTTTTCATTTCTTGTTTACGGAGAAATGAAACAGTGTGTCGTTTCAATTTTCAGCTTGATCCAGATTTTTAAAGAGCAAATATCTCAAACGAGACTCGAAAGTCTGTTTTGAGATACTTCGGTCGGCGACTTTCACTCACACATACCAGCAAGTGGCGTCCCCTAGGGGATTCGAACCCCTGTTACCGCCGTGAAAGGGCGGTGTCCTGGGCCTCTAGACGAAGGGGACACTGAAGTCTCAATCGCAAGACGCCTTGCTATTTACTTTTCATCAGACAATCTGTGTGAGCACTACAAAGAACGTTTCTTTAAGGTAAGGAGGTGATCCAACCGCAGGTTCCCCTACGGTTACCTTGTTACGACTTCACCCCAGTCATGAATCACAAAGTGGTAAGCGCCCTCCCGAAGGTTAAGCTACCTACTTCTTTTGCAACCCACTCCCATGGTGTGACGGGCGGTGTGTACAAGGCCCGGGAACGTATTCACCGTGGCATTCTGATCCACGATTACTAGCGATTCCGACTTCATGGAGTCGAGTTGCAGACTCCAATCCGGACTACGACATACTTTATGAGGTCCGCTTGCTCTCGCGAGGTCGCTTCTCTTTGTATATGCCATTGTAGCACGTGTGTAGCCCTACTCGTAAGGGCCATGATGACTTGACGTCATCCCCACCTTCCTCCAGTTTATCACTGGCAGTCTCCTTTGAGTTCCCGACCGAATCGCTGGCAACAAAGGATAAGGGTTGCGCTCGTTGCGGGACTTAACCCAACATTTCACAACACGAGCTGACGACAGCCATGCAGCACCTGTCTCAGAGTTCCCGAAGGCACCAAAGCATCTCTGCTAAGTTCTCTGGATGTCAAGAGTAGGTAAGGTTCTTCGCGTTGCATCGAATTAAACCACATGCTCCACCGCTTGTGCGGGCCCCCGTCAATTCATTTGAGTTTTAACCTTGCGGCCGTACTCCCCAGGCGGTCGACTTAACGCGTTAGCTCCGGAAGCCACGCCTCAAGGGCACAACCTCCAAGTCGACATCGTTTACGGCGTGGACTACCAGGGTATCTAATCCTGTTTGCTCCCCACGCTTTCGCACCTGAGCGTCAGTCTTTGTCCAGGGGGCCGCCTTCGCCACCGGTATTCCTCCAGATCTCTACGCATTTCACCGCTACACCTGGAATTCTACCCCCCTCTACAAGACTCTAGCCTGCCAGTTTCGGATGCAGTTCCCAGGTTGAGCCCGGGGATTTCACATCCGACTTGACAGACCGCCTGCGTGCGCTTTACGCCCAGTAATTCCGATTAACGCTTGCACCCTCCGTATTACCGCGGCTGCTGGCACGGAGTTAGCCGGTGCTTCTTCTGCGAGTAACGTCAATTGCTGCGGTTATTAACCACAACACCTTCCTCCTCGCTGAAAGTACTTTACAACCCGAAGGCCTTCTTCATACACGCGGCATGGCTGCATCAGGCTTGCGCCCATTGTGCAATATTCCCCACTGCTGCCTCCCGTAGGAGTCTGGACCGTGTCTCAGTTCCAGTGTGGCTGGTCATCCTCTCAGACCAGCTAGGGATCGTCGCCTAGGTGAGCCGTTACCCCACCTACTAGCTAATCCCATCTGGGCACATCCGATGGCAAGAGGCCCGAAGGTCCCCCTCTTTGGTCTTGCGACGTTATGCGGTATTAGCTACCGTTTCCAGTAGTTATCCCCCTCCATCGGGCAGTTTCCCAGACATTACTCACCCGTCCGCCACTCGTCACCCAAGGAGCAAGCTCCTCTGTGCTACCGTTCGACTTGCATGTGTTAGGCCTGCCGCCAGCGTTCAATCTGAGCCATGATCAAACTCTTCAATTTAAGTTTGATGCTCGTGAATTAAACTTCGTAATGAATTACGTGTTCACTCAGAGACTTGGTATTCATTTTTCGTCTTGCGACGTTAAGAATCCGTATCTTCGAGTGCCCACACAGATTGTCTGATAAATTGTTAAAGAACAGTGCCGCTTCGCTTTTTCTCAGCGGCGCGGGGTGTGCATATTACGCCATCCCGCTACAGAGTCAAGCGTTTATTTTCGCCTTTCTCCGCTGACCCGGCGGTTTGTAATCCGTTGTTCCGTGTCAGTGGAGGCGCATTATAGGGAGTTATTTCAGACTGACAAGTTAAAAATACAAAAAACTTATCAAGCGGCTACTTTTCAACCGTTACATTGCTTTTCGCTTTGTTTTTAAACAAAAACGAGCCCCGCAGGGCTCGTTTATTGTCGTTTTGTGACTTACTGCACTGCCACAATGCGATCGTCATTCACTTCCAGCCGAATCGTTTTGCCTGGAATCAGCTCACCAGACAGAATTTGCTGCGCCAGCGGATTTTCGATCTGTTGCTGGATAGCACGTTTGAGTGGACGTGCGCCATACACCGGATCGTAACCATTCGCACTCAGCAGTTTAAGCGCCTCGTCAGAGATATGGATTTCATAGCCACGCTCTTCCAGACGTTTATACAGACGTTGCAGTTGGATCTGTGCAATAGAAGCAATGTGCTGCTCACCCAACGGATGGAATACAACAACTTCATCTATACGGTTGATGAATTCCGGGCGGAAATTATGGCTTACGACGCCAAGGACCATATCCTTCATGTGGCCGTAGTCCAGCTCGCCGAAGCGTTCCTGAATCAGATCGGACCCCAGGTTCGAGGTCATGATGACAACCGTATTACGGAAGTCGACCGTTCTCCCCTGCCCGTCAGTCAGACGACCATCGTCAAGCACCTGCAACAGAATATTGAACACATCCGGGTGCGCTTTCTCCACTTCATCCAGCAGGATGACAGAGTAAGGACGACGACGTACCGCTTCTGTCAGATATCCACCTTCTTCATAGCCGACATATCCCGGAGGCGCCCCGACCAGACGAGACACCGAGTGTTTCTCCATAAACTCGGACATATCGATACGCACCATGGCATCATCACTGTCGAACATAAAGTTTGCCAGCGCTTTGCACAGTTCAGTTTTACCGACACCGGTTGGGCCGAGGAACAAGAATGAACCAATCGGGCGATTTGGATCGGACAAGCCAGCACGGCTACGACGGATAGCGTTAGAAACGGCTTCCACCGCTTCGTTCTGGCCAATCACGCGGCTGTGCAACTGCTGCTCCATACGCAACAGTTTTTCCCGTTCGCCTTCCAGCATGCGAGCAACCGGGATCCCGGTCCAGCGCGCCAGCACTTCTGCAATTTCTGCATCCGTGACTTTATTACGCAGCAGACGCATGGTTTTGCCTTCAGACTGGGTGGCTGCTTCCAGCTGTTTTTCCAGTTCAGGAATTTTGCCGTACTGCAGTTCAGACATCCGCGCCAGGTCGCCGACACGACGCGCCTGTTCGATAGCGATTTTCGCCTGCTCCAGCTCAGCCTTGATAGTTTGCGTTCCCGAAAGGGATGCTTTTTCAGCTTTCCACTCTTCTTCTAATTCAGAATACTGGCGCTCTTTATCGTCCAGCTCTTCGTTGAGCATATCGAGACGTTTTTTACTCGCCTCATCAGACTCTTTCATTAATGCCTGCTGTTCCAGTTTGAGCTGGATAATACGGCGGTCGAGTCTGTCGAGTTCCTCCGGCTTGGAGTCAATCTGCATACGAATGCTGGATGCCGCCTCATCGATAAGGTCGATAGCTTTGTCCGGCAACTGACGATCGGCAATATAGCGGTGAGACAGCGTAGCTGCCGCAACAATCGCCGGGTCAGTGATCTGCACATGGTGGTGCAGCTCATAACGTTCTTTCAGGCCACGCAGAATCGCGATGGTGTCTTCTACTGAAGGTTCGGCTACAAATACTTTCTGGAAACGACGTTCCAGTGCCGCATCTTTTTCGATGTACTGGCGATATTCATCAAGCGTTGTTGCGCCTACACAGTGCAGTTCCCCGCGTGCCAGCGCAGGTTTCAGCATGTTCCCGGCGTCCATTGCGCCATCGGCTTTACCCGCCCCAACCATAGTATGCAGCTCATCAATAAACAGGATGACATTGCCTTCCTGTTTCGAGAGATCGTTCAGCACGCCTTTTAAGCGTTCTTCAAACTCACCACGATATTTGGCCCCAGCCACCAGCGCGCCCATATCCAGCGCCAGCACACGGCGACCTTTTAAGCCTTCCGGCACTTCACCATTGATAATTCGTTGGGCCAGCCCTTCAACGATAGCCGTTTTACCGACGCCTGGTTCGCCGATTAACACCGGGTTATTTTTAGTACGCCGCTGCAGTACCTGAATAGTACGGCGAATTTCTTCATCACGGCCGATGACCGGATCGAGTTTGCCCTGCTCGGCACGTTCGGTCAGGTCGACGGTATATTTTTTCAAGGCCTGACGTTGGTCTTCAGCCCCCTGGTCATTCACGCTTTCACCTCCACGCATTTGTTCAATTGCCTGAGTGATATTCGCGGTCGTCGCACCTGCTGATTTTAGTAAATCGGTCAGCGTACCGCGTGACTCAAGCGCCGCCAGTACGAACAGTTCTGACGAAATAAAGTTATCCCCACGTTTTTGCGCCAGCTTGTCGCAAAGATTCAGTACACGCACCAGATCCTGAGAAGGCTGCACATCACCGCCGGTACCTTCTACCTGCGGCAACCGGCTCAACGCCTGGTCAATGGCTGTACGTAACTGGCCAGCATTAATGCCAGCAGACGTTAATAAAGGACGTACCGATCCCCCTTCCTGATTCAGCAAGGCGCTCATTAGATGAAGTGGTTCGATGAATTGATTGTCGTGCCCCAATGCGAGTGACTGGGCATCGGCAAGAGCAAGCTGGAATTTATTAGTAAGACGATCCAGACGCATAACTCCTCCCATAACAGGTCAAAATTGCTACTGGAGATTAAATGAGGTCATCCCTCAATTATTCAAGGTGAATGACCTGAATTATGTGAAAAGAAAATTACACGTACCGGATCGTCTTGATTCTTTAGGTTATATCAGCCAAATAAAACTTGCCATACGACCCGTGGTATTGTCGCGACGATAAGAGAAGAACGTCTCACTTTCGCTGAAGGTGCAACGGTCGCCACCGTAGATGTTCTCTACTCCGATATTTGCCAGACGCTGACGCGCAAGCTGGTAAATATTCGCCAGATATTTATCACCATGCGGTATAAATGCGAGGTCCGCTTGCGGATCTTTCGCCATGAACGCTGCGCGAACTTCTGCTCCCACTTCAAACGCGTTCGGGCCAATCGCCGGGCCTAGCCAGGCAATAATGTTTTCAGGTTTGTCGGCAAAACACGCCACCGTCTCTTCCAGCACGCCTGCGCATAATCCGCGCCAACCCGCATGTGCCGCCGCGACTTCCGTTCCAGCGTGATTGCAAAACAGCACCGGCAGACAGTCGGCCGTCATCACTGCACACACGGTGCCCGGCGTATTGCTGTAAGAAGCATCCGCACGTTTGGAGGCGTAAGGCTCGCCGGTCAGTTTCAGGACATCCTTACCGTGGACCTGCTCCAGCCAGACTGGCTTTGACGGCAGATTGCCCGCAGCAAACAGCCGCTTGCGGTTCTCTTCAACATGCTCCGGGTTGTCGCCGCAATGGGCGCCCAGATTCAGCGAATCATAAGGCGGCATGCTAACACCGCCAATACGGGTAGAACTACACGCCACAACACCTTGCGGTATCGGCCACTGCGGCACAATTAGCTTACTCATAGCCAGGCAATATCATCCTTATGTTCTTCGAAATCAGCGCGCATCACTTCAATCAATTGCACCATATCTTGTGGAATCGGTGCGTGCCATTCCATTTCGATACCTGAAATTGGGTGATATAAACGCAGCATAGTCGCGTGCAGCGCCTGACGATCGAACTTACGCAGAACGGAGATAAATTCGTCAGAAGCGCCTTTCGGGGGACGCGGACGACCGCCGTAGACCTGATCGCCCACCAGCGGATGGGTGATATGCGCCATGTGCACGCGGATCTGGTGCGTACGTCCGGTTTCCAGACGCAGGCGCAGACGCGTGTGCACACGGAAGTGTTCCATAATGCGATAGTGCGTCACCGCCGGTTTCCCCATCGGGTGTACCGCCATGTGCGTACGCTTGGTCGGGTGGCGGCTAATCGGTTCCTCAACGGTTCCGCCTGCCGTCATATGACCAATCGCCACGGCTTCGTACTCACGGGTAATTTCACGCAGCTGCAGCGACTCCACCAGACGCGTTTGCGCCGGAACGGTTTTTGCCACCACCATTAATCCGGTCGTGTCTTTATCCAGACGGTGCACGATACCAGCACGTGGAACATCCGCGATTGGCGGGTAGTAATGCAGTAATGCATTCAATACCGTGCCATCAGGATTACCGGCGCCCGGATGCACTACGAGGTCACGGGGTTTGTTGATGACAAGAATATCGTCATCTTCATAAACGATATCCAGTGGGATATCCTGAGGTTCAAAACGAACCTCTTCATCAATTTCTGCAGTGATGGAGACGCGCTCTCCACCCAACACTTTTTCTTTCGGTTTATCGCAAAGATTGCCATTTACCAGTACGCGCTGGTCAAGGATCCATTCTTTTATGCGCGATCGCGAATAATCAGGGAACAATTCGGCCAAAGCCTGATCTAAGCGTTGACCGAGCTGATTTTCGGAGACTGTTGCGGTGAGTTCTACTCGTTGTGCCATAAACTGCTTCTTCGTTTAACGTTGGGTTTTACGGCTTTGCCGTTTAATATAGTGTGCTATTGTAGCTGGTCTTAACCGGGAGCAGGAACAGAGAATCTCCCGTAAAACATTTTGAGGAAAGTCAAAACGTCATGACGCGCATGAAATATCTGGTGGCAGCAGCCACGTTGAGCCTGTTTTTGGCGGGTTGCTCTGGTTCAAAGGAAGAGGTGCCCGATAATCCGCCAAATGAAATCTACGCGACTGCTCAGCAAAAGCTGCAGGACGGTAACTGGAAACAGGCAATAACGCAATTAGAAGCGTTGGATAACCGTTATCCATTTGGACCGTATTCTCAGCAGGTGCAATTAGATCTCATCTACGCCTACTACAAAAACGCCGATCTGCCACTTGCTCAGGCTGCCATCGATCGTTTTATTCGTCTTAACCCGACACACCCTAACATTGATTATGTCATGTATATGCGTGGCCTGACCAATATGGCGTTGGATGATAGCGCACTGCAAGGATTCTTTGGTGTTGATCGCAGCGATCGCGATCCGCAACATGCCCGAGCTGCGTTTAATGACTTTTCCAAACTGGTACGTGGCTATCCGAACAGCCAGTACACCACTGACGCCACCAAACGTCTGGTATTCCTGAAAGACCGTCTGGCGAAGTATGAATATTCCGTTGTGGAATACTACACTGCCCGCGGTGCATGGGTTGCCGTGGTAAACCGTGTGGAAGGCATGCTGCGCGACTTCCCGGATACCCAGGCAACACGCAATGCCCTGCCGTTGATGGAAAATGCTTATCGCCAGATGCAGATGAATGCGCAGGCAGAAAAAGTAGCGAAAATCATTGCCGCTAATAGCAGCAATACCTGATTTATCTCAGAATGCAAACGGCAGCCCAAAGGCTGCCGTTTTTTTATCCGTAAACGTCACAACTGAAGCGGTTTAGCTGCAACGCATCTCATCAAATATGGCCTGCTTTCAGGTATTCCTCAAGTAAAAAATCGCTTGTTCCTGCGGTGCCTCACAAAAAGGTTTTCTTGACAAAAAGCGACAAAAAAATGTGATTAATATCACACATTTTGACATTAGGAACGGTATGCTGGAATCACCAAGACGGGAAAGACAAGAGGTAAAATTTATGACAATGAACATTACCAGTAAACAAATGGAAATTACTCCGGCAATTCGCCAGCATGTCGCAGACCGTCTCGCCAAACTCGAAAAATGGCAAACTCATCTGATTAATCCACATATCATTCTGTCTAAGGAGCCGCAGGGTTTCATTGCTGATGCCACCATCAATACACCGAACGGACATCTGGTCGCCAGCGCAAAACACGAGGATATGTACACCGCAATTAACGATTTGATCAACAAGCTGGAACGGCAGCTCAATAAAGTGCAGCACAAAGGCGAAGCCCGTCGTGCAACAACTTCAGTCAAAGACGCCAACTTCGTCGAAGCAGAAGAAGAGTAGTCCCTTACATTGAGTGTATCGCCAACGCGCCTCCGGGCGCGTTTTTTGTTGACAGGGTGAAAACAGTACGGGTACTTTACTGACGTAGCCAAAGGAAAATTACATGAAACTTGTCCCGTTCTTCTTCGCATTCTTTTTTACCTTCCCCTGAATGGGAGGCGTTTCGTCGTGTGATAAAGAATGCGAAGACGAACAATAAGGCCTCCCACAACGGGGGGCCTTTTTTATTGATAACAAGAAAGGCAACACTATGACATCGGAAAACCCATTGCTGGCGCTGCGCGATAAGATCAGCACGCTGGATGAAAAATTACTGGCCCTGCTGGCTGAGCGACGTGGACTGGCCGTAGAAGTTGGCAAAGCTAAGCTCCTTTCACATCGTCCAGTTCGTGATATCGACCGTGAGCGCGATCTGTTGGACCGACTGATTCAGCTTGGCAAAGCACATCATCTTGATGCTCACTACATCACTCGCCTGTTCCAGCTCATAATCGAAGACTCCGTCCTGACTCAGCAGGCACTGCTCCAGCAGCATCTGAACAAAATTAACCCGCACTCAGCACGCGTTGCTTTCCTTGGGCCAAAAGGGTCATATTCTCATCTTGCCGCACGTCAGTATGCTGCCCGCCATTTTGAACAATTTATAGAAAGCGGCTGCGCGAAATTTGCCGATATCTTTAATCAGGTCGAAACCGGACAAGCTGACTACGCAGTGGTTCCGATTGAAAACACCAGTTCCGGTGGGATTAACGACGTTTACGACCTGCTACAGCACACCAGCCTGTCTATCGTTGGCGAGATGACTATCACGATTGACCACTGCCTACTGGTGTCCGGCACGACAGATCTCGAGACCATTGAAACGGTATATAGCCATCCGCAGCCATTCCAGCAGTGCAGCAAATTCCTGAGTCGTTACCCGCACTGGAAGATTGAGTACACCGAAAGCACCTCGGCGGCGATGGAAAAAGTTGCGCAGGCTAACTCACCGCGCGTGGCGGCTCTGGGGAGCGAAGCCGGAGGCGTACTATACGGTTTGCAGGTTCTCGAGCATATCGAAGCTAATCAGACGCAAAACATCACCCGCTTCGTGGTACTGGCGCGCAAGGCAATCAATGTTTCCGATCAGGTGCCAGCAAAAACCACGTTGCTGATGGCGACAGGACAACAAGCCGGTGCGCTGGTAGAAGCTCTGCTGGTACTGCGCAACCATAATCTGATTATGACTAAACTGGAGTCACGCCCGATTCACGGCAATCCGTGGGAAGAAATGTTTTATCTTGATATCCAGGCCAACCTGGAATCACCCCAGATGCAAAAAGCATTGAAGGAGTTAGGTGAGATTACGCGCTCGATGAAAGTACTTGGCTGCTATCCAAGTGAGAATGTGGTGCCGGTCGATCCAAGCTAACGTTTGACAATGCCGGATGGCGCTACGCTTCTCCGGCATTCTATTTAGCCGATCCTTGTATGACTGATACAACGCATCAGCGTTGCCATCAAGCATCGTATTTATTGGCGACTATCGTTAGCCTGGCGCAACAAAGTACGGCTTTCATTCTGGAAGCGTTTCGCATAATCACCAAACCATTGCTCCACCTTACGGAAGCTGTCGATGAACGCTTGCTTATCGCCCTGCTCCAGTAAACCGATCGCCTCACCAAAACGTTGGTAGTAGCGTTTGATCAGCGCAAGGTTACTCTCAGACGACATAATGATATCGGCATAGAGCTGCGGATCCTGGGCAAACAGACGTCCGACCATCGCCAGTTCAAGGCGATAAATCGGCGAAGAGAGTGCCAGTAACTGCTCTAGTTGAACATTCTCTTCCGCTAAATGCAGACCGTAAGCAAAGGTCGCAAAGTGACGCAATGCCTGAATAAATGCCATGTTCTGGTCGTGTTCCACAGCACTGATCCGATGCAGTCGCGCACCCCACACCTGAATCTGTTCCAGAAACCACTGATAGGCTTCCGGCTGACGTCCGTCACACCAGACGACGACCTGCTTTGCCAGACTGCCGCTGTCCGGGCCAAACATAGGGTGTAATCCCACCACCGGGCCGTCGTGCGCCGCCAGCATCGCCTGCAAAGGACCATTTTTCACCGAAGCCAGATCCACCAGGATGCAGTCGGACGGCAGACGCGGTAATTTGGCGATCACCTGCTCAGTGACGTGGATCGGCACGCTGACGATCACCATGCCCGCATCAGAGACGATCTCCGGCGCACGATCCCAGTCCTGCTGTTCCAGGATCCGTACCTGATAACCTGACAGGGTGAGCATTTTTTCGAACAGACGTCCCATCTGACCGCCGCCGCCGACAATCACCACCGGTCGCAGAGAAGGACAAAGCGTTTTAAATCCTTTGTCGTTCTCACTGGAGTAAGACTCGCGCATAACCCGGCGCAGCACATCTTCAATCAGGTCCGGCGGCACGCCAAGGGCTTCCGCTTCCGCCCGGCGGGAGGCCAGCATAGAGGCTTCCCGTTCCGGCACGTAGATAGGCAGCCCAAAGCGGCTTTTTACTTCACCGACTTCGGCCACCAGCTCCAGGCGACGTGCCAGTAAACCCAGCAGCGCCTTGTCGACTTCATCAATTTGATCGCGTAATGCGGTCAATTCAGCAACCATAACCAACCTCTTATGCTACACGCGCCGACAGCTGGCCGTTTAAATCCTGGCTAATTTCACGCAGTAGCGCATCCGTCATTTCCCAGCTAATGCAGGCATCAGTTACAGACACGCCGTATTTCATTTTGCTACGCGGCTGTTCAGAAGACTGGTTGCCTTCGTGAATATTACTTTCAATCATCAAGCCAATGATCGAGCGATTGCCATCTTTGATTTGTGCAATCACGGATTCAGCCACGGCAGGCTGGCGGCGGTAATCTTTATTGGAGTTACCATGACTGCAATCTACCATCAGAGAAGGTCGTAGTCCCGCCTGCTCCATCTCTTTTTCGCACTGGGCGACATCTGCCGGGCTGTAGTTCGGCGCTTTACCACCGCGCAGGATCACGTGACCGTCCGGGTTACCCTGAGTTTGCAGCAGTGCAACCTGTCCAGCCTGGTTAATACCAACAAAGCGGTGCGACTGTGCCGCCGCGCGCATCGCGTTAATGGCGGTCGCCAGGCTACCGTCAGTACCGTTCTTAAAGCCGACCGGCATCGAAAGACCGGAAGCCATTTCGCGGTGAGTCTGCGATTCCGTGGTACGCGCACCGATTGCAGACCAGCTAAACAGATCGCCCAGGTATTGCGGGCTATTGGGATCCAGCGCTTCAGTTGCCAGCGGTAGTCCCATATTCACCAGTTCAAGCAGCAGCTGACGCGCAATTTTCAGGCCGGCTTCAACATCAAAAGAGCCATCCATATGAGGATCGTTAATTAACCCTTTCCAGCCGACGGTGGTACGGGGTTTTTCAAAATAGACACGCATCACCAGGTAGAGGCTATCGCTGACCTCTGCGGCAAGGGCTTTAAACCGACGAGCGTACTCAATAGCCATTTCAGGATCGTGAATGGAACACGGGCCACATACCACCAGCAGGCGCGGATCGCGACCAGAGATAATATCTGAAATGGTTTTACGCGACTGGGAGATTTGCGCTTCTTGCGCCTGGCTCAGCGGGAATTCAGCTTTCAGCTGCTCCGGAGTCATCAGAACCTGTTCGTCGGTAATATGTACGTTGTTCAGCGCGTCTTTTTGCATGGTGGTGATCCTGTTTAGCTCGTTTGCGATAGTTGGTCCTCAGCGAGGAGGTGATAACGATAACACAACAGGTAAAGATTTCAATCCACAAACCGTAAATTTTAATTTACAGAATGCAATTTAATGACAAACCAAGCCCTCCACTGTGTACATTAAAATTTACATCACCCGATATATAGATCCACTATGCTTAAAAAAACGAGGGAGTACAGGCAATGAAGCAACTCATCAGCACCCTATTTCTATTACTTCTTAGCGGATGTCAGATAGATCCTTATACCCACGCCCCCACATGGACGGGAACCGCCTGGTACGACGCCGGAATACAAGATGCCATTTCGGGGTATGCCGTTAAAGATAATGAAACTCTTGCCGACAACTACAATGACCCCGAAGTCGATCGTACGGAATATCTTAAGGGTTATGCCGAGGGACAACGTAAAATCTGCCAGCCGGATTTTGTTTACGCCAGAGGTTTGACCGGGAAAACCTTTCCCCCAAGTTGTGATACGGTCGAAAATATTGACCAGTTACACAGTGCCTGGCAAAAAGGAGCAAACGAAGGTGCCACCTCAATAAGATTAAATTAAACAATAGCTTATATTTTATAAATTACTAAGATTTAACTTAAATCACCAATGGCTTTCCACCTGGCATAATGACGGCTTAGGAAAATAATGTTATTTTGTCCTAAATAATCTTGAATGTATTTCGACGTTTTACGGCAAACGCTGGTAGGTAACTATTCATGAGCTATTCTTACCGACTCATACTTCTACTGGCACTGCTCCTGACCGGATTACCGCTGTACGCCCAAAGCGTTACGGAAGAAGCAAAATCTGTACGCGCTATGGTTTCCGGCATCGTCAGTTATACGCGCTGGCCTGCACTGTCCGGCCCCCCCAAATTGTGTATTTTCTCTTCATCGCGTTTTTCCAGTGTCCTGGGAGATACCAGTGCCGGAGCATTACCCTATCTTCCCGTCATCATTCGTACGGAACAAGAAATATTAGTTTCGCAGTGTGATGGCTTTTATTTTGGAAAAGAATCCCCTACTTATCAGGTGGAATTAAAGAATAAATATCCGTCTAAGGCATTGCTATTAATTGCCGAACAGAACCCCGAATGCGTTATTGGCAGCGCCTTTTGCCTCATAATTAAAGATGAAGATGTGAGATTTTCCGTAAATATGGATTCCCTTTCACGCAGTGGCGTAAGGGTCAGTCCGGACGTATTAATGCTTGCACGGAATCAGAAGCATGGATAAGGGCCATTCTCCCATAACACGCCCGACGTTTAAGCGGACATTACGGCGTATCAGCATAATCAGCGTTCTGGTAACTATGACGCTGATCTGGCTGCTGCTCAGCATTTCTTCGGTGCTGGCATTGAGACAGTATGCGCAAAAGAACCTGGATCTGACCGCTGCAACCATGACCCGCACACTTGAAGCAGCATTAGTTTTTTCTGATGGCGTCGCGGCCACTGAAACGCTGGCAGCACTGGGCCAGCAGGGGCAATTTTCCGTTGCAGAAGTTCGTAATAAAAACCAGAAGGTGATCGCCACCTGGCGCTATAACGCGCAGGATACCACTGAAAAAATCAGCGGACTTATCAGCCACTGGCTGTTCCCACAACCGGTCACTCAACCTATTTTGCATAATGGCAACGTCATCGGCGAAGTACGATTGACTGCGCGCGATAGCGTTATCAGCCATTTCATCTATTTGTCGCTGGCCGTCCTTACCGGGTGCATTCTGTTGGCCTCTGGCATTGCATTAATGCTCACTCGTTATTTACATAATGGCGTCGTGGAAGCCCTGCAAAATATAACCGAGGTGGTACATGATGTTCGTACCAACCGTAACTTTTCACGGCGCGTTTCAGAAGAGCGCATTGAAGAGTTTCACCTTTTTGCCCAGGATTTTAATAGTCTGCTGGACGAGATGGAGGAGTGGCAACTTAAACTGCAGGCAAAGAACGCCCAGCTTTTGCGTACGGCGCTACACGATCCGCTGACCGGACTGGCGAATCGCGCCGCATTTCGCAGCAGCATTAACGCCCTGATGAATGACCATGCCGCCCACAGCAGCTCCGCACTGTTATTCCTTGATGGTGATAATTTTAAATTTATTAATGATACCTGGGGCCACGCAGCGGGGGATCGGGTCCTGATTGAAGTTGCAAACAGGCTGTCCGAGTTTGGTGGTAATCGACATCACCCCTACAGACTTGGCGGCGATGAGTTCGCTATGGTGCTGTACAGCGTTCACTCTGAATACGAAGTTCAGCGGATCTGCGCGGCACTGTCACACGAGTTTAACCGACCTTTTGACCTGCATAACGGTCATCAGGCAAGCATGACACTCAGCATTGGTTTTGCGCTGACGTGGGAACATGCCTCTGCCGAGAAATTACAAGAACTTGCCGATAAAAATATGTATCAGGCCAAAAATTTGCGTTCTGAACGCATTATTAAAAAATAAGGACTTACACATGCTAAAACGTCTATCATCCCCGTTTCTTCTGCTTTTACTGATTTTGGCAGGCTGTCAGGCACCTCAGGGAAAATTTACCCCGGAGCAAATTGCAGCCATGAAATCGTACGGATTTACCGAAGCTTCCGGAGACTGGTCTCTTGGTCTGTCTGACAACATCCTGTTTGACAAAAATGACTATAAGCTCCGCCCTGAAAGTGAAAAGCAGATCCAGGAAATGGCATCCAAACTGGCAGCTACCGGGTTAAACCATGCGCGTATGGATGGTCATACCGATAACTACGGCGAAGACAGCTACAACGAAGCGCTGTCGCTCAAACGCGCGAATGTGGTTGCCGATGCGTGGGCACAGGGCGCCAACATTCCCCGCACTAATCTGACAACGCAGGGACTCGGGAAAAAATACCCGATCGCCAGTAATCAGACGTCAAAAGGTCGTGCTGAAAACCGCCGGGTTGCAGTCGTGATCGCTACGCCGTAAAAGTCCTCAACTGGCTGCGCGCCGCGCAGCCATCCAATTGCAATAAAACAAAAGAGTAAGGTCGGAATAAAAAAAGGGCCAGCCTTTCGGCCAGCCCTTTTCTAACAGGATGTCGCTTGCGCGAATCTTAGTTAAGACGCTCTTTGATACGAGCAGACTTACCAGTGCGCTCACGCAGGTAGTACAGTTTAGCTTTACGAACAGCACCACGACGTTTAACAGCAATGCTGTCAACTACCGGAGAGTGAGTCTGGAAGACACGCTCAACGCCTTCGCCGTTGGAAATTTTACGAACAGTGAATGCAGAGTGCAGACCGCGGTTACGAATAGCGATAACCACGCCCTCGAATGCCTGCAGACGTTTTTTGGAACCTTCAACAACCCATACTTTCACTTCCACGGTATCACCCGGACGGAAGGAAGGTACGTCCTGCTTCATCTGCTCTTGTTCAAGTTGCTTAATAATGTTGCTCATAATTTAATCTCTTATCCTGGGTAAACTGATATTTGGGGGTCTCAGACCAGCCCATCATGTTTATGCTGCTGTTGTGCGTGTTCCGTTTTGAACTCCGCCAGCAACCTTGCTTGCTCTTCAGTCAGAGCCAGGTTTTCCAGAAGTTCAGGTCTTCTAAGCCAGGTCCGGCCCAGCGACTGTTTTAAACGCCAGCGACGTATCTCAGCGTGGTTCCCCGACAGTAACACTGCCGGTACTTCCATCTGTTCTAACACTTCAGGTCGGGTATAGTGCGGGCAATCCAGCAACCCATCAGCAAACGAATCTTCGATTGCCGAAGCTTCATGACCCAGAACTCCCGGAATAAACCGAGAAACGGAGTCGATCAGCGTCATTGCTGGTAACTCACCACCGCTGAGAACGTAATCGCCGATTGACCATTCTTCGTCAATTTCGGTTTGAATCACGCGCTCATCTATTCCTTCATAGCGACCACACACCAGAATCAGCTTTTGATTCGTGGCCAGTTCGCTAACGCCCGCTTGATCAAGCTTGCGTCCCTGAGGTGACAGATAAATCACCTTTGCGCCTTCACCAGCCGCAGCTTTTGCTGCATGAATGGCGTCCCGTAAAGGTTGCACCATCATTAACATCCCCGGTCCGCCGCCGTAAGGACGATCGTCCACGGTACGGTGCCGGTCATGAGTAAAGTCACGAGGACTCCAGCTCTGGATGTTCAGCAGGCCATTTTTTACTGCCCGGCCAGTTACCCCGTAATCGGTAATTGCGCGGAACATTTCTGGAAACAGGCTAACGATACCTATAAACACAAGCCAATCCCCATAACGCCGACTTTTACCGTTTATCCGGTGGTTTAAAAACCAGGATCCCAATCTACTTCGATAGTACGAGTAGCGAGATCGACTTTCTTGATAACCTGCCCATCGAGGAACGGTACAAGACGTTCCTTGATACCAAACGCATCTTTCAGGTTTGCCTTAATGACAATGACGTCATTCGAACCGGTTTCCATCATATCGACGACTTTACCGAGATCGTAACCTTCAGTGGTCACTACCTGGCAGCCCATAAGGTCTTTCCAGTAGTAGGAACCATCTTCCAGCGCTGGCAACTGCGAGGAATCCACGACAATTTCGCAATTAGTCAGTAGATTCGCCGAATCACGATCGTCAACGCCTTTCAGCTTGATGATCAGATCCTGATTGTGGTGCTTCCAGCTTTCCAGCTGTACTTGCTGCCACTGACCCGCCTTCTGGATAAACCAAGGCTGATAGTCAAAAATGCTTTCGGCGTCTTCAGTGGAAGAAAACACTCTGAGCCAACCACGGATACCGTAAGAAGACCCCATTTTCCCCAAAACGATGGGTTCCACAGGAGCCTGCGCGGCGAGTTGCTTGCTCATCATGACCACCGTGACAGATTAAGCTGCTTTGTTTGCTGCTTTGATCAGCGTAGCTACGCGATCAGAAATAGTCGCGCCCTGGCCAACCCAGTGAGCGATGCGATCCAGATCCAGGCGAGTGCCTTCTTCTTTTTCGCTAGCGATTGGGTTAAAGAAGCCAACGCGCTCGATGAAGCGACCGTTGCGTGCATTACGGCTGTCGGTAACAACAACCTGGTAGAACGGACGCTTTTTAGCGCCGTGACGAGCTAAACGAATAGTAACCATAACATCCTCTTGTGTGAATAAAACACCCAGGCCCCATCGAGGAACGGAGCCCGGGTGTCATATTAAAAGCCCGAAAATTTTACTGATTTCTGGGAAAAAAGCAATCAACATGTGATGAGGCTTTATACCAGGGCGTTACCATTGCAGCCAGTTTGGCGTCGGTGTGCGCGCAGAAAGCGGAACGTACATGCAGTACGTGAGCATTTCGAGCCCACCCCGACGTCAAAAAGGCAAATTAGGTAGCCCGATATATTTATCTACCAGGGAAGCCTGGCGGCATCATACCCTTCATGCCACGCATCATCTTCGCCATACCGCCTTTCTTCATTTTCTTCATCATGCGCTGCATGTCGTCGAACTGTTTCAGAAGGCGGTTTACGTCCTGTACCTGCATACCGCAGCCGGCAGCAATACGGCGTTTACGGGAACCTTTGATGATTTCCGGCTTAGCGCGTTCTTTCATCGTCATCGAGTTGATGATGGCTTCCATACGCACCAGCACTTTATCGTCCATCTGCGATTTCACGTTGTCTGGGATCTGCCCCATGCCAGGCAGCTTGCCCATCAGGCTTGCCATGCCGCCCATGTTTTTCATCTGGTTGAGCTGCTCAAGGAAATCGTTGAGATCGAAGCCGTCGCCTTTTTTCAGCTTGCTGGCTAATTTCTCTGCCTGCGCGCGGTCGACCTTGCTTTCGATATCTTCGATCAGCGACAGCACGTCACCCATGCCGAGAATACGCGAAGCAATACGATCCGGGTGGAACGGCTCCAGCGCTTCGGTTTTCTCGCCAACGCCGAGGAATTTAATCGGCTTGCCGGTGATATGACGAATAGAGAGCGCCGCACCACCACGAGCATCACCATCAACTTTGGTCAGCACGACACCGGTTAACGGCAGCGCTTCGTTGAAGGCTTTTGCGGTATTCGCGGCATCCTGACCGGTCATGGCGTCGACCACAAACAGCGTTTCAACCGGCTTGATAGAAGCGTGGACCTGTTTGATTTCGTCCATCATCGCTTCATCAACGTGCAGGCGACCGGCGGTATCCACCAGCAGCACGTCGTAGAATTTGAGTTTGGCTTCTTTCAGCGCGGCGTTAACGATATCGACCGGCTTCTGGCCGACATCCGACGGGAAGAAGTCCACACCGACCTGCTCGGCCAGCGTTTCCAGCTGTTTTATCGCCGCCGGGCGATAAACGTCCGCGGAGACCACCAGCACTTTCTTCTTATGCTTCTCACGCAGGAATTTCCCCAGCTTACCGACGCTGGTCGTTTTACCCGCCCCCTGCAGACCAGCCATCAGCACAACGGCTGGCGGCTGTGCAGCCAGATTCAGGGTCTGGTTTTCTTCGCCCATTGCCGCAACCAGTTCGTTACGGACAATCTTGACGAACTCCTGACCCGGCGTCAGGCTTTTGTTAACTTCATGACCAACCGCTTTCTCTTTTACGCGATTGATAAACTCACGCACTACCGGCAGCGCTACGTCAGCCTCCAGCAGCGCCATGCGCACTTCGCGCAGCGTCTCTTTAACGTTGTCTTCAGTAAGGCGTCCACGGCCACTGATATTGCGCAGCGTGCGCGACAAACGATCGGTTAAATTATCAAACATTGTCTCTCGCCTGGGGTGGAAACGGTCGGTCGCGACAGCGACACATCAACAGAAATTTGTCGCAGTATAACATGAAGCCGCCTTTGTTGTTATGCAACGGTTGGAGCAGCGGTCACGTAACGCTATACTGCTTTTCTTTATCACTGGCCAACTGTCGACACCTATATGCCCGTTTTTGCTCTGCTCGCCCTTGTCGCCTACTCAGTCAGCCTTGCGCTGATTATTCCCGCTCTGCTGCAAAAAAACAGCGGCTGGCGGCGTATGGCTATTCTCTCTGCGGTCGTCGCGCTGGTAAGTCATGCTATCGCCCTGGAAGCGCGAATTCTGCCCGGCGGTGAAAGCGGACAAAACCTGAGTCTGTTGAACGTCGGCTCACTGGTTAGCCTGATGATCTGTACGGTAATGACTATCGTCGCTTCCCGCAATCGTGGCTGGCTATTGCTGCCCATTGTCTACGCCTTTGCGCTAATCAACCTGGCCTTCGCCACGTTTATGCCGAACGAGTTCATCACCCATCTCGAAGCTACGCCGGGCATGATGATTCACATCGGGCTATCGCTATTCGCTTACGCCACGCTGATTATCGCCGCACTCTATGCGCTGCAACTGGCATGGATCGACTACCAGTTGAAAAACAAAAAACTGGCCTTCAGCAATGAGATGCCGCCACTAATGAGTATTGAGCGGAAAATGTTTCATATCACCCAAATTGGCGTGGTTCTGCTGACGCTCACCCTGTGCACAGGCCTGTTTTACATGCATAACCTGTTCAGTACCGAGAACATTGATAAAGCCGTTCTCTCTATCGTGGCATGGTTTGTCTATATCGTTCTGTTGTGGGGGCATTACCATGAAGGCTGGCGCGGACGTCGCGTCGTATGGTTTAACGTCGCAGGCGCAGGCATTCTAACGCTGGCCTATTTCGGCAGTCGTATCCTGCAGCAGTTCGTGAGTTAAATCTTTAAGGAACCCTACGTGGAACACATCTCCACCACCACGCTCATTGTCACGCTTCTCATCATGGTGGTCATTTCCGCCTATTTTTCCGGTTCTGAAACCGGAATGATGACCCTGAATCGCTATCGTCTACGTCATCGGGCCAAGCAGGGAAATCGTCAGGCAAAACGCGTTGAAAAGCTACTTCGTAAGCCGGACCGCCTGATAAGCCTGGTGCTCATCGGTAATAATCTGGTGAATATTCTGGCCTCCGCGCTCGGCACCATTGTCGGTATGCGCCTGTATGGCGATGCGGGTGTCGCTATTGCCACTGGGGTACTGACGTTTGTCGTGCTGGTTTTTGCCGAAGTACTGCCCAAAACTATTGCCGCGCTGTATCCAGAAAAAGTTGCCTATCCGAGCAGTGTACTGCTGGCTCCACTGCAGATTCTGATGATGCCGTTGGTGTGGCTACTCAACACCATCACGCGGCTACTTATGCGCATGATGGGCATCAAAACGGATATCGTGGTGAGCGGTTCGCTGAGTAAAGATGAACTGCGAACGCTGGTGAATGAATCGCGCTCGCAAATCTCACGCCGTAACCAGGATATGCTGCTGTCAGTGCTGGATCTGGAAAAAGTCAGCGTCGATGACATCATGATCCCGCGTAACGAAATCATCGGCATTGATATTAACGATGACTGGAAGTCAATCGTGCGTCAGCTTTCGCACTCTCCACACGGCCGTATTGTGCTGTACCGCGACTCGCTGGACGACGCCATCAGTATGCTGCGCGTACGTGAAGCCTGGCGATTGATGGCAGAGAAAAAAGAGTTCACCAAAGAGACCATGTTACGTGCCGCCGACGAAATTTATTACGTCCCGGAAGGTACGCCTCTCAGCACCCAGCTCATTAAGTTTCAGCGAAACAAGAAGAAAGTGGGTCTGGTTGTCAATGAATATGGCGATATTCAGGGGCTGGTCACGGTCGAAGATATTCTGGAAGAGATTGTCGGCGACTTCACCACTTCAATGTCACCCACGCTTGCCGAAGAGGTAACGCCGCAGAATGATGGCTCGGTGATCATTGACGGCAGCGCCAACGTTCGTGAAATCAATAAGGCGTTTAACTGGCACCTGCCGGAAGATGACGCACGTACCGTGAATGGTATTATTCTTGAAGCACTGGAAGAGATCCCGGTTGCCGGCACGCGTGTGCGCATTGGACAGTACGATATCGATATTCTCGACGTGCAGGACAATATGATTAAACAGGTGCAGGTATTGCCGGTCAAACCGCTACGGGAAAGCGTGTCGGACCAGTGAGAGTAATTCAGGCCGGGTAGCGCGTGAGCATTACCCGGCCTGAAGGCTGATTAGCCTTTGGCTTTCGCCACAGAGACCATCGCGGCGCGGATGGTACGTCCGTTCAGGGTATAGCCTTTTTGCATTACCATCAGCACATTACCGGCAGCAACGTCGTCGGACTCTACCATTGCAATTGCCTGGTGCACGTTCGGGTCCATCGGCACATCGATATCCGCAACCACCTGTACACCAAACTTCGCCACGACATCCAGCATTGACTTACGGGTCAGCTCAATACCTTCAACCATCGCCGCCATAGCGTCATTATCTTTATCCGCAACTTCCAGCGCGCGGTCCAGGCTATCCAGCACCGGCAGCAGTTCGTTGACGAATTTTTCCAGCGCAAACTTATGCGCTTTTTCTACGTCCAGTTCGGTACGACGACGCAGGTTTTCCATTTCCGCTTTGATACGCAACACGCTGTCGCGCTCGCGAGTTTCGGCCTCAGCAAGCTGAGCTTCCAGATTCGCAATTTTTTCATCGCGCGGATCCACCTGCTCAGCAGAAGCGTCTGATTCAACCGCCTCAACTTCTTCGTGCTGATCCATGATAATTTCTTCCGGGGCTTGCCCCTCAGGCGTTTTCTGTTCTTTACTACTCATGAATTTCTCCGCGTTTTTTTCGCATTCATCTCGCTAACTTGGCTTATTATGGGGATCAGATTCAGGGATTCAAGGGAAGTACTCACATTGTCACTAATCTTCGTTACAAGGACCTCGAGAAAATGAACAAACATTTCAAGTGTATTGGCATTGTGGGGCATCCACGTCACCCCACTGCACTGACCACACATGAAATGCTCTACCGTTGGCTGTGCACCAAAGGTTATGAGGTTATCGTTGAGCAACAAATCGCCCACGAACTGCAGCTGAAAAATGTGAAAACCGGCACGCTCGCAGAAATTGGCCAACAGGCAGACCTCGCCGTGGTAGTCGGCGGCGACGGCAATATGCTGGGCGCCGCACGCACCCTGGCACGTTATGACATCAAGGTTATTGGCATTAACCGCGGCAACCTCGGTTTTTTGACCGACCTTGACCCAGACAATGCCCAGCAACAGTTAGCTGACGTGCTGGAAGGCCACTACATCAGCGAAAAGCGCTTTTTACTCGAAGCTCAGGTGTGTCAACAGGATTGCCAGAAGCGCATTAGCACTGCCATCAATGAAGTTGTGCTGCACCCCGGGAAAGTGGCGCACATGATTGAATTTGAAGTCTATATCGATGAAATTTTTGCCTTCTCCCAACGTTCAGATGGGCTGATTATCTCGACGCCGACCGGCTCTACCGCCTACTCGCTCTCTGCCGGAGGCCCAATTCTGACGCCTTCTCTGGATGCCATTACGCTGGTACCCATGTTTCCGCATACGCTTTCCGCGCGACCGCTGGTGATCAACAGTAGCAGCACCATTCGCCTGCGCTTTTCCCATCGCCGTAACGATCTGGAGATCAGCTGTGACAGCCAAATCGCCCTACCTATACAGGAAGGTGAAGACGTATTGATTCGCCGCTGTGATTATCATCTGAACCTGATACATCCAAAAGATTACAGCTATTTCAACACATTAAGCACTAAGCTTGGTTGGTCAAAAAAATTATTCTAATTTAACGCCAACCTCTTTACTGTATAAAAAACCAGTTTATACTGTATGAAATTACAGTTATGGTTTTTCATACAGGAAAACAGCTATGTTGGCACAACTGACCATCAGCAATTTTGCTATCGTTCGTGAACTTGAGATCGATTTCCAGAACGGAATGACCGTTATCACCGGTGAGACCGGTGCGGGTAAGTCCATTGCCATTGATGCTCTCGGTTTGTGTCTGGGCGGACGCGCAGACGCAGACATGGTGCGTGCAGGCGCCATGCGAGCCGACCTCTGCGCCCGTTTTGCCTTAAAAGATACCCCCGCAGCCCTGCGCTGGCTGGAAGAGAACCAGCTTGAGGAAGGCCGTGAGTGTTTGCTGCGTCGCGTTATCAGCAGCGATGGCCGCTCCCGTGGGTTTATTAACGGAACCGCCGTTCCGTTATCGCAGTTGCGCGAGCTGGGCCAGTTACTTATTCAAATCCATGGCCAGCATGCGCATCAGCTCCTGACAAAATCAGAACACCAAAAATCCCTGCTTGATGGTTACGCCAATGAAGCGTCTCTGACCCAGGAAATGGCTGCGCGCTACCAACTATGGCACCAAAGTTGCCGTGACCTGGCGCATCATCAGCAACAAAGCCTGGAACGCGCAGCCCGGGCGGAATTGTTGCAATACCAGTTAAAGGAACTGAACGAATTCAATCCGCAGCCGGGTGAGTTTGAGCAAATCGATGAAGAGTACAAGCGCCTGGCTAACAGTGGGCAATTGCTCACCACCAGCCAACAGGCGCTGGCTATCCTGGCTGATGGTGAAGACATCAATCTGCAAAGCCAACTGTACACCGCAAAACACCTGGTCACTGAACTGGCAGGCATGGACGGCAAACTTTCAGGTATTCTGGATATGCTGGAAGAGGCCACCATCCAGCTCAGCGAAGCCAGCGACGAGCTGCGCCACTATTGCGATCGTCTGGATTTAGACCCTAACCGCTTGTTCGAACTCGAACAGCGTATCTCCAGGCAAATCTCGTTGGCGCGTAAGCATCATGTTGCCCCTGAAGTGCTGCCACAGTTCTATCAGTCGTTGCTGGATGAACAACAGCAACTGGACGATCAGGCCGACTCGCTCGAAACCTTAACCCTGGCGGTGAACAATCACCACCTGCAGGCGCTGGAAACGGCAAAAATGCTGCACCAACAGCGTCAGCATTATGCGCAGGAACTGGGACAACTTATTACAGAGAGCATGCATGCTCTCTCGATGCCGCACGGTGTCTTTTGCATTGATGTGAAATTTGAGGAGCATCATCTGAGCGCAGACGGTGCCGATCGCGTGGAGTTTAAAGTAACCACTAACCCAGGTCAGCCGTTACAACCAATTGCGAAAGTCGCTTCCGGCGGGGAACTGTCACGTATTGCGCTGGCTATTCAGGTCATTACAGCACGTAAGATGGAAACGCCTGCGCTAATTTTCGATGAGGTGGATGTTGGTATCAGCGGCCCGACGGCTGCGGTAGTGGGTAAAATGTTGCGACAGTTGGGCGAGTCAACGCAGGTAATGTGTGTTACTCACCTGCCGCAGGTTGCGGGCTGTGGTCATCAACATTTCTATGTCAGCAAAGAAACAGATGGCGCGATGACGGAAACACACATGCAGCCGCTTGATAAACGCGCGCGCCTGCAGGAATTAGCCCGTCTACTTGGCGGTAGCGAAGTGACGCGCAATACCCTCGCAAATGCAAAAGAACTGCTGGCGGCATAAACTTTTTTACCTTGTGAAGGTCTGAGTTCAACATAAAATCGCCGACCGACCCGACAGCAAAAGGTTTTAAAGTGGTGAAAGGTCTATTATCATCGGCATATTACATATGAGCCGCGTACTGCTCGGGCCCGAAAAGGAATCAAATCACTATGCGCTGTAAAACGCTGACTGCTGCTGCAGCAGTACTACTGATGTTGACTGCAGGCTGTTCCACTCTGGAGCGAGTGGTTTACCGCCCTGACATCAACCAGGGAAATTATCTGACACCTACCGATGTCGCTAAAGTGCGCACGGGTATGACGCAACAGCAGGTTGCTTATGCTCTGGGTACACCAATGATGTCTGATCCTTTTGGCACTAATACCTGGTTTTATGTGTTCCGTCAGCAACCTGGACATGAAGGCGTAACCCAGCAAACGCTGACGCTGACCTTTAACAGCAGCGGCGTATTGACCAACATTGATAACAAACCCGCTTTGACCGATAACAAGTAGGTTTGAGAGATCAAAAAAAGGTGCTCAATGAGCACCTTTTTTATTGTCTGTTACTTTTTAGCGGATTTCTCTGCTCGCTGTCTGCGCAGCTCTTTTGGGTCAGCAATCAGTGGCCGGTAAATTTCCACCCGATCGCCGTCATGCAGAACATCAGCAAGCTTTACCGGACGGCTGTAGATACCCACTTTATTTTTACTGAGATCGATATCGGTACGTAATTCCAGCAGCCCGGAAGCGCGGATAGCCTCTTCCACCGTTGCGCCCTGCTGCAGCGTTACGCGCTGTAAATACTGTTTCTCGGGTAGCGCGTACGCCACTTCAACGACAATTTTAGCCGACGCTGACACTGTAAACCTCTTTCGCGCGAACCGTGAAGGCCTGCACCATATTTGAAGCCAGTTCTTTAAAGATACGGCCAAACGCCAGCTCGATTAACTTATTGGTGAACTCAAAATCGAGGTGAAATTCAATACGACACGCTTCATGACTCAGTGGCGTAAACTTCCAGCCGCCAATCAGCTTCTTGAACGGCCCATCGACCAGATGCATCAGAATGCTCTGATTACTGGTCAGTTGATTGCGCGTGGTGAACGTTTTGCTGATCCCTGCTTTCGAGACATCCACAGCGGCCGTCATTTGTCCCGGAGTCGACTCCAGTACGCGGCTACCGGTGCAACCCGGCAAAAACTGAGGATAGGACTTAACATCATTCACTAGCTGATACATCTGTTCCGCACTGTAGGGTACTAAAGCGGTCCGGCTAATCTGAGGCATAACAATTCCCATCAATATCAATCACACAAATAATACCATTTATCACCCGCTAAAAAAAACGCTATAGCCTAACTCGTGCTAAGATAGCGCCTTGCGCCCCGCTGGATGAAATGGGGTGTTTTTCGATTCCAGATTACCTATACTGAGCGGCATTATGACGAAGAAAAAAGCACACAAACCTGGCTCAGCCACAATCGCGCTAAACAAGCGCGCACGACACGAATACTTTATTGAAGAAGAGTTCGAAGCAGGACTCGCCCTGCAAGGTTGGGAAGTCAAATCCCTGCGCGCGGGTAAAGCCAACATCGGCGACAGCTATGTCATACTCAAAGACGGCGAAGCGTTCCTGTTTGGCGCCAACTTCACGCCAATGGCGGTGGCCTCAACACACGTGGTATGCGACCCCACTCGGACCCGTAAACTGTTGTTAAACCAGCGTGAACTCGACTCCCTGTATGGTCGTATGAATCGTGATGGTTATACCGTCGTTGCGCTTTCGTTGTACTGGAAGAATGCCTGGTGCAAAGTGAAAATTGGCGTTGCGAAAGGTAAGAAACAGCACGACAAGCGCTCTGATGTGAAAGAACGCGAATGGCAGTTAGATAAAGCACGTATCATGAAAAATGCTGGCCGCTAAACGCTACTCCCCTGTGACCAGTCTCCCCTTCTGAGACTGGTTCTTATTTTTTAGTTATCGAAACCCACACAATACATTCACCTCGTTTATAGTTTATTTATGCTGAATCGTTCAGATATGAAATAACCCCCCTGTCATTACCGTAGCGGTCTATAGTCCAATAATATAAAAGTTCAAGACCATAGCATTCATATTTCCATTTATTTAATACCACTATTATTACTATTGTTTATTATATTGGCATTCATTTCAATAAAAACAAACCCATTTAAATACAATTAGTTGCCATGAAAACAACCGTTAAAAGCAAACTGGAAAGTATCCTTTTCAAATGACTAATTACTTTTTTAATATGGATAAGTTGCAGAATACTTTCTTTCTGACTATATCATCTAATACGAAAGAACTATTCAGCCGAAAGGGCCCAGACGTATTTAATCAATAAACTAACATCTATGTGACCTAATCAATGAAATTACATGTGTAAATTCATCTTTATGATGAACGGAGCCCCTGTCTGCTCATTTTCCCAGCGCGCTGTTGCGGATTAATACTCCCGGCATGCCATCAGGAGTGAACATATGCGTCTACTCGCCGTTGTATCAAAATTAACTGGCGTTTCCACAAATGTTGAAGCCTCTGAAATTACGCTCAGTTCACCTTCTATCGTGAAACTGTCTGTGTCGCGTGAGGAGGTGAGTCAACTCACGCGCGTTAATCAGGATCTGGTTGTCACACTCCGCTCAGGTGAAACCATCACCATTAAAAATTTCTACCTCGGAAAAGGCGAAGCGCAAAACCAACTTGTTCTGGAGGACAGTAATGGCGCACTGTGGTGGGTTCAGGATACTGACGGAGCATTCCATTTCCAGCACCTGGACGATCTCACACCGCTGATGACGGCCGAAGGCAGTCATGAAGGCGGCGCCGTCTGGCCGTGGGTTCTTGGCGGGATCGCTGTCGCTGGCGGGATTGGCCTCGCTGCGGGTGGTGGTGGCGGCGGCGGCGGTGGGAGTGATAATAACGCTGGAAACGGTAATACCGGGAACGGCAATGGTAGCGGCGGCAATGGCAACGGCGGCAACGGCGGCAACGGCGAAGGTAACGGTAACGGTAATGGCGACGGTGACGGTGATGGCGGCACACCGCCAACAACAACTCCTAACAGGCCAGACGTCCCCGTTATCACCAGCATAATCGATAACCAGGAGTTGATTACTGGCCCTGTCAATCAGCAGGAATCCACCAACGATAATACGCCGACACTCCAGGGCACCGGCCCCGCGAATGCCACATTACATATTTTTGATAACGGCGTCGAAATAGGCCAGGTGACAATCGATGCCAACGGCAACTGGTCGTTTACGCCATCCTCTCCTCTGGCAGACGGCACGCACCAGTTTATCGTCAGCGCTTCAAACGGTGCTGGCAGCAGCGGCATGTCGGACAGTTGGGAAATTATTGTCGATTCGCTTGCCCCCGACGCCCCCGTGGTCACTCAGGAAACCGACAATGTCGGTTCCATTACCGGCTTTATCGCCAATAACGGCGTAACCGACGATGCTACGCCGACGTTCACTGGCACAGGCGAAGTAGGTAGTTTCATCAGCATTTCTGATAACGGCATTCTGATCGGCATGGCCCGGGTGGATGACAATGGGAACTGGACATTTACACCGGACATTCCGCTCAGCGATGGTGTTCACAATCTGACGCTGACGCAAACTGACGCCGCGGGTAACGTGAGCGCGGAAACGCGCGTGCCGACATTCACCGTTGATACCACCCCGCCTGCAGCCGCAGTCATTTCCTCCGTTAATCCGGAAGGTACAACGGTAACCGGTAGCGCTGAGGCGGGAAGCCTGGTCATTATCATCGGCAGTAATAATCAGGTTTTGGGTTCAACAACGGTCGGTCAAACCGGCAATTTCGTCATCGCGATTTCGCCCTCACAGACGCACGGTGAAGCGCTGATCGCGAAAATTCAGGACCAGGCAGGCAACATCGGGCCAGATACCTCTTTCAATGCCACCAACTCTGGCTACCCGGGCGTGCCTGTTATCGTCAGCATAATGGATGATTTTGCCCCCTCAACCGGACCATTGAGCAATAATCAGGCCACCAACGATAATACCCCCACGCTCTCTGGCACTGCCGACGCCAACAGCACGGTGACTATTTACGACAACGGCACAATTATCGACAGCGTACTGGCTGACGGTAACGGTAACTGGACATGGACTTCCAGCTCCCCGTTATCAGATGAGCTACACGCCTTCAGCGCCACCGCGACAAACCAGTCAGGTACAGGAGGCATGTCACCAGCGTTCAATATCAACATCGACACACAACCACCGTCAGCGCCGGACGATCTGAACGTATCTGCCGATGGCACTGTTGTTACCGGGACGGCCGAGCCGGGCAATACCGTGGTTATCACCGGCAGTGGCGGAACTCAGATCGGCAGCGGCGTCGCCGGAACGGACGGCTCATTTACCATCACCATTAACCCACCACAGACCAATGGCGAAGCCATTGAAGCCATCGCAACCGATCCGGCAGGAAACCCAAGCCTGCCAGAAACGGCGCTTGCACCAGACATTACCGCGCCACAGCCCCCAACAAACCTGCTAGTTAATGGCACTGGCGACCAGGTCACCGGCAAGGCCGAACCCAACAGTACGGTCAATATTCTGGATCCAGATGGCAATATCATTGGTACGGCAACTGCCGATACGGATGGGGATTTCACCGCAACGCTGGTTCCGCCGCAAACCAACGGCGAGACCCTTACGGCAAATGCGACCGACACCGCAGGCAACAAGGGCGACGACGCCTCTGTCAACGCACCGGACACCACGGCACCTGATGCGCCAACCGGCGTCACCGTCGCCGGAGACGGCGGTTCTGTAAGCGGACATGCTGAAGCGGGAAGCACCGTCACCGTTAAAGACAGCAACGGTAACCCGATTGGCATAGGCCAGGCTGACAGCGGCGGCAATTTCACCGTGTCTATCGCGCCGTCGCAAAAGAACGGCGAAACGGTAAAAGTCACCGCAACGGACAGCAGCAATAACGAGAGTCAGCCTACCTCCGCGTTGGCTCCGGATATCACTGCACCAAACCAGCCAGTTATTATTGCCGTTACTGATGATGTTGACGATTTCACTGGCCCCATCAATAACAATGGGTTAACCAACGACGATAAACCGAAAATTGAAGGCATCGCCGAAGCAGGTTCGCGGGTCAAAATTTATGATAATGGCACCCTGCTTGCGACCGTTACCGCTGATAACAACGGTAACTGGAACTATACGCCCACCGCAGCACTAAGCCAGGGCGCGCACGTATTT
Source organism: Citrobacter sp. RHBSTW-00859 (assembly GCF_013729795.1). Classification (NCBI taxonomy): domain Bacteria; kingdom Pseudomonadati; phylum Pseudomonadota; class Gammaproteobacteria; order Enterobacterales; family Enterobacteriaceae; genus Citrobacter; species Citrobacter sp. RHBSTW-00859. The sequence goes on along the minus strand of NZ_CP056284.1, from coordinate 1,256,152 downwards.
ACGGTGACGGCAACAGACGCTGCCAACAACACCAGCAGCGCCGCCAGTTGGAAAATTATTGTCGATAGCATCGCCCCAACCGTTCCAGTAATAACGTTGATTAACGATGATGTTGGCAGCATTACGGGCAACGTTGCAAATAACGGTTGGGTCACCAACGATAACACGCCAACCCTCTCGGGTACCGGTGAACCAGGTTCACTGGTGAGCCTGTACGATGGCAGTCTGTTGATGACGGTTATTCTTGTCGACAGTTCAGGCACCTGGAGCTATACCGTTCCGGGAAATCAGGTGCTCAGCGATCGCACTCATCAGTTTACGGTATCGGCAACCGATGCCGCCGGTAATGTCATCACCTCACCCACTGTGGTCAGCGTTACCGTAGATACTCAACCGCCAGGCGATCCTGTCATTTTGGCTGCCACCGACGACGTTGGGAATGCGCCGATCGATCTGCCTTCCGGAAGCCGTTCAAACGATACCTTACCAGAGCTGAAAGGAACCGGAATAGCCGGTTCTACAATCACCCTCTATGAGGGTTCCACGCCAATTGGCAGCACAACGGTTTTACCCGCCGGCACCTGGAGTATTCAACTCAGCCAACCGCTCAGTGAAGGCGCACACAATTTATCCGCTATCGCCACGGACGCTGCAGGCAACGCCAGCAATGCCGGGAACTTTACGCTGACGATTGATACCACCCCACCAGCTGCCCCGGTTATCAGCTCCGCAGAAGGTCTGATTGGGACAAATCTTCAAACGCTGAGTAACGGCAGCAGTACCAAGAGCTCAAATCCCGAACTCTCCGGAACCGGCGAGCCCGGCGCGAAGATTACGATTTATGATAATGGCGGTTCTATTGGCATCGTCACCGTACAACCAGACGGCACCTGGACATTTACCCCAACCTCACTCGCCGACGGGCCGCATAAATTTACCGCCACGGCGACTGACGTCGCGGGCAACACGGGGATCCCGTCGGCAAGCTTTACTCTGACAGTAGACAATACGCCTCCCGCACAACCAGCCGCGCCAATCATTACCGACGATGTGGCTCCGGTAACGGGTGTGGTCACTAATGGCAACACCAATGACACCACGCCAACTTTTAGCGGCACGGGGAACGTCGGGGATCTGATTACCCTCTATCTTGCTGGTACTCCCCCATTGCAGGGAACAGCAACAGTAGGTGCAGACGGTACCTGGAGCTTCACTCCGTCAGCACCGGTTGCTCCTGGTAGTTATCAGGTAACTCTCACCGCAACCGATCCAGCAGGCAACGTCAGCCTGCCATCTAACGCCATAACACTGAACATCGACACGACGCCGTCTGCACCACCGGAGATTATTGCCGCCAACGATAATGTCGGTGATGTCACGGGCGACCTTGCGCCAGATGCCGTGACTGATGACACCACGCCAACCATTCGCGGTACTGGCACAGACGGGGATACCATCACCCTGTATAACGGGGGGACGGTGATCGGTACTACAACGGTGGCTGGCGGAACCTGGAGTATTACGCCAGGGACTGCGCTGGCGAATGGAAGCTACACGTTAAGCGCCACCGCAACCGATCCGGCAGGTAACATCAGCGACAATTCAAACAGCATTTCGTTTACGGTTAACAACACGAAGCTGACGTTGCCGCAGGTAACGGATATTAAGGATAGCGTTGGAATCTTTACCGGTTCGCTAACCAGTGGCAGCGTCACGGACGATACCTCCCCGACCATTAGCGGGACCGGCACACCGGGCAGTACAGTGTTAATTTTCGATGGCAATAATCCCGTCGCAATTGCTACGGCTACCGTTGCTGCTAACGGCACCTGGAGTGTGGATGTTCCCCTCACGCCTAACGTCTCACACACACTGACGTTCGGCGCCGTGGATGCTGCAGGTAACTCACTGGCTGCAGATAACCCGCTGACGGTGATTGTCGATACCCTGCCGCCTGCAACGCCTACGGTTACCAGCGTAGATCCTAACGGGACGCTGGTAAGCGGTACGGCCGATGCCGGCAGCACCGTGATTATTCGCAGCGGTAACACCATTCTCGGCCAGGGGGTGGCAGACGGTTCTGGTAACTTTGCTGTCACCATTTCGCCAGCGCAAACAACCGGTCAGGCGCTCAACGCCATCGCTCAGGATACCGCCGGAAATCAAAGCGATCCGACAACGTTTAACGCCGCTACCTCCAGCGTTCCGCATCCACCGACTCTTGAGATCGTTGATGACATCGCGCCCATCATGGAGGTGATTGGCAACGGTAAAACCACCAACGACACCTTACCGCTGCTGCAAGGGACCGCAACTGCAGGGGCATCGGTGACTATCTATCAAAATGGCGCATCCATCGCCACGGTAACCGCCGATGCCGTGTCTGGCGCATGGAGTTATCAGCTACCCACTGCGCTGACTAACGGCATTACCTATAACTTCACGGTTTCACAAACGGTGGACGGTACCCCAAGTGGTCTGTCGCCCAACTACGCAATCACCATCGACACCACGCCCCCGCAGGTGCCAACTATCACCAGTATTATTGACGATATTGCCCCCGGAACCGGATCGTTGGATAAAGGGCAAATTACCAACGATTCACGCCCGACGTTTAACGGAACCGGCGAGGCGGGGGCAACCATCACCCTTTACGATAATGGCATCGCTTATGCCACTACCACGGTAAACAGCAACGGATTCTGGAGTTTTACCCCTACCGCTCCGCTGGGTGAAGGCGACCATATCTTTACCGCTCGCGCAACAGATGCTGCAGGCAACCAGGGAGATCCATCCGGTGATTACCAGATAATTGTCGATACCCTGGTGCCGAATGCCCCCTCTATTGTTACAGTCACGGACAACGTTGGTACAACCCAAATCCTGACCTCCGGGCAGTTGACCAACGATAATACCCCAACGCTTGCTGGCGTTACCGAGGCGGATTCGCTTGTTACCATCCGCGACAACGGGGCGGTCATTGGCACAACCATCAGCGATGAAAACGGCAACTGGAGCTTTACGCCTGCGCCTGCCCTCGGTGAAGGCAGCCACTCGCTGACTGCCACCGTCACAGATGGTGCGGGCAATATCAGCCCGGCAACGCCGCCGTTTGTGGTTGTCGTCGACACGCTGCCGCCAGCAGCACCGACCATTACCTCCGTAATTGACGATCAGCCCGGCAATACAACACTGGCTAACGGACAACTGACAAACGATGCGCAGCCTACGCTGAACGGCAAAGGCGAGATCGGTACCATCATCACGATCCGTGATAACGGCGTCGCCATCGGTACAGCGCAGGTGGACGAGTCAGGCAACTGGCGCTTCACACCGGATGCCCCGCTGGGACAGGGACAACATATATTCACTACCGTTGCCACCGATCAGGCAGGTAACTCCGGCGGAGTATCATCATCGTTTACTATTGAGCTGGACTCAGTTGCCCCGTCAATCCCGGTCATCAGCTCAGTTCAGGACAGCACCGCACCGACAACAGGCCCGATAACCAACGGGCAGACCACGAATGAATCCCGTCCGGCCCTGAGCGGCACCGGTGAAATTGGCGCGACCATTACCGTCCTGAGCGATGGTCAGCCCATCGGCACCACCACCGTTGGGGCTAACGGCACCTGGAGCTTAACCCCAACGGATGCACTCAGTAACGGCCCGCATACGCTGACCGTCACCGCCACCGACAGCGCCGGTAATACCAGCCAGCCATCCAATAGCTTCACGCTTATCGTGGATACCGTGTTGCCTGGTACGCCAGCGATTACTCAGGTTGCAGATGATGTCGGCCCGCTGATCGGTAATCTAAACAACGGTCAGGCCACGAACGATCCACTCCCGACGCTTAGCTGCACGGCTGAAGCCAATTCCACGGTAAGAGTTTACGATAACGGATCGTTTATCGGCTTTACCTCAGCGGATGGCACGGGCGCCTGGAGCTTCACGCCAGGAACCGAGCTTGGCAACGGTGACCACGCGCTGACGGTGACAGCCACCGACGCTGCCGGAAACGTCAGCCTCACGTCCGCTGGATTTAACATCGTTGTTGATACCGTCGCCCCGCTTGCGCCAACGATTATCCAGGCTTTTGATGACGTGCTGCCGGGAACCGGAACGCTGTCGAGCGGGGCCTTTACCAACGACACCCGCCCCGTACTCAACGGCTCAGCGGAAGCCGGTGCCCGGGTAGCCATTTACGATAATGGCACGCTGCTGGCAACGGTAACTGCGGCGATAGACGGCACCTGGGAATATCTGCCTGCCGCGCTGGGTAACGGTCAGCATGTGTTTACCGCTATCGCCACCGATGCCGCCGGAAACGTAAGTCCCACCTCCGGCGGGTTTATTATTAATGTCGACACCATTGCACCATCCGCCCCGCTGCTGGTCTCAGTGGTGGATGATATCGCAGGCGGCGTGTTCAATGCGGCACTCAGCAACGGACAACTGACCAACGATGCGCGCCCGACGCTGAACGGTACCGCCGAGGCAGGCAGCACCGTCAGCATCTATGATGGAAGCACCCTGCTGGGTACGGCGCTGGTGCAAAGTAATAACAGTTGGTCGTTTACCCCAACTACGCCGCTGACGAATGGATCGCACACCTTCACCGTCACCGCGACTGATGCGGCGGGCAACACCAGCAGTGCGACGGCAGGCTTTAGCGTGGTGGTCGACACCACGGCGCCGACGCAGCCTTCAATCAGCAGCATTATTGACGACGTCGGGCCAAACACCGGGGCGATTGGCGCTAATCAGCCAACCAACGACGCACGCCCAACGTTAAACGGCACCACAGAAGCCAACGCGCGGGTCGATATTTACGATAACGGCAGCTTTGTCATCAGCGTGACAGCGGACGGCAGCGGCAACTGGAGTTACACCCCAACCACCGCGCTGGCACAAGGTACCCACTCCTTTACCATCACCGCAACGGACAGTGCGGGTAATACCAGTGGCATATCGTCTGCGGCAGCGATCGTGGTCGATACCGTCGCCCCGGGCATTCCTACAGGGCTGGCGGTAAACGCCAACGGTACCACGCTCACCGGCGTTGCCGAGCCAAACAGCACGGTCATTATTACCTCCAGCGGTGGAACGGTGCTCGGCACGGCAACCGCCAACGCCTCCGGAAATTTCACCTTCACGCTGAACCCACCGCAAATCAGTGGGCAAACGCTGCAGGTCAGCGCCCAGGATGCCGCAGGCAACATCGGCACGGCGGGTAACGTTCTGGCACCGTTTACTGGCGTACCGCCTGCGCCGGTTATTGCCACCGTTCTCGATGACGTCGGTACGATCACGGGGCCCGTCGCGGCGGGCAAAACCACCAATGATACACTGCCAACGCTCAGCGGAACGGCGCAGGCTAACGCCATCGTCAGCCTGTACAACAACGGTGTGCTAATGGGCACCACAACCGCAGACGGTAACGGGATCTGGAGCTTTACCCCATCCGGGGCGCTCAGCGAAGGTAACCACGCGTTTACCGCCACTGCAACAAACGCCAACGGCGCAAGCGGATTGTCCAGCTCGTTCAGCGTGATTGTGGACACCACACCACCGACCGCGCCAACGATACTGATCAGCGCCGATGGCGGCACCGTCAGCGGCGTCGCCGAAGCGGGAAGCACGGTCACTATCTCCCTGCCCGGCGGCACCAGCGTGACGGCAATCGCCAACAGCAGCGGTGTCTACAGCGTCAACCTGCCGGTTCGCCAAATTGAAGGCCAGTCGCTGTCCGCCACGGCGACCGATGCGGCGGGCAATACCTCATCGCCGACAAGCGCTATCGCACCGGTATTGCCACTGCTGGCTGAAGACAACGTCACCAGTCTGCCGCTGCAAACCGATGTTATCGTCAGCACCGATCATCAAAGCGATTATGGTTTCCTGCTGGTTAATGCGTTGGGGAATGTCGCCAACGTGCTGGGGAACGATACGGCAAGCGTTAATTTCAGCATCGCTTCTGGCGGCAGTGGGTCCATTACGATCAATGCCGCCGCGACCGGCGTGGTGCTGTCGCTTTTAAACACGCTTGAAGTCGTTATCCAGCGCTTTGACACCGGGCTGAATGCCTGGGTAACGGTGGTGGATACCGGTAAATCAGACTTTGCCAGCCTGCTCACCCTGGGCGCCTCGGGCGTAACGCTCAATTACGGCGGACTGACTGGCGGTGATTACCGCGTGGTCAGTTACAACACCAACCTGCTGGCGACCGGGGCATACACCAGCCTTGATGTCTCGGTGGTGAAAGCCAGCGCAGGGACCATCATCGGTGGTACCACGGAATCCGGGAATATCATCACGGATACCGATCCCGCCAACGGGCAGGATAATGCGCCTTCCGGCACGTTGGTCACCTCCATCACCGACGGTAACGGCAACGTTGTGAATATCCCAGCGGGCGGCATTGATGTGCAAGGGAAATACGGTATTCTGCATATCAATCAGAACGGTAGCTACACCTATACCCTGACCAATACGTCAATCTCAGTGTATGGTCGTTCTGAAAGTTTCACCTACACGCTGACGCATGGCAGCGATCACTCCTCGGCAAAACTGGTGGTAACGCTCGGTCAGGCTCCAACCACCAGCACGGTAACCGCGGCAGACGATGCAGCAGTGCTGACTTACGGAACGCAGGTCATCGCGGTTGACCACTTGCCATCACAACAAACCGGCTTCACGCTCGCCAGCGTCGGACTCGGCAATGTGCTGGACGTCAGTCTGGTCAACGGTCTGACTAACCCGATTAAGTTCAACGTTGACGATGGCGCAACCCGCACGCTGACCGTACAGGCGAATGTTCTCGGCGTGACGCTTGGCGGCTTCGATCTCTATGTTTATCGCTTCAACGAGTCAATTCAGCAGTATGAGCAGTACCGGGTACAGCCAAACTGGGTCACTGCCCTACTGGGCGGAAGTTCGTCAGCGTATACCATTACGCTACCGGGTGGCGATTATCTGTTCCTGCTTAACGCTTCCGGCGGCCTGACGCTGCTGACCAGCTATACCCTGAATATTCAGGCCGATCACACCTACGCCGTCGACAGCCTGAGTGCGACAACCAATGGCAATCTGCTGGTCAACGACTCAGCTCCGGCCAATACCGTTATCACCGAAGTAAACGGTATTGTCGTTAACGGGACGGGCACTACCACTATTAATGGGCAGTACGGCACGCTGACTATCGATGCGAAGGGGAACTACACCTACACGCTAAGAAGCGGACTGGGTGCAGACGGTATCAACACCCCGGACAGCTTCGTGTATAAGGTCAGGGCACCAAACGGCGATACCGGCAGCGCCTCGCTGAATATCAAACCAACGCCGCAACCGCTGGACGCCGTAAATGACGTCAGTAGCACGATGGCGGTAAGTACCGTTCAGGATTCTGCTGCATACGGAAGCGGCGCGCTGGGAACAGCGACAATTCCGACGCTTGGGAACAAAGCAACCGGTACAGGTTCGTTTGATATCGCGACAAATGACGTACTGAAAAGCGCCACGCTCAACTTCAACATCGGCACGCTTATCACCGTCGGTACGCTGGGCATTGCCTGGACAATCACCGGTCCCGACGGATTCTCGCTTTCTGGCTCTGTACCCGCCAGTTCCATCAGCCTGTTAGGCAGTTCAATTGCCATTTCGCTGGGTAATGCCGAGCTGGCCGCAGGCCATTACAACATCAGCTTCACCGGAACAATGGGAGGACTGGCAGTTGGCAACGTCAGCATTACGCCAAACGTCACGGGCACGACATGGCACCTCAATACCTATGACGTTAACGCCACCACGGTGAATGGCAATATTTTTGATGGCAGTGATGCCGCCGGCGCGCACGATCAGCTCTCAACCGTCCATACCCAGCTCACCGTCACCGGCTTTAACGGCAGTACTGCCACCCTCAATCCGGCCAGCAGCGCCAGTAGCGCAATAATTCAGGGTCATTATGGATCACTGACCATGAACCTGGATGGCTCATACATCTACACGCTGAAGCCGGGTGCAACCGTAGCATCGATCACCAGCAAAGAGACCTTTACCTATACGCTTAACGACCAAAACGGGCATACGGACACCGCTACGCTGACCATCAATATGAATCCGCAGATGGTAAGCACCGCACAGCATGAGGTGATCACCGGATCGGTCTACGGCGATACGCTGATTTATCACCTGCTCAACGCCAACGATGCTACCGGTGGTAACGTTGGCAATGTTGGCGTTGGACCTACCGATACCTGGACCAACTTCTCGCTGGCCCAGGGCGACAAAATCGATATCGGCGACCTGCTGGTGGGCTGGAACGGGCAGAACGCTACGCTCGGCAACTACCTCACCGTGACCACCAGCGGTAACAACACGGTGATTGCTATCGACCGCGACGGTACCGGCAACACCTGGCACTCAACCAATCTCATAACGCTGGAGAACGTACACACCACGCTCGATGAGCTGGTGCAACAAAATCACATTGTGCCCTGAAGCTAACGCATAACGTTAAAGCGCCATAACTACAGCCCCGGATGCCATGACGTCCGGGGCAATAACAGTCGTCGCTGCCGTATTTTGTAACGGATAAACTATGAGAAATGTCGCGCCTGTTGCCTTACTGCCGGCATTAACGCTCTGTACCCTGCGGGTGAATGCCGAAGATGAACCGCAAATTATTACGCCGGAAGGCCTGGCCACCAGCCAGATGCTGCCCTCGCTGGACGGCGCGGTTGCCGATCTGCCGCTAAGCGCCGCCGCCCCCGGCAGCCTGACGCTCAACGACGCAGTGAGTCGCGCCGTGAGCTGGCATCCTTCTATTCGTGAATCCATCGGCAAACTGCTCTCACAAAATGAGCAGATCGACGTGGCGAAATCAAAATATTACCCGCAGGTTTCTGCCGGGATGAACAACGGTTACAGCAATACTTACACCGATCACGGCTTTAGCCCGGCCCTGGTTATTTCAGTGTCGCAAATGCTGTACGACTTCGGCAAAGTGGCAAGCCAGGTCCGTGCTGAAACCGCCGGATCCGCACAACAGCAGGCGAATGTGTTACTCAGTATTGATACCATCGCCCACGCAACCGCCAACGCGATAGTCCAGGTGCAGACGTGGCAGCAAATGGTGGACGCCGCCGAAGAGCAGCTCAGCGCCTTGAACGGTATTGGTCGGCTGACCCGTCAACGCAATGATGAAGGGGCAACCTCGCTATCCGACGTGGTGCAAACCGATGCGCGTATCGAGTCTGCACGTTCTCAGTTGGCGCAGTATCAGGCTAATCTCGACAGCAGCAAGGCAACGCTGATGAGCTTCCTCGGCTGGAACTCGCTTAACGGCATCAGCAACGAATTTCCGGTCAAACTGGACAGCAGTTGTGATGTGGTCAAACCGGACGATAAGCTGGTTCCTGCGGTGCTGGCGGCATGGGCGCAGGCGAATGTGGCACAGGCAAATCTCGATTACGCCAACGCGCAGATGACGCCCACTATCTCCCTCGAGCCGTCGGTTCAACACTATCTCAACGACAAATACCCCAGCCATGAGGTGCTCGATAAAACCCAGTACTCCACGTGGGTAAAAGTCGAGATGCCGCTGTATCAGGGGGGCGGACTCACCGCCAGACGCAACGCCGCCAGTCACGCGGTAGAGTCTGCACAGTACTCCATCCAGCGTACCCGACTTGAAGTGCGGCAGAAATTACTGGAATCCCGCAGCCAGGCGATGAGCCTCGCCACTGCCCTGCAGATCCTGCGTCGCCAGCAACGGCTGAGTGAACAAACGCGCGAGCTTTATCAACAGCAGTATCTGGACCTCGGGTCACGCCCACTGCTCGACGTGCTTAACGCCGAGCAGGAGGTATATCAGGCCCGTTTTGCTGAACTCCAGACTCAAAACCAGCTGCGCCAGCTCCAGTTGAACTGCCTCTATAACACCGGCTCGCTTCGCCAGGCGTTCGCCTTAAATAACCGCAGTATTCAATCGGTGGAGATAAAGCTATGAGCGACGTCGATACACATGCGGAAGATGCGATTGGCGAACACGCCCTGAGCCAGTGGGCGCTAGCGATGACGCATATTGCCAGCCACTATCGCGTTGCCTGTTCGCCCGGCGCAATCCAGGCCAACGCCCCGTGGTTTGCGGGAAAAAGCCGAGCTATGGCCCTGTCGCAGCTGGCGCGTCAGGCGGGGCTGTCATTTCATGCGCTGGATACCGCCACGCAGGCGTTCGGCCAGTGGCGTCTGCCGGTGGTGGCGGAACTGCGCGACGGCCAACTGATGGTGATAGAACATTTCAACGGTGAAGATGCGTTGGATGTTTTTATAATCGCCGAAGAGGGCCAGCGTAACCGACTCACAGTTGCAGAACTTCTGCCGGAGATCGTGAGCATTACCGCGCTGCGCCCGCTGTCGGCGCTGAAGGACAGTCGGGTAGACCGCTATATTTCGCGCTTCAAGCCCGACTGGATGCGCGAACTGGTGTTACAGGACATCCGCCCTTACCTGCCGGTCATGGTTGCCGCCTTTCTGATTAACGTCCTGTCGCTCGCCGGGATTATCTTTTCGATGCAGGTCTATGATCGGGTGATCCCCGCCCAGTCTTATCCAACGCTGTATGTTCTCTCCACCGGCGTTCTGGTGGCGGTGCTGTTTGGCTTTTTGCTGCGCGAAGCGCGTACCCACATAATGGACCTGCTCGGCAAACGCGCCGATATGCGCATTTCCGATCGCGTGTTCAGCCACGCATTGCGGCTGCGCAACAGCGCCGTTCCCCGCTCGACGGGGAGCTTTATTTCTCAACTGCGCGAGCTGGAACAGGTTCGCGAGATGATCACCTCCTCGACCCTGTCGACGATTGTCGATCTACCGTTTTTCTTTTTGTTTATCGTGGTGCTGGCCTTTATCGCCCCGCCCTTGGCGTGGATAGCCCCCGTCGCGGCCCTGCTGATGATCCTGCCCGGTTTGCTGTTACAGAAGAAACTGGCGGTACTCGCCAACCAGGCAGCGCATGAATCCACCCTGCGCAACGCGGTGCTGGTCGAGAGCGTTCAGGGGCTGGAAGATATCAAGCTGATGCAGGCGGAAAACCGCTTTTTACAACAGTGGAACAGCTACATCCGTATTACCGGAGAGTCCGGGCTACGCACGCGCAAGCTGACTCAGGGGCTGATTGGCTGGGGCATGTCGGTACAAAGCCTGGTCTACGCCGCCATCATTATGTTCGGCGCGCCGATGGTCATTGAAGGCACAATGACCACCGGGGCCGTGGTGGCCGCGTCGATGCTCGGTTCCAGAATGATTGCCCCGATGGCGAACTTGTGTGGCGTGCTGGCCCGCTGGCAGCAGGTCAAGGCGGCGAAGATGGGGTTAGACAGCATCATGCAGCTTCCCACCGAAACGCAGTACGATGAAGACCGGGTGCATCAGGAGATTTTTCACGGCCATTATCTGTTTGAAAACGCGCACTTTCGCTACCACAGCGACGATCAACGCGTTCCGCTGCGCATCTCGCGTCTGGAGGTCATGCCCGGCGAACGAGTGGCGATCCTCGGGCGTAACGGCGCCGGGAAATCAACGCTGCTACAGGCCATGGCGGGCGGCGTGGAGATCGTCCAGGGCGATGTCCGACTCGATAACCTGAGCCTGGCGCAAATTGATATGGCCGATTTACGCCGCAATATCGGTTTTCTCAGTCAGAATGCGCGGCTGTTTTTCGGCACCCTGCGCGAGAACCTGACCCTCGGCGCACCGCATGCCAGCGACGGGCAGATCTTCGAAGCGCTGGAGGTCAGCGGCGCGGCAGCTTTCGTTAAACAACTCGCCAAAGGGCTGGCGCACCCCATTATGGAGGGCGGCAACGGTCTGTCCGGAGGACAACGGCAGTCGATCCTGCTGGCAAGAATGCTGCTGCGATCGCCCAATATCGTGCTGCTCGACGAACCCAGCGCCTCGCTGGATGAACATACCGAACGAGAGTTTATTCAGCGCCTGAACCAGTGGCTGGGCAACCGAACATTGATTGTCGCCACCCATCGCGTGCCGGTTCTGGAGCTGGTCGAGCGCGTAGTGGTGTTAAAAGAAGGTCAACTGGTCATGGATGCCCCGAAAGCGCAGGCGCTGAATGCGAGCCGGGCACCAGCCCCTACTCACGGTCGGGAGTGGAAAAATGAAAACCAATCCGCATGACGCTGCCATGGACGACCTCGATATCCGCCGCGAGCACCGTTTCTCCGGGGCCAGCCGCATTATTCTGCTCAGCACGCTGCTGTTTGCCGTCCTGGGTATCTGGGCATATTTCGGCAAACTGGATGAAGTCTCGACCGGCAGCGGGAAGGTAATCCCCAGCTCGCGCGAGCAGGTATTGCAGTCGCTGGATGGCGGCATTCTCGCCGAGCTCACGGTACGCGAAGGAGATAAAGTATAGGCTAATCAGATTGTCGCGCGCCTCGACCCCACTCGCTCTGAGTCCAACGTTGGGGAGAGCGCCGCCCGCTATCGCGCTTCACTGGCTTCCAGCGCAAGGCTCAATGCCGAAGTTAACGATCTGCCGCTCGTTTTTCCCGCTTCACTACGCGCCTGGCCGGATCTCATCGCCTCCGAAACGCGCTTGTATAAAAGCCGCCGCGCGCAGCTCGCTGATTCTATGGCAGAACTGCAGGATGCGCTGGTCTCGGTAAATAAAGAGCTGGCCATAACCCAACGGCTGGAAAAAAGTGGTGCCGCCAGCCACGTTGAAGTGCTGCGTCTGCAACGACAAAAAAGCGATTTAGGATTAAAAATCACCGATCTGCGCTCACAATACTTCGTGCAGGCGCGGGAAGCGCTGTCAAAAGCCAATGCCGAAGTGGATATGCTGGCGGCTATTTTGAAAGGACGCGAGGATTCCGTCACCCGCCTGACCGTGCGTGCGCCGATGCGCGGTATTGTGAAAAACATCCAGGTCACTACCATTGGCGGCGTTATCCCGCCCAATGGCGAGATGATGGAGATTGTACCGCTGGACGATCATCTGCTGATTGAAACTCGCCTGTCTCCGCGCGATATCGCTTTCATCCACCCCGGCCAGCGGGCGCTGGTGAAGATAACCGCTTATGACTACGCGATTTACGGCGGTCTGGAAGGCGTAGTCGAAACTATTTCCCCGGACACTATTCAAGACAAAGTGAAACCGGAAATATTCTACTACCGCGTGTTTATCCGCACCCATCAGGACTTCTTACAGAACAAACTGGGACGCCATTTCTCCATCGTACCGGGAATGATTGCCACAGTGGATATAAAAACAGGTGAAAAAACCATCGTCGACTATTTAATCAAACCGTTTAATCGCGCAAAAGAAGCGCTGCGCGAGCGGTAAATCCTTGAGGATTGGGGTTGCGGGGGCTGGTCACGCGTGTCACAAGTCTGTTATACTTGCTCTAACACATTGGGGCTGATTCTGGATTCGACGGGATTCGCGAAACCCAAGGTGCATGCCGAGGGGCGGTTGGCCTCGTAAAAAGCCGCAAAAAAATAGTCGCAAACGACGAAAACTACGCTTTAGCAGCTTAATAACCTGCTCTGAGCCCTCTCTCCCTAGCTTCCGCTCTTAAGACGGGGATCAAAGAGAGGTCAAACCCAAAAGAGATCGCGTGGAGGCCCTGCCTGGGGTTGAAGCGTTAAATCTAATCAGGCTAGTCTGGTAGTGGCGTGTCTGTCCGCAGGTGCCAGGCGAATGTAAAGACTGACTAAGCATGTAGTACCGAGGATGTAGGAATTTCGGACGCGGGTTCAACTCCCGCCAGCTCCACCAAAATTCTCCATCGGTGATTACCAGAGTCATCCGATGAAGTCCTAAGAGCCCGCACGGCGCAAGCCCTGCGGGCTTTTTTGTATCTGCAATTTGTCCCGCGAAGTCCGAAGAGAACTAATTAAATCCGAACCTTTTAGGCCCATTGATAGGCCCAACGAAAAGCTCTATTGTTTTCGTTGGGCCTAAACGCATGGAGACTCCCCATGGCAAGAAAAACCAAGCCGTTAACCGATACGGAAATCAAAGCCGCCAAACCTAAAGATGCCGATTACCAGCTGTATGATGGTGACGGGCTTACTCTGTTAATCAAGTCCAGTGGTAGTAAGCTCTGGCAGTTCCGTTACTATCGACCTCTGACAAAGCAGCGAACCAAGCAGAGCTTCGGTGCCTACCCTGCCGTCTCACTTTCTGATGCGCGTAAACTCAGAGCCGAATCTCGAGTTTTATTGGCAAAAGATATTGATCCTCAGGAACATCAGAAAGAACAGGTGAGGAATTCTCAAGAGGCCAAAACCAACACCTTCTTGTTAGTTGCCGAGCGTTGGTGGAATGTGAAGAAAGCCAGCGTGACAGAGGACTATGCCGACGATATCTGGCGCTCGCTTGAGAGAGATGTTTTTCCAGCAATCGGTGATATCAGTGTCACTGAGATTAAGGCTCATACTCTGGTTAAAGCAGTTCAGCCGGTTCAGGCTAGAGGTGCATTAGAAACTGTTCGCCGTCTTTGTCAGCGTATTAACGAAGTCATGATTTATGCGCAGAACACGGGCCTGATTGATGCGGTTCCCAGCGTAAATATCGGAAAAGCGTTCGAGAAGCCTCAGAAAAAGAACATGCCGAGCATCCGGCCTGATCAACTGCCTCAACTGATGCAGACGATGCGAACAGCAAACATCAGCCAATCAACACGATGCCTGTTCATGTGGCAGCTTCTTACTATTACCCGTCCTGCCGAAGCCGCTGAAGCTCGATGGGATGAGATCGATTTTGAAGCTAAAGAATGGAAAATTCCTGCAGCTCGAATGAAGATGAACCGGGACCATACGGTTCCATTGTCTGATGGAGCTCTCGCTATTCTGGCAATGATGAAGTCACTCAGTGGTGGCCGAGAATTTATCTTTCCTAGTCGAATCAAACCAACCCAGCCGATGAATAGCCAAACAGTGAATGCAGCACTCAAACGTGCTGGATTGGGAGGCGTTCTCGTTTCTCATGGCTTGCGTTCTATCGCCAGTACCGCCCTTAATGAACAAGGCTTCCCACCTGATGTTATTGAAGCGGCGCTGGCTCATGTGGACAAAAATGAAGTACGTCGCGCTTACAATCGCAGCGATTATCTTGAGCAGAGACGCCCGATGATGCAGTGGTGGGCAAACCTTATAAAAGCGGCAGATAGTATTCCTACCGTTTGTAACGAAGTAGCAGGTCTTAGATTGGTTGGGTAGTGGATTTAAAATCTCAAGTGATTATCCTTAGAAAAGATAATCACTTGAGATAATTGAAATTTTTATTGGATTAAGGCAAAACCATGCTACATTAATTAAGATAGTTTAAAATAGCATTTATATAGATATATGTTACACTTTCTAAAAAAAATCGCGAAAAAGGAAATATGATAACAATCATATTTTAGAAGTTGACATAATACATACCAAATTTATTGTGCTATGAACACTACATTAACCTTTTATTTTTCATAACAAGCAAGCAAAAATGATGAATACAATAGAAATTCACCGCAAACAACCAAACATAACTCTAGCCCAGCACATACAAAATAAAAGACTACAACTTGGAAAAGAAATCTCCAAAAAATACAAGATTTATCTCGACTTAAGGTTCTGGTTTTTTTTAGAGATATTGAGCTTGGGAATAATAACGATCGAGACTTAATTAATCTCCTACAAAAAATAAAGTACTTGGTTGATAATGGAAAGGTAGTTTGCCCTATATCTGCTACTGTTTTTTTAGAACTAATGAAACAGAACGATATCGAAACAAGGATGGCCACAGCCAAAATTATTGATCATCTGAGTTTTGGAGTTACACTTATAGCTAGTCATGAGAGAGTCAAACAAGAATTATGTAATGCTACGTATTCGATTTTGGGAGCTAAGGACAGCATTCCAATTGATCAATTAGTATGGACCAAACTAAGTTATATTTTCGGCGATTACCATCCATACGATACATCTTTCGATGCAGCTGAAGAACTGATCATTCAGAAATCTTTTTTTGATCATATGTGGGATATTTCACTCGTTGAAATGATGAACCATATCAACTATGAAAGCTGGGAACAATTTGATTGGCAGAAAACAACAGAAATGCTTAACTTGGCTAATAAAGAGCATACCAATGAGCTTAGAAGCTATCAACACGCATATCGTATTGAGTTCGACGGAGTGTTAAGCCTTTTCAACGAGCAATTAATCCAGATATTCAAAGAGGCTTACAAGGCCGGATATAACAATGATGAAATTAATAATAAGAAAAAATCAAAAAATGAAAAACTTAAACAATTTGCACAATTAGTCCGTACTTTACATATTGGTGCCTCTTGTCATGCTGCAGTAAGATGGGATCAGAAACGCCAGCTCAATGGTAATGATCTTTTAGATTTTCATCATGCCGAAGCAGCTTTAGGATATTGTGATTTATTTTTGACTGAAAAACCTTTGAAAGTTCTAGTGAGTCAAGAACATTTGGGATTAAGAGAATTATTCTCATGCTCTGTTGAGTCATCAGCTAGTGAAGGGCTCAAGATACTTAACATGTGTAAAATATAAAAATTAAGAATATTTCATATTACTAAATCTATAAACTTTAGAGGTCATTTTCATAATTGAAGCTGACCTCTCACCCGCTCGATAAGTCTCACACAACTATGACTAAGATTGGCAAGTATTATACCCCCCAATTATCATCTATTACAAAAATAGCTAATCATCTATTTTAAAATCAAAAATCCTTAAAATATCATTAAATGATGCTTCACATTGCCCCACAAGGCTAGTGAAGTGTGCACGTAGATTTTCATGATCGGTACGCGCTTCTAATATCGCTTTCTTCTTTTTTTCTGTAGAAGCATGTCCGCGTACTTCGGTTCGTAGAGCATGCAGTTTTTGCATAGGCTGAACTAACATTTTCGCTTCATCTACTGTTGCACTTTTAGCAATAAGAGCTTCTTGTAGTATGCGCAAGGATCCCCATTTGGGTTCAATGATTCGGCCCTCATATTTAGCAATTTCACTCAGTGGCTTTGGTAAAAAGCCCTCAACTAAATACTGATCAAGCGCAAGGATTTCATCACCCCACTCTTTGATTGAATCTGTTGCAGGATACTGAACAGCGCCACTCAATACTGTACCCCGTGGCTTCCACCAGGTGGGAGGATTCTTGTCCATTAGCGAAATTTTGTGTTTGAGTGCCAACAATGGTTCATTGGACAGATACCATTCCCCAACAATATCCGTCTGAAATGCACGCTTAGAAATTGTTCCTTTTGGCCATTCATTGAAGGCTTGCCAATAGAGCTGTTCTTCATAAGGTAAATGAGCCAAATCACCAATGTATACATGAACTTGCCCGGCCTCATTAATATCATAGGATTTTAAATACCAAGCATTTCGACAAGCAATACTTCTTTCATCTAAAGTATATTTTTCTGGATCCGCCTTGAAACGATGTAACACTTCTGCTCTAAAAAAGGCAGGTGAAACTTCCCACGGTAATTTATTTTCTTGAAAATAGTTAGATAGTGAGTCTGGTCCGCAAGATGTTTCAACATTGCAGCTATTTTTACGATCGTATATTTTAAAGGTTGCGTATTTCCTTTTAGATGGATTATCTTCATCCTTCCATGCTTTTACCAGACCGCGCACAGTTACTTGAGGGCGAATGATCATTACACCATTACAGTAACTGGCTTCCCCGTTAATACCACCATGATAAAAAAGACTCCCTTCATCTTTAGTATATCTGTTGATATTCCCCCAGCCAGCAAAATTACCCCATCTGACACGTGTAAAATCAAACTTTAAAACAAGACATGTTTTGGATAAAGCCATGAATGTATCTAAATCCTTTCTCTTAATAGTAACTATATCCAGATAGTTAAAAGGAGGTGAAATATTTTTGTTAATTATCCTGATTACATCTTCAATATCACCCCGTTCATCGAGACGACAATATGCATTTCTTTCTGACAAGTAATATAACCCAAGGCTGTGCACAAGTTTCTGACTTAATTCGATAGGTGCACGGCCTTCTTCAACGCCATGAAACCTACGACGATAAATTAATGCCTCTCCCCCTTTGAACACCCCATCTAAAGGTGGCTCAAGATAAATACGATGTCCTTGACCTCCACCCCATGACTTTTGAATCTTCCAACAATACTCAACATCCATACGCATATTCTGCAATGCCCATCTATCTGCTGTAGTAACATTTTTCTCTAAATAGCTGCGCCTAATACCGCTACACTTTTGCCTGACCATGTTTTCCTCCGGGGAATGGGCTGGCGGTTTCCATAAAATGGCGGACCTTTTTCAGTAACTGCCACATTGAGCGGCACTGATGATTACGGGTTATCGTGTCATGAAGTGCCTGCCATAGCCGTTCCACATGATTCACCCACGGCGAGTAAACCGGCTGGTAAATTACCCTGAACTTGGGATTTGCTTTCAACCAGCGCTGTGTTTCGCGGCTTTTATGGATAATGTAGTTATCAACGATCAGCGTGATTGTTTTCGCCCGCCGGTAAGTGGCTTTCAGGTGCTTCAGCAGAGCGATAAACAGCGCTGAACTTTTGCTGTTGCCGCCCACGTAGCTGACTTTACCCGTGCCACTGTGCAGTGCGCCGGCCAGATAGTATTTTTCGTTCTGCCCCGGCGTCACTACCCGTTTCTGCTGTCCGCGCAACTGCCAGTCCGCACCGATTTTAGGATTAAGGTGGATATCCACTTCATCTTCATAAAATACCGGATGCTCTGCGCTGCATTCATCCAGCGCTTTGTGGATTACCGCCATCTTTTCATCTTTATGTGGGTCACGGATACGCAGAGTTGGCGCGGCCCTGCGCCATACAAGCCCCGCAGATGGCAACCAGCGGCGAACGGTTCCTGCATGTAACTGGCAACCGGTTATCTCATTGATTTTTAATGCCAGTAATTCGGTGCTCCAGCGTGAACGTTGATAACCAAAATCGCCGGGAGAATGCTTTATCAGCTCACGTAACAGGGTGCAGATATGTTCAAAAGGCCAGCGTCGGGAGCGCCCTGCGGGTAAGGATTTCAGGCCTTCAATACCTGAGTGCGTAAACCAGTTAATCCAGCGACCAACGGATGAACGAGCACAACAGAGAGTTCTGGCAACATCGCTGACCCGTTCACCCCGATGAAGCATCAGCATGGCCGTGAGTCTGCGGGCATGATTTTTATCGCGCGTTTTATGAATAGCTTTCTGCATCAGGCGTCGTTCGCCACGGGGTATTGGTGCTATGATCGGCATCGCTCAGTCCGGTTGGTGGTTTTGGTTGGTTTGGCGATTGATCAGATCGCACAATCCGGGCTGAGTTCCCTTTCAGTGATCTACTATTCCGCGCATCTATTTAGAGCTAGCGCGCCATGAATTAGGACACTATTTCCAATCGCGTAGATAACCACTTCATCATTTTGAGCATTTTCTTTCAGAAATTTAATTGACCTTTCAGCCTCTATTAACCAAGCGGCATCATCATTCTGTGGCTTTTCCGAAATAGCATGAAGCTCTGTGAATTTAAATTGGCTCATGAGTAATATTCATATCCTTTTACTTTATCTATAACTGACATCACTTATAAGTTATAAGTTATAAGTTATAAGTTATAAGTTCCCCTTATGAATTAAGAAATAACATCAAACAAATACCACCCCTCTCGTAATTTTTTCACTGAATCTGCCATAACTTCCATTACGATGGAATCTACGTACTTGCCAAGAGTAAAATGAGCGCAATGACCCGGTATTTGTTATGTTTCTCTCGCGATATGAGGGCTGTCCCACAATTACCTTGAATTTGCCCTAGCCTAGCTGGCCCCCATCCAGCATTCCAATAATAAAGCTCTGCGACGACTAGGTCCTTTAACTTAACCTGTAGACGCCCATCATGCGGGATGACTTCAAGAGAATTTTCTATGCCTGGCATCGTCGGTAAAAATAACCGGGATGGATACAAATCATGTTGTAGGTATCCTATCCGACCAAAATCGAGCGTTCCCGCCAATGGCCAAGCCATACAAGTTTTATTCACCAGTTGTTCAAAAGTTGGTGGAGTTATTAAGGTTGTTGTACTGAGTGGATCCGGAGCTTGGCTGGAAAGCATTTGTTCACGTGTCCAGAACGATTCAATATGGGATGTCAACGAGTCCGCTTCTTCCTTATCACTGCTTACAGTTTGTGACCACCGAACAATCGACAACTCTACGCACTGTTCCATTGACATTGAAATGGGCGAGCTAAATGCAATTAGCTCGTCTCCTGGGTTTGCCGCCTCTACTTGAGCAAAGAAAGTTCGCAATGAAGCCTCGATCGCCTTACTATCACTTTTGAATTCAGTCGATACTGAGAGCCATTCGGGACGATAAGGTCGAAGAAAAGCCAAAGTTGGATGGATAGGCAACGCCAAGAGAGAATGTTGCTCGGTCAACTCCATTGGTATCCTCCAGATGTGTCTAGCCACAGCTAACGTGCGAAGATAAGCGGAAATTACGCGAAGGGCTGTTCGAGAGGAAAAATGAGGGGCAAAGCCCTCTCCCAAGGGCCGAATGAAATATCCTGCATCCCCTTGGTACGGTGCATTTGGATATGCCGTCCGGTTTTTTGTCCATTCGAAGGCCATTTGTCGAATAAATGGACAGCGGGTAAAAGTTTCCAACTTGCTAATGGTTATATGGAAGATTCTTGGCAAATCCGTACCTTGAACACTATCAAAGTCATCGGGAATGATGAAGTCTTCTGGAGCTAGTTCCAAATCAGTATTCATGAGCAGAATCGATAACCCAAAATCTTTCATCAACAATGATGAAAGTGGTGAGGGTAGAAGAATATTCTCTGCCAACAAAGTCGTAGGAAAGTAGTTAAACTCTTTAATTGCCATCCAGAAAATACATAATACTTCGACAACCTCGGCTTCAAGTTTGCGCGAGCGCAGCAATTGAAGCAGCAATGATTCGGTTTCAGCTTTCGTCTCAGGCTCTCCCAGTCGAGCGGCAAGCTCCTGGATAGTCCACCACCGAGCAGACGTAGCAGGCCATCCAAGACGGGCAATAAGAATGCGAAGATCGTTCATTTCACTTCCTGGGCGATTGGCTCGAGCAGTTTTGACATCCAGCAAGGTGGTTCTAAGGGCAAGGTCCGAGTATCCTCAATCACACAATTAACCATCGTCTCTGTGAAGTGGTCAACAAAAACTGGCCACCGAGTTAGAGTTTTTCCAGTATCGATTTTCCGATTCGTTTGGGGGTAACCCACCGTTATATTCGTGCGGTCTTAGTGCGCTGTAATATCCAACGATATAATCCGTTATGGCGTGAGCTGCCTCGCTGAAGCTTACGTAACCCACCACCGGTATCCATTCGTTCTTCAGACTTCTGAAGAAGCGTTCCATTGGGCTGTTATCCCAGCAATTTCCGCGCCGGCTCATACTCTGCCTGATCTGGTATCGCCACAATAACTGCCGGAACTGCCTGCTCGTATAATGACTGCCCTGATCGCTGTGGAACATCACCCCGCCGGGCTTACCACGGGTTTCCCATGCCATTTCCAGCGCTTTCATGGTGAGCCTGCTGTCCGGCGAGAACGACATGGCCCAGCCCACTGGTTTTCTTGCGAACAGGTCGAGAACAACGGCGAGGTACGCCCAGCGCTTACCCGTCCAGATATAGGTCACATCACCGCACCACACCTGATTTGGCTCGGTCACGGCGAACTGCCGTTCAAGGTAGTTAGGGATAGCAACATGTTCATGACCACCACGTTTATACCGGTGAGTCGGCTGCTGACAGCTGACCAGCCCCAGCTCTTTCATGAGCCTGCCAGCAAGCCAGCGTCCCATCTGGTAGCCTCTCCGGGTTGCCATTGTGGCGATGCTTCTTGCTCCGGCCGAACCGTGGCTGATGCCATGTAGCTCAAGTACCTGACTGCGTAATACAGCCCGTCTGCCGTCTGGTTTTTCAGGACGGTTTTTCCAGTATCTGTAGCTGCTGCGATGAACCCCGAACACATGGCAGAGTGTGACCACAGGATAATGCGCTCTGAGTTTCCCGATTATCGAGAACTGTTCAGGGAGTCTGACATCAAGAGCGCGGTAGCCTTTTTTAATATTTCATTCTCCATTTCAATGCGTTGTAGCTTTTTCCTCAGCTCACGTATTTCGATTTGTTCTGGTGTTATCGGAGAGGCTTTTGGTGTTTTGCCCTGACGCTCATCACGCAGTTGTTTGACCCATCTTGTCATTGTGGAAAGGCCAACATCCATAGCTTTGGCGGCATCTGCCACCGTGTAGTTCTGGTCAACAACCAGTTGAGCGGATTCGCGTTTAAACTCTGCGCTGAAATTTCTTTTTTTCATTGGAGCACCTGTGTTGTTCTGAGGTGAGCATATCACCTCTGTTCAGGTGGCCAAATTCAGTGTGCCACTTCATATTGAGATTCTTTTGCATTAGCGCAAGATAATCCGCGTTGACGCCCCGATAATATTCACCGCTATTTTGATAAACAATGGGGGAGACTTCCGGTAACCAGGTGCCAACAACCAAGGTTTTTTTATGCGCTAACCAGTTTGCTTCTTCCCTGTTCAAGCCGATATGTTGTACTGAGGTATTATAGTTACTTTTTAGCTCAACTTGCCGGGCTGAGCTTACACCCGTAGAAAACCCGATGGTAAATATGACCATCAAAAAAATAAACAAGCGATCCAGCATTACTCTATCCTATTTTATTTCTTTGCGCATAATCATAAATTTCCATTAATGACGAGCAATCTAATTTCTCCATCAAACGGCTTTTATAGGTGCTTACCGTTTTATTACTGATGTTCATTTTGCTGGCAATAGTGCTGTAATCCATACCGTTAAGAATATAACGCAACACTCTCATTTCCTGGGTCGACAACGTATCAAGCTTATCCTGTTCGCTGACAGATGAGCCAGTAAAATGCTCAAGGGAAAAGGGAAAATAGCTATACCCATTTTTTGCAGCTTCGATTGCGGCAAGAATATTATTCATACCCTCTTTTTTACTCACAAATCCGTTGGCACCGTATTCGGCGCTACGTTTGCCGTAAAAAAATTCATTTTTGGCTGAAATGATAATGATTACACCAGCATAGTGCCGCTTTCGCAGTTGCTCCAGCACTTCGATGCCGCTGATGCCCGGAATATCCACATCAATAATTAGTAGCTCCGGCTTAGTTTTTTCAACGGTTTGGACCACATGCTCTCCGCTGTCGAGCTCGGTGGTTACGGTAATACCATTAGTATCGAGTAAGTTGCGGATGGCTATGCGAGCTAATGGGTGATCATCAACGATTATCGCGTTCATTGCGTATAAGAATCCCGATAAATAAAGAGAGGCGATGGCTATCGAGCAGGTGAGCCTTAAGCATTATAATTTATAAAAATAAGGCGTTATCAGGTAAATCCTAACACATTCACACGTATATTTATTGGTTTTTTATAAAAACGAAGAATAAGGCATAAATGCAACACTGTATTTTACAAATTTTAAACCTTGAGCCTATCTAAATATCAAACCATTAACACAACCAAAAGGAATATTCCTACATGCGTAGGATAAATCCCTCATTTATTATGATTCATTCTTAATGGCCGGGGTCATAGAACCTAGGGGAGTTTTCATCACAACGGCAAAGGTGTATATGCAGAATAGCTTTCTAAGAATCATTTTTATACCAGGTCAAATCTGGAGAAAAAGATAATAAACCTGCTGATTTGATAGTAAAACGCCCTGTGGCTCAGGAATCAGCAGAGCCACAGGAGTCAGTCATGAATCAGGCTTTACTGGGCAACGCCCCAATAGCATGGGAGCTTTTCACGGTCAGCGTAACGACGGCAGAACATAACAGCGCGGCAATCATAAAGATAAAGGCGCTGTTATAACTTCCACCACTGCTTTGAATCAGCCAGCCGATGATAGGTGCAGAAACGACTCCCGCCATCTGACCGCCAAAGTTAACGATCCCGGATGCCCGCCCCATGATGTTGCTGGGAATGGTGTCCATCAGAATGCCCCAAAATGTCGCCATGGCGAAGAACATGAACAGGGCTGAAATACACTGATAAACCACCGCCATATCTGCACTGCTCACGCTGAAGGTCAGGTACAGGAAACCCGCGGCGATAACGGAGGTCACGACATACAACGTTTTACGCTGGGGTTTAAATTTATCTGAGCAATAGCCGCCTAACAACGTTCCGCCTGCGCCAAACAGGAAGGGAATGGCCGCCATGACGCCGGTTTTTGCCAGAGAAAACTCACGAACGGTGATCAGGTAGCTTGGCAGCCAGGTTGAAAAGCCCCAGAAGGTGATATCAAACAAAAACCAGATACTTGCCATTTGCCAGAGCACCGGCATTTTGAGGACGTCTTTAAACGCGATGCCGCTGGTGTTTTGCAGGCTTCCCTGCTCGTCAGCAGCCAGTTCCGCCAGATCCTGCTGCGTAATTGCGGGGTGATCTTTCGGATTGTCACGGGTAAAAAAGTAGATCCCCGCCGCGATAAACAGACCCGGAATACCTAGCACGATAAAGACCATGTGCCAGCCAAAGGCCCCGATTATGCTTGCAGCTACCACTACCGCCAGCGCCGGGCCTAAGGTGTTTACCGTTGACTGAATCGCCGTGGCGCGGCCACGTTCTTTCGACGGGAAATAGGTTGATATCATCTTCCAGGAAGCCGACGGGAAACAACCTTCACCAACACCAAAGAAGAAGCGAACGGCCAGCATTAGCGGCAGCGTCAACACGGCACCGGTTAAGCTGGTGAAAACAGACCACCAGGCAATACCGATGGCCATGATTTTGCGCGAACCAAACTTATCCGCCAGTAAACCGCCGGGAATTTGAAACGCGGCATAACCAATAAAAAAGGCGCTAATAATTAACCCTTGTTGGGTCGTATCCAGATTTAAATCTTTGCCGATATAAGGGAGCGAAACGCTCATCACCATTCTGTCGAGAAAAGAGAGCAGCCACGCCAGCCAGATCAATGTCAGGACGGTATACCTTGCTTTCCAGGTCTTTGGTTTACCTGAAGGTAAAGACGTTTGTAGGTTCATTGTGATGTCCTTAGGGTGTAGTGATCTACCGCGGCCATAAATGGTCGCGATAAATCAATGCGTGTTTAGCGTTATTTATTAATATTGTTTTCTAATAACCGTACCGCTACAGGCATAACTTTCAGTGCCATTGATTAAGGCAATGCGCCCATTAACCATGACAATTTCAATCCCTTCCGGATATTGATTGGGTTCAACAAAAGTGCCCTTATCGGCAATGGTGTTCGGATCGAACATCACAATATCCGCCGCATAACCCACTTTCAGCAGCCCACGATCCTGCAGGCCTAATACCTCAGCGGGTTTGCCAGTCATCTTACGGATTGCCGCTTCCCAGCTCAGACATCCCTCTTCACGCACATATTTACCGAGCACACGAGGGAATGCGCCAAACACGCGCGGGTGCGGTTTGCCAGCCCCCATTAAACCGTCGGTACAGACGTTTTGCTCAGGACGGCAAAGGAACTTAATCACATGCTCTTCAGTACCGTAAAAGTCGACCATCCCAACGGCGTTTTCTTCTTCAAACAGCAGATCGAAGGTGGCGTTGTACGGATCTTTTCCGCGTAGCTCGCCCAACTGAACGAGGTTCAGACCGACGGCATCCTGGTTTTTTGTCGTTTTCACGCTGGTGACAAAAATCTGGTCCAGCCCGGCAAAATCGATAAAGTTATCCCAGCCAGGAATGCCCTGCTGAATATCGTCGATCATTTTGGCGCGCAGTTCAGGCGAGGCCAGCCGCTCAAGTAATTTGTCAGTGCCACCGGAGTGGACCCACGGCGGCAGGATCACGCCGAGCATCGTGCTGCCTGCCACATACGGATACTGGTCGAAAGAGATACGAATCCCCTCTTCCTGCGCCTGTTCCAACATGCCCAGCATCTGGTCAATCAGCCCCCAGTTTTTCTTACCGCAAACTTTCATATGTGAAATATGCAGCCAGACACCGGTGGCGGTGGCGATATCAATCAGTTCCTGCGTTGAGTTGATAATATCGTCCGCTTCACTGCGCTGATGCACCACAAAGATCCCGTCATATTTCGCCGTCACTTTGCACAGTTCAATCATTTCGGCGGTATCGCCAAAGGCGCAAGGCATGTAGATGAGCCCAGTGGAAAGACCAAACGCCCCCGCTTGTAACTCCCGCTCAAGGATTTCGCACATCTTCGCCACATCCTCACGAGTAGAGGGGCGCCCATCCAGGCCCATGGCTTCCATGCGTACGTTGCCATGCGGAACTAAATACGCGAGGTTTGTCGCCGGATGACGCGATGCCAGCAGATTGAGGTAGCCGTCTGTGTTTTTATATTTCCAGTCTATTTTGTCGGTATCGCCATCCAGTCCGGCGATATTTTTACGCCAGGCCGGAATATATTCTTCAGGTAACGGCGCAAGGGCGACACCATCCTGCCCTAACAGCTCGGTGGTAATACCCTGACGAATTTTTGCCGACAGCGCGGGGTTAATAATGGCCGACAGGTCAGAGTGCGTATGGGTATCAATAAAACCAGGACAAATAATTTTTCCCGTTGCGTCAATAACCTGCTCATTAACGCCAACGTCAATTTGTCCGATTGCGACAATGCGTCCTTCGTCAACCATCACATCGGCAATTCTGCCTTCACTGCCCGTCCCATCGATTACATTTCCGTTTTTGAAAATGGTTTTCATCGTTATTCTCCATAGCGGTGTCGCTTCACGACACCACTTGTAAGGTAAGAGGTTGTTATCTTTCTTTTTATTGGCGATAGAGTGTCTGAATGATGCTGTAATAGCCGCTGGCCGAGCCGGTTAACTGATCAATCTCGATATATTCATCGATGGTGTGGGCCAGGTTTTCGCGTGAAGGTCCGAAGCCGATAGTTTTAATTCCCGCTTCGCCCGCATAGTGGCTGCCGTTGGTGCAAAATGAGTACTGTGTGATAGTTGGATTAAACCCGGCCTCGCGAACGCCAGCCAGAGCGGCCTGCACGAATTCGTCAGACTCGTCATACACCCAGCCCGGGAAGAAGCGCTCGCCCTCAATTGTGGCACCGGTATAGCAAGACTCCTGACCTACCGCGTAGGAGACACGGGCCTTAAACTGCAGATCCTGTGCGGTAAGTTCCGCAAGCGCATTTTCCAGTGGGGCAATAACACTTTCTTTGGTTTCACCCACCAGCAAACGACGATCGTAGGTTGCGCGACAATAATCCGGCACTACCGAAGCTCCTGGGTATGGCGAAGATTTAATGTCGGTAAGCTCCAGAATGCCAGGCCCCAGTACCGGGTGCGTGGGCGGAGTGATTGTGCGAATTTTGTCGATCAATTGCGCCATTTTGTACACCGCGTTAATGCCTGCCTGCGGGTTGGCGGAGTGCGCGGGTTTACCAAACGTTTCGACCACAATTTCAGCGCGGCCACGCTGACCAATTTTCAGGTTTAACTCGGAAGCTTCACCGATGATCACGTAGTCCGGCTTATAGCGCTCGCTGACCAGCCGGGCAGCAATACCTTCAAAGCACTCCTCATGCACGATGCAGGCAACGTAGATTTTGCCGGCAAAATTACGCTGATTGTCCTGGCCGAAAAAACCCACGGCGGAAATCATCGCCGCCACGGCACCTTTCATATCGGTTGTACCGCGACCATAAATTTTGCCATCGTCGATATCGCCGCCGTACGGGTTGCGGCTCCACTTCTCTTCGTTGACCGGCACGGTATCGATATGTCCATCGAGAACCAGCGTTTTCCCCGGCTGATTGCCGACAATGCCGCCCACAATGTTGCCGTACTTATCAACGTGGATGTCATCGAACTGGTAATGCTGCATCATTTTTTTTATGGCATTAACCACTTCCCCTTCCTGACCGGAATAACTTTTTTGTTGGATCAGCGCCTGACAGTTTTTAATGACTTCATCAATACGTTTTGCAGATAACATGGGTTTCTCCGTTATTTCTCTCAATCAGGAAATGTGTTATTTGATGCCCGGGTACTGACCGCCCCAGACAATATCCAGATATTGTTGCGGGTCGGTGTCGCCTTCGGTACTGACCAACAGCACGCGGGAATGCGCATCCAGCCCCAGTTGTTCACGCGTTTGCGCCAGTTCAGGTGAGGTCATCAGCAGCGCCAGCAGACCGGAAGTGACCGCGCCGGACTCACCAGATACGATCTGCGGATCGCCCGCCAACGGATTACCCAGCATGCGCATGCCCAGCGCTGCAACTTCATCAGGGCAGGAGGCAAATGCGTTGGCATAATCACGTAGCAGTTTCCAGCCGATGCTGTTCGCCTCACCGCAGGCGAGACCAGCCATCACGGTTTGCAAATCGCCGCCCACCGCAATTGCATCCCCCTCTTTAGAACGGGCAGAGCGGTAAAGACAATCGGCAATTAACGCTTCAGCGACGATCACTTTCGGTCGGTGTTCACCCCAGGCTGCCGTCACCATTCCCTGCACCATTCCGGCAAACGAGCCAACACCTGCCTGAACAAAAATATGCGTCGGCGCAACCTGATGCAGTTGGTCTATCGCCTCCAGCATCAGCGTGCCGTAGCCCTGCATAATCCACTGCGGGATTTTTTCATACCCTTCCCAGGCGGTATCCTGCACCACAATCCAGCCATGCTTTTGTGCCTGTTCCGCGGTCATGCGAACCGCATCGTCATAGTTCATATCGACGATTTCAGCGGTAGCGCCTTCATTACGGATGGAGGTCAAACGCTGCTGCGAAGAGCCCTTCGGCATATAAACCACGGCGTTTTGCTTCAGTTGGCGCGCCATCCACGCCACACCGCGACCGTGGTTGCCATCGGTGGTGGTGGCAAACGTGACGGTTTGGAGATCGCGGCGTACCTCTTCGCTGGTCATCACGTCAAACGGCAGTTCACTGATATCCTTGCCGATTAATTCCGCGATATGGCACGCCATCGCATAGGAGCCGCCCAACGCTTTGAAGGCTTTCAGGCCAAAACGCTGAGACTCATCCTTGAGATAGATATTTTTAACACCCAGCTTTTGTGCAAGAGCCGGCAGCGTATATAACGGCGTCGGCGCATAACCCGGAATAGACCGATGAAAATTCAACGCTTTTACCAGCTCCTGGCGACTAAACGGTGCCAGCGGCGCGTTTGGATGTTCGGTAAACGGCGTCTGGTTGATAAAAAATGATAAGTTTTCCTGCATCATAAAACCTCATTGTTCTGGTATTTCACTCCCTGTAATAGACGTATACAGAGATATTTACGCTATCGGTATTGCCAATAGAGCAAAATGCTTACCAGTTTTTTATTAATCGAGTAAAACTTTATAAATATTTTAATAAAGGCTTTATTTTCAACCAATTAAAAAGAGAGCAAGATGGGTACTGAAAAATACCACAGCATTAGTTTATCGCCTCGTTTGATAAACTCTCACAATTGATAAATAGTGTGATCGCGGAAGATAAAATAAAAAAAACATCCAAAAACAGAGCGGTAGATTGATTTTTCGCAAATCATTTTTGCATTGCTTCGCATATTTATCATCTCCCTTGAGAAATGCCACTCACTGCCGGAGAAGTACCATGATTTCAGTACTCAGCAATATCCAGGATGATATCTGCAATTATGCCGACGCTATTTCTGGCATAACCGGAACGGATGTTGAAATCATCGATGAATCCTTAATGCGCATCGCTGGCACCGGTAAATACCGACATATGCTCAATGAAAACGTGGCAAAAAATGGCTACATCTACCACCACGTTTTGCAGGTCCGAGAAACGGTTCTTATCAAAAACCCCGGCGAACATCCGCTGTGTCAGTTATGTGAAAAACACCACTACTGTTCTGAAATGCTGGATTTGAACGCACCAATTTTTCTCAACAATCGTGTGATTGGCGTGATCGGAATTATTTGCTCAACCCAGGCGCAGCGTGACGCGTTATTGAGCCAGATTGATAAATTTGTCACTTTTATTGAGCAAATCGCGGTGATGATCTCCAGTAAGGTCTTTGAATGTCTGGAGCGTTTACGCGCGCAGGAAACCCTCGGCGCATTTCGGCGTCTGATCGATGCCATGGACCGCGGCGTTGTAGCAATTGATGGCAATGGTCTTATCTGGCATGCCAATCATTCAGCCGATCGCATTCTCAACCGCGAAGTTCAGGGATTACCGCTGACCATTGAAACAACCGGGGACAGTTTGTATGGCGATGAAGAAGCATGGCTGACGCTTGAAGGCCAGAAACACCATGTACTGTGCAAACAAATTTCGCTCTCCTCGCTGGATAACGATCGCTTAACGATGGTCATCTTTCGTGATGCGCACGACTACCTGAGTAACCTTACTCCATCCCCTTACGAGTCTGACACGCAGGTGCGGCTGATTGGCCACTCTTCCTCAATGGAGCAGCTCAGAAGCACCATTAGCAAAATTGCCAACAGCTACGCCAGCGTGCTCATCACCGGGGAAAGCGGCTCGGGTAAAGAGGTCGTGGCATTTGCCATTCACCAAAACAGCCCCCGTAAAGCCGCCCCTTTCGTGACAATCAACTGCGCGGCAATCCCTGAGCAACTACTGGAAAGCGAACTGTTTGGCTATGTACGCGGTGCATTTAGCGGTGCAGATCCCAAAGGACGAATGGGGAAATTTGAACTGGCCAACGGCGGCAGCCTGTTTCTGGATGAGATCGGCGATATGCCGCTGCACCTGCAGGCCAAGCTGCTCAGGGTGTTGCAGGAAAAAGCGATCACCCGCGTGGGTTCTAATAACATCATTAATATTGATGTGCGCATTATTGCCGCGACCAACAAAAATATTAGCGCGATGGTGGAGAATAATCAGTTTCGCGAAGACCTTTTCTATCGCCTGAATGTCGTCCCTCTGGTGCTTCCTTCCCTGCGTGAACGCAAGGCTGATATCGCCGTCCTCGCACAATACTTTGCCGATGAGTTTTCTGTCAGTTACCAACGTGCACCGCAAAAACTGCCCGATGACGTTATTAATCGCCTTTATGCCTGGCACTGGCCGGGGAACATTCGCGAATTACGCAACGTCATCGAATACATTTTTGTGATGCGCGGAGAAGCCGCTGGGATCAACGCCAGCCATCTGCCCCCTTATTTACTCTCCCCGGCTGACAGCAGGAAAACCACGATGACCGCACAACCCCGACAGCTGGCGATCCAAGGAAAACAAGCGGAAAGGGACGCCATCGAAAATGCCATCCAGCGATTTGGTTCAAGCGTGGAGGGCAAAAAACAGGCTGCATCAGAACTGGGAGTCAGTATTGCCACGCTCTATCGAAAAATAAAACTGTATGGTTTGTGAGCCCCACTTTTTTAACAATTAAGCCCGCGTAGCGCGGGCTTGTGGTGGGTATAACAGAGCAAATTAAGTACAGGAATACTTAATCAAACACACCATTGATAACCGCGGTGACAATTGCCGTGCTCAGTGCAATCAACACCAGATTGTCGCCAACAACCTGCCATTCATAACCCGGGTAATACGGCAGTTGATTCAGCATCGAGGATGGGACACTTTTCTTAGCGATCCCCGGAGGAAGTGGTTTTCCTCGCGCCAGATTTTTGGCGATGCCCGGAGGCAGTGACTTATATCCCGTCAAACCATATCTGACGGCATACTGCCTGGCCACGTTATAGCTAATATCACTATCAACATGGTCCGGCTTGCCATAATTTTTACGCTGTTCCGATTGCGAGTTGTTTTTTGGGCCTGGGTTTCCTTTCTGGCTATGACTGCTATTACCCTTATTCCCACTATTACCATGGTTGCCGCTATTACCATTTCCGTTGCCATTGCCGGGGTTAGCCGAAACGGGGATAGCGCACATCGACATCGCGGCAACGGCAACTAAAGCCGTTGCTAAAGTACGGAGACTGGACATGATGATTCCTTAAGATATGGATACATACAAAATGTATGGTATTGCGTGAATATTGGCTATCGCTATGAATCCGATTTATTGGCAGAAAAACGCTGTCGCTTTGCAAAGTGAGCAGCTTTGATTGACCGTTTTTTAAATTAAAAACCACCATTCCCGTTAACTCAGATCGGCAAGCGACAGGCACAGGATCTGAGTTTTTGGGAATAACTTCGCGAAAATGGAGAGAAAACGGCGTTTTTTTTCGGTTAAGCTATGTTCATGCTTTGGCGCTACCCATGGTCAGATTCACTATTCAGGAACCCACCCATAATGGCAAAAAGTACCCCGCAGCTACCGCTCGACCCACATATGTGTCGCAGCTATGAAAAAAAGTCGCGAAGTCCGCTGGCGCTCTACTCAGAGTATCAGCGGATGGACGTCGAGCTGCGGGCTCCGCTGGCCATGACCTACAGCCACTGGCACGGTCAGGTTGAAGTGAATGTGCCGTTTGATGGCGATGTGGAGTACCTTTTCAATGACGAAGTGGTGAAAAGCAAACAGGGCTTTATAACGCTGTTCTGGGCCTGCACCCCCCATCAGCTGACGGATGCCGGGCACTGTAAACAGATGGCCATCTTCAACTTACCGATGCATCTGTTTTTGTCCTGGCCGCTGGACAGGGAACTGATCAACCACGTGACGCATGGGATGGTGATCACGTCGCTTGCCTCGCAACAGCTGAGCACTTTTGAAGTGCAGCGTTGGCAGAGTGAACTCAACAGCGACAATGAGCAAATTCGTCAATTAGCCATTGATGAGATTGCCCTGATGCTCAAGCGATTTAGCCTCGCTGGCTGGCGGCCAGTGCTGGGTAACAAAACATCGCGCACCCAGAAAAACAGTATTTCACGGCATTCACAGTTTTACGTCAGCCAGATGCTGGAGTTTATTGCCGCAAACTGCGACAAACAGCTTACGGTCGATGCAATTGCCGAACACGTTAAGCTCAACCCAAATTATGCGATGGGCATTTTTCATCGCGTGATGCAACTAACCATGAAACAGTATATTACCGCAATGCGCATCAACCATGTGCGGGCTTTGCTCAGCGATACGGATAAAACAATTCTGGATATCGCTACAATTGCAGGTTTCCGATCCAGCAGCCGTTTTTATAGCTCATTTCATAAATACGTCGGCATGCCGCCGCAGCAGTATCGCAAACTGAGCCAACAGCGCCGAAATCATTCACCTTATGCCGAGGGGTAATTTATTCGTCAAACTTACTCTTACCTTACAACCAAAATATAAGCATCAGAATAGCAGGTCAAAATAGATAATCTGCAGCAGTTAATAAAATAGGGTTCAGCCATGAACTCTGGCAACTATGTTACCCATTTATGGGTGACCTGTAGCAGGTATTTATTTGACGTGTTCAACCATTAACGATTGGGATGGAATTATGGAATTAAATAGCTGCACCGCCAACAATAGAAAGCCATTGTCTTTCTTTTGGTCAGTTTTACCCATGATAGTCATGCTGGGTGGCATTAGCATCGGATATTTTATCTTCAATATTCGAGCTGAACCCATGATCCTCGTGGGAACCGCAACCGCCTCGTTTATCGCCATCGCTCACGGCTACACGTGGGATGACATTCTACAATCTATTTGCAATAAAATATCTGAAGCGCTTCCTGTCATATTAATCGTCGCCAGTATCGGATTCTTAATTGGCGCATGGATGGTGTCAGGCACTATTCCAATGATGATTTATTATGGTCTGAAGTGGATTAACCCGCAGTATTTCTATATTTCAGCATTTATGCTGGGAGCGCTGATCTCAGTCTGTACCGGCACCTCCTGGGGGTCCATCGGAACCGTCGGGATTGCCATGATTGGCGTAGCGATTGGTCTGAATGTTTCGCTGCCCATTGCTGCTGGCGCTATTGTCTCCGGCTGCTGGTTTGGTGATAAGCTTTCTCCGGTTTCTGACTCAACCAACATGGCGGCGCTGGCTGCCGGTGTAAACCTGTACTCGCATATCGGCCATCTGCTGTGGACCACCGGCCCGGGATTTATTATTTGCTGCGTCGTATACAGCTATATGGGCATGGGCATTGATGCCTCATCCAGCGCGCCAGCCAATATCACCAACTTGATGAACGCTATCGGCCAGATTTATCACTTTAACATTCTGCTACTGTTGCCACCGATCATCGTTTTGTATGGCTCACTGTCAAAAAGACCGCCAATCCCGATGCTCTTTTTATCCACAATAGTCTCGATGATTCTGGCATTAGCCTTTCAGCAATTTACCGCATCATCGGTTGGCGAATCCGTGGTTAGCGGTTTTAAGCTCGCGATGCTCACCGGAGATAACCTGCCAACACTGTCATCAGATGTTTCGCGCTTACTGGAACGAGGCGGCGCCATTTCAATGTTTAGCAGCTTCGTCACCGTCTTCAGCGCCTTCAGCTTTGCCGGCGCAATGAGTGCGACAGGCTCTTTGCACACCGTGATAAACGCGCTCACGAAAGGCGTTAAATCCACATTCCGCCTGGTGGCCACCACGATTGTGACGACGTTCACCATCTGTGCCTGTACGGCAAATGGAACCTTGCCACTGCTGCTGTGCGGCGATGCCTTTAAAGAAGAATATAAAAAACGAGGGCTTGCGACAAAGAACCTCTCGCGTACTACCGAAGATGCCGGAACCGTTGTCGAACCGATTATTCCCTGGTCTGCCTCAGGCGTTTATTGCGCCACGATGCTGGGCGTGGCGACGCTTGATTATTTGCCATGGGCAATCCTCTGCTACAGCGGCATCATCTTTGCCCTGCTGTGGGCTGCCACCGGTATTGGCATTGCTAAATATGAACCAAATGAAGCTACAGAGCATATGGTTGAGCAAAAATCATAGGCTAATAAATAGCTAAATATTGGCTACCACCAGGGTAAATTTAATATATCGATTAGATATACAGAAATATTCTTCACTGTTGCGTTGCTTAAACTATTTTTTCAGAGACTGTCCAGGAGTCAGCAATGTCTTTGTTTGATGATATTGTCATAAGGGATGTTAATTGCCGTAAATACGGTCAATTACAACAGATGTACGGCACCACCGATGTATTACCGCTGTGGATTGCAGATATGGATTTTGTGACGCCAGAGCCAATCATGAGCACACTGCGTTCAGTGGTATCGCAGCCAGTACAAGGCTACAACCTGGATTATCCGCAATGGAAAGAGTCCGTTATTCATTGGTATGCGCAACAGTATGAAGTCGACATAAAGCCACACTGGTTGCATTTTATTCCCGGCGTCATCAAAACTATCGTGCTCTCTCTGATGGTGTTTACCCGACCAGGCGATAATATTTTAACCTGTACGCCAATATATGACCCCTACCCTAATCTGGTAAACACCAGCGGCAGGAATTTGATTCAAACGCGCCTCATTGAGAAAGATGGTCATTACGAATTTGACTGGCATGATTTCAGCGAAAAACTCAGGCAGTGCAAAATGTTTCTTTTCCCTTCGCCGCATAATCCAGGCGGTATGGTGTGGTCGCGGGAAACGTTGGAAAAAGTAAGCCACTATTGTCAGCAAGCTGGCGTCATTATTCTCTCAGATGAAGTGCATAGTGATTTAACCCTGCCAGGCAAGCGCCATCTGCCGTTTTTTACTTTAGACGAAGCGACAGGGAGTCAGTCAATCGTGTTGACATCAATCAGTAAAACCTTCAACACAGCAGCGATCCAGGGCGGAATTGCCATTATTAAAAATGATGAATTACGCCATCAGTTCTATGGTTTCCTGGATAACTGCTACCTTGCCGAGACACATACATTACAGCAGGCGGCCATTTACAGCGCCTTTACCCATTGTGGCGACTGGCACCAAAAATTATTAGCCTACCTGGCCGACAATGTGGCGTTTGTTAAAAGTGAAATTGAAAAGCACTGTCCCTTAATCTCCATTGTGTATGGCGGAGCATCGTATCTTCTGTTTCTGAACGCGGAAAAAATGAATCTTAGCGATGAACAGCTAAGCGCATTTTTTGTGCAGGAAGCAAAACTGGGTCTGTCACCAGGCGCGCAATATGGCCCCGGCGGAGAGGGTCACATGAGACTCAACGTTGGGTGCCCGCGCTCGGTACTGGTAGAAGCGATGAACCGACTGAAAGCGGCGTACCAAAAACGACAGAACGCATAGCGCGCATCACACTCTTTGCCCCGCCACGGTGGGGCAAAACTATACAAAGATGTTGCAGAACTGCTATAAAGTTTTTCCGTTCTGTCGGCTGGTGTTAAACTGGAAAGTGTGATCTTCATCATAACCTGCTTAAACAGAGAAAAGAGACACTGCTATGCAACATATCATTGAGGGCTTCCTCAACTTCCAAAAAGAGATTTTCCCTCAACGTAAGGAACTCTTTCGCAGCCTGGCATCCAGCCAGAATCCCAAAGCGCTTTTCATCTCCTGTTCCGATAGCCGCCTGGTGCCAGAACTCGTTACTCAGCAAGAGCCCGGACAGCTTTTCGTTATCCGCAACGCCGGTAATATCGTTCCGTCTTTTGGACCGGAACCCGGTGGCGTATCTGCTACGATTGAATACGCGGTTGTCGCACTTGGCGTGACGGATATCGTCATCTGCGGACACTCCAACTGCGGCGCGATGAAAGCCATTGCTGATAGCCAGCCTCTGGATCCGATGCCCGCTGTGGCTCACTGGTTGCACTATGCCGATGCCGCGAAAGCCGTGGTTGAGAAGAAAACCTGGGATAACCCAATCGATAAAGTTAACGCCATGGTGGAAGAAAACGTTATCGCACAGCTCAATAATATTAAAACGCATCCTTGCGTCGCGGTTGGGCTGCGAAATAATGCGCTTCGTCTGCACGGCTGGGTATATGACATCGAAAGCGGTGAAATCCGTACCCTGGATAAAAACAGCAAAACCTACGTTTCCCTTGCTGATAACCCGCAGGTGCATTTCGAGTAAATCGTCCACTGGAGCAAGGATGCTCTGGAGAGCTTTTACCTACTTTTGTGCTATAGACAAAAAACATGCTTGCGACTAGTTTTAAAATAGCCACTGGTATTCTCACATCAGTTTTCGCACATTCATACAACGTTGCGACAGGTCTCATGAACTGAGCCGCAAATAGCTGTTCATACATGATGCAGGCGATAAAAAGGAGCGGGTACGAATGCAAGCAAAAATAAAAAGAATAATAAATATGTTATTCTATCATGAGTCGTGGGATATCATGATTATTAAGGTTCATGGTACACACTTATTCCCGAATAATACACTGGATATATTAAGTAAATCCGCTGCACAGCAGTTAAAAAAGAAATATACGTTTCAGGCCGATCCTTTTCTTATTGAAAAAGATGATAAACTGTTTGTTTTTTATGAAGCTTTTAGCTTTCGCAACTCGAAAGGCACGCTCCGATGCCGTATTCTTGATCGTGAACTGGTTGAAATTGATGACGTGAAACTTGAAGGTTTTGACGACCTGATGTGTCATTTGTCATTTCCTTTCCTGATTAATATTAACGATCAGCTCTTCATGATTCCTGAATCATCAGAAAGAAAAGAAGTGATACTGTTTCAGTCAGTAGAGTTTCCTACGCGCTGGAAGAAAATTAAAGTTCTAATCTCTGACACCGAAGTGACAGATAACATTTTTCTTTCAATGAAAGAGACCTGCTATCTTATGTCGACCACCATGGATAATAAAATAATTATTCATTCGGCAGAGCATCTCCACGGACAGTGGCAAAGAATTACTCCTGCATTGAAGGTGAGCAATCATCATCATCGGGGAGCGGGTGCGCCTTATCTTGTCGATAACAAAATGTATTTCTTAACCCAGGAATGCACACCTGAAACATATGGAAAATCTATCTACATCAAAGAATTAGTTACACTGAATGACGCTACTTTTGATGAGAATCTGATCGAACAAATCAATTCGTCGATCAACCACAGTGACGGCGTTCACACGCTAAATTTCTCAAGTAATTATATTGCCTATGATACAAAAATAAATAAGTTCAGTCTGTTGGCAATCTTTAAAAAAATATCATATAAGTGTATGATAAAATATAGAAACGTATACCTTTCCCGGCAAAATAACTGATCCACTGGATCCTTGGGTGCATTGCTGGAAAATCGCTCGGGTTTTTAGCATTTTTCTGGAGTCTGTATGGCTATTCTTGTCACTGGTGGTGCAGGTTATATTGGTTCACATACTGTTTTAACGCTACTGGAAAGAGGCGATGATGTCGTTGTCATCGATAATCTGGCGAACGCCAGCCGAATCTCGCTGGACAGGGTCGCGGAACTCACAGGAAGGGAACCCATTGTCTATATCGCTGATGTTCTCGACAGGCAGGCATTAAAAAACATTTTCGCCAACCATAACATCACTGATGTCATTCATTTTGCGGGCCTCAAATCGGTTTCCGAGTCGATAAAAGAACCCCTTGCTTACTACGAAAACAACGTCACTGGAACGCTGGTTTTACTGGATGAGATGCTGGCCGCAGGCGTTAATCGATTCATTTTTAGCTCATCTGCTACGGTATACGGTAATCCGGAAAGCGTGCCGCTGAGCGAGCAATCGCGTACGGGGGGAACCACCAATCCGTACGGTACCTCTAAATTAATGGTCGAACAGATTCTGGCCGATTTCTCCCGCGCGCAGCCCGATTTCCGCATTACCTGCCTGCGCTATTTCAACCCGGTAGGCGCCCATCCATCGGGTCGAATTGGTGAGGATCCCAATGGTATCCCCAATAACCTGGTGCCGTACATCTCCCAGGTTGCGATTGGTAAGCTGAAAACCGTGTCGGTGTACGGTAATGACTATCCAACCCCCGACGGCACCGGCGTTCGTGATTATATCCACGTCATGGATTTGGCGACCGGCCATTTAGCCGCGCTGGATAGCCAGAACAAAGGCGCTGCCTACAAGGTGATTAATCTCGGTACCGGGGTCGGTTATTCTGTGATTAATCTGATTGAGGCGTTTGAAAAAGCGGCGCAGAAAAAAATAAGCTATCAGTTTGTCGACAGAAGGCCCGGCGACATTGCCGAATGTTGGTCTGACCCGTCACTGGCATACAAAGAGTTGGGCTGGAAGGCCATATACAACCTTGATGAAATGATGCGTGACACCTGGAACTGGCAAAAAAACAACCCGAATGGTTATAACATCTGATGTACCCGGCAACGAGCCTGAGCCTCAGGCTCGTTGCAGTGACGGGCTAGTGTGCCGTTATCGTTGATACGCGATACCAGCCGCTGCTCTGCTTTCCTTCGTTGGCAAAGTTAATTCTTGCCGCCCCGGATTTATCCAGCATCGAAACCTCAATGGCGTATTGCCCTTTCGCCAGTCGGCCCGGCATGGGCAATGCGTAGCTAACCTGATAAACGCCCGGGAGCCAACGTCGTATATCATCCGCCGTATTCCCCTGCGCCACTACATTATTGGCGCTATCCATCACACGAAATGCCAGCGTGTAGGGCAGATAAATCGGTGCGATACCTTCGTTATACCAGGTACTGTTCAACCTCAACGTTTGTCCGCCGTCCCACACGGACTCATGGCTCAGAGACGCTAAGCGAAACCGATAGCCCAGTTTGGTCAGCGCATCATCAACAATCGGTCGATAATCGCTGGGTATCGCTCTCGATTTCAGGTTGAACGTGCTGGCGTGCTGCTTGACCGCCCAGTCAAAAATGCCCTGCACTTCAGCACGCGTATAGTGGAAGGTATTCTTCCAGTCCTGCATATATGAACAGATTTCCAGACTGACCGGCGCACGTTTCCAGGCATCGTTAAACCCCGAATAGCTCTGCTGTGCTGCCAGTAATCGCTGCGGGTAATCACCGGCCATATGGCTCCAGGAGTCCGAAAATACGCGCAGGTCACCCCAGCAATCCGCCCGCCATCCAGCCCCTCGAGCCACCGCATTCGCCAGGCTTTGCCCACCGCTCATCAACATTATTTTCGGCGTCGAAGGGAAGGCAGAAAAGTGCATTGCGACGTAGCGGTCTAACTGCGCGGTGGTGTACTGCTCCAACAGTGGTTTCAGATCAGGGAAATTGCTGTTATGCCATTCACCCCAGGCCCCCACCATGCCGATATCCACAAAAGCGAGATTCGCATTACCGTCGTAGCGTTTTCCGAATGCGTTCAGCAGACGCTGGCTGTACTCAATAAACAGCGGGTCGCTTAAATCCGGAATAAATGTTTTATTATCTTGCGTCCAGCTGCCTTTCACGCCTTTTTTAATCAGCCAATCGGGAATTTTGGTGCCATCCCCCGGATCGGCAAGCACCATAAAGCGCAGCCCGACATTCATCGCGGGACGATGCGCTGCCGCGTATTTGAAGGCATCATCCACCAGCGCAAAATTATACTGACCTTCAACAGGCTCCAGCTCTCGCCAGTAAAATCGCTCGTATTCAAATCCGGTATTGGGATAATCCGCCAGATCCAGCGTTTCACCGTACCCCTGATGAAAACTTGCCACGCCAATCCCCGGATTGGTTAGCGGGCCCGTTAATGCTTTGGGGGTTACGGTCGTTAATGCAGACATAACCGCCAACGGAAAGGACATCAACAACAGCGCAGAAACCCATTTACACTTCATCGCAGTGACGCCCTCCACAGGTTTGTTTACGCTAGCGGTTTTTCAGGCTTAACCACCAGTCCCATATACCCACATGAAAATTTTGGAACACATCAATACCTAATGCTGATTTGATCATATACAGCGTCAGCAATACGCAGCAGGTAACGAACAACACGGCTATCAGCAGCAAAAAAGTGAGCAATATTCTCGACAGGGTCGATTCCTGACGATGCTGCCGACGCAAATCTCTGCCAAACAAAAAAACCAGATAATAGCGTTTACTGAAAAAGGGAAAGCTTCGGCGAATATCGATCTGATGCCGCGAAGTCAGAGTCGAGGCCAGGATCGCTTTTTCCACCCCTTCTTTTTGTTCAGGGGTCAACCCTTGCGCAATCGGCTCGTCAAGATGAGCATAAAATCGTTCGATGACGGGAGGACGATTTTGAGGACTGGTCAAAATTAACCTATATCTTTATCAATTGAGTGATAGACGTTAATCGTCTTTTTGGCGATTTCATGCCAGTTATAGTTTTGCAAATATACACGATAGTCCACGCTATTGGTTGCCGCCCACTCGGTTAATTTTTCGGCCAGGCTGGTCACATCCCCCACCTTAAAATAGGCCTCGGACGGCAGTTGAACTTCGAGGTTAGCCGGAATATCACTGACGACGGCAGGAAGAGAAAATGACATCGCTTCCAGCAGCGCAATGGGCAATCCTTCATGGTATGAAGGCATCACAAACAGCTGTGCCTGGGAAAACACCGCCTGAAGCTCATCACCACGCAAGAACCCCGTCATCACAACGCCAGGGGTGTCCGCGGCAAGCTTTTTGAGGCGAATGCTATATTCGGTCGGATGATCCGCATCGCCAATTAACACTAACGGCATAGTTAAACCGCTGCGCTGATAGGCGGCGATGGCATCATGCATCCCTTTTTCTTCCACAAATCGCCCAACCACCACGAGGTAGTTTTTCGGCTGCAGCCCAAAGCGGGAGAGCGTATTGTCGATGGTCAGCGCAGATAACGACCGCGGCTCATTGACGCCATTGTGAATTAAATGCGCATCATAGCGAGCGTGTTTTTTCTGGATCAGTTGATTAATAACCTCAGAAATCACAATCACTTCGTTGGCATATCTCACTGCCCAACGCTCACCCAGCAGCAATATTTTTTTGGCAACGAATCCCCATTTTTGACGATCGTAATCAGGTCCATGGTGGGTGAAAACCACCTTCTTCCCTAACATGCGTAATAAGGGGATCACAAGCCCAGGTCCGATAGCATGGACATGCACAATATCCGAATGGTCGATACTTGTCCTAAATGCCGCTAAAACAGAATGGACAATCGCTTCCAGCGAGCGCTTTTTGGGTGCCCACAGCGCGTAGGTTTCAACTTTCTTATATAACGATCGTTTGTAATTTACATACGGCGAGCGTGCAATCACGCAAATATCAACGTCCAACTGCTGCTTAATGGCAGGATATAGATTCTGACAGTGTGTCTCCACCCCACCCAATACATCGGGAATACCACGCGTACCAAAAACCGTTATTTTTTTACTCATACTATGGCCTGCTCAGCAGTTCTTTATAGAGCGCCAGTAGAGTATCCATATGTTTACTCAGCGCATATTTTTCACTCAATCGCGCACGACCCTGTAAGCCCATGACCCGCGCCTTCTCTGGCGAGTCGGCCAGTGCATCCAGCGCATTTGCTAACTCCTGCGCATTGCCAGGTTCGAATAAAATCCCTTCGATACCGTCACGAATTTGTTCCGGGATGCCACCGATGCGCGATCCGATCACCGGCTTGCCTAAGGACATCGCCTCTAATATCGCCATAGAACAGTTTTCATAGCATTCTGAAGGAAGGATCACTGCCCGCGCATGCTTAATAAGGTTATCGAGAGCTTCCCCTTGTTGCACATAACCTAAAAACTCAACGTCCGGGTATTGGGCGACTAATTCGTCGTGCAGGGGACCGTGCCCCACAATTTTCAGCGGCGCTTTGTTCTGCATTTTCTCATGCGCCGCCAATAACGTTGCCACGCCCTTTTCACGGCTCAGGCGACCGAAGTACAGCATATAGCCCTCATCGCTTACCTCACCCAGAGGACGGCTGTCATCAACGCCATTGACGATGACATCAATGCGCGAATTCGGCAGCGTACGCAACAATACGCCACGTAAAAAGACGCTCGGCGAAACGATCACATCCAGCGCCTGGTAATTTTGCGCAATATATTGCCAGGTCGCCTCTAAAGAGAGCAGGAGGCTTTTTGAAGCAGAGCCTTCCTGGCAACGATACCTGAAGGCATTGAAAACCGTCCCGGTAATACAGGAATCACACACTTTACCGTCGCGCAGCATGGAATAGGCAGGACAGACGATCTTATAGTCATGCGCGGTCAACACCGTTTTGCAGCCAAAATTGCGGGCCACTTTAATCAACGCCGGCGTTAACTGATGGTAAATGTTATGGAAGTGGACGATATCCGGACGCTCTTTTTGTAGTAGCGCCAGCATCTTTTTGCAGGCCTGCGAATTATGAATAAAGTTAACCGCCGTTTTGAGCCCGCCCAGCAGATTGCGCTCTTGGTGGTAGTCCACATTGCTGACGAAATAATCCGCATAGTCCGAAGGGAAATTGTTCTCATGCTGCATCGAGAAATCAATAACCTGTACTCCGGCCTGTTTCAGCATCTCGCGCTCTTGAAAATAAACGGTTTCCGCGCCGCCTTTAATGAAAAAAAACTTATTCACTAATAAAACTTTCATTGCGCCAGCCTTAGTTATTCATGAATGATTTTACTGTCAGGCGGAGTCAACGGATCGCGTACTGGTTTAGTCAACCCTTTAACAAGTCCCGCAGAAAGCACGGCCAGGTTCATTACGCTCTGCAATCCGTTCAATAACGATCGATTCTGCACGGTTTTCAAGATAATAAAGGCAAGCAAGGGTAGAAATGCAATATCGAAAAGTTCGAGATTGAAGGTCACCGCCGCAATAAACAAGGCAATCAGATACACAGAAAAAATCGCCTCGTTCTTAACCATTTTTAACGCTTTGCCGAAATAAGGTTTTCCCCATGCACAACGTAAAAGCTCGCCCGGTGCCTGATAGTATCCACTTTTCCAGCGGTGCTTCAGCATCTGAAAGGTCGGCATGGTATGCGAAGTATGGATAAAATACGGAATATTCAGACGGCGTAGTTTATAACCCGCATCGAGCAAACGCAGGCCAAGTTCGGCTTCTTCATAAGCGTGCAAATTACGGTTGGTGAGATAACCAATTTTCTCAATCGCAGAGCGGCGATATAACCCACCACCGCCTAAATGGTCGCTATCTCCAAGCGGATAGATTTTACTAATACGCTGCTTACGCGATTTAAATTCATAGTT
Source organism: Citrobacter sp. RHBSTW-00859 (assembly GCF_013729795.1). Classification (NCBI taxonomy): domain Bacteria; kingdom Pseudomonadati; phylum Pseudomonadota; class Gammaproteobacteria; order Enterobacterales; family Enterobacteriaceae; genus Citrobacter; species Citrobacter sp. RHBSTW-00859. The sequence continues at coordinate 1,212,085 of NZ_CP056284.1, read as the reverse complement.
AACGGCATCGTCCATTTCAACGGTTCCCGCGACACCTGCATATTCCGGCTCAGCCTGCAAAAAAGCGACAGCCTGATCCACAAAGCCCTCTTCCAGCTCCATGTCGCCGTCCATCAGCAACAGATATTCCCCTTCACTATACAGATAACCTAACTGATGCCCGACGCCGCAGCAGCGATCGCCTGGGTCAGTTAAAGAGACCACGGTCACCCCTTTATCGATCGCAAGCTGTTGGGTGTTATCCGTTGACAGGCTATCTGCCACTATAATTTTATGTGGATAATCAACAAGCTGCCTGCGGATACTGTCTATCGTTTTCTCAATACATTCAGATTCATTGAGTGTTTTAATACTCACTGAAATAAACGGTTTTTGGTCCATACAATTACCCTACACAGCGAAGGACGGTTCGACGAATCACTAAACTTGATCCTAGTGATAAATAGAACAGGAATTGTAACATCGGTGTAATCATCAGTATCTGGCTGTAAGGTAAGCTAATTAAGCAACTGATAGCAAAAGCGTTAAACGCCGGTGCAAAGCTCAGCAACTGAAGATCCTGCTGGTCCAGTTGTTCAAGCGTCAGTAATGGCTTTGGCTGACAAACTTTCAGGATATAAATGAATAAGCTAATAAAAAGTAACGTGCCGATCACCCCGACTTCCCACAGCAGCATACTCAGGGAAGTCGAGTCGAGAATTAAGTTATAAATGATATTCAAAAAGCCCGGCGACACCGTACTCCCGCTGTTTGTGGCGTTGAGCCCGTAACCAAATAACGTTCCTGAAAGCCCCCACAGATCGTTATTTTTCAACCAGAACAGGAACGTCGTAAAGCGCCCTAACTCCCCGGTAGACATGATGTAGTTCGGGTCAAAGATATAGCTTAAGGAGTCGATGAAAATGCTTAACGAGCTTTTCGACGGATCGCCGCCAAACGCGGAAGAATAATAGTACGCGAGGATCACTATCGACAAGCTAATAAGCAGCAGCATGCCCGCCACAATAACCAACAGCGTTTTCAGATTAACCTTACTGACGTCTTTGACGTAGCTCGGTGAGATCCACACCCACGCAAGGAACAGAGGAGACAGCAGAATGACGAACTTCACTTCACCAATAATACATAGCCCGATCCCAAGAACAATGTGCAACGCCATGGACTTGAACGAGGTCAACCCGTGCTTATACTCAGAGACTTTTAACAACATAATCAACAGGCAAAACAGGCCCATCGCAGCAGTGTTACCGCCCCCCATGGGGTCACCGCCAAACGTACCAACCACGGAGTCCCATTTCTCATCTTCGCCACGCACCGCAACGCGCTGGGGAACGACCAGCAAAACCTGATAAATCATTACCGGGATTTGCGCGTAAAACACCCAGTACAGATAGCGCGTTGCACGGTAAATCTGCGACTCCCGGCAAAATCCCAGCAGCAAACAGATCATCACCAGTGACAATGCGATTTCATTTTTAAATGCCACAATCGCGACGGTGATCCCGCCCTGAATCAGCGTCGATGTTCCGGCCAGTATCAGGAACGAAAAATACAACGCCAGGACAATCGTCTCCTGCGCATCCAGCTGCAGCGAGCCATCACGCGTCTGCATCACCAATAATCCCACCATCAACAGGGTCAGGAAAAAGGGGATCCACAGCACCGACTGCATGCCGGTAAAGTATTGCACCAGGCCACACAGGATCAGCGTGACAAAGCTAAAAACCTGTAAATAGTATCCGGTATTCAGCGTCATAGTATCACCGGCTTGTCTTTCAGAAGATTGGCTCGCTTATTCATTTTCAGATAAATGAAGGCGTAACGAATAAATGTCAGTGAAGAAAACAGGATAACCGACGTGGCATAATCTTTATGAAAATAGGGAATGACGACAAATGCGAATAACACAATCGCCAGCTGTTCCAGTTGGATACGCAGAAAATAGCGGTGGGAACCAAAAATAAGCTCAATCACCGTCAGAGGGCTTATCGCCAGCGCCGGGAATAAATAGGGCAACATGTAGCGCGACGTCTCAATGGAGTTAATCCAGTCTTCGCTAAAGCCCAGACGCATCACTATTGGATAGAAAATAAACACCCCGAGAGTACAGATAACCCCCAGAACCAACAGTAGCATCCGCACCCTGGTATATTCATGAAAATTAAAGGTATTATTTCTGAAGTCGATAGACCACTTGGAAAAAATAGTATTGCGCACTGCGTTGCCGATGATCACCACCGGCGCCAGGCAAAAGCGGCTAACCACGGAAAAATAACCTGCCGTCAGCGCCGAGAACCAAAAGTTAATCAACATAATCGGCAAATTGCTGCTGGCCATCGCCAGCACTTCCGCACTACCGACTTTGGTAATGTGATGGATATTTTGTTTGAAAAAATGCCAGTTACTGGCAGGTCGCAAATGTCTGGCCGCCACGGAACGAATATCAAACGAATGCAAAATACAGCTTATGGTCAGCAGCATCGTCGCGCAGGCCCATGACCAATAAAACAGTTGCACCTGATGCGTAACCAGCACCGAAAGTAATACCACCACAGAGACAGAGATGCGCTGGAAAATCAGAAAACGAAAATTGGCCGTGCGCAGCGACAGGTTTTCCGAGATTAAAACCCACGCCGTCGCCAGCGTCAGCAAATAAAGGAACAGGATATTCTGGTGAAACAGCCACGCTGTCAGTACGGCGTACGGTAAGGCAATGATCGTGCTTTGGATCAGGCAAAAAACGACGTTCTGTACCAGTTCGTCGTCGTGCTGTTTTGGAATTAAAAGCTGCGATGCAAAGGTACACACCTGCGCGCCCACCACGGCGATGCTGTAATTGAGCGCATAAAGCCCCACCTCAGCCATATCATACTTGTGCGAAATCAACCAGATAGACAGCGCACCAATCAACTGCGAGATGACTGATGAACCGGCTATCGTGGAAGCGCTCTTCAGTAGACTCATACCCGGCCTGGCGTCGTCATCAGTTGATCGGTACTGAAGTTAAGTGAACGCAGACCCTCCTGGGTTTCAAGATCTTTTTCTTCAACCGCATTGAGTACCGCGCCAATCACCACGCCGTTATTTTCCTCAATCTTATCCAGCGCGCTGGCGATGTGTCCCGCCGACTCCACCCCGGCTTTCACTATGAAAACAACCCCATCGACGGCACGTTTGATCAGTTGAACATCCTGGCTCTGATTCACAGCAGCAACATCAATAATGATGCGCTGATAATGCGATTTCAGTTCGCGCATTAAGGGTTCAACGTGCTCCAACGACAACATCAGTAAAGAAGAGATGGTGCTCTTGCCGTGCGCAATAAAGTCGAGATTATCACTGAGCGTGATCCGCGCCTGTTCCAGCTGAGTCTCTCCGCGCAGCAGCTCAGCCAGGCCTGCGGATGTGGCTGATGCAAGTTCAGAAGAAAGCCCGCCCGTATTAAAAAAATCTGCATCAATAAGCAGCGTTTTCTGGTCAAAACTAAAGGAGTTCGCTAACAGATTCGCCAACAAAGAACGCCCATCACCGTGTTCCGTCGATGCCACGGCGAGCGTCTGTAATGGACGATTATCCAGCATAATCCGGGTACGGATACCGTGCACAATATCGGCATTCAGCGGGTTCTTCAGGATCATGTCGCGCACTTGCGCACGCTCTGAGGTTCCACTAAAACGACGGATTTCGCCCAGCGGGGTAACGTTGAGGCGCTTTTTCATGCGACTCAGGCTGGCGATTGAGTTATCCATCGCCGCTTTGACAATGAAATACATGATGCTGAACACGACCACCAGCATGACCACCATCACCAACAGCAGTGATTTATTCGGCTTCGCCGGTTTTAATGCAGGAACTGCGGGATCGTATAACACCGCATCGGCATTCACGCCGGACAGCGACAACTCCTGAGTACGCTGATAGAGCGATTTATACAGGTCTTCCATTTTATCTAACGACAGTTTTTGGCCGTTCCAGGCATCCCGTTTTGACGCCATTTTCTGGAAGATCTCTTTCTGCTGTTCCACCTGTTGCTGATAGTTCTTTTCATCCGCCAGCGCCGCCAGATATTGCTGACGTAAGCCGACTTTCAGCTCACCCAACACCCGTCCGGTTTGGCTTTGGATCGACTGAACATCGGCCTGTGCTTTTAAAATGGCGGGGTTTTTTGGCCCATAAACTTTGCGCAGTTCAGACAACGTACGCTGCGCCTGAATCAGCGCAATGCGCAGATCCTGAATCTGAGCGTGGTTAGAGACCGAAGGCAGCGAGATAACGCTTTCGGCGGACTTCCCTGCGCCATTCACTTCGTTATAAACGGATTCAGCGGCAACACGACGTTGGGTCGCGTCGGCCAGACGATTGGTCACGATACTTAACTGCTCGGTTTCAAAACCATCGATACCGCGAAAGGTCAACAGCCCGGCATTTTTCAGATAGCTTTCCATCTCTTCTTTTTGCTTCGCTATCGACTTCTGAATCTCTTCCATTTTTTCATAATTCAGTTCGCGGGCTTTCTCTACTTTCTGACGCTTTTGCTCCAGCGTATAGTTGATGAAAGCCTGCGCGACGCCGTTGGCGATATCAGCCGCAACCTGGGGCGAAGTCGATTCATAGGTAATAGAGGCGAGGTTCGTTGTCCGAATACCGATGACATTCAGGTTTTTCGACAACGTTTTCAGCGCCAGCTCCATTCTCAGTTGCCGACTTTCACTGCTATCAGCGCCCTGAGCATCGGCTTTTTCCCCGGTAAATGCCGGGTTTTCATCCAGCTTCATATCGCGAACGGCTTGCTCGAGCACAATTCGTGAATGCATCAACGCATATTGCGTTTCGTAGTAACCACTGCGCGTTGAATCGAAACCATCAACCTGTGGGAACGGAGAAACGTTATCGGCCTGCGCCTTAATCAGCACCGTCGCCGTTGATACATACTTTGAGGACATCATGCTGATTAACGGATAAGCCACGACCCCGGCAACGATACCGGCCAGCGCGATTTTCCAGGCGTTCTTTTTCAGCGCTTTGGCAAAGCGGGAGAATTCAACAGTGCTTTCTCGTTTTTTGCCGTTTTCCACTATTGATAGTTTCATCGTCAGAAGAACCCCATGCCAATAATCACGACATCCCCAGGATGAACAGAGTGCGTTAAATCAACATTCTCAAGCAGCTGATTGCTACCTGACAGGCGAATGTTGATATCTTGACGGTCAGCACGATCTGTAAATCCCCCCGCCTGCGCAATAGATTTCTCGACGGTAAGTCCTGGCTCATAAGCGAATCCATTCGGACTTTTCACCTCGCCAGAAACATAGTATTTACGGAACTCGGCAATACTCACCGTCACCATCGGAGTAGTAAAATAATCTCCAGTCAGGCGTTGAGTTAATTCGTTAGTCACCTGCTCAACAGTTTTATCTTTTAATATAAGAGCACCAACAAACGGGAAATTAATCTCCCCACTCTTATCCAAAATAAACCGCATCGTCATATCGGGTTGACCATGAACAGCGATATTGACAGTATCCCCTGCCCCAAGTCGGTAATCCTGCTGAACAGTAGCAGGATCGTCCATTAATCTCGGGCTGGACGTTGTGCATCCGACCATCAGGATACTGAATAGCAAAACCGCGCACAGTTCTATTATTTTCATTTTAGATCTGAACCTTAGCTTTAAGCATAATCATAGAATTATCATAACCCAACGTTCTGATGACTTCCTGATTGTCGTTGGGACCGATATAAAACGAATCAGTATCCTTATTCGAATTCAACGTATCTATTTGATATTTAATCTCAAAATTGACCGACGGCGTGTAGTCATAGCTCATGGTTACGCTAAATACCCCATCTTTATCATGCCGATCTTTATTCTGTTTTTTATAGTCTTCTGAAGTATATGAGTAATCCAGCAAGGTAGAAAAACGGTTACCTAACCAGAAGTGCTGGTAAGAAAGACCATACTGGGTGACTAAAATATATCCCCCAACTTCCGATGGGTCTTTAATGCTTTGCGCTGAGTGCACCGTGAAAACAGACTGCTGTAACGGCTTCCACTCCCCTTTTATATCCCAGTTTAGACCATTAAAATCATGCGAGTTTGCGTTGTTTTCAAATGTCTTGTACAACCATGAAATATTCATGTCGACATTGGTTTTTCCCGTCAACTGCGACTTCAGGCCATACAGCAAATAATACTCATTAGTGTCTTTTTCTGAGTTGTTATCATAGTGACGCTGGTTAGTAATAAAGCTATAGCGAAAACGCGTTCTGGATGTGTATTGGTCAAAAATTTCTGCCACCAGGCTATTTTCGTGCCATTCCTGTTCCTGAATGTAATTGTAGAAATCTTCACTACTCTCCTGGGCGTCAGACGTATTGCCGAACGTCAGTTTTTTGTATAACAACGCCAGTTCCGCTTTCCCGCGCCCATCCGGCGCGCCATAGCTATAGCGCAATTCACTGTTAATAAAATTCGTCGTCAGCGGAGATTTAATCCCATACTGCTCGAATTGGCCCGGTAGAAAACCCTCAGTGATCCCTCGACCGCGCGATTCGTGCCCAAGCGTATCCTCCAGATTGAGTGTTAAGCCGTGCTTGAGCCCATAGCGCCAGGCACCGTTAAAACGGAAAAAATGATCGTTATAGTTATCAGCGGAATCGCTTGAGTAGTTACGATAATCACCGGAGTACATCAGTAAATACTTATCCTGACCGCGCTCTCCGATCATACTCAAAACGGGCGCTGCGCTCTGAAACGAGGAACCGATAGCATCTCTGCTATGTGGCTGATAAGACACGTTATCATTATAACCATAGTCCACAGCGACCTTGCCCTGGAAGTCGATCCCCGCAAAGCCAATGTGTGATTTCGGTGTTAAATCAGCCCATACGGGCTGCGATATCACGATTCCGGTAATCACGAGTAATTTAGTATGCATTCTTGGTGATGCTGCCAACTTACTGATTTAGTGTATGATGGTGTTTTTGAGGTGCTCCAGTGGCTTCTGTTTCTATCAGCTGTCCCTCCTGTTCAGCTACTGACGGGGTGGTGCGTAACGGCAAAAGCACTGCCGGACATCAGCGCTATCTCTGCTCTCACTGCCGTAAAACATGGCAACTGCAGTTCACTTACACCGCTTCTCAACCCGGTACGCACCAGAAAATCATTGATATGGCCATGAATGGCGTTGGATGCCGGGCAACCGCCCGCATTATGGGCGTTGGCCTCAACACGATTTTACGTCACTTAAAAAACTCAGGCCGCAGTCGGTAACCTCGCGCATACAGCCGGGCAGTGACGTCATCGTCTGCGCGGAAATGGACGAACAGTGGGGCTACGTCGGTGCTAAATCACGTCAGCGCTGGCTGTTTTACGCGTATGACAGGATACGGAGGACGGTTGTGGCGCACGTCTTCGGTGAACGCACTCTGGCCACACTGGAGCGTCTTCTGAGCCTGCTGTCGGCCTTTGAGGTCGTGGTATGGATGACGGATGGCTGGCCGCTGTATGAATCCCGCCTGAAGGGAAAGCTGCACGTAATCAGCAAGCGTTACACTCAGCGCATTGAGCGACATAACCTGAATCTGAGACAACATCTGGCAAGGCTGGGACGGAAGTCACTGTCGTTCTCAAAATCGGTGGAGCTGCATGACAAGGTCATCGGGCATTATCTGAACATAAAACACTATCAGTAAGTTGGAGTCATTACCTGCATTCTTACCGATAAATCCTTTAAAAATAGTTTTAATAATAATTTTTATATCCAACCATAAAGACCAGTTTTGAATGTACTCAATATCGTACTGAACCCTTTTTTCCATCTTATAAAGCGCATCGATTTCCCCGCGGAAACCGTTGATCTGCGCAAGCCCGGTGATCCCAGGCTTAACTTTATGGCGGATCATGTAATTTTCGACCTGTTTACGGTACTGCTCATTATGCGTAACCGCATGAGGTCTGGGACCGACAATCGACATACTTCCCTGCAATACATTGATAAATTGCGGCAGTTCATCCAGTGAGGTGCGGCGTAAGAAACTACCAAACTTGGTTACTCGCGGATCGTTTTTAGTAGCCTGAATAACCGTATCGGCGTTCTCCATAACGCGCATCGAGCGAAACTTCCAGACCTTAATTTTTTGCCCGCTAAGACCATACCGGTCTTGTTTGAAAAAGACTGGCCCGCGGGAAGTGAGTTTGATTCCAATGGCAATGGCCAACATCAGCGAAGAAATCATCACCATAATGATGCTACCAAGCACCAAATCTTCCGCCCGCTTGATAAACGAACCCGCCCCTTCAAACGGCGAATGCGTTGTAAAGCTACCATCGGTAATGCGATGTAGATTTCGTCTATATTTCCCTGCCGGGCTTCCTCAACCAGATTGATCACCGGCCCACGAAAGGGGCTTTTTACCTTATCGACGATATCGCCACAGCGGGATAAGGCGCGCTCATCATAAAAAGCCAGATCTAATGTGATATTAGCGTATTCATCCATTAACGCGTTTTCTGCCGCCAGACCATTGTCGGTCAGACCAATAATCGCCACGCGCATACTCTTTTTCGTTGAATATTTAAAAATGAAAAAGCGAATGTAATAAAGAAAAGGTAATGGGATGAAGTACCAGTAAATAATCGCTGAATAAAAGGGGGAAGGCAGTTTGTCTAAGTAGCCGAGAGACTCAGGTTCAGCCACCGTCATGCTGACCAGTTCGTTCAGAAAAATCGCCAGTAGCGTACAAAAAACCAACCGTTTTTGATTACGTAAACCGATCGTCTTAATCTTTTGTTGATACATTTTAATGTATTCAGCAAACAGTAAGAAAAAGACTGAGAAGAGAATACTCAGAATGGCAATGGTGTTAAATGGCGCCAGACCTAACAGATGGGCGCTAAAAATTAACGTCGCATTGATTACAATGAAATCGACCAGCTTTAAAAAGACTGGATATCCCTGGCTGCTAATCTTTAGCGATTTTTTAAGCATATCTCAGCCCATTATTTATTGATCTTTAATTGTTTTTTTCTCATTTATGTTGCTAATTATATCACAAGTCTTAAAAACGCAATGGCACACTGTCAGTAAATGTAAAAAACAATGTAATACAATGTGATGGGTTTCGCACCATACAAATGCAACCCAATGATTTAGATGATTATTTATTGGTAATATTTTTTAATTTCATCCTTAAAAAACATTATTAATTGCAACATAAACGTCATTGACAGTTCACAATTCATAAGCTACCACGGGTAGAATCACATGATGAGCGCCTGACAACGGGTTAACCTTACAAAAAGCAATACTTTGTCCAAACCTCGTTGCGCTATGGTCAGTGATGAGAGTCCTGGAGAGCGACAAGAAGAAATCAATAAGTCTATTTATAATACCCACCATAAAAATAACTTAGTAACACATTTACAAAGCAATGATTAGCAACCTTATTATAAATAAGGTATTTTACGAAGAGTCTGCGATTGCTTTCATTTTCACGCTCAAATTTCAAAAAAAAACGAATAGTAAAAAAAATTTAGTTTAAATAATTGTAGCAAATCCGAGGAGATGAAGCGGCAAGCATGACTTCAACTAAAACGATAGCCAATCATTGAGAAAATGCGTGTTACATATTACTAATGTCAACATTCTGCATGAACACACCTTTAACATCAGAATTTTCAGCGCTTACCAACATATCGATTTAAAATAAAGAGAAGAGAATAAATGACAGCATTAAAATTTTGTTAAAAGCAGCGTAAATCGCCCCAACGAATTATTGATAACAATGTATACACTTTTGTTAAGATATATATAAAAACACCTTCCAAAGCCATTCAATGATGCCAAAAAATTTTGTTTACTTATTTTTCGCAAATAAATAATATCCGCGCCGGATTACTTGTTGAGCAATTTACGCACGTTAATCATTTCTTTCAAATGAAGTCCTACATCATTTTTTGACGTTGATGAACTCCAGCTGAATCTGTGCCTCTGACAAGTACTTTTCTGGGTAAATAATAAATTTAACGGAGTTATGATGATGAAAACTGCACTTACCAGCAGTGTACTGGTCGCTTTGTTTGCCGCTAATGCTGGCGCAGCAGCGAATTACGTTACCACTGCCGCAACAGGTTCTAAAGCCACCGCGACGGTCCATTTTACCGGTGAAATTGTTGCCAGTACCTGCGTGGTGAGCACAACAAACCAGCCAGGTAAAACAGTGGCATTGCCACAAGTTACCAACCAGCTATTTAGCGGCGCGGGCTCTAGCACCGGTGATACTCCGTTTACGTTGCAATTTAGCGGCTGTAGTGGGGTAACTGGAGGAAGCGGCTATGTGGTGGTCTTTACTGGTAAAACCCCTGGCAGTAACACAGCACTTCTGGAAGCGAAACGTGGCTCGGCTTCTGCCACCGATGTTGGCATCGAAGTGGATCAAGCGGGTCATGCCCTCGATTTCGCTTCCGGTAGTAATGAGGTGAGCTTAAAAGCAGATCAAAATGGCGATGCAAAAATCGATCTGGTCGCCAAATATCAGCAAATTGGCGCAACGCTGCCTGCGGCTGGCACGATCACTGCGGATATGAATTACACCGTCATTTATAAATAACGGACGTTGATTGCTATGGATGGCACTCTTCCCTGAACCTGGAAAGTGCACCTGATGAATAAAATATTCTTTTACCTGTTGCTGTGTGTGGTTAGCACCGCTCACAGCGCAATTAATTTGGGTCAAACACGCGTTATTTATAATGAGAACGATAAAGCGGCGATGTTTGACGTCAATAATAATACAGACAAGCCATATATGGTACAGACGTGGCTGGATAATGGTAATCCGGATGAGACGCCAGCCAATCTGCCAATGTTAATTACGCCTCCGATCCTGAAACTTGACGGCCATAAATCAGCCGTGTTGCGAGCTATTTATCAGGGCAACGGCTTTCCTGAGGATGTTGAATCTGTAGTGTGGATTAATGTGCAGGAAATCCCCACCATCGAGAATGAAGAAAATACCTTACAGCTGGCGCAGCGTATTCGCATCAAACTATTTTATCGCCCTGGTGGGCTGAATATGACGCTACCTGAAGCCGTTGAGAAATTACAGTGGCAGTGCCACGGTCATACTCTGCGGGCAGTCAATGCGACGCCGTTACATATCTCCCTGACGCAATTACATATTAACGGCCAAAACATTGATGCCGACATGATTAATCCGCATGGCGAACGCACGTTTGCGTTGTCACAGCAAAAAGTCAGCCATATCGGTTTTAGCTGGGTAGATGATTACGGCGGCACTAACGCGGTTAATAACGTCTCGGTATTTTGCAATTAAGTTAGGGTTGCACATGATGAAAAAAAATAAGCAGCCGCAACGGTACACCCTCTTTACGCTGTCAACGCTGGCCGTGTGCATACCTGCATACGCCAGCAGCACGCCGCAGTTTAATACCCGTTTTGTACATGGTACGCAAAATATTACCTCCGTAGTGCAAATAGCCCGTAATGACGGACTTAGCGAAGGCACGTTTGAATACGATATATATCTTGACCATAGCTTCGTCGAAACGCGCAATGTTGACTTTAAAAGACGTCAACCACAAGGCAAGCCGCAACCTTGCCTGAGCGCGGACGATCTGCGCAAATACGGGATTAAAATCCCGGAGGGTAACGCCGATACCTGCGTGGAGCTCACGGCTCTGATCGCAAACAGCCGCCTGACGGCAGATGCAAACTACCAGCGCATTGATATTTCAGTGCCGGAAGCGTTTCTGCTTTCGACTGCGCATGACGCCGTGCCTGAATCGGCCTATGACGATGGGATTAATGCCGCTTTTGTCGGCTACAACGCCAATACGACGCACCTGATTGAACAGGGTCAGGATCATGACTCTGTTTTTGCCAGTTTTGCCAACGGTATAAACCTGGCGGGATGGCATTTTCGCAACCAGTCTACTTTCAGCTATGCCAGCGGCTCAGGTCGTCAATGGCAAGCGGTTTCCACGTGGGTGGAACGTAATATTATTGCGCTGCGTAGCCGCTTGCGCTTCGGGCAAACATATACGGACGACGATGTATTTGACAGCATCCAGTTTACCGGGGCACAGCTCACCAGCGATGAAAACATGTTGCCTGATAGCCAACGCGATTTTGCGCCAGTCGTTCGCGGCGTCGCCAATAGCAATGCCACAATCGAAATCCGTCAAAATGGCTATCTGATTTACAGTAAAAACGTCGCGCCAGGCGCGTTTGACATCGACGATATTAACCCCAGCAACCAAAGCGGCGACCTGAACGTCAGCGTTATTGAAGCCGATGGCAGTCGGCGTAATTTCAGTGTGCCTTATTCGGCGGTCCCGAACATGCTGCGTGCAGGTAACAACCGCTTTCAGTTTACGGCAGGGGAATACCGCGACGGTTACAGCGGCGGCTGGCGGCCCCGCTTTGTTCAAGGCACATTGAGTTATGGTCTCAGCTTTGGCTCCACGTTGTACGGTGGTTTCCTGACCGCAGAAAGCTATAATGCGATTGCCACCGGGATCGCGCAGGATCTGCACCAGTTCGGCGCGATCTCTTTCGATATCACTACCGCCAGAGCGCAGCTTGCCAGTGGAGATACGTCCACAGGACAAAGTTACCGTTTCTTATACTCCAAATCGCTGAACCAGTACGGTACGGATTTCCGTCTGGTAGGCTACCGCTACAATACCTCCGGTTATTACAGCTTTAGCGACACCATTAACGAGCATAACAGTTGGTCCTCGGGCTATTACGACATCGCCTATGACGACCCGAATCAACAGCTGCGTTTTCCTGGCGAAGAGCACAACAAAAAGCATTACTACACCACTAACTACAATAATCGCCGCCAACGTTTTGAGGTCTCTGTTAACCAGCGTTTGTGGGATAACGCCTCTCTTTACGTCAGCGCCAGCCAGCAAAACTACTGGCACAACGGGAGTCACGACCGCACGATACAGCTGGGTTACAACGATACACTGGGGAAAATCAACTGGAGCGTTTATGTACAGGATACCCGTAACCAGTACGACTACCAGGACCGCAGTATCAACCTGACGCTTTCCATTCCATTCGATTTCATGGATAGCCGCGGCTTTGTCTCCACCAACATCATGCATAGCCAGCAGAATGGCGACAGCTACTCCACCAGCTACAGCAATACAGCATTTGACGATCGTCTGAGCTGGGGCGTTCAGGGCAGTACCACCGATCGACAGGATTCCTCTGCCGGGGTTAACGCCGCCTGGCAAGGTGACAAGATGAATGTTCAGGGGGGCTACAGCGCAGGACGCAACTACCAGAATATGAATATGGGCATCAGCGGCGGGGCAATGCTGCACGCAGGCGGCGTGACGCTCATGCACTCTCCTGGCGATACCATGGTGTTGGTCGAGGCCAAAAATGCCGACGGTGTCCATATCCAGCAACAAAATGGCGTGGCAATTGACGGTAACGGCTATGCGGTCCTTACCGCCGCAGACGCATGGCATTACAACGTGGTGAGTCTGAATACCGCTGATATTGGTGCCGGGCTGGATATTCCGCAGGCACAGAAAAAAATTGTTCCAACAGAGAAAGCCATCGGCAAAGTGGTGTTTGAAACCTTCAGCGGCCGCAACTATCTGGTCAATGCCGTCATGCCCGGCAACATTGCCCCCCCGGTCGGCGCGAACGTACGAGATACCAAAGGTCGTAGCCACGGTCTGGTCGGTATGCATGGCGCACTGTATGCCAGCGGCGTGGAAGACAATTCTCGCCTGGAAGTGCGCTGGGGCTCCCATGCAAATGAACACTGCTTTATTCAAATGCCGGATAACCATAACCAGCCGGTGAAGAAAATCGGATATACACAAATTACCGCCCAGTGCGTCGGCTCGTAAGGTGCAATCAATGAATCCGTTAAAAATAGTTAAACTTGTGGTGCTACTTTGTTTGCCGATATTCAGTAGTGCAAGCTATGCGGTTACCTGTACAGCAAACAGCGTCTCCGTACACGTTGATCCCATTAAAATCAGCCACAGTACCACCGCTGGGGACACCGTTTGGGTGTCCAATCCACAAACCGTTAGCGTCACTTGCCGCGACACAGACTATATGCCCCACGGCGAAGCCGCCAGAATCTACATCGACCCTGATCATGAGTTTGCGCATTTTCTGCAGGGAACCAATATGAAACTGGTGGTGAGCATTGATGGTCGCCCCTACGATCAAAGCGCCCAGGCCGTCACCACCCAATATCAGGCAACGTTGCCCCGAGCAGGTTCAGACAACTACTGCAGGAGTAATAACCACAGCCATACCAGTGACTGCCAGGCGCGCCCACAAACATTTTCTTTCACCTTTAACCTCAGTCTGGTCGCTACCGGAAAACTCCCGGATCCTTTGCCTGCGCTGGCCGGTCGCACCATCAACAAAGTTTTCGTCGTCGACGGTATTGGCAGCATTAACGCCTGCGGTTCGCATTGCTCCACCAGCAATCCGGCAAAAAACTTTGGCCCCGCGCTTAATGGCCTGAATAACATCAGTTATATCAACTGCGAACCGATCGTCTCTATCAGCTCTGACAAAGGAAGCGATACCGTCGAGTTTGGCAGGATCAGCATTACCGAAGCAAAAGTGGGAAAAGATAACAGCCACAGTAAACAGTTTGCCGTTATTGCCGCAGAAGCCGCCGGGAAGCATGAATATCGCGGCATCAACTACGCGGTAACCTTTACCGGCACCACAAGCAACAGCGGCGCAGTTTTTACCGGTCAGGGGACGCCAGATATCGGCGTTACGCTCCAGGATGCTGCACACCCCGGCTCCGGGGACATTATCAGCGGCAACCGTATCGATTTTGCCAGCAGCGCGTTTACCAACCAGAGCGACAGCCGACGCAAAGAGTTCATGGCAACCCTGTTCTGGCTGAAAAATCCTCCCCAACCCGGCACATTTAGTATCCCTGTCAATGCGACGGTGACCTTTAAATAACAGGCGCAGGACGATGCTGATCGTCCTGAGCGTCTCGCACCAGGCATAAAAACCGCAGTCGTATGCTTAACCCGCCTAATGTTTCACTCCGTGATAGCTGAGGGTGCGTGCGGTGCAGACGAGCAATGTCGTTGACCAGCGCCAGGCCTATCCCGGCGCCAGGGACATTACCAACGTTATCAAGGCGATGAAACGGTAGCAGCGCCTGGTGCACCATCTGCTCATCGATGCCCGGCCCGCTATCTTCAACCACCAGCACCACCGCCTCTCCTTTTCGCAGCAGACGGGCGGTTACCACACCATGCGGCGGCGTGTATTTCAGTGCGTTATCCAGCAGATTCCCGCACAGTTCGCCAAGCAGGACTTCATCGCCCTCAATCCACACCGCATCCTGTTCCCCTTCATAGCCCAGATCGATCCCTTTACTGCGCGCCTGCGCCAGTCGCGTGAAACAACTGCTTTGCACCACCTCATACAAATTAACCGGCGAGAAGTGCCTTTCTCCTTGCTCTTTGCGCTTCACAGCCGACAGCTGTAACAGCCTTTCCGTCAGTTGAATGGTGTTGTCCAGCGTGGAGCTCATGGCTTGCAGACTCTCATACCATTGCTGCGGCTGCTGGCTGGCGAGGGCCACCGACGCCTGAGTTTTTAGCACCGCCAGCGGCGTTTTAAGCTGATGGGAAGCATCCGCGCTGAAGCGCTCCTGGCGAGAGATCAGGCCGCGAAGTCGGTCCAGATAACGGTTGAATGCCACAATCAACAGACGGGTTTCCGACCACGGCAGTAGCTCCGGCAGCGGCGTCAACAGCCCAGGCTCGCGACGCACCATCAGCGATGACAGCTGGCGCATCGGGCGTAACACCCGACGCAGCAGCCAGCCGACCAGCACCAGCGTGAGCAGCACCAGCAGCCCTTGCGAAACCCACGAGGAAAACAGCAACTGTCGCGCCAGGTAACGTCGCGATTGCAGCGTTTCGGCGACATAAATCTCGGCCATGCCGATAATGCCGCCCTCGTTGACGGGCTGCAGCAGACGCGCCACGCGAATTGCCTCCCCGCGATATTCAGTGTGATAAAACCACGCCAGCGCCGGATAAAGCCGCGTACGCGATGTCGCAGGCGGCATCGCAGGTAAATCGTCATAACCTGAGATAACCTTCCCCGCCGGATCGACCACCTTGTAATACAACCTGTCGTTCATATTCAGCTCAAAGCTGTCCAGCACCACCCACGGCACATTCACTTCCAGCTGTTTGTTGTGCACCACCAGTCGCTCGGAGACGGTTCTGGCAGACGAGAGCAGCGTCCGGTCATACGCCTGCGTCGCCGCCTGTAGCGCGCTGACATAGCTGTTAAATGCCGACAACCCCCACAACAACATGAGCGGCAAACCCAGAAACATCAGCAGTTGCAGGTACAACGATTGGGGTTTAACCCACTTCATCGCTACGCTCCAGCACATAGCCCAGTCCGCGCAGCGTGGCGATGCGCACATCGCTTCCCTGTAGCTTTTTACGCAGACGATGGATGTAGAGCTCAATGCTTTCGGGGCTGACCTCATCGTTTAGACTGAAGACCTGTTCAAACAACTGCTGACGCGAAACCGGTCGCAATCGACGGTACATCAGCACCGTCAGCAATGCCTGTTCGCGCGGCGTGAGCGCCAGCGGCTGTCCCTGCAACAGAAAATAGCCCTCATCGTGAAACGCCAGTTCGCCCAGTTGCTGTATGCCCTGCACCTGCCCCGCGCTGCGGCGTAGCAAAGCCCTCAGCCGGGCATCCAGCTCCTCGATTTCAAACGGTTTTGCCAGATAATCATCGGCCCCGACGTTCAATCCTTTCACCCGATCGGCCACCGCGCTGCGCGCCGTCAACAGCAGCACAGGAAGCGTCTGCCCGCGTTTGCGCAGGCGCTGAACGACGTCAAGACCATCCAGTCCCGGCATATTGATATCCAGCACCGCCAGCGCGTACGTTTCGCTATGTAAAAGATGGTCGGCCGCCAGGCCATCAAAAACGCAGTCGACGGCAAAACCGTTTTGCACCAGCGCTTTCTCCAGCCAGTGAGCTAACTCACGGTTATCTTCCGCTAATAAGAGACGCATATCACATCCTGTAAAGTTTCTGCCGCATTGAAAGGGAATTGAAAGGTTAATGTTTTAACAATCATGCAACCGAACTGCTACACATCGGCTCACATAATCACAAAAATCTTCTTCCGTACCCGAAAATCCGGTTTTCCGGCGTGAGGATAAACAATGAAAAAACAGTTACTTCGTACCCTTACTGCAAGCATTTTACTGATGAGTACCTCTGTTCTGGCGGAACAAGCGCCATCGCGCACAGAATGTATCGCCCCTGCTAAACCTGGCGGTGGTTTCGATCTCACCTGTAAGTTGATTCAAGTGAGCATGATGGAAACCGGCGCTATCGAAAAACCGATGCGCGTTACCTACATGCCCGGTGGCGTCGGCGCCGTGGCCTATAACGCGATCGTCGCGCAACGTCCGGCTGAAGCGGGTACCGTAGTGGCATTCTCCGGCGGCTCGCTGCTGAACCTGTCACAAGGGAAGTTTGGTCGCTACGGCGTTGATGATGTCCGCTGGCTGGCAAGTGTGGGCACTGACTACGGCATGATTGCCGTACGCCAGGACTCACCATGGAAAACGCTGAAAGATCTGCTGACGGCTATGGAGAAAGATCCTAACAGCGTGGTCATTGGCGCAGGCGCCTCTATCGGTAGTCAGGACTGGATGAAGTCGGCGCTGCTGGCGCAAAAAGCCAACGTCGATCCACATAAGATGCGCTATGTGGCCTTTGAGGGCGGCGGCGAACCGGTCACCGCGCTGATGGGGAATCACGTACAGGTGGTTTCCGGCGATCTCAGCGAGATGGTGCCTTATCTTAGCGGCGACAAAATCCGCGTGCTCGCCGTGTTCTCTGATCAACGTCTGCCAGGCCAGTTAGCTAACGTGCCAACCGCCAAAGAGCAGGGTTATGACCTCGTGTGGCCCATCATTCGTGGCTTCTACGTTGGACCAAAAGTCAGCGACGCCGAGTATCAGTGGTGGGTTGATACCTTTAACAAACTCCAGCAGACCGATGAGTTTAAAAAGCAGCGCGATCTGCGCGGCCTGTTTGAATTCAACATGAGCGGTAAGCAGCTCGACGAATACGTGAAAAAGCAGGTCACGGATTACCGTGAGCAGGCGAAAGCCTTCGGTCTGGCGAAATAAGCGCAGAGGCAAAGATGATGAGCGATCGTATTTTTGCAGGTATCTGGCTGTTGCTCTGCATAGCCGGGCTGTTCGTGGCCTGGCAAATCACCAGCGAATACAGCTATGAGCCGGTTGGGCCGCGTCCCTTTCCGCTTGGCATTATCAGCCTGATGCTGGTATGCGCCGTGGCGCTGCTGTTGCGCCATCCCGACACCATCAGTTGGCCCCGCCGCCACGTGCTGCAAAAGCTGCTGACAATGGTGATTGTTCTGTTGATGTACGCCTGGGGTTTCGAATGGCTCGGTTTTCCCATCGCCACCGCCATTCTCACCGTGGTAATTGGCATGCTGTTCGGCGCAACCATTCCGGCTGCGGGGATTTCCGGCGCGGTACTCGGCATTCTGCTGTGGTATGCCTTTGACCGACTGCTTGACGTCACCTTACCACTCGGCGCCTGGCTGGGTTAACGGAGAAACGATGGATACCTGGATTTATCTTTCTCAGGGTTTCGCGGTGGCCATGACGCCGGAAAACCTGGTCATCGCCCTGATTGGCTGTTTTGTCGGTACCATTGTCGGGCTGTTGCCTGGTCTTGGACCCATTAACGGCGTGGCGATCCTCCTGCCTCTGGCCTTCGCTTTGCATCTGCCTGCAGAATCTGCGCTGATCCTGCTGGCTACGGTCTACATAGGTTGTGAATACGGCGGACGTATCTCCTCCATCCTGCTGAATGTTCCCGGCGATGCGGCGGCGATTATGACCGCGCTGGATGGCTACCCGATGGCGCAGCAAGGCCGCGGCGGCGTTGCGCTCTCTATCTCGGCGGTCAGCTCTTTCATTGGTTCGCTTATCGCTATCGGCGGCATCATTCTGTTTGCCCCGGCGTTAGCCCAATGGTCGCTGGCCTTCGGTCCGGCGGAATACTTTGCCTTAATGGTTTTCGCCATTGCCTGCCTTGGCAGCATGATGGCGCAAAACCCGCTGAAATCATTTCTGGCAGCGCTTATCGGTCTCGGCCTTGCGACCGTCGGCGTAGACGCCAATACCGGGGTTTATCGCTTTACCTTTGACAGCGTTCATCTCTCCGACGGTGTGCAGTTTATCGTGGTAGTGATTGGACTGTTCTCAGTCTCTGAAATACTGTTAATGCTGGAACATACCAGCAGTGGCCAGACGCTGGTGCGTAAAACGGGCCGCATGTTATTTAACGCCAAAGAAGGTGCGCAGTGCGTTGGCGCAACCCTGCGTTCATCGGTGATTGGCTTTTTCGTCGGCGTCCTGCCCGGCGCGGGCGCAACCATTGCCAGCGCTATCACCTATATGACCGAGAAAAAGCTCAGCGGCAATAGCGACAGCTTCGGCAAAGGGGATATACGCGGCGTGGCGGCCCCCGAAGCCGCCAACAACGCCTCGGCCTGTGGCTCCTTTATCCCGATGCTGACGCTCGGCGTACCGGGCTCCGGCACCACAGCGGTGATGATGGGCGCGCTGACGCTGTACAATATCACCCCGGGTCCGGCCATGTTCACCGAACAGCCGGACATCGTCTGGGGGCTGATTGCGGCGCTGCTGATTGCTAACGTGATGCTGCTGGTGATGAACATCCCGTTGATCGGCCTGTTTACCCGTATGCTGACCATCCCCTTGTGGTTTTTGGTACCGGCTATCGCGGCAGTCTCCGCGGTGGGCGTGTATGCCGTCCACAGCACCACTTTCGATCTGGTGCTGATGGTTGCCCTCGGCGTGCTGGGCTACATATTGCGCAAAATGCACTTCCCGATGTCGCCGTTGATTTTAGGCTTCGTTCTCGGGGAAATGCTGGAGCAGAACCTCCGTCGGGCGCTGTCTATCAGTAACGGTAATATGGATATTCTGTGGGCCAGCGGCGTGGCGAAAGTGCTGCTGGTGATGGCGGTACTGGTTATCGTCGTCCCGCCAGTGCTACGCCTGATTCGTAAACGTAACAGCAAACCACAGGTGGATATCAGCTAATAATATGCCGGATAGCGGCGCTGACGCGTCTTATCCGGCATTTTCATCTTAATTCCTGAACGGCACTGAGTACGTGCTCAACAAACCGCGTCAGCTTGGGCAGCGGACGCAAATCTTGTCGCCACAGTAGATGAATCGGCCGCGGCTGCGGCGTAAACTTTTCCAGTATCCGAATCAGTTTCCCGGTAGCCAGCTCTTGCGCCAGCAGCACCTCCGGTTGCAATAACAGTCCGGCCCCCGCTACCGCCGCCATACGCAGGCCATGACCATCGTTACAGCGCAGGATCGCATCGCGCTTCCATCTGACTTCGCCCGTCACGCCAGGCAGTATCCATTCGTTGCGAGCCGTCCACACGGTATGGGACAGGCACAGATGATCCACCAGATCCGCAGGCGTAAGGGGCGTGCCATGACGGGCAAGATAATCCTTTGATGCACAGATCGCCATACGGTAAGGGCACAGGTATTTCGCCACCACATCAGTCTGATGGATATCGCCAATACGGATCGCCAGGTCGACGCCTTCATTCACCAGATCAACCATCCGGTTGGTCAGATCCAGCTCAATGCGCACGTCTGGCCAGGCCTGTAAAAACGCAGCGGCCAGCGGCGAGATAACGCAAGCGCCAAAAGAAGTAGGCGCGCTAATGCGCAGCGTCCCCGCAGGGGCCAGCCGCAGACGCTCTACCGAACGCTCGGCTATCGACACCTGCTCCAGCACGCGGCGGGCTTCTTCAAAATAGACACGCCCGGCATCGGTCAGGCTCTGGCGGCGAGTATTGCGCTCCAGCAGACGCGTGCCGAGCTGTGCTTCCAGTTGGGTGATATATTTTCCCACCATCACCGCAGACATCTCGAGTCTTGTTGCCGCGGAGGTAAAGCTGCCGCTCTCCACCACGGCGATAAACGTTTCCATGCCGCGCAGCTTATCCATATTACAAACCTCTGGTTAGTAATCATCTAACTTATAGCCAGTTTATCCGATTTCATTTTCATTAAAGAATAGTGGCTCACACTATTCTGGAGGTGGTTATGAAAATCGTCATTATTGGTGCCAGCGGTACAGTGGGGCGCGCAGTTACAGAAACGTTAAGCCGTAAACATGAGGTGATCCGCGTAGGTCGCACGCGGGGAGATTACCAGGTCGATATCACCTCGCAGGAGAGTGTCGGGGCATTGTTTGAAAAAGTCGGTCGGATAGATGCGATCGTTTCCGCCACCGGCAACCTGTTCTTTGGCCCGCTGTCGACAATGACCGACGAGGACTTTAATCAGGGATTACAGGATAAGCTGTTAGGCCAGATACGTCTGGCATTAACCGGGCAACATTTCCTCAATGATGGCGGCTCGATTACGCTGATTAGCGGCATTATCGCCCATGAACCCATCGCACAAGGGGCGAATGCGGCAACGATCAATGCCGGACTGGAAGGATTTGTGCGCGCTGCTGCCTGTGAGCTAGGTCGTGGTCAGCGCATAAACCTGATAAGCCCAACCGTACTCAGTGAATCCGCCGAAGCATACGATGGTTTCTTCCCAGGCTTTGAAAGCGTCCCCGCCGCTACCGTTGCCAATGCCTATCGCCGCAGCGTGGAAGGCATCCAAACCGGGCGCATTTATAAAGTCGGTTACTGACTTTGCTGCTGCCGTTGAGTTACCCTCAGCGGCAGAATAATTAACTCTTTGTTTTAAAATAACATTACCTGTCATTCCTTCTCATCCTCGCACTTAACCTCACTTTTTATAATGTTAAATAATTGTTGTTTTTGATCACAAATAATAAACAAACAAGCCCATTCTGTGCGCGTTTTTCAAAAATGTAGATATTTTTAATTTATGGCTACGAAACGATCTGCGCCATATCTCCCTGACAATCTACTGAGAGGAACGATTTGATGAACGCACTGACTGCCGTAAAACCGAACGCTGATGATCCAGCCCAGCACTACAGCGGTTTCACGTTGAAACCATCAGCCCAGTCCCCACGCCTGCTGGAGCTGACTTTTTCCGCTGAAACCACTGAGCAATTTCTGAAAGCCGTAGCGCAGTGGCCGGTGCAGGCACTGGAATACAAATCCTTCCTGCGCTTCAAAGTGGGCAAGATCCTCGACGACCTGTGCGGTAATCAGTTGCAGCCTTTGCTGCTGAAAACGTTGCTCGATCGTGCCGAAGGCGCACTGCTGATCAACGCTGTTGGCGTAGATGATGTGGCACAGGCTGAAGAGATGGTCAAGCTGGCGACGGCGGTAGCGCATCTTATCGGGCGCTCCAATTTTGATGCGATGAGCGGTCAATACTATGCCCGTTTTGTGGTGAAAAACGTTGATAACTCAGACAGCTATCTGCGCCAGCCGCACCGTGTAATGGAGCTGCATAACGACGGAACCTACCTCGAAGAAATCACCGACTATGTGCTGATGATGAAGATTGACGAGCAGAACATGACCGGCGGTAACTCGCTGCTGCTGCACCTCGACGACTGGGAACATCTGGATCAGTACTTTACCCACCCGCTGGCGCGTCGCGCCATGCGCTTTGCCGCACCGCCAAGCAAAAACGTCAGCCAGGAAGTGTTCCATCCGGTGTTTGACGTTGACCAGCAGGGCCGCCCGGTGATGCGCTACATCGACCAGTTCGTCCAGCCAAAAGATTATGAAGAAGGCGTCTGGCTGAGCGATTTGTCCGATGCGTTGGAAACCAGCAAGGCCATTATTTCCGTTCCGGTTTCAGTCGGTAAATTCCTGCTAATCAACAACCTGTTCTGGTTGCACGGTCGCGATCGCTTCACCTCGCATCCTGACCTGCGCCGCGAACTGATGCGCCAGCGTGGTTATTTCGCTTACGCGACAAACCACTACCAGACCCATCAGTAAGCGCGAAGGAATAAAGCGGATGTATGATTTTGTGATTATTGGCGGCGGCATTATCGGCATGTCGACCGCCATGCAGCTGATTGATGTCTATCCGGACGCCAGAATCGCGCTGCTGGAAAAAGAGTCCGGCCCGGCCTGTCATCAGACGGGCCACAACAGCGGCGTAATTCATGCCGGGGTCTATTACACCCCCGGCAGCCTGAAGGCGCAGTTTTGCCTGGCCGGAAATCGCGCCACAAAAGCCTTTTGCGACCAAAACGGCATCCGCTACGACGTCTGCGGAAAAATGCTGGTTGCCACCTCCGAACTGGAAATGGAGCGCATGCGCGCGCTGTGGGATCGCACCGCCGCTAACGGCCTTGACCGCGAATGGCTGAATGCGCAGGAGCTTCGCGAGCGTGAACCCAACATCACCGGGCTGGGCGGTATTTTTGTTCCGTCGAGCGGGATCGTCAGCTACCGCGAAGTCACCGCCGCGATGGCGAAGATATTTCAGGCCAAAGGCGGTGAGATTATCTACAACGCTGAGGTCAGCGCGCTAAAAGAGCACGCTGCGGGCGTTGTCGTACATACCCGTCAGGGTCAGGAATTTGAGGGAGCGACGCTGATTAGCTGCTCTGGCCTGATGGCGGACCGACTAGTGAAAATGCTCGGCGTTGAACCCGGCTTTATCATCTGTCCGTTCCGTGGCGAATATTTCCGTCTGGCGTCAGAACATAACCAGATAGTCAACCATCTGATCTACCCCATCCCCGACCCGGCGATGCCGTTTCTCGGCGTTCATCTGACCCGGATGATTGACGGCAGCGTCACCGTGGGCCCCAACGCGGTACTGGCATTTAAACGTGAAGGCTACCGTAAACGCGACTTCTCGCTCAGCGATACGCTGGAGATCCTCAGCTCTTCCGGCATTCGTCGCGTGCTGCAAAACAACCTGCGCTCAGGACTTGGCGAAATGAAGAATTCGCTGTGCAAAAGCGGTTATCTGCGGCTGGTACAAAAGTACTGCCCGAGTCTGACGCTCAAGGATCTGCAGCCCTGGCCTGCAGGCGTGCGGGCACAGGCTGTATCACCGGACGGCAAGCTAATCGACGATTTCCTGTTTGTCACCACGCCACGCTCAATTCACACCTGTAACGCGCCTTCTCCGGCAGCAACGTCGGCGATCCCTATCGGCGCGCATATTGTCAGCAAAGTTCATGCGCTGCTGGAGAACCAGAGTAATCCCGGACGCACGCTGCGTGCGGCACGTAGCGTGGAAACATTACACGCCGCATTCACCCGTTAAAACGATTTAGACAGGACGCAATTATGCAACTTAACGATCCAACCTTATTTCGCCAGCAAGCACTGATCGATGGCAACTGGCGTGACGCCAACAGCGGCGAGACCATCGCGGTGACCAACCCCGCCAACGGTCAGCAATTAGGTAGCGTACCGAAAATGGGGGCGGATGAAACCCGCGAAGCGATTAACGCCGCTAACCGCGCTCTGCCCGCCTGGCGTGCGCTGACCGCCAAAGAGCGGGCCAACATCCTGCGCCGCTGGTTCAACCTGATGATTGAGCATCAGGACGATCTCGCCCGTCTGATGACCCTGGAACAGGGTAAACCGCTGGCAGAAGCCAAAGGTGAAATCACCTATGCCGCTTCTTTTATTGAGTGGTTTGCCGAAGAGGGCAAACGTATCTATGGCGATACGATCCCCGGCCACCAGGCCGACAAACGCCTAATCGTCATCAAACAGCCGATCGGCGTTACCGCCGCGATTACGCCGTGGAACTTCCCCGCGGCGATGATTACCCGCAAAGCCGGTCCGGCGCTGGCGGCTGGTTGCACAATGGTGCTTAAACCGGCCAGCCAGACCCCCTACTCCGCACTGGCGCTGGCAGAGCTTGCCAATCGCGCCGGGATCCCGGCAGGCGTTTTCAGCGTGGTGACCGGTTCAGCGAGCGCGGTCGGCAACGAGCTGACCGGCAACCCGCTGGTACGCAAGCTGTCATTTACCGGCTCAACCGAAATTGGTCGTCAGTTAATGCAGCAGTGCGCCAAAGACATCAAAAAAGTGTCGCTGGAGCTGGGCGGCAATGCGCCGTTTATCGTCTTTGACGATGCCGATCTTGATAAAGCCGTGGAAGGCGCACTGGCATCGAAGTTCCGTAACGCAGGCCAAACCTGTGTCTGCGCCAACCGCCTATACGTGCAGGACGGCGTGTATGACCGTTTTGCCGAAAAACTCCAGCAGGCAGTGAGCAAACTGCACCTCGGTGATGGTCTGCAACCTGACGTCACCACCGGGCCGCTGATCGACGAGAAAGCGGTAGCCAAAGTGCAGGAACACATCGCCGATGCTCTGGATAAAGGCGCGCGCATTATCGCGGGCGGCAAACCTCACGCACTCGGCGGCAACTTCTTCCAGCCCACCATTTTGGTGGATGTGCCTGACAACGCGAAGGTCGCCAAAGAAGAGACGTTCGGCCCGCTGGCTCCGCTGTTCCGGTTTAAGGACGAGGCTGACGTCATCGCTCAGGCCAATGACACCGAGTTTGGTCTGGCCGCCTATTTCTACGCCCGTGATTTGAGCCGCGTCTTTCGCGTTGGCGAAGCGCTGGAATACGGCATTGTCGGGATTAACACCGGCATTATCTCCAACGAAGTCGCCCCGTTTGGGGGAATCAAAGCCTCCGGTCTTGGCCGTGAAGGATCGAAATACGGCATCGAAGACTACTTAGAAATCAAATATATGTGCATCGGCCTTTAATAAAATAAATACTGGAGAACACCTGATGAGCACCAACAAAGAACTTATGCAACGTCGCAGCAACGCCGTTCCCCGTGGCGTAGGACAAATCCATCCTATTTTTGCCGAGCGTGCAGAAAACTGTCGAGTCTGGGACGTTGAAGGCCGTGAATTCCTCGATTTTGCTGGCGGTATTGCGGTGCTGAACACCGGCCACCTGCACCCGCAGATCGTCTCTGCGGTAGAAGCACAGTTGAAAAAGCTGTCCCATACCTGTTTCCAGGTGCTGGCCTATGAGCCGTACCTGGAGCTGTGCGAAATCATGAATAAGAAAGTGCCGGGCGATTTCGCCAAAAAAACCCTGCTGGTGACAACCGGCTCGGAAGCGGTGGAAAACGCGGTGAAAATCGCCCGCGCCGCCACCAAACGAACCGGCACTATCGCCTTCAGCGGCGCTTACCACGGTCGAACCCACTACACCCTGTCACTGACCGGGAAAGTAAACCCGTACTCTGCAGGAATGGGACTGATGCCGGGCCACGTGTACCGTGCGCTTTATCCTTGCCCGCTGCACGGCATCAGTGAAGACGATGCTATCGCCAGCATTCACCGTATCTTCAAAAATGATGCCGCTCCGGAAGATGTTGCCGCCATCGTGATTGAGCCCGTCCAGGGCGAAGGTGGTTTTTACGCCGCCTCTCCTGCTTTTATGCAACGTCTGCGCGCCATTTGTGACGAGCACGGCATCATGCTGATTGCCGATGAAGTACAGAGCGGCGCAGGCCGTACCGGTACGCTGTTCGCTATGGAGCAGATGGGCGTTGCGCCCGATCTCACCACCTTCGCCAAATCTATTGCCGGTGGCTTCCCGCTGGCGGGAGTGACCGGGCGCACCGAAGTCATGGACGCTATCCCACCGGGCGGTCTGGGCGGTACCTATGCCGGTAACCCGATTGCCTGCGCCGCCGCACTGGCGGTACTGAATATTTTCGAACAGGAAAATCTGCTGCAAAAAGCCAACGAGCTGGGTCAAACCCTGCGCGAAGGCCTGCTGGCTATCGCGGAAAGCCACCGCGAGATTGGCGATGTACGCGGGCTGGGAGCGATGATCGCAATCGAACTGTTTGAAGACGGCGATCACACGAAACCAGACGCCAAACTGACCGCGGAAATCGTCGCGCGTGCGCGCGATAAAGGGCTGATCCTGCTCTCCTGCGGACCTTACTACAACGTACTGCGCATTCTTGTCCCACTGACCATTGAAGATGCCCAAATCCGCCAGGGGCTGGACATTATCGCTCAGTGTTTTGCCGAAGCGAAGCAGGGTTAACACCGCATTCGACCAATAAAAAACGCAATCCACAGGCCGGATAAGGCGGAGCCGCCATCCGGCTGACAGGGTCAATAACAATAAATACGCGTGCCCCGGCGCGGGAATGACGGGGTGCTCTCCCAAGTGAAATACTTTCGAGAGGTTTAAAAGATGGGGCAAGTGTCACAATCACATGATTTAGGGGGCGGGCTGAAATCACGCCACGTCACCATGCTGTCTATTGCCGGGGTTATCGGCGCAAGTTTGTTTGTGGGTTCAAGCGTGGCGATTGCAGAAGCCGGTCCCGCAGTATTACTGGCCTATCTGTTCGCCGGATTGCTGGTGGTGATGATTATGCGCATGCTGGCCGAAATGGCCGTTGCCACCCCGGATACCGGTTCCTTTTCCACCTACGCCGATAAGGCCATCGGGCCGTGGGCGGGTTATACCATCGGCTGGCTGTACTGGTGGTTCTGGGTGTTGGTTATCCCGCTGGAAGCGAATATCGCCGCCATCATTCTGCACTCCTGGGTTCCAGGCATTCCTATCTGGCTGTTTTCTCTGGTTATCACGTTGGCATTAACCGGCAGTAATTTGCTGAGCGTCAAAAATTACGGTGAGTTCGAGTTCTGGCTGGCGCTGTGCAAAGTGATTGCCATTCTGGCGTTTATCACTCTCGGTGCGGTGGCGATTAGCGGTTTCTACCCCTATGCCGAGGTCAGCGGAGTTTCGCGCCTGTGGGATCAGGGCGGCTTCATGCCCAACGGCTTTGGCGCGGTGATCAGCGCGATGCTAATCACCATGTTCTCCTTTATGGGCGCAGAGATTGTTACCATCGCCGCCGCCGAGTCCGACACCCCGGATAAGCACATCGTCCGCGCCACCAACTCGGTTATCTGGCGTATCTCCATCTTCTATCTGTGCTCTATTTTCGTGGTCGTCGCGCTGATTCCGTGGAACATGCCGGGACTGAAAGAGGTGGGCTCTTACCGCTCGGTGCTGGAGTTACTGCATATCCCACACGCGAAGCTGATCATGGACTGTGTCATATTGCTGTCGGTAACCAGTTGTCTGAACTCCGCGCTGTATACGTCCTCGCGTATGCTTTACTCCCTGAGCCGTCGTGGCGATGCTCCCGCCTTTATGGGTAAAACGAACCGGAGTAAAACGCCTTATGTGGCGGTGTTGCTGTCTACGGGGGCCGCGTTCCTCACCGTGGTGGTCAACTATTACGCCCCGGCCAAGGTGTTCAAATTCCTGATCGACAGCTCTGGCGCCATCGCCCTGCTGGTTTATCTGGTTATTGCAATTTCCCAACTGCGGATGCGCAAAATCCTGCTGGCGCGAGGCGGTGAAATTAAACTGAAAATGTGGCTCTATCCGTGGCTTACCTGGCTGGTAATCGCCTTTATTATCTTTGTGCTGGTGGTGATGCTCTTTCGCCCGGCTCAACAACTGGAAGTTATCTCTACCGGGTTGTTAGCCATAGGTATTATTTGCACCGTGCCTATTATGTCACGCTGGAAAAAACTGCTATCGTGGCAAAAAGCAACGTTGCAAAATACGCATTAAACCTTTTCCCGGCGCAGGCCGGGAAAACCGTTCAGGAGTAAGACCATGACCGCCATTCCCCAACCGACGGCCATTGATGGATACCGCTGGCTGAAAAACGACATCATCCGCGGTGTGTATCAGCCTGATGAAAAACTGCGTATGAGCCTTCTGACCTCACGCTATGAGCTTGGCGTGGGACCGCTACGCGAAGCGCTTTCGCAGTTGGTTGCCGAGCGGCTGGTCACGGTGGTCAATCAGAAAGGGTATCGTGTCGCCCCAATGTCCGAACAGGAGTTGCTCGATATTTTCGATGCCCGCGCCAATATGGAAGCCATGCTGGTTGCGCTGGCCATTGAACGCGGCGACGACGCCTGGGAAGCTGAAATTCTGGCGCGGGCGCATATGCTCGGCAAGCTTGAAGCCGTTGACGCCAGTGAACAGATGCTCGACGAGTGGGATCAGCGCCATCAGGCTTTTCACTCGGCAATTGTCGCTGGCTGCGGTTCACAGTATCTGCTGCAAATGCGCGAACGGCTATTCGATTTGGCGGCGCGCTACCGGTTTATCTGGCTGCGAAAGACGGTGCTGTCGGTGGAGATGTTGGAAGATAAACACGATCAGCACCAAACGCTGACCGAAGCAATTCTGGCACGCGATGCCGCACGTGCCAGTGAATTAATGCGCCAGCACCTGCTGACGCCCATTCCGATTATTCAACAAGCGATGTCCGGCAAATTGCTGACGCAATAAGCCTGAACATTCTTATTGTTCTGGAATACGCAAAACCTGCCCTGGATAAATTTTATCCGGGCTTTTCAGCATCGGTTTATTCGCTTCAAATATCTGGTTATACAGGTTGGCGTTACCGTATACCTGTTTGGCAATAGCGCTCAGGGTATCCCCTGATTTTACGGTATAAAACTGGCTTTCACTCGCCGGCGCAGAAGTTTTTACCTGATCGTCGACGCTGGCAATACCAGAGATATTGCCAATCGCAATCAGGATTTTTTCTTTCGCTTCCTGACTTAATCCATCGCCAGAAACGGTGGCTTTACCTTCGTTAATTTGGACGTTCACTTTATCCGCATCCGGGATGCCCGTTTTGTTCAGGTGTTCCTGTACCTTTTTTGCCAGATCGGCAGTGTCATGGTTGCCAGTAACCGCATCCCACAGTTTTTCACCCGCATCTTTTACAAAATTAAAGAGTCCCATATCCACCTCGGTAGTTAACAATCAACACCAGGAAGTGTAGCAGAGGAGAAAGAAGCGCAAAGAAAACGGCGCCAGAGCGCCGTAGTAGAAAGGTAATTAGCTACGCGTTTGTATCCAGAAGGCGTGGATCAGACCCGGGATGTAGCCCAGCAGCGTCAGAACAATATTGAGGATAAATGCCCAGCCGAACCCCTTCCCCAGCAGCACGCCAAGCGGGGGCAGAATAATAGTAAAAACGATTCTCCAGAAACCCATACACACTCCATACAAGCAAAAAGTTACTCATTGTTTAAAAAGAGATTTTATCTCTAAGCATAGTCAGTGTACCTAACTCTGCCAGCCTTCCCCTGCTGTTTTACCCTCCTTTACGCTCTTTACGCTGGCGTACGTTGACCGTTTATTTTAGAATAAGCTTAATTTAGAATATGCTTAAATACATATGACTGAACTTGAACAACTCCAGGCCAGCGCAGAGCAGGCTGCCGCCCTGCTAAAAGCGATGAGTAACCCGAAAAGGTTGCTGATTTTGTGCATGCTCTGCGGCTCACCCGGTACCAGCGCGGGCGAATTAGCCCGTGTTACCGGCCTGAGTCCTTCCGCCACTTCGCAGCATCTGGCGCGTATGCGTGAAGAGGGCCTGATAGACAGCCAACGCGATGCCCAGCGCATCCTGTACTCCATCAAAAATGCGGCCGTGAATTCACTGATCGCCACATTAAAAACACTGTATTGCCCATAAGGAGCCATCATGACCATTGGGACGATTTCCCCGCGCGAGGCGCAGACGCTGGTCGCACAAGGCGCAAAACTGATTGATATCCGCGATGCTGACGAGTATCTGTACGAGCATATTCCGGAGGCGCATCTGGTACCATTATCTACGCTAGAGCAGGGATCGCTGCCTGCGAATTTACGCGCCGGGCAGGTGATTTTTCACTGCCAGTCAGGCAAACGTACACAAAACGCGGCGACAAAACTGAACGCTATTGCCGCGCCTGCGCAGGTCTGGTTGTTGGAAGGTGGCATTGACGGCTGGAAAGCCGCAGGTTTTCCGGTGGCAAAAGATCGTTCACAACCGTTACCGCTGATGCGCCAGGTGCAGATAGCCGCAGGTAGCCTTGCCTTACTCGGCGTCATTCTGGGCTACACCGTTAGCAGCGCCTTCTTCCTGCTGAGCGGTTTCGTGGGTGCCGGGCTAATACTCGCTGGCGTGAACGGCTTTTGCGGCATGGCGCGATTGCTGGATATCATGCCCTGGAACCGACGTACTCATTAAGCGGTAATCATTGAAACTGCACTGTACCCGCTGATTGACGTGATCTATGGTGAGTTCTGCGATAAATAAAGGAGAGCAATATGTTTAAACCTGGCGATCTGGTTCAACCACGCATGGGTGGACCCAAACTGAAAGTTGTCGAAGTCAATGGCGATCACATTGTGGCGGTACACGCCAGTAATGAAAGCGGCGAAAAATTCACGCTGAAAGCAGCTGACGTGACGCGATATACCGAAGAGGGTGATTTTGGCGTTTGCTGAAAATAAGCGGTGAGGTCGCCCTCACCGCATTAATAATCAGATCAAAAAGTCATCAAGAGATTTACCGGCAGCCAGTGCCTGGGCAATTGGCTTCGGTGTGCGACCCTGTCCGGTCCATGTTTTTGTTTCACCATTGAGATCGGTAAAACGATATTTCGCCGGGCGCGGCTGACGTTTTTTAACTGAACCTGCCGTCGCAGGCGTCATGCTCAGTAGCTCTTCCGGATTGATCCCGTCTGCCTGCATCAGCGCCAGCAAAGTATTAATTTTTTCCTGCTGTTCTGCACGTTGGCGCTGTTGTTGTTCTTCTTCATCGCGGCGTTCTTTGGTCACTACCCTGAATTTTTCAAGCATATCTTCCAGCACATCAACGGAAAATTCACGAGCCATTGCACGCAGCGAGCGGATATTATTTAAGTTTTTTAACATTGAACTCATATTAACAAAACCTCTTTAACGTAAAACATAAAAACGGTATTACCCTAAATATTGTATGCAACTGCTTATTATATTTCCAGTCTAATTTATTCGCATATTACTAATCAAAAAAGCTAATTCGTGTATTTATAGCATCCATTTTGACATCGCCTATGCGATATATTCTATTCCTCTGCTAGTCGCTATAAATATACCTGCAAGGAGTCTCAGGGTATCAGTCGAGAAACAGGCCACAACATCGCGCGGAGCCGGTGCGTATACATATTGCACATTAGTCAACATTGAGAAAAGGAGCGCAAAAAATTCAGAAAAACAAATTTCCATAACCCATTGTTCTAAAATGCCTTTAATTAAATCAGCAACGAAAATACCAAAACGAACAAAAAACAAACCATTGCAGAGCATTTTATCGACAAAAAGGTAATAAATAAAAATTTTAAGCTAGTTGCTAGTTATTATCCAGGCAGATATCCTATTCAAACGCGAAAGCAGCAAGACAAATCACTAGCAAGAAGGTATTCAAAACCTTTTTTTCCCTTTTTACAAGGAGCATTAACATGTTCTCTCCGCAGTCACGCTTGCGTCATGCAGTAGCAGACACGTTCGCGATGGTTGTTTATTGTTCTGTCGTGAACATGTTGATCGAAATATTCCTTTCAGGAATGAGCTTCGAACAGTCTCTGTACTCCAGACTGGTGGCTATCCCCGTCAACATCCTGATCGCGTGGCCATACGGCATGTATCGCGATTTGTTTATGCGCGCGGCGCGTAAAGCCACGCAAGCAGGATGGGGGAAAAACCTGGCGGACGTGCTGGCTTATGTCACCTTCCAGTCACCAGTGTATGTGATTATTCTATTGACGGTTGGCGCAGACTGGCACCAGATTACGGCTGCAGTAAGTTCGAACATCGTGGTATCAATGCTGATGGGCGCGGTCTATGGCTACTTTCTTGATTATTGCCGCCGCCTGTTTAAGGTCAGCAGCTATCACCAGGCTAAAGCCTGACAGATCTCTTCGCGACTGGCCCTGCCAGTCGCATTATTAGTTTGAACTAACGTCGCCAAACAACCCACTCAGATAACGCTCAAGCGCAATTCGCGAACTGAAGCCGTGCGGAATACCATAATGTTCGTGAGTCTCTCCGGCTAAATATAGCGGGAATTGCTGGTAGTGATCGCAGGTTTTAATATCCGTCGCAGGTTCCGCCAGCGAAGAGCTGCGCTCTTTTAGCGTGGGATGGATAACTAATGCGGTACGTCCCATACGTGCTTCACGGTTAACGTACACATAATTTTCGCCACGACGATAGCCGTACGTTTTTTGCGTCACTACATCGACGGTAAAGCCCACTTTTTCAAGTACGCGCGCCACCTCATCAGGTCGTAAATACATATATTTTCCTCGTTATCTTTTTTTACTGCGGGCTTACCTTACCTGATTCAGCATTAGCAACGCTTTCAGAAAAGTCCATAAACGAGTGGCGATGGTGGGACGAATATCTTAAGAACCGCGCAGATTTATGTCAGCGACATCCGCAGTTGATACGCTGCCTGCTGCGCCATTTCCACCGAACTGATGTTAGTAAACGACAGCAATATTCCCCCCTTTCCTGCTGAAGTTATTCGCCAGCGGCTTAACGCCTGAACCGCCAGCCCGGCCTGATTCGCTTTGCGCACTAGGGCAACATCATCTCCGTCGACAGTTATCACCAGCTGAATCCCTCCTTCCTGAGGAATGACGTTAAACCCTTGTTCGCTCAGCGCGTTTTCCATCCATTGACGTCGCAGGGCATAATTCTGGCGCATACGTTTTAAGTGCCGCCAGAAGTGGCCATCTTGCATAAAATCCGCCAGCGTTTGCTGCCATAAAACCGGAACGCTACAGGCCGTTAGCGCCGCCTGCTGACGAAAATGTTCGACCTGAGTCAGGGGTACCACCAGCCATGCCGTGCGCAAAGCCGGAAACATCGATTTGCTGAACGTTCCGGCATAAATCACCCGCTGGGGCGCATCCAGACTTTTTAGCGGCGGCAACGGTTTACCGTGGTAGCGAAATTCACTGTCGTAATCATCTTCAATGATCCACGCCTGCGCCCGAGTCGCCCATTCAAGCAGTTGGTGGCGACGGTCTAATGACAGGGCGACGCCCAGCGGACTTTGGTGTGCGGGTGTGAGCAGCACAAAACGCGCCTGCGGGTAGTCACGGATCCCAGCGCAGACATCCAGGCCATCGGCATCAACTGCCACCGGCATCAGCTCAATGCGCTCCTGAGCCACCACGGGGTGAATCAACGGAAAGCCAGGATCTTCGACCCACATCCCCTCACCGGGTTGAGACAGAGCGCGCAGGATTAACGTCATTGATGCCGCGTAACCTGAAGTAATAAAAATCTGCTCCGGCTGGCACTCAATACTGCGTGAGACGCGCAGGTAATCGACAATCGCCTGACGTAACCCCCGTTCGCCGCAAACATCGCCCACGGCCAGGTCAAAACGCGTTTGGGTGCGTAAACGCCGCCCCATCACCCGCGCCCAGACGTCCCGCGGGAAGAGATCGAGTGCGGGTAATCCCATCTGAAAAGGCTGCGGCCTGGGGTTTTCTCCGGCGAAGATGGCGGGAGACACAGGTGCGTTTTCCGGTCGCAGTTGCTCACTGACAAATGTTCCTGCCTGCCCGCGTCGCGCGAGCCAGCCCTGCGCCACCAGATCTGCATAGGCATTTTCCACCGTCGAACGTGATACCCCCAGCTCCTGGGCCCAGGTCCGACTGGAGGGCAATCTTGTGCCTGGCTTTAGTTCAACTTTCTCAATGGCGTTTTTTAACTGACGGGCAATTTGCTGATAGCGTGGCATTTATGGTCTGCTTTTTTGGCAACAATATGGCTCTCTGTAGCAGTCCATTATAGTGCTACATTGCGGGTCATCCAAACGAGGAGAAATACCATGACAATGTTACGCCAGCCCTATTATGAACTCAGTCCTGAAATCTATAACGCTTTGGTTCAGGCCAGCAAAGCGCTGGAAAACTGCGCGCTGGAACCTACGCTGACGGAACTGATTTACCTGCGAGTCTCGCAAATCAACGGCTGCGCCTTTTGCCTGGAAATGCACAGTAAGGCGCTGCGCAAATCCGGTGTTGCGCAGGCCAAACTGGACGCTCTGGCAGGCTGGCGGGTGAGTCATCACTTCAGCGAGCAGGAGCGTGCGGCACTGGCGTGGGCCGAATCCGTCACCCATATAGCCAGCACCCATGCCGAAGATGACGTTTATCTGCCGCTGCTCGACCATTTTAGCGCGAAAGAGATTAGCGATTTGACGTTTGCTATTAGCCTGATGAACTGCTTTAACCGTCTGGCGGTAGGGATGCGCATGTGATTCTGCGCTGCCGGATGGCGACATAAGCGCCATCCGGCAACCTGCCATAGTTTCTATCACTTCCTCCGTCACGCTCATCACCCAAGCCCTCATCAATCTAAAATTACCATATCTTGTATGGTTGAATCTTTTTAAAACTACATCTAGTATCTCCTCTATCAAGACACACACAACCTGACGCCCTCTATCGCGTCATTCTTTTACTTTTAGATGGAAATACGAATCATGCGCATTGTTATTTACACTCGTAACAACTGTGTTCAGTGCCACGCCACTAAGCGGGCGATGGAAAGCCGCGGGTTTGACTTTGAGATGGTAAACGTCGATTTACACCCCGATATGGCTGATCGCCTGCGCGATCAAGGCTTTCGTCAGTTACCGGTCGTGGTCGCAGGGGAAACCAGTTGGTCAGGATTTCGCCCGGACATGATCAACCGTCTGCGCCCGGCTCCTCAAGTGGCCAGCGCATGAGTCAGCTCGTCTACTTTTCCAGCAGCTCCGAAAATACGCACCGCTTCATGCAGCGTCTGGGGCTGCCTGCCATCCGCATTCCGCTTAACGAACGCGAGCGGATCCGGGTAGACGAATCTTACATTTTAATCGTGCCCTCCTACGGTGGCGGCGGTACAGCTGGCGCGGTCCCGAGACAGGTGATCCGCTTTTTAAACGATACGCACAACCGGGCGTTAATCCGTGGAGTGATCGCCTCCGGCAATCGCAATTTCGGGGACGCCTACGGTCGCGCGGGTGATGTCATCTCACAAAAATGCGGCGTGCCGTGGCTCTATCGCTTTGAGCTGATGGGCACCCAAAGCGATATCGACAACGTGCAAAAAGGAGTGAGCGAATTTTGGCAACGACAACCGCAGAACGTGTAGAACAGCAGACGCTGGATTATCACGCCCTGAACGCCATGCTGAATCTGTACGATAAGGCCGGGCGCATTCAGTTCGACAAAGACCATCAGGCGGTGGAGGCATTCTTTACCGCCCACGTTCGCCCCAACTCGGTGGCGTTTGCCAGCCAGCAGGCGCGTCTGGACACGTTGGTGGATGAAGGCTATTACGATGCCAGCGTGTTAGCCCGCTACGATCGCGCGTTTGTGCTGAAGCTATTCGCCCACGCCCACGCCAGCGGATTCCGTTTCCAGACGTTCCTCGGCGCATGGAAGTTCTACACCAGCTATACGCTGAAAACGTTCGACGGGAAGCGCTATCTCGAAGACTTTGAGGATCGCGTAACGATGGTGGCGCTCACGCTGGCGCAGGGCGATGAAGCGCTCGCTCTGCAACTGACCGATGAAATGCTCTCCGGGCGTTTTCAACCCGCCACGCCAACCTTTTTAAACTGCGGTAAACAGCAACGCGGCGAGCTGGTTTCCTGCTTCCTGTTACGCATTGAAGACAACATGGAGTCAATTGGACGGGCGGTCAACTCGGCGCTGCAACTCTCCAAACGCGGCGGCGGTGTGGCATTTTTGCTCTCTAACCTGCGTGAGGCGGGTGCGCCCATTAAGCGCATTGAGAACCAGTCCTCAGGGGTGATCCCGGTAATGAAAATGCTGGAGGATGCGTTTTCTTATGCGAATCAATTAGGGGCGCGTCAGGGTGCAGGCGCGGTGTATCTGCACGCGCATCATCCGGATATTTTGCGTTTTCTCGATACCAAACGTGAAAACGCCGACGAGAAAATCCGTATCAAAACGCTCTCGCTTGGTGTGGTGATCCCGGATGTCACCTTCCAGTTAGCCAAAGAAAATGCCCAAATGGCGCTGTTTTCACCGTATGACGTGGAACGCATTTACGGCAAACCATTCGGTGATATCGCCGTAACTGAACGGTATGACGAACTGGTTGCCGACAAACGAGTGCGCAAAAAATACATTAACGCCCGCGATTTCTTCCAGCGGCTGGCCGAGATCCAGTTCGAGTCCGGCTACCCTTACATCATGTTTGAAGACACGGTGAATCGCACCAATCCGATTGCCGGTCGTATCAATATGAGCAACCTGTGCTCGGAGATTTTGCAGGTTAACAACGCTTCCACCTACGATGAAAACCTCAATTACGCGCAAACAGGGCACGATATCTCCTGCAACCTCGGCTCGTTGAATATTGCTCATACCATGGATTCGCCAGACTTTGGGCGCACCGTGGAAACGGCGGTTCGCGGTTTAACGGCCGTTTCGGACATGAGCCATATCCGCAGCGTACCCTCAATTGAGGCCGGAAACAGCGCATCGCACGCCATCGGTCTTGGGCAGATGAACCTGCACGGGTATCTGGCACGGGAAGGTATCGCCTACGGCTCACCTGAAGGGCTGGATTTCACCAATCTCTATTTCTACACCATCACCTGGCATGCGCTGAATACGTCGATGAAGCTCGCCCGGGAACGCGGCAAAACCTTTGCCGGATTCAGACAGTCCCGCTACGCCAGCGGTGAGTATTTTAACCAGTATCTGCAGGGCGACTGGCAGCCAAAAACCGCCAAGGTTCGCACACTGTTTGCCGCCAGCGGCATTACGCTGCCAACGCGCGAAATGTGGTCGCAACTGCGTGAAGATGTCATGCGCTACGGCATTTATAACCAGAATTTACAAGCGGTTCCGCCAACGGGTTCTATCTCCTACATCAACCATGCGACATCAAGCATTCACCCGATCGTGTCA
Organism: Citrobacter sp. RHBSTW-00859; assembly: GCF_013729795.1. Taxonomy (NCBI): domain Bacteria; kingdom Pseudomonadati; phylum Pseudomonadota; class Gammaproteobacteria; order Enterobacterales; family Enterobacteriaceae; genus Citrobacter; species Citrobacter sp. RHBSTW-00859. Next base: position 1,174,168 of record NZ_CP056284.1, on the reverse strand, counting down.
AAAGTGGAGATTCGCAAAGAGGGCAAAACCGGGCGCGTTTACTACCCTGCCCCGTTTATGACCAATGAGAATCTGGCCTTGTATCAGGATGCCTACGAGATTGGTCCACAAAAAATCATTGATACCTACGCTGAAGCAACGCGGCATGTCGATCAGGGGCTTTCACTGACGCTCTTTTTCCCCGATACCGCCACCACTCGCGATATCAACAAAGCGCAGATTTACGCCTGGCGTAAGGGCATCAAATCGCTGTACTACATCCGACTACGCCAGTTGGCGCTGGAAGGAACCGAAATCGAAGGTTGCGTGTCATGCGCGCTGTAAGGAGGACAACATGACATTATCCCGCGTGAGTGCCATCAACTGGAACAAGATTGAGGATGATAAAGATCTCGAGGTTTGGAATCGCCTGACCAGTAACTTCTGGCTACCGGAAAAGGTCCCGCTCTCCAACGATATCCCGGCCTGGCAAACATTGAACGCCGCCGAACAGCAGCTGACTATCCGCGTTTTTACCGGGCTGACGCTGCTCGACACTATTCAGAACATAGCCGGTGCGCCAGCATTGATGGCCGATTCGTTAACGCCGCATGAAGAGGCGGTGCTATCGAATATCAGCTTTATGGAAGCGGTGCACGCCCGTTCGTACAGCTCAATTTTCTCCACTCTTTGCCAGACCAAAGACGTGGATGCGGCTTACGCGTGGAGTGAAGAAAATACCCCACTCCAGCGCAAGGCGCAGATCATTTTGACACATTACGCCAGCGACGAACCGTTGAAGAAAAAAATTGCCAGCGTGTTTCTGGAATCCTTCCTGTTCTATTCCGGCTTCTGGTTGCCAATGTATTTCTCCAGCCGCGGAAAACTGACCAATACCGCCGATCTCATTCGTCTGATCATTCGTGATGAAGCCGTTCACGGGTATTACATTGGTTATAAATATCAAAAAGGTCTGGAGCACATTTCTGAATCCGCACGCGAGGAGTTAAAGAATTTTGCCCTCGATCTGCTGATGGAATTGTATGATAACGAAGCGCGTTATACGGAAGAATTGTATGCAGAAACCGGCTGGGTGGATGACGTCAAAGCCTTCCTTTGCTACAACGCCAATAAGGCATTAATGAATTTGGGGTATGAGGCATTATTTCCGCCAGAAATGGCGGAGGTTAACCCGGCAATCCTTGCCGCGCTGTCGCCCAACGCTGACGAAAACCACGATTTCTTCTCGGGTTCCGGCTCATCATACGTGATGGGAAAAGCTGTCGAAACTGAAGACGACGACTGGAATTTCTAGCACTCATTTCCGCGGGAAATACCGTATATTTTTCGCGGAAATATTTTAACAGGATCACACTTTTGTCGTGCAAATATAATTGTGTGATCTACACTCAATATCAGCCGCATTATTCGCCTGCATTTCAGCAATTCAGGCGACTTTTCATTGCCATTTACAAAAAATATTACCCCATTCACATTCGCGCTCAGCCCTTATATCACGGGAAGTCCCGCCACATGGCCTTCAGCAATATTCGTGCCACAAACAAATTCAGGGTTGTCTCAGATTCTCAGTATGTTAGGGTAGAAAAAGGTCACTATTTCCATCAGGTAATATATCGATATAAACAAATAACAGGAATCATTCTATTGCATGGCAATTAAATTAGAAGTTAAAAATCTCTATAAGATATTTGGAGAGCATCCGCAGAGAGCCTTCAAATATATTGAAAAAGGACTTTCAAAAGAGCAGATTCTGGATAAAACAGGGCTATCGCTTGGCGTTAAGAACGCCAGTCTGGCCATTGAAGAAGGCGAGATATTTGTCATCATGGGATTATCCGGTTCGGGTAAATCCACAATGGTACGCCTTCTCAATCGCCTGATTGAACCCACCCGCGGGCAAGTATTGATTGACGGCGTAGACATCGCCCGGATATCCGATGCTGAGCTTCGCGAGGTGCGCAGAAAAAAGATTGCGATGGTTTTCCAGTCCTTTGCCCTGATGCCGCACATGACGGTCCTGGACAATACGGCATTCGGCATGGAATTAGCCGGTGTTGGCGCGGATGAACGTCGTGAAAAAGCGTTAGATGCGCTGCGTCAGGTTGGTCTGGAGAATTATGCTCACGGATACCCGGATGAACTTTCCGGAGGGATGCGCCAGCGTGTGGGCCTCGCCCGTGCATTAGCCATAAACCCTGACATCTTATTAATGGATGAGGCCTTTTCTGCCCTCGATCCGTTAATTCGTACCGAGATGCAGGATGAACTGGTAAAACTACAGGCGAAACATCAACGTACCGTGGTCTTTATTTCCCACGATCTCGACGAAGCTATGCGTATTGGCGACAGAATTGCCATTATGCAAAACGGTGAAGTGGTCCAGGTCGGCACGCCAGATGAAATCCTGAATAATCCGGCCAATGATTATGTACGCACCTTCTTCCGCGGCGTTGATATTAGCCAGGTCTTTAGTGCCAAAGATATTTCACGTCGTAGCCCTGAAGGTTTAATTCGTAAAACGCCCGGGGTCGGTCCACGTTCAGCGCTGCAATTATTGCAGGACAAAGATCGCGAATATGGTTACGTGATCGAGCGCGGCAATAAATTCGTCGGCGTTGTCTCTATCGACTCTTTAAAAACAGCATTAAGTCAGGCGCAAGGTATTGAAGCGGCATTGATCGATGAGCCGTTAGCCGTGGATGCGCAAACTCCTCTCAGCGAGTTGCTTTCTCATGTCGGCCAGGCCCCGTGCGCGGTGCCGGTTGTTGATGAGGAACAACAGTATGTGGGCATCATTTCAAAACGCATGCTGTTACAGGCTTTAGATCGTGAGGGGGCAAACAATGGCTGATCAAACCAATCCGTGGGATACCACACCAGCGGCCGACAGTGCCGCACAAACCGCCGATGCCTGGAGTACGCCATCAGGCGCGCCAGCTGACGGCGGTGGCGCAGACTGGCTGACCAGCGCACCCGCGCCGGCGCCAGAGCATTTCAATATTATGGATCCGTTCGATAAAACGCTAATCCCGCTGGATAGCTGGGTCACAGAAGGGATCGACTGGGTCGTTACCCATTTCCGTCCGGTCTTCCAGGGCATTCGAGTCCCGGTGGATTATATTCTCAACGGCTTCCAGCAGCTTCTGTTGGGTATGCCTGCCCCGGTGGCGATTATCCTGTTCGCTCTGATTGCCTGGCAGATTTCCGGCGTTGGAATGGGCGTTGCTACGCTGATTTCATTGATTGCAATCGGGGCCATCGGCGCGTGGTCGCAGGCCATGATAACCCTGGCGCTGGTACTTACCGCGCTGCTGTTCTGCGTGGTGATCGGTCTACCGATGGGGATCTGGTTGGCGCGCAGTCCACGGGCGGCAAAAATTGTTCGTCCGCTGCTGGACGCCATGCAAACCACACCGGCGTTCGTCTATCTGGTGCCGATCGTCATGCTGTTTGGTATCGGTAACGTCCCGGGCGTGGTGGTGACGATTATCTTCGCCCTGCCGCCAATCGTGCGTCTGACCATTCTGGGGATTAACCAGGTGCCAGCAGACTTGATTGAAGCCTCGCGCTCATTTGGCGCCAGCCCGCGCCAGATGCTGTTTAAAGTGCAGCTCCCGCTGGCGATGCCTACCATTATGGCCGGGGTCAACCAGACGCTGATGCTGGCGCTCTCAATGGTCGTCATCGCGTCGATGATCGCCGTCGGCGGACTGGGTCAGATGGTTCTGCGCGGAATCGGTCGTCTGGATATGGGGCTTGCCACCGTCGGCGGGGTTGGGATCGTGATCCTCGCCATCATTCTCGACCGCCTGACGCAGGCTGTCGGTCGCGACGCCCGTAGCCGTGGCAACCGTCGCTGGTACACCACCGGTCCCGTTGGGCTTATCACTCGCCCATTCACGAAGTAATTCACCCGTTGCCCGGTGGCGTATTGCTTACCGGGCCTATACGTCCCTCCAATAATTAAGGAACAACGATGCGACAGAACGTCATTATTGCCACAGCGTTTGCCACCCTTGTCTCCACCAGCACTTTCGCTGCCGATCTGCCAGGCAAAGGCATCACTGTACAGCCAATCCAGAGCACTATCTCTGAAGAATCCTTCCAGACGCAACTGGTCGCCCGTGCGCTGGAGAAACTGGGTTATACCGTTAACAAAACAAGCGAAGTTGACTACAACGTCGGCTATACCTCCATTGCCTCTGGCGATGCAACTTTTACCGCTGTGAACTGGCAGCCGCTGCATGATGATATGTATGCCGCAGCGGGCGGAGACAAAAAGTTCTATCGCGAGGGGGTATTCGTTACGGGTGCCGCGCAAGGATATCTGATCGATAAAAAAACCGCTGAGCAGTATAAAATCACCAACATTGCCCAGTTAAAAGATCCGAAGATCGCCAAAATCTTTGACACCAACGGCGACGGAAAAGCAGACATGATGGGCTGCTCGCCGGGCTGGGGCTGCGAAGCGGTGATCAACCACCAGAACAAAGCCTTCGATCTGGAAAAAACCGTCGAGGTCAGCCACGGTAACTATGCGGCGATGATGGCTGACACCATTACCCGCTTTAAAGAAGGCAAACCCATTCTTTACTACACCTGGACACCGTACTGGGTGAGCGACGTAATGAAACCGGGTAAAGATGTGGTCTGGTTGCAGGTGCCGTTCTCTTCCCTGCCAGGCGAGCAGAAAGACATTGATACCAAGCTGCCTAACGGCGCCAACTACGGCTTCCCGGTGAACACTATGCATATCGTCGCCAACAAAGCCTGGGCGGAGAAAAACCCGGCTGCGGCGAAACTGTTTGCCGTCATGAAGCTGCCGCTGGCGGATATCAACGCGCAGAACGCGATGATGCACGACGGGAAGGCATCTGAAGCCGACGTGCAGGGTCACGTTGACGGCTGGATCAAAGCCCACCAGCAACAGTTTGATGGCTGGGTGAAAGAAGCGCTGGCTGCGCAGAAATAACCCCCCTCGTAGGTCTGATAAGCCTAGCGCCATCACACCAATGCCGGATGGTGGCGCGATGCGCCTTATCCGGCCTACACGCCCTCCTCCCAACCGCACAATCCATCACCCAACAAATCAGCAACATTTAATCACTTACGTTATGATTGTTTTCTGCAACCCATTTTTCAGTTGAAAACCATGACGAAAACCACTCAGGGACTTAGCCCTTCGCTGATCCTGTTAATGTCTATCGCCACCGGCCTCGCCGTCGCCAGTAACTATTACGCGCAGCCGCTGCTCGACACCATCGCACGTAACTTTTCGCTATCGGCCAGCACCGCTGGCTTTATCGTCACCGCGGCCCAGCTCGGCTATGCCGCCGGCCTGCTATTTTTAGTACCGCTTGGCGATATGTTTGAACGTCGGATGCTGATCGTCTCCATGACGCTGTTAGCGGCAGGCGGCATGCTTATTACCGCCAGTAGCCAGTCGCTGGGCATGCTGATCCTCGGCACCGCCCTTACCGGATTATTCTCGGTAGTGGCACAGATTCTGGTTCCGCTGGCGGCGACGCTTGCCACGCCGGATAAGCGCGGTAAAGTTGTCGGCACCATTATGAGCGGCCTGCTGCTGGGTATCCTGCTGGCGCGCACCGTGGCGGGATTACTGGCCAATCTTGGCGGCTGGCGCACCGTATTTTGGGTCGCATCGATATTAATGGCGCTGATGGCGATTGCGCTGTGGCGCGGTCTGCCGAAGATGAAATCAGATACTCATCTCAACTATCCGCAACTGTTAGGCTCCGTATTCAGCCTGTTTATCCATGATAAATTGCTGCGTACCCGCGCGATGCTGGGCTGCCTGACCTTTGCCAATTTCAGTATTCTCTGGACCTCTATGGCGTTTTTGCTCGCCGCGCCGCCGTTTAACTACTCCGAAGGAACGATCGGGCTGTTTGGCCTGGCAGGGGCCGCAGGGGCGTTAGGCGCGCGTCCGGCAGGTGGTTTTGCCGATAAGGGAAAATCACATCTCACCACGACCACAGGTCTGTTATTACTGCTGCTCTCCTGGTGGGCTATCTGGTTTGGGCATAGTTCCGTACCAATGCTGATTATCGGTATCCTGGTCCTGGACCTCACCGTTCAGGGCGTGCATATCACCAACCAGACGGTTATCTATCGCATTCATCCGGACGCGCGTAATCGCCTGACCGCCGGATACATGACCAGCTATTTTATTGGCGGGGCGGCAGGTTCGCTGATTTCGGCCTCCGCCTGGCAGCATGCCGGTTGGGCTGGCGTTTGTCTGGCCGGTACGACCGTTGCCCTACTCAACCTGTTGGTCTGGTGGCGAGGATATCACCGTCAGGAAGCCGTAAATTAAGCATATAGCGTATGTTTACCGCTGATTGGGCTCCGCAGGGTGTTAAGGAGCCCATCAGTCTGCTAAGGTTATAACTCATTGAACCAAGTTATATTAATTTCGGTAATGAAACCTATAACCCTATGGAAAGCCCGATATCCCAGTCTGAACCCAGTTCTGCGACGCTAACTGAAGGATTCAAAGACAGCCTGCCAATAGTCATCAGCTATATTCCGGTCGCTTTTGCATTTGGTCTCAATGCCACTCGCCTTGGCTTTACTCCGGTTGAAAGCGTGTTTTTCTCCTGCATTATCTATGCGGGAGCCAGCCAGTTTGTCATCACCACAATGCTCGCCGCAGGCAGTTCTTTGTGGGTCGCCGCCCTGACCGTCATGGCCATGGATGTACGCCATGTTTTGTACGGACCTTCCCTGCGTAGCCGAATCGCCCAGCGACTGAGCAAACCCAAAAGCGCGCTGTGGGCCTTTGGCCTCACCGATGAAGTCTTTGCCGCCGCCACGGCGAAGCTGGTACGGGATAACCGGCGCTGGAGTGAAAACTGGATGATCGGCATTGCGCTATGCTCCTGGGCCTCCTGGGTGTTTGGCACGGTGATCGGCGCGTTTTCCGGCAGTGGTTTACTCAAGGATTACCCGGCAGTTGAAGCGGCGTTGGGCTTCATGCTCCCGGCGCTGTTCATGAGCTTCCTGCTCGCCTCTTTCCAGCGTCAACAAGCACTCTGCGTGACTGCAGCACTGGCCGGCGCGCTGGCTGGCGTCATGCTGTTTTCCATTCCTGCCGCTATCCTTGCAGGCATTGTCTGCGGATGCCTGACGGCTCTTATCCAGTCATTTTGGCAGGGAGGTCCCGATGAGCTATGAGGTCCTGCTGCTTGGCCTGTTGGTCGGCTGCGTTAACTACTGTTTTCGTTATTTGCCGCTCCGTCTTGGAGTGGGGAATGTTCGCCCGACGAAGCGCGGCGCGACGGGCATATTACTCGACACCATTGGCATTGCATCAATTTGCGCCCTGTTGGTGGTGTCTACCGCGCCAGAAGTGATGCACGATTCTCGTCGGTTCGTGCCTACGCTGGTGGGGTTTGTCATACTGGGCGCAAGCTTCTATAAGACCCGCAGCATCATCATTCCAACCTTACTGAGTGCTCTGGGCTATGGATTAGCCTGGAAAATGCTGATTGTCTTATAGATAAAAACAATCATTTTAAATAAATAATACATTTACTTTATTTGTCACTGTCGTTACTATATCGGCTGAAATTAATGAGGTTATACCCAAATGGATAGTTCGTTTACGCCCATTGAACAAATGCTAAAATTTCGCGCCAGCCGCTACGAAGAGTTCCCTTATCAGGAAGTGCTTCTGACTCGTCTATGCATGCACATGCAGGGCAAGCTGCTGGAAAACCGCAATAAGATGCTGAAAGCTCAAGGGATTAACGAGACATTGTTTATGGCGTTGATTACGCTGGAGTCTCAGGAAAACCACAGTATTCAGCCTTCTGAACTGAGTTGCGCGCTTGGCTCGTCACGCACTAACGCAACCCGTATTGCGGATGAGTTAGAAAAACGTGGCTGGATCGAACGTCGCGAAAGCGATAACGATCGCCGCTGTCTGCATCTGCAATTGACCGAGAAAGGCCACGCATTTTTGCAAGAGGTGTTACCGCCTCAGCATAACTGCCTGCATCAGCTTTGGTCATCTCTCAGCACCACCGAAAAAGATCAGCTTGAGCAAATTACCCGTAAACTTCTGACCCGTCTTGACCAGATGGAGCAGGATGGCGCGGTATTAGAAGCGTTGCGCTAACGCGCCGACTCGCTCAGAAATCCAGATTTATAAATGAAAAAACCGACAGGCCAGCACGCATACTGCTGGCCTGTCTGATAAACAGGTCGGCTCAGCCGATGTGAAAAAAAAGAAGATCGTGGAGAACAACATGAGCGCAAATGCGGAGACTCAAACCCCGCAGCAACCGGTCAAGAAGAATGGCAAACGTAAAAGTATGCTGCTCCTTCTGACCTTGCTCTTTATTATCATTGCCGTGGCATATGGGATTTATTGGTTTTTAGTACTGCGTCATGTCGAAGAGACAGACGATGCGTACGTGGCAGGGAACCAGGTTCAAATCATGGCGCAGGTATCAGGCAGCGTGACGAAAGTCTGGGCTGATAACACTGACTTTGTAAAACAAGGCGATGTGCTGGTCACCCTCGACCAGACGGACGCAAAGCAGGCATTTGAAAAAGCCAAAACTGCGCTGGCTTCCAGCGTGCGTCAGACGCACCAGTTGATGATCAATAGCAAGCAGTTACAGGCAAGCATTGAAGTGCAGAGAACCGCGCTGGCGCAGGCACAAAGCGACTTTAATCGCCGTGTCCCGCTGGGCAACGCCAACCTGATTGGCCGCGAAGAGCTGCAACATGCGCGTGATGCCGTCGCCAGCGCTCAGGCTCAGCTTGATGTCGCTATCCAACAATATAATGCCAACCAGGCGATGATTCTCGGCAGTAAGCTGGAAGACCAGCCCGCCGTGCAACAGGCGGCCACTGAAGTGCGCAATGCCTGGCTGGCGCTGGAACGAACCAGAATCGTCAGCCCAATGACTGGCTATGTTTCCCGTCGTTCCGTGCAACCGGGAGCGCAAATTAGCCCGACCACGCCGCTGATGGCGGTTGTTCCAGCCACTAACCTGTGGGTGGATGCCAACTTCAAAGAAACACAGCTCGCGCACATGCGTATCGGTCAACCGGCGACCGTTATCAGTGATATTTACGGCGATGACGTGAAATATACCGGTAAGGTTGTCGGGCTGGATATGGGTACGGGCAGCGCCTTTTCCCTGCTGCCAGCACAAAATGCGACGGGTAACTGGATCAAAGTCGTCCAGCGTCTGCCAGTGCGTATTGAACTGGATGCACAGCAGTTGGCGCAGCATCCGCTGCGTATCGGTTTATCTACGCTGGTTACGGTAGATACCTCAAATCGTGACGGACAAATTCTGGCAAGCCAGGTTCGCACCACGCCGGTATCAGAAAGTAATGCACGGGAAATCAACCTTGCTCCGGTCAATAAGATGATCGAAGAGATCGTGCAGGCCAACGCGGGCTAATTCAAAGGTGCGTGTGATGCAACAGCAAAAACCGCTGGAAGGCGCGCAGCTCGTCATTATGACGATCGCGCTGTCCCTGGCGACATTCATGCAGGTGCTGGACTCCACCATTGCTAACGTGGCGATCCCCACTATCGCCGGGAACCTCGGCTCTTCACTGAGCCAGGGAACCTGGGTGATCACCTCATTCGGGGTGGCGAACGCTATCTCTATTCCGATCACCGGCTGGCTGGCAAAGCGTTTTGGCGAAGTAAGGCTATTCATGTGGTCAACTATCGCCTTCGTCATTGCGTCATGGGCATGCGGGATGTCCACCAGCCTGAACATGCTGATTTTCTTCCGCGTAATCCAGGGGATTGTCGCCGGTCCATTAATTCCGCTGTCACAAAGCTTGTTGCTGAATAACTATCCTCCCGCCAAACGTTCCATCGCTCTGGCGCTATGGTCGATGACGGTGATTGTTGCCCCGATATGCGGCCCTATTCTTGGGGGCTATATCAGCGACAACTATCACTGGGGCTGGATATTTTTCATCAACGTGCCAATCGGTGCTGCGGTGGTATTGATGACTCTGCAAACCCTGCGCGGTCGGGAAACCAAAACCGAGCAGCGGCGCATCGATGCCATTGGTCTGGCCCTGCTGGTCATTGGTATCGGCAGTTTGCAGATTATGCTCGACCGCGGCAAAGAGCTGGACTGGTTCGCCTCTCAGGAGATTATCATCCTGACGGTGGTCGCCGTTGTCGCCATCAGCTTCCTGATCGTCTGGGAGCTTACCGACGAGCACCCCATTGTCGACCTCTCACTGTTTAAGTCGCGCAACTTTACCATCGGCTGTCTGTGTATCAGTCTGGCCTATATGCTCTACTTCGGCGCAATCGTCCTGCTGCCGCAGCTGTTGCAGGAGGTATACGGCTATACGGCAACCTGGGCCGGTCTGGCGTCAGCGCCGGTTGGGGTGATTCCGGTGATCTTATCGCCGATTATCGGCCGCTTCGCGCACAAGCTTGATATGCGTCGGTTAGTCACGTTCAGTTTTATTATGTACGCCGTCTGTTTCTACTGGCGTGCGTGGACGTTCGAACCGGGTATGGACTTTGGCGCATCGGCCTGGCCACAGTTTATTCAGGGTTTCGCGGTAGCCTGCTTCTTTATGCCGCTGACGACTATCACGCTGTCCGGCTTACCGCCTGAGCGTCTGGCCGCGGCATCAAGTTTGTCGAACTTTACGCGAACGCTGGCCGGCTCTATTGGCACATCAATTACGACGACGATGTGGACTAACCGCGAGTCACTTCACCATGCGCAGTTAACGGAATCCGTTAATCCCTACAATCCAAACGCGCAGGCAATGTACGATAAGCTGCAGGATTTAGGGATGACGCACCAGCAGGCGTCAGGCTGGATAGCCCAGCAGATCACCAATCAGGGGCTGATTATTTCCGCCAACGAAATCTTCTGGATGTCGGCGGGGATCTTTCTGGTCTTGCTTGGCCTGGTGTGGTTTGCCAAACCGCCCTTCGGTGCGGGCGGCGGCGGCGGTGGCGCGCACTAAATATCTGATAAAAGGGATCTGCGGATCCCTTTTTTATTGTCCCCCTAGGAGTAATGCTTGTTAGTTAACGAGGATGAGTGGCACATACAGAGGTAATGAATCTGTTGCCTCCGGTATATTGCTACGTTCACCTTATGTTTGTCACTTCTCTGAGGCAATACGACCTGTGAACGTGTTAAGGGTACTATCGCCGTACCCTTAACAATCCCGGCTCCCGACGGGAAAATTGTTGCTACGCAATACCCTCCGCTTATTCCTTCAGGCTACCGGGGCGGGCGCGAGGAAGCGTCCCTGCAAAACGCGCCCTGACCCCGCATCCCTGCGGGTTCTCCCGGCCTTACGGAAACACGTCGGCAATTTTCAGCCGGACCAGCCCACACCTGACCACCTGCGTTTTTTATCTGAACAGCAAAACAGAGTTAACTGGAAGTCAGTGCGTTGCAGCGATGACCCCGTTCCGGCTGAAAATCGATGAGGCGTTGACGGCTGACCGGGTTTGCCCGCAGGGATGCGGGCAGAGGGGACGGCCTGCAGGGACGCAGGCCCGGCCCCGGCCCGACAGGCAGACGGCATAAGACGAATGAATCGCGCAGCGACGATTTTCCCGCCGGGAGCCTGGGTTGCAAGGGAGGCGGCGGTGAGCCTCCTTTGCACGTTCACGGGTATCTGCGCTTCAGAAAAGTGATGCCACTGAGGTGAACGGAACCCTGAGCCGAAATCACATGTTCTCCATAATGCTTAACTGACTGGCATTACCTACCAGGGAGGTGGTTTAGGGGGAGGGGCAAATAAATATCCTCCGGCATAGCCGGAGGTTTTTCGGATGCGCCTATAAGGCTCTGTTACCAGCCGCGCCCTAACAGGCGCATACGATCTGACATTTGCATCAGACTTCGTTACTTACGGCCCGTAAACGGGCTACCCGCATAAGGGATCGATAACTGCTCACCCATTTTATCTTCTGCAAGCTGGTGCTTTATGTATTCCTGTATCTTCACCGTGTTCTTACCCACCGTATCTACGTAGTATCCCCGGCACCAGAACTCTCTATTCCTGTACTTGAATTTCATATCCCCAAACTGTTCATACAGCATCAGACTGCTTTTCCCTTTCAGATACCCCATAAAGCCGGATACGCTCATTTTGGGTGGGATTTCCACAAGCATATGGATATGATCCGCACAGCATTCCGCTTCCAGGATCCGCACGTTTTTCCACTCACACAGCTTTCTTAAGATGCTGCCTATCGCCCTGCGTTTCTCACCGTAGAATGCTTGTCTCCGGTATTTGGGCGCAAAAACTATGTGATATTTACAGTTCCATCGGGTGTGCGCTAAGCTCTTTTCGTCCCCCATTGGGACCCCCTTTTGATTTCTTGTTAAACATTTGCAGTTGCCAGACCGCAATGTGTTTTAACAAATCAAAAGGGGTTTTAATAACTGGCCCAAAGCTGAAAGCTTTCCGGAACCCCCAGCCTAGCTGGGGGTTTTCTGTGCACAATAAAAAACCCCGGTTATAAGCCGGGGTTAATTTAATTACTGGAACAACTAATCAGTATGACTAAATATGCAGTTCCTGCAGTTTCTCTTTCGGCAGCGCCAGCTCTTCATTGCTGTTAACGCGTACATCATGCTCCAGAATATGACGTGCGATATCCTGTGCTTCGCTAAGAGAGTGCATCTGATACGTGCCACACTGGTAAACGTTCAGCTCCGGGATCTGGTTTTGATCCTGCACTTTCAGCACGTCCGCCATCGCCGCTTTCCACGCGTCGGCAACACGCTGCTCGTCTGGCGTACCAATCAGGCTCATGTAAAAGCCAGTGCGGCATCCCATCGGAGAGATATCGATAATCTCCACGCCGTTGCCGTTGAGGTGGTTACGCATAAAACCTGCAAACAGGTGTTCCAGCGTGTGGATACCTTTCTCAGGCATCACTTCTTTGTTCGGAATGCAGAAACGCAGATCAAACACGGTGATTGCGTCGCCATGCGGGGTGTTCATCGTTTTTGCAACCCGGACCGCGGGAGCTTCCATCCGGGTGTGATCGACAGTAAAACTATCTAACAACGGCATTTAGCCACCTCCGATAAATTTTTTGAAAATAATCTGAACTCTTTGTTCCGGGGCGAGTCTGAGTATATGAAAGACGCGCATTTGTTATCATCATCCCTGTTTTCAGAGATGAAATTTTGGCCACTCCCGAGTGGCCTTTTTCTTTTGTATCAAGCGTGCTTTTCCAGCCACACGCTAAACGGCTCAGTATCAGCCGCTTCGATCTCCTGCTGACGACGCTTTGAAGCCTCGGTTTCAGCAATAAATTCCGCTTCCTGCAATATTTCTAACGGCTCTTCACGCAGCAGATTTCGGTAAGCCTCACCCAGCGCTTTACCCGTGCCGCCAATGCCTTCATCAATCATAGACCGTAGGATGCGGGCAGAGAAAGTCAGTTCTGGGTTGTCAAAACAGGCAACCAGTTCATCACAGACCTTTTGATACTCCTCTCCCCCATCGATGCTGTCCAGCGTTTGTGCCACGCGTTTCAGATCACGGAACAGATCTTTCCCTACCTTAGGCAACGGGAACTGGGCTGTTTCACAGCCAATACCTAACGTCAGCCCAGGCTTACGACCTTCGAGAATCACCCGATTCCAGTTTTTACGCGTACACAGCAATTCATCGCTGCTCATTTCCGGGGCATCGGCCAGCGCACACCAGACCATAAACAGATCGAGGAAGCGCACCTGCTGCTCGTCCACGCCGATCGGTGAGAACGGGTTGATATCCAGTGAGCGAACTTCGATGTACTCAATACCGCCACGTAGAAGCGCGTCAGAAGGCGTTTCGCCACGACGAGTGACGCGTTTCGGGCGAATAGGCGCATACAGCTCATTTTCAATCTGCAGAACGTTGCTGTTGATTTGCAGACGCTTACCGTCCTTCTCCAGACCGATCGCCGCGTACTCCTCGGAAGGGGTTTTAATCGCGCGCTTTAATCCTGCCACATACTCATGCAAATCGTTAAACGTAATTCCGAGATTGCTTTGCGACTTATTGGTATAGCCCAAATCACTCAGGCGCAGCGACGTCGCATACGGCAGGTAATACATCCCACAGTCGGTTTTTTCAAACGGCAGGGTTGTCGGTTTTCCTTGCAGGAAAGAGGAACAAATGGCCGGAGAGGCGCCAAACAGATACGGGATCACCCAACCAAAACGGTAGTAGTTGCGGATCAGACGGAAGTAACCCGCGGAGATCTTCTCTTTAGCATCTTCGCCGTCCGTTACGCCACATTTCGCCTGCCAGAAAGCCATCGGCAATGAGAAATTGTAGTGTACGCCAGAGATAGTCTGCATCAACGCGCCGTAACGGTTTTTGAGGCCTTCACGGTACAGCGTTTTCAGACGACCGGTATTCGACGTACCGTACTGCGCCAGTTCGATATCCTGACCTTCGGCAATATAGCAAGGCATGCTCAGCGGCCACATACGCTCGTCGCCCAGGTTCCTGGCGGTATACCGATGCAGGTCGCGCATGAACGTGAGCATTTTCTCAATGTCGTCGCCTGGAGGCGTAATAAACTCCAGCAGTGCTTCGGCAAAGTCAGTGGTTATCCATTTATGCGTTAGCGCTGAGCCTAACACCTCAGGATGGCCTGTCGTTGCTAATGACCCATCTGCATTAACGCGCAGCGTTTCGCGCTCCAGCCCACGTTGAATCCCCTTTAACGCCTGAGGATGGTTTTCCAGCCAGGCCAGCGCCTGTGATACGTCCGGGATCAAATTGACCTCCCGCCTGTCAAAATCGTTTTAATTAGCATAATGGTATTGGTTACCCTGAAGGCTATCTCACAACACAATTAGTGCCACCACATAATGCCTTGCGTCGTAACCGCTGCGACAACTATATAGCGCAGCGCCTTGCCAAGGCATAAGAAAAAAAGTACTGGACCCCACGAGATGCGCATCCATCCAGCTAACAGGCACAGTAAATCACCCACAACCGGCATCCAGCTTAATAATAGTGTGACAGCGCCATAGCGCCGCAGCCAGCCAGTGGCTTTTTCTTGCCAGCGCGATGTTTTACGCAATGGAAAGAAACGCCCAAGGATAACGTTAGTTAACCCTCCAAGGCTATTACCCATTGTTGCTGTTAAGACTAAGACCCAGGGATGACTTACCCCAGAGACCAGCAAAGCAACTAAAACAACTTCAGAATTGCCGGGTAATAGCGTAGCGCTGAGAAAACTGCTGGCAAACAGTGACAGGAGCGATAGTCCATCACTCACAATAACCGGACATCCACAGCATCCATTCCTGCGGCACGCGCCGCCTGCAGTCCAAAATCGGCATCTTCAAACACGACACAGCGTGCCGGAGCAACACCCATACGTTCGGCACAGAGCAAAAACGTATCAGGAGCAGGTTTATGGTGTTGTACGTGATCGGCTGCGACTACAGCATCAAAATAGCGACGCAGCCCAAGGTGTTCGAGAAGAGCTTCCGCAATCGCGCTTTCACTCCCCGTACCTACCGACATAGGACGACGACCATGCCAGGCTTTCACGACGTCAACCAATGGCAAAGGCTGGACGCTATCCAGCAGCATGCTTCTCACCTTGTCGGTTTTTTCACGCGCCAAGGCATGAGGGTCAAGATCGGCATGATTCAATTCAATTACCGACTGAGCAATACGCCACGTTGGGGAGCCATTGAGGGCGACCATGGCTTGTTCATCAAAACGTAACCCATAATGCCCCAATACCTCATGCCACGCCTTACGGTGCGTTGGCTCGGTATCCAGGATGGTGCCATCCATATCAAAAATCAAACCCGCATAACGTTCGTACATCGTCTTCTCACAAGCCGAATGACCAGACGTTATTTTATCGTAATTGATTGATTTTGTCGCTGACAGCGAATTAAGGGGGTTCCGGGAGTATGTGGAAATGATTCAAAGGAGAGAAGATGGTGCATCCGGGAGGATTACTCGGCTGCGCCTCGCCCTGGGGCCGTTGCTGAAGCAACGTTATCCTCCCTGGTGCTCACGATTATCTCGCAGACCATGAAACAACAGTGTTGTTGTTATCTCGGAGAAGATGGTGCATCCGGGAGGATTCGAACCTCCGACCGCTCGGTTCGTAGCCGAGTACTCTATCCAGCTGAGCTACGGATGCATCAGGGAAACTTGCTTTACTGCAGACTTGATGTCGCTGCTAAAGCGCTATCAAGTAAGATGGTGCATCCGGGAGGATTACTCGGCTGCGCCTCGCCCTGCGGGTCGTTGCTGAAGCAACGTTATCCTCCCTGGTGCTCGCGATTATCTCGCAGACCATGAAACAACAGTTTTACTGTTATCTCGGAGAAAATGGTGCATCCGGGAGGATTCGAACCTCCGACCGCTCGGTTCGTAGCCGAGTACTCTATCCAGCTGAGCTACGGATGCATCGGGAAACTTGCTTTACTGCCGATATTGATATCGTAATGAGCGATATCAAGTAAGAGATGGTGCATCCGGGAGGATTACTCGGCTGCGCCTCGCCCTGTGGGCCGTTGCTGAAGCAACGTTATCCTCCCTGGTGCTCACGATTATCTCGCAGACCATGAAACAACAGTTTTGCTGTTATCTCGGAGAAGATGGTGCATCCGGGAGGATTCGAACCTCCGACCGCTCGGTTCGTAGCCGAGTACTCTATCCAGCTGAGCTACGGATGCATCAGGGAAACTTACTTACTGCAGATTTGATATCGCTGCTAAAGTGATATCGATTTTCTGTAACAACGCTAATGCGCTATTGCAGAGAAGATGGTGCATCCGGGAGGATTCGAACCTCCGACCGCTCGGTTCGTAGCCGAGTACTCTATCCAGCTGAGCTACGGATGCAAATGGCGGTGAGGCGGGGATTCGAACCCCGGATGCAGCTTTTGACCGCATACTCCCTTAGCAGGGGAGCGCCTTCAGCCTCTCGGCCACCTCACCAACACGCCTCTTGCGAGTGCTTCGAAGAACTTGTTTCTGCTCATCGTCGCTGCGTGGCGCACATATTACTTTCTGGGACTTATAAGTCAAACAATTTTTCCAGCGCTTTTATCGTTTGCACATTTCACGCGCAATTAGTCTGCAAAAACGGCAAAAAGAGTGTTTTATCAACAGATAAATTGGCAATTTCCTGAGGCAATGAACAAACGGAAAAATCGCAGGGAAAGGCAATGCGCGGATGGGAATCGAAAAAATGAGGAAGACGAAGAAGAAAAGAGAAGAAAAGGGATAATTCAATCAGGTTGCGCCTCACCAGAAAGGTGAGACGCGAAAACCTTAGTAACTGGACTGCTGGGATTTTTCAGCCTGGATACGCTGGTAGATCTCTTCACGATGGACAGAAACTTCTTTCGGGGCGTTTACGCCAATGCGCACCTGGTTGCCCTTCACCCCTAAAACTGTCACGGTGACCTCATCGCCAATCATGAGGGTCTCACCAACTCGACGAGTCAGAATCAGCATTCTTTGCTCCTTGAAAGATTAAAAGAGTCGGGTCTCTCTGTATCCCGGCATTATCCATCATATAACGCCAAAAAGTAAGCGATGACAAACACCTAAGTGTAAGCAGTCACGGCATCACATTCTGTTAAACCTAAGTTTAGCCGATATACACAACTTCAACCTGACTTTATCGTTGTCGATAGCGTTGATACAAACGCTGCGGATTGAAGTCCGCAGCGTCGACTTACGCTTATAATTATTACAGTTTTGCGCTGACCCAGCCTTTCACACTGGCTAACGCTGCTGGCAGAGCCGCAGCATCCGTACCACCGGCTTGCGCCATGTCCGGACGACCACCACCCTTACCGCCTACCTGCTGAGCGACCATTCCAACCAGCTCCCCTGCTTTCACGCGATCTGTCACGTCCTTAGACACACCCGCAATCAGAGAAACCTTACCTTCCACTACCGTTGCCAGAACGATAACGGTAGACCCCAGTTGATTTTTCAGATCATCAACCATGGTACGCAACATTTTCGGCTCAACGTCCGCGAGTTCGCTGACCAGCAGCTTCACGCCATTGATATCAACCGCTTTGCTGGAGAGATTTGCACTCTCCTGCGCCGCAGCCTGTTCCTTCAATTGCTGCAATTCTTTTTCGAGTTGACGCGTACGCTCCAGCACGGAACGAACTTTGTCACCAATATTCTGGCTATCGCCTTTCAGCAGCTGCGCAATATCGCTTAAGCGATCGCTCTCAGCATGCACGGTTTGGATAGCGCCTTCACCGGTCACAGCTTCAATACGACGAACGCCCGCCGCAGTGCCTGACTCAGACACAATACGGAACAGACCAATATCCCCCGTACGGCTGGCATGAGTACCACCACACAGTTCGGTAGAGAAATCACCCATGCTCAGAACACGCACGTGGTCGTCATATTTCTCGCCAAACAGCGCCATTGCGCCTTTGGCTTTCGCCGCTTCGAGATCCATGATGTTCGTTTCAATCGGCAGATTGCGACGAATTTGCGCATTCACCAGATCTTCAACGGCACGGATTTCAGCAGGCTTCATAGCTTCAGTATGAGAGAAGTCGAAGCGCAGCACTTTATCGTTAACCAACGAGCCTTTCTGTGCCACATGCGTGCCCAGTACCTGGCGCAGCGCCGCGTGCATCAGGTGCGTTGCAGAGTGGTTCAAGCGAATGCGCGCACGACGAGCTTCATCAACATCAGCCTGTACTGCATCGCCAATTTTCAGAGAACCCGCAGACAGCTTACCGATGTGACCAATGGCCTGGCCATATTTCTGCGTGTCGCTCACGGCAAACGCGAAGCCTGCGCCTTTCAGTTCACCCTTGTCGCCAACCTGACCACCAGATTCCGCATAGAACGGAGTCTGATCCAGTACGACAACTGCGTCCTGACCTGCGTTAATTGCGTCTACCGCTTTACCATCAACAAACAGCGCGGTCACTTTGCCGTTCAGTTCCAGGTGTTCGTAGCCTTTAAATTCAGAGGCGCCATCAACACGAATCATCGCATTGTAGTCTGCGCCAAAGCCGCTGGCTTCACGCGCGCGACGGCGCTGTTCTTCCATTGCGGCTTCAAAGCCCGCTTCGTCAACCTTAATGTTGCGCTCGCGGCAAACGTCCGCCGTCAGGTCAACCGGGAAACCGTAGGTGTCATACAGACGGAATGCGGTTTCGCCATCCAGTGTATCACCGGACAGTTTTGCCAGTTCTTCATCCAGCAGCGCCAGACCACGCTCCAGTGTACGCGCAAACTGCTCTTCTTCGGTTTTCAGAACCTGCTCAACCATAGCCTGCTGACGCTTCAGTTCTTCACCTGCGGAGCCCATGACGTCCACCAGCGGACCAACCAGCTTGTAGAAGAAGGTATCCTTCGCGCCCAGCATGTTGCCATGACGTACCGCGCGACGAATGATACGACGCAGCACATAACCACGGTTTTCATTCGACGGGACAACGCCATCGGCAATCAGGAATGCACAGGAGCGGATATGGTCAGCGATAACGCGCAGCGACTTGTTGCTCAGATCGGTCGCGCCGGTGACTTTCGCCACGGACTCAATCAGTGAACGGAACAGGTCGATTTCATAGTTGGAGTTAACGTGTTGCAGCACGGCCGCAATACGCTCAAGGCCCATACCGGTATCCACGGACGGCTTCGGCAGCGGTTCCATGGTACCGTCAGCCTGACGGTTGAACTGCATGAAGACGATGTTCCAGATCTCAATGTAGCGATCGCCATCTTCTTCTGCGCTTCCCGGAGGGCCCCCCCAAATATGGTCGCCGTGGTCGTAGAAAATTTCGGTGCACGGACCGCAAGGGCCGGTATCACCCATCTGCCAGAAGTTGTCGGAAGCATAAGCCGCGCCTTTGTTATCACCGATACGGATGATACGTTCGCGCGGAATGCCGACTTCTTTTTCCCAGATTTCATAGGCTTCATCGTCAGTTTCATAGACGGTGACCCACAGACGCTCTTTTGGCAGGGCAAACCAGTTTTCACCGGTCAGCAGTTCCCATGCGTATTGAATAGCATCATGTTTGAAATAATCGCCGAAGCTGAAGTTGCCCAGCATTTCGAAGAAAGTATGGTGACGTGCAGTGTAACCGACGTTTTCCAGGTCGTTGTGCTTACCGCCCGCACGCACGCAACGCTGCGAGGTGGTTGCGCGGGAATAATTACGCTTGTCGAGGCCAAGGAACACATCCTTGAACTGGTTCATCCCGGCGTTGGTAAACAACAAAGTAGGGTCATTGTTCGGTACCAGGGAGCTGCTGGCAACTACCTGATGTCCTTTACTATGGAAAAAATCGAGAAACGCCTGACGGATCTCAGCGGTGCTCTTGCTCATAATTATCCTGAAGAAATCAAGCTAACGAAATGTCATTACCAGCATCGGCACGTAAACTGCGCCTCTGGCAATCGAAAAGTGGGAATAAGATAAGTTTTCTTTACTGGGAAGTAAAATCCCGTATGCGCTCAATCGTCAAAATTTCGCCATATTGCCTGAATATCTTCCATCAGATAGCCACGGTAGAGCAAAAAGCGCTGGACCTTTACCTTATCTGAAAAATCTACAGGTAAAGGTTCTCCGTATTTACGAATGGCCTGCGCGCGCGCAAGTGCTGCCCAGTCAATTTCGCACTCGCGCATGGCTCGTTCAACGGCTTCACGCGAAATCCCTTTTTGGTTTAATTCCTGACGCACACGCGCGGGTCCATAACCTTTACGGCTACGGCTGGAGATAAACTGCTGAACAAAGCGGTCATCATCCAGATAACGACTTTCAATACACCAGGCAATGACCTTGTCGTAATCCTCCGGCTTTGCATCAATGTCTTCCGGTCCATTTTTTCCCATCACCGGAGCGGCCAGCTTACGCCGCAGTTCCTGCTCGCTGTGATCGCGCATCGCCAGTATACGTACAGCGCGGTCAAGAAGTCGGGAATAAGCGGAGCGGCGGGAAGTTGCTTCTGTCATAGTGAGCCTTCAGAAATGGAAAAGGGCTGCATGGTATGCAGCCCTTCTATGTGCGATAACGTCAGATTATCAGAAATCTTCGTTCGTTTCTTTTACATCTTCACCGCTGTCATCAACAGAGAAGTCTGGTTTTGAATCCGGGTTATTGAGCAGTAACTCACGTACTTTCTTCTCAATTTCCTTCGCAGTTGCCGGGTTTTCCTTCAGCCAGTTAGTGGCATTCGCTTTACCCTGACCAATTTTCTCACCGTTGTAGCTGTACCATGCACCGGCTTTTTCAATCAGCTTCTCTTTCACGCCCAAATCGACCAGTTCGCCATAGAAGTTGATACCTTCACCGTAAAGAATCTGGAATTCAGCCTGTTTGAACGGCGCTGCAATTTTGTTTTTCACGACCTTAACACGGGTTTCGCTACCAACCACGTTGTCGCCTTCTTTCACCGCGCCAATACGACGGATATCCAGGCGAACAGAAGCATAGAATTTCAGGGCGTTACCACCGGTGGTGGTTTCCGGGTTACCGAACATAACGCCAATCTTCATACGGATCTGGTTGATGAAAATCAGTAGCGTGTTGGACTGCTTCAGGTTACCGGCCAGCTTACGCATGGCCTGGCTCATCATACGTGCCGCAAGGCCCATGTGAGAGTCACCAATCTCGCCTTCGATTTCTGCCTTCGGCGTCAATGCGGCAACGGAGTCGACAACGATAACGTCAACCGCACCGGAGCGCGCCAGCGCATCACAGATTTCCAGCGCTTGTTCACCGGTATCCGGCTGAGAGCACAGCAGGTTGTCGATATCAACGCCAAGCTTGCGCGCATAGACAGGATCCAGCGCGTGTTCCGCATCGATGAACGCACAGGTTTTACCTTCGCGCTGGGCGGCAGCAATAACCTGCAGGGTCAGCGTCGTTTTACCGGAAGATTCAGGCCCGTAGATTTCAACGATACGGCCCATTGGCAAACCGCCCGCGCCCAATGCGATATCCAGAGAAAGCGAACCGGTGGAGATGGTTTCCACATCCATGGAACGGTCTTCACCCAGGCGCATGATGGAGCCTTTACCGAATTGCTTTTCGATCTGACCCAGCGCTGCCGCCAACGCTTTCTGTTTGTTTTCGTCGATAGCCATTAATTACTCCTGTCATGCCGCTTTCGGGTTAAACCGCTAAACGTGATAGATAATGTTCTGTTGGGGTAATTATACTGTATGCTCATACAGTATCAAGTATTTTGTAGAAATTGTTGCCACAGGGTTTGTAACGCGTAGGCGGTCGCCTGTCGACGTACCGCATCGCGATCGCCGCTGAAGCATTCCCGGCGAGTAATCCCCTCGCCGCTCGCGCTGGCAAAAGCGAACCATACCGTCCCCACGGGCTTTTCTTCACTGCCGCCATCTGGCCCCGCAATACCGCTAATCGAAACAGCGAAATGCGCGCGGGCCGCTTTTAGCGCGCCAATCGCCATCTCCACCACCACAGGTTCGCTCACCGCCCCATGCTGGACCAGCGTCTCTTCGCGCACGCCAATCATCTGCGCTTTGGCTTCATTGCTGTAGGTCACAAACCCGCGTTCAAACCAGGCGGAGCTGCCGGCAATATCCGTAATTGCTTTAGCTACCCAGCCGCCGGTGCAGGATTCCGCCGTCGTCACGGTTGCCCCGCGCGCTTTCAACGCCAGGCCAACCTGCTCGCTTAACTGCATCAGTTCACTGTCGGTCATTTCAGCCTCTGTCAGTTAAAAAAATATGCCGGACAAGATAGCACTTTCATAACCAAGATGGGGATGAGGAGACAATTTTACGAGGGGTATTCAGAAAATAGATAAACCGCATTCAAAAGAGTACCGGATAACGCACCAGGATAGCGTATTCGGTCTACAAGGAATTGCCCCTGTAGACCGATAACAAATGATTACTGCACGCGCGCCAGCGCGACCGCCTGACCCAATTGCCACACGGCCATGGCATAGTGGGTACTGTGGTTATAGCGGGTGATGGTGTAGAAGTTCGGCAGTCCATACCAATACTGATAACCGGTACCGATATCCAGTCGCAGCAGGCTGGCCTGCTGATGATTACCCAGAGACTGCTGCGGCGTCAGGCCTGCGGCGGCAAGCTGAGAAATGCTGTACTGGGTTTTAAAGCCGTTCGCCAGCCCAGGCGCCTGGCCATTCGCCGGAACCGCAACCATATCGCCTTTCACCCAGCCGTGGCCTTTGAAATAGTTCGCCACGCTACCGATAGCATCAACCGGATCCCACAGGTTAATGTGACCATCGCCATTGAAATCAACGGCATATTGTTTATAGGAAGATGGCATAAATTGGCCGTAGCCCATCGCCCCTGCGAAAGAACCTTTCAAATCGAGCGGATCGTCGCTTTCATCTCGCGCCATCAGCAGGAAGGTTTCCAGTTCACCAGAGAAATATTCCGCACGACGAGGATAGTTAAACGACAACGTCGCCAACGCATCCAGAATCCGCGTTTTACCCATCACGCGGCCCCAGCGAGTCTCTACGCCAATAATGCCAACGATAATTTCCGGCGGTACGCCGTAGACCTGCCATGCACGGTTCAGCGCATCTTCATATTGGTTCCAGAAGGCCACACCGTTTTGTACGTTATCCGGGGTGATGAACTGTTTACGATACCGCAGCCATGCACCGTTAGGTCCGGCTGGCGGTTGAGTCGTCGGCGCCTGGCGGTCCATCAAACGCAATACCGAGTCCAGACGCTTGGCCTGCGACAGAATCTCCTGCAACTGCTGGCGGTCAAAGCCGTGCTTGTTCACCATTTTCTCAATGAACTGTTGCGCGTTCGGATTATTGGCAAAATCGCCGCCCGTTTGCATGACATTGTGCTGTGGCTCAAGCAGGAAGCCGCCGGATGGCGTACCCGTAGTCGTTTGAGTCTCTGAAGGTTTAGGTTTGCTGCTACAAGCAGCAAGCAATACGAAAAGGGGAAGTAACGCTACATAACGACGCTTGAACATGAGACATCCATTAAACAAATTCAGCCTGGGAGAAGTATGGTAAAGCATCCTCCGCCACACAAGGAAGCAGTAGTCGCTCTCCTTCACAGAATTTCCCCCCTCTTACACTCCTGACCGGCACATTTGCGCGTTCTCACGCACAACCTTTCAAATTAAAATATTTATCTTTCATTTTGCGATCAAGATAACACTTTTAAATCTTTCGATCTGATTAAAATTAGTTACCGTTTGGCAAGATAACTAAAACCCCTACAGGAGAGAATAATGATCGACACCATCACACTCGGTGCTGAGTGGTTTATCGGATTGTTCCAGAAAGGCGGAGAGGTGTTTACCGGCATGGTGACCGGTATTCTGCCTCTGCTGATCAGTCTGCTGGTCATCATGAATGCGCTGATTAACTTTATCGGTCAGCAACGTATTGAACGTTTTGCCCAGCGCTGCGCCGGAAACCCGCTGTCCCGCTATCTACTGCTGCCGTGCATCGGCACATTTGTGTTTTGTAATCCTATGACACTGAGCCTGGGCCGCTTTATGCCGGAAAAGTTCAAGCCCAGCTACTACGCAGCCGCCTCTTACAGCTGCCATTCAATGAACGGCTTATTTCCCCACATCAATCCCGGTGAGCTGTTCGTCTATCTGGGGATCGCCAGCGGTCTGACCACGCTGGGTCTTCCGCTCGGCCCGCTGGCGGTGAGCTATTTGCTGGTCGGCCTGGTGACCAACTTCTTCCGCGGCTGGGTGACCGATTTCACCACCACCATCTTTGAGAAAAAAATGGGCATTCAACTTGAGCAGAAAGTACATCTGGCGGGAGCAGCATCATGACGCGTATTCGTATTGAAAAAGGCACCGGCGGCTGGGGCGGCCCGCTTGAACTGGATGCCGTGCCAGGCAAGAAAATTGTCTATATCACCGCCGGGACTCGCCCCGCAATAGTCGACAGGATAGCCAGCCTGACAGGTTGGCAGGCCGTTGATGGCTTCAAAGAAGGCGAGCCGCCAGAGAACGAAATTGGCGTGGCGATCATCGACTGCGGCGGCACGCTGCGCTGCGGGATCTATCCAAAACGTCGTATACCAACAGTGAATATTCACGCGACGGGTAAATCCGGTCCGCTGGCCCAATATATTATCGAAGATATCTATGTCTCTGGCGTGAAAGAAGAAAACATTACCGTTGTCGGTGAAGCATCCGCTGCGCCAACGCCAGCAAACAACACGATGGGTCGCGAGTACGACACCAGCAAGAAAATTACCGAACAAAGCGACGGTCTGTTGGCAAAAGTCGGCATGGGAATGGGTTCAGCCGTTGCGGTTCTGTTTCAGGCCGGGCGAGACACTATCGATACCGTCCTGAAAACCATTCTGCCGTTTATGGCGTTCGTCTCGGCGCTGATCGGCATCATTATGGCGTCTGGCCTGGGGGACTGGATTGCCCATGGACTCGCACCGCTGGCCAGCCATCCGCTGGGGCTGGTAACCCTGGCGCTGATCTGCTCTTTCCCGCTGCTGTCCCCTTTCCTCGGCCCTGGTGCGGTCATCGCCCAGGTTATCGGCGTCCTGATCGGCGTACAGATTGGTTTGGGGAACATTCCTCCGCATCTGGCGCTACCTGCCCTGTTCGCCATTAACGCCCAAGCGGCATGCGACTTTATTCCAGTCGGATTGTCGCTAGCCGAAGCGCGCCAGGACACGGTCCGCGTCGGTGTGCCATCCGTACTGGTGAGTCGTTTTCTGACCGGCGCACCGACCGTTCTCATCGCCTGGTTTGTTTCCGGCTTTATTTACCAATAAGAGGCACTCAAAAATGACCGTGATTTATGAAACCACCATCACCCGCATCGGCCAGAGCGCCCCGGATGCACTCTGCGACCAGATGCTAATTACCTTTCGTGAAGGCGCGCCTGCGGATATCGAAGAATTTTGCTTCATCCATTGCCATGGGGAGCTGAACGGCTCTTTGCAGGCTGGGATCCAATTTGAGCTAAGCCAGCATCGCTACCCGGTCACAGCCGTTGGCAGCGTGGCGGAACAAAACTTACGTGAACTGGGGCATATCACTCTGCGTTTTGACGGACTGAGTGAAGCGGAATTTCCCGGCACCGTACACGTTGCGGGCCCCGTACCGGACGGTATCGCACCGGGCTGTATTTTGAAGTTTATTGCTTAAGATTTAAGGAGATAAAGATGAATCAGGTTGCCGTTGTCATTGGTGGAGGCCAGACCCTGGGGGCATTCCTTTGCCGTGGGCTTGCGACAGAAGGGTACCGCGTCGCGGTGGTGGATATCCAAAGCGATAAAGCCGCCAACGTCGCGCAGGAAATTAACGCCGAGTTTGGCGAAGGCACCGCCTACGGTTTTGGCGCTGATGCCACCAGAGAACAAAGTGTGCTGGCGCTGTCGCGCGGAGTGGATGAAATATTTGGCCGCGTCGATCTGCTGGTTTACAGCGCGGGTATCGCAAAAGCCGCGTTTATCAGCGACTTTCAGCTTGGGGATTTCGACCGCTCGCTGCAGGTGAATCTGGTCGGCTACTTTCTCTGCGCACGGGAATTTTCACGCCTGATGATCCGCGATGGCGTCCAGGGACGCATTATCCAGATCAACTCCAAATCAGGGAAAGTGGGCAGTAAACACAACTCAGGCTATAGCGCGGCAAAATTTGGCGGCGTAGGTTTAACCCAGTCGCTGGCGCTGGATCTGGCAGAGTACGGGATCACCGTGCATTCACTGATGCTCGGCAATCTGCTGAAATCACCGATGTTCCAGTCATTATTACCGCAATATGCGACCAAGCTTGGCCTTAAGCCAGACGAAGTCGAGCAGTACTACATTGATAAGGTTCCGCTTAAGCGCGGCTGCGATTATCAGGACGTGCTGAACATGCTGCTGTTTTACGCCAGCCCGAAAGCCTCTTACTGCACCGGTCAGTCCATTAACGTGACCGGTGGTCAGGTGATGTTCTAAGAAACATGATTGCCCGGTGGCGCTGCGCTTACCGGGCCTACACACATCTGGTCGGATAAGACACAGCCGCCATCCGGCAAAATCAAAGGAGCACATTATGGTTTCCGCACTGATTACCGTCGCCGCTATCGCCTGGTGCCTGCAACTGGCGCTCGGTGGCTGGCAAATATCCCGCTTTAACCGGGCGTTTGATCAACTCTGCCAGCGGGGTCGGGTTGGCGTAGGTCGTTCCGGTGGACGGTTTAAACCCCGCGTGGTGGTCGCCATCGCGCTGGATGAGCAGCAGCGGGTTACCGATTCGTTATTTATGAAAGGTCTTACTGTATTTGCCAGGCCCGGTAAAATTGCCACGATAATGGGCAAACATCTTGATGATTTACAGCCTGATGTGATCTTTCCCCATGATCCGTT
This sequence comes from Citrobacter sp. RHBSTW-00859, assembly GCF_013729795.1. NCBI lineage: Bacteria > Pseudomonadati > Pseudomonadota > Gammaproteobacteria > Enterobacterales > Enterobacteriaceae > Citrobacter > Citrobacter sp. RHBSTW-00859. The sequence continues at coordinate 1,146,797 of NZ_CP056284.1, read as the reverse complement.
AGCGCAGAATGCACTATCATTGGCGCTTAAACTGAAACATGGGTAATTTCGTTGTGAATGCTAATAGCTTGCGAAATTATCATTTTGCAACCTAATAAGTCAGGGTAATCACGCCTATGAAACCTCGTCAGCGACAGGCGGCCATACTGGAGCACCTACAAAAGCAGGGGAAATGCTCGGTTGAAGAACTGGCCCACTACTTTGACACAACCGGCACGACCATTCGCAAAGACCTGGTCATTCTGGAGAATGCCGGAACCGTCATTCGTACCTATGGCGGCGTGGTATTAAATAAAGACGAATCCGACCCGCCAATCGATCACAAAACGCTAATCAATACGCATAAAAAAGAGCAGATTGCTGAAGCCGCCGTCCGTTTTATTCACGATGGCGACTCGATTATTCTGGATGCGGGCAGCACCGTATTGCAGATGGTGCCGATGCTCACCCGCTTTAGCAACATCACCGTCATGACCAACAGTCTGCACATTGTTAACGCCCTTTCAGAGCTGGACAACGAGCAAACTATCCTGATGCCCGGCGGGACCTTTCGCAAAAAATCTGCGTCATTTCACGGTCAGCTGGCAGAAAACGCCTTTGAGCAGTTCAGCTTTGATAAACTCTTCATGGGCACCGACGGCATTGACCTCAATGCCGGCGTGACCACCTTTAATGAGGTGTTTAGCGTCAGTAAAGCGATGTGCAATGCCGCTCGCGAAGTGATTCTGATGGCTGACTCGTCAAAATTTGGGCGCAAAAGCCCCAATGTTGTGTGCAGTCTGGAAAGCGTCGACAAGCTGATTACCGATGCGGGTATCGACCCTGCGTTTCGTCAGGCGCTGGAAGCAAAAGGGATTGAAGTGATCATAACCGGAGAAACCAATGAGTGATGCACTACTGAACGCGGGCCGTCAGACGTTAATGCTGGAGCTACAGGAAGCCAGCCGACTGCCTGAACGACTGGGCGATGATTTTGTCCGCGCCGCCAATACTATCATCCACTGCGAAGGCAAAGTGATTGTCTCCGGGATTGGCAAATCAGGCCATATTGGCAAAAAAATAGCCGCGACCCTCGCCAGTACCGGCACGCCCGCCTTTTTTGTGCATCCGGCTGAAGCGCTGCACGGCGACTTAGGGATGATTGAAAGCCGTGATGTCATGCTGTTTATTTCCTACTCCGGCGGCGCAAAAGAACTGGATCTCATCATTCCGCGCCTGGAAGACAAGTCCGTCGCTCTGCTGGCAATGACCGGAAAATCGACCTCACCGCTGGGTCTGGCAGCCAAAGCCGTGCTGGATATTTCCGTTGAGCGCGAAGCCTGTCCGATGCGCCTGGCACCGACTTCCAGTACCGTGAACACTCTGATGATGGGCGACGCGTTGGCAATCGCCGTGATGCAGGCGCGCGGCTTTAACGAAGAAGATTTTGCCCGCTCGCATCCAGCGGGTGCGCTGGGCGCTCGCCTGTTAAATAAAGTGCATCATCTGATGCGCCGTGACGATGCCATTCCGCAGGTGACGCTCACCACCAGCGTCATGGACGCGATGCTGGAACTAAGCCGTACGGGTCTTGGCCTGGTGGCAGTCTGCGACGACGAGTCGCTGGTGAAAGGCGTCTTTACCGACGGCGACCTGCGCCGCTGGCTGGTTGGCGGCGGAGCGCTCACCACTCAGGTTAGCGAAGCAATGACCCATAATGGCATTACGCTGCAGGCCCAGAGCCGCGCCATTGACGCCAAAGAGATCCTGATGAAGCGCAAAATCACTGCCGCACCGGTGGTAGATGAAAACGGTAAACTCACCGGTGCTATCAACCTGCAGGATTTCTATCAGGCAGGTATTATCTAATCCTTCAGCCCCAGACGTTTCGCCAGCCGGTGCAGGTTGGCGACGTCTGTTTCCAGCGCCCGCGCACTTGCCGCCCAACTATGATTATTTTGCGCCAACGCCCGGCGGATCATCTCCCGCTGGAATGACTCCGTTGCCTCACGCAGGTTGCGATGCTGCGGGATCTCCGCAACAACCTCCGCCTGCAGAGCCGGCGTTTCATCCTGCAGGGCAAAATGCTGCGCCTCAAGCACCACTTCATCCGCTGCCCTGGTGGCCCTTGCCAGAACAACCGCCCGGTGAATGGCATGCTCCAGCTCACGCACGTTCCCGGGCCAGCCATAATTTAACAGATGGCTACGCGCGCCGGGACTTAACACCACGCGGGAAAGTCCCAGCCGCAGCCGACATTGTTCGCAAAAATAACCGGCCAGCAGCACCACATCTTCGCCGCGTTCACGAAGGGGCGGTACGGAAAGGGGAAAGACGCTCAGGCGGTGGAACAAATCCGCACGGAAATTCCCGGCCAGCACCTCTTCCCGTAAATCACGGTTCGTTGCCGCCAGCACCCGAACATCCACGCGCAGGCTGCGATCGTCACCCACACGCTGAATATCGCCGTACTGCAACACACGTAGCAACTTAGCCTGTAACGCCAGCGATAGCTCACCAATCTCATCGAGAAACAGCGTCCCATTGTCAGCCATTTCAAACTTACCGCTACGATTGCTGATAGCCCCGGTAAAGGCGCCTTTTACGTGACCAAACAGCTCACTTTCCGCTACGGTTTCCGGCAACGCCGCGCAGTTCAGATACACCAGCGGATTCACCGCGCGCGGCGAACCTTCATGGATAGCCTTAGCTACCAGCTCCTTCCCGGTCCCCGTTTCGCCGCTAATCAGTACGTTGAGATCGGATCCCGCCACAATCTCAATCTCTTTTTTCAACTGCAGCATATTGGGCGACAGGCCAATCATTTGGGTTTCAGTCACCTGCTCGAAGGCCGTCGACGGGCCCGGCAACATATTCTGGCTTTCCAATTGTTCAATCAGCAGCGCATTGCTCAGCGCGCCCGCCGCCAGCGCGGCAATCAGCCTAAGCTCTTCATCGCTGAAAACATCGAATTGATCGGGCTCCATGCCATCCAGCGTTAACGCGCCAATCAGATTTTGACCAGCGAACAGCGGTAAGCCAATGCAGGCGTGTACCTTCAGGCTCTCCTGGCCCGGAATCAGCCCATCGTAAGGGTCTGGCAAATCGCTGTCGGCAGGGAAACGAACCACGTCCCCGGCGCGGGCAATCGCCTCCAGACGAGGATGCCCTTCCAGGGTAAAGCGCCTGCCGAGAACGTCCTGCGCCAGCCCATCGATCGCCAGCGGAATAAACTGTCGCGACTCATAGCGCAGCAATGCCGACGCGTCGCACTCCAGCACCTGACGCAAGGTGGTTATCAGGCGTTGAAAACGGTCCTGATGTCCAATACCGCTTTGTAATTCAATGGCGATACCCGCCAGCACGTCTACGGAAAAACTCATGACGACCTCATTGTCATTTTGACAATTCATATTGTCATATTGACAATAAAATGAATAGTCATTTTGACTACCACCTTATAGGCATTAAAAAACAAACCCTTTAAAATCAACAAATAAAAAGTTGGCACGCAACCTGCAATAAGCAAAACATCTTTTTTAGAAAAACGCTGAATTAATTACTGAGGTTGCTATGTCTATTCTGGTTAAAAATAACATTCATTGGGTTGGCCAACGTGACTGGGAAGTTCGTGATTTCCACGGGACTGAATATAAAACGCTGCGCGGTAGCAGCTACAACAGCTATCTCATCCGTGAAGAAAAAAATGTCCTGATCGATACAGTAGACCACAAGTTTAGCCGTGAATTCGTGCAGAACCTGCGCAGTGAAATTGACCTAGCAGATATCGACTACATCATCATTAACCACGCGGAAGAGGACCATGCCGGTGCGCTGACTGAGCTGATGTCCTGCATCCCTGACACGCCAATTTACTGCACAGCCAACGCTATTGACTCTATCAACGGGCACCACCACCACCCGGAGTGGAACTTCAACGTGGTGAAAACCGGCGACTCGCTGGACATTGGCAACGGTAAGCAGCTGATCTTCGTTGAAACACCGATGCTGCACTGGCCTGACAGCATGATGACCTACATGACCGGCGATGCGGTGCTGTTCAGTAACGACGCCTTCGGCCAGCACTACTGTGATGAACGTCTGTTTAACGACGAAGTTGACCAGACCGAACTGTTCGAACAGTGCCAGCGTTACTACGCCAACATCCTGACGCCGTTCAGCCGTCTGGTTACACCGAAAATCACTGAGATTCTCGGCTTCAACCTGCCGGTGGATATGATTGCCACTTCCCACGGCGTGGTATGGCGCGACAACCCGACACAAATCGTTGAAATGTATCTGAAATGGGCGGCTGACTATCAGGAAGACCGTATCACCATTTTCTACGACACCATGTCCAACAACACCCGCATGATGGCGGACGCCATTGCCCAGGGCATCAACGAAGTTGACCCGAACGTGGCGGTGAAAATCTTTAACGTCGCCCGTAGCGACAAAAACGAAGTCCTGACTAACGTCTTCCGCTCTAAAGGCGTGCTGGTTGGTACTTCAACGATGAATAACGTAATGATGCCAAAAATCGCCGGTCTGGTAGAAGAGATGACCGGCCTGCGTTTTCGTAACAAACGCGCCAGCGCCTTTGGTTCACACGGCTGGAGCGGCGGTGCGGTAGACCGTTTGTCCACACGCTTGCAGGATGCCGGTTTCGAGATGTCGCTGAGTCTGAAAGCGAAATGGCGTCCGGATCTGGACGCGCTGGAACTGTGTCGCCAGCATGGCCGTGAAATCGCACGTCAGTGGGCGCTTGCTCCGCTGCCGGAAACAATCGTCAAAACGGCAACCAAAGAGGAAGAGTGCGCCTGTGCCGCTGCGGCTGCCGCTGATCTTGGTCCAAGCATGCAGTGCAGCGTATGCCAGTGGATTTACGACCCGGCAAAAGGTGAACCGCTGCAGGATGTCGCGCCGGGAACACCGTGGAGCGACGTGCCGGATAACTTCCTGTGCCCGGAATGTTCATTAGGTAAAGACGTCTTCGACGTACTGGCAACGGAGGCAAAATGAGCCGCGGAATTGTCATTATTGGTTCGGGCTTCGCCGCCCGCCAGTTAGTCAAAAATATCCGTAAGCAGGATGCAAATGTCCCGCTGACCCTGATTGCTGCAGACAGTATGGATGAGTACAACAAGCCCGATCTCAGCCATGTTATCAGTCAGTCGCAACGTGCAGACGACCTCACCCGCCAGTCGGCGGGGGAGTTTGCCGAACAGTTTAATTTGCGCCTCTTTCCGCACACCTGGGTAACCGACATCGATGCCGATGCTCACGTAGTGAAAAGCCAGGAGCAACAGTGGCCATACGACAAACTGGTGCTGGCGACGGGAGCGTCGGCCTTCGTACCGCCGATTACCGGACGTGAGTTAATGCTCACATTGAACAGCCAACAAGAGTATCGCGCCTGTGAAACACAACTGCGTGACGCCCAACGGGTGCTGATTGTCGGCGGCGGCTTGATTGGCAGCGAACTGGCGATGGATTTTTGTCGTGCTGGTAAAGCGGTGACGCTTATCGACAACGCCGCCAGCATTCTGGCTTCGCTGATGCCGCCAGAAGTAAGCAGTCGCTTACAGCATCGTCTGACCGATATGGGCGTACACCTGCTGCTGAAATCGCAGCTTCAAGGGCTGGAGAAAACGGAGTCGGGGATTCGCGCCACGCTCGATCGTAGCCGCAGCGTAGAAGTCGATGCGGTGATCGCCGCTACGGGTCTGCGCCCTGAAACCGCGCTGGCGCGTCGCGCCGGATTGAACATCAATCGTGGCGTCTGCGTCGACAGCTACCTGCAAACCAGCCACCCGGACATTTATGCTCTCGGCGACTGTGCGGAAATTAACGGTCAGGTACTTCCGTTCCTGCAACCGATTCAGCTGAGCGCCATGTATCTGGCGAAAAACCTGCTCGGCGGCAATGCGCCATTGAAGTTGCCTGCCATGCTGGTAAAAGTCAAAACGCCGGAATTACCCTTGCATCTGGCTGGGGAAACCCAGCGCCGCGATCTGAACTGGCATATTGCCGCCGAAGCGCAAGGGATGGTGGCCAGAGGGATGAACGACGCAGGCCAGCTATGTGCCTTTGTCGTCAGCGAAGACCGCATGAAAGAGGCCTTTGCGCTGCTGAAAACGCTGCCCGTGTAAGTACAGGATACCGTTGCTTGATTTATTAACCTCACGCACATGGATGTGCGTTGCCACTTGTCGGTATGCCCCGACCTGTAGTTCTTGCCCCGCCAGTCCCGGGGCTTTTTTATTTTTGCGCCAACGCCCACGCCGCCGCAATCACGCCCTGCCCCAACGACAACCCGCCGTCGCCCGCCGGTAAACGCTGCGGGAACAGTAAGGTAAAATCATGCAGATAAAACGCCAGCCGGGCTGACAATAAGCGGTTATGCATCACACCTCCGCTGAATACCAGCGTCTTAATCCCCCGCTCTTCAGCCTGCAAACGCATCAGGGTAGCAAACCCACGCGCCAGCGCGTCGTGAAACGCCCACGCTCTTTCGGCAGGTTTGGCCTGCCAGGTCAGCCATTGTTGCCAAAAAACCGCTAAGTTCAGCTGATTGCCATCAAGCGGCACCGTGACAGGGTGCTCAACGCCAGCACATTGCGATGCCATCGCCTCCAGCGCGCAGGCCGCCTCACCTTCATAACTCAGCGATTCCGGCGCACATTGAAGCGCGGCGGCAACGGCATCAAACAGCCGTCCGCACGATGACGCCAGCGGCGCGTTAATCCCCCGCTCAATGGCGCGCGCCAGCACGTTCCAGTTTTGATGTTGCAGCACCGATGTTTCCGGGTAGCGCTGCCAGTCAGGAACAAAATGCAGGCACTGCGCGAGCAAATTGCGCCACGGCTGTTTTGCCGCCAGATCGCCCCCCGCCAGCGCTACCGCCGGTAAGCCGCCAAGGTGTTCGCATTCACGATAGTTGACCCGCAAACACTCTCCCCCCCACAGCGCGCCGTTTTCCCCCATGCCGATACCGTCTAACGTCAGGGCAATCACGTCGCCACCGTCGAGCGACCAGCCGTGCTCGGCCAGACACGCAGCGGCATGCGCATGGTGATGCAGCACCGTTTCGGTTGGCAGATTCATTTCGCTGGCCCACTGGCTGGAAACATAACCAGGGTGTGCATCATGCACGATACGCTGCGGCGTAAAGTCATAAATGTTCTGGATAAGGCGCAGCGCATCACGCCACTGCTGCTGAATGCCGTCATCGCTGAGATCGCCCAAATGCTGGCTGATAACCGCCTGTTCACCACGCACCAGGCAGAAGGTATTTTTCAGATCTGCGCCCAGGCAAAGCATCGGTGGCACGTCGTGAAATCCTGGCGGCAGCGCTACCGCATCCGGCACGTAACCCCGTGAACGACGCAGCATCTCGCCACTGTCGCGTACCACAGAGTCATCCATCCGCTGCACAATTTCGCGGTTATGCAGCAGGAAACCATCGGCAATTTCGTGTAAATCTTCCAGCGCCTGGGCGTTGGTAATAGCGGGCGGTCTGCCGCTGAGATTGCCGGAGGTCATTACCAACGGACACTTCATCTCTTGTAAGAGCAAATGCTGCAACGGATTCGCTGGCAGCATGACACCCACTTCCGTTAACCCTGGCGCAATGCCCTCGCTCAATGCTGCGACATAGCGTTTCTGCACCAACACGATCGGCGCGGCTGGGGTTGTCAGCAAACGACGAGCGGGTTCAGGCAGTCCGTCATCACCGGGCAGCATCACTGCCAGAGGTTTTGCCGGACGGTGTTTGCGCAGCCTGAGCAGCGCTACGGCGTCATCATTTCGTGCATCGCACACCAGATGAAACCCACCAATCCCTTTAACAGCCACAATACCGCCCGCTTTCAGACGCGATACTGCCGCCTGCAACGCCTCTTCTTTCTCCGCCCGCTCACCCGCGCTAAACCATTCGAGGTGGGGACCGCATGCCGGACAGGCAACGGGCTGGGCATGGAAGCGACGGTCGTACGGATCACGATACTCTTTATCGCATTGCGCACAGAGTGGGAATGACGCCATCACGGTAAACGGGCGATCGTAGGGCATGGCGCGGATAATCGTAAAGCGCGGGCCACAGTGGGTACAGTTGATAAAGGGATAACGATAGCGGCGTTCGCCGGGGGTGTTCATTTCAACCAGACATTCTGGACAGGTCGCGGCATCCGGAACGATTTGCGTATTCATCGTGCCGCCAGCACTTTGCCGAATCGAGAAATCGGCAGGCGGCTGCGTCCAGGCGAACGGTTCGCTCTCAACGCTGTCAATGCGCGCCAGCGGCGGGCAGTGTTGATGCAACTGCGCAATAAACTCTGCCGGATCTTCCTGTATACGCACAACCACACCGTCACCGTCGTTACACACATCGCCATGTAGCTGTAACCGCTGCGCCAGTTGCCAGACGTAGGGGCGAAATCCGACGCCCTGTACCTTACCGCGAATACGCAGCTGTACGCCGGAGTGGTTGTTTATTGTCATGATGAATTCCCGCGGTATTGTATCCCTGAAATGTCCGTTTGCCGGATGGCGGCTTCGCCTTATCCGGCACGTATTTTACGCGGATTTTCAGATATCAGAACAGCAAAGATGCCGTGGAATCCAGCGCCGCGCGACGGCGTTTTTCAGCGCTCAGTTGCTCAAGCTTATTGCGATCCACATAAATCAGCGCGTGAGTCGGGCAGACTTCCATACAGGCAGGGCCGGCCTCACGATGGTGGCACAGGTCGCACTTATTGGCTTCGGCTTTTTCTGCCCGGACGTTCAGACCTGCCCCGCTGTTACGAACAACCGGACGCACGACCACTTCCATTGCGCCATAAGGGCAAGCCACAACGCAGGTTTTACACCCAATGCAGCGCTCCTGCATCACGTGGACAAAGCCTTTATCACGGCTGATTGCACCGTTCGGACAGACGTTAGCGCACGGTGCGTCTTCACACTGGCGGCACAGCGTCGCCGTGGAGACATTAACGCCTTTGATGACATGAATGCGGGGTAAAAAGGTTTCAGGGGTCAGCGATGCGCAGTCCTGGTTATCCTGATGGGATACCACGCAGGCCACTTCACAGGTACGGCAACCAATGCATTTATTGGCGTCTGCAATGATGAAACGGTTCATCAATTTCTCCAGCAATGACAGATTATCTGCCGAAGCATTCATAAATCGTGCCAGAATTTAATTAACTGTTATTAAAGGTTTTTTATTTTGATGAATGCAGAGAAGCCGTGTCATCGTCACTAGTGACGATGACAAATGACAGCCGTCAGCGCAAAACGAGCGGCGCAACAGAGTCGCGTTGAATGAGTTCACCGGTGAAGGTTTTTGGCGGCGTAAACGCCCCGTCATCCAGCATAAAGATCAGGCGGCCTATCGTTTCCTGGATCATTTCCGTTACCGGGATTTTGACGCTGGAAAGCGCCGGAATAGTGTATGGCGCGATGGCGATATCATCGAAGCCAATCACCGACACCTGAGCAGGGACGCTCACGCCATGCGCGTGCAACTGCTTCATCGCACCGATCGCCATATCATCATTGCTGGCCACCAGCGCGGTAAAATTGACCTGACGCGAAAGCAAAGTATCGACTCCCGCCGCGCCGCAGGCTGGCGTCCATTTCCCTTTAACAATCAAATAATTATTAAGCGGAATGCCATGATGTGCCAGCGCGTCTTTATAGCCTGAAAGTCGCTCCACGCCGGTAGGCGAATCCATTGAGCCGGTAATAAAACCAATCTCTTTGTGGCCGCTGGCAATGAGTTGAGTAACGGCGTTAAAACTGGTTTGCTTTTGATCGCACCACACGCAGTGGCTGGTATTTTTCCGCAGCCGCCGATTAAGCACCATAATCGGCTGGGCGTGGGCGTCGATGATATCGTCTATCTCATCCACGCTAAGAAAACGCGGATAGATCATAATCGCGTCACAGCGCAGGTCGAGCAGGTACTGGATCGCCTGACGCTCTTCCTCTGCGCTGTGCTTACCGTCAGCCAGCAACAACTGGCGTCCCTTATCTTCCGCCATCCGCGCGGTATGAAACAGCAGTTCGCTGAAATAGACGCCGTGATAAAGGGTGTTAGTTACCACCAAACCCAGCGTCTGCGTGGTTTTCGCTGCCAGACTGCGTGCCAGCAAGTTAGGGCGGTAACCACTCTCTTCAATGGCCTGAAACACGCGATCTTTGGTTTCCTGGCTGACATAGCCATTCCCGGAAAGCACCCGGGAAACCGTCGCTTTTGACACCCCGGCACGCTTCGCCACCTCCAGCATCGTGGTCATATTACTCATCCCTTTTCTCTCAATGTGACGCAGTGTACTGCACCGTTTCGCCGCTGTCCTTGCTGCTAAATTGCAAACGCTGACATCTGGTGATCGGAGTCACAATTATAAAAAATGATCAAAATTAAAACTTGCCCATTACGTGTAATTTAAACATGATTTTGTGGAACCGGTTTCCTATCTGCGTTTCATCAACCCAGAAAAGCGACCAACGTAAACGGATAAAACATAACGTACTCTACTGATAAAACAGGATTAAATCCGATGTCCAAAAATTATGCAGCGCTGGCGCGCTCGGTTGTGACGGCTCTGGGAGGCGTGGACAACATCACAGCAGTGACCCACTGTATGACCCGTTTGCGTTTCGTTATCAAAGATGACTCGCAGGTCGACAGCACGACGCTGAAGACGCTCCCTGGCGTGCTCGGCGTGGTGCGCAGCGATAACCAGTGCCAGGTGATCATCGGCAACACCGTTTCGCAGGCGTATCGCGAGGTAGTCAGCCTGTTACCTGCCAATATGCAACCTGCAGAGCCGCAAACCAAACCTCGGCTGACGCTGAAGCGGATTGGCGCGGGGATCCTCGACGCGCTGATCGGCACAATGTCCCCGTTGATCCCGGCTATTATCGGCGGATCAATGCTCAAGCTGCTGGCAATGATCCTCGAAATGACCGGCGTGCTGGTGAAAGGATCGTCCACGCTCACTATTCTGACCGTAATCGGCGACGGCGCCTTCTTCTTCCTGCCACTGATGGTCGCCGCCTCAGCAGCCATAAAATTCAAAACCAACATGTCGCTGGCAATCGCCATCGCAGGCGTACTGGTGCATCCCAGCTTCATCGAACTGATGGCGAAGGCCGCGCAGGGTGAGCACGTTGAGTTTGCCCTGATCCCGGTGACGGCGGTGAAATACACCTACACGGTGATCCCGGCGCTGGTCATGACCTGGTGTCTGTCCTACATCGAACGCTGGGTCGATCGCATCACTCCGGCGGTAACCAAAAACTTCCTTAAACCGATGCTAATCGTGCTGATCGCCGCCCCACTCGCCATCGTCATCATTGGCCCTATCGGTATCTGGATCGGTAGTGCAATTTCAGCGCTGGTTTATACCATTCACGGCTATCTCGGCTGGCTGTCGGTGGCCATTATGGGCGCATTGTGGCCGCTGCTGGTGATGACCGGTATGCACCGCGTCTTCACGCCAACCATTATTCAGACCATTGCCGAAACCGGAAAAGAAGGCATGGTGATGCCGTCGGAAATCGGCGCCAATTTGTCGCTGGGCGGTTCATCGCTGGCAGTAGCATGGAAAACCAAAAACCCGGAACTGCGTCAGACGGCGTTAGCGGCAGCCGCCTCGGCCATCATGGCAGGCATTTCCGAACCCGCGCTGTATGGCGTGGCGATCCGCCTGAAACGCCCACTGATTGCGAGTCTTATCAGCGGCTTTATCTGCGGTGCCGTTGCCGGAATGGCCGGACTGGCGAGCCACTCCATGGCGGCTCCAGGCTTGTTCACCAGCGTACAGTTTTTCGATCCAGCCAATCCGATGACCATCGTTTGGGTGTTTGGCGTGATGGCGCTGGCGGTCGTGCTTTCCTTTGTATTAACACTGCTCCTCGGCTTTGAAGATATTCCTGTCGAAGATGCAGCCGCGCAGGCCAGAAAAAACCAGGCCGCGCAACCAGGCAATATCAATAGAGCCAGCATTTGACTGGTATGAACTGAGGTTAACTATGTCTGTTTTTCCGCAAGGATTTTTATGGGGCGGCGCACTGGCCGCCAACCAGTCTGAAGGGGCATACCGGGAAGGCGGCAAAGGGCTGACCACCGTCGATATGATCCCCCACGGCGCAAACCGCATGGCCGTCAAACTGGGTCAGGAAAAACGCTTTACGCTGCGGGATGACGAATTTTATCCCAGCCATCAGGCAATCGACTTTTATCATCGCTATAAAGAAGATATCGCGCTGATGGCGGAAATGGGGTTTACGGTTTTTCGTACTTCCATTGCCTGGAGCCGTCTCTACCCCAACGGCGACGAGCTGACGCCTAATGAAGAGGGTATCGCGTTTTACCGGGCCGTGTTTGCCGAGTGTAAAAAATACGGTATTGAGCCGTTAGCTACGCTGTGTCACTTCGATGTGCCGATGCATCTGGTCAGCGAGTATGGCTCCTGGCGTAACCGCAAAATGGTGGAGTTCTTTACCCGCTACGCCCGTACCTGCTTCGAGGCCTTTGACGGTCTGGTGAAGTACTGGCTAACGTTCAACGAAATCAACATTATGCTGCACAGCCCTTTTTCTGGCGCCGGACTGGTATTTGAAGAAGGTGAGAATCAGGATCAGGTGAAATATCAGTCCGCCCACCACGAACTGATTGCCAGCGCCCTGGCAACTAAAATTGCCCATGAAATTAATCCGCAAAACCAGGTCGGCTGTATGCTGGCGGGCGGTAATTTTTATCCTTATTCCTGTAAACCGGAAGATGTGTGGACCGCGCTGGAAAAAGACCGCGAAAACCTGTTCTTTATTGATGTGCAGGCGCGCGGGGCTTACCCCGCTTACTCTGCCCGTGTGTTTCGCGCAAAAGGCGTGGTGATAGAAAAAGCGGCGGGAGATGACGATATCCTGAAAAACACCGTCGATTTCGTCTCGTTTAGCTATTACGCATCGCGCTGCGCCTCCGCTGAAATGAATACTGGCAATACCAGCGCCGCTAACGTGGTGAAGTCGCTGCGTAATCCGTACATTGCCGCCAGCGAATGGGGCTGGGGTATCGATCCGCTCGGTCTGCGCATCACCATGAATATGATGTATGACCGCTACCAGAAGCCGTTGTTTTTGGTGGAAAACGGGCTGGGGGCGAAAGATGAGATCGATGCTAACGGCGAAATCAATGACGACTATCGCATTAGCTATTTACGCGAGCACATTCGCGCCATGGCAGATGCTATTGAGGATGGCGTGCCGCTGCTGGGCTACACCACCTGGGGCTGTATCGATCTGGTTTCAGCCTCAACCGGTGAGATGAGCAAACGCTACGGTTTTGTGTATGTGGACCGCGATGACGCGGGCAACGGCACGTTAGCGCGTAAACGCAAAAAATCGTTCTGGTGGTATAAGAAAGTGATTGCGAGCAACGGGACCGATCTGGAATAACAATATTGCCGGATGACACTGCCATCCGGCAACACGTATTATTCAGAATATATATACCCGCTGTCTGTTATCATTTTTATTGCACAACTTTAGGATTTTGCAGCAGCGGCAAAGGCGCTTCGCCCAACGCGTGGACCTGACCAATAATTGTCGCGCTCCGGCCAATCTGTAATGACTCAACATTCGTACTATTATGGGAGCCAAACTGGAACTGAATCACGTTGTTCGTTTTATTATTTTCGTCTTTCAGGCTGACAAGATAAGAATAAGCATTGGAAATACCATTAATCTTACGAATATCAATGACCACGCCCCGCAGCTTCACCCACTCACCAAGATAGTCCTTATTGGCTTTAACAGGATTTAAGGTATAGGGCGCGACAAAATCAGCGACGGACAAGGTTGGCATTGACGCAGCTGATGACTCCCCCGGTTGAAATAATCGGTCTCCCGCAGAGAAGAACGCGTCAGCCGCCGTCTCGCACCCGCTAAGAAGAGAGGAAATAATAATTAAATTTACCAAACGTATACCTGAACGCATAAATAACTCCTGTATATTAATTTCCCATATATTCAAATTCTAAATAATTCGAGTATATAACCTCCCTGAACAACGCCGAAATATAATATAACTCCCGTATTAGTAAAAGAAGAGAATATTCCCCCCCAGCTATTATCAACTTCTCATCCGTTCATTATTTGCATTCTATTTTCTGGATCTGCCTTCCAGTTTCGGGTTTGCCCTCCCGCCTTTTTACTGGCATTTTATTCAGTAGTTTTCCATCTCTTTATTTGTAACAAGGGAGTGTTTATGTCTGGTAAAAATGGCAATGCAGAAGCGGTTATCAACAAGCCATTACGTCATTTTAAAGTCAGCTATGTCAGAGTTCGGCATGAAGATCGCAAGACCGGTTTTACACGACGTATAAGCCGTCATGCTTCACTCACGATGAACGGAGACTGGCTGGAACAGGCGGGGTTCCCAACGGGCACGTCAGTAAAAGTATCGGTTACGCAGGGGAAATTAATTATTGAACAAGCGGGTGAATAGTCTGTTTCGAGGGTGTCGACGTTATCCGGATGGTGGTAATGCGACACACCATCCGGTATTCAGTGCCCTCAGGCTCAGGCTTCCGGTGCCTCTAATTCAGCGAACCCACCGTGTCCTTCCCACCCGGCTAATCGCTGATAGACGGTATCTACCGCATCTTTGATCGGCTGTGTCATCGGGTAGTAAAAACCGACAATATCCGGCTGAATGCCAAGGAAAATCACCTCGCCAACGTCGTCTTTCAGCTGATCGACCAAATAGTTCAGCGGCATGTTGTGGGTGGTCATCATGAACATCTCGGCAATATCATCAGGATCGATAATGCGGATTTCACCAGGGTTTAGCCCCATGTCGGTGGCATCCACAATCAACAGACGCTGCGGACGCAACTCACGGATGGCGACGATGTCGTTTTCCGGCGCGCTACCGCCGTCGATGACAACCCATTGTCCTTGAGGATTTGCAGCACACATTTCGGCCAACAGCGGCCCCGCGCCGTCATCGCCCATCATGCTGTTACCCACACATAATAAAACGTCAGTCACGATGTCTCCTCACCATCAGATAGATGGCGCTTTCCTGGTGGATATCGTGAAGCATGCTAAGCATCAGCTTGCTCCACTCCTGCTGCTGCGGGGTCTGCACGGCACGCGCATCATCGAACGCGCGCGCCAGCATTTGCACATGGTTGAAATCGATGACGATCTCGCCGTACTTCGGCACGCCCTCCATTTTCCGGCGGGCTTCACTGCCTTCGGCAAGCGTGGCAATCCACGCCAGATATTCATCCCACGGACAGGTTAACGCCGCTTCCAGGCAATCGATGATCCCAAGGTGGTGACCAATCGCCAGGCTGTAATAGACAACCTGCTGCGCCTCAGCGGGCGTTGCATCGTTCTCATCAATAAACTTACGGCTCAGTTGACTGAACACCACCGTTTCACTCATCGGATACGCGCCTCTTCGACAACATGATTAAGATGCGTGACGATCTCGGTCAGACGCGGATCGTTTTCCGCTTCCAGCCAGCGCGCCACCTGATGCTCGCCCTGCCCTAACTGTGTCATATAGTCATCAGCAATCTGGCGACCGTAGCGGTAGCCCGCCAGACGGCGTGCTTCACGATCCACCTTCACGCGCAGCGGCTGAACCATGTCCGGATGCAGAATTTCAGCCGGTTGTTCGTCCAGTTCACCTGGCGCACGCGCGTGAATTTTTTGTTCCAGCAGACCCAGCGCCATTGCAAAACCGTACAGCGTAGCCGCAGGCGTTGGCGGACAGCCAGGAATATACACATCCACCGGTACGATTTTATCCGTGCCGCCCCATACGCAGTATAAGTCGTGGAAGATACCGCCGCTGTTACCGCAGGCACCGTAAGAGATACAAATTTTCGGATCTGGCGCAGACTGCCAGGCGCGCAGCGCCGGAGAGCGCATGGCACGCGTTACCGCGCCGGTAAACAGCAGGATATCCGCATGGCGCGGTGATGGTACAACTTTGATACCAAAACGTTCGGCATCAAACAGCGGAGAAAGCGTAGCGAAGATTTCGATTTCACAGCCGTTGCAGCCGCCGCAGTCCACACGGTAAACGTACGCTGAACGCTTGATGCTTTTAAGCAGCGACGCTTTCATGCTGGCAATGGATTCATCCACCGTCATCGGTACCGGAATACCGTTGGCGTCACGTGGGCCTAATAAATTGCTCATCAGCTGGCCTCTTTCATATGGCGAGTCAGTTCAATACGGTCAGACGGCACCAGGCATTTCTGGCGCTTACAATCCGGGCAGGTCTCAAAGCTTTCACGGTGGTTTTCCGCACGGCTGTCGCCGTTGTGCTTAAGTAGCGCAATGGCGTAATCGATCTCTTTTTGTACCGCAAACGGGCGGTTACATACGCGACAATTACACAGCGCAAAGCGGGACTGCTGCAGGAAATCCTCTTTCTTCCACACTGCCAGTTCATACTCCTGCGACAGCTTGATTGCCGCCGTTGGGCAGACTTCTTCGCAGCGGGCGCAGAAGATGCAACGGCCGAGGTTGAACTGCCACGCCAGCTCATGGGTGACCAGATCGGTTTCTACCGTCAGCGCGTTCGACGGGCACGCATTCACACAGGCCGCACAGCCAATGCACTGCTGCGGATTGTGTTCCGGTTTGCCACGGAAGTTTTTATCGACCGCAATCGGCTCCAGCGGATACGACGATGTCGGCGCCCCGGTTTTGATGACTTTTTTGATAAAGGTAAACATGGCGATTCCTTATTTCAGCGGCGAGTTTTTACGCTCGATGCTGTAGCGCTCAAGTTCTTTGTACGGCACGACTTTGCTCTTCTTCTTACGCACATCGACCACAGTCATACGGTCGGTACAGGAATAGCAAGGATCGAGGCTACCGATAATCAGCGGGGCATCGGAAACGGTGTTGCCACGCAGCATGTAGCGCAGCGTCGGCCAGTTGGCGTAAGTCGCCGCGCGACAGCGCCAGCGATACAGTTTCTGGTTGTCGCCAGTCATACTCCAGTGGATGTCATCCCCGCGCGGCGCTTCAGCAAAGCCCAACGCAAAGCGGTGTGGAATGTAGGTGAAACCTTCCACAGCCAGCGGGCCGCCTGGCAGGTTGTCCAGACCAAAGTCGATCATATTCAGTGCGGTGTAGACTTCATTGATACGGACTTTCAGACGAGAAATAACGTCGCAACCCTGCTCACTGTGAACTTCCATCGGCAGCAGGCCATAGCCCACAAACGGGTGATCGGCGCGGGTGTCACGCGCATGGCCGCTGGCGCGTACCATCGGGCCGACGTTACTGAAGTCACGGGCAATCTCCGGATCCAGACGGCCAATACCTACGGTACGCTGTTCCATGTTCGGCGTGCTGAGCAGCATATCGACCAGTTCCTGCACGTCACGACGCATCTGCTGCGCCAGTTGACGGGTCTGGATCATATCCTCTTTCAGCAGATCACGACGAATACCGCCGATCAGGTTCAGACCGTAAGTTTTACGTGCCCCGGTGAGGATCTCCGCCATCTTCATGGAGGTTTCACGCACGCGGAAGAACTGCATAAAGCCGGAGTCAAAACCGGTAAAGTGACAGGCCAGGCCGAGGTTCAGCAGGTGCGAGTGCAGGCGTTCAACTTCCAGCAGAATGGCGCGGATCATCTGCGCACGTTCCGGCACGACGATGCCCATCGCGTTCTCGACGGAGGTGGTATAGGCGGTGCTGTGCGCAAAGCCGCAAATGCCGCACACGCGGTCGGACAAGAAGGTCACTTCGTTGTAACCCATGCGGGTTTCCGCCAGCTTCTCCATGCCGCGGTGGACATAGAACAGACGGTAGTCGGCGTCGATGATGTTCTCGCCGTCAACAAACAGACGGAAGTGACCGGGTTCATCAGAGGTGACGTGCAATGGGCCAATCGGCACCACGTTGTTTTTCTTGTCGCCCAGTTCGTTGATGAACTCGTAGGTTTCAGCATCGGTAGTCGGCGCGGGGCGCTGGCGATAATCCATGCTGTCTTTACGCAGCGGGTAGAGTTCGTCCGGCCAGTCATCCGGCAGTACCAGACGACGCTCATCGGGCAAACCAACCGGGATCAAACCGTACATATCGCGCACTTCGCGCTCGCCCCAGACCGCAGCAGGCACGCGCGGCGTGACGGACGGGAACTCCAGCTTATTAGCATCGACTTCAACGCGCACGGTAATCCAGCACTTGGTACCCTGCTCCATCGACAGCACGTAGTACACAGCATAATGACCGCACAGCTGACGTTCGTCGTTACCAAACAGCACGGACAACCAGCCCCCCTGTTTGTAGTACAGGAACTCCACCACTTCCGGCAGGTAGTTCACCTTGACGGTGATCGTCAGCTGATCTTTGGTCTGCCAGGCTTCATCCAGCACGACGCCCGGGAAGGCCTGGTGCAGCGCCGCGAGATATTGTTGACCTAATTTTTCTTCAGACATGCTCAAACTCTCTTAAATCACGCCACCAGCAAGGAGACGAACGCTAAAAACGCAAACCCAAAACCGGCCCAGGTCACGCGTGAAGTGGCGCAAAAACGCAGACGCGCCATGCTGTTTTCGAACAGGGCGATGACCAGCACGCCGAGAACCAGTTTGACGACGGCAATCACCAGCGCCAGCAGCAGCCCACCCGAGGTGAAGGTTTCCATCTGTCCCCACGGCAGGAACACGCCAACGAACATTTGCAGAACGACCAGTTGCTTAAGGCTAATGCCCCATTTCAGCACCGCAAAACCGCTGCCGCTGTATTCGGTCAATGGACCTTCCTGCAGCTCCTGCTCTGCCTCTGCCAGATCGAACGGCAGTTTGCCCATTTCGATAAAGGTGGCGAAAGCACAGGCGCACAGCGCCAGAATCAACGGAATGCTGCGTGCAGCAGGCCAGTGATAAATGGTATCGGCGATATTGCTGATATGCGTTGAGCCAGCAACCTGCGCCGCTACCCACAGACCCAGCAGCAGGATAGGTTCAACCAGCACGCCGAGCATCGCTTCGCGGCTGGCGCCAATAGCGGTAAACGGGCTACCGGTATCCAGGCCCGCGATAGAGAAGAAGAAGCGGGCGATGGCGAACAGGTAAATTAAGGTGATCAGATCGCCCAGTTGCGGCAGCGGTGAGCCAACGGTCACTACCGGCAACGCGGTGGCGATAGTCAGCATCACACCCACCATCACAAACGGCGTCAGGCGGAAAACCCAACTGGAGTCCGCAGGCGCAATGCTCTGACGGCCCAGCAGTTTGATAATGTCGCGGTATTCCTGCAAAACGCCCGGACCGCGGCGATTGTGCAAACGCGCACGTGCCACGCGGGTAATACCGGACAGCAGCGGCGCAACGGCAAACAGCACCAGCGCCTGAATTAACGGATATAAAACACTCATTCTCAGGCTCCTCGTGAAACCACAATCACCACCAGTACCGCCAGCTCAATCAGCGCCAGGCGACGGAACAGCACCGGTGCAGCCGCATTCTGCCAGCCCGGAACCAGTGATACCGGATTCAGCCATTTGCGCAGTTTGAGTACCGGTGCAAAGGCTTCTTTCACCGGCATGGCAAAACCGTGTGCGGTAATGACCATTGACTGCTCGTGATCGTAACCACACACCCATGCCGCACCGCGTGAACGCGATGGCAGACGGTTGCCTTTGAAAATCGCCATGATGATGAACGGCAGCAGCGGACATGCGATCAGCAGCAGCGTGATCATTGGCTGAGAAACGGTGGTGTTCGCGGTTTCCAGCGGCAGCGGAACGGCAGCGGAGATCATCGGCAGCAGCCACGGCGCAGCAACGCCCCCAATCACGCAGCAGATAGCCAACGCGACTACGCTAACGCCCATCAGGATTGGCGCGCAGCAGGCATTTTCAGCTTCCTTCGTGCGCGGTGCGCCAAGGAACGTAACGCCATAGACTTTCGCCATACACATCACCGCCAGCGCGCCGGTAATCGCCAGTCCTACCGCCAGCAACGGTCCTAACAGACGACCGACAAACGCGCCGCTGTTGCCAAGCTTAAAGAAGGACTGGTAGATAACCCACTCACCGGCAAAACCGTTCAGCGGCGGCAGTGCGGCCATCGCCATCAGGCCAACCAGCATCGCCAGAGAGATAACCGGCATACGTTTACCGATACCGCCCAGTTTTTCGATATCACGATGACCGGTACGGAACCAGATGCTGCCTGCGCCCAGGAACAGAACGCTTTTGAACAGGCTGTGGTTTACCAGGTGGTACAGACCGCCGGTCAAACCCAGCGCAATCAGCGCAGGTTGATTCAGGGAAATTCCGGTTACGCCAGCGCCCAGACCCAGCAGAATAATGCCGATGTTTTCCAGCGTGTGGTATGCCAGCAGACGCTGAATGTTGTGTTCCATCAGTGCATACAGACCGCCGACAAACGCGGTGATCATTCCCAGCACCAGCAGCGTAATGCCCCACCACAGCGGCGCGTTACCGCCCAGCAGCGACAGGGAGAGAATACCCAGCAGACCCACCTTCATGACGACGGTAGAGAACAGCGCCGCAGCCGGTGCGCTGGCGTTGGCGTGTGCCTGTGGCACCCATCCGTGCAGCGGAATAATCCCGGCCAGCAAGCCAAAACCCGCCACGCCCAGCAGCCAGATATCAGACCCGAGCGGCAGCTCCTGAGTGCGCAGGTCAAGCAGGCGCAGCTCCAGGGTGCCGTAGCGTTGCCACACCAGGTAGCAGGCAATAGCCAGCAGCAGCGTGCCGACACGGCCCAGCGCAAACCACAGTTTGCCCTCTTTGCTGCAGCCGGTGAGGAACACGGCACACAGCGCCATGATTTCCGCCATCACCACCAGCGTTCCGAGGTTGCTGGCAACCACCGCACATACCGCCGCGGCCATCAGCAGATTCACCAGCAGCCCGTTGGCTTTTACCTGCGGATGACGATGCCAGTCAATGTTGTACAGGCTGACAAACAGGCCGCACAGGCCCAGCGTAATCAGCCAGATAGCGTTCAACGGGGTAATTTGCACACTGTGACCAATAAATGGCATCACACCGCTTAAAGCCAGGGCATTAGTCAGTACGGTGAAACCCGCAGCCGCTGTACACAGGCTGCCAACCGCACCGCCAACCCCGGCAATCCAGCCGCTCAGCGGTTTATGAAATGAAAACAGAAATGCCAGAACCGCAGCCGCCGTAAACCAGGCTACGCCGCTGTTAATCAGTGAAATTGCGCTCATTTTGCATCCCCACTCTGAGCCTGCTGAAACAAGGTGAGATCGCCGAAGTCGGTATTGAAAGTCAGCTCACGCTTACGTTTGCTGGCGCGGGTAATATCCACGTTACTCACCAGGTGCAGGGCTTTGGTCGGGCACATGCGTACGCAGGCCGGACCAAGCTCGTCAAAACTACACAGATCGCATTTCACCGCGATGGCACGAATACCCGGAACCCAGTCCAGCAACGTGCTTACGCGGGCAGGCGCTGGCGGAGCCGGAGGCGCTTTTGGTGTATTGGCGTTTGCCGGGATATGCAGCGGACGGCTACCGGAAAACTCAATCGCGCCAAACGGACAGGCGATCCCGCACAGTTTGCAGCTTACACACAGGCTTTCATTCAGCTGCACGGCACCATCAACGCGATTAATCGCATTAACCGGACAAACGGTGGCGCAAGGCGCATCTTCGCAATGGTGGCAAAGCTGCGGGGCGGATTCTTTTTCATTTAACATCACTTTCAGGCGCGGCATTGACTGCAGGCCATGCTGGCGATGTGTCTCTGAGCAGGCGGCTTCACAGGTGTGGCAGCCGATGCAAAGAGTGGAGTCAGCAATTACAAAACGATTCACCAGGCATTCCTCAGGTGATAGTCATTTTTGACGAAAACATGTCTGGAAAATGTCATTTCGACATTTTTCGACATGCCCATTCCCTAAACGTCGTGACGCAGTATGAAAGCGCATCATGACAAAAGTGGGCAGCACCCAAGGCTTAAGCCGGGCTATGTCCCTCAATCAGCTGGCTTAAATTCACCGGCATATTGTTTTCAACCGCGGTATAGAGGCTGTCGTAGACGGTGGCGATTTTTTCGAGATAGTGCTCCAGCACCTGCTCGCGATCGCGGTTGCTGATACGCTCATCAACCTTACCGTCGATGGTCAACTCAGCCTGTGCAATCAGTTGCTTATCATCACCGTCTTTCGTTTCAACGTAGTACTCGATGGTGTGGCTGTTAAAGCCGTCCGCCAGCGTGACGTAGATAGTGAAGTGTTCAAAAAGGACGAAGCAGAGATCCTTGTCCGGTGCGCAGCTCATTGCATGGTGCAAACGCGCTTTTGACAGGGTGATCCCCTGAACCAGCGAGTTGCAGTAAATACGCCACTGGTCCTGTAGGCGACGATGCCGTTCAGCGATGTAATCGGCTTTTTCGCTTATTTCCCAAATAGTCATGTCAGGTTACCCGTTTAGCAGAGATGAACAGCTTTAAGCACATTTCATGCCAAAATTAAAAACCTTTATTTTCATATAGATAAAAAATCAAAGAGCGGTGACGACATGTCATTTCGTCATCGTCGTCATTGTCACGATAGAAAAAATTCAATCTGGCATGTTTATTGCTTTTAATACGGCAACTTCATAGGAGGCGGTATGCACGAAATAACCCTCTGCCAACGGGCACTGGAATTGATTGAACAACAGGCCACGCAATACGGTGCTCAACGAGTAACTGGGGTCTGGCTCAAAATTGGCGCATTTTCTTGCGTAGAAACCAGCGCTCTCGCCTTTTGTTTTGATCTGGTATGCCGCGGGACCCTTGCAGAAGGTTGTAAACTCCACCTCGAAGAACAAGAAGCCGAATGTTGGTGCGAATCTTGTCAGCAATACGTCACCTTACTGACGCAACGCGTGCGCAGATGTCCGCAATGCAACAGCGATATGCTGAGAATTGTGGCCGATGACGGCTTACAGATTCGACGTATTGAAATAGATGAAACTCCAGCGTCGGATGCCGACGCCTAAGCGTCATCATCCGGCAACTGAAGTATCGCAAGTAATAAATCAGGAGTGAGCGATGTGTACGACATGTGGTTGCGCTGAAGGCAACCTTTATATAGAGGGTGATGAGCATAATCCCCACTCGGCGTTTCGCAGCGCGCCATTTGCCCCAGCGGCTCGTCCGGCGCTGAATATTACCGGGGTGAAGACCTCCAGTTTCACACCGAGCCAGACCGAAGAAGGCGATTTGCATTACGGTCACGGTGAAGCAGGCACCCACGCACCAGGCATGAGTCAGCGCCGGATGCTGGAAGTGGAAATTGACGTGCTGGATAAAAACAACCGTCTGGCCGAGCGCAACCGCGCCCGCTTTGCTGCCCGTCAACATCTGGTATTAAACCTTGTCTCAAGCCCAGGCTCCGGTAAAACCACGCTGCTGACCGAAACGCTGATGAAGCTCAAAGACAGCGTGCCTTGCGCCGTCATTGAAGGCGACCAGCAGACGGTTAACGATGCCGCCCGTATTCGCGCCACAGGTACGCCCGCCATCCAGGTCAACACCGGTAAAGGTTGCCACCTTGACGCACAAATGATTGCTGACGCCGCGCCACGTTTGCCGCTTGAAGACAACGGCATCCTGTTCATTGAAAACGTCGGGAACCTGGTTTGCCCGGCCAGCTTCGACCTCGGAGAACGCCATAAAGTGGCGGTGCTTTCCGTCACCGAAGGCGAAGACAAGCCGCTGAAATACCCGCATATGTTTGCCGCCGCGTCGCTGATGCTGCTCAACAAAGTAGACCTACTGCCGTACCTCAATTTTGACGTAGAAAAGTGCATCGCCAGCGCCCGGGAAGTGAACCCGGAAATTGAGATTATCCTGATTTCCGCCACCAGTGGCGAAGGCATGGACCAATGGCTCTCCTGGCTGGAGACGCAGCGATGTGCATAGGTGTTCCGGGTCAAATCCGCACCATTGATGGCAACCAGGCCAAAGTCGACGTTTGCGGTATTCAGCGCGACGTCGACCTGACGCTGGTCGGAAGCTGCGATGAACACGGTCAACCCCGTCTGGGCCAGTGGGTACTGGTCCACGTCGGCTTTGCCATGAGCATCATTAATGAAGCTGAAGCGCGCGACACGCTCGACGCGCTGCAAAACATGTTTGACGTTGAGCCGGATGTCGGCGCGTTGTTGTATGGCGAGGAAAAATAATGCGTTTTGTTGACGAATACCGCGCACCAGAACAGGTGATGCAGTTGATAGAGCACCTGTGTGAACGTGCCGCACACCTCCCCTACACTGCTGAACGCCCGCTGCGCATCATGGAAGTGTGTGGTGGTCATACCCACGCTATCTTCAAGTTCGGTCTCGACCAATTGCTGCCTGACAACGTCGAGTTTATTCATGGCCCGGGCTGCCCGGTTTGCGTTCTGCCGATGGGCAGAATCGACAGCTGTGTGGAAATCGCCAGCCATCCGGAAGTGATTTTTTGCACCTTTGGCGATGCGATGCGCGTTCCGGGTAAACAAGGTTCTTTGCTACAAGCCAAAGCGCGCGGCGCGGATATCCGCATCGTCTATTCACCGATGGATGCGCTGAAGCTGGCGCAGGAAAACCCAACGCGTAAGGTTGTGTTCTTTGGCCTGGGTTTTGAAACCACAATGCCAACCACCGCCATCACCCTTCAGCAGGCAAAACAGCGTGACGTGCAGAACTTTTACTTTTTCTGCCAGCACATCACGCTTATCCCTACGCTGCGCAGCCTGCTGGAACAGCCGGACAACGGCATCGACGCCTTCTTAGCGCCGGGCCATGTCAGCATGGTGATTGGCACCGATGCCTATAATTTCATTGCTTCAGATTTCCATCGTCCGTTGGTGGTCGCCGGTTTCGAACCGCTCGATCTGCTGCAGGGCGTGGTGATGTTGATTGAACAGAAGATTGCCGCGCATAGCCAGGTTGAAAACCAGTATCGCCGCGTGGTGCCGGACGCCGGTAACCTGCTAGCGCAACAGGCCATCGCCGAAGTGTTC
Source organism: Citrobacter sp. RHBSTW-00859 (assembly GCF_013729795.1). NCBI lineage: Bacteria > Pseudomonadati > Pseudomonadota > Gammaproteobacteria > Enterobacterales > Enterobacteriaceae > Citrobacter > Citrobacter sp. RHBSTW-00859. The sequence continues at coordinate 1,121,769 of NZ_CP056284.1, read as the reverse complement.
TGCGTCAATGGCGATAGCGAATGGCGAGGTCTGGGCGTCATTGAATCCTCTGGCGTTCACCTGACGCCAGACTATCAGCGCTTTGATGCCGAAGCGCATTTCCAGCCAGCGCCGCAGCAGGTGTATGACGATCCGCGCGCGCGTTGCGGCGAGGTATTGACCGGCAGATGCAAACCGCATCAGTGCCCGCTATTTGGCAAAACCTGTAACCCGGAGACCGCGTTTGGCGCCCTGATGGTCTCCTCAGAAGGCGCATGTGCCGCCTGGTATCAGTATCGTCAGCAGGAGTGTGAAGCATGAACAGCGTACAACTCGCCCACGGTAGCGGCGGTCAGGCTATGCAGCAGTTGATCAACAGTCTGTTTATGGAGGCTTTTGCTAATCCGTGGCTGGCGGAACAAGAAGATCAGGCCCGTCTGGACCTGGCACAACTGGTTGCAGAAGGCGATCGTCTGGCGTTTTCAACCGACAGCTATGTTATCGATCCGTTGTTCTTCCCGGGTGGCAATATCGGCAAGCTGGCCATCTGCGGTACGGCTAACGACGTGGCGGTCAGCGGCGCGATCCCTCGCTACCTCTCCTGCGGTTTTATCCTCGAAGAGGGTTTGCCGATGGAGACGTTGAAAACCGTCGTCAACAGTATGGCGGCGACCGCGCGTGAAGCAGGCATCGCCATCGTGACCGGCGATACCAAAGTCGTGCAGCGCGGCGCTGCAGACAAGCTGTTCATCAACACGGCCGGAATGGGGGCGATCCCCGCCAACATTCACTGGGGCGCACAGACCCTCGGCCCAGGCGATGTGCTGCTGGTCAGCGGTACGCTTGGCGATCACGGCGCAACTATCCTTAACCTGCGCGAACAGCTGGGTCTTGATGGCGAACTGGTCAGCGACTGCGCGGTATTGACACCGCTTATCCAGACGCTGCGTGATATTCCCGGCGTGAAGGCGCTGCGTGACGCGACCCGTGGCGGCGTGAATGCGGTAACGCATGAGTTTGCCGCCTCATGCGGGTTTGGTATTGAGCTGTCTGAAGCGGCCCTGCCCGTGAAGCCCGCGGTGCGTGGCGTTTGCGAACTGCTGGGTCTGGATGCGCTTAACTTTGCTAACGAAGGCAAGCTGGTGATTGCCGTTGAGCGTCAGGCTGCTGAAACGGTGCTTGCCGCGCTGCGCGCACATCCGTTAGGACGCGATGCCGCAATGATTGGTGAAGTGGTAGAACGCAAAGGTGTGCGTCTTGCCGGACTCTACGGCGTGAAACGCACTCTCGATTTACCACACGCCGAACCATTACCTCGTATATGCTAACAGCCGGTTGGCAGCAAGCTGTAGGCCGGGTAAGACGCATTTGCGTCGACATCCGGCCTTAACGCTGCATTATCACCTGATGGCGTTTTGCCGATCGGGTCTACGGTTCGAGTAGCTGGACCAGTCCGGCAATAATTTACGACTTATACCTATAATTCATTTACCGTTTTCGCACCGTTCTGCGGTGCTTTTCCTGGAAAAGCAATATGTCGTATACACCGATGAGTGACCTCGGACAGCAAGGCCTGTTCGATATTACTCGTACATTATTACAGCAGCCCGACCTGCCGTCTCTCAGCGAGGCGCTTTCGCAACTGGTCAAGCGTTCAGCGCTGGCCGACTGCGCGGCTATTGTCTTATGGCAGGCACAAACGCAGCGTGCGCGTTATTTTGCGACGCGTGAAAATGGTAACCCCATCGATTATGAAGACGAAACGGTGCTGGCGCATGGCCCGGTACGCCGTATTTTGTCTCGCCCCGATGCGCTGCACTGCAACTATCACGAGTTTAGCGAAACCTGGCCACAGCTGGCCTCTGGCGGACTGTATTCTAAATTTGGTCACTATTGCCTGCTACCGCTGGCAGCAGATGGGCGAATCTTTGGCGGTTGCGAATTTATCCGTAACGAAGACCAACCGTGGAGTGAAAAAGAGTACAACCGGCTGCAGACCTTCACCCAAATAGTCGGCGTCGTTGCTGAACAAATTCAAAGCCGGGTCAGCAACAATGTCGATTACGATCTCCTGTGCCGTGAGCGTGATAACTTTCGCATCCTGGTCGCCATCACCAATGCTGTGCTCTCACGCCTGGATATTGATGAGCTGGTCAGCGAAGTCGCCAAAGAGATCCATCACTACTTCGACATTGATGCCATCAGCATCGTGTTACGCAGCGATCGCAAAAACAAGCTCAGCATTTATTCCACTCACTATCTGGATGAACATCATCCGGCACACGAACAAAGTGAAGTGGACGAAGCCGGCACGCTCTCTGAACGGGTCTTCAAAAGCAAAGAGATGCTGCTGATTAACCTGAGCGAACGCGATACCCTGGCCCCTTACGAAAGAATGTTGTTCGAAACCTGGGGCAACCAGCTACAGACTCTGTGCCTGCTGCCGCTGATGTCCGGCAATAATATGCTCGGCGTACTTAAGCTGGCGCAATGCGAAGAGAAAGTATTCACCACCGCCAATCTCAAACTGCTGCGCCAAATCGCAGAACGCGTGGCGATCGCCGTGGATAACGCCCTCGCCTACCAGGAGATCCACCGCCTGAAGGAGCGGCTGGTCGATGAAAACCTGGCGCTGACTGAACAACTCAACAACGTGGAGAGTGAGTTCGGAGAAATCATTGGCCGCAGCGAAGCGATGTACAGCGTACTCAAACAGGTCGAAATGGTGGCGCAAAGCGACAGCACTGTCCTGATTCTTGGTGAAACCGGGACGGGTAAGGAGCTGATTGCACGAGCAATTCACAACCTGAGCGGACGTAACGCCCGTCGGATGGTGAAAATGAACTGCGCGGCAATGCCTGCCGGATTGCTGGAAAGCGATCTGTTTGGCCATGAGCGTGGCGCATTTACCGGGGCCAGCACGCAGCGGATTGGACGCTTTGAACTGGCGGACAAAAGTTCGTTATTTCTCGATGAAGTTGGCGACATGCCGCTGGAGCTTCAGCCCAAGCTGCTGCGCGTTCTGCAGGAGCAGGAGTTTGAACGTCTGGGCAGCAATAAACTGATCCAGACCGACGTTCGCTTGATCGCTGCCACTAACCGCGATCTGAAAAAGATGGTCGCCGATCGCGAGTTTCGTAACGATCTCTACTATCGACTGAACGTCTTCCCGATCCATCTGCCACCGCTGCGCGAGCGCCCGGAAGATATTCCGCTGCTGGTGAAAGCCTTCACCTTCAAAATTGCCCGCCGGATGGGGCGCAATATCGACAGCATTCCCGCCGAAGCCCTGCGTACGCTGAGCAACATGGAATGGCCGGGTAACGTGCGCGAGCTGGAAAACGTCGTAGAACGCGCGGTTCTGCTCACCCGGGGCAACGTGCTGCAACTGTCCTTGCCGGATGTAATCGCTATGGCGCCGTCTACGCCGCCGGTGGCGACCGAAGTCGCGCAGGATGGCGAAGATGAATACCAGCTGATAATGCGCGTTCTGAAAGAAACCAATGGCGTTGTCGCCGGTCCTAAAGGCGCGGCACAAAGACTGGGGTTGAAACGCACAACGTTACTCTCGCGCATGAAGCGCCTGGGCATTGATAAGGACGCACTGGTTTAACGGATTATTGCCCGATAGCGCTACGCTTATCGGGCCTACGCCACTGGTGCGTTTGTCTTTGTCGGCCGGATAAGGCGCAGCCGCCATCCGGCATAGAATTGCTAAATCACTTCTTCCGCTGGTATTTCTCGGGTAACTCCGGCACCGGACGTTTGTCATCAATCAGATGACGCACGGTCAGGATCGGATGACGCCAGAGCATTCTGGGTCCAGCCCAACGCATAATTTGCTTCATCTCTTCGCGTTTAGCGGGCTGGTAACAGTGCACCGGACACTGTTTGCAGGCCGGTTTTTCCTCACCAAATACGCATTTATCCAGGCGCTTTTGCGCATAGGCAAACAACGCATCGTAATGCCCCGGTTCATCTGAAGCCTGCGGACACTGGCTCTCATACAGCGAGATCATTCTCTGGATCGTCATTTTCTCACGTGCAATACGTTTGCCGGACATGATGCCTCCATAATTAAGTTGCATAAATAATACACCTTAACTAAGCGCAGGACTATTACCTGGCGGTGATACATTCCTTAGCACCCTACGCAAATAAGAATTATTTTCATTTGTTTATGCCATGTGCTATATAACATAGCAAAGGCTATATTCGATGATAAATTAACCACTTTGTTGTGAGGGATACTATGCCGCATCTGCCCCATCTGAAGTCATTTCTCCTTGCCAGCGTGTTAACGGCGCTTACGCTGTCACCTGCCTGGGCGAAAGAAAAGTTCAAAGTGATAACCACCTTTACGGTGATTGCCGATATGGCAAGCAACGTGGCAGGTGACGCGGCGGACGTCAGTTCCATCACCAAACCCGGGGCAGAAATTCACGAATATCAACCCACACCGGGGGATATTAAACGGGCGCAAGGCGCACAGCTTATTCTCTCCAACGGCCTTAATCTCGAACTATGGTTTGCCCGCTTCTACCAAAATTTGTCCGGCGTACCGGAGGTCATGGTCTCAAATGGCGTGCAGCCAATGGGTATCAGCGAAGGGCCGTACAACGGCAAACCGAATCCGCATGCCTGGATGTCAGCGGAGAACGCGCTTATCTACGTGGATAACATTCGCGATGCGCTGATGAAATACGATCCCGACCATGCCGCAACCTACCAGAAAAATGCGGAGAATTATAAAGCGAAAATCCAGCAGACTCTGGCGCCACTGCATGCAGAACTGGCGAAGCTCCCTGCTGATAAACGCTGGCTGGTCACCAGCGAAGGCGCATTCTCTTACCTCGCGCGTGATAACGGCCTGAAAGAGCTGTATCTGTGGCCGATCAATGCCGATCAGCAAGGCACGCCCAAGCAGGTACGCAAAGTGATCGATGCGATCAGAAAACATCAAATCCCTACCGTATTTAGCGAAAGCACCGTGTCCGACAAACCTGCGCGTCAGGTCGCCCGCGAGTCTGGCGCGTATTACGGCGGCGTGCTGTATGTCGATTCGCTCAGCGCTGCCGATGGTCCGGTACCGACCTATCTGGATTTACTGCGCGTGACGACAGAAACCATCGTCAGCGGCATCAACGACGGGTTAAGGAGCCAAAAATGAGTCAATCTGCGATTACCGTGAATCAGGTTACGGTGACGTATCGCAACGGCCACACCGCGCTGCGGGATGCCACTTTTCAGGTTCCGGGCGGCTCAATTGCCGCTCTGGTCGGCGTAAACGGTTCGGGAAAATCAACGCTTTTTAAAGCGCTGATGGGTTTTGTCCGGTTGGCGAAAGGGGAAATATCTATTCTGCAACAACCGGTTAATAAGGCGCTCAAACAGAATCTTATCGCCTATGTCCCCCAGTCAGAAGAGGTGGACTGGTCGTTTCCGGTACTGGTGGAAGATGTAGTGATGATGGGCCGCTTTGGCCATATGGGTTGGCTGCGTCGACCAAAACAAATCGACCACGACTGCGTGGATGCGGCGCTGGCGCGGGTAGATATGCTGGACTATCGCCATCGCCAGATAGGTGAACTGTCCGGCGGGCAGAAAAAACGCGTTTTTCTGGCAAGAGCCATCGCACAGGACGGGCAGGTTATTTTACTGGATGAACCCTTCACCGGCGTGGATGTGAAAACCGAGGCCCGGATCATCGATCTGCTGCGTGAACTGCGTGATGAAGGCCGGACCATGCTGGTCTCTACCCATAATCTGGGATCCGTCACCGAATTTTGCGATTACACGGTGATGATTAAGGGCACGGTGCTGGCAAGTGGGCCAACCGAAACCACCTTTACCCACGAGAATCTCGAGCTGGCATTCAGCGGCGTTCTGCGTCACGTCGCGCTGAGCGGCGGTGAACAACACGTGATTACCGATGATGAACGTCCGTTTATTTCGCGACGCGCGGCAAGCGAGGGGGAGTAATCATGAACTGGCTGACGGAGCCGTTTGGCTACCAGTACATGCTCAACGCCATGTGGGTTTCGGCGATGGTCGGCGGCCTGTGCGCATTTCTCTCCTGCTATCTGATGCTCAAAGGCTGGTCGCTGATTGGCGATGCGCTGTCGCACTCGATCGTTCCAGGCGTAGCCGGAGCCTATATGTTAGGGCTTCCCTTCGCGCTGGGCGCATTTCTTTCCGGTGGACTGGCGGCGGGCAGCATGCTGTTTCTCAATCAGCGTTCACGCCTGAAGGAAGATGCCATTATCGGGCTGATTTTTTCGTCCTTTTTCGGTATCGGGCTATTTATGGTGTCGCTTAATCCGATGTCGGTGAACATTCAGACCATTATTCTGGGTAACATCCTGGCGATTGCGCCGGAAGATATTCTGCAACTGGCGATCATCGGCGTGGTTTCGCTGACCATTCTGTTTTTGAAGTGGAAAGATCTGATGGTGGTCTTTTTTGATGAAAACCACGCGCGGTCTATCGGGCTGAATCCGGGTCGGCTGAAGCTGTTGTTTTTTACGCTGCTCTCCGTTTCCACGATCGCCGCACTGCAAACCGTCGGCGCCTTTCTGGTGATTTGCCTGGTGGTTACGCCCGGTGCGACGGCCTGGCTGCTGACCGATCGTTTTCCTCGCCTGCTCACCATCGCCGTGGCGCTCGGCAGCCTGACCAGCTTTTTCGGTGCCTGGCTAAGCTACTGGCTGGACGGTGCAACCGGCGGAATTATCGTCGTTCTGCAAACGCTGCTGTTCCTGCTGGCATTTGTCTTCGCACCAAAACACGGTCTGCTGGCAAATCGCCGCCGCGCCCGTCTGGTGAACAAGGAGCAAGTATGATCTTAACAACGCTGCTGGAACCTTTTCAGTTTAGCTTTATGGTTAATGCGCTGGTCATCTCTACCATCGTCGCAGTGCCCTGCGCGCTGCTGTCGGTATTTTTAGTACTCAAAGGCTGGGCGTTGATGGGCGATGCCATGAGTCATGCGGTTTTCCCAGGGATTGTCCTGGCGTGGATTGCGGGCATCCCGCTGGCAATTGGCGCGTTTATCGCCGGTCTGTTCTGCGCGGTGGCGACCGGATACCTCGACGATAACAGCCGCATCAAGCGCGACACCATCATGGGTATTGTTTTCTCCGGGATGTTTGGTGCGGGTCTGGTGCTGTACGTCTCTATCCAGTCAGAAGTCCATCTCGATCATATTCTGTTCGGCGACATGCTGGGCGTATCGTTAAGCGATATCATGCAAACCGCGGTTATTACTCTGGGGATCGCGCTTATCATCGGACTTAAATGGAAAGATTTGCTACTGCATGCCTTCGACCCACATCAGGCAAAGGCCAGTGGGCTTAACACCGGACTGCTACATTACGGCCTGTTGTGCATGATCGCCCTGACGATTGTCGCCACGCTAAAATCGGTAGGGATTATTTTGTCAATTTCATTACTGATTGCACCTGGCGCCATCGCGATTTTAATGACGAGGAAATTTTCCCACGCCTTATGGCTGGCGGTGGCGATGTCGGTCATTACGTCATTTATGGGCGTGTACCTGTCATTTTTCATCGACAGCGCGCCGGCTCCTACCATCGTCGTACTATTTTCTCTGCTGTTTGTGATTACCTTTATTTATGCAACCCTGCGCGATCGGCGTTTAGAGAATCAGCTTCAGCTGCAGGATCCGTAAATTATGGGTCAGCTAATGTTCTTGATATTAATATAGCCTCCGCCAGGAGGTTATATTATCGGCAGATTACAGCATCGTGATGATACGTTTAAATAAACGGATTATAGATTACTCTAACGTGAACAACGGTTGTGGCTTGCCAATGTGGTATCCCTGTAACCACCCGACATTCATATGTTCCAGGTGCATCTGGATTTCGGCACTTTCAACAAACTCGGCGACAACCTGCATACCTTTCATTGCCGCAACCCGGCAGAAAGATTCGATGATATAGCGACTAACCTCACATTTTATAACCCCACGAACGAAAGACCCATCAATCTTCAAAATATCTGCTTCAATGTTCATCAGGCGTTCATAGCTTGCAAACCCGGCACCGAAGTCATCAATCGCGATCCGACATCCCAATTGACGTAGTAAGCGTAGTGTATCTGCCGTGTGTTCTTTATCTGACAGGGTATCAGCCTCGGTTATCTCAAAAATAATCCGTTGCGGTATCACCACATATTCCTGCAACAACGCAGTTATCTTTGCAACGATACCTGAACGACATAGCGTCACTGGCGCCAGGTTAATGGAAAAACAACTCAGCGGATGGTAGCGCATGTACTTCAGGGTGTTCTCAATAACCCAAAGATCGATATCGGGTGCTAACCCTGTGTCGCGTGCAACCGACAGAAAATGGTCAGGGGAAAGAAATTCCCCGTGCTCATTGAGCATGCGGATCAGTATCTCATGATAGGATTCATCACCACGAGTACTGACGATAGGCTGGGCCAGCAGGACAAAGGTATTGTGATCCAACGCGTTTTGCAGTGCAGCGCCAACATCCGTTGTATCGGTAGTAGGGTTGCCAAACAGTCGGCTATGCTGTGCCTCAAGGTTTTCCGGCCTGCCGTTGGTCATTGGCGATATGACTTTTGTTATTATTGGAGGGAACATCATATTCATATCAAATTAATAAATAAATACTAATTTATAGATAAAAATGGACATTCCGCGTAGCTGGCATCAGCGGTGAAGAAAAAGACAAAAACCAACATACTGATAATCAACAAAAATCACAAACCCAGTTTTTTCATTATCATTCCATCTGAGTGCAAAAAAACACGTCAGATGCTTTTAATGTTAACTTTAACATACAAAAAAAGAGAGTTTCCCTCGCTTCATAATTATTTTTCCGTCATTCACTAACTCCTGCAATACTTTGTGGATAGCACTGCGTGAGATATGATTTCGAGCGAGAATGAATGTATACACAGATGTGTTTTCACGCATCTCTGGCTCCATCGACCAAATATATTTCAGGTGCTCAATAATCAATTCACGGATAGTGCGATGCGATTGCAATTTTTCTCGCTGAAAATAGCGTTGCAGATGTAGCGTTAAAATATCAAATGCATGTTTCCAAAGATTCTTCGCAGTGAACAAAAGTTCGGCATTGGGTGCACTCATGGCCCACATTTCACAATCGGTATCACAACGTAAATAGTGTCCGGCAACTTCCGTACGCATTTGTGGCAAGCCGAGGATAGCCGGTGCAGATATACTTACCATCACTAAATCATTTTCCACACGATGAACAGAGACGGCCCCTTTCTCCAGAAACAAGATATTTCCATCACTCTTCAGATCAATACGCTGGCGTTTTTTGCGTAAGGACAGCCAGGCATTATCTGACTTTTTCATTTCATCACCAACAAGCACTACAGCATTTTCAATATCTTTCTGGAACATGGGACTCTCTACCGCAAATTATGGCTTTGTCAAAACGAGGGTGGAATTTTACTCAACACGAAAAATAAATGTCAGCTCATCAACAAGCTGACATTTATTCCCATCTACATCTACCACCGGCATTCCCTGGTGCCGTTGACGCGTTCAGACTCATGCTGTTTTCGCGTGGTGGCGCCAGGCAGTATATGACGCTGTCCATAAAGAATTAATGACAATCATCTTTGTCGTCGTTATTTCATCTTTCTGTTCTTTGCAACGTAGCCAAAAAGATACAATACATTGATTTATATATAGTTTATTTTCATTAAAAAGTTATCATTGTTGTTATATTATGATACTAAATTGGGTGATGCTGCCAACTTACTGATTTAGTGTATGATGGTGTTTTTGAGGTGCTCCAGTGGCTTCTGTTTCTATCAGCTGTCCCTCCTGTTCAGCTACTGACGGGGTGGTGCGTAACGGCAAAAGCACTGCCGGACATCAGCGCTATCTCTGCTCTCACTGCCGTAAAACATGGCAACTGCAGTTCACTTACACCGCTTCTCAACCCGGTACGCACCAGAAAATCATTGATATGGCCATGAATGGCGTTGGATGCCGGGCAACCGCCCGCATTATGGGCGTTGGCCTCAACACGATTTTACGTCACTTAAAAAACTCAGGCCGCAGTCGGTAACCTCGCGCATACAGCCGGGCAGTGACGTCATCGTCTGCGCGGAAATGGACGAACAGTGGGGCTACGTCGGTGCTAAATCACGTCAGCGCTGGCTGTTTTACGCGTATGACAGGATACGGAGGACGGTTGTGGCGCACGTCTTCGGTGAACGCACTCTGGCCACACTGGAGCGTCTTCTGAGCCTGCTGTCGGCCTTTGAGGTCGTGGTATGGATGACGGATGGCTGGCCGCTGTATGAATCCCGCCTGAAGGGAAAGCTGCACGTAATCAGCAAGCGTTACACTCAGCGCATTGAGCGACATAACCTGAATCTGAGACAACATCTGGCAAGGCTGGGACGGAAGTCACTGTCGTTCTCAAAATCGGTGGAGCTGCATGACAAGGTCATCGGGCATTATCTGAACATAAAACACTATCAGTAAGTTGGAGTCATTACCCTAAATTGAAACACTTCGCGGTTCTCGCTGCAGGGTCGGGTCCATACTGGTGGTCTTTATGGGCTAAGTGGTATCATGACTCGCCAACCGCCTGGCGCACCAGCAAGAGTAGAAACATCATGTCTGAGACTGGCAATGTCAGTTATCTGATTGAAAAAATAATAATATTTATGCCAGCTACACAATCTCTGGCGCGGATAGATCAACCCAATCAGCGGATAAAACTCAAACACTCGGCGTCATTATGTCTTTTATTACTTATTCAACATCGCGGGCAAGTGGTTTCCCAAAACGAACTACTGGAATTCGGCTGGGGTAAAAATCACCGCCAGGTGAGCTTCAACGCCTTTTATCAAAGCATTCTCTCTTTGCGCAAAAGTTTGCTGCAGCTGGAACTGGAGCAACCGCTTATCACCACGATCCCCCGCAAAGGGCTGATCATCCAGGAAGAGTTCAATATTCAGGTGATTGAAACTCCGGAGGAGAGCGTATCTTTTACAGCAGAACCCTTAGTGCCGGATGCCGCCATAGAAGAACTGTCAGATGACACAGCGCGCCAACCTTTGATAACCACTGCTGAAATGGTAATACTTGCTATTACCCTGATAATTTGTGTGCTTATAATGTATCCGTGGCAAACCAGTGATAACTATTTCTCCGGCTATATCACCGCAGACAAAGCCCCCACTGACTGTCAGTATTATTTTAATAATGATGCCAGTAATTTCTCCCGACATACGGCATTTATCAACAAAAATCCTGGGTTGTGTCAGAGCCATAAATTTATCTATATCACCACCTACCCTGAATCCAAGAAATTATCCGTGCTTGTATGTCGCTCACCGATGAAAAACAGGCAGGAAAACGCCTGTCAGTCGGTTTATTACCCACGGTATGATAGCTAATGAATTTTTATTCCCGAACGCCCCGCATCCAGACAGGTATTATCCTGTTGCTTTGTTTTGCTGCGCTAATTGTTACCGCCGTCTACCGGTACAGTAAAAACAATGGTCAGTTACATAATCTGACCTGTCGGTCTGCCATCGAGATTGTACGCAATACAAGCTCATTCCGAGGGATCATTGATATCAAAACCGGCGGCAGCAAAGGTATTGTGAATATTGATGGCATTATCAAAGATGCCGAAAATAATGAGCAGACCGTGCAACGCATGGTACTTTTTACACAATCCAGCTACGGCTCAAGCCCGGTTTGGATTTCGCAGAAAATCCAAATATCCAATCGCGAAACAGCACCCGCCAGTCTCATTCAGGAACTCCTCCCCGACTTCTTCCTGACCAACACCAGCGTATCCAACGTCGATTTTTTTGCGCTGAATAGAGAGACGTATTTGATTACCAAAGAGGGGATCCCCTATCTGTACTGCCAGAATTATGCGTTGCCGGAAAATGAATAATCAGTAAGCGAAGATTAAATAAGAGCAAAAACGATTTGAAAGAGTCACTTGATACGGACTTCACGAACCACACGCCCAAGATGCCTTGGTGTGTTAATGCTGATTAATAAAGATTATTTTCTCTCATAATATAAAAACCCTATTCTAACCTACACTACCATAACTCACTGATTATGCGAACATTGTTACCCTGTTCGTCCAGCGTTATAACTCTCTGGTTTTCCAATAATCCCTTCCCTCTCTGACCGCCAGTAACAAATGTCACCGACAGTTGTATATTGATGCAACGATGATTTTATAGCTCGGGCGACTTTTCAGGCGCAGAGTTAGCGGTGAAATTTGACAGTGTGCCAAGCTGATATTCTGCAATGCGGCACAATCATCCGGTCAGACAGGTATTGAGCATGTTCATAACCCGATTGATTGCCCTGCCCGGGAGTCCACTTTAGCCCAGGGCCGACACAGTAATTGTATCTAACACGTTTATTTTATTAAGCTTTTGATAACAATTAGTTAATTAATTTATTCATTCGCCTATTCCTCTGTTCTGCAAAAACGTCATTTGCAGCTTTTGTCCATCATCTAACCAGTAATTACTTTCTTAACGCTAGCCTCTTCATCCCCTCGCTCATGATATAAATTTATAAAAAACATTAAAAATAGCGTTTTAATCTTAAAAAAATAATTTAATCGATATTTACATTTACCAAATATGCAAACAATGGTCTTATATTCCAACCTTACAGCGTGACGCGAAATGTTGTTCTGCAACCGAATGCGCCACTCCAGAGAAGGTGAAATGAATCATCAACATCTGTTCAGATGCCAGGGATGATGTAGCGCGAACCAGGGAGCAGGGAAAAAGTTTCACGCTACTGACAAAAGTAAATTTGATTATGAAAATGGGATATACACAAATGTTTAACAAAACATTCATCGTAGCGGCATTGATGGTTTCCGGCTCTGCATTTGCAGCTGAATCAACCGGCGTAGCGGGTGGCACTATTACCTTTAACGGTTCAGTGTCCGATACCACCTGTAACGTGGTGACCAATAACGGTTCAGACTTCACGGTAAACCTTTCCCCTATTGCTGTGGGTGATATGGGCACCACCGCCGGTGTTGTTAAAACCAACGCCAAAGACTTCACCATGAATCTGAAAAACTGCTCTGCAGCATCGGACGAAGCTAAAACGCTTAAAATCACTTTCAGCAGCAGTAACCTGTCGGATGACGCTAAATACCTGAAAAACTACAGCGACAATGGTGCCGAGGGTGTGGGTATTGCGCTAACCAAAGACGGTAACACTGCCGTACCGTTTGATACCGCTTTCGATACTGGTCTGAGTTCCGCTGACGCTGCCACCGAAGATGGCGTCACACTGACCATGTATGCCAACTACTACAACTACGGTGGCGCGGCCGTAACAACCGGTAAAGTAGTTACTGACGCAACTTATTCCTTCAGCTACGACTAACTCATTCAGCCGGGGTCTCCCCGGCTCTCCTCTACGACATTATGAAAACTCTGATATTTTTTCTTGCGGCTACGTTCATTTCCATGAATGCCAGCGCAAGCGTTGTGATCAACGAAACGCGTGTTATTTATCCGGCCAGCACCAAATTTGTGTCGGTGCAACTGGTAAACGACAGCGAACAAACCCATCTGGTGCAGTCCTGGATTGACGAGGGCGATGCTTCCGCCGCGCCGGAGAAAGTCAAAGTGCCGTTTTCTCTGCTGCCTCCGGTCGTAAAAATGAGCGGACACGCCGGACAGGCTCTGAAAATCTCGGCGATGAACACCCATTCGCTGCCAAAAGACCGCGAAAGTGTGTTCTGGCTTAACGTTCTGGATGTCCCTCCCGTCCCTGAAGGGAGTGGAGATAGCTACCTACAAGTGGCCATTCGCAATCGTATAAAACTGTTCTATCGTCCGGATCAACTGAGCGATCTCGACAGCAGCGTGGCGGAGAAAATTACCGTTTCGACTTCTGGCGGTCACACCTGCCTGAAGAATAATTCGCCATATTACATGACCATCCCTCAGGTCGTGACATGGCAGGGGGGCGAGCTAAAGCAAAGCCGAAAAGATAATTTACTGGCTGAGACTGCGTTTATACCGCCGTTTGGCTGCGCGCTGGTATCCAGCAAAATTCAGTCCGGTGGGCAATATCGCCTTACCTGGCTTGATGATTATGGCGCAAAGAGATTCAGCACTATCCACTGATATCCCAGATAAATGACTCCAGGTTCAATTCTGATGAAAAACAGTTCTCTGTTTCGTATAAGTTTGCTAGTTCACTCTGTCAGCCTCGCGATATTTTCATACGGCGCGTTGGCGGAGGATTTTAATAGCAGCCTGCTGGTAGGTAATTCAGCAGATATGGACTGGAGTAATTCTCGGCTGGTTATGACGCCGGGGGCTTATGATTTGGATGTTTATGTGAATAACGTCTGGCGCGGGAAATTTAATATTTCCGTCGCTAATGACGATAAAGGTACTCTGCTTATTAATAAAGACGACGCATCTCTACTGGATATTCAGGGGCTGGATGATATTGTAAATAAAAGCACCGCTGAAAAGCTCGACGTTAATACCCTGCTACACGGAGGGAAAAGCGCCCTGATACCCGGCACACTGCGTCTGGATTTAGAAGTACCTCAGGCTTTCGTAAAAGAATATAGCCGTAACTGGGTGTCACCGCAAAAATGGGATCAGGGAATTAATGGCCTGTATACCAATTACAATTTCAACTATTACAATTTTCACGGCCTGCAGAATGGCTATAGTGACAGCGATAATCTGTATTTATCGCTGAACAGCGGACTAAACATGTATGGCTGGCATTTTCTCGATAGCTCATCGTGGATGCGCTACAGCGCAATGAACAAAGGTAGCTGGATAAATACCACGCGTTTTGTTGAAAAACCAATTGCGGCAATCGATTCGGTACTGCGCATTGGTCGAAGCTATACGACGTCTGATTATTTTGACACGGTCCGTTTTCGTGGGGTGACACTGAATAAAAGTCGTCAGATGTTACCGGACAGCGAAAACGTTTATATGCCGGTGATCGAAGGTGTTGCAACCAGTTCTGCGGTGGTCAGTATCTCCCAGGATGGTCATATCATCCACCAGATCAATGTCCCGCCTGGTCCCTTTGCCATCCGCGATCTGATGCCTACCGGCTCACGCAGCGATTTATCCGTCGAGGTAAAAAACACCGGCGGCAACATTGAGCGCTTCATTGTGCCATTCTCCTCGATCCCGGATATGCAGCGCCCCGGCAGCAGCGACTATCAGATTAACGTCGGGGCGGTGGACATGCGCAACGTCGACGATAGCAGCCATTTTACCCGGGTGAGCTATTCACGTGGGGTGAATAACTACCTCACCGCGTCAGCGGGCGGGATCTTGAGCCAGAATTATCAGTCTCTGCTTCTGGGAGGAGCTGTTTCCATCCCCTACGCTGGGTCACTCTCGGCTTCCGTGGAGGAGTCGCAGTATCGTCTGCCTGGCGATAGCCGTCGCCACGGAGAAAAATACGCGCTGTCCTGGAGTAAATACTTCCCGACCCGCACCAATATTTCGCTGGCTTCGTATTATTACCGTACTCAGGATTACGCTTCTTTTAGCGATTATATCCTGACCAAATCCAATATTAAGGATTATGGCGGAACGGGCACCTCAACGATCAACAGCAAACAAGCCTTTAGCGCCAATATTAATCAGCCGCTGGGGGAACAATTTGGAAGACTGTCGCTTTCAGCCTACTGGCGCGATTACTGGCGCGGTCAGAAAAGTAGCCGTCAGTACAACCTGACCTGGAGCAATGCCAGTCACGGCGTCAACTACTCGGTTTCGCTGCGCCGCTCGGAGGTTACGCAGTCCTATTACGACTATGAAACCAATTATGAAGGCGACCTGGTGAGCGCGTTGCGTTCACGCGGTAAGACGGAAAACAACCTCTATTTTTCTGTCACGATACCGATGTCGATATTCGGCAGCGGCGGCAGCCTGTCTTCTCATGCCAGCGTGCAGAACGGCAAATATTCCTCTTCTGACGTCAGCATGAGCGGGAATATGCATGATGTTGACTACAGCCTGATGCTGAGCCACGACAGTGACAACGATTCGCGGGCAGCCGATCTCTACACCAGCTGGAAAAATGACTATACCAGCATGAACAGCGGCGCGACCCTGGCCCGTGAATATCGCCAGCTAAGCCTGGGTGCCAGCGGCAATCTGCTGGCATGGAAGGGTGGGCTGCTGGCGTCTCCTCATAACGGACGTAATTTTGTCATTATTGAAGCGCCAGGAGTGGTGAACGCGGTCGTTAACGGCGATACCTCCGCACACACCAACAGCAAAGGTATCGCCCTCATCACCAGCGCGACACCGTACCGACAGAATAATTTCCATCTGGAGCAGGATGGAACCCAAAAAAGCGACGTCGACCTTGAAGGTAATTTACTCAATGTGGCGCCGTACGAAGGCAGTATCAGCTGGCTGAAGTACAAAACTGACACGCGCAGACTCTTCACTTTTGATGTGCAAACCGCGGAAGGGGGTCAGTTGCCGTTTGGCGCGGTTGTCAGCGGTGCCGGGAATGAAGAAGTCGGCTATGTCGCACAGGGGAGTCAGATTTTTATTAAGTCAGAGACGCTTCCCGCCAGCCTGAAAGTGAATATCAGCAAAGGCAAAACTAAAAAATTCTGCACTATTTCCCAGCCTGCAGAGCATGCTGAAAATATTTGTCGCTAACTCAGTTTACTCAGCTAACAGAATCAATCATGAAAAAATTATTTTATCTTATGGTTACGGCCATAATACTGACCGCACTCCCAATATTATCTGCACAAGCACAGTCGCAGGCTCAGTCTCGCGGTGTAACAGGCGATACCTGCCGTAATTCCGGCATACTTTTTACCAGCGTCGCAGAATCGGATAAGTCGCTAAATCTTTCATCGGCTTTCGTGAATTCAAACGTCGTTGAATATTCCTATACCACCAGTTGGTCGGGTAGTATGACCTGTACTTACGGGAATATTGGGATCGGTGGTCTGGCGCAAGACCACTTATATTATTTTACCGGTTTCAACGGTTCTCCTGTTTATTTGAATTTCAACAGTGCGGATGGTGAAAGTAGCTACTGGATAAAATTAACGGCCACCATTAGTGGCGATACCAAAGTGACTGTCAGCGGTATCGTGGGCATTCACTCTCTGTCATATCAGACACAATATACGCTGCGGGCGGAATTAATGTCGGCTCCGCCTGTGGGCATGGAAAGCTATACCAAAACCACAACCAGCGGCGCACTGTCGGTCATACCTGCGGTGATGAGCGGTACCGGAAGCGGCTCCAGCTCACCGTTCCTTTCCAGCAAAACATATGCTTATCGCGCCTGGTCCAATATGATGTCTGAAACCGCACGCAAAAGCTGGAATACCGATTATTTTATTGCTTATGAGAAGCTGACGATTCAGTTTGAGCCAAAAGAAACAACCTGCAATATGACGCGGGACATGAGCGTGAAATTACCCCCTGCTCCGTTTAGCGTCCTGAAAAAAAATGGAAAGGCAGCTGGTGCCGATTTCACGATCCCGCTGAAGTGCGGCAACCTGGCCGGAATTAAAACGTCTACCCGCAATGTTAAGGCCTGGTTATCCAGCAATGATTTAGTCAGTTCTGATACCAGCTACCAGATAATGGTCAACGATGAAACCACGGCGGGAGGGGTAGGTATTGCCATTCGTAGCCGGATGTTTATGGGTGACTATGATGAGGTGCAAATATCCAGTAGCAATAATATGGAACATGCCTCACAAATATTAGATATCGCTAAAGATGATGATATAAGCAATACGCAATACATTTATCTTCATGCTTATTACAAAGTTTATAACGCATCAGCATTATCAACCGGTAGCGTGGTGGCGACTGCGCAGATAATGTTTGGCTACGATTAACCCCCCTATTTTACTGTGGCCCAGACGGGCTACTGTAAGTTTTTAATTTAATTCTCTTAAAGGATTTTATGAAAATATCTGTTCAAACCGTGCTTGATCTTCTGCACAGCATTATGCACCCGCTTTCTCCTGAACTGGTGCATCATTTGCAACGCACGGGTCTCATTTGCTGGTATCTCGGGAATCGAGCCGGTTTTGACAGTGCAGCCATCAATAACGCCTGGCTTGCGGGTATGTTGCACAATATCGGGGCGCTGAGCAAAGTGCATCCCTTCAGTGGCGCCCATGGTAAAGCCTTTATTGAAGAGCATGGACGACTTGGCGCCTCAATGATGTCCGGCGTACGTTTTTTACAGCCAGTGACCGCAATTCTTGAAACGCGCCACGCGGATGCCTTGGGTTACACGCAGAATACAATGCTAAATACCTGGCATCTGGTGCATCTGGCCGATGAGTTTGAGCTGTGGCTGCGCGGGATTGAAGGTGACTATGTGGCCCAACGGCATAATATTGTTTCCGGTTTTCTGGCCAGTAGCCCACTATGGCCATCGTGCCTGGTCGAGGCGCTACAGGATGCCAGCCATGAGGATGGTTTCTGGTTTCGCCTGAGTTCGCCCTCATTACAACAGGTGCTGCGTGTTATCAGCCCGCTCAATGATGTGGTGCTGGATCACCATGATTTTCTGGAGGTCTGCCTGCTGATTTCGAATATCGTCGATAAATACAGCAGCTTTACGCAGACTCACAGTACCAGCGTGGCTCACGTGGCGGCGAAGCTTGCGGAGCTGTACGGCTGCGATCGCTACACCCAGGATAAAATCCGCATCGCGGGGTACCTGCACGATATTGGCAAGCTGGGTATTCCACTGGAAATCCTCGAGAAGCAGGGAAAGCTGGAGCCGGACGAGTACGCGCAAATGAAGCGCCACAGCTATAAGACGCTGGAGATGCTACATCCCATTGAGGAGCTGGGTGAAATCGTACACTGGGCGGCAAGACATCATGAACGCCTCGACGGCAGCGGCTATCCTTTTCGCCTGGGTGCGGCTGCGCTGGATATCCCTTCGCGTATTATTGCTGTGGCTGATGTTTTCACCGCGATGACCGAGAACCGCCCCTATCGTCAGGGGATGTCCAGCGAAAAAGCATTGATTATTCTGGAGGAAGAGGCGTCAAATTTTCGTCTGGATCGGGACATTGTCGATCTGCTAAGCCATAATATTGCAGTGCTCAGACCTTTGGTTGCGATGTACTAAGCCAGGCATAACCCGAAATCGCAGCCGCGCAGAATGCATATTGTATAAATTTACCGAAAGAAAACGCGAATGAAATATTTGATAGCCAATAGAGTCATTTACGATAGCGAGAGCGGGGAACTTGTGGTCAAGGAACCCGGAAACGAGCAAAGTAAAAGGCTAACAAATACCGCTAACCGTATTCTTTCGTTACTGATTGCGTCGCCAGGCCGGGTACTTGAACGCGATTATCTTCTGGATAAAGTCTGGGAGGAAGCGGGCCATCCGGGTTCCAGTTCATCGCTGAGCCAGTACATTAGTATCCTCAGAAAAACATTAACATCCTTAATATTCATTGAGGAAATTATTGTAGCCGTACCCAAGGTGGGCTTTTACTTCTCACCAGAAATCGCCGTTGAACTGCAGAATGATGAAGAAATGGTGAGTACCACACCTCTTCCGGTATCCCTGCGTAAGGCGGCAACGAAGGATAAAAAAAACCTCTGGCTGATTGCGGCTATCGCGTTTTTGCTGCTGGCCAACCTTTGGATACTCAGCCAGAAACAGGGTTCACCGCGTTTTGCAGCCGAATACAGTATTGGTGAAATCGGGAACTGCAAATTTACTGCCTATGAAGATTTATCGGAGGAAGTTGACCCTCAGGTCATGAATATTATCCGTCAGCTACAGCCTGAACTTGAGCTAAAGTGCGCCCGGAAACCCGCGCAGATTATGGTTTATTTTCAACCCAGTGTTCTTTACGGTAGTCATGGTCGGTTTTTCTACTCTTACTGTCCAACAGATAAGGCAACAGCAAAAATTGTCTATTGTGAGAACCATTATGCTTTTAACTGGAAATTAAAATGAAGCTGATGACAACCTTAGTGCTGGCAGTGGTCGCGTTGATTTGTCTGTTAACATGGCAACTAAGCCTGCGATCGGGTGTTTATTTTGACAAACGCTGCTTTGCGAATATCACCTATGTTGACGCTTCGGATCACGCTCTCTTATTCAAAGGAAATATCACGTTTGAATTTAACAAGAACGAAACGGGCGTATTTAATCTTTCCGGCAATATTGACTATCAGGGGCGTCAATATCGATTGTCGCGTTATATAACATTTACCTATCATAACGTCAGTGGGAACCAGTATCGTATGAATACGACGACAAAAGATATCATGGCTCACGATAATGTGCCGGAAGACATTACCCTGCTGACAACAAAAATATTTGGGATGGAAGGGGAATACGTTATCTCCTTAGACAAAAAAGACAATAACTATATTACGATTGCAAATACCTTATCACCCTTAATGAACTGTGTGATTCAATAACAGGGATAGTGTTATACATTCACTATGAAAAGAAATAATTGTGTCAATTGTGAAGAGTGCGGTTTTGCAGAACTGTGCTCCGCCTATCTGTTCAGGCAGAAAGATCCATTGTTTATCCGCAATCTGGAGACAAAAAAGAAGATTGCCAGAGGTGAATATATTTATCGTCGGGGAGAGAAAATAGACGAGCTGTATGCCCTACGTAGCGGGGCCGCTAAGGTTTACGATGCGCGCGGGCAGCTGATGGGGATCGTTTTGCCAGGACAGGTGATGGGCGTGGAGGAGCTGCACATCGGGTACAGTCAGCAGGATATTCAAGCCGCAACGGAAATAGAAGTTTGCGTACTGAGAAGCGATCATTTCTACGAAATGAGCCAGCTGATGCCAGGGTTTACAGATTTTATTGTCAGGATCCTGTCACGTTCGGCGCAGGAAAAACGGTAATGACTCCAACTTACTGATAGTGTTTTATGTTCAGATAATGCCCGATGACCTTGTCATGCAGCTCCACCGATTTTGAGAACGACAGTGACTTCCGTCCCAGCCTTGCCAGATGTTGTCTCAGATTCAGGTTATGTCGCTCAATGCGCTGAGTGTAACGCTTGCTGATTACGTG
This sequence comes from Citrobacter sp. RHBSTW-00859, assembly GCF_013729795.1. Taxonomy (NCBI): domain Bacteria; kingdom Pseudomonadati; phylum Pseudomonadota; class Gammaproteobacteria; order Enterobacterales; family Enterobacteriaceae; genus Citrobacter; species Citrobacter sp. RHBSTW-00859. Next base: position 1,100,672 of record NZ_CP056284.1, on the reverse strand, counting down.
CAGCTTTCCCTTCAGGCGGGATTCATACAGCGGCCAGCCATCCGTCATCCATACCACGACCTCAAAGGCCGACAGCAGGCTCAGAAGACGCTCCAGTGTGGCCAGAGTGCGTTCACCGAAGACGTGCGCCACAACCGTCCTCCGTATCCTGTCATACGCGTAAAACAGCCAGCGCTGACGTGATTTAGCACCGACGTAGCCCCACTGTTCGTCCATTTCCGCGCAGACGATGACGTCACTGCCCGGCTGTATGCGCGAGGTTACCGACTGCGGCCTGAGTTTTTTAAGTGACGTAAAATCGTGTTGAGGCCAACGCCCATAATGCGGGCGGTTGCCCGGCATCCAACGCCATTCATGGCCATATCAATGATTTTCTGGTGCGTACCGGGTTGAGAAGCGGTGTAAGTGAACTGCAGTTGCCATGTTTTACGGCAGTGAGAGCAGAGATAGCGCTGATGTCCGGCAGTGCTTTTGCCGTTACGCACCACCCCGTCAGTAGCTGAACAGGAGGGACAGCTGATAGAAACAGAAGCCACTGGAGCACCTCAAAAACACCATCATACACTAAATCAGTAAGTTGGCAGCATCACCAGATTTAAGGTGGAATAGAAAAGTAAATTACCATCTCTTATTATGTGATTCTGTTTCTCCAGAAACCATAGAAAAAGAAATTATAAACTGTCTGAAATTTGATTTTTATTCAGAACCAGGTGCCAGAACAGACAGAAGAAACTTCACAAAAGAGAATATAATCGAATTTGGCGAAAAACTATGCCAACATCAACATAATTTTGCTGGACAAAATCCTTTATTTGTAGGGATGATAAATTCATGCTTCAATCTTGATGAACTCAAAGACATATTAAACACGAACGGAAAATTCAAAGGAAAATATATATTAGCTTTACCAGCAGACGAAGATCTAAGTAAAGTCAGTTGGAAGAGTCAAGGCCATGCCGTTCGGAAGCATCTCATAATGCAATCACACATGCTCTTCACTTCAAATAGTGGCACTATTGATTTTTGCAAAGGTGAAAAACACGAGACGATAAGAGATTATCTGAAAGAGTTTGGAAACATAAAACCTTGCGTTTGGGGTTCAGATGCACACTCCTCAGATAAAATGTTTAAACCTGACGATAACAGACACACCTGGATAAAAGCTAATCTCAGTTTTGATGGGCTAAAACAAATAATATATGAGCCTGAGTCGAGAGTTAAAATCCAAGAATCTCACCCTCAGACAAAAGCTGGATATCAAACGATATTAAGAGCAAGATTTATATGTGAAGATAAAAAATTCCCCAAAAATTGGATATATTTAAATAAAGATTTGAATACAATAATAGGTGGAAAGTCTTCTGGAAAATCACTTTTACTTTACTTCATTGCAGCGGCTATAAATAAAAGTGCTGTTTTAGAAAATATAAACTTAGCTGACACCGATAACTATAATACACAAGGTGTTGACTTTGAGGTAGAATGGGATGATGGAAGTATTAGTTTGCTCTCTGACTTAGAGGATACAAAACCTATAACTTACATACCTCAATTGTATATTAATAAACTTGCGGAAGTTGAAGGAAAAAATCAGCTCAAAAAACTTATCGAGTCAATTCTGAAGCAGAATAGAGATTTTTATGAATTCAGTGAAGTAAAAGACTCTGAAATTAAATTAAAAAACAAAGAGATAAAAGAAAAAATTGAACTTCATCAGACATTTTCAGATAATTACACAACATTATGTGATGAAAGAAATAAGATTGGTGATAAATTCTCTATTGAAAAGGAGATCAGTTCATTAGAAGAACAATGTAAAAAACTAAGAGAAAAATCAGGATTCAATCAGCAAGAAATAATAAAATACAATAAACTCAACACCATTCTAAAAAACTCTGAGAATAGACTAAGAGTAGTTGATAACTATCATTTAAACTCCACAAAGCTAATAACTGGCCTACACGAAAGGTTTCTAGATTACACTAATGCTTTAAAATCTGATTTAGCATCCTCATTAAGTGTTGCGGATACTGCTATTTTTTCCAGAAAATACTATTCCATTATTGAAAAAGGTATGGACAGTATTCGCTTAGAAACTCAAAAGCATTTTGAGTTGAAAACAAATAAAATACCAAAACTCATCGATAAAATCACACAAATAAAAGAAAAATCAGAGTTAGAGATCACTCCTTTATTATTAAAAGTTAAGGAAAAACAAAGCCTCGACTTATTTACCAAAAAAATAAGTATCGAAAGAGAAAAACTAAGCAAAATAAATGGACTGCAACAAGTAATAGATAAATTATTAGTAGATGCAAAAGACAACCTTTCTAATTTACAAACAAACTATGCAGAATTAATGTCTTTATATCAAGACTATATTATTGAGTTATCATCCGAGCAATATAGTATTTCTGATGATATGAAAATAATCCCTAAACTGGGTAATGACTCCAACTTACTGATAGTGTTTTATGTTCAGATAATGCCCGATGACCTTGTCATGCAGCTCCACCGATTTTGAGAACGACAGTGACTTCCGTCCCAGCCTTGCCAGATGTTGTCTCAGATTCAGGTTATGTCGCTCAATGCGCTGAGTGTAACGCTTGCTGATTACGTGCAGCTTTCCCTTCAGGCGGGATTCATACAGCGGCCAGCCATCCGTCATCCATACCACGACCTCAAAGGCCGACAGCAGGCTCAGAAGACGCTCCAGTGTGGCCAGAGTGCGTTCACCGAAGACGTGCGCCACAACCGTCCTCCGTATCCTGTCATACGCGTAAAACAGCCAGCGCTGACGTGATTTAGCACCGACGTAGCCCCACTGTTCGTCCATTTCCGCGCAGACGATGACGTCACTGCCCGGCTGTATGCGCGAGGTTACCGACTGCGGCCTGAGTTTTTTAAGTGACGTAAAATCGTGTTGAGGCCAACGCCCATAATGCGGGCGGTTGCCCGGCATCCAACGCCATTCATGGCCATATCAATGATTTTCTGGTGCGTACCGGGTTGAGAAGCGGTGTAAGTGAACTGCAGTTGCCATGTTTTACGGCAGTGAGAGCAGAGATAGCGCTGATGTCCGGCAGTGCTTTTGCCGTTACGCACCACCCCGTCAGTAGCTGAACAGGAGGGACAGCTGATAGAAACAGAAGCCACTGGAGCACCTCAAAAACACCATCATACACTAAATCAGTAAGTTGGCAGCATCACCCTAAACTGAGTTTCAATAAAGATGGATTTGATAAATTCATAGATAATTATGACATGAGAGGCAATTTACAACCTTTAATGGGTGATGCATATGATCCTAAAGAGATTTTTGCTTTTGATGTAGTAAACCATATAGAAAAAATAAATACCATTTTAGCAAATACAAAAAAAGAAACCTGTCCCAAAGTGAAGAAAGGGATTACTAAAAAGGATATCCTTTACACACTCTACGATGACTATTTCTTCATTGATTATGAAATTATCTATAATAATGATGAAATAATAAAAATGTCTCCCGGTAAAAGAGGGTTAGTTCTTTTGAATTTATTGCTGCACCTGAGCAATGCATCGCATCCAATACTCATAGATCAACCAGAAGATAACTTAGATAACAGAACTATTTATGAACAGTTGAACAGGTTTATTAAGCAACGCAAAAAAACGAGACAAATAATATTGGTTACTCATAACGCAAACCTTGTTGTTTCCGCTGATTCAGAATGTGTTATTGTTGCAAACCAAACTGGTCAAATTAAAGATGGTGAGAATGAAGAGTATCAGTTTGAATATATCAGTAATGCACTTGAAAATACTTTTGAAAAAATACAGGATACTTGCCTTCTCAAGAGTATGGGTATAAGGCAACATGTATGTGAAATTCTGGAGGGAGGCCAGGATGCATTTAAAGAAAGAGAAATAAAATATGGTCTAAGATTCTAAATGATATATAGGAATGTTAGCAAGGTATGACTAAGAGAAGCTCCGCTTCTCTTGTCCCTTGCTCTTTTCACCGTTCTGTTGAAAAAATCAAAATCTAAGCACGAAGATTGACCTACACTGAGATTCTTAATGCTAAACGTGGAAACAAAAGCAAGGCGAATGGCTTCGATTAACCTCTTTGATAGGCTTCCTCCTGTCGTTCCTGCTATCAATGTTGAAGCTTGGAAATCACAGTCTAACATATCCCAAAAGCTGAACCGCCTTATAAGCCATCTTGATGCAAAAAGTAGCAATAGTGAGTTAGCTAAAACAGAGATCTTCGCAGTCAAGAAACAGATCAAAGAGCTTCGCTCGTGCCAGACAGCCTCTATGAGTAGGTATTCCTATGAAGTGAATGCAACAGCCCCTCATCCCTCTAAAAAATGGTCATGAGAGCATGATTGTCAGGATTGCAATTAACCATCAAATTCTTTTTATGTTTTTAGCTTTATCTGAATTTTCTAATATGATTGAAGAAATTATTTTTTCTTCTTTTTTTGCAATTAGAGATTGGATATTAATAGTACCATAATCTAAATTATCTCCCCACCAGTACATGAATTCTTTTATTACGGAAGTCATATTGTCTATAACCTCTTGAGATCCTTCGTTATAAATAAAAGATAGTATTTTTAAATTTTCAACATCAATCTCTTGCACAATTATCCGAAACATATCATCAGTTGGATATAAATTCGTTTCATTTAATGATATATTTAATTTCTCAAGCATCTCATTCATAAGCAAGTCTACTTCATTGAAGGCCGTATTATATTCAGTCATTATTTAACCTCTTGTTTTAAGTTTATACAACATTACAATTAATCACTTTAAGAAAGAATGTCAAGCGTTTTTGTTAAATAAATAATATTTATTATAAAAATAATTGCTTGAGTGAATAATTTTTTAATTATAAGCACCATACAGTGTCATCTATTCAACCGAAGCGGAAATTTATAGCATCTTCTGTGCTGCAAGAGAAGCTTTAAAATAAATGCAAGTTAAGCTGTATATCTTTATATAAAATATCAGGCACTGCGATTTTTTATTATTATAGCGAAATGAAGCAAGGGCTAACTCTGCGAAGCCGCTGCGCTTGCTTCTTCGAGTTCCCCTTGCTTTTCTGCCCTTCGGTTAGAAAAGAAGCCAAACTGCTACCAACCTTGAATCTCTATATTTTTGAATAGACAAACATTACCCGCTCCCTTAATCACCACTATCAAAAATAAAAAATCATCTTACAAATAACCCCATACACATCATTTTAGATTGCGACCTTATTAAATTAAAAATTCAACCTTAGATGGAATTTAATGTACAAGGAATGTCCTACTGTAACGGAGAATTTTAAACATTAAAAATTACAACTATGGTTTGTCATAGCCTGTACATCTATTCACCTCATGCATATGCACTAAGAAAGCTTTTTTGAATACTGGAGTTGTCCCTGCTAAAACGGACACGGCTAATTAACTGCTAATATGGCATCACGATATTCGCGTGGCGATTTCATGTTCAACCCCTTGTGTGGATGCAGATTATTATAATCCTCTATCTATTCTGCCATTGTTTCCATCATTTAGACTGCATCCAGCAGATCATCTACGTACACATAATCCCGCTTGAACGTCTTTACAAACGATTCTGCCATGCCGTTACTTCCCGGACTGCGTACTGGTGTAGTACACACGATGAACCACAGTGAACTAGCAAATGTGCGCGTGGCATCGGCTGTGCAGCAATTATGCCAATGACACTGGCTCCATTGACGGCAATGACCTGACATCTACAATCCCGCTACAAAGCATTTACTCCATGAGTCATTGCACTTGCTGAGCTACACGAACACACTAAAACCAGATAATAATTAATCGCTGTATAAGCTCGTAACAAGCGGAACTTTAAGGCAAAATAGGGCCATCTTCCCCCTTCATAAGGTTACGCTAATGGCCAGAAAACCTAAAGAAATCAAAACAGACCCGTTAGAGGTCATCCTGTGGAAAGCGGCAGACAAACTGCGTAAAAACATTGATGCAGCCGAGTACAAGCACGTCGTACTAGGCCTCATTTTCCTTAAGTACATTTCTGATTCTTTTGAATCTCATTATGAGTTGCTGAAAGCCGGTAAAGGCGAGTTCGCAGGTGCTGATCCGGAAGACAAAGACGAGTACACCGCTTACAACGTTTTCTTTGTCCCTGAGCTTGCACGTTGGAACTATCTGATTTCTAAGGCCAAGCTTCCTGAAATCGGTAAGATGGTTGATGATGCGATGGAGCTTATCGAAGCGGGCAATCCACAGTTAAAAGGTGTGTTGCCGAAAGTCTATGCCCGACAAAACCTCGACGCCACTGTTCTGGGTGAGCTGATAGATCTGATTGGCAACATTGCACTAGGAGATGCCAAAGCACGCTCTGCTGACGTTTTAGGTCACGTATTCGAATACTTCCTAGGTGAATTTGCACTGGCAGAAGGCAAACAAGGCGGCCAGTTCTATACGCCAAAATCTATTGTAAGCCTGCTGGTTAACATGCTGGAACCCTATAAAGGCCGTGTCTTTGATCCCTGCTGTGGTTCTGGTGGTATGTTCGTTCAGTCAGAAAAATTTGTAGAAGCACATCAGGGAAATATTGACGATATTTCGATCTATGGGCAGGAGTCCAACCAGACCACTTGGCGTCTGGCAAAAATGAACCTGGCAATTCGTGGGATTAATTCTGAACACGTTCGCTGGAATAATGAAGGTTCATTTCTTAACGATGCTCACAAAGATTTGAAATCTGATTTTATCATAGCTAACCCACCGTTTAACGTTTCCGACTGGTCTGGTGAGCAGCTTCGTGGTGATGCCCGCTGGCAATATGGCATTCCACCTGCTGGCAACGCTAACTTTGCATGGATGCAACATTTTTTGTATCACTTGTCTCCTAAAGGGCAAGCGGGTGTTGTTCTGGCAAAAGGGGGCATTAACTTCTAAAAGCTCTGGTGAAGGTGATATTCGTGCTGCACTGGTAAAAGATGCCAATGTGATTGACTGTATCGTCAACTTACCGGCAAAGCTGTTCCTGAATACTCAGATCCCTGCTGCATTATGGTTTATGCGCCGTGACCGTCATAACAGCAACCAGTATCGTGATCGTAGTAAAGAAATTCTGTTTATTGATGCCCGTAATCTCGGTCATTTAATTAATCGTCGTACCAAAGTACTTTCTGACGACGATATAAAAACCATCGCTGATACCTATCATAACTGGCGTAACAAAGGTGGCGACTACAAAGACGTCGCTGGTTTCTGTGCGTCAGTAGACATTGCTGAAGTTGCTAAACTCGATTATGTGCTGACACCTGGCCGTTATGTTGGTCTTGCTGATGAAGAAGACGATTTCGACTTTAAAGAACGCTTTACGGCTCTTAAAGCGGAGTTTGAAGCACAATTGGAAGAAGAATCACGATTAAATAAAGCTATCGCTGATAATTTGGCAAAGGTGGTTTTATGACTTTTAAAAATGTAGTGAAGCTTGGTGACTTTGTTACGATTAAACACGGATATGCTTTCCCCGGTAAATTTATCACTTCACAAGAAACAAAAAAAATCCTTGTAACGCCAGGAAACTTCAATATTGGAGGTGGCTTCAAATCCTCTAAATTCAAATACTACTCAGGTGAAACCTATCCTGAACAATATAGGTTCAATGGTGGTGAATTGATAGTTACAATGACCGACTTAAGTAAGGAAACAGATACTCTTGGTTATGCTGCATTAGTTCCTAATGACAATAACATTTACCTTCATAATCAACGAGTTGGATTAGTACAAATTTTAAATAATGACTTAGACAAAATGTATTTGTATTGGAAGATGCGTACTCGTGAGTACCAAGAGTTTATTGCAAACTCTGCAAGTGGTACTTCTGTAATGCATACTTCTCCCAAAAAAATATGTGAATATGAATTTTTATTACCCACAAAGTTAGAACAGAAAGCTATAGCTTCTGTCCTTTCATCTCTTGATGAAAAAATAGACCTGCTTCATCGCCAGAATAAAACACTTGAATCTATGGCTGAAACGATATTCAGGAAGTGGTTTATTGAGGAGCCGCAGGAGGAATGGGATACAGTGCCTTTAAGTAAAGTAGCTACTTTTACGAATGGTTTAGCTTGTCAAAAATTCCCTGCAATTTCAGGGGAGCCAAGCATGCCTGTTTTGAAGATAAAAGAGCTTAGTTCTGGTATATCTTCGAACACTGATTTAGCTACTGCTAACATCAAAGAAGATTATATAGTAAATCATGGTGATGTTATTTTTGCTTGGTCTGCATCTCTAATGGTAAAAATTTGGTCAGGGCCTGTTTGTGTGCTTAATCAACATTTATTCAAAGTTACATCGGATACATACCCTAAATGGTTTTATTTAGAATGGTGTAAACATTATTTAAAAGAATTCATTAGTATATCTCAAAGTCATGCAACGACAATGGGGCATATTAAAAGAAAAGATCTTGACGAAGCTATGGTAAAAATCCCTTCGAACAATGAATTAGTTAATATGACGGCGAAAATTGGGCCATTACTTGATCAAAGAATAGAAAAAATGAGGCAAATCCGAACCCTCGAAACCCTGCGCGATACTCTACTTCCTAAACTGATGAGCGGTGATGTACGGGTTCAGTATGCAGAAGAAGCAATCGCATCAGTAGCATAAAATAATTAAGCGGGCTCACAACCCGCTATCTGGTTAAGCAGCAATAAGGACAGTACGCATGGCAAAGATGACCGAATCCGATATTGAAGTAATGGCGATTGAGTACCTGCAAGGGCTGGGTTATGAATACGTTTACGGCCCGGACATTGAACCCAGTGGAATCAATCCGTTACGTAGCTATCAGCAGGTTATCCTTGAAGATAAAGTGCGTACAGCATTGCAACGAATTAACCCGCACCTTAGTGAGCATAAGTGTGAGGAAGCGCTAAAACAGGTGATGCAGATAAGCACACCTGATCTGATGGCAAACAATCTGGCCTTTCATCGCCTGTTGACCGAAGGAATCAATATCGAAGTCAGCAAGGATGGTAATACACAAGGAGAGCTGGCCTGCCTGATCGACTTTAACGATCCCACGAATAATGAATTTTTGGTTGTGAACCAGATAACCATTAAAGAAGGCAATCATACCCGCCGACCAGACCTTATTTTATTCATCAACGGTCTGCCGTTAGTCGTTATCGAACTTAAAAATGCCGCTGACGAAAATGCAACGGTTGCAGGTGCTTATAACCAGATAAAAACGTATCAGAACCAAATCCCCAGCCTGTTTACCTACAATGCCTTTAATGTTGTTTCAGACGGACTGGAAGCCAAAACGGGAACGGTTTCCGCCGATTTCAGTCGTTATATGACATGGAAAACCGCTAATGGTAAAACACAAGCTACCAGTACCCAACCACAGCTCGAAGTTTTATTACAGGGGTTGCTTAATCCTGTAACGCTGTTGGATGTGATCCGCCACTTTATCGTGTTTGAAGCCAGCAAACATGAAGACAGCAAAGGGATTATCAGTATCCGTACCGTTAAAAAAATGGCTGCTTATCACCAGTACTACGCGGTTAATGCAGCAGTACTTTCCACTATTCGTGCCTCAGGTGTAAATGCAGATTCCCCCTCTGCCGAAGTAGCACTGCGCCAGCAGGGACGTAACAGTAAAGTTCTTGTTAATGCGCAAAAAACCGGAGATCGTAAAGCGGGGGTCGTGTGGCATACCCAGGGTTCCGGTAAATCGCTTTCGATGGTGTTTTATACCGGGAAGATTGTACTGGCGCTGAATAATCCAACAGTGGTAGTGATCACTGACCGTAACGATTTGGATGATCAGCTATTCGGTACGTTTTCTTCTGCCACTCAGCTACTTCGTCAGACACCAAAACAGGCCAACAACCGGGAAGAACTCAAAGAATATTTGCGTGTCGCCTCTGGCGGTGTGGTGTTTACTACTATTCAAAAATTCCAGCCTGATGGTGGCAGCAATATCTATGAGTTGCTGTCCGACAGAACTAATATTGTCGTTATCGCTGATGAAGCACACCGTTCCCAGTACGGTTTCAGCGCCAAAGAAGTTGACGTGAAAGACAGCGAAGGCAACGTAACAGGTAAACGCACCGTTTACGGCTTTGCCAAATATATGCGTGATGCCTTGCCCAATGCTACCTATCTTGGCTTTACCGGAACCCCCATAGAAAAAACGGACGTAAACACACCTGCTGTTTTTGGTAACTACGTTGATATCTACGATATCTCACAGGCCGTAGAAGACGGTGCAACCGTGCGTATCTTCTATGAAAGCCGTCTTGCCAAAATTGCCATCAGTGACGAAGGTCGCCAGCTAATTGAAGACTTCGACGATGAGTTTAACGAAGACGAGCTGACGCTTACCCAGAAAGAACGGTCTAAATGGGCCAGAATCGAAGGTTTGATTGGCAGTTCAAAACGTATTAAAGCTATTGCGGCGGATATGGTTCAGCACTTTGAACAGCGCTTAAAATCTAATGCCGATCATGGCAAGGGCATGATTGTCACCATGTCCCGTCGTATTGCTGCTGAACTTTATAAAGAAATCATAGAGTTAAAACCTGAATGGCACAGCGATAATCTAAATGATGGCGTGATTAAAGTCGTCATGACCTCTTCTGCTGCTGACGGACCAGAAATCGCTAAACACCACACCACAAAAAAAGAACGTCAGGTTTTGGCTAATCGTATGAAGGATGACGACGACAAGCTGAAACTGGTGATAGTGCGTGATATGTGGTTAACCGGCTTCGACGCTCCCAGCATGCATACGCTGTATATCGACAAACCAATGAAAGGCCACAACCTCATGCAGGCAATTGCCCGTGTGAACCGTGTGTATAAAGATAAGATAGGCGGTCTGGTTGTTGACTATCTGGGCATTGCCTCTGATTTAAAAGAAGCCCTCTCCTTTTACTCTGATGCAGGTGGACGTGGAGATCCTGCTGAGGTTCAGGAAGAAGCTGTAACGCTCATGCAGGAAAAGCTGGAAATCCTGGAAGGCATGATGCATGGCTACGATTACAAAGCTTACTTTGCCGCAACTACTTCACAACGCCTGACAATTATTCTTGAATCAGAAAACCATATTTTAGGGCTGGATAACGGTAAAGGTAAAATGCGTTTCCTGGCTGCGGTTGCAGCCTTGTCGCAGGCATTTGCATTGGCGACACCGCACGATAAAGCAATGGAAGCGGCACCCGAAGTAGCATTCTTCCAGGCAGTAAAAGCCAGACTGAATAAATTTACTGAAAACTCAGACGGATCAGAAGAAGAACACAATGACAGTCTGGAAGTTCGGGTAAAACAGACTATCGATCAGGCTCTGGTTACCGATAAAGTTGTTGATATTTTTGACGCTGCTGGGATACAAAAGCCAGATATTTCCGTTCTTTCTGAAGAATTCCTTCAGGAAATGAAGGATTACCAACACAGAAATATTGCTTTGGAAACGCTTAAAAAACTGCTTTCTGACGAGATTAAGGTTCGCTCGAATCAAAGTATCACCCAAGGCAAAAAACTGATTGATATGCTGACCTCTGCAATCAATGGCTACCAGAACAAGGTACTGACCGCAGCGGAGGTAATTGATGAGCTAATCAAGCTTGCCAAGACTATCCAGGAATCTGACAGCCTTGCCACCCAGTTAAACCTCAGCGCTTATGAATATGCCTTCTATTCTGCTGTTGCAGATAACGACAGTGCTCGCGAGTTAATGGAAAAGGAAAAACTACGAGAACTGGCAGTCGTACTTACGGAGGCTATCCGCAACAATGTCAGTCTTGACTGGACAGTGAAAGAAGCAGCAAGAGCAAAAATTCGCGTGGTGGTAAAACGTCTGCTCAAAAAATATGGTTATCCGCCTGATATGTCATTGCTCGCCACAGAGACAGTTTTGAAGCAGGCTGAACTTTTAGCTGGAGAATTAGGAAAATGATTCCCTAAATTTTTAGCATATAAACTATTTGGTAATGGCCCCAACTTATTGATAGTGTTTTATGTTCAGATAATGCCCGATGACTTTGTCATGCAGTTCCACCGATTTTGAGAACGACAGCGACTTCCGTCCCAGCCGTGCCAGATGCTGCCTCAGATTCAGGTTATGCCGCTCAATTCGCTGCGTATATCGCTTGCTGATTACATGCAGCTTTCCCTTCAGGTGGGATTCATACAGCGGCCAGCCATCCGTCATCCATACCACGACCTCAAAGGCCGACAGCAGGCTCAGAAGACGCTCCAGTGTGGCCAGAGTGCGTTCACCGAATACGTGCGCCACAACCGTTCTCCGGAGCCTGTCATACGCGTAAAACAGCCAGCGCTGACGTGATTTAGCACCGACGTAGCCCCACTGTTCGTCCATTTCAGCGCAGACAATCACATCACTGCCCGGCTGTATGCGCGAGGTTACCGACTGCGGCCTGAGTTTTTTAAGTGACGTAAAATCGTGTTGAGGCCAACGCCCATAATGCGGGCGGTTGCCCGGCATCCAACACCATTCATGGCCATATCAATGATTTTCTGGTGTGTACCGGGTTGAGAAGCGGTGTAAGTGAACTGCAGTTGCCATGTTTTACGGCAGTGAGAGCAGAGATAGCGCTGATGTCCGGCAGTACTTTTACCGTTACGCACCACCCCGTCAGTAGCTGAACAGGAGGGACAGCTGATATAAACAGAAGCCACTGGAGCACCTCAAAAACACCATCATACACTAAATCAGTAAGTTGGCAGCATCACCCCTTCCTGGCTGTTGAAAAAGACTACGCTGCTTAAATTTTAAATGAGCATCCTCAAGCCGAATAACTTAAAGGATGCTCTTCAAATTTTAATAAGAATTATCAACAGCAAAAAACCTCATAAAAAACACTACTCATTTAATTTCCAAAATTAAGATGAACATTAATAACCACCATTATATTACATGATCTTTTCCATATCCTATAGCATTACTCTCTATAGTATTAATATCTGAGCCTCTAATTATCTCCTTTATACAGATTAGCTCCAATATGGATAAATATTCTTGTGAAAATGGTTAATCCACATCACATAGGATAACCTTAACGCCCCTATGTTCCATTAAGTTAAGAATAACCTTAAGCAAACCAAATCAGATACCCCCTAATAAAACAAAAATAAATTTGAATACCGTAAAATCTGGTGTCATTAATATCTTGAAAACAACAAAAAAGGAGATAAACAATGATATCAAGAGAAAATAATAAAAATAACCTATTCCGTGTAAAGTCTAAAAATGGTGTCCTTCGTTGCCTTAAGGCTGGCATGGATATAAATATGTGCAATAGTAAAGGTCAAACTGCTCTTTTTACCTGTAATGTACCTGAAGCTATACAGGCAATGATTGACGCTGACATTGACATTCACCACTTGGATAATGACGGTAATAATGCATTATTCTATGCTCAAAATGTTGAAACAGTGGAACTTCTTGTCAGCAATGGTATTAATGTTAACCACCGGAATAAGTCAGGCACCCTTGCGATTCAACATATTGATGTTTCACCAGGGTTAGTAAAATATCTTATCAAAGCAGGACTAGATATCCATACCAAAGATAGCTATGGCAATTCCTTTCTTTTCATTCCATTTGAAGGATATGTGTACGATGCACTAATTGAGGCAGGTTGCGACATTAATCATAAAAATATAAGTGGACAGACAGCATTCGATCACTGGCAGTCAGAAAATAATAGCATAGTTGGTAAATATACGCACTGGGAATCTAAAAATGATAACTACATGCGCTTCCTTATCCGTAATATTCACCTTACAAATAGTTCAAAAATTGTATTCAAGAACATTACATTTAAATCAATTGAGCTGTTGTCATTGCTTATAAAACAAAAAAATGAATTTGAGATAAGTGATAAATGTATCATAACACCAACAAATGCCGACGCTAAAAAATTAATTTTACAACTAAAGAAGCTGACAGACATTAGTCATGTTTGGTTTTACATAAGCAGTACATATCTACTGACGCACTATGCAGGAAGACTGCTAAGGAAGGTGCGAATAAGCGGGGAAATTCTTCTCGGCTGACTCAGTCATTTCATTTCTTCATGTTTGAGCCGATTTTTTCTCCCGTAAATGCCTTGAATCAGCCTATTTAGACCGTTTCTTCGCCATTTAAGGCGTTATCCCCAGTTTTTAGTGAGATCTCTCCCACTGACGTATCATTTGGTCCGCCCGAAACAGGTTGGCCAGCGTGAATAACATCGCCAGTTGGTTATCGTTTTTCAGCAACCCCTTGTATCTGGCTTTCACGAAGCCGAACTGTCGCTTGATGATGCGAAATGGGTGCTCCACCTTGGCCCGGATGCTGGCTTTCATGTATTCGATGTTGATGGCCGTTTTGTTCTTGCGTGGATGCTGTTTCAAGGTTCTTACCTTGCCGGGGCGCTCGGCGATCAGCCAGTCCACATCCACCTCGGCCAGCTCCTCGCGCTGTGGCGCCCCTTGGTAGCCGGCATCGGCTGAGACAAATTGCTCCTCTCCATGCAGCAGATTACCCAGCTGATTGAGGTCATGCTCGTTGGCCGCGGTGGTGACTAGGCTGTGGGTCAGGCCACTCTTGGCATCGACACCAATGTGGGCCTTCATGCCAAAGTGCCACTGATTGCCTTTCTTGGTCTGATGCATCTCCGGATCGCGTTGCTGCTCTTTGTTCTTGGTCGAGCTGGGTGCCTCAATGATGGTGGCATCGACCAAGGTGCCTTGAGTCATCATGACGCCTGCTTCGGCCAGCCAGCGATTGATGGTCTTGAACAATTGGCGGGCCAGTTGATGCTGCTCCAGCAGGTGGCGGAAATTCATGATGGTGGTGCGGTCAGGCAAGGCGCTATCCAGGGATAACCGGGCAAACCGACGCATGGAGGCGATTTCGTACAGAGCATCTTCCATCGCGCCATCGCTCAGGTTGTACCAATGCTGCATGCAGTGAATGCGTAGCATGGTTTCCAGCGGATAAGGTCGCCGGCCATTACCAGCCTTGGGGTAAAACGGCTCGATGACTTCCACCATGTTTTGCCATGGCAGAATCTGCTCCATACGGGACAAGAAAATCTCTTTTCTGGTCTGACGGCGCTTACTGCTGAATTCACTGTCGGCGAAGGTAAGTTGATGACTCATGATGAACCCTGTTCCATGGCTCCAGATGACAAACATGATCTCATATCAGGGACTTGTTCGCACCTTCCCTAATTAAATGGTTAATACGTAATGATATAAAAGTTGATATAGAATCGCTAAAAGAACGCTACTTTTATGAAGAAATCCTCCAGGACAAATTACAGAGAGAGCAAAAGGTTTTACGAACAACGCTTCAACCAGTTACCTGTAAAGCAATTACAAAAAAAAGATTATGAATTGAATCTGCCTGAACACTCTCCCCTTGGCTTTAACCTTTAGTTAGATAGCCAAGGGGCGCGAACATCATTAATTTAATACAAAGCCCCACATTGCACCTTTGCACTTTGATAAATTTATTTTTTAAAACACCCTCATCGCCAATTCATACTATATCAATCACTACTCTCAAACCAAATCAATCAAATAAAACACAGCACTTTTTGATAAAAATAAAATAACAATAAAAAACAACACCTTATATGAAATATAATAAAAATATAACTATTTAATTAAATAAATATAAAAATATATTTGCATTTTGTTTATTTAATAATATATATTTCCTTTGTTAATTAAATAAAGGAGAACTAAAATGAATAAAACAAAATATCCAAGCCTGACTAACTATCTCGCCAAAACAAAAAAGAACGCAGATCTTTATAGATTATATAATCCACAATTTTCTTTTTTCTGCAAAAGTGACACTCAGGAGCAAAGATTTTATTTCGATTATTTCTCAAGACATATGGTCTCGAAGAGAAATATTTTAACCGTATTCTCTATCTATACATTCACCTCTTATAACATGAACAAAAAAGAGACAATAAAAAATTTCATTCGATTTCTCAAAACGACGAATGAAAGTACATTCCATAATGCTTTTTCATTTCGCGGTGGTAACATTTTGTATGTAAGCAACAAAAACATGTTGAAAGAGATCTCATGGTTTTCACTCGCTCGAATTTACGAAGACATTAAAAAAATAGAGGAATATAAAACCAACCATGACAACTATATCAGATTAGTCGCTTAACAGAGGAGAAAAATTATGAATAACAACGCAATAAATACATTACTCTCTTGTAAAACTCCAAAAGACATTCAGGCTTGCATTAATGCAGGCTCCGATATTAATACACTGGATTCGTTTGGAAGAAATTTACTGTTTTACTGTAAAAACCCAAGAATGATTGACACTCTGGTTAAAGCAGGAATAGATTTTAACCATGCTGACAACTATGGTCACAATGTTTTGTTTAACCAGCGAAATCCTCACATACTGAAAAAATTGATTGATTCCGGCGTAGATATACACCATAAAAATGGTCTCGGCCAAACCTGTTTATGCTCGTTAGCTGATAATATATCCTGTTGCAAAACCCTGATCAATGCTGGAATTAATGTCAACAATGTGGATAAATGCGGAAGAACAATACTTTTTTACGTAAAAAATCACTCTATCTTTGATTTGATGGTACAGGCCGGTTGCGATATAAACCACAGAGATAACCAGGGTCACGGTATTTTTGAAATTTGCTATTCATTAGGCGATTTCAAAGCCAAAATGCTCATTCGTCATATTAGTATGAAGGATAGCAGTCCAGTAATTTTCAACTACCTCAACAGCGAAAGTCTGCAGATAATGGATTTGCTTCAGAAGAAAAACCTTAACTTTACTATCTCTGATAACTGCCAGGTTTATCTAAGTGCCAATGAAAATGAAATGAGCTCTTTCTTCAGTGAACTAAAGAAGAAGACAGATATCAGCAACACACATTTTCGCCATATTGTACTGCGAGGTTATGATTTACGCGGGGACATTGAAACCATTAAATGGTTTATCCGCAATGACATCAAAATGGATAAAAAACAACTGGAACAGCATATTCGACATGATGAGATTTGTAAATATATAGCAGAACATGAGAAAAAGAAACTTAGCGAAATTATGAAACAAACAATCTCTTTAATGCCAGTAAAACGTAGATTGTAACCTCCGCCCCTCCTCACTGTCATAATGAATTTAATATGAACCCTATTTTTACCCAGAGCAGATTACCTAATTAGCAATCTGCTCCACCTATCTTATTTATAAATTTCGACACTGCCTTGACTTATTTTACCAATGCGCTAACTGTAGATCATGAACACATTTTAAAAAAGGTTAGATATGCATAAAAATGAAAGTAAAGAAGATCTATCAAGAAGCTCAAGAAGAGGTAAATTCCATACAGCAAAATATTCACCTAATGAAGTTCGAACTCACTGCGTCAGCGTTCGGTTAAACGAAGAAGAATTATCTATTCTCGATAGTAAAAGAGGCCCTTATAAAAAAGGGGAATGGCTAAGAATGGCATCCCTCAACAAACTCCCACCGGTATTACCTGAAATCAATCGTGAAGCATGGATTAAACTCGGCAACCTTTCACAGGATTTAAACCGCCTGCTGAATCATCTCGACAGCAAAAGCCCTGACAGCGAACTGACCCGTACAGAACTCTTCGCCCTGCGCAGACAAATCAAAACTCTCAGGGATCACCTTATTCCATCAACCTTTCTGGAGCCAACTCAATGAAAGGTATGCAGAAAATAAAGCGGGGTAAACAGTTCGCAGGTGTTGTTCTCTATAGCCTTAAGTCAGGATCTCACCACAAAATCACGCCTTATATTATCGGTGGCAACATGACGGGAAGCACTGCTGCTGAACTTATCAGTGAATTTGAAGGCACAAGACTACTGCGCCCCGGTGTCGCCAAACCTGTCTGGCATAATTCGCTTCGCCTGCCAAAGGGAGAAACACTGTCAGTCAGACAATGGGCGGCATTCGCTGACGATTATATGACCCGGATGGGATTCACTGAAACCCATCTTCGCTGCTATATCATGCACGATGATTCGGACGGGCAGCATATCCATATAATAGCTAACAGAATTAACATGGTCGGTGGGAAGCTGTACCTTGGGAAAAATGAAAATCTTATCAGTACCCGGATTATCAGCGAGCTGGAGAAAGTCCACAAACTCACTCAAACCACATCTGCAATCAGTAGTCATAGTCAGGAGAAAAGAAAACCCTCCCGCAACGAGCTGATGATGGCTGAAAGAACGACAACTCCCTGCCCCAGGTCCACTCTGCAGAGCCTGATTGATAATGCGTTAACCGGCCGCCCTGATTTGCTGACTTTTATCACTATGCTGGAAAAGGAAGGCGTGAACTGTAAACCTAATATCGCCTCAACGGGAAAAATGAACGGCTTTTCATTTCAGTACCAGGGCATTGCCTTTAAAGCGTCTCAGCTTGGAAAAAAGTATGGCTGGTCTTCTCTGCAAACACAGATTGATTTTACACCAGAGCACCTGGCTTTACTGAAAAAAGAGCAACAGCAGACTGTGCCAGTGCCAGTGCCAGTGCCAGTGCCATCATGCGAGCCTGAAGAACAGGCTGCAAACCGGGAAACGATTCTGGAGAAAATCCTTCAGCTTGAAGAAAAAATTCGTCTGGAAAGACAACAGGAAACAGTGGGTGTCATTCAGCTCAGGAGCAAGCTGCACAATACAACCCGTCAGATACCCCGCCAGCGTCGCCTGAAGGCGTGGCTTTTACTACTCAGCCAAATTGTTGTACTTCTAAGGCGCAAGGGACTGTCACTGCTGCATGCCACAATACATCATTTCCGCAAGATTCTTCATCTGCACCTATTAGAACCCATTCCTTTCACAGCTGGTCATTCCCTTCAGGAACAATCAGTTAGTAATAACCAGCACCTCACACCATAAGAATCCTTAGTTTATAATGTAATGATAGTCAATAAATTATTGATCGTTTATATAGATCGATAATTTGATTACGATAGCTAAAATCTATCGCAAAGCAATCATCGATCGGTACAAGCAATTTTACTAAAGCGGGTCATTCATCGAAAATGTTCAAAAATACATCACCTTAAATCAGGCCATGGAGTCATGATGGATAATAAAACGATTAGCTGCCCCTTCTGCTTTACACAAAGCCCGCACGGCGTGCGGATTTGCAAAGGCTGCCATGCAAAAGTGGCCTATGGTGAAAGTCCGCTCAGTGTGGCATTCCTTTTTCAATTCGTGGCATTAGCTCTCGCCTGGTTAGTATTTTCATTGACTGGCAGCACTCCTGTCTCAGTCATTACGTTTTTTGCCAGCGTCATTATTCTTATCTGCATTATTAAACAGAAATATGCAGACAGAGTTGTTTTTATACGGTGATATTAATTTCATACCACCGCAAACATAAAAAATTAATATAAGAGAACTTATGAACAGATTCATGATTTCTGTGTTTTTTATTTCTTCTTTACTTATTTCTGGCTGTTCAACATCAGGCAACCAGCATCTAAAAAAAGAAACATCACAAAGTCTGCTGTCGAAAATCATCAAAAATAAAACAACGAAATCAGAAATCATTACCGCATTCGGTCAGCCCGAAACCAAAACTACACTTGATAGTGGCAATGAAGAATGGACTTACTCGATGGACAACAATCAGTTTGATGCCACCACATTCATTCCCGTGATTGGACTGCTGACAGGGGGTTCACAGACGCAGGCCAAAACGCTGGAAATCGAATTTAAAGGCGAAACGGTCAGCAATTGGACGTTCTCTGAAAACAACAGCAAGATGAAAACCGGTCTTATTCAATAATGTACTCTACAGTCTGGGATTATTTTATGAAAACATATGCATTTACCACACTCATTGCGTCCATTTTTTTGCTGAGTGGCTGTACCGGTGAACCGTCTGAGCAGGATATTTACACTGCGATGAATAAGGTCGTGGAGCAGACGAATGCCATCGTTAAATCCATAGCAGGTAAAGATGTCCCGAAAGACGCACTGCGGGAATTAAAATCTGTCAAAAAGCATGACTGCGTGAAAGTATCGGATAAAAGCTATAAATGCAATGTAACAGCTGTTGTCGATAACGAAAAACGCACAGCGGCTGTCACGCTGGTCAAAACGGATGATGGCTGGCAGGTCGTTGATAAGTAAACCCACCTTAAAGCCATCACGACAGGCGGGACGCCAACTGGGTGGCTCCTGCCTTTTTAATACTCGATTATGACCTGCCGGAAACGCCAGCTCCATTTCTCTCCACCATTCAGCATCCCATTCCTTGTACACGCTGCTGCCGCTATCAAAGTCTTTTCCTGATCACTGAGCCTGGCGGAGTATAAGCCAGAGAGCCTGCAATGCGTTTCTTTTCATACTGAGCCAGCAAATCAGCATAAATATGCTCTGCTTCGTCCAGATTGCCTGAAATATAATTCACAAGTGAATTCAGGCAATGCAGCAATGTATTGCTGTTTGCAAGCTTCCTGAGCAGAGTTGTGTTCAGGGTTGAAACGACTCCTGTAAACATCTGCATAATATTATCAACGTGATAACATGAATTGCGATACTGCGCCCGTGAATAAAAATACTTCAGATGATACCCGGCGAAGAGAACATAAAGTTTTTTGTAAAAGACATTGTTATTAACGCTGTTGTGATGATGGGTTATAAATTTATCAACAACATGTATAAACTTTTCCTCCTGAGATAAAACATCAATAGCACTCATAATTTTCTCCATTTTTTGTTTTTATAATTAAGTACTATCATCTTCAAAAATAAAATCAATAGTAATTTAAAAATATTTTTATAAAGCAATATTTATTCTATTCTCACTTAAAACAGCTTTCACTGTGGAGATATTGAGTCCTCCAGATTACATTACTATTTCATATTTCAATTATCTGAGTCATTTCCATATTTCAGATAAAAAAACCACAGGAATTTTTTTGAGAGCGTGCTACGCACTGGCTTACGCCCCGACTACCGATAAATGTTAATTATTTTTACCAAACCGGTGAAAACCATAATTTTGTTTCCCTGGCAGCGCCGCTGAGTGCCCACAGCACTCACTCGCTGAAGCAGAAAGGGTTTTTCCGAAGGGTCCCGGCGTGAGCCGTACTCAGCAAATGGGCAAATCATGTATCTGTGTTCGCTTTCCCGATCAACTCAGCCTCCTGATTTTTTGCGCGAAGCGTATTTGTAATGACAGTTAACCTCAGGTCTATGAACTCGTGCGCGAAGCGTATTTATACTTACAGAAAATACTGTAGTAATGTTCTGAAGCCCAATGGCGCAACACACAGTTGCGCAGGCTTCACTTAAGAAATGATATTATGTAAGAAAAACAATAATAAAAGTGTTTTCATCAGGTACACCAAGGCCTTGAGTATCGTTCTAATGCAAAACTGTGGTTTCTTATTTCTTTATCACTCTTTTATCTTGCAGAACACAATTGAAAATTAACCAATAAAATCAAATAATTAAACAAACCCTGCCGTTATTAATTTCAGAACCAAAAATCATTAATTACATAACAGGTGATGGTGAAATTTAGCACCCCTTGTTTTAAATTTGATAACCAACCATCTCCCACTAAATAACAACCGTAAAATCTCAAAAGTAAATACAATTAAATAATGCTACCAATCAAGTTGACAAATAAATTAAATGTGCCATATATGTAATCACAACAATAAAAAAGGAGCCATCATGTCAATCACAAGCGTTGTATTAACTAAAGAACAAAAGTCCATTATTGCAGAAGCATTAGAGGTTATGCCCGAAGATCTGGAAGAAATAAAAATTAAAGCAAATAGCTATAAAAAAACGTCATTCAGAGACGATTTCTCAATGATATTCAAAGGCAATATGGCCACACTCGCCAGGATGGATTTGACGCCCACAGCGTTTAGAATTGTGCTTTATCTCTTCTCAGTAATTGATTATGGAAATATTATCCCTGATTTTTCACAGTCACGTATAGCCAAAGATCTTGGGCTGAATAAATCAAATGTCTCACGCGCATTCAAAGAGTTATTTGAGAGAAAAATACTTATTCGTGACGCCATAGATAACCAAGTATACCTTAATTCAAACTTGTGTGTTAAAGGAATCCCTCGTCGTTTCAATGAAGATCTGATGGATAAATTTAGAAAGTCCAGACTGGAGACAGAAGACTTTGCCAATTCGTTTAACTTTTATCGTGCAGGGAGTAAAACAAAGCCGGTTAAAAATCCCAAAAGAAGATATCCTACAGACGGCATTCCATTTGATTAAAATAATAAATAATGCTGTTGAACAATTTATACTTCCGCAAATGACTATTTCCCAACATAAATTCAATTTTATATTGGGAATGAAATTAATCATAAAATATCATTAAGTATATGACGTTCTTGTTCAATTTCACATGATTTAACCATCCCACTTAGTACACTAACAAAAACGTCATTCCATTTCTGGCGCTCTCTCGAAGCATGCCAGTTCTCAAACAACACTTTCTCAAGAGAGATCCAAATAACTTCTGCGCGAGAGGTATTTAATAGCTCCTTGAATACTTCGTCAGATACAGTAAGGGCATGAGAATAAATTTTATTATCAATAGTCCAGAAAGGCTCTGGCTTGGTAAAATCAGCCAAAGAAGCAAAAGCCAACCCACGGACCTGTGCTGCTTCCATTGTGCTGTTCACTTTATGATTATCCCGCCAGGTTTTTAAATCACCCAACAGATAATTTACGCGTTGATTTCTTGCTTTGCTATCTTCAGCTTGGTATTGGATATAAGCAGGGCCATTACCAGTCTGGCGATAACGAGCCAATGTTTTGACACTTACACCAAGGTAAAGGGCCGAAACTTCAGCACTCAGGGTTGCATCATCTGGCATACTACCAAATAGCCGCCATACTTCAGCATATTCTCTTAAAGTATCGATTGCACTCATTCCCTGTCCCCCTAATTTGTTGGCAATGGTTGATATTTCGCCGAAGCCAAAAGTGTATTATACAACTCAGGTACTGTCATCAGCATATGAAGCTCAATCCGTTGAAGTGCCTCAAAAACTCGCTCGTTATCAGGCTCAGCATATCTTTCAGTAGGGTCCGTGGTATTACGGTGGTTAAGCAATCTTTTCACCACTGCATACGAAGTTAGTTCTTCTGCAACACGGCCAAAAGTTCTTCGCAGATCGTGCATTCCCAGCTTCATTATTCCAGCTTCCTGACAGATATACTCGCGCAAGCTTTTACTGTCAGAATAATGTCCAACCTTGCTTCGTGATGAACGAGCCGGAAAAACCCATTTGCGTTTATCTGCCCGTATTTCGGTATCGTTGACGATATCTCGTCGGTCTTCCAGAATTCGCTTTGTAGCATCACAGATTGGAAGCTCATGGTCGTTACGATTTTTCGTGTCGTAAAAGCGAATAACCCGGTTTTCGAGATCGACATAGCTTGTCGTTCTGACTTCCTCTTCTGTCAGGGCCTCTCGCCAGCACAGTGTTGCTGTCTCTTCTTTCCTGGCTCCTGTCAAAATGGTCAGCAACAGATAATCACAACCCAAACGATTAAAACCTCTCTTATTGTGTAATGCAGCTAGAAACCGTCCCAAAGTATCTTTGGGGGACAATGGATTTCGTACGCCCTTGGCACGATAGCTATCTTCCAGCTCAGATCGTGTTCTGAACTTCTTCTGTACCTTTAAAATTGAAAAAGGATTATAGGACAACGAAGGTTGTCGTTGCTGGGTCTGAGCATTCCCAGCTTCAATCTCGATTGCGTGTTTTACAGCAACATTGGCCCACCTAAAAGTCTGTTCTGCTGCTGTTCTGGCTCTTGAAGCAATCTCGTCAAACTTTCGAAGGATTTCATTACCAGTAAGATCCTTGATTCGAAGGTTTTGCCATTCTTTCAACCGATTCTCAGCTTTGTCTAACACATTGAGAGTGTTTGGTTTAGCAGGTTTGGTTCTGCCAAGTAAGTGACTCCTGTATTGGGCAAAAGCTTCACTCACGGTCAATTCAGCCAGATCGAGTTCCCTTTTAATCTTGTTGGGATTTCTCTTTGTTGCAATCATTGTCTGAACCAACTGCCGAGCTGCCTCACGGGCTTGATCGATACTCGGAAAATCGGACACATTCCCAACCTTTACTTTCAAGACAGAGCTTGGCTTCTTACCCTCACTGACATTACGATCTGAAGAGGCTACTCTTCGCTGGATTACATAGGTTTTTTTCGTCAAACTGACCTTCACACCGAAGCCAACGGGTGAATCTCGATGATCGTCAAAAACTATGTAAGGTTTTTGGTCAGGGTTGGCTTCGAAAACGACTTTTCCAGAGCTACTGAGCTCAGGCTTAACATTAATACTTAACTTGTTGATAATAAAAGCCTGATTGAGAGTTGTTTTCAAAGTATCACCACCATTTGTAACCCAAAGAAGGAGTACAACCAATCTATCACGCTTTGGGCTACAAGTGAGCTACAAATTTATGGGTTTATGTGGGTTTAAAGGGGTTTTACCTGGGGCCATATGAGCACTTGAAAGAATTAAAAAATGAGTAAAATCAATATGAATGAAGACATTGATAAGGACTTCTCTAGCCATACCCCCATGATGCAGCAGTATCTCAAGCTGAAGGCTCAGCACCCGGAAATACTGCTGTTTTACCGCATGGGCGACTTTTACGAACTGTTTTATGACGATGCGAAACGCGCGTCTCAGTTGCTTGATATCTCCCTGACCAAACGCGGCGCATCTGCGGGCGAGCCAATCCCGATGGCAGGCATTCCTCATCATGCGGTAGAAAACTACCTCGCCAAGCTGGTCAATCAGGGTGAGTCCGTTGCTATTTGTGAACAGATTGGCGATCCGGCGACCAGCAAAGGCCCGGTTGAGCGCAAAGTGGTACGTATTGTCACACCAGGCACCATCAGTGATGAAGCGTTGTTGCAGGAACGCCAGGACAACCTGCTGGCCGCCATCTGGCAAGACAGTAAAGTGTACGGCTACGCTACGCTGGATATCAGCTCCGGGCGTTTTCGTGTCAGTGAACCCGCTGACCGCGAAACCATGGCCGCGGAATTGCAGCGCACCAACCCTGCTGAATTGCTGTATGCCGAGGATTTTGCCGAAACCTCGCTGATAGAGGGACGTCGCGGCCTGCGTCGTCGTCCGCTGTGGGAATTTGAAATTGATACCGCCCGTCAGCAGTTAAATCTGCAGTTCGGCACGCGGGATCTGATTGGCTTTGGCGTGGAAAACGCCCCACGCGGGTTATGCGCTGCCGGCTGTCTGCTGCAATACGTAAAAGATACCCAACGCACCTCGCTGCCGCATATTCGTTCCATCACCATGGAGCGTCAGCAGGACAGCATCATTATGGACGCCGCCACACGCCGCAATCTGGAAATCACCCAGAACCTGGCGGGCGGGGTGGAAAACACGCTGGCTTCAGTACTCGACTGCACCGTGACACCGATGGGTAGCCGTATGCTCAAGCGCTGGCTGCATATGCCGGTCCGCGACACCAAAATCCTCACCGAGCGCCAACAGACTATCGGCGCGCTGCAGGATACCACCAGCGAATTACAACCCGTGCTGCGTCAGGTAGGCGATCTGGAACGTATTCTGGCGCGTCTGGCCCTGCGTACTGCGCGCCCGCGCGATCTGGCTCGTATGCGTCATGCCTTCCAGCAATTACCCGAACTGCGCGCACAACTGGAAAACGTAGACAGTGCCCCCGTGCAGATGCTGCGCGAGAAAATGGGTGAGTTTACTGAGCTGCGTGAACTGTTGGAGCGTGCCGTCGTGGAAGCTCCGCCAGTGCTCGTACGTGACGGCGGCGTCATTGCCCCAGGCTACAATGAAGAGCTTGATGAATGGCGAGCGCTGGCTGATGGCGCCACGGACTACCTCGACAGACTGGAAATCCGCGAACGCGAACGCACCGGTCTGGACACGCTGAAAGTAGGATTTAACGCCGTGCACGGCTACTACATTCAGATCAGCCGTGGGCAAAGTCATCTGGCGCCAATTAACTACGTACGTCGCCAGACATTGAAAAACGCCGAACGCTACATTATTCCGGAACTGAAAGAGTACGAAGACAAAGTTCTGACCTCAAAAGGCAAAGCGCTGGCGCTGGAAAAACAGCTGTATGACGAACTGTTCGACATGCTGCTGCCACACCTGGCTGATTTGCAACAGAGCGCCAGCGCGCTGGCGGAGTTGGACGTGCTGGTCAACCTCGCGGAGCGTGCTTATACCCTGAATTACACCTGCCCGATCTTCACCGATAAACCCGGCATTCGTATTACCGAGGGCCGTCATCCGGTGGTTGAACAGGTGCTGACCGAGCCGTTTATCGCCAACCCGCTTAACCTCTCGCCTCAGCGACGGATGCTGATCATCACCGGCCCAAACATGGGGGGTAAAAGTACCTATATGCGCCAGACTGCGTTGATTGCGCTACTGGCCTATATCGGCAGCTACGTTCCGGCACAGAAAGTCGAGATCGGGCCTATCGATCGTATCTTTACCCGCGTGGGCGCGGCGGATGATCTGGCATCAGGTCGTTCCACATTCATGGTAGAAATGACCGAAACCGCCAACATTCTGCATAACGCCACCGAGAACAGTCTGGTGCTGATGGATGAGATTGGACGCGGCACCTCCACCTACGACGGCCTGTCGCTGGCATGGGCATGCGCAGAAAATCTGGCGAATAAAATCAAAGCATTAACTTTATTTGCGACCCACTACTTCGAACTGACGCAGTTACCGGAGAAGATGGAGGGCGTCGCTAATGTGCATCTGGATGCGTTAGAGCACGGCGATACCATCGCCTTCATGCACAGCGTGCAGGATGGCGCGGCGAGCAAGAGCTATGGTCTGGCAGTCGCTGCCCTGGCTGGCGTACCGAAAGAGGTGATCAAACGCGCGCGGCAAAAACTGCGCGAACTGGAAAGCATCGCGCCAAATGTTGCCGCAACCCAGGTCGACGGTACGCAAATGTCGCTGCTGTCAGTACCGGAAGAAACGTCACCCGCCGTTGATGCGCTGGAAAACCTCGACCCGGATTCGCTAACGCCTCGCCAGGCGCTGGAGTGGATCTACCGGTTGAAAAGTCTGGTGTAGTAAAAAGAGCCCGATAGCGTTAGCCCTAAAGAAAAAGGCCAGTCTCAATGAGACTGGCCTTTCTTGATAGAACTTGTGCTTACTCGCGGAAAAGCGCTTCGATATTCAGTCCCTGAGTCTGCAGAATTTCACGCAGACGACGCAGACCTTCAACCTGAATCTGGCGAACACGTTCACGAGTGAGACCAATTTCACGGCCCACATCTTCCAGTGTCGCAGCTTCGTACCCCAGCAGACCAAAACGACGTGCCAGCACTTCACGCTGTTTGGCGTTCAGTTCGAACAGCCATTTGACGATGCTCTGTTTCATATCATCGTCTTGCGTGGTGTCTTCCGGACCGTTTTCCTTTTCATCGGCCAGAATATCCAGCAACGCTTTTTCGGAATCGCCACCCAGCGGGGTGTCTACCGAGGTAATACGCTCGTTGAGTCGGAGCATACGGCTGACGTCATCAACCGGTTTATCCAGTTGTTCAGCAATCTCTTCTGCACTCGGTTCGTGGTCCAGTTTATGCGACAACTCACGCGCGGTACGCAGATAGACGTTCAGCTCTTTTACAATGTGAATCGGCAGCCGGATCGTACGGGTTTGGTTCATAATCGCCCGTTCGATCGTCTGGCGGATCCACCAGGTTGCGTATGTTGAGAAGCGGAACCCACGTTCCGGGTCAAACTTCTCGACGGCACGGATAAGCCCTAAATTGCCCTCTTCAATCAGGTCCAGCAATGCCAGACCACGATTGCCATAACGACGAGCAATTTTCACCACCAGACGCAGGTTACTTTCAATCATGCGACGGCGAGATGCGACATCTCCACGCAGTGCGCGACGCGCAAAATAAACTTCTTCTTCGGCTGTTAACAGTGGTGAATAACCAATCTCACCAAGGTAAAGCTGAGTCGCGTCCAACACACGCTGTGTGGCCCCCTGCGATAACAGCTCTTCTTCAGCCAGGTCGTTATCACTGGGTTCCTCTTCACTCAAGGCTTTTTCATCAAAAGCCTCTACTCCGTTCTCATCAAATTCCGCATCTTCATTTAAATCATGAACTTTCAGCGTATTCTGACTCATAAAGGTGGCTCCTACCCGTGATCCCTAACGGAACTAGCACGTGAAAGCCTGGTTCCGCCTAATTATCGCTGCGGTAAATAGCGCAGCGGGTTTACGGATTTCCCCTTGTAACGAATTTCAAAATGCAAGCGTGTTGAACTGGTTCCGGTGCTACCCATGGTAGCTATTTTCTGCCCCGCCTTGATTTCTTGTTGTTCCCGGACCAGCATTGTATCGTTATGGGCGTAGGCGCTCAGGTAATCATCGTTATGTTTGATGATAATAAGATTACCGTAACCACGCAGCGCATTACCGGCATAGACGACGCGTCCATCTGCGGTCGCGACAATAGCCTGTCCTTTGCTGCCTGCAATGTCGATCCCTTTATTGCCACCTTCGGTAGCCGCAAAGTTTTCGATCACTTTGCCGTCAGTCGGCCAGCGCCAGGTAGAGATTGGCGAGCTAGTCGACGTTGAGCTTGCAGTTGATTCGGTTGTGCTAACTGCTGGAGCCGTTACAGGCGCTGTGACCACAGTCCCAGCAGGCTTGTTGTTCGGCAACATTTTGTTAGCACTTTGTTCACCTGAATCCTCAGAATACGTAATTGTTGGTTTCGAAGCAACAGCAACGGTGGAATTTTGTGCAGGGTTGGTCACAACTCCTTGCTGTGCTGCATCCGCCTGGGTGATGGCATTGCCACCGGTAATCGGTGCGCCAGACGCGTTGCCCACTTGCAGAGTTTGACCGACATTCAGGCCATACGGGGCCGGAACGTTATTGCGTTGTGCGAGGTCACGGAAATCGTTCCCGGTGATCCAGGCAATATAGAAAAGGGTATCGCCTTTCTTAACAGTATAGGTACTGCCGCCCGTGTAGCTACCTTTCGGAATATTCCCATACTTACGATTGTATACAATACGACCGTTTTCCATCTGCACAGGCTGTTGAGCAACAGGCTGGATTTGCGTTGGCTGTGTGGTTGGTTGCTGCACCGACTGGATCTGTGGCGTCTGCTGTACGGTCGACGTCGAGCCCATTTTGGGTGGAGGCGTAATCAGCATGCCAGAACTGGTGTTCGTTGATGCACTACCGTTAACCGAGCTGACCGGCGCTGGTGGATTCGAGGTGTTTGAACAACCTGCCAGCCATAGTGAAACCAGTGACAATGCCGCAATGCGGCGAACGGTAAATTTGTGGCTTCCCGCGCTCATTTATCCCCCAGGAAAATTGGTTAAAACCAGTGACGTAATCACCGTGCAAGGCCCCGTCACAATACGCTTACTCTTTCGAGAATAACCAGGAAAACTCCAGGTATTCAGCAGCGCTATCTACGCAAGCTCCCCTTTCACTAAGGGAACGAAACGTACGGCCTCCACGGTATCGATAATAAATTCGCCTCCCCGACGACGCACCCGCTTCAGAAACTGGTGCTCATCGCCCACGGGTAAGACGAGAATGCCGCCCTCATCCAGCTGCATCATCAATGCGGTTGGGATCTCGGGCGGCGCTGCCGTTACAATGATAGCGTCAAACGGAGCTCGCGCCTGCCAGCCTTGCCATCCATCACCATGACGGGTCGAAACATTATGTAAATCAAGCTGCTTCAGGCGGCGACGCGCCTGCCATTGCAAACCTTTAATGCGCTCAACGGAGCACACATGATGCACCAGGTGCGCCAGAATCGCCGTCTGGTAGCCAGAGCCAGTACCAATTTCCAGCACCCGAGACTGCGGCGTTAGCTCAAGCAGTTCGGTCATTCGCGCAACCATATAAGGCTGCGAAATCGTCTGCCCCTGACCAATAGGCAGGGCAATATTGTCCCAGGCCTTATGTTCAAACGCCTCATCAATGAATTTTTCACGCGGCACGGCGGCGAGCGCATCGAGGACAAGCTCATCTCTGATGCCCTGCGCACGTAATTGTTCAAGAAGAGTGTGTACGCGTCTGCTTACCATTGCGTGTCGACTCCCACGCTGTCTAACCAGTCAGAAACCACTTCATGCGCGCCGTATGCGGTTAAATCGACATGCAGCGGCGTGATAGAAACATAGCCTTCATCGACGGCGGCAAAATCCGTATCCGGCCCGGCGTCGCACTTTTCACCCGGTGGCCCGATCCAGTACAGCGTATTACCGCGTGGGTCCTGCTGTGGAATAACCTGATCCGCCGGATGGCGACTGCCGCAGCGCGTGACGCGAATACCTTTAATCTGATCCAGTGGTAAATCCGGCACGTTGATATTCAAAATGCGACCGGTGCGCAGCGGTTCACGACTCAGCGCCCGTAAGATACGACAGGTTACTGCGGCAGCAGTCTCGTAGTGTTTATGGCCATCAAGTGAGACAGCCAGCGCCGGGAACCCCAGATGACGACCTTCCATTGCCGCCGCAACGGTACCGGAATAGATAACATCATCACCCAGATTAGGACCCGCATTAATACCAGAAACGACAATGTCCGGACGCGGACGCATTAATGCGTTCACGCCCAGATAAACGCAGTCGGTGGGCGTACCCATTTGTACGGCGATATCGCCGTTATCATAGGTAAAGGTGCGAAGTGAGGATTCCAGCGTCAGCGAGTTAGACGCGCCACTGCGGTTACGATCCGGGGCAACCACCTGTACGTCAGCAAACTCACGCAGCGCTTTCGCCAGCGTTTGTATACCGGGTGCGTGGACCCCATCATCGTTACTCAGCAATATACGCATAATCACCCATTGTGTTAATAAGTTCCCTTACAACACTGGTGGCGAAGC
This sequence comes from Citrobacter sp. RHBSTW-00859, assembly GCF_013729795.1. Taxonomy (NCBI): domain Bacteria; kingdom Pseudomonadati; phylum Pseudomonadota; class Gammaproteobacteria; order Enterobacterales; family Enterobacteriaceae; genus Citrobacter; species Citrobacter sp. RHBSTW-00859. The sequence continues at coordinate 1,069,683 of NZ_CP056284.1, read as the reverse complement.
TACCTGCCGGTAGCCAGAAGCGTAACTCGACGGTTACGTCATCCCACCAGTTCCAGCTTAATTGTTGTGGATACAGCAACATAGCGCGACGCGACGCGTCGACTTTCTCGCGCAATAACAGAGACTGCAGCGCGGTTTCATCAGCAACAGCGGCTTTTTCAAACGCCAGTGCGTCGCGCTGAGTTCCCCACTCACCGCTGCCCGGTAATGCCGCTGTGATCATCAATTCTTTCTCATCGACGCGACGCTGTAATTCAGTGTGTTCTTCCTGTGTGGCGACAAACCAGCTTCCGCGTCCGGATAATTGTAGCGCATCGCCGTCAACAACTTGATTAAAGTCTGTTTTTTTCAAGCGTTCACTGACTATCTGATTAAACAACGCGCTACGGGCCGCCGACAACCAAAAACTGCGTTTATTGCGATCGCGCACCGGCGCATCGCTTTGCGCCCAGCGCAGCGCCCCTTGCAGGTTGCTACCGCCGATACCAAAACGCTGAGCGCCAAAATAGTTCGGTACGCCGCGTTCGCTAATCGCCTGCAAACGCGCTTCAACGTCATTTCGCTCGCTCACTTCACGCAACACCAGCGTAAATTCGTTGCCTTTCAGCGCCCCTAAACGCAGCTTACGCTTGTGGCGCGCGTACTCCAGAACTTTACAGCCTTCGAGCTCAAATTTGCTTAGATCAGGCATTGCATTGCCCGGTACGCGCGCGCACAGCCACTGTTCCGTGACCGCATGCTTATCTTTCTGCCCGGCAAAGCTCACTTCACGGGCGTGAATTTTCAGGAATTTCGCCAGCGCGTCAGCCACAAAACGGGTGTTACAACCGTTCTTCAGGATGCGCACCAAAACATGCTCGCCTTCGCCATCCGGTTCGAAGCCTAAATCTTCGACGACAACAAAGTCTTCCGGATTCGCTTTCAGGACGCCATGGCCCAGTGGTTTGCCATGGAGATACGTCAGATCGTCAAACACAGTCATTTCGGTGCCTTAATGAGTAACGCCACCGCTTCACAGGCAATCCCTTCCCCACGCCCGGTAAAACCGAGTTTTTCCGTGGTGGTCGCTTTCACGTTAACATCATCCATATGGCAGCCGAGATCTTCGGCAATAAACACGCGCATTTGCGGAATGTGCGGCAGCATCTTCGGCGCCTGAGCAATAATTGTCACATCCACATTACCAAGCGTATAGCCTTTGGCCTGAATACGCCGCCAGGCTTCTCGCAATAATTCACGACTATCGGCACCTTTAAAGGTCGGGTCGGTGTCAGGGAAGAGTTTACCGATATCCCCCAGCGCAGCCGCGCCCAGCAGAGCATCGGTTAGCGCGTGTAACGCCACATCGCCATCAGAATGCGCCAGCAATCCTTTTTCATACGGGATGCGCACACCACCAATGATAATTGGGCCTTCTCCGCCAAAAGCGTGTACGTCGAAACCGTGTCCAATTCGCATTATGTCTTCTCCTGGTGGGTAGTCCGGGTCAGATAAAATTCGGCCAACGCCAAATCCTCTGGACGCGTTACTTTAATATTATCAGCCCGTCCTTCAACGAGCTGAGGGTGTAAGCCGCAATATTCCAGCGCCGAGGCCTCATCCGTAATGGTTGCGCCTTCGTGGAGCGCACGGGTCAGGCAGTCGTGCAACAGCTCGCGAGGGAAAAACTGCGGCGTCAACGCGTGCCATAAATCGGTGCGATCGACCGTATGGGCAATGTCTGTTCGGCCCGGCTCCGCGCGCTTCATCGTGTCGCGTACTGGTGCCGCCAGGATCCCGCCGGTGCGGCTGGTCTCACTGATTGCCAGCAAACGGGCTAAATCATCCTGGTGCAGACACGGACGCGCGGCGTCATGCACCAGAACCCAACTGGCCTCACCTGCGGCTTGCAAACCGGCAAGGACAGAATCGGCACGCTCGTTGCCGCCATCCACTACGGTAATTTGCGGATGCGCGGCGAGTGGCAGTTGGGCAAAGCGGCTGTCGCCTGGGCTGATAGCGATAACGACTCGCGTCACCCGGGGATGAGCCAGCAACGCATCAACCGAGTGTTCAAGAATGGTTTTATTGCCAATAGAGAGGTACTGCTTAGGACACTCTGTTTGCATTCGGCGGCCAAACCCGGCAGCCGGCACCACGGCGCAAACGTCCAATAAAGTGGCTGCCATGTTAAATCCCTGGACGGTTTATCGATTATTTTGCCCTGCAGTCTGAGCGCGTTTAGACGCGTCAGGCACCAGACGATAAAAGGTTTCGCCCGGCTTAGTCATGCTGAGTTCGTTGCGCGCGCGCTCCTCAATAGCCTCCTGTCCGCCATTGAGATCGTCAATTTCGGCAAAGAGCTGATCGTTACGTGCTTTAAGTTTCGCGTTCGTAGCTTGCTGCGCAGCAACATCATCGTTGACGCGACTATAGTCATGTATGCCGTTCTTACCGAACCACAGCGAATACTGCAGCCAGACCAATAAAGCCAGCAACAGCAGCGTTAGTTTACCCATCCTGCCCCCTGAAAAACGGCATTAACATCCCATAACTTCCGCAGACAACTTTACATCAACGGTCGGGAATGCCGCGACAACGCGGGCAAATGTACCACATTTACCCGTTGTTACGTATACCCCGTGTAAGGAGAACATAATCTCATTGTTGGTTACGGTTTGAATTATGACCAGAGAGTGAACAACATCAGCGATTGTTAAAAAAAGGCGTTTGCCTAACCCAACAACCACAGAAATAGCGCGCCAAACATCGCCCCAACCACCAGCAGGGTGCAGGTAATGCTCAACAGCAACAGCCCCTTCAATAGGGAGTGCAGCGCAATACCCGCGACAATCGCCACGGGCAGCAATGCGAGGAAAAAGGGCCAGGTATAAATGAAGAAAAAGAGTGTGTTAGGGCCATAAATCAGAAACGGAATCCCAAGCGCCAACAGCCACGCGATAAAACCGACCACGGCACCCGGTAGTGACCAGGTGGTTTCATCGTCGGCGGCGAAGGTATCTGACTCTGTAATAGTAATGTTATGGCTGTTACGCATATCTAATCCTGTGACCGTGACTGACCGGGCATACAAGCTCGGGTGTCTCAGGATCTGATAATATCTTCCTGCCTCAGCAGGTCTAATAATTGGGGTACCAAATTTGTTACCAATTGTTCACCATCAAGGTGAATCTCTGGCGATTCAGGCGCTTCGTATACCGAATCAATTCCGGTGAAATTGCGCAACTCACCCGCCCGCGCTTTTTTATACAGCCCTTTTGGATCGCGTAATTCGCACGTTGCCAGCGGCGTGTCGACAAAAACCTCAATAAAACGCCCTTCGCCAACGCGTTCACGGACCATTTTGCGTTCGGCGCGATGTGGAGAGATAAAGGCGGTCAACACCACAAGACCCGCATCCACCATCAGGTTAGCCACCTCGCCAACCCGACGAATATTCTCCTTACGATCGGCATCGCTAAACCCAAGATCGCTGCACAGGCCGTGGCGCACGTTATCGCCATCCAACAAATAGGTACTCACTCCCAGCTTGTGCAACGCCTCTTCCAGCGCCCCCGCTACCGTGGATTTACCGGAACCAGACAGCCCGGTAAACCACAGCACAACACCACGATGACCGTGGCGTTGTTCCCGCTGTTGCGGTGTAACAGGATGGGCATGCCAGACGACGTTTTCGTCATGCTGCGCCATTATTTTCCTCCCAGCAGATCGCGCGCGCCCCAGTGCGGGAAATGGCGACGCACTAACGCATTAAGCTCCAGCTCAAACGCGCTGAACTGAGAAGCCGCGGCGTGATCCTGGACGATTGGCTCACGTACCAGCCCCGCGCCAACGGTAACGTTGGTCAGGCGGTCAATGATAATCAGCCCGCCCGTAACCGGATTCTGCTGATAGGTATCCAGCACCAGCGGCTCATCAAAGGTCAGATTAACCAGACCGATGCCGTTTAGCGGCAACGCTTCAACATCACGTTGGGTCAGGTTATTAATATCAATCTGGTACTGCACGTTATCAACGCGTGCGCGGGTCTTCTTACCGGCGACTTTGATGTCGTAGCTCTGCCCAGGCGACAACGGTTGTTCCGCCATCCACACCACATCAACGGCAGCGCTTTGTACCGCAGGTAACGCTTCACCGGCATCAAGTAGCAGGTCGCCCCGGCTGATATCGATCTCATCTTTCAATACCAGGGTGATCGCTTCACCCGCATGCGCTTCCTGTAAATCGCCATCAAAGGTTACGATCCGCGCCACGCTCGACTCAACGCCGGATGGCAGCACTTTGACGCGTTGCCCTACCTTCACACTACCGGAGGCCAGCGTCCCGGCATAACCACGAAAATCCAGATTCGGTCGGTTCACATACTGCACCGGGAAGCGCATCGGCTGAGTATCAACTATGCGTTGGATCTCAACGGTTTCCAGCACTTCCAGTAGCGTCGGACCGCTGTACCACGACATGCTGGCGCTTTGTGAAGCCACGTTGTCGCCTTCCAGCGCAGAGAGCGGCACAAACCGGATATCCAGGTTGCCCGGCAACTGTTCAGCAAAAGTAAGATAGTCTTCGCGAATGCGGTTAAATGTCTCTTCGCTAAAGTTCACCAGATCCATTTTGTTGATCGCCACCACCAGGTGTTTGATCCCAAGTAGCGTGGAGATAAAGCTGTGACGACGGGTCTGATCCAGCACGCCTTTACGCGCATCGATCAGCAGGATCGCCAGGTCGCAGGTCGACGCACCGGTCGCCATGTTGCGAGTGTACTGCTCATGGCCGGGAGTATCCGCAATAATAAATTTACGCTTCTCGGTAGAGAAATAACGGTAAGCCACGTCGATGGTGATGCCCTGCTCGCGCTCGGCTTGCAAGCCGTCAACCAATAACGCCAAATCGAGCTTTTCGCCCTGAGTACCGTGACGTTTACTGTCGTTGTGCAGCGATGAAAGCTGGTCTTCATAAATCTGACGCGTGTCGTGCAGCAGGCGACCAATCAGGGTGCTTTTCCCGTCATCCACGCTACCGCAGGTTAAAAAACGCAGCAGGCTTTTGTGTTGCTGGGCGACCATCCAGGCTTCAACGCCGCCTTCATTAGCAATTTGTTGTGCAAGTGTCGTGTTCATGGCGGCTCCTTAGAAATACCCCTGACGTTTCTTCAGCTCCATGGAGCCCGCCTGGTCGCGGTCAATCACGCGGCCCTGACGTTCACTGGTGGTTGAGACCAGCATCTCTTCGATGATTTCCGGCAGCGTCTGCGCATTCGACTCCACCGCGCCTGTTAACGGCCAGCAGCCGAGCGTACGGAAACGCACCATGCGTTTTTTAATCACTTCACCCGGTTGCAGATCGATTCTGTCGTCATCAATCATCATCAGCATGCCGTCGCGTTCCAGCACCGGACGCTCCGCCGCCAGGTACAGCGGCACGATGTCGATATTTTCCAGCCAGATGTACTGCCAGATATCCTGTTCAGTCCAGTTGGAGAGCGGGAAAACGCGAATGCTTTCGCCTTTGTTAATCTGTCCGTTGTAGTTATGCCACAGTTCCGGACGCTGATTTTTAGGGTCCCAGCGATGAAAACGATCGCGGAAAGAATAAATGCGCTCCTTGGCACGCGATTTCTCTTCGTCACGACGAGCGCCACCGAACGCGGCGTCGAAACCGTATTTGTTCAACGCCTGCTTCAACCCTTCGGTTTTCATAATATCGGTATGCTTGGCGCTACCGTGAACAAACGGGTTGATGCCCATCGCCACCCCTTCCGGGTTTTTATGCACCAGCAGTTCACAACCGTAGGCTTTCGCCGTGCGGTCACGAAACTCGTACATCTCGCTGAATTTCCAGCCGGTATCAACGTGCAGCAGAGGGAACGGCAACGTGCCAGGATAAAACGCTTTACGCGCCAGATGCAGCATTACGCTGGAATCTTTGCCGATGGAATACATCATCACCGGATTCGAAAACTCGGCGGCCACCTCACGAATAATATGGATGCTTTCCGCTTCCAGTTGCCGCAGGTGGGTAAGTCGTTTTTGATCCATAACCGTTCCTATGTAATGCCGTTATTTTGCTAACGATGCTCAGATAACCTGACTATAGGGAGGGCAAGAGGGCGAATGAAATTACGAATTGGAATGAGTAGTTCCTCAAAGGAATAACGATCCGGAAAAGCAAATATCAAAAAGTGCTTAAGCTACCGAATTTAGGGCATTTAGGAGCAAATGAAATTGTTTTACCTCGATCACGGTTTCATACTAGCGGCTAAAAATTTCTGCTTGGTATTTAAGGACTCATTATGTTTTCCGCAACGCGCCCCCTTCTTGCAATCCTGGCGCTCGGCGCGTGCTTTATCCTTCCCGCACAGGCAACATCTTCCAAACCTGGAGATATCGCAAATACCCAGGCTCGATATATCGCAACGTTTTTCCCAGGCCGCGTAACGGGCTCTCCGGCAGAAATGTTGTCTGCTGATTATATTCGTCAGCAATTTCAGCAGATGGGCTACAGCAGTGATATTCGAACGTTTAATAGCCGTTATGTTTATACCGCCAAAAATAACCGTAAAAACTGGCATAACGTCACGGGAAGTACCGTTATTGCCGAACATGAGGGTAAAGCGCCACAGCAGATTATTATCATGGCGCACCTCGACACCTACGCCGCACAGAGCGACGCCGATTCCGATGCCAATCTGGGTGGATTGACCCTGCAAGGTATTGATGACAACGCCGCAGGACTTGGCGTGATGCTGGAACTGGCGGAAAAACTCAAAGACGTGCCGACGCAGTACGGCATTCGATTTATCGCCACCAGCGGCGAGGAAGAAGGCAAACTGGGCGCGGAGAACATCCTGAAGCGAATGAGCGCCGCCGAGAAGAAAAATACGCTGCTGGTTATCAACCTCGATAACCTGATCGTCGGCGATAAGCTCTATTTCAATAGCGGTAAGAAAACCCCGGAAGCGGTGCGAAAATTGACGCGTGACCGGGCGCTGGCCATCGCGCACAGCCGCGGTATCGTAGCCAGCACCAATCCGGGACTGAACAAAAACTATCCGAAAGGTACTGGATGTTGTAACGACGCAGAGGTCTTCGACGATGCGGGCATTGCCGTGCTCTCCGTTGAAGCAACCAACTGGAGTCTGGGCAAGAAAGATGGCTATCAACAGCGCGCCAAAAGCGCCTCGTTCCCGGCAGGCAACAGCTGGCACGATGTGCGACTGGATAACCAGCAGCATATCGATAAAGCCTTACCGGGCAGGATAGAGCACCGTAGCCGCGACGTGGTACGCATTATGCTCCCGCTGGTAAAAGAACTGGCAAAGGCGGGTAAATCCTCGTAACCCATCCAGCTCCATAATATTTCTGCTTTCAAAGTGGATTATCCCCGCTGGCGCGGGGAACACATTATTACGAGCAATTTTGGCCGCGTCCTCCGCGGTTTATCCCCGCTGGCGCGGGGAACACTTAAACGCCTCTTTCGTCTGGTTGTACTTTTCCGGTTTATCCCCGCTGGCGCGGGGAACACGGGTGCGGGAAAGTCCGGCGTCACGCAGGATTCGGTTTATCCCCGCTGGCGCGGGGAACACGGTTGTGTCAATCTCATGCTTAATACTATGAGCGGTTTATCCCCGCTGGCGCGGGGAACACCTCTAACGGTCGCAGTAGCCGTTTCTGAGCCGCGGTTTATCCCCGCTGGCGCGGGGAACACCCTGGAACTACCGGCGCTGGCGCACCGTCAGCCGGTTTATCCCCGCTGGCGCGGGGAACACATACAGGATCCATGTTGGCGTACATTGTAATGCGGTTTATCCCCGCTGGCGCGGGGAACACGTATGCATGCGCCGGTTCTCTGAGGTCCGGCGCGGTTTATCCCCGCTGGCGCGGGGAACACCCGACACCGGCGAGGCGTTCGACAGCGTGGTTCGGTTTATCCCCGCTGGCGCGGGGAACACAGAAACGATTATGAGGGGTTTTCTCGTTTGCCCGGTTTATCCCCGCTGGCGCGGGGAACACTTTCCATGTTTTTATTAATATCGAATAATTTACGGTTTATCCCCGCTGGCGCGGGGAACACTACATCCTGAATTATGAACATGATGTCCCAGCCGGTTTATCCCCGCTGGCGCGGGGAACACCCGATTCGCGCCCAGCAACTTCGACCCCGAAACGGTTTATCCCCGCTGGCGCGGGGAACACCCATCATGATCGAATGGATTCAATCCATTAATCGGTTTATCCCCGCTGGCGCGGGGAACACCATATCTACAATCCAGCACGATTCCCCCTCGCCGGTTTATCCCCGCTGGCGCGGGGAACACCTGCTATTACTGGCCTGCCCATCTCACTCCCCCGGTTTATCCCCGCTGGCGCGGGGAACACACGAGAATCTGGTAGTAGATGTTCTTCCATTGCGGTTTATCCCCGCTGGCGCGGGGAACACCTACGCCGGCAGAACTTAGCCCTTGTACCGGGCGGTTTATCCCCGCTGGCGCGGGGAACACCGCAGGGAATATAGCGGCCGGTGAAACTCTCTCGGTTTATCCCCGCTGGCGCGGGGAACACGTTTCAAACGTCATCGTCGCTATCGCCTCGGCCGGTTTATCCCCGCTGGCGCGGGGAACACTGTAACGCGAAAGAGCTGCCGCAGTGGCAGCTCGGTTTATCCCCGCTGGCGCGGGGAACACTCTCGCTGCACGTTTGAAGGCCAGAATTCAGCCGGTTTATCCCCGCTGGCGCGGGGAACACCCGGAACCGTAAACATCAACGGTCTGAAAATTCGGTTTATCCCCGCTGGCGCGGGGAACACGCGATCTTCAGAACCTGAAGGAATCAAGAAGACGGTTTATCCCCGCTGGCGCGGGGAACACACTAACATGCAGGGGATCAGGATGAACCAGTGCGGTTTATCCCCGCTGGCGCGGGGAACACTTCTAAAGTATGGGATTTAACAACATGTGAGACGGTTTATCCCCGCTGGCGCGGGGAACACAGGACCGCCAAGTTGCAGAACGCACGTTGAAACGGTTTATCCCCGCTGGCGCGGGGAACACCATGTTTAATGAAATCCTCTGCATGTTTTTTTCGGTTTATCCCCGCTGGCGCGGGGAACACGCAATCCTGATTTACATGAATTTGCTGTTGGGCGGTTTATCCCCGCTGGCGCGGGGAACACATCGAACCTCGGATTGGGTAACCGACGTACCCCGGTTTATCCCCGCTGGCGCGGGGAACACTCTGGAATCCTCCAGTCCCGGTTACTCCCTGACGGTTTATCCCCGCTGGCGCGGGGAACACTCTAAAATCCTAAATAGTTCAGGACGCTCAAGCGGTTTATCCCCGCTGGCGCGGGGAACACTCAGAGAACGCGATCAGGTTTAGGACGGGAAACGGTTTATCCCCGCTGGCGCGGGGAACACGTCATTCCCGCACCATTCGCGCGGGTCGTTTCCGGTTTATCCCCGCTGGCGCGGGGAACACTACTGCGTTGACGTGGCGATCACGTGATACAGCGGTTTATCCCCGCTGGCGCGGGGAACACCAAAACGTCCGCCATCAGCCGGGCGGCTCATGCGGTTTATCCCCGCTGGCGCGGGGAACACAGTTAAAGGCCATCATAACCGGGGTGGATAAGCGGTTTATCCCCGCTGGCGCGGGGAACACAGGAAACGACTGAAATCACCGCAATAAATAAACGGTTTATCCCCGCTGGCGCGGGGAACACCTCGCCAATTGTCGCAAGTTGTCCGGTTCGGACGGTTTATCCCCGCTGGCGCGGGGAACACCCGATCCTGCCCGCCCGACGCAGACGGGGCAGCGGTTTATCCCCGCTGGCGCGGGGAACACTCGGCAAGCAATGGGAGAGCAAGTTTAACGAGCGGTTTATCCCCGCTGGCGCGGGGAACACGACGTGAATAAGATGTTTGGTATGCGTCGCGGCGGTTTATCCCCGCTGGCGCGGGGAACACTGGGTGCGCGTACCGGGCTGAACATCAATAACCGGTTTATCCCCGCTGGCGCGGGGAACACTAGTTTCCGTTGCTGTATAGGGAATACCCAGCCGGTTTATCCCCGCTGGCGCGGGGAACACACTCCTGATCGCGTCAAGGTCGAACACTCCTGCGGTTTATCCCCGCTGGCGCGGGGAACACACCGTAGTGATATTTACTACAACTTCGCCAACCGGTTTATCCCCGCTGGCGCGGGGAACACAGCGCACACCGTTGCGCGATGCCGTGAATATGCGGTTTATCCCCGCTGGCGCGGGGAACACACGTCTGCGTATTTGTCTGAGGTGATGATGCGCGGTTTATCCCCGCTGGCGCGGGGAACACATAGTTACCGGCTTGGCTGGGCAATACATATCCGGTTTATCCCCGCTGGCGCGGGGAACACCTAAGAGACAAGCCGCCGAAGTTATATGCCGCCGGTTTATCCCCGCTGGCGCGGGGAACACTGTCTCGCCGGAGATAGCGCCAACTCACCCGGCGGTTTATCCCCGCTGGCGCGGGGAACACCCCAGCGTAAGCTGCAGGCCTACTTCCGCGTACGGTTTATCCCCGCTGGCGCGGGGAACACTCTAAAACTATATCACTGATCTAAAAGGGGTTATAGCCGTAGAAAAAATTCACCAAATTTTCCACATTATTAAAGAACTATAACCCATTGATTTTACGAAGGATGGAATGACACTAACCTTAATCCATCCAGTTCCACCGCCATGCGCCTGTTTTCACCCCATGTTTGAAAATCAAAACCAGACTCATTATTCACCGCCCAAGCCATAACAACATTCCCTTCGTCTGCCAGGGTAGTGACCTGATGCCAGATCATTTCTCGCACCTTACGTGAGGTATCGCCAACGTAAACACCTGCGCGAACTTCTAATAACCAGACAGCCAGACGACCGCGCAAACGAGCAGGAACATTTTCGGTGACAACAACAAGCATACTCATGCGCTACCCCCTGTGCCCTGCATCGCCCAATGAAACAGGCTCAGGGATCGCCGGAGGTTGGGCATCTGCAAAAGGTTTAGGGATTTCAATTTCCCCGGCAGCCAGTACTTCTTCAATCAATGGGATGATCCGCGCCAGCGTTTTCTGGCTGCGGAATATATCCCGACAGGCCAGACGAACCTCTTTATCTGGACTGACTGGCGCACGGGCGGCAATCTCGAAAGCAACCGGAACAACACCATCAAATTTGACGATATCAGCAATGTCATACACAAAAGAGAGCGGCTTACCGGAATGAACAAAACCAATAGCAGGTGCATAACCTGCGGCTAATACCGCCGCTTCGGTAATACCATAAAGGCAGGATGTGGCAGCACTAATACACTGATTAACCGTGTCGCCCTTTTTCCAGTCTTTAGGATCGTAACGTCGACCATGCCACTTCACACCGTAGCGCTCTGCCAGCAGAGCATAGCTCTGGCGTACCCGCGCACCTTCGATGCCGCGGAGTTGTTCAACGGAGCGACGGCTGGGAGCAGGCTCACCAAAACGCAATTCGAACATTTTACGCACCACTTTCAGCCGGAGTTCTTCATCCAGCGCCAGCTTTGCCTGATACAACAGTCTGTCTGAACGCGCGCCTCCCGGCTGTCCGCAGGCGTACAATCGTACACCTGCTTCACCAACCCATACCAGTAAGGTGCCCGTGGTTGCCGCCAGTCGCACCGCGGCATGAGAAACGCGCGTGCCTGGCTCCAGCATAATGCAGGCTATCGATCCCACCGGAATATGCGTTCGTATTCCCGTTTTGTCGATCAGCACGAACGCACCGTCGATCACATCAATTTGCCCGTATTGCAGAAAGATCATTGAGGTACGATCTTTCATTGGGATGGGGCTCAGCGGTAGCCAATTCATTGTTCCCCTCGCCGAATCAACATCAGACCGCAGCCCAGCGCTTTGCTTTTACCAAACCCATTCCTGAGAGCGTGAGAGAAACGCGTCACATCGTCTACCCGTAACAGTCCCGCAAAATCAACGCTGCCAAAACTGATAGGACGTTCCCCGGTTAGTCGACTGAAACGTTGTTGCTGGTAACTCACCACGTAATCCTGCTTATCAGGCAGCATGAAACCATGCTGTTCCCCCTGACGGCGTAGCCAGTTATTCGCCGCGATGATTTGCAGTGGCCAGTGTTGTTCAGCAGGTATCCCTTTCTGCTTTGCCTGGTATTTGGCATCCATCATCACGTCGCTACGCTTACCGGATCGGGTGATAACGGGATTCGCGCGTAGCGAAAAATACAGAAACATGCCTTTTGTCAGATGTGGCTGAAACGGTTTGCTCTCTACGGCAAAAATATTATGCCCATCCAGAGGTGGAACATCCGACTGCACATAAAAACGCTCGCCCCGTTCCGCAGACTCATGGCGAAACAGAAAACGGCGTTCATCCTGATGAGAAAAAAGCTGCCAGAGCCATTGATGACTGGCATAGGGGCTGGCGCTCTGCCACTTCTGCATCATTTCAGGCGTTAGCTTGCCGAGGTCCAGCGTTACGCGTGACAGAAACATTATTTTTCCTCCCTGAGCTGGCCTGCAAACTGAGTACGTGTAGTAAACTGCCAGCGTACTTTACTGAGTGGCTGATCGCTTCTCTGAACGGAAATAGCAGGCACAACGCCCTGCGGCTCGCCTTCCCAATAGCAAAGATCGGACGCGGTAGTGATTGCCGACAGTTCCGGGCAAATCAACGCCTGCTCTGCCTGGTAAAAAACCTGGGCCAACGTTCCTTCCAGTATCAGCGGCGCCAGCGGCAAGGCTGGAGGGCAAGATTTTCGCCCCAGATACAGAGGAAATACAGGCTCCTCCAGCGCAGCTGCCAGTTTTTCCAGAACTATCGGTGCCCCTTCAGTTTCCTGAACAGCAATATGGAACAGCGCATCGCACCTATATTCGCGGGTGGTGATCATCGTGTTGAGATCTTCCGGCGCCAGAACCAGCTCATCACGCCGGGTGAAATAAATGCGCTTTCTGTTCTCTTTTGGTACTTCGACAGTGTGATAGTCACGCAGCCATTGCTCGCGGGAAGAAAACGGTCGTATGGCAAAATGGTAGTGTCGGTTAAACTCATCCAGATGAGCAGCCTCACGCCGGATACCACAGGCGGCAGCAAGCAACCCCAATAATGCTGAACGACTGGGCACAGCGTTGCTGTGCCTCACCTCGCCCACGGCGGCTTCGCCCCAGGACATCAACGGTGCGTAAAGTTGAAAAACAAGATAGCGGGACATTGCAACTCCTTACTGGCTGACAAACTCCAGCAGTTCCTGGAGCGAACCTTCGCCCGATTCCACATTCATCTCGTAGTGGCGCTCCCCCTCACGTGACCCGTAAGCGCGTTCAAACTTCTGCCGCTGCTCTTTCAGGCGTTGAATGGCCTGTGTCTGCTGATCTTCTCCACGAACAGGATTAAAGAAAGCGACTGAAAGCGCACGAGGTTGCTGGCGTCCCATTTCCACCAGTGCGTAAGATGCGTAAGCACGCGAGGCAAAGCTGTTCTGATTTCCGGTTGGCGAGACGGTGAGCGCCGTTTCGGCCAGCGCCTTAAGGGTTCGCGCGACCAGGGCTTCATCCCCATTGAGGTTTTCCAGTAACAGGTCGCGACTGATGCAAATATAAGAATAGAATAACGCAGAGGCGAAGCCCTTCTCACCCATATGCGCCGACCCGGCGTCATCCTCTTTACGGTTCAGATCGTCCACTGCCGTAAAGAAATCCTCTTCAACCGTAACGGCGCTGACGCCAAGAGCATGAGCCACCTGGCAAGCGGCTTCAACGTTAAACGCCGGGCTGGACGCCAGCATGCGACCAAACAGCGCGATATCAACGCCGCTGGCAGTTTCACGTAACAGCTTCAGCTCGCTCTCTTCCGGTTCACGTTTATCCGCAATCAGCGTTTCAACCAGTTGGTTTATATGCCGGTATTCATCCGGACTGATATGCACCAGTTGTTCGATATTCAGGTTCTCTTCCGCCCTCGCATTTTTATCGGCTTTTAATTTGCCGAACTGGCTGGCTATTTTTCCAGCGGCGGAAAGCGCCATCTTTTCTGCAACTCCACCAGCCAGCAGATGTTTATAAATCTCACTGCCCAGACGGCGAGTACGGGTGCCAATATGTCCACTAAGCGCGCTTTCAAAAACTTCCGAGGTACGCCATGCGCGCTTGAGACTTTGTGAGGAGACCCGAAGGCGTTCTACTCCGCCCATAATGGCGGTTTTCGGACGTCCGGTATCATCACGGTTCAGGTTAGCGGGGGCGTAAGCCGTCAGAATATGCAATTGAATAAATGTCGTCATGAGTGAAATCCTTTTTATTTGTTCCTGGGAGATTTTTCGCCAGCCTGCAAATATTCACTGGCCCAGCGTACGGAGAGGCGCTTAAAAGGGTTACTTTCAGCCGCCAGATGTGCTTCTTTCGCCTGCCATTCACGCATCCATAAGAAAACCCCGTCAGCCAGCGACACAAGGTTAACGCCCTGGTCACCACGCAGTTTTACCGCACGAATCAGTTGACTGGAGAGTTCCGCCGGGGTTCTGACCGCCAACAGGCGATCGAAACGCTGACGTGAAAGGCAGGGGCCGCTTTTAATCTCTTCACCAAGCTGGCGGGCGAAAGAGCCGGTGGCGTTGTCGTGATGGGCATGGGCCGCAATGCCTGTAAAAATGGCTAATGCCAGTTTGTCGCTGGCCTGCTTTTCTACGTCCGTCAGCGCACGGTTCAGATGATGAAAAGCCTGGCTGGTGAGCGCCCCATACGGTAAAACCGCATGACGCAGCTCTGCTCGCCAGGCTCGACCATTGCCTGTAAAAGCAGCATCGACGCTATTGCGTTCCTGCAAACTCCGAAACCAACGGCGAATAATGCCGGGCGCACCGTCGATGATAATCAGCTCTTTTCCGGTGTTAGTTTCAAACATTCGCCTGCTCCTTATATTCCATAGCGAGCTCCTTCAGTGTTTTCAGGCTGTTGAGTTTATTGATATTCTTGATGAGGCTGAGCCGGGCAGACAAAATTCGTTGCAAATCAGCCGTATTATCGGGGTTAGTAAAAGCGCTCTGGTCGAATATTTGTAACAACCCGCGTTGCAGGCTCTCTCCCCACGCCCGCAGCGCGGCGCGCGCCTGAGGCTGAAGAGAAGAAGGATGTTGGCTTAACGTCTGCCATAGCTGACGAAATCCTGGCTCGGTCTGCTGCCAGAAGGCGATATCCACTATACTGAAATCCCCCTTCGCCTCTTTAGGACTCCCGAACCAGGCCTGTTTAAGCGCCTGAACGAGGAGAGGTCGAACGGAGATCGCCAGTTCGAGTGCAATTGAAAGCAGGTCTTTAAAGCTTTCCGCTTCATCGGCAGATAGCGCGATCAGAGGTAAACGATGCTCATACCAACAACGCGCCTTGGCGTTATCCATATCAAAACCGAAACACCATAATCCGGTAGCTCCCGGCTCTGGATTCCCGAGCACAACGCGTGCAGGGATCGTGCAATTCAATTTATCTTCCGTCGTCATCGCCAGCCCCAGCCAGTCTTTATAGACCAGACCACCGGGTTGTCCCTTGAGCGCCAGCATCGGTGACACCGCGTCTTTCAGCGCTTTTCGATACGGAGAAAGCGGGTGAATCCAGCCGTCATACTGCACGCCGTAGTTTTTGCTGCGGATCTGGCTGAGCAACACAGGATGATGCTCACCGCACAAATCACACTCGCCGCTTTGCGTATGGCTGAAATCAATCTCCAGCCGTCGCGGCATGCCCCAATAGGCCTGGAGCGGATGTGCATTTTCGGGCGTCACCCTATTTTTTGCTGTTTCACTACTGCGGGTTTCGGCCAGCCACGGGAAAATCAGAGGCAGTTGTTCATCCCGCCATTGCTGCTGCCCTGGCATAACATTCAGCCAAAGTTTGCGCCACAGCGGCTCATTTGGCTGAACTGGCATTAACAGTGTCGTCAGCGGTCCGCCGCCACGCATGCTGGTACGAAACCCGGCGCCGCCCGCTGGGGAGTTGGTCTGAACGGTATAAAGCGCCATCACCGCACAGTGCGGGCAAAAATGCCGATAAATGCGACGTTTTACGAAGTGATCTTTATTTAACTTAACGGCGTTGCCGCCGGGAGCATCAATAAGCAGCCCGGCGATTGCGCTGTTTTCAACATCCAGCCCGGAAAAATCCTGCAAAAAAGCGGGTTTCTGCGGGCCAAACTGCATGGCAACCGCCACGCGTTCCAGCGCTTTTTGCCAGCGGTCCGGATCGATACCATCTTCCCAGATATCCTCCCACTGTTCTTCATCCTCCGGCGCGAATACCGTTTGTAGCAGGCCAATCAATAACTGATATGCCGCCCCCTGAAAATCTGCGCGCGGCCACGCCAGTTCGATAATGTCATTATCAGCCAGCTCGCCTGGCGAAATTTTTCGCCGCTGCCCCTGCCTGTCGATAACCGGTAGCCAGGGCTCCGTGATAAGTGAAAACATGATTCCTCCTGAAATAAATTACTGCAAATGCTGGCTCGATAACCCCCACGCCTTGCTATAAACTGCCGACGCATCCCCCTCTGTAAGCAACAGCACCTGTGCCTTCGGGTTGTGAATTTCGTGGCGAAAATGTTCGAGTTCTTCCCCCTGCAAACACGGCGCGTTAGCAGCAATTTTCTGCCAGAGCGTTTCCCGCAACGAGAGGCGACTTTGTTGCCAGGAAAACGGTTCCAGCCGGGCATAGGGTTGCAGCGATCCTCCCTCTGCCCGCCAGGCAAGAAACAAATCGACGGTGGGCTCGCTTAATCGGGTGGAAAGTTCCACGTCGTCACTCCATCCCGCCATGCTTGCGGTACGGTGATAGCCTGTTTCCCAATCCAGGATGTTTTGCTTTGCGGCAGCCTTCACACTGAGATCTTTGCCGTAAACGTTATCCTCCTGAGCTTGCAGGCCAACGGGCGCGGCTATCCATGCTTCGTATACGCTTTCCACCAGTTCGCGCGCATCTTCCGGCATGCGAATCTCCCCTTTGTCGCGCAATATTGCCTGTGTCCGCCACAGGCAAGCGTGGTCTTCGTAGACATAGCCTGTACCTTTGAGATGTTCACCCAGCCAGCCACTTTCCGCTTCCGGTTGCCACTCCGGCGCCAGAATGTGCAACGCTGGAGACAGACGACCATCTGGCATCTGCCCGGTTAGCGCCCCGTGTCGATCGCGAATATGGCGCTGTAAACGTCCTGCGCGCTGAATCAATAAATCGACCGGGGCCAGGTCGCTAATCATGACGTCGATATCCAGATCCAAACTCTGTTCCACCACCTGTGTTGCGATCAGCACTTTGCCGCGCCGCAACGTTGGTGTGCTTGATTTTCCGAACCATTCCAGCGCCCGATTTTCTATTGCCATACGATCGATAAATGCAAAACGACTGTGGAACAACAGCAGGTTTTCTGGTGGAACAAGCCCGCTATCCAGCAACTGGCGATAGACGGTAATCGCGTCGTCCACCGTGTTACGGATCCAGCAGATGCATTGCCCGCTTTCAACGGTGCGGAGGATCAGTTCGCGGGCGCTGTCCGGATCGTTGAGCCACTGCACCGCAACGCGACGAGCCACTTCAGGACGCGTGGGAATATAGCGTTCAGATACCCCCTGCGAACTGAGATGCGAAAGCCAGGGATAGCCTGCATTTTGATCGGCAATAACGGGAGCACCGTTAATACCGCGCTGGAAAGCATTCAGTAACGTATGGCGTAAAGACGAGGGCAGCGTGGCGCTCAGGATGATGACACTACCGCCCTGAGCCGCATGAAAGGTCAGTAGCCCTTCCAGCAGACGCACCATATAGCTGTCATAAGCATGCACTTCGTCCAAAAGCAGGATCTTGCGATACAGCCCGAGCAAACGTAGAGACTGATGACGAAATGGCATGGCGGCCATTAATGCCTGATCGAGAGTTCCGACCCCCACCTCAGCCAGCAGCGATTTCTTGCGTGAATCAGCAAACCAGATATTGCAGGCACTGCTGGCAGCCTGTTCATCCGGTATATAGGCAGATTGTCCGGCATTCCGCGATGACCACAGGGAATGCGTGAAGGCCTCCGACATGTCGCTTGAGCCATGCGCCAGCACCAGCGACGGGCGTTGCTCTGCTACAAATAACGCGCGATAAGCCGTTGCCAGCCGTTGAAACATGGCGTTTGAGGTTGCCATAGTCGGCAGTCCAACGTACAGGCTGTCACCTTTCCCCTGAGCCATTAACCGCTGGGTGAGGATCAGCGCCGCTTCCGTTTTGCCTGCACCGGTCACATCCTCCAGTACAAAAAGTTGTGGGCCTTCGGCTGAAATCGCTATGTCCATAGCGCTTTGCTGAAGCGGCGTTAAGTGCTGAATAAACGGGAACAGATCGGCCGGATTACGGTGGGTATCTACCGAAGAAAGCTGAGGAAGTTGCGCCAGCGCGTGCGTGGCCTGTGCTAAGGCCCTCTGCCAGTACGCGCTATCTGGCATAACGGTACTGACCAGTGGAAAATCATGTTGGTTCGATCCCATCCAGTCCGCAAGCGTTGTCAGTCCAGCCAGCAGCCAGCTTTGTTGACAGAGTTTTTTACGCCAGATTTTGTCGCAAAACCGGTCGGGGAAATCAGTGACATTGAGGAGAGAAGAGAGCGCCGCCATCCATTCTTCGGCAGCCACTTTGTCTTCGGGGGTAAAAGCAACGCTTCCTTTGACATCCTTTAATGGCGGAACACCATGATGACCGGTGACGACGTTGAGCCAGATATCCAGCGTTCTTTCACTTTCGCGTGTTAACGCAGGTAACGCATTGGGCCATGCTTTTCTCAACCCCTGCCAGAACCAGTATCCCAGCGAGTCGTGTCGTTCAGGATAGCCAATCCCGCTGATACCGGGCACCAAATCCGGGTAAGACGTCTTATTGAGCTGCTGAAAACCCCGCGCGAATTTCCCTATATCGTGGAGCCCCAGTATCCAGGCAAACCAGCGCGCAGCCTCTTCCCGGGAGAAACCTAATTCGGCAAAGATATCTGCCGCATGAAAGCGATTGCGCATCACCATTTGCCAACCGCAGGCCGCCACATCCAGACAGTGATAGGGCAGCAAATGGTATGCATCCCCCTGGTCGTGAATATTTTCCTTTTTACTGGTTTTTCCCCAGTAAGCAAAATAAGGTGCGTAATTAGCCATTTATTAATAACAAGTCCGAATCCAAATATATTAAGAGAATTACAGACTAAGAAATAATATCGGTGATCAGAATCACACCTTAAGGCGCAAAATAAAGTATTTATGCAAGATAATAATAAATATGAATAAGATGAATTATATAAATAAGCACCAGAAATATTTCCCTCTATTTTCCGGTGCTGATGAGACGATCACCCTTCGTGCAATCCGCACTCGCGCTTCAATCCGAAGAACCGCGTCTCTTCTTCCGCCATACCCGGCTCCCATTTGCGGGTGGTATGGGTATCACCCACTGACAGATAGCCCTGATCCCACAGTGGATGGTATTTCAGGCCGTGCTTTTGCAGGTACTGGTAAACGGTACGGTTGTCCCAGTCGATGATCGGCAGCACTTTAAACACGCCGCGCTGGATAGCCAGCACCGGCAAATGCGCCCGGCTGCCGGACTGCTCGCGGCGCAGACCGGCAAACCAGGTTTGCGCATTGAGTTCTTTAAGCGCGCGGTTCATCGGCTCGACTTTGTTGATCTCATTGTATTTCTCAATGCCTTCAACGCCCTGCTCCCACAGTTTGCCGTAGCGCGCTTCCTGCCAGGCCGCGCTCTCCTTCGCCCGGTAGACTTGCAGATTAAGCTTGAGCTTGTCCGTTAACTCATCAATAAACTGGTAGGTTTCCGGGAACAAATAGCCCGTATCGGTGAGGATCACCGGGATATCCGGGTGAATCTGATTCACCAGGTGCAGGCTTACTGCCGCCTGGATACCAAAGCTTGACGACAGTACATATTCACCAGGCAGGTTTTCCAGCGCCCACGCCACGCGCCCTTCGGCGTCCAGCTTTTCGAGCTGTGCGTTGGTTTCCGCCAGCGCCAGAATGCGGTCGACTTTTGGCAGGTCATTAAGGGCGTTTAGATCGAGTACGGACATAATTACCTCTCGTGGTTACTCCCAGAAATCCCGGGCGGGATCGAGCACCGGGCGAATGATGCCCGCACGCACCGTAAAATCACCGAAGCCTTCACCCGCTTCGCGCTCTTTCGCCCAGCGACCAACCAGTTCGTCAACGGAGTCGAGAATTTCCGATTCCGTAATATTTTCGCGATACATACGCGGAATGCGCGTGCCCATGCGGTTACCGCCAAGGTGTACGTTGTAGCGCCCCGGGGCTTTACCCACCAGGCCCAGTTCCGCCAGCATCGCGCGGCCGCAGCCGTTCGGGCAGCCTGTAACGCGCATCACGATATGCTCGTCAGGAATGCCGTGTTTTTCGAGAATAGCTTCCACTTTATCAGTGAACGATGGCAGGAAACGTTCGGCCTCCGCCATCGCCAGCGGACAGGTCGGGAACGACACGCAGGCCATCGAGTTTTCACGCTGCGGCTTCACCGCATTCATCAATCCGTGATCGCGCGCCAGCTTCTCGATCTTCGCTTTTTGGCTTTCCGGCACACCAGCAATGATCAGGTTCTGGTTGGCTGTGATGCGGAAATCCCCTTTGTGGATCTTCGCGATCTCCAGCAGGCCGGTTTTCAGCGGACGGCCCGGATAATCCAGGATACGGCCGTTTTCAATAAACAGCGTCAGGTGCCAGTTATTGTCGATCCCTTTTACCCAACCAATACGATCGCCGCGACCGGTGAACTCGTACGGGCGGATCGGCTCAAATTTAATACCCGCACGACGCTCCACTTCCTTTTTGAACGTGTCGATACCAACGCGTTCAAGCGTGTATTTGGTTTTGGCGTTTTTACGATCAGTACGATTACCCCAGTCGCGCTGCGTTGTCACCACAGCTTCTGCTACCGCCAGGGTGTGCTCCAGCGGCAGATAGCCGAACTCGCTCGCGGTGCGGGCGTAGGTTTTCTTATTGCCGTGCTCAATCGACAAACCACCGCCGACCAGCAGGTTAAAGCCCACCAGCTTGCCGTTTTCGGCAATCGCCACGAAGTTCATGTCGTTGGCGTGCAGATCTATATCGTTCTGCGGTGGGATTACGACCGTGGTTTTAAACTTACGCGGCAGATAGGTTTGACCGAGGATCGGCTCTTCGTCGGTGGTCGCTACCTTCTCCTGATCCAGCCAAATTTCTGCATAGGCGCGAGTACGCGGCAGCAGATGTTCGGAGATCTTCTTCGCCCATTCATAGGCTTGGGCGTGCAGCTCGGACTCGTACGGGTTAGAGGTACACAAAACGTTACGGTTCATGTCGTTGGCGGTCGCCAGCGCGTCCAGCCCGACCGAATGCAGCATCTGGTGTACCGGCTTAACGTTCTTCTTCAGAATGCCGTGAAACTGGAAGGTCTGACGGTTGGTCAGACGAATGCTGCCATAAATCGTGTTGTCATGGGCGAACGTGTCGATCGCCTGCCACTGTTTGGTGGTGATCACCCCACCCGGCAGACGGCAGCGCAGCAGCATCGCATGACGCGGCTCCAGCTTTTGCTCGGCTCGTTCGGCGCGGATATCGCGGTCATCCTGTTGGTACATTCCGTGAAAACGGATCAGCAGGAAGTTGTCGCCTTTGAAGCCGCCGGTCAGGCCGTCGTTTAAATCTTCGGCAATCGTACCGCGCAGATAGTTGCTTTCCAGCTTCATACGCTCAGCGTCGGACAGCTTGCCTTCGACCACCAATGGTCCTGGGTATTTTTCGCTCATTAGTAGACATCTCGCTGATAACGGCGCTCAATGCGCAGCTCACTTAAAAATTCATCCGCCGCTTCGATATCCATAGAACCGAATTCGGCAATCACTTCCAACAAAGCCTGCTCAACGTCTTTCGCCATGCGATTGGCGTCGCCGCAGACATAAATGTGGGCACCGTCGTTTATCCAGCGCCACAGTTCCGCACCTTGTTGGCGCAGTTTATCTTGTACGTAGACTTTTTCTTTTTGATCGCGCGACCAGGCGAGATCGATGCGGCTCAGTACGCCCTCTTTGACGTAACGCTGCCATTCCACCTGGTACAGGAAATCTTCGGTAAAGTGTGGGTTGCCAAAAAACAGCCAGTTTTTGCCTTCGGCTCCGTCAGCCGCACGCTGCTGCATGAATGCACGGAACGGCGCAATCCCCGTGCCCGGTCCAATCATAATCACCGGTGTCTGCGGGTTAGCCGGCAGGCGGAAGTTATCGTTGTGTTCGATGAACACGCGCACTTCACCCTCTTCTTCCACGCGATCGGCGAGGAAACTGGACGCGCCACCAGCACGGGCACGACCTTCAATGTTATAACGCACCACGCCCACGGTGACGTGCACTTCGCTTTCCACTTCCGCCTGGGAAGAGGCAATAGAGTACAGGCGCGGCGTGAGTGGACGCAGAAGATCAACCAACGTTTGGGCATCCAGCTGCGCCGGAGAGAAACGCACCATATCGACGATTGGCGTGGTTGCGGCGTAATGCTGCAATTGCGCTTTGTCGCCCACCAGCGGCAGCAGAGAGTCGCTACGGGTTAAAGTGGCGTAGTTCTCGACGATATTGCCGGTGTTAACCGTCAGCTCGAAATGCCACTGCAGCGCTTCGGTGAGCGACAGGGTTTTGCCGTCAACCGTGACCGGCTCATCTCCTTTCAGCCACAGCAATTCAACCAGCTCTTTGACCAGTGCCGGATCGTTCTGATACCAGACTCCTAAGGCATCGCCCGGCTGGTAGCGCAGACCGGAGTCGCCGAGATCGATTTCAATATGGCGCACATCTTTTTCCGAGTCGCGACCAGTGATTTTCTGATTCACCGCAAGCGACGCCGTCAGTGGTGTTTCTTTGGTGTACGGGCTGGTGTGTACTTCGTTTACCGCACCGCTCGCAGCAACTTGCACAGACGATGCCGCAGGCGCACGCGCTTTCAGGACATCAACCAGACGGGCACGCCATTCGGCTGCCGCGCCCTGGTATTCGACGTCGGCATCCACGCGGTCAAGCAAACGTTCTCCGCCCAGCTCAGCCAGTTTTGCATCGAAGTCTTTTCCTGACTGACAGAAAAACTCGTAAGAAGTGTCACCAAGACCAAACACAGCAAAAGCGGTGTTATCAAGTTTCGGCGCTTTTTTCGAGAACAGGAATTTATGCAACGCTACGGCTTCTTCCGCCGGTTCACCTTCCCCTTGCGTTGACGCCACTACGATCAGCAATTTCTCATTGGCGATTTGTTTGAATTTATAGTCGCCAGCATTGGTGAGAGTGACGTTGAGCTTTGCAGCGATCAGATCATCGCGCAGGGCTTCCGCCACACGACGCGCATTACCGGTTTGCGAGGCGGAGATAAGCGTAATGCCAGGCATTTCAGCAGCAGGCGCAGGAGTCGCCGCATTGCTGCCTGGCTGCTGATTCAGCACGCCCCAAAAATAGCCAGAAACCCACGCAAGCTGTGCGGGAGTGAAATCGGTCGTGGCCGCCTGAAGGCGTGCCAGTTGCTCCGGGTTTAGCGGTAGCAGAGCGGAAGGTGGGGCCTGTGTCGTCATGCGTTGTCATGTTCCAGTAAGCAAAGCGGATTTCAGCAATAAAACCCAAACTGAAGATAAGGTTAACGGCGGGGATAGTAACAATTAAAGAAGGGATAGAAATAACAAATAACCAAATGAACTAACCTGTTTTAGTTATAGTTATTAACAGCAAAACAGATTGGATAACTATATGATATATCAATAATTATTAAATACTACCATCATGAATAGGTCGTTCTGATACTCAGCGCCCTTTTAACTAATGATAAAATTCGCTCTTTACGGTACCCTACGGCGGTTTTTCGCATTCTTGAGAGTAAAAAATGTCCACCACCTTGTTTAAAGATTTCACCTTCGAAGCCGCTCACCGCCTGCCGCATGTACCGGAAGGGCATAAGTGTGGCCGCCTGCATGGTCACTCATTTATGGTGCGTCTTGAAATTACCGGTGAAGTCGATCCGCATACCGGTTGGATCATGGATTTTTCTGAGTTAAAAGCCGCGTTTAAGCCAACTTACAACAGACTCGATCACTACTATCTGAACGATATTCCTGGCTTAGAAAACCCAACCAGTGAAGTACTGGCCAAATGGATTTGGGATCAGGTTAAACCGGTTGTCCCTCTGCTGAGTGCCGTAATGGTGAAAGAGACCTGCACAGCAGGCTGCGTGTATCGCGGGGAATGATTGTATCGTCTGTGGCAACGGTCAATTTTCCTTAACTAACACTCTGTTAGGGTTATGTGCTCTGGATATCTGGAGCACAACATGTCTGACGATTTCGATATTATTATTATCGGTGCAGGGATAGCGGGCACCGCTTGTGCTTTACGCTGCGTGCCCGCTATGTGGTACTGGCGGAAGGGGCAACAACCTGCTGGCCGAGCGTTATGGATTCCTGCCTCGTCCCTCGACAACCGCAATGGCATTAAAGAGACTTTGGCGCTGGATAAAGGGATTTTCCGCGATTTAACCCAGCACACCGATGTGATCCTGAAAAAGTCGTATGAAGTGTTGCATGGCGGCCTGGATAACGTTAATTCGATTCAGAGCTGGTCTAACGCATAAGGTTGTCCGGCCTGCATGTAGCACTCAATGCAGGCCGATAAACCCATTATCATCAGGCAATATTCAGATATTTATGGGTCTGCATCGACAGACGCCAGTTCCGCGCGATACAGGTATCAATACACAAACGCGTGGCATCTTCTTTCTGGCTGATTGGCTGTAAGGCGATGATACGCGGTTTGTCGTCGCTCAACGTAGCCAGCAGTTCATCCAGCGCTTCAATATCGCGAACGCGACCAACCGGATGTTTGATTTCATTCGCACGCTCCAGCGCCTGCGACAGCACATCATAACCGCCGCGCATATTCACCTTCGGCGATACGGTCACCCAGGTATTCGGCGTACAGCGCACTTCGTGGGTACCGCTGGTTTCAATCTGGCAGCTAAAGCCGTTCTTTTCCAGCAGGTCTGTCAGCGGCATCAGGTCGTGAATGCAGGGCTCGCCACCGGTTATCACCACGTGACGGGCGGTATAGCCCTGACGCAAAATGACCGCCAGCAGATCCTCGCTGCTCGCCGCGCCCCATTTATCGCTCTCTTTGGTCTTAGCCAGGATGCTGTACAGGGAGACTTCCCGATCCTCAAGCTTATCCCAGGTGTGTTTGGTATCGCACCAGGCACAGCCAACCGGGCATCCCTGTAAACGAATAAAAATGGCGGGGACGCCGGTAAAGTAACCCTCACCTTGCAGGGTCTGGAACATCTCGTTAATCGGGTACTGCATAGTCATCTCTGTGAGGGGGATAAAGCATAAGTATCGCAGATTTCAGTCATCAGGTCATGTACGGGAGCCGCCGCGCCTCTGTGGCTTCAGGTGCTGTCGCCAGCGGTGATGATTTAATATTTTGAAGGTATGTTATTTATCGCTCTGAGCAGGCCTTTTTCAGTCTCGATATAATTTCCGGTCTTCAGCTGAGCCAGTATCTTCATGATGCTGCTGCGCGACAGAAAGGTACGGCTTAAAATATAAGAAACAATGCTGACATTATTTCTCACCTCTTCTGTTTCATCCATCAGTTCATAGAGCTGATAGCATATAATCTCATAAGAAGATAATGCCGAGATCTTCGTGCAGTGATCGAACATTCTTGTCGCACTATAAATTAATAGCGCGGCTACGCCTTTCCACAGGTTACTCCTGTCGATAATCCGGTTGGCATCGGCAATAGAAAGAACGCTAATATCAGAAGTCTCATTCGTTCTGATATAGAAATAATCATGCTCCAGCAACTGCGTACTTAAGCCAAATATGTAGGGAGCTGATTCTGAATTTAAGGCAATACCGTCGGCATGGCGATAAAGCGTAATGTTACCGTGATGAAGTAAAAAACATTTATGCTCCCCTTCCACTCTAAAGTTAAGTGACTGCTTATTGGCGAGCGTCAACTTATTGGCTGAAGGTGTAAGGATGCTTATCAGTTGATTGATATCAGCCAGAGGCTTTTTGTGTCTGATGCTGTAACTTATTGAGGTGGCTCTTTTTTTATTATTCACAAATAAATCCCTCCATAGGCTTATGAACATCCCCCTAACGCACTCCCCTCACATAAACGATAATTATGATAATTGTTTTAGATTTTTAAAAGTTGTTTATGGGTGTAAAATTACACCCATAAACAACTTGCATAAATATCCATAATACTATTATGGGTACTGAATTCATTCATCTTAAAAATCATCCAATTTGATATTACAGCCATTTTAGTAAAAGGAAATAAGTAATAAAACCATAAATTACTTATCAGAATTATTTTGTTATATAAACAAGATTAAATATTACTTTGAAGATATTGATTTAAAAAGAAATAAGATTAAGATCTATCGGATAATTCTGAGTCAAATTTTAAGTGAGCGTCAATCAACATGAGGAGTATGTTATGGATACCGAACATCCGGATCGCAGTCTGATCCTCTCCGCTACCGCCGAACTGCTGGAAAGCCTGGCTCCTCTGGCGACTTTTGCTATGTATCCTCCCAACACCCGGTTATATCTTTATAATAATGGCGTTGCGTACTGCTATCTGGTACGAAGCGGCGTGTGCAACGTCTATCATCAGACGAGTGAAATTCTGCTGGGCACGCTGTATGTGCCAGGGATCATGGGTCTCAGTGGAACACTTTACGCCGAGGCGGGGATGTTTATTCAGACCCACAGTACCTCTGAGATCGCCATTACCCGTACCGATAAGGTCAACCAGTTCGTCACCGAGCACAATCTCTGGAGGCTGCTGGCCTGCCATAGCCTCAGAGTCACCTCACGACTGTATACGATAAATACCAGGCTCATGGCCACCTGTGCCTATGAAATTGTCCGCGTTCAGTTACAGGAGTTGATGAGTGAACCAGCGGAATACAGACATGATGTTTCTGCCGCGCAGTATATCCAGCAGAAAACCAGCCTTTCACGTAGCAGCATTATGAAAATCCTCGCACAGCTTAAAAAGGGGGGCTATATCAGCATTGAAAACGGCATCCTTTTGACAATCGAGCATCTTCCGTTAAAGTACTAACCTATTGTATCAACGAAGAAAAATAACGTACTCTCTTCGATGAAATGTTTACCCTTATAATATGTTCTTGTTTTGTTAACTGACAGTCGCTATTTTCCCAAGACTTACCACCCCTCTGGCATAACCCTTTTATCGCGGAAAACACACAGGGTGTAAAATTACACCCAAAAAAGTGTTGCCGGATATTTTGAAATGTACAAGAATAATCTCATACAAATTATAACGTTTGACAAACCCGTTTTAAATATAAAAGCAGGGAACTGTCATTCTTATTAATATTATCATTAGAGATCTGTGAGCCTGGAAACGGGACGATATTCTATTGATAAATTTCAAAAAGCTGCCGTTTGCCTGGCAATACATTAATACTAATAAATTGAATATACTCAAGGAATAGATCATGAAAAGCAAATTACTGCCACTGGGAGTGCTGATTTCGTCTCTGGCTGGAGTTTCAGCGATGGCAGCTGATGGGGAGGTGAATTTTAACGGCGAGATTATTGATGCCGCCTGTAAAGTCACCAATAGTCCGGCCAGTCCGCTGACGGTGACACTAGGTCAGGTCAGTAAGAGCGCCTTTACCAACGCAGGCTCTACTGCTGCACCGACCAAATTCACGTTGCAGCTCACGGATTGCCCGATAAGCGCAACCAAGGCGGCCGTGAAGTTTGACGGCTCCCCGGTGACAGGGAGTCCTGGCGTGCTGGCCCTGACCGCAGAAACTGGCGTGGCAGGCGGCGTGGGGATTCAATTATACGACGATGCCAATACCGCGATTCCGCTGTATAACGCATCCAAACAATACCCTCTGACGTCAGGTACCGGCGTGGTGAATAATCTGGATTTTATTGCGCGCTATATCGCCACATCGACAACAGTTACCGCAGGCAAGGCTAATTCAATGGCAAGTTTCACCATTGTTTATAATTAATAGCCCGTCATTCCTGCATAGCGAAATTGTTATTCGGACCGATGGATTATTATCGGTCCGTCCTTACTCTTTTAATGAATGATTAATGATGAAACTTATTCCTCTCACTTTGCTGACTGCACTAATAATAACCTCAGGTTTAGCCCAGGCTGGCCTGATTGTGGGTGGCACCCGCTTAATTTACGATGGGAGTAAGAAAGAGTCTTCAATTAATGTAAGCAACCCGGACCAGGCACCTTATCTGGTGCAAAGCTGGGTCGAGCCCGAAATTAATCGCGCAGAGAAAACGCCGTTTGTGATCACCCCGCCGTTATTTCGTCTGGACGGCGGGCAGGAAAATGTCCTGCGCGTCGTGCGGGCGGGCGGGAATCTACCGCAGGATAGGGAATCGCTGTACTGGCTGAATATTAAGAGTATCCCCTCGATAGAAAAAGATCAGGGTAAAAACCTGCTGCAGATCGCGGTCAAGACGCGCATCAAACTGATCTATCGCCCTGAAGGTTTAACAGGCTCCGCGGAAGTGTTAACCCATAAGCTTTCCTGGCAGCGCCGCGGCAACCGGCTGGAGGTGAGTAACCCGACTTCATTTTATATGAATTTCCAAAGCGTTACCGTTGCAGGTAAAGAGCTGGAAGATGCCCGGTATATTGCGCCGCAGAGTAGCGCCATTTTTGAATTACCCAGCGGTGCGGGTAATAGCGTGAGCTGGAAAATTATTAATGATTACGGCGGAATCGGCGAGCTTCATCGTGCTTCGTTCTGATAAATAACAGCACAGGAATCCGGCGTTAATTATTTACCCTTCAGGGAAGGACTACACAGATGGGGAGCCCAAAAAACCTGCGCGAATATCCACAAACCAATAATATCCGCAGGCTGATTTATCTTTTTTCGACACCCTTTTTACTATTAAATTTAACGACTTTTGCCTCACACGCCAGGGAATATTTTAATCCGCTGATGCTGGAAATTGACAATCCGCATCAGGAAAAAACCGATCTTAGCGTATTTGAAGAGGAAAACGGCCAGGCACCGGGCATTTACCGGGTCGATATCTCTGTCAACAACCAGTTTCAGGAAACCCGGGAAGTGGAATTCAGCATGCAGCCCGGCCCGGACGGGAAAGCGCTTCTGTCGCCATGCCTGAGCGTGAGCCAGCTTAACGCGATGGGAGTCAAAACCGACCTGTTCCCGGATCTGGGCGATGCCGCCGCGTCGTGTGCCAGGCTGGACGCGATCCCCCATGCTCGCGCAGAGTTTCGCTTTAGCGCGCAGCAACTGCTGTTGAGCATTCCGCAGGCCGCCATTGTGATAAATCCACGCGATTACGTTCCTGAAACGCAGTGGGATGATGGGATCACCGCCCTGCTGCTTAATTACAGCGTGAACGGCGCCAGTACCCGGGCACGGGATCGTAGCGGCACGGACAGTACGACCCAGTACGCCAACCTGCGTCCCGGCATGAATATCGGTCCCTGGCGGCTGCGTAATTACACGACTTTTCAGCGGGATAATAACGGTCGCGACAGCTGGGACACCGTCTATACCTATTTGTCCCGTGATATTCGCGTCCTGAAGAGCCAGCTGGTGCTGGGAGACAGTGCCTCCCCGTCCGATATTTTCGACAGCGTTCCTTTTCGCGGCGCGCAGTTGGCGTCCGACGAGGAGATGATCCCCGACAGCATGAAGGGCTATGCACCGGCGATCAAAGGCATTGCGCGAACCAACGCGCAGGTGATTATCCGGCAGAACGGGTATGTTATTTATCAGAGCTATGTGGCACCGGGCGCATTTGAAATCAACGACATGTACGCCACCGGCGGCAGCGGGGATCTCTATGTGACGATTAAAGAAGATAACGGCAGCGAGCAGAATCTCGTCGTACCGTTTGCCTCACTGCCGGTGCTCCAGCGTGAACAGCGGCTGAAATATTCATTGACCAGCGGCCAGTATCGTTCGTATGACCGCAGCGTGGAAAAGACGCCGTTTAGCCAAGCGACGCTGATCTACGGCCTGCCCCGGGGTTTTACCCTCTATGGCGGCGGCCAGTTCTCGGATCACTATCAGTCGCTGGCGCTGGGCGTCGGTAAAAATCTGGGGGAAATTGGCGCGCTTTCGCTGGATGTCACCCAGGGCTGGTCGAAGATACAGAACCAGCCGAAGGAGAAAGGCCAGTCATGGCGGATCCGCTACAGCAAAAATATTGTCGAAACCGGGACTAACTTCGCCATTGCCGGTTATCGCTACTCGACCGATGGCTATTACACGCTGGCAGAAGTCATGGATACCTGGCGCGGCGGGAACACCCCGACGTTTTTCGAGCGCAGGCGTAACCGTACTGAACTGTCGCTGAGCCAGAATTTGTGGGAAAGAGCGGGCTCGCTGTCGCTTAGCCTGATAAACGAAGACTACTGGAACAGCGGCCGGACCCTGCGGTCGATCGGCGCCGGTTACAACAATAGCTGGAACGGCATCAGTTACGGGTTTAATTACAGCTATAACATTAACTCGACGTCGCGCAGCGGGGGCTCCGGCAAAGAAAAGGTCTATGAGCGCGACCAGGTGTTCTCACTGAACATCAGCATTCCACTGAATCGCTGGTTGAGTAATACCCACGCGTCGTGGAACGTCAGCAGCAGCCAGAAAGGGAGCACCAATCACACCGTGGGTCTCAATGGTACGACGCTTGAGGGCAATAACCTGAGCTGGAGCATCCAGCAGGGTTACGGCAGCCAGGGAACGGGCAACGGCGGCAATCTGAACGCCGACTATCGCGGAACCTATGCTGAAGTCACTGCTGGATATGCTTACGACAAAAACAGCCAGCGGCTGAACTACGGGCTACAGGGCGGGATAGTCGCGCACGCCAGCGGCGTCACCTTCGGCCAACCGCTGGGTGAAACCATGGCGCTGGTTCAGGCACCGGGAGCCTCCGGGGTTGGCGTGAGCAATCAGAGCGGGGTGAAAACCGACTGGCGCGGCTATGCCATCGTGCCTTATACCTCGCCCTACCGTAAAAACCAGGTGCAGTTGAATACGCTGACACTGCCCGATAACGTAGAGCTGATGCAGACCACCCGCAACGTGGTGCCGACGCGGGGAGCCGTGGTGCAGGCCAGCTTTAACGCCAGCGTGGGCCAGCGCGTGATGATGACGCTATTGCTGCAAGGTGGAATGCCAGTGCCATTTGGCGCGACGGTCAGCGATACCGCGCAGAAAAGCGCCCAGGCGTTTATCGTTGGCGATGGCGGACAGGTGTATCTGACCGGTCTGGCCGACAGCGGTGAACTAAGAGTGAAATGGGGGAACGGCGCAGAGCAGCAGTGTCAGGTGAATTATTCCCTGGATAAAGCGCCGCCGGAAAATAGCGGTATTCAGATCATTAGCGAGCGGTGTCATTAAGTAAATAACTTAGCTGTTCAAAGAAACTAAATTTTTATCTGATACCTGTTGCGTATTGAGGTATAGCAATGAGCAAAATGAAATTTCTGAAAATCATCTGGAGCGCTGCTTTTCTAATGTGCAGCTCATTTCCTGCGCTTGCAACCTGCAGTATCGAACAACAAAAGGGGGTTATGCCCTGGATAATATAGATATTGGTACAATCTATGCGCAACGTGATATTCCTGTGGGTCAGAAGATCGGTACGATAGAATTACTTCCGCCCTTTACTGGCAAATGGCTCGGTTGTCAGGGGGGAGAATTAATTTCAGTATCCATGTTTCGCGATGCAATCAGCGGTTTTCCCCATATCTATAATACAGGCATCCCCGGTGTCGGGATAAAGGTCTATTATACGGCGTACACGCAAAGTACATTTGATAACCCACCCAGGACAGGAATAATGGGACAGGGTGCGGTCAATATCGATAGTGGTGTAACGGTGGATCTTTATAAGACCGGACCGATAACATCCAAAAATATTGATAGAGGATTGTATTTTCAAAAAACCTACGGTGACCTTGAGGTTATCAGGGGAAGTATCGTCGCAGGTCAGGTTATTCAGTTAGCCTGTTCGCTGAATAGTTCAACGATTACCGTACCGTTGCCTGATGCATTAGGCAGTGCGTTTACAGGAAGAGGTACAACTAAAGGCGATACTGCCTTTACCATCAATCTTAACTGTGATGCGGGCACCCGGATTAACGCATCGTTAAGTGGGACGCAAAGTGCAGAGACCTCCAATAACAGTATTCTGGCGTTATCAGGGGCCGGAACGTCAGGGGTTGCGAGAGGAATCGGGATCCAATTGCTGTATGACAATACGCCCCTGAAGCTGAATAACAACATCGTGCTGAAAACCTCAGCAGGCGGTCAGGAATTCCCTCCGGGAGCCTTTACCGCACGCTATTTTCAGACGAAAGACAACGTGACCGCGGGCAGCGCTAACGCCACTGCGACGCTCAATATTACTTATCAGTAGGCGGCTCCGCCATCAGAGTTATACAAGGAGAGGAATAAAATGAATATTCATAAAAGATTCATTCATCTGGCGCTGACGGGGCTGTATTTAGCGGCAACAATCAATATTGCCGGGGCCAATCCGGTCAATATTAATATTACCGGCAAAGTCGTCGCCTCACCTTGTACCGTTGACACCACCCAATCACAGCTCAATGTTAATTTGGGTGATGATATTCAGGCCACCGCCCTGGCACAGCCTGGTAACGTCACAACATTCAAAATCTTTTATTTAATCTTAAAAGATTGTCCTTTTGGCACAACATCGGTAACGGCGGCCTTTTCCGGAACGCCAGCAGCGAACAGCCCCGGGGATTATGCCAATACCGGGACGGCAACCAACGTTAACGTACAGCTTAAAGAGAGTCTGGGTTCCGGTAACGGTAAGTTTTTAGGTCCGGGAACCACATTAAAGCGTAATGTTGCAACCGACCGCACTGTCTCCTTCCCGATAGGCGCACGTGCCATTGCTGCAGCAGCAGACGTTATGCCCGGCACGATAGTGAGCGTTTCACAAGTCACCTTCACTTATCAGTAAACCTGACTTCTCTGCTCTACGGGTGTTTATTATGCAGCAACAAATGAAATATGTTCTCCCCGCGCTTTGTCTGGCGTGCTCTGCATATGCTGCGGAGATCAATATCGGTGGTCATGTTGTGGCGTCTCCCTGCGTGGTCGAGATCGCCTCGCAAAACCAGAGCGTTAATTTCGGCCAGCTCCGCTTAAATGAAATGCGCGCCGACGGAAATGCTTCCGCGTGGAAATCCTTTGAGGTGAGGCTTTTCAAATGCCCGGCAGGAACGACATCGGTGGACGTGACGTTCAACGGACAGCCGGCCGTAGAAGATCCCACGCTGTATGCCAGTACGGGGACCGCCGCCAACGCCGCCGTGCAAATGGCCCAGGACACAAACAAGGCGCAGGTGCAGGGAAACGGCAGCAGCATGAACGTCCTGGTTGACGCTCAGCGCAAGGCGACCTTTTTACTGGCTGGTCGGGTGATTGTCTCTGACACTACACTCCCCGGTACGTTTAACTCCCTGGTACAAATGAATTTTACTTACCGATAAAAAACCACCCTGCTTAGAGCCAGGCTCTGAATGGGTTGCTGAGAATAGTCACCTGAAATAGCGGCGAGGGTAGGCGTTATGTTACAGAAAAAGAAAAATTATATATTCCCCCTGGTACTTGGGTTAACCGGTGCGTTTACAGCCTCTGTTGAAGCGGCCAGCTGTGTAAATTCCGGCGGGTATTATACGTTCTCAGGAGCGTTAAATTATCAACGTGACGACGCCACCATGAATGTTTTCAGTAATAAATTTGGATCTATTGGCAGCGAAGTATGGGGGCTGGGTTGCTTCGGGGATCCTGACGCCGACAGAGATGTGTACTTGCGTTTACAGGTTAATTCAGCCCCCGTTGCAGGTTATACCGATGTCTATCCCACGAATGTTGACGGAATTGGCGTTCGTTATAATTTTGCCCTGAATACAGGCTCATTGTCTTTTTGCCCGGTGCAATTTGACGATCATATTTCAAACTCAACCCGGACTTATACCTGCCATATACTTAAAAAGGACACGCAGGGTTTATCCATGGGTGCATCATTGCAATTTGTGAAAACCAGGCCCAATGTCTCCTCAGGAGCAATAACGACAATACCGTCTGTAACCTCAAGCTATTCGTTAAATAATCAAAGCGGACAGTGGGATTTAAATCCCATCTGGTCAGGTGCGGGGTCAGTGGTGGTGACGGTCCAGGCATGCGCAATAAATAACTCGAGTATCGCTGTCCCCCTGGATCCGGTATTAGCGGATAGTTTTAGCGGTGCAGGATCCACCAAAGGCGATCGGACTTTCACAATAGACCTTAACTGTGATGCGGGCACCCGGATTAACGCATCGTTAAGCGGGACGCAAAGTACTGAAACCGCCAATGACAGTATCCTGGCATTATCAGGAGCTGGGATGTCAGGGGTTGCGAGCGGAATCGGGATCCAGCTGCTTTATGGGGGCGCGCCCCTGAAGCTGAATAACAACATCGTGCTGAAAACCTCAGCAGGCGGGCAGGAATTTCCTCCGGGAGCCTTCACCGCACGCTATTTTCAGACGAAAGACAACGTGACCGCAGGCAGCGCTAACGCCACTGCGACGCTCAATATTACTTATCAGTAGGCGGCTCCGCCATCAAAGTTATACAAGGAGAGGCATAAAATGAATATTCATAAAAGATTCATTCATCTGGCGCTGGCGGGGCTGTATCTGGGAGCGACAATCCATATTGCCGGGGCCGAACCGGTCAATATTAATATTACCGGGAAAGTTATTGCGTCCCCGTGTGTCGTAGCCAGTGGCAGCAATATCAATGTTAATTTGGGAGACATCCCGGCTGCAGATATTGCAGCGGCAGGTACAACCTCTACCCCGGTAAATTTTACCATTAACCTTGCCAGTTGCCCGGTGGGAACCACCAGCGTGGTCGTGACATTTACCGGAACGGAAGATCCCGACTTTCCGGTACGCTATAAAAATACCGGAACGGCGAACGTTGCGATAGAACTGATCCAGGTCAGCACCGGTTACCTGAAAGGAAATAATACGAATATTACTCAATCAGTCTTGGTCGATCGTACCGTTACATACAATTTACGTGCCCGGGCCTATTCCAAAGGCAATGTGATGCCGGGGACGATCGCTGGTATCGTTCAGGCCAACTTTACTTACAATTAAGTTACTATTTTGCAATTCACAATGACTTATCAGTAAACCGAACTATTTCTGTGTAAAGGATATTTATCATGGTGCAACAAATGAATTATTCTATCCTGGCGCTTTGTCCCCTGTATCCAGCGATCTTTTTACTGACTGGTATCTGCCCCCTTCCCAATACGTTTAATTCTTTGGTGCAAATGAATTTGAATTACTAAAAAAACCACCCTAATTATTATTAATAAATGCCTCTACTGGCTCTGGTATATTTAATATGAAAATACTCATACAGGACCCTTACGAATTTTATCGCGATGGATTGAAACATTTTTTTATAGAGATATTCCTTGGAAGAACCGCCAATAAAATTGGCTTTTTAACATCCTACTCCCAACAAAACTTTGATAAGGCAGATATCGTCGTTATTTCTCTGGCTCCGGGAGAGCATCTCATGTGTTTTCCTGAACTGCAGAACAGGACAACAGGCATTATTATTGGCTTAACCGATGAAGTGATTGACTCCCCTTCCGATCTGCCCTTTTGCATTGCCCGGATCATTTTTATTCACCGACAGGACTCACTGTCGACAGTCAAAGAGAAAGTATTAACTGCCTGGCGGGAATCAAGAAAAAAGCAAATACAGCCAGGGAAAACATTATGTTTTCATTGTCCACATAAAGTCCTGACCAGACAGCAAAGGCGCATTATGTCCTTTATCTGTCAGGGCATAACGACATCTGAGATTGCCCGCAACATGTCAATCTCAGAGAAAACGCTCTATGTGCATAAATACATCATCCGCAAAAAGTTTAATCTGCGAACGAATCATGCGCTATTTTGCTTCCTTCAGAAACTTGCAGGTAAAAACAGCCAGCAGATTTATCTGCGTCAAATTCCGCTGAACGCATAAAAAAACCCGCCGCAGCGGGTTTTTACGTTAAGAGTTAAAGAACAGGATTACGCCTGACCTTTGATCTCTTTACGACCGTTGTACGGCGCTTGTTCACCCAGAGCTTCTTCGATACGAATCAGCTGGTTGTACTTAGCAACGCGGTCAGAACGGCTCATAGAACCGGTTTTGATCTGGCCTGCAGCGGTACCAACAGCCAGGTCAGCGATGGTAGCGTCTTCAGTTTCGCCAGAACGGTGAGAGATGACAGCGGTGTAGCCAGCGTCTTTCGCCATTTTGATCGCAGCCAGAGTTTCGGTCAGAGAACCGATCTGGTTGAATTTGATCAGGATGGAGTTAACGATGCCTTTTTCGATGCCTTCTTTCAGGATCTTGGTGTTGGTTACGAACAGATCGTCACCAACCAGCTGGATTTTGTCGCCCAGAACTTTAGTCTGGTATGCGAAACCGTCCCAGTCAGACTCGTCCAGACCATCTTCGATGGACACGATCGGGTACTGTTTGGTCAGTTCTTCCAGGAAGTGGGTGAATTCTTCGGAGGTGAATGCTTTGTTGCCTTCGCCAGCCAGAACGTATTTACCGTCTTTGTAGAATTCAGAAGCTGCACAGTCCATCGCCAGGGTGATGTCTTTGCCCAGCTCGTAGCCAGCTGCTTTAACCGCTTCAGCGATTACAGCCAGAGCTTCAGCGTTGGAACCCAGGTTCGGCGCGTAGCCGCCTTCGTCACCCACTGCAGTGTTCATACCTTTAGCTTTCAGAACTTTAGCCAGGTTATGGAACACTTCAGAACCCATACGTACGGCTTCTTTCAGGGTTTTAGCGCCAACCGGCTGAATCATGAACTCCTGGATGTCAACGTTGTTGTCAGCGTGCTCACCACCGTTGATGATGTTCATCATCGGAACCGGCATGGAGTATTTGCCCGGAGTACCGTTCAGTTCAGCGATGTGTGCATACAGCGGCAGGCCTTTAGCAGCAGCTGCTGCTTTGGCGTTCGCCAGGGACACAGCCAGGATGGCGTTTGCACCGAAGTTGGATTTGTTTTCAGTACCGTCCAGATCGATCATGATCTTGTCGATGCCAGCCTGATCTTTAGCATCTTTACCCAGCAGAGCCTGAGCAATTGGGCCGTTAACAGCTGCAACAGCTTTCAGTACGCCTTTACCCATGAAACGGGATTTGTCGCCGTCGCGCAGTTCCAGTGCTTCGCGGGAACCAGTAGAAGCACCTGACGGAGCTGCTGCCATACCAACGAAACCACCTTCCAGGTGTACTTCGGCTTCAACAGTCGGGTTACCACGGGAGTCGATGATTTCACGACCGATGATTTTAACGATTTTGGACATTAGATTTTCCTCAGTACAAGTTAAACTAAAACTCCAGACAAACAATGCACCCGGATGGGTGCATTGCCGTTCTAACTTTTTTACTTCTTACTTCGCCTGACGCTTCTGATGTTCACTGGCGGCTTTCACAAAGCCGGCAAACAGCGGGTGCCCATCACGTGGCGTGGAAGTAAATTCCGGGTGGAACTGACAGGCCACGAACCACGGATGATTCGGTACCTCAATGATCTCGACCAACTGATCATCACCGGAACGGCCTGCAATACGCAGACCCGCAGCTTCAATCTGTTTCAACAGCATATTGTTGACTTCGTAACGGTGGCGATGGCGTTCAACAATTGTCGGCGCGCCGTACAGCTGACGAACCAGGCTATCGTCGCTCAACTGACACTGCTGGGCGCCAAGGCGCATTGTGCCGCCCAGATCGCTCTTCTCGGTACGGACTTCAACGTTGCCGTCTTCATCGCGCCATTCGGTAATCAGGGCCACCACCGGGTACTTACAGTCTGGCACAAATTCCGTGGAGTTGGCGTTATCCATACCCACTACGTTACGTGCAAACTCAATCAACGCAACCTGCATACCCAGGCAAATACCCAGATAAGGAACATTGTTTTCACGCGCAAAGCGCGCTGTCGCGATCTTACCTTCAACACCACGGTAGCCGAAGCCGCCAGGGATCAGGATTGCATCAAGACCTTTCAGGATCTCAACGCCGCGCGTTTCGACATCTTGCGAATCGATCAGCTTAATGTTGACGGTGACACGATTCTTCAGACCACCGTGCTTCAATGCTTCGATAACTGACTTATAGGCATCCGGCAGTTCAATATACTTGCCAACCATACCGATAGTCACTTCGCCTGCCGGATTCGCTTCTTCGTAGATAACCTGTTCCCATTCTGACAGATTAGCTTCCGGACAGTTCAAGCTGAATCGTTTACAAATATAATCGTCAAGGCCCTGGGATTTCAACAGGCCTGGAATTTTATAGATGGAATCGACATCTTTCATTGAAATAACGGCTTTTTCTGGCACGTTACAGAACAATGCAATTTTTGCACGTTCGTTGGCCGGAACCGCGCGATCGGAACGACAGATCAGAATGTCAGGCTGGATACCGATAGACAGCAACTCTTTTACCGAGTGCTGAGTCGGTTTAGTTTTGACTTCACCGGCAGCGGCCAGGTAAGGAACCAGAGTCAGGTGCATAAACAGCGCGTGTTCACGACCGATATCTACCGCTAATTGGCGAATCGCTTCCAGGAATGGCAGGGATTCGATATCACCGACCGTACCGCCGATTTCAACCAGAACGACGTCATGACCTTCGCCACCGGCAAGGACACGCTCTTTAATCGCGTTGGTGATGTGCGGGATAACCTGTACGGTTGCACCCAGAT
Organism: Citrobacter sp. RHBSTW-00859; assembly: GCF_013729795.1. Lineage (NCBI taxonomy): Bacteria > Pseudomonadati > Pseudomonadota > Gammaproteobacteria > Enterobacterales > Enterobacteriaceae > Citrobacter > Citrobacter sp. RHBSTW-00859. Next base: position 1,030,721 of record NZ_CP056284.1, on the reverse strand, counting down.
AGTCGCCACGGCGCTCTTTGCGCAGGACATCGGAGTAAATTCGACCGGTAGTGAAGTTATTGCGGCGAGTCATTTTGGTACGAATGAAACGCTCATAGTGACCCAGGTCCAGGTCGGTTTCAGCGCCGTCTTCAGTAACGAACACTTCCCCGTGTTGGATTGGACTCATAGTACCTGGATCGACGTTGATATACGGATCCAGTTTCATCATGGTCACGTTGAGGCCACGAGCCTCAAGAATGGCTGCCAGGGAGGCTGCGGCAATGCCTTTACCCAGAGAGGATACGACCCCGCCGGTCACAAAAATATAGTTCGTTGTCATGCTGGACCTGAGAAGTTAGGGTGAAACGATGGAATTACCAAGACGGGAAAGTAGTATACCCGAACATGACGAGCGCCACAAACTTTCATTATTCCTCCTCTTCACCAGGCTCACATAAACATCGGGAGTGAGAAAATAGCCCCTTTGGGGTAAATGTTTTTGACGTAAATCAAGCGCTTGTTATTTAAAAAATCACACAAATCGCCCTTGACCGACGAAATCCCTTAGAGATCAATTTCCTGCCGTTTTACCTGTTGCCAGACTTCTTCCATAGTTTCCAGATCAACACCAGTCATTTCCAGACCCCGGGCCGCTACAATTCGCTCAACCTCACGAAAACGGCGCTCAAATTTCTCGTTCGCTTTTTGCAATGCGGTCTCTGCTTTAGTGCCCAAATGCCGAGCCATATTGACCGTCGCAAACAGCAGGTCGCCCATTTCCTCCTCCAGTTTAGCCTGGTCGACAACAGCCTGCTTCGCCTCAAACATGACTTCATCGATCTCTTCGTAAACCTTGTCGACAACCGGTCCTAATGTTTTCCAGTCGAAGCCAACATTAGAGCAGCGTTTCTGGATTTTTTGGGCGCGCATTAACGCCGGTAAACTACGGGGAATATCGTCGAGCGCGGAATGCTGCGCCTTCTGGGCGCGTTCTTCGCTTTTGATTTGCTCCCAGCGGGTCAACACCTCAGTGCTGTTACTGGCAGAAACATCAGCAAAAACATGTGGGTGGCGACGCTCAAGCTTATCGCTGATGGCGGCGCAAATATCATTGAAATCGAAACGTCCTTCTTCCTGCGCCATCTGGGCGTAAAACACCACCTGGAACAGCAAGTCACCCAGCTCTCCACGCAGGTCGTCGAAGTCTTCCCGCGCAATTGCGTCCAGCACTTCATAGGTTTCTTCGAGGGTGTAAGGGGCAATAGTGGCGAATGTCTGCTCTTTGTCCCAGGGACAACCGTTTTCCGGGTCGCGCAGGCGCTGCATAATACCGAGCAGTCGGTCGATTTGGTTCATTGGAATATCCTGAAATTTCAATACGCGAAGCCCGATAAGACGACAGCCGATATCCGGCAACATGGCAATGCCTGATGGCAACGCTAACGCGCCTCACCAGGCATGCAAACTTATCTGGCCTATTAAATAATTAATTACCGTGCAGACGACGTGCGTCGATCACATCCGGCACCTGGTTCAGCTTGCCAAGCACGCGCCCGAGCACCTGCAGGTTATAGATTTCGATGGTCATATCGATGGTAGCCAGTTGCTGTTTGGTATCACTCCGGCTGGCAACCCCCAGCACGTTCACCTTCTCGTTGGCAAGAATCGTGGTGATATCACGTAATAAGCCGCTGCGATCGTTAGCCTGGACGCGAACCACCAGCGAATATCCTGCCGAGTAGCTTTCGCCCCAAACCGCATCAACAATACGTTCCGGCGCATGGGAGCGCAGCTCGGTCAGCTGTTCGCAATCCGCCCGGTGCACGGAAATACCGCGGCCCTGAGTGATAAACCCGACAATTTCATCGCCTGGAATCGGCTGGCAGCAGCGCGCGATGTGGTGCATCAGGTTACCCACCCCTTCCACCACCACGCGACCGTCGTCTTTACGGCGACTCTGCGGCGCCTGCGTTTTCTGCTGAAGCTGTTTCAGCGCGGCGGCATCTTGTTCGGCTGCGCTTGGCTTATTAAACTGCGCCTGCAGGAAGTTCACCATCTGGTTGAGGCGAATGTCCCCCCCACCAATCGCCGCCAGCAGCTCATCCAGCTCATTGAAGCTGTAGCGCGGCAGCAGGTGCTTTTCCGCTTCTTTCAGGCTAATGCCTAAATGCGCCAGCTCATCGTCGAGGATCTGGCGGCCAGCAAGGATATTTTTGTCGCGGTCCTGTTTACGGAACCAGGCGTGGATCTTCGAACGCCCACGACTGGTGGTGACATAGCCGAGGTTAGGGTTCAGCCAGTCGCGGCTTGGGTTAGGCTGTTTCTGGGTGATAATTTCAATTTGATCGCCCATCTGCAGCTGGTAGGTAAACGGTACGATGCGCCCGCCAATTTTCGCGCCAATGCAACGATGCCCCACATCACTGTGAATATGATAAGCAAAATCGAGCGGTGTGGAGCCCGCAGGTAAGTCCACAACGTCGCCTTTTGGCGTAAAGACGTACACTCGGTCATCAAAGACCTGGCTACGGACTTCATCCAGCATTTCGCCAGAGTCCGCCATCTCTTCCTGCCAGGCGATCAGCTTACGCAGCCATGCAATACGATCTTCATGACCAGAACGCGCCACGCCGGAAGCGGTGCCCTCTTTGTACTTCCAGTGTGCCGCAACGCCCAGTTCGGCATCTTCGTGCATCTGTTTCGTACGGATCTGAATTTCAATGGTTTTCCCGCCCGGTCCCAGCACAACCGTATGAATTGACTGATAGCCGTTGGGTTTCGGGTTAGCAACATAGTCATCGAACTCATCCGGCAGATGGCGATAGTGAGTATGCACTATCCCGAGCGCGGCATAGCAGTCCTGTAAACGCTCCGCCACGATACGCACTGCGCGCACGTCGAAAAGTTCATCGAAGGCCAGCTGCTTTTTCTGCATTTTGCGCCAGATGCTGTAGATGTGTTTCGGACGTCCGTACACTTCGGCTTTGACGCCTTCCGTTTTCATCTCTGAGCGCAAATGACCGACGAACTCATCAATGTAATGCTCGCGATCGATGCGACGTTCGTGCAGCAGCTTGGCAATACGTTTGTATTCAGCCGGGTGCAGGTAACGGAAGCAGTAATCTTCCAGTTCCCATTTTAATTGCCCAATGCCCAAACGGTTGGCCAGCGGCGCATAGATATTGGTGCACTCTTTTGCCGCCAGAACGCGTTCATCTTCCGGTGCATCCTTCACTTCACGCAGATGTGCAATCCGCTCCGCCAGCTTGATGACCACACAGCGGAAATCATCCACCATAGCCAGCAGCATGCGGCGAACGTTATCGACCTGTTCGGATGAGACTGAATCGGTATGAGTGGCCTTAAGCTGGCGTATTGCCGCCATATCCCGCACGCCGTGGATAAGATGAACAATGGATTTGCCCACGCTCTCGCGCAGGATGTCTTCACTGACCACGTTGGCATCTGCCAGAGGGAACAGCATTGCTGCGCGCAGCGTGTCGATATCCATGCTCAACATGGAGAGTATTTCAACCATCTCCACGCCACGCCACAACAGCAGATCCGCATCCGGATGCCCCTGCGTCTGCTGCTGGCAGTACGCCCAGGTTTCGGCTAAGCGTTCACACGACTGCTGGCTGGAGATCCCCAGACTCGCGATCCATTTCTTTGGATCAAACTCACCAGCTTTATTTATATGTGCACTTCTTACCGCAACCATTGTCCTCTCCTTAAGGGGCCTGGCCTGTCGAAGTCGACAAGCCATACCCATTGTCTTTCACGCTGCATTACCACCCGAAATCCAATGGGTACAAAATTTATTACATACGCTCAAACAGGACCATTGATTCCAGGTGTCCAGTGTGCGGGAACATATCAAGCATCGCCAGTCGCCGTATGGCATATCCCGCGTTGAGCAAAGCGTCGCTGTCACGAGCCAGCGTTGCCGGGTTACAGGATACATAAACAACGCGTATAGGTTCTAATTTTATAATATGTTGCATCACACCTGCAGCCCCCGCACGCGCAGGATCGAGCAATACTTTGTCGAATCCGTTTTTCGCCCACGGCTGCCGGGTAACATCTTCCTCAAGGTTTTCATGAAAGAATGTCACATTGTGTAATCCGTTATTCAGCGCGTTTTCCCGGCCTTTTTCCACCAGCGCCGGTACCCCTTCCACCCCCACCACGTTTGCAGCCCGGGTTGCCAACGGCAGGGTAAAATTACCCATTCCACAGAACAGATCGAGTACGCGATCTTCAGGTTGCACATCAAGCCATTCGAGCGCACGGGCCACCATTTGTTGGTTTACCCCTTCATTGACCTGAATAAAATCACGCGGGCTGAAGGTTAACCGTAGTCCATTTGAGTCATACCAGGGCGACTCTTCTGATATTGATTCCAGTATCTCGCTTTGCGGGGCCAGAAACAAAGACAGCCCCTGAGAATGCGAAAAGCATTCCAGTTTTTCTTTATCCTGAACACTTAATGGTGCCGTGTGGCGCAAAATCATCAGGGTTCCGCTCCCCGCCTGCACCAGCTCGACATGACCAAGATGGCGTAACCCTTGCAGACTTTCCAGACACGCCCGGATGTGGGGCAAGAGCACTTCAAGCTGGGGCACCAAAATAGGGCATTGTTTAACATCGATAATGTCGCTGGATGCGGATTTGCGAAACCCCATCTGCAATTTTTGTTCTTTTGGCCGATAGTTCAGGCTCAACCTGGCGCGACGACGATAGCCCCACGGGGTATCAGCTATAACATCCGACACTTCACATTTCATTAAACGCGACAACGCCGCGCTTTTGCTACGCTGCTGCAACGAGATGCTGGCATGCTGCTGCTGGCAGCCGCCGCACACGCCAAAATGCGGGCAACGTGGCACTTCACGCTGCGGACTGTCGTTTAAACGTCGTTTTACTTGCGCGCGGGCGAACTGTTTTTTATCTTCGGTAATCACCACCTCGGCGCTTTCCTGAGGTAGCAATTCCGGTATAAACAACGCCTTTCCGTTATGGCGAGCAACGCCCTGGCCGAAAGGATCAAGGTCATTGACGGTAACGGTTATGATCTGACGCGTCGTCACGCGTCGTTTTGCAGAGTAGAATTGCGCCATCGACGAGATATATCTCTATTTAACAGTGTGACCCTAATTGTCCCATAACGGAACTCCATGACCAACTACAGCCTGCGCGCACGCATGATGATTCTGATCCTGGCCCCGACCGTCCTGATTGGTTTGCTGCTCAGTATCTTTTTTGTTGTGCATCGCTATAACGACTTGCAGCGTCAACTGGAAGATGCTGGCGCCAGCATCATTGAGCCACTCGCGGTCTCCAGCGAATATGGCATGAATCTGCAAAACAGAGAATCCATCGGCCAACTTATCAGCGTGCTGCATCGTCGCCATTCCGATATCGTGCGGGCAATTTCTGTCTATGACGAGAATAATCGGCTGTTTGTCACATCCAATTTTCATCTCGATCCGTCTGAAATGCAGCTGGCAACCGGCTCACCATTTCCCCGTAAGCTGAGCGTCACCCGGCTCGGGGATATCATGATCCTGCGAACGCCAATTATATCGGAAAGCTATTCGCCGGATGAATCTGCCGTCAGCGACGCCAAAAATACGGAAAATATGCTGGGGTATGTGGCGCTTGAGCTGGACCTTAAGTCAGTACGATTGCAGCAGTATAAAGAGATCTTTATCTCCAGCGTAATGATGCTGTTTTGTATCGGTATTGCGTTAATTTTTGGCTGGCGTCTGATGCGCGACGTGACTGGCCCGATTCGCAATATGGTAAATACCGTTGACCGAATACGTAGAGGACAGCTCGACAGCCGCGTCGAAGGTTTCATGTTGGGCGAGCTGGATATGCTCAAAAATGGCATCAACTCGATGGCGATGTCACTTGCGGCCTACCATGAAGAGATGCAGCACAACATCGACCAGGCCACCTCTGACCTGCGCGAAACGTTGGAGCAGATGGAAATCCAGAACGTCGAACTGGATCTGGCGAAGAAACGCGCCCAGGAAGCGGCGCGTATTAAGTCTGAGTTTCTGGCTAACATGTCGCATGAGCTGCGTACGCCGCTGAATGGCGTGATTGGCTTCACCCGCCTGACGCTTAAAACCGAGCTCAACACGACGCAGCGCGATCACCTGAATACGATTGAACGCTCGGCCAACAATCTGTTGGCCATCATCAATGATGTGCTCGACTTCTCCAAACTTGAGGCGGGCAAACTGATTCTGGAAAGCATCCCATTCCCGCTGCGTAGCACGCTGGATGACGTCGTCACGCTGTTAGCGCACTCATCCCATGATAAAGGGCTTGAGCTGACGCTAAATATTAAGAATGACGTGCCGGACAACGTCATTGGGGACCCGCTGCGCTTACAGCAGGTAATCACTAATCTGGTTGGCAATGCCATCAAATTTACCGAAGGCGGCAATATCGACATTCTGGTCGAGAAACGCGCCCTCAGTAACACGAAAGTGCAAATTGAAGTGCAAATCCGCGATACCGGAATTGGCATCCCTGAGCGCGATCAGTCACGCCTGTTCCAGGCCTTCCGCCAGGCCGATGCCAGTATTTCCCGCCGCCACGGCGGGACCGGACTGGGCCTGGTCATTACGCAAAAGCTGGTCAATGAAATGGGCGGGGATATCTCCTTCCACAGCCAGCCGAACCGGGGCTCCACGTTCTGGTTCCATATCAGCCTCGATCTCAACCCTAACGTTCTCGTGGATCGCTCAACCACGCACTGTCTGGCCGGTAAGCGACTGGCCTACGTTGAACCTAACGCCACAGCGGCGCAATGCACGTTAGATATCTTGAGTGAAACGCCGCTGGAAGTGATTTACAGCCCTTCATTCTCCGGGCTGCCGAAGGATCACTACGATATTCTGCTGCTTGGCATACCGGTCACTTTACGCGAACCGCTCACCATGCAGCATGAGCGGCTGGCAAGCGCAGCGGCGATGACCGACTTTTTGTTACTGGCTCTGCCTTGCCATGCGCAGATTAACGCCGAGAAATTAAAGCAGGGCGGCGCGGCGGCGTGCCTGTTGAAACCTCTAACCTCAACCCGCTTACTGCCAGCGTTGACAGAGTATTGTCAACTGAACCACAGCGCGGCTCCGCTACTGTTAGACGAGAGCAAAATTGCGATGACCGTCATGGCAGTGGACGACAACCCGGCGAACCTCAAGCTGATTGGCGCACTGCTGGAAGATAAAGTGCAGCACGTCGTGCTCTGCGACAGCGGACATCAGGCAGTGGATCGCGCCAAACAGATGCAGTTTGATCTCATCCTGATGGATATTCAGATGCCAGACATGGACGGTATTCGCGCCTGCGAACTGATCCACCAGCTTCCTCATCAACAACAGACGCCGGTCATTGCGGTCACCGCGCATGCCATGGCCGGGCAAAAAGAGAAGCTGCTCAGCGCCGGGATGAACGATTACCTGGCGAAGCCTATCGAAGAAGATAAGCTGCATAATCTGCTGTTACGCTACAAACCCGGCGCGAGCTCATCGCTGAGGGCGCTCGCTGTTGAACCGGTCGTCAATCCGAATACCACACTCGACTGGCAACTGGCGTTAAGGCAAGCCGCCGGTAAAAACGATCTGGCGCGGGATATGCTGCAAATGCTGCTCGATTTTCTACCCGAAGTGCGTAACAAAATTGAAGAACAACTGGTAGGTGAAAACCCTGAAGGACTGGTGGATATGATCCATAAACTGCATGGCAGTTGCGGTTATAGCGGCGTTCCCCGCATGAAAAACCTGTGTCAGCTGATTGAGCAGCAATTACGTAGCGGGAGCAAAGAAGAAGAGCTGGAGCCTGAGTTTTTAGAGCTTCTGGATGAAATGGATAACGTTGCGCGCGAAGCGAAGAAGTTGTTAGGGTAAAGATCTGATTGCCGGATGACGACGCTCACGCGTCTTATCCGGCTTTCATGCCACATCATTCAACGTAATTGCTGACCCGCTTTCAGGGTCGCGGCCACGTTTCGCGCCGTCATTCGCACGTTCTCACTCGCGTTCTTCAGCGCCTCATCCAGTGTGCAAACGGTATAGATAACGCTAAAAACCGCATCCAGCCCATGCTCATGTACAACACCGACATCAGCCGTCAGGCTGCCAGCAATGCCGATAACCGGTTTGTTGTAACGCTTTGCCACCTTCGCCACGCCAACCGGAACCTTACCGTGAATGGTCTGGCTGTCGATACGTCCTTCACCCGTGACCACTAAATCCGCATCCGCAACGCAGTCGTCGAGGTGTAACGCATCCGTCACGACCTCAATACCGCAGCGTAACTGCGCACCGCAAAACGCATACAGTGCCGCCCCCATACCACCAGCCGCGCCACCACCCGCCAGTTCCAGCACGTTGACGTCCAGATCGCGGGCAATGAGTTGCGCATAATGCGTGAGCGCCCGATCAAGACGAAGAATCATCTCCGGCGTCGCCCCCTTTTGCGGACCGAAGACCGCAGAGGCCCCCTCTTCACCGGTCAACGGATTAGTCACATCGCAGGCCACTTCAATACGGCACGCGGCAAGGCGCGGGTCTAGCTGAGAAATATCAATCCGGGCGAGTGATTCAAGACCAGTCCCGCCATGAGCAATATCGTTATTTTGCGCATCCAGTAATTTTGCTCCCAGCGCTTGCACCATCCCGGCACCGCCATCATTGGTGGCGCTGCCGCCAATCCCGATAATGATATGTTCAACGCCCGCATCCAGCGCATGACGGATTAGCTCCCCGGTTCCCCAGGAGGTCGTTTTCAGCGGATCGCGTAAACCTGCGGGAACCTGCTCCAGTCCGCTGGCGGCCGCCATTTCGATAAACGCCGAACGCTCATCCCCGGATAAACCATAAAATGCCTGAATCGTTTTACCCAGAGGGCCGGTAACATCAACATGCACAAGGTGGCCTTGCGTTGCGGCAACCATCGCTTCGACCGTTCCCTCACCGCCATCCGCGACCGGGATCTTCACGTAATTCGCCTCAGGCCAGATCTCACGAAATCCCAGCTCAATAGCCGTTGCCACTTCAAGCGCACTCAAACTTTCCTTATAGGAATCCGGTGCGATTACTATTTTCATAAAGCATCCTTACGCATGTTGACTGTGTTAAGCATACACCAGGAGAAAAACCGCCCCTTTGTGGGAGCGGTCCCAGTTCGCTTAGCGTACCATGCACGGACGCTTATTATCAAACGTCCAGTTCGGGATCAGATACTGCATTCCCATGGCATCATCGCGCGCTCCCAGTCCATGTTGCTGATACAGCTCATGAGCTTTCATAACCTGATCCATATCCAGCTCCACGCCCAGACCCGGCTTCGCCGGTACCTGCACCATGCCGCCTTTGATTTCAAACGGCTCTTTGGTCAGGCGTTGATTGCCTTCCTGCCAGATCCAGTGGGTATCGATAGCGGTAATTTTGCCCGGCGCCGCCGCCGCAACATGAGTAAACATCGCCAGCGAAATATCAAAGTGGTTGTTAGAGTGCGAGCCCCAGGTCAGCCCAAACTCATGACACATCTGCGCAACGCGGACAGAACCCTGCATAGTCCAGAAGTGCGGATCCGCCAGCGGGATATCCACGGACTGCAACGACAGCGTATGTCCCATCTGACGCCAGTCGGTGGCGATCATATTAGTGGCGGTCGGCAGACCGGTAGCACGACGGAATTCCGCCATGACTTCACGGCCTGAGAACCCCTGCTCGGCACCGCACGGATCTTCCGCATAAGCCAGTGATCCTTTCAGGTATTTACCAATTTTAATCGCTTCATTCAGCGACCAAGCGCCATTGGGATCGAGCGTGACGCGTGCCTGTGGAAAGCGTTTCGCCAGTGCCACAATAGATTCCGCTTCTTCTTCCCCGGCCAACACCCCGCCTTTCAGTTTGAAATCGTTGAAACCATATTTCTCATATGCGGCTTCCGCCAGGCGCACCACTGCATCCGGGGTCATCGCCTCTTCATGACGCAGGCGATACCAGTCGCATTTCTCATCCGGCTGGCTCTGATACGGCAGCGGCGTCGCGTTACGGTTACCGACGAAGAACAGATAACCCAGCATTTCAACTTCGCTACGCTGCTGACCGTCGCCCAGCAGAGATGCGACGTTAACGCCCAGATGCTGACCCAGCAGATCCAACATGGCCGCTTCGATCCCGGTAACCACATGAATAGTGGTACGTAAATCGAAGGTCTGCAAACCACGGCCACCGGCATCACGATCGGCAAAGGTATTGCGGACCGCATTCAGTACGTTTTTGTATTCACCTAACGTTTTGCCCACCACCAGCGGAATGGCATCTTCCAGGGTCTGACGAATTTTTTCGCCGCCGGGAATCTCACCCACGCCGGTATGACCGGAGTTATCTTTGATAATCACAATATTACGCGTGAAGAACGGGGCATGTGCGCCGCTCAGATTCATCAGCATGCTGTCATGGCCCGCAACCGGGATCACCTGCATCGCGGTTACGACTGGGGTAGTAAATTGTGCGCTCATAATTAAGTCCTTATTCAAAATTAGTGGCGGCCGAAAACGGGACGTTTACGGTCAAAAGTCCATCCAGGGATCAGATACTGCATCGGGCCTGCGTCATTACGCGCGCCGCCGGGCAGCGCCTTATAGGCTTCATGCGCTTTCTGTACCTGATCCCAGTCCAGTTCCACGCCCAGGCCGGGCGCGTCGGGTACCGCAATTTTTCCGTGTGTAATCTCCAGCGGATTTTTGGTCAGGCGGCAATCGCCCTCCTGCCAGATCCAGTGGGTGTCGATCGCCGTTGGGTTGCCCGGCGCAGCGGCACCGACGTGGGTGAACATCGCCAGGGAAATATCAAAATGATTGTTAGAGTGGCAGCCCCAGGTCAGTCCCCAGTCATCGCATAACTGTGCCACGCGCACCGCGCCGGAAAGGGTCCAGAAGTGCGGATCGGCCAGTGGAATATCTACCGAGTTGAGCATCACCGCATGGCCCATCTCACGCCAGTTGGTGGCTATCATATTCGTTGCTACCGGCAGACCGGTTGCACGGCGGAACTCGGCCATCACTTCGCGGCCAGAAAAGCCCTGTTCTGCGCCGCACGGATCTTCGGCGTAGGTCAGAACATCGTTCAGCCCTTTACACAAGGAGATAGCTTCATCCAGCAGCCAGGCACCGTTAGGATCGACCGTAATACGCGCATCCGGGAAGCATTGTTTCAACGCGCGAGCGGTGTCGATTTCCTGCTCGCCAGGCAGCACACCGCCTTTGAGTTTGAAATCTTTAAAGCCGTAGCGATCCTGCGAAGCCTGAGCCAGACGCACCACCGCCTCACTGTTCATCGCCTGCTGGTGACGCAGGTGATACCACTCATGGTTGCCCGGCGTGCTATCCAGATACGGCAGATCGGTTTTGCTGCGATCTCCCACGTAGAACAGATAGCCGAGCACGGTGACCGCATCGCGCTGCTTGCCTGGCCCTAACAGTTCGCAGACCGGCACGTTCAGCGCCTTGCCCAGCAGGTCGAGCAGTGCGGCTTCCAGCGCGGCCACCGCATTTACCCGCAGTTCAAAGGTCCAGGCACCTTTGCCAAAGGTGTCAAAATCAGCGGCCTGGTTGCCTTTATGCACCTGCTGAACCACCTTATTCAGGCGCGCGACTTCCTGGCCCAACACTTGTGGAATCGCGTCCACCAGCGTCTGATAAATCACTTCGCCGCCCGGCGCTTCACCGACGCCGGTATTTCCGGCGTTATCGGTGAGCACGACGATATTGCGGGTAAAGTATGCGTTATGCGCCCCGCCAATATTGAGCAGCATGCTGTCATGACCGGCCACCGGAATGACCTTCATATCGGTAATAATGGGACTCGATTGTGTTGTCATCATCATTGCCCTGCGACAGGTTTCAGTTCGATACGTTTAATATCACCCACCAGCACCAGATAGCTCACTACAGCAATCAGCGCATGCACCCCGACGTAAATCAACGCACCGTTAAACGAGCCAGTGGTACCTACGATGTAGCCGATAGCAATTGGCGTAACGATACCGGAGATGTTGCCAAACATATTGAACAGACCGCCGCTCAAACCGCTGATCTCTTTTGGCGCAGTATCGGCCATCACCGCCCATCCCAACGCACCGATACCTTTGCCGAAGAAGGCCAGCGCCATAAAGCCGATGATCATCCACTCCACGTTGACGTAGTTACAGAACACCATCACCATCGACAACAGCATACCCAGTACGATTGGCGTTTTACGGGCGATATTCAGCGAACCGGTACGGCGCATCAGCCAGTCGGAAATAATGCCGCCGAGCACGCCGCCTGCGAATCCGCAAATGGCCGGGACCGAGGCAACAAAACCGGCTTTCAAAATCGACATACCGCGTGCCTGTACCAAATAAACCGGGAACCAGGTAATAAAGAAGTAGGTCAGCGCGTTTATGCAGTATTGGCCGATATAAATACCGATCATCATTCGTGAGCCCAGCAGTTGCTTGATCTGCCCCCACTTCACGCTGAACGGCACTTTGGCTTTGGCTGCCGCCTGATCCATATTGATCAGCGCTCCGCCTTCGGCAATGTAGTCCAGCTCTTTTTGGTTTACGCCCGGATGCTGGTTCGGTTCATGAATCACCTTCAGCCAGATAAAACTGATAACAATCCCGAGACCGCCCATAAAGAAGAACACATGCGACCAGCCCACTTCGTGGGTCAACCAGCCCATGATTGGCGCGAAGATTACGGTGGCAAAGTACTGCGCCGAGTTAAAAATAGCGACCGCCGTGCCCCTTTCCTGCGCCGGGAACCACGCCGCCACAATACGACTGTTGCCAGGGAAGGATGGCGCTTCGGCTAACCCCACGAGGAAGCGCAGGGTAAACAGCGCAACGATAATGCCGAAGCCGCTGAAGATATCGACGAAGCCCTGCAGCAGAGTAAACATCGACCAGATAAAAATGGACCAGAAGTAAACACGTTTTGAACCGAAGCGGTCGAGCAGCCAGCCGCCGGGGATCTGACCGATAACATAGGCCCATGAAAAAGCGGAGAATACATACCCCATCCCTACCGCATCCAGACCAATATCTTTGGCCATCTCCGAGCCGGCGATGGATAAGGTGGCGCGATCGCCGTAGTTGAAGGATGTGACGATAAACAGCATCACCACTATCCAGTAGCGAGCGTTAGTGCGTTTTTCCGCGCTGCTCGCCGCCTGACTTAATGAACTCATTGTTGCACTCCTGAATCTTGGCTTTCGCCAGTTCATTCTGTACAGCACCTGTAGGGTGATCAGAATGAGAGGTTAGTGTGTGGCAGTTTTGGTACAGCTCAGGGCCGTTTTATTCTGACTCGCTGCCTTTTCGGGAACTGACGGGAAAAGTATATGAAGGAGTGCCTCTTACCCTCACCGTGCAAAAACACAACATTGCGGGAGGTGAATGAGGTTGTTTATGGCATAAGCCTAAGGGAATGGAAGATGCTTCACGAAATTGGCGTTTGGTGGGCGATTTGTTGCCGTGTGGCGGCAACATCTAACCAGCGGTGCCCGTCTGGGTTTAAGGCGCTACTACTTATGACGACTAACAGTTTAGGAAGCTGATCTCTTAGATTGCGCACCAACTCCTAACGTGACTCAATTGTTTTTTAGTGGGGTTATTACCTGCCGCTAATTATGGTGAGATTGTTGATCAGGAATATGGGACATTGAAATAAAAATAAAAATAAAAATAAAAAAGGGACTCTAGTTTATTGGAGCCCCTATTAACATTCGATTTTTCAGAAAAAATAATAAAGGATCACCAAAAAAGCCAGAACAATAAACTCAACAAACCAGAACGCCGCTTCAACTTTAAACCCGGTGGTTAATTCTTTGGGTAAGGAACGAATAAAATGATATGCTTCAATACTCATATCATTATTAAAAACCCTGTTATAGGGAAAAATCAGACTAGACATAATGAAATCTATTTTTGCAAAGTAGATACCGGGAGTACCAATTAAGCTTGCTGTTCTCGCCAAACTTGCAGTGATAGGAAGACGACCAAACTCCTCCTCGTATAATATTACTATTTTTTTATACTTCTCAGCATTTATCACATAAGAAATAAGTATTAAAATCAAAGTGATAATAACCAGCATTATGCCAAGGCTCATATTAATGACATCTAGATTATCTGTTAAAAATCTTTTCATATATTAGAATGCCTGCTGCTTCATTAAATGAATCTGGGTCATACAGTTTAAGTTCTGGATTATCAATATCGTCATTCACTAATCCACCAAACCTATCACCTAGTTTCTCACCCATTTTTTCCAAAAATTTACCTCCTGCAATACTTGAAGCAATGCCACTTACCAAACATACACTTGCGCCAATACCTCCTGCTTCTGATGTAATCAATCCCAGAACCCATGTACACGCGGCTCTCCCCATAATTCCCCCGGCAGCTCCGCCAGCAAAACTTGCAGTTTGTTTGAAGCCGAATTTGCTGTACTCCGTTATCGCTGCTTTTCTACATTCGCTTTCACGTCCTTTTGCGCAAGCTTCATAAACGTTAGTTGTATAACTCGCAAAATCAAGACCAACACCTACATAGCCTGTTGTTCTCATTATTTTTATCAGTTTGGCTGACTTTTCTATGTAGCTTGCATATCCCTCAATATCCTTTACTCCTGTTTGATCCCACTTATGCATAATCGATTTGGTTGATAAACCTAATGCCTGCTTTATATCTTCATATTGTTTTAAATTTAGCCGTTCTTTTGAGAATTTATTCAAAATACCGTCTAATTTTTTAAGTAGTCGTTCTCGTTGACCAAAAAACTCCTCTCCAGAAATACGACCAGAATTACTACTATATGTTTTCTTATAAAGCGCCTGTATTTCATTGAGTGTTTTATTTATTTCTTCATAATACCCCCCACCGGTATCTTTTATGTAACCTAAGATATCCCCGCTTTGTCCTAAAGCATCGCTGTATAATTGTGAAGAAAAAATATCTACGGAAGCTCTGTTTTCGTGTAACACACGGGCTTCTGGCAGTGTTAATGGCGCAAGCGCGTTATCAATTCGATCACGCGCTTTTTGCAATGTTTCAATCTGTTGCTGATCTTGCTTTTCAGGATCAACGACAAGCAGAATTGAACCCGGTTGTTTTTTTATATCTGGATTGAGCTTGTGATATAACTCACGTGTACCATCCGGAGGATTAATAAAAAACCTGGATTCGAAAGATGACGGTGTGGCACCATAGGGCAGTACACAAAATCCTGCATCTACAGGTTCGCGAGACGGTTTATCCTCTTCAACCGGACATGAATGCCTTGGGACTACGGTAAGAGGTTTTAGTGTGGGTTCAAGATAACCTGGTGCACCATACTCAATCTTTTGAGTGGGTCTGGGTTTTCTTTCCAGTCCCCTGTCGAGGGTTTCCTGATGAGCTCTCCTTACTCTCTCTGCGAAGATACTGTCGAATACATCAGGCATAAATGGTTCATAAACTAACTCCCCGTCCTGATCAAAATAAAAAGGATTTCTGTCCCAGGACCAATGCTCATCATAATCTATCGCTATTATCCAGCCCACGCTTAATTTGTGTTGTATCTCATCATAAATGCGATTACATCTACCAATAGGGGGCCTTTCATACGCACCAGAAGAATATCGGTTTACATTCCATTTTCTCTGTGGCAGGCCAAATATAGTTGAGCGCTGATTTTTATCATCATCAAGTTCATAATATATCCTTGCTAACCTAATACTTTCTTTAGGTGAAATTATTTTTTCAAAGTCTTCTAATCTGGCGCTTTGGCTAAAATCCCGTGAATTATACAAAGTAAACAAATTGCATCTCCTTAGCTTAATAATTTCCAATTATTATCATTCCATCTCATTTATTCACCTCATTAATTCATTCACAAAATCCAGATTTTGGGCCTGTTTTTATTAAAGCATGATAACTGGGTTATTTGTTTGTGCTTTTGATCTCATAAATAATAAAAAACCCGAATTTAATTTTTATAAATTCGGGTTACAAATAAAATTATGCGATTGTATTTATAATACAGATAAATTAAAGCAAATCTCCCTTAGTGATAATCAGATTGTTCTCTCCATGTCCATCATTTGTCACAGGCCCGTGCAAACAAAGTGCTGCCGGGCGAAAGGTTATTTAAGCAAGGTTCCCCAATTTTCTACCCACGGATTGGATTCGCTTTCCGGTTCAGGATGCTCGCTGGCGTCAATCAGCAGCATTTCCCCTACACGTTGGGCGCTTTGTTCCTGCAACAGTGCATCGAACTGCTTGCCGCCATTGCAGAAATTAACATAGCTACTGTCACCCAGCGCAATTACTCCGTAATGCAGATTTGGCTGGAAACCGAGATTATCTTTGATCCCCTGAAACAGCGGCACGATGCTATCCGGCAGATCGCCCTGCCCGGTCGTTGAGGTCACCACCAGCACATATTTTTCCTGATATGCCTGCCAGTCGCTGAGCTCGGGATCTTCGAACACCGTGGCTTTATGGCCCTGCGCCGTCAAAATAGCTTCGGCCTCTTCGGCAACCAGCAACGCGTTTCCGTACATCGTGCCGACAAAAATTCCAATTTCCGCCATAACCGTAATCTCCTGGGACTTAAGAATCTATCTGCTCATCCTGACCTGACAGCCCGCTGAACTCAACCCTTTCATTCTCAGGGAGAAGTCCACGCCAGCCAAACTGTGATAGCGCCTGCATCCAGACATCATCCAGCCCGGCGCGAATAACCAGCGGTTCGCCGGTAAAAGGATGAGTCAGCGCAAGCTGGCTGGCATGAAGCATCAAACGCTGACAGCCAAAGTGCTCAGCGGCGCTGCGGTTTTGCCGCAAATCACCGTGCTTACTGTCGCCGATAATCGGATGGCGTAAGTGCGCCAGATGGCGTCTGAGCTGGTGTTTTCGACCGGTTTTAGGATCCAGTTCCACCAATCCGTAACGGGTCGTCGGATAACGCCCGGTCGCTACCGGCATCTCAACCGTCGCCAAACCGCGATAATGGGTGACGGCAGGCTGCGGGCCTTTATCATCACGGGCAAATTTATCGGCGATCTTATCCAGTTCTTCGACCAGCGGGTAATCCAGCACGGCATCATCCATCAGCCAGCCACGCACAATCGCATGATAGCGTTTCTGAATTTGATGATGTTCAAATTGCTGGGACAGCAACCGCCCGGCTTCGCTGGACAGTCCCATCAGCAGTACCCCGGAAGTCGGTCTGTCGAGTCGGTGGGCGGTAAAAACGTGCTGACCAATCTGGTCGCGTACCGTTTGCATCACCACCACTTTCTCATCCCGGTCGAGCCAACTGCGGTGAACCAACCAGCCCGAAGGTTTGTTAACTGCGACCAGCCATTCGTCCTGATACAGAATCTCCAGCATCAGGCGTTATCACTTGTAAACAGAGCATCCAATTCCTGCAATGCCGTCAGCAGAATTTCGCGTTGCGGGTGATCGGCTGCCAACGCCATTTCGTAATACGGTGCGACGGCAAAAGCCTGCGGAAGCGGCTGAGCGTTATCAATCAGCGTATGCATGCGGGGAATCAATACCCATTGCAGCCACTCAACCGGCTCCATGGTATCCATACAAAAAGGCTGCGTGCTGGTAAACAGATGCTCTGCAGGCTCATCCAACCGCCAGTGATTATGTTCACGCAGTAGCGCTTCAAGCGCGTGTAACTGCTGGCGCACACGGTCATGAGTCGTCATGAAATTAACCTCAATGATGAAAAATCTGGCGCGAAGAATAGCACTAGTGAAGGGAAATAAAAAAAGGGAGCACTGTAAAAACAGTGCTCCCGGTTCGTTTCGCAGCGTTCCAGCTACTTTTAGTGCTCCCTGCTCATCCGTGACAACTTTTCCTGTGGTCTTGCGACCTTGTTCATCCTGAACTAGTGCATCCTGCTCACATCACCCCGATATGAAAACTTCATCCTGAAGTGTCCTGGCCATCCTGACCCGCCGAACATCCTGACCGGCTCTCATTCTCCATCCTGGAGGTGTCCCTTAACGCATCCAGCGCTTTCCGCTTCGCTTCATCCTGAAGCCTGTCCTTGTAACACCGTCCTGGTGTGTCCTGCCGAAGAGCCATCATCCTGATGTTCTCTTCGTTGTGCGACTCCTTGTCGACAGATATAGAATCGCCTGTTTCGCCTTGTCTTACAAGATGCTTACAGACACTCCCTTAAGATTATTTTCGTATGAAAGTTGACAATAAAAAATTAACTTTATGAATAATAAGGAATAATTATTTTATCCGTTCATTAAGTCTTTACTTATTACCTGGCAATGTCCTACAGGGTTTGTAAGAGATCTCTCACAAGGTTCAGGGCAATCTGGATTACAGAACCGGCTTAAGCTGAGTGAGAAATTCCGCAAGTGAGTCCGCCAGCACCGTTCGTTTACGGGTTCCCAGCGTTTCTTTGCACACTTCACCGGAGAGATTGCACACCGAAATGACGTCAAGCTCATTGTCCTGGGTGGCAATAAAAAGCGTAGGCGACAGCTTGAGGCGCTTTTGCGTAACCAGGTGACCAATCAGGTTTTCCTGAACGCGCCTGAAGTCGTCTTCGCTCCAGGTTTGCAGCAGCGTTAGTTTTTCATCCGCAAACTGCGTGTGCATGTCCCCGGCAAACTGGGTGGTGTAAAAAGCGTGAACGGCTGGTTGTATCACGATATCAAAGGCGCGTTCAACCGCATTGAGGTTTTTTTCGCCGACAAAAGGCTGAGGTTGCCAGAATACCGCATCGTCTGTGGAAGAAATGATGCACGGAGAAGGTACGCCATACAGCTCTTCGCTGAGGGGCCAACTGTTGTTTTTTTCGTACCATGCGTCGCAATAACGTGTCGTAAAGGCTGTCAACGCCTGCGCTGTCAATTCGTCCACTGATTTCTCTCTTCACAAAAGCCAGGATACACTTGTCGCATAGTGTATCTGGTTTATGACGGTGAAACATGTCCTCTTATGAAAATCATCAGGCGCTTGACGGCCTGACTCTCGGTAAATCAACAGATTACCGCGACAATTACGATGCCAGCCTGCTGCAGGGCGTTCCACGCAGCCTGAACCGCGACCCGCTGGATTTACAGGTCGATAATCTGCCTTTTCACGGTGCCGATATCTGGACGCTATATGAACTGTCTTGGCTGAATGCCAACGGTTTACCGCAGGTAGCGGTCGGTCATGTAGAACTGGATTACACCAGCGTAAATCTGATTGAATCGAAAAGCTTTAAGCTTTACCTGAACAGTTTTAACCAGACGCGTTTTGATTCCTGGGATGCGGTACGCCAGACGCTGGAAAACGATCTGCGCGCTTGTGCTCAGGGCGATGTCAGCGTAGCGCTGTACCGTCTTGACGAACTGGAAGGACAACCGATAGCCCACTTTAACGGCACCTGCATCGACAATCAGGATATCGTCATCGATAACTACCAGTTCAGCACAGAGTATCTGGAAAATGCCGTTGGCGGTGAAAAAGTGGTGGAAGAGACGCTGGTCAGCCATCTGCTGAAGTCTAACTGCTTGATCACCCACCAGCCGGACTGGGGCTCCATACAGATTCAGTATCGCGGACGAAAAATCGATCGCGAGAAGCTGCTGCGTTATCTGGTCTCCTTCCGTCACCATAATGAGTTTCACGAGCAGTGCGTGGAACGCATTTTCAATGACATTCTGCGCTTCTGCCAGCCGGAGAAACTGAGCGTTTACGCGCGCTACACGCGACGTGGCGGCCTGGACATTAACCCATGGCGCACCAACACCGATTTCACCCCAGCAACGGGGCGTCTGGTACGTCAGTAATCTTTTTTCTCAATTTTGCGTGCCGGATTCCGCGCGCAAGGTTGTGAAAGGTCATAAGCCAGGGCTATTGTAATCAACAGGGAATGACGTGTTGCGTCCCATAAGGAGTTTACTTGATTACACATATTAGCCCGCTTGGCTCAATGGACATGTTGTCGCAGCTGGAAGTCGATATGCTTAAACGCACGGCCAGCAGCGACCTGTATCAACTGTTTCGTAACTGTTCGCTTGCCGTTCTGAACTCCGGCAGTTTGACCGACAACAGCAAAGAGCTGCTGTCACGCTTTGAAAGTTTCGACATTAACGTGCTGCGCCGCGAACGGGGCGTAAAGCTGGAACTGATCAACCCGCCTGAAGATGCGTTTGTTGATGGACGCATTATTCGCGCACTGCAGGCCAACCTGTTTGCTGTGCTGCGCGATATTCTGTTCGTCAATGGCCAGATCCATAACGCCGGTCGCTTTCAGCATCTGGATCTCGAAAGCTCGGTGCATATTACCAACCTGGTATTCTCGATCCTGCGCAATGCCCGGGCGCTACACGTGGGTGAAGCGCCGAACATGGTCGTCTGCTGGGGGGGTCACTCAATCAACGAAAACGAGTACCTGTACGCCCGTCGCGTTGGTACCCAGTTGGGCCTGCGCGAACTGAACATCTGTACCGGCTGTGGTCCGGGGGCGATGGAAGCGCCAATGAAAGGCGCTGCGGTCGGTCACGCCCAGCAACGATACAAAGACAGCCGCTTTATCGGTATGACCGAACCGTCAATCATTGCCGCTGAGCCGCCTAACCCGCTGGTTAACGAACTGATAATCATGCCAGACATTGAAAAACGTCTGGAAGCGTTCGTGCGTATCGCCCACGGTATAATCATCTTCCCAGGCGGCGTAGGGACAGCAGAAGAGCTGCTGTATCTGCTGGGGATCCTGATGAACCCGGCCAACAAAGATCAGGTTTTACCGCTGATCCTGACTGGACCAAAAGAGAGCGCCGATTACTTCCGCGTGCTGGACGAATTTATCGTGCACACACTGGGGGAAGATGCGCGTCGCCACTATCGCATTATCATAGACGATGCAGCAGGAGTGGCTCGTCTGATGAAAAAAGCGATGCCGCTGGTGAAAGAGAACCGCCGTGACACCGGTGATGCCTACAGCTTTAACTGGTCGATTCGTATCGCGCCTGATTTGCAGATGCCGTTCGAGCCGTCCCATGAAAACATGGCTAACCTGAAGCTGTACCCGGATCAACCCGTGGAAGTACTGGCGGCAGACCTGCGCCGTGCGTTCTCGGGGATTGTAGCCGGTAACGTGAAGGAAGTCGGGATCCGCGCCATCGAAGAGTTTGGCCCGTACAAAATCCACGGTGACCGCGAAATGATGCGCCGCATGGACGATCTCCTGCAGGGCTTTGTTGCACAGCATCGTATGAAGTTACCAGGCTCCGCGTATATCCCTTGCTACGAGATTTGCGCCTAACCTCCAACAGCCGCCAGCAGACGCTATCGCGGTGACAGTTTTGTCCATATCAAAGCCGGGTTTGGCGCATCAGCCTCCCGGCTTTTTTTAGTGATACCAGTCACATAGCTCAGACGATCATATAAATACCGATGATGTTTCATTAAAAATAACGCGCTACGCAAACGATTACCTTTAAAACCCAACCGTGATTTATATTAGGAAATTATTATTAGTCGCCAAAATCCTCTAAAAACAACAGTTTTTACAGCGTAACGCTCGTATCTTCGCGCCTTCGCTTTCATGATATATGTCGTTAATGTTAGCCTTCGCGCCCGTAAATTCGCTTTGACTATTTTTTAACAGATTAATGGTCCAAATTTATCCACATAAAAGGTGGATTATTGCATTTGGGATCGCGATCACTGATACATTCATTACTAAAATGTATCTTTCCGCCCGCAAATTATTACGGCGAAAAATTATATAAAAAATCGCTCAACGAATTTCGATTTACAGTCGGGTATTTTCTCATTGGATTGATCCCAAACCCGACTTTTTAAGCTTCCTCCAGGAGAAATAGATGGAAAACACTCAAACCAGCACTATCGTTACGGGCCAGACCCGCAGCGCATGGCGCAAGACAGATACCATGTGGATGCTGGGCCTTTACGGCACGGCGATTGGCGCGGGTGTATTGTTCCTGCCGATTAACGCAGGCGTAGGCGGTATGATTCCGCTGATCATCATGGCGATCCTTGCTTTCCCAATGACCTTCTTTGCACACCGCGGCCTGACTCGCTTCGTGCTGTCCGGTAAAAATCCGGGTGAAGACATTACTGAAGTTGTAGAAGAACACTTTGGTGTAGGCGCAGGAAAACTGATTACCCTGCTCTACTTCTTCGCTATCTACCCAATTCTGTTGGTCTACAGCGTAGCAATCACCAACACCGTCGAAAGCTTCCTGACCCACCAGTTGGCAATTACGCCGCCGCCGCGCGCAATCCTGTCTCTGATCCTGATTGTCGGCATGATGACCATCGTGCGTTTCGGTGAGCAGATGATCGTGAAGGCGATGAGCATCCTGGTATTCCCATTTGTTGCCGCCCTGATGCTGCTGGCGCTGTACCTGATCCCTCAGTGGAGCGGTGCCGTTCTGGAAACCCTGTCCTTTGACTCTGCAGCAACCACCGGCAACGGACTGCTGTTGACCCTGTGGCTGGCAATTCCGGTAATGGTATTCTCCTTCAACCACTCACCAATCATCTCCTCCTTCGCCGTGGCGAAGCGTGAAGAATACGGTGATGAAGCTGAGAAGAAATGCTCTAAGATTCTGGCATTCGCTCACATCATGATGGTGCTGACCGTTATGTTCTTCGTCTTCAGTTGCGTATTTAGCCTGACCCCAGCGGATCTGGCCGCAGCGAAAGAGCAGAACATCTCTATCCTGTCTTACCTGGCAAACCACTTTAACGCGCCGATCATTGCCTGGATGGCACCGATTATCGCGATTATCGCTATCACCAAATCCTTCCTCGGCCACTACCTGGGCGCACGTGAAGGTTTCAACGGTATGGTGATTAAGTCTCTGCGCGGCAAAGGCAAAACCATCGAAATCAACAAACTGAACAAAATCACTGCGCTGTTCATGCTGGTAACCACCTGGATTGTGGCGACGCTGAACCCAAGTATCCTCGGTATGATTGAAACCCTGGGTGGCCCAATCATCGCGATGATTCTGTTCCTGATGCCGATGTATGCAATTCAGAAAGTACCGGCAATGCGTAAATACAGCGGCCATATCAGCAACGTCTTCGTTGTGATTATGGGCCTGATCGCTATCTCCGCTATTTTCTACTCTCTGTTCAGTTAATTCCCCTGCGCCGCTCCTCGGGAGCGGCGCACCTCGATACACAATGGACGCCTCATGATTAGCGTATTCGATATTTTCAAAATCGGCATTGGCCCTTCCAGCTCCCACACTGTTGGCCCGATGAAAGCAGGCAAACAATTCACGGATGACCTGATTGCACGCGGAATTCTCACTGACGTAACCCGCGTAGTGGTTGATGTCTATGGCTCCTTGTCTCTGACGGGGAAAGGTCACCATACCGACATCGCGATTATTATGGGCCTGGCGGGTAATCTGCCGGATACCGTAGACATTGATGCCATCCCGGCCTTTATCCAGGATGTGAATACTCATGGACGTTTGCTGCTGGCGGACGGTCAACATGAGGTCGAGTTCCCGGTCGACAAGTGCATGAATTTCCATGCGGACAATCTGTCCCTGCACGAAAACGGGATGCGTATTACCGCACTGGCGGGCGAAAAAGCCATTTACAGCCAGACTTACTATTCCATTGGCGGTGGGTTCATCGTTGATGAAGAACATTTTGGTTTACCGAACAACTCTCCGGTAAACGTGCCGTATCCGTATAAATCTGCGGCTGATTTGCAACGTCATTGCCAGGAAACCGGCCTGTCACTTTCCGGTCTGATGATGCAAAACGAACTGGCGCTGCACAGCAAAGAAGAGCTGGAACAACACTTCGCCAACGTCTGGGACGTCATGCGCAGCGGGATTGAGCGCGGCATCACCACCGAAGGTGTATTGCCGGGCAAACTGCGCGTTCCACGTCGCGCGGCGGCGCTGCGTCGTATGCTGGTCAGCAGCGACAAAACCACCACTGATCCGATGGCGGTTGTTGACTGGATCAACATGTTCGCGCTGGCCGTGAACGAAGAAAACGCTGCCGGTGGACGCGTGGTTACGGCGCCAACTAATGGCGCATGCGGGATTGTTCCTGCCGTGCTGGCGTACTACGACAAGTTTATCCGCGAAGTGAACGCTAACTCGCTGGCACGCTACATGCTGGTCGCGAGCGCCATTGGTTCACTGTACAAGATGAACGCCTCCATCTCTGGCGCCGAAGTGGGCTGTCAGGGTGAAGTCGGCGTTGCCTGCTCCATGGCTGCGGCCGGTCTGGCTGAACTGCTGGGCGGTAGCCCAATGCAGGTGTGCATCGCGGCGGAAATCGGTATGGAACATAACCTGGGTCTGACCTGCGATCCGGTTGCCGGCCAGGTGCAGGTACCGTGCATTGAGCGTAACGCCATTGCTTCGGTTAAAGCAGTGAACGCCGCACGTATGGCGCTGCGCCGTACCAGCGAACCGCGCGTGTGCCTTGATAAAGTCATCGAGACCATGTACGAAACCGGTAAAGACATGAACGCCAAATACCGTGAAACATCTCGCGGCGGTCTGGCGATGAAGATTGTCACCTGCGATTAAGTCCCACCACGTTTCAGGGTCTGTAGGCCGGGTAAGGCGCTCGCCGCCATCCGGTCTACGGATAACGCTATTTCGCAACACTCGCCTCCCCTCGCCGTGAATGTTACCCTACAAACTTATTTGTTAGGGAGAACACTGTGGCCGTCCACCTGCTCATTGTCGATGCACTGAACCTTATCCGCCGCATTCACGCCGTACAGGGCTCACCCTGCGTAGAGACGTGCCAGCACGCGCTCGATCAGTTGATTGTGCACAGTCAGCCTACGCACGCCGTGGCGGTATTCGATGATGAAGCGCGCAACAGCGGCTGGCGTCACCAACGGTTGCCTGACTACAAATCCGGTCGCCCACCGATGCCTGATGAATTGCACCAGGAAATGCCCGCCTTACGCGCCGCTTTTGAACAGCGCGGCGTCTGCTGTTGGGTCTCCAGCGGGAATGAAGCCGATGATTTAGCCGCAACCCTGGCGGTTAAAGTGAGCCAGGCGGGACATCAGGCTACCATCGTCTCAACCGATAAAGGCTATTGTCAGTTGCTCTCCCCGACGCTACGTATTCGTGACTACTTCCAGAAGCGCTGGCTGGATGCACCGTTTATTGAGAAAGAGTTTGGCGTGCTGCCGCAGCAGTTGCCTGATTACTGGGGACTGGCCGGGATCAGCAGTTCGAAAGTACCGGGGGTTGCAGGTATTGGTCCCAAAAGCGCCACGCAGCTGCTCGTACAGTTTCAACATCTGGAAGGCATTTACGCGCATCTTGATGAAGTACCGGACAAGTGGCGCAAGAAACTAGAGATGCACCAGGAGATGGCGTTTCTGTGTCGCGATATCGCAC
The DNA here is from genome assembly GCF_013729795.1 of Citrobacter sp. RHBSTW-00859. Lineage (NCBI taxonomy): Bacteria > Pseudomonadati > Pseudomonadota > Gammaproteobacteria > Enterobacterales > Enterobacteriaceae > Citrobacter > Citrobacter sp. RHBSTW-00859. Next base: position 1,005,276 of record NZ_CP056284.1, on the reverse strand, counting down.
GGCTGCAAACGGACTTACATATCGACGGAAACCTGCAGCAATTACGGTTGGTGCGATAGCTCTGTTGCCGAATGGCGCTGTGCTTATCTGGCCTACACGTCGAACACCCCGGTAGGCCGGATAAGGCTTTCACGCCGTCACGCTGAAAAATTACCAGGCGGTGTGGTACAGCTCAACGATATCCCCAAGATTCGCTTCACGGGGATTTCCCCCGGTACAAACATCGTCAAATGCCGCCTGCGCCAGCGCAGGAATATCCTCTTTACGTACGCCAACATCGCGTAAATGCAGCGGGATCCCTACATCGCGGTTAAGGGCGAAGACGGCATCTACTGCCGCTTTACGTGCCTCTGCCAGCGTCAGTTCTTCAACCTTAACTCCCATCACCCGGGCGATATCGCGAAATTTTTCCCCGGTGAATTCGGCGTTATAGCGCATCACGTGCGGCAGCAAAATGGCATTTGCTACGCCGTGCGGCGTGTTATAAAACGCGCCTAACGGGTGTGCCATTCCATGCACTAATCCCAGACCAACGTTGGAAAAGCCCATCCCGGCCACGTACTGGCCCAGCGCCATCGCTTCCCCGGCCTGGGTATCGCCCGCAACGGAACCACGTAATGCCCCGGCTATCATTTCAATGGCTTTAATGTGCAGCGCATCGGTAAGCGCCCACGCCGCCCGCGTGATGTAGCCCTCAATAGCATGGGTCAGGGCATCCACTCCGGTGGCGGCTTTTAGCGCCGCTGGCATGCCGTCCATCATGTCAGCATCAATGAACGCTACCTGTGGGATGTCATGGGGATCGACACAAACAAACTTACGCCGATTTTCTTCGTCAGTGATCACGTAGTTAATGGTCACTTCCGCTGCCGTTCCCGCGGTGGTGGGGATAGCCATAACCGGCACGCTCGGGTTGCGCGTTGGCGATAACCCTTCAAGGCTACGTACATCCGCAAACTCAGGGTTATTATTGATAATGCCAATCGCTTTACAGGTATCCTGAGGGGAGCCTCCGCCGATGGCGATCAGATAGTCTGCGCCGCTTTGCTGAAAGACACCCAATCCTTCCTGCACCACCGCAATGGTTGGGTTAGGAATAACGCCTGAATAGATTTCCCATGCCAGACCTGCAGCATCCATTCGGGAAGTCACCTTATCGACAACGCCGCACTGCACCAGATTTTTATCAGTCACAATCAACGCCTTGCGATAACCACGACGGATGACTTCATCGGTTAATGCACCAACAGCTCCCCGGCCAAACCATGCCGTTTCGTTCAGAATCATTCTGTTCGCCATCGTATTTCTCCTTTTCGCTATGCGAAATTACTCTTCAATGCGTAATCCGTAAGATTTGAATTTCTCCAGCACAATAGCGATCTCCTCGTCATCCAGCACCGGCACCGGGTCAACAATCGCCAGCGTGCTCAGATAAAGGCGGGCCAGAACTTCCACTTCATGCGCCAACCACAGTGCTTTTTCCAAATTCGCTTCACAAGCAATCAACCCATGGTGCTGTAAAAGCGTTGCCTTACGGTTTTTCAGGGCGACGCTCACATGCTCTGACAGCTCTCGTGTACCAAACGTCGCATAAGGCGCACACGGAATAGAGTTCCCCCCTGCCGCCGCAATCATGTAGTGAATTGCCGGGATAGGGCGATTAAGAATAGAAACGGCCGTGCAATGTACGGCATGGTTATGGACAACCGCATTGGCATCCGGACGCGTCTGATATGCCGCCAGGTGAAAACGCCATTCACTGGAGGGTAATTGTCCTTTATCATATTTCCCGTCGTTATCTACATACACGATCATATTTTCAGTAAGTCTTTCGTAAGGAATACCGCTGGGCGTGATCAGCATCCCATTTTCATAACGCGCACTCACATTTCCCGCCGTCCCCTGATTCAATCCAAGGCTGGTCATTTCAAGGCAGGTTTCAATGATTTCTCGCGACAAACGCATTCTTTCCATAATGATTCTCCGGGTACAGTTTCCCCTCGTCTTTATTGCGAAAAATGCAGCCGCAGAGTAAGACGGGTCAGGTTTCAGATACAGGCAGCCACTGAACGTATATATTCAGGTTCAGTAGGCCGATTTATTTATAGCGGCGTATTAAGGTTGTCTTACGCGCTTAATAAGCTTCATCTCAACTTTTACAGTTTCTTTAATTGGCTGGTCATCAATAGCACTCATCATCATATCGAACGCTTTTTCCGCCCAAACATTTTCATCCTGCTGCATTGACCAGACATTATTGGCGAGGAATCCCAGCATTGGGTGTTCATCGAATGTCCCAATATTAATTTCAGGTGGAATTGTGCCAAAACGATTACGAATAGCGTTAATGGCCCCCTCCAGTACGGGTAATGATGAGGCAATAAATGCCTGTGGACAGCCCTGTTCGCCGATCAACTCATCCATCAGTCGATAACCACCCTCGGGCGTGTTGTCCGGCCCTTCGCGCACCCAATCGCTATGCAAAATACCATTATTGCTCAATGCATTAAGATAACCTTGCAAACGGTCGCCGATGCTGGGTAATCCGGTATCTCCCACCAAAAACCAGATCGGCGACTTTCCAGCGTCAAACAAACTTTGCGTCAATTTTTCGCCGCCCAAAATGTTATGGCTTTCTACCAGAGCGTTATCGGTATACTTAAAATCACGGTCAAGTAACACCATCGGTTTTCTGACCTGACGTAAATGGTGCTGCTGATTCTCTAATGTTGAGGGAACAATAAAAAGGCCATCGACATTGCGAGCTATTAACGCTTTAGTCAGTTTATTTTCGTAATCAACATCGTCATAGGTACAGCTAATCGTTAGCTGATAACCGGAACGACGACAGCGTTGCTCAAGTTTTTCTGCGAGTGTGGCAAAAAACACGTTGGAAATATTGGGCACAATCAATCCCAACGTATCCGTTTTATTCAATTTCAGGCTGCGTGCTGAATGGTTAATGACGTAACCATAGCGCTCGACATATTCATTAATACGCGTTTGGGTTTTGACACTGATTCGATATTGCTCTGCTTTCCCGTTCAGCACCAGTCGTACGGTCGTAACCGATAAATTCAGATCGCTGGCTATCTGTTCTACTGTTTTAGCCATTTATATGCCCCAGTTCACATCCAAAAACGTCAATCTACAATCATAAAAGTATTTTAAACTTTTGTCTTACTGCATAAGTTGGTTAATCGCCTGCTGCTGATCCCACATCATCAGATAAGCCTGATATTTGCGGTCATAGAAGTTGCGCCGTGCCGGGTTAGCCTTAATCACCTCGCCTGATCGAACCATCGCCTGGCATGCAGATGGAATATTTTCCCACGCGCCGCAGGCAACCGCGCCGGTGATGGCTGCACCTAACGTCACCGCATCCTCTTCCTGCATCAGATGAATATCGCATCCGGTGGCATCGGCATATTCTCGCAACCATAGTGGGTTATGCGTTGCGCCGCCGCACAGCGTCAGTCGGGAAATGGTGTGACCGTTTTCGCGCATCACTTCCATAATATGCCGCGTACCGCAGGCGATCGCCTGTAATGTCGCCAGGTACAGACGAGCAACCTGCATCTCGCCTCGCTCAAGAGTCAAACCGCAAACACTCCCCCGGGCATCGGGTCGCGCGCGCGGTGAACGATTACCGTGATGATCGGCCAGCACATGCAAATAACGACCAGGCTCTGACTCCTGCGCCTCAAGTGCGGCAACCCATTCATTAACTAAAACGATGGGATGGCAACCCCGCGCCTCAGCCTTGTAAAATAGCGCCGCGCTGGCTCCTGACTCCTGAAGCGTCCAGTCGACTAACGCCCCAGCGGCACTTTGCCCCCCTTCTGTCAGCCAGTAGCCTGGCAGCATGGCTGACCAGTACGGCCCCCATACACCAGGTGTATGAATTTCCTGCTCGCTGCACAGCATATGGCAATTTGACGTTCCGCTGATCAACGCCAACGTCCCCTCAGGCTCAACACCGGCAAGCGCTACTCCGCCCGCATGGGCATCAATCATTCCGCTGGCGACGACCACTGCAGTCGTCAGCCCCAGCGCCTGGGCCGCATCGGTGCTAAGCGTTCCAACGGCGGCGCCTGGCGGCAGGATCCGCGACGGGATTTTGCCCAACAAATCCGTTAGCTCAACAGCGTCAAGCAAAGAGTGGCTAAAGCGTTGTTCATGTGCCAGATAGTTCCATTTACAGGTCAGCGTGCACAGACCAGCAACATCACAGGCGGTAGCTTTAGAGACCAGAAAGTCCGCCAGATCGTAGAAGCGATGCGCACTCTGCCAGGTGGCTGGAAAATGGTTTTTCAACCACAGTACTTTAGGAAGCTCCATTTCGACGCTGACTTCACCGCCAACGTAGCGCAAAGCCGGATCCTGCGTGGCGTTTATACGTTGCGTCTCCTGCGCCGCACGATGATCCATCCACATGATGATGTTATGGTCTGATGGTTCGCCTGGTGAAACCGCCAGGCCCCGCCCCAGTTCATCCAGTGCCACCAATGAACAGGTGGCATCAAATCCCAATGCGCGAATCTCCTCAATGCGAACCCCGGATGACGACACCGCCTCCTTCACTGCATGGCAAACCTGCTGCCAGATTTCTGCAGATGACTGCTCAACCCGCTCAGGACCGGGTCGAAACTGCGAGATGGCGTGTGTCGCAAAAGCCAGCCGTTTGCCACTGGCATCAAAGACACCAGCCCTGACGCTGGCGGAACCGACATCCACACCGAGGAAATATCCACTGCCCATAGTAACTCCCTGACGCTGGCGAATGATGGGGCGAGCACTTCGCCCCAACGGTGTTATTTTTTACCGAATGGGTGTAACAGCTTGTCAATTTCCGGGGTGTCAATGTTCTTCGCATTAACGAATTTAACCGGAATATCAATTTCTTTCGGTACAGACTGACCCGATACCGCTGCATTTAGTGTCTTGATACCCTGGTAGCCAATCTGATAAGCGTCCTGCACGACAAAGCCCTGAATGACCCCAGACTTCAGGAAAGCAATGATTGCCTCGGTGCTATCAAAACCAATCACTTTCACTTTGCCTTTCAGGTTTTGACTATCAATGGCGTTTGCTACGCCCAGCGTTGAGCCTTCATTGGTGCCATAAATCCCTGCAATATCAGGGTTGGCCTGGATCATATCGATGGTTTTATCCATCGCTTTTTGCGGATCGCCATCGCTGTACTGGACCGGTAGCACCTGGATTTCCGGGTATTTCTCCTTCATGCGGGCAATAAATCCTTCCGAACGCTCAATCGCTGAGGAGGTCCCCGCTACGTGCGCAATAATGCCCACTTTACCTTTGCTGCCCACTTCCGCAGCCAGTGCATCCGCCGCTTCAGCACCGGCTTTACGGTTATTCGTGGCGACAAAGCTCACTGGAATATCGGAATTCACGCCGGAGTCAAACGTCACAACTTTAATGCCGCGTGAATTTGCGGTCTCAACTAATGGCGCCAGCGCATTGGCATCTAACGCTGCCAGCAATAGCCCATTGGGTTTTTGCGCCATCGCGTTTTCAACTAGCTGAATCTGCTCGGCAATCTGAGTTTCATCCGCCGGGCCAACATAGCTGGTTTTATCACCCGACTCTTTTGCTGCCGCTTCCGTCCCCATTTTTACGGTTTGCCAGAATTCATGCTGGAAACCTTTACTGACCACCGGAAGGTTCATATCTTTAGCCAATACGCTGGATGTCATACAGGCCAGCAGGGATAACGCATAGACAAAATTCCTGGTTCTCATTGTTTTACTCCGTTCTGAGTGAGTCACCCTAAACGTCAGGGTTATGATGCCCCGTGACTTCCGGGAGCGTAAATCAACGAATTTTTTTGCGTAATGTATCGAGATAAACCGCAGCAATGACCACCACGCCCATGGCCACCATTTGCCAGAACTGGGAAACCCCCATCAGGTTCAGACCATTTTTCAACACGCTCATAATGAATGCGCCGATGATAGTCCCGCCGATGGTGCCAATTCCCCCCATCAGGCTCGTCCCACCAATAACAACCGCCGCGATGGCTTCCAGTTCATAACCCACGCCAACCGTTGGCTGACCAGAGTTCAAACGTGAGGCCAGAATAACCCCGGCGATCCCGGTCAGCAGACCGCAAAAGGCGTAGACGAAAATTTTGACGCGTTGAACTTTAATTCCGGAAAGGTGTGCGGCCACCTCATTGCTACCCACAGCGTAAACATAGCGACCAATCACCGTTTTCTTCAGGATGTAGGCGGCGATTAGCGCCACCACCACCAGGTAAAAAACGGGATAAGGCAACACATCGAACAAACGTCCCTGGGCTAGCATTTTGAAGGTGGGGTAATCAGCGAAATAAATCGCACGACCATCTGTCATCACCATATTGATGCCTCTGACGGACATCATCAGGCCCAGCGTGGCGATAAAAGGCGGGATAGTCATTTTGGTGACCAGCAGACCATTGATATAGCCGCATAATCCACCGGCCAGCACCCCGGCCAGAATACATACGGGCAGAGGCAATCCCAGCGTGGCGCTGATGCCTACCGCAACACCCGAAAAGGCCACCACCGAGCCAAGAGAAAGGTCGATTCCTGACGTGATAATGACGAAGGTAACGCCAATCGCCATAATGCCAATCACTGAAGTTTGCAGGGCGATTGTCATGATGTTTTCAGTGTTAAAGAAAAATGGCGAACCAAAGCTAAAAAATATTACTAAAATAATCAGACTCAAAAGCGGCGCAAGGCGCATTAAAAGTTCTTTGTTAATTTTTATTTTCTTATTATTGCTGTCTGAAGAGGTTACAGAGATAGTCATAAATTAGTCCTCTAACGTCGCATATTGCATGATTTTTTCTTGTGTGGCGTCATCAGAAGCTAACTCCCCGGTAATACGTCCATTACGCATCACTAAAATGCGATCGCACATACCCAGCACTTCCGGTAATTCAGAGGAGATCATGATAATTGACTTCCCTTTTGCCACCAGTCGATTCATTAATTCATAAATCTCAAGTTTGGCACCCACATCAATACCGCGAGTGGGTTCATCAAAGATGAGAATATCGGTGTCTTTACACACCCATCTGGCAATAATAATTTTCTGCTGATTACCACCACTTAAATTCAGAGCAGCCTGTTCTAAATGTGGTGTTTTAATGCGTAGGGCTTTCACCTGTTCTTCGCTGGTTTTCTGACAACGTTTGCTGTCCACGTTGCCATAACGATCGGAATACTCAGGATAATTGCCCAACATAATATTGCGCTCAACGGACAGTCCTAATGCCAGCCCCTCTTTTTTCCTGTCCTCGGTTAAATAGCTGATACCCTGTTTGATAGCATCAGGAATATCTTTAATTACCGTCACGCTACCGTTCAGCTTGAGGGTTCCGCCATCAATGGGATCCGCACCAAAAATTGCCCGCGCCAGCTCAGTACGTCCTGCCCCCATCAGACCGGCGAAGCCCAAAATTTCGCCCTGATACAGAGTGAAATCAATATTGTTCAATACGCCATTGCGCGTCAGACCGCTTACTTCCAACACCGGCTTGTGTTGAGCCAAAGGTTCGCGGCGAGGATAGATATTGCCAAGATCGCGCCCAACCATCATGGCAATCAGATCGCTAATTTTAACCGCATCATAATCCACAGTGGCAATAAACTGACCATCCCGCATCACCGTCGCGCGATCGGCGATCAGCGCCAGTTCCTCTAATCTGTGCGAGATATAAACAATGCCCGTTCCCTGTTCTTTCAGCAAACGAGTTACCTGAAATAAGCTGTCAATTTCCGTTTCGGTCAGCGCTGCCGTCGGTTCATCCATAATAAGAATCTTGGCATTTACCGATATCGCTTTAGCAATCTCAACCATTTGTTGTTGCGCGACGGTCAGATCGGCCACCAGCGTTTCTGGAGAGATATTCAGGTTTAATTTTTGCAAAATATCGATAGCTGCCTGTCGCTGTTGTTTATCATCCAGACGCCAGCGATTATTTTTGCAAAACTCCCTGCCAATAAATATATTATCTTCCACCGTGAGTTCAGGGAAAAGGTTAAACTCCTGGTGAATGATAGTGATACCTGCGCTTTGTGCACTCAACGGGTTCGCAAAAGTAACAGGTTGTCCCTCAAAAATAATATCCCCTTCATCAGGCTGATAAACACCGGATAAAATCTTCATCAACGTAGACTTTCCTGCGCCATTCTCACCCAGCAGCGCATGAACCTCTCCTTTGCGTAAAGCAAAATCCACATTACTCAACGCTAATACGCCGGGAAAACGTTTCGTAATATGACTCATCTGTAAAAATGTTTCAGACATTGCTGCTTTCCTCAATATACAGAAACTGCAATCAGTGAATCAGGCGCAAAACGTTGCCAGGAAGCCATCGTCACCGTTAATGCGAATACTACCTATAAGTTCATATGCGTTTTATCAATTATGCTAACTCGAGTTAGCGAAGTGCCTTTTAAAGCTATTTTAGCTACTCAAAATAGCCAAATCATTTGGTTTAAAACTGTGACGCTGAACAGACAATTTATTATAAGCAATTAATTCAAAAAGGATTTATTGAAAATACCCGTCCTGGTTTATTTGACGCAGATCGAATTTTAACCACTTCTCGTGAAGCCTCTCACAGTTCCACAACAAAAAAGTTGTGCAAAAAACTCTCTAATACCTAAGCTAACTCGAGTTAGCAAAAATGGGTTATTCAGCCAACTGCGACAGTGGTGTTCAACATCCGCTTTTGCAGCACGGCATAAAGTGAGATGAGGAACCTCGAATGAACAAAAATAGCTTACCGAAAATTGGAATTCGTCCGGTGATTGATGGGCGCCGTATGGGTGTTCGTGAATCGCTCGAAGAGCAAACCATGAATATGGCCAAAGCCACTGCTGCGCTGATCACAGAGAAACTTCGTCACGCCTGTGGTGCACAAATTGAATGTGTGATTGCCGACACTTGCATTGCCGGGATGGCTGAATCTGCCGCCTGTGAAGAAAAATTCAGCAGCCTGAACGTAGGCGTGACGATTACTGTTACCCCATGCTGGTGCTACGGTAGCGAAACCATCGACATGGATCCGATGCGCCCGAAAGCTATCTGGGGCTTTAACGGAACAGAACGTCCCGGCGCAGTTTATCTGGCCGCAGCATTGGCTGCGCATAATCAAAAAGGACTTCCCGCCTTCTCTATTTACGGCCATGACGTACAGGATGCCGGCGATACCACGATCCCTGCCGATGTTGAAGAAAAATTGCTGCGCTTTGCCCGTGCGGGCCTGGCGGTTGCCAGTATGAAAGGCAAAAGCTACCTGTCCGTAGGCGGCGTTTCAATGGGCATTGCTGGCTCGATTGTCGATCATAACTTCTTTGAATCCTGGCTGGGAATGAAGGTTCAACCCGTTGATATGACCGAACTGCGTCGTCGCATCGACCAAAAAATCTATGACGAAGCTGAGCTGGAAATGGCGCTGGCGTGGGCGGATAAAAACTTCCGCTACGGTGAAGATCAGAACGCACAGCAATATAAGCGTAACGCAGAGCAGAGCCGTGCGGTGCTGAAAGAGAGCCTGCTGATGGCCATGTGCATTCGCGACATGATGCAGGGTAACCAGAAACTGGCAGACAAAGGTCGGGTTGAAGAGTCGCTGGGGTACAACGCGATTGCCGCAGGCTTCCAGGGCCAGCGTCACTGGACCGATCAATACCCGAATGGCGATACCGCCGAAGCACTGCTCAACAGCTCCTTTGACTGGAACGGCATTCGCGAACCGTTCGTTGTCGCCACCGAAAACGACAGCCTGAACGGCGTGGCGATGCTGTTTGGTCATCAACTCACCGGCACAGCGCAGGTCTTTGCCGATGTGCGCACCTACTGGTCGCCAGAGGCGGTTGAACGCGTCACGGGTAAACCGCTAACCGGCCTTGCTGAGCACGGTATTATTCACCTGATTAACTCCGGCTCGGCAGCGCTGGATGGCTCCTGCAAACAGCGCGACGGCGAAGGGAAACCGACCATGAAGCCGCACTGGGAGATCTCACAGAAAGAGGCGGATGATTGCCTGGCGGCTACCGAATGGTGTCCGGCTATTCACGAATACTTCCGCGGCGGCGGCTATTCTTCTCGCTTCCTGACCGAGGGCGGCGTGCCCTTCACCATGACCCGCATCAACATCATCAAAGGCCTGGGCCCGGTGCTGCAAATCGCGGAAGGCTGGAGCGTGGAATTGCCGAAAGAGATGCACGACCAGCTTGATGCGCGCACCAACTCCACCTGGCCAACCACCTGGTTTGCCCCGCGCTTAACCGGTAAAGGCCCGTTCAGCGATGTCTATTCCGTCATGGCTAACTGGGGCGCAAACCACGGCGTACTGACGATAGGTCACGTGGGCGCGGACTTTATTACGCTCGCCGCCATGCTGCGTATCCCGGTTTGTATGCACAACGTGGAAGACGAAAAAATTTACCGCCCTTCAGCCTGGGCAGCCCATGGTATGGATATGGAAGGCCAGGATTATCGCGCCTGCCAGAACTACGGCCCGCTGTATAAGCGTTAATGCGACTCTGGCCCGGTGGCGCAAGCTTACCGGGCCTGCGCGGTGAATTTTGTAAGCCGGGTAAGCGCTGCGCCATCCGGCTACGTTTGGGGAGCGATTATGAAACAAGACGTTATCCTGGTTCTCGACTGTGGCGCGACCAACGTGCGGGCTATCGCCGTTGACCGACAGGGAAAGATTGTCGCCCGCGCAGCGACCCCGAACGCCAGTGACATCGCAACAGAAAACAGTACCTGGCATCAGTGGTCGCTGGAGGCCATTCTGCAACGCTTCGCCGATTGCTGTCAGCGCCTCTGCACGCAACTGGCCGCCTGCCATGTCCGCGGGATCGCCGTCACCACTTTTGGCGTAGACGGCGCGCTGGTTGATAAGAACGGCAAGCAGCTGTATCCGGTGATTAGCTGGAAATGCCCACGCACCGCAGCGGTGATGGAGAATATTCACCGCTACATATCACCGCAGCAATTGCAGGAAATTTCCGGCGTCGGCGCATTTAGTTTCAACACGCTGTATAAACTGGTGTGGCTGCAAGAAAACCATCCGCAATTTCTGGAGCAGGCGCACGCCTGGTTGTTTATCTCGTCGCTTATCAACCACCGTTTAACCGGCGAGTTCACTACAGATATCACCATGGCGGGCACCAGTCAGCTGCTGGACATCCGGCAGCGCGATTTTAGTCATGACATTTTGCAGGCTACGGGCATACCGCGCCGTCTGTTCCCGCGCCTGGTTGAAGCAGGCGAACAGATTGGGGCTTTGCAACCAGAGGCTGCCAGCCTGCTCGGGCTTACGGCGGGAATTCCGGTCATCTCTGCCGGACACGACACGCAGTTTGCGCTATTTGGCGCTGGAGCCCAGCCAGACGAACCAGTGCTCTCTTCCGGCACATGGGAAATTCTGATGGTGCGCAGTGCGCAGGTGGATACCTCCCAGCTCAGCCAATATGCGGGTTCCACTTGTGAGCTGGATAGCCAGGCTGGACTGAATAACCCCGGCATGCAGTGGCTGGCTTCCGGTGTACTTGAGTGGGTGCGTAAGCTGTTGTGGACTGCCGACACCCCCTGGCAGACGCTGATTGACGAAGCCAGGGTCATCCCGGCAGGCGCCGAAGGCGTGAAGATGCACTGCGACCTGCTGGCCTGTCAGAATGCGGGCTGGCAAGGGGTTACGCTCAATACCACCCGTGGTCACTTTTATCGCGCCGCGCTGGAAGGACTGACAGAACAGCTGCAGCGAAACCTCCATACGCTGGAAAAAATCGGTCATTTCCAGGCCACAGAACTGCTATTGGTTGGTGGGGGAAGCCGCAACGCGTTGTGGAATCAGATCAAAGCGAATGTTCTCGGGATACCTGTCAAAGTGCTGGATGACGCCGAAACCACCGTGGCAGGTGCCGCAATGTTTGCGTGGTCAGGCATTGGGGAATTTGCCTCACCGGAACAGGCACGCGGGCAGGTACGCTACCAGTACCGTTACTTCTATCCGCAAACCGAATCCGAACTAACAGGAGTCGAGTAACATGCTCAAAACAATATCTCCCTTAATTTCGCCCGACCTGCTGAAGGTACTGGCTGAAATGGGGCACGGCGATGAGATTATATTTTCCGATGCCCACTTCCCGGCCCACAGCATGGGACCGCAGGTTATCCGCGCCGACGGTCTATTGGTCAGCGACCTGCTACAGGCAATTATTCCGCTCTTTGAACTGGACAGCTATGCCCCACCGCTGGTGATGATGGCGGCTGTTGAAGGCGATGCCCTCGATCCTGACGTCGAGGCCCGCTATCGTCAGGCGCTTTCACTGCAATCCCCCTGCCCGGACATCACGCGTATTGACCGCTATGCCTTCTATGAACGCGCGCAACAGGCGTTTGCGATCGTTATCACAGGAGAGCGGGCAAAGTACGGGAATATTCTATTAAAAAAAGGAGTAACCCCGTAATCTCTGGTCTGAATGCCCGTCAGCTACGGGCATTCATCATAAGATGAGGATCAGAACATGAAAGCGGCGCGCCAGCAGGCGATCGTAGATCTGCTTACCAACCACAAAAATCTGACAACCGAAACCCTTGCTTTGCAACTTAAGGTCAGCAAAGAGACCATCCGCCGCGATCTCAGCGAGCTACAAGCCCAGGGAAAAGTGCTGCGCAATCACGGACGGGCCAAAGTGATTCATCGGCAAAATCAGGACAGCGGCGACCCGTTTCATATGCGACTCAAAAGCCACTATGCCCACAAAGCGAATATTGCCCGCGAAGCGCTGGCATGGATCGAAGAAGGTATGGTGATAGCCCTGGACGCCAGCTCAACGTGCTGGTACCTGGCGCGACAGTTACCGGACATCAACATTCACGTCTTTACCAACAGCCAGCCCATTTGCCAGGAATTGGCTAAACGCGAACACCTTCAGCTCATCAGCTCCGGCGGTCGCCTTGAGCGTAAATACGGTTGCTATGTTAACCCCTCGCTCATCTCGCAGCTCAAACCACTCGAGATCGATCTGTTTATTTTTTCCTGCGTAGGGATCGACAGCGACGGCGCACTCTGGGACTCTAACGCGACCAATGCCGACTTCAAGTCCATTCTGCTTAAGCGCGCAGCGCAGTCATTATTGCTGATCGATAAAAGTAAATTTAATCGTTCGGGAGAGGCCCGGATTGGGCATCTGGATGATGTGACGCATATTATTTCAGATACGCCGCTGATTGAAACAATGCAGGCCGGATGAGGCATTTACGCCTTCATCCGGCCTGCAATTTTACCTTATCGCTCGTCGCGACGGCCACCAACAGCAGCCCACAGGCGACGGACGTGCACGGTGACTTCTTCACGGTCATGATACAGCTGACGCGCCTGAATCTGGGCATTTACGCCATGCTCGTCAAGCTGTGCCTGAATATAAGCCAGGTTTTGCGACACCTCTTCGTAGCGTTTTTTCATCGGCAGCTTGAGGTTGAAGATAGTCTCTCGACACCAGCCGTTGACCAGCCACTGCGCCATCAGGGCGGCAACCTTCGCGGGCTTTTCCACCATGTCGCAAACCATCCACGAAATGTTATTGCGATTTGGCCGGTACTTAAATCCGTCTTCGCGCAGCCAGGTAACTTGTCCGGTATCCATCAGACTTTGCGCCATCGGACCATTATCCACGGAGTAAACCCACATGTTGCGTTTAACCAGTTGATAGGTCCAACCGCCCGGGCATGCCCCTAAATCCACCGCATACATTCCGTTAGCCAGACGTTCATCCCACTCATCGGCAGGAATAAACACGTGCAGCGCTTCTTCCAGCTTCAGTGTTGAACGGCTCGGCGCATCGGCCGGGAACTTCAGACGCGGAATGCCCATGTAGAACGGGGAGTTATTGTCAGGCCAGGAATAGCCGGTATAGCAACAGCCTGGTGCGATAAAGAACACATGAACCACCGGACGTTTTGGCGTTTCATATTTTGCCAGCACGCCCGCTTCCCGCAGCGCCGCGCGCAGTGGTACGGTAAATTTACGGCAAAATTTAACCAACTCTTTGCTTTCATTGGTATCAGCAACTTCAACGCGCAGATCGCCGCCTTTCTCTACCACGCCCTGCAACATGCCGACAATCGGCGTAATGCGGTCTTCCGGCGGTAAATATTGCAGCAGTTCGCCCACCACAAACATTTGACGGGCAAAAATCAGCGAGCTAAACGGCAACTCTTTCACTAACTTTTCGGCATCGTCCTGCTGATAGCATTCGAAGATGACGTAACCCGCATTGTCTTTCACGCGGGCAAAACCGAAGATTTCCCGGCGTCCTGCTTTATCCGTAATTTCTGCGGCGCACTCTTTTTCAAAACCTGGGCGACACAACAATACAACCTTATTCATGGCTAACGCCCTTACGTTTCAATCGAATAGCGCCCACTAACATCAGCGCCCAGCCCACAAGGAAGCTGAAACCGCCGACGGGGGTAACAAACGCCCACAGGCGTAAATGCGAGAGCGCGAGGCAATACAGGCTGCCGCTAAACAGCACCGTTCCTAATGCCAAAAACACGCTACTCCAGTAAAACCAAATGCTAATGCGCCGCTGCATGGCGACGGCCAGGCCAAATATAGCCAGCGTATGGAACGCCTGATACTCGAGGCCAGTCTGGATCCACCCCATCTCAACGACACCGAGGGTTTTACTCAGAACATGTGCCCCAAAGGCGCCCAACGCCACAAAGATAAAGCCACTTACGGCGGCAAAAATCAGCATAAAACGGCTGGTCATGTGAATACCCTACGTAAATTATTGTTCATAACGAAAGCGGAATTTTTCTTGTTCCGTGGCCGCTTTCGCCAGAATCCACTGACGGAAGGCGGCTATTTTACCCAGTTCTGCCTGACTGTCATGACAAACCAGATAAAATGCGTTTTTGCTGACCAGAACATCATTAAACGGACAGACCAGACGTCCGGCTTCTATTTCGGATTGCGCCATGACGTTATTAGCCAACGCAATTCCCTGTCCATGGATAGCAGCCTGGAGCACCATGGCGCTATGGCTGAAGATGGGTCCCTGCTGTACGTTGATATGATTCAGGCCAAGCTGGCGCGTATAGGCTTGCCAGTCACGGCGTGACGCATCGTGCAATAATGTGTGTTTCGCCAGATCTTCGGGCGTCTTTAGCGGTTTATCACCGGTGAGTAATAGCGGCGAGCAGACCGGCAATAAATATTCTGCGTACAATTTTTCAACACGCAGACCCGGCCAGTTGCCACGTCCGTAGAAAATCGCCACATCAACATCGTCAGCCAGTTTGTCTTCCTGACGGTCCACCGCCTGGATCCTGACATCGATTCCCGGATAAGCTGAGTTAAAGCTAGAGAGTCTGGGAACCATCCATTGGATTGCAAAACTGGGCAATAAACTCACAGTGAGCGCACCTTTTGCACTGCGTGCCTGAAGTTTACGCGTCGCGTCGGTTAATTGCGAAAAAATCTCTTTGATGTCGAGAAAGTAGCTTTGGCCTTCTTCCGTTAACAGCAAAGATCGATTGCGTCGACGAAACAGCTTCAGCCCCAGGAAATCCTCAAGTGACTTGATTTGATGACTTACTGCGGCCTGCGTCACAAAAAGCTCTTCTGCTGCGCGAGTAAAGCTCAAATGACGCGCTGCAGCATCAAAAACACGCAACGCATTTAGGGGTGGTAATCGTTTTGACATGACTTTTAGGCTTTGATGTTAAATGAATTTAACAATTAACCAACAGGTTGTAACCTATTAGTTTTTTTTATCTGAGCCATTATAAATTGTCCGTTGAGGTTCTACCAGCAAATACCTATAGTGGCGGCACTTCCTGAAGCCGGAACGAAAAGTTTTATCGGAATGCGTGTTCTGGTGGGCTTTTGGCTTACGGTTGTGATGTTGTGTTGTTGTGTTTGCAATTGGTCTGCGATTCAGACCATGGTAGCAAAGCTACCCTTTTTCACTTCCTGTACATTTACCCTGTCTGTCCATAGTGATTAATGTAGCACCGCCAAATTGCGGTGCTTTTTTTTGTCCGACTCTTTGTCGATGGACGACCGGTTAGTTATCCAGTTCTACCATCTCTTTCACATCGGTACGGTTAATCTGCTGTTTGTTGCCGTTAGCGTCTTTATACGAAATCATCCCCGTTTCATTGTCGGTCTGTGGCTTACCATCAGATACGATTGATCGACCATCATTGGTGTGCATCACATAATTCGAACCAGAACAGGCGCTCAGGGCAAAAGTCAGCATACAAGCAGAGATAATTGCGGCAGTCTTTTTCATCTTTTTCTCCTTAAAGCGATTTATGCTATTAAAAACACACTCCGTAACAGGCTAAATTGCTCGCCTAACGGTATATAGCATAAGACACTGCGTGGACTTTGCCAGGATATCCAGAGTATTCCGATGGTTAGCACCCCCCTTGTATCAGCGCCCTTTTTGCGCCACGATCGGTTTACTGAACTGAGGAATACCATGAACGCTTTTAACCCCGCGCAGTTTCGCGCGCAATTTCCCGCACTCAACGATGCTGGCGTCTATCTCGACAGCGCTGCTACCGCACTGAAGCCGCAGGCAGTGATTGAGGCCACCCATCAGTTTTATAGCCTGAGCGCCGGGAACGTCCATCGCAGCCAGTTTGCCGAAGCACAGCGCCTGACCGCACGCTATGAAGCCGCGCGGGAAAAAGTCGCAAGCCTGATTAATGCGCCGGATGACAAAACAATCGTCTGGACCCGCGGTACGACGGAAGCGATCAACATGGTTGCCCAAAGCTATGCGCGACCGCGCTTACAACCGGGTGATGAGATTATCGTTAGCGCAGCAGAACACCATGCCAACCTCGTGCCCTGGCTGATGGTGGCGGAGCAAACGGGGGCGAAGGTCGTCAGGCTGCCGCTTAACGCCCATTTATTGCCAGACGTTGAAAGCCTCGCGCAACTCATCACTCCACGCAGCCGCATTCTGGCGCTTGGGCAGATGTCGAACGTTACCGGCGGTTGCCCGGACCTGGCCCGCGCCATTACGCTCGCCCATACAGCAGGCATGGTGGTGATGGTGGACGGCGCCCAGGGGATTGTCCATTTCCCCGCCGACGTACAGCAATTAGACATTGATTTCTATGCGTTCTCGGGCCACAAGCTGTATGGCCCCACCGGCATTGGCGTGCTGTACGGTAAACCGGAACTGCTGGATGCCATGTCTCCCTGGCTCGGTGGCGGTAAAATGATTAGCGAAGTCAGTTTTGACGGTTTTACCACCCAGGCTGCTCCATGGAAGCTGGAGGCCGGTACGCCTAACGTTGCTGGCGTTATCGGACTAAGCGCGGCGCTCGAATGGCTGGCGGACGTTGACGTGGTGCAGGCCGAAAACTGGAGCCGGGGTCTGGCGACGCTGGCAGAAAATGCGCTGGCGAAACGCCCCGGCTTTCGCTCCTTCCGCTGCCAGGACTCCAGTCTGTTAGCCTTTGATTTCGCAGGGGTTCATCACAGCGACATGGTGACGTTGCTGGCCGAATATGGCATTGCACTGCGTGCAGGACAACACTGTGCGCAACCGCTGCTGGCAGAACTGGGCGTATCCGGGACGCTACGCGCCTCATTTGCACCTTATAATACGCAAAGTGATGTAGATGCGTTGGTCGCAGCCGTTGACCGCGCGCTGGAAATATTGGTGGATTAATGACAAGCCCTCTGTTCGCCGGACACCCGTTTGGCACAACCGTAACGGAAGAGACGTTACGCAATACCTTTACCCCGCTCACCCAGTGGGAAGATAAATATCGCCAGCTGATTCTGCTGGGTAAGCAGTTGCCAGCGCTTCCGGATTCGCTAAAGGCACAGGCCAAAGAGATCGCGGGCTGCGAAAACCGCGTTTGGCTGGGGCATACCCTTCATGAGAATGGTACTTTGCATTTCTTCGGCGACAGCGAAGGTCGCATTGTACGCGGGCTGCTGGCGGTATTACTCACGGCGGTCGAAGGTAAAACTGCAGCCGAGTTACTGGCGCATTCGCCTATGGCATTATTTGACGAGCTAGGTTTACGCGCGCAGCTCAGCGCCTCGCGTACCCAGGGGCTGCATGCTCTGAACGAGGCGATTCTTGAGGCTGCCCGACAGGTTTGATGGTTGCCGGATGGCGACGCGAACGCGCCTTATCCGGCACAACACACTCAACTCTGGCGCGACGCTTTCGCCATCATCTTCTTCAGCGCGTGTGAGACGGCAACAAAGCCAAAGGTGGCGGTCACCATAGTGGCCGCGCCAAAACCGGATGCGCAATCCATGCGCTTCGGCCCTTCCGCCGTCGCCTTCATCGCACATACCGAGCCATCTGCCTGCGGGTAAACCAGCGCTTCGGTCGAGAACACACAGTCCACGCCCAGCTTGCCTTTGCTGTTTTTCACCACGCCAAAATCGCTTTTCAGTCGCTCGCGTAGCTTGGCTGCCAGCGGATCCTGGATAGTTTTTGCCAAATCAACGACCTGTATCTGCGTCGGGTCGATCTGCCCTCCCGCACCACCGGTGGTCACCAGCGGAATTTTGTTACGCCGACACCAGGCGATCAGTGCCGCTTTTGGGCGCACGCTATCAATCGCATCAATGACATACGAATAACCCGCACTCATATACTCAGCAACATTATCCGGCGTGACAAAATCATCGACCACGTTCACCCGGCACTCCGGGTTAATCTGGCGGATACGTTCAGCCATCACTTCAGCTTTTGCCAGACCGACGTTATCGCACAGAGCATGGATCTGGCGGTTAGTATTGGTGACGCACACATCATCCATATCGATGAGCGTGATGGCGCCAATACCGGTACGCGCCAGCGCTTCCGCCGCCCACGACCCTACCCCGCCAATCCCGACCACACAAACGTGCGATTGGGCAAACAACTGCAGCGCATTTTCGCCATACAGACGCGCCGTACCGCCAAAACGCTGGCGCCAGGCATCACTGATAACCACAGACATAACACCTCAAATTCATTAATATCGAGCGCCATCCGGCTATTAACCGCTGAACACGTTACCCGTACCCGGCGCTGTTTTCAGTACCCACACGCGACCGTAGTGATTATACCACCCCGCACGGTGTCCGGCGTCAGCACCAATGCCTTGATAGATATCGAAGTGTTGCCCTTTAATAGCGCCACCCACATCTAACGCCACCATCAGACGCAGTTCGTACTGGCCGGTAAACTTGCCGTTATTGTCCAGTAACGGGACTTCCGCCAGCAATGTTGTGCCCGCAGGAATGATACTGCGGTCAGAAGCCACAGATGCGCGACCAATCAACGGTACCGCGCTGGCCCCTTTGACCGGTGCAAAAGATTGCGGTTTAAAGAAGACAAACGATGGGTTCTGCTCCAACAGCTCACGCACTTCGGCTTCGCTGTGCGTTTCACCCCAATGGCGAATAGCCTGCATCGACATATCTTCTTTTTTCACTTCGCCACGGTCGATAAGCACTTTACCGATGCTGCGATAGGCGTGGCCGTTTTTCCCGGAATAGCTAAAGAAGTTAAGCGGACTGCCATCGCCAAAATCGATGTAACCACTGCCCTGCACATCCATAATGAAGTTATCCATTAGGGAGTTGCTGTACGCCAGAATGTAGTTGTCGCTCAGCGCGCCCGCGTAAATCTCGGCACGGCTTGGTAAGCGGCCACGTTTTGGCGGCATGCGATAGATAGGATACTGAAACTCGCCCTGGCGCGTATGGCGCGCCTGAATAACCGGCGTGTAGTAACCGGTAAACTGGACGTTACCGTAGTTGTCCGCCCCTTCCATTTGCCAGGCATCAATACCAAACTGGCGCATACTGCGCGTATCACCGCCCGCACGTAACCACTGCTGGATAGCGTTGTAAACGTTGCTCTGGTTGCCGTACAAACGTGGCGAAGCGCTGCGAATTTGATTAACCTGCTCGGCGAAATCACCGGCATTGATTGGTGCGCCAACCGCATCAGGCTGGTTCACCAGTGAGAAAGGCTGGGTAAATTTCCCGTCTTTATACTGCTGCCCACGATCGGTGGGTTTTGAGGAACACGCGGCGAGCATCGCGACGACAGCTCCCGCAAGAAGATATTTTGCCCAACGTCCTTTCATTGTTCTCGTCTTATGTTGCCTGAATGCGAGACGAAGATAACAAACCCCCGAACCTAATGAAATGCGTATACATACCCGAACGCAAATTTTGAGCAAAAAACAATCCAGAATGCGTTGTTTTTGTTCATTTTCACCTTAAAAACGTGATCAAGGTGAAAAAAGGGTTGCATGAAAATGCGAGCAGAGTATAGTGCGCATCCACGGACGCGGGGTGGAGCAGCTTGGTAGCTCGTCGGGCTCATAACCCGAAGGTCGTCAGTTCAAATCTGGCCCCCGCAACCAATTAAAATTTGATGAAATAAAAGCAGTACGGTGACGCGGGGTGGAGCAGCCTGGTAGCTCGTCGGGCTCATAACCCGAAGGTCGTCGGTTCAAATCCGGCCCCCGCAACCAATCAAATTTGATAAAATATAAAGCAGTACGGTGACGCGGGGTGGAGCAGCCTGGTAGCTCGTCGGGCTCATAACCCGAAGGTCGTCGGTTCAAATCCGGCCCCCGCAACCAACATTATAAACACCCTAAAGGGTGTTTTTTTGTATCTGCGGTCCATAAAAAAAGCGCTTTTCAGCGCTTTTTTGTTATCCCCTTCTCGCCAGCGTCGCGCCATCGGCAAAGTAGGCTTTGATCCCCGCCAGAATCGACTCTGCAACTTCCTGCTGGAAGGTCGCAGTTTTGAGCTTACGCTCTTCCTCAACGTTACTGATAAATGCGGTTTCCACCAGAATAGACGGAATATCCGGCGCTTTAAGTACCGCAAACCCGGCTTGTTCAACCTGGTTCTTATGCAGATTGTTAACTTTACCGAGCTTATTCAATACCGCTTTACCAAACTTCAGGCTGTCGGCGATGGTCAGCGATTGCACCATGTCGAACATGGTATGGTCGACGTAGCGATCGCCGCTCTTGCTGACGCCGCCAATCAAATCCGAGGCGTTCTGAGTTTGCGCCAGATATTTCGCGGCGGTGCTGGTCGCCCCTTTAGTCGAGAGCGCAAATACCGACGAACCTCTGGGCTGTCGACTGGTAAATGCATCAGCGTGAATAGAGACAAACAGGTCTGCACGCTGCTTCTGCGCTTTCGCCACGCGGACTTTAAGCGGAATGAAGATATCTTCATTTCGCGTCATAAAGACCTTCATGTTGCCCTCTTTCTCTATGAGGGCTCGCAGGCGTCGGGCAATCTGCAGCACCACATCTTTTTCACGCGTCTTGTATTTCCCCACCGCACCGGAGTCCTCTCCGCCATGTCCTGGGTCGAGCATAATGACAATGGGACGATCGCGCCCCGCTTTACCCGGCTGCGGGCCACTTTGCGCAGGCGGCACCTGTTTGTCCAGATCGCCCTTGTTGTATTCTTCCAGCAACGCCAGCAGCGGATCCTGAACATCCTGGGCATTCGCGGGATAGAGATCCATCACCAGACGTTCTTTAAAGCCGGCCACCGGAGCCAGCGCAAAAAGTTGCGGCTTCACATTCTGTTTCAGCTCGAACACCATCCGCACGGTCTGTGGGTCAAACTGCCCGACGCGCGCCGATTTAATATACGGATCGTCAGGACGGATCTGCGCCCCCATGCCCTTGAGCACCGAGTTCAAATTAACGCCTTCAATATCCACAACCACACGCTCAGGATTACTCAGGGCAAACTGTTTGTATTTCAGCAGACGGTTAGATTCTACCGTGACGCGGGTGTAGCTGGACGCTGGCCAGACACGTACGGCAACGACCTGACTCATGGCAGCCAGACCAACCTGGCTGACGCTCAAAAGCCACATAGCACCCGCACCTTTCAGTAAACGGCGGCGACTGATTGCTGAATTGGATCCCGACATGCTTCTCCCGAGCAAAAAGAAATCTTTATTGAGGTAATACGTAAAACGTCTGAATTGACCGGAAACTTTAGCGAATGACGCATAATCTGTCATCTATAAAAGGGTAAACATTCTTTTTATATTCACGGCATTACTGAGAAAAATCTTCGGCATGGGTAAAAATTACGCTTGCGCACAGCGCCAAAACAGAATAAAAATACACAAATTACGAATAATCATGCAATGAGGGTGTGCCGTGGTGAAGGAGCGTAGAACCGAACTGGTACAGGGATTCCGCCATTCTGTTCCCTATATCAATACCCATCGGGGAAAGACGTTTGTCATTATGCTGGGCGGCGAAGCCATCGAGCATGAAAACTTTTCCAGTATCGTCAATGACATTGGCCTTCTTCATAGTCTCGGCATCCGCCTTGTCGTGGTCTATGGCGCACGACCGCAGATTGATGCCAATCTTGCGGCACATCATCATGAACCGGTGTACCACAAGAATACGCGCGTTACCGACGCTAAAACCCTGGAGCTGGTCAAACAGGCGGCAGGGTTACTTCAGCTTGATATTACCGCCCGTCTGTCAATGAGCCTGAATAATACGCCATTGCAGGGGGCGCACATCAATGTGGTCAGCGGTAATTTTATTATCTCCCAGCCGCTGGGCGTTGATGACGGCGTGGATTACTGCCATAGCGGACGTATTCGTCGTATTGATGAAGATGCCATTCACCGCCAGTTAGACAGTGGCGCGATTGTGCTGATGGGCCCGGTCGCCGTTTCCGTCACCGGTGAGAGCTTTAACCTGACTTCAGAAGAGGTCGCCACGCAGTTGGCTATCAAACTGAAGGCAGAGAAAATGATCGGCTTTTGCTCCTCTCAGGGCGTCACCAACGATGATGGCGATATTATTTCCGAGCTGTTTCCTAACGAAGCCCAGGCGCGCGTTGAGTTGCAGGAAGAGAAAGGCGATTACAGCTCCGGCACAGTGCGCTTCCTGCGTGGGGCAGTGAAAGCCTGTCGCAGTGGGGTACGGCGCTGCCATCTGATCAGCTATCAGGAAGATGGCGCATTGCTGCAGGAACTGTTCTCCCGTGACGGGATCGGTACGCAGATCGTAATGGAAAGCGCCGAGCAGATCCGCCGCGCTACCATTAACGATATCGGCGGGATTCTGGAGCTGATCCGCCCGCTGGAGCAGCAAGGCATTCTGGTACGTCGCTCCCGCGAACAACTGGAAATGGAGATCGACAAATTCACGATTATTCAGCGCGATAACCTGACCATCGCCTGCGCCGCTCTGTACCCTTTCCCGGAGGAGAGAATTGGCGAAATGGCGTGCGTGGCGGTGCATCCGGACTACCGTAGCTCATCGCGCGGGGAAGTATTGCTGGAGCGGATCGCCGCGCAGGCCCGGCAAATGGGACTGAGCAAACTGTTCGTGCTGACCACGCGCAGCATTCACTGGTTCCAGGAACGTGGTTTCACGCCGGTGGATATCGACCTGCTGCCGGAAAGCAAGAAAGAGATGTACAACTATCAGCGGCGGTCAAAGGTGCTGATGGCGGATTTGGGGTAGTAGTCGTTGCCGGATGCGGTATAAATGCCTTATCCGGCAACGAATTTTATTGATTAAACAACGCCGACAATCCGCTGCGACGTTCGGTGCGGGTGGCAATGGCGTTACTTAATATCCGCTCATCGGCATACAGTGACAGACGCCGGCGCGCGCGGGTGACGGCGGTATAGACCAGCTCGCGGGTAACCACGGGTGAATGCTGGCTGGGTAAAATCAACGCCGCATGGTCAAACTCAGATCCCTGCGATTTGTGCACGGTCATCGCCCAAGTGGTTTCATGTTCAGGTAAGCGACTGGGCTGGACTGATTTGATAGAACCGTCCGGCAGCGCAAACCACACCCTCAGGCCCTGTCCACGATCGAGGGCAATGCCGATATCACCGTTAAATAATCCCAGCGAACTGTCATTGCGCGCGATCATCACCGGCCTTCCCTCATACCAGCGGCTATGCGTCGAACGATGAATTTTACGTTTTT
Source organism: Citrobacter sp. RHBSTW-00859 (assembly GCF_013729795.1). Lineage (NCBI taxonomy): Bacteria > Pseudomonadati > Pseudomonadota > Gammaproteobacteria > Enterobacterales > Enterobacteriaceae > Citrobacter > Citrobacter sp. RHBSTW-00859. The sequence continues at coordinate 981,225 of NZ_CP056284.1, read as the reverse complement.
GCGCCATCACCTGCTCAAGGCGTTCATTCAAACCACCCACGCCAAACGGACCTTCACGCAGGGCGCACAACAGCTGATACTCATTGAAGGCCTGAATGACAGCATCCGGCTCAGCGCCCTCGCGCAGTAAATCCAGATAGTGCCCATAACCCGCCAGCGCCTCATCCAACATCGCGGCGTAATCTTCGCTGCTATGTAGCGTGCGTTTTTCAATGTCGCTAAACCCCTGCTGGAAGACCGTTTTGAGCGCGGCTTTGTCACCACGATTAATCGCAGCAGCCAACTGACCGATTCCGGAATCGCTACCGAAACGGTAACTCTTTTGCAGCAGACACAAACTGTCGCGCAAAGCGGCGGCCTGAGTTCCCAAACCTGCCGGAATAGCGCTTCCGGTCAGACGACTGAGCTGGCGGGCGCGTTCCGGGGTAAACCCGTCACCGACGAAAGCACAGATATCCCCCAGCACCGCCCCCGCTTCGACGGAAGCGAGCTGGTCACGATCGCCAAGAAAAATCACCCGCCCGTGCGGCGGCAGCGCATCGATAAGGCGCGACATCATCGGCAAATCAATCATCGAGGCTTCATCCACCACCAGCACATCCAGATGCAGCGGGTTTCCCGCATGATGGCGCAGGCGCTGACTGCCTGGCTGAGCGCCTAATAATCGATGCAACGTACTGGCGTCATCGGGAATGCGTTTCTTTTGCTCTTCGGTTAACGGCAGTTCTCGTAGCGCTGCGCCCAGCGAGGCAGTCAGGCGCGCTGCCGCCTTTCCAGTAGGAGCCGCCAGGCGAATACGGCAGCGTTCCCCCTCCGCCATCTGAATCAACGCCGCCAAAAGCCTCACAACTGTTGTCGTTTTTCCGGTCCCCGGCCCGCCGGAGATCACCGATATACGACGGGTCAACGCCACCGCAGCGGCCACTTTTTGCCAGTTAACACCTTCCGCTGGTGGAAACAACGCCGCAAGCGTGTGGGTAAGCCGTTGTTCATCCACCTCAATGGCGTGGTTAACTTCACTGAAAAAGCGAGCCACCGCCCGTTCGTTATGCCACATCCGGTTCAGATACAAGCGATCGCCGTGCAGCACCAGCGGCGTGGGTTGCTCACCACGGCTTACCGCCCCGGAGGCCAGCAGACATTCCGTCCAGTCTTCTGGCTCCCCCACTTCAGCGAGCCAGGCGCTTAAAAGGGGATGGGCATCCTCGCTCAGGGATAACCGCGAAAGTGGTAAGCAGACGTGCCCTTCTCCTGCTTCACGACTGAGCAACGCCGCCGCCAGCGCAACGGCAGGGTTGTCATTTCCGGCAACCGCCAGCGCAAACTGGGCATCCAGAGGCCGGAGCTGTTTTTGCTCCACAGCTTCCAGTAATCGTTTCTGGATTGTCATGACATCTCCTCCAGTGGCGCACCGACAAACATCTCGTCCATCAAGGCGATTAACTCCCCGTCAGGTCGGGTCGCGTAAATTCCCTGTTGCGGATTTTCACTGTCAATGCCACGCAAGAAGAGATAGATAACACCGCCAAAATGGCGTTCATAATCGTAATCAGCAATGCGATGGCGCAAGTAGCGATGCAGCGCCAGGGTATAAAGTTGATACTGCAGGTCGTAGCGATGCGCCTGCATGGCAGAGGCCATCGCCTGCTGCGTATACGCTGAGCTGTCTTCCCCCAGCCAGTTCGATTTGTAATCGAGAAGGTAATAACGCCCCTGGTGGCGGAAAACCAGGTCAATAAATCCTTTCAGCATGCCGCGTACCTGCATAAATTCCAACGCAGGGCACCCCGCGGAGAGCGGATCGTATTGGCGAATTAACGCATCAAGTTGGCTGGCCATCAGCGGCTGCGAAATCGGCAGGTAAAACTCCATCTCCACCTGTTTTTCACCCGCGGAAAGATGGCTCAAACTCACGCCCGTCTCGTTGAGAGGCGCCTGCAAAATGGCATCCAGCCATTCGGTCAAAACCGGCGTCCAGTGCGCGTCATAACCGCCCAACGCCAGTTTTTCCTCGACCCAACTCGGATCTACCGGTTGAGTAAAGTCGAGATCTTCAAACAGGCTATGCAAGAATGTACCTGGCGAAGCGCCGCGCGGGAACTGATGCGGTGTAAGCCCTGACTCTTCAATAACCTCACCAACGCCTGCGGCATCAATATCCAGTCGCGGGATCAGATCCTGCGCGATTCCATGCCCACGCTGCTGCAGACCGGAATAACTGGTCACGCGCCAGCTATCGCCGGGCGTACGCTGCAGTATTTTCGCACTCAGTTCGCAGCTAACAGCCTGCGCAACTTGCCAGCGTTCACCGTCAGGCTGCGCAGGCGTCTGGCAGGCAATATCGTCGCTACACAGCGCTTCAATCGCACTACGCAGACCCGCGGCATCCATCGGCTCACCTTTTTGCAACAGGCGACCAAGGGCGCTGTGATGTACATCGGTATCCCCTTTTTTATCGCCCCGACGTCGCACCAACGGCGCCACGCCAAGGCTGCAGTGCCATACCGAACGGGTTAGCGCGACATAGAGCAAACGCAGGTCTTCCGCCAGACGTTCCGCTTCAGCCAGCTCAACGCTCTCCTCGGCATCGCTGAGATCCAGCACGGCTTCAAAAGAGCTGCGATCGTGGTAGAAAGCCTGATCCTGGACGCGGAAATTCGTGATAAACGGCAGCCAGACCAGCGGATACTCCAGCCCTTTAGATTTATGGATAGTGACGATTTTGACCAGATGCTTGTCGCTTTCCAGCCTGAGCTGCTGGCTGGACGCGTTGCTGTCGGGTTCAAGAATATGCTGGGACAGCCAGCGCACCAGCGCATGCTCGCTTTCCAGCTGCGAGCCCGCTTCCTGCAACAGTTCGCTGATATGTAAAATATCGGTCAGGCGGCGTTCGCCCCCCGCCGTCGCCAGCAGGTTTTCCGCAATCTGGCGGGTTGTCATCAGCGCGCGCAGCATCGGCATCACGCCGCGTTTATGCCAGATCTGACGATAGCCATCAAACTCTTCGACCACCGCATCCCAGGCATTTTCGTCGTTATTTAAGGCTTCAAGATCCTGCGCATTCAGCCCCATCATTGAGGTCGCCAGCGCGCTACGCAGCGTGTTCTCACGCTCCGGCGTCATCACCGCCTGCAGCACCCACAGCAACTCCCGCGCTTCCAGCGTTTCAAATACGCTGTCACGGTTGGAAAGGTAGACGGAGGGAATTGCCAGCTGCGTCAGCGCATCACGGACCAGTGCCGCCTCCTGGCGGCTACGAACCAGTACGCTGATGTCCGACGCGCGTACCGGACTGGATGTTTTACCACTGACCAGTTGCGCAGCGCCAGACTGCCCGGCCTTAAGCCAGTCGCGAATTTGCGTGGCGCACACCTGGGCCATGTAGTTCTGATAATCGCCTACGCCGCAGCTTTCCCCTTCCATCAGCCACATGCTCATGGCTGGCTGTGTCTCACCGTGTAAAACAAACCGAAACGACTGGTTTTTTTCTGCAAATTTTACCGGGCTAAAGGGGATTTCGCGGAACATAAAGGCGTCATCCATCTGGCTGAAAAGCGTATTTACGCTATTGACCATGCCGGGGGCCGAACGCCAGTTGGTATCGAGCGTATAGTGTGCGCTGACCTCGCTGCGCGCCTTCATATAGGTGAAGATATCCGCGCCGCGAAACGCGTAAATCGCCTGTTTTGGGTCGCCAATCAGCAGCAGTGCGGTATCCGGCTGATGCTGCCAGATCCGGCGAAAAATACGGTACTGCTGCGGATCGGTATCCTGAAATTCATCGATCATCGCGACCGGAAAACGGGTACGGATAGCCGTCGCCAGCGCATCGCCGCTTTCACTGCGCAACGCCGCATCCAGACGGCTGAGCATATCGTCAAAGCCTAGCTCACCGCGGCGTCGTTTCTCCTCGGCAACCGCTGAACGGATCTCCGCCAGCGCCCGGGTGAACACCAGATCGCGGAGAGATAACGGTTCGCTAAGCAGTTCATCAATAGCGACAAACAGCGGGTGCTGAGGAGTTATTCCGCCCGCTTTAGTGCGCTCTTCCAGAAAACGCTGAGAGAATTTCTCCAGCGCGTCAGGAAGCTGATAACTTTGGGTTTCTTCTTGCGCCCATGCACCGATCTTTTCGATCCACTTGCCCTGGTTACCACGATTAAATTTACGCCGGTCGATCCCGGAGGCTTCCAGCAGGCCATCCAGCTCATCAACGGAATCACGCCATTGCTGCTTGATCTGGTTAATGCGCGTGAGAATTTGTTCGTGCCGGGAAGCCAGCGTTTCGTCATCAGACGGCGGAGCCTTGATGACCGGCGCTTCCCCCTGCAGATAGCGATCGATGTCTCTCAGCAGAGCCTGCGGTCCTTTCCACGTTTCAAAAATCACCTGCGCAATGTCGCGGGGTAGCGGATAGCAGTGCCGACGCCAGAAGTCCGCACAGGCCTGATAGCGCAGCAGCGATTCATCTTCTATCAGTTGCTGTTCGAACAGCATGCCTGATTCAAAGGCGTTGAGACTGAGCATACGCTGACAAAAGCCGTGGATGGTAAACACAGCCGCTTCATCCATCTGTCTTTCAGCCAATAGCAGCCACTGAGCGGCCTGTTTTTTATCGGCGATTTCATCTAACAAACGGGCATATAGCGGGTTGTCGGTCGTTTCACGCAGGCAGGCAATTCGCAGTTCATGAATGTTGCTACGAATTCGACCACGCAACTCTTCGGTGGCCGCCTCGGTGAAGGTGACCACGAGCAGTTCTTCAACGGTCAGAGGACGAGGAAAGGCGGCAGAGCCGCCCAGTCCAAGCAGTAAACGTAAATACAGGGCGGCGATGGTAAAGGTTTTACCGGTGCCCGCAGAGGCTTCAATCAGGCGCTCGCCCGTCAGGGGCAAGCGCAGTGGATCAAGGGACTCAGCGGCATCATTCATTCTTATCACTCATCAGGGGTAAGGTTTGCTGCAACGCGCTGACGGTCTGCCACACTTTCCAGCCTTCCGGGTGCACATATTCTGCTTTCCCGTTCTGACTGCCGGAAACCTGTGACAGTATCGCCATGCCTTGCGGCTCAACCACCGCCTGATGGAAGAAGTCGGCAAGTTTTTGCGGCGTCAGCAGTTTAATCTGAGCCACTATTTTATCACGTGAATCGAAGCGCATATTGCCGCGATCAAAATCTTTGCTTAACTGTGAGGCTTCTTCCCCCAGCGTTTGCGGCGCCTGCAGCATTTGCGCAATAATCGCCTGCTGAATTTGCGCAAACTCTTCAGGTTTCATCGCCCGCAGCTTCGCTTCCGCCGTCGGGAAGAACGCTTTATAACGCTCCCAAAGATAAGACGGCTGCTTATCATTGCTTTGCAGCAGGAACCCCATTCCCCACTGACGGCCGATACTCATCGGGAAAGCAAATACAGCGTAGCCTAACTGCTCTTCAGTACGCAGTTGATTGTAGAACCACGGCTGAACAATCTGCCCTAACATGGCGCTGTAGGCTGAACTGGCGTATTCATCGTATCCGGTTGGCACAAATACCGCCGCCAGCGCGGAGTCCGTGCTACTGCCTGCTTTTTCAAAGATGACGGACTGCTTCTTGTCCACAACCACATCTTTATTGCGACACCACTGTGACCCGTTAGCGCCAAGCTGTTGTTGGATATCCCGCGCCATGGTCGTCGCCTGAGCGGCGCTCATATTACCAATTACCAGGAATTCAGGCCGCGCACCGGTTTTTAAGGCGTCGCGGTACGCCATCACCTCTTTCAGGGTGATAGAAGGCAGTAGTTTACGGCGCTCATCGCGTGAGAAGTACGGCACCTGAGAAAGCATTTGCACAGGCATAATTGCCTGATCGTAGGCTTTACCCTTCTCTGCAGAATCCATCATCTGGGCATACCAGGATTTCGCCTGTTCCAGCTGTTCATCCGTTGAGGTGTAGCTGAAATAGCCGCTCAGCAGAGCCTGAAAAAGCTGCGGCAGACGTTGGGTGTAGCCGTTGGCGTTAAGCATCAACCCATTGTTAGCGTTGGTAGAGAAACCAATTCCACCTACCGACGCCTGGTTGCTTAACTGATCGAGCGCAATCCCCGCCAGGTAATCGTTAAGTGCGAATAATACCTGGTTGCGAGCGCTGTCCATGGCCTTCGGGTTACGCAGGATCACGCTGACGTCAGCCTTCGGCTCACTGGCAAAATACTGGCTCGGCGCATACACCACGCGTAGATCCGGCTCATCAACGATCAGTTCCGGGTGAGCGTATTTTTTATCCGTTTTAATCAGCGTGAAATCATCCGGAATGTAGGGGTTCAACTCCGGTAACGACAGCGCAATGCCCTGCGCTTTTTGCTGCCAGTCGGCAAAGGTTTTGTCGCTGATTTTATCCACCTGGTAAGGCGCATCGACAAAATAAGCGGTTTTATTATGCGGTTCTTTCGCACTGATATACCAGATACGCGCATTCTGTGGCGTCATCATTGCCAGGCGTTGCTCAACGGCTTTCACATCGTACTGGTCGGCAATATTCACCGCATCCAGCGTATGTTCGACAGGAACGCGGATCATGGTATCAGCCAGCCATTCCACGTAGTCCATATCACGGGTGATGGAGGGATAACGGAAATCGAGATCCAGTACGTGCGCCAGTTCGTCAAAATAGCGTTTATCGACGCCTTTATCGCGTAACAGATTGAGATAACTGAATATTGCCGCAACAACTTCATCGCGGTTCGCCAGCCCTTTGTCGGTTAACGTCGCGGAAATGGCTAACACGCCGCTGTTCCCATTGACCACCGGATCGGAATCCGCACGAATACCTTCAACCAGTCCCTGCTTTTGCAGCCAGTCAGACAACGTGCCAGGGCTACGATTACCAATCAGATAGGTCACCAGCTCATCGGTTTTACTGCGGAACTGCGCGCTGTTGTTATCGATACGAAACTCGACGCGCAGTACTTTACGCGGCATTGCCGGAACATAGTGGATGATGACGCCCTTTTGCGCGTCGGTGACTACCGGTACGGTAATTTCAGGCTTTGCGATATTTCTGTTCGGTACGCGTCCAAAGGTGTCAGCAGCTATCCGCGCCAGCTCTGGCAGGGGCTTATTGCTATAAATCACCGCCTTCATCAGGTTCGCGGAGTAGTACTTTTCATGAAATTTTTGTAATGCCTGCACCACCGGGTTTCCCGGTTTATCGCTTAATGTCTCGAGATTTCCGCCGGAGAAACGCGAGCCAGGGTGCGCCGGGTTGATGGTCTCAGCACTCACCTGCGCCATACGCATCCCGTCTCGGGTGCGCGCCAGCGTCAGCTCGGAGTTAACCGCGTTACGCTCACGATCGGCATATTTTTTATCCAGCAACGGATCGGCAATAGCGTCTGCCAGGCGATCCACCGCCCCCACCAACGCGTCGTTTTCGACTTCAAGATAGAAGGCCGTACGGTAAGGCGCGGTGCTGGCATTGTGGCTGCCGCCGTGCATTTTCAGGAATTCAGCCAGACTGTCCGGCTGCGGGTATTTTTTCGAGCCCATCAGACACATGTGTTCGAGATAATGCGCCAGCCCCTGATGCTCGTCCGGATCTTCCAGCGAGCCCACGGGAACCACCAGTGCAGAAAGGGATTTCACGGCCTGAGGATCGGATACCAGCAACACGACCATGCCGTTATCAAGGCGCACGGCCTGATACTGGCGGGTGTCTTTATCGCTTTTACGGATGGTTTCAGCTAAAGGCTGCCAACCGGTATCTGCCTGACTTACGGGAACCCAAAGGGCGACGAACAACAGTAATGCGCTGAACCAGGTGCTGCGGGGCATTCACAAACCTCATCATTAACGTATTCACCTGTTCACAGCAAAGCACGCATAAATACGTGGTCTGAACAGGGCAAGACTATGTGCTGAACGAGCCAGCATCCTCTCTTTGTAAGAATCAGTCCGTGACAGAATGCGCATCATAGTGGAAGCCATCGAACTGCGCAATTTTTATACAATCATCATGACTAATTAAAGCGAAAAATCGGTAACAGGTAGCGCTGAGACTGTAAAACAATGGTCTCCAGCGTAGCCGCATCCAGCTGACGCCAAAGGCGCTGATACCAGATATCATCACCTTCACCCCGTACCATCATGTTACCTTCATAGGCCTGCAGAAACTTACTGCGCGCTTTTTGCAACGTTGCATCGTCATCTAACATGGCATCATTTACGGCGTCATAACAGGTTTTTATCCAGGCGCCGCCGCTTTCGGGCAATACCAGCAATGGTGACGACATGCCTTCCCGATACCCCTCAACGAGCTGCGACAGGTACAGCAGCGCCTGCTCTGCATCCAGTGGCGGAAAACGCCATTCCCCGTCTTTACGCAGGAACAACCGGCTCTCTCCCGTACCGCCACTGGCACAATAGACAAGATGTTCCAGCCAAAGTTGCACACCCTGCGCAATGCTTATCAAAGATGGGCGCCAGCGCAACAAACCGTCCTCTTGCACCTGTGGCAGCCAACCGGTGATTTGCACGCCGTTACAGTTAAGATCGATTTCCATACTCTGGCAGGGCTGACGACAGGCGATAATGCGTTCAGCCAGCGACTGCATCTCCTGACGCTGCGTATCCCACAGAATTTCGCCAAATGGCCCATAGGGAAGCGTGCCCGCCGCACGAAAACGGCGAAACAGTTGTTCAGCATCCTTCTCTTCAACCAGCGTGTTAAGCAATTGCTGATTAAGCTGATAGCGGGTTAATCCTTCAAGAGTGAACGGTTCCGTTTCCGGGATCTCACTTTCTTCAGAGCGGAAGTTGACCCTCAGCCGCATCTGGAAAAAAGCCCTTACCGGATGAGCCCAAAATCGCTGCAGCGTTTCCAGCGTCAGCGTTTCAGGCATCTCAAAGGGAAGCGTCTGGACAAAATCCGTGTGCGCTTTTCCTGACAGGCTCGCCGCAGGCAGCCATTCCCGGGCATAGCTTTGCTGTTCGCCCGGCAGATAGTTTTGTGCATCAAAGGGCATACGGGTATGCAAACGGGTAATGTGTGCTTTTACCCGGGCCTCGCTTTGATCGCAGGTCAATGATTCATCGCCCGGCAGATAGTGGCTTTGCCCGATGTAGTCCATCAGTTCCTGCACCAGTACCGACGGGAAGCGCTCGCTGTTGTCCTGAATGGAGCGGCCAATGTAGCTGATGTAGAGCGTTTGCTGTGCTGAAATCAATGCTTCAAGAAACAGGTAGCGGTCATCATCGCGACGGCTGCGATCGCCCCTCATCGGTTTTTGACTCATCAAATCAAAGCCCAACGGCGCAAGCTGACGCGGATAAACGCCATCGTTCATACCCAGCAGGCACACCACCTTGAAAGGAATAGAGCGCATCGGCATCAGCGTACAAATGTTAACTGGCCCCGCCAGGAAGCGCTGGCTAATGCGCTCCTGGTCAAGACGCTGGGCCAGCTCATCACGCAATAGAGAAAGCGGTATGGCATCACCATACTCAGCCCCCAGACCTTCAGTGATAATGGCCTGCCACTGCTGTTCAATCAGCGTCATCGCCGCTTCGGTATCTGCATCCGGCAGGAAGAAATCATTAAGCATGTCCCGACAAACGGGCAGCCACTCTTCCAGCGGGCGCTCCTGCGCTAACCCTCTACGCCAGAGATTGAGCTGCATCAGCAACGAGGCCAGATGCCCTACCAGCTCGGCAATCAAACCGTTGGACTCATCGTATGGCAATACCGATTGCCACTCGCCCTGCGCGCTTTCCATCGCGTAGCCGAGCAGCATGCGCGTTAAACCAAATTGCCAGGTATGCTGACCTGTAGGCGGAAGTTCCAGTTCACGCACGTTATCGTCGTCAATTCCCCAGCGAATCCCGGATTCATTGACCCATAACCGAAGATAGCGCAGCCCTTCTTCATCGATATTGAAACGCGCCGCCAGCACGGGCACATCCAGTAATGCCAGCACATCCTCTGAGACAAAACGGCTATCCGGCAGCGACAGCAGGCTAATAAAGGCCTGTAAGACAGGATGAGACTGGCGCGCCCGACGGTCGGAAATCGCATAAGGTAAGTAACGCTCAGCTGGCGCGCTGCCAAAGACCGACTGAATAAATGGGCTGTAGCTGTCGATATCCGCCACCATCACAATAATATCGCGCGGCGTCAGCGTGGGATCCGCTTCCAGCATTGCCAGCAGGCGGTCATGAAGAATTTCTACCTCGCGCTGTGGGCTATGACAAACATGGAAAGTCACGCTGGTGTCGTTTAGTTCAAGTCGTCGTTTATTGTCGCTACGCGAATACTCTTCAAGCGTAACGCCCGCCACGGCATGACTTTCAAGTTCCAGAATATCCGATTGAATATTATGCAAAAGATTGTCAGGCGTAATATCGACAAACGCATCCAGCTCCTGACTATTTTCCAGTTCTGAAATCAAATAAATGTAATCGCGCCCCAGTTTGCCCCACGAGGCCAGCATCGGGTTGCCCACATCCTGTTCACCATCGCTGTTAAACAATCCTTCGGCTTTCTGACTATCGCGAAACAGCGGCAGATGGCGTTCTTCAAAGCTGTGCCGACGCTGACGCGCCATCAGCTTCGCCAGCCAGGCGGGATCTTTTATATCTCCCCAGTAGTAGCGACAAGGGTTGGTAAACAGCAGATGAATATCAATGTGCTTGCCCAGCGCCTGCAATGCCTGCAAATAAACCGGCGGCAGCGCTGAAATGCCGCAAATAAAGACGCGAGAAGGCAGTCCCTGCGGGCACTCGGACGCACTTTCCAGAGTCTGAATAAATCGTTGGTATAAATTGGCGCGATGCCAGCGCGGCTGGCCCAATTCCTCGGTGTGTTCCACCAGCGCTTTCCACAACGGCGCCTGCCAGGCCTGAGATTCGCCGAGTCCCTCAACCAGTCGCCCGGCTTCCCACTGGGTCAACCACTCAGGTCGATAGACTAAATACTGGTCGAAGAGGTCAGCAGCGCGCGAGGAAAGCTGAAACAGCTTACGTTTATCGGTGTCGTCCGTCAGATAGTGGCGCAGCAATGCGAAGTCATCGCCATCCAGCAATTGCGGCAACAGCGTCATCAACTTCCAGCTCATGCTCTGTTTGCTGAACGCGCTCTCTTTCGGGATATCCGGCAGCACGCGCACAAACATATCCCAGATAAAACTCGCGGGCAGCGGAAAATCGATGTTGGCGGCAATACTAAACTTCTGTGCAAGGGTCATTTGTAGCCACTGCGCCATACCGGTACTTTGAACCAGGATCATCTCAGGTTCAAAGGGGTCGTCCAGCCGCTCGCGCTCAACGATAAATTCCATTAACGCTTCCAGCACATCCAGACGATTGGAGTGGTAGACCCTTAACATAGCGACTCCTGACTACTGACGATTCGGGCAATGCAGACGCGTCATCTGACCTTGCCTGCCCAAGGGTGAAGAAATTTTAACGTTGATGCTGACACATCCCGCGCTCGTTGTCTGCATTCGGTTAACCTGCCAGTTCAAAGGCGATGAAAACTGATACATCTGGGTTTGCTGCCAGGCGTGACGCCAGAGTTGCTGATACTGGTTTCTGATGATAAAGCTGTTCATCAGCGCCCGCTGGTATCCTGACAGCGCGGTCACAATCATGATCATCAGCACCATTGCCAGTATCACTTCCGGCAGGCTAAAGCCACGCTGTCTGTTCAGGGGATCTGACATAGTGCCTGCTCCTTTAGCGGACAAAAATCGCTCCAGCCATGCACCGAATATTCGATATTGTCATCAATAATCGCCCCCTGCCGCCATAACGATACCCCTTCATAATGGACTATTAGCAGCACGAAATTATTAGTAAGCAGTCGCAGGCAAACCGCGGCAACCTGCGTGGTATAACGCCGACACTGTACGGCGAGTTGTAAGCGCCAGGGCTGCATACGCCCCCATTCCATCGCGGATTGCACCACCGCCTGGCGCTGCAGAGCCTGACTTTGCGTGACCACTCGCGAAGCAAAACGGGACTCCTGCCTGCTAACGCCTTGCAGCAGAAGGCTACCGAGCACCAGCAGTAACAGGACCATCGCTAAAGATGAAACGCCCCGCTCACGGTTCACAGGTTGAATCCTGTCACGCTGTAGACTGCTTCAATAACCTTTTGTGGTTCGGCATTGTTCACTCCGCGCAAACGCAGCGTAAGGAGCGGGGAATATCCGCTGATATTCAGACGTTCGACCTGAAATGCCTCAATCTGTATCGTGGCTGGATCGGTCATTTTCTCCCACCCTTTTCCATTGCAGTCCGTTACTCCCCGCAGGGTCTCCAGTACCTTGTCCTGTAAACGAAATCCAATCGTATCGGCCTCTTTCGCGGGACTGCTCTCCCAAATGCCGTTGCTATTGGCATCCCAGCGCGCAATGACACAGTCGCCCTTAGCCGATATCTCCAGCCCTTCTCCGACACAGTTTCCGCGGCAGTACCCTGCCCGCTGAAGATGCTTCGCCACGGTGTATACCCGCTGCCATATTTCATCTTCAAGCGCTAACTGGCGCGTGTTGCGCAGGATCTCTCGCTGCAGCGCGGGTAAAAATCGCGCTGAGCTAAGCAATAAAACGCTGCTAATCGCCATAGCAATCAGCACCTCCAGGAGTGAAAAGCCCCGTTCATTTACTGACATAACCTGGCCTCATCTTTCTCGCAAAGCCTGATTCGCCCCCAGCCAGACACCACCACGCGCCATTCCCCTGTCGTATTTTTCAGGCGAATATGTCCAGCCCATGCCGTATTGCGCAGACCCAAAAAGGCCAGTGAAGGCGTTATCTCTGCCATTTCGACATCGTCCCAGGGCGGTGTAAAAACCAAGGGCGAAACGGGTAGACACGTGGTTTGCACAGCAGCAGAGCTGACAAAACACCAGGATGTGCCATCCCGAATCACGCTGATGACGTGATCGCGGTTACGCCAGTTAGCATCTTCACGCAGTTGCAGCAGGTAATCTCGCACCTGAATGGCGGTTTGCCATAGCCGCTGTTGCTGTTGCCAGCGCTGCCAACCATACAGCCCCGAGGCGCCAAGCGCCGCGACGATCAGCATCGCAATCAGGGTTTCGAGAAGCGTGTAGCCGTGTTGTTTTTTCATGTCGCCAGTATGGCGTGAGGAAAATGAATAACGAGCGGGAAATTCGGTTTCTACGGCGAGCTACGAGGAATATTTGTCGCGTTGCAGGTCGTTGCAATATTTCAGGAACCCACGCCGAAGAACGCGATTTGAGACAAAAAAACCGACGCACACGGGCGTCGGTTGTGACAGCATGAAGCCGGTTAGATAGCCACTGGCGCTTTAATACCAGGATGCGGATCGTAGCCTTCAATTTCGAAATCTTCGAAGCGATAGTCAAAGATAGATTCAGGCTTACGTTTGATGACCAGCTTCGGCAGCGCGCGCGGTTCGCGGCTAAGCTGCAGATGCGTTTGATCCATATGGTTGCTGTACAGGTGCGTGTCGCCGCCGGTCCAGACAAAATCACCCACTTCCAGATCACACTGCTGCGCCATCATGTGTACCAGTAAGGCGTAGCTGGCAATGTTAAACGGCAAACCGAGGAACACATCGCACGAACGCTGATACAGCTGGCAGGAGAGCTTGCCATCCGCCACGTAAAACTGGAAGAACGCGTGGCACGGCGCCAGCGCCATTTTATCCAGCTCACCGACGTTCCATGCAGAAACGATAATTCGGCGAGAGTCCGGGTCATTTTTGAGCTGGTTTAACACCGTGGTGATCTGGTCAATATGGCGACCGTCTGGCGTAGGCCACGCACGCCACTGTTTGCCATAAACCGGGCCCAGATTACCGTTTTCATCCGCCCATTCGTCCCAGATTGAGACGTTGTTTTCATGCAGGTAGGCAACGTTGGTGTCGCCCTGCAAAAACCACAGCAGTTCATGAATGATCGAGCGTAAATGACAGCGTTTAGTCGTAACCAGCGGGAACCCTTCCTGCAGATTAAAACGCATCTGATGACCAAAAATGGAAAGTGTTCCGGTTCCGGTACGGTCGTTTTTCTGTGTGCCTTCATCCAGCACTTTTTGCATCAGTTCTAAATACTGTTTCATGGTTCCTCAGGAAACGTGTTGCTGTGGGCTGCGGCGGTACGCCCAAACCATCATAATAATGCCTGCGACAATCATCGGGATTGAGAGGATCTGTCCCATGCTGATGTACTGTACCCAGGTGCCGGTAAACTGCGCATCCGGCTGGCGGAAGAATTCAACGATAATACGAAACGCGCCATAACCAATCAGGAACAGACCGGATACCGAACCCATCGGGCGCGGTTTACGAATGTACAGATTAAGAATGATAAACAGCACAACGCCTTCCAGCGCCATCTCATAAAGCTGTGAGGCATGGCGCGGCAGCGAGCCGTAGGTATCAAAAATAGACTGCCATTGCGGGTTAGTTTGCAGCAGTAAAATGTCTTCGGTACGGGAGCCCGGGAACAGCATGGTGTACTTGAAGTTCGGATCAACGCGTCCCCACAGCTCACCGTTGATAAAGTTGCCCAAACGCCCTGCGCCCAGACCAAACGGAATCAGCGGGGCAATGAAATCAGAAACCTGGAAGAACGAACGCTTGGTGCGTTTGGCGAAGATAATCATCACCAGGATCACACCAATAAGCCCACCGTGGAAGGACATCCCGCCGTCCCAAACGCGGAACAGATACAGCGGGTTATCGAGGAATAACGGGAAGTTATAGAACAGTACGTAACCAATACGCCCTCCAAGGAAAACCCCGAGGAAGCCCGCATACAGTAGATTTTCTACTTCATTTTTGGTCCAGCCACTGCCCGGACGATTAGCACGGCGCGTCGCCAGCCACATCGCAAAAATAAACCCCACCAAATACATTAAGCCGTACCAGTGAAGCGCGACGGGTCCGATTGAAAAAATGACCGGATCGAAATCCGGAAAATGCAGATAGCTACTGGTCATCTGTCACCACAAGTTCTTGTTATTTCGCTGAAGTCAGACAGCAATTGATAAGCGCGCCTGCATAATGCAGGCGCTCCAAAGGTGCGAATGATAGCACATGGGGATCGCAGCGGATGCCTATTACAGTTAAAAGATATGTATACCTACTGTTACCAGCCCTCGATTCACAATCCCCCGCGAATCAGTCCCCCCATGCCACGGCGTTCCATAAAAGCCGCCACCTGATGGCGTACTTCTGTCGCCATCTGCGCTTCCAGGCTGCGTTGCGCCAGCGTTTGCGCCTCATCAAAATCGATATGGCGCAGCAGATATTTAACGCGAGCCACGGAACGACCGTTCATCGACAAATGGCGAAAACCCAGGCCGATCAGAATGGCCACGCACATCGGGTCGCCCGCCATTTCACCGCACAATCGCAAATCGATACCGCTTCTTTCGGCTTCCTGCGCAATCATCGCCAGCACACGTAACATGCCCGGATGCAGGCTGTCATAAATGCTGGCCACCCGTGTATTGTTACGATCGACAGCCAGAATGTACTGAGTGAGATCGTTGGTTCCGACCGAGATAAAGTCTATCCGGTTTATCAGATGCGGCAGCATAAACACCATCGACGGGACTTCCAGCATGATGCCAATGCGCGGTTTTGGGATCGCGTAGCCGATCATCTCTTCCACTTCGCGTCCGGCGCGTTCAATCAAACGTCGCGCTTCGTCCACTTCATCAATGCTGGTGACCATCGGCAGCAAAATGCTCAGGTTGCCGGTTGCCGCGTTGGCACGCAGCATGGCCCGAACCTGGATCAAAAAGATCTCCGGCTGATCGAGCGTTATGCGGATCCCACGCCAGCCAAGGCACGGGTTCTCTTCACTGATCGGCATGTAGGGCAGTTGTTTATCGGCGCCGACATCCAGCGTACGCAGAGTCACCGGCTTGTCGTTAAACATTTGCAGCATGCCCTGATACTGCGCAACCTGTTCTTCTTCCGAAGGAAAACCGCTTTGCAGCATGAACGGGATTTCGGTGCGATACAGGCCAATGCCGTCGATCCGGCTCCCCAGCTTCTCTTCATGCTCCGGGCTGAGGCCCGCATTGAGCATCACCTTCACGCGCTCGCCGCTTTTCAACTGTGCAGGCTGGTTGACGTCATCTTCCGCCAGGCGGCTCAGCTCAATTTCTTCACTGATAAGACGCTGGTATTCCTGGATCAATACCGGCTCTGGATCGACCAGCAGTTCACCGCGATAACCGTCCACTACCAGCGTACGGCGATGTAACACCGATGGCTGGATATCGGCCCTCATGACGGTAGGGATACCCAGCGCACGAACCATAATAGCCGCATGAGAGTTGGCCGCGCCGTCCCGGACAACCACACCGACTAAGCGGTCCTGAGGAAGTTCCGCCAGCGTGGTGGCGGAAAGCTCATCCGCCACCAGCACAAAACGTTCCGGCCAGGTATTCGGCCCCTGGATCGAGTCGTCAAGATGGAACAGCAGACGCTGGCCCAGCGCGCGTAAATCTCCGGCCCTCTCTTTGAGGTAGTTATCACTCAGCGCGGCAAACTGTTCGGCAAACTTTTCAATGATCGTTTTAACGGCCCACTCGGCCACCGAACCGTTATCCACTTCCGCAAACAGCTCACGGCGCAGACGAGTATCGGAAAGCAAGTGTGAGTAGAGATCAAAAATCGCCGCCGTTTCTTTTTGCGCCCCAGCGGTAAAGCGTTTGCTGTAGCGGCGGAATTCATTCGCCGCCTCTTCCAGCGCACCGGTGAGTCGCTCGCGCTCAAGCACCGGATCCAGCGTTGAAGCCTGATAGACCTGCTCCATCAGCGGCAGCGTCGCATCCTGCCAGCCTTCGGCTATTGCCACGCCAGGGGCGGCGGGCAATGCGCGGATGCGCGTTTGCCGGTATTGGCCGAACAGCGCGTTAAGCTGCGACTGCGAAAGAATCGCCGCCATTTGCGTAGCGAGCGTGACGAGGAAAGACTCTTCACTTTCATCGTACTGGCGCAATTCGCGCTGCTGGACCACCAGCACACCTAACAGCTGACGGCGCTGAATAATCGGTACGCCTAAGAACGCACGAAAGCGCTCTTCTTTTACCGAAGGGATGTATTTAAAGCTGGGATGTTTTTGCGCATCGGCGAGGTTGATAGGTTCCGCCAGCCTGCCAACCAGGCCAACGATACCTTCATCAAACGCGAGTGCGACAGTACGACCACGCGGTTTCTTCAGTCCCCGGGTCGCCATGAGGTAATAACAACGTCGATCGTGATCGGCCAAGTAAACCGAACAGACCTCTGTATCCATCGCAAGACAGATGTCGGTAACCAGAATATTCAGCGCTTCATTCAGACGCGGAGCACTGGCCACCTTTTCGACTATTTCGCGCAGGCGGGTGAGCATAATTTGCGTAGCTTAACCTCTTTTACGTCTGTACGCAGGTGCGCTTTGCGGCTTAGGAGTGCTCTCCTGAAGCGCCATGACAACACTTGCGAATTCTTTCATCACCCTGCGATAGACATCGCGTTTAAATGACACCACCTGTCGAACCGGATACCAGTAACTCACCCAGCGCCAGCCGTCGAACTCAGGTGTACTGCTGGTTTGCATATTGATTTCAGCATCGCTGCTGACCAATTGCAGAAGAAACCATTTTTGTTTCTGGCCGATACAAACCGGCTTCGTGTCCCAACGCACCAAACGTTTCGGTAACTTGTAACGCAACCAGTTACGAGTAGAAGCAAGGATCCGTACATCTTTACGACTAAGACCCACTTCTTCAAAGAGTTCCCGGTACATCGCCTGCTCTGCTGTCTCTCCTGCATTTATCCCACCTTGCGGGAATTGCCAGGAGTGCTGACCAAATCGCCGGGCCCACATGACCTGCCCCTGGCGGTTACAAATTACTATCCCTACATTCGGGCGGTAGCCATCGTCATCAATCACCGGACTACCTCAATATAAACCTTATATACAAACGATTGTTTCACACTCCAGAGAGGCGGTAAACCACTCTGTTAAGGGCGCGATACTCTAATAACAATTGAATAACTCACAGCTAAGGGCGGAGTTATAAACAGAAGAAGGGCAAGCAAGGCGATTTTATTCACCTTTTCTGTGGATATAGTTGTGAAGAAGTACGGAATTACTATGGGAAAACCCAGAACAGTCCGAATAAGACATTCGTCACATATCAAAAATAGTCTTCTATATTCATAAAGTTAAAACCGTTCAGCGCAAATAAACCCATAGAAACGTGACGTATATCACGCACACGATCTTCAGGCTGATGAAAGATCGACCAGCGTTGGTTTTATCCACAGATTATGCCAATAAGTTAGGCACAATTTGTGTGAAAATTCGATTTTCGTCGCACGTCAAGGCTGTAAATTGAAACAGTAGTGGGGGTTTTTCACAGTTATCCCATCTTTCTGTGGATAACATGGTGTAAGATCCTGTTCATTGTCAGTGACCAGAATTGGAAAACCCGCTTCGCTGTTGCGCAACTCTGCGTATGTGAATCTAAAAACCAATATAAATCATAGAATTGAATAAAGCATGTGGAAAAAGATAAACTCTGTCCACACGGTATAAAATCTTTGCTCATTTTTTCACCTAAGGGTTAACCCGATGTCAGAACTCCATCCGCTGCTTTCTCCCCCTGAATCTGAAGCCCAGTTGTTGAGTCAGGCACGGCAGCTTTCGGGCTACGCGCTGGGAGAGTTGGCGGCAATGGCGGGACTCGTCGCACCCAAGGATCTCAAGCGCGATAAAGGCTGGATTGGCGTACTACTGGAAATCTGGCTTGGCGCCAGTGCGGGCAGCAAACCGGAACAGGATTTTGCGGCGCTGGGCGTGGAGCTGAAAACAATCCCAGTGGATAGCCTTGGCAGACCGCTGGAAACCACCTTTGTGTGCGTGGCACCGTTAACCGGCAATACCGGCGTTACCTGGGAAACCAGCCATGTGCGGCACAAACTTAAACGCGTTCTGTGGATCCCGGTAGAAGGCGAACGCAGCATCCCGCTGGCTGAGCGCCGCGTCGGTTCTCCCCTGCTGTGGAGCCCGAATGAAGAAGAAGACCGGCAATTGCGTCTGGACTGGGAAGAGTTGATGGACATGATAGTGTTAGGCCACGTCGAACGCATCACTGCCCGCCATGGGGAAGTGCTACAGCTGCGTCCTAAAGCCGCCAACGCCCGAGCGCTTACCGAGGCCATTGGCGCCCATGGCGAACCCATCCTGACCCTACCACGCGGTTTTTACTTGAAAAAGAACTTCACGCGCGCATTGCTTGAGCGACATTTCTTGTTCCAGGCGCAATAGCACCGTCCGGTCTTTCACCCGCCGCGTTACGGGCCTATAATTACCGCTTCTTTTTTTTGGCAGGACTTTGTTCGATGTTATTTGCATGGATAACCGATCCTAACGCCTGGCTTGCGCTCGGTACGCTGACGCTGCTGGAGATCGTTCTTGGGATCGACAATATTATTTTCCTCTCTCTGGTTGTAGCCAAACTCCCGACAGCGCAACGCAATCATGCCCGACGTATTGGGCTTGCGGCGGCGATGATCATGCGTCTGGCACTGCTCGCCTCTATTGCCTGGGTAACGCGTCTGACAAACCCGCTATTCGAAGTGTTTGGCGAGGCAATATCAGCGCGCGACCTGATCCTTCTACTCGGGGGATTGTTCCTGATCTGGAAAGCCAGTAAGGAGATCCACGAATCCATTGAAGGTGAGGAAGAGGGGCTGAAAACCCGCGTTTCCTCTTTTCTGGGCGCGATTGTGCAGATCATGTTGTTAGACATAATCTTCAGCCTGGATTCCGTGATTACTGCGGTAGGCTTGTCCGATCATCTGTTTATCATGATGGCGGCAGTGGTGATTGCCGTGGGTGTGATGATGTTTGCTGCACGCCCGATTGGCGATTTTGTCGACCGCCATCCTTCGGTAAAAATGCTGGCGCTCTCGTTCCTGATTCTGGTCGGTTTCACGCTAATTCTGGAAAGTTTCGACGTCCACGTTCCGAAAGGATATATCTATTTCGCCATGTTCTTCTCTATTGCGGTAGAGACCCTGAACCTGTGGCGTAATAAAAAAAATCCGCTCTGATGAAATCCATCGCTCCCCGCACGGGGAGCGAATGCGCGCCACACCTACCTCTTCTCACAGTTTAAGATTTTACTGCTTTCGCCATGCACAACTTCGCGTTATTACTAAACTATTGTCAGATGCAGGCCATGTGAGGATAAGCAGATGAAAAAATGGGCAGTTTTGATTTCCGCCGTAGGACTGGCTTTTGCCGTTTCCGGATGCAGCAGTGATTATGTAATGGCGACAAAAGATGGTCGAATGATCCTGACCGATGGAAAACCAGAAATTGACGATGATACCGGTCTGGTGAGCTATCACGACCAGCAAGGCAATGCGATGCAGATTAATCGCGATGATGTGTCTCAAATCATTGAACGCTGATGGTTGAGGTCAGCAGCGCGCTGGCCTTAACAATTTTACTTCCCTTTTTCTCTTCCCTCAGCCATTTTTATAATCCTTATGTCGTGATTATAAAAAGGAAACGGCTATGCAATATCACCGTATACCCCACAGCTCGCTTGAAGTCAGTACACTGGGGCTGGGCACAATGACGTTTGGTGAACAAAACAGCGAAGCCGACGCACATGCACAGCTCGATTATGCCGTAGAACAAGGCATAAATTTGATCGACGTTGCCGAGATGTATCCGGTACCGCCGCGTCCTGAAACCCAGGGTCTCACCGAAACCTACGTAGGTAACTGGCTCGCCAAACACGGCAGCCGTGAAAAGCTAATCGTTGCTTCTAAGGTGAGTGGACCTTCACGTAACAACGACAGCGGTATTCGACCGAATCAGGCGCTGGACCGTAAAAATATTCGTGAAGCGCTGCACGACAGTCTGAAAAGACTGCAAACCGATTACCTGGATCTGTATCAGGTTCACTGGCCGCAGCGCCCGACCAACTGCTTTGGTAAGTTAGGCTACAGCTGGACGGACTCTGCGCCAGTCGTTTCGCTGCTGGATACGCTGGACGCGCTGGCAGAGTTTCAGCGCGCGGGGAAAATTCGCTACATCGGCGTGTCCAATGAAACCGCGTTTGGCGTGATGCGCTACCTGCACCTGGCGGACAAACACGATCTGCCGCGCATCGCCACCATCCAGAACCCCTACAGCCTGCTGAATCGCAGCTATGAGGTTGGACTGGCGGAAGTGAGCCAGTATGAAGGCGTTGAACTGCTGGCCTACTCTTGCCTTGGCTTCGGTACATTAACCGGTAAATACCTGAACGGCGCGAAGCCAGCCGGTGCACGCAATACGCTGTTTAGCCGTTTCACGCGTTACAGCGGTGAGCAAACGCAAAAAGCCGTTGCGGCCTATGCGGATATCGCGAAACGCCATAATCTGGATCCTGCGCAAATGGCGCTGGCATTCGTGCGTCGTCAGCCGTTTGTCGCCAGCACCCTGCTGGGAGCCACGACGATGGAGCAGCTAAAAACCAACGTTGAAAGCCTGCATCTGGAGTTGAGCGAAGAAGTACTGGCAGAGATTGAAGCGGTGCATCAGGTGTATACCTATCCTGCACCGTGACGGTTAGTGCCTGATGGCGCTACGCTTATCAGACCTACAAATTGCTGCTCTCTGTAGGCCTGATAAGGCGACGCTGCCATCCGGTACATTCATTGTTCACTCATCTCGTACCAGGCTGGCGGCGCTGCCAAATCCACAGCGCCGCAATCGCCAGCGCAAACAGCGCGCCGAATCCAATACCAATCGCTACCGCCGGGATCCCCACCAGCACTGCCAGTGAGTAAATCCCAAGCATCAGCAGCATCGCGCTGTTTTCGCCCAGGTTTTGCACCGCGATCGCATTACCCGCACCAACACTTTTCTTGCCCCGCTCCTGCAGCAACGCATTCAGCGGTACCACAAAGAAGCCACCTGACACGCCGATAAGCATCAGCAACGCGTAAGCCGGAAGCAGCGCATGCTGAAGTGAGAAAATCAGCACCACGACGCCAATCAGGATCCCCGCTGGCATACAGCGCGACACGGTTTCCAGCGTCACCAGCTTCGCTGCCGCCCCCGCGCCTACGACAATCCCAATCGCTACCATAGCATTGAGGTAGGTCGGCGTAGCGTTATCGGTGATGCCGAGCGCCACCGGAACCCACAGCACCAGCAGAAAACGCAGCGTGACGCCCGCGCCCCAAAAAAGGCTGGTTCCGACCAACGAAAAACGGGTTTCACCGTTGCGCCACAGCGAAGAGGCGGCGCAGAAGAAACTGCGCGTCATTTTCCCCAGATGCCAGGATTGGCCAGGACGAGCCGCGGCCAGTTTCGGGATGTACAGGTTAGCCACCACGGCGCCAGCATAGGCCAGCGCACAGGCAGAAAGTGCGGCAATCACATGCCAGTCGGCCAGAACGCCGCCGGCGACAGAACCGAGCAAAATCGCGGCGATGGTGGAGGCTTCCATCAGGCCGTTGGCTTTCACCAGTTTGTCACCGGTGGTCAATTCACCGAGAATGCCATACTTGGCCGGTGAGTACGCGGCCGCGCCAATCCCCACCAGCGTATACCCGAGAAACGGATTAATGCCGAAGCAAATACTCGCCGCGCCCAGCAGTTTCAGGGCGTTCGCGAACATCATCACTCTGCCTTTGGCAAAGCTATCCGCCACCTGTCCAACAAATGGCGCAAACAGGATGTAAGCGCCCACAAACACCATTTGCAGGATTGGCTGGCTCCAGTCCGGATAAAATTGTTCCTTCAGCAGCGCCAGCGTGGCGAACAGCAGCGCGTTATCGCCAAACGCCGACAGAAACTGCGCGGCGATGACGGACATCATCCCTTTGGACCAGATTGAAGTGTTAGTGTGCGCTGACTCAATCATGTTGTTTTTCCGGCTCATCGACCCAGCTTTTCAGCGTAACAAAATCCGGCTTACCGCTGCCGAGTAATGGGAGTTGCTTCAGGTGGCGAATATCACGCGGTACGGCAAGTTCAGGCACGCCATGCGCTCGCGCATACTGCTGTAGTTTTTCACGCGTGAGTTCGCTGTCGGTAGTGAACAGCACCAGCGCCTCACCTTTGCTGGCATCGCTCTTGATCGCCGTGGCGTGCATTTTGTCTGCAGATACCGCCAATGCCAGTTGCTCAACCATTTCCAGCGAGACCATCTCTCCGGCAATTTTAGCAAAACGCTTGGCGCGCCCCTGGATCTGTACAAAGCCGTTTTCATCAAAGCGGACGATGTCTCCGGTGTCATACCAGCCGCGCTCAATCTCACCCTGCGCATTTTCTGCCGTCGGCACTTCCAGCACGCCAGGTTTTTCGACGCGCAAATAGCCGCTCATAATATTCGGGCCTTTCAGTTGTAAACGCCCACCGTCCTCAATACCCGGAACAGCCAGCAGTCGGGCATCCATGCCAGGCAAGATGCGCCCTACCGTTCCTGATTTTGCCGCCATCGGCACATTGATCGACACAACCGGCGCACATTCCGTCACGCCATAGCCTTCAAGGACGCGCAGGCCAAATTTCTCCTGCCATAGCTGCTTTGTGCTGTCTTGCAGTTTTTCCGCGCCTGCCACCACATAGCGCAAGCGGTGGAAATCGTACGGGTGCGCGAAACGCGCATAGTTACCGAGGAACGTTGAAGTACCAAACAACACGGTGCAGTTCCGGTCGTATACCAGCTCCGGCACAATGCGGTAATGAAGCGGGCTGGGATAAAGAAACACTTCCGCACCGGTCAGTAGCGGCGTGAATAATCCCACCGTCAGGCCAAAGGAGTGGAACAGCGGCAGTGCCGACATAAAGCGGTCATCGGCGGTGAAATCGGCAATTGTTTTAATCTGCTCAACGTTCGCCAGAATACTCTTGTGGCTGTGGACCACGCCTTTCGGATGGCCTTCCGAACCAGACGTAAAGAGGATCACAGCAGCCTCTTCCGGCTGCTGTTTCACCTGCGCCAGATGCGGTGCCAGCAGATGTGAGAAAATCCACAGCTTATCGCTCAACGTCACATCGGCTTTTAAATCTTCCAGATAAACCCAGCGTACCTGGGTGAGCTGTTCCGGTAGATGCCAGAGTTTGCCTTTATCGAGAAACTGTCGGGAAGTGAAGATCGTTTTGATTTCAGACGCAGTAATGGCGCTGGTTAACCCTTTCACGCCCGCCGTGTAGTTCATCATGGCCGGAATGCGTCGACGCGCAATGGCTCCAAAAATGACCGCCGCGCTGATCCCCGCATTTGGCAGCATCAGGCCGATTTTTTCACCTTCGGCGCTGTATTTTTCCAGAATACGGGCCACAAAGAGCGTCTTAGTCAGCAGTTTGCGGTAGCTGTCTGGCGTAAAGTTAACATCTTCAATGCAGTTTTTGCCCGCGCCAAAACGGTATTTTGCCGCCAGCAGCGACTCGTATAGCGTTTCACGCGGGCGTACCGCCATGCGTGCTTCCATCATAATTTGATGCAGCATTTCACCGGCGATTTTGCGGCGATCGCGCGCTCGCGGGGCTTCCGGCATTGGCATTTGAGTCGGCGGTAGAATGTGCAGTTGGATACGCGGGAAGAATCGCTGTTTAACCAGACCTTTCAGGCGGCTGAAGTGGGAAAGCTCTGCTCCCTCAATGCGGACAGGAACGACCGTCGCTCCCGACTTCGCGGCGACAAACCCGGCACCGTCATATATTTTCATCAACGAACCGGTGGTCGAAATGCGTCCTTCGGGAAAAATCACCACCGGACGGCCCTGCTCGACCAGACGGACCAGATGCTTAATCGACATCGGTTTGGTTGGGTCTAACGGCACGAAGTCAATCAGCGGGGTTAGCCAGCGCATATACCATTGCTGGCTGATCGAGGTGTAAACGGCGAAGACGGGACGAATCGGTAAAAATAGCGCCAGTAGGATGCCGTCTATAAATGAGACATGGTTGGGAGTGATTAGAACGCGTTCTCCCTGTAGCGCGCTGACATTGCCCGTGACGCGAACGCGGAAAAGCACGCGAAACAGATTACGAAAAAAGCCAAATAGCATCTCAACTCCCTGTGCCATTAATTATAGAAACATTAATGGTGGGAGAGTATACGAGTTGGGGAATGGGCGCGACAGGTAAACAGGTAAATACAGTCCGAAAAAAAACCTGCGCATCCGCGCAGGTCGGTGCAAGAGACAGGTACGAAGTGCGTACCGAATAATCTCACCAATCAATACCTCTGGGATCTTGATTGTGGTCGTCAGCAGCCAGATACGCCAGTACGAAAACGCAAAGGAATGAACCCAAATGCAACGAGTTGTGTAAATTATCGGTTACTGTTACAGATAGGCTGAAGGCAAAAAAAAACCTGCGCATCTGCGCAGGCTGGTGTAATTCTAGTGATCAACCCGAAAGTTGATTTCACCTATCAATACCTCTGGGATCCCAACTTTAGCAATCCGCTCAGTTCTCCCACCAGCGAACAATCGCAACAGCACATCGCAAAGTGTAAGCAAAAATTAGCATTTTCTATTTTCTGTCTTACTTCGCTCGCGCGCGCTCACATTTGCGAGGTCCTGACGGGCAATCTGCTTGAACAGCCAGCCATTTTCCGTAACACTGACGGAATGTAAGCGTTTACCCACAACAGGTACTATCATGGCGACCATAAAGGATGTAGCCCGACTAGCTGGTGTATCAGTCGCCACCGTTTCTCGAGTGATCAATGATTCCCCCAAAGCCAGCGAAGCATCGCGTCTGGCCGTAACGAGTGCAATGGAATCACTCAGCTACCACCCCAATGCGAATGCGCGTGCACTGGCGCAACAATCCACTGAAACCATCGGTCTGGTCGTTGGTGATGTGTCCGATCCATTCTTTGGGGCAATGGTTAAAGCTGTCGAGCAGGTGGCCTATAACACCGGGAATTTTTTGCTGATTGGCAACGGCTACCATAATGAACAGAAGGAACGTCAGGCGATTGAACAGCTCATTCGCCACCGCTGCGCGGCCCTTGTTGTCCATGCCAAAATCATCCCGGATGCGGATTTGGCTTCATTAATGAAGCAAATCCCCGGCATGGTATTGATTAACCGAATTCTGCCGGGATTCGAACAACGCTGCGTTGCCCTCGATGACCGTTTCGGCGCGTGGCTCGCTACCCGACACCTTATTCAACAGGGCCATACGCGCATTGGCTACCTGTGTTCCAATCACAGTATTTCTGATGCGGAAGATCGTCTGCAAGGCTATTACGACGCGCTGGCGGAGAGCAATATACCGGTAAGCGATCGACTGGTGACGTTCGGCGAACCGGATGAAAGCGGTGGTGAACAGGCCATGACTGAGTTACTTGGTCGTGGCAAAAACTTCACTGCGGTAGCCTGCTACAACGACTCAATGGCGGCTGGCGCCATGGGCGTATTGAATGATAACGGCATTGATGTGCCGGGAGAAATCTCGCTGATTGGCTTTGATGATGTGCTGATTTCCCGCTATGTGCGCCCACGTCTGACCACGGTACGCTATCCCATCGTGACGATGGCAACCCAGGCCGCCGAACTGGCGCTCGCGTTGGCGGAGAAGCGACCCGCACCTGAAATTACCCACGTCTTTAACCCAACTCTGGTGCGTCGCCATTCCGTTTCGGCGCTGACAGAGCCGGGGAACTCATCGTCAAACGATTAACCAGGATTGCGTCATGACTACGATGTTGGACGTTTCACGACACGCAGGCGTCTCAAAAGCGACCGTTTCGCGCGTACTAAATGGAACGGGTCAGGTAAAAGAGAGCACGCGCCAGAAAGTGTTCAAGGCCATGCAGGCACTCGATTATCGGCCCAACTTTTTAGCGCGCTCTTTGGCGAATCGCACCAGCAACAGCATTGGCCTGGTGGTTTCCACATTTGATGGATTCTACTTTGGCCGCCTGCTGCAACAGGCCTCGCGCCAGACGGAGTCTCACGGCAAGCAGTTGATCGTCACCGATGGTCACGACACGCCGGAGCGTGAGCAGGAAGCCGTGCAAATGCTGGCCGACAGGCAGTGCGACGCCATTATTCTCTATACCCGCTATATGAGTGAAAAGGCGATTATGTCGCTGATGAACAGCATTGCGATGCCCTTGCTGGTCATCAACCGTGATGTCAGTCAGGCCCGCGATCGCGCGATTTTCTTTGAGCAGGAAGACGCGGCGTATCAGGCGGTCAATTATCTGATCTCGCAGGGGCACAGCGATATTGCTTGTATCACCGTGCCAGGCCATACGCCTACCGGTAAATCCCGCCTGATGGGGTATCGTAAGGCTCTGGAAAAAAACGGTATTCCCTGGGATCCTGATAAGGTTAAATACGGCGACTCCACGATGACGCGAGGCTATGAAGCCTGTCGAGAACTGCTGGAGGAAGGGGTGAAATTCAGCGCCCTGTTCGCCTGTAACGATGACATGGCATTAGGTGCATCAAAAGCGTTACATCAGGCCGGACTGAGGCTCCCGACGGACGTCTCGCTGTTTGGTTTTGATGATGCGCCCAGCGCCAAATGGCTGGAACCGGGGTTATCTACCGTTTATCTGCCGATTGATACCATGATAACCACGGCAATCGACCAGGCTATACGTCTGGCCAACGGTGAGAGCGTGGAGCCGATCCCTCCGTTTACCGGCAAACTGGTATTACGTGACTCAGTAACGCTCGGACCGTACTTTAAGTAATATGAAAAAGAGCCGGATGGCGACGCAAGCACCTTATCCGGCCAGCTTTACTCAGATTAATTCCAGCGCTAACAGCTCATCAATGGTCTGGCGACGACGAATCAGTCGCGCCACGCCGTTATCAAACAAGACCTCCGGTAGCAGCGGGCGGCTATTGTAGTTTGACGACATTGACGCTCCGTACGCCCCGGTATCATGCAAAACCAGATAATCACCCGGCACCACCGCAGGCAACAGACGGGTTTCCACATTTCCGCCTTCCTGCTGGGTAAACACGTCGCCTGATTCGCACAGCGGTCCGGCCACCACGGTCTCTCGTTGAGGAGTTTGTTGCAGAGAACGACCATCTCCCGCCAGCGCGGAGATATGGTGATAGCTACCGTACATGGCCGGGCGCATCAGATCGTTGAAGCCCGCATCGATCAGCACAAAGTGACGGCTGCCCATCTCTTTTACGCTGCGCACCTGCGCCACTAACACACCAGCTTCCGCGACCAGAAAACGCCCTGGTTCGATCTCCAGTTTGACGGCATGGCCCAGATGACGCGCAATACTATCGCGCGCGGCGTTCCACAATCCAAAATAGTGATCGGTGTCGATCGCCTCTTCACCTTCGCGATACGGGATTGATAAACCGCCGCCTGCGGAGATCGCCTCCAGATCCTGACCAAATTCCACCACCTGACGCACCATCGCGCCGCACACCTGCTCCAGATGCGCGTAGTCCACGCCAGAGCCGATATGCATATGAATACCTACCAGCTTCAGCTTATAGCGCTGAATTACCTCCAGCGCCGCCGGAAGATCGCTGTACCAGATGCCGTGCTTGCTGTTCTCTCCCCCGGTATTGGTTTTCTGACTGTGTCCATGCCCAAAGCCAGGGTTTACGCGGAGCCACACGCGATGGCCCGGCGAGAGCTGGCCCAGTTGTTCCAGCATATCGACCGACCCGGCATTTACCGGAATGCTCAATTCATGCACCCGGGCGAGCGTCGCTTCATCAATCATATCGGCGGTAAAGACAATCTCATCTTTGCCCGGTACAAAACCTGCCGCCAGCGCGCGTTCAATTTCGCCAAGCGAGACGGAATCGACCTTCACGCCCTGCTCGCGCATCAGGCGCAAAATATGAATATTCGAACATGCCTTCTGGGCAAAACGCACCACGTCAAACTGACTCAGTTTGGCAATCTGCGCGCGAATAATCTGCGCATCATAGACCCACACCGGGCAGCCGAATTCGGCAGGCAGGCGCAACAGGTTGTCGGCGGTCAGGTCAGTGTCTGTGTTGTTGAGTGGGCGTGGCATGGCGTGCTCCGGTATTGGCTTTTTTATGATTACGCCACAGCTCAAAAAGAATAAAAAATATCGTTTTATCTTGAGTCTATGCAAAAATGATATGGATTAGCTCATTCGAGGATTGCTTATGCCCGCGGTTAACCTGCGCCACATTGAAATTTTTCACGCCATCATGACCGCTGGTAATCTGACGGAAGCCGCGCGCATGCTACATACCTCGCAGCCCACCGTCAGCCGTGAACTGGCCCGATTCGAAAAAGTCCTGGGATTAACGCTGTTTGAACGCACGCGTGGCCGACTGCATCCAACCGTGCAAGGCTTACGTCTGTTTGAAGAGGTACAACGTTCGTGGTACGGCCTGGACAGAATTGTGAGCGCCGCCGAAAGCCTGCGCGAATTTCGTCAAGGTGAATTGTCGATTGTTTGCCTGCCGGTATTTTCGCAGTCCTTTTTACCGCCGCTGCTGCAGCCATTTCTTGCGCGCTATCCGCAGGTCAACATTCAGATAGTGCCGCAGGAGTCACCACTGTTGGAAGAGTGGCTGTCGGCGCAGCGTCACGATCTGGGGTTAACGGAAACGCTGCATACGCCTGCCGGAACGAAACGCACCGAATTGCTGGCGCTGGATGAAGTGTGCGTACTGCCGCAGGGGCATCCGCTGACCGATAAAGCGGTATTAACGCCGCAGGATTTTCAGGGAGAGAACTATATCAGCCTGTCGCGGACCGACAGTTACCGTCAGCTACTGGACACCCTGTTTAACGAACATCAGGTGAAGCGCCGCATGGTGATTGAAACCCACAGCGCCGCTTCAATTTGTGCAATGGTGCGGGCGGGCGTGGGGATCTCGGTGGTAAACCCACTGACCGCGCTGGATTATGCCAGCAGAGGAGTGGTTATCCGCCGCTTCAGCATTTCGGTACCCTTTACGGTCAGCCTGATCCACCCACTTCATCGCCCTGCCTCGGCGCTGGTCGATGCTTTTACGGCGCATCTGCAAGCCCAACTCCCGAGACTTATCGATCCGCTGGAGGCTATTTTGTATCCACAGACGAAAGCATAAACGCCACCGCATCTTGCGCATGGATTGCCGCGGTGTCGAAAACCGGTAATGGACTTAGCTCGGCTGGAACCAGCAGACCAATCTCGGTACAGCCAAAGATAACCCCTTGAGCGCCCTGTTTAGCCAACTGATCAATTACGCTCAGGTAGTAGTCGCGGGAAGCGTTGCTGAACTCACCGAGGCACAGCTCGTCGAAAATAATCTGGTTTATTTTCTGACGGTCATCAGCCTCAGGAATAAGCGTGCTAATACCAAATTCAGTCTGTAGGCGTCCGCGGTAAAAATCCTGCTCCATGGTGTAGCGCGTACCCAGTAGCGCCACGTTGTTCAGCTGCTGTTTTTGTATGGCCCGACCCGTCGCATCGGCAATATGCAGGAACGGCACGTCACAGGCGGTTTCAATCGCCTCAGCAACTTTGTGCATGGTGTTGGTACACAGCACAATCCCTTCCGCTCCAGCTTGCTGAAGCCCTGCGGCGGCCTGCGCGAGGATCTCCCCAGCCCGCTGCCAGTCACCGCCAGACTGACAGGCTTCGATCTCGTGAAAATCTACGCTGTGCAACAGAATCTGTGCCGAGTGCAGGCCACCCAGACGCTGTTTTACCCCTTCATTAATGAGTCGATAATAAGGAATGGTGGATTCCCAGCTCATACCGCCTAACAGACCGATCGTTTTCATCATTTCCCCTGATTTGTTGTTATCTCTCCAGTGAACCAAAGATGTGATCAACTTTCCACATCTGTTGGCGTGCATTTCTTTTTTTAATTTTCTGATATAGGTTTAATGAAACATTGTTTTAATTACTGGAAGGCCAGATGTTTATTTTTCATAAAGAGACCACCCTTGAAGATCTGGGCAATGGCGTTACCCGACGCATTCTTGCTCACGACGGTAAAATGATGGCGGTTGAGGTGAACTTCGAGCAAGGCGCGATTGGTCCGATGCACAATCATCCGCATGAGCAGCTGACTTACGTTTTGTCTGGGGAGTTTGAATTTACCATCGGCGAAGAAATGCATGTCGTTAGGGCAGGCGATACCCTATATAAACAGCCCAACATTATGCATGGCTGCGTCTGTTTAAAACCGGGAACGCTACTCGATACCTTTACGCCCATGCGCGAAGATTTTCTGCCTGCGTAATTTTATCTGTTCGTAATCTGCCTGGCGGCATAATGTTGTTCCAGAGGGAATGAATATGTCGCCTCCGGTGTATTGCTACATTCACCTTATGTTTAACCGACAAAACCTGCCAAAGGGCAGGGTTTGTCAGTTCTGGAAAGCAGATTAACGCGCCAGCCAGCCGCCGTCTACCGCAACGGTATAGCCGTTGATATAGTCAGATGCGCTGGATGCCAGGAACACAATCGGCCCCATCAGGTCACTCGGCAGACCCCAACGACCCGCCGGGATACGATCGAGAATTTCTGCGCTACGCTGCTCATCAGCGCGCAGCTGTTGAGTGTTGTTCGTCGCCATGTAACCCGGCGCAATTGCGTTGACGTTGATGTTATGTTTGGCCCACTCGTTCGCCATCAGGCGGGTGACGCCCATTACGCCGCTTTTAGACGCGGTGTAAGACGGCACGCGGATCCCGCCCTGGAAAGAAAGCATAGAAGCGATGTTGATAATTTTGCCGCCGTTACCCTGAGCGATAAAGTGCTTCGCCGCGGCCTGAGACATAAAGAACACGCTCTTAATGTTCAGGTTCATCACGTCGTCCCAGTCTTTTTCGCTGAAGTCGATCGCATCGTCACGACGGATAAGACCTGCGTTGTTGACCAGAATATCGATATGACCGAATTCTGCCACTGCGCGCTCCAGCAGCGCCGGAATGCCGTCAATTTGACGCAGGTCGGCGGTCAGACTTAAAAAACGGCGCCCCAGCGCGGTCACGCGTTCGATAGTTTCCGTCGGTTCAACGATGTTGATCCCCACGATATCGCAGCCCGCTTCAGCCAAACCCAACGCCATACCCTGACCCAGGCCAGTGTCACAACCGGTCACAACGGCGACCTTACCTTCAAGAGAGAATGCATTCAAAATCATTGTAAATCCTTAATTTTTTATAATGCCCGCCGCAGCAGGCACGGCTATCGCCCGCAACTAGCGCAGATCTTTGACCGCTACATGGTCCATATCATCAAAGACCTGGTTTTCGCCGACCATGCCCCAAATGAACGTATAAGCTTTTGTGCCAACGCCGGAGTGAATTGACCAGCTCGGCGAAATCACCGCCTGCTCGTTGTGCATCACAATATGACGCGTTTCCTGAGGCTGCCCCATCATGTGGAAGACGCAGGTATCTTCTTCCATATTGAAATAGAAATAGACTTCCATACGACGTTCATGGGTATGACACGGCATGGTGTTCCACAGGTTACCCGGCGCCAGTTCGGTCAGACCCATGCTCAACTGGCAGGTTTCCAGCACATCCGGCACAAAATATTTGTTGATGGTACGACGGTTACTGGTGAGGTCATCGCCCAGCGTCACTGGTGCAACGTCTGCTGGCGTGACTTTTTTGGTTGGATAAGTCGTGTGGGCCGGCGCGCAGTTGTAGTAAAACTTCGCTGGTTTCGCCGTATCGATGCTGGCGAATACCACTTCTTTGGCCCCTTTCCCGACGTACAGCGCGTCACGATGACCAATTTCATAGCACTGGCCGTCAACGGTAATCGTGCCCGGGCCACCGATGTTAATCACCCCCAGCTCACGACGCTCGAGGAAGTAGGTTACGCCCAGCTGTTTGCCGACTTCGCCACCCACAGAGACGGTTTTGGCCACTGGCATAATGCCGCCAACAATGATGCGGTCAATGTGGCTGTAGACCATGGTGTATTCATCTGCGACAAACACTTCTTCGACCAAAAACTCATTACGCAGCTCCTGAGTATCCAGGGTTTTCGCGTGCGCACTATGGATGCTTTGTCTTACGTCCACATTTACCTCCAGTGATAAATTGACCGTGAATGCTTAAACGAATAGCAAAACGCTGTTCCGTTTTATCTTATGCACTCATGATATCCCTCCCGGAATGGGTTTTCAATTACAAATAAAACAACGTTTCACTTTTTCTGCATCTTATTATCAAAAGTGTAATTGCGATCACGCTAGCGCATATAAATCGCGGGAACGGCTTCAATAAAATTATTTAAAACAATTAGATAGATAAAAATAAACAAGAGTAGTTCATGAGGGGTAGGGATAAGACATTGAAAATACAGCCAGCCTCACATGCCGTTCACACACCTTTTCTAACAAAGTGCGCTGTTAATCACATGAAATGAAACACCGTTTTGATACGTTAGCAGAGTTTAGAGTGTATGTTTCTGTAACTGGCCTTGCCCTCCTGTTGGAGGGCTTTTTTATAGATGCAGGGGATATACAGCGGGAAAGGCGTTTAAGCAGAGAAAACTTCGGGTGGTTAATCTCGCTCGATAGCGAGCGCCACACCCTGACCACCGCCGATACATAACGTTGCCAGGCCCTTGTGCGCCCGACGCTTCACCATTTCATGCACCAGTGAAACCAGAATACGGCAGCCAGATGCGCCAATCGGATGACCGAGCGCAATGGCTCCGCCGTTCACATTCACTCGCCGTTCATCCCACTCCAGCATTTTTCCAACGGACAATGCCTGTGCGGCAAAGGCTTCGTTGGCCTCGATAAGATCAACATCAGCCAGTTGCCAGCCCACACGCTCAAGGCAACGGCGCGTCGCGTACACCGGCGCAATTCCCATGAGCGCGGGATCGACCCCGACGCTGGCAAAGGCACGAATGCGGGCCAGCACCGGCAAATTCAGCTCCTGGGCCTTAGCCTCGCTCATCATCATCACCGCAGCGGCGCCATCATTGATGGATGACGCGTTGCCCGCGGTTACTGAACCGAGCCTGTCGAAGGTCGGATCCAGACGCGCCAGCCCTTCTGCGCTGGCATCGGTGCGCGGCTGTTCGTCGGTATCCACCACGAACGATTGCCCATTACGCTGCGTTACCACCGGCACGATTTCATCTTTAAAGCGCCCGGCGTCAATTGCCATCCGCGCCTTGTGCTGCGAATGCAGTGCGTAGGCATCCTGTAGTTCACGGCTGATGCCATATTCCCGCGCCAGATTTTCCGCGGTAACGCCCATATGGTAATCGTTGAAAGCGTCCCACAGGCCGTCATGCACCAGGCTGTCGACCAGTTGACTGTTGCCCAACTGTGCGCCGGTACGGCTATCAGTAAGGACATGCGGCGCACGGCTCATATTCTCTTGTCCGCCCGCAATCACAATGTCGGCTTCGCCGCACTGGATAGCCTGGGTCGCCAGATGCAGCGCTTTCAGACCCGAGCCGCAGACATCGTTAATGGTGATGGCGGAGACGGTATTGGGTAGCCCACCATTGATGGCGGACTGACGCGCCGGGTTTTGCCCGGCACCTGCGGTAAGCACCTGTCCGAGGATCACTTCATCCACAGCGTGAACGTCCACGCCCGTGCGCTCCAGTAACGCCCTGACTACCATGCTACCTAATTCAACGGCAGAGTGGCGCGCCAGCGTCCCCTGGAAGCAGCCGATCGGTGTCCGTAACGCCCCGACTATCACAACCTCTTTCATCACCACCTCAGCGCAAAATAACACCGCAATAGTAGATGATTGTTAAAAAGAGTTATCAAGGTTGTTTAAAAACGGTGATTTTTATCACAAAGGAAATTCGTATCATTTATTGGTCATCTGAACGCCACTCTGCTGTAAATGGTCGCGCAGCCAACTTCCCGCCACGCCAGGCGGTGATTTCTTATTCCACAGCAGATCGATAGAGATAGCCTTTGGCCAGCCAGGCAGCATCAATTGAACCAGCGGTTTTTCTGCCGCAAACTCCTCCACCAGCGCACAAGGGAGCGCGCACCAGCCGAATCCCTGCACCGCCATACTCAGCAGCAACAAATAGTTAGGCGCCGACCAGACGGGGCCGCGCGCCACGTTGGTGCCGCTCTCCAGATAGGTATTCAGCCGCAGCTCTCGCCAGGTATGTAGCTGTTCCCACTGCATTTTTTCTTGAGTCGCCAGTGGATGTGATGCCGCAACGTATAATCCCATCCAGGTTTGCATCGGCAGACGCGTGACGCCCATGTCGGTCGGGTAATCCTCCCGCGCTTCGATCAACCCAACCTGAGCACGTCCTTTTTGCAGCAGATCGATAACGTCTTCATCTTCGCCAATCAGACATTCAAACTCGGTATGGGGAAACTTGTGGTCAAACTGCACCATCAATTCTTCCAGCACATCCGGATGCAGCGTGTCAGACAAAACGAAGGTCAGACGCGCTTCCGTTTCACCCGACAGCGAAATCGCTGCCTCATCAAGACGTTCGCTGGCCGTCAAAATTGCCTGCACATAGCCCAGCACCCGCTTACCTTCTTCGGTTAGCGTCGGCTGACGTGATGAGCGGTCAAACAGCGCAAAACCGAGATCGGCTTCCAGATGCGCAATGGCCGTGCTGATGGTGGACTGACTTTTACGCAGCCGCCGGGCCGCAGCAGAAAATGAGCCGCAGGAAACGGTCTCCACAAATGCCGTTAACGCTTCAGGGGAGTAACGCATGAACTATCTACTTTATCGATGGATACTATCTTTTATATATCACATAAAACGATAAAATTGCCACCATTCCGTTATCCGGGCATCAAAGAAGGTTTTAGATTATGCAACACGATACAGTCCAACGCCGCTCGTTACTGGAGCGAATTTTTCATGCCGTCTGCTTTGAAGGCATTGCCACCGCGATCCTCGCACCAACCACCGCATGGTTGATGCAGCGCTCGGTGCTGGAAATGGGCGGACTGACCATTCTTCTCGCCACGACGGCGATGATCTGGAATATCATTTATAACGCCCTGTTTGACCGACTGTGGCCGTCGCACCTGGTAAAACGTACGGCTAAAGTGCGGGCATTCCACGCCTTAGGCTTCGAGAGCGGTTTTATTGTCATCGGGGTGAGCATCGTGGCGTATGTGCTGAACGTCAGCCTGCTCCAGGCATTCACGCTGGAAATAGGTTTCTTCCTGTTCTTCCTGCCATACACCATGTTCTATAACTGGGCTTATGACACTTTACGCGAGCGCGTTATGAAGCGTCGCCAGCAGCGCGTTACTGCCTGATAATTCAAACAATAGCCGGAATCTTCTCGGTTCCGGCTTTTGATCCATTCACTCGCCCGCTTGTTGACACCTCCCCCAGCCCCTGCCATTTGTGGTAAATTGCGCTTCTTTTTGTTTATTTTATAGTTGATACGTTCAAATAATGTCGAAATTTTGGTCAAAAGAAGAGACTCTCTGGAGCTTCGCACTATATGGGACTGCCGTCGGCGCAGGAACCCTCTTCCTCCCCATACAGCTGGGTTCTGCAGGCGCGGTGGTACTGTTTATCACCGCACTCGTCGCCTGGCCTTTAACCTACTGGCCGCACAAGGCGCTGTGCCAGTTTATCCTGTCCTCAAAAACCTCGGCAGGTGAAGGGATTACTGGTGCAGTTACGCACTACTACGGCAAAAAGATAGGCAGCCTGATCACGACCCTCTATTTTATTGCCTTCTTTGTGGTGGTGCTGATCTACGCCGTGGCGATAACCAATTCACTCACTGAACAACTGGCAAAACATATCGCCATCGATCTGCGTGTTCGCATGCTGGTCAGTCTTGGCGTGGTGCTGGTGCTGAACCTGATTTTTCTGATGGGCCGACAAGCAACCATTCGGGTAATGGGCTTTCTGGTGTTCCCGCTCATCGCGTACTTTTTGTTCCTTTCGCTCTACCTGACCGGAAGCTGGCAGCCAACGCTACTCACCGGCCAGATGTCTTTCGATCAGCACACGCTTCATCAGGTTTGGATATCTATTCCCGTGATGGTTTTCGCTTTTAGCCATACGCCAATTATCTCGACGTTCGCCATCGACCGACGTGAGAAATATGGCGAGCAGGCCATGGGTAAATGCAAAAAAATCATGAAGGTAGCCTACGTCATCATCTGCCTGAGCGTGCTGTTTTTCGTCTTCAGCTGTTTGCTTTCGATTCCGACAAACTATATCGAGGACGCGAAAAATGAAGGGGTGACCATTCTGTCAGCGCTATCGATGATGCCAAATGCACCTGCATGGCTGTCGATTTCTGGGATCATTGTCGCCGTCGTGGCGATGTCAAAATCGTTCCTCGGCACCTACTTTGGCGTGATTGAAGGGGCAACCGAGGTGGTAAAAACATCGTTGCATCAGGTGGGAGTGAAGAAAAGCCGGGCCTTTAACCGCGCCCTGTCCATTATGCTGGTTTCGACCATTACGTTTATCATTTGCTGCATTAACCCTAATGCAATTTCAATGATTTACGCGATTAGCGGGCCGCTGATTGCCATGATTCTGTTTATCATGCCGACATTATCTACCTATCTGATCCCGGCGCTAAAGCCGTACCGTTCAGTGGGTAATCTGATCACCCTGATTGTCGGTCTGCTGTGCGTATCTGTGATGTTTTTTGGCTAGAACGTGTTTTTAACGGCTCATTCATCAGTATGTGGATGAGCCGTTAAACTGACTTATTTGATGTACGAATCGAGCACCTTCAAAACCACATCCAAATCTTCTTCGCGCTTAATTTCATCGCCCTGATGCACAATGTGCTCGGTCAGATGACCTTTAATCACCTCGCGCATTAACCCGTTTACCGCACCACGGATCGCCGCTATTTGCTGCAATACCGCCGCGCATTCATGCGGTTCATCCAGCATGGTTTTCAACGCCGCTACTTGCCCCTGAATCTTACTGGCTCGGGCTTTCAGCTTTTGTTTGTCGCGGATCGTATGTGACATAGCAATACCTTTTCAACGTCTGGCTGTAGCGACAATACCATCGTCATTCTACTGGGGGGTAGTATTTAATACTGGGGGGGAGTAGAATCTGGCAAAATTAAACAACGAAGAATCATTCTCATGGGTGAGTTTTCTACGCTTCTTCAGCAAGGCAACGCCTGGTTTTTCATTCCCAGCGCGATTCTATTAGGAGTGTTACACGGTCTGGAACCGGGGCATTCCAAGACGATGATGGCGGCCTTTATTATTGCCATTAAGGGGACCATCAAACAGGCGGTGATGCTGGGGCTGGCGGCAACGCTGTCGCATACCGCAGTGGTATGGCTGATTGCGCTCGGCGGGATGTATATCAGCAAAGCGTTTACTGCCCAGGCCGTTGAGCCGTGGCTGCAGTTTGTCTCGGCGATTATTATTCTCGGGACCGCATTCTGGATGTTCTGGCGAACCTGGCAGGGAGAACAGAACTGGCTGACCCAGACGCATCATGACCACGATCATGAGCATCACCATGATCATGATGACCATCACCACCATCATAACCACGGTGAAGCTCACCACCATCATCACGAACATGACCACGATCATAACCATGCTGCGTTAGCAGGGCTGAGCGAGGGTTCAAAAGCGTATCAGGATGCCCACGAGCGGGCACATGCTACCGATATTCAGCGCCGCTTTGCAGGCAAAGAGGTCACCAACGGCCAAATATTATTTTTTGGTCTGACCGGCGGGTTGATCCCCTGCCCTGCCGCCATTACGGTACTGCTGATTTGCATCCAGCTCAAAGCCTTCACGCTGGGTGCCACCATGGTGCTGTGCTTCAGCCTCGGGCTGGCGCTAACGCTGGTAACGGTGGGCGTGGGAGCGGCAATCAGCGTGCAGCAGGCGGCCAAACGCTGGAGCGGATTTAACACACTGGCACGCAAAGCCCCCTATTTTTCCAGCGCGCTTATCGCGATGGTCGGCTTATATATGGGGATTCACGGCTATATGGGTATCGTCGGTTAACGAGCAGAGAGCGCAGCAGCGATTGCCGCTGCGCATCAAACCAGGCTAGCTTGCGACGTTCCCCCACACCAGTTGGCCTTTATGGAAGGTCGCGGTGCGTGGGGAGATTCGCGCGACCGCTTCCGCTGAGCAGGAGGCATCCACCAGTACAAAGCTGGCTTCATCCTGCGCCTTCGGCCAGACGCGCTCACCTTTATCGTTAAGCGGCAGCACATCGCCGGTGGCGAGGAACAGCGCCCGCGACAGGTTGAGTTCATTGGGACGAATATAGAGCTGCGCGTACAGATTCGCCTTCTCCAGCATGTCTCCAAGCCCGTACGGCGACCAATGGTCAATCACACTGTCGGTCCCGGTAATCACTTCCACGCCTTTGTCACGCAGCTGCTTGAGCGGCATATGCAAGGTACCGATCGGCACCGTCGAGGCAATGGTAATCTGCTGCGCCGCCATGCGGCTCGCCAGCGCATCCACCTGCTGTTCGTTCAGCGTCGCCAGCGCAAATGCGTGGCTGATGGTCAGTTTGCCCTTCAACTGCGGCGTTTTCTCCACCGTTTCCACCATGTAATTCACCGCCGCAACGCCCGCCGGGCTGGTTTCATGCAGATGGATATCCACGCCTTTATCGTAATCCAGCGCAATCTGGAACATGGTGTCGAGGGATTTTTCCATCGCCCCGTCCACGCTGGTTGGGTCCAGACCGCCGACGTAATGCGCCCCCGCCTGCATTGCTTCACGCATCAACGGTTCAGACTTCGATAACAGCAGGCCATGCTGCGGAAACGCCACGATTTCACAGGCAAAACCCGGCTGGCGACGCGCCAGCACCGCCTGCAGATTTTCCAGGTTTTTCAGCCCGGAAACCGGTTCGATATTGCAGTGGCTGCGGGCGATCGAGGTGCCCTTTGATTGCAGCAGATCGATGAGCTTTTCCGCGCGCTCCTGCGTGTATGGCTGGAGTTCAGGTAGCAGCTTTTGCTCAAGGCGGATCATATCCTGAATGGTGGTGCCAGCCGGGCGATTCAGCGAACGCCAGGGACCGCCGTAAAAGGTTTTATCCAGATGGATGTGCATGTCGCGCATGGCGGGCAGCATCAGCTTTCCACCCGCATCGTAGTGCGGCAGCGTCGCATCCGGATGCTGCTTATTCTCACGCAGGGCAACAATTTTCCCGTCCTGAATTTCAACGGTTTGCAGCGCGGTACGGGTATGCACCACCACCGAGTTTTCGTAATCAAACCCCGCTTCCAGCAGGACGTTATCCAGGTAATAGTGCTTATCGTTAATCGTCATTGTGCTCTTCGTCCCGCAGGTGTTCCCGACAGGATTAGCAGCATACGCGACTGGAGCCACTGCGCCAAACAGCGCGGCAGCGGTCACCATTTTTCCGCTCTGACTTAAAAATTCACGGCGGCTGTTACTTTCCTTCATTCACATTTCCTCTCAGGAATGGACAATATGGGTGCCCGTTTCGCCGCGCAGTGCGGCCGGCAGGCATTCCGGCGTGGTGATGATCACTCGCTTACCGCCACGCGCCAGGAACGCCAGACTGGCAACGATTTTGGGTAACATGCTCCCCGGCGGGAAATGTCCCTCCTGCATGTAACGGGTCATCGTTGCGACATCCACCGTATCCAGCGCCTGCTGGTTGGGTTTGCCAAAATGAATACAGACCTGCTCGACGCCGGTGGTGATCACCAGAATGTCAGCGCGGATCTCCTGCGCCAGCAGAGCCGTGGAGAGATCTTTATCAATCACCGCATCCACGCTCTGATAATCCCCCTGATCGCTACGCACCACCGGGATCCCGCCGCCCCCCGCGCCAATCACCACAAAACCTTGCTGGGTCAGCGTTTTGATCGCCTCAGCCTCGACAATACGCTTCGGTTCCGGAGAGGCGACGACCCGGCGGTAGCCGCGTCCCGAATCTTCAACAAAGCGCCAGCCCGGATTGACCCGCTGCAGTTCATCGCGCTGCGCTTCGCTAAAGAACGCGCCGATAGGCTTGGTCGGGTTAGCGAAGCCCGGATCGTTTTTGTCGACCTCCACCTGCGTGACCACCGTAACCGCCTTCTGCTCACCACGCCGCGCCAGGCGGTTGTTCAGCGCCTGTTGGATCAGATAGCCGATCCCGCCCTGCGTATCGGCGACGCAGTTTGCCAGCGGGGTGAGCGGCAACCCTTCACGCTCATGCGCAATTTCCGCACGCCGTAGATCCAGCCCCACCTGCGGCCCGTTTCCGTGCGTCAGCACAATGTTGTAGTCCGATGCCAACATCTCCAGCACCGTATCCGCCACAGCTTTCACCGCTTCAGCCTGGTGCTCAATCGACTGGCTGGCGTTATCTTTGATAATGCTGTTGCCGCCAATGGCAACGACCACAAGTTCTTTCATAGTGTTATCTTCCGCTTACAGGCGATTCAGGTCGTTTTCGTCGGTTCCTGCTCAGGCGCAGTCACCGCTTCACGGCTATCAAGAACATGCTTGAGGACAAACATGCCGCTCATCATCAGGTAGGCCACAACAAACATCATCGAACTGCCTTCTGCAAAGCCAACCGCCGGAGAGTGAATCACACCAAACAGCGATAACAGCGCGCCAAAAGCTGCGGCAATCGCCCCACGCAGCGGCTTATTCATAATGGCGAAGATAGCGACGCAGCCCCACAGCATACTGGCCAGCGGCGCGCCGCTTCCCAGATGCACCAGCCCATCGTAATAGACACCTTTGCTGTGCAGCAGGTCGCTACCCAGTTTCCCCGCGGATGTTCCGGCGGCGCCCATCACGCTGTTGACGATGGTCAACGCCCAGTTAGCGATCCACGGGAACAAGCAGATAAAGATAACGGGAACCTCAACTTTGGGCGTCTCTCGCACCACCTGGTTGGCGGTCACCACGCCGATAAACACCAGAATCGGCACTATCGCAGTCATCGGAATAATCGCGAGCATAAACGCCCCCAGCCCAAACAGCGGTACCAGGAACATGGTGATGCCTGAAGCGAGGGTATAACCGATGCTGGCCCCCATCGCTTTCCAGCCCGCATGCCCAACATATACGGTCACCGGGAATGGGTTGCCCAGCATGCAGCCGAGCATGGAGGCAAAACCGTTCGCCATCATGACCTTACGGGTGTTGTACTCATCCCCCGCCGCATGCGCACTTTCAATATTCTCAAGGTCAAAAATGTAGTTCGCCAGACCCAAAGGAACCGCAGAAGCCAGGTACGGCAGCGCGTGCGGCAAACCCTGCAGGAAGCTGTCGACATGGATTTCCGGCGGGTTGAAGCCAAAGGAAGACATCGAAGATTTAATGGCTTCCGGGCTTTGCAAACCGGAGATCCACGCCAACGCTGTACCGGCAATCAGCAGCAGCAAACCGGTGGGGATGCGGGCAAAAATCGGCTTCTTACCGAACCAGTTAATGAAGATTAACAACAAGACGATGAAAGAGACGGTCGGCGCTTCAAATGCCTGCAGCATCGGGTTCATCGCCAGCAGCAACAGTCCCAGACCGGACAGACAAGAAAGTAATACCGTACGCGGGATCATCTTGCGGATGGTCTCGCCCAGGAAGGAGCCGCCGACCAGGATCAACGCTTCGACAAAGCACCACACCAGAGCTATCTGGATAGCAAAGTTGGCATCTTTGGTTTGCTGATATACCGGCATTAGCACCAGGAAGGTCACGGTAAAAATTGACGGTGCGCT
This sequence comes from Citrobacter sp. RHBSTW-00859, assembly GCF_013729795.1. NCBI lineage: Bacteria > Pseudomonadati > Pseudomonadota > Gammaproteobacteria > Enterobacterales > Enterobacteriaceae > Citrobacter > Citrobacter sp. RHBSTW-00859. The sequence goes on along the minus strand of NZ_CP056284.1, from coordinate 938,590 downwards.
CGGCCCGGACGGCAGCGCCGTCACGTCTTTACGCCCGGTGTGCTTTGCCATCTGCAGGCCAAACCAGGCGTAGCAGACGCTGGCCACCAGCACCGCCAGACCAAAGGCAGGCGCAATGCGACCATAGACAATTTCGGTAGGGATCCCGACGACAAAAATGAGCAGCCCCATCATTGTCAGCAGGTTAGTCAGGTTGTTGGTCATCAGCCCAAAGTAAGCAGCCCAGTCACCACGTTTCCATTCTAGTTTTATGCTGTTCATGGAATATCCTTAACAGGTTAAGCATCGTTTGCGATCCCGGGGATCGCCCAGCCCTGCAGGTAAGCAACGTTTTTTGCTTCGCTACTGTGGGGCTAACAGCGTTAGCCCCGATTGTTGTTATTGGCAGTAGCGGTCGCGCCAGTTGAGGATCGCCTTTTCAAAACAGGCGAACGGCGGATGGACTATTCCGGCGCCGATCATGCCGATCCCCGCATCTTTGTGCGCAATTGCGGTGTTAATCACCGGCAGAATGCCGGTGCTACCCACGCGCGTAATGTCGATAGCGGTCGGTACGCCCATAAAACCAAGTAACGGAATAGTAACGTTGGGGTTTTCGCCGAGAGTGATTTCACGCATCTGGCGAGAGAAATCGACCGCCTCTTCAACCGTACCGCCCACCAGCGCCACGATGGCCGGTGCCGTGGCCATGGCAAAACCGCCGATGCCGTAGGTTTCGGTAATTGCGCTATCACCGATATCACGTCCGGAATCTTCGGGCTTATAGCCCGCAAACATCGGGCCAATCACCTGCTGCGCCGGACCGGTAAACCACTGACCCGGTAAGCCGCTGATGCGCAGACCGAATTCAACGCCGTTACGCGCCATCGTCGTGACTACGGTGCTGTATTCGATCCCGTGTGCGGCGTCCATTGCGGCTTTACACATCGCCATCCAGGTCGGTCCGGAGAAGTAATCGCTGCTGAGGACGAACTCGAATACCTCACGCTGCTGCTCAACCGGATAGCCGGTCTGAATAATCCACGGCGTCAGTGCCTGTATCAGTAGCGCCGTCCCGGCATTGTTGCGGTTATGACACTCATCGCCCATGTGCAGCGCCTGCGCCAGCATCAGGCGCAGATCGATTTCGCCCGCCAGCTTCATGGCGTCGCGCAGCATCGGTCCCATCACATCGCGCATCCAGTTCAGGCGATCGATAACGCTCTGATCGTTCGCGCCCATGCGCAGGATCTTCGCCATCTGCTCGCTCATATTGGTATATGCGCGGTTGCCGTAGGTTTTGTTCTCGACGATGTGCATAAACATCGACGCCGACGTCACACCCGCCATCGAACCGACACAGTCATGCTCGTGGCACGGTGAGAAGATGATTTCACCCGAGGCGGCCAGGTCGGCGGCTTCATCCAGATCTTTCGCCAGTCCTTCAAACACCAAAGCCCCGGTGACCGCGCCCTTCATTGCGCCGCACATTTTTTCCCAGCAGATGGGCGGTCCGGCGTGCAGGATGGTGTTGCGGGTCATGCCCGGCACGACGTTGATCGCCTGGTCATAGCCAATCAGCACCGGATGCGACTGGATAATGCGTTCCAGCGCCTGCTGGTTAGCGGCAGCGATTTTGTCAGCCAGCGGCGAATCGGCAATTTCGTCCAGTGCGGCCACGACCTGCATGTTGCCCTGGCCCGGCGGCGTCCAGTCGAGCTGGGTCACGGGAACATTCTGCTTTTTCAGGTCATCGCTGAACATCGCGATGCCGACGTTAATCACGTTCAGCGGCTGGTTAAACAGTGTCTGGCTCATCAGGCTTCCTCCCCTTTACAGATAAATTCACGCGCCAGCAATCCGGTATTGGTGCTACTGCTCGCCCAGATCACGCCTGCATCGGTCAGCATCTGGCACTGTTTTTCCAGCGACGGCGTATCGAGATCGGTTCCCAGCACGTAGCCGAGGATCTCAAGCGGACGCCCCTCTGCGGCGGCGATCGCTTTGGCTTCGACGATCGCCTCGATCATCACGCCAACCGGATCTTCATGTGATCCATATCCAAGAACGAAGTCCATAACGATCACGCCGACTTCAGGATCGCGTGCTTCCTGCAACAGACGACTAATGCGGTTGGTTGGATCGATCATCGGATGCGGTTTACCGTTGGTAAAATCGTCATCTCCGAAATCAAGGAAGGTATGTCCCACGCTGCGGTTGAGATCTGTCAGGCGAAAAGCCGGATCCGGATGAATGTTGCTGTAAACTTCCGCATGTTTTTCCATGGCAGCAAACATCGCCTCATCGCACAGCGTGCCGCCACAGAACAAGCCGCGAATGTACTTTTGCTGCGGGGTCAGGCGGGCGCGGACCTCTTCAATCAGCGGCCAGTTGAGCGGATGCAGATCCAGACTCTCTTTTTTCACGCCAGTCAGCAGTACCGCTTTCAGCGCCGCCTCTTTAGTGCCGCGTGCAAACAGCAGACCGTTTTCATCCGCAGGCGCGGCTTCACGTCCGAGGAAACACACCACGACGGGCTTATGGCAGGCGCGCGCACGTTCCAGCACCTTGCGCGCCACTGTTGGCGCAGGAGGTTTGGAGATAAGCGCGATGATCTCGGTTTGCGGATCGGCCTCCAGCATGCCAATCGCGTCAAGCATCATCAGGCCGCCAATCTTTTCGCTCAGATCGCGCCCACCGGTGCCAATCAGTTGGGAAATCCCGCCGCCAAACTCGTGAATGCGTACGCTCAGCTCCTGGCTACCGGTACCGGAGGCGCCAACAATTCCGATGTTGCCGCGACGCACCGCATTGCCAAAACACAGCGCCGCGCCGTTAATAATGGCGGTTCCGCAATCGGGCCCCATCATCAGCAGCCCTTTTTCATGCGCCAGCTGCTTGAGCGCCAGTTCGTCTTCAAGAGAGACGTTGTCAGAGAACAGCATCACGTTGAGGTTATTTTGCAGCGCCTGACGCGCTTCACGCGCGGCAAACAGACCATTGACCGAGATCATCGCCAGGTTGCTGTCAGGAACATGCTTCTTCGCACTGGCGAGCGTGGCATAGCGCGCTTCATGCTGCCCCCCCTGCTCTTTATGCGTAAACAAATCTTCAATCGCCACCAGCGTCTGATCGTTCGCCGCCTCGCTGGCGCCTTTAATGACAATCATCAGGTCGCCACTTTTCGCCTCTTCAAGTTCAGGCGTGAGCAGACCGAGATTCTTCAGTACGCCCTTATTCATTTCTGTCGCCATAGCCACGAACGCCTGCTCAACGCCATCGAGCTTATTTGCGCGTGTGGAGATAGACATCAGTGAGACAGAATCAAAATACGTGTTCTTTTTAACAACTATCCTGATCGACATAATTCCCTCCGGACCTGTGGCTCAGGGCGCAGGCATCCGCCATGCCATACAGCATGTCGCAGCCAGAACTTGAGCCGATATTTTTAATGTCAGTAATATATTGCGTAGAAACGGGTTGTTGCTCAGTAATAATATGGTTCAGCAGCCGTCCGACGCTTTCCCGATAACGTTGATGAAAGGCTTCCTCTAGCGTTATTTTGCTGAGTAGCGTGGTATTATTTCCGGCACGTTGTAAGGCTGCTAAAAAATCATCACGATATTTCCCCAGCGGATGTCCAGGAATAAATAAAATAGTGCTTAAACCCACTAAATAGTCATCAGATGAGGGCGTCAGACCAATCCCCAGACCAATTAAATGGCTGACCGCTGTAGAGATATTTTCTCCTGTATGCAACGCCGCCAGTAATGTTTGTCGGCGATTAAGTAATTGGCGGGTGATTTCCAGATAAAACGGGTTATCCCCCTGGTACAGAAATAATGTGTCAGCGCTTCTTAGCTGTTGGCGGATAACCTCTTCCCAGCGCAGCCAGCGGATTGCAGCAAGGCTTATTGCATCAAGCCTCCACCGTGGTATGCGCCACGGCAGACAACCGGAAGTTTCTATCCATTTATCGTTGCCAACGGCTATCCCCGATTCGGTAAAACTGACTCTCTCACCGGGGTGAAACAGTTCTTCACAATGCGTCAGCGCCAGCCGACAGCTGTTAGGCGCGTTATCACTACCTTCACTCAGTAACGCCAGCAACCGCTGCTGTTCAGGTATCAACAGGTTTACCGCGCGGGAAAAAACCTGTTCAACCCGTCCCGTTCCCCGGAAAGCGAGAAACGCGCCGTCTGCGGTTAGCGCCCGTACGCATCGCCGTGATGGCGTAGCGATAGTAGCGCTCCTCTGTCAGGCTCCGGCCGCAATCAGCAGCTCGGCAATTTCGTGGTATCCTTTCTCCCGCGCCAGCTCCAGCGGGGTTTTACCGTATTTATCCGTCATGTGCGGGTTTGCGCCATGGTCGAGCAGCAGCTTGACGATTTCCTGCTGTTTCGCGCCGCCGTCATTAAGCACGATGGCTTCCAGTAACGGCGTCCAGCCGACAAAGTTGGTATGATTAACATTGATATCGGTACGCAGCAGCAGTTCGCGCACGATCTCTACATGACCTTTTTCGCTGGCTGGCGTAATACCGACGCCGCCAAAACGGCTCAGGCAATTGAGATCGGGGTTGGCCGGTAATACGGTACGCAGCAGCGTTAAATCGTTAGTCAGACAGCTAATCAGGAATGGATTAAAACAGGTTTGATCCTGTTTATTAATATCGGCACCGGCAGCAATCAATAAAGAAACACAGTCATAATGTTTATTCAGGCTGGCAATAATTATGGCAGTGCGCCCCTGGCGGTTAGTGGCATTAATATCCACATTTTTTGCCAGGCAGGATTTTAATCCATCGGCATCACCCTGCTCTGCCGCCAGCAGAAATTCAGTAATGAGTTCTTTCTCTGACATAATCGCTCTCCTGCAGTTTTTTAGACTTTTTAAATATCCGATAAGCTGAGAATAGCAACAGAGTGCAGAGAATAATATCCGCTTAAATTTCATTCATCGTAAGCGTGTCGATTATTGAATCAAATTTAACAATGAGAACAAAACGTGCTGTAGTGCAATCTTTTCCTTATGACAGAGCCGCTTTTAGCCATTAATCAGTTGTCAGGAAAATCAGGCGTGATGCTACACGGATAGCGGCCTGCAATTAATATACAGAAGTGTGATTGCCTTCAAATCAATTGTAAAACTAGTGTTAAATTCTGTTCAAAACTGATTGCTCTGCATAAGGATTACAAATACATTCAACAATCATCGCGTCGCGGATGCGCGTTTGTCGCCGGAGGGGAGGAAGATGAATTCAATTTTTACCGAGGAAAACCTGCTGGCATTTACGATGGCAGCCCGCTACAGCAGCTTCAGCAAGGCGGCTGAGGAACTTGGCTTAACCACATCAGCAATTAGTTACACCATTAAGCGCATGGAGGTGGGGCTCGACGTGGTGCTGTTTACCCGCAGTACCCGCAGCATTGAGCTGACCGAGTCCGGACGCTATCTGTTTCGCAAGGCGACCGACCTGCTCAACGATTTCCACGCCATCAAGCGCAGTATTGATACCATTGCTCAGGGCATTGAAGCCCGGGTACGCATCTGTATTAATCAACTGTTGTATACCCCTCAACATACGGCACGACTGCTGCAGGTACTCAAGAAACAGTTTCCAACCTGCCAGATAACCGTCACCACCGAGGTGTATAACGGCGTCTGGGATTCGATCATTAACAACCTCGCCAACATCGCTATCGGCGCGCCGGATACGTTACTGGACGGCGGGGGGATTGATTACACCGAGATCGGCGCGATCCGTTGGTCGTTTGCGATTGCCCCGGATCATCCGCTGGCTTTTATGCCTGAACCGATTTCTGAGAGCCAGCTGCGCCTGTACCCGAACATCATGGTGGAAGACACCGCGCACACCATCAACAAGAAGGTCGGCTGGCTGTTACACGGACAGGAGTCGATTCTGGTTCCTGATTTTAATACCAAATGCCAGTGCCAGATCCTGGGTGAGGGCATCGGTTTTCTGCCGGACTATATGGTACGCGAGGCGATGGAAAAGTCGTTGCTGGTCACGCGGCAGATCCACAACCCGCGTCAGGATTCAAGGATGCTGCTGGCGACCCAGCATTCGGCCACCGGTCGTGTAACCCAGTGGATTAAAAAAGAGTTTGGCCCACAAGGGGTATTGACGGGAATTTATCAGGATTTGCTGCATCGGGAGTGATGCGCCGGACGGCGGTCATGCCTTCCGGCGTACGTAAGATTATCAGGCGCGAATATCGTCATACTCGCGGGTTTTATCAAACTCATGTTTGGCAAACGGGCACAGCGGAATAACTTTGCGGTTTTCGGCGCGCATTTTCTCCACCACCTTCGCCACCAGCAGTTTACCGACCCCCTGGCCTTTCAGGCTGGGGTCGACATCGGTATGTTCAATGATGCTCAGATGCTCACCCGTCGGCACGAAGACAATCTCGGCAACCTGATTGCCTTCGGCATCGTTAACATAAAATTTGTTGTGGCCTGCAAGAATTTCCATGGTCCCCTCACTCATTTCTGGCGATATTTCAGCGCACCGCTCGGACAGGTATCAATCACTTTAATGACCGTCGCGACATCCACTTCATCCGGAATGATCCACGGTTTACGCTTCAGGTTAAAAAGCGCTGCGCTTCCCCGGACGCAGTTGCCCGAATGTTGACATATCGCCGTATTGAAGTAGACGTCAATCTTCTCGCCGGTATAGGCCCGGTAACCGGCATCCAGTAGTTCCTTATCCACGACATTGCCTCGCATTTTTTTATTGTCTGGGTCTAATCATAGACCTGTGCGAGGCTGAAGGAAGCAGCTGAAAGTAGAAATATCACTCAGGCCTTTTCTGCCACGACGGCTGCGGCTCAGGCGGCAAATACTCCAGCATCGCAGGCGTCGGCGGCGGTAGACGGTTATCGGCGATGTCCCTGTCCACATCGATATGACTGATTTCACCACTTTCATGATGGTGAACCGTCAGCACCCGCGCTTTGTTCAGCTCTGTCACCAGTTCCCGGGTAATACGTAAACTTTCCGCCAGCTCATGATCTTCCAGTCCGGGCCTGCGACTGCGACGTTCCACCCGAAAACGAAACTGGTTGTACTTTGCCCAACCAATCAGCACCAGTCCGTTGACCAGCGCGACAAGGATGTAAAACGTGACCGTATCCAGCGTGGTGAAAAAGGGTCGCACGCCTATATAAGGTGAGTGCGCCAGAGCGGTGATCAGCCCTTTATAGATCAAATATAAAAAGCCAACCCAGGCAAAAAGCGTTAACAGCACGTCAATGATGCGCGGCAGCAAACGCTGCTCCGTAAAGATCAGCGGCTGGCTCATGATTCGATCCTCCCAATTCCACGATCGGGACTCACCCAACGCGCCCTGCCGCGTTTGCGTTTGAGCATTACTTTCGGGAAAGCGACCAGCGTGGTGAACAGGCTTAGCATCCAGTACACCACCGGGAACCAGATAATCCAGAACAACGACGCGCCAATGCCTTTTTCATAGCGCCGCTCTATCATCAGACTCACCGCAAACTGCAGCAAGCACACCACACCGAGGATAAGCCCAGTAAAGGCCGGCGGGAACAGATGTTGTACATACAGCGAGTCCGGCATCGGGATCATCAGCCCTAACAGGAACAGCACGATACTGATCGCATAGGCAAACGCCCAGGTGGTAGAAAAACAGAACTCAAAAAACAGCGGCCACATACGGCGATATTCCCATGACCACAGGCGGCGCATGTTCACGATAAACACCTCCGCACCGCCTTGCGCCCAGCGCAGTCGTTGTTTCCATAACCCTCTTAACGTTTCAGGCATCAGGATCCAGCACAGTGCGCGCGGCTCAAAGAATATCGACCAGTGGCGCAATTGCAGCTTCCAACTGATATCGATGTCTTCGGTGATCATGTCCGGGCTCCAGTAACCGACCTCGGCCAGCGCGCGACGACGAAACGCAGCAACCACGCCGGAAACGGTAAAGATCTGCCCATAAACTCGCTGAGTGCGCTTAATCAAGCCGATAATGGAAGAAAACTCCCCGACCTGCACCCGACCGATTAAGGTGGAGCGGGTTCGAATACGTGGGTTCCCGGTCACCGCACCGACGCGCGGGAACTGGATCAGCGGCGCCACAATATAGGCAACGGCATCACGGTCCAGTAACGCATCGCCATCAATACACACCAGGTAATCACTGCGCGCCGCTGCTGCCCCGGTCTTGAGCGCCAGCGCTTTGCCCTGGTTTTCAGCCAGATGAATCACCCGCAGACTGGGGTATTCCACCGCCAGTTGTTCCAGCACGTCGTGGGTGTCATCCGTTGAACCATCGTTGATGGCAATCACTTCAATATTTTTATATCGCTGCGCCAGCGCGGCCTCAATGGTTTCGCGCGCATTGATCCCTTCGTTAAAACAGGGGATCAGAATGGAAACCAGCGGATTCCCCTCCAGCGTCGGTGGCGGTGTGTCATCTCCCCATTTCCAGTGACGCTCACGGTAGAACCAGAAATAGACCCCGCCGCTTATCCACAAAGCAGACATAAACAAGGGCCAGAAGAAGACGAAGTTCAACATCACTTCACCTGTAAAGATGACCGCCACGCCAAACGGCAGGCTGAACATCAGGCAAAGTATCAGGAAAGCAATTATGCGATCGGTCATTTTTGCGGGTACCAGTATGAGGAGAACGTCGAGCGAATCTCTGACATCTCAGGTTTGTCGCTGATGAAATCATCCGGGTAATAGCCGTAGTTACCCGCACCGCTTAATTTCAGCTGGCGCATCCATTCGGCTATTTGTTTTCCGCTGATTTCAGCCTCGTCCCCGGATTTACGCCAGTCTCGTGCCTGTAGTTCAAACACGGTTTTGTCCAGCGCGCCGGGCGTTTGTGCAACGGCATTCACTAATCTGTCGAGCCAGGCGTTGGCATCATTAGCCGGGATCTGCTCCATGAAAGGCATCGCCATCGGTGCCGTCCAGTCATAGGTATTGAGGAAATCATTCAGGTTCTGCGCAAACCAGGCTTCACTCTCCGGCTCCAGTACCGGCATCGCGTAAATATTGCGCGCCGTTTGCACCTGCGGACCGCGAATATTACGCACCGCCTGAGTCAGTTGTTTGGTGAAGTCGATCAGCACCTTACTTTTCAGTCGCGTCCAGCGCTCGAACGCCTGTGGATTGCTACGGATTTGCTCAATGCTTCCGGGAAGCCCTGCGGCGCGGTAGGCAGCCAACGCCTCCGGTGACGCGTCTTCAAAGTCCGTCAGGAAAGCATCGTCATGGAACAAAATCCCTTTGAAGCTGGCGTGTTTGGCCAGGTCTTCATAGATTTCAGTGATGCGCTGACGCGCTTCGCTGCTCCAGGGAGACAGACGGACATAGTTCTCGCGGTTGATCGCTGTACGTCCCGTTTTCGGATCCCAGGCGGTTACGCGTGGGATGGAAGCGTCGAGATCGAAAGCCAGAACCGGCATCCAGGCATACACCGTCACCCCTGCCCGCGTTTGTAACTGCCAGGAGATATAGTTAAAGAGGTCGGCACGCATCGGCAGCCAGCGGTTAGGGAAATAGAGCTCGCGAATATTTCCGTCGCCCTGCGGATCGGCGTAGGCCTGCAGGAAGACATGAGAAATACGCATGTCATAAACGCGCTGGATAAGCTTGTCGATGTTTCGCTTCTGCTGAGCAGGGTCCTTGTCATACACGTAATCCAGATCGACATGCATCACGCGCATCGTCTGCGGTTCACGTACCTGAGCGACCTGGCTGGCAAAGCGCTTAAGAGAGGGGTTATCAGAGATTAGCACGCGCGGGATGTCATCAAGAAACGCGGCATTCGCCAACCCTTCGTTGAGCGTGAAGGCCATCTTATAGCCATGCTCTTTAGCCAGGTTTAACGTTGTGCCATTGGCCGCACCGTACGGCCAGACCCACGCGCGCGGTGATTTCCCGGTCACCGATTTGATCTTGTTGGTGATGAGAGAGATATCCGCGTTTATACGGCGCGTGTACTGTTCATCCGTTTCGTAAGTGCCGGTTTTCTTATCATACAGGCGGTTCGCCACCGCCGGTTCTTTACTTCCCTGCGGGTTGGCTTGTGCACCGAAATGCGAATTCCAGGTGTGCGCACCGACTTCCACCAACGGTGATTTGCCCATCTCTTCGACCATTTTCCAGGTGGCGAATTTATCTCGCGCCGTCATTAAGCCGCCAAAATCGACTTTTTTGTTGGCGGGAGCATCAACCCAACTCCCCACCGGCGCCCAAAGCGCAGGCCAGTTGTAGGCTTTCAGCAGCGGCCAGACGCGGGTATAAAAACTGCTATATCCGTCATCAAAGGTGAGTAAGACCGCTTTTTCTGGCAACACGATTTTACCGTCATGGGCGTCCAGGATTTGCTGCACGCTGATCGGGTTATAGCCATTATCACGCAGCCAGGCCATTTGGTCGCTCAACGCGCTGGTGCGCACAGAAAGATAGCGCTGGTCGGCGGCACCATCCTCGACATCGTGGTAGCCGAGCACCAGGAAGCTATTTTTCGGCCACGGATGATCCGCCGTCAGCGGCGTTCTCTCTGCGGGAGGAACGTAGCGAGGCGTTGTATTGTGCGCGCTACTGCACGCGGTAATCATCAACCAGCCAGCGATTAATGCGCTAAGCCACAGGCATCTTTTCAGCATGAACAATCCTTAAAACCTGACATTTAAATCGAAAGCGAGGGAGATATTCCGCTCACGTTTACCGTCGTAGGGGCGTTTATCCCAAATCAGCATCACCCCGCCATCTACGACGTTGTTCCATTTGAGCCGTTGTCCGTATCCCACCTGAACGATGGCACCAGCGTCCTGGCCTTGCTGCCAATAGCCACCTACACCAGCCAGACCTTGCTGCGTCCACACGGTGTCATAATGGCGGTAAAGAACCTGCTCCGCGCTCAGACCAGGTACCACAGAAAAATCACTCTTCGGGTTGTAATACGGCACATTCTCTTTGGTGTTGGTGCTCCCGCCGATGCCCGGGGTAAAGTCCAGGGTGAAGCGCGGCGTTGTCCACATGCGCTCTTTTCCGCTGAGTCCGTATTCGATGCGATCGTTACCGTCTGAGAAATGTGATGCGGCAAACGACAGTTGATATTCACGTCGTTCGTTTTGATACCAGCGAACAAACATATCGCCGCCGTTGGCATACACGCCGCTACGCAGCGCGCGCAGTGGCGTATTACGCGACAAGCGCTCGGCCGAACCGCCTACGCGCCAGTTGTCATTGAAGTCATGCCAGCCGGAAAGACGACCGCCAATTTTCTGACCATCGCCATAATTTCGGCCAGAGACTTCCATTTCTGCCCAGTAGTCGCGGGAAGTCCATTCCGCCCCCGCCGCCAGATCGCGGCTGATGCCTTTACCTTCCTCAAATTCGCCAGTAGCAAAGTTGAATCCAGTAAACAATCGCCAGTTGTCGTTAATTGGCGGACTGTAAATGGCAGTATTGATGTTGAAGTCATTCTTACCGCTGACCGGGCTATCGGACGAGATCCCTTGTGTGCCGCTAATGCGCACTTCCGACATTTTGTGGACATCACGAATACGCGCGAGGCGTAGCGTCGCTTCATCATCCGGGCTACGAGCAATGACATCATCCGTCAGTTCATCGGCCTGCCTCCATTCCTGGAGATCCAACGCAACATAAGCCTGCTGACGTTCCAGTTCCAGGTTACTTGGCTCAATCACTTCCGCCAGCTTCAGCTCTTTCTCCGCCGCATGCGGCAAGCCACGCGCTTCAAGAACGGAGGCATAAGATATGCGCAGCCCCTGGTTACCTGAACCTGTTCGCGCCAGATGCTCTGCGAGCTTTTCAGCCTCAGGTAGTTCATTGGCAGCAATATAATATTGCGTCAGCATCGACTGTCCGAGCAGCCAGTTATCGTTAGGCTGTGGCGTTGGCGAACCATAGATGCGTCGCAGGTACGGACTCTCTTTGATTAAGTTTTCGGCCTGTTTTTTAGCGGCATCAAAGTTTTCATTATCGATATGCGCGTAGAACAGATCCTGTTGATCCTCAGGACCAAGCGGCGTAACGGGAATCGGTCCATTCGGGTAGTAGATGCTCATCAGCATCGCTTCGGTTTTTTCTGGCTGGCGTTCGCTTAACCATGCCGATGCTACCCAGCGTTTTGCGTAGTTTGGCACTTCGCCGCTCGCAGAAAGCGATTCGTATTCCTTAATCACTTCAGACGTTCGCTTACGAACCAGCAAAGCCCCCATGCGGTCAATTCTCGCCCGACGGACATCATTCTGCGCGGATGGCTCATCCTTCCAGGCAGCCAGCAACTGGTCATAGCGGGCCAGCGCTTTATCCGCCACGATAAACCGCTCTTCTTCATTACGTGCAGACGTATAGGAGGAGCGTACCATTTCGGCGGCCGCATCAAGCTCAAGGCGGCGCTTCACAGGATCTGCCGTAGGCACTACCTCCGCCATATTTAAGGCGGGTCCGGAAACACGGTTTGCTGACAGAGCAGACAGCAGCGTAGATTTTGCATTTTTGTTGCCAGGATCAACGTCATCCGCCTGGCTGGCAACCAACAGCGCGTCCCAGTTTTTTCCCTGAGAATGATATACGTAGGCAAGTAGCGCATCGGAGTCAGCCCCCGGATGTGCCTGTGCCCATTTATTCGCTTCAGTAAGGGCTTGCTGATTGTAGCGAGCATCTGCCAACGTCATTATCCAGCCGGTGCGTATGTCAACGTTGTCAGGCTCTTCCTGTAAAACGCTTTCCCATACCGCCAATGAATCATTCCAGTTTTTCTGGTTACGGTACGCACGTGCAGCGGCGACTTTGCCGCGCGCAGGCACATCCATCTGCCCACGATAGCGCTGCCAGATTTCAATAGTGGCTTTATCGTTGTTATCAACCCAACTGGAAACTTGCAGCCAGTCGGCAACCTGATTTGGCGTTAGCGCGCTTTGCTTTCCCTGATCCTCTAGATAACGCAATAACGGTGCACTATTACCACCCCGCGCTTCAATAACCAAAGCGTCATAATCTGATGTCGCTGCAGAGATTTGCATAGGGAAAAGAACGCTTGCCGTAAATAAACAGCTTAAAGACTTAAAACGTTTAATGAAGTTGGCATGTCGACGCATACTTAACATATCTGCCCTTATAACTTACATCAGAGTAAAAATAAGCGTTTTCAATATATTACAGTCAGTTACTTACGATACCCGACCATGTAAGATGCAATGCCGCTTATTTTGCAATAGGGTTATGAAGCAATTAATTCTTTCGTCTTATTGACTACCCGCGCCTCGCCCTCTAATCGTGGGAAAGCAGGCGTAAACTCGAAAATTTTATCACTCAGCGTAGTTCGTGGCTATGCGATACGAAAACTCTTAGACAAAAAAGTATTTTAGACTAAATAATCCTAATACTCTTGGGATTGAATTCTGGATTTAGATTAAGTTTGGGTAATGACTCCAACTTACTGATAGTGTTTTATGTTCAGATAATGCCCGATGACCTTGTCATGCAGCTCCACCGATTTTGAGAACGACAGTGACTTCCGTCCCAGCCTTGCCAGATGTTGTCTCAGATTCAGGTTATGTCGCTCAATGCGCTGAGTGTAACGCTTGCTGATTACGTGCAGCTTTCCCTTCAGGCGGGATTCATACAGCGGCCAGCCATCCGTCATCCATACCACGACCTCAAAGGCCGACAGCAGGCTCAGAAGACGCTCCAGTGTGGCCAGAGTGCGTTCACCGAAGACGTGCGCCACAACCGTCCTCCGTATCCTGTCATACGCGTAAAACAGCCAGCGCTGACGTGATTTAGCACCGACGTAGCCCCACTGTTCGTCCATTTCCGCGCAGACGATGACGTCACTGCCCGGCTGTATGCGCGAGGTTACCGACTGCGGCCTGAGTTTTTTAAGTGACGTAAAATCGTGTTGAGGCCAACGCCCATAATGCGGGCGGTTGCCCGGCATCCAACGCCATTCATGGCCATATCAATGATTTTCTGGTGCGTACCGGGTTGAGAAGCGGTGTAAGTGAACTGCAGTTGCCATGTTTTACGGCAGTGAGAGCAGAGATAGCGCTGATGTCCGGCAGTGCTTTTGCCGTTACGCACCACCCCGTCAGTAGCTGAACAGGAGGGACAGCTGATAGAAACAGAAGCCACTGGAGCACCTCAAAAACACCATCATACACTAAATCAGTAAGTTGGCAGCATCACCTAAGTTTGCATGACGAAACCTTGTGACGATGATAACTATTGCTGGTTGGCATAGCTACACCGCGCAACTGTTTGCATGGTAACTATTGTGTGCGGATAGAGAAAGTTCTGATAATAATGCCCCTGATAACAACAAAGATAACAATGTAAATAATATAACCTAATTTTAAGTTTCGAACAGGGTCGATAAAATGAAATTAAAGGTACAGTCATAAGCAGAACTAAGTACAGTAAAAAAAACAGTAAAAACTCAATAAAATCAAATGACTTCTTGACCTATCCTAGAAATCTACCAAAATTGGTATTTTGGTATCCGCCATAATACGTGCGCGAAGAATTGTGCATTGCTCAACTCGCTAAAGTATTTACCAACCTTGCGTATTATTGACAGTATCAACCACACCCCGTTTACCCTTACAATTTGAAAGCTTATTTACATTGAAAATAATTTATATACCCTAAATAATTCGAGTTACATGAAGGCGGCAAGTGAGTAAATCCCCAGGAGTTTAGCGAACTATGTGACTGAAGTGAGCTAGCGTAGCCAAGGTACATGCAGCTTAAAGAATGACGGGTATAGACACATAATTTTTTGCACTTACCTTCCCTCCAGCCTTTGAGGTAATTTGGACAAAGATGCCAATGGGAGCTGGTCAATGAAAATCGTTAACGCTGAAAAAAAACACATCCCCGCCATACGCGATATCTACGCCCATCATGTTAATCACGGTACCGGCAGCTTTGAAACTGACCCGCCGGATACCCGCGAGATGCAGGATCGTCTGGAAAAAATCCGCAGTCTGGGACTGCCATGGGTTGTCGCATTGCAAGAAGATAAGGTCATCGGGTATTGCTATCTCACCCGTTACCGCGAGCGTTATGCCTATCGCTATACCCTCGAAGATTCGATTTATATTGACCCGACGGCACAGCGTCAGGGGGTGGGAAAAGCGTTGCTACGCCATGTAATTGAGTGGGCTGAAACGCAGGGTTATCGGCAGTTGATCGCTATCGTCGGCGACAGCAATAATCAGGGATCGCTGAAAGTCCATCAGCAGGCCGGATTTACGAAAATAGGTACGCTGACGAACATTGGATTCAAGCATGGGCTCTGGCTTGATACGGTATTAATGCAACGCAGCCTGGGTACAGGTAACAGTACGCTACCAGCGGATTTCGATGCCGCTATTTAACATTGCTAAGGGATGACTTCAGGATACTGTCTTCTGGTAATCCTCAGACAAACAGAACCACAATCAGGTATAACGTAGCTATTATATAATTCTCCATTTTTCAGCTCGTTAGAACGAAAAAAGCACCCGAACGTTAATAAACGGATGCTTTCTAAATAGAATAACTCAGTTTTACTTAACGGGCAGCCCCGCCTGGTGCGCCAAAGGCATCGCGGGGCAAACGTCTTTTCAGCCCGAAGATGATTCATCCCTGCGCGTGATATTTCGCCAAATCCCCCCCGACAGTCTCAGATTTTCAGGCCCGCTATTCAGGATTTGGGTTACACATTTCAGGTAATTGTCTTTCCAGCGCTCAATAAAAGAAGACTGGCTTTCGAACCTCTGCGGATCGACCATTTTCTCCAAAACAAAATGGATGCGCCCGTCTCGCCACACCGGAACACCAAATACGGTGGGTAGGTGCATTTTCCAGGCAAGTCGAGAGCAAAAGGTGGAGTAGGTAATCTGCTGGCCGAAAAAGTCGATAGTCGGCGCGCTCAAATTCAGCGCGCCGTCGATCGCCACAACAAGCGACTGCCCACTATGTAAGGTCTGTATGCAGGCCCTGACCACGTCCGCTTCGCTTTTGTCACTAACCGAAATCAACCGCTCACCGTAGCCCCCTTTGAGCACGCCAGGCGTGGAAGCCACCCATTTGCTGTTCATTTCCAGCAAGGAGAGGATCATCGGCCCGGCATACATTGCGCCCATATGAGCCGATACAACAATGCAACCACGCTTATCGAGCTGCAGACGTTGGAAAAACTGCTCGACATGCGATATATCGGCCAACCGATACATCGGTTCGTCGGCCTGCTCTCCACGGCATTCAAGCCAGTCGAGGAGATAATTATCGGCAAGATACCCCCACTTCGCCCGGCGTTCCCATTCATCGCGCTCGATACCGGACTGTCTGCCGGCAACTTCCCATGCCCAGTCAAGGCGCTCAGGCGGTAGATTAACGGCAGATATTTGCCCATCAAGCGCCAGCAGCCCCTCTTCGAATGACTGAGGCAGATGGCTTGCTCTGGCCTGAATGTAGTGCTCAAAGACGCTTTCCGCTTCGCTTGTTTTCCCCGCCTGTAACAACGCCGCCGCGGCATAACGGTTCCATTTACTGGTCGCCCCTTTTTCCCTTGCCAGTTGTACAAACTCATCGCTGGCAGCAGCGTATTGCCCAACCTGGCGCAGTGCTCGGGCATACATGGCTCTGACATAAGGAAGATCAGGATGAGTCGCGAGCGACTGCTGCAGTAACGGAATGGCTTTCTCATTCTGACCCGTTCTGATTAAGGCATCGGCATACAGGGTCACGATCCGTAAATTATCAGGGTTAAAATCCAGGGCATGACGCCAATGCTCAGCGGCCTGAAGTTTCGCTTCCCGGCTGCGACCGGATTGATAGTAGGCAAGCCCCAGGCTACGACGCAGCGCCGCACCATCCAACCCACGGGCTAATGCGGACCCCCCAGTCTGAATGGCTTCCTGATATTTACCGACAGCGCACAGCGTATCAACCGCCAGCCCCGCCGACTCCTGCTTTTCTAACGCGAAGAAAGGGAGCAATGCGCGGGCCAGGTCATGATCTTCTGGTAGGCGGCTTTTATTTAAGAAACGGAGGCAGGTCTCAATCATATCTCCCCGCGGGGGAACTTCCTGCGCCTGTGTTCTGGCCAACGAGATTGCCTGTAACTCTTTATCCACCAGCGTCAGGCTGCGCAAATGGAGGGCAAAAATTTTGCTATTGCCCGAAAAAGCGAGCCATGCCCGCTCGGCTAAGTCAGCAACAGTCGCATATTGTTTACTCTTAAGCAGCACGCTTGCGACCAGCAGGACATCCTCCGGCTGGCACACATTCACCGCCAGCAGTTTGTTAACCACCTGTAGTACAGCGTCCCGATGATGTGATGCCAGCGGCGAAATAACCCAGCGTCGCAATAAATCACGGCTATTCTTTGCTGTCAGCACACGGTCGGACAACAAAGTCAGCGCGGCATCTGTTTCATCTTTACGCAAACACGCGATAGCGAAGAGAATAATGTTTTGCTCATTTCCAGCACTATCTCGCACTTTTTCGGGATGCTGCCCGAAATAGTGACATAGCCCCTCCCAATCCTCTTGTTTGAGCAGGGTGGTTGGCGATTTTTTTTTACATGTAGAGTGCAAGCTCATCGTATTTCCTTACTCCGCCTTATTCACGCATCCGCCTGATAGTTATCAGGAGAGAAGTCACCAGGTACGCGATGCCCAGCAACACGAAGAACAGTAACCACTTTGTTCCATCGGCATAGCGAGTGGTGTCAGACACCACCATCGGTTGAGAAATGATCAGCAAATACCGTCTCTCACGTAACGCTTGAAGCTTCCCTTGCTGTAAGGTCTGTAAGGCAGATTCCCAGCGTGTTTTGGCGATCTCACTCTGCAGGCGAAGATCTTCAAACAGGGACAGGCTTTCTGAAGAGCCTTGCGACCCTAACTTATTTGACAGGCGGTTACGTTGTTCGCCGATCTGCTTTTCCAGGACCTTGATTTTGGCCGACAGGCGAGGAATAAGGGGGTTCTGATCCAAACCATTAGCCATTAGTTGCGCGTATTCCGCTTTCGCCTCCGCCAACTGCGTTTCAAAGCCAGCAATTAATTGATAAATCGCGGTCACGGTTTCCTGCGGTTCAATATCTTTTTGTATATGCTGTATTTTTAGCAATTCAAGCCGAGCTGCCCCCAGATTTTCCTGGGCCGATTTAACATCGTTTTCCAGCCATAAAATTCGTTCCTGCTGCATCCGCGCTGAAACGGTATTAACGTGCTGTTCAGCAAAAGCCAGAATGCGCTGGGCAAAAAACTCAGCCTGTTTCGCACTCCGCGCCTTGACGTTTAAACGCAGCATGCCCTGTTGAATATCGACAGCAACCGAGACTTTCGATAAATAGTAACGATAAGGATCATCATTAATACCCAGCGGCGCGTGGTAGCGGGAAAATAATGCGATATCGTCTTGCGCGAAATAAGATAAAAAACCGAGCTCTTTTTCCATCCGCTCCATCATTTCTTTCGAAAGTATAAACTCGCGAACCTGAAAGCCCTCCGACATCTCATTGCCTGCACCAAAGAAAGCTGTTCCAGAAAAATTATCCTGGCTGGCATCAGTTTGCACAATAAAGGTGGCATCCGCGCTATAAAAACGCGAAGTTAATAGCCACGACATAAGCATAATAACCAGCAGCGGCAAAGCAATATAAAGAAAGAGCCGACGTAGCGATTGTTTGGCTTGCTGAACACGTCGCTCTTTAATAACCAATGACGCTCTACGGACGGAATCAGCATCCGTCGCGGACCACCCGGCATCTGGGCGATGATGACTTTTCGCATCGGCCGTTTTTTCCGTCTGGCGAAGGGAGCGTTCATTCTCTTTTTGTTGTAGTCGCGAGGCTCGGCTTTCTTCTGCTACCTTCGCCCTTTCCTCTTTCCATTTTTTAATACGTTCTGAATTTTCCACACTCTATCCGTATATTTTCTAATTATATATCAAAGGAATAATCATCAGTTTGAATCGTCGCCTGATTTGACTGATATTGTTCAAAAAGCGCAGATGCTTGTGCTAAATCTTCACACATCGTAATTTTTCCATGCAGCAGTACGCCAAACGCATGACAGTGTTCTTTAATAAGCCGAGGGTTGCGCGTTAGCACAATCAACCCTTTCTGTTGCAGCTCATAAGCTAGTGCCGCCTGCATACGCAACTGTGTGGCATTATCCCCGGTGTACAGCTTGTCATCGGCAATATAAAGGCGGCAGGGAAGCAGTAAATTAATGGCAAATGCCAGATGCGCTTTCATCGTGACAGAATATTCACTCACCCTGTCGGTATAGCGCTGTTCAAGCTGGGTCAATTGATAGCAGAAATGTGAAAATTCATCGCCATCCAGGCCATAAAGACTGGCCATCATGCGCGCATTCTCTTCGCCGGTTAACCCCGGCAGAACAAAAGCATTTGCCCCCAGTGGGAGCGCATCACCCCGTAGCCCAATAAAATCCCCTTCATCAGGAGCATCTATACCGCACAGCAATCGGGTTAGCGTCGTTTTGCCTGAACCAGGGGCCGCCAGAATACCGATATGCTCATGGTAATCCATGACAAAATCTGTTTTATCAAGGACCACCCGCGGGCCCTTATCAGACTCAAAATAGCGTGTACAACCTAATAAACCGAACACGAACGCGTCTCTCCTGAAGCTAAAGTCAGTGATTTTCAGTGTCACAAATCAGGTGAAAAATGATGCCCGCGAGGAATAACGTTGCGGAAAATGCCAGAGGGTAAAGAGGTTCAAGGTACAAGGAGTTATACCCCTCAAACATTCCTTCTCTGACTATCTCATTAGCATGAAGTAGAGGGTTCCAGCTGAATATGCTTAATAATGAATAGGGCAATTCATTCGCCGTATAAAAGACAGCTGAAATCAAAAACATCGGTCTTAGCACTACAGGAACGGCTTTGTAGACCAGCGGAAACCGTTCAGACAGTGCGTCACAAAAGTAACCAAACGATAATCCCAGAAGCCATGCGATAACCATCCCTTCAAAAATCAGGATCGGTTTCTGGGCTTCCCAACGGGAGAAGATAAGAAAGTTAATTAATGAAACAATAATATAAATGATAACCGCATTAACAAATTCGACTGCGGCAAGAGCAAAAATCACATGTCTTTTCTTAACCTGCGAGACAACCGCCAACGATGTAAAGAATGAACGGGTGCGCATGGTTGCGGTAATGGTATAACGAAATAACAGATACGGTAATATACCTGCAATAACAAAGCTGATATCGTCAGTGAATATTGGCACGGTGCGATTTAAATATTGAAAAGAAATAACGGTAATGGTTATCCATACCAATGGTACGGCCAGCACCATTATATAGTTTAGCAAATTATCGTTATAGCGTGTTTTGATATCGCGTGACATTAACAAAATGATTAACTCACAGACGGTAATGAGTTTCATAAAATAATAAGTATTATTTTTCAAAATATTCATATGGCGACGTTAGAAAGAATTAGAACCGCGGATCAAAAAGCTATCGAATGCGGCTTTCACCTTAGCGAAATCAGTCAAAGAGGCGTTCGAGATATAGATAACATCGCCGTCTTCTACCCGCATGGCCTGTGCTAAAAACACCGAGTCAGGTTGGCTCATATCGACATGATAGATATTCAGCTTACGCATCTGCTGTTTCGCCTGTTCCGCTTCGTCACGCTTGTACAGAAAAACCGCCTGCGGGTCGGCTAGATTGTCGTTTAATCCTTTCGCCAGCGCCAAAGCATCCACTACGCTGGAATGACGCTGAACCAGAGCATGTTTTCCCTGAACACCCGCCGCGCCGAGCACATTAACATACTCGGTCACTTGACGCAGAGTGATACGGTCATCCGGCTGTAAGACAATATCCAACCCGGGATACTGATAAATATCTGACAGTCGCGCATTGAAATAATGCTGCTGGCGCGTCACGTGAACTTCCATCATCTCTGCGCTGGTATTTTCTACTGCCGCCGCCGTTGCCAAAAAATGACTAAGACGATTCATACTCTGTTCGAGAGGGTAGCGACCCGTTTTCCCGCTGCCCTCGACCGTCACCATGGCTCCGGTGCGGGCGGTAAGCGTCACCAGCACCTGAGGATTCAGGACAACGCGCGAAAGTCGCTTTCTGATCTCTTCAGCCAGTTGTGTCACATCCAGCCCGGTAACCGGAATGATCCCGGCATAAGGCACCTGAACGATATTACCGTCAGTCACAAGAATATTTTCAAAATCCGCCCGGTCGCCGCTCGCGTTATTGGATAAATACCCCGCCCCGCCCGAGGATAAAATAGTGATATGCAGCACATCGCCTTTAGCCAAAGATGTCCAGTGCCAATTATTTTGGGCAAAGACCGGATCGACAATAGTTTTCGGCACAGTATCGGCATCACTCAGTTTTAATGTCGGCGTGACTTCGACCAGATGATAATGAGGATCGTCCTGATTAATCAGGCTGGATTTAAATACCGCCCTGGGAATAGTGCATCCCGAAAGCAGAAAAAACGTCGTTAATAATATAATAATTTTTTTCATAACTTATTTTATAAATGAAATAGCTGAAAAAATGCTGCCCATTAATTAACGAGGCTGAGAGGCAATGGTTTGTACAAACGTTCCCACCATATGTTCCACGGTGAAGCGTTCTTGTAAAAATGACTGCGTCTGTTGGCAAATACCGGTTCTGCTGCGCCATAAATTGACCAACTGTTCTGCATAGCGGCAAGCCTGGTCAAGATTGACCGTCTGTGCATCATCAAGAATGAAACCCGAAACACCCTCAATAAAGCATTCTGCCGATCCACCTGCAGGGGTTGAAATCACCGGCACCCCGACCATTTGTGCTTCAATGAGCACATTGGGTAGCCCTTCATAACGCGAAAACAAAATGAATACGTCCATTTTTTGCAGCCAATACCCCACGTCACGCGAGACGCCAACGAATAGTATTCTCTCCAGAATCCCCAACTGTTCGGCGCGTTTCTGCGCTTCAGCGCGCAAATCACCATCGCCTACCAGCACAAAGCGTGTGGCGGGGTGGTGCTGTAAATAGCGTGCTGCAAAATCAATCCATGCAAAAGGGTTCTTATCGCCTACAAAGCGGAAAACGCCACCAATAGTCGTGTCCGCATCCTGTGTTTTTTGCGTAAACTGCTGCCAGATTTTATGTGGCACCTCAGAAGAGGGTTCGGTAGATGGCGGTAAGACGCCGTTATATACAACCTGGAAGTGCTTCGCCTCCAACTTTAGCCAGTCGGCATAATGGCGGGTCACACAATGGTTGTTACTCATAAAATCAACGCCAGGCACGACCGCCAGCGCCTGGTAGAGAGGCTCATATTCCGGCTTGAACAGACGCTTTCTCACCACCGGCGGTAAGCCACGTAATCCCAGTTGAATTCTGGGCACGCCAGCAATCAGCGCTGCAAGCGCAATCATCAGACAAGCGCCATCCTGCCAAACGGAGAGATAATCCAGCTTGCGCTCGCATAAGTGGGGGACCAGATGCTTGATACCGTAGTTACACACCGGCGGCAGATGAGAGAGCAATAA
This sequence comes from Citrobacter sp. RHBSTW-00859, assembly GCF_013729795.1. Taxonomy (NCBI): domain Bacteria; kingdom Pseudomonadati; phylum Pseudomonadota; class Gammaproteobacteria; order Enterobacterales; family Enterobacteriaceae; genus Citrobacter; species Citrobacter sp. RHBSTW-00859. The sequence continues at coordinate 916,019 of NZ_CP056284.1, read as the reverse complement.
GCGCAACTCCGGAGATTCTATTGTCGTATCGTCAAAGAAGTTTCCGGTAATCTTCGCGATTTCAAGCACCTCGACCTGTTCTTCCAGCACTTCTTTCAGGAAAAAGTCTTGCCTGAGTTCCGGTGCCAGGGAGCGAATAATGAGCTCTACCGGCTCTTCTACTTTCAGGCCGCCAATTTTCCCCTGTTGCCGATATTTTCTGGCGATCTCAATAGCCAGCCTGGAAATCTGACGCTCTGCACCGCCGCTACCTAGCGAGCCTGTACAGAGCGCAAGGCGACCAAAAGATCCGACGGGAAGCTGCCGCGGCTGACGATTTCGATAGAACAAGATGGCATGCTTCATTGCAATAATACGGGTGTTGGTCCCCACAGGGATCGCTTCCCCTTCAAGGCGTTCAAGCAAATCGCAGATCTTATTTATTTTGCCTAAATAATTGTTATATTTTTTCTGCACGCCGGTGCTAACCTTTTTAAGAATTAGCTGCGCATCTTTGGCTAGCCCCGTATTATATAAACGACGCGCATACTCATAACGTGCTTCATCATTGTTTTGTGCAATCAGCGTTTCGTAGAGAGCGTATGCACGCGCCGTTTCATTGAAATCATGAAGAAATTCTGCTTTTTTTAGCATCGCTAATGAAGTTAAAGCCTCAGCCGGTAATTCGCTGTCAATTAACGCAACAGCTTGCGCAAGCTTCTTCTCTTGTTTCAATGTTAAAAGCGTTTTCCCTAGCGCAGCTAACTTTTCTTCCTGCGTAATCATTACGACTTCCCTGATGTATTTTTTTGTAATGCGGTTATGCAGGTCGAGATCTGCCTTGTCACCGGCTCCGTTGGTCCATTCACTTTCTCCAGTCGCTGCCAATACTGCAAAGCCTGGGTGTAGTCGCGTAAATGCATTGCGTTTAATGCGGCATATTTCAAGGCATAGGCATTTTCACTATCAAAAACGAGTAATTTTTTCGCATAATCTAGATGTTCATAAGACGCGATAGTGCTACCGCCATCCTTCAGTGACTCATTAAATAATCTGATAATTTGCTTATATTCACGCATCAGGCGAGAAACATCAGGATCAATTCGTTTCAGGCTAATCAATACAGACAATGCTTCATCCAGACGCCCTTCAGTTTTCTTCTGGCGTACATATTTAAGGGCTCTGGTTGCAACATTGCGACACTCTTTCTCAAACAGCTCGTTCATCGAGGCATTCTGGAATGATGGAGAAATGCTCATGACGTTAGCAATCAAATCAATGAGGAACGGAATGTCGTTAATATGACGTATACTGCGTAACATAATCGACTGCAGGCTGGTAATATTCGAATTACGAATCAAGGTCATATGGGCCAACGTGCACGCGTCTTTCCAGGCACCAAGATTCACCAGCGTTCTTGCACAATATACGGTGCTAACGGGGTCGAACTCCAGAAGTGGCCACACTATTTTCGCCCCTGCCAGGATATTTTCATAATCCTCACGCTCATACATTTCTCTTAATTTCTCGCGCCATGCCATTTTAACTTCATTATTAAAGCGAGAAATACGTGCATGGGGATAAACCATAAATGCAGAGTAGCTGTAGACCAGCGAAGTACTCAGTGAGACAAAATCATCAACCGAATGTAGCGACAGCGCAGTATTGTTCCATGCCTCAAAAACGTCGTGGAGTTTATCTTTATACGAGGTGCTAAGCGCCTGATGATAGCTCATATTCTTGATGCAGAAAGCTGTGCGGATAACGAGACCGGTATCATGAATCGTCGACAATACCGTCAGCGCAAATTCTGACTCATGGCGGAGTAGCTGCTCGAGCGCATTCATGAAAATCAATTCATCACTGAATTTGATTGCCAAAGATAACGCTGTTTCCATAAACGCATCATTTAGGCGCTGCGATTGAATGCCGGCATGGAAAGCTTCGGAGAATGCGTTGCCATCATTGAAATATTGCGTGCTGCTCAGGAAATTAACCCATCCGCTTTGGGTTTCAGGATTCAATAACAGTACACGTTTCCAGTATTGATATGACTTATCAAACAGCTTTAAAGCATCGGCTGAGCCGGCGGCAACGGTAAGGACTTCTTCATCTTCAATTTCATTGGAAAGCATCATCTCGGCCGTCGATAAGGCTTCCCGCCAACGCGCTAATCCATGCAGAGACCTCAGCCGACAACGTAATGTACTGTCCGTCGTACCGATAATTTTCTCAACATCACTAATATCCTGATAAGCCTGTTCATAATAACCTAAACGGCTGAAGATTACGGACCGAAGTTGGATTAGAACAGGCTCTTGCTGCTGATTTCTTAATGCGGCAAAAAGTTGCTGTGATGCAGTAATAATGTCGCCATCGGCAAGCAGCTTAGTGATCGATAGGGTAATCTCACGTATTTGGTCCTGTTTCTCTTGTCGCCCCTCATCAAGATGATGATTAGTATTATTGATCACTCCCTTAAAAATAGCCGCAACGATCGCATCACCAAACATGTCGGTATAATGAGTAAGATCGTCGCCATTTTTTTCCAGGGCTCTTTTCTGTCCCCACTTTTCCATCAAATTTGTCGGATTAACGCAGGGAATATCCATCCTGGTGGCGATGGTCTCGACATTTTTAATCAACCGACTGCGGGACTGAATGACGGTTCCAGCACGAGTCACGGCATCAACATGGGTCATAAACATAACGCGATCGCGACCAAGCAGCTGAACGATTTCCATCATATCCTGTTCGATAGCATGCTCATCCATCTGCTCGACATTGATATTGCTTAATAAGGCACGATCGTCTTCCGACATTCCGGCAAAACAGGGATCGTCTTTGAGATAGGCCAGCAGTTTGTGTTGATTTCCTTGCGTGGCCAGCGACCAGTACACACGCGCCCGCTCTGTTTGGCTAAAAAACTCATAGAAATGACGAGTTAAATAATTTATTTGTAAGCAGAACCCATAGGCCATAATCTTCTTCTGACTTGAAATCTCAACGATATAGAAATCAGAACGACTATGAATGTCGGTGTTTGAATAATTTATGGCAGGTCTAAAAATAAAAGGCCGGACCTTTTCAGGAATATCTATCAAGCCTAAAATAAAACGAACCTGCTGTAATGCCTCGCTGCTTGTATGCGTAAAACCATATATTCTTTTAAAATTAGCCTTGAAATTAAAATAAGGCTGAGCTCGTTTTACCGGACTCACAATACGGCAACTACCAATGGCTGTAAGCGTAAACATCCCTGACGATTTCATTAAATTCATCCACGTGAAAGGAAAGTGAGTAGTTTTACTCAGGAATACAAAGCAGTCTTTTTATCGATATACCATTTTAGAGTCTGCTTAAGTCCTTCTTTGATATCAAACTCAGGCTCATATGAAAGAAATGTTTTTATTCTGGTAATATCTGCCTGACTATGCTTAACGTCACCGTCACGAAAATCTTTATAAATTGGTTCAGCACTAATTTGTTCGTCCCGCCATAAATTCAACCCATCGCGGATGAGATAATAAAGCTCATTTAGCGAAGTTCTGTCTCCAACAGCCACATTATAGATTTTATTTTTTGAGGCTAAATCATTAGTCGTTGCTGATAATAAATTGGCCTGAATCACATTTTCTATATAGCAAAAATCCCGGCTTGTTGAACCATCGCCATTGATATAAATTGGTTCATCTTTAAGAAGCGATAGTATCCAGCGAGGAATGACTGCAGAGTATGCTCCGTTAGGGTTTTGGCGGCGGCCAAATACATTAAAGTAGCGCAGGCCAATAGCGTTAAAATCATAGCTGCGAGCAAACACCTCGGCGTACAATTCATTGACGTATTTTGTAACCGCATACGGGCTTAATGGCCGGCCGATCCGGTCCTCAATTTTAGGTAAATCGGGATGGTCACCATAAGTACTACTGCTTGCGGCATAGGTGAAACCAGATACATGTGCATCTCTCGCCGCCGTCAACATATTTAAAAAACCATCAATGTTAGCGCTATTTGTCGTGATAGGATCCTGCAAGGAACGTGGTACGCTTCCCAGAGCGGCCTGATGTAAAACGTAATCGACATTCTCACAAACAGCCTGACAATCGGCAAACGACCGGATATCCCCATGAACAAAGGTAAACCGCGACCATTGTTCTTCACTGACAGCGGCACGCACATCCTCTAAATTATGTTGATAGCCAGTTGAAAAGTTATCCAACCCAATTACTGTTTGATTTAAATAGAGTAGTTCTTCTAATAATCCAGAGCCGATAAAACCTGCTACGCCAGTAATAAGCCAACGTTTTGGTTCAAGAACGAGTTGTATTCTTAATTCATCATAGGCTGTCATGATTATAACCTCACATCTGACTGCTCAGGCGAAAGGATATACTTCAAATCATAAAGCACATGTTTATCTTTTCCAAAGCCACGAATATCAGTACTCCCCATCTTCTTAAACTGCTCATGGCCAACGGCAACAATAATGGCATCATAAGAAGCCGCCTTGATTTCCGATACAGGTATAATCCCGTATTCCTCTTCGACTTCCTCAGCATCCACCCAAGGGTCAAAAATATCAACATTACAGCTGTAATTGCCCAACTCTTTTACAACATCGATAATGCGGGTATTCCTGATATCCGGGCAGTTTTCTTTAAAGGTGAACCCCAGAATCAGAACGTTAGAACCCTCAACATTAATCCCTTTTTTGATCATGGCTTTGATCAACTGTCCCGAAACATAGTTACCCATATTATCGTTCAGTCGACGACCCGCGAGGATAATTTCCGGATAGTAACCGATGCCCTGAGATTTATGAGTCAGATAATAGGGATCAACGCCAATGCAGTGACCACCAACCAGTCCAGGACGGAATGGCAGGAAGTTCCATTTACTTCCCGCTGCTCGCAGTACGGCTTCAGTGTCAATCTCTAATCGGTTAAAGATAATCGCCAATTCATTTACCAGCGCGATATTGAGATCGCGTTGGGTATTTTCAATCACCTTTGCCGCTTCCGCGATCTTAATGCTTTCCGTTTTGTACGTTCCTGCCGTGATGATCTGTCGATAGATCTCATCAACCAGACAGGCCGTTTCTGCAGTTGAACCTGAGGTAATTTTCTTGATAGTTGTCAGACGATATTTTTTATCGCCGGGATTGATGCGCTCTGGGCTATATCCGACAAAGAAGTCTTTGTTAAATGTCATCGCTGACATACGCTCAAGGATCGGCACGCATTCTTCTTCAGTACACCCTGGATATACCGTAGATTCATACACCACGATATCCCCCGGCCTCAGTACTTTGCCAACAGTTTCACTTGCCATAATCAAAGGGGTGAGATCTGGTTGCTTATAATCGTTGATCGGCGTCGGGACGGTAATGATGTAAAAATTGCATTCTCTGATTTCATCAATTGATGAGGTAAACGTCAGATGGCGAGCATCACGTAGCTCTTCTTCTGTGGTTTCGAGATTGACATCGATCCCTTCTTTTAGCTCAAGTATACGTTTATGATTAACATCAAAACCAACCACCTGACGAATTTTCCCAAATTCAGCAGCCAATGGTAAGCCAACATACCCGAGTCCAATAATGGCAATTTTTACATCATCTTTGCTGATCATTACTGATAAGTCCCTTATTTAATAATTATTAACTTTAAATAAATCCCAGATGTTTTCTGGAACGCTACCGCCCCTGACGTTCTTAGCCAGCGTATCTATTCTTATCGAAATCACGACAGTTTCTAGTCTAAGCAAGGCTAGAAATTTTATATTTCCTAATTTTAGTTAAATGGAGGTCGTATGCAGTATCCGTTCTAAAACAACAATTAAAGATCGGATCTTTAATTGTAATTCTTAATGAGAAAACGCATAGTTTTTTATTCTGGCAATAGAAGATATCGAGGGTCTCGCACGCCGAATTTAAGAGCGATTTCTTTTCTCCAACGATACAATGTTGACGGCGAGTTCATAAATCTATCCTGAAGCTCCTCCATACCGCTTTCGGTTAAGAAGTACTTCATCTTCATGATATCTTTGTTGCTAATCTTAAAGTTACATTCCCTTCGCCCTGCCGTTATCTTGTCACCATTTCGTCGATATAGGCTTATTTTCTTAATCATCTCCGACACAGATGTTGAGGTATCGAAAACAGCAATAACATTTTTGATATTATCCAACCAAAAAAGAGCCAAAGGCATCAACCGTGAGCTGGAAATGATGATTATGATTTTATTGATATTTTTATTCCGTGAGAAAAAAACCAAGGTGCTACGTAAGCTATATTGATTAAGATTCACGAATAAATAATTTCTTTCGTTTGTAATCAGTGACATTTCATCAATAACACTAGCGACACCCCCCCCAAAGTAAATATCATTAGGTGGCCAGAAATGTTGATACTTCATGAAGCCTCCATAACCTCAAAAAACTCTATTTCATCCATGGAAAGGTAAGTGTCTACTTTTAAGCACACCGCCCCTCTAAAAAATACCTAACAATCGAGTAATTGATTTTATTAATATTGCTAAATACATGAGATGAACTTTTACACAACAAGGATGTGATATCAACCCCTCGCCATTCATAGCTAAAAGCTATCAATCACTCATTCTTAGATTTGAATTACTAATGGATATCGGCATTTTAATACGATTATTGGTTGTATTATTAGCACTACCTGTGAAACCGCACTTTCATCTTTTATTCAAAATGAGAAAATTCTCAAAACACAAGGAAACATTTTCTTACAAATTACCAGCATACATACTGGGGTTAAAGGTAGCCTGACTGAATTGTCACCCATGTCTCTACCTTTAAATTCTTAGCTATACCGTGTGAGATTTTAATCAGTACAACTGAAGTCTATCTAACTATATTTGCTATATTTTTCAACAACAATGACAGAATATACACAAGGCTAACGAGCCCCCCGGCATAGCAAGCATTCAAAATGGTACAAAGTACTAAAGTAATTCGTATATTTTTGTGTATCTACATAATTTCGTTACCGGATAATGAGAACAAAACTAGTCACCTTAAGAAATTATTACTAATGATAAAACTCCTGAAGATATTTTTAACAAAATAGATGTCCACCATGTTTATCCAGGTAAAATCCTACCAAGTCTAAACCATTTAAAACCAGTTACTAACGATTAGAGAAAATTGACCTACGAAAAGGCCACATTACTTATTTATGAAGGATGACTAATCTTATATCGTGTTCAAAAAAAGATAACTATGGAATTATAATCTAACAATTAACTACGTGACCTGTATTAACGTTGATATATTTTCAGACAGACAATAAAACATACTCCTTAAAATTTCTTAAATAAATTCAATTGATTGATAGTTGATTTTTTGTACCACGGGGGAAATGCGATATTTAAGACACCAGTATCGCGAATTGAAAGGATTAACCAGCATATACAAAGCTCTACTATCCGAGAGCGTCAAAGATTTCTCTTTGGCCCCTGTGGATAGTTAGTTTCATATGAGGTATCTCCCGCCAGGGGGGCCTATCGTCTCCCACAATCGCTTTAGCCTGCATAGTCGTGCATTGAGTCTGTCTGACCGTTAAACAAAGAAACACATTGAGATTACGAAGGGTAATTGAATCGGGAGAGTCAGTGAGAAGTAAGTCGTGGAGCGGGCGAAGGGAATCGAACCCTCGTATAGAGCTTGGGAAGCTCTCGTTCTACCATTGAACTACGCCCGCATTGGAGTGCGTAAGGGATTATAAACCTTACGCTCTTCTTGGCAAGGGACTAACTGACTGACTGGCGATTAATTCACCGTCAGCATTTTGGCTTACTGCCCTTTGGTGGCAAATAACGCAGCGGATCGATAGCCGTCGCCCGATAGCGGATCTGGAAATGCAGCCGCACCGTGGTCGCATCCGAGCTGCCCATCGTCGCGATCTTCTGCCCGGCTTTCACGTTTTGACCATTGTTCACCAACATGGTGTCATTATGCGCATACGCAGTGATGTAGTCCTCACTGTGCTTAATCATAATGAGATTACCGTAGCCCCGTAGCTGATTACCGACATAAACCACCTTCCCGGCTCCGGCGGCATAAATCGGCGTACCGCGCGCAGCTGAGATATCAATGCCTTTATTGCCGCCGTCCGCGGTTGAATAAGGCAGAATCACTTTACCGCTGGCAGGCCACTGCCAGCAGCGCTGTCCTACCGGTGGCCAGGAGGACTGCGGTACGGACGAAGATGGTCTGACCGCCGCCGTTTTGGTTGAGGATTTCGTCGTTGTTTTGCCAGAGCCTGAACTGGTTTTCGCGCCACCGCTGACCTTCAGCTTTTGCCCCACTTCAATGGTATAGGGCGGTGAAATATTATTCAGGCGTGCAAGCTCTTTTACGCTGGTCCCGGTGGCGCGCGAAATACGGTATAGCGTATCTCCCCGCTTCACGGTATACACGGAGCCGGAATAACTTCCTGTATCAGACGACTTGCTCCCGGAACAGCCTGCTAACAGCAGACCGACACACAGCAGCATCGCGATACTCAGGCCATTTTTCTTCAGGCGTCCTGCACTCAAAACAATACCTCGCAACATTTTCAGACGCTTTATCATAGCAGCCAGAAACCGGATGCCAAATCATATCGCGCAACGAAGCGTCGACTCTGGCATTTCACACCCTCTGTTAATCATTCTGACTTAATAGAGCATATAATGTGAATGCTTAAGATTGATGGTGGACGCTATGCGACAGGAACATGTCATTTTATTGAATGAGCAGGGCCAGCCCTGTGGAACACTGGAAAAATATGCGGCGCATACCGCCACAACCCCCCTGCACTCTGCTTTCTCATGCTGGATATTTAACGAGCAGGGTCAACTGCTGGTCACCCGCCGTTCGCTGCACAAAAAAGCCTGGCCAGGCGTCTGGACCAACTCTGTCTGCGGTCACCCGCAGTTGGGTGAAACCACCGAAGCCGCTATTAACCGCCGGGCTTGCTTCGAGCTGGGTGCAGACATCGACTCGCTCAGCCCCGTGTATACTGATTTTCGTTATTGCGCCACGGATCCGAGTGGAATAGTGGAAAACGAAGTATGCCCGGTTTATGCCGCACATATCGTCAGTGAGCTACAGCTAAACCCAGATGAAGTGATGGATTCCCAGTGGAGCAATCTTGAGGATGTTTTAAGCGGGATTGACGCGACGCCGTGGGCTTTTAGCCCGTGGATGGTAATGCAGGTTTCAGACGTTAAGGCACGAGAGTTACTGCGCAAGTTTGCCAACGGGAATTGATTGCCTGACGGGGCTACGCCCATCAGGCCTACATAACGCATCGTAGGCCTGATAAGGCATCAGCCGCCATCCGGCATTTTACATATTACTTAACCGGGCGCATCGCCGGGAACAGGATTACGTCGCGGATAGTATGGCTGTTTGTGAACAGCATAACCATACGGTCGATACCAATGCCCAGGCCCGCAGTCGGCGGCAGACCGTGTTCCAGAGCGGTAACATAGTCTTCGTCGTAGAACATCGCTTCGTCGTCACCTGCATCTTTGGCGTTAACCTGATCCTGGAAACGCTGCGCCTGGTCTTCTGCATCGTTCAGCTCGCTGAAGCCGTTACCGATTTCACGTCCGCCAATGAAGAATTCGAAGCGATCGGTGATTTCCGGATTTTCATCATTACGACGCGCCAGCGGAGAAACTTCTGCCGGGTACTCGGTAATGAAGGTCGGTTGAATCAGGTGCGCTTCTGCAACTTCTTCAAAGATTTCGGTCACGATACGGCCCAGACCCCAGCTCTTCTCAACTTTGATGCCGATAGATTCCGCAATCGCTTTTGCAGAATCGAAGTTATCCAGATCGGCCATGTTGGTTTCCGGACGGTATTTCTGAATCGCTTCGCGCATCGTCAGTTTTTCGAACGGCTTACCAAAGTCAAAGACTTCTTCGCCGTAAGGCACTTCAGTCGTTCCCAGAACGTTCTGCGCCAGCGTACGGAACAGCGATTCGGTCAGTTCGATCAGATCTTTGTAGTCCGCATAAGCCATGTAGAGTTCCATCATAGTGAACTCTGGATTATGGCGAACAGAGATGCCTTCGTTACGGAAGTTACGGTTAATTTCGAATACGCGTTCGAAGCCGCCAACCACCAGGCGCTTGAGGTACAGTTCCGGCGCGATACGCAGGTACATGTCCAGATCCAGCGCGTTATGATGGGTGATAAACGGACGCGCTGCCGCCCCGCCAGGGATCACCTGCATCATCGGGGTTTCTACTTCCATAAAGCCACGACCAACCATGAACTGGCGGATACCAGCCATAATCTGTGAACGCACTTTAAAGGTATTGCGGGATTCATCGTTAGAGATGAGGTCCAGGTAGCGTTGACGATAGCGCGCTTCCTGATCCTGCAGACCGTGGAATTTATCCGGCAATGGGCGCAACGCTTTCGTCAGCAGACGCAGCTCGGTGCAGTGGATAGACAGCTCACCGGTCTTGGTCTTGAACAACTTACCTTTCGCGCCGAGGATATCGCCCAGATCCCATTTTTTGAACTGCTCGTTGTAGACGCCTTCCGGCAGATCGTCGCGAGCAACGTACAACTGAATGCGGCCGCCAACATCCTGCAGCGTAACGAATGATGCTTTACCCATAATACGGCGGGTCATCATACGGCCAGCAACGGAAACCTCAATGTTCAGCGCTTCCAGCTCTTCGTTTTCTTTCGCGTCGAAGTCAGCATGCAGTTGGTCTGAGGTATGATCGCGACGGAAATCGTTCGGGAAGGGGATCCCCTGCTCGCGCAGGCTCGCCAGCTTCTCACGGCGCGTTTTCAGTTCATTGTTAAGGTCGGCTACCGCGTCAGCGCCCTGTACGTGTTGTTCAGACATGTTGGTTCCTCATAACCCTGCTTTCAAACTTGCTTCGATAAATTGATCCAGGCTGCCATCCAGCACCGCCTGCGTGTTGCGGGTTTCAACCCCAGTACGCAGATCTTTGATGCGGGAGTCATCAAGGACATAAGAACGAATCTGGCTACCCCAGCCGATATCCGATTTAGTATCTTCCATCGCCTGTTTCTCGGCATTCTTCTTCTGCATTTCCAGTTCATAAAGCTTCGCTTTCATCTGCTTCATGGCCTGGTCTTTGTTCTTGTGCTGGGAACGGTCGTTCTGACACTGCGTCACAATCCCGGTCGGGATGTGGGTGATACGCACCGCAGATTCGGTACGGTTAACGTGCTGACCGCCCGCACCAGAAGCGCGATAAACGTCAATACGCAGGTCCGCCGGGTTGATATCGATATCAATATCATCGTCAACTTCCGGGTATACAAACGCAGAGCTGAACGACGTATGGCGACGACCGCCGGAGTCGAACGGGCTTTTACGCACCAGGCGATGTACACCGGTTTCAGTACGCAACCAACCGTAAGCATATTCGCCAGCAATTCTGATGGTCACGGATTTAATACCCGCCACTTCACCTTCAGATTCTTCAATAATTTCAGTCTTAAAGCCGCGCGCTTCAGCCCAACGCAGGTACATACGCATCAGCATGCTTGCCCAGTCCTGTGCTTCCGTACCGCCTGAGCCAGCCTGAATATCGAGATAGCAATCTGCGCTATCATATTCACCGGAGAACATACGACGGAATTCCAGCTGGGCCAGCTTATCTTCCAGCGTATCAAGTTCTGCTACGGCTTCGTTAAAGGTTTCTTCGTCGTCGGCTTCTACAGCCAGTTCCAGCAGGCCGGAGACATCTTCCAGGCCCTGGCTCATCTGATCGAGCGTATCGACGATGGCCTCAAGGGAGGAACGCTCTTTACCCAGCGCCTGCGCGCGTTCGGGTTCGTTCCATACGTCCGGCTGTTCCAGCTCGGCGTTTACTTCTTCCAGACGCTCTTTCTTGGCATCATAGTCAAAGATACCCCCTAAGAACGTTAGAGCGCTCCGTGAGGTCCTGAATGCGGTTATTTACCGGATTAATTTCAAACATTGTCTGATTTCTTTTATTGGACTAGTCAAAATGCGGTTATAAGAGCGGGATTGTAACTAATCCACACCCTTTTTTATAGCGAATATACACATCATCCTTCAAGCTGCCTCTTTGTTGGCTGCGCGATTTCTCCCCGGTCACGTACTACTCGTACGCTCATGGATACTCATCCACTTGCCGCCTCGATGCAGCTTGAATGATTTTGTGTAAAGTGACGCTAAAGTGGCCAGATATTATCGATTATAATCTGCAGGCTGCGGTTGCCGCGAAACTCATTGATATCCAGTTTGTAGGCAAGCTGAACTTCGCGAACACCGTTATCCGGCCAGCAGGTGGTATCAACGTTAAACGCAATACCGTCCAGCAACGGTCCACCACCGACGGGCTCCACCATCACCTTCAGATGACGCTCACCGACCAGACGCTGCTGGAGCAGACGGAAATGCCCGTCAAACAGCGGTTCCGGGAACATTTGTCCCCACGGTCCGGCATCACGCAGCATTTGCGCGACCTCCATGGTCATCTCCGCCGCGCTCAGAGCACCGTCTGACACCACTTCGCCCTGCAGTAAGGCGGGGTCCAGCCACTCGGTTACCAGTTCGCCGAAACGCTGCTGGAAACGCTCAAACTGCGCCTCTTCCAGCGACAAACCCGCCGCCATAGCGTGACCGCCAAACTTGAGGATCATACCTGGATGAAGAGTGTCCAGGCGCTCCAGCGCATCGCGCATGTGCAACCCCTGAATCGAGCGCCCGGAGCCTTTCAGCGTACCGTCACCGGCCGGGGCAAACGCAATTACCGGACGGTGAAAGCGCTCTTTAATACGCGATGCCAGAATCCCCACCACTCCTTGATGCCACTCGGGATGATACATCGCCAGACCGCCCGGTAGCGTATCGCTACTGCGCTCCAGCTTTTCACACAGAGTCAGCGCTTCAGCCTGCATACCCTGCTCGATCTCTTTACGCGTCTGGTTGAGTGCGTCCAGCTCATTGGCCAGCACACGTGCTTCACCAATGTTGTCGAACAGCAACAGCGCCACACCAACGGACATATCGTCCAGACGCCCCGCTGCATTCAGCCGTGGCCCGAGGGCAAAACCTAAATCACTGGCAGCCAATTTGAGTGGGTCGCGATTGGAAATCTCCAGCAGCGCTTTTATACCAGGGCGGCACTTTCCGGCACGAATACGGCTTAAGCCTTGCCACGTCAGAATACGGTTATTGGCATCCAGCGGGACCACGTCGGCCACCGTGCCAAGCGCAACCAGATCGAGCAAATCCGCCAGGTTCGGCGGCGCAATTCCTCGTTCATCAAACCAGCCTTTGTCACGCAGGAAGGTGCGCAGCGCCAGCATCAGATAGAAGGCCACGCCAACGCCAGCCAGCGATTTAGACGGGAATTCACAATCGTGCAGGTTAGGATTGATGATCGCTTCAGCGCCCGGCAGCGTGTCCCCTGGCAGATGGTGATCGGTCACAATGACCTGGATCCCCAGCGTTCTGGCATGTTCAACACCCGCGTGGGACGAGATGCCGTTGTCGACGGTGACAATCAGTTGAGCGCCTCGGGCATGGGCCTGATCAACGACTTCCGGGCTTAAGCCATAACCGTCTTCAAAACGATTAGGCACCAGGTAGTCCACGTTACTGCAGCCCAACGCGCGCATCGCCAGAATGCTGAGCGCGGTGCTGGTCGCGCCATCGGCGTCAAAATCGCCGACCACGATGATTCGGGTTCCTTCGCGAAAAGCGTTATAGAGGATTTCAACCGCTTTTTCGACACCGTTCAAATGCTGCCACGGCAGCATGCCTTTCACACTACGCTCAAGCTCCTGCGCGCTGCGCACGCCGCGGCTGGCGTATAAACGGCGCAGCAATGGCGGCAAGTCGGCAGGTAGCTCGGCGGTCTCGTCGGCTTCACGCCGACGAAGTTGTATCTGTTGTTTCACGCGAATTATTTACCGCTGGTTTGTTTTGCATGTGCGTCGAGGAATTCTTTCATCTCTTTCGGGCCCTGATAGCCAGGCACTACATAGCCATTGCTCAGCACAATCGCCGGCGTACCGCTGACGCCGAACTGTACGCCCAGCGCGTAGTGGTTAGCGATGTCCACATTACAGGTCGCTGGCTTCACATCTTTGCCAGCCATGGCGTCGTCAAAGGCTTTGTTTTTGTCCTTCGCACACCAGATAGATTCATATCCTGCTCGGCCTGGCTTTCCAGTCCCTGACGAGGGAAGGCCAGATAGCGTACGGTAATCCCTAACGCATTGTAGTCTTTCATCTCTTCATGCAGCTTGTGGCAGTAGCCACAGGTGATGTCGGTGAAAACGGTAATGACGTGTTTTTCCTGCGGCGCTTTGTAGACGATCATCTCGTTTTCCAGCGCGTTCAAATGCTTCATCAGCAGTTGGTTGGTGACGTTTACCGGGCTTGCACCGCTCACGTCATACATCGGTCCCTGAATAATATGTTTACCGTCTTCGGTAACGTACAACACGCCGCTATTGGTCAGTACAGTTTTCATGCCCGCAACCGGAGCAGACTGAATCTCGGTACTCTTAACACCCAGCTTCGCTAATGACTGGCGAATCGCCGCATCGTCTGCATGTACCATGCCGGAAAACGCCGTCGCCAGCAGGGTGAACATCATAAAACGTTTTTTCATAACCTATCCTTTCCTGTCAGCACTCACGCTCGCGGGTGATGCTGTTGATGTAGTTGCCGCAAGCGCTCCGTTGCGACATGAGTATAAATCTGCGTTGTCGAGAGGTCGCTATGCCCCAGTAGCATCTGCACCACGCGCAGATCAGCGCCATGGTTGAGCAGATGCGTGGCAAACGCATGCCGCAGAACGTGCGGGGACAGCTTTTCGCTGTCGATTCCAGCCAACACAGCATAGTGTTTGATACGATGCCAGAAGGTTTGACGAGTCATCTGTTGCGCCCGCTGGCTGGGAAACAGCACATCTATTGATACACCGTTGAGCAACCACGGACGCCCATGCTCCAGGTACGTTTCCAGCCAGTACACCGCCTCCTCACCTAACGGGACAAGGCGCTCTTTATTACCTTTACCGATCACCCGAACCACGCCCTGACGCAGGCTGACGTCACTCATCGTCAGCCCCACCAGTTCAGACACGCGCAGGCCTGTGGCATACAATACTTCCAGCATGGCTTTGTCGCGAAGTTCCAGCGGTTGTTCTATCAGCGGCGCCTGCAGAAGTCGTTCGACCAGTGCTTCGCTGAGATCTTTGGGCAGACGCTGCGGAAGTTTAGGTGATGCAAGCGAGGCGCTGGGGTCATCTTCGCGATATTTTTCACGGTACAGATGCTGAAAAAAACGCCGCATTGCACTGAGCAAGCGTGCGGAACTGGTGGCTTTATATCCCCCATCCATCCGCTCAGCCAGCAATGCTTGCAGGTCATCACTCTGCGCGGTCGCAAGCGAGGCGCCGCGGTGATGTAGCCATTCAACAAGCATGGTCAGATCGCGACGATACGCACTTAGCGTGTTTTCCGCCAGATTTCGTTCCAGCCACAGGGCATCAAGAAACTGCTCGATGCGTGCCAGATCCTGTTCCACTCGCGCCCCTTATTTCACTCTCATTTTTGATGCATTATGCCTCATTGTGCCGAGAATGCGGCGATTCTGTTACACTACCCGCAACGCTACAGCAGAATTGAGATGTTTACGTCATGAACATGGGTCTTTTTTACGGTTCCAGCACCTGCTATACCGAAATGGCAGCAGAAAAAATCCGCGATATCCTGGGTCCCGAACTGGTGACACTGCACAACCTCAAAGATGATTCCCCGACCTTAATGGAGCAGTATGACGTGCTCATTTTGGGTATCCCGACCTGGGATTTCGGTGAAATCCAAGAGGACTGGGAAGCGGTCTGGGAGCAACTGGACGACCTCAACCTGGAAGGCAAAATTGTTGCGCTTTACGGTATGGGCGATCAGTTGGGATACGGTGAATGGTTCCTGGATGCGCTGGGTATGCTGCACGATAAACTGGTCACCAAAGGCGTAAAATTTGTTGGTTACTGGCCAACCGAAGGGTATGAATTTACCAGCGATAAGCCCGTCATTGCCGATGGACAGCTGTTTGTTGGCCTGGCGCTGGATGAAACAAACCAGTACGATCTCAGCGATGAACGCATTCAGGCCTGGTGCGAGCAAATCCTTGGTGAAATGGCCGAACACTGGTCCTGATAACCATTTTGCCGGATGTAGGCGTAAACGCCATATCCGGCCTACATGCCGCACCGAACCGTAGACCTTAACGCTACACGCCATCAGGCATTCATCAGCATTATCCCTGCCTCGCCTGTTGCAGTATTAACCGCCGCAAATCCCGCCACTCCGCGTCATCCATACTGTCTGCCGCCAGCCACAAATGCTGACGTTTTCCGGCATCGGAACGTAAACGCAACATCATGCCTGTTTTGACCATCCAGGGTGCGCTAGCAATAGTCCACTCTTGCCCTTGCCAGCGCAGACGACCGTCCATCAACAGCCGAATCTCGCCCTGACAGGCATTGATTCGGCGCTGGCTACGGACGCTATCGAACACCACCAGAGAGAGCAGAACCAGCCATAATGGGGTGTAGCTCAATGGCCAGGGCATCAATAAAATAAATACCGCGACCAGCCCATGAATGAGCAACGAAAGCCATTGCGCGCGCCATGAAACGCGTAAATCAGATTGCCACTGGACCACGTTCCCGATTCCGTGTCTGGATAAGTCGCACCATCTGCTCTAGCTGAGCATCAGCCGGTTTCCCATGATTCATCAACCAGTTAAATAAGTCTGGATCATCACATTCTAGCAGACGGATAAAGATACGTTTTTCTTCATCACTTAAGCTGTCATATTCATGTTCGAAAAACGGCATGATCGAGATGTCCAGCTCACGCATACCGCGACGGCATGCCCAATGAATACGTGCTTTGTTGTTAATATCCATGTTCTTCTTCCTGTCTCGCGAAAACGAAGTATCCCGCTATTGTAACGTGTTTTTCCCTCATATTTACGGGAATATCAGCAAACGGAAGCGTGCTCGCTAAATAAAACCACATTAAGTCAAAGGATTCAGCATTTTTGGATGTCTCCTCGCAAAGCTTAATATATGGCACAAATAGCCTGTTTAAACCGCTTGCAATGGGCCATAGCTCTTTTACCATTAGTCATTATCACTGCGTTAAGCAAATCAGGACATTAATTATGGCTTTTATATCTTTTCCTCCTCGCCAGCCTTTCGCGTCAACGCGCTTGCCTCTGACGCTAATGACGCTCGATGAATGGGCGCTCGCCACCATCACCGGTGTCGACAGTGAGAAGTATATTCAGGGTCAGGTCACAGCGGATGTCAGCCAGATGACCGAGCATCAGCACGTGTTGGCAGCACATTGTGACGCCAAAGGTAAAATGTGGAGCAACCTGCGTCTGTTCCGCCAGGGTGACGGTTTTGCATGGCTTGAGCGCCGTAGTCTGCGCGATGCGCAGCTCACCGAACTGAAAAAATATGCGGTCTTCTCGAAGGTGGCGATTGCCCCGGACGACGAGCGCGTACTGCTGGGCGTCGCGGGATTCCAGGCGCGCGCAGCGCTGGCCAATCTCTTTAGCGAATTACCAAACAGCGATAAACAGGTCATTACTGAAGGTTCTTCCACCATATTGTGGTTCGAACATCCCGCTGAGCGTTTCCTGCTGATCGTTGATATTGCAACGGCGGAAACCCTGGTAGAGAAGCTGCGCGGTGAAGCGGAGTTAAATAACAGCCAACAGTGGCTGGCGCTGGATATAGAAGCAGGTATTCCGGTGATTGATACTGCCAACAGCGCACAGTTTATTCCGCAAGCCACCAATCTGCAGGCTCTGGGCGGGATCAGCTTTAAAAAAGGCTGCTATACCGGTCAGGAAATGGTTGCTCGCGCAAAATTCCGCGGAGCCAACAAACGTGCCATGTGGACGCTGGCAGGTGCGGCCAGTCGGGTACCGGAAGCAGGTGAAGACCTGGAGCTGAAAATGGGTGAGAACTGGCGTCGTACCGGCACCGTACTCACCGCGGTGCAACTGGCGGATGGACAGGTACTGGTGCAGGTTGTGATGAATAACGACATGGAAGCCGACAGCGTGTTCCGCGTTCGTGACGACGCGAAAACGCTGCATATCGTACCGCTGCCGTATTCGCTGGAAGAGTAAATCGCCGGGTGGTGACTTTATCTTACCGGGTCGCGCGTTTTAAAGACCTGGTAAGCACAGCACCGCTGGGTAATAATAATTACGCCTGCCCCACGTACAGGTAGATCGCCAGGAAATGGCAAACGCTGCCACCCAGCACAAAGCCGTGCCAGATCGCATGGTTGTATGGAATGCGCTTACAGACGTAGAAAATAACGCCCAGCGAATACACCACACCACCAACTGCCAGCAACGTCACACCACCCACCGCCAGCTTAACCGCCAGTTGATACACCACAATCAGCGATAGCCAGCCCATCGCCAGGTAGGTTACCAGCGACAGGACCTTAAACCGGTGCGCAATGGTCAGTTTGAATAAAATACCGAGCAGCGCCAGGCTCCAGATAACAATCATCAGTCCACGTGCCAGCGGCGAATCCAGCCCCACCAGCAGAAATGGCGTGTAGGTCCCGGCAATCAGCAGATAAATCGCGCAGTGGTCGAACTTTTTCAGCCAGACTTTCGCTCTTTGATGGGGGATCGCGTGATATAAAGTTGAGGCAAGGAACAGCAGGATCATGCTGCCGCCATACAGGCTATAGCTGGTTATCGCCATGGCGCTGGCGTTGGTATCCACTGCCTGAACCAGCAACAATACCAGTCCGACAATCCCAAACACCAGCCCGATACCGTGACTGATGCTATTGGCTATTTCCTCTGCCAGCGAATATCCCTGCGCAATTAATGGCTTCTGAACCATATTTTACTCCCGAGAAACGAACACTATCGTGATTGCTCCTCTAGCGTAACTGAGAATGGTTCCAGTGAACACCTGTTAGCTAAAATATTTGCCAGCTAAATAATAATCAATATAAATCATGACATTATATTTTAATATTCAGCTAACAGGCGTACCGTTAAAATCAAAGACATTTAAAATCAATCACATAAAATTGTGTTTGATCCGGGTAAATCTCGGCAATCACGTGTTTAAGTTCTTCTAGCGTCATGTTTTCCTGGCGAGCATGTTTCTCCGTCAGCGTATCCAGCGTGACGGTTGAGGTGCCAACAACCTCAATCGTGCAGAAGTACCCCTCATCTTCGAAGCGCCCAACCCGTAGAATGTCACCGGCTTTGAAGTGTGATTCGGACTCGTCACGAATCGTAATGGTTTTGCGTCCGGCCAGAATGTCATCCTGGAAACGCTGAAAAAAAGTGATGTCATTTGGCTGCATGTTATTATTCCCTGTAGATGAAGTCTGATGAGTGAGTTTTGCCATTGTGAGTATGTTCTCCCACGCTGCCATCGCCAGTCTCAACAATCTTGAGATGCTGGTCTACAACTATGTCATCAAAAACCGTGACAAAGTCATGTACATGACCATTCGCGAACTTGCGGATGCCGTGGGCGTTTCCACCACCACCGTACTGCGCTTTTGCCGCAAGCTTAAGTGTGAAGGTTACTCAGAATTTCGCGTACGCTTCAAATTATATTTAGAGCAGAATGAACCGCAACAGGCTAATTTCGGTGCCAGCGAAATTATCAGCTTCTTTAAAGGCGTTAATAACGACGAGTTCGACAAATTACTCGATCAGGCTGTTGATATTATATTATCTTCCGAGCGTATTATATTCGTCGGGGCGGGAACATCCGGAGCTCTGGCAAAATATGGCGCTCGTTTTTTCTCAAACGTCGGAAAATTTAGTAACCACATCGATGACCCTTATTTCCCGGTAACTAATGATATGGCCAGAAACGCGCTGGCGATCGTGCTTTCCGTTTCTGGAGAAACCGAAGAGATCCTACGCTTTGCCAGCCAGTTCAGTCTGCATAACTGTAAGGTTCTGTCGGTCACCAGCCATGAACATTCGCGCCTCGCGAAACTTGCCGACTTTAATCTCTCCTGGCACGTTCCACAGACACGCATTGCCGGGGTATACGATATAACCACGCAGATCCCCGTTATTTATATTCTGGAATCACTCGGTCGCAAGCTGGCGAAAAGAATAGCGTAAAAAAAACAATATGTTTTTTTGATGTAACAAATCACATTAACGCTATTTTGTTATATCGTGACATTTATCTTTCCTTTGTTAGACTCAAAATCAGATTGTATTAATTTGAGACTGAGCGCAGATGAAAAAACTTACCTTACCAAACGATTTTTTATGGGGCGGCGCGGTTGCGGCGCATCAGGTTGAAGGCGGCTGGAATAAAGGTGGCAAAGGGCCCAGCATTTGCGACGTACTGACCGGGGGGGCACACGGCGTTCCGCGAGAAATCACTCAGGACGTCGTGCCAGGTAAGTACTACCCCAACCACGAAGCCGTCGATTTTTACGGTCATTACAAAGAAGACATTAAGCTGTTTGCCGAGATGGGCTTCAAATGCTTCCGTACGTCAATTGCCTGGACCCGTATCTTCCCTAAAGGGGACGAAACCCAACCAAACGAAGAAGGGCTAAAATTCTACGACGACATGTTTGATGAACTGCTGAAGTACAATATCGAACCGGTCATCACCCTTTCCCACTTCGAAATGCCTCTACACCTGGTTCAACAGTACGGTAGCTGGACCAATCGTAAAGTCGTTGATTTCTTTGTCCGTTTTGCTGAAGTGGTCTTTGAGCGCTACAAGCACAAAGTCAAATACTGGATGACCTTCAACGAAATCAACAACCAGCGTAACTGGCGTGCACCGCTGTTTGGCTATTGCTGTTCCGGCGTGGTGTATACCGAGCATGAAAACCCGGAAGAGACCATGTACCAGGTGCTGCACCACCAGTTCGTGGCCAGCGCTCTGGCGGTGAAAGCCGCACGTCGCATCAACCCTGAAATGAAAGTCGGCTGCATGCTGGCAATGGTCCCGCTATACCCGTTCTCCTGTAAGCCTGAAGATGTGATGTTCGCGCAGGAATCGATGCGTGAACGCTATGTATTCACCGACGTTCAACTGCGCGGCTACTATCCATCTTATGTACTGAACGAGTGGGAGCGCCGCGAATTCAATATTCGAATGGAAGCTGGCGATGAACAAATCCTGCGTGAAGGCACCTGCGACTATCTCGGATTTAGTTACTACATGACCAACGCGGTAAAAGCGGAAGGCGGTAGCGGCGATGCTATTTCCGGTTTTGAGGGCAGCGTGCCGAACCCGCACGTCAAAGCATCCGACTGGGGCTGGCAGATTGATCCGGTCGGCCTGCGTTACGCCTTATGCGAACTGTACGAGCGTTATCAGAAGCCATTGTTTATCGTTGAAAACGGATTTGGCGCTTACGACAAAGTGGAAGAAGACGGCAGCATCCACGATGACTACCGCATCGACTATCTGCGCGCCCACGTCGAAGAGATGATGAAAGCGGTAACGTATGACGGCGTAGATCTGATGGGCTACACGCCGTGGGGCTGCATCGACTGCGTCTCGTTCACCACCGGCCAGTACAGCAAACGCTACGGTTTTATCTACGTGAACAAACACGACGACGGCACCGGCGATATGTCGCGCTCGCGTAAGAAAAGTTTTGAGTGGTATAAAGCGGTGATTGCCAGCAACGGCGAGAATCTGTAATTTTTTGCCGGATGGCGCTGCGCTTATCCGGTTTACGGGAACTGAACCTGTAGACCAGAGCAGACATTTACGCCGCCATCCGGCAAGCAACGTATTACTTCCCGCCGGCCAGCTCCAAAAAACTGCCCGTGACGTAAGACGCCTTCTCACTCAGCAGCCAGGTAATCGCCTGCGCGACCTCTTCCGGTTGTCCGCCGCGCTGCATAGGCAACATGGATTTCACGCGATCCACCCTTCCCGGCTCGCCGCCTGACGCATGCATTTCCGTGTAGATAAGACCGGGTCGCACGCAGTTCACGCGTATCCCCTGCGCCGCAACCTCCAACGCGAGGCCAGTGGTAAGCGTGTCCACCGCACCTTTTGAGGCTGCATAATCAACGTATTCGAACGGAGCGCCAAGCCGTGACGCCGCCGAAGAGACATTCACAATCGCCCCGCCCTGACCGCCGTGCTTAAACGACATGCGCTTTACCGCTTCCCGACAACACAGAAAATAGCCGGTAACATTAGTCGCCAGGACGCGATTAATACGCTCAGCGGTTAGGCTTTCCACCGTGCTCTGTTCAAACAAAATCCCGGCATTGTTCACCAGAGCAGTCAGCGGCTCGCCCTCGCGGTCAATGGACTCAAACATCGCCCCGACCTGGCTTTCATCGCTGATATCTGCCCGCAGAGCAAACGCCTTTCCTCCCGCAGCGGCGATATTGTTCACCACCTCCGTTGCCGCACGAATATTGTGATGAAAGTTAACGGCGACCGTGTAACCCTCTAGCGCTAACTGCAGCGCGGTTGCCCGACCAATACCGCGACTGCCTCCCGTAACCAGTGCTATAGCCATCACTATTCTCCCCAAAAATAAAGGCGCCGAAGCGCCTTTAAAAGATAGCTGAATCAGTCGATTACTGATAATCGCTCAGCGGCACGCAGGAGCAGAACAGGTTACGGTCACCGTAAACGTCATCAAGGCGTTTCACGGTCGGCCAGTATTTGTTCGCTACGCCCGCCGGGAAGACGGCGATTTCGCGGCTGTAACCGTGATTCCACTCCGCGACCAGCTCATTTTGCGTGTGCGGGGAGTTAACCAGCGGGTTATCTGTAAGCGACCATTCACCGGCTTTCACGCGATCGATCTCTGCGCGGATTGCCAGCATCGCATTGATAAAGCGATCCAGTTCCACTTTGCTTTCCGATTCAGTCGGTTCCACCATCAGCGTACCCGCTACCGGGAACGACATGGTCGGCGCATGGAAACCGTAATCGATCAGACGCTTGGCAATATCCAGTTCGCTGATGCCGGTCTCCTCTTTCAGTGGGCGAATGTCGAGAATACATTCATGTGCCACGCGACCATCGCGACCGGTATACAGCACCGGATAGGCATCTTTCAGACGGCTGGCAATGTAGTTAGCGTTAAGGATCGCCACCTGGCTTGCCTGCTTCAGACCTTCTGCGCCCATCATACGGATGTACATCCAGCTGATCGGCAGAATGGATGCGCTACCGAACGGTGCCGCAGAAACCGCGCCCTGACGGGTGAGCATCCCTTCAATCTGTACTACGCTATGACCCGGCACGAACGGCGCCAGATGCGATTTAACACCGATTGGTCCCATACCAGGGCCACCGCCGCCGTGCGGAATGCAGAATGTTTTATGCAGGTTAAGGTGAGAGACATCGGCACCGATAAAGCCCGGTGTGGTGATCCCAACCTGAGCATTCATGTTCGCGCCATCAAGATAAACCTGGCCGCCAAACTGGTGCACAACGTCGCACACTTCACGGATCGTTTCTTCATACACGCCATGAGTAGAGGGATAGGTCACCATGATGCAGGAGAGGTTTTCACCCGCCTGCGCCGCTTTTTCACGCAGATCGCCAAGATCGATGTTGCCGTTCTTATCACAGGCGACAACCACTACCTGCATACCCGCCATCTGTGCGGAGGCCGGGTTGGTACCGTGGGCAGAGGCCGGGATCAGACAGATATCGCGATGGCCTTCGTTACGGCTTTCGTGATAATGGCGAATCGCCAGCAGACCCGCATACTCGCCCTGCGCGCCGGAGTTCGGCTGCATGCAGACTGCGTCATAACCGGTCAGTTTTACCAGCCATTCGGAAAGCTGGCCGATCATCTGGTGATAACCTTCTGCCTGCTCTGGCGGGCAGAACGGATGCAGTTCAGCGAATTCCGGCCAAGTGATAGGGATCATCTCGGCGGCAGCGTTCAACTTCATGGTGCAAGATCCCAGCGGGATCATTGCCTGGTTCAGGGCCAGATCTTTGCGCTCCAGCGAGTGCATATAACGCATCATCTCGGTTTCGCTGTGATAGCGATTAAACACCGGATGGCTGAGGATCGCATCGTCACGCAGCATACTGTCCTGAATGGAACGGCTATCGAGCGCCACGTCTTTGTCCAGCGTTTCGATGTTCAGACCGTGGCTGTCTCCCAGCAGAACATTGAACAACTGCACCACGTTTTCACGGGTGGTGGTTTCATCGAGCGTAATACCTACCGCGTTATGGATATCGCTACGCAGGTTGATTTCTGCCGCTTCAGCACGCGCCAGTACCGCAGCCTTATCGGCCACTTCAACACACAAAGTGTCAAAGTAGTGCGCATGACGCAGCTTCAATCCTTTCTGTTGCAGACCGGCTGCCAGAATATCGGTCAAACGATGGATGCGATTAGCGATGCGTTTCAGGCCAACCGGGCCATGATAAACGGCATACAGGCTGGCGATGTTGGCCAGCAGAACCTGCGAGGTACAAATGTTGGAGTTCGCTTTCTCGCGGCGGATATGCTGTTCGCGAGTCTGCATCGCCATGCGCAGGGCGGTATTACCCGCTGCATCTTTGGAGACGCCGATAATACGGCCTGGCATGGAGCGTTTGAATTCGTCTTTAGCGGCAAAGAATGCCGCGTGCGGGCCGCCGTAGCCCATCGGTACGCCGAAGCGTTGCGCAGAGCCGAAAACGATATCCGCGCCCTGTTTGCCCGGTGCAGTCAGCAGCACCAGCGCCATAAAGTCGGCAGCGACGCTGACCACTATTTTACGGGATTTCAGCTCAGCCATCAGGGCGCTGTAGTCGTGCACTTCACCGGTGGTGCCAACCTGCTGCAACAGCACGCCGAACACATCCTGATGATCCAATGCTTTTGCCGCGTCATCAACAATGACGTCAAAACCAAAAGTTTGCGCACGAGTACGCACTACGTCCAGCGTTTGCGGATGAACATCAGCCGCCACAAAGAAACGGTTGGCGTTTTTCAGTTTGCTGACGCGTTTGGCCATCGCCATGGCTTCAGCTGCAGCAGTAGCTTCATCCAGCAGAGAAGCGGAAGCCATGTCAAGGCCGGTCAGGTCCAGCGTCACCTGCTGGAAGTTCAGCAATGCTTCCAGACGGCCCTGGGAGACTTCCGGTTGATACGGGGTGTAGGCGGTGTACCAACCCGGGTTTTCCAGCATGTTACGCAGGATAACCGGTGGCAGCTGCACGGCGGTGTAGCCCATGCCAATGTAGGACGTGAAGCGCTTGTTACGCCCGGCGATGGCTTTTAATTCAGCCAGCGCAGCGTATTCGGTCGCCGCCTCGCCCATCTGTGGCGGGGTTGCGAGCTGAATGTCTTTCGGCACAATCTGGCCGATCAGCGCGTTTAACGACTCGGCGCCAACCGCATTCAGCATCTCTTGCTGCTGCGCGGCGTCCGGTCCGATGTGGCGTTCAATGAAAGCGCCGCTATTTTCAAGCTGGCTTAACGTCTGTGTCATGGGCGATGGTTCCTGAAACGTGCAGTGAATCGTAGGTGTCTCTACTTACCTGAATACGCAAAAAATTCGCGTTGCAGGAAGGCGGCGACGCAGCACATCCCCAGGAGCTTACATCAGTAAGTAACTGAGGTGTGCAAGGAAGCCAACACACCTGCAACGTGAAGAATGAAGCGTATTTATTCGTCTTCTAACAAAGCTTCATATGCAGTCGCATCCAGCAGCGATTCAATTTCGCTTTCATCGCTGGCTTTGATTTTGAAGATCCAGCCCCCTGCATACGGCTCGCTGTTGACCAGTTCCGGGGAGTCGCTGAGCGCGTCGTTAACCGCAACAATCTCACCGCCTACTGGCGCATAAATATCGGATGCCGCTTTTACGGATTCCGCAACAGCGCAGTCATCGCCCGCGCTGACGGTTGCGCCAACTTCGGGCAGGTCAACGAAAACCATGTCACCTAACAGCTCCTGAGCATGTTCGGTGATCCCAACGGTGTAAGAGCCGTCAGCTTCTTTGCGCAGCCATTCGTGTTCTTTGCTGTATTTCAGTTCTGCAGGTACGTTGCTCATCAATCAATCTCCAAAAAAGGATGAATTACGCGACGGCTTTGCCGTTACGCACAAAAACAGGTTTAGTCACTTTTACCGGCATTTCGCGGTTACGGATCTGTACGATCGCGGTCTCACCAATACCCGCAGGGACACGCGCCAGCGCGATGCTGTAACCCAGGGTTGGGGAGAATGTTCCGCTGGTGATAATGCCTTCCTGCTGATTGCCGGAAGCATCGGTGAAACGCACCGGCAGTTCATTACGCAGTACGCCTTTCTCGGTCATCACCAGTCCGACCAACTGTTCGTGGCCTTTTTCACGCTGCATTTCCAGCGCTTCCCGACCGATAAAGTCGCGGTCAGTCGGTTCCCACGCGATGGTCCAGCCCATGTTGGCCGCCAGCGGGGAAATGCCTTCGTCCATCTCCTGACCGTACAGGTTCATGCCAGCCTCCAGACGCAGCGTGTCGCGCGCGCCAAGACCGCAAGGTTTGACACCTGCTTGTACCAGCGCACGCCAGAAGTCTGCCGCCTTTTCACTCGGCATAGCAATTTCATAGCCTGCTTCGCCGGTATAACCGGTGGTTGCGATAAACAAATCACCCGCCTGAACGCCGAAGAACGGCTTCATGCCTTCTACCGCCTGACGCTGCTCGTCAGTAAACAATGTGGCTGCTTTTTCCTGCGCGTTTGGCCCCTGCACCGCAATCAGCGACAGATCGTCTCGAACGGTGATGTCGATGGCGTAAGGTTCAGCGTGTTGGGTAATCCAGGAGAGGTCTTTTTCGCGGGTGGCGGAGTTTACAACGAGGCGGAAGAAATCTTCAGTGAAGTAGTAGACAATCAGGTCATCTATCACGCCGCCCGAAGCGTTGAGCATACCGGAGTAGAGGGCTTTCCCCATCTTCGTTAGCTTCGCGACGTCGTTTGCCAGCAGATAACGCAAGAACTCCCGGGTGCGGCTACCGCGCAGGTCGACGATGGTCATATGTGACACATCAAACATTCCGGCATCGGTGCGAACAGCATGGTGTTCATCAAGCTGAGAACCGTAATGCAGTGGCATCATCCAGCCATGGAAATCTACCATGCGCGCGCCACATAGCGTGTGTTGTTCGTACAAAGGAGTCTGTTGAGCCATCTTTTCCT
The DNA here is from genome assembly GCF_013729795.1 of Citrobacter sp. RHBSTW-00859. Lineage (NCBI taxonomy): Bacteria > Pseudomonadati > Pseudomonadota > Gammaproteobacteria > Enterobacterales > Enterobacteriaceae > Citrobacter > Citrobacter sp. RHBSTW-00859. The sequence continues at coordinate 888,810 of NZ_CP056284.1, read as the reverse complement.
CGTTGAATAAGCGGGGCTACCAACTCTTTCGCGGTGAAATTTTCGCCACGAAACCCAGCACCGCAGCCGCTCCAGGGGCCACGACGCAAACGTTCTCTTTGTCTTGAACTTACCACCGAAACAGACGCTAAACCATAAGGCAAAATTAACCATCACATTAGCTTATGGCCAAAAACAGCAAAATCACCGGCAGAACAAAACCACATCCATACGGCAAATAATCAGAATAAAAAATAAATACAAGCTGGAATTAACAGCACCAACCAACATTAAATGTGGAAAAATTGTCAAAAATGGCGTTATGAAAAAAACGTAATATTAAAAAAACTAATGCGAAAAAAGGCGTGGAATTAGATTATTTCAAATGAGAGAAGCACCCCGGCGCGCAGGCCGGGAGTGGAAAGTGTGACGGGTCTCAAACTCTTAAGATTGTCCTTACGGACGCTAGCGTAACCACTCAGGAAGATCGTTCAGTCCCATCGCCTGGCGGATGAGCTGTGGTTTTACGCCTGGCAGGGTATCGGCCAGTTTCAGACCAATATCACGCAGCAGTTTTTTCGCCGGATTCTCGCCTGCAAACAGTTCACGAAAGCCCTGCATACCGGCCAGCATCATCGCTGCGCTGTGCTTACGGCTGCGCTCGTAGCGGCGCAAATAGAGATACTGACCAATATCTTTGCCCTGACGCTGTAGCCGCTTCAGCTCATCGATCAGCTCCGCCGCATCCATAAAGCCAAGGTTAACCCCCTGACCCGCCAGCGGGTGGATGGTATGCGCCGCATCCCCCACCAGCGCCAGACGATGAGCAGCGAACTGGCGGGCATAGCGTCCCGTCAGCGGAAACGCCTGACGCTCGCTTTCAAGGCTGCATAGCCCCAGGCGATTATCAAAAGCGATATTCAGCGCCTGATTAAACTCGTCAACGCTTGCCTGCTGCATGCGATCTGCTTCCTGCGGCGAGAGCGACCAGACGATAGAGCACAGGTGCGGGTCACTGAGCGGCAGGAACGCCAGGATCCCCTCACCGTGAAACGCCTGCCGCGCAACCGCGCCGTGAGCTTCCTGCGTACGGATAGTCGCCACCAGCGCATGATGACGGTAATCCCAGAAAGTGAGCGGAATATCCGCTTTGTTGCGCAACCAGGAGTTAGCGCCATCGGCGCCGACCACCAGGCGAGCTGTCAGCATTGCGCCATCTTTCAGGGACAGAAATGCCTCATTCTCACCCCAAGCTACCTGCTGTAACTCAGCGGGCGCCATCAGCGTAATATCCGCTGAACGCTGTGCTTTTTGCCAGAGTGCGTAATGGATCTCTGAGTTTTCAACGATGTGGCCTAAATGGCTGTAGCCCATGCTCTGGTCATCAAACGCAATACGCCCAAAGCTGTCTTTGTCCCAGACTTCCATGCCGTGGTAGCAACAAGCGCGACGGGCAACAATGTCGGACCAGACGCCCAGTCGGCTAAGCAGTTTTTCACTGGCGGCATTAATGGCCGATACGCGAAGCTGAGGAGGTGCATCCGCCGCCAAAGGCGGCGGAACATGTTGTTCTAACACTGCAACGCGCAACCCGCTGCCCTGCAAGCCGCAGGCAACTGCCAGTCCCACCATGCCGCCACCAACAATTGCTACATCAACACTTTGCACTGTTTGCTCCTGAAAATAGGACAATCAAAAACCGTAGGCCGGATAAGGCAAAGCCGCCATCCGGCATTACTTCCGCGACATTGCCTGATGGCGCTGCGCTAATCAGGCCTGCTTTTTTAATTCGGCCTACAGGTTATATCTATCGCGCAACCCAACCGAGGGTCCGCTCCGCCAGCGCATCGCGCGCAGGCGTGAATAATTCCATCGCCATCAGCCCGACATTACGCCCAACGACCAGCGGGGCCCAGCGATTGGCAAACAAATACACCAAATTGTTGGTCACACCAATCGTCGTTTCGCGATCGCGTTCGCGGCGCTGCTGATAGTGTGCCAGCACCGCATAATCACCGATATCTTCCGCGCAATTTTGCGCCTGCGTCAACGTCTCAGCCAGGCTCATCACGTCGCGCAGACCAAGGTTGAAACCTTGTCCGGCAATGGGATGCAGCGTCTGTGCTGCGTTCCCCACCAGCACAGTACGATGGGTAATGGCTTTTTGCGCCGAGGTTAATGAAAGCGGATAAGCGTTGCGTTTACCGGCCTGGGTAATACGCCCCAACCGCCAGCCAAACGCAGTTTGCAGTTCGCGGCAAAATTGTTCGTCGGACCAGGCCATAATCTCATCCCGCCGCTCCAGCGGATGGCACCATACCAGCGAGCAGCGACCATCAGACATCGGTAGCATTGCCAGAGGACCATATTGCGTAAAACGTTCAAACGCTCGCCCGTCATGCGCAACGGAGGTCGTGACGTTGGCAATCACCGCCAGTTGTTCATAGGGTTGTTGCTGCCAGTCAACGCCGCAGGCGGTAGCCAGCGCGGAGCGCGTGCCATCGGCGGCCACCAACAGGCGACCATTAATCATCTCACCATTTTCCAGCGTAACCTCAACGCGTTCCTGCGTGCGTGACACGCTGGCTACACGGTCGGGGCAGTGCAGCGTGATGCCCGGCGCTTTACGCAGCAGCGCAAACAAACGCAGCCCGACATCGTGCAGTTCTACCACCTGGCCCAGCGCCGGAATACGGTATTCCTGCGCATCCAGCGTCACAAATCCGGCATGGCCGCGATCGCTGACGTGAACCGTTTTGATCGCCGTTGCGCAATCGGCAATCGCCTGCCATACGCCAATTCGCGCCAGCTGTTGGCAGGTCCCTGCCGCCAGCGCGATCGCCCGGGCGTCAAACCCTGGATGGCGGTCAGTTTCAGGTTCGCTCGCTTCTATCAGGTGAACAGGCAGAGTCCCGTGGCTGAGCTGAGAAATGGCCAGCGCCAGCGTCGCACCGACCATACCACCACCAACGATAATCACGCTCATTGCAGTCGCGCCGCAGCCATTAAGGCTTCAATGTCATCCGCTTTCTTCACCACGCTGGCGGTCAGGTTCTCATTGCCGTCCTCGGTGATGAGGATGTCATCTTCAATACGAATGCCGATACCACGATAAGCAGGCGGCACATCGGCGTCCGGTGCGATATACAGCCCCGGTTCGACGGTGAGCACCATTCCTGGCTCGAGAATACGTGAGCGGTCCTGACCATAAACGCCAACGTCGTGCACATCCAGTCCCAGCCAATGGCTAAGACCATGCATAAAGAATGGGCGATGCGCATTTTCGGTAATCAGTTGGTCGATCTCGCCGTGCAAAATGCCAAGCCTCACCAGACCCGTAATCATGATGCGCACCACTTCGCCGGTGACTTCCTGGATGGACGTCCCCGGGCGATACAGGCGCAGGCTGGTCTCTAATGACTCCAGTACGATGTCGTAGATTTCACGCTGAGCAGGGGAAAATTTGCCGTTTACCGGGAAGGTACGCGTAATGTCGCCCGCATAACCTTTGTATTCACACCCGGCGTCAATTAACACCAGATCGCCATCGCGCATTTCACTTTCATTTTCGGTGTAATGGAGAATACAGCCGTTTTCGCCGCTGCCGACAATCGTGTTATAGGATGGGTAACGCGCGCCATGGCGAGTAAACTCGTGGTGAATCTCCCCTTCCAACTGGTATTCAAACATTCCCGGACGGCATTTTTCCATCGCGCGGGTATGCGCCAGCGCACTGATCTCTCCAGCACGGCGCATGACCGCAATTTCTTCTGCTGATTTGAACAAGCGCATTTCATGGACCATTGGACGCCAGTCGATGATCGCGGCGGGTGCGTGCAGATTTTGTCTGGAGCCTTTACGCAGTTTATCCAACGCCGTGCACACAATCTCGTCTGCCCAGGCATATTCGCCCTGCGCGTGGTACACCGCGTCCAGGCCATTGAGCAACAGGTGCAGCTGTTGGTTGATTTCACTGAAGGCCAGCGCCCGGTCAACGCCGAGTTTTGCCGGTGCGGCATCCTGGCCCAGACGGCGGCCAAACCAGATCTCAGCCGTCAGATCGCGAACCCGATTAAACAAAACGCTGTGGTTATGAGTGTCATCACTTTTAATCAGCACCAGCACGGCTTCCGGTTCGTTAAAACCGGTGAAGTACCAGAAATCACTGCTTTGGCGGTACGGGTATTCACTGTCCGCGCTGCGCGTCGCTTCAGGCGCGGCAAAAATCAGCGCGGCGCTGCCAGGCTGCATTTGTGCCAGTAAAGCCTGGCGACGACGCTGGAATTCTTGCTGAGATATCTCGCTCATCACACTCTCCTTTGCGTTTCGTTCTTAGTGCAGAGTCGGTTTACGGACTTCCGGCGCGGTCGGCTGCTGACGCGTAAACGTGTCATGACACAGCAAGGCGGCTACGCGCACGTATTCGATAATCTCTTCGAGCGACATTTCCAGCTCTTCCTGATCTTCGTCTTCGTCATATCCCAACTGAGCGATATTGCGCAGGTCGTCAATCGCTTCACCGGTTTCACCGGTCACTTTGTCGAGCTTTGGCTGCGTAACGCCAAGGCCCAGCAAAAAGTGGTTTACCCACCCCGCCAGCGCATCGGCACGCTCAAACACGCTAACGTCGTCGCCTTCAGGCAGATAAAGCTGAAAAAGGAAACCGTCGTCCTCGAGGGCATCGCTGGTGGCAGAGTGCATTTTCATCAGTGCCTGAGCCAGCTCGTGACCGAAGGCCAAACCTTCGTTCGTCAGGTCGTGCAGCAACGGCTGCCATGAGCTGTCATTGTTGCCGCCGCAAATCATCCCGCTGATCAAGCCGTGCATTTCGGCCGGGGTTAATCCAGCCCCTTGTTGGTTCAAAAACTGGCTAACGTCGTTGTAGCCAGGCATTTCGTTCTGTATAGACATAAGCATTCGTCATCAAAGGGAGGAATATTCATGGTATGCTACCACTTTGGGCCCTGGTGGACCAGAAAAGGGCTTGTATCTTGATACCAGGGTAGCTATAGTGTCGCCCCTTCGCGGACCCAAGGTCTGGAGACGAAGGCAGCGCAGTCAATCAGCAGGAAGGTGGCATGTCTGCACAACCCGTCGATATCCAAATATTTGGCCGTTCACTGCGAGTGAATTGCCCGCCTGAACAAAGGGATGCGTTGAATCAGGCTGCGGACGATCTCAATCAGCGATTGCAAGATCTGAAAGTTCGCACTAGAGTCACAAATACTGAGCAGTTGGTTTTCATCGCCGCGTTGAACATCAGCTATGAATTAACTCAGGAAAAAGCGAAGACGCGTGAGTACGCGGCGAGCATGGAACAACGTATTCGGATGCTACAACAGACCATCGAACAGGCGTTGCTTGATCAGGGTCGCATAACCGAAAAAACGGGCCAAAACTTTGAATAACACTTTTCGGTTTACTGTGGTAGAGTGACCGTGAAGACAAAATTTCTCTGAGATGTTTGCAAGCGGGCCAGTCCCCTGAGCCGATATTTCATACCACAAGAATGTGGCGCTCCATGGTTGGTGAGCATGCTCGGCCCGTCCGAGAAGCCTTAAAACTGTGACGACGCATTCACCTTGAACCAAGGGTTCAAGGGTTACAGCCTGCGGCGGCATCTCGGAGATTCCCTTCTACCTGGCAACAGCCATGACACTACTTTCTGAACTCCCTTTATCCCGGCAAGAAATTCGTCAACTGATTCGACAGCGTCGTCGCGCGCTGACCTCTGAACAGCAACGACACTACGGTCAGCAAGCCGCGACCCGAATGCTCAGTTTTCCCCCTGTTGTACTCGCGCATACTGTGGCGGTATTTCTCTCGTTCGATGGCGAACTCGATACCCAGCCGCTGATAGATCAACTGTGGCGAGCGGGCAAGCGCGTTTACCTTCCGGTTCTTCATCCCTTCAGTCCCGGTAATTTACTGTTCCTGCACTATCATCCGCGCAGCGACCTGGTGACCAATCGCTTAAAGATCCAGGAACCACGGCTTGATGTACGTGACGTATTGCCGCTGTCAAAGCTGGACGTACTGATTACGCCGTTAGTGGCATTTGATGAGGACGGGCAACGCCTGGGCATGGGCGGTGGATTTTACGACCGCACGCTACAAAACTGGCTGCAGCATAAGATCCAACCCGTGGGCTACGCGCATGACTGCCAGTTAGTAGAAAAATTGCCGGTTGAAGAGTGGGATATCCCGCTGCCAGCGGTGGTGACGCCGTCCAAAATCTGGGAGTGGTAGCCGTTTTTTGCCGATTGACAGCGCCGTTTTTTTGACCTAAATTCCTCGGTGAAGGGTGAGGGAGGCGAACCTCCCTCCTGCGTACTCTCTGTTAATATGCTGGCCAAGCGATGATTAACAGGATCAGCAGCATGATGACGTATCTCATCATCGTCCCTTTCCTTTTTAGAGCCCCTGCTTCGGTAGGGGCTTTCCCGTTTCAGCGCTATGCTGCGCCCCTATCGTAAATTCCTTTTATTGCTGTACAACACGCAATGCTGCCTTTAGTTGCCAACTGCGGCAAAGCTCGAAAACAGAATGTATGCGTTACAGAAAGAGATTTTGAGGCAGGGAAATCAGAGGAAAGATGGGCAGGTCAACCGCCTGCCCATGTAGAGGAAATCAGTACAGCAGACGAGCGCGAATGGTTCCCGGAAGGGCTTTCATCGCCAGCAGCGCTTTCTCCGCCACATCTTCATCCGCTTCAATATCGATAACCACATAACCTACCTGCGCTGAAGTCTGCAGATACTGCGCGGCAATGTTGACGCCCTGCTCGGCAAAAATCTGGTTAAGTGCCGTCAGTACGCCCGGACGGTTTTCGTGAATGTGCATCAGACGACGACCACCGTGCAGCGGCAGCGAAACTTCCGGGAAGTTTACCGCAGACAGCGTAGACCCGTTGTCGGAATACTTGGTCAGTTTCCCAGCTACTTCCAGACCGATGTTTTCCTGCGCTTCCAGCGTTGAACCACCAATGTGCGGCGTCAGGATCACGTTATCGAAATCACACAGCGGCGAAGTGAAAGGATCGCTGTTAGTTGCCGGCTCGGTTGGGAATACGTCGATTGCAGCCCCCGCCAGATGTTTAGTCGCTAACGCGTCGCACAGCGCAGGAATATCAACAACCGTACCGCGTGCGGCGTTAATCAGCAGCGCCCCCGGTTTCATCAGCGAAATCTCACGCGCGCCCATCAGGTTTTTGGTGGAGGCATTTTCCGGCACGTGCAGACTGACCACGTCGCTCATATTGAGCAGGTCGGAAAGATGCTGTACCTGTGTGGCATTGCCAAGCGGGAGTTTATTTTCAATATCATAGAAAAAGACATGCATCCCGAGCGATTCCGCCAGAATGCCCAACTGAGTACCAATGTGGCCGTAGCCGATGATCCCCAGTTTTTTACCACGCGCTTCAAAAGAGCCGGTAGCCAGCTTATTCCAAACGCCGCGGTGCGCTTTGGCGTTCGCTTCGGGTACGCCACGTAGCAGTAGCAGCAGTTCGCCAATCACCAGCTCAGCAACGGAACGTGTGTTAGAGAATGGTGCGTTAAACACAGGGATCCCGCGCTTTGCCGCTGCACTTAGATCAACCTGGTTGGTGCCAATGCAGAAGCAGCCAATCGCGACCAGTTTCTCTGCGGCGTCAATCACATCTTCAGTCAGATGGGTACGGGATCGCAGGCCAATGAAGTGGGCATCACGGATGGACTCTTTCAGTTGTTCAGTGTCCAGAGCACCTTTGTGAAACTCGATGTTGGTATAACCTGCTGCACGAAGGCTTTCGAGTGCTTTTTGGTGCACGCCTTCAACCAGCAGAAATTTAATCTTATCTTTCTCCAATGATACCTTTGCCATTTCCCCGACCCTGTCTTTTTTTGTTCAAACTAATGTGTTGTGTGTGGGATTTTCATCCGTCTCTTCAACATATCAAAAAATAATATTGCGGCAATATGAACGTTTGCGTCGCCGTGCTGAAGAAATGTCATTCAACGGGAAATGTCAGAGGAAAATACTGGCGATAACTTTTTCTTTGGAGAGATCGGCAGGACAATATTATAAACGTGACACAAGTCACCAAATTTGCCCTGCCAAAATTTTTTTAACGGGAGAAGACGCTCCCGTCAGATCATTTTACGATAGTTTTCACGCCGTCAGGCGTACCGATCAGCGCGACATCCGCACCACGGTTGGCAAACAGGCCGACGGTTACCACACCTGGAATCGCATTGATGGCATTTTCCAGCGCGATGGCGTCGAGGATCTCCAGACCGTGCACATCGAGGATCACGTTGCCGTTGTCCGTCACGACGCCCTGACGGTATTCAGGACGACCGCCCAGCTTCACCAACTGGCGAGCCACAGCGCTGCGCGCCATTGGGATCACTTCGACCGGCAGTGGGAAGTTACCGAGAATATCGACTTCTTTAGACGCATCCGCGATGCAGATAAATTTCTTCGCCACGGAAGCAATGATTTTTTCACGGGTCAACGCTGCGCCGCCGCCCTTGATCATCTGCATGTGACCGTTGATTTCATCCGCGCCGTCAACGTATACGCCGAGGCTGTCCACTTCGTTAAGATCGAACACGTGGATGCCAAGGCTTTTGAGTTTTTCAGTCGATGCGTCCGAACTGGATACCGCACCTTCAATCTGACCTTTCATTGTGCCCAGCGCATCAATAAAGTGTGCGGCTGTTGAACCTGTACCTACGCCCACAATGGTGCCGGGCTGTACATACTGAAGTGCCGCCCATCCTACTGCTTTTTTCAGTTCATCCTGCGTCATGATCGTTTCGCCTGTGGTGTGAATATGGTGGGAAAATTCACGCGCATTATAGAACATTGTGCAGAAAAATGTCCCCACACCCGCTCGCAAGCGGCGGATTTCGTCTTTACCCAATCAAAAATTGTGTCATAGTGCAGAACAAGCAAAAATTTCAGGAGTGCGTCAAAGCAATGAAACGTCCGGACTACAGAACACTACAAGCACTGGATGCGGTTATTCGTGAACGAGGATTTGAGCGCGCGGCGCAAAAGCTGTGCATCACGCAATCCGCGGTTTCACAGCGCATAAAACAGCTTGAGAATATGTTCGGACAACCGCTGCTGGTGCGTACCGTACCGCCGCGCCCAACGGAACAGGGACAGAAACTACTGGCGCTACTGCGCCAGGTTGAACTGCTGGAAGATGAGTGGCTGGGCGATGAACAAACCGGCTCGACGCCGCTTCTGCTTTCGCTGGCGGTAAACGCCGACAGTTTGGCGACCTGGTTACTTCCGGCGCTGGCTCCGGTACTGGCTAATTCACCGATTCGACTGAACCTGCAGGTTGAAGATGAAACCCGAACCCAGGAACGTCTGCGTCGGGGTGAAGTGGTCGGTGCGGTGAGTATTCAACATCAGGCGCTGCCAAGCTGTCTGGTGGATAAACTGGGCGCGCTGGACTACCTGTTTGTTGGCTCTAAACCTTTCGCCGAGCGTTATTTCCCAAACGGCGTCACCCGTTCCGCCCTGCTGAAAGCCCCGGCGGTCGCGTTTGACCATCTTGATGACATGCACCAAGCGTTCTTGCAACAAAACTTCGACCTACCACCGGGCAGCGTACCGTGCCATATCGTTAACTCGTCTGAAGCCTTCGTCCAGTTAGCCCGTCAGGGAACAACCTGCTGCATGATCCCACACTTACAGATTGAGAAAGAGCTGGAAAGCGGTGAGCTTATCGACTTAACGCCAGGCCTGTTCCAGCGTCGGATGCTATACTGGCACCGCTTTGCGCCAGAAAGCCGCATGATGCGCAACGTCACCGACGCGCTGCTGGCCTATGGCCACAACGTACTGCGTCAGGATTAATTCCTCGAACAGAGGCCGGATAGCGGCGTAACGCCTTATCCGGCCTACAAGCCTTTCCCCTCATTTCATGCTATTCCCGCCACGTCTTTGAAATACATCACAAAATAAAACACGCCACACGGCAAAAAACGACGTCCTGTTGGCTATTTTTTGCTGGCGACAAGCCAAATGAAAAAGCACACCGTATTCGCAAAGATTCAACTTATTGCGTAATACGGAGCAAAAAATGGCAAACGTGCAGGAGTGGCAAACACTCGCCAATAAAGAACTCAGTCGACGGGAAAAAACCGTTGAGTCGCTGGAAAGACAAACGGCGGAAGGGATTACCATCAAGCCGCTGTACACCGAAGCGGATCTCGATAATCTGGAAGTCACGGGCACCCTGCCCGGTCTGCCGCCTTACGTGCGTGGCCCGCGCGCCACTATGTATACCGCGCAGCCGTGGACGATTCGCCAATACGCCGGTTTCTCTACCGCCAAAGAGTCCAACGCCTTTTACCGCCGTAACCTCGCCGCTGGGCAAAAAGGGCTTTCCGTCGCCTTTGACCTTGCCACTCATCGTGGCTATGACTCAGACAACCCGCGCGTAGCGGGCGACGTCGGCAAAGCCGGCGTGGCGATCGATACCGTCGAAGATATGAAGGTGCTGTTCGACCAGATCCCGCTGGATAAGATGTCCGTTTCGATGACCATGAACGGCGCGGTGCTGCCGGTACTGGCGTTTTATATCGTCGCGGCGCAGGAGCAAGGCGTGACGCCGGAACAGCTCACCGGGACCATTCAGAACGATATTCTGAAAGAGTACCTGTGCCGCAACACCTACATTTATCCGCCAAAACCCTCCATGCGCATTATCGCCGACATCATCGCCTGGTGCTCAGGCAACATGCCGCGCTTTAACACCATCAGCATCAGCGGCTATCACATGGGTGAAGCCGGGGCAAACTGCGTACAGCAGGTGGCGTTTACGCTGGCAGACGGTATTGAATACATCAAGGCCGCGCTTTCCGCCGGACTGAAAATTGATGACTTCGCCCCGCGCCTGTCATTCTTCTTCGGCATCGGCATGGATCTGTTTATGAACGTCGCCATGCTGCGCGCTGCACGGTATCTGTGGAGCGAAGCGGTCAGCAGTTTTGGCGCGACCAACCCGAAATCTCTCGCTCTGCGTACCCACTGCCAGACCTCAGGCTGGAGCCTGACCGAGCAGGACCCGTACAACAACGTGGTACGAACCACCATTGAAGCGCTCGGCGCTACGCTTGGCGGCACTCAGTCTCTGCATACCAACGCTTTTGATGAAGCGCTCGGTCTGCCCACCGATTTCTCCGCCCGTATTGCGCGTAATACGCAGATCATCATTCAGGAAGAATCAGAGATCTGCCGCACCGTCGATCCGCTGGCCGGATCGTATTACGTCGAATCACTCACCGATCAAATCGTGAAGCAGGCGCGCACGATCATCAAGCAGATTGATGAGGCAGGCGGCATGGCGAAGGCGATTGAAGCCGGGCTTCCTAAACGGATGATCGAAGAAGCGTCCGCGCGCGAACAGTCGCTGATCGACCAGGGTAAGCGCGTTATCGTCGGGGTGAACAAATACAAGCTGGATAAAGAAGACGACACGTCGGTGCTGGAGATCGACAACGTGAAGGTGCGCAACGAGCAGATTGCCTCACTGCAGCATATCCGCGCCACCCGCGACAATGATGCGGTTAAAGCCGCGCTATCCGCGCTGACCCACGCCGCGCAACAGAATGAAAATCTGCTGGCAGCCGCCGTCAACGCCGCCCGCGTTCGCGCCACGCTCGGCGAAATCTCCGATGCGCTCGAGGCCGCCTTTGACCGTTATCTGGTTCCCAGCCAGTGCGTTACCGGGGTGATTGCACAAAGCTATCACCAGTCCGACAAATCCGCCGATGAGTTCGATGCCATTGTTGCGCAAACCGAACAGTTCCTCGCAGAAAATGGCCGCCGCCCGCGTATTCTGATCGCCAAGATGGGTCAGGACGGCCACGATCGCGGCGCAAAAGTGATCGCCAGCGCCTACTCCGATCTCGGCTTCGATGTCGATCTCAGCCCGATGTTCTCCACACCGGAGGAAATTGCCCGTCTGGCGGTAGAAAACGATGTGCATGTCATTGGCGCATCATCGCTGGCGGCGGGTCATAAGACATTGATCCCGGAGCTGGTCACCGCGCTCAAAGGCTGGGGACGCGAAGACATTTGCGTCGTCGCCGGCGGGGTTATTCCGCCACAGGATTACGCTTTCCTGCACGAGCATGGCGTGGCAGCCATTTATGGCCCAGGCACGCCAATGCTCGACAGCGTCCGCGATGTGTTAACCCGTATCAGTCAGCATCATGATTAACGCCGCCACGCTTGAGGATACCGTCCGCCGCTTGCGACTCGGTGAACGGGCTACGCTCGCCCAGGCGATGACGCTGGTCGAAAGCAATCACCCGCGCCACCAGCCGCTGAGTACGCAATTGCTGGACGCGATTATGCCGTTCACCGGTAACGCCCTGCGTCTGGGGATCACCGGCACGCCGGGCGCGGGTAAAAGCACCTTTCTGGAAGCATTCGGCATGCTGTTGATTCGCCGCGGGTTACGGGTAGCGGTGATCGCCGTCGATCCCAGCAGCCCGGTTAGCGGCGGCAGCATTCTTGGTGATAAAACCCGCATGACGGAACTGGCTCGCGCAGAATCTGCGTTTATACGTCCGGTTCCTTCCAGCGGTCATTTAGGCGGCGCCAGCCAGCGCGCCCGCGAATTAATGCTGCTGTGCGAGGCGGCTGGCTTCAACGTGGTGATTGTGGAAACCGTCGGAGTTGGGCAGTCGGAAACCGAAGTCGCAGGCATGGTGGATTGCTTTCTCTCACTGCAAATCGCCGGCGGTGGCGACGATTTGCAGGGCATCAAAAAAGGCCTGATGGAGATGGCGGATCTGGTCGTCATCAACAAGGACGACGGTGATAACCGTACCAGCGTTGCCATCGCCCGCCATATGTACGAATCCGCCCTGCATATTCTGCGCCGCAAATATGACGAGTGGCAGCCGCAGGTTCTGACCTGCAGCGCCCTGGAAAAACGCGGCATTGAGGAGGTTTGGCAGGCGATAACCGACTTTAAAACGTGCCTTACCGCCAGCGGTCGACTGGAAAAAGTCCGCCAGCAGCAGGCGGTGGAATGGCTACACAAGCAGGCTGAAGAAGAAGCCCTGCATCTGCTGTTTGCCCGGGCTGATTTCGACCGGTATTTCCAGCAGACGCTGCTGGCCGTCAAAAACAATGATCTTTCGCCGCGCACCGGCCTGCGGCACATCAGCGAATTTATCCAGCATCATTACTTTCAATAAAGAGAACATTATGTCTTATCAATACGTCAACGTGGTCATCATCCAGAAAGTCGCGGTCATTGAGTTCAATTACGCCCGCAAGCTCAATGCCCTGAGCAAAGTGTTTATTGACGATCTGATGCAGGCGCTGAACGACCTCAATCGTCCGGACATTCGCTGCATCATTCTGCGCGCCCCGAGCGGGGCCAAAGTGTTCTCTGCCGGGCATGATATTCATGAGCTCCCCACCGGACGTCGCGATCCGCTCTCTTATGACGATCCGCTGCGTCAGATAACTCGTATGATCCAAAAATATCCGAAGCCGGTGATCTCCATGGTTGAAGGCAGCGTCTGGGGCGGCGCGTTTGAGATGATCATGAGTTCCGATCTGATCATCGCAGCCAGTACGTCTACCTTCTCCATGACCCCGGTCAACCTCGGCGTGCCCTATAACCTGGTGGGCATCCACAACCTGACCCGCGACGCTGGTTTTCACATCGTTAAGGAGCTGATTTTTACCGCCTCGCCCATCACCGCTCAACGCGCTATGGCGGTCGGGATCCTCAACCATGTCGTTCCAACCGAGGAACTGGAAGATTTCACCCTGCAAATGGCGCATCACATCTCGGAAAAAGCGCCGCTGGCAATCGCCGTCATCAAAGAAGAACTGCGCGTGTTGGGCGAAGCACACACCATGAACTCTGACGAATTCGAGCGCATTCAGGGCATGCGCCGCGCGGTGTATGACAGCGAGGATTATCAGGAAGGGATGAACGCGTTTATGGAAAAACGTAAACCTAATTTTGTTGGCCATTAATCACGTCCGACGAAGGAGACGGCCATGAAACGGATGAGCGCCGAACAGGCGGCAGAAATTATCCAGCACGATGATATGGTGGCGTTCAGCGGCTTTACCCCCGCGGGTTCGCCAAAAGCGTTACCCACCGCAATTGCCCAACGCGCCTGCGAACGGCATCAGGACGGGCAGCCTTTTCAGATCCGCCTGCTGACCGGGGCGTCAATTGGCGCCGCCGCTGATGATGCACTATCCGCGGCGGATGCCGTTTCCTGGCGTGCGCCTTATCAAACCTCATCTGGCCTGCGCGAGAAAATTAACCAGGGCCAGGTGAGGTTTGTCGATCTCCATTTGAGCGAAGTCGCGCAGATGGTTAATTACGGCTTTTTTGGCGATATCGATGTTGCCGTCATTGAAGCTTCCGCCATTGCGCCGGATGGCCGGATTTGGCTTTCCAGCGGTATTGGCAATGCACCCACCTGGCTGCTGCGGGCGAAAAAGGTGATTATCGAGTTGAATCATTACCATAATCCACGCGTGGCAGAGTTTGCCGACATCGTAATACCCGGCGCACCGCCGCGGCGTAACAGCGTGCCCATATTTCATACCATGGATCGCGTGGGCAGTCAGTGCGTGCAGATAGACCCCAGGAAAGTGGTCGCGGTGGTGGATACCGAGCTGCCCGATGCCGGGAATGCGTCGGATAAAACCAATCCGGTCAGCCAACAAATTGCCGATAACGTCGTCACTTTCCTACTGGCAGAAATGGCGCACAAACGCATTCCAGCAGAGTTTCTGCCCTTACAAAGCGGCGTGGGCAATATCAACAACGCGGTAATGGCGCGACTGGGAGAGAATCCGGATATCCCGCCCTTTATGATGTATTCAGAGGTGTTACAGGAATCGGTGGTGCATCTGCTGGAAATGGGCAAGATCACCGGTGCCAGCGCCTCCAGCCTGACCATCTCAGCCCCGTCGCTACAGAAGATTTACGACAACATGGACTTCTTCGCCAGCCGAATTGTGCTGCGCCCGCAGGAGATCTCCAATAACCCGGAAATCATCCGTCGGCTGGGGGTCATTGCGCTCAACGTTGGGCTTGAGTTTGATATCTACGGCCATGCCAATTCCACGCACGTTGCGGGCGTGAACCTGATGAACGGTATCGGCGGCAGCGGGGATTTCGAGCGCAACGCCTATCTGTCTATCTTTATGGCGCCGTCGATTGCCAAAGGTGGGAAAATCTCAACCATCGTGCCGATGTGCAGCCATGTCGACCACAGCGAACATAGCGTTAAAGTGATCGTGACCGAACAAGGGATTGCCGATCTGCGTGGGTTATCTCCGATGCAGCGGGCGCACACGATTATCGATAACTGTGCGCATCCCCTTTACCGGGACTACCTGCACCGCTATCTGGAAAAAGCGCCCGGCGGGCATATCCATCACGATCTCAGCCATGCGTTCGATCTGCATCGCAACCTTCTCGAGACAGGATCGATGCTCGGTTAACTTGCCGTACCGTCACGATCTTCAGCAATATGCTGGAGCATGGTGCCGGTATAGCGATGATTTTTCAGCGAATAGAGAAACTCCTGCATATACATGGGGCTGCCGGGCGCGTCGAAATACTTTAGCGTCGACGGATTCACCAGCCGCCAGGCAAAATGAGGAATCACCGTCAAAAACTGCCCGCGCTCCACCGCACTAATCTTGGCCATAAAGCTGTAAGGACGGTAGATAATCGTCGGATTGATCCCACAGGGCCGCATATAAGCATCCAGCATCGCCTCAAAGTTGGCGCGATTCTGGAAGCGCATTTGCAGCCAGGGTAGCTCGCGCAGCAGATCCTGCGGCTGTTTCTCTTCGTAGCGCCGGGAAACGAGAAACCCCAGACGCAGCGGAGACAGTTCGCTGATCGCCAGATTTTCCAACTCTTGTACGCGGGGAGAAACGTGCTGTGGCGAGATAATGAAATCCAGTTTGCGGTCGAACAGATTATCAATCACCCCATTCTCACTGAATTCAACGGCCTGGGCCGTCACGCCGTCATATTTATCGCCAAGGCTAATCAACTGGTCAAAAATAATCGTTGGATAAGTATTATCGATACCGATGACGATTTCCCGCGAGCGACAAGAGGCGTTATGAATTTCGTTATCAATGGCAGAGAGGCGCTGATAGACGGGAAACAGCTTCTGATAGAGCTCCTGTCCGGCTTTATTCAGGCTGATGTTGTTATCTTTACGGGTAAACAGCGTATAGCCGATTTGATCTTCCAGTGCAGCAATGCTTTTACCGAAAGGCGATGCGGTCATATGTATTTTTTCTGCCGCTCTGGCGATGTTATTGGTTTGCGCCAGCAGAATGAAATTACGCATCTTTTTCGAGATAAAAATATCCATAGCGTCCCCTTAAAAATCGCTATGGCCTATCCTCATTACCACGAAAAAAAAGACTGGATGTGAGGTCTCATTTTTACAGTTGCTCACAGAAAAACCGGCTGGAATGTTTTATCGGCCTGATGAGACGCGTAAGCATCGCCATCAGGCTAAAATCTTGCCGGATGGCGACTTACGCCTATATCAAGACTACTTATTGGTTACTGTAGGCTCTATCTGGAAGACGACATCAACCTGATCGTCAAACTGAATAACCGGCTGTTCGTAGGTTTCCTGAGCAGAGGTTGCAGGCGCTGCATCTGCTTTCATCATCCGTACCATCGGGCTCGGTTGATAATTGGAAACGTGGTAACGCACACTGTAAACGGGACCCAGTTTGCTATTAAAGCCCGCGGCCAGCTGTTCAGCCTGATGAACAGCATCATCAATCGCCGCTTTACGCGCTTTGTCTTTGTAAGCATCCGGCTGGGCAACGCCCAGCGATACCGAACGAATCTCATTCAGACCGGCCTTCAGCGCGCCATCAAGCAGAGCGTTGAGTTTGTCCAACTGACGCAGCGTGACTTCAACGGTGCGCACTGCACGATAACCTTTGAGGATGCTTTTGCCGTTCTGGTAGTCGTAGTCCGGCTGCGTACGCAAGTTTGCAGCGCTAATGTCTTTCTTCGCTATCTGGTTCTGTTCAAGGAAGGACAGATATTGCGCCACGCGCTCATCGGCCTGCTTCTTCGCGGAAGCCGCATCCTTTGCAGCAACGTTCACTTCAATCGCCAGGGTGGCGATGTCTGGGGTTGCATCTACGCTTGCCGTTCCGGAAGTCACGATGTGCGGTCCATTTGGCAACTCATTTGCCTGTACCGATAGTGCGCTGAATCCGACTAATGCCGCCAGGGCCATTATTTTGAACTTCACGGTCGTTCCTCCATGTTTCATTAATTACCCCAAAACTCAGGGCACATGCAGGCAAGCTTAGCCGATCTCGCTGCGTTGTCCATCAGACAACACTTAGTTGAACAGCGCATGAACGTGCGCAACACCTTCTTTTGCCAGCTGAAAAGCGATAAACCACATCACTAATCCTACCAGCGTATTGATGATGCGCTGTGCTTTCGCAGTTCGCAGACGCGGTGCCAGCCAGGCCGCCAGCAATGCCAGACCGAAGAACCACAGGAACGAAGCGCTGACGGTTCCCAGTGCAAACCAGCGTTTAGGCTCAACGTCCAGTTGCCCCCCCAGACTCCCGAGCACCACAAAGGTATCCAGGTAAACATGTGGGTTGAGCCATGTCACCGCCAGCATAGTAGCGATGATTTTCCAGCGCCCCTGCTTCATCACTTCGGCGCTGGCCAGTTCCAGATTACTGCTCATCGCCGTTTTTAGCGCACCGAATCCGTACCAGAGTAAAAATGCGACCCCGCCCCAGGTGACCAGCGCCATCAGCCATGGCGACTGCATCAGCAAGGCGCTACCGCCGAAGATCCCCGCGCAAATCAGCACTAAGTCACTGATAGCGCAGAGTAAAGCAATCATGATGTGATACTGACGACGGATCCCCTGGTTCATCACGAAGGCATTTTGTGGACCAAGCGGAAGTATCATGGCTGCACCAAGCGCAAGCCCTTGAAAATAGTAGGATAACATGTAAAACATCTCACATAATTGTCTTGTGGGCAGACTATACTGCGCGGGATTCATTAGAGGAAATGGATAATATTAATCAGTAATTAGCATTATTAATAATACCGCGCACACTCCCCTCCATATTCAGTCTCTGACAATAGCGATTGTGCGTTACCCGGGGTATGCTGAAAGATAAATCTGTCTATACCAAAGGAATGGGTATGAAGCATAACGCGAACATTTTTCTCTTCTGTGCCTCGCTGATAGTTACCAGTTTGTGGCCCACTGTCGCCAGCGCAGACAGAACGCTGCGCTATACCGATCACGAGCCATATGGCAACATGCGTACCCGGCTCATAAAAGAGACTTTTTTTCGTGCGATCGAACAAGAGTCGCTTGGACGTTTGAAAATCGACGCTCACTGGAACGGCGAGCTGTCCACCAGCTATGACGCCTTAAAAACGATCGGCCAGGGCAGCGTGGCGGATATGGGGATCGTGGTCCCTGAGTACACGCCCGAACAACTGCCGCGACACCAGATTTTTAAGAGCTTCCCCCTCGGACCGGGCCGTGGTGAAGCGCAGGTTAACGCCTTTCAGCGGATTTTCCGCGAGTATCGCCAGTTTGGTCGCGAGCTGGAAAACAACAATCTGGTGAATCTTCAGTTTTTCCTCGGCTATCCGGTTGGATTTTTTACGACCAGGCCGAACGTCGATTTGGCACAGCTGAATGCAAGCCAATGGCGGACCGCCAGCTTTTGGCATCAATCATTTTTACGCAACGCGGGCGGCGTGCCGGTCAGCATGCCATGGAATGAAAAAATTACCGATGCGCTTCAGACCGGACAGCTTGACGGCCTGATGGTTAACCTCGACAGCGGAGATGATATCCATGCCCAGCGGGCGGCCCCCTATATTCAGCTCTCCCCTTCGCTCTGGCTCGGACACGTTTATCTTCTGGTGATGAATAAAGACGTCTGGGATAGCCTGGACGTGAAAGATCGCGCAGCCATCAATCGGGCCGCCGCCATGACGCAAAAACGTATTGGCGCAGTGCAGGACGCAAGCCTGACCGCAATGGCGAAAAAGATGGCAAAAGAGGGCGCACACGTTCACTACCTGAGCAACAGCGAGCTGAATGCGTGGCAAGCCGCTACCGGGTATCAGCACGTTCAGGCCGAATGGATTGCCCAACAGGAAAGTAAAGGAATAAACGATGTTGGCGAGCTGATGCAGGGTGTCAGCGCAATTCTTAACAAGACGAGATAAATCAACGCCCGCCTCTCTCTGGCGGGCGTTTTTAGCTGAAGTTACTCGGTCGCGTTCTCTTTCACGCGTTTAAAGTTCACATCCATCTGCGGGTACGGGAAGCTGATACCGTTGGCGTCAAACTCGCGCTTAATACGCTCCAGTACATCCCAGTAGACGCTTTGCAGATCGCTGCTGTTGCTCCAGACGCGTACGACGAAATTAATCGAGGAAGCGCCCAGCTCATTCAGGCGTACCGTCATTTCACGGTCTTTTAGGATGCGATCTTCAGACTGGATGATATCAGTGAGGATTTTTTTCACCTGATCGATATCGGAGTCGTAGGCCACGCCGATAATAAATTCGTTACGACGGACCGGCTCGCGAGAGAAGTTAATGATGTTCCCGGCAATGATTTTACCGTTTGGGATCACCACAATCTTACCGTCTACGGTACGCATAGTTGTGGAGAAAATCTGCACGTTAAGCACGGTTCCCGCAACGCCGCCAAGGTCTACATATTCACCCGCGCGGAACGGACGGAACATCACCAGAAGCACGCCTGCGGCGAGGTTGGACAGCGACCCTTGCAGTGCCAGACCGACAGCTAAACCTGCGGCACCGAGAACGGCGATCACGGAGGCAGTTTGCACCCCAACGCGACCCAGCGCGGCAATCAGCGTGAAAGCGATAATACCGTAGCGCACCAGTGCAGAAAGAAAGTCGGCAACGGTGGCATCAATTTTACGCGCCAGCATCAGGCGGTTAACGGTGTTTGATACGATACGCGCCACGATCATACCGATAATGACAATCGCGAGAGCCGCAACGATGTTGACGGCATAGCTCAACAGTAGCTCCTGATTGCGGACCAGCCAGGTGCCCGCACCGTTTATGCTGTCGACAACATTCAAATCTTCCATTCAATATTCCTTTTTTGCTTACCCAAACGGGAGAAATAAAGCCGCCCTAACGGGACTGGCAACCTGACAAGGGTAAACAATAAACTCAGATTTTGCCAAACAGATCACAGAATTCTCTGTCAGCAGCACATTGAAATGGCAATAAAAAAGGCCCGCATTTGCGGGCCTCATGTCACGTTGGACGGCGTAAATTACAGAACGTCAACCGCGTTCAGTTCTTTGAAAGCCTGTTCCAGACGGGTGATCATGGTTGCCTGACCAGCACGCAGCCATACGCGCGGATCGTAGTATTTCTTGTTCGGCTGATCTTCGCCTTTCGGGTTGCCCAACTGACCCTGCAGGTAAGCTTCGTTTGCTTTGTAGTAGTTCAGAACGCCTTCCCAGGTAGCCCATTGGGTATCGGTGTCGATGTTCATTTTCACTACGCCGTAGCTTACGGAGTCTTTGATTTCCTGAGCAGTAGAACCTGAACCACCGTGGAAGACGAAGTTCAGGCTGTTATGCGGCAGGTTATGTTTCTTAGAAACATAGTCCTGAGAGTCGCGCAGGATGGTCGGGGTCAGAACTACGTTACCCGGCTTGTAAACGCCGTGTACGTTACCGAAGGACGCTGCGATGGTGAAACGCGGGCTGATTTTGCTCAGCTCGGTGTATGCGTAGTCAACGTCTTCCGGTTGGGTGTACAGTGCAGAAGCGTCCATGTGGCTGTTGTCCACGCCGTCTTCTTCACCACCGGTGCAACCCAGTTCGATTTCCAGAGTCATGCCCATTTTGGACATGCGCGCCAGGTATTTGGAGCAGATTTCGATGTTCTCTTCCAGAGACTCTTCAGACAGGTCGATCATGTGAGAAGAGAACAGCGGTTTGCCCGTTGCTGCGAAGTGTTTTTCACCCGCGTCCAGCAGACCGTCGATCCACGGCAGCAGTTTCTTCGCGCAGTGGTCAGTGTGCAGGATAACCGGAACACCATAGTGTTCAGCCATCTGGTGAACGTGATGCGCACCAGAGATAGCACCCAGGATTGCAGCGCCCTGAGGAACGTCAGACTTCACGCCTTTACCCGCGATGAAAGAAGCACCACCGTTGGAGAACTGGACGATTACCGGCGCTTTAACTTTTGCAGCGGTTTCCAGAACGGCGTTGATGGAGTCGGTACCAACGCAGTTAACAGCTGGCAGAGCAAAGTTGTTTTCTTTAGCTACCTGGAAAACTTTCTGTACGTCATCACCAGTGATTACGCCTGGTTTTACGAAATCAAAAATTTTAGACATGTTGCGAGTCCTGTATCTTCGGCCTTGGAAAGGGGGCGCGCTCGACAGCGCGCTAATAATTGGGCAGGTTTCCCTGCCCATCAATGTCTTACTTTTTAGCACGCTCTTCGAGCATGGCTACTGCTGGCAGTACTTTGCCTTCCACGAATTCGAGGAATGCGCCGCCGCCAGTAGAGATGTAGGAGATTTTGTCAGCAATGCCGAACAGGTCGATTGCTGCCAGGGTGTCACCGCCGCCTGCGATAGAGAATGCTTCGCTGTCTGCGATAGCATTAGCAACGATTTCAGTACCTTTGCGGAAGTTCGGGAATTCGAACACGCCAACCGGGCCGTTCCACAGAATGGTTTTCGCATTCTTCAGAATGTCAGCCAGCTGCTGTGCAGAAGCGTCGCCGATATCCAGGATCTGCTCGTCTTCTTTTACATCGCTAACGGATTTAAGCGTAGCCGGTGCAGTTTCAGAGAATTCAGTCGCTACGCGAACGTCAGTCGGGACCGGGATATCGCAAGTCGTCAGCAGACGCTTAGCTTCATCAACCAGGTCAGCTTCGTACAGGGATTTGCCGACATTGTGGCCTTGAGCAGCAACGAAGGTGTTCGCGATACCACCACCAACGATCAGCTGGTCAGCGATTTTTGACAGAGAGTCCAGAACGGTCAGTTTGGTAGAAACTTTAGAACCACCAACGATAGCCACCATCGGACGAGCAGGTTCTTTCAGCGCTTTACCCAGCGCATCCAGCTCAGCAGCCAGCAGCGGACCAGCGCAAGCTACGTCGGCGAATTTACCGATACCGTGGGTAGAAGCCTGCGCACGGTGAGCGGTACCGAAAGCGTCCATTACGAATACGTCGCACAGCGCAGCGTATTTTTTGGACAGTGCTTCGTCGTCTTTCTTCTCGCCTTTGTTGAAGCGAACGTTTTCCAGAACAACCAGTTCACCGGCAGCGACTTCAACGCCGTCCAGGTAATCTTTTACCAGGCGAACCGGAGCAGACAGTTTGTCTTTCAGGTAGTTAACAACCGGCAGCAGAGAGAATTCTTCGTTGTACTCGCCTTCGGTAGGACGACCCAGGTGGGAAGTTACCATCACTTTAGCACCCTGTTTCAGGGCCAGTTCGATGGTCGGCAGGGAAGCACGGATACGCGCATCGCTGGTTACTTTCCCTTCTTTAACTGGTACGTTCAGGTCCGCACGGATAAAAACGCGTTTACCAGCCAGATCCAGATCGGTCATCTTAATTACAGACATGGTGAATCCTCTCGTTGATTCATAAAGTTTTGTCGACGCTCAAGCGTCGAGCCTGAAACCAATAGCAGCCATCGCTAACGTTGTGTCGAGCATACGGTTAGCAAAGCCCCATTCATTATCACACCAGACCAGCGTTTTGATCAGGTGAGCGCCACTCACGCGCGTTTGCGTACCATCAACGATGGCGCTGTGCGGGTCGTGGTTAAAATCTACAGAGACCAACGGTAATTCCGTATAGTCAACTATACCATGAAATGCACCTTGTGCTGCTTTTTGCAGCAACTGGTTGACTTCACTGGCTTTTACTGGTTTTTTCACCGTCACGCTTAAGTCGATCGCCGTCACATTTATGGTCGGTACACGCACCGCAATCGCTTCAAAACGATCGTTAAACTGCGGGAAAATTCGCGTGATGCCCGCCGCCAGTTTGGTATCAACCGGAATAATAGACTGGCTGGCCGCTCGCGTGCGACGCAGGTCAGGATGATAGGCATCAATAACCTGCTGATCGTGCATCGCGGAGTGGATCGTGGTGACAGTACCAGACTCAATGCCGTAAGCATCATCCAGCAATTTAATGACGGGTATTATGCAATTCGTGGTGCAGGAGGCGTTGGAAACGATCCGGTGTTCAGCGCGCAGCTGATCCTGATTAACGCCATACACAACGGTTGCGTCGATGTCGTGACTACCAGGATGTGAAAAGAGCACTTTTTTTGCACCAGCGGCAATATGCGCCTCGCCGTGTTCGCGGTTGCCGAAAACCCCCGTACAGTCCAGAACAACGTCGACACTCAGTTCGCGCCAGGGAAGCGCATCGAGCGTTCGCTCATGCAGAATGCGGATCGCGTCATCGCCAACGATGAGCTGGTCACGTTCCTGACGAACATCCCAGGCAAAACGTCCATGGCTGGTGTCATATTTCAACAAATGCGCCATGCCTGCAGCATCCGCCAGTTCGTTGATTGCCACCACGGTGATTTCCGCCCGACGCCCGGATTCATACAAAGCACGAACCACGTTGCGTCCGATGCGACCGAAACCATTAATCGCTACGCGTACGGTCATAGGTCTCCTGCAAGGATTTCTCAGAAACGATGTGGCAGACAGAGTAATGCAGCAAATCGCTCAGGGAAACCTTACCTGTCGCAAACTGCGACTAATTGGTTAATTGTCGAACATTTAATCGACTGAAACGCTTCAGCTAGAATAAGCGAAACGCGGAATAAAAGGAATGATTGTCCAGCCAAAGAAAACAGTTATCTGACGTACATCACATTTTTCCCGCTAAGACCGGGGGAAATTATTCCAGTAAACCGTAATAATCATTACGGCTTAACAGGAATAATTGGCCTTCACGCAATCCGATATTCACCAGATTCCAGCATCTCCAGCGTCAGGTCACCAGGCAGACTCGCTTCCAGTACCCGATGAACATTCGGTCCGTCGGTACGCTCATAAAACGCCTCAGCGTCAGCTTGTGATAGTCCGCCCGCCAGTTTACGACCTACCAGTCGTGTATGGAGCGCGTTGGCAGGAGCACGAATAAACAGCGAGTAATCACAAAACTCAGCTAACGCCCGCCACCTTTCATCATCGCGTAATAACCAGTTTCCTTCCACAATCACAATCGGCGCGATCACTGTTATGGCCGCTTCTACCGGATCGTGTTTTTGCCGGTCGTACTGTGGCCAGGTGCCCTCCCCTTCCCTTATCAGACGTAGATTCTGTGCAAGTTTATCCACATCAAAGGTTTCCGGCGCACCTTTGTATGCTCGCAGGTTATGAGCATCCAGCCAGGTGTTGTAGTGATGGAAGCCATCCATCGGCAGCGTCTGGATCTCCGGCAGGCCAGGATCCTGACGGGAGAGATATTCCCAGAAGGTGGTCAGCGTCGATTTACCCGTACCAGGCGGTGCGCTGAGAAAAACGATCGTTCGTCGCTGCGGGTGAGTGGCGTGTATTTTTGCCAGTTGTTGTAATAACGGTTTGTGGACGTTCTCTATCTCATCATCACGGTAATGTGCTTCAACCTGTAGCCCATTCACCGTTAGTTTGATTTTCACGGCGTTAATTCCTTTAAAATCGCCGTCACTGCCAGTGTCATTGCCGTCTTGACCATTGCGCTAAAGCGCACTTCGGACCACGCAGCAAAGTCGGCAAATTTCATCGACTCCAGCGCACCGTAGAGCGTTGCGTTACGGGTGATACTGTTCACGTTGCTGACAAAATCCCAGGTAATGTCATCGGCAAAACCGGGGATATTATCCTGCTCGTTCAGGTACTTATAAAACTGAGAGAAATGGGTGATGTCGGCATAAAGCCATTTATCCATTTTTCCCAACGCATAAATCAGACGTAACGCAACGTCGATATCGTCAAGCGGTCCACTCTGGGCGAGTAACGGCTTCACTGCATATTCCACGATCTCTTCATCGTTATTAACGAACAGCGACGGTAGAAAGCGCTTAATGCCCTGGAGCAAAATGTTATGTGCCGTCGTCATAAACGAGAGTAAATTATTTTGAGCATCCAGTTGCTCAAGCACATCGTCTTCTGTCAGCGTCGTCATTCGTTTCTCGATAAATCACCATGAATGCAGAGAGTCTATTATATTACACGTTCGATCCGCGCCGCCGATCAGTAAAGTTTGCGTGCGCACACCATTCGCAACCTGTTGGATCCCTTTCACAAGATCGCCACCCGTGACTCCTGTCGCGCTGAAGAGGATCTTATTTCCCCCTACCAGTTCGTCCAGCGCGTAGATCCGGTTGATCGCAACGCCCATTTCCGCGCAGCGCTGATGTTCCTGTGCCGCAATCAGACGATTATCTGCGTTATTTCCTTTCGCTTCACAAAAATCAATCAGTTCAGCCTGCATATCGCCCCCCAGCGCTTTAACCGCACAGGCTGAAATAACCCCCTCAGGCGCGCCGCCAATGGTATACATCAGATCATAAGGATTCTCCTGCATACAGGCCAGCACGCTGGCGGCCACGTCGCCGTCGGACAGAGCAAATACCTTGACGCCAAGCCGTGTCGCCTCGGCAATCGCTGGCTGAAGGCGCGGCTTATCCAGCGTCACCATCCGCAGTCGCTCCAGCGGTTTACCCAACGCCTCTGCCACATTACGCAGATTATCTGCCAACGGCAGCGCCAGATTAATCGCCCCTTTCGCAAACCGATTAACAACCAGTTTTTTCATGTACATATCAGGGGCGTGTAACAAACTACCGCGAGGGGCAAACGCCATGACGGCCAGCGCATTGCTTTGCCCCATAGCCACCATTCGGGTTCCTTCGATAGGATCAACGGCGATATCTACCTCAGGTCCGGTGCCGGTTCCCACTTCCTCACCAATCCACAGCATCGGGGCTTGATCAATCTCCCCTTCGCCAATAACGATGCGTCCGCGAATGGCAATACTGTTCAATGCTTCCCGCATTGCCGTCACAGCCAGACCATCAATCTTGTTTTTATCGCCGCACCCGGTTTGCGGCCAGGCTGCCAGTGCAGCCTGCTCCGTGATACGAAATAGCGGCCATGCCAGCGACATCATATCGCCGCCTCCCCGATATCAACGCCAAAGTGTGCCAAAAGGTATTTTTCTGCCTTTTCATTCCAGATACCGTGCGTCTCCTCCACCAGTAGCGCCAGTTCTTTGAATAATGGGTCAGTTTTCCCTTTCTCGGCAAAATCAGCAATGGCGGTTAGTGGCATGGTAACGCCGTTATATATCAGCTTCTTACCGCCAGGGATCGCCGGTAAATTCAAAACAGTTTCCGGAACTGCATCAAGGCCGCCAATGTGCGTCACCATAAACGACGGTTGCAGTTGGCCAGTTGCACTGAGCGCAATGGCCTCTTTCATATCATCCGTTGAACCACCGGATGTCCCGACAACGTGAGTGCTGTTGTAGTGCACGTTATAAAAATTAAACGGCACTTTGAAGTTACTGTCCGTAGGACCGGCAAAAAAATTCAGGCAACCATCTTCCGCGAGTAAATCATCAGCCATCTCAACAACTGCAGGCACTGCCGCATACACAAAGACATCATCAAAACCTGCGTCATGAGTTAACGCTCGCAGCATCGCTGTCGGAGAATCCATGCCAGTAGTATTCACATAGATGAGCTCAATCCCCTTTTCAGCCGCCAACTCAACGGGCAACAGTTTTTTAGCCTGCGCCAGTCGTGCTTCGTCAATGTCGACCACCACCACCCGCGACGGCTGAATATTCCCGTTAATGGCATAATCTATTGCACCAATACCCATCGGCCCGGCGCAGGCCAGAAGCGCAATGTTCCCCCCTGGCTTAATCCCCATGCGATGCTCATAAACGTAAGGCGTGGTATGAAAATTCGCGTTATACGCGCCAATAATGCAGCACATCGGTTCCGCCAATGAGGCGGCGGCAAAATAAGAGCCGTGGTAAGGCAAAACGCATCCGAGGTTAATCGCCACTTCCGGGATAATCATATATGTCGCATTGCCGCCAAAATATTCATAGCTGTATCCTGCTGAATATCCACTTGGCAATCCCATCGCGGGTTGCAACACAAAACGCTGACCTTTCTTATATTTATCCGTCAGGTTTTTCCCCACCTCAACAATGATACCTGCACATTCATGTCCGGTAATAACCGGATGATTTTCCAGATCGTCCGGTACGCGTTTATGATCGCTCCCCAATGCTGCTGCTTTCCAGGTGGACAAACAAACGCTATCGGATATTACGCTTACTAACAATTCATTATCTGTAATTGCAGGCAGTTCAAACTCGCGGATACGAATATCCTGCTTGCCATATATGGCAGCAACTTTCGTTTTCATATTCACTCCAAAAATAGAAGAAGGCTAGTTCGCAGTAATGCGTTTAAATAAATCATCCAACAATGGGTCACCAATATAGTTCTTAATCAGCACTAATGGCTTTTCACTTACACGTTTAACACGACCTTCAAGACTGGCATGGGTGACAATAATATCGGCATCTTGCGGAACGTTTTCGATAGCATAATGCGTCACAGTAATATTCAATCCCGCTTTCTCCAGACGCTTACGAAACGTGGTTGCCCCCATAGCACTGGAACCCATTCCTGCATCACAGACAAAAGCGACGCGTTTAATGTTTTTATAAGAGAATTTCCCTTCCTGCTTCATCGCTTTGACGGTTCTGGCTGATTCAGCAAAGTCATCTTCACTTTCTGTTTCAACGTTCTTTTCCATTTTCAGGATGACAGAGGTAATAACAAAAGTAACAACGGTTCCCGCGGTGACTCCTGCAATGGTCGCGAGGAAAGAACCTTTCGGCGTTAATGCCAGATAGGCGAATATGGATCCTGGGCTTGGCCCCGCAACTAACCCACCGTCCAGCAGGTGGAATACCCACGTCCCGGTCATTCCCCCGGCAATCATCGCGATCAGGGTCAGAGGCTTCATCAGCACATACGGGAAATACAGTTCATGAATACCACCGAGGAAGTGGATAATCATGGCGCCTGGCGCAGACTTTTTACTCATTCCTTTGCCAAAGATAGCAAAGCCGAGTAACAAACCTAATCCCGGCCCTGGGTTAGATGCCACCATGAAGAAAATCGATTTTCCCGTTTCAGAAGCTTGCTGCATCCCCAGCGGATAATACACCCCCTGATCGATGGCATTGTTCAGAAAGAGGATTTTTGCCGGCTCATTGATTACGGATAGCAACGGCAGATAGCCCGCATGAACCAACGCTTCAATACACTCCTTCACGAAATTATTGGCAATGAGAACCGCCGGGCCGATAACTTCAAACCCCAGCAAGCATAAGAGCATTCCCGCGATACCAAGAGAGAAATTATTGATAACCATCTCGAAGCCTGCAGGAATGCGTTTTTCCAGCAGACGGTCGATATGCTTAATCACCCAACCGCCAAGCGGCCCCATTACCATCGCGCCAAGGAACATCGGGATATCCGCGCCCACAATAACGCCAATAGAACCAATGCCCCCCATTACCGCACCGCGTTTCCCGCCAACCAGATGTCCCCCTGTGGAGCCAATCATGACGGGCAGTAAATAGGTAATCATCGGACCGACAATTTTGGCGAAATGCTCATTCGGCATCCAACCAGTAGGAATAAATAATGCGGTAATAAAACCCCAGGCAATAAATGCGCCGATGTTGGGAATGACCATTGCAGTCAAAAACCCACCAAAAGCCTGGACTTTGGCACGAGCAGACTTGTTTTCCATAATAATGTCCTGAAAGGAAACCGTTAATTATGCTTGAGCGATAATATCCGCCAATTGTTTTTCTGATTTAGCCGCTAACAAAGCGGTTAGTGCTTCCTCTTCACATAATAATTCGCTTAAGGCCTGAATAGCGCCAATGTGTGAATCAGCATTAGCCGCCGACAATCCGATTAATAATCTGATACCTTCATCATCTTCGGCAAATTTCACTTCCTGTTTGAGAAGCGTTAATGACATACCGGTTTTTAACGCGCCACACTCCGGTCGAGCGTGCGGCATGGCGACGCCTGGCGCTAAAATATAATAAGGACCATTGTTAATCGTTGAGTCTTTAATGGCCTGAATATAATCTGAATTGACATATTGATTGGCGAGTAAGGATGACATAGAAAAGTCAATTGCCTCCTGCCAGTTCTTTGCTGAATTTTTTATTGAGATAGATGATTCGGGAAAGTAATCAATCAGCCGCATACATTTTCCTTATTTTATTTTTAGGGTACGAGTTAGCGTTAAAAATAAAATACGCGCACGGCAAAATGAAATCAATCGAGGAGAAAACTACATACAGCGCAGAATGTTTTTTGGTGATGCCTTTAAAAACAATGAATTGAGAAAAGAAATATAAAAATCAATAGCAATAATGTGATTCAAGTTGCAAATATAAAACATCACTAAATATCACATTTGTGATGCAAATCTACATTTTCGGGTTGCGCACGATCAAATAAATTTACTTACTTTAAAAAAACGGGCCGCATAAGCGACCCGTTTTCACCTGTAATCAAAATTACAGCAGTTCTTTTGCTTTCGCGACAACGTTGTCGACAGTGAAGCCAAACTCTTCAAACAGCAGCTCAGCCGGTGCAGACTCACCAAAGGTAGTCATACCAACGATAGCGCCGTTCAGGCCCACGTATTTGAACCAGTAGTCTGCGATACCCGCTTCCACTGCAACACGTGCGGAAACAGCTTTCGGCAGTACAGACTCGCGATAAGCGGCATCCTGTTTGTCGAACGCGTCGGTAGACGGCATGGAAACCACGCGCGCTTTAACGCCTTCAGCGGTCAGTTTGTCCCAGGCAGCCACAGCCAGCTCAACTTCAGAACCGGTAGCGATGAAGATCAGTTCCGGCTGACCGGCGCAATCTTTCAGCACGTAACCACCGCGCGCAATGTTCGCCAGCTGCTCTTCGGTACGTTCCTGCTGTGCCAGGTTCTGGCGGGAGAGGATCAGCGCGGTCGGACCGTCCTGACGCTCTACACCGTATTTCCATGCAACGGCAGATTCAACCTGGTCACACGGACGCCAGGTGCTCATGTTCGGGGTCACGCGCAGCGAAGCTACCTGCTCTACCGGCTGGTGAGTCGGGCCGTCTTCGCCCAGACCGATGGAGTCGTGGGTATAGACCATCACCTGACGCTGTTTCATCAGCGCAGCCATACGCACCGCGTTACGGGCATATTCCACAAACATCAGGAAGGTGGAGGTGTACGGCAGGAAGCCACCGTGCAGGGAGATACCGTTAGCGATAGCGGTCATACCGAATTCACGTACACCGTAATGGATGTAGTTACCGGCAGTATCTTCGTTGATAGCTTTAGAACCAGACCACAGAGTCAGGTTACTTGGTGCCAGGTCAGCGGAGCCGCCGAGGAATTCAGGCAGCAGAGGACCAAACGCTTCAATCGCGTTCTGAGACGCTTTACGGCTGGCGATTTTCGCCGGGTTAGCCTGCAGCTTAGCAATGAACTCGTTCGCTTTTGCATCGAAGTCAGACGGCATTTCACCTTTCATACGACGGGTGAATTCAGCGGCTTCCTGCGGGAAGGCTTTCGCATAAGCAGCGAACTTCTCGTTCCATGCAGCTTCTTTTGCCTGGCCTGCTTCTTTCGCATCCCACTGCGCGTAGATTTCAGACGGAATCTCAAACGGCGCGTATTTCCAGCCCAGCTGTTCGCGGGTCAGTGCGATTTCTGCATCACCCAGCGGTGCGCCGTGAGAGTCGTGGGTACCAGCTTTATTCGGGGAACCGAAACCGATGATGGTTTTGCACATCAGCAGGGACGGTTTGTCGGTCACAGCGCGAGCTTCTTCAACTGCGCGCTTAATCGCGTCAGCATCGTGACCATCAACGCCACGAACCACGTGCCAGCCGTAAGCTTCGAAACGCTTAGCGGTGTCATCGGTGAACCAGCCTTCAACGTGGCCATCGATAGAGATGCCGTTGTCATCGTAGAACGCTACCAGTTTACCCAGCTTCAGCGTACCGGCCAGGGAACATACCTCGTGAGAGATACCTTCCATCATGCAGCCGTCGCCCATGAAAGCATAGGTGAAGTGGTCAACGATGTCGTGACCAGGACGGTTAAACTGCGCCGCCAGCGTTTTTTCGGCGATAGCCATACCCACAGCATTCGCAATGCCCTGACCCAGAGGACCGGTAGTGGTTTCAACACCCGCGGTGTAACCCACTTCCGGGTGACCCGGCGTTTTGGAATGCAGCTGACGGAAGTTCTGCAGCTCGGACATCGGCAGATCGTAGCCGGTGAGGTGCAGCAGGCTGTAAATCAGCATGGAGCCGTGGCCGTTGGACAGCACGAAGCGGTCACGGTCAGCCCAGGACGGGTTAGTCGGGTTGTGGTTCAGGAAATCACGCCACAGGACTTCGGCAATGTCAGCCATACCCATCGGGGCACCCGGGTGACCGGATTTGGCTTTCTGTACTGCGTCCATGCTCAGCGCACGAATAGCATTGGCAAGCTCTTTACGTGAGGACATTTTGACTCCAGATCGGATAATGAAGGCTGAGCCCTTAACGACTTGACGACAGCGCGTTTTGGGCTACGCCGGAAAAAAGTGCCAACAATGTAACCCAAGCCGCGTGTCATGTACATGGAGCATCCTTTTACCGCTTCAGAAATCTCTGGATCATGCGCGCAAGTTGCGCAATCTTCTCGCCCGCTGAATGTTCTTTTCTTTATACTTAGGCCGAGCGTCGGTTTACCTGCAAACGACGCATTTTTTAGAATAATCCTGACTTTGTGCGGAAGAGAAAAAATGAAAATTCGCGCTTTACTGCTTGCTACGAGCATGGCGGCGGCATTGACCGGCTGCCAGAACATGGACTCAAACGGACTGCTTTCTTCTGGCGCAGAGGCTTTTCAGGCCTATAGTCTGAGCGATACTCAGGTAAAAGCGCTGAGCGATCAGGCCTGTAAAGATATGGACAGCAAGGCTACTATCGCCCCTGCCAGCAGCGAGTACGCAACGCGTCTTGGCAAAATCGCCGCCGCGCTTGGCGACAACATTAACGGCCAGCCGGTGAACTACAAAGTCTATATGGCGAAAGATGTGAATGCCTTTGCCATGGCGAACGGTTGTATCCGCGTATACAGCGGCCTGATGGATATGATGACCGATAACGAAGTCGAAGCGGTGATCGGCCACGAAATGGGCCACGTCGCGCTGGGTCACGTGAAAAAAGGCATGCAGGTCGCGCTGGGCACTAACGCCGTACGTGCAGCAGCGGCTTCCGCTGGCGGCATTGTCGGCAGCCTGTCGCAGTCGCAATTGGGCGATCTTGGCGAGAAACTGGTGAACTCGCAGTTCTCCCAGCTTCAGGAATCCGAAGCGGATGATTACTCGTATGATTTGTTGCGCAAACGTGGGATCAATCCGGCAGGACTGGCCACCAGCTTTGAGAAACTGGCTAAACTGGAAGCAGGACGCCAAAGCTCAATGTTTGACGATCACCCGGCATCTGCAGAACGTGCGCAACACATTCGCGATCGCATGAGCGCAGACGGGATAAAATAATCCTCGAACAGTGCCGGATGGCGGCGTGAACGCCTTATCCGGCCTACAAATTCAGCAATAATGTAGGCCGGACTAGCGTCAGCGACATCCGGCAAAATAGTCCGAAACCCGTTATTCGCCTTTCTTCGCCGCCTGGATATACAGCATTTCCAGTGCCAGCGTAGCCGCCGCCAGCGCGGTGATCTCTGACTGATCATAGGCCGGAGCCACTTCCACCACATCCATCCCGACGATATTCAGATCTATCAGACCACGTACCAGCTTGATCGCGCGATCGGAAGTCAGACCGCCGATCACGGGCGTACCGGTTCCTGGAGCAAACGCCGGATCGAGGCAGTCGATATCAAAGGTCAGATACACCGGCATATCACCAACAATCTGCTTAACCTGGGCGATGATGTCATCTACGCCGCGATCGTTCACCTGGCAAGCATCCAGCACGGTAAAGCCGTTATCTTTGTCGAACTCGGTACGAATACCGATCTGCACAGAGTGATTCGGATCGATCAGACCTTCGTTCGGCGCAGTGTAGAACATGGTACCGTGGTCGAATTCACAGCCGTTAGCGTAGGTGTCGGTGTGGGCATCAAAGTGCACCAGCGCCATTTTACCAAAGTGTTTAGCGTGCGCGCGCAGGAGCGGCAGCGTGACGAAGTGGTCACCGCCGAAAGAGAGCATGCGCTTACCGGCAGAAAGCAACTTCTCAGCATGTGCCTGCAGTTTTTCACTCATTTCACGGGCATCACCGAACGCATAAACCAGATCGCCGCAGTCCACCACGTTCAGGCGCTCGCGCATATCGAAGTCCCACGGGAAGCGATTGTGTTCCCACGCCAGGTTAGTGGAAACCTGACGGATCGCAGCCGGACCATGACGACCGCCCGCGCGGCCAGACGTTGCCATATCAAACGGTACGCCGGTGATCACCCAGTCGGCGTCGCTGTCGTACGGCATGAAGTTCATCGGCAGACGCAAAAAACCAAAGGCGTTAGAAACCAGGGAGTTGTCGTATTGATGACCTAAGGTGCTCATGTACTGACCTCTTTTAAAATCGGTGAAAAAAAATCCCCTCCGCGTCGTTAAGCCCGACGAGGAAGGGATTGATTTACGTGACTACTTGTATAGGCGAATTATCGCCGTTAATTTGCTCAGGTTCAAGCGAACCCCAACAGCATTACTCGTCTTCGAGATAGGTATATCCGTACAGTCCTGCCTCAAACTCTTCGAGGAACTGCTGCTGCAACTCGGTATCCAGATCGGTGTTTTTCACTTGATCACGGAACTGCGTTAGCAGGGTGTTCGGATCCAACTGCACATACTGCAGCATATCCGCCACGGTATCCCCTTCGTCAG
The DNA here is from genome assembly GCF_013729795.1 of Citrobacter sp. RHBSTW-00859. Taxonomy (NCBI): domain Bacteria; kingdom Pseudomonadati; phylum Pseudomonadota; class Gammaproteobacteria; order Enterobacterales; family Enterobacteriaceae; genus Citrobacter; species Citrobacter sp. RHBSTW-00859. The sequence goes on along the minus strand of NZ_CP056284.1, from coordinate 854,717 downwards.
ACAGCTCAACTTCCACGCTGCCGTCAGGGAAGACGAACACGTCAACCGCTTCAGTATCACCGAACAGGTTGTGCATGTTGCCAAGGATCTCCTGGTACGCACCCACCATAAAGAAGCCCAGCATCGGCGGGTTCTCCGGGTCGTATTCCGGCATCGGCATGGTGGTCGCAATGCCGTCACCATCAACATAGTGGTCGATAGCGCCATCAGAGTCACAGGTGATATCCAGCAGCACCGCACGGCGCTCAGGAGCCTTGTTCAGCCCTTCCAGCGGCATCACCGGGAACAGCTGATCGATCCCCCACGCATCCGGCATCGACTGGAACAGCGAGAAGTTGACGTAAATCTTATCCGCCATACGTTCCTGCAACTCGTCGATAATCGGACGGTGCGCGCGGTTGCTCGGGTCGAGTTGTTTTTGCACATCGTGACACATGTTCAGATAGAGCTGTTCTGCCCACGCGCGTTCCTGCAGGCTAAAGGTTCCTGAAGAGTACCCAACGTGAATATCGTGCAGATCCATCTGGCTGTCGTGCAGCCATTCACGCAGCGAACGACGGGTTCCCGGCTCATGCATCTCTTGCCAGGTTTCCCACATGCTTTGCAGGGCACGCGGCGCATCGTCAGCCGGAGGCGTTGCTTCGGTATGCTCGCTACGCTCAACGCCGATAATGTTAGACACCAGCACGGTATGATGCGCGGTAACAGCGCGACCGGATTCGGTAATTACCGTCGGGTGCGGCAGACCGTGCTCTTCACAGGCGTCGCCAATGGCCCAGATGATGTTGTTCGCGTATTCGTTCAGGCCGTAGTTTACGGAGCAGTCAGACTGCGAACGGGTACCTTCGTAGTCTACACCCAGGCCACCGCCCACGTCGAAGCACTGGATATTTACGCCAAGCTTGTGCAGCTCAACGTAGAAACGCGCCGACTCACGTACGCCGGTGGCAATATCACGAATGTTCGCCATCTGTGAGCCGAGGTGGAAGTGCAGCAACTGAATACTGTCCAGACGACCGCGCTCGCGCAGCATTTCTACCAGTTGCAGCACCTGGTTTGCCGCCAGGCCAAATTTCGATTTCTCTCCGCCGGAGGACTGCCATTTGCCGGAACCCTGCGACGCCAGACGCGCACGCACGCCCAGACGCGGAACAACATTCAGTCGTTCAGCTTCATCCAGCACGATAGCGATTTCAGACATCTTCTCGATGACCAGATAGATCTTATGGCCCATCTTTTCGCCAATTAGCGCCAGGCGGATGTATTCGCGGTCTTTATAGCCGTTACACACGATCACGCTGCGGGTCATTCCGGCATGAGCCAGAACGGCCATCAGTTCAGCTTTAGAACCGGCTTCCAGCCCCAGCGGTTCGCCGGAGTGGATCAGCGATTCAATCACGCGACGGTGCTGGTTAACCTTGATCGGGTAAACGAGGAAATAGTCACCGTTGTAGCCGTAAGACTCACGGGCGCGCTTAAACGCGGCGTTAATCGAACGCAGACGGTGTTGCAGGATCTGCGGGAAGCAGAACAATGCAGGCAAACGCTGGCCCTGCGCTTCACGGGCTTTCACCAACTCAGCAAGGTCAACGCGCGCTTCTGGTACGTCGGGATCCGGGCACACGCTGATGTGGCCCAGTTCATTGACGTCATAGTAGTTATTACCCCACCAGGCAATATTGTAAGTACGCAGCATCTTGCTGGCTTCCTGGGAACTCATTGCAACCTCCTGCATGGAGCGTAGTACACCGTGTTCGCCTGCTGACGAAGGCGAACCCAAAGAAATGTCGTCAGACATAGCGAACCTCAAATTTTATTAACAAGTGTAAAACAGTTGACTACTATCGCAATCCGAAGACGCGATAACAACCCAAATACAGGCAGAATTTCCAGCAGATAGTGCTGACGCTCCGACTGTGCGACCGGTTTCTTTTTCATATCAATGTAAACACGTAACCGAACTTAATGCTGACGGTTCGGCGAAACCACGAGAAAACTCTTGTTTACCAAGAGCGCCCTTGTTCAGTTCTTAGTGACCGTTGCCGGCCCTGGAGTCCTGAGAAGCGCCGAGATGGGTATAACATCGGCAGGTATGCAAGATGCAGATTGCGGGGGACATATGTACACCAGAACGGTGCGACAGATTCAGCAGAATACAACGGTTCATTATCTCGTATCACCTCCACGGTTGCTCCTGACGGAACGAACCCACAAGCCAAAGCTAAAGTTTTAACCCGGCTGGAAGTGGCAACACGATGAAAACGTCGTGTGCTTTTTTGTCTATCCTCAATAAATCGAGTTGCGGGAAGGCGGCAACGCAGTGAATCCCCAGGCGCTTACAGGAGTAAGTGACTGGGCGAGTATTGCCAACGCACATGCAACTTGAAGTATGACGGATATGAGCCGCGCGCCGCGTTTTATACCGACAACAGTACGAAAAAGCAAAAGATAAATACGCGCATTGCCAGCACCGTCAGGAAAAATTTCCAGTTACATTTTCAGTACAATGCGAGCTCAATCAAAAAAAGCTGGAAATCAGGCGCAGAACCGATTTAGAATAGCCGTCCAGATGTTAATCCATCTATACCGATTAACACTCAGACTGCCAGTGTCCGTCATCTGCAGACTCATGGTAGAATCTTCTACACATGGCTATTCCACTCGACAGTTTGAGCTAACTACATTCTCCTTAGGTGAAATTAAATATGGCAAAACACCTTTTTACGTCCGAGTCCGTATCAGAAGGGCATCCTGACAAAATCGCTGACCAAATCTCTGATGCCGTGCTGGATGCAATCCTGGAGCAGGATCCGAAAGCACGCGTTGCCTGCGAAACCTACGTCAAAACCGGCATGGTTTTAGTTGGCGGTGAGATCACCACCAGCGCATGGGTTGATATCGAAGAGATCACCCGTAACACGGTTCGCGAAATTGGCTATGTGCATTCCGACATGGGCTTTGATGCCAACTCTTGTGCGGTACTGAGCGCGATTGGTAAACAGTCTCCGGACATCAACCAGGGTGTTGACCGTGCGGATCCGCTGGAACAGGGCGCAGGCGACCAGGGTCTGATGTTTGGTTATGCAACCAACGAAACCGACGTTCTGATGCCAGCCCCGATTACCTATGCTCACCGTCTGGTGCAGCGTCAGGCTGAAGTGCGTAAAAACGGCACCTTATCCTGGCTGCGACCGGATGCAAAAAGCCAGGTAACCTTCCAGTATGACGACGGTAAAATCGTCGGTATTGATGCGGTTGTTCTGTCGACTCAGCACTCTGAAGATATCGATCAGAAATCGCTGCAAGAAGCCGTTATGGAAGAGATCATCAAGCCGGTACTGCCGACTGAATGGCTGACAGCTTCAACCAAGTTCTTCATCAACCCAACTGGTCGTTTCGTTATCGGCGGTCCAATGGGTGACTGCGGTCTGACGGGTCGTAAAATCATCGTTGATACCTACGGCGGCATGGCCCGTCACGGCGGCGGCGCATTCTCTGGTAAGGATCCGTCTAAAGTTGACCGTTCCGCAGCTTATGCAGCCCGCTACGTAGCGAAAAACATCGTTGCCGCTGGCCTGGCTGACCGTTGTGAGATTCAGGTTTCCTACGCAATCGGCGTGGCTGAACCGACCTCTATCATGGTGGAAACGTTCGGTACTGAAAAAGTGCCTTCAGAGCAGCTGACCCTGCTGGTGCGTGAGTTCTTCGACCTGCGCCCGTATGGCCTGATTCAGATGCTGGATCTGCTGCACCCGATTTACAAAGAAACCGCCGCTTACGGTCACTTTGGTCGCGAACATTTCCCATGGGAAAAAACCGACAAAGCCGCCCTGCTGCGTGAAGCTGCCGGTCTGAAGTAATACCCCTACGGCTCAACGCTTATGAAGACCAGCCTCGTGCTGGTCTTTTTTTATGTCATTTGCTCTCCCATCCCCCATCGCTATAACCACGCTAATTTCATTTGCTTCAATAACAAATGAAAGCGATTACATAGCACGATATTTCTATACACCTTGAATTCACATCTCTTCGTTACCAGCATTGCATCACTGTTACATCATATTTCAGCATTGTCTTAAAATCAGCCAATCAACTTTATTCTATAATAATAAATAATGTTAACTTTCAACGCATTAAACAATAATCCACATGAATGCAAGTGTAACCGATTACACTAATGTGATGTGATTCGCATTTTTTTACCCCGTACTCACCTACCCTTAACATCAACAAAACTAGCTACCCAACGGAGGGCATCATGCCTGACAATAAAAAAACGGGGCATTCCAACAAAGCCATGACATTTTTTGTCTGCTTCCTGGCAGCCCTGGCTGGATTACTTTTTGGCCTGGATATCGGTGTTATTGCCGGTGCTTTACCATTCATCACCGACGAGTTCCAAATTACCCCACACACTCAGGAATGGGTGGTGAGTTCCATGATGTTTGGTGCGGCAGTGGGCGCCGTCGGCAGCGGTTGGCTCTCCTTCAAGCTGGGACGTAAAAAAAGCCTGATGATCGGCGCAATCCTGTTTGTTGCCGGTTCGCTGTTCTCCGCCGCAGCGCCAAACGTTGAAGTGCTGCTGGTTTCCCGCGTGCTGCTCGGCCTGGCAGTCGGCGTTGCGTCTTATACCGCACCGTTGTACCTGTCCGAAATCGCCCCGGAAAAAATTCGCGGCAGCATGATTTCTATGTATCAGTTAATGATCACTATCGGTATTTTAGGTGCGTATCTTTCCGATACGGCGTTTAGCTACAGCGGCGCATGGCGCTGGATGCTGGGCGTGATCATCATCCCTGCCCTGTTACTGCTGGTTGGCGTCATCTTCCTGCCGGACAGCCCGCGTTGGTTTGCGGCTAAACGTCGTTTTGTCGATGCCGAACGCGTTCTGTTGCGTCTGCGTGACACCAGCGCTGAAGCCAAACGCGAGCTGGATGAAATTCGTGAAAGCCTGCAAGTGAAGCAGAGCGGCTGGGCGCTGTTTAAAGAAAACAGCAACTTCCGCCGCGCGGTTTTCCTTGGCGTCCTGCTACAGGTGATGCAGCAGTTCACCGGGATGAACGTCATTATGTATTACGCGCCAAAAATCTTTGAGCTGGCGGGTTACACCAACACCACCGAACAGATGTGGGGGACCGTTATTGTCGGTCTGACCAACGTGCTGGCAACCTTTATCGCCATTGGCCTGGTTGACCGCTGGGGCCGTAAACCTACGCTGATCCTCGGCTTTATCGTCATGGCCGTCGGTATGGGCGTGCTGGGTACAATGATGCACGTGGGTATTCACTCGCCAGCCGCACAATACTTCGCTGTGCTGATGCTGCTAATGTTTATCGTTGGCTTTGCGATGAGCGCCGGTCCGCTGATTTGGGTACTGTGCTCTGAAATCCAGCCGCTGAAAGGTCGCGATTTCGGCATCACCTGCTCTACCGCAACTAACTGGATTGCCAACATGATTGTCGGCGCAACCTTCCTGACGATGCTGAACTCGCTGGGCAGCGCCAACACCTTCTGGGTCTACGGTGGCCTGAACGTACTGTTCATCTTCCTGACCCTGTGGCTGATCCCTGAAACTAAAAACGTCTCTCTGGAACACATTGAACGTAACCTGATGAAAGGTCGTAAACTGCGCGAAATTGGCGCACACGACTAATCACGTTAGGCTTCCTCCCAAGCGGGAGGGAGCCTTCCTCTTGCAGTCCCTTCCCTGTCGCACTATCCTCTGGCGTTATGAAAACCTCCCGTCTCCCGATCGCCATCCAGCAAGCCGTTATGCGCAGCCTGCGGGAAAAACTCGCTCAGGCCAATCTCAAGCTCGAACGCCAATACCTGGAACCAAAGCTGGTTTACCAACAGCGCGGAACCGCCGCGGGTACCGCGTGGCTACAAACCTACGAAATTCGTCTTAATCCAGTTTTGCTGATGGAGAATGTTGACGCGTTCGTTAACGAAGTGGTGCCCCATGAACTGGCGCATCTACTGGTGTGGAAACACTTTGGCCGCGTACCGCCGCACGGGAAAGAGTGGAAATGGATGATGGAGAGCGTGCTGGGCGTACCGGCCCGGCGCACGCATCAGTTTGAGCTGCAATCCGTGCAGCGTAAGACCTTTACATACCGCTGTAAGTGTCAGGAACACCAACTGACCGTCCGCCGCCATAACCGCGTTGTACGCGGCGAAGCCACCTACCGCTGCGTCCACTGCGGTGAACCGTTGGTTGCAGAATAATCTTCAGAATTATCAGGAACTTTTCTGATCTAACTGATTGCATACAGGAATGACTTTCGCTACGTTGCGGGCTCGTTTTGACACGGAGTTCGTGATGTACCGTAATCTTTCTTTTGCTGCGGCCCTGTTAGCCGCTGCGTTTTCAGGCTCGGTTTTAGCCGAAGGCATCAACAGTTTTTCTCAGGCAAAAGCAGCAGGCGTTAAAGTTAACGCCGATGCGCCAGGCGATTTCTATTGCGGATGTAAAATTAACTGGCAAGGAAAAAAAGGGGTCGTTGACCTCGAATCCTGCGGCTATAAAGTGCGAAAAAATGAAAACCGCGCCAGTCGAATTGAATGGGAACACGTTGTCCCCGCCTGGCAATTTGGTCATCAGCGCCAGTGCTGGCAGGACGGAGGGCGTAAAAACTGCGCTAAAGATCCGGTCTATCGCAAAATGGAAAGCGATATGCATAACCTGCAGCCCGCGGTGGGTGAGGTCAATGGCGATCGCGCAAACTTTATGTACAGCCAGTGGAACGGTGGTGAAGGCCAATATGGACAATGCACCATGAAGGTTGACTTCAAAGAGAAAGTTGCCGAGCCGCCAGCCCGCGCCCGTGGCGCCATCGCGCGTACCTATTTTTACATGCGTGACCAATACAACCTGACGCTCTCCCGCCAGCAAACTCAGCTTTTTAATGCCTGGAATAAGCAGTATCCGGTCACCGATTGGGAGTGTGAGCGCGACGAACGCATTGCGAAGGTACAGGGGAACCATAACCCCTATGTGCAACGCGCTTGCCAGGCGCAAAAGAGCTAACCTACACTAGCAGCAATATTTTTTAACCATGCCCTGGCCTTTTGCAGCCCAGGGCCATGACGCGGATGTTTAACTATGCGCATTCCTCGCATTTATCACCCTGAGCCACTCACTTCCGGCAGCCAAATTTCACTGTGTGAAGATGCAGCCAACCATATCGGCCGCGTGCTGCGTATGGGGCCAGGCCAGGCGCTACAGCTGTTTGATGGCAGCAATCAGGTATTCGACGCCGAAATCACCCACGCCAGTAAGAAAAGCGTGGACGTGAAGGTGCTTAACGCTGAACTCGACGATCGAGAATCGCCGCTACACATCCACCTGGGCCAGGTGATGTCGCGGGGTGAAAAAATGGAATTTACTATCCAAAAATCGATTGAACTGGGTGTAAGCCTCATTACGCCACTTTTTTCTGAGCGCTGCGGCGTTAAACTGGACAGCGAACGCCTGAACAAGAAGCTCCAGCAGTGGCAGAAAATCGCCATTGCCGCCTGCGAACAGTGCGGTCGTAATCGGGTGCCTGAAATTCGCCCGGCGATGGATCTGGAAGCGTGGTGCGCCGAACAGGATGAAGGTCTGAAACTGAACCTGCATCCCCGCGCCAGCGCCAGCATCAATACGCTGCCGCTCCCGGTGGAACGCATCCGCTTGCTGATTGGCCCCGAAGGTGGGCTGTCGGCAGATGAAATTGCCATGACCGCACGATATCAATTTACTGATATTCTGTTAGGACCTCGCGTTCTGCGTACTGAGACAACTGCGCTCACCGCCATCACCGCGCTACAGGTGCGTTTTGGCGATCTGGGCTAACGGAGAAGAACAATGATCAAGCTCGGCATCGTGATGGATCCCATCGCAAGCATCAATATCAAGAAAGATTCCAGCTTCGCTATGCTGCTGGAAGCGCAACGTCGCGGTTACGAAATTCATTATATGGAAATGGCCGATCTCTATCTGATCAACGGTGAAGCCCGCGCCCGTACGCGTACCCTGAGCGTAGAGCAGAACTACGACAAATGGTATGAGTTCAATAGCGAGCAAGATCTCCCGCTGGCAGATCTGGACGTCATTCTGATGCGTAAGGATCCGCCGTTTGATACCGAGTTCATCTACGCAACCTATATTCTGGAACGTGCAGAGGAGAAAGGGACGCTAATCGTCAACAAACCGCAGAGCCTGCGTGATTGTAACGAGAAGCTGTTCACCGCATGGTTTGCCGACCTGACGCCGGAAACGCTGGTTACGCGTAACAAAGCGCAGCTGAAAGCCTTCTGGCAAAAACACAGCGACATCATTCTCAAACCGCTGGACGGCATGGGCGGCGCATCTATTTTCCGCGTCAAGGAAGGCGATCCGAACCTTGGCGTTATTGCCGAAACACTGACCGAGCACGGTACCCGTTATTGCATGGCGCAGAACTATCTGCCAGCAATTAAAGACGGCGATAAACGCGTGCTGGTGGTCGATGGCGAACCCGTTCCGTACTGCCTGGCGCGTATTCCACAAGGCGGCGAAACCCGTGGCAACCTGGCAGCCGGCGGTCGTGGCGAGCCGCGTCCATTAACCGACAGCGACTGGGAAATTGCACGTCGCATTGGGCCAACGCTGAAAGCAAAAGGTTTGATTTTTGTCGGTCTGGATATCATTGGCGACCGTCTGACGGAAATTAACGTCACCAGCCCAACCTGTATTCGTGAAATTGAAGCGGAGTTCCCGGTTTCGATTACCGGTATGCTGATGGACGCCATCGAGGCACGTTTGCAGAAATAAATAAGTTGCCGGATGGCGATGCCTTCGCGTCTTATCCGGCCTACATTCGCACCCCGTAGGCCGGATAAGGCGAAGCCGCCATCCGGCAAAGCTATCTTCAGAGGGTGACATCTTCGCGCTTTGCCCACATACTGGGCTCTGTTGCTTTTTTGAACCAGGAAACAGAACCTCTGACAATGAATTTACAGCATCACTTTCTAATTGCCATGCCTGCTCTCCAGGATCCGATTTTCCGCCGTTCCGTGGTGTATATCTGTGAACACAATGAGAACGGAGCAATGGGGATTATCGTCAATAAGCCTCTGGAAAACTTACAAATTGAAGGGATTCTGGAAAAGCTGAAGATTACTCCAGAAGCACGCGATCCTGCCATTCGTCTGGACAAACCGGTGATGCTCGGCGGCCCGCTGGCGGAAGACCGTGGATTTATTCTACACACCCCGCCGTCACGCTTTGCCTCCAGTATTCGCATTTCAGATAACACTATCATCACCACCTCCCGCGATGTACTTGAAACCCTTGGTACGCAGGAGCAGCCATCCGAAGTGCTGGTTGCGCTGGGCTATTCATCATGGGAAAAAGGTCAACTGGAACAAGAGCTACTGGATAACGCCTGGCTCACTGCTCCCGCAGACCTCAACATCTTATTTAAAACGCCGATTGCCGACCGCTGGCGCGATGCGGCGAAGCTTATCGGGATTGATATTCAGACCATGCCTGGCGTGGCGGGACACGCCTGATGAGCGAAACATTACTCTCTTTTGATTTTGGTACGAAAAGTATCGGCGTCGCGGTTGGTCAACGCATTACCGGTACAGCGAGACCCTTGCCCGCCATCAAAGCACAGGACGGCACGCCAGACTGGAGTTTGATTGAACGCCTGCTAAAAGAGTGGCAGCCGGACGAAATCATTGTCGGCCTGCCGCTCAATATGGATGGCACCGAACAACCCCTTACTGCGCGCGCGCGCAAATTCGCTAACCGCATTCACGGTCGCTTTGGCGTAACCGTAACGCTGCACGATGAACGTTTGAGCACCGTCGAAGCCCGCTCAGGCCTGTTTGAGCAAGGCGGATACCGGGCGTTAAATAAAGGCAAAGTAGATTCCGCTTCTGCCGTTATTATCCTTGAAAGCTATTTCGAGCAGGGCTACTAAAGTCGCCCCTGCGCCTGGCGCTGCTGCTGACTTTGTGCAAACGTCTGCATACCTGTCTGCTGCCCGGTTTGAATCACACCGGGTAGCTGATGCGTTTTCCCTTCACGGATCAAATTGCCCACGGCGGGAGTGTTGACGAGCAGTTCGAATAGCGCCACGCGTCCTCCCTGCTTATCTTCCTCCAACTTTTGCGAAAGTACCGCCCGCAGGCTGTCTGCCAGCTGGTTACGCACCGGATCTTTCTCCTGAGCGGGAAAGGTGTCCACCAGCCGCGCGATGGCCTGCGCCGCCCCTCGCGTATGTAAGGTTGCCAACACCAGATGCCCGGTCTCCGCTGCCGTTAAGGCCAAACGAATAGTTTCCACGTCGCGCAGCTCGCCCAGCAAAATGACGTCGGGATCTTCGCGTAACGCGCCGCGCAAACCGGCAGCAAAAGAAGCGCAGTGTACGCCTACCTCCCGCTGTTGAATAAGACAACGCTGGCTGGTGTAGCGATATTCAATCGGATCTTCCAGCGTCAGAATATGCCCCGCAATATGTTGATTAAGGTACTCCACCATCGCCGCCAGGGTGGTTGATTTACCGCTGCCGGTGGCTCCAGTGACCAGAACTAATCCATTTTCACCGTGCAGCAGTTCAGGTATGGCCTCCGGGGTCTGAAGATCGTCTAAACGAGGACATTCAAGCGGTAGCAATCTTAGCGCCAGCGAGGTTCCCTGCTGATGAGCAAATGCGCTGGCGCGTAGACGCCGGGAGTCCGCCAGCGTAAGGGCAAAATCAATCTGCCCCTGTTCCCGCCACTGTACCTGTTGTTGCTCACTGAGCCAGCACGTCAGCAGATTCTCCACGTCAGGGGGAGTAAATGGTGCTATTTCGACTTTTCCACCTATGCGCCAGCGCGCAGGCCATGCATTGCACAGGTGTAGATCCGACACGTTATGCTTTACACTAAGGGCCACTATTTCTTCCATATTCATATGAACATCCTCGGAAAATGAACGATATCGCGCATAACCTGGCACATGTCCGGGACAAAATCTCAGCCGCCGCGACGCGTTGCGGGCGGTCTTCAGAAGAAGTTATGTTGCTTGCAGTCAGCAAAACCAAACCTGCGAGCGCCATCGAAGAAGCCATGACCGCAGGGCAGCGTGCCTTCGGTGAAAACTATGTCCAGGAAGGGGTGGATAAGATCCGCTACTTTCAGGAAAAAGGCGTTAACGATCTGCAGTGGCACTTTATCGGCCCGCTGCAGTCGAACAAAAGTCGTCTGGTCGCTGAACATTTTGACTGGTGCCATACGATTGATCGTCTGCGTATCGCTGCCCGTCTGAGCGAACAGCGCCCTGCGGAACTGCCGCCGCTCAATGTGTTGATTCAGATTAATATCAGCGATGAGAACAGTAAGTCAGGTATTCCGCTTGCAGAGCTTGACGCACTGGCCGCTGAAGTCGCCGCGCTGCCACGCATTACCCTGCGTGGTCTGATGGCGATTCCGGCGCCAGAGTCAGATTATGTAAGGCAGTTTGAAGTTGCACAGCAAATGGCGGTAGCATTTGCCGGGTTGAAAACACGTTACCCAAGTATCGACACGCTCTCACTGGGGATGTCTGATGATATGGATGCCGCCATTGCGGCGGGTAGCACGATGGTGCGCATCGGCACTGCCATTTTTGGTGCTCGTGATTACACTAAAAAATAAGGAAAACTAAGGAACACCATGAATACGTTGACCTTCCTGCTCTCAACGGTAATTGAGCTGTATACCATGGCGCTGCTGCTGCGCGTGTGGATGCAATGGTCTCGCTGCGATTTCTACAACCCGTTCTCGCAGTTTATTGTGAAAATCACTCAGCCCATTATTGGGCCGTTACGCCGTATCATTCCCCCGATGGGGCCAATTGACAGCGCATCGGCATTAGTTGCGCTCGTTCTGAGCTTTATCAAGGCCATCGTGCTGTTTAAGGTGGTTACGTTCCAGCCGATCATCTGGATCGCCGCCGTGCTGATTGTCCTGAAGACTATCGGACTGCTGATTTTCTGGGTTCTGCTGGTGATGGCGATTATGAGCTGGGTCAGCCAGGGCCGCAGCCCTGTGGAGTACGTGCTGATTCAACTGGCGGATCCGCTGCTGCGTCCTATTCGTCGCTTACTTCCAGGCATGGGCGGGATCGATTTCTCGCCAATGATCCTGGTTCTGCTGCTGTATGTCATTAACATGGGCATCGCAGAAGTGTTACAGGCGACAGGTAACATGCTGCTGCCGGGGCTGTGGATGGCGTTATGAGTGCCGTTACCCCCTGCGATGACGGTCTGGTTTTACGGCTCTACATTCAGCCTAAAGCCAGCCGTGACAGTATTGTAGGTTTACATGGCGACGAGCTAAAAGTCGCCATTACCGCCCCACCAGTTGATGGGCAAGCCAATAGCCATCTGGTGAAGTTTCTCGGCAAACAGTTCCGCGTGGCAAAAAGCCAGGTCGTCATTGAGAAGGGCGAGCTTGGTCGTCACAAACAGGTTAAAATCATTCATCCGCAACAGATCCCGCCCGAAATTGCGGCGCTAACTGATTAGGTATCCCATGCAAAAAGTTGTCCTCGCGACCGGCAACGCCGGTAAAGTGCGTGAACTCGCCTCTCTTCTGAGTGATTTCGGTCTTGATGTTGTTGCCCAAACGGATCTGGGTGTTGATTCTGCAGAAGAGACCGGGCTGACGTTTATTGAGAACGCCATTCTGAAGGCTCGTCATGCCGCGCAAATTACCGGTTTACCCGCCATTGCTGATGACTCCGGTCTGGCGGTAAATGCCCTTGGCGGCGCGCCGGGCATCTATTCAGCCCGCTATTCCGGCGAAGATGCAACCGATCAGCAGAACCTGGAAAAACTGCTCCACACCCTGCAGGATGTTCCTGATGACAAGCGCCAGGCACAATTCCACTGCGTGCTGGTATATATGCGCCATGCAGACGATCCAACACCTGTGGTTTGCCACGGACGCTGGCCGGGCGTTATTGCCCGTGAACCTGCCGGAAACGGTGGTTTTGGCTACGACCCAATCTTCTTTGTGCCCTCTGAAGGGAAAACCGCCGCCGAACTGACCCGCGAAGAAAAGAGCGCGATTTCTCACCGCGGACAAGCACTGAAGCTGCTGCTGGATGCCCTGCGTAATGGTTAAGCTTCCGCCGTTAAGTCTTTACATACACATCCCGTGGTGCGTGCAGAAATGCCCGTACTGCGACTTCAACTCGCATGCGCTTAAAGGCGAAGTCCCTCATGACGACTATGTGCAGCATCTGCTGAGCGATCTGGATTCTGAGGTGGCCCACGCCCAGGGCCGCGAGGTAAAGACGATTTTTATCGGTGGTGGTACGCCGAGCCTGCTTTCTGGCCCGGCAATGCAAACGCTGCTCGACGGCGTGCGCGCACGGCTGAATCTCGCCGCAGATGCAGAAATCACGATGGAGGCGAATCCCGGTACGGTGGAAGCCGATCGCTTTGTGGATTATCAACGTGCTGGCGTAAACCGTATCTCCATTGGTGTACAGAGCTTTAGCTCCGCCAAACTCGAACGTCTGGGACGTATTCACGGACCGGAAGAAGCCAAACGTGCAGCGCACCTGGCGAGCGGTCTGGGACTACGCAGCTTTAACCTCGACCTGATGCACGGTTTACCGGATCAGACGCTGGAAGAGGCGCTGGGCGATTTACAGCAGGCCATCGCGCTCAACCCGCCGCATCTTTCCTGGTATCAGTTGACCATCGAGCCGAATACGCTGTTCGGGTCCCGACCACCGGTATTACCGGACGACGACGCGCTGTGGGATATTTTTGAGCAAGGCCACCAGTTGCTGACCGCCGCGGGGTATCAGCAGTACGAAACCTCAGCCTACGCCAGACCGGGTTATCAGTGTCAGCACAACCTAAATTACTGGCGTTTTGGCGACTACTTAGGCATTGGTTGCGGCGCGCACGGCAAAGTCACTTTCCCAGACGGTCGCATCCTGCGCACTACCAAAACGCGACATCCGCGCGGATACATGCAAGGACGTTATCTGGAAAGCCAGCGAGATGTCGCCGAGGCCGATAAGCCGTTTGAGTTCTTTATGAACCGTTTCCGGCTGCTGGAAGCCGCGCCTCGCGCGGAGTTCACGCAATATACCGGGCTTACCGAAGACGTTATTCGTCGACAGATCGATGAGGCCATTGCCCAGGGCTATCTGAGTGAATGCGATGAATACTGGCAGATTACCCAACACGGTAAGCTATTTTTGAATTCTCTGCTGGAGCTGTTTCTGGCGGAGTAATCTCTGTGCGCCTGTCGGCGCATTTTCTTCTACAAATTCCTCTAAATATTGTACTCGGAAAAACCGAGTACAATGCACGTCATTTATTGACAATACCCATATTAATTATTTTATTCATTTTAAATAGCCTCTTCACCAACATAAATATATTGAACACAGCGCACAAAATAAGATCAAACTGCTGCCATGCAAAAGGTATGTGATCTATATAGTGGATAGATGTCTGACAACTATATTAATTTATCATACAGAAAAAGGTGAACCATCATCAGATGTCAACCAATTACTGTACCTTAAAGCACGGAGCTTACTTATGAAAATCAAAACCTTTTCCCGCTCGCTAGTCTGTGCGTCCTTGTTGGCGCTACTTAGCACTGGCGCAAATGCTGCTGAAAAAGTGACTCTCAAACTGGCACACAACCTTGAACGTAGCCATGTGGTTCACCAGGCTTTCGAAGAAATGGCCAAAGAGGTAAAACAACTCTCCGACGGTAAAATGATTGTACGTATATATCCCAGTAGCCAAATGGGTAATGCCCGAGAAACGATGGAGTTGTTACAAAATGGCGCGTTGGATATGACAAAAGGTTCTGCCAGTGATTTAGAGTCATTTGATAATATTTATGCCATTTATAATTTACCTTTCTTATTTAAAGATCAAAACCATTTCAATAACGTTGTATTTGGTGAGGTAGGTAAAGACATTATGGAATCCACAAAAGAAAAGGGATTCTTTGCGTTATCTGCTTACGTTGCCGGCACGCGTAGTTTTTATGCCAAAAAACCTATTACCAAACCAGAGGATCTGAAAGGTCTGAAAGTCCGCGTTCAACCCAGCCCCACAACCATTAAAATGGTTGAACTGATGGGCGGATCGCCGACCCCCATTTCCTTCGGTGAGGTTTATACCGCTATGCAACAAGGTGTAGTGGATGGCGCAGAGAATAACGTTCCATCGTGGGTGCAAACACGTCATATCGAAATAGCTAAAGTCTTCTCCGAAGATGAGCACGCCTCTATTCCAGATTTTCTCGTTATCTCAACCAAAACATGGAATAAGCTGACCCCGGAGCAACAACAGATCCTTCGTCAAGCGGCTAAAAATTCCGAGGCTTATCAACAAAAGTTGTGGGATAAAATCGATGCTGATACCCGCGCTCAAGCAAAAGCTATGGGTGGCGAGATTATCAAAGTTGATAAAGCCCCTTTCCGCGCCGCTGTTCAACCGCTGTTTGATGACTTCAAAAAAGACCCAAAACATGCAGCCTTGCTGGCGAAGTTTGAAGACGCAGTACAATAACCCTTTGGGCCATTGATTGGCCCTGTTTCACCAGGAAACTCACCATGATATTTAACCGCCTTAAGCTTGCGGTAGACCGCGTCATTGCCGCATTTTCGGTCATCGTAATGATTGCGCTGGTAGTGTGCGTAGTCTGGCAAGTTTTTAGCCGCTACGTGCTCAATCAGCCCAGCACCTTAACTGACGAACTGGCGCGCTTCTTAATGATCTGGGTCGGATTATTAGGTGCAGCCTATACCGTAGGCGCCCAGCGCCACCTGTCTATCGATCTACTGTTCATGTCGATTAATAAACGTAAACAGGCGTTATTGAGCTTATTCATTAATCTGCTGATTTTTAGCTTTGCAGGTTCAGTCATCGTTACCGGCGGTATCAAGCTGATTAATAAAACGCTGGCAACGGTGCAAGTTTCTGCGGCCATGCAAATTCCAATGGGTTACGTGTATATCATCCTGCCGCTCAGCGGCGCAGTCATGATGTTCTATGCCCTGTGGTTTATTCACCAAAATATTCAGCAACTGAAACAATCTTCGCAGGGGGTAATTTGATGGAAGGCTATATCGCACTAACCCTGTTTGGCTGCTTCTTTGTCCTGGTGTTCATTGGCGTACCTATTTCGTTCTCCATCGGTATCGCCACTGTAGCCTCAATGCTGCTGATGTTTCCTTGGGATGTTGCCGTTATCACTGTCTCTCAGCGTCTGGCAAACGGATTAGATAATTTTGCCCTATTGGCGATCCCGTTTTTCATTTTCGCAGGTACGCTGATGAACAGCGGTGGGATCGCCATCCGGCTAATTAACCTGGCGCAGGTGATGGTTGGGCGAGTTCCCGGCTCACTTGGTCATGTCAACGTGCTGGCAAACATGATGTTTGGTTCGATATCCGGCTCTGCCGTTGCCGCTGCTGCAGCCGTTGGCGGTACGCTTAATCCTATTCAGACAAAGCAAGGATACGACCCAACCTTCTCGACAGCCGTTAACGTTTCCTCCTGTATTACCGGGCTGTTAATTCCACCATCAAATGTGTTAATTGTGTTTTCTCTTACTGCTGGCGGTGTTTCAGTTGCTTCGTTGTTTATGGCGGGTTATTTACCAGGGATCCTGATGGGGCTTTCGATCATGGTGGTATGCGCCATTATCGCCAAACGCCGTGGTTATCCCCTGTCGGAAAGACCAACCTGCGCACAGGCAGTAAAAGCACTTCTGGATGCGCTACCGAGTCTGTTACTGGTCATCATTGTGATGGGGGGTATTTTAGGTGGGATCTTTACCGCAACAGAAGCCTCAGCGATTGCGGTCGTCTACACCTTCATTCTCTCGGTGCTGATTTACCGGGAAGTAAAATGGCGCGATTTACCAAAGCTGATCCTGGAATCAGTCGTGATGACCTCTATCGTACTGTTACTGATCGGCTTCTCTGTCGGCATGTCCTGGGCGATGACCAATGCCGATATTCCCTACATGATCAGTGACACATTAATGGGTATTTCCGATAATCCACTGATCATCCTACTGTTAATCAATATTGTACTACTGGTTGTTGGGATCTTTATGGATATGACACCGGCAGTCCTGATCTTTACCCCCATTTTCTTGCCAATCGCTCAAGAGTTAGGTATGGATCCGGTACATTTCGGCATCATGATGGTCGCCAACCTGTGCATTGGTCTGCTGACACCGCCGGTAGGAAGTGCATTGTTTGTAGGCTGTTCGATTTCTGGCGTGAAGATCCAGCAATTGATCAAACCCCTGCTGCCGTTTTACGCCGCATTGCTGGTCGCACTGATGATGATCGTATACATTCCACAGATCTCTCTGTTTATTCCACAGATGCTGGGGTTGATGTAAATACGAAGAGTAACTGCTTCTGGAGAATGCCCCAACGCTACGGTAGGGGCATTTTTTATGCCATTAATACTGATTAAATATTTCCTGGATCTGCTTAGGATCCTTGGTTTGGGTCAGAGCCAGTTGCAGCAGAACACGCGCTTTTTGCGGGTTCAGAGAGCCTGAAGCCACAAATCCGTATTTCGCATCATCAACTTCAGCATCCTGGGTGGTGGCGCCCGTTGGTACACGGGATGAACGCACTACAACGGTACCTTTATGCGCGGCAGTTGCTAGCGTATCGAAAATGGTTTTATACAGGTTACCGTTACCTACACCCGCACTGACGATCCCGGCGTAACCCGCGTCTACCAATGCTTTAGCTGGCAGATCGGAGGCGTTAGCGTAGTTGTAAACAATCCCAACTTTCGGCAGCTCAGTCAGCTTAGATACATCGAACGGCGTGGATGTGGTGTGTTTTCGCGCAGGCGTACGCTGGTAGTCGATTTTACCGTTATGGATATAACCCAGCGGACCATAGTTAACGGATTTGAAAGTAGCGACATCCGTAGTGTTAGTTTTGGTCACGTCGCGACCATCCATAACGGTGTCGTTCATCACCACCAGCACACCACGGTTGGCAGAGGCTTTGTCTGCGGCGGTTACCACGGCGTTATACAGGTTGAACGGGCCATCAGCGCTCATACCCGTAGACGGACGCATTGCGCCGACCAGCACCACCGGCTTGTTGCACTTGACGGTGAGATCGAGGAAATAGGCGGTTTCTTCCATGGTATCCGTACCATGTGTTACCACGAAGCCGTCAGTTTTATCACACTCGGTATTAATCTTTTTCGCCAGCGTTAGCCAGACTTCGTCATTCATATCCTGGGAGCCGATGTTTACCACCTGCTCGCCTTTCACAACGGCGATATCTTTCAACTGAGGTACGGCATCAACCAAATTTTCTACGCCGACTTTGCCTGCCGTGTAGTTAGATTTTGTTGCAGAGTCACCACCGCCGGCAATCGTCCCGCCGGTAGCTAAAATAGTGATGTTTGGCAGTGCAAGCGCCGCGCCGCTGAAACCCATAACCAGTGCGGCAAGTGCCGTTCTCTTGAAAAACTCCATGTTATTTCTCCAGTTACTTGAATTTGCAGCATTATGTCTATCTTACAGATGAATAATGTGACGCCATCCAATTAACCAGATTTATATCTCCATCAAATTGTTATTCTTAGAGATGGATATCAAAAAAACAGAAAAATAGGTGATGCTGCCAACTTACTGATTTAGTGTATGATGGTGTTTTTGAGGTGCTCCAGTGGCTTCTGTTTCTATCAGCTGTCCCTCCTGTTCAGCTACTGACGGGGTGGTGCGTAACGGCAAAAGCACTGCCGGACATCAGCGCTATCTCTGCTCTCACTGCCGTAAAACATGGCAACTGCAGTTCACTTACACCGCTTCTCAACCCGGTACGCACCAGAAAATCATTGATATGGCCATGAATGGCGTTGGATGCCGGGCAACCGCCCGCATTATGGGCGTTGGCCTCAACACGATTTTACGTCACTTAAAAAACTCAGGCCGCAGTCGGTAACCTCGCGCATACAGCCGGGCAGTGACGTCATCGTCTGCGCGGAAATGGACGAACAGTGGGGCTACGTCGGTGCTAAATCACGTCAGCGCTGGCTGTTTTACGCGTATGACAGGATACGGAGGACGGTTGTGGCGCACGTCTTCGGTGAACGCACTCTGGCCACACTGGAGCGTCTTCTGAGCCTGCTGTCGGCCTTTGAGGTCGTGGTATGGATGACGGATGGCTGGCCGCTGTATGAATCCCGCCTGAAGGGAAAGCTGCACGTAATCAGCAAGCGTTACACTCAGCGCATTGAGCGACATAACCTGAATCTGAGACAACATCTGGCAAGGCTGGGACGGAAGTCACTGTCGTTCTCAAAATCGGTGGAGCTGCATGACAAGGTCATCGGGCATTATCTGAACATAAAACACTATCAGTAAGTTGGAGTCATTACCGAAAAATACAAAATAAAACGGCACAGAATGTTTCTGTGCCGTTAAAAAGAGGTGAAGATTATTTCAGAGTGCTAACCAGCGTTTTACGATCGTTTTCCAGCGTCACGACGCGGGCACAAACATCTTTGCCAAACTGCTGGAAGTCTTGTTCCTGATTCTTCCATTCGTTCTGAATTGAGGTTTGCAAACCTCCGAGGCTTCCGAGCACGCCCTGCAGCGGATTACCACCGCCTTTGAGCACGGCTTTTGCCCCCATCTCATTGATGCTGTCCTGCAAAATACCGCCCATCGCCTGATTGACCAGCTGTTGTCCATCCGCGCGGACCTGATCAATCGCCTTATAATGGAAGGTCAGGCCGTCAGTGCGATGCTCAATAATGCGGTTCATCTGCTCTTTCAATTGCGCATCCAGCTTAGTTAAGCGGCCACGCATGTTGCTGCTTTCGCCGACCTCTTTGGCGATGATTTTATCCAGCGCCACGCGACCTTTCTCCACGCGCGCTCTGGCACCTTCATCAATCCACGGCAGGCTGCTACGCAACGCCGCCTGATAATCTTTAGCCTGCTCACGCTGCGCGGCGTTCAGGTTGTACTGTTTACCGTTAAAGGTGACATCACCGGCCTGGGTAATGACCAGGTTGCCGTTCTCACCCTTCACCTGTACCGTTTGTGGACTCAAAATCACATCGTCACGCGGGGTGACGCTGCACTGATAATCAGCATGTGCGGCCATCGCCGTGAACGTTAGGACTGCCGCCAGCAGCGTTTTGCGCATCATATCTTTCCCTCAATACAAATTGGGCCGGCATTTGCCGACCCTTTGCTACTTAGTCCCACCAAATATCGAAAAGTTCGCTGGTGCGCACTTCTTCGAGTTTGTGCTCTTCCAGCCACTTACGCACGATAGCCTGATGTTCTTCTGTGCATTTGCCGATTTCCTGCAGACAGATCAGACCTTCCCAGGCCAGATAGCCGCTGCCGTCAAAGGCCAGCTTGTTCGGTTCGATAACTTCATTGATAAAATCATCAACGATTTGATCGACCTGCTCTCCAGATGTACCTTCCGGGAAACGCCATGCAACCGAAAATCCTACTTCCTGGAATTCGTCGATGTGCATTTTTTTTCGCAGACGACGGCTACGGTTCTTTGCCATTATTTCACCCTCTCGAACATTAAGTCCCATACGCCGTGGCCAAGACGATGACCACGTTGTTCAAATTTGGTTACCGGGCGCGATTCCGGGCGCGGTACGTAATCGTTACTCTCTGACTGGTTTTTATACCCGTCAATCGAGGACATCACTTCAAGCATGTGCTCCGCATAGGCTTCCCAGTCGGTTGCCATGTGGAACACGCCGCCCAGCTTCAGTTTGCTTAAGATATGCTCAGCAAACGGTACCTGAACGATACGGCGTTTATTATGACGTGCTTTATGCCACGGGTCAGGGAAAAACAGCTGAACCATAGATAAAGAATTGTCAGGAATCATTTTATGCAGGACTTCGACGGCATCATGGCACATGACACGCAGGTTCTCGACGCCCTCTTCATGAGCTGAAGCCAGACACGCGCCAACGCCCGGTGAGTGAACCTCAATGCCGAGGAAATTTTGCTCCGGACGCGCTTTCGCCATCGCCACCAGCGAAGCCCCCATACCAAAACCAATTTCAAGCGTGACTGGCGCATCGCGACCAAACAGCGCAGCGAAATCCACAGGTTCTTCGCTGAACTCAACGCCCATCACCGGCCAGTAGTTTTCCAGCGCGTGTTCCTGCCCTTTCGTCAGTCGCCCCTGGCGACGAACAAAACTACGAATCCGGCGCAGCGGGCGGCCGTTTTCATCAAATTCCGGTGAAATGACGTCGTTCTTCATAAAAGTTTAGTCTGCTGTGTTTGAGTTCTGAAAACGGGCATTATCCAAAGTTAGTTGCCGGATGCAAGTAAAGGAAGAAAGTGAGCAGCGGAAAGTTCCGGTTTACACCCCGTTGCCGCTGTGCTGCAATCTTGCCCCCGGCAATAATGAAACGGTAATCATGCAAGCGTCTCAATTCTCGGCTCAGGTTTTGAGCTGGTACGACAAATACGGGCGGAAAACGCTGCCCTGGCAAATTGATAAGACGCCTTACAAAGTATGGCTCTCTGAGGTGATGCTGCAACAAACTCAGGTTGCGACCGTTATCCCCTACTTTGAGCGCTTTATGGCGCGCTTCCCAACGGTAACGGATTTAGCCCATGCGCCGCTGGATGAAGTCCTGCATTTATGGACCGGGCTGGGCTATTACGCCCGAGCGCGTAATCTGCATAAAGCCGCGCAACAGGTTGTGACGCTGCACGGCGGCTCATTCCCGCAAACCTTTGATGAAGTGGCCGCCCTGCCAGGCGTCGGACGTTCAACTGCAGGCGCGATCCTTTCTCTCTCCCTGGGTCAGCATTTTCCGATTCTTGACGGTAACGTCAAACGTGTGCTGGCTCGCTGTTATGCTGTAAGCGGCTGGCCGGGTAAAAAAGAGGTCGAAAAGAAACTGTGGGAGTTGAGCGAGCAGGTTACGCCAGCCCATGGGGTTGAGCGGTTTAATCAGGCGATGATGGATTTAGGCGCCATGGTCTGTACGCGCTCAAAACCCAAATGTTCCCTGTGTCCGTTGGAAAATGGCTGTGTGGCGAGCGCCAATGCAAGCTGGGCGCTGTACCCAGGTAAAAAGCCCAAACAGACATTACCAGAACGGACGGGCTATTTTTTACTGATGCAGCATGAAAACGAGGTGTTGCTCGCGCAGCGACCACCCAGCGGTTTATGGGGTGGCTTATACTGTTTTCCGCAGTTTGATGATGAGGATGGGCTACGCGACTGGCTGGCGCAACGGCAAATTAACGCAGATAATCTGACCCAACTTAATGCGTTTCGCCATACCTTTAGCCATTTCCACTTAGATATTGTGCCTATGTGGCTTCCCGTGTCCTCATTCACCTCATGCATGGATGAAGGCAACGCGCTCTGGTATAACTTAGCGCAACCGCCGTCAGTCGGACTGGCGGCCCCCGTGGAGCGTTTGTTACAGCAATTACGTGCCGGCACACAGGTTTAACGTACCGGTCGATAAAGAGGATTTTTTATGAGCAGAACGATTTTTTGCACTTTCCTGCAACGCGAAGCAGAAGGACAGGATTTTCAGCTGTACCCGGGCGATCTGGGAAAACGCATCTATAACGAGATTTCTAAAGAAGCATGGGCGCAATGGCAGCATAAACAAACCATGCTGATTAACGAGAAGAAACTCAATATGATGAACGTTGAACACCGTAAGTTACTGGAACAGGAGATGATTAACTTCCTGTTTGAAGGTAAGGATGTGCATATTGAAGGCTATACGCCTGAAGAAAAAAAATAAGCATCGCTTGCTGGCAATCTCGTAGGCCGGATAGGGTGCTTGCACCGCCATCCGGCAAAACGATACAACAACAAACACAACACGCACTCCCGGAATGATGAAAAAATTTCTCGCGCTTGCCGTTATCGCGCCGTTGCTCATCTCCTGTTCCAGTTCGACCAAAAAAGGCGACTCCTATAACGAAGCCTGGGTCAAGGATACCAACGGTTTTGATATTCTAATGGGGCAATTTGCCCATAACATTGAGAATCTGTGGGGATTTAAGGAAGTGCTGATTGCGGGTCCGAAGGACTACGTAAAGTATACCGATCAGTATCAAACCCGCAGCCATATCAATTTTGATGACGGTACGATAACCGTCGAGACCATTGCCGGGACAGATCCCGCCGGACATCTGCGTCTAGCGATTATCAAGACGTTGCTGATGGGCGATGATCCGGGTTCTATCGACCTCTATTCCGATGTCGACGACATTAAGATTTCCAAAGAGCCGTTCCTGTACGGGCAGGTAGTCGATAATACCGGCCAGCCTATTCGTTGGGAGGGACGTGCAACCAACTTTGCCAACTACCTGCTACAAACGCGACTGAAAAAGCGCAGCAATGGCTTGCGTATCATCTATAGCGTGACGATCAATCTGGTCCCGAACCACCTTGATAAGCGCGCGCATAAATACGTCGGCATGGTACATCAGGCTTCACGTAAGTATGGCGTCGACGAGTCGCTGATTCTGGCCATCATGCAAACCGAATCCTCGTTTAACCCGTATGCGGTCAGCCATGCCGATGCGCTGGGACTCATGCAGGTGGTACAACACAGCGCCGGAAAAGATGTGTTCCGTTCCCAGGGGCGCTCAGGCACGCCAAGCCGTAGCTTCTTGTTTGACCCGGCCAGCAACATTGATACCGGTACTGCCTATCTGGCAATGCTGAATAATGTCTATTTGGGCGGCATTGATAATCCGACCTCACGTCGCTATGCGGTGATCACCGCGTATAACGGCGGTGCGGGCAGCGTGCTGCGCGTGTTCTCGAACGATAAAATTCAGGCCGCAAACATCATTAACAGCATGTCCCCTGGGGACGTTTATCAAACGCTGACCACCCGACACCCATCTGCTGAATCACGCCGATATCTTTACAAGGTCAATTCCGCACAAAAATCATATCGTCGCCGCTAATGTATCCCTCTCTTGCCCCCTAAAACGGGGGCCTGAAGAGGGAAAAACGTTAACTCCATCACTCTTTTGCTTTGCAATCCGAAATTGTTTGCAAATATTTGTCACAGGTAACAAAAAAAGAGTGCCTCTCGTTGATAGAATCACATCATATAGCCACGGCAAATGTGCCTTTTAAAACATTCATCCGCATTACGGTGTGAGGAAATTAACATGAATCTTAAGCTGCAGCTGAAAGTTCTCTCGTTTCTGCAGTTCTGCTTATGGGGTAGTTGGCTCACTACCCTCGGCTCCTATATGTTTGTCACCCTTAAATTTGATGGTGCATCCATTGGCGCGGTGTACAGCTCGCTGGGGATCGCCGCCGTGTTTATGCCTACGCTGTTAGGGATCGTGGCTGACAAATGGATCAGTGCAAAATGGGTGTACACCATTTGTCACCTGGTCGGCGCAGCAACGCTGTTCGCCGCAGCCGAAGTCACCACGCCAGGTGCCATGTTCTTCGTGATCTTGCTTAACTCCCTGGCCTATATGCCAACGTTGGGGTTAATCAACACCATCTCTTACTATCGCCTGCAATCAGCCGGGATGGATATTGTTACAGACTTCCCGCCAATCCGTATCTGGGGCACCATCGGCTTTATTCTGGCGATGTGGGCGGTAAGCTTCTCCGGCTTTGAACTGAGCCATATGCAGCTGTATATCGGCGCGACGCTGTCCGTCGTATTGGCGCTGTTCACCCTGACGCTGCCGCATATCCCGGTCGCCAATCAGCAGAAAAACCAGAGCTGGTCTTCCATGTTGGGCCTGGATGCCTTCGCGCTGTTTAAAAACAAGCGTATGGCGATTTTCTTCATCTTCTCTATGATGCTGGGCGCAGAGCTGCAAATTACCAATATGTTCGGTAATACCTTCCTGCACAGCTTCGATAACAATCCGCTGTTCTCCGGCAGCTTCATCGTTGAACACGCGTCGGTGATGATGTCGATTTCGCAGATCTCCGAGACGCTGTTTATCCTGACCATCCCGTTCTTCTTAAGCCGTTACGGTATTAAGAACGTGATGCTTATCAGTATCGTGGCGTGGATGCTGCGCTTTGGCCTGTTTGCCTACGGCGATCCAACACCGTTTGGTACCGTGCTGCTGGTTCTGTCGATGATTGTTTACGGCTGCGCCTTCGACTTCTTCAACATCTCTGGCTCCGTGTTTGTAGAGAAAGAAGTTCGCCCTGAAATCCGCGCCAGCGCACAAGGCATGTTCCTGATGATGACCAACGGCTTCGGTTGTATTCTGGGCGGTCTGGTGAGCGGTAAAGTAGTTGAACACTATACGCTGAACGGTATTACCGATTGGCAGACCGTGTGGCTGATCTTCGCAGGTTACTCGCTGGTTCTGGCTTTTGCCTTCGTTGCGCTGTTTAAATACAAACACGTACGCGTTCCGGCAGGCGCCCAGACTATCGCGCACTAATCTTTATTGATTAAATAGGGTCACCTGATGGTGGCCCTATTTGGTCAGATGACGCTTACTTCAGAACATATCCATACAGACGTTTAATGCCGTCTGCATCCGTTTCACTGTAAACCCCTTGCAGCTCCGGCGAGAAGCCTGGCAGCAGGTTTATGCCCTCTTCCAATGCCAGGAAGTAACGTTGCACCGCCCCGCCCCATACTTCGCCCGGTACCACGCACAGTACGCCCGGAGGATAAGGCAGCGCGCCTTCTGCCGCAATGCGACCAGCGGCATCACAAATACGCACCAGTTCAACATCACCGCGGATAAAGGCGCTGTTAGCATCCTGCGGGTTCATCGCCACGGCAGGCAAACTCTCCTGACGGAACATCGCTTTTTGCAGATCTTTCACATCAAAGCTGACGTACAGTGAGTGCATCTCCTGACACAGTTCACGCAGCGTGTAATCCCGGTAACGTACCGGATACTTGTTGAAGATGGTGGGCAGCACGTTTGCCAGCGGCGTATCGTCTTCAATATGTTGTTCAAACTGCGCCAGCATCGCGACCAGTTGCGCCAGTTTCTCAGCGCTTTCTGCCGGGGTCAGCAGGAACAGAATCGAGTTAAGGTCGCATTTCTCCGGCACGATACCGTTTTCACGCAGATAATGCGCCAAAATCGTCGCCGGAATACCAAACTCAGTATATTGCCCAGTTTGCGCATCAATGCCCGGAGTGGTTAACAACAGTTTGCAGGGATCGACAAAATACTGGTCGCGTGCATATCCAGAAAAACCATGCCATTTAGCACCAGGTTCAAAGCTAAAGAAGCGACGCTCGCTGGCAATCACCTGTGTCGGATAGCTTTCCCACGGTTTGCCATCCACTACCGGAGGAATAAACGGTTGAAGCAGCTTACAGCGGGTAATAATCGCTTTGCGGGCCTCGATCCCCAGCGTCACACATTCCTCCCATAGCCGACGGCCGCTCTCGCCTTCATGGATTTTGGCGTTAACGTCCAGCGCCGCAAACAGCGGGTAAAACGGGCTGGTGGAAGCATGCAGCATAAACGCATTGTTCAGACGCTTATGCGGGCAGAACCGCGCCTGGCCGCGAATATGGTTATCCTTTTTATGGATCTGCGAGGTTTGCGAGAATCCGGCCTGCTGTTTGTGTACCGACTGAGTGACAAAGATCCCCGGATCGTTAGCATTGAGCTCTAGCAGCAGCGGCGACCCATCGGCCATCATCGGGATAAATTGCTCGTAACCGACCCATGCGGAATCAAACAGGATGTAATCGCACAGGTGACCGATCTTGTCGATCACCTGCCGGGCGTTGTAGATCGTACCGTCATAGGTACCCAACTGAATGATCGCCAGACGGAACGGGCGCGGTTGATCAGCCTTTTGCGGCGCAACTTCTCGAAGTTGCTGGCGCAGATACTCCTCATCAAAGCAGTGCTCATCAATGCCGCCAATAAAGCCAAACGGATTACGCGCCGCTTCCAGATAAACCGGCGTAGCACCCGCCTGGATCAGCGCCCCGTGGTGGTTCGATTTATGATTGTTGCGGTCAAACAGCACCAGATCGCCGCGCGTCAGCAGAGCATTGGTGACCACTTTATTGGCCGCAGAGGTCCCATTCAGCACAAAGTAGGTTTTATCCGCGTGGAAAACTTTCGCAGCAAATTTCTGCGCATGTTTCGCTGATCCTTCATGAATCAACAGATCGCCAAGCTTAACGTCAGCGTTGCACATATCCGCGCGAAACAGATTCTCACCAAAGAACTCATAGAAATGTCGGCCCGCAGGATGCTTCTTAAAAAACTCACCGTGTTGGTGTCCCGGGCAGGCAAACGTGCTGTTCCCCATTTCGACATACTGGGTAAGCGTGTCATAGAACGGCGGCAGCAAATCTTCCTCATACTGACAGGCAGCAGATTCCAGCTCCAGCCAATCCTGGGCCTGACCGCGAATTACCGCATTAACGCCCGCAGGCACATCAACATCAAACTCTGCGAACAGAAACACAGGTAGATGAAAACCGGTGCGTTTCAGCAAAGCCAGGATCCCACTGCGGCTGTCCGCAACGGTAATGACGACTGCCGCAACGTCAGTAAAATCGGTACTGTCCAGCGACACCACCTGACGATGGCTGGACAGACGAGAAACCAGTTCACTACTGGCGGCAATTTTCATTGATTTCATAAGCGCAATAACCCGTTTCGGGAAAATCAAAAGTCCCGGACAACGCCGCATGGCTTTGCCCACGAAATGACAGGTCAAACTGGTTACCAGCCCCGACCGCCAGACATCAGTAAAAGCAGATAGCCTCTGATTTTACTGTTATCCTGCAGTGAGCGTGCGCTGCCCTCACCGCATGGTGGGAGCGTAAAGATAAGTCGCGGGAAGGGGCAAACGTCGCGCAAAAAGGCGATGTTGAAGGCGATGTAGGGGGAGTAATATCATCCCAGGCAGCCCCATTCAGACAGAAGAAAATTCGCGCAATCATGGCACCTTTCACTTACAGGCGCAAGATAAAATCCTGTGCGAAAACCTTACAGATAAGCAAGCATTTCGTCTGAAAGTTGCGGCATAATAATGCAATCTGAAACATAATTTCACCCAGCTAATTGCCTTTAGTATCAAGACGATGATGGGTATGCAGGAGCAAATGTGGTAATCGGACCCTTTATTAATGCCAGCGCCATTTTATTTGGTGGCATTCTCGGCGCGCTGCTCAGCCAGCATATACCAGAACGTATTCGGGTCTCCATGACCTCTATTTTCGGGCTGGCCTCGTTAGGGATTGGTATCTTGCTGGTTATCAAATGCGCCAATCTACCGGTGATGGTTCTGGCAACGCTGGTCGGCGCGTTAATTGGCGAGTTTTGTCATCTGGAAAAAGGGATCAATGCTGCGGTAGCCAAAGCGCAGCAGCTTTTCACCCGCTCGGACGCCAACGTAACGCACGAATCCTTTATTCAAAGCTATGTGGCTATCATTGTGCTGTTTTGCGCCAGCGGTACCGGGATCTTCGGTGCGATACATGAAGGGATGACCGGCGACCCGAATATTTTAATCGCCAAGTCATTTTTGGATTTCTTCACGGCCATCATTTTTGCCTGCTCATTAGGAATCGCGGTATCCGCCATTTGCATGCCGATGCTGGCAATCCAGCTAACGCTTGCCACCTGTGCAGCACTGATTTTACCCCTGACGACGCCAGCTATGATGGCCGATTTCAGCGCCGTAGGCGGTCTATTGCTGCTGGCAACCGGTTTGCGTATTTGCGGCATCAAAATGTTTGCGGTTGTGAATATGCTTCCAGCCCTGCTGCTGGCAATGCCGCTTTCCGCCGCCTGGACGGCATTTTTTGCCTGAGAATGCGTGCATTAGCAGCAATGTGGTGATAGATTGTGCAGTCTGCATTGATTTGAAGAAATTTCGTTGACGAAGCGAAGCGAATCGGGTTTAATGCGCCTCGTTGCCCGGATAGCTCAGTCGGTAGAGCAGGGGATTGAAAATCCCCGTGTCCTTGGTTCGATTCCGAGTCCGGGCACCAAATTCATATCAACGGACCTCCACGGAGGTCCGTTTTTGCATTCTAATCCCGCAGAAATCAACACCTCTTCAATCCATTAACTCCACCCAGCTCAATCAACTTCTACCCGCATCAAGCCCCTTGCGAGGGTACAACTGAGGGTATAGTCTGATTCGATAAAATTTATGCCCCTTTTACTATCAGGAGATACCGCCAATGGCGCTCACTGACGCTAAAATCCGTGCAGCTAAACCGGATGAAAAACCTTATAAACTTGCCGACAGCGGCAACATGTTTTTGCTCGTTCACCCTAACGGCTCGCGCTACTGGCGACTCCGCTACCGGTTTCTGGGCAAAGAGAAAACGCTCGCCCTGGGTGTCTATCCTGAAGTCTCGTTATCAGAAGCAAGGGAAAAACGCGATGCGGCGAGAAAGCAGATAGCTGAAGGAACTGACCCGTGCGAACAGAAACGAATCAAAAAGTCGGTACCCGAAACAGCTCAGACATTTGAAGGCATCGCAAGGCAGTGGCATAAGAGCAACAAAAAATGGTCAGCCTCACATAGTGAGAAGATACTGAAAAGCCTAGAAACTCATGTGTTTCCCTTTATCGGTTCACGTGACATTACCACCCTCAGAACTCCCGATTTACTTGTTCCAGTAAAGGCAGCCGAAGCCAAAGAGATTTATGAGATTGCAGCGCGCCTTCAGCAGCGTATCACTGCAATCATGCGCTATGCTGCCCAGTCAGGCATTATCACCTATAACCCTGCCGTGGATATGGCTGGCGCGTTAACCACGGTGAAACGTCAGCACCGCCCTGCCCTCGCCTTAAATCGCATTTCTGAACTACTTGAACGACTGGATACCTACAGAGGTCAACCTCTCACCCGACTGGCAACTAAACTTACACTGCTCATCTTCATCCGTTCCAGTGAACTTCGCTTTGCCAGGTGGTCTGAGATCGACTTTAAGAAAGCCATGTGGACCATTCCTCCTGAGCGAAAACCTATTGAAGGGGTCAAGTATTCCCATCGCGGCTCAAAAATGCGTACAGAGCATCTGGTTCCACTCTCAACTCAGGCACTGGATATTCTCAAACAAATCCAGGTCATCAGCGGTGAGCACGAGCTAATTTTCACTGGCGACCACAATCCATGGAAACCTATGAGTGAAAATACGGTGAATAACGCGTTACGCCTGATGGGCTACAATACAAAAGTTGACGTTTGTGGCCACGGCTTCAGGGCAATGGCATGCAGTTCATTGATTGAATCTGGTCTATGGTCCAGGGATGCTGTTGAACGTCAGATGAGCCATCAGGAGCGTAATGGCGTACGTGCGGCCTACATTCATAAAGCTGAGTTCTTAGACGAACGCAAATTGATGCTGCAATGGTGGGCAGATTTTCTCGATGCGAATAGTGAAAATCCGGTCTCACCTTTCGATTACGCCAGACAACAATTATAATCTATTCTCCCGGCAGAAATGCCGGGAGAATGTTTACTTATTCTTTCCCTGTATACATTTATTCACAGAGGGGGTGATGGCAAGCTGCCGCCTGTCCTTGTGATGAACTATTTTACGTAGGTACAGGGGATTACCGGTAATGACTCCAACTTACTGATAGTGTTTTATGTTCAGATAATGCCCGATGACCTTGTCATGCAGCTCCACCGATTTTGAGAACGACAGTGACTTCCGTCCCAGCCTTGCCAGATGTTGTCTCAGATTCAGGTTATGTCGCTCAATGCGCTGAGTGTAACGCTTGCTGATTACGTGCAGCTTTCCCTTCAGGCGGGATTCATACAGCGGCCAGCCATCCGTCATCCATACCACGACCTCAAAGGCCGACAGCAGGCTCAGAAGACGCTCCAGTGTGGCCAGAGTGCGTTCACCGAAGACGTGCGCCACAACCGTCCTCCGTATCCTGTCATACGCGTAAAACAGCCAGCGCTGACGTGATTTAGCACCGACGTAGCCCCACTGTTCGTCCATTTCCGCGCAGACGATGACGTCACTGCCCGGCTGTATGCGCGAGGTTACCGACTGCGGCCTGAGTTTTTTAAGTGACGTAAAATCGTGTTGAGGCCAACGCCCATAATGCGGGCGGTTGCCCGGCATCCAACGCCATTCATGGCCATATCAATGATTTTCTGGTGCGTACCGGGTTGAGAAGCGGTGTAAGTGAACTGCAGTTGCCATGTTTTACGGCAGTGAGAGCAGAGATAGCGCTGATGTCCGGCAGTGCTTTTGCCGTTACGCACCACCCCGTCAGTAGCTGAACAGGAGGGACAGCTGATAGAAACAGAAGCCACTGGAGCACCTCAAAAACACCATCATACACTAAATCAGTAAGTTGGCAGCATCACCCTAACGTAATCCGACATATTACCTGAGATAAAATATGATCAATATCACTAATACACCAAATAATACATTAGTATTATTCATCTAAAAACAAAATCAAGAAAGTGTATTATCTAATACAAACAGAGGAAATTGATTAACGTTGAAAACATTCATAAAAAGAATGTTTTTGAGCTATAAAATATTAATTAAAGTAATAATTATCATTATATCCATATTCCATGTAACTTATTTAAATATATAATCAGCGTCAATTTAACTACAAACAGAAAAAAGCCGGAGATATACTCCGGCTTTTCGCATTTCAATCAAGAACTCGCAAAAAAATTACTCTTCCTTCACTACAATCAGCGGCTCGATATCGCTCTCTTTTTTAATCACCAGCGACTCATCGCCGCGCAGGCAGGTCCCCCCATAGTTACCGCCTACGGTGAAGGTACAAACCTGAATATATTTACCGGCAATTTTTGGCAGACACCAAAGCTGCTGATAAATGTTCTTCTGCTCGGCAAACTTACCGCTGGTTTTATCCAGTAACTCTTCCTGATGGCTCACCAGATCGATGTTGCTGCCACAACGTCCAGCAATAGGTTTCACTGCATAACCGGTTTGCGCCAGCTCTTCATTAACAGTGAAATCAGTATCAAGCAGATAGCGGTGGTGTGGGAACAGTTGCCACAGGATCGGCAGAATCGCTTTATTACCAGGGATCACCGTCCACAGAGGTTCAAAGACCAGCACTTCCGGGCGCAGCAACACGTCGATTAAACGCACTTCCTGATTCGTATGCCCGGTACGAATTGGTACCGCAGCGTACTCCGTTTCACTGACCTCTCGCACCTGCTCAATCGCGGTTTCCCACGCCCAGGTTTTCCAGACGCAGTTCACCAGACGACCGTCCCCGTCAATCAGCTGACCAGCGTCATCCCAACGTAGCTCATCGAGGCCACGCAGAATTTTACTGTCAAATCCGGCCTGACGTAGCGCCTGCTGCATAAACTGAGCGTGGTAGTTTTCCTCTATATCTTTATCCTGCATGATGTGGACAAAAGGACGCGCGCGGCTGTGCTTCCAGGCCCCCGCCAGTTCGTTGATCAATCCTTCTGCTGGGTTGTGTCCCTGTCCTGTATAGCCCTGCTCGGCCCATCTTTCGAGGATCAAACCGGCTTCGGTATGGCACGATGCGGAATCGGCGTTGTACTCATACACCTTCAGTCCGCGTTCATCCATACAGAAATCCATACGTCCCGTAATCATATGATGCCGACGACGCTGCCAGGAAAGGCGCAGACGCGGCCAGAGGATTTTCGGGATATCGAACAGCGCCAGCAGGTTGTCATCTTTCAGCACTTTGTCGGTCGCGTGCAGATACATCAGGTGCAGCTCGTTGGTGGCTTTGATCAGCTCCTGCTCAGCACTCTCGGTAATGGTGAAGTACTGATGCGGATCCTGATTAATCACGTGGCCGTTCGCCAGCACGTAGGCTTTCTGCAGCGGATCCTGTTCATCAAGCCATTTACCGTCAAACTGCCCGTTATCTTCCAGTCGCGCGCCGCCAATTCTCAACGAGTCGTTGGCGATCTCCGGCTGCGGCAGGCTGTCACGGGTATCATCGGTCTGGATCATCCAGCCAAGGATGGTGGTGTCGTCAAAGGTATCACGCAGGGTGTAACAACCGTTTTCAACCACCATCTCCAGTTCGCGGGTCCACTGCTGTCCGGGAGGCAACGGCGTATGGAGCACGTTCTGTTCGGCAATACGGATTTTGTTTTCCAGCAACTGGGTGACGACCGCCACATGGCCGGTATCGTTAAACTCACCGCCTTTTTGCCAGATAAGCAGAGCACCGGCTACCGGCGCGCGGGGTGAACCATTCGGAAATGCCTGTAACGGCAGGATATTGTCATTCACTACTTCGCGTAGAAAGCGTAAGGAAAAGATCTCCCAGGCCATGCCTACATCGGTGAAGACCACGCCATAATTAAGGAAGAGAAAGCGGCGTGCGAACTCTACGCACTGCCATTTGTGGCCCATGTATTCGTCGTCGATATAGCTGCGAAATGCCGCATCATCGTCGTAGTCCCGTGGGTCGAGGGAGCTGTAATCTGAAGAGTAGATTGCTACGCCGCCTGGGGCGTAGCCCAATAATGTCCCGAATGGGGCATCCTGACTGGTCGTTCCTTTGCTCATGCACCTTACCTCAAAACAATACAGCCTGAGCAGGTTGGCGTGAATTTTTCGCTCTGATTGCCTGCTCTGCGACACTAACCGGACAGAGGTCGACATCATCATACACCTCAACGCAGCGGCTGGCGCTCAGAGGCGAAAAATTCGCAGCAGGAACTACGCTTTTGTCACGGTGACCGGTACGCTTTTATACGCCGGAGTCAAACTTTGTGTGTCCACCGCATCCAGCGAAAGCAGGACATTCGCTTCTGGCAGATAAGCGCCTATTGAGCCCACCGCCATGTTGTAAATCACCACCGTCAAGCCGCACATAATGCGATCCGCACAGGGCTGGCCGCGGTCGTCCAGCGCCTGAACGTTGACCACATCTCCCTGGCTCAGATCGCGAGTCGCCGCTTCTTCAGCGCTTAAAAACACCACATCCCGACGACCGGTAATGCCACGGTAGCGATCGTTCATACCATAAATAGTGGTGTTGTATTGATCGTGGCTGCGCAGCGTCGCCAGAACCAGTGCATCGGCAGGCTGATTTTCTCGCTCTACCGCCCGCTGATGGCTGACGATAAAGTTGGCTTTACCATTCGCCGTTCGCCATTCACGGCGCGAAGCGGGTGTATCCATACGAAATCCGCCCGGCTCGGCAATACGGGCATTGTAATCGTGGAACGCCGGGATCACGGCTTCAATGGCGTCACGGATCAGCGCGTAGTCCCCTGTTAACGCTTCCCAGTTGATCGGCGAAAGCGGCAGAGTGGCGTGTGCCATGCCCGCCACAATCGCGGGTTCCGATTTTAACCAGCGGGAAGCTGGCTTCAGCGCGCCGCAGGAAGCGTGGACCATCGACATCGAGTCTTCGACGGTCACCGACTGGATCCCCGTAGCCTGAATGTCGCGCTCCGTTCGACCTAATGCAGGCAGCAGGTAATTATGCTTTGCCAGCAGCAAATGCGATCTGTTCAGCTTGGTCGCAACATGGACCTGCAGATCCAAATTTTTCATCGCCGCAAAGGTACGCTGCGGCTGCGGCATCGCCACCGCCAGATTGCCACCCATGCAAATGAGCGCTTTTGCCTCTCCCCGTTCGATGGCCCGAATACTCTCCACGCTGGAGCGGCCATGTGTACGCGGCACACGGATAGAAAAATGCGTCTCAAGGCGTTGCAGGAAGTCTTCGGATGCCGCTTCGTTGATCCCCACGGAACGGTCGCCCTGCACGTTAGAATGACCGCGCAACGGGCAGATCCCCGCCCCAGGCTTACCCATATTGCCTTTCAGCAGCAGCAGGTTTACCAGTTGCTGGACGTTCTCAGTACCGTTTTTATGCTGGGTGATGCCCAGACCATAACAAATAATAGTGGCACGAGATTTACTGTAGCTGTGTGCCAGGTCCTCCATCTGACTGCGCGTCAGGCCCGAGTCCTGTTCCAGCGCCGCCCAGTTATGCTGACGTAAGTCATCATACAGCGCTGCATATCCAGCGGTATGCTCATCGATAAATACATGATCGAGTGTCGGTTGCTGATCCAGTAAGATCCGCGCTTCATCCATTTCGATCAGCGCCTTCATGATGCCTTTGAGCAGCGAGGCGTCACCGCCCATTTTTACCTGGTAGTAGTCGTTGCTCAGC
The DNA here is from genome assembly GCF_013729795.1 of Citrobacter sp. RHBSTW-00859. Classification (NCBI taxonomy): domain Bacteria; kingdom Pseudomonadati; phylum Pseudomonadota; class Gammaproteobacteria; order Enterobacterales; family Enterobacteriaceae; genus Citrobacter; species Citrobacter sp. RHBSTW-00859. Next base: position 819,551 of record NZ_CP056284.1, on the reverse strand, counting down.
TGCGTCGACTGGCCGGTGAACATCTCTTTCGGGCTTTGCGGGAAACTAAAGCGCTCAAGCCCCCTTTCGTTCAGCGGATTGATAGAGATTATTTTAGCCCCGCGTTTGGCAACGTCGCGTAAGGTGGTCAGCATACGTGGATGATTTGTGCCAGGGTTATGCCCGATACAAATCACCAGATCGCAATGGTCAAAATCGTCAAGTTGAACGGTCCCTTTTCCAAGGCCAATGGCCGGCGTTAGCCCTGCGCTGGTCGGTCCGTGGCACATGTTTGAGCAATCAGGAAAGTTGCTGCTGCCATATTCGCGGGCAAAAAGCTGATACAGGAACGCCGCTTCATTTGACGTTCTGCCGGAGGTGTAAAACTCAACCTGCTGGGGTGAATCATAGCTGCGCAGACGCTCGCCGATCTCCTGGAAGGCGATATCCCAATCCACCGCCTGCCAGGTATCTGATGCTGCATCGTATTTCATCGGATGCGTCAAACGACCGATATTTTCCAGCTCATAATCGCTGTAGTGCCAGAGTGTGGAAACCGGGTGACGGCTGAAAAATTCCGGTGACGCTTTTTTACTGGTTGTCTCCCAGGAGACCGCCTTAACGCCATTTTCGCACAGCTCCATTGGCGCACGGTGCCCTGGGTCCGGCCACGCACAGCCCGGACAGTCGAACCCTTTCACCTGGTTCATTTTGAACATCGCGATAATGTCGCGGGCGACAGCCTTTTGCGAAAACACCGAAGCAGTGACGGCTTTTACCGCGCCCCACCCACCCGCCGGGCCCTGATAACCGCTTACTCCTGGAACACCATTTTTCATTATTACTGCTTATTCACCGCCAATTTTTAATGGTGAATACGGTAGCAATTTCCGTCCAACATTGATTTCCTCTTCATGGAGTACGGAGCGAGTACAATGAACGGGTTAGATTTATCTTCCCCTTTCAGCACAAAGCGACATAAAGTCCCAATCTGTTAAATTGAGTTCTACCTAACTGCTACACTGCATCAACACAACCACTCAGAAGGCAGGTCAATATGTCAGACAATACCTATCAGCCCGCGAAAGTCTGGACGTGGGAAAAATCGAACGGGGGCGCATTCGCCAATATCAACCGCCCGGTTTCCGGAGCCACCCACGAGAAAACGCTGCCGGTTGGCAAACATCCGCTTCAGCTCTATTCGCTGGGTACGCCAAACGGGCAGAAAGTGACGATCATGCTGGAGGAGTTGCTGGCGCAGGGGGTGAAGGGCGCGGAATACGATGCCTGGATTATCCGCATTGGCGATGGAGATCAGTTTTCCAGCGGCTTTGTTGAGGTGAATCCGAACTCGAAGATCCCAGCGCTACGCGATCACTCGCAAAACCCACCGGTTCGCGTATTCGAATCTGGCGCAATCCTGCTCTATCTAGCGGAAAAATATGGTTATTTCCTGCCTCAGGATTTGGCAAAACGCACCGAAACGCTGAACTGGTTGTTCTGGTTACAAGGCGCAGCACCGTTCCTCGGCGGAGGCTTTGGCCACTTCTATAACTATGCTCCGGTAAAAATTGAGTACGCTATCAATCGCTTCACCATGGAAGCCAAGCGCTTACTCGACGTGCTGGATAAGCAATTGGCGCAACATCAGTTTGTGGCCGGAGATGAATACACCATTGCCGATATGGCGGTCTGGCCATGGTTTGGCAATGTGGTTCTGGGCAACGTCTACGACGCAGCAGAGTTCCTTGACGCAGGAAGCTACAAGCACGTACAACGCTGGGCAAAAGAGATTGCAGCGCGTCCGGCGGTTAAGCGTGGCCGTATTGTAAACCGCACTAACGGACCGCTGAACGAGCAGCTTCATGAACGCCATGACGCCAGCGACTTCGATACCCAAACCGAAGATAAGCGCCAGAACTAAAATAAATTGCCGGATGGCAACCGCTATCCGGCAATTTCATTCAGGATTTGTCACGCGCTGGTGACGTCGAACTCCATGCGGCGAAGTGCGTCTAACGTGGCTTTAGCTTCATCTTCATCAATGATGCTCATGGCGAACCCTACGTGCACCAGCACCCATTGCCCGACCAGCTCAGCTGTATCACCTTCACAAATCAGGGCAATATTGACATCACGTTTGATGCCGCACACTTCAACCTGCGCAAGCTGGTGAATATCTTCACCAACGGCCAGAACCTGACCAGGGACTCCAATACACATATCTGACTCCGCCCCATAGCAACCTATGGGTTATTCGACTTCAATACTTTTCACTTTCAGTGAATCGCCAGCATCAACCCGCAGACGATCGCCCTGACATTGTGGACACTGCGCATCATGCTGGGTGATTTCCACAACCTGACTGCAATCCCAGCACCATGCCTGGGCTGGCTTGTAATCAATATGCAGCTCACAACCCTGAGCCAGCGTCCCCTGACAGACGATGTCGAAACTGAAACGAACGGCGCTCTCTTCAACGCAGGAGAGCGCCCCGATTTCCAGCCAAACACCGGTTACACGTTTGACACCGTGCTGCTCTGCCTGCTGTTGAACAATCTCAACCGCGCTCTGACAAAGGGACAGCTCATGCATTTTCGCAGTTCCGACGACCCAGCAGCAACGCGCGGCGATTAAGCTGCGGCGCATTCGGATCGCTAACCGGCAGCGATAACAGCATTCGCGCGCAATCGTCAGTCAGACGCATGCCTTCTTGCGCCGACATACTGTGCGAAAGCGGCGACATCAGTGAGCAGGAAAGGTATTGCGATACGCCCTCCAGTTCACCAACGGTAAAGGTCATCTCGCCATACGGCAGACGCAGTCCGATTTTTTCGCTGACTTTACGCACCGGCCAGATCTGGTCCGGTCCGGGGAAAATCAGTGCGCTGAGCATCCAGGGCGTGATAACACACCCCGTCCACTGTCCTTCAAACAGCGTAAATTCAGAGACATATACCGGCATGTTCGGATGCAGGAAAGAGAGATCGTGCATTGAACGCCGGGCAACCTCTTCAAACGCTGCCTGAATTTGCATCTTCGGGGCCGTCTGAAAACCGACAAACTCCTCAGACATGAGCCGCCTCCCGCGGGATCGCTTCAACACCTGATTCGCGAAGCGCGGCAAGAACCTGCTCAAGCGCAGGTTCAATCATCGCTTCAACCGTTGGCGTTAGTCCGATATGCGGCTCCAGCGATTCCGGAATAACACCGACTAACGTCAGCTTTTTCGGAAACTCGCCGGTGAAACGCAGGGCCGACAATACGTCGGCCAGACCAAGCTGGTGCGGTGAGATTTTGTTGGTAAACAGCGCCGGGATCTCTTCATCCCGCAGGACCATCATCGTTCCTGGCGTGTTTTTCTTCGACACAATGGCGTCAGCAATGATCAGATGATCTCTGTTCGCCATATCACCGAGAAGCTCCATCCCAGCCGTACCACCGTCCAGAACATCAACAAAGTCTGGCAGGACGTACCGTTGTTCTAATGCCTCAACGATACGTACCCCGATGGCTTCGTCGGTCAGCAAAATATTGCCGACCCCTAAGACTAATATCCGCATTACAGAACCTTAACTGAGACCACTTCGTTCCCATCAACGTCCACCACATGCACCGCACATGACATACAAGGGTCGAAGGAGTGAATGGTACGAACCACTTCCAGCGGTTTGTTTGGATCGGCAATCGGCGTACCTACCAGCGAGCGCTCATACGGTCCCACTTCATCATTAAAGTTACGTGGGCCAGAGTTCCAGGTTGACGGTACTACCGCCTGGTAGTTGCTGATAATGCCATCTTTGATCACCATCCAGTGAGACAGCATACCGCGCGGCGCTTCGAGGAAACCGACACCTTTAAATTCACCCGTTGCCGGGATATCCGGTTTCACGAAGGTGGTGTGGTCACCTTTACCGATGTTCACAATCAGCGCGTTGTACTGATCCTGCAGAACGTTCTGCAGTTCACAGCAGTGAACGGTACGGCCAATAATACGGCCCAACGTAGAGTGCAGCTGTGACACTTCGATAGTTTTACCGGTCAGCTTGGTGTAAATCGCGATGATTTCATTCAGCTTGGCATGGGTAGACTCGCGTTTGGCCGCCAGTTTACACAGCATGTTGGCCAGCGGACCCACTTCAACCGTTTTACCGTAGAAGGTCGGTGCTTTAACCCAGGAGTACTTGCCGTCATCTGACCAACCAGTGTAATCAGGAACCGTTGTGCCTTCCCACGGAGCCTGCGGCGCTTCGTCTTTGTACCACGCGTGTTTCGCACTCTCCTGAATCCCTTTGATCAGGTACTCATCGGAGTGAGAGGTGATCGGACGATAGGTCGACAGATCTTCATTGGTGATGTAACCACCCGGGAACAGGAAGCTGCCGTTTTTACCGTCAGTCGGGAATTCCGGTGCGCTCAGATAGTTAACTGCACCTTGACCACGTTCCAGCCACTCAGGGTAGAACGCAGCAATAACTGCGGTATCAACCTTGTAAACCTGCTCAACGAAGTCGCTCAGCTTATCGATAAAGGACTTGATATACATCAGGCGCTCGAGGTTCAGCACGCCAAGGCCGTCGAGGTTAATTGGGTTAGCAACCCCGCCTACCGCCAGGTTCTGAATGTGCGGCGTTTTACCGCCCAACAGCGCCACAACACGGTTAGCATCACGCTGGCATTCCAGCGCCTGCAGGTAGTGAGCGACCGCAATCAGGTTCACTTCTGGCGGCAGCTGCATCGCCGGGTGACCCCAGCAACCGTTGGCAAAAATGCCTAACTGACCGCTGGCAACAAGGTCTTTGATCTTGTTCTGAACCTTAGTGAACTCTTCTGCGCTGTTCAGGTGCCAGGAGGACACGCCGTTCAGCATGGCAGACGCTTTCGCTGGATCTGCTTTCAGTGCAGAGGTGATATCCACCCAGTCCAGCGCAGAGAGCTGATAGAAGTGAACAATGTGGTCATGCGTGGTGTGCGCGGCCAGAATGATGTTACGGATATACTGTGCGTTCACCGGAACATCAATATTCAGCGCGCTTTCTGCTGCACGAACGGAAGAGATAGCGTGAGTGGTAGTACAAACGCCACAGATACGCTGCACAATCATCCAGGCATCGCGCGGATCGCGGTTTTTCACGATCTCTTCCATGCCGCGCCACATGGTACCGGAAGCCCATGCTTTAGATACCACGCCATTTTCGATTTCGCAGTCGATGCGTAAATGACCCTCAATACGGGTTACCGGATCAATAGTAATTCTCTGGCTCATGCTTTGCTCGCCTCATGACGATTTTGATCGTTTTGTTTTAAAGGAGGAAGTATCGGCAGTAGACGAATGAGTACGATGTATGCACAAATCTCAATAGCCACAAAACCAATAGAAATCAACAGTTCTTCCCAGGTCGGGAAGTAGTGGTAGCCACCACCTGGATTGAACGCCACCAGCGAATAGGACAGACGCCATGTCGCACAACCCAACAATGCGCTCAGCGCAGACAGATACAGCATACGCGAGTCGTTACGCAGCTTAGTGACGCGCAGCACCACCAGCGGGAAGACCATCAGCACGACTTCAATCCAGAACATCAGGGAGTAAAGATCGCCTGAGAACGCATAGGACAGCTTGTCGCGATAGATCAGTTCGCCAAAGCGCAGGACCACGAAAATCGCCAACAGCACACTGATGGTATTCGTCAGCTTGATGAACAAACTTTTCTCGTCCGGACCATTACCTTTCAGCCCGGCTTGTACCAACGAGCCTTCGAAGATGACGATCGAGAAGCCCATAATAAAAGCGGTTAATACGGAGAAAAGCGGCAACATTTCATAAGCTTGCCATAGCGGATGCACCTTATAGCCCGCAGAAATCATCAATGAACCCATCGAAGACTGGTGCATAGTTGGCAGCAGCGCGCCAAGGGCAATGATAAAGAACATCACTTTATTCAAACGTTTGAGAGAGACTTTCCACCCCAGACGTTCAAACAGAGCCGGAGCAAATTCCAGCGCCATGATGCCGATATATATGGTCATACAGACCGCCGTTTCGAACAGTACCGAGTTCACGTTGAAGTGGCCCGGAATGTAGAAATACGGCAGGTTCCAGTAACGACCGACGTCAATGGTGATCGACAGACCACCCAGCGAGTAGCCAAACAGGCTCGCCAACAGCGCCGGACGTACCAGTGGATGGTATTGTCCTCTGTTGAAAACATACACCGCCCACGCCAGAGCCCAGCCACCGCACGCGAAGCCGGTACCAATCAGCAGGTCAAACGCGATCCATACACCCCATGGGAAACCGCCGTTCAGATCGGAGACTGAGCCCAATCCGAAGACCAGACGTTTCACGATCAGGAGCATACACAGGACGATAAGCGGCCCAAAAATAATGACCGGTTTGCTGATTATTTTTCCGCCCAGCGGTTTAGGATCATGACTCATGATCGTCTCCTCCATCGTGATGGTCGTTTTTCGTGTTACGACGAACCAGCACGGTTAAGCCCGCCAGCGCAGCCAGGGGTAATATCATGCCCTTGTACAAGGAATGTTGAACATGTTCGGAACGCGCACCGGTTGAAAGATCATCCAGTTTCGGCAGATCCAAATCCTCGTAAGGAACGCCCGTCAGTACCATAACCTGTGTACCACCACCCTCTTTCTCGCCGTACAGATGGGGGTAATACTTCGGTACCGTATGCAGATAGGTATCGCCTGCTTTCACCGTCTGACGCGGATAGTGGTATTCGCTGCCAGGCTTCAGCGCGAGACGTTTTTTCGCCTCAGCCATAAGCTCTTCACGCGTACCAAAAATCACCGCACCAGCAGGGCACACTTCAACACAACCCGGTAAACCGCCTTTGTCCAGACGCTCAACACCTTTCTGGTTACACAGTTCACATTTGTGAAGCGCACCAAACGGGTTGTTGTAGTCATACTTAGGCACATTGTACGGGCAGGCGACCATGCAGTAACGACAGCCCGTGCAGACATCTTTGTCATAGTGGACGATGCCAGTTTTCGGATCTTTCTTCAGCGCGGAGACCGGGCAAACGGAGACGCAGTTCGGATCGACACAGTGCATGCACTGCTTCTTAATGTATGCGTAGCCGTTTTCTTCCTGGTCTTTGTTGACGCCTGTTCCGCTACGCCACACCTGGATGATGTTATTGGTATACGGTGACAGTTTGTCGTTGTTCGACCAGGTCTGCTCGCCTTCCGGGTTACGCGCCGGGAAGTTGATATCCTGACACTTGGTGACACAGGCCTGGCAGCCTACGCACAGCGTCGAGTCATAGAGCATCCCAAGAGAACCAGGAATCGGCGGACGGTTTTCTGCAGCCGCATGGCTGATGGACGGCGCAGCGCCCAACAGCAATGCCCCGCTGGAGGCTGCTTTAATAAAGTTACGTCTGTTCACGGTTATTCTCCCCGTGAGTCAGCGTTATCTTTCTTCTGCTGACGCCCCAGTTCACGAACCGCCATCACGCTGACACCGGCAACCAGTCCTACTACGCCACCAAGCAGCCCAATCGCCCCGGCAGAAATATTGCCGCCTTCTTTCATATTGACGTCAGGTTTCTCGGAACGCGGTGTTTGGTTTTCCACATGAGCAAGCTGGTGAATACCTTTATGGAAACCGACACCTTCTTCGTTACAGCCGTAGCAAGGGTGACCGATTGCCACCGGCCACACGCCGCCAACATCGCAGAATTGCAGCGTTGAGCAGTTGCCGTAGGTTTCTGGTCCTTTACAGCCCAGATGGTAGAGGCACCAGCCTTCACGGTGACCTTCATCGCCAAACTCTTTAGCAAAACGACCTGCATCGAAGTGCGGGCGACGTTCGCAGTGTTCGTGAATCAAACGACCATAGGCAAATGTCGGACGGTTTTTGGTATCCAGCTTCGGCGGCTTACCGTAAGTGATGATATGCGCGACCGTTGCAAGGAAGTTGTGCGGGTTCGGAGGACAGCCGGGGATGTTGATGATGGTTTTGCCTGGCAGAACTTCCTGCAAGCCGACGGCACCCGTTGGGTTAACGCCAGCAGCAGCAACACCACCCCACGCGGCACAAGAGCCGATGGCAATGATAGCGGCAGCGCCTTCTGCGGCCCGGCGGATGTGATCTACGATCGGCTCACCGGCAACCATGCAGTAAATACCATTGTCTTTCAGTGGGATAGAACCATCTACAACCAAAACATATTGCCCTTTGTACTTCTCCAGAGCGTTATGTTTATTCTCTTCGACCTGGTGGCCGAAGGCGGCAGAGAGTACCTCATGGTATTCCAGAGAGATTGTCTCCAGAACGAGGTTTTCCACTGTAGGGTGTGTCGCGCGAAGTAGCGATTCAGTACAACCCGTACACTCCTGCGCACCAATCCAGATAACCGGTGGACGCTGAGGACGAGAAACTGATTCGGCCATTTCTGCGGCGGCTTTGCTACTGAGCCCCATGGTAGCGGCCAGTGCTGCACAAAGCTTCATGAAATCACGGCGATTGATGCCGTTCGAATTGATGAGAGAGTTATCTCCAGTCATTTTATAGTTATTCCGTTGCGAAGACCTGGCTTTTATTTTGCACCTTTCGCATGTTGCATATTGCGATCGGCGCGCCATTTACCACACTTTTTATATGGTTATGTGCATTATAATACTTCGGCGGAGCAACAAAACGAAGGCGTAGGTCAATAGTGTAATTAATTAAAGCAAGATAATACCCCTTTCGGATCAAGCTTCGAGACGATAGCCAGCCATGAAAAAACGAATTGTTGTACTGGACTGGTTCTCTTTAAAGAAATCCATAACCATCTCTTTATCCAGCCCATAGCGACGCGTGAGGATCCCCGCTTCCCACGCGCTGAGCTGTCGATCGCCCGTTTTTTCAAACATTCGATGAGAAAATCCCAGCACAAAACCGCGTTTATAATCAGCACAAAAATTGGCCGCCGTGCGTGCGCTATCCGCACTTGACGCGTTTAATCCGGCCATCAAGCCTTTTCCAAAATGGTTGTCCATGCATAACCTCCAATCGCTATATAATAAATTATATAGCGATTTTTTAAGCAAAGACCAGAGGTATCACGTACTTTTTTATGCCCGCTTAAAAGGACACCCATTCATCCTTTTTAGCGGCCGCAGACGTTTTGCTGTCTGCTGAAGGGGAAGCGGTGCTGGCGGCGGCGTACTGCACATCGTTTGCTGAAAGGCGGAACTGTTGTACCGAGCGTTGCAGCTCTTCCGTTTGCCGTTCAAGCGCCACAGCTGCGGCGGAAACTTGCTCTACCAGCGCGGCGTTCTGTTGCGTTACGCTGTCCATCTGCGTGATCGCCACGCTCACCTGCGAAATGCCCTTATTCTGTTCTTCTGAGGCAGAAGCAATTTGCTTCATGATAACGGTCACTTCGGTGGCTCCGCGCAGAATCGCCTCCATGGTTAATCCCGTCTCTTTAACCAGTCGAGCGCCCTGATCGACGCGACGCGACGATTCGCCAATCAGCGTCTCAATCTCTTTCGCCGCCCCGGCGCTACGGCTGGCAAGGTTACGCACCTCACCGGCAACAACGGCAAAACCACGCCCCTGCTCACCTGCTCTGGCAGCTTCAACTGCCGCGTTCAGCGCCAGAATATTGGTCTGGAAGGCAATGCTATTAATAACCGACGTAATTTCCGCGATCTGTTTAGAGCTGGCGGCAATGCCGTCCATCGTCTCAACCACTTCTGAAACCAGGCTGCTCCCTTTACCTGCCGTCTCTGTCGCCGTATCGGCAAGCTGGCTGGCTTCACGCGCATTTTCGGCGTTCAGTTTTACCGTTGCGGTCAGTTGCTCCATGCTGGCAGCGGTCTCTTCCAGCGCCGCAGCCTGCTCCTCAGTACGCGATGAGAGATCGTTATTGCCGGTGGAAATTTCCGTAGCCCCTCGCCAGATGTTGTCACTACCTGAGCGAATTGTACTGACGGCTTCGCGCAGGCTGTCCTGCATCGCGCACAATAACGGCACCAGTTGGCCCACGCAGTTACGGCCAAAATCTTCGATTGGATGGCTGAGATCGCCCTGAGCAATCTGCTGGAACTGCTGGCGGATACGTCCCAGGGGTTTCACCATCATGGCGACGAGGTAACGATCTGTGAAGAACAGGAGAGCAATACCGAGGATCACGGCGGTAATAATTAGCGTCCGGATGATAGACGTTTTGCCATCGACCATGACACGCGTGGTATCAAGCCGCTCACCTGCCGTGGCGTTAAAACGTTCGGCACTGGCGCCAAATTCACGGCTCAGCGCTGGCGTAACGGTGCTGGCATGCTCCGCAAAGGCCGTAAGCGTGCCCTGCTGCGCCAGTTGCATTTGCGGAACCACCCCGTTATCCAGCAGCGCCTGCCACTTCGTCAGTACCGCCGCGGCAACGTCCGGATCCATAGGCCCCGGAGACAACGTTTTCATCTCCTGGAGTTTTTTGCTCATATTCTCCAGGGACTGCTGCGCTGGTGCAAAATCAGGCGTTCCGCCGCTCATTTTGACATCCATGGCGCGACTTAAGCGCGTTACGAAGCGAAAATACTGATCGTTCCCCTGACTGAGCACCGTCATCTGATGGACAAGATGACGGTCAATATCATTGCCTTCAGATATTTTTGATAAAGAATGAAGACTGAAAAAACCCACGCCCGACCAGAGCAGGCAAAAAAGTCCCAGTATTGCCAACATGACAATACGAATAGTGAAGTTTTTCAGCAAACGCATAATAATTTCCTTGCCGTTGATGAGGAATTCGCCATCAGGCGATACTTATCCTTGTTATCGGCAGGCAACAGAGAAGATATAATGCATTCTTTATTTTTTTACTTTCTTAAGTACATCCAATATTATTTACACTATATCAACATGAATGCTAATGAAATTAGCTAGCATTATTATTCAGATAATTAACCTGAAGCATTAAATAATCCCTTGTTTTCTATCGTAAATATTTGTTAAACCATGCAAGAGTACGTTCCCAGGCCAAATCAGCGGCAGCATTATCATAACGCGGTGTCGAGTCATTATGAAAACCATGATTAACGCCGGGATAGATATATGCCTCATAGACTTTCTTATTGGCTTTGAGCGCCGCTTCATAGGCGGGCCATCCCTCATTAATTCGGGTATCTAATTGCGCATAGTGCAGTAATAAAGGCGCTTTTATTTTAGGGACATCTGATGCAGGAACCTGACGCCCATAAAAAGGCACTGCGCAGGCCAGTTCAGGAAAAGCAACGGCTGCGGCGTTCGACACGCCGCCACCGTAGCAAAATCCGGTGATACCCACCTTTCCCGTCGCGCCTGAATAACGCTGCATAAATTCAATGGCGGCAAAAAAGTCATTCATCAGCTTTACGGGGTCAACCTGCTGCTGCAACTCCCGACCTTTATCATCATTGCCAGGATAGCCCCCCACTGAACTTAAGCCATCAGGCGCGAGCGCAATATAGCCCGCCTTTGCCACCCGCCGTGCCACATCCTCAATATACGGATTCAGCCCACGATTCTCATGCACCACCACTACCGCCGGAACTTTCCCCGTCGCTTTCGCAGGTTTGACCAGATACCCACGCACATCACCATGCCCTTCAGGTGAAGGGTAAGTCATGTATTCCGCCAGGATATCAGGATCGGTGAACTCCACCTGCGTTGCGAGGGCATAATTGGGTTTCAATACATTGAATAAAGCCAGCGCCGTCATACCACCGACTGCATATTTCGCAGCAAGATTGAGAAACTCGCGTTTCGTTATTTTGCCATGAGCGTAATAGTCATAGTAGTCGAGCAATTCTTGCGGAAAGTCTTTGGCAGTTAGACGCGACATGGCAGCACTCCGGATCGATGTTTTTTTAAGCAAAGCACAGTGGTCTGTTTTTGCCCAGTTTTTCATTCCAGTGTGACCTGGTGAACGGGATATTCACCATGAACCCGCTAGAATAGAAACGTTGTTTCGAAATTCACCTGCACTAAGGAGATCTCATGGACTGGTTTGCCAATCCTGAACGTTACGAGCAGATGCTCTATCGCTACTGCGGGCGCAGCGGTTTACGTTTACCCGCGCTATCGCTGGGTTTGTGGCACAGTTTTGGGCACGTTCAGGCGCTGGATTCACAGCGCGCTCTGCTGCGTAAAGCATTTGATTTAGGCATCACGCATTTTGATTTAGCCAATAACTACGGGCCGCCTCCGGGCAGCGCAGAAGAGAATTTTGGCCGATTACTGCGCGAGGATTTTGCACACTATCGTGATGAACTGATCATCTCCACCAAAGCAGGCTATGACATGTGGCCAGGGCCATACGGTTCTGGCGGTTCGCGCAAATACCTGCTCGCCAGCCTCGACCAGAGCCTGAAACGCATGGGCCTCGACTATGTCGATATCTTCTACTCGCACCGCGTTGACGAAAATACGCCAATGGAAGAGACCGCCTCAGCGCTGGCACATGCGGTGCAAAGCGGTAAAGCGCTGTATGTCGGTATCTCATCCTATTCCCCGGAGCGTACGCAGAAAATGGCCGAGCTGATGCGGGAATGGAAAATTCCGCTGCTGATCCACCAGCCTTCTTACAACCTGCTTAACCGTTGGGTAGACAGCAGCGGTCTGCTGGATACGCTGGAATCCAACGGCATGGGCTGCATCGCATTTACGCCGCTGGCCCAGGGGCTGCTGACGGGGAAATACCTCAACGGCATTCCGGAAGGTTCACGCATGCAGCGTGAAGGGAAAAAAGTTCGTGGGCTGACGGAAAATATGCTGACGGAAGAAAACCTTAACAGCCTGCGTTTGCTCAATGAAATGGCGCAACAGCGCGGACAGTCGATGGCGCAAATGGCCTTAAGCTGGCTGCTGAAAGACAACCGGGTGACGTCGGTATTAATTGGCGCCAGCCGACCGGAGCAACTGGAGGAGAACGTTCAGGCGTTGTCTAACCTGACGTTCAGCGCCGAAGAACTGGCGCAGATCGATAAACATGTCGCGGATGGTAAGCTGAACCTGTGGCAGGCCTCATCTGACAAATAGCCGTTTGTAACTCTGTGCCGGGAAGCGGCGTTAGCCTCCCCGGCACGTAACAGGGCCAGCTAATCCCTTCACACCTCTTCCGCTTTGATCTCTGGACGTTGAAATTCCGGCCACACCAGCGCGACAAGCGCAGGATAAGCCTCCAGACTGAACTCCCTGAAGCACTGGCGTAAGTTAAGCACATCCAGATCGGCATGCGGGACTTTCTCACCGCTCAGACAGCGCTTTTTTATATTGTCGTAATATTTATACACCGCAGAGTTGAGATCGCTACAACGCCGCTGTGCATCAAATAACCCTGGCGTCTCATTTAGCTCTACCATTGTCATCCGCTTGATCGTTGAGTGGATAAAATCGATATATTCGTGATTAACGCGCCAATACCATACTGGGGTAATCGAATTCATCAGTACCGAAAAATGATCTTCCCCCTCTTCTTTACTCAGCATTTCCGGCTGGTTTTCAGAGTGCCCATTTTCTGCATATCGGTTTTTATTTGCACTGCGCATCAACAAAAGTACCCCGCAGGTAAGCAATAGCAGGGTAATAACAGAATAAAATATACTGTTCATATACTGGCTCCATTTTTTTTGATTTTAAAATTACGCCATGCTATTGTCAACGCAGCCTGGTTTATTTAGAACAACATATCATTGGCATCAAAGGATATTTCAACATGCTTCCCGAGCATCTTGTTCCCTCTCGTTTTCACTTATCCAGCTCATCTACTAATACCAGTTCCACAGATAATAGTGAAAATTTGACTCAGGGAAAGAGAACATTAAGCGATTACGAACCCGATATTTTGATTAGCTCTACCGCTAACGGCCAGGCGCGCAATATGTTATTTGAAGAGTGCGATCGCCATTTAAAAGAGCGCCTGTTTCGTGCCGCAAAAATTGAGTCCTTCACTCGCCTGCTCAATTCACTACAAGCGGAAGGCGACATTAACGCTCAAGAATTAAGTAAAATTTTATCGACAAAAACAGCCAGCGTAAATGAACAGGGCAATAAAATTTGGCTTAATTTAATTACGCGTGAGACCAGCGATCCTATTTTTTATTCTCTGGAAGAGAAATAAAATGAAAGATGTTGAGGATAATAATGTTTATTTGGCTTTAGATGACCATAAAAGCGATGAGTTTGTCTTAAAGCAAAATTTGGCCGTATTGATTGCCAATAAAAATGCGACGTTGGAAAGCGTTGCCCAGGAGATGGTCTCTATTCCCGCCGCGCTGGTGCGGATGAAATGGCAAAATCGTCGCGAAATTTATGCGCTGCAGGCTAAAGAAGAGATCTATGGCGCCGCGATTGAAGCCATTATGGAGCAGCTACCAGAACTACGGGACAAAATCATGGCCCGGCTGGAGAGCACATACCAGCATATACTCAAGCGAGAAACAGCCACCTTACGCCTGACGCGTAAACTGTCTGAAGGGAACTACGAACCCACCAGGATAACGGCAGTCGCACTGGATGAGGACAGATAAGGGCGTGTGGGGTGAGTTAAATCAGGAGAGGAAGGCCGGGTAAGGCAACAACCATTACCCGGCAATCAGGATTACTTCGCTTTCACGGTCTCTTCACCGACCAGACCAATCTTCAGGAAACCCGCCTGATGCAGCGTATCCATAACTTTCATCATGGTTTCATAATCGACGGTTTTATCCGCACGGAAGAAAATCGTGGTGTCTTTCTTCCCATCGGTCAGCGTATTTAATTCGCTAATCATGGTGTCATCCGTCACCTGATTGTTGCCAATAAACATACTCTTATCGGCTTTAACAGACAGGTAAACCGGTTTTTCCGGACGCGGCTGCGGCGTGCTGGTGGAAGCCGGGAGATTCACCTTCACATCCACCGTTGCCAACGGTGCGGCCACCATAAAGATGATCAATAAAACCAACATAACATCGATAAACGGCGTCACGTTGATTTCATGCATTTCACCGTTATCGTCCAGGTTTTCATTAAAGCTCATTGCCATGGAACATTATCCTACACGTAATTTCTGCGCTGCACGTACCGGATGGGCAGAAGCGCTAGCGTTCAGGTCCAGATCGCGACTTTGCAGCAACAGCACCTGTGCCGCGACATCGCCCAGCATCGCTTTATAGCTGCCAATCTGACGTGCGAAAATGTTGTAGATAACGACCGCAGGAATTGCCGCGACCAGACCGATCGCCGTCGCTAACAGTGCTTCTGCGATACCCGGCGCAACAACGGCCAGGTTGGTCGTTTGGGTTTGTGCAATCCCGATGAAGCTATTCATGATGCCCCATACGGTACCGAACAGACCCACAAATGGAGAGATAGCCCCGATGGTGGCCAGGTAGCCGTTACCACGTCCCATATGACGACCTACCGCCGCCACACGACGCTCCAGACGGAAGCCGGTACGCTCTTTAATACCTTCGTTGTCGTCGCTGCCTTCTGACAATTCCAGTTCGTTCTGCGCTTCGTAAATCAACTGTGCGCCCAGGCTTTTGCCATCAAATCCTGCAGCAATCTCATTTGCCTGGTCTAAAGAGCGGGCGTCCGCCAGCAGTTGCTGTTCACGCTTAAGGCGGCGTTTCTGAGTAAAGAACTCAAGGCTCTTACTAAAGAAGATAGCCCAGGTGACCACTGATGCCAAAATCAGCCCAATCATCACGCACTTAACCACGATATCGGCGTGCTGATACATACCCCAGACGGAAAGATCCGTCTGCATCAAATTATTACCCACTCTGTATCTCCAGGACGCAAATCACAAAATCTGAGCGTAATGATATCAAAACGACGTCGAATTGATAGTCGTTCTCATTACTATTTACATATTGCCGCACCTTTGGTTTCTTTTCCTTGCGCTTACGCAGTAAAAAAGTCACCAGAAGCATTTTGAGATTATTTTCTACTGTATGACCGTTCTGCAGGATGCGTCATCTTTGATTCATGGTAGTTTAGACATCCAGACGTATAAAAACAGGTAAGACGACATGGCAGATAAGCAACTTGAAACCAAACTCGTTCACGCAGGACGCAGTAAAAAGTACACGCTGGGCGCGGTAAATAGCGTGATCCAGCGCGCTTCTTCGCTAGTGTTTGACACCGTAGAGGCCAAAAAGCAGGCTACGCACAACCGTGCTAACGGTGCGCTTTTCTATGGACGTCGCGGAACCCTGACGCATTTTTCCCTGCAAGAGGCAATGTGTGAACTGGAAGGCGGCGCGGGTTGCGCGTTGTTCCCCTGCGGCGCGGCGGCCGTTGCCAACACCATCCTCGCCTTTGTGGAACAAGGGGATCATGTGCTGATGACCAACACCGCCTATGAACCCAGCCAAGATTTCTGCACCAAAATTCTCGGCAAACTCGGCGTGTCCACCGGATGGTTCGATCCGCTGGTTGGTGCCGATATTGTGAAGCACATACAGCCGAACACTAAAGTCGTATTTCTGGAATCTCCCGGCTCTGTCACCATGGAAGTACATGATGTTCCTGCTATTGTTGCCGCCGTCAGAAGCGTCGCGCCGGATGCGATCATCATAATTGATAACACCTGGGCTGCCGGGGTGCTGTTCAAAGCGCTGGATTTTGGCATCGATATTTCTATTCAGGCTGGCACCAAATATCTGATTGGCCATTCCGACGCCATGGTCGGCACTGCGGTAGCTAATGCCCGTTGCTGGGATCAACTGCGCGAAAATGCCTATCTGATGGGGCAAATGCTGGACGCCGATACCGCCTATATGACCAGCCGCGGACTGCGTACGCTAAGCGTTCGCCTGCGCCAACATCATGAAAGCAGCTTAAAGGTCGCCGAGTGGCTGGCCAGCCATCCGCAGGTCGCCCGCGTGAACCACCCCGCGCTGCCCGGCAGTAAAGGCCACGAATTCTGGAAGCGTGATTTCACCGGCAGCAGCGGACTGTTCTCATTTGTATTGAATAAGAAACTAAATCATGAAGAGCTGGCCGCGTATCTGGACCACTTCAGTCTGTTCAGCATGGCCTACTCCTGGGGCGGATTTGAGTCGCTGATTCTCGCTAATCAGCCGGAACACATTGCGGCAATCCGTCCGCAAGGCGAGGTGGACTTCAGTGGAACGCTCATCCGTTTGCATATCGGTTTAGAGAATGTTGACGATCTGATTGCCGATTTGGCCGCAGGATTTGCCCGAATCGAGTAAAATTGCCATAGATGGACATATATGCAGACACTTCTGGTGGAAAAGTCTGCAATTGTTGCGTCCGGGATCAAGGCATCCCGGACAATTCAGGAGTACAATCCGCACATAAACGCTGTTCCACAGGAAAGTCCATGGTAGTCATTCAAGATATTGTCTCCGCGCTTTGGCAACACGATTTTGCCGCGTTGGCGGATCCGCACGTTGTGAGCGTGGTGTACTTCGTAATGTTCGCCACACTGTTTTTAGAAAATGGCCTGCTGCCTGCCTCCTTTTTACCCGGAGACAGCCTGTTATTGCTGGCAGGGGCGCTGATCGCTCAGGACGTGATGAGTTTTATACCTACCATAGCTATTCTGACTGCCGCAGCCAGTCTGGGCTGCTGGCTGAGCTACATTCAGGGACGCTGGCTGGGCAACACACGGACGGTAAAAGGCTGGCTGGCGCAATTACCTGATAAATATCATCAGCGCGCTACCTGCATGTTTGACCAACACGGGCTGATGGCACTGCTGGCTGGGCGTTTCCTGGCATTCGTTCGTACCTTGCTGCCAACAATGGCGGGAATTTCGGGTCTGCCAAACCGTCGGTTCCAGTTTTTTAACTGGCTGAGCGGTCTGCTGTGGGTCACCGTCGTCACCGGCTTTGGCTATGCGCTGAGCATGATCCCGTTCGTCAAACGCCATGAAGATCAGGTGATGACCTTTTTAATGATCCTGCCGATTGTCCTGTTAACCGCGGGTCTGTTGGGTACCCTGTTTGTCGTGATTAAAAAAAAATACTGTAGCGCCTGAGTATTAACCGTAGGCCGGGGTTCCCCCGGCATTTTCGCCTGATGACGTTTCGCTTATCAGGCCAGCGCTGAGTAAGTTTAACTCCCCTGCATCATTCGAATTCTGGCCGCATCCTCCCCCGGCGTTACGCCAAAGAAACGTTTGAATTCCCGACTGAATTGCGATGCGCTCTCATAGCCGACGCGCATGGCGGCTGCACTGGCCTTCATCCCGTCGTGGATCATCATCATCCGTGCTTTATGCAAACGATAGCTCTTCAGGTATTGCAGCGGCGACGTGCTGGTCACCGCTTTAAAATTATGATGAAACGCCGACACGCTCATGTTCGCTTCTGCCGCCAGCTGTTCGACATTGAGATTTTCGGTGTATTTGGTTTCAATGCGCTTTAGCACACGGCTTATCAAACTGAAATGCGTCTGGCGACTGACCAGCGCCAGTAATGCGCCGCCGCGCGGCCCGGTCAGCACATGGTAGAGGATCTCGCGAATAATCTGTTTCCCCAGAATACGCGCATCCAGCGGTCGCTCCATCACATCCAGCAGGCGCTCAGCGGCGCACAGTATTTCGTCAGAAAGCGTCGCGGAGTTGATCCCGCTGGCCGCCATGGCGGGCTGGAACAGCTCATCTTCCCCAATGTCCATCAACAGCTCCTGCAATTGCAGAATATCGACATTCAGGTAGATACCGGCCAGGGGAACCTCCGGCGTTGCATACGTTTCACATTCAAAGGGTAACGGTACGGTTAGCAACAGGTATTCGTTGGCGTCATAACGAAATACACGTTCATTGATATAACCAATTTTATGTCCCGAAAAGAGAAATATGATTCCTGGCTGATACATTACCGGTGTACGCGCTGCCGGCTCAGTGCCGTGCAGCAGGCGGACATCTGGCAGCAGTTCGCTGAGTTTATTTTCATTGTTTTTCAGCTGCTTAATTTTATCTGTCAGCAGAAGGCAGATCTCATCACGGTTCATAGAGCACCATTTCATCATCGGTTTGCAACCCTGACATAATGCGCAGATTTATCCGTTTTCTCCAGCAGTCTGTAGAAATGGGCAAGACATCGGCAGAAATGAGCATTGAGAGCAGCGCGGCTGACGACCACAATGTTCATCATCCGGCAGACACCCTCCTGCCCTCTTTTTTACCCACATAAGGGAACGAGCAATGAACAACTTTAATCTCCATACCCCAACCCGCATTCTGTTTGGTAAAGGTGCGATTGCTGAGCTGCGCGATCAAATCCCTCAGGATGCTCGCGTATTGGTTACCTATGGCGGCGGTAGCGTGAAAAAAACCGGTGTCCTGGCACAGGTTCAGGATGCGCTGAAAGGCTTGGACGTGCTGGAGTTTGGCGGTATTGAGCCGAACCCGTCTTATGAAACGCTGATGAACGCGGTAAAAATCGTGCGTGATGAGAAAGTGACGTTCCTGCTGGCGGTAGGCGGCGGTTCGGTGCTGGATGGCACCAAATTCATCGCGGCGGCGGCACAATACGCTGACGGCATCGATCCATGGCGCATTCTGGAAACCCACGGCAACGACGTAACAAGCGCTATCCCGATGGGCTCCGTATTAACCCTGCCAGCAACCGGCTCTGAATCTAACTCCGGCGCGGTCATTTCGCGTAAAACCACCGGCGATAAGCTGGCCTTTATGACCCCATTTGTGCAGCCGGTATTTGCCGTGCTGGATCCGGTTTACACCTATACCCTGCCGCCGCGTCAGGTTGCGAACGGCGTCGTAGATGCCTTCGTACATACCGTTGAGCAGTATGTGACTTATCCGGTAGACGGGAAAATTCAGGATCGCTTTGCTGAAGGTATTCTGCTTACGCTGGTAGAAGAAGGCCCGAAAGCATTGCAGGAGCCGGAAAATTACAACGTGCGTGCGAACGTTATGTGGGCGGCAACCCAGGCGCTGAACGGTCTGATTGGCGCAGGCGTACCACAAGACTGGGCAACGCATATGCTGGGCCACGAACTGACCGCAATGCACGGTCTGGATCATGCTCAAACATTGGCTATCGTTCTGCCAGCGCTGTGGAATGAAAAACGCGATACCAAACGTGCCAAACTGCTGCAATACGCAGAGCGTATCTGGAATATCACCGAAGGTTCCGATGACCAACGCATCGACGCCGCTATTGCCGCAACCCGCGCTTTCTTCGAACAAATGGGCGTACCGACTCGTCTGTCTGACTACGGCCTGGACGGTAGCTCCATCCCAGCGCTACTGGAAAAACTGCAAGCGCACGGCGGTACGAAACTGGGCGAACATCAGGACATTACGCTCGAGGTCAGCCGTCGGATTTACGAAGCTGCCCGCTAAGTTTTTTTCACCTCCGCCTTTCATTTTTGGGTATTTATATTCTAAATATTTCGAGTTGCATAAAGGCAGCAAAGGAGAGAATCCCCAGGAGCTTACATAAGTCAGTGACTGGGGGTGAAACGACAAACCTGCCGGGAGCAGATTTGAACGCTGCTTGCAGCGGCCTTGAAAGGACGAGGCCCATGGATGGGTCGAGTAATAAAGCCAACGCATATGCAGCTTGAAGTATGACGAGGATAGGCCAGACTTAAGTCACACCTAACTTACCGGGGCTTGCCTCGGTAAACTCAATTCAGGGGAGGAATTATGACCGGTCCAACCATTATTAAACTACAGGATGGTAACGTCATGCCGCAGCTGGGCCTGGGGGTCTGGAAGGCAAGTAACGAAGAGGTCATCACCGCCATTCATAAAGCGCTGGAAGTGGGGTATCGCTCAATTGATACCGCTGCGGCGTACAAAAACGAAGAAGGTGTCGGCAAAGCAATACGCGATGCGGGCGTACCGCGGGAAGAGTTATTCATCACCACCAAGCTATGGAATGATGACCAGAAACGCCCTCGGGAAGCCTTGCTCGAAAGCATGGAGAAACTCCAGCTCGATTACCTTGATCTTTATCTGATGCACTGGCCAGTTCCGGCGATCGACCACTACGTTGAAGCGTGGGAAAGCATGATCGATCTGCAAAAAGAAGGACTGATTAAGAGCATCGGCGTGTGTAACTTTCAGATCAATCATCTCCAGCGTCTGATGGATGAAACCGGCGTACCTCCGGTGATTAACCAGATAGAACTTCACCCACTTATGCAACAGCGCCAACTGCACGCCTGGAACGCAACGCATAAAATCCAGACCGAATCCTGGAGCCCGCTGGCGCAGGGCGGCAAAGACGTCTTTGATCAAAAGATTATCCGCGATCTCGCGGAGAAATATGGCAAATCACCGGCGCAGATTGTCATCCGCTGGCATCTGGATAGCGGCCTGGTGGTTATTCCGAAATCAGTCACCCCTGCGCGTATCGCAGAAAACTTTAACGTCTGGGACTTCCGCCTGGATAAAGATGAATTAGGCGAAATCGCAAAGCTCGATCAGGGCAAACGTCTGGGACCAGACCCGGACCAGTTCGGCGGTTAACCCCTTCTCTCCTGCCCGACATCTCGTCGGGCCTTTACTGATTTGAATTTCGGCGTAGACCACGTGCACAGCTAATTGAGTCCCATGCGTTCTGCCCCACTGGAAGCCGATTGAATCGCAGCAGAACAAATTTTTCGAGCAGTATGAAGGATATCTGTCGTCACACGATCGTGAACGGGCGGATGATGCAAAACTGGCCGCATTAGCGGCCAGAATTCGTGAGGCATAATTACTGAACACTTCCGCCAGATGGCACCTTATCCGGCCGACGGTCTTTCAGGCCCGGTAAACATTTCACTCCCGGGCAAGACAGGTTAGCGCCCTGCTACTTTCCCTCGTTTTTTGTTCGCGGCAGGCGTCTGGCGCTGATGCGCCACAGGCGTGTGCTTGGTCAACGCCGGACGGGTATGACGGTTCTGGCGACGCGCTTCGCGCATCTCTTCCAGCGTAGGCGCCGGAACCAGACATTCGCGACGACCACCGATCAGATGCTTTTTACCCATATCTTCCAGCGCCTGGCGGATTAACGGCCAGTTGGCTGGATCATGGTAACGCAGCAGCGCTTTATGCAGACGACGCTGTTTATCACCTTTCGGCACCACCACGTCTTCACTCTTGTAACCAATTTTACCCAGCGGGTTTTTCCCGGTGTAATACATGGTTGTGGAGTTCGCCAATGGTGATGGATAGAAGTTCTGCACCTGATCCAGACGGAAACGACGTTGCTTCAGCCACAGCGCCAGATTCACCATATCCTCGTCACGCGTCCCAGGATGCGCAGAAATAAAGTACGGGATCAGGTACTGCTCTTTACCGGCCTGTTTAGAGTAGGTGTCGAACAATTCCTTAAAGCGATCGTAGCTGCCCATCCCCGGCTTCATCATCTTCGACAGCGGGCCTTCTTCAGTATGCTCTGGCGCAATCTTCAGATAGCCGCCCACGTGGTGGGTCGCCAGCTCTTTGATATAGCGCGGATCTTCAACCGCGATGTCATAGCGCACACCTGAAGCGATAAGGATCTTTTTAATGCCTTTCAAATCACGCGCACGGCGATAGAGGTTAATCGTCGGCTCGTGGTTGGTATCCATATGCGGACAGATATCCGGGTAGACGCATGACAAACGACGGCAGGTTTGCTCCGCACGCGGTGACTTACAGCGCAGCATATACATGTTCGCCGTTGGGCCGCCGAGATCGGAAATCACGCCGGTAAAGCCCGGAACGGTGTCGCGAATAGCTTCGATTTCATTGATGATCGAATCTTCAGAGCGGCTCTGGATAATGCGGCCTTCGTGCTCGGTGATCGAACAGAACGAGCAGCCGCCAAAACAGCCTCGCATAATGTTGATCGAGAAACGGATCATCTCATAGGCCGGAATGCGGCTGTCGCCATACGCCGGATGCGGCACGCGCTTGTACGGCAGCGCAAAGACGCTGTCCATTTCTTCGGTAGAGAGCGGAATGGCTGGCGGGTTGATCCAGATGTAGCGATCGCCATGCTTTTGCATCAGCGCACGCGCACAGCCTGGGTTGGTTTCGTGGTGCAGGATGCGCGACGCATGTGCATACAGCACTTTATCGCCCTTCACTTTTTCGAAGGACGGCAGCAGCACGTAGGTTTTTTCCCACGGTTTCGGGCGCGGCGGCTGTACAGTTACCGCTTTCGCTTCCTGCTTTTTCGGTGCGACAGGTTTGTTGTCGGCACACGGCAAATCCTCGCCGTATGGATGCGGGATCGGGTCAATTTTGCCCGGCGTGTCGAGACGCGTGGAATCCACCCCACTCCAGCCCGGCAGCGCTTCTTTAACCATAATCGCGGTGTTACGCACGTCGCGGATCTGATCGATAGTTTCACCCATCGCCAGACGATGCGCCACTTCCACCAGCGGACGTTCGCCGTTACCGAACATCAGCATGTCGGCTTTTGAATCCACCAGCACGGAGCGACGAACGGTATCAGACCAGTAGTCGTAGTGCGCGGTACGGCGCAGGCTGGCCTCAATACCGCCGAGAATAACCGGCACATCTTTCCATGCTTCCTTACAGCGCTGGGTATAGACCAGCGTCGCGCGGTCCGGGCGTTTGCCCGCCACGTTGTCTGGCGTATAAGCATCGTCATGGCGCAGTCGGCGATCGGCGGTATAACGGTTGATCATCGAATCCATGTTGCCTGCGGTTACACCAAAGAACAGGTTCGGTTTACCCAAACGCATAAAATCGTCTTTGTTGTTCCACTCCGGCTGGGCGATAATCCCAACACGAAAGCCCTGCGCTTCCAGCATACGGCCGCAAATTGCCATGCCAAAGCTGGGATGATCGACGTATGCATCGCCGGTAACCAGAATGATGTCGCAGCTATCCCAGCCAAGTTGGTCCATTTCGTCGCGTGACATCGGCAAAAATGGTGCCGGGCCAAAACAGGCAGCCCAGTACTGCGGCCAGGAGAAAAGGTCTCTGTCCGGCTGGATCAGGGATATTGCGCTCATAGTGCTTCCAAAAATGGTAAAAAAATAATCAAAGGCCGGGGATTATACGCTGTATGTCGGCAAGAAATGAAGTGGAGTCTGAGTCAGACAAGTAGAAAGTGATTTAAATTGTTAAATTTTACGACGCCCATTTTTATCATTCATAATTAACACCATGCCGGCCAGCTGAGATAACTCTTTTTCGGCGGGGGATTTTTCATTGCGACTCAACGATTCACTGCATATTTCCCAGTTACGGGTAGTTGTTCACCTGTGCGGATTTCTGGTTCTTCTCTACAGCTTCTCCATGCTGCCGCCGATGGTCATTGCTCTGTTAAATAAAGAGCGGAGCTTTTTCGCCTTTTTCAGCACATTTATGACGTTCTTTACCCTCGGCGGTGGAGCGTGGCTGGCAACCAAACATGCAGGAATTCAACTCCGAACCCGGGATGGCTTCGTCATTATCGTCCTGTTCTGGCTGCTGTTTTCGTTTATCAGCGCCATGCCGATGTGGATGGACGATGGCTTAAATCTCTCCTTTGCCGATGCCCTGTTCGAAGGGGTTTCCGGGATAACCACCACTGGCGCTACGGTAATTGACGACGTCAGCGCCTTGCCGAAATCGTATCTGTACTATCGGGCTCAGCTCAATTTTATTGGCGGCCTGGGGGTTATTGTCCTTGCCGTGGCGGTATTACCCCTGCTGGGTATTGGTGGTATGAAGCTGTATCAGTCTGAAATGCCAGGTCCCTTTAAAGAAGAACGCCTCACGCCAAGGCTTGCTGATACCGCTCGTACGCTGTGGCTGACCTACGTCATTCTCGGCCTTATTTGTACTCTGGCCTACTGGGTTGCCGGGATGTCGTTTTTCGATGCCTTATGCCACGGGCTGTCGACGGTCTCTCTCGGCGGATTTTCCACCCGTAGTGAGAGCATCGGCTTTTATAACAGCCACGCTATTGAGTTAGTCGCCGGACTGTTTTCACTGCTGTCTGCGTTTAACTTCACCCTCTGGTACGTAGCTATTGTGAAACGTACCTTTAAGCCCTTTCGTCGTAATGCCGAGCTGCGTTTCTTTCTGCTTATTGCGCTGCTTGTCACCCTGATCGCCACCTGGCAGGTCTGGCGGGCGGGTATGTACGGGATAACGGACAGCCTGGTGCATGCCTTTTTTCTGGCCAGTTCGATGCTGACAGATAATGGCCTGTCGACGGCGGATTATGCGCAGTGGCCTTCGCACACGATATTCATGCTGCTCAGCGCCAGTTTCTTCGGCGGTTGTGTCGGCTCGACCTGCGGGGGGATTAAGGTGCTGCGTTTTTTGATTATGTTCAAGCAATGCCGTCAGGAGTTACATCAGCTCGCGCATCCTCGCGCCCTGCTGAATATCAAAGTGGGCAATAACGTGGTAAGCGACCGAGTAGTGCGTTCGGTATGGAGCTTTTTCTTTCTCTACGTTTTATTTACCAGCTTTTTTATCTGGGCGCTCAATCTGATGGGCTACGATCTCTTCTCCTCTTTCGCCACCGTTGCCGCCTGCATCAATAACATGGGGCTGGGGTTTGGCATCACCGCAACGACGTTTGGCACCTTAAACGAGGAGGCAAAACTTCTGATGTGCGCGGCCATGATCATGGGGCGTCTGGAGATTTACCCAATTCTGATCCTGTTCTCGCGCATGTTCTGGCGGGCGTAACGGAAACTCCGGCGCATTACGGTGCCGGGTTCACCAACATCTGTCCGATCGAGCCACGATCCGCCATTTCCAGCGTCTGACTGTTAAAGTAGAACGGGAAATGAGCCCAGGAAGGTTGTCCGTAGTAGACCAGTAATTCAACCTGGCCGTCGACCCAGACGGTATCTTTCCAGCCCCGGTCTTCCGGGAACGGCATTGCGCCATTCACATTACGGATCAGGAACGAGACGCCTTCGATATGGAAAGACTGAGGCATATCCGCTCGTACCGTCCAGCGCTCCCAGGAGCCCTGCTGAGCGGTAATATCCATGCGGTTGACGTCCCACAGCTGACCGTTGATGCCGGGATCGTCATCCAGACTGATATCACGGCTGCGAATCGGTGAACCACTGAGGATTTCCGTTGGCAGCAGGCGCATTGGCAGACTGTCGGTCACCAGCGGCAGGAGACCCGTCGGGCGCAGCGTCAATACCAGCGTGGAGATGAGAATACTGGAAGGCTCAAAGAATCCGCGGATCCTGTCGACAATGCTGGCCGCCTCACCACAGGTGATAGAGACCTCATTTCCGTTAGTCATATCCACCAGGATCTCACGGCGCTCGCCAGGCGCCAGCGAGAGCTGCTTCACCGAAACGGGCGCAGGTAAAAAGCCCTGATCGCTGGAAATCACATGCAGCGCGCGGCCATCGCTCATTTGCAACTGGTAACGACGCGAGTTTGAAGCGTTCAGCAAACGCAAACGCACCCAGCCGCGAGAGACTTCGACATACGGGCTTTGCGCCCCGTTGACCAGCAGCGTATCACCGACAAAACCTCCGCTGCCAGGTTCGCTGTATTCCGGCGTACCAAAGTTGTCCAGACGCTTGTCCTGGATAATGATCGGAAAATCATCCACGCCGTAGTGGTTGGGAATAGACAGTGATTTACTCACTTCATCTTCAATCAGCCACATCCCGGCAAGACCGTTATAAACCTGCTGGGCAGTACGATTTGGCGTATTGGCGTGATACCACAGCGTAGCGGCATTCTGGCGAATCGGCAGCACTGGTGCCCAGTCTGCATTAGGGGACATCATGCGCGCCGGGCCGCCCATCAGCGGGCCTGGCACCTGTAATCCAGCGACAGTCATCGACACATTTTCAGTCAGACGGTTGCTGTAGATAAGTTTGACGTCATCCCCTTTCCAGACGCGGATCGTCGGTCCCAGGTAGCGACCGTTAATCCCCCAGACAGGTGCGCGCGTGCCTTGCGTGAAGGACCAGTGGGCGCGTTGCAGCGTCATAAATAACGGCTGCCCCCGACGGGACTCCAGCAGCGGAGGTACGGGTAACGGTTGTTGCTGACCGGCAGCATTAGCCTTCAGCGGAACAGCACCTGCACACAGTGCGATCCCCGATGCCTGAATGAACTGACGCCGACTGAATGACATATAAACTCCATGAAAAACTGGCGATTAACACGCAGGAAATCTTTTCCTGTAACAAACCCGAATTGCGCGGATTAAACCTTACCGGCGGCTTCCCGCTCAGCAACTTCTTTATCGAGTTCTGCGATTTTTTGTTCCATCAGCGTGCGGCAATGTGCTGCCAGTTCACGAACCTGATCTTTGCCAAAGTGGCTAATATCCACCGGCGGCAACATCTCTACAATCGCCAGACCATTATTGAGTCGGTTGAGTTTTATCTTATTCGAGGTGGTTGAAACGCACACCGGAATAACCGGGACACCCGCCGCAATCGCCGCATGAAACGCGCCGGTTTTAAACGGCAGCAGACCGCGACCACGGCTGCGCGTTCCTTCCGGGAACATCCAGATAGAAATACGACGTTTTTTGAAATGATTCACCACCGCCGCAATGGTGCTGTGCGCTTTGGTACGGTTGTTTCTGTCAATCAGCAGGTTGCCGGTTAACCAGTACAGCAGCCCGAAGAATGGGATCCACAACAGGCTTTTTTTACCTACCGTCACCGTCGGCGGCTGAACGATATTCGCAGCGGTAACCATGTCATAGTTGTTCTGATGATTACAAATATAGATAGCATTACCATAGTTCTGCGCGTCTGCCGGCATGCGGCACTCAACCTTCAGGCCATAAAGGGGAGCCAGGCGGCCAAACATATGACCGAACGTTGCGACGTGTTTTGGATTTCGTGGGCTGAACAGACAGTATATGCAACCGAAAATACAGACCAGAACGCAGTAAATAACAGTAATGATTAAACGAAAAATATATAGCATAACAACCTCTGAGGCCTAAGAGCCTGGCATTTTACGTCACCTGATTCATCACGCAGTATCAGGTTAGGGCTTTGTTAAGGGCGGCTCTCTGGAAAAGCGTATTGTTAATCGCAACGCACGAATAAACAACGGTTTCACGGGAATTTTTAACGTTGGCTCTCCCCGGGCTAAAACAGGGAGAGCCGGACGGTAGCGTTATTCTTCGCTGTCGCCGTGACTGGCGCGTCGAGGCGAGTCAATGTCAATGCGATCGATACGCTGCAGACCACGCATTAGCGTACCGCGACGGCCACGCTCGCCGGTCACTTTCTGCAACTCTTCAGGACGCAGTTTAATTTTGCGCTTACCGACGTGGATAGTCAGCGTGCTTTGTGGCGGCAGCGCGTAGAGCTGCGCCAGGCCATCTTCGCCTTTCGCCGCTTCCGCTGAAGGGATATTGATAATCTTGTTCCCTTTGCCTTTTGACAATTGCGGCAAATCGCTTACCGGGAACATCAACATGCGACCGGCTTGAGTGATTGCCAGCAGCATATCGGTTTCATCTTCAATCACAACCGGCGGCATAACGCGCGAATTTTCTGGCAGCGTAATCAATGCCTTACCAGCACGGTTACGAGCTACCAGGTCGTTGAAGGTGCAGACAAAACCGTAACCCGCATCGGATGCCATCAGCAGTTTCTGATCGTCGCCTTCCATCAGCATGTGCTCAACCGTCGCGCCCGGCGGCAGCGTGAGCTTCCCGGTCAGCGGTTCACCCTGTCCACGCGCCGACGGCAGCGTAATCGGGTCGATGGCGTAGCTGCGTCCGGTCGAGTCCACGAACACCACCGGCTGGTTGCTCTTACCCTTCACCGCAGACTTAAAGCTGTCGCCCGCTTTATAGCTTAATCCCGGCGCATCAATGTCGTGGCCTTTCGCGCTACGCACCCAACCACTCTGAGACAGCACAATGGTCACTGGCTCTGACGGCAGCATGTCGTGCTCGCTCATCGCCTTCGCTTCTTCACGTTCCTGCAGCGGAGAGCGGCGTTCGTCGCCATAAGCCTCGGCATCAGCCTGCAGCTCTTTCTTCAGCAGGTTACTCATTTTACGCTCGGAAGCCAGAATGCCTTGCAGCTGATCGCGCTCTTTCGTCAGCTCATCCTGCTCGCCGCGGATTTTCATCTCTTCGAGTTTGGCAAGGTGGCGCAATTTCAGCTCAAGAATGGCTTCAGCCTGGGTTTCGGAAATGCCAAACCGCGACATCAGCTCGGGCTTAGGTTCATCCTCATGACGAATAATTTCGATTACTTCGTCAATGTTGAGGAACGCCACCAGCAAACCTTCAAGGATATGCAGGCGTTTAAGTACTTTTTCCAGACGATAGTTCAGGCGACGACGTACGGTATCGCGGCGGAACGCCAGCCATTCGGTGAGGATCTCCAGCAGATTTTTCACCGCCGGACGACCATCAAGACCGATCATATTCAGATTGATGCGGTAGCTTTTTTCCAGATCGGTGGTGGCAAACAGGTGGTTCATCACCTGCTCCATATCCACACGATTGGAGCGCGGGACAATCACCAGACGGGTCGGGTTTTCGTGATCCGATTCGTCGCGCAGGTCGTCTACCATCGGCAGCTTTTTATTGCGCATTTGAGCGGCGATCTGCTCCAGCACTTTTGCCCCGGAAACCTGATGCGGCAGTGCGGAAATCACCACCGCGCCGTCTTCTTTCGTCCATACCGCGCGCATACGTACAGAGCCGCGTCCGTTTTCGTAAATCTTACGAATCTCTGCCCGCGAGGTAATGATCTCCGCTTCGGTCGGGTAATCCGGCCCCTGCACGATGTCCAGCAACTGATCCAGCGTCGTTTTCGGCTGCTCAATCAGGGTAATCGCCGCTTTCGCCACTTCACGCAGGTTGTGTGGCGGAATGTCCGTCGCCATACCAACGGCAATACCGGTCGTGCCGTTCAACAGAATATTTGGCAGACGCGCAGGCAGCATCTTCGGCTCCTGCATGGTGCCGTCGAAGTTTGGCACCCAGTCCGACGTTCCCTGGCCAAGTTCACCCAGCAGAACTTCCGCATATTTAGACAGGCGGGATTCGGTATAACGCATCGCCGCGAAGGATTTCGGATCGTCCGGCGCCCCCCAGTTCCCCTGCCCGTCGACCAACGGATAACGGTAAGAGAACGGCTGCGCCATCAGTACCATCGCTTCATAACAAGCGCTGTCGCCGTGTGGGTGGTATTTACCCAGTACGTCACCGACGGTACGGGCGGATTTTTTAAATTTGGCGCTGGCATTCAGCCCCAGTTCGGACATCGCGTACACGATGCGACGCTGAACGGGTTTCAAACCATCGCCAATAAACGGCAACGCCCTGTCCATGATGACGTACATGGAGTAGTTCAGATAGGCGGTTTCCGTGAATTCATGCAGCGCCAGGCGCTCTGCCATATCGCTCATTAATCGTGGTTCCTCAACTTTGTACCCCTCTATTGAAGGGCAATATTGCCGCAGATACTACCCTATCTGGCGTGTTGAGTCACAAAGAAAAGGGCCACGAGTGCGGCCCTGATGGGGATTATTTGGCAACTTTGGTAATCTGTTTCACGTCGATTTCAACGGAGTTCCAGTCTTTATCCACTTCACCCTGGATTTCAACCACATCCTGCGGTGTGACGGTTACGCCGTTCCAGCGCTTGTGGTCGATATCCACATTCACTGTGCCGGTCGCATCTTTAAACACATACAGGTCGTCGGAAATACGCTCAACGATGTTCCCGCGCAGGGTAACCCAAGTGTCATCACGCAGTGATTTGGCGCTTTCTACCGTCGCGCTGCTACCATTCGGGCCGACAAATCCGCCATTTTGGCTTTGCGTGGTGGTTGTCGGTCCAGAGAAACCGCCCTGCTGCGCTGCCAGAACAGGTGCGGAACACAGTGCCATTACAGCAACCATTGCAGCTAATTTTTTCATCGTCATGTCTCCCTTTCATTTTGGTTTACGACTATTAAATAAGTTAATCCTTAACAAGTTCTTAAGGCAAAAAAAGATACTTTTTTTGCTGTACAGAGGCTGTAGTCACAAGGTTTACTGACGCTAATGAGAGCGGCTGCAGGGAAGAACATATGCGTATTTTACTGATCGAAGATGACACATTGATCGGCGACGGCCTGAAAACAGGTCTGAGTAAAATGGGTTTCAGCATCGACTGGTTTACCGAGGGTCGACAGGGGAAAGAAGCGCTCTACAGCGCCCCTTATGATGCGGTGATCCTCGACCTGACGCTGCCAGGCATCGACGGACGGGACATCTTGCGCGAATGGCGAGCCAACGGAAAGCAGGAGCCAGTGCTGATTCTGACCGCTCGCGACGCGCTGGCGGAACGCGTTGAGGGTCTGCGTCTCGGCGCGGATGACTATCTGTGCAAACCCTTTGCGCTGATCGAAGTTGCCGCCAGGCTGGAGGCGCTGGTGCGCCGTGCCAGCGGCCAGGCGAGCAACATATTGCGCCATGGCCAGGTGACGCTCGATCCCGGTGCGCTGGTTGCCACGGCGGCAGATGAGCCTTTGTCTCTCAAACCCAAAGAGTTCGCTCTACTGGAGCTGCTGATGCGCAATAAGGGTCGCGTCCTGCCCCGCAAACTGATTGAAGAAAAACTGTATACCTGGGACGAAAACGTCTCCAGCAATGCGATTGAGGTACACGTCCATCACTTACGCCGTAAGCTCGGCAGCGACTTTATCCGTACCGTGCATGGCATTGGCTACACCTTGGGTGACACATGAAACTCACACAACGCCTCAGCCTGCGCGTCAGGCTAACGCTTATTTTTCTGATTCTGGCATCAGCGACCTGGGCCGTTTCCAGCTTTGTAGCCTGGAAGCAGACCACCGACAATGTCGATGAGCTGTTTGATACCCAACTGATGCTGTTCGCCAAGCGGCTCAGCACGCTGGATATCAGCGACGTCACCACCTCAAGCAATATGGCTCGCACGCCGAAGAAGCTCAAGCACGGCCATATTGATGACGACGCGCTGACGTTTGCCATCTTCACAATCGACGGCAAAATGGTATTGCACGATGGCGACAACGGCCAGGACATTCCCTACAGCTACACCCGCGAAGGCTTTACCGATGGCCAACTCAAGGGGGACAACGACGCATGGCGTTTTCTGTGGCTGAATTCCGCTGACGGCAAATACCGCATTGTGGTAGGCCAGGAGTGGGAGTATCGAGAGGATATGGCGCTGTCGATCGTCACCGCCCAGTTAACACCGTGGTTGATTGCGCTGCCGCTGATGTTGCTAATCCTGGTGGTCATGATTAGCCGTGAACTCAGGCCGCTGAAAAAACTGGCGCAGGCTCTGCGCTGGCGCTCACCGGAATCGGAGGAGCCGCTCGACCCGAAAGGTGTGCCAAGCGAAGTACGCCCGTTGGTTGAATCGCTCAATCAGTTGTTTACCCGCACCCATTCCATGATGGTCCGCGAACGGCGTTTCACTTCTGATGCTGCCCACGAGCTGCGCAGCCCGTTGACCGCGCTGAAAGTACAAACAGAAGTGGTGCAACTGTCAGACGACGACCCGCAAACGCGGGAAAAAGCGCTGGTACAGTTGCATGCGGGAATTGAACGCGCCACCCGACTGGTCGATCAGTTACTGACGCTTTCACGCCTCGACTCCCTCGACAATCTTCAGGATGTGGCGGAAATCTCGCTGGAGGAGCTTTTGCAATCCACGGTGATGGATATCTACCATCCAGCCCAGCAGGCGCACATCGACGTGCGTTTGCAGATTAACGCGCACAACATCATGCGCACAGGACAGCCGCTGTTGCTGAGCCTGATGGTACGAAATCTGCTGGATAATGCGATCCGCTACAGCCCGCGGGGTAGCATTGTGGAAGTGACGCTCAACGCCCGTAATTTTAGCGTCAAGGATAATGGTCCTGGCGTTGCGCCAGAGGTCCTTACGCACATCGGGGAACGCTTTTATCGTCCACCGGGACAAAGCGTGACTGGCAGCGGTCTCGGCCTATCGATTGTCCGCCGTATCGCAATATTGCATGGAATGTCAGCCTCGTTTGGCAACGCTCCGCAAGGTGGCTTTGAAGCGAAGGTCAGTTGGTAATTGCGTTATTATTGCTCAAATAGCAAAAGACTTTGCACATTTTGCTAATTTCACCGCGTCGCTGGTAGGGGTAAAATCGTCTTCAAACGTATTTCCCTGAGGACACAAAATGAGCAACATTCTGATTATCAATGGTGCGAAAAAATTCGCCCACTCCAAAGGTCAGTTAAACGACACCCTGACCGAGGTCGCGGATGGCCTTCTGCGCGACCTCGGGCATGATGTTAAAATCGTGCGCGCCGACAGCGACTATGACATTCCTGATGAAGTACAGAACTTCGTCTGGGCCGATGTGGTTATCTGGCAAATGCCTGGCTGGTGGATGGGTGCGCCGTGGACCGTGAAAAAATACATTGATGACGTGTTTACCGAAGGTCACGGTACGCTGTACGCCAGCGATGGTCGCACGCGTTCAGATGCGTCTAAAAAATACGGCTCCGGTGGGCTGATTCAGGGCAAAAAATACATGCTGTCACTGACCTGGAACGCACCGATGGAAGCTTTTACTGAAAAAGGTCAGTTCTTCCATGGCGTTGGCGTTGATGGCGTTTATCTCCCGTTCCATAAAGCAAACCAGTTCCTGGGAATGGAAGCGCTGCCGACCTTTATCACCAATGACGTGATTAAAATGCCGGACGTCCCGCGTTATATCGCAGAATATCGCAGAATATCGCAAGCATCTGAACGAAATTTTTGGTTAACTGGTAACCTGGAATTAGAAGGAGTTAACCATGCTTACCGTTATTGCAGAAATCCGTACACGTCCAGGTCAACATCACCGCCAGGCGGTACTGGATCAATTCGCTAAAATCGTTCCAACCGTACTGAAAGAGGAAGGCTGCCACGGCTACGCGCCGATGATCGATCATGCTGCTGGCGTCAGTTTTCAGACCACAGCCCCGGACTCAATCGTGATGGTTGAACAGTGGGAAAGCATTGCGCATCTTGAAGCGCATTTGCAGACACCGCATATGAAAGCCTATAGCGAAGCCGTGAAAGGCGACGTGCTGGACATGAGTATTCGTATTCTGGAGTCTGGCATTTAAGATTGTCGATTTGCCGGATAACGCCATAAACAGACGTATCCGGCTTATATTGCAATCCTCAGGCCTGGTAAGCCCAGCGCCATCCGGCATTCACGGTCAATTACCCTTCGAGATCCGCCAGGTCACCTTTCTCCTGCAACCAGTTACGGCGATCTTCAGAACGCTTCTTGGCCAGCAGCATATCCATCATTGCGTTGGTACGCTGATCGTCTTCGTCCTCAATGATGAGCTGCACCAGGCGGCGGGTATTCGGATCCAGCGTGGTTTCACGCAGCTGCATCGGGTTCATTTCACCCAGACCTTTAAAGCGCTGCACGTTCGGCTTGCCTTTCTTGCGCTTTAACTGCTCCAGCACGCCCGCTTTCTCTTCTTCCGTCAGCGCGTAATACACCTCTTTACCGAGGTCGATACGGTATAACGGCGGCAGCGCCACATAGACGTGACCGTGTTTCACCAGCGTACGGAAGTGTTTCACAAACAGCGCGCACAGCAGCGTGGCGATGTGCAAACCATCGGAATCCGCATCCGCCAGAATACAGATCTTACCGTAGCGCAGCTGGCTCAGATCATCACTGTCCGGATCGATGCCGATCGCCACCGAAATATCGTGAACTTCCTGCGAAGCCAACACTTCATCGGAAGAGACTTCCCAGGTGTTGAGGATCTTACCTTTCAGCGGCATGATCGCCTGATATTCACGATCGCGCGCCTGTTTCGCCGATCCGCCCGCCGAGTCACCTTCGACGAGAAACAGTTCGGTGCGATTAAGATCCTGTGCGGTACAGTCCGCCAGTTTCCCCGGCAACGCCGGACCGCTGGTCAACTTCTTACGCACCACTTTTTTCGCCGCACGCAGACGACGTTGGGCGCTGGAAATCGCCATCTCAGCCAGCAGTTCGGCTGATTGCACGTTCTGGTTCAGCCACAGGCTGAAAGCATCTTTCACCACGCCAGAGACGAATGCCGCGCACTGCCGCGAAGAGAGGCGCTCTTTGGTTTGTCCGGCAAACTGCGGATCCTGCATTTTTACCGA
This sequence comes from Citrobacter sp. RHBSTW-00859, assembly GCF_013729795.1. Classification (NCBI taxonomy): domain Bacteria; kingdom Pseudomonadati; phylum Pseudomonadota; class Gammaproteobacteria; order Enterobacterales; family Enterobacteriaceae; genus Citrobacter; species Citrobacter sp. RHBSTW-00859. Next base: position 784,504 of record NZ_CP056284.1, on the reverse strand, counting down.
CAGCACGTAAGCACAGCGATCCCAGATATCTTCCGCCGACAGCTTCACGCCGCGCGGCAGAATATTGCGGTATTCACAGAACTCGCGCATTGCATCCAGCAGACCCTGGCGCAGGCCGTTAACGTGCGTACCGCCCTGCATGGTTGGGATCAGGTTCACATAGCTTTCAGTCAGCAGCTCGCCGCCTTCCGGCAGCCAGAGCAGCGCCCAGTCCACGGTTTCTGTTTCACCGCTGAAATTACCGATAAACGGTTTTTCCGGCAGCGTCGGCAAGCCATTCACCGCTTCGCTCAGATAGTCATTCAGGCCATCCTGGTAGCACCAGCGCTGTTCACTGTTATTGACCTCATCCTTAAAGGTGATCTCAACACCAGGGCACAGCACCGCTTTGGCTTTCAGTACGTGCGTTAAGCGCGAAACGGAAAAACGCGGGCTGTCAAAGAAGCTTTCATCCGGCCAGAAGTGCACGCTGGTTCCGGTATTGCGTTTACCGCAGGTACCGACAACCTGTAAATCTTGCACCTTATCGCCGTTCTCAAACGCGATGTTGTACACCTGCCCGTCGCGGCGCACGTTCACTTCCACACGCTTCGACAGGGCGTTGACCACGGAGATCCCTACCCCATGTAAACCACCAGAGAACTGATAGTTTTTGTTGGAGAACTTACCGCCTGCGTGCAGACGACAGAGGATCAGCTCTACCGCCGGAACGCCCTCTTCAGGGTGAATGTCTACCGGCATGCCGCGGCCATCATCAATAACTTCCAGAGACTGGTCGGCATGTAAAATCACGTCCACGCGTTTTGCGTGGCCCGCCAGTGCTTCATCCACACTGTTATCAATCACTTCCTGTCCAAGATGGTTCGGACGGGTTGTATCGGTGTACATCCCCGGGCGACGGCGTACCGGCTCAAGCCCAGTGAGTACCTCAATGGCATCAGCGTTATAAGTTTGCGTCATGGTTTAAATAAGCAATTCGAATTGATCGTCAGAAACTGTGCAGTCCAAGGAAATCGACAATCGGGTTGAAATAATCTTCGAAGCCCGTGAATGCGTGGTTTCCGCCCTCAATAACTGTCTGGCGGCAGGAGGCGTAATACGCCACCGCCTGGCGGTAGTCCAACACTTCATCGCCCGTTTGTTGAAGCAGCCAGATCAAATCCGGCGCTTCCAGCGGGTCAATCTGCATGACTTTAAGATCGTAAATATGGCGTGACTCTAGCACATATTGCTGCCCCGTGTAGGGGTTCTCGTTTTGACCGAGATAGTCGACCAGCAGTTCATAAGGTCGGACAGCAGGGTTCACCACCACCGCGGGCAGCATAAAACATTGCGACAGCCAGGTGGCGTAATAGCCTCCTAGCGAGGAACCGACAATTCCCAGCGACTCTCCGCCATGTTCGAGAATGATCGATTCCAGCATCTCTGCGGCCTGGGCCGGATACGGTGGCAACTGGGGTACGATCATCTCAACGTGCGGATGATGCTCCGCCAGCCAGTTTTTCAGCAAACATGCCTTCGCCGAACGAGGAGAACTATTAAATCCGTGAAGATAAAGAAGCGTAGACATCAGTAGCCTTCTGAAGCGGTATCAGGGTGGAACCGATTACCCTGCAGACGGCGTACCTGCGTCTGCAACGTCCCGTCAGCAAAAAGCTCCAGCGTCCGCCAGCCGGGGCTGATGGTATCTAACGTGAAGTTGGAACAGTGTGGCTTAAACTGCACACAGGTCGACGGCGTCGCCATCAGGCGGCGTCCGTTCCAGTCCAAATCCAGTTCCTGATGAATATGCCCACACAACAAATACTTGGCACGAGGATAATTCACCAGCACGTTATCCAGCTCTGCGGCATTACGCAGGCTATGCTGATCGAGCCAGCTACAACCTGCTGGCAGAGGATGATGATGCAGAAGCAGCAAAGTATTGCGCTCAGGCGCATCGGCAAGTTTACGTTCCAGCCATTCGAGCTGAAATTCGCTTAATTCACCGTGGGGAACGCCGAACACCTGGCTGTCCAACAACAGGATTTGCCACTGTTCACCAATAAAGACGCGTTTAGCGGGTGAGATCCCCGCGTCCTGTAGCGCGCTGTACATTGCCGGCTGAAAATCGTGATTGCCCGGTAGCCAAACGCAGGGCGCACGAAAGCTTGCGATGCCCTCAGCAAAATGCTGATAGGCCGCAGCGGATTGGTCCTGCGCCAAATCACCAGTCGCGACGATCAGATCGTATTCAGGCGACTCTGCATGTATTGCATCCAGTACGGATTGATAGCTGTCCCAGGTGTTTACACCCAGCAGCGTTTCATGCTTTTCGGCAAACAGGTGAGTGTCTGTAATTTGTAAGATCCTGACTCTGGCCTCACCAGCCAAAGGAAGGGTTAACAGGCTTTCCAAATGGTGTCCTTAGGTTTCACGACGCTAATAAACCGGAATCGCCATCGCTCCATGTGCTAAACAGTACCGTAACCAGTCGGCCAGAAACTGATTAATTTGATGCTTTTCGTCGCGTTGATGCAACTTTTTATTTGGATAATCATACCGCGCTTTGAAGCGAAAGATCTGCTGACTCGAACACACTTCAGCCACCCTCGCGTCATGATACAGGCGGACTGTCAATGACGGCAGGCTCCAGTATGTGACCGCGGGTGCCGTTTGTTCGATCGCGACAAGCGTAGTGTATCGGGTCGATTCAACGATCGTTAACCGATATTGTGCGTTTGCGACCTGATAGCTCACTGTTTCATCGGCTGCGTCATTACGCGGCAGCAGACGGCGCAATTGCGAATAGTTGGTTTCGCACAGGCGCATCATTTCAGGGAAGTCAGGTGTGTAACGCTTCATTTTTTCCACTCAGTTTTTAACTCTTGATAGTGCAGCTGTAACCATTGCAAGGCGATGACAGAAGCCGCGTTGTCGATTTTCCCCTCTTCAACCCATTGATAAGCCTGCTCCCGGCTCACCACATGAACACGAATATCTTCGTTTTCATCAGCCAGACCGTGGATCCCGCTCGCGGTCGTGGCGTCCACTTCGCCAACTAAAATAGACAGGCGCTCACTGGTGCCGCCAGGGCTTGCCAGATAGCTCAGAACGGGCTTCGTACGTTTAACTTCCAGCCCGGCCTCTTCCATCGCTTCACGACGAGCCACATCCTCAACGGTTTCGCCCTCTTCAATCATTCCGGCCACCATTTCCAGGAGCCACGGACTTTCGCTGGTATCAAACGCTGCGATACGGATCTGCTCGACCAGAACAACTTCGTCCCGCTCAGGGTCAAAGGGTAGCAAGACTGCCGCGTGTCCGCGCTCAAAAATTTCGCGCTTTACCTCACCGCTCATACCGCCGTTAAACAGGCGATGGCGGAACCGATAAAGATCCAGTGAAAAAAAACCGCGGTATAGCGTTTCTCGTGCAATAATTTCTACATCATTTTTAGTGAAAGTCATTGGCAAGTTGTCTGGTTTACGCATTGTGCTGTCCTGAGACCAATAGTGATTAAAATGTGAATTTCAAGGTCGTTTGACTGATGTTTGAACGCCCTTGTGTTAAATTGATGCAAATTAACGCCGTATGGCACGTAACGCCAACTTTTTGAAGTGGCGGATTCTGCTAGAATCAGCAAATATTTTTACAATTTGATCAGCGCTAAATACTGCTTCACAACAAGGAATGCAAATGAAGAAATTGCTCCCCATCCTTATCGGCCTGAGCCTGTCGGGGTTCACTACTTTGAGCCAGGCAGAAAACCTGATGCAGGTTTATCAGCAAGCACGCCTGAGCAACCCGGAATTGCGTAAATCCGCCGCCGATCGCGATGCTGCATTCGAAAAAATTAACGAAGCGCGTAGCCCATTACTGCCGCAACTAGGTTTAGGTGCCGATTACACCTACAGCAATGGCTACCGTGATGCAAATGGCGTCAACTCCAACGCAACCAGCGCGTCATTACAATTGACTCAGACGCTGTTCGACATGTCTAAATGGCGTGCCCTGACGCTGCAAGAAAAATCAGCAGGCATCCAAGACGTAACGTATCAGACCGATCAGCAAACGCTGATCCTGAATACCGCTACCGCTTATTTTAACGTACTGAACGCGATTGACGTGCTGTCTTACACTCAGGCACAGAAAGATGCGGTCTATCGTCAGTTAGATCAGACCACACAGCGTTTTAACGTGGGCCTGGTCGCCATCACTGACGTACAGAACGCCCGTTCACAATACGATACCGTGCTGGCGAACGAAGTGACCGCGCGTAACAATCTCGACAACGCGGTAGAACAGCTGCGCCAGGTGACCGGTAACTACTACCCGGAACTGGCTTCGCTGAACGTTGATGGCTTTAAAACCAACAAACCGCAGGCGGTGAACGCGCTGCTGAAAGAAGCAGAAAACCGCAACCTCTCATTATTGCAGGCGCGTTTGAGCCAGGATCTGGCGCGTGAACAGATTCGTCTGGCGCAGGATGGTCACTTACCGACGCTGGGTTTGACCGCCTCTACCGGCGTTTCTGACACCTCCTACAACGGGTCGAAAACCAACACCTCCCAGTACGACGACAGCAACATGGGCCAGAACAAAATTGGTCTGAACTTCTCGCTGCCGCTGTACCAGGGCGGGATGGTTAACTCGCAGGTGAAACAAGCGCAGTACAACTTTGTTGGCGCGAGCGAACAACTGGAAAGCGCGCACCGCAGCGTGGTGCAAACCGTGCGTTCTTCGTTCAACAACATTAATGCTTCCATCAGTAGCATTAACGCGTACAAACAAGCGGTTGTCTCTGCCCAAAGCTCTTTAGATGCGATGGAAGCAGGCTATTCCGTAGGTACCCGTACCATCGTGGATGTGTTGGATGCCACCACCACGCTGTACAACGCCAAGCAGCAACTGGCGAATGCGCGTTATACCTATCTTATCAACCAGCTTAACGTCAAATCTGCGCTCGGTACGCTGAACGAGCAGGATCTGGTGGCGCTGAATAATACGCTGGGTAAACCGATCCCGACTTCTCCGGATAGCGTCGCGCCGCAAAATCCGCAGCAAGATGCCGCGGTGAATGACTTTAACAGCAACGGCAATATGCCTGCGGCTCAACCAACGGCTGCACGTTCAACCAGCAGCAACGGTAACAACCCGTTCCGTAACTGATGCTGATGACGGGGCTTCGGCCCCGTCTGAACGTAAGGCAACGTAAAGATCCGCCCCTTCTTCCGCATTCTCGCCTCTTCCCGCTTCAATTTCGACCAGTCATCCTCTATTCTGAGCAGAGTTACCACTGGGTCCTGGAAGACATAAATGAAACGGACAAAATCTATACATCACGCCTCGTTCCGCAAAAGCTGGAGCGCGCGCCACCTGACTCCTGTCGCTCTGGCAGTTACCGCTGTTTTTATGCTCGCGGGCTGTGAAAAGAGTGACGAAACGGTTTCGCTTTATCAGAACGCGGACGACTGCTCTGCAGCTAATCCGGGTAAAAGCGCCGAATGTACCACCGCGTTTAACAATGCGCTGAAAGAAGCTGAACGCACCGCGCCAAAATACGCCACTCGCGAAGACTGTATCGCTGAATTCGGCGAAGGCCAGTGCCAACAGGCACCTGCACAAGCGGGCATGGCGCCGACCGGTGAAGGCCAGGCTCAGGCGCAGAATCAAAGCAGCGGCAGCTTCTGGATGCCGCTGATGGCAGGCTATATGATGGGCCGCATGATGGGTGGCGGTATGGGCGCTCAGCAGCCGCTGTTCAGCTCGAAAAATCCGGCCAGCCCAGCATACGGCAAATATACGGATGCTGGCGGCAAAAACTACGGCGCCGCAACGCCGGGTCGCACCATGACCGTACCGAAAACCGCCATGGCGCCGAAACCGGCTACCACCTCTACCGTAACCCGCGGTGGATTTGGCGAATCTGTGGCTAAACAGAGCACCATGCAGCGTAGCGCAAGCGGTACTACCACTCGTTCAATGGGCGGCTGATCGTCATGGAAAGAGTCAGTATTGTTGAGCGCCCGGACTGGCGCGATAAAGCCACCGAATACGGTTTCAACTTTCACACTATGTACGGCGAGCCGTACTGGTGTGAGGATGCGTATTATAAGCTCACGCTTGCTCAGGTCGAAAAGCTGGAAGAGGTCACCGCAGAGCTGCATCAAATGTGTCTCAAAGTGGTGGAAAGGGTCATCGCCAGCGATGAGCTGATGACCAAGTTTCGCATTCCGAAGCATACCTGGGGCTTTGTCCGCCAGTCCTGGCAGACACAGCAACCGTCGCTCTATTCGCGTCTCGATCTGGCGTGGGACGGCACGGGCGAGCCTAAGCTGTTAGAAAACAACGCCGATACGCCAACCTCTCTGTACGAAGCTGCGTTTTTCCAGTGGATCTGGCTGGAAGACCAACTCAATGCAGGCAACCTGCCGGAAGGCAGCGATCAATTCAACAGTCTGCAGGAAAAGCTGATCGAGCGTTTCGCCGAGCTGCGTGAGCAGTATGGTTTTCAGTTGCTACATCTGACCTGTTGTCGCGATACGGTGGAAGATCGCGGAACGATCCAGTATCTGCAGGATTGCGCTGCCGAAGCTGAAATCGCCACTGAATTCCTCTATGTCGAAGATATTGGTCTTGGTGAAAAGGGTCAGTTCACGGATATGCAAGATCAGGTCATAGCTAACCTGTTCAAGCTCTATCCGTGGGAATTCATGCTGCGCGAAATGTTCTCCACTAAGCTGGAAGACGCTGGCGTTCGCTGGCTGGAACCAGCCTGGAAGAGCATTATCTCTAACAAAGCGTTATTACCGCTGTTGTGGGAAATGTTCCCGGATCATCCGAATCTGCTGCCTGCGTATTTCGCCGAAGATGACTATCCTCAGATGGATAAATTCGTCGTAAAGCCGATCTTCTCACGTGAAGGTGCGAACGTTTCCATTATCGAAAACGGTAAAACGATCGAAGCAGTGGAAGGGCCGTACGGCGAAGAAGGTATGATCGTGCAGCAGTTCCATCAGCTACCGAAGTTTGGCGACAGCTATATGTTGATCGGCAGCTGGCTAATCAACGATCAACCAGCTGGCATTGGCATTCGCGAAGACCGCGCGTTGATCACGCAGGATCTCTCGCGTTTCTATCCGCATATTTTTGTCGAATGACTGAGAGTGCCGGGTGGTAGCTGCGTCTTACCCGGCCTACAGCACGAACTGTAGGCTCGATAAGCGCAGCGCCATCGGGCATTTATCATCCGACCTGCACCGACAACATACTCAAACTTCCCATCTCAATCCCGTCAACAGGAATAATCACCGGCTCTTTGCCATCCCAGGCACCTAATACATACAGCAGCGGCAGATAGTGATCCGGTGTCGGGTTCGATAACGATCCCCCTTCATGATCGAGATAGTTCACCAGCGGGTGCTGTTCAACCGGTCCCTGCCATGTCAGGTTTGCTTTAACATAATCGTTGAATGAGGTCGCCCACGGATATGGCGTGTTCTCACCGTGCCAACGCGCAGTGCGCAGGTTATGCACCACGTTACCGCTGGCTACCAGCATAATGCCCTCATCACGCAGTGCCGCCAGCTTGCGGCCAATTTCAAAATGCCAGGCCGCAGGTTTGGTACTGTCAATGCTCAGCTGCACCATCGGAATATCCGCATGAGGGTACATCTTGATCAGCACGCCCCATGAACCGTGGTCAAAACCCCACGCCTCTTTGTCTAAGGTAACGGGCACTGGGGCCAGCAAGTCAACCAGATGCTGCGCCAGTTCCGGTGATCCAGGAGCCGGGTAATGGGTGTCATACAGCGCCTGCGGAAAACCGCCAAAATCGTGGATTGTTTTAGGTGCTTCCATCGCCGTCACGCCCGTGCCACGAGTGAACCAATGCGCCGAGACCACCACAATGGCTTTCGGGCGCGGCAACGTTTCCCCCAGTTGCTGCCAGGCGCGGGTATAAACGTTATCTTCCAGAACATTCATCGGGCTACCGTGACCCAAAAACAATGCTGGCATACGAGTTGAAGACATGATGATATCCTTACTGAGGGAGTCATTTTGATACCACCACAATACGCTTATTCGGCTGATGAAGAACTCAGATAACCATGATGAAGATCATCAGTTATTTTGACGATCCGACCCGGACAGCAGATTGATAAGGAGTTTTATTTGTCGATGTCAGTACCTTTACTTCTGACTTTACTGGCAGGCGCCGCCACGTTTATCGGCGCATTTCTCGGCGTGTTAGGGCAAAAACCCTCCAACCGCGTACTCGCCTTTTCGTTAGGCTTCGCCGCAGGGATTATGTTACTGATCTCACTGATGGAGATGCTCCCAGCCGCACTGGCTGCTGAAGGCATGTCGCCGGTATTGGGCTACGGAATGTTTATCGTTGGCTTACTGGGATACTTTGGCCTGGACCGCCTATTGCCGCATGCGCACCCTCAGGATCTGGTACAGAAAACCACGCGGCCTCTGCCCGGCTCCATTAAACGTACCGCGATTTTATTAACGCTCGGCATTAGCCTGCACAACTTCCCGGAAGGGATAGCGACGTTTGTTACCGCCAGCAGCAATCTCGAGCTGGGCTTTGGTATTGCCCTTGCCGTCGCATTACACAATATTCCTGAAGGATTAGCCGTTGCGGGTCCAGTCTATGCAGCCACGGGCTCCAAACGGACGGCGATATTCTGGGCCGGGATCTCGGGCATGGCGGAAATCCTGGGCGGCGTACTGGCGTGGTTAATTCTGGGGAGCCTGATCTCACCGGTAGTGATGGCGGCAATAATGGCTGCAGTCGCAGGAATTATGGTGGCGCTGTCCGTCGATGAGCTAATGCCGTTGGCAAAAGAGATCGACCCGAATAATAATCCCAGCTATGGGGTACTTTGTGGAATGTCGGTGATGGGGTTAAGTCTTGTCATCCTCCAGTCCATGGGGATCGGCTAATTCAGAGGGCGGATGCCACCCTGCTAATTTACAGCATCCGCTCATCCATAGCAGAACGTGAAGGACTATTCCTGTTCCTTAACCGCGCTGTTATCTTCGCCAGAACGACGAAAGAGTTTGTTTCGCGCCTCGAGTAATGCATCCCGGTCTTGCCGAAATGCCCGACAATAACGCTTCATATGGCAATAATAACCAACTGCAACGAGTGCAATTAATACAATCCAGTACCAGGCGATAAACATTCTTTTACCCTTAAAATTTAACATCATTAAACATTTAACGTTAAAATTTTACACAACCTTATTCTGACATACTCCTATAGTGGCATATTCCAGAAACAAATATATGATTTCGATCATATAAACCAGCAGCTATGCAAATAGTTAACACCGTTATAAAAAATAAAACAATGTCGACAAGATCACACTGCGCAATAATAAATATTGCCCTTAAAATAACGCACTCATACCATCCCCAAAATAATAAAAATTAGCACCTGCAAAATAATACATTTCATCAATATTAATATATTCACCATAAAAGTAGCATCAGCAATACCATTTTTATTATATTCACATCGTAAAAACATAATATATTCAGCACTGTTATATTTAAAGATAATATAAGGAGATATATCCATGTTTACACAGTACCGAAAAAAACTTCTAGCCGGAACGCTTGCACTGACGTTTGGCTTTGCCGCAGGGAATTCATTTGCCGCAGGTTTCCAACCAGCCCAGCCCGCAGGAAAATTGGGTGCGATAGTCGTTGACCCATACGGAAACGCCCCTCTTACCGCACTGGTTGAATTAGATAGTCACGTTATTTCGGATGTTAAAGTCACCGTTCATGGTAAAGGTGAAAAAGGAGTCCCAATTACCTATACCGTCGGCAAAGAATCCCTCGCCACCTACGATGGGGTTCCTATTTTTGGCCTTTATCAAAAGTTCGCTAATAAGGTCACCGTTGAATATAAAGAAAATGGCAAGGCCATCAAGGAAGATTACGTGGTGCAAACATCTGCCATCGTTAATCACTACATGGATAACCGTTCTATTTCTGATTTACAGCAAACAAACGTTATTAAGGTCGCACCTGGCTTTGAAGACCGTCTCTATCTGGTGAATACCCACACCTTTACCGCACAGGGCGCAGAATTCCACTGGCATGGTGAAAAAGATAAAAATGCCGGTATCCTGGATGCTGGTCCGGCCGGTGGCGCATTACCCTTTGATATCGCACCCTTTACCTTTGTCGTTGATACGGAAGGCGAATATCGTTGGTGGCTGGATCAGGACACTTTCTATGACGGTCATGACATGGATATCAACAAGCGCGGTTACCTGATGGGCATACGGGAGACACCGCGCGGCACCTTCACCGCCGTACAGGGCCAGCACTGGTATGAGTTCGATATGATGGGCCAGATTCTGGCCGACCATAAGCTGCCGCGCGGATTCCTCGACGCATCGCATGAGTCCGTCGAAACGGTGAACGGCACCGTACTGCTTCGCGTGGGTAAACGGGACTATCGCAAGGAGGATGGCATTCACGTGCAAACTATCCGCGACCAGATTATTGAAGTCGACAAATCCGGTCGTGTTGTTGACGTGTGGGATCTGACAAAAATTCTCGATCCGATGCGTGATGCACTGCTGGGTGCGTTGGATGCGGGCGCGGTATGCGTCAACGTGGACCTCGCTCATGCCGGCCAGCAGGCAAAACTGGAGCCAGATACCCCCTACGGTGATGCCCTCGGCGTGGGTGCAGGTCGTAACTGGGCGCACGTTAACTCCATCGCCTTTGACGCCAAAGACGACACCATCATTATCTCTTCCCGCCATCAGGGGGTTGTCAAAATCGGTCGCGATAAACAGGTTAAGTGGATCCTTGCACCGTCTAAAGGCTGGAATAAGGCGCTGGCAAGCAAGCTGTTAAAACCGGTTGATGATAAAGGCAACGCACTGAAATGTGATGAAAATGGCAAGTGCGAGAATACCGATTTCGATTTTACCTACACCCAGCACACCGCATGGCTCTCCAGCAAAGGAACGCTTACCATTTTTGACAACGGCGATGGCCGCGGACTCGAACAACCGGCTTTACCAACGATGAAATACTCCCGTTTCGTCGAATATAAAATTGACGAGAAAAAAGGGACCGTCCAGCAAATTTGGGAGTACGGAAAAGAGCGCGGTTATGATTTTTATAGCCCTATCACCTCGGTTATCGAATATCAAAAGGATCGCGACACCATGTTTGGCTTTGGTGGCTCGATTAATTTATTTGACGTTGGACAGCCAACCATCGGCAAAATCAACGAAATTGACTACAAAACAAAAGAAGTCAAAGTCGAAATTAATGTCCTGTCCGATAAGCCAAATCAAACTCACTACCGTGCATTGCTGGTTCATCCACGCCAAATGTTTAAATAATTACATTAGATTAAGGATTAATTATGTCATCTAAATGGATCACTTCATTATTTAAAAGCGTGGTATTAACCGCCGCGCTTGCCTCACCGTTTGCAGCATCAGCGTTTACTGAAGGCACTGATTATATGGTTCTGGAAAAACCAATTCCCAATGCCGATAAGACGTTGATCAAAGTATTCAGTTACGCCTGCCCATTTTGCTACAAATATGATAAAGCCGTGACAGGGCCCGTGTCAGACAAAGTCGCCGATGTCGTTACTTTCACTCCGTTTCATCTGGAAACCAAAGGGGAATACGGTAAGCAGGCCAGTGAAATCTTTGCCGTAATGATTGCCAGGGACATGGCTGCAGGTATTTCATTGTTTGACGCCAAATCACAGTTTAAAAAAGCCAAGTTCGCTTATTACGCCGCCTACCACGATAAGAAAGAGCGCTGGTCAGAGGGTAAAGATCCCGCCTCATTCATCAAAACAGGGTTGGATGCAGCGGGCATGAGCCAGGCTGATTTTGACGCGGCATTGAAGGATCCAGCCGTCCAGCAAACGCTGGAGAAATGGAAAGCAGCATATGATGTCGCCAAAATCCAGGGCGTTCCGGCTTACGTCGTCAATGGTAAATACCTGATCTACACCAAAAATATCAAATCTATTGATTCCATGGCTGAGCTTGTCAGAGAGCTCGCGAAAAAATAAACAGGGACCCGGCTATGGCTTTCATAAAAGGATCGTGGCGAGACTTATGTAATACACCGGTTGATACCCTGGTGAGATGGCAGGAACAGCGCTTTCTGTGGCTGTTGATGGCTTGCGCAATGGGTGGATTGATTATTCTGGCGCATTCGTTCTTCCAAATCTATCTCTACATGGCCCCCTGCGAACAATGTGTCTACATTCGCTTTGCCATGCTGGTGATGGTTTTTGGCGGATTGATTGCGGCAATCAACCCCAAAAATGTTGTTCTGAAGCTCATCGGTTGTATCGCGGCATTTTACGGCAGCATCCTGGGCATTAAGTTCTCCATCAAACTTAACGGCATTCATTATGCTGTACATAACCCGGACCCGGATTCGCTGTTTGGCGTACAGGGATGCTCCACCGATCCGACATTCCCTTTCAATTTGCCTCTGGCCAACTGGGCACCGGAGTGGTTTAAACCCACAGGAGATTGCGGCTATGACGCTCCCATCGTTCCCGACGGCGTGGCGCTCAGCAGTACGCAAAAGTGGTTTGTCGATCTGTACCAGCAGTCAGAAGGCTGGTATCTGATCCCGCCTTGGCATTTTATGAACATGGCGCAGGCCTGTTTGTTGGCCTTTAGTTTGTGCTTACTGTTGCTCGTCATTATGAGCGGCGCATGGGCATTAAAGCGGGTGAGAACCAAATAATCGGAGCAAGAAACAAAAAAACCGAAGCCTGGAAGATGGCTTCGGTTTTTTATGCTTACCGCGACTAACGTGGTAATTTGCGATTAGCTGGCTTTGCGCTCATGCGCCTGACGGTAAGCCACCAGGTCTTCGATAGTAACTACCGCCATATTATGCTTGCCGGCAAATTCGATACATTCTGGCGCACGCGCCATGGTGCCATCGTCATTGGTCAGTTCGCACAGCACGCCTGCCGGTTTAAACCCTGCCAGCGTCATCAGGTCGATGGTTGCTTCAGTGTGACCACCGCGGGTCAACACGCCACCTGCCTGAGCACGCAGCGGGAAAACGTGCCCCGGACGGTTAAGATCGGAAGGTTTAGCGCCATCCTGAATTGCCGCACGCACCGTAGTAACACGGTCCGCAGCGGAAACGCCGGTAGTCACGCCTTCTGCGGCTTCAATGGTCACGGTAAAACCGGTACCGTAAGCGCTGGTGTTATTTTCCACCATCATTGGCAGATCGAGCTGTTTGCGTCGGTCTTCAGTGATGCACAGGCATACAATACCGCTGCCGTGACGGATGGTCAGAGCCATCTGTTCAACAGTCATGGTTTCTGCCGGGAAAATCATATCGCCTTCGTTTTCACGATCTTCGTCGTCAAGCACCATCACACCGCGTCCTTCACGCAGCGCAGACAGCGCAAGTTCAACACGTTCGAAAGGCGTACCAAAAGAGGAAAGTAGCGTCTGATTCATGGTAAAAAAACCTCACTAAAATTATGGTTACCAGAATCAGGGCAGTCTTAGGAGTACCGTCTAAGCGGCAAAAAAATAACGTGAGCGGGTCCATGCCCGACTGGATCGTTACTCTCTCCCATCCGGACTCTAACCGTCGGCCCCGGAATTACACCGGATCTGCTGACCTTTGAGTTTGCACCCAAAGCGCTCGCGGGCTTTCAACCTGAGTTGATTTACCGCCGGTGGGGAATTTCGCCCCGCCCTGAGAATAAGCGGGTTAACTATAACGCTATTGATTACCTTCATCAACGCCTTTGCTCGTCTTAGCTTCACACAATTCTGGTTTATGCCTGTGCCAGTTCGCACTACAATAGGCAACAACACGTACCAGTTCAGGGAAACCACAATGATTGACCCGAAAAAAATTGAGCAGATTGCTCGTCAGGTTCACGAGTCGATGCCGAAAGGGATCCGCGAGTTTGGCGAAGACGTCGAGAAGAAAATTCGTCAAACGCTGCAGTCACAGCTGACCCGTCTGGATCTGGTAAGCCGTGAAGAGTTTGATGTACAGACTCAGGTTTTGCTGCGTACCCGTGAAAAGCTGGCGCTACTTGAGCAACGTCTGACTGAGCTGGAATCGCGTGAAAAAACGGCAGAAGTTAAACCTGCTCCCGCGATCCCGTCAGTCGATCCGCAAGAGTAAAAACGACAACGGGCCGCAAGGCCCGTTTTTTCTGTTAGTGTTCCAGTTCTAGCTTCCTGGCCTCCGTCGCCTGCTGGCAGTACAGCGCATAGCGTTTGCAAAACCAGATACGATGTTCTTCATCCATATTCCCAGTTATCGCCTGGATATCTACGGGATGGCCCTCAGCTTGCATCCTGGCAAAACTACGGGCCAGGAAATCGAAATTGTTCATTGAATACATATTGCTGTTCATGAGCATACCCTCCAGTTATTGAATATCTGTTAAGGCCATATGCTTTTTCTAATTTCAGTATTTCCCTGGATGCGAAGTTATTCTGTACATATTGTGCGCAAAAGCACTGCGCTGGTTCACAGTTTCCCACGAAATCTAAGAGGGGTCGGATTTAAGGTCAGCGTGACGCACGCTTATTGTGACGTCATGTAAAAGTAAATCGGGGGGGAGAAATCCCTTCTCCCCTTATTCCTTTACTCTGGGTTGAAGAAAACAGCAGCATCAATAGCAAGAAACGTATCGAATCCAAAAGTTCGATACGTTTCCAGCATTTGTTATTTATCGCTGTCTTTTTGGATCTTCTTGATGATATTGGTCGTTGAGCAGCCATCTTCAAAGTTCAGCACCAGCACTTCTCCGCCGTTCGCCCACACTTCTTTGCTGCCCGCAATATCTTCCGGCTTATAGTCGCCGCCTTTTACCAGCAGATCCGGCAGGATGCCGGCAATCAGACGCTGTGGTGTGTCTTCTTCAAAAGAGACCACCCAGTCGACAGCTTCCAGCGCGCCCAGAACGATCATGCGCTGTTCCAGCGGGTTGACCGGACGCGTATCGCCTTTCAGACGTTTGGTCGAAGCATCGCTGTTTACCGCCACGATCAGACGATCGCCCAGCTTGCGCGCATTCGCCAGATAGGAAACGTGGCCCGCATGCAGGATGTCGAACACGCCGTTGGTCATCACCACTTTCTCACCGCGCTTGCGGGCGCTGGCTACGGCCTGTTTCAGCTCAGACTCGCTCATCACGCCAAAGCCAGTGTCGGCCCGACCGCGCACGGCGTTTTCCAGTTCAATCGGGGAAACGGTGGAAGTCCCCAGTTTACCGACGACAACACCCGCTGCGGCATTAGCAAAATAGCACGCCTCTTCCAGAGTGTTCCCCGCCGCCAGCGTCGCTGCCAGCACGCCGATCACCGTATCGCCCGCCCCCGTCACGTCATACACTTCCTGCGCCTGCGTCGGCATATGCAGTGGCGATTTGCCCGGTTGCAGCAGTGTCATACCCTGTTCGGAACGCGTGATCAGCAGCGCGGAAAGGTCGAAATCTGCAATCACTTTCATGCCGCGCTCAACCAGTTCATCTTCGCTTTTGCACTTACCGACCACCGCTTCAAATTCAGACAAATTCGGCGTCAGCAGCGTTGCGCCACGATAGCGTTCAAAATCGGTCCCTTTCGGATCGATAAGCACCGGCACCCCAGCCTTACGCGCCAGAGCAATCATCTGCTGCACGCTTGCCAGCGCGCCTTTGGCGTAATCGGAGAGCACCAAAGCGCCAATGGAGCCCAGAGCCTGGTTAATACGCTCATGCAGTGGCTGCGGATCCACGCCTTCAAAACCTTCTTCGAAATCCAGGCGAATCAGTTGCTGGTTGCGGGAAAGCACGCGCAGTTTGGTGATCGTCGGATGAGTTGGCACAGAAACGAAGTCACATTTTACGTTCACATCCGCCAGCGTTTTGCTCAGCGCACGCGCCGCGTCGTCAATCCCAGTCAGGCCAACCAGACGCGAATTCGCTCCCAGAGAGGCAATGTTCATCGCCACGTTTGCTGCGCCACCGGGACGTTCTTCAATGGTATCAACCTTCACCACCGGAACCGGCGCTTCAGGTGAAATACGGCTGGTAGGACCGTACCAGTAGCGATCTAGCATCACATCACCGACAACCATGACTCCTGCACGTTCAAACTCTGGCAGCGTTACTTTCATTCCTGTCTCCTGAGAGATTCTCTGAGGGTCTTAAAATTTGCGCGCGATAATAGCACACTTCACTCGGCAACCAGCCACTTCTGCCAGCTGTCACGCACCAGCGTACGTTCAGCGTCGAAGAGCTCCGGCGCCACATGGCCCGGAAGTTCCTGCAATGCAAGATGATGAAGTTCATCGCGCAGCGTCGTATAAGCACGGGTAAGCGCCAGCGCTTCCTGCTCATCCATAATGTCGTTTTGCGCCAGTAACTCCAGAATGCGCACGTTATCCGACCAGCGCGTCAGCTTCGGTTTTTCATGCGCATAGCGCAGCACCAGGTATTGCGTAATAAACTCAATGTCGGTGATGCCGCCTTCATCCGCTTTGATATCAAAACGATCGCGATGCTTATTGCCCAAATGGGCCCGCATTTTCTCACGCATTTCGCGCACATCGGTCTGCAAGGTTTTCGCATCGCGGACGAGGGTCATGATATCGCGACGAATCGCATCAAACTGAGAGGTCAACCGTGGGTCGCCGTACACCACTCGAGCGCGCACCAGCGCTTGATGCTCCCACGTCCAAGCTTCGTTGCGCTGGTAATCAGCGAAAGCCTCGGTTGATGTCACCAGCATTCCCGCCGCGCCGGACGGACGCAACCGCGCATCCACTTCATACAAAATACCGGATGAGGTGCGGGTGCTGAAAAGGTGCATAATGCGCTGCGACAGACGCAAATAGAACTGTCGCCCGTCAATCTCACGCTCACCATCCGTCATCACGTCCATAGGACAGTCATGCAGGAAGATCAAATCAAGATCCGAACTGTAGCCCAGCTCCCAGCCGCCCAGTTTGCCATACCCGACGACGGCAAAACCGCGCCCCTCGCGCCCGTCAAGATGAGTGGGTTGCCCGTAGCGAGCGACCATCTGCATCCACGCCTGCTGGACTACCGCATCAATAATAGCTTCCGCCAGCCAGGTTAAGTGGTCGCTCACCTTCATCACCGGCAGCGTACCAGCGATATCTGCCGCGGCAATGCGCAGCAATTGCGTTTGCTTAAACTGACGCAGCGCTTCCAACTGCTGCTCTTCGTCATCTTCCGGTACGCGCAGCAAATACTGGCGCAGTTCATCACGGTAGGCATCCGTCGCGGTGGGTTGATACAGGGTGTTCGGATCCAGCAGTTCATCGAGCAACAGCGGATACCGCGCCAGCTGGCTGGCGATCATCGGCGAGGCAGCACATAACGAAATCAGATGCTTAAGCGCTCCGGGGAATTCGCTCAGCAGCTCCAGATAGGTCGTACGGGTCACAATGCCTACCAGCAGCGGTGTGATGCGCGACAGCGGTACTGAGGCGTCGTCACGCGAACAGACATCGCTCAGCAGATGTGGCATTAAGTGATCCAGCACCTGGCGTCCGCGTGGGCCAATGGTGCGTTTATCCAGCTCTTTGCGAAAATCGGCAATCAGAGACAGCACGCGCCGGCGATCGTCATCCGCCAGATGCGTCAGCACCGGCGTGGTGTCATCTTCCTGTAATGCGTCCTGCCACAGTTCACGCCACTGTTCTGAGAGCGACTCTTCCTGGGTTTCTGCTTCGTCATCGCCAATCAACTCGTTAAACACCCGGCGCACGTTGTCCATATGACTGGCCAGCACATCGGTTAGCTGCTGCCAGTCATCGACGTTCATCCCCCACGCCAGCCGCGCGCGGTTCAGTTCATCGCCTGGCAACGTCTGGGTCTGCTCATCATTGATACTTTGCAGCAGGTTCTCCAGACGACGTAAATAGAGATAGGCTGCGTGCAGTTGTTCCGCGTCGGTATCTGACAGCAGGTGCAACGCATTGATGGCGCTGAGCGTGGGTAACAGCGAGCGGGATTGCAATGACGGCTCGCGCCCACCGCGAATAAGCTGGAATACCTGCACGATAAATTCGATTTCACGAATACCGCCCGCGCCCAACTTAATGTTGTCTTTCAGGCCACGGCGGCGCACTTCGCGGGCAATCATTCCTTTCATGTTACGCAGAGACTGGATCACGCTGAAATCAATATAGCGGCGGAAAACAAAAGGCCGCAGCATAGCGCGAAGCTCACTGACGTAAGTACCGTCGCAATCGCCCATAATGCGGGCCTTGACCATCGCATAGCGTTCCCAGTCGCGCCCTTGTTCCTGGTAATAATCCTCCAGCGCGGAGAAGCTCAGCACCAGCGGGCCGCTGTCGCCAAACGGGCGTAAACGCATATCCACCCGATAGACAAATCCATCCATTGTGGGCTGATCCAGCACTTTGATAAGCCGCTGGCCCATACGGGTAAAGAACTGGGCGTTATCCAGCTCGCGACGTCCACCCTGCGTACTGCCGTGCTCCGGCCAGGCAAAAATCAGATCGATATCAGAGGAAAAATTGAGTTCGCCGCCGCCCAGTTTCCCCATGCCTAAAATCAGCAGCGGTTGCGCAACACCTTGTGGATTACAGGGCGTACCCCATTCACGACAGCAGGCGGTGTATAACCAGTCACGCGCGGCGACGATCAGCGTTTCAGCCAAATGGCTTAGCTGCTGCAAGATACTCTCTTCCGTCACCAGCGACAGCGTCTGCGCCCAGGCGATACGCACCATGATGCGACGGCGAAACAGGCGCAGCTCACGCATCAACGTGTTTTCATCGCTAACGTCGACCAATGCTTGCTGTAACCAATCAGCATAGTGTTGCCATTCATCCGCCTCGGGTGGCGTGCTTTCCAGTTCGACCAGCCATTCGGGATGGGCAATAATGCTGTCGCGAAAAAAATCACTGAATGTAAGCACTGACTTCGCCTGAATGCTAAGCGAGGACTCAGATATTGCTGCTGGCAGCCGCTCAACAACGGTCGGCCAGTACTGCTGTAACGGTGAAGAGAGCTGCTTCATTTATGGATTATCCTTTGAATAGTACCGGGCAGCGGCATGTTGCCTTATCCAGTCTGCATGACGCTTCCGCCCATCGCGTAAGCCTGATAGGCGCAGCGCCATCAGGCATCCCGGCCTCACCCTGATTATCGTTTTCCGCTGTGCAGCCAGAACGGTTCCAAAGCAATCGCCTCGTTGCGGAAGTGTTCAATTTCAATGTATTGGTTGGCCGCAATGGCGTGACGTAAACCCTGCCAGGTGGCGATCCATTCCGATGCGACCTTTTCGTCGTAGTATCCCGCCAGCATCAGCATGCTATCAATATTGCGCGTCAGGCGCGGAAGTTGATCGGCGTACTGATCGCCCAGCGGCTGAGCAAAAGCTGTTTTCAGTTCAGCAGCATGGCGCGAGAGATGGGTATCCGAGAAACGCTTAAAGGAGTCGGCTATTTTACCCTGCGCCTTCGCATCAAGGAACGGCTGCCACCCTTTGGTCACCAGCCATTCGGTCAGCGCCAGCTTGGCCATCGCCGTTTGCGTGCTGTAAACCGCGGAAACGGCAGAAACGTCAGACGCAATGATCGCTTCCGACTGGGTCAGCAAATCACGTAAGTGAGCACTCGCTTTTCTCGGCACATTACCGCCAAACAGCATCAGAATGTGACGCACCAGGCCCATCGCAGCCAGCACCTCGGCTTTCGCCCCTTTGACGCCGCGCACCCACAGCTCTTCATGGTACTGCCACTGTGATAATGCCAGCTCCAGCGCCGCTTCCAACCCTTGCTCAATACTCGCTTTTGCCGGAACCTTCAAAATGCGCGTCGGTTTGAGTTCACGCGGTGCATTCCCCTGAGCCAGATGATAGCCGCGCGCCGCTTTACTCAGGCTGCCCTGGCGTAAACCGGTTTGCGATACCAGCTGGTTTGCCAGCTTCAATACTGCTCGGGTATCGCCGCTTAACAGCTCCAGTTCAAGCTCACAGATAGGTTCAGCCAACTCGCCCGCTTTCACTTCCCCGAGATCGAGGGCCATTTCAATGCGGCTACCGTCGATATCAAGGTGCCATTTCTCACGGTAAAAATCGGTGCTGAAGAGCGGCTGTACCTGAGAGGCAAGTTCAGCGGGCAGTTCGCCATCAGGCCAGACTTCCGTTGGAAACAGGGAGAGATCCAACTCTGGCGCGTTCAGCGCAACGTTAAACTCCGGCCGCTGATGCAGGCCACCCGTCACTCGTCCGGCAATTTTCATGGTCATTTCGTAATGACCGTTTTCACCGCGAATACGCAGCCCCATATCGTGACCACGCAGCCACGCATCGGGCGTTTCGTAGTAGATATTCAGCAACTGGCTGGGCGCATGATGCTCTCCCCCCAGCGTATTCAGACGTTCACGTAGCGCATCTACGGCGTCACTATTGACGATAAATTTTAATTCGATTTCCTGGGCCATGGTCTTGTACTTATGGGTTATGTCACAGTTGAGAAAACTGACTGCGAACTAAGCTCGTTCTTTATGGTCAGTAGATAGTATTTTGCGCCAAATTGCCATGCAACGAGCAATTTGACGGGCGTAAAAGTTTCGAGTGGTGGCAAAAAGGACACAGATGATTCCGATTGATGTCGAATGCTTTGCGTAGAGACACTGATGCCACTACTATCGTTCCACTTTCTAT
Organism: Citrobacter sp. RHBSTW-00859; assembly: GCF_013729795.1. Lineage (NCBI taxonomy): Bacteria > Pseudomonadati > Pseudomonadota > Gammaproteobacteria > Enterobacterales > Enterobacteriaceae > Citrobacter > Citrobacter sp. RHBSTW-00859. The sequence continues at coordinate 763,793 of NZ_CP056284.1, read as the reverse complement.
GACAATAACGACAGCCTGATGCCAAAATTACGCCTGATTGGATTAACTTTACTCGCACTTAGCGCCACTGCAGTCTCTCATGCCGAAGAAAAGCGCTATGTTTCTGACGAACTGAACACCTGGGTCCGCAGCGGTCCGGGAGATAATTATCGCCTCGTGGGTACGGTTAACGCCGGCGAGGAAGTCACGCTATTACAGACCGATGCCAACACTAACTATGCCCAGGTGAAAGACAGCACCGGACGTACCGCCTGGATCCCACTGAAAGAGCTGAACAGTACGCCGAGCCTGCGTACCCGCGTTCCCGATCTGGAAAACCAGGTCAAGACCTTGACCGATAAGCTCAATAATATCGACACCACGTGGAATCAGCGCACCGCCGATATGCAGCAAAAAGTGTCGCAAAGCGACAGCGTAATCGACGGGCTGAAACAAGAAAACCAGAAGCTGAGAAACGAGCTTATCGTGGCGCAAAAGAAGGTCAGCGCAGCCAACCTTCAGCTTGATGACAAACAGCGCACCATCATCATGCAGTGGTTTATGTACGGCGGCGGCGTGCTAGGTCTTGGTTTGCTGCTCGGCCTGGTTCTGCCACACATGATCCCCAGCCGTAAACGTAAAGATCGCTGGATGAACTGAATCGCCTTCTCCGCCACACTGACATATGATTAAGGGATCATAATTTCAAAAGGAAAGTGGCGTGAAGATTTATCTGGTCGGTGGTGCTGTTCGGGATGCGTTATTAGGGCTACCGATTAAAGATAAAGATTGGGTTGTTGTCGGCGCCACGCCGCAAGAGATGCTCGACGCGGGCTACCAGCAGGTAGGCCGCGATTTTCCCGTGTTTCTGCATCCGCAAACCCGGGAAGAGTATGCGCTGGCGCGTACCGAACGCAAATCAGGCTCGGGGTATACCGGATTCACCTGTTACGCCGCGCCGGATGTGACGCTGGAGGCCGATCTTCAGCGTCGCGATCTGACCATCAACGCAATGGCCCGCGATGACGACAGCGAGATTATCGATCCGTATAACGGACGCGACGATCTGGAAAACCGTCTGCTACGCCATGTGTCCCCCGCCTTTAGCGAAGATCCATTGCGCGTGCTGCGCGTGGCGCGCTTTGCTGCCCGCTATGCGCACCTCGGTTTTCGTATCGCTGAAGAAACCATGACGCTGATGCGCGATATGAACGCCGCAGGGGAACTGGAGCACCTGACGCCAGAGCGGGTGTGGAAAGAAACAGAAGGTGCTTTAACCACCCGCAACCCACAGGTATTTTTTCAGGTCCTGCGCGACTGCGGCGCACTGCACGTCCTGTTTCCGGAAGTAGATGCTCTGTTTGGCGTTCCCGCGCCCGCGCAATGGCATCCGGAAATTGATACAGGTATTCACACGCTGATGACGCTGTCGATGGCGGCCATGTTAAGTCCGGAGGTCGACGTGCGTTTCGCCACGCTGTGCCACGATCTTGGCAAGGCATTGACGCCAAAAGCGCTGTGGCCACGCCACCACGGTCACGGTCCGGCTGGCGTGAAGCTGGTCGAGCAACTGTGCCAACGCCTGCGCGTGCCGAATGACATCCGTGATTTAGCCAAACTGGTAGCCGAGTTCCACGACCTCATTCATACCTTCCCGATCCTGCAGCCGAAAACCATCGTTAAGCTGTTTGATTCCATCGATGCCTGGCGCAAACCGCAGCGCGTGGAGCAAATCGCCCTGACCAGCGAGGCCGACGTGCGTGGGCGAACCGGTTTTGAAGCGGCTGATTATCCGCAAGGCAGGCTGTTGCGTGAAGCCTGGCAGGTTGCGCAGGCGGTACCAACGAAAGACGTCGTTGAGGCGGGATTCAAAGGTCAGGCTATTCGCGAGGAACTGACCCGGCGTCGGATCGCGGCGGTGGCCGCCTGGAAAGAACAACGTTGCCCAAAAGCATAGACAGTGCATTGCCGGATAAGCGTTAACGCCGCTATCCGGCAAGCTAGCAAAATCAGAAGAACACGACGTAAACGGCAGCCGCCACAATAAAGCGGTAAATCGCAAACGGAATAAACGAGATGCGCTTAATCAGCTGTAGGAAGGTTTTGATCGCCACCAACGCCACGATAAACGCCGTCACGAAACCAACTGCAAACATCGGAATATCTGATGCGCTGAGGAACGTCCAGCTTTTGTAGAGATCCAGCGCCGTTGCGCCCATCATCATCGGCACGGCCAGCAGGAAGGAGAATTCGGAGGCCGCGTAACGGCTTACTCCCATCAGCATACCGCCAGAAATCGTCGCCCCGGAACGAGAAAAACCCGGCCACAGCGCCAGACACTGGAAACAGCCAATCATAAACGCCTGGCGATAGGTCATATCATCCAGACCCGGCGCTCGCGGCTCTTTCGGCTTCAGGCATTCTGCGGCAATCAGCAGCACGCCCCCTACCACCAGCGCATACATGACGTTGATCGGGTTAAACAGCGATTTGATGATGTCGTGGAAAATCAGTCCCAGTACGACGGCAGGAACCATCCCCAACAGGATATGGCCCAGCGTCAGCCGACCTTTGCCAGTGCCTTCATGTGGGACCTTACCGAAGTGAATGCCAATCAGGCCAAACAGGCGTCGCCAGAACATCACCACGACCGCCAGGATAGAGCCCAACTGGATAACCACCTCAAATGTTTTTGCGGTGTCACCCTCAAAACCCAGCAAGTGGCCAACAATAATCATATGGCCGGTACTGGAAACGGGTAAAAACTCCGTCAATCCTTCGACCACACCCAAAATTGCCGCCACCAGCAGCGAGTGCATATCACTCATTAATGAACCTCTAGATAGATAAACCACGGCGAAAACGAGACGACATAAAGACCCTTTTATACCCGTTTGGTTTAGATATTATTATTTTAATTATTTTCTTTCAGATTATTGCCACGCTCAATGATAACCCCGACGTTGGCCGCACGGGCTACCGCGCCAGGTTTACTGAGTTTGATCCGCACCCATGGAGAATTAAAACGGCTCAGCAGCAGATCCGCCACCTCTTCCGCCACGCGTTCGACCAGCGCAAAGCGCCCGCCTTCCACATGATTAACAACCGTTTGAGCAATATCAGCATAGCTCAGGCAATCAGCCACATCATCGCTTTTAGCCGATTTACGGTTGTCCCACGCCATTTCGATATCGAACACCAACTGTTGTTCGATCGTTTGTTCCCAGTCGTAAACACCAATAGTGGTGATTACAGAAAGTTGCTCTATAAATACAATATCCATCACGACCTGCCTGCTTTTTGGCTAACCCGGATACCACTTCCGGCGAAATATGCGTATTATCCACAGAAGTAGCGTTTTACACGACATTTTCAAAACGGAACAGCTTATGAGTGCAATCGCGCCTGGAATGATTATCTTCGCGTACCTCTGTGGCTCAATTTCCAGTGCTATTCTGGTATGCCGCCTTGCTGGATTACCGGACCCGCGTGACAGCGGCTCTGGGAATCCGGGCGCGACAAACGTATTGCGCATCGGTGGCAAAGGAGCCGCCGTCGCGGTGCTGATTTTCGACGTCCTGAAAGGTATGTTACCCGTCTGGGGTGCCTATGCGCTAGGCATTAGCCCCTTCTGGCTGGGATTGATCGCGATCGCCGCCTGTCTGGGTCACATTTGGCCGGTCTTCTTCGGCTTTAAAGGTGGGAAAGGCGTTGCCACCGCCTTTGGCGCAATTGCGCCGATTGGTTGGGATTTAACCGGCGTGATGGCCGGAACCTGGCTGCTGACCGTTTTATTAAGCGGCTATTCATCATTAGGCGCTATCGTCAGCGCGCTGATCGCCCCCTTTTACGTCTGGTGGTTCAATCCCCAGTTCACTTTCCCGGTGTCCATGCTGTCGTGCTTAATTCTGTTACGCCACCATGACAACATTCAGCGTCTGTGGCGTCGTCAGGAGCCAAAGATTTGGACCAAGCTGAAGAAAAAACGCGAAAGAGACCTAGAGTGATTTTAATGTCGGATAGCGACGCAACAGCGTCTTATCCGGCGTGGGGAATGTGATACCCCTCTACCGGTTTTCCTAATCGGTTCTGGCACCACGTCGCCAGAAACTCCACGCACACCCGAAGCTTCACGCTGCGATACAGCGGCTCCTGATAAACCGCCCAGATATTGGCGCTTTGCGCATAGTCCGGCAGCACGCGCACCAGTTCACCGCTTGCCAGAAACGGCTGCAGGTCCCATTCGGAACGCAGCATAATCCCTTTTCCCTGTAGCGCCCACTGCAACACAATCTCGCCGCTGTTGGAGGAAAGATGTCCCGCCACCTTGACCGACTTTTTCTCCTGGCCGTTATCCAGCTCCCACACCCCGTGGGTCATATCGCGTTCTTTAGTGACCAGGCAATCATGACGACTTAATTCCTGCAGCGTTGTCGGCTCACCGTATTTTTGTAAATACGTCGGCGCTGCACATAATATTCTTCTATTTTTCGTTAACAAATGCGCAATATAATAATCCGGAATCTCGTCATTAATACGAATATCCAAATCGATATTATCCTGCGCCAAATCAATTTGCCGATCATAAAGTTCAAAATGCACCTGTAATTCAGGATAGCTATGCATCAGTTCGGTAATAGCCGGTGCAATATAACTGCGCCCAAAGCCAAAGCTACAGCCGATACGAATCATCCCTGCCGGGCGTGTTTTGAGTTGCGTGACGTCATCGACCAGATGCTGATAGCCCGCAAGAATAGCCTGCGCATGTTCATAACAACGTTGACCACTCTCCGTGAGTGTCACGCCGCGCGCGGAGCGGCTTAGCAGCGTCGTCCCCAGCGTGGACTCAAGGATCTGAATGCGTTTCGTCACAAACGCGGGCGTTTGGCCCAGCGCCGCGGCGGCGGCACTGAAACTGCCGCTATGAACAATTTCAACCAGGACCTGCAGGTCTTTCGCGAGGGGATACGTGTTCAGCATGATCGGTATATCCGTAAAGTTGTTAACCGCAGTGTAATTCCCTCATGCGTATTAAACCCTGCCTTTGCGCAATTTTTATTGCTTATCTGAACATCATTCACGATCTGTTAATTGGATATTCACAGTGGCAAATAATATAAATCCACATTTTTAGTGGTAGTTTGTGGCGGAGAATTTATTTCCAGATAAATAAAAGAACTGGAGTTAACAAGATGAGCAAGCAAAATAACCAAAATGCGATAACTACGCTGACAAACATTGTCGCCGATTTTACCGCCATGATTTCTACCCGCATGCCGGACGACGTCGTAGATAAATTAAAACAGCTGCGTGAAGGCGAAACTTCGCCGATGGGTAAAATCATCTACCACACCATGTTTGATAACATGCAGAAAGCTATCGACCTGAACCGTCCGGCCTGTCAGGACACCGGCGAGATTATGTTCTTTGTGAAGGTCGGCTCCCGTTTTCCGCTGCTGGGCGAACTGCAAAGCATCCTGAAACAGGCCGTTGAAGACGCCACGGTAAAAGCGCCGCTGCGCCATAACGCGGTCGAGATTTTTGACGAAGTGAATACCGGCAAAAATACCGGTACCGGTGTGCCGTGGGTCACCTGGGACATCATCCCTGATAACGACGACGCGGAAATCGAAGTCTACATGGCAGGCGGCGGTTGTACGCTGCCGGGACGTTCGAAAGTGTTAATGCCTTCTGAAGGCTACGAGGGCGTGGTGAAATTTGTCTTCGAAAATATCTCCACGTTGGCAGTCAACGCTTGCCCGCCGGTGCTGGTGGGCGTAGGTATTGCCACTTCCGTGGAAACCGCCGCCGTCCTTTCTCGTAAAGCGGTGCTACGTCCTATCGGATCACGTCATCCGAATCCAAAAGCGGCCGAACTGGAACTGCGTCTGGAAGAAGGACTGAACCGTCTGGGCATCGGCCCGCAAGGGTTGACCGGGAATAGCTCGGTGATGGGCGTGCATATCGAATCCGCCGCACGCCATCCGTCGACTATCGGCGTTGCCGTTTCTACCGGCTGCTGGGCACACCGTCGCGGCACGCTGTTGGTTCATGCTGACCTCTCCTTCGAAAACCTGTCTCACACCCGGAGCGCGTTATGAAAAAGATCCTCACAACCCCGATCAAAGCCGAAGATCTGGCCGACATTCGCGTTGGCGATGTCATCTACCTGACCGGTACGCTGGTGACCTGCCGTGACGTGTGTCACCGCCGCCTGATCGAACTGAAGCGCCCGATTCCTTATGACCTGAACGGCAAAGCCATTTTCCACGCGGGGCCCATCGTACGTAAGAACGGTGAAAAATGGGAGATGGTCTCCGTTGGCCCAACCACCAGCATGCGTATGGAAGCGTTTGAGAAAGACTTTATCGAGCAGACGGGCGTCAAACTGGTGGTCGGCAAGGGCGGCATGGGACCGCTAACGGAAGCAGGCTGCAAACAGTTTAAAGCGCTGCACGTAATCTTCCCGGCAGGTTGTGCGGTCGTGGCGGCAACCCAAGTTGAAGAGATCGAAGAGGTACACTGGACCGAACTTGGCATGCCGGAGTCCCTGTGGGTATGTCGGGTTAAAGAGTTCGGCCCGCTGATCGTTTCCATCGACACCCACGGCAATAACCTGATCGCCGAAAACAAAATGCTGTTCGCTGAACGTCGCGATCCTATCGTCGATGAAATCTGCGAGCACGTGCACTACATCAAATAACCCTCCCGGAGAGGCGCTGCGCCTCTCCCTTTTCGTAGGGATACAACAATGGCACCTTTAGCTGGTTGGTGGCGATACCTGGCTCCGCTGGTGGTCATCGCCATTATTGCTGTACTGCCCGTCCCCAACGGCCTTGAGAGCCACACCTGGCTCTATTTTGCCGTCTTTACCGGTGTGATTGTGGGGCTTATTCTGGAACCTGTACCGGGCGCGGTGGTAGCGATGATTGGCATTTCGATCATCGCCGTCCTTTCACCGTGGCTGCTGTTCAGCCCGGAGCAACTCGCGCAGGACGGTTTTAAATTTACCGCCAAATCGCTGTCATGGGCGGTCTCTGGTTTTTCAAACTCGGTAATCTGGCTTATCTTCGCGGCCTTTATGTTTGGTACCGGCTATGAGAAAACCGGGCTCGGTCGACGTATCGCGCTGATGCTGGTGAAAAAGATGGGGCACCGGACGCTGTTTCTCGGCTATGCGGTGATGTTCTCTGAACTTATCCTCGCTCCCGTCACGCCGTCCAACTCCGCGCGCGGGGCCGGAATAATCTACCCGATTATCCGCAACCTGCCGCCGCTGTATAACTCGCAGCCCAATAGCGCCAGTTCTCGCTCCATTGGCTCGTACATTATGTGGATGGGCATTGTCGCCGACTGCGTCACCAGCGCCATTTTCTTAACGGCGATGGCGCCAAACCTGCTGTTAATCGGCCTGATGAAAGGCGCGTCCCACACGGCGCTGAGCTGGGGCGACTGGTTCTTAGGCATGCTGCCGCTGAGTATTTTACTGGTGCTGATTGTGCCCTGGCTGGCGTACGTGTTGTATCCACCGGTGCTGAAATCCGGCGATCAGGTTCCGCGCTGGGCGGATACAGAGCTAAAAGCAATGGGACCGCTCTGCGCACGCGAGAAAAAGATGTTGGTGCTGATGGTCGGCGCACTGGTGCTGTGGATCTTCGGCGGCGATTACATTGACGCTGCGATGGTCGGATACAGCGTAGTGGCGTTGATGCTGGTACTGCGCATCATTAGCTGGGATGACATCGTCAGTAATAAAGCCGCGTGGAACGTCTTTTTCTGGCTGGCCTCGCTGATAACGCTGGCGACCGGACTCAATAACACCGGTTTTATTACCTGGTTCGGCAAGCTGCTGGCAAACGGGTTGAGCGGCTATTCGCCGATGATGGTGATGGTGGCGCTCATTGTGGTGTTCTATCTGCTGCGCTACTTCTTTGCCAGCGCCACGGCGTATACCTCCGCCCTGGCACCGATGATGATTGCCGCCGCACTGGCGATGCCGGAAATCCCACTTCCGGTCTTCTGCCTGATGGTCGGCGCAGCCATTGGTCTCGGCAGCATTCTGACCCCGTATGCCACCGGTCCTAGCCCTATCTACTACGGCAGCGGCTATTTGCCGACGGTGGATTACTGGCGACTCGGTGCTATTTTTGGCCTGATTTTCCTTGTGCTGCTGGTGATTACCGGTCTGGTCTGGATGCCCCTCGTTTTACTGTAAAACCCCATTGGGGCGGCATATTGTCGCCCCTTTATCCATAAGCTTCTCATATGATCGATTTCCCGATGCGCTGAGGCATACTTTTTTGTATGCAAACACCCTCATGCTGATAAGGGAAACGCTCTGGACACGGTTGCGCACGAGACACTCACACGGGGCTGGCAGGCCGAACTGGATCTGCATTTCACCCGCACTGGGCACAACACGGTGCTCGCCTCGGCGCGTCATCATGGTCCATTGACGGTTCAGCGCCCGTTTTACCCGGAAGAGGACGTCTGCCACCTCTATTTGCTTCATCCACCCGCGGGGATCGTCGGCGGGGATGAACTACACATTGCCGTAACTCTCAACGAAAACAGCCATGCGTTAATCACCCAGCCCGGCGCGGGAAAGTTTTATCGCAGCGGTGGGCCGCAGGCGTTGCTGCGCCAACATTTCACGCTCGCGCCGCACGCCACGCTGGAGTGGCTCCCCCAGGATACGATCCTCTTTCCCGGCGCCAACGCCACTATCCAGTCCGTCTTTCACATCGCGTCAGAGAGTCGACTGCTGGCCTGGGATCTGCTGTGTCTCGGGCGACCAGTTATGCAGGAGTCCTTCAGCCACGGCACGCTGCAAAACCGTCTGGAAGTGTGGCGAAATGGGCAGCCGCTGCTGATAGAGCGCTTGCAGTTGCAGAAGGGGGAGCTGAGCGGCGTCGCGCACCATCCCTGGGTAGGCACGTTGCTGTGTTATCCGGCCACTGAAAACATGCTGGAAGGCACGCGCGAGCGGCTGACGCCGCTTGGCGATTACGCCGGGGCAACGCTTAACGACTCACTGCTGACGATCCGCTTTCTTGCCGACGACAACCTGATTGTTCAGCGCGTTATGCGTGACATTTGGCAATTTCTGCGCCCGCTTTTGACACACAAACCGCCCGTACTACCGCGAATCTGGCAAACCTAAGAGACCCCATATGGAACTAACCCCCAGAGAAAAAGACAAGCTGTTGCTGTTTACCGCCGCGCTGGTGGCAGAACGTCGCCTGGCCCGCGGGCTGAAGCTGAACTATCCGGAATCGGTGGCGCTAATTAGCGCTTTCATCATGGAAGGGGCACGCGATGGTCAAACCGTGGCCTCGCTGATGGAAGACGGGCGTCACGTCCTGCGCCGCGATCAGGTGATGGAAGGCGTTCCGGAGATGATCCCAGATATTCAGGTTGAAGCGACGTTTCCGGACGGATCAAAGCTGGTCACCGTCCACAACCCGATCGTTTAAGGAGCGGCAATGATCCCTGGTGAATATCAGATAGCCAAAGGCAATATCGCGCTCAATCAGGGGCGGGAAACCTGTACGATCGTGGTGGAAAACCATGGCGACAGACCCATCCAGGTGGGATCGCACTATCACTTTTCCGAGGTGAACCCGGCGCTGCGCTTTGACAGGCGGGCTGCACGCGGCTTTCGTCTAAACATTCCTGCGGGCACGGCGGTACGTTTTGAGCCGGGACAAAAACGCGAAGTCGAACTGGTGCGCGTCGCTGGCGCACAAAGGATCGTGGGTTTTCGCAGCGAAGTGATGGGCGCGCTGGAGGCAAATGATGAGTGAAATTTCACGGCAGGCGTACGCCGACATGTTTGGCCCAACCACCGGCGATAAGGTACGTCTGGCGGATACCGACCTGTGGATTGAGGTGGAAAAAGACTTCACCACCTACGGCGAAGAGGTCAAATTCGGCGGCGGGAAAGTGATCCGCGACGGCATGGGCCAGGGACAAATGCGCGCGCAAGCGTGTGTGGACCTGGTGATAACCAACGCGCTGATCGTCGATCACTGGGGGATCGTGAAAGCGGATATCGGCATCAAGGACGCCAGGATCTTCGCCATCGGCAAAGCGGGTAATCCTGATATTCAGCCCGACGTCACGATCCCGATCGGCGTGGGAACTGAAGTCATCGCCGGGGAAGGCAAGATCGTCACCGCGGGCGGCGTGGATACGCATATTCACTGGATCTGCCCACAGCAGGCACAGGAGGCGCTGGTTTCCGGCGTAACGACGATGATCGGCGGCGGCACCGGCCCGGCAGCAGGAACTAACGCCACCACCTGCACGCCGGGTCCGTGGTACATCGCGCGCATGCTGCAGGCAGCAGACGCCTTGCCGGTTAACATCGGTTTGCTGGGTAAAGGCAACGGCTCAAATCCTGACGCCCTGCGCGAGCAAATCACCGCGGGCGCCATTGGCCTGAAAATCCATGAAGATTGGGGCGCCACGCCAGCCGCCATCAACTGTTCCCTGGAAGTAGCAGAGGAGATGGATATCCAGGTGGCACTGCACAGCGATACGCTCAATGAGTCCGGTTTCGTTGAAGATACGCTGGCGGCGATTGGCGATCGCACCATTCATACCTTCCACACCGAAGGCGCGGGCGGCGGCCATGCGCCAGATATCATCACCGCCTGCGCGCATCCGAATATTCTGCCCTCCTCCACTAACCCGACGCTGCCCTATACCGTCAACACCATCGACGAGCATCTCGACATGCTGATGGTTTGCCACCACCTCGATCCGGATATCGCCGAAGACGTGGCCTTTGCCGAATCACGCATTCGCCGGGAAACGATCGCTGCCGAAGATGTGCTGCATGACATTGGCGCGTTTTCCCTGACCTCGTCCGATTCACAGGCGATGGGGCGCGTGGGCGAAGTGATCCTGCGCACCTGGCAGGTGGCGCACCGCATGAAGGTTCAGCGTGGTCCGCTGGCAGAAGAAACAGGCGACAACGACAACCAGCGCGTTAAACGCTACGTCGCCAAATACACCATCAACCCGGCGCTAACCCACGGCATCGCCCACGAAGTTGGCTCCGTTGAGCCTGGCAAGCTGGCCGATCTGGTGCTGTGGTCCCCAGCCTTTTTTGGCGTAAAACCAGCGACGATCGTAAAGGGCGGGATGATCGCGTGTGCGCCGATGGGCGATATCAACGCCTCGATCCCCACCCCGCAGCCGGTGCATTACCGCATGATGTTCGGCGCACTTGGCGCGGCGCGGCATCGTACTCGGCTGACCTTTATTTCGCAGGCCGCTAACGCGCAAAACATCCCGCAGCAGCTCAATTTGCAAAGCGCCATCGCCGTCGTCAAAGGCTGTCGGACGGTGAAAAAGGCCGACATGATCCACAACGACCTGCAACCCAATATTACCGTCGATGCTCAGACTTATGAGGTGCGCATTGATGGCGAACTTATCACCAGCGAACCGGCAGACGTTTTGCCGATGGCGCAACGCTATTTCCTGTTTTGAGGAGTGACGATGATCTACCTGACCCAACGCCTTGACCACGCCCATCGCGTCACCGCAAGCGTCACGCTACCCATTGATATTCGAGTAAAAAGCCGTGCCAGAGTGACGCTGAACGACGGTCGCGAAGCCGGGCTAATGCTTCCGCGCGGTTTGCTGTTACGCAGTGGTGATCTGCTGACCACCGAAGATGGCAGCGAAGTGATCGAAGTGATCGCCGCGCCGGAGTCAGTTTCCGTGGTGCGCTGCGCCGATCCTTTCCTGCTCGCCAAAGCCTGTTATCACCTCGGCAATCGCCACGTTCCGCTGCAAATTCTGCCGGATGAGTTGCGCTACCATCACGATCATGTGCTGGACGCCATGTTGCGCCAGTTCAGCCTGGAGGTGACGTTCGCTCAACTACCGTTTGAACCGGAAGCAGGCGCTTATGCCAGTGAATCACACGGGCATCATCACGCCCATGCGCACTGATGCATAACATCCAACAGCTGCGTCTGATGCAGCTCGCCAGCAGCGCTCTCCCGGTGGGGTCGTTTACCTGGTCCCAAGGTCTGGAGTGGGCGGTTGAAATCGGCTGGGTGAAAAGCGCCGATGACTTCTCTGACTGGCAAATCCAGCAGATGGAGCAGAACTTCTTTACCGTCGACCTACCGCTACTGGCGAGACTGTATCGCGCCTGCGAGCAGGACGATCTCGCTGCAGCACGCCGCTGGAGCGCTTACCTGTTGGCCTGTCGGGAAACCCGCGAACTACGGGATGAAGAACGCAGTCGGGGCGCGGCGTTTACGCGGCTGGTCACCGACTGGGAAGCGGATTGCTCGCGGGAGTGGCGCGCGCTCTTTATCGACAGCCAACTCTGCGGTATGGCCTGGCTGGGCGTGCGCTGGAAAATCCCCCTGACCGAGCTGGCGTTAAGCCTCGGCTACAGCTGGATTGAGAGCGCAGTGATGGCTGGCGTCAAACTGGTCCCTTTTGGGCAGCAGGCGGCCCAGCGTTTGATCATTGCGCTCTGCAATCGGTATGCGCAAGGTCTGGCACAGGCGCTGGCGTGTCCTGACGCCAGCCTCGGCTCAGCAACGCCGTTGGCGGCCATCGCATCTGCCCGGCATGAAACCCAATATTCCCGATTATTCCGCTCCTGAGGAGAAAAAATGAGTAACAACAAGCATCCCCTGCGCGTGGGCGTTGGCGGCCCGGTTGGCTCCGGCAAAACGGCGCTGCTGGAAGCGTTATGCAAAGCCATGCGCAGCAGCTATCAACTGGCGGTGGTGACCAACGATATCTATACCAAAGAAGATCAGCGCATTCTCACCGAGGCTGGCGCACTGGAGCCAGACAGGATCGTCGGCGTGGAAACCGGCGGTTGCCCGCACACCGCTATCCGTGAAGATGCGTCGATGAATCTGGCCGCCGTAGAGGCGCTGAGCGAGAAATTCGGCAATCTGGATCTGATTTTTGTGGAAAGCGGCGGCGATAACCTGAGCGCCACCTTCAGCCCGGAATTAGCGGATCTGACGATCTATGTGATCGACGTTGCCGAAGGTGAGAAGATCCCGCGTAAGGGTGGCCCGGGGATCACCAAATCTGATTTTCTGGTGATCAATAAAACCGATCTGGCCCCTTACGTGGGCGCCTCGCTGGAGGTGATGGAGCGCGATACCCTACGCATGCGCGGCGAGCGTCCGTGGACGTTTAGTAATTTAAAATCCGGAGAAGGTCTGGAAAAAATTATCGCGTTTCTGGAAGAGAAAGGGATGCTGCGGGAGTAGAGTATTGCCCGGTGGCGCTACGCTTACCGGGCCTACAATATTATGTGCTTATGCCGCCGGTAATTCCGCCAGCGGCCAGCGAGGACGCACGGTCACGCCAAGATCCGCCGTTGCACCCGCTTTAAAACGCACCATGCCCGCGTAGGCGATCATCGCCCCGTTATCGGTGCAAAATTCCGGACGCGCGTAAAACACTTCGCCACGACGCTTTTGCATCATCTCGGCCAGTTTTGCGCGCAGCGTACGGTTAGCGCTCACGCCCCCCGCCATCACCAGACGTTTAAAACCGGTTTGATCCAGCGCGCGTTTACACTTGATCATCAGCGTATCAACCACAGCATCTTCAAACGCACGGGCGATATCTGCACGCGTCTGATCGTCATTTTCGTTATTACGAATGGTATTCGCGGCGAAGGTTTTCAGGCCGGAGAAGCTGAAATCCAGACCCGGACGGTCGGTCATCGGGCGCGGGAAGACAAAGCGTTTTTCAACGCCTTGCGATGCAAGCTTTGACAGCATTGGGCCGCCAGGATAATCCAGCCCCAGCAGCTTGGCCGTTTTATCGAACGCTTCACCAGCGGCATCATCTATCGATTCACCCAGCAATTCATACTGCCCAATACCGGTGACGCTGATCAGCTGCGTGTGACCGCCGGAAACCAGCAGCGCAACGAACGGGAAAGCAGGGGGATTATCTTCCAGCATCGGCGCCAGCAGATGCCCTTCCATATGGTGCACAGGAATTGCCGGTACGCCCCAGGCGAACGCCAGCGAACGTCCTACGGTTGCGCCGACCAGCAGCGCGCCAACCAGACCAGGACCTGCGGTATACGCCACCGCATCAATCTCTTTTGCCGTCAGTCCCGCTTCTTTCAGCGCGGCCTGGATCAGCGGTACGGTTTTACGTACGTGATCGCGCGAGGCCAGTTCTGGCACTACGCCGCCGTAGTCAGCGTGTAATTTCACCTGACTATACAATTGGTTGGCTAAAAGACCTTTTTCATCGTCGTAAATGGCGATGCCGGTTTCATCGCAGGATGTTTCAATACCCAGTACACGCATGACTTGTTTTACCTCGCTCTATTACCGCGCAGTGTAGGACCAATGCGGGTTGATGTAAAACTTTGTTCGCCCCAGGAGTTCCGCTCGTGTATACTCCTTATCCTTATAAAAGTCCCTTTCAAAATCGCGTCGGTGCTTTACAAAGCAGCAGCAATTGCAGTAAAATTCCGCACCATTTTGAAATAAGCTGGCGTTGATGCCAGCGGCAAACCGAATTTATAAAGGTGAGAGTTACATGCCGGTAATTAAAGTACGTGAAAACGAGCCGTTCGACGTAGCACTGCGTCGCTTCAAGCGTTCATGCGAAAAAGCAGGTGTTCTGGCGGAAGTTCGTCGTCGTGAGTTCTATGAAAAACCGACTACTGAACGTAAGCGCGCTAAAGCTTCTGCTGTGAAACGTCACGCGAAGAAACTGGCTCGCGAAAACGCACGCCGTACTCGTCTGTACTAATCCATTGAGAGCCAAGGCTCTCAATTCAGACAGAGTTGTAGTTGTAAGGCCGTGCTTCCGGAAGGAATGCGCGGCTTGTTTTCGTTTATATGCGTCATCATTCAAGCTGCCTCTGCGTTGGCTGCAGTCGTTCCCTCCAGTCACGTACTGATGTACGCTCCTGAGGATTCGCTCCCTTGCCGTCTTGAAGCATCTTGAATGATTTTGTGTATATAAGTCATAAAAAAATAAACGGGGCATATGGCTGGACGAATTCCACGCGTATTTATAAATGACCTGCTGGCAAGAACCGACATTGTCGATCTCATCGACGCGCGGGTAAAGCTGAAGAAGCAGGGCAAAAATTATCACGCGTGCTGTCCGTTCCATAACGAAAAAACCCCCTCTTTCACCGTAAACGGTGAGAAACAGTTTTATCACTGCTTTGGGTGTGGCGCACATGGCAACGCCGTCGACTTTCTCATGAACTACGACAAGCTCGAGTTTGTGGAAACCGTCGAAGAACTGGCCGCAATGCACAACCTTGAAGTGCCCTATGAAGCAGGCAGTGGCCCTAGTCAGATAGAGCGCCATCAACGGCAAAGCCTTTATCAATTGATGGACGGCCTGAACACTTTTTATCAACAGTCTTTGATGCAACCCGCCGCTACCCCCGCGCGCCAGTACCTGGAAAAGCGAGGATTAAGTAGCGACGTTATCACCCGTTTTGCTATTGGTTTTGCGCCCCCCGGCTGGGACAACGTCCTGAAACGGTTTGGCGGCAATGCTGAGAATCGTAAATCGCTGGTCGATGCGGGAATGTTGGTCACCAACGATCAGGGACGCAGTTACGATCGCTTCCGCGAACGGGTGATGTTCCCCATCCGCGACAAACGTGGTCGAGTCATTGGTTTTGGTGGACGCGTGCTGGGCGATGCCCTGCCGAAGTATCTCAACTCCCCGGAAACCGATATTTTCCATAAAGGTCGCCAGCTGTATGGCCTTTATGAAGCCCAGCAGGATAACGCCGATCCGCAGCGCCTGTTAGTGGTAGAAGGCTATATGGATGTGGTGGCGCTGGCGCAATACGGCATTAACTACGCTGTGGCATCCCTTGGGACGTCAACCACCGCCGATCACATCCAGTTGTTGTTCCGCGCAACGAACAACGTAATTTGCTGTTACGACGGTGACCGTGCCGGACGCGACGCAGCATGGCGCGCGCTGGAAACCGCACTGCCCTATATGACAGACGGACGCCAGCTACGCTTTATGTTTTTACCTGACGGCGAAGACCCCGATACGCTGGTGCGTAAAGAAGGGAAAGAGGCCTTTGAAGCCCGGATGGAGCAGGCGCTGCCGCTCTCCGCGTTTTTATTTAACAGCCTGTTGCCGCAGGTGGATTTGAGTACCCCGGACGGACGCGCACAGCTCAGCACGCTGGCACTACCGCTGATTACTCAGGTACCAGGCGAAACGTTACGCATTTATCTGCGACAGGAGTTGGGAAACAAGCTCGGCATTCTGGATGACAGCCAGCTTGAACGTTTAATGCCAAAACTGGCAGAAAATGGGGCTTCCCGCCCTGTTCCACAGCTAAAACGTACGACCATGCGTATACTTATAGGGTTGCTGGTACAGAACCCGGGTCTCGCCCCGCTGGTTCCGCCGTTAGGCGCACTGGATAGCAATAAACTGCCTGGACTTGGCTTATTCAGAGAACTGGTCAACACTTGTCTGGCTCAGCCAGGTCTGACCACCGGACAACTTTTAGAACACTATCGTGGCACAAATGATGCTGCGACCCTTGAAAAACTGTCGATGTGGGACGATATAGCAGATAAAGATATCGCAGAAAAAACCTTCACCGACTCACTCAACCATATGTTTGATTCGATGCTTGAGCTGCGCCAGGAAGAGTTGATAGCTCGTGAGCGCACACACGGTTTAAGCAGCGAAGAACGCCGGGAACTCTGGACGCTGAACCAGGAACTGGCCAAGAAATAACAGAAAGACAAAAGTATTTAACGGCTTAACTGCCGAATATCGCTCGGGAAGCCCCCGACAGCCGCACGGAGAGGCAGCGGCAAAATATAAGTATGCCCTCGTTTTGCCGTTGGCGGTTTTACCGCCCAACACCAATCAAACGAATTAAGTGTGGATACCGTCTTATGGAGCAAAACCCGCAGTCACAGCTGAAGCTACTTGTCCAACGTGGTAAGGAGCAAGGCTATCTGACCTATGCCGAGGTCAATGACCATCTGCCGGAAGATATCGTCGATTCAGATCAAATCGAAGACATCATCCAAATGATCAATGACATGGGTATTCAGGTGATGGAAGAAGCACCTGATGCCGATGATCTGCTGCTTGCTGAAACCTCCAACAGCACCGATGAAGACGCGGAAGAAGCGGCTGCCCAGGTTCTGTCCAGCGTTGAGTCCGAAATCGGTCGTACAACTGACCCGGTCCGCATGTACATGCGTGAAATGGGTACCGTTGAACTGTTAACCCGTGAAGGCGAAATCGACATCGCTAAACGCATCGAAGACGGGATTAACCAGGTTCAATGCTCCGTTGCCGAATACCCGGAAGCCATCACCTACCTGCTTGAGCAATACGATCGTGTAGAAGCTGAAGAAGCGCGTCTTTCCGATCTGATCACCGGCTTTGTCGATCCGAACGCGGAAGAAGACATGGCGCCAACGGCGACACACGTCGGTTCTGAGCTCTCTCAGGAAGAAATGGATGACGATGCAGACGAAGATGAAGAAGATGACGACGACAGCAGCGATGACGACAACAGCATCGACCCTGAATTAGCGCGTGAAAAATTCGGTGAACTGCGTACTCAGTACGAAATCACTCGCGACACCATCAAAGCGAAAGGCCGCAGCCATGCTGCCGCGCAGGAAGAAATTCAGAAGCTGTCTGAAGTGTTCAAACAGTTCCGCCTGGTGCCGAAGCAGTTCGACTACCTGGTAAACAGCATGCGCGTCATGATGGACCGCGTGCGTACTCAGGAACGTCTGATCATGAAGCTCTGCGTTGAGCAGTGCAAAATGCCGAAGAAAAACTTCATCACCCTGTTCACTGGCAACGAAACCAGCGAAACCTGGTTCAACGCGGCAATCGCGATGAACAAACCGTGGTCTGAAAAACTGCACGACGTGGCAGATGATGTTCACCGCGGACTGCAGAAACTGCAGCAGATTGAAGAAGAAACCGGCCTGACCATCGAGCAGGTTAAAGACATCAACCGTCGCATGTCCATCGGTGAAGCGAAAGCCCGCCGTGCGAAAAAAGAGATGGTTGAAGCGAACTTACGTCTGGTTATCTCTATCGCCAAGAAATACACCAACCGTGGTCTGCAGTTCCTGGATTTGATTCAGGAAGGTAACATCGGTCTGATGAAAGCGGTTGATAAGTTTGAATACCGTCGTGGTTACAAGTTCTCTACCTATGCAACCTGGTGGATCCGTCAGGCGATCACCCGCTCGATCGCGGATCAGGCACGTACCATCCGTATCCCGGTACATATGATTGAGACCATCAACAAGCTCAACCGTATCTCCCGTCAGATGCTGCAAGAGATGGGCCGCGAGCCGACGCCGGAAGAGCTGGCTGAACGCATGCTGATGCCGGAAGACAAGATCCGTAAAGTGCTGAAGATCGCTAAAGAGCCTATCTCCATGGAAACGCCGATCGGTGACGATGAAGATTCGCATCTGGGTGATTTCATCGAGGATACCACCCTCGAGCTGCCGCTGGATTCTGCTACCACCGAGAGCCTGCGTGCCGCAACGCACGACGTTCTGGCTGGCCTGACCGCCCGTGAAGCAAAAGTTCTGCGTATGCGTTTCGGTATCGATATGAATACCGACCACACGCTGGAAGAAGTCGGTAAACAGTTCGACGTTACCCGCGAACGTATCCGTCAGATCGAAGCGAAAGCGCTGCGTAAACTGCGCCACCCGAGCCGCTCTGAAGTGCTGCGTAGCTTCCTCGACGATTAATCTCGCCGCATAAGCATAAACGCCACCGCAAGGTGGCGTTTTTCTTTATAGTCCCCGCCAGGCCAGGGCGTCATTCACTTCCTGATACGCCTCCACCAGTTTATCCAGCGTAATCCGGCTTAACCCGCTGGGATTCGGCAAAACCCATATTTTCGTCGCGCCAATAGTCAGCGTTTGTTTTCCCCACTGCGCCCCACGCTGGCTGAGGCCCTGCTCAAATGCCTGCTTCCCAAGGATTGCGAGTGCAGCAGGCTGATACTCTTCTATTTTCTCAATGAGCTTACGACCGCCGTTGCGCATCTCTTGTAGCTTCACTTCATTGGCTTGCACCGTCGGTCTGTCGACAAATTTAGTCACGCCACAACGGAAGTCCAGCAGGTGTTGTGCCTCTTCGGGTTTGAGCTGGCGATCGGTAAATCCCGCCTGATGGATGACCTTCCAGAAGCGATTAGCGGGATGTGCAAAGGGGAATCCTGTACCTGCGGAAGACAACCCCGGATTGATGCCGCAAAACACCACCCGCAGCCCCGGCGCCAGTATGTCCTTAACCATAATTACTCCCATCAATACATCAGAGGAACAAGTATAACGGACTGAAAATACATTGTTTATAAAAACAGCATCCGTACGCTTATGTCTGGATTGCAACGCGGAGTTACTTTATAATCCACCGCCACGGCCCCTTAGCTCAGTGGTTAGAGCAGGCGACTCATAATCGCTTGGTCGCTGGTTCAAGTCCAGCAGGGGCCACCAAATTTTAGCTTTAAAATCATATAATTAGGCCACTCTTACGAGTGGCTTTTTTGTTACCTCGTTTTCGAGTGGCGATAGAATGGCGGTAGATTTTTTACCGCCACTTTGCTGAGGGCATAAAAAAACCCGCACGCAGCGGGCATTTAGCGAAAATTTATCAGAGCCACAATGGCCGCTGACCACCGACAGTCGGGTGCGGCGGTGCCGGGTCAATAGCTCCCGGAGTAACAATAAAGCGCTCTATCGTTTCCATTGTCATAAACGTGCAACTGCAATTGATGTTCTGGCACTGGTGGTAGCGCTCTTTCGTATTTTCGGTTAGATAGCGGCTTGTTCGCGCATGTGCGGCATGATGGCACTTCGGACAATGAAACATAACCCACCCCTTATTCTCAATTAGTGAAACAATGATAATCATCAATTCACTTTTTGTGAATAAATTTTATTCATCATCCGATTCCGCGCTGTACTCCACATCAGAGAGTTTAACCTCAAGCTCTAAGCCCGTCGTGAAGCCGCTATTGTTCAGATTGTGAATCACCTTACTGATTAACCAAGATTGCTCGTCTATGACGCGCTTAAAGCCTGATACGCGCACCGGTACCTCAGGGAATAAATCAGCCCTACCAAGCGCCAGCGTAATTGAAAACTCCGCAACGCCTCGCTGCAGCTTATCCCATTTAGCCTGAGCGGCGCGCATCGCCTGCGCCTTTGATGCGTAGACCGTCGTCAGCGCCAGCACGTTATCAGCCTCACCGGCCATATACTCACCCTCACGCGCTTCCGGCTCTTTTTTGGCCTTTGCCTTTTTGCTGACCGGCTTTGCTTTCGGATGCTCCAGTGCGCGCAGGTGCTTCTCTTTTGGCTTACGTTTCAGCGTCACTTTTTGCTTTTGCGGCTTCGGGTCTTTGGTGTGCAACCATTTTGCTGTTACGCCGGTGTAAGCACCACGGTCAGCAATGGCAAACTGATGACGGTCGCCATCGCTGCGGGTCAGGGTCATTTGCGGGACGGGCTTGCCACTGGCCGTCATCGCACTACCGGCTTTCAGAAACAGGAGCTTACCCGCTTTCACTGACACCGCCGCCCCATTGCGGTCAGCCAGCCGGGTCAGAAATACGGCGTCGGACTCCTGCGACTGGTCGATGTGCGGCACCGGTATTTTTTTCAGTGAATCCGCGACACTGGCCGTCAGTTTATTGCGCTTTGCAATGGTGCTGACCAGCTCACCGAGGGTGGTGTCGTGCCACGATTCTTCACGCCGTGAATTGAGCGTTCCGCGAAAGTCTGCACTACGCGCCCGGATGGTCAGGGTATCAGGCGCGCCACGATGCTCAATCTCATCGACCGTGAAATCGCCCTTATTCAGAAGCGCGGAACCCTGCCACCCAAGCCACAGCGTCAGCACCGCCCCGCGCAGGGGTAACTCGACTTTACCGTCGGTGTCGTCGAGCTCAATGTCGAGCTGGTCAGCCTCAAAACCCCGGTTGTCGGTCATGGTAAGAGAAATCAGCCGGTCGCTAAAATTGCTGGTAATGTCCTGGCTGTTCAGCGTCAGCATAAATGCTGGCGCAAGGCTGGTACCGGCGTCAATGGTCATGCCCGTAATCATGCGGTCATCCCTCCGAGCGCACCCTGCAGCTTATCAGTCAGATTACCGGCAGAGCCGAGAAGCTCGCTGGCCTGCTTATTCAGGTCGCCAAACATTGCCGTCAGTGATTCGTCAACTCGTTTCAGAGAAAGGGTGAAATCAATCTTTCTGGCCGCTCCGTCGCTGAAAAACTCGGCATGCGTGGTCGACACCTTATCGACGATATACATCCCGAAGATATTACCGGTTCCCTCAATAAGCGGCCACGCTCTGCCCTCGTCGGCCATCAGCTCAACAGCAAGCAGGGATATACGACCGCCGGTAATAGCAGGGTAAAGCGTACCGGCAAGCTGGATCGAGTTTTCCCCCTCGCCGAGAAACTGATACGCAGGCGGTTTACCTACCCGGTCATTAGACGCCCAGCGATAATCTTTCGAGTGTTGCATCGACTGATAAGGCAGGGTGCGGCGTTCAAACACAAACATTCCAAGCGCAAGCATCATCGTTTATTCCTCTCAGTCATGGCTCATACTGGCACGCTGACGCGCACGCTTTTCGCGCTCAATCTGTTCGAGCGTGTCGCGTAGCTGTCTGTCAAGCTGATGCCCCGGCGCAACACCTCCCGGCAGAGTGATGTTGTATTCGCTTTTGCTCTGGTCAATGTAAGAGCGCCCCGCCGGTGCGGTAACTGGCTGATAAGCCTGATAGCCGCCATATGTGCTGGTTGCCGGGATGTAGGAATTACCCTGCGTGGCGGCGTTGGTTTTGGCGGCAGTCTGGTCGAGGCTGTCCGATTCTTTGTTGATGATGCCGAGTTTTTCGAGAAGCCAGTCGACACCGCTGCGCAGCTTGTTAAAAACATTGAGCGGAGCCATCAAGGCAGAGGCCAGTGCCTGACCAAAAATAACGCCGACATTTTTGCAGCTATCAAGCGTCTCCTGCGTGGCCTTGACCGGTGCAATCAGGTCTTTAAACCATTGCCAGACGCCGCGCAGTTTCTCACCGAGTCCGTCAAAAATGGGTGCCAGTGGAGCGAACATTTCCCCGACTGGTGCAAAGGCGCTCATGATGCCCTCAATCACCCCCGAGAAAAACGCGCTGATGGGCTCCCAATATTTGCGGATGAGAAGTGCCCCGGCCACAATCGCCGCACCGACGGCCACAATCGGCCAGGTAATCGCACCGAGCGCTGTCACAATGGCACTACCAGCAACAGTAAAGACCGTACCCAATACGCCAGCAGCGGCGATAATGGCGTTAATCCCCATGACAACCGGCCACGCAACGAGACCAATACCGCCGATGATACCAATCAGAGCAAGTGCGCCACCGGCGATAATGCCGATAGTCGTCGCTAGCCCTTTGTTCTTCTGGATCCAGCCGTCGAGCTTTAACACGTATTGCGTGGCGGTTTGGGTTAGTTTACGCAGCGAGCCCTCTTGCTGGTCAAAAAGGTCGGTACCGACTGCCTCATAAGCCGACTGGAGCTCTTTAAAATCGCCGCCGAGGTTATCCTGCATAACCTTAACCAGTTCCTCGGTTTTACCGTCCGATGCTTTAAACTCGGCAGTGAGCCGGTCAAGTTTGCCGCTTGAGGCTGCTTCCATCAGCACCGCCGCCGCCGAGCTGGCCTCCTCGCCGAAAATGGTTTTCATGTACTCGCCGCGCTGGCTTGTCCCGAGGTTGTTTTTCTCAAAGCTGCGCTGCATTTCTTTCAGGATGGAGAATATCGGGCGCGTGTTCCCCTTGCTGTCTGACGTTTTGACGCCGAGTTCCTTAATGGCATCAAACGCTTTTCCGGTGGGAGCCTGCAGGCGGCTGAGAATTGCGCGGCTACCCGTACCCGCCATTGACCCGGTGATTTTGGCGTCGTGCAGCGCACCGACCATTGCGGCGGTTTGCTCAATGCTCACCCCGGCATTTTTCGCCACTGGCGCGGCATAGGTCAGCGCGTCGCTCAGTCCGTCAAAATCGGCGGCGGTTTTGTTCATCGTCATCGAGAGAACGTCGCCAATGTGAGCAATCTTGTCGTTTGAAAGTTGAAACGCTGATTTCATCCCGGTCAGCAGCGCAGCGTTTTCCTCCATAGAGCGCCTATTTGACAGCGCCATATTCAGCGTGACCGGCGTCGCCGCCTGAATGGCAGCAGCGTCACCGCCGCTTTTCGCAATGATGATTTGCGCGCTCGCTGCGTCATCTGCAGAGGCGGCAGTATTGTCGCCGAGCTGGCGCGCCTGTTTGCGTAGCGCCTCCATTTCTGGCGACTGCTTATCGACCCCGAGCACGGCCTGCAGCTCGGAATTTTTCTGCGCAAAGTCATAACCGGGCATCAGTAATTTCACCCCGGCCATCGTTCCCGCTGTCGCGATACCTACCCCGGCAGCCCCTGCAGCGGCCATGTTACCGGCAAGCTCCTTGCCTGATTTATATCGCTCTTTCACCCGGCCTAATTTCGCCTGCTGCGCACTGACGCTCGCCAGTGCCTCACGCTGGCGGTTAAGCTGCGCCGTCGTTTCGCTGATGGAGGTTTTGAGCCGACGCTCATCGGCAGAAAGGGTGCGGGTATTAATACCGGCCTGCATCAGTTCGGAGCGCTGGCGCTGTACAGACGTTCTCAGGCTGTTGTATTTCGTCTGCAGCTCAGAGGCGGCACGCTTTGCCGCTTCGAGTGCCTGCGCCTGCGCGCGGGTCGGACTGGTGGAGTTTTTAAACTGCACGGCCAGTTCACCGGCTTCGCGTTTCGCTTTCTCAAGCGCCTGACTGGTCACGGCCAGTTGCGCACTGGCCTTACGAAAGCCGTCGATTTTTGACGCCTGACCATTCAGGTCACGCAGCCCTTTTTGTGTGTCGCGAATATCGCCCGACAGGGTTTTACTCGCGGTCTGGATGGATTTAAGCGGTCGGGTCGCCTGGTCGACCGCTTTCAGCAAAACCTCAAGTCTCAGGTTATTACTCATTGTGGTGTCCGCTACGCTGCAGCGCCTTTTCGCGCCATGTGATGAGCTCGGTCAGGCTCAGGGAATAGAGCTCTGATAGCGGCCAGTGGAATATCACCGCGATATCCGCCATCAGGTCATCGGTCGACAGGTCGGGCGGGAAATCTACTCCGCCGAAGCCGGTGACAAAAAACCAATCACCTTAGCGGCCAGCGACAGCATATCGGGCAGGTTCATTGCGGTAAGCTCCTGCGCCGTAAGCGCGGGGTAGGTCATGCGTGGCAATACCTTAATCAGCGCATCGACTTCGGACTGCGCCACCGCTGCCAGACTGACACCGCGCAGGGTACCGGCGTTCGGCTCAATCAGTGTGACTTTATCAATCGTCTGACCGGCGCGCTTAATCGGCTTGTCGAGGGTCACGACGTTCGGGTTTACGGTGTCAATTTCATTGCCAGCCATATCAACAAATTCAGCGGTTTTACGTGGTGCTTTTGCCATGATGTTTTTCTCTGCTCTGAATGGGGATTAATAACCGGCCAGCAGTGCTGACCGGTCAGGGAATTACAGCCCGATTGCGCGGCGGTGCTGTTCCAGACGGTCGACGCCGTTCACCTTCTCAACCATGTTGACGGTATCGATTTCGATGACGTCGCTACCATCAATCGTGAGGCGGTAATAGGTGCATACGGTCGACAGTTTGGTCGAGGTGTTTTCACCCTGCTTATTCTCGCCGCCGTCGATTTCTTTATGACGGCCACGCATGACCACCTCGACCGCCACGATTTCGCCAGTGTCGTCACGTTGGTAAGAGCCAGCAAAACGCAACGGCACAGCGTCAGCACCCGGCGCGGCGTACTGCGCCCACAGCGCCACATCAGGCAGGCCACCGACAGACCATTCGACGGTGAGCGCATCATCGTCGAGACCAAGGTCAATCGCCGCCGCGCCATTCATGCCGCCGCCGCGATAGTTTTCGAGCTTGCGGGTCAGCTTCGGCAGCGTCACGGATTCAACAACGCCCATGTAGCTAAGGCCGTCATTGAACATGTTCAGATATTTAAGTTTGCGGGGTAGTGCCATGTTGTTTCAGGCTCCTTAGCTGTTGACCGATTCGGCCAGATTCACCAGATATTTATCGGTGATACGCTGGCGCAGGGTCAGGCTTTCCAGTGGTGGAACCGGTGTATAGTCGTAGTCGATATACAGTTTCCCGGCCTTGAGGGTTTCCTTATCGTTCGATTCCTCGTCGAACCAGCATTCACCGTCCACGATGTAGCCGTTTGATTTCAGCTCGCGGAATTTGGCGTTAATGCCGTCGACAATGTCACGGATAAGTGATGCGGTGATGGGCTTATCGACCGCCCACATGTGCGCCTCGGCCATCGTGTCGGCCAGCACCTGCGCGGTGCGGGTGTAGTTCTCAAACAGGAAAAGCGGGTCATCAGAGCAGGTGCGGTTACCCCAAAAGCGGAAGCCATCCTTACGCACCAGTGTCGTGACCCCGGCCTCGTTGAGCAGATCAGCATCGGTGCCGGATGCCTGCAAATCCCAAAACACTGACGCACTGATGCCGGTAACACCCTGCACGCCGACGTTAGACAGGGTTTTGTGCCAGCCGACGGTCTGGTCGATATAGGCACGCAGGCCGAGTGCGCGCGCAGTTGCGTATGCCGGTGCGGTGGCGTTTGTGGTGGTATCCCATGCAAGGAAATCAGGCCAGATGACCATCAGCTCGCGCTGGCTGAAATTCTCGCGATAGGCCATCGCCTCGGAAATGGTTTTACAACCCCATGCGCTGATATAGCCAAAGGCGCGCAGGCTGATACAGACCGAAGCAAGTGCGACTGCGACCTCTTTGGTATCGAGACCCGGCACGCCGAGAATGCGCGGCTTAACGCCGGTGACTGCTTCGGCAGTCAACAGCGCCTTGATGCCGGTATATTTACCGTTCTCATCCGTGCCGCCGATGATATTGGAAATGGTCTGCGCTTCGGCGTCTTCTCCGGTACCTTCGGCAACACGCACGACAACTGTGACAGGTTTTGACTGGTCGGCGATGGCCTGCAGGGACGCGGCCAGCGTGCCTTTTTTACCGGCTTTCGCAATGGCGCTTTGCACATTGGTAATCAGTACCGGCTCGTTGAGGGGAAAGGTTGCCGCATCCGCATCGCTGGCTGTACAGACCATGCCGACGATTGCGGTTGCAACAGTGGAAATGACGCGGGTGCCGTCGTTAATCTCAAGCACCTGCACGCCGTGGTGAAAATCACTCATCCGGTTAACTCCGTGGTTAGTGGGCAAGTGTTATTGTCCTGTCTGGTCTGGTGAGGGGCTATTTGTCGGCGATGGGTAGCGGATGGCACATAAACAAATTAAAAAAAAGACGGGCATCAGCCCGCCCTGCATTACTCTTCCTTTTACGGGTAGCTGACGGGGGCATTATTTTCTATGGCATATTCACGCATAAAATCGGGATAAGAAACAGAAGCCCTTTGCCGTTCAACAATGAATGAGTCGGCCCCCCAGATAACACACTCTCTCAAAAACTGCCCCACATCCGTTGTTACTTCGACAGCATCACCCGGCATATTTTGGTCATGAGTATAAAACCCTAATGTAGATGGACTAAAAAATGTATTTTCCATATTAATACCCTGTAGCTTCATAATGTATGGTTGGCACCTCACCCAATACAGTTGTGGTATATGCAACAGTAAATCGTGTTTTTGACACATCCTGCCCCGAATCAGTATCACGATGTACGGCCAAATATTTTCCTGCCATAGGATTTTGATTCTGGTATGAATACGAGGCCAGCGTAGCAATTGTTGATATCTGTGCATTCGGAAAGGCTTTTGGGAAAATGACTCTATAATAGTGCGTATAATATGTAACACCTCCCAACTCTGACGAATTGAAATTTCCTACAGGCGTCAGCGAAACAACTCCGACCTGCCTAATTATTCCATTTGGCAGGGTATCCCACGAATTTTGCCCGTTTCGTAACACGCCAAACGCTGCCATATCCGGCAATTGCCCTGTTCCGGTACCGACGCCGCGAGTAGATGCCTCCCCCAAACCAAGATTTTGTCTTGCCAACGGAATATTTGGCAGATCAGAAAGATTCCGGTCTCTGGCAAGCCGTGCGCTGGCGTTATCCATAGCGATTTTTACCGCCTTGGATGTCGCGGCGGTTGCTTCGCTATCACTTACCGTACTGCTGTTAAGCTTCACAAATCCCTTTTCAGACGTTGAAGCATCAGGGTGATTGCGGGATTGCTCATGCATTCTTAGTGCGCTGCCAGTGTAAGTTTTGACCTCGATGACCTTCTCGTCGACATACTGGCGCGTTGCCAGCACGACCGACGGGTCAATTTTCAGGGTGATTGCTGACGTGCTCGACACAATCAGAATCATGCGAATGGTCTGCGTGCGGCCGCTTCCCTCCTGCAGTTGAGGTTTGTAGGTTTCCGGGCAGTTCGCCACGGCAATCAGAATGCCGTCGTCGTCGTAGAGACCAATCTCGCGGATCCAGAAACCGCCCTCATTCTCGGGAATAATCTGTTCCGCGATAATCTGGCTGGTATTGGCCGGGTCAACGGTCAGCAGGTTCAGCGGCGCAATGCGTTTCTGGTTAATGAGCTTCGTCTGCGCCAGGTCAGGGGTCGGCAGCACACCATTAGCATCACCGACGGCCATCTGCGTCAGGTTGAGCTTGGTGCCGAGTGCCGCCGCGTTCGCCAGTCGCGCCGCGCCCTGATTGGTCAGAATGGCAAAATATTTTGCGGTCATGCGTTCACTCTCAGGTTATCAATCAAATGGATGGCCGAGGCCGGGTAATATTCACCGCCGACGACAATTTCCTCGGGGGTGTAGGGGTAAACAGTCAGCGCGTCGCCGTGATAGCATCCCGCGCCGACATACAGTTCGCCGGTCGAGCTCAGACTGATAGCCAGCCCGGTCAGGTGGCGACTTGCCGGTTTGGCGTCTTCAATCAGGCGCTCAAGCTCCTGATACATTTCGTCAGTGATGCCACTGTCGAGCACACCGACAACGAGGCGAAATGTGCCGGGCTCCTCGTCGAGCTGCCACCACTCGCGCACCTCAATCAGAAAGCCGAGCGGCTCAACCACCCGACGCAATGCGCTGATGGTGCCTTTGTGCTGATGGACGAAAAACGAAGACGCGCAGACGCTGCGCTTTGTCGCCTCCGGCCACTTCTCATCCCACCGGTCGACCGACAGCGCCCACGCCAGATACGGCAGCAGGTTTACCGGGCAGGTACGCCAGTTCCACAGGGTGCGCAACGGTACCGGCACTCGCTGAATCTCAGAGAGTGCAGCAGCGGCGGCAACTTCCAGCGGCGACGAGCCAACGGGTAACAGCCGGTCACTCATCCGAGCCCCCGATAGTTATCTGGTACTCGGTGCAGTTCGACGCCTGCGACTTACTCAGCACTATGTCGGCCTGCGGTGATGCCAGCTCGACACGCTGCACCCCCTCAACATGCAGCGCCGCATAAATGGCTGACAGACGGATATCACGCCCGAGGCGGTGCTGCGCGCTGATGTAGCTCTGCAGCTTCTGCTCTGATGCCTGCCTGATGGGTTCAGATTCGGGACCGGGGTAAACGTAGAGCGTCGCGTCAATCTGGTACGGCACAATCTCGGCTGACTGGACGGTAACCCGGTCGGCCACCGGGCGCACATCTTCGGCGTTCAGCGCTTTATCAACAATCGCCAGTAGTTCAGGGCTGGCAGTGCCGTCACCCTCGCGCGATAGTACGGTAATCGTCACGCAGGCTGGCGACGGACTTGCGACCGAGACGTCAGCGACCCGCCCGTCGGCGCTGCGACCGTGATACTCATATGCGCCGACCGGACCCGCCACGCTCAATCCCTCAAACGCCTGTTGCGTGCGCAGTCGCAGGTCAGTATCAGATTCCATAACGGCAGGTGTCGGCGGGATGGTGATGTCATCCGCCGGGGTGATGGTCAGGCGTTCGGTATTGTTGTTCCCGGCCACGACGTCGAGGTCGTTACCGGCGGAGTAGGCCAGCGTCACCGCCTGCGCGGCTTCGTTCACCCGCTGACGCCAGATAACTTCACGGTAGGCGTTTTCCTGCAGCAGCTTAACAATCGGCTCTGACTCAAGTGTGAGCGTCCGGGCAATGGCCTCCTGTTGGTCTTCGGGATAGAGCGAAATCAGCGTCGCAATGCGTTCCGCAAGGATAGTTTCATAGTCCAGTTCCTCAACCACATCGGGAACGGGTAACTGACTCAGGTCAACGGTTGCCATAGTGATTTAACTCAGTGAAACAGTGGTTGAAACTGACGCACCGGTATCGGTACGCATCCCGGTAATATCGACATACATTTCGCCAGCGTCGCCGGTCTCAAAGTTGATGGCGGTAAGCCTGATGCGCGGCTCCCACTTCTGGATAGCCGAATAGCACGCCACCATAATTTGCAGCCTGAGCGCCGGATTTTGCGGCATATCAATCAGCGCCGACAGAAGCGAGCCATATTCACGGCGCATCACCCGCGAGCCGACCGGCGTCAGCAGTATGTCGC
Source organism: Citrobacter sp. RHBSTW-00859 (assembly GCF_013729795.1). Taxonomy (NCBI): domain Bacteria; kingdom Pseudomonadati; phylum Pseudomonadota; class Gammaproteobacteria; order Enterobacterales; family Enterobacteriaceae; genus Citrobacter; species Citrobacter sp. RHBSTW-00859. The sequence continues at coordinate 734,182 of NZ_CP056284.1, read as the reverse complement.
GCATGCTCTGGCTGATGTGTTCAGTGTCGCTGATGCCGAGGCCGGTATTTCGGTTCATACCCTGATAGCGCGCCGTCATAACGGTGCCCCCGTTTGCCCGCCGCTGTCGCCTGGGTGTTTATGGGTGTGGAGTACCTTGCCATTAGACGACAGTGACCCGCCGGTATGTTCGATATTGCCGCTCATCTTGCCGCCTTTCTGCACCTCAAGCGTCGCCGTCGTTAGCTTATTGGTGCAAATCACCTCCGGGGTGTCGAGGGTGATACTGGTCGAGGCTTTCACCAGTACCAGCGGTACGGTTGCGGTGATGGACTCCGATGCCGTCACGTCGGCTGTTTTGATGCCGCTGACCGTCAGCGCACTGGTCTCTGGCTCGTACTCAATGACCGCCCCATCAGGGAAAGCCACATGCCACGCATCCGCCGAGGCAGACGGGGCGGGGTTATCGTCGGAGAAAATCCCCGGCAGCACGAAAGCGGTATCAAGCTCGCCACCGATTGCCAGCAGCAGAACCTGCTCACCGACCGAGGGAGCCCACCACGTGCGCGAACGACCGGCGCGGGTGGTCAGCCAGTTCAGCCATGTAGTCTGGATCCCGCCGCTTTGTACGCGGCACAGCCCCTGCACGGTATCAACCTCAGTCACCACACCTGAGCGGATGAGGTTGCGAATCGCGCGCGCGAGCTCCTGTATCGTGGATAACGTATTCATAGTGCAAGGATGCCTCTGGTCTGGAGTCGCGCCAATTCGCGCGGCTCCGGTGGTGGTTCACACAATATTTATTTGCCGAGGTGCCTGATAATGACGTCTTCAATCATCTGCTCATCGTCGCGGGTGAAACCGAGCAACGGGCGCGCATCGTACTGCACATCCCGGCTGTTGCGGTTTGGCCGGTCTTTGAGCCCGTACTGATGCACCCGCGCCATGCGCTGCACCTTGCCGGTAAACTCCACCACCGCCGCACTGTCGCTGCCTTTGGCTTTCATAAAGCGGTTGGTGCGCAGTCTGGCGAACATTTCTCGCTTAATGCGGCCTTTCTTGCTCCGCACCGGCTGGCGCTTACGCGCGGCATACGGGGTGCCGTCGGGTGCCTGCTGGCGCTTGATGCGCTGTTGCTGACTGGTACGCAGCTTTTTCGCAATCTCAGCCGCCATTTGCCGACGCGCCACCGGTGACAGGCTGGCAATCAGACCGGCAAGGCGTTCCTGCAGCGCGGTTAACTCACTCATCCCACTTACTCACCAGTTCGCCGTTAACGTACAGCTCGACCGGGCGCGTCACCGGCTCAGGCAGCGGCGGCTCGGGGGCATAGCTGACATGCAGCGCGCCGTCGACCTCTTTGACGAGCGTGCGCTCGGTGAGCCTCAGGCTGATACTGATATCGAGCGAATCGTCGTTATTGATATCAATAATCCAGGTGAATCCTTTTTCCCGCCCGTCGTCGGTGGTCATAATGTCCGGCTGATGTTCACGCAGCCACGCCTGCACCGGCACGAATATCAAATCAAGGTCACCGGTGAAATCGGTCACCACCACGTTAAGCACGTACACCTTTTCAAACGACAGCGAGCTCGCCAGTCGGGAATCGGTATGGCCGTTATCGGCAAACAGGCGCAGCATATCGGGGTTATTTCGGAGCTGCGGCACGGCGTTAATCAGCGCTTTGCGCAGGCTTTTGTGCTTCTGCATCGAGTTCATCCTGACAGTGTTTGACGGTTTTGACCTGTAGCGCGCAGGCGATCAGCGCGCCCTCAAGGCGGCGGATATCTGCGCTCAGGTCACCATTGGTTTTCGGGTCACTTCCCGGCATCGGGCAAAGGCTCACTCTCGGGCATCCGTTGACCACAATCACCGGCGCTGGCGCAGGCGGCGCGGGTGTGCAGCCGACGCACAACATCAGGCAGAGCAGCGTTATACCAGCGGCGAAAGGCTTCATTTTCATTAAGTAACCTCGTTATCGTCTGCTCACGGCGGCTGGCCTCTGCGCTTGCCTTTGCGAGCTGTTCGCGCAGTGCCACCTGCGCGGATTCATTACGTCGGGCGAGCTGACCTGCAACACTGAGCTGATTTTTCAGCATGCCAATCGTCGTCTTTTGTTCGCTCGCGACGCGGTTTGCCGCCTCAAAGGAGCGGGATAAATTGCCGTTCTCATGCCGCAACCACAGCAGCCCGAGCACAGCCAGCACCAGCGCAGAGGCCAGAAACATCACAATGATTCTGGACACAGGCCAGCCCCCTCTATGCGCTGGCGGTAAGTCTCGCGAACGGCTTTAAAGGTCAGCACACAAATCAGGTACATCAGCGCGGTAAGGATCCAGCCAGCACCGAGTAGGCAACCTGCGGTAACAGAGAAACGGATAAGAGACCATGCGTGACCAGCTTTCGTCCCTTTGCGGCAAAAGACGGCGCGGAATACCGTCATCAGCTCAGGATTGACAGGAATACCTTTGCCCGTATTGAGCCGCCAGTGGTCATAAGCGACCACACCGGCGAGGCTTGCCGTAATGCAGACAAAACAGACATAGAGTGCCCACGCGGCAACAAAATTCATTGCGGCACTTTGCGGCGATACCAGCCCCCAAAGCAGAACCAGTGCCAGCAGGGCATCGAACATCAGGGAACGTAAATATTTTTTCATTGGGTTACTCCTTTCATGCAATACGCCAGTTCCCGCGCGCGGCGGTTTTCCAGCCCTTTGTTTTTAGTGCCATTGACGTACACCCAGCGGGTAAGCTGGTCGCATGCCTGCCACCACTGATGACGCTTGATGTAAGAGACCAGCGTCGAGCGACAGGCTGCGCCGGTGCCGACGTTAAAAGAGAAACTGACCAGCGCGTCGTAAACAGGTTGCGGCATGGTGGCCGGCACGCAGACCGCGAGACGGCGCTCGGTATTCAGCACGTCGGCGACCAGATTTACCGCCGCTTCGCGCTCGGTGATATCGCGTTTCGGTACCACCCCGGCAGTGTGGCCGATGCCTGACGTCCACACGCCCGCGCTACACTGGTAAGGTGTCAGGCGACACCCTTCAAGGTCGGCAATCAGCGCCAGACCATCAGGCGAGGTATTCAGCAGACGAAAATCAGGCATCAGTGCCGCCAGCGCCAGCACTGCGGCCACACTGCAACGTTTAACGATTGAGCTCACGGGTCACCCCTTTGTCGATTCCCATTTCGGTCAGGTAACGAAAGGTTTTGCGCCGGTACCAGAAATTCACCGCCGCCGTAAAAATGGCGCACAGACTACCCACATAAAGCGCCAGTTTTTCGGGCGACATTGCCCCGAAATACGCCAGCCCCACGGCCAGCCAGTAGGCGATAAACGTGGTGATTTTTTCCATACTCAGTCCCATAGGTTCAGGGTCTCCGCCGTGGGTGATGTTTCAACGTCGGGCAGGTCAACCGCCGTGCCATGCGGCAGAATGACGCCCAGCTCAGACAGGCCGGGATTAGCCTGCAGCACCGTCTCGACCACGCCCTCAGTGCGCCCGTAATACCGGGCGCAAAGCGCGTCGAGGGTATCGCCCTGCATCGCGTAGACTTTCATCAGAGCTGACCCACGATGCAGCGCGGCTTATCCTGCAGGCGCGAGACCGACCAGCGCATATCCCGCCACAGGTCATCAATGGTGGTTTCGACGCTGTCGGCTTTTTTGTCACCCTTGCCGGTGGCCTCAACCCCGCGATAACGCTCATACAGGGTGGCGGTCGCCATCGCCGTCACGGCGCTGAGGTAGTGGAAAACGCGCACATTCTCGCCGTCGATTTCCTCGGCGTCAGGCACGTCGGCCAGTGTCTTAAACCCGGCAGCAATCTGGCGCAGCCGGTAGTCGTAAAGCTCCGCATTGGTTTCCGCCATGCCGGTCTTGATGGCGTTGCGCAGGCGCGCATCGGAAACCGTCTGCTCAAGGCGCATCAGCTCGCGCACGCGCTTCGGATCCACATCAGGAAAAAAGAACGTATTTTTAATCACTGCGTCGCCCGTCTCCGGTGCGGGAATCACCACGCCCGGTACGTCCTGCGGTTCGTCGGGCTGATTCAGTATTACTGTCGTCATGACAACCTCATTAGGTTGGGCGGTGGACGCTGGTCGCCGTCAGGGTCAAAACCCGCTTTGACCGGCGTGCCGCCCGGCTCGGGGAGCGTTCAGTTAACCGGCGGTTTTTACCGCCTTTGGTGGACGCCCGCGCTTTGCCGCCGGTTTGGTGGCAGGTTTGCGCGTGCGCGGTTTAGTCGTTTTACGGGGTGCTGCCTCTGGCTTTGGCTTCAATGCGCGCTCCAGTCGCTCAATCTCTTTGCGCACACCGGCATTGCGGTCGAGCTGCATCGCGCGCTGAAACTGCACCAGCGCGTCGGCGTTCTTACCGGCATCGCGCAGGGTCAGGCCAGTTACCTTATGCAGACGGGCGCGCACCATATCGGGAACGTCAGCGCCGTCGGTCAGGCTGAGAGTGGTCAGCAGTAATTCGAGTTCGACAGGCTCACCGGCATCGCGCAGGCGCAGTGCGGCAAGCGCCACTTCCTCAACGAGCATGTAAGGCGTGGTGCGACGATGGTCTGAGGTGAGGCCGTATTTCAGCGCGTAGGGCGCAATTTCCAGCGCGCCAGCAATATCACCGGCATCAAGACGCCACAGCATGACGGTCATGACAATGTCATCCTGCGCACCACGGCCATCAGCCAGCACACCGGCGACCCACGGCGCATAGAACGGCAGCAGCTCGCGCTTTTTCTCGGCCTTACGCTCATTTGAACGGATGTTTTTTAACGTGCGGCGGTCTTCGGCCAGCTTTACCAGCATCTGCTCATAGGCGTTTGCATGGCGCAGCGGGGCTTGTTCCCGCTGCGCGGCTTGAGAGGCCGAGACCCGCATCATGTGACGCTGTGCGGGGCTCGTCATGGTTTAGGCTCCGCTTTCCGGTGCTGCAGGTGCGGTGAAATCGCCCAGGGTGATGTTTTCCAGCAGACACCCGGCGGCATACGCTTCGATGACGTAATCGATGTTCATCGACTCGTAGTTTTCCACGCGGTCTTTTTTCGGGTTCTCATCAATGCTGCGGCGGTGGCTCTCATCCATGAAGTAGATAGAGAGGTTTTCCAGCGTTGTCACGAACACCGCATTCGCCGGGAAGTACGGCACGCGCACGGCTGGCAGGTTGCCGATGCGCTTCTGGCTGATGATGATATCCGCCGCGAGCGACTCGGTGTTTTCCTGCTGCTTGTTCACCAGCGGGAAATATTTGTCGGCCAGCAGCTTACGGCCAACGATGGCAACGAGTTTCGGGTCATCCTGATAAATCTCGTCAATCAGGGTGTTAGTACCGTCCATCACCAGCGCGTCGATGTTCTCATAGTCGCCATTCTTACCGACACGAATCACCGCCGAAACGACCTTGCCGTCAGCGTCGGTGATGTTGCTCATCACACGCGCAGGGGCTTCGTTGCGGTACTTCTGCAGCCAGCCGACGGCCACATCCTGCAGCATCGGGTTTTTGCTGCGGTCTGAGGTATCAGCGCGGGTGGTACCGTTGAACCCGGCCATGATGAAATCCAGTGCCTGACGCTGGACAATGGCGTCGCGGATGCGGCGCTGGAAGTCCTGAAAACGCGCCCACAGGTCGAGGCGTTTATAGGTCAGGTGGAAGTCAAAGTTAATCTGATTGCACTCGTACTTGTTGGACTCAAGCGCGGTGAAATCTGCGGTCTGGCGCTCTTTGTCGCCCGAGGTGTCGGTCGTGCTGGCGATGGTTCCGGTCACACCGACGCCGATTTTCTCACCCTTCATTTCTGCGACCGGCAGAATGTTAATCGTCTGCAGAAACGCAGATGACGCCTGCACGGTGTTCATCAGTGTTTGCGTAACGGACGGCTCGACGGTGAATTTCTTGCTGACGTCATCAACGCTGATGCCGTTCAGTTTGGCGAGCTGGGTCAGATAGGCATTGAACTTAAAACGGGTTTCCTGACGCATAGTATTTCCTGTTTGAATTAATCGGTTAGTCACAGCATCGGGCGGGGTTGCCGCCCGGTTTCGGTCTGCGGTTTATCAGCAGTCGGTCAGCAGCTCGTCGCCACCGCTGCCGCTGGCTTTCGTGCGTCGCGGCTGGCTGAAACTTTCGGTTTTGTCGAGGGTGGTTTTCAGGGCGGAAAATGCCTGGCTGGTTTCTTCAACCTTGCCGGTCAGTTCCTGTTTGAAAGTGGCAAACGCGGTTTCCATAGCGGAAAGGCGCTCGTCCTGTTTTGTCAGGTTGGTCTGCACATGTTCGCTGACGGTGGTCACCGCTTCATGCACATCATTCAGGCGCGCATCGTCGCTGACCTGCTTACGGCTGAAAATGGCTTTCACCTTATCGGCCAGACTGTTGAGCACCGTGTCGGGAACGTCTTCAAATTCCAGCTCGGCCAGCGTGGCAGCGGAAAAGACGTTTTCAGGGTTGGCCTTAAAGCGCTGTAGCGGGTTGTGCTTCGCGTTGCGGCAAAATTCGAGGTATTCAGTGCCGAGGCTCGCCGGGTCATCGGTGACCGCAAGGCCGACGAGGTAGCATTTGCCGGTATTGGCAAAATTCGGCTGAATTTCCATTGAGGTGTAGACCTTCTGCGCGGCTTTATTCATCGCGATAAGGTCATCGGTCGGGGTGATTTTAGCGAACAACGCCCATTTGCCGTTAAGCGCAGAATCGTCGTCAATCTTCTCGGCTTTCAGTTCGACCACATCGCCATAACGCTTGAATACGCCATCGGGCAACAGGCCGCGCAGGTGTTCAAGGTTGATACGGCAACCGTAGACGCGCGGGTCGTAGGTTTCGGCCATTTCCTGAATATCGCTGGCGCTGATAATGCGCCCGTCGCAGGTATCACCCTCGACGCCGATGCGAAAGAACTTTGAGACTTTTTTTGCCATTGTCAGGAGTCCTGAGGTTGGGGTTACTGGTCATCGCCAGTTTCCAGACTCAGGACACGCCCGACCACCAATGACGACTGGACAACCGCCCACACAACAGCACCTTAGCGAATCACTGACGGCCATTAAGTAGCCTTGCCCTGAATCCACTACGGCGAGGCATCAATGACCATTTCCACCGATACAACCTTGTTGCATGACCCGCGACGGCAGGCATCGCTGCTTTACTGGCAGGGTTTTTCCGTGCCACAGATTGCCGAAATGCTGCAGGTCAAGCGCCCGACCGTGCAGAGCTGGAAGCAGCGCGACGGCTGGGACGGCATCGCACCGATTTCCCGCGTCGAAAGCAGCCTTGAGGCGCGCCTGATTCAGCTCATCGCCAAGCCGCAAAAGTCAGGCGGCGACTTCAAAGAGATTGACCTGCTCGGGCGGCAGATTGAGCGACTGGCGCGCGTTAATCGCTACAGTCAGACCGGTAACGAGGTCGACCTTAACCCCAATGTCGCCAACCGCAACAAGGGCGAGCGCAAGAAGCCGAAAAAGAACTTTTTCAGCGACGAGGCTATCGGGAAGCTGGAGGAACTATTTTTCGACCAGTCTTTCGAGTACCAGTTGCAGTGGTACCGCGCAGGGCTGGCGCACCGTATTCGCGACATTCTCAAATCCCGCCAGATTGGCGCGACGTTCTATTTCTCCCGCGAGGCGCTACTGCGCGCGCTCAAGACCGGCCACAACCAGATATTTCTGTCGGCCAGTAAAACGCAGGCTTACGTGTTCCGCGAGTACATCATCCAGTTTGCGCGGCTGGTCGACGTCGACCTGACCGGCGACCCGATTGTCATCGGCAACAACGGCGCAAAGCTGATTTTTCTCGGTACCAATTCCAACACCGCGCAGAGCCATAACGGCGACCTGTATGTCGATGAAATATTCTGGATCCCGAACTTTCAGAAGCTGCGCAAAGTCGCGTCGGGCATGGCCTCGCAGAAGCACCTGCGCTCAACCTACTTTTCGACACCTTCCACGCTGGCGCACGGCGCGTACCCCTTCTGGTCTGGCGAGCTGTTCAACAAGGGGCGCAGCCGGATTGCCGACCGCATCGAAATCGACATCAGTCACAGCGCGCTCGCCGGTGGCCAGCTCTGCGACGATGGCCAGTGGCGGCAGATTGTCACCATTGAGGATGCCCTTGCCGGTGGTTGCACCCTGTTCGACCTCGACCAGCTCAAACGCGAAAACAGTGATGATGACTTTAAAAACCTGTTTATGTGCGAGTTTGTCGACGATAAAGCGTCGGTATTCCCGTTCGAGGAGCTGCAGCGCTGCATGGTCGACGTGATGGAAGAATGGGAGGACTTTGCCCCGTTCGCCGACCATCCGTTCGGCTCGCGCCCGGTCTGGATTGGCTACGACCCGTCACACACCGGCGACAGTGCCGGGTGCGTTGTGCTCGCGCCGCCGGTGGTCTCGGGCGGCAAGTTCCGCATGCTAGAGCGCCACCAGTGGAAAGGCATGGACTTTGCCGCGCAGGCGGAGGGCATCCGTAAGCTGACCGAAAAATATAACGTCGAATACATCGGCATTGACGCAACCGGCCTGGGTCTCGGCGTGTTCCAGTTGGTGCGCTCATTCTACCCGGCGGCACGCGGCATCCGTTACACACCTGAGATGAAAACCGCGATGGTGCTTAAGGCAAAAGACACCATTCGCCGTGGCTGTCTGGAGTACGACGCCGGGGCAACTGACGTCACGCAGTCGTTTATGTCCATCCGCAAAACCATGACCAGCAGCGGGCGCAGCGCCACCTACGAGGCCAGCCGCACCGAGGAAGCCAGTCACGCCGATATCGCATGGGCGACCATGCACGCCCTGTTAAACGAACCGCTTTCCGCCGGTAGCGGCATGCAGCCTAAATCTATTCTGGAGTTCAACTAAGATGGGTAAACAAAAATCCCGTAAAGCCGCTGCGCAGAAGGCCAGCAAGCCACAACAACTAACCGCCAGCGCACCGCCAAAAACGACAGCGTTCACCTTCGGTGAGCCAGTGCCGGTGCTCGATAAGCGCGACATTCTGGATTACGTCGAATGCATCAGTAACGGTAAATGGTACGAGCCGCCGGTCAGCTTCTCCGGGCTGGCAAAGAGCCTGCGCTCTGCTGTACATCACAGCTCACCGATTTACGTTAAGCGCAACGTGCTCGCGAGCACCTACATCCCGCACCCGCTGCTGTCCCGTCAGGATTTCAGCCGCTTTGCGCTCGACTATCTGGTATTCGGCAACGCCTTTCTTGAGCAGCGCCACAGCGTCACCGGTCAGTTAATCAAGCTGCTGGCCTCACCGGCCAAATACACCCGGCGCGGGGTCGACGATTCGATTTTCTGGTTTGTGGAAAACTTCACTCTACCGCATGAGTTCGCGCCTGATACCGTGTTTCACCTGTTGGAGCCCGACATTAATCAGGAGATTTACGGCCTGCCCGAATATCTCAGCGCGCTTAATTCCGCCTGGCTGAATGAATCCGCGACGCTGTTCCGCCGCAAGTATTACCAGAACGGCGCGCACGCGGGTTACATCATGTATGTGACTGACCCGGCGCAGAGCGCGACCGACGTCGAATCGCTGCGTGAGGCGATGCGTAACTCGAAAGGGCTCGGCAACTTTAAGAACCTGTTTTTCTATGCCCCCGGCGGAAAACCGGACGGCATCAAAATCGTGCCACTGAGCGAGGTCGCCACAAAGGATGACTTTTTCAACATCAAGAAAGCGAGTGCCGCCGACCTGATGGACGCGCACCGCGTACCGTTCCAGCTCATGGGCGGCAAGCCCGAGAATATCGGTTCACTCGGTGACGTTGAGAAGGTGGCAAAGGTATTTGTGCGTAACGAACTGTCGCCTCTACAGGACAGGTTCAGGGAGGTAAACGACTGGCTCGGTATGGAGGTCATCAGGTTCAAAGAGTACACCCTCGACAACCCGGAATAATCCCCCTCAAGCCGCCAGCATGGCGGCTTTTTCACACCCCGCCACCATCACGCCTCAGACGCGCCACGCGCGCACGACCACACAAGACCACCAACGAACCGACAACAAACACGACAGCGGCATCACGACGCGCTCAGACGATAATTTTTATTATTACGCACCACCGCTGGCGCGCAATGCTTTCCCCGCCACGCCTGCCCGCTTTATGGGTCGGTTTTAATGCAGTTGCATGACCACTCTGGATCCGCGCCAGCTCTGGTGGCGCACGGCCAGAACGGGCAACTCTGACGCATGCAAAACCATGCACCTGTTGCATGCACGGCTAAAAAACGGGGAAATCGCGGGAAAATGGCATAATAAAACCGACTTTAATAGTGCCGGTTGGGGGCGGTCTCTACGGGGCAGGCTAACGCCTCGCAGGGCTCGTTGTTCAACCCCGCCAGCACTGAAAGCGAGTTTCAGCACCGGCGGCGTTTGTCACTATATTGTTTAATTGTCGAGTATCGAATCGACCTCACCCGTTCGCACGTTGACGCGTGCCGCTACGGTCTGTTTGACCACGCCGCCATAGGCATTAGTACCGCGAAACGTTGTTTTTACAACGGCATGCGGGTCTTTATTCAAAATCAGATGGTAGACCGTTGAAACGTGTTTATAAGAGGAATCATCATTCATGCTGGCTTTTATCAGCTTCTCTAACGGGCGATAAGAGCCATCCCAACCGCTAAAATTACCCTGAAATGCGTCAAGGTTGATTTTATTATTCAGAGATTGTGGATCCTTCTCGAAGTCGTTGAAACACCAACCCAACACATCACCGAGCTTTAACGCATCATCTTTAGTAAAAGCGTACTCACTCATACAGGCATAAAAGGCATCAGCAGAGCTGGCCGGTACACCTTTGAAACCCACATAGCCTTTAACGATATCGTGCCGGGTTTCTTTTGACTCGTTGCGATATTCTTTGAGGGTTTTATCTGCGTACTCAAACGTTGGCGTAGCCGGTTCCGCTTTAACCGCCGGTACGTCAGTTTTTGCCACAGGCTGACTTTTTTCAGTCGGCCATAAGATTGAGCCAATAACGCCCAGCGCCAGACAGCCACCAAGGTAAACCGCACTGGAGCGCTTACGGTTCGGCATTCGAACCAGCGACGGCTTGATTAACCCCACGATAAAAGCAATAAAGAGAGCCAGAGATAAAAATGCTATTAAGGTATCCATGATTTTCCTTTGTGTGTAATCCCCATACAAAACAACCCCATGCTATCAAACATGGGGTCGAAGGTTGCACATATTTCAGGGATTAACGCCAGCTCTCATCTTCCCACACTTCCTGAAGGATACTATCCAGCGCTTCGCGGTCTGAATCTTTATCGAACCCCATCAGCTCAACACCGGTCATGGATCCCTTTTTAACAGTAACGCGCGTTGACGGGAAAACAGACTGTATCCTCCTAGTCAATTCGCACTGAAAAGCATCAATTACCGGCTGGCCTATTTTTTGGTCTTTATCCAACGTGATATTTACCTTCACTTTGCTCTCCTTTGCAAAAGTCTCATCGACAGGCGGAGCGGAAAACACAACGGAAAAATTATTGTTTTTCATTAGGTTGCCTTTTGCTATTTCCGCAATCAAATTTAAGGCAATTTCTCGGTCTCGCTCCTGACAAGTACCCTCAGTCGTCAGACGCGCAATCATTTCGACACGTTCAATCATGACGTGCTCTCTCAACTCTCTATCCACACAACCTCCACAACGAGATACTGTATAAACATACAGTAGCACGTATCGACAAATGGTGTGAAGAAAAAAATCGCAAAGAAATACACTGTATGTACATGATATGGATGAACATTGCCGCTTACTCTTTCGTTGCCATTTCTGCTAAAGCCGCAACACGATTGAGGATTTTCCGAGCTTTAGCCTCATACGATGGTGCTGCGGAAAATATTTCTCCTTTGGCCGTTCCGCGTAGCCATTTGCCATCAAAACAACTTTTACCACCGGCCATCAGGTGCAGGGCTTCGCCCCGGCTGATATTAATGCCGGTTGTCAGATGTATCTCGTCGATAGTTTTCGCTATAGCTGCGTTTTGCTCATCCATTCCGTGGATGAATTTTCGCCGTGTTGCTGGCTTTTGCTTCCTGAGCCGGTTGGTCAACTCTCGTCTTTCACGCCGACTCAGTGGTTTTGTTAAATCCAGTATCGGTGGATCGCTTTCGCTTCCCGTACAGTTATTGACAGAACTCCGAGAGGGCGCAGAAGCGCCCTTAACGTCAACGACCAAATCAACGGCACGCTTCGGCACAATTTTCCACTGCGTTAGCCGGGTTAAAATCGGGGTGCCAGCACCGACAGCGGAATCGTACACGCCACGGATGCAGACGGTTTCCTCACCATACTGATTAAACTCGGCGCGCGGCTCATACAGCGTGCGCACCTGCAAATCATCGCGACGGACAAACGGGCCACCCTGCGCATTAATGTAACCAGCCCAATCACCAGCGTCAGCGGCGTCATGGACAGCGGCAAACTCAACGCTCAGACCGTGTGCGGTCTCGGTATCAGCGAGACGACGCAATTCACGGTAGACCGTCACCGGCGCACCGCCGATAAACTGGAATTGACGGATGTGCCAGCGCGCCGCCCATGCTGATACAGCGGGGGCAGTCTCTTTCAGCAGCTCACCGCTTTCGTCATCGGTTTCACCATCAAGAGCATAGCCGTCGATATTTTTCGAAATGTATTTAGCAACATAGCCGGTAGCGCTGCCTTTTTCCGGGTCAATGGCCTCGGCATGAAAGCGTGCTTTTTTGGCTTTATCGCTTCTCAGTTCGTGGCGGTCTTCCTCCCACGCATAATCACGGATGATGAGGCGCACGCGCTCGACGTCTTCCGGCAACATGAACATAAGCATGTGCCAGTGAGGCGTTCCGTCGTGATGAGGTTCGGCAACACGGATGCCGAAAATGCGGATTTCTTCCCGGTGTAGCTTGGCACGAATGCGCGCCCAAAGGCTGGTGAGATAACTCTGCGTGTCCGACGGGCTGGCTCCTTGCCATTTGCTGTTACGGTAGCCAGCTTTGGTGGTGGCGTGATATTTAGACGGTGCGGTCAGGGTGTAAAATTCACCGACATAACCGAGCTCATTACAGATATTTTCAAACCCACGAATGCGGGTCATCAGCTCGCAGCGGCGTATCGCAGGGTTAGCGACCGAACCGTCGTATTTTTCAATCAGACTGATGCGGTTGCCGTCTTCGTCTTCGAGATCCAGCCCCTTTAGAAATTCACGCGTGCGGCGCTTCTGCTCGCGCCAGTCAGTCACGCAATTTTTACTCGCGTAGACATGCTTTTTTTTGCTGACGTTGCCAGCGGCAATGTGCAGGTGTTCGCGCCATGCAGCTGCAATGCGCCGTAAGCGGCCTCGCCACCAAACCTCATTAAACATACGGGTAATAGCAGGTGCGATTTCATCCTCACCAACATATTTCTTTGTCACCCGCTCCCAATGCGGCGGGGTAACGTTGAATTGCAGGGAGATGAAACCGGCTCGCATGTACCAGGTGTACAGCGTTTTGAGCTCGCTAAATCCGGTGTCATCAATGTCAGCCAGTTCAGCACGAATGAAATTAGCGATATCAGCTGCCAGCAGGTCAATATCAGCGCGCGACATATCAGGGAGGCGGTTATATCTGGCGACCATATTAACCATGCGTGACGCCAGATATTGCATAAGCTGGGTATCAAAATGACCACCAAAAACAGCGGTTGATACATTGCTGTTGATACCCGCGCACTCGTATTTTTTTGCGACCAGTTCAAGACGTGGCAATGCCTTTTTGCAGAAGCTGATTAAAAAGGCATTGGCTCGTTGACTGCCCTGATTTTGTTCCAGCACCGCAGCGGTGCGATAAACATCAAAGCGCACGCACTCGGGCTGGAGAGAAAGCACTTTTCTCGCATGCAGCAAAGCCGCAAACATACGGTCGCGGCGATACTGTTGGTCATAGGTAAGATATGGGCTGGCTATTGCTGACCGGGGAGCGTTCCACGGGTAAGCATAGTTAACACTTACCCGCATAGTTCCCCCATTTGCCTACGCTGTATGCTTAGCATCACATAGCCAGGAGCCCACTCACTAAGGTCAGTTACATGAGTCACCAGCACGTAGACAAAAGCGCCGGTAAAACCGACCTTTTGCGGGTCATATTCGCAGGCGCCATACTCGTTTAGGCAAAGTAAATCCCCTGCAGCAAAAGCACGGTCAGCAAGACGAAACTCGGCTTTTTTGGTTCCATTGAGGACAGCCTGAAAAAACTCAGGCCGGATTTTTAATTGATGTGTTTTTCTCATTCCGCCACCTTGATTGAGGAGGCGCACATTTCCCCGATACGCTCAATTTCAGCGGCCATTGCGTCAAGAGTGGTAATTGATGACTGCTGAATATGGTGATGAATCAGCCCAGAAATAAGCTGATTCATCTTCGGGTAATATCCGATAGTGTCGAGCCACTCCTCGCCAGTTTTTTTCCCGGATTGAGCGACTTTCTTTTCATTCGGGATGAATTGATATTGGTCGCTGGTAATTACCCATTTGTCGCCGACTTCGATACGAATACCCATTTACACGCCCTTGTAATGTTTAGATTTGAGTTCTGCGATTTGCTGGCAGGTCACGCAGAAGGCCACGCCCGGAATCGCAATGCGGCGAGCTTCCGGGATTGGTGCGTCGCATTCTTCGCAGAGAAAACGGGAAGGCGTAGCGATACGGCTGCGCGCGTTGCTGATGTGGCGCTCGCGGTCTTCCTGCTCGCGCAGTTGCGCTAAATCCATTGCGTCGGCCATTAGTGCAGCTCCTGTGATTCGTTCTCAAAGCGGGCGGCTTCACGGCGCAGCAGTTCAGCGGCTTCGGTACCGCTCATACTCTCTTTGGTGATATGGATAGCCAGCGCCTCAAGGCGGATGGAAACAGCGAGCGCGCGGTCTTTACGCTCCTCTTTTTTTGCATCGGTCAGCAATACGGCCAGCGCATCACTATCAGTACTAAAACTACGGATTTCGGTATTACGCATAATTAACTCTCCTGATTTCGGGCAATAAGAAGCCCGGCGGGTTTACGCCATTAAATTTCTGTTTGGATTAATTCGGCATGGTTAGCCGTTTGGGAAATAAGCTCACTACTGCACGAAAATGATTCATCGCTGTAATAAGCGCCTTTTTCTCGTCAGTAGTTAGCTCACTTAATTCGAGCTCATGACGAGCCGCCGGTATTTTTGCCAGAAAGAAAATAGCGGCCAGCGCCCGATTATTTTCTTCAAATTGTGGGTCACGTTTATCGCGCATATCATCGACAAAGCGCTCAACCTCTTTCCAGCTATCGCCCCAATATCTCGCGCGTAATTCAGCCACATGATTGAGACCGGCCAGACGTTCACCCGCTTTCAGCGGAACAGTCGCGGAAACAGCTTCGATAGCCATGATTCCCCCTGCTTTTTAGTAGAGAGGCCAGCCAGTAAATCAGCCTGTGAGCGGCTCGGGTGCCAGCGCTTGGCGTCCTTACCTGCGATCCAGCCGTGGCCGTAGTGCATGCCGGGGCTTTGCTTGACGAGCAGAGACGCGAATGATGGTTCACTTTTCAGCATACGCACCTCAAATCAGACCGAATGACGCGCCAATACCGCTCATGGTATCGACCACGCTCGTCATAGCGGGATTGGTCTGCAGACGCGCATGCAGCGCCAGTGCCGACAATGACAACATGCGAATGCCAGCGTTAACGCTTTCAATCATGTTGTGTTTACGGGCAGAGGTAAGACGTTCATCTGATACCGCACCGCTCGCTAGTTCGCCGAGTTCACGCATTGCGCGCATGACATAAGACTGCAATTTGTCTTTAGCCAGCTCATTAACCGGTACGCATGGCAGGCAATGAATCTGCGCCAGAAAACCATCAACGAGGATTGAGTCTTCTGTCAGGTCAGTTAGTAGCCACAATTCAGGCGGCGTAAACTGGTGAGGCTGTTCCGGGTTTAGCTTGTTACGTAACGTTTGAACGTTCATACCCGCACGCTCGGCCAGCTTCGCCATGTTGTGACGCTGCGCAAAAGCCCGGCACGCTTCGTCATAGTGGGGATGTTTGGAAACCTGAAAATCAAACATGTTGCATCCTTCCAATTCACATAAAGTGAATTAAGCGCCGATGACGAGTTGAAAACGGGAATGACCCAACGCCTTACGCAACTGCTCTTCTTTCCAGCGTGCGTAATAAATGCGAATCGGGCCACCTGCTTTCTTGCAGCCTTTACGGATGGTGCGGGGTTCGATTGGTACACAAGGGTTGTCGCCGGTTGTCCAACGGTAGGCGGTGCGCTCAGAAACACCCTCAAGTTCTGCGAATTGCTGCAGAGTAACGATAGGTGCAGGCACTTTGATGATTGCGATTTCAGAAGCCATGTTGCATGATTCCCCTTTTGCTAAAGATTGCAATTAATAGCCTTCTGTTTGCCAACGTTCGCCATTAATTGCCTAGGTTTAGGCTTAACATAACTCCCAAAGTGGAGTTTGTAAATAGGTTAAAGCTACATGAGAATTGAAGGTCTTGGTTTAAACAATGAAGAAGTGCTGGATAGGATTTGCGAGGCTTACGGATTTTCTCAGAAAATTCAATTAGCTAGGCACTTCGAAATTGCATCAAGCTCTCTTGCTAACAGGTATAGTCGCGATTCCATTTCTTATGACTTTATTGTGCATTGCGCCCTAGAAACTGGCGTAAATCTCGCCTGGCTACTCACTGGCAAAGGGTCACCTACAACCGGCAGCGTGAATGCCGACACCCAAAATGTGGAGAAATTCACATTAAGTGAAGAATCTCTGGTTAGTGATGGCGATTTGAGCATTGCTGGCAAGTTTTTTAGCAAGCCGCTTGCGAATCCAATTGCCGTCTACGCTGACGGAAAGCTCCATTTCATCGAGCGAGACGCATCCCTTTCAGATGGAGAATGGCTCGTCGATATTGAAGGTGCTATCAGTATTCGAGAATTAACAAAATTGCCTGGCCGAAAACTACATGTAGCAGGGGGAAAGGTTCCCTTTGAATGCGGATTTGATGACATTAAAGCATTAGGTCGCGTGATGGGTGTATACAGCGAGGTTAACTAATGACCGTTCGTAAAAATCCGGCTGGCGGCTGGATTTGTGAGCTCTACCCAAACGGTGCAAATGGCAAACGTATCAGAAAGAAATTCGCTACTAAAGGCGAGGCACTGGCGTTTGAACAGTACACCGTTCAAAACCCGTGGCAGGAAGAAAAGGAAGACAGGCGCACGTTAAAAGAGCTGGTTGATTCATGGTATAGCGCTCATGGTATTACCCTGAAAGACGGCTTAAAACGCCAGTTAGCCATGCACCATGCTTTTGAGTGTATGGGCGAACCACTCGCACGCGATTTCGATGCGCAGATGTTTTCCCGCTACCGAGAAAAACGGTTAAAAGGTGAGTATGCCCGTTCAAACAGGGTGAAAGAGGTATCGCCTCGCACGCTTAATCTTGAGCTGGCCTACTTCCGGGCGGTATTCAATGAGCTAAACCGCCTCGGAGAATGGAAGGGTGAGAACCCACTGAAAAATATGCGTCCATTCCGCACAGAAGAAATGGAAATGGCCTGGCTAACTCACGACCAAATTTCGCAACTACTCGGAGAGTGCAAAAGGCATGACCACCCTGATTTAGAAACCGTGGTAAGAATCTGTCTCGCCACTGGCGCACGCTGGTCTGAGGCCGAGAGTCTGAGAAAAAGCCAGCTCGCGAAATACAAAATCACATACACCAACACGAAAGGTAGAAAAAATCGCACCGTTCCAATCAGTAAAGAGCTCTACGAGTCTCTGCCTGATGACAAAAAAGGCCGGTTATTTAGTGATTGTTATGGCGCGTTCAGGTCAGCTCTGGAAAGAACCGGCATCGAACTACCGGCAGGACAGCTTACCCACGTTTTGCGCCACACCTTCGCCAGCCACTTTATGATGAATGGTGGCAACATTCTTGTCTTGCAGCGCGTGCTCGGCCATACCGATATCAAAATGACAATGCGATATGCTCACTTTGCACCAGATCATTTAGAAGATGTACTCAGATATAATCCATTCTCTAATAAGGCTCTAAAATGAAATTAAAGAAACTATTAGAATTAGATTTTATGGTTAAATTCAAAGCCACATTGGAAACAGAATTTGAAAAAGAGCTATTCATAGCAAGCCTTCGAAATTATGCCTCTCATGGTAACCCTCTGAGGTTTCACAACTTTGCATATACTATGAGAGAGTTGATTTTACATGTTATAGCTCGAAAAGCTCCTGAAGAAAAAGTTATCGGTGCACCATGGTATGTGCGTATAGATCCTAATAGGAGAGTAACGAGAAAACAGCAGTTAAAATATTGTGCCCAAAAAAACATACCAGATAGTTTTCTAGGCGTTATCAATACTACATTTATTGATGAATCCATATCAGATTTCTTAGCTGAGTTTGTTAACCTTAATAAATACACACATATAACAGAAAAATATTTTAAACCATCCCCCAAACAGTTTTTTGAAAACGCGCGGGATGTAGTTTCCATCGCTCAGCATTGTTTAGATTTGATGGCCGATACTGCTAAGGAAGTAATCTGTATCCTAGAAAATGAAATCGATAGCTCAGTTAGGGATTTGGCGAATGAAAGTTTGCCTGATGAAGTGACTATTTTGGCTCCTCGAGTTTACACTGAGTATGTACAAATTGAAGATGTGTATGCCTCAGATATTGATGATGAATTTATATACATAGGCGTTGACGGTTCAGTATTTGTTACACAAGAATATGGTCCCAAAGATGACCTATGCGAAATTAACACTGATTATCCATTTAGCCTTTCCATGCAGTGCAGCTTACGCAATCCAGCTCAACTAACTATAACTTCGAAAGAAATAGAAGTAGATACTTCGTCTTGGTACGAGTAAGCAAATGGAGTGGCGATAAAGTGGCGGTAGAAATGGCGTATAATGGGTAATCGCTGGCAAACAATGGCAATCTATGTCAATGATAAATAACGCAAACTATTGATTTTAGGTTGTTCTGGTAGGAACTCATAATCGCTTGGTCGCTGGTTCAAGTCCAGCAGGGGCCACCAAATTTAAGTAGTAAATACATACAGTTAGGCCACTCTCGCGAGTGGCCTTTTTGTTTAATCAAAACCCATTGGCAGCAAAATGGCAGCAGGAATTTCATAAAAAAACCCGCCAGCAGCGGGTTAGTACGAAAGTTGTTGCTGCAAACCCTTCGGATGCGGAGGTGCAGAACTGATTTTTTGAGGGCGACAAACAGACCTGACGAACGTTTCATGAGTAACAAAAGTGTGCCCGCATTCAATATTTGTGCACTGGTTATAACGTTCTTTTGTTTGGCGGGAAACTTCAAAGCTGCTGCGTGTATGTGCGGCCTGACCACACAACGGACAATTCATCATTTTAGCCTTTTCCCCACTTTTGCTGTAATCGCAATAATGATACAACATAATTCCATTTTGTGAAGTAATCATTCCATTTCGAGATCGTCAATTTTTACCTCAAATTCAATGCTGGTTGTGAAACCACTGTCAGCGCTGACCGTGTGCGTGAGCGTGGTGATCGTCCATTCAGCTTCATCAATGGGCTGCTTAAAGCCGCTCATCTTCACGGGCATTTCCGTATAGAGATCGGCCCGGCCTTCCGCCAGTTGCAGGGAGAAAGACGCAACACCACGCTGCAAACGCTCCCATTGCATTTTGGCGGCCCGTTCAGCATTGGCCCGGTTAGCATAGGTCCGGTTGAGTACCAGCACGTTTTCATCCGTGCCGACCAGATAATCTCCCTGCTTTGCCTCCGGCTCTTTTGCTGTCGTGGTTTTCTTCCGGCGCTTAACGCTTGTCGTTTCCTTCTTTGTTGGCTCCCGCGTATGCAGCCAACTGGCAATCACGCCCGTATAGGCACCACGATCTGCCAGGCTGAAACGGTGGCTGTCTCCAGCCTTGCGGGTGATAGTGATTACCGGCAATGGCTTTCCGCTGGCAGTTCTGCCCTGCCCCTGGCGGATAAACAGCAGATGCCCGTCTTTTACAGAGGCAATGGCCCCAAACTGCCGCGCCAGCTTCATCAGGAAACTCGCGTCGCTCTCGTTGGTCTGGTCCAGGTGATCCAGAGACTTATCGGTCAGGTCATTGCCCAGGGCCATTGTCAGGTTGTGCCGGGCGGCGATTTCCTTTACCACCTCCCCCACCGTTGTCTGATGCCATGATTTTTCGCGCCGTGTATTGAGGGTTTCACGGAAATCTGCGCTACGCGCCCGGATGGTCAGCCGGTCAGGGGCACCGCTGTGTTCAATTTCATCCACAGTAAAAGCCCCTTTAGGGAAAAGCGGCTGGCCTTTCCAGCCCAGCGCCAGCTGAATCACTGCCCCACGTCGCGGCAGGGCGATCAGCCCGTCGGCGTCGTCCAGCTCCAGATCAAGCTGGTCCGCTTCAAAGCCCCGGTTATCCGTCAGCGTCAGACTCATCAGGCGGGTATCCAGCACGCTCGTCACGTCCTTACCTTCAATGACGATACTGAAAGCCGGGCTTTTACTGTTCAGATTCAGAAGATCAGATTTAACGTTCACTGCAGCAATCCTCCTACCGTGTTCTTAATCCCCCCAATCGCAGAGGCAGCAGAGTCCTGCAGGTTGCTGAGCTGGTCACTCAGGCTCCCGAACATGTCAGACAGCGATTCATCAACCCGTTTGAGGGTGATCGTAAACTCAATGCGCCTAGGCATTCCACTGGCAAAAAACTCCGTCTTTGTCTGGCTCAGACTTTCAATAACAAACATGCCGTAAATGGTTCCGCTGCCTTCAATCAAAGGCCAGGCTTTGCCCTGCTCTGCCATCAACTCCAGCGCCAGTAATGACAGCCTGCCTCCAGTCACTTCCGGCAGCAGAACCCCGGACAGTGTCAGTGAATCATTATCCGGGCCAAGAAACTGCGTTGACGGGCGGCGGTTCACCCGGCTGTTGGCTGCATGTCGCCAGCTACGCTGATACTGCAGCTCCTGATAAGGGACAGTGCGCAACATAAATACATATAAACCCAGCACCATCATCATGATTCATATCCCCCCTGATCGCTGAAATTGCTGCGCGCTTTTGCCCTGGTCTTGCGCTCGCGTTCGTCAAGCTGTCGGGCAACTTCACGGGCAATATCATGTGCACTCTGCCCTGGCTGAGCATAGATAGTGATCGGCGCGTGAGTTTCAAAGTGCATCACTGGCGGCGCGCTGGCAGATTTCGCAGGCTGGCTTTGTTTATATGCCACAGTAGGCAGACTGTAAGGATGTAGTGGAGCAGCCTCTGCAGGCGCTGCCGCTACGCCCATGACACCTGCAACGACGGAAGCCAGCGCGGCAGTGCGCCGCCTGCTGGTCACATTTGCGGGACCGTTCACAATTTCGGGGCCGTTCTCCCCAACGATGCCAAACTGACCACGCGGGATCGTGCCGCCATTGTCATACATTCCGGCAAACGGAACTGCAGCAGTCGCTGCTCCACCAACCACCTGCACCTGTGCTTTGCCTTGCGTTTTATCATTTCCGATCATCCAGTCAGGTAGATAATCGGTGACTGAGGAAAGCTTGCTTTTAAGAGTCTCCCATTTGGCATTAATTCCATTAAGAATACTGTCAATAATGGCGCTGCCCATGTCCTGAAACTTCGCAGGAAGCGCGGAAACATCAGACAGGATCGAATTCCATTTATCACTAATAGATTGTCTGATATTGGCCCACGCTTCAGAAACGCCAGTTTTTATTGCATCCCAATTTTTAGCTATTAATCCCGGCAAGGTATAATTAAAGAACAGTGACTTAATCCCCTCCCATGCGGCGCTGGCCTTCTCTTTAATCCAATCCCATGCCGTACTTGTGGCATTACATACGGCATCCCACATTGCCTTGAATTTTGGCCCAAGCGTGTCCCAGTTCTGCCAGATATAAATAGCACCAGCGGCGATCAGCCCAATGACAGCCAGTATAGGATTTGCAAACATCAATCGGCCCAGCCATATAACTGACTTGCCAACAGAACTGATTGCTTTCCCAATAAGACCAAATGCAGATGAAAATTTTAGCCCCATCACCCCTGCGCTCATTCGCACTACTGCCATCGGCCCTAACACAGACGCCAGCGCCAGTGAAACAACCCCAGCGGCGGTGGCAACAATGGCAAAGCCAGCTGCCAGCTTAAACAGCGCTGAGGTCAATTGTGGGTGTCGTTTAACAAAACCATCCAGACGCGAAGCCAGTTCACCCAACCAGTCAGCCAGCTTCTTTAATGTTGGGGCAACTGTTTCACCGATACTAGCCATAGCATTGGTAAAGGAACCTGTAGCGGCTTCCCATTTATTACCCAGGGTATTCAGGGACGCATCGACGCGTTCCCGCAGTGAAGCCTGATTTTCAAGTTTGGCGGCAGTTTCACGATAGCCATTAATACCTTTTTCAATCATGGTGTTAAGGACTTTCATGACTTCCGCATCATTACCGAACAGATCCTTAATCGTTGCCATCCGGGTTTCATCGTTGAGCTTACTAAGCTTTTCCAGCTGGGCGTACATATTTTCCAGCCCGCCGAATCCACCTTTACCATTGGAAAAATTGAAGTTGATACCGGTGCCTTTCAGATCGTCGTTGACTGACTGAATATTTTTTGAATCCAGCGCTGCCTGGAAAATTTTTCGGTAAGCATTACCTGCAGACTCACCAGCCATCCCGCTCTGATCAGCCATCACCAGCAACGGAGCAAAAGTTTTAGCTGCTTCAATCCCTTTTTGATTAATAATGCTCATGGCGCTGCTGATATTAGAAAATCCCTGCAGCATATTCCCTGAGTCAACACCGGCATAAAAACCCTTCTGGATCAGATCCATCAGGCTCATCATGTCTTTTTCTGAGGTCTGTGTTGCATCCTGCAATTTTGCGGCAAACTCAGCCGCAGCAGTGGGAGCCATCTGCAACTGCACCCCCAGATAAGCCGCCGATTCCCCCAGCCCGCCAAGAATGACCTGTGCTGACATCCCCTGACGACGCAGCATTGTCATCATGTTCTGGAAATCTGCAGTGGTTCCCGGCAGCCTGTCTCCAAGCGCTACCGCCAGCTGGTTAATTTTCTCAAATTCAGGTGCGACCTTTCCGCCCGGCCCCATCATTGAACCGGCGAGCTGATTAGCGGCATTTTCAGATTCAGAATAGGCTTTTACTGGAGCCAACAACGTCATGCCAGTAGCTACCCCAGCCGCCATCTCCCCTGCACCATTACCTGCCAGAGAGTTCCTTAACTCACGGGTCTTTTCAGCCTTGGCTTTGATAGCGTTGAGCTTTCGCTGACGCTCGCCAACCTCGCGCAGCCTGCGCTCCTGCTCTGCCAGCTTCTGGTTATACTTCTCAGTTTCACGGGTAATTCTGGCGGTTTCCCGCGCTCCGCCCCCAGCAGATAACCCCAGCCTGTAAAGCTCCCCCCTGACTGCAGATAGCTGGTTTGTTTCCTGTTTCTGCTTTTGCTCAAGACGTGCAACAGCACGCCACTGAGCTTCAAGCGCCTGAGTTTGTTTTTTTGTTGGGGATTCCAAAGATGACATTTCGCGCGTCATCATCTGCGCGCGCAGTCTCGTCTGATCCAGCTCTGCACCTGTACGGCGCACGCTTTGCGATAGCTGGTCGAAGGATTTTAACTGGCCTCCCGCATCGCTCAGTTGCTTAAGCTGGTCGCGGGTCTGCCGGATTGCCGCTGCCAGCTCTTTTGAGCCAGCCTGGGCATTTTTAAAAGGGCGGGTTAACTTGTCAACCGCCCCCAAAACCACCTGCAGACGCAGGTTATTATCACTCATCGCTGGCCCCGCTTCGCTGAATTGCCTTATGCCGCCATTCCAGCACCTCAGTCAGCGGCATAACGTCAGTGATGGACGGCGACCAGTGAAAGATGGTGGCAATATCTGCCACCAGATCATCAACCGTCAGGTTGTCGGCAAATCGGCAAGCACCGACTTCGGCAACAAAAAAGTCACCACCTCTACAGCCATTGCTGTCAGATCGGCGGGGTCCAGCTCTGCCATTTCCTGCGCGGTCAGCGTCGGAGTGGAGATTCGCGGGATCACAGTCATCATCGCGCCCACGTCCATATCCATAATGGCCTGCAGACGGGTGCCACGCAGTGCGCCGGACTGCGGCTTGCGCAGCACAATTTCGGTAATTTCAGTTTTACCGCGCATGATGGGGGTATCCAGTTTTACGGTCTTTTCAGTCAGCTTGTCGCTCATGTTCGTATCCTGTTAATGAAATACTGGCGCGGCTGCCCGCGCCGTTAAGGTTAATCAGAGGCCGAGGGCATTACGGTGTTCTTCCATCAGGTCCACGCCGTCAACGATTTCAACCATGTTGACCAGATCGACCTCATAGAGCACCTCACCGTTAATGGTCAGCTTCGCGTAGCTGTTGGTACTGCTGACCTTGGTGGTGCTGCTCTCGCCGGTTTTCCACTCGCCGGAATCCACTTCTTTATGACGCCCGCGCACAACCAGCTCAACGGCCTGCACTTCGCCGGTATCGTCACGCTGAATGGAACCGGTGAAACGCAGCTGGATGCTGTCAACGGTTGCCTTGCCCATCTGCTTGAATAACAGCAGTTCGGTGCCGCCGATTGAAAATTCCGTGTCCAGTGCGCCGTCATCCAGCCCCATGTCCACGTCCACCGCGCCCGGCATACCGCCGCCGCGATACTTCTCAAACTTGCGGGTGAATTTCGGCAGGGTCAGAGACTCAACGATCCCCTGCCAGTTGTTCCCGTCGTTGAACAGGTTCAGGTGTTTTAACTTGCGTGGTAAAGCCATGGTGTCCCCTTACGCGCTGACCTGGCTGGAGAAATCCAGCAGGTACTGATCGGTGATGCGCTGGCGCAGCATCAGGTTTTCAAGCGGCGGCACCGGCGTGTAGTCGTAGTCGATAGTGAGTTTCCCGGCTTTCAGGGAGTCCTTATCGTTAACTGACTCATCCAGCCAGCAGTCAGCGCCGATGATGTAGCCCTGCGTTTTCAGGCTGCGCAGCTTGGCGCGGATACCTTCGATAATGTCACGGGCCAGAGACGGGTTAAGCACGCCATCCACCGCCCACATGTGCGCTTCTGCGATGGTGTCAGCCAGCACCTGCGCCGTGCGGGTGTAGTTCTCAAAAGCAAACAGCGGATCGTCACTGAGGCAGCGGGAACCCCAGAAGCGGAAGCCATCTTTGCGGATAAGCGTCGTGACGTCGTTCTGGTTCAGCAGCCCCGCATCGGTTGCCGGGTCCTGCAGATCCCAGAACACATCAGCAGAAATACCGGTAACGCCGTTCACGCCCACATTGGACAGGGTTTTGTGCCAGCCGGTCTGCTCGTCAATTTTGGCGCGCAGGCCGAGCGCACGGGCGGAGGCGTAAGCCTTCGCATCTGCATTCAGCACGGTGTCAAAGCTGATGAAGTCGGGCCAGATCAGCATCCCCTCGCGCTGGCTGAAATTAGCGCGGTAGGCAATGGCTTCCGCCACCGTTTTACAGCCGTAGGCGGACAGGTAGGCAAACCCGCGCAGACTCTGCGCCACGCTCAGCAGCTCAGTGGCAACCGCCTGTGTGTCATGCCCCGGCACACCGAGAATACGCGGCTTAACACCCAGCTGCGACTGCGCCGAAAGCAGCGCTTTCATGCCCGTTTTTTTACCGTCAGCAGTCACGCCGCCGATAATGTTGGAGGTGGTTTCCGCTTCGGTTTCGCCCTGCGCCACGCGCACAACGACGGTCACGGGTTTAGCCTGGTCTGCAATCGCATCCAGCGAACGGGCAAGCGTGCCGGACTCGCCCGCCTTACCGCTGGCGGTCAGCACGTCAGTCAGCAGGACCGGTTTATTGAGGGGAAACATGGACGCATCAGCATCATCGCCGGTGCAGACCATGCCCACGATGGCGGTGCTCACCGTGGTAATGGATCGGGTGCCCTCGTTGACTTCAACAACGCGCACCCCGTGGTGGTAATCCTGAGCCATAAGGCAGTCTCTCCGGTTTACAGGGGGTGTGCCTATGTTCTGGTTGATATGCGCGCGGCGCACGCGCCGGGCTATGTGTGGGGAATGGCACAATGGAAGGGGTAAAAAAATCCCCGCAGGCGCGGGGAAGTATTTATTTCTTTGGTGGCTCAGGCCAGATTATATTCTGGATATCACTCGTGTCGATTCGCATCAATAAAACCCTGTAACGCCGCCATGCAGTTAAATCAGACATCTCCTCATCTGTTGCAATTCCAGCGTCAACAGCATCCTGACGCCACGCTATTTCGTTATCTGCAACAGTCCGCAAATACGTTTGTTGAGCAACAATAATCGCCGCTGACTCATCCGCCGTTGGCTCAGGTTCATCCATTAGTACAGGTAAACCAGAACCGTCTGACATGATGCGTTTCCCCATTTCCTGCCCGGCAATTAATTCCAGATATTTTTCATCACTTATTTCAACAGCGAATGCCGGGATACAAGATGTAATTTCAGAGTCATAAAGCCCGACCGGATCAGATGTAAAATATTTCATTCTAATTTCCCCTTACCATCCAATTGCTACCCAACACCATCTGGCAGGAATAGCCTCAGTACCCGAATTGGTATATTGACCATTCCATTTAGCCGACGAGTTTGTTGGCACATCAAATCGAACATTTGATAAGTCATTTGGAGCAGCAGCCAGATCATGAGCCAGAACAGCAACACAGGCTGATGGGAAAGCAGATGGAAAGGTAATAACTCCACTTGATCCTGTGCTGGTCACTTGTGAGGCATGAATAATTAACTCCTTTTGCGCCCCCGCCATAACGGCGGGTATTTTTGCAGTCAGAGTGAGGCCATTCACTACAAGCGCTGCAGCCGGAAGTTTTGCAGCCTCCCCCAGACCAAGATATGAAAGCAAACCAGCCACATTTTTCCCACTGAGATCTGTCAGCGTACTGTCCAGCGGTTGCTTACCTGCCAGTGCATTCGTCATGGTGGTAGCGAAGTTGGGATCGTTGCCCAGCGCTGCCGCCAGTTCATTCAGCGTATCCAGCGCCGCCGGGGATGATGCAACCAGTGCCGCAATAGCTGATTTTACAAAAGCAGTAGTAGCAACCTGGGTGTTGTTCACCGTCTGCGCTGCAGTGGGAGCTGTTGGCGTTCCGGTCAGCGCCGGACTTGCAAGCGGAGCTTTCAGCGCCAGTGCGTTATTTATCGCAGTGACCACCGCCTGCACAAACGCGGTGCTGGCAATCTGTGTGGTATTGGTCCCTGCCGGTGCGGTTGGCGCTTTCGGCGTTCCCGTCAATACTGGACTTTCTTTTGGCGCATACTGAGTGTGAGGATCTGCAGCAGCAAGGTGTTTAGCCATCAGGTCATCCACATACACCTTAAGCTCCAGCACCTTGTCATCCACATACTTGCGGGTTGCCAGCACCACTGCCGGGTCAATTTTGAGGGTGATATTGTCGGTGCTGCTGGTAATCATCACCATGCGCACGGTCTGCGTGCGTCCGCTCCCCTCAGCCAGTTGCGGCTTGTAGCTCTCCGGGCAGTTACCCACGGCAATCAGTGCGCCGGTTTCGTCGAACAAACCAACCTCACGAATCCACCAACCGCCCTCGGTTTCTGGGATCACCTGTTCAGCAATAATCTGGCTGCTGTTCTGCGGATCGATATACAGCATATTCAATGCCGCACGGCGCTTTTCAGCAACCAGCGCTGTCTGCTGTGCGCTTGGAGTCGGCAGTACGCCGCCGCCGTCGCCCACAGCCATCTGGGTAATTTTCAGCGGGACACCGAGCGCGGCGGCGCTTGCCAGTTTCGCCGCGCCGATATCCGTCAGCAGGGTATAAAATTTTGCGCTCATGGATTCACTCTCATTGTGTCAATAACATGGACCGCTCCGCCCTCATAAGCGGTGCCACCGGAAATAATGGTTTCGTTGATATACGGGTAGATCGTGATTTCTTCGCCGCTGTAGGTGGCTGCGCCCACAAAATAGGGGCCACTGGTCTGCAGGTTAATGGACATGCCGATCAGATGGCGGCTGCACGGTTTGGCGTCACCGATCAGGCGCTCCAGTTCCAGATAGGTTTCTTCCGTGATGCCCTGGTCCTGCACACCAATGTCCAGGCGAAACGTCCCCGGCGTCTCGCCGGTCTGCCACCACTCAATGATGCGGATCAGGAAGCCGAACGGCTCCACCACGCGCCGCACGGCGCTGGTTGTCCCTTTGTGCTGATGGATGTAGAAGGCATCCAGCACCACGCGGCGCTTGACGCTCTCCGTCCAGCTTTCGTCCCAGCGGTCAACGGAAAATGCCCACGCCAGATACGGCAGAAAGCTGACCGGACACGTTGCCGGGTTCCACAAGTCGCGCAGCGGCACCTGCAGATCGGAAATGCCGCTGCAGGTCTGCGCCAGTCGGCGCTCAAGCGGCGATGAACCGGGCGGCAGCAGGCTATTCATCCGTGCCCCCGTTGGTTACGCTCCATTCCGTACAGGATGCCGCCTGCGTCTTATCCAGCACCACATCATCCAGCGGGGAGGCCAGCTCCACACGCTGGACACCCTCAACGTGCAGCGCGGCATAAATGGCGCTGCGACGGATATCACGGCCCAGCCGCGTCTGGCTGGCGATGTACTTCTGCAGGCTGGCTTTTGCCGCCGCCATCACCGGCTCAGCTTCCGGCCCCGGATAAAGAAAGATCGTCGCATCCACGCTGTACGGGATTATTTCGGCGCTGCGCACCGTCAGGCGGTCTGCCACCGGGCGCACGTTCTCACTGTTAAGCGCCTGCTCCACCACCGCCAGCAGATCAGCCTCTGCCGTACCGTCACCCTCACGGCTCAGTACGGTAAGCACCACCTCCGCCGGTGCCGGGCTGGTTGCGCTGGCATCCGCCACGCGCCCGTCCGCGCTTTTGGCGTGAAACTCATAGGCCGCCGTCGGTCCTGCAACGGACAATCCTTCAAACGCAGCCGGAACACGCAGGCGCAGTGTCTCATCACTTTCCATTACTGCCGCGACCGGCGGCACCGCGTCGTTGTCGGCAGGCGTTACCGTCAGGCGTTTCACGTTGTAGTTGGCTGCCAGCTGATCGAGATCGCCGCCGATGGCATACGCCACCATGACCGCCTGCGCAGCCTCGTTAATACGCTGGCGCAAAAGGATTTCACGGTAGGTGCTTTCCTGCAGCAGCTTGGTGACGGGTTCAGATTCCAGCACCAGCGTGCGCCGCACCGCGTCCTGCTCATCCGCCGGATAAAGGGCCACAAATGCGGCCTTGCGCTCAGCCAGCAGCGTCTCAAAATCCGGCACGTCCACTATCTGCGGCGCGGGCAACTGGGAAAGGTCAATCACTGCCATTGTCTGCTCCTGTTGATACGGAAAGGGAAACCGGCGCGCCGTTATTGCGCTGCCCGGTAAGCTCAACCACCATGGAGCCGTCAAAATTGCTGCTGATGGTGATGGAATCCAGCGTAAGCCGTGGCTCCCAGCGACTCAGCGCCACATAGACCGCAGACATGACCTGCAGGCGTAGCGCCGGGTTCTGCGGCTGGTCAATCAGGGCGGATAGCAGGGAACCATATTCCCGGCGGGCGATCCGGCTGCCCTGGGGAGTCAGCAGAATATCCCGCACTGACTGGCGCAGATGGTCAGTATCAGTAATGGCCTTGCCGTTGCCCTGGCTCATGCCGATATACAGCGTCATACCGGTCCTCCTGACGTATCGCCGCCGGACTTAACGCCGGTGTGACCGTGTTTATCCACCACGATCCCGTTGGAACTCATCGCGCCGCCGCCCTGGGTGACGCCGCCATTGATCACCATCTCGCTGTTAATGCGCGTGGTGTCAGCCTCCACCACAAACTCACCGGTTTTGAGAGTGATATTGTCCGCCGCCTCGATCACCATGGATTTGATACCCCGGACATGCCACCGCCCGGTGGCGGGTTCATACTCAAACCAGCCTCCGTCCGGGTACTCCGTCACGCAACCATCCACGGAGTCCGACGGCGGCGCAAACTGATTGGAATAGATGGCAGGCAACGCAAAAGCAGTTTCCAGATTGCCGCCCATGCTCAGCACCACCACCTGCTCATCCGGCGACGGGCACCACCATGTACGGGCACCACCGGCACGCAGCGTCAGCCAATTAATCCAGTTGGTTTCAAGCTCGCCCACTCTCACCCGGCACAGCCAGTTTTCCCGGTCCACTTCGGTCACGGTGCCGGTGCGGATCAGGTTGGTGATAAGGCGCATTATTTCGGTCAGTTGTGCATTCATAACGAAAGGTTGCCATCAGAGGGAAAAGGGAGGCAGCGCGGGCGCTTGTGCCAGCGGTGGCACAAAGATCACCCCGCCAGCCAGCGCAGCAGAGTGTCACGGGTGATGGTTTCCACCTCATCATTCACGCCCAAAAGGCGGCGCTCTGCGTAGCGGACCTCCGGGCCTTTTCGGCTGACGCGATCCCGCAGGCCGTAATGGTGAACACGGGCAATGCGCTGCACCTTGCCATCAAACTGCACGCTGGCGGAGTCCGCACTGGCGGCTGTTTTCAGGTATTTTGTGGTGCGAAGCTTTGAAAACATCTGGCGTTTGATGCGCCCCTTCTTGCTGCGGGCTGTCACCCGGCGCGGCTCATAACCGCTGCCGTCAGGATTACGCTGCAGCCTGATGTTCTGCTGCTGTGTCCGGCGCAGCTGTTGCGCCAGTTGCCGCATCATACGGCTGCGTGCAGCAGGCTCCAGATTTGCCAGCATCGCCGTCAGCCAGTCATCCACCCTCTGCAGCTCATCCACGTTTCACCGTCCACATTTCTTCGGGTTCGTCCGGCTCCGGCACCGCTTCAACGCTCGACACGCTGCCGTCAGTGCTGACCAGCACGCGCTCCGTCAGTTGCAGGTTCAGGCTGATATCGCACACATCGTTGCGCAGAATATCCACTTCAAAGGTGAACAGTTTTTCGCGCAGTTCCGGGTTGTTGATGGCGTCCGGCTGGCTGGTACTGAGCCACAGCAGGACTGGAGCCATCAGCAGATTCTGGTCGCCGCTGAAATCCTCGATCACCACGTTCAGGGTGTAGCGGTATTCCCATGACATGGAGCTGGCTCCTGTTGCCACCAGTGAGCCGTTATCAACGAAAAGGTGCAGCTTGTCCGGGTTGTCGCGGACATAGGCAACCGCTTTATTCAGGGCGCTGCGTAAGGACTGCGGTTTGTTCACTATCTCGCTCCTGACACGCAATAATCGTGTCCACTTTGTCAGCACAGACCGCCCAGGCGGCCTCGGTTTCATCCAGCACCGCATTCAGATCGCCGTTACTGCGCGGCGCTGACCTTTCCAGGCGGCACTGCGTCACTCTGGGACAGCCACTCACGGTAAGCTGCACCTCCGGCGAGGGCCGGGCGGTCCCGCAACCTGATAATGTCAGCAGGCAAAGGAGTGTCAGCCCAGCGGTGTAAATCCTCGTTTTCACGTTTTAGCTCCTCGATCCGGCGCTGGCGACTTCGCAACAATGCGGTGGTCTGCTCCGCTGCCGCATAAAGCCGCGCCTGCTCCCGGCTGTTGGTTTCGGTCAGAATGGACAGGCCGATCAGCTGGCTGTTTTTCTTCGTCAGCTCCTGCGTTTTGCTTTTCAGCGCCGCACCCTGCGTCTCGATGGTGTGGCTGGCATTGTTAAGCCGCCATGACTGCCAGCCCAGCGCCGCAAGCGCCAGCGCCAGCACTACCGCCAGCGCACGCATCAGGCTGCCATCGGCTCATGAAGCTGCGCGCGGGCAATCTGATACAGAACCAGCGTCAGCAGGTAAAACACCAGGGTGATCACCCATCCCGAAAACGCCAGGCACAGAACAATAAGCAGCCTGATTATCCATGTACGCACGGGTTTTACAGGGTGTGCCCTAAATTTCAGCAATGCCGCCCTGACCTCATCGCGCGCCCTCTCTCCGGCGAACCACCCGACAGCGCACAGCGCAGCAAGCAGCCAGGCGAGGAAGCATGACACCTGGACAGACGCACCAACCAGAACCGGCGCACCGCTGCGCGGATACAGCAGGCTGATAACCAACAGCGCAGCCCATGCCAGCTGGAAAAAAACACTCATGACTTTCTTTTTCATTCCGTTATGCTCCTTTTAAGCACCAGGCCATTTCCCGCGCGCGGCGGTTGTCCAGCCCCTGATTAAACACACCTTTGACATACACCCAGCGCGGCAGCTGATGGCAGGCATCCGCCCAGCGCCGCTGGTTCAGCAACTTAACCAGCGTGGAGCTGCA
This sequence comes from Citrobacter sp. RHBSTW-00859, assembly GCF_013729795.1. Lineage (NCBI taxonomy): Bacteria > Pseudomonadati > Pseudomonadota > Gammaproteobacteria > Enterobacterales > Enterobacteriaceae > Citrobacter > Citrobacter sp. RHBSTW-00859. The sequence continues at coordinate 701,914 of NZ_CP056284.1, read as the reverse complement.
GGCGTTGCCGGTGCCCACGTTGAAAGCAAACGACACCACCGCGTCATAGACCTTTTGCGGCATCAGCTGCATCACACATTTATCCAGTGCCCGCTCCACGCGCAGCACGTTGGTGATAAGTCCCTGCGCCGCCTGCCGCTCCGTGATAGTTTTCCCCGGCACCACACCGGACGTATTGCCGATCCCGTCAGTCCATACGCCCGCACTGCACTGATAAGGCTGCAGGCGGCATCCCTCGTAATCGGCAATCAGTTTCAGCCCCTCAACGGAGGTATGAAGCGACTTGAAACCGGGCAGCGTGGCGGCGATAGCCAGCACCGCCCCGACAAGGCAGCGCTTAACGATTGAAGGATTCATATTCCCCCCGCGAAATTTTGCCGCCACGTAACAATTTGAAAGACTGGTGTTTGTAGTACCAGTTGATAGCCAGCATCAGCACACCAATCAGTACGCCGCCAACCGTTGACGCATCCTTGAGCGACAGATCGCCCAGCCATGCCAGCAGCACGGCGATGCAGTAAGTGATAAAGGCGCTGATTCGTTCAAGCGTCATAATTCAGTCCCATAGCTGGACGGTCTGCGCCGTGGATGACGCCGTAATGTCCGGCAGCTCCACCTGCAGCCCGTGCGGTAAAAATGGGCCGTACTCAGCCAGCCCCGGATTTGCCTGCAGAACCTGCTCAGTGACACCCTGCGTGCGCCCGTAATGACGCCAGCAAAGCGCATCCACCGTGTCATACTGATGCGCACGCACTTTCATCAGATAAGCTCCACCGTACAGTGCGGTGCATCCTGCACCCGGCTGATAGCCCAGCGGGCATCACGCCACAGATCGCCGCTGGCCTCCGCCAGCTCCTCCCCTCGCTTCACACCTGACGCCGTGGCGTCATAGTCCTGATAACGCTCATTGAGCACAGCGCGCGCCCAGCAAAAAACAGCGTTGTGGTAGTGCTGGATACGCTCGCTTTTGCCGTCCAGCATTTCTGCGGGAACCTCAGCAAGTGTCCGCCAGCCCAGCATCTGCTGACGGTTGCGGAAGTCGAACAGCTCAGCGTTAACCTCAGAAATTGCCGTCAGCACGACCTGCTTTAAACGCGGCTGCGTCACCGTGCCGTCAGTACGCATCACACTGCGAAATTCCGACAGGTCCACATCAGGCCAGAACGGCGTATTTTTGATGACCTCCGCCTGTTCCGGTGCCTGTTCGGGCGCAACAAACTTCATGCGGCTTTCTCCTGAATAAGTGGGCGGTGGACGGGGTTTTGATGTGGCAGTGCCTTTCGCCACCCCGTGCCGCCCGTGCGCGGGGCACGTTCTTTAGCGGCTGTCATTGCGCAGTCTGCGCTCCAGCTGCTGCTTTTCTTTTTTAATGCCACAGCGGGGATCGAGCTGCAGCGCATGGGTAAGGTGATTCAGAGCAGATGCCGGATTGCTTTCGCTCAGTACAGCGCCGATGGCTTTATGCAGACGCGCCCGCGACTGGTCCGGCATATCCAGATCGGTTGTCAGGTCCAGCGTCTGCAAAAGCAGATCGGCATCAAAACCGGCTGCGGCTAGCAGAGCGCTTTGCGCCGCGTCTGCCATTTCTTCTGCCAGCACGGTCTGCACGTTACGGTTGCCCAGCGGCATCACCCAGCCATGGCGCAGCGCATGACGCCCGATTTCCAGCGCACCGGCATAATCACCGGCGTCGATACGCCACAGCATCACGTACATCAGCACGTCATCCTGCTGCGTACCTCCGGCAGCCAGCACGCCCTCCGCCCAGGCGGAATATTTGGGCAGCAGTTCCACCTTGATTTCCGCCTTTTTCACCGTGGACTGGACGCCCTTGAGGCGGCGGCGGTCTTCTGCCAGCTGCAGCAGCATCAGGTCATAGCCCGACGCATGGCGAACACTGCCGCCCTCACGGGCGGCCTGTTCGGCCTGAATGCGCAGGCGGTGCTGCCGTGCGGGACTCAGGCTCATGTGTTATTCCCCACCTTCCGGTGCGGCAGGCGTGCTGAAATCACCGATTTCAATGTTTTCAACCAGCGCCGCACAGCGGTAGTCCTCGACCACATACGCCTCGTTGACGGATTCAAAGTTTTCAATCCGGTCACGTTTCGGGTTGTCGATAACAGAACGGCGGCGGGTATCTTCCTGCCAGTAGATGGACAGGTTATCCAGACGGGTGATCAGCAGGGCATTTGCCGGGAAATAAGGCGCGCGCACAGCCTGCAGGCCGCCCATACGTTTCTGGCTGATGATCAGATCGGCGGCGATTTTCTCGCTGTTGTCCTGCTCTTTGTTGACCAGCGGGAAATACTTGTCAGACAGCAGTTCACGTCCGCAGACGACAACCAGATCGTCATCATCCTGATAAACCGCGTCGATCAGCTCGTTGACGGCATCCATCACCACGGCGTCCAGGTTGGCATAGTCGCCGCCCTTGCCCACCTTGACCACGCCTGCAGTCGTTGCACCGTCTTTCGTGGTGCTGCCCATGACGTGATCCGGTGCATCTTCGCGGATTTTCTGCAGCCAGCCTTTATTGACGTCCTGCAGCAGCGGGTTTTCAGCACGATTGGACGTTTTGGCGCGCTTCACGCCGTTAAAGCCGATCATGATGCGGTCCAGCGCCTGACGCTTGACGATGGCGTTGCGGATACGCACCTGGAAGTCCTGGAATTTCGCCCACAGGTCCAGTTTTGCGTAGGTCAGCACCGTATCAAAGTTGGTCTGCTCGCATTTGTATTCCACGTCTTCCATCAGCGTCGGATCGGTAGGCTCGCGCTCTTTGGTGGTGGTATCGGTGGTTCCGGCAATGGTGCTGCCCACGCCCAGCCCCAGCAACTGCCCGGATTGCTCAGTGACTGGCGTGATGTTAATCAGCGTAAGGAAAGCGGCGGACTGCTGGATCTGGTCTTCCAGCGTCTGCTGCACGGACGGCTCCACGGTGAACTTGCTGGAGAGTTCTTCAATCTCCACACCGTTCAGGCGCGCCAGCTGCTGCAGGTAAGCGTTAAAGGCAAAGCGGGTTTTCTTTTTCATCGGGTTTTATGCTCCATCAGCAATTGGTCAGGGTGCCTGCCGGTGCGTCACCGCCCGGCGCGCGCTGGCGGTAGTCTTTACGGCTGTCTTCGCTGCTCAGCTTCTGCTCAAGCTCGGCAAAGGCGGTCTGCTGCTCCTGCAGGGAGGACTCCAGCTCAGAAAGGCGCTTGTCCTGTTCGGACAGGGATTTATCCGTGCGTTCGCTCAGGTTCTGCTGCTCGGTGGCGACCAGTTCCACGGCTTTATGCACATCGGAGAAACGCGCCTCATCGGTCTGCTCTTTTTTGGTGAACAGCGCGGTGACGCGGGCAAAGAGGGACGGCTTTTCGTCCTGGGCTTCTTCCAGTTCGATCAGCGTTTCCACCGCTTCCGAAAACAGGTTTTCAGGGTTCTGCTTACGGTTCGCCAGCGGGTTATGCGCGGCGCTGGCGCTGAATGCCAGCATTTCGGTGCCAAGGCTCGCCGGATCGTCCGTCGCACCCAGCCCCACAAGGTAGGCTTTGCCGGTGTCGGCAAACTTCGTGCTGACCTCCATGGAGGTGAAAAGCTTCTGGCCCTTTTTCACCAGTTCCACCAGGGCGTCCGTGGGTTCGATATCGGCATAAAGCGCCATCTTGCCCGCCAGCGGCCCGTCCTTGATTTCTTCTGCAACCAGCCCCGTCACCCTGCCGTAGCGGTTAAAGGTGCTGTCCGGCAGATAAGACTTGATGTGCTCAAGGTTAATCAGCGCGGTATAGACCGTCGGGTTGTAGCTGGCAGCCATCTGTACCAGCCATTCACGCTGGATTTCGCGCCCGTCAGTGGTGGCACCTTCCACCCCAATACGGAAACGCTTTGCTTTCACTGTCATGAGCCGTGCTCCGTTAGAAAAAACTTACTGGAGCCTTATGTTTGCGGTGATGGGGGGAGTGAAACAACGCGCGGCACTTGTACGGTAAACCACACAAACCGCAGCCGGGGAAAGCCGCCTGTCAAGGCCGTATGTTTGTGCCATGAACACCACACTGACCCCCGCAGACCTCGATCCCCGTCGGCAGGCCATGCTGCTGTACTTTCAGGGATACCGCGTAGCCCGCATTGCTGAAATGCTGGGCGAGAAAGTTGCAACCGTTCACAGCTGGAAGAAGCGCGACAAATGGGGCGACTATGGGCCGCTGGATCAGATGCAGCTCACCACCGCCGCACGTTACTGCCAGCTCATTATGAAGGAGCAGAAAGAAGGGAAAGACTTCAAGGAAATTGACCTGCTGGCGCGCCAGTCAGAGCGCCACGCCCGGATCGGTAAATTTAACGATGGCGGCAACGAAGCAGACTTAAACCCGAAAGTTGCCAACCGTAACAAAGGGCCACGCCGCCAGCCCGAAAAGAATGTTTTCACCGACGAACAGACCGAAAAGCTGGAAGAAATCTTCCGTAATGGCATGTTTGAATATCAGCGCCACTGGTGGCAGGCAGGCGTAAAACACCGCATTCGCAACCTGCTTAAATCACGTCAGATTGGGGCAACATACTTTTTTGCCCGCGAAGCGCTGATTGACGCCATCACCACAGGGCGCAACCAGATCTTCCTCTCAGCCAGTAAGGCGCAGGCGCACGTTTTTAAGCAGTACATCATCGACTTTGCAAAAGAGGTGGATGTTGAGCTGAAAGGCGACCCAATGACCCTCAGCAACGGCGCGTGCCTGTACTTCCTCGGCACCAACGCCCGCACGGCGCAGAGCTATCACGGCAATCTGTACCTTGATGAATATTTCTGGATACCGAAATTCCAGGAGCTGCGCAAGGTTGCCTCCGGTATGGCCATTCACAAGAAATGGCGACAAACCTACTTCTCCACGCCGTCCAGCCTGACCCACAGCGCCTATCCGTTCTGGTCCGGCGCGCTGTTCAACCGGGGCCGCGCCAAAGCAGACAAGGTGGACATTGACCTGACCCACAGCAACCTTGCGCGCGGCGTACTCTGCCCGGACGGACAGTATCGCCAGATCGTCACCGTGGAGGATGCGGTGCGCGGCGGCTGTAATCTGTTCGACCTCGACCAGCTGCGCATGGAGTACAGCCCGGACGAATACCAGAACTTGCTGATGTGCGAATTTATTGACGATCTGGCGTCAGTATTCCCGCTCAGTGAACTGCAGGCGTGCATGGTGGACAGCTGGGAAGTCTGGGCAGATTTTCAGGCGCTGGCGCTGCGCCCGTTTGGCTGGCGCGAAGTCTGGATCGGATACGACCCGGCGAAAGGCACGCAGAACGGTGACAGCGCCGGGTGCGTGGTGGTGGCACCGCCAACCGTGCCGGGCGGCAAGTTCCGCATTCTTGAGCGGCACCAGTGGCGCGGGATGGATTTCCGCGCCCAGGCTGACGCCATCAAAAAGCTGACGCAGCAGTACAACGTGACCTATATCGGCATCGACTCGACCGGCGTCGGTCACGGTGTTTACCTGAACGTAAAAGACTTTTTCCCAGCAGTACGGGAGTTTGTCTACAACCCCAACGTCAAAAACGCCCTGGTGCTCAAGGCATACGACATTATCAGCCACCGCCGTCTGGAGTTTGACGCGGGACACACCGACATTGCGCAGTCCTTTATGGCTATCCGCCGGGCCACCACCGCCAGCGGCAACCGCCCTACCTACGAAGCCAGCCGCAGCGAAGAAGCCAGCCACGCAGATTTGGCCTGGGCAACGATGCACGCACTGTTTAACGAACCGCTCCAGGGCGAAGCCGCCAATACCAGCAACATTGTGGAGATTTTCTGATGCACTCAACCCCAACTAACCTCATGACCACCGCCAGCCTGCCTGTAGATCGCCCTTTCTTTGCTTACCAGCATGAATGGAACAGTGGCGCACGTAGCAGAAACCGCGTGCTTACAAAAATGCGTCAGGCTGGCGCGGATTTCTTTTTCGCCTACGAAGCCCTGAACGATGCACTGCATACCGGACGCAACCAGATTTTTCTGGGCTGCACCCCGGCATCAGCCCTGACTGTCAAAACCTATATATCAGCTTTTTTAAGTGAGGCAGCAGCCTGGACGCACCTTGGGAAAATAAAATCAGGTAAAGCGCATCTGGAACTACCAAACGGTGCGTTCATTTATTTTATCGGGCCGGAAAGTCTCGCCGCTGCGCTCCACGGAAACGTCTACGTGTCAGAGTATGCCTGGGCTGACTCCCCAAGAAATATGATTGCGCTCGCCAAAAGCCTGTCCATGCACGCGCGCTATCACGCTACCTACTACACCACCCCAAGCCCCAACCCGGAAGCATGGCAGGAATACAAGAAGCTGATTGCCCGCAACAGCACTACCTTCATGACCTTTACCGCTGATGACGCTGCAGCATCCGGGGCAACGCTCGCAACCGGAGCCGCGCTCTTTGATGATGAATGGCTGAATGACATGAAAAAAGAGTTATCAGCAGAGGACTGGAAAATGCTGTTTATGTGCGAATGGCCCCAGGCTGACAAGGAGCAGGCTGCATGAGCAAACGTAAAAACAAGAATAACCGCGCAGCGGTAGATCACAACGCTAAATCAGGCGGCGCTGCGGCGGAGGCGTTCAGCTTTGGCGACCCGGTGCCGGTGTTAGACCGACGCGAATTGCTGGACTACGTGGAATGCGTGCAGATGGACCGCTGGTATGAGCCGCCGGTGAGCTTTGACGGACTGGCGCGGACCTATCGCGCCGCCGTGCATCACAGCTCACCGATCGCCGTTAAGCGTGACATTCTCAGCAGTACCTACATCCCGCACCGCCTGCTCAGCCAGCAGGCTTTTGCCCGTTTCGTTCAGGACTATCTGGTGTTCGGTAACGCCTATCTGGAAAAACGCACTAACCGGCTCGGCGGCGTTCTCTCACTTGAGCCAGCGCTGGCGAAGTACACACGTCGAGGCGTGGACCTCGACACCTACTGGTTTGTGCAGTATGGCCTGACCACACAGCCCTATGAATTTACGCAGGGCAACATCTTTCATCTGCTGGAGCCGGATATTAACCAGGAGATTTACGGGCTGCCCGGCTATCTCTCCGCCATTCCGTCAACCCTGCTCAACGAGTCCGCAACGCTGTTCCGCCGGAAGTATTACATCAACGGCAGCCACGCGGGTTTCATCATGTACATGACCGACGCAGCACAGAATCAGGAGGACGTGAACAATATCCGCCAGGCAATGAAAAGCGCCAAAGGGCCGGGCAACTTCCGCAACCTGTTTATGTATTCGCCCAACGGCAAAAAGGATGGCATCCAGATCATCCCGTTATCAGAGGTTGCGGCGAAAGATGAGTTTCTGAACATCAAGAACGTGAGCCGCGATGACATGATGGCAGCGCACCGCGTACCGCCGCAGATGATGGGCATTATTCCCAACAATACCGGCGGCTTTGGTGATGTGGAAAAGGCCAGCCGCGTCTTTGTCCGCAACGAGCTGATGCCGCTGCAGAAGCGACTGCAGGAGCTTAACGACTGGCTGGGCGAAGAAGTGATCCGCTTTGAGCCGTACACGCTGGGACTGACAGAAGACAAGCGCAACGACTGACCCACCGTACCACGACAACAAGACCGCCCCTCACAGCGCCCCAGCAGCATTCTGCGGGGCGCTTCTTTTTTGCTGCCGCTCCCTCACCCTCACCGATTGAAGCCGCCAGCGTGCCGGAGATTGCGCCGGATTTTCACCATTTCACCCCGTTGCGCGCGCTCGTATCCCCGCCACGCCTGCCCGCTTTACGTAATGGTTTTCATGCACCTGCCTGATATAAGCAAAAGCCCGCCAGAACTGGCGGGCTTGGACATAAACGATCCTCTAACGATCATTCATTTTCATGCAGCATAGTCATGCATTCAGCAGGTGCTTAAAATTTAATCGTCTAATTTTTTTACAATCTCAGCAATCCGAGCAACGGTCGCTTGCTTTTCAGTGTATTCCCGATACGAATTTTGAGCACTGTTGATTAAACCGTCATAGTAAACAACTCTGCCATTAACAGACTGTAACTGAAGGTTAGTGTATGAAGGATCGAAAGAATAATCTGAAGGTTCACGACCCAAAACAAAAATGACGTCTATTGATGGCGTTGATGATGGATCCATAGTTTTAGCGCATTTAATTACAGCTTGTCTGTATTTATTTCCTTGGGCTACCAACGTTGCAACAGAGGTCAAAACACTTGCTCTTTTAAGCTCAATGATAATATGCTTGCCTGCCGATGAACGATATTTTATATCGATACGTCCTTTTCGCTCATCATCAGTAAGCCCAGCATCAATTTTATCCCACTCTTGGTTAACTCTGGATTCCATAATTTGGGAACCATCAATTCTCTCCCAAGAAGGATCTAATAGCCAAAGGTGCTCAAAAAGATAACGTTGTAAAACCTTTTCCTTTTCATCGTTATCAACCAGCCCCTTGAAGCTTTGGATAACATCCACTCGACTTTTTGCTATTTCATAATATAGCGTAGCCTCTAGATCATCTTGCTTTTCTAGAAGCGGTAAAAGTTTTTCAGCATTAAATATAACTGCCTCGGCTAATTCCCGAGACATTTCTTTTATTCGTAAACGCTCAAACGCAAAGATAGCATGCTTGAATAACTCCTTTTTCTCTTGAGGCTTATCTTCTAAAGGTAAAGACTCAATCTGAGCAATCATTTTTTCCGCATATCCTTGTGAAGCTGGTTTTAATGAGCTAATCCACTCCACAAGAACAGGGTTTGACTCTTTTGCTTCCTTAGGGAAGGTGCGAACAAGTCCCTGATATGAGATCATGTTTGTCATCTGGAGCCATGGAACAGGGTTCATCATGAGTCATCAACTTACCTTCGCCGACAGTGAATTCAGCAGTAAGCGCCGTCAGACCAGAAAAGAGATTTTCTTGTCCCGTATGGAGCAGATTCTGCCATGGCAAAACATGGTGGAAGTCATCGAGCCGTTTTACCCCAAGGCTGGTAATGGCCGGCGACCTTATCCGCTGGAAACCATGCTACGCATTCACTGCATGCAGCATTGGTACAACCTGAGCGATGGCGCGATGGAAGATGCTCTGTACGAAATCGCCTCCATGCGTCGGTTTGCCCGGTTATCCCTGGATAGCGCCTTGCCTGACCGCACCACCATCATGAATTTCCGCCACCTGCTGGAGCAGCATCAACTGGCCCGCCAATTGTTCAAGACCATCAATCGCTGGCTGGCCGAAGCAGGCGTCATGATGACTCAAGGCACCTTGGTCGATGCCACCATCATTGAGGCACCCAGCTCGACCAAGAACAAAGAGCAGCAACGCGATCCGGAGATGCATCAGACCAAGAAAGGCAATCAGTGGCACTTTGGCATGAAGGCCCACATTGGTGTCGATGCCAAGAGTGGCCTGACCCACAGCCTAGTCACCACCGCGGCCAACGAGCATGACCTCAATCAGCTGGGTAATCTGCTGCATGGAGAGGAGCAATTTGTCTCAGCCGATGCCGGCTACCAAGGGGCGCCACAGCGCGAGGAGCTGGCCGAGGTGGATGTGGACTGGCTGATCGCCGAGCGCCCCGGCAAGGTAAGAACCTTGAAACAGCATCCACGCAAGAACAAAACGGCCATCAACATCGAATACATGAAAGCCAGCATCCGGGCCAAGGTGGAGCACCCATTTCGCATCATCAAGCGACAGTTCGGCTTCGTGAAAGCCAGATACAAGGGGTTGCTGAAAAACGATAACCAACTGGCGATGTTATTCACGCTGGCCAACCTGTTTCGGGCGGACCAAATGATACGTCAGTGGGAGAGATCTCACTAAAAACTGGGGATAACGCCTTAAATGGCGAAGAAACGGTCTAAATAGGCTGATTCAAGGCATTTACGGGAGAAAAAATCGGCTCAAACATGAAGAAATGAAATGACTGAGTCAGCCGAGAAGAATTTCCCCGCTTATTCGCACCTTCCTTAGAAAAAGCCTGGCACGAGGGACATGAGCGTGCGCAGCTGGCGATTAAAACGTTTGTGCATCGTATCGCGCGCCATATCGCCGGACATGCCGCTTCGCTGCATCGTCTTGATGGGATTATTTTCACCGGTGGAATAGGTGAGAACTCGGTATTAATTCGTCGTCTGGTTATTGAACATCTCGCCGTTTTAGGGGTGAATATCGACAGCGAGATGAATAGCCTGCCAAATTCCCATGGCGAAAGAATTATCTCTAATAAAGATGCTTGTGTTATTTGTGCGGTTATTCCCACAAATGAAGAGAAAATGATTGCGCGTGATGCCATTGCGTTAGGCAAAATTAATATACCAGTAGAATTTGCATAATTAATTTTCAGCAGAGAGATTATTTTTCATGAAGGTAAATATCGATACCAGCGATATGCTGTATGCCGAAGCCTGGAATGGCTTTAAAGGTACGGACTGGAAAGAAGAAATTAATGTCCGTGATTTTATTCAGCACAACTATACGCCTTATGAAGGGGATGAATCTTTCCTCGCCGAAGCAACGCCAGCGACCACTGCATTGTGGGAAAAAGTCATGGCGGGCATCCGTATTGAAAACTCGACGCACGCGCCGGTTGATTTCGATACCAATATTGCCACCACGATAACCGCACATGATGCGGGTTATATTGAACAAGAACTGGAAAAAATCGTTGGTCTGCAAACGGATAAGCCGCTCAAGCGCGCTCTGCATCCGTTTGGCGGCATCAACATGATCAAAAGCTCTTTTGATGCTTATGGTCGTGAGATGGATGCTGATTTTGAATACCAGTTTACTGAACTGCGTAAAACCCATAACCAGGGCGTATTCGACGCCTACTCTCCGGATATGCTGCGCTGCCGTAAATCCGGCGTGCTGACCGGTCTGCCGGACGGCTATGGCCGTGGTCGTATCATCGGCGACTATCGCCGCGTCGCGTTGTACGGTATCCGCTACCTGGTACGCGAGCGTGAACTGCAGTTTGCCGATCTCCAGTCGAACCTGGAGTGGGGCCAGAATCTTGAAGCCACGATTCGCCTGCGCGAAGAGCTGTCTGAGCACCGTCGCGCCCTGCTGCAGATGCAGGAAATGGCAGCGAAGTACGGCTGCGATATCTCCCGCCCGGCGCGTAATGCGCAGGAAGCGGTGCAGTGGGTTTACTTTGCTTACCTGGCTGCGGTGAAATCTCAGAACGGCGGCGCAATGTCGTTGGGCCGTACCGCATCGTTCCTCGACATCTACATTGAGCGCGATTTCAAAGCGGGAATTTTAAACGAGCAGCAGGCGCAGGAGCTGATCGACCACTTCATTATGAAGATCCGTATGGTGCGCTTCCTGCGCACGCCGGAATTCGACACCCTGTTCTCAGGCGACCCTATCTGGGCGACTGAAGTTATCGGCGGCATGGGGCTGGATGGCCGCACGCTGGTGACGAAAAACTCGTTCCGCTACCTGCATACGCTGCACACCATGGGACCGGCGCCTGAGCCGAACCTGACGGTGCTGTGGTCTGAAGCGCTGCCGATTGCCTTCAAAAAGTACGCCGCCCAGGTGTCTATCATCACCTCGTCTTTGCAGTATGAAAACGACGATTTGATGCGTGCCGACTTTGACAGCGATGACTATGCCATTGCCTGCTGCGTAAGCCCGATGGTTATCGGCAAACAAATGCAGTTCTTCGGTGCGCGTGCCAACCTCGCCAAAACGTTGCTGTACGCAATCAACGGCGGCGTGGATGAGAAGCTGAAAATTCAGGTTGGGCCGAAAACGGCACCGCTGATGGATGACGTGCTGGATTACGATACGGTGATGGAGAGCCTGGACCACTTTATGGACTGGCTGGCCGTGCAGTACATCAGCGCGCTGAACATCATCCACTATATGCACGACAAGTACAGCTATGAAGCTTCGCTGATGGCGCTGCACGATCGTGATGTCTATCGCACGATGGCTTGTGGTATGGCGGGTCTGTCCGTGGCGGCGGATTCTCTGTCGGCTATCAAATACGCCCGCGTGAAACCGATTCGTGATGAAAACGGTCTGGCTGTCGATTTCGAAATCGAAGGCGACTATCCGCAATACGGCAACAACGACGAGCGAGTAGACAGCATTGCCTGCGACCTGGTTGAACGCTTCATGAAGAAAATTAAGGTGTTGCCAACCTACCGTAATGCGGTGCCGACGCAGTCCATCCTGACCATCACCTCCAACGTGGTGTACGGACAGAAAACCGGTAACACGCCGGACGGACGTCGCGCAGGTACGCCGTTTGCGCCGGGGGCTAACCCGATGCACGGCCGCGATCGTAAAGGCGCGGTTGCGTCGTTAACCTCAGTGGCCAAACTGCCGTTTACCTATGCCAAAGACGGTATCTCGTACACCTTCTCCATTGTGCCGGCTGCACTGGGCAAAGAAGATGGGGTGCGTAAAACCAACCTGGTTGGTCTGCTGGATGGTTACTTCCACCACGAAGCGCATGTGGAAGGTGGGCAGCATCTGAACGTTAACGTTATGAACCGTGAAATGTTGATGGATGCCATTGAGCACCCGGAAAACTATCCGAACCTGACGATCCGCGTGTCTGGCTATGCGGTGCGCTTCAACGCGTTGACCCGTGAACAGCAGCAGGATGTTATTTCACGTACTTTCACCCAGGCGCTCTGACGCCGGAGGGATTATGAGAAAAGTTATTGCAACCGAATGTGCGCCAGGGGCGATTGGGCCTTACGTACAGGGCGTGGATCTGGGCAGCATGGTGTTGACGTCAGGTCAAATCCCGGTGTGTCCACAGACCGGTGAAGTGGCAGAAAACGTGGCCGATCAGGCACGTCAAAGCTTGGAAAACGTGAAAGCGATCGTCGAGTCCGCAGGTTTGAAAGTGAGCGATATCGTGAAGACTACCGTTTTCGTATCCGACCTGAACGACTTCGCCACCATTAACCAGGTGTACCAGCAGTTCTTTGATGAGCATCAGGCTATCTACCCCACGCGCAGTTGCGTACAGGTCGCCCGCTTACCAAAGGATGTGAAGCTGGAGATTGAAGCCATCGCCGTACGTGGCGACACGCTGTAATCCCTTGCGGGGCGATCTCAGGATCGCCCCAATCCTTAATGAGTGTGAAACCTGGTCTTCACTGAACGGCAATCCGAGGGTGTGGATATGATTAGCGCATTCGATATTTTCAAGATTGGCATTGGACCTTCCAGCTCCCATACCGTGGGGCCAATGAACGCAGGTAAAAGCTTTATCGATCTGTTGGTCAGCAGCGGAGAACTCCCCAGAACCACGCATATTGTGGTCGATCTTTACGGATCGCTTTCCCTGACCGGGAAAGGTCATGCGACAGATGTCGCGATCATGATGGGGCTGGCCGGTAACAGTCCGCAAAACGTTAATATAGACTCAATCGCTGGTTTTACTCAGGAAGTGGCCCGTACCGGACGTTTGCCGGTTGCTGAGGGCGCGCATGTTGTCGATTTCTCTCCAGATGAAAATATTCTTTTTCATACCGAAACCCTGCCACGCCATGAAAATGGCATGCGTATCACCGCGTGGAACGGCACCGAGAGGCTATTAAGCAAAACCTATTACTCCGTCGGCGGTGGTTTTATCATTGAAGAGGAGCAATTTGGGCAGGTGCATGATGTTGAAGCACACGTGCCCTACAATTTTCATTCCGCCAGCGAACTGCTGAAACTGTGCGAGCGCAATGGGCTGTCTGTTTCCGGCTTGATGATGCAAAACGAGCTGGCGATGCGCAGCAAAGAGGAAATCGATGCTGGCTTTGCCGCCATTTGGGACGTCATGCACGCCGGGATTGAGCGCGGCATGAACACCGAAGGCGTCCTGCCGGGGCCGCTTAACGTTCCGCGTCGCGCCGTGGCATTACGCCGGTTGCTGGTTTCCAGCGATAATCTGTCCAGCGACCCGATGAACGTTATTGACTGGATCAACATGTTCGCGCTGGCCGTGAGCGAAGAAAACGCCGCCGGGTGCCGGGTTGTGACGGCGCCGACCAACGGTGCATGTGGGATTATTCCCGCCGTATTGGCCTATTACGACAAGTTCCGCCGTCCGGTGAATGCGAACTCCATTGCCCGCTATTTGCTGGCCGCGGGGGCGATAGGCGCGCTGTATAAGATGAACGCCTCTATTTCTGGTGCTGAGGTGGGCTGCCAGGGTGAGATTGGCGTAGCCTGTTCAATGGCGGCTGCCGGGCTGACGGAACTGCTGGGCGGTAGCCCGTCTCAGGTCTGCATTGCAGCGGAAATCGCCATGGAGCATAACCTGGGGCTGACCTGCGATCCGGTAGCCGGACAGGTGCAAATACCGTGCATTGAACGTAATGCGATCAACGCAGTAAAAGCCGTCAACGCCGCGCGCATGGCGCTACGTCGAACGTCAGAACCACGCGTTTCGCTCGATAAAGTGATCGAGACCATGTATGAAACGGGCAAAGATATGAACGACAAATACCGTGAAACCTCACGCGGTGGGTTGGCAATTAAAGTGGTTTGTACCTGATGTGAAAAGACGTGCCTGGTCAGCGCAGCGCTATCCAGCAATAAATTAATCAATATGGCATGATAAAAAAGGTGCACGTTAGTGCGTAATGCTTGTCAGTTAACGAGGATGAGTGGCCGTAGCGATAATGGAAAGTGGCACATACGGAGGTAATGAATCTGTTGCCTCCGGCGTATTGTTACGTTCACCTTAGTGATATCACTTCTCTGAGACAATACGAGCTGTGAACGTGTTAAGGGTACTATCGCCGTACCCTTAACAATCCCGGCTCCCGGCGGGAAAATTGCCGCTCCGCGGTCCCCTCCGTTTATTCCTCCAGGCTACCGGGCCGGGCGCGAGGTAGCCTCCCTGCAAAACGCGCCCTGAACCCGCATCCCTGCGGGTTCTCCCGGCCTTACGGAAACACGTCGGCAATTTTCAGCCGGACCAGCCCACACCTGACCACCTGCGTTTTTTATCTGAACAGCAAAACAGAGTTAACTGGAAGTCAGTGCACCGTGCACGTTCACGGGTATCTGCGCTTCAGAAAAGTGATACCACTGAGGTGAACGGAACCCTGAGCAGAAATCACATGTTCTCCATAATGCTTAACTGACTGGCATTACATGTTAGTGCGCCTTTTTTGTTGTGATCTGCTTCAAATATAGAAATTAAATTCTTTATATGGAAATAAAAGAGAAAATATTTCTTAACTTTTAGAAATTACAGGGGTTTGTTTGTGAAGTTTTTCTCTGATCCTGCGCGTATGATTTCCTCATTACTCCAATAGCTCACCTGCACCGTAGTACTGCGTATCGCATTGAGGCAGTACGAAAAAAATATAAAAACCTCTACCTACACATTGAGCGGAAAATTATGGAAACGGCAACGAATAACAGCGTAATACTCGATGCATCTGCTCCGGCACGTCGGGCGGGAATGACCGAAAGTGAATGGCGCGAAGCCATTAAATTCGACAGCATGGACACCGGCTGGGTCATTATGAGTATCGGTATGGCAATTGGTGCGGGGATTGTTTTTCTTCCCGTCCAGGTGGGTTTGATGGGGCTGTGGGTGTTTTTGCTCTCCTCTATCATCGGCTACCCAGCCATGTATCTGTTCCAGCGTCTGTTTATTAATACGCTGGCTGAGTCCCCAGAGTGTAAAGACTACCCGAGCGTGATCAGCGGCTATCTGGGTAAGAACTGGGGCATCCTGTTAGGTGCGTTGTATTTTGTGATGCTGGTTATCTGGATGTTCGTCTATTCCACCGCCATCACCAACGATAGCGCCTCCTACCTGCATACTTTTGGCGTTACTGAAGGTTTACTGTCCGACAGCCCGTTCTATGGCCTGGTGCTGATTTGCATCCTGGTGGCTATCTCGTCCCGCGGGGAAAAACTGCTGTTTAAAATCTCCACCGGTATGGTACTGACCAAGCTGCTGGTGGTGGCGGCGCTTGGCGTGTCGATGGTTGGGATGTGGCATTTATATAACGTAGGTTCACTGCCGCCGATGGCGCTGCTGATCAAAAACGCGATTATCACGCTGCCGTTTACCCTGACCTCGATTCTGTTTATTCAGACCTTAAGCCCGATGGTTATCTCCTATCGTTCTCGCAATAAATCCATTGAAGTGGCACGCCATAAAGCCCTGCGAGCCATGAATATTGCGTTCGGTATTCTGTTTGTGACCGTCTTTTTCTACGCCGTTTCCTTCACGCTGGCGATGGGCCATGACGAAGCGGTTAAAGCTTATGAGCAGAACATTTCCGCTCTGGCGATTGCCGCGCAGTTTATCAGCGGCGCGGGTGCTGGCTGGGTGAAAATCGTCAGCGTTATTCTGAACATCTTTGCCGTAATGACCGCTTTCTTCGGCGTTTACTTAGGGTTCCGTGAAGCCACTCAAGGGATCGTGATGAACGTGCTGCGCCGCAAAATGCCAGCCGAGAAAATCAATGAGACCCTGGTTCAGCGCGGCATTATGGTTTTCGCTATCCTGCTGGCGTGGGGAGCCATTGTGCTCAATGCGCCGGTACTGAGCTTCACTTCTATTTGTAGCCCTATCTTCGGCATGGTGGGATGTCTGATCCCGGCCTGGTTGGTCTACAAAGTTCCTGCACTGCACAAATACAAAGGCGCTTCCCTGTATCTGATTATTGTCACGGGCCTGCTGCTGTGCGTTTCTCCGTTCCTGGCATTTTCCTGAGATATCTGAGCAAAGGTTGTTGTTATGTTTGAGACTACATTGAATCCATTATGGGATAGTTTTATCCGCGCGGTGCAGGAAGAAGTTAAGCCTGCGCTGGGCTGCACGGAACCTATCTCTCTGGCTCTGGCGGCAGCGGTCGCCTCCTCTGAGCTGGACGGCGCGGTTGAACGCATTGATGCGTGGGTCTCACCGAACCTGATGAAAAACGGCATGGGCGTTACCGTGCCGGGTACCGGAATGGTTGGGCTGCCTGTCGCGGCGGCACTGGGTGCGCTGGGGGGAAATGCCCACGCCGGTTTAGAGGTACTGAAAGACGCCTCGCCTCAAGCGATTGCCGATGCGAAAGCGATGCTTACCGCCGGGAAGGTCGCGGTGATGCTGCAGGAGCCATGCGAGGACATTCTCTTCTCCCGTGCGAAGGTTTATAGCGCTGAGGGATGGGCGTGCGTGACGATTGTTGGTGGTCATACCAACATTGTGCACATTGAGACCAATAAGGGCGTGGTGTTCACGACAGAACAGAACGCTCAGGAAGAGGAGCAAGAGTCACCGCTGGCGGTATTGTCCCACACGTCGCTGGAAGAGATTCTGGCGTTCGTGAACGCGGTACCGTTTGAGTCAATCCGCTTTATTCTCGATGCGGCGAAACTGAACGGTGCGCTGTCCCAGGAAGGGCTGCGCGGTAACTGGGGCTTGCACATCGGAACCACGCTTGAGAAGCAGTGCGCGCGTGGCCTGCTGGCGAACGATCTCTCCACCTCTATTCTGATCCGCACCAGTGCGGCATCGGATGCGCGAATGGGCGGGGCGACGCTTCCGGCAATGAGCAACTCGGGCTCCGGTAATCAGGGGATTACCGCGACCGTTCCGGTAATGGTGGTGGCTGAGCACTTTGGTGCGGATGAAGAGAAACTGGCGCGTGCGCTGATGTTGTCTCACCTGAGCGCTATCTACATCCATCATCAGCTTCCGCGTTTGTCTGCACTGTGTGCGGCAACCACGGCGGCGATGGGCGCCGCGGCGGGGATGGCGTGGATTGTTGATGGTCGCTACAACACCATCGCGATGGCAATCAGCAGCATGATTGGCGACGTGAGCGGAATGATTTGCGATGGCGCCTCAAACAGCTGCGCGATGAAAGTTTCAACCAGCGCATCTGCGGCGTGGAAAGCGGTGCTGATGGCGCTGGATGATACCGCTGTGACCGGCAATGAAGGGATTGTGGCGCACAACGTGGAGCAATCTATCACGAACCTGTGTGCGCTGGCGTGTCGCTCGATGCAGGAAACCGACAAGCAGATCATTGAGATCATGGCCAGTAAGGCACATTAATCTGCAGGCCGGGTAAGGCGGAATCGCCCCCGGCATAACTCTAAGCCGCCTTTTCAGGCGGCTTCTTCGTCTTCCAGCCGTAGCTCGGCATCCGCCACAATCGCTTCCAGCTCTGTCAGCATTTCTTCATAGCCGAAGGTCACAGTATCCTGTTTTTTCGGCTCAACCTGCGGCTGGCGTTTTTTTGATGATTTCTTGCTCAATAGTCGTACTCCATTGTTTTCCCTGACTATACGGGCAAATCTATCAGCAAAGCGCGCAGCGCGGTATCGGCGACTAACGTTATGTTAGTTTCGTCACGAATAAATGCGCCATCGCCGCAGGTGAGCGCTTCCTTTTCGGCGCCAGATGTCACCGCATGGAATCTGCCGTGGATCGACTGTAAGTAAGCCCGCGGCCCATGTAACTGAAAACTCAGCGATTCACCTTGTTGCAGTTCAACGTGGTGCACCCATACCTGTTGACGCAGATGCAGGCTGCCTTGTTCACCATCCGGCGAGGCGAGCAACTGATGCTTACCGGCACTCAGCGTGGCTTTCTGTACGCAGGCGTTTTCGCGCTGCGGGCAGGCATCCAGCCAGAGCTGCATTCGGGTTAACGGTTTATCTTTGCTGATATTGTGTTCGCTGTAGCTAATTCCCGGCTGTGTGGCGAGCAGTAAAACTTCTCCTGCCTTGGCCTGGATATGGTTACCTTCACTGTCGCGATACTCCGCTTCCCCTTCGAGGATCAGATTGACGATATCTACCTTCGGATAGGTACGTGGCTGGAAAGAGGCTCCCGGTGCCAGAACTTCCTGGTTCAGAACACGCAGCGAGGCATAACCCAGCAGTTTAGGATCAAAATAGTGTCCAAAGGAGAAGGTATAACGGGCCTGCAGCCAGCCGTAGTCTGCTTGCCCGCATTGTTTGGCTGTACGGGTAGTAATCATAGTTCTTGACCTCTCTTTACTTCCTTTTATGTTAAATGGCTAGACGCTGCATTGTTAGCCAGATATTCTGCCCGGTATGTTCAAATTTCCTGAATGAGAACGAGATGGCCAAAGAAAGGGCTTTAACGCTTGAGGCGTTACGCGTCATGGACGCAATAGACCGGCGTGGCAGCTTTGCCGCCGCGGCGGACGAACTGGGGCGCGTTCCTTCCGCGCTCAGCTATACCATGCAGAAGCTGGAGGAAGAGCTGGACGTCGTGCTGTTCGACCGTTCAGGTCATCGCACAAAATTCACCAACGTCGGGCGTATGCTGCTGGAACGTGGGCGTGTACTGTTGGAAGCTGCGGATAAGCTGACCACCGATGCCGAAGCGCTGGCTCGCGGTTGGGAAACGCATCTGACCATCGTCACCGAAGCGCTGGTGCCGACGGCGGCGTTTTTCCCGCTGATCGACAGACTTGCCGGGAAGGCCAATACCCAGCTTTCCGTTATTACCGAAGTTCTGGCCGGGGCGTGGGAGCGTCTGGAGCAGGGGCGGGCGGATATCGTGATTGCGCCGGATATGCATTTTCGCTCATCTTCGGAAATCAACTCGCGCAAGCTGTACTCGTTGATGAACGTATATGTGGCGGCCCCGGATCATCCAATTCATCAGGAGCCGGAACCGTTGTCGGAAGTCACCCGCGTGAAGTACCGAGGAATCGCGGTGGCGGACACGGCCCGCGAACGCCCGGTGCTGACGGTTCAACTGCTGGATAAACAGCCGCGTCTGACGGTGAGTTCGATAGAAGATAAACGCCAGGCGCTGTTGGCCGGCCTTGGCGTGGCGACGATGCCATATCCGCTGGTGGAAGAGGACATTGCGGCGGGTCGGTTGCGTGTGGTTAGCCCGGAATCGACAAGCGAAATTGATATTATTATGGCCTGGCGTCGAGACAGCATGGGCGAAGCGAAATCCTGGTGTTTGCGGGAAATTCCCAAGCTGTTTGCGGGTAAATAGCAGGGCTGTTACGCCGGATGCGGTGCAAATGCACCTTATCCGGCCGACAAGATGGTGTATTACATCAGGACAGTTGTTTAGGGTCAGCGCCGAAGCGGTTGCTCCCCTGAGTCCCGTTTTGACAGTTGAAAATGATGATTACCAACCAGCCTACGATCGGGATCAGCAGCACCAGTAGCCACCAGGCCGAGCGGTCGGTGTCATGTAAACGCCGGAACTGCACCGCCCACCACGGGATAAAGACCAGAACCCCATAAATCGTCGTTAATATGCCTTCCCCTCCGGCGCGTTCCCAGCCAAGCATTCTGTCCAGAATGCCCAGCACGAACGTAAAGATGATGTTGACCAGCACAAACATCCAGTATTCTTTACGACGCGCGCGGCCCCCAAAACCAAAGTAGTTCTTTAATACGTTTAAATACCAATCCATTTTTGCCTCGTTCTGTATTCAATTACTTGTTTTTAAAGCAATCAAATTAAGAATAGCCGTGAATGGAATACTGGTAAATATTTGCTGTATTAATTATTTGGCCCCCAAAGGGGACCCGTGTAAATCAGGCAAAACGGTCATCACGCCCGTGGGGTTCGTTGAGGTCCTGCCACGGTCCGACAGAAATAATGCCGGTCGGGTTAATGGTTTTGTGGCTACGGAAGTAGTGATTGCGGATGTGATCGAAATTAACGGTCTCCGCAATGCCTGGCATCTGGTAGATATCGCGCAGGAAACCGTACAGGTTCAGATAGTCGCTAATCCGGTGTTTGTCGCACTTGAAGTGCGTCACATACACAGGATCAAAGCGCACCAGCGTGGTCCACAGGCGAATATCGGCCTCTGTTAACTGGTCCCCGGTCAGGTAGCGATGTTGCCCAAGGATCTGCTCCAGCCGCGCCAGAGATTGAAAGACTTTTTCTACGGCGTCGTCGTAGGCTTCCTGACTGGTGGCAAATCCGGCTTTATACACGCCGTTATTGACGTTGTCATAAATCCAGCCGTTGAGCTCGTCGATTTTAGTTTGCAGAGCGGGTGGATAGTAATCCCCGGCTTTCGCGCCCAGCGCATCAAACGCAGTGTTAAACATACGGATGATATCTGCAGATTCGTTGCTGACAATGGTGTGGTTCTTTTTGTCCCACAGCACCGGAACGGTCACCCGACCGCTGTAGTGCGGATCGGCGTGTAAATAGAGTTGATAAAGAAATTCGTGCTGATACAGGGTATCGCCGGTTGCCGCCGGGAAGTTATCGTCAAAGGTCCAGCCGTTTTCCAGCATCAGCGGATGCACAACGGAAACGGAAATAAACGGTTCCAGCCCTTTGAGTTTACGCAAGATCAGTGTGCGATGCGCCCACGGACAGGCCAGAGAAACGTAGAGATGATAGCGGTCTTTTTCGGCGGCGAAACCCCCTTCGCCCGTTGGACCCGGTGCGCCATCCGCGGTGAGCCAGTTACGGAAAGCTGATGCAGAGCGTTGAAATTTTCCCCCGGTTGATTTGGTGTCATACCAGGTGTCATGCCATACGCCGTCAATGAGTTGTCCCATGATTTTCGCCTCCTCAGATAGCAAAAGCGAGGAGATGTCTCCTCGCTTTTTGATGCGTTTAGTATAGCTCGCTTACCATTTTTTATTCAGTACACGGTCGATGCTGAATGCGCCCGGACCGGTGATAGCCAGCAGCAGGAAGCCGCCTGCGATGGTCAGGTTTTTCATAAACATCAGAGAGTTCACACCTTCCGCAAAGTTGCTGTGGAAGAGGAACGCCGTCAGCAGCGTGAAGCCCGCGGTGAACAGCGCAGTAGTACGGGTCAGGAAACCAAACAGGATGGCCAGACCGCCGCCAAACTCAAGCAGGATAACCAGCGGTAACATAAATCCTGGGACGCCCATGGCTTCCATGTACTGTTGGGTACCCGCATATCCGGTGATTTTTCCCCAACCTGCGGTAATAAACAGGATTGGCATCAGAATGCGCGCTACCAGTACACCAACATCTTCTAATTTCTTCATCATACTCTCCAGGAAACCACTCAGGCGGCTTATTGTGTTTTTTTGTGCAACGACGTCGCAGAGTGCGTCGTTGCTGTCGATGGAGAGAATCATAAACGCGGCTAATGACAATTGTTAGCAAGGAAAACTGTCAGAAATTTTCAAAAAATTTGAGGTTAGGGGGAGAGGTGATTAGCCGCGCAGTTGCTGTTGTCTGATGGTCGATTTAACCAGACGCCAGATGCTCCACACGCTAAAGCCGCGTTTAGCCCAGCGTACCAGCAGATTCGGGTTACGAATGGTGCGAACCGCCATAATACTGCTTCCGACCAACACCCAGCCACGCAGGTTCAGCAGCGTCTTCCAGCCACGATCGTAAACTTCGGTGGCTTCAAGCCAGTCGCGGCGAGTGGCAGACAGATCCAGCCTTTGCTGCTGGATCTGTCCAAGCAGTTGCGCCTTACGTTGTTGACGTTCGACTTTACTGCTCATTATGCATCATCCTCCAGGGCCTGCCTGTCGTTAGCGAGTTCATTGCGCGTATGGCGTAGCAGCGTTGTTTTACGCGCTTTACTCAGCGTCCATAGCCCGCCGATAAGCGCTAAAAGCAACAGCACAACGGTGGTGGCAATCATGGCGTTCAGGCGATACTGCGGGTCTATGGCCCAGATGATAAGCACCATCAGGCTCATCAGACCAAACGCCGCGAACAGCATGGTCAGCCCAAGCATCAGCAGGATCTGGATGAGATTGGCTTTTTCCTCTTCCAGCTCAACGACGGCCAGCCGCAGCCGCGTCTCTACGATCTCAACGAGAATCGTCAGGATCCGCTGTCCAATACCCAGTACGCCTTTGCCTGGACCTTGTGCGTGTTGAGAGTCTGCCATTATTAACGGCGCGACAGCAGTACACCAAGTACCACACCGACTGCAGCGCCAATGCCGACGCCTGTCCATGGGTTTTCGCGTACGTAGTTATCGGCTTTTGCCGCGGCCTCACGGGTCTGTTTGGCAATCACATCGCTGGTTTCGCTCAGACGATGGCGGCTCTCGCGTAACGCATGTTCGGCTTTGCTGCGAATTTTACTCATCTCTTCCTTCGACTTATCGCCAGAGGAGCTAAGTACTTCTTCAAGCGTATCCGCAAGAGATTTCAGCTCAGCGCGCAGGTTTTCCGTAGCATTATCTTTCGACATAGTTTTCTCCAGTTGAGTGGCTAGTTACCGTACTTAGTAATCGCGTGTCTCCAGTTCTTTCAGCTCTTGCTGAGCTTCAGCAAGCTTATGTTCGCGCTTGGCTATCTTATCCGCATCGCCTTTTTGCTTCGCCTCGGCCAAATCACGTTGACGCTCGGCTATCTCATTTTTCTGCTCGGCGATTTTTTTCTGATGGTCGGCGCGCAGTTTGCTGTCAGTACAATTTGCCCGAACTTCGCTCAGCGCTTTGTTCAGACCATTGATGCGGTTTTGATTGTTGTGCTTTTCGGCATAGCTTATCTCCCGCTGAATATCCTGTTCTTTTTCCTGACAGAGGGTGGAGGCGTAACTGCCGGCACTGAGAGCGAAAAGACTAATTGCTAAAGCGATGCGGTATTTCATTCTTGAACCTTCCATTGTGATTCGACCTTGTGGCTTTGGCCGATGCTCCAGAATAATAAAGCAATGGGTCATAAACCCAGTTTATTAATCATAGGCGCTAAATGATGAAATCACCAAAGTGAGTGATCTAATTCAGATTCCTGGAGATTAACCAAAACGGTGCGGGGTATCACGTAAGCGGGATAACCACTGTACCGCCTGATTATCATCATCCTGCTGAGCAATAACGAAACCGTGCGGTAACGTTCGGTCCAGCACGACCTTTGCGGCTGCGCTTTGCGCGCTGGAATCAAAGGTGATCAGCAGCGCGTCATTTTGCGGAGTAATGCTTTTAAAGCGAATGCCGTTGGCGTCCAGGTGATGCCAGATAGAGAAGCCATCAGGCATGGTGGCTCCCTGGTTTACAGCACGAATGGCAAGCGTTGACTCCTGCTGGCGGATGACCGACCAAGTCAGGAGCAGCGCGCCGATAAACAGCATAAAAGTAGTCGTCCAGGCCAGTCGTCGGAGTGTTATGCATGATTTCAGCATAATTTACCCTCGGTTCCCGTATTTCTTTTTCCAAAGCACAACCAGGGAACCTGCCAGACCAAACACCAGTAACACCACGGGAAGCAGCATCAGACAAGACATCAGCTGATCTTCATATTTGAGAAACACTGGCGTTTTGCCCAGCAGATAGCCAAGCGTTGTGAGAATCAGAACCCAAAGCAGTCCGCTCATCCAGTTAAAGAACTGAAAGCGCGCATTGTTCAGACCGGACAATCCTGCGATGGTCGGCAGTAATGTTCTGACAAACGCGATAAAGCGACCGACCAACAGGGCAGACAAGCCATGCTTATGGAACAGATGATGTGCGCGCTGATGGTAGTGCGCGGGTAGATGAGACAGCCAGTTTTGAACGGTGCGGGTATTTCCCAGCCATCTCCCCTGGATATAGCTGAGCCAGCAACCCAGGCTGGCCGCGGTGGTGAGCAGCAGTACCGTTTGCGGAAAACCCATCGCGCCTTTAGCGATAAGTACGCCGACCAGTACCAGTAGACTGTCGCCAGGTAAAAAGGCTGCTGGCAGCAGTCCATTTTCCAGAAACAAAATGGTAAACAGTACGAAATAGAGCATGCCAATCATGGAGGGATTGGCCAGCGTTTCAAAATCCTGAGCCCATAAAGCATTCAGTAATTGAGTCAGTAGTTCCATTCAATATTCCTGGAGAATCGGTTGTCGTCATGCCGGTATTCTGGAGTTTGTAACGCCGCAATTTTATTGGTGTTTTTTACATGGATCGCGGTCTGACACAAATTCACGGCCTGAACTATTCCCTGTAAAGTTGTGAAGTAAGCAAGCTCTCAAACACAAAAATTCAAATAACAACTAATTGTAACAAAGGTCAACGTAGTCCGTTATAGAAATTACGGGTGTTGCACTGTGATTTTGCTTATCGCAATGGAGGGAGGCGAGAGGATTTACACAGGCTGACACTTTATACCTAATGCTTACCAAGCGTCAGAAACAGGCGCTTTGTCGCGCCTGCATCGTTAAGATTGTTTATTTTGCGCCGTTAGCTGCCGTATCGAGATGAATGACGGGATTATCGGTAAAAAGATAACGGTCTGCGTTGAATTCAAAATCATCGCTGGTTTCGTTAAACAGCATCTGCTTTGTGTTCTCAAGATGCTGCCACATCGCCAGTTTGGCGGCGTGTGGATCTTTGCGAATCAGCGCCCGCAGGATCTGGTCATGGTCGTCGCACCAGTTATCTATCGTGCGCAGGTCGATGTGGTCGTGCAGCTTCTTCCAGTAGGGGTTGTGAATACGCTGAGTCCACATTTTTTCAACAATCGCGGCCAGGGCAGAGTTCTGTGTTGCCAGCGCGACCTGCACATGGAACAGGAGATCCCACTCGGAGTCACGAAAGCTTTTTTCGTTACGCGACTTCTCCTGAATTTCCATCAGTTTCATGATGTCCTGTTTGGTCACCTGGGTGGCGGCAAACTCAGCAATGTTGCTTTCTATGAGCTGGCGAGCCTGGAGCAGCTCAAACGGACCGTAGCTGGCGAACTCCAGACTTTCATCTGGTGCGACATAGTGTTTGGGTTGGTTTGAAATGACGTGGATCCCCGATCCTTTACGCACTTCAACGTAGCCCTCAACCTCGAGCATGATAATCGCTTCACGAACCACGGTGCGGCTGACATTTTTTTCATCGGCGATAAAGCGCTCGGCGGGGAGTTTGTCACCCACCAGGTAGACACCCTGCTCAATGCGTTCTTTCAGATCAGCGGCAAGTTGTTGGTACAAACGTCGTGGTTCGGTGATTTCCATATGCGCTCCAGGCATGATACGGCAGACTCTATTTGTTATACCACTTTTGCGATTACGGCTCCACTCGCGGCGATAAAAAAGCCGCCAGATGACTGGCGGCTTAGCATTACATAACCTTGTTAAATCGTGTCTGGTTAACTTTGCGCAGCGGGATCGCCAGTTTGCGAAGCTGACTCTACCTCGCTGGCCGATTTGTTCTGCAATACCGTCCAGATGACTAACGCGCCGAGCAGGTCGAATACCGCCAGTACGGCGAACAGCGGGCTGAAGCCGATGGTGTCAGCCAGCGCGCCAACGACCAGCGCAAACAGCGTACTTGCAAGCCATGCGGACATACCGGTCAGACCGTTCGCGGTTGCCACTTCATTACGACCAAATACGTCAGAAGAGAGCGTGATCAGCGCACCGGACAGCGCCTGGTGAGCAAAGCCGCCGACGCACAGCAGGGCGATAGCAATGTACGGGCTGGTGAACAGACCGATCATCCCTGGGCCAATCATCAGCAATGCGCCCATGGTGACGACCATTTTACGGGAAACGATCAGGTTAACGCCGAACCAGCGCTGGAACAGCGGCGGTAAGTACCCCCCTACGATACAGCCCAGGTCAGCAAACAGCATCGGCATCCAGGCAAACATCGCAATCTCTTTCAGGTTAAAGCCGTAGACTTTAAACATGAACAGCGGGATCCAGGCGTTGAAGGTACCCCAGGCCGGCTCTGCCAGGAAACGCGGCAGCGCGATGCCCCAGAACTGGCGGTTACGCAGGATCTGACCGAGAGACATTTTCTTGGCGGTGCTGTTTTTATGCTGTGATTCCTGACCATTCAGAATGTAATCACGTTCTTCATCAGACAGTTTTTTCTGGTCGCGTGGGTGTTTGTAAAATACCAACCAGCACATGGCCCAGATAAAGCTCAGGGCACCGGAAATAATGAATGCCATCTGCCAGCTGTGCATGACGATAGCCCAGACGACCAGCGGCGGAGCAATCATCGCGCCGATAGAGGAACCGACGTTAAAGTAACCCACGGCGATTGAACGTTCTTTTGCCGGGAACCATTCAGAACTGGCTTTCAGACCCGCAGGGATCATCGCAGCTTCAGCGGCACCGACTGCGCCTCGCGCCAGCGCCAGTCCACCCCAGCTGCCAGCAAGTGCGGTCGCGCCACAGAAGACGGCCCACAGAACGGCGAACATCGCGTAACCAATTTTTGTGCCGAGCACATCGAGCACGTAGCCGGCAACAGGTTGCATTACGGTGTAAGCAGCAGAATACGCTGCGATGATATAGGAATACTGTTGGGTGGAGATGTGTAACTCTTCCATCAGAGTTGGCGCAGCTGCCGCCACAGTGTTACGTGTCAGATAACCCAGCACGGTGCCAAGCGTCACCAGTGCGATCATGTACCAACGTAACCCTTTAATTTTACGCATGTAAAACCTCATCGTTTTGTTATGTCCGCGAACGAGCGGTCATCTTCCAGTTCAGGGAGGAGGATGTTCTTTTACGAGGGGGTAACCGAAAAAAAGCCGGTACTCCCCGAACTCTGCCATGTCAATATTTGTGCTAATTCGGTTTCCGTACCGGTTAATCCGATGGTGATACATCGGTAATTTGCATTCCGTCGGCTTATGTATCGCGACGGCAAAAAGATAACTTGTCATACAGCTTTAAAAGGTGAGTGCCATCACAAAAGTGTGAATCTTCGTGTGGTCATTATTTCGATTCAGCAAAGCCAGTACTGGTGCGGCTTGGCGCGCGGTTTACCTCTTTGAGAGTAATTTTTTTGTCGCCATTTGTTGATCTAACTCACGAAAATATCTTCAGTGTATGGAAATTGGTGTGATAACTTTGTCAACATCAAAACATAAGCAATCTGACGCACTCGCTGAGAGGAAGACGATAATGACCCCGTTTATGACTGAAGATTTCCTGTTGGACACCGAATTTGCCCGCCGTCTGTATCATGATTACGCCAAAGACCAGCCAATCTTCGACTACCACTGCCATTTGCCACCGCAACAAATCGCGGAAAACTACCGTTTTAATAACCTGTATGACATCTGGCTGAAGGGTGACCACTACAAGTGGCGTGCGATGCGTACTAACGGCGTCGCTGAGCTCCTGTGTACCGGCGATGCGTCCGATCGCGAGAAGTTTGACGCCTGGGCCGCCACGGTTCCGCACACAATCGGTAACCCGCTGTACCATTGGACCCACCTCGAATTACGTCGCCCGTTTGGTATTACAGGTAAGCTGTTGTCTCCGGCAACGGCTGACGAAATCTGGAACCAGTGCAATGAACTGCTGGCGCAGGACAAATTCTCCGCGCGCGGCATCATGCAGCAGATGAATGTGAAAATGGTCGGTACTACCGATGACCCGATCGACTCTCTTGAGCATCACGCGGCCGTTGCTAAAGACGCAAGCTTTGATGTGAAAGTGCTGCCGAGCTGGCGTCCGGATAAAGCCTTTAACATTGAGCAGGCGACCTTTAATGACTATATGGCGAAGCTCGGTGAGGTGTCTGACACGGATATCCGCCGCTTCAGCGACCTGCAAGCTGCGCTGACCAAACGTCTGGATCACTTTGCGGCTCACGGCTGTAAAGTCTCTGACCACGCGCTGGACGTGGTGCTGTTTGCTGAATCTAACGAATCTGAACTGGATAGCATTCTGTCACGCCGCCTGGCGGGTGAAACGCTGAGCGAGCATGAAGTTGCCCAGTTTAAAACCGCGGTGCTGGTGTTCCTCGGTGCGGAATACGCGCGTCGTGAATGGGTACAGCAGTACCATATCGGCGCGCTGCGTAATAACAACCTGCGTCAGTTCAAACTGTTGGGTGCGGATGTCGGCTTCGACTCCATCAACGATCGCCCGATGGCCGAAGAGCTGTCCAAACTGCTGAGCAAGCAGAACGAACAGAACCTGCTGCCGAAAACCATTCTCTACTGCCTGAACCCGCGCGATAACGAAGTGCTGGGCACCATGATCGGCAACTTCCAGGGCGAAGGTATGCCGGGCAAGATGCAGTTCGGTTCCGGCTGGTGGTTCAACGATCAGAAAGACGGTATGGAACGTCAGATGACGCAACTGGCCCAGCTCGGTCTGCTGAGCCGTTTCGTCGGCATGCTGACCGATAGCCGTAGCTTCCTGTCATACACGCGCCATGAATACTTCCGTCGCATCCTGTGCCAGGTGATTGGCCGTTGGGTTGCTGCAGGTGAAGCGCCGGCAGATATCCAGCTGTTGGGTGAAATGGTCAGAAATATTTGCTTCAACAATGCGCGTGATTATTTCGCCATTGAACTGAACTAAGGCCTGGGTGAAGGTATGCAATACATCAAGATCCATACGCTGGATAACGTCGCGGTAGCGCTCGCTGATTTGGCTGAAGGAACCGAAGTCACCGTTGATGGGCAAGCGGTAATCCTGCGCCAAGTGGTTTCTCGTGGCCATAAATTCGCTTTATGCGATATTGCGCAAGGCGAAAACGTCATTAAATACGGTTTGCCAATCGGTCATACGTTGGTGGACGTGGCGGCGGGTGAGCATATTCATGCTCACAACACGCGCACGAATCTGAGCGACCTGGACACGTATAGCTACCACCCTGATTTTCAGGCAGAGCTTGTTCAACCCGCCGATCGCGATGTACAGATCTATCGTCGCGCCAACGGCGAGGTCGGCGTGCGCAACGAACTGTGGATCCTGCCGACGGTCGGCTGCGTCAACGCTATGGCGCGTCAGATGCAGAACCGCTTTCTGAAAGAGACCAACGACGCCGAGGGTATCGACGGCGTGCATCTTTTCAGTCACACCTACGGCTGTTCACAGCTGGGTGACGACCACATCAACACCCGTACCATGCTGCAAAATATGGTGCGCCACCCGAATGCGGGTGCGGTGCTGGTGGTCGGCCTGGGCTGTGAAAACAACCAGGTTGATGCCTTCCGCGAAACTTTAGGCGAGTACGATCCTGAGCGTGTTCACTTTATGGTCTGCCAACATCAGGAAGACGAAGTGGAAGCGGGGATTGAACATCTCCATCAGTTGTACAACGTGATGCGTAACGATAAGCGTGAGCCGGGTAAGCTGGGCGAGCTGAAGTTTGGTCTGGAATGCGGCGGCTCTGACGGCCTGTCCGGTATTACCGCCAACCCGATGCTGGGGCGTTTTTCCGACTACGTGATTGCCAACGGCGGCACCACCGTGCTGACTGAAGTACCGGAAATGTTCGGTGCCGAGCAGCTGCTGATGGACCACTGCCGTGACGAAGAAACCTTCGGCAAGCTGGTGACCATGGTCAATGACTTTAAGCAGTACTTCATTGCTCACGACCAGCCGATTTACGAGAATCCATCGCCGGGCAACAAAGCGGGCGGGATCACCACGCTGGAAGATAAATCTCTGGGTTGCACGCAAAAAGCGGGCTCCAGCCAGGTGGTGGATGTACTGCGCTACGGCGAACGCCTGAAGACACACGGCCTGAACTTACTGAGCGCGCCGGGTAACGATGCGGTTGCTACCAGTGCCCTCGCGGGCGCGGGCTGTCATATGGTGCTGTTCAGCACCGGCCGCGGTACGCCGTACGGCGGTTTTGTGCCGACGGTGAAAATTGCGACCAACAGCGAGCTGGCGGCCAAGAAAAAACACTGGATCGATTTTGACGCCGGACAGCTGATCCACGGTAAAGCGATGCCTCAGCTGCTGAGCGAGTTTGTCGATACGATCGTTGAGTTCGCCAATGGCAAGCAAACTTGCAACGAGCGCAACGATTTCCGGGAACTGGCTATCTTTAAAAGCGGCGTAACATTGTAATTACCCTTCATCTTTCGCGTGACAGCCGCGTTGGCTGCGTCCATTCACCCCGGTCACTTACTCCAGTAAGCTCCCGGGGATGTCTGAACTTACCGCCTTGCGGTAGCACGAAATCTATTGGGTAATCGAAATGGAGTGGATTTTAAAAACGGCGTTTCATAATATGGGGCGCCGTTTGTTTTTGCGTTTCCTCACAAGGATCTCCCATGACCGCGTATTGGCTGGCCCAGGGCGTAGGTGTCATCGCCTTTTTGATCGGCATTACCACCTTTTTCAATCGAGATGAGCGCCGGTTCCGGCTGCAACTCGCCGTCTACAGCGCCACCATTGGCGTGCATTTTTTTCTGATGGGCGCCTGGCCTGCGGGAATGAGTGCAGAGCTAAACACCATCCGCACACTCGTCTCGATGCATACCCGCAAACTATGGGTAATGACCGTTTTTATTATCCTCACCCTGGTTCTCGGGCTGGCGAAATTACAGCATGCGATGGAGCTGTTGCCGATTATTGGCACGCTGGCCAGCACTTGGGCGCTGTTTCGCTGCCAGGGGCTGACCGTGCGCTGCGTAATGTGGTGCGCAACCGCCTGTTGGGTTATCCATAATTTCTGGTTGGGATCGATTGGTGGGACGATGATCGAAGGTAGTTTTCTGGTGATGAACGGCCTGAACATTATTCGCTTCCGGCGGATGCAAAAACGCGGAATTGATCCATTCAAAATTGAAAAAAGCGTACAAGAAGAGAACCCCTCCGTCCGGTGACGGAGGGGCAGAGATTAGCCGCGCAGGGCGTTATTTGCCAGACGTTCGTCTTCAGCCTGGCAGGCCGCAGCGGTAAACAGGACGTCTGTAGAAGAGTTCAGCGCCGTTTCACAGGAATCCTGCAATACGCCGATGATAAAGCCAACGGCAACGACCTGCATGGCGATGTCATTCGGGATACCGAACATATTACATGCCAGTGGGATCAGCAGCAGAGAACCCCCCGCCACGCCCGATGCGCCGCAGGCGCACAGCGAAGCAACCACGCTCAGTAACAGCGCCGTCGGTAAATCGACCGGAATACCCAACGTATTTACCGCCGCCAGCGTCAACACGGTAATGGTGATCGCCGCGCCAGCCATATTGATGGTAGCTCCCAGCGGGATAGACACCGAATAGGTATCACGATCCAGGTTCAGCTTCTCACACAGCGCCATATTCACCGGAATGTTTGCCGCGGAGCTGCGGGTAAAGAAGGCGTACACGCCGCTTTCACGCAGACAGGCCAGCACTAACGGATATGGGTTGCGGCGAATTTTCCAGAATACCAGCAGCGGGTTGACCACCAACGCTACCAGCAGCATACAGCCTACCAGCACGGTCAGCAGATGTGCGTAGCCCCAAAGCGTGGCGAAACCGGTGGTTGCCAGCGTGGAGGAGACCAGGCCGAAGATACCGATCGGCGCGAAACGAATCACCAGCTTCACCATAAAGGTAACAGCGTTGGACATATCGTTGACCAGATTTTTGGTCGTTTCATTACCGTGACGCAGCGCAAAGCCCAGACCGACGGCCCAAACCAGGATGCCGATGTAGTTGGCGTTAAGCAGTGCATCAATTGGGTTAGAAACCATGCTCATTAGCAGACCACGCATCACTTCGATAATGCCGGACGGCGGTACGATATCGCTGGCGCTGCTGGAAAGATGCAGTGTCGATGGGAAGGCGAAGCTGAAGACAACGGCCGCTAACGCTGCGGAAAATGTTCCGAGCAGGTAGAGGAACAGAATTGGGCGGATATTGGTTTTTTGCCCGTGCTGGTGGTTGGCGATAGAAGCCATTACCAGCATCAGAACCAGAATTGGTGCGACGGCTTTTAACGCGCCGACGAACAGAGTACCCAGTAAACCAACGGCTTCTGCCGCAGGTTTTGACACCAGTGCCAGTAAAATCCCCAGAACCAAACCGATCAAAATTTGTTTAACCAGGCTCCCTTGCGCCAAGCGCGAGAATAGCCCCGATGAACGTTGCGTAGTCATGTAGTAATCCTTTCATTGTGTTGTTGCCCTGCCTTTGTGCGTTCTGTAGACGCATCTTTCAGGATGAGGCAAATGTTTGCATGGCTGAGTATAAGGAAAGAACAGGGTTCTGGAAGCGAAATATCCTGGATTTCGCGTTGAGATCATATTTTATAACTTTGAGTTAACATTATTTTGACATGATAAACAAAAAGCCCGACGCACGCAGTGTGCTGTCGGGCTTTTCAGCTAGCAGATGAAACTTACTGTATTTGCTGCTTTTTATCGTGCTGGTGGTTGACCCAGGCGTTCACAATCAGCGTCACAAACAGAATGCCAAATACCACGCCTAACGAGATAGCGATCGGGATATGGTAGAAATCGACGATCAGCATCTTAATACCGATAAACACCAGAATGACCGACAAACCGTACTTCAGCATGGAGAAACGCTCCGCCACGCCCGCCAGCAGGAAGTACATTGCGCGCAGACCCAAAATAGCAAACAGGTTTGAGGTCAACACGATGAACGGGTCGGTAGTGACGGCAAAGATAGCCGGAATACTGTCGACGGCGAAAATGACGTCGCTCAGCTCAACCAGAATCAACACCAGCATCAGCGGCGTAACAAACAGCAGGCCGTTTTTACGCACGAAGAATTTTTCATCTTCGATGGTATCGGTCATGCGCAAATGACCGCGCAGCCAGCGTACTAACGGTCTGTCGCCAATACCGGAAGCATCTTCTTTCGCCAGCGCCATTTTTACGCCGGTAAACAGCAGGAATGCACCGAACACGTACAACAGCCACTCAAATTGGGTGATAAGCCAACTGCCGGCGAAGATCATGATCGTACGCAGAACAATGGCTCCCAGCACGCCATACACCAGTACCCGACGCTGCAACGCAGGCGGTACGGAGAAGTAGCTGAACAGCATCAACCAGACAAAGACGTTATCTACTGCCAGCGATTTTTCGATCAAATAGCCGGTAAGGAACGCCAGCGCCTGTGGGTCGGCAACGGCGCGGCCCTGGGTTTGTGCCAGGTACCACCAGAAGACGGCGTTAAACAGTAACGACAGCGTTACCCAAACGATTGACCAGGCCGCAGCCTGCTTCATCGACATCGTATGCGCGCCACGACGACCCTGCAACAGCAGGTCGATGGCCAGCATAATTACCACCACGACAGCGAAGCCACCCCATAACAACGGTGTGCCGACAGTATTCATTGTATTTCCCCATGCATAAAAAAAACGGCCAACGCCGAATGACGTTAGCCGCTGCTTTTTATGCATAGACCTTGCCATTCGGCAAGGTCTCACTTACAACAACAAAGGAATACGATGGCGTATTCCTTTGTTATCGCCCGGCGACCGGATGTGGTTTTTCACACATCGTAATGACGATCAACCGACAACGAAGTTACTCCCCTTTGCGGGTTACAAAATATTACAGGCCATGCATTCAGTCAATGGCCTGCAACATTCGTTTTACATACCTTTACGCTGTCAGCGATGTTACCGCTTCATCTGCCGGGAAAATCACGCCGGTCTGGCGGCGAATCTCTGTTTGCAGTTTGGCGGTGATACGGCTGACGGCCAGTGCGGGGTGATCCACTTCGCCGGATTCAACCAAATGAGCAAAAGCCTCTGCCTCATACAGCATAGTATTGATGTGCTGAGGCGTCGTCAGATCCTGGGTTTTCCCCCCGCGAGGAACGAAGCACACTTTCTGACACTCGGAGATATGCTCGATCACCAGCGATCCCTGCTCGCCCTGAATTTCACTGGCTAACACCGAGTCGCTTACTTTTGAGTGCTGGAGTGTGACGCTGAAATCACCGTAATTCATCACCACCACGCCGTGGGCATCTACGCCGCTTTCCAGCAGACTGGCGCTGGCCTGAACGCTTTGCGGTTCACCCCACAGCGCAACCGCTGAGGCCAGGCAGTAAAAACCGATATCCATGATCGAGCCATTTGAGAACGCCGGATTAAACGTGTTCGGATTTTCACCGTCCAGATAGCGCTGGTAACGCGAGGAGTACTGGCAGTAATTAATAAACGCTTTCCTGATTCTTCCGACTTTGGGTAGAGATTGCTGCAACAGCAGGAAGTTAGGCAAGCTGGCGGTCTTAAACGCTTCAAACAGCACGACCTGATTTTCGCGCGCGCAGGCGATAGCGGCTTCGGCTTGCGCCAGGTTTGAGGCCAGCGGCTTTTCGCAAATAACATGCTTTTTGTGCCGCAAAAACAGCTCGGTCTGCGGGAAGTGCAGGGAGTTTGGACTGGCGATGTAGACGGCGTCGATCGC
Organism: Citrobacter sp. RHBSTW-00859; assembly: GCF_013729795.1. Lineage (NCBI taxonomy): Bacteria > Pseudomonadati > Pseudomonadota > Gammaproteobacteria > Enterobacterales > Enterobacteriaceae > Citrobacter > Citrobacter sp. RHBSTW-00859. The sequence continues at coordinate 666,911 of NZ_CP056284.1, read as the reverse complement.
CTCGCTTTGCGCCATCGCTTCCAGTGAGGTAAACAGATGCTCGACGGGGTAATCGTTGGCGAAGGTCTGCGCCTGCTCGAGGCTACGGGAATAGACCGCGGTCAACTTATATTTGCCGGTTTCATGGGCGGCATCGACAAACTGGCGGGTGATCCAGTTTGTGCCAATTACTGCGAAACGTATCATAATGGCCTTCAGGCTGCGAAAAGGGATCCTTTCGTCAATTTAGCATGCCCTGAAGACAAAGCCAGTGCGCAACTACGCAGTTTGCTTTAACGATTGTTGCGTTAACCACAGGCGGGTATCGAACTCCAGTTGATGATACTGAGGCTCCATATGACAGCACAGCTGGTAAAACGCTTTGTCGTGCTCTTTTTCTTTCAGATGCGCCAGTTCATGAACGACGATCATGCGTAAAAAAGGTTCAGGGGCATTGCGAAACACGGTGGCAACGCGGATCTCCGCTTTGGCTTTTAGCTTACCGCCCTGCACGCGAGATACGGCGGTATGCAGCCCCAGCGCATTCTTCAGAACGTGTATCTTGCTGTCATACATGACTTTATTCAGCGGCGGGGCATTACGCAGGAACTGATTTTTCAGATCCTGAGTATATTGCCAGAGCGCTTTGTCGGTCGCGAAATCATGCGTCCCCGGATAGCGCTTCTCCAGCACTGCGCCCAGACGCTGTTCAGCAATCAGCGTTCTCACCTGAGAAAGCAAATGTTCCGGGTAGCCCTGGAGATAAGTTAGTTGGTTCATCTTTGCCCATGCCAATCATAAAAAGTGTATACTCACGCACCCTTTTCAGGGATACGCCGAAATTTTACCATTCAGGAGGGCCGATGAGCCACATAGACAACGGTTTCCGTTCGCTGTCACTTAAACGTTTCCCGGAAACGGATGACGTTAACCCGCTGCTGGCGTGGGAAGCGGCAGATGAATATCTGCTGCAACAGCTGGACGATACCGAGATTAGCGGCCCGGTGCTAATCCTGAATGATACCTTTGGCGCGCTGGGCTGTGCGCTGGCGCAACATTCGCCGTACAGCATCGGCGATTCTTATCTCAGCGAGCTTGCCACACGCGAGAACCTGCGTCACAACGATATTGCCGAGTCGAGCGTCAAGTTCCTCGACAGTACGGCTGACTACCCGCAGGCGCCGGGCGTGGTGCTGATTAAGCTGCCAAAAACCATGGCGCTGCTGGAGCAGCAACTGCGCGCACTGCGCGAAGTGGTAACGCCGCAAACGCGTATCATCGCCGGGGCAAAAGCGCGTGATGTGCATACCTCGACGCTGGAGCTGTTTGAAAAAGTATTGGGTCCAACCACCACCACGCTGGCGTGGAAAAAAGCCCGTTTAATCAACTGTACGTTCAGCAAACCTGAGCTGGCCGCTGCCTCGCAAACGCTAAGCTGGAAGCTGGAAGGTACCGAATGGACTATCCATAACCACGCCAACGTCTTCTCCCGTACCGGACTGGATATCGGCGCGCGCTTTTTTATCGAGCATCTGCCGGAAAACCTCGAAGGGGAGATTGTTGACCTCGGCTGTGGTAACGGCGTCATCGGTATGACGCTGCTGGCGAAGAACCCGGAAGCCAGCGTGGTATTTGTTGATGAATCGCCGATGGCGGTGGCTTCAAGCCGCTTGAACGTGGAAAGTAACATGCCTGAAGCGCTGGATCGCTGTGAGTTTATGATCAACAACGCGCTGTCGGGCGTCGAACCGTTCCGCTTTAACGCCGTGCTGTGTAACCCACCGTTCCACCAGAAGCACGCGCTGACGGATAACATTGCCTGGGAGATGTTCCACCACGCTCGTCGCTGCCTGAAAATCAACGGTGAGCTGTACATTGTGGCTAACCGTCACCTTGACTACTTCCACAAGCTGAAGAAGATTTTCGGCAACTGCGTGACCATCGCCACCAATAATAAATTCGTGGTACTGAAAGCGGTCAAAACCGGTCGCCGCCGCTAATCGTGTGTGCCGGATGGCGGCGTGACCGCCTTATCCGGCCTACGAAATACATACTGTTAAATTTCCAGCGCCAGCATCGTCCCTTGGGCAATAGCGCGTCGGGCATCCAGCTCCATCGCCACATCGCAGCCGCCGATCAGATGCACCGTTTTACCCGCCGCGTGGAGCGGATCGACCAGCTCACGGCGCGGCTCTTGTCCGGCGCAAATCACCACGTTATCCACGTTAAAGATCAACGGTTCACCGTTCAACACGACGTGTAAGCCATCATCATCAATTTTCTGATAGCTAACTGCCGGGATCATTTTCACTCCGCGTGAGAGCAGGGTGGCGCGATGGATCCAGCCCGTCGTTTTCCCTAAACCTTGTCCCGGTTTGCTGGCTTTGCGCTGCAACATCACTATCTGGCGCGGGCTGCGGGATAAGTGCGGGCCTTCCAGGCGTAAGCCGCCAGGCTGTTGCAGGCTGGTGTCGATCCCCCATTCCACGCAGAATTCCGCAATGTTTTGGCTGGTGGGCTCACCGGGCTGGCTCAAATACATGGCGGTATCAAAACCGATCCCGCCGCAGCCAACGATCGCTACGCGTTTGCCCACCGGCATTTTATCGCGCAGGACGTCGAGATAGCTCAGCACTTTAGGATGCGCGATCCCCTCGATCGGTGGCATACGTGGCTCGATCCCGCTGGCGAGGATCACTTCATCGAAGGGGTACAGATCGCGTGCGCTGACAAAGTGATTCAGCTTCAGCGACACGCCAGTCACATCGATCATCCGGCGGTAGTAGCGCAGGGTTTCATAAAATTCTTCTTTGCCGGGGATCTGCTTAGCGATATTAAACTGCCCGCCAATCTCGCTATGCGCGTCAAATAATGTCACGTGATGACCGCGTGCGGCGGCATTAATGGCGAAGGCGAGGCCTGCAGGACCTGCTCCGACAACCGCCAGATTTTTCGGCACAGTGGCGGCAACGATCGGCATTTTGGTCTCATGGCAGGCGCGCGGATTCACCAGGCAAGAGGTGACTTTGCCGACGAAGATCTGATCCAGGCAGGCCTGGTTACAGCCGATACAGGTATTGATCTCATCCGCTCGCCCGGTTTGCGCTTTTGACAGCAGTTCGGCATCGGCGAGGAACGGACGGGCCATCGACACCATATCGGCATCGCCACGGGCCAGAATGTCATCGGCGACTTGAGGATCGTTAATGCGGTTGGTGGTGACCAGTGGGATCGTCACATGCCCTTTCAGCTTACGTGTCACCCAACTAAACGCACCGCGCGGCACCGGGGTGGCAATAGTGGGAATACGCGCCTCATGCCAGCCAATACCGGTGTTAATAATGGTCGCCCCTGCGGCTTCTATCGCCTGCGCCAGTTGGACGGTTTCGTCGAAGGTTCCGCCGTTTTCCACCAGATCGAGCATCGACAGGCGGAAGATAATAATAAAGTCATTACCGGCACGCTGGCGTACCGCGCGCACCACTTCCACGGCAAAACGCATGCGGTTGGCATACTCGCCGCCCCATTCGTCATTGCGCTGATTGGTACGCAGAGTCAGGAATTCGTTGATGAGATAGCCTTCCGAGCCCATCACTTCGACGCCATCATAGCCCGCTTCCCGCGCCAGTTGAGCGCAGTGGGCAAAATCTTCAATCAACTGCAGCACCTCATCGTGCGTCAGCTCATGCGGCGTAAAGCGGTTGATTGGCGCCTGAATGGCAGAAGGTGCCACCAGATGCGGTTGGTAGCTGTAACGGCCAGTATGCAGGATTTGCAGGGCGATTTTGCCGCCTTCGTCATGCACGGCGTCGGTAATGACACGATGATGTGCAAGCTGGCTGGTGTCGTTCAGCATCGCGCCGCCTTCCATCCCCACGCCGGAAAGCGCAGGCGCAATACCTCCGCTCACAATTAACGCTACGCCGTGACGGGCGCGTTCGGCGTAGAACGCGGCCAGCCGTTCTGCACCGTCGGGATACTCCTCCAGCCCGGTATGCATTGAACCCATCAGCACGCGGTTTTTAAGCGTGGTGAAGCCTAAATCGAGCGGGGCGAACAGCGACGGATAGCTCATAAAGGTGTCCAGTATGTAAAATTATTGTTATGTGGTCGGATGAGTTAATAATTTAGCCGTCGCCGCGTAAAAGGGAAAAGGGGAATGCCGTGATTGTGATGGGATTCAAAAAATGCCCCTGCGGACGCAAGGGCAAGTGGGTCAGAACGCCAGTCGTTTACCCAGGCCGTCAAAGAGGTGCAGGTGCGACTCTTGTACGGTGAGCGTAAGCGGTGTATCCGGCATGAAGCTAAGCTGTTGAAAAGACTTCAGGCACACGGGGGGCCGGCCAAATCCAACCACACCAGCGTGGAGTCGCCCTGTAATTCACACAGCCGGGTACGACCTTGCAATGTGAAATCCCCGGTCTGCTGGTACTGCATATGCTCCGGGCGGATGGCGACAAATAGTTTGTCCCCGTCGCTAACGCCTGCGGGCTGACCGGTGAGGCGGAAGACGAGGTTATCGGCGATATGCAGCGCGCCTTCACGCCATACCGCTGGCAGAACATTGATTTTCGGCGTGCCGATAAACTCAGCGACAAACAGGTTTGCCGGGGTGTTATACAGCTCCAGCGGCGTGCCCACCTGCTCAATTTTTCCCTTGTAAAGCACCACGATGCGATCGGCCAGCGTCATCGCCTCCACCTGATCGTGCGTTACATAAATCATGGTGTTTTTCAGGGTGTTATGCAGTTGCTGGATCTCCTGGCGCATCCCGACCCGCAACGCGGCATCCAGGTTAGACAGCGGTTCATCAAACAGAAACAGTTCCGGTTGCTGGACAATAGAACGCCCGATCGCCACACGTTGGCGCTGCCCGCCGGACAGATTCTGCGGCAGCCTGTCCAGCATCTCTTCCAGCTTCAGCATGCTGGCGGCGTGAGCGACCCGCTTATCAATCTCGGCGGCGGGCGTGTTGATATTACGTAAACCGAATGACAGATTTTCCCTGACGGTCATATGCGGGTAGAGGGCGTAGGACTGAAACACCATCGACAGGTTGCGTTTGCCCGCCGCAAGCCTGGTAACCTCTTTTCCCCCCATCACCAGTTTACCGCCGTCGGGGATTTCCAGTCCGGCGATGATCCGCAGCAGTGTGGATTTCCCGCATCCGGAAGGGCCAACCAGCACAATGAACTCCCCGGAGGCGATCTCCAGCGACAGATTTTCAATGATGGTGTTCTTGCCCCAGGCTTTATGAATATTGCTCAGGCTTAGCGCGGTCATAACCTCTCCTTGTCAGAATCCCAGGCTGCAATCAGCGTTAAAAGTTCATCGGTTTTGCGCGCCAACAGTGCCGTATCCGCGCGGGTTTCCACGTTCAGGCGCAGCAGCGGCTCGGTGTTGGAGGCGCGTAAGTTGAAGCGCCAGTCAACGAAGTCGATGCTCAACCCATCGCAATCGTCACGCAGGCCACCGGCTTGCAGATAGTGAGAGGCGATGGATTGCATGACCGATTGCGGATCGGCCACCGTCAGATTGATTTCGCCGGAAACCGGAAAGCGTACCTGGGCGTGTTCGATATACGCCGACAGCGGACGGCTGTCGCTGCCGATAATTTGCAGCAGCAATACCAGTGGGATCATTCCGCTGTCGCAATAGCCAAAATCGCGGAAGTAGTGGTGGCCGCTCATTTCTCCGCCGTAGACCGCGTCCTCTTCGCGCATTCGCGCTTTGATAAAGGCATGCCCGGTTTTGCTGATGACCGGGATTCCGCCGCAGCGAGTTACAACGTCCAGCGTATTCCACGTCAGGCGCGGGTCGAGAATGATGTGACTGCCTGCGGAGCGTTGCAGGAAGTGCTCGGCGAACAGGCCAACCAGGTAGTAGCTCTCAATAAAGCGGCCACACTCATCAAAGAAGAAGCAGCGATCGAAATCGCCATCCCAGGCGATGCCGAAATCAGCCTGATTTTCGATAACCGCCTGCTGGGTGATGAGGCGGTTTTCCGTCAGCATCGGATTCGGCACGCCTGCCGGGAAATGACCGTCCGGCTGATGGTGCAGGCGAATAAACTCAATCTGAACGCCCGCACGGGCCAGTCCGTCGGCGATCGCGTCAAGCGCAGGCCCGACGGTGCCATGTCCGGCGTTGGTCACAATACGTAGTGGGCGAGTCGGCGGATGCTGAAGGAAGCGCAGCAGGCAGGCAATCCAGGCGGGGCGATTATCATAAGGGATGAGGCTGCCACGATGGACAATCGGTGCAAAGTCGTTGCGCTCCGCCAGCGCTTTTATCTCCAGCAGGCCGTTGTCGTTACTGATCGGACGCGCCTCTTCGCGCACCAGCTTCATACCATTGTACTGCGCCGGATTATGGCTGGCGGTTATCTGAATGCCGCCGTCGGCACGCAGTTCCCGGGTGGCGAAATAGATCTCTTCGGTGCCTGACAGACCAATGTCGATAACATCCACGCCGCTGGAAATCAGCCCGTCGGTCACGGCGGATTTTAACGATTCCGAGCTAAGGCGAATGTCGGCGCCGATCACTACCCGGCGCGGATGGCGCCAGGCGACGTAAGCGCGACCGATGCGAAAGGCGATATCCGGCGTCAGGTTGACGCCAACCTCACCGCGAATGTCGTAGGCTTTAAAACAGGTTAGTTCATCCATAATCTACTCTTCTGTAATTAATGAGTCAGGCTGACTCCCGAATGATGAGCTGGTAAGGCAATTCATAGTGGGTCACCGGTCCTCTGGTGAGCAGCAATTTGACGGCCATTTCCCCTTTCTTTTCCGCGTCTTGCGCGATGGTGGTCAGACGTATTCCCGCCACCTCAACGGCGAGATTATCGAAACCGGTAACGGCAACCCGCTGCGGAACCGCCAGCTGCTGCCGTTGGCAGTAGTGGATCGCGCCGACGGCGAAGCGATCGGAAAGGCAGATAAGCGCAGTGATCTCCGGATGGGTTTCCAGTAACGCTTTGGCCGCCTGTTCGCCGTGTTCTTCATCGTGTCGGGTTTGATACAGCCAGCACGTATCAAGGGCGAAGCCGTGCTGCTGGAAAACCTCCCGGCAGGCATTCACGCGGGAGAGCATCAGCAGGTTGTCGCCGGTGACGGGGGCGGTCAAATCGCACATTCCCTGTGCCGAGGGCTGTGATGGAAAGGCGATGATGCCGAAATGTCGATGACCTTTATCGGCCAGATAGCGGGCAATATCGCGCATGGCGCAGGCGTTATCGATGGAGACGCTGCTGTGGTCGGGAAACTGAAAATCGAGCGTGACCACCGGACGCCCATGAGCCAGCGCGTGCTGGATCATGGCCGCATTGTTATGCGTGGCGTTGAGAATATAGCCATCAACCAGGGTGTTGAGCGGCGTCTGTTGCCGCTTACGCAAAGGGATCAAGACCAGATTGACGTTTTGTTCTTCACACTGGACGGCGATCCCCCGCATCAGCGCAATGTCGTGGGGATCGATAAACACGTAACTCATAGAGTCGTTGAATATCACGCCGATGGTGTCAGATTTGCCGGTACGCAGCGCGCGCGCCAGCTTGTCCGGTCCCTGAAAGCCAAGCTCGCTGGCATATTGCAAAATTCGCTGGCGCAGCTCCGGAGATAATTTTTCCGGATTATTCCATGCGTTCGACACCGTGGTATGGGAAATACCCATAATCTTGGCCAATAATTTTATCGTAATACGTTTCTTATCTTTATTATCATTAACGTTTATTTTCATGTTTAATATATTTGCTGGGTTTATATATTGGCGTGAATTATTTATTTCTATCGTCCATTGTGTTGAACGTTGATGCAAAGTTTAACGTTAAACAAAAATCGTTTTGTGATTTGTTTAACGTTAAACATAAAAAGGGGGTGTTAATTTACGCTCCATTCAATAGCAGGGTAGCGGTAAATCAATACTTATTGAAAGTAAATGGAGAATTATCGTGAGAATTGTAATATTAGCTAAATTAACAGCCTGTGTACTATTCACATTTTGTATTTCTGGTTGCGGTCCGGATGATAAAAAATCCGCAGAGACAGCAAAAACGCCAATTAAAATGTGGGTGGCACCAAACGAAAATGAAGAAGCCTTCTGGAATACTATGGTTAAAGAATGGAATAAAGACCCGGCGCATACCCCGGTCGAATTTACGCCCATTCCTGCCGCCAGCAGTTCTGAAGAGGCAATAATGAACGCGCTGGCTTCCGGCACGGAACCCGATATTTCCAGTAATATCTTTATCGGTTTTGCCAGCCAGTTGGTGGAAATTGGTCAGCTTGAAGACCTGTCTAAAATGAGTGGTTTTAATGAACTCGTTAATAACCGACAGATGGGCAAAATTATTCCTGCCTGGCAATTAAACGGCGAGCAACACGTTCTGCCAATCTATATTAATCCTATCGTCTGGTGGTGGCGGGGCGATTTACTCAAGCAGTATGGTTTTGACCATGTTCCGACCCGTTATGATGAGCTTTATCAGCTGGCAGAGCGCCGGGCGGCGGATAATAACGGCTATGTTATCCAGATGACCGCCGGGAAAAACTGGTGGGAACGCTGGTTCGATTTTATTCCGCTTTACTATGCGCAAAACGGCGGTAAACCTTACCTCGCGGGTCATCAGGCGACGTTTGCCGATCCTGCCGGACAGGCGGTACTGACCTTTATGGGGAAAGTCTTTAACAGCAAGTGGAGCAGCTACGACTTCACCGCCGCCGACGATCCGTTAGCGACCGGACAGGTGCTGGCGTCCGCGCGCGGTCCGTGGGATATCGCTCGCTATCACAAGCAGTATCCGGAGATCCTCAAAACGCTGCAAATTGGGCCGATGCTCACCGAGAAAGGCGACGCGCACCCGTATACGTTCGGCGACAGCAAAGGGGTGGTGATCTTCAGTTCCAGCAAGCGCAAAGCGCAGGCGTGGGCGTTTATTCAGTGGGTCTTTAACAACGCCGAGCACGACCGGAGCTGGCTGGAGTTGACCGGTATGCCGCCAGCACGCAGTGATTTAATGAGTAATCCGCTGTTTGTGAATTACTTTGAGAAAAACCCGCTGGAGAAGGCGATCGCATCTTACGTGGACGTCGCGCTGCCGCCAGCGGCCACTACGCAAACCACGGAGATTCAGCGCAGCATGACGCAGATGCTGGAGCAGGTCATTTTCAACCACGCCGATCCGGCAGCCACCCTCGATAAATCCGCGCAGGAAATTAACACATTGCTGGCGAAATAAGGGGAAAAAATGGCTGGATATGAATCCCGCACCGGAGGCCTGTTGGCCTCCACGTGGATCGGTTATTCGTTGCTGTTCTGGTTTTATCCGCTGTGCTGGCTGGTCGTGCTTAGCGTGACGAACTGGCAATTTATTGGCACGCCGACGTTTAGCGGATTACAGAATATCATTGGCGTGTTTCATGACGCGTTATTCTGGCAGTCGATGTGGAACGTGTGCCGTTTTTTAATGTGGTATATCCCGATTGTCTTTCTTGCCTCGCTGCTGTTTGCCGCGGGATTACGAAAAATTAAGTATGGGAAAAGTTTTATTGCCCTGAGCTTTTTACTGGCGAATATCTCTTCGGGGGTGGCCTATTCCATCGTCTTTGCAAAACTGTTCAGCGAATACGGGCCGGTCAATCAATTTTTACAGACCAGTTTCGGCATCTCTGTACCCTGGTTTACCAACCCTGACTGCGCCATGTTATCCATTGCGTTAATTGTTACCTGGAAATTCGTTGGTTATTACGGGCTGATTCTCTATTCCGGGATGGTGGCGATCCCCGCGGATATTTACAGCGCGGCGCAGTTGGATAAAACCGGGAAGTTTAAGCAAAGTTGGGCGATTACCCTGCCGATGATGAACGCGCAAATCGTGATGGTGATGGTGCTGGCGATTACCGTGGCGTTCAGCATCTTTACCGAGCCGTATCTTATCACCGGCGGTGGACCGCTCAACAGCACCACCAGTCCGATGGTGGTGATGTATGAAGTGGCGTTCCAGAAAATGAAGCCAACCTGGGCGGCGACCATGTCGATTATCGTTGCGGCATGCAGTTTCCTCGCCATCTGGGTCTTCCGCAAAGTATTCGAAAAACATATCGAGATTGTGTGAATGAAGAAACTGACTCCCTTAACGCTGCTCATTCACGCCGTGATGTTTTTGCTGGCGCTCACCTGGCTCTATCCTTTTATCTGGATGGTGATCTCCTCGCTGAAACCGACGGCGCAAATCTACACGACCGGGCTGTTTTCCGGTCATCTGACGCTGGAGAATTACGCTTTTCTGTTGGATAACAGCAACCGGGCGGACAAACCTTTTTTGCGCACCCTGGTTAACTCGCTGTTCGTGTCGCTCACCATTACCGTCTGCGTCACGCTGACCTCAATGCTGGTGGGATATGCCGTCGCGAAAACCGAGTTTCGCGGCAAAAATGCGTTTCGCAACCTGTTGATTGTGCAGATGGTTTTCCCGGTCTTTATGTTCATCATTCCACAGTTTGTCCTGATGCGTGAACTGGGGCTGATCAACAGCTACGGGGCGATGATCCTGCCGTATGCGATGAGCGCCTGGGGCATTTTTATGGTTTCGCAGAGCTTTAAAGGCACGCCGAATGATTACCTGTACGCCGCAAGGCTCGATCACGCCAGCCTGTGGGGGATCCTGCGGCATGTGATGATGCCGCTCAATAAATCCATTCTGGCGATTGTCGCGCTGTTCACCTTTTCCAGCTCATGGGACAACTTCCTCTGGCCGCTGATCGTGATGCGCGAAGTGGACAAAATGCCGTTTTCGGTGCTGCTCGCCACCTTCAGCAAATCCTATGGCATCTACCTGGGACCGGTGCTGGCGGGGTCGGTGGTGCAGATGCTGCCAATCGTTGTCCTGTTTATTCTGTTCAGAAAATACTTCCTCGAAGGCATGTCGTTATCACTGAAATAAGGAACGTGACGGTGAAAAAGCAACCGTGGTGGCAGGCGTGTACCTGTTATCAAATTTATCTGCCTTCGTTTTGCGACGGCAATAACGACGGGCTGGGCGATTTTCCGGGCCTGATTTCCCGGCTGGATTATTTGCAGGCGCTGGGCATCGGCGCGGTGTGGATCACGCCGTTTTATCCCTCTCCGCTGGTGGATAACGGCTACGATATCAGCGATTACTGCGCCGTTGACGCCCGTTTCGGCACTCTCGACGATTTTCGCCGGGTGGTTGACGGCTGCCATGCCAGAGGCATTCGGGTGATTATCGATCTGGTGGTCAATCACGTCTCCTCTGAACATCCCTGGTTTCGCGATGCGTGGAATAATCCGGGCAGCCGCTATCGTGATTATTTCCTTTTTCGCCGCCAGCCGAATAACTGGCGTTCTTTCTTTTCCGGCAGCGCGTGGACCGCTGAGCCAGACACCGGCGAGTTTTATTACCATAAATTCGCGCCCGGCCAGGTGGATCTCAACTGGGCCAACCCCGCGGTGGAACAGGAAATTTACCGGGTAGTGGATTTCTGGGTTACGCAGGGGGTGGACGGTTTTCGCTTTGACGTCATCAACTTTCTTACTACCGACGGCATTGGGCCTGATAACCCGGAAGAGAACGGCGAGCAGCGCCATGAATTTGACGTTAATCAGCCGCGACTCCCGGAGACGCTGCAACGGCTGTGTGCCCATGTTCGGGCGCAGGGTGACTATTTCCTGATTGGCGAAATCGGCAGCGAGGACCCTGACGTGCTCAGCCGCTATCAAAGTCCGCAACTGATGGACGTGGTGTTTAATTTTAATATCGGCAGCCAGAAAACCTTTGATGTTTCCCGTCTTTTCAGCCAGTTAAAAACTACGCTGGCTGCGCAGTCGGGTTTACCGACGCTGTTTTTCTCCAGCCATGATATGTCGCGGATGATCAGCCGCTTTGGCGAAAACGAGCGCGATACCGGGCGGGCGCTGGCGGTGTTGGCGCTCCAGCTAACGGTGAGCGGCGTGCCGTTTATCTTCCAGGGCGAAGAGCTGGGGGTGACCGACTACCGTCCGCAAACGGCAGAGCAGCTTTTTGATATACAGGGAAAAACCCATTACCGCACCGCCCTTGCCGCAGGCAGCAGCCCACAGCAGGCGCTGGCGCTGGCTATTGAACATTCGCGGGATGGTTCGCGCGCGCCGCTGCCCTGGCGCGACGCCCCCTTTGGCGGATTTTCCTCCGTCGCGCCGTGGATGCCCGTCGGCGGCGATATCGCCCTGATTAACGCGGAGCGCCAGCAGCAGGATGAAACATCGTTCTGGCATCAGTACCGGCTGCTTATCGCCCTGCGCCGCCGCGTTGCGGCGCTGCATCAGGGACAGCAGGACTCGCTTGACCTCACTGACGAATGCGTCTGGTTTACCCGTTCGACGGCGGCGGAGCAGGTCTGGGTCGCCATCAACTTTGGTGCGCCCGTTCGCAATCCGTGGCAGGAGATTGAGGCTGAAGTGCTGTACGGGGAGGACGCGCAATGGATTGGCAAGAATCAATGTTTGATCAAAAGGAGAGTACATGGACAGGCACAGTAAAAACCCGTTGATTACCCCGGCGGACGTGACGCCTTCACTGCCCGGCAGGAAGGTCGATTGTGTTTTCAATGCTGGCGTAACGGAGTGTGACGGGGAGATCGTTTTGCTGCTGCGGGTGGCGGAAAGCGTGATCAATTCCGATCCGCAGCAGCGTGTCGTACCGCTGTTGGAAAAAACCGATGCGGGCTGGGTACAGGCCACCGCGAGTTTTGATCGTCGGGATGAACGCTATGATTTCAGCGATCCGCGGGTGATCGTGCTGAAAAGCGATCCGGCGCGGGTGTGGCTGACCTCCATGTCGCATCTGCGTCTGGCGCGCAGTCGCGACGGGGTGAACTTCCGGATTGACAGCCAGCCGTTTATCATCGCCGATACGCAATATGAAGAGTTCGGCTGCGAAGATGCGCGGATCACCCGCATCGATGATACCGCGTACATCAACTACTCGGCGGTGTCGTCGCTGGGGATCTCTACCGCGTTGGCGGTGACCAAAGATTTTGTCACGGTGGAGAAAAAAGGGTTGATCCTCTGTCCGGACAACCGCGACGTCTGCTTTTTCCCGGAAAAGATCGCCGGTAAATATCACGCCCTGACCCGTCCGGCCCCGTGCCACTTCGGTCATCCGGAAATCTGGATCTGCGAGTCGCCGGATATGTTGCACTGGGGCAACCATCGCCACCTGCTGGGACGGTCCGGCGATGCCTGGGACTGCCGTAAATCAGGCGGCGGCGCGCCGGTATTAAAAACCGATCGCGGCTGGCTGGAGATCTACCACGGTGTGGATGCCGATCAGCGCTACTGCCTTGGCGCGCTGCTGCTGGATCTCAACGAGCCGACCCGCATTCTGGCGAAATCACCGGTACCGTTGCTGGAGCCAGATGCGCCCTACGAGCGCGAAGGCTTCTTCGGCAACGTGGTGTTCACCTGTGGGGCGCTGATCCGCGATGAGACGCTGCACGTCTGGTACGGCGCCGCCGATGAGTGTGTGGCGCTGGCGACAATGCCGCTGGACAAACTGTGGCGGCATCTGGGGGTTAAATAAATGCCGCAGAGCGTTCTGGGTTGCTAAACCTCCTTCTGGCAAGGGGGGCGATTCACACGTTGCGGCCGCTGGTGGACGAATCTTTGCTGCAAATAATGAAAGTACACAACAGAAGAGCAGGGCAATAAATGCCCTGCAAGTCTGTATATTTAATTTCACATTGTATTTCAGGTGAGCAAGAAAACAGACCGCTCTAATCGTTATTAATATTTTAATTAATATCTGACGCGGGAGCCGCCTCAATAGCTTTTTCTTCTTTGGTTAGCCCTTTGATGTATTTACTGTATTTCCACCAGGCAAAACCGAGGAAAATAACAATCCCCCCGACGTTATAGAAAATAATGGTCATGATGTTACCACCGGTCGGGAAGGTCGAGGCAATAAACCCGATGGTGAAAAGGACAATCAGCATCGATACCACAATAATGCCGGTTTTTTGCGAACCCATACGGAAGTCGCGCGGTAAGTGGTCCAGTTTTGCGCGCAGATTCAGGTAAGCCAGCATAATAAACAGCGGCGGCAGCATCGATGCGGCGGCGGTCATGTTGATGATGGTGTTCATTAAATCCTGCACGGTATTGGAGCCGAGCGTTGGGATAATCATCAGCGGGATAACAATCAGGAACTGAATCCAGGCTGCGCGGGCCGGAACGCCATTTTCATTCAGTTCGACGGTTTTTTTACCGAAAATACCCGCCGGAATTTCAGAGAAGAAAATTTTCACCGGCGTTGCGGTCCACATCAGCAGAGAGCCGAACATCGCGGTAAAGGAGACCAGGCCAACAAAGCGGTTAACGATCAGTTCCGGCAGGCCAAAGTATGCCGCCAGGCCGTGGAATACCTGTACCGAACCACCGGTAAATTTCAGCTCTTTGCTGCTCACGAAGACGTTGATCAGTACCGAGGAGATGGAATAGAGCACGCCAATAAAAATCCCGGCAATGATAATGACCTTCACGAACGATTTTGACCCGCCCTTGACGTCGTTGACGTACACTGCCACTGACTCCGCACCGCCTGCCGCCATAAAGATCCAGGTGGTGATACCGAGGAAGGCCCAGTTAAAATTCGGGATCATTGCGTCTACGGTGATAGGGTCAGCAGGCTGTACGCCGCCAACCAGCGCAGTACCCGCCAGCAGGATGTAGGACAGGGTCAGCAGCAGCATCAATGTGGAGGTGACCGAAGTAATTGGTCCTAACATTTTTGCGCCGTTGGTCGAAACCCAGGTGGAGAAGGCAAACAGCACCATACTTAACACAGTGGTTGCGAACGGCGTCAGAATGTATTCGTAGCCTAAAAAAGCATATGAGGCGTAGGCGATAACACGGGGTAACAGCGAGGTAAAAAAGAACAGGTTAACGAACCAATAGGTATAGGCGGTAATAAATGCCCAACGTCCGCCCAGCGAACTTTTCACCCATGCATAGACACCGGCTTCGGAGTTTTTATTCAGCGAAACAAATTCAGCGATGATTAAGCAGAACGGAATAAAGTAGAAGATCGTCGCGAGGAAAAACATCGGTGCGGATGCCAGACCAAGCTCAATATTATTGTTGATAACGTTATTAAAACTATAAACCGCGGCAAAGGTGAGTGAAAGTAAGCCGAACTTGCCGATGGTATTACGTTTGGTATCAGACATAGCACATCTCCGATTCCTGATTATTATAGGGTACTGGCGGCGCAACGTCGGCGCCGCCTGTGTTTTTATTTATTATGAAAATAACCATCTTCGATGGTGACTTTGAGTACGACTTTTTTCACTGCGTTATTACAAATAAAACGATAGGCTTCATGGTTGTCACAAATAACCATTTGTCCTTCGCGCACTTCTACGGTTTTTCCACAGCCTTTCAGATATTCGCGATCGGTTTCATCGCGATAATATTCAACCACCTGGAGATCCTCTTTGGCGGCATACTCTATTTTTTGCTGTCCTTGCAGGTAGTAATGGATCTCAAAATAACGACGATGACCGGTAAACAGCGCATCGGTCGCGGAGTCTGTCTCCACGCGATAGCTCAGGGAATCACCGATAGAGTGGGCGACGCCTGGTTGAATATTATCAATATTTTCAATCGCTTCGACGCAGCGCTGCCACTTCTTCCCGGATGCGTAAATTTGTTGGAACTGCGCTAAGTTGTCGATGATCCTCATTTTGTATTCTCGCTGTGCAAATTCGTGGAAAAGAACCCGGTACCAAAGACGCGGCTGGCGGCGGTTTGAGCGCTAGATTCGCTACCGGAAACCGGCAACAACGTGAAGCCGTAGCTGAACGAACGGAACCAGACGCGCCAGGAATCAAGCACCTCGCTTCCCCAGGAGTTGGAACCTAAGCCCAGCACCTGGTGCTCCAGATTCAGGGTGATGTCATCGCTGCGCTGCAGCGCATTACAGTGCTGTGCGGCAAAGATATTTTCTGGCGTATAGCGCCAGGCGCTCAGGTTGACAGGGCGCTGCGGAACCACCAGCAGACCGTTGCCGTGGCGGTTGGTTAGCGTTGCCCAGCGCACGTCCTGACGATTGCCGTTGTTTTGCGGGAACGGATAGTTTTCGAACATCTCATCCACGCTGCTGCGCCAGATATCGATGATGTTGGCCTGCTGGCTATCGGCATAGTTTTCACCGGGACCACGTCCGTAATACGCCACCTGCCCCAAATCGCCGTTGATGCCCATCGTGAAGCCGATGCACGGAATAATGTCCCGGTACTCGCCGTAAGGCTGGCCGGAAAGCTCCACGTTCAACTGACCGTCTGCGGCAATCCGCCAGCGGTAGGTACAGCGCATACCGAAATCAAATACCGGCGGGGCGATAATCGTCTGGCTGGTTATCAACAGCGCGTCATCGGTTTGCTCAATGGCAAAATCGCGCAGATGCTCCTGCATAATCTGTAAATGATTTGGTTGCCAAAGGCCTTCGAACTCTTGTTTGTGGTTATCAATGGTTGGTTTGAAGAAATTAATCTTCGGCTCGCGGGTAATCAGCTCCTCACCGTTAACGGTCCAGCTAATGGGCTTACCGTTCAGTTTTGAGAAGGTCAGAAGGAAGTTATAACCGCGTATGGTGCAGCTCTGGCGGCTGTCTTCCAGCGTCAGAGGAATAGCGTTTTGCTGGCTAAACGGTACGGCAGCCGCCGTTCTGGCCTTCAGCGGGAACTGATAAGTCGCGATGTGGTGCCCGGCTTCGCTGTATGCCGTACGGGAATCTTTCGTCACGATGACGTTGAGGAACGCTTCGCGCGCATCCAGCTCCGGCAGTGTGCATTGCACCAGGGTATCGCTGTTAGGAGGGACGTCGCGCAGTTTTATCTGCTGAGCAGAAAGCGTATCTCCCTCGGCGCGAACCTCAATATGCAAGGTGTAGTCGTCAAGCGTGGTAAACCACAGTTTGTTTTCTACCCGTAGCTCGCCGCGAGCCAGATCCTGTGCGCGTACTTTTACTGGCGCAATCACCTGCTTGTATTCCTGCAGACCCGGCCCCGGGGTTTGATCGGAATAAATCAGGCCATCAAGGCAGAAGTTATAATTGTTCGGATAGTCGCCGTAGTCGCCGCCATATTTGTACCAGACGTTGCCGTCGTCATCTTTGGCCTGAATCCCGTGATCGCACCACTCCCAGACATAGTGTCCCTGAATGCAGTCATGCTGATAAAAGACGTTCTGATATTCCGTCAGCCCGCCGGGACCGTTGCCCATGGCGTGAGCATATTCGCAGATGATGCGCGGCTTAGGATGTGGATATTCGCCAAACTCATTCATCAGCGGCACACGGGTGTACATGGTGGAGATGATATCCACCACTTCGGCGTCACGATCTTCTTCGTAATGGATCAGACGCGTGTCATCCAGCGCTTTCGCGGCGTGATACATGGCGCGGATGTTACAGCCGTATCCGGATTCGTTGCCGAGCGACCAGATGACGATCGACGGGTGGTTTTTTTGTGCATGGATGTGGCGCACGATGCGCTCAACGTAGACGTTTTCCCACAGCGGATCGTCGGTTATCCGGCTGATATCGCCGATATTGGCGAAGCCGTGAGATTCAACGTCGGTTTCGGCCATCACGAACAGACCGTAGATATCGCACAATTCATAGAAGCGCGGATCGTTCGGGTAATGGGCGGTACGCACGGAATTGATGTTGTGCTGCTTCATTAACAGCAGATCTTTTTCAACGCGATCCATGCCAACCGCGCGGCCTTTAAGATGATCGTTATCGTGACGGTTAACGCCATGCAGCATCACGTAGCGGTTATTGATGTAAAACAGACCGTCGCGAACTTTGATATCGCGGAATCCGACCCGCTGTGGCACGACCTCAAGGAGATTGCCGTTGGCATCTTTCAGCGTCATCACCAGATGATAAAGATACGGCGATTCCGCTGACCACTGCTGCGGCGCGCTAACCTTGAAATTAAAAGCGGTGCGGGTGTCTTGATCCACTGCCAGATTGTTAATCACGCCGCTATGCAGCGCCTGCTCACCGTCAAACAAGGTGTATTCGAGCGACGCCATCGCTGGCGTGGCAGCCAGGTTTTCCAGCGCAATGTCGCAGGTGAGGGTGGCGTCGCGATAGTCATCATCGAACTCGGTGCGAACGGTAAAATCCTGAATATGGGTCGCCTGTTTGCCTACCAGATAGACGTCGCGGAAAATTCCCGCCGACCACCACATGTCCTGGTCTTCAACGTAAGTGGAATCAGCCCATTGCATTACGCGAACGCACAGCAGGTTGTCACCGGTCTTTACCACCGCGCTGATATCAAATTCAGCCGTCAGGCGGCTGCCTTTGCTGAAACCAACGTACTGACCATTCACGTAAACTTCGAAGTAGGTTTCTACGCCATCAAATTTAATCAGCGTTTGTTTGCCCTGCCAGCCTTCGCTGAGGGAGAAAATGCGCTGGTAGGCTCCGGTGGGGTTATTGGTCGGAACGTAGGGGACATCAATCGGGAAAGGAAAACCTTCGTCGGTATACTGCAGTTTGCCGTGTCCTTCCATCTGCCACATGCCTGGGACGGTGATGCTGCCCCAGTCATTCATAAACTGCGACGTAAAGATTTCCGGCACCTGCAGCGGATGCTCAAAGAACTGAAAATTCCACTGACCGCTTAGCAACTGAAAGAGGCTGCTGGTTTCGCGGGCAAACGAGCGAGCCTGCGCAACGGAGTCATAAGAGAAAAAATATGCGCGTGGCGCCAGTCGATTTTCGTGGGTGAGCTGAATGTTTTCCCAGCGATTCATAAGGCCTCCCGGTGGAGAAAAATCGGAACCATTCATTGTAATGGTGAGTAAGTGTAATTGATGATGATTTTAGTAAAAGTTTTACTAAAATATAGCGGGTGAGGTGATTTACTTTAACTGGATCACGAAAATAATGGGGGCGCAGAAAATAATGCATGACAATGCGCGCCCGGCATCAGAAGAAACCGGGCGTGTTTACTGGGGATTTTAGCGGGTGGTGCCGCGCAGTTTCAGCTTGCTGGGAACAAAAACCAGCAGAGGAAGCGCACGCCCGTCGCGGGCTTTCTCAAACAGCAGGTTGACGCCCTGACTGCCCATCATTTCTGAATGGATGCGAACGGTGGAAAGCGGAGGAAAGGTGAAGCGCGCTGTCGGGATATCATTAACGCTAATCAGCGAAATGTCCTGCGGAATGTTCAGGCCACGCTCGTGAATGGCGCGCAGAACGCCAATAGCGATCGAGTCTGAAGCCACAAACAGGGCACCGGGATAGTCGGCTTTCGCCAGCATTTTTTTGGCCAGTTCATACCCTGATGAACTGGAGAAACCGCCGCGATAGATGTCCTGTTCAGAAACGACCTGCTGCAGACGACCGTATTCGACAAACGCGGCTTCACGGATATCTGCCTTGCCGGGTTCGTCTTCACCGCCGATGAAGCCAATGCGAGTGACGCCCTGGGCGATGAAGTAGTCGATGCTCTCTTTACTGATGCGGGCCAGATCGATATCGACGGCGTCATATTCGCTGCCGGGTTCATGGAAATCGATAAAGCAGATGTTGTCAGTAAGCGCTGTTGCCGCATTACGCAAAACCGGAGAAGGCTTGCCGACAATAAGAATGCCGGTAATGTTTTTGCTCTCCGGCAGCCCACTGTGCTCATAGCAGTTGGTCAGTTCGATCCCCAGCTTCTCACACTGGGTTTCTATTCCGTGACGGATCGCGAGATAGTAAGGATCGTTGATTTCCAAATCCTGCTGGTAGCTGTAGAGCGCCAGAATATGCTGGGGGCCGAGCGCGCTGGTCTGGTTTTTACGAGCACTGCTGGTTTTGTACTCCAGTTTTTCCGCGATCTCCAGAATGCGATGCTTGGTCTCTTCTTTTACATTCAGCGTGGGGTCATCGTTTAAAACCCGGGACACTGTCGCCAGGGACACGCCAGCTTCGATTGCGATGTCTTTAAGTGTTGCCATGTTTGCCTTTTCCCTGAGTTACCTGCGCATTGTAAATGAAGTGCTTATCTATTCATCTGTTTTCAGTAAAAAAAGTACGTTTAATTGACATGCCTGGGGTAAAACTGGGCTTTCAGAGTGTGATGACTACGTCATTTTCCCGCTTTTGAGAACCATTCCCGGAAAATATTTTGCTATTATTTAGTAAAATTTTACCAAAGGAGAACACAATGGATACCGTCGCATTTGCTGATTTTGCCCGAATGGAAATACGTGTTGGAAAAATCGCACAGGCAAAGCGCCATGACAACGCTGATAAGCTGTATATCGTGCAGGTGGATGTGGGAGAGCGTACGCTGCAAACCGTGACCAGCCTGGTGCCTTATTACAGCGAAGAGGAGCTGATGGGGAAAACGGTGGTGGTGCTGTGTAATCTGCAAAAGGCCAAAATGCGCGGGGAAACGTCAGAATGCATGTTGCTGTGCGCTGAGACGGACGATGGCAGCGAAAGCGTGCTGCTGACGCCAGAACGCCTTATGCCAGCGGGTGTGCGGATTGTTTAAGTTGTGCTAATTGCCGGATGGCGGCTACGCTTTTCTCCGACCTACATTTGATCCCGTAAGCCTGAGATGCGCAGCGCCATCCGACCTGTATTACACCTGCTCCACGCTCACCCGTAATGCTGCCAGGGCTTTGCGCGTCGATCGCAATACCAGATCGCATTGCTCGATCGTTAACGTTAACGGCGGTTCGATACGGATCGTCTTTGCATTGTTGAGCGTGCCGGCAACCAGTACCCGCTGGCGGAACATCTCACTGGCAAAGTTGTAGCCGATTTCATTATCGACAAACTCAATTGCCATCAGCATGCCTTTACCGCGTACATCATGCACCAGGTCTGGGTACTCCCGCGCAAGCTGGCGGAAACCATCCAGCAACATATCGCCTTTCTGCTCCGCCTGAGCCGGTAAATTTTGCTCCAGCAGGACGTTAATGGTGGCTAGCGCAGCCGCACAAGCGAGCGGGTTGCCGCCAAACGTGGTGGTATGCAAGAAGGGATTGTCGAACAGAACGGAAAACACCTCTTCAGTGGCAATCGTTGCGCCAATTGGCATCACGCCGCCGCCCAGCGCCTTGGCCAGACACATAATGTCGGGCTGCACGTTTTCGTGCTCGCAGGCGAACATTTTGCCGGTACGACCCATGCCGGTCTGCACTTCATCAAGGATCATCAGCGCGCCAAACTCATCGCAAAGTTTACGCACGGCGGGCAAATACCCTTGCGGTGGCAGGATCACGCCCCCTTCACCCTGGATAGGTTCGAGGATCACGGCTGCGACGTCGTCACCGGTCTTTTTACACTCGCTGAGCATGGTGCGCATCGCGTTAATATCGCCAAACGGCACATGGCGGAAACCCGGCAGCAGCGGCATAAAGGGTTTGCGGAAGGTTGATTTAGCCGTGGCGGACAGTGCTCCCAATGATTTGCCGTGGAATGCGCCGCTGGTGGCAATGAACGTAAATTTACCGCGCGGCGATTGATACGCTTTCGCCAGCTTCAGAGCGGCTTCAACCGACTCGGTCCCGCTGTTACAGAAAAAACTGTATTTCAGTTTACCTGGCGCCAGCGCGGCGAGGGTTTTTGCCAGCATGGCCCGCAGAGGGTCAAGTAACTCCTGGCTGTGCAGAGGTTGTTTCGCGAGTTGATTCTGTACGGCGGAAACCACGACTGGATTACGGTGCCCCACGTTGAAAATTCCAAATCCACCCAGGCAATCGACGAACTCCTGCCCCTGGGTGTCGACAAGCGTATTCAGGCTTCCCGCTTGCCACTCTACGGCTCCGTAATCCCCGCCTGCAGTTACAGATTTTCGATACTCTAAGAACCCCGGATTGACATGCTCCTTGAAGTATTCAATCACCTCTCGGTTTAATGATTTCATTTCCTCATGATCAAGCGTGCGCTTTTCGATGAGATTCAGTGCGTGTGCGCTGCAGGCCAGGGCCGATGCGCTGGAAGGTAACCTGTTCAAAATATGCTCCCGGAGCTCGCGTATCACATGATACTGATTTAAGTATTGCAGTGATTGCGCCATTCCGGCGCGCTTAGCAAAAATCGGGATAAACACCAGGAAACATCTCATTCATGCAACATTTAATGCTGATGTTTAACATTTGCTGGCGTTTTGCCCAGGTTAAGACCGCGAAAACAGATCGGAAAAGCACTTTTCTGCGCTAAAAGTGAGCAATGTTTGCACTGTGACGGTGCGTTGGTAGAAGTGCAGTTGAATAGTTACTGAATGAAAGTATTTTAAATCAATGGATTAGAATGCGTACAGATTTTGAGGTTTAATCGCAAATTGCGATCTAAATCAAATTTAACAACTAAAGATAAAAAAATTATCGCCGAAATAACATAAGCCGAAAGAGTTAACAACCAGATAACCTGCACAGGACGCAATCATGTCTTCTCATCCCTACGTTAGTCAGCAAAATACACCGCTGGATGATGATATCACCCTCATGTCGACCACCGATTTACAAAGCTATATCACCCACGCGAACGATACTTTTGTCCAGGTCAGTGGCTATCAACTGAATGAATTGCTTGATAAGCCGCACAATCTGGTTCGTCATCCGGATATGCCAAAAGCGGCGTTTGCGGATATGTGGTACACCCTGAAACAGGGCGAGCCATGGAGCGGGATTGTGAAAAACCGGCGTAAGAATGGCGATCACTACTGGGTAAGGGCCAATGCGGTGCCGATGGTGCGGGAAGGTCGTGTCACCGGATATATGTCGATTCGTACCCGGGCCACTGACGAGGAGATTGCGGCGGTAGAGCCTTTATATAAAGCGCTGAATGAAGGGCGTTGCAACCGACGTATCCATAAAGGACTGGTGGTACGCAAAGGCTGGCTGGGTAAACTCCCGGCGCTGCCGATTCGCTGGCGAGTGCGCAGCGTAATGGCAATTATGTTTATCGTACTGGCGGCCGCATTGCAGCAAATGGGCGCCGAATGGCCGTTACTGCTGATAAGCGCGCTGGTGATGATGCTGGGAACGGCTATTTTCGAATGGCAGATTGTGCGTCCTATTGAGAATGTCGCTCGTCAGGCGCTAAAAGTGGCGACCGGTGAACGAAACAGCGTGTCGCATCTTAACCGCAGTGATGAACTGGGCCTGATGCTGCGAGCGGTTGGGCAACTGGGGCTAATGTGCCGTTGGCTCATCCATGATGTCTCCAGTCAGGTGAGCTGTGTGCGCAGCGACAGCGAAACGCTGGCGAAAGGCAGCGATGATTTAAACAAGCATACGCAGCAGACCGTTGAGAACGTGCAGGAAACGGTGACCACCATGAATCAGATGGCGGCATCGGTGAAGCAAAACTCAGAGACCGCCGCCGCGGCCGACAAGCTCTCCATTGCAGCCAGCAGCGCG
The DNA here is from genome assembly GCF_013729795.1 of Citrobacter sp. RHBSTW-00859. NCBI lineage: Bacteria > Pseudomonadati > Pseudomonadota > Gammaproteobacteria > Enterobacterales > Enterobacteriaceae > Citrobacter > Citrobacter sp. RHBSTW-00859. The sequence continues at coordinate 643,493 of NZ_CP056284.1, read as the reverse complement.
GCGACGCACGGCGGCGAGGCGATGGATACCGTCATCAAAACTATGGATGATATCGCCAACAGCACCCAGCGGATCGGCACCATTACCACGCTGATTAACGATATTGCTTTCCAGACTAATATTCTGGCCCTGAACGCCGCTGTTGAAGCCGCACGGGCGGGTGAGCAGGGGAAAGGGTTCGCCGTGGTGGCGGGAGAAGTGCGACATCTTGCCAGCCGCAGCGCCAGTGCAGCCAATGATATCCGCAAGCTGATTGATGCCAGCGCCGATAAGGTGCAGTCCGGATCTGACCAGGTTCACGCCGCAGGGCGCACGATGGATGATATTGTGGCGCAGGTGCAAAACGTGACGCAGTTGATCGCCCAAATCAGTCACTCAACGCTGGAACAGTCAGATGGTCTTTCGAGCCTGACTCGCGCAGTGAATGAATTAAGCAACATTACGCAGAAAAACGCCGAGCTGGTTGAAGAGAGCGCCCAGATTTCCGCGATGGTGAAACATCGCGCTGGTCGTCTGGAAGATGCGGTTACGGTGCTGCATTAATATTAACGATAAGGCGGAACGCAGGGCAAACGCGTTCCGCCTGCTCTGTAGATTAATCCAGTTGAGTAATATCCAGCGCAGCGCGATCGATAATACCGATGATTTTTTTGATCTGCGCATCGCTGGTATCACCATGATTGACCCGTAGGTCCAGCACGGCTTTGAAGTTCTCCAGCGCGCGTTTCATCTGCGGGTTCTTGCGTAATTCAAAACCCACGCAGCGGGCTTTAATACGTTCGTGGATATGTTCCAGATGCTCACGGTTTTCATCCAGCCACTGCTGGCCCTGGGTTGTGATCGCAATCTGTTTACGCCCGCCTTCCTCGTCGCTGATGGTGATCAGCTCTTGATCCTGCAAGAAATCCAGCGTCGGATAGACGACGCCCGGGCTCGGGGTATAGTTGCCCTGAGTCAGGGTTTCAATCGCTTTAATCAGCTCATAGCCGTGGCTGGCGTCGCGGGTCAGGATATCCAGAATGACCAGGCGTAATTCTCCGTGACCGAAGAAGCGCTGGCGACGACCGCCGCCGCGACCGTGGCGGTGTCCACAACCCTGTTCGTGGTGATGTTCTTTGTTGCAGCCTTCATGGCGATGTTCTTCACCTTTGCAGCAACCTGCATGGTGTTCGTTGTGGCGGCCTTCGTGGTGATGCCCTTCACCCTTGCAGCAGCCTTCGTGTTGGTGCTCTGTATGCTTGCAGCAACCTTCATGATGGTTTTGCATCATCGTCTCCTGATGTGTTTTAGATATATCTAATTTATATCTAAATATTGTTTTGGTGCAAGCCTATAAAATGTTTTTTGTTTAAATTGATGATTTTTATCTTTTTTTAAAGGTGTGTGTTAGCCGTTTAGTCAGAAAGCGACTATATCAAAAAAGTGCTTGCAATCTTTCTGATTAGCAATCATTATCATTTAAAAATTAAATTAGATATATCGTATTATCTTCCGAAGGCGAAAAAATGACAAAAAACACATCACGTTACCCGCAGCGCGTTCGCAATGAACTGCGTTTTCGGGAACTTACCGTCCTGCGCGTCGAACGTATTAGCGCGGGCTTTCAGCGCATTGTACTGGGCGGTGACGCTCTGGATGGTTTTAGCTCACACGGCTTTGATGACCATACCAAGGTCTTTTTCCCTGAACCGGGCAGCCACTTTGTGCCGCCGGTTGTCACCGATGAAGGTATTGTCTGGGCTGACGGCGTGCGTCCGATATCCCGTGATTACACGCCGTTGTATGACGAATCGCGCCATGAGCTGGCACTGGATTTCTATATTCATGACGGTGGCGTGGCAAGTACGTGGGCGATGAATGCCCGCGAGGGTGACAAGCTGACGGTAGGCGGACCGCGCGGTTCTTTGGTGGTGCCAGAAGACTACGCGTATCAGGTTTACGTGTGTGATGAATCGGGAATGCCTGCGCTGCGCCGACGCCTGGAGTCGCTCAGCCGTTTAGCGGTACGTCCGAACGTCACGGCGCTGGTAAGCGTGCAGGATGCCGCGTACCAGGACTATTTTGCCCATCTCGACGGATTTACTATTCAGTGGTTTATCGGCCATGACGAACAGGCGGTGAATGAACACTTATCGCAGCTAAGCGTACCCGCAGATGATTATTACATCTGGATTACCGGCGAAGGTAAGGTGGTCAAAAACCTGAGTGCTCGCTTTGAAACCGAGGCGTTCGATCAGCAACTTGTTCGCGCAGCGGCTTACTGGCATCAGCGTCGTTAATCAGTAATTAGATGGCGGAACGCCAAACGCCTGGCGGAATGCGTAGCTAAATGCCGCGGTGCTTGAATACCCTACGTCGAGCGCCACGGCGGTCACGCTTTTATTTTTCTTCAGCATTAATACGGATTCCAGAATACGCATTTTTTGCTTCCAGACGCTGAAAGGCAATCCGGTTTCTTTTTTGAAATGGCGTGAAAAGGTACGGGCAGACATACCCAGATGCTGCGCCCAGTATTCAACCGAATGCTCCAGCGCCGGGGATTCTTGTATTGTTCGGCAAACTTTGGTTAATTCGCGATCCTGCGGCCAGGGTAATACAAAAGCGACTTCCGGAAGCTGCAGAATAATGTCGACCAGGACGCTAACCAGCTTGCCCTCTTTTGACTGGCTATCATAATGGCCCGAAATTAAATTCGTGGCGTAATGAATAAACTCTCTGGCGAAATCACTGATAGCCACCACTTTACATTCATTGATGCTCTCTTCAAGAAAGCTCGGTTTAATATCCAGATTCTCTAAATGCACATCATCCAATGCCCAAACCGCATGCTCCGTATGATTTGGGATCCAGATGCCATAATGCGCCGGGATTATCCAGCACTTGCCGGCAACATCAATACGCATACTGCCTTTGCGGGCGAAATGAAACTGCATAAAAGAGTGTGAATGCTGTGGAACATGATGATTGGCTTCCAGGACATAAGAGCGAAAGTAAACATCCTGCGGCAGTTCCGTCATGGAGTTATCCGGGAAGGAGTTCCACTGTTTTTGCACGAGAGTTTCCATAAATAAATCGTCAATGCTCCCGATGGTGTGTCCGCTGCTCGATAGATCTTGTCCGCGGATCATAATACATACACTCTGTTTTCCATAATAATCTTGCGTAAGAATTTTTAGCCCACCTTTGGTAAATACCATGAACTCGCTTTGTTCAGATGCTGTCATCGTCAATGAAACAAATGATAACTGGACCCGAATGGGAAAAGAGCTGCTTTCGCAAGCGGATATCAGGATTAATGGCTCCCGTGCCTGGGACATTCAACTTCATCATGCCGGTTTCTTTAAACGGGTACTGCAACAAGGCTCGTTAGGGCTTGGCGAAAGCTATATGGAAGGCTGGTGGGACTGCGAGCGGCTCGATATTCTGTTCTGCAAAATCCTGAAAGCAAAACTTGATCAGCAGATGCCGGGTAACCTGAAAGATATTTTACGTATTGCCAGCGCACGCCTGTTTAATTTGCAGTCGCGGAGCCGCGCGTGGATTGTTGGCAAAGAACATTATGATATTGGTAACGATCTCTTTGCGCTGATGCTTGATCCGCATATGCAATATTCCTGCGCTTACTGGAAAGATGCGACCACATTAGACGATGCGCAAAATGCTAAATTAAAAATGATCTGTGAGAAGCTACAACTTAAACCGGGTATGCGTTTACTCGATATTGGTTGTGGCTGGGGTGGGCTGGCGGAATATGCGGCGCGTCATTATGGCGTGGCGGTGGAAGGCGTCACCATTTCTAAAGAGCAGCAAAAAATGGCGCAGCAGCGCTGTGAAGGACTGGACGTTAAGATTCTGCTGCAGGATTATCGCGACCTCGATAAACACTACGATCGCATTGTCTCGGTGGGGATGTTTGAACATGTCGGGCCAAAAAACTACGACACTTATTTCAGCATCGCCGACCGTTGTTTAAAACCGGACGGACTGTTCCTGCTACATACCATTGGTAGCAATAAAAAAGGGATGAGCGTCGATCCGTGGATCAATAAATACATTTTCCCGAACGGCTGCTTACCGGCGATCTCCCATATTGCCGAAGCCAGCGAATCACGGTTTGTGATGGAAGACTGGCATAACTTTGGCAGCGATTACGATAAAACGCTAATGGCGTGGCACGAGCGCTTTAATCAAGCATGGCCGGAGCTGTCATCACGTTATTCCGACACCTTCAGAAGAATGTTTAACTACTATTTATGCGCCTGCGCCGGGGCTTTCCGCGCCAGAGATATTGAACTTTGGCAGGTGCTGTTTAGTCGCGGCGTAGAGGGTGGGATCCGCGTGTATCGTTAACGTTCTGCCTGATAAGCGAAGCGCCATCAGGCAGTAAATACCTGAGAAGCGCTCCTTGTTACATCTTAGCCCAGCTCACTCTTCGCTAGCGCTTTAAACACCATCGCTACGGCGTGCGCGCCGGGGTCCATGTTTCCGAGCAGGCTTTCGCTGCTCAGATACGATGCGCGACCCGCATTGGCTTTGCTCGACAAACAGGTTCGTTCGGCTCCCGCTTGCGCGGCGTCGAATGCGGCCTGCAGATTTTTCGGCTGTGTGAGCAGCGAAGTCAGGGCCGGTTGCAGCGCATCAATCATCGTGCGATCGCCTTCGTCTGCGCCGCCGTAGAACTTCATCTGCGCCAGCCCCGTATTTAGCGCTTCGACAACGTTAGCGCCCTGTTCCAGTTTCTGCCCGGCGGCGGTAAAGAAGATTGACATCAGCACACCGCTGGAACCGCCCATCACCACGGTCAGACGTTCGCCAATCAGCGCGAACAGCGTGGCAAGGTTATCCAGCGGCAGCTGCTGGCGATGCAGCAGGCTGGCAATTTCACGCGCGCCGGCGGCAAAGGTCGAACCGGTATCGCCATCGCCGACTTTGGCGTCCAGCGCATTCAGATGAGTCTCCAGATCGGAAAGGGTTGCGGTGACCAGCTCCACAACCCCGGCCACCAGGACGTTTGCCGAAGGCTGGAATTCCACGCGGGCGCTACGCTGAGATGACGCTACGCAGCTGATTTCACGCGGTGGGACCGGCGTCGGCCAGTTGCTGGTTTCCACTTCGGTGAGCAGTGCTTTTTCGATGCTCTCTTCCAGCACGATGGCCGTCAGTGAGAAGCCTTTCATATCCAGCGCAGTGACCAGCGAGGCCGGGCCAATTAGCCAGTCGATACGCGAGTGCAGCGGGCTGCTGGCGAGTTCGCGGGTGATGATGGCCATTTCGGCCACGGAAACGCCGCCAAGGTTATTAATCATCACCGCCAGACGACCGGTTTCAGGCAGGGCGGCCAGCAGTTTATCCACCATCAGGTTCACCACTTGCGCACTGTTTTGGGTGTCGATAACCGATGCGCCTGGTTCGCCGTGAATGCCCATACCCAGCTCCGCATGACCCGGATGATGACGAGGGGCTGCGTTGGTTTCTTGCGGCAGATGACAGCTGGAAAGGGCTACGCCCAGGCTAAAGGTGTTGCTGGCTGCGTACTGCGCTTCACGCAGAACGGTGGCGAGGTTATAGCCGCGTTCGGCAAAATAGCCTGCGATTTTATGCACCAGGATAGTTCCCGCAATGCCACGTGGGTGTTTGTTATCCGGCAGGGAGATGTCGTCGCCGACAATCAGCATTTCAACGTTATAGCCAAGGCGACGCGCCTTCTCGGCGGCGAGACCGAAATTAAGACGGTCACCGGTGTAGTTTTTCACAATCAACAAACAGCCAGCCTCACCGGTCACCGCCTGAATGGCGGTCAGTACTGCATCCACGCTCGGGGAGGCGAAAACGTCGCCGCAGACCGCAGCGGTTAGCATGCCTTTACCGATAAACCCAACGTGCGCGGGTTCGTGTCCCGAACCGCCGCCGGAAATGACCGCTACGTTATTTTTATTAAGGTCACGACGGACCACGATGCGAATGGCCGGATCGCTTTCCAGACGCGCCAGGTTATTCCATGGGCTGGCGATAATCGCCCCGTCGATGACGTCGCTCACGAGATGGGTGCGTTGGTTAAAAAAGAATTGAGACATAACGGCTCCTCGAGGTTGAGAGAAAGACAAACCCCCGAATGTAGGATCATGGTGCGGAGGCAATGAAGAGATTCTGGCGAAGTCAGCGTGGAAAAAAACAACGCTAAAATGAGTTTCATTACGGAACGTTGACGCTGTTTTTTGTTCCGAAATGAAACTTAAAAAGGCGGGGAATGATCATAATGCGAGCTCGCTCGACTTTTTTCTCCTGCGATCAGCGCCGCTCATACGGCGCAGCCAGCCTTTTTTTGCTGGTTTTAATACAACTGCATGAGTAAAAGAGGAACTGAGCTTCGTGTTTGCCGGAGATTTGGGGGTAAATGTACGGATCGGGATCGCAAACCTTATCATTTTTGTGGATAAGCGTTCCAGAATGGAACGTACGTCGTTTTTATCTGTTTCATATCAGAACAAAATGACGAAAGATTTTTTTGTTCACGCCTCGCCATACAGTTATTGCATCGCTCCGGTACCTCCTGTTTTTGCCGACAGCAACAGGCCAAACAGGTTAACGCCAGGGCTCACCATGTAAAAACATGTACTTATTTGAGGATGAAAGGAATGCTAAAAGTTATTCAATCTCCAGCCAAATATCTCCAGGGCCCTGACGCTTCCACCTTATTTGGTCAATACGCTAAAAATCTGGCGGACAGCTTTTTCGTGATTGCGGATGACTTCGTGATGAAGCTGGCGGGAGAGAAGGTACTCAATGGCCTGCACAGCCACGACATTAGCTGCCACGCGGAACGCTTCAACGGTGAATGCAGCCATATTGAAATTAATCGCCTGATTGCCATTCTGAAACAGCATGGTTGCCGCGGCGTGGTTGGGATTGGCGGCGGGAAAACGTTGGATACCGCCAAAGCGATTGGTTACTACCAGAAGCTACCGGTGGTGGTGATCCCGACTATCGCCTCTACCGATGCGCCAACCAGCGCGCTGTCCGTTATCTATACCGAAGCCGGTGAGTTTGAAGAGTATCTGATCTACCCGAAAAACCCGGATATGGTGGTGATGGACACCGCAATCATTGCCAAAGCGCCGGTACGCCTGCTGGTGGCCGGGATGGGCGATGCGCTCTCAACCTGGTTTGAAGCGAAAGCCTGTTATGACGCCAGAGCGACCAGCATGGCGGGCGGACAGTCCACCGTAGCGGCGTTGAGCCTGGCGCGCCTGTGTTATGATACCCTGCTGGCGGAAGGCGAAAAGGCACGCTTTGCCGCGCAGGCTGGCGTGGTGACTGATGCGCTGGAGCGTATTGTCGAAGCGAACACTTACCTCAGCGGCATCGGCTTTGAAAGCAGTGGTCTTGCAGGGGCGCATGCTATCCACAACGGTTTTACGATTCTGGAAGAGTGTCACCATTTGTACCACGGTGAAAAAGTCGCCTTTGGTACGCTGGCGCAGCTGGTGCTGCAAAACAGCCCGATGGAAGAGATCGAAACCGTGCTGAATTTCTGTCAGAAAGTAGGCCTGCCGGTAACGTTAGCGGAAATGGGCGTGAAAGACGACATTGACGGCAAGATCATGGCCGTGGCCAAAGCGACCTGCGCAGAAGGTGAAACCATCCACAATATGCCGTTCCCGGTGACGCCTGAGAGCGTACATGCCGCGATACTGACGGCAGACCTGCTGGGACAGCAGTGGCTGGCGCGTTAATCAGTCGTCGGTAAGTTTTTATCCGGCATCTTCTCCCCCCTCTGACAGTCTCTGCCGGAGGGGTTGTCTATGGTAAAACAGCGGAAAGGGATATGACGACGCACACTCAGGACATTGGGAAGGAAGTCTCTTCGGTCATTGCCCAGTCATGGCATCGTTGCAGCAAGTTTATGCAGCGGGAAACCTGGCAGGCGCCGCATCAGGCGCAGGGCCTGACCTTTGAGTCGATCTGTCGTCGCAAAACGGCGCTGCTGACGATTGCTCAGGCCGCGCTGGAAGATGCCTGGGAGTTTATGGACGGCCGTCCGTGCGCGCTGTTAATTCTGGATGAATCGGCCTGTATTCTCAGCCGTTGCGGCGATCCGCAGACGGTGGAGCAACTGGCGGAGCTCGGTTTTCGCGACGGCAGTTACTGTGCGGAAAGCATTATTGGCAGCTGCGCGTTGTCGCTGGCGACGATGCCGGGGCAGCCGACAAAAACCTCTGGCGATCAACACTTTAAACAGGCGTTGCATCCGTGGTCGTTCTGCTCTACGCCAGTATTCGATAACCATGGTCGACTGTTTGGCTCCATCTCGTTGTGCTGTCTGGTAGAGCACGAGTGCGTTTCTGATTTATCCTTGACGCTGGCGATTGCCAGAGAAGTCGGCAACTCATTGCTGACTGACAGCCTGCTGGCTGAATCCAACCGCCATCTGAACCAGATGTACGGGCTGCTGGAGAGTATGGATGATGGCGTGATGGCCTGGAACGAACAGGGCGTATTGCAGTTCCTCAATGCGCGCGCGGCGCTGCTTTTGCATCTCGACGCGCAGGCCAGCCAGGGGAAGAATATTAACGACCTGCTCAATCTCCCCATGCTGCTGCGTCGGGCGATCAAACATGCCCGCGGCCTGAATCATGTCGAAGTCACCTTTGAAAGCCAGCACCAGTTTGTTGATGCCGTCATCACCCTGAAACCGATTGTTGAAGAGCAGGGCAACAGCTTTATCCTGCTGCTGCATCCGGTGGAGCAAATGCGTCAACTGATGACCAGCCAGCTCGGCAAGGTGAGCCACACCTTTGAGCAGATGTCGACAGACGATCCAGAAACCCGACGTTTGATCCACTTTGGTCGTCAGGCGGCGAGGGGAAGTTTCCCGATCCTGCTGTGCGGGGAAGAGGGCGTCGGTAAAGAGCTACTGAGTCAGGCCATTCACAATGAAAGCGAACGCGCCAGCGGGCCGTATATCGCCGTGAACTGCCAGCTGTATGCCAACAGCGTACTGGGGCAGGATTTTATGGGCAGTGCGCCCACTGATGATGAAAACGGTCGGCTGAGCCGTCTTGAACTGGCGAACGGCGGCACGCTGTTTCTTGAAAAAATTGAATATCTGGCGCCGGAGTTACAATCCGCGCTGCTGCAGGTGATCAAGCAGGGGGTTTTAACCCGCCTGGATGCCCGGCGGCTGATTCCGGTGGATGTCAAAGTGATCGCCACCACTACGGTTGATCTCGCTAATCTGGTGGAGCAAAACCGCTTTAGCCGTCAGTTGTATTACGCGCTGCACTCTTTTGAGATCGTAATCCCGCCGCTGCGGGCGCGGCGTAACAGTATTCCATCGCTGATTTATACGCGGTTGAATAGCCTGAAAAAACGCTTTTCATCCAGCCTGAAGGTCGACGACGACGCGTTGGCACAACTGGTGGCCTATTCGTGGCCGGGTAATGATTTTGAGCTGAACAGCATTATTGAAAATATCGCCATCAGCAGTGATAACGGCCATATTCGGCTGAGCAATCTGCCGGATTATCTGTTTGCCGAACGCCCTGGTCTGGAAACGGCGTCTTCACTGCTGCCCGCCAGCCTGACCTTTACCGCCATCGAGAAAGAGGCGATTATCCATGCCGCCCGCGTGACCAGTGGGCGTGTTCAGGAGATGTCGCAACTGCTGAATATTGGTCGCACCACCCTGTGGCGTAAGATGAAGCAGTACGACATTGATGCCAGCCAGTTTAAGCGCAAACATCTGGAGTAGTTTCTTCGATTCTGGCCATCGAGAACAGCGCATCCGACAGCCGGTTGATATAACGCCTGGCCTCATCGCGTAACGTCAGCGTTCTGCCCATCGCGATGAGGATCCGCTCCAGCCGACGCGTCAGGGTTCGCGCAACGTGCAGTTGTGCCGATGCCTGATTTTTCCCCGGAATAACAAACTCTTTGAGCGGGCCGCTTTGTGCCATATTGCGGTCAATAAGCTGCTCCAGCGCCTGAATATCCTCTTCGCCAATACGCTGTTTTAAGCGTGTGAGTCCTTTCTGATCGCTGGCGAGTTCCGCCCCCAGTATGAACAGCATCTTCTGCATAGCGTGCAGTTCCTGACGTAGCTCGGCCTGGCGCGTGCTGGCATAGCAGACGCCAAGCTGGGAAATCAGTTCATCCACCGTGCCGTAGGCCTCAACGCGGATGTCGTCTTTATCGATACGACTGCCGCCAAACAGCGCGGTCGTGCCGTTATCACCGGTTCGGGTATAGATGCGGTACATTTATTTTATCTCGCTGAAGGGAAGAACTTTAACCAGTTGACCGGCATTGGCGCCGAGCGTGCGGATCTGTGCTGTCCCGACGCGGGTATGCCCGCAGACCAGCGCCCGATCCTCGGGCAACTGGGCATGGGTTAAGGCAATATCTCCGGTGGCGTTGAGACCGAGACCCACGCGCAGCGCCGAACTTTTGGCCGCCAGTTTGCCGAGCGCCAGCGCGCAGTCATGATCGTCGCAACAGATTGCCCGGCAGGGGACGCCTTGCTCTTCCAGCCCCCAACACAGCTCATCAAGCACGCGAGTATCCTGCCAGCGTGAGTGATAAAACAGATGTACGCCCGGTGATGAAAGTGACATTGCGCCCCCTGCGTTATCAGAATGCCTGACGGAAGATCTCGGCAATTTCTTTCTCGTTCCCTTTGCGCGGGTTGGAGAAGGCGTTGCCGTCCTTCAGCGCCATTTCCGCCATATACGGGAAATCGGCTTCTTTGACGCCCAGATCGCGCAGATGCTGCGGAATACCGATGTCGGCGGAGAGGCGGGCAATAGCATGAATGGCCAGCTCGGCGGCATCCATGGTGGAGAGTCCGTCAGTGTTTTCGCCCATAAACTCTGCGATGTCGGCAAATTTTTCCGGGTTAGCGATCAGGTTATAGCGTGCTACGTGCGGCAGCAGTACGGCATTCGCCACGCCGTGCGGCATGTCGTAAAGACCGCCAAGCTGATGCGCCATCGCGTGAACGTAGCCGAGGTTGGCGTTGTTGAAGGCCATACCCGCCAGCAGGGAGGCGTAGGCCATGTTCTCGCGAGCTTTCAGGTTGCTGCCCAGCGCCACGGCCTGGCGCAAGTTACGGGCGATCAGGCGGATCGCCTGGATAGCGGCAGCGTCGGTGACCGGGTTGGCATCTTTGGAAATGTAGGCTTCCACGGCGTGGGTCAGGGCGTCCATCCCGGTGGCCGCAGTCAGTGGGGCTGGCTTGCCGAGCATCAGCAGCGGATCGTTAATAGAGACCGACGGCAGGTTGCGCCAGCTGACAATCACAAACTTCACTTTGGTTTTGGTATTGGTCAGCACGCAGTGGCGGGTGACTTCGCTGGCGGTCCCGGCGGTGGTATTCACCGCAACGATCGGCGGCAGCGGGTTGGTCAGGGTTTCAATCCCGGCATAGCTGTAGAGATCCCCTTCGTGAGTCGCGGCGATACCGATGCCTTTACCGCAGTCATGCGGGCTACCGCCGCCAACGGTAACGATGATGTCGCAATGCTCTTTCCGAAAGACCTCCAGGCCGTCGCGCACGTTGGTGTCTTTGGGGTTTGGCTCAACGCCGTCAAAAACCACGACGTCAATACCGGCTTCACGCAGATGTGTGAGGGTTTTATCTACCGCGCCGTCTTTAATCGCCCGCAGACCTTTATCAGTGACCAGCAGCGCTTTTTTACCGCCCAACAGTTTACAGCGTTCGCCGACCACGGAAATAGCATTGGGGCCAAAGAAGTTCACATTTGGCACCAGGTAATCAAACATACGATAGCTCATAATATACCTTCTTAGATTTAAATTATAATTCAGAGAAACAATTCAATGCGGTTTCTGCTAATAATCTGTCTTGTTCGACGGTACCGCCACTTACGCCAACGGCACCGATTAATTTGCCGTTTAATATGACAGGTAAACCGCCGCCAAAAATAACAATTCGTTGTTGATTGGTGAGCTGCAAGCCATATAGAGAGGCACCTGGTTGTACCGCATCGGTAATTTCATGGGTACCCTGTCGCAGGCAGCAGGCGGTATAAGCTTTATTAAGAGAGATATCACAGCTGGTGACAAACGCGTCGTCCATACGTTGCATTAGCAGCGTGTTCCCGCCGTGATCCACCACGGAAAACACCACCGGAACGTTGATTTCAAGCGCTTTAGCCTCCACGGCCTGCGCCATTTTCTTTGCAGCCGCCAGCGTAATGGTGGCGATTTGTTGGCTCTTATTCACATTCTCTCCTGAAAAGGTTGTAGGGCTGAGGTCACGAAAATATCGCGCAACAGCTATTTTTATCATTGGCTTTATCTTATTTTCTCGCCCCGCGTTATTAAGTCAATAGGGTAGGGATTTCAAAAATATTACGTTCAGTTTCCTGTTGTGGCGTTTATTGATAATGATCATTTAACCTCGTCACAATTCACGGCGAATATTCCTGAGCCGCGTTTCAATATGAAACGATGGTTTTTTATTACGTACCAAATTGGAACGAAATTAATTTTATTTTTTTATTGTCCTGCTCATTTAGAGTTCGGCTATTGCTAATGAAAGGCGAATGCCGGGTGTTGTGTCCCCGGCAATACGGCCCGGCGTCCCTATTTTTTATCTTTTGAGTCCATAAACTATGAGAAGATCAAAACGATTCGAAGTGCTTGCCCAGCGGCCTGTAAATCAGGATGGGCTAATTGGCGAATGGCCTGAAGAGGGGCTGATCGCAATGGAAAGCCCTTACGATCCGGCTTCGTCGGTGAAGGTGGAAAATGGTCGTATTGTTGAGCTGGACGGCAAGAGCCGCGCCGAGTTCGACATGATTGACCGTTTCATTGCCGATTACGCGATTAACGTGCCCGAGGCCGAGCGCGCCATGCAGCTCGACGCGCTGGAGATCGCCAGAATGCTGGTGGATATCCACGTCAGTCGGGATGAGATCATTGCCATTACGACTGCCATCACCCCGGCGAAAGCGGTGGAGGTGATGGCGCAAATGAACGTGGTGGAGATGATGATGGCGCTGCAAAAAATGCGCGCCAGACGAACCCCCTCCAATCAGTGCCACGTGACCAACCTGAAAGATAACCCGGTACAGATTGCTGCCGACGCTGCTGAAGCGGGGATCCGTGGCTTTTCCGAACAGGAAACAACGGTCGGGATCGCCCGCTATGCGCCGTTTAACGCCCTGGCGCTGCTGGTGGGGTCCCAATGCGGTCGCCCCGGCGTGCTGACGCAATGCTCCGTTGAAGAGGCCACGGAGCTGGAACTGGGAATGCGCGGGCTAACCAGCTACGCCGAAACGGTGTCGGTATATGGCACGGAGTCGGTGTTTACCGATGGCGATGATACGCCGTGGTCAAAAGCGTTTCTTGCCTCGGCGTATGCTTCTCGTGGTCTGAAGATGCGCTACACCTCCGGTACCGGTTCGGAAGCGCTGATGGGCTATTCCGAAAGTAAATCGATGCTTTACCTGGAGTCGCGTTGCATTTTTATCACCAAAGGTGCGGGCGTACAGGGGTTACAAAACGGCGCGGTCAGCTGTATCGGCATGACCGGCGCTGTGCCGTCGGGGATTCGCGCGGTGCTGGCGGAAAACCTGATTGCCTCGATGCTCGACCTTGAAGTGGCCTCCGCCAATGACCAGACCTTTTCCCACTCCGATATTCGTCGTACTGCCCGCACCCTGATGCAGATGCTGCCGGGCACCGACTTTATCTTCTCCGGCTATAGCGCGGTACCGAACTACGACAACATGTTTGCCGGGTCGAACTTCGACGCTGAAGACTTCGATGATTACAACATTCTGCAACGCGATCTGATGGTTGATGGGGGCCTGCGTCCGGTCACGGAAGAGGAGACAATCGCCATCCGCAATAAGGCCGCGCGCGCCATTCAGGCGGTGTTCCGCGAACTGGGCCTGCCGCTGATTAGCGATGAAGAGGTGGAGGCCGCCACTTACGCTCACGGCAGCAAAGATATGCCCGCGCGCAATGTGGTGGAAGATTTGGCTGCCGTGGAAGAGATGATGAAACGCAATATCACCGGGCTGGATATCGTCGGCGCGTTGAGTTCCAGCGGCTTCGAAGACATCGCCAGCAATATCCTCAACATGCTGAGGCAGCGTGTTACTGGTGATTATCTGCAAACGTCGGCCATTCTGGATCGTCAGTTCGACGTCGTCAGCGCCGTTAATGACATCAACGATTATCAGGGACCCGGCACCGGCTATCGCATCTCTGCCGAACGTTGGGCGGAAATTAAAAATATTGCGGGCGTGGTTCAGCCCGGCTCGATCGAATAAGGCGGTACACAGTGGAATGCACAACTGAACGTAAGCCGGTTTTCACCTTGCAGGTGAGCGAAGGCGAGGCGGCTAAAGCGGACGAACGCGTGGATGAAGTCGTGATAGGCGTCGGCCCGGCCTTTGATAAGTATCAGCACAAAACATTGATTGATATGCCGCACAAAGCGATTTTGAAAGAGCTGGTTGCCGGCATTGAAGAAGAGGGGCTGCATGCACGGGTGGTGAGGATTCTGCGCACCTCGGATGTTTCATTTATGGCATGGGATGCGGCAAATCTCAGCGGTTCTGGCATCGGGATTGGTATCCAGTCGAAAGGAACCACGGTGATTCATCAGCGCGATCTGCTGCCTCTGAGCAACCTTGAGCTGTTCTCTCAGGCTCCGCTGCTGACGCTGGAAACCTATCGCCAGATTGGTAAAAACGCCGCGCGCTATGCACGTAAAGAGTCGCCTTCGCCAGTGCCAGTGGTTAATGACCAGATGGTACGACCCAAATTTATGGCCAAGGCCGCGCTGTTTCATATCAAAGAAACCAAACACGTGGTGCAGGATGCTGCGCCTGTCACGCTGCATATTGCACTCGTAAGGGAATGACCATGAACGACAACATCATGACCGCGCAGGATTATCCATTAGCGACCCGCTGCCCGGAGAAAATCCAGACTCCTACCGGCAAACCGCTAACCGAGATTACCCTTGAGAATGTGCTGGCGGGCCGCGTAGGTCCGCAGGATGTGCGTATTTCTCAGCAAACCCTGGAGTACCAGGCGCAGATTGCCGAACAGATGCAGCGTCACGCCGTGGCGCGTAATTTCCGTCGTGCGGCGGAGCTTATAGCAATCCCGGATGCCCGTATTCTTGAAATTTACAACGCGCTGCGGCCGTTTCGTTCTTCGTTCGCCGAGCTTCAGGCCATTGCCGATGAACTGGAACATACCTGGCATGCCACGGTGAACGCCGGGTTTGTCCGCGAGTCGGCAGAGGTGTATCAGCAGAGAAACAAGCTGCGTAAAGGCAGCCAGTGACGGAGGTTGTATGCCGTTAATTGCAGGGATTGATATCGGCAACGCCACCACCGAAGTGGCGTTGGCGCAGCATGGCCGGTTTATCTCCAGCGGGATTGTCGCTACGACCGGTATGAAAGGCACACGGGACAATATTGCCGGGGTGGTGGCCTCCCTGCAGCAGGCGCTGAATAACACCCCGTGGTCGCTTCAGGACGTGGCGAAAATCTGCATCAACGAGGCGGCACCGGTGATTGGCGATGTGGCGATGGAAACCATCACTGAAACCATCATTACCGAATCAACAATGATTGGGCATAACCCGCAAACGCCCGGCGGCGTTGGCGTGGGAATGGGAACTACCATCGCCGTGGAGAAGCTGGCGGCGTTGAGTGAAGATCGGTTTGCCCAGGGCTGGATCCCACTGGTCGGTGAGGAGAGGGATTTCCTCGAGGCGGTTTGGTTTATCAATGAGGCGCTGGATCGCGGGGTCAACGTGGTAGCGGCGATCCTGAAAAAAGATGATGGCGTGCTGGTGAACAATCGCCTGCGTCGAACAATGCCGGTGGTAGATGAAGTCACCCTGCTGGAGAAGGTGCCGGAAGGTGTGCTGGCGGCGGTGGAAGTGGCGGCCCCAGGACAGGTGGTGCGTGTGCTGTCGAATCCTTACGGCATCGCGACCTTCTTTACCCTGACGCCCGAGGAAACGCAAACCATCGTCCCCATCGCCAGGGCGCTAATTGGCAACCGTTCCGCCGTGGTGCTGAAAACCCCGCAGGGTGATGTGCGCTCAAGGGTGATCCCGGCGGGTAAGATCTTTATCCGCGGCGAAAAGCGTGGCGGTGAAGCCGACGTAGCGCAAGGCGCACAGGCCATTATGCAGGCGATGAGCACCTGTGCGCCCGTGTGCGATATTCGTGGTGAAGCAGGTACGCATGCAGGCGGCATGCTGGAGCGAGTGCGTAAGGTGATGGCCTCGCTGACCGGTCACGACATGAACGCGGTGTATATTCAGGATCTGTTGGCGGTGGATACGTTTATTCCCCGCAAGGTGCAGGGCGGTATTGCCGGGGAGTGTTCAATGGAGAACGCCGTTGGCATTGCGGCGATGGTGAAATCCGATCGCTTACAGATGCAGGCCATCGCCAGTGAGCTGAGCGTCCGGTTAAACATCCCGGTTGAAGTCGGCGGCGTGGAGGCCAACATGGCTGTCGCCGGTGCGTTAACAACGCCCGGATGTGCTGCACCGCTGGCGATCCTCGATTTAGGCGCAGGCTCTACCGATGCCGCCATTATCAATAGCGATGGCGTTGTGAAAGCGGTCCATCTGGCTGGCGCGGGGAATATGGTCAGCCTGTTGATTCAAACCGAGCTGGGCTTAAGCGATCCGTTTCTGGCGGAGGAAATTAAAAAATACCCGCTGGCAAAAGTGGAGAGCCTGTTCAGCATTCGCCACGAAAACGGCGCGGTGGAGTTTTTTCGCGAACCGCTCAGTCCGTCAGTGTTTGCCAAAGTCGTTTATCTGAAAAACGGCGAGCTGATCCCAGTAGATAACCAGACCTCGCTGGAAAAAATTCGGTTGGTGCGCCGACAGGCCAAAGAGAAGGTTTTTGTGACCAACTGCCTGCGCGCTTTACGCCAGGTATCACCCGGGGGCTCTATTCGTGATATGACTTTTGTGGTGCTGGTGGGCGGCTCCTCGCTGGATTTCGAAATCCCGCAGATGATCACCGACGCGCTGGCGCATTACGGCGTGGTTGCCGGACAGGGCAACATCCGTGGTACCGAAGGGCCGCGTAATGCGGTAGCGACCGGGCTGGTTTTGGCCGGAATAGCGAATTAATCGTGCAGAAAACAGCCGCCGCAAGCGTTTAGCTGCGGGGTAAATCAAATAAAGGTGATGTTCTCTTTGATATCCCGGCGGAGTTGGGTACATAGTATAAATGTGTCTCTCACGTGGTTAATTTTAAGGATAAGAGCATGCCAACAGCAATTGAGAAAGCATTGGATTTTATTGGTGGTATGAACACTTCGGCGTCAGTACCCCATTCAATGGATGAAAGTACCGCTAAGGGAATCTTAAAGTATTTGCATGACTTAGGTGTGCCAGCAAGTCCGGAAGCTGTGATGGCACGGGGTGAGCAGGAGGGATGGAATCCCGAGTTCACGAAAAAAGTGGCCGGATGGGCAGAAAAAGTGGCCTCCGGTAACCGCATCCTTATCAAGAACCCAGAGTATTTTTCAACTTATATGCAGGAGCAGCTCAAAGAGCTAGTTTGAGCTGACTATCGAATCAAACTCTAACGGACGTTTCCATCTCTGGATGGCGACGTCCAGAGGGGGTTGCCTTTCGCATGTTCTCGCCTTATCACGTGAAACACTTTCCGTCCCTGCCTGACTTGTTTTTCTTGTTACTCATTTCACATTTCGGTGCAAACAGGTAGAGCGCTATCAGCCTGGTTCAGTTGATTTGGTCTTAGCGAACAAGCTGGACATTATCGACGTGGCTGAAGTGGATGTTAACCACTTAATTTCATGATAAATATAATAAAAATCCAAAAGGTGAACAGGTGGACACTTTTTTATATAAAGTAATTTTTGTGATTTTTTGAGTATGGATTGTGGGGCGTTAAAAGTTACAGGTAATAAAAACGCGCCTAATAACTTCGGCGCGTTTGTGGTGTATTTCCGCTGTAGCAACCTGTCAGGTGGTCATGTTCGAATCACAAGGTAATACGTTGGCAGAGCCTGGACACGTAAACGTCATGTGTTTTCACCCTGTGATTTTTTCCACTTCCTCTGTCTGGCAGCAGCAATAAACCAGATCGCAAACGTAGTGATGGCTATAGCCAGAAAATACAGAATCAGTGAAAACCCGTCATTCCAGTGCGCTTCCTGTATGAATCCATAGTTTTCCTCATACCACGCCATAAACGCTTCATCAGGGATGAAGTAACAAAGCAGGGTGTAAACCACTGTCAGGGCGAGCAGTTCAGAAAGCCATAAAAAAACATGTGTGGCCGGTTTCATCAGTACACCTGTATTGTGCCGAACGCTTTTAATTGAGCCGTAACCATAACTGATGGTGTGCTTAATAAAGCCTCAAGTAAGATTGCGTAATCTGCATGGCTGGGTAGCGTAATGCAGTCATCACTAATGCCCGATTTACCCGCGGGATGTAAACGGAAGTTACCCCGCTCAACACCGTCTATGAATGAGATATCATCAGTTTGGCTATCCTGGCGATAAAGCGCAAACCATAGATCGCGATCTGAGCCGCTCTCTAAGCCGTGCACCATATCCCGCCAGCGGGAGTGAAGCCCGCCTCTTTGGCGCGTCACGATGTAGTAAAGACCGGGCGGCAATGGCCCTTTTTTTACTACTGTAATCGAAGCAGGGTTATTCCTGTGTGGCCCTGCATTTCCTGAGTACGCCGGGAAAAAACCCACGCCCGGGCAACTTAATGTTGATAGCTGTCCGCCATTAAGATGGAAGGTGCACCGGATCATCTTTCATTCCACGCATCAGAAAACTGAATGTTGCCATCACAGTATTTCCAGGTAATCCGCTCATACCGCATGGCTACGTTTTCAAGATGATTATGTTTTTCGGTCGCCGGGTTTTTGATATCGAGCATATGCGGCGCGGAGCTGACGATCTTCACGTTCTCAAGCAACATGTTGAAGTATTCAACTTCTTGCCCGGCGTCGTTAATTCTGTACCATTTAAATTCTGCGCTTTTAAGTGTCTGCCCGGTGGCAATAGCCTTGTAAAGATACGGGCTGGAAGAGTCGAACTCTTTTTGAAAGTTAAGGGGGGCATGTTGCCTGGTGCCGGTGAGTTTTCCGGTTCTGCTGTCTGTCGGAATATGCAGACTATGACCAAAAGATAGAATCTCTATGCTTCCCTCTCTATCCTGGACATCAACTGAACCTTTGATATCCGCGCCGCCGTCGTCTTTTAAAAATAAATATGCAGGAATAGCCATTATATAAACGCCTTTTAGTTAATGAGGTGACTAAATCCTATAACCTAAGCCGCTAGTATGTCTAAAATAATTTTATTGTAAGCTGGTAAATAACATATATGTGAATGTGTTATTTGGATTTATATAAAAAATAAATGAAAGGAAAGTATAATGGAGAATATTGAAATCGAGAAACATAAAAAATTCATAAATGCGATAATTTGGAATTAAAAAAACTGGAAGAATATAAGTGATCTTTAAATTCTGAAGCATTTTTCTTTGTCCATTATCATGGATTTTTATGTGGTTCACTTTCTGGTGAGATGCTGGCCGCCAATCGGGAACAGCTCAATGTAATGATAGAATATTTGAATGGATTGCGCACCGAGATAAACCGATGAAATCATTCAGGGTAATGTAAATTATTTGTTCGATATTGTTTGTTATCTATCGGATATTGATTATCTGCATTTTAGGTTATTTTAATAATTATTAACCTGTTTTATTAATTAACGTGGCACTCAGACGTGAGCCGCCACTGATCGCCCGGTTTCCTTTTCCGCTCCTGCGGTTTTCCTTCTCCCGGCGGCGGGTAATCTTCAATTTTTCGGAAGTGGCCCAACGACGCAGACGTGTGTTTGTTGTCGCAAGTGCTCGAGATGATTTCTATCCCGCAGCGGTACTTTTTGAGTTCGACGGCGTGCGCCGGGATATTGCGCCGGGTACTGAGCAAAATATTTTGCCGACGTTACCCGGAGCAGGTAAGTTAAGACGGCACGGAGAAAAGAAAGACGATGCCAAAGATAAACAAACTGCGAATTCGCAAAAAAAAACTACGCAAAACTGCGCAAAAAAAACTGCGAATTCGGAGTCGGTAAAACGCGAAAAACTGATCGACGCATACCGCCTAGCGGGTGCAAATGCAAAGGGTTTGCGGCGTTTATGACCGCCAGCCAGCCCCTAAGAATTCCTAAGGTTTTACGAGCCATTAGCTTGCGCCGGGGCAAGCCAGATGTTAAGAAATGTTAAGGTTCAAAGAGCCATTCTCATGCTTAGAAATGCCAGGGTTACACGGGCCATTCGCTGGCAGCGTGACAAACATCAGAAACGCTATTCATCAGATTGCGCAGTGAAAAACTGGGTACGCAAGGTACGCAAAAAGACGTGCCAGCCTTTTTTATATGATGCGGGCGGGCTTATGCGTGGAGTTCGTCCACCAGCTTCACACATCGTCAATGTATGCAAATGTTAACGTTTTGCGAATGGCACTAAGCAAGAAATGCTGTAGATATGGTGGGCGGTCATAAAATAACCATAAATCACCATGGTTACCTTTCTGGAATATCCCCGGCATATCCCCGGAAAAAACAAAAGGGCCGACGATTACTCGCCAGCCCTTGCTGTGTTTGGTGGCCCCTGCTGGACTTGAACCAGCGACCAAGCGATTATGAGTCATAAAATCGGTATGTTTTTAATTGTTCGTCATTGTCTCTGTTTGTATTTTTAATTATCTATAATCAATCACTTATAAAGTTATTTTTGTTTCTGATTGGTTCTCTCATTTCCCCATTGTACTATCCTTACCTGACCCATTACCTGACCCAAAATGGGCATTGGGTCAGGTAACGCTTATCCTCAGAAAGGTAACCACATGGCCGCTAATCTTACCGAGACTGCTATACGTGGATTAAAGACAAAAAGTACGTCGTACTACGTGTGGAGCAACAGTGCACAGCGTGGTACAGGCAGACTTGGCGTTAAGGTTCAGCCTTCAGGCAGCAAAGTTTTTTATTTCCGTTATTACGTTGAGAAAGGGAAGAAAGAGAAGTTCATCCAGTTGGGCATCTGGCCTGAGATGAAGCTAGTGACGGCCAATGAGTTGGCGAAAAAGTATGGAGCCTGGCTTGTTGAAGGAAAAGAGCCCCAACAAGAGCTTGAGCAACAACGCCTGGCCGAAGAGCACATTAGGCAGATCCATCGCTCTCAAGGATCGTTTGAAGAGCTGGTGCATGGCTACGTTCACAAGATGAAGCTCGACAATAAGCGGACCTGGGCTGATGTTCTGAAGCGTCTTGAAAAAGAGTGCTACACGGTTATCCCTCGAGAAACCAAAGCGAAAGATGTAACACCTCTGCAGATTAAAACCATCCTCTCAGGCATTATCCAGCGTGATGCGGTGGTGCATGCTAATCGGATTCGCTCGTATCTGATGGCGGCATTTAACTACGGCCTGAAAGCTGATAACGATCCGATGAATACCAGCGTAGGTATCACGTTTGGTCTTGAAGTTAACCCGGTCTCGGCCATACCGAAACAGTCTTCGGCGGAAAAAGTGGGTGATACATGGTTAACGCTGGAAGAGTTGCGTGTTGTCATGGAACAGTTCGCCGAAGCTACCAACGTTGGGCCGCTGATGCAGCATCTGATTCGCTTCTGTGTTTATGCTGGTGGGCAGCGTCCGTTTGAAATGATTGCCAGCCAGTGGAGTGCTATTGATTGGCAACAAAAGACGTTGCTGGTCATAGCAGATGTATCGAAAAACAAGCGTGAGCATCTGATCCCGCTGACTGAATCGGCACTACAGGAATTAGCCTCAGTGAAAGAACTGACTAAGGAAAGCAACAGTCCCTATATCTTCCCACTCTCGACCAATGGAGATCGACCGGTACGTACTGATAGCTTGGCGCGTTCCATCATGTATTTCCGAGCTTTTAATCCTGAGTTTAAAGTTTTCACAGCGCGAGATTTACGTCGGACCTGTAAGACTCTGATGGGGGAGGCGGGGATCAGCAAAGAGATCCGCGACCGTATTCAGAATCACGCTCTGAATGATGTCAGCTCGAAACACTATGACCGTTATGATTACCTGACTGAAAAGCGCAGAGCGCTTGAGATCTGGGAAGACCGAGTTAATAACTATCAACGGCAGCAGGAAAACAACGTTGTGAACTTGTTTGGGCGGAGGTAAGAGCTTGTCAAAATATGAGCTTAATTCTGCAGAGGAGCGCTATCAGCCGGGCTCTGGAGACTTAGTGCTGGCTAATAAGCTGGGATTTATTGATGAACAGGAAATGGAGGCGCTGGAGTCTGGCTTGCTGCTGATGCTGTATGAGCAGCTATTTATTGAGGGCCAGCCGCCTGAGGCGCTGGCTTTTGAGCACATCAGCAGGTGGCATCGCAAATGGCTGGGGAATGTGTACGACTGGGCGGGGAGGCTGCGTAATGCCAATCTAACTAAGGATGGCTTTCAGTTTGCGG
This sequence comes from Citrobacter sp. RHBSTW-00859, assembly GCF_013729795.1. Classification (NCBI taxonomy): domain Bacteria; kingdom Pseudomonadati; phylum Pseudomonadota; class Gammaproteobacteria; order Enterobacterales; family Enterobacteriaceae; genus Citrobacter; species Citrobacter sp. RHBSTW-00859. The sequence continues at coordinate 620,959 of NZ_CP056284.1, read as the reverse complement.
CTGCCGACAGGATTCCGCTGCTGCTTGATGGCTTCGAGAAGCAGTTTCTTTCTCGGTCTGGTGAACTCAAATCCCTGGCTCGCCTGGAGCTGGTAAGTTATCTGGCTGAATGCCATGTGGAGTTTATTTTGATCCACCCATTCAGAGAAGGTAACGGGCGTCTGTCGCGGCTACTTTGCGATGTGCTGTCGGTTCTGGCAGGGAAGGGCTTACTTGATTACAGCCTGTGGGATGAGCACAAGGCGTTTTACTTCAAGGCAATACAGGCGGGTGTCTCAGGGAACTACAGCCCTATGATGCAACTGGTGAGCGACATCTTGCCAGATTAACGGGCGAGGCCAACGGCTTTTGCCTGTGCCTGATTTTGTTTGAGTTGCTGCTCAATTTTTTGCACAGAGACACCGGTTTCGATCGCGGTTGAGCTGGCGACGGCACGGTAGATTTGAGTCCTGGTGATCTGAGTATGTGATGTTTTTTTTGTCATGTGAGATCCCTTTTTACTGCACTGATTCTAGTTCGGAAGGAGAATGCTAGCAAGGTTATCATTAATAGTTAGAAGGGCGGCGTATGCTTGTCTTGCCCAAAAATCTGGTTCTTTGTTCTCCATTCGCTGCAGAAGGCAATGAGTTTTCTAGTCATCTGTATTTTTTGACTGTTGCGTGATTCTTGAATTGCCACCATATGATACACATCTATTTTTTTAGATTAATTTATACAGTTTGTGATTTAATTCACATTCAGAAGTTGTTTTTTTTGATTCTAAAAACGATGTATTTTTATGTTTCTCTTAATAGAAATCATGTATGATAAACGTAATAGTTAAAAGCGCTATCTTTATTATATAATTAGTAGGGGGATGTTTGTTTACTTTAGATAACAAAAATAATAATGCAGTCGAGACTGGCAGTTTCCTTTCAATCACTGACATATGTGAACGGGAAAATATATCTATTACGAAAGTTATAAGCGATTGGTTGAATTTTTCGAGGAAGCTATTTGTAAAATTAGATGCTGTTCCATGTTGCTTGAAAAGAACATTCGAAGGGGATGACAATTCGGAAATAGAAAATATTACTTCAGGTTCTGATGAGTACCAAAGCGTTTTTGGTTCAACGGCTTACAGGGTCTTTATTCCTCTAAATCCACAAGAATGTGAAATTGAAAAAAATAAAAATCAAAATGAAATTGTTTCATCTTATATTTCTTATCAAGGTCTGGCATATGGCTTTTGGGAAGTAAAGCCAACTAAAATAACTCGTTTTGCAAATGAAGGGTATCATATTGCAAATGGAACCTCACGTAATGCTATTATTAATACTCCCGGAGCAGTAATTATTAATGGCAATGTAAGTGATCATGTTTTATTTTTTAATCATTCCTTTGTAATTTTCAAAGAAGACTTCTTTGTTGGACCTGACATTGAAGCTGTTTTAGATGAGTCTTTATTTACCGAAGGTACAGTTGAGGTTTCACCTCAAAATATAAAGTCAGTAGTTCCCGGAGCAGAAAGTAACGTTGATCAAAATGTGAACGCTAAAGAAATTGTTAAAGGGGCTAAAAAAAGGGTATCTAAGGCAGAACGGGATGCTATATTTATAATGTTAAGTAAATACTATAAAAGTAAAAATGGTAAACTTGAGGCTGCACCAATCGCGAATATGTTGAATTCGGATGCCAAGGATATATTACCTGGGCGAGAGTTCAGCCCGGAAACTATTCGCCGCTGGTTGAAATCAATTCAATGATACTTCAAGTAATTTATTTTTATGGCAAATATAAAAACTTGTTAGCATTATTCATGAATTCTAATATTTATCATTCTCAGCAATCTATGGTGGGAAAGTTATAATAACTTTTTTTGTTGACTAATCCTTAATTATGCAAAGCTAATATAGAGTATAGCCATAAATGGAAAATTTAATATTGAGAAAAATGTATTTATGAGATTTTTTCATTATTGTGAGTTGCATGATTAATACATATCTCTTAATGAATCTCTCTTTTAACCTTTTCAATATTTATGTTTCAGGTTTTACTAAAAACGTAATGACGCAAAGGAAAAACGGTAAACACATCGAATATTCTATTTAAGAAGCCTCAAATGTATTTTAAAGTTCCCACATTAAGCCACCGTAAAAACCACATCAAGCCACTGTAAGCACCACAATAAGCAATGTGCACCTTAATAAGCCGTAAACTTCTTTTATATTAGCGCCTGCTTGAGCCATGCTGCATCCATCGAAACAAAGGAGGCAGTATGAAAGCAAAATTCAACAGTCCAACATCAGAAGAACGCTTACAGGTATTACGCAACAATGGCGAACCTCATGATCGCCTCGTACGTGAAAAAGAGCGTCAGCACATTACATCTGTATCCCGTTCAACGGCCTGGAAACTAGAGCAAGTCGGTCAGTTTCCACTGCGTAAGTCTATTGGTCTGAAATCCTGCGGGTGGCTGTTAAGTGACCTGCTGTATTGGATCAGTGAGCGTTAACATCAGGTTTTTTTTGCATTTATTTTTTGGATGACCCGAGTTCATCCTGCTATTTCTACTATTAATAGCGGAATAGCAATATGAGTGAAATCGTTTTAAACGTTAACTGAATGAGAGGTATCTATGCTGTGTGGTCGTCCTTTTCCTGTACATGTGTTCCCACAGATCATCAGAAATGCAGTTTACGAAGTAGAACAGCATACGCAGGCTCCTCAGGCTTTGATTGCTGCATCAGTACTAGGGGTTATTTCTCTTGCCTGCCAGAACCGGATTGATGTGTGCAGACTGAATAATCTGCGCAGCCCGGTATCGCTTTTTTTACTGACACTGGCGGAATCGGGTGAACGCAAAAGTACGGTGGACAAACTGCTAATGAAGCCATTGTATCAGCTGGAAGATGAATGGTTTGAAAAATATACCCAGGATCTGATTATCTGGCGGAATGAGGAAACGGCTTTTAATGTTGAAAAGAAAGCCTTGATGTCAAAACTGAAATCAGAGATTTCCCGTAACAAAGAACATTCCACAACGAATGAACGACTGAAAGCGCTGTTGGCAACATACCCGAAAGCACCGGTCAGGTTCAGACAGATATTCAATGATGCCACACCTGCGGCGATAAAAGACTATCTCAGTGGGCACTGGCGGTCTATCGGGCTTATGTCTGATGAAGCTGGCACCATTTTTAACGGCTATGCGCTGAATGAACTGCCTTTCATCAATAAAATGTGGGATGGCGCAATGTTTCCCGTGGAAAGAAAAAGCGAACCGGATAAATTAATCAAAGATGCCAGAATGACGCTGGCACTGATGGTCCAGCCTGATGTGCTTAAAAAAGGATATCTGGAACGAAAAGGCGATACAGCGAAAGGGATCGGATTCTTCGCACGGTGCTTGATGTGTCAGCCTGGTTCAACACAGGGCTACCGGCAAATTACCAACCCGGTTGTCTCAAGCGAGCATCTACCGGTATTTCATCTACGACTGATGGGGATCGTTAACGAGAGTATTATCAGAAATGATGAAAATGAACGTCTGTGTCTGTACTTCTCCCCTGAGGCTGAAAAACGCTGGCTCGAATTTTATAATAAAGTTGAGTCGGAAATGGGGATTCTTGGAGCACTGTCTAATTTTAAAGATTATGCCTCTAAAATGGCTGAAAATATGGCAAGAATTGCGGCATTATTGCATTACTTTAATGGTGATGAAGGTGATATATCTCTTCTGACTACGGAGGCGGCTGTGGAGATCAGTGCCTGGTATGTTGATGAGTATATTCGACTTGTTTCTCATCCCCCGGGATTTACACTGGTTAATTCAGAAGCGGATGAACTTTACTTCTGGATTAAAGAGTATTGCTGTCGGTGCTTTGTACCCTACATCAGGAAAAACACTATACTGCAATATGGACCCAGTAGGTTTCGAAATCGTAATAAAGTGAATGAGTTGTTAGGTACACTATATTCTCAAAAAAGGATATTCGCTGCTAAAAAAGGAAAAACAGTATTTATAGCACCCGCTAATGTCGAATTTAATATTTATAGTTAAATTAATTGCAGAGTGGATTGGTAAAGCATTGGCGTTACGCAATGTAACTTTTTTGACGAATTTAGTGTTGGATAGGTAATATATTGCTATCATCTTTAATATTATATCTATCCTACAATCAAGCAATGCTTGCATCTATTTAAATCATTAAAAGTAAATAGTATTGTAGGAATATACATAAGGATTTAATCTATGAATTTATACCCAGGATCGCATGGTGAGCATGTACTCGCCTATAAAAAGCATATTGAACGAGTCGTCAATGATGCTGTAAGTGAATTCCCTAGAACAATGGCATTACGTGTTGATGTACATTATCCACCTATTTTAGACAGAGGAGATACTGTTTGCTGCTTCCCTAATGTGGAGCCTGGTGCCATATCCCGTTTCCGTAATGCGTTAAATGCAATGCTGGAGGCCAATGAAAAAGCCAGAACTGCCAACGGCAAAAGAATATATCCAAACCGAGTTCGTCATGTTTGGGTAAGGGAGTTTTCCGAAGAGGGAAAATGCCACTTTCATATTGGTCTTTTTTTTAACAAAGATGCTTATTACCATTTAGGTGATTATGAGGCTGAAAGCAATTTACGGATGATGATTGTAAGGGCATGGTACAGTGCACTGGGGTTGGAACTGGATGATTATCCGGGATTGGTTCACTACCCTGAAAATTGTCGTTATATATTAGACGTCAATGATTTTAACTTTGAAGGAGAATACAATAAATTACTGAATCGTCTTGACTACCTGGCTAAACTTGATACAAAAGTATACGGAGATGGCGACCGTAGCTTCGGCTGCAGTCGCGGGTAATTTATTTTTTTACAGAAATGGCCTTTCTTATGGATGGAAAGGCCAGACCTTATATATCAAGACGATGGTGAGCGATAAAGTATTGTTTTCAAGTAATCATCTGTTGCAGTAAACTCAGGGAGTTGGCCACTCATGGCCTGTGTTAGTGGAATAATCTTTGTCCTGACTCCCATCCCCCTGAAATCAACGTAACCATAATCACGTAAGACTTCCATGATAATCGTATTACGTGGTGAACGCTGACCTGCAACCATCTTTTCAACCGACATCGAATTATTCAGCGCCCCAGGGCTAATAACTTCAAATCGATTGCTATACAAGCCAATCTCTATCTCAACAAAGCGTGTCCAGTCATGATGAGCCAGTGCATTTACAACAGTTTCGCGAATAGCTTCCAGTGGATAATACCAGGTTGTTTCCCGACGTAGATGCGTATCGGGTAGAGGGGCCTCTGAAGTGATAAAGGGCATGATAGTTGACATCAAACGCTCAATCAATCCACCATCGATCAAAGCCTTTCCGGCTTCCTCAGTATCAAAACGCCCAACCATTGGACCATCCAGAATATCATCGAGTAACGGTTGGTACTCCTTATCCTCGCTGGCAAACGCAAAGACTCGGATATCTGGTCGATGCGAGAGTTCAACCATTTTGATTTTGAACTCAACGGGATAATTAGGGCTTTTTTTACGCACTGTGGTTAATGATTTCATGGATAGTGTCCACCATATTTGGTGTCCACTATCCTCTCAGGAATTTCAGGATCTGCCAGACGGTGCTGAGACGACGCTTACGAATGTTATACCCCCTGCTGCAGTGGAAAGACGTGGTGACAGATACCCCTTCCCCACATTCAGGCAGCAACTCTTTCATCAGTAGCAGGCGGGAATCAATATGAGCAGGATCGGTGTGGTTAAAACGATGAAGGAGCGATTTTGTCCGCAAAGAATCCGCTTTTATGGCGGGTTCAGCAGGGAAAAAGTAATCCCCATCTTTAAGACGGACACGTTCCACCCTGGTATCAGCGCAGGGCGGCAATTTATCATTCATTAATTCTGTTTCCTCCGTATGCAGCGTGGAGCCTTTCCTGTTACCGGTTTTATCCGGATGTATGCTGTCCCGTGAAGTGGCGGGCAAACTCACTTCTAAAAAATTACGGCCAGATCTTGTCATGCCTATCACAAAGTATCATAACCGAGCATTGTGTAAAGATGAAAACCGTCAAATTGAGCGCAATCGAGCTGCATGATATGATCAGAACCCTACTAAATCAGAAGTATTGGGTATGAGATTACTTTTGAGGAAGCACGTAAATGAAACGAGTGGTTCTGTTTTCATGTGGGAGCGCTTGTCGCTCCCTGAATAGTCCATGTGACAATGAAGATTAAACAGCATCATAACCAGCATGATGCCGTTGCATTTCTTGCATATCGGCAGACTACATCAGAACCCGGTAACCTTGGATGCTGGGATAATGGCAGAGAAGAGGCACTTATTGTATCTACGGTAAAAAGCGGTTTTGTCGATGAAGTTTTAAAGGAAACCCTCCAGAAACGCTGATGAAATTGCGCAGTTTCGCTGGCCTGATGCGACAACAACTCGCCAGTAGAATGGGTATTTCTTACAAATACCTGCGCAGCATAGAAGCAAACCCATCCAGAGCGAGCATTACTACACTTAACCATTATGCCAAGAAGTGTGGTGTTAAAAGCCCTTTGATTTATCTGTAAATAAGATAAAACATGATAATTTCATCAAGTTGCATGGTAATTTATCCAGGATCCATTTGTGTCCAGGACGTAAGTCTTCACAGCTGTCGAATCAATTCTATTTCGTAAGGCGGCTCACGTTTTTATGCCCTGAGCAGTGCTTTTCCGGCTGGAACTTTCCCCCACTCATTCACTGTGATTTAATATGCTAAACCGGTTTAATTAAGTTTAGCCTTGGAGGGTTTTAGCATGAAAGCAAAAGTTTGGGTTCTGGGCGACGCAGTGGTGGACCTGCTACCGGAGAGTGAAGGGCGCTTGCTACAGTGCCCTGGAGGCGCGCCGGCTAACGTGGCGGTAGGGGTTGCCCGCCTTGGCGGCAACAGCGGATTTATCGGCCGCGTCGGCGGTGACCCGTTTGGCCGCTACATGCGTCATACCCTGCAACAGGAGCAGGTCGACGTCAGCCATATGTATCTTGACGATCATCACCGCACGTCCACTGTGGTGGTCGACCTTGATGACCAAGGTGAACGCACCTTTACCTTTATGGTACGCCCCAGCGCTGACCTGTTCCTGGCTGAAGAAGACCTGCCACAGTTTGCCGCCGGACATTGGTTGCACATCTGCTCCATCGCGCTCAGCGCCGAGCCCAGCCGCAGTGCTACCTTCGCGGCTATGGAGAACATCAAACGTGCCGGTGGCCGGGTGAGCTTTGACCCTAATATCCGCCTGGATCTCTGGCAAGATCAGAACCTGTTGCACGCCTGTCTCGACCGCGCCCTGCGTCTGGCGAACGTGGTGAAACTGTCCGAAGAAGAGCTGATACTCATCAGCGGGAGTAATGATATCGCGCAGGGGATCGCCAGCATCACTGAGCGTTATCAGCCTGAATTACTGCTGGTGACTCAGGGTAAAGCGGGCGTCATCGCCGCATTCCAGCAGCAGTTTATCCATTTCAGCGCTAAACCGGTTGTCAGCGTGGATACCACCGGTGCGGGCGATGCGTTTGTCGCCGGACTGCTTGCCAGCCTTGCTGCCAACGGGATGCCGGCGGATATCAATGCCCTGGAGCCAACGCTCGCTCTGGCGCAAACCTGCGGTGCCCTGGCAACCCTGGCGAAAGGCGCGATGACTGCCCTGCCATACCAGCGCGATCTACACCGCCAGATTTGATCCTAAATACCGTCGTACGCGGTCCACTTTGTTGCATCCATCACACTTATTAAACCGGTTTAGCAAAATCAATTTCAAAATGTTAAATGTCGTGCTTAACATTGCAACTAAACCGGTTTAGCAAAAACACACAATTTTTTATTTTCCTTTTGGGATGCAATCAATATGTTCAGAAAAAGCACACTCGCGGTTCTTATCGCTTTGCTAACCGGCGCCGCCTCAGCCCATGCACAAACGGATCTCAGCAGTATCGAAGCCCGTTTAATTGCGCTGGAAAAACGCTTACAGGATGCCGAAAACAGAGCGCAAACGGCAGAAACCCGCGCAGAGTCGGCAGAGAAGAAAGTACAGCAGCTCACGACACAGCAACAAAAAACCCAGGACAGCACTCAGGAAGTGGCTCAGCGTACCGCCAAACTGGAGAAAAAAGCCGATGAGAAAAGCGGGTTTGAGTTCCACGGCTACGCCCGCTCCGGCGTGATAATGAATGACTCCGGCGCCAGCACCAAATCCGGAGCCTACATGACGCCAGCAGGGGAAACCGGTGGGGCTATTGGCCGCCTGGGAAACCAGGCCGATACCTATGTTGAAATGAATCTTGAACATAAGCAGACCCTGGATAACGGGGCAACGACCCGCTTCAAAGTCATGGTCGCCGACGGTCAAACCACTTATAACGACTGGACGGCGAGCACCAGTGATTTGAACGTGCGTCAGGCCTTTGTTGAACTGGGCAACTTGCCCACCTTCGACGGGCCGTTTAAAGGCTCCACCCTGTGGGCCGGGAAACGCTTTGACCGGGATAACTTTGACATTCACTGGATCGACTCGGATGTCGTGTTCCTCGCCGGTACCGGCGGCGGTATTTACGATGTCAGGTGGAACGACAGCGTTCGCAGCAACTTCTCTCTTTACGGGCGTAACTTCGGCGATATTGCTGATACCAGCAACAGTGTGCAGAACTACATCGTCAGCATGAACAATTTCATCGGGCCGGTGCAGATGATGGTCAGCGGGATGCGGGCAAAAGACAACGACGAACGCCAGGATACCAACGGTAATCCGGTCAAAGGCGATGCGGCAAATACCGGTGTACATGCGCTGCTCGGGTTGCACAACGACAGTTTTTACGGCCTGCGTGAAGGTGCCAGCAAAACCGCCCTGCTCTACGGTCACGGACTGGGTGCCGAAGTTAAAGGTGTCGGCTCTGACGGCGCGTTACGCTCGGGGGCTAACACCTGGCGCTTCGCCAGCTACGGCACCACGCCACTGAGCAAGAACTGGTTTATCGCCCCGGCGATACTGGCACAAACCAGTAAAGACCGTTATGTCGATGGCGACAGCTACCAGTGGGCAACCCTCAACATGCGTCTGATCCAGGAGATCAATCAAAACTTCGCCCTCGCTTATGAAGGCAGTTACCAGTATATGGATCTCAAACCTGAAGGTTATAACGATCGCCATGCGGTAAACGGCAGCTTCTACAAGCTCACCTTCGCCCCGACCTTTAAGGTTGGCGACATCGGCGATTTCTTCAGCCGTCCTGAAATCCGTCTTTACACCTCGTGGATGGACTGGAGCAAAAAACTCAATAATTACGCCAGCGATGACGCGCTGGGCAGCAGTGGTTTTAAATCGGGCGGCGAATGGTCGTTCGGGATGCAGATGGAAACCTGGTTTTGATGGTTAACACCTGGCGACAGTAACCGCCGGGGCGACAAAATACGTTTCGTCGCCCCGGACACAATAACAACGAAGAGAATGCGCTCCGGCTACCACGGGACGACAACTCGAAAATCAATACGCATTCAGAGGGTACTATGGATTTTGAACAGATTTCCCGCTCGCTACTTCCGCTTCTGGGAGGCAAGGAAAATATCGCCAGCGCCGCGCACTGTGCCACACGCCTGCGCCTGGTGCTGGTCGATGACTCACTGGCCGATCAGCAGGCCATCGGCAAAATTGATGGGGTGAAGGGCTGTTTCCGTAACGCCGGACAGATGCAGATTATCTTCGGCACCGGGGTGGTGAACAAAGTCTACGCCGCCTTTATCCAGGCGGCAGGGATTGGCGAATCCAGCAAATCGGAAGCTGCCGACATTGCGGCGAAAAAACTGAATCCTTTCCAGCGCATTGCCCGCCTGTTGTCGAACATCTTTGTGCCGATCATCCCGGCTATCGTCGCCTCCGGCCTGTTGATGGGCCTTCTGGGGATGGTTAAAACGTACGGCTGGGTCGACCCGGGTAACGCCATCTACATCATGCTGGATATGTGCAGCTCAGCGGCGTTTATTATTCTGCCGATCCTGATTGGCTTCACCGCCGCCCGCGAGTTCGGTGGTAATCCTTATCTTGGCGCGACGCTTGGCGGCATCCTGACTCACCCGGCGCTCACCAACGCCTGGGGTGTGGCCGCCGGTTTCCACACCATGAACTTCTTCGGCCTTGAGATTGCCATGATCGGCTATCAGGGCACGGTGTTCCCGGTGCTGCTGGCGGTGTGGTTTATGAGCATCGTTGAGAAACAGCTGCGTCGCGTGATCCCCGATGCACTGGATCTGATCCTGACGCCGTTCCTGACGGTGATCATTTCCGGTTTTATCGCCCTGCTGATTATCGGCCCGGCTGGTCGCGCGCTTGGCGACGGTATTTCGTTTGTCCTTAGCACCCTGATTACCCACGCCGGTTGGCTGGCCGGACTGCTGTTTGGCGGTCTCTATTCGGTTATCGTCATTACCGGTATTCACCACAGCTTCCACGCCATCGAAGCGGGACTGCTGGGCAACCCATCCATCGGCGTCAACTTCCTGCTGCCGATTTGGGCGATGGCCAACGTCGCTCAGGGCGGTGCTTGTCTGGCGGTGTGGTTCAAAACGAAAGATGCCAAAATCAAAGCCATTACCCTGCCCTCGGCGTTTTCTGCCATGCTCGGCATCACCGAAGCGGCGATTTTTGGTATTAACTTACGCTTTGTAAAACCGTTTATCGCAGCCCTGATTGGCGGCGCGGTGGGCGGCGCGTGGGTGGTATCCATGCATGTTTACATGACCGCGGTGGGCCTGACGGCTATCCCTGGCATGGCTATCGTGCAGGCCAGCTCGCTGCTGAACTACATTATCGGGATGGTTATCGCCTTTGGCGTCGCCTTTGTCGTCTCCCTGGTACTGAAATACAAAACGGACGCTGAATAATGTCACATCCATCACGCCTGCCTGCGATTTTGCAGGCTGTTATGCAGGGCCAGCCGCGCGCGCTGGCCGACAGCCACTATCCCCGCTGGCACCATGCGCCGGTGACCGGGCTGATGAACGATCCCAACGGCTTTATTGAATTTGCCGGACGTTATCACCTGTTTTATCAGTGGAACCCGCTCGCCTGCGATCATAAGTTCAAGTGCTGGGGGCACTGGAGCTCTGCCGACCTGCTGCACTGGCAACATGAGCCGATCGCGCTCATGCCGGATGAAGAGTATGACCGCAACGGCTGCTACTCCGGAAGCGCCGTGGATAGTCAGGGCACGCTCACCCTGTGCTATACCGGCAACGTAAAATTTGACGACGGCAGCCGAACCGCGTGGCAGTGCCTGGCGACGGAAAATGCCGACGGCACGTTTACCAAACTCGGCCCGGTATTACCGCTGCCGGAGGGCTATACCGGCCACGTGCGTGACCCGAAAGTCTGGCAGCACGAAGGTCGCTGGTACATGGTGCTGGGCGCACAGGATTTGCAAAAGCGTGGCAAGGTGTTGTTATTCAGCTCAGCGGACCTTCATGAGTGGACGAGTCAGGGCGAAATCGCCGGTTATGGCATCAATGGCCTGGACGACGCGGGCTATATGTGGGAATGCCCGGACCTGTTTGCCCTCGGCGACCAGCATGTCCTGATTTGCTGCCCGCAGGGCGTGCCTCGTGAGAAAGAGCGCTATCTCAACACCTACCCGGCAGTGTGGATGAGCGGCGATTTCGACTACCACCGCGCGGCCTTCGAGCATGGCGAACTGCACGAATTGGACGCAGGGTTTGAGTTCTACGCCCCGCAAACCATGCTTACCAGTGATGGCCGCCGTCTGCTGGTCGGCTGGATGGGCGTGCCGGAGGGCGAAGAGATGCTTCAACCGACCCTCACCAACGGCTGGATCCATCAGATGACCTGCCTGCGTGAGCTGGAGTTTATCGATGGTCAGCTATACCAACGTCCTCTACGAGAGCTGAGCGCCCTGCGCGGCGAAGCGCACGGCTGGGCAGGGAACTCCCTGCCGCTGGCACCGATGGAAATCGTTCTACAAACCACTGGGGACGATATTTTGAGCCTCGATTTTGACGGCGCATTAATCCTTGAACGCGATGCCAGCGGGATCCGCCTGGCCCGACCCAGTCTGGCCAGCGACGAGAAGCATTATCGTTACTGGCGCGGAGACGTCCGCTCGCTGCATATTTTCATCGACCAGTCTAGCGTGGAGATTTTCATCAACGGCGGCGAAGGAGTGATGAGCTGCCGCTACTTCCCGGCCTGTTCAGGGCAGCTAATGTTCTCTGGCATCACACCGGACGCATTCTGCTACTGGCCGCTGCGAACTTGCATGGTAGAATAAGCGTTTTGCCTCAAGCTCATGGCGTCGTAATGAAAACTAAACGCGTAACCATTAAAGATATCGCCGAACAGGCTGGCGTCTCAAAAGCGACCGCCAGCCTAGTACTGAACGGTCGTGGTAAGGAGCTGCGTGTGGCGCAGGAAACGCGTGAGCGAGTACTGGCGATTGCCCGTGAGCAGCACTATCAGCCAAGCATTCACGCCCGCTCGCTGCGCGACAACCGCAGCCACACCATCGGACTGGTGGTGCCGGAGATCACCAACCACGGCTTTGCGGTCTTTTCACATGAGCTGGAAATGCTGTGCCGCGAAGCAGGCGTCCAGCTATTGATCTCTTGTACTGATGAAAACCCCGGTCAGGAGAGCGTGGTGGTCAATAACATGATTTCCCGCCAGGTTGACGGTCTGATCGTCGCTTCATGTATGCACAACGATGCCGACTATCTTAAGCTCAGCCAACAACTGCCAGTAGTGCTGTTTGACCGTTGTCCTAATGAAAGCCTGCTGCCGCTGGTGATGACTGATTCGATTACCCCAACGGCGGAACTGATTTCCCGCATTGCACCTAAGCATAGCGATGAGTTCTGGTTTTTAGGCGGTCAGTCGCGTCTGTCGCCTTCACGCGATCGTCTGACCGGCTTCACGCAGGGTTTGGCTCAGGCGGGTATTGCACTGCGCCCGGAATGGGTGATTAACGGTAACTACCACCCGAGCTCAGGCTATGAGATGTTCGCCGCACTCTGCGCGCGACTTGGGCGGCCGCCTAAGGCGCTGTTCACTGCCGCCTGTGGACTGCTCGAAGGGGTACTGCGCTATATGAGCCAGCACCATTTACTCGACTCAGATATCCATCTGACGAGCTTTGACGATCACTATCTTTATGATTCGCTGTCGCTGCGTATCGATACCGTACAGCAGGATAACCGCCAGTTGGCCTGGCACTGCTATGATCTGATAAGCCAATTGATCGAGGGCGATACGCCCGAAACGCTACAACGCTACCTGCCCGCAACGCTGCAGTTTAGGCATCAGTAATAACTGAGCATTTTTGAATACCCTACAGAGGTGAAATCTGGTGCGAATCCAACAATCAAAAATCAATATTTGTAGTGATGTGATGCGGAAAGGTCTTCACTGCATCAGTAATCACACCAATCGGGTTAAACGGCAAACTGAGTGGTGGTAAAGACTGACACCGGCATTATTACTGTCACTGTGGAACATCACTCCGGCGGGTTTACCGCAAGCTTCCCACGCAATTTCCAGCGCTTTGATGTCAGCTTGCTGTCCGGTGAGAATGACATTGCCCAACCCTCAGGTTTCCTTGCGAACAGATCGAGAACAACAGCAAGGTAAGCCCAACGCTTGCCTGTCCAGATATACGTCACATCGCCGCACCACACCTGATTCGGTTCTGTCACTGCAAACTGTCGCTCAAGGCGATTCGGGATAGCGGTGTGTTCATGACCACCACGTTTATACCGGTGAGTTGGCTGCTGACAACTCACCAGACCCGGTTCTTTCATGAGCCTTCCGGCAAGCCAGCGTCCCATTCTGAAGCCTTTCAGGGTTGCCATAATCGCGATACTTCTTGCGCCAGCAGAGCCATGGCTGATGTTATGCAGTTCCAGAACCTGACTGCGTAACACAGCTCGCCTGCCGTCTGGCTTTTCGGGGCTTTTTCCCCAGTATTTGTAGCTGCTGCGATGAACCCCGAACACGTGGCAAAGTGTGACCACAGGATACTGCGCTCTGAGTTTCCCGATTAACGAGAATTGTTCAGGGAGTCTGGCATCAAGAGCGCGGTTGTAGATTCAATTGGTCAACGCAACAGTCATGTGAAAACATGTAGTTGCGGAGGATTGTTGAATGAGACGAACATTTACAGCAAAGGAAAAAACATCTGTTTTTGAACTGTGGAAGAACGGAAAAGGCTTCAGTGAGATAGCTAATATCCTGGGTTCGAAACCAGGGACCATCTTCACGATGTTAAGAGATACTGGCGGCATAAAACCCAATGAGCGCAAGCGAGCTGTTGCTCACCTGACGCTGTCTGAGCGCGAGGAAATACGAGCTGGTTTGTCAGCCAAAATGAGCATTCGAGCCATCGCTACAATGCTGAATCGTAGCCCTTCAACAATCTCACGTGAAGTTCAGCGTAATCGTGGTAGGCGCTATTACAAAGCCGTTGATGCGAATAACCGGGCCAACAGGATGGCTAAAAGACCAAAACCGTGCTTACTGGATCAGAATATGCCGTTGCGAGAGCTTGTTCTGGAAAAGCTTGAGATGAAGTGGTCCCCAGAGCAAATATCAGGATGGTTAAGGCGAACGAAGCCGCGTCAAAAAACACTACGAATATCACCTGAGACAATTTATAAGACGCTTTACTTTCGTAGTCGTGAAGCGCTACACCACCTGAACTGAAGTGGCACACTGAATTTGGCCACCTGAACAGAGGTGATATGCTCACCTCAGAACAACACAGGTGCTCCAATGAAAAAAAGAAATTTCAGCGCAGAGTTTAAACGCGAATCCGCTCAACTGGTTGTTGACCAGAACTACACGGTGGCAGATGCCGCCAAAGCTATGGATGTTGGCCTTTCCACAATGACAAGATGGGTCAAACAACTGCGTGATGAGCGTCAGGGCAAAACACCAAAAGCCTCTCCGATAACACCAGAACAAATCGAAATACGTGAGCTGAGGAAAAAGCTACAACGCATTGAAATGGAGAATGAAATATTAAAAAAGGCTACTGTAGATTCAATTGGTCAACGCAACAGTTATGTGAAAACATGGGGTTGCGGAGGTTTTTTGAATGAGACGAACATTTACAGCAGAGGAAAAAGCCTCTGTTTTTGAACTATGGAAGAACGGAACAGGCTTCAGTGAAATAGCGAATATCCTGGGTTCAAAACCCGGAACGATCTTCACTATGTTAAGGGATACTGGCGGCATAAAACCCCATGAGCGTAAGCGGGCTGTAGCTCACCTGACACTGTCTGAGCGCGAGGAGATACGAGCTGGTTTGTCAGCCAAAATGAGCATTCGTGCGATAGCTACTGCGCTGAATCGCAGTCCTTCGACGATCTCACGTGAAGTTCAGCGTAATCGGGGCAGACGCTATTACAAAGCTGTTGATGCTAATAACCGAGCCAACAGAATGGCGAAAAGGCCAAAACCGTGCTTACTGGATCAAAATTTACCATTGCGAAAGCTTGTTCTGGAAAAGCTGGAGATGAAATGGTCTCCAGAGCAAATATCAGGATGGTTAAGGCGAACAAAACCACGTCAAAAAACGCTGCGAATATCACCTGAGACAATTTATAAAACGCTGTACTTTCGTAGCCGTGAAGCGCTACACCACCTGAATATACAGCATCTGCGACGGTCGCATAGCCTTCGCCATGGCAGGCGTCATACCCGCAAAGGCGAAAGAGGTACGATTAACATAGTGAACGGAACACCAATTCACGAACGTTCCCGAAATATCGATAACAGACGCTCTCTGGGGCATTGGGAGGGCGATTTAGTCTCAGGTACAAAAAACTCTCATATAGCCACACTTGTAGACCGAAAATCACGTTATACGATCATCCTTAGACTCAGGGGCAAAGATTCTGTCTCAGTAAATCAGGCTCTTACCGACAAATTCCTGAGTTTACCGTCAGAACTCAGAAAATCACTGACATGGGACAGAGGAATGGAACTGGCCAGACATCTAGAATTTACTGTCAGCACCGGCGTTAAAGTTTACTTCTGCGATCCTCAGAGTCCTTGGCAGCGGGGAACAAATGAGAACACAAATGGGCTAATTCGGCAGTACTTTCCTAAAAAGACATGTCTTGCCCAATATACTCAACATGAACTAGATCTGGTTGCTGCTCAGCTAAACAACAGACCGAGAAAGACACTGAAGTTCAAAACACCGAAAGAGATAATTGAAAGGGGTGTTGCATTGACAGATTGAATCTACAGTAGCCTTTTTTAATATTTCATTCTCCATTTCAATGCGTTGTAGCTTTTTCCTCAGCTCACGTATTTCGATTTGTTCTGGTGTTATCGGAGAGGCTTTTGGTGTTTTGCCCTGACGCTCATCACGCAGTTGTTTGACCCATCTTGTCATTGTGGAAAGGCCAACATCCATAGCTTTGGCGGCATCTGCCACCGTGTAGTTCTGGTCAACAACCAGTTGAGCGGATTCGCGTTTAAACTCTGCGCTGAAATTTCTTTTTTTCATTGGAGCACCTGTGTTGTTCTGAGGTGAGCATATCACCTCTGTTCAGGTGGCCAAATTCAGTGTGCCACTTCAGTCTGTATAGACTTCAGTGATTCTGCAACTCGGCGGCTTGCTTTCGGAGGATCATCGAAAACAATTATCAGATTATCGGCTAACGCGCCGTTATGTTTTTCGGTTAGTTGGGAGTAGCTCGAATAATGCTTTGTTTGCCCCGCCAGCAGCGGTGAAAGTATCTGCTGGAAGAGAAATCCTTTGCCCGTACCGGTATCAGATGGGATCACAAGATGCCATGTTGGACGCTCTTCTGGGCGCTGGAAACAGTGAGCTAACCAAGCGCAGACGTTGGCGCGATCGTCTCCATCAGGGAACATCCTCACTAAGTATTCAAACCATGGTGTAAGGATGTCTACTGGAGACTTGTCACTGGAGAATTTGCGAAATGTGTTAAGCATCCCATCGTCAGAAAGGCCAGACGGCAACGCCGGATTGAAGATACTTTGGGCAATGTATGGAAGTGTTCGAAATACAACGGACTGCCATAGTGGATTCCATGAGTTCCCTGAAAAACGAGCGTAATGTACCGCAAGGGAATCGAGACTATGATCGGTGCCTGTGTTGATATTGCGCAACTTAACGCCACCAGGTAGCGAAATCAGGGCGTATCCTTGACTACGCAAGTGTAACGCGAAGGCTTCAACTGGAGATGGGGTCGTGCATGTGGTTGTCTTTTGGGTCATAGGTGTCGTGCTCCTGTGCGTCGTATAAAAGTTTAATAATCTGTGCTGCGCGTGAACGGTGTTCGCGCGTTTCGTCTAACCATTGTTCAATGTCTTTTGGAACGATTAACTGCATGGCTTAGTTTCCTGTTGTTGAAGGCTTTTCATAAAGCAAATGGTCGTAGTACGCCCATGCTGTCCCGTAATAAACGCCGAGGTTTCTGATGTACTTCAGGAAATGTTCCCAGCTAAGGTAGTGCCAGATCTCCAGAGCGAACTCATAAAGTTGCGTGGTTACTGCATCATTACGTCCCAACCATGCATCAAATAACGGCTGAGCGAACTGCGGCGGCTTCCAACCCTGCTGAATTAGGAAGGCTCGCACCTTTCCCTCAAACGTGTTTGTTGAGCGATTGAGGACCAACCTACATGTCCCTGTATCGTGGTCATGGTCGATGCATGGAGAATTTAGTCTGGTGCCCGTAATCGGGTCTTTTCCATCCTGGAGTGAGGACATCATTTCTCTGTAAGCCGGGCGTTGCCGGGAGGCTAACCGCCGGGAATCTGACGGCATAGCGAACTGTTGAAATTGTGCGTCTACCATCACACCTCGAATGCTGCGAAGATCGCTTGTTCAGTAGTGATAGCGTCTTTGGCTGACTGTTCGGCGGATGCTGCTTCCTGCTTTCGCTGGCGTTGTTGACGGACGATTTCCAACACTTCTGCGGCGATATCCGACTTCAGACGTTCAGATGCCGCCGCTACAGCCTCCTGGCGTTCCTGTACCAGCAGAATCTCCGGTTTAAACATGCTGACCTCGAAGAAAGGCGAAGATTGATAATGGTTGCAGGCCTGAGGATTGAGGATGTAACCGTTGTCCAGGTAAGCTGCCGCCTTAGTGATGACCAGCGGGAACACCTCATTGAAGATGATGGTGGTGCTGACTTCGGACAAGGCTACTTTTTCCGCTTGCGTGATACGTTCGTCATAAAGACGCTGGATGAGGGATGTTTGCTCTTTAGTTAGTTTCATTAATAATGCGCTCCTTTGCTTTAAGGATTTTGTTCAGATTGATGGATTGGCAGCACTTACAGCGGAATGGGCTATCGGTGCTGGTGGCGGTTTCGCTGAGAAAATACTCGTCGCGATGATGGATAAGTCCGCTTTTTTCATACTCATTGAGATGCAGATGGGCGTTGTTGTAGCCCCATCTCTCCACGTACTCTTCAAAAGTGAAGACGTGATGTTGCTGGTGTTCCAACCACAGAAGGAAGCCGATTCGTTTCGGTGTCTGGGGCAGGCCCAGTAGCTTTAGCCGCGATTTGCACGCGTGCCATGTGGTGTGGTCAACCTTGCCGCGCAGACGTGCGGAGTCCGTTACGTCGATTGACGCTAAGTTTTTATTTTCCAAATAATGATTTCCTGATGGTAATAAAAAACCCGCAAGCGGATTGATCCAGCCTACCAAGGAGAAGAGGCAGAAACTGGCACCTGCGGGATTTTATGTGTTTCGGTGGGATGTCGGGGAAATCTTCCCCTTAATTACATAATAACACGAATCATTCTCATTTGTCAAGCTATTTATGAATTTCCTTATTAAAATCAATAAACTAAACCATATCAAGCAGTGGCGTGCTTGATGAGAAACACACGCTGTTTGCCATGATTTATAAAAGCATAGGGAATCCCCCCTGCACTTACAGGAAAGTTGACGGGAGTTTAGTCCCAGCAAATGCCATCAACTACAGTGAGTAAATCCGACACAAGGTACTTGCGGGTATAAACTTGGATCTGCCCTGAGTTGCTATGCTCATGCCCAACAAACTGTTGCACAAGAAAGCGCTCATTAGTTTTAGTGGCCTCAGTAATCAGAGTCGTACGTAAGCTATGCACGATACGTCTACGCTTGTAATCATCCAAATAAGGGATCTCAAGTGCTTCCCGAGTATCATGGAAAAATCGGGTGATCTGGTTGTAGTTTGTGATCTCCGGGAAAATAGAATCATCCGCAGAAAATCCCGCAGCATATTCCAGAAAGCCATGCTCAATCAAACTAAGGGACAGTGGGACTTGTCTTGTCCCAGCCTCGGTTTTGGTATCATCAATCATGATGTAGTACCGTTGAGAATCATCATCAAGACGAATATCCGAACGCTTTAATTTTGCTATCTCTGCCCGCCTTGCACCAGTATAAGCAAGAAGAAGAGGTATCCATTTTTTCCAACCAGATAGAGACCTGAAATAGGTCACCAGCTTTCGCATTTCGGTGAGGCTATAGTGACCATAGCTTTTGCTCTGTGCCTCATAATGGACGTTTAGCGTCGGCGAGGCTGCCAAAATATCAATTTCTGACGTCAGGTATGTAGAGAACAACCCCTGGCATAGCTTCAAATAATCCTTTACGGTCTTCGGTGCTACAAGGTCATCCTCGGGAATCTCATCCAAATCTAAACACTCTCGAACCGTCATCTTGTTATATGGCTTCTTGTTCTGACGGGGTAGACCCTCCACCACTTCGAGCAAGTTTTTGATATCGCGACGGGTGATTTTGTTCACTGGCGTATCAGCCCCCAGCACTTCCCTGATAACCGTGAAGTACTTTTCGTTCCCCTTCCGAATCTTCGGTTTCCAATCTGATTTGAACACCAGAAAACCATCCCATGCCTCTTGCAATGTCATCGCTGGCGCAGGCTCTTCAACCGGAGACACTGCGACAGGTGGAGGGATTTTCTGTTTCATATCGGCGAGGATCTGGGAGTACGTCGAAAAATCTTTACTCAGAAAAGCTGCATTGGCCTTCTGCGACTGGTGCAAAAGAATGTCGTACCTGGATGCTGCTGCGACAATGGCACTTTCCATACCTGAAATATCGAAACGCTGAGCCAGAGACTCAAGAAAAAAAGATTCCGTCGGGGATGCTTCGCCGTTGAAGAGTTGATCTTCATAGAACTCTTGAAAAAACTGTGCGAACGCCCGACCAGTATCTGGTGATAATGGTGGGGTTACATCTCCCCTTATTTTTCGCTGGCGAGCGTCAGCGGGGATATTCTCTACATAACCATAAATCTCTGCATGTTGCGCGGCTACGAAAGCATCAATATCATGCTGGGAGAGCTTTTTCATCATTCGTATGATTCTCTTTAACTGATCGCGGTGGATAGTACCAGATCGCAAAAGAGTGAAGAATGGCGTTAGTCGGGAGATCAGGAACTGACATCGGCGTGGGCTATCTGTACCAAGCGAGCAACGGAAAAATTGATTATCAGACAATCTGAAGTAGGCGTAAAAAACGCCGTTACGCTGAAGCGTATGAGGTAGGTAACAATCGTTGATGTATCCCATTCTGTATCTCATTTATGCTTCTAAGTGCCTGAGATACATCAACTTATTGTTTTTAAAGAAGTTGAAGCTGACCGATAAGCCGGGTTCTGTCGTGGACAGTCATTCATCTAGGCCAGCAATCGCTCACTGGCTCAAGCAGCCTACCCGGGTTCAGTACGGGCCGTACCTTGTGAACCCCTATTTGGCCTTGCTCCGGGTGGAGTTTACCGTGCCACGGACTGTTACCAGCCGCGCGGTGCGCTCTTACCGCACCCTTTCACCCTTACCTGATCCCACTTGCGTGGGCCATCGGCGGTTTGCTCTCTGTTGCACTGGTCGTGGGTTTCCCCCCCAGGCGTTACCTGGCACCCTGCCCTATGGAGCCCGGACTTTCCTCCCCTCCGCCCGTCTCCCCCGAAGAGGACGACGACGAAGCGGCGACTGTCTGGTCAGCTTCGGCGCGCAGTATAGAGGGTTTGCGGGGCATTGTCACCCCACACTGCGCATTCCTATCGCCAACGTGGCGGCGATGTTTCTTGAAGCGCGATAAATATTATCAAATGCCCCACGAAAAGCCTCTTCCAGCGTGCTGATGGTGGTTAATACGCTAAACACCGCATCGATACCATATTGATGCACCACCTCCACATCGCGCGTCAGGCTGCCGCCAATACCAATTACCGGCTTGTGGTACTTCTTCGCGACATTCGCCACACCCACCGGCACTTTGCCGTGAATGCTCTGGCTGTCAATCCGCCCTTCTCCGGTCACCACCAGCGTACAGTCATGAATATGCTCTTCCAGATTTAGCGCCTGGGTCACAATCTCAATACCACTGCGCAGCTCCGCACCTAAAAAAGCCATTAACGCGGCGCCCATTCCGCCTGCCGCACCTGAGCCAGGAACGTCTTTCACATCAACCCGCAGCGATTTTTTAATGATGTCGGCATAGTGAGACAGATTGCGGTCTAGTTCGATAATGCGTTCTTCCGTCGCCCCTTTCTGCGGGCCAAAAATGCGCGAAGCGCCAGTAACGCCGGTAAGTGGATTGGTCACATCGCAGGCCACGCGAATTGAGCAGGTTTTTAAGCGCG
Source organism: Citrobacter sp. RHBSTW-00859 (assembly GCF_013729795.1). Taxonomy (NCBI): domain Bacteria; kingdom Pseudomonadati; phylum Pseudomonadota; class Gammaproteobacteria; order Enterobacterales; family Enterobacteriaceae; genus Citrobacter; species Citrobacter sp. RHBSTW-00859. The sequence goes on along the minus strand of NZ_CP056284.1, from coordinate 599,258 downwards.
GATCCAGGCCCGTTATATCGATGGTGTTCAGACTCTCCAGGCTTCCACCACCGTTGCCAATCTCTGTCCCGTTGGCGTCGCATAGTTTCGCCCCCAGCGCCTGCACCATACCCGCGCCGCCGTCGTTGGTCGCACTGCCGCCAATACCAATAATGATGCTCTGCGCACCGCTATCCAGCGCCTGCAAAATCAACTCCCCGGTGCCGCGCGACGTGGTGACTAACGGGTTACGCTTTTCAGGAGGAACTAACGCCAGACCGCTGGCTGCCGCCATTTCGATAAACGCGGTTTTACCATCTCCAGACATGCCCCAGCAGGCATTCACTTTTTCGCCCAGCGGCCCTGTCACCCACGCTGAATGTTCACTCCCCTGCGTAGCGGCAATCATGGCTTCGACCGTTCCTTCACCGCCATCGGCAACCGGGACAGAAACATATTGCGCATCGGGGAAAATTTCCCGAAATCCTTTTTCTATTGCCTGAGCTACCTCGGTGGCAGAAAGGCTTTCTTTATAAGAGTCTGGGGCAATTACGATTTTCATAGTTATGTAGCCTGACAGTGCCGCGCAAGGCAAGAAATACAGGGCGCGCATCCGCGCCCTTCTTGTTAGCGAGTGACTTCCACTTTCGCCAGTTTTTCGTAGTAGCATGCGAGTGCGCTATGATCGGCGGTGCCCAGCCCATCAGCGCGTAGCGCCTGCATCATCTCCATGACTGCAGCAGTCAGCGGTAACTGAGCGCCAACGCCATGAGAGGTATCCAGCGCGTTCGCCAGATCTTTAATATGCAGGTCGATACGGAAACCCGGCTTAAAGTTTCTGTCCATAACCATCGGCGCTTTCGCATCCAGTACGGTGCTTCCCGCCAGCCCACCACGGATCGCCTGATACACCAGATCCGGGTTTACGCCCGCTTTGGTCGCCAGCGTCAGCGCTTCCGACATTGCCGCAATGTTCAGCGCCACAATCACCTGATTCGCCAGCTTGGTGACGTTACCCGCGCCGATATCACCGGTATGTACCACGGAACCTGCCATCGCTTTCATCAGATCGTAATATTTGTCAAAAATCGCTTTATCACCGCCAACCATCACCGACAGAGTACCGTCGATGGCTTTCGGTTCACCGCCGCTTACCGGCGCGTCCAGCATATCCACGCCTTTCGCTTTCAGCGCGTCGCTGATTTCACGGCTGGCTAACGGCGCGATGGAGCTCATGTCGATCAGCACTGTCCCCGGTTTCGCCCCTTCAATAATGCCGCCCTCTCCCAGCGCCACTTCTTTCACATGCGGAGAATTCGGCAGCATGGTGATGATCACATCGCACTGCTCGGCAATATCTTTCGCCGTGGCGGCGGTTTCTGCGCCTGCGGCAATCACTTCCGCAATGGATTCCGGGTTACGGTCAGCAACCACCAGCGAGTAACCTGCCTTGAGGAGGTTTTTACTCATTGGTTTACCCATAATACCGAGGCCAATAAAACCAACTTTCATTGTCATGTCTTTATCTCTCTCTACTGTCGAGGGGGGTTATTTCTTAAAAGAATCAGCCAATTTTTGCGTGGCTGAACGGAACACGCCAAGATCGCTGCCAACGGCAACAAACGTCGCGCCCCACTCCAGATAACGACGCGCATCCGCCTCTACCGGGGCCAGAATGCCGCTTGGTTTGCCGTGTGCTTTCGCGCGGGCAAAAATGTGCTGGATAGCTTTCTGCACATCAGGGTGTGACGCATTGCCGAGGTGGCCTAACGCCGCAGCCAGATCGCTTGGGCCGACGAAGACCCCGTCGACGCCTTCTGTCGCCGCGATTGCGTCAACGTTATCGACGCCCTGCTGACTTTCGATCTGCACGATGATGGTGATGTTCTTATTCGACTGCGCAAAGTAGTCCGGTACGGTGCCAAACATATTGGCGCGATGGGATACGGACACGCCGCGAATACCTTCCGGCGGATAGCGGGTCGACGCCACGGCGTTCACCGCCTCTTCTTCCGTCTCCACGAACGGGATCAGGAAGTTGTAAAATCCGATATCCAGCAGGCGTTTGATAATTACCGGCTCGTTGGTCGGTACGCGCACTACCGGCGCGCTGGCGCTACCTTTCAGCGCCATCAATTGCGGGATAAACGTCGATATGTCGTTCGGCGCGTGTTCGCCGTCCAGCACCAGCCAGTCAAAACCCGCCAGGCCTAAAACTTCGGTACTGATTGGGCTGGCTAATGCAGACCAGCAGCCAATCTGAATCTGTTGCGCCGCGAGAGCCGCTTTAAACTTATTCGGAAAAATCGTGTTATTCATCGCTTACACCTTTGTTTATTTCTGCAATTCCATACGTTTAATGTCACCGACAATAAACAGGTAGCAAACCATTGCCATCAGCGCCGAGCACCCTACAAACATCAGCGCAGCATTAAATGAGTGCAGCTCGCTCACCAGATACCCAATCACCAGCGGGGTGACGATGGAAGCCACATTGCCAAATACGTTAAATACCCCACCGCACAGACCGACAATCTCTTTCGGCGCAGTATCGGAAATCACCGGCCATCCCAGCGCCCCGAAGCCTTTACCGAAGAACGCCAGCGCCATCAGCGCCACCACCAGGGTGGTGTTATCGGTGTAGTTACACAGAATAATGGTCGAGGCGAGCAGCATTCCGAGCACAATCGGCAGCTTACGTGCCAGAGTGATGCTGAAGCCACGTTTAATCAGATAATCAGAGAACACGCCGCCGAGTACGCCACCGGCAAATCCGCACAGCGCAGGAATCGAAGCCACCAGGCCCACTTTCAGGATCGACATGCCTTTTTCCTGTACCAGGTAAATCGGGAACCAGGTGAGGAAAAACCAGGTAATTGTGTTGATAAAATACTGTCCGAAGAACACGCCGAGCATCATACGGTTAGTGAGCAACTGCTTGATATAATGCAATTTAGGACCGCCTGACTTCACATCACCCGGCTTTTTATGGTCCATATCCACGACCGCGCCGTTTTCAGAGATAAACTTCAGCTCTTCTTGCGACATACGCGGGTGATCGGTTGGGTTATGAATAAACTTTACCCACAGTCCGGTGAGCACAAAACCAATCACGCCCATCACGGTAAAGACGTGTTCCCAGCCCCAGGCGAAGGTCAGCCAGCCCAGCAGCGGCGAAAACAGCGCCAGAGAGAAATACTGTGCGGAGTTAAAAATTGCGGACGCCGTACCGCGCTCTTTCGTCGGGAACCAGGCTGCCACAATACGGGCATTCGCCGGGAAGGACGGCGCTTCCGAGAAGCCCAGCATAAAGCGCATGATGAACATTGAAATACCCGCCCAGGCCAGCGGGAACATGTCTACAAAGCCCTGCAGGAAGGTAAACAGCGACCAGAAGAACAGGCTGTAGGTGTAGACTTTCTTAGAACCGAACTTATCCAGCAGCCAGCCGCCGGGGATTTGCATTAACAGGTAAGCCCAGCCGAAAGCGGAGAAAATGTACCCCATTGAGATGGCACTGAGCTGTAACTCTTTCGCCACTTCCGTGCCGGCAATTGACAGCGTTGCACGGTCCGCATAGTTAACGGCTGTAACGATAAATATTATCAGCAATATTAAGTAACGGGTGTGCGTGCCTTTCTTTTTCTCGACAACTGTATCCAGAATCATTCTAATTACCTCGGGTACATTAATTTTTTATTATTATTGGGTAGATATTCCTAGTGATAAATTACTGATAATAAGAACGCATAATAATTTATCAGACGCTATGAAACCGTGATTTAGTATAATCAGCAGCGCAACGTTAATCATTGTGCAAACGCTCATTAAACATGCGTTATTAAAATAATGTTTTGAGCATATGCACACATGCATGGGCGCTAATGCACACATTTACGTATTGCTACCCCTGGTGGGGCGGCCTTGCTGAGTTTAAGTGATCATCATCACATTCTTGGCGATAAACTCCTGACATTCTTATTTCACGATACCGAATCTTTATTACTTATAATTAGATTCAAAATATAAATATCCACACTATTATCACCACCTTGTTGGAGAATACTGGACAATGGCCGACATCGAAATCAGACAAGAATCGCCAACGGCGTTTTATATTAAAGTTCACGAAACAGATAATGTGGCGATAATTGTCAATGACAATGGTCTGAAAGCTGGGACGCGTTTTCCAGACGGACTGGAACTCATTGAACATATTCCCCAGGGACATAAAGTGGCGCTCTTGGATATTCCTGTTCGCGGCGAAATCGTGCGTTATGGCGAAGTGATAGGCTATGCCGTTCGCGATATCCCACGCGGCAGTTGGATTGATGAATCAATGGTTGAGCTACCCAAGGCCCCGCCGCTGGAGACGCTGCCGCTGGCAACCAAAGTGCCAGAGCCGCTGCCGCCTCTTGAGGGTTACACCTTCGAAGGTTATCGCAATGCGGACGGTAGTGTCGGCACCAAGAATCTGCTCGGTATTTCCACCAGCGTGCACTGCGTGGCGGGCGTGGTGGATTATGTGGTGAAAATCATTGAGCGCGATCTGCTGCCCAAATACCCGAACGTTGACGGCGTGGTCGGACTCAATCATCTGTACGGCTGCGGCGTGGCAATTAATGCCCCAGCCGCCATCGTGCCGATTCGTACCATTCACAATATTGCGCTAAACCCGAACTTTGGCGGTGAAGTGATGGTCATTGGCCTCGGCTGCGAAAAACTGCAGCCAGAGCGCCTGCTGGAAGGCACGCACGACGTGAAAAGTATTCCGGTCGACAGCGCCAGCATCGTCAGCCTGCAGGATGAAAAACATGTTGGCTTTCAATCGATGGTTGCCGATATTTTGCAGGTGGCGGAACGCCATCTGGCAAAACTCAATCAACGCCAGCGTGAAACCTGCCCGGCGTCAGAACTGGTGGTCGGCATGCAGTGCGGCGGCAGCGATGCGTTTTCCGGCGTGACGGCCAACCCGGCGGTAGGTTATGCCTCCGACCTGTTAGTACGCTGCGGCGCCACCGTAATGTTCTCTGAGGTTACCGAAGTGCGCGATGCCATCCATCTTCTGACCCCACGTGCGATTAACGAAGAAGTAGGTAAACGCCTGCTTGAAGAGATGGCCTGGTACGATAACTACCTTGATATGGGCAAAACGGATCGCAGCGCCAACCCTTCTCCAGGCAACAAGAAAGGCGGTCTGGCAAACGTGGTGGAAAAAGCGCTGGGTTCTATTGCCAAGTCTGGCAAGAGCGCGATTGTCGAAGTCTTGTCGCCGGGTCAACGCCCAACCAAACGCGGCCTGATTTACGCGGCTACACCCGCCAGTGATTTTGTCTGCGGTACGCAGCAGGTCGCTTCCGGGATCACCGTGCAGGTGTTCACCACCGGTCGCGGTACGCCGTACGGCCTGATGGCCGTGCCAGTGATAAAAATGGCGACCCGAACCGAGCTGGCCAACCGTTGGTTTGACCTGATGGACATCAACGCAGGCACCATCGCCACCGGGGAAGAAACCATTGAAGACGTGGGTCTGAAACTGTTCGAGTTTATTCTCGACGTCGCCAGCGGGCGTAAGAAAACCTTCTCGGATCAATGGGGACTGCATAACCAGCTGGCGGTGTTTAACCCGGCGCCAGTGACCTGATTATCCACGTTTTTTCTTCATGAGCATGCCTTCGGGCATGCTTTTTTTTGCCATATGCTTTCGTAACCCTCCCTTTTCTTTCGAAACTTTCATTTATCAGATCGAAATCACAAAAAAACGTTACGAAACCCTATACTTTATTTCGAAGAAAGCAATCGAAAGACTTCGGAGGAAGTATGTTTATCATCTCAAGCAAAATGATGCTGAAGAAGGCACAGCGAGAAGGCTATGCCGTACCGGCGTTTAACATTCACAACCTGGAGACCTTACAGGTTGTCGTGGAAACAGCAGCCGAACTACGCTCTCCGTTGATCGTCGCCGGCACGCCTGGCACTTTTAGCTATGCCGGTGTCGGTAATATCGTTGCAATCGCCAGTGAACTGGCAAGATGCTGGAACCATCCTCTCGCCATCCATCTCGATCACCATGAAAGCGCCACCGATATTGAAGAGAAAGTCGCTACAGGTATTCGCTCCGTCATGATCGATGGTTCCCATCTGCCGTTTGTCGACAACATTGCGTTAGTTAAACACGTAACGGATTACTGCCACCGCTATGACGTTAGCGTTGAAGCTGAGCTCGGACGGTTGGGTGGACAAGAAGATGACCTAATCGTGGACGGAAAAGATGCGCTTTATACCCACCCAGAACAGGCTCGGGAGTTCGTGGAAAAAACCGGTATCGACTCACTGGCGGTCGCGATTGGCACAGCTCATGGACTGTATAGCACTGAACCTAAACTGGATTTTGAACGGCTAACAGAAATTCGTCAGTCCGTTGATATTCCACTGGTTCTACATGGCGCATCCGGCCTGCCAGCACATGATATTAAGCGTGCCATCTCTTTAGGGATCTGCAAAGTCAACGTCGCTACCGAACTCAAAATCGCCTTTTCTGGCGCACTCAAAACCTATCTGAGTACACATACCAATGCGAATGACCCACGGCATTACATGATGCCAGCAAAAGCTGCCATGAAAGAAGTGGTACGTAAAGTCATTGCCGACTGCGGTTGCGAAGGAAAACTATAAGTAACTGATTAATATGAATTGTATGAATTCTGGCAAAGGTCTGTTTTAAAGCTGGATCACGAAAGCTGCTTTTACCCTTTGCCTTCAATCCAAAAATATTATGAAGATAAACAAAAGATATCGGAGATAGAAGTGAAAGAAATAATCTCTCGTCATAAAGCAGGTGAACATTTAGGTATTTGTTCTGTTTGTTCAGCACATCCGTTGGTCATTGAATCCGCATTACGCTTTGATCTCAATACGGACAGTAAAGTTCTGATCGAAGCAACGTCTAATCAGGTTAATCAGTTTGGTGGCTATACCGGGATGAAACCCGCCGATTTCCGTGATTTTGTCTATGGCATCGCACAAGAAATTGGCTTCCCTCGAGAAAGACTGATCCTGGGGGGCGATCACCTCGGCCCTAACTGCTGGCAAAATGAAGTAGCGGCAGAAGCGATGGAGAAATCCGTAGCCTTGATTAAAGCTTACGTCGCCGCAGGATTCAGCAAAATCCATCTTGATGCTTCAATGTCCTGCGCTGACGATCCGACACCGCTAGACCCGATGGTTGTTGCTCAGCGAGCAGCCATACTTTGCCAGGCAGCAGAATCAACAGCAACCGAAGAACAGAAACGCCAACTGACTTACGTGATTGGCACTGAAGTTCCCGTACCTGGTGGAGAAGCCACCACCATCGGTAGCGTTCATGTCACACGTGAAGAAGATGCCGCCCGGACACTGGAAACCCATCAGGTTGCCTTCAGTGCATTAGGGCTTGAAGAAGCGTTAACGCGCGTAATCGCCATTGTGGTCCAGCCCGGCGTCGAATTCGATCACACTCAAATTATTCACTATCAGCCACAAGCTGCAAAAGCGCTTTCCGCCTGGATCAAAGAGACCCCAATGGTCTACGAAGCGCATTCTACCGATTATCAAACCCGCCAGGCATACCGTGCGCTGGTACGCGATCACTATGCGATTTTGAAAGTGGGTCCAGCACTCACCTTCGCTCTGCGTGAAGCTATTTTTGCCCTTGCGCAAATGGAAAATGAACTGGTATCTCCGGAGCAAAGAAGCCGGGTATTGGAAGTGATTGACGAAGTTATGTTGAATGAACCGGACTACTGGAAAAAATACTATCGCCCAACCTGGAGTCAGGCGATGGTTGATATTCACTTCAGTCTCTCCGACCGTATTCGTTACTACTGGCCGCATCCCCGCATTCGTCAAAGCGTAGAGAAATTAATAACCAATCTTAATGACGTCGCTTTACCACTGGGGCTAATTAGCCAGTTTATGCCCGTGCAATTTGAGCGTCTGTCTGAAGGAACGTTAACCGCGACGCCACACAATCTGATTATCGACAAAATTCAGGACGTTCTGCGCGCCTATCGCTTTGGTTGCGCACCAGCACTTGCCTGAAATCAGGAGAATATATGAGCCAACTTTTTGTCCGAACAGGAATTAACTTTAGCTCGTGTCAGCATGCGCTGACACATATTGGGGAGGAGATGCTGGCCAAAGGGGTCGTGCACGAAAGTTACCCGCAGGCCCTGATTGAGCGTGAAGCAACCTTTCCAACTGGAATAGCGCTGGAACGTCATGCCGTTGCGATTCCACATTGTGAAGCTGTCCATGCTAAATCTCCTGCTATCTATCTGATTCGCCCGGATACACCGGTCAACTTTCAACAAGCGGATGATGATGAAGAGATCGCCGTCTCTTTAATTATCGCCTTAATCGTTGAGAACCCGACGGCACAACTGAAGCTCCTGCGTCGTCTGTTTAGTGAGCTACAAAACCCGAACACCATTGAAGCATTACTGAATGCGCCCGATGCAGAACTGGCAATGCTCTTTCGGGAAAAAATCCTTGAGTCTGAGCTCTGTGCCCAGATTTGATAAAAAACTGATAATAAAAGGAATACCCTATGAAACGTAAAGTAATTGTGGCCTGTGGCGGTGCTGTAGCAACTTCAACAATGGCTGCAGAAGAAATTAAAGAACTCTGTGAAGCCAACAATATACAACTCGACCTGGTTCAGTGTCGTGTAACAGAAATCGAAACCTACATGGACGGCGCAGACCTCATTTGTACCACGGCTCGCGTTGACCGTACATTTGGCGATATCCCGGTGGTTCACGGCATGCCTTTTGTCTCAGGCGTGGGTATCGAAGCATTGCAGCAAAAAATCCTGACCATCCTCGTGGGGTAACGCCATGTTTAGCGAAATAATGCGTTATATCCTCGATTTAGGTCCAACGGTTATGCTGCCGTTAGTGATCATCATCTTCTCAAAATTGCTGGGAATGAAGCTCGGGGATTGTTTTAAATCTGGTCTGCATATCGGGATTGGGTTTGTCGGCATCGGTCTGGTAATCGGCCTGATGCTGGACTCTATTGGACCTGCCGCAAAAGCAATGGCAGAACAGTTTCAAATCAACCTGCACGTCATCGATGTCGGCTGGCCTGGTTCATCACCGATGACCTGGGCTTCGCAAATTGCGTTAATTGCGATTCCTGTCGCCATTGGGGTGAATATCCTGATGCTGGTTACCCGCATGACCCGTGTGGTGAATGTCGACATCTGGAATATCTGGCATATGACGTTTACCGGCGCCATGTTGCATCTGGCGACCGGTTCATACTGGTTGGGCATCCTCGGTGTGGTTGTTCATGCCGCCTTCGTCTACAAACTGGGCGACTGGTTTGCCAAAGACACGCGCGACTTTTTTGGCCTGGAAGGCATCGCCATTCCACATGGTTCCTCGGCATATCTGGGCCCGATAGCGGTCCTGGTTGATACGATCATTGAAAAAATCCCAGGTCTGAACCGCATTCATTTCAGTGCGGATGATGTACAAAAACGCTTCGGCCCCTTCGGCGAACCCGTGACCGTCGGTTTTGTGATGGGGTTAGTGATCGGCATGCTGGCAGGGTATGACGTTAAAGCTGTACTCCAACTGGCGGTTAAAACAGCTGCCGTTATGTTGCTCATGCCGCGCGTCATTAAACCGATTATGGATGGACTCACTCCCATTGCAAAGCATGCTCGCAAGCGCCTGCAGGCAAAATTTGGTGGCCAGGAGTTCTTGATTGGCCTGGATCCTGCGCTACTGCTCGGCCATACGTCAGTGGTTTCCGCCAGTCTTATCTTTATCCCGCTGACCATTCTGATTGCCGTTCTGGTACCAGGAAACCAGGTTCTGCCATTCGGCGATCTCGCGACCATTGGTTTCTTTGTCGCCATGGCGGTAGCCGTTCATCAGGGAAACCTTTTCCGCACGCTGATCTCCGGCGTCATCATCATGGGTATCACCCTGTGGATAGCCACGCAAACCATTGGTTTACATACCCAGCTAGCCGCCAATGCGGGCGCATTGAAAGCTGGTGGCATGGTGGCTTCAATGGACCAGGGCGGCTCCCCAATCACCTGGCTGCTAATCCAGCTCTTCACCTGGCAGAACGTGGTGGGTTTCATCATTATCGGTGCTATTTACCTGTTGGGTGTACTGCTGACCTGGCGTCGGGCGCGTAATTTCGTGGCGGCTGAAAAAGCGGCAGCCATAACAGAAAGCCAGACCGCATCTTAATTTCTGGGGAGCATTTGCTCCCCTTCACTTTTCTGGAGACACTTATGAAATCAGTGGTTATTCACGCTGAGGGCGACGTACGCGTTGAAGAACGTCCCATACCACAACTACAAACTGATGAAGATGTACTGGTCAAGGTGGTCAGTTCAGGGCTTTGCGGCTCAGATATTCCCCGAGTCTTCAATCATGGCGCTCACTATTATCCAATCACACTTGGGCATGAGTTCAGTGGCTATGTTGAGTCTTACGGCGCGGGCGTAACCGATCTACAACCCGGAGATGCCGTTGCCTGCGTACCGCTGCTCCCCTGCTTCCACTGTCCTCAGTGCGAGCGTGGATATTTCTCATTGTGTAAGCAATATCAGTTTGTCGGATCGCGCAGCGAAGGCGGCAATGCAGAATATGTGGTGGTAAAACGCGCCAACCTGTTCCGCCTGCCTTCAGAAATGCCGATTGATGATGGCGCATTCATTGAGCCCATTACCGTTGGCCTGCATGCTTTTCACCTCGCTCAGGGATGCGAAGGCAAAAACGTGATCATCGTTGGTGCAGGTACTATCGGTTTACTGGCAATGCAATGTGCTCGCGAACTCGGCGCAAAAAGCATCACGGCGATTGATATCAACCCGCAGAAGCTGGCGTTAGCAAAAGAACTGGGGGCAACCTATGTGTTTAACAGTCGGGAGATGAGTGCGACCGAGATCTACTCCAGTCTGGAGAACATTCAATTTGACCAACTCATCCTGGAGACTGCGGGAACCCCACAAACTGTTACTCTGTCGATCGAAATTGCCGGACCTCGCGCTCAACTGGCATTAGTCGGTACGCTGCATCACGATCTGGCGCTAGCTTCAGGTGTTTTTGGGCAAATATTGCGTAAAGAGTTAACCATCCTTGGCAGTTGGATGAACTATTCCAGCCCATGGCCTGGAGAAGAGTGGGAAACCGCTGCCCGTTTACTCACGGAGAAACGCTTACAGCTTGAGCCGTTAATTGCCCACAGTGGTGATGCCGACAGCTTTGCCAGCGCAGTCAAGTCACTCAATGGCGCGCCGATGCAGGGGAAAATTCTGCTCAAACTCTCCTGACCCAACGAGCCAGCAACCTGCGCTGGCTCACATTTACTTTCGAAATTTAGCGTTCACCTTTCGCAATCCTTCGATTAAACTAGTGGCAGTCAAATTATCAGGCAAATCAATATGAACTCATTTGAGAGAAGGAATAAAATTGTCGACCTGATTAATACGCAAGGTAGCGTACTGGTAATGGATCTTTCGAATACCTTTGGTATTTCTGAAGTAACCATTCGCGCTGACCTGCGGTTATTAGAAGAGAAGGGTCTGGTCACCCGTTTTCATGGCGGTGCGGCAAAACCAGGAAGCCATCTGGCTGAAGGTGACAATCAGGAAGTATTATTAGAAGACCGGTATCAGCTTGCCAGCGATCCCAAAAAGCGGATCGCTCAGGCTGCAACGGCAATGGTCGAGGAAGGAATGACCGTGATTCTGGATAGCGGAAGCACGACCTTACTGATCGCTGAGGCGCTAAACCGAAAAAGTAATATCACAGTTATTACCAATAGCCTGCCCGCTGCGTTTACGTTATCGGAAAACAAAGACATTACGCTGGTCGTCTGCGGCGGCACGGTGCGTCACAAAACTCATTCAATGCATGGCACTATCGCTGAACGTTCCCTTCAAGGGATAAGCGCAGACCTGATGTTCGTTGGCGCCGACGGGATTGATGCCACTAATGGTATAACGACATTCAACGAAGGCTATTCGATTAGTAGCGTGATGGCTGCTGCGGCACATAAGGTTATTGCCGTACTGGATGCAACAAAATTTAACCGACGAGGTTTTAATCAGGTACTTCCAATGGAGAAGATTAACTGCGTAATAACCGACGACAGTATCAGCAAACAGGATAAATCAGCGCTGGCCAAAACAGGGGTTGAACTGCTGGTCGTTTAAATTACCCTCCATAGCCCCCCTTTCGTCGCGCCAACGCGTTGCAGTTTGCCTTTTAGCTGCAACGCTTTCAGATAGCGTTCTACAGTTCGGGCTGAGATTTCACACTCATCAGCGATACTTTTGGCGGATCTGCCTGGCTGATTCGACAAGATTTGTAGTATGCGTTTTTCAATATCCAGTAAATCAGGCGACATTTCTTCCGACATTTCTTCCGACATTTCTTCCGACATTTCTTCCGACAGGGCTGATGATTTCCCCAATCCCTCTTGCAAAGCAAAGATGATGTTTTCAAGGATAAATTCTATAAATGGCGTGCAGCTACTTTGCCGATCGCACTGCCCTAACACCTGGTAGTAGCGATCCTGTTGGTAGTGGATCAGTGTCTCTACTGGTAACCACGCCAATTCCGATCGCCACTCACGGAGGATTAATGTCTGCCACAACCGGCCCATCCGTCCATTGCCGTCGGCAAAAGGATGAATGAATTCAAATTCATAATGGAAAATAGCACCAGCAATCAGTGGGTGGAGCTCTGTCGTTTTTAACCAGCCCAGTAGGTCATTCATCAATCGAAGAACTTGTGACGCCGGTGGGGCCATATGGATAAGCTGTTTCTCCCTGTAAACACCGACATTGCCGGATCGCAATTGACCCGGGTTATCGACAAGCCCCATCATCAGGATTTGATGTGCCTGTAAAAGATCGGAGAGTCTTTCACTTTTCCACTCTGACATTTTTTCATAGGCCAGAATCGCATTTCTGACTTCCTGTATATCTTTAGCCGGAGCCAGAATACGTTTCCCCTCCATCAGAGCGGTGACTTGTTCCGTAGTCAACGAATTATGCTCAATCGCTAAAGAGGCCTGAATAGTGCGAATACGATTCTCTTTGCGCAAAAGAGGAGATGCCCTACCAGCCATCGCCGCCCAATTTCCCATCAACTCCCCAATTTCAATGACTTGATTGAGGATCAATGGAGTGATGACGAAAGGTGGTTGGTAGGTGCTCACTGTTACTCCCCCTGCTGTTCCAGCGCGTACTTATACAGCGCATTCTTCTTCACGCCGTGGATCTCAGCGGCCAGTGCGGCGGCCTTTTTCAGCGGCAGCTCTGCCTGCAATAAGGCCAACGTACGCAGCGCATCAGCCGGAAGGTCGTCTTCTTGCGCTTTGTGTCCTTCGACAATCAGCACCATTTCGCCTTTTCGACGATTTTCATCTTCCTTGACCCACGCCAGCAGTTCGCCGACCGGCGCGCCGTGAATGGTTTCCCAGGTTTTGGTCAACTCACGCGCCAACACCACGTAGCGGGATTCGCCCCAGACGGCAACCATGTCTTCCAGGCTATCCAGCAAACGGTGGGTAGATTCATAAAAAATAAGCGTACGCGGTTCAGCCTCAATGGCTTTCATCGCATCACGACGCCCTTTCGATTTGGCAGGCAGAAAACCTTCATAGCAAAAGCGGTCTGAAGGCAGACCTGCAGCGCTCAGGGCAGCAATCGCCGCGCAAGGGCCTGGCAGGGGAACAACGCGGATCCCTGCTTCGCGACAGGTCCGTACCAGATGGTAGCCAGGATCGTTAATCAGCGGCGTTCCGGCATCGGAAACCAGCGCAATGTTTTGCCCTTCTTTAAGCTTCGCCACCAGCGTTTCGGCCTTTTGTTGCTCGTTGTGATCATGTAAAGCGAACAAACGCGCGTTAATCGCGAAGTGTTGTAACAAGAGTCCTGTATGACGAGTGTCTTCAGCGGCAATCAAATCAACGGCTTGTAAAACTTCGAGCGCTCGTTGGGTAATATCAGCCAAATTTCCTATAGGAGTAGGTACAATAAAGAGTTGGCCTTGAGAATTATCCGCCGATTCGTGTTGTTTCATTGTGTCGTCCGTATTGCCGATTTAATATTGAGCATTGAGTAAAAAAATATCACTGGATACAGTATGGTACCCTCAACATTTTCTCGTTTGAAAGCCGCACGCGCGCTACCAGTCATTCTGGCTGCACTGATTTTCGCAGGCTGTGGCACCCAGGCGCCAGACCAGAGTGCAGCCCATATGCAGGGCACTGCGCAGGCTGATTCCGGCTTTTATCTGCAACAAATGCAGCAAAGCTCAGATGATAGCAAGACCAACTGGCAATTACTCGCCATTCGTGCACTGCTGAAAGAAGGCAAGAGCCAGCAGGCTATCGAGCTGTTCAACCAGCTACCACAGAAGCTAAGCGATACCCAGCGTCGTGAGCAGTCACTGCTGGCCGTCGAAATTAAGCTCGCGCAGAAAGATGTCGCTGGCGCACAGGCCCTGCTGGATAAGCTAACCCCCGCCGATTTTGATCAAAACCAGCAGGCGAGATACTGGCAGGCGCAAATCGACGTCAACCAGGGTCGTCCATCGCTGACTTTACTGCGCGCCCTGATCGCCCAGGAACCGCTGCTGGCCGCGAACGCTAAGCAGAAAAACATGGATGCCACCTGGCAGGCGCTGTCATCCATGACCCAGGAGCAAGCGCAGACGCTGGTCATCAATGCGGATGAAAACGTGCTGCAAGGCTGGTTAGATCTCCAGCGCGTCTGGTTCGATAACCGTAACGATCCAGACATGATGAAAGCCGGTATTGCTGACTGGCAGAAACGTTATCCACAAAACCCGGGGGCAAAACTATTGCCAACGCAGTTGGTTAACGTGCAGAGCTTTAAACCCGCTTCCACCAGCAAAATTGCTCTGCTGTTGCCGCTGAACGGTCAGGCCGCTGTATTTGGCCGTACTATTCAGCAAGGCTTTGAAGCCGCGAAAAATATGGGTACTCAACCCGTAGCGGACCCTGCTGTTGCCGCGCCTGCTGCGGATACAGCGGCTGCGACGACCACGGAACAGCCGCAAACGACTGACGGTGTTGCCAGTCCGGCTCAGGCGTCAGTAAGCGATCTGACCAACGAGACGCCAGCACAGCCAGAAGCTACAGCTCCACAACCAACAGCGCCTGCGCAGCCAACAACCGCCAGCGCACCAGCGAATCCGTCCGCGGAGCTGAAAATCTACGACACGTCATCACTGCCGCTGAATCAGATCCTGACTCAGGTTCAGCAGGATGGCGCCAGCATCGTGGTTGGCCCACTGTTGAAGAACAATGTTGAAGAGCTGATGAAAAGCAACACGCCATTAAACGTCCTGGCGCTTAATCAGCCGGAGTCGGTGAAAAACCTGCCGAACGTCTGCTACTTCGCTCTGTCGCCAGAAGATGAAGCGCGCGACGCAGCACGCCACATTCGCGATCAAGGAAAACAGACGCCGCTGTTGTTGATCCCGCGGAGTTCGTTAGGCGATCGCGTTGCCAACGCCTTTGCACAGGAGTGGCAAAAACTGGGTGGCGGCGTGGTGCTGCAGCAGAAGTTCGGCTCCACCGCTGAGCTGAAAATGGGCGTCAACGGCGGCTCGGGGATTTCCCTGACGGGTAGCCCGGTGGCCTCTTCTGTACCCGCGCAGCCTGGCGTGACGATTGGCGGTCTGACCATCCCGGCAGCACCTACCGATGCGCAAATCACCGGCGGCAGCGGTCGTGTTGATGCCGTATATATTCTGGCAACGCCGGAAGAAATTGCATTTATAAAGCCGATGATCGCCATGCGCAACGGTAGCCAGAGCGGTGCCACGCTGTACGCCAGCTCCCGTAGCGCGCAGGGAACTGCCGGCCCGGATTTCCGTCTGGAGATGGAAGGCTTGCAGTACAGCGAAATTCCGATGCTGGCAGGCGCTAACGCCCCTCTCATGCAGCAGGCGCTGGGCGCGGTTCGTAACGACTACTCGCTGGCACGTATGTACGCGATGGGCGTCGATGCCTGGTCGCTTGCCAACCACTTCTCGCAAATGCGTCAGGTGCAGGGTTTCGAAATTAACGGCAACACCGGAGCCTTAACCGCAACGCAGGATTGTGTGATTAACAGGAAGTTATCATGGCTCAAATACCAGCAAGGACAAGTCGTCCCCGCCAGTTAACGAGTAAACAGACCGGTGACGCGTGGGAATCCACCGCGCGTGACTGGCTGCAGAGCAAGGGACTGCATTTTATCGCCGCCAACGTGCGTGAGCGTGGCGGCGAAATCGACCTGATAATGCGTGAAGGCAACACCACCGTATTTGTTGAGGTTCGCTATCGGCGCTCAGCCCAGTTTGGCGGTGCAGCGGCGAGTGTGACCCGGAGCAAACAACACAAATTATTACAGACCGCCCGCTTGTGGCTTGCGCGCCACAATGGAAGTTTTGATACTGTGGATTGCCGGTTCGATGTGTTAGCCTTCACCGGAAATGATGTTGAGTGGTTTAAGGACGCGTTCAACGACCGCTCATAGTTGAAGATTCAGAGCCTGGTTCTTAAGGATTAGCGTGTTAGATAGAATTAAAGTCTGCTTTACAGAAAGCATTCAAACTCAGATAGCTGCGGCTGAAGCACTTCCGGATGCGATCTCCCGTGCAGCCATGACGCTGGTTCAGTCCCTGCTCAATGGCAACAAAATTCTCTGTTGTGGTAATGGGACGTCCGCTGCCAACGCACAGCATTTTGCTGCCAGCATGATCAATCGTTTTGAAACAGAGCGCCCAAGTTTACCTGCGATTGCACTAAATACTGATAATGTGGTCTTAACTGCGATTGCCAACGATCGCCTGCACGACGAAGTTTATGCAAAACAAGTCCGTGCGCTGGGACATGCAGGTGATGTTCTGCTGGCAATCTCTACGCGTGGTAATAGCCGCGATATCGTAAAAGCCGTTGAAGCCGCCGTGACACGCGACATGACAATTGTCGCACTGACCGGGTATGACGGAGGGGAGCTGGCCGGGTTACTGGGGCCGCAGGATGTTGAAATCCGTATCCCTTCACACCACAGCGCCCGCGTTCAGGAAATGCATATGCTGACGGTCAACTGCCTTTGCGATCTCATCGATAACACGCTTTTCCCTCACCAGGATGATTAAGGAGTACACATGAAGGCATTTTCGCCGCTTGCTGTGATTATCGCTGCCCTGCTACTGCAAGGCTGTGTCGCTGCCGCCGTTGTCGGAACTGCTGCTGTCGGCACCAAAGCCGCGACGGATCCTCGCAGTGTAGGCACCCAGGTAGATGACGGAACCCTGGAATTACGCGTCAATACCGCGTTGTCGAAAGATGCCCAGATCAAGAAAGAGGCGCGTATCAACGTGAGCGCGTATCAGGGTAAAGTGCTGCTGGTCGGTCAGTCGCCAAATAGCGAACTGTCTGCGCGAGCAAAACAGATTGCGATGGGCGTAGAAGGTACCACTGAGGTCTTTAACGAGATCCGTCAGGGTCAGCCAATCGGCCTGGGCGATGCGTCTAACGATACCTGGATAACCACTAAAGTACGTTCCCAGTTGCTGACCAGCGATCAGGTGAAATCCTCTAACGTGAAAGTCACCACCGAAAACGGGGAAGTGTTCCTGTTGGGTCTGGTAACTGAACGTGAAGCGAAGGCTGCGGCAGACATCGCCAGCCGGGTAAGCGGCGTGAAACGCGTCACTACGGCTTTTACGTTTATTAAGTAAGACTGCTACAAATGCCGGATGGGGACGCCAGAGCGTCCTCTCCGGCATTTTATTTGGCTCTTTCGCGCAGTTCGGAAGAGGTCAGGATCGAAACGCCCTCATGTCCAGGCGCCAGTGCCTCCGCCAGCATAGCCCGGGCTACATCACGCGCCTCAATCGACTTCCAGTTCCCCGGCAGCAGCCGAAATAACGGCGCTAAAAACCTCTCATTCGCCCGCTGTTTATCCCGCTCTCCGAGTAACATTGAAGGCCGAACAATCGTCAGCCGCGGCCAATTTTGCGCGATCAGGGCCTGCTCCATTTCCCCTTTCACCCGGTTATAAAAAAACGGTGAATTGGCGTTGGCACCCATCGAACTGACCACCAGCATATGCTGAGCGCCCAACCGACGCCCCGTCAGGGCCGTGTCCACCACCAGCGTATAGTCAGCATGGATAAACGCTTCTTTACTACCCGCTTCTCGCCGAGTGGTTCCCAGACAACAAAAGACAATATCTACCGGATCGGTGACCTGCGCCAGCGCATCGGTTAGCTGCGGATCATAGGGATTATAGACGCCAGCCGTATCAGCCAGCGGTCGACGCGTCGGTGCCGTGATGGCATTGACCCGGGGTTCATTGAGCAGCATACGCAGCAAATTTCCGCCTACCAGCCCCGTTGCGCCTGTTATTAATACCTGACTCATCGCTAATCTTCCCCTGACTCTTTAATCACTCTATTAACTATAGATCACGTTGCCAGTGCATTTTTTTGCCAAAGCCCAGCGTGTTGTCCGTGAATTTGACTTCATCCAGTCGAATCTCCCACACGGGCGCAGGCAGCATTCTGGCGACCGGGAAACGGCGGTTGTAGGCGTTACGCGCGGCTTCACTCTCCTGCCCTTCAAGACGCCGGATTTCCCCTTTAAACTGTACGCCACGAATCAGGGCGACCGTTTTGGGCTGACCATTTACCGTGCCGGCAATCGGCGCGCGCGGCCCGGACATCTGCGCATGGCGCGTTTTTTCTTCGGTCAGCACATAGAACACCATCTTCTGCGCATCAAACAGGTAAAACGCATTGGCGCACCATAATTCACCGTCATGATGTACACACCAGGTCACGACGTGCTGCTTTGCCAGCCAGCGGGTCACCGCAGTCAGTGTTTCCATTTCTGTTCTCTTTTATACTGTAGGCCTGAAAATTATCACGTCGATGGTGACAATGACACCCTGGTATCTGTACCTGATCCGTACTGCGGACAACGCCTTATACACCGGAATAACCACCGATGTGCAGCGCCGCTATAAGCAGCATCAAAGTGGGAAAGGCGCGAAGGCGCTGCGCGGAAAGGGAGAACTCACGTTGGCATTTGCGGCTCAGGTCGGCGACCGTTCGCTGGCCCTGCGCTTAGAATATCGCGTCAAACATCTTACAAAGCGGCAGAAAGAGCGCCTTGTTGAAGGCGAAGGGCTTGAGGCACTACTGAGCAGCCTGCAAACCCCCGGCGCTTAAAAACGATTGAAGTAGTCGTGGTATTCCACAAGGCCCGTCACACCCTCCAGCGCATCTTCCGCCAGGCGATGAACCTGGAACGCGCTTTCGGTGCCCGGCCAGCGGCAACGCAGGTCATGATGGGCAGCCAGCTCAAAACCAAAGCGGCTGTACAGCGCCGGATCGCCCAGCGTAACCACCGCGGCGTAACCAAACTCGTTCAGGGAATCGAGTCCTTCATAGACCAGCTGACGCGCCAGGCCCTGTCCACGGTAGTTTTCATCCACCGCGAGCGGCGCCATGCCGACCCATTGCAGGTCTTCGCCCTGGACATCGACAGGGCTGAACGCGACGTAACCCACTACCTGACCTTCGTCATCGGTAGCAACCAGACCCAGCGTTATGAAACCGTCTTCACGCAGGTCGTGCACTAATTTCGCTTCCGCATCGCTCTCAAATGAACGACGCAGCAATGCATCAATACCTGGGGCATCAATGGGAATTTCAACTCGAATCAGCATGGCTCACCTACCGAAGTCTGTTTGGTTTCTGGCGACGTTTTCATTCCCGCCTCAACAAAATCCGCCAACTGCATCAGCATGACGCGCAACGCTTTAGGCATCTGATCCAGTTCGATGGCGTCCATCAGATTTTTTACATACAGCCCTAATTCTGTATCACCTTCAATCACCAGGCGACGCTGGAAGAACAGCGTATCCGGATCCTGCTTACGCGCCGCGATCATCAGGAGATCGCTGGCATCCGCGCTAAAACTCACATCCGCCTCTGCATTCTGGCTGACGATAAGTTTATCGTTCTCAACAGAGGTATACCATTCAAGGCCAATGTCACGCACATGAATGCTCAGCCAGCGACCGTCGAGAAACTCCAGCTCCCCATCGGCCAGCGCCTGACTAAACTGCCAGCTCAGGACCTGCTCCAGAACCTGGCGCTTCAGCGCAAAGGGCGTCAGTTTAACCGGTACACTCATCAGAGAAGGACCAAAATGTACTAAGCGTGAACGCAGTTTATCCAACACGAGCTTTACTCCCTGTTTCAATTATCCTGCTATTTTGCCATATCAAATAAACGACATAGCGGCATAAATCAACAATTCGCTACGAAATTGTTACCTCTTATTGGTATCACCAATACGACTTTAACTGCCTCAAATCAAAAATTGTCTCAGCAAGGTTAACTAAAATCCCTCTTCGTTAACATTTCTGCGCCCTTTACGGCGCAACGTTCAGGATAAATTATGGAGCTGCTCTGCCCTGCCGGAAACCTCCCGGCGCTTAAGGCGGCCATCGAGAACGGCGCTGATGCGGTCTACATCGGGCTGAAAGATGATACCAACGCCCGTCATTTCGCCGGCCTTAATTTTACCGAGAAAAAATTGCAGGAAGCGGTGAGTTTTGTCCATCAGCACCGCCGTAAGCTGCACATCGCGATTAACACCTTTGCGCATCCGGATGGTTACGCGCGCTGGCAACGTGCCGTAGATATGGCGGCGCAACTGGGTGCGGATGCGCTGATCCTCGCCGACCTCGCCATGCTTGAGTATGCCGCAGAGCGCTACCCGCATATTGAGCGTCATGTCTCTGTTCAGGCATCCGCAACCAATGAAGAGGCGATTAATTTCTATCATCGCAACTTTGATGTCGCCCGCGTGGTACTGCCGCGCGTACTGTCTATTCACCAGGTGAAGCAGCTCGCTCGCGTCACGCCAGTTCCCCTGGAAGTGTTTGCCTTTGGCAGTCTGTGCATTATGGCGGAAGGCCGCTGCTATCTTTCATCCTATCTGACGGGCGAGTCTCCTAATACGGTTGGCGCCTGCTCTCCTGCCCGTTTTGTTCGCTGGCAGCAGACCCAACAAGGGCTGGAATCTCGTCTTAATGAAGTGCTGATCGACCGTTATCAGGACGGAGAAAACGCCGGTTATCCGACGCTGTGTAAAGGCCGCTATCTGGTTGATGGCGAGCGCTATCATGCACTGGAAGAACCCACCAGCCTGAATACGCTGGAGCTGCTGCCAGAACTGCTGGCGGCCAATATTGCCTCGGTGAAAATCGAAGGGCGTCAGCGTAGCCCGGCCTACGTCAGCCAGGTGGCGAAAGTGTGGCGCCAGGCGATCGACCGCTGTATGGCCGACCCGCAAAACTACGCCCCACAGGCCGCGTGGATGGAAACGCTCGGTTCAATGTCCGAAGGCACGCAGACCACGCTTGGCGCGTATCACCGTAAATGGCAGTGAGAGAAGCAATGAAATATTCCTTAGGGCCGGTGCTGTGGTACTGGCCGAAAGAAACGCTGGAAGATTTTTATCAGCAGGCCGCCACCAGCCAGGCCGACGTTATCTACCTTGGCGAAGCGGTGTGCAGTAAACGCCGTGCCACCAAAGTGGGCGACTGGATCGATATGGCGAAATCGCTCGCTGGCAGCGGTAAACAGGTGGTGCTGTCAACGCTGGCGCTGGTGCAGGCCTCCTCTGAACTGGGAGAGCTGAAGCGCTATGTCGAAAACGGCGACTTCCTGCTGGAAGCCAGCGATCTCGGCGTGGTAAACATGTGTGCCGAGCGTAAGCTGCCGTTTGTCGCCGGGCATGCGCTCAACTGCTACAACGCGGTAACCCTGCGTTTGCTGCTCAGGCAGGGCATGGTGCGCTGGTGTATGCCGGTAGAACTGTCCCGTGACTGGCTGGTCAATCTGCTCAACCAGTGTGAAGAGCTGGGTATTCGCAATCAGTTTGAAGTAGAGGTACTGAGCTACGGGCATCTGCCGCTGGCGTACTCTGCCCGCTGCTTTACCGCACGCTCTGAAGACCGTCCAAAAGATGAGTGTGAAACCTGCTGCATCAAATACCCGAATGGGCGCGATGTGCTGTCGCAGGAGAATCAGCAGGTCTTTGTCCTCAACGGCATCCAGACCATGAGCGGCTATGTTTACAACCTCGGCAACGAGCTGACATCGATGCAGGGTCTGGTTGATATTGTGCGTTTGTCCCCTTCAGGCAGCGACACGTTCGCCATGCTCGATGCCTTCCGCGCCAATGAAAATGGCACTGCCCCATTACCGCTTGCCGCCCACAGCGACTGCAACGGCTACTGGAAGCGACTGGCAGGTCTTGAACTACAGCCGTGATTAATAGCTCACTTTGTTAACAACATTCGCTAATCTTTAATGCAGTATTAAAAGATTAACCGGTAACAAAGTGAGCCGTTATGACTGACAAAACTATTCCGTTCTCGGTGCTGGATCTGGCGCCGATCCCTGAAGGATCTTCGGTAAAAGAGGCCTTCACACACTCGCTTGATCTCGCTCGACTGGCCGAAAAGCGCGGCTACCACCGCTACTGGCTGGCAGAACATCACAATATGACCGGCATCGCCAGCGCGGCGACCTCTGTGCTGATTGGCTATCTGGCGGCCAATACCACCACGCTACATCTTGGTTCTGGCGGCGTTATGCTGCCCAACCATTCGCCGCTGGTGATCGCCGAGCAGTTCGGTACCCTGAATACGCTGTATCCGGGACGAATCGATCTCGGGCTTGGCCGCGCGCCGGGTAGCGACCAACCGACCATGCGCGCGTTGCGCCGCCATATGAGTGGTGATATCGATAACTTCCCGCGCGACGTAGCTGAACTGGTGGACTGGTTCGACGCCCGCGATCCAAATCCTCATGTACGCCCGGTTCCCGGCTACGGCGAGCAGATCCCGGTCTGGTTATTAGGCTCCAGCCTGTACAGCGCACAGCTGGCAGCCCAGCTCGGCCTGCCATTTGCCTTCGCCTCGCACTTTGCTCCGGATATGTTGCATCAGGCGCTGCATCTGTATCGCACCCAGTTCAAGCCCTCAGCACGGCTGGCAAAGCCGTATGCGATGGTGTGCATCAACATCATTGCCGCCGACAGCAACCGCGATGCCGAATTTCTTTTCACCTCAATGCAGCAGGCGTTTGTGAAACTGCGTCGTGGCGAAACCGGCCAGCTACCGCCACCGGTAGAGAATATGCATCAGCTGTGGTCCGCTTCCGAGCAGTACGGCGTACAACAGGCTCTGAGCATGTCGCTGGTTGGTGATAAGGCGAAAGTGCGACACGGTCTCGACGCCATTTTGCGTGAAACCCAGGCCGATGAAATTATGGTTAACGGCCAGATTTTTGATCATCAGGCACGTCTACATTCGTTTGACCTGGCGATGCAGGTGAAAGAAGAGTTGGTGGGGTAATCGTTGTTTTGCCCGGTGGCATTTGGCTTACCGGGCCTACGAGATCGTATAGGCCGGATTAGGCGCAACCGCCATCCGGCACTAAAAGGTTACTGGTACACAGGCAACAAATTCACGCTCGACAGAATATGGATAACCGCGTTGCCGATACCGAATACCAGGATCAGCGCAATCATCGGCTTGCCGCCCCAGACACGGAATTTCGGGCTGCCAAAACGCTCGCGGGATTTACGGGCCAGCAGCGCCGGAACAATGGCGGCCCAGATGGTCGCGGCAAGCCCTGCATAGCCAATGGCGTACAGGAAACCGTTCGGCCACAGCAGGCCACCGACAATCGGCGGGACAAACGTCAGCAATGCCGTTTTAAAACGTCCCATTGCCGAGTCATCAAAGCCAAACAGATCCGCCAAATAGTCAAACAGACCGAGCGTGACCCCGAGGAATGAACTCGCCACCGCAAAGTTGGAGAACACCACCAGCAGCAGATCCAGACTGCGGCTGTTCAGCACGCCGCTCAGCGCCTGTACCAGCACATCAATGTTACCGCCCTGCTGCGCAATACCGATAAATTCCGGACGCGGGATGTTACCCATCGTCCCCAGTAACCATACGGTATACAGCACCAGCGCCAGCAACGTGCCGTACACCAGGCACTTAACGATGGTCTTCGGATCTTTGCCGTAATACTTCATCAGGCTCGGGACGTTGCCGTGATAGCCGAATGAGGCCAGGCAGAACGGTAACGTCATCAGCAGGTACGGCGTATACGAAGCGTTGCTCTGCGCCACGTTAAACAGCGTAGTAGGCGTAACATGCCCCAGCAGACTGCCGAAGGTCAGGAAAAAAGTAATCACCTTCGCGCCCAGCACAATCGCCGTCATGCGGCTAACCGCTTTGGTGCTTAACCACACCACGAACGCCACCAGCAGCGCAAAACCAAGACCCGCCGCACGCGCCGGAACGTTCAGCGACATCTCCGAGAAGGTGTGATGCAGGATCGAACCACTCGCCGAGATATACGCATAGGTAAGGATATAGAGAACGAAAGCAATCGAGATGCCGTTCACAACGTTCCAGCCTTTGCCCAGCAGATCTTTCGTGATGGTGTCAAAGCTGGAACCAATGCGGTAATTGAGGTTAGCTTCCAGGATCATCAGCCCGGAATGCAGCATGCAAAACCAGGTGAAGATCAGCGCCGCCATTGACCAGAAGAACCACGCCCCGGACATGACCACTGGCAGAGAAAACATCCCCGCGCCAATAATGG
Organism: Citrobacter sp. RHBSTW-00859; assembly: GCF_013729795.1. Taxonomy (NCBI): domain Bacteria; kingdom Pseudomonadati; phylum Pseudomonadota; class Gammaproteobacteria; order Enterobacterales; family Enterobacteriaceae; genus Citrobacter; species Citrobacter sp. RHBSTW-00859. Next base: position 574,533 of record NZ_CP056284.1, on the reverse strand, counting down.
TGCCGCCGATGATCACCACGCCGCCAAGCAGCGAAGGTGACGTTTGGGTGGTGGTTAGTGTTGCCATTTAGCCATCTCTCCAGTCATTTATATTGTGACTACATTTCAATGTGCTGCACTGTACCAGTACACGAGTACAAATGAAATAAAAAAAGCCCCGATTGTTGAGATCGGGGCTGTATATTTTACTTTACGGTATTAAACCGTAATTTCGCATGGATTACGCATCACCACCGAAACGACGACGACCAGCGGAATCATCACGACGCGGAGCAGAAGAATCGTCACGACGCGGACCGCGGTTGCCTTCACGACGTTCGCCGCTGAAACGACGACCTTCGCTACGACCGCCTTCACGACGCTCGCCGCTGAAACCACGACCTTCGCCACGACCGCCTTCACGACGCTCACCGCTGAAACGGCCACCGCCACGACGCTCACCACCGGTGTGCGGAACTGCATCGCCAACCAGCTGCATGTTCATCGGCTTGTTCAGGATGCGAGTACGGGTAAAGTGCTGCAGCACGTCGCCCGGCATACCTTTCGGCAGCTCGATGGTTGAGTGGGAAGCAAACAGCTTGATGTTACCGATGTAACGGCTGCTGATATCGCCTTCGTTAGCAATCGCACCAACGATATGACGGACTTCAACACCGTCATCACGGCCCACTTCAATGCGGTACAGCTGCATATCGCCAACGTCACGACGTTCACGACGCGGACGGTCTTCACCACCACGCTCATTACGGTCACCACGCGGGCCACGATCGTTGCGGTCACGCGGACCACGATCGTCACGGTCGCGGAATTCGCGTTTCGGACGCATCGGCGCATCTGGCGGCAGGATCAGCGGACGTTCGCCCTGAGCCATTTTCAGCAGTGCGGCTGCCAGCGTTTCGATATCCAGTTCTTCTTCCGGCTGCATTTTCGCCAGCAGAGCACGGTACTGATCCAGATCGCTGCTTTCCAGCTGCTGCTGTACTTTAGCGGCGAATTTTTCCAGACGGCGTTTGCCCAGCAGGTCTGCGTTCGGCAGTTCTACTTCCGGAATAGTCAGCTTCATGGTGCGTTCGATGTTACGCAGCAGACGACGCTCACGGTTCTCAACGAACAGCAGCGCGCGACCCGCACGGCCCGCACGACCGGTACGGCCGATACGGTGAACGTAAGATTCGGAATCCATCGGGATGTCGTAGTTAACAACCAGGCTGATACGCTCAACGTCCAGGCCACGGGCCGCAACGTCGGTAGCAATCAGAATATCCAGACGGCCATCTTTCAGACGCTCCAGAGTCTGCTCACGCAGGGACTGGTTCATGTCGCCGTTCAGTGCAGCGCTGCTATAACCGCTACGCTCCAGCGCTTCTGCCACTTCCAGGGTCGCATTTTTGGTACGAACGAAGATAATCGCCGCATCAAAGTCTTCTGCTTCCAGGAAACGCACCAGCGCTTCATTTTTACGCATGCCCCAGACGGTCCAGTAGCTCTGGCTGATGTCAGGACGGGTAGTTACGCTGGACTGAATGCGTACTTCCTGCGGCTCTTTCATAAAGCGGCGGGTAATACGACGAATCGCTTCCGGCATAGTCGCGGAGAACAGAGCGGTCTGATGACCTTCCGGGATCTGCGCCATGATGGTTTCAACGTCTTCGATGAAGCCCATACGCAGCATTTCATCAGCTTCGTCCAGTACCAGACCGCTCAGTTTGGAGAGGTCCAGAGTACCGCGCTTCAGGTGATCCAGCAGACGACCCGGCGTACCGACAACGATCTGTGGTCCCTGACGCAGGGCACGTAATTGCACGTCATAACGCTGGCCGCCGTACAGGGCAACCACGTTCACGCCGCGCATGTGTTTAGAAAAATCCGTCATGGCTTCTGCAACCTGAACCGCCAGTTCGCGGGTCGGTGCCAGCACCAGAATCTGAGGTGCCTTTAGCTCAGGATCAAGATTGTTGAGCAGCGGTAAAGAGAACGCTGCAGTTTTGCCGCTACCCGTCTGGGCCATACCCAGAACATCGCGGCCGCCCAGCAGATGCGGAATGCACTCTGCCTGGATTGGAGATGGTTTTTCGTAACCCAGATCGGTAAGGGCTTCAAGGATAGGAGCCTTCAGGCCCAGATCTGCAAAAGTGGTTTCGAATTCAGCCATGTAGTACGTGTGCCTCAAAATTAATGGCGGCCAGTCTACATAACTCATCATGAAATTGATCTGCAATTTTCATTGAAAAGTGTGAACCGGCTCAAAGTAGGTGTATTAACGAACAACAACGCCCTCACCCGTGAAGGTGATGGCAATCAAAAAAGATTACGGGCTGATGTGTACGTCAGCTATTGCTGGTCCGATTCTGCCAGGTCATCTTGGTCCTGGCCCAGGAGCGATAATTCCAACAATGCGTATCGGTGCTCAACAAAGTTATGAACGTTGTTAGCCACCGCCAGTTTGAACAATGCCGTAGCGTTGTCCAAATCCCCCAGACTTAGGTAGTACTTACCTAAATAGAAGTTGGTTTCACTGAGATGCTCAGCGAGCGAGGTGTTATCCGTTGCGTCCGCCTTTAGGCGTTCCATCAGCGTTGCTTCGCTAATGTTGCCCAGGTAGAACTCGACAATGTTCCATCCCCATTGCTCTTTATCCGATTTCTCAAAGCGTTGCTTTAACGCTTCTTTAGCCTGCTTCTCATCGAGCTTCTGCTCGGCGAGATAAAGCCACAGACTACGGAAAGGATCATTGGGATCGTCTTGATAAAACGCTAGCAGATCATCTTGCGCTAACTTGTCGCGACCGCCGTAATACAATGCGATACCGCGATTTAAGTGCGCGTAGTTGTAAGTTGGATCAAGCTCAAGTACAGAATCAAACGCTTCATAGGCAGCATCAAAATTGCCTGCCTGCGTTAAATATATACCTAAGTAATTGAATACTTCAGGCATATCTGGTCGGATTGCCAGCGCTTGTGAAAAATCATTTCGCGCCAGTGCCCTCAGACCGAGACTATCATACAACACTCCGCGCTCATATAAAAGCTGTGCGCGTTCGTCATCGGTTAAAGCCCGACTGGCAAGAATTTGTTCCATACGTGCCAGAATCACTTCCTGCTGCAAAGTCGGTTGCAATGGTACTGCGAGGACTTCACTCTTACGCCAGGCGGAATTACTGCATCCAGCCAGCGTGAGTGCTGTCGCAACGAAACACCAGCGCAAAAAAGGCTTCATTTCCCACTCCCGAAGACAACGATTGAATGAACGTCCAGGTTCCCCGGTTGCTAACAAGGCGTCCTGCCGGGTTAAAAGCCCTCCGCTTTCACGGAGGGCAATGGCAACCTTACTCGCCCTGGCTTGCCGGAGCTTCCGGTTCGCCTGCAGGCTGAGACTGCTCAGTTGCTTCTTTAATGCTCAGACGTACACGGCCCTGGCGATCAACTTCCAGAACTTTGACCGGTACTTCCTGGCCCATCTGCAGGTAATCGGTCACTTTCTCAACGCGTTTGTCAGCGATCTGAGAGATGTGTACCAGACCTTCTTTACCGCCACCAATAGCAACGAATGCGCCAAAGTCAACGATACGGGTCACTTTACCATTGTAGATACGCCCTACTTCGATCTCTGCGGTGATCTCTTCGATACGACGGATAGCATATTTCGCTTTCTCGCCGTCGGTCGCAGCAATCTTCACAGTACCATCATCTTCAATTTCAATGGTGGTGCCGGTTTCTTCGGTCAGAGCACGGATAACAGAACCGCCTTTACCGATAACATCTTTGATCTTGTCCGGGCTGATCTTGATGGTGTGGATACGCGGGGCGAACTGAGAAATGTCACCACGCGGTGCGTTGATCGCTTGTTCCATCACACCCAGGATGTGCAGACGCGCACCTTTAGCCTGGTTCAGAGCAACCTGCATGATCTCTTTGGTGATACCTTCAATTTTGATATCCATCTGCAGTGCAGAGATACCGTCGCGGGAACCCGCCACTTTGAAGTCCATATCGCCCAGGTGGTCTTCGTCGCCCAGGATGTCAGACAGAACAACAAAGTTGTCGCCTTCTTTCACCAGACCCATCGCGATACCCGCAACGGCAGCTTTGATCGGCACGCCTGCGTCCATCAGCGCCAGAGAAGCACCACATACGGAAGCCATGGAAGAAGAACCGTTAGATTCGGTGATTTCAGAAACCACACGTACGGTGTACGGGAATTTATCCAGTTCCGGCATCACTGCCAGTACGCCACGCTTCGCCAGACGACCGTGACCAATCTCACGACGCTTCGGAGAACCGACCATACCGGTTTCACCTACGCAGTACGGAGGGAAGTTGTAGTGGAACAGGAAGTTGTCAGTACGCTCGCCCATCAGCTCGTCAAGGTTCTGCGCATCACGAGTGGTGCCCAGGGTCGCAGTAACCAGCGCCTGAGTTTCGCCACGGGTGAACAGTGCGGAACCGTGGGTACGCGGCAGCACGCCAGTACGCACGTCCAGACCACGGATCATATCTTTTTCACGACCATCGATACGCGGCTCGCCTGCCAGTACGCGGCTGCGAACAACATTTTTCTCGATAGCGTGCAGGATTTCACCCAGTTCGTTAGCGTCCAGGGTTTCGTCTTCAGCCACCAGAGTCGCGATGGTTTCAGATTTGATCACGTCAACCTGAGCGTAACGCTCTTGTTTGTCGGTGATACGGTAAGCATCGCTCAGGCGAGCTTCTGCCAGTGCGGCAACGCGTGCGTTCAGCGCTTCGTTGACGGCTTCTGGCTGCCAGTCCCAACGCGGTTTGCCAGCTTCTTTCGCCAGCTCGTTGATAGCCTGAATAACAACCTGCTGCTGTTCGTGGCCGAATACTACAGCGCCCAGCATCTGGTCTTCGCTCAGCAGTTCAGCTTCGGATTCAACCATCAGTACGGCAGCTTCAGTACCAGCAACAACCAGGTCCAGCTTGCTTTCTTTCAGTTCGTCCTGAGTCGGGTTCAGTACGTACTGGTCATTGATGTAACCAACACGTGCAGCACCGATCGGGCCGTTGAATGGGATGCCAGACAGAGTCAGCGCAGCAGATGCACCAATCATTGCCACGATATCCGGGTTAACCTGCGGGTTAACGGAAACAACGGTCGCGATAACCTGAACTTCGTTAACGAAGCCTTCCGGGAACAGCGGGCGAACCGGGCGGTCAATCAGACGCGCGATTAGAGTTTCGCCTTCACTCGGACGGCCTTCACGACGGAAGAAGCTCCCCGGGATACGGCCAGCAGCGTAGGTACGCTCCTGATAGTTAACGGTCAGTGGGAAAAAGTCCTGGCCTGGTTTCGCTTTTTTCTGGCCAACAACGGTAACGAATACCGCAGTGTCATCCATGCTAACCATAACAGCGGCAGTCGCCTGACGCGCCATCATACCGGTTTCCAGCGTTACGGTATGCTGACCGTACTGGAATTTACGAACGATCGGATTAAGCAAATTAATATCCTTTCTCTATTTTTTGACGGCACATTTTTGCGCCATCGTTAATACCCGATCTTCTGCGCATCCTCGCGACTAATGACAACCCTAACCCATAAGCATGAGTAAAGCCTCTCATTAGCCGCGCGAACCTCTGCAACGGAAGATCATTCATAGCAACAATACATTAGTTTCCAGCGAATTGCTGCCATCTGCTGGAAAAAAGGGGCCATGAAGGCCCCCTCTTTCTGAAACTCGAAAGAATTAGCGACGCAGACCCAGACGCTCGATCAGCGCGGTGTAACGTGCAACATCTTTACGTTTCAGGTAGTCGAGCAGTTTACGACGCTGAGAAACCATGCGCAGCAGACCACGACGGCTGTGGTGATCTTTTTTGTGCTCTGCAAAGTGGCCCTGCAGGTGGTTAATCTGTGCAGTCAACAGAGCAACCTGAACATCGGTAGAACCGGTGTCGTTTGCATCACGACCAAACTCAGAAACGATTTTAGCGGTAGCTTCAGTACTTAGAGACATTTTAAAACTCCAAAGTGTTAAGAATGAAAGGATGCCGATCTCTAATTCAGCTATCCCAGTGTATACACGCCTTCTTCAAACTGACCCTGCGCTGGCTGTGTCCGCTCACCTCGGTCACTTACCTGAGTAAGCTCCTGAGGATCCTCAGACCTGCCGCCTTGATGCAGCTCGAATGATTTTGTGTACACGCCACGCAGATTGTTAAACAATTTACGCGACGTTAAGCGGCAGTATTCTACTCGCAGCGCCCTTTTATCGCAAGACAGAGAGCGCTATGCAGGATACTCAACCACCAGGCGACGAGGGGCGACACGACCTTCATCGTCCATCTCCCCCATGCCGATAAACTTGCCATCATCGCCTTCCGTCACGCGCACCAGCCCTTCAAGCGGCGCACCTGATGTCCGTACCGGGTTACCATTTTTAAAGTAAACCGAGGATGTTAAAGGCAAATTAACAACAGGGTAGTCCGATGCAGGACTGTCCATTGGCATCAGCAAAGGATCAAGCAGCTGCGCCGCCGGAATGTTCTGCTGTTCGGCCTGTTCAACCAGCTCATGCAGATGTTCCAGCGTAACCATACGATCCACCGGATACTTGCTGACCGTCAGACGACGCAGATACGTTACGTGCGCGCCGCAGCCGAGCTTCTCACCGAGATCGTCAACGATGGTGCGAATATAAGTGCCTTTGGAGCAGTGAACTTCCAGCTCCAGCTCGTTACCTTCGTGGCGAATAAACAGCAGCTCATAGACGGTAATCGGGCGCGCTTCACGCGGCACTTCAATGCCCTGACGCGCATATTCGTACAGCTTTTTACCCTGGTACTTCAGCGCCGAATACATTGACGGAATCTGCTCGATATCGCCGCGGAAAGTCTCCAGCGCGCTCGCAAGCTGCTCTGCGCTGAAGGTTACCGGACGCTCCTGCACGATTTGCCCATCGGCATCGGAGGTGTCGGTACGCTGGCCCAGACGGGCAACCACACGATAGCGTTTGTCAGAATCCAGCAAATACTGGGAAAACTTAGTCGCTTCACCGAGGCAGATAGGCAGCATGCCTGTTGCCAGCGGATCCAGCGCGCCGGTATGTCCCGCGCGGTTGGCATTGTAGATGCGCTTTACTTTTTGCAGTACGTCATTGCTGGACATGCCCTGCGGCTTATCCAGCAGCAGAACACCGTGAATGTCGCGACCACGACGACGAGGACGACTCATCAGTCCTCCTTGCTGTCGTCCGCTGGGTTCACACGACGCTCATCGTCATGTTTCACCACGCTGGTCACCAGATTGGACATGCGCATCCCTTCAACTAACGAATTGTCGTAGAAGAAGGTCAGCTCAGGCACGATACGCAGACGCATTGCTTTACCCAGCAAAGAGCGGATAAAACCAGAGGCTTCCTGCAGTGCCTTAATGCCGTTTTTCACGGCAGCTTCGTCCTGATCGTTGAGGAAAGTCACGAACACTTTAGCGTATGCCAGGTCTCGGGACATCTCAACACCCGATACGGTGGTCATCATACCAACACGCGGGTCTTTGATTTCGCGTTGCAGGATGAGTGCGATTTCTTTCTGCATCTCCTGCGCGACACGCTGTGGGCGACCAAATTCTTTCGCCATAATAAATTCTCCAGAATAAAGACAAAAAAGGGGCCATAAGCCCCTTTTTAAATTTCTTGCCGGGTGGCGCTTCGCTTCCCCAGCCTACACTTAATCATCTTCTAAGGATTTTGGGTTGCAGCAAGGCGGCAAACTCGTAAATCCCCGGGAGCATAGATAACTATGTGACCGGGGTGAGCGAGCGCAGCCAACGCAGTTGCGGCCCAAAAGACGACGAAGATTATGCGATGGTACGTTTGATCTCGATAATCTCGAACACTTCGATCATATCGCCAACGCGAACGTCGTTGTAGTTCTTAACGCCGATACCACATTCCATGCCATTACGGACTTCGTTGACGTCATCCTTGAAGCGGCGCAGGGATTCCAGCTCGCCTTCATAGATAACCACGTTGTCGCGCAGTACGCGGATTGGGTTGTGACGTTTAATCGTGCCTTCGGTAACCATACAGCCTGCGATAGCGCCGAATTTCGGTGATTTGAACACATCACGAACTTCAGCCAGACCAATGATCTGCTGTTTCAGTTCCGGAGACAGCATGCCGCTCATCGCTGCTTTCACTTCGTCGATCAGATGATAGATGACGGAGTAGTAACGCAGATCCAGGCTTTCTGATTCGATAACTTTACGTGCAGAGGCATCAGCACGGACGTTGAAGCCAACCAGAATCGCGTTGGATGCCGCAGCCAGGGTCGCGTCGGTTTCGGTGATACCACCTACGCCAGAACCGATAATCTTCACTTTTACTTCGTCGGTAGACAGTTTCAGTAAAGAGTCGGAAATCGCTTCTACAGAACCCTGAACATCGGCCTTCAGAACGATGTTCACTTCGTGAACTTCGCCTTCGGTCATGTTGGCGAACATGTTCTCCAGTTTAGATTTCTGCTGACGAGCCAGTTTAACTTCACGGAATTTGCCCTGACGGTACAGCGCAACTTCACGGGCTTTCTTCTCGTCACGAACAACGGTAACTTCGTCACCCGCAGCCGGAACACCGGACAGACCCAGGATTTCCACCGGAATAGACGGACCCGCTTCCAGTACTTCCTGACCCAGTTCGTTACGCATCGCACGAACGCGGCCGTATTCGAAACCACACAGTACGATGTCGCCTTTGTTCAGCGTACCTTCACGTACCAGCACGGTAGCAACCGGACCACGACCTTTATCCAGGAAGGATTCGATAACCGCACCGCTCGCCATACCTTTACGCACAGCTTTCAGTTCCAGTACTTCGGCCTGCAGCAGGATAGCATCCAGCAGTTCGTCGATACCGGTACCCGCTTTCGCAGAAACGTGGACGAACTGGCTCTCGCCGCCCCAATCTTCCGGCATGATGCCGTACTGGGACAGTTCGTTTTTAACGCGATCTGGATCCGCTTCTGGTTTATCGATTTTGTTGACTGCAACCACTACCGGCACACCTGCCGCTTTCGCGTGCTGGATAGCTTCGATAGTCTGTGGCATCACGCCGTCATCTGCTGCAACAACCAGAACAACGATATCCGTTGCCTGAGCACCACGAGCACGCATGGAGGTAAACGCGGCGTGACCCGGGGTATCCAGGAAGGTGATCATACCGTTGTCAGTTTCAACATGGTACGCACCAATGTGCTGAGTAATGCCGCCCGCTTCGCCAGAGGCAACTTTCGTGGAGCGAATGTAGTCCAGCAGAGAGGTTTTACCGTGGTCAACGTGACCCATGATGGTCACTACCGGTGCGCGCGGTTCTGCCGCAGCGCCGGTGTCACGGTCGCTCATTACTGCTTCTTCCAGCTCGTTTTCACGACGCAGGATAACTTTGTGGCCCATCTCTTCGGCAACCAGCTGTGCGGTTTCCTGGTCGATGACCTGGTTAATGGTCGCCATTGCGCCCAGCTTCATCATCGCTTTGATGACCTGGGAACCTTTGACTGCCATCTTGTTCGCCAGATCGCCAACGGTGATGGTTTCGCCGATCACAACGTCACGGTTAACGGCCTGAGCCGGCTTCTGGAAGCCCTGCTGCAGAGCGGAACCTTTACGCTGCTTACCGCCTTTACCGCCGCGAACCGCTGCACGCGCTTCTTCACGGTCAGCTTTAGATTCAGCGTGTTTGTTACCTTTCTTCGCCGGACGCGCTGCTTTCGTGCTGCGAGTACGACCACGACCGCCTTCTACTTCACGATCGTTCTCGTCTTCTGCCTGGCGAGCATGCTGAGAGGTGGTGACGTGATAATCGCTGGTATCTTCAACAGGTTCAGCGTTATTCACACCATTCTTCTCGTTTTCTTCCGCCATACGGCGAGCTTCTTCCGCTACGCGGCGCGCTTCTTCTTCAAGCTTGCGACGTGCTTCTTCTTCCGCTTTACGCTTCAGTTCTGCGGCTTCATTTTCACGGCGGGCTTTTTCGGCCTGGGCGGTTTTAGTCATATCGTCGGTCTGTTGATTGCTCACTTTGTCTTTTTCCGCAGCTTCACGTTTCGCTTTATCAGCGGCTTCACGCTTAGCTTGTTCTGCGGCCTCACGTTCGGCTTTTTGTTGCGCCTCGCGTTTGGCAGCTTCTTCTGCCTCACGACGGGCTTGCTCTTCCGCTTCACGCTGCGCCTGCTCTTCCGCGGCAAGGCGTTCAGCCTCTTGCGGATCGCGTTTCACAAAGGTGCGTGTCTTGCGGACTTCGATTTGTACCGATTTACTTTTTCCACCGGTACCTGGAATATTGAGAGTACTGCGCGTTTTACGCTGCAATGTCAACTTATCGGGCGCTGAGCCGTTTTCACGGTTCAGATGCGCCAGTAAGGTTTGTTTCTCTTGTGCGGACACAGAGTCGTCAGCAGACTTCGGGATACCTGCATCAGCAAATTGCTGTACCAGGCGATCCACGGAGGTCTGTATCTCTGCAGCCAGCGTTTTTACGGTTACATCTGTCATACTGTTCCTTCCTGCTACAGTTTATTACGCTTCGTCGCCGAACCAGCAAATATTACGGGCAGCCATAATCAGCTCACCGGCTTTTTCGTCGGTCAACCCTTCGATATCAGCCAGATCATCAATGCCCTGTTCAGCGAGATCTTCCAGCGTACAAACACCACGGGCAGCCAGTTTGAAGGCCATCTCACGATCCAATCCTTCCAGATTCAGCAGATCGTCAGCCGGTTTGTTATCACCGAGACTTTCTTCCTGGGCCAGTGCCAGAGTGGTCAGTGCGTTTTTAGCACGCTCGCGCAGCGCTTCAACGGTCTGTTCATCCAGGCCGTCAATTTCCAGCAGCTCTTTCATTGGCACGTAGGCCAGTTCTTCCAGCGTCGCAAAACCTTCTTCTACCAGAACCGTCGCGAAATCTTCATCGATATCGAGATATTTGGTGAAGGTATCAATGGCTGCATGTGCTTCAGCCTGATGCTTCGCCTGCAGGTCATCAACGGTCATCACGTTGAGTTCCCAACCGCTCAGTTGTGAAGCCAGGCGGACGTTCTGACCATTACGTCCAATCGCCTGAGCCAGGTTACCGGCTTCAACCGCGATATCCATGGTGTGTTTGTCTTCATCCACCACGATAGAAGCGACGTCTGCTGGCGCCATTGCGTTAATCACGAACTGCGCCGGGTTATCATCCCACAGGACGATATCGATACGCTCGCCGCCCAGTTCGGTAGAAACCGCCTGAACGCGCGCACCGCGCATACCCACACAGGCGCCGACCGGATCAATACGCTTGTCGTTGGTCTTAACGGCGATTTTCGCACGTGAGCCCGGATCGCGAGCAGCCGCTTTAATTTCGATCACTTCTTCGCCAATTTCCGGCACTTCAATGCGGAACAGCTCTATCAGCATTTCCGGTTTGGAACGGGTTACGAACAGCTGCGCACCGCGCGCTTCCGGGCGTACAGAGTAAAGAACGCCACGAATACGGTCACCTGGGCGGAAGTTTTCACGCGGCAGCATGTCTTCACGCAGGATCACGGCTTCAGCATTGCTGCCCAGATCCAGAGAAATGTTGTCGCGGTTAACTTTCTTCACCACACCGGTGACGATTTCGCCTTCGTGTTCGCGGAACTGATCGACAACCATTGCGCGTTCGGCTTCACGTACTTTCTGTACGATAACCTGTTTCGCGGTCTGGGTGGTGATACGGTCAAAGGTGACAGATTCAATCTGATCTTCAACATATTCGCCCACGTTCAGGCTTTCGTCTTCGAAGCGTGCCGCTTCCAGCGTAATTTCTTTGGTCGGCTGAGTAACTTCTTCTACGATTACCCAACGACGGAAGGTATCGAAATCACCGCTTTTACGATCGATTTCTACGCGAACGTCGATCTCTTGCTCATATTTTTTCTTTGTTGCTGTAGCCAGCGCACTTTCCAGCGCTTCAAAAATTTTCTCGCGTGGCAGCGCTTTTTCGTTGGATACGGCTTCAACAACAGCCAAAATTTCTTTGTTCATCGCGGGCTTTTCACCTCAATCCAGACTGTTAAAAGTGGGGAACCAGGTTCGCCTTCTGGATATTACTCAGCGCGAACACTTCATCTTTACCTTCGACTGTGACCGTGATCATCTCACCATCCACCGCTTTGATAACGCCCTGCCATTTACGACGGTTTTGTACCGCCATACGAAGAACCAGCGTCACTTCTTCACCCAGGAAACGCACGTAGTGTTCAGCTGTGAACAGAGGACGGTCGAGACCCGGAGAGGAGACTTCCAGGTTGTAGGCAACGGTGATTGGGTCTTCGACATCCATCACGGCGCTTACCTGATGGCTCACATCAGCACAATCATCAACATTGATGCCATCTTCACTATCAATATAGATGCGCAGTGTGGATGTGCGACCACGAATAAATTCGATGCCGACCAACTCGTAGCCCAGGGCTTCAACTGGCGCTGTAATCATCTCTGTTAATTTTTGCTCTAATGTGGACAAGCCCACCCCCAAGACATAAAAAAAGGGCCTAAAGCCCAGTTATTCTGTAGTCAGATAACAAAAAACCCCGATAAATCGGGGCTTTATATAACTGAACCCTATAACCGCACCTGCGGTTCGGAAAACCTTCCGAAAGAATTTTTTTCAAATCCAGCTACGAAGGCCTAAGTCTTCACAGTATATTTGAAAAAGAACTCTAAGGGAAAGTGGTTGCGGGGGCCGGATTTGAACCGACGACCTTCGGGTTATGAGCCCGACGAGCTACCAGGCTGCTCCACCCCGCGCCTGAAACGTGGCAAATTTTACTCGTTTTGGGTAAAAAATGCAAATACTGCTGGGATTTGGTACCGAGGACGGGACGTAAAATCTGCGCACAGTATATTGATTCACTATGCGGTATGTCAACCTTGTTACGACTATGCAAATCAATGAATGCTGCCCAGCGAATATTCGACCAGATAAATGTGTCACCCGCGCCGTTATTTAACGAAATTATCACTAAACTCTTCCTGTCATCCAGAAAAGATGATTAAATGAAAACTCACTTATTTTGCATAAAAATGCAATTAGTATAATAAGCCGACCTCTTCACCAGTCTATCAAGCAGGGTTTTATTTTATGACGACGATTCTCAAGCATCTCCCGGTAGGTCAACGTATTGGTATCGCTTTTTCCGGCGGCCTGGACACCAGTGCAGCACTGCTGTGGATGCGACAAAAAGGGGCTGTCCCATATGCATATACTGCGAATTTGGGCCAGCCGGATGAGGATGACTATGACGCCATTCCTCGCCGTGCAATGGAATATGGTGCTGAGAATGCTCGCCTGGTAGATTGCCGTAAGCAGCTGGTTGCCGAAGGGATTGCTGCGATTCAGTGCGGTGCATTCCACAACACCACCGGCGGACTGACCTATTTCAATACCACTCCGCTGGGCCGTGCTGTCACCGGCACCATGCTGGTTGCGGCCATGAAAGAAGATGGCGTAAATATCTGGGGTGACGGTAGCACCTATAAAGGTAACGATATTGAACGTTTCTATCGTTACGGTCTGCTGACCAACGCCGAACTGCAGATTTACAAACCATGGCTGGATACCGATTTTATCGATGAACTCGGCGGTCGCCATGAGATGTCCGAATTTATGATTGCCTGTGGTTTCGACTACAAGATGTCCGTTGAGAAAGCGTACTCAACGGACTCCAATATGCTCGGGGCGACCCACGAAGCAAAAGACCTCGAGTTTCTGAACTCCAGCGTCAAAATCGTCAACCCGATTATGGGCGTGAAATTCTGGGATGAGAGCGTGAAGATCCCGGCAGAAGAAGTCACCGTGCGTTTTGAGCAGGGTCATCCGGTTGCGCTGAACGGTACAACCTTCAGCGACGACGTTGAGATGATGCTGGAAGCCAACCGCATCGGCGGTCGTCACGGTCTGGGTATGAGCGATCAGATTGAAAACCGTATCATTGAAGCGAAAAGCCGGGGCATCTACGAAGCTCCGGGGATGGCATTGCTGCACATCGCCTATGAGCGTTTGCTGACCGGGATTCACAACGAAGACACCATCGAGCAGTATCACGCGCACGGTCGCCAGCTTGGTCGTCTGTTGTATCAGGGCCGCTGGTTTGACTCTCAGGCGCTGATGCTGCGTGACGGTCTGCAGCGTTGGGTTGCCAGCCAGATTACGGGTGAAGTGACGCTGGAACTGCGTCGCGGTAATGATTACTCCATCCTCAACACCGTGTCTGACAATCTGACTTACAAACCAGAACGTCTGACGATGGAAAAAGGCGACTCGGTATTCTCTCCGGATGATCGTATCGGTCAGTTGACCATGCGTAATCTGGATATCACTGATACCCGCGAGAAGCTGTTCGGTTATGCGCAGTCTGGTCTGCTGACCGCCTCTTCCACAACCGGCCTGCCGCAGGTTGAAAATCTGGAAAACAAGGCGAAGTAAATATTCATCATCTTCAGGCCGCGAAAGCGGCCTTTTTTATGCGCAGAAAATAGGGATGTTCTGTTACCCTGAGGCCTGATAAGCTAGGCATCATCAGGTATTGTAATAGTGGGACGGCGTCCTAAATGTCTTATCCGACCTACAGAACTACCACAAATGACAGACGAAAAAAAAGACGCTTTGCAGCGTCTTTTTTTTGGAATTTGGTACCGAGGATGGGACTCGAACCCACAAGCCCGTTAGGGCACTACCACCTCAAGGTAGCGTGTCTACCAATTCCACCACCTCGGTACAGAATACTTAGCGTGGGATATCGCTGGTCGGCTGAGCCGGAGCAGCTGGCTGAGTTTGCTCGGTTTTCGCCGGTGCACTCAGATTTTCCCACTCACTTCCTTTATTGGTCTTATTGCTGTTCATGTTACCCAGCACCAGACTGATGATGAAGAACAAGGTTCCCAATACAGCTGTCATGCGGGTCATGAAGTTACCAGAACCACTTGAACCAAACAGAGTACCAGAAGCGCCTGCGCCAAAAGAGGCTCCCATATCAGCGCCTTTGCCTTGCTGCAGCATGATCAAGCCTACCAGGCCAATTGCCACAATAAGGAAAACTACTAAAAGAGCTTCGTGCATAATCAACCTGTTCCTTGCGGATTTGCCGCGTACAATGCTTCGACCATTAAAGCGGGAATGTTTACTGTTTCCCACTGAAGCGGGTGTGAATACTAACCAAAGCGAATAACCTTCGCAAGGGCAATTTGTTGGCATTGTATCAACTGCGGAAAAAATCGCCATATCAATCAAAAACGCAGCAACTTCTCCCAGCATCTCTGCATGACGGCGCGTTGATCGTCAAGATTCGCCCATACCACAACGGGGATTTCACAAATCAGGTCAGCGTTTTCTGGCCAGCAGTGAATAATTTGCTGGTTCACCAACTCTTCCGCCACCATCGATTCGGGTAACCATGCCATTCCCATATGCCGCAGCACCATTTCTCGTATCGTTTCGCTTAAACCACTCTCAAACACCTTTTTCAGACGTGGGCGGACACGTTGCTCAGCTGGCTCAATAATGCGTCTGACAAAGGTGTAGTCGCTATAGCATAGCCATGGGATCGGCGCATGCGGATCGTTAAGCGCATTAGCCAACTGCGCAGAAATAACCGGTATAAATCGCTCATACCGCCATAGTGAACGTTTTAACCCTCCGGCAATCTCCAGCCCCGGCTGCGAAGATGGTAAATCGTAGGTCACCAGCAGATCGATTTGCCGATCTATCAAGGCGTTAAAGTGGTTGTCTATCCCCTGAATACTGGCATTAACCGTAAAATTTAACTGCGGTTCACTCTGCCGCAGATAGTTGATCATATCCGGCAGGATATTCACCGACAGGGTATGCAGGCTAACCATCACCAGCGTATTGTCCGTTGCTGGCGTCATCGCCGATAGCTCGTGGCGCGCCTCTGTTAGTGTACTGAGGACGTGCCGGGCATAGGGTTCAAAGCGTTCACCATAGCGTGTCAGCGTAACGGGGGTCGTGGTCCGGTCAAACAACGGCACCCCTAACACCTCTTCCAGCGCCTTTATACGCCGACTGAGTGCGGGTTGAGTAATATGCCGCTGCGCCGCGGCCTGAGAGTAGTTTCCATGCTGACTCAATGCCAGAAAATCTTCCAGCCACTTACAATCCACGTTGAACTCTCCACCATGCCATAACCGCATCCTCCAATACCAAATCGGTAATAGTCATAGTTATAGTAATGGCTTTATGGTGGGCATCATAACAACAATATTCCTTTTCACCTGCCGACTCTCACCCACGACGTTTGACAGGACCGATATGTTTACTTTATTGACCAATGCCCGTGTTTTTTCTCCCGAGGATTTAGGCCTCTGCTCCCTGCTCATTCATGCCGACCGAATTGTGGCGGTAGAAAAAGATATTTCCCTGTTTGATGGCGTCGACGAGGTCATCGATTGTCATGGCAAATGGGTTATCCCAGGCATAATCGATCAACATGTCCATCTTACCGGTGGCGGTGGCGAGGCTGGATTTGCCAGCCGAACGCCAGCCGTCAAGCTACGCGATCTGATTCAGGCAGGTATTACCACGGTTGTCGGCGTGTTAGGTACCGATGCCATTTCTCGTTCGCCCAAAGACCTCTACGCCAAAATGCAGTCTCTCAACCTTGAGGGATTACGCGCATTTATGCATACGGGAGCCTACGCGGTACCCAGCCCAACCATTACGCGATCCATCCGCGATGACATGACCTTTATTCCAGCGATACTTGGCGTCAAAATCGCCCTCGCCGATCACCGTGGTTCTTACCCCTCTTTCCAGGAATTGCTGAGAATAGTAAGCGATATCCGCGTGGCTTCCCTGCTGGCAGGCAAAAAAGGGTTACTGCATGTACATCTGGGGAATCTGCCGGAAGGGATGTCACAGCTTATTGAGCTGTGTGATGAAGGCATTCCGATTCACCACATTTCACCGACCCATGTTGCGAGAACAGCGCCCTTGTTCGAACAGGCGATTGCGTTCGCTCATCGTGGCGGCCATATCGACGTTACGTCTGGCGGTAGTCGCTTTATGCCTCAGGAGCAGGCAATCCTCCACGCTCTGGAAGCCCAGGTTCCAGCCGATCGCATCACGATCAGCTCTGATGGTAATGGCAGCGTTCCGCGCTTTAACGCCCAGGGTATTGTGGAAGGCTTAAGCGCGGCACCGGTCGCAGGTAACCTTAATCTTCTTCCTCGCTTGATTGATGTAGGGATCCCGGTGCCACAAGCGATCGCGATGTTGACGGCAAACGTTGCGCGCTCGTTGGGTATTTCCGGCGGCGTGCTCTGCGCCGGGGAACGTGCCGATATCTGTGTACTCAATGATGACCTCTCGCTGGCCCATCTGTTCGCTGCGGGTAAGCCGTTGCTGCGGGATGGCGAGTGCCTGGTTACTGGCAACTTCGAGTGAGGGGGCAAGAATGTCATTATTACTGGCGCTAATTGCCATCATTTTTGCCGGACGTCTGATCCTCAAAAAATATCACCCCCAGTCAGTGTTGCTGTTGACCGGGATTGTGCTGCTGCTTATCGCGCATTTTAGCGGGATGACCACGCTCAGTGACCTGGTGAAAAAAAGCACCGGATTCGGCCCCTTTGATGCCTTCGAGTTTATTCGCGATACCCTGAGCGTGCGCCTCGGCGGCCTTGGGCTGCAAATTATGCTGATTGGTGGTTTCGCTACATATATGTCGGCCATTGGCGCAAGCCAGGTGCTGGTTCGGGTGACATCTCGCCCTTTGCAACGCCTGAACTCACCGTATCTGCTGTTGGGGCTGGCGCTGTTGCTGGGTCAATTCCTGTCGCTGTTTATCAGCAGCGCCACCGGGCTGGGTCTGCTGTTGATGGCGACGCTCTACCCGCTGCTGACCCGTCTTGGCTGTAGCCGCGCTGCCGTTGCCGCCGTTATCGCCAGTACCTGTGCGGTTGAATTTGGTCCAGGTTCCGGCAACTCGGTTCTCGCCGCCAAAACCGCAGGCATCGAGGTGGTGAACTATTTCGTGCAGGATCAGTTGCCGATCGTCGTCCCCGTTATTCTGTTCATCGCCCTGTTACATATTGTTGTGCAACGCTTTTTCGACCATCGGGAAAGCAGTGACGGTGTGGCTCAGCAGATGCAGACATTAACGTCGACCGATGAAACTGAAGCACCGATCGCCTGGCTTTTTCTGCCCATGCTACCTCTGGTGTTGATGCTGGTGTGCAGTGATTTAGTATTCAGTTCGCTCAAAATTACGCTGGATACCGCCGTACTGATAAGCCTCGCCATTACCCTGGTTTGTGAGTATTGCCGTCATCGTAAGGCGCGCGAGGTGATGGCAGGCGTACAAAAAGTCTTCGACAGCATGGGCAGCGTTTTTGCCACCGTCGTCACGCTGATTATCGCCGGTGAAGTCTTTTCAGCCGGACTGAAAGCTATTGGCGCCGTCGATGCGCTGCTGTCGCTTTCCGGTGAATTTGGCCTCAGCGCCGCCTCTATTATCCTGCTGATGACCCTTATCACCTTTGCAATTTCAGCGCTAATGGGCTCCGGAAATGCGGCGTTTTTCTCCTTCGCCCCAATGGTACCGGACATCAGCCGTCATATCGGTAGCGACATCGCAGTCATGATGTTGCCTATCCAGATATCGGCGGGTATTGGTCGTACGTTATCCCCCATTGCCGGCGTCATCATTGCTATCGCGGGAATTGCAGGCGTCTCACCTGTGGACATTGTTAAGCGCACCGCGATTCCGATGCTGGGCGGTTGGTTACTGATGATTGCGCTGACCTTTGCCCGGTCAGGGCATTTGCTGGCGGTTCTGCCGTGGCTGGCAGTCCTTGTAATATTAATGATCGGTGGTTACTTCTGGCAGCGCCGACATAAACAGTCGCTTCCCGTACAGTAAAAAAAAACCGGAGTCCCAGACTCCGGTTTTCACTGTCTTTAGTGATTACACCGCTTTGACGGCATCGGCAATACGGTGAGCGAATTCAGTCACCTGCGCTTCATCTTCACCTTCAACCATCACGCGAATTAACGGTTCAGTACCTGACTTACGCAGCAGAACACGTCCGCGATTGCCCAGTGCAGCTTCAACTTCAGCCATCACCGCTTTCACGTTTTCATGTTCCAGCGGATCGCCGCTACCTGCGGTGTAACGTACGTTAACCAGCAGTTGCGGGAACATTTTCATGCCGCTGCACAGGTCGTGCAAACTCATATGGTTACGCACCATCGCCGCCAGTACCTGCAGACCTGCAACGATACCGTCACCGGTGGTGGTTTTGTCCAGCAGGATCACATGGCCTGAGTTTTCAGCACCGATACGCCAGCCTTTTTCCTGCATTTTTTCCAGTACGTAGCGGTCGCCGACTTTCGCACGGGCAAACGGAATACCCAGCTGTTTCAGCGCCAGCTCGAGGCCCATATTGCTCATCAGCGTACCTACCGCACCACCGCGCAGTTGCCCCTGACGCAGGGCTTCACGGCCAATGATGTACATGATCTGATCGCCATCGACCTTATTGCCTTCGTGGTCAACCATAATGACACGGTCGCCGTCACCATCCAGCGCAATACCCAGATCGGCTTTTTCCGCCATCACGCGCGCCTGCAGGGCACGAACGTCGGTAGCGCCGACTTCTTCATTGATATTCACACCGTTTGGCTCACAGCCAATAGCAATCACGTTTGCGCCCAGCTCACGCAGTACATTTGGCGCAATGTGGTACGTCGCACCATTAGCGCAATCCACCACAATTTTAAGCTCACTCAGACTCAATTCATTCGGGAAGGTGCCTTTGCAAAACTCGATATAACGACCGGCAGCATCAACGATGCGGGTAGCTTTACCCAGTTCAGCCGAGTCCACGCAGGTGATCGCTTTTTCCATTTCGGCTTCGATAGCTTCTTCAACCGCATCCGGCAGTTTGGTCCCATCGATGGAGAAGAATTTAATTCCGTTGTCATAGTACGGGTTGTGCGAAGCGGAGATAACAATCCCAGCTTCAGCACGGAAGGCACGCGTCAGATATGCAACAGCAGGTGTTGGCATTGGGCCTGTGAAAGAAGCCGACAGTCCGGCGGCAGCCAGACCCGCTTCCAGTGCGGACTCCAGCATATAGCCGGAAATACGCGTATCTTTGCCGATAATAATTTTACGTGAACCATGACGTGCCAGCACTTTTCCTGCAGCCCAACCCAGTTTGAGTACAAAGTCAGGGGTAATTGGGGCGTCGCCTACGCGACCACGGATCCCATCGGTGCCAAAATATTTACGATTACTCATAGCGTTTATTTTCCTTTGCAGACAATGTGGCTTCCACCACACGCATCGCTTCTACGGTTTCTTTGACGTCATGGACACGAATGATATGCGCCCCTTGCATTGCGGCAATGACCGCACACGCAAGGCTACCGCTCAGGCGTTCGGATGGCCCCACATTCAGCAACTGGCCAACCATTGATTTTCGTGACATCCCAACCAGCAATGGCAGATTAAAATGATGAAACTCAGCCAAACGTGCCAGTAATGTGTAGTTGTGAGTGAGATTTTTACCGAATCCGAACCCGGGGTCGAGCAACAATTTATCTTTTGTGATTCCAGCCCGCTCGCAGCGTGCTATTTGTTCAACAAAGTAACGATTTACATCAGCAAAAACATCCTCGTACTTTGGTGCTTCCTGCATGGTTTTCGGCTGACCCTGCATATGCATCAGACAAACCGGTAATCCGGTTTCTGCTGCGGCTTCCAGCGCCCCAGGCTCCGAGAGTGAGCGAATGTCATTAATGATATGTGCGCCGACTCTGGCGCACTCGCGAATCACTTCTGCTTTTGAAGTATCGACCGAAATCCACACTTCAAAACGTTGAGCAATCGCCTCCACCACCGGGATCACTCGCTGCAACTCTTCTTCCACGCTCACATCGGCCGCGCCTGGACGCGTGGATTCACCACCCACATCAATGATAGTCGCCCCAGCGTTAATCATCAGGTTTGCGTGTTTTACCGCCTCAACCAGAGAGTTGTGCGCACCACCATCGGAAAAGGAATCTGGCGTGACGTTCAATATCCCCATGACGTGTGGATGGCTGAGATCCAGTGAAGACCCCTGAGCAAAGAGTTTCATAGTTTTATCCCTGATAACATCTTGAATATACAAATAAGAAAAACCCCGGGGCAAGCCCCAGGGTTTTAAATTAGAACACGGTCATCATCAACGATAACTTATTTGTCGCCCAGTTGCTCTGACATGGTGCCAGAGTCCGGCGCACGCGGTTCATCAACCGGACGCGGCGCACTCGGCTTGCCGGTGCTGCCAGAGTTGTTGTTAGAAGAACCCGGTTCTTCCCAACCCGCTGGCGGACGTACCTCGCGGCGAGCCATCAGATCATCAATCTGCGGCGCATCGATGGTCTCATATTTCATGAGCGCATCTTTCATCGAGTGCAGAATGTCCATGTTTTCGTTCAGCAGACGACGCGCACGGTCATAGTTACGCTCAATCAGCAGTTTAACTTCCTGATCGATAATACGAGCCGTTTCATCGGACATATGTTTAGCTTTCGCCACAGAACGTCCCAGGAACACTTCGCCTTCTTCTTCAGCGTACAGCAACGGACCGAGTTTCTCGGAGAAGCCCCACTGAGTAACCATGTTACGCGCCAGGTTAGTCGCGACTTTAATGTCGTTCGACGCACCGGTAGAAACATGTTCAACACCGTAGATGATCTCTTCGGCCAGACGACCGCCGTACAGCGTGGAGATCTGACTTTCCAGTTTCTGGCGGCTGGCGCTGATTGCGTCGCCTTCAGGCAGGAAGAAAGTCACACCCAGCGCACGACCGCGCGGGATAATCGTCACTTTGTGCACCGGATCGTGTTCCGGTACCAGGCGACCGATAATCGCGTGGCCTGCTTCGTGATACGCGGTAGATTCTTTCTGCGCTTCCGTCATCACCATGGAGCGACGTTCCGCACCCATCATGATTTTGTCTTTCGCTTTCTCGAATTCAACCATCGATACAACACGCTTGTTGCCACGAGCAGCAAACAGCGCCGCTTCGTTGACCAGGTTCGCGAGATCTGCACCGGAGAAGCCAGGCGTACCACGTGCAATGATTGCCGCATCGATATCCGGAGACAGCGGTACGCGACGCATATGCACTTTCAGGATCTGTTCACGACCGCGGACATCCGGCAGACCAACCACAACCTGACGGTCGAAACGGCCTGGACGCAGCAGCGCAGGGTCAAGAACGTCCGGACGGTTAGTTGCCGCGATAACGATAATGCCTTCGTTACCTTCGAAGCCGTCCATCTCAACCAGCATCTGGTTCAGTGTCTGCTCACGTTCATCGTGACCACCGCCCAGACCTGCACCACGCTGGCGGCCTACGGCGTCGATTTCATCGATGAAGATGATGCACGGTGCCGCTTTCTTGGCTTGTTCGAACATGTCACGCACACGAGATGCACCGACACCCACGAACATTTCCACGAAATCAGAACCGGAAATGGTGAAGAAAGGAACCTTCGCTTCACCTGCGATAGCTTTCGCCAGCAGGGTTTTACCCGTACCCGGAGGACCGACCATCAGGACGCCTTTCGGGATTTTACCGCCCAGCTTCTGGAAACGGCTCGGTTCGCGCAGATACTCAACCAGCTCAGCAACTTCTTCTTTTGCTTCGTCGCAACCAGCAACGTCTGCAAAAGTCGTTTTGATCTGATCTTCCGTCAGCATGCGCGCTTTGCTCTTACCGAACGACATGGCACCTTTGCCACCACCGCCCTGCATTTGACGCATGAAGAAGATCCAGACACCAATCAGCAGCAGCATTGGGAACCAGGAAATGAAGATAGAAGCCAGCAGGCTCGGCTCTTCAGGCGGTTCACCAACAACCTTGACGTTTTTGGTCAGCAGGTTATCAAGCAGCTTCGGATCGTTAACCGGAATGTAGGTCGTGTAACGGTTACTATCTTTCTTGGTAACGTTAATCTCACGTCCGTTGATCTTCGCTTCACGAACCTGGTCCTGATTGACCTCTTGCAGGAAGGTAGAGTAATCAACCTTACGGCCATTAGACTCGCTGGGCCCAAAGCTCTGGAATACTGACATCAGCACAACGGCAATGACCAGCCAGAGAATTAGGTTTTTCGCCATGTCACTCAAGGGATTAACCTCATATTACAACTGTGTTAAAAACAGCGTCAGGATACTCTATATCCAGTTTCTTTCAAACTTTCGTTTGAAATCTACCGGTTATGGTTTACGCCCGGTCGCTACAATATACACTTCACGCGAACGGGCGCGAGAAGAGTCCGGCTTACGAACTTTGACCTTCGTAAACAGGGAGCGAATCTCTCTTAGATACTCATCGAAGCCTTCGCCCTGGAACACCTTCACTACAAAACTACCACCTGGCGCTAATACATCACGAGCCATTCCAAGCGCCAGCTCTACCAGATACATGGCCCGGGGAATATCCACCGCCGGTGTTCCACACATATTTGGCGCCATATCAGACATGACAACTTGTACTTTACTGTCACCTACGCGTTCAAGTAACGCTTTCAGGACTAATTCATCACGAAAGTCGCCCTGAAGGAAGTCCACACCAACGATTGGATCCATAGGTAAAAGATCGCAAGCGATAATGCGGCCAGTGTTGCCGATCTGCGTAACCGCATATTGCGACCAGCCACCGGGTGCAGCACCGAGATCAACAATCGTCATCCCCGGTTTAAAAATTTTGTCACTTTGCTGTATTTCATCAAGTTTAAACCAGGCACGGGAACGTAACCCCTTTTTCTGCGCCTGCTGAACATATTTATCGCTAAAGTGTTCCTGAAGCCAGCGACTCGAGCTGGCAGAACGCTTTTTACCTGTCATTTCACATTCCCAAAGGGCAGTTCATCGTAACCAATGGTGTAAATTTCTACACAGCTATTTGGTGATATATGGGAGATGGCGGTAGAATGACCCGTTTTCAATCCCAACGTAAGCAAAAATATACGATGAATCTGAGTACTAAACAAAAACAGCACCTGAAAGGTCTGGCACATCCGCTCAAGCCTGTAGTTATGCTTGGCAACAATGGTTTGACCGAAGGGGTACTGGCCGAGATTGAACAAGCGTTAGAGCACCATGAACTTATCAAGGTGAAAATCGCCTCGGAAGATCGCGATACTAAAACCTTGATCGTGGAAGCTATCGTACGCGAAACCGGCGCCTGCAATGTACAGGTCATCGGTAAAACGCTGGTACTGTATCGCCCGACTAAAGAACGTAAAATCTCGCTGCCACGCTAAGAATATCCCAAAGTTGCACACGAAGTTTGTGTAAAACGCGGGATTTTCCGCTAGCAGGAGAGCAAAATGCCACGCTCTCTTCGTTGATAAAAGGCCGCTAAGCGGCCTTTTTCCTTTCTTTACAATGTATCAACATCTTAACCAAGATGCGAATTACAGGTATTCTACCTTCGTTACTTCATATTCAACTTCACCGCCCGGCGTTTTAATAACCACCACGTCATCCTGCTCTTTACCGATTAGGCCACGAGCAATAGGCGAGTTCACCGAAATCAGGTTCTGTTTAAAATCGGCTTCATCATCGCCGACAATACGCCAGGTCTGCTCTTCGTCGTTATCGAGATTCAGCACGGTAACCGTCGCGCCGAAAACTACGCGACCATTGTTCGGCATTTTTGTGACGTCGATAACCTGCGCGTTGGACAGTTTAGCTTCGATATCTTTAATGCGCCCTTCGCAGAAACCCTGCTGTTCGCGCGCCGCGTGATACTCTGCATTTTCTTTCAGGTCGCCATGCTCGCGCGCATCTGCGATAGCGGCAATGATTTCAGGACGGCGCACCGATTTCAGAAAATCCAGTTCTTCGCGCAGTTTTTCAGCACCACGTAAGGTCATTGGGATAGCTTGCATTTGTTATACCTCTTGAACATTCCTGTAGGGGGCGGCTGCTCTCACCCCGGCTGCTAAGCCCACTCTGGCATACGCCATGCCAGAGTCAGAAGCAAAAAAATACCGACCCGGGGCTCAGGGTCCCAGGTCAGCTACAATTCTCTATTTGATGATCATTTTACCCTGGAGTTCCCTATGGGTCATCGTTTACTTTTTGGGGCGTTGCGCCGTAGTATGACGGCCTGTTTCCAGGTTGTTAGCGCGAGATTATGCGATTTTCCAGATTTACCATTGGATTGACTGCCAGTATAGCGTTCAGCGTTCAGGCTGCGAACGTCGACGAGTATATCAATCAGCTCCCTGCCGGGGCCAACCTCGCCCTTATGGTACAGAAGGTTGGCGCACCTGCTCCTGCTATTGATTACCATAGCCAGCAGATGGCGCTGCCGGCCAGTACACAGAAAGTGATCACCGCGCTGGCGGCATTGATTCAGCTCGGGCCTGACTTTCGTTTTACCACCACGCTTGAGACTAAAGGCAACGTGGAAGGCGGCGTTTTGAAAGGTGACTTAGTGGCGCGATTTGGTGCCGATCCGACGCTAAAACGTCAGGATATTCGCAATATGGTGGCAACCCTGAAAAAATCAGGCGTGACGCAAATTGCTGGAAATGTCATGATCGACACCTCCATTTTCGCCAGCCATGATAAAGCGCCTGGTTGGCCCTGGAACGACATGACGCAGTGTTTTAGCGCACCGCCCGCGGCAGCCATTGTCGATCGTAACTGTTTCTCGGTTTCACTCTATAGCGCGCAAAAACCTAACGATCTCGCCTTTATCCGCGTGGCATCTTACTACCCGGTCACCATGTTCAGTCAGGTGCGTACTCTCGCTCGTGGCTCTGCCGAAGCGCAATATTGTGAACTGGACGTGGTTCCAGGCGATCTCAACCGCTTTACGTTGACCGGATGCCTGCCCCAACGAGCCGATCCGCTGCCGCTGGCATTCGCTATTCAGGACGGCGCCAGCTATGCCGGGGCGATTATCAAAGATGAGCTAAAACAAGCCGGTATCACTTACAGCGGGACTCTGCTGCGCCAGACGCTGGTCAACGAGCCGGGGACCGTGGTAGCCAGTAAGCAGTCGGCGCCGCTGCACGACCTGCTTAAGATTATGCTGAAAAAATCGGACAACATGATTGCCGATACCGTTTTCCGTATGATTGGCCATGCACGATTTAACGTGCCAGGTACCTGGCGAGCGGGTTCTGATGCCGTACGCCAGATTCTGCGTCAGCAAGCGGGTATTGATATCGGCAACACCATTATTGCCGACGGTTCTGGTCTCTCGCGCCATAACCTGATTGCCCCGGCGACCATGATGCAAGTGCTGCAATATATCGCTCAGCACGATAACGAGCTGAACTTTATCACCATGCTGCCGCTGGCAGGCCATGACGGCTCTTTGCAATACCGTGCGGGTCTGCATCAGGCTGGCGTAGATGGCAAAGTATCGGCGAAGACAGGCTCACTGCAGGGGGTCTATAACCTGGCAGGCTTCATCACCACGGCAAGCGGTCAGCGCATGGCATTTGTGCAGTATCTGTCTGGTTATGCGGTAGAGCCAGCCGATCAGCGTAATCGCCGTATTCCACTGGTCCGCTTCGAGAGCCGGTTATACAAGGATATTTATCAGAATAACTGAGTATGTTTGCCGGATGGCAGCGCTAACGCACCTAAACCGGCCTTCTGAAACCTGGAAACAAAACCCCGGCAACATGGCCGGGGTTTTTAATGTGATTAACGCTTGTAGATGAACTCAACGCCTTCTTCGTCGTCTTCGTCCCAATCGTCATCCCAGTCATCTTCTGCTTCGTCTTCGACTTCAGCGAGTTGCTGGCGGTGATAATCATCCCACATGAACTCGACTTTCTCTGGCTGTTTCGCTTCTTCAGCCTGAACAATCGGGTTCTCGATGATAAAGGTCATCACATCCCAGCAGAGCTCCTTCACGCCCAACTGGCTGGCGGCGGAGATCAGGTAATATTTACCTTCCCAGCCTAACGCTTCAGCGATCGCTTTCGCTTTCTCTTCCGCTTCAGCCTTGTCCAGCAAATCAATTTTGTTGAACACTAACCAACGCGGTTTAGACGCCAGATCCTGGCTGTATTTCTCAAGCTCGCCAATAATGATACGGGCATTTTCAACCGGATCGGAACCGTCAATCGGATCGATATCAATGAGGTGTAGCAGTACGCGGCAGCGTTCCAGGTGTTTCAGGAAGCGGATACCCAAGCCTGCGCCTTCAGCCGCGCCTTCAATCAGACCCGGAATGTCGGCAACCACGAAGCTCTTTTCGTTGTCCATACGCACCACACCCAGGCTCGGAACCAGAGTGGTGAACGGATAGTCAGCGACTTTCGGCTTCGCCGCGGACACCGCACGGATAAACGTCGATTTACCGGCGTTTGGCATGCCCAGCATCCCCACGTCCGCCAGCAACATCAGCTCCAGCATCAGATCGCGTTTATCGCCCGGTGTACCCATCGTTTTCTGACGCGGAGTACGGTTGACCGAGGATTTGAAACGGGTGTTGCCCAAACCGTGCCAGCCGCCTTTAGCGACCATCAGACGCTGACCGTGTTTGGTCATGTCGCCCATGGTTTCGCCCGTGCCCTGATCGATTACACGCGTACCTACAGGCACTTTAATCGTGACATCTTTACCACGCTTGCCGGTGCAATCACGGCTCGCGCCATTCTGTCCACGTTCCGCGCGGAATGATTTTTCAAAACGGTAATCGATCAGCGTGTTCAGGTTTTCGTCGGCTTCCAGCCAAACGTCACCACCATCACCACCGTCTCCACCGTCCGGACCGCCTTTTGGGATGTACTTTTCGCGGCGGAAGCTGACGCAACCATTACCGCCATCACCTGCAACGACCAGAATCGATGCTTCATCAACAAACTTCATTTTACTCTCCGTAAATCATTCGCCTGAGCGGGGCTGCGAAACCACCGTTTCATGCTTACGTAAACCGCCCCAAATTCGATGACCAATGGCGGAATACATCGCGCCCGCAACCACGATAAACGCACCGAGATAACCTAATAGGTTTAGCATCGGTCTGGCGAAGAAATCGGGCCAGGCCAGTGATAATAAATCTGAAAATAACAACGTAAACAGCGGAGTGAGCGTAATAATGGCGCTCACCTGTGCCGCCTGCCAACGCGCCATCGCTTCCGCGAGAGCACCGTATCCTACCAGCGTATTCAGGCCGCAGAATACAAGGCATGCCAGCTGCCAGTCACTGAGCTGCGTGATGACACCGGGTTTAGCCAACGGCAACAACGCAATCGTACATAAAGTGTACAGTAAAAACAGGATCTGCGGTGATGCCAGACGGCGCAATAACACCTTTTGCGCGACCCCATAGCTCACCCAGACCATCGCCGCACCAACACCAAAGATAACGCCCCAGGTGTAATCGGTGAGACGGGTAAAAATTTCGATCAGACTGGTATTAAAAAACAGAACCAGGCCGCTCAGAAGCATAATGGCGCCAATCACCTGCGTACCGCGCATCTTTTCTTTCAGGATAAAGACGCTGGCAATCATCATACCAACCGGTGACAGCTGACCGATAACCTGCGAAGCCGTTGGGCTCAAATATTGCAAGGATGAACTAAACAGAATGAAGTTACCGAACAACCCACCGGTAGCGATAGCCAACAGGATCAGCCAACGCGCTTTGCGAAAAATACGCAACGGAGGGAGCTTTTTTTTAACCGCAAGAATAGCGCCAAGGCCAATGCTTGCCATTAAAAAACGGTAGAACACCACGGTAGGAGGCTCCATCACCTCCAGCACTTGCTTCATCGCTATTGGCAAAGCGCCCCAACATACTGCCGTTGTGAGTGCTAACAGAATACCAATACCTGCCTGCTGCTTCATGCCGTATTCCCTGCAAGGGCTCGTTTCCGGGTTATCACGGCGCGACGAGCGTATTTACCGGCCGTCGAATGTAAAAAGCCCCGCAACGTGTTGCGGGGCTTTTATCCGTTACCGGGACGCGAAAAACTTATTCAGCAACGATGCTGATGAATTTACGGTTTTTCGGGCCTTTCACTTCAAATTTCACTTTACCGTCTGCTTTAGCAAACAGAGTGTGGTCTTTGCCGCAACCAACGTTGGAGCCAGCGTGGAATTTAGTACCACGTTGACGAACGATGATGCTACCAGCCAGAACTGTTTCACCGCCGAAGCGTTTTACGCCCAGACGTTTAGCTTCTGAATCGCGACCGTTACGAGTCGAGCCGCCAGCCTTTTTATGTGCCATTTAATCTGCTCCCCTTAACTTAAGCGCTGATGCCAGTGATTTTTACATCAGTGAACCACTGACGATGGCCCTGCTGCTTACGGTAGTGTTTACGACGACGAAACTTAACAATTTTAACTTTCTCGCCACGACCGTGAGCAACAACTTCAGCTTTGATAACGCCGCCATCAACGAAAGGAACGCCGATTTTGACTTCTTCACCGTTTGCGATCATCAGAACTTCTGCGAATTCAACAGATTCGCCAGTTGCGATGTCCAGCTTTTCCAGGCGAACGGTCTGACCTTCGCTTACTCGGTGTTGTTTACCACCACTTTGGAAAACCGCGTACATAAAAAACTCCGCTTCCGCGCACACCTTTTTGATGATTCAGAGTGCGCTATAAATATTCACAATAGGGCGCGAATATTACGCAAAACGCGAGCCTTTGACAAGTGCTACGTCAATACATGAAGAAAAAAAACACAACACGTACGGTAACGTTTATCTATGGCGTTTTTTCAGTACAATCAGCATATATTTATAACCCTAAACCCGACGTTACCTTCCGATACAGTGAGGTAATCGGGGCGAGAAGCCCGGCTTTTGCGATGAATTTAGAAAAAATCAATGAGTTAACCGCGCAAGATATGGCGGGGGTCAATGCGACAATCCTTGAACAGCTCAATTCCGACGTGCAGCTGATCAATCAACTGGGGTACTACATCGTTAGCGGCGGCGGAAAACGCATTCGCCCAATGATCGCCGTACTCGCCGCGCGTGCAGTTGGCTACCAGCAAAATGCACACGTTACGATTGCAGCCCTCATCGAGTTTATCCACACCGCGACCCTGTTGCACGACGATGTTGTGGATGAGTCCGACATGCGCCGCGGAAAAGCCACGGCGAATGCGGCGTTTGGCAATGCGGCCAGCGTGCTGGTCGGCGATTTTATCTATACCCGCGCTTTTCAGATGATGACCAGCCTCGGTTCGCTGAAAGTGCTGGAAGTCATGTCGAAAGCGGTCAACGTCATCGCCGAAGGTGAAGTCTTACAGTTGATGAACGTCAACGACCCGGACATCACTGAAGAAAACTATATGCGCGTTATCTACAGTAAGACCGCGCGTTTGTTTGAAGCGGCTGCCCAATGCTCTGGCATTCTGGCTGGTTGCAGCGAAGAACAAGAGAAAGGGTTGCAGGATTATGGCCGTTATCTCGGTACTGCTTTCCAGTTAATTGACGATTTGCTGGATTACAACGCGGATGGTGAGCAACTGGGTAAAAACGTCGGTGATGACCTCAACGAGGGCAAACCAACGCTGCCGCTGCTGCATGCCATGCGCCACGGCACCCCTGAACAAGCACAAATGATCCGCCAGGCTATTGAGCAGGGTAATGGCCGTCACCTTCTGGAGCCTGTTCTGGAAGCGATGAACGCCTGTGGTTCCCTGGAGTGGACTCGCCAACGTGCAGAAGAAGAGGCTGATAAGGCCATCGCTGCGCTGCAGGTACTGCCTGATACGCCGTGGAGAGAAGCGCTGATTGGTCTGGCGCATATCGCCGTACAGCGCGACCGTTAATACCCTGCGGCATCTTTCATCATCCCGTGCCCTGCACGGGATGCTTTTATAAATTCCAATAAACACGTCCCCCTCTCCAGCAACCTTCGCATAAATTTGGCATATTCTGAATATACTCACACTTTACATGAACATTTTAGAATATTCGTTCTCCGGGCGTTATAGTATCTCCACAACCGATCGTGGAACCATAAGTCGATAACCAAAGGAGAGATGAGTTTATGGAAAACAAGCTGATTGACTGGCATCCGGCCGATATCATCGCCGGACTGCGCAAGAAAGGGACCTCAATGGCCGCTGAATCACGTAAAAATGGATTAAGCTCATCAACGCTGGCCAATGCGTTAACACGCCCATGGCCAAAAGGTGAGTTGATTATCGCCCGATCGTTGGGAACCGACCCGTGGGTGATTTGGCCGTCACGCTATCACGATGCAAAAACACATGAGTTTATCGACAGAACGCGGATGATGAGGGGACGCAAAGAGAAACAGAATCCTGAATGAACACTGATGAGTAGTAACCCCCGGTTCACAGAACTGGGGGTTACAAGAGACGTAGACGATTACTCGCCTTTCACGCGCTCAATGTTTGCGCCCAGCGCGCGCAGTTTATCTTCGATGCGCTCATAGCCGCGATCGATGTGATAAATACGATCGACTACCGTCGTACCTTCAGCAATACACCCTGCCAGCACGAGGCTTGCAGATGCGCGCAGATCGGTCGCCATAACCTGTGCGCCGGAGAGCGTTTCCACGCCGTGGCAAATCACGGTATTGCTTTCGATTTCTGCGTGAGCGCCCATACGGCTCAGCTCAGGCACGTGCATAAAGCGGTTCTCAAACACGGTTTCCGTGATGAAACCCGTACCTTCTGCCACCAGGTTCAGCAACGTGAACTGGGCCTGCATATCGGTAGGGAACGCCGGGTGCGGCGCTGTGCGCACATTGACCGCTTTCGGACGTTTACCGTGCATGTCCAGGCTGATCCAGTCGTCACCGACTTCGATATCCGCTCCCGCATCACGCAGCTTCGCCAGAACGGCATCCAGCGTGTCAGGTTGTGCATTACGGCAGATAATTTTGCCGCGAGAAATTGCCGCTGCCACCAGGAAAGTACCGGTTTCGATGCGGTCAGGCAGAACGCGATACACACCGCCGCCGAGGCGCTCAACGCCTTCGATGGTAATACGATCGGTACCCTGGCCTGTTATTTTTGCGCCCAGCGCAATCAGGAAGTTCGCGGTATCCACGATCTCCGGTTCACGCGCGGCGTTTTCGATGATGGTAGTGCCTTCGGCAAGCGTTGCTGCGCACATGATAGTGACCGTCGCGCCGACGCTCACTTTGTCCATGACGATATGCGCGCCTTTCAGGCGGCCATCAACGGACGCTTTCACATAGCCTTCTTCAAGCTTAATAGTCGCGCCTAACTGCTCCAGACCAGTAATGTGCAGGTCAACCGGACGCGCGCCGATGGTGCAGCCGCCCGGCAGTGAAACCTGGCCCTGGCCAAAGCGGGCAACCAGTGGCCCAAGCGCCCAGATGGATGCACGCATGGTTTTGACCAAATCGTACGGCGCACAGAAGACGTTCACGTCACGCGCATCAATGTGCACAGAACCATTACGCTCAACTTTCGCCCCCAACTGGCTCAGCAGCTTCATTGAGGTGTCAACATCCTTCAGTTTCGGGACGTTCTGGATCTCTACAGGTTCTTCAGCCAGCAGCGCCGCAAACAGGATCGGCAGCGCGGCGTTTTTAGCGCCTGAAATTGTGACTTCGCCCTGGAGCTTGGTTGGCCCCTGAACACGAAATTTATCCATTATTCTGTTCTCTGTTAAGAATTTATCTTCGCTACCGGCATATCACCCGTAGCTCAAAAACCGTTAAGTTTGCGATCGCGCGCCCATTCCGCTGGAGTAAACGCCTTAATCGACACGGCATGAATGCGGTTGTCCGCAATGTACTCCATCAACGGGCCATAGACCGATTGCTGTTTCTTGACCCGGCTCATGCCTTCAAACATCTCACCCACGGCAATAACCTGAAAGTGACTGCCGTCGCCAGAAACGTGGACTTCCTGGAGGGAGAGTGCATTCATCAGCACGCTCTGAATTTCATTATTTTCCATGGGCTCTTCATTCGTCAGATAGTGAAAACAGCCCAACATCTTAGAGCAAAGTGGCGCTGTCATAAATAAGCAAAAAGCCCCGCTGATAAATCAGACAAGGCTTTAGTGGCAGATCCCCCGCAGAGGATTTGCCGGATGGCGGCACAAGACCTTATCCGGCTTACAAAAATTAACGCGGAAGAACGTCGTCAGGCAAATTGTAAAGCTGCGCCAGCGTGTACACTTTATCGTTAACGCCAGCGAGCGAAACGCTGTTCCCCTGCTGCTTGCCCTCATTAATCAGGTGCAGCAGTAATGCCAGACCACCGGTATCCACCCGGGAAATCTGGTTCAGGTCGATGCAGGATACCCCTTTCATCGCCTCAACTCGCGCATCCCATAATGGGTTTAACACGTCCTGATCCAGCTCTCCCACCAGCACCAGCTTGTCGCCTTCACGCATCCAGGTGAGTGACTGCGTCATTATTTTTTCTCTTCCAGCGTGATTTTCTGCTGAGAAATAGATTTCAACTGTGCCGTCAGGCCATCAATACCTTTCGTACGCAGCAGGTCGCTCCACTCATTCTGTTTGGTGGTGATCATACTTACGCCTTCAGCAATCATGTCATACGCCTGCCAGTTACCCGTCTGGGAATTTTTACGCCACTGGAAATCCAGACGTACCGGAGGACGACCGTTTGGATCGATGATGGTTACGCGGATAGGCACGATGGTCGCATCACCCAGCGGCTGCTCAGGGGCAATCTGATAGGTCTGGCCGTGGTACATCGCCAGCGCCTGACCGTAAGCCTGCTTCAGATATTCACGGAATGCGGCGAAATAGGCGTCACGCTGAGCCGGTGTCGCATCTTTGTAGTATCGGCCCAGTACCAGTGCGCCTGCATACTTAACCTGCACGTAAGGCAGCAGTTCCTGATCGACCACCTGACGCAGGTAATCCGGGTTGGAACGGATTTTAGGTTGCTCGTTCTTCAGACGGTCAAACGTCTTCTGCGCCGCCTCATCCATCAGTTTGTACGGGTTCGTCTGGTCCGCTGCGGTTGCCGCGCTAAGTGGAGCAATCACCAGCATAGCCACCATCATCAATCGTTTAAACATACGTCGATTCTCCTGAGATTATTTCGTTGCGCCCGCAGGCGTAGTGGCTTCATTATTGCCTTCAGTTGCGGCTGGCGCATCGCCAGAATTCTTATTGTCATCACCTTTACTGTTGCTGTTGTAAAGGAACTGACCAATCATATCTTCCAGCACCATCGCAGATTTCGTGTCCTGAATCGTACCGCCATCTTTGAGGATAGACGTTCCCAGCTCAGGATCTTCAAAACCTACGTTCAATGCCAGATACTGTTCGCCCAACAGACCGGAAGTACGGATGCTCAGAGAACTGGTGTCAGGAATATGGTTAAAACGCGATTCAATTTCCAGCGTCACGCGCGGCAGGTACGTTTTCTGATCTAACGAGATGTCCGATACGCGTCCTACCACGACCCCGCCAATCCGCACCGGAGAGCGCTCTCTCAGACCGCCGATATTATCAAAGGTCGCATAAATCGTATAAGTCGGTTCAGTACGCATTGAGGTGACGTTCGCCGCCTTCAGGCAGACAAACAGCGCGGCCAGCAGCGCAACCAGCAGGAATAACCCGACCCAAATTTCATTTTTTTTCGTTTGCATGAACTCAATTCCCAAACATCAGTGCGGTCAGCACAAAATCCAGCCCCAGAACGGCAAGAGAGGCGTGCACTACGGTGCGTGTCGTTGCCCGGCTAATCCCGGCAGAGGTCGGGATAGCATCATAACCATTGAACAATGCAATCCAGGTGACCGTAATGGCAAACACCACGCTCTTAATCAGACAGTTGACCAGATCCAGACGCCAGTCGACGGCATTTTGCATAGCCGACCAGAAAAAGCCTGCATCAATACCTTTCCAGCTTACGCCAACCAACGACCCACCCCAGATCCCCACCGCGACAAATATAATCGTCAGCAGCGGCAATGAAATCACACCGGCCCAAAAACGTGGGGAGATCACTCGGCGCAGTGGGTCGACGGCCATCATTTCCAGGCTGGAAAGCTGCTCGGTCGCCCGCATCAGGCCAATCTCTGCGGTTAAGGCCGATCCGGCCCGCCCGGCAAACAACAGCGCCGCAACCACCGGCCCCAGCTCACGTAGCAATGACAGCGCCACCAGCATACCGAGGCTGGTTTCCGCACTGTAGGTCGTCAGCACCAGGTATCCCTGCAACCCCAGCACCATGCCGATGAACACGCCAGAAACAATAATGATCAGCATCGATAAGACACCGACATTATAGAGCTGGCGTATCAGCAGCGGCGCATGTTTGCGAAACTCCGGCTTGCCGACAACTGCATTGAACAACATTAATCCGGCTCGCCCGAACGTCCTGAGGGTTTTTATTCCCCGATGTCCGAGTGATGCCAGCGCATTTAACAACATGGGTGGCTTAACTCCCTGTTTTGAGTAAATCGATGTGGTAGTCGCCCGCCGGGTAACGGAACGGAACCGGTCCATCGGCAATGCCATCGAGGAACTGACGCACACGCGGATCGGCATTTTCTTGCAGCGCCTGAGCACTACCGTAGGCCACTATTTTTTTGTCCGCCATAATATAGGCGTAATCCGCAATACTCAGCACTTCTGGCACATCATGGGAAACCACCACGCAGGTGACGCCCAGTGCGCTGTTCAGTTCAGAAATCAGCTTCACCAGCACGCCCATGGTGATGGGATCCTGGCCGACGAACGGCTCATCAAACATAATAAGGTCTGGCTCCAACGCGATAGCACGTGCTAACGCGGCACGACGCGCCATCCCACCGGATAATTCAGAAGGCATTAATTTTGCCGCGCCCCGCAGGCCAACGGCCTCGAGCTTCATCATTACCGTGCTTTTCAGCAGCGGCGCAGGCAGCGTTGTATGCTCGCGCAACGGGTATGCAACGTTGTCAAACACATTCATATCAGTAAACAGCGCACCAGACTGGAATAGCATGCTCATGCGCTTACGCACGGTAAATAAACGCGAACGGGACATGGCCGGGACATTTTCGCCGTCAAACAGGATCTCGCCCTTATCCGGGGAGATTTGTCCGCCGATCAGACGCAACAGCGTCGTTTTGCCGATGCCTGATGGCCCCATGATCGCCGTCACCTTACCACGCGGCACCGTCAGGGAAATATTATCAAAGATGCAGCGGTCGCCTCGGGAAAAGCTGACATCGCGCATATCGATTAGATTCGCCACAGACTGACCCATTGATTCATCCTTTACTATTGCCTCGTTGATCGAAGAGCTTGGCGCTCAATTTAGCCCTGAACCCATCATATTTACAGATTATTACCTGTCCTGGTTAGCGAAAGCTGGCATTTGTTTTACTTTTTAGCCGCATAAAGTCAAAATTAAGAATTCGTGACGGCTTCCAGAAATCCTTCAAGTGGACCGGCGAGTATACCTGAAGAAAGGACTTTAGATGCTTTTAGCGACGGCGCTGTTAATAATTGGTTTACTTCTGGTGGTCTACGGTGCCGACCGACTGGTATTTGCCGCATCCATTTTATGTCGAAACTTCGGTATTCCCCCCATTATCATCGGGATGACCGTGGTCAGTATTGGTACATCGTTACCCGAGATAATTGTCTCCGTTGCCGCATCGATGAACGGGCAGCTTGATTTAGCCGTCGGTACCGCCATCGGCTCTAACATTACCAACATACTGCTTATTTTAGGCCTGTCGGCGCTGATTCATCCTTTTACCGTGCATTCTGATGTTCTGCGTCGTGAATTACCGCTAATGTTGCTGGTAAGCATCTTAGCCGCATCGGTCCTGTATGACGGGCAATTGAGTCGCAGCGATGGTTTCTTTCTTCTGCTTCTGGCCGTGCTATGGCTGTTATTCATTGTTAAAATCGCCCGTCTGGCTGAGCGTCAAGGTAACGACAGCCTTACCCGCGAGCAGATCGCGGAACTGCCGCGCGAAGGTGGATTACCGGTCGCCTTTTTGTGGTTGGGTATTGCGCTAATTATTATGCCAATGGCAACGCGTATGGTGGTAGATAACGCAACCGTACTGGCGAACTACTTCGCCATGAGCGAACTCACCATCGGGCTGACTGTGGTCGCCATTGGTACCAGCCTGCCGGAGCTGGCAACGGCAATTGCGGGTCTGCGTAAAGGCGAAAACGATATTGCCGTCGGCAACATCATCGGCGCGAACATTTTTAATATTGTTATCGTCCTCGGACTGCCGGCGCTGATTACGCCGGGTGAGGTCAATCCGATGGCCTTCACCCGTGACTATAGCGTCATGCTGCTGGTGAGCGTAATTTTTGCACTACTCTGCTGGCGACGTCCGCGCCAGATTGGTCGCGGCGCGGGTGCGCTGCTGACCGGCGGTTTTATCATATGGCTGGCGATGCTGTATTGGTTATCGCCACTTCTCGTTGGATAACTGGAAACGCATTATGTCGCACTTAGAGTTGCAACCGGGTTTTGACTTTCAGCAAGCAGGCAAGGAAGTCCTGGCAATTGAACGTGAAGGCCTGGCGGAGCTTGATCAGTACATCAACCAAAATTTTACTCTCGCCTGCGAGAAAATATTCAGCTGCCCGGGCAAAGTTGTAGTGATGGGGATGGGGAAATCTGGACATATCGGGCGGAAAATGGCGGCCACATTTGCCAGCACCGGCACCCCCTCATTTTTCGTGCATCCAGGCGAAGCCGCACATGGCGATCTGGGCATGGTCTCGCCGCAGGATGTAGTCATCGCCATCTCTAACTCCGGTGAATCCAATGAGATAGCGGCGTTAATCCCGGTGTTAAAACGTCTTCATGTACCGCTTATCTGCATGACCGGTCGTCCGGAAAGCAGCATGGCGCGTGCGGCAGATGTGCATCTGTGTGTTAAAGTGCCCAAGGAAGCTTGCCCGTTAGGCCTGGCGCCGACCAGCAGCACGACCGCAACGCTGGTGATGGGCGATGCGCTAGCCGTGGCATTATTAAAAGCGCGTGGCTTTACCGCGGAAGATTTTGCGTTATCTCATCCCGGTGGCGCACTAGGCCGTAAGCTTTTACTGCGCGTTAACGATATTATGCATACGGGCGATGAGATCCCGCATGTGACTAAAAGCGCCAGCCTGCGTGACGCCTTACTTGAGATCACGCGTAAAAATCTCGGCATGACCGTCATTTGCGATGATGACATGAAGATTGACGGTATTTTCACCGATGGCGATTTACGTCGCGTCTTCGATATGGGCGTTGATGTTCGCCAGTTAGGCATTGCCGATGTGATGACCCCTGGCGGCATTCGCGTGCGTCCGGGCATTCTTGCCGTCGATGCCCTGAACTTAATGCAGTCCCGCCATATCACCTCGGTAATGGTTGCTGATGGCGACCGGTTACTTGGTGTGTTACATATGCATGATCTGCTGCGTGCAGGTGTAGTGTAAGAAACTCAAGGATAAAGAAAATGAGTAAAGCAGGTGCGTCGCTTGCGACCTGTTATGGACCCGTCAGCACAGACGTTATCACCCGGGCAGAGAACATCCGTTTGCTGATCCTGGATGTGGATGGCGTACTGTCTGATGGTCTGATTTATATGGGCAACAACGGTGAAGAGCTGAAGGCTTTTAACGTCCGCGATGGTTACGGAATTCGCTGTGCGCTCACTTCCGGTATCGAGGTTGCCATTATTACCGGACGAAAGGCTAAACTTGTAGAAGATCGCTGTGCCACATTGGGGATCACGCATTTGTATCAGGGGCAGTCAGACAAACTGGTCGCCTTTAACGATCTCCTTAGCAAACTGGCGATCGCTCCTGAAAATGTTGCGTACGTTGGCGATGATCTGATCGACTGGCCGGTGATGGCAAAAGTGGGATTAAGCGTGGCGGTGGCGGATGCTCATCCTTTGCTGATCCCGCGGGCCGATTATGTCACCCGCATCGATGGGGGACGCGGCGCGGTACGCGAAGTCTGCGATTTATTACTCCTGGCGCAGGGCAAACTGGACGAGGCCAAAGGGCAATCGATATGAGCAAAACCAGACGTTGGGTTATCATTCTACTGTCGCTGGCTGTCCTTGTGATGATTGGTATTAATCTGGCAGACAAAGACGACACCGCTGAGGTCGTCGTAAATAACAACGAGCCAACCTATAAGAGCGAACATACTGATACCGTTGTGTATAGTCCCGAAGGCGCACTGAGCTATCACTTGATCGCGCAAAACGTTGAATATTATTCGGAACAAGCGGTTTCGTGGTTTACTCAACCGGTATTAACCACATTTGATAAGGATAAAGTACCGACCTGGACGATCAAGGCTGATAAAGCCAAATTGACCAACGATCGGATGCTATATCTGTACGGCCATGTTGAGGTCAACGCCCTGGTGCCCGACTCTCAACTACGCAGAATTACGACCGATAACGCACAGATTAACCTGGTGACACAAGACGTCACTTCCGATGATCTCGTCACGTTATATGGCACAACATTTAACTCCAGCGGACTGAAGATGCGCGGCAACTTACGCAGCAAGAACGCCGAGCTGATTGAAAAGGTTAGAACCTCATATGAAATCCAAAACAAACAAACTCAGCCTTAATCTTGTGCTTGCCAGCGCACTTCTGGCCGCCAGCATCCCGGCATTCGCCGTTACCGGCGATACCGAGCAGCCGATTCACATTGAGTCGGACCAGCAGTCTCTTGATATGCAAGGCAACGTGGTGACCTTTACTGGCAACGTGATTGTGACTCAGGGCACCATCAAAATTAACGCCGATAAAGTCGTCGTAACCCGCCCTGGCGGTGAAGACGGTAAAGAAGTCATTGATGGCTACGGTAATCCTGCAACCTTTTACCAGATGCAGGACAACGGTAAACCGGTTAAAGGCCACGCCTCACACATGCATTATGAACTGGCGAAAGACTTCGTCGTTCTCACCGGTAAGGCTTACCTGGAACAGCTCGATAGCAACATCACGGGCGATAAGATCACCTATCTGGTGAAAGAGCAGAAAATGCAGGCCTTCAGCGATAAAGGCAAACGCGTCACCACCGTTCTGGTACCGTCGCAGTTGCAGGACAAAAACAAGGCTCCGGCAGAGAAAAAAGGTAACTGATTCGTTATGGCAACATTAACTGCAAAGAACCTTGCAAAAGCCTATAAGGGCCGCCGTGTGGTGGAAGATGTCAGTCTGACCGTCAACTCCGGGGAGATCGTCGGTCTGCTCGGTCCTAACGGTGCGGGCAAGACAACGACCTTTTACATGGTGGTCGGCATTGTTCCGCGTGATGCGGGCAACATTATCATTGATGACGAAGACATCAGCCTGCTGCCTCTGCATGCGCGCGCGCGTCGCGGCATCGGCTACTTGCCGCAGGAAGCGTCTATTTTCCGTCGCCTGAGCGTGTTTGATAACCTGATGGCGGTGCTGCAAATTCGTGACGATCTTACCAGCGAGCAGCGGGAAGATCGCGCCAACGAGCTGATGGAAGAGTTCCACATCGAACACCTGCGTGACAGCATGGGACAGTCGCTCTCCGGTGGTGAACGACGCCGCGTGGAGATCGCCCGCGCACTGGCCGCGAATCCGAAATTTATCCTGCTGGATGAACCGTTTGCCGGTGTTGACCCGATTTCCGTTATTGATATCAAACGGATCATCGAACACCTGCGCGACAGCGGGCTTGGGGTGCTGATTACCGACCATAACGTTCGCGAAACGCTGGCAGTGTGTGAGCGCGCCTACATCGTGAGTCAGGGCCACCTGATCGCGCATGGCACGCCAACAGAAATACTGCAGGATGAGCACGTTAAACGCGTATACCTTGGGGAAGACTTCAGACTCTGATAGGGTAGAAGACTTCACGTCACCGCAGGAGAGAACAACTCTGAACATGAAGCAAGGTTTGCAACTCAGGCTTAGCCAACAACTGGCGATGACGCCTCAGCTACAACAGGCTATCCGTCTGTTGCAGCTGTCCACGCTGGAACTTCAGCAAGAACTTCAGCAAGCTCTGGAAAGTAACCCACTGCTCGAGCAAACCGATCTTCACGACGAAATTGATACCCAGGAAAAACAGGACAGCGAATCCCTCGACACCGCAGATGCTCTCGAACAAAAAGAGATGCCAGAGGAGCTGCCGCTTGACGCCAGTTGGGATGAAATTTACACCGCCGGTACGCCTTCTGGCACCAGCGGGGATTACATCGACGACGAACTGCCTGTGTATCAGGGTGAGACCACGCAATCACTGCAGGATTACCTGATGTGGCAAGTGGAGCTGACCCCGTTCTCGGATACCGATCGCGCGATTGCGACATCCATTGTTGATGCGGTAGACGAAACCGGTTATCTCACCGTAACCCTGGACGATATTCTCGAAAGCATGGGCGATGACGACGTCGGTATGGACGAAATCGAAGCCGTGCTTAAACGCATTCAGCGTTTTGATCCCATGGGCGTGGCGGCCAAAGATCTCCGCGACTGCTTACTGATCCAACTTTCACAGTTTGATAAAGCCACGCCGTGGCTGGAAGAAGCGCGCCTGATCATCAGCGATCACCTCGATCTGTTAGCCAACCATGACTTCCGCACGCTGATGCGCGTAACCCGGCTGAAAGAAGATGTGCTGAAAGAAGCCGTCAATCTTATTCAGTCCCTGGACCCCAGACCTGGGCAGTCTATCCAGACCGGGGAGCCAGAATACGTTATTCCGGATGTACTGGTGCGTAAGCATAACGATCGCTGGGTGGTCGAACTCAACGGCGACAGCATTCCACGGCTGCAGATTAACCAGCACTACGCCGCCATGTGCAACAGCGCGCGCAACGACGCTGACAGCCAGTTTATTCGTAGCAATCTGCAGGATGCAAAGTGGCTGATTAAAAGCCTGGAAAGTCGCAATGATACGCTGCTGCGCGTCAGTCGCTGTATCGTTGAACAGCAGCAAGCCTTCTTTGATCAAGGCGAAGAGTTTATGAAACCGATGGTGCTGGCGGATATCGCCCAGGCCGTCGAGATGCACGAATCGACCATTTCCCGAGTGACCACGCAAAAGTATCTGCACAGTCCGCGCGGCATTTTTGAATTGAAGTATTTCTTTTCCAGTCACGTTAACACTGAAGGCGGAGGCGAAGCCTCATCCACAGCTATCCGTGCACTGGTGAAGAAATTAATTGCTGCGGAAAACCCCGCGAAACCGCTGAGTGACAGCAAGTTAACCTCTATGCTGTCAGAACAGGGTATCATGGTGGCACGCCGCACTGTTGCGAAGTACCGAGAGTCTTTATCCATTCCGCCGTCGAACCAGCGCAAACAGCTGGTCTGACCCAACCGATAAGGAAGACACTATGCAGCTCAACATCACTGGAAACAACGTCGAAATCACTGAAGCCTTACGCGATTTTGTTAATACAAAATTCGCCAAGCTAGAACAATATTTCGACCGGATTAATCAGGTCTATATTGTGTTGAAAGTGGAGAAGGTGACACATATCTCGGATGCAACACTGCATGTGAACGGTGGCGAAATTCATGCCAGCGCGGAAGGTCAGGATATGTACGCCGCCATTGACGGTTTAATTGATAAACTGGCTCGGCAGTTAACAAAACATAAAGATAAACTGAAACAGCACTAACTTGTCCGGGCAGTTAGCGGGTGCAGGACGGCCTGTTGTGTAGCACAACAGGCCATTTGTACAGTTAGCGCTTAGGTGAAATTATGACAAATAACGATACGACTCTACAACTGAGCAATGTTCTTAACCAGGAATGTACACGCGCTGGCGTTCACTGCCAAAGCAAGAAACGCGCGCTGGAAATCATCAGCGAACTGGCGGCAAAACAGCTCAGCTTGCCCTCTCAGGTGGTATTTGAAGCCATTCTGACGCGTGAAAAAATGGGCAGTACCGGCATCGGTAATGGAATTGCTATCCCGCACGGAAAGCTGGAAGAAGACACGATGCGCGCAGTTGGCGTGTTTGTGCAACTTGAAACGCCTATTGCTTTCGACGCCATTGATAATCAACCCGTCGATCTGCTTTTCGCCCTGCTGGTTCCGGCAGACCAAACCAAGACGCATTTGCATACGTTGTCGCTGGTCGCTAAACGTCTGGCCGATAAAACCATCTGCCGCCGCCTGCGCGCAGCACAGAGTGACCAGGAGTTGTATCAAATCATCACGGACACCGAAGGTGGACTGGATGAAGCATAACAACCCAATGGCATCCTTTTTTGTCGTTGTGAGGAGAAACAGTACATGGTACTGATGATCGTCAGCGGTCGTTCGGGGTCAGGAAAATCTGTCGCCCTGCGAGCGCTGGAAGATATGGGTTTTTACTGCGTGGATAACCTTCCCGTAGTGCTGTTGCCCGATCTGGCTCGTACTCTGGCCGATCGCCAGATTTCTGCGGCCGTCAGCATTGATGTGCGCAACATGCCTGAGTCCCCAGAGATTTTCGAGCAGGCAATGAACAATCTGCCTGAAGGCTTCTCACCACAGTTGCTGTTCCTTGACGCCGATCGTAACACCCTGATTCGCCGCTACAGCGACACGCGTCGCCTGCATCCTCTTTCCAGCAAGAACTTATCTCTGGAGAGCGCTATCGATAAGGAAAGCGATTTGCTGGAGCCTCTGCGCTCTCGTGCTGACCTGATCGTGGATACCTCCGAAATGTCCGTGCACGAACTGGCGGAAATGTTGCGTACCCGCCTGCTGGGCAAGCGTGAACGCGAATTGACGATGGTATTCGAATCCTTTGGTTTCAAACACGGTATCCCAATTGACGCGGATTACGTCTTTGACGTGCGCTTCCTGCCTAACCCGCACTGGGATCCGAAGCTGCGCCCGATGACCGGTCTTGACCGCCCCGTCGCCGCCTTCCTTGACAGGCACACAGAAGTACACAATTTTATCTACCAGACTCGCAGCTATCTTGAGCTATGGTTACCCATGCTGGAGACCAACAACCGCAGCTACCTCACCGTAGCTATCGGCTGTACCGGCGGGAAACACCGTTCGGTGTATATTGCAGAGCAGCTGGCAGACTACTTCCGCTCACGCGGTAAAAACGTACAGTCACGCCATCGTACGCTGGAAAAACGTAAATCATGACCGTGAAGCAAACCGTTGAAATCACAAATAAGCTGGGTATGCATGCTCGCCCAGC
This sequence comes from Citrobacter sp. RHBSTW-00859, assembly GCF_013729795.1. NCBI lineage: Bacteria > Pseudomonadati > Pseudomonadota > Gammaproteobacteria > Enterobacterales > Enterobacteriaceae > Citrobacter > Citrobacter sp. RHBSTW-00859. Next base: position 530,374 of record NZ_CP056284.1, on the reverse strand, counting down.
CATGAAACTGTTTGAATTGATGCAGGGTTTTGAAGCAGAAGTTTTGCTGCGTAATGATGAAGGAACGGAAGCCGAGGCAAACAGTGTTATCGCTCTGCTGATGCTGGATTCCGCCAAAGGGCGTCAGATAGAAGTTGAAGCCACGGGTCCACAGGAAGTGGAAGCCCTGGCAGCGGTGATTGCCCTGTTTAATTCAGGATTTGATGAAGATTAGTCGAGTACCTGAAGCGCTGCGCTCATCAGGCCTACACGGCAACGTCACACTCCCGTAGGCCGGATCCGTATCCGGCAATAAACCCGTTAATACAGCTTATTTTCCCGCATAAACGACTCACCGCCTAGCTGGCGCATTTGGCGCATAATCCACGCCTGACGGCTACGTACATAACCAGAAGGCGCATTCGCTTTAAAACGCAAAGGATTGGGTAATACCGCCGCCAGCAAGGCCGCTTCAGACAGACTCAGCCGACTGGCTGGCTTATGGAAATAGCGCTGCGCCGCTGCCTCCACGCCGAAAACCCCATCACCAAACTCAGCAATATTCAGGTAAACGGTCAGAATACGCTTCTTGCTCCAGACGGTTTCCATACCCAGCGTTAGCCCGGCTTCAAGACCTTTACGCACCCAGCTACGTCCATCCCACAGAAAGAGGTTTTTTGCCGTCTGTTGCGATAACGTCGACGCCCCGCGAATACGGTTTTCATTACGTTCGTTGTGCGCCAGCGCTTTCTCTATAGCGGAAACATCGAATCCCCAGTGCTCGGGAAACTTCTGGTCCTCCGCGGCGATCACCGCCAGTCCCATCCACGGTGAGATCTCATCCATGCTCACCCAGTCTGAGTGCGCCACATAACCGAAATCACCGGACAGCCATGCGCTCAGTTGCCGCTCGACCATCACGGCAGAGAAAGGGACTGGCATCACGCTGAAAAGTGCGATGCCCCCGCCCCAAAATACGGCGAGGACAACGACCGCCCGCAGAAAGATACGTCGCAGAAAGGCGGTAACTCCTTTTCTCATTCAGCCAGCACCAGCACACGTGATACCAGTTTATCGATACCACTCGCGGCCTGAGCAATGTCCTGCGCCAGCATATAGGCGGGAGTGGTGACGATTTTGTTGTCTTCATCAACGACAATGTGATCAACCGGACAAGGCACATGTTCTGCGCCCATCTCTTCCAGCACCTCTGCCGTATCAATATCAGTACCGATGGTCAGACGCAGCGGAAAGTCAAAAATTTTAGGTAACATGGCAGGCGCAATGCACATAAATCCCAGCGGCTTACCCGCCTGATGCATAGCCACCGCCAGCGCAGCTAAGTCGCTATCAACTCGGCACTCACTGCCCTGGCTGGCAAAATTGCTCAGATTTTTGGCCGCGCCAAACCCGCCTGGCACGATCAACGCATCCAGTTCCGTTGAGACTGCCTGAGCAAGTGGGCGAATATCACCGCGTGTTATACGGGCGGCTTCAATCAGCACATTACGCGTTTCCTGCATCGGCTCGCCGGTCAGATGATTAATCACATCCGCTTGTTGTTTATCCGGTGCGAAACAGACGGCCTGAGCGCCGTTGCGGGCAATCGCCAGAAGCGTGAGAACAGTTTCATGGATCTCTGCGCCGTCATACACGCCGCATCCGCTGAGCACTACACCCACTTTTTTCATCGTGATACTCCTTTCTCAACTGGCTGAAACATATTAGTTATTATGATTTAAATGCTACGCTTCACACATTTAACTGATTCATGTAACAAATTATTTAAGATTTGCTATCTTAACTGCGTGCGGCCTGAAAATTAGGGCTGCGCCCTTGTAAACAATGATAATAATTTACGGCGCAGCCACGATTTCCCTGGTGTTGGCGCAGTATTCGCGCACCCCGGTCAAGCCGGGGTCATTTTTTTCCACGCTCGCCACCCAGGCCTTCAATACCGCCACGTCGTGCTGCCACTCCTGCTTCATCTCTTCAATCCATTCAGCAACATTATCTTCCCAGGCTGGAAGGTCTGGCGACTGGATTTGCTGACCTAACTGTTGCAGGTGGCGCAGCCCCACGGAACCTGCCGCGCCTTTAATTTTATGGCCTTCCTCAACAACGCCTTTTTTATCCCGTGCGGTCAGATTGGACTCCAGCACGCTCAAATATCCCGGCATCATCTTCTCAAACACCGCCAGCCCGTCGGTTATTAACTTCGGTCCCACCAGCTCGAGGTATTGTTCCAACATAGGAATATCTAACAGCGCTTGCGATTTACTGCTCTCTTCAGATGTCACAGTGCTCTCCTCTTTGTTTCGGGTATCCCAGTATTTTTTGATCATGGCGGTTAACGCCGGAACCGACAGCGGCTTACTCAGCACATCGTCCATTCCCGCGTCCAGATACTCTTTTTTATCTTTCAGAACGTTGGCGGTAAGCGCAACCAGCGGCGGCAGGTCCTCACGGGCGTATTTTTGCGTCAGCTCGCGCGAGATATCCAGACCGGTCATATCCGGTAGCTGAATATCCAGCAGCACCAGGTCATATTCGCCCGGCGTGAACATTTCCAGCGCGGCTTTCCCGTTCATGGCGACATCCACGCTGTTGCCCAGTTTTTCCAGCACTGAACGCGCGACAATAACGTTCAGTTCGATATCTTCCACCAGCAGCACATTCAGGGCTGGCAGCGGCATGTCGTCGTCTTCAAAGGCGTCTTCAATCTCTTCCGCTACCGCAGGCGCATGCACGGTCAGCGTAAAGATGGAGCCTTTGCCAGCCTGGCTGGAGACCGTAATATCACCGCCCATGTTTTTCGCCAGACGCTTCGATACGGCCAGTCCAATCCCGGTTCCCGTTGCCGGTTTGCCGCCATTGCTGTCCTTCACCTGATAATACATGGCGAAGATTTTATCTTGCTCATCCTGCGGAATACCGATCCCGGAATCTTCAACCTCGAAATGCAGTATATTCCCCTGGTCATAGCGCGCCCGCACGGTTACCTGCCCCTGCTGGGTAAACTTCACGGCGTTGCTGATCAGATTCCACAGAATCTGGCGCAAACGCGTGCCGTCGGTAATGACCTTATGCGGCAGTGGTAACGTCGGCTCAAGTACAAAACGCAGCCCTTTTTGCTGCGCCTGCAGGCCAGAGAGGTTTTCCAGATCCGCCATAAAGCTGGTGAAATCGATCGGCTGGTTATCGAGCTGAACTTTACGTCGCTCCATTTTATCCATGTCGATAATATCGTTGAAAATATTCCCCAGCGTCACGGCAGAGACGTGGATTGTTTTCAGGTATTTTTCCTGCTCAGCGGTCAGATCCGTATCCAGCAGGATCCGGCTTAAGCCGACAATGCCGTTAAGCGGGGTGCGCAGTTCGTGGCTGATGGTAGAAATGAAGGTGGTCTTATCGCGGCTGGCGCGCTCTAACGCATCCTGATAACGCTTACGCTCGGTAATATCGCGCCCAAAGCCCATCAGACCATGCCGCTTACCTACGCGGTCATAGTAAGGTACTTTGCGAATTTCAAAGCAGGCTTTGCGCCCGTCCGGATAGTCCAGCCACTGTTCGTAGGTGAGCGAGACGTTATGACGGAACACCTTCTCGTCGGTTTCAATGACCTTTTCTGCCGCCTCAGGGGAGTAAACATCAGCCGGTTTTAAATTTACCAACTGCTTTTCGCTCTTGCCGGTCAGCAGTTCCATGGCACGGTTACAGCCGGAAAATTCTTTATCTTCATTACGATAAAAAACCAGATCCGGCGAGGCATCAAGGAAAGAGCGTAAAAAGGAAGACTGCTGCTCAAGCTGAATCTGCGCTTCTTCGCGCTCTTTGATTTCAACCTTCAACTGCTCGAACGTATCCTGGCGCTCCGCTTCGGCTTTTTCGCGCTCAACAATTTCCTGATTAAGCTGGGCAATATTATCTTTCAACTGCACATTGAGCTTGAGATCGCGCTCGCGCATCTCTTCCAGCTTTTGTACCAGTCGTGACAAGCGTTGCCGGGACTCTTCCAGTTGCTCCACCACCACTGACAGAAAATAGACGGCCCAGGGGGTAATTAACAGACCAAAAAAGATAGAGCGGATAACATCAATGCTTTCTACCTGGCCATGCAGCACCATGGTGACAGCCATCTGCACCACAATCGCCAACACGACCAGCGCCAGCGCCAATAACAGCGAAAAGCGCACCAGACCCAATTTCATCATCAGGTCGACGTAATATTGCGCCAGCATACGGATTTGCTTCATAGAGGGTTCCTTCACGACAACTTGGCACAATAATACTCAATTCTCAGCGTGACGTTGAAGATTGTGCAAGAAATGCGGAGGTTATCGGTGAAATGACCGAGGAGAGATTCAACGTGGGCCTGATAAGCGTAGCGTCATCAGGCAAGCAGGCGCAGATTGCCGGATGGTTAGCTCCCAGGCTGAATCCACGGAGTGCCAAGCGCAGAGCCTTGAACACCATGAGCATTGAGATAGCGATCCAGTTCGACCATCCCGGTCCAGCGGTTTTCACACCATAGCGGAGCCAACAGCATTGGGCGACGCGCGCTGGCAGAGATTCGATGATAAATCACCTCTGGCGGCGTATGGCGGATCATCTCCCCGGCGGTAACCGTGTAGTCGTCCAGTTCAATTCCGTTCAGCCGTCCGGCTTCCCAGGCCTTTGCCATCGTACTGCCTTTCACAATATGCAGCGGATGCAGCTTAATACCGTCAACGCCCGTCTCCACCACTCGTTCCATGGTTTGCAGACAGTCTGCCTGTCCTTCGCCCGGCAGGCCAACAATCAGGTGTGAGCACACTTTCAGCCCGCGCTCGCGCGCCAGCCGCGTAGTGTTCTGATAGCAGGCAAAATCATGGCCGCGGTTAATCCGGTGCAGAGTTTTGTCATGCGCAGTTTGCAGACCGAGCTCCAGCCATACCTCATAGCCGAGGTCTTTATACTCACAAAGCAGATCGAGTACCGCATCCGGCACGCAGTCGGGGCGCGTCCCAACGCATAACCCGACGATGTTGGCCTGGCTGACCGCCTGTTGATACATCGAACGCAGCACCTGTACTTCCGCGAAGGTGCTGGTATAAGCCTGGAAATAGGCCAGATAGCGTCTGGCGCGATTGACCAACTGCGCCTGATGCTCAAGCTGCTCGGCAATTGAATGGTGCTGCTGTGCTTCATCGGCAAACGAGGCGACATTACAGAAAGTACATCCGCCGCGTCCGATGGTGCCATCACGGTTTGGACAGCTAAAGCCGCCGTGCAGCGTGAGTTTATGAACCTTTTGCCCATAACGGCGAGAAAGATCCCCACCAAACATATTGACTAATTTCTGTAACTGCATAATCTGGTAGACCGCGCCTTGAAAAGAGGCCAAAGCCTGCCATTTTTTGCCCCAGTCGGCGATGACCTGGATCAATCGCCCTGGCGAGCCTTTATTTATTGCATAACAAATCAAAATAATCGAAATTTCATTCACTCAAAATATAATTACTTTTCCTTATATCCAGCTGTTTTTTTTATCTTCTTATACTCTCAGCGTAAAAACAGTATCTTTAAGACGCCAAAACCCTAAAAACCAGCATAAAATGCCAAGTATATCGATAAACAAAGGGAGGACGAGAGATATCCGGCCTCTCTTACAGTGAGACAGATCACACTTCCCAGGGCATCCTCCTCAGGTTATATCAATGTATAAAACCCTTTTATTTCAATATTTTCATAAAGTTAATTGCCCAATAGCACATTTTTGCATAAATAAGATTGCCATTTGACCTGTGTGTGGATTCCCGATAACTTGGAAATCCGCTGGAAGCTTTCTGGATGAGCAGTCTGCTCATCATATTTATGCAGTAATTGAGATTCCCTCTGAAGCAAGTCCTCAAACTTGTTTGACCTGTGCGAAAAGGATAAAGAGGGCGAATGCGAGGTAAGCGTATGACACGCAAACCCCGTCGCCATGCTCTTGGTGTGCCCGTGCGCAACGGTCCAGATGGGAATCCCGCAGAGCCTGGGGAGGTTCACTGATATGTTGTACGATAAATCCCTTGAGAGGGATAACTGTGGTTTCGGCCTGATCGCCCACATAGAAGGCGAACCTAGCCACAAGGTAGTGCGTACCGCCATACACGCACTGGCCCGCATGCAGCACCGTGGCGCAATTCTTGCCGATGGAAAAACCGGCGATGGTTGCGGCCTGCTGTTACAAAAACCTGACCGCTTTTTCCGCATCGTAGCGCAAGAGCGCGGCTGGCGTTTAGCCAAAAACTACGCCGTCGGCATGATCTTTTTAAATAAAGACGCTGAGCTGGCAGCGGCTTCTCGTCGCATTGTAGAAGAAGAATTACAGCAGGAGACCCTGTCGATTGTCGGCTGGCGCGACGTGCCGACTAACGAAGGTGTTCTCGGTGAAATTGCGCTCTCCTCCCTGCCTCGTATCGAGCAAATTTTTGTTAATGCCCCTGCGGGCTGGCGTCCGCGTGATATGGAGCGTCGCCTGTTCATCGCGCGCCGTCGTATCGAAAAACGCCTCCAGGAAGATAAAGACTTCTACGTCTGTAGCTTGTCGAACCTGGTCAATATCTATAAAGGTCTGTGTATGCCGGCGGATCTGCCGCGCTTTTACCTGGACCTGGCGGACCTGCGTCTGGAATCGGCCATCTGCCTGTTCCACCAGCGCTTCTCCACCAACACCGTACCACGCTGGCCGCTGGCGCAACCGTTTCGCTACCTGGCGCACAATGGTGAAATCAACACCATCACCGGCAACCGCCAGTGGGCGCGCGCCCGTACCTATAAATTCCAGACGCCGCTGATCCCTGATCTGCACGACGCCGCACCGTTCGTTAACGAAACCGGCTCCGACTCCAGCTCGATGGATAACATGCTGGAACTGCTGCTGGCTGGCGGGATGGATATCATCCGCGCCATGCGTCTACTGGTGCCGCCGGCCTGGCAGAACAACCCGGATATGGACCCGGAGCTGCGCGCGTTCTTCGACTTTAACTCCATGCACATGGAGCCGTGGGATGGTCCGGCGGGTATCGTTATGTCCGACGGTCGCTTTGCCGCCTGTAACCTTGACCGCAACGGCCTGCGTCCGGCGCGCTACGTCATCACCAAAGACAAGCTGATTACCTGCGCTTCTGAAGTCGGGATCTGGGATTATCAGCCGGATGAAGTGGTTGAGAAAGGTCGCGTCGGCCCTGGGGAGTTGATGGTTATCGATACCCGCAGCGGGCGCATTCTGCATTCGGCTGAAACCGATGACGATCTGAAAAGCCGCCACCCGTACAAAGAGTGGATGGAGAAGAACGTCCGCCGTCTGGTGCCTTTCGAAGACCTGGCTGACGATCAGGTCGGCAGCCGTGAACTGGACGATGACACCCTCGCCAGCTACCAGAAACAGTTTAACTACAGCGCTGAAGAGCTGGATTCCGTTATCCGCGTGCTCGGTGAAAATGGTCAGGAAGCGGTCGGTTCAATGGGTGATGATACCCCGTTTGCCGTGCTCTCCAGCCAGCCGCGCATCATTTATGACTACTTCCGCCAGCAGTTTGCCCAGGTCACCAACCCGCCGATCGACCCGCTGCGTGAAGCGCACGTCATGTCGCTGGCCACCAGCATCGGTCGTGAGATGAACGTCTTCTGCGAAGCCGAAGGTCAGGCGCACCGTCTGAGCTTTAAGTCGCCGATCCTGCTGTACTCCGATTTCACCCAGCTCACCACCATGAAAGAGGAACATTATCGCGCTGACCGACTGGATATCACCTTCGACGTGACCGAAACCACGCTCGAAGAGACCGTCAAAGCATTGTGCGATAAGGCTGAACAGATGGTGCGTAACGGCACGGTGCTGCTGGTGCTCTCTGACCGTAATATCGCAAAAAACCGCTTGCCGGTTCCGGCACCGATGGCCGTTGGCGCAGTACAAACACGTCTGGTAGAACAAAGCCTGCGTTGCGATGCCAACATCATCGTTGAAACCGCCAGCGCCCGTGACCCGCACCATTTTGCCGTTCTGCTCGGTTTTGGCGCGACAGCCATTTATCCGTATCTGGCGTATGAAACGCTGGGACGTCTGATCGACACTCAAGCGATTGCCAAAGATTACCGGACCGTGATGCTGAACTACCGTAACGGCATCAACAAGGGTCTGTACAAAATCATGTCCAAAATGGGCATCTCGACTATCGCCTCTTACCGCTGCTCGAAGTTGTTTGAAGCCGTTGGTCTGCACGATGATGTTGTGGCTTTATGCTTCCAGGGCGTGGTCAGTCGCATCAGCGGCGCGGGTTTTACCGACTTCCAGCAGGATCTGCTGAACCTCTCCAAACATGCCTGGCTGGCGCGTAAGCCTATCAGCCAGGGCGGTTTGCTGAAGTACGTCCACGGCGGCGAATACCACGCCTACAACCCGGACGTGGTGCGCACGCTGCAACAGGCAGTACAAAGCGGCGAGTACAGCGACTATCAGGAATATGCAAAGCTGGTCAATGAGCGTCCGGCGGCCACGCTGCGCGATCTGCTGGCGATTACACCTGGCGATGAAGCCGTAAGCATTAGCGAAGTAGAACCCGCAACCGAACTGTTTAAACGCTTTGATACCGCAGCGATGTCTATCGGGGCATTAAGCCCGGAAGCACACGAGGCGCTGGCCGAAGCCATGAACAGCATCGGCGGTAACTCGAACTCCGGTGAAGGCGGCGAAGATCCGGCGCGCTACGGCACTAACAAGGTGTCGCGCATTAAGCAGGTGGCTTCCGGTCGCTTTGGCGTAACCCCGGCGTACCTGGTCAATGCTGATGTCATTCAGATTAAAGTCGCTCAAGGCGCGAAGCCGGGCGAAGGAGGTCAGTTACCGGGTGATAAAGTCACCCCGTACATCGCCAAACTGCGTTATTCGGTGCCGGGCGTGACGCTTATCTCCCCGCCGCCGCACCACGATATCTACTCTATCGAGGACTTAGCGCAGCTGATTTTCGACCTGAAACAGGTTAACCCGAAAGCGATGATCTCGGTGAAGCTGGTTTCCGAACCGGGCGTCGGCACTATTGCGACCGGCGTGGCGAAAGCCTATGCGGATCTGATTACCATTGCCGGTTACGACGGCGGTACCGGGGCAAGCCCACTCTCCTCGGTAAAATACGCGGGCTGCCCGTGGGAGCTGGGGCTGGTGGAAACTCAGCAGGCGCTGGTGGCTAACGGTCTGCGTCACAAGATCCGTCTGCAGGTCGATGGCGGTCTGAAAACCGGCGTCGATATCATTAAAGCGGCAATTTTGGGTGCAGAAAGCTTCGGTTTCGGCACCGGCCCCATGGTCGCGCTGGGCTGTAAATACCTGCGTATTTGCCATCTGAACAACTGCGCAACCGGTGTGGCAACTCAGGATGACAAACTGCGTAAGAACCACTATCACGGCCTGCCGTTCAAAGTGACTAACTACTTTGAATTTATCGCCCGCGAAACCCGCGAGCTGATGGCGCAACTGGGCGTGAAACGTCTGGTGGATCTGATTGGTCGTACCGACCTGCTCAAAGAGCTGGAAGGGTTTACCGCCAAGCAGCAGAAGCTGGAGCTGTCTCGTCTGCTGGAAACCGCTGAACCGCATCCAGGTAAAGCGCTGCATTGCACTGAAAACAATCCGCCGTTTGATAACGGCGTGCTGAACGCCCAGCTGTTACAGCAGGCGAAACCGTTTGTCGACGAGCGCCAGAGCAAAACCTTCTGGTTCGATATCCGCAACACCGACCGTTCCGTCGGCGCATCGCTGTCGGGCTATATCGCTCAGACGCATGGCGATCAGGGGCTGGCATCTGACCCGATTAAAGCACACTTCAGCGGTACCGCAGGCCAGAGCTTCGGCGTGTGGAACGCGGGCGGCGTGGAGCTGTATCTGACAGGCGATGCCAACGACTATGTCGGTAAAGGCATGGCGGGCGGCCTGCTGGCAGTGCGTCCTCCGGTTGGCTCTGCTTTCCGTAGCCATGAGGCGAGCATCATTGGTAACACCTGCCTGTATGGTGCTACCGGTGGCCGCCTGTTTGCTGCGGGTCGTGCGGGTGAGCGTTTTGCGGTGCGTAACTCCGGCGCTATTACCGTGGTTGAAGGTATTGGCGACAACGGCTGTGAATATATGACCGGCGGCATCGTGTGTATTCTCGGCAAAACCGGCGTCAACTTCGGTGCGGGCATGACCGGCGGATTCGCCTACGTGCTCGACGAAGACGGTGAATTCCGCAAACGCGTGAACCCGGAACTGGTAGAAGTACTGAGCGTGGACTCGCTGGCTATTCATGAGGAACACCTGCGCGGCCTGATTACCGAGCACGTACAACATACCGGTTCTTCACACGGCGAAGAGATCCTGGCGAACTGGCCAGCATTCTCGGCGAAATTCGCGCTGGTAAAACCGAAATCCAGTGATGTAAAAGCACTGTTGGGTCACCGTAGTCGTAGCGCAGCAGAGCTGCGTGTGCAGGCGCAGTAAGGGGTAGCAGCAATGAGTCAGAACGTATACCAATTTATCGACCTGCAGCGCGTTGATCCACCGAAGAAACCGCTGAAGATCCGTAAGATCGAATTTATCGAGATCTACGAGCCGTTTTCCGAAGGCCAGGCCAAAGCACAGGCAGATCGCTGTCTTTCCTGCGGCAACCCGTACTGCGAGTGGAAGTGCCCGGTACATAACTACATCCCGAACTGGCTTAAGCTGGCGAATGAGGGACGTATTTTTGAAGCGGCAGAACTGTCGCACCAGACTAACACTCTGCCGGAAGTCTGTGGCCGAGTGTGCCCGCAGGATCGTCTTTGTGAAGGATCCTGCACGCTAAACGATGAGTTCGGTGCGGTGACTATCGGCAACATCGAGCGCTATATCAACGATAAAGCGTTCGAGATGGGCTGGCGTCCGGATATGACTGGCGTTCGCCAGACGGACAAGTGCGTGGCGATCATCGGTGCAGGTCCGGCGGGCCTGGCCTGTGCTGATGTGCTGACCCGCAACGGCGTGAAAGCGGTGGTATTTGACCGCCACCCGGAAATCGGCGGTCTGCTGACCTTCGGGATCCCGGCATTCAAGCTGGAGAAAGAGGTCATGACCCGTCGCCGTGAAATCTTCACCGGTATGGGCATTGAGTTCAAACTAAACGTGGAAGTGGGCCGCGACGTGCAGCTCAACGATCTGCTGAAGGATTACGATGCCGTGTTCCTTGGTGTAGGTACCTATCAGTCGATGCGCGGTGGGCTGGAAAACGAAGACGCTTCCGGCGTATTTGATGCCCTGCCGTTCCTGATCGCCAATACCAAACAGTTGATGGGATTTGGCGAAAGCAGTGATGAGCCGTACATCAGCATGGAAGGCAAACGCGTCGTTGTTCTCGGCGGTGGCGATACCGCGATGGACTGCGTGCGGACCTCGGTTCGCCAGAACGCGGCACACGTGATCTGCGCCTATCGCCGCGACGAAGAGAACATGCCGGGTTCCAAACGCGAGGTGAAAAACGCGCGTGAAGAAGGCGTCGAGTTCCAGTTCAACGTCCAGCCTTTAGGCGTGGAAGTGAATGCCAACGGTAAAGTGTGCGGCGTGAAAATGGCGCGCACCGAAATGGGCGAACCGGATGCGAAGGGGCGTCGCCGCGCGGAGATCGTCGCCGGTTCCGAGCACGTTGTTCCAGCTGATGCGGTGGTACTGGCGTTTGGCTTCCGCCCGCACAGTATGGAGTGGCTGAAAGAGCACAGCGTCGAGCTGGATTCTCAGGGCCGTATTATTGCTCCGGAACGCAGCGATAACGCCTTCCAGACCAGCAACCCAAAAATCTTCGCTGGTGGCGACATCGTGCGTGGTTCGGATCTTGTAGTCACCGCGATTGCCGAAGGTCGTAAAGCGGCAGACGGTATCCTGAACTACCTGGAAGTGTAAGTAAGCGTCCTCTGGCATCTCATCTTCAAACGCTGATGAGATGCCAGATTCCTCGCAATACCCCTGCCCCCTCCCCTCTATCAACACCGTGAAAGAGAACTAAAAAAACATACGGAAACGTTTGCTTTATTCTGAGAACTGTATATTATGCGGCGGATTTTTTGGCAAAATTCATGGAGGCGTTGTGTCGCAGGACAACAATTATAGCCAGGGCCCCGTCCCTCTGGCGGCGCGGAAGGGCGTGATTCCACTAACGTTTGTCATGTTGGGACTCACATTTTTTTCCGCCAGTATGTGGACCGGTGGCACACTCGGTACCGGTCTTTCCTATAATGATTTCTTCCTGGCAGTTCTCTTCGGTAATCTTCTCCTCGGTATTTACACTGCATTTCTCGGTTTTATCGGCGCAAAAACAGGGCTCTCAACCCACCTTCTGGCACGTTACTCATTTGGTTTGAAAGGTTCATGGCTTCCCTCACTGCTCTTAGGCGGTACACAGGTAGGCTGGTTTGGCGTTGGTGTGGCCATGTTTGCTATCCCGGTTGGCAAAGCGACGGGGATTGACGTCAATGTTCTGATTGCGGTTTCCGGTCTGTTGATGACCCTGACTATCTTTTTTGGCATCTCGGCGCTGACCGTTTTATCTATCATCGCCGTACCTGCCATCGTCGTTCTTGGCAGCTACTCCGTCTGGCTGGCGGTGAGCGATGTTGGCGGTTTAGACCATTTAAAAGCGATAGTGCCGCAGACACCGCTGAATTTCTCAACCGCACTGGCGCTGGTGGTCGGCTCATTTATCAGCGCAGGCACGTTAACCGCCGACTTTGTCCGCTTTGGCCGCAACGCCAAAGGTGCGGTACTGATTGCCATGGTGGCATTTTTCCTTGGCAACTCGTTGATGTTTATCTTCGGCGCTGCGGGTGCCGCCGCTGTTGGACAGGCGGACATCTCTGACGTAATGATTGCTCAGGGCCTGCTGCTGCCCGCAATTGTGGTTCTCGGCCTGAATATCTGGACCACCAACGACAATGCGCTCTACGCTTCAGGTTTGGGATTTGCCAATATTACCGGCCTTTCCAGCCGTTCGTTGTCGGTGGCTAACGGTATTATCGGCACACTGTGCGCACTGTGGCTTTACAATAACTTTGTCGGTTGGCTGACATTTTTGTCGGCAGCGATTCCTCCAATTGGTGGAGTGATTATCGCCGACTATCTGCTGAACCATCGCCGATATGCCGACTTCAGCAAAGCACAATTTATTTCCGTAAACTGGATAGCTATCCTGTCCGTTGCACTGGGCATTGCCGCCGGTCACTATATTCCCGGTATCGTGCCCGTCAACGCCGTACTCGGCGGCGTATTCAGCTATATCCTGCTGAACCCACTTTTCAATCGCAGCCTTGCTAAATCACCAGAGGTCAGCCATGCAGAATAATAACATCACCATTCGTCAGGCGCGTTTACAGGGACGCGAAGGATTGTGGCAGCTCACGGTTGAAAACGGACGCTTCAGCCGAATTGAGGCTCAGGACGCCGTTACGTTGCCGCAGGGGGAAGTGCTTGATGCCGAAGGTGGCCTGGCAATCCCACCGTTCGTTGAGCCACATATCCACCTGGATACCACGCAAACCGCGGGGGAGCCGAGCTGGAACCAGTCTGGTACGTTATTTGAAGGCATTGAGCGCTGGGCCGAACGTAAGGCAATGCTCACTCACGATGACGTGAAAGCGCGCGCCATGCAGACTCTTAAGTGGCAGATGGCCAACGGCATCCAGTATGTCCGCACTCACGTTGACGTTTCCGACCCAACGCTGACCGCGCTGAAAGCCATGCTGGAGGTGAAGCAAGAAGTCGCTCCGTGGGTAGAGCTACAGATTGTCGCGTTCCCGCAAGAGGGCATTCTTTCTTATCCCAACGGTGAAGCGTTATTAGAGGAAGCCGTGCGTTTGGGTGCCGACGTCATTGGCGCTATCCCCCACTTTGAATTTACGCGTGAATATGGCGTGGAGTCGTTGCACAAAATTTTCGCCCTCGCGCAAAAATACGACAGACTTATCGACGTGCACTGTGACGAAATTGACGATGAGCAATCACGCTTTGTTGAAACCGTCGCGGCGCTGGCCCATCGCGACAATATGGGCGAGCGCGTGACCGCCAGCCATACTACGGCAATGCACTCCTATAACGGCGCGTATGCTTCCCGTCTTTTCCGCCTGTTGAAAATGTCCGGCATTAACTTTGTCGCGAATCCACTGGTGAATATTCACCTGCAAGGGCGCTTTGACACGTATCCTAAACGCCGCGGCGTCACACGCGTCAAAGAAATGCTGGAGGCAGAGATCAACGTCTGCTTCGGCCATGATGATGTCTTCGATCCGTGGTATCCGCTAGGCACCGCGAATATGCTGCAGGTACTGCACATGGGGTTACATGTGTGTCAGCTGATGGGATACGGACAAATTAACGATGGCCTGAATCTGATCACCACCCACAGCGCGAAAACCCTGCACCTGCAGGACTACGGTCTGAGCGTGGGGAATTCCGCGAACCTGGTGATTTTACCGGCAGAGAATGGATTTGACGCGGTTCGTCGCCAGACGCCTGCACGTTATTCCATTCGTCACGGGCGAATCATTGCCGAGACTGTGCCGAGCCAAACGACGCTGCATCTGACGCAGCCGGAAGCGGTGACGTTTAAGCGCTAGGTTGTAATATCCGGTGTCGGATGGCGCAAGCCTTGCCATCCGACACCGTCACTCTCATCGTCAGGTGTGTAATAAACTGGCGCGCACCTTGATCACCACCTTTTTGATGTCCATCGGAGCCTGTACCACGCAGCCCGGCTTATGCGGCTCGCCCGGCATAAAAATCACAAATCTTCCCGGCTTCAGTACCATCGCCTGCTCATCGGCAATCTGGCTACACAGCTGATAATCATCCTCAACGTGCATCTCTTCGCACTGACGAGCAGAATCAGTCATCCCGAACAGAATGCGTTCTTCACCGGATAACAGCACCTGAATATCAATGTATTCCCTGTGCAGTTCCGCTTTCTTTTGCTCTGGGCTCTGCGTTGCAAATTGCATAACATTCATAAAAATATTATCGCCCTGCAACTCGTAGCGCCCTGGCGTTTTCTCCTGCGGATTCGCCGCAACAGCCAGCGTTAACGCCTGCTGCAAAACCGGATGTAATCCGGCAGAAGGCAATGAACGCAACTCATCTGACATCATAATCAATCTCCCTGGGCCAACAGCGCGGCCCCCAGTAATCCAGCGTCATGACGGTAATGCGCCGCCCGTAATTCTACGTGGTAAGCCGAAGGCTCTTGGGCCAGATAGTTTTCCACCAGCGCCAGATACCCTTCTGCCAGCCCCACGCTGCCGCCAATCACCACAATCTGGCAATCGATCGTGGCCTTCACATCGGCGACAAGCCTTGCCAAAGTACGTGCCGAACGATGGATCAACCGACTGGCCTGCTCATCACCCTGCCCGGCGCGGCTAAAAATGGTTTTGGCGTCGCATCCAGCAAGCGTGCCTTCGGCAGCCGCCGCGATCCCACGACCGGAAGCGATCGCCTCGACACAACCCACACGCCCGCAACCGCACACCGGCCCATGCGGATCAGCCAGCGTATGTCCCAGATGCCCGGCCAGACCGCCAATCCCGGTCAGCAGCTTCCCATCACTTACCACCCCGCCGCCTACACCGGTGGAGACGGTGATAAACACCATATCGCGGTACTCGCCGCCAAGCGCATGATACTCAGCCCACGCCGCGGCCTGCGCGTCATTGACTGCCAGCGTCGGCAAAGCGGTGAGATCTTTTAGCGTTTGCACCAGAGGAAAATGCAGCAGCCCGCCGAGGTTGTGCGGGTTCAGCGCCAGTAGAGAACCGTCGCGGATAATCCCCGTTGAGGCGATCGCCACCCGCGTTGCCTGCCCCTGTAGCAGCGCAACCAGTGCTTGTAACGCGGCACGCAGAGCATCCGGTGTTTTGCTGGCGGGCGTCGGCAATTCATGACGCTCTTGAATTTGCAGGCTGCTGTCTACCAGTGCGACAGCCAGTTTGGTGCCGCCAATATCAATCGACAGCGTGGTCATAGCACCGCCTTTTTAAGCGCTGTGTTGTACCACTGGCAAATGTGCTCCAGCCGGGTAATGGCTGAGCCGACTGTCACCGCCCATGCGCCATGACGCATCGCCTCAGCGGCCTGCGCTGGCGTGTTGTAACGTCCTTCAGCAATCACCCGACAACCCGCGTCGCTTAAAGACTTCACCAGAGCCAGATCCGGCTCTTCGGGCGTTTCTGGCGTGGTATAACCAGAAAGGGTAGTGCCAATGATTTCGGCACCGAGTTTCTGGCAGGCCATGCCATCCGCCATGGACGAACAGTCAGCCATCGCAAGGCGTTGGTGATGATGAATACGTGCCAGTAAGGTTTCTACAGGTACCGGACGTACGCGATCGGTACCGTCGATGGCGATGATGTCAGCGCCTGCCTGCGCTAACGCATCAACATCCTCGAGATATGCGGTGATGCGAACCGGAGAGTCATCAAGGTCACGTTTGAGAATGCCGATAATCGGCACCGAAACTACCGCCCTGGTCGCTTTCAGGTTTTCCACCCCTTCAATGCGTAACGCCACCGCGCCAGCCTGTTCTGCGGCCAGCGCCATCGCCGCAACAATTTCCGGTTTATCTAACGGGCTGTCAGGAACAGGCTGGCAGGAGACAATCAGCCCGCCGTTCGCGGCAATCTTGATATCCAGTTGTTCAAGTAACGACATGCTTATTCCCTTATGACTATTGCCCGGCGCAGGACCGGGCAAACGGATTAACTTTTGGATTTCACCATGGTGCTTTTGTCGCCGCCGAACGGCACGGCCCCGCTAAACGGTTTGCCATCAATGGCATCATGCGTACGCAATGCTTCAGGCCGCAGCCAGCGCTGTACGCGAGACGGCATATCGAGACCAATCAGCAGGATCACCACAAATGTCAGGCCGAAAGAGAGCGATCCCAACGCGGTGCCCAGATCCAGTCGTTGGGCAATCAGCGCACCGATGATCGGTGCCAACGCCCCGCCCAGTGCACCCACGTTGTAGGTGAAGCCCAGACCCGCCGCACGCTGGTCGGTATCGAAATAGCCGCCAATCAGTTTTGGTAAGATCCCGGAGATCCCCTGACCGAGCATTTGCTGGAAAAACAGCAGTAAACCCAGTACCCAGACGTTTGAGCCGCCAATCGCAAACACTGGAATAATCAGCAACTGCGAAGCCAGCAGACTGCAGACATAGGCCTTACGCGTGCCCAGCCAGTCGCCAAGAAAACCACCGACGCAACAACCGACCGCCGCGCCAAAGCCGCTAAAGAAGAGCACCCTGGCGACAGTGGAAGGGTCATACAGCAGTTCAGTTTTCAGATAGGTTGGCAGCAGCGCCTGAATCGGCCACGAGTAAAGGAAGGCAAACAGCACAACCACCATCAGCATGACACCCGTCGGCCAGCGTTTCCCGCTGCTTTGCACCATAAAACTAATGAAGATAAACGCGCATATCAGGCCAAGGACCGCCACAATAGCCGCATTTTGCAGGTTGCCTGCAAAGCAGAACCACAGCGCGGTTGCGGCGGCGAGAGTCATCACAATATTGATAACCCGATGTTCGCCCCGGTAGAGAATGTCCACCATCGTGCGTACCGGCGCTTTGCCTTCGTGTTTCTCTTTCCAGTCTTCCGCTTCCGGAATATTTTTACGCAGCCAGAGGGCGAAGATAATCGGCAAAATGCCGATGAAGAACAGCGCGCGCCACCCCCAGACCGGGACCACCAGGCTGTAGACCTGGGCGGCGATCACTGCGCCTACAGAGAAGCCGGAAATCAGGAAGCCGCTGGCTTTGTTTCGCAGGTGCCTGGGCCAGCTTTCAATAACATAAGTTGCGCTGGAGCCGTACTCACCAGCCATCCCCATACCGATAACCAGGCGGGCGATAAACATGGTGGTGTAGCCCGGCGCGAAGCCGCAGGCCAGCGTCCCCATAGAGAACAGAATGATACTGGTGACCATCGCCAGGCGGCGTCCATAACGGTCGCCCATCGCTCCCAGCATTAACCCGCCAAACCAGCGGGAGATAAAAGCGGCCGAGATCAGACTGGCCGCCTGCACCGTCGTCAGTCCGAATTCGCCTTGTACTTCCGTCAGCACAAGGGCGATTAATACAAAATCAAAACCATCAAGCAAATATCCCAGCCAGGCGGCGGAAAATGCCCGCCATTGCGCCCGATTGAGATGGCGATACCACGGGATGCTCTGGGTAGAAGTACTCATTTTACTCTCCCGACGATCTTTATTTTCGTTGTGGTGCCGGATGGCGGATTCGCCTTATCCGGCCTACGAGTCTTGTTTTTGCAGGCCGGATAAGCATTGTGCTATCCGGCGTCCGATCAGTCGCGTTCCAGCATTAATTGCTGGGCCAGCGCTTTCAGTTCCGGCAGATATTGTTCATCTACCGGGGCAAATGGTTTACGGCACAGCGGAACAGAAACCACGTCCATATAGTGCAATACCGTCTTCAGGCCGCGGAACACGCCAACCTTAATGAGCAGATCGATAACCTTATTGCACTCGGTTTGCAGCTTTTGCGCCGTCCGGATGTCGCCTTCTTTGAGCGCTTTCACAATTCCCTGATAACGCCATCCCATAATGTTGTAAGTGCTACCGATACCGCCATCTGCGCCCGCCAACAGACCAGAAGCGAAGATCTCGTCATAGCCGTTATAAAGCACCAGATCAGGGTGAGCGCGGCGGATCTGTTCCATCTGATAGAGATCGCCTGAGGTTTGCTTCAGCGCGCCAACGCCCGGCAACGTCACCAGCGTGTTGATCTGATCCAGCGTCAGTTTTACGCCGCTCAGCGCCGGGATGTTATAGACCACCATCGGCAAGCCATCAGCGGAATCAATAATTGCGCGGTAGTGATCGCAGTGCTCTTCAAAACTGAACGGATAGTAAAACGGTGTGACGGCTGAAACCGCATCAAAGCCGTAGCGATGCGCGGCACTCGCCAACTGTTGGCTCTCTTCGGTACTCACTGTGCCAACGTGAGCGATTAGCGTCACCTTACCTTTCGCTTCTTCGGCAACAATTTCCAGTACCTGCTCTCTCTCAGCGCGGTTTTGGACAAATGCCTCACCCGTAGACCCACCGACATAGAGCCCGTCGATCCCTTGCCCAATGTTGAAACGCACCAGGCGGCGCAGGCTCTCAATATCCAGTCGCTGTTGGCTATCGAATGGGGTTAACAACGCTGGCATTACGCCTTTTAAATCTCTTGCCATAGCTACCTCTGATGATGATTAGTGTTGTCTGACTACATACCTTTATACCTGTTATACCAGATCAAATAAGCAGCAATACAATACAGAACGCTTATAGTGCGATCTGCCTCACTAAACGATCGTCAGGATCGCGATTACTTACGCAATTTTTTACTTTTGCTAAAGGCGTGCCAGGTAGCGGAAACGCTGTTGAGATGTTCTTGCAGTGCGCGGTCAGCTTCCTCAGGATCGCGCTGACGAATCGCGTCCACAATAGCGATATGCTGCTGATAACTCACGTTATTGTGCTCATATAACTCTTGGTCAGCCACGGTCGGACGGGCGGCAATCAGCCAGTCTAACAGCGCAACATGGATAGCCATAAAGATGGGATTGCCCGGGATCTCCGCCAGTATGCGGTGAAAATCAACGTCCGAGCGAATGAACAGCGTATTGTCATCGAGCGACTGGCTGTTGATCTCCAGTGCTTTCGCCAGTCTGTCGATTTGCTCATCCGTCGCATGTTCTGCGGCGTATCGTACCAGGCTGGATTCAAAGAACAGTCGCAGCTGTTCGAAGTGGGCAATGCCGCCGGGATGCGCGAGGAAATCTTTCGCCATACCGGACAGCTCGCTGATAATGGTATCAGCTGAAGGACGCGAAACGCGGGCGCGCTCGCCATTGTTGATTTGCACCAGACCTTTGCGTTTTAACGCTGCCAGCGCTTCTCGTACAGAAGGACGGCCCACGTTAAAGAAGGCCATCAGCTCCCGCTCAGACGGTAACTGTTCGCCCTCGCCAAATTCCCGACGACGAATCATCTGCTCCAGTTCTTCTTCAACCATTTCAGACAGCTTTTTACGCGCCAGCGGGCGGTTGCGTAAGCTACGGCCAATGGTGGATGGAGAGTCTTCAGCTTGCGAATCAAATGCGTTCATAGGGCCCATTCAGCTAAGTCGTGGTGACAAATAACAGCGGGTTTATCCTAACACAGGATCGAAAGCAGGGTGAAATGATGGTCAATCAGACTGTCGGGCTTATTGGCGGTCTAACCCATCCGGATATTTTGTTACGCTAAAACATTCAGCTTATCTTTAATTGAAAACAATCATATTCGCTTCGTGAAATTTATGAACATGAACGTGATAAATTATCATAACCATCTATTTTATAAAGATAAATAATTTAAACATCGAATTAAAAATAAGATATTCACTCCATAAAAATCGCCCGAAAAAATATAACATCCGTTTGGACAACAGCGTTATTACCGGATTTATCTTCTTCTCTGGCATGGAGTGAAACAATGTTCGGCATCATTATCTCTGTCATCGTTTTATTAACGATGGGTTACCTGATCCTCAAAAACTACAAACCGCAGGTAGTGCTGGCAGCCGCGGGGATCTTCCTGATGATCTGCGGCGTCTGGCTAGGCTACGGTGCGCTGGTCGCTAACGACAAGAGCAGCGGCTATCTACTGGTCGATATTTACAACGAAATTCTGCGTATGCTTTCCAATCGGGCGGCCGGACTAGGGTTATCAATCATGGCGGTAGGTGGTTATGCCCGTTATATGGACAGGATGGGGGCCAGCAGAGCGATGGTTAGCCTGTTAAGCCGCCCGCTTAAGCTAATCCGCTCACCCTATGTTGTTCTTGCCGCCACCTATGTGATTGGTCAGATCATGGCGCAGTTCATCACCAGCGCTTCCGGGTTAGGCATGCTGCTGATGGTGACGCTGTTCCCGACGCTGGTCAGTCTTGGCGTGAGCCGTTTATCCGCGGTGGCGGTCATTGCCACTTCAATGTCAATTGAATGGGGCATTCTGGAAACCAACTCTATTTTTGCCGCGCAGGTGGCGGGCATGAAAATCGCTACCTACTTCTTTCACTATCAGTTACCCGTCGCATCGTGTGTTATCGTCGCCGTCGCTATTGCACATTTTTTCGTTCAGCGGCAGTTTGATAAAAAAGCATTCCCGGAAAGCAACGGATTCGCTGAACAAAAGACGCTGGAAAACGTGCCACCTCTCTATTACGCCATTCTACCCGTCATGCCGCTGCTTCTGATGTTGGGCTCGCTTGCCCTGGCACATATGGGGTTAATGAAAACAGAGCTGAATCTGGTGGTGGTCATGCTGATGAGCATGACGCTGACGATGTTTGTCGAGTTCCTGCATAAACATAATCTGCGCGAAACGATGGATGACGTGCAGGCCTTCTTTGATGGCATGGGAACCCAGTTTGCCAACGTTGTCACGCTGGTGGTCGCCGGTGAGATCTTTGCGAAAGGGTTGACGACTATCGGGACTGTCGACGCCGTAATAAAAGGTGCAGAGCATTCCGGCCTTGGCGGTATCGGCGTGATGATCATCATGGCCGTGGTCATTGCCGCCTGTGCGATTGTCATGGGGTCAGGTAACGCGCCGTTTATGTCTTTTGCCAGCCTGATTCCAGATATTGCCGCCGGACTACATATTCCTGCGGTAGTGATGATTATGCCGATGCATTTTGCTACTACGCTGGCCCGGGCGGTATCCCCCATTACAGCGGTCATTGTGGTGACATCAGGTATTGCGGGCGTATCGCCCTTTGAGGTGGTAAAACGTACGGCCATTCCGATGGCGGTGGGATTTGTGGTCAATATGATAGCCACCATCACGCTGTTTTACTGATCCCGAAGGCAGAAAACAGAACAGGCCCCAAAGGGCCTGTTTTTTTATTTCACTACGCGTAGCGCTGGACGCCCACCGCGTGGCGGCGGCGGAGTGTCATCCGGATCGTTGTCGTCGCCATTGTCAGGCTTATCGCCATCAATGACCGACATGACCGTTTCACTCTCAAAACCAGGTGCGTCGTTGTCGTCATCATTTAAGCTGGCGACATCTTCGTCGTAGGCGGCTTCCGGCTCGAACATAGTACCGGCACCATTTTCACGAGCATAAATTGCCAGAACCGCCGCCAGCGGTACAGAAACCTGACGCGGCACACCACCGAAGCGCGCGTTAAAACGCACTTCATCGTTAGCCAGTTCCAGGTTACCCACCGCACGCGGTGCGATATTCAGAACAATTTGCCCGTCACGCGCATATTCCATAGGAACCTGCACGTCCTGAAGCGTCACATCCACCACCAGGTGCGGCGTAAGCTGGTTGTCTAACAACCACTCATAGAATGCGCGCAGCAGATACGGACGGCGTGGTGTTAGCTGTGGCAAATCCATACAGGTTAACCCCGGCCCAGACGCATTTCACGTTCAGGCTCAGTCAGAGAAGCCAGGAAAGAATCACGTTCAAAGACGCGAGTCATGTACCCTTTCAGTTCTTTCGAACCTGCACCGTTGAATTCAATGCCCAGCTGCGGTAAACGCCACAGCAGCGGCGCCAGGTAGCAGTCTACCAGGCTGAACTCATCGCTCAGGAAGTAAGGTTTCTGGCCAAATACTGGTGCAATTGCCAGCAGTTCTTCGCGCAGACGCTTACGCGCGACTTCGGCTTCAGAAGCAGAACCGTTCACGATGACGTTCATCAGCGTGTACCAGTCTTTTTCAATACGCTGCATGTACAGGCGGCTTTCACCACGCGCAACCGGGTAAACCGGCATCAGCGGCGGATGCGGGAAGCGCTCATCCAGGTATTCCATAATGATGCGAGATTCCCACAGGGTCAGCTCACGATCCACCAGTGTCGGTACGCTCTGATTCGGGTTGAGGTCGATCAGATCCTGCGGTGGATTGTCCTTCTCCACATGCTCAATCTCGAAACTAACACCTTTCTCAGCCAGCACAATGCGGACCTGATGGCTATAGATGTCAGTAGGACCAGAAAACAGCGTCATTACCGAACGTTTGTTGGCAGCGACAGCCATGAAAACCTCCAGGTATATTCAGAATTTTTACTGCTACCAGCCACTAAGTGGCCAGCCAGAAGTGATGTCACCCATATTCGGGAAAGCCATTACTGTTCAAAATACAAACAAAAAATGAACGATACCGGACATTTGGGCAGAAAATTGGATGATAGTTTACCAGATTTTGTGACCTTTGTGGTGAGTCGATTCTTGAAATGGGGAAAAAGAGGTGGCAATCAGCGGATTACCGTGGTTATACGGAGAGCAGTAACGATAAAAAAACCCGCCGAAGCGGGTTTTTTCGCAAATTGTTGTCTGCCGAAGCAGAGTACAATTAACGTTTGGAGAACTGAGGACGACGACGTGCTTTACGCAGACCGACTTTCTTACGTTCAACCTGACGAGCATCACGGGTAACGAAGCCAGCTTTACGCAGTTCGCCACGCAGGGATTCGTCGTACTCCATCAGAGCGCGGGTGATACCGTGACGGATCGCACCAGCCTGACCAGAGATACCACCACCTTTAACAGTGATGTACAGATCCAGTTTCTCAACCATGTCGACCAGTTCCAGCGGCTGACGAACTACCATGCGGGCAGTTTCACGACCGAAGTACTGTTCCAGAGAACGTTGGTTGATTACGATTTTACCACTGCCCGGTTTGATGAAAACGCGAGCTGCGGAACTTTTGCGGCGACCAGTGCCGTAGTATTGATTTTCAGCCATTGCCTATAATCCCGATTAGATGTCAAGAACTTGCGGTTGCTGTGCCGCGTGGTTGTGCTCGTTGCCAGCGTAAACTTTCAGTTTACGGAACATAGCACGACCCAACGGGCCTTTTGGCAGCATGCCTTTAACCGCGATTTCAAGCACACGCTCAGGACGGCGAGCAATCATCTCTTCAAAGGTCGCTTGTTTGATACCGCCGATGTGACCGGTGTGGTGATAGTACACTTTGTCAGTACGCTTGTTGCCAGTTACAGCAACTTTGTCAGCGTTCAGAACGATGATGTAATCACCGGTATCTACGTGCGGAGTATATTCCGCTTTGTGCTTACCGCGCAGGCGCAGAGCCAGTTCGGAAGCCAGACGGCCCAGAGTTTTACCGGTCGCGTCAACAACATACCAGTCGCGTTTTACGGTTTCTGGTTTAGCTGTAAAAGTTTTCATTAAAAGCTTACCCAAATAAATAAGTTACACGTTGGTGAACACCCAAACGTTTTGTCAGTTGAGGTTCACACGACATTGTCCAGCAAACCTACCCCTTCGAATAGCCTATGCCGGCGCATAGAAAGTTTTGGGAAAAAAACTCTCTCGTAACGTGGGGTCGCAAGATTATAGAGAAGTCAGGGTCAAAGATCGACCCCTTTATGTGATTTGCAGCAGGTTTAACCGGCTAAATGTTCCCGCTTCAGATACTCTTCGCTTTGCATCTCCTGCAAACGCGACAAACAACGCTGAAATTCAAACTTCAGACGCTCGCCCTGATAAATTTCATAAAGTGGTGAGGCCGCACTGACCACCAGCTTAACGTGGCGTTCGTAGAACTCATCCACCAGTGCGATAAAACGCCGCGCTTCGCTCTCCATCAGCGTCGTCATGACCGGCACATCAGACAACAGCACCGTATGAAAAAGACGCGATAGCGCAATGTAGTCATGCTGACTACGTGCATCGACACAGAGCGTGGTGAACGACACCGCCAGCGTTTGGTTTTCGACGGCCAGCGTCTGCATCGGACGATGATTGATCTCCAGCGTCGGCGCATGTTCACTTTTCGTTCCCGCTAATGCCAGCCAGAGCTTGTCCATCTGCTGGCGGGTTTCCCCATTCAGTGGCGACAACCACAAATGCGCCTGCGTTAAGGTGCGCAGACGATAATCGACGCCAGCATCGACATTCATGATGTCACAATGCTGTTTGATGGCATCAATGGCAGGAAGAAAGCGCGTGCGTTGCAAACCGTTGCGATACAGCTCATCAGGCGGAATATTGGAGGTTGCCACCAGCGTAATACCACGGGCAAACAGCGCCTTCATCAGACCGCCGAGCAGCATGGCGTCGGTGATGTCAGAAACAAAAAATTCGTCAAAGCACAGCACGTCCGTTTCGGCCTTAAAGCGGTCGGCAATGATTTCCAGCGGATCGCTCTGCCCCTGCAGGGCCGTAAGCTCTTCATGGACGCGCAGCATAAAACGATGAAAGTGCAAACGCTGTTTACGCCCGCCCGGCAGGCTATGGAAGAACAGATCCATCAGCCACGTTTTTCCTCGCCCGACTCCGCCCCACATATACAGACCACGCACTGGCGCGTTGGTCGGTGACTCACGCTTTCCCAGCAATTTGCCAAAACGCGCCATCAGTCCGCTCTCCTGCGGCGCAGGACGTGCTGGCGTCGAAAGCGCCTGGAAAATTGTTTCCAGTCGATTCACTGCTTCTTGTTGTACGTTGTCGGGCTGATGACTGCCGTCTTTGAGGGCTTGCTGGTAACGCGATGTCGGGGAAAGGCTTTGCATGATGTTATTGTTATTCCTTGAGAATCGATGTGCCGTCGCTCACGGTTGACGAAAAAAAGGCCGTTCTACATTACGTGATATAAACACGGGATTCCACTTCTACGGAATTAGCGGTTATAGTGGCATAATCAGGCGCAGGCATGGAGCCTAAAGCCAACACCCTACGGAAACACAAGACAACGGGAGATGTTCATGACCTGGGAATATGCGCTAATTGGGTTAGTCGTCGGTATCATTATTGGTGCTGTAGCCATGCGTTTTGGTAATCGTAAATTACGCCAACAGCAGGCATTGCAGTACGAACTGGAAAAAAATAAAGCTGAGCTGGAAGAGTACCGCGAAGAGCTGGTGAGCCACTTTGCCCGCAGCGCTGAACTGCTGGATAACATGGCGGACGATTATCGTCAGATCTACCAGCATATGGCGAAAAGCTCCAGCAACCTGCTGCCGGGTATGTCACCGGAAAATAATCCGTTCCGTAATCGTCTGGCAGAGTCCGAAGCGGGTAACGATCAGGCGCCGGTTCAGATGCCGCGTGACTATTCTGAAGGCGCATCTGGCCTGCTGCGTAGTGGCGCAAAGCGCGACTAACTGCACATCGTTAAGAAATTTATTGGGCGCAGCAATTGCGCCCTCCGCTTCTCTTCCTGTCCCAGCTATTATTTAGTCGTTAGCCTCATTGTGACCAAACCGAAAATTCAATAACATCAAACTGTTTTGAATCATCTTCCGTTTACTCAAGGTACGAGAGCAGGATCCATGAAAAAACAAACCCAGCTGTTGAGTGCATTAGCGTTAAGTGTCGGGTTAACTCTCTCGGCGCCATTCCCAGCCGTAGCGTCGATTCCCGGCCAGGTTCCCGGTCAGGCTGCGCTCCCCAGCCTCGCACCGATGCTGGAGAAAGTGTTACCTGCCGTGGTGAGCGTAAGGGTCGAAGGCACCGCCGCTCAGGGGCAGAAAGTCCCGGAAGAGTTCAAAAAGTTTTTTGGTGATGAACTTCCCGATCAACCTGCACAACCTTTTGAAGGGCTGGGTTCCGGGGTCATCATTGATGCCGCCAAAGGCTACGTCCTGACCAATAATCACGTCATCAATCAGGCGCAAAAAATCAGCGTTCAGCTTAACGATGGCCGTGAGTTCGACGCTAAGCTTATCGGCAGCGACGACCAGAGCGATATCGCTCTGCTGCAAATTCAACACCCCAGCAACCTGACGCAAATTGCCATTGCCGACTCCGACAAACTCCGCGTCGGTGATTTCGCGGTGGCCGTGGGTAACCCGTTTGGTTTGGGGCAAACGGCCACCTCCGGCATCGTATCGGCTTTAGGTCGCAGCGGGTTGAACCTGGAAGGTCTGGAAAACTTTATTCAGACCGACGCCTCCATCAACCGGGGTAACTCCGGCGGCGCGTTGCTTAACCTCAATGGTGAGCTGATTGGCATTAACACCGCGATTCTGGCCCCCGGCGGCGGTAGCATCGGTATTGGTTTTGCGATCCCGAGCAATATGGCACGTACGCTGGCGCAGCAACTGATGCAGTTTGGTGAAATCAAACGTGGTCTGCTGGGAATTAAAGGCACCGAAATGACCGCCGATATCGCCAAAGCGTTCAAACTGGACGTGCAGCGCGGCGCGTTTGTCAGCGAGGTTCTGCCTAACTCTGGCTCCGCAAAAGCAGGTGTGAAGTCTGGTGACGTCATTACCAGCCTCAACGGCAAACCGCTCAACAGCTTCGCCGAACTGCGTTCACGCATAGCGACAACCGAACCAGGGACCAAAGTCAAACTGGGCCTGCTGCGTAACGGTAAACCGCTGGAGGTTGAAGTAACCCTGGATACCAGTACATCATCGTCCGCCAGCGCGGAGATGATTGCTCCTGCGTTGCAAGGGGCTACGCTCAGTGACGGTCAGCTTAAAGACGGCACCAAAGGCATCAAAATTGATAACGTTGAAAAAAGCAGCCCAGCCGCGCAGGCCGGTCTGCATAAAGATGACATTATCATTGGCGTTAACCGCGATCGTGTAAACTCGATCGCCGAAATGCGTAAAGTGCTGGAAACGAAACCGTCGATCATTGCTCTGCAGGTAGTGCGTGGTAACGAGAGTATTTACCTGCTCCTGCGTTAACGCATGCAACCGGACATCAGCCCCCCGTGTGATGTCCGGTAAACTCGTGATATGCTGCTGCCGTTCCCTTTATTAATGACGCCGCCATCATGTTTGTGAAGCTTTTACGTTCGGTCGCGATTGGTTTAATCGTCGGCGCTATTCTGCTGGCCGCGATGCCCTCTCTGCGAAAAATAAATACGCTTACCGCGCCACAGTTCGACAGTGCAGATGAAACGCCCGCCAGCTATAACCCGGCGGTTCGCCGTGCAGCGCCTGCCGTCGTTAACGTTTATAACCGTAGTATGAACAGCACAGCACATAACCAGCTTGAGATCCGCACACTCGGCTCAGGCGTTATCATGGATCAGCGCGGCTATATCATTACCAATAAGCACGTCATTAATGATGCCGACCAAATCATCGTCGCGTTGCAGGATGGGCGTGTATTCGAAGCGCTGCTAGTGGGTTCTGATACGTTAACCGATCTTGCGGTGCTGAAAATCAACGCGACTGGCGGACTGCCGACAATTCCAATTAATAACAAACGCGTGCCGCACATCGGCGATGTCGTCCTCGCCATTGGTAACCCGTACAACCTTGGGCAAACCATCACTCAGGGGATTATCAGCGCCACCGGTCGTATTGGCCTGAACCCGACTGGACGGCAAAACTTCCTGCAAACGGATGCCTCCATCAACCACGGCAACTCCGGCGGCGCGTTGGTCAACTCGCTGGGCGAGTTAATGGGTATTAACACGCTGTCATTTGATAAGAGCAACGATGGCGAAACCCCGGAAGGGATCGGCTTTGCTATTCCGTTTCAGTTGGCAACCAAAATCATGGATAAGCTGATTCGTGACGGGCGCGTGATTCGTGGCTACATCGGCATCAGCGGTCGCGAAATTGCGCCACTGCACGCCCAGGGCGGCGGGATGGATCAAATTCAGGGGATTGTAGTTAACGAAGTAGCCCCAGACGGTCCGGCAGCACAGGCTGGAATTCAGGTTAACGATCTGATTATTTCGGTCAATAACAAACCGGCGGTATCTGCGCTGGAGACCATGGACCAGGTGGCAGAGATTCGCCCTGGTTCGGTTATCTCTGTTGTCGTGATGCGTGATGACAAGCAGTTGACGCTGCAGGTAACGATTCAGGAATACCCGGCTACAAACTAAATCACAAACGAAATGATGTAAAAAAACCGGAGATAGCTCCGGTTTTTTTATGCGTCAAATTCGCGATATTTGTAGGACGGATAAAGCGTTAAACACCGCCATCCGGCCTACATAAAGGCGTTATTTAACGAACTCTTCACCCAGGGTGATATCTTTCTTCAGCGTATCCAGCATACCTTCCAGCGAGCTCTGCTCAAATGCGCTCAGCTTGCCGATAGACTGGCGTTCTTCTACGCCGTTTTTACCCAACAGCAGCGGCTGAGAGAAGAAGCGAGCATACTGGCCGTCGCCTTCAACGTAAGCACATTCAACCACGCCTTTTTCGCCGCTCAGCGCGCGAACCAGTGACAGGCCGAAACGTGCTGCGGCCTGACCCATAGACAGAGTTGCAGATCCGCCACCGGCTTTAGCTTCCACAACTTCAGTACCCGCATTCTGGATACGTTTGGTCAGGTCAGCCGCTTCTTGCTCAGTGAAGCTCACGCCAGGGATTTGTGACAGCAGCGGGAGAATGGTCACGCCAGAGTGGCCGCCAATAACCGGGACTTCAACGTCACCAGGCTGCTTGCCTTTCAGTTCCGCAACAAAGGTGTTGGAGCGGATGATGTCCAGCGTGGTCACGCCAAACAGTTTGTTCTTATCGTATACGCCTGCTTTTTTCAGCACTTCTGCAGCGATAGCAACGGTCGTGTTCACTGGGTTGGTGATGATACCGATACATGCTTTCGGGCAGGTTTTAGCAACCTGCTGCACCAGGTTCTTCACGATACCGGCGTTAACGTTGAACAGGTCGGAACGATCCATACCCGGTTTACGTGCGACACCCGCAGAGATCAGTACCACATCAGCACCTTCCAGTGCAGGGGTAGCGTCTTCGCCGCTGAAGCCTTTGATTTTCACAGCAGTAGGGATATGGCTCAAATCAACGGCCACGCCAGGCGTTACTGGAGCGATGTCGTACAGGGAGAGTTCTGAACCTGAAGGCAGTTGGGTTTTTAACAGTAATGCTAGCGCCTGACCGATACCACCAGCAGCGCCGAGGACTGCAACTTTCATCCTAAACTCCTTATTATATTGATAAGCAAAGTGTCTATTGCTCCGCGGCGGCGACCTTAATTCACAAATCCAACGAATACAACAACCACGCGTCAAGAATGCGTAGTCACGCAAATTTGGCTTTTATGCATTTAACTTACGTAAAATAAAACCTAAGTTACGTAATTCAAAACCACCCGCACAGTAGAGCAACTTTCCAACAGGTGCTGACAATATACCCTACCCACCTCTCAAAACAACATCAATTTGATAACATTTAATTTACTTTTAACCTTATTTGCGAGCCGTGACACAGGCATGTTTCTTGATAACGAAATTTGATAAAATTCCGCTCTTTCATAACATTATTTCAGCCTTGAACAAGGCAGACTGTTTGCATAAAAATTCATCTGTATGCACAATAATGTTGTTTCTACCGCCATATTACGGGTGACTTATGCGAAGCTCGGCAAAACAAGAAGAATTAGTAAAGGCGTTTAAAGCGCTGCTTAAAGAAGAAAAGTTCAGCTCTCAGGGCGAAATCGTCCTCGCGTTGCAGGATCAGGGCTTTGATAATATCAATCAGTCCAAGGTTTCTCGCATGCTGACCAAGTTCGGCGCCGTGCGTACCCGCAATGCGAAAATGGAAATGGTGTACTGCCTGCCGGCAGAGTTAGGGGTACCTACAACATCCAGTCCACTGAAAAATCTGGTATTGGATATCGATTATAACGATGCAGTTGTGGTTATTCATACCAGCCCTGGCGCTGCTCAGTTGATTGCACGTCTGCTGGACTCATTAGGTAAAGCGGAAGGGATTCTGGGTACAATTGCCGGTGACGATACCATCTTCACCACCCCAGCTAAGGGTTTTACGGTAAAAGATTTGTACGAAGCCATTCTGGAACTGTTCGAACAAGAACTGTAATACTTCCTCCCCGTCGCCTCGCGGCGGGGGAAAAACCTCTGTATCCACCCTCCTCCCTCTATTATCCACTGTCATTGATTTAACAAATGGTGCGTTTAACCGTCAAAAGTCATTCACATAGCGAATATGAAGAGTTAAAAACGCACATTTTGCAAAAATACATATCTCAATGATTTAATTGAATTTATTATAAAACCGATGTTTAAAACCCTATTTTTAATTCTGTTTGGTTATAAAAAATATTTTTCTTAACACTTAATCCGCACAGAAACAATTAGCATGGTATTAATTTATCGAGTGATTAGTGTATACTTGATTTTGTGATGAGGGTCACGAAACGCAGACCCCAATAAAAGAATTCGACGAGGTAAATATCATGAAAATCAAAACAACTATTGCAACCTTAAGCCTTCTTTCTGTTCTCTCTTTCGGTGCAAGCGCCGCAGTGACTCAGGTGAACTCACAAGAAGCACAGAACCTGCAATCCATGGGCAGCATCTCCGTATCTCAGATCGGTAGCTCACCAATGGACATGCGTCAGGCCATCGCCGCTAAAGCTGAAAAAGCGGGTGCCAGCAGCTATCGCGTCACCGAACTCCGTGAAGGCGCTCACTGGCACGCGACTGCAGAACTCTACAAATAAACCCTCGTCGTCTAGTCCGACGACTTGCCCCCGCCTGCCGGGGGCTTTTTTATGCCTTACATTGAGTGACGAACGTTAAAGCGCAGTTGTCCTTCCAACTCTTCTTCCGCTTCATCGAACAGTAAAATCAGTGCGCCGTATCGCCTGCGTAGCTTGTCCGGCAAATGAACAAATTCAATCTCCAGCGGCAGCGGTAAAACGTCCCCGATAACCACCTCCCACAGAGAATCTAAATCAACCACCTTTTCCCGGGCGAGACCGAACGCGCGCGTAAACTCACGGTAGAAATCCCCCTGGTCTTCTATCTCGTCAAAATCAAATGTATAGATGTTCATCTATAGCCACCATCCCGACGCCAGTCACTCTACAGACCATCAATATGCAGGAACCTCCTGCATTTTCAGGTAAGTATAGCCATAAAAAAACCGACGCCTTTAGCGTCGGTTTCCAACTCTTAATTACTGGTTAGCGCATGCTGGTATTTGTGCAGCATCCCGCTAAGTCGTTTTACCGGCTCGGTCACCTGCGGTGGCGCTTGCCAGATGATTAATTTCTCCTGATAGATCTCAAGCTCTTCCAGCAACTGGCTAAAGTAGCGTCGGCGCTTGTCGTCGTTTCCTGCGGAAATCACGTGATCCGCAGTGCGACGAAGCTGGCGATGGAACGTGGATAGATCCTCGTTTACTGGTATCGGCGCATCGCGCAGGCGCTGATGCGCAATGATCATCGTCAGCGCCAGGCGAAACTTCGCCAGGTCGCCGGGAAATTTGTTCATCAGCAAAAACAACTGCTGATAAAGCGCCGGGAGATGGTTTTCTTTACGACGTACCACGTTGGTGGTCATCGCTGAAACCGCCGCCGAGACAAACTGGTTGAGCAACACGCGACCCGTTCTGTCACGAGAGTTATCGCGCACCAACAAAATGACGATAAATGCCAGCACGCAGCCAACAATTTGCCCCAGCGCACTGTCAAGGAACTGGCTAAAGTGGAAGGTCATCGGGTTATCCAGCACGATGATATTAATAGTGCTGGCCAGCGCCCCCATCGATCCCAGCCGTCGTTTCTGTACCTCTATACCCAGAAAGAACCCCAGCACCGCCAGGCTCAGGCACAGTAACAACATGCTTTGTTGCGTATTGGGGATAATCACCAGGAAATAGAGCGCCCCGAGCGGTAACGCCGCCAACGTACCGTAAATAAAGTCTATCGCCACCATGCGCGGGTTGGGCAAACGCATTGCCAGCGAAGTGACAACCGCAATCATCACCATTGCGCCGCTGCCGGAGGTCCATCCGGTCCACAGCCAGAATAAGGTTCCCAGCACACAAGAAAGCGTGGTGCGCCAGAAGTTGACCATCGCATGATGGCGCTCGGCAGACTCCACCTTCACTACTGGCTCACCTTGCAGGATCTCTTCTTCCGTGGCGCTAATTTTGGTATTACTCAGTACACCGCGTTTGAGCAACAGGTAGCGCGTCGCGGCGCCTGCCCAACTATATATCGTGATCGGCGTTTCGCGTTCGCCGGTCCAGGCAATCACCCGCCGCATCCGCTTCAACTGTTTATGAACATCCTGCACCGTTTCAACCGGCATATTGAACAACTCGCGGAAGGTATCAGTGATCAGTTCGGGTCGAGTGTTCTGAATAAGATAGGTTTCGCAGGACTGCGTGATGAGCGTGAGTGACAGCGTGTTCAATGCTTTGAGTCTGCGGTTAGCCCGCCCCCAGCGTGAGGACTCCATATTCAGGTTACTTCGCATGCCTTCCAGTGCCGCCGTACGCCGGACTAAATCGCCCCAGGCTTTGTCCACTTCTTCACTGTCACCATGCTTAATGCACAGCTGCATAAGCTGATACTGCGCCACCAGCAGGCTGTCCAGTTCGACATCAATCTCCTGTTTCACCGAACGGGGCGAAAAGAGCAGATCGGCCACAATAGCACAGACAATCCCCATCACTATTTCACTACAGCGTTCGAGCGCAAATTGCGGCGTCAGCAGCGGTTCAGCCTGGATGGTAATGACGATGATCAGCGCCGTATAGCCCGAAAGTCCCCAGGCATAGGAGTTTTCGATCTTCACAAGCGACGAGATCCAGGTACAAAAACCGGCCCAGATACAACACACCAGGATCATCAATAACGGGGCGCGGATCATGCTGATGATAATGATCAGTGCAGCAATACAGCCGATAAATGTCCCAACAATACGCAGCATGCCGCGATAGCGTATAGCACCAGAATAGGGCTCTCCGCCAGCGGCAAAGGCCGGGCCAGCCGCCACAATGGCGGCGGTCAGCACTGCCCAGCGCGGGGTCTCAAGTTGGAAGTGAAAGCCAACGAACAGCGCCAGTACAATCGCGCACGCCAGTTTTACCGCAAAGCGGATATGCTGGTTGGCAATAGAGAAAATGCCCATCACGATTAGCCAAACTCGCGCAGGCGGTGCGCCATTTTACGGAAGAAGGATTCCCGGCTTGCGTCGCGATCCTGCTTGCCGGTAATGACGACGGTAGCCGTAGTCCCCGCAGGCCACAGGGTGCCCTGCTGCTCATCAAGACGAATTCGCACCGGTACACGCTGCGCCAGACGCACCCATTCAAGATTGGAATCAATGGTCGCCATACCCTTTGCGTCCCGCGTGCTGCTGGCATTCGTTACGCCAGCCGCCACGCTATCAACGGTGCCCTTCAGCACATGATTACTGCCCAGCGGGGTGATCTCTGCGCGATATCCAGGGCGGACGCCTTCCAGCTTGGTTTCTTCCATATAGGCCAGCACATAAAAAGAATGCTGTTTGACCAACGCCACCGCCGTAGAGCCGCGAGTAATAAATTCGCCGCTGTAGACGTTCAGGTTAGTCACCCAGCCATCTGCTGGCGCGCGAATGACGGTACGTTCCAGATCTAATTTCGCCAGGTCGCGGGTCGCCTGCGCTTTCGCAAGCTGGTGTAATACGGTTTGCAGGACATTGTTTGACTGGTCGATCTCTTCACGAGACATAGCCTGCACGCCCAGCCGGTTACGACGGCTGGCCTCCTGGCGTTTTTCCTGTGATAACACCTGATAGTAGGCGACGTCTGCTTCCGCTTCTTCGAGCGCTTTTTTATAGCGCGGCTGATCGATGGTAAACAGGACCTGGTCTTTCTTCACCAGTTGATTATCATGAACGTTGACGTTAGTGATAAGCCCGGCGACATCCGGGGCTATTGCCACAACGTCGGCGCTGAAGCGCGCATCACGCGTCCACGGCGACTCGGTGTAGAACACCCATGCGCGGAAAATGGCGATGAAGGCCAGAATGACCAGTACGAGAGTCGTGGCCGTACGGGAGAGTTTTCTTGTTAGTGTTTTCACTTCAACCTCAAACGAACAGGCGCGTTATTAAATAGAACAGGCAGCAATACAGCGCGGTGTTAAACAGAGCCGGGTGCCAGACAAAATCATAGATGCCAGTTGGAACCAGTACCCGGCGCACCAGCCAGAAAATCGCCAGTGACAAAAGTAATTCGAAAAAAATCGGTGGGAAGGACAGACCAAACACCACGATAACGGGAAACAGACTCATGTTGACCTTGGTAGCTTAAGAGAGTGCAGGTGATAGATTTTCTAGCGTATGTCACCGCAGAGAAGGGCAAGGATGAGCCAGGCGAGAGCGACATAGCTGTTATTTGAATAATAATATATTAACGTAACTGTTATGCTGTTATCTATATTATGTGATCTAAATCACTTTTAAGTCAGAGTGAACAATGGAACGATTAAAACGTATGTCGGTGTTTGCCAAAGTTGTCGAACTGGGCTCCTTCACCGCCGCCGCAAGACAGTTACAAATGAGCGTTTCATCGATAAGCCAGACGGTCTCTAAACTGGAAGATGAGCTACAGGTCAAGCTGCTAAACCGCAGCACACGCAGCATTGGGCTAACTGAAGCCGGTAAAATTTATTATCAGGGTTGCCGCCGGATGCTGCACGAAGCACAGGATGTTCACGAGCAGCTTTATGCCTTTAACAACACGCCCATCGGCACCTTGCGCATTGGCTGTTCTTCAACCATGGCACAAAATGTCCTCGCTGGGTTGACCGCAACGATGCTGAAAGAGTATCCAGGATTGACGGTAAATCTGGTAACAGGCATCCCAGCACCGGATTTAATCGCCGACGGTCTGGACGTGGTTATTCGCGTCGGCGCGTTGCAGGACTCCAGCCTGTTTTCACGTCGCCTGGGAACTATGCCGATGGTGGTCTGCGCCGCTAAAAGCTATCTCGCTCAGTTTGGCGTGCCGGAAAAACCCGCCGATCTCAGTAACCACTCGTGGCTGGAATACAGCGTGCGCCCGGATAATGAATTCGAACTTATCGCTCCGGAGGGGATCTCTACTCGCCTGATCCCAGAAGGGCGCTTCGTGACTAACGATCCGATGACGCTGGTGCGCTGGCTGGCCGCAGGCGCGGGCATCGCCTATGTGCCGCTGATGTGGGTGATCAATGAGATCAATCGTGGCGAAGTGGAGATCCTGCTGCCCCGCTACCAGTCGGATCCACGTCCGGTCTATGCGCTGTATACCGAAAAAGACAAACTACCGCTCAAGGTCCAGGTGGTGATTAACTATCTGACGGATTATTTTGTCGATGTGGCGCAGCTGTTTCAGGGGATGTACGGCCGGGGCAAAGAGAAATAAAAAAGCCCGGTAGCGCTTTGCTTACCGGGCCTACATTCAGTGCCAACGCACATTCCAGGCCGGATACGCTGAGCGCTATCCGGCGACCGGGTCGTTACGCGGTGCCACCTACGGTCAAGTTATCCACCTTCAGCGTCGGCTGGCCCACGCCCACCGGCAAGCTCTGTCCTTCTTTACCGCAAACGCCAACCCCGTTATCCAGTTTCAGGTCGTTACCCACCATCGAAATCTGCTGCATCGCTTCGATACCGGAGCCAATCAGCGTTGCGCCTTTCACCGGTTTGGTCACTTTACCGTTTTCAATCAGATACGCTTCGGACGTCGAGAATACAAATTTCCCGGAGGTGATATCCACCTGACCGCCGCCAAAGTTAGGCGCATAAATACCGTATTCAACGGATTCGATGATTTCCTGCGGCGTGGATTTCCCCGGCAGCATATAGGTGTTGGTCATACGCGGCATCGGCAAGTGCGCGTAAGATTCACGGCGACCGTTACCCGTTGGCGCTACGCCCATCAGGCGCGCATTCAGTTTGTCCTGCATGTAGCCTTTCAGAATGCCGTTTTCGATCAGCACGTTGTACTGACCCGGTGTCCCTTCGTCATCGATAGCCACGGAACCACGACGGTCCGCCATTGTGCCATCATCCACAACGGTACACAGTTCTGATGCCACCAGCTCACCCATGTGACCGCTGAATACCGAGGTGCCACGGCGGTTAAAATCACCTTCCAGACCATGACCGACCGCTTCATGCAGCAGGACGCCAGGCCAGCCAGCGCCGAGTACCACCGGCAGCGTACCAGCAGGCGCTGCTACCGCGGACAGATTGACTAACGCCATGCGTACGGCCTCTTTCGCCCACGCGTCGGCACGGACTTCACCATCGAGGTCGCCAAGGAAATAGTCATAGCCAAAACGACCGCCGCCACCGCTAGCGCCGCGCTCACGCTTACCGTCCTCTTCGACCTGTACGCTTACGGACAAACGTACCAGCGGGCGGACGTCAGCGGCCAGCGTACCATCAGTCGCGGCCACCAGGATCAGTTCATAAACACCGGTCAGGCTGGCGGTCACTTCCTGGACGCGTTTGTCGGCGGCACGGGCCACGTTGTCTACGCGGCGCAGGATATCGAGTTTTTCTTCGCGGCTCATGCTCTGCAACGGATCAACCGAGGTGTAAAGCGCCTGATGCTCCACGGCCCCCAGCGTTTTTACTTTGCCGTCACCGTTGTCACGCACGATAGTACGCGCGGCATGAGCGCTTTGTTCCAGCGCCAACAGGCTAATCTGGTCTGCATAGGCAAACCCTGTTTTCTCGCCGCTGATGGCGCGCACGCCAACGCCCTGATCGATATTGTAAGAACCATCTTTAATGATGCGGTCTTCTAAAACCCAGGATTCGTGATAGCTCGACTGAAAATAGAGATCGCCGTAATCAAGACGGCGTTCGGCCAGTTGGCCCAGGATGGCAAACAGATCCTGATGTTTCAGGCCATTTGCCGCTAGCAATTGTTCACTTACCAGGTTCAGACTCATCGTTTTGATTACTCATTTAATTCTGCCGGATAGCGGAAAAAAACGCCTTATCCGGCCTACGTTGTTAGGCTGCTGTAGGCCGGATAAGCGCTGCGCCATCCGGCAATACTATGTACTGAGATTGGGGCAATTACTCGCCCCCGTCAAATCATTGCTGGCTTTCTTTGCGCGGCTGACGCAGAACTTCGTTAATTTGCGGCTTATCGACCGGACCGGTGATGCGATAGCGCAGAATCGAGACTTTGCTCCACAGCGGCCCCAGCACCTTACTGGCGGCAAACACCGCCGCACCAACAATCGGGTTGACGGCAAACGCGGCGGCAACCCCTACGGTGGCAGAAATTTCTGGTGCGACGATGGCTTCCATGTCCAGATCCCGGCGTACCAGGTTCACCGAACCTTTCATCGCAATGTCGGCTTCCAGACCGTCCACCAGCGTGTCGTCGGTATGCATCACGCCATCTTTGATCCACGCCGTGCTGCGAATCGAGTCAAAATAGAAGCCTTCGCTGAAGGTGTCGCTAAAATCAAAGCGCAGTTTACGCAGTAACGCATCGAAGCTTAGCAGGCGTAACAGTTGCCCCGCATGTCCGGTACTGAGTTCGGTAAGTTCGCCTTTGCCCAGCCGGGTACGCAAAATACCATTCAGCGAGGCTACATCAGGATCCCACGGCGGATTACGCCAATGCAGATCATACTCCACGTTGAAGGAAGAATTGCGAATCGGCGTTGATACGCCAAAGAAACCGGCTGCGGAGTCAATTTTATTGCCGCTCAGTTTACCCTTCAGCGACGTTCGCTCCTTGCCCGGCGCATTCACCCACACGCCGTCGGTGGTCAGTCTGGCAAAACCCGTATCCAACAGACCGTTACTCAAGGTCAGCGTGTCGCCTTTAATCGCTACATCGGCGTCAATGCGCCCGTATTTCTGTCCCCACATCCAGCACTCGGCACAGCGCAGTTGAAGGTCCGGCCAGCCACGGAAGCTGACGTTGTCGATGGCTGAGAACGGCGAGGCTGGCGTACTATTTTGTGACGGTTTTGCCGCGCTTGGGTTGTAATAAAGATACTTAATATTGGCCAGCCACGGCGCATTATTGCGCATAGCCAGCGTGGCGTTAATTTCACGGCCCTGCGCCTGCACGGTGGAGCCATTGCTCGCAGGCTCAGAAACGATACTCAAATTATTCCACTGTTGACCGCCCAGGGATAACGATGGCGTACGCACCGTGATGCGCTGCGGGAAGTTAGCGTTGCTGCCCACGTTATCCACAGCGCCTTTCTGGAATAACGCCAGCCATTGCGCGCCATCCATAGGGGGAAGATTAAGCTCTATGCCTTGTTGATCGGGTAACGCTGGCACGGTGCGGCTTTCCGACGCCCAGATTGCGCGGTCAAGCGTCAGTTTCTGATTCAGCAGCCAGCGGCTATTAAAATGATTTTTACTGCCAGCGTTGCCGGTCAGATCAAAGCTGCGCAGATTGCCGTTGGCCTTAACGTTCACCGGCAACGCCTCACCGGCCGCCTTATTCAGCGGAGAAGGTAAGTGACTACTTACATTCTTGAGGTCGCCCTTTAACTCAACGTTGTAGGTCGGCCCGGCATGATACGGAAGATCGATTCCTACCTTGCCATTCCACGCTATGCTACCATTCAACGCGTCGTTGACCTGCGTCGGTAAAATCCCCATGCGGCTTGGCTGCCAGTCACCTTGCAGATTCACGGCTACCTGATAGGCTTTCGCCCCTTCGGTCGTGGAAAAGTCGACGTTCAGCGGCTGAT
This sequence comes from Citrobacter sp. RHBSTW-00859, assembly GCF_013729795.1. NCBI lineage: Bacteria > Pseudomonadati > Pseudomonadota > Gammaproteobacteria > Enterobacterales > Enterobacteriaceae > Citrobacter > Citrobacter sp. RHBSTW-00859. The sequence continues at coordinate 490,886 of NZ_CP056284.1, read as the reverse complement.
TAAACCAGTTCGCGATCATCGGCTCACTCTTCAGATCACCGTTGATAAAGCTGAATTTACCATTCAAATTCTTCAGCGTGCTGTCGAGCGGTTTAATAAACAGGCTGTTATTACGCAGGTTGACGTCACCTTTGGCGGTAACCAGCGAGCCGTCTAACGGAATATCAAGATGTAAGCGAGCATTCACATCGCCGTCAATCTGCAACTGCTCAAGCGTAGCGCCGAGTGAATCCTTCAATGGCGTCTCATCAAAATAAGGTCCGACCGCCTTGCCCGGCCCGTTGATGTCGGCATCAATCAGCAGTTTTTCTTTGGCATAGTCGGGGATGTTAGCCGTCAGATTACTGGCCTTCACACCGCCCAGATTAACGCTATCGGTCTTCATCCACAGACCGTCGTTAATGAAGTTCAGTTCAATATTAAGGTCAGTCAGCGCGGGCCAGTCGGGCTGGAAAGCAAACTTCGCATTGCGAAGCGGCACCAGTACCTGGAACTGCCCTTCATTGTGTAGATACGGGAACAGATGCGGGTCGCCGCCATACACCAACGTGGCGTTATCCGCTTCGCCGCCCTGAATAGCGCCGCTGAGGTAATCAACAAGCACTTTGCCCATCAGGTTTTCCGGGAAGTAACGCCAGGCCTGAGAGCCATCGTCGGTGCTGATACCTGCCAGAATGCCCAACCATGGCTCATCATTGGCGGGCTGCAGATAGCGAAAACCACCACGTGCGCGTACCGCTTTCGCTTTAACATCAATGTTGCGCCCATCTAACTGGAAACCTTTATCATTCTTCAGCCAGCTTAGCGTCGCTACGCCATCCTCTATTTCCAGCGGTGCGCGAAAGACGGTTTCATACGGCATTTTAGCTTGCTTCATGGAAGCAGTGAGCGCCCCGTTTTCAACGCTGCCCGCGAGCGTACCGGAGAAATGTTCTGCCCCTGGCAGCAGCTTCCACTGTTTCCAGGCCAGATTGGTCCACGAGGACTGGAAGCGAGTTTTTTCTGTTGCCTGTAACGGGATATCCAGCGCCAGCACATCTATTTTGCCGCTCGGCTGCGTGGCCCGCCAGATATCACCCAGCGCAGGCGATAACTTGGCCGCCATCGGACGCAGCCCTTCTAACCCGGCCAGCTCCAGATTGCTGGCGCGGATGCGTAGCTCGTCGCTGCGTTTGTTATTCTCGCCGCCGACTTCCTGTTCAGGGATCCAGGCCAGCGTTAACGCCCCGCTTGGCCAGGGTTTATCATCCATCGTGATACGGGTATCGGGAATGGAGAATTGCCAGCCCGACTGTTCGCGGCTGATGTGCGCTGTCAGGTTATCGACGGAGAGCGTGTGCGTACGACTCTCTCCCAGCCAACTTGCCCCACCTTTTTTCAGCCAGACATCGCCGCCGGAAACGACACCTTTTCTGATCGTCATCCATGCTTCCAGGCTAAAACGCGCGGTTTGCAACGCGACATTATCCTGCATCCATTTACCCAGCCACGGCTTGACGTCAATATCGTCGGCCTGCAGCCAGACCCGACCGTTATTCAACAGCCCGTTGTCATCACGCAGATCCATTCGAACCTGCATAACACCGTGCTGCCCGGTCAAACTGGAGAGACTGACCTGGCCTTCAGCACGATGTCGGTTTTTACCGTTAAGCCAGGTAAGCTGCGGGATCGCCAGTTCTGCACGCTGGCCTGAGAGGGTTAAAAAGCTAATCTGGCTGTCGCGTAGATCGAAATGATCAAACTGACGCAGGAAGAGATCGCTCAGGTGGCCGGCTTCAATTCCATCACCGCTTTCGCTGCGCTGGATGGGGGTGTTGGTACGCAGCTGCAACTGCCAGAAGGTGAGATCGCGAAACTGCCAGCGCATGTGCAGCAAGCTTTGCCAGACATCCAGCGCTAATGTAACGCGCTTTACCGAAAATTCACCGCCATCTTTAAGCTGCGCATGGATATCACGCGCTTCAAGAGTAGGGCCGAAATTTTGCCAGCTAGCGGAAAATTGGCTGGCGGAGACGGGCAGACCGGTAGCGGATTCAATCTTGTCAAGGATGGCCGGACGCCAGCTATCAAGATGAGGCAGCGCAAGGCGCAGCCCACTGACCAGCAGCGCTGCGATGACAACGAATGCGGCTCCAGTGAGCAGTAATATCCCCGGCAATCGCCTCACGCGCCTCTCCTTGTCTACCAAAAAATGTGACTCACAAAACCGTCTTGCCGGATGGCGGCGTGAACGCCTTCTCCGGCCTGCAAGGTATCGCCATTAGGCGTTTACCAGGCCAGATTACATCATGACAACGTCGAACTGCTCCTGGTTATACAGCGGTTCGACTTGTACTTTAACCTGTTTGCCGACAAAGATTTCCACTTCCGCCAACGCATGTGACTCTTCACCCTTCAGGGTTTCAGCCACTGCCGGAGATGCATAAACCAGGAAACGATCGGAGTCATATGCATGGTGTACCCGCACGATTTCGCGCATGATTTCATAGCATACAGTTTCCACGGTTTTCACCGTACCGCGCCCATGACAGGTCGGACACTCGTTGCACAACACATGCTCCACGCTTTCACGCGTGCGTTTGCGCGTCATCTCCACCAGGCCCAGCTGAGAAAAACCGTTGATGCTGGTTTTTACGCGATCCTTGCTCAGCGCCTGTTCCAGAGAGTGCAGCACCCGTCGACGGTGATCTTCATTATTCATGTCGATAAAATCGATAATGATAATGCCGCCGAGGTTACGCAGACGCAGCTGACGAGCAATGGCCTGCGTTGCTTCAATATTAGTATTAAAGATAGTGTCGTCGAGATTACGATGCCCAACAAACGCTCCGGTATTGATATCGACGGTGGTCATTGCTTCGGTTTGATCGATGATCAGATAGCCGCCGGATTTCAGTTCAACCTTACGTTCCAGCGCGCGCTGGATTTCATTCTCAACGTCAAAGAGATCAAAAATGGGCTGGCGCCCGCTGTAATGTTCCAGCTTGCTAGTCATCTCGGGGATATATTCCGCTGTGAACTCCAGCAACGCTTCATAGGTCAGACGAGAGTCAACGCGGATCCGGTCAAGCTGGGCATCGGCAAAATCACGCAACACGCGCTGCGCCAGCGCCAGTTCGCCGTACATCTGGTAGCGCGTTTGCGGGCGCTTTTTACGCTCCATGACTTTAGTCCAGACGCGCTTCAGGTAGGCAGCATCCGAGGCCAGATCCTCCTCGCAGACGCCTTCCGCCGCCGTGCGAATGATGAATCCGCCCTGTTCATCGCAGTAGTCCGCCACCACTTTTTTCAGGCGTTCGCGTTCGGTTTCGCTTTCGATACGTTGGGAAACGCCAACGTGCGAAGCACCCGGCATAAAGACGAGGTAACGGGAAGGAAGCGTGATGTCCGTCGTCAGGCGTGCGCCCTTAGTACCCAACGGATCTTTTACCACCTGCACCATCAGATCCTGGCCCTGGCGCACCAGTTCAGAAATGTCGCGCACGGTGAACTGCTTTTGTTCTTCACCCGCCACGCATTCGGTGTGCGGCATGATGTCTGAAGCGTGAAGAAATGCGGCTTTATCCAGTCCAATATCTACAAAAGCCGCCTGCATACCCGGAAGTACACGACTTACACGACCTTTGTAGATATTGCCTACGATTCCGCGTCGCGCCTCACGTTCAATATGAATTTCCTGCAGAATACCGCCATCAATGTAAGCCACCCGAGTTTCCGATGGCGTTACGTTTACCAACAATTCAGCCGTCATGTTTATCCCTTTTCTCACGCAGTGCGTTAAAATTGGTCAGCAACTCATACGTTTCTACCAGCGGTAAGCCGACTACGGCGTGATAGCTGCCATTGATCTTCCTGACAAAACAGCCACCCAACCCTTGAATACCGTATGCACCTGCTTTATCCATTGGTTCACCGCTGGCAACATAGCCCGCGATGTCCTCATCGGTTAGTGCTCTGAACGTCACATCCGTCACCACCAGACAGTCCAGACTGTGCCGGCGGTCGGCCAATGCCACGGCGGTCATGACCTGATGCGTTTTACCCGACAGTTTGCGCAGCATTGCTGCGGCATGGGCGACGTCGTGTGGTTTTTCCAGCACTTCGCCATTAAGGATAACAATGGTATCTGCACCCAATACCGGCAAATCGCGCTGCGCCAGCGCCACGCCAGCCTGCGCTTTTTCGCGTGCCAGACGCGAAACATACTGCTGCGCGCTCTCCTGCGGGTGTCGCTGTTCTTCAATCCCAGGCACCAGCCGTTCAAAGGTAACACCAAGCTGAGCGAGCAGTTCCTGACGACGTGGAGAACCTGAAGCAAGATACAGAGTATTCATATCAACCTTATTGCACCGCAAACTGCTGACGGACCTTACGCATCAGTAAGAATAGCCATGGCCAAAGCACACCATTCACTACACTACTCCAGAACACTTCGGGTCTGAAAGAGACATTGATCACTAAAAACTCGGCCCAGAAAACAATAATATCCACGACCAGTGATAACAACATGACCACCAGCGCCTGTTGCCAGAGCGCGAGGTTACGGAATAGCTGGAATTTCAGCGCGACCAGATAAGCAATGATACTCATCGACAATGCGCGCACGCCAAGCGTGGAGCCGCTGATGAGATCCAGTATGGCACCCACCACAAACCCCGTGCCCACATTTACGCGATGCGGCAGCGCCAGGATCCAGTACAACAAGATGAGCAGTACCCAGTTTGGCCGGAAAACCAGAATATCGTCCGGCCAGGGCATGATTTGCAGCAACAGTGCAATAAGGAACGAGAGCCAAATCACCCAACGTCCCTGGCTACGATAGCTTGCCACTTACTGTCCTCCCGGCTTACGCGGAGCAGGTTGTGGCGGCGTGGTGTCCGCAGACGCTGGAGTCACGCCTGTGGCGGGAGCTGGCACTGGCGCAGGCGGCCCCATGGCATCTGGTGCAGGCAGAACTTGCGGCATCATTTGCATCAGACGTTCATTGGCAACGCGGTGCACTTCCTCTGGCGTCATCGGATTTGCGCCGTTACGATCGGCGCCCCACAACAGCAGCAGATAACGCAGACGCTGCAGACCTGCGGTCGGGCGTGCCTGAATCACGGTATAAGCGCGCTGAGTGTCCAGCTTAACGGAAGAAACAACACCAACCGGATAGCCTTCAGGGAAACGCCCCCCCAGACCCGAGGTAACCAGCACATCGCCAACGCGAATGTCGGTGTTGGCCGGCAGGTGTTCGAGCTGAAGATCGTCGGTGCAGCCGTTACCGGCAGCGATCACGCGGATATCGTTACGCAGTACCTGAATGGGCAGAGCATGCGTCGCATCGCAAATCAGCAGCACGCGGCTGGTCAGTTTAGCCACCGCTACGACCTGACCCACAACGCCTTTGTCGCTAATAACCGGCTGACCTTCGTAGACACCGTTAACGCTCCCTTTGTCGATCACCACCTGATCGCTGTAAGGGTCATTAACCGTTGAGATGACCTGCGTCACCATCTTTTGTTCGTCCTGACGCAGCGGCGATCCCAGCAGCTCACGCAAACGCGCGTTCTCCTGTTTATATTGCCCCAGCATCAGCAGTTCGCTGTTTTTCAGCAGCAGTTCCTGACGCAACGCCCGATTTTCAAGTTCGAGTTGGTCACGCGAAGCCAGCGTTTGCGAAACGCCGTCGAGTAATTCACGAGGACCATTTGAGATAAAGTAGAAAGGACTGACGGCGGTATCCATGTACGTTCGGATTTGACTAAACGTACCCAGGCGGCTGTCGGCAATAATAACGCCGAGCGCCACCAGCACCGCCAGAATAAGGCGAATCTGTAGCGACGGGCCACGGCTAAAAATTGGCTTCATAGTCTATGCGTATTCTCGTATCAGAGCGGAAGGGCAACCCGCGGGCTACCCTACCTGCATCCGATTACTCTTCGCTGAACAGGTCGCCGCCGTGCATATCGATCATTTCCAGCGCCTTGCCGCCACCGCGCGCCACGCAGGTCAGCGGATCTTCAGCAACAACAACTGGAATACCGGTTTCTTCCATTAACAGACGGTCAAGGTTACGCAGCAGAGCACCGCCACCGGTCAGTACCATGCCGCGTTCGGAGATGTCAGACGCCAGTTCTGGCGGACACTGTTCCAGTGCAACCATCACCGCGCTCACGATACCGGTCAGCGGTTCCTGCAGGGCTTCCAGAATCTCGTTGGAGTTCAGGGTAAAGCCGCGTGGAACACCCTCTGCCAGGTTACGGCCGCGAACTTCGATCTCGCGTACTTCGTCGCCCGGATAAGCGGAACCGATTTCGTGTTTAATACGTTCTGCGGTGGCTTCACCGATCAGAGAACCGTAGTTACGACGAACATAATTAATGATGGCTTCGTCGAAGCGGTCACCGCCAATACGTACAGAAGAGGAGTAAACCACGCCGTTCAGGGAGATAACGGCAACTTCAGTTGTACCACCACCGATATCCACAACCATAGAACCGGTTGCTTCAGAAACTGGCAGACCCGCCCCGATCGCAGCCGCCATCGGCTCTTCGATCAGGAATACTTCACGGGCGCCTGCGCCCTGAGCGGATTCACGGATCGCGCGGCGTTCAACCTGAGTTGCTCCAACCGGTACACATACCAGTACGCGCGGGCTTGGGCGCATGAAGCTGTTGCTGTGCACTTGTTTGATAAAGTGCTGGAGCATTTTTTCAGTCACGAAGAAGTCAGCGATAACGCCGTCTTTCATTGGGCGAATGGCAGCGATATTGCCCGGTGTACGACCCAGCATCTGCTTCGCGTCATGGCCCACTGCGGCTACGCTTTTTGGCGAGCCGGCACGATCCTGACGAATGGCCACAACAGAAGGCTCATTCAATACGATGCCTTGTCCTTTCACATAAATAAGGGTATTCGCGGTACCCAGGTCAATGGACAGGTCATTGGAAAACATGCCACGAAATTTTTTCAACATACTAAGGGATAATCCTGAAAGCTGGGGCGGAAAACAAAATCCGCTTACTTTACCAACCACACGCAGCAGCGACAAGGCGCAAAAATCATCTGCTACGGTGAAAATTAGTGCAGTTCGTTTCCTTTGTTACAAAATCGGCCTGAGTCCATCAGGGCTGAATAAATCAGCAGCACTCCTCGCTTTTGTTTGCAACCTGTCAAAGGTCATTCACCTGCATGTTTGCTGTTACAACCTGGCGAGCAGACAAGCACACCCCCAGAAGGCACAGCGCGCGTTATTCTACGTGAAAACGAATTAAACGGCAGGTTAAACCGAGTATCTTTGCGAATATTTTTTCACGTTAGTGTCAAGTGGCTGTGATGCGGCAAAAAAATCCCCTTGCCCACCCGCAACTCCGCGTTCCGTCAGCGTATGCCACTCGCTACGCGAACGAACGCCCGTGGCGTAAACCTGCGTTTGTGTTCCAGAACAAGCCTCCACCAGGCTTTGCACCAGGAGCTGGTTTTCGGTTCGCTTATCAATATTCCTCACCAGGCTTGGATGCAGCTTCAATAACTCAACGTTAAGCTCTTTGATCCAACTGGTGCTCACCAGCGTTAAACCCGCCTGCGTAACGGCAATTCGCACACCCAGCGCATTCATCAATCTGATGACGGGCTGTAACCGGCTGATATGTTGACAGACATCTGCCTCAGCAAGTTCAATAATTATGCGTTTGCGTAATGATTTTTCGCACTGCATCAGCGTATCACGTAGCCAGCGCTGAAAACGTGGGCGAATTAGCGATTCAACCGTTGTCTGCATCGCCAGGTTTTCCTGCGGCCAGTAGCCCAACAGTAAGATCAGACGGCTGATTTGCAGACGGTCATATTCTTCTGCCAGGCCAAACTGCAGGACCATCGGCATATATTCCGCCGAAATAACCTCTTCGCTGCCATCAAAAATACGGCACATCAGCTCCCGGTGGTGCACCCGTCCTTCACGGGTTACCGCAGGCTTTTGATAAATTCTTGGTCCACCCCGGCTGAGCATCTGTTCGATCAGCGTTCGCCAGCGTACGTTACCCCGACCTTTTTCCGGTAGTGAGTCATCATAGACCGACCAACTGTTCCCACCCTGCAATACCGAGTTCCGCGTGGCGGCTTCGGCGTGATCCATCACTTGTTCCGTCGACTGGCCGCTGCGGCAAACACAAATGCCAATATGAACCATATCGGCACGGTCGATCATTTTATTAGCCGGAAGCGCATCTACCGCTTTTAATAATTGCCCGGCAATACTTTCCGCCTCTTTCAGCGTGCGGTGTGGCAACAGGATGGCAAAATCGCTACGGTGGTAGCGCGCCAGCAACGCGCCTGGATAGCGCGTCATAAAAGTCGACAACAAATTGATTAACGTTGAAATTTGTTCTTCCGCAAGGGTAATTCCCCAGCTATCGCGCAGCAGTGTAAAGTCCGGCAGGCGTACCATCATCACGACGCCATGCGATCCCACTTTTTCCTGATCTTCCAGCAGCGTTGCCAGTTGGTTATCAAAGAACAGGCGGTTGCTTAGCCCGGTTTTTGTATCCTGCGCCACATAGGAACGAATCAGCGTATCCAGTCGGCTACGTTGCTCGCGGGCACTTTGAATTTCGGTCAGCAGCATATCGAGCGCGCTACTGGTACGCGCAGGCCATTCATAAACAGTCCCCCGCACGTTCGGTCCACGTTCGCCGTTAAGAATGCGCGTTGAACGAATCTCCAGCAACTCTTGACCTGAAAGCTGACGCTGAAGCCAGCGCACAGACAAAAAGAGCATCAGTATAATGAAAGCAATCGCCAACGTGAGCGGCGCGGTAGTCATCAGCGAATGGAAATAGTTGCCCATTGGATCCTGATAAACCAGACGCAGCGACATGCCCGGGTGTTTGACCAACGGAACGGTGACATCACGATACAGATTGTTCGTCCCCGCCGGGCGGTAGCTGCTGGTTCGGGAGTGGTCATACACCACGTGTTCGCCCTGAAGCAGTTCGACGCGCACGATATCAACCGAAACCATCAGTTCATCGATTTGCGGGGTTAGCGCAACGACATCGCGGGAGACAAGGTGCGTATCAATCGCTGTCGCCACCGCCTGAACACGGGTGGTGAACTTATATTGAATCGCGTTATAGAAACTCAGCGAGCAGCCGATCAGAGTTACGAAGATCGTTAACCCTGTAAGCAGCGTCACAAAAGCTGAAAATTTCGTCGTTAATCGCATCCTTGTGTTAACTCCGACAGTTATGAAACAGGCATGAAAGTGATAAAGCGGCGCGAAAATGCAAAACTGAACGCAAAATCTGTCCATTTATACAAACAGTGTGGGCATACTACCAAATTAGGTATATCTGGCAATTTATTGCGCGGAATCGGCATCATGTTTTGATTAGCGAGTATAGTCTTCATTAATAATTTTCCAATCCACTATACGAATTGAGGACAGGTTATGCAGGCTTTGATCTTAGAACAGCAGGACGGAAAAACCCTCGCATCCGTTCAACCCCTCGACGAAAATCAGCTACCGGAAGGCGATGTGACGGTGGATGTCCACTGGTCAAGCCTGAACTATAAAGACGCCCTTGCTATCACCGGCAAGGGTAAAATCATTCGCAATTTTCCGATGATTCCTGGTATCGATTTCGCCGGTACCGTGCGCGCAAGCGAAGATCCCCGTTTTCATGCAGGTCAGGAAGTTTTACTGACCGGCTGGGGCGTGGGTGAAAATCATTGGGGTGGACTGGCCGAACGCGCACGCGTGAAAGGCGACTGGCTGGTTGCGCTGCCACAAGGGCTGGACGGACGTAAAGCCATGGTCATCGGTACCGCTGGCTTTACCGCCATGCTGTGCGTCATGGCGCTTGAAGATGCAGGTATTCGCCCGCAAGACGGTGAGATTGTCGTCACTGGCGCCAGCGGCGGCGTGGGTAGCACGGCCGTGGCGTTACTGCATAAGCTGGGTTATCAGGTTGCGGCGGTTTCGGGTCGCGAAAGTACTCACGACTACCTGAAGAGCCTGGGCGCTAACCGTATCCTTAGCCGTGATGAATTTGCTGAATCTCGTCCGTTGGAAAAACAGCTGTGGGCTGGTGCGGTTGATACCGTTGGCGACAAAGTTCTGGCAAAAGTCCTGGCACAGATGAACTACGGTGGCTGCGTTGCCGCCTGCGGCCTGGCTGGCGGTTTCGCTCTGCCGACGACGGTGATGCCATTCATTCTGCGTAACGTTCGTTTGCAAGGGGTGGACTCGGTGATGACCCCGCCGGCACGCCGGGCAGAAGCCTGGGCGCGTCTGGTTAAGGATCTGCCGGACTCTTTCTATGCTCAGGCCGCCACGGAGATTACGCTGGCGGATGCGCCGAAGTTTGCCGATGCCATCATTAATAACCAGGTGCAAGGTCGTACGCTGGTGAAGGTGAAGTAACAAGCTCTGGCGCAGAAATTTACACTTAATTAACGAAATTTCGCGGCATATCTACAGACTCCCTGCCATATTAACTACGCGTCCCCTGTCAGTTATGACGCGTAAGCCGGGAGTCTGTTATGAAGAAATTACGTCCATTTACAGAAGCCGACGTCACTGACGAGTCGGCTTTTTTTATGCAACGCCGCCAGGTACTGAAAGCATTAGGGATCAGCGCCGCCGCGTTGTCTTTCCCCCTCTCTGCGCAGGCTGACCTTCTTAGCTGGTTTAAGGGGAATGACCGCCCGCCCGCGCCCGCGGGTAAGCCGCTTGATTTCAGTAAACCCGCCGCCTGGCAAAATTCGCTTCCTTTAACGCCAGCGGATAAAGTTTCTGGCTACAACAACTTCTATGAGTTCGGTCTCGATAAAGCGGATCCGGCAGCCAATGCTGGCAGTCTGAAAACCGATCCGTGGACGTTAAAAATCAGTGGTGAGGTGGCAAAACCACTCACCCTCGATCACGATGCGCTGACCGCCCGTTTCCCACTGGAAGAACGGATTTACCGGATGCGCTGTGTGGAAGCCTGGTCAATGGTCGTGCCATGGATTGGTTTTCCGTTACATAAACTGCTGGCGCAGGTTGAACCCACCAGCAACGCAAAATATGTCGCCTTCGAAACGATCTACGCACCGGATGAGATGCCCGGACAAAAAGATCGCTTTATTGGCGGCGGGCTGAAGTATCCCTATATTGAAGGACTGCGTCTGGATGAAGCTATGCATCCACTCACTCTGCTTACCGTGGGGGTTTATGGAAAAGCTCTTCCCCCACAAAATGGCGCGCCCATTCGCTTAATTGTGCCGTGGAAATACGGATTTAAAGGCATTAAGTCGATCGTGAGTATTAAACTAACCCGCGAACGCCCCCCGACAACCTGGAATCTGGCCGCCCCCAATGAATATGGATTTTATGCCAACGTGAATCCGCATGTCGATCACCCGCGCTGGTCCCAGGCCACTGAGCGTTTTATTGGCGCAGGCGGTATTCTGGACGTTCAGCGCCAACCCACGCTGCTGTTTAACGGTTACGCCGACGAGGTCGCTTCGCTGTACCGTGGTCTTAACCTGCAGGAGAATTTTTGAGTGCGCCTGACTGCAAAGCACATTACCGGACTGAAAGTTTGCCTGCATCTTGCCGGCTTTTTACCGTTTGTCTGGCTATTTTGGGCGGTGAATCACGGTGGTCTGAGCGCAGACCCGGTCAAAGATATCCAGCACTTTACCGGTAGGACAGCTCTGAAATTCTTGCTGGCGACCTTGCTGGTCTCTCCCCTCGCGCGCTACGCTAAACAGCCATTATTGATACGCACACGGCGCCTGTTAGGGCTATGGTGTTTCGCCTGGGCAACGTTGCATTTAACCAGCTACGCACTCCTGGAACTGGGCATTCATAATCTGGCGCTGTTAGGACGGGAATTAATCACGCGACCTTATTTGATGCTGGGCATTGCCAGTTGGGGCATATTATTCGCCCTCACGTTAACCTCCACCCAGTCGGCTCAGCGAAAACTGGGCAAAAATTGGCAGTATTTGCACAACTTCGTCTATCTTGTGGCGATCCTGGCACCCATACATTATCTGTGGTCGGTAAAAATTATCTCCCCTCAACCGATTATTTATGCAGCACTCGCTGTGGTGTTGTTAGCCTGTCGTTACAAGAAGTTTCGCCAGTGGTGGCGGTAGTTTCACGTTTTGTGCAGTGCGTTACAAAATGTGGACGATCCGATTTTCTTTACATGTTAACGGTTGATTATCTTCCCTGATAAGACCAGTATTTAGCTGCCAATTGCTACGAAATAGTTATAATGTGCGACTTTGCTATCCTCGGTAGCGTTTTTAGAGCGCTGAAAGGGTGACATTCGCATGTTGAAGGTATATTTTGTCTTTTACCCGAAAATGGCAGAAGATAGCCGCACAATGACTAACAAGTCTGGCAATCTCACTTAATGGCAACCGCACCCAGTGCAATGCCTGAGATGCGTGGCATCTTGTCACTCACTGTTATAAAAATGCTATACAGACGGCGGTAAAACGCTTGTCACAATCTCACTAAACAAAGAGTACGGAACCCACTCATGGATATTCGTAAGATTAAAAAACTGATCGAGCTGGTTGAAGAATCAGGCATCTCCGAACTGGAAATTTCTGAAGGCGAAGAGTCTGTACGCATCAGCCGTGCGGCGCCAGCTGCAAGTTTTCCAATGATGCAACAGGCTTATGCTGCACCAGTGATGCAGCAGCCAGCTCTGTCTAACGCTGTCGCACAAACTGCCTCTCCAAGTATGGAAGCTCCGGCAGCAGCGGAAATCAGTGGTCACATCGTACGCTCCCCAATGGTTGGTACGTTCTACCGCACCCCGAGCCCAGATGCGAAAGCGTTCATCGAAATCGGCCAGAAAGTGAATGCGGGCGATACCCTGTGCATCGTTGAAGCCATGAAAATGATGAACCAGATCGAAGCCGACAAATCCGGCGTAGTGAAAGCGATTCTGGTAGAAAGCGGTCAACCGGTAGAATTTGACGAGCCGCTGGTCGTCATCGAATAACGAGGCGAACATGTTGGATAAAATTGTTATCGCCAACCGCGGTGAGATCGCCCTGCGTATTCTGCGTGCCTGTAAAGAGCTGGGCATCAAGACTGTCGCTGTGCATTCAAGCGCGGATCGCGATTTAAAACACGTATTGCTGGCGGATGAGACGGTCTGTATTGGCCCGGCTCCGTCCGTAAAAAGCTATCTGAACATCCCGGCTATTATTAGCGCTGCTGAAATCACCGGCGCAGTGGCAATTCACCCGGGCTATGGCTTCCTCTCTGAGAATGCCAACTTTGCTGAACAGGTAGAACGTTCCGGCTTTATCTTCATCGGCCCGAAAGCCGACACCATCCGCCTGATGGGCGATAAAGTGTCCGCAATTACCGCGATGAAGAAAGCTGGCGTACCGACAGTCCCAGGCTCTGACGGCCCGCTGGGCGACGACATGGACGCTAACCGCGCTCATGCTAAACGCATCGGTTATCCAGTTATTATCAAAGCCTCCGGCGGCGGCGGCGGTCGCGGTATGCGCGTCGTGCGCAGCGATGCCGAACTGGCACAATCCATCTCCATGACCAAAGCGGAAGCGAAAGCGGCTTTCAACAACGACATGGTTTACATGGAGAAGTACCTGGAAAACCCACGCCACATCGAAATTCAGGTGCTGGCAGACGGTCAGGGTAACGCGATTTATCTGGCAGAACGTGACTGCTCCATGCAGCGTCGTCACCAGAAAGTCGTCGAAGAAGCACCAGCACCGGGCATTACTCCGGAACTGCGTCGCTACATCGGCGAGCGTTGCGCCAAAGCGTGCGTTGATATCGGCTATCGCGGGGCAGGTACTTTCGAGTTCCTGTTCGAAAACGGCGAGTTCTACTTCATTGAAATGAACACCCGTATTCAGGTTGAACACCCGGTAACCGAAATGATCACCGGCGTTGACCTGATCAAAGAGCAGCTGCGCATCGCTGCGGGACAACCGCTGTCCATCAAGCAGGATGAAGTTGTGGTTAAAGGCCATGCGGTAGAATGCCGTATCAACGCCGAAGACCCGAACACCTTCCTGCCAAGCCCGGGTAAAATCACGCGTTTCCACGCGCCGGGTGGCTTTGGTGTGCGCTGGGAGTCTCATATTTACGCAGGCTACACCGTACCTCCGTACTATGACTCAATGATCGGTAAGCTGATCTGCTATGGCGAAAACCGCGACGTAGCAATCGCCCGTATGAAAAACGCGTTGCAGGAACTGATCATCGACGGTATCAAAACCAACGTTGATCTGCAGATCCGCATCATGAATGACGAGCATTTCCAGCACGGTGGAACCAATATCCACTATCTGGAGAAAAAACTCGGACTTCAGGAAAAGTAAGCGTGCGTTAACTGAAAAGGCCGGAAATTCCGGCCTTTTGTTTTTCTCCCCTCCCGCACGTGCCATAAGGTACAATCCCCGCTTTCTTTATCCACAAGGGACAAAAAATGGACGCTCGTTTTGTTCAGGCCCATAAAGAGGCGCGCTGGGCGCTGTGGCTGACCCTTTTATATCTTGCCACATGGTTAGTGGCCGCTTACTTACCAGATTCCACGCTCGGTTTTACCGGCTTACCACACTGGTTCGAAATGGCCTGCCTGCTAACGCCGCTGGTTTTCATCGTGCTGTGCTGGGCGATGGTGAAGTTTATCTATCGCGACATTCCGTTGGAGGATGACGATGCAGCTTGAAGTTATTTTGCCGCTGGTCGCCTATCTGTTGGTGGTCTTCGGTCTTTCCGTTTACGCCATGCGTAAGAGATCGACCGGCACTTTCCTGAATGAATATTTCCTCGGCAGCCGCTCGATGGGCGGGGTCGTATTAGCCATGACGCTAACGGCAACCTACATTAGCGCCAGCTCGTTTATTGGCGGTCCTGGCGCCGCTTACAAATACGGGCTGGGATGGGTGCTGCTGGCGATGATCCAGTTGCCCGCCGTTTGGCTTTCTCTGGGGATTCTTGGTAAGAAATTCGCGATTCTGGCGCGCCGTTATAATGCCGTTACCCTCAACGATATGCTGTTTGCCCGCTACCAGAGTCGCCTGCTTGTGTGGCTGGCAAGCCTTAGCCTGCTGGTCGCGTTTGTCGGAGCAATGACCGTACAGTTTATTGGCGGCGCACGTTTGCTTGAAACCGCTGCGGGTATACCTTACGAAACCGGTCTGCTTATTTTTGGCGTCAGTATCGCATTGTATACGGCGTTCGGCGGTTTTCGCGCCAGCGTACTGAACGACACCATGCAGGGTATGGTGATGCTGATTGGTACTATTGTTCTGCTGGTCGGCGTCGTTCATGCTGCCGGTGGCCTCAGCAATGCGGTGGTAACCCTGCAAACTATCGACCCTAAACTGGTCTCGCCGCAAGGCGCGGATGACATTCTGTCACCCACGTTCATGACCTCATTCTGGGTACTGGTGTGCTTTGGCGTAATTGGGCTGCCGCATACAGCAGTACGCTGCATCTCTTATAAAGACAGCAAAGCTGTACACCGCGGCATTATCATCGGCACCATCGTAGTGGCGATCCTGATGTTTGGTATGCATCTGGCGGGTGCGTTGGGGCGTGCGGTGATCCCTGATCTGACAGTGCCGGATCTGGTTATCCCTACGCTGATGGTCAAAGTGTTGCCGCCGGTAGCTGCTGGGATCTTCCTCGCGGCCCCCATGGCCGCGATCATGTCGACGATCAATGCCCAATTGCTGCAAAGTTCCGCTACGATCATTAAGGATCTGTACCTGAACCTGCGTCCGGAACAGCTGAAAAACGAAACCCGGCTGAAGCGCATGTCGGCAGTGATTACCCTATTGCTCGGCGCGTTACTGCTACTGGCTGCCTGGAAACCACCAGAAATGATTATCTGGCTTAATCTGCTGGCGTTTGGCGGGCTGGAAGCCGTCTTCCTGTGGCCGCTGGTACTGGGCCTGTACTGGGAGCGTGCAAACGCGGCGGGCGCTTTGAGCGCGATGATTATCGGCGGCGTTCTTTATGCCGTACTCGCTACATTTAACATTCAGTACCTGGGTTTCCATCCGATTGTGCCCTCGTTACTGATAAGCTTGCTGGCTTTCCTGATCGGCAACCGTTTCGGTTCTGCCGTCCCGCAAGCCGCCATATTGACTACTGATAAATAAAAGAGTTTTGCCATGCCATGGATCCAACTGAAACTGAACACAACCGGTGCCAACGCTGAAGAGTTGAGCGATGCGCTGATGGAAGCGGCCTCCGTTTCCATTACTTTCCAGGACACGCATGATACGCCGGTATTTGAGCCTCTCCCGGGCGAGACTCGCCTGTGGGGAGATACCGACGTTATCGGCTTGTTCGATGCAGAAACCGACATGAAAGAAGTGGTTGCCATCCTGGAGCAGCATCCGCTGCTGGGTGCAGGCTTCGCGCATAAAATCGAACAGCTCGAAGACAAAGACTGGGAACGCGAATGGATGGATAACTTCCACCCGATGCGCTTTGGTGAACGTTTGTGGATTTGCCCAAGCTGGCGCGATGTCCCGGATGAGAATGCCGTCAACGTGATGCTGGACCCGGGTCTGGCGTTTGGTACCGGCACTCACCCCACCACCTCCCTATGCCTGCAATGGCTGGACGGTCTCGATCTAAACGGCAAAACCGTCATCGACTTCGGCTGCGGCTCCGGCATTCTTGCCATTGCGGCCCTGAAGCTGGGTGCGGCAAAAGCCATCGGCGTAGACATCGATCCGCAAGCAATTCAGGCCAGCCGTGATAACGCCCAGCGTAATGGCGTTTCTGAGCGTCTGGAGCTTTATCTGCCGAAAGACCAGCCAGAGGCGATGAAAGCCGACGTGGTGGTCGCAAACATCCTCGCAGGCCCATTACGTGAACTGGCACCGTTAATCAGCGTACTGCCCGTTGAGGGCGGTTTACTGGGGCTTTCTGGCATTCTTGCCAGCCAGGCGGATAGCGTCTGTGAGGCCTATGCCGAACTCTTTACGCTCGATCCGGTTATCGAGAAAGAAGAGTGGTGCCGCATTACCGGTCAGAAAAAATAATCACCTCTCGTTACCGTTGGTAACGCAATAATCGCTCTTTTTTTCGCAAAAGGATTTGCGGAAATGAGAGCGAGATCGCATTACAAAGCCACTATTTGCTCACAAAAACAGCTTTTTATCCTGATAACCTGAGGCTGGCCGTAATAAAAAAAGAGAAGTTTTCGGAATTTATAAACGGATGAAAAATTAGCACAACCACGTATCAAACTGATTATTAAAGATTTTAATTTGAAACTGTGTACTTAACCAGCAATTCATTGATCCACCTCAGTGGATTGGTCAAAGTTTGGCCTTTCATCTCGTGCGAAAAATGCGTAATATACGCCGCCTTGCAGTCACAGTATGGTCATTTCTTAACTCATGCGCATCGGACAATACCAGCTCAGAAATCGCCTGATCGCAGCACCTATGGCTGGCATCACTGACAGACCATTCAGGACGCTGTGCTATGAGATGGGAGCAGGATTGACGGTATCCGAGATGATGTCTTCTAACCCGCAGGTTTGGGAAAGTGACAAATCTCGTTTACGGATGGTGCACGTTGATGAGCCAGGAATTCGCACGGTGCAAATTGCCGGTAGCGACCCTGTTGAGATGGCCGATGCCGCACGTATTAACGTGGAAAGCGGCGCCCAGATTATTGATATCAATATGGGGTGTCCGGCTAAAAAAGTGAATCGCAAGCTCGCAGGTTCAGCCCTCTTGCAGTACCCGGATCTAGTGAAATCAATACTAACCGAGGTCGTCAATGCAGTGGACGTTCCTGTCACACTCAAGATTCGCACCGGCTGGGCTCCGGAACACCGTAACTGCGTAGAGATTGCCCAACTGGCTGAAGACTGTGGCATTCAGGCTCTGACCATTCATGGACGCACCCGCGCCTGTTTGTTCAATGGAGATGCTGAGTACGACAGTATTCGGGCAGTTAAGCAGAAAGTTTCCATTCCGATTATCGCGAATGGCGACATTACTGACCCGCATAAAGCCAGAGCTGTACTCGACTATACGGGGGCGGATGCCCTGATGATAGGACGTGCAGCTCAGGGAAGACCCTGGATCTTTCGGGAAATCCAGCATTATCTGGACACTGGGGAGCTGCTGCCCCCGCTGCCTCTGGCAGAGGTGAAGCGCTTGCTTTGTGCGCACGTTCGGGAACTGCACGACTTTTATGGTCAGGCAAAAGGGTACCGAATTGCGCGTAAACACGTATCCTGGTATCTCCAGGAACACGCTCCGGATGACCAGTTTCGGCGCACATTCAACGCCATTGAAGATTCCAGCGAACAGCTGGCGGCGTTGGAGGCATACTTCGAAAATTTTGCGTAAACAGAAATAAAGAGCTGACAGAACTATGTTCGAACAACGCGTAAATTCTGACGTACTGACCGTTTCTACCGTTAACTCTCAGGATCAGGTAACTCAAAAGCCCCTGCGTGACTCGGTTAAACAGGCACTGAAGAACTATTTTGCTCAATTGAATGGTCAGGATGTTAACGATCTCTATGAGCTGGTACTGGCTGAAGTAGAACAGCCCCTGTTGGACATGGTGATGCAATACACCCGCGGTAACCAGACCCGTGCTGCCCTGATGATGGGCATCAACCGTGGTACGCTGCGTAAAAAACTGAAAAAATACGGCATGAACTGATACTAATCAGTTAAATGTTTGTTTTAAAAGGCGCTACTCGGCATGGGGAAGCGCCTTTTTTATTAAACTGACTGCACCACTGACTGCACCAAAGCACGAACAACAATGAACACTATCAAGCAATAACAGGCTTTGACTGAGGGATTTATGGAAGAGACAAAAAGTAAAATGCTAAGGCGGGCTATCTTGGCGATTCCTTTTGACAGAGATGAGGTGCCGGATTCAATCACAACAGATGATGTGCTTCATCGTTGGCCCCAACTATCTGTAACCGGATATGCACCATATCACGTTGTACAGCTTGCAAATGCTTTAGATGAATCGGCCATATCAGATGATCTAATGAACACGTTTATGGATGCCCTCAATTGGTACAATAAATTCCATTCTTGATGGACTCATAATCGCTTGGTCGCTGGTTCAAGTCCAGCAGGGGCCACCAAAAATCAAGGGCTTACGTGAAAACGTAGGCCCTTAGTCTTTTCTAGGATACCTATAGGATACCGCAGGGAAGTATAAGCGAGTACCTAGCACCTTCTGCTATTACCGCCTCAATATTTTCTAATGCATTATCATTTTACTGCTGATCGCTTGAATACATACCGGCGCTGATAATGGCTCCGCCAATTTCTCGCTCCCCGTAGAGAACGGGAACGGGATACCCCATAGCCACCGTATTGACTGGAGCACCAAACGCATAGTTGGGTTTATTATCCGTACTGGAAGACGCGCCAGCATTGAATGAGGGTTGAGGTGTCAGCATCTGTACCACTCCGCCCAGCGTCATAGATAATCCAAGCCCGGTTAATGCTGTTGTCGTCCCTGCAATAGCTGCAGCACTCATTCCAGCGGATCCAGCCCATGCAGCAAAGGAAGCGCCGGCAGTAAAAAAGGCAGCGACCAGCGCCACTGCACCGATCACTACCTGAAGTACTCCGGCATTTTTTGCCCCCTCAATAATGGGACTGATGCGGTAGGTATCACTACCCAGAGTCATATCGAACTCTTCAATCCCAATATTGCTTTTCCCGCTGAAAAAGGCGAAGCGAATCCCCTTCATATGCGCTTCTGACATGTACTTTTTGAAACCGGGAACCTGTGAACACATTGCCCTCAGCATTTCTCTAAGGTCAGAAACGTGATATTGATGCCGTTTGCCAAATTTCTTAGCCATTTTTCCATCAAGAATAAGTGTTTTTAACATTACTCATCTCCGTCCAGAGGTGCATATCACATTTTGTCTTCGACATAGATCCCCGCCGAAATGATGGCGCCACCGATACGGCGTTTTCCATAAGCCAGCGGAACGGGATTACCCTGGGCGGTTGTGTTCGTTACGCCACCGAACGCATAGGATGCTTTGTTATCCGCATCCTGCTTACTCGACAACCCACCGGGCTGCGGGGATAGCATTTGAGCAACACCACCTATCGTCATAGAAGCACCGATGCCGAACATCATATTACTGGCTGCGATACTCACTCCCGGCATCCAGATAGACGTAGCAACCAGCACAGCACCCAAAATAGTTTGTAGCAGACCAGACCTTTTACTTCCCATAATAACTGGCACAATGCGGATTTCCCGGCCGCCAGCTGGGAACACAAGTTCGTCTTCCCCAATATTCTGTTTCCCACGAAAAATACTGAATGTCAGCCCGCGGGATTTACTCGTATTCAGATACTTCTCGAATCCGGGCAGCGTTGCAGACAAAGCCCGGATAGCTTCCTGCGTCGTAGTGATCAAGCGCTTATGTTCCCTTCCAAATATTTTGGCTAATGAACCGCTCAGTTTAATCGTCGTCATTACCTCAGTGCTCTGCATTGTCTTCCCCCGCAAGTGTAGATCGCTGATAAGGCTGATTTGAGATCGTATAATTTTCTCTTACAACTACTTCCCGGCGCGGGTGGAATATCCCGCAGGCGCTTTGAAACTGTCTGCCTGTGTACCCCCGTAACATCAGCCAGTTCGGTAATAGTTAACCGTATTTGTTTCATCATTCCCCCCAAAGATGATGAACAAAAAACAAACAACTCATCATCTTTTCTATTTTTCATCATTTTCATTACTGTAAAATCATACAGTTAGCACATGATGATGATGACCATAGAATTCAAAAACGAGCCGTTTTCCGCGAGCCCGCCGCCCCGTGGCAGGTCGCCCCGCCCGGAGGACCCACGAGAAATGGGCAGCCGTGGCCGCCCCTCTGCTCTTATGCCCCACTCGATTTGACCAGCCCACGGTAGTCCAGCGCAGCCACACCTGCATCGATGCGCACCTTCCAGGCGATACCATCAACGGTGAAGCCCTCCTGCTGCTCAAGATATGGCGTATCCATTCCGTCGAGATAAGCCACCTCGATAGTGTCTGTGCCCTGTGCCGCCGCAACATACCACTGCTTGTTGTCCGCCTTATCCAGTCGCGGCTCAACCACCACCTGAGCCATATCTTTAACCACGTTAATAATGCCGGGGTTCTGGTTCAGTGTGCCGTCCTGGTCTACCGGGAAAAGCGAGGAAGATGAGAGCACAGCGCGATTGGCTGCCCCTTCCAGAGCAGCAGGAACGAGGATATAGGCTGGGATAACATTGATTGGGTCGCCGTTTGCATCCTCCTGCAGGCGCATAGCCTTACGGGCTTCATTGAGTCCGTCTGTATCCATCCCTTTAGCAATGAGGTTTTTATGGTCGGCGTGGAACAGCGCTTTACCATCGGTGAACTTACTGTTCGCTGTCAGGTTGAGGTAGACCAGATTACCTACGGTACGCGCCGCAGCGCGGCCCATTGCCTGGGGAATGGTCGTTAACTGGTTCAAATCGTCATTGATGACGGCCTGGCGGGTAATGGAGAAGATATTGCCGTACGTCGCTAGAGCGATAGGTACGCCACTATCACTCGTTGTGACATATTTATACTCAGCACCTTCCGGCACCTTATCCAGCTCAGAGAAGCCATTCAGCCCAACGCGCTTGGCTTCATGGAAGTTGGAGAGCGAGCCGGTTTTAGTCCACTGCTGGAATGTTTCACCGCTGTTCTGCCAGCCGGTCAGCACCGACTTTTCAGCGCCACCAGCCAGGATATGCGAGAAATCGCTGCTGCTGTGCGTAAATGCCATATTCACAATCTGTGAACGGTTGCCAAAAGCACTGACGCTGATACCGCGATCCACCAGCGAAGCCTGAGCCATATCAAACAGGCTCATCATGGCGTAAGGGTTTCCACGTTCGGCGCGTTCGTGACCCAGACGGGAATAAAGCCCCTGGCGGATAGCATCGCCGGTAATGTTGCCGTTACCTGCGTAAATGTGTGCATCAGTGGTTTTATTCGACGGCGTTCCGGTTTTGCCCAGTGAGGCCAGCAACATGTCTTTCGCTTTCTCCGGAGTGCAGTCCACATCCTCCAGGCACTGCATCTTCAGCGAATCATGCTTACCGCCGAACATAGCAAACAGGTCTTTAATCCCGTTGATGCGGTTATGCTCTGGTACCGCGCTGCCGGTGGAGCCTTTCGGGCTGGTGATCATCCCTTTAATATCTTTTGGCATATGCTCAAAATCCTCAATTCGTTTCGATTCAATACAGGCCATTGCACTGACCGCCGGTAACAGCTCATCAGCGAAGCCCTGAGCCACACATTCACGCCCATCCATCCAGGTCTCACTCTCGAGCATGGCCCCCAGCACTTCGGCAGACTTACCCGTTTTGCGGGCATAAGCCGGGATAAGAACGCTTTCTACCTTGTCCAGTAACTCAGCATAGTCGCGCATATCGTTGGCATTTCCGCCAGATATGCCCCACGGCTTGTGGATCATCATGAGCGCATTTTCTGGCATAACGATGCGGTCGCCAGCCATCGCTATAACTGACGCCATAGAAGCGGCCAGTCCATCGATATGCACTGTGACTTTTGCCGGGTGTTTATTCAGGAGGTTGTAGATAGCGATCCCGTCGAAAACGTCACCGCCGGGTGAGTGAATATGCAGGTTGATATGGGAAATATCACCCAGGGCTTTCAGATCCTCAGAGAACTGCTGGGCAGTGATACCCCAGCCGCCGATCTCCTCGTAAATACTGATATTGGCGCTGGTGGCGTCGTTTGATGCTTTAATGGTGTACCAGCCTTTCATAGCCATGCCCCCAGCGTATGGTGATGCCAGTAGTTCACGCTGCTACGCACAATCTGGCCCTTAGTGGGGACTGGCATTTCCGGGTGATTCTTGCGGATGAATGCCTGGTACTCCTCGATCTTCTTCATGGTTTCAGCATCGATATGAACCGTACCGCCTTTATCGTGCTGCTTATTGTTCCGTTCTGCCATCTTCTTACCCTTATCGTGATTGATGGTACATGCACAATCATTGATCAACAAAAGTGGTAAGTAAAATCATTTTAATCAGAAAAACAGATTAATCAGGTTCGGACATAAAAAAACCGGGTTTCCCGGCAGCAAGATTTACTCAATTTTTTTATGCGTATAGATACAAAACGTGGTGGGTTACGTGGGTTATTGGGTTATCTTCGCTTGCTAAGTATTTTTTATTCCATAAATTCAACAAGTTAACATTCAATCAACACAAAAACGTAACCCACTAACCCCCTCAAATAACCCACTAAGCCGTTTTTAAAGTGGGTTACGATTTCGCTGGTGGGTTATTTTGCCCTGTCAGTGGGTTATAAACGGGGTAAAGTGGGTTACTGGTGGGTTACGATGTTCCTTTAAAATCATTACCTTAATGCACTTATCCACTGTATAACCCACGTAACCCACTAATTTTTACCTCACGTGTATAAAAAAATTACTCGTCATCAGGCGAGAACATCAGCACATAAAACACATGCTGCTTGCCGCCCATCTTGCGGAGTGCTTTCTTCTTGTACCTCCCTTTATCCCCGGTCTCAAGCATCCCGGCACTGGCTAAAGCCCTGGCAAATTGCGTATGGTTAAAGCCTCTGGCTATCTCCTGCTCAAATGCCGCGGGGAAGGTGTAGAACTTAAACACTTCATCACTGGACTGACTTCCCGTTCTGTACCCCGCAAGCTCTTTAATCGGCAGATCGCGGGCGTCACTTTCCGGGTATGGAAGGTAACGGCTGAATCCGTAGGTATTCAAAAACGCTTCGCACTGCTCGATAATCTGCTGGTGCTCTTTGTTCCCGGTGCCGAACTCTTTCACCCAGGCATTAAAGCTGTGCTGGATAGCATCACGGCTGGCCTGTTCACTCCACCCGGTTATATGGCAGGACAACACAAGCGCGGCCTCCAGTATTGCAAAACGTTCCGCGACCCTGTGAACCTGTTCCCCATAGTCAGCCGGAATAAGGCCGCGCCATCGTTCCTGCGCATCCCTGACCGCCTGCTTTGCTTCCTGCTGGTGGGTTGCCAGCCATTTAACCCATTCACGCCCCGCCGCACCGTGATTATCAAGCCATGCCTCTTTCAGCGCGTCGGCGTGGGCTTTACCGTTGGGTTGCCCGTTGAATACGGTTGCTTTCTCCATCGGGATATTCAGAAGCCGCACAAGCTGCCCGGCCTTTACCCTAAGTCCACCAGCGGAAAGAAACGTTTCTATGTCCATTTCCCCGGTACTGATCGCCACAGTGCGCCAGCGTTTTAACTCACGGTTTCCACCTTCTTTGGCTCCCTGTAGCTTTCCAGCGCCGTTAAACAGCGTATAGGCAGACGTGGCAACATCACGGGCATTGCTTCCCTGTCCTATCTCATCCAGCGGCAATAAGCCGTCATTGTGGGCTTCTGCCTCATTTGCAATGCCTAATGCCGTCCCGTACCAGGTGAGGCGCAACGCATCAGGAACGCCCCATACACTACTGGCGATATTCGCCGTTGTTGTCTTACCTGCACTGGACTGCTCAAAAAGGTGAACCCCGAACCCGTCAGCACCCACCAGCCCGATAAGCGGCGCTGCCATTGATGCCGCCACGCCCAGCATCATTGACGGATTACCACACGCAAGACGCGCAACGCTATTACGCCAGCTTTCCGCCGTTCCTGTAACGTCATATCCCCCGGCAGCGGCACTACGCCCGTTAAACAGTATCGGCGTTTCGGGCTCACCTATGACCTCGCCATCAGGCATAACATAAGCGCCATAGTGCCAGCCTGACGTGTGGCTGATTCGCCATTCCTGCCCGGTGCCACTTTGTTGCAGCCAGTCAGCCAGAATCGCCCGGAATGTGTTTTTGGTCGTGACGTTTACCCCACCAGCCTTTAACGACCGCCACCCGTCACGCTCGCCAATGTCAGCACAAGGGATCGCCCGCGTAATATCTTCATGACCACGTGGAGAGCGCCAGCGCAACACCAGATAGCGCTCCGCACCGTCGCTACCTGAACCCACCACCTCGATCGGGGAACACAGCCACGTTTCAGGGTTAATAATCTCTCCGGTTTCTTTATCGACCTTCGGTGTTACCCAGAAAACGCCATCATCACGGCTTTCGACACGAGGTTTTAGCTCATCCCCGGTTTCTGTTTTTGGTGCTCGCTTAGTGACTGGCAACTGGTGAATATTGCTTTCCTCAGCGTTAAATTGTTCCCGCAACCGGTTCAGATAGTCTCGCCAGTCCTCCGGTTCCCGGTCTGGGATCCCCTTATACAGTCTGGCATCCTGCACACCTGCCCGCGCCAGCTTCTCACCAATGGCATTAATCAGTATCGGCTCAATGCTCCCTGCCAGATACACACGGGCACTACGGCGCCCTTTGTCGATAATTTGCAGGTTATCCAGCTCTGCCAGCTGTTTTGGCCCCAGATAGATAGGCGGCGTTGTATCTTCGGCAATTTGCTTACCGAGTCCCTCTTCCCATCCCTTGGCGTGGGCGTAGGCATCAGCACCGGCAAAAATAACCGCCTCTGTGAATTTTTCCTTAGGCAGGTGTTTCAGGTTCGGAGCGCTTTTCATTTCGGGATCCCCCCGCTCATCTGAAACTTACCCAGTAATGGGTGATACCAGTACGCTGATCCGTATTTTCTTTTTGCACTACGCAGCACCAGCCGCGCCGCCTCTCTGAATTTCTCATCAGGAGCCACGAACCCGCCTGATTTTAACCGTACCAGCATTACCCCGGTGTTTTTCGCCAGTTCTTCGGCTTTCTTGGTGGAAATGCCGAACTCCGCCGCCAGCGTACTAACCGGACTCATACCCGGGGGGATTTCACCACCCTGGCTATCTGTGAGTGATTTGATCTGCAGCTCGAGGTTCAGTACCTTTTCCACCAGCAAATCGAGGCGCTTTTCCAGATCGTTAAATTTTACGTTACTGATCATTGGCCGCCATCCTTGCAAGACTTAATCTGGTCGAGATTCGAGATATCCAATTCATTTGCCAGTTCATCAGCAAGGCGGTAAGCAAGGCCAGTTAAACTCATTACATGGAGACGCTCTTCATCCCCTCTGATCGTTGCCAAATAAGAAGCGCATGACAGAAGCGCGGCGACCTCTTGAGCCAATGTCAGAAGATCACTTTTAGTGCGGTATGTATTAATCATGGCCCACCACCTCCCTATCTGAGGCGCTATCAAAAGCCCAACCGCGGCGGGTGTTGTAATCAAAGAACGCGACCCGGCATGGTGCTTCTGCCCGAATTTTAGCGGCGAATACCATTTCCCAGCCCGGGAAAGCTGCGCGGGCATTCTCTTCAGTATCAGTATCAAAACGAAGAACTACCGGCGAACAGTCTGGATGGCTCTTAGGGGTTGCCAGAAAGAGCCATGTAAATTTTTGGTGAGTTTGGGTATGCTGTTTATCAGCCATAACTGTTACTCCAATTAACGGTTTGGTTAGAGGCCCGGTTAGTGTTCCACCACTGCCGGGCTTCGCTGTTTCTGCACCACTGCAAAGCAAGGTGTAAGACACAAGATAGATTAAAGGTGTCTTACACGTCAACACTTTTAATACTCGTGTTTTTGTGTATATTGTCTTACACCAATTGTAATGGAGCTTAGAGATGGCAACGGGTCCAAAGAACTCAAAATCACAATCTGTCACGGCAAGGATTGCCCATGAACTGATCGAAGGAATGGAGAAATTCAAAGAGCCAGGGGAAAGCACCGGCCAGTTTATTAATGCAGCCGTCCTAGGTGAAATTAAGCGGCGCCAGCGTAAGAAAACTAAAGAAGAACCAGAAGGCAGAGCAGACTCCAGATCTGGAGTTTGACCTACATTTTTTGTGTAGGTCAGCTCCACAAAATCATGGGTAAAAACAGCGGACGTAAAATTGCGCTGGCCTCGACACTCAATATTTGAGTTCGCCAAAACGGGCGAGCACAAAGGAAGGATTTGTACACATCCTAATGCGGTGCGCAAAAACAGGGTATGCGCCACCGGCTCACACTCCCCCCATTGGGGGAAGTATTGCCGGGTGTTGAGAATGCAACCGACTATCTGTGAGATGGTCGCTACTGAAAACTCAGGAGATTGGGTATGCTGCAATGCAGTCCCCCGCCAGGGTGTAAACGCCAAAACTGGCGTAAACCGCGCCAATGGCGCAGTTCCTGTAATCTCAGGAGCGCTTAAGCTTTGACCACCAGCAGCAGGCCTGGTATGCTGATTCTGTTCTCTGTTTTCGGTACTACACTGGCGGCCCGGCATGGTCGCCTTTGTTTTTTGTGCCATACCTCCCCCTTAAGCTGCTTTGCAGCGGCTTTGCTGCCACTCAGAAACCTCAGAGAGAAGCCAGCCAACGGCACGCCCACCCAGCTTACGGCGAGCAGGGAATTGCCCTTCCTTTTCCATCATGTAGCGTGTTGTGCGGCAGATACCGGTTAACTGTCGACACTCAGCTTCACGGATCACTCGTTCGGCTGGCGGTTGTGATTGTTTAAATTTGTTCATAAAAAAATGCTCTCGTTCGTCAAGGTTCGAGAGCATTTAAATATTTATGGTAATGGACCTCTGGAAACTTCCAGTCGGTCGGAGGAAATTCCGTTATGCAAAATCTATGTCAGCATCCTTAAGCCAATCAGCAATGGTTTTCCCAGATGGCAGAGCTATCCCCCTCAGTTGGAAATCCTTGCATATTTCACTATCTTTACTTTCAATAAATTTCCTTGGGCTTTCTGCTACATCATCACCATAATGAATAGCTAATAATGCTTTAATCATTGACGCTCTGTTATTCGCTATTGTCTTACTAACTTCCTCTTTACTGACGGTAGTTCTATTTCCAATTTCATAAACTTTTTTTCTACCTACAGTTAATTTCCTTACTTTGCATTCATCTCCCAATATGATAGAAATTGCTTCTCTAGATACGAGTAAATCTTTTTCCGAAAAACTACTCTCATCATTTACACTTGCATTACAATTAATATCAACATCACCCAAAGGAGAAAAACAAAGCTTCACATATGGAGCCGTAAAATCACGGTTAATAATGAAACTTGATATATTCCAAACACCTTTAAGGTAGGCTTTAACTCTGGGTTTATCCCCATATTTTGTTAAGACCTCAGCCACCTGCTCAACCGTTTCACAACATTCAAAATCAGATGTCGCAATGATAGAGAACTCAGAAACATTGATGTAATAATCATGTCTTTGTTCTGAGTTAAATATTTTATTTGCAACATCCATAAGGGTGCCATCAAATTCTATATAACCTAACATTGAGTCATCACGCCCAAACTCATGCGATAGATTAATTGCACCGATTTCCGCCCAATGGAGCAAGTCTTCAACTTCACATCCAGCACCAATAAATCTGGTAGCCCGCTCTAATGTGCAATACTCTAATGCTGGTAACTCGAAATCTTTCATTTTGCCACCTTAAAAATCATTACATTTGAATCGCCAGTAGAGATAACCTCTAATCGTTCCATCCATTTATTCAGAGCATCCAGCTTTTCTGGCAAGTATTGACTGCGGTTATACACAGCCATGACACCGCCCAACGTATGCCCTAATAGTTGTTCAACCACATGAGGGGCAATCCCCATATTATTTAGTGTGGTAGAGAACGTGCGGCGCAGATCATGAAGCGTCCACGGTTCAGAGTGATCAAGACGTTTATAAACTCCTCTTCCCCATTGGCTGACCGCCTCCGACTTCTTAATCTCGCCAAGCAGCAATCCGCTATCCTTATGCTGTTCAATCAGTCCTGCAATAAATGGGCGTATAGCCTCGGGGATTGGCCGTAGAATTTTCTCCCCGCCTTTGCTGTGTTCTTTTGGTACCGTCCAGATCCAGTCTTTTAAATCCCACTCCGTGACGCGAGACAATCGCAGCTCTTGTGTTCGACAGCCAAATACCACCAGCAGGCGCAGCAGCGCAGAGTAATAAGGCTTAAATTTAAGTCCAGAGCATTCCTGCCAGATATCCGCAAGTTCTTGTTTGGTGTGCTCTCTGTCTCGCTTATTCGGTTTACGACCAACATCATCTACGGTCAGATCGTCCAGAACGTTACTTACCGCGTAGCGATGAACCCGGCAGAACTTGAGGGCCTGCTTACACATTTGCAAAAGATAGCAGGCCGCTACAGGCGCTTCGTTCCTTACCCTGGCGAAACACTCAAGCCAGTGCCGGGTTTCGCACATCGATAACGGATAATCGCCTATGTAGGGAAAGATGTGCTTCCTCAGTTGCTCGGTGTGCTTGTCGACGTTCGCACGCTTGTGGGTAGCGTATTCCCTGATCCAGTAGTCCATGGCTTCTTTTACTGTCACCGGCTTGAGCGTTTCCTGTGTGGTCACATTCAATTGGTGCTTTGGATTTTTACCTTCAGCCAGCCATGACCGACACTGTTCGCGTTTCTCTCGAGCAGCTTTAAGGGAAAGGTCGGGGTAATTACCCAGTTTGATACGCTGCGATGCAGACTCCCGCCCGCCGATTCGGAAGGTGAAATACCAGGTTAAAATCCCCGCCCGGGATACCTTTACACTCAGCCCATCACCGTCAGCGTAAAAACTGTCTCCGGGACTTTCCCGGCCAAGCATTTTACGCAGCGAAGCATCGCTTAATTTGTTCGTTCCACCAGCCATGAAAACCTCAGTTCATATCATTCGGCGCGCCAAACTGACTGCACCACTGACTGCACATCTCGATGTTACTCTATGAACGACAATGAACAAAGACAAACCGAAAAAGTAATTTTCCCTTTTATATTCAATATATTGAATGAACATTAACGAACCATGATAAACTGCAAAAAACGTAGGTTTTGATAATACGGCATGAACTGATACTAATCAGCGAAATGTTTGTTTTAAAAGGCGCTACTCGGCATGGGGAAGCGCCTTTTTTATTAACGTCACACGGGAGGCTTTGGCGATGAACGCAAGATGTGAACCTGTCTATTTTGGCGATGAATCTAAAAAGATAATCCTGGGTGATGCTCTGACCGAACTGAAAAAGCTGCCGTCAGAAAGCGTCGATCTCATTTTCGCCGACCCACCTTATAACATCGGTAAAGACTTTGACGGGATGGTGGAATCCTGGGACGAAGAGGCATTTTTGGCATGGCTGTTTGAGTGCATTGACGAGTGCCATCGCATTCTCAAACCACACGGCACCATGTACATCATGAACAGTACGGAGAACATGCCGTACATCGATCTCAAATGCCGCCAGCTCTTTACCATCAAGAGCCGTATCGTGTGGTCATACGATAGCTCCGGGGTGCAGGCCAAAAATCACTTTGGTTCGATGTATGAACCGCTTCTGATGATGGTAAAAGATCAGAAAAACTACACGTTTAATCGTGATGATATTTTGGTTGAAGCCAAAACGGGCGCTAAACGTGCACTGATAGACTACAGAAAGGACCCGCCCCAACCTTACAACCAGAAAAAAGTACCAGGCAATGTCTGGGAGTTTCCACGCGTTCGTTATCTGATGGACGAATACGAAAATCACCCGACTCAAAAACCCAAAGCCCTCCTTGAACGCATCATTCTGGCTTCCTCCAGTCCAGATGACAGCGTGCTGGATCCGTTTGCCGGTAGCTTCACTACCGGTGCCACTGCCGTGGAATTAGGTCGCAAGTTTGTCGGGATTGAAATCAATGCCGAGTACGTAAAAATGGGGCTCAGAAGAATGAGCATTGGTTCGCATTTTTCAGAGAATGAACTTGCAAAGGTGAAAAAGCGGAAGACAAAAAATCTGTCTAAAAAGAGTCGATTAACAGCAAAGAGCGGCGATCTTTCAGCAAAGTAAAGGCATTGTAAGTCTGCTTTTCAGCTTGCAGATTTCGTGTATATTCCCTGCACGCTTGGGCATGAATACATAGGGTTTGGTAATGATTCGCAAGTATTGGTGGCTGGTTGTTTTTGCGGTCTTCGTTTTTCTTTTTGATGCGCTGCTCATTCAGTGGATAGAGCTGATGACAACGGAGCACGATAAGTGCCGGAATATGAATTCTGTAAACCCCCTCAAGCTGGTCAACTGCGTCGACCTCGAATAGCACGACGAAAAATACATCGACAGCCGTCAGGCCCTGGCGGCTAAAACTCCCCTGGCTGATTTTCACTCTGCATTAATTGCATTACACAGCCATCTGGGCTTAACATTTTTAATACGTTATCAACTAATACTGGTGCTTGCCCATACAAATCATAACTCACTGGATTCATTAACCAGTTTTTTATTATTCCGCTAAAGCTACCGTGCAGAATAATGATGATGACATCTAAATCCAGACTGGTAGCAATCAGATTTTCATCCACGCATTTTTGCAGTGAATCACGAATGCTTTGATGACTGAGACCTATTTTATCGCGAATGGTCTGTTCTGATATCATATCGTTATGAAATTCACATTTATGATATAAAATTTGCATTAATGCCTGCTGGCGAGGATTCTGTGCAATATATTGTAATCCCACCACAAACTTTTCACGCAGTCGCTGTAAAGGATTATCACCCCAACGACCAATAAGTTTATCCTGAATAAGATCGCGTAATGAAGGTTGTTGTAACCATAGCGCATTGAACAATTGCGTCTTATTTTCAAAATGCCAATAGAGCGCCCCCCGCGTCACGCTGGCGGCATCCGCAATGTCGTTTAACGTCGTATTGCTAACACCACGCACGGCAAACTGCATAATCGCTGTTTCTATCAGGTGCTGTCGTGTTTTGAGGGCATCAGCTTTCGTTTTTCTGGCCATGGTTTCGACTGTCTGAGGTAAGGTAGAGAATGATTAACTTTCTTATGTAATATTTGCTAAACGGAACAAATGTATCACTTAGCGTTTATTTAGACGAGTTCTAAAACAGTTAATTATGGATATTGCACACGAATAAACAAAACAAATAACAACCACCAATATATTCACCAATCAAATACTTATTTCAATATGTGTTTATGCGCATCATAGCATTACTATTAAAACCATAATGAAACAACCGAAGATAAATCCTTTTTTGTTTTTACGTGCCGTGTATCGCGCCCATAAATAAGTATTGCTTACATCGCAAGCTAATAATTTGTAGGATAGCCAACCATTATTTTCACTTGTGCGCGTTATCGCCTCTGCGTTACCCGGTTAATAACGAGCGTTCGGTTTTTTAAGGAATAGAAATGACGAAAAATGCCAGGTTTTCACTCCTGCCCTCATTCATCATCATGTCCGCTGTATTACTCGCCGGTTGTAACGATCAGGGAGAAACACAAGCTCACCCCGCAGAGCCGCAGGTGACTGTCCATGTCGTCGAAAAGGCGCCTTTAGCCGTGACGACCGAATTACCTGGGCGCACAACAGCATTTCGTATTGCTGAAGTCCGTCCTCAGGTCAGCGGGATTGTACTTAAACGGAATTTCACCGAGGGAAGCGATGTTGAAGCCGGTCAGTCGCTTTATCAGATCGATCCTGCGACTTACCAGGCCGACTACGACAGCGCCAAAGGCGAACTGGCAAAGAGTGAAGCGGCAGCAGCTATCGCACATTTAACGGTAAAACGTTATGTCCCGCTGGTTGGCACTAAGTACATCAGCCAGCAAGAGTACGATCAGGCCATTGCTGATGCTCGCCAGGCCGATGCCTCCGTTATCGCGGCAAAAGCGGCGGTCGAAAGCGCTCGTATCAACCTGGCCTACACCAAAGTGACATCGCCCATTAGCGGACGTATCGGTAAATCTAACGTCACCGAAGGCGCATTAGTCACGAATGGCCAGGCAACTGAACTTGCTACCGTGCAACAACTTGATCCTATTTACGTCGACGTAACACAGTCCAGTAATGACTTTATGCGCCTTAAACAGTCCGTTGAGCAAGGGAGCCTGCATAAAGACAGCGCCAGCAGTACCGTCGAACTGGTGATGGAAAAT
This sequence comes from Citrobacter sp. RHBSTW-00859, assembly GCF_013729795.1. Taxonomy (NCBI): domain Bacteria; kingdom Pseudomonadati; phylum Pseudomonadota; class Gammaproteobacteria; order Enterobacterales; family Enterobacteriaceae; genus Citrobacter; species Citrobacter sp. RHBSTW-00859. The sequence continues at coordinate 457,920 of NZ_CP056284.1, read as the reverse complement.
GGTCAGTCGTACCCCCTGAAAGGTGCGTTGCAGTTCTCTGATGTCACCGTTGATGAAAGTACCGGATCCATCACCCTCAGGGCCGTATTCCCTAACCCACAGCACACGCTGCTGCCGGGCATGTTTGTGCGTGCTCGTATTGATGAAGGCGTCCAGCCGAATGCCATTCTCGTTCCCCAACAAGGGGTAACACGTACGCCACGCGGCGATGCAACGGTGATGGTTGTCAATGACAAGAGTCAGGTCGAGGCTCGCACCGTCGTTGCTACTCAGGCGATAGGTGATAAGTGGTTAATCAGCGAGGGCTTACAGCCAGGCGATAAGGTTATCGTCAGCGGATTGCAGAAAGCGCGTCCCGGCGTAAAGGTTAAAGCAACCACCGATACCGAAACTCCAGCCGCAAAAACTGCGCAATAAGGTAACCGGACATGGCTAACTTTTTTATCAATCGCCCTATTTTTGCCTGGGTTCTGGCCATCATTCTGATGATGGCAGGGGCTCTGGCAATCATGCAACTGCCCGTTGCACAGTATCCGACCATTGCACCTCCTGCGGTCGCTATTTCTGCCACCTACCCAGGTGCGGATGCGCAGACAGTACAAGACACGGTTACGCAGGTTATCGAACAGAATATGAACGGTATCGATAACCTGATGTATATGTCCTCCACCAGCGATTCCTCCGGGAGCGTCACCATTACTCTGACTTTCGAGTCAGGTACTGACCCGGATATCGCACAGGTCCAGGTGCAAAACAAATTACAGTTAGCGATGCCCTTACTGCCACAGGAAGTACAGCAGCAGGGGATCAGCGTCGAGAAATCCAGTAGCGGTTTCCTGATGGTGGCGGGTTTTGTCTCCGATAATAACAATCTGACGCAGGATGATATTTCCGACTATGTGGCGTCTAACGTTAAAGACGCAATAAGCCGAACAGCAGGTGTCGGCGATGTCCAGATGTTTGGTGCACAGTACGCAATGCGCATCTGGCTCGACAGCAACGCAATGAACAAATATCAGTTGACTCCGCTGGACGTTATCAATCAACTGAGAACGCAAAACAATCAGATTGCCGCAGGCCAACTGGGAGGCGCACCATCCGTCCAGGGTCAACAACTTAATGCCTCCATTATTGCTCAGACACGCCTGAAAACGCCGGAAGAGTTTGGTCGCATAACGCTGAAGGTGGGCCAGGATGGCTCAATGGTTCACCTCAGAGATGTAGCCCGCATCGAACTCGGCGGCGAAAACTATAACATGGTGACGAAAATTAATGGTCAGCCCGCAACAGGTCTGGGCATTAAGCTGGCGACCGGTGCAAACGCGCTGGATACTGCCGCAGGCGTCAAAGCAAAGCTGGCTGAGTTACAACCTTTCTTCCCGCAAGGTTTGCAAGTGGTTTACCCCTATGACACTACACCATTTGTAAAAATCTCGATTAACGAGGTGGTGAAAACGCTGTTTGAAGCCATCATCCTCGTCTTCCTGGTGATGTACCTGTTCCTGCAAAATCTGCGCGCCACGCTGATTCCAACTATCGCAGTGCCTGTCGTGCTGTTGGGAACATTCGCGATCCTCGCAGCATTCGGATTCTCCATCAACACGCTAACGATGTTCGGAATGGTGCTGGCCATCGGCCTGCTGGTCGATGACGCCATCGTGGTAGTAGAAAACGTCGAACGCGTCATGGCGGAAGAGAAACTGCCGCCCAAAGAGGCGACGCAGAAATCCATGGTCCAGATCCAGGGCGCACTGGTCGGGATCGCGATGGTGCTCTCGGCGGTATTTATCCCCATGGCGTTCTTTGGCGGCTCGACCGGCGCCATTTACCGCCAGTTCTCTCTGACCATTGTTTCAGCGATGGCGCTTTCTGTTCTGGTCGCCCTCATTCTTACGCCAGCGCTTTGTGCAACGCTGCTAAAACCCGTTTCCGCCGGACATGTTGAAAAGAAAGGCGGTTTTTTCGGATGGTTTAACGCCCTGTTCGATAAAAGCGTCGGGCATTACAGCAATAGTATCAGCGGTATTCTGCGCAAAACCGGACGCTACTTGTTGCTATATGTTCTTATCGTCGGCGGAATGGCTGTTCTGTTTCTACGCCTCCCCACATCCTTCTTGCCCGATGAGGATCAGGGGGTCTTTATGACAATGGTGCAACTTCCTGCCGGTGCGACACAGACGCGCACACAGCAGGTGCTGGATCAGATTCAGAATTACTACCTGAACCAGGAAAAAGCGAACGTAAAATCGGTGTTCACCGTTAATGGCTTCAGCTTTAGCGGCCAGGGACAGAACTCCGGTATCGTCTTTATTAGCCTCAAACCATGGGAAGAGCGTTCGGGCGATGAAAACGGCGTGACGGCTATCGTCGAACGTGCGACCAGGGCGTTCAGCCAGATTAAAGATGGACTGGTGTTCCCGTTCAACATGCCTGCCATTCTTGAACTGGGTACCGCGACCGGCTTTGATTTTCAGTTAATTGATCAGGCTAACCTCGGTCATACAGAACTGACGAAAGCCCGGAACCAGTTGCTGGGTATGGTGAGAGAGCATCCAGATTTACTGGTGCGTGTGCGCCCTAACGGTCTGGAAGATACCCCGCAATTTAAGCTGGATATTGATCAGGAAAAAGCCCAGGCGTTAGGCGTAAGTCTGTCGGATATAAACCAAACGATTTCCACGGCCCTTGGCGGCACCTATGTGAACGATTTTATCGATCATGGCCGAGTGAAAAAGGTATACGTTCAGGCTGACGCGCCGTTCCGTATGTTACCCAACGACATCAACAATCTCTACGTACGTAGTGGGAATGGTGAAATGGTGCCATTCTCTGCGTTCAGTTCGTCGCATTGGATTTATGGTTCACCCCGCCTGGAGCGTTACAACGGTATGCCATCAATGGAAATACTGGGAGAGGCCGCGCCGGGTCGAAGCACCGGTGAAGCCATGGCGCTCATGGAAAACCTGGCAGCACAGCTGCCAACCGGTATCGGCTATGACTGGACGGGGATGTCATATCAGGAACGGCTCTCCGGCAATCAGGCACCTGCGTTATACGCTATTTCGTTAATCGTCGTCTTCCTGTGTCTCGCCGCATTGTATGAGAGCTGGTCTATTCCATTTTCAGTCATGTTGGTTGTACCGCTCGGCGTGGTCGGTGCGCTTCTGGCGGCGTCCATACGCGGTCTGAATAACGACGTTTACTTCCAGGTAGGTCTGCTGACTACCATCGGTCTTTCCGCCAAAAACGCTATCCTTATCGTGGAGTTTGCCAAAGACCTGATGGATAAAGAAGGTAAAGGGTTGATTGAAGCCACACTGGAGGCGTCACGCATGCGTCTTCGTCCAATCCTGATGACATCCCTGGCGTTTATTCTGGGGGTTATGCCTCTGGTTATCAGCCACGGAGCAGGTAGCGGGGCGCAGAATGCGGTTGGTACAGGCGTAATGGGAGGCATGCTGACCGCGACATTGTTAGCAATCTTCTTCGTCCCCGTCTTCTTCGTTGTCGTCAGACGGCGTTTTAGTCGACGCAACGTTTAATTTGTAAAATAAAGGCGTCTTCGGACGCCTTTTTCACCTAAGATGCCCCTCTTTATTTATTAATAAGATAGCCATTTATTTCTAATAAACCCTTCCTGAAAAAATCGCGAATCACCTTTCTTTTTATCCATTATTTTTACAATCCACATGAATTGAGATTATTCCTCATGTCAGTATTTTTTTAAGAAGTGGTAAAATAATCGCCGAGTTCGCAGATGGCTTAGCGTTTGTCTTTGCTCAATTAGCGAAACGCTTATTTTTGAGGTAACACCATGAAAAGATTAATATCCGTTGCATTGCTTACCGCATTCCTGGCCGGCTGTGCACACGATTCTCCTTGCGTACCTGTATACGACGATCAGGGGCGCCTGGTTCATACCAATACCTGTATGAAAGGCACCACGCAGGATAACTGGGAAACAGCCGGTGCCATCGCCGGTGGCGCAGCAGCCGTTGCCGGGCTGACGCTTGGGATAGTCGCCCTGACCAAATAAATCTTCTTAAAAGCGCGGTGGGTACCGCGCTTTTTGCAATAAGAATTAAATCTTTATATAAGACAAAACGTTGGTATATAGCACTCAACGTATAATAAAATTATTATAGATTTGCCTCACATATCCACGATTTGAAATTAGCATTTTTTCAGTTCTTCGTAACAGCGCGCTTTCTTTTCATTATTCTCACGTCATCAATATTAACGTACGAAATCGTTATCACGCGTCCGGTTTGATTTTTAAATTTTTTGCGCCGAAATGTGGCTTACGTTTCAATTTTGCACCACTTCAGGGCGCTGCATTTATTTTTTCCTGTCTACACTCTGGATATTGCGTCGAATAATCGTGCGCAAAAACCTGGCACTACCTTTGCTTAAAAGAGTATGGCCATAGCCACAGACAGGTAAAAGACGTTTTCAGAACGTTTCCATAACAATAATTCCTCCACACAGGATGCTCTATGAAAAAGATGATAATAGCCAGCCTGGCTGCGGCCGGCGTGCTGCTTGCGGTTGCAAATCAGGCACATGCCGGCGCAACACTTGATGCCGTAAAGAAAAAAGGTTTTGTGCAGTGTGGGATCAGTGACGGGTTGCCTGGCTTTTCTTATGCCGATGCAAGCGGTAAGTTCTCAGGTATTGATGTCGACGTATGTCGTGGCGTTGCCTCCGCCGTATTTGGCGATGATAGCAAAGTAAAATATACCCCGCTCACCGCCAAGGAACGCTTTACCGCACTACAATCTGGTGAAGTCGACATGCTCTCTCGTAATACCACCTGGACCTCCTCTCGTGACGCAGGAATGGGAATGTCTTTCACTGGCGTAACGTATTACGACGGCATTGGTTTTCTTACCCACAATAAAGCGGGTCTCAAGAGTGCTAAAGAGCTGGATGGCGCAACGGTTTGTATCCAGGCAGGAACAGATACCGAACTGAACGTGGCTGACTACTTTAAAGCCAACAACATGAAGTACACCCCTGTCACTTTTGACCGCTCGGATGAATCAGCTAAAGCTCTGGAATCTGGACGCTGCGACACGCTGGCTTCCGACCAGTCTCAGTTGTACGCCCTGCGAATCAAGCTGAGTAATCCTGCGGAGTGGATTGTCCTGCCAGAAGTTATTTCTAAAGAACCGCTGGGACCTGTTGTACGTCGTGGAGACGATGAGTGGTTCTCCATTGTTCGCTGGACGCTGTTCGCCATGCTGAATGCGGAAGAAATGGGCGTTAACTCGAAAAACGTCGATGAAAAAGCGGCTAATCCTGCAACGCCGGATATGGCACACCTGTTAGGCAAAGAAGGGGATTATGGCAAGGATCTGAAGCTTGATAACAAATGGGCTTACAACATTATCAAGCAGGTAGGTAACTACTCGGAGATCTTTGAGCGTAACGTGGGATCGGAAAGCCCACTGAAGATCAAACGTGGACAGAACAACCTCTGGAATAACGGTGGCATTCAATATGCGCCACCGGTGCGCTAATGCGTGGTGATGTAACGGGCGCCGCGACTGCGGCGCTCAGTCCAGAGTCATAGTTACCGAGGTTTTCTTATGTTCCATCGCCGCTCAATCGTAAAAGGATCGTTATCCTTTTCTAACCCTGCGGTCCGCGCCTGGTTATTTCAAATACTTGCCGTCATTGTGGTCGTCAGTATTGCGGTCTATCTCATTCATAATACGATAAATAACCTGAACAATAGCGGTATTACCTCGGGATTTTCTTTTCTCGATCGCAGCGCCGGATTTGGTATTGTCCAGCATCTGATCGATTACGAGCAAGGCGATACGTATGGCCGTGTTTTTATCGTTGGCCTGCTCAATACGCTATTGGTTTCTGCACTGTGCATTGTTTTTGCATCAATTCTCGGTTTCTTTCTCGGACTGGCACGCCTGTCAGATAACTGGTTATTACGAAAGCTCTCGACGATCTACATCGAAACGTTCCGCAATATACCGCCGCTGCTGCAGATCTTCTTTTGGTATTTCGCCGTATTACGTAACCTGCCCGGCCCACGTCAGGCCGTTAACGCGCTGGACTTGATGTTTCTGAGTAACCGGGGACTCTATATTCCGGCACCGCAAATGGGAGAAGGATTTTTTGCCTTTTGCGGCGCTGTAATTATCACTATCGTCGTCACTATCGGGTTATTTCGCTACAACAGAATGCACCAGACTAAAACCGGTCAGCTACGCCGGACCTGGCCCACGGCTCTGGCGCTGATCGTGCTTTTACCGATGATCTCACAGTGGCTGTTTGGCGCAGCGCTTCACTGGGATATCCCCGCCCTTCGCGGTTTTAACTTCCGTGGCGGTATGGTGCTTATTCCCGAACTGGCTGCCCTGACGCTGGCGCTTTCAGTGTATACCTCGGCGTTTATTGCAGAAATTATTCGAGCGGGAATCCAGGCCGTTCCTTATGGCCAACATGAAGCAGCACGCTCGCTGGGTCTACCAAATCCGGTGACACTGCGCCAGGTGATCATCCCACAGGCGCTGCGCGTCATCATTCCCCCATTAACCAGCCAGTATCTGAATATCGTCAAAAACTCCTCTCTTGCGGCCGCTATTGGCTACCCGGATATGGTTTCACTGTTTGCCGGCACGGTACTCAATCAAACAGGGCAAGCCATTGAAACCATTGCTATCACGATGTCGGTGTACCTGATCATCAGCCTGAGCATTTCTCTGCTGATGAATATTTATAACCGCCGTATTGCACTGATTGAGCGCTAAGGAGCCATGATGACAAAAGCACTGCTGTCTCACCCCTCGCGTCAGAACAGTAACCCGGCAAGCCGCAGTCTACTCTGGATGCGTAAAAACCTGTTCTCCAGTTGGTCAAATAGCCTGCTCACGCTGCTGTGCGTTTGGCTGATTTGGTCATTTCTTCCGCCACTGATGAACTGGGTATTCTTTCAGGCCAATTGGGTCGGTTCAACCCGCGCAGACTGCACCAAAGCAGGGGCTTGCTGGGTGTTCATTCATGAACGCTTTGGGCAATTCATGTATGGACTTTATCCCCACGATCAGCGCTGGCGCGTAAATCTGGCCCTGATCATTGGCCTGGCCTCTATCGTCCCTATTTTCTGGAAATCTATTCCTCACCGTGGCCGCTATATCGCCGTCTGGGCCGTCGTTTATCCCGTGGTGGTCTGGTGGTTGATGTACGGTGGTTTTTTCGGACTTGAGCGCGTAGAAACCCGACAGTGGGGCGGATTAACACTGACGCTTATCATTGCATCCGTGGGGATTGCGGGCGCGCTTCCGTGGGGTATTTTACTGGCGCTTGGACGTCGGTCTCATATGCCAGTCGTGCGGATTTTATCCGTCATTTTCATTGAGTTCTGGCGCGGTGTGCCGTTGATTACCGTCCTTTTTATGTCCTCGGTCATGCTTCCTCTGTTTATGTCCGAAGGGACCAGTATCGACAAACTTATCCGGGCGCTGGTCGGCGTGATTCTTTTCCAGTCGGCGTATGTCGCAGAAGTGGTTCGCGGAGGGTTACAGGCCCTACCAAAAGGTCAGTATGAAGCCGCTGAATCACTGGCGTTAGGGTACTGGAAAACGCAAGGGCTGGTCATTCTTCCGCAAGCCCTCAAGCTGGTTATTCCGGGTCTGGTTAACACGATTATCGCCCTGTTTAAGGATACCAGTCTGGTCATCATCATCGGCCTGTTTGATCTCTTCAGTAGCGTGCAGCAGGCAACTGTGGACCCTGCATGGTTGGGTATGTCGACGGAAGGATATGTTTTCGCTGCACTGATTTACTGGATCTTCTGTTTTAGCATGTCGCGTTACAGCCAACATCTGGAAAAACGTTTTAACACCGGGCGTACACCGCACTGAGGAATTTATGAGCCAATTATTAATGCCGTCTACCGACGCGATGATTACGCTGGAAAACGTCAACAAATGGTACGGACAGTTTCACGTCCTGAAAAACATCAACCTGAAGGTAAAGCAGGGAGAACGCATCGTATTATGCGGACCTTCCGGTTCGGGTAAATCGACAACTATCCGCTGTATCAACCACCTGGAAGAGCATCAGCAAGGACGTATTGTGGTGGATGGGATCGAACTCAATGAAGATATCCGCAATATTGAGCGCGTCAGACAAGAAGTTGGCATGGTCTTTCAGCACTTTAATCTCTTTCCTCATTTGACGGTCCTGCAAAACTGCACGCTGGCACCGATCTGGGTGCAAAAGATGCCAAAAAAAGAGGCTGAAGCTCTGGCAATGCACTACCTTGAGCGAGTTCGCATTGCTGAACATGCGCATAAATATCCTGGGCAAATCTCTGGTGGGCAGCAACAGCGTGTAGCCATTGCACGCTCACTGTGCATGAAACCTAAAATTATGTTATTCGATGAACCTACATCAGCGTTGGATCCTGAAATGGTAAAAGAAGTACTTGATACCATGATAGGTCTGGCGCAATCAGGTATGACCATGCTGTGTGTTACCCATGAAATGGGCTTTGCCCGCACAGTGGCCGACCGGGTGATCTTTATGGATCTTGGCGAGATTGTTGAACAGGCAGCACCGGATGAGTTTTTTGCTCACCCCAAATCTGAACGCACTCGTGCGTTTTTATCGCAGGTTATTCATTAAAGTCATGCGCCGGATACAGCCCGGCGTTTAACAGATAAAACAAAAGGCCCAGTCTTTCGACTGGGCCTTTTGTTTTTATTTGATGTCTGGCAGTTCCCTACTCTCGCATGGGGAGACCCCACACTACCATCGGCGCTACGGCGTTTCACTTCTGAGTTCGGCATGGGGTCAGGTGGGACCACCGCGCTACAGCCGCCAGACAAATTCTTTTCTAAGTGCCAAACTTTAACCGAAAAACTGGTGCTGATACCCAGAGTCGAACTGGGGACCTCACCCTTACCAAGGGTGCGCTCTACCAACTGAGCCATATCAGCACACTAAATTTGATGCCTGGCAGTTCCCTACTCTCGCATGGGGAGACCCCACACTACCATCGGCGCTACGGCGTTTCACTTCTGAGTTCGGCATGGGGTCAGGTGGGACCACCGCGCTACAGCCGCCAGGCAAATTCTGTTTATCAACACGCTTTTCGCATGTCGATGCAATCTGTAATCAAGCTGAATTTCGATGTCTCTTTCGCCAAAACATCTTCGGCGTTGTAAGGTTAAGCCTCACGGTTCATTAGTATCGGTTAGCTCAACGTATCGCTACGCTTACACACCCGACCTATCAACGTCGTCGTCTTCAACGTTCCTTCAGGACCCTTAAAGGGTCAGGGAGAACTCATCTCGGGGCAAGTTTCGTGCTTAGATGCTTTCAGCACTTATCTCTTCCGCATTTAGCTACCGGGCAATGCCATTGGCATGACAACCCGAACACCAGTGATGCGTCCACTCCGGTCCTCTCGTACTAGGAGCAGCCCCCCTCAATTCTCCAGCGCCCACGGCAGATAGGGACCGAACTGTCTCACGACGTTCTAAACCCAGCTCGCGTACCACTTTAAATGGCGAACAGCCATACCCTTGGGACCTACTTCAGCCCCAGGATGTGATGAGCCGACATCGAGGTGCCAAACACCGCCGTCGATATGAACTCTTGGGCGGTATCAGCCTGTTATCCCCGGAGTACCTTTTATCCGTTGAGCGATGGCCCTTCCATTCAGAACCACCGGATCACTAAGACCTGCTTTCGCACCTGCTCGAGCCGTCACTCTCGCAGTCAAGCTAGCTTATGCCTTTGCACTAACCTCCTGATGTCCGACCAGGATTAGCTAACCTTCGTGCTCCTCCGTTACTCTTTAGGAGGAGACCGCCCCAGTCAAACTACCCACCAGACACTGTCCGCAACCCGGATCACGGGTCTACGTTAGAACACCAGCCATTAAAGGGTGGTATTTCAAGGTTGGCTCCATGCAGACTGGCGTCCACACTTCAAAGCCTCCCACCTATCCTACACATCAAGGACCAGTGTTCAGTGTCAAGCTATAGTAAAGGTTCACGGGGTCTTTCCGTCTTGCCGCGGGTACACTGCATCTTCACAGCGAGTTCAATTTCACTGAGTCTCGGGTGGAGACAGCCTGGCCATCATTACGCCATTCGTGCAGGTCGGAACTTACCCGACAAGGAATTTCGCTACCTTAGGACCGTTATAGTTACGGCCGCCGTTTACCGGGGCTTCGATCAAGAGCTTCTCCTTACGGATAACCCCATCAATTAACCTTCCGGCACCGGGCAGGCGTCACACCGTATACGTCCACTTTCGTGTTTGCACAGTGCTGTGTTTTTAATAAACAGTTGCAGCCAGCTGGTATCTTCGACTGATTTCAGCTCCATGAGTAAATCACTTCACCTACATATCAGCGTGCCTTCTCCCGAAGTTACGGCACCATTTTGCCTAGTTCCTTCACCCGAGTTCTCTCAAGCGCCTTGGTATTCTCTACCTGACCACCTGTGTCGGTTTGGGGTACGATTTCGTGTTACCTGATGCTTAGAGGCTTTTCCTGGAAGCAGGGCATTTGTTACTTCAGCACCGTAGTGCCTCGTCATCACACCTCAGCGTTAACAAGACTCCGGATTTACCTGGAATCTCCGCCTACATGCTTAAACCGGGACAACCGTCGCCCGGCTAACATAGCCTTCTCCGTCCCCCCTTCGCAGTAACACCAAGTACAGGAATATTAACCTGTTTCCCATCGACTACGCCTTTCGGCCTCGCCTTAGGGGTCGACTCACCCTGCCCCGATTAACGTTGGACAGGAACCCTTGGTCTTCCGGCGTGCGGGTTTTTCACCCGCATTATCGTTACTTATGTCAGCATTCGCACTTCTGATACCTCCAGCAACCCTCACAGGCCACCTTCAACGGCTTACAGAACGCTCCCCTACCCAACAACACATAGTGTCGCTGCCGCAGCTTCGGTGCATGGTTTAGCCCCGTTACATCTTCCGCGCAGGCCGACTCGACCAGTGAGCTATTACGCTTTCTTTAAATGATGGCTGCTTCTAAGCCAACATCCTGGCTGTCTGTGCCTTCCCACATCGTTTCCCACTTAACCATGACTTTGGGACCTTAGCTGGCGGTCTGGGTTGTTTCCCTCTTCACGACGGACGTTAGCACCCGCCGTGTGTCTCCCGTGATAACATTCTTCGGTATTCGCAGTTTGCATCGGGTTGGTAAGTCGGGATGACCCCCTAGCCGAAACAGTGCTCTACCCCCGAAGATGAATTCACGAGGCGCTACCTAAATAGCTTTCGGGGAGAACCAGCTATCTCCCGGTTTGATTGGCCTTTCACCCCCAGCCACAAGTCATCCGCTAATTTTTCAACATTAGTCGGTTCGGTCCTCCAGTTAGTGTTACCCAACCTTCAACCTGCCCATGGCTAGATCACCGGGTTTCGGGTCTATACCCTGCAACTTAACGCCCAGTTAAGACTCGGTTTCCCTTCGGCTCCCCTATTCGGTTAACCTTGCTACAGAATATAAGTCGCTGACCCATTATACAAAAGGTACGCAGTCACCCCATAAAGAGGCTCCCACTGCTTGTACGTACACGGTTTCAGGTTCTTTTTCACTCCCCTCGCCGGGGTTCTTTTCGCCTTTCCCTCACGGTACTGGTTCACTATCGGTCAGTCAGGAGTATTTAGCCTTGGAGGATGGTCCCCCCATATTCAGACAGGATACCACGTGTCCCGCCCTACTCTTCGAGTTCACAACACATGCACTTTTGTGTACGGGGCTGTCACCCTGTATCGCCGGACTTTCCAGACCGTTCCACTACCACACATGCTGATTCAGACTCTGGGCTGCTCCCCGTTCGCTCGCCGCTACTGGGGGAATCTCGGTTGATTTCTTTTCCTCGGGGTACTTAGATGTTTCAGTTCCCCCGGTTCGCTTCATTACGCTATGTATTCACGCAATGATAGTGTGACGAATCACACTGGGTTTCCCCATTCGGAAATCGCCGGTTATAACGGTTCATATCACCTTACCGACGCTTATCGCAGATTAGCACGTCCTTCATCGCCTCTGACTGCCAGGGCATCCACCGTGTACGCTTAGTCGCTTAACCTCACAACCCGAAGATGTTTCGTAAAACACTTCAGTGTTGCGAAAATTTGAGAGACTCGAACACACCGCTTTTCATTTCTTGTTTACGGAGAAATGAAACAGTGTGTCGTTTCAATTTTCAGCTTGATCCAGATTTTTAAAGAGCAAAACTTCGCAGTGAACCTTTTCAGGTACACTCTGAAGTTTTCTTGTGTTTTTGCAGTAAAGATGGTGGAGCTATGCGGGATCGAACCGCAGACCTCCTGCGTGCAAAGCAGGCGCTCTCCCAGCTGAGCTATAGCCCCATCGTAGTTAAATCTCGTTTAACCTTAATTTCTGTTGAGGCAAGGCGTGGTGACGCGAAGCATACTGAAGTATGTGAGCATCGCCGCAACGCAGCATCAGCAGAAATTTGGTAGGCCTGAGTGGACTTGAACCACCGACCTCACCCTTATCAGGGGTGCGCTCTAACCACCTGAGCTACAAGCCTGCAGAGATTTTCTTACTGCTAATTTTCATCAGACAATCTGTGTGAGCACTACAAAGAACGTTTCTTTAAGGTAAGGAGGTGATCCAACCGCAGGTTCCCCTACGGTTACCTTGTTACGACTTCACCCCAGTCATGAATCACAAAGTGGTAAGCGCCCTCCCGAAGGTTAAGCTACCTACTTCTTTTGCAACCCACTCCCATGGTGTGACGGGCGGTGTGTACAAGGCCCGGGAACGTATTCACCGTGGCATTCTGATCCACGATTACTAGCGATTCCGACTTCATGGAGTCGAGTTGCAGACTCCAATCCGGACTACGACATACTTTATGAGGTCCGCTTGCTCTCGCGAGGTCGCTTCTCTTTGTATATGCCATTGTAGCACGTGTGTAGCCCTACTCGTAAGGGCCATGATGACTTGACGTCATCCCCACCTTCCTCCAGTTTATCACTGGCAGTCTCCTTTGAGTTCCCGACCGAATCGCTGGCAACAAAGGATAAGGGTTGCGCTCGTTGCGGGACTTAACCCAACATTTCACAACACGAGCTGACGACAGCCATGCAGCACCTGTCTCAGAGTTCCCGAAGGCACCAAAGCATCTCTGCTAAGTTCTCTGGATGTCAAGAGTAGGTAAGGTTCTTCGCGTTGCATCGAATTAAACCACATGCTCCACCGCTTGTGCGGGCCCCCGTCAATTCATTTGAGTTTTAACCTTGCGGCCGTACTCCCCAGGCGGTCGACTTAACGCGTTAGCTCCGGAAGCCACGCCTCAAGGGCACAACCTCCAAGTCGACATCGTTTACGGCGTGGACTACCAGGGTATCTAATCCTGTTTGCTCCCCACGCTTTCGCACCTGAGCGTCAGTCTTTGTCCAGGGGGCCGCCTTCGCCACCGGTATTCCTCCAGATCTCTACGCATTTCACCGCTACACCTGGAATTCTACCCCCCTCTACAAGACTCTAGCCTGCCAGTTTCGGATGCAGTTCCCAGGTTGAGCCCGGGGATTTCACATCCGACTTGACAGACCGCCTGCGTGCGCTTTACGCCCAGTAATTCCGATTAACGCTTGCACCCTCCGTATTACCGCGGCTGCTGGCACGGAGTTAGCCGGTGCTTCTTCTGCGAGTAACGTCAATTGCTGCGGTTATTAACCACAACACCTTCCTCCTCGCTGAAAGTACTTTACAACCCGAAGGCCTTCTTCATACACGCGGCATGGCTGCATCAGGCTTGCGCCCATTGTGCAATATTCCCCACTGCTGCCTCCCGTAGGAGTCTGGACCGTGTCTCAGTTCCAGTGTGGCTGGTCATCCTCTCAGACCAGCTAGGGATCGTCGCCTAGGTGAGCCGTTACCCCACCTACTAGCTAATCCCATCTGGGCACATCCGATGGCAAGAGGCCCGAAGGTCCCCCTCTTTGGTCTTGCGACGTTATGCGGTATTAGCTACCGTTTCCAGTAGTTATCCCCCTCCATCGGGCAGTTTCCCAGACATTACTCACCCGTCCGCCACTCGTCACCCAAGGAGCAAGCTCCTCTGTGCTACCGTTCGACTTGCATGTGTTAGGCCTGCCGCCAGCGTTCAATCTGAGCCATGATCAAACTCTTCAATTTAAGTTTGATGCTCGTGAATTAAACTTCGTAATGAATTACGTGTTCACTCAGAGACTTGGTATTCATTTTTCGTCTTGCGACGTTAAGAATCCGTATCTTCGAGTGCCCACACAGATTGTCTGATAAATTGTTAAAGAGCAGTTGCGACGCGCTTTAGCGCTCTGTCGCGAGGTGGCGTATATTACGCTTTCCTCTTTCAGAGTCAACCCTCATTTTCAGGTTTTTCTCTTCAACCGAACCGGCTGTTTGCGTGAAGTGATTCACATCCGCCGTGTCGATGGAGGCGCATTATAGGGATCCCATTTTTTAGCACAAGTATTTTTTGGATCTTTTTTGCTGAGTGCTTGTTTTTCACCCCTTTCGCTATATTCCTGCGCAATTTGGCTGATTTTTGATAGCTAAATCACTTGCACAGTCTCAATAATCCAACCAAAGTCTTCATTACTGCTCTATTTTCATTGAGGTAAACATGTCTGATGTATTACGTCCTTATAAGGATCTTTCCCCACAGATCGGAAAACGCGTGATGATCGACACCAGTAGCGTCGTCATTGGTGATACTCGTTTGGCTGATGACGTCGGGATTTGGCCGTTGGTTGCGATTCGTGGCGACGTCAACTATGTACAAATCGGCGCCCGTACAAACATTCAGGACGGCAGCGTTCTCCATGTCACACATAAATCCACATCTAATCCGCAAGGTAATCCATTGATCGTGGGTGAGGATGTGACGGTCGGTCATAAAGTCATGCTACACGGCTGCATCGTTGGCAACCGCGTATTGGTCGGTATGGGATCAATTTTACTGGACGGCGTAGTGGTAGAAGACGACGTTATGATTGGGGCAGGAAGCCTGGTGCCGCAAAACAAACGCCTGGAGAGTGGATATTTGTACCTGGGTAGTCCGGTTAAACAGATCCGGCCATTAAGTGACGAAGAGAAAGCAGGCTTAAAATACTCTGCTAACAACTACGTTAAATGGAAAGATGAGTATTTAAATCAGAGTAACCAAACCCAACCCTGAGAGTCTTCCTGCTGGTCCTGGATCAATGCTTCGGCCTCTTCTTCCAGGTCCCAGCGATGCTGTTGAAAGATTTCCAGCCATTGTTCAGGCGTGCAGCCGCCAAAGCGGGACGCCAACGTCTCCCCTGATATAGCGCATGTTAACTGCATACCATGGACCAACGCAGGGAAAACAACGGCGCTAATATCCGTCAGCCATTCTTCTCGATCGGGAAACTGGATCGCCTGATTCATGCCGACATTTCCTGTTGCATGCTTTTGATGACGGGCTCAATCTGTGGCAATACACCATGCCAGAGTAAAACGGCGTGCGCTGCTTGTCCCACCAGCATCCCCAGACCATCGGCATACTGTTTCGCCCCATGTTCAGCACACCAGGAAAGGAACGGTGTATTTCCTTGCTGATAAAACATGTCATAGCAATAGACAGAGGAGTGAATAAGCGATGTCGGAATGGCTGGTACCTCACCGCTAATTCCGCTAGATGTCGCATTAATAATTAAATCAAAACTGTAATTATCAAGCTCGTCCATTCCCACCGCCTGCACGCTGCCGGTATGGGAGAAGATTTGTGCCAGTTCTTCTGCGCGCGAAGCAGTACGGTTAACGATGGTTACCGCACAATCCAGAGAAAGAAGAGGTAATAAAACCCCCCGGGATGCGCCACCGGCACCAATCAACAGAACTCGCGATCCGGGGCGAATGAAAGATAAACGTTCAAGATCGCTTAATAAGCCGATACCATCCGTGTTATCTCCCAGTAAACGCCCATCCTCAAGTCGTTTAAGAGTATTGACCGCCCCAGCAAGCGATGCCCGCTCCGTTAATTCATCGGCACGCGCAAACGCCTCTTCCTTAAAAGGCACAGTGACATTTGCCCCCTTCCCGCCTTCCGCAAAAAAAGCATTCAGCGTATTCACAAAATCATTGATAGGTGCCAGTACACGTCCATAGGAATGATCAATTTTCAACTGCTCTGCAAATTGCTGATGAATAAAGGGCGATTTACTGTGCGCTATCGGATTACCAAAAACAGCATAGGCTTCTTTCATATTACCCCTGTCGAAACTGTTCACCGGTCAGAGCATCACGGATCTCCGAAGGATTCAAACGCCCTCCGGTCTCCCCTTCAACTACGGGAAAGTCTGTACCAAACTGCGCGCGGACTTCCTCTACCGTTCTGCAAGGCGGTAAGCCACTCAAATTAGCACTGGTGGAGACTAACGGTTTGCCATAAGCCTGGCACAATGCAACCACCAGCGGATGATCGGTGACTCGCACGGCCAGCGAGTCAAAACGACCGGTCAACCAACGAGGCGTAGTCGCGGGCGCAGGGAAAACGAAGGTGACAGGACCAGGCCAGCGAGCGAACACAGCCTCACGTTGAGCATCTGAAAGCGTGCTATCGTCAATATAGGGCTTGAGCTGGTCAAAATTTGCCGCAATCAAAATTAAGCCTTTATCGACTGGGCGTTGTTTTAGCGCCAACAGACGGGTAACAGCCGTTTCGCTGTCGGGATCGCAGCCGACACCAAATACAGCTTCTGTTGGATAGGCGATGACTTTTTCTTGTTTCAGAACCGCTATTGCAGCAGCGATAGGGCCTGTGGGCAGGTTATTATTCACTTTTTTATTCCGCCGAGAACGGCTTTCCACATTGTTTACTGGCACAGAAATGCTTCACACCCTGCGCGGTTTTCTTTTCGATGAGTAGCGGATAATGGCACTCAGGACACTCTCCGGCTAACGGTTTGAAGTTAATGACAAACTGGCACTCCGGATAGCGATCGCAGGAGTAAAACGTTTTGCCATAACGGGAACGCCGCTGGACCAGGTGGCCAGTCTGGCATTGAGGACAGACTATTGCTGTTTCATCTGGCTTGTCGATAAGTTCGGTGTGTTCACACGTTGGATAATCGCTGCATCCAATAAACATCCCGAATCTTCCCTGTCTCAGCACCAGCTCGGCGCCACATGCAGGACAAAGCTTACCCTCCAGAACTTTGACAATATGTCCGTCCGCGGAAGATTTCAGCGGACGGATGTAATCGCATTCTGGATAGTGTGAACAACCGAGAAACGGACCGTGTTTCCCGGAACGAATAACCAGTTCAGCCCCACATTGTGGGCAGGGCTCGTTTTTACGCACCGTAAACAGTGCTGATTTAGCCATAACAACTCATACTGAATGAAGATTGATTAATGCAGCATACCTTCATTCACTTCAAAGAGTAATTCTTCCATTTGCTGATAGGCATTTTCACAACCTGGAATATTGAAAAGCACCATCAGGATCACCCACTTCAGATCTTCCAGATCGAACTCTGCCGTATCCAGCGCGAGTACGCGCTCAATGACCATTTCTCGTGTTTCGAGGTTTAGCACCTGAATCTGTTCCAGGAATAGCAGGAACCCTCTACAGCTTGCATCCAGTCGATCACACTCTTCTGCGGTATAAATACGTATAGAAAGAGGATCGGATGCCAGCTGCATAGGTTCGGCAAGACCATCCTGATAATCAGCAAGCTTTTCCAGCCAAAGTAACGCGTTGTAGATGTCTTCACGATCAAAACCAGCGTCGGTAAGATCCCGTTCCAGTTTGTCCTGATCCACACGCAGCTCAGCTTCGTTATGGATATATGTCTCAAACAAATACATTAGTACGTCGAACATGGCATGCCCTCCTCAATCGGACATAGCCGCCGGGTACAGCTGCGATCCATCCTGCTAACTCCAGTTCGAGCAGTTGAGCCACTACCTCTGGCACAGGTTGGCCGGCACGTTCAGCGACGACGTCAACAGGTGTTACCTCATCTCCTACGTTAGCCAGGAGCTCCGGAAATGGCAATGCCACCTCTTCGTGATCTGGCGAATAAATTGATTTTTCAGGTTCATCTGGCAACCATTGCAGCCCATATTGCAAATTTTCCAGAATTTCTTCTGGGGCCGTCACAAGCGTGGCTCCCTGCTGAATAAGCCAATGTGGACCTTCACTTCCCGGACTCCCAATCGGTCCAGGCAACGCAAAAACCTCCCGCCCTTGTTCCAGTGCGCAACGCGCAGTGACCAGTGACCCGCTACGCTGAGCAGCTTCTACAACCAGGACTCCTTTACTTAGACCACTAATAATGCGATTTCGTCGGGGAAAATTGCGCGGCAAAGGAAGCGTATCTAATGGGAACTCAGACACCAGTGCGCCTCCAGCCTCAATCAGTCGTTTAGCCAGACGGACATGCTGTCGTGGATGAATGGTCTCAAGCCCATTTCCCAGCACCGCAATACTCGTGCCCTCTCGGTTTATCGCAGCATTGTGCGCCACACCATCAATCCCCCGGGCCAGGCCGCTGGTGATCGTCACGCCGCATGCTGCAAGCTTTTCACAAAACAGCCGCCCCCAGCGTTCGCCATACCAGGAGTGCTGTCGGCTACCGACGACGGCAACCTGAAACGAGCTAAGGCATATGGGATTTCCTGCAACAAAAAGCACCCCAGGATAATCCTCAATTGCACGGAGCTGTGCCGGATAATGCTCGCTGTCGGCAACCACAAAATGATGGTTGGGCTGTTCAAGCCAGCGCAGCGTTTTTTCCAGCGTCTGATCTGGAAAGGTTAAAAAGCGCCGGGCCTGGCGGGGAGAGAGTCCAGCATGATGAAGTACCACGTTGTTAATACACGGCTGAGTATTGAGCCAGTGGGCAACGCGCACCATCTCATCACCATACAGTTCATTCACTTGTGCTAAACGTAGCCAAATCTCGATTTTGGTCATCCCTGTTCCCCTGCCACAAGCAGTCCTGGCAATCTTTGCGATTGGTCACTGATGCTGTCAATCAGAGGGGGTTTTGTCTAGAATAGAGGTAATAATCTTTTCAACTCCTGAACACAACTCTGGATAACTATGTCAGTTTTGCAAGTGTTACATATTCCGGACGAGCGCCTTCGCAAAGTCGCAAAACCGGTCGAAGAAGTGAATGCAGAAATTCAGCGTATCGTTGATGATATGTTCGAAACGATGTACGCCGAAGAAGGTATCGGTCTGGCAGCAACTCAGGTCGATATTCATCAGCGCATCATTGTTATTGATGTCTCTGAAAATCGCGACGAGCAGTTGGTACTCATTAACCCAGAGCTGCTGGAAAAAGACGGCGAATCAGGTATTGAAGAAGGCTGCCTGTCTATTCCCGAACAGCGTGCGTTAGTACCGCGCGCAGAGAAAGTAAAAATTCGTGCGCTCGATCGCAACGGCAAATCTTTTGAACTGGAAGCCGATGGCCTGCTGGCTATCTGCATTCAACATGAAATGGATCACCTGGTCGGTAAACTGTTTATCGATTATCTGTCTCCGTTGAAGCAACAACGCATTCGTCAGAAAGTTGAAAAACTCGACCGCCTGAACGCCCGAGCTTAAGGACAAGAATCAACGTGTCAGACTCACTACGTATTATTTTTGCGGGTACACCTGACTTTGCAGCGCGTCATCTCGACGCGCTATTGTCTTCTGGACATAACGTCGTTGGCGTGTTTACCCAACCGGACCGTCCGGCGGGACGCGGTAAAAAGCTGATGCCCAGCCCGGTAAAAGTGCTGGCGGAAGAAAAAGGGATACCGGTTTTCCAACCCGTCTCTCTTCGTCCTCAGGAAAACCAGCAGCTGGTTGCTGATTTACGCGCAGACGTGATGGTAGTGGTAGCATATGGCCTGATACTGCCAAAAGCCGTACTGGAAATGCCGCGTCTGGGTTGTATCAACGTTCACGGTTCCCTGCTTCCACGCTGGCGTGGCGCAGCCCCAATCCAGCGCTCACTGTGGGCAGGCGACGCCGAAACTGGTGTGACCATCATGCAGATGGATGTTGGCCTCGACACCGGTGATATGCTGCTTAAGCTGTCCTGCCCGATAACTGCAGAAGATACCAGCGGTTCGTTATACGATAAGCTGGCAGATTTAGGGCCTCAGGGGCTGATTGAAACGCTAAAACAGCTGGCGGCTGGCACCATAAAACCCGTTGTACAAGATGAATCACTGGTTACGCATGCAGAAAAACTCAGCAAAGAAGAGGCCCGTATCGACTGGTCGCTTTCAGCCGCTCAGTTGGAACGCTGCATCCGCGCCTTTAACCCGTGGCCAATGAGCTGGCTTGAAATCGACGGCCAGCCAGTGAAAGTCTGGCAAGCTACGGTTATTACAGCGAACACACAGACCGCACCAGGCACTATTCTTGAGGCGACAAAACAGGGTATCCAGGTCGCAACGGGCGACGGCATCCTGAATCTCGTCTCTTTGCAACCTGCCGGTAAAAAAGCCATGAGCGCGCAGGATCTGCTTAATTCGCGCCGGGAATGGTTTGTACCCGGTAACCGTCTGGTATGACGGTTCATCTCTTTAAGCCCGGTATCTCCGGGCATTTTTATTTTTGCGCTTATGAAAAAACATCTTAATTTACGCAGTATGGCGGCCCAGGCCGTCGAACAGGTTGTCGAAAAGGGACAATCATTAAGCAACGTGCTGCCCGCCATGCAGCAAAAAGTTGCCGATAAAGACAAAGCACTGTTGCAGGAGCTTTGCTTCGGCGTGTTGCGTACACTCTCCCAACTGGAGTGGATGATCCAGCAGTTGATGGAACGTCCAATGACGGGCAAACAGCGCACCGTTCACTATCTGATCATGGTGGGCTTCTACCAACTGCTGCATACTCGTATTCCACCGCATGCTGCTTTGGCAGAGACCGTAGAAGGCGCAGTCGTTATTAAGCGTCCGCAGCTTAAAGGGCTGATCAACGGCGTGCTGCGCCAGTTTCAGCGCCGTCAAGAAGATCTACTGGCTGAATTCTCTCAAAGCGATTTACGTTTCTTACACCCCTCCTGGCTGGTGAAACGTATTAAGACCGCTTATCCGCAGCAGTGGGAAGCCATTCTTGAAGCCAATAACCAGCGACCGCCGATGTGGTTACGTGTCAATCGTAACCATCATACGCGCGATGCCTGGCTGGACCTGCTGACCGAAGCGGGATTAACCGGTTTCCCGCATCCAGATTACCCGGATGCAGTGCGTCTGGAAACGCCAGCTCCTGTGCACGCCCTCCCAGGTTTTGATGAAGGCTGGGTAACCGTCCAGGATGCTTCCGCTCAAGGATGCATAAACTATCTGTTGCCGGAGGACGGTGAACAGATCCTCGACCTATGCTGTGCGCCGGGGGGCAAAACCACTCACATTCTGGAAGTTGCTCCGCACGCTAACGTAATGGCTGTCGATGTTGATGAAAAACGCTTATCGCGCGTTTTCGACAATCTAAAACGTCTGGGTATGAAGGCAACCGTAAAACAGGGTGATGGCCGCTATCCACAGCAGTGGTGCGGTGAACAACAGTTTGACCGTATTTTGCTGGACGCTCCGTGTTCTGCCACCGGAGTGATCCGTCGCCATCCGGATATCAAATGGCTGCGTCGCGACCGGGATATTGCTGAACTTGCCCAGTTGCAGGCTGAAATCCTGAATGCAACCTGGCCACATCTTAAACCTGGCGGCACGCTGGTTTATGCAACCTGCTCTATCCTGCCAGAAGAAAACCAACAGCAAATTGCCGCCTTCCTTGCTCGCACGCCAGATGCGGTATTAAGCGTAACCGGTACGCCGGAAAAACCTGGACGTCAGAATTTACCGAGTGCGGAAGATGGTGATGGCTTCTTTTACGCTAAGCTAATCAAAAAGTGATGAGATAACGGGTCGCGACTGATGAAAATTATCATTCTGGGCGCAGGGCAAGTTGGCGGTACGCTGGCTGAAAACCTGGTCGGAGAGAACAACGATATCACGGTAGTCGATACCAATGGTGAGCGCCTGCGTAGCCTACAGGACAAGTTTGATCTCCGTGTCGTGCAAGGGCATGGTTCGCATCCCCGCGTTCTACGTGAAGCCGGTGCCGACGATGCCGATATGCTGGTTGCCGTAACCAGCTCAGATGAAACAAATATGGTTGCCTGCCAGGTAGCTTATTCACTGTTTAACACGCCTAATCGTATCGCTCGTATTCGTTCACCGGATTACGTTCGTGATGCGGACAAGCTATTTCAATCTGATGCGGTGCCTATCGATCACCTGATTGCGCCTGAGCAACTGGTTATCGATAGCATTTATCGCCTGATTGAATATCCGGGCGCATTGCAGGTAGTGAATTTTGCCGAAGGAAAAGTCAGCCTGGCCGTGGTGAAAGCCTATTACGGTGGGCCGCTGATTGGTAATGCGCTGTCGACAATGCGTGAGCATATGCCGCACATCGATACCCGCGTTGCGGCGATTTTCCGTCATGACCGACCGATCCGTCCGCAAGGTTCTACCATTGTTGAAGCGGGCGATGAAGTTTTCTTCATCGCGGCCTCGCAGCATATTCGCGCCGTAATGAGCGAATTACAGCGTCTGGAAAAGCCTTACAAACGCATTATGTTAGTGGGCGGTGGTAATATTGGCGCCGGGCTGGCACGGCGACTAGAAAAAGATTACAGCGTCAAACTGATTGAACGTAATCAACAGCGCGCATCCGAGCTTGCAGAGAAACTGCAAAATACGATCGTCTTTTTTGGTGATGCCTCGGATCAAGAGCTTCTGGCGGAAGAACATATCGATCAGGTTAATCTGTTCATTGCGGTAACCAACGATGATGAAGCGAATATCATGTCGGCGATGCTTGCCAAACGGATGGGCGCCAAGAAAGTGATGGTGTTGATCCAACGCAGAGCATACGTCGATCTGGTGCAAGGCAGCGTGATCGATATTGCGATTTCACCGCAGCAGGCAACCATCTCTGCGCTGCTCAGTCATGTGCGTAAAGCGGATATTGTTGGTGTATCTTCACTGCGCCGTGGCGTCGCGGAAGCCATTGAAGCCGTTGCACACGGTGATGAAACGACGTCACGGGTTGTGGGTCGCTCAATTGATGAAATTAAACTTCCACCAGGAACCATTATTGGCGCCGTTGTGCGTGGTAACGATGTGATGATTGCCAATGATAACCTGCGTATTGAACAGGGCGATCACGTAATTATGTTCCTGACAGATAAAAAGTTTATTACCGACGTCGAGCGACTATTCCAGCCAAGTCCGTTCTTCCTGTAATAATTTGGGCGCTGAAACTGCGCCTAAATTATTTCCCTTTATTTTTCATGGTTTAATAAATTTCTATTTAGGCAATACATAAATGGAAATTGCCTAAACATTTGTTAAACTTATAAACGTCAGCTGCATAGGGAGAATAAGATGAGCATTATTAAAGAATTTCGCGAATTCGCGATGCGCGGGAATGTTGTCGATTTGGCAGTGGGTGTCATTATTGGTGCGGCATTTGGGAAGATTGTTTCATCACTGGTTGCCGATATCATCATGCCGCCGCTGGGGTTGTTAATTGGTGGAATTGATTTTAAACAGTTTGCTTTAACACTACGTGATGCACAGGGAGATATCCCTGCAGTCGTTATGCATTACGGTGTATTTATTCAGAATATCTTTGATTTCGTTATTGTTGCGTTTGCTATCTTTATGGCAATCAAGCTGATCAACAAACTGAACCGTAAAAAAGCGGAAGAGCCAGCAGCACCGCCAGCGCCATCGAAAGAAGAAGTATTGCTGAGTGAAATTCGTGACCTGCTGAAAGAACAGAATAACCGCTCTTAAGCACTCACTGAAACAAGAAGGCCAGTGGTAAAAAAGTGAATGACTTTCTTGCCACTGGCCTCCCAGTTACCCCGATTACCATGTTTACCTTTACGTAGATAACTTCCTTTCCCTTTCTTATTTTTCTCAACGCGCTGCCTGAACAGTGGGTCATGTAGAAGCGCCTCAATGGCGTTATCTTTTATCTGCCCTTTAGTGTGCTGATAACGACTCATAATACCTCCGGTTGTCGTAATTTACGCCGCGAGTGTAGACCTGACCGTTCAATAAATCAACAGCCTGATGGTGATCCACTGGCGCCTTGCTCAAGTGCTTCAAGGATAGAGCAGTACACGCTGCTGTGTGCCTTGCCACAACACGCGTCATTCAATCGCTGCAGCGACCGTTGCATCGCCTGAAGCTCAGCTATTCTCGCTTCCACTTCCTGCAATCTTTCCTGGACGATCCCTTTTGATTCCTGGCAGGTATGGTGTTCGGGATCGATGCGGATCGAAAGCAGTTCGCGGATCGATTCCAGAGTGAAACCAAGCTGACGGGCATAGCGAATAAACTTTAGACGCTGAAGATCGCTTTCCGTATAGAGACGAAACCCGCCTTCTGTACGTATTTCATGTTCCATCATCTGCTGCTTTTCATAGTAGCGGATAGTATCAGGCGTCACGTCAGCCAGTTTCGCTAATTCACCAATACGGTACATGCTATCTCCGCTATTCGTCGTTGATCTTCTGTAGCAGCTTATCTGCGTATTCACCGTGTAAAAACTCGGTGCTGAGTCCAGCTTGCCGAAGTTTCAGTTCCAGTAGTGACAGTCTTCGACTCACTTCCTGATAATGGGGATCATCTTTGCGGATCCCTGCAAGTATTTCAAGCAGCTGTATTGCCTCTCTGCGCTGCTCTAGCTCAGGAGGAAGACATCCCGCATTTTTTAATAAACGGAATCCGGCTCGAAGTTCAGGCGGAATGTGGGAATCATCGTCAAGAACCAACGGTTCTCCTGTACCAGGCAAACCATCAAACTCACCTTTAGACTGCGCATCAATAATATGGCGCTCTGCCCACTGGTCCAGTAACCACATACAACACTCCAGTGATGAACAAAAAGAGTACAGATATTGTAGGTAAGTGGGGATATGACGGATATAAAAAAACCCGCCGAGGCGGGTTTTTTTACGTTACTACAGATTACTCTGCAGCAGCTTCTGTTTTCTCTGAACGATCAACCAGCTCGATGTATGCCATCGGCGCGTTGTCGCCTGCACGGAAGCCACACTTCAGAATGCGAGTGTAACCACCGGCGCGGCTCGCGAAACGCGGGCCCAGTTCGTTAAACAGTTTTGCCACGATCTCGTTATCACGAGTGCGGGCGAATGCCAGACGACGATTAGCTACGCTATCAGTCTTGGCAAGAGTAATCAGCGGCTCAACTACGCGACGCAGCTCTTTCGCTTTCGGCAGAGTCGTCTTGATGATTTCATGACGAACCAGTGAACCTGCCATATTGCGGAACATAGCCTGGCGATGGCTGCTGTTGCGGTTCAGTTGACGACCACTCTTACGATGGCGCATGACCTTATCCTTCTCAGTAAAACCTTAACCTGTGATCCGGTTACTCGTCAGCGATGCTTGCCGGTGGCCAGTTTTCCAGGCGCATGCCCAGAGACAGTCCACGGGAAGCCAGCACGTCTTTAATCTCAGTAAGAGATTTTTTACCAAGGTTAGGCGTCTTAAGAAGCTCAACCTCAGTACGCTGTACCAGATCACCGATATAGTGGATAGCTTCTGCTTTGAGGCAGTTAGCAGAGCGGACAGTCAATTCCAGATCGTCAACAGGGCGCAGCAGGATCGGATCGAATTCTGGTTTCTCTTCTTTAACTTCCGGCTGACGTACATCACGTAAGTCAACGAAAGCTTCAAGTTGTTCAGCCAGAATGGTTGCCGCACGACGAATCGCCTCTTCAGGATCGATTGTGCCGTTGGTTTCCATTTCGATGACCAGCTTATCCAGGTCGGTACGCTGTTCTACACGCGCTGCTTCAACATTGTAGGCAATACGCTCTACAGGGCTGTAGCATGCGTCGACCAGCAGACGGCCGATTGGGCGCTCATCTTCTTCCGAATGAATTCGGGTAGAAGCCGGCACATAACCACGACCGCGCTGAACTTTGATACGCATGCTAATAGATGCATTCTCATCGGTCAGGTGGCAGATCACGTGCTGTGGCTTGACGATTTCGACATCACCATCATGGGTAATGTCGGCTGCAGTCACAGGGCCAATGCCAGATTTATTCAAGGTAAGAATAACGTCATCTTTACCCTGAACTCTCACCGCCAGCCCTTTCAGGTTGAGCAGGATTTCCAGGATATCTTCCTGAACGCCTTCTTTGGTGCTGTACTCATGTAGTACACCATCAATCTCAACCTCGGTCACCGCGCAACCCGGCATCGATGAGAGCAGAATACGGCGCAGTGCGTTACCCAAAGTATGGCCAAAGCCACGCTCTAAAGGCTCAAGGGTCACCTTGGCGTGCGTCGAACTCACTTGCTCGATATCTACCAGGCGCGGTTTTAGAAACTCTGTCACAGAACCCTGCATTGTGTCCTCTCTTTGGTACTAAGCTTTACTTGGAGTAAAGCTCGACGATCAGGTGTTCGTTAATGTCCGCAGACAGATCAGAACGCTCCGGCTTACGCTTGAACGTACCTTCCATCTTGCCAGCATCAACTTCCAGCCAGGTTGGCTTTTCACGCTGCTCAGCCAGCTCCAGAGCGGCTTTCACGCGAGACTGCTTCTTCGCTTTCTCACGAATGCTAACAACGTCATTCGGACTAACCTGATAAGAAGCGATGTTAACAACACGACCGTTTACCATAATTGCTTTATGGCTGACCAGCTGACGTGCTTCTGCACGAGTGGCACCGAAGCCCATACGGTATACAACGTTGTCCAGACGACCTTCCAGCAGACCCAACAGGTTTTCACCGGTGTTGCCTTTCAGACGTGCTGCTTCTTTGTAGTAGTTACGGAACTGACGCTCCAGCACACCGTAGATACGGCGAACTTTTTGCTTTTCACGCAACTGCACACCATAGTCAGACAGACGCGGTTTACGCGCACCGTGCTGGCCAGGAGCTTGTTCAATTTTACACTTGGTATCGATCGCGCGAACGCCAGACTTAAGGAATAAGTCAGTGCCCTCACGACGGCTCAGCTTGAGCTTAGGACCCAAATATCTTGCCATTTTCTTTCTCCAACAATCCTAGAAACGACAGCGTTATACGCGACGTTTTTTCGGCGGACGACAACCGTTATGAGGGATCGGAGTCACATCAGTAATATTAGTGATGCGGAAACCAGCGGCGTTCAGAGCACGAACAGTAGATTCGCGACCTGGACCCGGTCCTTTGACCATAACTTCCAGATTCTTGATACCGTATTCTTTTACGGCTTCAGCGCAACGCTCTGCTGCAACCTGAGCTGCAAACGGAGTGGATTTGCGAGAACCACGGAAACCGGAACCACCGGCTGTTGCCCAACCCAGTGCGTTACCCTGACGATCAGTAATGGTAACGATGGTGTTGTTAAAAGAAGCATGGATATGAGCCACGCCGTCAGAGACTTGTTTTCTTACACGTTTACGTGCACGAATTGGTGCCTTTGCCATTATTCAATCACCCCGATTATTTCTTGATCGGTTTGCGCGGACCCTTACGGGTACGTGCGTTGGTCTTGGTACGCTGACCGCGAACCGGGAGACCACGACGATGACGCAAACCGCGATAGCAACCAAGGTCCATAAGGCGCTTGATGCTCATGCTAACTTCACGGCGCAGATCACCTTCAACGACAAATTTGGCAACTTCGTCACGCAGCGTGTCGATTTGTTCTTCAGACAGCTCACTGATCTTAACATCTTCAGCGATACCCGCGGCAGCCAGAATGGCTTTAGAACGGGTCTTGCCGACGCCGTAGATCGAAGTTAATGCGATCACAGCATGTTTCTGATCAGGAATGTTAATGCCTGCTATACGGGCCACTATGCACTCCTACTATTTAATATGTACGCACCATGCTGAAAAGCCCGTTTTCAGGATACTCAAATGGAAACGCACAGACATACAAAAGATTGGCTGGCTAATCTAGCCAGCTCAACCCAACTTTGCAAGAAAAATATGCGAATAAATCAGCCTTGGCGCTGTTTATGCTTCGGCTCGGCACTGCAAATCACACGGATGACACCATCACGCTTAACGATTTTGCAGTTACGGCATAATTTCTTGACGGAAGCACGAACTTTCATTTTTACTCTCCGTAACTTCTCGGGCGACTGTTAACGGCCGTAGCCTTTCAGATTCGCCTTCTTCAATGCAGACTCGTACTGACTTGACATCATCAGAGTTTGCACTTGAGCCATAAAGTCCATAATCACGACAACAACGATAAGCAGTGAGGTCCCACCAAAGTAGAACGGTACTTTCATTGCATCACGCATGAACTCCGGGATCAGGCAGATAAAGGTAATGTAGAGCGCACCAACCAGAGTCAGGCGGGTCATTACTTTATCGATATACTTCGCCGTTTGCTCTCCCGGACGAATTCCTGGTACAAATGCACCGGACTTCTTCAGGTTATCTGCTGTTTCTCGCGGGTTGAAAACCAACGCCGTGTAAAAGAAACAGAAGAATATGATTGCAGACGCATAGAGTAACACATAAAGCGGTTGCCCAGGCTGCAAATACAGCGAAATTGTTGTCAGCCAGTTCCAACCAGTCCCGCCCCCGAACCATGACGCGATGGTCGCTGGGAACAGAATAATACTGGAAGCGAAGATTGCCGGGATTACCCCCGCCATATTCACTTTCAGCGGTAAATGTGTGCTCTGTGCAGCATAGACACGACGACCTTGCTGACGTTTTGCGTAGTTTACCACAATGCGGCGTTGACCACGCTCAACAAATACAACAAAGAACGTCACTGCAAATACTAATACTGCAACCAACAGCAACACGAGGAAGTGCAGGTCGCCTTGACGCGCTTGCTCGATAGTATGGGCAATGGCTGGCGGGAGTCCCGCGACAATACCGGCGAAGATAATGATTGAGATACCGTTGCCGATACCACGTTCAGTAATCTGTTCGCCCAACCACATCAGGAACATCGTCCCTGTAACCAGACTTACAACAGCGGTGAAATAGAATGCAAAGCCTGGATTCATTACCAGGCCCTGCATACCAGGCATATTCGGCAGACCGGTAGCAATACCGATCGACTGGAATATTGCCAGCACCAGAGTACCGTAGCGGGTGTACTGGCTGATCTTACGACGACCAGACTCCCCTTCTTTCTTAATTTCTGCCAGCGTTGGATGAACCACCGTCAGCAGCTGGATAATAATCGACGCCGAAATATACGGCATGATCCCCAGAGCAAAGATAGAAGCACGGCTTAGAGCACCACCAGAGAACATGTTAAACATTTCAATGATGGTGCCTCGCTGTTGCTCAAGCAGTTTGGCAAGTACAGCGGCATCAATACCAGGGATCGGAATGAAAGAGCCAATACGGAACACAATCAGCGCGCCGATTACAAACAGCAGTCTGCGTTTCAGCTCGCCTAAGCCACCTTTGGCACTTTGAAAATCTAATCCCGGTTGTTTAGCCATCTGCTACTTATTCCTCGATTTTACCGCCAGCAGCTTCGATAGCAGCACGAGCGCCTTTAGTAACACGCAGGCCACGAACAGTTACCGGAGTAGTGACTTCACCAGCCAGAATCACTTTCGCGAACTCGATCTGGATACCGATAATGTTAGCTGCTTTCAGCGTGTTCAGGTCTACAACACCGCCTTCAACTTTAGCCAGGTCAGACAGACGAACTTCGGCTGTAATCGCTGCTTTACGTGAAGTGAAGCCGAATTTCGGCAGACGACGGTACAGAGGCATCTGACCACCCTCGAAACCGCGACGTACGCCACCGCCAGAACGAGACTTCTGACCTTTGTGACCACGACCACCGGTTTTACCGAGGCCAGAACCGATACCACGACCCAGGCGGCGAGCCGCTTTTTTAGAGCCTTCGGCCGGAGACAGAGTATTTAAACGCATCTCTTACTCCTCAACTTTAACCATGAAGGAAACCGCGTTGACCATACCACGAACAGCAGGAGTATCCTCGCGCTCTACGGTGTGACCAATACGACGCAGACCCAGGCCAAGCAGCGTTGCCTTATGTTTCGGCAGACGACCGATTGCACTGCGGGTTTGAGTAATTTTAATAGTCTTTGCCATGGTTTATTTCCCCAGAATTTCTTCAACGGATTTACCACGCTTGGCAGCGACCATTTCCGGAGATTTCATATTTTCCAGGCCATCGATAGTTGCACGAACCACGTTAATCGGGTTAGTAGAACCATACGCTTTAGCCAGAACGTTACGAACTCCAGCGACTTCCAGAACGGCGCGCATTGCACCACCGGCGATGATACCGGTACCTTCGGAAGCCGGCTGCATGAATACACGAGAACCCGTGTGAGTACCCTTAACCGGGTGCTGCAGGGTGCCGTGGTTCAGCGCGACGTTAATCATATTGCGACGGGCTTTTTCCATCGCTTTCTGGATCGCTGCTGGAACTTCACGCGCTTTACCGTAACCAAAACCAACGCGACCGTTACCATCACCAACTACAGTCAGAGCTGTGAAGGAGAAAATACGACCACCTTTAACGGTTTTAGATACGCGGTTAACCGCGATCAGCTTTTCCTGCAGTTCGCCAGCTTGTTTTTCGATGTGAGCCATCTTACACCTCTACCTTAGAACTGAAGGCCAGCTTCACGGGCAGCATCTGCCAGTGCCTGGACACGACCATGATATTGGAACCCGGAACGGTCAAAAGAAACATCTTTGATGCCTTTTTCCAGAGCGCGTTCAGCAACAGCTTTACCTACAGCTGCAGCAGCGTCTTTGTTACCGGTGTACTTCAATTGTTCAGCGATAGCTTTTTCTACAGTAGAAGCAGCTACCAGAACTTCAGAACCGTTCGGTGCAATTACCTGTGCGTAAATATGACGCGGGGTACGATGTACCACCAGGCGAGTTGCGCCCAGCTCCTGGAGCTTGCGGCGTGCGCGGGTCGCACGACGGATACGAGCAGATTTCTTATCCATAGTGTTACCTTACTTCTTCTTAGCCTCTTTGGTACGCACGACTTCGTCGGCGTAACGAACACCCTTGCCTTTATAAGGCTCAGGACGACGGTAGGCGCGCAGATCTGCTGCAACCTGACCGATCAGCTGTTTATCAGCGCCTTTCAGCACGATTTCAGTCTGAGACGGACATTCTGCAGTAATACCCGCAGGCAGCTGATGGTCAACAGGGTGAGAGAAACCTAAAGCCAGGTTTACTACATTCCCTTTAACCGCTGCACGATAACCTACACCAACCAGCTGTAGCTTCTTAGTGAAGCCTTCGGTAACACCGACAACCATTGCATTCAGCAGGGCACGCGCGGTACCAGCCTGAGCCCATCCATCTGCGTAACCATCACGCGGACCGAAGGTCAGTGCATTATCTGCATGATTTACTGCAACAGCATCGTTGAGAGTACGAGTCAGCTCGCCGTTTTTACCTTTGATCGTAATAACCTGACCGTTGATTTTTACATCAACGCCGGCAGGAATAACGACCGGTGCTTTAGCAACACGAGACATTTTTTCCTCCGATTAGGCTACGTAGCAGATAATTTCGCCACCAAGACCAGCCTGGCGCGCTGCACGATCAGTCATAACACCTTTAGAGGTAGAAACAACTGCGATACCCATGCCAGCCATAACTTTCGGCAGCTCGTCTTTACGCTTATAAATGCGCAGACCTGGGCGACTGACACGCTGAATGCTTTCTACAACAGCTTTACCCTGGAAATACTTAAGAGTAAGTTCCAGTTCCGGCTTGGTGTCGCCTTCAACTTTAAAATCTTCAATAAAACCTTCTTCCTTCAGCACGTTGGCAATTGCCACTTTCAGCTTGGAGGAAGGCATGGTGACCGCAGCTTTATTCGCGGCCTGACCGTTACGGATACGGGTCAGCATATCCGCGATCGGATCTTGCATGCTCATCTGTCTTTACTCCCGTGATTCAATTGGTAATTACCAGCTAGCCTTTTTCAAGCCTGGTACTTCACCGCGCATAGCGGCTTCACGCAGTTTGATACGGCTCAACCCGAACTTGCCCACATAGCCATGCGGACGACCTGTTTGACGGCAGCGGTTACGCTGACGGGACGGGCTGGAATCACGCGGCAGAGACTGCAGCTTGAGAACTGCGTTCCAACGATCTTCGTCGGTCGCGTTCACATCAGAGATAATAGCTTTCAGTTCAGCGCGTTTTGCGAAGTACTTATCAGCTAAAGCTACGCGCTTTACTTCGCGTGCTTTCATTGATTGCTTAGCCATTCAGTAACCCTACCTTACTTGCGGAACGGGAAGTCAAAGGCAGCCAGCAGAGCACGGCCTTCTTCATCAGATTTCGCAGTAGTGGTAATGGTAATATCCAAACCACGCACGCGGTCGACTTTATCGTAGTCGATTTCTGGGAAGATGATCTGCTCACGGACACCCATGCTGTAGTTACCACGACCGTCGAAAGACTTAGCGGACAAGCCACGGAAGTCACGGATACGTGGAACAGCAATAGTGATCAGGCGCTCAAAGAACTCCCACATGCGTTCGCCACGCAGAGTTACTTTACAGCCGATCGGATAGCCCTGACGGATTTTGAAGCCTGCAACTGATTTGCGTGCTTTGGTGATCAGCGGTTTTTGACCGGAGATTGCTGTCAGGTCAGCTGCTGCGTTATCCAGCAGTTTCTTGTCAGCGATCGCTTCACCAACACCCATGTTCAGGGTGATCTTCTCGACCCGAGGGACTTGCATGACAGAATTGTAGTTAAACTCAGTCATGAGTTTAGCGACTACTTCGTCTTTGTAGTAATCATGCAGTTTCGCCATCGTACTACTCCAAATTACTTGATAGTTTCGCTGTTAGATTTAAAGAAACGGACTTTTTTGCCGTCTTCGAATCTAAAGCCTACACGGTCAGCCTTGCCGGTTGCCGCGTTGAAGATAGCAAGGTTAGAGATCTGAATAGCTGCTTCTTTCTCTACAATGCCGCCTGGTTGGTTCAGGGCCGGAACCGGCTTCTGATGTTTCTTAACCAGGTTGATACCTTCAACAATGACCTTGCCGGAAGACAGGACATTCTTAACTTTACCGCGTTTACCTTTATCTTTACCGGTTAACACGATAACTTCGTCATCACGACGGATCTTCGCTGCCATGATTCGCTCCTTAGAGTACTTCTGGTGCCAGAGAGATAATTTTCATGAACTTCTCGTTACGAAGTTCACGAGTTACCGGCCCAAAAATACGCGTACCGATAGGTTGCTCGCTGTTATTGTTTAAAATAACGCATGCATTACCATCGAAGCGAATGACAGAACCGTCCGGGCGACGAACACCCTTCTTGGTGCGCACCACTACCGCCTTCAGCACATCACCTTTTTTGACCTTACCACGCGGAATTGCTTCCTTGATGGTGATCTTGATGATATCGCCGACGCCTGCGTAGCGACGGTGCGAGCCACCCAGAACCTTGATACACATTACGCGACGTGCACCGGAGTTGTCGGCGACGTTCAGCATAGTCTGTTCTTGGATCATTTTAGTGCTCCGCTAATGTCAACTACTACTGAGACCCGAAAATCAGGTCGTTAAAAAAGCCCCATATCGGGGGCGCGGCATTATAACACCGCTTCAACGATATGGGTAGAAAAAATAAACGGCTCATCGCTGAGCCGTTTATTCGTTGAGAATGCCTACTGTATTACAGAACGGCTTTCTCTACAACGCGAACCAGCGTCCAGGACTTAGTCTTGGACAGCGGACGGCATTCGCGGATTTCAACCACGTCACCAGTACCGCATTCGTTGTTCTCGTCATGTACGTGCAGTTTGGTCGTACGCTTAATGAATTTACCGTAGATCGGGTGTTTCACAAAACGTTCGATAGCAACAACGATGGATTTCTCCATTTTATCGCTAACAACGCGACCTTGCAGAGTACGGATTTTATCGGTCATTACGCACCCGCCTTCTCAGTCAGTAAAGTCTTAACGCGTGCGACATCACGACGCACTTGCTTCAACAGGTGAGACTGTTGCAGCTGGCCACTTGCAGCCTGCATACGCAGGTTGAACTGCTCACGCAGCAGATTCAGCAGCTCGGTGTTCAGCTCTTCAACACTCTTCTCACGCAGCTCTTTTGCTTTCATTACATCACCGTCTTAGTTACAAAGGTGGTTTTAATCGGCAGTTTCGCTGCTGCCAGCTTGAATGCTTCACGGGCCAGCTCTTCCGGTACGCCGTCCATTTCATACAGGACTTTACCCGGCTGAATCAAGGCAACCCAATACTCCACGTTACCTTTACCTTTACCCATACGCACTGCCAGCGGCTTTTCAGTGATCGGTTTGTCCGGGAATACACGGATCCAGATCTTACCTTGACGCTTAACTGCACGGGTCATAGCACGACGTGCTGCTTCGATCTGACGGGCAGTCAGACGACCACGGCCAACAGCTTTCAGACCGAAGCTGCCGAAGCTAACATCCGTACCCTGCGCCAGACCGCGGTTACGGCCTTTGTGCATTTTACGGAATTTTGTACGCTTTGGTTGTAACATCAGCGACGCTCCTTATTTACGGCCTTTACGCTGCTGCTTTTTAGGTTGCGCAGCCGGTTTTTCCGGTTGTTCAACAGCAGCCATACCACCCAGGATCTCGCCTTTGAAGATCCACACTTTAACGCCGATTACACCGTAAGTGGTGTGCGCTTCAGAGGTGTTGTAGTCGATGTCAGCACGCAGAGTGTGCAGAGGTACGCGACCTTCGCGGTACCATTCGGTACGTGCGATTTCCGCGCCGCCCAGACGGCCGCTAACTTCAACTTTAATACCTTTAGCGCCCAGACGCATTGCGTTCTGTACAGCACGCTTCATAGCACGACGGAACATAACACGACGTTCCAGCTGAGAAGTGATGCTGTCAGCAACCAATTTTGCATCCAGTTCAGGTTTACGCACTTCGGCGATATTGATCTGAGCAGGAACGCCAGCAATATCCGCTACGACTTTGCGCAGTTTTTCTACGTCTTCACCTTTCTTACCGATAACGATACCCGGGCGAGCGGTGTGAATGGTCACACGGATGCTCTTAGCCGGACGCTCGATAACGATACGAGATACAGACGCTTTAGCCAGTTCCTTAGTCAGGTACTGACGTACTTTAAAATCGCTGTCCAGGTTGTCAGCGAATTCTTTGGTGTTCGCAAACCAGGTTGAGTTCCATGGTTTTACAATACCCAGGCGAATACCATTAGGATGTACTTTCTGACCCATTGCTAGTCTCCAGAGTCTCAGCGATCGGACACAACCACAGTAATGTGGCTGGTGCGCTTCAGGATGCGATCTGCACGACCTTTTGCACGCGGCATAATGCGCTTCATGCTCGGGCCTTCGTCTACGAAAATTTTCGTAACTTTCAGATCGTCAATGTCAGCGCCATCGTTGTGTTCAGCGTTAGCAATGGCAGATTCCAGGACTTTCTTGACCAGTACAGCCGCTTTCTTATTGGTGTAGGTCAGAATATCCAGAGCCTGCGACACTTTCTTACCGCGAATCAGGTCTGCAACAAGGCGAACCTTCTGAGCAGAAGAACGAGCATGGCGATGTTGAGCTAAAGTTTCCATCTCTTCCTCCTACCTTATTTCTTCTTCGCTTTTTTATCAGCAGCATGGCCGCGATAAGTACGAGTCGGTGCGAATTCACCCAGTTTGTGACCGACCATTTCGTCGGAAACAAATACCGGAACGTGCTGACGACCATTATGGACAGCGATGGTCAAACCGATCATGTTAGGAAAGATCGTTGAACGACGGGACCAAGTGCGCAGGGGCTTCTTGTCTCCGCTTTCCACCGCTTTCTCTACCTTCTTCAGCAAGTGCAGGTCAATAAAAGGACCTTTCTTGAGAGAACGTGGCATGGCTTATCCTCTAAAATTATTTGCTACGGCGACGTACGATGAATTTATCAGTACGCTTGTTGCTGCGGGTCTTCTTACCTTTGGTCTGAACGCCCCACGGAGTTACCGGGTGCTTACCAAAGTTACGACCTTCACCACCACCATGTGGGTGGTCGACTGGGTTCATCGCAGTACCGCGAACGGTAGGACGAACACCACGCCAGCGTGCAGCACCTGCTTTACCCAGAACGCGCAGCATATGCTCAGCATTGCCAACTTCGCCCAGAGTTGCACGGCAGTCTGCTTCGACTTTACGCATTTCACCAGAACGCAGACGCAGGGTGACATAAGCACCATCACGAGCAACGATCTGAACGTAAGTACCAGCGGAACGTGCCAGCTGACCGCCTTTACCTGGTTTCATTTCTACGTTATGAACAGTAGAACCAACCGGGATATTGCGCATCGGCAGGGTGTTACCTGCTTTGATTGCAGCATCAACGCCAGATTGAACCTGGTCGCCAGCTTTCAGGCCTTTAGGGGCCAGGATGTAACGGCGTTCACCGTCTTTGTACAGAACCAGCGCGATGTTCGCGGAGCGGTTCGGATCGTACTCAAGACGTTCAACAACTGCCGGGATACCGTCTTTGTTGCGTTTGAAGTCAACAATACGATAAGCCTGCTTGTGACCACCACCGATGTGACGAGTGGTGATGCGGCCATTGTTGTTACGACCACCGGATTTGCTGTTTTTTTCAACCAGCGGAGCAAAAGGTTTGCCCTTGTGCAGCTCTGGGTTGACCACTTTAACAACGTGGCGACGACCCGGAGATGTCGGTTTACATTTAACAACTGCCATTGTATTACTCCTCCGACTTACTCAGCGCCGCCGACGAAGTCCAGATTCTGGCCTTCCTTCAGGGTGACGTAAGCTTTTTTCCAGTCGCTACGACGACCGATACGCTGTCCGTGACGTTTAACTTTCCCTTTAACTACCAGGGTGTTAACGACTTCGACTTCGACTTCAAACAGTTTCTGCACAGCAGCTTTGATTTCTGCTTTGGTCGCGTCTTTAGCAACTTTGAGAACGATGGTGTTAGTTTTTTCCATCGCAGTAGACGCTTTTTCAGAAACGTGCGGTGCGCGCAGCACTTTCAGCAGACGTTCTTCACGAATCATGCCAGCATCTCCTCAACTTGCTTAACAGCATCAGCAGTCATTACGACTTTGTCGAAGGCGATCAGGCTAACCGGGTCGATACCAGTTGCATCGCGTACGTCAACCTTGTGCAGGTTGCGCGCAGCCAGGAACAGGTTTTCGTCCAGCTCACCGGTGATGATCAGCACATCTTCCAGAGCCATGTCTTTCAGTTTCTGTGCCAGCAGCTTAGTTTTAGGCGCTTCTACAGAGAATGATTCGACAACGATCAGACGATCCTGACGTACCAGTTCGGACAGAATGCTTTTCAGCGCGCCGCGGTACATCTTTTTGTTAACTTTTTGACTGTGGTCCTGTGGACGAGCAGCGAAGGTCACGCCACCTGAACGCCAGATCGGGCTCTTGATAGAACCTGAACGCGCACGGCCGGTACCTTTCTGGCGCCACGGCTTTTTGCCTGAACCAGTTACTTCAGCACGAGTCTTCTGAGCACGAGTACCCTGACGAGCACCAGCTGCATAAGCAACAACAACCTGGTGAACCAGCGCTTCGTTGAAATCACGACCGAAGGTAGTTTCGGAAACAGTCAGCGCGCTCTGCGCGTCTTTCAATACTAATTCCATTGCTATCCCCTTACGCCTTCACAGCTGGTTTAACGATCAGGTCGCAACCGGTCGCACCCGGAACACCACCTTTAACCAGCAGCAGGTTGCGCTCAGCGTCAACACGTACTACGTCCAGGCTCTGAACGGTTACACGTTCGTTGCCCAGCTGACCTGCCATTTTCT
The DNA here is from genome assembly GCF_013729795.1 of Citrobacter sp. RHBSTW-00859. Lineage (NCBI taxonomy): Bacteria > Pseudomonadati > Pseudomonadota > Gammaproteobacteria > Enterobacterales > Enterobacteriaceae > Citrobacter > Citrobacter sp. RHBSTW-00859. The sequence continues at coordinate 420,040 of NZ_CP056284.1, read as the reverse complement.
TGCCTTTAAACACTTTGCCCGGAGTCTGGTTCTGACCGATAGAACCCGGAACGCGGTGGGACAAGGAGTTACCGTGAGTAGCGTCCTGGGTACGGAAGTTCCAGCGCTTAACGGTACCAGCGAAACCTTTACCTTTAGAGGTACCGGTTACGTCAACTTTTTTAACGTCAGCAAACAGTTCAACGCTAATGTTCTGACCAACGGTGTATTCTTCACCATCTGCCAGGCGGAACTCCCACAGGCCGCGGCCAGCTTCTACGCCAGCTTTAGCAAAGTGACCAGCTTCCGGCTTAGTTACGCGGTTAGCTTTTTTAGCACCGGTGGTAACCTGAACAGCGCGATAGCCATCGTTAGCCAGATCTTTAACCTGAGTAACGCGGTTTGCTTCAACTTCGATAACGGTTACTGGGATAGATACGCCATCTTCAGTGAAGATGCGGGTCATACCCACTTTTTTACCGACTAAACCAATCATTGTATCAACCTCTCAATCGCTCGATGACCTGATTAACCCAGGCTGATCTGCACGTCTACACCGGCAGCCAGGTCCAGACGCATCAGAGCATCAACGGTTTTTTCAGTTGGCTCAACGATGTCAACCAGACGCTTGTGAGTACGGATCTCGTACTGATCACGCGCGTCTTTGTTGACGTGCGGGGAGATCAGAACGGTGAAACGCTCTTTGCGGGTCGGCAGCGGGATCGGACCACGAACCTGCGCACCAGTGCGCTTGGCAGTCTCGACGATTTCCGCGGTTGATTGATCGATCAGACGATGATCAAACGCTTTCAAACGGATACGGATTCTTTGGTTCTGCATGAGACCAGAGCTCCAATTATTTTATAGACGAAATAGTTACTCCTCAAACCCATTACGATTGATGGGAGAGTGTAACCGTTCTTACGTAGCCCCCTGATTGGGAGCGTTGTTGACGGTAAACCGCCACAGTTCATATCGAACTACCCGTCAGATTTGACAGGCTGGCGTATTATACGTATAGCCGGTACGGATGCAAGTGATTATGGCTATTTGCCATCGATTTCTCTCAGCGCTTGTTGCACACGTGAGCGCAATACTTCGCCATCCGGCGCTTCCTGCCCGGATGCTTCATCATAGGGTATCTCTTCCAGCATACTGTCACCCTCTTCGTTCTGGGTGGGTAAATCGATGCGTATCGGCAGAGGTTTCCGCTTAAAAATGTAATGCACATCCGAGAGTCGATACGCCTGAGAATCGGGCACTCCCTGCGTGGTGGTTGTCGGATGGCGCACCAACCAGACATAATGTCCGTAGTAGCCGCACATTAGCATCAGGCTGACCCACAACAGCCAGCAACAGGAATGCAGCGCCTGCCGCCAGCGGCAACTCAACACTGTTTTCGCATCAATGGGTTGATAGATGTGCATCATCACATACGCTCCTTAGATGACACATGTGTGAGCACAGGTGCCGCCTCATTGATTAATACCGGCGCGTCTCCAAGACTCTGACGTAGCCTTATCAGCGTCTCTTTTCCCGGCTTACCATCCACAGGCAAATTCTCCCGCTGCTGGAATGCTTTGACCTTTTCGATTAACCATGGCGTCCATGAGCCTGATTTATCGCCGGGAACGCCCAGCGCGCGGCTCAGCATCGTATCAAACCAGATGATGGTTTCCGCCGGACTCTTTTCACCGATCTGCATTTTCCTGTCAGGCGTTAAATTGAGCATCAGGGTATAATTTCCCTGCCAGTGCTTCGCCAGCCACTCCTGACTGACGATCCAGGTTTTATTATCAATGATAAGATCCAGCTCGTTTCCTGATACACGCATCACAACACCGTAGACCGGTTGTTTATCGATATTCAAATGCGCGATCCACGGCAACCCGCGCCTGATGAGGTTATCTAAACGTTCCTTGCCGCTTTCGCACACCAACTCAGCGCGATCAGCCTGGTCACACCATGCCTCGTCATACGCTGTGTCGAATCCCCAGACGCTGAATAATTGCTGCATGGCGTCGCGTAATCCTCCCCGTGCATCGCTAATATCCGGCAGGTTTTCCTTTTTTTGCGTCATCGCCACCGTTAACCCGGCGGGCACAGGAAGTTGAAGGGGAAAAACATCGACCGCCAGCCAGCCGAACGTCAAAGCCAGCGCAGCGTAAAGTCCGGGCAATATTCCCTTGCGCAATACGCAAGAGCGTAGAGTAAATGTTTCCAGCAACAATTTTTCCTGTTGAGCGGTTAACACATCCGCTTGCCTGTCCGTTGCCATTTTTCTCGCCGCCCGGGCGATGCGCCTCAGCAACGCCAGGTTTCCCTGCACTGCCCGAACCGCTTTGCGCACAAATTCATGACGCATCCGCACAGGCTCGCCATCCGCCTCACACAGTTGCTGTTGATGCATAAAATCAAGATATTCATCGTCCGTCGGCGCAGCGATGATCGCCGATAACGTAACACGCCGTTTAAGTCGTCGGTTACGCCTGAGCGCTTCGCCCCCCACCAGTAGCAAGCTGGCGCCAGCGGCAAATGAAGCCGCCAGATGACGGAAATTATCGACAAATGCCGGAAGATGTCTGGCGAGTGCGTCAGCATTATCAATGACAATTATTATTGGTTGCGCTGCCGGACTAAGGGCAGGCATCAGCGTTGACCAGAAACGGCTAATTCTCACATCTCGCCAGTCTGGCTGGAGTTTTCCCTGCGTACAAGCCGTGTGTGTCAATTGACAGAAACCAGATAAACCGGTGGCGGTAAACACCACTACCCTGCCGGGAAAATCCTTACCTAACTGATAAATAAGCGTCGATTTACCACACCCCGGTTTGCCGCATAATACGCCCACATCGCCAGCGCCCAGCTCATGAATAAAGATATTCTTGATAAGGGTATGTTGCGAAAAAGAGTAAATTGCATACGGTAATTCGCGTTCAGTCATCGATAAGTTCCAGTAATTGATGCGGGTATTTAACTTATTATATGCCAGGTAAATATTATCAATTTTTTATATTTGAATTAAACGACATGTTCCGACGATTAAATTGAAAACCTGAAAGTAAGCCTATATCATGCTTCTCCCGAAAAGAACAGGCGTGCTATTAACAATGGATGTTATCGCGAAGCAATTTACCTTTATATTTAAGAGAAAGCGTAACGATGTGCTGTACTGCGTTATGTTTTTTGTCGGTGTCATTGTTATTATTCATTCGTTATATGCCTATAGATTATTTATTGATTCTATCAATACGAAAAACAAAACCAGTCAATCAATAACGTCCGTTGTCCTCAGGCTGCCAATGAATTTACCGAAAAACAGTAGGGAAAACGCGACTGATAATAAAGAAGATGTCTCAATTAAAAATTCGATGCTCGATCTCCAGCTAAATGGCATTATTGCGAGCACGCTAAAAACACGTTCACAGGCTATTATCACCATTAATGAGAAAGCAAAATTTTACAGTACCGGAGATAAACTTGACGATCTCCCTGACGTAAAAATTACGGACATTGATAATAATAGCGTGACGATTGATAACAATGGCTCCCGGCAACGCATCGCTTTTATTGATGAGCCTGATATATTCTCCAGGGCACCGGCACCATCGCTGCCACATGACAGCGCGCCACATTCCCTCAGCGACATCATTATTACTAACTTTATCTATCAGCAGGAAGCGCTACAGGGCGTCAGATTAAACGCCCGTGGTCCGGTTGAACGTTTTATAGCAACCGGACTCAGGCCTGGCGATATTGCGATCAAAATGAACAACCATCCGCTAACTCAGGAAGCGTCAGCAAAAGCGGCACTACAGGAATTTGTAACCTTAAACTCTGCCCAGTTCACCGTAATACGAAACGGTCAGGAAGCGCTGGTGAATGTATCCGTTACTGAGAATGATTAACCTTAAGGACGACAAAATTGCGCAAAGGAATTAAAAAAACGGCTGCATGGATACTGGCGCTACAGTTTTGCTCCTTTCCATTTCAAACCATGTCAGCGCAATATTCGGCAAACTTCCAGGATGCGGATCTCCGGGAGTTTATTACCTCGGTCAGTAAGCAAATGGGCAAAACCATTCTGATCGATCCGTCCGTCCAGGGAAAAATCTCCGTTCGCAGCTTTGACAGTTTCAACGAGGAGGAATACTACCAGTTTTTTCTCAGCGTTCTCGATATCTACGGCTACTCGGTTATCACCCTGGATAACGGCCTGCTGAAGGTTGTTCGCTCCGCAACGCTTAAGACCGCGCCGGGAAAAGTATTGGCACAGTCGCAACCGGCGGTCGGCGATGAATTTATCACCCGCGTCGTGGCGCTGAAAAATGTCCCGGTACGCGATCTGGCTCCGCTATTACGCCAGATGATGGACAGCGGCGGCATCGGCAACGTCGTACACTATGATCCTTCTAATGCGCTGTTGATCACCGGTAAAGCCAATATAGTCAATCGCATCCTTGAGGTTGTGAAGCGGGTCGATGTTATCGGTACTCAGGAACGTGAGCTTATCAAACTGCGCTACGCCTCGGCAGTTGATTTATCTGACGTAATTAACAGCCTGATTCGCGAAGAGTCAAAGGAAAACCCAACGCAGATCCTGCTGCCTAAAATTGTCGCCGACAAGCGCACCAACGCCCTTCTTATCAGCGGGCCGGACAATGTGCGCCAGCGGATGAAATCTTTAATCGCTAAACTGGATATCGAACAGACCACGCAGGGCAATACTCGCGTGTTCTATTTGAAATACGCCAAAGCCACTAAAATCGTTGAAGTGCTGACCGGCGTGTCAACCAAACTGACGGAAGACAAGCAGTCGTCTTCGCAGAGCGTGGCTACCCCTTCCCGGGATGTCTCGATTAACGCCGATGAACAAACCAACTCGGTGGTCATTACCGCAGACCAGAGCACCATGCAGGAGCTGGAAAAAGTCATCGCTCGTCTGGATATTCGCCGCGCACAGGTACTGGTTGAAGCCATCATTGTGGAAGTCCAGGATGGCAACGGCCTGAATCTTGGCGTGCAATGGGCCAACAGCAACGTCGGCGGTCAGCAGTTTACTAAAACGGGGCTGCCGATTTTCGACGCCTCAAGAGGCGCGCGCCAGTTTGATAAAAACGGTTCGATGACCAGTGACAACCCTATTGCCAGCGCGTTAAGCAGTTTTAACGGCCTGGCGACGGGCTTCTTTGAGGGGGACTGGAGCGTCCTGCTCACCGCGATCTCCTCCGACAACAAAAACGATATCCTCGCCACCCCCAGCATTGTGACGCTGGATAACAAAGAAGCATCGTTTAATGTCGGCCAGGATGTGCCGGTGCTTTCCGGCTCGCAAACGACCTCCGGCGACAACGTCTTTAATACGGTCGAACGTAAAACCGTCGGCACCAAACTGAAGGTCACACCGCAAATCAACGAAGGCGACGCGGTGCTGATGGAGATCGAGCAGGAGGTGTCGAGCGTCGATACCGCCTCCGGTAACGCCAGCGATCTCGGTCCGACGTTCAACACCCGTACTATCCAGAATGCCGTGCTGGTCAAAAGTGGCGAAACCGTGGTGCTGGGTGGCCTGCTGGATGATTCAAGCAAAGAGCAGGTTTCCAAAGTACCGCTGCTGGGCGATATCCCTGTTCTCGGACAGCTATTCCGCTACACCTCAACGGAAAATGCGAAGCGTAATTTAATGGTCTTTATCAGGCCGACCATTATTCGCGACGACGAGGTTTATCGTTCGCTCTCAAAGGATAAGTACACCCGATTTCGTGATTTACAGCAGCAGCGTATTGATAAGCAATCCAGTGGATTGGTCGGCGTGAAGGACGAAGAACGCCCGATGCTTAAAGAGCTGAATTTCGATGTGCCGACCGACGCGCCCAACGACCAGCCATCGCGCAATCCCTTCCGGGAATGATCCAACATGACTGACTTATGGACGCGCATTCCTCCCCAGCATCCTCTGCCGCTTAATTACGCACAGGGGCAAAAATTTGGTATCGCGGTCGCGGTGGATGAATTGTTCTACCGCACCGACACGCCGCTGGAAAACGTGCTCGAGGCCAGCGTTGCCTGTCAGCGCTTCAGCCGCCTGACGCCAGCGCAATTTGACGACCACCTGGAGCAACTTTTCCAGCACGGCGCCGGAGAGTCCCGGCAGATTGCCCAGGATATCGATCAGGAGATCGACCTGACGGCGCTGAGCGAGGAGTTACCCGACAACGCCGATCTGCTCAGTGATGAAAACGACGCACCGGTTATCCGCCTGATCAACGCGGTTCTTCATGAAGCCGTGAGGGAAGGCGCGTCGGATGTGCATATCGAAACCTTCGAAAAATCGCTGGTGGTGCGTTTTCGTATCGATGGTGTCCTCAAGCCAGTCCTTCAGCCCGCTAAAAAACTGGCGCCGCTGCTGATTTCACGTATCAAAGTCATGGCGCGACTGGATATTGCCGAAAAACGACTGCCGCAGGATGGGCGTATTTCCCTGCGCCTCGGACGCAAAAATATTGATGTCCGCGTTTCGACGTTGCCCTCGCAGTACGGCGAAAGAGCTGTATTGCGCCTGCTGGATAAAAACAGTCTGCGCCTGACGCTGGAGAATATGGGGATGTCGCCGGTGGATAGTCTGCGGCTGAAGGGTTTAGTACAGCAGCCACACGGCATCATTCTCGTCACCGGCCCGACAGGTTCGGGAAAAAGCACCACGCTGTATGCAATTCTCGCCGAGCTGAATTCCCCCCAGCGTAATATCCTGACCGTCGAAGATCCCATCGAGTACGAGCTGGAAGGCGTCGGACAAACCCAGGTAAACAGCCGGGTGGATATGTCTTTCGCCAGGGGACTGCGTGCCATCCTGCGCCAGGATCCGGACATCGTCATGGTCGGCGAAATTCGTGACGCCGAAACAGCGCAGATAGCGGTTCAGGCATCGCTCACCGGACATCTGGTGCTTTCCACTCTGCACACTAACAGTGCCTGCGGTGCGATTACCCGATTACGGGATATGGGCGTTGAACCTTTCCTGCTCTCGTCATCGCTAAGCGGCGTTATCGCCCAACGTCTGGTGCGTCGCCTCTGTCCTGCCTGCCGCGTTCATGCTCCCATTCCTGACTCTCAGAAATCCCTCCTGCGCGCGCTCGATCCCACCGCTCAGACAATCTGGCAGGCTTGCGGATGCGGCGAATGTCGGGGAACAGGCTATCAGGGGCGACTGGCGATTCATGAAATTATGCTGGTGGATAAAACTATGCGCAGCATCATCCATCGCGACGCCGATGAACACGCCCTGGAACAGTGCCTGCGCCAGCAAAGCCGGAGCCTGCGGGAGAACGGCCTGCTGCGCGTGCTGGCGGGCGAGACCACGCTTGAGGAAGTCATGCGGGTCACCTCTGCGCAAGAGGATACGCAATGAAATATCAGTGGCAAGCAATGGATGACCGCGGCGCAACCCGCCGTGGAACGCTGGATGCCGCCAGCAGCAAAGAGGCGCGCGAGGCGCTACGCACCCAGGGTCTGCACCCGCTGGTGTTAAATGAGAAAAAGGTCATTTCGCTGTTTCGGACGGTAATAAAAACGCCTCGTTTACGGCTTAGCGGGAGTGAACTGGCGCTGTTCACCCGCCAGCTCGCCACGCTGGCCAACGCTTCGCTACCGCTTGAAGAGGCGCTGTTCGTTATTGGCCGGCAGAACAAAAATAATAAACTGGGGCTGGTGCTACACGACCTGCGCGAACGGATCCTCGCCGGACATACGCTTTCCGAATCGCTGGCCGCCTGGCCGCGGATCTTCGATTCCGTTTACCGCACGCTGGTGAAAGCCGGTGAAAAAAGCGGACAGCTCGGCTGTGTGCTGGAAAAGCTGGCTGACTACAATGAGTTACGCCAGGCAACACGCAGTAAACTCATCCAGTCACTGATTTATCCTTCCCTGCTGACCAGCGTGGCGATCGCCGTCGTCGCTATCCTGCTCACCACAGTAGTGCCCAAAATCGTGGAGCAGTTTCTGCATATGAAAGAAGCGCTGCCGATGTCCACGCGCGTGTTGCTGGCAATCAGTGGTGCCATGCGCGACTACGGATTGTGGGTAATCGCATTGCTGCTGATTGCCTTTTTCCTGTTTCGCCACTGGCTCACCCGTCCCGGCAAACGGCATCTGCTTGACCGCTGGCTTCTTGATTTCAAACTCAGTCGCGCCCTGCTGCGCGCTATCCACTGCGCCCGTTATTTGCGCACCCTGAGCATTCTTAATATCAGCGGCGTTCCGCTGCTGGAAGGGATGACGCTGGCAACCGAAGGCATCGGTAACCGAGAAATTAGTCAGCGGCTGGGTCAGGCTGCGGAGCGCGTGCGCCAGGGTTCAGGCTTTCATCTCGCCCTGGAAAAATGCGATCTCTTCCCGCCGATGATGCTCTACATGATTGCCTCCGGGGAAAAAAGCGGCCAGCTCAGCGAGCTGATGGCGCGCGCCGCCGACCAGCAGGAAACACTGCTACAAAACCGCATTGCGCTGACGCTGGCGCTGTTTGAACCCGCGCTAATTATTACGATGGCGATGATTGTGCTGTTCATCATCGTCTCGGTTCTGCAACCCATTTTGCAACTCAACTCATTGGTAAGTTAAGGACAAAACGTGAATAGTAATGCACATAAGCAGCGAGGATTTACGCTGCTGGAGATGATGGTGGTGCTGGTTATTTTGGGCATCCTCGCAAGCCTGGTCGTCCCCAGTTTAATGGGCAATAAAGACAAAGCCGATCACCAGAAAGCCATCAGCGACATCGTGGCGCTGGAGAATGCGCTGGATATGTACAAACTGGATAACTATCGCTATCCGCTGACGGCGCAGGGGCTAAAGGCGCTGGTCGAAAAACCGACCGCCAGCCCAATCCCGGAAAATTACAACGCGAAGGGATATATCAAGCGTCTGCCACAGGATCCCTGGGGTAATGAGTATCTGCTGGTAAGCCCTGGTGAACACGGCGATTACGATATTCTCTCCGCAGGTCAGGACGGTGAACCCGGCACCGCTGACGACATTACTAACTGGGAACTGGGTAAAGCGAAATAATCGGAATGAGGCAGAAGGGATTCACGCTACTGGAAGTCATTCTGGTGCTGACGATTATCGCGCTTGGCGCCTCGCTGGTGATGATGACCTACGGGCGACAAAATGATACCGCGAAAGCTATTACTGCAGCCGAACAGCTGGCGGCACTGACTGAATATGCCGCTGACTGGTCAACCATGGAGGACCGCAGTACCGGTATTGAGATCCGCGAACAAGGCTGGCGCATCGTCACACCGATTGGCAATCGCTGGCAGACGCCAACCCAGTTCTATCGCCTGGCGACCGATGGGAAGTGGGAAAATGACTGGCAGGTGGCTCTGTTCCCGGCGTCGCTTGCCAGGCAATCCGTCGGTACGCCGCAAATTCTGATTCACCCGGACGGTGAAATTACGCCGTTTACGCTACACATCCGCAGCCGTAAAAATAATAGGCTGCTGTTCACGCTCGCCAGCACCGGCGGGCTGCCGCTGGTGCTCACCCTAGGCGAAAGCCGATGAGCCAAAGGCAATCAGGAATGACGCTTCTGGAAGTGCTGCTGGCGATATTCATTTTCGCCACCTGCTCCCTCGCGCTACTCAACAGCCTGCACGGTCAGGTTAGCGCCACCGCAAAAATGGAAGAACATGTGCTTGCCGGTTGGATAGCGGATAATGTGCTCAAAACCTATCAACTGGCCGGGCAGAGCCCCGCTAAAACAGCGACAGGCAGCAGCATTATGGGTAAACGCCGCTGGGACTGGTCGTTGACAGTCTCACCCGCCGATGCATCCGGCCTCAGCACCTGGACAGCTGACGTCGCCCTTGAGGACAAGCAGAAGATCCGCCTGCAGCGCTTTATTCCCTCGCCGCAAGGAGGACCGCAAAATGTCTCTCGGCCCTGAGAAACAGCACGGCTTTACCCTGCTGGAAGTTTTACTGGCTATTGCTCTGTTCGCCATGCTCAGCCTGCTGACGGCGCAGATGCTGACGACGACAATTGACAGTAACGAACAGACCAAAAAGCATCAGCAGCGTTTTTCCGCTATCGTGCGTACCGTCAATTTGCTGGATAAAGATATCCGACAGCGGGTGCCGGTAACCCAATTGCAGGGCGAAAAAGAGACGCTGATGCTGACGACAGCCAGCAGTAACAGTTATCCTGGCGCCTGCTGCGCGCCCGATATCCAGCGAGTTCAGTGGTATCTGCAGGATCATACTTTATACCGCACGCTCTGGCGCTACCCGGAAGATGCAACCGCGGCCATCACTCAGCCGATGCTCAATGGTGTGAACACCTTCACGTTGCGTTATTACAACGGTAAAGAGAAAGCGTGGACGGACACGGCGAAAATTCCATCTCCTGGCGCGATGGAAGTCACTCTCAAACTTGCTGATTCCGGCACGATAACTCGTCTGACGCTGTTACCAGAGAACCGCCAGCCAGGAGAACAGCAATGACCCGGCAAAAGGGCGTGGCGCTGCTGGTAGTGCTGATGATCCTGGCAATTATGGCGGCGCTGGCCAGCGAAATGACCGTGCGCTACCAGATCAACCTCAAACGTACCAGCTACACCCGGATGCGGCTACAGCAAAACTGGCTGGCAGAGCTGGCTGAAAGCCAGGCCATGCGTATTCTTGAACAGGACCTGCGGGATAATGAGAAATACCTCACTCACGAGCAGCTCTGGGCGCAGCCGCAGCGTATTCAGCTCGCCAGCGGCGACGCTATTAGCTGGCAGCTATCTGACGAGCAGGCCTGTTACAACATTAATGCGCTGATTAACGCCCCGACCGATCGAATGAAAGAGCCGCCCGCCAGCGTGAGCGTCTTTCTGGCACTGCTGGAAAACATTGGCGTCACCAATGCCCAGGCAGAGGCGCTGGTTGATGCTATCGCCGACTACATCGATAACGACGATATTCCACGCGCCTCCGGTGCCGAAAATGAGTATTACCAAACAAGTAACGACCCCCACACCATTGGCGGACGACGCATCTGGTCAATCAGTGAGCTCAAACAAATCAAAGGGATGACGCTTTCTCTTTACCAGCAAATCTCCCCGCTACTCTGCGCGCTGCCTGATGATGAGCTAAAAATCAACATCAACACCCTGACGCGCCGGGATGCACCGTTGCTTGCGGCGATGCTCAATAATGCTGTCCCGCCACGCGAGATTGAGCGCCTTTTTGATACCCCGCGCAAAGGACGAAAAATCAGCATTGAGACGCTGTTAAAGACATTCGATAAGGATAATCCAGCTCATAAGCTGTCGCAGTCCACATTCAAAAGCATTGCGGTGGCGACCAGTCGTTACTTCCGCCTTGAAACGACTATCGAACAGGGCGATAGCGCCGGGAGCACCATCAGCCAGTTGGAATACGATCCCAAAAGAAAGGCTCTGTTTATTACAGCCCGCAAAAGCGTGGCGCGCGACCATTAAAGGGAACTAAATGACGCCAGACACATTACTGCTACGTCCGCTGCCGGGAAAACTGGAATGGTGCTGCCCCAACGAGGCACAGCCTCCGGTTATTGTTGAACAGGCGGCTTACCTCCAGCCGAACGCGCTGGCCGACCTGCCGGATGCCGGTAACGCCTGCCTGTTCCTGTCACCTGATTATTTCTGTTTTCGTCGCGTCGAATTACCGACGGAAAACTACAAAATCAGTGAACAAACGCTGGGCTGGCTGGTGGAGGACGCCGTTGTCGGTGATACAGATAGCCTGCACTGGACGGTTCTCGCCAGAGAAGAAAACACGCTCCATCTGGCCGGGATCGCCAGGACTACGCTGAACGATCTATTGACGACTTTCCGCACAGCTGGCGTGACGTTGACGTATATCGTTCCGGATGGTTTCTGGCTGCCGTATGTCACGGATAGCTGGAGTCTGCTAAAACAAGATGAGCGATGGTTAATCCGTTACGACGCGTGGAAAACAGGCGTGCTGAGTGAAGCACTGCTCACGCATTTACTCGCCAGCCATACAGAGCAAAAAATCATCAGCGCCAGCCCGCTTCCTGTGCCTCACGCTCATGTCGAATACCTTGACTGGCAGCCGCCGCTGGCGTGCGCCTGCAATGGTGATAATATTCAGGACATTAACGTATTACACGGCAGCTTCCGCCCTTTGCCCCCGACACAACCGACCCCGCGTCTGCTGAAATATGCCGCCATAGCAACATTTGCCCTGGCGATAGCGCTCTTCTCAGGGCTGAAAGGGGTGATGCTCTGGCAGCTTCATCAACAGAAACAGGCGCTCTCAGCTGAAGGTGCCACCCTGTGGAACCGCTATTTCCCAGGTGATAACCGCAACAGCAATTTTAAATATTTCTTCGAATCGTCCGCGAGGGATCGCTATCCGGATGTGCTGACGTTACTGACTCAGCTTCAGACCCGATTAAGCACATTGCCGGGGCTTACCATCCGCGAGGTCAACTACCGGCTCGAACAACGCCTTTTTACCCTGACGCTCAACGTTCGCGATCCGGAACATCTTCGCCGCTTTATGGTGCAGACAAACGACGAATTTATCCTGACTCAACCGCCAGAAGGGACGACAGGTAGCGTCCGGCTGACCCTGAAGGAGCGCAAATGAATATGAATAGCTGGTGGAGCGAAAAAAACGGCAGAGAGCAACGCAGTCTGATATTCCTCGCCGTTTTCTGTCTGCTGGCGGGATTCTGGTACGGCGTGGTTCAGCCCCTGGATAACGCTATTTCACAGCAGAGGCAGGAAAATGATCGTCTCAGGAGTGAGATCCTGTGGGTAAATGAGGCGATTCAGCGTCGCGGATTAGTTGCCAGTAGACCGGGCACAAAGACCGATCCGGCACTGATACAACATAGCGCGCAGCAGGCAGGTCTGAATATCAGCGTTGTGACATCCACTCCCGATCATTTTGCGATCTCGCTTCCCGTTGTTAAAACCGAACCATTATTTGCGTGGCTTAATACCCTACAAAATGAGGGAATACAGGTTTCGCAACTCACGTTTAGCGCCCACCCGGTCGCCGGGGAGATTGCGGTGGAAGCCCTTGAACTCTATCCGGTGGGGAAATGACGGAACTCATTAACATTGCAGCAATGGCGCTTGTCGGGCTGATAGTCGGTAGCTTTATGAATGTAGTGGTTTATCGACTGCCGATCATGATTGAGCATCGGCACAGCGAAACATGGAATATCGCCTGGCCTCCGTCGCACTGTCCGCACTGCCAGCACAGGCTATCGGTGCGTAACACTATTCCACTATTCAGTTGGCTGTGGCAGCGGGGGCGTTGCCAGGCCTGCGCTAAGCCAATTTCATGGCGTTACCCACTGACTGAACTGGCGTGTTCTTGTGTTTTTGCGCTTATCGCCGCGTTTGTCCCTTCAATGTCTGATGCGATTGCCATCATGACGCTGTTCTGGTTTATTTTCGCACTGGCGCAAATTGATCTCCGGACGTACCTGCTGCCGGATGTGCTGACGCAGCCGCTGCTCTGGCTCGGTCTGATGTATCACAGCGTTTACGACAGAGAGATGTTACCCGACGCGCTGTACGGCGCTGTCGCTGGCTATCTGACGCTCTGGCTGGTCTGGTGGGGATGCAAAATACTTGCGGGCAAAGAGGGCATCGGCCTGGGTGACGCTAAGCTACTGGCGGCGATGGGTGCCTGGTGTGGATGGCCAGCGCTACCGCCCATTTTACTCGCTGCATCATTGCTGGGCATTGCCTGGTGGCTGATCCTACGCCTTACCCGAAGGACGTCGATACCGCTTATTGCGTTCGGTCCGTGGCTTGGACTGGCAGGTTGGTTGATTTTCAGCGCGCAAAGTTCAGGTGTTATCGGGTACTGAAAGGAGCGGCAGGCCTGCCGCTCTGCAAAGTTTGCGTCTACGCTTCGCGAATCTGTGCCTGAAGATAGTTCTGGAGTCCCATCTTCTGGAGCAGATCCAGTTCCGTTTCCAGCCAGTCAATGTGACCTTCTTCATCAGCAAGGATTTCGATCATCATATCCCGGCTAACGTAGTCATGGACGCTGTCGGCATAGGCAATGGCTTCACGTAAATCTTTAGCCCCATCGAGTTCGAGTCGAAGATCGGATTGCAGCATCTCTTCAACATCTTCGCCTATACCCAACTTACCAAGATCCTGTAAGTTTGGGAGCCCTTCTAAGAATAAAATACGCTCGATATATTTATCAGCGTGTTTCATCTCATCGATAGATTCATGGTACTCAACATCATTGAGGCGAGTCAGTCCCCAGTTTTTGAACATACGAGCATGGAGAAAATACTGGTTGATTGCGACAAGCTCATTTCCCAATAGTTTATTGAGATAATTTATGATTTTAACATCACCTTTCATTTTATAGTCCCTCCGCTTCCACTCTTAGAGCGTAGATGGGGCTACAGGGATGTCAAAAAAAAGAGTGTGACTTAGGCGATCTCTTTAAATTCTGGCATTTGCGTTAATTCATCCTGCATGACTTCGCGGGCAGCACGAATGCACTTACCGCATTGATTTCCAACAGGAATAAATTTACGCAATTGCTGAAAGGACTGAGGATGACACTGGCGAACAGCCTGACGTATTTTTTTATCACTTATCGCATTACACAAACAAACGTACATGATCGCTCCCGTTCAATTTCTGCGCAAAGTGTAAATGAGAATAGTTATGATTACAATAGCACAACGCTATTTACGCAGCGGGAGAATGAATGAAAAATGCGAATAAATATGACAACTGCTAAATCGCGGACAGCAAAAAGGGCGCCGAAGCGCCCTTTTTAAGCTCAAAGCTAATTAATCAATAATTAGCTCATTACTTTAGCAACAACGCCCGCACCAACAGTACGGCCGCCTTCACGGATTGCGAAACGCAGACCGTCGTCCATCGCGATTGGGTGGATCAGAGTAACAACCATTTTGATGTTGTCGCCCGGCATTACCATCTCAACGCCTTCCGGCAGTTCGATGGTACCAGTCACGTCAGTAGTACGGAAGTAGAACTGCGGACGGTAGCCTTTGAAGAACGGAGTATGACGGCCGCCTTCGTCTTTGGACAGAATGTACACTTCAGATTCGAACTTGGTGTGCGGTTTGATAGAGCCCGGCTTAGCCAGTACCTGACCACGTTCGATTTCTTCACGTTTGATACCACGCAGCAGAACACCAACGTTCTCACCAGCACGGCCTTCGTCCAGCAGTTTGCGGAACATTTCAACGCCAGTACAGGTAGACTTAGCAGTCTCTTTGATACCAACGATTTCAACTTCTTCACCAACTTTGATGATACCGCGCTCTACACGACCGGTAACAACGGTACCACGACCGGAGATGGAGAATACGTCTTCGATAGGCAGCAGGAACGGCTTGTCAATCGCACGCTCTGGTTCCGGGATGTAAGAATCCAGGAAGCCAGCCAGTTCGATGATTTTCGCTTCCCACTCTGCTTCGCCTTCCAGCGCTTTCAGAGCAGAACCACGAACGATCGGAGTGTCGTCGCCCGGGAAATCGTACTGAGACAGAAGTTCACGAACTTCCATTTCTACCAGTTCCAGCAGCTCTTCGTCATCAACCATGTCGCATTTGTTCAGGAACACGATGATGTACGGAACGCCTACCTGACGACCCAGCAGGATGTGCTCA
This sequence comes from Citrobacter sp. RHBSTW-00859, assembly GCF_013729795.1. Lineage (NCBI taxonomy): Bacteria > Pseudomonadati > Pseudomonadota > Gammaproteobacteria > Enterobacterales > Enterobacteriaceae > Citrobacter > Citrobacter sp. RHBSTW-00859. The sequence continues at coordinate 404,386 of NZ_CP056284.1, read as the reverse complement.
CGAGTCTGCGGCATCGGGCCGTCAGTCGCAGCAACAACCAGGATTGCGCCGTCCATCTGCGCAGCACCGGTGATCATGTTTTTAACATAGTCGGCGTGGCCCGGGCAGTCTACGTGTGCGTAGTGGCGAGTCGGGGTGTCATATTCAACGTGAGAAGTGTTGATGGTGATACCACGAGCTTTTTCTTCCGGCGCGTTATCGATCTGGTCGAATGCACGAGCAGCACCGCCGTAGGTTTTAGCCAGTACGGTGGTGATTGCAGCGGTCAGGGTAGTTTTACCGTGGTCAACGTGGCCGATGGTGCCGACGTTAACGTGCGGTTTTGTACGTTCAAATTTTTCTTTAGACACGGCTATATTCCTTACTATAGTGCTCTCCCCTGGGGAGAGAGCACGGGACTTAGGTTTTAATCCTGTGGCTTATTTACCACGGGCTTCAATAACGGCCTGAGCAACGTTGTTCGGCGCATCGTCGTACTTCAGGAACTCCATGGAGTAAGAAGCACGGCCTTTGGTCAGAGAACGCAGCTGGGTTGCATATCCGAACATTTCAGACAGCGGAACTTCAGCATGGATAACAACGCCAGTGACGTTGGATTCCTGACCACGAAGCATACCACGACGACGGCTCAAGTCACCGATTACGTCACCGGTGTTCTCTTCCGGAGTCTCTACTTCAACCTTCATGATAGGCTCAAGCAGAACTGGTTTCGCTTTCTTAAAGCCATCTTTGAAGGCGATAGAAGCGGCCAGTTTAAACGCCAGCTCAGAGGAGTCAACGTCATGGTAAGAACCGAAGTGCAGACGCACGCCCAGATCAACAACCGGGTAACCAGCCAGCGGGCCAGATTTCAGCTGTTCCTGGATGCCTTTATCAACGGCCGGGATGTATTCGCCAGGAATTACACCACCTTTGATGTCGTTGATGAACTCGTAGCCTTTCGGGTTTGAACCCGGCTCCAGCGGGTACATGTCGATAACAACATGACCGTACTGACCGCGACCACCAGACTGCTTAGCGTGTTTACCTTCGATATCGGTAACTTTCGCGCGAATCGCTTCACGGTAAGCAACCTGAGGTTTACCGACGTTCGCTTCAACGTTGAATTCACGCTTCATACGGTCAACGATGATGTCGAGGTGCAGCTCACCCATACCGGCGATAATGGTCTGGTTAGATTCTTCGTCAGTCCAAACGCGGAATGACGGGTCTTCTTTAGCCAGACGGCCCAGAGCCAGACCCATTTTTTCCTGGTCAGCTTTGGTTTTCGGTTCTACCGCGATGGAGATTACCGGCTCAGGGAATTCCATACGCTCCAGAATGATCGGGTGATCCGGGTCACACAGAGTGTCACCAGTGGTCACGTCTTTCAGACCGATAGCAGCAGCGATATCGCCCGCGCGAACTTCTTTGATCTCTTCACGTTTGTTAGCGTGCATCTGTACGATACGGCCAAAACGCTCGCGTGCAGTTTTCACTGAGTTCAGGATGGTGTCACCGGAGTTAACCACACCAGAGTACACGCGGAAGAAGGTCAGGTTACCCACGAACGGGTCGGTAGCGATTTTGAATGCCAGAGCAGCAAACGGCTCTTCATCGCTAGCATGACGCTCAGCCGGAGTATCTTTACCGTCGTCCAGAATACCGTTGATCGCAGGTACGTCGACTGGGGATGGCAGGTAATCAATTACCGCATCCAGCATCGCCTGAACACCTTTGTTCTTGAACGCAGAACCACAGGTTACCAGGATGATTTCGTTGTTCAGAACGCGCTGACGCAGAGCTTTTTTGATCTCTTCTTCAGTCAGTTCTTCACCACCCAGGTATTTCTCCATCAGCTCTTCTGAAGCTTCCGCAGCGGACTCGATCAGGTTCTGGTGCCATTCTTCAGCCAGTTCCTGCATGTCAGCCGGGATATCTTCATAAGTGAAGGTTACGCCTGCATCTTCTTCGTTCCAGTTGATGGCTTTCATTTTCACCAGGTCAACAACACCGGTGAACGCTTCTTCAGCGCCAATCGCCAACTGCAGCGGAACAGGGTTCGCGCCCAGACGGGTTTTGATCTGACCAACAACTTTCAGGAAGTTCGCACCCATACGGTCCATTTTGTTAACGAACGCAATGCGTGGAACTTTATATTTGTTTGCCTGACGCCATACGGTTTCAGACTGAGGCTGAACACCACCAACTGCGCAGTAAACCATTACTGCACCATCAAGCACACGCATGGAACGTTCTACTTCGATAGTGAAGTCAACGTGCCCCGGGGTGTCGATGATGTTTACGCGATGCGGTTCATACTGCTTAGCCATACCAGACCAGAATGCAGTAGTCGCTGCGGAGGTGATAGTAATACCACGCTCCTGCTCCTGTTCCATCCAGTCCATGGTGGCTGCGCCGTCATGAACTTCACCGATTTTATGGTTTACACCGGTGTAGAACAGAATACGTTCGGTAGTAGTGGTTTTACCGGCGTCGATGTGCGCACTGATACCGATGTTACGGTAGCGCGCGATGGGTGTTGTACGAGCCATTTGATTCCTCGTTTATCTTTTAGGCGTTCAATTTAAGTAGCCCAAAGCGGGCTGCTTACTAGAAGCGCCCGCCTGGTGACTAAAACTCCGAAGGGATTACCAACGGTAGTGTGCGAACGCCTTGTTGGCTTCTGCCATACGGTGAACGTCTTCACGTTTCTTAACTGCAGTACCTTTGTTTTCTGCAGCATCAGAAAGTTCGTTCGCCAGGCGCAGAGCCATGGATTTATCACCGCGTTTACGAGCAGCTTCAACGATCCAACGCATTGCTAGGGCATTACGGCGAACCGGACGGACTTCAACTGGAACCTGATAAGTAGAACCACCAACGCGGCGAGACTTAACTTCGACAGTCGGACGCACGTTTTCAAGGGCTACTTCAAAAGCTTCCAGGCCATCTTTACCAGAACGCTGAGCCAGGGTCTCCAGCGCGCTGTATACGATGGTTTCTGCAGTAGATTTTTTACCATCTACCATCAGGATATTTACAAATTTAGCCAGCAGCTCTGATCCGAACTTAGGATCCGGCAGAATTTTACGCTGACCAATGACGCGACGACGTGGCATGGGAATACTCCGTTGTTAATTCAGGATTGTCCAAAACTCTACGAGTTTAGTTTGACATTAATATAAAACGTTTGGCCTTACTTAACGGAGAACCATTAAGCCTTAGGACGTTTCACGCCATACTTGGAGCGTGATTGCTTACGGTCTTTAACGCCGGAGCAGTCAAGCGCACCGCGAACGGTGTGGTAACGAACACCCGGGAGGTCTTTTACACGACCGCCACGGATCAGGATCACGGAGTGCTCCTGCAGGTTGTGACCTTCACCACCGATGTAGGAAGTCACTTCAAAACCGTTAGTCAAACGCACACGGCATACTTTACGCAGTGCGGAGTTTGGTTTTTTAGGAGTGGTAGTATATACACGAGTACATACGCCACGTTTCTGCGGGCATGCTTCCAGTGCAGGCACGTTGCTCTTTGCAACTTTGCGTGCGCGTGGTTTGCGTACCAGCTGGTTAACTGTTGCCATTAAATAGCTCCTGGTTGTAGCTTTCGCTTCGTAAACACGTAATAAAACGACCTCATACAATATGAGGACGCAGAATTTTAGGTCGGTGTCGAAAAGGTGTCAAGAAATATACAACGATCCCACAATTACCAGGACATCTGGTTGGGATGCTTCACCGTAAGTCTGACGAAGTCAGTATAGCTAACCCTGACGACACTGTCTGAAATTTGACCACCCAAGCCGCGAGCTTTAATGTCTTCTTCCAGTACATAGACCTTAATGGAGGCATTTTGCAGACTTTCAAGGAAACGGCTTCCTTCTATTGCCGCGGTCACGCCATCCTGAAGCAATAAAAGTTCATCGTCTTTATCAATCAGGCGAAGAAGAGAGGAGAAATCGGTAAGCCACGCGGAACGATGTAATGTGTGCAGCATGAGTATCTCAAAACCTTAAAATGACGTCATAGTTGCCTAGCTCACGGCGTAAATCTTCCGGTTCTAACGCTGTCGCATCGACCACAAAATCCCCCCCCTGCTGGAGGCCCCGCTCGCGTAACGAGGCGGCACAAAGCCAACATTGATCGATATCGTACAACCCTAACAGCTTGAAGGTTGCGATATAGTCGCGAGCCAGCACGACATCCGGCTGTTGTCCCTGGAGGATTTGAAAAACGCCATCGCCGATAAAAAATACGCCGAGGTCTTCCGTTAACGCCGATGTCGCCAGTAAGGCATCTAACCCTTCGCGGCCAGACGAACTGCCATGCGGCACGGTAGAAAAGACAAAAGCAACACGTTTCATTAAAACTGCACCACGCGATCGCAGGTCAGGGATGCCTCAGCCAGCGAACCCAGCCCGCTGAGGTTAAAACCTGATTGTAAATTAGCCCCTGCCAGTCCCAGTCGCTTCGCTTCTGTTTCATCAACGACGCCACGACGCAGCGCCGCAGCTACGCAGATATTCAGCGTCACGCCATGCTGCTGGTTCAGCTGTTGCCAGGCCCGCACCAGATCATATTCATCACTGGCAGGTGAAGTCAGGAAGTTGGCGTTATACACACCTTCACGATAGAAAAAGACGCTGCATAGCTCATGCCCTTCTTTGAGTAACGCGTGAGCAAATTGCAACGCGCTGCTCGCCTGCTGCGTGCCATAAGCTGGCCCCGTCACCATAATGGCAAAACGCATTACTTGTCTTGCCCCTGGAAATCGCCGCTTTTGAACTGACGAATATAGAGGTAAACCGTGTGCTTGGAGATGTTCAGCCGATCGGCGACCTGGTTAATGGCATCTTTAATATCGAAGATACCTTTCTCATACAGATTCAGGACAATCTGGCGATTCTTGGCATTGTTGGAAACATTACGATCGGCATTCACTTCTTCAATCGTGAATTCCAACGTTTGGGTAACCAGGTCTTCCACCGAAGAAGCGAAGTTAACGGCAGAACCCACTTCCGGGGTTTCCGGAGGAATAAAGGTATTCATTATCTGCGAGAATGGAACATCAAGGTTCATGTTGATGCACAGCAGACCAATCACGCGATGCTCACGGTTGCGAATGGCAATCGTCACCGACTTCATCAAGACACCGCTTTTCGCACGTGTGAAGTAACACTTCGACACGCTGCTATCCGCACCCGTCATATCATGCAGCATACGCAACGCAAGGTCAGTAATCGGCGAGCCAATTTTGCGGCCCGTGTGTTCACCGTTAGCAATGCGGATGGCCGAGCATTTCAAATCCTGCAAAGAGTGCAATACGATTTCACAATGGGAACCAATGAGCATCGCCAACCCGTCCACAACCGCTTCGTAGGATTTGAGGATATCGAAATCGGTTTGATCGAAAGGACGTTGATCCAGTAAATCTAGCTCACTGGTTTCGTTGGTTAAAAGCGACCTGGACATGAAAAAAAGCACTCCTTTTCAGGAGCCTGTCGTTATGTTGTCAGGGCAGGCTCATCACTATTATAGGGGCATCTAAAGTAATACAGCGCACAAGGCGCTTTCCAGTATTAATTATATCCTGTCGATAATAAAAAACCGCCGCCCTGTGGGCGGCGGTGTCTGGTTACTTACTTTTTGCTGCTGTCCGCAGCTTTAGCAGCCGGTGCAGCATCTGGCTGCGCATCGGCTTTCGGTGCCGGTTTGATGTCTAACAGTTCAACATCAAAGACCAGCGTAGAGTTAGCCGGAATGCCCGGTACGCCGGTTTTGCCGTAAGCCAGATCCGGCGGGATAACCAGCTGGATTTTGCCGCCTTTCTTGATGTTTTTCAGGCCTTCGGTCCAGCCTGGGATAACACCGTCAAGACGGAAAGAGAGCGGCTCACCGCGGGTATAAGAGTTATCAAACTCTTTACCATCAATCAGCGTACCTTTGTAGTTGACTACCACGGTATCGCTATCTTTCGGTACAGCGCCGGTACCTTCTTTCTCTACTTTATAGACCAGGCCAGTAGAAGAGGTTTTAACGCCCTTCTCTTTAGCAAATTTCTCGCGGTAAACTTTACCTTTGGCTTCATTGTCAGCCGCGTCTTTTTCCATTTTCGCCTGAGCGGAGCTCTTCACGCGTGCTTCAAACGCCTGCAGAGTTTGTTCGATTTCCTGGTCAGACAGTTTGCTCTTGTCTGCAAACGCATCCTGAACGCCAGCGATCAGCTGATCTTTATCCAGTTTGATGCCCAGTTTTTCCTGCTCTTTCAGAGAGTTTTCCATATAACGACCCAGGGACGCGCCCAGCGCGTAAGCGGCTTTTTGGTCGTCATTCTTGAATGCTGCTTTGCTGTCAGCAGTAGCGGCTGGTTTCGCAGCGTCAGCAGCGAAGGTGATCGGGGCATGCAGAGCAACAGCCATTGTGGTCGCCAGCAGCGTTACTTTAAACAGTGATTTCATCCATATCTCCAGGGCCGGGGCATCTCACCCCAAGGTTAGCTAACATAAAAATGTACTATAAAGCGTTGCAGAACAAATCAACATACGGGCACGCCCTATTATCACCACTTTTCAGACTCTTTTTGTTTAAATTAGTTTCGTGACCGAAGATTGAGTGCTGTGCAAACAGGCAAAGTTAAGTAGAATTCGCCGCAGTCCGCGATCTGCCGGAGAAAAAAGAAAGAGGTGAATCATGCAGGATACAACAATGGAAACTCGCCTGGCTGAACTGGAAAGTCGCCTGGCATTTCAGGAGATAACCATTGAAGAGCTCAACGTGACGGTGACCGCGCATGAACTGGAAATGGCAAAACTCCGCGACCATCTGCGTTTATTGACGGAGAAGCTCAAGGCCACGCAGCCGTCCCACATCGCGTCGCAGTCTGAAGAGACCCCGCCGCCACATTATTGAGACATAAAAAAAGCGGGATATTCCCGCTTTTTTTTATGCCGTATAACGATTAGTGGCAACCGCAACCGCCGCCGTTACCTTTACCGCCACCGCCGCAGCAGCCTTCGCCACCGTGCTCGTGACCATGGTCGTGACCGTGACCACCGCAGCAACCGTCATGACCGTGGTCATGATCGTGGTCGTGACCGTGCGCACCGTGAACGTGGCCGTGAGCCAGCTCTTCTTCGGTCGCTTCGCGGATAGCGACAACTTCTACGTTGAATTTCAGATTCTGGCCAGCCAGCATGTGGTTACCGTCAACCACAACATGGTCGTCTTCCACTTCGGTAATTTCTACCGGTACTGGACCCTGGTCAGTTTCAGCCAGGAAACGCATGCCAACCTGCAGTTCGTCAACGCCCATGAAGACGTCTTTAGGAACGCGCTGCACCAGGTTTTCGTCGTACTGACCGTATGCGTCGTTTGCGCCAACAGCAACATCGAATTTGTCGCCAACTTCATGACCGTCCAGCGCTGTTTCCAGGCCAGAAATCAGGGAACCGTGACCATGCAGGTAGTCCAGCGGTGCACTCACCGGAGACTCATCAACCAACACACCGTCTTCTGTACGTACCTGATAGGCCAGGCTGACCACCAGGTCCTTTGCTACTTTCATGATATCTCCTGAGCATGGAAAGAATAGTGGCGCAGATTGTAGCGGAATTCTGCACCCGTGTACCCTCTAGCTTAAAAAAAGCTGCGCCATATCGCTAGTCCGGATGAAAAATCCCGATCACTTGCTCTTCTTTGCGAACGTGCTCGCGCGCCTCTTTATCCGCTTCTCGCATCTGATGACCGCACTTAACACACTCAACAATATCGATATTATTTTCGCGCCACATCGCCAGCGTATCCTGCGCCTGGCAGGACGGACATTTTGCGCCTGCGATAAAACGTTTACGAATTGCCATGGTTACCTCTACTCAAATTCATCCCAGCCATCCAGCTGACGTCGCTCTTGCTGCATCTCTCGTTGGAAAATCTCCTCAAGCTCGCGCCGGGCTTCCCTGGCTCGGGAGATTTGTACCGTATCCGTGTGCATGGGGATCAGTTCCCGCAACATGCGCATATCCAGCCGCCGAAAATGCAGCTGAGCGCGCTGAGCCTGGTGCGGATGCATCCCTAGCGTAACCAGCGTTTTTCGCCCTAACTCCAGCGCACTGGAAAATGTTTCGCGGGAAAACTGCGTCACACCAGCCTGTAATAACTCATGCGCCTCTACACGTCCGCGCGCACGCGCAAGAATATGCAAATGCGGAAAATACTGTTGGCATAGCTCCACCAGCTTCATAGTGTCTTCAGGTTCATTACAGGTAATAACAATAGACTGTGCGGCTTCTGCACCCGCGGAACGCAACAGATCCACCTGCGTGGCATCACCGTAATAGACCTTATAGCCATATTTGCGCATTAAATTCACTGCGCTGATATCTCTTTCCAGGACGGTAATACGCATTTTATTGGCCATCAACAGACGACCAATAACCTGACCAAAGCGCCCAAAACCCACCACAATCACCTGCGGTTTATCATCTTCCACCCATGGTTTTTCATCTTCTTCATCCGTGCCGTTAAACTGGCGGGAGAGCCATTTATCAATCAACTTCATCACCAGCGGTGTGGTCATCATCGACAGCGTGACGGTCACCAACAACAGCGCCATTTGGTCACCCTGAAACAGCCGTTGGGAAGAGGCCGTTGAAAACAGCACGAAAGCGAATTCACCGCCCTGGCTTAAAACCCCGGCAAACTGCATCCGTTCTGAGCTTCTCATGCCGTTAAGACGCGCCAGTACATACAGCACCAGCATTTTTACTACCACCAGCACTATCACGCTCGCCGCCACCCACAAAATATGGGTATAGAGCACGCCAAGGTTAAGCGACATACCTACGGAGATAAAAAACAGGCCAAGCAACAGGCCTTTAAACGGATCGATTGCCGTTTCCAGCTCATGTCGGTATTCGCTTTCCGCCAGCAGAACGCCCGCTATAAAGGTCCCCAGCGCCATCGACAGACCCAGCGCATCCATAAATAAAGCAGAACCCAGCACTAACAGCAGCGTGGCGGCGGTGAACACTTCCCGCACGCCAGAATCCGCAATAAAGCGGAAAACCGGACGCAGCAAATAGCGCCCGCCAATCAGCATGCCGGCAAAGGCCAGCACCTTCATCCCTACTTTGATCCAGTCAAAATGTTCGTCAGCAGACCCCGCCAGCAGCGGAACCAGCGCCAACGCGGGGATCACCGCCAGATCCTGAAACAGCAGCACCGAAAAGCCCAGTTGTCCGGATTCACTGCGATTCATGCCTTTTTCGCGCATCAACTGTAGCGCCATAGCGGTGGATGACATCGCCAGACCAATGCCGCCAACCACTGCCGCCTGCCAGGAGAACGCTGTAAGCATCAGTAGCCCTGCCAGCACGACCGCGCTTAGCATCACCTGCGCGGCACCGACGCCAAAAATTGAACGCCGCAGTTGCCACAGTTTGGCTGGATTAAGTTCCAGCCCAATGATGAACATCAGAAAAACTACGCCCAGTTCGGAAAAGTGTAAGATTTCATCCACATCGCTGATGAACCCTAATCCCCATGGGCCAATAGCAATCCCCGCCAGCAAGTAACCCAGCACCGGACCGATACCCAGTTTTGAGGCCAGAGGAACTGCAGCCACCGCCGCGAAGAGGAACAACACGCCGGCTGTCAATAAATCAGAACCTTCCATCAGCGGCCTCCCACAGGGATCGGATTCGCCAGCCAGTCACCATACGCTTTCGCATGGCTGCCCAGCTCCTGCTTCGTTTGCCGTCTGGCCCAGTAGACAATGATAGGGCTCATCCAGTGCATGCGGCACATACCGGCCGTTAGCTCAAAAGGGCGCAGTACATCGCTCATTGGATAACGGTTTAGCGCGTCATAGCGGTAGGCGCTTTCCGGCTCGCCGGTAGTGATAACGCTCCGCCAGTACTTTCCCGCCAGTTGATTCCCCCCGGGGCCGCTGGCAAATCCTCGGCTCAGTACGCGGTCAAGCCACTCCTTTAACAAAGCCGGGCAGCTATAGGTGTAGAGCGGATGCTGAAAAACAATCACATCATGCTCGCGCAGCAGCGCCTGCTCATGCGGAATGTCGATAAAAAAGTCAGGATAGTGCGCGTACAGGTCGTGCACGGTAACATTGCTGAGCTGCATGGCCGGTTTAAGCAGTACCCGGTTCGCGACCGAGTCCTGAGATTCCGGATGGGCATACAGCAGCAAGACTTTCGCTGGCTGGAACATCATCCCCCTCCCGGTTTTGTCTTTTGTCTATTTTCGACGTTTTGGGCTACCATTGCGCCTCGGTGCGGCAAATGGCCCACACATTACATTATCATAATGATAAATTAACATAGTCTGAACATACGGCGCCTTATGATTGTTTTCTCATCGTTACAAATTCGTCGCGGCGTGCGCGTCCTGCTGGAAAATGCCACGGCCACCATTAATCCAGGGCAGAAAGTTGGCCTGGTAGGTAAAAATGGCTGCGGTAAATCTACCCTGCTGGCATTGCTGAAAAATGAACTTAGCGCCGACGCCGGAGGATTTACCTATCCGGGAAACTGGCAGCTCGCGTGGGTTAATCAGGAAACGCCTGCGTTGCCACAGCCGGCGTTGGAGTATGTGATTGACGGCGACCGCGAGTATCGTCAACTGGAAGCACAGTTGAACGATGCCAACGAACGTAACGATGGACATGCCATTGCCACCGTCCATGGCAAGCTGGATGCCATCGACGCCTGGACCGTGCGCTCACGCGCCGCCAGCCTGCTGCATGGCCTCGGCTTCTCCAACGAACAGCTTGAACGTCCCGTCAGCGATTTCTCCGGTGGCTGGCGTATGCGTCTCAACCTGGCTCAGGCGCTGATTTGCCGTTCAGACCTGCTGCTGCTCGATGAACCGACCAACCACCTCGATCTCGACGCGGTGATCTGGCTGGAAAGATGGCTGAAAAGCTATCAGGGCACGCTGATTTTGATCTCCCACGACCGCGACTTCCTCGACCCGGTGGTGGATAAAATTATTCATATCGAACAGCAAACGATGTTCGAGTACACCGGCAACTACAGCGCGTTTGAAATCCAGCGTGCGACCCGCCTCGCACAGCAACAGGCAATGTACGAAAGCCAGCAGGAGCGCGTGGCGCATCTGCAAAGCTATATCGATCGTTTCCGCGCTAAAGCCACCAAAGCAAAGCAGGCGCAGAGCCGTATCAAAATGCTGGAACGCATGGAGCTGATTGCCCCTGCGCACGTGGACAACCCGTTCCACTTCAGCTTCCGCGAGCCGGAAAGCCTGCCGAACCCGCTGTTAAAGATGGAAAAGGTCAGCGCCGGCTACGGCGACCGCGTCATTCTCGATTCGATCAAACTGAATCTGGTGCCGGGGTCTCGCATCGGCCTGCTCGGACGCAACGGCGCGGGTAAATCTACGCTGATTAAGCTGCTGGCCGGCGAACTGGCCCCCATCAGCGGCGAGATTGGCCTGGCAAAAGGCATCAAGCTGGGTTACTTCGCACAGCACCAGCTGGAGTTTTTACGCGCCGATGAATCACCTATACAGCACCTGGCGCGCATGGCGCCGCAGGAGCTGGAGCAGAAACTGCGAGACTACCTCGGCGGATTCGGCTTCCAGGGCGATAAAGTCAGCGAAGAGACTCGCCGCTTCTCCGGTGGTGAAAAAGCGCGTCTGGTGCTGGCATTGATCGTCTGGCAGCGCCCGAACCTGCTGCTGCTTGATGAACCGACCAACCACCTGGATTTGGATATGCGTCAGGCGCTGACCGAAGCGCTGATCGATTTCGAAGGCGCACTGGTTGTGGTCTCGCACGACCGTCACCTGATTCGCTCCACTACCGATGACCTCTATCTGGTGCACGACAAGAAAGTCGAGCCGTTTGATGGCGATCTTGAGGATTATCAGCAGTGGCTGAGCGATGTGCAAAAACAGGAAAACCAGAACGACGAACCGGCAAAAGAGAGCGTTAACAGCGCCCAGGCACGTAAAGACCAGAAGCGTCGCGAAGCTGAACTGCGCACCCTGACGCAACCGCTACGTAAAGAGATTACCCGTCTGGAAAAAGAGATGGAGAAACTGCACGCACAGCTGGCACAGGCGGAAGAAAAACTCGGCGATAGCGAACTGTACGACCAAAGCCGCAAAGCCGAACTCACGGCATGCTTGCAGCAGCAGGCCAGTGCGAAATCCGGACTGGAAGAGTGCGAGATGGCCTGGCTGGAGGCTCAGGAACAGCTTGAGCAGATGCTGGCCGAGTAATCATGAGTGCCGGATAAGGCGAAGCCGCCATCCGGCACTATAGCCGATGATTGCCTACTGACTGACTCGCGACAAAATCACATATTGGCTAACCCGCACGCGCTGTGCGCGGTATAGTTATTCTTTCCGATTATTAATTGCTCTGGTGTTATGGTTGAAATCACGTCCACAGAAATAACTCCACATACCGACGATTCACGAGAATTCCGTCCGATGCGCGGTATCAGTAACCGCCATCTGCAGACGATGCTACCGCGTTTAATTCGCCGCAAGGTGAAATTCGACGCCCACTGGCAGCGTCTGGAATTGCCCGACGGTGATTTTGTCGATCTGGCATGGAGTGAAGACCCGCAACAGGCGAAACATAAACCGCGCCTGGTGGTTTTTCACGGTCTGGAAGGCAGTCTGAACAGCCCGTACGCACATGGCCTGATTGAAGCAGCGCAAAAGCGCGGCTGGCTGGGCGTGGTGATGCATTTTCGCGGCTGTAGCGGCGAACCCAATCGTCTGAACCGTATTTATCACTCCGGTGAGACAGAAGATGGCACCTGGTTTTTACACTGGCTGGCACGTGAGTTCGGTCGCGTGCCGACCGCGGCGGTAGGCTATTCGCTCGGTGGAAACATGCTGGCCTGCCTGCTGGCAAAAGAAGGTACTGAGATTCCAATTGATGCCGCGGTTATCGTTTCCGCGCCTTTCGTGCTGGAAGCCTGTAGTTACCATATGGACAAGGGATTCTCCCGGGTCTATCAGCGCTACCTGCTAAACCTGTTGAAAGCCAATGCCTCGCGTAAGCTAGAGGCGTATCCAGGATCGCTGCCGGTGAGTCTGGGCCAGTTGAAATCTCTGCGTCGCATTCGCGATTTTGACGATCTGATCACCGCCAAAATCCACGGTTTCGCTGATGCTATAGACTATTACCGTCAGTGTAGCGCTATGCCGTTGCTCAACCAGATCGCCAAACCCACGCTGATTATCCATGCCAAGGACGATCCGTTTATGGATCATCACGTGATCCCTAAACCAGAAAATCTGCCCTCACAGGTAGAGTATCAACTGACGGAACACGGCGGCCACGTCGGATTCATTGGCGGCACGGTGCGCCGTCCTGAGATGTGGCTGGAATCCAGAATCCCGGACTGGCTGACAACGTATCTGGAGGCATCATCATGATCATCCCTTGGCAAGACATCTCCCCGGACGCGCTGGACAATCTGATTGAAAGCTTTGTCTTGCGCGAAGGCACCGATTATGGTGAACATGAACGCTCGCTCGAACAAAAAGTCGCCGACGTCAAACGCCAACTACAATCTGGTGAAGCCGTGCTGGTATGGTCCGAACTGCATGAAACGGTCAACATTATGCCGAGGAAGCAGATTCACGAGTAATCCGTAGCCGACGGCCGACTATAATAAAAATTCAACCTATTCATGGAGTTGTTATGTCTGCCAAACATCCGGTGATTGCGGTAACAGGGTCCAGCGGCGCGGGGACCACCACCACCAGCCTCGCGTTTCGTAAAATTTTCGCGCAGTTAAATCTGCGCGCCGCCGAGGTGGAAGGTGACAGTTTTCATCGTTATACCCGTCCGGAAATGGACATGGCGATTCGCAAAGCGCGCGATGCCGGGCGGCATATCAGCTATTTCGGCCCCGAAGCTAATGACTTCGGTCTGCTGGAGCAAACCTTCATCGAATACGGCCAGACGGGCAAAGGTCAGTCGCGAAAATATCTGCACACCTACGATGAGGCCGTACCGTGGAATCAGGTTCCGGGTACATTTACGCCCTGGCAGCCGCTGCCTGAACCGACGGATGTCCTGTTCTATGAAGGACTGCACGGCGGCGTCGTAACCCCACAGCAAAACGTGGCCCGGCATGTCGATCTGCTGGTTGGCGTAGTGCCGATCGTGAACCTGGAATGGATTCAGAAGCTGACCCGCGATACCAGCGAGCGGGGACACTCGCGCGAAGCGGTGATGGACTCAGTGGTGCGCTCAATGGACGATTACATCAATTACATTACGCCGCAGTTTTCCCGTACGCATATTAACTTCCAGCGCGTACCGACCGTTGATACCTCCAACCCCTTTGCCGCCAAAAGTATTCCATCACTGGATGAAAGCTTTGTCGTGATTCATTTTCGGAACCTGGAAGGGATCGACTTTCCGTGGCTACTGGCCATGCTGCAGGGATCATTCATTTCCCATATCAATACGTTGGTTGTTCCGGGCGGGAAAATGGGTCTGGCGATGGAATTGATTATGCTGCCGCTGGTCCAGCGACTGATGGAAGGCAAAAAGATAGAGTAAGGTGTTATTTTGCCGGATGGCGGCTGATGCCTTATCCGGCCTACGCGTTTATATCCTGTAGGCCTGATAAGTGAAACGCCATCAGGCATGACATCAAGAAGCAGCAACCACTTCATAGGAGTGGGTAATGTTCACCGCCTTTTCCAGCATCAGCGCCACGGAGCAATATTTTTCCGCAGAGAGATCGACTGCGCGCGAAACGGACGCATCTTTCAGATCGTTACCCGTTACGATGAAATGCAGGTTGATGTGGGTAAACAGGCGCGGCGCTTCATCACGACGCTCTGAGGTCAGTTTCACTTCGCAGTTGGTCACATCCTGACGACCTTTTTGCAGGATCGAAACCACATCAATTGCGCTGCAACCGCCCGCAGCCATTAATACCATTTCCATCGGGCTCGGCGCTTTATCACCGGAGTTACCGTCCATCAAAATTTGGTGACCAGAGGCGGACTCACCGAGGAAGGTTAACCCCTCAACCCACTTTACACGCGCTTGCATATTTCGTAACTCCAATGTTTCAATTTTCCTGACAGATTACGCGTACATAACAATTCTCGCAACGGAAGGCGACCTGCGTCATGCTGAAGCGAGACACCAGGAGACACACGGCGAAAGCTATGCTAAAACAGTCAGGATGCTACAGTAATACATTGACGTACTGCATGTATGCAGAGGACATCACATTACAGGCTGCAGTTAATTTTTGACAGCCCCTTTCCCAGGTAGCGGGAAGCATATTTTTGCAAACCCAGAGGCAGCGTCGTTTTCTGGCTCTGGAGACAGCTTATAACAGAGGATAACCGCGCATGGTGCTTGGCAAACCGCAAACAGACCCGACTCTCGAATGGTTCTTGTCTCATTGCCATATTCATAAGTACCCATCGAAGAGCACGCTGATTCACCAGGGTGAAAAAGCGGAAACGTTGTATTACATCGTTAAAGGCTCAGTGGCAGTGCTGATCAAAGATGAAGAAGGGAAAGAAATGATCCTTTCTTATCTGAATCAGGGCGATTTTATTGGTGAATTAGGCCTCTTCGAAGAAGGTCAGGAACGTAGCGCCTGGGTACGTGCCAAAACCGCATGTGAAGTCGCTGAAATTTCATACAAAAAATTTCGCCAATTAATCCAGGTCAACCCGGATATTCTGATGCGCCTGTCTTCACAGATGGCTCGTCGCCTGCAGGTCACGTCTGAAAAAGTCGGCAACCTAGCCTTCCTCGACGTAACGGGTCGTATCGCGCAGACTCTGCTGAATCTGGCGAAACAGCCTGATGCGATGACCCACCCGGACGGCATGCAGATTAAAATCACCCGTCAGGAAATCGGCCAGATCGTTGGCTGCTCCCGTGAGACCGTTGGTCGTATTCTGAAGATGCTGGAAGATCAGAACCTGATCTCCGCACACGGTAAGACCATCGTCGTCTACGGCACCCGTTAACCCCATCGAAGTGGCGCGTTACTCAGTGATGCGCCACTTTTGTTTACACCGATGTGGCGAAGACTGATATACCACCCAGAGATCAACTACGCACTACGGCAGACGCTGGTGCTATGTTTACCTGTGGCTGTTGGTCTGATCATCGGTCAGCTTCATCTGGGACTCCTCTTCTCCCTGGTCCCTGCCTGCTGCAACATTGCCGGTCTTGATACCCCGCATAAGCGCTTTTTCAAACGTTTAGCTATTGGCGCGTCTTTGTTTGCCGGTTGCAGTCTGATCATGCAGTTGCTGCTGGCACAGGCCATACCGCTGCCGCTTATCCTCACCGGACTGACGCTGATTCTTGGCGTAACCGCCGAGCTAAGCCCTCTGCATGCCCGACTGTTACCGGCCTCACTTATCGCCGCGATTTTCACGCTAAGCCTGGTCGGGAACATGCCCGTCTGGGAACCGTTGCTGATCTATGCGCTGGGCACGTTATGGTACGGCCTGTTCAACTGGTTCTGGTTCTGGATGTGGCGCGAGCAGCCGCTCCGTGAATCGCTCAGCTTGTTGTACCGTGAATTAGCCGATTACTGTGAGGCCAAGTACAGCCTGCTGACCCAGCATGCCGATCCGGAAAAAGCGCTGCCTCCCCTGCTGGTTCGCCAGCAGAAAGCGGTGGATCTGATTACCCAGTGCTACCAGCAAATGCATATGCTGTCGGCGCATCGCAACAACGATTACAAGCGCCTGCTGCGTGCCTTTCAGGAGGCACTGGACTTGCAGGAGCATATTTCCGTCAGCCTCCACCAGCCGGAAGAGGTGCAAAAGCTGGTCGAACGTAGCCACGCCGAACAGGTGATTCGCTGGAATGCGCGCACCGTCGCCGAACGCCTCCGGGTACTGGCCGATGATATTTTGTATCACCGTTTGCCGACCCGTTTCTCGATGGACAAGCAGATTGGCACGCTGGAGAAAATCGCCAACCAGCATCCGGACAATCCGGTGGGACAATTTTGCTACTGGCACTTCAGCCGTATTGCCCGCGTGCTACGCACCCAGCGACCGCTGTACGCCCGAGATTTAATGGCGGACAAGCAGCGTCGGTTGCCGCTGATCCCGGCCCTGAAAAACTATCTGTCGTTGAAATCGCCGGTGCTGCGTAATGCCGGACGCATCAGTGTCATGCTAAGTATCGCCAGCCTGATGGGCAGCGCTTTACACCTGCCAAAGCCTTACTGGATTTTGATGACGATCCTGTTCGTCACGCAAAATGGCTACGGAGCAACCCGGGTACGTATTTTACACCGTTCAGCAGGAACGCTCGTTGGACTGGTCATTGCCGGGGTCACCCTGCACTTTCATATTCAGGAAGGTTACACGCTGGCAGGCATGCTGCTGATTACCCTGGGTAGCTATCTGATCATGCGCAAAAACTACGGCTGGGCTACCGTCGGCTTTACGGTCACGGCGGTATACACCCTGCAACTGCTGACGCTGAACGGAGAGCAGTTTATCGTGCCGCGGTTTGTCGATACGGTTATTGGCTGCTTAATCGCCTTTGGCGGTACACTCTGGCTGTGGCCGCAGTGGCAGAGCGGCCTGCTGCGTAAGAACGCCCATGATGCGTTAGAAGCCGATCAGGAGGCCATTCGCCTGATCCTCAGCAACGATCCGCAGGCCACGCCGCTGGCGTATCAACGCATGCGGGTCAATCAGGCGCATAACACGTTGTTCAACTCACTGAACCAGGCGATGCAGGAGCCAGGATTCAACTCGCACTACCTGGCGGACATGAAACTGTGGGTCACGCACAGCCAGTTCATCGTCGAGCACATCAACGCGATGACCACACTGGCAAGGGAACACACAATGCTGACGCCGGATTTAGCGCAGCGGTATCTGGAATCCTGTGAAATTGCGCTCCAGCGCTGTCAGCAGCGGCTGGAATATGACGGACCGGGAAGCTCAGGCGATGTGAATATTCTCGAAGCGCCAGAGATGCTGTCCCACGGTCCGTTAAGCACCCTTGAGCAGCATCTGCAACGGATACTGGGGCATCTGAACACCATGCACACCATTTCGTCGGTAGCATGGCGTCAGCGACCGCACCACGGAATCTGGCTGAGCCGCCGTCTGCGGGACATGAAAGGTTAAGATCGACTGCCGGATGCGCTGTGCTTATCCGGCAACAGGTAATCAGGCAACGACTTTCGCTACCGCTTGTGCGAAACGCTGCATCCCTTCATCGATATCCGCCTGCTCAACTACCAGCGACGGCGCGAAACGCATCACGTCCGGTCCGGCGTTGAGTACCATCACCCCTTCGTGCGCGGCGGCATACAGGAAATCGCGCGCCCGGCCTTTAAACTGCGGCTTCAGCTCGGCGCCAATCAGCAGCCCCATCCCGCGAATATCGCTGAAAATATCGAACTGTTGATCAATTTTGTGCAAATGTTGGACAAACGCCTGACGTTTAGCCTGAATACCTTCCAACACTTCCGGCGTGTTGATGATATCAAACGCTGCCCCCGCAACTGCGCAGGCCAGCGGATTGCCACCGTAAGTGGAACCGTGCGAACCCACATGAAATGCGGAGGCAATCTCTTGGGTGGTCAGCACCGCGCTCACCGGGAAGCCGCCGCCGAGAGCCTTCGCGCTGGTGAGGATATCCGGCGTCACGCCATAGTGCATATAGGCAAACAGATCGCCGGTACGGCCCATCCCGCTCTGCACTTCATCCAATACCAATAGCGCCTGGTGTTGGTCGCAAAGTTCACGCAAACCTTGCAGGAATTCCGGCGTTGCCGCAGTGACGCCACCCTCCCCCTGAATAGGCTCAACCACCACCGCACAGGTGTGATCGTCCATCACCGCTTTGACCGCATGCAGATCGTTAAACGGTACATGGATGATATCCGCTGGTTTTGGTCCAAAGCCGTCAGAGTATTTCGGCTGCCCGCCGACGGATACGGTAAACAGCGAACGACCGTGAAACGCATTATGGAAGGCAATGATTTTGGTTTTGAACGGACTATGGCGCACGCAGGCATAGTGGCGCGCCAGCTTAAAGGCGGTTTCGTTAGCTTCGGTACCCGAATTCATGAACAGCACGCGCTCGGCGAAGGTCGCATCAATGATTTTACGGCCCAGGCGCAACGCCGGTTCGTTGGTGAAAACGTTGCTGGTATGCCACAGGGTTTCACCCTGGGTTTTTAACGCCTCCACCAGGGCCGGATGGCAATGCCCTAGTGCAGTAACTGCAATGCCGCCCGCGAAATCAACATACTCTTTGCCCTGTTGATCCCAGACTCGACTCCCTTTCCCTTTTACCGGGATAAACTCAGCCGGTGCATAAATCGGCAGAATCACTTCATCGAATGTCGCGCGCGTAATTGCAGTTTGTTCAGTTGCCATGTCATTGCCACCCTGTTAAGCAGAAATGTTAGTGAAATTATAATCACAAAATATGAATAAAAAATCACTGAATAGCAACCACAAATCACCGGTTGAGGAAATTAGCCAGCAGTTGATGCCCCTGTTCGCTGAGAATACTCTCCGGGTGAAACTGCACCCCTTCCATATCCCACTCGCGGTGACGAATGCCCATAATCTCCTGCGTTTCACTCCAGGCCGTCACCTCAAAGCAGTCAGGAAGCGTCGCGGGGGCAACCACCAGAGAATGGTAGCGCGTCACCGTTAATGGGTTGGCGAGCCCCTGAAAAACACCCTGCCCGTTATGCGTAATTGGCGAGGTTTTACCGTGCATCACTTTAGCTGCCCGAACCACTGTCGCGCCAAAGGCCTGCGCCATAGCCTGATGTCCCAGACAAACACCCAGCAGGGGCGTCTTGCCCGCGAAATGACGAATAACATCCAATGAGATCCCAGCGTCATCCGGCGTGCAGGGGCCTGGGGATATTACGATTTTTTGCGGGCTTAGCGCGTCGATTTGCGCCAGCGTCAGTTCGTCGTTGCGCCTGACAAGGACATCAGCGCCCAGTTCGCAGAAGTATTGGTACAGGTTCCAGGTAAAAGAATCATAGTTATCGATAAGCAGGATCATGGCGGCTCCGGTACATAAGAACCGCGCTATTCTACTCAGTTTCCGGGGCTTCGCTTACCACTTTACGAAATATCGCCCGAAGCGCAGACAGGTCACCCATCGCCCCACTCTGATTAGCCAGGTTCCACTCCTCAACCGGAATGTCATCCCAGCTCAATATATACCCGGCATGAATCGCTAACTGTTCGAAAAAAATTCGCTGTGCCAGACCGCTGCCAATACGAAACGGATGCAGCACGTTGATTTCGCAATAATAGTGCGCAAGACGATCCACAAACTTATCTTCCGGTAACCCCACCAACCAGGACTCGTCTTCCAGGTCCTGCATCAGCGCATTGCCCTCTTTCTCGATATAAGCGAAATGACAAAAGCGGGTATCGCCCTGGTAAATATCCACTTCTCGCAGATGTCCCGCCCAGTCAAAAATATCCCGATACAGTTGGCGATGAATGGCGCACAGATGCGGCAAGCCCCGTTTAAGCGGGCCTAATTCGATAGTGGCCGCACGCAGCGCCGTCAGTTCATACGCCGCCTGCGCCAGGCGCTGTGCCTGATGAATCCCCAGACGGTTACGCATGACATTCAGGCCCGGATACAAATAGGGATCGCGTCCATCACCGAATTTATCGCTCATAGTGCCCCCTCAACTCTTCAAGACGCGCCAGGGCGTCTTCCGTGCTCAAAGTCACCCGTGGAATATCCACGCCTTCCAGCCGCCGACTGGCCTGGAAATTGGCATTTCGCCGTTGTTCCCAGAGTCTGGACTTTTGTTTATCGGTGAGTTTTTTCACGTGACCTCCCTGAATGAGCCGACACTTGCCACAAGTATAAGCGGCAATTTCAGGTTACGCAGAGAAGGGAAAGAACGCGGACAGGAACTGCCCGCGCAAAAGACGTTTACGGCAGGACTTTGGCAGACAGGATAACAATCGGTTTTGACGGGACATTCTGGTAAGGACCAACATCATGGGTCTGCACCTGAGAGATCTTATCCGCGACATCCATACCTTTCACAACTTTACCGAAGACCGCGTACCCAAAGTCGCGCTGGCCGTGATCGAGGAACGCATTGTCTGCAATATTGATAAAGAACTGGCTGGTCGCGCTGTCTTTATCTGCTGTACGCGCCATGGCAATCGTGCCGCGGGTATTACGCAGTCCGTTATCAGCTTCATTCTTGATTGGCGGGTTAGGTTTCTTCTGCTGCATCTGCTCGGTAAAACCGCCGCCCTGCACCATGAAGCCAGGGATCACGCGGTGGAACGTGGTGTTGTTATAGAAACCGCTGTTGACATAATCGACAAAGTTTTGCACTGAAACCGGGGCTTTCTGACTGTTCAGCTCCAGCTCAATGTTACCGGCAGAGGTTGTCAGCAGGACATGCGGGTCACCTTTTGCTGCCAGTGCTGCGGGAGAGAGAGCAGAAAGAGCGAGAACAGCTGCAACAGCCGCCAGAGTCGATTTGAGCATGAGAATTCCTTAACAAGAGCAGAAATGAAGCAAGTGAATTGATTCTAAAGAGCCTTCAAGAACAAGGCCATCCCTTTACTTAATTTTACGTACTTGAAACAAATGTAACCTTATAGCCTCAAGATTCAATGCGATCTAGATCACATAAAAAAATGTAACGTAGCAAGTAATTACCAATAAACATTTAAATGCATCACTAAAGCGCCTAAAATCTGCCCGCTCACGGCGCAGTCAATGCGCCTAACACTTCTATACAGGCCAGTCATGACTAACAGCAATCGCATCAAGCTCACATGGATTAGCTTTCTCTCCTACGCCCTGACAGGCGCGTTGGTAATTGTCACCGGGATGGTGATGGGAAACATCGCAGATTACTTCCATTTGCCCGTTTCCAGTATGAGTAACACCTTCACCTTTCTGAATGCCGGCATTCTGATCTCTATTTTTCTGAATGCATGGCTGATGGAAATTGTGCCACTGAAAACCCAGTTGCGCTTTGGCTTTATCCTGATGGTTCTGGCGGTCGCCGGACTGATGCTCAGCCATAGCCTGGCCTTGTTCTCAGCCGCCATGTTTGTACTGGGTCTGGTGAGCGGTATCACCATGTCGATTGGTACGTTCCTGGTGACTCAGATGTACGAAGGTCGCCAGCGCGGTTCCCGCCTGCTGTTTACTGATTCCTTCTTCAGCATGGCCGGCATGATTTTCCCGATGGTGGCAGCATTCCTGTTAGCGCGCAGCATCGAATGGTATTGGGTTTATGCCTGCATCGGTCTGGTATACGTCGCCATTTTCCTGCTGACCTTCGGCTGCGAATTCCCGGCGCTGGGTAAACACGCACAGCAACCGGACGCGCCAGTGGTAAAAGAAAAATGGGGCATTGGCGTGCTGTTCCTGGCGATCGCCGCGCTGTGCTACATCCTCGGTCAGTTGGGCTTTATCTCCTGGGTGCCGGAATACGCCAAAAGTCTGGGCATGAGCCTGAACGACGCAGGTAAACTGGTCAGCGACTTCTGGATGTCTTACATGGTTGGCATGTGGGCATTTAGCTTTATCCTGCGTTTCTTCGATTTGCAGCGCATCCTGACCGTACTGGCGGGTGTGGCTACCGTCCTGATGTATCTGTTTATCACCGGTACGCCGGAGCATATGCCGTGGTTCATTCTAACGTTGGGCTTCTTCTCCAGCGCGATTTATACCACCATCATTACCCTCGGCTCCCAGCAGACGAAGGTCGCATCACCTAAACTGGTTAACTTCGTTCTGACCTGTGGCACCATCGGTACTATGCTCACCTTCGTGGTCACTGGCCCTATCGTGGCGCACAGCGGTCCGCTGGCGGCATTGCAGACGGCTAACGGCTTGTATGCGGTCGTATTCGTGATGTGCTTTATTCTTGGGTTCGTCACGCGTCATCGCCAGCATAACGCACCCGCAACGCATTAATCTGAGTGCCGGATGGCGATGCTAACGTATCTTATCCGGCCTACAAGACAAGCTGTTCGTAGGCCGGATAAGGCGCAGACGCCCTCCGGCCTATTCCCGCGCCCTCTTCTTTCTCTGGTGCTGTAGGCCAATTCTTACAAAAACCCCTTAATTTGTACGTTATTTATACAAACACGAAAAGCCTGTTAATTCCGTAACTTATAAAAATGCAGTTAAATCAGCCATATACCTCTTAAGGAGTATATAAAGGCGAATTTGATTTGCATCAATAAGCGGGGTTGCTGAATCGTTAAGGTAGGCAGTAATAGAAAAGAAATCGAGGCAAAAATGAGCAAAGTCAGACTCGCTATTATCGGTAATGGTATGGTCGGCCATCGCTTTATTGAGGATCTTCTTGATAAATCCGACGCTGCCAATTTTGATATTACCGTCTTCTGTGAAGAACCCCGCAAAGCGTACGACCGTGTCCACCTGTCGTCCTACTTCTCCCACCACACCGCCGAAGAACTTTCTCTGGTGCGTGAAGGATTCTACGAGAAGCATGGCGTTAAGGTGTTAGTGGGCGAGCGCGCAATCACCATCAACCGCCAGGAGAAGGTGATCCACTCCAGCGCGGGTCGTACGGTCTATTACGATAAGCTGATCATGGCGACAGGCTCTTATCCGTGGATCCCACCGATTAAAGGTTCGGAAACCCAAGACTGTTTCGTTTACCGCACCATCGAAGACCTCAACGCCATTGAGTCTTGCGCGCGCCGTAGCAAACGCGGTGCCGTCGTCGGCGGTGGCCTGCTGGGCCTGGAAGCCGCCGGTGCGCTAAAAAGCCTCGGCGTTGAAACCCACGTGATTGAATTTGCCCCAATGCTGATGGCCGAACAGCTGGATCACATGGGTGGCGAGCAGTTACGTCGCAAAATTGAAAGCATGGGCGTGCGTGTGCACACCAGCAAAAACACTAAAGAGATCGTCCAGGAAGGCACCGAAGCGCGCAAAACCATGCGTTTTGCCGACGGTAGCGAACTGGAAGTCGATTTCATCGTCTTTTCTACCGGTATTCGCCCACGCGACAAACTGGCCACCCAATGCGGCCTGGACGTTGCGCCGCGCGGTGGTATTGTGATTAACGATACCTGCCAGACTTCTGATCCGGACATCTATGCCATCGGCGAATGCGCCAGCTGGAACAACCGCGTGTATGGTCTGGTCGCTCCAGGCTACAAAATGGCGCAGGTTGCCGTTGACCATATTCTCGAAACCGAAAACGCCTTTGAAGGCGCGGATCTGAGCGCCAAGCTGAAGCTGCTCGGTGTTGACGTCGGCGGGATTGGCGACGCGCATGCGCGCACGCCGGGCGCCCGTAGCTACGTCTATCTCGACGAAAGCAAAGAAGTCTACAAACGCCTCATCGTTAGCGAAGATAACAAAACCCTGCTCGGGGCGGTTTTAGTCGGTGACACCAGCGATTACGGCAACCTGCTGCAGCTGGTACTGAACGCCATCGAACTGCCGGAAAACCCAGACTCACTGATTCTGCCAGCTCACGCGGGCAGCGGTAAGCCGTCTATCGGTGTCGATAAACTGCCGGACAGCGCGCAGATTTGCTCCTGCTTCGACGTCACCAAAGGCATGCTGATCGCCGCTATCAACAAAGGCTGCCACACCGTTGCGGCGCTGAAAGCTGAAACCAAAGCTGGTACCGGCTGCGGCGGGTGTATCCCGTTGGTAACGCAGGTCCTGAACGCTGAACTGGCGAAACAGGGGATCGAAGTTAACAACAACCTGTGTGAACACTTCCCGTACTCGCGTCAGGAACTGTTCCATCTGATCCGTGTAGAAGGAATTAAAACCTTCGAAGAGCTGCTGGCAAAACACGGGAAAGGCTACGGCTGTGAAGTGTGTAAACCAACCGTAGGTTCCCTGCTGGCCTCCTGCTGGAATGAGTACATCCTCAAACCACAGCACACGCCGCTGCAGGACACTAACGACAACTTCCTGGCGAACATCCAGAAAGACGGTACCTACTCCGTGATCCCGCGCTCTGCGGGCGGAGAAATTACTCCTGAAGGCCTGGTGGCCGTGGGCCGTATCGCGCGTGAATTTAACCTGTATACCAAAATCACCGGTTCTCAGCGTATCGGCCTGTTCGGCGCGCAAAAAGATGACCTGCCGGAAATCTGGCGTCAGCTGATTGAAGCGGGCTTTGAAACCGGTCACGCATACGCCAAAGCGCTGCGTATGGCGAAAACCTGCGTAGGCAGTACCTGGTGCCGTTATGGCGTCGGCGATAGCGTCGGATTCGGCGTGGAGCTGGAAAACCGCTACAAGGGCATTCGTACCCCGCACAAAATGAAATTCGGCGTCTCCGGCTGTACCCGTGAATGTGCGGAAGCACAGGGCAAAGACGTGGGTATCATCGCCACTGAGAAAGGCTGGAACTTGTACGTTTGCGGTAACGGCGGGATGAAACCTCGTCATGCAGACCTGCTGGCAGCGGATATCGACCGCGAAACGCTGCTCAAATACCTTGATCGTTTCATGATGTTCTACATCCGTACCGCTGACAAACTGACCCGAACCGCACCATGGTTAGACAACCTGGAAGGCGGTATCGAATATCTGAAATCGGTCATCATCGACGACAAACTGGGGCTAAACCAGCACCTGGAAGAAGAGATGGCCCGTCTGCGTGAAGCGGTGGTCTGCGAGTGGACAGAGACGGTTAACACCCCATCCGCACAGGTTCGCTTCAAACACTTTATCAACAGCGATCAACGCGATCCGAATGTCCAGGTTGTGCCTGAACGTGAACAACATCGTCCGGCCACGCCCTATGAGCGTATCCCGGTGACTCTGGTGGAGGAAAACGCATGAGCCAGTGGAAAAACATCTGCAAAATCGATGACATTCTGCCTGCAACAGGCGTCTGCGCCCTGTTAGGTAGCGAGCAAGTTGCGATTTTCCGCCCGTATCACAGCGACCAGGTGTTTGCGATCAGCAACATCGACCCGTTCTTCGAGTCCAGCGTGCTTTCTCGTGGGCTGATTGCTGAACATCAGGGCGAATTGTGGGTCGCCAGCCCGCTGAAAAAACAGCGCTTTCGCTTAAGCGACGGTCTGTGCATGGAAGACGAACAGTTCTCCGTGAAACATTACGAAGCCCGAGTGAAAGACGGCACGGTGCAACTGCGCGGTTAATAAATTTTTGGGAGGCGCAACGCCTCCCCTTTTTTGACGTATTTGTAGGTCTTTTATTTGTAGGCCTGATAAGCGTAGCGCCATCCGGCAATTGCACAAGCACATTGCCGGATGGCGGCATAAATGCCTTATCCGGCCTACGGTTACGATTTCTTTTTATTGTTTGTACTTCAAGGATAATCAACACATGTTCACAGACACTATTAATAAGTGTGCGGCTAACGCTGCGCGCATCGCACGCCTCTCGGCTAATAACCCGCTCGGATTCTGGGTCAGTTCGGCAATGGCAGGGGCCTACGTCGGTCTCGGCATCATTCTTATTTTCACCCTCGGTAATCTGCTCGACCCGTCCGTTCGTCCTCTGGTAATGGGTGCAACCTTTGGTATCGCTTTAACGCTGGTCATTATTGCCGGTTCGGAACTGTTTACCGGTCACACCATGTTCCTGACGCTCGGCGTCAAAGCGGGCACCATCAGTCACGGTCAGATGTGGGCTATTCTGCCGCAAACCTGGCTGGGTAATCTGGTCGGATCCGTGTTTGTCGCTCTGCTTTATAGTTGGGGCGGCGGTAGCCTGCTGCCGGTCGATACCAGCATCGTCCATTCGGTGGCGTTGGCGAAAACTACCGCGCCAGCAACGGTGCTGTTCTTTAAAGGCGCACTGTGTAACTGGTTGGTTTGTCTGGCAATCTGGATGGCAATTCGTACCGAGGGCGCAGCAAAATTCCTCGCTATCTGGTGGTGTCTGCTGGCGTTTATCGCTTCCGGTTACGAGCACTCGGTTGCCAACATGACGCTGTTTGCCCTCTCCTGGTTCGGTCACCACAGCGAAGCCTATACCCTGTCAGGAATTGGTCATAACCTGTTGTGGGTGACACTCGGTAATACTTTGTCCGGTGTCGTATTCATGGGATTGGGTTATTGGTATGCTACGCCAAAATCGGAGCGTCCTGCTCCGGCAAAAATCAACCAGCCAGAGGCTACTGCCAATAATTAAGGGGTAATGTCGTGGATCATTTGCCTATATTTTGTCAACTACGTGACCGCGACTGCTTGATCGTCGGCGGTGGTGATGTCGCAGAACGCAAAGCGCGGTTACTGCTGGAAGCGGGCGCCCGTATAACGGTTAATGCGTTGGCGTTTATTCCGCAGTTCACCGTATGGGCAGATGAAGGCATGCTGACGCTGGTTGAGGGACCGTTCGACGAGTCCCTGCTCGACACCTGCTGGCTGGCTATTGCCGCCACCGATGACGATGCCGTCAACCAAAGCGTCAGCACCGCCGCAGAATCACGTCGTATTTTCTGCAACGTGGTCGATGCGCCAAAAGCAGCCAGTTTTATCATGCCCTCCATTATCGACCGCTCGCCGCTGATGGTGGCAGTCTCCTCCGGCGGTACATCGCCGGTGCTTGCCCGTCTGCTACGTGAAAGACTTGAATCTGTGCTGCCTCAGCATCTGGGCCAGGTCGCGCAATATGCAGGCAAGTTACGCGCCCGAGTGAAAGAACAGTTTGCCAGCATGGGTGAACGTCGCCGCTTCTGGGAAAAATTGTTCGTGAATGACCGCCTGGCGCAGTCGCTGGCGAACAGTGACCAGAAAGCCGTCGAGGAAACCACCGAGCAGTTGCTCAGCGAACCGTTGGACCATCGAGGCGAAGTAGTGCTGGTTGGCGCCGGTCCTGGCGATGCCGGGCTGCTGACGCTGAAAGGTCTACAGCAGATCCAGCAAGCGGATGTCGTGGTTTATGACCGTCTGGTATCCGACGACATCATGAACCTTGTACGCCGCGATGCCGACCGGGTGTTCGTCGGTAAACGCGCGGGCTACCACTGTGTACCGCAGGAAGAAATTAACCAGATCCTGCTGCGTGAAGCGCAACAGGGCAAACGCGTCGTGCGCCTGAAAGGTGGCGACCCGTTCATCTTTGGTCGTGGTGGCGAAGAGCTGGAAACCCTTTGCCATGCCGGTATTCCATTCTCCGTTGTGCCAGGTATTACCGCTGCATCCGGTTGTTCCGCCTATTCTGGCATTCCACTGACCCATCGAGATTACGCCCAGAGTGTACGTCTGGTCACCGGGCACCTGAAAACCGGCGGCGAGCTGGACTGGGAAAACCTGGCGGCAGAGAAACAGACGCTGGTGTTCTACATGGGCCTCAATCAGGCGGCTACTATCCAGGAAAAACTGATCGAATTTGGCATGCAACCCGATATGTCTGTCGCGCTGGTAGAAAACGGTACCTCCGTGAAGCAACGCGTTGTTAACGGGGTGCTTTCGCAACTCGGCGAACTGGCGCAGCAGGTTGAAAGCCCGGCGCTGATTATCGTCGGCCGCGTGGTTGGACTACGCGATAAGCTGAACTGGTTCTCGAACCATTAATTTAACGCTGAAAAATGCCCTGATGTTGGACTGCCCCCATAAAGTTGGACAGTTCATATTCAGGGCATTTATTTATCTTCCGATAGAAATAAATAACCGATATACGCTATATACTCGCCTCAGTAGCCCAACCGTTAATCATTAATTAAATGTATTTTTAAAACATTTAAATTCATTGAAAGCATATTTTATATAAAACTTGTTATGTCCTAATCCGGACTACTTTAAGTTTATTTTAGTTGATATCTTAACCGCCGAGAAATGGATTTCATCCATTTAAAAATAGATATCTTACAAGGATTTTAACATGCTGAAATTTGCAAAAATCACTATCGTTGCTGGTGTTCTGGCTACGCTGACCGCGTGTACTGGTCATGTTGATAACAAAAAAGATAACTGCACCTACGATTACTTCCTGCATCCGGCAATTTCTATTTCTAAAATTATTGGTGGCTGTGGCCCGGCTGCAGATCTGTAACAGAAGCGATTGCGCAGATACAAAAAAACCGGGAAATCCCCGGTTTTTTTATTTATTGGTTTGATGCTCATTCACACGCTACCGCACTTCTCGCCGAGCAGGTAGCGGGCCAGGGTTGTCAGTCCCTCCTCTCTCTTGATAAATATCCGACGCATTTTATATCTTCAGTAAATTGAATATTTATATCTTCATTAAATTGATTGATATAAGGAAATATGCAAACGGCGAGGCGCTTCATATTTTTTTGAGATTCGCCAGCGAACAGGCGAAAAAAAACCGGGTAGAACCCGGTTTCTTCAGCAACGCAGAGCGCATTACGGCTTGGCGACAAAACCAATCGCTTCGTAAACCGCTTTCAGCGTAACAGACGCGCGTGCGCTGGCTTTTTCAGCGCCATCTTTCATCACCTGCTGCAGGAAAGCTTCATCGTTACGGAAACGGTGATAACGCTCCTGAAGCTCGGTCAGCATGCCGGAAACGGCCTCTGCGACTTCACCTTTCAGATGACCATACATCTTGCCTTCAAAGTGTTGTTCCAGCTCCGGAATGCTCTGGCCGGTAACGGCAGAGAGGATATCCAGCAGGTTGGAAACACCCGCTTTATTCTGCACGTCGTAGCGTACAACAGGCGGCTCTTCGGAGTCGGTCATCGCACGTTTGATTTTCTTAACCACGGATTTCGGATCTTCCAGCAGGCCGATCACGTTGTTGCGGTTGTCATCCGACTTGGACATTTTCTTCGTCGGCTCCAGTAGCGACATCACGCGCGCACCGGATTTAGGAATGAACGGCTCAGGCACTTTGAAGATGTCGCCATACAGGGCGTTGAAGCGCTGGGCGATATCGCGGCTTAGTTCCAGATGCTGTTTCTGATCTTCGCCAACCGGTACCTGGTTGGTCTGATACAGCAGGATGTCTGCCGCCATCAGCACCGGATAATCAAACAGACCGGCGTTGATGTTCTCCGCATAGCGTGCGGATTTATCTTTGAACTGGGTCATACGGCTCAGCTCGCCGAAATAGGTGTAGCAGTTCAGCGCCCAACCTAATTGTGCGTGTTCCGGTACATGAGACTGGACGAAAATGGTGCTTTTTTCAGGATCGATACCGCATGCCAGATACAGCGCCAGCGTATCGAGCGTTGCTTTACGCAGCTGCTGAGCATCCTGACGAACGGTGATGGCATGTTGGTCAACGATGCAGTAGATGCAATGGTAGTCATCCTGCATGCTCACCCACTGACGCAGCGCACCCATATAGTTGCCAATGGTCAATTCACCTGAGGGCTGTGCGCCACTAAAAACGATGGGCTTAGTCATTTTTTGATTCCTGATTTTCGCTATGCGGAAGCCCGAGAACGGGCAGTAGTTCATTAATACGGTCGTAAATAACGTCGGGTTGGCTCAGCGCGATCGACTCGCCGTAGTTGTAGCCATAAGTCAGGCCAACGGACGGACAGCCAGCAGCTTTTGCCGCCTGAATATCATTACGTGAATCCCCTACGAAGAGCAATTGCTCAGGCTTGATGCCAAGCTTGCTTGCTACCAGCAATAGCGGATCCGGATGCGGTTTTTTATTCTGCACGTCGTCACCACCGATGACCACGCTAAAGTATTTGGCGATATCTAACGCCTCAAGCAATGGCGCGACAAACGGGGTCGGTTTGTTGGTCACCAGACCCAGCGGCAATCCTTTCGCATGCATCGCGCCCAGCGTGTCGGCAACATCAGGGAACAGGAATGTCCCCCCTTCAGCGACGTCGCCGTAGTATCTGTCGAACAGCTTACGCAAAATACGCACCTGTTCTTCGGCTGGGATATCATCATCAACGGGCGGTTTACCCATTGTCTTACGTAGTGTGGCGCGCTCCTGACGCGACCACGCCAGCGCGCGCTCCATCAGTACATCTGCACCGTTGCCAATCCAGGTGATAACGCGTTCTTCACCGGCAATCGGCAGTTCCAGCGCATACAGCGCCATATCCACCGCTGCGGTTAATCCCGGCGCGCTGTCGACCAGCGTACCGTCGAGGTCAAATGCAGCGCCCCGAATATCCTGAAACTTATCCATGACTTACCTTCGCCAGTTCATTGCGCATTTCATCAATGACTTTTTTGTAGTCTGGTTGGTCGAAAATAGCAGAGCCTGCGACAAACATATCTGCACCCGCCGCCGCGATTTCACCAATGTTGTTCACCTTGACGCCGCCGTCCACTTCAAGGCGAATATCGTAGCCAGATTCATCAATACGACGACGCACTTCGCGCAGCTTATCCAGCGTTTGTGGGATAAAGGACTGCCCGCCAAAACCTGGGTTAACGGACATCAGCAGGATCACATCGAGCTTATCCATGACGTAGTCCAGATAGCTCAGCGGTGTTGCCGGGTTAAACACCAGGCCCGCTTTACAGCCATGCTCTTTGATCAGCTGTAAAGTGCGATCGACATGCTCGGAGGCTTCCGGGTGAAAAGTAATGATGCTCGCGCCGGCGGCGGCGAAGTCCGGGACAATACGATCGACCGGTTTCACCATCAGATGAACGTCAATCGGGGCAGTAATGCCATATTTACGCAGCGATTTCAGTACCATCGGGCCGATGGTCAGGTTTGGTACGTAGTGATTGTCCATGACATCGAAGTGCACGACGTCGGCACCGGCAGTCAGCGCTCTCGCGGTGTCCTCACCCAGGCGGGCAAAATCAGCCGACAGAATTGAGGGGGCGATCAAATACTGTTTCATCCGCTTCTCCTTGAGAATTATTTCTTCGCAGGCGTTACAACTCCTGGTTTATACAGTGCCAGCAGTTCGTTCACCTTTTTACGCGTGCCGCCATTGCTGCTAATGCTGCGCCGCACTTTGACCTGAAAATGTTTCGCCGATCGGTACCATTCGCGGGTATCGGGCGTGTCATGGTTCGAAATTAACACCGGGATCTGCTTACTGACCAGCTTTTCTGCCATCTCGGCCAGATGTGCCTGCTCTTTTGGGCTAAAGCTGTTGGTATGATACGCGGTGAAATTTGCCGTCGCCGAAAGCGGTGCATAAGGCGGGTCACAATAAACCACTGAGTTGCTATCCGCACGGTCCATGCACTCTTCATAGGAGAGACAATGGAACTCCGCATTCTGCGCTTTTTCAGCAAAATGGTACAACTCGGCTTCCGGGAAGTAAGGTTTTTTATAACGACCAAACGGTACATTAAACTCGCCGCGCAGGTTATAACGGCACAATCCGTTGTAACCAAAGCGGTTCAGATACAAGAACAGTACTGCACGGCGGAACGGATCCTGACTGGCATTAAATTCTTCTCTGAACCGATAGTACACCTCAGCCTGATTGGTTTCAGGCATAAACAGCTCACGCGAAGCCTGCACATACTCATCGGTACGTGTCTTCACGATGTTATAGAGACTGATGAGGTCGCTGTTGATATCGGCAAGAATATAACGAGAAAAGTCGGTGTTGAGAAACACCGACCCGGCACCCACGAAAGGTTCAATCAGGCATTCACCCTGAGGTAAATGCCGTTTGATATCATCAAGCAGGGGGTATTTTCCCCCTGCCCATTTCAAAAAAGCGCGATTTTTTTTCATGCTGACTAACTAATTACACCTTCTCCGGCTGTGGAGAAAGCTCCGACAGCATCCTGCGCTTTAGTCTTTGTCCCGCAATTGGGCGAAACAGCAAACCATTGCAGAACATATCCTATCTTACTTCAAATCGGCCTGAACCTGGTGCAGCGGTTTTGCCCACGGATTTTTCGCCTGAATATCGGCGGGTAGCGTAGACACTGCACGTTTCGCATCTTCTTTAGACGCATACACGCCTGTTACCAGAACATACCACGGTTGACCGTTACGCGTCGTCTGATACACCACGTAGTTCTTCAGGTTTTCTTTCTTCGCCCAACCGTTAAGGTTGTCGTAGTTAGAAGAACTGCTGAGCTGCAGCGTGTAATGGCTGGACGGCGCAGATTTTAACGCTCCGACATTTCCTGCACTTTTCGCTCCACCAGCAACAGGTGTTGACGTTGTTGCCGTCGCAGTTGGCGCAGGCGTTGTAGTCGCGGTAGCTTTCGGCTCAACGGTCGCCTTCGGCGTAGCGGTAACCACAGGTGCCTTGGTTGTGGTCGTCGGCGCAGTTGCAGTTGGTTTTGCCTGAGCAACAGGTTTCGGCTCTGTCTGCGTCGCTTTCACCGTAGTTTGCGGTTTGCTCTTCGGCTCAATAACGGCCTGTTTACGTTCCTGGTGTGTCGCAGCAGGGCGTTCAGTCGTTTCCGTTTTCGCAGTCTGGCGCACAGCATTACCATTACGAACTGGCGCAACGGTCGCAGGTTCGGTCGGCAGCGTAGAGTTAACCACTACATTGTTAACCTGCTCCTGGCCTTGCGGTTGCGTCAGAGCGTTGTTCAGATCGCCCTGCACTTCAACACGCTGCTGGCCTTCAGTTGCCGCAGGTGTCTGACCTTGAGTTGGGGTAGAGGAAATCGGCGGTAGGGAAACATCCTGCTGGGTATTGCCAGCGGTCTGCTCAGCGCCTGCTGCAGGCGTAGTCGTGCTCGCCTGATCCGTCGCGTTGTTGCCAGAAAGATCAATGCTCTTCTCGCCAGATCCAGCCTGCTCACTGGGAGATGATGAGGGGGCTTTCAGCGCAGAACCGATACCGATGATCAGCAGCAACAGCACCAAGACACCGACACCCATCATCATATACTGACGAGAGGCAGGCTTGCTGGCGGGTTTCTTACGCTTGCGCGGACGGCGTTCTACACGCTCTTCATCCACGTCATCGTCATCAGATTCATACTCTTCTTCAATGTCCCGTTCTTCTTCACGCTCTTTACGTGCGCGCGCAGGACGACGATCGTCAGCATCCAGATCAACATCATCAAAATTGATTTGCGGCTCATTATCGCGTTCAGACGATTGACGAGAACGACCAGTACGACGATCGCTGGGATCGGGTTTCAGCTCGTCTTCTGGTTTGAATTCATCCATTTAACACCCCACTCAAAGGTTAATGCTTACGACTTTGCACATAACCTGAAGCTAAAAGACCTACGTTTCGCAACGCAAGCCAGACCTTTCTTGTTGTTACGCCGGCTGGCAATCAGCAATAGCGTTAAGAACCACCTCGTGCGACACTCCGCCGCGCACTTCACTCTTCCCTATAGTCCGCGGAAGCACTAAACGAATCTCTCCCGCTAACACTTTTTTATCTCGCAGCATGTGCGGCAGATAAGCCTCGCTGGACATTTCACGCGGTCCATTGACCGGCAAGCCCGCTCGCTGCAGCAGCGTAATGATGCGCTGCGTATCAGCGGAGGTAAACTGTCCAAGACGTTCTGACGTACGAGCAGCCATTACCATACCTGCTGCAACGGCTTCACCATGTAACCAATTGCCATAACCCATTTCAGCTTCGATCGCATGGCCAAACGTGTGTCCCAGATTCAGTAAAGCACGTAAGCCCATTTCACGCTCGTCCGCTGCGACAACTTCTGCTTTCAGCTCACAACAACGACGAATACAGTACGCCATCGCCTGACCATCCAGACGCAATAACGCATCCAGATTTTCTTCCAGCCAACTGAAAAATTCACCGTCAAGGATGATGCCGTATTTGATCACTTCCGCCAGCCCCGATGCCAGCTCACGCGCAGGAAGCGTTTTCAGACAATCGAGATCCACCACCACGGACGCCGGTTGGTAAAACGCGCCAATCATGTTTTTACCGAGGGGATGGTTTACGGCGGTTTTGCCGCCAACGGAGGAGTCGACCTGCGACAACAGGGTTGTCGGGACTTGAATAAAACGAACACCACGCTGATAGCTGGCTGCCGCAAAACCGGTCAGATCGCCTATCACGCCGCCGCCAAGTGCGACTAACGTGGTATCACGACCGTGCGGTTTTTGCAGTAACGCAGTGAAAACCGTATCCAGAACCGTCAGACTTTTATACTGCTCGCCATCGGGAAGGATAACGCTATCAACGTTAACACCCGCCTGTTCAAGTACGCCGCGAACCTTATCGAGATAAAGGGGAGCCAGGGTTTCGTTGGTCACCAACATAACCTGATCGCCCGATTTCAGCGGTAAGAATGAAGCTGGCTCATTAAACAAACCAGCCGCGATGGTGATAGGGTAACTACGTTCCCCGAGAGTGACTGTGATCCTCTCCATTACGCGACATCCACCTTAGTTACTTGTACCCGCAGACGAGTGTGTATTCAGCCAGAATTAGTTGCTTTCCAACATATGAATAATCTGGTTTGCTACGACTTTTGCGCTCTGATCGTCGGTGCGAATGGTCACGTCAGCAATCTCTTCGTACAGAGGATTGCGTTCGTCAGCCAACGCTTCCAGAACTTCACGAGGCGGCGATTCTACCTGCAGCAGCGGGCGTTTCTTGTCACGTTGAGTTCGCGCAAGTTGTTTTTCAATTGTCGTTTCAAGATAGACCACGACGCCACGCGCGGAAAGACGGTTACGTGTTTCACGTGATTTAACAGAGCCACCGCCAGTTGCCAGCACAATACCCTGTTTTTCCGTCAACTCGTTGATGACTTTTTCTTCGCGATCACGGAAGCCGTCTTCACCTTCTACATCGAAGACCCAGCCCACATCAGCTCCGGTTCGTTTCTCAATCTCTTGATCAGAATCGTAAAATTCCATATTGAGTTGTTGAGCTAACTGGCGCCCAATAGTGCTTTTTCCGGCACCCATAGGCCCAACCAGAAAGATATTGCGTTTCTCTGCCATTTTTTCGGTACTACTAAGACTATTCGTTAATGGTAAACCCGCTTCGCAGACACTCAGCGCAGCAGGACATGAACTGAAACCTCATAAGATATTGCGAGAGTCAGACTGAAAATTATCTCAATACTCAAGCGGGTTTGGCAACTGAATAAATCACCAAACCTTACGCATTTCTGGTCGTGGCAGGCATGCTACCCTGCAAACATCAGACCTGGCGACGTATCGCGCAGCCAAATGACACCAAATAAGCCTATGACACACCACCAGAAAGGCAAAGCGTATTTACTGCCGCATAAGTAAAGAAAAGTACCGACACTCAAATCGGTACTCCTTGTATGCTAAATACACCCGCACGTCAAATCTCTGAAACGTGTTCAGTGCAAAAACAACGGCTTTTCATGCATAAGTTATTGCGTTGAAACCAGTCTGGGCGTAATAAAAACCACTAATTCACGCCGTTCGTCTTCTTTACCATCATGACGAAAGAGAGAGCCAAGCCAGGGGATGTCGCCTAACAGCGGCACGCTGTCGGCTGCGGATTTATTCTTATGTGAAAAAATCCCGCCCAGCGCAATCGTCTCGCCGCTTTTTACCTCGACCTGAGTTTCAATCTCCTGCTTATCAATAGCCAGAACTTCGCCATCCGCCTGCTGTAGCACCTGCCCGGGAACATTCTGGCTGATATGCAGTTTTAGTCTGATTCGTCCTTTCTGCAATACGGTGGGCGTGACTTCCATCCCTAATACAGCTTCCTTGAACTCGACGGATGTCGCGCCGCTTTCACCGCTGGAGACCTGATAAGGGATCTCACTACCCTGCTTAATACTGGCAGGTTGCAGGTGAGAAGCCAGTAAGCGTGGACTGGCGATGATGTCCAACTGCTGTTTTTGCTCCAGCGCAGACAGCTCCAGCTCGAGTAAACGACCGTTAATACGGCCAATGTTAAATCCCACACGGGATGTGGCTGTGGATACAGAAAGATCGCTGGCAAGCGTTGTGACGTTCCCCACCGCCCCCGATTGCTGTGCGTCAGCCAGCGACCACTTCACCCCCAGCTCACGCAAGCTTTTTTCATTAATCGTCACGATATGCGCCGCCAGTTCGACTTGTGCAACCGGCAGATCCATTTGCGCCACCCACGTTTCCAGTGCGTTAAGCGCAACGCTATTATCACGCAGCAGTAAGCGGTTGGTGCGTTTATCCACCGTCATGCTTCCTTTGGCGCTGAGCAGCTTTTCTCCGGCTTTTGCCAGCTCGGAGGCATCAGCATATTGCAAAATGATACTGCGATGTTCCAACGGCAGGCTGGCCTGAAGCCGTGCCTGCTCATTGTCCTGACGAGCCGCATTTTCACTCTGCCATTGAACAGAATGCACATGCAGAATGTTGCCTTCCTGGCGTAATACCAGCCCGGCGCTTTTCACCACCGTTTGCAATGCCCGCTTCCAGGGCACATCCGTCAAATGCAGTGACAGCACACCGCTGACATCCGGTGAAACTACCAGGTTTTTCTTTTCCTGTTCGGCCAGCGCCTGCAATACCTGCACCACCGGCACATCATCGACCACCAGCGTCACGTTTTGTGATTTCGCCGCCAGTACGCTCTGAATCCCGACCACCAGTACGAGCACTATCCATGCCATCCATCGCTTCATTTATCGCTCCTTGTCGTTGCCACTGCCACTGCGGCGGCTCGCAGTTTTTCCCTGTGTCGAGGGTTACGCTCTGGGCCGTTATCTGCGTAACCGTCCAACCGTTTT
The DNA here is from genome assembly GCF_013729795.1 of Citrobacter sp. RHBSTW-00859. Classification (NCBI taxonomy): domain Bacteria; kingdom Pseudomonadati; phylum Pseudomonadota; class Gammaproteobacteria; order Enterobacterales; family Enterobacteriaceae; genus Citrobacter; species Citrobacter sp. RHBSTW-00859. The sequence continues at coordinate 366,851 of NZ_CP056284.1, read as the reverse complement.
TCAGGACATCATTTCGCTCAACCCGCTGCCATTTTTTCTGGCTATCCTGAACAATGCCAATGGGTCGCGCTCCCTGGCTCAATATTCCCTGATAGCGCCATGCCGACAGCTCAGCAATTTGGCAACGGTCCTCCGGCGGCAGGAAGGGATTACGCATACCGGTGAGTATCAGTACGCTTACGCACGCCAACAGCCAGCGTTCAACCATCATTCAGGCGCTCCAGTTGTAGTGTTAACAGCAGCTCTGCACCTTCTGCGTAAAGAGAAAACCGGCTGACGTTCATCCCTTGCTCCGCCAATTGGTCAAACATCGGCGGGATGGCATCCCAGCCTGGCTTCAGCGTCATTTCTCCTCCCTGTGCGGAGGGTTGCCAGTGGATAAGATGTGCAAGAGGAGTCTGAAACAGCAGTGGGGAGAACGGAATCAGCGTCTCTTCAGGCTCTTCTGGCGATGCCGCCAGCAGATATAAATTTCGCCATTGCGCCTGAATGGCCGCTCGTTGCTGGTTTAGCGCCTCTTGTTGCATAACCCGTTTCTGCGCGGTGGAGCTGAGGCATAACATGACGACGATGAGCAGTCCCAGCATCCAGCCACAGCCGCAGATGAGCCGAAAGCGCGGCGACTGCGCTAACCAGCTATCACAAAGCGTTTTCATGCGCACCGCTCCGCATCAGTCGATAGTGGAATTGCCAGCGTCCCTGCGCATCCTGCTGCGTTTCGCCAGGGCTACCCAATTTAAATAGCGGCAGCTGGCGTAATTGCGCTTCCAGCGCCTTCAGCGCGGCAAAGCTCAGCGTGTTTCCCGTCAGTTCCAGCGTATCCTGCTGCCAGGTTATTTTTGTTAACCACGCCTGCTCTGGCAGTAATTCCGCCAGCCCTTGCAAAACCCGCTGCCAGCTTCGGGTCTGCTCACGCTGTTTGTTCCGCGCTTGAACCTGTTGCCATCGTTGCTGGCGCTGCTGCACACGCGGCTTTAGCGCCATTAAAGCCTCGGCCCGCGTCTTTTCGGCATCCGCTAACAACAATTCGACCTGGTTTTCTACGCTCAAAACGCTGTAATAGCGCAACAACACGCCGCTACTAAGCAGTAGCGAAGCGCCAAATAAAACACTCCAGAAGCGTAGGCAGGCGCGACGTCGCGTCTGGCGCCAGGGCAGAAGATTGATGGTCGCTATCATCAACATGTGCCTCCCATAGCGAGTCCCAGTGCAATGGTGAAGCGATGGCTTTGCGTTGGAATTGGCGGCTGGCGTACAGACACCACGCTTAAAGGATCGAAGCCGCTGGGATCGCATAGCGCAATGGCTGTCGTGGAAAGCGATAATGTCGCGGCAAGCTCGTCGATACAGCCAATATCGCCCGTTGATTTACGCCCCCATGCCGAACGGGTCGCCCATAGCCACTGGGTGTCATCACGCCATACCAGACACTGATGATGTTCTGGCAGGTAAGGTATAAATCGCTGTAACGCGCTGGCATCCGGCGTAATCGCCGTAACCTGTACCTTCAACGTTTGGATCAGCGTCAGAAGCGCTGAAATCTCTTTGCTTTGCGCGGCAGTGACGTTAAACGCCGGGCTTAACGTGTCTTCGCTATAATCAAAATGCAGCGCATCCGGCGCCATATCCAGCTCACGCGCCATCGAACCGGATAACCATGCGGCTTGCTCCGGCTCGCGCAGCATCATTTCCGGACGAGGGTACTTTTTTTGTAACGTCCTGTTGGCAGGAAAAGAGAGATGAATATGGTGTCGGCGAGGAAGCTCCCGGCTCCACGGCAGTAGCGCTGCGACAAGCTGTTCAGGCTCGCGAATGTGGCCATCGACGATAACCTGAGGCGTCAGCGGTATACGCCACCAGCGCTGGAGAAACCAACCGGATGCGTCGTGAACTAAGGCGACAGCCAGCGCTTCATGTTGCTGAATATGCAGACCAATTTTCCAGATATTGAAAGCCATTGCTGATGATCTCCTTATCACCCGTTGCTTTAACGGGTATATCAATGCGTCTGGCTTGCCTTTATACTACCGCGCGTTTGTTTATAAACTGCCCAAATGCCACTAAATGGGAAATCTCCAGTGAAGTTCGTAAAGTATTTATTAATCCTTGCAGTATGTTGCATCCTGCTGGGAGCAGGCTCGATTTATGGCCTCTATCGCTATATTGAGCCGCAATTACCTGACGTCGCGACGCTCAAAGATGTGCGTTTACAGATCCCGATGCAGGTTTACAGCGCTGATGGCGAGCTGATCGCGCAATATGGCGAGAAACGTCGAATCCCGGTCACCCTGGATCAGATGCCGCCGGTAATGGTTAAAGCCTTTATCGCTACCGAAGACAGTCGTTTTTATGAGCACCACGGGGTAGACCCGGTGGGGATCTTCCGTGCTGCCAGCGTCGCGCTGTTCTCCGGCCATGCATCACAAGGGGCCAGCACCATCACCCAACAGTTGGCGAGAAACTTCTTCCTGAGCCCGGAACGTACGCTGATGCGTAAGATCAAAGAAGTGTTCCTGGCGATCCGCATTGAACAACTGCTGAGTAAAGATGAGATCCTCGAACTGTATCTGAACAAGATTTACCTGGGGTATCGCGCTTATGGCGTAGGTGCCGCCGCGCAGGTCTATTTCGGTAAGACGGTTGATCAGCTCAGCTTAAGTGAAATTGCGGTGATTGCCGGTCTGCCAAAAGCGCCGTCAACCTTCAACCCCCTCTATTCGATGGAAAGGGCAACCGCGCGACGTAACGTCGTACTGTCGCGTATGTTGAGCGAAAACTACATCACGCAGGCCCAGTACGATCAGGCGCGCGGCGAAGCCATTGACGCCAACTACCACGCGCCGGAAATTGCCTTCTCCGCGCCGTATCTCTCTGAGATGGTGCGCCAGGAGATGTATAACCGTTATGGTGAGAAAGCCTATGAGGACGGGTATCGCATCACCACCACCATTACGCGCAAAGTACAGCAGGCTGCTCAGCAGGCAGTACGTAACAACGTAATGGATTACGACATGCGCCACGGTTACCGCGGCCCGTCGAACGTGCTGTGGAAAGTGGGCGAAAGCAGTTGGGACAGCAAGAAAATCACCGATACGCTGAAAGCGCTACCGACTTATGGTCCCCTGCTACCGGCGGTTGTTACCAGCGCCAATCCGCAGGAAGCCATTGCCGCGTTGGCGGATGGTACGTCAGTGTCATTACGGATGGAAGGCATGCGCTGGGCGCGTCCTTACCGCTCGGATACCCAGCAAGGCCCGACGCCGCGCAAAGTGACTGATGTGGTGCAAACCGGGCAGCAAATCTGGGTACGCCAGGTTGGCGATGCCTGGTGGCTGGCACAAGTACCGGACGTCAACTCCGCACTGGTCTCCATCAATCCGCAAAACGGCGCGGTGCTGGCGCTGGTCGGTGGTTTTGACTTCAACCAGAGCAAGTTTAACCGTGCAACCCAGGCGTTACGCCAGGTGGGTTCCAACATCAAACCATTCCTGTATACCGCCGCGATGGATAAAGGTCTGACGCTGGCGAGCATGCTTAACGACGTGCCGATCTCCCGCTGGGATGCCGGCGCGGGTTCCGACTGGCAGCCGAAGAACTCACCGCCGCAATACGCCGGTCCTATCCGCTTACGTCAGGGGCTGGGTCAGTCGAAAAACGTGGTGATGGTACGCGCCATGCGCGCGATGGGCGTGGATTACGCGGCAGAGTATCTGCAACGTTTCGGCTTCCCGGCACAGAACATTGTGCACACCGAGTCGCTGGCGCTGGGTTCTGCCTCGTTCACGCCGTTGCAGGTGGCGCGCGGTTATGCAGTGATGTCTAACGGCGGCTTCCTGGTCGATCCGTATTTCATCAGTAAAATCGAAAGCGATATGGGCGGCGTTATCTTCGAGGCGAAGCCGAAAATTGCCTGTCCGGAATGCGATATTCCGGTGATTTATGGTGATACCCAGAAATCTAACGTGCTGGAAAACAGTAACGTCGAAGATGTCGCCGTCTCGCAGGAACAGCAGAATGCCTCCGTGCCTATGCCTCAGCTTGAGCAGGCAAACCAGGCGCTGGTCGCGCAAAGCGGAACGCAGGAGTACGCTCCACATGTGATCAACACGCCGCTGGCCTTCCTGATTAAAAGCGCCCTGAACACCAATATCTTTGGTGAGCCGGGCTGGATGGGAACCGGTTGGCGTGCAGGTCGCGATTTACAGCGCCATGATATCGGCGGGAAAACCGGGACCACCAACAGCTCTAAAGATGCATGGTTCTCCGGCTACGGGCCAGGCGTGGTGACGTCGGTATGGATCGGGTTTGATGACCATCGCCGCAATCTCGGACACACGACGGCTTCTGGGGCGATCAAAGACCAGATCTCCGGCTACGAAGGCGGCGCAAAGAGCGCACAGCCTGCCTGGGATGCCTATATGAAGTCCGTGCTGGAAGGCGTGCCTGAGCAGCCGCTGACGCCGCCGCCGGGTATCGTGACGGTCAATATCGATCGCAGCACCGGTCAACTGGCAAGCGGTGGCAACAGCCGCGCAGAATACTTCATTGAAGGCACTCAGCCGACGCAACAGGCGGTGCATGAGGTGGGGACGACCATTATTGATAATGGTGAGACGCACGAACTGTTCTGATCCCTGACCGATCAAAAAAAGGCGCTTCGGCGCCTTTTTTATTATTCGTGAAGAGAAATTAAAGCCGCCCTTGTCCTTTCAGCCATTCGCGCACGAGGAACAGCGCACTCACATTACGCGCTTCGTGAAAATCAGGATCTTCCAGCAGATCCATCAAATGCGCCAGCGGCCAGCGCACCTGCGGTAATGGTTCAGGCTCATCACCTTCCAGCGATTCAGGATATAAGTCCTCCGCCACCACGATGTTCATCTTGCTGGAGAAATAGGACGGCGCCATGCTGAGTTTCTTTAAAAACGTCAGATCTTTTGCGCCAAACCCCACCTCTTCTTTCAGCTCCCGATTCGCCGCTTCATACACGCTTTCGCCAGGATCGATTAACCCCTTAGAAAAACCCAGTTCGTAAGATTCGGTCCCGACCGCATATTCGCGGATGAGGATCAGGTGGTCGTCCACAATCGGCACAATCATTACCGCTTCACGCGTGGACGGGCGCATACGTTCATAAACGCGGCGTACGCCATTGCTGAACTCAAGGTCCACGCTTTCGACTTTAAACAGCCGGGATTGGGCGACGGTTTCCACTTTCAAAATCGTGGGTTTCTGTAATGATTTGCTCATTGTGAGGATCTTTGCTGTGAAATCTGGGGTTATTGTGCGATATACCGCACGGTTTCGGCAATGTGAATTGCCGTTTATTTACATTTATGTAACGTACTAAAAGTTAATCCCTATTTCAAATTAAAAGTCAATAGGTTGAAATAACTCCAGGAATTTGCTGATATTCCATTTTTAGTGATTTTGCTATGATTCGCATTTACTGGGCTGTACTTAAAGATGCTCAAGTTCGACTCCACACTTGCCGATAGCCAACCACAGAATCACGAATATTGAACAGGGTGCGACTGACCACGCCTGACAGACTAAGTAAGATGGGGAAAGCATGAGCACCATTCTGATTTTTTTAGCTGCTTTGCTGGCCTGCTCATTGCTTGCAGGATGGCTACTCAGAACGAAATCCAGACGGAAAAATTTACCCTTGAGCAACGTCTTCTCAGACGCCTCGAAGCGTAAACTCACGCCTGAAGAGCGCAGTGCAGTCGAAAACTATCTCGAAAGCCTTAGTCAAATTCAGCAGGTACCTGGTCCAACGGGCGCCAGCTCCGCGCCGGTGTCATTAACGCTGAATGCCCAAAGTAATAGCGTCATCGTGCTTACGCACGCGATTACACGTTACGGCATTACTACCGACGATCCTAACAAATGGCGTTACTATCTTGATTCCGTTGAGGTACATCTTCCCCCTTTCTGGGAACAATACATCAATGACGAAAACAGCGTTGAGCTAATCCACACCAATACGATACCGCTGGTTATCTCCCTGAACGGCCATACGCTGCAGGAATATATGCAGGAAGCGCGTGGCTATGCGTTACAGCACACCGCTTCTACCCAGGCGTCCATTCGCGGTGAAGAAAGCGAGCAGATTGAACTGCTGAATATTCGCCAGGAAACCCATGAAGAATATACGCTCAGCCGCCCATCGGGATTGCGCGAGGCGTTACTGATTGCCACATCGTTCCTGCTGTTCTTTTTCTGTTTGATAATCCCGGATACGTTTGTTCCGTGGACAGTTGGTGGCGCGGTGCTGCTACTGGCTGCGGGTCTGTGGGGGCTGTTTGCCCCACCGTCTAAAACCGCCCTGCGGGAAATTCATTGTCTGCGCGGTACGCCGCGTCGCTGGGGGCTGTTTGGCGAAAACGACCAGGAGCAAATTAATAATATCTCGCTAGGTATTATTGATCTGATTTATCCACCGCACTGGCAACCTTACATCGCACAAGATCTTGGCCAGCAAACGGATATTGATATTTATCTCGATCGCCACGTTGTACGCCAGGGGCGTTTTTTATCGCTGCATGACGAAGTCAAAAACTTCCCGTTACAGCACTGGCTGCGCAACGCCGTCATCGCGGGCGGCTCGTTGCTGGTGCTGCTGATGCTGCTGTTTTGGATCCCGCTGGATATGCCGATAAAGCTTACGCTTTCCTGGATGAAGGGCGCACAAACTATCGAAGCCACCAGCGTTAAACAGCTTGAAAACGCGGGCGTTCGCGTGGGTGACACGCTGCATCTGAGCGGTACGGGTATGTGTAACATTCATACCCAGGGGAGCTGGAATGCGCAGCCTTCCGCGCCGTTTATGCCTTTCGATTGCACGCAAATTATCTGGAATGACGCGCGCGCATTACCGCTGCCTGAGTCCGATCTGGTGAATAAAGCCACCGCGCTCACGCAGGCGGTGAACCGCCAACTGCACCCCAAAGCGGATGATGACTCTCGCGTCAGCGCATCGTTACGCTCGGCAATTCAAAAATCCGGAATGGTGTTACTGGACGATTTTGGCGAGATCGTCCTGAAAACGGCCGATCTGTGCGCGGCCAAAGATGAATGTGTACGTTTAAAAAATGCACTGGTTAACCTTGGTAACAGTAAAGACTGGACAGCGCTGGTGAAACGGGCGAACGCAGGCAAACTGGATGGCGTGAACGTGCTGCTGCGTCCGGTAAGCGCGGAGTCGTTGGATAATCTGGTGAATACCTCTACGGCGCCGTTTATTTCACGCGAGACTGCGCGAGCGGCCCAGACGCTGAATAGCCCAGCCCCTGGCGGTTTCCTGATTATCAGCGACGAAGGCAGCGATCTGGTCGATCAGCCGTGGCCGACAACCTCGCTATATGACTATCCCCCACAGGAACAGTGGAACGCCTTCCAGCGCCTGGCGCAGATGCTGATGCAGACGCCGTTTCGCGCGGAGGGGATCGTCACCAATATTTCGACCGACGCCAATGGCACCCAGCACATTGGCCTGCACCGTATCCCGGATCGTTCAGGATTATGGCGCTACCTTGGCACGACGCTGCTGATGTTCTCCATGCTCGGATGCGCTGTCTACAACAGCATACAGGCTTTCAGACGCTACCAGCGTCACCGCTCCCGCATCACGGAAATTCAGAGCTACTACGAAAGTTGCCTGAATCCAACGCTGATTGACAACCCGGAAAGCCTGATTCGATAACACGCTCGCGCGACAGGATATGCTACCCTGTCGCGCATCATGTTTTCTTCTGGGGAGTTTCCATGCAGATCAATATTGCCTGGCAGGATGTCGATACCGTGTTGTTAGATATGGACGGCACGCTGCTCGACCTAGCATTCGATAACTATTTCTGGCAAAAACTGGTGCCGGAAACCTATGGCGCGAAGCAGGGTATCTCTCCCCAGGAAGCCCAGGACTATATTCGTCAGCAGTATCATGCCGTGCAGCATACGCTAAACTGGTACTGCCTGGATTACTGGAGCGAATGCCTGGATCTTGATATTTGCGCCATGACAACGGAACAGGGACCGCGCGCCGTTTTGCGTGAAGATACTGTACCGTTTCTTGATGCCTTAAAAGCCAGCGGCAAGCGCCGTATTTTGCTCACCAACGCGCATCCCCATAACCTGGCGGTGAAGCTGGAGCATACCGGTCTGGCCTCACACCTTGATTTATTACTTTCCACCCACACATTTGGTTATCCCAAAGAGGATCAGCGGTTATGGCACGCTGTGGCTGAAGAAACGGGAATGAGTGCAGAGAAGACGCTGTTTATTGACGACAGCGAACCCATTCTCGACGCCGCTGCTCTGTACGGTATTCGTTACTGCCTCGGCGTGACCAATCCCGACTCAGGCATCGCGGAAAAACAGTACGCGCGCCATCCGTCACTGAATGACTACCGCCGACTGATCCCCTCACTGATGTGAAGGAGACGCCATGAAAGAAAAGCCCTCTGCTGAAGTCAGGCTGGATAAATGGCTGTGGGCTGCGCGCTTTTACAAAACGCGTGCGCTAGCCCGCGAAATGGTTGAAGGCGGTAAGGTGCATTACAACGGCCAGCGCAGCAAACCGAGCAAGATTGTCGAGCTGAACGCCACCCTCACCCTGCGCCAGGGAAATGACGAGCGAACGGTCATTATCAAGGCTATTACCGAGCAGCGTCGCCCGGCCACGGAAGCCGTTACGCTGTATGAAGAAACCGCGGAAAGCGTAGAAAAACGCGAAAAAGTGGCGCTGGCGCGTAAACTTAACGCGTTAACCATGCCGCACCCGGACAGGCGACCGGACAAGAAAGAGCGCCGCGACCTGTTACGATTTAAACATGGCGACAGCGAGTGACTGTCACCTGCAAGAGAGATGATTATGCCGCAACATGACCAATTACATCGTTATCTGTTTGAAAACTTTGCCGTGCGCGGCGAGCTGGTGACCGTTTCGGAAACCCTGCAACAGATCCTCGAAAATCATACTTACCCGCAGCCGGTTAAGAACGTGCTGGCTGAACTGCTGGTCGCCACCAGCCTGCTCACCGCCACGCTGAAGTTTGCCGGTGATATCACCGTACAGCTGCAGGGCGATGGTCCGCTGAGCCTGGCCGTCATTAACGGCAACAACAATCAGCAGATGCGCGGCGTGGCCCGTATGCAGGGCGATATCCCTGAAGGAGCTGATCTCAAAACGCTGGTAGGCAACGGCTACCTGGTGATCACCATTACCCCAGAAGAAGGCGAGCGCTATCAGGGCGTGGTTGGTCTGGAAGGCGACACGCTGGCCGCATGTCTGGAAGATTACTTCATGCGTTCTGAACAGCTGCCGACACGTCTGTTTATCCGTACTGGCGACGTCGATGGCAAACCCGCTGCTGGCGGGATGCTTCTGCAGGTAATGCCGGCGCAAAACGCGCAGGCAGATGATTTCGATCACCTGACAGCCCTGACCGAAACCATCAAAACTGAAGAGCTGTTAACGCTCCCGGCCAACGAAGTGCTGTGGCGCTTGTACCACGAAGAAGAGGTTACTCTCTACGATCCGCAGGACGTTGAGTTCAAATGCACCTGTTCACGCGAACGCTGCGCTGGCGCACTGAAAACGCTGCCGGACGAAGAAGTGGACAGCATTCTGGCGGAAGAAGGCGAGATCGATATGCACTGCGATTACTGCGGGAGCCACTATCTGTTTAATGCCATGGACATTGCTGAGATCCGCAGCAACGCTTCCCCGGCGGACCCGCAGGTACATTAATCACCACTGCCTATCCGGCCCACTATCGTCGACCGGATAGGCGTTCGCACCGCCATCCATCAAAACGCTATCTGCAACACGCTCACTCGTTGTAATAATTAATCGGCAATCGGGTGCCATCAATGGTGATATCACGCCAAACTCTGGGGGCTGAATCCAGTTGATGATTCGCCACCGCCTGCAGCAGTTTATCCTTATTGAATTCTGCAGGTAGCTGACCTGATGCGATGAGTTCCCATTTATCCTCTTTCCTGGCAAAGACCAGACTCTCACCATCGCCAAAAGCATACAGCACCTGCTCAGGCTTACCATCAGCATTGAGGTCCTGATCGACCAGGACGCATGCATCCTGCTCAACGCAGGATGTAATGCGGTAGCTCTGCCCTTTGACAAACGCCCAGAAGGTCTCATCGGGTTGCCTGCTACCTGGAGCTATCATCACTTTCGGCGCTAGTTGAGTGGCAGTCAGGTTCTGCATGGGATCGCGACGTCCTTGCAGCAGAGAATTTAAGTCGCGCCGACGCTTACTGTCTTGGTTAAACGCCGCATCTTTTTGTAATGCCTCCAACGCCGCACGTCCCGGTTTTCCGCTATTACCCAACATATACAGGCTGACCTGATCCGGCTTAATTTTGCCGCTGTGATACAGCCCCATATGGCTGTTGACGCTGATGCGCCAGGCATCAATAACCGGCGACGACAGCAAAATCAACAGCCCCAACGCCAGCAACGACACGCAAAGAATCACCTTCCCCTGAAGCTCAAGCGGATTGCGCCCACGGCGTAAAATACTCGCCAGATAGCCAAACGACCAGAGCAGCAGCACACAGACCACCAGCACGCCATATAAGCGCTCGGGCGTCCAACCGTACTGTTGAATTCGCACCCACAGTGACCAACCGGCAATCAGCATATAGATGGGCGCGACAACCAGGGCGCATTTGATCAGGTAGCGTAACGCGGCTGGATAGGGAAGCGCCTCTTTCTGCGGCTCGCGAACGATAGCTATCAACAGCAGCAGGAGCAGCGCCAGCGTTGACATCAACCCGGCCGCAGACACCCGCTGCGAGATAGCCTCCAGGCCGGTGAAGGGCAAGGTCAGTACAAACATCAGCGCCAGCAGCGCGACCAGGGGTAACAGACCGGTGGCGATCAAAGTCAGTAACTTTTGGACCGCCGCAACCAGACGCGACTGCGTGCGGGTCAGTACCACCGCCAGTGCGGTAACCAAGCCAAAGGCCACGTAGCCAAACCAGTCGGTATCAAAGAAAAGCGTGTCGAAGAAGGTAATACCAACGAGCTTAAACATCTCGCTCCACAGCAGGAGCACCATCCAGAACAAACCGTTGGCGACAAAGACAATCAGTAACGTCAGCGCGTTAAGCCACAAACTCGTATAAAACTGCGCATAGCGGGCCTGCTGGCGGGATGCGTGGAGCGAGTACTGAATCCATGGCAATGCCAGCATCGCCATCAGCAGTAAGCGCCAGCCGTACAACATAAAAATATCATTTTGCCGCCACTTATCACTGCCCTCGACTTGCCACTTTAGCCAGACGCTCATCGCCAGCACGACAACAAAGATCAGCGCCATCCAGTACCACAGCGCACGTTGTTTAAAAGAGACAACGGTGAGCAAAAGCGCCGAGGAGAGAGCAATTGTCGCGGGCATGCCATAGAACAGCCAGCCGTCATTATGCGGCACCAGATATGTCATCAGCAGGTAGCACAATATCCCCTGTAACAGGCCGATAGATATCATGCCCCAGCGAGTAGTACGTGAAAGTTCAACACTATCCATGTCGTCACCCAGAATGAAGAGAAAAGGTAATTATTGCATCAACTTCACAATTTTGAGCATTGATAGGCCGATCCCGGACCACTGCGACGGGAAGTGAATCGATATTGTTTATGTATGAGTTACGTTATTTTCTTACGTGAATGCGATTACACTCACAAGTTTCCCGCCAAAAACACTCTCTATTAACGTTTTAAGAACATTTTCCACAACAAAAAAGGGTTTCCTGCCATAATATCCGCCTCTTTGTGACAGGAGTCGCAGCGCATTCGGTTATCCGTGATTTTCCCGGATGCGTAAATCTATGAGCCTTGTCGCGGTTAGCAATCCCTAAAAAACCTTACTATTCCAGGTAATACATATTGGCTAAGGAGCAGTGAAATGCGTGTGAACAACAGTTTAACCCCGCAAGATCTCAAGGCTTATGGTATCAATGACGTTCAGGATATCGTTTACAATCCAGACTACGACACGCTTTTCCAGGAGGAACTTGATCCAAACCTGGAAGGTTATGAGCGTGGCGTGTTAACAAACCTGGGCGCCGTTGCCGTTGATACCGGTATCTTTACCGGACGTTCGCCAAAGGATAAGTATATTGTCCGTGACGACACCACGCGCGACACGCTCTGGTGGTCCGACAAAGGTAAAGGTAAGAACGACAACAAACCGCTCTCCCCGGAAACCTGGCAGCATCTGAAAGGATTAGTCACCCAGCAGCTTTCCGGCAAGCGTCTGTTTATCATTGATGCATTCTGCGGCGCTAACGCCGATACCCGCCTTTCCGTACGCTTCATTACCGAAGTAGCCTGGCAGGCGCATTTTGTTAAAAACATGTTCATCCGCCCAAGCGACGAAGAGCTGGTTGATTTCAAACCTGATTTCATCGTGATGAATGGCGCTAAATGCACTAACCCGCAATGGAAAGAGCAGGGTCTGAACTCCGAAAACTTCGTGGCTTTCAACCTGACTGAGCGTATCCAGTTGATTGGTGGCACCTGGTACGGCGGCGAAATGAAGAAAGGTATGTTCTCCGTAATGAACTACCTGCTGCCGCTGAAAGGCATTGCCTCCATGCACTGCTCGGCAAACGTCGGGGAAAAAGGTGATGTGGCAGTCTTCTTTGGCCTGTCCGGCACAGGAAAAACAACGCTGTCCACCGATCCGAAACGCCGCCTGATTGGCGATGACGAACACGGCTGGGATGACGACGGCGTGTTTAACTTTGAAGGCGGTTGCTACGCGAAGACCATCAAACTGTCTAAAGATGCCGAGCCGGAAATCTACAACGCAATCCGTCGTGACGCGCTGCTGGAAAACGTCACCGTGCGCGCAGATGGTTCCATCGACTTCGACGACGGTTCCAAAACCGAAAACACCCGCGTGTCCTACCCGATTTATCACATCGATAACATCGTTAAGCCGGTGTCAAAAGCGGGTCACGCCACCAAAGTGATCTTCCTGACCGCCGACGCGTTTGGCGTGCTGCCGCCGGTCTCTCGCCTGACGGCAGACCAAACCCAGTACCACTTCCTGTCTGGCTTCACCGCCAAACTGGCCGGTACCGAACGTGGCGTCACCGAACCGACCCCAACCTTCTCAGCCTGCTTTGGCGCAGCATTCCTGTCACTGCACCCAACGCAGTACGCAGAAGTACTGGTGAAACGTATGCAGGCGGCAGGTGCGCAGGCATATCTGGTTAACACCGGCTGGAACGGTACCGGCAAGCGTATCTCTATCAAAGATACTCGCGCGATTATCGACGCTATCCTGAACGGTTCGCTGGATGACGCAGAAACGTTCCGTCTGCCGATGTTTGACCTGGCTATCCCAACCGAGCTGCCTGGCGTAGATACTCGCATTCTCGATCCGCGTAATACCTATGCTTCTCCGGAGCAGTGGCAGGAAAAAGCCAACGCACTGGCGAAACTGTTTATCGAGAACTTCGAGAAATACACCGATACCCCTGCGGGTGAAGCGCTGGTTAGCGCCGGACCGAAGCTGTAACGAAGAGTGCCGGATGGCGGTTTCGCCTTATCCGGCCTACAGCAACAAAAAGGGAGGCATTTCGCCTCCCTTTCTTATGCGTCTTTCGTGATGCCCTGCGCGCGAGTGAAGGGAACCGGAAGCCAGGCGCGGATCGACAACCCTCCTCGTTCACTGGTGCCAATTTCCAGCATACCGTTATGGTTATCGATAATACGCTGCACAATCGCCAGACCCAGGCCCGTGCCGCTGGTACTACGCGCGCTGTCGCCGCGGACAAACGGCTGGAACAGGTGTTTACGCTGCTCCGGCTTGATGCCCGGACCATCATCTTCTACCTGGAACCAAGCGCGATGCATCTCCGTACCGCTGCTGACCTTAATCCAGCCGTTGCCGTAACGGGCGGCGTTAACCACCATATTGGCAACCGCACGCTTGATCGACAGCGGGTGCATTTTCACCTGAATGCTACCCGGCAGCAGCGCAGTTTCGATTTCACGTTCATAGCCGCTTTCCGCTGCGACCACTTCGCCTAACACCGAGTTCAGATCCGCCATCTCCATCGGCATCTCCTGACCGGTACGCAGATAATCGATAAACTGCTCGATAATGGCATTACACTCTTCGATGTCCTTATTGATGGATTCCGCGAGATAACCATCCTCTTCGCCCATCATTTCGGTCGCCAGACGAATACGCGTCAGCGGAGTACGTAAATCGTGGCTCACGCCCGCCATTAACAGCGTACGGTCATCGGCCAGTTGCTTCACACCCGCAGCCATATGGTTAAAGGCTCGGGTAACGGAGCGCACCTCTGAAGCGCCATACTCACGCAGCGGCGGCGGAATGATACCTTTCCCCACCTGCAGCGCCGCATGTTCAAGATCCACCAGCGGTCGGTTCTGGATACGGATAAACAGCCACGCGCCACCGATAGCCAACAGCATAATCGCCAGCGTGTAGCGGAACAGCGGTGAGAAATCGCCCTGATGGATCTCCGTCAGCGGCACGCGTACCCAGATATTGGGCGACAGCCAGGTTTTCAGCCATACGACCGGCGAGCTTTTGTTCACCTCAACGCGGACTTCCGTCGGACCGCCCAGCTGCTGCGCCATCTGATGGCTTAAGAATTCATAGTGTTGCGCCCAACGCAGTCCAGCTTCTTCAGCGGCCTCGTTGGAATAGAGGGAAATACCCAGCTCACGATAAATTTCCCGGCGGAATGCGGGCGGCACCACCAGTTGCGTACCGTCCTCCAGCTGCAGTTTATCGGTCATCAGCATACGAACTTCGTAGGCCAGGACCTTATTAAACTGCTGGAGGCTCGGCAGTATCGCGAAGTTCAGCACTACCAGGTAAGTCGTCACCAGGCTGGCAAACAGCAAGGTGACGATGAGCAATAACGTGCGGGCAAACGAACTTCGTGGCGAGAAGCGCATTCGCCTCATGCTTTAGAACCGTCCGGAACAAAGACGTAGCCGAGACCCCACACGGTCTGAATGTAGCGCGGATGCGCCGGGTCCTCTTCCACCATACGACGCAGGCGAGAAATCTGGACATCGATAGAACGCTCCATCGCCGAATATTCACGACCACGGGCCAGGTTCATCAGCTTGTCGCGGGACAGCGGCTCGCGCGGGTGGCTTACCAGCGCTTTCAGTACTGCAAATTCCCCGCTGGTGAGCGGCATTGGCTCATCTTCACGGAACATTTCACGCGTACCGAGGTTCAGTTTAAACTTACCAAAAGCAATGACCGCTTCTTCCTGAGAAGGCGCGCCCGGCAGTTCGTTCGCCTGACGACGCAGTACAGCGCGAATACGCGCCAGCAGTTCTCGCGGGTTAAACGGTTTCGGAATGTAATCGTCAGCGCCGATTTCCAGCCCAACGATACGATCGACTTCTTCACCCTTCGCCGTGACCATAATGATCGGCATCGGGTTGCTTTGACTGCGCAGGCGACGGCAAATAGACAGGCCATCTTCTCCCGGCAGCATTAAATCCAGCACCATCAGGTGAAAGGACTCACGGGTCAGCAGACGATCCATCTGCTCAGCGTTAGCGACGCTTCGAACCTGGAAGCCCTGCTCGGTCAGATAACGCTCCAGAAGCGCACGCAAGCGCATGTCGTCATCGACCACCAGAATCTTATAGTTCTCTTGCATTGTTATTACTCCCAAAGGTTCGCAACAATTAAGTGTATATTCTTAAGAAAGCTAACGTGAGTCACCAGCGAATTCTGGTATGAATTCCAGGCTAAATTGTTACAAAGCATATTAAACAGCAGCTTAAGTATACAATGTTTCTCGCAATACATTATTTATTCTGTTGATATGCTCGCGTAATACTAATTGTGCGCATCATCACAGAGTCGAAGGTAAAACAATAAGATGAAAACGCCCCTGATAACCCGCGAAGGGTATGAAAAACTCAAACAAGAGCTGAATTACCTCTGGCGTGAAGAGCGCCCGGAAGTCACCAAAAAGGTTACCTGGGCCGCAAGTCTGGGTGACCGCAGCGAAAATGCCGACTACCAGTATAATAAAAAGCGTCTGCGTGAGATCGACCGCCGTGTCCGTTATTTGACCAAGTGTATGGAGAATTTGAAAATCGTCGATTACTCCCCGCAGCAAGAGGGCAAAGTCTTCTTTGGCGCGTGGGTCGAGATTGAAAATGACGATGGCGACATCCGTAAATTCCGTATTGTCGGCTACGATGAGATCTTCGGTCGTAAAGATTACATTTCTATCGACTCACCGATGGCGCGGGCGCTGCTGAAAAAAGAGGTCGGCGATCTCGCGATAGTCAACACCCCTGGTGGTGAAGCCAGCTGGTACGTGAACGAAATTGAATACGTTAAGTGAGACCGGAACAATCCGAAGCCCCGGTAGATGACTGGCATTTTTGCCAGTCAATCCGTATAACTATCCCCTGATTTTTTATCCTATAGACGAAGCTATCCATGATGAATGATTCTTTCTGCCGCATTATCGCAGGTGAAATTCAGGCTCGTGCTGAACAGGTAGAAGCTGCCGTTCGCCTGCTTGACGAAGGGAACACCGTGCCGTTTATCGCACGTTATCGTAAGGAAATCACCGGCGGTCTGGACGATACGCAACTGCGTAATCTGGAGACCCGTCTGGGATATCTGCGTGAACTGGAAGACCGCCGTCAGGCAATCCTGAAATCTATCGGCGAGCAAGGCAAACTGACCGACGATTTGGCGAACGCGATCAACGGCACGTTAAGTAAGACCGAACTCGAAGATCTCTATCTGCCGTACAAACCTAAGCGCCGCACCCGTGGGCAGATAGCCATTGAGGCCGGACTGGAGCCGCTGGCAGATCTGCTGTGGAACGAACCGTCCCATGACCCGGAAACCGAAGCCGCAAAATATCTCAACGCTGAAAACGGCGTGGCCGATACCAAAGCCGCCCTCGATGGCGCACGCTACATTCTGATGGAGCGCTTCGCCGAAGACGCTGCGCTGCTGGCAAAAGTGCGTGATTATTTGTGGAAAAACGCCCATCTGGTTGCCGCCGTGGTTAGTGGCAAAGAAGAGGAAGGCGCTAAGTTCCGCGATTACTTCGATCACCACGAACCTATTTCTATCGTTCCATCCCACCGTGCGCTGGCCATGTTCCGTGGTCGTAACGAAGGCGTGTTGCAGCTTTCACTAAATGCCGATCCGCAATTCGATGAGCCGCCAAAAGAGAGCCACGGCGAGCAGATTATCCAGGATCACCTAGGACTGCGCCTGAACAACGCCCCCGCTGACAGCTGGCGTAAAGGCGTTGTTAGCTGGACGTGGCGCATCAAAGTGCTGATGCACCTTGAAACTGAGCTGATGGGTACCGTGCGTGAACGTGCGGAAGATGAAGCGATCAACGTCTTTGCCCGTAACCTGCATGACCTGCTGATGGCCGCCCCGGCCGGGCTGCGCGCCACAATGGGTCTCGATCCGGGTCTGCGTACCGGTGTAAAAGTGGCGGTGGTTGACGGTACCGGCAAGCTGGTCGCGACCGACACTATTTATCCGCATACCGGCCAGGCAGCCAAAGCCGCCGTTGCCGTGGCGGCGTTGTGTGAAAAATACAACGTTGAGCTGGTCGCGATTGGTAACGGTACGGCGTCGCGCGAAACCGAGCGTTTCTTCCTCGACGTGCAGAAACAATTCCCGAAAGTGACCGCGCAGAAAGTGATCGTCAGCGAAGCCGGGGCATCGGTTTACTCTGCTTCCGAACTGGCGGCGCTGGAGTTCCCGGATCTCGACGTTTCACTGCGTGGCGCGGTGTCTATCGCCCGTCGTTTGCAGGATCCGTTGGCGGAGCTGGTGAAAATCGATCCGAAATCTATCGGCGTGGGCCAGTATCAGCACGATGTTAGCCAGACGCAACTGGCGCGCAAGCTGGATGCGGTGGTGGAAGACTGCGTGAATGCCGTCGGCGTCGATCTGAATACCGCCTCCGTGCCGCTACTGACCCGCGTTGCCGGCCTGACGCGCATGATGGCGCAAAACATCGTCGCCTGGCGCGATGAGAACGGTCAGTTTCAGAACCGTCAGCAACTGCTAAAAGTTAGCCGCCTGGGGCCAAAAGCCTTTGAACAGTGCGCGGGCTTCCTGCGTATCAACCATGGCGATAACCCACTGGATGCTTCTACCGTTCACCCGGAAGCTTATCCGATTGTGGAACGCATTCTGGCCGCAACCGAACAATCGCTGCGTGACCTGATGGGCAACAGCAACGAACTGCGCAATCTGAAAGCAGCCGATTTTACCGACGAACGCTTCGGGGTGCCGACCGTCACCGACATCATCAAAGAGCTGGAAAAACCGGGCCGCGACCCGCGTCCTGAATTTAAAACCGCGCAGTTTGCTGATGGCGTAGAAACCATGAACGATCTGCTGCCGGGAATGATTCTGGAAGGGGCAGTCACTAACGTCACGAACTTCGGCGCGTTTGTTGATATTGGCGTTCATCAGGATGGTCTGGTGCATATCTCTTCATTGTCGAATAAGTTCGTCGAAGATCCACACACCGTGGTGAAAGCGGGCGACATTGTGAAGGTGAAAGTGCTGGAAGTTGACCTGCAACGTAAGCGTATCGCACTGACCATGCGTCTGGACGAGCAGCCGGGTGAAACCAATGCGCGTCGCGGCGGCGGGAATAACGATCGCACTCAAAGCAATCGCCCGGCACCAAAAGCCGCGAAACCTCGTGGTCGTGACGCACAGCCTGCGGGTAACAGCGCCATGATGGATGCGCTGGCGGCGGCAATGGGTAAAAAACGCTAGTGTAACTTTTGTGCCGGATGGGGGGGTAACCTCCTTATCCGGCTAACTTGTCGCAATTAATTTGTAAGCCGGATAACACGCGTGAGCGTCGCCATCCGGCATATTTAGTCTCTTTCCCGCTTTCTACCGCCATATATTTATCACTTCATTAACAGATGAAACCTTAATTAAACATTAAGATCCTCACTAATTATTTCCGCGAATCATTCGTTCCCAACCAGAATAAATATTGAGGAATATCAAAATTGGCGCAAATTATTATCCAATTGTACATTCCGTCACATTTATTCTATTGATGATAGAAACCATTCTCATTATCATTGATCTGTTGATTATTTACTCTTTCCTTACGTTGGCTAATCATCTGGCCTCATGCCGCCTTGTCGCCCCATGAGGTAATCATCCAGTTAGCGAGATATAAGTAGGTCCCTATGCAATTCACTCCTGACAGTGCGTGGAAAATTACCGGTTTTGCCCGTGAAATCAGCCCGGCTTATCGTCAGAAACTGTTGTCACTTGGCATGCTACCCGGCTCCTCTTTCAACGTGGTACGCGTCGCCCCACTCGGCGATCCTATCCATATCGAAACGCGTCGCGTAAGTCTGGTATTGCGTAAGAAAGATCTGGCGTTATTAGAAGTGGAAGCGGTTTCCTGTTAATACAGTGAGTCTATAAAAATGAAAAAACTAACCATTGGTTTAATTGGCAATCCTAATTCCGGCAAGACTACTTTATTCAACCAGCTTACCGGCGCACGCCAGCGTGTAGGCAACTGGGCTGGCGTTACCGTTGAGCGTAAAGAAGGTCATTTCGCAACGACGGACCACCAGGTCACGCTGGTTGATTTACCCGGCACCTATTCTCTGACGACAATCTCATCTCAGACCTCTCTCGATGAGCAGATCGCCTGTCACTATATTTTAAGCGGCGACGCGGATCTCTTGATCAACGTGGTCGATGCTTCAAACCTTGAACGCAACCTCTACCTGACGTTGCAACTGCTTGAGCTGGGCATCCCCTGCATCGTCGCGTTGAATATGCTGGATATTGCCGAGAAGCAGCAAATCCGTATTGATATCGATGCCCTCTCCGCTCGCCTTGGCTGCCCGGTGGTTCCGCTGGTATCCACCCGCGCCCGCGGCATTGAAGCGCTGAAACTGGCGATCGATCGCTACAAAGAAAACGACACCGTCGAGCTGGTTCATTATGCCCAACCGCTGCTGCAGGAAGCGGATTCCCTCGCCGATGCGATGGCCAAAGATATGCCGTTAAAACAGCGCCGCTGGCTGGGCCTGCAGATGCTGGAAGGCGATATCTACAGCCGGGCCTACGCGGGGGATGCCGCGCAAAACCTTGATGCCGCCATTGCACGTCTGAGCGAGACAATGGACGATCCGGCACTGCATATCGCCGATGCGCGCTATCAGTGCATTGCCGCTATCTGCGATACCGTCAGCAACACCCTGACGGCAGAGCCGAGCCGCTTCACCACCGCAGTAGATAAAATCGTCCTCAACCGCTTCCTCGGGCTGCCGATTTTCCTGTTCGTGATGTACCTGATGTTCCTGCTCGCCATCAACATTGGCGGCGCGCTGCAACCGTTGTTTGACGTCGGCTCCGTAGCGCTCTTTATCCATGGGATTCAGTGGATTGGCTACACGCTGCACTTCCCGGACTGGCTCACTATCTTTTTGGCGCAAGGTCTTGGCGGCGGGATTAACACCGTGCTGCCACTGGTACCGCAAATCGGCATGATGTACCTGTTCCTCTCCTTCCTTGAAGACTCCGGTTACATGGCGCGCGCCGCGTTTGTAATGGACCGTCTGATGCAGGCGCTGGGGCTGCCGGGCAAATCGTTTGTCCCGCTGATCGTCGGCTTTGGCTGTAACGTACCGTCAGTGATGGGCGCACGTACGCTGGACGCCCCGCGTGAACGTCTGATGACCATCATGATGGCGCCGTTTATGTCCTGTGGCGCTCGCCTGGCGATTTTCGCCGTCTTTGCCGCAGCGTTCTTTGGTCAGAACGGTGCGCTGGCGGTCTTCTCACTGTACGTACTGGGTATCGTTATGGCGGTATTGACCGGTCTGATGCTCAAACACACCATCATGCGTGGCGAAGCAACGCCGTTCGTGATGGAGCTACCGGTGTACCACGTGCCGCACATTAAGAGTCTGATTATTCAGACCTGGCAACGCCTGAAAGGCTTCGTTCTGCGTGCGGGTAAAGTCATCATCATCGTCAGCATTTTCCTCAGCGCGTTTAACAGTTTCTCGCTGAGCGGAAAAATCGTCGACAACATCAACGACTCTGCTCTGGCTTCCGTCAGCCGCGTAATCACGCCGGTCTTCAAGCCGATTGGCGTTCACGAAGATAACTGGCAGGCAACCGTAGGTCTGTTCACCGGCGCGATGGCGAAAGAAGTGGTTGTCGGTACGCTGAACACGCTCTATACCGCAGAAAACATTCAGGAAGAAGAGTTCAACCCGGCAGATTTCCACCTCGGTGACGAGCTGCTCGGCGCGGTAGATGAGACCTGGCAAAGCCTGAAAGACACCTTCAGCCTGAGCGTACTGGCTAACCCTATTGAAGCCAGCAAGGGCGACGGTGAAATGGCTACGGGTGCAATGGGCGTGATGGGCGAAAAATTTGGCAGCGCTGCCGCCGCTTACAGCTACCTGATTTTCGTGCTGCTGTATGTGCCGTGTATTTCGGTAATGGGCGCTATTGCACGTGAATCCAGCCGTGGCTGGATGAGCTTCTCGATTCTGTGGGGCCTGAACATCGCCTACTCTCTGTCGACGCTGTTTTATCAGGCGGTCAGCTACAAAGAGCACCCGACCTACAGCCTGGTGTGCATTTTAGCTGTCATCCTGTTTAACATTGTGTTGCTGGGCCTGCTGCGTCGAGCTCGCAGTCGCGTGGATCTCGCACTGCTGGCGACCAACAGGACGGCAAGCTCCTGCTGTTCCAGCACCACTGGCGACTGCCACTAAGGTTATCGACAATGGCATCGCTTATTCAGGTTCGTGATTTATTGGCTTTGCGGGGACGCATGGAGGCAACTCAGATTAGCCACACGCTGCACACCCCGCAGCCCATGATTGACGCCATGCTGAATCAGTTAGAAAAGATGGGCAAAGCGGTGCGGATTCAGGAAGATGCCGACGGGTGTCTTTCCGGAAGCTGCAAGAGTTGTCCGGAAGGTAAAGCCTGCCTGCGCGAGTGGTGGGCTTTGCGCTAGTTCGATGCCGGATGGCGCTACGCTTCCGGTCTAAAAATGACTGCAAACGTCCTGGCCGGATAAAGCGTTTATGCTGATATCCGGCTTT
This sequence comes from Citrobacter sp. RHBSTW-00859, assembly GCF_013729795.1. Taxonomy (NCBI): domain Bacteria; kingdom Pseudomonadati; phylum Pseudomonadota; class Gammaproteobacteria; order Enterobacterales; family Enterobacteriaceae; genus Citrobacter; species Citrobacter sp. RHBSTW-00859. The sequence goes on along the minus strand of NZ_CP056284.1, from coordinate 344,689 downwards.
TTGCGTAATGGATTCCACAAAGATGTCTTTGTTTCAGCAAAGCAGATCTATCCTCCAGCCTGTCGCGCATCGTTATCAACTCGTGGATGATTACTGGCGACCAGGGAAGTAGAGTCTCGTCATCTTGTTTCTCAGGTGACGGATCGCCATGAATACTGACACGACTGCTACGCCGCATGACGCGATTTTTAAAACGTTCTTAAACCACCCTGCTACCGCACGCGACTTTCTTCGGCTCCATCTTCCAGCCTCTTTGCAAAAACTGTGCGATCTGAAAACGCTACAACTGGAATCGGGCAGCTTTATTGAGGACGATTTGCGCGCGTACTATTCCGATGTGCTGTGGTCATTAAAAACCCGCGAAGGCGATGGCTATATTTACACCATCATTGAGCATCAGAGTACCGCCGATGCCCATATGGCATTTCGGCTGATGCGTTATGCCATTGCGGTCATGCATCGTCATTTGGCTGCAGGTCACAAAAAACTCCCGCTAGTGATACCCATGCTTTTTTATCATGGCGCGGCAAGCCCATACCCCTACTCACTCTGCTGGCTGGACGAATTTGACGACCCAAAGGCCGCCAGACAACTTTATACCGCAGCGTTTCCACTGATCGATATCACCGTTGTTCCCGATGACGAGATCATGCAGCATCGCCGGATGGCACTGTTGGAACTCATCCAAAAACATATTCGTAAACGCGATTTGATGGGACTGGTAGAAAAACTGGCCATCCTGATTATTAAAGGACACGCTAATGACAGCCAGTTGAAAGCCTTGTTTAATTATCTAATGCAGGTCGGGGACACCGCACATTTTACCGAGTTTCTTCATGAGGTCGCCGAACGTTTACCCCAACATAAGGAAAAGTTGATGACTATCGCCGAAAGATTACGACAAGAAGGGCATCTTAATGGTCTTCAGGAAGGTCATATGAAAGGGTTACAAGAGGGGTTACAAACGGGCTTGCAACAAGGTAAACGAGAGGAAGCTTTACGTATTGCATCAACCCTGCAGGCTGATGGTATCGACCCGCTGACCATCTTCAGAATTACCGGACTGACCGCTGAGGATCTGGCTACGCGCAGCCATTAATCTCAAGCCCGGTAAGCGTGGCTCTACCGGGCAACACAACAGATTTATAGGCGTTTTTTTAACGCCACCAGCGCTGCGCAGAACTCTGCAGGATGCGAGATAAACGGTGCATGCGCCGCTTTAGCAAATATCAACGACTCGCTATGCGGCCACAGGGCATCGAGCATTGGGACCACTTTGCGCGGAACCAGTCCATCGAGATAGCCGTACAACCGCAGAAAAGGCATGTCCACAGCGCACAGAGGCTCACGCAGATCGACCGTTTTCAGGATCTCCAGTCCGCCATTGAGCACCTCGACATTCGGCATGGGTAACGCCAGAACTGTTTTCTTCAGTGCCCGTGCATCCTGACGCGCGGTGTCCGTGCCCATCGTCTGCAACGCCAGAAAACGTTCCACCGTACGCTGGAAATCTTCGCTCAACTGCTGCTGGAAACCTGCCAGCACTTCTGGCTTGATTCCCGGCCACTCGTCGCGCGCGCTAAAGCAAGGGGAAGACGCCACGGTCACCAGCGCCTGAACACGTTCAGGATGGGTTAACGCCACCTGGCTTGCGACCAGCCCGCCCAGACTCCAGCCGAGCCAGATGGCTTTCTCCGGTGCCTGTTTTACTACCCGCTCAGCCATCTCTTCCAGCGACATTGCGCCGAACCCCTGGCTGCGACCAAATCCCGGTAAGTCGACAAGATGCAGCGTGAAATGCGAACTCAATTCCTCGCTTATGCAATGCCACACTTGCGCATTCAGTCCCCATCCGTGCAGCAGCACAAGATGGCAATTTCCCGAACCCTGGGTCTGCCACCAGATGTCATTCATCAGTTATTGTTCTCTTTTAGCCTGAAAGGATGCTTCTATGCTAACAGTACCGGGATTGTGCTGGCTATGCCGAATGCCCCTGACGTTAGGGCATTGGGGGATCTGTTCAGTCTGCACACGGGCAACGCATCAGCACGTCAGCCGGTGCCCTCAATGTGGACTCCCTGCCGCGCATACCGTCGTTCCCTGCGGGCGCTGTCTGCAAAAACCACCGCCGTGGCAGCGACTGGTTACCGTCAGCGACTATGCTCCGCCATTGAGCGGGCTTATCCACCAGCTCAAGTTTTCCCGACGTGGCGAAATGGCCCCCGCTCTTTCACGCTTGTTGTTGCTGGAGGTATTACAGGCCCGGCGCGTCAGCGGTCTTCCTCTGCCGGACAGGCTCGTCAGCGTCCCGCTCTGGCAACGCCGGCACTGGCGCAGAGGGTTTAATCAGAGCGACTTACTGTGTCGTCCCCTGGCACGCTGGCTAGGCTGCGACTGGGACAGCCGGGCCATCACGCGGGTTCGGGCAACCGCCACACAGCACCATCTCAGCGCCCGATTACGTAAACGTAACCTGAAAAACGCCTTTCGCCTTGAATTGCCAGTGCAGGGACTCCATATGGTCATTGTGGATGATGTCGTCACTACCGGAAGTACCGTCGCGGAAATCGCGCAGCTGCTTTTACGCAACGGCGCGGCGACTGTCCAGGTATGGTGCCTGTGTCGAACCTTGTAGAGCCTCGATGATGGGCGTATTATAACCAAGTAAAATAGTCAACTATTAGGCCATTACTATGATCCATATTTCCGATGCTGCACAAGCGCACTTTGCCAAACTGCTGGCAAATCAGGAAGAAGGGACACAAATCCGCGTATTTGTGATTAATCCCGGCACGCCTAACGCTGAATGCGGCGTTTCTTATTGTCCGCCGGACGCCGTGGAAGCAACCGACACCGCCATTAAATTTGACCTGCTAACCGCATATGTTGATGAACTGAGCGCACCGTATCTGGAAGATGCAGAAATCGATTTCGTTACCGACCAGTTAGGCTCCCAACTGACCCTGAAAGCACCAAACGCCAAAATGCGTAAAGTTGCCGATGATGCGCCGCTGATGGAACGCGTGGAGTACATGCTGCAATCGCAGATCAACCCACAGCTGGCAGGTCACGGTGGTCGCGTCTCTCTGATGGAAATCACCGATGAAGGCTACGCTATTCTGCAGTTTGGCGGCGGATGTAACGGCTGTTCAATGGTGGATGTAACGCTGAAAGAAGGTATCGAGAAGCAGCTGCTGGCTGAATTCCCTGAACTGAAAGGCGTTCGCGATTTAACCGAACACCAGCGCGGCGAGCACTCTTACTACTAACGCCTCAACCTGTAGAGTTTCCGTAGGCCCGTTAAGACGCATCCGCGCCGCCATCGGGCATTGATGCCGGATGGCAGCGTAATCGCGTTATCCGGCCTACAACCTTGCATTTCTCCGCATATTTCCTGCAACAATCCCCCTCATAATTTGACCAGCCTCTCATAATTTAAATTTTGCCTGCCCAGGTGATTTTCAAGCGCCGCATGTTACCCGTATCATTCGCATCAGCACCTAACACACACATAACAGCCAGCTAAACTGATTAGTTTTGAAGGCAACCAGCATTGGTGCTGAGAATGCTCTGTTCCCGGTCGGGACAATCGGAATTTGTCATCTAAACACTGACGTTACCCATAACAAAGTAAAGGCCAGGTAAATCATGCCATTAGTCATCGTTGCTATCGGTGTAATCTTGTTACTCCTCCTGATGATCCGTTTCAAAATGAACGGTTTCATCGCTCTCGTCCTGGTGGCGCTTGCTGTCGGATTGATGCAAGGGATGCCACTGGATAAAGTCATCGGTTCGATTAAAGCCGGCGTCGGCGGAACCCTTGGCAGCCTCGCCCTGATTATGGGTTTTGGCGCCATGCTGGGCAAAATGCTGGCGGACTGCGGCGGCGCACAGCGCATCGCAACCACCCTGATTGCTAAATTCGGCAAAAAACATATTCAGTGGGCGGTGGTATTAACCGGCTTCACCGTCGGTTTTGCCCTGTTCTACGAAGTCGGCTTCGTGCTGATGCTGCCGCTGGTGTTCACCATCGCCGCTGCTGCCAACATCCCGCTGCTGTATGTTGGCGTGCCGATGGCTGCTGCGCTGTCCGTAACTCACGGCTTCCTGCCGCCGCACCCAGGTCCGACCGCTATTGCCACCATTTTCCACGCAGATATGGGTAAAACCCTGCTGTTTGGTACGATTCTGGCAATCCCGACCGTTATTCTCGCCGGTCCGGTGTACGCTCGCTTCCTGAAAGGTATCGATAAGCCAATCCCGGAAGGTCTGTACAGCGCGAAAACGTTTACCGAAGAAGAGATGCCTGGCTTTGGCGTCAGCGTCTGGACCTCCCTGGTACCGGTTATCCTGATGGCGATGCGCGCCGTGGCGGAGATGATTCTGCCAAAAGGCCACGCTTTCCTGACGGTGGCAGAATTCCTGGGTGACCCGGTCATGGCAACGCTTATCGCGGTGCTGATTGCGATGTTCACTTTTGGTCTGAACCGTGGACGTTCGATGGATCAGATCAACGACACGCTGGTGTCCTCCATCAAAATCATCGCGATGATGCTGTTGATCATTGGTGGTGGCGGTGCCTTCAAACAGGTCCTGGTGGATAGCGGCGTGGATAAGTACATCGCGTCAATGATGCACGGTTCAAACGTTTCTCCGCTGCTGATGGCATGGTCTATCGCTGCGGTACTGCGTATCGCACTGGGCTCCGCAACCGTTGCAGCGATCACCGCTGGTGGGATTGTGGCACCGCTGATTGCAACGACCGGCGTAAGCCCTGAACTAATGGTTATTGCGGTTGGTTCCGGTTCCGTCATTTTCTCCCACGTGAACGATCCAGGCTTCTGGTTGTTCAAGGAGTACTTCAACTTGACCATCGGTGAAACCATCAAGTCATGGTCAATGCTGGAAACCATTATCTCCGTCTGCGGTCTGGTAGGGTGTCTGCTGCTGGGTATGGTGGTCTGATAAAACTGTGCCGGGTGGCGCTTCGCTTACCCGGCCTACCTGCTATCACCCTAAAAAAGCCGGGGAAATCCCCGGCTTTTTTACTTCTTCTTCGCGGCCGCTTTTCGGCGCTTATCCAAATCCTTAATCAGCTTGTTCACACCGTCATCGGCAAACATCTGCTCCAGCGTGGCGGTGAGCTTACGCCGCCAGTTTTTGTACTGGTCGCTGGTCCCGGGAATATTGACGGGCTCAGCCATATCCAGCCAGTCTTCCGGTTGCAGGCCCAACAGCGCACTGTTGCTGTCAGCGATGTAGCGTTGCATGCCGCGATTAAGAATCGGCGTCATCGACATCAGTGACGCCTTGTGACCAGCACGTTTTGGCAGGCACCCGTATTTGTGCAGTGCGTCCAGCAGCCCCTGTTTCGCCAGTTCTCTGTCCTGATACAGCCCACGCAGCACGACTTCATCCGGGTACAGACCCAGCGCCTTACCCAGCGTCAGATCGCCGCTATCCCAATAACCTTTAAGCGTAGGAAGGTCATGCGTCGCCGCGACTGCCATTGATTGTTCCGGGTACGCTTTCGGCGCGCGGAAGTTTTTCTCATGGTCATTCTCAAAATAAAGCACTTTGTAGGAGTACACGCCGCTGTCACGCAGCTTGCTGACAATCTCTACCGGCACAGTCCCCAGATCTTCACCAATTACCATGCAGTTATGACGTTTACTTTCCAGCGCCAGAATTGAAAGCAGATCGTCGACCGGATAATGCACGTAGGCGCCGTGATCGGCAGTTTCGCCGTAAGGGATCCACCACAGACGCAGCATCGACATAACATGGTCGATACGCAACGCACCGCAGTTCTGCATATTGGCACGCAGCAGTTCGATAAACGGTTCGTAAGCGCGTGCTGTGATGATATGCGGATCCATCGGCGGCAATCCCCAGTTTTGCCCGAGCGGACCGAGAATATCCGGCGGTGCGCCAACCGAGGCTTTCAGGCAATACAACTCGCGGTCGCACCAGGTTTCCGCCCCGCCTTCGGCCACGCCGACAGCCAGATCGCGATATAATCCAATCGGCATCGCAAAGCCCTGGCTGGTTTTCCAGCAGTCAGCAAACTGGGTATACGCCAGCCACTGCAACCACAGGTAGAAATCCACTTCATCACGATGCTCTTCGCAAAAGCGTTTTACCTCTGGCGAATCCACCGACTGGAAAGCTTGCGGCCACACCGGCCAGCCCCAGCGCAGTGCGTCCTCTTTCACCTGATGTGCATGCAGCGCGTCAAAGGCCGCCTGCCAGTACAGGCTATCCCCTTCCTGAATCACAAACTGACGAAATGCCGCCATCTGCTCATCGTCACGTGCAGAGAAGCTTTTCCACGCCATACGCAGCGCTGTCATCTTCAATGCGGTAACGGCAGAATAATCAACCCACTCGGTATCACGCGCGCGTTGCAGAGCTTGCTGAGTCGCGGGTTTCTGCCACCAGGCCTGCGCCTCTTTACTCAGGCGGAAATCGTCTACTGCGTTCACATCTATATAAATAACGTTCAACCAGCGGCGTGACGACGGGCTGTACGGACTGGCACTCTCCGGGTTCGCCGGATACAGCGCGTGAATCGGATTCAGGCCGATAAACGCGCCACCGCGTTGCGCCACCTCCACCAGCATGGCACGGAGATCGCCAAAGTCGCCAATCCCCCAGTTTTTTTCTGAACGCAGGGTATAGAGCTGAACGCATGCGCCCCACAGCTTCTGTCCGGCTAACAGAGCCTGCGGCTCATAGCAGCGTTTCGGCGCGACGATGATGCGGCAATGGGTACGCAACTCCCCCTGGGTGAGGGTAAGCGTATGATACCCTTCCGGCAGCTTCGCCGGAAGGTTGAACGATTTACCGCCGACGGCATGCCCTTTGTGCTGCACGCCCTCTTCGGTGGTCAGCAGCCAGGTAAACTCTCCGCGTCCCTCAACTGCCAGCGGCATTTTCTTACCAGCGGTATAAACCATGACATTCGGCACCGGGGTCACCGCCACCTGAGCGGTGGCGGTGGAGCGATGCATAGCGTCAAGCAAACGCCGCTTGGTTTCGACGCCAATAGACTGCGGTTTACCGTGGGCATTAATGTAATTGGGGCTGATCCCCGCCGCCAACGCGGCATTATCCAGACGTTTGCTTTCCATCGCGATTCCTTAACGTTTCGCCTGCCAGATACGAGTCTGATAATCGCGGATGGAGCGATCCGAACTGAACATGCCGCAACGCGCGGTATTCAGAATCGCCGCCCGGGTCCAGGCTTCCTGGTCACGGTACAACACGTCAACCTGCTTCTGGGCTTCAACGTAGGCCGCGAAGTCCGCCATTACCAGATACGGGTCACCGCCCTGCTTGCCGATACTGTGCAGCATCTGGTCGAAGGCATGTTTATCGCCGTCGCTGTACTTCCCGCTTTCCAGCTCTTTCAGAACAGCATCCAGCACTTTATCTTTCTTACGCCATTTCACCGGGTCGTAACCTTTGGCCTTGAGCGCCTTCACCTCTTCCACGGTATGACCAAAGATAAAGATATTCTCGTCACCTACCTTCTCGGCGATTTCGACGTTTGCGCCATCCAGCGTACCGACGGTTAACGCACCGTTCAGCGCCAGCTTCATGTTACCGGTGCCGGAAGCCTCTTTCCCTGCGGTGGAGATTTGCTCAGAGATATCCGCCGCTGGGATCAACATTTCCGCCGCCGAGACACAATAATCCGGCAGGAATACGACCTTCAGCTTGTCGCCCACTTGCGGGTCGTTATTGATGGTTTCTGCAACCTTGTTAATGGCGAAGATGATATTTTTCGCCAGGTAGTAACCCGGAGCGGCTTTCGCGCCAAACAGGAATACGCGCGGCACGCGATCGGCCTGCGGGTTCTCACGGATTTCTTTGTATAACGCCAGAATATGCAGCAGGTTGAGGTGCTGACGCTTGTACTCATGCAGGCGTTTAATCTGAATATCAAAGAGAGCGTTAGTCGTTATCTCAATACCGGTACGCGCTTTAATAAACTTCACCAGACGCGCTTTGTTCGCCAGCTTGATGTCACGATACTGCTGACGAAACTTCGCGTCGTCGGCGTATTTTTCCAGGTTAATCAACTGATCGAGGTCGTTGGCCCACTCTTTTTTCAGCGATTTATCCAGCAGCGCGGCAAGTGCCGGGTTGCACTGCTTAATCCAGCGACGCGGAGTAATCCCGTTAGTGACGTTATGGAATTTGTTCGGCCAGAGCTGATGATATTCCGGGAACAGATCCTTCACCACCAAATCGGAGTGCAGCGCCGCCACGCCGTTAACCGCAAAGCCGCTGACCACGCACATGTTGGCCATACGCACCTGTTTGTTGTGCACCACCGCCAGCTTCGCCCAAACTTCAGCATCACCCGGCCAGGTTTTATCGACCAGCTTCTTAAAGCGGTCGTTAATCTCTTTGATGATTTGCATATGGCGCGGCAGTAGTGCTTTCACCAGCTTCTCGTCCCAGCACTCCAGCGCCTCTGGCATCAAAGTGTGGTTGGTATAAGCAAAGGTCTTACTGGTAATAGCCCACGCATCGTCCCAGCTCATCTGGTGCTCATCAATCAGTACACGCAGTAGCTCAGGGATGGCGATGGTCGGGTGAGTATCGTTGAGCTGAATCACCTCAAAATCAGCCAGCTCATGCAGTTTACGCCCTGCCAGATGATGGCGGCGCAGAATGTCAGCTACGGAGCAAGCGCACTGGAAGTATTGCTGCATCAGGCGCAGCTTTTTACCCGCGGTGTGGTTGTCGTTCGGGTACAGCACTTTGGTCAGTTTTTCAGCGTCGATGCCCTGCTGCTCTGCGCGCAGGAAATCGCCGTCATTAAATTTGGTCAGGTTAAACGGATGCGCGTGGCTGGCCTGCCACAGACGCAGCGGTTGCGCCACGCCGTTACGGTAGCCGAGAACCGGTAGATCCCAGGCCTGGCCGGTGATAACAACCCCCGGCTCCCAGTGCCCTTCTTTGGTGACCTTGCCGCCAATCCCTACTTGCACATCCAGTGCCTCGTTGTGACGGAACCACGGATAGCTGCCGCGATGCCAGTCATCCGGGGCTTCCATCTGCTGCCCATCGGCAAACGACTGACGGAACAGGCCGTACTGGTAGTTGAGACCATAGCCCGTCGCCGATTGACCGACTGTCGCCATCGAATCAAGGAAGCAGGCCGCCAGGCGCCCCAATCCACCATTACCCAGCGCCGGGTCGATCTCTTCTTCCAGCAGGTCGGTCAGGTTAACGTCATGCGCTTTCAGCTCATCGCTCACCGCCTGATACCAGCCGAGATTGAGTAAGTTGTTGCCGGTCAGACGGCCAATCAAAAACTCCATCGAGATGTAGTTAACATGGCGCTGATTTTTTGCCGGCTTCGCCGCAGGCTGGGCGCTGAGTAACTCAGCCAACGCCCCACTCACTGCCTGCCACCACTGGCGCGACGTCATTTCTTGAGCCGACAGTAAACCGAAGCGCTGCCACTGACGCGTCAGGGCAGCCTGAAATTGATCTTTGTTGAAAGTAGGCTGTGACATAGGGGTTCCAGATCCTTAGGTAATAAAACAACGTTATCGCTAGTTTGCCAGGCTCGTTGTTGACCTTCCTCATCCTGGCACGGATTAGGCAGGGAGGAGGAGCGGGGATGAGCATAAAAGTGTGATCGCTGCCACTTAAAGAGGGTGTTATCGCCCGTAAATTCGCGTAAGTCCGGCATAACGCCCCTGTAATGCCCAACGGACGACGCATTAATAACAAGAGATAAATCGACAATATCAAATAGAGGGGTGACGATGGGAAACAATCTGTAAACAGAGAAATAGTTTCTAACCTGAAATATCCAAGGTGGATAAGATAATTCACATAAAACTTTTAAGTCGGCCACAAAATTCGACTCTTTACATTAAGCAACTGAGTAACCTTATAAAAAGAGAGGTATTTTTCGGCTCAGCCAAAATACCGACGGATCCAGTCGCCACGCCTGTTGTGACTCTTTAAAGCAATTAATGTAATAGATGTATAGATTTGTGACATAGTGCAAAATCAGACACACAAAAAGTCCGCTTAGCTTGCATAAAACACTAATCTGGCCGACCTTATATCTATTAATTACGAAGCGCAAAAAAAATCATTTTCCCCCATTTTCACACAGTGAAGTGACTAACTTATGTTGATTCCGTCTAAATTAAGTCGTCCGGTTCGACTCGACCATACGGTGGTTCGTGAGCGCCTGTTGGCTAAACTTTCCGGCGCGAACAATTTCAGGCTTGCCCTGATAACAAGTCCTGCTGGTTATGGAAAAACAACGTTGGTTTCACAATGGGCAGCGGAGAAGAACGACTTAGGCTGGTACTCTCTGGATGAAGGCGATAATCAACAAGAGCGCTTTGCCAGCTATCTGATCGCCGCTATCCAACAGGCAACCGGTGGACACTGCACCACCAGCGAAGCGATGGTGCAAAAGCGCCAATACGCCAGCCTGACGTCACTGTTTGCGCAGCTATTTATTGAACTGGCCGAGTGGCACCGCCCGCTCTACCTGGTAGTGGATGATTATCATCTCATCTCCAATCCGGCAATTCACGAAGCGATGCGTTTCTTCCTGCGTCATCAGCCTGAGAACCTCACGCTGGTCGTGCTGTCGCGCAACCTGCCGCAGTTGGGTATTGCCAACCTGCGAGTACGCGATCAGTTGCTGGAGATAGGCAGCCAACAGCTGGCGTTTAACCACCAGGAAGCCAAACAATTTTTCGATAGACGTTTGTCCTCGCCTATCGAAGCGGCAGAAAGCAGCCGGATGTGCGATGACGTTGCTGGCTGGGCCACGGCGTTACAGCTGATTGCCCTCTCCGCCCGCCAGAACAACCATTCTGCGCATCAGTCCGCACGCCGCCTCGCCGGGATCAACGCCAGCCATCTGTCCGATTATCTGGTTGATGAAGTGCTGGACAGCGTCGACCTCGGCACCCGTCATTTCCTGCTGAAAAGCGCCATTCTGCGCTCAATGAACGACGCACTGATCGTCCGGGTCACCGGGGAAGAAAACGGCCAGATGCGGCTGGAGGAGATTGAACGCCAGGGATTATTCTTGCAGCGGATGGATGACGTCGGTGAGTGGTTCAGCTATCACCCGCTGTTTGGCAGCTTTTTACGCCAGCGCTGTCAGTGGGAACTGGCAAGCGAACTGCCCGAAATACACCGCGCCGCCGCTGAAAGCTGGATGGCGCAAGGTTTCCCCAGCGAAGCTATCCACCACGCGCTGGCGGCAGGCGACGCCCATATGCTACGCGATATCCTGCTTAACCATGCGTGGGGACTGTTTAACCACAGCAAACTGACATTACTGGAAGAGTCGCTGAAAGCTCTGCCGTGGGAAAGTCTGCTGGAAAATCCGCGTCTGGTTCTGCTGCAAGCCTGGCTGATGCAAAGCCAGCACCGCTACGGCGAGGTTAATACCCTGCTGGCACGCGCTGAGCAGGAAATGAAAGGCGACATGGAACCGACGCTGCACGCCGAATTTAACGCCCTGCGTGCGCAGGTCGCGATTAACGACGGCAATCCTGACGAAGCCGAGCGCCTGGCAAAGCTGGCGCTGGATGAGTTACCCATCGCCTGGTTCTATAGCCGTATCGTCGCCACCTCGGTACACGGTGAAGTCCTGCACTGTAAGGGCGATCTCACGCGTTCTCTGGCGTTGATGCAGCAAACCGAGCAAATGGCGCGCCACCATGACGTCTGGCATTACGCGCTGTGGAGTTTAATTCAGCAAAGTGAAATTTTGTTTGCCCAGGGCTTTTTACAGGCCGCCTGGGAGACTCAGGAAAAAGCGTTTCAGTTGATCAAAGAGCAGCATCTGGAACAGTTGCCGATGCACGAGTTCCTGGTGCGTATTCGCGCGCAGCTGCTGTGGGCATGGGCGCGCCTGGACGAATCGGAAGCGTCTGCCCGCGCGGGTATTGAACTGCTTTCCACATTCCAGCCGCAGCAACAGCTACAGTGCCTGGCGCTGCTGATTCAATGTTCGCTGGCCCGGGGGGATCTGGATAATGCGCGTAGCCTGCTTAACCGCCTGGAAAACCTGCTGGGTAACGGTCACTATCACAGTGACTGGATCTCGAACGCCGATAAGGTACGGGTGATTTACTGGCAAATGGTGGGCGACAAAAATTCGGCCGCCAACTGGCTGCGCCACACGCCGAAACCGGAATTCGCCAATAACCACTTCCTGCAAAGCCAGTGGCGCAACATCGCCCGCGCGCAGATCCTGCTGGGCGAGTTTGAACCGGCTGAGATTGTGCTGGAAGAGTTGAATGAAAATGCGCGCAATCTGCGCCTGATGAGCGATCTGAACCGTAACCTGCTGCTGCTTAATCAGCTCTACTGGCAGGCAGGACGCAAAAATGACGCACAGCGCGTGTTACTCGACGCGCTGCAGCTGGCGAACCGCACCGGATTTATCAGTCACTTTGTCATTGAAGGTGAGGCCATGGCGCAGCAACTGCGTCAGCTGATTCAGCTCAATACCTTACCGGAACTCGATCAGCACCGCGCCCAGCGTATTTTGCGTGAGATTAACCAGCATCACCGCCATAAATTCGCCCACTTCGATGAAGGATTCGTTGAGCGTCTGCTTACTCACCCGGAAGTACCGGAGCTTATCCGCACCAGCCCGCTGACCCAGCGCGAATGGCAGGTTCTGGGACTGATTTATTCGGGCTACAGCAACGAGCAGATCGCCGGAGAATTGGCCGTCGCGGCAACGACCATCAAGACGCACATCCGCAATTTGTATCAAAAGCTCGGCGTCGCACACCGCCAGGATGCGGTGCAACATGCGCAGAAACTGCTGAAAATGATGGGGTATGGGGTTTAGTTAATGCCTGATACGCTACGCTTATCAGGCCTGGAATTAACTTAGCACAGCTCTAACTGAATATGATGGTCCGCAATAACCTGCATCACGCCAGCTGGCGGCAGCGTGTCGGTATACACCGCATCCACCATGCTGATACTGCCCATATTCACCATCGCGTTACGCCCAAACTTCGAGTGATCCACCACCAGCATCACATGCCGTGAATTCTCAATAATCGCGCGCTTGGTGCGAACTTCGTGATAATCAAACTCCAGCAGGGAGCCATCGCTATCGATACCGCTAATCCCTAAGATGCCGAAGTCCAGGCGGAACTGAGAAATAAAGTCGAGGGTCGCTTCGCCCATAATACCGCCGTCGCGGCTACGTAGTTCGCCACCGGCGAGTATGATGCGGAAATCCTCTTTCGCCATCAGCGTATTCGCCACATTGAGGTTGTTGGTCACAATGCGTAAATTGCTGTGATTGAGCAGCGCGTGAGCCACCGCTTCCGGCGTGGTGCCGATATCAATGAACAACGTAGAACCGTTCGGGATCTGCGTGGCAACTTTGCGGGCAATGCGCTCTTTTTCCGCCGTCTGTGTCGCTTTACGGTCATGCCACGGGGTGTTGACCGAGCTGGAGGGCAGCGCCGCGCCACCGTGATGGCGCAAAATCATGTTCTGATCGGCCAGATCGTTAAGATCGCGGCGAATCGTCTGCGGGCTGACGGAGAAATGCTCCACCAGCTCCTCAGTACTGACGTATCCCTGTTTCTTTACCAGCTCGATGATCGCGTCATGTCGTTGTGTTTGCTTCATTATTGTTCCCTGAAATTACGTTCGTTTTCGTACATTCATAGTATCGGCAAACGCCATTGCCAGACCCACGGCCAGCCCGGCGATATGTGCGCCGTTCGCCATCGACATGCCGAACACATCAAACCAGCCGGCAACAATCCAGATCAAAGCAAAGATAATCAAACCACGCTGCAGGAAAATACCACTTTGTGGATCGCGCTCGCCACGCAACCACACATAACCCATCAGCGCATATACCACGCCAGACAGCCCACCAAACCACGGGCCGCTAAATTTCTGCTGAACGTAGCCGCTTAGCAGGGCGCTGATCACGGTAATTACAATCAGTTTTCCGCTGCCCAGACGCTTTTCTACCGCACCACCGAGATACCACCACCACAGCAGGTTGAACAGAATATGCATCAGCGAGAAGTGCATAAAAGCGTGGGTGAAATAACGCCAGAATTCAAATTTCAGCGAAGGGTCAAACGGCCATGCCAGCCAGAGCATCACGGTCTGGTCGCCCAGCATGTTCATCGCGATAAACACCAGCACACACGCGGCCATCACCACCCAGGTTACCGGGCCTGCGCGTTCGCGCAATGTGGCCAGGAACGGATAACGCTGGTAGCGCAGACCGCTGTCGGTATGACCCGACTGCCAGCTTGCCGCGAGGTAACGCGGATCGCCTGGATTCTCCAGAAATCGCGCCAGCTCAGCATGCACGCGCTCAGCCTGGGACTCATCCGCCAGCCAGACATCCGTTTGCTGATGTTGTTGAATCGTCAGGATAACGCCCTGTGTCGCCATATAATCAACAAATGCCTGCGCCACGCGGGGGTTAGCAAAAGAGGTAATCATCAACATGGTTGCTGTCGCTTATTCCACACAAAAGAGGACAGTATATATACCCTTCTTACTTCGAGCTGCATCTTTGTTGGCTTTCCTCACTCACTCCGGTCACATACTGTTCGTACGCGCCCGGAGATTTGCTGCGTCGCCGTCGCGATGCAACTCGAATTAATTTGGGTATAGTCTTACGAACCGTATGCCACTTCTGCCGGAAAATGTCGATGCCAGGCGTCGAAGCCGCCGTCAACACTGTAAACCGCGTCATAGCCCTGCTGAAGAAGATATTGCGCCGCGCCTTTACTGCTGTTGCCGTGATAACACATTACTAACACGGCGGTGTCGAAATCATGCTCGCGCATAAATGACCCCAGCGTGTCGTTCGTCAGATGAAACGCCTGTGGGGCGTGACCCATCGCATAGCTTTGCGGGTCGCGGATATCCACTAACACCGCGGTCCCCTGGTGCAGCTTCTGATGCGCTTCTTCGACATTAATACATTCAAACTGATCCATTGCTCTCTCTTCTTTATATTGCAGGTGACGCTTTTCAGACATGTTACTTCTTAGTGTACGTCCCGACGGCAGTTAAACGCCATAATGTTATATGTATCACTGTAAATTGTTTATCCGATGTTACCAATGGCGCGATTCTTTGCTATTATGCTCGATAACGAACATTAATGAGCTATAACGAAAGTGCGAGAGGCCAGCATGGAAACCAAAGATCTGATTGTGATAGGTGGAGGCATCAACGGTGCCGGTATCGCGGCAGATGCCGCTGGACGCGGTTTATCCGTGCTGATGCTGGAAGCGCAGGATTTAGCCTGCGCCACCTCTTCCGCTAGCTCCAAACTCATCCACGGTGGCCTGCGCTACCTGGAACACTACGAATTTCGCCTGGTGAGCGAAGCGCTGGCCGAACGTGAGGTGTTGTTGAAAATGGCACCGCATATCGCCTTCCCGATGCGCTTTCGTCTGCCCCATCGCCCGCACCTGCGTCCAGCGTGGATGATCCGCATTGGTCTGTTTATGTACGATCATCTGGGCAAACGCACCAGTTTGCCGAGTTCGACCGGTTTGCGTTTTGGCGCAGATTCCGTAATGAAACCTGAGATTGTGCGCGGTTTCGAATATTCTGACTGCTGGGTAGACGATGCGAGACTGGTTTTGGCAAACGCCCAAATGGTCGTACGCAAAGGCGGAGAGGTGTTAACCCGCACTCGCGCTACCTCCGCTCGCCGTGAAAACGGTTTGTGGATTGTTGAAGCTGAAGATATCGATACCGGTAAAAAGCACACCTGGCAGGCGCGTGGTCTGGTCAATGCCACCGGCCCATGGGTGAAAGAGTTCTTCGACGACGGCATGCATCTGCCATCGCCGTACGGTATTCGTCTGATTAAAGGCAGCCACATCGTAGTGCCGCGCGTCCATACCCAGAAGCAAGCTTATATTCTGCAAAACGAAGATAAACGTATTGTGTTTGTCATCCCATGGATGGACGAATTCTCGATCATCGGGACGACTGACGTCGAATACAAAGGCGATCCGAAAGCGGTAAAAATTGATGAGAGTGAAATCAATTACCTGCTGAAGGTCTACAACGCGCACTTTAAGAAACAGCTGGGCCGTGACGATATCGTCTGGACCTACTCGGGCGTACGTCCGCTGTGCGATGACGAGTCCGACTCGCCGCAGGCTATCACCCGTGATTACACGCTGGATATCCACGATGAAAACGGCAAAGCGCCGCTGCTGTCGGTCTTTGGCGGTAAGCTGACGACCTACCGTAAGCTGGCCGAACACGCGATGGAAAAACTAGCGTCGTACTATCAGGGAATCGGTCCGGCGTGGACAAAAGAGTGCATTCTGCCAGGCGGTGACATCGGCGGCGATCGTGAAGATTACGCGGCCAAACTGCGCCGTCGCTACCCGTTCCTGACCGAGTCGCTGGCGCGCCATTATTCGCGCACCTACGGCAGTAACACCGAATGGATTATCGGGGAAGCCACCTCGCTTGCCGAGTTAGGTGAAGACTTCGGCCATGAGTTCTATGAGGCCGAGCTGAAATATCTGGTCGATCACGAATGGGTGCGCCGTGCGGAAGATGCGCTGTGGCGTCGCACGAAAGAAGGTATGTGGCTGAACGCTGAACAGCAGTCGCGCATGACCCAGTGGCTGGTGGAGTACATTGAGAAACAGCAGCTGTCGCTGGCGTCTTAAGACACTCGATATAAAACTGTAGGCCCGGTAAGCGTCAGCGCTACCGGGCCTTTTGCCGGATGGCGGCTAACGCCTTATCCATCCGGCCTACAGATCGTCCTGCCCTTGTTACAACCGCACCGAGTCGATATGCCAGATGTTTTCGGCGTACTCTTTGATCGTCCTGTCCGACGAGAAGTAGCCCATGTTGGCGATATTAATCATCGACTTGGTGGTCCACTCTTCCGGGTGGCGATACAGTTCGTCAACCTTATCCTGGCAGTCAACGTAGCTGCGATAATCCGCCAGAACCTGATAGTGGTCGCCAAAGTTGATCAGCGAGTCAACCAGGTCACGATAGCGCCCCGGCTCTTCAGGACTGAATACGCCGCTGCCGATCTGCGTCAGCACCTGGTGCAGCTCTTCGTCTTTCTCGTAATACTCACGCGGCTTGTAGCCCTGGCTGCGTAAGGCTTCGACCTCTTCCGCCGTATTACCAAAGATAAAGATATTTTCTGCGCCCACATGCTCCAGCATCTCGACGTTGGCACCGTCCAGCGTCCCAATGGTCAGCGCGCCGTTGAGGGCAAACTTCATATTACTGGTACCAGAGGCTTCGGTCCCGGCCAGCGAAATCTGCTCAGACAGGTCGGCAGCAGGAATAATCACTTGCGCCAGGCTGACGCTGTAGTTAGGAATAAACACCACTTTCAGCTTGTCACCAATTTGCGGATCGTTGTTGATCACTTTCGCGACGTCGTTGATCAGGTGAATGATGTGCTTCGCCATGTAATAGGCCGAAGCCGCTTTACCGGCGAAGATATTCACGCGCGGCACCCACTCGGCATCAGGATCGGCCTTAATGCGGTTGTAGCGGGTGATCACATGCAGCACGTTCATCAACTGGCGTTTGTACTCGTGAATACGCTTGATCTGCACATCAAACAGCGATTTCGGGTTCACCACCACGTTAAGCTGCTGGGCAATGAGCGTTGCCAGACGCTTTTTATTCTCCAGCTTCGCACGGCGCACCGCCTGATTTACCAGCGGGTAATCGCAGTGCTGTTCAAGCTCGCTTAGCTGGCTGAGATCGGTTCGCCAGGTGCGGCCAATGTTCTCATCCAGCACCTCAGAGAGCGATGGGTTAGCCAGTGCCAGCCAGCGGCGTGGCGTCACGCCATTGGTGACGTTACAGAAGCGAGTCGGGAAAATCTTCGCAAAGTCAGCAAACAGCGACTGCACCATCAGGTTGGAGTGCAGCTCAGAAACGCCGTTAACCTTGTGGCTCACCACCACTGCGAGCCATGCCATACGCACCCGGCGGCCATTGGATTCATCGATAATCGACGTCCGTCCCAGCAGACTGGTATCGTTCGGATACTGTTCCTGCAACGTCTTCAGGAAGTAGTCGTTAATCTCAAAGATGATTTGCAGATGGCGCGGCAGAATTTTGCCCAGCATATCGACAGGCCAGGTCTCCAGCGCTTCGCTCATCAAGGTGTGGTTGGTATACGAGAAGACCTGGCAGCAGACCTCAAACGCATTATCCCAACTGAATTTGTGCTCATCGATCAGCAGACGCATCAGCTCAGGAATCGACAGTACCGGATGGGTGTCGTTGAGGTGAATGGCGATCTTATCCGCCAGGTTGTCGTAGGTTTTGTGCAGCTGATAATGACGGTTCAGAATGTCCTGCACCGTGGAGGAGACCAGGAAATACTCCTGGCGCAAACGCAGCTCGCGTCCGGAATAGGTGGAGTCATCCGGATACAGCACGCGGGAGACGTTCTCGGAGTGGTTTTTATCTTCCACCGCCGCAAAGTAGTCGCCCTGGTTAAATTTACCGAGGTTGATTTCGCTACTGGCCTGGGCATTCCACAAGCGCAGCGTATTGGTGGCGTCTGTGTCATAACCGGGAATAATTTGGTCGTAGGCTACCGCGAGGATCTCTTCAGTTTCTATCCAGCGCGTTTTCTTGCCTTCCTGCTGAATACGCCCGCCAAAGCGCACTTTGTAGCGCGTATTGTGGCGTTTGAATTCCCACGGGTTACCGTATTCCAGCCAGTAGTCCGGTGACTCTTTCTGTCGGCCATCAACAATGTTCTGTTTGAACATGCCGTAGTCATAACGAATACCGTAGCCGCGTCCCGGCAGACCCAACGTTGCCAGTGAGTCCAGGAAGCAGGCCGCCAGGCGCCCGAGGCCACCGTTGCCAAGACCAGGGTCGTTTTCTTCATCGATCAGATCTTCAAGATCCAACCCCATACCTTCCAGCGCATTTTTGACATCGTCATAAATACCCAACGATAACAGTGCATTGGAAAGTGTGCGGCCAATCAGAAACTCCATTGACAGATAATAAACCTGTCGAGTTTCCTGGGATAATTGCGCACGGTTAGAACGCAGCCAGCGCTCCACGAGACGATCGCGCACCGCGAACAACGTGGCGTTCAGCCACTCATGTTTATTGGCAATAACCGGGTCTTTACCAATCGTGAACATCAGCTTGTAGGCGATAGAATGCTTAAGTGCCTCTACGCTGAGTGTGGGCGATGCATAAGTAAATGGAGCATTCATATAGGTGATTCCTGGATATCTATTTCAAACGATAGTAAAGCTCACGGTATGACTTCGCCGCGACTTGCCAGCTAAAATCCATGGTCATGGCCTGACGTTGTACAAACCGCCACAGCGAAGGCCGGGACCACAATACGAAAGCACGCCGAATCGCGCGTAGCAGCGACCAGGCATTACTATCTTCAAATACAAACCCACTGGCGATACCATCCGCCAGGTTTTCCAGCGAACTGTCAGAGACCGTATCAGCCAGCCCACCGGTGCGCCGCACCAGCGGCAGCGTGCCGTACTTCAGTCCATACAACTGCGTTAAGCCACACGGCTCAAAACGGCTGGGAACCAATATAACGTCGGCCCCACCCATGATGCGGTGCGAGAAGGCTTCGTGATAGCCAATCTGTACGCCCACCTGTCCAGGATGTTCCGCCGCCGCGGCGAGGAAACCTTCCTGTAAAACCGGATCGCCCGCACCAAGCAATGCCAGCTGTCCACCCTGCTCTAACAACCCCGGTAGCGCTTCCAGCACCAGATCCAGCCCTTTCTGACTGGTCAGGCGGCTGACTACGGCAAATAGCGGCACTTTGTCGTTAACCTTAAGTCCCATCGCGATCTGTAGCTGACGCTTGTTCTCCGCCTTCTCTTCCAGCGTTTCACGCGTATACCGCGACGCCAGCAGTAGATCGGTTTCCGGGCTCCAGATTTTTTCATCAACGCCGTTCAGCACACCGGAAAGACGTCCTTCACGATGACGCTGCTGCAACAGACCTTCCATGCCGTAGGCAAACTGCGGCTCGGTAATTTCCCGCGCGTAGGTCGGACTGACCGCCGTAATGTGGTCGGCGTAGTACAACCCGGCCTTCAGGAAAGAAATCTGCCCGTTAAACTCCAGTCCGTGCACGTTAAAGAACGACCATGGCAATTGGATGTCATCCATATGCTTTGCATAAAACATGCCTTGATACGCCAGGTTGTGCACAGTGAACACCGATTTCGCCGGATGGCCGCGCGCCGCCAGATACGCCGGGGCCAGACCGGCATGCCAGTCGTGCGCATGCACCACATCCGGGCGCCAGAATGGGTCAAAGCCACAGGCCATTTCACTGCCGACCCAACCCAGCAGCGCAAAACGCAGCACGTTATCGGTATATGCAAACAGGTTAGTGTCGTGATACGGGCTACCGGGACGGTCATAGAGATGCGGCGCGTCAATCAGGTAAATGCCCACACCGTTGAAATGCCCGAACAACAGCGTAATACGTCCGGCGAAGGTATCGCGACGCGTCACTACCTGCGCATCGGGAATGCCGCGACGGATATCAGGAAACGCCGGGAGCAGCACGCGGGCATCCACACCGTCCGCGATTTGCGCTGCGGGTAACGCCCCAATAACATCCGCCAGTCCCCCGGTTTTTAACAAAGGGAACATCTCTGAACAAACGTGTAAAACCTGCATTATCGCTCCTGTTTGATCTGCAGTTTGCGCAGCATTTCACGCGTGACCAGTACAATACCTTCCTCTGAACGGTAGAAACGACGTGCATCTTCTTCCGCGTTTTCACCAATCACCATGCCTTCAGGAATAACGCAGGCGCGGTCGATAATGCAACGACGTAAGCGGCACGAACGTCCCACCCACACTTCAGGTAACAACACTGCCGAATCAATGTTACAGAATGAATTCACCCGCACTCGCGGGAACAGAACGGACTGCACTACCACCGAACCAGAAATAATACAGCCGCCGGAAACCAGCGAGTTCAGCGTCATTCCGTGGCTACCGGAACGGTCCTGAACAAATTTCGCCGGCGGCAGTGATTCCATATGCGTACGGATTGGCCAGTCCTGGTCGTACATATCCAGTTCAGGCGTCACCGAAGCCAGATCGAGGTTTGCTTTCCAGTAGGCTTCCAGCGTTCCCACATCGCGCCAGTACGGCTCGGATTCCGGGTCAGACTGTACGCAGGACAATGGGAATGGATGAGCATATGCCATGCCAGCTTCGGTGATTTTCGGGATGATGTCTTTGCCAAAATCGTGACTGGATTTTTCATCGAGGTCATCTTCCGCCAGCAGTTCATACAGATAATCGGCGTCGAAGATGTAGATCCCCATACTGGCAAGCGATTTGGTCGGATCATTAGGCATCGCTGGCGGGTTGGCGGGTTTTTCAACGAACTCGATAATTTTATCGGTGTCGTCCACGTCCATTACGCCAAACGCGCTGGCCTCTTCAATAGGCACTGGCATACAGGCCACTGTGCAACGCGCGCCTTTCTCAACGTGGTCGATCAGCATGCGTGAGTAGTCCTGCTTATAAATATGATCGCCCGCGAGGATCACCACATATTCCGCTTTATAGCGTCGAATGATGTCCAGGTTTTGGGTCACCGCATCCGCCGTGCCGCGATACCAGTTTTCACCCTGCATCCTCTGCTGGGCAGGCAGCAGATCGACGAACTCGTTCATCTCTTCACTAAAGAACGACCAGCCGCGCTGAATATGCTGCACCAGCGTGTGTGACTGGTACTGAGTGATCACGCCGATACGGCGGATCCCGGAATTAAGACAGTTGGATAAGGCAAAATCGATAATGCGGAACTTACCGCCAAAGTGCACGGCAGGCTTGGCACGCTTATTGGTTAAATCTTTCAGGCGAGTACCGCGGCCACCGGCCAGGATCAGGGCAACAGATTTTAATGGCAGCTGGCGCGCCAACATTACACGATCGTTCTTCTCTAAACTTACCATGACTAACTCCTTTTTATCTTCTCTGGAACACACACAGTCCGTGCGCAGGTCCCTGCCAGACCGCCGTAAGCACCGGATTATCCTCTCCGGCAAATGGGGGAATGGCGTGCCATTCCCCTTCAGGTAAAACGATATCTGTCACCTCAAGCGTGGCGTTTATTGCAATCAGGAAACGATCTGAAAGCAGGATTTGCATCTGCCTCGGGCCGTTATGCCACTCATCCGCACTTAAGGGTTGTGCGTACTTATTCAGCCAACGAACATTGCCATCGCCCTCTTCCCACCAGCAATCGCCTGTTAATGCAGGTATTTGCCGACGCAGATGAATCAACGCGGCGGTAAATGTGGTTAGCCCACTGTTTGCCTGCTGCCAGTCCAGCCAGGTTAAGGCGTTATCCTGGCAGTAAGCGTTATTATTACCGTGCTGGCTATGCCCATGCTCATCACCCGCCAGCAGCATCGGCGTTCCCTGGGAGAGCAACAGCGTGGTTAACAGCGCATGAATGCTGTCGCGCCGCCGCTCAATCAGGTCCAGCGAGCCGCCTAATCCTTCTTTACCATGATTGTCACTGTAGTTATTGCTAGTGCCGTCGCGATTTTCCTCACCATTCGCTTCATTGTGCTTATTTGTGAAGCAAACGCAGTCGCGTAGCGTAAAACCGTCATGCGCGGTCACCAGATTGACCGTGGCGCTGGGATTGCGGCCCGGGCGTTTAAACACGTCGCTGGATGCAGCAAAACGTCCGGCAAACTCGCCCAACGAAAGATTACGCTGGAGCCAAAAACGTCGCGTTGCATCGCGGAAATGGTCATTCCACTCGGCAAACGGCGGGGGGAAATTCCCCACCTGATACCCGCCTTCACCAATATCCCACGGTTCCGCAATCAGCTTGGCGCGTGAGAGCAGCGGACAGTTTTGGATCGCGGTAAACAGCGGAGCATCCTGACGAAACTCAGGCGTACGCCCCATGACGGAAGCCAAATCAAAACGAAAACCATCCACATGGCAGGTTTCAACCCAGTAGCGCAGGCACTCGCATGCGTATTCCACAACGCCAGGATGGCTCAGATTGATGGTGTTCCCACAACCGGTCCAGTTGTAGTAATCGCCATCATCTCTGATCCAATAATAGCTACGGTTATCAATTCCGCGCAGCGAGAAGACAGGTCCTTCGAGATCCAGCTCGGCGCTGTGGTTTAAAACGATGTCGAGAATGACCTCAATACCCGCTTTGTGCAGCGCTTTTACCGCGTCGCGAAACTCATCAAGCGCACTCTCCGGCGAGCTGGCATAGGCCGGATGCAGCGCGTACATCGCCACCGGGTTGTAGCCCCAGTAGTTTGACAGGCCCAGCCGCTGAAGCCGCGGTTCGCTGGCGAAATGCGCCACCGGTAACAGCTCCAGCGCGGTAATGCCGAGGCGCTTGAAATAGTCGATCATCACCGGATGACCCAGCGCTTTGTAGGTCCCGCGAATTTCTTCCGGCAGGTCAGGATGCAAATACGTCAGCCCTTTGACATGCGCTTCGTAAATTACGGTATTGCCCCACGGCGTGCGCGGCGGGGCATCATCCTCCCAGTCATAATGGTCGGACACCACCACGCCCTTCAGCGCGATGGCGGCATTATCATGATGATCCGGTTCATTCAGCCCACCGTGCAGCAGTGGGTTATCTTTTAACTCGCCATCCACCCGACGCGCGCAAGGGTCAAGCAGCAGTTTCGCCGGATTAAACCGGTGGCCCTGCTGCGGTTGCCACGGACCATGTACGCGATAGCCATAGCGTAGACCGGGACGGGCGTTGGCCAGATAGCCGTGCCAGACATCGCCGCTACGCCCCGGCAGGTCGTAGCGGAGTTCGCAGCCTTGCTCATCGAATACGCATAATTCAACGCGTTCAGCGTGGGCCGAAAAGAGGGTGAAATTGACGCCATGGCCGTCATACGTTGCACCATGGGGGGTGGCGTTGCCGGTTGCCAGTTGCGTCATTATCCCTCCCGCACCAGCCAGATCGTTGCCAGCGGTGGCAACGTCAGACTCAGTGAGTGCTGACGACCATGACTGGCGATTTCATCGCTGTGTACCGCGCCGCCGTTACCGGTATTGCTACCGTGATAATGCATCGAGTCGGTATTGAGGATCTCGCGCCATTTGCCCGGCTGATTGATACCGAAGCGATAGCCGTGGCGAGGCACTGGCGTAAAGTTGCTGATAACGATGATTTCATTACCGACTTTGTCACGACGAACGAAAGCCAGCACCGAACGTTCTTTGTCATCTACCACCAGCCACTCGAAGCCATAGGCATCAAAATCAAGCTCGTGCAGCGCTTTGTGATGACGATAGGTAAGGTTCAGATCGCGCACCAAACGTTGTACGCCGTGGTGCCAGTTATCGCCGCCTTCCAGCAGATGCCAGTCGAGGCTGGCGTCATGGTTCCACTCACGCCCCTGAGCAAACTCGTTGCCCATAAACAGCAGTTTCTTGCCCGGGAAGGCCCACATCCAGCCGTAGTAGGCGCGCAGGTTGGCAAACTTCTGCCATGCGTCCCCCGGCATGCGATCGAGAATTGATTTTTTACCGTGTACCACTTCATCGTGCGACAGCGGCAGGACAAAGTTTTCGGTGTAGTTGTACAGCATGCCGAAGGTCAGCTTATCGTGATGGAACTGACGATGAACCGGATCCAACTTCATGTAGTCCAGCGTGTCGTGCATCCAGCCGAGGTTCCACTTATACCAGAACCCTAAACCGCCCATATCCTGTGGCCTTGAAACGCCGGCAAAGTCGGTGGACTCTTCCGCCATGCTCACGGCCCCCGGCACCTGCTCGCCAAGAATACGGTTGGTATTGCGTAAAAACTCAATGGCTTCGAGGTTTTCACGACCGCCAAATTCGTTCGGGACCCACTCCCCTTCTTTACGGCTGTAGTCGCGATAAATCATCGACGCCACGGCATCTACGCGCAGCGCATCGATACCAAAACGTTCAATCCAGTACAGGGCATTGCCCACCAGATAGTTACTGACTTCACGGCGACCGTAGTTGTAGATCAGCGTGTTCCAGTCCTGGTGATACCCTTCGCGCGGGTCGCTATGCTCATACAGATTGGTGCCATCAAACTCTGCCAGACCAAAGTCGTCCGACGGGAAATGGCCCGGCACCCAGTCGAGAATGACGTTCAGTCCGGCCTGATGCGCGGCATTCACAAAATAGCGGAAATCATCACGCGTCCCGAAACGACGGGTCGGCGCATACATACCGGTAGGTTGGTAGCCCCAGCTACCGTCGAACGGATGCTCATTAATCGGCAACAGTTCGAGATGGGTAAAGCCCATCCACTTGACGTAAGGCACCAGTTGATCCGCCAGTTCGCGGTAGCTCAGCCAGAAGTTGTTATCGGTATGACGACGCCATGAGCCCAAGTGCACTTCATAGATAGAGATCGGCGCATCAAACTGGTTGGCTTTTTTTCGCTCCTCGCTTTGCACCACTTTTTCCGGCAGACCGCAGATAAGCGACGCGGTTTCCGGGCGCATTTGCGCTTCGAAGGCGTAAGGGTCCGCTTTGATTCGCAGCTTACCGTTCGCATCGATCATCTCGTATTTATACAGTTGACCATGCTGCGCGCCGGGGATAAACAGCTCCCAGATACCGCTTTCTTTACGCAGGCGCATCGGGTGGCGACGGCCATCCCAATAGTTGAACTGCCCAACCACTGACACGCGTTGAGCGTTAGGCGCCCAGACGGAGAAGCGCGTACCGGTTACGCCATCCATGGTATCCGCATGCGCGCCCAGCGTTTCGTAAGGTCGCAGGTGCGTACCTTCAGATAACAGCCAGGCATCCATATCCTGGATCAGCGGGCCAAAACGATAAGGGTCATCAATCAGATTCTCCTGTCCATGCCAGACAACAGCTAACTGATAGCGAAAGAAATTTTTACGGCGGGGAAGTACAGCACAGAAAAAACCGCGAGAGTCGAGGCAGTCCAGCTTGCCGACTTTGCGTCCGGTTTTGGGTTCGATCACCCACACTTCGGTGGCGTCAGGTAATAGGGCGCGGACTTCAAGTCCAGCGTCAGTTTGGTGCATACCGAGTACGGAAAAAGGATCCGCAAAATGGCCTGCAATTAGCGCATTAATCACGTCTCTATCGATACGAACGGACATGGTTGTCATCCTGTTTTATGGTGTCACGCCTTCCAACTGATCTTCGACATCAGGTAGTGACACTTTTTTTGACCTGAACGGCGCAGCACAATTGTGCATCCTCTCTGCGTCGTCCCACCTTCAGGCAACAACTTAATACCTCCGGTACTAAGTCACCCTTAAAGAATAGCCAATGCTTTATCTTACTCCTGGTAAAAAATGAAACATCTGCGCTTACTCCTGTATTACGCAAAAAAATGGGTGACTCAGCACCCATTGTTAAAACACGCAATCACTCTGCCGAAGAGCCGTATTGACTGATCCGGCCAGGTGGTTCGCGTCGTTTGTAGGCCTGATAAACGTGGCGTCATCAGGCCGTCCCACATTACGCCAACTGACGCAGCATACGGCGCAATGGCTCTGCAGCACCCCACAGCAACTGGTCGCCCACGGTAAAGGCTGACAGGAACTCCGGTCCCATATTCAGCTTACGCAGACGGCCTACTGGCGTGGTCAGCGTGCCGGTAACGGCCGCCGGGGTTAACTCACGCATGGTGATATCCCGATCGTTTGGCACGACTTTGGCCCACGGATTGTGCGCTGCCAGCAGTTCTTCCACGGTCGGAATAGACACATCTTTTTTCAGTTTAATGGTGAACGCCTGGCTGTGGCAGCGCAGCGCACCGACGCGCACGCACAGACCATCAACCGGGATCACGGAAGAGGTGTTAAGAATTTTGTTGGTTTCAGCCTGTCCCTTCCACTCTTCGCGGCTCTGACCGTTATCAAGTTGTTTGTCGATCCACGGAATCAGGCTACCGGCCAACGGTACGCCAAAGTTATCAACCGGCAGTTCACCGCTGCGGGACAGGGTCGTCACTTTACGTTCGATATCGAGAATAGCAGAGGAAGGGGTTGCCAGTTCATCGGCCACATGGCCATACAGATGACCCATCTGGGACAGCAGTTCGCGCATATGGCGCGCGCCGCCGCCGGAGGCCGCCTGATAGGTCGCCACGGAAACCCAGTCAACCAGGTCATTGGCAAACAGGCCACCGAGGGACATCAGCATCAGGCTAACGGTACAGTTACCGCCGACAAAGGTCTTAATACCTTTGTTCAGGCCGTCAGTGATGACATCCTGGTTAACCGGATCGAGAATGATGATGGCATCGTCTTTCATACGCAGCGAAGAGGCCGCGTCAATCCAGTAACCCTGCCAACCGCTTTCACGAAGCTTTGGATAGATTTCGTTGGTATAATCGCCGCCCTGACAGGTCACGATGATATCGAGCGCCTTCAGCGCATCCAGATCAAAAGCGTCCTGAAGCGTGCCGGTCGTGGTTCCACCGAATGTCGGTGCCGCCTGCCCGAGCTGGGAAGTAGAAAAGAAAACAGGGCGAATGGCGTCGAAGTCACGCTCCTCAACCATGCGTTGCATGAGAACAGAGCCGACCATACCGCGCCAGCCGATAAAACCAACATTTTTCATAGCGTTTTTTCCTGCAGAGATGTGTGCTGTGTATGCTAACCAGTATCCTACTGGCCTATCCTTCACCATACAAAAAGCAGCCAAAGTCGCAAGTGAAATTAATCAATGATAGCGAAGCCATCAGTAATGCGACTTATCCCGCTGCGCAAGCAAGCAGAAAGTCCGCGGTAATAGTAAGGGAATTTGAGTTATGAATGAAATTATTTCAGCGGCAGTTTTATTGATCCTTATTATGGACCCGCTCGGAAATCTGCCCATTTTCATGTCCGTATTGAAACATACCGAACCCAAACGCCGCCGCGCGATTATGATTCGCGAGCTGTTTATTGCGCTGTTGGTGATGCTGATATTCCTGTTTGCTGGCGAGAAAATACTGGCATTTTTGAACCTGCGCGCGGAAACCGTTTCGATCTCCGGGGGCATCATTTTGTTCCTGATCGCCATTAAGATGATTTTCCCCAGCGCCACCGGGAATAGCACCGGGCTTCCGGCAGGCGAAGAGCCGTTTATCGTGCCGCTGGCGATCCCGCTGGTAGCGGGTCCAACAATCCTGGCTTCATTAATGCTGTTATCACATCAGTATCCGAACCAGATGGGGCATCTGGTAATTGCTCTGCTGATCGCCTGGGGTGGTACTTTTGTGATTTTGCTGCAGTCGTCGCTGTTTTTACGCCTGCTGGGTGAGAAAGGGGTTAACGCACTGGAGCGCCTGATGGGGCTGATTCTGGTGATGATGGCTACCCAGATGTTCCTCGACGGCGTACGGATGTGGATGAAGGGGTAATCTCCCCTTTTTGGCTCAGATAGCATGTTACCCGGAGAACAGTTCCGTTCACGTCATGCTCATTGCTTCTCTGAGATCTCGTCACCAGTGAACGTGTTAAGGGGGCTACGCAGCCCTCTTAACAATCCAGGCTCTCCGGCATGAAAATCGCCGCGTCGCGGTTCCCTCGCCTTATTCCTTCCCGCTTCCGGGGACGGGCGCAGGTAGCGTCCATGCAAACGGCGCCCTCGCCGCGCATCCTTGCGCTTACCCGGCCTACGGTGTGGATGTGTGCTCGTTTCCAGGCCCGGTAAGCGCAAGCGCCACCGGGCAATGCCATCAGCTCAACAGCTGAAAGGCAATCATACCGACAATCGCACCGACCGTGCCGAGAATAGTTTCCATCATCGTCCAGGTCTTCAGCGTTTGCGCTTCGGTCGCACCGGTAAATTTACCGAACAACCAGAAACCGGCGTCGTTAACGTGGCTGACCACGATAGAGCCGCCCGCGATACAGATAGACAGTGCCGCCATCTGGGCACCGGAGTAGTTCAGTTGCTCAATCACCGGCATCACCAGACCAACCGCCGTTAAGCAGGCCACAGTCGCGGAACCCTGAATGATACGCACCGCCGCCGCCAGCACGAAGCAGGTGATGGCAATCGGCAGGCCCATACCGGTTAACGCTTCGCCCAGCGCCGGACCGACGCCAGAATCAACCAGAACCTGTTTGAACACACCGCCCGCACCAATCACCAGCAGAATAATCCCCGCCGGCTGCAGCGCATGGCCACAGATCTCCATCACGCGGTCTTTTGGCATGCCCTGGCGTACCGCCAGACCGTAAATCGCCACCAGACAGGCAACCAGAATCGCGGTAAACGGGTGACCGATAAACTCGAACCATTCATAGGTTGTAGAACCGACCGGAACAAAGCGTGCGGCGATAGTTTTCAGCCCCACCAGAACCAGCGGCAGCA
The DNA here is from genome assembly GCF_013729795.1 of Citrobacter sp. RHBSTW-00859. Classification (NCBI taxonomy): domain Bacteria; kingdom Pseudomonadati; phylum Pseudomonadota; class Gammaproteobacteria; order Enterobacterales; family Enterobacteriaceae; genus Citrobacter; species Citrobacter sp. RHBSTW-00859. The sequence continues at coordinate 315,277 of NZ_CP056284.1, read as the reverse complement.
GGATAAGCGATAAGCTGAAGCCAAAGGATGGCATTTTGCCTTCGCCCAGATGCGGCTCGGAAATATCTTCCGGTACGTGCAGCTCGACGTAACGGCTGATGAAATTCCCCCACAGCGGCCCGGCGATAATCATGCCCGGAATCGCGGCACACAGGCCAATCAGGATCATCCAGCCAAAGTCGGCGTGCATCTGAGAGGCCAGCAGCATCGGCGCAGGCCCAGGCAGCAGAAATGCCGCAGCAGCCGCTACGCCCGCAAACAGCGGGATCACAAGCTTAACCAGGTTTGTCCCCGTATGGCGCGCCATTGAGAATGCCACGCTAATCAGCAGCACAATTGCCACCTCAAAGAATAGTGGCAGCGCACAAATCAGACCGGCCAGGCCAATCGCATAATGTGCGCGGCTGTGACCGAAGGATTTCAGCATTTTGACGGCAATCTGATCGACAGCGCCGGTCTCATGCAAAATCTTGCCGAACATCGCCCCCAGCGCCACAACAATCGCCAGGAAACCGAGCGTGCCTCCCATCCCTTTTTCCATGGTCGCCGCGATTTTATCGAGCGGCATACCGGAAAAGAGACCTGCACCAATGGATACCACCATCAAAGCAACGAAGGCGTGCATACGCGCCTTCATCACTAAAAACAGCAGTAATAAAACGGACCCTACTGCTGTTAAAACAAGCGTTAATGTACTCACTACTTACTGCCCTGGTTAATAACCTCAATGGTGCTGGCGACCACACCGTCCAGTGGTTGATCGATATCGACCACCAGTACATCGTTTTCATTCGCACCCGGTTCTTCCAGCGCTTCAAACTGGGTCACCAGCATCTGCGTTTTGAAGAAGTGGCCTTTACGCGCTTTCAGGCGGCTTTCGATAACGTCAAAATCCCCTTTCAAATAGATGAAAGAGAGGTTCGGGTTACCGTCGCGTAGCTGGTCGCGGTAGACTTTTTTCAGGGCGGAACAGACGATCAGCGAAACCTTGTTGGTACGCTGCATCGCAAAGGCGGCGTCATTCAACGCCTGTAACCACGGTTTGCGGTCGTCATCGTTGAGTGGCTCACCAGAAGCCATTTTCATGATGTTGCTGCGCGGATGGAGAAAATCGCCATCAAGAAACGCGGCCTGCAGTTGATGCGCCACTTCGCTGGCGACAGCAGATTTACCGCTGCCCGATACGCCCATCAGAACGTAAACGTGGTGATCATGATTAGTCGTGCTCAAAGCGTTGCCCCCACTGGTACAAGAATCAGGAAATTGTTACGGGTAACTGTTATCGGTAACATTGTCCAGCCGGATAAATAGAGAAGCAATATCCATTCGTGCTCGAAGTGTATAAGTGTGAGCTACTTCAAACTTGTTGGCTTAAATAGATCCGCCCGGTGACAAGGTGAAACCTAAATCTAACATTTTAGGTGTGACGGCTTCACCGCGGATGCGCGCCAGCAGACGTTCTGCGCCAATGCTGCCCATGCGTTCACGCGGCGTGAGCACGCTCGCCAGACGCGGCTCCATCACCTGCCCGATGTCGTGACCGTGGAATCCGGCAATCGCCATGTCATCAGGGATTTTCAGCCCTAAACGCTGGCATTCGAAGGCCGCCCCTACCGCCAGGTCATCGTTGGTACAAAAGACACCATCGAGCTGCGGGTATTCACGCCGCGCCTGACGGATAAGTTCAATACCGGAGGAGTAGGAAGAAGACTGCTCCACCATCACGCTGTACGGCACCAGGTCGGCATCGCGCATTGCCTGCTCGTAGCCTCTCTGTTTGATGATAGTACGTTCATCAAGGCGTGCGCCAAGATAGGCAACATGACGGTGCCCGCGGGCGATGATAGCGGCTGTCATCTGACGCGCGGCTTCGAAGTTGTCGAAGCCCACGGCAATATCAAGACACGGGGACTGGCTGTCCATCAGCTCAACCACCGGGATACCGGCAACCTCGATCATTTTCAGCGTACGGGGCGTATGGCTACGTTCGGTGAGGATCAGGCCATCAATATTCCACGACAGCATCGATTCCAGACGCTCTTGTTCCATCTCAGGCTTATAGCCGTAGTGCGCCAGCATGGTTTGATAACCATGAGCGTCAGTGACAGCCTCAATGCCGCGAAGCACTTCAGCAAAAACCTGGTTGGTGAGAGACGGTAACAGCACGCCGATAGCGCGGCTGGTGGCGTTAGAAAGGATATCAGGAGCGCGATTGGGAATATAACCCAGCTCATCAAGTGCAGCGGCAATTTTGCCCCGCAGCGCCACGGAGACCTGCTCCGGGTTACGCAAAAAGCGGCTGACCGTCATTTTGGTCACGCCCACGCGGTCGGCTACATCCTGAAGTACGGGTCTTTTCTTTTTCATCGTCCTGAAGCGTTAAAAAGGGATAGATTCCCCCAGTTTACCACGGACGTGCGTGAACCTTCGCAGAGAAAAAAAGGAGTTTTTTATTGTGAGAAATACACAAAATCATTCGAGTTGCATCAAGGCGGCGACGCAGTAAATCCCCGGGAGCGTACATTAAGTACGCGACCGGGGTGAGCGAGGAAAGCCAACACAGATGCAGCTTGAAGGATGCCGTGTATTTTTATACTGGCGGCAGATCAAACAACAACACTTCGCTGTCGCTGTTGGCATGAATAGAAAGGGCCTGCTCATCCCAGATTGCCAGACCATCGCTGGTGGTCGCTTTGGTCCCGTTAATTGTCACGTTACCTTTTACTACCTGGATCCAGACGCGGCGTTCAGCGGCAATCTGATGCACCGACTGCTCATCTTTGATCAGTGCCCAACGGTACAGTTCCATATCCTGGTACACTTTCAGCGAGCCATCACGGGCATCCGGCGACAGCACCAGTTGTTTACCCTGAGCGGCATCAAAACGGCGCTGCTCATAGCGTGGGGTAATACCGTTTTCCTGCGGCATGATCCAAATCTGATACAGATGCAGCTTCTCAGTATTGCTCGGGTTGTACTCCGAGTGACGGATCCCCGTCCCGGCGCTCATTATCTGGAACTCACCGGCCGGAACCTGCTCTTTGTTCCCCATGCTGTCCTGATGTTCCACCGCGCCTTCCAGCACGTAAGTCAGGATTTCCATGTCTTTATGGGGATGAGTACCAAAGCCCTGACCTGCGTCGATCACGTCATCGTTAATCACGCGCAGTGCCGAGAACCCCATAAAATTTGGATCATAGTAGTTGGCAAAAGAGAAGGTATGCCAGGAATCGAGCCAGCCATGATTAGCGTGGCCACGGTCATTAGCTTTGCGTAAGTAGATCATTGTGTTCACCCCCAGATGTTTTCGATGGAGTAAGTGTGGACTCAATCCACCGGGGATCATAGAGGGTGAAAATTGACTCCTCTGTTCAAAAAAAATGAACAAGCCCAGAGGAGTCTGCGCAGGCTATTTGGCGAGAGTTATCGTCACCGGAGAAGCCTGTTCAAAAGCGCGTTCGAGGAGTTCCAGGTTGGTAAGAACTTCAGATTCCTTGACGTAATTAGGCGTACCGGCTGTCAGCGTCTGGTAAAGCGCATCATAGACGCGACCATAGTCCCCCACTTCCGGCTGCACCTCTTCTTTTACCGTCAGGCCGTCATCATTGACGTACTCCAGCATCCCAATGGAATCGTCAGCAGCGAAACCTGGCTCACCTGGCATGATATTGGCCTTCAGACTGGTTTCCTGCTGGTCGATGCCGTACTTCACAAACGAGCCTTTGGTACCGTGAACGATAAACTTCGGATAGTCGATTTTCACCAAGTGACTGGTTTTAACAATGGCTTTCAGAGAGCCGTAGAACAGCTGCGCTTCAAAGGTATCGTCCGGGTTCGCTTTGTTGCGCAGACTGCGGATGTCATAGGCCACGCAATCGGGACGACCGAACAGCGAGATAATCTGATCCATGGTATGTACGCCCAGACCATAGAATGCGCCGTCCTGCGGCAGTCCCGGCTTGGTTTCCGCCTCGGGGCGGTAGTAATCGAAATGGCTTTCAACCTCAACAATTTCGCCGAGCTTGCCGCTCTCAATCGCTTTTTTAGCGGTGAGGAAGCAGGAATCAAAACGACGGTTCTGATATGGCGTAACGGTCAGCCCTTTGCTTTGTGCCAGTTCGAACAGTGCTTTTGCTTGCGCAAGCGTCGGCGTGAAGGGTTTCTCAACCAGCACGTTTTTACCCGCTTCCAGCGCGCGTTTGGCGTATTCAAAATGGCTGTCAGCATGGGTACAGACGATCACCAGCTTCACCTGCGGATCGTTTAAGATCTCGTCAAGGTCACTGGTGAAGTGAATATGTGAATATTGTGGCGCCTGCTCTTCCGGCTTGGCGTGGCGGCGAAAAATGTGCGCGACATGCCAGCTATTTTTGCGGTTGAGGACGTACGGCAAATGGTAGCGAGTGGTGCTTTTACCAAAACCAATAAATGCGCAGTGTAAGGTCATGAGACGATCCTTTCGAAGGTGATTGTCTACACCATAGCGCAAAGCGGCTGGAGACTGAATGTTGGATTCTTTGCCGGATGGCGCTTGAACTGCACCACAGGGCGACAGGATCGGCCGTCGGCGTCGCAGGCAGTTTGTTCACGGCAAGCGCGCAGGGCCCGGAGCGTACTAAATGTACGTGAGGAGCACGAGCACTTCCCGGGGACGAAATGGCAAGTAAGCCAGGCAGACACAAAACCTCAAAAAAAAAGCCAGCAAAAGCTGGCTAAAGTAATACTGGAAGCAATGTGAGCAATGTCGTGCTTTCAGGTTCTCCGTAGGGGTTCCCCTGAACGCAGAGCAATAATAATCATTCTCATTCGCACTTGTCTACTTCTTTTTGCAAAAAAATGCAGTTGACGGAATTTTCTTTCTCAGCGAGTGTAAATACACAATTAACCCTGCTGGAGATAAGGAATGAGTGAGATAGTGATACGCCACGCTGAACCGAAAGATTACGACGCAATTCGTCAGATCCACGCCCAGCCGGAGGTGTACCACAACACGCTACAGGTTCCTCATCCTTCCCTCGAGATGTGGCAAGCGAGGCTAACCGAGCAAGCCGGGGTCAAACAACTGGTTGCCTGTATTGACGATATCGTCGTGGGGCATCTCTGTATTGAGGTCGCGCAACGCCCGCGTCGCAGCCACGTGGCTGATTTTGGTATCTGCGTGGATGCACGGTGGCACAATCGCGGCGTTGCCAGCGCGTTGATTCGCACGATGATCGACATGTGCGACAACTGGCTGCGCGTCGAGCGTATTGAGCTAACGGTATTTGTTGATAATGAGCCGGCCGTGGCGGTGTATAAGAAATACGGCTTTGAAATCGAAGGCACAGGTAAGAAATACGGCCTGCGCAATGGTGAATACGTTGATGCCTACTTTATGGCGCGTATGAAATAAATGTAAGGGCGAGTCTTATCGCCCTTCTTATTGAAAGGACGCAAGAGTGAAAAAGTACCTTCTCCTGGTGTTGCTGGCAGCACTCTCCCCTGCTTTCGCCACTACCGTACAAAATCTCGATTCCGTGCCCAGCGCCATTCAACACCCGGAAGGTAAACAGATTTTTGCTGAGCAAATGGCGGGAGCAACCCCAGCCAAAGGATTTGGCGAGCTTCCACAGGGATTATCTGAGAACGCGTGGATTGCCTGGGTTGCGCCGAATGAAGATCCTGACAACCTGATCCTCACGGGTGCCAAAGCCTGGGGCAAAGACGGCAAATATATCGGTGTCGCCTGTTTCGCCGACAATCCGGCCGACGCCGGGCAGGCAAAGAAATACGCGGATAACAACTGTCCGGAAAACTACAGCAACGGGCGCGCCAATAAATTATATCTCGGCGTTTTTTCCTGGCAGAACCAACAGCTAACGCCGCTTGCACGCTCGGAAAAACCATTAAACCAACTCTCTGAGTGGAATAAAACCGCCGAAAAAGAGAGCGATGATGAGTCCGTCAGACCACTGGCCTATTATACAAAACTGGATCTGGCACCGTACCGGATCGCACCCGATACGCTAGCGTTTGGGGTGCGCGGTGGATACTCTGAGGCGTATTCCGGCGGCGGCGCATTTTATGAAGTGCTGGAGCTCTATGCGATCAAAGATAACAGGATAATCAACGTGTATTCCGACCTTGTTTATCAATATACGGACATCGCCGGAGAGTGGAATAAAGACGGTACAAGACAGCACGACATCAGCGAAAGTAAATATATCCTCAAAATGCGTTCGGCAAAAACGCACGGGTTTTATGATTTAGAGCGAGTAAACCTGCAGGATAAAAGCAGCCAAATATTCCGCTGGTCTGAATCGCTGCAGCGATATGCGCCATTCATCATCGATAAAAGATAGCGGTGAAATCGTTGGTTTAGGCACTGCCTGGCCGCTGGAGAAATATTTACAAGACTATGAAGAGAGCAAAACAACACGAAGCTAAGGTTACCTGGAGACAATGAATTATAATAACTGCCATTGGGCCTTCCAAACCGGCCCTCTTCCAGCGAAGAGGGCCATTATCCTCAGTAACCCGCCGTTAAATCATCCACGGAACGCGGGTCGGATGCGCCATACAGTGCGCCATCCGGTCCAACCATAATGCTCTGCGTGCTGCCCATCGCTTCTTTCAGCGCCACTTTCTGTCCTTTTTGCTCCAGCAGCTTAATTGTATCCGGGCTGAAGCCCTTCTCGATGCGAAGCTCGTCCGGCAACCACTGATGATGGAAGCGTGGTGCATTGGTCGCTTCGGCGACGTTCATCCCGAAATCAATGCTGTTGACCACCATTTGCAACACAGTAGTGATAATTCGGCTCCCGCCTGGGCTGCCGGTAACCAGCCAGGTTTTCCCATCTTTTACCACGATAGTCGGCGACATAGATGACAACGGACGCTTCTTCGGTCCGACCGCGTTGGCATCGCCGCCTACCAGACCGTATACATTCGGTACGCCCGGCTTGGCAGAGAAGTCGTCCATTTCATTATTGAGCAGAATGCCAGTGTTACCCGCCACAATACCGGTCCCGAAGGTGGTATTCAGGGTATAGGTCACCGCCACGGCATTGCCGTCTTTATCCACCACCGAGAAGTGAGTGGTCTGATTGCTTTCATACGGGGCGAGCTTGCCAGGTTTAATCTGGCTGGAAGGCTTAGCCTTGTTGATATCAATCTGATCGGCAAGCGTTTTAGCATAGGCTTTGTTGGTCAGTGCCTGCCATGGCACTTTCACAAAATCGGGATCGCCCAGATACTCCGAGCGGTCAGCGTAGGCATATTTCTCCGCTTCAGCCATGACCTGCATGGCGTCGGCGCTGCCAAATCCGTACTTCTTCATATCAAAGTTTTCAAGAATATTGAGGATCTGCACGATGTGAATACCGCCAGAGGACGGCGGCGGCATGGAGAAGACCTGATACCCGCGATAGTCACCGCTAATCGGCGTACGCTCCACGGCTTTATAGCTGGCTAAGTCCTCTTTGGTCATCAGCCCACCGTTCTTCTGCATTTCCCCGGCGATCTGATCGGCAATAGCCCCTTTATAAAACGCATCCGGGCCGCTTTCGGCAATCATTTCCAGGCTTTTCGCCAGGTTCTTTTGCACCAGCTTATCGCCTTTTTTCAGTGGCTCGCCGTCTTTCCAGAAAATGGCTTTGCTGTTCTCGTGATTAGGGAGCACTTCACTGCCATAGGTTTTCAGATCGTCGGCCAGTGCGTCATTAACCACAAAGCCCTCTTCCGCTAGCTTCATCGCCGGACGTACCACTTTGTTCAGCGGCATCGTGCCGTATTTCTCCAGCGCCAGCGAGAAACCCGCGACGGTACCTGGCGTACCGGATGCCAGATGCGAGGTCAGCGACTTTTTCGCATCGGCGTTGCCCTGCTCATCAAGGAACATGTCGCGGGTCGCGCCAGCAGGGGCCATTTCGCGAAAATCAATCGCTGTGGTGTTACCATCTTTGGTACGCAGCAGCATAAAACCGCCACCGCCCAGATTGCCCGCCTGGGGATGCGTCACCGCCAGCGCGTAGCCAACGGCCACGGCGGCATCGACGGCATTCCCACCCTGTTTAAGAATATCCACCCCCACCTGAGTGGCAAGCGCATCCACGGAGGCCACCATCCCCTGCTGCGCACGCACGGGATGGAACACATCCTCCTCAACACCGTATGATACCGGCGGCGGCGCAGCCGGAGCGGCCGCAACGCTAAAACAACTTCCTGAGAGCAGAGCAGCAATGGCTACCCGGCGTAAAAACGTCGGTTTTATCATCGTTATTCTCCAGATGTATGGGGGTCAGCCCCCACTAAGCCTGGTGCATAACTCTGAAATAATCATCGTAACGGCGAGAAAGGAGTAAACTTAAGAGATCCCCGAGAGGAGAAAAGCGATGAAACGACTCTTACTTTTAGCCATGCTGTTGCCGTTTGCAGGCTTTGCACAGCCCATCAACACCATGAATAACCCGAATCAACCCGGTTATCAGATCCCGAGCCAGCAGCGTATGCAAACCCAAATGCAATCGCAGCAGATTCAGCAGAAAGGGATGCTCAATCAGCAGTTGCAAACACAGACGCGTATGCAACAACAGCATATGGAAAACCAAATCAATTCCAACTCCCAGCGCGTCCTTCAGTCTCAGCCTGGCGAGTTTAATTCCAGCCAGCAGCAAATGCTGCCCAACAGCAACGGTGGGATGTTAAGTGGAACCCGTAACCCGGACAGCTCGCTGAATAAGCAACATATGCTGTCGGAGAAAAAGAACGGCGACATGCTGAAGCCCTCCAGCACGCCGCAGCCTAACGTTCCGTTAAAAACAATTGGGCCTTAACAGGGCTGGAAATCCGGACCAATCGTATCAATGGCATCGGTACAGATGCAGTCCACTCCCCAGCGCAGCAGTTCCGCCGCGCGCTGGGGTCGGTTGACGGTATACACCAGAATACGCAGCCCTGCGTCGCGCAGCGCATCCACGCGCGCTTCATCCAGCAGCTTGTGATTAAGGTGAATAGAGACGCAGCCAAGCCGCGTTGTCAGCTCACGCCAGTCCTCGCGCCACTCATCAAGCAGTAAGCCTCTCGGCAGTTCAGGCGCCGCCTGCTGCGCCGCTGCAAGCGCGTCAATTTCAAAGGATGACAACAGCGGTGGTGTCATTCCCGCCCACAGTTCCCGAGCGGCCAGCGCTACGGCTTTGCCGGTTAACGTTCCGGTGCCGGTGGTAGGTTTAATTTCAATATTCGCCATCATACCGTGCTGACGGCAGCGCTCGGCCACTTGCGAGAGCAGCGGTAGCGGTTCGCCTTTAAACTCACCGCTAAACCAGCCACCGGCGTCCACGCGCAATAAATCCTGCCAGTTCAGCTCGCCTGCCACACCCCAACCATTGCTGGTGCGTTCCAGGTTGTCGTCATGCAGCAAGAAGATCTCACCGTCTTTCGACAATTTAGCGTCAAACTCAATCATGGTATGCCCGTATCGCGCCCCCATGTCGATCGCCGCCAGGGTGTTTTCCGGTGCCAGCTTACCGCCGCCGCGATGGGCGACGATATGGGGGTAAGGCCAGTTACTCATACGCGTTGTCCTGTTTCGCCATCAAAAAGATGCAGATGATTTTCTGGCAGATGCAGCCACAGCGTGCTGCCTGCCGTCGGGCGATGCTGATGCGCCAGTCGCACCACCAGCTTTTGCTCACCCCAACGTCCGTGTGCCAGGTTATCCGCTCCCAGCATTTCCAGCGTGTCGACGACCAACGGCACGCCGCCTTCGGCCTGCGAGCTTAGCGCAATATGCTCCGGGCGGATACCCAACGTCATGTTGCGCCCACCAGACTCCCTCGCGCTTCTGCCGAGGGGCAACGTCATGCCGTCATCCAGCTCAAAATGGGTGCCCGAGGCGCTGATGCGCCCGTCCAGCAGATTCATCGCCGGGCTGCCGATAAAACTCGCCACAAAGCGGCTGGCAGGCTTTTCATATACCTCAACCGGCGTACCGATCTGCTCGGCAATGCCTTTGTTCATCACCATCACCCGCTGGGCGAGGGTCATCGCTTCAACCTGATCGTGCGTCACATACAGTGAGGTGGTTTTCAGTCGGCGATGCAGATGTTGTAACTCCAGACGCATCTGTACGCGCAGCTTGGCATCGAGGTTAGACAGAGGCTCATCAAACAGGAATACCGCTGGGTCACGGACAATCGCCCGCCCCATCGCCACACGCTGGCGCTGACCGCCGGAAAGCTCGCGCGGACGACGCTTGAGCAGTTCACCCAGCTCGAGAATACGCGCCGCCTCTTTCACCCGTTCGGCAATATGCTCCTTGCCCATCCCGCGGATTTTCAGCCCCCAGGCCATATTTTCTTCCACGCTCATATGTGGGTAGAGCGCGTAGTTCTGAAAGACCATCGCAATGCCGCGATCCTTAGGCTCCATTTCGGTGACGCGTTTATTATCAATCCAGATATCGCCGCCGCTCACCCGTTCAAGCCCGGCCACCATCCGTAGCAGCGTTGACTTACCGCAGCCGGATGGGCCAACCATCACGATAAATTCTCCGTCCGCGACATCCAGTGTCAGCGGTTTAATCACCTGGGTTTTGCCGTCCCAGCTTTTGGTTACTGCCTGTAGTTTTAAACCAGCCATTTTTATTTCTCACTATCGACCAGGCCACGTACGAAGGCACGCTGCATGGCTAACACGATGATTACCGGAGGGATGAGCGTCAGCAGCATGGCTGCCATTACCTGATTCCACTGCGTGGTGCCTTCACCAGTAGCAATCATGCCTTTGATACCTGCCACCGCAGTGCCCAAATTGACATCGGTAATAATTAACAACGGCCACAGATACTGGTTCCAGCCGTAGATAAAGGTGATCACAAACAGCGCCGCCAGATTGGTTTTTGACAGCGGTAGTACAATATCGCGGAAAAAACGCATCGGTGACGCGCCGTCAATACGCGCCGCCTCAACCAGCTCATCCGGCAGGGTCATAAAAAACTGCCGGAACAGGAACGTCGCAGTCGCCGATGCCATTAACGGCAGCGTCAGACCCGCATAGCTGTCGAGCATTTTCAGGTTGGCGATCACTTCCACCGTCGGGAAAATACGCACCTCGACCGGCAGCATCAGCGTGATAAAAATCATCCAGAAGAACAGGTTACGCAGTGGAAAGCGGAACCAGACGATGGCGAATGCGGAGAGCATAGAGACGGTGATTTTCCCTACTGTAATACTGAACGCCATGATGAAACTGTTGAGCATCATCAGCCAGAACGGCGCGCTGTTAACGCCCACGCCGTTGACCCAGATGTATTTCATGTTTTCCAGCAGCTGTGTGCCGGGAATCAGCGTCATCGGCGTTTCAAAGACTGCTTTGTTATCCAGCGTCGCCGCGACAAACGCGACGTACAGCGGAAACAGGATCACCATGATCCCCATAATCAACATTGCATGGCTGAATATTGTCAGCCCACGACGATTCTCAATCATTGGTAACGCACCTTACTTTCCACATAGCGGAACTGCACCACCGTCAAAATAATGACCAGGAACATCAGCACTACCGATTGGGCGGCCGAGGTGGAGAGATCCAGCCCGACAAAGCCTTCGCGATAGATCTTATAAATCAACGTAGTGGTCGCCTGTACCGGCCCACCCGCCGTGGCGGCATCGATCACCGGGAAGGTATCAAAGAAGGCATAAACCAGATTCACCACCAGCAGAAAGAAGCTGACCGGTGCAATCAGCGGCAGCGCCAGCTTAAAGAAGCGGCGAACCGGTCCCGCACCATCAATCGCGGCGGCTTCAATCAGCGACCGCGGAATAGACTGTAGTGCGGCAAAGAAGAACAGGAAGTTGTAACTAATCTGCTTCCAGACCGACGCAAACACCACCAGAAACATCGCCTGACCGCTGTTTTGCGCATGGTTCCAGTCATAGCCAAACTCACCGAGAAAATGGGTAATCAGCCCGCGCCCTGGGTTAAACAGGAAGATCCACAATACGGCGGCGACGGCGGGCGCGACGGCGTAAGGCAACAGCATCAGCGTCTGGTAAAAACGGCTACCGCGTACCACGTAATTCACCAGCGCCGCAAAAAATAACGACGCCAGCAAACCGCTTACCGTGACTAACGTACTGAACTTAATGGTGGTCCAGAATGAATCAAGGTAGTACGGGTCATGAAACAGCGCGATAAAGTTTTCCAGTCCGACAAACTGGCTAGAAAGACCAAACGGATCAACGGATTGTAGTGAATACCACAGCGCTTCACCGGCGGGCCAGATAAAGAAAATAACGGTGATAACCAACTGCGGGGCCACCAGCAAATAGGGAAGCCAGCGCGAGCGGAACACCGGACGGGATGAAGACATGTAGGTTCTTTTCCTGGAAGGTGCCAGATTGCGGTGCACACACCGTATCCGGCCTACAAACTACACGCATTTGTAGGCCGGGTAAGTCGCAGCCGCCACCCGGCATTTCACATTACGATTTAGTCGATTGCTCAAAGCGGCGCAGTAACTGATTGCCACGCTCAACGGCTGCATCCAGCGCCTGCTGCGGGGTTTTCTTCCCGGTCCAGACGCTTTCCAGTTCTTCATCTACGATGGTGCGGATCTGCGGCATGTTGCCCAGACGCAACCCTTTGGTGAACGGCAACGGTGGCTTGTTCAGCATCTGGCGGGTGGCGATATCAGCCCCAGGGTTCTTATCATAGAAGCCCTGCTCGCGGGTCAAGTCGTACGCGGCGGTGGTAATGGGCAGGTAGCCGGTCTTCTGATGCCATTCAGCAGAAATTTCAGGTTTCGCCAGGAAGTTGAGGAACTGCGCCACGCCTTCGTAGGTTGCTTTGTCTTTACCCTGCATCACCCACAGGCTGGCTCCCCCGATAATCGCGTTCTGCGGCGCGCCCTTCACATCGGCATCGTACGGCATCATGCCGACGCCATAGTTGAATTTGGCGTAGTGGCGGATGTCAGCCAGAGAACCGGAAGAGGCGGTGGTAATGGCACAATCCCCGTTATAGAACTTCTCGGTAGACTCGTCTTTACGCCCGAAGTAGCTGAAATCCCCTTTTTTGTTCAACTCTTCCAGCAGGGCGATATGTTTCACCTGTTCCGGTTTATTGAATTCCAGCACCGCGTCAGTACCGTCAAAGCCGTTGTTTTTGGTGGCCACCGGCAGACCATTCCAGGCGCTGAAGTTTTCAATCTGAATCCATCCCTGCCAGCCGCTGGCGTAACCGCACTTCATGCCTGCTGCTTTCAGCTTCGCGGTGTATTCCGCCAGATCCTGCCAGGTTTTTGGCGGCTGCTCAGGGTCTAAACCGGCTTTTTTGAAGGCATCTTTGTTGTAGTACAGCACCGGCGTGGAGCTGTTAAACGGCTGGGAGAGTAAGTGTCCGCTTTTAGAGTCGGTGTAATAACCGGAAACCGTCGGCACGAACTGAGACTCATCGAAGTTAATACCAGCCTCTTTGAATACTTCATAGACCGGTTTAATGGCTTTCGAGGCCATCATCGTTGCCGTGCCCACTTCATAAACCTGCAATAGCGCAGGTGCGTTTCCGGTACGGAAAGCCGCAATACCTGCGCTCAGGCTCTGCTCGTAGTTGCCTTTGTACTGCGGAACAATTTTGTAGTCGGGATTGGCGGCATTAAAACGTTGCGCCAGTGAATCAACTTCTTTACCCAGTTCACCTTCCATTGAGTGCCAGAACGGGATAGTGGTGACGGCCAGAGCCTGACCTGCAAACGCCAGGCTAAGTGCCAGTCCTAAAGCTGTATGTCGTAACGATATCATCGGTTATCTCTCTTGTTGTGCCGGATGCGCGATATCACGCGTTTTATGCTCGCGGGGGTAACATGACATGCTCGAATGACAGAAAAATAACTTTTTTATTACAAAAAAAAGATAGTAAGGCGACAAACAGATGGCAAGGCGGTGAAAGCGTAGTGACAGGAAAATGCGGGGTGGTGCACAACAAAGCCGGGTAGCGCTATGTCTTACCCGGCCAGGATGACGTTATCTGTTGCAGCCAGCAAAGAACATTAATCTTTACGCCAGCGTCGTTCATATTCATTCTGTAAACGCTGCTGTTCCCGCCGCTCACGTTCGCGCTGAATATCCGATTTCTCATCTTCCCAGCCCGGGCAGACAGAGGAGGTGAACACTTCACAGGGCGAGCTGGACTGCGCTAACGAGTTGTCCGGTTTCTCTTCCCAGATTGAAGGGTCGCGCGGGTCGAACGCTGGCGGTGTTAAGGCCAGGGTATTTGATGAAAGCGTCAAAAACAAACCGCCAATCATCATGCAGATACCGGAACGTATCATCCTTTCTCCATGTTCACTTTTATTATTGATAACTATTCTCAATAATAACATAGAGCAATAAAAAGGGGCCATATCAGGCCCCCTTGTCCATTCATAGAATGTTAACCGCCCAGATACGCGCTGCGCACTGCTTCGTTAGCCAGTAACGCATCACCGGTGTCTTCCAGCACCACATGACCATTTTCCAGCACGTAGCCGCGATCGGCGAGCTTCAGGGCCTGGTTAGCGTTCTGTTCGACGAGGAAGATTGTCATCCCCTGCTCGCGCAGTTGTTCGATGGTGTTGAAGATCTGCTGGATGATAATCGGCGCCAGACCCAGCGACGGCTCATCAAGCAGCAGCAGCCGCGGCTGACTCATCAGCGCACGGCCTATCGCCAGCATCTGCTGTTCACCGCCGGACATCGTGCCCGCACGCTGAATTCGACGTTCATGCAGGCGGGGAAACAGGTCATACACCCACTTGATGCGTTCCTGAAACTGGTCCTTTTCGGCAAAGAAGCCGCCCATCGCCAGGTTCTCTTCCACCGTCATGCGGGAAAACACGCGACGCCCTTCCGGAACAATCGCTACCGCTTCGCGCATGATTTTCGCCGTCTGCCAGTCGGTAATGTCTTTCCCATCAAAGACAATTCGCCCACTTGTCGCTCGCGGATCGCCGCACAGCGTACCAAGCAGCGTGGTTTTTCCCGCGCCGTTGGCGCCGATAAGCGTCACGATTTCACCCTGATTGATATACAAGCTGACGTCGTGCAGCGCCTGTATCTTGCCGTAGTGGGCGCTGACTTTGTCAAAGGACAACATGACTTTTTCCATATTATGCGTCACCACCATTATGCTTCACCTAAATAGGCGCGGATCACGTCCGGGTTGTTACGAATCTGTTCCGGCGTCCCGTTCGCCAGCGGCGTGCCCTGATTCACCACGTAAATACGGTCGGAAATACCCATCACCAGCTTCATGTCGTGCTCAATCAACAAAATGGTGGTGTTGTGATGGTTACGCAGTTCAGCAATCAGCTCGTCCAGCTCTTTGGTCTCTTTCGGGTTGAGGCCTGCGGCGGGTTCGTCGAGCATCAGGATTTCCGGCTGGGTCACCATGCAACGTGCAATCTCCAGACGGCGCTGGTCGCCGTAGGCCAGGTTACTGGCCTGACGGTTGGCGTGCTCCAGCAAACCAATACGCTCCAGCCAAGTGGCGGCGCACTCCAACGCTTCACTCTGCGCGCGACGGAACGACGGGGTTTTCAACAGGCCGGAGAAGACGCCGGTTTTCAGCTGCTGATGTTGCGCCACCAGCAGGTTTTCAATCACCGTCATCTCGCGAAACAGACGCACGTGCTGGAAAGTACGCACCACACCCATCCGCGCAATTTGCTGACCCGGCAGCCCTTCCAGATGCTGGTCGCGCAGCTTAATCGTCCCACCCGTCGGCTTATAAAAACCGGTCAGGCAGTTAAAGACCGTGGTTTTTCCCGCGCCGTTTGGCCCGATTAACGAGACGATCTCCTGTGGTCTCAGCTCCAGTTCAACGTTGTTTACCGCCAGCAGACCGCCGAAGCGCATCATCAGGCCGTTGACGGATAATAATGGCTGACTCATGCCTGCTCTCCTTTTGCTTCCCCGTTTTTCAGCTTCAACTGCGGACGGGTCATCGGCAACAAGCCCTGCGGACGCCAGATCATCATCAGTACCATTAAACCACCCAGCATTAACATGCTGTATTCATTGAAATCACGCATCAGCTCGCGTGACACCACCAGCAGGATGGCCGCGAGGATCACTGCGAACTGTGAGCCCATTCCGCCCAGTACCACAATCGCCAGCACAAAGGCCGACTCGGCAAAGGTGAAGGATTCCGGGCTGACAAAACCCTGACGCGCGGCAAACAACGTACCGGCAAAACCGGCAAACGCGGCGCTGATGGTAAAAGCGGTCAGCTTGATGCGCGTAGGGTTTAAGCCCAACGAGCGACAGGCTATTTCATCTTCGCGCAGCGCTTCCCACGCACGACCCAACGGCATACGCAGCAGACGGTTGATGACAAACAGCGAGAAGACCACCAGCAGCAGCGCCACCAGATAAAGGAAAATCACGCGGTCAGAGGGATCGTACTTCACGTTAAAGAAGTTGCTGAAGGTATCCCAGCCACCTTCACGGGCTGTACGGCTGAACTCCAGACCGAAAAAGGTCGGTTTCGGGATCTGGCTGATACCGTTCGGACCACCGGTCACTTCGGTGTTGTTGAGCAGCAGGATACGGACGATTTCGCCGAAGCCTAAAGTCACAATCGCCAGATAGTCACCGCGCAGGCGCAGTACCGGGAAGCCGAGCATAAAGCCCGCAGCAGCGGAAACCAGCCCCGCCAGCGGCAGACAGGTCCAGAAGCCGAGTCCGTAATAGTGGTTCAGCAGCGCGAAGGTGTAAGCACCGATGGCATAGAAGCCGCCGTAACCCAGCACCAGCAGACCGGAAAGCCCCACCACCACGTTTAAACCGAGGCCGAGGATGATATAAATCATCGTCAGCGTGGCAATATCAACCGTACCGCGCGACACCATAAACGGCCACGCCACGGCAATCACCAGCAGCGCGACCAGGAACAGCTTCTGTTTAACGGTGGAGCCATCAATCGCCGGCAGAATAAACTTCGGTCCGGAGACACTCTTCAGGCCCTTCTGGAAAGCTGGACGCAACAGTTGGAAGAGAAAGACCACGCCAGTGCCGATAAACACCCACTGCCAGCGGATATCCGCGGCGGTATCCACCACCAGTTTGGTGCCGTCAAGCTCCAACTGGACGCCCATAAAGACGCCCGCCAGGATGAAGAACATAGCGGCAGAGAGCAGCGCCATTGCAAAATGCATCGGTTTCATACTTTCTCTACCTCCGGGCGACCCAGAATACCGGTCGGCATCACCAGCAGCACCAGAATCAGCAGCGCGAATGAAACCACGTCTTTGTATTCGGTACTCAGATAAGCAGAGGAGAGCGCTTCCGCGACACCCAGAATCAGGCCGCCGATCATCGCCCCAGGAATACTGCCGATGCCGCCCAGTACCGCCGCGGTAAAGGCTTTCATCCCGGCCATAAAGCCGATATAGGGGTTAATTACGCCGTAGAACTGGCCGAGCAGTACGCCCGCTACCGCCGCCATTGCCGCGCCAATCACAAAGGTCAGTGCAATCACGCGATCGGTATTTATGCCGAGCAGGCTGGCCATTTTCAGGTCTTCCGCGCAGGCACGGCAGGCACGGCCCATACGGGAGTAACGGATAAACAGCGTCAGCGCCAGCATCGCCAGGAAGGTTACAATCCAGATAACCAACTGCATGGTGGTGATGGAAGCAGAGAAGTTTTCGCTACTGCCGACGGTCCACTGGCCGTTAAACAGGCTGGGCAGCGCCACATCGCGCGAACCTTCCGTCAGGCTGACGTAGTTTTGCAGGAAGATGGACATCCCGATAGCGGAAATCAGCGCGATCAGGCGCTTAGAGCTGCGCACGGGCCGATACGCTACGCGTTCAATGCTCCAGCCGTAGGCGCTGGCAATCACAATCGCGCCGACAAAGCCCGCCGCGACCAGTAGCCAGCTGGAATCAATACCCATCATCATTAGCGCTGCGATGATCATAAAGGAGACATAGCTGCCGATCATATACACCTCGCCGTGGGCGAAGTTGATCATGCCGATAATGCCGTACACCATCGTGTAACCGATAGCGATCAGCGCGTAGGTGCTTCCCAGCGTGACGCCGTTAAACATCTGCTGCAAGAAATAGAGGAACTGCTCGGACATAAGGTAACCTTTCTTAACCCGCCCGTTTTACACGGGCGGTGGGATAACTCGTCTTCAGCTATTACTTCGCGACGGTCGATGATCCGTCCGCGTGCCACTGGAAGACACCAAACTCAAATCCCTTCAAATCGCCTTTTTCGTCCCATTTCAGCGGCCCAATCACGGTGTCAGCCCCGTGTGCTTTCAGATCTTTCACCAGCTCCAACGGCTCTTTGCTACCGCTGCGATCCATTGCTGTCGCCAGTGACTGGACGGCTGCATAAGTGATCCACACGTACGGCCCGGTTGGATCTTTCTTGTCAGCTTTGAGCGCATCGACGATAGCTTTATTCGCCGGATCCTGGTCATAGCGTTTTGGCATGGTCACCAACATGCCTTCAGCGGCATCACCGGCAATGTTAGACAGCGACGTATTGCCCACGCCCTCAGGCCCCATAAACTGGGTATTCAGCCCGACGGAGCGAGCCTGGCGCAGCATTTGTCCCATTTCCGGGTAGTAGCCGCCGTAATAAACAAAATCGATATTTTCTTTTTTCAGGCGGGCGATCAGCGCAGAAAAATCTTTTTCCCCGGCAGTGATCCCGTCAAAGAAGACGATATTGGCTTTGCCCGCTTTCAGGCTCTCCTGCACTGAACGCGCCAGGCCTTCACCGTATTGCTGTTTATCGTGAATGATGGCGATGCGTTGCGGCTTCACCTTCTCCAGAATGTATTTCGCGGCGGTCGGCCCCTGAGAGGAGTCCAGGCCCGCTGTACGCATAATGTGAGCGTAACCGCGCTGGGTCAGTTCCGGGTTGGTCGCGCCCGGGGAAATCATCAGAATGCCTTCGTCTTCATAGATATCTGATGCGGGCTGCGTGGAAGATGAGCACAGATGACCAATGACGTACTGAATGCCGTCATTGACGATTTTGTTCGCTACCGCAACGGCCTGTTTCGGATCGCAGGCGTCGTCATATTCGACGGCAACCAGTTTGTCGCCTTTGACCCCGCCTTTGGCATTGATATCTTTAATGGCCTGACGTGCGCCATTAAATTCCATATCACCCCACTGCGCGACCGGACCTGACATCGCCCCGACAACAGCGACCTTGATATCCTCCGCCATGACCGCGTGTGACATTGCCAGTGCTATCACCCCTGCGATGATTGTTTTCGCATTCCGTTTCATTTTCCTGAATCCCCATTCGTGATGATGTATATATTTTGTATTTATGTGGTTAAAAAGCAGACTGTGCTTTTTTTGAACTGTACTATTTTTACCAGTCTCGTTAATGGTTTAGCGCAGTTTTTTAAGCAAATTACGGCTAAAATCTCTATTTTTCAGTCGATTAAGAAAAGATAATATTCTGCTTTTCACTATAGATAAACAAAAAAAAGTGCATTTGTCAGCATAAAATAACGGCATAATGAGCGGAATAAAATGCTGCATTCCAGGGTATTATCCTGCCTGTTTTTCAATCTCTACTGTTTCAATCTGTCATTGTCGTTGTTACAAAACTATTAACCTGGTTAATCGCATTAAAAAGAGAAAGCATCCGGGCGAATTATTTCGGTACACTGATTCCATCTTTTGTGATTTGGACATGCTGTTAATGAAGCTGACCATCGTTCGTTTAGATAACTTTAGCGACCAGGACCTGATTGATCTGGGCAAAATCTGGCCGGAATATTCCGCCTCATCATTAAGCGTAGATGAAACGCACCGGATCTACGCCGCACGCTTTAACGAGCGTCTGTTAGGTGCCGTGCGGGTAACCCTGAGCGGCACACAAGGCGCACTGGATTCATTGCGCGTGCGCGATATCACCCGCCGTCGCGGCGTCGGGCAGTATTTGATCGAAGAAGTGATCCGGGAAAACCCTGACGTGAGTTCGTGGTGGATGGCCGACGTTGGCGTTGAAGACCGCAGCGTGATGGCCGCATTTATGCAGGTGTTAGGGTTTACGGCCCAGGAGAATGGCTGGGAGAAACGGTAGAAAACCGCCCCCAACCAATTGTATTACGAGTATTTTCCCAAGAATTTTGTGTTGCAGGCAGGCGGCAAGTTATAAAATCCCCGGAGCTTACATAAGTAAGTGACCGGGGTTGAATAACGCAGCCAACACACCTGCGGCACGAAAGGCGCCGGGAAAATCACTTGGCGTCTGTCGCCGTCCCGTTTGCATGCCAGTCAAACACGCCGAATTCGAAGCCTTTCAGGTCGCCCTTCGCATCCCATGACAGCGGCCCCATCACGGTTTCCACCGAGTTTGCTTTCAGATACTTGGCAATTTCAGCGGGATCGTCAGACTGGTTCAGACCGGCCTGCAAAGATTGCAGCGCGGCGTAGGTGGTCCATACGAATGCGCCGCTCGGATCCTGTTTCTTGGCTTTGATAGCATCTACGATGGGTTTGTTCGCCGGAACCTGGTCGTAGTTCTTCGGTTTCGTTACCAGTAAGCCTTCTGCAGATTCACCGGCTATGTTAGACAGCGACACGTTCGCTACACCTTCTGGCCCCATAAACTGGGTTTTCAGACCCGCGGCGCGTGCCTGGCGCAGGATTTGCCCCATTTCCGGGTGGTAACCGCCGTAGTAAACGAAATCGATATTCTCTTTCTTCAAACGCGCTACCAGCGTAGAAAAATCTTTTTCCCCGGCGGTGATCCCGTCAAAGAACACCACGTTGGCGTTACCCTTTTTCAGGCCATCCTGCACCGCGCGGGCCAGGCCTTCACCGTACTGCTGCTTATCATGAATAATCGCGATGCGCTGCGGCTTCACTTTTTCAACGATATATTTGGCGGCCGTTGGGCCCTGATCGGAATCCAGACCCGTGGTACGCATTACCAGGCTATAGCCGCGCGCGGTCAGCTCCGGTGCCGTTGCCGCTGGAGTGATCATCAGAATGCCTTCGTCTTCATAGATGTCTGACGCAGGCTGAGTGGAAGAAGAGCACAGGTGACCGATTACGTATTTAATCCCGTCGTTGACCACTTTGTTCGCAACCGCTACCGCTTGTTTCGGGTCACAGGCATCGTCATATTTCACCATGACCAGTTTGTCACCTTTCACGCCGCCCTTGGCATTGATATCCGCAATTGCCTGCTCTGCGCCGGTAAATTCCTGATCGCCATATTGTGCTACCGGGCCAGACATCGCCCCCACAACAGCAATTTTTATATCTTCTGCTAATGCCATGTTGCTGAATGCGAGTGCAATACATCCTGCCAGTAACGCTTTACCCTTCATTTTCATCCTGAGGTTCCTCATTGTTATGGTTGTTGCATTTGTTGTGATGTTGTTATTTAGCACATTATTCTGATATTGGCGTCACACCAAGTATAAGACATTGATATTTAGGCATGCTGACCGTGCATTTTCAGCATACTCTGCTAAAACATACCCCATTTTTATGGATTTGAAACGTGAATTTTTGCGATGACATAACATATAGGTGACAAAACTATAAATATCAATTTCATCTCCATAATATGACCTTATATCATCGATATAAAATATAATCTTAATTAAGATGTATTGTTGAATATATATAAATGACAGTATTATTTATAAAAGCCAAATATTATATTATTTTGTTATGCGTTATATGCATCCGCTAGAAATAGCCATATTAGTCAATACATTCAATATGTGATCTTGGTAACGTTTAAAAATCCATAAAACAATATATATTCAAAGAACAGAAACCACTCTCAAGAATGGAGTCTGTTACATACAAAATATAAATCAAACATATGGATTATATATATAAGGAAGATAACCATTGAATCTCTATGATATCATCATATTAACACATGGTGACGCAGGTAAAGAGTTATTAAACAGTAGTGAAATGATTGTTGGCAAAACGAAAAATACAACGGCTATTTCTCTGATCATCGGGATGTCACCAGAAACGTTAATGGAGCAAATAAGGAAAATACTCAGACCCAATATTAAAACCGTTATTCTTACCGATATATATGGTGGAACACCATCAAATGTAGCGACGGTTCTCTCCAGAGAATACCCTATTCATTGTATTAGCGGCGTAAACCTTGCCATGCTGGTGATGCTGCCAACTTACTGATTTAGTGTATGATGGTGTTTTTGAGGTGCTCCAGTGGCTTCTGTTTCTATCAGCTGTCCCTCCTGTTCAGCTACTGACGGGGTGGTGCGTAACGGCAAAAGCACTGCCGGACATCAGCGCTATCTCTGCTCTCACTGCCGTAAAACATGGCAACTGCAGTTCACTTACACCGCTTCTCAACCCGGTACGCACCAGAAAATCATTGATATGGCCATGAATGGCGTTGGATGCCGGGCAACCGCCCGCATTATGGGCGTTGGCCTCAACACGATTTTACGTCACTTAAAAAACTCAGGCCGCAGTCGGTAACCTCGCGCATACAGCCGGGCAGTGACGTCATCGTCTGCGCGGAAATGGACGAACAGTGGGGCTACGTCGGTGCTAAATCACGTCAGCGCTGGCTGTTTTACGCGTATGACAGGATACGGAGGACGGTTGTGGCGCACGTCTTCGGTGAACGCACTCTGGCCACACTGGAGCGTCTTCTGAGCCTGCTGTCGGCCTTTGAGGTCGTGGTATGGATGACGGATGGCTGGCCGCTGTATGAATCCCGCCTGAAGGGAAAGCTGCACGTAATCAGCAAGCGTTACACTCAGCGCATTGAGCGACATAACCTGAATCTGAGACAACATCTGGCAAGGCTGGGACGGAAGTCACTGTCGTTCTCAAAATCGGTGGAGCTGCATGACAAGGTCATCGGGCATTATCTGAACATAAAACACTATCAGTAAGTTGGAGTCATTACCCGAATACTGGTAGCAATCCTCTCTTTAAGTCTTATTTTTTCATTCTTCGGTTTATTGTAATATGAAAAAAATACTTATAACGCCAAGGCCCTTTCTTAGTAAGGGGCAAAAATATCTGGATGAATTACAGGCAGCAGGTTATATCGTCGAATGTAATACGAGCGGCGGACGTTTTAGTAAAGAAGAGTTGATGGTAAAAATTAAAGATGCCGATGCTATTATTACAGGCAACGACCCTTTAGATCAAGACGTTATAGATTGTGCAAAAAAACTAAAAGTAATCTCAAAATATGGTGTTGGTTTAGATAATATAAACGTTGAGTATGCGAACAGCAGAAATATTGTGGTGCATAAAGCACTCAACGCCAATTCTGTATCGGTAGCAGAAATGGCTATTCTAATGATGCTATCCAGTGCCAGAAAGTATGTTGAAATCGAACAACAGGCTAAATGTAGTAATGATGTAAGATTGGTGGGTACTGAGTTACATAAAAAGACATTAGGGCTGATTGGCCTTGGTGCTATTGGCAAACATGTAGCCCACATCGCTAACGCTATGGGTATGGAGATCATTGCATACGACCCTTATATCAATCAGAGTCAGATTTTTCCGTATATAAACTTTAAAGAGTTAGATGAGGTGTATCAGCTCAGTGATGTTATCTCGCTTCATTTGCCTTTATTAGATAGTACCAGGCACATGATTGATCAGCACGCATTCGAAAAAATGAAACCTTCCGCAATTTTAATAAATACTGCACGAGGCGGTTTGATTGATGAAGATAGTTTATACAATGCTTTAATTACTCATAAAATTTCTTTTGCTAGTGAAGATATTGAACTTAAAGAACGAAAAGAAGCAACAAAACAACTCATGAATTACTTGATCACGCCACATGCGGCTTCGTTTACTCAGGAAGCAGATCTTAACACAATTCAAATCTCGATTAAAAATGTTACCAACGAACTGGAGAAAAGATAATGAAAGAACTTAAGGGAATTATTACTGCGATGGTGACACCTTTTGATGAAACGGAAAAAATGGATATCCCGGCAGCAAGAAAGATAGCTCGCTGGTTAGTCAATAATGGTGTTCATGGATTATTTATTTGTGGCACCAACGGTGAATTTCATCTGTTATCAGATGATGAAAAAGTAGAACTCACCAAAGCAGTTGTTGATGAAGTGGGTAATGACGTAACTATTTGCGCCGGTGCCGGTTGCTGTAGCACACAGCAAACTATTGCTCTGACTCAACGACTCGTTGATGCTGGCGCAGATTACATTTCAGTTGTAACCCCCTACTATCTGGTGCCTAATCAGGAAGATTTATATAAACATTACTATGATATTGCGGCCAGCACAGCAGCACCTATTATTCTATACAATCTCCCAGGGCAAACGGGCCTAAGTATTGAATACGAAACAGCGAATCGCCTGGCTGATATCGATAATATCGTGGCAATCAAAGATAGCAGTGGCAAATTTGAAGTACAAAAACAGTACCTTGAGATTTCAAAACACAAAAATTTTAAAGTATTGAACGGTTCAGATTCGCTGATGCGGTGATGCTGCCAACTTACTGATTTAGTGTATGATGGTGTTTTTGAGGTGCTCCAGTGGCTTCTGTTTCTATCAGCTGTCCCTCCTGTTCAGCTACTGACGGGGTGGTGCGTAACGGCAAAAGCACTGCCGGACATCAGCGCTATCTCTGCTCTCACTGCCGTAAAACATGGCAACTGCAGTTCACTTACACCGCTTCTCAACCCGGTACGCACCAGAAAATCATTGATATGGCCATGAATGGCGTTGGATGCCGGGCAACCGCCCGCATTATGGGCGTTGGCCTCAACACGATTTTACGTCACTTAAAAAACTCAGGCCGCAGTCGGTAACCTCGCGCATACAGCCGGGCAGTGACGTCATCGTCTGCGCGGAAATGGACGAACAGTGGGGCTACGTCGGTGCTAAATCACGTCAGCGCTGGCTGTTTTACGCGTATGACAGGATACGGAGGACGGTTGTGGCGCACGTCTTCGGTGAACGCACTCTGGCCACACTGGAGCGTCTTCTGAGCCTGCTGTCGGCCTTTGAGGTCGTGGTATGGATGACGGATGGCTGGCCGCTGTATGAATCCCGCCTGAAGGGAAAGCTGCACGTAATCAGCAAGCGTTACACTCAGCGCATTGAGCGACATAACCTGAATCTGAGACAACATCTGGCAAGGCTGGGACGGAAGTCACTGTCGTTCTCAAAATCGGTGGAGCTGCATGACAAGGTCATCGGGCATTATCTGAACATAAAACACTATCAGTAAGTTGGAGTCATTACCCGCTGATGCTTGATGCATTTAAAGAAGGTTCAGTTGCCAGCGTCGCAGCCACATCAAATGTTTTACCGAAGATTGAAGTAGATTTGTATAACTACTTTATCGCGGGGCAGTTGGATCAAGCACAGGAAGAGCGTAATAAGATCGATGCGCTGCGTATGAACATTAAGAAAATGACCGCACCTGCAGTAATGAAAGAGGCTCTTAACTTAATGGGGATCACCGCAGGCATTACCAGAAGACCAATACATATGCCGAATGAAATCATCACTCAGGATATCAAAGAGATGCTGGCAGCCTATAATCTCCTGCCACAATAAGTTATACCGACAGTATTCGGCTGCATTAAGGTGACATGTTTGCCCAGAAACCGGGCAAACATGTCACCTTGTCAGACGCAGGGGCATCAATCACTCGGCCCCCCACAACACCAGAGAGGCAAAAGCAAACCAGGCAGAGGAAAGCATGATAGCAGTTTGAAGTTTCAAGACATAAAAAACCCCCGAATGGGCATCCAGGGGTTATAGGGGCAATGCGTTAAACGGCGTGATTATGCTTCGATCGCCGCACGCAGTTTTTTCATGGCGTTCTTTTCAAGCTGACGAACACGTTCAGCAGAGACGCCGTAGCGATCGGCCAGTTCTTGCAACGTCGACTTGTTGTCTTCGTCCAGCCAACGGGCGCGAATGATGTCCTGGCTACGCTCGTCCAGACCCTCCATTGCGTGGGTCAGTTTATTCGCGGCCTGATCTTCCCAGTTATCTTCTTCAATGCCGTCGGCAAAGTTAGATGATTTATCCTGCAGGTACAGAACCGGCGCCATCGGCTGGCTGTCAGACTCGTCGTCTGAAGACATGTCAAACGTCATGTCCTGCGCCGCCATACGGGATTCCATTTCGCGCACGTCTTTGCTGGAAACACCCAGCTCACGAGCAACCATTTCAACTTCGTCCTGATTGAACCAGCCCAGACGCTGCTTGGTTTTACGCAGGTTAAAGAACAGCTTACGCTGCGCTTTGGTGGTCGCGACTTTTACGATACGCCAGTTACGCAGAACGTATTCGTGGATCTCAGCTTTGATCCAGTGCACGGCGAAAGAAACCAGGCGCACACCCACTTCCGGGTTGAAACGGCGCACGGCTTTCATCAGGCCGATATTACCTTCCTGAATCAGATCCGCCTGCGGCAGGCCATAGCCCGCATAATTACGAGCAACATGAACAACAAAGCGCAGGTGAGACAGGATCAGCGTTTTAGCTGCTTCCAGATCGCCCTGGTAATGCAGCTTTTCAGCCAGTGCCCGCTCCTCGTCAGCCGACAACATCGGCCACGCGTTCGCAGCCCGGATGTAAGATTCCAGGTTACCAACAGGGGCTAAAGCTAAATTTTGCATTTCTTTGGTCATTCAAATCCTCTCAATCTTTTCATCTGACGCGTTGGCTAAAACCAATAGCAACAACCATGCCAGAGCTTATGAGCAACGAGAATATCATTCAATCTTTTATCAGACAGTGATTTTATCCACAAGTTCCATGTCGTAATGTGTATAGATTACGCACAAAATGTGACATCACAATGAATACGCCGGGAAGAGATAACAGGGACTCTTTCCCTGCAGAGCGAACTACTCAGTGCAGGGAAAGATTATACCAGAGATTTTTTAATCGGGGGTAAAGTGGCGTAAATGTTGAACCGTGGCAAGCCAGGCTGCCACCCAGCCAATCATCGAGCACACCAGCAGTAATAACAGGCATTCGTCGAATGATAAGCCGTTGATATCAAACTTAGTTCCAAAAACCTGCGCCACCTCAGTAACCGCTGACGACAGGCGCATCACCAAAATTTCTGACAAAATTAGTGAAAGAAATGCGCCGGAAAAACCGAGCAGCGCACCGCCGTAGAGGAACGGACGCAGGATAAACCCATCCGTCGCGCCAATCAGTTTCTGCACGTTAATGGTATCGCGACGCGCAAAAATACTCAGCCGCACACTGTTACCGATGACGAGGAAGACCGCCGCTACCATCAGCACGCCAATCATCGCGGAGACGCGTCCGACAAGGCCCGTCAGCGCCGCCAGACGGGCAAACCAGCTGTCATCCATGCGCACTTCATCAATACCGTTGATTTGTGCGATACGGTCGCGCAGCGTGTTCAGCGACTCCGTGCCCTGGAAGTCCAGTTTCGGGATAACTACCGCCACGGCCGGTAGCGGGTTCTCTTCCAGCATATCCAGCGCGCCGCCAAAGCCGGACCAGTTACGGAATTCGCCCAGCGCGTCATCGCGGGAAAGGTAATTCACTTTCTCCACGCCCTGCTCGGCCTGCAACTGACCAACCACCCGCGCCGCTGCATCATCATCCAACGTTTTTTGCAGGTAAACGGTGATCTGCGGAGAAGGATAATACTGGCTTGCCGCATGGTCGACGTTCTTATAAACCATGTAGCATACGCTTGGCAGCGTCAGGGAGATGGCAATAACCATCACCGTCAGGAACGTCGCCAGCGGCTTGCTTTTCAGGTCCTGTAACGCGCCCTGGAACGCGTAGCGTACCTGCTCGTTAAAAACATTGGTTTTACGCGAGTTCGGCTTTGGCGCGGCTTTCGCCCGCTTTGGCGCGTTACGACCGCCATCTCCCGGCGCGCCGCCCGATTTACGGAAGCGATCCAGTCGGCCGCCGAACTGTTTGATTTGATTAATAGCGTCACGTCTATTCATGCGCCAGGCCTCCATGCAGATGTCCATCGCTCAGAACCATTTGGCGATAGGAGCGACGGGAGATCAGGCCAATATCGTGCGTGGCCATCAATACCGTGACCCCGACGCGGTTAAACTCTTCAAACAGGCGAAGGATCCCTTCCGACAACGCGTCATCCAGGTTCCCTGTTGGTTCATCCGCCAGCAATACCGCTGGTTTGTTCACCACCGCACGGGCGATGCCCACGCGCTGTTGTTCACCGCCGGAGAGCTGAATAGGGAAGTTTTTCGCTTTGTCCAACAGTCCGACCTTATCCAGCGCCGCTGACACGCGACGACGAATATCGTCCCCGCTGGCGCCCGCGATGATCAGCGGGATTGCCACGTTGTCAAACACGGTTCTGTCCATCAACAGGTGGTGATCCTGAAAAATCATGCCAATCTGACGACGCAGAAACGGCACTTCACGGTTTTTCAAACGGCTGATGTCATGCCCGCTGAAGTAGATTTTCCCGGCGCTGGGCCGTTCAATTCCACAAATCAGCTTCAGCAGGGTACTTTTCCCCGCGCCAGAGTGGCCGGTCAGAAATGCCATCTCGCCAGGCTGCATATGGAAGGTAACTCCCTGCAGCGCTTGTCTCCCACCGAGATAGGCCTTGCTGACATGTTCAAAGCGAATCATTGTTAATCCTCTCGGGCAAAAAGTGCCTCTATAAAATCGTCCGCCTTAAACGGACGTAAATCCTCGATACGTTCGCCCACACCGATATAGCGGATAGGGATGCCAAACTGATCGGCAACCGAGAAGATGACCCCGCCCTTCGCTGTACCGTCCAGCTTAGTCAGGGTGATACCGGTTAAGCCCACGGCTTCATGGAACAGTTTGGCCTGGCTTATCGCATTCTGCCCGGTGCTGGCGTCGATAGTCAGCATAACTTCATGCGGCGCATCTTCGTCGAGCTTCTTCATGACGCGAACGATTTTTTTCAATTCTTCCATCAGGTGCGATTTGTTCTGCAAACGCCCTGCGGTATCAGCGATCAGCACATCTACATTACGCGCCTTCGCCGCCTGGATGGCATCAAAGATGACGGACGCGGAATCCGCGCCGGTATGCTGAGCAATCACCGGGATGTTGTTACGCTGACCCCAGACCTGCAGCTGCTCTACCGCCGCCGCACGGAAGGTATCGCCCGCCGCCAGCATCACCGATTTACCCTGCTGCTCAAACTGACGCGCCAGCTTTCCGATAGTGGTGGTTTTACCCACGCCGTTGACGCCAACCATTAAGATAACAAACGGCGTCTTGCCATCAACATTCAGCGGTTCTTCCACCTTCGCCAGAATCTCGCCCATCTCTTCTTTCAGCAGGCCGTACAGCGCTTCCGCGTCTTTGAGCTGCTTACGGCTGGCACCTTCCGTCAGATTCGCAATAATCTTGCGGGTCGTTTCTACGCCCACGTCGGCGATCAGCAGTTGCTCTTCCAGCTCTTCAAACAGATCATCGTCGATCTTTTTACCACGGAACAGACTGATAAATCCGGAACCAAGGTTTTCTTTTGTTTTCAGGAGGCTGCGTTTCAGACGCGCAAAGAAACCTTCTTTCGTTGGTTTTTCCTGCTCCTGGACTCCCTCTTCTTCTGTCGGTGCTTCTACGGCAGGTTCTTCTACCGGCACCACCATCACGGCTTCTTCAGCTGCCTCAGCAGCCAGCGCCTGCGCTTCCAGCTCTTCATCAGTCAGGTGCGGTTCGTTTTCGGCTTCTTCTTCAACCGCCTCAACGATTTCCACGGTTTCCGCTTCGGCCTGCCACTCTTCGGCAGAAACCTCTTCGGTTTTCACCTCTTCCGGCAGCGGCAATTCTTCGCGTTCGATAACCGTCGCTGCTGGCGTTTCCACAACGGGTTCTGCTGCAGGTTCAGCAACCCGCTCAATCTCCGGCTGCGATTGTTCGGCAACAGGTTCTGCTTCCGGCTGCAGTTTTTCGATTTCCGCAACCTGTTCAGTCACTTCAACAACTTCAGCTGCAAAAGCTTCTGTTTCCGCCTCGCTACGGGTTTCCTCGGCGTGCGGCTGTTCGTCAACGACGGTAGTTTCTTCAGCAACCGGTTGTTGTTCTTCGTTTTTTAATTCTGTCTCGTTTTCCGGTGCCTGCTCTTTTTGACCAAAGCCCAGCCAGGAAAAAAAGCCACGTTTTTTCTCTTTCGCCATTTGCGACTACACTCCCCCGCTGTTGCTTCATGGCACAGCGTCAACGCTATGTACATAGCAGCTAAAAAAATGATGAAATAGTCTATCACTTATACCCAATGAATTTCGAGTTACGTCAAGGTGGCAAGCGCACGAATCCCGATGAGCTTACTTTTAGTAAGTGATTCGGGTGAGTAAGTGCAGCCAACGAAGAGGTAACTTGAAAGGCGACGGGTTAACTTAACTCACATCACCGCCTGGAATGACACGTCAGCAGCGGATTGAGCAATAATTGAAATGAAAAAACCGAATCACTCTGGTAGCGGCCAGATCCGCATTATTGGCGGCCAATGGCGTGGCCGTAAACTCCCGGTTCCGGATAGTCCCGGTCTGCGCCCAACCACCGACCGCGTACGCGAAACCTTATTTAACTGGCTGGCCCCGGTAATGGTCGATGCTCACTGCCTGGACTGCTTCGCCGGCAGCGGCGCGCTGGGGCTGGAAGCCCTCTCTCGCTATGCGGCAAATGCGACGCTTCTGGAAATGGATCGCGCGGTATCACAGCAGCTACAAAACAATCTCGCCACGCTGAAAGCCCCCCATGCCCGGGTCGTCAACACCAATACCCTGACATTTTTGGCCCAGACGGGTACGCCGCATAACGTGGTGTTTGTTGACCCGCCGTTTCGCAAAGGATTACTGGAAGAAACATTAACTCTTCTGGAAACTCATGGCTGGCTGGCAAATGAAGCGTATATTTACGTTGAAAGCGAAGTAGAAAACGGTTTGCCGCCGGTTCCGGTGAACTGGTCGCTGTACCGTGAAAAAGTCGCCGGACAGGTCGCCTATCGCCTTTACCAACGTGAAGCACGAGGAGAACACGATGCTGATTAACCTGGGACGCCTGCTGATGTTGTGCGTCTGGGCATTTTTACTACTCAATATTTTCCAACCCTTTCCACGCCCGCTTAACATCTTCGTTAACGTCGCACTGATTTTTATGGTGCTGATGCACGGCATGCAACTGGCGCTGTTAAAAAGCACCATGCCTAAAGATGGCCCGCAGATGACCCGCGGAGAGAAAATCCGTATTTTTCTGTTCGGCGTCTTTGAGTTACTGGTTTGGCAGAAGAAGATTAAAGATCAGTTGAAAAAGTAACTGTGATCTTTTCGCCCGGCGGCGCTTAGCAGGCCGGGGCGACAAAATCTCCAGGCCGGACAAAGCGTAAGCCGCCATCCGGCATCAGTCAGATGAAACCTTAGCGTTCACTGTAAAATCAACAAAACGCGAACCTTTGTAACTCAGCGTTCCCTTATCCCCGACCGTTAACGCATGGTACTGCTGGGCATCCAGACGAAACGTCTGCTCGAAGCCGCCACTTTGTGGCTTAAAACTGACTTCATAGCGCATGCTGGTCCCCGCCGGGCTCACTTCCTGCTGGCGGGATCGCCGATCGTTAAGCGGTTTTTCCCGTTTGTTACTCACCACCACCTGCTTTTGCACTAACGGCGCCGTATCATTATCGGCTTTTTCACGCCGCTGCTGAACGAAGCGAAACGACGCAGCAACAACGATTAAGACAATGATAACAATGAAAAAAAGTGGTGGTTTGCTCATATTATTAACCCATCAGAAAATGCGGAAATAAGCATACATTGCCTGTTATGGTGTTGTCATCTGGCAGTGTCGACCTCTACACTGAACAGTAGAGCCGTGAGCACCCCGCTTACGAAAAAATAACGAATTCAAGGAACTAAGATGCTTTGGTCGTTTATCGCTGTCTGCCTTTCCGCATGGTTGTTCGTGGATGCTTCTTATCGTGGGCCCGCCTGGCAACGCTGGGTCTTTAAACCCCTAACCTTACTCCTGCTGGCGCTGCTGGCCTGGCAGGCGCCAATGTTTAATGCTGTCAGCTATCTGGTGCTGGCTGGCCTGCTTGCCTCGCTGCTGGGCGATGCGCTGACGCTGTTACCGCGCCAACGCCTTTTGTATGCCGTGGGGGCATTCTTCCTGTCGCATCTGCTGTATACCATTTACTTCGCCAGCCAAATGACGCTGTCGTTCTTCTGGCCTTTGCCGTTGGTGCTGGTGGTGCTGGGGGCGTTGCTGATTGCCGTGATCTGGACGCGACTGGAAGAGCTACGCATCGCTATCTGTACCTTTATTGGTATCACGCTGATGATGGTCTGGATGGCTGGTGAGCTGTGGTTCTTCCGCCCGACCGCTCCGGCGCTGTCGGCCTTTATGGGCGCATCACTCCTGTTCATCGGCAACATTGTCTGGCTGGGTAGCCATTACCGTCGCCGCTTCCGCGCCGATAACGCAATTGCTGCCGCCTGCTACTTCGCCGGACATTTCCTGATTGTTCGTTCGTTGTATCTTTAAAACGCTTGACTCTGGAGTCGACTCCAGAGTGTATCCTCCGGTTAATATGAAATGATTATCAACCGGAGGATGCCATGTCGACACCCGATTCCAGTGGCAAAAAAGCCCCACAATTTTCTTCTTTCAAGCTAGCGCCTGCGCCACAAAAGGCTGACGACTGCTGCTGCGAAGGAAGTTGCTCCACCCCACCACCCGTATCCGGTACCGTAATGGGTACCCGCTACTCCTGGAAAGTGGCAGGCATGGACTGTGCAGCCTGCGCCCGAAAAGTGGAGAATGCGGTCCGCCAGGTCAACGGCGTCAACCAGGTCCAGGTTCTGTTCGCCACCGAAAAACTGGTAGTCGACGCGGGTTCCGATATCCGCCTGCAAGTTGAAAGCGCAGTGCAAAAGGCAGGCTATACCCTGCGCGATGAGCAAGCGCCAGACGCCGCCCCCGAGTCGCGGTTTAAAGAGAACCTGCCGCTGATTTCGCTGATTATCATGATGGCGATTAGCTGGGGGCTGGAGCAGTTCAATCACCCCTTTGGCCAGATAGCATTTGTCGCCACCACGCTGGTAGGTTTGTATCCGATTGCCCGTCAGGCCCTGCGTCTGATGAAAACCGGCAGCTACTTTGCCATTGAAACGTTGATGAGCGTGGCCGCCATTGGCGCACTGTTTATCGGCGCGACGGCCGAAGCCGCCATGGTGCTGCTGCTGTTTTTAATTGGCGAACGCCTGGAAGGATGGGCCGCCAGCCGCGCCCGTAAAGGGGTCAGCGCACTGATGGCGCTCAAGCCGGAAACCGCCACGCGCCTGCGTAACGGCGAGCGCGAAGAGGTTGCTATCAATACTCTCCAGCCAGGCGATGTTATCGAGGTTGCCGCGGGTGGGCGTTTACCTGCCGATGGCAAGCTGGTCTCCGGGTTTGCCAGCTTTGATGAAAGCGCCCTGACCGGCGAATCGATACCGGTTGAGCGCGCCACCGGTGAGAAAGTCCCGGCGGGTGCCACCAGCGTGGACCGTCTGGTAACGCTGGAAGTACTCTCCGAACCGGGTGCCAGCGCCATTGACCGTATTCTGAAATTGATTGAAGAAGCGGAAGAACGCCGCGCCCCCATTGAGCGCTTTATTGACCGTTTCAGCCGGATTTACACCCCAGCCATTATGGCGGTTGCGTTGTTGGTCACCCTTGTACCACCGCTGCTGTTTGCCGCATCCTGGCAGGAGTGGATTTATAAAGGGCTGACGCTGCTGCTGATTGGCTGCCCATGTGCGCTGGTGATTTCCACACCCGCAGCCATTACCTCTGGCCTTGCCGCCGCGGCACGTCGTGGCGCGTTAATCAAAGGCGGGGCCGCGCTGGAGCAGTTGGGTAGGATAACGCAGGTCGCGTTTGATAAAACCGGCACCCTGACCGTCGGTAAACCGCGCGTCACGGCGATTCACCCGGCAAGCGGTATTGGCGAGGCAGAACTGCTGGCGCTGGCGGCAGCAGTAGAGCAAGGCGCGACGCACCCGCTGGCGCAGGCGATTGTTCGGGAAGCCCAAACGCGCGAACTGACTATCCCTGTCGCAAAAGATCAGCGGGCGCTGGTTGGCTCTGGCATTGAAGCACTGGTCAACGGCGAACGCGTGCTGATTTGCGCCGCCGGTAAGCAGCCTGCCGATGCTTTTGCCGGGCAGATAAGCGAGCTGGAAAGCGCGGGTCAAACGGTGGTGCTGGTGCTGCGTAACGATGCCGTTCTCGGCGTGCTGGCTCTACAGGACACGCTGCGCGACGACGCCCGTAGCGCCATCAGCGAGCTTAATCAGATTGGCGTGAAAGGGGTGATTCTGACGGGCGATAACCCGCGAGCGGCGGCAGCTATTGCCAGTGAATTGGGTCTCGAATTCAAAGCGGGTCTATTACCGGAAGATAAAGTACAGGCCGTTACCCATCTTAACCAACAGTCGCCGCTGGCGATGGTCGGCGACGGCATCAACGACGCTCCGGCAATGAAAGCAGCCACCATTGGCATTGCGATGGGAAGCGGGACCGATGTCGCGCTGGAAACCGCCGATGCCGCCCTGACCCACAACCGCCTGCGTGGTCTGGTGCAAATGATTCAGCTGGCCCGCGCCACCCACGCCAATATTCGCCAGAACATTGCGATTGCGCTAGGCCTGAAGGGGATTTTCCTCGTCACCACGCTGCTCGGGATAACCGGACTGTGGCTGGCTGTGCTGGCAGATACGGGCGCGACGGTACTGGTGACCGCTAACGCGCTGCGGTTACTACGTAAAGGATAATGCGTCTGTGCCGGACGGCAGTTGCATTAGCGCCATCCGGCTAAGATTACTGGCCTTTGCGCACCAGATAGCGGTACGGCAGAGAGTCGGTCTCTTTTGCTACCAGCTCATGCTCCATAAAGGTACAGAAGCCGGGAATGTCACGGGTTGTCGCCGGATCGTCGGCGACAATCAGCAGCGTTTCACCCGCTTGCATGCCGCGCACGGTTTTACGCACCATCATTACGGGTTCCGGGCAGCGCAGCCCCTGGGCATCAAGAGTATGGTCGGGAGAGGTAAACAGATCGCTCATCGTAGTCTCGTTCATTCAAAAACGGCGTTATTTTACGCTCTGTTGTGGCGTAAGCCAATCAGGTTAACGATTGCGTGAAAAACAACCATTGCAATGTGCTATTAAAGCAGTATCATGCGACGGTTTTTTATTGGGTTCCCTCACCCCATCCAACAAAAAGGTCACAATATGACTCCGTTTACACAATCTCAACGCGTAAAAGCGTTGTTTTGGCTATCGCTATTTCATCTGCTGGTGATCACCTCCAGCAACTATCTGGTGCAGCTACCGATCTCCATTTTTGGTTTCCATACCACATGGGGCGCTTTCAGCTTTCCGTTTATTTTCCTCGCGACCGATCTGACCGTGCGTATTTTTGGCGCACCGTTGGCACGACGTATCATCTTTGCGGTAATGATCCCCGCGCTGCTGATCTCCTATGTCGTTTCATCACTGTTCTATATGGGATCGTGGCAGGGATTCGGCGCACTGCTGCACTTTAATCTGTTTGTCGCCCGTATCGCCGCCGCCAGCTTTATGGCTTACGCGCTGGGTCAAATTCTGGATGTGCATGTCTTTAACCGCCTGCGTCAGAACCGTCGCTGGTGGCTGGCGCCAACGGCTTCCACGCTGTTTGGCAACATCAGCGATACGTTAGCCTTCTTCTTTATCGCTTTCTGGCGCAGCCCGGATGCCTTTATGGCCGAGCACTGGATGGAAATCGCGCTGGTCGACTACTGCTTCAAAGTGCTGATCAGCATTATTTTCTTCCTGCCGATGTACGGCGTGCTGCTGAATATGTTACTGAAAAGGCTGGCAGATAAATCCGAAATCTCTGCATTGCAGACGAGTTAAAGGTTCATTTTCCGAGTTGTGATAAGATGGACGAATGAGCCGTTATGGCCGTTTATCGAAAGGAAGAAGTCAATGCGCAATCTGGTTAAATATGTCGGTATTGGCCTGCTGGTTATGGGGCTTGCGGCCTGTGATAATAGCGATACAAAAGCGCCAGCAGAGGGTGCTGCCGCAGAAAGTAGCGCCACCGGACAACCGGTCAGCCTGTTGGACGGTAAACTCAGTTTTTCCCTGCCAGCGGATATGACCGATCAGAGCGGCAAACTGGGCACCCAGGCGAACAATATGCACGTTTATTCTGACGCAACCGGCCAGAAAGCGGTGATTGTGATTGTTGGCGACAATA
This sequence comes from Citrobacter sp. RHBSTW-00859, assembly GCF_013729795.1. Lineage (NCBI taxonomy): Bacteria > Pseudomonadati > Pseudomonadota > Gammaproteobacteria > Enterobacterales > Enterobacteriaceae > Citrobacter > Citrobacter sp. RHBSTW-00859. Next base: position 279,000 of record NZ_CP056284.1, on the reverse strand, counting down.
CCAACGAAGACCTGGCTGTGCTGGCAAAACGCCTGGAAGATCAGCAGCGTAGCCGCGACCCGCAGTTGCAGGTCGTCACCAATAAATCTATTGAGCTGAAAGGCCACACTCTGCAGCAGTTAGACAGCATCATCTCGGCCAAAGGCCAGACCGCTTACTCTTCCGTGGTGTTGGGTAAAGTCGATAACCAACTGCTGACTCTGCAAATCACGCTGCCTGCTGACGATCAGCAAAAAGCGCAGACTACCGCAGAAAACATCATTAACACGCTGGTTATCCAGTAACAGTTAAGACGATGACTCGGCCTCCGGTGACACCACCTGAGGCCGTTTTTTTAATCGCCAGGTCAGCAATAACGCCACCGCCACCAGCCCTGCCGCCGCCAGATAGATAACCGGCACGCCCGCCCAAGTCATGACCAGCCCAGCCAGCGGCCCCGTAATTCCCAGTGATAAATCCATAAACACCGTATACGTCGCCAGCGCAGCGCCCTGATTTTGCTGCGGGACGGCTTTTACCGCCACCACGCCCAGCGCCGGGAACACCAGCGAAAACCCTGCACCGGCCAGCAGGACGCCGCTTTTCGCCATCCACGGCATGGAAGCCATCCCCACCAGCAGCAGCCCAACAATCTCGACGGTAAAGCAGATCATCGCCACATTTAGTCCACCTAAACGGTTGATACCATTTGGGAATAACAGGCGGGTCCCCACAAACGTGCAGCTAAAAAGCGTCAGCGCGAAAGCGGCGCCGTCCCAGCCTTTGGCATCATAAAACAGGGTAATGAAAGTGGCGATCACGCCAAATCCGGCTGAGGCCAGGGCCAGCGCCATGCCGTACAACCAGACACGCCCAAGCACCGCGCGAAACGGCAATGGTTTGCCTTTGCTGGCCTTCACCGCCGGACGAGGGAGCGCCAGCAGTATTGCCAACAGCGCCACGCCCATCACGGTCAGCGCCAGTCCCTGTAAGCCACCCCAGGCATAAAACAGTACACCCAGCGGAGCGCCTATCGCCATCGCGCCATAGGTCACGATGCCGTTCCACGAAATCACCCGTCCGATGTGCATTGAACCAACGACCCCAACCCCCCACAGCGTAGAGCCAGTCCCGGCAAAGCTTTGCCCGATCCCTAGAATCACGCGCCCCAGGCATAACAGCAGCAGGCTGGCCAGCGGCCAGCCATTCGTGAAGCCCGCCAGGAAGTAGCCCAGACCACTTAAAAAACAGCCACACAGTCCGAATACCACAATCTTCTTTGGCCCCAGCAGGTCGGCATAGCGACCGGCATGTGGACGGCTCAGCAGCGTAGCGAAATATTGCAGGCTGATGACCAGCCCTGCCCAAAAAGCACTAAATCCCATCACATCATGGACATAGCCTGGCAATACAGCGAGCGGCAGACCAATGGTCAGGTAGCTGGCGAAGTTAAACATCACCACAGAGACAATACGCAGATTAAGGCGTAAACCGCTAAGCGTCGGTTCAGCGACGGGTTCGGGCATGGAGGATCACCACGTTTTCACAACAGTGTTTCATTTCTACCATGTTGCCGGGCAGAAATCAGTAGTCAGTTTAGGAATATCAGTCGCAAGCCAGCCGCTACACTTAATGCAAAAACGCAAACAGGAAGACGACATGACAACCGCCCAGCCCGATAAAACGGGTTTGCACATTCTGCTCAAACTGGCCGCTCTGGTGGTGATCCTCGCGGGTATTCATGCCGCGGCAGATATCATCGTACAGCTTCTGCTGGCCCTTTTTTTTGCCATTGTATTGAATCCGCTGGTCACCTGGTTTATTCGCCGGGGTGTACGTCGGCCAGTCGCGATAACGTTAGTCGTGGTGGTAATGCTGATCGTTCTTACGGCGTTAATCGGCGTTCTGGCGTCATCCATTACTGAATTCATGGCCATGCTGCCAAAATACAACAAGGAGCTGACGCGCAAGGTTCTGTATCTGCAAGAAATGGTGCCTTTTCTGAATCTGCATATGTCCCCGGAGCGCATGCTGCAACGTATGGACTCCGACAAGCTGATGACCTTCACAACCACGCTGATGACAAGTCTTTCCGGTGCCATGGCCAGCGTCATTCTGCTGGTGATGACGGTGGTCTTTATGTTGTTTGAGGTGCGTCATGTCCCCTATAAGCTGCGCTTTGCGCTGAACAACCCCCAAATCCATATTGCGGGGCTCCATCGGGCGCTGAAAGGTGTTTCTCACTATCTGGCGCTGAAAACGTTGCTCAGCTTATGGACCGGTGCCATCGTCTGGCTGGGACTGGCGCTAATGGGGATTCAGTTTGCTCTGATGTGGGGTGTGCTGGCATTCCTGCTAAACTACGTGCCCAACATTGGCTCGGTCATTTCCGCCGTTCCACCCATGATCCAGGCGCTGCTGTTCAACGGCGTTTACGAATGTGTGCTGGTTGGGGCGCTGTTTCTGGTGGTGCATATGGTAATTGGCAACATCCTCGAGCCCCGCATGATGGGGCACCGGCTGGGATTATCGACGCTAATCGTGTTTCTCTCTCTGTTGGTGTGGGGATGGCTGCTTGGTCCGGTAGGTATGCTGCTCTCCGTGCCGTTAACCAGCGTGTGTAAAATCTGGATGGAAACCACCACAGGCGGTAGCAAACTGGCAATTTTGCTGGGACCCGGCAGACCCAAAAGTCGGCTACCCTGAAAACTACCAACCGAGGTAGTTATTATATTTCCATATTGACGTTAAAATGACGTCAACACAGCTATATACAGTGGCTTATCTTAAATAAAGAGTGAAAAGGAATTCATTCTTTTATAAAGGAAACATATAATCCATATGCATTATTCTTTGCTAAAACACATAAAAATAACGAACACCTCCAAAGCATTTAACTTAAACTATCCACTTAGATTTAAAGGTTATTTTATTTGATACGTTTTCTCTAAAAATCTATACTTCTCGCCGATGATGACGCTGAAAAATTTCTGTTGAAGAAAGTCATAGAATATTATCATCCGGTCATCTCATTGCCTCGCTATCAACAGAGTGAAATAAAACGCTAATTTAGTTTAAATAAAATTGCAGGTGATAAAGGGTGCATCATGATTCCGGAGCTTATAAGTTAACATGTATAAACGGTACTTTGAGAGGGAGTTTTAATGAAACAGTATATTAAGTGGTTTGCAGCCATTGCCGTTGTCGGTGCACTGGCGGGTTGTGCACGTACTGCGCCGATTGATCAAGTTCACACCAGTGTGAGCGCGGGACATACTCAGGACCAGGTTAAAACCGCGATCCTAAAAGCCGGTATTCAACGCCAATGGGTCATGTCCGAAGCCGGACCAGGTATTATTAAAGCTCGCCAACAAACCCGCGATCATGTGGCTGAAGTCCGTATCACTTATACCGCCACCAGCTATGACATCAAATATGACAGCAGCCTCAACCTGCAGGCTTCTGGTGGAAAGATTCACAAAAACTACAACCGCTGGGTACGCAATCTGGATAAAGACATCCAGCTTAATCTGTCAGCCGGCGCCAATCTGTAATTACGCCTAAAGTCGGGCCGAAAAGGCCCGATACTCTTACTATCTGCCATTTAACAGGTTGTCCCCACATGTACGAACAGGATTCGCTTAGCGCACTGGATGCCATTACTGAAGCACAACGTATCGCCTTTGCCCCTATGCTATTTCAAACCGCGTTGTGTCTGCGAAATGCTGGAGTACTCACCTGGCTGGACAAGCAAGGTAAACGCGGCGCCACGCTCGACGAGATTACCGCAAACAGCACCATCAACGAATATGCCGCCAGCATCCTGTTGGATATGGGGTTAAGTGGGCGCATCATTACCCACAAAGAGGGATATTATTACCTCGCTAAAGTCGGTCATTTTCTTTTACATGACACGATGACGCGTGTGAATATGGACTTCACCCAGGATGTTTGTTATCAGGGGCTGTTCTATCTGGAAAATGCACTGAAAGAAGGAAAACCCGCAGGGTTAAAAACTTTTGGCGACTGGTCAACAATCTATCCTGCACTATCACAATTACCGCTGGCTGCGCGTGAAAGTTGGTTTGCTTTCGATCATTACTATTCAGATGGAGCATTTGATGCCGCATTGCCATATGTATTCGCCAGCGCCCCTGCAACCCTGTACGATGTCGGCGGAAATACCGGGAAATGGGCATTACGTTGTTGTCAACATGATGACAATATTACTGTCACCCTATTAGATTTGCCGCAACAAATTGCACTTGCCCGCGAAAATATAGAAAATGCAGGATTATCTCATCGCATAAATTTCCATGCTGTGGATATGCTTAGCGACTCGCCTTTACCTGCCGGCGCTGATATCTGGTGGATGAGTCAATTTCTGGACTGTTTTTCTCCGGAACAAATTATCGCTATGCTGCGCAACGTTGCCCGGGTGATGAAACCGGGCGCGAAGCTGTTCATTATGGAACTGTTTTGGGATGCCCAAAAATTTGAAGCGGCCTCATTTAGCCTGAATGCGTCTTCGCTTTATTTTACCTGTATGGCGAATGGCAACAGCCGTTTCTACAGCGTAGAGAGGTTTTATCACTATCTGAATCTGGCAGGTTTTCAGGTAGATGAACGCCACGACAACTTAGGTGTTGGGCATACTTTATTGATATGTCAGAAGAAAAAATAAGAAACAATCGGAACAACCGATTTACCGCGGATACGCGTTGATGAAATTTGCTTTCAACATTATAGACTGGCAGGCCAGGGCGCCAGGGTTAAGCGAAACAGAACAGTGGCATGAATGGTCACGGCTTTCGCACGCCATCGATCCCACTGCGCCATTGGCTAAGCTCAACGAGTTACCGATGATGACGGCTCGCCGACTCAGTTCCGGCAGCAAACTGGCCGTCGATTGTGGGCTGGCGATGCTACGCCGCCATGATATCAATGCTGTTTTGTATACAAGCCGCCATGGTGAACTGGAGCGTAACTACAGGATCCTGCACGCCCTGGCGACTGGGCAGGCACTCTCACCAACCGATTTTGCCCTCTCTGTACATAACTCTGCTGTGGGTAACCTGACGATCGCTGCGAAAAAACCGATTGCCTCCTCCTCGCTTTCTGCTGGCAGGGATACGTTCCAGCAAGGGCTATGTGAAGTCATCGGGCTGTTGCAGGCGGGATATCAGCGCGTATTGATGGTCGATTTCGACGGTTTTCTGCCCGAGTTTTATCACCCACAGTTACCACCAGACATGCCAACATGGCCGTTTGCCGTCGCGCTGGTCATTGAATCCGGTGATAGCTGGCAATGTGAAACCCGTCCGCACTGCGGGCGGGGTGAGACAACGTTGCCGCAAAGCCTATTGTTTTTACAACATTACTTGCAAGATACCAAGGCGTTTACCCTGTCTGGCGAACGCGTACAATGGCAGTGGAGTCAGGGATGAACACGATGCTCCTGCGACTTAACCGGGTATGGCGACTGGTGATGACCGGTCTTTGCTTTGCCCTGTTTGGCCTCGGCGGACTCCTTCTTTCTACGTTCTGGTTTAACGTCTTGCTGATCGCGATATGGGATAAAGCCCGACGTCGGCGTATCGCCAGACGCAGCATCGCCGCCAGTTTTCGCCTCTTTTTAACGGTGGCGAAACGGCTTGGTGTGTTGGACTACCAAATTGAAGGACGAGATATTTTACGCAATGAACAAGGATGCCTGGTCGTCGCCAACCACCCGACGCTCATCGATTACGTGCTACTGGCATCGGTAATGCCCGAAACCGACTGTCTGGTGAAAAGTGCACTACTAAAAAATCCGTTCCTCAGCGGCGTGGTCCGGGCGGCAGATTATCTGATTAACAGCCAGGCTGACGCGCTATTGCCCGCATGCCAGCAACGTCTGGAACAAGGCGATACTATTTTAATTTTCCCCGAGGGAACCCGTACACGCCCCGGAGAGGAAATGACGTTACAGCGTGGTGCGGCGAATATCGCCGTGCGCTGCAGCAGTGATTTACGCATAGTGACCATTAAATGCAGCGAACAAATGCTGAACAAAGAAAGCCAATGGTACGACGTCCCATCGGTAAAACCCATGTTTACCATTTCAGTACACGATCGGGTTAAGATCGACCAATTTTACGACGCAAATTCACAAGAACCGGCGCTGGCCGCAAGGCAGTTGAACCGGCATCTTTTGCTTCAATTACAACCAGGTACTTTACCTCTTTCAGGAATTAATGATGCAAGCGCTTTATCTTGAAATCAAAAATCTCATTATAACGACATTGAATCTCGACGAACTAACAGCTGACGATATTGAAACCGAAGCGGCACTCTTTGGCGATGGCTTAGGCCTGGACTCAATCGATGCCCTGGAGCTGGGTCTGGCGGTGAAAAACGAGTATGGCGTGGTCCTCTCAGCGGAGAGCGAAGAAATGCGTCAGCACTTCTTCTCCGTCGCCACGCTGGCATCTTTCATTCACGCGCAACGTGCCTGAGGATAGTCCGTTATGACCGAACAAAAAGCCATTTACGAAGAAGTCTCCTCACTGCTGGTCAAGCTGTTTGAAGTTGACCCGCAAGATATTAAGCCTGAGGCGCGCCTGTACGAAGATCTGGAACTCGACAGCATCGACGCAGTCGACATGATCGTGCATCTTCAAAAGAAAACCGGTAAGAAAATCAAGCCGGAAGAGTTCAAAGCAGTACGCACCGTACAAGATGTCGTCGATGCGGTTGAACGCCTTCTCATAGAAGCGTAATTCACCGTGTCAGGCACTCGCTCCCTGCCAGTCGTACAACTGCTGACAGGTCTACTGTTGTTGGCCTGGCCGTTTTTGATCTGGTTTGGCCTGGCGCATAACAGTCTGCACTGGTTGCTGCCGTTAATGGCGCTACTCCTTTTTTTACGCTTTCGCCAGGTCCGGCGACAGGCGGGACCGTTGCGCGTCGTGACACAGGTAGTGGTGATCGCGGGTATCACCTTATGCATTGCCAGTTATCTGCTCAAAACACACCAACTGCTGCTGTTTTATCCCGTAGTGGTAAACGCCGTCATGCTGTCGGTTTTTGGTGGTTCTCTGTGGTCAGCGATGCCCATCGTTGAACGTCTGGCGCGGCTGCGCGAACCAAATCTGCCCGAAGCAGGCGTGCGCTACACGTACCTTGTGACACTAATCTGGTGCGCCTTTTTCATCATCAATGGCAGCGTTGCGCTCTTTACTGCATTGAATGGCGATATGACCCTGTGGACGACCTGGAACGGTATGGTTTCCTATCTGCTGATGGGGACATTGATGGTAGGCGAGTGGTTAGTTCGCCAACTGGTGATAAAGCGAGATACCCAATGAAGCAGCCCCTCACACTTGCTCAATGGCTCTGTGCCCCACGACCGGACGACATTCCTGTTGCGTGGCAAGAAGATCATACGTGGACACTTGGCCATCTGCGCCATGATGTGGCCCAGTTGATAACGCAACTGCAGCAGCAGGAAGGTGAACGCTGGGCATTATGCTTCGAGAACAGCTATTTATTCATCGTCGCGTTGCTGGCAACGCTCCATGCTGGCAAAACACCGGTGATCCCGGGACATTGTCGCGTCTCGTTGTTAAACGAGCAGCACTTGCTGTTTGATGGCGTACTGAGCGATAAAGCGCTGGACTGGCAGGGAACGCTGCGAGTGGTCAGCTCTGCCATGACATCTGTGGCCCACGACATCACGTTCCCGATAATACGCAGTGACGCCTTTGTGGAGCTATTCACTTCCGGTTCGACCGGCCAGCCGAAACGCGTAATCAAACCGATTGCTCGTCTGGATAGCGAAGCAGCATTGCTCGCTACGCGTTTTGCTGATCGTCTGGCAGGTTGCCGGGTCGTCGCGTCAGTGGTACCGCAACACCTGTATGGTCTGACGTTTCGTATCTTCTTGCCGATGGCTTTAGGCCTCCCGCTGCATGCGGCGATGCTTTGGTATGCCGAACAACTGGCGGCACTGAGCCCTGATCATCGGTATGCGTTTATCAGCAGTCCGGCGTTTCTGAAACGCCTCGACCACCACCTGACACCGCCGCCAATCGAGTTGATTCTTTCCGCGGGCGGCATGCTGTCCTGGCAGGACGTCAAGCAGGCTGCTGACTGGCTGAATGTCTGGCCCGATGAGATCTACGGCAGCACTGAAACCGGAATCCTCGCGTGGCGCTATCGCCATCAGGATGATGTGACATGGCTGCCTTTTCCCGGAGTCAGATTCCAGTCAGAAGACGACGCGTTTCGTGTGTTTTCACCACTAATTGCAGCTGATGATGGCCTGTTACTCGATGATATTCTTCAGTTTATCGAAAACGGACAGTTCCGCCTGATGGGCAGACGCGGGCGGGTGGTCAAGATTGAAGAGAAACGCATTTCACTCAGCGAAGTGGAGCAACGTTTACTGGCACTGGACGGTATCCGTGAAGTCGCAGCATTGCCCGTCTCACGCGGAGGACGTCAGGGCGTTGGTGTCCTGCTGGTACTGGATGACGAAGCCCGGCAACGCTGGCTTGAGTGCGGTGGTAAACCGCAAGAACTGACCTGGCGACGTTCGCTGCTGCCCTGGCTGGAGCCGGTCGCTGTTCCCCGCTACTGGCGGGTGATTGATGAGATTCCGGTCAACAGTATGAACAAGCGTGTCTATGCGCAATTACAGGAGTTATTTCATGAAACCCCATGAAATCGAGCGCCATCAGGCACTGCCTCATCAGGCTGAGATTGTTTTACAACTCGACCCTTCTCTGTTTTGGTTCAGCGGGCATTTTAGCGTGCAGCCACTGCTGCCGGGCGTTGCACAGCTAAACTGGGCGATGGATTACGCCACCACGCTGCTGGTCCCTGGCTGGCGTTTTCACAGTATTCAAAACGTGAAGTTCCAGTCACCGCTATTGCCAGAGGCCACCGTCACCCTGAGTCTGAGCTGGCAGGAAGCGCGTCAGATGCTCACTTTTAGCTACCAGCGCCACGACGGTGACGTGCGCCATACCGCCAGCAGCGGGAAGATTCGGTTATGCCGCTGACCTTTTCCCCATGCGTGTTGATCCCCTGCTACAACCACGGCGCGATGATGTCGGACGTGTTGGTTCGTCTTCGGCCGTTCAATCTCCCCTGCATTGTGGTGGACGATGGCAGCGACGAGACTACACGAGATGAACTGGCACGCCTGGCGACAGAATACAGCAATTTGACGTTAATTCGCCTGCCCATCAACGCAGGCAAAGGCGCGGCGGTTATTCGCGGAATGCAGACGGCAGCAGATGCCGGGTTCAGTCATGCAGTGCAGGTCGATGCCGACGGGCAACATGCCATTGAAGATATTCCCAGGCTGCTTGCATTGGCAAAAGAACATCCGACAGCACTGATTTCCGGACAACCGATTTACGATGATTCGGTTCCTCGCTCGCGCCTGTACGGTCGTTGGGTAACCCATATCTGGGTGTGGATAGAAACGCTCTCGTTGCAGCTCAAAGACAGTATGTGCGGCTTCCGGGTGTATCCGGTGGCTCCCACGCTGCAACTGGCACAGCGTGTAACGCTTGGCAAACGGATGGATTTTGATACTGAAGTGATGGTGCGCCTCTACTGGCAAGGCAACACCAGCTATTTTATCCCCACGCGAGTCACCTATCCGCAGGACGGGCTATCCCATTTCGACGCGCTTAAAGACAATCTGCACATTTCATTGATGCACACTCGCCTGTTCTTTGGCATGTTGCCGCGCATCCCCTCCCTGCTGTGTCGTCGTTCATCGACACACTGGGCGCAGCAGCAGGAAGTCAAAGGGTTGTGGGGAATGCGTCTGATGCTGCTGGTCTGGCGTGTACTGGGCCGCAAAGCCTTCTCCCTGCTGCTGTATCCGGTCGTCGGCGTATACTGGCTCAGCGCTTCAACTGCCCGAAAAGCCTCTCAACGCTGGATTAGCCGCGTAAGAGCGCAACTGATCACACGCCGGATGCCAGTACCGCCAAACCTGACCAGTTATCAGCATTTCCTGCGTTTTGGCGGCGCGATGCTGGATAAGATTGCCAGTTGGCGCGGTGAACTGCACTTCGGTCGCGATGTGATTTTTGCACCAGGCGCAGAAAAAACGCTAAATGTCAGCGATCCTCGGGGAAAACTGCTGCTGGCTTCACATCTTGGCGATGTCGAAGCCTGTCGGGCACTGGCCCAGCTACAGGGCAGTAAAACAATCAATGCGCTGGTATTTAGCGATAACGCCCAACGCTTTAAACAGATCATGCAAGAGATGGCGCCGCAGGCTGGATTAAATCTGCTCCCGGTGAACAGTATTGGTCCAGATACTGCCATTCTGCTCAAAGAGAAACTGGAGCGCGGTGAATGGGTAGCCATCGTAGGCGATCGCATCGCAGTCAATCCCCAACGCGGCGGCGAGTGGCGTGTGTGCTGGAGCCGCTTTATGGGGCAAAACGCGCCATTCCCTCAGGGCCCGTTTATTCTTGCGTCTATTTTACGCTGCCCTGTAGATCTGATTTTTGCCCTGCGCCAGCAGGAGAAACTCCACATCTACTGCGAACCGTTTGCCGACCCGCTGCTCTTACCGCGCGCCACACGACAACAGGCATTACAGAATACTGTCGATCGATACGCCGAACGCCTTGAGCACTATGCGCTTCAGTCGCCCCTCGACTGGTTTAACTTTTTCGATTTCTGGCAACTGCCGGACACCAATGACAAGGAGTAAAGGGTGCTTAACGATCCCCGTTTTACGGCTGAAGTCGAGCTAACTATTCCGTTTCACGACGTCGATATGATGGGCGTAGCGTGGCATGGTAACTACTTCCGTTACTTCGAGATTGCCCGTGAGGCACTGCTGAACCAATTCGATTATGGCTATCGGCAGATGAAAGAATCTGGCTATCTGTGGCCCGTGGTCGACACTCGGGTGAAGTATCGCAATGCGCTGACTTTCGAGCAGCGTATCCGTGTACGCGCCCAAATTAAAGAGTACGAAAATCGCCTGCGAATCGGCTACGAAATTTTTGATGCCGAAACAGGTAAACGTGCTACAACAGGCTACACCATCCAGGTCGCCGTCGACGAAAAAAGCCGTGAACTGTGCTTTGTCAGCCCGGATATTCTGTTTGAACGGATGGGAGTGACACCATGAAATTATGGCCATTGCTCGTGCTGCTCGTCAGCCCTTTCGTCAGTGCCCTGACGCTCGACTCCCTACAACAGCGTTTTACCGAACAACCGGTGGTTCGCGCCCACTTCGATCAAACCCGGACGATAAAGGATCTACCACAACCGCTGCGATCTCAGGGCAAGATGTTGATCGCCCGCGACAAGGGGTTGCTGTGGGATCAAACGTCCCCGTTCCCGATGCAGCTGCTGCTGGATGACAAACGGATGGTTCAGGCAATTAACGGTCAACCACCGCAGACCGTTACCGCTGAGAATAACCCGCAAATGTTCCAGTTTAATCATCTGCTGCGGGCGTTATTCCAGGCGGATCGTAAAGTGCTGGAACAAAACTTCCGCGTGGAGTTCGCAGACTTAGGAGAAGGTCGCTGGACGCTACGCCTGACGCCAATCACCACACCGCTGGATAAGATTTTTGCGACAATTGATTTAGCAGGAAAGACCTACCTGGAGAGCATTCAGCTCAATGATAAACAGGGCGATCGCACCGATATCGCGCTTTCCCAACACCAACTAACGCCAGCGCAACTGACCGATGACGAACGCCAACGCTTTGCCGCCCAGTAAACGTCCCGCGCTGTTATGGGGAGTCATCTGCCTGCTTCTGCTGGGCATCTTTCTGACGCTGCTACCTCAGGCCCGCCTTAACAGCAGCGTGCTGGCCATGTTGCCAAAGCAGACGCTGGGCGCTATACCTCCGGGTCTGAACGAGGGATTTATGCAGCGCCTTGACCGTCAGGTGGTCTGGCTGGTAAGTCCCGGTAAGCAACCGGACCCAGCGATAGCCCGGGACTGGCTGGCTTTACTGCAAAAATCGCACGCGCTAGCCCAGGTAAAAGGTCCAATGGATGCCGACAGCCAGCAGGCCTGGGGGGCATTCTTCTGGCAACATCGTAACGGCCTGATAGATAACGAGACCCGCGCCCGGCTGCAAAACGGCGGCGAAGCGCAGGGCCAGTGGATCCTGTCCCAACTTTACTCCGCATTCTCTGGCGTCAGTGGCAAAGAGCTACAAAACGATCCCTTCATGCTGATGCGTGGCTCGCAGCTGGCCATGGCCAAAACTGGGCAGCGTCTGCGCCTGATGGACGGCTGGCTGGTCACCCAGGATGAACAAGGCAACTATTGGTATCTGTTACATGGCGAACTGACCGGTTCATCGTTTGATATGCAACAGACGCACCAATTGGTCACCACGCTGAATACGCTGGAAGGTGAGCTCAAAGCCCACTATCCACAGGCTCAACTGCTGTCTCGCGGGACGCTGTTCTATAGCGATTACGCCAGCCAGCAGGCGAAAAAAGATATCTCTACTCTCGGCATAGCCACTGTGCTCGGGGTGATCCTGCTCATCGTGGCTGTATTTCGTTCGCTGCGTCCGCTGCTGCTGTGCCTGATTTCGATTGGCATTGGTGCGCTGGCGGGGACCGTCGTCACGCTGCTGATTTTTGGCGAGCTCCATCTGATGACGCTGGTGATGAGCATGAGCATCATCGGTATTTCCGCCGACTATACGCTCTACTATTTGACCGAACGGATGGTGCACGGTGCGGAAACATCGCCATGGCAAAGCCTTGCCAAAGTGCGCAATGCCCTGCTCCTGGCGCTACTCACCACCGTAGCGGCTTATCTGATTATGATGCTGGCCCCCTTCCCCGGTATTCGCCAGATGGCGGTATTCGCGGCGGTAGGTCTGAGTGCCTCCTGCCTGACGGTCATTTTCTGGCACCCGTGGTTGTGTCGTCGGTTGCCGGTACGCCCGGTGCCGGCAATGGTACTCATGCTACGCTGGCTTGCTGCATGGCGACGCAATAAAAAACTCTCCGTTGGCCTGCCGGTGGCACTGGCGTTGTTCTCGCTGGCAGGAATAGCGACGCTGCGCGTAGATGATGATATCTCCCAGTTACAGGCGCTGCCGCAGGAAATTCTCGCTCAGGAAAAAGCGATTACCGCCCTGACTGGGCAAAGCGTCGACCAGAAGTGGTTTGTGGTGTACGGCAAATCCGCTCAGCAAACGCTGGAGCGGCTGGAAACCTTTACCCCCGCGCTGGAACAGGCAAAAAAAGACGGGTTACTCAGCGGATATCGCACTATTCCGCTCAATTCACTCGCCCGGCAACACCAGGATCTCTCTCTGCTAAAAGATGCTTCTCCCGCCATCACGAAAGCCCTAAACAACGCCGGGCTGGCAACGGTGAACCCCGATCTTAGCGCCATGTCTGTAACCGTCGATGCCTGGCTTGCCAGCCCAGCCAGTGAAGGCTGGCGCTTGCTATGGCTGTCTCTGGCTGATGGCGAAAGCAGCGTATTGGTTCCCGTTGAAGGGGTGAAACAAAGTGATGCTTTAAATACGCTCAGCGCGAAATATTCCGGCGTGGCGTGGGTGGATCGCAAGAGCAGCTTTGACAACCTGTTTGCCCTTTATCGCCATATTCTGACCGGCCTGCTGTGCATTGCGCTGGCGGTGATTGCCTGTGGCGCTGTCATTCGGCTTGGCTGGCGTAAGGGCTTAATTAGCCTGGTGCCCTCAGTGCTGTCTTTAGGTTGTGGTCTGGCAGTACTGGCCCTGAGCGGTCATGCGCTCAACTTGTTCTCGCTGCTGGCACTGGTGCTGGTACTGGGAATTGGCATTAACTACACGCTGTTTTTCAGTAATCCACGCGGTACGCCACTGACGTCGCTGCTGGCTATCACGCTGGCGATGATGACCACGCTCCTGACGCTCGGCATGCTGGTCTTTAGTGCCACTCAGGCAATCAGCAGTTTTGGCATTGTGCTAGTAAGCGGTATTTTCACCGCATTTTTGCTGTCACCGCTGGCGATGCCAACGAAAAGAGAGAAGAAAAAACGATGAGTAAACCGATATTTCGTTGGTTGAGTGGGCTTTTGCAGAATGGCGGCATTGCCTTATCCGATCTACGTCAGCACACCATTTGTAGACCGGATAAGCGCAGCGCCATCCGACGGGGCCTGCTCGTCGCCACGTTGCTGCTGGCAGGTTGCAGCCACTCACAGCCGGAACAGAAAGGCCGCCCGCAAGCCTGGTTAGAGCCGGGTATTCGTGTAACGCTACCTGCTCCGGGGATTTCTCCCGCGGTGAATTCGCAACAACTACTAACCGGTAGTTTTAACGGCAAAACTCAGTCACTGTTGGTCATGCTCAATGCTGATGACAAGAAAATCACACTTGCCGGGCTGTCATCAGTCGGCATTCGCCTGTTCCTCGTGACTTACGATGAAAAAGGACTGCACACCGAGCAATCGATCATCGTTCCACAATTGCCGCCAGCCAGCCAGGTGCTGGCTGACGTGATGCTTAGCCATTGGCCGATTAGCACCTGGCAACCGCAATTACCCACAGGCTGGACGCTCGTCGATACGGGTGATAAGCGTGAGCTGCGCAATGCACGCGGCAAAGTGGTCACGGAAATCACGTATCTGAATCGAAGAGGAAAACGCGAACCGATCAGCATTGAGCAGCACGTTTTTAAATACCACATCACCATTCAATATCTGGGTGACTGAGATGATCTACATTTCTGCCGTTGGCATGATTAACGCGTTGGGCAATAACACTGATGAAATCGCAGCCAACCTCACTCGTGGCATAGCGCCGGGAATGCGCCCGCGCACGGGCTGGCTGCAAGGACACCCATCCGCCGTGTTAGCAGGCGTTGACGGTGAGTTACCCGCTATTCCTCAGCACTTTAGCGCTCATCGTTCGCGCAACAACCAGCTATTGCTGGCAGCACTGATGCAAATCCAGCCGCAGGTGGACGACGCTATCGCCCGATTTGGTCGCGATCGTATTGCTGTTGTTCTCGGCACCAGCACCTCCGGCCTGGATGAGGGTGACGTTCACGTTGATTTGATGCTCAACGGCAAAGAGAGCACTGACTGGCGCTATCCGCAACAGGAACTGGGCGATCCGTCGCGTTTTCTTAGCCACTGGCTGGCGCTGGATGGCCCGGCCTTTACGCTCTCAACCGCCTGCTCGTCCAGTGCAAGGGCTATTATGAGCGGACGTCGTTTGATCGAATCTGGTCTGGTCGATATCGCCATTGTCGGCGGTGCGGATACGCTAAGCCGAATGCCAATCAACGGATTCCACAGTCTGGAATCACTCTCCCCAACGCTGTGTCAACCGTTTGGCCGCGACCGTTGTGGGATCACCATTGGCGAAGGCGCCGCCTTGATGGTATTAACCCGCGAGCCACAGCCTATCGCGCTCCTTGGCGTCGGCGAATCCAGCGACGCGTACCATATTTCGGCTCCCCATCCACAGGGGGAAGGTGCCATTCGCGCCATCGACCAGGCACTTAACGACGCAGGAATGACGCCGGAACACGTGGGCTATATCAATCTGCACGGTACCGCCACACCGCTAAACGATCAGATTGAGTCCAGCGTCGTGAGCGCGCTATTTGGCGAAACGGTCCCGTGCAGTTCAACCAAACACCTGACCGGGCACACACTGGGCGCCGCGGGGATCACCGAAGCAGCTATCGGTGTGTTGATTCTGCAACGCGACCTGCCGCTACCACCGCAGGATTTTAGCCAGTCACCACGCGATGAAACATTGCCAGCCTGCGGCATCATTGAACAGCCGCAGTCGCTGACTCGCCCGGTTATCTTGTCTAATTCGTTTGCCTTCGGCGGTAATAATGCCAGCATCCTGCTCGGGAGAATCTCATGAGCCACTATTTATCACCAGGCGACTATTTGCCGCATGATGCGCCGATGCTGCTTCTTGAAGAGGTCGTCAGTGTGGCGGACGAAACCGCCATCTGCCACGTGACGGTATCAGCAAACAGCGTACTGGCCCCTTTCCTCGACCCCGATGGCAATCTACCTGGCTGGTTCGCACTGGAACTGATGGCGCAGACCATTGGCGTCTGGTCTGGCTGGCACCGCCAGCAACAAGGTCAGGCGAGTATTACGTTAGGCATGGTACTGGGCGCACGTGAGTTAGTCTGTGCCACAGGTGTTCTGCCTGCCGGGAAGAAGCTGAGCATCCATGTCAAATTGCTGATGCAGGATGCACGATTTGGTAGCTTTGAATGTGCCATCCAGGCAGACAACGAGACGTTGGCAACCGGTCGCGTCAACACCTTCCAGCCGACATCAGAAGAAATTAACACGCTATTTCAACAAGGAGCGTCCACATGAGCCGTTCAGTTTTAGTTACGGGTGCCAGCAAAGGTATCGGTCGCGCCATCGCCAAACAACTGGCCGCGGACGGTTTTGTGGTCGGCGTACACTATCATCGCGATGTGCAAGGAGCACAAGAAACGCTGGATGCTATCCTCGCCGCTGGCGGCGCAGGGCGCCTGTTGACATTTGATGTTGCCAATCGCGAGCAGTGCCGTGAAATACTGTCGCAAGATATTGAGGCAAACGGCGCATGGTACGGCATTGTTAGCAACGCTGGGGTCACTCGTGATGCCGCTTTCCCTGCGCTCAGTGATAACGACTGGGATGCGGTGATCCATACCAACCTCGACAGCTTTTACAACATCATTCATCCGTGCATTATGCCGATGATCAGCGCACGCAAGGGGGGCCGTATCATCACACTGTCTTCGGTTTCGGGCGTGATGGGCAACCGTGGTCAGGTCAATTACAGTGCGGCAAAAGCCGGAATTATTGGTGCCACTAAAGCGCTGGCCATCGAACTGGCAAAACGCAAAATTACCGTAAACTGCATTGCACCGGGACTCATTGATACCGGGATGATCGAGATGGAAGAAGCCGCATTGAAAGAGGCGATGTCGATGATCCCCATGAAACGGATAGGTCAGGCTGAAGAAGTGGCCGGGCTTGCCAGTTATTTAATGTCGGATGTGGCGGGCTATGTAACTCGCCAGGTGATTTCCATCAATGGAGGGATGTTATGACACGTCGTGTCGTGATTACAGGCATGGGCGGCGTCACCGCCTTTGGGGAAAACTGGCAGGCTGTCTCCGCCAGGTTATTGGCATATGAAAATGCGGTACGCAAAATGCCGGAGTGGCAGGTTTATGACGGACTGCACACACTGCTGGGTGCGCCGATCGACGATTTCACTCTACCGGAACACTATACCCGCAAGCGAATTCGCGCCATGGGTCGCGTATCGCTGATGTCCACCCGCGCAACAGAGCTGGCGCTTGAGCAGGCCGGGCTGATTGGCGATCGGGTACTGACTAACGGTGAAACCGGGATCGCTTATGGTTCATCAACCGGTAGTACCGGTCCAGTGAGCGAGTTCGCGACCATGCTGACCGAGAAGCATACTAATAACATCACCGGCACGACCTACGTGCAAATGATGCCGCACACCACGGCCGTTAACACTGGATTATTTTTTGGTCTGCGGGGGCGAGTCATTCCGACATCCAGCGCCTGCACATCCGGTAGCCAGGCAATTGGTTACGCATGGGAAGCCATTCGGCACGGTTATCAAACCGTGATGGTCGCCGGCGGTGCAGAAGAACTGTGTCCTTCCGAAGCCGCCGTGTTTGATACACTGTTCGCTACCAGCCAGCGCAACGACGAGCCGAAAACCACCCCCTCCCCGTTCGATGAAAAACGCGATGGTCTGGTCATCGGAGAAGGCGCAGGTACGCTGGTGCTGGAAGAGCTGGAACACGCTAAAGCGCGCGGAGCAACGATTTATGGTGAAATCGTTAGCTTTGCCACTAACTGCGATGCTGCCCATATCACCCAGCCACAGCGCGAAACAATGCAGATTTGCATGGAAAAATCGCTGAATATGGCCGGTATTAGCGCCCGCGATATCGGATATATTTCAGCGCACGGTACCGCAACCGATCGCGGTGATATTGCAGAAAGTCAGGCAACCGCTGCAATTTATGGTGATAATGTGCCGCTATCCTCGCTTAAAAGCTATTTTGGACATACCCTTGGCGCTTGTGGCGCACTAGAGGCCTGGATGAGTCTGCAAATGATGCGAGAAGGCTGGTTTGCGCCTACGCTAAATTTGAGTCAGCCAGATGCTAATTGTGGAGCGCTGGATTACATTATGGGTAAAGCCCGCAAGATTGATTGCGAATTTTTGCAGAGCAATAACTTTGCGTTTGGCGGCATAAATACTTCTATCATCATTAAACGTTGGCCCTGATATGTACCGGATCGTTCTTGGGAAAGTTTCTGTTTTAAGCGCTGGCACACTGCCTGCCGCACTGCGTGAGCAGGCCCCGCAAGGCGCTCGTCGTGCGCGCTGGCTGGCAGGTCGCGTGCTGCTTTCCCATACTCTTTCGCCATTACCGGACATCGTCTACAGCGAGCAAGGAAAACCGGCCTTTTCCGCCGACACACCGCTGTGGTTCAATCTCAGCCACAGCGGTGATGATATTGCCCTGCTGCTCAGCGACGAAGGGGAAGTCGGCTGTGATATTGAAGTCGTTCGCCCGCGCGATAACTGGCAGACGCTGGCAAATACGGTGTTCAGTCTCAGGGAACATGCCGAAGTTGAGGCCGAACGCCCGGAGCAACAGCTGGCGGCGTTCTGGCGCATCTGGACGCGTAAAGAAGCTATCGTGAAACAGCGTGGCGGCAGCGCCTGGCAAATTGTCAGCGTCGACAGCACCGCGCTAACCTCCTCACTCTCAGTCAGCCAGTGCCAGCTCGATACCCTGAGCCTGGCGGTGTGTACCCCCACGCCGTTTACCCTGACCGCAGACGCCGTGCAGCGTCTGGAAGCCTTAGCGTAAATTTTCCGGGAAGTTTTCCGGCAATTCATTGGCCGCACAGGCAATAACGCTGTCATTATTCGCCCCACAGTCACGCACGAAGGTGATGGTCGCAAACTCGTCAATCACCTCCGTTGGATATGCCGGACCCGCATCGCGATATGACATCATCAGCGGAATATGGTCATTCTGGAAACAGACCGTTTTTTGCGGATTGTTAATCACCCAGCGCGGGAAAAAGATGGTGCCGTGAAAGAGTTTGTCGCCCAGATTTACGATCAGGCTGACGTCGGTCCCGGTCGGTTCGGTCCATGAAATTTTATAAACACTCTCGCCAACCCGCACAATGTACGCCCGCTGATCCTTCACCCAACGATTCCCCACAATGCCGCTGTGAATACGGTAATCCAGAGTGGTGTCGTTTTTCACGTAGATCTCGTAATTCCAGCCATTATCGTAGGTATAGACCAGATGTTTGCCGACAAAGCCGCTCAAATCATGTTTATCAAAAGTGCTCATATTCGTTCTCCTCTTACTTGATGCGAGGATCTTACCGCTTCAAAAATTGGATGAATAACGCTATGTTTACATCATATTCATTCAATTTTTAGATGAGTTATGCACAAGACAACGCTGGAGCAATGGGCCTTACTGGAGAAAGTCGTGGAGCTGGGCAGCTTTGCGAAAGCTGCGGAAGAGACCAACCGTAGCCAGTCTTCGGTGAGCTACAATCTGGCGCTACTGCAGGAGCGGCTTGGCGTGACGCTGCTGACGCCGGAAGGTCGCAGGGCGGTATTAACCCCTGCGGGAGAGCTACTGTTGGGCCAGGTCAAACCGTTACTGAAGGCCTTTTTATGGGTGGAAACCCGGGCAGCAACGTTGCAAAACGGCACGCGAACGCGGCTGGATTTCATGGTAGATAGCATCTTCCCACGCAAACGCCTGTTCGCGATCCTCAAGCAGTTTCAGCTGGCGTGGCCGCAGACGCAGGTGCGTTTGACCGAAGTGCTGGAGAATGCTGACGATCGACTGGCAGCGCATGCCGATGCGGACGTGATGGTCCTGACCCGACGCCAGGATATCACCGGCCGCGGCGAATGGCTGATGAATATTGACTTCGTGGCCGTTGCCCACCGCGATCACCCGCTCTGCATGTTGGATGCGCCGCTGGATGAAGACGCGTTACGCGCGTGGCCGCTGATTCGCATTGCCGATCGCGACAACCCGCAGCAAGCGGTGCGCGATGCCTGGACCTTCTCGACCATTGATGCCGCGATTGAGGCGGTGATGTATCAGGTCGGTTATGGCTGGTTGCCTGAGGAGCGAATTCAGCAGCAGCTTGAGCAGGGGCTATTACGACCGCTGCCGTTAAGCCATGGCGCTCGCCGTGCCACCCCGCTGCATCTGATCGTCAAAGACACGCTCGCGCCGCTGGATGAACAGGTAACAACCCTGCTGCGTTTATTGCGAGAGCATTAACCTTTTCCCCGGATGCCGGACGTGTGTTACAAAATACGCTATTCCCCTTACTCCCTGTGCGCCCACGCGCCACATGAAAGGTTAATTGCAGATGCAACGAGTCACCATTACCCTCGATGACGATTTACTGGAAACGCTCGACAGCCTGAGCCAGCGCCGTGGCTATAACAACCGTTCCGAAGCGATCCGCGATATTCTGCGCGGCGCACTGGCGCAGGAAACCACCCAGGAGCACGGCACTCAGGGATTCGCAGTGCTCTCGTATGTTTATGAGCATGAGAAGCGTGACCTGGCGAGCCGTATTGTTTCCACCCAACATCACCACCACGATTTATCAGTCGCCACGCTGCACGTGCACATCAACCATGACGACTGTCTGGAAATCGCTGTGCTAAAAGGTGACATGGGCGATGTGCAGCATTTTGCCGATGACGTGATTTCCCAGCGCGGCGTGCGCCACGGTCATCTGCAGTGCCTGCCGAAAGAAGAGTAATTGCTTGTTTTGTTGCCCGGCCTACATTCATTCCCGTTTGTAGGCCGGGTAAGGCGCAGCCGCCTTCCGGCAATAATATTTACGCCATCGTGCCAATCGTCTTTCTGAAACGCAGCAGCGCTATCACGAAGAACGTACTGCCAATCGCCAGCAGCGTCAGGAACTGCGGCCAGACAATGTTAAACCCTGCGCCGCGGTAAAGTATCGCCTGCGCAAGGCTAACAAAATGGGTAGTCGGCATCGTCAGCATAATGTCCTGCACCGCCTGCGGCATGCTTTCACGCGGTGTAGAGCCGCCGGAGAGCATCTGTAACGGCAGCAGTACCAGAATCATCAGCAGCCCCAGTTGTGGCATGGAGCGCGCCAGCGTGCCCATAAAAATGCCGATTGACGTGGTGGCGAACAGGCTCAGCGCCACTCCCAGCATAAACAGCGGTATCGAGCCTTCAATCGGTACGCCAAGCACACCTTTTACCATCAGCATCAGCGACAGACCGGAAACCACCAGCACCACCAGCCCCATCGACCATATTTTTGCCATCATGATTTCAAACGGCGTCACCGGCATCACCAGCAGGTGCTCAATGGTCCCGTGCTCACGCTCGCGAATCAGCGCCGACCCGGTAAGCACAATCGCCAGCATGGTGATGTTGTTGATAATCGCCATCACCGCGCCAAAGCGGGCGGGTTCCAGATTAGGGTTAAAGCGCATACGCATTTCCAGCGCCACCGGCAGCTCGCTGTTTTCGCGGTAACGCGACACAAAGCTGTTCACCTCGCCACTGATGATATTCTGGATATAGCTGTTGCCGGTAAAGGCCTGGCTCATTCGCGTGGCATCGACGTTAACCTGAATATCCGGCTGCCGCCCAGCCAGTACATCGCGCTGAAAATCAGGCGGAATGTTCACAGCGAAGGTATAGCGCCCGGCATCCAGCCCGGCATCCATCTCATCGGCGGTAATCATCTCCGGTGGTAAAAACCACGGACGATAAAAACTGTTCACAATGCGATTCGACAACTGCGACTGGTCCATATCGGCAATGGCAATCGGCGCCAGGTGCAGCGACCCTGGCAGAACGGTCGCAGAAGAGTAAACCGAGACCGTGAAGGCGAAGACGATCAGCGTCAGCATCGCTTTGTCACCCAGCAGGCTGCGTAACTCTTTGATGCCGAGGTTATAAATATTCCGTAATCGGCGCATCACCCCTCCTGTTTTTTCAGCAGCAATACGCTCAGACCAATGACCACTGGAATGGCTACCGCCAGCGGAATAAACAGCGGCCAGAGATCGGTCAGATCCAGCGCTTTAGAGAACGTCCCGCGCGCGATGGTCAGAAAATGGCTGGTCGGGTAAATTTCGCCAATCCACCGTCCCGGCCCTTCCAGCGAGGCGACCGGGTCGATCATCCCGGAAAACTGCGTCGCCGGGATCAGCGTAATAATCGCCGTACCAAAAATGGCGGCGATCTGACTTTTCATAAACGTGGAGATTAACAATCCCAGCCCGGTGGCAATGGTGACGTACAGCAGCGCGGCCAGCGTCAGGGTCACAAAACTCCCCTTATGCGGGACGCCGAATACAAACACCGACAGCGCGCACAGCAGCAGGAAGTTCAGCATGCCCAGCACGATGTAAGGCAACTGTTTGCCGAGTAAAAACTCGCTGCGGGTAGTGGGCGTCACGTACAGGTTGATAATCGACCCCAGCTCTTTCTCACGCACCACGCTCAGAGCGCTGAGCATGGAGGGGATCATCATCAACAGCAGCGGGATCACCGCCGGAACAATCGCTGGCAGGCTTTTCACATCCGGGTTGTAACGATAGCGAGTTTCAATGGTCATCAATCCGTTTTGCCCGCTGGTATTTGGCTGACGCGCCATCACATCCTGCAGCCAGGTCTGGTGCATCGCCTGCACGTAGCCTCTGACCGTTTCCGCACGGCTCGGCATTGCGCCATCGACCCAGACGCCAATCTTCACCGGCGTTCCACGCGCGATATCGCGGCCAAAATTTGGCGGGATCTCTATGGCTACCGCGACTTCGCCCGAGCGCATCCGTTTGTCCAGCTCGTCATAACTGGTGAGCGGCGGCTGCTCGATAAAATAGCGCGATCCCGCCAGATTCAGCGTCCACGCCTGGCTGCTGACTGTCTGATCACGATCGAGCACCGAAAAACGCAGGTTTTCCACATCCATGCTGATGCCGTAGCCCATGATCAGCATCAGGATCACCGTGCCCATCAGCGCCAGCGTTGAACGTACCGGGTCACGTCGCAGCTCCAGCGCTTCGCGGCGGCTGTAGCTGAACAAGCGCCGCAGGCTAAATCCCTGGTGCGGCGGCTGACTGTTTTCATGCACTGCCGGGACATTGGCTGGCGGTAACTGAGCCTCCGGCGCCGGACCTGCCGCTTCCTGTAACCAGGAGATAAACGCCTCTTCCAGACTGGCGGCACCACGCTGTTTCACCAGCTCCTGCGGCGTACCGCTGGACAGGACTTTTCCGGCGTGCATCAGCGACATGCGGTCGCAGCGCTCCGCTTCGTTCATAAAATGGGTGGAGATAAAAATGGTCACTTTATCCTGACGCGACAGATCGACCATCAGTTGCCAGAACATGTCTCTCGCCACCGGATCGACCCCGGAGGTTGGTTCATCGAGAATGAGCATCTCTGGGCGATGGATCACCGCCACCGCCAGCGACAGGCGTTGACGGATCCCCAACGGCAGCGCGCCGGGCAACGCGTCTTCGACTTCGGTCAGCGAAAAGCGCTGACTCATCTCTTGTACCCGCCCCGGGATTTCTGCTTCGGGGATATGGAACAACCGCGCGTGTAGCTCGAGGTTTTGCCGTACGGTCAGCTCGCTGTAGAGCGAAAACGCCTGCGACATATAGCCTACCCGGCGACGGGTATCGATATTCTTCGGGTCAACCGCTTGCCCAAACAGCCACGCCTCACCTTCACTTGCGGGTAGCAGCCCGGTGAGCATTTTCATGGTAGTGGATTTACCGCAGCCGTTGGAGCCGAGAAAACCGAAGATTTCCCCGCGCGGAATACGAAAGTTAACGTGGTCAACGGCCACGAACTTGCCGAAGCGCATGGTCAGATCTTTCGCCTCGATGGCAATCTCTTCATGCTCAGCGTGATACGGCGGGATCACCACTGGCTTATGCGCCTGGCGCTGGGCTTCGGGTAACAGCGCGATAAACGCCTGCTCCAGCGTGTCGGAGTTGGTTTTTTCGCGTAGCTGCTGCGCGCTCCCGGTGGCCAGCACCTCCCCGGCGTTCATCGCCACCAGCCAGTCAAAGCGCTCGGCTTCTTCCATGTAGGCGGTCGCAACCAGCACGCTCATGTTGGTCTGCCGCTGGCGAATGCTGTTAATCAGATCCCAGAACTGGGCGCGGGACAGCGGGTCGACCCCGGTGGTAGGTTCATCGAGAATTAACAGTTCCGGGTCATGGATTAACGCGCAGCACAGCCCCAGCTTTTGCTTCATCCCACCCGAGAGTTTCCCGGCCGGACGATCGCGAAACGGCGCCAGTCCGGTGCTGTTCAGCAGCTCGGTAATCCGCGCTTCGCGCTCCGCTTTGTCATGGCCAAACAGCCGGGCAAAGAAATCGACGTTCTCATACACCGACAGCGTGTGGTACAGGTTTTTCCCCAACCCCTGCGGCATCCAGGCAATGCGTGGGCAGACATCCCGGCGATGTTTCGGGTCGCGCATATCGCCGCCCAGCACCATCACGTTACCGTGTTCAATGACACGCGCACCGGAGATGAGCGACAGCAGGCTTGATTTTCCGACGCCATCCGGGCCAATCAGCCCCACCATACAGCGGGCGGGGATATCCAGCGTGATATTGTTCAGCGCTACCGTTTTCCCGTAATGCTGACTCACGCCGTCAAGGTGCGCCACGGGAGGAACAGGAACCAGCGCCAGATGCGTCATTGCGGCAACCTCACCATCAGGTCGTCAGGCCAGGCTCGATTTTCATCGACACGCACCCACGCCATGCCCGGCAGACCGGTTTTCACGTACTCGAGATGCTGCTGCAATAGCTCTGGCGGGATACGCGCTTTAACGCGGAACATCAGCTTCAGCCGCTCATCGCTGGTTTCGACCGTTTTCGGTGTGAACTGCGCAACGCTTGCCACAAAGCTGATGGTCGCCGGAACACGCAGATCCGGTGCGGCATCCAGCACCAGGCGCGCTTCGCCGCCAATCTTCAGTAAGCCAGCCTGTTCGGTAGGCAAGAAGAACGTCATGTAGACATCGCTGAGATCGACCATATTCAGGACGCGCCCACCCGCAGAAAGCACCTCACCCGGCTCAGCAACGCGGTACTGCACGCGACCATCGCGCGGGGCTTTCAGCTCGCTGTCATCAATATCAGCCGCAATACGACGTTCGGTGGCCTGCGCAGCTTCTACGCGGGTTTGCGCCTGAATGATGCTGGTGCGAGCGGCTTCAATTGCGGCTTTTGCCGCTGAGACCTGCGCCTTTGCGGATTCCAGCGCCGCACGTGCGCTTTCTGCCGCGGCCCGATCGTCATCCAGTTGTTGCTCAGACACGGCCCCACGCTGGGATAGCGAACGGGAACGCACGTGGCGTTTAGAAACCGACTGCAGCTCCGCCTCGCGCTGTTTTACTACCGACTGCGCGGCGCGCATTTCACTTTGCCGCTGTTCCAGCAGCGCTCGCGCCGCCGCCACCGCGCTTTCGGCCTCTTTGATTTGCGCAATCGCTTCCAGCCGCTGCTCCTGAAGCACGCGAGTATCCATTTTCGCCAACACCTCGCCCTGACGAACGAACTGCCCTTCCGACACAAGGATCGTGTCAATTCGCCCGGCAATCTTGGTAGCAATATCCACTTCGGTGGCTTCAATTCTGCCGTTGCTGGCTGCGAACCCCTCCGGTATTCCGGCAGGACGGAGCATCCACCATGCTATCGCAGCCACCACGACCAGGGTGCCCGCCCCCCACCACATCACATGACGCTTAAACTTATCCATATTCGACCCGCCGTAATCCCTGTTATCAAACGATGCGTGCCACAAAGCCCGCTGAATAGCTATTCAGCGGGAGATTCCATCCGGGATGAGAAGGAATAAGAAACCATGGCCAGAGAGCGGACAGGCGCTAAGGCAACCTGCGCCGCGCAGGAAGTGAATGACGAAAATGCTGTGAAATCGGGTAGTAATGTTGTCATCATCAGCGTTCCTGGCCGGAAATGAAACACGCATACTCATAACTGCTGTCTATTGAATACTAACACCTGGATTCAATATGTCTATTCGGTTGTAGTTTCCACTTCAGCCCTATCGCGCTCTGGCACAGGGAATATTTCGTATATCAACGATTGATAAACATTCACAACTATAAACATAATCAATAATTAGACATCGCTATAATAGTGGCTCATTTACCGATCTCGTTATGGCGAGGCTCCTGTACAAATACAAGTTACCGCCCTGCTGGTATCGAGAGAGGCCACTCAGGGAAATACAGGCATCCATCGAATCAAGGTGTTGCCAAGGTAACTTCTGACGATTTCACCATCGGACAGATACGTTGTTCAGTGCTAAAACCAGGACGTAGGGATCCGCCTGCGCTAACCCTGTCTTGTTCGCCCCTATGAGAGATTTTTATAGGGAATTACACCATGTCATCTATGCCACTCTGCGCCGCCCATCATCCTATGCCGGATTTCAATGGCGATGCTATCGCGCAATATATGCGCACCGATTTTATTACCCTGCCGGATCATCTCAGCGTGAACGGCGCTCGTGAATACTTTGTCTCCCAGCTCACAACGGATGATATTCCAGGCCAGGTCTTTGTTGTGGCTGGAAAAGCGCTGCGCGGGGTGTTATCCATCAAGCGCTTATTGCAGGAAAAAGATACATCGTTGAGCATCAACCATCTTACGGACAGTTGTTTGTTTCATGTAAAGCCTGATGATGAACGGGCACAGGTCGTTGCCGAGTTAGCCGAACGCGAACTCGATCTGGTGGCTGTCGTTGAGAAAGGTGAGCTGGTCGGTTGTCTGATGGAAAAAGAGATCGCTCATCTACAGGAAGATGATGTTACCGAAGATGTTCAGCTTCAGGGGGCAACGTTGCCGCTGGAAAAACCCTACCTGGAGATTAGCCCGTGGACATTGTGGAAAAAACGTTCTGTCTGGCTCCTGCTACTTTTTGTCGCAGAGGCCTATACCAGCAGCGTTCTTCAACATTTTGAAGAGGCGCTGGAATCTGCTATTGCACTGGCCTTTTTTATTCCACTATTAATTGGTACTGGCGGCAACAGCGGTACGCAGATCACCTCAACGCTGGTACGTTCAATGGCGCTGGGAGAAGTGCGGCTGCGCGATATGGGTCGGGTGATCCGCAAAGAAGTTTCAACTTCGCTGCTGATTGCCCTGACGCTGGGTCTGGCAGGCTGCTTGCGCGCGTGGATGATGGGTATCGGAGTGGAAATCACGCTAATCGTTAGCCTGACGCTGGTTTGCATTACGTTGTGGAGCGCCGTAGTGTCATCAGTGATCCCCATGGTGCTCAAGCGTATCGGCATTGATCCCGCCGTGGTTTCTGCCCCGTTTATCGCCACGCTTATCGACGGTACCGGGTTGATTATCTACTTTAAAATCGCCCAGTATTTTCTTGGTCTGAACTAATGATAACGCCCGGCAGCCCAGGTTGTCGGGCACCACGGTCAGGCAGGTGTCAAATCCTGCGCGCATGCCCAGGCGCTCGACCACGCCCACTGGAAGTTATAGCCACCCAGCCAGCCGGTGACGTCCATGACTTCGCCGATAAAGTAGAGTCCCGGCACTTTGCGCGCTTCCATCGTGCGCGATGACAGCTCGTTGGTATCGACGCCGCCCAACGTGACTTCAGCGGTACGATACCCTTCCGTACCGTTCGGCTGCACCCGCCACTCGGTCAGCGTCTCAACCAGCGTTTGCTGATCGCGCACATTAAGCTGCTTCAGCGAGACATCCGGGATTTGCCCTAACTGCTGTAAACATTCCACCAGACGCTTTGGCAACTGCATTGCCAGGGTGTTCTTTAAGCTTTGATTAGGGTGTGCGCTACGTTGGTCATCGAGGAAGCTCGCGAGGTCAACATCCGGCAACAAATTAATGCTGACAAATTCGCCTGGCTGCCAAAAACTGGAAATCTGCAGCACGGCCGGACCAGAAAGCCCGCGGTGCGTAAAGAGCAGGTTTTCACGAAATACGGTGCCGTCCTCGGCGGTGATAACGGAAGAAACGGATACGCCAGAGAGCACCTGAAGCTGCTCCAGTAGCGGCTTATGTAAGGTGAAAGGCACCAGCCCTGCGCGCGTAGGCAAAACGTTCAGGCCGAACTGTTCCGCAATTTTATAACCAAACGGCGTCGCGCCCAGACCCGGCATAGAGAGACCACCGGAGGCGATAACCAGCTTTTTCGTGCCGACACTCATCCCATTCAATTCCAGGACAAAATCGTCACCATCTCGCTCAACGCTCAGGATTTCGCTACGTAACCGCATAGTTACGTTACCTTTTTCACACTCATCCACCAGCATATCGACAATTTGCTGGGCGGAATCATCGCAGAAAAGCTGGCCTAGCGTTTTTTCATGCCAGGCAATACCGTGCTTACCCACCAGATCGATAAAATCCCACTGTGTATAACGCGCCAGCGCCGATTTGCAAAAATGCGGGTTTTGGCTCAAATACGCAGCCGGCTCGACATAAAGGTTGGTAAAGTTGCAGCGGCCCCCGCCAGACATGAGAATCTTGCGCCCGGGCTTTTTACCATTATCAATTAGCAGTACGCGACTACCTGCTTGTCCTGCCTGCGCGGCACAAAACATACCCGCTGCGCCAGCGCCTATAATAACGGTATCAAACCTTTCCACGTTGCGATCCTCTCTAAAAAGCGGGAGTGAATTGTAAAGATTCCTCAGTGGTCGCACCAGCACCAAACTACCGATAAAGGGTATTTATCTGAAATATATAGGATAATTCTTTAGTGGTGTAAAACAAAGCAGGAGACAAATCAAAAAAACTCTATATTTCACTTTGCCCGCGCCGCCAAAGTCACTGATAATGCGCCGCGTTCATGTCCTCAAAATGGCGTAACGTCCTATGCTACATTTGTTTGCTGGCCTGGATTTACATACCGGGCTTTTACTATTGCTTGCTCTGGCTTTCGTGCTGTTCTACGAAGCAATTAATGGCTTCCATGATACAGCCAATGCTGTCGCAACTGTGATCTATACCCGTGCAATGCGTTCGCAATTGGCGGTGGTCATGGCTGCGGTGTTCAACTTCTTTGGTGTTTTGCTGGGTGGTCTCAGCGTGGCGTATGCCATCGTGCATATGTTACCAACGGATCTGCTGCTTAATATGGGATCGTCACATGGCCTCGCCATGGTATTCTCCATGTTGCTGGCGGCAATTATCTGGAACCTGGGTACCTGGTACTTTGGTCTGCCTGCATCCAGCTCCCACACGCTGATTGGCGCCATTATCGGTATTGGTTTAACCAATGCGCTGATGAACGGCACCTCGGTGGTGGATGCACTTAACATCCCGAAAGTTATCGGTATTTTTGCCTCGCTTATCATCTCACCCATTGTCGGTCTGGTGGTTGCAGGTGGTCTTATTTTCATTCTGCGCCGCTACTGGAGCGGTACGAAAAAACGTGCCCGTATCCACCTGACGCCGGCAGAACGTGAAAAGAAAGACGGAAAGAAAAAGCCGCCGTTCTGGACGCGTATTGCACTGATCCTCTCCGCTATCGGCGTGGCGTTCTCCCACGGCGCGAACGATGGTCAGAAAGGCATTGGTCTGGTGATGCTAGTGCTGATTGGCGTAGCGCCAGCAGGTTTCGTGGTGAATATGAATGCTTCCGGTTACGAAATTACCCGTACCCGTGATGCAATTAATAACGTCGAAGTCTTCTTCCAGCAGCGCCCTGACCTGCTTAAACAGGCCACAGGCGTAGACCAGCTGATTCCGTCCCCGACGGACGCGGCACCAGCGACGCCGACCGAGTTCCATTGCCACCCGGCGAATACCATCAACGCGCTGGAACGTGCGAAAGGTATGTTGGCGAATCTGGAAACCTACGACAAGTTAAGCGTCGAACAGCGTGGTCAGTTGCGCCGTATTATGCTGTGCATCTCTGATACCACCGATAAAGTGGTTAAGCTGCCTGGCGTAAGCGCTGACGATCAGCGTCTGCTGAAGAAACTGAAATCTGACATGCTGAGCACCATTGAGTACGCGCCTATCTGGATCATTATGGCCGTCGCACTGGCGCTGGGTATTGGTACGATGATTGGCTGGCGTCGCGTGGCAACCACCATCGGTGAGAAAATCGGTAAGAAAGGCATGACCTATGCCCAGGGGATGTCGGCGCAGATGACCGCCGCAGTCTCTATCGGTCTTGCCAGCTACACCGGTATGCCCGTTTCCACCACACACGTTCTCTCCTCTTCCGTTGCGGGAACAATGGTTGTTGATGGCGGCGGTTTGCAACGTAAAACGGTGACCAGCATTCTGATGGCCTGGGTCTTCACCCTGCCAGCAGCAATTCTTCTTTCCGGCGGGCTGTACTGGCTCTCCCTGAAGCTTATCTAAGCGAATGCGCGGTAAAAAAGCGGGTCAGGAAACTGGCCCGCTTTTTTTGTATCTGTCATTGGAATCAGTGCCAGATAATCAGCGCAACCATGCTGATTAGCACCAGGCCGCATAGCGCGCTGGTGAGAATGAACTGACCGCGAACCCGCTCACAGCGGCGAATAAATTCATCATCATGATGATCGCGGTAACGCTGAGCGTAGATATACCACACCAGACGCATCTGCTTGTTCGGTTGCCCATGCGAGGTAAAAAAGCCCCCTCCATCTACATACTGGTAAAGCAATGGATCGCAACCACGAAGTACTACTAGCAGTGCGCGTAGCGAAGAAAAATAGCGCGCCATATTAACAATGCAAACGACACATAAAGCCCAGAACAATGCAATGGTGCTTATCATACCCCCTCCCCGGCGACCCGCCCACGGAACTCCTTTCCGGGACTACCGCTCCCCGATACCCTGCCAAACCATTCAGTGAAGAGTACTGAAGAAACCGTTCGTATTAGTATCACGCATTCGAACGCCCCTCTAGATAGTGTAGGAGATTAGTTAATTTTTTTGCCAGAAGGTTAATCGCTATCAATGCAATTAACTAAAAAATTTGTTTAACTGCTTGGCAAGCAAGGCGGATTGACGGATTATTCTGGTCGCTATAATGTAAGGATAGTCCTTATATGGTACGTTTTTACGACTGGGCTAGCCCCGCGCACAAGGTTCGCAGGACGCGGATGACGCGGCGGCAGAGAAACGCCAGCAGGCTAGTCATCGACAACTTATGGAAGGAGTAACACTATGGCTTATAAACACATTCTTATCGCGGTTGATCTTTCTCCGGAAAGCAAAGTTCTGGTTGAAAAAGCGGTCTCTATGGCGCGGCCTTACAATGCTAAAGTTTCCCTTATCCACGTTGACGTAAACTATTCCGACCTGTACACCGGCCTTATCGACGTGAATCTGGGCGACATGCAGAAACGCATTTCTGAAGAAACCCACCACGCGTTAACCGAGCTGTCCACCAACGCAGGCTACCCTATCACCGAAACCCTGAGCGGTAGCGGCGACCTGGGTCAGGTTCTGGTTGATGCCATCAAAAAATACGACATGGATCTGGTCGTTTGTGGTCACCACCAGGATTTCTGGAGCAAACTGATGTCCTCCGCGCGCCAACTGATCAACACCGTCCACGTCGACATGTTGATTGTTCCGCTGCGTGACGACGAAGAAGCATAAAATGCTTGCCGCCGGGAAATAGCCCGGCCTGCTGCAAGTAGTTAAGCCTGTAAACGCCCGCCTGTGCGGGCGTTTTTGTTTTTATCATTCGGACACAATTAGTACATCAATCCAACAAACAAATCATAATTAGTGTGATCAACTAATTGGATCGAAAACCATCTCTATAATACTCTACTCTCGCGGCTAATAGCCGCAGTCTATAACAAAATAAGACTTTTTCGGCGCGTTTAAGCATACGCGTTCATACTTTTCGGGATGGCTTTGAAAGGCGATGGAATATGAATAAAACTGCACCTACGGGCTTGCTGCAGCAACCTCGTCCGTTCTTCATGATCTTCTTTGTAGAATTATGGGAACGATTTGGCTATTACGGCGTTCAGGGCATCCTGGCGGTATTCTTTGTTAAGCAGCTAGGATTTTCACAGGAACAGGCATTTGTCACCTTTGGTGCCTTTGCTGCGCTGGTCTACGGCCTGATCTCGATCGGCGGCTACGTCGGCGACCACCTGTTAGGCACCAAGCGCACGCTGGTTCTCGGTGCCATTGTGCTGGCAATCGGCTACTTCATGACCGGGATGTCGCTGCTCAAGCCCGATCTGATCTTTATTGCTTTGGGTACCATTGCCGTCGGTAACGGGCTGTTTAAAGCCAACCCGGCAAGCCTGTTGTCAAAATGCTATCCACCAAAAGACGCCCGTCTGGACGGTGCTTTCACCCTGTTTTATATGTCGATTAACATCGGTTCGTTGCTGTCGCTGTCGCTGGCGCCGGTGATTGCCGATAAGTTTGGCTACGCGGTGACCTACAACCTGTGCGGAGCCGGGCTTATCGTCGCGCTGCTGGTCTACTTTGCCTGCCGTGGGATGGTAAAAAATATCGGTTCTGAGCCAGACCATAAGCCGCTGAATTTCCGTAATCTGCTGTACGTGCTGGCCGGTACGGTAGTGATGGTATTTGTCTGCGCCTGGCTGATGCACAACGTGCAGATTGCCAACCTGGTGCTGATCGTCTTGTCGATTGCCGTGACTATCATCTTCTTCCGTCAGGCATTCAAACTGGATAAAACCGGGCGCAACAAGATGTTCGTGGCCTTCATCCTGATGCTGGAAGCGGTTGTGTTCTACGTGCTGTACGCGCAGATGCCGACATCGCTGAACTTCTTTGCTATCAATAACGTGCACCATGAAATTCTCGGTTTCGCCATTAACCCAGTGAGCTTCCAGGCGCTGAACCCGTTCTGGGTGGTGCTGGCAAGTCCGGTATTGGCCGCGATCTATACCCGTCTGGGAAACAAAGGCAAAGACCTGACTATGCCGATGAAATTTACGCTCGGTATGTTCCTGTGCTCGTTGGGCTTCCTGACGGCAGCCGCTGCCGGGATGTGGTTTGCGGATGCGCAGGGGCTGACGTCGCCGTGGTTTATCGTGCTGGTATATCTGTTCCAGAGCCTGGGTGAACTGCTGATTAGTGCCCTGGGACTGGCGATGGTCGCCGCTCTCGTGCCGCAGCACCTGATGGGCTTTATTCTCGGGATGTGGTTCCTGACGCAAGCCGCCGCCTTCCTGATGGGCGGGTATGTCGCCACGTTTACTGCCGTACCGGAGAACATCACCGACCCGCTGCAAACGCTGCCTATCTACACCAACGTCTTCAGCAAGATAGGCCTGGTCACCCTGGCTGTCACGGTGGTGATGGCGATTATGGTGCCTTGGCTGAACCGAATGATTAATACGCCAGATAGCAGTAAATAAGCTTTTTTTAACATTAACCGCGAGTCACATCGCGGTTTTTTTGCCTTTTAAGTCCTGCATTGTAAGAGCGTAGTTTATACAAACAGGTCATCATGAATGGACATGACCATGAACGATATTGCGTTGATTAAGACTTCGGTCTTATCACGCCAGCGGAAAGCGCTTCTCACCGAGGATGAGCACCGGGCATTTTCAATCGCTACCCTTTGCGCGCGTTAATCCACTCCTGAACTTCGACCACAAAAGTGTCCGGCGCTTTGCGGTACATTTTGCGCGCCAAATCCAGAATCGTATGCTGACCGAGCGCTTCTTCCATTCGCTGCTGAGCCATATCCATTACCGAGCGCACACCACAAATGCCTTCACAGGCCCACTCCGGCGGATGCTCCTCAAATACCGCCAGCCGCTGGCGAATCTCACGACACTCAAAGATGCGCTTATCGCCATCAATGGCATTCACCACGTCCAGCACCGTAATGTGTTCAGCAGGTTTAGCCAACTGGAAACCGCCGCCCTTTCCCTCAATGCTGCGCACCAGGCCCGCTTTCGACAAACGGGTGAAAATTTTCGCCAGGTAGTCGTACGGCACACTTTGCAGCTCGGCAATTTCCCGCACGCTCATATCCCGCGCGTCGCCCTTGCTGTCGACCATACACATCAGGCTATGAATGCCGTACTCAACCCCGGAACTGTAAAATGCCATTCTCTTATCTCAGCCAAAATGAATCTGAGTTAATTGTAGCTTTTTCGTCTCATTCATTCCAGACAGCAGCACAACCCATATTTATATAAAAACTTTAATCATATATTTATCAAATAGATAATCAAAAACCCTACGACATCAGGACAAAAAGGATCCTGATCGCATTGCAATTCTTAACTACGACAAATAAAATCCGAGTAAATTATTCGTAGTCACCAGAGAGAACCCCCCAATGCGTAAACGAATTCTGATCGTGGGCGCCGGCTTTGCCGGTATGTGGGCAGCATTAAGCGCCGCACGACTGGCGGATAAATATCAGCAGGCCATTGATATTACAGTAATTGCACCACAGCCAGAGCTGCGTGTCCGCCCACGCTTTTATGAACGCGCCGTACAAACCCTGGTCGCCCCGCTGCAACCCTTGTTTGACGTTACCGGCGTCAACTTCCTGCAAGGTCACGTCGAGCAGATCATCCCGGACTCTAAAGAGGTGAGCTGGAAAGATGCCAACGGTGAAATTCATCTGCGCCGCTACGACCGCCTGGTACTCGCCAGCGGGAGTCACGTTAACCGCGACGCCGTTGTCGGTGCAGCCGAGCATGCGTTTGACCTCGACCAGCTCGAGAGCGCCACCGCACTGGAGCAGCACATTACAGACCTGGCATTACAGCCGGAAAGTGATACTCGCAATACGGTGGTGGTCTGTGGCGGCGGCTTTACCGGGATTGAGATGGCGCTGGAATTACCTGGTCGTCTGCGTGAGATTCTGGGTGCCGATGCTAAGACCAGAGTGGTCGTAGTTGAACGCGGTGCTCAGCCTGCCGGGCGCTGGAGCCAGGAATTACGCGACGTGATAATCGAAGCCTCCGCTGAACTGGGCATCGAATGGTTGGTAAATGCAGAAGTAGAAAGCGTGGATGCCGGCGGCGTAACGCTGAAAGATGGGCAGGTTATTGCCTCTCAGACAGTTATCTGGACCGTCGGCGTGCAGGCCAATAGCCTGACAGCACAGATTAACGCCCCGCGCGATCGACAGGGCCGCCTGCATGTGAATGCCAATCTGCAGGTCGTGGGTCATGATGATATCTACGCCACTGGCGATGTGGCCTACGCCGCCACCGATGACAAAGGCAACCATGCGTTAATGACCTGCCAGCACGCTATTTTGTTGGGTAAATTTGCCGGTAATAACGCCGCTGCAAGCCTGCTAGGAGTAGAACCTTCACCGTACCGTCAGGAGATGTACGTCACCTGTCTGGATCTCGGCGCGTGGGGCGCGGTGTATACCGAAGGATGGGATCAGCAGGTCAAACTCACTCGCGCAGAAGCGAAGAAACTGAAAGTATCGATTGTCAGTGAACTGATTTATCCGCCGAAAGCGGAAAGAGCCGTCGCATTTGAGATGGCTGACCCATACGCACCGTTTGTTTAAGCAGTAATGCCGGATAGCGGCTAACGCCTTATCCGGCCTACAAACTACGCGGTCCCCGCGTAAATATCAAACCGATGCCCTTTCGTAACTACCGCGTTCGGCGTGGCGACATCCGCCAGCGGCGGTGCGTAATCCGGGCGCTTCACTACCACACGTTTAGTGGCTAACTGACGCGCAGGCTCCAGCAGCCCATCCGCATCCAGGTCCGGCCCCACCAACGACTGAAACACGCGCATCTCTTTTTTCACCAGCGCGCTTTTCTGCTTATGCGGGAACATCGGGTCGAGGTACACCACCTGCGGACGCGGGGTGATATCGGTTAACGCCGTCAGGCTTGAGGCGTGGATCAGTTGTAAACGTTCCTGCAGCCACGGACCGATTTCCAGGTCAGCATACCCTCGCGCCAGGCCATCATCCAACAGAGCTGCAACGACCGGGTTACGTTCCAGCATTCGCACGCGGCAGCCTACTGAGGCCAGCACAAACGCATCGCGCCCCAGCCCTGCAGTCGCATCAACCACATCCGGCAGGTAATCGCCTTTAATGCCAACCGCCTTCGCCACCGCTTCGCCGCGACCACCGCCAAATTTGCGCCGATGGGCCATCGCACCGCCAACGAAATCCACGAAGATACCGCCGAGTTTGGGCTCATCACGTTTGCGCAGTTCCAGATGTTCCGGTGTCATCACCAGCGCCATCAGGTTATCTTCATCGTGCGTAAGATTCCAGCGGGCGGCAAGAACAGATAAGGCGCCGTCTCCGGCGCCTGTTTCATCTACTAAGCAGATTTTCACGTGAATAATCAGCCTTTAATCCCGTAATGCTCCAGCATTGCATCCAGTTGCGGCTCACGGCCACGGAAGCGCTTGAACAGTTCCATCGGCTCTTCAGAACCACCACGGGTGAGAATGTTATCGAGGAACGATTGTCCGGTTTGACGGTTGAAAATCCCTTCATCTTCAAAGCGAGAGAATGCATCCGCCGCCAGCACGTCGGCCCACAGGTAGCTGTAGTAACCCGCCGCATAGCCACCAGCAAAAATGTGGCTGAAGGCATGCGGGAAGCGGCCCCACGTTGGGCCCGGCACCACGGCGACCTGCTTTTTAATTTCTGCCAGCGTTTCGAGGATTTTCGCCCCTTGCTGTGGGTTAAACTCCGCGTGCAGACGGAAATCAAACAGGCCAAACTCCAGTTGACGCAGAATAAACAGTGCCGCCTGGTAATTTTTCGCCGCCAGCATTTTATCCAGCAGCTCCTTGGGCAGCGGCTCACCGGTCTCAAAGTGACCAGAGATAAATGCCAGCGCTTCGGGCTCCCAGCACCAGTTTTCCATAAACTGGCTCGGCAGTTCGACCGCATCCCACGGCACGCCGTTGATACCTGAAACACCGGCAGTTTCGATACGGGTCAGCATATGGTGCAGACCGTGGCCGAACTCGTGGAACAGGGTGATCACTTCATCGTGGGTAAACAGCGCGGGTTTGCCGTTCACCGGGCGGTTAAAGTTACAGGTCAGGTAGGCAACAGGCTTTTGCAGCGTACCGTCGGCTTTACGCATCTGGCCGACGCAGTCGTCCATCCACGCCCCGCCACGTTTATGTTCACGGGCATACAGGTCAAGATAGAAACTGCCGCGCAGTTCGTTGTTTTCGTCATACAGTTCGAAGAAACGTACTTCCGGGTGCCAGACGTCAACATCAGTGCGCTCTTTAGCGGTAATGCCGTAAATACGTTTAACCACTTCAAACAGGCCGCTAACGGCTTTGTTTTCCGGGAAGTATGGACGCAGCTGCTCGTCGCTGATGCTATAGAGGTGCTGTTTTTGTTTCTCGCTGTAGTAAGCGATATCCCACGGCTGCAGTTCATCGACACCAAATTCTGCTTTCGCGAAGGCGCGCAGTTGAGCCAGCTCTTTCTCACCCTGAGGACGGGCACGTTTCGCCAGGTCGGTAAGGAAGTCGAGTACCTGCTGCGGGTTTTCCGCCATTTTGGTGGACAGAGATTTAAAAGCGTAGCTTTCAAAGCCCAGCAGCTGTGCCAGCTCGTGGCGCAGCGCGAGGATCTCTTCCATTATCGGGCTGTTGTCCCATTTACCAGCGTTTGGCCCCTGGTCAGACGCGCGAGTGGAGTAAGCGCGATACATCTCCTCACGCAGCCCCTGGTTATCACAGTAGGTCATCACCGGCAGGTAGCTTGGGATATCCAGCGTTAACAGGAAGCCTTCCTGCTGTTTAGCATCAGCCTGGGCTTTTGCAGCCGCCAGCGCGCTTTCCGGCATGCCGGAGAGTTCCGCTTCATCAGTCACCAGCTTAGTCCAGCCCATCGTGGCATCGAGGACGTTATTGCTGTAGAGATTGCCCAGCTCAGACAGGCGTGTGGCAATCTCACCATAGCGCAGCTGTTTTTCCTTCGGCAGACCAATACCAGAAAGCTCAAAATCGCGCAGCGCGTTATCGACCGCTTTTTTCTGTGCGGTGTTCAGGGTGGCGTAATGATCGCCGTCACGCAGGTCGCGGTACGCTTTGTACAGACCTTCATGTTGTCCAACCCAGGTGCTGTATTCAGACAGCAGCGGCAGCGTTTGTTCGTAGGCTTCGCGCAATTCCGGGCTGTTTTTCACCGAGTTCAGGTGGCTAACCGGAGAGAAAATACGCCCCAGCACATCGTCAACTTCCGCCAACGGCTGGCAAAGATTTTCCCAGGTGTACGGCGCGCCCTGCGCAACCACTCGTTCAACGTTTTCGCGGCAATCGTTCAGCGCCTTAGTCACGGCAGGCACGACGTGCTCAGGCTGAATTTTAGAAAATGGCGGCAGTTCGAAGGGGGTCAGCAATGGATTGGTCATTAGCGCGGTCCTGTTGAAAAGAGTGAATGAAGCGCGTATCCGGCGCTGTGCATATTAATTTGTACAATGGGGTTAAGTGTAGAGGATTTCAATGCCAGGCGTTGCGCTTTCGCGGCAGTGACGACTTTTCTGTATACTGTGGCGATACGCTTTATTTTCGCCCGATATTGCGCTGTTTTCGGGCCTACGTTTATAACCTGGAACACGTTTACCCATGCTGAGTTATCGCCACAGTTATCACGCTGGCAACCACGCCGACGTCCTTAAACACACCGTCCAGAGCCTGATCATCGAATCGCTTAAAGAGAAAGAAAAACCGTTTCTCTATTTGGATACCCATGCTGGCGCAGGCCGTTATCAGCTGAGCAGTGAGCATGCCGAACGTACCGGTGAATATCTGGAAGGGATCGCCCGTATCTGGCAGCAGGACGATTTGCCTGCTGAACTGGAACCCTACATTGGCGTGGTGAAGCACTTCAACCGTAGCGGCCAGTTGCGCTATTACCCCGGCTCTCCGTTAATTGCTCGCCAGCTGCTGCGAGAACAGGACAGCCTGCAATTAACGGAACTGCACCCGAGCGACTTTCCTTTGCTGCGCGGCGAATTCCAGAAAGATGAGCGCGCACGCGTGGCCAAAGCCGATGGTTATCAGCAGCTAAAAGCAAAATTACCGCCGGTTTCCCGTCGCGGGCTGATCCTTATCGATCCCCCCTACGAAATCAAAAGCGACTACCAGGCGGTGGTGACCGGTATTAACGAAGGCTATAAGCGTTTCGCAACCGGCACCTATGCGCTGTGGTATCCGGTAGTTCTGCGCCAGCAAATCAAACGCATGATCCACGACCTGGAAGACACCGGTATCCGCAAAATTCTGCAGATTGAGTTGGCGGTGCGCCCGGACAGCGATCAGCGCGGCATGACGGCGTCCGGTATGATTGTAATAAACCCGCCGTGGAAGCTGGAGCAGCAGATGAACAGTGTCCTGCCGTGGTTGCACAGCAAACTGGTTCCGGCAGGAACCGGTCATACGTCGGTAAGCTGGATCGTGCCGGAGTAATCGCAGTCATCGGTGGAACCTTTTAATTTCAGGTATACAATCGCGAATATTTTGGCGGATGGCGTAACGCTTCTCCGCCCTACAATGAACATGAAGGAGCGGTCATGACCAAGCACTATGATTACATCGCTATTGGCGGCGGCAGCGGTGGTATTGCCTCCATTAACCGTGCAGCAATGTACGGCCAGAAATGCGCGCTGATTGAAGCTAAAGAGCTAGGCGGCACCTGCGTTAACGTTGGCTGCGTACCGAAAAAAGTGATGTGGCATGCCGCACAGGTCCGCGAAGCAATCCACATGTACGGGCCGGATTACGGTTTCGACACCACCATCAATAAGTT
Organism: Citrobacter sp. RHBSTW-00859; assembly: GCF_013729795.1. NCBI lineage: Bacteria > Pseudomonadati > Pseudomonadota > Gammaproteobacteria > Enterobacterales > Enterobacteriaceae > Citrobacter > Citrobacter sp. RHBSTW-00859. The sequence goes on along the minus strand of NZ_CP056284.1, from coordinate 239,163 downwards.
CGATTGGGATAAACTGATCGCCACGCGTACCGCTTATATTGATCGCATTCATACCTCGTACGACAACGTGCTGGGCAAAAATAATGTCGATGTGATTAAAGGCTTTGCCCGCTTTGTGGATGCCAAAACCATTGAAGTGAACGGTGAAACCATTACTGCCGATCATATTTTGATTGCTACCGGTGGTCGCCCGAGCCATCCGAGCATTCCGGGTGTGGAATACGGTATCGACTCCGACGGTTTCTTTGAGCTGCCCGCGCTGCCAAAACGCGTAGCCGTTGTTGGCGCAGGCTACATCGCCGTTGAACTGGCGGGCGTAATTAACGGTCTGGGTGCACAAACGCATCTGTTCGTGCGTAAACACGCGCCGCTGCGCAGCTTCGACCCAATGATCGTCGACACGCTGGTTGAGGTGATGAACGCCGAAGGCCCGGCTCTGCATACTCACGCGATTCCAAAAGCGGTCGTTAAAAACGCTGATGGTAGCCTGACCCTGCAACTGGAAGATGGTCGTAGCGAAACGGTAGATTGCCTGATTTGGGCGATCGGTCGTGAACCTGCCACCGACAACTTCAACCTGGCGGTTACTGGCGTGAAAACCAACGAAAAAGGCTACATCGTCGTTGATAAATTCCAGAACACCAGCGTGCCGGGTATTTATGCCGTCGGCGATAACACCGGGGCCGTTGAGCTGACGCCGGTTGCCGTTGCCGCGGGCCGCCGTCTGTCCGAGCGTCTGTTTAACAACAAGCCGGACGAGCATCTGGACTACAGCAACATCCCGACCGTGGTCTTCAGCCATCCGCCTATTGGTACCGTGGGCCTGACCGAGCAGCAGGCTCGCGAACAGCACGGCGATGATCAGGTGAAAGTGTATAAATCATCGTTTACCGCGATGTATACCGCTGTCACCACCCACCGTCAGCCGTGCCGCATGAAGCTGGTTTGCGTCGGTCCGGAAGAGAAGATTGTCGGTATTCACGGCATTGGTTTTGGGATGGATGAAATGCTGCAAGGCTTCGCGGTCGCTCTGAAAATGGGCGCAACCAAGAAAGACTTTGATAACACCGTTGCCATTCACCCAACGGCATCTGAAGAGTTTGTCACCATGCGTTAATCGCGCTTCAGGAATGTTAAAGGGCAAAGAGGGGTTAGCTCTTTGCCCTTAGTTACGTTTCCGCTATCAGTTCAGCAGTTGCAGCAGATAGCGGATCAGCTCCAGCAACGCGATTAACGCTCCCAGAACGATGATTGCTTTATCAATCACCCGTTTTCTCCATCAGATGGAGTGAGAATGCATCCGCTTACTCATCCATTGCCTGTCACGGCGCATGTCCCAGTGTTAGATGATGGAACTCTCACTCCGGCCAGAGCATCGGCCAACGGCACCACCCGTACAGCCGATCAGGACTTAGAAAGCGTTTAGCGCGCGTCCGGAATGAAAATGCTTCAGAGCTAACTGGATAAGTATACAGTTGTTTTAATCAAAACAACCAGCGTATTCTTGCAATACTACCGGTAAGGTAATACGATTGAAGCGTTAGATGATGGAACTCTCACTTCGGCCAGAACCACCAACTCGGGCTGAAGCGTAAAAAAACCGACGTGAAGTCGGTTTTTTTACGTCCGAATCTGGACCACAGAGAAATTATTTACCCTGCATATACGGTGTATATACCCCATTAAGGCTTTCGAGGAATGCCACGATATCGTCGATATCTTCCTGCGGCAGTTCTTTACCCACTTGATAACGCAGCATCAGTTTTACCGCGCCGTCGAGCGTAGGCACATCACCGCGATGGAAATAGGGCGCAGTCAGCGCAACGTTACGCAATCCAGGGACTTTCTGACGCAGCTTGTCACGTAATTCATTGGTGACGTTCATGCGGCCAATATCTGCAGCAGTGACCTCGCCGAAATTAAAGTCCTTTTTCAGCCCCAATGGCTCAAATGAACGTCCGCCTAAAATAATACCGCCATGACAGGTCGCGCACTTATTATCTTTAAACAACTGATAGCCATGTTTTTGCTGAGCGGTTAAGGCCGCTTCATCACCACGCAGCCATTTATCAAACGGCGAATTTGGCGTAATCAGCGTTTTCTCAAACTCAGCAATCGCATCGGTAATATTATCCCCACTGAATCCCTGCGGATAAACGGCAATGAACTCTTGCTTAAGCTGCTGATCCTTGTCCAGTTTCTGGATAATTTCATCCCAGGATTTAGACGCCATTTCGATAGGGTTCAACGGTGGACCACCGGCCTGCGCCTGCAATGTTGGCGCACGGCCATCCCAGAATTGCTCAACGTTAAAGACCGAGTTAAATACCGTTGGCGCATTGATAGGGCCAACCGCGCCGCCTACACCGATTGACGTTTTCCGGCCATCCACGCCGCCCGCATTCAGGGCGTGACAGTGCGCGCAAGAAATCGTGCTATCGCCGGAAATACGCGGGTCATGGTAAAGCGTAAAACCAAGCGCTACTTTGCGGGCATCGGTCGGGATGCTTTCCGGTATCGGCTGTACAGGTTCATTACGATGCTGCGTGGCAGTATCGTTACTGGCGTAGTACTGCTCACGCTGTTTCGCAATCCAGCCCAGGATCTCTGCTCGCTCCGTATCGCTTACCTTGCCAGCCCAGTGCAATGCGGTATAACGCGTCGGCGGCATGGTCTCGTACTGCATCACCCACTCAATTTTATTCAGATCGCTTTGCGAAACGGGTTTATCCGCGACCAGCGCCGCACGAACGGCCTCCAGATTGAATGATTTGTATCCCAGTTGAATATCGTAATTCATCAACTGCTTAGCGACGGGAAAAGAAGAATAGAAAGGTAATTCAGCCGAAGGAGTGTGACAATAATCGCATCCTTTTTCACGTAAGAACCCTAGTACTTTATTATTTTCTTCCAGCGTAGAGGCCTGAACATCAGCCTGTTTACTCCGTTGATTATCGTGATACCACACATAACCGGATAATCCAAAATAACAAATCGCGACGCCAGCTATGGCAATCACGGTAAGACGGGTAATGATTTTCATTATTTTACCCTCACCGTTGTGAGTTATTGTTACCCAGAAAATTAGAATAATTAATAGACAGTCTTTGTCAGACCTGACCATCATAGGAAATGAGGGGATTACTATTTTGATAAGTATCAAGCAATTACATGGAGGAGAACTATCGATAGAATAGCCTGTGCCTATTATAGAGTTAAACGTTACCAGGTTGTGTTCACACCTCGTTGCAATCGAATGTTCTGAAAATGGAATATCCTCAGGTTGTGCAGAATTCGGAATTCTGCATTATTTTCATTGGGATAGATTTATTTTTTGGATATTGCGCAGCACTAAAATGTGATCGACCGCACGCTTTACTCACCAGATACCGAAGCGAATGTCTACGCTTATTTGACGAGCGGGCAATAGCCTTAATCTTTCAACGTCCATCGGAGGTCTTTCGCATTATGCTCAACCAGAAACTACCCCACGCCCCTTCTGAAGAAATGACGATCGACATCGATCTGCTTTATGAAATGGATCCGTGCGAGTTAAAGCTGGATGAAATGATTGAGGCGGAGCCTGAACCAGAGATGATTGAAGGGTTACCCGCCTCAGATGCGTTAACTCCCGCCGATCGTTACCTCGAGCTGTTCGAACACGTTCAGTCGTCGAAACTGTTTGCCGATAGCAAAACCTTCCCCGACTGTGCACCGAAAATGGATCCGCTGGATATTTTGATCCGCTATCGCAAGGTTAAACGCCACCGCGATTTTGATCTGCGACGCTTCGTCGAGAACCACTTCTGGCTCCCGGAAACGCCCTCCAGTGAATATGTTTCTGACCCGGAAAATTCGCTGAAAGAGCATATCGATCAACTGTGGCCGGTGCTGACGCGCGAACCACAGGACCACATTCCCTGGTCCTCGCTGCTGGCGTTACCGCAGTCATATATTGTGCCCGGCGGACGTTTTAGTGAAACCTACTACTGGGATTCCTACTTCACCATGCTGGGTCTGGCGGAGAGCGGTCGCGAAGATCTGCTGAAATGTATGGCGGACAACTTTGCCTGGATGATTGAAAACTATGGTCATATCCCGAACGGTAACCGTACTTACTACCTGAGTCGCTCGCAGCCGCCGGTCTTTGCGCTGATGGTCGAACTGTTTGAAGAGGATGGCGTACGCGGCGCGCGTCGTTACCTTGATCATCTAAAAATGGAGTACGCGTTCTGGATGGATGGCGCAGATTCCCTGGTACTCAACCAAGCCTACCGTCACGTGATCAGAATGTCGGACGGCTCCCTGCTCAACCGCTATTGGGACGATCGTGATACGCCGCGCGATGAGTCGTGGCTTGAAGACGTCGAAACCGCCAAGCATTCGGGTCGACCACCCAATGAAGTGTATCGGGATTTGCGCGCGGGCGCGGCCTCCGGCTGGGATTACTCCTCGCGCTGGCTACGCGATGCAGGCCGTCTTGCCAGCATACGCACCACTCAGTTCATCCCTATTGATCTGAACGCGTTCCTCTACAAGCTGGAGAGCACTATCGCCAATATTTCCGCACTGAAAGGCGACAAAGGCACTGAAGCGCAGTTTCGCCAGAAAGCCAATGACCGCCGCGATGCGGTGAATCGCTATCTCTGGGACGATGAAAACGGCTGCTATCGCGATTACGACTGGCGGCGCGAACAAATGGCCCTGTTCTCTGCCGCCAGTATTGTGCCGCTGTATGTCGGCATGGCAACGCATGAACAAGCCGACCGACTTGCCAATGCGGTCCGCAGTCGCCTGCTTACCCCCGGAGGGATTTTAGCCACGGAGCATGAAACGGGTGAGCAATGGGATAAACCCAACGGCTGGGCGCCGCTGCAGTGGATGGCGATCCAAGGTTTCAAACTTTACGGCGACGACCATCTCGGGGATGAAATCGCCCGTAACTGGTTGAAAACGGTGAATCTCTTTTATCAGGAACACCACAAGCTTATCGAAAAATACCACATCGCCGACGCCGCGCCGCGCGAAGGCGGCGGCGGAGAATATCCGTTACAGGACGGCTTTGGCTGGACCAATGGCGTGGTGCGCCGACTCATCGGTCTGTATGGCGAACCCTAGCAGCTGACGGTCTGAATTATCAGACCGTCAGTTAATCGCATCGTACAGTTCGGCGTGAATTTTCTGCCATTTCTTGTTCTCTGGGCTTGGCTGCGCGCGAACGCGTAGCTCGGCCTGTTCAAGGTCATACTGCTGACGCGCGACAACCGCCGGCACCGAGCAAAAACTTTGCAGATAGCTTTTATGCAGCGATGTGAGTGACGCCCCATTCGCCATCGCATGGCTGACCGTGGTCATAAACTGCCGACATGGCTTACTCTCACTCATCTGCGAAGGGTAACGCAGCAGCAGCCTCAACACCTCGGTATTGCCTGCCGAGAATGCCTGCTCCGTCCACGCCAGCTTCCAGTCCATCCCGCCCTGCAGGAAAAGTGACGTCACACGGGTGTCGTTGCGCTCGATAGCCGCGCGCATGTTAAAGGCATCCCAGGTGATGCCCATTCGGGTCACCGACTCCCGCGCACCAGGGGCATCACGCCGTGGCTCCTCCTGCACGATTTCAACAGATTGCCCGGAAGACGCTTGTGGCGCTGGCGAAGTGAATAACCAGAACGCGCCCAGCGAAATCACCAGCACCATCACACCGACCGCTACCCACAACATGCCGGAAATCAGCTGTTCACGTTCTTCCGCCGTGCGCCTGGCCCGCTTCTCCGGCGGATCGATACTGTCTGCGATTTCCTGTTTATCGCCCCCCGCCTGCTCGTCTTTTTGCTTTGCGCTTTCCCAAAACTGGCGAACCATCGCCTCATCGGACTCCATATACGACGCAGGATTAATGCGCGTACGCCGTTCTTCAAATGCCCGCTGCACAGAGTGAGTAATCTGTCGGTACTGGCAATCCAGCAACAGCAGTTGTACTGAGGTTAGCGGTTGCTGCGCGATAACGCAGTTACGGGCCAGGCGGCAGTCATCCAGGAACATCCTCAGCGTGATACGTGGCTCAACAAACGACATGAGCACCGAGGTATCGTTAAAAATCTCGCTAAAATGCCGAACGAATAACTTCTTATCGACAACCATCAGCGCCAGTTCGCTAAACATCATGCCGTCCAGCGCATCCCGACTTTCCCCCAGCTTTAACCAGCGACGCAGACGTTCACCGCCAAAGTGCTGTTTCAGGAAGCTGTTGAGCGGATGTTGATCCGGCCATACCCGCGCAATCAGGGATTTGAGGGTTAATTCTATTGCGCGAAGCTGACGCTGCGCCCGCATCTGCGCATCCGGCTCTGCACGTTCAATCTCGGTTGGATACTTCAGGAGGGGCTGTTGCTGGCGCAACTGTTCCAGAGAAGCGACAAAGCGCAGCGCAGAAATCAGCTGGTTTTCACTGACGTCCTGGCCATTTTCATATTGCGGCACGCTCTGCTGAAGATGGCGTAGCCGCAACGTGAACTGACTCAATTGCGCGTCATTCATCTGCAACCGCCTGGCGACAACACCCCAACCTCCCAGATTCAATCGAGCCTGGTCAAGCTGCTCAAGAAACCAGCGTGGATCTTTACCCTCTGCGACGCGCACGCCAAGCATCAGTAAAATTTCTACCGAGGCTTGCCGGATTATCCCCAAACAATGTTCGAATGGTGTACATGTCGCCTGTAACGCGCTATTGGTCATTATCTTCCCTAAAAGGACCCAAAAAGTGCGGCCTCACAATGGTGTGTAGTTATCTTTTTTAAATGCAGCGCTGTGCCGCCACAGACTAAAACATATTCATATAGCAAATAAATATGTTTTACAGTGACTTCCACACAATCATTGAAAATTATTCTGGAGATAAGCCTGTGCCTGTACTGAAAACCTCGCGTTTGATCTGCCGCCCGCTCACACATGACGACTGGGCGTTTTTCTTAACGTTACAGAAGAACGCAGATGTGATGCGCTTTGTCGCTGACTCGCGTACCGAAGAGGAGATACGGACAGTCTTTGACTCCCGCTTGCCTGAATGGTCTCCCGGCAGTCCACACTGGCTGTGCCTGGTCCTGTGCGATAAGGCATCGGGCGTACCGCTTGGGGTAACCGGATATATTCAGGATAAAAATGAATGTGCCGAGGTCGGCTTTCTGCTCACTCCCGAGGCGCAGGGCAAAGGTTATGGCGCTGAATCCCTGCATGCCGTTTGCGATTATGCGTTTACCGCCGGAGGACTACGCCGACTGACGGCCTGCGTCACCGCAGGAAACGATGTCTCACGGCGTCTACTGGAAAAGGTCGGGTTCATTCTCGAAGGCACGCTGCGAGAAAGCTACTGGCTACATCAAACCTGGCATGATGACTGGATTTTCGGCCTGTTAAAACATGAATATCAGCCGCCCGCGCCATCAGGCGTTTTGCTGTAAAAAATGGCTGGATGGCGGCTGGCGTAACGGGGTGTGTTTCTTAAAATAGGTCTCTTTGTACAGAGATTATTATGCCGCTGCATTCGACGCATTTCACGCCCGCCTGTATCGCATTTATTAAGCAATGGCAGGGCCTGTCGCTGGAAAAGTATCAGGACAAAAAGGGGATCTGGGTCATTGGCTACGGGCACGAAATCACCGCAGATGAATCCTTTGATGCCCCAATTATGCTGATGCAGGCCGAAACATTGCTGCTCGCGGATATAAATATCTGCGAGGCATTCATCCATAAGGAAATGCCGCAAATACAAGATCGTTTTCAACAGGAAGCGTTAATTGCATGGATGCTCAGCGTGGGGATTAGCCGGTTTTGCACTGCTGAATTCTGGCCGGGGGCTATTTCACAGCCAGAAACAGTCTGACTGTGAAATATTTGCCCATTATAGGGTGTCGTTTAGCATCATTGCCGCCTGCGTACGGTTTTTTACCTCCAGGCGCTGATACAGCGATTCAAGATGGGCTTTTACCGTTCCAGTGCTGATATTTAATAATCGACCAATTTGTTTATTAGATTCTCCGGCGGCCAGCATCGTCAGAATCTCCCGCTGACGCGCGCTGAGCAATCTGATATTTTGCCCGCCACATTCGGTCGCTGTGATGCAATCTCTGGGGATAAACATCATACCTATCGCGACGCTATTGAGTGCCAGCGTGAAGGTTTCCGCATCAGAATCGCGCGGAACAATGGCCAGCACGTTTAATTGTGTGACTTCCTGTAGCCATTTTTTACGGCAGTCCGTTGCGGTTACCAGCACTTTTACCTTCGCAAAGCGCTCTGCTATCTGTTGCAGCAAGCTACGGCAGAACTCAGCGTCAAAATCTCCATCCAGCATTACCAGTGCATCAGGATTGTCTTCCAGCGTCCGCCAAAGATCATCTGCCTGACTGACACCCTGAACATTCACTCCTGGAATACGCTCTTGCAAAATTACATTCATTCCATGAATAAATATTGACTGCCTGTCAAACATTATTAACTGCATTATTTATCTCCGTCTGAATAAGATATTAGCCTTAACACGCGGAAGGGTATTATCCGAGGGGCAAAATATGAAGTCACCATTTGGCGGAGGCCATTTTACCGATAGACGGAGAAGAAAGAAGCAGACGTTATAAATAGTTACAGCTGAAACCAAAGAATCACACAAAGGATCAAAATCGGGGTCAAATATTCAGAAAATCCTTAATATTTGATGTTCAAACCTGGATTACTAATATTAATAATCCGGAGTTTATATTCTTAGCTAAAAATAAGGAACTCACGATAACAGACAAATATGTTACAAAACAAAATATCGCATTAAATGATCACTCTGGCATGAGAATGGGGAGGTGATCATGGTTTCTGATACAACAAATCCACTCCCGAAGAAGAATGAACTCTTCAGAACGTTTATCCCCGATCTCTTTCAGCACCGCGATTGCGGTATCAGATTCCAAATAATACCGGCAAACGCCACCAGCTATATTTTGACTTCTGATGGCGCGCCGGTTTTCTCTTGCTCAAAAGGCTAAGTAAGAGGCAGTCGTTTACAGGAACATCCCGCCAGAGACTTCGATACGCTGTGCCGTCATCCAGGCCAGCTCATCGCTGAGCAACGCAGCAATGGCGTCGCCAATATCGTCCGGTAACCCAACACGCCCCAGCGCCGTCTGCGATGCAATATAGGCATTCAATTGCGCATTATCCCGCACGTTTCCGCCGCTAAAATCCGTCTCGATTGCCCCAGGCGCAATAATATTCGCCGTAATGCCGCGCTCTCCCAGCTCTTTCGCTTGATAACGGGTTAACACCTCCATCGCCCCTTTCATGGCAGCGTAAGCGCTGTAACCCGGTAGCGCAAAGCGCGACAATCCGGTCGAGACATTAAGAATGCGTCCGCCGTTGTTGATCAGCGCCAGCAGGTTCTGTGTCAGGAAAAAAGGTCCTTTAAAATGGATGTCCAAAAGCTGGTCAAATTGCGCTTCAGTGAACGCCGGATACGGTGCGTTAATGCCAACTCCGGCATTGTTCAATAAATAATCAAAGGTGTCGCTTTGCCAGTGCGTTTCTAGGGTTTCCTGCACCTGTTTGACAAACTGAGGGAAAGTGGAAATATTTCCGACGTTCAACGGTAATGCGGCAGCTTTACCGCCAGATTGGCGAATTTCATCTACAACCTGCTGCGCTTCTTTTTCATTGCTGTTCCACGTCAGGATGACACCAATGCCTTTACTCGCCAGCTTTAGCGCCGCGTTTTTACCGAGTCCACGGCCGCCGCCGGTCACCAATGCGATACGTTGCGTCATAAGAAACCTCATTTCAGGTGTTGTGAAGATTGAGACAAAGCTTATTAGGTGGTAGAAAAACAATAAATACCGCTAACTGCGCATTACTGTTTCATTTAGAACAACAATAGGGCATGAGAATGGATAAAATTCACGCAATGCAGTTGTTCATCCGCGTCGCAGAACTGGAGAGCTTTTCGCGCGCGGCAGACACCCTCGGACTTCCTAAAGGTAGCGTATCGCGTCAAATCCAGGCCCTGGAAAATCATCTGGGCACACAGTTGTTGCACCGCACAACCCGCCGCGTTCAGCTCACGCAAGACGGCATGATCTATTACGAACGAGCGAAAGATTTGTTGAGCAATCTCGATGAACTGGATGGGCTATTCCATCACGACCCGGCCAGCATCAGCGGCAAGCTGCGCGTCGATATGCCGGTTGGTGTGGCGAGAAATCTGGTGATGCCCCGCTTACCGGCCTTCTTGCATCAGTATCCGGGGCTTGAGCTCGAACTTAGCAGCAGCGACCGCCTGGTAGACTTGATCCGCGAAGGCTTCGACTGTGTGGTACGCGTGGGAACGCTGAAAGATTCAGGGCTGATTGCGCGCCCGCTGGGAAAACTCACGCAGATTAACTGCGCCAGCCCGCAATACCTCGCCCGATTTGGTTATCCGGAAAGCCTGGAGGATTTAGCCTCGCATGCGGTGGTGCACTACTCAGTCAATTTGGGAACACGTGCGCAAGGCTTTGAAGTGGCGACAGACAACGGTGCTAAATGGGTTAAAACCGGCGGCATGCTGACGGTGAACAGTACCGAAACGTATCATGCGGCATGTCTTGCCGGTCTGGGCATTATTCAGGTACCGCGCGTGGGCGTGCGTGATGCCCTGCGCGCCGGTACGCTGATTGAAGTATTGCCGCAATATCGCGCCGAACCATTACCGGTTTCATTGCTCTATCCGCATCGCCGTAACCTCTCCCGCCGCGTACATCTGTTTATGGAATGGCTGACCGGCGTGATGAAAGACTATGTGGACTGACAAGCTATACTGTCCTGAGAATGAACAGAACAAGGATTACTGCCCTGATGACGCAGGAAAAAGAGATTAAACGCCCCATTCAGGAACTTGAGCACGCACCAATCCCAAAAATTGAGACCCTGGAGCGTAAAAATACAGAAACCAACGGTAAGACCAACCAGGCGCTGAAAACCGCCCTAACCTTCGCTGATAAAATTCAACGCCAGCCCATGATTGCCCATCTGATTCGCGCCGCGGAGAGATTTAACGATCGTATGGGAAATCAGTTTGGCGCCGCCATTACCTACTTCTCATTTCTGTCGATGATCCCTATCCTGATGGTGTCGTTTGCCGCCGCGGGTTTTATTCTCGCTTCGCACCCTACGCTGTTGCAGGATATCTTCAGCAAAATCCTGCTCAACGTCAGCGATCCGACGCTCGCCTCCACGCTGAAAAACACCATCAATACCGCCGTTCAGCAACGCACCACCGTCGGTCTGGTGGGTCTTGCCATCGCGCTCTATTCCGGAATTAACTGGATGGGAAACCTGCGCGAAGCTATTCGTGCCCAGTCGCGGGATGTCTGGGAGCGGACCCCACAGGATCAGGAAAAAATTTGGGTCAAATATCTGCGTGATTTTGTCTCATTGATTGGCTTACTGATTGCGCTGATTGTTACGCTGTCCATTACCTCCATCGCCGGTTCCGCCCAGCAGATGATTATCTCTGCGCTGTATCTCGACGGCATCGAATGGCTGAAGCCCGCCTGGCGGCTGATCGGCCTGACCATCTCTATTTTCGCCAACTACTTGCTGTTCTTCTGGATTTTCTGGCGGCTGCCGCGTCACCGACCGCGCAAAAAAGCGCTCATTCGCGGCACGTTTATCGCAGCACTGGGGTTTGAAGTCATCAAAATGATCATGACGTACACGCTGCCATCACTGGTGCAATCGCCGTCAGGCGCGGCGTTTGGTTCCGTACTTGGCTTGATGGCGTTCTTCTACTTCTTCGCCCGTCTGACTCTGTTTTGCGCTGCCTGGATTGCCACAGCGGAGTACAAAGACGACCCGCGTATGCCGGGGAAAACCCACCGCTAATCTTTGTTTACTGCCGGATAACGCTGCGCTTATCCGGCCAACCCAATGCTTACGTCGAAATTCTGCGCATTATCAGAATTAAAATCCAGCCCGTAACTTTTGTTTAACCCAAAACCAGTTTTATCATCCAAGTTTTAAATTATGTGAAGCATTTCATGGAAGTGAAATCTCCAGCCTAAAAATTATCCCCTTTTTGCTCTGTTTTTGACCAATCGCAAGGTTTGTTACAGATTGAAATGTCTCTTTTGCTGTGCGTAATATGACCTTTCGTTCGACCAAAAATAAGAAAATATTATGCAAGCAACAGCCACAACGCTCGACAACGAACAGGAACACACCCCGGTCAACTCGCGCAATAAAGTCGTCGTCGCCTCACTCATTGGCACTGCCATTGAGTTCTTCGACTTCTATATCTACGCCACCGCCGCGGTGATCGTGTTCCCCCATATCTTCTTCCCGCAGGGGGATCCGACCGCGGCAACGCTGCAGTCCCTCGCCACCTTTGCTATCGCCTTTGTGGCACGGCCTATCGGTTCTGCTGTGTTCGGGCATTTTGGCGATCGCGTAGGGCGTAAAGTCACGCTGGTTGCCTCACTGCTCACTATGGGGATCTCGACGGTTGTCATTGGCCTGCTGCCGGGCTATGAAACTATCGGTATTTTCGCCCCGCTGCTGCTGGCGCTGGCGCGTTTTGGTCAGGGTTTAGGACTGGGCGGTGAATGGGGCGGCGCGGCGTTACTGGCGACGGAAAACGCACCGCCGCGTAAACGCGCGCTGTACGGATCATTCCCGCAGTTGGGCGCACCTATCGGCTTCTTCTTCGCCAACGGCACTTTCCTGCTGCTCTCCTGGCTGCTGACCGACGAGCAGTTTATGAGCTGGGGCTGGCGCGTACCGTTCATCTTCTCTGCGGTGCTGGTGATTATCGGTCTGTACGTTCGCGTTTCGCTGCATGAATCCCCGGTCTTTGCCAAAGTGGCTGCGGCGAAAAAACAGGTGAAAATCCCGCTGGGTACCCTGCTGACAAAACATGTCCGCGTGACGATCCTCGGCACGTTCATCATGCTGGCGACCTATACGCTGTTCTATATCATGACCGTCTATTCCATGACGTTCAGCACCGCCGCGGCGCCTGTAGGGCTTGGCCTGCCGCGTAATGAAGTGTTGTGGATGCTGATGATGGCGGTTATTGGCTTTGGCGTCATGGTGCCGGTGGCGGGCCTGCTGGCCGATGCGTTTGGTCGTCGCAAGAGCATGCTCATCATCACCACGCTTATTATTCTGTTTGCGCTGTTTGCCTTTAAACCGCTGCTCGGCTCTGGCAATCCGGTGCTGGTGTTCGCCTTCCTGTTGCTTGGTTTGAGCCTGATGGGTTTGACATTTGGTCCGATGGGCGCGCTACTGCCGGAGCTGTTCCCAACCGAAGTGCGCTACACGGGGGCGTCGTTCTCGTACAACGTTTCGTCGATTCTTGGTGCTTCCGTTGCCCCTTACATTGCCGCATGGCTGCAGGCGAATTACGGCCTGGCGGCGGTAGGTACGTATCTGGCATCAATGGCGGCGCTAACGCTGATTGCGCTGCTGTTAACCCACGAAACCCGCCATCAGTCATTGTGATTCTTTGGCTGTAACCACCGTCTCCGGCCTACGTTGAGCATGAAATGTATGTAGGCCGGAGACGCGTTAGCACCATCCGACAACGGCAAAAATCACTTCTTCATTTGCGACAAAATGGTCCGGCATTGATTAGCGTCTCCTTCAGAAGGTGAAATCAGCGCCAGCAAGGCCGCCGCGGGCGTCACTAACGTTGCCAGCGCGGCAGCAACCGCACCGCGCGCAATCAGCGGCCCGGCCTTCACACCGGCCTGCGGATTCTTAAAGGTGCCGCGAACATACAGCGGCGAACGCAGGGTAATAATACGAATGCCTTTGCTCTCCGGATCGATGGTTAAATCCAGTTGCTCCGACGCAAAACTCGCCGTACCAGTGACATTAATGACCGCGTTTTCCGTGTCGAAGGCAAAAATCTGCGGGCGGGCTACGCCGTTAACAATATCCAGATTCGCCGCCGCGCAGTTCACCCGCACCTCGTCATCACCAAATATCTGTCCAACAAGATAGTTGCCCAGATTCAAGCCAACAATTTCCATCAGATTCCGGCTGATCAAACCGTCGTTCATCAGCAGCTTCAGGTTGCCATTGCTGTTACCAAGCAGCGCCGCTACCGAGTTTCCGCTCCCGCTAAACCTGGCGTCACCGTTCATTTCACCGAGCGTTTTCTGCATCAGCTCCACATCCGGCATCAGCGCTTTTAACTTCAGGCGGCGAGCCTGGATGTCCGCCTGCCCCCGCATCGGCTTTTTATCCCCTTCCAGATGGATGCTGGAGACAATGCTGCCTCCCGCGAGGCCAAATTTCAGCGGCTGCAGGCGCAGGTCGGCATTTTTCAGGATGATATGGGTGGAGAGATCGCTGATTGGCAGACTGCTGCCGTGCTCAATACGCCGTCCTTTGAAACGTACGTCAGCGTCCATCACGTTCCATTTGTCGGTTTCAAAACGGTCATACGGCAAGACCCTGTCCGCGGGCTGGACGCTCTTCTCACCTTTGCGCTGTTCAGATTGTTTGGCCCGCTCCGCCCCTTTGCCTGAATCCACACCGATCAGCGGCCCCAAATCAGCCAGCCTTAGTTGGCGTGACTCAACATCCCCTTTCAGCATTGGGCGCGGCTTGCCGGTGGTATAGGCCAGCGTTCCGTGAATATCGCTATCGCCAATTCGGCCATTAAAATCGCGGTAATCAAAAACAGAGGATTTTTCCGGGTCAATTTTCGCGACCAGATGTCCGTCGGTTTCAAACGGCGGCGTATCCGGGAGCAGCACGCCGGTCAAATCGTACAAATCCCCTAGCGAATCTCCCGAGAATTTAAGCCGCAGATCCGCCCCGCCCATATTCATCGGATCGTTTATCGTACCCATAAACGCCACACGCGTATTACCCGAACGGAAATCAGCCTGAATCGGGAAAGGAGTTCCTTCACCGCGCAGTGCCAGCATTCCGCCTATCTTCCCGCTACCGCTTAGCGGTTCCCCGTTATATCGGCCTTGCGCTTTCAGACCAAACACGTAGTCCTCAATGTGGGCGTTGCTCTCTTTACTTTTTGCGCCAGTCACTTCGCTAAAGGGCAACGGCTTACCCAGCGGATCGACCAGGATCTCAATCTCTGACTTCGTCACCTTATCGTTAATGGCGATGCGCCCTTGGTCGAACAGAATGTTATCCAGCCGGAAAGACCAGGCTGATGGCGGCGCATTGGGATCGCGGTTTTCATCCCCTGCCAGGTTAAAGGTCCAGTTATTGTTTTTCTCCGACAGGCGGATAAGCCGCGCATCGGGTTTTACCAGCTTGATCCACGGGAGCCAGACGGTTTTTGTCAGCAATGCCAGTGGGGCGAGCGTGGCTTCAACGCGCGGGAGATGCACCATGGTGACGTCAGGAATGTCCGGTGGGTTGCCGAGGATGATATCCTCAGCATGAACATGCGGCCACGGAACCCAGCTACGCCAGCCGGTTTCCTGTTTTTGGCGTTCCCAAACCACGCCCAGGTCACCCCGTATGGCGAAGGGCCGGTTGAGTTCTGTAGAGACTTTCTGGTTGATGGTCGGTTTGAGCCGGTTCCAGTCAAATGTCGCAATCACGATGATGAGTACGACGATCAACAACAAGAAAACCCCTATTACTGAAGTGGTTATTTTGCCTGTTCTCGTCATGTTTAACCTCCTTACTTTCTTCCTTGCCTGTCCTAAAGATAGTCCAGCAGAGGAAAAGGAGGCGTTCTACATCCTTATCAAAGCGACAGAATTACGTCTTCTAGGGTATCCAGAGGCACTGGACGAGAGAGAAAATAGCCTTGCGCAGCGAAAGCCGGTGAGTTTTGCACATCACGCCACTCTTCCAGCGTTTCAACGCCTTCGACAATCACACCGCGGCAATAGCGGTTCATTAGCTGTAACAGGAGCGTAAAGAGATTGCGGCCCTCCGGCGTCTGGCGCAGCATGACAAACAGATCCCGCGCCACTTTGATATAGTCGTAACTCACTTCGCTCAGAGCCGAGAAGTTTGCCATTCCGGTGCCAAAATCATCTAGCCAGAGCGGGCCAAACTCGCACATTGAGGCGAACGACGAACCCTTCGGCAAGCGGATATGTTCCACCAGTTCAAAGCGCAGCCACGGCAGACATTCGATGATTTTCAGGATTTCGGGATCCTGGCGCATTGCAATCAGCGTTGGCCCGTCGACATTCACGGATGCCAGCAGATCGTGGGCTTTGAAAAACGCCCCTTTTTGTTCAAGCTGTACGAGCTGCTCTTTCACCACATCTACACGATGTCGTACGGCCACTTCGGCGAAATAGCGGTCTGGCGCGATACGTTGGGAGGGGTTTTCAGGATGGCTCACGACGGTCAGCAGCTCAACGGCCATCAGCCGTCCGTTGGTCTGATAAATCGGCTGGTAGGTGTAAGCACGCTCGCACTGCAGCCAATAGCGTCTCTCCTGCAAGTTTTCAATACTCGCATCGAGCGTAATTAGCTGCTGGGTAACCTGCTTTATCATCTGAGATGTCCTGTAAATAAGAGTGTGACTGACCGGACTCGTCAAAGGTTATCGGCGCTCAGGCGAAGAACTTTACGTTCAGCCCTACGCAAAATAGAAACTAAGCGGCAAAAAACGACGCAGAACACGTGCTGGCTCAAAAAAATAATGGAACGATGTTTTAATATAGTTGACCACTTAACACCCACAGCGCACACTAACGCTAATTTTTTTCAGAGCAGGTTACGACTATGTCCAGAAAGATTGCCGTGATTGGCGAATGCATGATTGAGCTGTCACAGAAAGGCGCTGACGTTCAGCGCGGATTCGGTGGCGACACGTTGAATACATCCGTTTATATCGCCCGTCAGGTCGATGCTGCGGCACTTTCCGTACACTATGTGACTGCGCTGGGTACCGACAGTTTTAGCCAACAAATGCTGGAATCCTGGCAGAGCGAAAATGTGGATACCTCATTAACCCAACGCATGGAAAACCGCCTGCCGGGCCTTTATTACATTGAAACCGATAGCACCGGCGAGCGCACCTTCTATTACTGGCGTAATGAAGCCGCTGCTAAATTCTGGCTTGAGAGCGAACAGTCCGCCGCTATTTGCGAAGAACTGGCGACATTTGACTATCTGTATCTGAGCGGAATCAGCCTGGCTATTTTAAGCCCGGCAAGTCGTGACAAGCTGCTGTCGCTGCTGCAAGAATGCCGTGCCAACGGTGGAAAGGTCATTTTTGACAATAACTACCGCCCACGTCTGTGGAGCAGTAAAGAAGAGACCCAGCAGGTGTATCAGCAAATGCTGGAATGCACCGATATCGCGTTCCTGACGCTGGATGATGAAGACGCGCTGTGGGGTGAAAAACCGGTTGCCGAGGTGATTGCCCGTACTCACGTGGCTGGCGTACAGGAAGTGGTTGTGAAACGCGGTGCTGACTCTTGCCTGGTTTCCATCGCAGGCGAAGAACTCATCGACGTTCCGGCCGTAAAACTATCGAAAGAGAAGGTTATCGATACGACCGCTGCGGGAGACTCCTTCAGCGCCGGGTATCTGGCGGTACGTCTGACCGGTGGCGATGCCGCTGATGCCGCAAAACGTGGGCACCTGACGGCAAGCACCGTTATTCAGCATCGTGGGGCGATTATTCCTCGCGACGCCATGCCGCAATAATCTGGCGTTCTGGCAGGCCGGATTAGACGTTAACGTCGCGTCCGGCCTGCAGGTCACGATTCCCTTATTGCACTGGCGGGATGTCCGTCACTTCAGGATGTGATTCATCCGTTTCTACCGACGTTGCCGCGGCGGTAACCGGCGCCATAATGCTATCCCACGTCGCCTGCAGATCCTTCATATTGAATTCAGGTTCACCCTTCGGCTGCAACAGAATTAACGCCATATCTTGCGACAGTTGCTGACGCAGGTCCTGATTCAGCATCTCAACACTCAGGTTGTTCAGGAAGCTTTGGCGTAAACGCTGATACTGTTCAGGCGCAATATCCACGACCTGGTTTTGCAGCGAGCGCAAACGCTGGCTGATCAAAATATCGGTATCGGTGCGACCATAGGTGGCAAACAGCTTCTGCAGTTCCAGATTCTTTTGCGCCACCAGCGCATTAAACTCTTCTTCCGGCAGCCCCTTATCGCGCACTTTGGCCAGCTCACGCGCAACCGTGCTGAGGTTCGCGTTCAGCTTACCGTTCGGTGATTCAACGTTGATGGCACATTGCGCGCGCAGGAACAACACCCGACAGTCAAAGCCAAGGCCAATGTCTTTGGCATTGTTTTTGGTGAGCTCCTGCTGAATGTGCCAGAACAACGCTTCACGGGCTAAATCAGCGCGCCAGTAACGTAACAGCGCGGCAGATTCACGGATCGGCTGCCACGGCGTATCCCACATAATAGACAGGCGATCCTGACGTACCGCATCGGTCATTATGCTTACGGCCTCTGCACGCAGCGGAGAGAGCGTGGGTACCGGCGCAGGCGTTTCGCGTTTACCTTTTAATTCGCCAAAGGTTTTATTGATTTGATCAGCCACGCTGCGCGCATCTACGTTACCGACGATAATCAGCGTCATCGCATCCGGGGTATACCATTTCTGGTAGAAGGACTGGATTTTCGTCGCATCAACAGGCGTTTTCAGCGGATCGGCAGGATCGTGACCCAGCAGAGTCGATCCCTTCAGACGATAGCGCCACCATCCCTCTTTGGTATCTGACGGCCAGGTTGCAACCATATCTTCGCTACTCAGCGCATGATTGACCGATTCAGGGGTGATGCTCAGATTACCGGAAATATTCGCCAGATAAGAAAGTGACTCCTTCAGCAGATCGTTGCGGCTGTTAGGCAGACTGAGGTTATACAGCGTGGAATCATAGGAAACGATAACGGGCGGCATGGGACGACTGGGATCGAACCCCTGCTGCCACAGAGAACGGGCTTGCGTAGCATCGAGGCCACCGCTTTGCGTCAGCGCGATACGCGGGATCGCATGGCTGAAACCACTCTGTTGTGTACTTTCGGTGAGTGAACCGGTATTGACCAGCAGGCGAACCTCAATACGGTCGCTGGGGCGCTGGGGAGTGGCTAAAACTTGCCACTGTAACCCATTTGCCAGCGTGCCCTGTTGCCACGCCGGGTCAGGCTGGAGCGCATCTGCCTGCACATAGCCGGCAGTGGCCATCATCAGCAAGCCGCCCGCTAAAAGTCGAATTTTTGTGCCCTGCATGTGAACCCCTGATCAACTATCCTGGAAATAAAAAGACAGCCCGCGAGAGGACTCTCTGAATATGACGTTAAAAACACTTCGTGTTAGACCGCAAGAACATAAAAATGTCACGGAGGAAGTGAAAAAATCCCGACGCCGCCGAATCGGCGGTTTCAGGCACAGGGGTTAATTATGCGCAAACGCCCGCAGTCCTGGAAGGGACTACGGGCATAAGTGGAGAGATTAAGAGGATATTTCGTGCGTTTTGCCATCCGGCGCACGATTATTCAGCACATCATCCAGCTTTTTATGGTCCAGTTCTTTCACCCATTTCGCTACTACAACAGTTGCCACACCGTTACCGACCAGGTTAGTCAGCGCACGGGCTTCAGACATAAAGCGGTCAATACCGAGAATCAGCGCCAGACCAGCAACCGGCAAATGGCCCACAGCGGAGATAGTCGCGGCCAGAACAATGAAGCCACTCCCGGTCACACCCGCAGCACCTTTTGAAGAGAGCAGGAGCACCACCAGCAGAGTTATCTGATGGAAGATATCCATATGGCTGTTGGTGGCCTGAGCGATAAACACCGCCGCCATCGTCAGATAGATTGATGTCCCATCAAGGTTAAACGAGTAGCCCGTAGGTATAACCAACCCGACAACCGACTTGCGACAGCCCAGTTTTTCCATCTTATCGAGCATACGCGGCAGCGCGGACTCGGAAGAAGAGGTGCCCAGAACGATCAGCAGTTCTTCACGGATATAACGGATGAATTTGAAAATGCTGAAGCCGGTTGCGCGCGCAATCGAGCCCAACACCACAACCACAAACAGAATACAGGTAATGTAGAAACAGATGATCAACTGACCCAACTGCACCAGCGTCCCGACGCCATATTTACCGATAGTAAAGGCCATGGCACCGAAAGCACCGATCGGCGCCAGGCGCATGATCATGTTGATGATGCCAAAAATAACCTGCGAGAAGCTTTCAATCACGTTGAAAATCATCTGGCCTTTGCTACCTAAACGATGCAGCGCAAAACCAAACATGACCGCAAACAGCAATACCTGCAGGATGTTGCCACTGGCGAACGCGCCAATGACGCTACCCGGGATAATATCCATCAGGAAGCCTACGATCCCCTGGTCTTTTGCCTGTTCGGCGTAAATCGCAACCGCTTTGGCATCCAGCGTCGCCGGATCGACGTTCATACCGGCACCGGGTTGCACCACGTTGACGATGATAAGGCCGATGATCAGCGCAATCGTACTAACAATTTCAAAATAAAGCAGTGCAACCGCACCGGTGCGGCCTACGGCTTTCATACTTTCCATGCCTGCAATGCCGGTCACGACAGTACAGAAGATGACAGGTGCGATGACCATTTTGATGAGCTTAACGAAAGCATCACCAAGTGGCTTCATTTGGGCGCCTAATTCAGGGTAGTAATGGCCAAGGAGAATACCTATGGCAATTGCTGTCAGGACCTGAAAGTAAAGGCTTTTGAATATAGAGGTTTTCATAGGGTGTCCTTAAAGTAAAAACCACAGGTCTTGTAAGGTTTTGTTTAACCTGCGGCCTTAAAGTAACACCCACACAACATGACAGAAATGCGCCTGGATCATAATTGATACAGAAATGTTAAAAATTTTGAGCTGGCTCGCACAAGCGAGACCTTTTTTAACTTTTGTAATCAGCGTTTTTCGGCGTCAGATAACGTTCTTCGAAGATATTCGCCGGAGCCGGCCGGGCAAACAGGAACCCTTGTGCCACTTCTACCCCCGCTTGTGATAACCATTCGCGTTGCGCTTCGGTTTCGACGCCCTCAGCGATCATCTGCAAATTGAGGCTATGTGCTAACTGGATGATGGCGGAGATCATGCTGCAATCTTCAGGGACGCCATCGACAAACATCTTATCGATTTTGAGTACATCCACCGGGAGCGACTTCATGTGCTGCAGCTGCCGCAGACCCGCATAGCCCATACCAAAATCGTCCAGCGCGATACGCACGCCCGCGTTGCGCAGCGGGCGTAAAATAGCCACAGCGGCGTTAGGATCATCAATATGCCGGCTTTCGGTCACTTCCAGAATCAACGTCCCAGGCTTGATGCGATAGCGGTTTAGCAATTCCAGCAGATCCGACACCATACTCGGATGCATCAGCTGTAGTGCAGACAGGTTCACCGAGAGCGGCAGCATCAGGCCGCGTTCCTGCCAGGCTGACAGCTGGCGGCATGTCTCCTCCAGCACCCAGTAACCGACCGTCACCATCAGGCCACAGGACTCAATCCTGTCGATTAACCCTTCTGGCAGCTCCCAGCTTCCGTCTGGCTGCTGCATTCGCAATAATGCTTCTGCGCTCAATACCTTACCGCTGGACATCTCCACCTGCGGCTGCATCCAGAGCGCAAACTGATGGTTATCCAGCGCGGTAAGAATATCGTTCTCTTCCGTCAAACGCTGTTGCGCCTCTTCCATCTGCAACGGGTCAAAGAACTGAATCCGGTTTTTACCCTTGTGACGCGACGTTAACACGGCTGAGAGTGCGCGGTGGTAAAGCTGTTCTGCGGTCAAATCGCCATTAAACATCGCCACCCCAATGTTACAGGTTGGACGTAGTTGAATGCCCTGAATCGGTAATCGCTCGTTAACGATAGTGAGCACTTGCTGACCTAGCGTAATAGCGTGCCAGGGTTCTTTCACACCATGTGCGATGATGGCAAAGTCATAGCCGCTCACCTGGGTAAGCACCATTCTGGGGGCCAATACTGACTTCAGCTTTTCAACCAGCGTAAGCAGCAGGATTTCCCGCTGGGTCTCGGATAACACACCCGCGGTATCACGCAGGGTTTCGCAGGTGACAATCATCAACGCCGTTGTCTGCTGGCGGTTCACAACCTGCTCCAGCAGCGCCATCAGAAACGACTTGTTGGGCAGCTCAGAAACCGGGAACCGCATTGAATGGTCGCTTTGCTCTTCACTGCGGCGCTGAATCAGTTGCTGATTGAGGTTGTAGCTACGCACCAGCAGGCCAATCTCGTCGTCCTGATGCAGACGCGGCAATGCCAGCTGATAGCCAATCAGATCCTGCTGGGGAATGTCGTTCAGCTCACGCGCTATTTTACGTAATGGATGCAAAATCAATCTGTTAATACACCATGAGATGGCTACCGTGAGTATTAACGAGAGAAGTAAGTAAATGGTCACTAACGTTGAGAGCGTACTCATCACGAACTTGTACATACGGTACGAATCCGCCTGTAGCACCAGATACGCCAGCGGTTGCGGATTCGCTGAACGCTCAAGAGAATAGACCGGCAGCGAAATTTGTACCGGAAGTTCAAACAGGCGAGTCACCGTAACCGGAACCGGGCGTTCAGGAATAAAGCTCATCCGCAGCGCCTGAAACTGATTGGGAAGCACCACATCGGCGCGGCTGACCACGCCTGCTGGTCGAATACTTCTTAAAATAGCTTCTGCTTCGGGAATATCCCCTTTCAGGATCGTGCCCGACAGAGGCTCACGGACGGAGCGAGCGATACTTTCCAGTTGCGTAGCCGTGTTGTAGCGATTCTGCTGGACCAGATGGAACAACAAAACGGTGCAAAAAATAAACACAAACACCATGACAACGGCCGCAACCATTGCCATCTGCTTAATTGTTAACGAGCGACTGACACGCAAACTGACTCTCCACGGATAGACGAAACTGCCGTCAGAGTATACCCGATCGTAGCGGTATTAAGAGAGGCGGTATCTGAAAACTTCCCAGCATGCATTATCCCGACAGGATAGGCACCTGGCGACGAGATTTATCTGCATTTAAGCCGAAAAAGGCCGCAAGGTTACCCCCTGCGGCCTGGTTCGGGCGCATGTTGCCATCACGGCAGACAGACGCCCGCAAGGTGCATTACTTCCTGTTACGCAGCCAGCTCACAATCAGGCTGGCAATAATGCCAGCGATGATCGGAGCCGCTAAATCGTGCCAGAAGGCCACGCCTAACTGTGCGAGCGTCATATAGCCGCCTGTGTTGCAATGGCAACTGTTCACGGCTATTCTGAGTTGTTCAGGTTCAAGTTAGCCCCCGTTTTGTTGCCAGGTTTATACCGAACAACGTGCGGGGGTTTTCTCTTTCCAGCAACCTATGCCGCCGGGGATCAAGCCCCCGCAACATTGCGCCTCACCGGGAATTCCCGGCTTGCCGCTGATTCTACGGTAGCCCACTTGCCATATCACTGCGCAATACACGGCTCTGCGTAGCGCCTCGCATTTCACCTGTTTTCTCACCATTACGCTGGAAAGATTCTTGCCAGTTGGCAACATTCCTGCCGCTCTTCAATACAGAAAAAGACATATCTCATTGATATCTATAATTTCATTTTCTGGCACAGCGATTGCTATTTGACTGTGAGCTGTTTTGTTCCGAATCAAAGGAGATATCATGTCTGACTGTCGTACTTACGGATTCAACACCCAGATCGTTCACGCGGGGCAACAACCCGACCCTTCTACTGGCGCGCTCAGTACGCCTATTTTCCAGACTTCAACGTTTGTTTTTGACAGCGCCGAACAAGGTGCCGCCCGCTTTGCGCTCGAGGAGTCCGGGTACATTTACACCCGTTTGTGTAACCCCACCACCGATGCGCTGGAGAAAAAGCTGGCGGTACTGGAAAGAGGTGAAGCCGGGCTGGCAACCGCATCCGGTATTTCTGCCATCACCACCACGCTGCTGACGTTGTGCCAGCAGGGCGACCATATCGTTTCCGCCAGCGCGATTTACGGCTGCACCCACGCGTTTTTGTCGCACAGCATGCCGAAGTTTGGGATTAACGTCAGCTTCGTCGATGCGGCAAAGCCTGAAGAAATCCGCGCCGCCATGCGCCCGGAAACCAAAGTAGTGTATATCGAAACACCCGCTAACCCGACGCTGTCGCTGGTCGACATTGAAACGGTAGCCGGTATCGCCCATCAACAAGGCGCATTGCTGGTGGTGGATAACACCTTTATGTCACCGTACTGCCAGCAGCCTTTACAGCTAGGCGCGGATATTGTGGTGCACAGCGTCACTAAATATATCAACGGTCACGGAGACGTGATTGGCGGGATCATTGTTGGTAAGCAGGAGTTTATTGACCAGGCGCGGTTTGTTGGTCTGAAAGATATCACCGGCGGCTGCATGAGTCCTTTCAACGCGTGGTTGACGCTACGCGGCGTTAAAACACTGGGTATACGTATGGAACGCCACTGTGAAAACGCATTGAAAATCGCCCGCTTCCTCGAGGGGCATCCATCCATTACCCGCGTTTATTATCCTGGCTTGTCTTCACACCCGCAGTATGAGCTGGGCCAGCGACAGATGAGCCTGCCAGGAGGAATTATCAGCTTCGAAATCGCTGGCGGCCTCGAGGCTGGCAGACGGATGATCAATTCTGTAGAATTGTGCCTCCTCGCGGTCAGTCTCGGTGATACCGAAACCCTCATTCAGCACCCAGCGTCTATGACACATTCGCCCGTTGCGCCAGAGGAACGGCTTAAAGCAGGTATTACCGACGGGCTTATCCGTCTTTCTGTGGGTCTTGAAGATCCAGAAGATATTATTAACGACCTTGAACACGCCATCAGAAAGGCAACATTCTGACCATTATGACCTGAACCGACGCCGATCGGTTCAGGTTGTTGAGAATCAAGGCACAACAGTCTGGTAATACGCGCAATCCTGTTTCGGGGAGAGCGCGTATTTTGGGCAGGGGGTTCTATGCAGGACGACACATTACAACTAAGCAACAATACAGCAACCACCGTACCATTCTCAAAGAAAATACCGTTTACGAAATATGACTTTGGCTGGGTATTACTGTGTATCGGTATGGCAATTGGTGCCGGAACGGTACTGATGCCGGTACAAATAGGCTTAACAGGCATTTGGGTATTTATCGTCGCCTTTATTATTGCCTATCCAGCAACCTATATTGTGCAGGATATTTATTTAAAAACATTATCAGAAAGTGAAACTTGTAATGACTATACCGATATTATCAGTCATTACCAGGGAAAAAACTGGGGTGTATTTCTTGGCGTCATCTATTTTTTGATGATTATTCACGGCATATTTATCTATTCCTTATCCGTGGTTTTTGACAGTGCCTCATATATCAAAACCTTCGGCTTAACCGATGCCGATCTTTCACAATCGATAATCTATAAAGTGGCCATTTTTGCCGTGCTGGTGGCCATTGCTTCCGGGGGAGAAAAGCTGCTGTTTAAAATCTCCGGCCCGATGGTGGTAGTCAAAGTGGGGATCATCATCGTGTTTGGTTTTGCGATGGTTCCGCACTGGAACTTCACTAATATCAGCGCATTCCCTGAAGCATCGGTCTTCTTTCGCGACGTGCTGCTGACCATCCCGTTCTGCTTCTTCTCGGCGGTGTTTATTCAGGTGTTGAACCCAATGAACATCGCCTACCGCAAGCGGGTAGCGGACCGGGTTCTGGCCACCCGCATGGCAATACGCACACATCGCATCAGTTACATTACGCTGATTGCGGTCATTCTGTTTTTCTCATTCTCTTTTACCTTTTCTATTAGTCATGAAGAGGCCGTTTCAGCCTTCGAACAAAATATTTCTGCACTGGCGCTGGCAGCGCAAGTCATTCCTGGGAAAATTATTCATATCACCTCAACGGTGCTAAATATCTTCGCCGTATTAACCGCATTCTTTGGTATTTATCTGGGGTTCCACGAGGCGATTAAGGGTATTATTCTTAATGTTCTGAGCCGCGTTATTGATGTGGCGAAAATTAATCCCCTGGTGCTTACGCTGGGTATTTGCACCTTTATTGTTATCACCCTGGTGATCTGGGTGTCATTTCGTGTATCGGTACTGGTGTTCTTCCAGTTGGGTAGCCCACTTTACGGGATTGTGTCGTGTATTATTCCGTTTTTCCTGATCTATAAAGTAACGCAACTGGAAAAACTACGCGGGCTGAAAACCTGGCTAATCCTGTTGTACGGGATCCTGCTGTGCCTGTCGCCATTATTGAAGCTGATTGACTAATCCGTTTACAGTGCCGTCAGTCACTGACGGCGCTTAACTCACACTCTCCAGTTGATAGCTGCGAATTTTATTCAGTACCGTGGTATGTGACACCCCCAGCGCTTTAGCGATATGCCGCGACGACACATTCTCTTCCACCATCTGTTCAATAAGCTGGCGTTCAGCACACAAAACCTGTTCTTTAAAAGGACGTTCTGTCGGCGTCAGCTCAACAGCAGGCAAATTCACCATCCCTAATTCTTCCCGCGTAATGACGTCGGATTCCGCCATCAGCATCAGGCGAATGATGGTATTTTCCAGTTCGCGAACGTTTCCCGGCCAGGTGTGATGATGCAGGGCATCAAAGCAGGCTTTATCCAGAATGATCCGTCGCTGGAATTCCTTCGCGTATTTCTGCACAAAGTGGCGAATCAATAGGCTGATATCCTGCGGGCGCTCCCGCAGGGGCGGAATGGTCAGTGAAAGTACATTGATGCGGTAATAGAGATCGGCGCGCAGCAGACGTTGTTCCACCATCTCTTCCAGATTGGCGTTGGTTGCCACAATAATGCGCACATTGACCGGAATAATTTGCGCCCCGCCAACGCGACGGATCCCGCCATCCTGAAGTACGCGCAGTAATTTAGCCTGTAAGCTCAGCGACATTTCACCAAATTCATCGAGAAAAAGGGTGCCTTTATCGGCCATTTCAAACAGCCCTTTTTTGCCTTTACAATCTGCACCGCTAAAAGCTCCTTTCTCATAGCCAAAGAATTCACTCTCCATCAACGACTCAGGTAGCGCAGAGCAGTTGACCGGAATAAACGGATAAAAACGTCGCTGCCCGGAATTATGGATAGCCCGGGCCAGCAGTTCTTTGCCAGTACCCGTATCGCCGCGGATCAAAACGGTATATTTGCTGTCGGCAATTTTTATCGCCTTTTCGATAAGCGAGTGCATGCTCTGGCTGCTACAAATAATGTCAGAGAAATAGCGCGGGCGTTCCGGCTCAGGCGTCGACAGTTCGCTTATCTCTTCACACAGGTAAGCGACGTTAATAATATCGGCGCGCCGGCCTAAACAGGATTGCACGCAGGAAATATCCTGTAACTGCCGGCACCAGGATTTAATCAGGATCCGTCCAGGCGTGACTTTCATGGAGATGATATTGATATCGCAGCAGGAAAATTCCTTCAGGACATCCTCAACCATCGACAGACGATCAATTGTTTTAATATCCCAGCGTATCGTGACCACATTTGCTCCTGACAGTTAGCAACTGCGAAATAGATATTTCTGTGACGAGAGGAAATCTGACTACATTTTAGACGCTGTGGAATAATGTTCTGCCAGAGGACTCACATTGTGGACGTAAAAACAAAATATAAAAAAACCGTAGCACAAGGCTCCGGTTATCAGGTCATAACCCACGTTTATTGCTGTGGATTTTCATCCTGGTCAACAGCGAAACAGGCCACGAGTTGTCCACCGTAATCCTTCAGTTGCGGCTGAAGCTGGGTACACGGACCAAAACGCCGACGGCAGCGGGCATTGAACGCACAGCCCGGCGGTGGATTCAGCGGGCTTGGCAGCTCACCGGTCAGCTTGATACGCTCGCGGCGATCGTCCGGATTCAGGCGCGGCGTCGCAGAGAGCAGCGCCTGCGTATACGGATGACGCGGATTATTGAAGATCTGATCCTTCGTTCCTTTTTCCACGCAACGGCCTAAATACATCACCATCACCTCATCGGCAATGTGCTCTACCACCGACAGGTCATGCGAGATAAAGACGTATGACAGCCCCAGTTCCTGCTGCAAGTCCATCATCAGGTTCAGCACCTGCGCACGAACAGAAACGTCCAGCGCCGAGACCGGTTCGTCGGCGATCACCACGTCTGGATCAAGCATCAGCCCGCGAGCGATGGCAATACGCTGACGCTGACCGCCGGAGAACATGTGCGGATAGCGGTCGTAGTGCTCGGTTTTCAGCCCCACTTTCGCCATCATCGCCAGCGCTTTTTCACGACGCTCCTCTTTACTTAGCGTGGAGTTGATCAGCAGCGGCTCTTCCAGAATCTGCCCTACTTTCTTGCGCGGGTTCAGGGAACCGTAAGGGTTCTGGAACACAATCTGGATTTTCTGCCGGCGCAGCTTCTGCGCCTGCGGGTCGTGCTTAAGCAGATCCTGCCCCTGATAATACAGCTCACCGCCGGTCGGGACTTCAATCATCGTCAGCAGGCGACCAAGGGTGGATTTCCCACAGCCCGACTCGCCTACCACCGCCAGCGTTTTGCCGCGTTCCAGCGTAAAGGAGACGCCGTCCAGCGCTTTCACCAGGCGTTCCGGGGCGAACATCCCCTTCTTCACCGGGTAGTGTTTTTTCAGGTCAATTGCCTGCAACAGCGGCTGTGGCAAAGCGGCCTTTTGCGTACTCATAGCCCAGGCCTCCCGGCATCATCAAGTGGGTAGTGGCATTTCGACTGACGACCGCCTTCCAGCAGGTTCAGTTCAGGTTCTTCAGCGCGGCATTTGTCAGTCGCATAGGGGCAGCGCGGGTTCAGTAAACAACCGGTCGGGCGGTCATATTTACCTGGCACCACGCCCGGCAACGAAGCCAGACGCGCTTTATCCTGAGCGAACTCCGGCAACGCGCGCAGCAACGCCTGGGTATACGGATGACGCGGCGCGCGGAAAATATCCTGCGCGGCCCCGGTTTCCACTACCTGCCCGGCGTACATCACAATGATCTTGTGCGCCGCTTCGGCCACCAGCGCCAGGTCGTGCGTGATTAAGACCAGCGCCATGTTCTCTTTTTGCTGCAATTCCAGCAGTAGCTCGATGATCTGCGCCTGAATGGTCACATCCAGCGCCGTTGTCGGTTCGTCGGCAATCAACAGCTTTGGACGACAGGCAATCGCCATCGCGATCATCACGCGCTGGCTCATCCCACCAGACAACTGGTGCGGATAGACATCCAGACGCGAGGCCGGATCGGGGATCCCCACCAGCGTCAACAGGTCAATCGCCCGCTGAATACGCGTTTTTTTGTTGCCGCCCTGGTGCACCTTAATGGCTTCCATAATTTGGTAGCCGACGGTGTAGCACGGGTTAAGGCTGGTCATCGGGTCCTGGAAGATCATCGCCACTTCCGCGCCCACTAACTGGCGACGCTCTTTCTCAGAGATGCGCTTCAGGTCACGACCATTAAACTCCAGATTTTCGGCCATAACGCGGCCTGGGTAGTCAATCAATCCCATGATCGCCAGCGAGCTGACGGACTTACCAGAGCCGGACTCCCCTACAATGCCAACCACTTCACCCTGGTTCACGCTGTAACTAATGCGGTCTACGGCACGGAATTCGGACCCCACATCGCCGAAGTGCACCGATAATTTATCTACATTTAATAACGCCATCTCGAACCTCTTACTGCTTCAGTTTGGGATCGAGCGCGTCACGCAGACCGTCACCCATCAGGTTAAATGCCAGCACCGTCAGCAGGATTGCCAGCCCCGGGAAGGTCACGACCCACCAGGCGCTTTGGGCAAATTGCAACACGTCAGAGAGCATGGTGCCCCATTCCGGCGTAGGCGGCTGTGCGCCCATCCCCAGGAAGCCGAGGGCAGCCATATCGAGAATGGCGTTAGAGAAGCCAAGCGACGCCTGAACAATCAGCGGCGCAAGACAGTTAGGAAGAATATTGACGAACATCTGGCGCATCGCACCGGCTCCGGCCACGCGGGATGCGGTAACGTAGTCGCGGTTAACCTCCACCAGGACGGCGGCGCGCGTCAGACGCACATAGTGCGGCAATGCCACGAACGTCAGCGCCAGCGCGGCATTGCCAATCGAGGGCCCAAATACCGCCACCAGCACCAGCGCCAGTAGCAGGCTCGGCAGTGCCAGCATGATATCGACCACACGCATGATGACGTTATCGACAATCCCGCCAAAGTAACCGGCAATCAGCCCGAGAATCACGCCCATCAGCAGGGAGAGCACCACCACCAGACAGCCGACCAACAGAGACAAACGCGCACCGTACATCAGGCGGGACAGCACATCGCGGCCCACATCATCAGTACCAAACAGATGCGCCATGGTACCACCTTCCTGCCACGCAGGAGGAGCCAGCAGCGTATCGCGGAACTGCTCTGCCGGGTTGTACGGCGCGAGGACGTTGGCAAAGACCGCAATCAGGATCATCACTACAACGTACACCAACCCAACAACCGCACCTTTGTTGCGTTTAAAATAGTGCCAGAACTCCTGCAGCGGGGTCATGGGCACCGGTGCAGCAATAACTTTATTTTCAGTAACCTGTGACATGATGGCCCCTTACTTCCTATGCCGAATACGCGGGTTCACCACGCCGTACAGCAGGTCTACCAGCAGGTTGACGAGGATAATCATCGTCGCGACCAGCAGTACCCCGCCCTGTACCACTGGATAATCACGGCGTTGTAGCGCATCGATCAACCAGCGTCCCAGTCCCGGCCACGAGAAAATAGTCTCGGTCAGGATCGCCCCAGCCAATAACGTACCGACCTGCAGGCCGATAACGGTCACAACGGGCAGCATCGCGTTACGCAGAGCGTGAATGATGATGACGCGCATACGGGTCAGGCCTTTGGCGCGTGCGGTACGAATGTAATCTTCACCCAGTACTTCCAGCATCGATGAACGAGTCATACGCACAATTACCGCCAGAGGAATGGTGCCAAGCACCATTGCCGGCAGGATCATATGCGCCAGCGCATCGATAAAGTTGCCCTCTTCACCCCAAATGGCGGTGTCAATCAGCATAAAACCGGTCAGGGGATTGGAATCATCAAGGAACACCATGTCGCTCACCCGACCGGAAACCGGCGTCAGGTTCCACTGCACGGAAACCAGCATGATCAGCATCATGCCCCACCAGAAAATCGGCATGGAGTAACCCGTCAGCGCCAGGCCAACGGCAGTGTGATCGAAAATGGAGCCGCGCTTAACGGCAGCAAGTACACCCACCGGAATACCCACCGCAACGGCGAAAATCATCGCGCAGACGCCAAGTTCCAGCGTTGCTTTAAAGCGAGGAACGAACTCTTCCCACACCGGTAATCGGCTTTTCAGCGAGATACCTAAATCACCATGCATAACCCCCCAGATGTAATGGAGGTACTGCTGCCACATCGGTTTATCCAGACCGAGTTCAGCCAACAGTTGAGCATGACGCTCAGGGGAAATTCCACGCTCACCCGCCATGATCATTACCGGATCGCCGGGGATCATATGAACGAAAGCAAAGGTGAGAAGAGTGATACCGATAAACGTGGGGATGACGAGTCCCAAACGTCGGAGAATGAACTGCAACATAACCCGGATTCTCTCTAATGACGCACGGCCTGGAACCGTGAATCTGTATTGCTCACAAATCTTATCTCCCCCTCCAGCGAGAGGGAGATAAAGCATTACTGTCAGGTGGCGCTACGGTGACCCGACTTAACGGTCCGTAGCGCTGCCTGGCTTGCTTTTAATTATTCGACAGAGACGTTTTCGAAGTGATGTTTGCCTAATGGATCAACCACATAGCCTTTCACTTCTTTACGCACTGGTTCATACACGGTGGAGTGAGCAACAATCAGAGCCGGGGCCTGATCGTGCATAACAACCTGAGCTTGCTTGTACAGTTCAATACGTTTGTTGTGATCGTCGGTCGCACGCGCCGGCTGGATCAGATCTTCAAACGGCTTGTAGCACCAGCGAGAGTAGTTGGAACCGTCTTTCGCTGCCGCACAGCTGAACAGGGTGGCGAAGAAGTTGTCCGGATCCCCGTTGTCACCGGTCCAACCCATCATCACCGCCTGATGCTCACCCGCTTTGGCGCGTTTCAGATATTCGCCCCACTCGTAGGTCACAATCTTGGCCTGAACGCCAATTTTCGCCCAGTCAGCCTGAACCATTTCCGCCATACGGCGGGCGTTCGGGTTGTAAGGACGCTGTACCGGCATGGCCCACAGCTCAACGGTAAAGCCTTTATCCTGACCCGCTTCCTTCAGCAGCGCTTTAGCCTTTTCAGGATCGTAGGTGTAGTCTTTAACGTCGTCGTTATAGCCCCACATGGTCGGTGGGATCAGGTTTTTCGCGGCAACGCCAGCGCCCTGATATACCGCTTTAATGATGGCTTCTTTGTTCACCGCGTAGGTCAGCGCCTGACGGACTTTCACGTCATCAAACGGTTTCTTCTCGGTGTTGAAAGAGAGGTAGCCAACGTTCAGACCGGCCTGCTCCATCAGGTTAATATTTTTATCCTGCTTCATACGCGCGATATCTGCCGGGTTCGGGTACGGCATCACCTGGCACTCGTTCTTCTGCAGTTTGGCGTAACGCACGGAAGCGTCAGGCGTAATGGAGAAGACCAGACGGTCAATCTGTGGCTTGGTACCCCAGTAACCTTCGAATGCTTTATACAGAATACGGGAGTCTTTCTGGTACTGCTGCAGCTGGAACGGACCGGTCCCAATTGGGTTCAGATCCACTTTCTCCGGGGAACCGGCTTTCAGCATGTTGTCTGCATATTCTTTGGAAAGAATAGAAGCGAAGTCCATCGCCAGGTCAGCCAGGAAAGGCGCCTCCGGGCGAGTCAGCACGAACTGAACGGTTTTATCGTCCACTTTTTTCACTTCGGAGATCAGATCTGGCAGACCCATCCCTTCGAAGTATTCATAGCTACCGCCAGAGACTTTGTGGTACGGGTTCTGGGCATTTTTCTGACGATCGAAAGAGAACACCACGTCATCGGCGTTTAAATCGCGCGTCGGTTTGAAATCTTTGTTGTCCTGCCACTTCACGCCCTGGCGCAGGTGGAAGGTATAGGTTTTACCGTCTTCGCTGATTTCCCACTTCTCAGCAAGGCCCGGGATCACTTCAGTTGTACCGGTTTTGAACTCGACCAGGCGGTTATAGATCGGCACGGAGCTGGCATCATAGGTCGTGCCAGAGGTGAAAAGCTGTGGGTTAAAGCCTTCAGGAGATCCTTCTGAACAATAAACCAGAGTTTTAGCCTGTACGCTTGCGGCGCAGGTCATAGCCACCAGGCTCAGACCAAGCTTCAGCATCCCTGACTTCTTCAAGGAAATACTCATTCTTCTGCTCCAAATGTGATGTTTGTTGTTTTACCCTTTGCAGTGGGTTTGCACCGCCTGGCCTTTTTTGTTTTTTACCCGGCCGGGTCGGCGTTAAGAGGATAGGGATTCCGTTCACATAAGCGACTGAGTTGCAGTGCGGATTCTCCATGAAATGCCCCTCATGCCCTACAATCTGTCAACAGAATGTGAAAACGTCAATACAGGTAACCGTGATTTACACCAACGGTGAGAATTCGCAAACAAAGATTAAAAAAAGTGCAGAAGGACATTTTCAGCAGGGAAATTTGTGCTACGCGCACTATGCCAGAATAAACATCTTCATATTTCGCAACATTTGGTGATTAACATTTATGCAAATTATTAAAACTTTCTAAATTAATGCTGCATATCTGAGCGATTAATGCCATGAACGCTAAAGCGCACAGCGGAAAATGCCAGGTTCAGCCATAAGTAGCGCAAAAAAAGTTTCAAGCAAATATAAAAAAAGGCAATGGAATATGTCACAGAATCGTTAACAGTCAGTGGGAAGTGGTGCACAATTTTTGCAGATAAAAGGAAGGTCAATTTTGGTCGGAGAGAGAGGATTACTCGCCACTGACGTGGCTCGCCCTACGGGCCGTTGCTAACGCAACGTTCTCTCGCTGCGCTCGAGTCGAACCTCTTACCCCCGGAGGTTCTCATCCTCGTGGGTTTCAAATGCAAAAAACCCTGCTCGTTGAGCAGGGTTTTGAATTTGGTCGGTGATAGAGGATTCGAACCTCCGACCCCTTCGTCCCGAACGAAGTGCGCTACCAGGCTGCGCCAATCACCGAATGCGGGGCGCATCTTACTGCTCAGCCGCGCCCCCGTCAATCCCTTAGTATCAAAATGCCATTTGATCGGCGAGAAAGTCAGCAGCCCAATTACTGAGCCGTAACCTTCTTCGCGTCCGGGATACGGCACCAGTTGTTATTCTCGTTAATACCGCCCTTTGGCGAGGTATAACCGAGGCAACCCAAGATAGTGTCGTACAGTTCCACATGACGACGCGGCACCTTCATATCAGCTTCTTGCTTCAGGTGTGCAAACGCCTTCGCATGGTCTGGGTCTTCCAGATATTTATCTGACATCCACACCAGCATAGGAACGCGGAACTGCTCTGGCGGAGCCATTTTACGCGGCGTACCGTGCAGGTGCTCACGCTCGTTAATCGACTCGCCGTGATCGGCGGCGTAGAACACTATCGCTTTCTTATCCCGCAGTTGATCAAACACTTTGGTAATAAAGTGATCAACATAGGTTACCGAGTTATCAAAAGAGTTAATCATCTCGGCTTTCGAGCAACCGCTATCCACATTGACACACTCCGGCTTCCACTGCGCATATTCGCGGGTGTAGCGCTGCGTGTAGTTAAAATGCGAACCTTTGGTATGCAGAATAATCAGACGTTTGCCATCATCGTCATTCGGTTGCAGAGACTGCTGCATTTCGGTAATCAACAGCATATCGTCAACGTTCTTGCCACGGTTACGCGGCTCTGCGCCAATCTGCTCTCGGTAAGCGATGTTCTCCGCCATGGTATTGCTGTAGAACCACATCTCGCTTTGCATCGCGTAGAGGTCTGTCTTGAACCCTAACTGACCGAGCACGGAAAAGACGTTTTGTTCTTTCAGGGTACGCTGCGGGTTTTCTTCCGCTCCACCTTCACGCACAAACATACAGCGCAGCGAAAGCTTGGTCGCCGTGTCACAGGAATATCCACGGAACGCGGCCAGGTTTTTCTCCTGGGCGAGCCTTGGAGTGGTATTTCGCTCATAGCCAAAAATCCCCATATGGTCCCAGCGGGTCGTTTCGCCGATAATAAAGACCACATAGGTGTCGTCGAGGTTCTTGGGCTCAACATAGGTAAATTTCTTCGCCGGGTTCATCAGCGATTTGTTGTCTGAGGATTCATCCACCTGTGCCCAGGCGTACAAACCCAGCGCAGAGAGCCAGTTTGACGGCAAGTAAGAGTTCGCCACAACCCCGCCATAGCTGGGTAAATCGATACCTGTTTCTCGCTCTACGCTTCTCTGTTGCATGCTCAGCAGGCGAATCGGCGCCCACACCATCAGGCCGGCAAGTAAAACTACCGCTACGCTACGCCACCTCATGCCCGGTGTACGAATTTGTCTCATCAACGTGTAGCGGCAGCGGTTACTCCAAATCAGCACCAAGGGAATAATACTGACCGAAACCAGCCACACGATGAAATGCCAGCCGACGACTTCTTTCGATAAATCAATATCCGTGGTCATTACGGAGGCGATAATACCGTAACCAATTACCACGTTCAGGAAGGTCATATAATAACTGGCGCCGGCAGAACACAGCACCAAACAGGTTGCCAGGACACGCCAGGCGCGGCGGCCAAACAAAGAGAGAAGGCGTAGTAAAAAGAAGGTCACCAGCACAGTGCCGGCCAATTCAACAACCGCGGAAAGTCCTTTCCAGACGGTAAAATCGTGCGCATATCCGCTAAAACGACGGAAAAATACAGCACAGTTCATAAACAAACCGATATAGATTGCCAGCAAGAAACTGAGTTTCTGCTGCGTCATCGACTTAATGTATCTCATGCAAACAAACCCTGGAAATCGGGATAAAAAACCCTGAGCAGCGATCAATCAGACCTGACAGAGGAAAAATGCGACAACAGCAGAGGTGAAATGTCTACGGGCGCGGGTAAGTAGACCACAGGAGGGAGCAAAAGTGCTTATAGAGAATGAAAATGGCGCATAAATTTTTGTAAATATATGCGCCAGGTATTAATCATACTACTAATAGATTTAGGCGTGCGCCTCGGTATAGACACTACGTTGTGGCTGACGAATAGTGGTAGAAAGCGCCAGCGAAATGATTAACAGCGCAAAGATGACGCAGAAGGTCACATAGAACCCGCCAAACAGCGAGGCGATAATGGAACCGCAAATGCTACCGATACCGAAGCCCAGGTAAATAACACCGTAGTTTTTAGCCAGGTTATTCAGACCGAAGAACTCGCTGACCAGTGACGGGAATACGGTGATGGTGCCGCCAAAGTTAAATGCGACACAGGCAATTGCCATAAAGAAGGTTACGTCATTCAGCGGTGCGAACAACAGTGCAGCCATACCGACCAGAGAAACGACCTGACCAATGGTGATCACGCGAATACGGGAGATTTTATCGGACAGAATCCCCAGCACCAGACGACCCGACAGGTTCGCGATAGAAATGACGGTAACCGCATTCGCCGCCGTCGCCACATCCATATGCGCCAGGCTTTGTGCGATATCTTTCGCCACGCCAATGACGTACAGACCGCTCATACACGCTGTCAGGAACATGACTGCCAGCATCCAGTACTGCGGTTTGCGCATGGATTGCGCCAGGGTGTAGTCGTTCTCAACCACGCCATTCTTCGCTTTCACTTCCTGATTCGGCGCATCTTTCATCAGCGTGGAGCCAAAGACGATCATCACCAGTACGATCGCGCCCCAAATCATGAAGGTTTTTTCCAAGCCCACGGTGCTCAGCAGTTGGCTGTCGATAAATTTAAAACCGAGGCTGCCAAGGCCATAAGAACCGATGGCAAAGGCGGAAATCAGCCCTTTACGCTCAGGGAACCATTTTACGCAGTTGGAAAGCGTTAACAGGTAACCTGCGCCATCCGCCAGACCAACCAGCACACCAGCGCTCAGCCACAGCATAATCAGGCTGTTGGAATGGGCGGTTAAGAAGAAACCGACGCCGAGTAAAATACCGGAGGCCATGGTGACGCGTTTCACGCCAAAACGTTCCTGCAGCTTGCCGGCAACGGAAGAGGAAATCGCCAGCCCGAGGCTCAGCAAGCCAAAAGAAAATGCCACCTGACTTACCGGCGCATCGAGCTTAGAAGAGAGCGCGCCATTAAACAGGCTCCAGGTATAAACAGAACCTAAAGCAAATTGGGTAATAATCGTGCCGATCAGTGTTAGCCAGCGAGTGCGCTGATAATCAGAAGTTTTCATGGCAGTCTTCCTGCATAAGCAAAATGGGAAATTCTCTGCCAACAACCATACCGAAGCGCTTTTATGGCCAGGAGAAAACGGCATGAAATGCCACCAGGACGGAATGAAATGCCTGGAATGCGGAATGAATGACGAGACAAAAAGTCGGGTTACTGAATTTTATCGTAAGAGTTAGTACACGCTATCGCTGAGGGGCGTGTGATTGTTGATCTCAATATGTAACAGAGATGTTTATATGATGATTGTTTGCGTTAAAATTTGGCACTCACTCCCATGGTGTACATATAGTCGCTGTTATTGGCGCTATTTTCCGCCTGCGAAAGCGCCGCGTAAGCCGCCATGTGCCTGTTCAACAGCATATCTGCGCCAACGGTAACATCCAGCCAGTTACCGTCTTGACCCGCCGCCGTCATGCGACTGAGGCCCGACTGCGCTTTCCAGATATTCTCGCCAAACTGCTGGTTATAGCTGATTTGCGCCCACGGTCGCACATCACCGAACTGAGAATTGACTCGCCAGCCTAACGTGCTGACGCTGGCATGCCACAGCGGATCGTTCTGCGTTACCGACGTCACGCTATCGCCAAATTCGTTGTAAGTAGACGTGGTCGAACCGTCATAATGCAGCGCGGCCACCGGACCGGTCATCACCTGCCTTGAAAGCGGAAAGTTCCAGCCCATACTC
This sequence comes from Citrobacter sp. RHBSTW-00859, assembly GCF_013729795.1. Taxonomy (NCBI): domain Bacteria; kingdom Pseudomonadati; phylum Pseudomonadota; class Gammaproteobacteria; order Enterobacterales; family Enterobacteriaceae; genus Citrobacter; species Citrobacter sp. RHBSTW-00859. The sequence goes on along the minus strand of NZ_CP056284.1, from coordinate 201,080 downwards.
ATGCCGCTGGTCGCATCCATAGGCGTTTCATCCGCCAGATTCACCACGGGACCCGCCACGTTTTGAGTGGAGCGAATACGTTCTTCCAGAATGTCGTTATAACGTGGTTGGTGATCGCTGTCCCATGTATAACGTTCAGCCGTATGCCCTGACATCGCATCAACGATATATTCTTGTTGCCAGCCATATGCTGTATTGATGAACAGCGCACAAACTACGACGCTCGCCAGAGTTAACCTTTGGCGACCACTACTGTTTCTTATAATCATCAACGCGACTCCAGAAAAGAGCCGAATTCGGCGATATTATTGTCATTGTGTGAAGGATATCGGGCCCATCAGGCCCTGTATTAAATATTGTCTTTTTAGCTGGCGCGTCAAGGCGGGCCGAATGAAATTTTTACGCCAGTAAAAACAGCGAGGAAGAATATGCAGCGTTGCGGATGGGTCAGCCAGGACCCACTTTACATTGCCTACCACGACAAGGAATGGGGCGTCCCCGAAACAGATGGCAACAAGCTGTTCGAAATGATCTGTCTGGAAGGCCAACAGGCCGGTTTATCGTGGATCACCGTGCTAAAGAAACGGGAAAATTATCGCCACGCCTTCCACCATTTTGACCCGGAAAAAGTGGCGGCCATGACCGAAGAAGATGTGGAAAGACTGGTACTGGATGCCGGCATTATTCGCCATCGAGGAAAAATTCAGGCCATTATCGGCAACGCTCGCGCCTTTCTGACCATGGCGCAAAACGGAGAATCGTTTAGCGAGTTCGTCTGGTCGTTTGTTGATAACCAACCGCAACTGACCCGCGCCGCCAACCTGAGCGATATCCCCACCTCTACACCGGCGTCAGATGCTCTGTCTAAAGCGTTAAAAAAACGCGGATTTAAGTTTGTCGGCACCACCATCTGTTACTCCTTTATGCAGGCATGCGGCCTGGTCAATGACCATGTCACCAGCTGTATCTGTTACCCGGGAGAACAACATGATTCGTGAATCAAAGGCTGACGATCTACCGTCGATTCTGGCGCTGTGGATGGAAAGCACGATCCATGCCCATCCGTTTATCGAAGAACGCTACTGGCGCGAAAGTGAATCCATCGTGCGGGATGTTTACCTGCCAGCCGCACAAACCTGGGTATGGGAAGAAGAAGGGGTGCTCAAAGGCTTTGCCAGCGTCATTGACGACCGCTTTCTCGGCGCGCTGTTCGTCGCGCCTGCCGCCATCAGAAGCGGGATCGGCAAAGCGCTGGTGCAGCATGTGCAGCAGCGCTTTTCGTTACTCAGCCTCGAGGTCTACCAGAAGAATCAATCAGCGGTGAACTTCTACCATGCGCTGGGTTTTCGCATTGAAGATGGCGCATGGCAGGAAGAGACTCACCATCCCACGTGGATTATGGGCTGGCAGGCGGATCAAACGCCGTAAGCGCCAACGTTGGTCCGCTGTATTTTTCGAGCCACGCCAGCGCAGTGTTGCCCGCACAGCCATTCCCCAGCTTCGAGCTGGGGAGATCTTTGGTCAGCACGTTGACGGCGCCATTTTTACAAATACCGTTGGCGGCGAGATCCAAATCAGGCCAGGCGCCCTCATGAATACAGATGACACCGGGTTTAATTCCCGTCGTCACGACCGCTCCCGCCAGAACGTGCCCACGCTGGTTCCACACCCTGACCGTGTCGCCATCCGCAATACCGCGCGCTTTGGCATCCTGCGGATGAATCGTGACGGGCTCACGATCCGCTACCGCATACTGTTCGCGCAACACGCTGTAATTTAGCTGACTGTGCAAACGGTGCGCCGGATGGGCGGAAAGCAGCTGTAACTGGCCCGGCTCGGCGTTACCGAACCACTCATCCGGCTCCAGCCACATCGGATGCCCCGCACAGTCCGCGTAACCGTAACCGGCAATCCTCGCGGAGTAGATTTCAATTTTACCGCTGTCCGTTTTCAGCGGATGCGCCTGTGGGTTGCGGCGAAAATCCGCGAAACGGATAAACTCCGCGCTGGCGGCGTTTTCTGGCATTTCGATCAGCGCATTCCGCTGCCAAAACTCGGTGAATGGCGGCAACGTCACCTGCTGGCTAGCCCCACGCTGCCCGGCAATGTTGTAAAAAGTCTCCAGCCATTCCAGCTCGCTTTTGCCTTCGGTAAATCGCTCATACCCGCCCTTCTCCCAGCGTTCACTCAGCTCGGCAAAGACATCAAAATCATTTCGCGCTTCACCCTGCGGCGGTACAACCTGCTTCATCGGCACCAGATGCTGGTTGCTGTAATCGCCGGTCATGGTCAAATCATTACGCTCAAAAGACGTCGTCGCCGGCAGCACGATATCGGCATGCTTCGCTGCGGCTGTCCAGAAACACTCCGAGATAACCACCAGCTCCGGTTTTTGCCAGGCGCGAATCAGACGGTTGGTGTCCTGATGATGGGTGAAGTTGGCGCCGCCCGCCCACCACAGCATACGGATGTCCGGGAAATGGCGGTCCATCCCGTTGTGCTGATAAAAACCACCGGGGTTCTCCAGCGCTTCAACAATTCGCGCCACCGGGATTTTATCTACCGCGTCGGTACCGTTTTTAACGCTGCCCTGCATTGAAGCCAGCACCGCAGCACGGCGCGTTGGGTTGCCGCCGTTGGCAAAATGGTACGACAGCCCAAAGCCGCCGCCAGGCGTCCCGATTTGCCCGAGCATGGCGGCCAGCGTGACAATCATCCAGTGTTTCTGCTCACCATACTGCTGGCGTTGCATACCCCATCCCGCCATCAGCATGGTGGTGTTTTGGTGAAATATCGCCGCAAGCTCACGTATTTTCGCCGCCGGAACACCACAAATTTCAGCGGCCCATTCTGCCGTTTTTGCAACATCGTCAGATTTGCCCAGCAGATAGTCGGCAAAACGGTCATATCCGGTCGTACACCGAGCGAGAAAGTCCGCGTCGTGCCAGCCGTTTTCCACCAGCGTATGCGCGATACCCAGCATCAGCGCCACGTCGGTTCCCATATGTGGAGCGATCCATTCCATCTTCTCGCCAAAGAAATCGACGCTTTCCGATCGCATCGGATCGATACAGATCAACCGCTTCCCGCTGCCACGCAGTGCCTCAAAGTAAGCGAGGCCCTGCTCGTCGGAGGCGTTCCAGGCAATTTTCAGGGTATTCAGCGGATTGGCGCTCCATAACACCACCACTTCGCTGTTCTCCAGCACCACCGGCCAACTGGTCTGCTGCTGGTAAACTTCGTTACCGCCCACCACGTACGGCATGATGGCCTGCGCAGCACCCGTCGAGTAATCCCCCAGATGCCCGGTATAACCACCCGCCAGCGCCATATAACGCTGTAGCAGGGTCGCTGCTTTGTGTAACACGCCGTTGGAACGCCAGCCGTAGGAACCGGCAAAAATCGAAGCCGGGCCGTAGCTGTCACGGATGCGTTTATGCTGCGTATGGATAAGATTCAGCGCGTCGTCCCAACTGACACGAACAAATTCATCCTGCCCGCGCACCCCCTGCGGATTCTCCGGCGAGGCGAGAAAGCCTTTACGCACCATGGGAAAACGTACCCGCGTTTTACTGTGTACCTGGTCGCGCACCACGGTTTGCAAAGAGTTGGGATGGGCGGTGGGCAGCGCGCCGCGAGAGGAGAAAACCGTCTCGCCATCGGTTTCGACGAGAATAGGTCCCCAGTGGGCGGCGGTTAACACCGAGTAATGTGCGGGTGAATTAGCCAAGATGGCGCTCCTGAATGCGATGTGACGGCTTATTTATTATGCCGTTCAATGTTACTTACAAATTTCAGAGTCTTCCCTGGAATTTTCTTCATGTTCACACGTCATAATCAACCGCCACGGTCGCTGTGGCAAAGAAGAAAAAGTCATTAAGGAATTAAGATGAAGAAACGTGTTTTTGTTATTGCTGCCATCGTGAGCGGCGCCCTGGCGGTTTCTGGCTGCACAACAAACCCTTACACCGGCGAACGCGAAGCGGGTAAATCCGGCATTGGCGCGGGTATTGGCTCTCTGGTCGGCGCGGGTATTGGCGCACTCTCTTCTTCGAAGAAAGATCGCGGCAAAGGCGCGCTGATTGGTGCGGCGGCTGGCGCGGCCGTTGGCGGCGGTGTCGGCTATTACATGGACGTGCAGGAAGCAAAACTGCGCGACAAAATGCAAGGAACGGGCGTCAGCGTGACGCGCAGTGGGGATAACATCATCCTGAATATGCCAAATAACGTCACCTTCGACAGCAACAGCAGCAATCTGAAACCTGCGGGTGCCAACACCCTGACCGGAGTGGCAATGGTACTGAAAGAGTACAATAAAACCGCCGTCAACGTGCTCGGCTTCACCGACAGCACCGGCAGTCAGGATCTAAATATGCGCCTGTCGCAGCAGCGCGCGGACTCCGTGGCCAGCGCCTTAATCACTCAAGGCGTCGCCGCTAACCGTATCCGCACTCAGGGTATGGGCCCGGCAAACCCGATCGCCAGTAACAGCACGGCGGAAGGTAAAGCGCAAAACCGCCGCGTAGAGATCACCTTAAGCCCGCTCCAGTAACGTTTTGTGCCGGATAATGGCAGCGTCTTATCCGGCATGAAGCACTTGCCATCGTTGATTTTCGCGTTAAGGTGTTGTCACCAAATTTAGGGAAATCAGCGATGAGCAAATCAGCACGGGCAACCATCAGCGATGTGGCGAAAGCCGCAAAAACCGGCAAGACCAGCATTTCACGCTACCTCAACGGTGAAAAGCACCTGCTTTCCGACGCGCTACTGGCCCGCATTGAACAAGCCATTGCCGATCTCGACTACCGCCCCAGCCTGATGGCAAGAGGCCTGAAACACGGTCGTACCCGTCTGATTGGTCTGATCATCGCCGATATTACTAATCCCTACTCCGTCAACGTGTTAAGCGGTATTGAAGCCGCCTGTCGCGATAAGGGCTTTACCCCGCTGGTGTGTAACACCAACAACGAAGTGGATCAGGAGCTGCATTATCTCGACCTGCTGCGCAGCTACCAGGTCGAAGGGATTGTGGTCAACGCCGTTGGAATGCGCGAAGAGGGGCTGAACCGCCTGCAACAGTCTGCGCTGCCGATGGTTCTGATTGACCGTAAAATTCCCGATTTTGCCTGTGATATGGTCGGGCTGGATAACACCCAGGCGGCAACGGTTGCCACTGAACATCTGGTCGAGCAAGGTTTTGAAGCCATCCTGTTCCTCAGCGAACCGCTGGGCATGGTGAATACCCGCCGCGAACGCCTGAGCGCTTTTCGCGCCACGCTCGCACAGTACCCCGGCGTTATCGCGCAAAATGCCGAAGTCCCGCTAACGAACAATACGCAACTGGATGACACGCTGCGCCAGTTTCACCAGCAGCATCGGGGGATGCGCAAAGCCGTTATCTCTGCCAACGGCGCTCTCACGCTGCAGGTTGCCCGCGCCCTGAAGCGCATTGGCCTTAACTGGGGCAGCGATATCGGCCTGCTCGGTTTTGACGAACTGGAATGGGCGGAGCTGGCGGGCGTCGGTATCACCACGTTGAAACAACCCACATGGCAGATTGGCTACACCGCCGTTGAGCAGGTTGTACGCCGAATTGATGGCGGCTCTGCTGCCATTCAGGAACAGGTATTCTCCGGCGAGCTGATCGTGCGCGGCTCAACCGCCCGTTAAATTTCCTTCGTGATGGTGATCATAAATTCGACATCATGAGCTTTTCTTTGGAACCGGTTCCATCTAGCGTTATAACAAGAATGCTAGTCTGGAGTTTCCATGAAAAGAAAAATTATGGTGGTTACCGCCGCCTACGGCTACGACCAGGTGCAGGCCGCAGGCGGGCAAACGGCAATGTTGCCCATCATTGCCGAAGCCGGTGCTGACGGCGTCGAAATCCGCCGCGAGTTATTAACCGACGCCGAGCTGAAAACGCTGTCCACAATGGCCTCTGCAATCGAACTCTTCGGCCTGCTGGCCTGTTATTCAGCGCCTGAACCGTTATTCCTTGAGGATGGGAACCTGAATCCCCGACTTCCGCAGCTCCTCGAAGAAGCGCAGGCCCTACAGGCACTGTGGTTAAAAGTCTCTCTCGGTCATTTTTCCCATACCGAACAGTTCGACGATTTACGTGAATGGCTGGACAACAGCGGTATGGAGCTGGTTGTGGAAAACGATCAGACCGCCTGCGGACGCCTGCAGCCGATGCAACGTTTCAATGAAGCCTGTCAGACGCAAAACCTGCCGATATCTCTGACTTTCGATATGGGCAACTGGCTGTGGGTTGGCGACTCCCCGGAACAGGCCGCGCAGAACCTGGCGCCAACCGTCGGATATATCCATGTCAAAGCCGCAGTTACGCATCGCAATAGCTACCGTGCCGTACCGCCTGATGAAGCAGATTCACGCTGGCTGGCGCTGTTAAAAACGCTGCCCAACGATGTTCCACGCGGTATTGAGTTCCCCCTGGAAGGGCAGGATTTGACGGCGGTTACCCGCCACTACGTCGAGCTGTTACGCAAGGAGTAACACATGAAAAATTCACTGGATGCGGTCACTATTGGTGAAGCGATGGCGATGTTTGTCGCCACGCAAACCGGCGAGCTGACGGATGTAGAGCAGTTTATCAAGCGCGTTGCAGGCGCTGAACTCAACGTGGCGACCGGTCTTGCTCGTCTGGGCCTGAAGGTCGGCTGGGTGAGCCGCGTAGGCAACGACAGTTTTGGTCGTTTTATCGTTAAGTCGCTGGAAAAAGAAGGGATAGATGCGCAGGGAGTTACCCAGGACGGGCGTTACGCTACCGGCTTTCAGCTTAAATCTAAGGTCGAAAATGGAACCGATCCCATTGTGGAGTATTTCCGCAAAGGGTCCGCCGCCAGCCACCTCAGCGTTGAGGATTATCACGAGGACTATTTCGCCAGCGCGCGTCACTTGCACCTGAGCGGCGTGGCGGCTGCGCTTTCTGCCAGCTCCTATGAACTACTGGCGCACACCGCCCGCACGCTGAAAGCCCAAGGGAAGACCATCTCGTTCGACCCAAATTTGCGTCCGGTGCTGTGGAAAAGCGAAGCCGAAATGGTGGAAAAACTGAACCGGCTGGCATTCCAGGCTGACTGGGTTTTACCTGGATTAAAAGAGGGGATGATTTTAACCGGCCAACAGACGCCTGAAGCCATCGCCGACTTTTATCTGCGTCACGGAGTGAAGGCCGTGATCATCAAAACCGGGGCTGATGGCGCCTGGTACAAAACAGCCAGCGGTGAACAAGGTTGCGTTGCACCGGTAAAAGTCGACAACGTGGTCGATACGGTCGGCGCAGGCGATGGCTTTGCCGTGGGCGTTATCAGCGCCCTGCTGGAAGGCCGTTCGCTGCATCAGGCGGTGACCCGCGGCAATAAAATCGGCGCACTGGCCATTCAGGTTCAGGGCGACAGCGAAGGATTACCCACACGTGAACAATTAGGGGAATAAACTCCCGGCCAACTCTGTCTCTGTACCCTACATACAGAGGCGGCGTATCAGCATAACCAGAGGGCAGTCTATGAATAGCTCAACTAATGCAGCAAAACGCTGGTGGTACATTATGCCAATCGTGTTTATCACGTATAGCCTGGCGTACCTTGACCGTGCGAACTTCAGCTTCGCTTCCGCCGCCGGTATCAACGAGGACCTCGGCATTACCAAAGGGATCTCTTCCCTGCTGGGCGCTCTGTTTTTCCTCGGCTATTTCTTCTTTCAGATCCCAGGCGCGATTTACGCAGAACGGCGCAGCGTACGAAAACTGATTTTTGTCTGTCTGATCCTCTGGGGCGCATGCGCGTCGTTAACCGGTATGGTCAGCAATATTCCAATGCTTGCCGCCATCCGCTTTATTCTTGGCGTCGTTGAAGCCGCGGTGATGCCCGCAATGCTGATTTATATCAGCAACTGGTTTACGAAATCCGAGCGCTCGCGCGCTAACACTTTCCTGATCCTCGGTAACCCGGTTACCGTCCTGTGGATGTCTGTGGTTTCCGGTTATCTGATCCAGGCGCTGGGCTGGCGGGAAATGTTTATCATCGAGGGCTTCCCGGCCATCATCTGGGCGTTCTGCTGGTGGGTATTGGTAAAAGACAAACCGTCTCAGGTCGGCTGGCTGTCAGAATCTGAAAAAGCCGCCCTTCAGGCGCAACTGGAAAAAGAGCAGCAAGGCATCAAAGCCGTGCGTAACTATAGCGAGGCCTTCCGCTCACGTAACGTCATCCTGCTGTGCATGCAGTATTTCGCCTGGAGTATTGGCGTCTATGGTTTTGTCCTGTGGCTACCGTCGATTATCCGCAACGGCGGCGCAAATCTGGGCATGGTAGAGGTTGGCTGGCTGTCATCCGTACCTTATCTGGCGGCGACGGCGGCGATGATCCTCGTCTCCTGGGCCTCCGATAAGCTGCAAAACCGTAAACTGTTTGTCTGGCCGCTGTTATTGATAGCCGCTTTCGCTTTTATCGGCTCCTGGGCCGTGGGTGCAGACCACTTCTGGATTTCTTACACGCTGTTAGTTATTGCGGGTGCGGCAATGTACGCCCCATATGGCCCCTTCTTCGCCATCATCCCGGAAATGCTGCCGCGCAACGTCGCCGGGGGTGCAATGGCGCTGATTAACAGCATGGGCGCGCTAGGCTCATTCTTTGGTTCATGGTTTGTCGGCTACCTCAATGGCGCAACCGGCAGCCCATCCGCCTCGTACATTTTTATGGGGGTAGCGCTTTTTGTCTCAGTATGGCTAACTTTAATTGTTAAGCCTGCTAATAATCAGCAATTACCTATTGGCGCACGCCACGCTTAAATTTTAACTTACGGAGATTCGCATGAAGCCGTCCATTATTCTCTATAAAGCGTTACCTGACGATTTACTGCATCGCCTGGAAGAGCATTTTACTGTGACTCATGTGCCTAACCTGCGCCCGGAAACGGTCGCACAGTACGCCGAGGCTTTTGCCAACGCGGAAGGTCTGCTGGGTTCCAGTGAAGCCGTCAATACCGCCCTACTGGAGAGAATGCCCAGGCTACGTGCGACATCCACGATTTCCGTAGGCTATGACAACTTCGACGTCGATGCCCTCAACGCGCGCAAGGTGCTGTTGATGCACACGCCAACCGTGCTGACGGAAACTGTCGCCGATACGGTAATGGCGCTGGTGTTAAGCACCGCTCGCCGCGTGGTAGAAGTTGCTGAACGGGTGAAAATTGGCGAATGGACCAAAAGTATCGGGCCGGACTGGTTTGGTACGGATGTACACCACAAAACGCTGGGGATTGTCGGCATGGGCCGTATTGGTCTGGCGCTGGCGCAACGCGCGCATTTTGGTTTTAGCATGCCGATTCTTTATAACGCGCGCCGTCATCACCAGGAGGCGGAAGAACGCTTCAACGCGCGTTACTGCGACCTCGATACGCTGTTGCAGGAGTCCGATTTTGTCTGCCTGATCCTGCCGTTAACCGCAGAAACGCATCATCTGTTTAGTACCGAACAGTTTGCCAAAATGAAGTCCTCCGCCATTTTCATTAACGCCGGGCGTGGGCCAGTGGTCGATGAAAAAGCGCTGATTGCCGCCCTGCAAAGCGGGGAAATTCATGCCGCAGGCCTGGATGTGTTTGAGCAGGAGCCATTACCAGCAGACTCACCGTTATTGGCGCTGCCAAACGTGGTAGCCGTGCCGCACATAGGTTCAGCGACGCATGAAACGCGCTATAACATGGCGGCCTGTGCGGTGGATAACTTAATCGATGCGCTGCAAGGATGCGTTGAGAAGAATTGCGTGAACCCGCAGGTCGCGCCATAAACAAAAGGCCGGGTAGCGCTTACGCTTACCCGGCCTTTTATGTATTACAGCGCCTTCATTACTGAGCGGCATTCACCGCAGCAGTCCAGGCCTGATTAAATGCCTGATGCTGAGAGGCCAACGGGCCAATCAGCGTGTTGTACTGACTTGCCTGCTGTGAAGTTGGGAACTGGATACCGTTAGCGACAAAGCTCACCTGCGTATCCTGCTGTGCCACAAAATCACCGACCTGTACTAACTGCTGCGTGAAGATTTGCGCGGCAGGGATCAGCGGCTGTAGCGCCTCTGAAGGTACAGTGACGACTTTATTGTAGACCTGGTCAAAGACCGGCTTCAGATCCTCGCCCTGCTTCAGCGCGCCATGCGCAGCATCTGCCTGCAGTTTCGCATTCTGCAACTGTTGCCCTAATACGCCCAACGCACCATTTGCCTGACGCAGCGGTTCACGCTGAGTCACATAATCCTGAGGAACACGAATCGCATTTACGCTATCAACCACCGGGCGCAGACCGGAGTCCATTGCCTGATTAACCTGCTGCGAATAGCCATACAGAATCGCGTAATCGGACACAAACGGGCCAAACTGTTTTTTCTGATCGGCGGTCAGCGTTGGTAAACGCTCTCCGCTACGCATTGCAGTATTCTGCAGAAAATCGATAAACGCTTTGCGTTGATCGCCTTCTTTATCAAAACACCCACTCAGGCCAACTACCATTAAGAGCGCCAAAACAGGCGCAAACCAGCGAGAGCAGGACTTACCTGTCGCCATTTTAATACTCCTTTCACCCAAAAATGCGCACAACGACACCCGCGTGCCTGACGTTGACAAGGATAGTCCAGGTCAGCCCCGCAAGATACCCTTTCCGCGTAATCTTGTGGGGGAAAATAACCGCTCCCGCCACCCACCGTTTTGCTAAACAATGCGCCATTTACCACACAACGTCATATTTTAGTCATCTTTACAATCGGGATCGATCGTTCGCAGATCACGACCTTTATCAGTTCGTTAGCCTGCAAAAGATTGTCGACCCCGATCCGCTGAAACGAATCCATCACGCAAACCTAAAATCCGGCTTCATTTTTTCCGACTACTCTTAATGAGCTTCGATGAAATTCACGATCCCGCTGTGTGATTTGTAGGAGTTCTCAATGGAATACAAAGATCCTATGTTTGAACTGCTGAGCAGTCTGGAGCAGATTGTTTTTAAAGATGTATCGCAGACGGTTACTCTGACGCAAAAAACCAACCCTTTCACCGAATTTGAACAGCTACGACGAGGGACAGGTTTAAAAACAGATGATTTTGCCCGAGTGATGGGCGTGACGGTCGCGACGGTTCATGAATGGGAGTCTAAACGCGTAAAGCCTTCCAATACCGAATTGAAGTTAATGCGCCTGATTCAGGCAGACCCAAGATTAAGTAAGCAACTGATGGATTGAACTATTTTTCAATTTTACTTATGAACGGTCCTGTAAAAGGGCCGTTCCCTTAAGGGGGTTATCCACAAAAAAGAAAATAGTAGTTGCATCCACATGCGTAAAATGAGTTAATGCCCTCAACGGTTTGACGTACAGACCATTACAGCAGTTAGTAAGGCAAGTCCCTTCAAGAGTTATCGTTGATACCCTTCGTAGTGAGCATTTCCTTTACTGTTAAAAAATCTGTAAAGCACGCCATATCGCCGAAAGGCACACTTATTTTTTAAAAGGTAATACACTATGTCCGGTAAAATGACTGGTATCGTAAAATGGTTCAACGCTGACAAAGGTTTCGGCTTCATCACTCCTGACGATGGCTCTAAAGACGTGTTCGTACACTTCTCTGCTATCCAGAACGATGGCTACAAATCTCTGGACGAAGGTCAGAAAGTTTCCTTCACCATCGAAAGCGGCGCTAAAGGCCCGGCAGCTGGCAACGTAACCAGCCTGTAAGCTTAAAAAGCTCAAAATTCTGAATCCCTGCCAAACGGCGGGGATTTTTTTTATCTGTACTTCGCAAGACTCCCCGCCCAAACGCTTCTTTGCATTACTTTACCCGTCCTCCCTTTGACCTTTCCCTAAGGGCAAGCTTTATAGTGAGCCAGTCTGTATTCCACAATATTCACAAGGAATGGAAGCTATGTCGAAATCCTCACTGCTGCTGGTTTTAGGTTTGCTCACTACCGCTAGCGCGTTCGCAGCAACTCCGGAAGCTGCTTTTCTGGCGGAACACGGGCTCAGCGGTAAATCCGTCGAGCAAATCGTCGAGACCATTGACCAGTCGCCACAGAACCGCCCGCTGCCGTACTCAGCATCTATCACCAGTACCGAACTGAAGCTCTCTTCGGGCGATCAGATTTATACCCTACCGCTCGGTGACAAGTTCTATCTGTCATTTGCCCCTTATGAATGGCAAACACATCCTTGCTTCAACCACAGCCTTTCTGGCTGCCAGGGCGAAATGCCGGAGAAGGCATTCAATGTCAAAGTGACGGATAACAAGGGTGAGGTGGTGGTACAAAAAGTGATGAAGAGTGGTCGAAATGGCTTCGTCGGGGTATGGCTACCGCGCAATATGGCAGGCACAATCGCGGTAAGTTACAACGGTAAAACGGCGGAGTATCCCATCAAGACGATGGAAGACAGCCAGACCTGTCTGACAAAATTACAGCTGCGCTAACAACATACAAAAAAGCCGGATGGCACAATGCTTATCCGGCTTTTTCTAAGTCAGCTCAGGAGCGTTACTGCAGCAGAGAAATATCCGCTACGCGCAGGAACAGTTCGCGCAGTTTTGCGAGCATAGACAGACGGTTAATACGCAGATCTTTATCTTCCACGTTGACCATCACTTTCTCGAAGAACGCATCAACCGGTTCACGCAGTTCCGCCAACTCAACCAGCGCCTCCTGGTAACGACCAGCTGCAAAGACAGGCTCCAGCTTATCGCGCAGCACCACAACCTGCAGCGCCAGCGCAATTTCTTCCGGCTCTTTCAGCGTTGCCGAATTTACGCGGTCATTCAGCGTCTCTTCAGACTTCGCCAGGATGTTCGATACACGCTTGTTCGCTGCAGCCAGCGCGGACGCGGCTTCCAGCGTACGGAAGTGCGAAACCGCCTTCATACGTGCGTCGAAATCAGCCGGACGAGTCGGACGACGCGCCAGTACTGCCTGAATGGTATCGACGGTGTAACCTTCATCCTGATACCAGGCGCGGAAGCGACCGAGCATAAAGTCGATCACATCATCCACCACGTTGGCGTTAGTCAGCTTGTCGCCATACAGACGAACCGCTTCTTCGGTCAACGTTTGTAGATCCAGATTCAGGTTCTTCTCAACGATGATACGCAGTACGCCCAGCGCGGCACGACGCAGCGCAAACGGGTCTTTGTCGCCTTTCGGATGCTGACCGATACCGAAGATACCCGCCAGTGTGTCCATCTTATCGGCAATCGCCACGGCACAGGCAACCGGGTTAGATGGCAGGTCATCACCAGCAAAACGCGGCTGATACTGCTCGTTCAGCGCCACAGCGACATCTTCCGCTTCACCATCGTGACGCGCGTAGTGCATGCCCATCACGCCCTGGGTATCGGTGAACTCGAAGACCATGTTGGTCATCAGGTCGCACTTGGACAGCAGGCCAGCACGCGTTGCGTGGTTAACGTCAGCGCCAATTTGACCAGCAATCCAGCCCGCCAGCGCCTGGATACGGTCAGTTTTGTCGCGCAGCGTACCCAGTTGCTGTTGGAACAGCACGGTTTGCAGACGTGGCAGATGGTCTTCCAGACGTTTTTTACGGTCAGTATTGAAGAAGAACTCGGCATCCGCCAGACGCGGACGAACCACCTTCTCGTTACCGGAGATGATTTGCTGCGGGTCTTTGGATTCGATGTTGGCAACGAAGATAAAATTCGGCAGCAGTTTGCCGTCGTTCGCGTATACCGGGAAGTACTTCTGGTCACCTTTCATGGTGTGTACCAGCGCTTCGGACGGAACAGCGAGGAATTTCTCTTCGAACTTCGCGGTCAGCACGACCGGCCATTCCACCAGCGAAGTGACTTCTTCCAGCAGGCTTTCACTCAGATCGGCGTTGCCGCCAATTTTACGCGCCGCGTCTTCGGCATCGGCTTTGATTTTGGCTTTACGCTCAGCGTAATCCGCAATTACTTTGCCGCGCTCACGCAGGATTTCCGGGTACTGATCGGCAGAATCAATGGTGAATTCCGGCTCGCCCATAAAGCGATGACCGCGGATCACGCGATCGGACTGAATGCCCAGAATCGTTGCCGGGATCACTTTGTCGCCCAGCAGCAGAGTGACGGTGTGAACCGGACGCACGAAGTGGACGTCAGACGCGCCCCAGCGCATCAGTTTCGGGATCGGCAAATTTTTGAGAGCTTTTTCTACTATTGCAGGAAGTAACTCGCTAGCTTTCTTAGGCTCATTTTGGATTAGCGCATTAAGCTTTTCATCTTTTCCATCATAAGCTTTTGAAATGATTAAGCCATATTGGTCATTGATATCATCAATAGTAATTTTTTTATCAGAATCAATAGGTTGTGAAGTGAGCTTACCAACAAATGCCAGACCAGCTTTAGTTAAAAAGCCCTCAGGTGAAAGCGCAATACGCGATGGTGGCCCCCAAAGCAAGTTTTCATCATTTAGCTGTTCTTCAGCTAATCCACTAAATTTGCACGCTAAACGTCTCGGAGAGGCAAACCAAGCACAGTTATCAGGATCGTGAATAACAATTTTTTCTGCATTCAAGCCGGAAACTATATTAGTAAAGAATTCTTCTCCGAGTTTGCGCAGTGCTTTTGGTGGCAGCTCTTCAGTGCCGATTTCCACCAGAAAAGTTTTCTCAGACATGGCCGCCTCTTATTTGTCTTTGTTGCACATTGGGAAGCCAAGGGCTTCACGGGAAGCGTAGTAAGCTTCTGCCACTGCTTTGGTCAGGGTGCGAATGCGCAGGATATAGCGCTGGCGCTCGGTGACGGAGATGGCTTTACGCGCATCCAGCAGGTTGAAGCTATGGGCGGCTTTCAGAATACGTTCATACGCAGGCAGCGGCAGCGGATTATCCAGCGCCAGCAGCTGCTGAGCTTCTTTTTCGTACTGCTCGAAGCAGGTGAACAGGAAGTCCACGTCGGCGTATTCGAAGTTGTAGGTGGATTGCTCCACTTCGTTCTGATGGAACACGTCGCCGTACGTGGTTTTACCCAGCGGGCCGTCGCTCCAGACCAGGTCGTAAACGCTGTCTACGCCCTGAATGTACATGGCCAGACGTTCCAGACCGTAGGTAATTTCCCCGGTTACTGGTTTACATTCCAGACCACCAACCTGCTGGAAGTAGGTGAACTGCGTGACTTCCATGCCGTTCAGCCACACTTCCCAACCCAGACCCCAGGCACCCAGCGTCGGGTTTTCCCAGTTATCTTCCACGAAACGGATATCGTGAATGGTCGGGTCCATACCCAGCTCTTTCAGAGAACCCAGGTACAGCTCCTGAATGTTGTCCGGAGAAGGCTTAATCACTACCTGGAACTGATAGTAGTGCTGTAAACGGTTCGGGTTTTCGCCATAGCGGCCATCGGTCGGACGACGAGAAGGCTGCACATAAGCAGTCGCCATCGGTTCCGGCCCCAGCGCACGCAGGCAGGTCATTGGGTGAGATGTTCCCGCGCCGACTTCCATGTCCAATGGTTGAACAATGGTGCAGCCCTGGCGAGCCCAGTAATCCTGTAAGGTCAGGATCAAGCCCTGGAAGGTCCTGGTATCAAACTTTTGCATATTATTTCGTGCTGGATACGTGTGGATTTAAAGGAAGCGATCAGTATACCCGCTGGCTGCAAGATATACAGTACGAAACGGGAAAAAGGGGGAACTTAGCGCATGGAAAGGTGCAAAAACTGCCCGTCTGCATCAAAAGAACAGACAAAACTCTCTTTACGGAAGGTAGAACCACGCATCTCATAGCTGCCCTGGAATTGCTCCAGGCCGGAGATATCAATTTTCTGCGCGCCAGTGTTGTAGCGTTGCGCCGCCTCATTTTTGCACAATGACTCCATATCCAGCGAACGTGTGGCACTGACCTTAACCTTTTGCGCTTTCTGCGCAGGTGCAGACGGTTGTGTGTCAGCGCACGCTACCAGCAAAAGGGCAGCGATCGCGGGAAAGAAATACTTCATCATCATTTTATTACCGCCTGGTTTGCTGGTCAGTCTTATTATTAGTGTCTGGAAACAGATCCTATTTTGAGAATCTCATCAGACCATCTCAAGCTTTAGCGTAAGAACTCGGATTATTCCAGTGAGCTACATTCGCAAAATATCGGTCAGACTTTTTTTAATGGACACAGAGGAACTGATGCAGCCCAAAATTTTCTGGATTGATAACCTGCGCGGGATAGCCTGTTTAATGGTCGTGATGATCCACACCACAACCTGGTACATCACCAATGCGCAAAGCGTCAGCCCGTTGAATTGGGATCTGGCTAACGTGCTCAATTCAGCCTCTCGCGTCAGCGTTCCGCTGTTCTTTATGATTTCGGGCTATCTGTTCTTTGGTGAGCGTAGCGCCAAACCGCGCCATTTCCTGCGCATCGCGCTCTGCATTCTGTTTTACAGCAGCGTGGCGCTGGCCTATATCCTGATGTTTACCTCGATCAACGCTGAGCTGTCGCTGAAGAACCTGCTGCAAAAGCCGGTGTTCTATCACCTGTGGTTTTTCTTCGCGATCGCCGTCATCTACCTGGTTTCACCACTGATACAGGTGAAAAATATCAGCGGCAAGATGCTACTGGCGCTCATGGTGGTGATTGGCGTGATTGCCAATCCCAATACCGTCTCGCAAAAAATCGGCGGTTTTGAGTGGCTTCCCATCAACCTGTACATCAGTGGCGACACGTTCTACTACATCGTGTACGGTATGCTAGGCCGAGCGATTGGTATGATGGATACGCACAAGCGCGCGCTTACCTGGCTCTGTGCGGCGTTGTTTATCACCGCAGTGTTTATTATTTCTCGAGGCACGTTGCATGAACTGCGTTGGCGAGGCAATTTTGCCGATACCTGGTATCTCTATTGCGGTCCGGCGGTGTTTATTTGTGCCGCCTCCCTCCTGACGCTGGTCAAAAATACGCTCAGTACGCGCACTCTGCCGGTACTGGGCCTTATTTCCCGCCACTCTCTGGGCATTTATGGCTTTCATGCGCTGATCATTCACGCGCTACGCACCAACGGTGTAGAACTCAAAAACTGGCCGCCGCTGGATATGCTGTGGATTTTTAGCGCCACGCTGGCGGGAAGTTTACTGTTGTCTGTATTGTTACAGCGCATCGATACGCGCAGACTGGTGAGCTAACAATAAAAGCCCTCGATCGGTAACCATCGAGGGCATACGATCACTCCGTAAAATCGTCTGCGACTGCCAGCGTTTCTTTTGGATGCTCAAAGCCACTATCACGGATATTTTTCTGCACCGCAACGGTACCAAACAGGCTCAAAAAGAAGGCCAGGCCGTAAAACCCTTTCTCGTTTAGCAGCAGCGTGGCATTCCACAAACCGATAACTAACAACGCAACCGCAATAATAAACGCGGCAAGACAGGTTATGTAGTAAATCGGCGTAGTCGGGATCCCCTCATATTTATCCCGTACCGTCTTTTGATACGACGCAGCAGAAAACAAACCAAGCACCAAAACAGCAAAGTAATACCCCTTTTCGTTCAACTGCATATCGGCATTCCACAACCCCAGCAGATAAACCACAATGCCGCCGAGAAGCGCGACCCATGACACAATACTAAATGCCGGTGAATAAGTTGATATCCTGTTTTCCATTTAGAGTTCCGGTCCTTTAGATAAATATTCTGCTGAACGCATGAGTAAAACTTGCCCCAGTAAACATACGATGAATGCCAGCGGGAACAGCCCCTTTTCGAGGGGTGATAATGGGACATTCAATACGCCCACCAACAGCACCCCTACAGTGATAAGCGCCACCATCTGACATACAGAGGCGAAGTGTTCATCGTTCTGATTGAGATTTTCTGCACGCTGATAAACGTACGTCACAAACATTCCCGTCATCAGCACGGCAAAAAAATAGCCTTTGCTACTCAATAACGGGCATGCCCGCCATAAGCCAATAACGTAAATCAATGCACCAGAGAAGAATAATATCCATGGCAACAGCCTTGTCGTCTTCATTGGGACCTCCTTATCCATCATGGATACAATATGAATAACCCGCTAAAGACAACACAGAAAAGGTCACTACGCCGGACTTTCAGAATAAATTCATGCGCGCTAATTATTAATTAGATTGAAATATATATTTGATAAATCCCCTCTGTTTACCAGAGGGGATTTAGGGTCAGGACATCAGCGGGTGTAATTGCTGATAGATTCGGCGGAAGGTTTCCCGATGCTGTTGGTAAAGGGCATGGCGCTCGGCATCAGGATAATGCGCCTGCTCCAGCGTAAGCTGAGGTAGAAGGTCTGATAATGGCTGCTGCGGATTAATGGCAATTTGCGCCAGACGCGCCGCACCGAGAGCAGGGCCGACATCGCCGCCGGTACGGTAATCCAACTGCAATCCGCTGATGTCAGACAGCATCTGACGCCAGTATTCGCTGCGCGCCCCGCCGCCAATCAGCGTAATGCTGGAGGGCTGCACGCCGCAGGCGTGTACCACGTCCATACCCTCAGCCAATGCAAAACCAACGCCTTCCAGCACCGCCTGTGCCAGCTCCGCCGGACCATGCTGATGCGTCAGACCGAAAAATACGCCCTTCGCCTGCGGGTTGTTGTGCGGCGTACGTTCACCGGACAGATAGGGTAAAAACCAGACCGGCTCAGCGTGTTCATCCGCCTGTTGCGCTGCGGCAATCAACGCAGGAACGCTCGCCAGTCCGGTTAATTTTGCCGCCCAGTCCAGGCAGGATGCCGCACTTAACATCACGGACATCAGGTGCCATCGTTCAGGCAATGCATGGCAAAAGCTATGGACCGCGCTTTCCGGTTTGCTGAGAAAGCCGTCGCTGACCGCAAAATAGACCCCGGAAGTACCCAGCGATAGCATCGCCTGACCGGCATTCATCATGCCCACGCCAACCGCCCCCGCTGCGTTATCCCCGCCTCCGGCGACCACCGCAACCTCCTGCATTCCCCAGGCCCTGGCGACTGCTGGCAACAATGTTCCGGTAATCTCACTGCCTTCATAGAGCGCAGGCATATGCGCACGAGTCAGCTTACAGGCTTCCAGCATGACATCACTCCAGTCACGCTTCGCAACATCCAGCCACAGGGTACCAGCCGCATCAGACATATCGCTGGCGAAATCGCCGATCATACGCAGGCGCAGGTAATCTTTCGGCAGCAGGACTTTATCAACCCGGCTAAAAATCTCCGGTTCGTGGCGCTGTACCCACAGCAGCTTTGGCGCGGTAAAGCCAGGCATCATAAGGTTGCCGGTGATGGCACGAGACTGCGGAACCAGGCTCTCCAGCATGACGCACTCTTCGGCGCAGCGACCATCGTTCCACAGGATAGCCGGGCGCAATACCTTCTGTTGTGCATCCAGTAGCGTCGCGCCGTGCATCTGTCCGGCAATTCCCAACGCTTTCACCTCGCGAAGTGAATGCTGCCGACCCAGAGCTTTCACAGCGCGATCCGTTGCCAGCCACCACTGCTCTGGGTCTTGTTCTGACCATAACGGGTGCGGGCGCGAGACGGTGAGTTTCTCTGTTTGCGAAGCGACCACATCGCCCTGCTCATTGAGCAGAATGGCCTTTACGCCTGATGTGCCAAGATCTATCCCGATATACATAGGGCATCGTTCCTTAAAGAAAGGCCCGGTCGCGCGAGCTGACCGGGCTTACGGACATGCTCAGAGACCCGTTATTTGTCGAACAAATAATGGTTCACCAGATTTTCCAGCAATTCCTGATGACCGCTCTGGTGCACTGGCGCCAGGTTGTGTTGTTCAGCGTACTGCGCAATTTCCGTCAGCGTCATCTGCCCTTTCAGAATTTGCTGGCCCAGCTCACCATTCCAACCGGCATAACGTTTAGCCACGCGCTGATCCAGACCACCGTCTTCAATCATACGCGCCGCAATTTTCAGCGACAGCGCCATGGTATCCATCGCGCCAATATGACCATAGAACAGATCGTATTTATCGGTACTCTGACGACGAACCTTGGCATCGAAGTTCAGGCCACCGGTGGTGAAGCCGCCGGCTTTCAGGATTTCGTACATCACCAACGCATTCTCTTCTACGCTGTTCGGGAATTGGTCAGTGTCCCAGCCCAGTTGCGCGTCCCCACGGTTGGCATCGACAGAGCCAAACAGGCCCAGTGCGATAGCGGTAGCGATTTCGTGATGGAACGAGTGACCCGCCAGCGTGGCGTGGTTGGCTTCGATATTCAGTTTGATCTCTTTTTCCAGACCGAACTGCTTGAGGAATCCGTATACGGTCGCCGCATCGTAATCATACTGGTGCTTGGTCGGTTCCTGCGGCTTCGGCTCGATAAGCAAAGTGCCCTGGAAACCGGTTTTGTGTTTGTGTTCCACGACCAGTTGCATGAAGCGACCAATTTGCTCACGTTCCTGACGCAGATCGGTATTCAGCAGCGTTTCATAGCCTTCACGACCGCCCCACAGAACGTAGTTTTCACCGCCTAATTTATGCGTGGCATCCATAGCCGTAACCACCTGAGTGGCGGCCCAGCTGAACACTTCCGGATCCGGGTTCGTGGCCGCGCCCGCGCCGTAACGTGGGTTGGTGAAGCAGTTTGCCGTTCCCCACAGCAGCTTCACGCCGCTCTGTTCCTGTTTTGCCGCCAGTACATCAACCATCTGCGCAAAATTGTTTTTGTACTCTTTCAGCGACGCGCCTTCCGGGGAGACATCCACGTCATGGAAGCAGTAGTAGGGCACGTTCAGTTTGTGGAAAAACTCGAACGCCACGTCCGCCTTGCGCTTCGCTAATTCCAGCGCTTCACCGGGCTGCTGCCACGGGCGATTAAATGCACCGACACCAAACATATCTGCACCATTCCAGCAGAAAGTGTGCCAGTAGCAGGCAGCAAACCGCAGGTGATCTTCCATACGCTTGCCTAACACTAACTCATCAGAGTTGTAGTGGCGAAATGCTAATGGATTAGTTGATTTGGTGCCTTCATAACGAACGCGCTCAAGCTGGTCAAAATAGGCTGGCATAATGAACTCCATAATCAGGTAATGCGGCGGTTGATGGATAATGTCGTAATATTGGGCACTCCCCACCTATTGCTCAATTATGTTATTTCATACTGCCATTGAGATAATTCACAAGTGTGCGCTACTTCTCAAAATAAAATCTGACCAATTTAAAAATTGTTACTTATCAAACTTAAATGCAACCCAGGTAACGAATCATTTAAAATACGATCCCGGTCATAAATCAAGAAATAAACCAAAAAACGTAATTGGAAGATAAAAATCTATAATTGCCTTCCCGCCGTTACCTGTTAAAACTCTGCTACGTCTTATGCTGTGATTGTTACTTTTACTGCTGTTTCCCCCCTACAAAAGGCATCACGATTATGAAGATGAAGAACATTTTACTTGCTGTTTGCACATCCCTTTTACTCACCAGTGTCGCAGGTCATGCCAAAGAAGTAAAAATCGGTATGGCGATTGATGATCTCCGCCTGGAACGCTGGCAGAAAGATCGCGATATTTTCGTCAACAAAGCTGAATCGCTTGGTGCGAAAGTATTTGTACAATCGGCGAATGGTAATGAAGAAACCCAAATGTCGCAGATTGAAAACATGATAAACCGGGGCGTGGATGTCCTTGTGATAATCCCTTACAACGGCCAGGTATTAAGCAATGTTATCAAAGAAGCAAAACAAGAAGGGATCAAGGTGCTGGCTTACGATCGCATGATCAATGATGCTGACATCGATTTTTATATCTCTTTCGATAATGAAAAAGTAGGTGAATTACAGGCTCAATCATTAGTCAATATTGTTCCCGAAGGGAATTATTTCCTGATGGGTGGCTCACCCGTTGATAACAACGCGAAGCTGTTCCGCGCTGGACAAATGAAAGTATTAAAACCTTATATCGACAGCGGAAAAATTAAGGTAGTGGGCGATCAATGGGTTGACGGCTGGTTACCGGAGAATGCGTTGAAGATTATGGAAAATGCGCTAACCGCCAACAATAACAAAATTGACGCAGTAGTTGCCTCAAATGACGCCACAGCTGGCGGTGCGATTCAGGCGCTGAGTGCGCAAGGATTATCAGGAAAAGTCGCTATTTCCGGACAAGATGCAGACCTTGCAGGCATCAAGCGCATTGTCGCCGGGACTCAAACCATGACGGTTTATAAACCTATTACATTGCTCGCAAATACCGCTGCGGAAATCGCCGTCGAACTGGGAAATGATCAACAGCCTAAAGCAGATACTTCGCTGAATAATGGCCTGAAAGATGTCCCTTCCCGACTACTCACACCTATTGATGTTAACAAAGACAATATTAACGAGACCGTCATTAAAGACGGATTCCACAAGAAAAGCGATCTGTAAGCCATGTGCCCTCTGCAAATCAGAGGGCAATAAAACGTGGTGTCAAATTCGCCACGGATATACGTGAATGTCCACGCAGGGTTCTCTTATTGGCTTATGTGGAGCAGTTATGCCATATCTTCTTGAAATGAAAAACATTACCAAGACATTCGGCGTAGTGAAGGCGGTTGATAACGTTAGCCTTAGGATCAATGCTGGCGAAATCATTTCATTATGCGGTGAAAATGGTTCGGGTAAATCGACGCTAATGAAAGTTCTGTGCGGAATTTACCCGCATGGAACCTACGAAGGCGAGATCATTTTTGCTGGCGAAGCCATCCGTGCCAGCCATATTCGTGATACCGAACGTAAGGGTATTGCGATCATCCACCAGGAATTAGCCCTGGTGAAAGAGTTAACAATACTGGAAAATATTTTCCTCGGTAACGAAATGACCCGTAACGGCGTTCTTGATTACGAGATGATGACGTTACGCTGTCAAAAATTACTCGATCAGGTCAGTTTGTCTATTTCGCCAGATACGCGCGTGGGCGATTTAGGACTAGGGCAACAACAGCTGGTAGAAATTGCAAAAGCGCTGAATAAGCAGGTCCGCTTACTTATTCTGGATGAACCAACGGCCTCCCTCACCGAGCAGGAAACTGCAATACTGCTGAATATTATACGTGACCTACAACAGCATGATATCGCCTGCATTTATATTTCACACAAATTGAATGAAGTTAAGGCCATCTCGAATACCATTTGCGTTATTCGCGACGGTAAACACATCGGCACACGCGATGCGACCAACATGACTGAAGACGATATTATCACCATGATGGTTGGTCGTGAGCTCACCGCACTTTACCCCAGCGAGCCTCATACCACGGGAGAAGAGATTTTACGGGTTGAGAATCTGACAGCCTGGCATCCCGTCAATCGCCATATAAAACGCGTCAACGACATTTCTTTCTCACTCAAGCAGGGCGAAATTCTCGGCATTGCCGGACTCGTCGGTGCAGGACGTACCGAAGCCGTACAGTGTCTGTTTGGCGTCTGGTCTGGTCGTTGGGAGGGAAAGATTTTTATTGAAGGCACTCAGGTGCATATCCATAACTGCCAGCAAGCTATTGCTCATGGCATCGCCATGGTGCCTGAAGACAGAAAAAAAGATGGCATTGTTCCGGTGATGGCTGTGGGGAAAAATATCACGCTGGCTGCACTCGATAAATTTACCGGGGGCATGAGCCATCTTGATGATGCCGCTGAACAAAAATGCATTCTGGAATCGCTTCAACAGCTCAAAGTAAAAACATCGTCCCCCGACCTTGCGATCGGGCGTCTGAGCGGAGGGAATCAGCAAAAAGCGATTCTCGCGCGTTGCCTCCTGTTAAATCCCCGGATTCTCATTCTTGATGAACCCACCAGGGGTATTGATATCGGCGCCAAATATGAAATCTACAAACTCATCAACCAGCTCGTCCAGGAAGGCATTGCCGTGATTGTCATCTCCTCTGAATTACCTGAAGTGCTCGGACTAAGCGATCGCATCCTCGTGATGCATGAAGGAAAACTGAAAGCTAACCTGGTAAATCATAACCTGACTCAGGAGCAGGTGATGGAAGCCGCATTAAGGAGCGAACATCATGTCGAAAAACAATCCGTCTGAAGCGAAACTTTCTCCCTCTATCACAGGTGGTTTCCCAGCAATAAAATCGCTTAACTTGCAAGTCTTCGTCATGATTGCGGCGATTATCGTGATTATGCTGTTTTTCACGTGGACCACTGATGGCGCATACCTGAGCGCACGTAATGTCTCGAACCTGCTTCGACAGACTGCGATTACCGGTATTCTTGCCGTGGGTATGGTGTTTGTGATCATTTCCGCTGAAATCGATCTCTCTGTCGGTTCCATGATGGGATTGTTGGGCGGCGTAGCGGCGATCTGTGATGTTTGGCTAGGCTGGCCTTTACCGCTGACGGTGATCGTAACCCTGACTCTGGGATTGCTCCTCGGGGCATGGAATGGATGGTGGGTTGCTTACCGCAAGGTTCCCTCGTTTATCGTCACCCTTGCGGGAATGCTGGCTTTCCGCGGTATTCTGATTGGCATCACCAACGGCACCACCGTATCCCCCACCAGCGCAGCAATGTCTCAGATTGGTCAGAGCTACTTGTCTGATGGCACAGGCTTTGTCATCGGTGCTCTCGGCTTAATGGCGTTTGTTGGCTGGCAATGGCGAGGCCGTATGCGTCGCCAGGCGTTAGGCCTCGCCACTCCCGCATCAACGTCGGCTGTGGGTCGCCAGGCATTCACAGCCATTGTCGTCTTAGGGGCAATCTGGCTATTAAACGATTATCGTGGTGTTCCAACGCCCGTCCTGCTGCTGACGCTGCTGCTGCTCGGTGGGATGTTTATGGCCACGCGCACGGCATTCGGTCGGAGAATTTACGCCATTGGCGGGAATCTGGAAGCCGCCCGCCTTTCAGGTATCAACGTTGAACGCACCAAACTTGCCGTCTTCGCTATTAATGGTTTGATGGTCGCCATTGCTGGGCTCATTCTTAGCTCCCGGCTTGGCGCAGGTTCCCCTTCCGCAGGGAACATTGCAGAACTGGATGCCATTGCCGCATGTGTCATCGGGGGAACCAGCCTGGCGGGAGGGGTCGGGAGTGTTGCCGGCGCCGTCATGGGCGCATTCATTATGGCTTCTCTCGATAATGGAATGAGTATGATGGACGTCCCCACCTTCTGGCAATACATAGTGAAAGGGGCGATATTGTTGTTGGCGGTATGGATGGACTCAGCAACCAAACGTCGTTCCTGAATTTAAGAAGTGGGTGTATCTCAATGCCGGTTAATGCAACCGGCATTGTCTTATCTACATGATTCAGCAGGAAAAGAACCATGTTTTATAAACGTCATCGTATTACGTTGTTATTTAATGCCAATAAAGCCTACGACCGTCAGGTGGTTGAAGGGGTTGGCGAGTATCTGCAAGCGTCGCAATCGGAATGGGATATCTTCATAGAAGAAGATTTTCGTGCTCGCATTGATAACATTAAAGAGTGGTTAGGCGACGGCGTTATTGCCGATTATGACGATGATGATATTGCGCAATTACTTGTCGATGTGGATGTTCCGATCATTGGCGTTGGGGGTTCCTACCATCTGCAGCAAGATTATCCACCAGTACATTACATTGCCACCGACAACCACGCGCTGGTAGAAAGCGCCTTCCTGCATCTGAAAGAGAAAGGGATTAACCGCTTTGCGTTTTACGGTCTGCCTGCCTCAAGCGGTAAACGCTGGGCCGCAGAACGTGAATATGCGTTTTGCCAGTTGGTTGCCAAAGAGAAGTACCGCGGCGTCGTCTATCAGGGGCTGGAAACCGCGCCAGAAAACTGGCAGCACGCGCAAAATAGGCTGGCGGACTGGCTGCAAACCTTACCGCCACAAACCGGGATTATCGCCGTCACCGACGCACGTGCGCGGCACGTTCTGCAGGCCTGTGAACATCTGCATATTCCGGTACCGGAAAAACTGTGCGTCATTGGTATCGATAACGAAGAGCTGACCCGTTACCTGTCACGAGTCGCCTTGTCCTCCGTCGCTCAGGGGGCCAGACAAATGGGGTATCAGGCAGCCAAACTACTCCACCGCCTGCTGGCTCACGAAGAGATACCCTTACAGCGCATTCTGGTTCCTCCTGTACGCGTTGTTGCGCGTCAGTCTACAGATTATCGTTCACTTACCGATCCTGCCGTTATTCAGGCGATGCATTACATTCGCAACCATGCCTGCAAAGGTATCAAGGTTGATCAAGTGTTGGACTCAGTAGGGATTTCACGTTCGAATCTGGAGAAGCGCTTTAAAGAAGAGGTCGGAGAGACCATTCACGCCGTGATTCATGCCGAAAAGCTGGAAAAGGCGCGCAGCCTGTTGATTTCTACCACGCTTTCAATCAACGAAATTTCACAGATGTGCGGCTACCCATCTCTGCAGTATTTCTATTCGGTATTCAAAAAAGAGTACGACACGACGCCAAAAGAGTATCGCGATGTGAACAGTGAAGTGTTGCTATAAGGATGATAGCCGGAGGGCGAAGTCGCCATCCGGCACTCGAAATTACATATGCGCGGCGATTAAACGCTGGTTGTCCTGATACATTGCAAACAGATAGTTGTTATAACTCTGTCCCTTAGTGGAATAACCCTTAAGTTTATGGATCATCGCGGTGGCGGTGACTTCCTGATCGGCTTTACGCAACTGCGCACGTGACTTACGGAAGGAAGAGTAGGCCGGATGCGTATTCAAATTAATGACGTAAGCATTCACCGACTCTTTCACTGATTCAAACTGTGAGTAGCCTTTCACCTTACCCGGTGCATTGTTACAACGACCCTTGCCACATTTCATGCCAAACAGGTTGTTGTTGCTCCGCGCCAGCTTCGACGTACCCCAGCCGCTTTCTGCCGCAGCCATGGTTGCCACCATACTGGTCGGGATAATGTCTACACGCTCAAGCAGCGTATTCCACGGAATTTTACGCGTGTTACCAGACCAGTTCACCTTGTAGCGCTTCGCGATGTCTTTCATACGCGTACGCTCAGTCGGTGACCAGCGGTTCTGGTACTGTTTTGAAATCAGCCAGTTACGGTCCGCCGTAATGGCAGCATTTTGACTGGTAATATAAGGCATAACCGTCCGGAGAAACGCTTTTTTCCTTGGTGTTCCGGAAGGGTATTTTCGCAAATCAGGAAGTGAACTACTCTTTGCACTATTGCGAGAATACTCTTGTTTACTGCTAACCTGTTTATTACTTGCCTTGGTTATCTGGGGCTTGTGACTCGTTGTCGCCGTGTGTGTCTTTGCCAGCACCTCACCCGAAAATGCAACGGTGAGTAACATAAGAATCATTGCCCCATATCGTCGAATGGGAGTCAATATCATTAGGTCTCCTGGTCGGATTTATACATTCCAACACCTTATATTTTTCACAAAAATGAGAGATGAATCTCAAATCATATCAAAAATAGCCGTCAAGAGCACCCACAGGAATAGTCCAATTCTGAAACTATGTCACGTATAAACGGTTCTGGGTGCCATTAATTCGAAGAAAATGTGGAGGTTATCGCAAAATCAGTTCATTTTTTGCGCGCGATCGCTCACCCTCACTTCTCCTCCTGGCGGAATCAACTCAAAGGAGGAGTTTCCGGCCTGATTTCGCTGGCAAACTGGCGAAAATCGCAGCATCAAGGACAGCACTATGAAACTTGCCGCCGTTGCGCTGGCGCTAATGCCCGGCATTGCCATCGCCTCATCATGGACGTCTCAAGGACTTCCCACCTTCGAAGCGGAAGGTACGGGTAAATTCGTCAGCCATGCAGCGTTGACGAAGGGTACCCGTCCTTTAACCCTGAATTTTGACCAACAGTGCTGGCAGCCTGCTGATGCGATAAAACTCAACCAGATGCTGTCGCTAAAACCTTGTGAAGGCACGCCGCCACAGTGGCGTTTATTCAAAGACGGCGATTACACGCTGGAAATCGATACCCGCTCCGGTACGCCGACGCTGATGCTGTTGGTAAAAAGTGCTAAGGACACCGTCACCACCCAGATTCGCCAATGCCCGAAATGGGACGGTTCACCCTTAACGCTGGACGTGAGCCAGACCTTCCCGGAAGGTGCCGTGGTGCGTGATTTCTACAGCCAGCAAACGGCAACGGTAAAAAACGGGTCGATTACCCTACAGCCCGCCGCAACCAGTAACGGGCTGTTGCTACTGGAACGGGCGGAAACAGATGCCCCCGCCGCTTTCGACTGGCATAACGCCACGGTGTATTTCGTCCTGACGGACCGCTTTGTGAATGGCGATCCGAGTAACGACCACAGCTATGGGCGTCGCAACGACGGCATGCAGGAAATTGGCACGTTCCACGGTGGCGATTTGCGCGGGCTCGCCAGCAAACTCGACTACCTGCAACAGTTAGGCGTCAACGCCCTGTGGATCAGCGCGCCGTTTGAGCAAATCCACGGCTGGGTCGGCGGTGGCGCCAAAGGGGACTTCCCCCACTACGCTTACCACGGCTACTACACTCAGGACTGGACCACGCTTGACGCCAATATGGGAAACGAAGCGGACCTGCGTGCGCTGGTTGATGGCGCACACCAGCGCGGCATCCGTGTCTTGTTTGATGTGGTGATGAACCATACCGGCTACGCCACGCTGGCGGATATGCAGGAGTATCAGTTTGGGGCACTGTACCTATCGGGCGATGAACTGAAAAAAACGCTCGGGGAACGCTGGACGGACTGGCAGCCATCCGCCGGGCAAAGCTGGCACAGTTTCAATGATTACATCAACTTTAGCGATAAAGCTGGCTGGGAAAAATGGTGGGGAAAAAACTGGATCCGCACCGATATTGGCGATTACGACAATCCTGGCTTTGACGACCTGACGATGTCGCTGGCTTTCCTGCCCGATCTGAAAACCGAATCCACCACGCCTTCCGGGCTGCCAAACTTTTATCAGCACAAGCCGGATACGCACGCCAAAGCCATCGCCGGCTACACACCCCGGGATTATCTGACGCACTGGCTCAGTCAGTGGGTGCGTGATTATGGGATTGACGGCTTTCGGGTCGACACCGCTAAACACGTCGAGCTTCCCGCCTGGCAGCAGCTAAAAACACAGGCCAGCGCGGCGCTGGTCGAATGGAAGAAAGCCAATCCGGAAAAAGCGCTGGATGATAACCCCTTCTGGATGACTGGCGAGGCCTGGGGTCACGGTGTGATGCAAAGCGACTATTACCGTCACGGCTTCGATGCGATGATCAATTTCGACTACCAGGAGCAGGCGGCAAAGGCCGTCGATTGTCTGGCAAATATAGACCCCACCTGGCAGCAGATGGCGGATAAATTGCAGGACTTCAACGTCCTGAGCTATCTCTCCTCGCACGATACACGTCTGTTCCGCGAAGGTGGAGACAACGCCGCCGAGCTATTGCTGCTGGCACCTGGCGCGGTTCAACTCTTTTATGGCGACGAGTCGGCCCGCCCCTTTGGCCCAACCGGCTCAGACCCATTACAGGGTACGCGCTCAGAGATGAACTGGCAGGATGTGACCGGGAAATCTGCCGCCAGCGTCGCCCACTGGCAGCGAATCAGTCAGTTCAGGGCCAGACATCCCGCCATTGGCGCCGGTAAACAAATCACGCTGCCGCTGACGCAGGGATACGGATTTATTCGTGAGCATGGCGACGATAAGGTGATGGTGGTGTGGGCCGGTCAGCCCTGATCCCGGCAGGCTTCTCTCTGTGCACGCAGCGGGAAGCCTTACTCAACATTAAAAACCAGCCAAATAAAAATCAGTAGCACAAAATCTCAATCCGGCCTGCTACCCCTGATTTGCACCCTGCCATGGGTAGCGCTATGGTTAGCCACTTTACTACTCAGTTCGACAGACCACCTGCTATGACATTCTCACTTTTTGGCGACAAATTTACCCGCCATTCAGGCATCACACGCCTGATGGAGGACCTTAATGACGGTTTACGCACCCCAGGCGCCATCATGCTCGGTGGCGGCAATCCGGCGCAAATTCCAGAGATGCAAAATTACTTTCAGTCTCTGCTGGCAGATATGCTGGAAAACGGCAAAGCCACTGATGCGCTTTGCAATTACGATGGTCCACAAGGTAAAACCGAGCTGCTGACTGAGCTGGCGAAACTGCTACGTGAGAAGCAGGGTTGGGATATCGAGCCACAAAATATTGCACTGACAAATGGCAGTCAGAGCGCATTTTTCTACTTATTCAATCTGTTCGCCGGACGCCGCGCCGACGGAACAACGCAAAAAGTGTTGTTCCCGTTAGCTCCGGAATACATTGGCTATGCCGATTCCGGGCTGGAAGAGGATCTTTTTGTCTCCGCGCGTCCAAACATCGAACTGTTACCAGAAGGTCAGTTTAAGTATCACGTTGATTTTGAACACCTGCACATCGGTGAAGAGACGGGCATGATCTGCGTGTCACGTCCGACAAACCCGACAGGCAACGTGATCACCGATGAAGAGCTGATGAAGCTGGACCGGCTGGCCAACCAGCATGGGATCCCGCTGGTGATTGATAACGCCTATGGCGTACCGTTCCCCGGCATCATCTTTAGCGAAGCGCGCCCGCTGTGGAACCCCAACATTGTGCTGTGCATGAGCCTTTCCAAGCTGGGTCTACCAGGCTCCCGCTGCGGCATCATTATCGCGAATGAAAAAATCATCACCGCCATCACCAACATGAACGGCATTATCAGCCTCGCGCCTGGCGGAATGGGTCCGGCAATCATGTGCGAAATGATTAAGCGCAACGACCTTCTACGCCTGTCCGAGACAGTGATCAAGCCGTTTTATTATCAGCGCGTTCAGGAGACGATTGCGATCATTCGCCGCTATTTATCTGAAGATCGCTGCCTTATTCATAAACCGGAGGGGGCGATTTTCCTGTGGTTATGGTTCAAAGATTTGCCTATCAGCACCGAACTGTTGTATCAGCGTTTGAAAGCGCGCGGCGTACTGATGGTTCCCGGTGACTACTTCTTCCCGGGTCTGGATAAACCTTGGCCGCATACGCATCAGTGCATGCGGATGAACTACGTGCCAGAACCGGAGAAAATAGAAGCTGGAGTGAAGATTCTGGCTGAAGAGATCGAACGCGCCTGGCAGGAAGGCTAACGCAAGTCCCGGCCTAACCACAGGTCGGGACTCACATTACTGTGGTAGTAAACACAGACGCTGGCGCTGAATACTGACGGCATCTATACACTGCAACGCGCTGGTCGGACAGGCTTCGACACACGCGGGTCCCGCATCACGGTGCCAGCATAAATCGCATTTTATCGCCTGCACCCGTGACGAGCGGGCGACGACATTCATTGCCCCAAACGGGCAGGCCAGCATACAACTTTTACAACCTATACAACGCGCCTGTTCAACGAAGATATGCCCATGTTCACGACGAATTGCGTGCGTCGGGCAGACATTTGCACAGGGAGCGTCCTCGCATTGATGGCAGGCGACTGCCGTCGTAAAGGCGTCGTCTTTGATCACGCGGATGCGCGGGGTAAACGCAGTAGGAGAGACCGACGCGCAGTCCTGGTTTTGCTGGTGCGCGACGACGCAAGCAACTTCGCAGGTACGACACCCAATACATTTTGCCGCATCCGCCATAATAAACGCGTTCATTGCTCCCTCCGTCTGCGTGAAAACCACAGAGTGCCAGAGAGACGGCCCCTGTCGCTTTGATCGGACAGGGGAAACGGTTAAATATTGTCAGGTGCCTGAACAACTATGGCGATCCGCCTAATCGCGAACGGTAAAGCCCAGCTCATTGGAAATCGCCTGCGCGGTTTCCCGTAGCGGCTTGAGTAGATTTTTTTCCCCTATCTGCTTAAGTCGCGAAGTAGAGAGTGAAATTGACACCGCGTACGGCACCCGACCATGAATATCAAACACCGGTACGGCAATACAGGAAACGCCCAGTTCGTTCTCTTCCCGATCCATCGCCATACTGCTTTCGCGGATCTGCGCCAATTCGTCGTACATCGCCGGCAAACCGGTAATGGTATTGCGGGTCAGCGGCTGAATAAGATCCTGATGGCTCTCCCAATAAGATTCCACATAATCCGCATGTCCAAACGCCATGTAAATTTTACCCATCGCGGAGCAATACAGCGGCATATGTTGACCGATATAAGCGCGGGTACGCAGCATGCCCGTCGTCGGTTCCAGCTTATAAATCAGAATCGCGTGGTCATCTTCACGGCTTGAGAAGTTGATTGTTTCACCCGTGGCAATATTCAACGCTTCGAGGTGCGGTGCGGCAACATGGATGATATTCAGTGAAGATAGTGCCTTCTGACCCACGGCGATAAATTTAGTGGTTAACCTATAGCTACCCGCAGCAGGTGCAGGCGTGACATATCCGCAGGACTGCAGCCCTTGCAGGAGTCGATGCACAGTACTTTTGTTCAGCCCGGCCAGTTCAGACAGATGGGCCAGTGGGCACCCATTCGGATAGTTACTCAGAATCTCAATCAACATTAAACCACGGAACAGGCTCTGACTTCCGGCTGGCCTCTCTTTGTCTTGCGTCATTTCACTCTCTTTTGTGCCCATCGCTTCCGCTCCCCTTTTCGTCGCGCTCTGATGGTAGCGCAAAGTGTGTTTCAGTTCACGATCTGAACCGAAAAAACACAACTATTTGATTTTGATGATTTTAAAAAATAGACCACCCCGTTGATCTGTCAAAATTTGATCGCTATATTTGAAATCAGATTTCGCATAGTGAAATTCAGAGATAAAAAAGCGATCAAATTTAAACAAGGAAACAGGAATGAAAGTCACTTTTGAGCAGTTGAAAGATGCGTTCAAGCGGGTACTGCTGGCACGCGGTATTGCCGTTGAAACCGCCGATGCCTGTGCCGAAATGTTTGCGCGCACCACCGAGTCCGGCGTTTATTCGCACGGTGTGAATCGTTTTCCTCGTTTTATTCAGCAACTGGATAACGGCGACATCATTCCTGAGGCCAAACCGCAACGCATTACCAGCCTGGGGGCGATTGAACAATGGGATGCCCAGCGTTCGATCGGCAACCTGACGGCGAAAAAGATGATGGACAGAGCCATTGAGCTGGCCTCCGATCACGGTATTGGCCTGGTCGCACTGCGTAACGCCAACCACTGGATGCGCGGCGGTAGCTATGGCTGGCAGGCGGCGGAGAAAGGTTACATCGGTATCTGCTGGACTAACTCGATTGCCGTCATGCCACCGTGGGGTTCGAAAGAGTGCCGCATTGGTACTAACCCGCTGATCGTCGCGATCCCCTCATCACCAATCACCATGGTTGATATGTCGATGTCGATGTTCTCCTACGGCATGCTGGAAGTGAATCGCCTGGCCGGTCGCCAACTGCCGGTAGATGGTGGCTTTGATGATGAAGGCAATCTCACCAAAGAGCCGGGCGTTATCGAAAAAAACCGCCGCATTTTGCCAATGGGCTACTGGAAAGGTTCAGGTCTGTCGATTGTGCTGGATATGATTGCCACCCTGCTTTCTGATGGCTCCTCCGTTGCGGAAGTCACCCAGGATAACAGCGATGAATATGGCGTTTCACAGATTTTTATCGCCATTGAAGTGGATAAGCTGATCGACGGTGCCACCCGCGATGCCAAGCTACAGCGGATTATGGATTTCATCACTACCGCCGAACGCGCAGATGAAAACACGCCTGTCCGTCTGCCGGGCCACGAGTTTACAAAGCTACTGGAAGAAAATCGCCGGAACGGTATCACCGTTGACGACAGCGTCTGGGCAAAAATTCAGGCCCTGTAAGGAGCAACACCATGATCTTCGGACATATTGCTCAACCTAACCCATGCCGTTTGCCCGCTGCGATTGAAAGGGCGCTCGACTTTCTGCGCACCACAGATTTTCAAAAACTGGAGCCGGGCGTGGTGGAGATCGACGGTAAAAATATCTTCGCGCAAATTATGGTAATGACTCCAACTTACTGATAGTGTTTTATGTTCAGATAATGCCCGATGACCTTGTCATGCAGCTCCACCGATTTTGAGAACGACAGTGACTTCCGTCCCAGCCTTGCCAGATGTTGTCTCAGATTCAGGTTATGTCGCTCAATGCGCTGAGTGTAACGCTTGCTGATTACGTGCAGCTTTCCCTTCAGGCGGGATTCATACAGCGGCCAGCCATCCGTCATCCATACCACGACCTCAAAGGCCGACAGCAGGCTCAGAAGACGCTCCAGTGTGGCCAGAGTGCGTTCACCGAAGACGTGCGCCACAACCGTCCTCCGTATCCTGTCATACGCGTAAAACAGCCAGCGCTGACGTGATTTAGCACCGACGTAGCCCCACTGTTCGTCCATTTCCGCGCAGACGATGACGTCACTGCCCGGCTGTATGCGCGAGGTTACCGACTGCGGCCTGAGTTTTTTAAGTGACGTAAAATCGTGTTGAGGCCAACGCCCATAATGCGGGCGGTTGCCCGGCATCCAACGCCATTCATGGCCATATCAATGATTTTCTGGTGCGTACCGGGTTGAGAAGCGGTGTAAGTGAACTGCAGTTGCCATGTTTTACGGCAGTGAGAGCAGAGATAGCGCTGATGTCCGGCAGTGCTTTTGCCGTTACGCACCACCCCGTCAGTAGCTGAACAGGAGGGACAGCTGATAGAAACAGAAGCCACTGGAGCACCTCAAAAACACCATCATACACTAAATCAGTAAGTTGGCAGCATCACCCAAATTATCGATTTAACCACCCGTGACGTTGCCGAAAATCGTCCTGAGGTGCATCGCCGCTATCTGGATATTCAGTTTCTGGCCTGGGGTGAAGAGAAAATCGGGATCGCCATTGATACCGGGAATAACCAAATCAGTGAATCGTTATTAGAACAGCGCGATATTATTTTTTATCACGCCAGCGAACATGAATCTTTCATTGAAATGATTCCGGGAAGTTATGCCATATTTTTCCCGCAGGATGTTCACCGCCCTGCATGTCATAAAACTGTCGCCACGCCGATCCGTAAAATAGTTGTGAAGGTCGCTATTTCAGTTTTATAAAAAGGAGCACAACATGAGCGTTAATAATGCCGGTTATATTATCGGTGCGTACCCCTGTGCACCCTCATTTCACCAAAAGAGTGAAGAGGAAGAGAAGGATTTCTGGCGACAACTCGCCGATACCCCGGATATTCGCGGACTGGAGCAGCCCTGCCTTGAACATCTTCACCCGTTAGGCGACGAATGGTTATTACGTCATACACCGGGCGACTGGCAAATCGTGCTCACAGCTATAATGGAAACCATGCGCCGTCGTGGCGCAAACAGCGCTTTTGGGCTGGCTTCCAGCGACGAAGAACAACGTAAAGCCTGCGTGGCGTATTACCGTCATCTGCAGCAGAAAATCAACCATATCAATGCGTCCCACGCCGGAAAAGTGATTGCGCTGGAGCTGCATGCCGCCCCCTGTGCCAGCAATCCAGATGTTGCGCAGGCCACCGACGCATTCGCCCGTTCGCTTAAAGAGATAGCCAATTGGGACTGGTCCTGCGATCTGGTGCTGGAACATTGTGATGCCATGACCGGTATTGCGCCGCGCAAAGGTTTTCTGCCGTTGGACAACGTGCTGGAGGTCATTGCCGGGTATGACATCAGCGTGTGCATTAACTGGGCGCGATCGGCCATTGAAGGACGGAACCTCACCCTACCGCTGACCCACACGCAGCAGGCCAAACGGGCTGGAAAACTGGGCGCACTGATGTTTTCCGGTACCACGCTTGCGGGGGAATACGGCGAGTGGCAGGACTTACACGCACCGTTTGCCCCTTTCTGTCCAGAAGGTCTGATGGCCACAGAGCATGCCCGCGAATTATTCGCCTGCGCAGGAACCGAGCCATTGCAATTTGCCGGCATTAAATTACTGGAAATAAATGCCAATGCAGATGTGGCTCATCGTGTAGCAATATTGCGCGACGGTATCGCCGCATTAAATAAAGCAAAACTATAAAAATAAAATACTACTCTACGAGAATATTAATATGAACATGACCTCTCGCCCTACACTTCAAGATATACCCCGTCAGCGCTGGCTACGGATTATTCCACCTATTCTCATCGCCTGTATTATTTCTTATATGGACCGCGTCAATATCGCATTCGCGATGCCCGGCGGAATGGATGAGGAATTAGGCATTTCCGCCACCATGGCCGGTCTGGCCGGTGGTATTTTCTTTATCGGCTATCTGTTTTTACAGGTTCCCGGCGGAAAAATTGCCGTACACGGCAGCGGCAAGAAATTTATCGGCTGGTCGTTGGTTGCCTGGGCGGTCATTTCCGTTTTGACGGGGTTGATCACGAATCAGTATCAACTGCTGGTTTTGCGCTTCTTACTCGGCGTTGCCGAAGGCGGCATGCTGCCGGTCGTGCTGACGATGATCAGTAATTGGTTCCCCGATGCCGAACGCGGTCGCGCCAATGCGATTGTGATTATGTTTGTGCCGATTGCCGGGATCATTACCGCCCCGCTCTCGGGTTGGATCATCACCGTGCTCGACTGGCGCTGGCTGTTTATCATTGAAGGTTTACTGTCTGTCGTCGTCCTGGTGCTGTGGGCCTATACCGTTTACGACCGTCCGCAGGAAGCGCGCTGGATCTCTGACGCCGAGAAAAATTACCTGGTGGAAACGCTGGCCGCCGAGCAAAAAGCCATTGCCGGAACCGAAGTCAAAAATGCCTCTCTGGGCGCAGTACTTTCCGATAAAACCATGTGGCAGCTAATCGCGCTGAACTTCTTCTATCAGACCGGGATTTACGGTTACACCCTGTGGCTGCCGACCATTCTCAAAGAGTTGACTCACAGCAGCATGGGGCAGGTCGGCATGCTCGCCATTCTGCCTTACGTCGGCGCAATTGCTGGGATGTTCCTGTTCTCTTCTCTCTCTGACCGCACCGGTAAACGCAAGCTGTTCGTCTGCCTGCCGCTGATTGGCTTTGCCCTGTGCATGTTCCTCTCTGTGGCGCTGAAAAATAACGTCTGGCTGGCTTATGCCGCGCTGGTCGGCTGCGGATTCTTCCTGCAATCGGCTGCGGGCGTGTTCTGGACTATTCCGGCGCGTTTGTTCAGCGCGGAAATGGCCGGTGGCGCACGTGGGGTCATCAACGCTCTCGGCAACCTCGGTGGCTTTTGCGGTCCTTACGCGGTCGGCGTACTCATCACCCTGTACAGCAAAGATGCGGGCGTTTACTGCCTGGCAATTTCACTGGCTCTGGCCGCGCTGATGGCCCTGCTGCTGCCAGCGAAATGCGATGCCGGCGCCGCGCCGCTAAATACACTGAATCCACATAAACGTACAGCTTAAAACAATGCCCGGTGGCGCTTCGCTTACCGGGCCTACAGGTAGCAACCGTCGTAGGCCGGATAAGCGCAGCGCCATCCGGCAAAAATGAGATAACAAAGATGAGTGAGAAAGCGACCTTCTGGCTGGGTATTGATTGCGGCGGGACCTATCTGAAAGCGGGTTTGTATGATGCCAAAGGTCATGAGCTGGGAATTAACCGGCAATCGCTGCAGACAATATCGCCATTCCCCGGGTACGCCGAACGCGATATGCATCAACTGTGGCAACAGTGCGTCGCGACCATTGCCGGGCTGTTAAAGCGTACAGGTGTCTGCGGCGAGCAAATCAAAGGTGTCGGTATATCCGCTCAGGGCAAAGGCCTGTTCCTTCTTGATAAGCAAGATAAGCCGCTAGGTAATGCCATTCTCTCTTCTGACCGACGTGCGATGGACATCGTACAGCGCTGGCAGCAGGATGGGATCCCTGAGCAGCTCTACCCGGTCACCCGCCAGACATTGTGGACCGGGCATCCGGCATCGCTCCTGCGCTGGGTGAAAGAGAACACCCCTCAGCGCTACGCGCAAATTGGTAGCGTCATGATGGGTCATGACTACCTGCGCTGGTGCTTAACCGGCGTCAAAGGCTGCGAAGAGAGCAATATCTCCGAGTCGAACCTCTACAACATGACCACGGGTCAGTACGACCCGAGGCTGACTCAGTGGCTGGGTATCAGTGAAATCGACCATGCCCTGCCCCCCATCGTGGGGTCAGCAGAAATATGCGGGGAAATCACCGCTCAGACAGCCGCCATCACCGGTCTGGCGGCGGGTACGCCCGTCGTCGGCGGCCTGTTTGATGTGGTTTCCACCGCACTCTGCGCCGGTATCGAAGATGAGCACACCCTTAACGCGGTGATGGGAACGTGGGCTGTCACCAGCGGGATCGCTCACAGGCTGCGCGACCACGAGCCTCATCCCTATGTTTATGGCCGCTATGTGAATGACGGGCAGTACATCGTTCATGAAGCCAGTCCGACCTCCTCCGGCAATCTGGAATGGTTTACCGCTCAGTGGGGTGAGCTCTCTTTTGATGAAATTAATCAGGCCGTTGCTAGCTTACCGAAAGCCGGTAGCGCGCTTTTCTTCCTGCCATTTTTGTACGGCAGTAACGCCGGGCTGGAGATGACCAGCGGCTTTTATGGCATGCAGGCTATACACACTCGCGCCCACTTATTACAGGCCATCTACGAAGGCGTGGTTTTCAGCCACATGACCCACCTGAACCGCATGCGTGAACGTTTTACGCAGGCACATACCCTGCGCGTCACCGGAGGTCCGGCGCACTCCGACATCTGGATGCAAATGCTGGCAGACGTCAGCGGCTTACGTATCGAGCTGCCACAGATTGAAGAGACCGGCTGCTTTGGTGCAGCACTCGCCGCCCGCGTAGGCACCGGCGTTTATCACAATTTCAGCGACGCGCAGCGCAGCTTACAGCACCCAGTGCGCACACTGCTGCCAGACGCCGCCGCGCATGCGAGCTACCAGCGCAAATACCGCCAATACCAGAATTTAATTACCGCACTACAGGGCTATCACGCCCGCATTAAGGAGCATGAATGATGAGTCGACCATTACTGCAACTGGCGCTCGACCACACCAACCTGCAGGCAGCCCAGCGCGATGTCGCACTGCTACAAGAAAGTGTCGATATCGTTGAAGCGGGAACGATTCTCTGCTTAACCGAAGGCCTTAGCGCCGTCAAAGCGCTGCGCGCCCAGTGCCCAAATAAAATCATCGTCGCCGACTGGAAGGTAGCCGATGCGGGCGAAACCCTTGCACAGCAAGCGTTTGGCGCTGGCGCTAACTGGATGACCATCATCTGCGCTGCGCCGCTGGCGACGGTAGAGAAAGGCCATGGCGTCGCGCAGTCCTGCGGCGGCGAAATTCAGATGGAACTGTTCGGCAACTGGACGCTGGATGACGCCCGTGACTGGTATCACGTTGGAGTTCGCCAGGCGATTTACCATCGGGGGCGCGATGCCCAGGCCAGCGGGCAACAGTGGGGAGAAGCGGATCTGGCGCGCATGAAAGCGCTTTCCGATATCGGTCTGGAGTTGTCGATTACCGGCGGGATTACGCCCGCCGACCTGCCGCTGTTTCGCGATATCAACGTCAAAGCCTTTATCGCCGGACGCGCGCTGGCTGGGGCGCAAAACCCAACGCAGGTTGCCGCTGAATTCCATGCGCAAATCGACGCCATCTGGGGAGCACAGTATGCGTAATCATCCGTTAGGTATCTATGAAAAAGCGCTGGCGAAAGACCTCTCCTGGCCGGAGCGTTTGGTGCTGGCGAAAAGCTGCGGTTTTGATTTCGTCGAGATGTCGGTGGATGAAACCGATGAACGTCTGTCGCGTCTCGACTGGAGCCCCGCTCAGCGCGCATCGCTGGTGAGCGCGATGCTGGAAACCGGCGTGGCAATCCCCTCAATGTGCCTGTCCGCCCACCGCCGTTTTCCCTTTGGCAGCCGCGATGAATCAGTCCGCGTTCGGGCGCGCGACATCATGACCAAAGCTATTCGTCTGGCGCGCGATCTCGGTATTCGCACCATTCAACTGGCAGGTTACGACGTCTATTACGAGGAACATGACGAAGGTACGCAGCAGCGCTTTGCCGAAGGGCTGGCATGGGCAGTCGAGCAAGCCGCCGCCGCGCAGGTCATGCTGGCGGTAGAAATTATGGATACCGCTTTTATGAACTCGATTAGCAAGTGGAAAAAGTGGGACGAAATGCTGTCATCGCCGTGGTTCACCGTCTATCCGGACGTAGGCAATCTCAGCGCCTGGGGAAATGACGTCACTGCCGAATTGACGCTGGGCATCGACCGTATCGCCGCTATCCACCTGAAAGACACGCTACCGGTAACCGAAACCCATCCGGGCCAGTTTCGCGATGTGCCTTTTGGCGAAGGGTGCGTGGACTTTGTCGGTATCTTTAAAACGCTGCATGAGCTGAACTATCGCGGATCGTTTCTGATTGAAATGTGGACTGAAAAAGCGAATGAGCCGGTACTGGAAATTATCCAGGCGCGACGCTGGATAGAAGCACGTATGCAGGAAGGAGGATTTCCATGTTAGAACAACTGAAGGCCGAGGTGCTGGCGGCCAATCTGGCGCTTCCGGCTCATGGTTTAGTCACCTTTACCTGGGGTAACGTCAGCGCGGTGGATGAAACGCGTAAGCTGATGGTGATTAAGCCGTCCGGCGTGGAATATAACGTGATGGCCGCCGACGATATGGTGGTGGTGGATATTGCCAGCGGCAATGTGGTTGAAGGCAGTAAAAAACCCTCCTCAGACACGCCAACCCATCTGGCGCTGTACCGTCGCTACCCTGAAATCGGTGGGATCGTCCACACCCATTCACGCCACGCGACGATCTGGTCACAGGCGGGTCTTGATCTCCCGGCATGGGGCACCACACATGCCGATTATTTCTATGGTTCTATTCCGTGTACTCGTCTGATGACCGTTGAGGAGATTAACGGCGAATATGAATATCAAACCGGTGAGGTCATTATTCAGACCTTTGAGCAACGCGATCTTAATCCGCTGCAGGTTCCGGCGGTATTAGTGCATTCACACGGTCCGTTCGCCTGGGGTAAAGATGCCGCAGACGCCGTACATAACGCGGTGGTGCTCGAAGAGTGCGCCTACATGGGGCTGTTCTCGCGCCAGTTAGCCCCTCAGTTGCCGGATATGCAGTCGGAGTTGCTGGATAAACACTATCTGCGCAAACACGGCGTGAATGCGTATTACGGGCAGTAACGGGTCAGGCGCTATTAATATGCTCTTTGCAATAGCGCCGTTTCCACGCCGCGGGTGTCAGGCTGGTATGCTTGCGAAAGATTTTGCGAAAGTAACCCACATCATTAAATCCACATTTTATCGCCACTTCGGTAAGCGACAGCGAGCCACTGATCAACAGTTTTTCTGCCGCCCTTACCCGCTGGCGATGCAATGCTTCAGTTAGCGTCAGCCTGAAAGCGCTACGGAATACACGCCCCAGATAATCCGCATTGCAATACAGTTCTTTCGCCAGAGTTGAAGCACTAATCGGCAGGTGGAACTGGGTGTGGATTATTTGTTGCGCTTTCCATGCCAGCGCATTACCGGGGCTATCTGCGGGTTGCTCGCTAGCCGCCGCGGAGATTTGCTGCAAAATCAGCAGTAGGATCAGTTCCAACGCAACGCTGCGATGAATATTTTCCTGCTCGCGTAAGAACTGGCGAAACAGCGAAATGCGTATCTGGGTAAACGAGTAGTAACTGAAGGCATGCCGGATGACGATGCTTCGGGTCTTATCCGGTCTACCGCATTGAAAAGATTGCCCTCCTCCCTGAGGACAAACGGGTGAGAATCAGAAACGCCAGGTCAGACCGGACATAAAGGTAAAGCTGTCATCACGGTCAACCATCGGGCTATTTTTAATATCATCTGGCAGCGCACTATAGTTGGCGCTGGCCAGCAGCGTCAGATTGCTGGTCAATGCGTATTTAGCGGACAGGCCAACATACGGTGTCCAGCTATCGCCAGGGGAGTAGCTTGATAACCCACTACGGCGGGATTCATTGCCAGAGAAGCCGTAGTAATATTCGTTGAAGTTTTCGTCATAGTAGAGCACGCCAATCGCCGGCGTCAGCGTCAGCTTGCCCATCGGCATTTGGCGAAACAGAGACATTTCCCCAACCCAACCGTTGCTGTTGTCCAGCACATCCGCTGCTGCGGAGACTTTCACGCTGCCCCATTTCTCATGGTGATACCATGCAGCACCCGCCATCGCGGTTGCGTCACGCTTGTTCAGTTGCTTCATCGCTTGATCGTCGTTATCACCCGGATCAAACTCAAGCGGCATGTACGAGGCAGTAATGCTAAATTCATTACTTTCATTTTTTGAAAGAATATAACCTAACGTTGTTTGCCTAAAATAAAATGATTCACTTTCATAACTGACAAGCGGTACTGCGTGAACGTTATCATTATATCCACGATAAGGAGATTCGTTATATACAGCGCCGCCGCCAATAGAAAATTCTGCGGCAGTTGCGCTCGCCATAAATGAAAAGGCGAATAGCGCCACAATATTGCGTTTAATTAACATGCCCACATTCCATTTTAAAATAAGATACAAAACGCGTGCATAATAATGCTTACAATTTCATCGATGCAAGATTCATATTTATATAGTAATATATACAAAATTATATATATTGGGTTTGGCGATGAACAAATTACAACTCAAACACCGGGAACTGAAGATTATTTCGGTAATTGCTGCCAGTGAAAACATCAGTCATGCCGCTACGGTTCTCGGCATCGCACAAGCCAACGTTAGTAAGTATCTTGCTGATTTTGAATCAAAAGTTGGACTAAAGGTATTTGACCGCACCACCCGACAGCTCACCCTCACGCCATTTGGTACGGCGCTGCTTCCTTACATCAATGACATGTTGGACAGAAACGATCAGCTCAATAATTTCATTGCTGATTATAAGCACGAAAAACGTGGCCGGGTAACCGTATATGCTCCGACGGGCATAATTGCTTATTTATCGCAACATGTGATCGCAAAAATTCAGGATATCGGTGGAATTAGTCTCTCACTTAAAACATGTAACCTGGAACGAAAGGCATTTTTTGAAGGTGTCGACTTTCCTGAAGATTGTGATATTTTAATCACCTATGCACATCCTAAAGATGAATCTCTGGTTGCCAGTTTCATTACTAAATATGCGGTGACGGCTTTTGCCAGCCCTGAGTATATCAAAGCACATCCTATTAGTAGCCCTGATGAACTGGAAGAACATTCCTGTATCCTGATTGATTCCATGATGATAGATGAGGCTAATATCTGGCGTTTCACTTCAGCCGGAGGCAAGGAGATGCACGATTATCGGGTGACCGGAAATTATGTCTGCGACAATACACAGTCTGCACTGGCGCTGGCACGTAACCATCTGGGCATTGTTTTTGCGCCAAATGCGAGTATCCAAAAAGATATTGAATCCGGGTCGCTGGTTC
Organism: Citrobacter sp. RHBSTW-00859; assembly: GCF_013729795.1. Taxonomy (NCBI): domain Bacteria; kingdom Pseudomonadati; phylum Pseudomonadota; class Gammaproteobacteria; order Enterobacterales; family Enterobacteriaceae; genus Citrobacter; species Citrobacter sp. RHBSTW-00859. The sequence continues at coordinate 157,729 of NZ_CP056284.1, read as the reverse complement.
CATGTTTCTCAGAACAACATGAATGGTGGCTGGATTTGGTGGTGATTTTCCGCAAACGTGAATACCAGCCGTGGCGGGTACAGTTTATTCTTGATGAGATGTTAGCAGAGATCCGCCAGCAACTTACTCAGGCGCTGGAACAGCAGCCTGAGTAAGCGAAATTAGGGTACCAGGTTCAAAATGGTAAGCAAAATAGCCTGCGCCTAGTGATCGAGATACAGATAATGCACCCAACTGGTCATACGCAGCAGAACCTTACGCATCACTGACACATGGGTGAAGTGATCAGAATAAACCGCGACCTGCGCATAAATCCCATCAGGCAGAGCGTTCACATCCACATTATCATTCAGCTCAATCGTGGCGATCACCCCTTCCGATCCAGGCGTAGAATTTAAGGATTGCAGCGCCCCATTCGACTGGTATGTCCCCCCCGGTACGGCCGGACTGATGGCAGCCAGTTTGCCGCTGAAAACCTTACCCGGCAGGGCGTTAAACACCACTTCAGCTTCATCGCCTGGCTCCAATCGCAGCAACGAGTTTTGCCGGAACTGGGCGATAATTTGCCGTTTTTGATCCGGGATAAACACCATCACCGGACGCATAGGCAGCGCGGCGGCATAGGTTCCCGGTCGCATCAGCACCTGCGTAACGTAACCATCGCTGGGCGCGCGAACCACTGTCTGGTCCAGGTTGAACTCCGCTTCGGCTAACTGCGCTTTCAGGCTGGCAATTTGCGAATTCTCACCCTGCACCAGGCTGTCTAACTGACTCTGGATTTGCTGTTGTTCCGCAACGGAGGATTTCACCGCTGCTTCCTGCGCCAGATAGTTTTGCCGCGCCGCATCGATATCGCGTTCAGAAAAAGGATTGACCTTCGCCTGACTCCCCTGCGCATAACGCTGGTAATCTTTAGCTAGCTTGTCACGCGTAGCCTTTGCCCGCTGCGTGTTGGCTTGCATTTCGTCTAACTGCGCCACCAGCACCTGCTCTTTATGTTGTGCGGTGACAATATCAGCTTTCAGGCGATCAACTCGTGCCTGATAACGTCCCGGATTAAGTTTAAACAGTACCTCACCTTTTTTGATCAGCGTATTCTTCTTATCCGTCACTTCCGTCACGACCCCCGTGACCTGCGGTACTACGGGAATAGAAATTACTGCCTTTTGCGCCTTAAATGTATACGGATGGTTATAATTCATCAGTAATATAAGCCCGCAAACAATGAATATACCGCCCAATGCTGCAGTGGGTACTGTCCATTTATTGGCAGGAATTTTAAAAATCTTAAATATTGACCATGCGCACGCCACATAGGTCAGAACGATCAATAAATCCATCGATATTACTCCGCCGGAGAGGTCTTCGCCTCACCCAGTTTCTTTTCCAGATCGGCAACCCTGGCCTGCAACTGGATCAGGGAAGAATCCGCGCTTTGCATGCCCCACCCGCGTTCCGGGCGATAAAGCGTTGCCCAGATCCATAAAAAGGGCCAAATGACATGTAAGGTAAACAAACTCACCCAGCCCGCGACATGTATTGCGTCAGCATGAGGATGGTTACGTTTCTTTGCAATGAGATAGGGAATATCATGCAGAATAATAATCCCGTAAAAAATGACCAGGAATACAAAAATAAGCACTCCTAATGCAAAATAATTAAGGAACATATTTGCCTCAGGGATTTAAATTAAAAATTCGGCTGCAATTTGATTTACACAATAGAGTTGATAATAGTAGTGGAATGACCAGATTGGATGCAATCGTCTTATTTATATAACGATATATGGGTTTATATATATAACAGTTAAATCTTGATAGCGCGGCGACATTTCTCATAGAATAAAGTTCATTAATATCTGACCAGCAAGCCCTAACACCACTGCACGGACATACTGCACGATTTTTTGTTCTCTAGGCGTGAAGGCCCGTTTGTAATGTAATAGTTTATGTTGTTATATATTTGTTAATTAAAAATAGCAGTATGCACTCTAACTACATTGCCTTGTCATGAATGCTGCTTTTTACTCTTTTGATGAGCTCGATAATCTCTTCACTTACTGTTTATTGATAAATAACTATACATCACTTTTCTCATTTCAAAATTTATTTATTCATGCCTATAGCTTAACCATAAACATAACATTTGATAATACAATTTTACTATTTATATAAATCGTGATTTATTTTTTATTAATAGAATAAGATATTGAATTTTATATTTAGGGAAGGTGCGAACAAGTTCCTGATATGAGATCATCATATTCATCCGGAGCGCATCCCAGAGGGACATCATGAGCCATCAACTCACCTTCGCCGATAGTGAATTCAGCACTAAGCGCCGTCAGACCCGAAAAGAGATTTTCCTCTCCCGCATGGAGCAGATTCTGCCATGGCAGAATATGACCGCTGTCATCGAGCCGTTTTATCCCAAGGCGGGCAATGGCCGACGGCCCTATCCGCTGGAGACCATGCTGCGTATTCACTGCATGCAGCATTGGTACAACCTGAGCGACGGTGCCATGGAAGATGCCCTGTACGAAATCGCCTCCATGCGCCTGTTTGCCCGATTATCCCTGGATAGCGCCCTGCCGGATCGCACCACCATCATGAATTTCCGCCACCTGCTCGAGCAGCATCAACTGGCCCGTCAATTGTTCAAGACCATCAATCGCTGGCTGGCCGAAGCAGGCGTCATGATGACCCAAGGCACTTTGGTGGATGCCACCATCATTGAGGCACCCAGCTCTACCAAGAACAAAGAGCAGCAACGCGATCCGGAGATGCATCAGACCAAGAAAGGCAATCAGTGGCACTTTGGCATGAAGGCCCACATTGGTGTCGATGCCAAGAGTGGCCTGACCCACAGCCTGGTCACCACCGCGGCCAACGAGCATGACCTCAATCAGCTGGGTAATCTGCTTCATGGAGAGGAGCAATTTGTCTCAGCCGATGCCGGCTACCAAGGAGCGCCACAGCGCGAGGAGCTGGCCGAGGTGGATGTGGACTGGCTGATCGCCGAGCGTCCCGGCAGGGTAAAAACCTTGAAGCAGCATCCGCGCAAGAACAAAACGGCCATCAACATCGAATACATGAAAGCCAGCATCCGTGCCAGGGTGGAGCACCCGTTTCGCATCATCAAGCGGCAGTTCGGCTTCGTGAAAGCCAGATACAAGGGGCTGCTGAAAAACGATAACCAACTGGCGATGTTATTCACCCTGGCCAACCTGTTTCGGGTGGACCAAATGATACGTCAGTGGGAGAGATCTCAGTAAAAACCGGAAATAACGCCAGAAATGGTGGAAAAAATAGCCTAAATAGGCTGATTCGATGTGTTTGCGGGAAAAAAATCGGCCCAGATCCGCGAAATTTTAATCAGCGAGTCAGCTTGGGAAGAAATGACCTGCTTATTCGCACCTTCCTTAGCTGAATTTTTACCAATAACGTGATGAGCTTCAAATTTTCGATACTAATGTTCTTGCAAGATACTCAATATAGGACTACTTACATTTCTATCATGCTTTATCTGGTTTTTTATGACAAATGGGTACAAAGGAGTTTGTTATGTCCGTTGAGTTTATGGAAAAGCTAAACCAACTAGCTTCAAAAATAAAACAACAATCTAGCGCTACTGAAACTGAGGAAGCAACAAAGAATGCTTTTGTTATGCCATTTATTAATAATGTACTTGGCTACGATGTTTTTGACCCTACAGAAGTTATTCCAGAATTCGTATGTGACGTAGGTACAAAGAAAGGCGAAAAAATAGATTATGCCATTCTGAAAAATGGTGATGTTCAAATTCTAATTGAGTGCAAAAAAATTGGAGAACCTCTCAACATACATCATGCCTCACAACTTTTCCGCTACTTTCATGTTACTAACGCCAGAATTTCAATACTAACGAATGGACAGGAGTATAAGTTTTTCACGGACTTAGATGCCCCTAATAAAATGGATGAAAAACCGTTTCTCGAGATCAACCTTCTTGATTTGGATGAAATGGTCATCCCTGAAATTAAGAAATTAACCAAATCTGCATTTGACCTAGAATCAATACTAAATGCTGCTGGAGAATTAAAGTATGTTAGTTTGATAAAAAAACACCTTCATAATCAATTAAACAATCCTGAAGAGGATTTCGTAAAGTTTTTCGCATCAAGAATATATGAAGGTATGTTAACACAGAAGGTCAGAGAAACATTTACATTATTAACTAAAAAAGCGGCGACTCAATATATCAACGCCCAGATAAATGAAAGATTAAAATCAGCCATTGGTGGTAATGTAATTCAGGTTCAAGATTCAACAAATCCAATTAACGAGAATGACGCCCCCGCTAACATTATAAAAGATGAGAATGACATTATTACAACAATGGACGAACTTGAAGGATTTCACATTGTGAAAGCAATAACGCGAACAGTAATCGATGCCCCAAGGATAATACATAGAGATACAAAAAGTTATTTTGGTATATTAATTGATGACAATAATAGAAAACCACTTTGCCGACTTCATTTTAATCGTAATCAAAAATACATTGGAATATTCGATCTAGACAAAAATGAAACTCGCCATCCAATTGAATCATTGGATGATATTTACAAATTCAGCACTGAATTGCAAGCCACAGCTGCATTGTATAACTAATAGAGAATAGGCAGTATTACTACTGCCTATTTAAACTGTATTAAAATAGTCCCAGCGGTTTATCTGAGTAGCTCACCAGCAGACATTTGGTTTGCTGATAATGCTCGAGCATCATCTTATGCGTCTCGCGCCCGATACCCGACTGCTTATAGCCACCGAATGCCGCATGGGCCGGGTAAGCATGGTAACAGTTGGTCCAAACACGCCCCGCCTGAATCCCACGGCCCATCTTGTACGCCAGATTTCCGTTACGGCTCCAGACACCAGCGCCAAGCCCATATTGGGTGTCATTGGCGATTTCCAGCGCCTCTTCCATAGTTTTAAAGGTCGTGACGGCCAGCACGGGCCCGAAGATCTCTTCCTGGAAAACCCGCATGTTGTTCTTGCCAAACAGAATGGTTGGTTCGAGGTAATAACCTTCTTTTAAGTCGCCATCCAGTTGCTTGGGCCGCGCGCCGGTGAGAACATCAGCCCCTTCTTTCTTACCAATATCGATGTAATTCAAAATGGTTTCCAGTTGACCATGCGAGACCTGCGCACCCATTTGCGTCACGCTGTCTAACGGGTTGCCGCTGCGAATACTCTCCACCCGGCGGATAGCTCTTTCCATAAAACGTTCGTAAATAGATTCCTGTACTAATGCACGGCTCGGACAGGTACACACTTCACCCTGATTGAAGGCAAACAGCGCGAAACCTTCCAGCGCTTTGTCAAAAAACGCATCCTCTTCATCCATCACATCAGCGAAGAAGATATTGGGCGATTTCCCACCCAGCTCCAGCGTGACGGGAATAATGTTCTGCGTGGCGTATTGCATGATCTGCTGCCCAACTTCCGTTGAGCCGGTAAACGCCACTTTCGCAATGCGCTTAGACGTCGCCAGATACTCACCGATTTCCCCACCCGCACCGTTTACCACGTTTACCACGCCTGGCGGGAGCAGATCGCCGATGACTTCCATCAGCAACAGCACGGACAGCGGCGTGAGGCGCGCGGGTTTAAGCACGACGCAGTTACCCGCCGCCAGCGCGGGCGCCATCTTCCAGCTGGCCATCAGCAGCGGGAAGTTCCACGGGATAATTTGTCCTACCACGCCAAGAGGTTCATGGAAGTGATAAGCCACGGTCTCGCTATCAACCTCGCTTATTCCCCCTTCCTGCGCACGAATACAGGAAGCGAAGTAGCGGAAATGGTCAATCGCCAGCGGAACATCTGCCGCGCTGGTTTCGCGGATGGGCTTACCGTTATCCCAGGTTTCTGCCGTCGCCAGCAGTTCCAGGTTTTGCTCCATACGATCGGCGATTTTGAACAGTATCGCCGCCCTGTCCTGCACGGATGTCTGCGCCCACTTGTCTTTTACTTTGTGCGCGGCATCCAGTGCCAGATCGATATCCTTTTTGCCGGAAGAGGCCACTTCGCACAGTAATTGCCCGGTTACCGGCGTCAGGTTTTGGTAATACTCGCCGTCCACCGGGGCAACCCAGTCACCGCCGATAAAGTTATCGTATCGGGCTTTTAACTTCAGAGGGTAACCATACTCGCCGGGATAAATACGCGTTGAAGGGGGGTTATTGGTCATGACCGTCTCCTTGCTGTAGGGGTACTACAAGGGTAGACGGGGCTGGCGAATTATTCGCCAGCCATTTACTGCTTTACGACAGGTATCACGAATTACATAGCAGCGCGATAAATCGCCATGATTTCTTCATGAGTCGCCTGAATCGGGTTAGTGAAACCGCAGGCATCTTTCAGGGCATTGGTCGCCAGTACGGCAATATCCTCTTCCTTCACGTTCAACTCACGCAGACCGGCCGGGATATTCACTTTCTGCGCCAGTTCGCGGATCGCCGCGATGCAGGCTTCCGCCCCTTGCTCTGCGCTCAAGCCAGCAACGTCCACGCCCATTGCCGCAGCGCAATCACGCAGGCGAGCGGCAGCCACTTTGCTATTGAAGACCTGCACATGCGGCAGCAGCACTGCGTTACATACACCGTGCGGCAGATCGTAGAAGCCGCCCAACTGGTGCGCCATTGCGTGCACATAACCAAGAGAAGCGTTGTTAAAGGCCATTCCCGCGAGGAACTGCGCGTAAGCCATGGCTTCGCGCGCCTGAGCATTGCTGCCATCTGCAACGGCGACCGGCAGGTTTTCCGCAATCATGGTGACCGCTTTCAACGCGCACGCATCGGTAATCGGCGTTGCAGCAATAGACACGTAGGCTTCAATGGCGTGGGTCAGCGCATCCATACCGGTTGCCGCTGTCAGGGACTTCGGCATGCCGAGCATCAGCGAGGAGTCATTAACGGACAGCAGCGGCGTAACGTGCTTATCCACAATCGCCATTTTAATGTGGCGTACTTCATCGGTAATGATGCAGAAACGGGTCATTTCAGATGCCGTGCCCGCGGTGGTGTTAATGGCGATCATCGGCAGCTGTGGTTTTGCAGAACGGTCCACACCTTCGTAATCGCGAATATCGCCGCCGTTAGCCGCCACCAGCGCAATGCCCTTCGCACAATCGTGCGGAGAACCGCCGCCGAGGGAAATAACGCTATCACATTCATTTTCTTTCAGTATATGCAGGCCAGCAGCAACGTTACTGGTCGTGGGATTAGGATGCGTACCGTCGAAAATTACGCTGAAAATATCACGTTCCTGTAATGCTTTTTGAATATCGCCAGCCATACCTAATTTTGTCAGCATGGCATCCGTGACAATCAGCGTACGACGAAAACCATATTCCGCCATTGTATTCATCGCGTCTTTTAATGAATCAGCGCCAATTACATTCACGGAAGGAATAAAAAATGTTGAAGCAGCCATTGTACGATCCTTAATTACTCTAAAGAGTCAGGAAGCATACGAGTGAAATATCCAACAAAATATGATCGTGGTTGTTATTTTAATAACACCCACAATTAAAAAGCACATTAGGTTCATAATCTAATGTGCTTATTTCAATCAATTTTTATTTTGTATTAATTCATTTAATTCCTGAATTAATTGTTTCATTACTTTTCGGGAAACAACAAAGCATCGCGTAATAAATGATCATTTCCCCGGCGACGCGTAAAACCAATGCGGTCAAAATATTCCAGAATCTGGATAGCCAATTTGCGTCCAACGTTAAGCCTGTCGCGGAAATCGGCAGCACAAGTCGATCCTTTCTCCTGATCCAGTTCGCGGATCATATTGGCAAAGGCCACAATCCGATCGTTACGGTAATAGCGATCTTTGACGATCGCGGTGATGATGCCTTGCTGCGCTGCTTGTCGTAACGCCACACGCATCATCTGCTCATCTGTGCCCGTCTGTTTTGCCAAATCACGCACCCACCACGGCTCATCGCCAAAAAGCGGTTCTGCTTTTTGCCAGATAGCCTGCTGCTCTTCGCTGAAACCGGCCTTATGATCCGGCAAATGCAGCCAGCCATGATGGCTATGGATGGCGCCGCTCTCACGCATCTTTTCAATCAGCAGCAGGACCAACGCTTCGTCTTCCATCGGCAAAGCCATACGGCGCAGGCGTTCTCGCCCTGGTCCTGGTTCATCACGGTGCTGCTCGTGGTACGTTGCCAGCGTATCAAGGACTTTCCGCTGCCAGCGCGCTGCAACGGCAGCATTCAACAGACTGTATCCCGCCTGAATAAAGCCATGCAGCTCAATCAACGGACGCATACCGTTGCCGTTGAGCTGACGCGCCCAGGCGAAGTCAGGAATATTCACCGCCCCGCGCGTCAGATGTAGCGCCAGAGCTTCGCCGTCACTCTGCACCTTCTCCAGCGCTGCCAACCACTGCAAATATTCCGGCTTACGCTTCCCGCGACGCGGCGGATTGAGCGTTACCACGCGCGCGCCAGCCAGCGTCGTACGGGCCGAGATATCGCGTAGCACCAGACGGTCGTTATCGGCGAGCCAGAGCGGTGTATCAAACACCAGTTCCGCCAGCGTCCCTTCAAGCAGCGAGATTCTCCCGGTGACATGGCTGGCCGCGTGGTGAATATGCAGCGGTTGCCACTGCATCAGCGGCGCGGCATGCTCTAAAGAGACAATCACGCGGGTAAACGCCTCTGGCGGTGCATCGGACAGCAGCCAGTCGCCGCGGTTAAGCTCTTCTTTTTGTGCATCACCAGCAATATTCAGCGCAATACGTTGCCCCGCCTGCGCGCGTTCGGTGGCCTGATTTTGCGCATGCAAGCTACGTACGCGCATCGGTTTGTTGACGCCCGTGAGCCACAGCGTGTCACCAACAGTCACCTCACCGCTAAGCGCCGTCCCGGTCACCACCAGACCCGCGCCTTTGACCGTAAAGGCACGGTCAATCGCCAGGCGAAAGCTGCAATCGCGGGCATGCTCGCGCGACGTTAATTGCTGTAAATGATCGCGCAGTTCTTCGATTCCACGACCTTCACTGGCAGCCGTCACGAACAGAACCGCATCGGCGAATCCATAGTTCTCAAGCGCAGTATGCACCTCAGTACGTACCGCGTTGATGCGATCGTCATCCACGCGATCGGCTTTCGTGAGCGCCACGGTGATCTGCGGGTTGCCCGTCAGTTGCAGAATTTGCAAATGCTCACGCGTTTGCGCCATCACGCCGTCATCACACGCCACCACCAGCAGCGCATGGTCGATCCCGCCGACACCCGCCAGCATGTTGGACAAAAACTTTTCGTGTCCGGGAACATCGATAAATCCCAGAATCCTTCCGTCCGGCTGCGGCCAGTAGGCATAACCGAGATCGATGGTCATGCCGCGCTTTTTTTCTTCCGGCAAACGGTCGGCATTCACGCCGGTAATCGCCTGTAATAACGTTGTTTTTCCGTGGTCAACGTGTCCGGCGGTTGCAATAATCATTTCAGCATCATCTCCATAAACCGGGTCTCGTCCTCAAGGCAGCGCAGATCCAGCCATAAGCGACCATCATAAATTCGCCCAATGATCGGCACGGGCAGCGCACGCCAACGGGCGGCCAGTGCTTCGAGGCGGCTACCGCGCCCGTCATGTGGCGTAAAGGTTAATGCCGCGCTGGGCAGCCTATCAACAGGTAGCGAACCGCTGCCTATCTGCGATAAACAAGGCATAACGTTCAGGGCGAATTCGTCGCCGTAATGATCAGCAAGCCGTGCCTGTAATTGTTGTGCCTGCGCGTGGACAGCCTCCTGCGAGCGGGTGAGCTGGCGTAACGTCGGCAACTTCGCTGCCAGCGCTTCCGGGTGCAGGTAGAGCCGCAGCGTCGCTTCCAGCGCAGCCAGCGTCATTTTATCAGCCCGTAATGCACGTTTCAGCGGATGGCTCTGTAAGCGCGCGATCATCTCTTTTTTACCGACAATAATCCCTGCCTGCGGCCCTCCCAGTAATTTATCGCCAGAGAAGCTCACCAGGCTGACGCCTGCGGCAATCAGCTGTTGCGGCATCGGCTCCTGCGGTAATCCATACTGGCTGAGATCGACCAGCGAGCCGCTGCCGAGATCCGCCACTACCGGAACATCCAGCTCCTTGCCAATAGTGGCCAGCTCTGCCTCATCCACCGACTTCGTAAAGCCTTCGATACTGTAATTACTGGTATGCACTTTCATCAGCAGACCGGTGTTTTCATTTACCGCCTGACGATAATCTTTCGTGTGGGTCCGGTTGGTGGTACCCACTTCGCGCAGAATACATCCGGCCTGACACATCACGTCCGGAATACGAAATGCGCCGCCAATTTCTACCAGTTCTCCGCGTGAAACGACCACCTCTTTGCCGTTAGCCGTGGCCGCCAGCATCAGCAAAACCGCTGCCGCATTGTTATTGACGATACAGGCGTCTTCCGCCCCCGTCAGACGGCAGAGTAAATCCGCCAGGGCCCGATCCCGATGTCCACGCCCGGCATCATCCAGGCTGTATTCCAGCGTCACCGGCGTGCGCATCGCCTGCACCACCGCCTCGATCGCTTCTTCGGCCTGCGATGCGCGACCAAGATTGGTATGCAGCACCGTTCCGGTCAGGTTAATCACCGGACGCAGCGCACTTTGCGATTCTCGTTCCAGTCGGGCGCAGGCCTCTTGCGCCCAGTCCTCACACCATGCCGGGAGCGCATGCGTGTCGCGAATAGCTTCTCTGGCTTCGTCGAGCATGTGACGCAGCAGGTCAACCACCCGGGTATGACCGTGAGACTCACGTAAAGCTGGGAAGGCGCTATCGCGCAATAAACGATCGATAGCAGGAAGCTGGCTGTAGAGTGAACGCATGTCGGTTGTCATGAAAGGGCCTGGCTGTTGGTGGCCCTCTCCACCGTGGAGAGGGATATCGATATAGGAAGGATTGTACCGTGACTTTGCTCAGGCGAGTATAATGTGTATCAAGCCTTTGGCGGTTCCGTACGGGCAAAACTTTCGCGTTGAAAGAGCGTTTCCACCAGTTTGACCAGACGCGGGCGATCAACACACCAGCCGGGCGCAACCCGACGGAAATTGAGATAACCGACGGCACAGGCAATCGCAATGGTTGCCAGGTTAACCGTATCCGTTTTCAGCGTACCCTCCGCCAGATAACCTTCCAGCATATCCAGACTACGGGTAATCTTCTCTCGCTGGCGTAACAGTTCGGTTTCTGACTGCTGCGCGGCGGGGCGAGCCTGTTCGCGTACCGAGACTAAACCGGCATCCATAATGCCATCGGCCAGCGCTTCCAACTGGCGTACCTTCAGCGCCGCCAGTGGTTCACGCGGCAGCATCGCTGGCGCAATATCCAGCAGTTCTATGTATTCCGCGATGATCGGAGAGTCAAACCAGTACTCGCCCTCATCGGTAACCAACGCGGGCACTTTTCCTAACGGGTTATAGCGTGCCACGCCGCTATCTGCGTTATAGGGGAGTTCATTCACAAATTCGAAAGTGATGCCCTTTTCCAGTAACAGAATAGAAATTTTACGCACAAAAGGGCTGGTATAGCTGCCAATGAGTTTCATGCCGGGTCCTTTTTGCCAACAAAAATATCAGTATGGCTCAGGTCAGTGCAAATGGCAGGTGATGACGGTCTCAATGATCCAAATAAAGGTAATGCATCCAACTGGTCATGCGCAGCAGCACTTTTCGCATCACTGAAACGTGAGCGAAATGGTCGGAATAGACCGCCACCTGGGCATAGATACCGTCCGGCAGCGCATCCACATCGGCATTGGGAGCCAGCTCAATCGTGGCCAGCACGCCATCGGTACCCGGCACCACCGTTAAGGACTGTAATGCTCCCTGCGCCTGATAAGAACCGCCCGGAACAACCGGCAGAATGCTGGTAAGCTTGCCGGAGAATACCTGGCCTGGCAGCGCGTTGAAGACCACTTCCGCTTCATCACCCGGTTTAAGGCGCAGCAACGAATTCTGGCGGAATTGCGCCACGATTTGCCGTTTTTGTTCCGGAATAAATACCATCACCGGGCGCAGAGGCAGCGCGGCGGCATAGGTCCCGGGCCGGATAAGCACCTGTGTTACATAACCGTTGCTGGGCGCACGTACGATAGTCTGCTCAAGATTGTATTTGGCTTCAGCGAGCTGGGCGCGCAGAGACGCAACCTGAGATTGCTCTCCATTGACCATACTGTCTAACTGGCTCTGAATCTGCGTCTGTTCGGCAACGGAGCCTTTGACCAGCGCATCCTGCGCCAGGTAGTTTTGCCGGGCATTGTCGATGTCGCTTTCAGAGAATGGATTAACCTTCGCCTGACTACCCTTCAAATAGCGTTGATAATCTTTATACAGGCGATCTCGTTCAGCGGAAACGCGGGTGGTATTGGCTACGGCTTCAGACAGCTGCGCTTTCATATTGTCGATGTTGTGCGTAGCGGTCACCAGGTCGGCCTGCAGCCTGTCGACCCGCGCCTGATAACGAACGGGATCGAGTTTAAATAACACCTCGCCTTTTTTAATCAGCTGATTATTTTTATCTGTCACTTCACTAACAATTCCGGTGACCTGTGGGGTAACAGGAATTGAAATAACCGCCTTTTGCGCCGTAAAGGTATACGGGTGGTTATAGTTCATTAATAAAATGAGTCCCGCCACAATAAACACCCCACCTAATGCGGCGGTAGCAAGCGTCCATTGATTTACCGGAATACGGAATATTTTAAAAATGGCCCAGGCGAATGCCACATAAGTTAGGACAATCAACAAGTCCATGATCAAATCTCCGGAAAGGTGGAGTTATCGTTTTTTTTGTCCCCATCCAGTCTATTTTCCAACTGGGTGATGCGCGCGGCCAGCGCGGCAATTTCAGGGTCAGGTTCCTTCCCGGACGGCGTGATGTGGGACTGCATTCCCCAGCCTCGTTCTGGCTGATAGAGCGTGGCCCAGATCCACAGGAAGGGCCAAATAACATGCAGCGTAAATAAGCTCACCCAACCCGCCGTATGGATGGCATCGGCATGGGGATGGTTGCGCTTCTTAGCCATGTTATAGGGAATATCATGGATGGCGATGATTCCGTAAAACAGAACCAGAAAAACGAAGATCAGCACACCTAACGCGAAATAGTTTAGAAACATACCCGCCTCGTATTCACGCTAATCAGAGCTTTCAATTGCAGGCAGCCGAAAGGAGTCATGGCTGGTAATTTGAACATAATTGCAGTTAGTCATTTCCGCCATACCACCAGGGTATAAATTTTCAGGTTGATGGCTTGCGGGGTAGTTGCAAGAAATAGGTGATGAAACAGAATCCGCTCCAGATCACACCAGGAGAAATCCAGACAAATATTTATTGCGAAGTAGATCACAAATATCCAACAAACAGCCAAAGCAAAAACGTGAACAACTTCACACTTAACGCCCATTTTTAGCCAATTCTTGACCTGTGATGTTTTTTTGTACCGATATTTTGTGATGAAAATCACATTAACTAACGCCACACACCCTATATTTACGTGACAAACGTCACATAAAAAGCCGTCGACTGGACAGTTGAACGATTCAGTGCCAGATTTCGCAGTATCTACAGGGTCCGGCTACCTCCTGCCGCTACATTAACAAACCTCGGGCTTTTAGCCTGCGCGACAGCAAACATAAGAAGGGGTGTTTTTATGTCATCCGATATTAAGATCAAAGTGCAAAGCTTTGGTCGATTCCTCAGTAACATGGTGATGCCAAATATCGGCGCGTTTATCGCGTGGGGTATTATCACCGCATTGTTCATTCCGACAGGGTGGTTGCCGAACGAAACGCTGGCGAAGCTTGTCGGCCCAATGATCACCTATCTGCTGCCGCTGCTGATCGGTTATACCGGTGGTAAGCTGGTTGGCGGCGAGCGTGGCGGCGTGGTGGGTGCTATCACCACCATGGGCGTTATCGTCGGTGCCGATATGCCAATGTTCCTCGGCGCGATGATCGCAGGTCCGCTGGGCGGCTGGGCTATCAAACATTTCGACAACTGGGTAGACGGTAAGATCAAGTCCGGTTTTGAGATGCTGGTGAATAACTTCTCCGCAGGCATCATCGGGATGATCCTCGCCATTCTGGCATTCCTTGGCATTGGCCCATTGGTTGAAGCACTGTCCAAAATCCTGGCGGCAGGCGTTAACTTCATGGTTGTCCATGACATGCTGCCGCTGGCGTCTATCTTCGTTGAACCGGCGAAAATCCTGTTCCTCAACAACGCCATCAACCACGGTATTTTCTCACCGCTGGGTATTCAGCAGTCCCACGAGATGGGCAAATCCATCTTCTTCCTGATTGAAGCTAACCCGGGTCCGGGTATGGGCGTTCTGCTGGCATACATGTTCTTCGGTCGCGGCAGCGCTAAGCAGTCTGCAGGCGGCGCGGCTATCATCCACTTCCTGGGTGGTATCCACGAAATTTACTTCCCGTACGTGTTGATGAACCCGCGTCTGATCCTGGCCGTTATCCTCGGCGGTATGACTGGCGTATTTACCCTGACTATCCTGAACGGCGGCCTGGTTTCTCCGGCTTCTCCGGGTTCTATCCTGGCCGTGCTGGCAATGACGCCGAAGGGGGCTTACTTCGCGAACATCGCTGCTATTTGTGCCGCAATGGCTGTCTCCTTTGTCGTCTCAGCCATTCTGCTGAAAACCAGCAAAGTGAAAGAAGATGATGACATTGATGCCGCAACTCGTCGTATGCACGACATGAAAGCGGAATCCAAAGGTGCATCTCCGCTGGCGGCTGGCGACGTGACTAACGACCTGAGCCATGTGCGTAAAATCATCGTTGCCTGCGATGCGGGTATGGGCTCCAGCGCCATGGGGGCGGGCGTACTGCGCAAGAAAGTGCAGGATGCCGGTCTGTCTCACATTTCCGTCACCAACAGCGCGATTAACAATCTGCCGCCGGATGTCGATCTGGTCATTACTCACCGTGACCTGACCGAACGAGCGATGCGCCAGGTGCCTCAGGCGCAGCACATTTCGCTGACCAACTTCCTCGACAGCGGCCTGTACGCCAGCCTGACCGAACGTCTGGTTGCTGCACAGCGCCACAACGTGAACGAAGAGAAAGTCCGCGATCACCTGAAAGACAGCTTTGAAGAGGGTGATACCCACCTGTTCAAACTGGGTGCGGAGAATATCTTCCTCGGCCGTAAAGCCACTAACAAAGAAGAAGCGATTCGCTTTGCCGGTGAGCAACTGGTGAAAGGCGGCTACGTTGAGCCAGAATACGTCGAGGCGATGCTGGACCGCGAAAAACTGACCCCGACTTACCTCGGTGAGTCCATCGCAGTGCCGCACGGTACGGTTGAAGCCAAAGACCGCGTGCTGAAAACCGGCGTGGTGTTCTGCCAGTACCCAGAAGGCGTGCGCTTCGGTGAAGAAGAAGACGACATTGCCCGCCTGGTCATTGGTATCGCCGCACGTAACAATGAACATATCCAGGTGATCACCAGCCTGACCAACGCTCTGGATGACGAATCCGTGATCGAACGTCTGGCCCATACCACCAGCGTGGATGAAGTTCTGGAACTGCTGGCTGGTAAAAAAGCTTAACCATTAAGTATCTCCAAAATAGTTCGAGCTGCAGAAAGGCGGCAACGCAGCGAATCCCCAGGAGCGTACATAAGTACGTGACTGGGGTGAGCGAGGAGAGCCAACGCATCTGCAGTTCGAAATATGAAGGCGATATCCTCTCCCTTGTGGAGAGGGTTAGGTTGAGGGAAACGCCTCACCCCAGCCCTCTTGGGTAAAAACATTAATGAAGGTTAATACTATGAAAGCATTACATTTTGGCGCAGGTAATATCGGTCGTGGCTTTATCGGCAAACTGCTGGCGGACGCGGGGATACAACTGACGTTCGCGGATGTAAACCAGGTCGTGCTCGATGCCCTGAATGCCCGTCATAGCTATCAGGTTCATGTGGTGGGTGAAAACGAGCAGGTTGATACCGTTTCCGGCGTCAACGCCGTAAGCAGCATCGGCGATGATGTTGTCGACCTGATTGCCCACGTAGATTTAGTCACTACCGCCGTCGGTCCGGTTGTGCTTGAGCGTATCGCTCCGGCCATCGCCAAAGGGCTGGTTAAACGCAAAGCGCAGGGCATCGCCACTCCGCTGAATATTATCGCCTGTGAAAACATGGTGCGCGGAACCACCCAGTTGAAAGGCCACGTTATGAACGCGCTGGCAGATGAAGACAAATCCTGGGTTGAAGAACATGTTGGCTTCGTCGATTCCGCCGTGGACCGCATTGTTCCCCCTTCGGCTTCTGCGACCAACGATCCGCTGGAAGTCACCGTCGAAACCTTCAGTGAGTGGATTGTCGACAAAACACAGTTCAAAGGCGAACTGCCTGACATCCCGGGAATGGAATTAACTGATAACCTGATGGCATTTGTCGAACGTAAACTCTTCACGCTGAACACCGGGCATGCT
This sequence comes from Citrobacter sp. RHBSTW-00859, assembly GCF_013729795.1. NCBI lineage: Bacteria > Pseudomonadati > Pseudomonadota > Gammaproteobacteria > Enterobacterales > Enterobacteriaceae > Citrobacter > Citrobacter sp. RHBSTW-00859. Next base: position 141,221 of record NZ_CP056284.1, on the reverse strand, counting down.
ATAACCGCGTACCTCGGAAAATTGACCGGTCATCAGACCATCCGGGACGCGATTCTCGACGAGAAAATCCGTGCAGTGGTAAAAGGTGCGATGGAAGAGAGCGGCGCGGTACTGATCAAACGCTATGGCTTTGATGCAGCAAAACATGCGGCATACATTCAGAAAATCCTCGGTCGCTTTGAAAACCCGTATCTGAAAGATGACGTTGAGCGCGTGGGTCGTCAGCCGCTGCGTAAACTGAGCGCGGGCGACCGTCTGATTAAACCGCTGCTGGGCACGCTGGAGTATGGCCTGCCGCACGCGAATCTGGTCACCGGTATTGCTGCAGCGATGCACTATCGCAGTGAAGAAGATCCGCAGGCCCAGGAACTGGCCGCGCTGATTGACGAAAAAGGTCCACAGGCCGCGCTGGCACAGGTTTCCGGTCTGGATGCCAACAGTGATGTGGTGGCGGAGGCGGTTAACGCATATAACGCAACCAAATGATAGAGAATGTGGCGCAGGTCAGCCTGCGCCCAAATGACAGATTGTCAGATATGCAGGCAATAATGGAACAAACGCAGGCCTTTGAAAATCGTGTGCTTGAGCGTCTGAATGCTGGCAAAACCGTACGCAGCTTCCTCATCACCGCCGTAGAACTGCTCACCGAAGCGGTGAATATCCTTGTGCTTCAGGTATTTCGCAAAGATGACTATGCGGTAAAATATGCCGTAGAACCCCTGCTCGACGGCGACGGTCCGCTGGGCGATCTTTCCGTTCGTCTGAAGCTAATTTACGGTCTGGGCGTACTCAGCCGGCCGGAGTATGAAGATGCGGAGCTTCTGATGGCGCTGCGGGAAGAGTTAAACCATGACGGTAATGAATACGCGTTCACCGACGACGAAATTCTTGGCCCGTTTGGCGAACTCCACTGCGTGACGGCACTCCCGCCGCCACCGCAGTTTGATACCTCAGACTCAGGTTTGCACGCAATGCAGATTCAGCGCTACCAGCAGATGGTACGCTCCACGATGGTACTTTCCCTGACCGAGCTGATTTCTAAAATCAGCTTAAAAAAAGCCTTTCAAAAATAAGACCCTGCAGGCTTACTTCTCTTCCTGCTGCGGTCGATACAGCTGCCGATAATACGCCAGACGTTGCAGATACAGCTGCGCATTCTCCTGCGGTATTTCAGTAGGGACAACGTTGCGCGGTGGTGTTTTATTCAGATATTCGCGAAAAGCCTGGCTTGAAGCCATAAAATCGACCGTCTTATCAATAAGGGCCGAAACGTTCTCACCTATTTTCGCCATAATCTTCCCTCCTCCATGTATTAACCGCGCTCAGCCTGCGCGGTTGCTCATTTAAGTTTAGGATCGGTTGGGCGATTATATTGAGGAAAACGTGCTTCACTATGAACCCGTCAATAAAAAGCACCACGGCCGACCTTATCACTTAAAATTCCTTATTAATCAAAATAGTAGTATTTTCATTAGCTGAATAATACTTGCAACATTTGATTATTTATCTGCGATTAGTTGTGAATAATCCCGCTCTGCGCGCATACTATAGGATATTCATCCTATTTTTATCAGAAGCTATCCTATGAAAGAAGTCGAAAAAAACGAAATTAAACGCCTGAGCGATCGTCTGGACGCTATCCGCCACCAGCAGGCAGACCTGTCCCTGGTTGAAGCCGCCGACAAATATGCCGAGCTGGAGCAAGAGAAAGAAACGCTGGAAACCGAGATCGCGCGTCTGCGTGACGTCCACGGCCATAAGCTGAGCAAAGAAGCGCAAAAGCTGGCGAAACTTCCTTTCCGTCGTGCTATCACCAAAAAAGAACAGGCCGACATGGGCAAGCTGAAGAAGAGCGTGCGCGGCCTGATCGTCGTTCACCCGATGACCGAGCTTGGCCGTGAAATGGGCCTGAAAGAGATGACGGGCTTCGCGAAGAGCGAGTTCTGATCTCCCACCGGGCAACATTCGCTTGCCCGGTCCTTCCCTTCCCCTCGCAATTGGCCCTACCAATTTTAGCCAGATCCTACCAGCACCTCACATTTCATTAAAATGTGCGTACAATACCGTTGCCAATAAATAACATTTGATTAACCATTCATTGTCATTACCCCTACACAACAATATTGGCAGGGCCACTTTTACACATAATGTGACCAGGAGATGAGCACAGACTCATTCCATTATGTCGGCGGCCCCCAGGAGACCTGCAATGAATCTCTGGCAACAGAACTACGACCCGGCCGGTAACATCTGGCTTTCCAGTCTGATCGCATCGCTCCCTATCCTGTTCTTTTTCTTCGCCCTGATTAAGCTCAAGCTGAAAGGCTATGTTGCGGCGTCATGGACGGTGGTGATCGCTCTGACGGTCGCCCTGCTGTTTTACAAAATGCCAGTCGATCACGCTCTGGCTTCCGTGGTATACGGCTTCTTCTATGGTCTGTGGCCAATTGCCTGGATCATTATCGCCGCGGTATTCGTCTATAAAATCTCGGTGAAAACCGGGCAGTTCGACATCATCCGCTCCTCAATACTCTCGATTACCCCGGACCAACGTCTGCAAATGCTGATTGTCGGTTTCTCCTTTGGGGCATTCCTCGAAGGGGCGGCAGGATTTGGCGCTCCGGTAGCGATTACCGCTGCACTGCTGGTTGGTCTGGGCTTTAATCCTCTGTACGCGGCAGGTTTGTGCCTGATCGTAAACACCGCTCCGGTCGCTTTTGGCGCAATGGGCATTCCGATTCTGGTTGCCGGTCAGGTTACCGGGCTGGATAGCTTCGAGATTGGTCAGATGGTGGGCCGTCAGTTACCGTTCCTGACCATTATCGTGTTGTTCTGGATTATGGCGATTATGGATGGCTGGCGCGGCGTAAAAGAGACCTGGCCTGCGGTGATGGTCGCTGGCGGCTCGTTTGCTATCGCGCAGTACCTCAGCTCTAACTTTATCGGGCCAGAACTGCCAGACATTATCTCGTCTCTGGTTTCGCTGGTCTGCCTGACGCTGTTCCTGAAACGCTGGCAGCCAGTACGCATCTTCCGCTTTGGCGATATGGGCGCTTCACAGGTCGATCAGACGCTGGCTCGCACCCACTATACCGCTGGACAGGTGGTCCGCGCCTGGTCTCCGTTCCTGTTCCTGACCGCCACCGTCACGCTGTGGAGCGTACCGCCGTTTAAAGCGCTGTTTGCGCCAGGCGGCGCGATGTACCACTGGGTGGTCAATATTCCGGTTCCGTACCTCGATAAGCTGGTTGCCCGTATGCCGCCGGTCGTACATGAAGCCACAGCCTACGCGGCGGTGTATAAATTTGACTGGTTCTCCGCAACCGGTACCGCGATTTTGTTTGCCGCCCTGCTGTCTATCGTCTGGTTGAAGATGAAGCCGTCCGCAGCGCTGCAGACTTTTGGCAGCACGCTGAAAGATCTGGCGTTACCTATTTACTCCATCGGAATGGTGCTGGCATTTGCGTTTATCTCAAACTACTCCGGGCTTTCATCAACCCTGGCGTTGGCCCTGGCACACACCGGCAGCGCGTTTACCTTCTTCTCACCGTTCCTCGGCTGGCTGGGGGTATTTCTGACCGGGTCCGACACCTCATCAAACGCACTGTTTGCCGCCCTGCAGGCTACGGCTGCTCAGCAAATCGGCGTTTCGGATGTGCTGATGGTTGCGGCAAATACCACTGGCGGCGTGACCGGCAAGATGATCTCGCCGCAATCTATCGCTATCGCCTGTGCGGCAGTGGGATTAGTGGGGAAAGAGTCTGACCTGTTTCGCTTTACCGTGAAACACAGCCTGATTTTCACCTGCATGGTGGGTGTGATTACCACGCTGCAGGCCTATGTCTTAACCTGGATGATTCCATGATAGTGATGCCCAGACGCCTGTCAGACGAAGTCGCATCTCGTGTGCGGGCGCTGATTGAAGAACAACAGCTGGAGGCGGGCATGAAGTTGCCCGCTGAGCGCCAACTGGCCGTACAGCTCGGCGTATCGCGTAACTCGCTGCGCGAGGCGTTAGCAAAGCTGGTCAGTGAAGGCGTACTGATTAGCCGTCGTGGCGGCGGGACGTTTATCCGCTGGCAGCATGAGGCCTGGTCTGAACAAAACATCGTTCAGCCGCTGAAAACCCTACTGGCGGACGATCCTGATTACAGTTTCGATATTCTGGAGGCCCGCCACGCCATCGAAGCCAGTACCGCCTGGCACGCTGCCATGCGGGCCACCGCCGCGGATAAAGAGAAAATCAGGCTCTGTTTCGAGGCCACGCAAAGCGAAGATCCGGATCTCGCCTCGCAGGCTGACGTTCGTTTTCATCTCGCCATTGCGGAAGCCTCGCACAACGTGGTGCTGTTGCAGACCATGCGCGGTTTCTTCGACGTCCTGCAGTCTTCGGTAAAACAGAGCCGCCAACGTATGTACCTGGTACCGCCGGTATTTTCTCAACTGACGGCGCAGCATCAGGCCGTGCTGGACGCCATTGTTGCCGGGGATGCCGACGGGGCGCGTAAGGCCATGATGGCGCACCTCAGTTTTGTCCACACCACAATTAAACGATTTGATGAAGATCAGGCCCGGCAGGCGCGTATTACTCGCCTGCCCGGTGATCCTGGTGAGAATAGCAGGGAGAACAACACATGATTATTTCAGCAGCCAGCGACTATCGCGCCGCAGCCCAGCGCATCCTGCCCCCCTTCTTGTTTCACTATATTGACGGCGGGGCGTATGCCGAGCACACCTTGCGCCGTAACGTGGCAGACCTGTCAGAGGTGGCGCTGCGCCAGCGCGTACTGAAGAATATGTCTGACCTGAGCCTGGAAACCAAGCTGTTCAACGAAACACTCTCCATGCCGGTAGCCCTCGCGCCTGTCGGTTTGTGCGGCATGTACGCACGCCGGGGCGAGGTTCAGGCCGCCGCCGCCGCTGATGCCAAAGGCATTCCGTTTACGCTTTCCACAGTGTCCGTATGTCCGATTGAAGAAGTCGCCCCGACCATCAAGCGTCCGATGTGGTTCCAGCTGTATGTTCTGCGCGATCGCGGTTTTATGCGTAACGCACTGGAGCGCGCCAAAGCGGCGGGTTGCTCCACGCTGGTCTTTACCGTCGATATGCCAACGCCTGGCGCACGCTACCGTGATGCCCATTCCGGTATGAGCGGCCCAAATGCGGCACTGCGCCGCTACTGGCAAGCAGTCACTCATCCACAGTGGGCATGGGACGTTGGTCTGAACGGTCGCCCGCATGATTTAGGCAATATTTCGACTTATCTGGGCAAACCCACCGGCCTTGAAGATTACATCGGCTGGCTGGCGAATAACTTCGATCCGTCGATTTCCTGGAAAGACCTCGAGTGGATCCGTGAATTCTGGGATGGTCCGATGGTGATCAAAGGGATCCTCGACCCTGAAGATGCCCGCGACGCCGTACGCTTTGGCGCGGATGGTATCGTTGTCTCTAACCACGGTGGCCGTCAGTTAGATGGCGTGCTGTCTTCAGCTCGTGCGCTGCCCGCCATTGCCGATGCGGTGAAAGGCGATATTACCATTCTGGCTGATAGCGGGATCCGCAATGGTCTGGACGTTGTACGCATGATAGCGCTGGGCGCGGATAGCGTGCTGCTGGGGCGTGCTTATCTGTACGCGCTGGCGACCCACGGCCAGGCCGGTGTGGCGAATCTGCTGAACCTGATCGAGAAAGAGATGAAGGTGGCGATGACCCTGACCGGTGCGAAGTCGATTAGCGAAATCAGCCGTGATTCGCTGGTACAGGAACTGGGTAAGAGCCTGCCTGCCGCGCTGGCACCTCTGGTCCAGGGTAGCGCAGCGTAACAACATCCCCGTAAACCCCATTTTCTGAATGGTCGGTCTGTTTTCAGCCCGACCATTTTTTATCCAAAAATAACGACTAGTTAACATTTACAACCAATATATTTGACAACTTTTTATCCACCTGCCAAATGTATAGACAAGCTAATACAACAGCATTTTATACATATAACAACCATCATAACGGGCGAGGGTGACATGGCTTATTCCGGAAAAGTGAATATCCAGCAGGCGATAGATGACAGTGCTTTTTCGCGCTTCCACTGGGTCATTATTGTCCTGGGTTTTCTGGTTTTAGCCATTGACGGCTTCGATACGGCGGCGATGGGCTATATTGCCCCCACGCTTTCAGCCGACTGGGGGATCAAGAAACAAGATCTTGGACCGGTGTTAAGCGCCGCGCTATTGGGCCTCTCATTTGGTGCCCTGCTGGCCGGACCGATTTCCGATCGTATGGGTCGTAAGCGCGTCCTGGTCTTTTCCTGTCTGTTCTTTGGCCTCGCCAGTCTGGGAACCGCCTATGCCCAGACGCTGAATATGCTCACGTTTTGGCGCTTTCTCACCGGGCTTGGGCTTGGCGCGGCAATGCCCAATGCCATCACCCTGGTGTCAGAATTCGCCCCGAAACGCTGTCGTTCAATGGCGATTAACACCATGTACTGTGGCTTTCCGTTAGGGGCTGCGGGCGGCGGCGTGATCTCCTCCTGGCTGATCCCCAACTACGGCTGGCACAGTGTTCTGCTTGCTGGTGCGATCTCCCCGCTGGTCCTCACCGCACTGTTGGTGCTGTTCCTGCCAGAGTCGGTTAAGTATCTGGTTCACCGCGGTAAAGGGGTTGCACAGATTAAACGCATTGCTCAACGCTTTATGTCGGGAAGTCTGGAACAGGTTACCCAGTTTTATCTGGATGAAGACCGTATCACGGTCAAAAAAAGCAGCGTGGCACAGTTATTTAGTATGCCCTGGCTGCCGGGTACGCTGATGATCTGGATGACCTACTTTATGGGGCTGGTTATCTATTACGTGCTGCTGAGCTGGATGCCAACGCTGATGCTGGGAATGGGCTATCCGCTGGCCGAATCCGCCTGGCTGACATCGCTGTTTACCTTTGGCGGTACGGCAGGGATCCTGCTGGCCGGTTGGTTAATGGACCGCTGGGAAGCCCATAAAGTGGTGTCACTTGGCTTTATTCTGACGATGCTGTTTGCCCTCGCTCTCGGGTTTGAACATAACCACATCATCTTGTTCGGCGCACTGATCTTCCTGATGGGGATTACCATGAACGGCGCGCAGTCCGGGCTGCAGACGCTGGCCGCCACGTTTTATCCAACCCACTGCCGTGCGACGGGCATTGCCTGGATGCAGGGCGTGGGCCGCTTCGGCGGCGTAGCCGGAACGATGATGAGCGCCCAGTTGCTTTCCCTGCAATGGCAGGCAGACAGTATCTTAATGTTCCTCAGCCTTCCGGCCCTGGTCGCTGCTGCCGCGACAATTTACAAGCTGCAACGCTATAAACCGCACGCGCTGACCGTCGCATAGTACCCGCTCTTTCTGCTATTCTGCCCCCCGTTATCAAGGGGGCAGTATGCTTAACATCGTTTTATTCGAACCAGAAATCCCGCCAAATACCGGCAATATTATCCGTCTTTGCGCCAACACCGGCTTTCGTCTGCATATTATAGAGCCAATGGGCTTTACCTGGGACGACAAGCGCCTGCGTCGCGCGGGGCTGGATTACCATGAATTTACCGCCGTGCTGCGCCACCCTGATTACGCCGCCTTCGTCGCCGCAGAACATCCGCAGCGCCTGTTTGCTCTGACCACCAAAGGTACGCCAGCGCATAGCGCGGTATGCTATCAGGACGGGGATTATCTGATGTTTGGTCCGGAAACACGCGGTCTGCCAGCCAGCATCCTTGACGCGCTGCCGGCCGAACAAAAAATTCGTATTCCGATGATGCCAGACAGTCGCAGCATGAACCTGTCAAATGCGGTGTCGGTGGTGGTGTATGAGGCCTGGCGCCAGCTAGGGTATCCGGGCGCGGTACTGCGTAGCTGATGATTGTTGGATAGCGGCTAGCGCCTGATCCGACCTACATTAATTTGATGAAATTCATTTCGAGCGTTATCGGCGCAGACAGATTGAACACGGACTGCGCACAGTCACCGGAGCGTACACGCAATACGTGAGGATGACGAGCACAGCTCAGGTTCAATCTGCCAGGTAAGATAGCTCGAAATCAGATACCATCTCCATACTCAAAAGTATGATGTATCCCGTTGAAATGCTGATCCATATCCATGGACGGCTTATCGCTGTCAGGCTTGCCGACGATGCGTGCCGGAACGCCTGCTGCAGTGGTATGCGGGGGTACCGGCTGTAAAACGACGGAACCTGCGCCAATCTTCGCGCCGCGCCCGACTTCAATGTTGCCGAGAATTTTTGCTCCCGCGCCAATCATCACGCCTTCACGAATTTTCGGATGACGGTCACCGCCAGCTTTACCGGTCCCGCCCAGCGTGACGGATTGCAAAATAGAGACGTCGTTTTCAATCACGGCAGTTTCACCGACCACAATACCAGTGGCGTGATCGAGCATAATCCCACGGCCAATTTTTGCCGCCGGGTGAATGTCTACCTGGAAGCTAACGGACACCTGATTTTGCAGGAAGATCGCCAGCGCCTGACGCCCCTGATGCCACAGCCAGTGACCGATACGGTAGGCCTGAAGCGCATGAAAGCCCTTCAGATACAGAAGTGGGGTGGAATATTTATCGACAGCCGGATCACGCGTGCGTACCGCCTGAATATCACAGGCCGCTGAGGCAATCATTTCAGGATCGGCCGCGTAGGCCTCTTCCACGACTTCGCGAATGGCAATGGCGGGCATGATCGGAGAAGCGAGTTTATTCGCCAGCATATAGCTCAGCGCACTGCCGAGGTTTTCATGCTTGAGCAGCGTTGCGTGGTAAAAACTGGCCAGCATTGGTTCACATTCCGCCAGTGCCCGGGCTTCCGCTTTAATGTTTTTCCAGACGATATCCAGTTCTTCACACGGCATTGCGTACTCCAGAAGGTAGCAAAACGACCGACCCGTTCTTCGCGGGTCGGGTCGTTATATTCAACAGTTCCTTACAGCTAGTGGCGACTCAGCTCGTCCCTGCGTGCACGGCCTAATAACGTCAATGCTGCCTCGCGCGCGTTTTTTCCGCAATACAATACTTGATAAATTTCCTCGGTTATTGGCATCTCAACACCAAAACGGTGCGCCAATTCACGAACTTCTTTCGTATTGCGGTAGCCTTCAACCACCTGACCAATCTTATCCTGCGCCCCCTGCACGTCCATCCCCTGGCCGAGCATCATGCCAAAACGACGGTTACGCGACTGGTTGTCGGTACAGGTCAGCACCAGATCGCCTAAACCCGCCATACCCATAAAGGTGGCAGGATCGGCACCCAGCGCCGCGCCAAGACGAGACATTTCGGTCAGTCCACGGGTGATCAATGCGGTTCGCGCATTCGCGCCGAAACCGATGCCGTCAGACATCCCCGCGCCAATCGCAATGACGTTTTTCACCGCGCCGCCAAGCTGCACGCCAATGAAATCCGGATTGCTGTAAACGCGGAAGCTCTTGCCACAGTGCAGCAACTGCTGGAGATCGTCAGCAAAGGTGTCGTCCGTCGAGGCCAGAGAAATCGCCGTCGGCATGCCCGCCGCCAGCTCTTTGGCGAACGTCGGACCGGAGATAACCGCCAGTGGAATAGAATTCCCCAGCGCTTCACGCGCGACGTCCTGCAGCAGGCGTCCCGTTTCCGCTTCCAGACCCTTTGTCGCCCAGACCAGACGCGCGTCAGGACGCATCAGCGGTTTGATGTTGCGCAGCACTTCGCCAAAGACATGGCTCGGCACCACCACCAGAATATTACGACTGGCGGCCAGCGCAGTGGCTAAATCACTTTCCAGGCGCAGCGTTTCGGGAAAAGGCACATCAGGGAGGAACGCGACGTTGCAGCGATCGTGCTCGAGGGTCGCGATATGTTTCGGATCATGGCCCCACAGGACAACCTGATGGCCATTTCTTGCCAGGGTGATGGCAAGAGCGGTGCCGTACGAGCCGGCACCAATCACAGTCATTGAAGCATTACTTTGGTTCATCAGGCATCCTGATGTTCTTCAGTACCTTCGCCAGCCTGCTGCTGTAAATAGTTCATGAACAGCGCATCAAAGTTGACCGGCGCAAGGTTCAGTTGCGGGAATGTACCGCGGGAAACCAGGCTGGTGATGCATTCTCGGGCATACGGGAACAGAATGTTCGGGCAGTATGCACCAAGGCAATGCGCCATCTGAGTCCCTTCAATACCACTGATGGAGAAAATACCGCCCTGCTGAACTTCACACAGGAACGCAGTTTCTTCACCCAGAGAAGCCGTTACGGTGACACGCAGCACTACTTCATACACATCATCTGCCAGTTGGGTAGATGCGGTATCAAGATCCAGTTTAACCTCTGGCTGCCAATCTTTCTGGAAAACATGTGGTGCATTTGGCGCTTCGAAAGACACATCCTTGGTATAAATACGTTGGATCTGGAAAGCCATTTCAGTGTTATTTTGTTCTGACATGTTGAGAAAACCCTTTAGTGTTGTCCTTTAAATACTTCGGTACGCCTTAACGCAGCAGTGGATCCAGTCCACCACGTGCATCCAACGCATACAAGTCGTCACAACCACCAATGTGCTGTGCATCAATAAAAATCTGCGGAACCGTTGTACGGCCACTGCGCTTGATCATCTCTTCACGCTTCACGGCATCGCCGTCAATCGGAAGTTCCTGGAAACTCACACCCTTGCTGTTCAACAGCGCCTTTGCGCGATGGCAAAACGGGCAGGTCGCTTTGGTATAGATCTCAATATTGGCCATGACTTATCTCCAGTGTTCTTTTACCCTGAGGCATGAAAGAAGACGGGTAAATTACTTGCCGCGAACCAGTGGCAGATTCTCGCCACTCCAGCCCGCTACGCCGTCTTTCAGTACAGATACCTGCTCAAAACCGGCTTTAATCAGCGCAGTTGCTGAATCCTGGCACTGCATACCAGAGCCATCAACCACAATAACAGGTTTGTTTTTGTGTTTTTCCAGCTCGCCAAAATTGTTGGCTTTGATTTCGCTCGGCAGCAGGTTAGTGGAGCCCGCGATATGGCCTTTGCGGAAGTCGTCGCGCTGACGTAAATCCACAATCACCGCATCTTCTTTGTTGATAAGACGAGTGGCTTCTCCGCGCGTAATTACCTTCACTTTCGAAGTCAGGCTCTTAAACGTGGTAAATAATACAGCCGCCAGTAACGCAATCCAGGCGATACTCAATACAGGGTGGCGACTAACAAATTGCATAATTTCTTGCATGGGGGGTAACAACTCCCGACTTAGTGATTAAAAAACCAGGAAAGGAGTATACCTGCGCGTTGGCGCAAATACAGCCAGAGCGTGCATTGGATTGCATTTTTGCGGGGCGCTACGGAAAAAAAAACGTAAATCCGCGCCCTCTGCGACACGCTCTGGTCGATTATTTGATCTTCTGGGGCTATTTTATCGATTCAGCTGTAGTAAAATTACGCAATTATTTTTGTCTATTGAGTGTGAGGTTGTCGCAATGTCGGTTTCTAAAAAACCTATGGTACTGGTGATTCTGGATGGCTATGGCTATCGTGAAGACAGCCAGGATAACGCCATCTTTAATGCCAAAACCCCGGTAATGGATGCTCTGTGGGCAAAACGTCCGCATACCCTGATTGATGCCTCTGGCCTGGAAGTCGGCCTGCCCGATCGCCAGATGGGCAACTCCGAAGTGGGTCACGTCAACCTGGGCGCGGGCCGCATCGTGTATCAGGACCTGACCCGTCTGGATGTTGAAATTAAAGAACGGACTTTCTTCGCTAACCCAGTGCTGACCGATGCGGTCGACCAGGCAAAAAATAGCGGCAAAGCGGTTCATATCATGGGCCTGCTCTCTGCTGGCGGCGTTCACAGCCACGAAGATCACATCATGGCGATGGTCGAAATGGCAGCTGAACGCGGTGCTGAGAAAATCTATCTGCACGCTTTCCTTGATGGCCGTGATACCCCGCCGCGCAGCGCTGAACATTCGCTGCAGAAATTCGAAGAGAAATTTGCCGCGCTGGGCAAAGGCCGCGTAGCGTCCATCATCGGTCGTTACTACGCCATGGACCGCGACAACCGTTGGGATCGCGTTGAACAGGCTTATGACCTGATGACGCTGGCAAAAGGCGAGTTCCAGTTCGCTACGGCTGTTGAAGGCCTGCAGGCTGCTTATGCCCGCGACGAAAACGACGAATTCGTGAAAGCGACCGTGATCCGTGCTGAAGGCCAGGCTGAAGCCGCCATGGAAGACGGCGATACGCTGATTTTCATGAACTTCCGTGCTGACCGTGCGCGTGAAATCACCCGTGCGTTTGTTAACGCTGACTTCGACGGCTTCGCCCGTAAGAAAGTCGTTAACCTCAACTTTGTGATGCTGACCGAATACGCAGCCGACATCAAAACTGCTGTTGCTTACCCACCAGCGTCTCTGGCCAACACCCTTGGCGAGTGGATGGCGAAGAATGACAAAACGCAGCTGCGTATTTCCGAAACTGAAAAATATGCCCACGTGACCTTCTTCTTTAACGGCGGCGTAGAAGAGCCGTTCAAAGGCGAAGATCGCATCCTGATCAACTCGCCGAAAGTCGCGACCTACGATCTGCAGCCGGAAATGAGCTCTGCTGAGCTGACCGAGAAGCTGGTTGCTGCGATTCAGAGCGGAAAATACGACACCATCATTTGTAACTACCCGAACGGCGACATGGTTGGTCACACCGGGGTGATGGAAGCTGCGGTTAAAGCGGTTGAAGCGCTGGATCACTGCGTTGAGCAGGTGACTAAAGCGGTTGAATCCGTTGGCGGCCAACTGCTGATCACCGCGGACCACGGTAACGCAGAGCAAATGCGCGATCCGTCCACCGGTCAGGCACATACAGCACACACCAACCTGCCCGTTCCGCTGATTTATGTCGGTGGTAAAAACGTCAAAGCAGTTGAAGGCGGCAAACTTTCTGATATCGCCCCGACGATGCTGACGCTGATGGGTATGGAAATCCCGCAAGAGATGACTGGTAAGCCGCTGTTCATCGTGGAATAATCCCTCCCCATGAGGGGAAAGGCGATTAATACCATCACTTGGGCCGTGAAACTGCAAAAGCTTTCAGTCAGGCCCTTGTTCTACGCCAGCGCGCTTAGCGCTGGCGTATTGCTGTGCGCCTTTTCCGCCCACGCGGACGAGCGCGATCAGCTCAAATCTATTCAGGCTGATATCGCGGCAAAAGAACGCGCGGTACGCCAACAACAACAACAACGCTCCACTCTCCTCGCTCAACTTAAAGCTCAGGAACAGGCCATCGCCGTTGCTGCCAGGCAACTACGCGAAACGCAAAACTCGCTGGCGCAGCTGAATGCGCAAATCACTGAAATGAATGCCGCCCTCGCGAAGCTGGAAAAACAGCGGGCTGCGCAAGAGCGTAGCCTGGCAGCCCAACTTGACGCAGCGTTTCGCCAGGGCGAACACACCGGTATTCAGCTCATTCTGAGCGGGGAAGAGAGCCAGCGCGGGCAACGCCTGCAGGCCTATTTCGGCTATCTGAACCAGGCGCGGCAGGAAACCATCGCGCAGTTGAAACAAACCCGCGAAGAGGTCGACTCGCAAAAAGCCGAGCTGGAAGATAAGCAGAGCGAACAGCAGACGTTGCTGTACGAACAGCGCGCTCAGCAGGCTAAGCTGGAGCAGGCGCGTAATGAACGCAAGAAGACGCTCTCGGGTCTGGAGTCATCGATTCAGCAGGGCCAGCAGCAACTGGGCGAAATGCGCGCCAACGAATCACGCCTGCGCAACAGCATTGCTCGCGCCGAAGCCGCAGCCAAAGCACGTGCGGAACGTGAAGCACGCGAGGCGCAGGCCGTACGCGACAAACAAAAGGATGCGTCACGGAAAGGCTCAACCTACAAGCCAACCGAAAGCGAAAAATCACTGATGTCCCGTACCGGCGGTTTAGGTTCCCCACGCGGCCAGGCATTCTGGCCCGTTCGTGGCCCAACGCTACATCGTTATGGCGAACAGTTGCAAGGTGAGCTACGTTGGAAGGGGATGGTTATTGGCGCATCCGAAGGCACCGAAGTTAAAGCCATTGCCGATGGCCGCGTCATTCTGGCGGACTGGTTGCAGGGCTACGGTCTGGTGGTCGTCGTTGAGCACGGTAAAGGCGATATGAGCCTTTACGGTTATAACCAGAGCGCGCTGGTCAGCGTCGGTACGCAGGTTCGCGCCGGGCAGCCTATTGCACTTGTGGGTAGCAGCGGCGGACAGGGCAGGCCGGCACTCTATTTCGAAATTCGTCGCCAGGGTCAGGCGGTCAATCCACAGCCGTGGTTGGGAAGATAAGTTTTGCCTCAATTTCGTCGTCTATTATTCTCTCTCGCCAGCGTGCTGGCCTTCGCAACACCTGTTTTTGCTGGCAAACTTGCCATCGTTATTGATGATTTCGGCTATCGTCCACACACCGAAAATCAGGTTCTGGCGATGCCTTCCACCCTCTCCGTTGCCGTTCTGCCTAATGCCCCACACGCGCGTGAAATGGCGATTAAAGCGCATAACAGCGGGCATGAAGTTTTAATCCATCTGCCGATGGCGCCGCTGAGCAAACAGCCGTTAGAGAAAGATACTTTGCGCCCGGAAATGAGCAGCGAAGAGATTGAGCGGATTATTCGCGACGCGGTAAGCAAAGTACCGAATGCGGTCGGGCTGAACAACCATATGGGCAGCGCGATGACCTCCAGCCTGTTCGGCATGCAGAAGGTGATGCAGGCGCTGGAACGCTACGATCTCTACTTCCTGGACAGTATGACCATCGGCAACAGTCAGGCAATGCGCGCAGCATCAGGAACCGGCGTGAAGGTTATCAAACGCAAAGTCTTCCTGGATGACACGCAAAACGAAGCCGATATTCGCCGTCAGTTTAATCGTGCCGTTGAGCTTGCGCGCCGCAACGGTTCAGCAATTGCCATTGGGCATCCTCACCCTTCGACGGTTCGCGTCCTGCAGCAGATGCTTTATAACCTGCCTGCGGACATTACGCTGGTTCGCCCAAGCAGCCTGCTCAATGAACCACAGGTAGACACCTCCAGACCAAACCTTACACCGCCGAAGAATGGTAAACCTGATGCGCCACGTAATCCTTTCCGCGGGGTGAGATTATGCAAACCGAAGCAGCCGTTAGAGCCGGTTTACGCCAGCCGCTTCTTCAGCGTGCTCGGTGAAAGCATCACCCAAAGCACGCTGGTGCAGTACATGCGCCTGCAATGGCAAGGCTGGGGGAATACATCCTCACCCAGCCCTATGAACGCTAACGTAAATTAAGCGTTTTACGGGCAATACGAGAGGGCGAGGATGTTTTATCGCGCCATTTCCAGAGACGGAATGACCATAGCAGCGCCTGGTACAAAACTTTGGCGCTGCGTACGTTAGTAATCATGCGCTTATACATACCAGAGACAAAAATCTCTGCAATCATGCGTTGACGAATATGGACATCCGGCTCTTTGCGTACTGCGTGGCAAACGCGTAATGCTTCATAGGTTATTTGCTGATGAAATTCCGGATAAATAGTAATCCGACCCGCATATTCACGATTCAACTTATCCAATAACCGTGTAATTTTAATATAGTGGCGTTGGTAATTGAGATTTTTTAAGCCTTGTCTTTTAAGGCGGCTAACTGATTGATCGTGTAAGAAGTATTTATACAATGATTGCTCGGTATATCGCACACGTTTGGCGTTAAACATAAACTCCGTCGTCCATACAATATCCTGATGATGCAACCCTGGAATAAACGCTATCTTGTTTTTCTCGATAACATCTCTGCGATAAACCCCCATCCAGACCACATGCGTCCAACGGCGTGAAGCCAATGCCATACGTAACCAGTCGGGGCCGGTCAATACACCCGTAGACCGCAGACGGTCCGTCGGTATTGATTGCCAGGTGTCCCCCGTTTCGAAAATGCACCAATCAGAATTGCACTGTGCCAGATCGAGGTCATCCTGAAGCGCCATGGTCATCAGGGTTTCATACATATTGGGATAAACCAGGTCATCGGCATCGACAAATGCAACATAATCCCCTTTGGCCACTGCCAGACCACGATTACGCGCGACAGATGCCCCGGCGTTAGCCTGATGTAACAACCGGACATGGGAATAGTTATCAGCATAATGTCTTGCAATATCAACAGAGTTATCCGTTGAACCGTCATCCACAATAATGATCTCTATCGCAGCCCATGTCTGTGCGATCAAAGATTCCATGCAACCCCGAAAACTATCACCCGCGTTATACAACGGAATAATAACACTCAACATATTTGTGCGGTTTCTCATCAGATAACCCAAGTTTGTCAGTACACTGATGACTTTTACTACAGTTTCATTAAGGAATTATTAAGGCTAGAACGTTTAATTTTCAGAAGCGGCGCAGCGAAAGCAACCAGTATGGGAAAATGCCATGCGGCGCCTGAGTTCAGCGGGCTGTGATAGCTCAGATCATCTACATATTGAGGGACACAACCTGTATACTATACCCCTGTAAATTAACGCGCGATGTACACTGATATTGAGGAAAGTGATGGCCATCAGTAAGACACATGAGAAAGGTTATACGGTCTATTGCAAAGAGACCAAAATAGACCTTAAGTCACTGATGAATAAGTATATAAACAAAGAAATCAGTGGCAAACCATTGAGCAGTGGTAACGCCATGCGCAGTGTAGAACTGGTCGAGTACAACTCACAAAAATTTATCATCAAAAACGACCGTGAAGTTGATCCTCGATTTGAGAAAAAAATGCAGAATTTTATCTCCGGCCCCTTTTATTCCTGGCTCATCAAGAAGCTGGACACACTCTCCCCGGAAATGCGCGCCTGTACAGCCGATCTCTACTATGCCGCTGAAAAAGTACGACTTCGTCAGTGTCATGATGTTTATATTATTCATGAATATGTTGAAGGCACTCCTTTAAAAGAAATTAACCATAAGAATGCCGATGAAGTGAAGCAGTGCGTTCTGCGCCTTCACAAAGCCGGGTTGGCATCTAATGATATCCACCCTGGAAATTTCATTCGTACGCCAGGCGGTGAATTAAGAATAATTGACTTATCCTGTAAGGGAAATATGAAGATTTGCCAGGCTAATGATATTTTAGCTTTGCAGCGAAAATATCATATTAACATCAAAGGAAAAGGATTAATCTATAAGCTCATCTGGCTCAAAGAAGCGATAAGATCTTTATCCAGAAAGCTTCGTGGCAAATAGTATTTATTATTTATACGGCCAGAATAAAGAATCTGGCCGTTGGTAGCATTTAATACAAGTCGAGCATTCAATCCCAGCTCAGGATCACTTTCCCTGACTGGCCCGAGCGCATCGCGTCAAAGCCCTGCTGGAATTCATCGATGGAGAATCGATGGGTGATAATCGGCGACAAATCCAGACCAGACTGAATCAATGCGGCCATCTTGTACCAGGTCTCAAACATCTCACGACCGTAGATACCTTTAATAAACAATCCCTTAAAGATAACTTTAGTCCAGTCGATGGACATGTCTGATGGTGGAATACCCAGCATAGCAATACGGCCACCGTGGTTCATGGTGTCCAGCATGGTGCGAAACGCTGGCGGCGCGCCGGACATCTCCAGACCGACATCAAACCCTTCGGTCATGCCCAGTTCAGCCATCACGTCGGTCAGACTCTCTTTCGACACGTTGACCGCGCGAGTGATGCCCATTTTACGCGCCAGTTCAAGGCGATACTCATTAACATCGGTAATCACCACGTGGCGTGCGCCAACGTGCCTGGCAACCGCTGCCGCCATAATACCGATTGGACCCGCGCCGGAAACCAGCACATCTTCCCCAACCAGATCGAACGACAGCGCCGTATGCACCGCATTACCGAACGGATCGAAGATAGACGCCAGGTCGTCAGAGATGTTGTCCGGAATTTTAAACGCGTTAAATGCCGGGATCACCAGGTATTCTGCAAAGCAGCCAGGACGGTTTACGCCAACACCGGTCGTATTGCGGCACAGGTGAGTACGTCCACCGCGGCAGTTACGGCAATGCCCGCAGGTGATATGACCTTCGCCTGAAACGCGATCGCCGATTTTAAAGCCTTTAACTTCCTGGCCGATGCCAACAACTTCGCCGACATATTCATGTCCAACGACCATCGGTACCGGGATGGTTTTTTGCGACCATTCATCCCAGTTATAAATGTGAACGTCAGTCCCGCAGATGGCTGTTTTACGGATTTTAATCAGCAAATCGTTATGGCCGACTTCCGGTTCAGGAACGTCGGTCATCCAAATGCCCTCTTCCGCTTTCAGTTTGGATAACGCTTTCATTTCACATCCTCAGGCAATAACGCCCAGTTGTTTACCAATGCGTGTGAACGCCTCAACAGCACGCGTAATCTGCTCAGGGGTATGCGCCGCAGACATCTGGGTACGAATACGCGCCTGACCTTTTGGAACCACCGGATAGAAGAATCCAGTAACGTAAATCCCCTCTTTTTGCAGCTCGCGGGCGAACTCTTGCGCCACTACCGCATCCCCCAACATGACCGGGATAATTGCGTGATCCGCTCCCGCTAACGTAAAGCCTGCGGCAGACATTTGCTCGCGGAACTGACGTGCGTTCGCCCACAGGCGATCGCGCAGCTCGCTGCCTGCTTCGACCATCTCCAGCACTTTAATGGAGGCAGAAACAATTGCAGGAGCCAATGAGTTGGAGAACAGATACGGACGGGAACGCTGACGCAACCACTCAACAACCTCTTTGCGCGCTGCGGTGTACCCGCCAGATGCGCCGCCGAGCGCTTTACCCAGCGTACCAGTGATGATGTCCACACGCCCCATCACGTCACAGTATTCATGTGAGCCACGACCATTTTCGCCGACAAAGCCGACAGCATGGGAATCATCAACCATGACCAGCGCGTCGTATTTATCCGCCAGGTCACAAACGCCTTTCAGGTTAGCGATCACACCATCCATAGAGAACACGCCATCGGTGGCGATCAGGATATGACGGGCTCCCGCTTCACGCGCTTCTTTCAGGCGCGCTTCCAGCTCGACCATGTCGTTGTTGGCGTAACGGAAACGCTTTGCTTTACACAAGCGAACACCGTCAATGATAGAAGCGTGGTTGAGCGCATCTGAGATAATCGCATCTTCTGCACCCAGCAGCGTTTCAAACAGGCCGCCGTTGGCGTCAAAGCAGGAAGAGTAAAGAATGGCATCTTCCATACCGAGGAATGCCGCCAGTTTTTGCTCCAGTTGCTTATGGCTGTCCTGGGTACCGCAAATAAAGCGGACCGAAGCCATACCAAATCCGTGAGAATCCATACCTGCTTTTGCAGCTGCAATCAGTTCCGGGTGGTTAGCCAGCCCCAGATAGTTGTTCGCACAAAAGTTAATAACGTGGCTTCCGTCCGCCACGGTGATATCCGCCTGCTGGGCAGACGTAATAATGCGCTCTTCTTTAAACAATCCTTCCGCACGTGCGGTTTCGAGATCGTTCGTTAACTGTTTGTAAAAATCCCCACGCATTTCAATTCTCCAGACTGGGCAAATTTCAGCACATATTACCCAAAGCTATACGCTGATACGAGATGACGCATCATCACTTCTTCAAAATGAAGCATAAATCACGTATACCCACATGGCTAATCAGTGATGCCGTCGTATGGATTCATTGGACGCACTGAATCGCAACCAATTGAATTGGCTGGATTTTATAAAAAATCATAAAAAAAAACAGCAATAGCAGAAGAATGCCTTTGCAGCATTCTATCTGGTTAGGTAACCCTTCAATCTCATTCAAGCCACTACTTTCGAGTGAGAAAAATTCGCAATGCCTGGAGTTTTGCACCTAAAGCGGTTCGCCGATAAACACGGAACAGATCGAACCATTTGCCCCGACCAAGGTAATTAAGCATTAATAGATCAGGGCGCTTGTAATAACACATGACAAAAATACCCTGATCATCATCAACAATATTATTTCTGAGAGTCTCTTTTTGACACTCAGTGACTAATGAGTAAAACTCTTTCCATTTCTCTGGTGAACCAACAATAGCGCCGCCGATAATATAAGTATGATTCCCGATCATAAAATCATAAACCTGTTTTCTGGATGATATAACCAGACCCTTTTTAATCGTGAAGAGATGCATTTTATTACGGTCAAAAGGGAAGTCCCATACTTTTAATCCGCGAGTAACCTGCGGTTTACGGCAATATTCGAAGTCTACCCAGGCAACCATCGGAGTATTAACTAAGCCTGCATTTATGGCCTTCACTACAAAATATGCTTTTAAATTATTGATCAACACATATTCTGGAGACCAGTACTCAGGGTTACCTAGCTGTCGCGTCTCTAATTTATTCTTAAAGGTATCATCCTGCTGGATTTGTCTTATTTTATTATTAATATGCTTAAATTTTTTACCTAAATCTATGGTTATAATTTTTGTGGGCTTACCTTTGCGTATTTCCGCAACTTTGTCCTCAAACTCAGACGAAGTAAAAATAACCATTTCATTTTCTAAAGCGGCTAACCGTTTGAAGTAGTCAAAATAGACATCAGAAGATCGGGAAAGTTTTTCACGGAAGCCTTTATTAACAGTCCACTCCCCCCTACCGATATCAAAATATGCTGTCACAATAGTGGTAGACGATTTCATAACCATTTTCAAACCATTAATAAAAAAAATATTATATCACATAGTTTTTGTTTTTGTACATATAATATACATAGATGGATATAAAAAAACTAAGTACATTTAAGATTAATTTAATAGACTTAATAACCATTAAATAAGCATTCTTATACTGGTGTTTATAGGCCTTCTACCGACCCACCATCTTACTTAAGAGGCTGAAGGGATGCCGATGTGATGGTATGATTACAGACATTAGTGTCTGAGATTGTCTCTGACTCCAAAATTCGAAGGTTACATTTATGATCATCGTTACCGGCGGCGCGGGCTTTATCGGCAGCAACATCGTCAAGTCATTGAATGATAAAGGCATCACCGACATCCTGGTGGTGGACAACCTGAAAGATGGCACCAAGTTTGTTAACCTGGTGGATCTGAATATTGCTGACTACATGGACAAGGAAGACTTCCTGATCCAGATTATGGCCGGAGAAGATTTCGGCGATATCGAAGCGATTTTCCACGAAGGCGCATGCTCCTCCACTACCGAGTGGGACGGCAAGTATATGATGGATAACAACTATCAATACTCCAAAGAGCTGTTGCACTACTGCCTGGAGCGTGAAATTCCGTTCCTGTATGCGTCCTCTGCCGCCACCTACGGCGGCCGCACTTCTGATTTCATCGAATCCCGTGAATATGAGAAACCGCTGAACGTTTACGGCTACTCAAAATTCCTGTTCGACGAGTACGTTCGTCAGATCCTGCCAGAAGCTAATTCTCAGATTGTTGGCTTCCGCTATTTCAACGTCTACGGACCGCGTGAAGGCCATAAAGGCAGCATGGCGAGCGTCGCTTTCCACCTCAACACCCAGCTCAACAATGGCGAAACACCAAAACTGTTCGAAGGCAGTGAAAACTTCAAGCGTGATTTCGTTTACGTAGGCGATGTGGCTGCGGTGAACCTGTGGTTCCTGGAAAACGGGGTTTCCGGCATCTTTAACCTTGGTACCGGTCGTGCGGAATCTTTCCAGGCCGTTGCCGATGCAACGCTTGCGTACCACAAAAAAGGCAGCATTGAGTACATCCCATTCCCGGAAAAACTGAAAGGTCGCTATCAGGCGTTTACCCAGGCCGATCTGACTAATCTACGCGCTGCGGGCTATGACAAGCCGTTTAAAACCGTTGCTGAAGGTGTAACGGAATATATGGCCTGGCTGAACCGCGACGCGTAAGTATGAAAATTTTGGTGGTAGGCCCGTCCTGGGTGGGCGACATGATGATGTCGCAAAGTCTCTATCGCACGCTTAAGGCGCGCTATCCCCAGGCGATAATCGACGTGATGGCACCTGCATGGTGCCGTCCGTTATTGTCGCGCATGCCTGAAGTTAACGAAGCTATCGCCATGCCGCTGGGACACGGCGCGCTGGAGATCGGCGAGCGGCGTAAACTCGGTCATAGCCTGCGTGAAAAACGCTATGACCGCGCCTATGTGCTGCCTAACTCGTTTAAATCCGCGCTGGTACCGTTCTTTGCTGGCATTCCCCATCGTACCGGTTGGCGTGGTGAAATGCGCTACGGCCTGCTAAACGATGCGCGCGTGCTGGATAAAGATGCCTGGCCGCTGATGGTCGAACGCTATGTAGCCCTGGCCTATGATAAAGGCGTAATGCTGTCAGCTAAAGATTTACCGCAGCCTCTGCTATGGCCGCAGTTGCAGGTAAGCGAAGGTGAAAAGTCCCTGACCTGTCGCCAGTTTTCCCTTTCTGCCGAACGCCCCATCATCGGCTTTTGCCCTGGTGCGGAATTTGGTCCAGCGAAACGCTGGCCACATTACCACTACGCAGACCTGGCGAAGCAACTGATCGATGAAGGCCATCAGATTGTGCTTTTTGGCTCTGCAAAAGACCATGAAGCCGGAAATGAGATCCTGGCGACGCTAAACGTTGATCAGCAGGCCTGGTGCCGTAATCTGGCGGGCGAAACACAGCTGGAGCAGGCCGTCATTCTTCTCGCCGCCTGCAAAGCGGTGGTCACCAACGACTCTGGATTAATGCACGTTGCCGCAGCGTTGAATCGACCTCTGGTAGCGTTATATGGCCCCAGCAGCCCGGATTTTACTCCGCCGCTTTCACACAAGGCGCGCGTGATTCGCTTGATTACGGGCTATCACAAAGTACGCAAGGGCGATGCAGCAGAAGGCTATCATCAGAGCCTGATTGACATCACACCCCAGCGCGTGCTGGAAGAACTTAACGACCTGTTGTTACAAGAGGAAGCCTGACGGATGCGGGTATTGATCGTTAAAACATCGTCTATGGGCGATGTACTGCATACGTTACCGGCATTAACCGATGCGCAGCAGGTCATGCCGGATATTCAATTTGATTGGGTAGTGGAAGAAGGCTTCGCGCAGATCCCATCCTGGCATGCAGCCGTTGACCGGGTGATCCCAGTGGCGATCCGCCGCTGGCGTAAAGCCTGGTTTTCAGCGCCGATTAAAGCCGAGCGTAAAGCCTTTCGCGATGCGGTGCGTTTACAGCAGTATGACGCGATAATTGATGCGCAGGGTCTGGTAAAAAGCGCGGCGTTGGTTACGCGTCTGGCACGTGGCATCAAGCATGGTATGGACTGGAGCACGGCGCGCGAACCATTGGCGAGCCTGTTTTATAATCGCAAACATCACATTGCCAAACAGCAGCACGCGGTAGAACGTACGCGTGAATTGTTCGCCAAAAGTCTGGGATATTCCAGGCCCCAGTCGCAGGGTGATTACGCTATCGCTCAGCATTTTCTGAAAGAACGTAATGCTGATGCGGGCCAGTATGCCGTATTTCTGCATGCCACAACGCGTGATGATAAGCACTGGCCAGAAGCCAACTGGCGGGAGCTAATTGGCCTGTTAAATAACGCTGGCATACGTATTAAACTGCCATGGGGTGCTCCTCATGAAGAAGCACGAGCCCGTAGGCTGGCAAATGGTTTTTCTTATGTTGATGTTCTTCCACGGATGACTTTGGGAGAGGTCGCTCGCGTACTGGCGGGGGCAAAATTTGTGGTGTCGGTTGATACAGGCCTGAGTCATTTAACCGCTGCACTGGATCGCCCTAATATTACGTTGTACGGTCCAACGGACCCAGGATTGATTGGTGGGTATGGGAAGAATCAAGTGGCATGTCGCTCAGAAAGTGAAAATCTTTCAGACTTGCGTTCTTCGACCGTATTAGAATCAATTAATTGCAATTTTTTAAATAATTGTTTGTAAGTGTCGGAGAAATGATGGCTTTAACAAAGTTTTTTTTAGATGAGAAAAAAAACTGGAAGATAAACTGGAATAGAGGACTTATATTTCTGTTTGTCGCCACCTATTTCTTAGGTGGTATTACTCGTTATAAACATTTGATTGTCATCCTGATGACTATCACAACGATAGTTTATTTATGTAAGAATCCTCGACATTATATTCCTATTTTTAAAACATTTGTTTTTGCAAGTGTATCATTTCTTGTAATCGCTACCTTCGTCTCTTTAGTGTTCACTCCTGAACTAAAAGCTAGCCTGAAAGAGATAAACAACTCAGTTGTTGAAAATGTCTTATTATGCACTATTGCGATCCCTGTATTACTAAGAGAAGAAAGCAAAGAAACCATTTCAAAGTTGATATTCTTCTCGTTCCTTACAGCTCTTAGTTTGCGATGCCTTTCAGAACTTGTCCTTTATTATCAGGACTATCAGCAAGGA
This sequence comes from Citrobacter sp. RHBSTW-00859, assembly GCF_013729795.1. Taxonomy (NCBI): domain Bacteria; kingdom Pseudomonadati; phylum Pseudomonadota; class Gammaproteobacteria; order Enterobacterales; family Enterobacteriaceae; genus Citrobacter; species Citrobacter sp. RHBSTW-00859. The sequence continues at coordinate 116,828 of NZ_CP056284.1, read as the reverse complement.
ATCATGCCTTTTACTAATTACCAACATCGCGGAATTTCAGATGCAATGGTGTTTTTATTCCCAGTGCTTCTGAATCTATGGCTCGTTAAATCAGCGAAATACCGTATATTATTCCTGTTGTTAGGGGCGATATACACCTTTTTAATTCTTGGAACATTGTCCCGTGGCGCATGGTTATCTGTATTCATTATTGCTCTTACATGGATAATCATGTACAAACAATGGCGATTGCTTACTGTAGGAATCCTCGTAGCTATTGTTGCTCTGACAGCTATATTTTCACACAAAGATATGTCAGAAAAACTGACCTTTAAATTGCAGCAAACTGACAGTTCATATCGCTATACTAACGGTACGCAAGGAAGTGCGTTTGACCTAATCTTAGAAAATCCAGTTATTGGTTATGGTTTTGGTAATAACGCTTATAAAACTGTATACAACAAGCGTGTTGTTGATTATCCAAACTGGACATTCCGCGAGTCAATTGGACCACACAACCTTATTCTTTTTGTATGGTTTGGTACAGGATTACTTGGACTTGTGGGTTTAATACTGGTGTACACTAGCATTGTGAGAGAATGTGTTACGCATGCATTTAGGGAGAACTACTATTCCCCATACAATTCTTATATAATAATTTTACTTTCATTTTTCGGTTATTTTATTATACGTGGCAACGTTGAGCAGATTGAGTTAGATCTGTTGGGTATTTTTGCAGGTTTTCTGTTAGCGCTGAAGAATAAATAAAATAGTAAAAAAAGGCTACTTTATGTAGCCTTTTTTTCACTCGAACCAGTTACAAATAACCTCTTCAAACCGTTGTGTAACCGCAGACCAACTATAGTTTCCAAAGACATATTGCTGACCTCGTTGGGCGGTATCCGCTAAACTACTTTCCGCCATTACCCTGGTAATATCCTGAGCAATAGTTTCTGCAGTCATCGGCTCTGTAAGGTGATAGCCTGTAATTTTATCTTTAACAAACTCAACCATGCCGCCTCGAGTACTGACTAATACAGGTCTTCCAGCGCCCATAGCCTCAATAGCCACCATACAAAATGGCTCCTGAAATTGAGAAGGAATCACAACTATATCTGCCAGTGGATAGTAATAGTGCATTTTCTCGGGTGAGATACTACCTAACATAATACAATGTGGTTTGAGGCGCTCAGCTATTTCCCGAACTTCACGCTGATAATCACCTTTATCGTTCTTACTTACTTCCATGTGATCACCAACAACCACAAGCTTCAGATTTTTGTTCTCATGCAGCAACTTTTCAAAAGCCTGCAGAAGTAAGAGAACGCCTTTATCAGGGACTATACGTCCAGCAAAAAATACCACCTTGCTTTCAGGGGGAATACTTAATTTATTTTTTGATATTGATTCATATGACGATTGATAGATATCCAGGTCAATACCATTAGGCACAATAACAATATCAGCTTCAGGAAGATAAGATAGATAATAGTTCTTCAAAAACAAACTTGGTACGATCATCTTAACTTTTTTATCAAGCAACTTAGGTTCAAACGCATTATGCATATGAATCACAACTTTAGCCTGAGGAGCTTGCGAACGAATTTGTCGATATAGCTTCATACTGTTATGGACAACAATCACACTTTGATCGGTTATCTCAAACTTTTCGGCAACTTTCAGTATGCGCTTTGAATAAGGTAACGGATCCAGCCGAGTCCACTTTTGGAAAATACGCTTATATATCGAGCTAAATCCAATACGATGAATACTACATCTTTCGTTTACGTAAGAATAATCAGAATATCCTTCATTCTTTATACAGACAATACGATTAGGGAATTTGGTTCTTTGGGCAACCTGATACATCCAGGTCTCAACTGCTGCGGCACCACGTGGTGGAATAGAATAAATAGGTGTTACAGTAAATATGATTTTATCAATCATAAAGATCACCATTACATTGTTTTATATTTAATTGCTGCGATCAGGCCTGGAATTATTTTATTTTGATAAAGAAGGTGTTTATATTCTTCTCTATATTCGTGCTTTTGTTTTGCAACTTGATAAGGCTGATTCTTCCATGGTGACTTCTCATATACTGTGCGGAAAAATTGTGCTGAGGAATAGTTAGCCCACTCGTGCCATGGTTTTGTTACACCAGTATAATGAATAAATACTGTCTCTTCATTAATCACTGATTTATAGTGATTTTTATTTTTAATCTCAAACTCAGACTTCAATGAGTAAATTGAGTTATATTTCCTCGGTAGTAATACCGCATGATGCAAAAACATGATATTTAAAATATCCTGGTCAGGATATTTTACTCTGGAAACTATACTTTCATCTGACAATAATTCGAAGAATTTTTTCGTTAAATTAGAGTTAAGCCATTGCTGCAAGTTTATATACATGACACCCGAGTTAAAGTAGTTGCCTTTAAACTCAGGATTATGTAGACGCTCTGCACTTTTATCCTGCATTGAATCAACATCTACTACAACCGCACCATATTCCCCATCAAATTTCAGTGCAGCAAGATCCTCTAAAGAGCCTTTACACGTAATATCAGCATCAAGATATAGCAGTCGATCTAATCGTTCAGAAAAATAATCAAATGAAAGCAAGCGATAGTATATTGACACTGGCCATATATTTGTTTTAGGTAGTGACACCAACGGTTCAGAATCAATATGATATAGCTTAATAACTGTTTTATACTGTTCTGCTAATTGTGTCAAAAGTACAATATATCCTTGATCTAAATAATCCGCAATAATATGAAAAGTAAAATTAATATTACTCTGTTTATTATTTTCAAGGATTGAGGCAATAGAAATTGCCGCGCCAGTTTGGTAATTTTTATCGATTCCCCATGAGATATTAAAAGTGTCACGATCATCACATGGTGTAACACGTCTGTCTAACTCAATAATATCTTTGAAGTTAGTTAATCTTTTGAAGTCCAAGTTAATTACCTTTAATTATTTCAGCTATATTTCCCAGCGGCTAAGATATGCATTGTTGTTGATTATTTTAACAATGTACTTAGCCAGCAGTTAACCTTTCAACTTGGTCAGATAATAATTAAAGTAGTTACACAGTCCCTGAACGTATAACCCTTGTTTAAATTTATGCTTTGCACAATATCTGAATTGATTGCTATTGGTCGGTTTGAGAAGCGCTACTGAATGCCAGGGCGAGGCCTCTTTCGCAACTAAAAAACTCTTCGATACCGGATAGTTGGACCACTCATGCCAGGGTTTTGTCGGTCCCACATAATGAATGAAGACAGTTTCATTATTCACAGGATTGACTACTGTATCTTTCAGTTCATAATTAATGCTAAAGCGTGTATTGTATTTACCATTGATAAAAGTTACTTTTCCGGCTAACAATACATTAAGGACATCTTGATCAAGATGAGTTATTCTTTCCACCCATTCTGGAACTCGCAACATTTCGATGGCTCTGGAAGAGATATTATTACTGTGCCATGCATTGATGTTGATAAGTAAGAATCCAGCATTAAAGTATCCGGTGATTAATTCTGGAGTGGCCAGCGTTACAGAACGATTATGCCACCATTCGGAATCTCTTTCCGTTACAACGACAGCGATCTCATCTGCGGAAAACTTATAATCGACCAGTTCTCGTACACTACCCTGGCAAGCAATATCAGCATCCAGGTATAATAATTTATCTATTTTATTATAGAAATAATCTGCAATAACAAAACGGAAGTATGTTGCATAAGTCCAGTTTTTAGTACTAGGTAAGTCTTTTAATTTATTGCAATCAATTAGGTAAACTTTGATACAGGATTGATATTGTTTAGCAAGATCGGCGAATCTGGCTTTATCACTCTCATCGAAATAATCAGTAAATATATGAAATGTGAAATCGATTTTTTTATTCGACAATAATACAGAGGCTATTGATACACCGCAGCCAAATAAAAAATTCCTGTCAATACCATAACCGATATTAAAACAGTCTACAGAAGCATTTTCCCGAAAATCGTACTCAAAAACAGAAAGGATAACTTCTTTATCGCTAAATTGAGACATTTGACTCTTACCAATTTTTGAGAAATAGACCATGTTCTCACATGATGCATTTCAAATAGTTCAGGATAAATTAATCACAGAGATTTACGGATTGTTCTTTCGCGTATTTTATTAGCTTTAACCTGAGCTTCCTTGAACAAATCAGCCTCCTGACTTAGGATGCTTTTCAACGGCAACTCGCAATAGATGCGTAGAAATCTATAAATATCACGCTGGGTTAATCCAATGTTCATGGACGAAAAATAGAGACCGATTAAGTCCTTATCGCGCCAGCGTTGGGGAACAGTCGACCGAATCTGAGCACGGTGCAAATCAATCACTGAAATCTTGAGATCGTCCTCATGCCCTGAAAAAGGCAGATGTAATAAAAAGTGGCAAATATAGCAATCGCGATGATTGATACCACCAGCATGCATCTTACGCACCATGGTGGCAACACGATCAATAATTATACGCTTCACTTTCACATCGGGAGAATTTGTGGCCCAATCAGCACAGTAATCTTCTAAGCTGATAGTTGGTGTGAGATCCTCAGTAATAATAAACGAGGTTTTAGTCAGTGGATTCAACCCTTTCTCACCAAATCCCACGCCTGTCATTGTATCCACACCTAACTGACTCAGGCGATGAATGGCATTCCATTCTCTATCAGCACCTAATACTGGCATGCGTAATGAAAGTAGGTTTTTAACAATCTCTTTCAGAGAAGTGCCTCTGTGCCATTTTAAAAAATAGCTTTTACCCGTTAGTTCAAATCGTAGAGTACGGCGAGTCTCCAGTTCTCTGAATACTTCACCTTGTAAATTTTTAACTTCTTCAAATGCATCTTTTCCGCGCCATAGTGTGGCTAACGGTTCTTTTAATTCAACCATCTAAACCACCCGTAATCATATCCGCAGCTTTCTCCGGTAGGCTGTATAAATCTTGCGTATCCGCATAGTGTCGTGCATTTGCCCTCCATTCCGAACACAATGAAGGCTCTACCAGCGCTTTACGTAAGGCTTCATTCAGCGTTTCTTGCCGGAATGGTTCTGTAATTGCCATACCACAATTAGCATCAACAATATAATGCGCGTAACCGCATACGGCTGTGGTCAACACCGGCAGCCCGGCAGTGATTGCTTCTAGTAAAACAATACCTGCCGCCTCCTGATAAGCTGGATGCATCAATATATCAGCCGCAGCCATTAATTCTGCAACATCATTACGGCCAGAGTAGAAATGGACATTACTGCGTACGCCAAGTTTTTCCGCCAGCGCCTCAAATTTTCTCGGTCTGTCTTGTCCAACAACATACAGTAGCGTATTAGTTCGAAGCGTTTCTGGTAACGAGGCCACTGCACGTATTGAACGATCCACACCCTTACGAGTGAAATCAGAGCCTACCTGCAATAATAGATTTTGTTGCTCTGTTATACCGTTTTTCTGGCGATAAACTTCACGGCTATTCGGAATCTGCTGGCTATACTTCCTGTCTGGATAAATCCCTGGAGGAAGAATATGAAATCTTTGAGCTTCTGTCTGATAGTGTTTCTGAAAATCAGCAATCTGCTTATCAGTTAGCATTAATAGCTGCGTCGGTTTACCCTGCTCAAACGTCGCGCGTTCAAACGCTGCATAGTGCCGATATCGTGAAGTTAACCGATAGAGGAAACCTTTTTCTTCTGCCACTTTCTCGGCATAGCAAACGTCAGCAGCATAGTAGAGATCCAGCCCTGGCATTTTATTAAAACCAACTACCCGATCGACAGGGTGCTGAAGTAAATGTGCCTGGACCCAGGAATAATACTCCGCATTGCGACCATGGTTTGTCTGGGACTTGACCGGTACAAGAACCAATTCAAAAACGTCAGGACACTCACCTTCCCAGGACTGCGTATAGACACGAACATGGTGACCACGTGCCGCTACAGTTTGCGCAATGCGCATAAAATCACGCTGTAACCCACCGAATGGGAAGTATTTATACAAACAGAAAGCAACAATCATACGGGACTCCCCGCTTGTGGCGGCACAAGTCTACCCGGTAATAATTTATCGATAGCAGCAATAACATCGTCAGCGGGAATCACCGAAAGATACATTTCATTGCGATCGCGCTGCTCGCGTGGAGGCATCGGACGATAATCACCAGCCCAAAATTGAATCATCTGCTTTGACCATGGTCGCCAAAAATTATGATCCGTTGCGCCAAACAGGCATATCAATGGTGTATCAACCGCAGCAGCAATGTGTCCCGGAGCAGAGTCCACCCCAATAAACAACTGAGCATGATCGATGACCGCTCCTAGCTCGGGGAAGCTCATCTTTCCCGCCAGAGCAGTAACGGGCTTTTCTTTGCAACCTTGTGCAATTTCATTCACGCAAGCCAGATCGTCTTCGCCTGGGCCTGAGGTCATAACTACCTCCAAACCACGCTGGTGTAAGGCGTCAATTACCTGTGAAAACTTTTCGTTATTCCAGCATTTGAAGCGTTGGCGTGCCGTTGGTTGAATTACAACATATTCATCACCAACCCCAGCCCGATTTAATTCTGTGCGCATACGTTCCCAGCTATCCGGAGGATAGCTCATTGTTGTATGCGTAACAGTCGATTTAAGTTTCAACGGGGCCAGCACAGACAGATTGCTTTCCACCACATTTTCACCGCTAAGCGGGGCCAGACATGTAAAACTATTTTTCCAAAAAGAAGATTGCCGATGTGCATAATCTTGAGAGATTTTGATTGGCGCGTTCAGTAGCCGCATCAGTATCGCAACCATCCACTGATCGGTAAGGTTTACAACTAAATCATACCCATTTGCGCGCAACGTTCCGATCAGGTGCAGAAAATTAGTAATTTTATCAGTTACTTTTGCCTTTTTATTTTTAATACCATAAAGGGCATTAATTTCTGGGTTTTCCGACAAAATTGGGATGGTATCCTGATAGAGAAGCACGTCGATTTTCGCATCAGGATAGTTCTGCTTTAGCGTACTAATGACCGGAGTTGTTAACAACATATCTCCGTGAAAACGCATTTTTATGACCAGAATTCTATTAATTGGCTTATCCACAAGCGGCTCTTTTATCGTGAGTGTCCGGTAAAGTTAAGCAGAAAAAAGCACGCTACCGCCCCAGGCTCAACAGCTACCTGATTACTGATATCGCACTGATTTTTTACGCGCTAGTGTATCACTTCTTTCGCCATGTTCCGACTCGAATAATTCTTGCACAGCCAATGATTTTAAAACATATAAATCAATGAATTAAGATGTTCAGGCCTTTTGATTTTTAGCCCTCTATCTCGACTAAACCGGAAAATACCAACAGAAAACGTAAAGATGCAAAAGATGCTGGTACCCTGGACTTCCCCCGCGAGGGACGCTATTTAATTTAAAAATGGGAAAAGTATTGGTAAAGCCACAGCTAAATACATAGAATCCCCAGCACATTCATAAGTCAGCTACCATTATGCTCGAATTGCTTTACACCGCCCTTTTCTACCTTATTCAGCCTTTGATCTGGGTACGGCTTTGGGTGCGCGGACGTAAGGCTCCGGCCTACCGTAAACGCTGGGGTGAACGCTACGGCTTTTACCGCCGTCCGCTAAAACCAGGCGGCATCATGCTTCATTCGGTTTCCGTGGGCGAAACGCTGGCAGCTATCCCATTAGTCCGCGCTCTGCGACATCGTTACCCCGACTTGCCGATCACGGTTACCACCATGACGCCAACCGGTTCCGAGCGCGTACAATCCGCTTTTGGCCCTGACGTTCAGCATATTTATCTGCCATACGATTTACCGGATGCCCTAAACCGTTTCCTGAATAAAGTTGACCCCAAGCTGGTGTTAATTATGGAAACCGAGCTGTGGCCGAATCTGATCGCGGCACTGCATAAGCGCCATATTCCGCTGGTCATTGCCAATGCACGTCTTTCCGCTCGTTCAGCTGCTGGCTACGCTAAATTAGGTAAATTTGTTGGCAGGCTACTGCGCCGAATTACGTTGATTGCCGCCCAGAACGAAGAAGATGGCGCTCGTTTTATCACGCTTGGTGCCAGAAACAATCAGGTCACCGTTACCGGTAGCCTGAAGTTTGATATTTCCGTCACGCCGCAGCTGGCCGCAAAAGCGATTACATTGCGCCGTCAATGGGCACCTCACCGCCCGGTATGGATTGCAACCAGCACGCACGACGGCGAAGAAAGCATTATCATTGCCGCCCATCAGGCGTTATTAAACCAGTTCCCTAATCTTTTACTGATTCTGGTACCCAGACATCCTGAACGGTTCCCGGATGCCATTAACCTCGTACGCCAGGCTGGGCTAAGCTATACGACACGTTCTTCGGGCGAAGTTCCGTCATCAGGAACCCAGGTCGTAATCGGCGACACCATGGGCGAGTTGATGTTGCTGTATGGCATTGCTGACCTTGCATTTGTTGGCGGTTCGCTGGTTGAACGCGGTGGACACAACCCACTGGAAGCCGCGGCGCACGCCATTCCGGTACTGATGGGGCCACATACTTTTAATTTTAAAGATATTTGCGCCCGCCTCGAACAGGCAAGCGGATTGATCACCGTCACCGACGCAACTACGCTGGTGAAAGAGGTCTCTTCTTTACTGACCGATGCAGATTATCGTAATTTTTATGGCCGTCACGCAGTTGAAGTTCTGTATCAAAATCAGGGCGCGCTTCAGCGTCTGCTGCAGCTGCTGGAACCTTATCTGCCACCCAAAACGCATTGAGGCAAGTCATGCAAAAACGGGCGATTTATCCAGGAACCTTTGATCCCATTACTAACGGCCACCTCGATATCGTGACACGAGCGACAAACATGTTCGATCACGTAATCCTGGCAATTGCCGCAAGTCCCAGTAAAAAACCGATGTTTACTCTGGAAGAGCGCGTTGAGCTGGCACAACAGGCAACGGCGCATCTCGGTAATGTGGAGGTTCTGGGATTCAGCGATCTGATGGCAAACTTTGCCCGCGATAATCAGGCTAACATTCTGATCCGTGGCCTGCGTGCGGTAGCCGATTTTGAGTATGAAATGCAGCTGGCCCATATGAACCGTCATCTGATGCCACAACTGGAAAGCGTCTTTCTGATGCCGTCTAAAGAGTGGTCATTTATCTCATCTTCACTGGTGAAAGAAGTTGCCCGCCACCAGGGTGACGTAGCGCACTTTCTGCCGGAAAACGTTCATCAGGCATTATTGAGTAAACTGAAGTAATGCGTCTGGCCGGATGAGGCATTCGCTACGTCCGGCCGATAATGGTGTTATTTCTGACAGCGACGGCAATAAAACGTTGTGCGCTGAGCGTGTTTTGTCGCAATGATTGGCGCGCCGCATACGCGACAGGGTTCACCTTCTCTCCCATAGACCTGCAACTCCTGGGCAAAATAGCCCGGCTTACCGTCACTTTGCAGAAAGTCCTTCAGCGTGGTCCCGCCCTGCTCGATAGAACGCAGCAAAACCGCCTTGATAACGCGCACCAGCAGTTCGCACTCATCCTGCGACAAAGATGACGCCAGACGGTCAGGATGGATACCAGCCGCAAACAGCGACTCGCTGGCATAGATGTTTCCCACCCCCACGACCAGCTTGTTATCCATCAGCCAGGGTTTAATCGCAGTTTTCTTCTTCGCACATTTCTGCTGCAGATAACCAGCATTGAAATCGTCGCTCAGAGGCTCAGGGCCAAGATGGGCGAGGACATTATGCCCATCCAGCTCTTTAGTCCACAGCCAGGCGCCAAAACGACGCGGATCGGTATAGCGCAGGACTTTGCCGTTACTCATCACTAAGTCGACGTGGTCATGTTTTTCTGCCGGAAGCTCTTCAGAAAGGATACGCAAACTACCCGACATCCCCAGGTGAATGATTACCCAGCCATCTGATAGCTCCAGCAGCAGGTATTTCGCGCGCCGCTGTACGCTCAGGACAGGTTTATCACTCAGACGATAGATTTCCTCTGATACTGGCCAACGCAAACGACCGTTACGCACAGTCGCGTGCATAATCGTTGCCCCCACCAGATGCGGCTCAATACCGCGGCGGCTGGTTTCGACTTCAGGTAATTCAGGCATAGTATCTCCGGCGGTGTATCAGGTCTCATTAATATGGGGACGGCCAGAAAACAAAAAACCCCGCCGAGGCAGGGTTTTTCTTTACATCAAAGCGGAAATTATTTGATTTTCGCTTCTTTGTATAAAACGTGCTGACGAACAACTGGATCGAACTTTTTCAGCTCCAGTTTTTCCGGCTTAGTACGTTTGTTCTTCGTGGTGGTATAGAAGTGACCAGTACCAGCAGAAGAAACCAGCTTGATTTTCTCACGAATACCTTTAGCCATGATTTATTTCCTCTTAGTACTTAGTACTTTTCGCCACGGGCACGCAGTTCAGACAGAACTGTTTCGATGCCTTTCTTATCAATAACACGCATACCTTTAGCAGATACACGCAGGGTGACAAAACGCTTCTCGCTCTCAACCCAAAAACGGTGAGAGTGCAGGTTAGGCAGGAAACGGCGTTTAGTCGCGTTCAGTGCGTGGGAACGGTTGTTACCGGTCACCGGACGCTTGCCAGTAACTTGGCAGACTCGGGACATGTCTATTCTCCAAAAATCAAATTAGCTCGAGCTTCGTATGGGGTATTGGCGCCTCGTCAGGCTTCTCAGCCCGGTTATCGCAGTTCAATACACTAAATCTTTCATTGTTGCCTCGTCATTGGACGCAACAAGAATTATTTTGCGTATTTGCGAACTCTCGATTGCCAGGCCCAAATGCCAAACCCGAGATTCTCAAAGGTGGCGTAGTATACGCTGAGTCAGCGATGTGCTCAAGTCCCGAACAGACAAAGATCCCGATGGATCGCGTAAAGTGCGTTAAATCCAACCGCGTTCCGCAAAAGAAACGTACTCTCCGCGCCCAATGACCAGATGATCAAGCACCCGGATATCCATGAACTGACAGCATTTCACAACACGCTCGGTGATGAGTTTATCTGCTTTGCTCGGCTCTGCACACCCCGAAGGGTGATTATGTGCAAGGATCACCGCAGAAGCATTCATTTTTATCGCTTCGCGGACAATTTCTCGCGGATGCACTTCAACGTGGCTTAGCGTTCCGGAAAAAAGTTTACGGTGTTTAATCACGCGATGTTGAGAATCCATAAAGATCACATAGAAGATCTCGCGTTCCTCTTGCGAAAGCTGGCTTTGCAAAAATTCACGCGCCATTTCCGGGCTAAGTATCGCACGTTCCTCTATCACCTGTACGTTGTAGTAGCGCCTTGCCAGCTCCACTATTCCCTTCAACTGTGCGTACTTCGCGATACCGATGCCCTGAACATAGCTGAAATCCATGTAATCAGCAGACAACAGGCCATACAACGAATCAAAATGCTGAAGCATCTCTTTCGCCAGCGTAAGCACATCTTTACCCAGTATCCCGGTGCGTAGAAAAAGAGCCAGTAGCTCTACGTCGGTCAGCGAACTGGCCCCCTGCGCCAACAGCTTTTCCCGAGGCATTATACGTCCTGTATTTTCCATGCTTTTCCCCTCCTTTCGCGTCCGCATAGTGGCATAACGCCAGCGGCGAATCGACGCTCTGTTTTCACTTCTTCGTAGAGCCTCGCAAACTGGAGCGCGGGCAAAAGCACGACACATTGCGGATTGTGATAAAATATCCGCCTTCTGGTGAAACCCAACAGGAAAGATCATGATGAGCCTGGCCGGTAAAAAAATCGTACTTGGCGTCAGTGGCGGGATTGCTGCGTACAAAACCCCTGAGCTGGTGCGTCGTTTACGGGAACGCGGCGCAGACGTCCGCGTGGCGATGACCGAAGCAGCAAAAGCGTTTATTACTCCTCTGAGCTTACAGGCGGTTTCGGGCTATCCCGTTTCCGACAGCCTGCTTGACCCCGCAGCCGAAGCCGCGATGGGCCATATTGAACTGGGGAAATGGGCCGATTTGGTTATACTGGCCCCTGCGACGGCAGACCTGATTGCCCGCGTTGCCGCAGGTATGGCCAACGATCTGGTGTCTACGATCTGTCTGGCAACGCCAGCGCCTGTTGCCGTGCTGCCGGCTATGAACCAGCAGATGTACCGCGCCGCCGCTACCCTACACAATCTGGGCATTCTTGCCTCGCGCGGTTTGCTCATTTGGGGTCCTGACAGCGGTAGTCAGGCATGTGGTGATGTCGGTCCTGGACGTATGCTGGATCCGTTAACAATTGTGGATATGGCGGCAGAACATTTTTCACCTGTCAAAGATCTGCAACATCTCAACATCATGATTACAGCAGGCCCGACGCGTGAACCGCTTGATCCCGTGCGTTATATTTCCAACCACAGCTCCGGGAAAATGGGATTTGCTATCGCGGCCGCTGCCGCAAAACGCGGGGCAAACGTCACGCTGGTATCAGGTCCGGTTTCGTTACCTACACCACCTTTTGTCCAGCGCATTGATGTGATGACCGCACTGGAAATGGAAGCCGCCGTGCAATCTGCGGTGCAACAACAGCATATTTTTATCGGCTGCGCCGCAGTCGCTGATTATCGCGCTGAAACTGTCGCCAGTGAAAAAATCAAAAAACAGGCAACGCAGGGTGATGAATTAACAGTAAAAATGGTCAAAAACCCGGACATCATCGCTGGTGTTGCCGCACTGGATGCTAACCGTCCTTTTGTCGTTGGGTTTGCCGCCGAAACAAATAATGTGGAAGAATATGCCCGGCAAAAACGCATCCGCAAAAACCTTGATGTGATCTGTGCGAACGACGTTTCGCTGTCCACTCAAGGATTTAACAGCGACAGCAACGCATTACACCTTTTTTGGCAGGATGGAGATAAAGTCTTACCGCTTGAGCGCAAAGAACTCCTGGGCCAATTATTACTCGACGAGATCGTGACCCGTTATGATGAAAAAAATCGACGTTAAGATTCTGGACCCGCGCGTAGGGCAACAATTTCCGCTCCCGACGTACGCCACTTCTGGTTCTGCCGGACTTGACCTGCGTGCCTGTCTTGATGACGCCGTAGAACTGGCGCCTGGCGCAACAACGCTGGTGCCAACCGGGTTAGCTATCCACATTGCCGATCCTTCTCTTGCGGCAGTGATGCTCCCGCGCTCCGGGCTGGGCCATAAGCACGGGATCGTACTGGGCAATCTGGTCGGTTTGATTGATTCCGACTACCAGGGCCAGCTGATGGTTTCAATCTGGAACCGTGGTCAGGACAACTTTACTATTGAACCGGGCGAACGTATCGCGCAGATGGTATTTGTACCGGTCGTCCAGGCTGAATTTAATTTGGTGGAAGAGTTTGAAGCCACCGATCGTGGCGAAGGTGGCTTCGGCCATTCCGGGCGCAAGTAACCCGCAGAAAAGTATCTCACAGCGTAATAACGCAATAACACACCGCAAACACCAGTTTGCGGTCGCTGTGTGGATGCCTGCCTGGCAAGAGCTTATTTTCAGGGGTATTTTGTAACATGGTAGAAAAGCAAACTGCGAAAAGGAATCGTCGCGAAGAAATACTTCAGTCTCTGGCACTGATGCTTGAGTCCAGCGATGGTAGCCAACGCATCACGACAGCTAAACTGGCGGCCTCTGTGGGCGTTTCCGAAGCGGCCTTGTATCGCCATTTTCCCAGCAAGACCCGCATGTTCGATAGCCTGATTGAGTTTATCGAAGATAGTCTGATTACCCGTATCAATCTGATTTTGAAAGATGAAAAGGACACTAACGCGCGATTGCGTCTGATCGTACTGCTGATTTTAGGGTTCGGTGAACGTAATCCTGGCCTGACGCGAATTCTGACCGGACACGCGTTGATGTTCGAGCAAGACCGTCTGCAAGGCCGTATTAACCAGCTTTTTGAGCGAATTGAGGCGCAGTTACGCCAGGTTCTGCGAGAAAAAAGAATGCGTGAAGGTGAAGGCTACACCGTGGATGAAACGCTGCTGGCCAGCCAGCTACTGGCTTTCTGCGAAGGTATGCTGTCCCGGTTTGTACGTAGCGAATTTAAATACCGCCCAACGGATGATTTCGACATCCGCTGGCCGTTGGTTGCCGCTCAATTGCAGTAACACCGTTGTTGGATGGCGACCTCGCCTATTTTGCCTACGAACCCTGCGGTGCGTAGGCTGGATAAGCGCAGCGCCATCCGGCAGTTCTTATACGCCGTACGCTTCGCGATACGCCCGTACTGCGGCCAGATGTTCTGCCATTTCTGGTTTTTCTTCCAGATACGCAATCAGATCTTTCAGGGTAATGATAGAAATCACCTTGCAGCCATAATCGCGTTCCACTTCCTGAATCGCTGAAATCTCGCCGCGACCGCGTTCCTGACGATCGAGAGAAATCAGTACCCCCGCCAGCGTAGCGCCGTTAGCCTGAATAATTTCCATCGACTCACGAATAGCCGTACCTGCAGTGATAACATCATCCACCAGCATTACACGCCCCTCAAGTGCGCTACCTACCAGATTACCGCCTTCACCGTGGGTCTTCGCCTCTTTACGGTTAAAGCAGTACGGCAAATCTTTATCGTGGTGTTCCGCCAGCGCAACAGCCGTGGTGGTCGCAATCGGGATACCTTTGTAGGCCGGACCAAACAGCAAATCGAACTCAATACCGGAATCCATCAGCGCTTCGGCATAAAAACGGCCTAACAGTGCCAGGCAGCGCCCGGTATTAAACAGCCCGGCGTTGAAGAAATAGGGGCTTTTACGCCCGGATTTCAGCGTAAACTCGCCAAACTTTAGTACCTGCTTGCTAAGCGCAAACTCAATAAACTGGCGCTGATACGGTTTCATGGATTCGCTCCTCATCTCACTTTATTACAGACAAAAAAAAGGCGACTCATCAGTCGCCTTTAAAATCAATTTTCTAACGCCGCCTTCTGCGTCGTTACAATGGATTCGATTCCCCCTCGGGCTAACGCCAGTAGGGTGAGAAGTTCTTCATGGCTGAACGGCTCGCCTTCTGCCGTACCCTGCACCTCTATAATGCGTCCGTCTTCAGTCATCACCACGTTCATGTCGGTTTCTGCGGCAGAGTCCTCAACGTATTCGAGGTCACAGAGCGCTTCACCGTTCACAATGCCCACGGAAACCGCGGCGACCATCCCTTTCATCGGGTTAGTTTTCAGTTTACCGCTCGCAACCAGCTTGTTCAGCGCATCAGCCAACGCCACACATGCGCCGGTAATTGATGCAGTGCGCGTACCGCCATCTGCCTGAATAACATCGCAGTCCAGCGTAATAGTGAATTCACCGAGCGTCTTCAGATCAACGGCGGCGCGCAGCGCACGAGCGATCAGACGCTGGATTTCCATGGTACGACCGCCCTGCTTACCTTTCGCCGCTTCACGGGCGTTACGGGTGTGCGTGGCGCGTGGCAGCATGCCATATTCTGCGGTGATCCAGCCCTGGCCCTGACCTTTCAGAAAACGCGGTACGCCTTCATCAATAGAGGCGGTACACAGCACTTTGGTATCACCAAATTCGACCAGCACGGAGCCTTCAGCGTGTTTTGTATAATTACGGGTCAGGGTGACGGGACGCACCTGGTTGGCACTACGACCTGCTGGACGCATGATAAAATCTCCGGCTTGAAACGAATGTGGCTGCGCATTATACGGACTTCCGACTGTTATTCCTATCCTGACAAGACGTGGATGGCTATAATCCTCCCATCTCATCTTTAAAAACAGGAACGTCTATGATCCGCAGCATGACCGCCTACGCCCGGCGTGAAATCAAGGGTGAATGGGGTAGCGCTACCTGGGAAATGCGCTCGGTAAACCAGCGTTATCTGGAAACTTATTTTCGCCTGCCGGAACAGTTCCGTAGTCTTGAACCCGTTGTTCGCGAACGCATACGCACGCGTCTGACGCGCGGTAAAGTCGAGTGTACGCTGCGTTTTGAACCTGATGCCAGCGCCCAGGGCGAGCTGATTCTAAATGAAAAGCTCGCTAAACAGCTCGTTAGCGCTGCTAACTGGGTCAAAATGCAGAGTGATGAAGGTGAAATTAACCCAGTTGATATCCTGCGCTGGCCAGGCGTAATGGCTGCCCAGGAGCAAGATCTGGACGCCATTGCCGCTGAAATCCTCGCCGCGCTAGACGGTACGCTGGATGACTTCATCGTCGCGCGTGAAACCGAAGGTCAGGCGCTGAAAGCGCTGATCGAGCAGCGTCTGGAAGGCGTCAGCACTGAAGTCGCTAAAGTGCGTGCACATATGCCGGAAATTCTGCAATGGCAGCGTGAGCGTCTGGTAGCCAAACTGGAAGACGCCCAGGTGCAACTGGAGAATAACCGCCTTGAGCAAGAACTGGTGCTGATGGCGCAGCGCATAGATGTAGCAGAAGAGTTAGATCGTCTGGAAGCCCACGTCAAAGAAACCTACAACATTCTGAAGAAAAAAGAGGCTGTTGGCCGTCGTCTGGACTTCATGATGCAGGAATTCAACCGTGAGTCGAACACTCTTGCATCCAAGTCTATCAATGCCGAGGTGACTAATTCCGCAATTGAACTGAAGGTATTGATCGAGCAAATGCGCGAGCAGATTCAGAACATTGAGTAGGATATCATTCCATATCAAGTAGACTCACCAACCAGAAGAAGCCCGCTAACCACGGGCTTTTTTAATGTCACAAAGTTGCAGTTAGTATCATAAAAGCGCATATTTCTTGTGTACCCTAACGTGTACAAAGCCACGAAAGGCAAACTCTTAATCGGGTACAAGAATACAGGTGAATATGGGCAAGCTAACTGACATTCAAATCAAGGCATGGGTAAAAGCCGGAACACGCTTCGAGGGCAAAGCAGACGGTAACGGCTTGTACCTACGTTATAGAACCCACGACACAATCCCTTCATGGCGCTTTCGATATCGGTTAGCAGGCAAACCCCGTGTAATGACCATTGGCACATATGGCGCTATCTCATTAGCTAAAGCCCGTGAAATCACCCGAGAGCTAGCCGCTCGCGTTTCTCTTGGATATGACGTTGCCGGAGAGAAGCAGGAACGTAAGGCAGAGGTAAAAGCCAAAATAGAAGCTGACCGGAACGATAAAACCGTGGCTGAAGTCGCTGAAGACTATTTTAAGAAGAAAGTGCTGGGTACATGGAAACACCCTGACATTCTGCGCCGCCGTCTTCAGAAAGACATAAATCCGCGCATGGGCAAAAAGAAGGTTAACGAGATAAAGCCCAGGGATATTGACGCTTTACTCCAAGCAATTCTGAAACGTGGTGCGCCATCTGTGGCTAATGACGTGTTGCGCTGGGTACGTCGCATTTTCGATCATGCCATAAAGCTAGGGATGATTGAGGTTAACCCCGCTGCTGCCTTTGATACGAGCGATGCGGGCGGCAAAGAAACATCACGCGAACGGTGGTTAACCAGACCGGAGCTGGTTCAATTCTTTGAAGCAATGCGAATGGCGAAAGGCTTCAGCCGTGAGAACGAGTTAACGCTGAAGCTGCTGCTGGTCACTTGCGTGAGAAAGATGGAACTGTGCGCCGCACGCTGGAGCGAGTTCGATTTAGCCAATGGCATTTGGTACTTACCGGGTGAGCGTACAAAGACAGGCGACGGGATCGATATCCCACTACCAAAGCAGGCCATCGAATGGCTTGAAGAATTGCGCCTTCTTTCCTGTAACAGCAAATGGGTATTACCTGCGCGAAAACAACAGCACCGCATGATCCCCCACATTCAGGAAAGCACCCTGCCCGTTGCGCTGGCGAAGGTTAAGCAGGCAATGCCGGGCGTACCTAACTTCACCGTTCACGATATGCGCCGTACCGCCAGAACCCACTTAGGAGCGCTGGGCGTTGATCCTATCGTTGCCGAACGTTGCCTTAATCACCGCATTAAAGGCGTCGAAGGCATCTACAACCGTCACCAATATTTAAACGAACGGCGGGAAGCGCTGGCCATGCTGGGCAACCTGATGGAAGCGCTTGAACGGGGCGAAGAGTACAACGTTACACCACTGAGGCAAGCCAGATAGATTTTCAATATTGTTTTTTTGCTTGTCCCATCTGTCCCGCTTGTCCCGTTTTGTAAAGACTCAATAAATACAGCTGGTTACAAGAATGGTTATGGGACATAACCGGGACAAAATACGGGACAGGACGGGACAAAATATTTGGCATCCCAACCACTACGCGAACAAATAACAATCAAGGGGAGCGATAAATGAGCAAGGAATTTGAAGATTTACCCCCGGAGACTCGAGCATTTTTCGACCAAGCGGGCGAAGAAATTGGGAAATTATTTACCAATGAATTGGTTAAAGAAATAAGGGAAGCAGCAGCCCCGGTTGCTAAGATTTTTTCAGCCATTGAAATTATCGGCAGTTTTATGGAGGCAGCAGCGAAGGAAGCAGAGGCATTCAAAACATCGCGGGAAGAAAAAATAAAACAACTGATGCGAGAACTGGATGAGAGGCCATATACAGATATTAAATTGGATGGCTATCACTTGTTTGAGGTTATAGAAGCAATAAATAAATGGTCGCAAAAGCATCGCGCCCAAAAAAGCAGGAATCGGAACGCAGACGCAAGGGCAGAATTTACCGAGCATTTTAGACGAGTCAGTCAAGAAAAATGCGGGAGTGCCACGTTTCGCGAGGTGATTAAATCATTAAGAGCAGTGGCATGTGAAGATAAATCAGAGGTGTTTTCCAAACTATCCACCGTTGGTGCGGAGTATGCGGGGGAAGCACACCTACTTGATGAAGAGCAAAAACCCATCAAATACACCGTAATGAAGAGATGGCTAACACCGCTAAGAAAAGAATTTAACGCGGACATTCAAAAAAAATCGCACTAGCCGAACTGCGATTTTAAGGGGGGTTATCATCTCATTGCCGCTTATGGCCGATCTAAAAAAAAGGAAAGAAGATGACTAAACCAAACCTTCGCCCTGCTGAAGCAGCCAACTTTCTCAGCATTTCGATTCCAACGCTTTACCGTTGGTGTAAGCAGCCCGGTTTTCCTAAAAAAACGAAGTTAACTGAGAGAGTGACTGTTTTCAAAACTGATGAATTGCTTTCGTGGCTGGAGGGTAAAAAATGCTAATTGATGAAAAACGCTGTCAGGAAATAGGCCTTCCAAAACCGGAGAGCTTCGATACAGAAAATTCTTACGTGATGAAAATCATACTTTCCGGGAAATCACTTAATACAAGGCAAGCCCGATATATCGGCATTGGCAACTTGCACAGCGTCGTTTCAGGTTTAGTAAATAAGAACCAAATCGAGCTGACAAAAGTACGCGGGCGAGTTAAAGACCCCTTAACAGGTCAACAGCCCATTAACCCGGTAATTATCGTGTTCATGAAACCAGAACAAATCGAAGGTTACAAAGCAAGGCGGCACCCAAAGGATGCCGCTTGATAATGCTAGCTAATAATAATTCTTAAAATCATATCGCTGGCGGATCGGTGACCAAACTTTACCGCTAGCGATAACACAGGTAAATTATATATGAGTACACTTCAAAGACAATCACTGTCTGACACCATGCGCGAAGCTGGTGTTATTCCTTGCGAGCTGCCAGAACTAACACCCGGCATCGTTGCCCGCTTCCGTGTTGAGGGCGATAAATCTGGCTCACTTAATGGCTGGGCTTACCCTTTCCCTGATGGAGCTGGTTGCGCATTTGGGAGCTGGAAAACTGGTGTAACCGCATGTCACTTTGCGGATGGCGTACAGGTAAACAGCATTGAACGTAAGCGCGTGATGATGGAAGCACGCCGGGCAATTGGGGCGATACAACGTAAAGCGGAGGTTGCCGCCGCTGCTGAGTGTCGAACCAAGATTGGTAACGCAATCCTCGCCAGTGATGAACATCCCTACCTGATGCGCAAAGGTGTTAAAGCGCACGGCATTTATCAATCTGGTGACTGGTTACTAATTCCAATCCATGACCAGTACGGAAGTGTACAGTCCATTCAGTACATTATGCCGGACGGCACAAAGCGCTTTAAATCTGGCGCACTATTGAAAGGTGGACGCTATTGGCTGGGCGGGTTAGTCGTCAATGGCAAAACCGTCTTTATCGCTGAAGGCTATGCCACCGCCGCCACCGTTCGAGAGATAACGGGCTGCCCGGTCTGCGTCGCCTTTACTGCCGGAAACCTGCGTGAGGTTGCTGAGAGTGTACGCAGTGAATTTCCACGCGCCCGCATCATCATTGCCGCCGATAATGACGCGAATACAGAAGGCAATCCGGGGGTTAATAAGGCCATTGACGCGGCAAGCCGCTACCGTTGCGAGCTGCTAATCCCGTCCAGTCATGGTGACTGGAACGATCACAAAGATGAACTGGTGAAGAAATGGGAGGCAGTGGCATGAGTACGGATAATGTTGTCGCCTTGTCAGCACACAAAGATAAGCCACCAGTAGAGAAGTTACCGCCGTTTTACTGGGTACATCGGGAGTACGACAGAGAGCGTGGGGAGGCTGGCGTTTACTTCTACAGAGCGCCTACAGAGAAAAACCCTAATCCGGCACCTGTTTGTATATCTGATGTTATTGAGGTTACTGCGGAAACCAGAGACAACGATAACGAGTCATGGGGCAAACTTCTGTCATGGTGTGATCGTGACGGGATGCCAAAGAAATGGGCGATGCCCGCAACCTCACTTTACGCAAATGGCGGAGCGGAAGCCATTAGCATACTTGTTAACGGCGGCCTGCGTATCTGGGATGAGAAGGCGTTTATCCGCTATCTCAAAGGGCAATCCCACCAAAGCCGGTTAACCTGCGTTACTCGCTGCGGTTGGTTTAAGCCTGCTGTATACGTGACCCCGGTACGGACATTTAACCCAATCGATAAAGATATGGTTGTCTATCAGGTGAATGCCCGCGTCAAACCAGAGCCATTCTGCGGCACGCTAGATACATGGCGTGATGAGGTAGCGGCGTTGTGTGTTGGCAATAGTCGTCTGGTTCTGGCTGTGTCTACTGCCTTCCTGTCCCCTATGCTCACCATGCTGGGAGTTGATGGGTTCTGCTTCCATTATGTAGGGGCGTCATCTTCAGGCAAATCCCGCTCAATGACAGTTGCTGCTTCCGTTTTATCTGACCCTAAAGAATATATTCGCTCATGGAGGGCTACCGATAACGGGCTAGAAGGTATCGCCGCACGCCATAATGACGGCCTTCTGTGCCTTGATGAAATCGCACAAGTAGACGCAAGCAAAGCCGGGGAAATCGCGTACATGCTTCCGAATGGGAAAGGCAAGCAACGAAGCACCAAAAACGGAACAGCCAAAGAGATTCAGCAATGGTGTTTAGCGCTATTATCCAATGGTGAAATTGATCTCAAATCCCATGCTGATTCGGTTCGGAAAAGTACATATGCCGGGCAGGAAATGCGAGTGATCAACATACCCGCTGATAACTGTGAATATGCCTGCTTTGAGGAGCTTCACGGAGAGGCAAACGGTGCGCTTTTCGCTGACCGCCTCGACAGAGCCGTGAGAGATAACCACGGTACAGCATTTAACGCATGGCTTGATAACCTGACCATTAACTATGAGGCCATTAAGAATGGTTGGCGTGAGTTTAAGGCAATCTTCCTGGCTGATGTGGCCGAAGAACCTACCGGGCAGATTGGGCGCGTCGCTGAAAAATTTGCTATTGCTGCTTATGCTGGCGAGCTGTCTTCAGAGATAACGGGATGGAGTGCCGGAACCGCGACAAAGGCGGCGAAAGTTTGCTTTGCCGCATGGGTTGAGCGGAGAGGTGGAACAGAAAGCCACGAAGATAATGAAATCGTTGAACGTATCAGACAAACCATAGTGCGTGACGGGGCGCGTTTTCAGGACGTAAATAAACCAGATGAGATACCGACTGCCCGGGTTGGGTTTATTAAAGACGATGAATACATTATCCCGGTTGAAGGCTGGAAAGTGATTTTTGCCGGACTTGATGCTAAACGAGCTGCCAGCGTTTTACAGGCGAAGGAAATCACCAAATCAGATCGCCGATACCTTCCTGGCTTAGGTCGTGTCAGATGTTACATAATCCATCGTGACAGCCTCGAAGATTGAGAACCAATGCCCGCCACTGTGCGGGTGTTTTTTTGCGACCAGCCCACCTACACCAACCAAATTTGTATGTGTTTCAAACAAAAAACTTCAATGGGACAAAAACCTGTCCCGCTTTGTCCCATTCTTGTCCCATAAAAAAACAAGCTAACCATATGAAATACAATATATATAAAATCTATGGGACAACGGGACAGATGGGACAAGCAAAATATATAAACCTGAAAAACATACCAAATGATGTAGGTATTGAGATAATCAGATATGGGACATGTTCACATAACAACAAATAAGGACAAGAAATTGAAAAGTATAGCTATTATCACACTTACACTCTTGGCTACTGCCACTGTACATGCCGGAGCATTGGCTGAAATGTCCGGGGGATTGGCAGAACAACAAAAGAGCAAATTAGCTAATCAGCTTGTTGAAACTGTTTCGCGTAATGGTGGAAAGGTATCATTTGAAGAGGCTTACAAGAGAGCTGAAATGGCGCTTTCACAATTAGATCCAATTGCTAGTCAGAAGGGGAAATCATGCCTATTTATTGCCACGGAGTGGAAGGAGGGACAAGAAAAGAAATTCAAAGAAGAGCTTAAAACAATAGTCGATACTGAAAAGAAAAAAGTCTTTGAGGAATTTGCTACTGTGACCACTCCGACAGCGGTCGATTACATCAAATACAAATGCTTAGAAAACAGTGAGTTCCTCAACAAATAATTCCCCCGCATCTTGGGGTAAGAAGAATGTAGGCTCATAATGCCCTACCATTTTGCTGACCCCAACCTAACCTCTTCCCTAAGATAACCCTGACATCACCCCTACGAATGGTTCGCTTGCTTACTATTTCATACCTTATCAGCTACTGACATTTGCTAACCGTTTTCGGGTTATCGCCGATTCATCTGATATCACCTACACCACGATTTACCTTACATCTCTGCTGGCCCCAAAAGAAAACCCCGAACACTGTTTCCAGTGCCGAGGCGCTCCTTACTGCTGCGCTTTGATGGTGTGCCAAACAATCACTTATTTGGTGTGAATATTGTACCAGCAAGCTAGTACGGTTGGTATAATGTACCCTCACGCTAGTACATTTTAATGGTGACACCAATGACTGAGTTAGAAACAATTTTGATTGAACAAAAGCAAGCAGCAGAACAACGCCGCTTGGCTAATGAGAAGAAGCGCCATCCATCCGGCCTGTACGCTGCGGGTGATGGGTGGTATGTGAAGCAAATCGAAGAGCTTCACTCCCCGCTGGGTCTCAGTAAGGTGGTTCTGGTAAGCCCTGATGATGTTTGTGTGAGATATCAGCGCCAATATGGCAAAGCACTCACCACTGACAAATTGAAGGAATGGAGCAGGGACGGGAACTTCCCTTTGCCGCGCTCTATTAATGGGGTTATCGGTTGGGAATCGAATGTTGTGACCAATGGCCTGAATGAACTGAGCAAAGCAGCCGGTCGAGGCTACACCAGTATTACACGAGGGTTCGCACGATGAGCAAAGAATCTGTAATGGCGGCATTGAGAAAGGCGCGTGAAGCGCGTGAAGGCAATATCTTTGGCGGTACTGGTCAGGCCGAATTTAACAAAAATTTTTACGCTGGCCGCGTCACCAAAACAGATGGGGTCAGCAAAACCGACAGTAACGAGCCGATGAACCAAAAGGCATTTAATGCCCGGTTCTATGCGGGGAAATCATGACTGAGGCATATGCGCTCTGTGTGATGCTGTACTGCTACCTGATGCTTATCTGCCCGTAACCTTCCCTCACTGCCAAGCGCCGCCGAAAGGCGGTTTCTTTTGACCTGATGGAGTCTGTCATGCTGAATGTGAACCGCTTGCCCAACAGCACCCGCCTACAGATTGCCGCCGCTATTGCTGAAGAGGTTTACGCGCTGGATCTGGATGATGAGGCGTTAATTCATGAGCTGCGTCGTTATGGATTCAGCCAGGCTTATGCGGAAGCAATGACTTTCAGATTTATGACGCCAGCCTTTAAAATCGCAGATCCACGGCGCGAACGTAAAACAAAAATGCCAGCGCCCACCTCTCACCCCGAATGGGTTTTTGTTGATAATGTTTTAATGAAGATCACGGCGTGACTTACACAAAATTACAATTGGTCATAAATCACACAATAAAAATTGTAATCCCTGTAAATCCATGTACCCCTACGTGTACACAAGCAAAACCAGAAAAACAAAAATCATTTAAATATCAATACATATAACCCACAATTCAATATTCAGATTCAATATCGAGTAAACTCCATTCCACGTAGCCCCCATAAACGAGGGGCTACGTGTTTTTCCCAACACTTCGGTTGTGATCCATCCAGTTCGAATTATATTTTCTCATCATTTATTGTCACCATTCATAAAGTAAAGCGCATGCCATAACGCATTTACAGAAAACTCACATTAGCTGTAGTTATTAAAATCACTTCACCTTAGAAAATCTCAATCGTGACAATGCGCACAAATCGTTAACCTTAGCCCCAGCAAATCAGGGGGAATACATGCTGTTACACGTTTTATATTTAATTGGTATTACTGCCGAAGCCATGACCGGTGCGCTTGCGGCTGGGCGTCGCCGTATGGATACATTTGGCGTCATTATCATTGCTACCGCGACGGCCATTGGCGGCGGCTCGGTACGCGACATTCTTCTCGGCCACTATCCGCTCGGCTGGGTAAAGCACCCTGAATACGTCATTATCGTGGCGACCGCTGCGGTACTCACCACCATTATTGCCCCCGTCATGCCCTATCTGCGTAAAATATTCCTCGTCCTGGATGCGCTGGGCCTGGTGGTCTTTTCTATTATTGGCGCCCAGGTGGCGCTGGATATGGGTCATGGACCGATTATTGCCGTGGTCGCGGCGGTCACTACCGGAGTCTTTGGTGGTGTATTACGTGACATGTTCTGCAAACGCATCCCGTTAGTATTCCAGAAAGAACTGTATGCCGGCGTTTCATTTGCCGCTGCTGTGCTGTATATCGTGCTACAACATTATGTCTCCAGCCACGATGTGGTGGTGATCTCTACCCTGCTCTTCGGCTTTACCGCCCGACTACTGGCCCTGCGCCTGAAGTTGGGGCTGCCGGTATTTTACTATCGCCATGAAGGCCATTAAGGCATAAAGCCCGTGATCCGCTGAGCAGCTAACCAGTTGCTCAGCGCTGTGATCTCTTTATCCTCCAGCCACTGAATAACCTGTCGTGCCCGTCGCTCTCCCATGAAAGGAAATTGCCGCCAGCTTTGTTCACTGCGATCCCGTAACTGCTGCCACGAACCATCCCGACTGGCATTCAACGTTGCCTGTGTTAACGGTATTCCCATGGCAATCACCCAGCGCGTAAATGGAAGATGGCGTGACAGATTGAACTGATGCCACAGCTTCCCCCCTTTGTTCACGCCAAATGTGGACTGTAGCTGCTTGAAGTGGCACACTGAATTTGGCCACCTGAACAGAGGTGATATGCTCACCTCAGAACAACACAGGTGCTCCAATGAAAAAAAGAAATTTCAGCGCAGAGTTTAAACGCGAATCCGCTCAACTGGTTGTTGACCAGAACTACACGGTGGCAGATGCCGCCAAAGCTATGGATGTTGGCCTTTCCACAATGACAAGATGGGTCAAACAACTGCGTGATGAGCGTCAGGGCAAAACACCAAAAGCCTCTCCGATAACACCAGAACAAATCGAAATACGTGAGCTGAGGAAAAAGCTACAACGCATTGAAATGGAGAATGAAATATTAAAAAAGGCTACCGCGCTCTTGATGTCAGACTCCCTGAACAGTTCTCGATAATCGGGAAACTCAGAGCGCATTATCCTGTGGTCACACTCTGCCATGTGTTCGGGGTTCATCGCAGCAGCTACAGATACTGGAAAAACCGTCCTGAAAAACCAGACGGCAGACGGGCTGTATTACGCAGTCAGGTACTTGAGCTACATGGCATCAGCCACGGTTCGGCCGGAGCAAGAAGCATCGCCACAATGGCAACCCGGAGAGGCTACCAGATGGGACGCTGGCTTGCTGGCAGGCTCATGAAAGAGCTGGGGCTGGTCAGCTGTCAGCAGCCGACTCACCGGTATAAACGTGGTGGTCATGAACATGTTGCTATCCCTAACTACCTTGAACGGCAGTTCGCCGTGACCGAGCCAAATCAGGTGTGGTGCGGTGATGTGACCTATATCTGGACGGGTAAGCGCTGGGCGTACCTCGCCGTTGTTCTCGACCTGTTCGCAAGAAAACCAGTGGGCTGGGCCATGTCGTTCTCGCCGGACAGCAGGCTCACCATGAAAGCGCTGGAAATGGCATGGGAAACCCGTGGTAAGCCCGGCGGGGTGATGTTCCACAGCGATCAGGGCAGTCATTATACGAGCAGGCAGTTCCGGCAGTTATTGTGGCGATACCAGATCAGGCAGAGTATGAGCCGGCGCGGAAATTGCTGGGATAACAGCCCAATGGAACGCTTCTTCAGAAGTCTGAAGAACGAATGGATACCGGTGGTGGGTTACGTAAGCTTCAGCGAGGCAGCTCACGCCATAACGGATTATATCGTTGGATATTACAGCGCACTAAGACCGCACGAATATAACGGTGGGTTACCCCCAAACGAATCGGAAAATCGATACTGGAAAAACTCTAACTCGGTGGCCAGTTTTTGTTGACCACTTCAGCTCCTGTGTTAATCCAAGCCAGGAAAAGATATGTTCAAAGCGATACGTCTGATGTAGCTCCCGCCATCCCGCCTCGCCCATACCCTCCAGCCCTAACACATCTTTGGCCCCCAGCCAGACGAGCCTGGCAACAAACTGTTCCTGACACTCCGCTGTGGCATAAAAACAAGTTAGTGAATTGAAGCGCCCCTCAGGTGGTGCTGGCTTATTACGCTGGGTGCTGCGCCAGACCACCTCATCTATACGGGGAATCCCCTGTCCGGCCAGACTTATCAGAATCTGATCGCCAGGCGCAATATCCCATTCATTCCAGCGCCGGATTGAGCCAATATTGACGCGCTGCACCCGCTTATCATCCAGCATGACGGGGACCAGCAATGCAACCACCGCAATTTTCCCACTTTTGCCAACGGAAAACTGAATACCCGTCACCTCAGATACCCTGGCCACGGGAGGATATTTCCACGCTGCCAGCCAGTCTCCCTGTCCGGGTAGCCAGTATTGCGCCCGCGGTTCTTTTCCCGTTCGCACCACCACACCATCCGTCACAAAAGGTAACGCTGAAGTCCACCACCTGGCACGCGCCTGCTCGACGTCATCCGCACTCTTCACGGCCTGAGTATATCGTTGCGTGAAACTGAACCCGGCAGCAGTGAGTTGCTCAAGTCTTTCCGACATGGCAACTGGACCATCAGGCCAGGCCCAGATAAAAATAGCCAGCGAGCGTAACATTTCCGGGTTGCTCTGGCGCATCATCATTCCAGCAACCTTTGAGCGGGCGTTCATTCCCCCTCTCTGCTGCTGAATATGCCCTTGTTGCTGCAAAAATATCTCCCCCTGCAACGTACTGTTAGAGAGCGGTCCGCTGGTAGTACGTGGAACGGAAGGGATCTGAAGAACCTTTTGCGTCCAGTCTTCGCCTTTCAGACCGTTACCACGGCTAATCGCCCGTATCAGATTGCCATTGCGATAGACCAGCGTGACCGCCACGCCATCCACCTTCGGCTGCACCCAGAGATCGCTGCGAGCATGCATCCATTGCTGTAGCGCTTGCTTATCGGCAAGTTTTCGAACTCCCGTATGGGGAACGGGGTGCGAGACTGTTCCACTTATTGGGGGCGCAGATAGATCTGATGGGGCTTCATCGCCAAAACAGCGCTGCCATTGGATGAGTTGCGCATTGAGCTGGTCATAAACAGCGTCGTCTACGACACTTTCCCCTTGTTTCCAGTAACTGTCATTCCACTGTGTTATCTGCTGCTGTAGTCGTGAAATTTCCTCTTGTGCCCTGGCAGGCGACCAGACGGGGCATACCGCCCATGAGGGTAGATACCACATTAGCAAAACCAGCCCTATGCATTTCCATAATCCCATGCTATCTCCGCTGAACAGTACGTTTCCCGGCAGATATAACGCGAATTGAAATGGAAACAGAGCGGCAAAAAATCATCCTGCGAGCAACGTTCCTGACATTTGCACGAATTGCTGCAAATCGCGGATAAAACAGGAAACTGGTACGCAAAACGCAATAAACATGCACAAAAAGTGTGACAAGGGCTACGTCACATAGCGGCTACGTGTATAATAAGCCCGTATGTAGGCTCTCTTTCGACAATCACATACATTAAGATACTCATGGCTCAAGGCACGCTTTATATTGTTTCTGCCCCCAGTGGCGCGGGTAAATCCAGCCTGATTCAGGCTTTATTAAAGACCCAACCGTTGTATGACACCCAGGTTTCTGTTTCGCACACCACGCGCGCACCGCGCCCGGGGGAAGTGCACGGTGAACACTATTTTTTTGTGAACCATGACGAATTCAGAACCATGATTGGCAGAGACGCGTTCCTGGAACACGCTGAGGTTTTCGGTAATTACTACGGCACCTCGCGTGAGACCATTGAGCAAGTATTAGCATCCGGCGTAGACGTCTTTTTAGATATCGACTGGCAAGGTGCGCAGCAGATTCGTCAAAAAATGCCGCATGCGCGCAGTATTTTTATTTTGCCGCCATCTAAGATTGAGCTGGATCGCCGTCTTCGTGGCCGCGGTCAGGATAGCGAAGACGTGATTGCAAAACGTATGGCGCAAGCTGTTGCAGAAATGAGCCATTACGCCGAATATGATTATCTTATTGTGAATGATGATTTCGATACCGCCCTGGGCGATTTGAAAACTATCATTCGCGCCGAACGTCTGCGCATGAGCCGCCAAAAGCAGCGTCATGACGCTTTAATCAGCAAACTGTTGGCAGACTGAACCCACATTCAGTATCATGCCCAGTCATTTCTTCACCTGTGGAGCATTTTAAGTATGGCACGCGTAACTGTTCAGGACGCTGTAGAGAAAATTGGTAACCGTTTTGACCTGGTACTGGTCGCCGCGCGTCGCGCTCGTCAGATGCAGGTAGGCGGAAAGGATCCGCTCGTACCGGAAGAAAACGATAAAACTACCGTTATCGCGCTGCGCGAAATCGAAGAAGGTCTGATCAACAACCAGATCCTCGACGTGCGTGAGCGCCAGGAACAGCAAGAGCAGGAAGCCGCTGAATTACAAGCCGTTACCGCTATTGCTGAAGGTCGTCGTTAATCACAAAGCGGGTCGCCCTTGTATCTGTTTGAAAGCCTGAATCAACTGATTCAAAACTACCTGCCGGAAGACCAGATTAAGCGTCTTCGGCAGGCGTATCTCGTTGCACGTGACGCTCACGAGGGCCAGACACGTTCAAGCGGTGAACCCTATATCACGCACCCGGTAGCGGTAGCCTGCATTCTGGCCGAGATGAAACTCGACTATGAAACGCTGATGGCTGCGCTGCTGCATGACGTGATTGAAGATACCCCTGCCACCTACCAGGACATGGAACAGCTTTTTGGTAAAAGCGTTGCTGAACTGGTAGAAGGGGTGTCGAAACTTGATAAGCTTAAGTTTCGCGATAAGAAAGAGGCGCAAGCCGAAAACTTTCGCAAGATGATTATGGCGATGGTGCAGGATATCCGCGTCATTCTCATCAAACTCGCTGACCGTACCCACAACATGCGCACGCTGGGCTCATTACGCCCGGACAAGCGTCGCCGCATCGCCCGTGAAACCCTCGAAATCTATAGTCCGCTGGCACACCGTTTAGGTATTCATCACATTAAAACCGAGCTGGAAGAGCTGGGTTTTGAAGCGCTGTACCCGAACCGCTATCGCGTGATTAAAGAAGTGGTTAAAGCCGCTCGTGGCAACCGCAAAGAGATGATCCAAAAAATCCTCTCGGAAATCGAAGGGCGTTTGCAGGAGGCAGGTATTCCGTGTCGCGTAAGTGGCCGCGAGAAGCACCTGTACTCTATTTACTGCAAAATGGTGCTCAAAGAGCAGCGTTTTCACTCCATCATGGATATCTACGCTTTTCGCGTTATCGTTCATGATTCCGATACCTGTTATCGCGTACTCGGCCAGATGCACAGCCTGTACAAACCTCGTCCTGGTCGCGTGAAAGACTATATCGCCATTCCGAAAGCGAACGGATATCAGTCTTTGCACACCTCAATGATCGGCCCTCACGGCGTCCCGGTTGAAGTACAGATTCGTACCGAAGACATGGACCAGATGGCAGAAATGGGTGTAGCAGCGCACTGGGCTTACAAAGAGCACGGCGGCGAAAGCAGCACCACCGCACAAATCCGCGCTCAACGCTGGATGCAAAGCCTGCTGGAACTGCAGCAGAGCGCCGGTAGCTCGTTTGAATTTATTGAAAGCGTCAAATCTGATCTCTTCCCGGATGAGATTTATGTTTTCACACCGGAAGGGCGCATTGTCGAACTGCCTGCCGGTGCAACGCCTGTCGACTTCGCCTACGCCGTGCATACCGATATCGGTCACGCCTGCGTCGGCGCCCGCGTCGACAGACAACCTTACCCGCTTTCGCAGCCGCTCTTTAGCGGCCAGACCGTTGAGATTATTACCGCTCCGGGCGCCCGTCCGAATGCAGCGTGGCTCAACTTCGTCGTCAGTTCGAAAGCGCGCGCCAAAATTCGCCAACTGCTGAAAAACCTCAAGCGCGATGATTCCGTCAGTCTGGGTCGTCGACTGCTCAACCATGCCTTAGGCGGTAGCCGTAAACTGGCTGAGATCCCGCCAGAGAGCATCCAGCGTGAGCTTGAGCGCATGAAGCTCGCCACGCTTGACGATCTGCTCGCGGAAATCGGTCTGGGTAACGCCATGAGCGTGGTAGTAGCGAAAAACCTCCAGCAGGGCGAAGCAACGGCAAACGTGCCAGCACAATCTGGTCACGGTCATCTGCCGATCAAAGGCGCAGATGGCGTGCTGATCACCTTCGCGAAATGCTGTCGTCCGATTCCTGGCGATCCAATCATTGCCCACGTCAGCCCGGGTAAAGGTCTGGTGATTCACCATGAATCCTGCCGTAACATTCGTGGCTATCAAAAAGAGCCAGAGAAGTTTATGGCGGTGGAATGGGATAAAGAGACAGAGCAGGAGTTCATCACCGAGATTAAGGTGGATATGTTTAACCACCAGGGTGCTCTGGCAAACCTGACGGCGGCAATCAACACGACCACCTCCAACATTCAAAGTCTGAATACGGAAGAGAAAGATGGCCGCGTCTATAGCGCCTTTATTCGCCTGACCGCTCGCGATCGCGTGCACCTGGCGAATATCATGCGCAAAATCCGCGTCATGCCGGACGTGATAAAAGTCACCCGTAACCGTAACTAGAACACGTTTTATGAATACTCAACGTTATGCACGTATTTGCGAGATGCTCGCACGTCGTCAGCCCGATCTGACCGTCTGCATGGAGCAGGTCCACAAACCTCATAACGTTTCTGCAATCATTCGTACTGCAGACGCGGTCGGCGTGCATGAAGTCCACGCCGTCTGGCCTGGTAGCCGTATGCGCACCATGGCCTCTTCTGCCGCAGGCAGCAACAGTTGGGTACAGGTGAAGACTCACCGCACTATTGGCGATGCGGTCACACATTTAAAAAGCCAGGGTATGCAGGTTCTGGCAACACATCTGTCAGATAAAGCCGTGGATTTTCGCGAGATTGATTACACGCGCCCCACCTGCATCCTGATGGGCCAGGAGAAAACCGGCATCACTCAGGAAGCGTTGGATCTGGCGGATCAGGACATCATCATTCCCATGACTGGCATGGTGCAGTCGCTGAACGTTTCGGTCGCCTCCGCGCTGATTCTGTACGAAGCACAGCGCCAGCGGCAAAACGCCGGCATGTACCAACGAGAAAACAGCATGCTTGCGCAAGATGAGCAGCAGCGTTTGCTGTTTGAAGGCGGTTATCCGGTGCTGGCGAATGTCGCTAAGCGCAAAGGTCTTCCCTACCCCCACGTAAACACGCAGGGCGAAATTGAAGCCGATGCAACGTGGTGGGCCACTATGCAATCTGCGAGATAAACGCGATGAAAGGCCGTTTACTGGATGCCATCCCACTCAATTCTCTGACCGGCGTTGGCGCAGCGCAAAGCAGTAAACTGGCGAAAATTGGCCTGCACACCGTGCAGGACCTTCTGCTCCACCTCCCTCTGCGTTACGAAGACCGCACGCACCTGTACCCGATTGGTGAACTGCTGCCGGGCGTTTACGCCACCGTAGAAGGCGAAGTGCTGAACTGCAATATCACCTTCGGCGGACGCCGGATGATGACCTGTCAGATCAGTGATGGCTCCGGCATTCTCACCATGCGCTTTTTCAACTTCAGCGCCGCAATGAAAAATAGTCTCGCCACCGGTCGCCGGGTGCTGGCCTATGGCGAAGCCAAACGCGGAAAATACGGCGCAGAGATGATCCACCCGGAGTATCGCGTGCAGGGCGATCTCAGCACGCCGGAATTGCAGGAAACGCTCACACCGGTGTATCCAACCACCGAAGGCGTGAAGCAGGCCACGCTGCGCAAACTGACCGATCAAGCGCTGGACCTGCTCGATACCTGCGCCATTGCCGAACTGCTGCCGCCAGAGTTGTTGCAAGGTATGATGAGCCTGCCAGAAGCTCTGCGCACATTGCACCGTCCACCGCCGTCACTGCAGTTGAGCGATCTGGAAACCGGTCAGCATCCAGCACAGCGACGTCTGATTCTGGAAGAATTGCTGGCGCATAACCTCAGCATGCTGGCACTACGCGCCGGGGCGCAACGTTTCCACGCCCAGCCGCTGCTCGCAAACAACGCGCTGAAAGATAAGCTGCTGGCGGCTCTACCGTTTAAACCCACCGGCGCCCAGGCCCGCGTTACCGCTGAGATCGAACGCGATATGGCACTGGATGTCCCCATGATGCGTCTGGTGCAGGGCGATGTCGGCTCAGGTAAAACGCTGGTTGCGGCGCTGGCCGCCCTACGTGCCATCGCACATGGTAAGCAAGTTGCGCTGATGGCCCCCACCGAACTGCTGGCTGAACAGCACGCCAATAACTTCCGCAACTGGTTCGCGCCACTGGGTATTGAAGTAGGCTGGCTGGCAGGTAAACAGAAAGGCAAAGCGCGCCAGGCACAGCAGGAAGCTATCGCCAGCGGTGAGGTGCAGATGATTGTCGGCACGCACGCAATTTTCCAGGAACAGGTGCAGTTCAACGGACTAGCACTGGTTATCATCGACGAACAGCACCGTTTTGGCGTACATCAGCGCCTGGCGCTGTGGGAGAAAGGTCAGCAGCAGGGTTTCCATCCACACCAGCTAATCATGACCGCCACCCCAATCCCGCGCACGCTGGCAATGACCGCCTATGCCGATCTCGACACGTCGGTCATTGACGAACTCCCTCCGGGGCGTACGCCGGTCACCACGGTGGCGATTCCGGATACCCGCCGCAGCGATATTATTGACCGCGTGCGCAACGCTTGTACCCATGAAGGGCGCCAGGCGTACTGGGTCTGTACGCTGATTGAGGAGTCTGATTTGTTAGAAGCTCAGGCGGCTGAAGCCACGTGGGAAGAGCTTAAACTGGTGCTGCCAGAGCTGAATATTGGCCTGGTACACGGCCGTATGAAGCCCGCAGAGAAGCAGTCGGTAATGGCGGCCTTTAAGCAGGGCGAATTGCAGCTGCTGGTTGCCACCACGGTGATTGAAGTGGGCGTAGACGTACCTAACGCCAGCCTGATGATTATTGAAAACCCGGAGCGCTTGGGCCTGGCGCAGTTGCACCAGCTACGTGGTCGCGTAGGTCGTGGCGCGGTGGCCTCCCACTGCGTCCTGCTCTACAAATCGCCGTTGTCAAAAACCGCGCAAAAACGTCTGCAGGTTCTGCGCGACAGCAACGACGGATTCGTGATCGCGCAAAAAGATTTAGAGATCCGCGGGCCCGGCGAGCTATTGGGTACGCGCCAGACCGGAACGGCAGAATTCAAAGTCGCAGATTTACTGCGCGATCAGGCGATTATCCCGGAAGTTCAGCGCATTGCCCGTCATATTCACGAACGTTATCCGCAACAAGCTGTGGCGCTGATTGAACGCTGGATGCCGGAAACCGAGCGCTACTCCAACGCATAGTCGATTCATAGCGGCGGCGGATGTGACTCCGCCGCACAGACATTATTGCGCAAAAATCGGCAGCAGCAGATACAGCTTAATCACCAGCGCATTGACGATATCGATAAAGAACGCCCCCACCATCGGCACCACCAGAAACGCCATATGGGATGGTCCAAAACGTTCTGTAATTGCCTGCATGTTGGCAATCGCCGTGGGTGTCGCACCGAGGCCAAAACCGCAGTGTCCGGCTGCCAGCACGGCGGCATCGTAGTTCTTACCCATCATGCGCCAGGTGACGAATATCGCATACAGCGCCATGAAAATGGTCTGCACAACCAGGATTGCCAGCATCGGCAGGGCCAGAGAAGCCAGCTCCCACAGCTTCAGACTCATTAGCGCCATCGCCAGGAACAGCGACAGGCTAACGTTACCCAACACCGAAACCGCGCGCTCGAACACCCGATAAAAACCCATTAACGCCAGGCCGTTACTGAGGATCACCCCAACAAACAGCACGCAGACGAAAGTCGGCAGTTCCAGCACCGTTCCGACCAGCATTTGTGCAACGATTTTACCCACCGTCAGACAGATAGCGATCAGCGCAATGGTTTCAATCAGCACCAGCGAAGTGATTATGCGTCCGACATCCGGCTTTTCAAATGCGGTAGGCACAGCCTGATCGTCCGGCATGCCGTCTGGCGTGGTAGAGTGTTTGACCAGATAGCGGGCCACCGGGCCGCCAATCAATCCGCCCAGCACCAGGCCAAACGTTGCGCAAGCCATCGCCACTTCCGTCGCATTAGCGAAACCATAGCGCTCAATAAACAGTTTGCTCCATGCGGCCCCGGTTCCATGCCCGCCAGAGAGGGTTATCGAACCGGCGATCAGACCCATCAGCGGATCCAGACCCAGCAGAGTCGCCATACCAATACCGATGGCGTTTTGCATCAGCAGCAGGCCAACAACCACAATCAGAAAGATACCCACCACGCGGCCACCCGCGCGCAGGCTGGCGATATTGGCGTTCAGGCCGATAGTGGCGAAGAATGCCAGCATCAGCGGATCGCGCAGGGTCATATCGAAGTTCACTTCCCAACCCATGCTTTTTTTCAGCACCAGCAGCGCAATCGCCACCAGCAATCCGCCAGCTACAGGTTCGGGAATGGTGTATTTTTTCAGGAAGGAAACAGACTGGACGAGCTTACGTCCCAGCAGCAACACAAGGGTTGCCGCAACCAGCGTTGATAACGTATCGAGATAAAACATTTACAACTCCATTAGTGCGTTTAGCACAATCACGCACGATGCATTCCAGACCGATTTTTAGCTCTTATTGAGTTTTCGGTGTGGATTTTAAGCAGAAAATCATGAAAAGTTATATAAAAATGTTTGTTTATCCGTTTTAAATATTAAGAACACCTGGTAGCAAACGTTTGCATTTCCGCCATGGTCAGATAAAATCACCGCTTTTCCACCATGGGATTGCCTCTGATGTCCGTTAACGCCGTAGAGTCAACAAATGCGCAACCGGTTGCGCAGACTCACAACAGTGAACTGATTTACCGTCTTGAAGATCGCCCCCCGCTAGCCCAGACCCTGTTTGCCGCCTGTCAGCACCTGCTGGCCATGTTCGTCGCGGTAATCACCCCAGCGCTGTTAATTTGCCAGGCGCTCGGTTTACCGGCTCAGGATACTCAACACATAATCAGTATGTCGCTGTTCGCTTCCGGCGTGGCTTCTATCATTCAGATCAAAGCCTGGGGGCCGGTCGGCTCAGGGCTATTATCCATTCAGGGCACCAGCTTTAACTTTGTTGCGCCACTGATTATGGGCGGTACAGCGCTAAAAACCGGTGGTGCAGATGTCCCAACCATGATGGCGGCGCTGTTCGGTACACTGATGCTGGCAAGCTGCACTGAGATGGTTATCTCACGTGTACTGCATCTGGCGCGTCGTATCATTACCCCGCTGGTCTCAGGCGTGGTGGTGATGATTATCGGCCTGTCGCTGATTCAGGTGGGTCTGACGTCGATTGGCGGCGGCTATGCGGCAATGAGCGACAACACCTTTGGCGCGCCAAAGAATTTACTGCTGGCAGGCGTCGTGCTGGCGCTGATTATCCTGCTTAACCGCCAGCGCAACCCGTACCTGCGCGTTGCGTCACTGGTTATTGCGATGGCGGCAGGTTACCTGTTGGCGTGGTTTATGGATATGCTACCGCAAAATACCGCGCCGGTAAGTCAGGACCTGCTGATGGTGCCAACGCCGTTGTATTATGGCCTGGGTATCGACTGGAGCTTACTGCTGCCGCTAATGCTGGTGTTTATGATTACCTCGCTGGAAACCATCGGTGATATTACGGCCACCTCCGATGTCTCCGAGCAGCCCGTTTCTGGTCCGCTGTATATGAAACGCCTGAAAGGCGGCGTACTGGCGAACGGTCTGAACTCGTTTGTTTCAGCCGTATTCAACACCTTCCCGAACTCCTGTTTTGGACAAAACAACGGGGTTATTCAGTTAACGGGCGTTGCCAGCCGCTACGTTGGTTTTGTGGTTGCGCTGATGCTGATCGCGTTGGGCCTATTCCCGGCGGTCAGCGGTTTTGTACAGCATATTCCTGAGCCGGTACTCGGCGGTGCTACGCTGGTGATGTTCGGTACTATCGCGGCATCCGGCGTGCGTATCGTATCCCGCGAACCGCTGAACCGCCGCGCAATTCTGATTATCGCGCTGTCGCTGGCCGTCGGCCTCGGCGTTTCCCAGCAGCCGCTGATCCTGCAGTTCGCTCCGGACTGGGTGAAAAACCTGCTCTCTTCCGGCATTGCCGCAGGCGGTATTACCGCTATCGTTCTGAATCTGGTGTTCCCACCAGAGAAGCAATAAGCAAAATGCGGCGTTGATTCTGAATCAACGCCGCTGTAACGCTCTTTCACCATTCCCGCCTTGAGCATTGCGCCTAAATCGTGCATAACTTGACTATGTGCACTTCGCGGGATGGAAGACCATGAAATTTATTGGAAAGCTGCTTCTTTACGTGCTGATCGCCCTTGCAGTGGCGATCCTCGGCTTATATTTTCTACTGCAAACCCGCTGGGGCGCAGAGCACGTCAGCGCCTGGGTTTCGCAGAACAGCAGCTACCATCTGGCATTTGATGCCATCGATCACCGGTTTTCTTCTCCTTCCCATATTCTGCTGGAAAACGTCACCTTTGGCCGGGATGGTCAGCCCGCAACGCTGGTCGCCAAAACGGTCGATATTGGACTGAGCAGCCGCCAAATCACCGACCCGCTGCACGTAGACACCATTCTTTTGCAAAACGGCACGCTGAATCTTTCCCAGCAAACTGCGCCGCTGCCGTTCCAGGCCGATCGCCTGCAATTGCAAGATATGGCGCTTAACAGTCCCGGTAGCGAGTGGACCCTGAGCGCGCAGCGCGTTAACGGCGGAGTCATTCCCTGGAGTCCTGAGGCGGGTAAAATTCTCGGGAGTAAAGCGCAAATTCAGCTCAGCGCCAGTTCGTTGACGCTGAACGACGTCCCCACGACCAACGTATTGATTGAAGGCAGTATTGACCATGACCGTGTGACGCTGAGCAATATTGGCGCAGACGTGGCGCGTGGCGCATTAACCGGCGTGGCACAACGCAATGCCGACGGTAGTTGGGTAGTGGAGAATCTGCGCCTGAACGATATTCGGCTGCAAAGCGATAAATCGCTGGCCGAGTTTTTTGCTCCGTTAAGCACTATTCCTTCCCTGCAAATTGGTCGTCTGGAAGTAACAGATGCCCGTCTGCAAGGCCCTGACTGGGCGGTGACGGATCTCGATCTGAGCTTGCGCAACATGACCTTCAGCAAGGACGACTGGCAAACTCAGGAAGGAAAACTGTCGATGAACGCCAGCGAGTTTATCTACGGCTCTCTGCACTTTTTCGATCCGATTATGAACGCCGAGTTCTCGCCGCAGGGCATAGCGCTGCGTCAGTTCACCACCCGCTGGGAAGGGGGAATGGTCAGAACATCCGGAAACTGGCAGCGCAACAACAAAGCGCTGGTCCTCGATGATGCCGCCATTGCCGGTCTGGAGTACACGCTGCCGGAAAACTGGAAACAGCTGTGGATGAAACCTCTACCAGCCTGGCTAGCCAGCCTGACGCTGAAGAAATTCAGCGCCAGCCGTAATCTGGTGATTGATATCGACCCGAGCTTCCCATGGCAGCTCACCGCGCTGGACGGCTACGGTGCTAACCTCGGGCTGGTGCAGAACAATCAGTGGGGGATCTGGAGCGGGAGCGCTAACCTCAACGCCGCTGCCGGCACCTTTAACCGCACCGACGTGCGTCGTCCTTCGCTGGCGCTGACGGCGAACAGCAGCACCATCAATATCAGCGAACTAAGCGCCTATACGGAAAAAGGGTTGCTGGAGGCCACTGCCAGTATTTCACAGTTGCCTCAGCGTCAAACTCAGGTCAGCCTGAACGGGCGCGGCGTGCCAATGACGATTCTGCAACAGTGGGGATGGCCCGCACTGCCGCTTTCCGGCGACGGTAACATCCAGCTTACGGCCAGCGGCAATATTCAAGCCGATGCGCCACTCAAGCCAACGGTCAGCGGCCAGTTGCATGCGGTGAACGTGGAGAAACAGCAGGTAACGCAAACCATGCAGGCGGGCGTGGTATCCGGTAGTGAAATTACCGCCCCACCCGCTGCGCAGTAAAATCTGACGGCCCGGCGGCGCTTTGCCTGCCGGGTCGCCGTTTATCGCTGTAAGCGCGCATATTCACTGCACAACAGCCACTTCACCGGCTCGTCCTCTTCTATCGCCGGGAAGCGACCGCCTGGCTCAAGGAAGTGATTGTCATGCAGGTCGTCATTGACCATCGAGATCTCCCAGCCCAGCACGAACGCTTTCTCCGCCCAAAAGCGATGATACAACCGCGGCGGCAGGCATACCCCCTGCCCCGGTTTCAATACCAGCGTCTCGCCAGCGTCAACGGAACGCCGCTGACCATCGACGCTAACCTCAACAATGCGCCGGGCATCATACCCGTCATCGGGCGTAGCCCACGCCAACTGCATACATAAATCACCGCCGCCGCGGTTAACGATATCTTCCATTTTATGGCGATGAAAATGCCATGGCGTCTGCTGATCCTGCTGAATCTGCAGCATCTTTTCGGCGTACGGTTTGGGGTAGCTGGCTGACCCTAACTGACCATTGCGCAACGTCAGTAACGTCAGCCCCGTTTGCGCAAAATCTCCGCGCCCAAAGTCGGTTATATCCCAGCCCAGTTGGAGATCGAGCACTTCACGCCACAGAGTGTGATCCTGTTGCCGCCAGGCATCAGCCGTAAAATACGCAAAGTCAGGCAGGCAAACCCGAAAAGTCTCGGCGATGGCATGCGCTTTATCGACGGCATAATTAATGTGTGAACGCTTCATTCCACTTTTCCTTGTTGCGAAAAAGGCGGGTCACCCCGCCTGTATGCGGTTAGTAAAGTGACGCTTTGCCAGTTGAGCCGAACAGTTTCATTTTGTGACGGATCACATCCCGCGCGGCGCTAATGGCTTCCGGGTAAATAACGTTCGGGTCCCACCAGGTTTCTTTCGCCAGGATTTCGCGGACTTTCTGGAAGTAAGCGTATTTCATATCGCTGGAAATGTTGATTTTGCCAACGCCCAGCGTAACGGATTCGGCAATTTCCGCATCCGGGTTCGCGGAACCTCCGTGCAGCACCAGCGGAATGTCCACTCGCCCGGCAATCTCGCGCAGGATGTGCATTTGCAGCTCTGGCTGCATCCCTTTCGGGTAGATGCCGTGTGCAGTTCCAATCGCCACCGCCAGCGTGTCCGCGCCGGTACGGGCGATAAAATCCTGTGCCTGATCAGGATCGGTATAAGTGACCTTCGATACACCGCCTTCCACTGACGTCCCGGTTTGACCAATCGTACCCAGTTCCCCCTCCACCGAAACGCCTACCGCATGCGCCAGCTTGACCACTTCGCGGGTCAGCGCCACGTTCTCTTCATACGGCAACAGCGAGCCATCAATCATCACCGAGGTAAACCCACACTGAATCGCCCGCAGGACATGCTCGACCGAAGCGCCGTGGTCCAGATGCAGAGTAAAGGGAACCGGGCTGCGCAGAGTGATATCACGGACGTAGCTAAAAAACGCATCGCCTACAAAATCATGTTCGCTGGGGTGAATGGAGATAATCGCCGGGGTATTGGTTGCTTCCGCTTCTTCCACTACTGCACGTACAAAGCAGCTGTCCGCCACGTTGAATGCGCCGATGGCGAAACCGTGCTGACGGGTAGGTTGCAGTAATTCTTTCATCGAAACTAACATGTTAATTCTCCAGTTTCAGGGTGTAGAAAGCCCTGCCAGTGCATCGTCGCAGAGGCATAGAAGGCGTTACAGAAAATGAATCAGGCTTTGTCGATAGCGCCGCTGGCCTGCAGGTACGGAATAATGGCTTCCTCGCAGGCCTGCTCCATCAGGGCCAGGGCATCAACGAGTTCACCGGATGTGTCGCGACACAGGGTATGCAGTAGTGCAGCCTTTCCGGCTTCGAAAACCGCCGCGCCAACGTTTATCTTGGCGACGCCAAACGTCGGGCAGCGCTGTAGCTGGTCAAACGGCGTCCCGCTGCCGCCATGCAGCGCCAGCGGCACCGTTGATAAACGGGCAATTTCCTCCAGTCGCTGGAAATCAATGGCGGGTATGACACCGGGCGCGTACATGCCATGTGCCGTGCCGACCGAGACCGCCAGTAAATCGATACCGGTCTGTTGGATAAAGGGCTCCACATCGGCGGCCTGGGTCATCAAATCAGCGTTAGCTGCGTGATCATAGCGCGGGGCGTCGGCCAGATGCCCCAGCTCACCTTCCACGCACAGAGAAATGCTGGTCGCGAGCTCAACCACCGCCCGGGTCTGGCGAATGTTCTCCTCCAGCGCAAAGGCGGAGGCGTCGATCATTAACCCGCTGAATCCGGCGCGAAAAGCCTGGCGAATGCGCACTGGGTCCTTTCCATGATCCAGCGCCAGCGCGACCGGTACCGACGCTTCCTCTGCCAGCGTTTTGACGACCGCCACCGCTATCGGTGCAGGAAAATGGCCCAGATGCCCCTGATACAGATTCAGAATGATGGGCGCACGGTGTTTCTCAGCCGCCCGCACCGCCGCACGGGCGCTTTCCAGGTTCATACAGTTGATGGCCAGCAGCGCGTACTGCTCGCGCCAGGCTTTCGTCACCATGCTTTTCATATCGGCAAACATACGGCCTCCGGTTATTCCAGGGTGAAGGTGATCTCTTCGTCTTTCAGCTTTTGATCGCTAAGTTCATCAAACTCTTCGTCACGTTCGGTCACCGGTTTCTTCCACAACGACAGCATGACGCCGCAAATCACCGTACCGATCCCCAGCGCCAGGCAAAACAGCAGCGGATGCGTAAAGAGCGGGACCACGAACATGCCGCCGTGCGGTACCGGGCTTTCGACGCCCCACACCATAATCAGACCGCCCGCTATCGCCGAGGCCACCACGCAGGACCCCACCACGCGCAGCAGGTCGCGCGCCGCAATGGGAATGACCCCTTCGGTAATCATGCAGATCCCCATCGGGAATGCCGCTTTCAGCGCCTCGCGCTCCGCACGGGTGTACTTGTGACGTGTCAGCAAAAAGGAGAGCGTAATGCCGAACGGAGGGATCATCGAACCGACAAACTTCACCGCTTCCGGACCGTACACGCCGCTGACCAACATGCCGTCAGCAAAGAGCGACATGGTTTTATTCAC
Source organism: Citrobacter sp. RHBSTW-00859 (assembly GCF_013729795.1). Lineage (NCBI taxonomy): Bacteria > Pseudomonadati > Pseudomonadota > Gammaproteobacteria > Enterobacterales > Enterobacteriaceae > Citrobacter > Citrobacter sp. RHBSTW-00859. The sequence goes on along the minus strand of NZ_CP056284.1, from coordinate 74,721 downwards.
CGGTCCGCCAAAGTCGAATGTCGCCATTGCGCCAAGGATGGCCCCCATTAAAAAGCGTGACCCGCCCTGCATGGACTCCAGCAGATGAATCAACGCGTCCTGCAGCCAGGCTATCGGTTTGCCAATGAGCGTCATCATCAACAGGCCGCCAATGACGGTACTCAGTACCGGCAACACCATGATGGGCATCAACCCCTGCATCGACTGCGGCAAACGGATATAGCGCTTGAGCAGCAGGACGGTATAACCGACCAGAAAACCGCCCAGCATCCCGCCGATAAAACCGGTATGAATTTCACCGCAGACAAAGCCGACAATCAGACCCGGCGCGAATCCGGGGCGGTCAGCAATGGAGTACGCAATCGCCGCACTAATCAGCGGTACGATTAACCCCATCCCCCAACCGCCAATCTGGTTGAGCATCCAGGGGATGGTTCCTGTTGGTGATGCTGCCAACTTACTGATTTAGTGTATGATGGTGTTTTTGAGGTGCTCCAGTGGCTTCTGTTTCTATCAGCTGTCCCTCCTGTTCAGCTACTGACGGGGTGGTGCGTAACGGCAAAAGCACTGCCGGACATCAGCGCTATCTCTGCTCTCACTGCCGTAAAACATGGCAACTGCAGTTCACTTACACCGCTTCTCAACCCGGTACGCACCAGAAAATCATTGATATGGCCATGAATGGCGTTGGATGCCGGGCAACCGCCCGCATTATGGGCGTTGGCCTCAACACGATTTTACGTCACTTAAAAAACTCAGGCCGCAGTCGGTAACCTCGCGCATACAGCCGGGCAGTGACGTCATCGTCTGCGCGGAAATGGACGAACAGTGGGGCTACGTCGGTGCTAAATCACGTCAGCGCTGGCTGTTTTACGCGTATGACAGGATACGGAGGACGGTTGTGGCGCACGTCTTCGGTGAACGCACTCTGGCCACACTGGAGCGTCTTCTGAGCCTGCTGTCGGCCTTTGAGGTCGTGGTATGGATGACGGATGGCTGGCCGCTGTATGAATCCCGCCTGAAGGGAAAGCTGCACGTAATCAGCAAGCGTTACACTCAGCGCATTGAGCGACATAACCTGAATCTGAGACAACATCTGGCAAGGCTGGGACGGAAGTCACTGTCGTTCTCAAAATCGGTGGAGCTGCATGACAAGGTCATCGGGCATTATCTGAACATAAAACACTATCAGTAAGTTGGAGTCATTACCCTGCTCGCGGTGTGGGCCGGATAAGACGCATCCGGCACCACGTCGACACATGCTTACAAGGTAATCGTCAGCTCACTGCCCTGTGGAGTAATAACTACACCCAGCTCGCTGCCCATATGCGAACCGCATTTAATGCCGCCAATTTTCTGAATATTTCGCAGGCACAGCGTCCAGTTACGCGCATCTCCACTACCTTGCACGGTGATGGTATTACCCGTACGCACCGCCTTCAGCGTGAAGATAACCGAGCCGTCAGCAGCCGGAACTTCACAGAGTGCTTCCCGCCCCTCCTGCAGATGGAACAGCTGGAACGCTGTCCCTTCGTGCCAGGCGTAGTCCGGCTTCTGGTTATTACTGCCCAGCGCCAGCAGGGTGTTCTCACGCACATAAACCGGCAGACTCAGGAAGTCATGCTGCTGCTTATGCCAGCGGCTACCAGACACCTCATCATTACGCCACAGATGCGTCCAGCGTCCTTCCGGCAGGTAGAACTGCACATCGCCCGCCTCGCTAAACACCGGCGCGACCATCACGCTATCGCCCAGCATGTACTGGCGGTCGAGATAATCACACGCCGGATCGTCCGGGAACTCCAGCATCATCGCGCGCATCATCGGGGTGCCCTGCGCATTAGCGCGCGCTGCTTCACGATACAGGTACGGCATCATGCGGCATTTCTGTTCGGTGAAGTAGCGCACCACATCGCAGGATTCGTCATCGTACGCCCATGGCACACGGTAGGATTTACTGCCATGCAGGCGGCTGTGGCTGGAGAGCAGCCCAAACGCACACCAGCGCTTGTAGACGTGCGCCGGAGCGGTATTCTCAAAGCCGCCGATATCGTGGCTCCAGAAGCCAAAGCCGGACAGGCCAATAGACAAGCCACCGCGCAAGCTTTCCGCCATCGATTCATAGTTGGCGTAGCAGTCGCCGCCCCAGTGCACCGGAAACTGCTGTGCGCCCACGGAGGCCGAACGAGCGAACAGCACCGCCTCTTCTTCACCAACGGTTTCTTTCAGCACGTTCCACACCAGTTCGTTGTAGATGTACGCATAATGGTTGTGCATCTTCTGCGGATCGGCGCCGTCAAACCACTGCACATCTGTGGGGATGCGTTCGCCAAAGTCAGTTTTGAAGCAGTCTACGCCGATATCCACCAGACCTTTCAGCTTGTTGGCATACCACTCGCAGGCTTGCGGATTAGTGAAGTCATAAATCGCCAGGCCCGGCTGCCATTTATCCCATTGCCACAGGGAACCGTCCGGCCGCTTGAGCAGATACCCTTTCGCTTTCAGTTCATTGAACAGCGGGGACTTCTGACCGATGTAGGGGTTTATCCATACGCACACCTTCAGCCCTTTCTCTTTCAGGCGGCGGATCATACCTTCCGGGTCCGGGAAGGTCACCGGGTCCCACTCAAAGTCGCACCACTGGAAGGCCTTCATCCAGAAACAGTCGAAGTGAAAGACGTGCAGCGGCAGATTGCGCTCGGCCATGCCGTCGATAAAGCTGTTCACCGTCGCTTCGTCGTAATTGGTGGTGAATGACGTGGTCAGCCACAGACCGAACGACCAGGCTGGCGGCAACGCCGGACGGCCGGTAAAGCGGGTATAGCGATCCAGCACCGCCTTCGGCGTTGGGCCGTCGATGACGAAATATTCCAGATACTCGCTTTCAACGCTGAACTGCACTTTCGACACTTTCTCAGAGCCGATTTCAAACGACACGCACTGCGGATGGTTCACCAGCACGCCGTAGCCGCGGTTGGTGAGATAAAACGGGATGTTCTTGTAAGACTGCTCGGTACTGGTGCCCCCATCGCGGTTCCAGGTTTCCACCGTCTGGCCGTTACGTACCAACGCGGTAAAACGCTCGCCCAGCCCGTACACCGTTTCCCCCACGCCCAAATCCAGACGCTCAAACATATAATTACGCCCGCTGTGGGTATCCTGCACGTAACCGCTATTCTTTAGCTGACTGCCGGTAATACGTTCACCATTACGCAGGAAATCCAGCGACCAGAACTCGCCTTTGGTCACCCGAACGCTCAGATTGCCGCTCTTCAGTTCGGCAAATTCAGCGGTGTTTCGCATCTCAACATTGACGTCCTGCAACACATTCAACGGGTAATGTGGGCCGGTATCCAGCGCGCCCTGGAAGTGCTCCATACGTACCCCCACCACCCCTTCCTGCGGCGAGAAAAAGCGTAAGGTGAAGAGTGGGGTATCCAGTTGCCAGGTACGTTCACGCACGTCGCGCGGCGCAACGTAGACAATCATCTCGTTACCCTGCTGTTCAACGTCGAACACCTGAATTGGGTGTATTAAATTCAGTCCAGGTTGGGTCAGCCAGTTTCCATCGCTAATTTTCATCGTCAGTTCCTTAGTTCTGTAATTCTTTCGTCGTGAAATCCTGCTGGTTGCGGCGCGCGCCCTGAGCCAACTGACTCATAATTTCCGTCAGATACGGCGTTTTCAGGGTATAGAAGCGTTTGGCAATCACGGCACTCAGCAGGTAACAAATCGCCGGGACAATGGTGAACAGGGCGATGATGATGTTAATGGTGGCGCTGTTCTGGGTTTTCGCGGCGGCGTCGTAGCCCCCGCCCGCCAGCATCCAGCCGATCAGCGCCCCGCCGAGCGCCAGACCCAGCTTGAGCACGATCAACGTGCCCGCAAAGCTGATCCCCGTCAGGCGTTTACCGTTGCACCATTCGCCGTAATCAACGGTGTCGGACATCATTACCCACTGGATTGGCGTAACGAGCTGGTGCAGTACACCAATGACAAAAATAAAGATAAACATGGTGATGCTGGCGTGCATCGGCACAAAGAACATCGCCAGGCTCGCTACCGCCAGCGCAGCGTTGGTCCACCAGAAGACGCTGACTTTGCATTTCCAGTCGGTCAGCGGTTTTGCCAGCGCAGAGCCGATCAGGTTGCCGACGCAATAGGCGGTGAGAAAGGCGACAAACACCTCCGGCTTACCCAAAATCCAGGTGACGTAATACATCATCGCCCCGCCACGAACGCAGACGGCCAGAATATTGAGGATGGTCAGCAGGCCGACGATGCGCCATTGGTCGTTTTGCCAGATGTCGCGCAGGTCTTCACGCATAGAGGTGGTGCTCGGCGGCGCTTCCACGCGTTCTTTGGTAGTGAAGAAGCAGAACGCCAGCATCAGGAACGCCACCACGGAGAGCACCGCAATCCCGCCTTGAAAGCCGAACGCTTTATCCTCGCCACCAATCAGATTCACCAGCGGCATCATCAGCACGGTGGAGAGCATGCCGCCCGCCGTCGCCAGCACAAAGCGCCATGATTGCAGGGAGATACGCTGCGTTGGGTCATTAGTGATCACGCCGCCCAGCGCGCAGTAGGGAATATTGACCACGGTATAAAGCAGGGTCAGCAGCGTGTAGGTGATTGCGGCATAAATCATTTTGCCGTTCAGGCTGAGATCCGGCGTGCTATAGGCCAGCACGCAAACCAGACCAAACGGCAGTGCGCCGAACAGCACCCATGGGCGGAATTTCCCCCAGCGCGAACGGGTACGGTCGGCCAGCAGCCCCATGCAAGGGTCTGAGATGGCATCCAGCGCGCGGGCCAGTAAGAACATGGTGCCGACAAATCCGGCTGGGATACCAAAAATATCGGTATAGAAGAACATCATATATAACATGACATTATCGAAGATAATGTGGCTAGCCGCATCGCCCATTCCGTAGCCAATCTTCTCTTTAACAGACAGAATTTCACTTTTCATTACGCATCCTTGTTAGCACTTTCACACGCCCTGATACCGGTTACAGTTCTTGTAAACCATCCCTGTGAGCGCGGGTATTCCGATATCTCGTTATCAAATTACGATTCTTGTTTTCTGTGATCAGCGTAGCGTCTAAAAATGTGTCTAAGTGTAAGTAATGGATTTTGCGGGGATTTATTTGAAACTGGTCATGGTATAGAGAAACGGAAGTTAAAAAAGTGAGTGAGGGGGTGTGGAAACGTTTGGAAGTAGCTATAATGCGCCCCGCCTCCATGTAGCAATCGAGGCGCGGAAGATCGTCATCTCCGGTGAGGTGGCTGGACTTCAAATCCAGTTGGGGACGCCAGCGTTCCCGGGCAGGTTCGACTCCTGTGATCTTCCGCCAAAGTTCCTCCTCATCCATCCGAGAAAGTCTTAAAAACCCTTTATTTTCAATCATCATCATGGACTAATCATCCGTAGCCGTCCGACAAGATCTCCCTGAATCCGTGAAAAATATGTATAGTGATGTGTATAGATCTTTTATACACATTTTTGACTTATACACATGCCACTCACAGACATTCAAATTAAACGAGCAAAGCCCCAAGACAAGCCCTACACATTGAACGATGGACAAGGCCTGTCATTACTCATCAATCCAGACGGCTCAAAGGGCTGGCGCTTCCGCTTTCGTTTTGCCGGTAAAGCACGGCTAATGTCATTTGGCAGCTACGACCTTGTGAGCCTCGCAGAAGCACGTGAGAAACGCGATACAGCTCGTAAGCAGGTAGCAAACGGCATAGACCCAGTAGAAGAACGTAAAGCCCAAAAGCTGGCACAGCAACTCTCAGCAGAGAATTCATTCGAAGCCATATGTCGAGAATGGCACACAAACAAAGCTGACCGCTGGACAGTGGCCTATCGCGAAGAAATCATTAAGACATTTGAACAAGATGTGTTCCCGTTCATTGGTAAACGCCCTATCAGTGAAATCAAACCGTTAGAACTGCTTGAAGTATTGAGACGAATAGAGAAGCGTGGAGCACTAGAGAAGACCAGAAAAGTGCGCCAAAGATGCGGCGAGGTCTATCGCTATGCAATCATAACTGGCCGCGCAGAATACAATCCTGCTCCTGATTTGGCTATTGCTTTGGCCGTTCCGAAGCAAAAACATCATCCATTTTTATCCGCTGAAGAGTTACCTCATTTTATTCGGGATCTTGAAGCGTATACCGGCAGCATCATCACTAAGAATGCGACAAAAATCGTCATGCTGACCGGTGTACGAACCCAAGAGATGCGCTTTGCTACGTGGGAAGAAGTAGACCTCGAAAAAGGTATATGGGAGATACCAGCGGAACGTATGAAAATGCGTAGGCCTCACATTGTTCCTTTATCTACTCAGGTAATTGAGCTATTTAAGCAGCTCAAACCTATTACCGGCCATTATCCCTATATTTTTATTGGGCGGAACAATCATGGCAAACCAATCTCGAAGGAGAGCGTGTCACAAGTGATTGAGTTACTTGGCTACAAAGGACGTGCTACCGGTCACGGTTTTAGACATACGATGTCGACAATCCTGCATGAACAAGGGTTTGATAGTGCATGGATTGAGATGCAATTAGCGCATGTTGATAAAAACAGCATTCGTGGCATTTACAATCATGCCAGTTACGAACAAAATAGAAGAAAAATGTTACAATGGTACGCTGACTACATTCTAAAAAGGGATTGATTTCATGCAAGATGTAATTAATTGGGTTTTATTAAATAAAGAATGGCTATTCTCTGGCGTAGGATTGCTAGCTATTACTGTTATCGCAAAAATCTTCTTTCGGTCTAAAAATGATGGGATTAAATCAAATAAACAAAAATCTTGCATGTTTTCAATTGGGTCGAATAATAAAACAAAAAATACTCAGAAAAATGAGCAATAGCAACGCTCAAAAATCAAATGTAAACATTCTTGGTTCAAATAATGAAACCAAGGTCAACCAATTCAACATTTCAATTTACGCCAATGATGTTTTGTCAATTACAAATGAACTTAGAGAGAATATAATAGATACCCTAGAGGGCGAATTAGTTAATTCTGAGCTTAATGTTTTTTTATGCTATCCGAACATTTTGAAAGATAAATTATTTGACTCTTGCATCAACAATCTTAAAACCGAACTTAGTAAAATAGATGCTGTGATTTATGAGGGGGGAGGAAAGCAAACTCTGCCCGATACTGAAAGTGTGTATATACATATAGCGGAATTAGATTTTATTAACAAAAAGTGTGATAGTATCATCATATTCGTCTTAGATGAGTTAACCCTATCACAGATAACTTTAATAAGTTATTACAAAATAACTAAAGATATTAAAAATCCAGATTTGATAGTCATCTGCAATGACAAAATAAAAAATCTCGATCGTTTTTTTTCATTAGGTGTTCTTCAATATTGTGACGATAACAGCATTAAAATATTTGACATATCCGATATTGAAGATGAAAAAATTGAAAATATTATTAGACGAGTCAGGAATAAAAAGCTCGTTTCTAAAAATAAAGGCCTTTTGGGAGGATAAATGTCTAACTCAATAAACTTTCGCTTACTTTTATGGGCCACCTCAATTATTCAACCTGCAGCCCCATCTGAGATATTATATTACTTGAGATTAATATTAACAGATGACGGAGCATTACCAAACATTGATTCATTGAAACAGCACCTTAAAGAATTACATAAAATTGGCTATGTGGAATTAGTTTCCATTAAAAACGAGCTGTATTCTATAACTCCCTCTGGCGATGAAAAACTTTCAGCAAATTTAAAAAAACTAAGAGACAAGTTGCGTATTTTCCTTCTTGACAAATGCCATAAATCCACTAAATTGGGTGTGCTAGCCTCTACTGATACAAAGAATATGGACGGCGCACCGCCGTCTTTGCAGTTAAGGCCTTACATAAAAGAGGTTCCGCACCCAAGCCTGTCTTGGGCGTCCGGGACCTTGCCCAGCCGCCCAAGACAGGCTTGGGTGCGGATCTTTGAGCAATTACGAATTGGTTCAATGTCCAGTAGTCAGGCTAGCATCCTTTCAAAAGATAGTGATAGCCTAATTCCCGAAAAAAAAATTATCGCAGCTCCAATTTTCTATTCTTACAAGTCACTAAACAGTCCCCTTTTCGAAAATAACGGCATTTTAACGGTCGCATCTTGTATCGGACTTACACCACGACTTATAAGCTCTATGATAAAAAATCCAGATAGATATTATCGGATTTTTGATATGCGTAAAAAGAGCGGTGGTGTTAGAAAAATATCAGCACCACGGAAATTCATGAAGGTAACACAGTACTGGATAAATGATTATTTTTTGAATAGACTAAATATTCACTCCTCATGTTTCTCATATAGAAAGGGGATCAGTATTCATGACAATGCTTATCCACATCAAAATAATAAGTTCATTGCCAATATAGACATTGAAAACTATTTTGGTTCCATTAATAAAACCATGATAAAGAACTGTCTTTTAAGAAATAATATATCTGAACATATAGTTAATACTATTGCAGGTTTAACAACTCTCTATGGTACTTTACCACAGGGTGCACCTACTAGTCCTAATATATCAAATGCCATATTGTTTGAATTCGATGAATTAATGACAAACCAAGCTTTAGTTAGAGACTGTGTATACACTCGATATTCTGACGATATAACTATAAGTGGCGATAATAGACATTTAATAGAAGAACTTGTCAGCCTCGCGAAAAATAAAATAAACTCCATGGGCTTTACCTTAAATAATGCAAAATATAGGCTGCTCTCATATAACAACAGACAAGCGGTTACTGGGATCTTAATTAAAGGCCCACTAAGGCCACCTAGAGCATATCGCCGAAGAGTTAGAGCAATATTTGATCAAGCAATAAAGTCAAATGATCAAACCTCGTTAACAATTAATGCGTTAAAGGGGCATTTAAATTATTTACAGTCATTCAAAAAATATGGCTTCAGCTTTGAAGAAACTAAATATTCATTAATCATTGAAAAATTAACAAAAAAGTAAAACATCACTATTTACAACGCCATTTTAGGATGGCGTTATTGTATCCACTATGTAAGTTATCGAAGTACTTATTGATTATTTATCCAATTCAATAGCAATCGAACAAACTTATGGAAGATAATTTCTGCGGCTTATGGCTGATTTTTATTTCCACTCCTCAAAGATTCGTCACGACCTCAAACCTTTTGACACTCCCGAGGCCCCGTACGGCGCGGTGATCCGTTCAGGCCATGAAAAATAATAACTTTAATGCTGGCGCGCAATGCTCTCCCCGCCACGCCTGCCCGCTTCGTGGGGCACTTTTAATGCAGGCGCATGAAGGGGCTCAGGCCGCGCCAGTGCTGGTGCTCCGGGGTGTGGAAAATTCAGGGTTTTGCATGCAAAGCCATGCAGCGTAGGCATGCATGGCTATTTTTATTAAAAAGACGGGTATTTTCGGGGCGTTTTATGCGGATTTTTTGCGGGTCTGCGCGGCCTGTCTGCGCATGAAAATCTGACTCTGTTCAGGCGTATATTTTGCCCGGTTGTCGTCTCTCGATGCTCTGTCAGGCCGGAAACCGATGGTTGTCAGAATCTCGCGATCTTCCGCCAAAATGCTCATATCATCCTCAAAGATTTTATTTCGTCTCAATTGTCATAACCTTCAGAATTAAGGAAAAGACAATAAATTTAGCACTAACTGTCGCTACTGTTTTGCTACGCTTTTAAGTCCTTTGCTCGCAGTCCGAGCACAAAAACTTATCGAAAAACACTCCTTTATGCACACACTTTCCAGAAAGTGAGAGTGGTAACACGATATGGGATCAGACTAGCCATAGACTTTTTGCGAATTTACTTTCTGTTATGGCTAAAGATATAGGCTACGATTTTGATCGAGTTCATTTGCAGAATACTATTTATATAGCTGTTGCTCACGGGCAAATAAATTTAGATAATCTAAAAATTCGCAAAGGGATGGCTTCAATTTTCTCTGGTTAAACAGCATTGAAAATGGATGTAGTTTCTTTTCCCGAATCCTCTGACGCCTAAAATTCTTAATAGAATTAACCTACATTTCTGGTTCAATACCTAATTTACGTAATTCATTTCTCCCCAAGGTTTTGAGCCAATTCCCCAAACTCATCCCCTCTGCTTTTGCGGCAGCCTCAAATTGCGCCTTTAACTCCGGAGTGATACGAATCTGGAAAGTCGGTGCTTTTCCAGATTTGGACTGATTTGGGTCGCGTTTAGCCGTTGACATATACGTACCTACAAGCGCAAGATATCACCAATCAGGTACGTACCTTTTATATCTGACGACCTGACTCATAAACGCTCTCGCCCGGTATTCGCAGTACCCGACGAGAGCTAACCTCACCAACTATCAAGGAGTTGATTATGGCTGATTCGCATTCTACCCCAGACACCGACCAATCCGGAACCGAGCATTCGGTAATTGTGGGATATCGCCCGAATGTTTTCGACAAATCCACACCCAAAATTATTCTTTCCGGCAAGTGGCTACGCGAAGCGGGGTTTGATACCGGGCAACAGATTACCGTAAAAGTGATGAATGGCTGTATCGTCCTGATGGTCTATGGCGAGCAGGAACAACGGCTGCAGGATGAGCTGCAAGAAGCAAATCAGAAGTTAAAAAGAATTGAGAGCACGCTGGCGACTCTCCAGTAACGTATAACTGAACCTGTAAGCGTTAATTACAGGTTTACCAGGTGCCGGATGGCGCTAACGCTTATCCGGCCTCCCCCCACAAAAAATAAAGCCGCCGATCGGTTAATCAGCGGCTTTTTGTCACCTGCAGTTACGTCAGAAGTTATATTTCACGCCCAGCATACCGCGGGTATCGCTGTAGCCTTTGTCACCAACCTGTTGGGCCACGTTGCTCCACACGTTGAGGCGCGGAGTGATTTGACCTTCAACACCGACTTTCAGCTCGCCAATGTTCTTGGTGCCACGCATGTCGTTGCTCACATCGTCCATCTTCACGCGAGTCGTCTGCGTGTTGTGGATCCAGTTGGCTTCAACAAACGGCTGGAACTCACGAGATTTACCGTCGTCGATGGCGTTGTGACCGTTGATAAAGGCTTTTACCCCCAGACGGGTCATCAGGTTGCCATCGGTGTTGTCCTTCACGCGGGTGCCGTTCGCTTCGCGGTGGCTGTCGGCCTGCACGTCCATCCACACCACCTGAGCTTTCGGTTGCAGCCAATAGCTGTTGCGCTCGTTTTCACCCAGTTTGAAGCTGTAACCGGCTTCAACAGAAGCGGTGATCCCGCTGGATTTATATTTCTCCGTCGCCTGCTCCTGACCCATCACCTTGTTATCAAACCAGTTGTACAGCACCCAGGTGTCTACATAAGTGCCGGTCTTGTCAGCGTCATTGGCATACCAGGTGCCGTACAGTCCCACGCTGTAACCAGTGACCTGACCACGTGAATGGTAGCCGGTCAGACTGGACTGCGTGCGGTTCTGGCTGTTGGCATAACCAGCCATCGCGCCGAGGTGCCAGCGGTCGAGGCCATCGCTACTCCACTGCGCCAGGTCACCGCCTAACTGCAGGACATAGCTGTTGCTTTGGGTTTTCAACTGCCCGCTACTGTCTTTGAAGCGGGTATGTGCCCCGACGTTACGCATCCACAGACTGGTGACTTTTTTCTCGCCCGTCAGCATATCGACGTACTGCGTTTCGCCCAGACGATCGTGGAGTCGGGTCATGAACAGCGTGTTAGCAGCGTAGTTGTTCGCCAGATAACTGCCTGCTTCCGGGCGGTACTGCTGCTCAGTGACAGGGGACGCAACAGGTTCTTCCGGCTCAGGGATAATCGGGTCGACAGGATCGACCGGGTCCGGGTCAACAGGACCTGGGTCAATAGGGTCAACCGGGTCCGGGTCAACGGGATCTGGGTCAATAGGGTCAACCGGGTCCGGATCGACAGGGTCCGGCTCTTCCGGATCCGGCGGAGCAGGAATAAAGCTGGTCAGATACCAGTTGCTGCCCTTTTGCACCACGTTATAGTCGTACGCACCGGCAACAATACGGCCCGCTTTCTCAAAAGTACCGTCAGAATTACCGGCCACTTCGATGATCTCAATTCCCTCAACGGTTTGCGCCCCGGTTCCGCCAATATTGTTCACCGCCACAAACGCGTTACCCGCGGTGTTGCCGAGCACTTTCAGCTTGTCGGTTTCGGAGGCATCGTCATTCAGGACGGTATTGAAAACGAGTTTTCCGCCGTTGCCGGTAAAATCTTCATTGATAGTAAGCGTCTGCCACGGTTCGCCGTCAGCATGCCCAAAGTTCACCACTGACCCGCCGTTCAGCGTCAGGTCAGTGAGCGTTGAGCTGTTGGTCATGTTCCAGGTCGCATCGCTCATTTGCAGCGAGATAACCCCCGTCCCGGCAGTGGCGCTGGTGACGTATGACGCCCCACTCCACAACGAGTTGTCGGTCATATTGAGTTTGATGGTACTGTTTTGCTGCGGCTGGGTGTTGTTTGCGGCAGTAGCACCGGCGGCGTGAAGATCGCCGTCGATAAGGAAACGCCCGCCAGCAGAACCGTCGACGATGCCGCCCGTTTCTGTACTGATGGCATAGCTTTCATTGCTGTGATTGCCCGCCATAGCAATAGTAGCGCCGCCACCGAGATTTACCGTGCCGCGTGAAATCGCATACAGGCCGCGTGGGGCCTTGCTGAATGAGTAAACTTTATCGATGCTGTTAACACGAATCGTCGCATTATCACCCAGATTCACCGTCGCATTATAGGAATAGACCGCATGGGCGCTGGCTCCGCTTACCGAAATAGTGGCGTTATTGCCCAGTTCCGTTTTGGAAGATGAGGCGGCGTAGACCCCTATTGAGGAAGTGCCCGATGTCTCGATGGTGGCGTCATTGCCAAGGCGGATTGAGGACCCGCTCTGTCCGGAGCGGATTCCCTCTGAGCTGTTACCGGTAGTCACAATGTGGGCACGATCGCCGACAATAATCGTATTTTTGGCAAGCGTTGCGTCTCTAAACGCGTTGGCGGTGATGCCACGTCCCTGGTTACCGGTGGTTTGAATATACAGATCGTCGCCGACGTAGATGTTTGCTGAGCCTATCCCACCCTGACCGATGGCGTTGTATCCGGCGTTAATACCATCACCATCCTGGCCGTCCACATAAATACTGGTGCGATCCCCGGTGATAATAAAGACTGGATTATCCGGCGTATTAGCCCCGTGCGTGCGGATACCGTCAACATCTTTACCATTATTAGCGGCATTCTTTGACTGTGTGCGAATCGTAAGGTCGTCACCGAAAATAACGCCCGGGCTACCCGTCGCGCTGTTCTGAATAACGGTAATGGTGTGGTCGAAGGCTTCTCCTCCTGGCCCATTCAGCGTTAATCCATGACCATAAACGGGAATGGTACCGGCACTCCACTGATAAACATAATTCGGCGTTTCGCTGTTTTTTTTGAAACTGTCATTCGTCTGTGCAGGAAATAAAGCCTGCAACTCCGGCGAAAGACTGCTCACCAATCCACTGGCAGGAAGACTATCAATATCAATCCAGGCCGCGTGGGTTGAAAATACCATTGACGTTAACGCGGTTGATACCGCTATCGCAATGCGTGAGTAATGCTTAGGTTTTTTCATAATAGCCTCCTGCTTTCGGGCGTAGGGCGTCCACCACATCGCAAAGATGTGAAAATAGTAAGAATCAAAAATGCGTTATAAAATATTCGACAGTATTTGATGAATGCTATGGCCTAATTTATCTTCAAGCCTGAGCTTGTAGACATAGATTTTCTTAATATCTATATTATCTATTTTGGTAATTTGCTGAATACTTTTCCCTGACACAAACCGCTTCAGTAATATCATTTCTGTATAGTTGAGTGAGCGTCCGCGTTTACTGTTCGCAAGGTGGCCGGTAAATAATCGGCGAATTTTCTGATGCTGAACTTCATCATCATCATCGGAATATATAATCCCTTGTATTTTATTGCTTTTCGACAGCCAGTAGTTGGCTAACGGCGCGAGATTCCTGTCCGCTATCAACACAATATACATACCGCTGTAGGCCAGCCGGTCAACCCATTGCGGATCGGCGAACAGGCGCAAGTTTGGGAAGGAAAAGTCCACAAAAATAAACCCACGCGACAAATGATTTTGATTATTAAGGAGAAGTTTTTCAATAATTCCTTTTTGCAGAAAACTATTTCCCTCTGGCCAGATCGCAAAAGTGGCTCGGTGACAGTAGTTGGCGCGTACCACAGTATCCGGAAATAATTGACAGGATAATTCACAGCTTATGCAACGAACACTCTGTGATGGTGATCTCTTCATCAAAAATGACTCCTGTTATTTTTCCATAAATATTTCATTGGTAAATAAATGTGTCAATCCGACACGTATGACATTCCTTGTCAGTTAATAACAGTGACACTTAAAAAATGTAATAAACTCCTGATACGCTATTATGAATAGGCTGTAAGCAATGCGATTGCGCTAAGCTTTTTTCTGCTTTATCTCAGAATAACAGTCTGGGTATTAGGAATTTTATGCATAAATCCAAATCCCAGAATAAAAATTAAAAAAGCACTATTTGCTAAAAATTAACCAATGAAAGGGGTTCTTATTAATTACACAATCCTGATAACTCAATCCCCCTTGAAGTGCTGTTGATAAATATAATGAGAATTCAGATAAAACTGTAATGAATTCTCATTATTTAACATTAGTTAATACTCACCTAAGAATTTACACACGTAACACGTTGTATTTAAAGTATTTTTAATCCTTAAGTGAAATTCTTATCTTCGATCACGTACAAAGAGTGAGGCATATTCACGATTTGGATGTAAAATTTAAGGTATGTGTAGGCACACGCGGTGATACGTTATAGTTACTGAGGGCTGGGCAATTGTACCTTATCAATCAGTTGGTCGAATTTAATCCTGACAGCAAAAGTCTGGTCAATCGTCAGACCGGGCGCGCAATACAACTTCAGCTCCCAGCTTCGCTTTGCTTTCTCTATTTAATTACTCACGCAAGTGACATTGTTTCGCAGAACACATTGATAAAAGTGGGTTGGGGTGAGAGAAATAATGTGACCACAACCAACACATTTTACCAGGCTATTCTGACGCTACGTAACGCGCTGGCGGATGTGGGTCTGCCACGTGATACGGTGAAAACTATTTCACGACGCGGACTCAGATTAAATGGAAATACGCAGGTAGAGGCGATAACGCATCTTCAGAGTGAAGTTTTCCAGTCACCGCTAATAGAGGAATACGCGCCCCCAAAGATAATTCCTCCCGCGGCACAACAAACGACGCGGGTCCCCTGGTGGAATATTATATTTAGCGCTGGCATCGTTATTGCCACTTTGATTATCTGGCTGGTGTGGTATCAGACACGTCCTGTTATGCCGTTTAGTAAATTCATTTCTGTTTCTATGCAGGTCCCATCTCGGCAAAACTGTAAAATTTATTACTCACTGAATGATCACGATCAGGAAAATTATTTCAATCTGATGCAACTGCACCCTTCTCTCTGTGAAAACAACAAGCATGTTTTCCTTTCCGGCTACCGTAAAGCGGAGAGGATCGTGGCATTTGTTTGTGATAAAGATGCACGGGTAGATGCGCACGCGTTTTGTACTACCCATTATTACTGGATGCGCGGGCAATGAAAAAAATACACCACCTTATTTTAATCGTAATCGGCGTGGCGACATTGCTCGGCTCAGGCGGATGGCTATGGCATTCACGCTATGCCGAAAAGCAGCTAAATTGCGTTGGAAATGTCGAATGGAATATTGGCAGCAACCGCTTTGCAGGTACGGTTTCATTTCGGATGTACAAAGATGCAGGGCTAGCGACCATTACCGGAAAACTGTACGGACGTAATACCTGGTAATGACTCCAACTTACTGATAGTGTTTTATGTTCAGATAATGCCCGATGACCTTGTCATGCAGCTCCACCGATTTTGAGAACGACAGTGACTTCCGTCCCAGCCTTGCCAGATGTTGTCTCAGATTCAGGTTATGTCGCTCAATGCGCTGAGTGTAACGCTTGCTGATTACGTGCAGCTTTCCCTTCAGGCGGGATTCATACAGCGGCCAGCCATCCGTCATCCATACCACGACCTCAAAGGCCGACAGCAGGCTCAGAAGACGCTCCAGTGTGGCCAGAGTGCGTTCACCGAAGACGTGCGCCACAACCGTCCTCCGTATCCTGTCATACGCGTAAAACAGCCAGCGCTGACGTGATTTAGCACCGACGTAGCCCCACTGTTCGTCCATTTCCGCGCAGACGATGACGTCACTGCCCGGCTGTATGCGCGAGGTTACCGACTGCGGCCTGAGTTTTTTAAGTGACGTAAAATCGTGTTGAGGCCAACGCCCATAATGCGGGCGGTTGCCCGGCATCCAACGCCATTCATGGCCATATCAATGATTTTCTGGTGCGTACCGGGTTGAGAAGCGGTGTAAGTGAACTGCAGTTGCCATGTTTTACGGCAGTGAGAGCAGAGATAGCGCTGATGTCCGGCAGTGCTTTTGCCGTTACGCACCACCCCGTCAGTAGCTGAACAGGAGGGACAGCTGATAGAAACAGAAGCCACTGGAGCACCTCAAAAACACCATCATACACTAAATCAGTAAGTTGGCAGCATCACCAAAAAATGGACAATCAATAAGAATAAAAAAAGCTATTGATAAACGTATTGCCGCGAACGATCGAGAATCATTATGGTGGTTAAATATTCTGGACATTCCCTCCGTAGATAAAAGCCAGACTACGGAAAACACAGCCATTCTCAATTTAGCCATTCGTTCTCGGTTTAAATTTTTCTGGCGGCCGATCGGTTTAGGAGATCGGCAAAATGCCGAAAGTAAGATGGAATTTATTGCCACCTCTGACGGCATTACGTTGGTCAACCCGACGCCCTTTTTTATCACAGTTGTAGATGTTGTTAGCGCCTCAGGAAACGGGTTATTGAAAGAAAGCATCATGGTTGCGCCTAAAAGTAAAACTAAGGTCAATTCAAAACAAAAAATCAAACCTGGAGAAGCTGTAGTTTTACAAGCAGTGAACGATTACGGCAGCGTCGTGGAATTCAAAACAGCCATTAATAAATAGAAAAAAAAGGAATAAAGAATGGGCTTACGTAAAAGGATCTTAACCATACCCGGCTGCGTAATTTTATATGGTTCGTTATTTTCAGCCATGCTTCATGCAGACAGCACTAGCCGATATGAATTTGATAATGCCATCTTAATGGGCAATGCTTCACTTAACGATTTGCAGTCCTTTAATGCCGCAGGCTTATTGCCCGGGACATATATCGTAGATATTTATATTAATGATAACTGGCGTGGACGTCGTGAACTATTATTCAAAAAAGATAATCACGGCGATTTAGTTAGCTGTTATTCAGAAGCATTTCTCAAAGGCGTGGGCATTAACCCAGAAAAAATGAATCAAACGCTGGCAGCTCACCCTTCACGCTGCGGCAGCATTGCCGATTGGGACACCAGCGGGAAAGCAACGGAGAGACTCAACACCAGCCAGCTTGAGCTGCGCATCACCATCCCGCAGGCTTATGTTGATAATATCGAAAACAATTATGTCCAACCTGAACTCTGGCAACCAGGGGCACCGGCGATTAATTTCAGCTATAACGCCGATTACTACAGCACCCAGCAACGTGGTAACGATCGTTCAAGTACGGACAGCGCCTGGGTGGGAATGGATATCCGAAGCTCTGCTGGAGGGTGGCTAATTGAACATTTTGGTAGCCAAAATTGGGACAGCAAAATAGGTAGCCATTACGCCAATAATCGCACGACGCTAAAACGGCCCATCACTCGTTGGAAATCCATGTTAAGCGCTGGCAAGTTCTATACTGACAGCCAGATGTTCGACAGTATGGCTATTCTCGGAGTGGGATTGGCTTCTGAGGATTTAATGCGCCCGGATAGCACGCTGAACTGGGCGCCGATTATTCGCGGCGTAGCTGAGACCAACGCCCGTATTACCGTCACCCAGGATGGTCAAACCATTCATCAGTCCTCGGTTCCGGCTGGGCCATTCTCGATTGATTCCGTGTTGCCCGCGAATACTGGCGGCGAGTTGCTGGTCACGATTCAGGAATCAGACGGGCGTATCCGCCGCTTTACCGTTCCATACTCTTCGGTACCACAGCTACTAAAACCCGGCATTTCGCGCTATGGCATCACTCTCGGCACCGTCGATGAAGATAATTATGATGAAGATCCGTTTTTAGCCCAGGCCTACTGGCAGTATGGCCTGAACAACTATTTAACGTTGTATACCGGGGCCTCTGGATTCGAGCGCTATCAGTCAGCCCTCATCGGTAGCGGTCTGAACACCCAACTCGGCGCATTCGCCCTTGATATCACCCAATCGCGCCTGAAGCTTGAGGACAATCGTCAACAAGGACAACAGTATCGTCTGACATGGAATAGCACCCTACCCTGGTCGGCAACCGCGCTCTGGCTGGAAGCAAAATACAGTTCACATCACTTTTACGGTCAACGCGATGCGCTGGATGCCCTGGATGCACAGGCATTCGTCAGCCAATATTTCTCGTCACGCGAGAAGCAGTCGTTTAGCGCCAGTATTAATCAGCCGTTATCCGATACCTGGGGCTCATTCTATTTATCCGGCTCTCTTAAGAAGTTCTGGGATCAGCAGGATAATTATCGCCAGTATGCCGTGGGATACACCAATGCCTGGGGCAACCTGACCTGGAGTATATCCGCCCAGCGTTTCTGGAATGAGGATCAACAGGGTTCGGTCACCAAAGATGACCAAATCATGCTCTCATTCAGCTATTTCCTGCCCCGGGATAACGCCGGTTTTACGCAGATCTCCTCTGATAGCTACAGCAATAACGGCAAAGCCAACAATACACGCCTCGGCTTCACGACCTCGACTGATGAGGAAAACAATATCGTTTGGGGAGCCAATACCAGCTATCTCCGCGGCGGTAGTGTGGAATGGGGAGCAAACGGCATGGTGCGTACGCCTTATACCTCGCTGAACGGGACGTGGAGTCAGAGTAACTCATGGCACCAGGTAAGCGGTGGAATGAGTGGCATGCTGGTTGGGCACGCGGGGGGAATAACCTTTTCACCAGAGCGCTCAGATACCGTCGCGCTGGTCTATGCGCCTGATGCGCATGGCGCTCATCTTGAAGGTGTACCTGGAACCCGCTTCGATAAAAATGGCTACGCCATTCTGCCTTGGCTTCGTCCGTGGCGCGTGAATGACGTTACTATCGATCCAAAAGGTTCAACTGAAGGTCTGAACTTTACTAAAACCCAGGCCAAGATTGCGCCTTACGAAGGTAATGTCATTCCAGTCACCTTTGAAACGACGCTCAGAAAACAGAACATTATTTATCCCCGCCTGCAGGGTCAGCAGAGAATGCCATTCGGTGCCATCATCCGCGACAATGCCAATAATCATGTCGGCTACGTCGGACAAGGCGGTGCGCTTTATATTGATGAAACCACCTCACCAGAAGTGTTCGTTTCACTGGAAACAGGGAAATGCACGATCGTGTTAAAAAACCAGGAGGCCACATGTCGGTAATACGTACCGCTTTAATTCTGGGCTGCGCCTTGAGCATTCATCAGACAGCCAGTGCTGCATGTACCCTGACCACACAAAAGTTTATTTTGTCGCCGGAAATCGTTAACGATAAGCAATCAATCCAGTCAGGGGGAGTTATTCAGACGCGCACGCTTTCGCTACAGAATATTCAGGCGTCAGGCTGTACTGACAACCAGCCTTTTTCCGCACAGATTATTGGCGATCGGTCCGCAATGAAACAACCCGGTATTATACGCAGCAATGTGAGTGGGATTGGCATTAAAGTCACCCTGGAAACCTCAACCGGACAAACGATCCAGTGGCCATCAACTTTCAGAGCGACGGCAGATGAATTCAGGAACAGCAAAATAAAGATTGAGTTGATCAAACTGGATGATCAGCTTGCGGCAGGAGCCGCTGCGGGTTCCATCAACCTGCAAATCAGAAGTGAGGCTCAATCGTTGCCCGTGGTGGATATCATTGTGCCGGCAAAATATATCACGATGCTCAACCGGTCATGCGCAATCAAAGGCAACCGCTCGATCAACGTCAAACTGCCCGATATAGCACTTGAGCAATTCAGAGGCTATGGAAGCACTGCGGGAAGAAAACCATTTACTATCGACCTTCTCTGTAAAAGTGATTTTACGACGCCTTCCCGGGTTATTCTAAGCTGGAGCGACACAGAGAATGGTCACCGCAGTATTATCGGTGTACTTAAGAATATCCACCCCAAAGGTGCTGCTGGCATCGGCATTCAGGTGTTAGATCAACAACAACAGCCTGTTAAATTCAATACACCTTCATATATCAATGTAGCACCTCAAGATAAAGGTAATCATTCCATCCCGTTTTATGCTCAGTATTTTCAAACAGCTAACAATGTCAGTCCCGGCATTGTACGTTCAGTTTTGTATTTCAATGCTGAGTACCAATAATTAATCCTAATTTAGGCGTACTGCGAGGTCTTTGCTCCACGCAAGTGGAGCTTTTTTACATTACGTATCTATCGGAATGTAATGATCACAGGTAATTATTTTGTTTTTAAGATCCTCTTGGTTATAATGGAATATTTCAATATCATAACCTGCCTTTCTTTTTAATTTACTCTCCGGCAACATTTTAAAATAAATATATCTTGAATAGAGTGGATAGTCCTCTTTCTTGAATCTGAATGAAAAACAGGCATACGTTCCCGAAGGACACTCATAACGATTATAGGCATTGGGCGAATGATGACTTTTATTACCAATGATGCTTTTAACTTTCAACCGCATCATTGAGTTTGGATTAGACGAGAAATCAGTTAATGCCCACACATTTTGTTTTGAACTGGTAAGTTGCTCAAATATTAGATTTAATCGATGCAGATGTGAGTCACTGGCAGGCGGGATTGGTGTGTCATAATTGTACTGAAATCCATGCACGGTATCAGCAGGTAAGGTACGTAGTTGCAATTCGCCGACAACAATACCACTGCGCAGTACAAACGACATTAACGGCGAAAGATCCCAACTGGGATTTTTACGGTATTCTGTGGGGGTATAACCTGTTAGTTTTTTAAATTCACGGCAGAAAGATTGCTGAGAATCGAATCCCACCCGCACTGAAATATCGATAATATCCATATGAGTAAGGCGTAACAAGCTTGCTGCTTTGGTTATCCGTCGCCTACGAATATAAAGCCCCACAGGCATATTTATTCGCTGCTTTAAAATATTCTGTATATGCCTGCGGCTGTATCCGGAAAACTGTGAAATGTCATCAATACCAATGCCTGAAACAAAATTATCTTCTATATAATACAATACATCATTTATAGTCTTTGACTTCAATGGCCCTCTCCTACCCCAATAAATAACGTAATAACAAAAAGCATCAATGCGTTTAACAATCAGGTAAAGAAATAGGCATGTATCGGGGCTATTATGTTTTATATCGTAGCGGAAGGTATCTCGTCAAATACCTTTTAATAAATATACAAGTCATTAAATCATCGACCAAAAAATTCTTAACACAAATATTATAAACACTGCATTAGTTTAAGAAACAATATTTATCGAAGAAACTATACTCAATGAAACAATTATCACTAACTGATCGGCTTTCCGATCAGATTAATGCCAGCAACAGAGATTAGCGGTGATGCTGCCAACTTACTGATTTAGTGTATGATGGTGTTTTTGAGGTGCTCCAGTGGCTTCTGTTTCTATCAGCTGTCCCTCCTGTTCAGCTACTGACGGGGTGGTGCGTAACGGCAAAAGCACTGCCGGACATCAGCGCTATCTCTGCTCTCACTGCCGTAAAACATGGCAACTGCAGTTCACTTACACCGCTTCTCAACCCGGTACGCACCAGAAAATCATTGATATGGCCATGAATGGCGTTGGATGCCGGGCAACCGCCCGCATTATGGGCGTTGGCCTCAACACGATTTTACGTCACTTAAAAAACTCAGGCCGCAGTCGGTAACCTCGCGCATACAGCCGGGCAGTGACGTCATCGTCTGCGCGGAAATGGACGAACAGTGGGGCTACGTCGGTGCTAAATCACGTCAGCGCTGGCTGTTTTACGCGTATGACAGGATACGGAGGACGGTTGTGGCGCACGTCTTCGGTGAACGCACTCTGGCCACACTGGAGCGTCTTCTGAGCCTGCTGTCGGCCTTTGAGGTCGTGGTATGGATGACGGATGGCTGGCCGCTGTATGAATCCCGCCTGAAGGGAAAGCTGCACGTAATCAGCAAGCGTTACACTCAGCGCATTGAGCGACATAACCTGAATCTGAGACAACATCTGGCAAGGCTGGGACGGAAGTCACTGTCGTTCTCAAAATCGGTGGAGCTGCATGACAAGGTCATCGGGCATTATCTGAACATAAAACACTATCAGTAAGTTGGAGTCATTACCGAGATTAGCTATTATTTATGCGTATGACTATCGAATAATATTCCTGCGATTGAACACCTCACGGGGAAATGCCCAACGTGTCACACCGCGCCTTCACGGCGTCATGCAGCAGACGGACAGCCGTTGAAAGCTGCTTACGATGTGGGCAAATCATATTCAGCGGGGCTTTCTCGCCCAGGTAATCAGGCATCAGTAGCTGCAATCGTCCATCACGCACATCCTCGCTGACATCCAGCCACGACTTGTACGCGATGCCTTCTCCGGCAATCGCCAGCCGTCGGATTACTTCAGCATCGTCGCTCATAATGGTGCCGTTAACCTGCACACTGCTAACCTCGCCGTTATGCGTAAACGTCCAGCGATCGTGCAGGCGTCCGCGTAAAACGAAGGTCATGGCGTTGAGCTGTGTTAAATCATCCGGAGTTTGCGGCGCGCCGTTTTGCACAACCCATTCCGGTGATGCCACCAGCACGCGTCGGTT
Source organism: Citrobacter sp. RHBSTW-00859 (assembly GCF_013729795.1). NCBI lineage: Bacteria > Pseudomonadati > Pseudomonadota > Gammaproteobacteria > Enterobacterales > Enterobacteriaceae > Citrobacter > Citrobacter sp. RHBSTW-00859. The sequence continues at coordinate 51,690 of NZ_CP056284.1, read as the reverse complement.
ACCCGATGCGACAGGCAGCGCAATGTAAGATGCGTCTTCGGTGTTGCCATAGCGAAACGCTACATCGACGGGGTCTTTAAAGACATCCGTCACCTGGTCGGAGAAAAAAATCCGCAGGCGCAGCGCGGGATAGCGGCGTCGAAACGACTGAAAGACCGGCAGCAGTAGGTTCCGACCGAGATCGGAAGGTACGGCGATTTGCAGCGTGCCTGAAACTTCATCTTCCGGGGTCTGAATTTTTTGCAGTCCGGCATGCATCACGTCCAGCATCTGGCGGGCATAAGGTAGCCAGACCTCACCTTCCGGCGTCAGGCGCAGACTGCGCGTGGAGCGGGCGAACAAGCGGATAGCCAGCGTAGACTCCAGGCGCTTAATAGCAGAACTGACCTGAGCAGGCTGAACGCCGACTTCGCGTGCGGCATCGCTAAAACTATTTAGCGCCGCGGCGCGGACAAACAACGTGAGATCTTCAAGCCGGAACATTTTCACTCCCCGAGTATAAGTCCTGTCGCCGAAGGGCTATTTTTCCCGTTCTGCTACCGGTTTACCATCGAATTATTCAACAGATAGAAGGTTTATTAACCGGAGAGATTATGAAAGCCATCGCTATTACCCGCGCCGCAACCGACGGCAGTAACATTGAATTTTTACAAGAGATTGACCTGCCCATGCCCGTCGCCTCCGGGCACGATCTGCTGGTTGAAGTGAAGGCCATTTCCGTCAATCCCGTTGACACCAAGGTCCGCGAAGGTTTTAACGCTGATGTGCCCCGCGTGCTGGGTTGGGACGCCGTTGGCGTAGTGAAGTCCGTGGGTGAAGCAGTCACCCTGTTCGCTCCTGGCGATGAAGTCTGGTATGCCGGTGCGCTGGGTCGTGCTGGCAGTAACAGTGAATTTCAGCTGGTTGATGAACGTATTACCGCGCTGAAGCCGCAATCGCTGGACAATGCTTCTGCCGCGGCACTGCCGCTGACCGCCATCACCGCCTGGGAAATGCTGTTCGACCGTCTGGGCGTTGAGGAAAATGGCAATGAAAATGATGTGTTATTGATTGTTGGCGCTGCTGGCGGCGTCGGTTCTATCCTGACGCAACTGGCCAGTAAGCTGACCAAAATGACTGTCATCGGTACCGCTTCACGTCCACAGAGCCAGAAATGGGTACGTGAAGCAGGCGCTCATCATGTGATTGACCACAGCAAGCCGCTGATGGAAGAGCTGGCTCGGATAGGCATTAAAGAGGTGACGCACGTTGCCAGCCTGAACAATACCGAGCAGCACTACCCGCAAATTATTGCCGCCCTGGCGCCGCAGGGCAAACTGGCGCTGATTGACGATCCGCAAACCCTCGATGCACGTCCACTGAAGGCCAAAAGCATTTCGCTGCACTGGGAATTTATGTTTACCCGTTCGATGTTTACCACCCACGACATCATTGCGCAGCATCAGCTATTAACCCGCGTGGCACAGTTGATCGATGACAACACCATTCGCACCACACTGGGTGAGCATTTTGGCGCAATCAACGCGGCGAATTTGCAAAAAGCGCACGCGCAAATTGAAACCGGTCGTTCAGTCGGCAAGATTGTGCTGGAGGGGTTTTAACATGTCTGATTCAGAGGTGATTTCAATTATTGCGGTACTGAAAGCCAGACCGGGGAAAATCGACGCACTGAAACAGGCGCTGCAGGCTCTGCTGCTGCCCACGCGCCAGGAGCCGGGCAATATTGAGTATGCCCTGTTCCAGTTGCGCGACACACCGGATGTCTTCTACGTTCGTGAATCCTGGCGCGGTCAGGCCGGTCTGGACGAGCATATCGCCCTGCCCCATTTCCAGGCGTTTATTCTGCAAATGAACGAGCTGCTGGCCGAACCGCTACGACTGGATTATCTGACGCCGATTGCGCCGTAAGATGACTGCCGAAGCCCCCTGCGATGTAGGGGGCTGTGCCCGTCATGTCTCACTCGCTTCGCTATCTCTGCTATGATGCCTGCACACAAATAAAACAAAACAACATGCAGAGGGAAAGATGAGTTCCACCAGAAGAGGGATGATGAACGTCCTGATTGCCGCCGTATTATGGGGAAGTTCAGGCGTTTGCGCGCAGTACATCATGGAACAAAGCCAGATGTCGTCGCAGTTTCTGACCATGACGCGCCTGATTTTCGCGGGGCTAATTCTGCTGATGCTCTCTTTCGTTCACGGCGACAACGTATTCTCCATTATCAAAAACCGCAAGGACGCCATCAGCCTGCTGATTTTTTCCGTGGTCGGGGCACTCACCGTACAGCTAACCTTCCTGCTGACCATCGAAAAATCCAACGCCGCCACCGCGACGGTGCTGCAATTTTTGTCACCGACCATTATCGTGGCGTGGTTCTCCGTGGTGCGCAAAGCGCGGCCGGGGGTTTTAGTGCTGACGGCGATCTTCACCTCGCTCATCGGTACTTTCTTACTGGTCACCCACGGTAACCCGACGTCGTTATCTATCTCAGCTGCCGCGCTGTTTTGGGGAATAGCCTCGGCGTTTGCTGCCGCGTTCTATACCACCTACCCCTCAACGCTCATCGCGCGCTACGGAACATTACCGGTCGTCGGCTGGAGTATGTTAATCGGTGGAATGATCCTACTGCCGTTCTATGCCGGGCAGGGAACTCATTTCGTGGTGAATGGCAGTTTAATTCTGGCGTTTTTCTATCTGGTGGTCATCGGCACGTCACTCACGTTTAGCCTGTACCTGAAAGGCGCGCAGATGATTGGCGGACCGAAAGCGAGCATTTTAAGCTGCGCGGAACCGTTGAGCAGTGCGTTGCTGTCCCTGCTGCTGTTAGGCATCACCTTTACCCTTCCAGACTGGCTGGGTACGCTTTTGATCCTCTCATCGGTAGTGCTTATCTCAATGGACTCACGTCGCCGCGCCAGAGCGGTTTAACCCCAACTGGCGCGACAACGGGTGACGATTACCAGCCCGGAACTGCGCCGCCGTTAAAGATAGTTTCTGCCGCCTTCGCCACTTCCGGTGACTGATAAGATTGCAGGAATTCTTTCACATTCTCGGCATCTTTATTGTCTTCTCTCGCCACGAGAATGTTCACGTACGGTGAATTTTTGTCTTCGATAAATACGCTGTCATGTACCGGAGAAAGCCCGGTTTGCTGGATGTAGGTGGTACTGATAATCGCCACATCCACTTTTTGATCGTCCAGCACGCGCGGTAGCTGCGCCCCTTCCAGTTCCATAATTTTCAGATGTCGCGGATTATCCGTAATATCCAGCGCCGTTGGCAGCAGGCCGGTATCCGCTTTCAGAGTGATTAACTTCTCTTTTTGTAGCAGCAACAGCGCCCGCCCAAGGTTGGTCGGATCGTTAGGTATCGCAATCGTCGCACCGTCTTTTAGTTCAGCAACGGTTTTGATTTTCTTCGAATAACCCGCCATCGGGAACACAAAGGTATTGCCCACCGCTACTAGCTTATAGCCGTGCGCTTTATTATCTTGTTCAAGGAACGGACGATGCTGGAAGACGTTGGCATCCAGCTCACCATGATTAGTGGCATCGTTGGGCAGCAGAGAACCGCTAAACCCCACCAATTCCACCTCCAGGCCATATTTTTCTTTAGCGACTTTCTTCGCGACTTCCGCCACATCCTGCTCTGCGCCGTTAATCACGCCCACTTTAATATGCTTTGCATCATTGTTCTGCTGATCGCATCCTGCCAGCAATAATCCCGCCAGTAATAACGCCGCCCCAGCCCCGAAATAAGGTATTTTCAGTTTCACGTTTTATCCTTTTGCAATAACCGCCTGATGAGTAATGAAATGACTATAGCGGGAAGGCCGCTGCGGTTTATAAAACGAAAAAGCATCAGCAAGAAGAAAAAAGCATAATGCGAAAAGGAAAATGAGTCGGAATGTGCCGTTAGGTCATCAAAGGAAAGCCCAGTAATAATTAGCACCAGTTCACGATCAATCCCCTTTTCAAGCATGGCTTGGGCTATCCGCAACGCTTCTTCCTGTTTGCCTTCAAGTCATCCCTTTTGCAGTCCTTCCGGTCATCAAAACGTTTTCGACAAATAATGGCGCGCGGAACCGGTTTCTGGAAAGTTATCGAGGGTCATTTGCAACTGATAGCCGTTTTTCTGATAAAACGGCAGCGCCTGGAAACTCATCGTGTCCACCAGCGCATGCAGGCATCCTCTCTCACGCGCCGTCTGTTCAGCGGCCTGCATCAACTTTGTGCCGTAACCGCCTTTACGCAGCGAGTCATGCATCCACAGGAAATCAATGCACAGCCATTCGCCTTTGATTTTACCGATCAGCCCGCCCAGTATTTTATTGTGCTCATCGCGCCAGTACACCGCCAGGTCGCCAAAATTGGTGGTCCTCAGGAACTGGCGATTGTAGGCGCGCAATCCAACAAGCAGAGCATTTTGATCGTCTTCAGTAATGGTATCTGTAATCTGTATTTGCATCCTATCCTCCTGAAAAACTAAAACTTCTGGCTGATTTTCTTTTTAGAAATTAACACAGGCTGATGAGTGAGGCGCATGCCGTCTACACTTACTCTTGAGATGATGCGCATCGACAACAAGGATTATTATCATGAAACAAGCCGTTTTTCCGCTTATTGCCATTCTTTTCATGCTGCCGGGTTTGGCGCAGGCCGATTCGGCTTATGGCTCTCTACAGTCCGTTCATGAAAAAAACACCGTATTGAAGGATTTACGCAAGATTTGTACCCCGCAGGGGTCGCCATCGGATGAGGTGTGGGAAAAAACGATTATGGCTGATACGCGTAATCAGCAACACATCCGCGAAGCCATTCTGGCAATACAAAGAAACAATCAGAACAACTACTGGGAAGCGCTGGGCAAAGTTGAATGCCCGGATTTGTAACTATCGCATTGAAAAACGAGTGCTGTAACCGGTTTCTGTTTTGCAAAATCGCCTATTGTGTAGGGAAATGAAACACATCAAGGAGCAAGATAATGCGATACCGTTTTCCCGAAAACTTTTGGTGGGGCAGTGCCTGCTCGGCGCTGCAAACCGAAGGGGATAGTCTGAACGGCGGCAAAAGCCAGACGACATGGGACGTGTGGTTCGACCGCCAGCCTGGGCGTTTCCATCAGGGGGTTGGCCCGGCGAACACCTCGACCTTTTATCAGCACTGGAAACAGGACATCGCACTGCTCAAACAGCTGAAGCACAACAGCTTCCGCACTTCAATCAGTTGGTCACGACTGATCCCGGACGGTACTGGCGACGTCAACCCGCAGGCAGTTGATTTCTATAACAACGTCATCGATGAGCTGCTGGCGCAAGGCATTACGCCATTTATCACCCTGTTCCACTTCGATATGCCGATGGTGATGCAGGAGAAAGGTGGCTGGGAAAACCGTGATGTGGTTGAGGCGTTTGGTCGCTACGCACAAACCTGTTTTACCTTGTTCGGCAATCGGGTGAAGCACTGGTTCACCTTTAACGAACCGATTGTCCCGGTAGAAGGCGGCTATCTGTATGACTTCCATTACCCTAATGTGGTGGATTTCAAACGCGCGGCCACCGTGGCGTATCACACCGTACTGGCGCATTCCACAGCAGTGCGCGCATATCACGCCGGTAGTTATGACGGTGAAATCGGTGTGATCCTGAATTTAACGCCCTCTTATCCGCGCTCACAACACCCAGCGGATGTAAAAGCTGCGCACCATGCGGATCTGCTGTTTAACCGCAGCTTCCTTGACCCGGTGCTAAAAGGTGAATATCCGGCGGATCTGATAGAGCTGCTAAAAGAGTACGATCAACTCCCAGCATGTCAGCCAGGCGACAGTCAGCTCATCGCCGATGGCAAAATCGACCTGCTCGGTATTAATTATTATCAGCCGCGCCGCGTGAAATGTCGTGATACTGCCGTCAATCCTGACGCGCCGTTTATGCCGGAGTGGCTGTTTGATTATTACGAAATGCCGGGGCGTAAAATGAACCCTTACCGTGGCTGGGAAATTTACGAGCCAGGTATTTACGATATTATTACTAATCTGCGTGATAACTACGGCAACCCGCGCTGTTTTATTTCTGAAAACGGCATGGGAGTCGAAAATGAGCAACGTTTTATTCAGCAGGACCAAATCAACGACAGCTACCGTATTGAATTTGTTTCTGCGCATCTTAAATGGCTACATAAAGGCATTAGCGAAGGGTGTAATTGTCTTGGCTACCATATGTGGACCTTTATTGATAACTGGTCCTGGCTCAACGGATATAAAAACCGCTACGGTTTTGTCCAGTTAGATTTAGATACGCAAAAACGTACGGTGAAGAAAAGCGGCGAATGGTTTGCCCATACCGCCGAAAACAATGGTTTTGATTGATTCAGTCGTCAGATAACGATGTTGCCTGAAAGCTGCGCGCCATCAGGCAACAATCTCACTGTATTCTGACCTTCATCGTGACCAGAAGCGCCGTCAGCAGCATCAGGCTGCCGGAAAGCATCAGGGGCGAAAGCAGTCCGAGGTTATCGAGCGCATAGCCTCCCACCGCTGCCCCGCAGGTATTGGCAAGCTGGATCACGGCGACCTGGACGGATCCAGCTTTTTCTGCCTGATCGGCAAGCGATCGGGTGATCCACGTCGACCAGCCGACCGGAACCAACGCAAACGCCAGGCCCCAGATAATCGCAATACCTGCCGCCACAACTTTGTCGCTACCCCACAGGATCAGGACCAGCGCGCTAAGCGCCAGCACCAGCGGCGCACCGGCTAAGGCCAGTTTGACCGAGCGCTTCAGAACTACCGAGGAGAGCGACGTCCCGACAAAGCTGGCGATACCAAAACTCAGCAGCACCAACGTCAGGCCATCAACTTCAAAGCCTGCCAGATTCATATAGATCGGGCGAATATAGGTAAAGAAGGCGAACTGTCCGGCAAAGGACATAAAGATGGCAATCATCCCGGCCATCACCCCCGGGCGCTGCAGCAGGATGAACATATTTTGTTTCTGATGCGAAGGTTCACCTGGCAACGACGGCAGCGCTCTCACCACCCAAATCGTGCACAGCACGCCCATTACCGCCGCCGCATTAAACACGTTGCGCCAGCCGATAATACCGCCCAAAAAACTCCCCAGCGGCGCGGCAATCACCAGCGCGACAGAGACCGCGCCAAAAATCACCGACAGCGCTTTCGGTACCGTACGGGCGGGAACCAGACGCATGGTCAGCGACGCCGACATCGCCCAGAATCCGCCAAGCGCCAGACCGAGACAGGCGCGGCCAATGAGCAGCAGTGAAAAAGAGTTGGCAAAGGAAACCAACAGGCAGGAGAGCGTCAGCAGCACCGAAAACACGATCACCACGTAGCGACGATCGGTCGCCTGGATAATTTGCGTCACAAACAGGCTGGCGAACATGGCAACAAATGCCGTCACAGTCACCGATTGTCCGGCAACACCTTCAGAAATCCCCAGATCCTGCGCCATCGGCGTTAACAGGCTAACGGGCAGAAACTCAACGGTTATCAGGCAGGCAACGCAGAACGCCACGGCGAATACCGCCGACCAGTTCGGTCGGGCATTTGCCTCAGCGCGGGATTTTTGTTCAACAGCTTCACTCATTTTGTTACCTGCGTGGGGTTATTGCAGAAAAGTTACGCAGTGTAACATTAAATTTGTGACGTATTTAACGTTTTGGCAACTACTTTCATCTAACACAAAATCCAGGCCACACGGATTTTTAAAGATGAAACGCGACTCTTTTACCTGTCGGTAACTTAACATCAATGCTCAGTTCGCCACCTAACGCCGTGACATAACGCTTAAGCGTCGACAGACGAGGATCGTTATCCGCCTGTTCCATTTTTGCGATTGTTGGCTGCTTAACGCCCATTGCCGAGGCAAGTTCCGCCTGAGAGAGATTCAGTTCTTCCCGTAACATATTTAACGCAATCACCTGACGTAGCACTTCTACTTTTTCAGCAATGCGCTCTTGGCTTTCCGGGCTTTGTTTCGCCATCAATTCTTTAAGCGTCGCCATAATTTTCCTTACTTATTAAGGTGATTTCGGTACTCAGCGTCAGCAAGCCTGATCATCTCTTTATAGAATTTCTTCTCGTTTAACCCTGTTTTGTCGCCAGCGCATAACACGATGCCATGGCGAGAAGGATCAAACACGAAGAACGCCCGAATCGGGTTGCCCTGATGCTGCACTCGCAACTCTTTCATATTTGAAAAAGCAGAAGCATTTACCGTATCAGCAAACGGCCTGCCTAACTGAGGACCATACTCGGATAAAATCATCATCGCTGCGAGCATATCTTCCTTGAGCGCCTCGGTCTGTACGTCAAACCATTTATCGAAAACATCCGTTGTTTCCACTTCCCACATCAACGATCCCTCATAGCTAATAAGCTATAGGTAAATTATAGCCCATTAGCTATTAAATCAATTTATATTTGCACAATTAATTCGCCAACAGGCATGACTGTCAGTGTAGCCAGTGCACGCCATCTTCGGGCTGGAAAAAGGCGTTATAGCGCATCTGAAACGCATTAAACTCCTGCATATCCGGCTCTATCTCGCGCAGAAAACCGAGCGCCAGACGCACCTGTGCGTCAGTAATCGGCGTGGCCAATCGGGCTTTTTGCAGCCAACGGTGCCATTGCAGCAGATTCGACTCACTGCCGTCGACAATAACGATTTGCCAGATCAACAACACCTGGGCAGCATTTTGCAGATGCGATTCATCTGGGCGGTGGAGGTACTGTAAAAAAGCCTCACCCTGTACTTTTCCCATCTGATCGATCATCGACTCTACCGGCACAACATCAATATTCAGTCGCTCGCTCAGACGGCGAATTGCCCGTCGAGATCCGGATGTCAACACCCGAAAACCCACTACAAAAACAACGACCAATGTGGCCAGCATTATCCAAATCATGCGCACATCCATTACCAGACAGGATGCCCATCATAACGGCAAATTCCTCTCTGTCGACGACTGAACGTATCAACACGATTCAGGATGGATCCGCGACATAAAAAAGCCCGCCATTCAGGCGGGCAAAAGTTACCAATGCACACTTAACTTAAGCGACTTTCAATTGTTGAATTTTTTTCTCGCGGCGAATTTTACGTTCTTCAAACACGGCCACGATGGCCATCAGACAGATACAACCGATGGCGGCGGTATCCAGCGCGGCGAACGTGCCCGCCCAGCCGGTCAGACCGAAAATCGGCGTGCCGTCGGCAATCATCCCCAGACCCAGCTTGGCGAAGCTGTCACCAATCAGATATGCGAAGGTGCCTTTAATCCCATCGGCTGCGCCGATCGCTTTTTTCGGTACGAATCCGACGGCTGCAACGCCGATTAACAGCTGAGGACCAAACACCAGGAAGCCCAGCGCAAACAGCGAAGCCAGATAGACATACTGGTTGCTGGCGTGCTGATAAACGCCCAGAGTTGCGATAATCAACGCCAGCGCCACGCAGGCTACCAGCGCACGACGACCGTTAGCCAGGTCAGAGAGCCAACCCCACAATAGCGTGCCGACCAACGCGCCCACTTCAAACAGGGTAAAGCCCTGAATCGCCACCTCTTTGGAGAGCTTCAGCTCCTGGAAAGCGTAGACAGTGGACCACTGGTCGATACCGATGCGCACCACGTACAGGAAAATGTTGGAGAAGCACAGCAGCCAGATCACTTTGTTTTTCAGCACGTACTCAACAAAGATCTGCCATTTGGTCATCTCATTTTCTTCAGTCTCTTTGTCCTCTTCGCTTATCTCCTCGCCGAACAGCTCTTCAGCTTTACCGAGGCCATAAGACTCCGGGGAGTCGCTGCCGTAGCGCAGGCCGATAAAGCCGACAATCAGGGCGATAATCGACGGGAAGATAAACATACCAATGACGTGACCGTCGAACAGATAGTTGGCGCCAAACAGCGCCACGCCAGCTGCACCCGCACCACCGAGGTTATGGGAGATATTCCACATACCGAGGTAAGAACCCCGCTTGCGACGCGGCGTCCATTTGGTGATGGTGGAATAGCTACACGAGCCGCCGGTACTCTGGAAAAAACCGCTCAGCGCGTAGAAGGCGATCATCAGGAACAGGCTGGTTGAACCCGCCCCCATGCTGGCGCTGAAGCCGAGCATACAGATGGCGGAGAGGATCAGCATAAACGGCAGGAACTGCTTGGTATTTTTGCCGTCTGCGTAGTAGGAAACCAGCGTTTTACCCACGCCGTAGGTGATGGAGAAGCCCAGGCCAATCATTCCCAGCTGCGTCATGCTCAGCCCGTAGGTGGAGATCATGTCGTTCTGCGCGATGTTGAAGTTTTTGCGGATCAGATACATGGTCAGGTAGCCAATAAAGACCACCAGATAGGACTGCATGAACGGTTTGAACCACATTTTACGCCGCACATCGAGCGGCAGATCCAGGGTCGGCTTGCGTACCTGGTTTAGAAAGGCCAGCATTTGACACTCCCGAGCTAATTTTTATACCTGCGAATGGCAGGCATTGTAAAAATCAGCCGGGAGACGCGCCTGAGACAGCGTCCAGGTGAAACCGGGAAAATTTCTTAGTTTTGCCCTACTCGGGGCAAAAAGGTGAGGTGCATCACGCTTCGTTGAGTTCGCGTGGAGCCTGGGCGTTCAAAAACGGCAGCAGCAGCAGCGCGGAAATCCCCGCCGCAATGGCGATCACCACAAAGAATCCGGTCCAGTGCCAGACCTCCATCACCTTCGCCAGCGGCCAGCCGGAAAGCGATGCCCCCAGATAGGCAAACAGCCCGACAAATCCGGTTGCCGCGCCCGCTGCCTCTTTGTGCGAGCACTCCGCCGCCGCCATGCCGATCAGCATTTGCGGGCCGAAGACGAAGAATCCGGTGGTGAAGAAGCACGCCGCCTGCATCACGTAACTGGCGAACGGCATCAGCCACAACGAGCCCACGGAGAGCAAAATTCCGGCAGCGAAAATCAGGTTCATTGGACCGCGGTTGCCGTTAAACAGTTTGTCCGAGCCCCAGCCTGCGACCAGCGCGCCGATAAATCCGCCCAATTCGAACATGGTCACGGCGGTATTGGCGGTCACCAGATCCACGCCGAGCGTCTCCGACATATACAGATTGCCCCAGTCGTTGATGGCGGCGCGGACGACGTACACCAGCACGTAACACAGCGACAGCAACCAGATATAGGGATTCAGCAATACATAGCGGGTGAGGATCTCTTTACGGCTCAGCCCTGCGCCTTCCTGCTGCTGGGCGATTTCCAGCTCATCATGGCGCCAGTCGCCAATCGGCGGCAGACCAATCGCCTGCGGCCTGTCGCGCAGCCGCCAGCAGAGAAAAACCCCCACCACAATCGCCAGCAGCCCGGCGATCATCATCCCGGCACGCCAGCCGTAGTGCAGCGCCGTCGCCGCCATCACGATAGGGATTAGCGCCCCGCCAACATTGTGCGCAGTATTCCACAGCGCCCACCAGCCGCCGCGTTCGGTACGCGAATACCACGCAGTCAATAAACGCGCGCAGACCGGCGACCCCCAGCCCTGGAAAAAGGCGTTCAGCGCCCAGAGCACCGCAAAAGCCCAGAGCGAGGTGGAGAAGCCAAACAGAATGTTCACCACGCCGGTGGCGATAAGCCCAAACCCCATAAAATAACGGGCGTTGGAACGGTCACTGACGATACCGGAAACAAACTTCGACAGGCCGTAGGTGATGTAAAACAGCGTCGCCAGCAGACCAATGTCGCTGCGGGTCAGCACGCCGCTGGTGAGGATATCCGGTACGGCGGCGTTGAAGCTCTTGCGTGTGAAATAGAACAGCGCGTAGCCGAGCCAGATAGTGGTCAGAATATGCCGCCGCCAGTAGCGGTAGAGGGCATCCACTTCACGCTTATCGGTGATGAGCGGCGCGCTGACTGGGGATTTTAAAAACGAAAACATGACCGCTCCTTACACATAACGCTGGGGTAACGACACGCTGACCCGCGTGCCGTGCGTACAGGAAATCGAGAGCGATCCCCCGAGGGCGGTAATACGTTCACGCATCCCGGTGAGGCCAAATCCCTGCTGATTCGACCCCGGCGGCAGGCCGCTGCCGTCGTCCTCAATCACCAGCATCAGCCGTTCATCCTGCTGCCAGCCCTGAAGCGTCACCGCGCTGGCGTTGGCGTGCTTAACGATGTTGTTCAGCCCTTCCTGACAGACGCGAAACAGCGTCACCCGCTGACTTTCGCTGAGTGCAAATTCGTCAATTCGCCAGTCAAGGTGGCTGACGATGCCACGGCTTTCCAGCTCCATTTCACGCATCAATGAGCGGATCGCTTGTTCCAGCGTGAGATCATCCAACTGGCGCGGACGCAGACGACCCAACAGACGACGCACCGAATCGTACACGCCAAGAGAAAGTTGTTCGATATGCGCCCCGCTGCGCTTCACCCCTGCGTTTTCCGGCGCCAGCCGCTGGACAATGCCCGCCTGGGTGCGAATGGCGGTGATGGTCTGACCGATATCATCGTGCAGTTCGCGCGCCACATCCCGGCGCACGCTCTCTTCGGTCTCCAGCAGGCGTTCCGCCAGACGGTGGTTGCGCGCTAATTCGTTTTGCAGCGACTGGTTAAGCTCGCGCAGACGCTGGATCCCCGCGCCGAGCAGCAGCCCGGTCAGGCTTTGCACCAGCAGGGAGAGCAACAGGTCGACGGGATGATCGTGCCAGGTCTGGCTGGCAATCAGCGCAATGGCGTTCATTAACGTGGCAATCAGCGCCCCCTGCCAGCCGTAGTGCCAGGCGAGCGCAATGATCGGCAGCGCGAGGCAAAACGGCGTGAAGCGTGACAGTTCATCGGGCAGGCCAAGCTGCAACCACAGGCTGACGCTAAACAGCAGCAGATACCAGACCAGATGCCGCCCGCGCCAGTTCACCGGCTGAGACACCACCGCCGGACCCAGCGGCAACCAGGTGGTGCTGGTAAGATAGTGCCAGAAAACCAGACAGATCGGAGCCAGCGTTAATCCACCGGTGAGCGTCAGCAGTAGGGCATTCCACGCCTCTTCGCCTTGCCCAAGCCAGGGCAGCGATTGCAGCAACGCCGCCGCCGTCAGCGCCGCGCCCTGCAACAGCAGCGTGCGCCAGTCGCGCTGATGGCGGTAGCGCGAAATCAGCATCACCGGGAGTAACGTGAGGAAGCTCCCGATCATCAAAAGTGGCAAGTGAGCCAGCGCCACTTCCTGCGCCAGCCAGAAAAGAAGCAGCCATTCCGCACCCAGCAGCACCGGCCAGTAGCCGCGTGGACATTGCAGCATCAGCCCCAGACGCAGGCCAAACGGAAACAGCAGTACCGCCAGCTCCGGGCGCTCAACCAGGTGCAGGCTGATACTCCACAAGCAGAACCACGCGGCAGAGAAGATAAAGAAGCAGGCAACAACGGTGATTAACCGGGAACAGAGCGTGTTCATTGCCAGCCGTCAAACATCCGGCGGGCCAGTTCGACATCGTTGCTAACGCCCAGTTTTTCCATCAGGTTAGCGCGATGCACGTGCACCGTTTTCGGCGACAGGCCCAGTTCGGCGGCAATCTCTTTGACCGCCATGCCTTGCGCCAGTTTCTCCGCCACCTGACGTTCGCGTTTGGTCAACGGATCCTGACGACCAGCCGCCAGTTTGACGGCGATATCCGGCGTCAAATAGCAGCCGCCGGTCGCCACGGTATGCACCGCCGCGATCAGCTCATCAGGGCTACAGCGTTTAGAAAGGAAACCACGCGCGCCCGCGTTGAGCGCCTGCTCCACCAGCGCCGGGCTGTCGTGGACGGAGAGCATGATAATCGCCATCCCTTTTGGCAACTGGCTTAACAGTTCAAGACCGGAGATATCAGGCATCGAGATATCACAGATACATACCTGCACGCCACGTCCCGGTAATCCCGCCAGCGCCTCACTGCCTGAGCCGAACTCAGCCACAACCTGCAAATCAGGTTCCAGCCCCAGCAACTGGGCAAAGCCGGAGCGGACGATAGTGTGGTCGTCGATAAGGGCAACGGTGATCATGGGTTCTGTCCTGGGGGATAAAAAACGTGCTTACCTTAACGATATACACTTTATCCTTCAAGCAGCCTCTGCGTTGGCTTGGTCTGCTCACCCCAGTCACTGACTTGAGTAAGCTTCTGAGGTGAGCAGACTTGCCGCCTTATGCAGCTTGAAGGATTTTGTGTTCCGACGCGCTGCTGTTTAAGCCTTGAGCGATCAGGCGATGCCAGTTGTGACGGTAAATGTGCGGGTGTGCTGCGGTTCTAGCTGAATCAACGTGCCTTTTCGCTGCGCCGCCAGGAAGCCTTCAGGGCGACAGGTCGCAGGTAGGGCAAAGGCTGCCACCTGCTGATCGCCGTTATAGAGGATCCAACGGGTGACATAATTCAGCTCCGCGCTGGAGAAACGCGTCACGAACGTGGTGCCATCAGGTGCGATCATGCGAAATTCAGGCTTATCCGTGTATCGGTCCAGTTGGTCAGCGAAGAAAACGATTTCCGGATCGTAAAAATCGGGCTCGTTGAGGCGCCCCAGCGAGGTCTCGCCCTGAATGATCCGCTGATTAAACGCCAGCCACTGCTCGGTAGGCTTAACATGCGCGGGTACCGACTCACGCAGCTTCATGGCTTCATCCGGGATATTCTGGCTGAAGGTCGCTTCCGGTACGTAGGCATAGTTCATATGGCACATATACTGTAAAGGCATTGCCACTGAGGCGAGGTTGGTGACCGCCATCTGAATATCAAACAGCGCACTCGCTTTGCGCATAATCACCGCAGGATGCGCCTGATAATGATGACCGAATCCCATCACATACTCGTAGCGTCCGCTCACGCGCAAATTCTCTCCCTCCAGCTCCAGCCAGGCCTCATCCATCGCGGCACAGGCCATTTCGCCATGCAACGGGTGAGAATCTTCCGGCGAAGGGCAGCCATTAGCCAATATACCCGAGTGGAAAGCAAAGCAGCCGTAAGTCGCTACCACTTCCGCAGCCGGTTTCGGCTGACTGAACATGTTGCGCATGGTCAGTTCATGCCCGTCAAACTGAGCATCCCAGATCATCTGCCCCATCCAGGGCAGAATAACCAGATGTCCACGACTGTTTTCTACCTTCAGCCCTTCCACACCGCTGGCGTAACGAAATGCGGTAACCGTGAAGTCGCTATTCTTCAGTAAGATTCGCGGATGCTCTGCAAAGAGTTCCCGCCACAGCGTGATACGTGTTGTCATGATCGCTCTCCTCAGGAAACAGTCGCTTCAGCCAGGTTATTGCGCACTTTGCTTTCACGCCAGAAGTAGATACCGACGTACACGAAGCACAACATGGAGACCAGGAACGAGAGTTGTAGCGAGTGGAACATATCGGCCACATAGCCCTGAATTGCCGGAACCACCGCTGCACCAACAATCGCCATGACAATGACTGCTCCCGCCATTTCAGTATGTTCGTTATCCACGGTATCCAGCGTACCGGCATAGATTGTCGCCCAGCAGGGTCCAAACAGGACGCTCACCAGTACGGCAACGTACACGGCGCTGAAGCTTGGCGCCAGCGCAACATAGACCAGAAACAGTGCGCCAATGATGGAGTAGAGGATCAGCACTTTTTCCGGATTGAAGCGTGTCATCAATATGTTGGCGATAAACTTGCCGATAAAGAAGCAGGCAAAGCTATAGACCATGAAGGTTGAGGCGTCGCGCTCGTTGATATCACCCAATTCCAGCGCCAGACGGATGGTAAATGACCACACCGCGACCTGCATCCCCACGTACAGGAACTGCGCCACAATCCCACGGCGGAAACGGGCATTGCTGGCCAGATAACGCAGCGTATCCATCGCTGACGGACGTTTATGACTCGCCGTTTGCGCGACTTTACAGGTCGGGAAGCGGGTCAGCAGGAACAACACCATCACCACAACCAGCACCATAATCATGTACTTGTAAGGCTCAAGGGTATTTTCCAGCATCAACACTTTAAAGTTGTGGATCTGCTCCGCGTTCATCCCAGCCATCTGTTTTTCCAGACTCTCGCCTTCAGAGAAGACCAGATATTTACCCAGCAGAATACCGGCGGCTGCGCCAATGGGGTAAAAGGTCTGGCTGATGTTCAGGCGCAGGGTGGCATACGCTTTTGGGCCAATCATGGAGCTGTAGGTGTTGGCTGCAGTTTCCAGGAAGCTCAGGCCAATCGCAATCGCAAAAATTGCCGCGAGGAACATGGTGTAGGTGGCCATGTGCGATGCCGGGAAAAAGAGCGTACAGCCAACAATATAAAGGGTCAGTCCCATTAAGATGGCGATTTTATAACTGGTCTTTTTAATCACCAAAGATGCCGGAATCGCAATTAAAAAATAACCGCCATAAAAGGCACTCTGAACTAATGCCGAAGCAAAGTTGCTGAGTGAAAATACGCTTTTGAATTGCGTAATCAGAATATCATTTAATGCGGCTGCGCATCCCCATAAAGGGAATAAACAGGATAACAAAATAAACTGGAACAGAGGCGTCTTATTCAGATAGCCGTCGGGCATCTGAATGATGTTTTTATCGTTCATAGTGCTACCTTTTACAATGCAGGAGTATTATTCGTTTAAGGTAAGAAACTCATTAAATTGTTCGATGCTTGGATAAGATGATTGAGTGCCTTTCCCGGTAACGCTGAATGCAGCGAAGAGAGCGGCTTTTTTCATGGCGGCTTCGACATCACCGCTTTGAACGTAATAGTGGGCAAAACAACCGATGAAAGCGTCACCTGCGCCACTGGTATCGACAGCGTTCACTTTAAACGCCGGGACATGGACTTCCTGGTCACGCGTCATCCACAGAGCGCCTTTCTCCCCCATGGTGACGATAATATTGTTCAGACCTTTATCGACCAAAGAACGTGCCGCGGCGCGAATATGGTCATAGGTATCCACCGGCATACCGGTTAATATTTCGAGCTCGGTTTCATTTGGCACGAAGAAATCGCATTTACAGGCATAAGACATATCTAATTCCCGTAATGCAGGGGCGGGATTTAATAACACTTCAATACCGTGTTTTTTACCGAATTCAATCGCGTGATAAACCGTTTCCAACTGTACTTCCAGCTGCAGGACAATAAGTTGACACTTTTTCAGATCTTCCGCCGCGCGATCGATATCTTCCGGGGAGAGAAACTTGTTGGCACCTTTAATAATCAGAATGCTGTTGCTGGAGTTTGCATTAACAAAGATCGGTGCAACGCCGCTGCTGGTGCAGGGTACCTTTTCGACATAGGTCGTATTAATCCCCCAGGATTCGAGATTACGAATGGTGTTATCCGCAAAAATATCATCACCGACTTTCGTCAGCATCAGCACTTTGGAGTTGAGCTTAGCAGCCGCAACGGCCTGATTTGCCCCTTTACCGCCACAACCAATTTTAAAGGCGGGTGCTTCCAGCGTTTCCCCTTCTTTGGGCATCTGGTTGATGTAGGTGATGAGATCCACCATGTTGGAGCCAATAACCGCGATATCCATTTTACTACCTCTCAGAAACAATCACACAACAATGATATTAAAATAACATTATCATGTTACTTCCGTATCATTTGTGACTAGGATCGCGATTGGAGGATCATTTTATTGTTTATTTATTATGCTAAATGTTGCGTCTCTATCACACTCAAAATGATTAACTTGCTTACAATTGACTGAAAACTCGCTGCTTATAATCAATAAAACGTGTAAAAACACGCTTTTATTTCCCAATGGTCAGACGTATAGTAATGCAGCAATGTCATGTTCCCAGAAACACATAAATGTTACTGAAGGAACATGAAAACATGATTCGTGGAGAGTGTGCATGGAAACCAAGCAAAAAGAACGTATTCGACGTCTGATGGAATTGTTGAAGAAGACCGACAGAATCCATCTGAAAGAGGCGGCGCGCATGCTGGAGGTTTCCGTGATGACCATCCGTCGGGATCTCAGCCAGGATGACGAACCATTGCCGCTTACGCTACTCGGTGGTTACATCGTGATGGTGAACAAGCCCGCCACCCTCGTTAACGCTCCGCTCCCCGTGCAAAAGCAGTATCATCGCGACGATTTACCGGTTGCCATTCTGGCCGCGGGACTGGTCAGTGAAAACGATCTGGTCTTTTTTGATAATGGTGCGGAAATGCCATTAGTCGTCAGCATGATCCCGGACGATATTACCTTTACCGGAATTTGCTACTCACACCGGGTATTCGTGGCGCTAAATGAAAAACCCAACGCCACGGTGATTCTTTGCGGGGGCACCTATCGGGCGAAAAGTGATGCCTTTTACGACACCAGCAATCCCTCTCCGCTGGATGCGCTCAACCCACGAAAAGTGTTTATCTCTGCCAGCGGAGTCCATGAGCATTTCGGCGTTAGCTGGTTCAATCCGGACGATCTGGCCACCAAACGCAAAGCGATGGAACGCGGATTGCGCAAAATTCTGCTAACCCGCCACGCCCTGTTTGATGAGGTTGCTCCCGCCAGCATTGGTCCGCTTTCCACTTTTGACGTACTGATAAGCGATCGCCCGTTGCCGGCAGATTACGCAACCCACTGCCGGAACGGCTCTGTCAAAGTCATCACCCCGGATTCAGACGGCGACTAACTCACTCAAAGAAAACCGTGATTTTGTTAAACATCGACGGGTCGGACTGGTTGCGGGCCACTTTCACCACATCTTCCAGCTTGTCGATCTGGCTTATCATCTGCTCAAGACGCTGATCGTCGTTGACCAGTAGCCAGATGCGGCTCTTGTCGCTGTCCTGAATCGGTAGACAGAGAATGCCTTCCACGTTGAACGCGCGGCGGGCAAACAGCCCGCAGACGTGGGTCATTACGCCCGGATGGTTGCGTACGGTGAGTTCCAGGATTACGTTGTCATGAGTCTGCTGTTGCATGGCTTATTCCCCCACCATTTCTGTGTTTGCCGCACCCGGCGGCACCATCGGGTACACTTTTTCTTCGGCATCGATGCGCACGTGGATCAGCGCAGGTCCAGGGCGATTAATAATCTCCTGCAACGCTGCCTGTGGATCCGCTTCGTTATTCAAATCGCAGGTTTCGAGGCCAAACCCGGCGGCTATCTGCATAAAGTTAATCATCCCCGGATATGTCGCCGCAAAAACGCCCTGCTTATAGAACAAACTCTGCTGCTGATACACCAGACCCAACGCTTCGTTATTCATCAGGATGATTTTAATATCCAGCTGATTTTCGCTGGCCGTTGCCATTTCCTGAATATTCATCATCAGGCTACCGTCGCCGGAGAAGCACAGCACCTTTTTGTCCGGGTTGACCAGCGCTGCGCCAATTGCCGCCGGCAGGCCAAAGCCCATGGTTCCCAGACCGCCGGAGGTCAGCCACTGACGAGGACGGTTCAGCGGGTAAGCCTGTGCGGCCCACATCTGATGCTGGCCTACGTCGGTGGTGATAATGGCATTGTCATCCACGCAGGCCGCTACGGCGTTGATCAGCCCATAGTGGCTGAGCGGGTCGCTTTCCTGCGGAATGCTGCAGGGGAATTCGCGTTGTAAATCGGCCACCATTTGATGCCACGACTCTCGCGGCTGCGCGTCAATTAATGGGATCAGTTGCGCCAGAACCTCATCGACATCCGCCTGAATCGCCACATGCGGCTGTTTGATTTTACCCAGCTCCGCGCGGTCGATGTCCACGTGGATGATTTTGGCGTTCGGACAGAACTGCTCGGTTTTACCAATCGCCCGGTCATCAAAACGTGCGCCCAGAACAATCAATAAGTCCGCTTCTTGCAGAATAAAATTAGTGCTGCGCGCGCCGTGCATACCCAGCATGCCTAACGACAGCGGATGCGCTTTCGGCAACATACCGAGCGCCATTAAGGTCATGGTGGTGGGCAGCATGGCTTTTTCTGCCAGTTCACGAACCCGCTCAGGCGCGTTAATCACGCCGCCGCCGAGATACAGCACCGGACGCTGTGCGGCGTTAATCATAGCTGCGGCATCGCGAATGCTGTCCTGGCTGAACGCCGGTGCCGCCATTTTCTGCGCGGGCTCCAGCATCTCTTCAATCTCAAAAACGGCGGTTTGAATATCCTTAGGAATGTCTATCCACACCGGGCCCGGACGGCCGGACTGCGCAATGCGGAACGCATCGCTCATGACCTGCGGTAATTCACTGATATGGCGGACCAGATAGTTGTGCTTGGTGATGGGGATAGAGATGCCGTAGGTGTCGACTTCCTGGAAGGCGTCGGTCCCGATCATTGAGGCCGGAACCTGCCCGGTGATACACACCAGCGGGATGGAATCCAGCCGCGCGTCGGCAATGGCGGTCACCAGGTTGGTCGCGCCCGGTCCGCTACAGGCCATACAGACGGCGGGTTTACCATCGGTTCTCGCCATCCCCTGCGCGATAAACCCCGCGCCCTGCTCGTGGCGCGCCAGGATATGACGGATTTGCGTGCTTTGGCTTAAAGCGTCATAGACGGGAAGAATCGATCCGCCAGGAATACCGGTGACCACCTGAATCCCCTGGCGTTCCATGAAATGAACGATGAATTCTGCGCCCGTAAAACGCGTACGCTTGGATGTTATGCCCGAACTTGCCATGCTCCAGTCCTTTTATTCTGGGCCTTTGCTTCGGGCAGGTCTCTTAAACGAAAAACCCCGCCCGGTTTGCGCCGGCGGGGTTTTGGAATCGTGTGTTGATCCGGACCCTACGGCGCATTGCCGACGACCACCACCACACGCACGACGACCGCTGCGCGAGATGGCGCAGTTTTTAGTAGGGTCGCAGTCAGCATGGAAGGGTTCATTAGGGACCTGTCTGTTTGTTGATTAACTGGATTTATACAAACACAGGTTTTTCAGCGTGACAATGGAAAAATTTTCATCTGCATAAAAATGCGTCAACGATCACATTTCGCTGTGCAGAGTCGGAAAACAAAAAACCCCGCCGGAGCGAGGTTTTTTTCAGCGCTGTGCGGTTGGTAGCCGCCGAACACACTGTGTTATGTCAACGGAAAAAGTATACGCGTTCTGCGAAGAACACGCAATTTCGGCACGAATTTTGATGGTTTTGAGTATGGAACATGAATGGCACAATGTCCACAAAATACTGTTAATTTATACAGTGTTTATCTATAATGTCTCGGTACGCAATGTGTTATGCGGGGGCCGCATCGTAAACCGGCGCATCAAAGTCCTGGCTGAAACGGGTGGTGCCGTCAGCGCCTTAACCCCCGTGTGAGCACACTGTGTTATGTCAACAAAGGTGCTGGCAACAGGCAGCGGCGAGGTACGTCAGCACCGTGCTCCTTGTACCAAAAGGAGAGCGTATGAGCCTCGTGGATATCGCTATTCTTATCCTCAAACTCATTGTTGCAGCACTGCAACTACTTGATGCCGTTCTGAAATACGTTAAGTAATTCGGATTCAAGTCGCACCTAAGGGGAGCGGGTAACACTCCGCTCCCCTTTCACCTTCTCCCTGGTGCTTGTCTCGCGCCAATATGTTACGTTTTTATGACATTCTCAGGGAAGAACGCCACCATGACGCTTTCTGTTTTCTGCATTTTGCTGTTTGCCGCGCTGCTGCATGCCAGTTGGAATGCCATTGTTAAAGCTGGAAACGATAAACTGTACTCGGCGATTGGCGTCAGCGGCTCCGCGGCGATTATGGCACTGATCTGCTTACCCTTCGCGCCTCAGCCTTCCGCCGCCAGCCTGCCGTTTTTGGCCGTCTCAACCGCGTTGCAAGTGGTGTATACGGTCCTGGTCGCCAAAACCTATCAGGTTTCGGATATGAGTCAGACCTATCCTCTGATGCGTGGGACAGCACCGCTGCTGGTTGCGATTATCAGCGTCTTGTTCCTTGGCGATAGCCTGTCTGTGTTTGCCTGGGTGGGGATTGCTACGATCTGTCTGGCCATTCTCGGCATGGCATTTAACGGACGCAGCAGCTCACAACGCGGGATCGTACTGGCGCTCATTAACGCCTGCTTTATCGCCGGTTACACGCTGGTTGATGGCACCGGCGTACGCTTATCAGAAACCGCGCTCGGTTATACGCTGTGGACCTTCTTTCTGAACGGTTCCTGTCTGCTGGGCTGGGCGATGATCGCCCGGCGCCGGGAAGCGTCACGCTATCTGGTACAGCAGTGGAAGAAAGGTATTCTGGGCGGGATTGGCACGATGGGTTCTTACGGTCTGGCGCTGTGGGCCATGACCCAGGCTCCGTTGGCGGTGGTCGCAGCGCTGCGTGAAACCTCCATTCTGTTTGGCGCTCTGCTCGCCTGGCTACTGCTGAAAGAAAAGGTTGCCGGAATACGCCTTGTCGCGGCCGCCGGTATTGCCGTAGGCGCTGTCTTACTTCGCTTGTCATGATCGCGCCGTAAAGCCGATGCAATCCGGCAACATTTGTTGCCGCTTTTTGTTTACATTTCCTGCCGTTCATCGCGTAAACATTCCAGCCCACTATCTGGCCTTCTTTTTCTGTTGTGGTAGATTCCACGCGCATTTACGGGAAAGTACAGCACCTTATTCTTCTTTTTTCTCTTTTTTAAAAGTAATCAGCGAAATGAAAAGGCATAGAAGCGTCAATTTGTTGTTGATGTTGGTATTACTGGTGGCGGTAGGTCAGATGGCGCAAACCATTTATATCCCCGCGATTGCTGATATGGCGCGTGAACTGAACGTTCGCGAAGGAGCGGTGCAAAGCGTAATGGCCGCCTACCTGCTGACCTACGGCCTGTCACAACTGTTTTACGGCCCACTTTCCGATCGCGTTGGCCGCCGTCCGGTGATCCTCACCGGAATGTCTATTTTTATGCTGGCCACGCTGGTCGCGATTACCACCCACAGCCTGACGGTACTGATTATCGCCAGTGCAATCCAGGGCATGGGAACAGGCGTCGGCGGTGTAATGGCGCGAACCTTACCGCGCGATCTGTACGAAGGCACGCAGCTGCGCCACGCGAATAGTTTGTTAAACATGGGGATTCTGGTGAGTCCGCTGCTGGCCCCGCTGATTGGCGGCATGCTGGATACCCTGTGGAACTGGCGCGCCTGTTACATCTTCCTGCTGGTTCTGTGCGCGGGCGTCACGTTTAGCATGGCGCGCTGGATGCCGGAAACGCGTCCTGCGGGCGCACCGCGTCCACGCCTTATCGCCAGCTATAAAACGCTGTTTGGTAACAGTTCTTTCACCTGTTACGTGCTAATGCTGATCGGCGGCCTGGCGGGCGTTGCGGTCTTCGAGGCCTGCTCCGGGGTATTGTTGGGCGCAAGGCTCGGTTTAAGCAGCATGGTGGTCAGTATCCTGTTTATTCTGCCCATCCCGGCGGCATTTTTCGGCGCCTGGTTCGCCGGTCGCCCGAATAAGCGTTTCTCGACGCTGATGTGGCAGTCGGTTATCTGCTGTCTGGTAGCCGGTTTAATGATGTGGATCCCGGGCCTGTTTGACGTGATGAACGTCTGGACGCTGCTGGTTCCCGCCGTACTATTTTTCTTCGGTGCCGGGATGCTGTTTCCGCTGGCAACCAGTGGCGCAATGGAGCCTTTCCCATTCCTGGCAGGCACTGCCGGTGCGCTGGTTGGGGGATTACAGAACATTGGTTCCGGCGTGCTAGCGTGGTTCTCTGCAATGCTGCCGCAGACCGGGCAAGCCAGTCTGGGCCTGCTGATGACCCTTATGGGACTGTTGATTTTTGTTTGCTGGCTTCCGCTGGCGTCACGCGTGTCGCATCAGGGGCAGGCGGTTTAAGCGTATGATGGCCCGGCTTATCGCCGGGCTTTTCGCATTCAGGCGCGATCATCGTCGTCAGTAACGGTTCCAGCGCCGGACGCCAGGCGCCTTCCTCGCCATCATAAAACTGCGTATCCGCATTGATAGCATAGGGAATTTTCGCTTTTTTCAGTTCGCATGCCATAAAGCGGGCAAACGCCATTTGCGAGGCAGAAGGCGCGTTCCTGATGGTTTCTCCTGGCGACCAGCCTCCCACCCAACTGACATGACCCGTTTTCTGCTGCCAGTGAATGGCGGTATTGATACGGGCGCGAATAGCGGCCTTTTCTGCCGCTGTGCCTGAGGTCCACGGATATTTACCGTTATTTTTCAGCGGCCCCCACGGAAAAATATGCCATTGAGCCAGCACGGTATTCTGACTTTGCGGCGGCAGTTTCAGGTCAGGCAAATCTTCCGGCGCGGCGCGTAGTCGCGGCGCGATAAAAATCATCCGCTGCGGGTCGATGGCATGGACAGTACGAATGGTTTTGTCATACACCCGATTGAGCGATACCTGATTATGGTTGAGCTTATCAGAGGGTTCGTATATCAGGTCGAAACCCAGCAACGGCGAGCTTTGACCAAAGTAATGCGCCACCGCCACCCACCAGTTAACCACCTCTTTTTCGTTACCGGTACTGGGATCTTTTTTATATTCGTCAGCCTGATAGGCAATTATCGGGATCACGCCATACTGCTCGCAGGCTTCCACCAGCTTGCGCAGATGTATAAGCCGCGCCTCCGTAGGCTCTCCCGCCACGCGAATGCGCACGTGGGTTAACCCTTTCGCCCTGTAATCCCGCACCACCAGCGGATCGAATTCACGGATACCCCGATCGGTACGCGCCCAGTCTACGTCCATCCCAACGCCAAGCTGCTGCGCATACTGCGCCGCGGTCAGCACAGGTTGCGCGGCACACACGGTGGCGCTGGCTAACAGTAAAAGGGAAACAATCGGCTTTAACACGGTCGTCCTTACGCAAATCATCAGGAGTGATATCACGTATTTAGCATGCTTTTTCACTTTGCGTGTAGCGAGAAAGCGTAAAAAATATTCGCGACCCGCTTATTTAACCTGTTCCTGAAGCCAGCGAATAAACGCCTCGATTTTCGGCCATTGTCTGCCAGGCAGGGTAGTGATGTAGTAGTGCTGATGGCATTTCAGCGCCATATCGCCAAAAGGCGCAACCAGCTCTCCACTGTCGAGGCGTTTTTGCACCAGCCGCTTTCGGCCCATCGCCACGCCGATATGATTCATCGCCGCAATCACCGCCAAATCAGAACGATCGAAACCAATTCCCGACGATGTCGGCAGATTCACCGAAAAATGCTGCGCCCAACTGTGCCATTCATCGGTCCCGGAGTCGTTACTCCACGCCTGTCTGTCATGCAGCAACGTACAGTGCGGTAAATTCACCAGCGAACCGGTAAGGTCATGGCGGTGAGCGTAGTCCGGGCTGCATACCGGCAGGATCTCTTCATCCATCAGGAAGTGGTGCGTGAGCTGCGCGGAGGGTGCGTCGTCAAAATAGATGGCCAGATCGACCCCGGCACGCTGCAGATTGACGTTGTCGTTCCCGGTCAGCATGGTCAGCGAAATCGACGGATAGCGACGGGTAAAGTCGCCGAGCGCCGGAACCAGCCAGCACTGAGCGATAGAAGGCCGTGAGTAGACGGTGAGGGTCCCGGACAACTCCTGATTTTTAATATCAAGGATTTCCTGATTCAGCGTATCCAGCGATGATTTCAGCGCCCAGAACACCCGCTTGCCCTCGTGGGTGAGTTCCACTTTACGATGCGAACGAACAAACAGCTGAATACCCAGCTCATCTTCCAGCTGATTAATGCGATGGCTGACAGCGCTGGGGCTTAATGACAGCTCATCTGCCGCCAGCGCAAACGACTGGTGCCGGGCCGCCACTTCAAAGGTATACAGCTTTGACAACTGCCAGCCGTTGAGCAGCCGATTTCTGACCTCGCGTAAGGGATCCATGTTCACCTCCTGTCCTCCTGATTCATTCGCCGGAGTGTAAAAAAGTTCGCTGCAAAAATCAGCACAAAGATGAATCAAGGTGAACCATATCGCATAAACAAAGCGTAATTAGACGTAAATCACCTACTTGATGCAATCTGGCTCATGTGAAAGGGGATTTATATCGTTTGTCAGACCATGCCTTATTTTTGTCCAATAACCCTATATTAATCACAGGGCAAGGTGAGTTATGCACTCTCAAATCTGGGTTGTGAGCACGCTGCTGATAAGCATCGTGTTAATCGTTTTGACCATCGTGAAGTTCAAATTCCACCCGTTTCTGGCGCTGCTGTTAGCCAGCTTCTTCGTGGGTACGATGATGGGTATGGGGCCGCTGGATATGGTCAATGCCATTGAGAGTGGCATCGGCGGTACGCTGGGCTTCCTCGCCGCGGTTATCGGTCTTGGGACCATTCTTGGCAAAATGATGGAAGTGTCCGGCGCGGCCGAACGTATCGGCCTGACGCTACAGCGCTGTCGCTGGCTTTCCGCTGACGTCATTATGGTACTGGTCGGGCTGATTTGCGGGATCACACTGTTTGTTGAAGTCGGCGTAGTGCTGTTGATTCCTCTGGCCTTTTCAATTGCCAAAAAAACCAATACCTCGCTACTGAAGCTGGCGATTCCGTTATGTACAGCGCTGATGGCAGTACACTGCGTCGTGCCGCCGCATCCAGCCGCCCTGTTCGTGGCGAACAAGCTGGGCGCGGACATTGGCACCGTGATTGTCTACGGCTTACTGGTGGGCTTAATGGCCTCGCTGATCGGCGGTCCGCTGTATCTGAAATTCCTCGGTAACCGTCTGCCGTTTAAACCGGTTCCGGCTGAGTTTTCCGACCTCAAGGTGCGCGACGAAAGTACGCTGCCATCGCTGGGCGCTACGCTGTTTACCGTACTGCTGCCGATTGGCCTGATGCTGGTAAAAACCGTCGCTGAGCTGAACATGGCGAAAGGCAGCACGGTTTATACGCTGTTGGAGTTTATTGGTAACCCGATCACCGCGATGTTTATTGCCGTTTTCGTGGCCTATTACATTCTCGGCCTGCGTCAGCACATTGGCATGGGTGCGCTGCTGACCCACACCGAAAACGGTTTTGGCTCCATTGCTAACATTTTGCTGATTATCGGCGCAGGCGGCGCATTCAACGCTATCCTCAAGAGCAGCGGACTGGCGGATACCCTCGCGCTGATCCTCTCGAACATGCATATGCACCCGATTCTGCTGGCTTGGCTGGTGGCGTTAATCCTGCATGCTGCGGTGGGCTCTGCCACGGTGGCGATGATGGGTGCGACGGCAATCGTGGCCCCGATGCTGCCGCTCTACCCCAACGTTAGCCCGGAGATCATCGCCATTGCCATCGGTTCCGGCGCGATTGGCTGCACGATCGTCACCGATTCCCTCTTCTGGCTGGTGAAGCAGTACTGCGGCGCCACCCTAAATGAGACGTTCAAATATTATACGACCGCGACATTTATCGCGTCCGTTATTGCACTGGTTTGCACATTCCTGCTTTCCTTTATTATCTAAGCGCAAAGAGACTGACTATGGAAAACATTCAAACACTTATCGCCCAGCATCCTTTAGTGGAAGATCTGGTCGCTCTCAAGGAGACGACCTGGTTTAACCCTGGCACTACCTCTCTTGCGGAAGGTTTACCGTATGTTGGCCTGACAGAGCACGATGTTCAGGATGCCCACGCTCGTCTGACGCGCTTCGCGCCGTATCTGGCGCAGGCATTCCCGGAAACCGCAGCCACCGGCGGCATTATCGAATCTGAACTGGCCGCGATCCCAACGATGCAAAAGCGGCTGGAAAAAGAGTATGGGCAGCGCATCAACGGCGAAATTCTGCTGAAGAAAGACAGCCATCTACCGATTTCCGGCTCAATTAAAGCGCGTGGCGGTATTTATGAAGTGCTAACCCACGCGGAAAAACTGGCGCTGGAAGCCGGTCTGCTGACCACACAAGACGATTACAGCATTCTGCTTTCGCCTGAGTTTAAACAGTTCTTCAGTCAGTACAGCATCGCCGTAGGCTCCACTGGCAACCTTGGGATGTCGATCGGCATTATGAGCGCCCGTATCGGTTTTAAGGTGACGGTTCATATGTCTGCCGACGCTCGCGCATGGAAAAAAGCCAAACTGCGCAGCCACGGCGTGACGGTCGTGGAGTATGAAGAAGATTATGGCGTGGCGGTTGAGCAGGGCCGTAAGGCGGCACAATCCGATCCGAACTGTTTCTTTATCGATGATGAAAATTCCCGCACGTTGTTTTTAGGTTATGCGGTAGCCGGCGAGCGTCTGAAGGCGCAGTTCGCGCAGCAGGGGCGCGTGGTGGATGCCGACCATCCGCTGTTTGTTTACCTGCCGTGCGGCGTCGGCGGTGGGCCTGGCGGGGTGGCGTTTGGCCTGAAGCTGGCATTCGGCGATAACGTGCACTGCTTCTTCGCAGAACCTACCCATTCACCGTGCATGCTGCTGGGGATTTATACCGGGCTGCACGATACGATTTCTGTGCAGGACATTGGTATCGATAACCTGACAGCGGCTGATGGGCTGGCGGTGGGCCGCGCGTCCGGCTTTGTTGGCCGAGCAATGGAACGTCTGCTCGACGGTCTGTACACCCTGGACGATCAGACTATGTACGACATGCTGGACTGGCTGGCGCAGGAAGAAGGCATTCGCCTTGAGCCATCGGCGCTGGCCGGGATGGCCGGTCCGCAGCACGTTTGCGCTTCTGCTGACTATCAGCAAATGCACGGCTTCAGCGCGGAGCAGCTCAATAACGCCACCCACCTGGTGTGGGCGACCGGCGGCGGCATGGTGCCGGAAGCCGAAATGGCGCAGTATCTGGCCAAAGGACGTTAAACGCCGCTGAAATTAACGCAGCATCGCCATCAGTTCCATCGGTGAGCGATGTTGCTTCAGAAGGTCACGCATCACGCGCATATGCGGCGCGGTATGATTGAAGAAAGCGCTGTATCCGCCGCAAATCGCACTCTTTCCACTGCTGTCGCGATGCTTTGGGCAATCACCATGGCAAAAGCGTAATAGCGAACACGCCTGGCATTCCGCGCTCAGCGTGGTTCTCTTGGACTGACCAAACGCCGCTGCCCTCGGGCTGGCGTTGAGCTCACTCAACGACGTGCGATGAATATTACCCAGGCGAAAATCTGGGTGGACATAGTGATCGCACTGATACAAATCGCCATTCGCTTCCAGAGCAAAAGCATGTCCGCAGGTGGAGCTTAGCGAACACATCTGCGCCGGGTGTCCGCACCATACGCCCAGAGTTGAATCAAATAACTGGATGAATACGCGGCCAATATCCTCTCTGACCCAGATATCAAAGACGGAATTCAGGAAGGTTCCCCACGCCTGAGGCGGGACGGATTCGGCGGTAAGCTCGCCGTCTTCATCATATTCAACCAGCGGAATGAACTGCAAAAAAGGCGTGCCAAGCTGGCGAAGGTAGCGATACATCAACTCAGGTTGCTGGCTGTTCAGAGAATTAACCACTACCAGCAGATTGAACTCCACCTGATGCTTACGGAGCCTGGCAATGGCGTCCACCACCTTATGGTGAGTCGGTTTTCCGCTGCGGTTAACACGATAAGCATCGTGCAACTCGGCGGGGCCATCCAACGAAATCCCCACCAGCCAGCCGTTATCGTGCAAAAACTGACACCATTCGTCGTTGAGCAAAATCCCGTTGGTCTGGAACGCGTTATGGATTTTCTTCCCTTCCCCGTACTGTTTTTGCAACGTCACTACGCGGCGAAAAAAGTCGATGCCACAGAGGGTTGGCTCTCCGCCCTGCCAGGCGAACATCACGTCAGCCCCCGGCTGTGCGGTGATATGCTGACGAATAAACGTCTCTAAGGTGGCGTCATCCATTTCGGGTTGAGTGGGTTTATCGATGTAAAAACAGTAACGACAATCCAGGTTACAACGAGAGCTGGCTGGTTTGGCCATGACCTGACATCCTGTCATGCTAAATTCCCGATAAACGCAATAAGTTGGCGGACATGCGTTACAGCAAACAGTATTGCGAGGGATAACACCGCGAGGGAGATCATAAATTTGTCACGCACCGCGCGAGATTCAGAAAAATCGCTATGCGTAACATCCATCAGATTACGGCTGCGGGTATAGCGCCACAGAACGATCGCCACCATCGCCAGCACCACAATTGAAACCCAAAACAGGAAGCCCGCCTGATGCCAGTTGTGCTTCAGCGCCAACGCCATTAGCGCGCCATAACCCAGAAGCGTACGAAACCAGGCCAGCGATGTTCGCTCCGGTTGTAACCCCGGATCGGCGATACGTCGCGACTTACGGCTATCCGGCATACAGTACCAGTCCCATGACAATCACCGCGACAATAAACAAAATCAGACTGATGATTAACAGGCTATGGGTATAGGGCAAATCCTCTTTCAGGCGCATCGCCCTCTCATTACGCAGCCAGCGCAGGTAGCCATAAATCGCCAGACCACCGGCAAACAGGCACAGCAACAGCGCCAAAAGCTCACGAATTACCGGCGTGGCAAAATCCGGAGCCAGTTGGTCGAGACCAACCCCCGCCGCCAGAAACCCCAGCGCGGTACGGATCCACGCCAGAAAGGTACGCTCATTTGCCAGTGAGAAGCGGTAATCCGGGGCTTCTCCAAGGCGGGAAATTTTCATTCAAACTCCTCTGGCTGTCATTGCCGGATGGCGGCTAATGCCTTATCCGGCCGACAGGTAAGTGCAAATATGAGTATCTGCGCCAATTGGCATTGTAGTCAGAACTTCTGCTTTTTCTCCTCCACTTTTACGCCCTGGGTTGGTAAACCGGTGTCGTAATCGCGTACCACCGGAGAATAGCCGTCTTGCGGGCGCGGGCGAAAAGCGCCCATCCAGCGCGGTACGGCGTCAGGACGCCAGGGACGCAAACTCCACTGATAGGTGCGGAATGGATCGCGGATTTTATCCATATAGTCCAGCAGCGCGTCGTGCATCTGGCAGCGAACATCGGCTAATTGCGGCGAATCTATCTGGTTGTGTAGCTCATCGGGATCGTTTCGTCTGTCGTAAAACTCATCACTGGTAAACAGGTTCAGCACCAGCTTCCAGTCATCCGTCACCCAGCAACGTACCGGTATAAATCCGCCAAAACTGTCATGTTCAATCTCATAACGATTGAACTCCACCATCACACCGCGTGGTTTTTCAACGGTAAGGATGTTTTCACCCGGCAGGATTTGTGGCTTCTCAATACCCGCCAGCGCCATCATCGTCGGCAGCAGATCGATATGGCTTACCGGCGTGTCTACCTGCATGGATTCTCCCTGAGGCGAGCGCATAATCAGCGGAATTCGCGTGATGTCGTCATACATCGCTGCCCCCTTACTGATAAGCTTATGCGCCCCCATCATCTCGCCATGATCGGAGGTGTAAATGACCCAGGTGTTGTCCCGCTGCATGGGCGTTAAGCTATTAATAACCCGGCCAATCTGGTCATCGACAAAGTCGTTGCAGGCAAAATAGAGCGGATGGTGATAGCGCCCATCATCACCTACCGGCGAAGGCATCGCTTCAGACCAAAGACGATGATGTTCAGGTTTGTTACTCAAAGAGTCGTGCGCCTTCATCCCCAGGTCATAATAAAAATCCTGATATTTCTGCAGATACTCCACGGGACAGGTAAACGGGTGATGCGGCTCGTCGTAGGAAACTACCATCAGGAAGGGTTCTTCATCACGTGCAGGGTGGCGGAGGAAATCAATCGCCCGGTTACTGATGCGGTGCGCCCAGGTAAAGGTTTCATTGATATTGTTAGCCAGCAAATCCTCCACGCTGTTCAGACCGTTACGCCACAAACCGATCTCTTTGTCCGTCAGTTCCGCGAGGTAATTTGCCCCGTCATACCAGTAGTCAGCATCCCATTCGGGCGGGCACTCGCCGGTACCAAAGTAATCGTGCCCGTCGAGATGCCACTTGCCGATGTAGCAGGTGTGATAGCCCGCATCCTTAAAATAGCGTCCCATGGTGGAGATATTTTTCCCCGGCGCGACGTTATTGGTCCACGGGCCGGACTGGTTGGCATAAATCCCGGTAAACAGCCCAGCGCGGGCCGGAGTGCACACCGGTGAGCAGGTATAAGCAGAATTGAAGCGAATACCTTCCGCCGCCAGGCTATCAATGTTATTGGTATTCAGCGACTTACCACTATAACAGCCGACCATATTGGTCGCCTGAGTATCAGTCATAATGAACAGAAAATTAGGGCGGGTCATGCTTTATCCTTAGCGTCAGAGACAGAAAGTGCAGTGGCCAAACGACGCGTCTGCCAGGTGCTGTAAATTAAATACATCATCACTGCCGCCGTAATTGAGTAGCAGAGAATCGTCAGCCATTGGGTGTTGTACCCTCCAAACTGCGCCAGTCCAGCATAGACGCCGAGCATCGCGGTCAGGATACCGACAGAGGCAAGTTTGGCGTTTTTCCACGGTTTCATGTCTACCGCAAAAGCATCATGGAATTTAAACGGCGTCGCACGCGGCTTGATAATGCCGATAACCAGCATCACCACCACGTTGATGCAGAAGGTACAGGCCAGTACGTAAAGGAAGTGAAAGTCGAACTTCACCAGATAATTAATGGTGATGTAGCTGACGATACCGAGTCCCATAGCGACTTTCGCTGCCAGCGCAGGAATGCGCGGGAAAAAGAATCCCATGATGATGATGGTCACCAACGGCACGTTATAAATACCGTTGAGCTGTTTCATCCAGCTGTAGAGTCCTTCCGGTGCATTAGCGATCCACGGTGCTACCAGCACGGAAATTACCGCGATAAAGAATCCGAACTTACGCCCAACCCGAACCAGCTGTTCCGGTTGGGCGTATTGATTAATAATCCGCCGATATATTCCCATGCTAAATAAGGTACTGGCGCTGTTTAAAAATCCATTGAATGTACTGATTACCGCGCCGAATAAAACGGCACCGAAAAACCCCACCAAAGGGACAGGAAGCACGTTATTTACCAGTGTCGGATATGCCATATCCGCCTTTGGCAGATCCTGGTATAGATGAAAAGCAATTAAACCTGGTAATACCAGCACCAGTGGATCGAGCATTTTCAATACCGCTGTGAGCAATGCTCCTTTCTGCCCTTCGGCTAGGCTTTTGGAAGCCAGCGTACGTTGTACGATGCCCTGATTAGTACACCAGTAGAAGGTATTCACCAGAATCAAACCGGTAAAGGCTGCACCTATCGGCAGCGGATCGTTCGCTCCACCAATTGAGTTTAATTTCTCCGCATGTACGGTGGTCAGTTGCTCAACACCTTGTAAAAAACTGCCTTTTCCCATCGCAATCAGGCCGAACACGGGGACCATCAATCCACCAATCACCAGCCCTATACCATTGATAG
Source organism: Citrobacter sp. RHBSTW-00859 (assembly GCF_013729795.1). Taxonomy (NCBI): domain Bacteria; kingdom Pseudomonadati; phylum Pseudomonadota; class Gammaproteobacteria; order Enterobacterales; family Enterobacteriaceae; genus Citrobacter; species Citrobacter sp. RHBSTW-00859. The sequence continues at coordinate 18,441 of NZ_CP056284.1, read as the reverse complement.
AATCGGCCACCGCCATCGCACGTAAACCGCCGATCACCGCATAAATAATCCCGGCAAGGCCCAGCAAAATAACCAGTAACCAGATTGCTGTACCCTGAGAAATATTCAGCGATTCACCGATGTGAAAAAGGCTATTCAGCGCCAGCGCCCCTGAATAAAGCACAATCGGCAGGAAGCAGACGCCAGTGGCAATAAGAAAGCAAAAGTCGATAATGATTCGCGTGGTTTTATCGTAACGCTCTTCCAGAAAATCTGGGATCGTAGCGATACCACGTTGCAGATAGCGAGGTAGAAAAATCAGCGCCAGAAAGATAAGCGTCACCGCAGAGGTGACTTCCCAACCCATAACCGACATTCCGCTTTTGTAAGCCTGACCAGACAGACCAACCAACTGTTCGGTTGAAAGGTTAGTTAACATCAATGACGCGGCAATCACCGGCGCTTTCAATGAACGCCCGGCAAGAAAATACCCTTGTTGCGATCCGGTATCCGTTTTACGTACCTTCCACCAGGTGATTAGCGCCACCAGCAGCGTAAAGCCCACAAAGCTCAGAATTTGTAGCGTATTCATCTCATAGCCCTTATTTTTCATTATGTCCCGGCAGCTGTAGGGGGAATGCAAGGTAATGTGTGCCGGGTCAGGCAGTCAGATTTCTTAAAATAAAAACGTCATATCCCTGAACAGATTTTTTCTGTTAAGTTCAGGTTGTGGGCATAATTCTCCGGTGGGAAATTAAAATGAATGGAAAGATGCAAAGTTCGCATGTAAAAAACGAAACTACGTACAATATTCCCCTGTTGATTAATGAAAGTGTGATCTCCAGCGGGATTTCATTGATCTCGCTGTGGCACACCTATGCCGACGAACATTATCGGGTTATTTGGCCACGTGATAAGAAAAAACCGCTGATTGCTAATTCATGGGTTGCGGTCTACACCGTCCAGGGCTGTGGAAAAATCCTTCTTAAAGGCGGTGAACAAATCACGCTTACCGGAAACTGTATAATCTTTTTAAAACCAACCGATATACAGTCTTATCACTGTGAAGGGTTGGTATGGGAACAATACTGGATGGAATTCACACCAACCAGCGTAATGGATATTCCGCTACGACAACAAAGCATTATTTATAATGGTGATATTTATAATCAGGAGCTGACCGAAGTTTCGCGATTAATTACATCCCCAGACTCAATAAAAAATAATCTGGCAGTCGCCTTTCTCACAAAAATAATTTATCAATGGATTTGTCTTATTTACGCCGAAGGTAAAAAAGACCCACAGCGAATACAGATTGAAAAACTGATTGCCACTCTACATGCCAGTCTACAAAAACGGTGGAGCGTGGCGGATATGGCAGCCACTATCCCCTGTAGCGAAGCCTGGCTACGTCGTCTTTTTTTACGCTATACCGGAAAAACACCGAAAGAATACTATCTGGATGCGCGGCTGGAACTGGCGCTGTCGCTGCTAAAGCAGGAGGGAAATACGGTCGGGCAGGTCGCTGATATACTTAACTTCTTTGACTCGTTTCATTTCAGCAAGGCGTTTAAACACAAATTTGGCTATGCGCCGTCGGCGGTATTGAAACATGCGGACCGGCACCCAGAGGATGCCGGTCAACTGGGTTAGCGCAGTTCCGGCCAGTACTCTTTGTTAGCGTCGATCAAATCATCCAGAATCGCTTTAGCTACAGACGCACTCGGCACGGTTTTCGACAGGGTGATAGCCTGCCACAAACGCTGGTAAGAGCGGTGCTCCCAGGCATCGACCACCAGCTTCTCAACCGCCACCTGCTGGCTCATCAACCCTTTCTGGAACTGCGGGATATCCCCCACCGTCAGCGGCTCCGGGCCGTTATGCCCCACCAGGCATGGGATCTCGACCATCGCTTCATCATCAAAGTTATGAATCGCACCATTATTTGGCACAATCAGCAGCATCCGCTCCTGAGTGTTAAAGGCGATGGCCGCCGCCAGATCGACAATGTAGGAAGCATGTTCGTCAATCTCCAGTTCACCGGCCGCAGAATGGCCCGCCTCAATAATGGCCCGGCAGGAACCGAACACCTGTTTTTCGCGGTGATCCATAACCTCGTTGGCACGGGTACGCTGCGGATTGGAGTGCTGGACCACGTAATCCGGGAACAGATAGTATTTCAGGTAGGTATTTGGCATGGTGTCCGGATCCAGCGCCTGCACATCCTTCGCCTTAGCGAAGGTATCGTTCCAGCTCGCCTCCGTATGCGGGTCGTTCGATGGCGGCACATAACCATGCTTCGCCACGTATTCACGCAGCTTCGGCATCAAATCGTTACCCTGGAGATCTTCAATTGATGTCCACCAGCCAAAGTGGTTCAGCCCGTAGTAGCGCACGCGCATCTGTTTACGATCTTTAAGGCCGACGATCTGCGCCATCCGTCCTTCAATACCGATGGGCATATCGCAAATATTGAGGATTTTCGCATTTGGACGCAGTCTCCGCGTGGCTTCAGCCACAATTGCCGCCGGGTTAGAGTAGTTAAGCATCCAGGCGTTTGGTGAATATTTTTCCATATAATCCACCAGTTCCAGCACACCGCCAATAGATCGCATGCCGTAGGCAATCCCGCCCGGCCCACAGGTTTCCTGGCCTAACACCCCGTGACGTAATGGGATTTTCTCGTCTTGTTCACGCATTGGGTATTTACCCACGCGGATATGTGCCATCACGAAATCAACATCGGTAAACGCAGTTTTGGGATCGGTGGTGTAACTAAACTCTATCTCCGGCGCCTGCTCTTTGAGGATGATTTTACACGCCTCGGCAATCACCTCCTGACGCGCGCCATCGTTGTCATAAAATTTCAGCGCACGAAGCGGGAAACGCTCCTGATTTGCCAGCAACATCAGCACGATGCCCGGCGTAAAGGTACTACCACCACCTGCGATAACCACTGAGAATTTTTTCATGATACTGCCTCCGTCATGGGGATCTGTTCGTTTGATAAAGTAGATTTCATTAGCGTTTCGAGCTGGTCGCGTACCTGAGGGACGTGTAAACCAACAATGACCTGAATACCATTGCCGCGACGCACAACACCGTGTGCACCCAGCGCTTTGAAGACGTCATCGCTTTGCGTTTTCGCCATGTCGTGAAGCGCAATCCGCAGGCGAGTGGCGCAGTTATTAATACTTTCGATATTGCCTGCGCCGCCTAACGCTTGCAGAAAACCGGCCGCCTGCCCCAGTTTGGTGTCTGGCGCAGCAGCGGTGGTTTGCCCACGCGCGGCTTTATAGTCAGCTTTGGTGTAGAGTTTGATTTCGCTATCTTCCCGGCCCGGCGTTTTCAGGTTGAAGCGCAGGATCAGCGCGCGGAAGATGGTGAAATAGATCGTGGTAAAGGCCAGGCCAATCGCTATCTGGGTGAACATCATTCCGGCATGGTTGTGGAACATTGGGATCCAGTTTTGCGGTAAGAACTGGTCAAGCAGGCCGCCACCCATATTGCCTACCACGCCGCAGAGATACATTACCGTCGCCATGGAGGCCGCCAGCACGGCGTGTACAGCAAACAGCAAGGGTGAGATAAACAGGAAGGTGAACTCCAGCGGTTCGGTAATCCCAACCAACACAGCCGTTAGCGTAGCGGGGATCAATAATCCCGCCACCTTCACCCGGTTTTCCGGAGAGGCAGTGAAGTAAAGCGCCAGAGCAATACCTAATGAACCAAAGATTTTCGAATTGCCGTGCAGAGCAAAACCCCCTTCCGGGAACAGCGTTTTCAGCGACTCTGTGCTTTGGCTGAATTCCTGCAAGTGCTGCGCCCAGTAGACCTGGATGCCGCCTTCCACCGCCGCAGGGCCGAAGATAAATGGACCATAGACGAAGTGATGCAGCCCGGTCGGAATCAAAATACGCTCAAGGAAGGTATAAACCCATACCCCCAGCGCACCCGCAGAACGCAGAAAAGCTTGCAGAGATTCAATCCCCATCTGCACCTTTGGCCAACCCAGCAGCGTCAGCCAGGCACAGGGAATCATCACCAGGAAGGCAATGATCACCACAAACGATGTTCCCTGAAAAATACCGAGAAATACTGGCAAGGGTTTGTCGAAATAACGGTTATGCAAGGCAGTAACAATACCGGAAATGACAATGGCGCCGATGATGCTGGTATCTAGTGTTTTAATCCCGGCCATCATCGTTAAGCCGCTACCTGCCGTCGGGTCTGCGCTAAAATCCACGCCGAAGAAATCTCCCCAGGTCATGCCCATGGCATTGATGAAGTAATTCCACGTAAGAAAGCTGACCAGTACCGCCAGACAAGCGCGCCCCTGAGCCTGTTTCGCCAGACCGATCGGCAGACCAACGGCGAAAATCAGCGGCATATTGCGAAATACCGTCCAGCCACCTTCTTCGATGATATGAACGATTTGTGCGAACAAACTGTTGGGATCGGTAAGCGCTTCACCCACAAACAGCGGGTTGCGCAGCATAATAGCGATACCGACGACGATACCGGCAAAGGGAAACAGCAGCACCGGGGTGAACATCGCGCCGCCAAAGCGTTGTATTTGACTGAGCATTTTCACATCCTCATATAACAACCAGTAGGGGAGAGGCCTTTTTTGTAGTGATTGCTGGCCTGATACGAGAATAGAAAGTTGCGATCCTTCAGACATGGCATGCCGCTGCGATTCGTGATCGCTTTCATGGTTTTAATTTCGGCAATGAGGTCTACTTTTTACGTAAAAGTTAGACATTAAAAGGTTTATGGTGCGGTAATTAAAAGAAAAAAGAGGTCTGGTAGTGATCTACAAATCAATTGCGGAACGACTACGAATTCGCCTGAATTCGTCTGATTACAACATCGGTAGCCCGTTGCCTGGTGAAAAAAAGCTTGCCCAAGAGTTCGCGGTTTCACGAATGACGATCCGTAAAGCAATTGATATGTTGATTGGCTGGGGATTGGTCGTACGCCGTCATGGGAGTGGAACTTATGTGGCGCGCAAAGATGTCCATCATGAAACCACAAACCTGACCGGACTGGCGGAAGTACTGAAGCGACAAGGGAAAGAGGTCACCAGTGAAGTACTGGTATTTGAAGTGATGCCCGCACCACCAGCAATTGCCAGCCAACTGCGTATCCAGATTAATGAACGCATCTACTTCTCACGTCGCGTTCGCTATGTGGACGGCAAGCCGCTGATGCTTGAAGACAGCTACATGCCGGTAAAATTATTCCGTAATTTATCGCTGGCGCATCTGGAAGGGTCAAAATTCGATTACATCGAGAAAGAGTGCGGAATAACTATCAGCGGCAACTATGAAAGTCTGACTCCCGTTCTTGCCGATAAGCAGCTTTCCGCGCAGATGAACGTACCTGAACAGACGCCATTGCTGCGGATTACCTCACTGTCCTACAGCGATAGCGGGGAGTTTTTGAATTATTCGGTGATGTTCAGAAACGCCAGCGAGTACCAGGTGGACTACCACTTACGGCGCGTCCACCCAGACTCAGCCTGACTAACCCATCCCCCAGAAAATCACCGCCAGCAGTTGCGGCGTGATAATTCGCAGGAACATCACCAGCGGATAAACGGTCGCATACGACAGCGCCGCCGCCCCGCTGGTGGCATGCAGGTTGTTAGCAAATGCCAGTGCAGGCGGATCGGTCATTGAGCCAGCCAGCATGCCGCACAGCGTGAGGTAGTTCATTTTGACGAAAATCCTCGCCAGCAGCCCCACGGTAATCAGCGGAATCGCGGTGATGAAAATACCGTAACCCACCCAGCTCAGGCCATCCCCCTGCGTCAGGGTATGAACAAAATCACCGCCTGACTTCAGACCAACCACTGCGAGAAACAGCACGATACCCAACTCTCGCAGCGCCAGGTTAGCGCTGGGGGGCATAAACCAATACAGCTTACCAATGCTGCCAATACGCCCCAGGATCAACGCCATAATCAGCGGCCCACCGGCCAACCCCAGTTTTAGCGCCACCGGGAACCCAGGAATGAACAGCGGGATTGAACCCAGCAGAACACCCAGCCCGATCCCGATAAATACCGGCAGCATCTGCACCTGCTGCAGTTTTTGTTGGGCGTTACCCACCACATTGGCAACAGTATCAATCGAGGAAGGTCGGCCGACCAGATTGAGGATGTCGCCAAACTGCAGGCTGGCGTCGCTGCTGGCTACCAGCTCAACCCCCGCACGGTTCAGACGGGAGATAACCACGTCGTAACGTTCTTTGAAATGCAGGTCGCGGATTCGTTTCCCCAGCACCTGTTCGTTGGTCACCACCACGCGCTCAACGCGTAAATCGGTACCTCGCGTCGACAGCGATGTGTCCACCTCCTGCCCAATCACTACCTGCGCGTTGTGCAGATCAGCAGGCTGGCCAACCAGGTGTAGCAGGTCACCCATCTGAATAATCGTCCCCGGCGACGGCACCATCAATGTTTCTTCACGTTTCAAACGTGAGCAGATGATTTTGTCGCTGTTCAGGATTGGGACATCCTGAATCGCCATATTGTTAAGGTTCGGGTTTTCCACACGGATATTCATCGTCTGAATCAGCGCGTGCCCGTTGGTCAGCGTGGATTCATGCTGATGGGCTTCGGCATCGACGTTAACGCGAAAAATTAGGCGCATCAGCCACATAGTGAGCAAAATACCGCAGATACCAAAAGGATAAGCCATGGCATAGCTCATCCCCATCTGATCCACCACATCAACAGGAGTGCCCAGATCGCGCAGAATCTGCTGCCCCGCGCCTAACGCCGGAGTATTAGTGACCGCACCGGAAAAAATGCCCAGCACCACGGGAAGGGGAATGGCAAAAATCTTATGCAGGATCGCGGTGACCAGGCCACCCATGATAACAATCAGCACGGCAAACAGATTCAGCCGTAGGCCCGAAACGCGCAGTGACGCAAAAAAGCCCGGCCCCACCTGAATACCGATGGTGTAGACGAAAAGAATCAGGCCAAATTCCTGAATAAAATGCAGCATGTCGCCGCTCAGGGTCATCCCTGCCTGATCGACAAAATGCCCGACAATAATACCGCCGAACAGCACGCCTCCGATGCCAAAACCAACACCACGTATTTTTATGTTGCCGATCCATAATCCGACAACTGCCACCATTGCCAGAACGCTGACCGTCAATGCTATATCACTCATTTTCCTGTTCCCTGTGAATAACATTTTATTTAACGAAGATTATGACTGAACCGTTCAGGCATGAATGCAGAGTGGCGCACATTATCATGCTACAAAGCGCCCAGGAGCGCTTGAGAAGGGCGTTCTTTACTGTTTTTCTTCACGTCGATTTGAAATTGCTGAATGCTTTTTTCTGGCAATGGCAGCGCTTCCGGCATCCTGCCCTCCCAGATAATAGTTTCATGTGGGCTGAGGCACAAAAAAGCCCCGTCATTTCTGGCGGGGCAAAGGCATGGAGCTATTTAACTGTCTAATGCGGGACGTTCGCTGATGGCGATACGTTGTGGAGCGATGGTTTCAGGTTCATTCCGGGTCAAATCGATATGCAGCAAGCCGTTAGTGAAGCTTGCGCCGGAGACTTCCATATTTTCAGCCAGCGTAAAGCTCAGGCTGAACGGCTGAGTGACCAGCCCCTGATGCAACCATTTGGTCTCTTTTTCCGGCTGCTGCGGCGTACCTTTCACGGTCAGGCGTGTGCCTTCCAGTTGAATATCCAGATCTTCCTGGCGGAAACCGGCTAACGCAAGGGTAATGCGGTAGTGGTTATCATCGCTCTTTTCGATGTTATAAGGCGGGAAGCTCTGGCTTTCGCCCGTGTTTTGCAAGGCATTGGCCAGTTTGTCAAAACCGATCCATTGACGCAGCAGTGGGGATAAATCGTAGTTACGCATAATAATCTCCTTCTAAGAAGCGAGTAAGTACCTTTTGGCTCCCTGACGGCAAGCCGATTGCTTAGCAGGGCCGCCTGAAGCGGCCCACAGAATTAGTTGATTTCGATGCGGCGCGGCTTATTCGCCTCGGGAATCACGCGTTCGAGATCGATATACAGCAGACCATTCACCAGGTTCGCGCCGCGAACATGAATGTTCTCCGCTAACTGGAACTTACGTTCGAAGTTGCGCTCGGCAATCCCCTGATACAGGTAAGTACGTTCTTTTTGATCGTCCGCATGGGCACCTTTCACCACCAGCAGATTGTCCTGGGCAGTAATTTCCAGTTCGCTTTCAGCAAAACCAGCAACGGCAATCGCAATTCGGTAATGGTTTTCGTCTACCAGCTCAACGTTATACGGAGGGTAGCCGCCATTGCTCTGGCCCTGATTGTTTTCCAGCAGGTTAAACAGGCGATCAAAACCAATAGCAGAACGGTACAGTGGGGATAAATCAAAGTTACGCATAATCAATAGCTCCTGAAATCAGCGAGAATAATAGACCTTCCATCATGGACAGGTCAGGTAGCCAGGACACCCATCAGGCATGCCCTTCATTTGTCTACACTCTAAAAATGGGTCTTAATACAAACTTTTCAAGCGTATTCATCTGACTTTTTTTGCAGTTTGTTGTCTATTGCATACACTGGTGGGAGCAGTTGTTATCGTTAAATCGCGATAGCCGCCACAGTGTGACGAAATGGTGATGTTATTTTCGCAACGGATCGCTTTAACTCACCATGCAAACACAATAAATACAGATGAAAAAAATGATGATAAAAAAAATGTTGGTAACACTGACAATGTGCAGCGGGATGGCGTTTGTGAGCGGCTGTTCCAGCATTATGTCGCATACCGGAGGCAAAGAAGGGACGTATCCTGGCACGCGCGCCAGCGCCACAATGATTAGCGAAAGTGATACAAACTGGGGAACCAAGTCACTGGCGATTCTGGATATGCCGTTTACCGCAGTACTGGATACAGTATTACTTCCGTGGGATCTCTTTCGCAAAGATAACTCGGTGAGATCCCGTGTAGAAAAAAGCGAGGAGAGAACGCAGGCCGCGAACGCCGTTATCCCTCCGGCTGAAATGCCTGCTCCTTAAGCTAACGCCCAGTCTCTGTTACCCACAACTGGCGGAAACCCTCGACGTCTTCCATCCACGCAACCTGTCGACCATCAGGAGAGAAGATGATCGCATCGCCCGATGGTGGGTTGCCGTGACGGTCCGTTAAAAAATCTACCTCTCCCGTCTGAGCATCACAACAAGCAATTTTGTTATCCAGTACAAACCCCAGCCATTTCCCCGACGGATGCCAGTTGAATGCTGACTGAATATCCGTGGCGCAGCGGGTAAGCTGACGCGGTTCCCCTCCTTGTGGGGAAATCAGCCACAGTTGCACAATGCCGACGTCATCACGCATTAAAAACGCAATCTCAGATGCCTTTGGATTACTGCGCACCCAATGGCGCGGCTGATTTAGCAGACCGGGAAAGGCGCGCGCATGAGTAAACGTCAGGCGGCGTTGATTAATACCGAATGGCGGCGCAGGCATTGTTGCCTCAGTGCCCTCCAGCGGAGCGTCGCCCGGCTGTTTCCAGCCGCTTTCATCCTGTGGTAAATCAACAATAAATAACTCCGGCACTTTCTCGCCCGTGACTGATAACGTATCACCGATAAACGCCAGTCTGTTTTCCCCTACCCAGCCCTCTTCATAGGCGCGGTTAATCTCATCGCTACCCGGTTTAGGCGTGGGTGTCGTCTGGGTTACCAGCACGCACCAATGGCTCCCGCTGTACTCACGGGGATGCTGCGCGGAGACCGTCACCGGACCATAGGGCGCAGCCACACCGACATTGCGTAGATCCAGCGCCGGTGAGCGCTCATGCAACACATGGTCGTTATAGGTGAAACTGACAAACTCGCCGCTCGGGCTAAATACATGCACATGGCTACCACCGCGCAGCGCACCCGGCGTATATGGGGCGGTAATATCCATCGCATCCAGATTCTCCACTTTTGCCTGCGTAGCTATCACCCCACGCCGATGATGGAAGTCGTAATGCCATGTTTCATCAGGATTTTCAGGCCCATGAATAAACACATATTTTTCCAACTTTGGATGAACGGTCACTACGCCAACGTGCGATCCCTGCATGGCCCGATAAATCACCTCCAGCTCGCCAGTATGAATATTGACGCGCTCAATTGTGTCGCCGGTAAAAGAGGCACCGGAAGGGCGCACATCAAAGACCAGCCACTGGCTGTCCGGTGTCCAGGTATTGATATTGGTAAGCTGATGATTACGCGGCGTAAAGGTGATTTGCTTCATGGAATGCCCTGATACAAGACGATTTCAGCAATCATACTTCACAAGCACTTCACTTTCAGGCTTTAGCGTATCGCCATCTTCATTTTTGCGGACAGAAAGATGGAACATTTTGACGTAGCCATTATCGGGTTAGGCCCGGCAGGCGCAGCGCTGGCGCGGCAGTTGAGTGGAAAAATGCGCGTGATCGCGTTGGATAAAAAACACCAGTGCGGCAACGAAGGTTTCACCAAACCCTGCGGCGGTCTGTTGGCCCCGGATGCCCAGCGTTCGTTTATCCGCGACGGGATAACCTTACCCGTTGATGTCATCGCTAACCCACAGATATTTAGCGTTAAAACGGTTGATGTTGCAGCCTCTTTGACGCGTAACTACCAGCGCAGCTACATTAATATCAACCGCCATGCTTTTGATTTATGGCTTAAATCTCTCATTCCTGATGATGTACAGGTGTACCACGACAGCCTGTGTCGGAAAATCTGGCGCGAGGGCGATAAATGGCATGTTATCTTCCGCGCCGACGGTTGGGAGCAGCAGATCACCGCGCGTTATCTGGTGGGAGCCGACGGCGCGAACTCACTGGTACGCCGTCATCTCTATCCCCGGCACCAGATCCGTAAATATGTTGCTATTCAACAATGGTTTGCGGAAAAACATCCCGTCCCGTTCTATTCCTGAATTTTTGATAACGACTCAACCGACTGTTATTCCTGGAGTATCAGCAAAGATGGCTATTTTATCTTTGGCGGCGCCTACCCGATGAAGGACGGCCAGGCGCGCTTTGACGCGCTGAAAGCGAAAATGGAAGCGTTCCAATTTCAGTTCGGCAAACCGGTGAAAAGTGAAAAATGTACGGTGCTGTTTCCTTCACGCTGGAAAGACTTCGTCTGTGGCAAGGACAACGCATTTTTGATTGGCGAAGCGGCCGGTTTTATCAGCGCCAGCTCACTGGAGGGGATTAGCTATGCGCTGGACAGCGCGGAGGCGCTCAAATCTGTATTGTTGCGGGATGCACCAGATATGAATCACGCTTACCGCAAAGCCACCCGCAAGTTACGTCTCAAACTGTTTGGCAAGATCCTGAAAAGTCGGGCCCTGACGTCGGCGTTTTCCCGTAAATGGATAATGCGCAGCAGCGTGGCGCATATTCCTCAAGGTGACCACTCAGTATCACAACTAATTGCTGAAACAGGGCAAATGCGCCAAGGCATTTGCCCATAACATCTTATTTCAGCGCAAACTTCTCAATGGCATACGCGACGCCATCTTCAAGGTTAGATTTCGTCACAAAGTTGGCGATTTCTTTGACTGATCCAATAGCGTTGTCCATGGCAACGCCCACGCCTGCGTATTCAATCATCGCGATGTCGTTTTCCTGATCGCCAATCGCCATCACCTCTTCGGCTTTTATACCCAACGCATCGGCCAGCGATTTCACGCCAGTCCCTTTATTGACGCGTTTATCGAGGATTTCGAGGAAATACGGTGCACTTTTCAGCACGGTGTACTTCTCTTTTACTTCCGCAGGTATGCGCGAGATAGCTTTATCGAGGATCTCCGGCTCGTCAATCATCATCACTTTCAGGAACTGGGTTGCGGGATCCATTTTCTCGGCTTCACAGAACACCAGCGGAATCGTCGCAACAAACGATTCATGCACCGTGTAGTAGCTGATATCACGGTTCGCGGTATACAGGGTGTTGCGATCGAGAGCGTGGAAATGCGAGCCAACGTCCCGGGAGAGCTGCTCCAGATAACGATAATCATCATAGCTCAGCGCGGTTTGCGCGACAGTACTGCCATCCCCTGCTTTCTGCACTAGCGCGCCATTGTAGGTAATGCAGTAGTCACCGGGTTCTTCCATATGCAATTCTTTCAGATAGCTGTGGACGCCGGCATACGGGCGCCCCGTGGTCAGCACCACATTTACGCCACGCGCGCGCGCTGCGGCAATCGCCGTTTTGACCGCGGGTGAAATGGTGTGATCGGGCAGCAGAAGTGTGCCATCCATGTCGATAGCAATAAGTTTGATAGCCATGAGTTCCCCGGATTAAATGAGTCCGTCCTCATGCTAACGCGATTCCGCTCAAAAAACAGCTACGAAAAGGGGGATAGAAAGGGGAATCGAGATTCCCCTTTTGCAGGACGGTTGTAGACCTGGGTGCAAGTTAGATATCGATGTTCGCCGCTTTCAGGGCGTTTTCTTCGATAAACGCGCGACGCGGTTCAACGGCATCGCCCATCAGCGTAGTGAACAGCTGGTCGGCGGCAATCGCATCCTTCACGGTAACGCGCAGCATACGACGGCTTTCCGGATCCATGGTGGTTTCCCACAGCTGATCCGGGTTCATCTCGCCCAGACCTTTATAACGCTGGATAGCGAGGCCGCGACGTGACTCTTTCTGCAGCCATTCCAGCGCCTGCTCAAAGCTGGCAACCGGCTGGCGGCGCTCGCCACGTTCGATAAACGCATCGTCTTCGATCAGCCCGCGCAGCTTCTCACCGAGCGTACAAATACGACGGTATTCGCCACCGGTCACAAACTCGTGATCCAGAATATAGTCGGTATCCACACCGTGAGTACGGACGCGCACAATCGGCTCAAACAGGTTCTGCTCTGCGTTGTGGTGGATATCAAACTTCCACAGGCTGCCGTGCTGTTCTTTTTCGTTCAGCTCGGTAATCAGCGTATTAACCCAGCGGGTAACGGTCTGCTCGTTCGCCAAATCAGCTTCCGGCAGCGTCGGTTGATAAACCAGTTCTTTCAGCAGCGCTTTCGGGTAACGACGTTCCATACGGCCAATCATTTTCTGCGTCGCGTTGTATTCAGAAACCAGTTTTTCTAACGACTCACCTGAAAGAGCAGGTGCGCTGGCATTAGTGTGTAGCGTTGCGCCATCCAGAGCGATAGAAATTTGGTACTGATCCATCGCTTCGTCATCTTTAATGTACTGTTCCTGCTTGCCTTTTTTCACTTTGTACAGCGGTGGCTGTGCAATGTAAACGTGGCCGCGTTCCACGATTTCCGGCATCTGACGATAGAAGAAGGTCAACAGCAGAGTACGAATATGCGAGCCGTCGACGTCCGCATCGGTCATGATGATGATGCTGTGATAACGCAGTTTGTCCGGGTTGTACTCGTCACGACCAATGCCACAGCCGAGCGCGGTGATCAGCGTCGCCACTTCCTGAGAAGAGAGCATTTTATCAAAGCGCGCTTTCTCGACGTTGAGGATTTTACCCTTCAGCGGCAGAATCGCCTGGTTTTTACGGTTACGGCCCTGCTTCGCAGAACCGCCCGCGGAGTCCCCTTCCACAAGGTACAGTTCGGACAGCGCCGGGTCGCGTTCCTGACAGTCCGCCAGCTTGCCCGGCAGACCCGCTAAGTCCAGCGCGCCTTTACGACGGGTCATTTCACGCGCGCGACGTGCCGCTTCACGGGCACGTGCAGCATCAATAATTTTGCCAACGACGATTTTCGCGTCAGACGGGTTTTCCAGCAGGTATTCGCTCAGCAGTTCGTTCATCTGCTGTTCTACCGCCGATTTCACCTCAGAGGAGACCAGCTTGTCTTTGGTCTGTGAGGAGAACTTCGGATCCGGTACTTTCACGGAAACAACGGCAATCAAGCCTTCACGGGCATCATCACCGGTGGCGCTGACTTTGGCTTTTTTGCTGTAGCCTTCTTTGTCCATGTAGGCGTTCAGGGTACGGGTCATCGCCGCACGGAAGCCTGCAAGGTGAGTACCGCCGTCACGCTGCGGAATGTTGTTGGTGAAGCAGTAGATGTTTTCCTGGAAACCATCGTTCCACTGCAGCGCAACTTCAACGCCGATACCGTCTTTTTCGGTGGAGAAGTAGAAGATATTCGGGTGGATCGGCGTTTTGTTTTTGTTGAGGTATTCAACAAACGCCTTGATGCCGCCTTCGTAGTGGAAATGGTCTTCTTTACCATCGCGCTTGTCGCGCAGACGGATAGAGACGCCGGAGTTCAGGAACGACAGCTCGCGCAGACGCTTAGCCAGAATCTCGTATTCAAACTCAACGACGTTGGTAAAGGTTTCGTGGCTTGGCCAGAAACGTACCTGAGTACCCGTCGCTTCTGTTTCGCCGGTTACCGCCAGCGGCGCCTGCGGCACACCGTGCACGTAAGTTTGCTGATGCACTTTGCCTTCACGACGAATCACCAGCTCCAGTTTCTGTGACAGGGCGTTTACTACGGACACACCTACGCCGTGCAGACCACCGGAAACTTTATAGGAGTTATCATCGAATTTACCGCCTGCGTGCAGAACGGTCATGATAACTTCCGCCGCCGAAACGCCCTCTTCCGGGTGAATACCGGTTGGGATACCACGGCCATCATCGGTAACGGACACGGAGTTGTCAGCGTGAATCGTTACAACGATATCTTTACAGTGACCCGCGAGCGCTTCGTCGATAGCGTTATCTACCACCTCGAATACCATGTGGTGCAGACCGGTGCCGTCATCCGTGTCGCCGATATACATACCCGGGCGCTTACGCACCGCATCCAGTCCTTTCAGGACTTTGATACTGGAGGAGTCATAAGAATTCGACATCAACGTTTCTCGCTCATTTAAACTTGGGTTAATCCGTTATTTTACCCTTTTCCACGGTGAACATCTTCGAATTTTTGTCCGACATGTCCAGAACGTGTTCAGCGCTGATTGCGCTGACAAAGACCTGAGATTGCGTCGCTTTTAAGCGGCTGGCTAACAGCCCACGACGGGCATCATCAAGTTCAGAGGCAAAATCATCTATCAGGTAGAGACACCGCCGCCCACTTTCGCGGGTGAGGAACTCCCCTTGCGCCAGACGTAAGGCGCACATCAGCAGCTTTAGCTGCCCACGCGACAACGTGTCTTCCACCGGCGCACCGTCAGCGCGAATGCGAAAATCCGCTTTGTGCGGACCGTGCGCGGTGTAGGTCAACATGCGATCGCGTTCAAAACTGCGTTCCAGCACTTCGGCATAATCGGTCTCTTTCTCCCAGCCGCGCTGGAATGAGAAGGAGAGAGAAAATTCGGGTAGAAACTGCTGACAGGTATCCGCCATATCCTGCGCGATACCGGCGCTGTACTCCGCGCGCCAGGTGCTGATTTGTTCCGCCAGCGGGATCAGTTCTTTATCCCACGGACGCAGTTGCTCATAACGACTCACCTGGCGCAGGGCTGCGTTGCGCTGCTTGAGCAGTCGCTTCAGATTGCTCCAGGCGGTGAAAAATCCGGCTTCATTGTGAAAGCATCCCCAGTCAAGGAATGCTCTTCTGTATTTGGGGCCGCCATTGAGTAAAGTAAACCCCTCTGGCGTGATCAGCTGCATCGGCATCAGGTGCGCCAGTTCCGCGACCTTGTGCCCGTCAGTGCCATCAATGCGCACTTTGCTGTCGCCCAGTTTGTCTTTCGTCAGGCCAATCGATGTCTCACGCTCTTCCCCCTGCAAACGCCCGTGTAAAACAAACGACTCCTGCTCGTGGCGAATTACGCGGCCAATCTGCAAACTGCGAAACGCCCGGCCGTGGCCGAGCGTATAGATGGCTTCCAGCACGCTGGTTTTGCCGCTGCCGTTCGCGCCAACCAGGAAGTTAAAGCCAGGGGATAAAGCGAGATCCGCGCTTTCGATATTGCGAAAGTCGCGGATCAACAGACGGGTGAGCGACATTACAGTCTCATTGGCATAACAACATAAGCCGCGCTCTGGCTGGCAGCATCTTCAATCTGTACGCTCGATACGGAATCGGTCAGCAGAATACGAACGTTCTCGCACTTCAGCGCGTTCAGTACGTCCAGTACGTAGCTAACGTTAAAACCGATTTCCAGTTCGGTACCAGGATAGGAGACATCCAGAATTTCTTCCGCTTCTTCCTGCTCCGGGTTGTTGGCGGTGATTTTCAGCTGGTTTTCACTGACATACAGACGCACGCCGCGGAATTTCTCGTTAGAGAGGATCGCCGCACGAGCAAATGCCTGTTTGAGGATATCGCAACCGGCTTCCAGATGTTTGTCCGGATTCTTCGGCAATACGCGGCGATAATCCGGGAAACGGCCATCAACCAGCTTGGAGGTAAAGATGAAGTCACCCACGTGCGCACGAATGTTGTTGCTGCCAATCTGCACGCGCAGCGGGTTGTCGCCGCCGTCGAGCATACGCATCAGTTCAATCACGCCTTTACGCGGAACGATCACCGAATGGCTGGGTAACTGCTGACCGACTGGCATTGAACAGACCGCCAGGCGGTGACCGTCGGTCGCCACGGTACGCAGCTCTTCCCCTTCGGTTTCAAACAGCATGCCGTTTAAGTAGTAACGCACGTCCTGATGCGCCATCGAAAACTGCGTGGCTTCAATCAGGCGCTTCATCGTGGCCTGCGGCAGAGTGAATTCGACTTCGCTCTGCCAGTCGTCCAGATTCGGGAAGTCGGCGGCAGGCAGCGTAGACAGCGAGAAACGGCTGCGGCCAGACCGCACCAGCATGCGATCGCCTTCCAGTTGAACGGCAATTTCCGCGCCTTCCGGCAACCCACGGCAAATATCGAAGAATTTACGCGCCGGAACGGTGGTCGCACCAGGTTCATGAGGCTGGATCAGCGCCACGCGCGCCACCATCTCCATTTCGAGATCGGTACCGGTCAGAGAAAGCGCACCGTCAGCAACCTGCAGCAGCAGATTTCCGAGAATAGGCAGTGTAGGACGTCCACCCAGCGGGCCGCTGACCTGCTGAAGCGGTTTTAATAAATGTTCACGTTCAACGGTAAATTTCATAGCGTCACGAAGATAATGTTCTGATTAAATTGGAGAAATCTTCTTTAATATCATGGCTTTCTTCACGCAACTGCTCAATCTTGCGACAGGCATGAAGCACGGTAGTATGGTCACGCCCACCAAACGCGTCGCCAATTTCCGGCAGACT
Organism: Citrobacter sp. RHBSTW-00859; assembly: GCF_013729795.1. Taxonomy (NCBI): domain Bacteria; kingdom Pseudomonadati; phylum Pseudomonadota; class Gammaproteobacteria; order Enterobacterales; family Enterobacteriaceae; genus Citrobacter; species Citrobacter sp. RHBSTW-00859. The sequence goes on along the minus strand of NZ_CP056284.1, from coordinate 1,260 downwards.
GTGGTTAGTGAGCTCTTTTGCCAGCGCCATCGCCATCTGGCGCGGACGAGCTACCGAGCGAGATCGACGCTTAGAAAGCAGATCCGCAATTTTGATTTTGTAATACTCCGCCACCGTCTTCTGAATATTGTCGATGGTGACCAGCTTTTCCTGCAAAGCCAGCAGATCGCGCAACGCTTCGCGCACGAAATCGATGGTAATCGCCCGGCCGGTAAAATTAGCGTTGGCGATCACACGGTTCAGCGCGCCTTCCAACTCACGTACGTTAGAGCGTAGACGCTTGGCAATAAAGAACGCCACTTCACCCGGCAGACGAATGTCGTTTTCGTCGGCTTTTTTCATCAGGATCGCGACGCGCGTTTCCAGCTCAGGCGGCTCGATCGCAACAGTCAGTCCCCAGCCGAAGCGGGATTTCAGACGATCTTCAACGCCGTTGATCTCTTTCGGATAGCGATCCGAAGTCAGGATGATCTGCTGATTGCCTTCCAGCAGGGCGTTAAAGGTGTGGAAAAACTCTTCCTGCGATCGTTCTTTATTCGCGAAGAATTGGATATCGTCAATCAGCAGCGCATCCACGGAACGGTAGTAGCGTTTAAACTCTTCGATCGCGTTGTTTTGCAGGGCCTTAACCATGTCCTGCACAAAACGTTCGGAGTGCATATACACCACTTTCGCGTTTGGCTTACGCGCCATAATACCGTTACCGACAGCGTGCAGCAGGTGGGTTTTACCCAGACCCGTACCGCCATAAAGGAATAACGGATTGTAGGCGCCGCCAGGATTGTCCGCCACCTGACGTGCCGCCGCGCGCGCCAGTTGGTTAGATTTACCTTCAACGAAGTTATCAAACGTGTGTTTGACGTTGACGTTAGAACGATAGGTAGGTTCTGCCGGTGCCGGGACGTTATCCCAGCCTGAGCGCGCCGACGGAGCGGCACGTTGCGGTTGCACTTGCTGAGCCACGTAGGCGGGCGCAACAACGTTGTTTACCGGCGTTTTCAGCGTTTGCGTGACGGGTTTAGTACCGACTTCAAAGCGCAGCTGCGGGGCATCCGCTCCACAGAAGTTATTGAGTAATCCATTAATATTATTAAGGTATTTATCCCTTACCCAATCAAGCACGAAACGGTTTGGCGCATACAAAGCCAGCGTGTTATCGCTCAGTTCCGCCTGCAACGGGCGTATCCACATACTGAACTCTGTGGCTGGTAACTCATCCTGCAATCGGGCAAGACACTGCTGCCAAAGCGAAAGTGACAC